>NZ_BLXY01000001.1:0-863027 GCF_014193585.1 Geomonas paludis
CTTCATGGACACCTCCAACGTGGTTTCGGTGTCCACAGGATTACGCGATGGCTATTCGATTGTCAGAGAACTTTGTCTACGATGTGGTGGCACTTATTTGTGTCCACGATGTCGTGGCACTCAACATCTACCTTCTTCTATATTGTATTGATTAGCGTCACTGCTACGGTCAAAAGCCAGGGTTCTCGTTTCATTGGAAACTGGGTCTGAGCACTGTACCAAGGCTGCCCCAGTCGACTGACTGTACACCATAAGGCCAGATAATCCGTTACATGGGGAGATCATCTCTTTTCCCGACACATGAAAGGAACATACTCCTGACCTGCAAACCGGGGCCTCGTCAGCCTCCAAGTCCGAAGAAAGCAGAAGAAGGGTGAATATCACCACAATCGCTTTATAGGCGGACATAAGCCCCCCGGTAAGTTGCCTCTGGCTTCTGTGCGTTGGATTGTCACCGTCTTGCCACGTAAGCGCCTATCATCATACTGGTAGTAGGTGCGGGCGGTAAAAGTACTATCCAGACGAACCCCAACCACTTGCCACTTTCCTATGAGTTGTTTGGGGAAACTTTGACGTGCATCTGCTCGGAGAGGAGCAGGTTGAAATATCAGGCTCACCAACGGGGGTAGCATCAAGAGATGGGGCTTCACCTGTTACCTCCAACACTTTCATGGGCTATTTTGGGGCATGGCTAAGGCTTGATGAGAGCTGTCAGTTTGCGGCGGAGGGCAGACCATTTTGCTATCTTCTTTTTTGAGGCCGGCGGGACTTTGTAGCCATCGTCTCTGGTTACGTGCAACGCTGTGGCTGATGCATCTATGTAGTAGATGCGGTAGCAGTAAGGGGTAATCTCTGAGCCTGTAGGTTCTTTCTCTCCGACTATCAATCCAGCAGTTTTCCGCTGCTTTGCGATATCACAGGCTGGCACAGGTATTAGGCCGTCAGCTTTCGCGTCTGCTGCCTGCTCTGCCAGATACTCAGGTTTGAAGAAGTGCCCATCTTCAAACTCATACGTTTCCCCCATTTTGTTTCCGCGCCTAAATATCAGTATTTTCGATTCCTTTGTCGGAGAGGAGCACTGGATAAGAGTTGCATCAGAGGATTGACTGTAGGCGATGATTCCGGAATAACCAGAACATGGAGATGTCATCAAGTCTTCTGCGAATATGTTTATTGCGCAGACGCCTGAAGAACAGGTTGGCGGAGATGCCTTTTCTGCGGCCCAAGATTGTGTGAAACACAAAATCGAACCAAGCACTAATATGTAATTAGATTTCCACATACCATCCCTCGTACTTGATCAGTAAAGATAATTTTGGGTTTTTCCGCTCGACATCATAACCACTCTCGTTAGATTGGAACGAAGCTGCCGTTAGGATGCCCATCCTACGACTTATACAGTCCGCACGGTATTGCTTTCTTGCTGTGCGCCCTCTCTCTATGACAACTGCCCTCATTATTTCGTTTTGACTTTTGGAACCTCGCTTTCCAAAGTATTTATTAATATTCTCAAGGACTTGCCCGAGGCTATACTGCTGAACACTTAAGTCGTATAGGGCTACGTAGGTTCTAACCTCTATATCTAGGAATTCTCTCGGATATAGCGCACGCAAAGCTTTTATTTTCTGCATGACGGCGGGGTGAAAGGCACTGATAGCTTCATGTGCCTGAATTTTGTTGAACTCATCTACCTGTGCAAGTTTTCTGAAGGCACCCTCCCATTCTTTCCTGTCAGTCTTAAGCTTTGCCCTTGCCCACCGCACCTGCCCTGCTTGATCGTTCGTAACTATAGCGGATTTAAATTCTTTGTACGCATCGTCGTTGCAGAAGCAGTTATCAAACGACACAGGGGCGGACTTGTACATTTTCCGAAGCAATGGTCCAAGGGTATTCTGCCCGAAATTCCACTGAAGCAACCCGAACGATGTCACCTGTTGGTCATTATCGGCAGCAAGGGCTGCATAACCGCCACCTTCAAAATAGGTGGTGATTTCCAAAGCTATAACCTGCACCTGCTCAAGAGAAAGCTTCGCTAGTTTTTTGGGAAGCTGTGAAGCCTTTCTTTCACGGGTTTGTCGTGAAGGATCTGCTGCATCGTTTCTTCCTAACGGACCGGGTGTATCGGCGACGAGGAGGTTTTGTCGGTGTGGTGCAGCGGCGTCATTGTGGCCAAGTGGGCCGGGGGTGAGGGAGGGGCGCTGGAAGGGGTCGCGACGGAGGTGGTCTTGACGGGAACCGGCCATCTTGGAACCTCCTAATGGAGCGGGCGTGAAGATGGAAATGTACCAAGGGCTAGGCGGGTGTCAACTTCAGGAGGACAGGCGGGTATGTGACGACGTCTAGGTGCACGGAAAGTACAGCGGAAAGAGGAAGTGTCTTTGTCTTTCTACAGGAATACTCGGTAATCAATATTGAGGGCGTCGGCCAGCCTTCTTGCGGTTTCCTTACCGATGGGGCGCTTGCCATTCTCCATCTCGCTGATGTGGTGCTGCGCTATACCGGTCAGCTCGGCTAACTGTCTCTGCGTCAACCCCTCTTTGCCGCGTGCGCCACGGATGGCCACTCCGCCGCCGTTCCATGCCAACTCCGGCGACACTTCCTCAGGGGTGTAGAGCTCTTTTTCTTCCAATGCCCACTCGGTAAGATCCTTCACCCGCAGAGTCTGCGCCATCCTGCGCAGTTTGACCATCTGGGCATAGCTTCCTTCGAAGCGTGCTTCGATCTTCTTTTCAGTACGGGGCTTGTTCGTGAGTGCCCGCATATATCACCTCGACCAATCGGACTTCGCGTTTATCCTCTCGCCATACAGCCACATATGTCGGCCTCCCCCTTCTAACGTGACAGTGATGCTCCGTGACGGACAGCTTCGAGTAGTGCGGCCAGTTCCCTCGTACAGGTCCACCTATTCGTATTTCCATCATCAGGGCATCAATCCCGTCGCGGACAACCTGGGGGAGTTTCTTGTACTGCTTCGCTGCCTTTTTCGTCAGCTGCACAGTCCAACTCATGCGTAATCACCGTATCCCATTGACTGGGATATTGTCAAGAGGAGTAGGAGTAGAGGTAGCTCCCCTTTTCGCTCCTGCCTGCTCCTTCAGGGCATGAAGTTTTGCTCTCACCTGGGGCTCAAGGCTTGACTCGGGTATGCCGGCTTCTTTGACTTTGGCCAGGAAGTTATTTACTCCGCCGAAAGCCTTCACCTCCCGGGCTATTAGATCTGAAAGCAGAGCCGAGAGGACATCGTCAGTTACGCCGATATCCGCAGCCATCTTTCGGGCTTTAGGATCTGGACTTAGTGCGTAACCTGCGCCTATTTCTTTACATCCTTTGGGAGCAACCGCGACGATAATACCGTCATCATTTTGTGCTTCGAATTCTCCGGTGGGGCCTGCACCGAAATCCGCCTCAATAAGGCCGTACACATAGTAGAAGGTCACTTCGTCTTTCTTGTGCTTGCCAAAGACCCAAAGCTTTCTACGTTCTTCTAGCAGTCCGGTACAGCGGAAAACCTCGGCAGGGGCGGGATCGAATTTAATTTTTGAAGGAGAGTACCCTATTCCGAAGAGGGGGTCGCTGGAGCGGAGTTCCTTCTTGGCCTTCGCGGCTGATGGAACAGTTAGAAGCGCAATTGCCAGCACCAATATAACCTTAACCAGACGTTGGTTCATTTCGCCCCCTTCATCCTAAATATAATAAATGGTTTGGACGTCCAGATTTGGTGGGCGAAGAATCCTCTCCCATACTTTCCATCTCTATCTCTGCCTTCTTGGACAAAATCTGATTGCCAGCCGTTTCCAGTAAACATCTCAATGTGGCCATGCACATGACCACTTGACACATCAGCGGGGAAAACCGCGATATCCCCTATTCTTGGTGCATAACTTTCTATGTCTACAGGCGAAAACCCCAATTTCGGCAGGTACGATTTGTAATCCGCAGCCGACACGGGATTATTAGGAGTGGGGATGCGGCCTGCATTAATAGCTAGCCTGATTGCTCTGGCACATCTCCCTTTTGAGCGTTTTCCTGCCCACCCGTTGATGGGATCAACTAGGTACGCAGCGGCGGCAAGCCTGTCCCACCCCTTGGCAGCAGAGATCAGACATGTCTTGCTCGTTTTCTTGTCCTTGTTAGGAGCGCCACCATCATTTAATCCAAGTGGCCCTGGCGTGTCTCCTAGCGCATGTGCCACTCGTCCATGCGGGGAGGCTGCATCGTGGTGGCCAAGAGGTCCTGGGGTTCGGGGGGCAAGAGTTCCTATGTCATCTAAGGTGATTCGCGGTATTCGTGAGGTTACCATTAAGCACCTCGCTGAGGGGTATGGGGTGGAAGGCAAGATGCAAATTTACCAAGACAGGGGTGGGTGTCAAACTGGGCGTGGTGTGGACCAAAGGCAAATCCCCCCTGTCCCCCCTTTCACAAGGGGGGGACGTGAGGGACGCGGCAACGCTTCGTGGGCAAGGTTTCGCAGGGGTGGGACGCTTTGTTTTTGTTGGGTCGTGCCGTGCGAGGGTGAGTGAGGTGGACGGGCGAATCATTATTCGCCCCTACAGGGTTACGGGAACGCCTCGGGGCGCGCCCTCACCCCTGCCCCTCTTCCGGAGGGAGAGGGGGTGGACTTGGGGGACTTGGTGGACTTGGGGGGATACGTACAAACGCAAAGAGGGCACCCGGTTTCGGGTGCCCTCTTTGTTGCTTATATAACCTTGGTTCGTCTTAGAACTGAACTGCTTTCTGCGCCAGCTCGAGGACGGTGCCGGGGACTACGCCGAGAACCAGGGTGGCTCCTACGGCTACCAGCAGACATACTGCGATAGCGGGGGTGGCACCTGCCCACTCGAAGTCTTCGGTGGGGTCTTTCATGTACATGAAGACCATGACGCGCAGGTAGTAGTACAAGGACGCTGCGGAGTTCAGTACGCCGATGATGGCGAGCCACACGTAACCGGCCTTGATGGCGGCGCTGAAGAGGTAGAACTTCCCGATGAAACCGGCGGTCGGCGGCATGCCGGCCAGGGAGAACAGGAAGATGCTGAGCACCATGGCAAGAAGCGGCTTCTTGTGACCGAAACCGGCCAGATCCTGCACGTTGCCGTTGATCTCGCCTTTCTTGGTGATGAGCACGATGACACCGAAGGCGCCGATGTTCATGAAGGCGTAGGAGAGCATGTAGAACAGGATGCCTGCCGCTCCCTCGGCGTTGACGGCGGCGAAACCTACCAGCGCGTAACCGGCATGGGCGATGGAGGAGTAGGCCAGCATCCTCTTCACGTTGTCCTGGGACAGCGCGATGATGTTGCCGACGGTCATGGTCAGTACGGCCAGGATCCAGAGCAGGTCGCTCCACTCGGCCCTCAGCATCGGGAAGGCGAAGATCATGACGCGGATGAAGGCTGCGAAACCTGCCGCTTTCGGACCGGCGGACATGAAGGCGGTCATCGGGGTCGGTGCGCCCTGGTAGACGTCCGGGGTCCACATGTGGAACGGTGCGGCGGCAATCTTGAAGCTGAAGCCGACGGCGATAAGCAGCATGCCCACGATGAAGAGCGGGTTGCTGGCTACGCC
This sequence comes from Geomonas paludis, assembly GCF_014193585.1. GTDB lineage: Bacteria > Desulfobacterota > Desulfuromonadia > Geobacterales > Geobacteraceae > Geomonas > Geomonas paludis. Next base: position 5,566 of record NZ_BLXY01000001.1, read on the forward strand.
CGGGTTGCCCATGACGTAGGCGGAAATGGCCTGAATCTTGGTGCTGCCGGTGGCGCCGTAGGTGAGCGCCATGCCGTAGAGCAGGAAGCCGGTGGAGAAGGCGCCCAGCAGGAAGTACTTGAGGCCCGCCTCGTTGGACGCCAGGTTGTCACGGTTCCAGCCTGCCAGGATGTACAGCGGGATGGAGAGCAGCTCGAGGCCCAGGAAGATGACCATGAGGTCGGTCCCGGATGCCATCAGCATCATGCCGACGGTGGCGAAGAGCACCATCGGGTAGAGCTCGCCCTGGTTGCAATCCTCCTGGACCATGTAGCGGTCCGCGATCAGGATGGCAAGGGCGGCGGAGATGATGAAGATGACCTTGAAGAAGATTGCGTAGTTGTCCTGCACTACCGATCCGTTGAACGCTGATACCGACGGCCCCCAGCCGCCTACCGCGCTCGCCGCAGTCACTGCAAGGCCGATGATGCTCAGGTAACCGAGGTAGGCCTTGTTCTTGCCCGGCACGAAGACGTTGACGAGCAGCAGCACCATGGCGATGCATGAGAGTAGGATCTCAGGCATGATCACTGCCAGGTTTATGGCCGGCATAGCAATTGTTTCCATCTATAATCCTCCGTCAGTAGTTCTAAGCGGTCTATTTTGCTTCGTGATTTGCGGGGATGGCCGGGTGTCCTGCAGGCATGCCTGCCGGTGCCGCTCCTGCTTCCGGCGTGGCCGGGTGACCTGCGGGCATGCCGGCGGGTGCCGCGCCTGCCTCGGGTACTGCCATGTGCCCGGCGGGAAGTGCCGGAGCCGCCGGCACTGCTGCCTGTGCTACCTGCTTCTGGACCTTGGTCTGCGCGATCATCTTGTCGATGGACGGCGCCATGGTGTCGATGATCGGGCGCGGGTAGATGCCCAGGAAGAAGATGAGGAAGATGAGCGGCAGCATGATGGCAACTTCGCGGGCGTTCAGGTCCTTCAGGGTCTGGTTCTTCGGGTTGCTCAGCTCGCCGAACATGACGCGCTGGAACATCCAGAGCATGTAGACGGCGGAGAGGATGACGCCGGAAGTGGCGATGATGGCGTACCAGCGCAGGCTGCTCTCGAAGGAGCCCAGGAGCACCAGGAACTCACCGACGAAGCCGTTGGTGCCCGGCAGGCCGATGGAGGAGAAGGTCACGATCATGAACATGGTGGTGAAGACCGGCATCTGCTTGGCCAGACCACCGAAGTCGGTGATGAGACGGGTGTGACGACGCTCGTAGATGAAGCCGACGATAAGGAACAATGCGCCGGTGGAAACACCGTGGTTCAGCATCTGCAGCATGCCGCCGGTGACGCCCTGCTGGTTGAGGGCGTACACGCCCAGCATTACGAAGCCCAGGTGGGCTACCGAGGAGTAAGCAACGAGTTTCTTGACGTCCTGCTGCACCATGGCCACCAGCGATGCGTAGATGATACCGATCACGGAGAGGGTGGCGATGAGCGGGGTGAACTGCAGGTTGGCATCCGGGAACAGCGGCATGGCGAAACGGACGTAACCGTAGGTACCGCACTTCAGCATGACGGCGGCCAGGATTACGGAGCCGGCGGTCGGCGCCTCGGTATGGGCATCCGGCAACCAGGTGTGCAGCGGGAACATCGGGACCTTGATGGCGAAGGCCAGGGCGAAGGCCAGGAACATCCACATCTGGGTGGTCGGGTCGAGGTGCAGCTGGTAGAAGCGCAGGATGCTGAAGTCGCCGCCGCCCGCCTTGAAGTAGAGGGCGATCAGAGCGACCAGCATGAGGAGCGAACCGACCGCGGTGTAGATGAAGAACTTGACTGCTGCGTAGATCCTGTTCTTGCCGCCCCAGATACCGATCATGAAGTACATCGGGATCAGCATGATCTCCCAGAAGATGTAGAAGAGGAACAGGTCGAGCGAGATAAAGGTGCCGATCATGCCGACTTCGAGCAGCAAGAGGCAGATCATGTATTCCTTCACCTTCTCCTCAACCGCCGTGTAGGTGGAGAGGATGGCGATGGGCATGATGAAGGTGGTCAGGATGACCAGCCACAGGCTGATGCCGTCGATGCCCAGATGGTAGCTCATCTGGAAGGGACCGGCCGCGATCCAGGGCACATTCTCGAGGAACTGGAACCCGCCGATGTCGCTGCCCGGCGCGTTGTACCCGGTGATCAGGGGCAACGAGAGGACGAACGTCACCACCGTAACCGCCATGGCGATGGTACGGAGCACGCCGTGGCTGTTCTTGTTCACAAAGAGGAGCAGTATCGCCCCGATCAGCGGTGTGAAGGTTAATATGCTCAGTAACGGTAGCTGGTTCATTTACTCTGCTCCTTTTACTTACAGGTCAAAATTATCTCAAGTCTCGAATCTTAGCGGAAGATGTACACCGCGACGATCAGGGCCACGCCGAACACCATGGTGTAGGCGTAGTTGTGAACGAAGCCGGTCTGCACGTAGCGCAGGATGCCGGAGAAGCCGCGCACCACCGCCGCCACGCCGTTCACGATGCCGTCGACCACCAGCACGTCGAACCCTTTCCAGAGGAAGTTGCCCAGGGCCTTGCAGGGGTTGACGAAGGCGAAGTCGTAGATCTCGTCCACGTACCACTTGTTGTAGACCGCGCGGTGCAGTGCCGGGAAGGTGGAGGTGAACTTCTCGGGGAAGCCCGGGGCTGCGATGTACAGTGCGAAGGCAAGACCGATGCCGCCGCAGGCGATCAGGACGGAGACACCCATGAGGCCCCACTCCATGGCGACGGAGTGCAGACCGTGAGCGCCGTGCGCCTCGGTGTAGTGGGTGGAGTAAGCAAAGACCGGCTCGAGCCAGTGCTCGAAGAGGTTGGGCATGCCGCCCAGCACTTCGCCCAGCACCTTGGGCACGCCGACCCAGCCGCCGAAGACGGAGAGGATGGCGAGGCAGACCAGCGGCACGGTGATGACCCAGGGGGACTCGTGCAGGTGGTGGAAGGCCTTGTCGGAGAGACGGGTCTGGCCGAAGAAGGTCATGAACACCAGGCGGAACATGTAGAAGGCGGTCAGGCCTGCGGCCATGGCGCCGGCGCCCCAGAGGACGTAGTTGACGGCATGGTGGTGCGGGTTGGCGAATGCCTGCCAGAGAATCTCGTCCTTGGAGAAGAAGCCGGCGAAGCCCGGGATACCCGCGATGGCGATGGTGGCCAGCAGGAAGGTGATGAAGGTGATGGGCATCTTCGCCTTCAGGCCACCCATGTTCCTCATGTCCTGCGGATCCGCTTCGGAGTGCTCGTGGTGCAGCGCGTGGTGCATGGCATGGATGACGGAGCCGGAACCGAGGAACAGGCAGGCCTTGAAGAAGGCGTGGGTCATCAGGTGGAACACGCCGGCGGTGAAGGCGCCGACGCCCATGGCCAGGAACATGTAGCCGAGCTGGGAAACGGTGGAGTATGCCAGGACGCGCTTGATGTCGTTCTGGGCGGTGCCGATGGTCGCCGCGAAGAGGGCGGTGGCGGCGCCGACGCAGGCGACGACTAACAGAGCGGTCGGGCTCTTGATGTAGATGAAGTTCATGCGGGCGATCATGTAGACGCCGGCGGTGACCATGGTGGCGGCGTGGATGAGCGCGGAGACCGGAGTCGGGCCTTCCATCGCGTCCGGCAGCCAGGTGTACAGCGGGATCTGTGCGGACTTACCGGTTGCCCCCAGGAAGAAGCAGAGACAGACGGTGGTGACCACGGCGCCCGGGACCAGGAGGTCGGCGTTCTTAGCGAGCTCCACGAAGTTGATGGTCCAGACGTTGTGGTTGTGACCCAGGTAGTAGAAGAGGGTGAAGAGACCGAGGAGGAAACCGAAGTCGCCGACCCTGTTCATCACGAACGCCTTCTTGCCCGCGTCGCCGGCGCTCTTCTTGTGGAAGTAGTAGCCGATCAACAGGTAGGAGCACAGACCCACGCCTTCCCAGCCGATGAACATGAGGAGCAGGTTGTTGCCCGACACCAGGCAGAGCATGGAGAAGGTAAAGAGGTTCAGGTAGCAGAAGTAGCGGTAGAACCCTTCCTCACCGTGCATGTAGCCGATGGAGTAGAGGTGGATCAGGAAGCCGATCCCCGTTACGATCATCAGCATGGTTGCGGACAGCGGGTCGATCAGGAAGCCGATGTCGGCTTTGAAGGTCCCGGACTGGATCCAGGTGAAGATGGTCTTCTGGAACACCCGCTCCTCGCCCGGCAGACTCAGGAGCTGGAACAGGATCCCGCAGGCGACCATGAAGGAGGCGAACACGCTACCGGCGGCGATACCGCCGATGACCGTCTCGTTCTTTATCTTCTTGCCGAGTAGGCCGTTGATGACCGAGCCGATGAGAGGGCACAGTGGGATCAACCATACTAAATCAAACATCCCTGACTCCTTTTATTACTAAAAGTTCTAAGTTCTATGTTCTAAGTTCTAAGTTTCGACCGACCTTCACTCTCACCCTTTCCGTCCACGCGGGTTCTGCTGTCAACGTAGAACGTAGAACGTAGAACCTAGAACGGGTTTACCGGGTTTACAGCTTGAGCAGGTTGACGTCCTCGACGTCGATGGACTCGCGGTTCTTGAAGAAGGCGATCATCAGCGCGAGACCCACGGCTGCCTCGGCGGCGGCCACGGTCATGACGAAGAAGACGAAGACCTGTCCGTCGATGTTGCCCAGGTGCCTGGAGAAGGCGATGAAGGTCAGGTTCACCGCGTTCAGCATCATCTCGATGCACATGAAGATGACGATGGCGTTCCTCTTGGTCAGGACCCCGATGGTCCCGATGGCGAAGAGTATGGCCGAAACTATCAGGTAATTTTCGATCGCTAGCATGTCTGTTCCCCTCGTAGCGTTAGATTTTCTTTTTGGCCAGGATGACGGCGCCGACGATCGCGGCCAGCAGCAGCACCGAGGTGACTTCGAACGGCAGCAGGAAGTCGGTGAAGAGCGCCTTGCCGATCAGCTCGACGTGGCCCACACTCACGATCTGCTCCTTGGTCATCTCGCCCACCTTGCCGGTCATGGAACCTTTCATCAGGAACCAGATGGTCTGGAAGAGAACGAACAGGCCGATGGCGCTTCCGGCGATCACCGCATGGGTGCCGCGCTTGACGGTCTCAACCCTCACGTTCAAGAGCATGATCACGAAGATGATCAGAACCATGATGGCGCCGGCGTACACGATCACCTGGGTGGCCGCCATGAACGGGGCGTCCAGCATGACGTAGAAGGTCGCCAGGCAGAAGAAGGTCATCACCAGCGACAGCGCGCTGTTGATCGGGTTTTTACAGGTGACCACGAGTATGCTGGAAATAACGGCCACCGCAGCCACGACGAGAAAGAAGATCGATTCCATTGCTGCTCCTTTATTTCTTTTCTAAGAGTCTGTCTTTGGTGTAGGTGAAGTCGGCGCGCGTGTAGTTGGCGAGTTCGAACTCTTCGGTCATCCGAATCGCGTCAACCGGGCACGCTTCCACACAGTAGCCGCAGAAGATGCAGCGCAGCATGTCGATTTCGTATTTCGCAGCGTACTTGTCGTGGTTCTGGTCCTCGCCGGCCTCGACGGTGATGCACTTGGCCGGGCAGACGGTGGGGCAGAGGTAGCACGCAACGCACTTCGCCTTGTCGTGGGACACGTTGAGCGCGTGCAGTCCGCGGAAGCCGGGCTTTACGTCAGGACGCTCGGTCGGGTACTGCAGGGTGACCGGCTTCTTGAACATATGTGAAATGGTGATCTGAAGACCTTTGATGAGCGGCATTATCATTTGCGGCACCTCGCCTAGAAGTTGTGTAGCTTGACTCTTTCTCTACTTGCTGATGAACATGACCCACAGGCCGGTCGCCATCACGTTGACCAGGGTGAGCGGCAGGAACACCTTCCAGCCCAGACGCATGAGCTGGTCGTAGCGGTAACGCGGGTAGGTGGCCCTGACCCACATGCAGACGAAGATCAGGAAGTACACCTTGGCGATGAACCAGAACCAGCCGGGGAGGAAGGCCGGGCCGTGCCAGCCGCCCAGGAACAGGGTGGTGGTGACGGCGCAGACGGTGATCATGTTGGCGTATTCTGCCATGAAGAACATCGCGTACTTCATGGAGGAGTATTCGGTGCAGAAGCCGGAGACCAGCTCCGTCTCGGCCTCGGGAAGGTCGAACGGGGTCCTGTTGATCTCGGCCAGGGAGCAGATGAAGAAGATCACGAAGGCCAGCGGCTGCTTGAAGGCGTACCAGGCCCCGCCTGCCTGATCGGCAACGATCTTGTGCAGGGAGAGGCTCTCGGAGAGCATGAACACCGAGATGATGGCGAGGCCGGCAGCGAGCTCGTAGGAGATCATCTGCGCCGCGGAACGGAGGCCGCCCAGGAGCGAGTACTTCGAGTTGGAGGCCCAGCCGGCGAGCACGATGCCGTAGACGCCCAGGGATGCCATGGCCAGGATGTAGAGGACGCCGACGTTGACGTCGAAGACCTGCTTGCCGGCCTGGTCGTAGTAGGCAGCGATCTGCAGCGGTACGGTGTAGCCCCCGATGGTCACGGTGTCACCGAAGGGAATGACCGCGAAGGAGATGAACGCCGGGATCAGGGCGACGAGGGGAGCGATCAGGAAGGCGAACTTGCTCGCCTGCGACGGAATGATCTCCTCTTTGAAGAACAGCTTGACGCCGTCCGCGATCGGCTGCAAAAGGCCGTGCCAGCCGGTCCTCATGGGACCCAGACGCACCTGCATGTGCCCGATGATCTTGCGCTCCGCGTAGGTGGCGTAGGCCACGGTAAGGAGCACGAAGACAAAGGCTACGAGCACTTTGGCAACCATGGCTATGTAGTACGCGACCGGCAGTCCTAAGATTAGCGTATCCATCTGATAGTCTTCCCCTCTTGTATAGATTTTCTAGCTGTTGGCTACTTCTTCGCGACGGAGACGTAGGTGACTTCCGCGCCGTCGGTGATGGTGTTGACGCTCCCCTCACCGAAGTGATACGGGGAGAAGACCACGCCCTGCGGGACGCGCTTGCCGACCTTGGCGGCAACCTGCACCGCGCCGGTGCCGGAGGTCACGGTGACCTGGTCCCCTTCGGCGATCTTCAGGGCCGCCGCGTCGGCGACGTTCAGTTCGGCGTAGGCATCCGGGCAGACGTACATGGGGCCTTCGCCGAAGCGGCTCATGGTGCCGCAGTGGTAGAGCGCGCTGCCGGTGACGAGAGCCAGCTTGCCGGCTACCGGTGCGGCGGCCTTGGCGGCTGCCGGGACCAGCTTGGCGGTAAGCGCCACCGGGTAGACCGCGCCTTCGTCCTTCAGGCCCGCCTGGGTGAGACCCTTGTAGGCCGGGACGGATGCGGCGATCTCGGTGAAGACCTCGCCCTGGTTGTTGTAGCGTGCGCCGCCCAGAGCCTGGGAGATCGTGTTCAGGATCTCGAAGTCGCTCTTGGCGAGGCCGATGGCGGGGATCGCCTTCCTCACGTTCTGGACCCTGCGGCCCAGGGAGGTGAAGGTGCCGCTCTTCTCGGCGAAGGAGACGGCGGGGAGCACCACGTCGGCCATGGCCGCGGTCTCGGTCAGGAAGAGGTCGGAGACCACCATGAACTCGACGTTCTCGAGGGCCTTCTCCACCTTCTTGCGGTTCGGGTAGGAAACCACCGGGTTCTCACCGGCGACGAACAGGGTCTTGACGTTGCCGCTGGCGCAGCCGTCGATGATGGCGGCGGCGTTGAGGCCGGTCCCTTTCGGGTAGATGCCCATGTCGACGGCACCCTGGCTGTTGTTCTTCTCGCCCATGATGAGGAGGCCCGCGCCTTCCTTGCCGTACTGGCCGGTGAGGATGGCGAGGTTCGCTGCCGCGTTGGCCAGCGCCGCGTTGTGGCCGGGGTAGCCCTGGCCGATGGGGAGGATGATGAGGGCCTTCTCCGCGGAGGCGAACTCCTTGGCGATGGCTGCGATCTCCTCGGCGGAGACACCCGCCTTCTCGGCGGTCGCGTCGGCGACGGCTGCCTTCAGCGCGTCGAGGCCGGCGACACCTTCTGCTGCCAGACCCTGGTCGATGACCGACTTGCACAGGGCGTTGAACAGGGCGACTTCGTTGCCCGGCGCGTGGACGGTGGTCTTGGCGCCCGGCAGGCGGGTCAGTTTCCCTTTCTTGTCGGAGACGATCCTGAGTGCGACCCCCTTCCTCTTCACGCCGAGGTTGATCTCGAAGCCGACGACCGGGTGGGTCTCGTAGGCGTCGCTCTTGACCACGAGGAGGAGGCTGGATTTCTGCACGTCGGCGATCTCGGCCGGGGAGGCGGCCACGCCGAAGGAGGCGACGGCGCCCTTGGTCAGCGCCTCGTGGGCGTAACCGGCGGAGTGGTCGATGTTGTCGGTGCCGATGGTGCCGCGGAAGAGTTTCCCGAACAGGAAGAGCTCTTCGTTGGTCAGGCGCGCGGTGGCAAGTGCTGCGACCGAAGCCGGGTCGCTCTTGCCGGCGGCGAGCCTGGAGGTCACTTCGGCCAGCGCCTCTTCCCAGGTGGCTTCCTGGAGCTTGCCGTTTCTGCGCACCAGCGGCGCGGTGAGGCGCTTGTCGGAGTTGACGAACTGGTAGCCGAAGCGGCCGCGGGTGCAGAGCTGGCCGTTATGGAAGCCCTGGTTCTCGTCGTAGATGGTGGTGAGCACCTTGCCGTCCTTGGTGCCCAGGGTCAGCTGGCAGCCGGTGCCGCAGTAGGAGCAGACGCTCTTGGTCTTCTGCAGCGCCCACCAGCGGGCCTTGAACTTGAAGGGGCGGGAGTTGAGGGCGCCGACCGGGCAGACCGAGACGCAGGAACCGCAGAACTCGCAGTTCAGCGGTCCGTCGAACTCGGTACCCATCTTGGCCTCGATGCCGCGGTTGATGAAGGTGTAGGCGCCGTAGGACACGATCTCGTCGCAGATCCTCGCGCACTTGCCGCAGTGGATGCAGCGGTTCATGTCGCGCTCGATGAGCGGGTTCTCGTAGTCGATCTCGTGGTTGAACTTCTCGTCCACGAAGCGGTTCATGTTCACCTTGTACTCGTAGGTGAGGTTCTGCAGGTCGCAGTCGCCGGCGGCATCGCAGACCGGGCAGTCGATCGGGTGCTTGAGGAGCAAGAGCTCCAGCACCAGTTTCCTGGCCTTGACGATCTCGTCGGTGGTGGTCTGCACGATCATCCCCTCGGTGACCGGGGTGGTGCAGGCCGGGATGAGGCGGCCCTTCATCTGCTCGACCTCGACCAGGCACATGCGGCAGCCGCCGAACGGATGCAGCTTCTTGTCGTGGCAAAGGATCGGTATCTTGATGCCACAAGCCTTGGCGGCGTCGTAAATGGTGGCGTCCTTTTCTACCGCAACCTGTTTTCCGTCTATCGTAAGATTTACCATCTCGACCTCTGTCTCCATAGAATCCGTTCAACGTTCAACGTTCAACGTTCCCCTTCAAGTTTCGGGTGCTAGCTACTTGCAGTCGTGCGTCCGGCGGTGACGGTTTTAACGTCGAACCTTGAACGTTGAACCGCTTTACTCAATGGCCATGAAGCGGCAGGCGTCGTAGCAGGACTTGCACTTGGTGCAGTTTTCCTTGATCAGCTCGGCGACCTCGCCCTTCTCCCACTTGATCGCGTTGGACGGGCAGGCCCTGAGGCACGCGCCACACTTGACGCACTTCTCGGGGACCACCTGCCACAGGAGCAGCTCCTTGCAGGAGTTGGAGGGGCAGCGCTTGTCCTGGATGTGCGCCTCGTACTCGTGACGGAAGTACTTCACGGTGGAGAGGATCGGGTTCGGGGCCGTCTGCCCCAGACCGCACAGGGATGCCTTCTTGATGGTGGCGCCCATCTCCAGCAGGGTGTCGATGTCGGCCATCTCGCCGCGACCTTCGGTGATGCGCTCCAGGATGTCGAGCATCGCCTTCAGGCCGATACGGCAGGGAACGCACTTGCCGCAGGACTCCATCTTGGTGAAGGTCAGGAAGAAGCGGGCCACGTCGACCATGCAGGTGGTCTCGTCCATGACGACCAGACCGCCGGAACCCATCATGGCGCCCGCCTTGATCAGCGAGTCGTAGTCGACCGGGGTGTCGAGCACCTCGGCCGGGATGCAGCCGCCGGAGGGGCCGCCGGCCTGAACGGCCTTGAACTTGCGGTTGTTGGCGATGCCGCCGCAGACCGAGTAGATAACGTCGCGCACCGACATACCGGCCGGAACCTCGACCAGACCGGTGTGCTTCACCTTGCCGGTGACCGCGAAGATCTTGGTCCCCTTGGTGGTGTCGGTACCTAAGGATGCGTACCAGTCGGCGCCCTTGTTGATGATGTGGCGCACGTTGGCGAAGGTCTCGACGTTGTTGATGTTGGTCGGGAAGCCCCAGAGACCCTTGACCGCCGGGAACGGCGGACGGGGACGCGGCATGCCGCGCTCGCCTTCGATGGAGGCCATGAGGGCGGTTTCCTCGCCGCAGACGAACGCGCCGGCGCCCTTCTTGATCCTCATGTCGAAGTCGAAGCCCCAACCCTGGATGTTCTTGCCCAGGTACCCCTTCTCGTAGCAGGTGTCGAGCGCCTTCTGGAGACGGTCGATGGCCAGCGGGTACTCGGCGCGGACGTAGACGTAGCCGGCGTCGCAGCCGATGGCGTAGGCCGCGATCATCATCCCCTCGATGACGCAGTACGGGTCACCTTCGAGGATGGAGCGGTCCATGAACGCGCCCGGGTCGCCCTCGTCGGCGTTGCAGATGAGGTACTTGTGGTTGCCCGGGGAAGCGGCGCAGAAGCTCCACTTCATGCCGGTCGGGAAGCCGCCGCCCCCACGGCCACGAAGCCCGGATTTCTTCACCTCGTCGATGACTTCCGACGGCTTCATCTCTTTGACACACTTCTCGATGGCCTTGAAGCCGTCCTCTTCGAGGAAGGCGTCGATGCGCTCCGGGTCGATCTGGCCGCAGCCGGTCATGACCACGCGCATCTGCTGGTCGACGAAGGTGTTGTAGTAGGCTTTCGCCTTCTTCTTCTCGATGACTTCGTTGGCAACGATGTGCTGGTCGAGGATCGCCGCGACGTCCTCGGGCACCACGAAGTCGTAGGTGACCCTGCCCAGTTCAGGGGTGATGACGTCAACGAGAACGTCGTTGGCGCACAGGCCGCGGCAGCCGGTCTTGACCACGTCGCAGCGCTTGCCGACCTGGGCCACGATCCCCTTCTCGGCTATCAGCCTGGTGAACTCGGCCTCGACCTGCTTGGCGCCGGCCGAGATGCCGCCGGTACCCTGACAGATAAGTATTTTGATTGCTGCGTTATCGCTCATGACAAAAGGTCCCCTGCAGAGAAATTGACGTTGCCGGCTACTTCATCGGCCGTGCGTTGTAGGTTTCAATGATCTCGTCCACCTTCTGGACCGTCATCTTGCCGAAGGTGTCGTCGTTCACCATGGCCAGCGGCGCCATGCCGCAGGCGCCCAGGCAGGCCACTTTCTCGAAGGTGTAGCGCAGGTCGGCCGTGGTCTCCGCGTGCCCGATCCCGAGGCGCCCGAAGAAGGTCTCGGTGATGCGCTCCGCCCCCTGTACGTGGCAGGCGGTACCGACGCAGACCCTGATGATGTAACGGCCGCGCGGCTTCAGGTGGAACTGGGCGTAGAAGGTGAGGACGCCGTAGATCTGGCTCGGGTAGACGTTCAGCCTCTCCGCCACCAGATCGATGGTCGGTTTCGGGACGTACCCGTAGGCGTCCTGGATACCCTGCAGGACCGGCATGAGGTTGCCCGGCAGTGTCAGGTACTTGTCGATGACTTCGTTGGCCTCGGTCAGATCGATTTCTTCGGCCGGAATTTCTTCGGCTGGAGCGTTAGACATTTACCCCATCTCCTTTACTTGTTGATTAAAACTAACGGTCAATTTCGCCAAGTACGATGTCTAGCGTTCCGATGATGGCAACCAGGTCGGCCAGCATGGAGCCCTTGGCCATCTTCTCAATGGCGGAGAGGTTCACGAATGACGGCGGGCGGACCCTCATGCGGTACGGCATGTTGCCGCCGTCCGACACGATGTAGTAGCCGAGCTCCCCTTTCGGGTTCTCGACGGCCATGTATACCTCGCCCTCGGGGACCGGGAAGCCCTCGGAAGCGATCTTGAAGTGGTGGATGAGACCCTCGATGGAGTTGTACACGCTCTCCTTCGGGGGGTAGCAGACCTGCGGCGCGTCGGCCAGGATCGGTCCGGGCTTGAGCTTCTTCAGGGCCTGGTCGATGATCTTCACGGACTCGCGCATCTCGACCAGGCGCACCTTGTAGCGGTCGAAGGTGTCGCAGTTCTCGCCCACCGGCACCTTGAAGTCGAAGTCTTCGTAGCCGGAGTAGGGGAGGTCGCGCCTGAGGTCGAAGTCGACGCCGGAGCCCCTGAGGGCCGGACCGGAGATGCCGAAGTCGATGGCGTCCTCTGCGGAGATGACGCCGTTGCCGATGGTCCTCTGCAGCCAGATGGTGTTCTTGGTGAGGAGCCCCTCGTAGGTGTCGAAGTGGCCCGGGAAGGTGTCGACGATCTCCTGGACCTTCTGCTCGAAGCCGGCCGGGAGGTCACGGGACAGGCCGCCCACGCGGAAGTAGTTGGAGGTCATCCTGGCGCCGGAGACCATCTCGTAGAGGTCCATCACCAGCTCGCGCTCGCGGAAGGCGTAGAGGAACACGGTCATGGCGCCGATGTCGAGGGCGTGGCAGGCGATCCAGACCAGGTGGCTCTTAAGACGGGTCAGCTCGGCCATGATCACGCGCACCAGCTTGGCGCGCTCGGGGACGTCGAGCCCGAGGAGCTTCTCGACGGCCAGCACGTAGCCCAGGTTGTTGTGCATCGGGGCCAGGTAGTCCATGCGGTCCGTGAGGGGCAGGGTCTGGTGATAGGTACGGTGCTCGGAGAGCTTCTCGATGCCCCGGTGCAGGTAACCGATGTGAGGGGTGATCTTCTGAATCACCTCGCCGTCCAGCTCTACTACGAGCCTGAGAACGCCGTGGGTACTGGGGTGCTGGGGCCCCATGTTCAAAGTCATTATTTCGCTAGCCATTGATCGCCTCTATTTTTTGGAAATGGAAATCGTCCCTGGTTTCGAACTGGATCCGTCTTACGACAGACGCCCTTTGTACGGCTCGCGGTCGGGTCCCTGGAGCGGGTAGTCCTTCCGGAGCGGGTGCCCGACCCAGTCGTCGGTCATCAAGATGCGCACCAGGTTCGGGTGGTTCTTGAAGGTGATACCGAACAGGTCGTACGCCTCGCGCTCGAGCCAGTTGGCGGTGTTCCAGAGCGCGGTGGCGGAATCGATGGAGCAGTCCGCCTCGGTCACCGGCGCCTTAACCCTGACGCGGTCCTTGTTGGGGATGGAGAGGAGGTGGTAGACCACCATGAAACGCGGCTCCTGACCCAGATAGTCGACGGCGGTAACGTCGGACAAGAAGTTGTAGCGCAGGTCGTCCCTCAGGCACTTCAGTACCTCGAGGATGCTCTCCTTCTTCACGGTCACCGTCACCTCGCCGCGATGCTCCTTGTATTCGAGCAGGGCATCCGCGAAACGCTCCTTCAGCTTCACTACAGCGCGATTATTTTCTGCCATGTCAGCCTTACCTTTCCCTTTGGTCGTTGTAGATTAAGCGGCGGGTTCGAGTCTTTCGCCCAAGCCAATGGAGGAACCGAAGGAGTTCTTCTCGTTGGCGATCTTGTCCTGGAGCTTCATGAGGCCGTAGAGGAGCGCCTCAGGCCGCGGCGGGCAGCCCGGGATGTAGACGTCGACCGGGAGAGCCTCGTCGATGCCCTGCACGACGGAGTAGGTGTCGAAGATACCGCCCGAGCAGGCGCAGGCGCCCATGGCGACCACCCACTTCGGTTCCGGCATCTGCTCGTACACGGTCTTGATGACCGGGAGCATCTTCTTGGTCACGGTGCCGGCGATGATGATGCAGTCCGCCTGGCGGGGGGAGGCGCGGAAGATGATACCGAAACGGTCCAGGTCGTGCTTGGCCGCACCGGTCGCCATCATCTCGATCGCGCAGCAGGCAAGACCAAAGGTCATCGGCCAGATGGAGGACTTCCGGGCCCAGTTAACCAGGCTGTCCAGGGAAGTCGTGATGATGTTGTCGCCCAGCGGCTGATTTACTCCCATTCCAGTGCTCCTTTTTTCCAAACGTAGATGTAGCCTACGAAGAGTATGACGATGAAGAGACCCATCTCGACCAGGCCGAACATGCCCAGGCGCTTGAAGAGGACGGCCCAGGGGTACATGAAGACGGCCTCGATGTCGAACAGGATGAAGAGCATCGCGATCAGGTAGAACTTGATCGAGAAGCGCTCGCGTGCGCTGCCCACCGGCTCGCAACCGCACTCGTAAGGTGCAAGCTTTACCTGAGACGGCTTCTTCTGGCCGATGAGCGATGAAAAAATCACCGAGCCCAGACCGAACAAGCACGCTATGACGACCAGCACCAAGATTGGCAGATATGCACCAAGCATCCCTTATCCTCCCGTACCACCAGGTTTGTTGTTAATTTCTTTCAAAACGCACGGAAATGCCGTATACTGCACGCTTCTCGACCCAACAAGCCCCGCTGCTTCCACCAGTTAGCAAGCGCTGCGCCTTCGAAAAAGTATACTGTATACAACATTGCGACCGAAAATTATTTCATTTCACCATCTTTGTCAAGCAGAAATTATCCAATTCTCCGGTAACCGTTTACAGAACCACGTATACTTTTTTTCAAATTGTATTACACCCTTAGGCCTTCCCCCCGCTGGCGCCTCCTCCACCCCCTCCGGCCGTATACGAGAAAATTTTTTAATCCTTGACAGATTATCCGCGGCTATGCTACCAGAGAGCCCGATAGTTAATAATTTCCAGCCAGTTAGGAGAACCCAGTCATGCAAAACAGCCGTTCGTCGCAACTCTTTCAGCAGGCGCTCAAATCCATCCCCGGCGGGGTCAACTCCCCCGTGCGTGCCTTCCGCTCGGTAGGCTCCGATCCGCTGTTCATAAAGAGCGCTGCCGGCCCCATGATTTTCGACGAGGACGGCAACGGCTACATCGACTACGTGGGTTCCTGGGGCCCGATGATCGTCGGTCACTGCCACCCGAAGGTGGTCGAGGCGATCAAGAAGGCGGCCGAGAGCGGCGCCTCCTTCGGCGCGCCCACCGAACTGGAGATCACCCTGGCCGAGATGGTGATCAAGGCGGTCCCCTCCATCGAGATGGTGCGCATGGTGAGCTCCGGGACCGAGGCGACCATGAGCGCGATCCGCCTTTCCCGCGGCTACACCGGCCGTGACAACATCCTCAAGTTCTCCGGCTGCTACCACGGCCACTCCGACTCCCTGCTGGTCAAGGCGGGCTCGGGTCTGGCCACCTTCGGCGTGCCCGACTCCCCGGGCGTTCCGGCCGATCTCGCCAAGCACACCCTGACCGCGACCTACAACGACCTCGACTCGGTGCGCGCGCTGGTGGCCGCCAACAAGGGGACCATCGCCTGCGTCATCGTCGAGCCGGTGGCGGGCAACATGGGCACCGTGCCGCCGCAGGAAGGGTTCCTGGAAGGTCTGAGGGAAATCTGCACCGAGGAAGGGATCGTCCTCATCTTCGACGAGGTCATGTCCGGCTTCAGGGTCGCCTACGGCGGGGCCCAGGAGCGCTTCGGCATCACCCCGGACCTCACCACCCTGGGCAAGATCATCGGCGGCGGCCTGCCGGTGGGCGCCTTCGGCGGCAAGAAGGAAATCATGTCCCAGCTCTCCCCGGCGGGCGGCGTCTACCAGGCGGGCACCCTCTCCGGCAACCCGCTGGCCATGACCGCCGGCATCGAGACCCTGAAACTGCTGCAGGAGCCGGGTTTCTACGAGAAGCTGGAAGAGAAGAGCAAGTTCGTGGCCGAGGGGATCGCCAAGGCCGCCAAGGACGCCGGCTTCCCGCTCTACTCCACCCGCGTCGGCTCCATGTTCTGCGGCTTCTTCTCCAAGGAGCCGGTGTACAACTGGGACAGCGCCGCCAAGTGCGACACCAAGGCGTTCGCCACCTACTTCCGCGGCATGCTCGAGGAGGGGGTCTACCTGGCCTGCTCGCAGTTCGAGACCGCCTTCGTGGGTGCGGCCCACACCGAGCAGGACCTGGAGAAGACCATCGCCGCAGCGGCCAAGTGCTTCAAGGCCCTCTAGGCCGACCTCTTCGGCTTCGCGCAAAAACAAAAAGGCGCCCGCGTTTACCGCGGGCGCCTTTTTTCGTGATGATCCCACTCCCTGCCTTCAGGTTTCAACCCAAAGACAGAGGCAGAAAGGCTGAATTTTTAACGCAATGACGCAAAGGCGCTGAGAGAAACGAAACAAACTGGCGAGCCTAAACGGAGACGAGCCTCCTGCGCAGCGCGATCATCTCCAGGCTCAGTTCGGCCATCACCGCGACGCGCTGCAGCTCGAAGGCGCCTCCCCCGAGCCTTCCGTGGCTGTCGTGGGCACAGATCACCGCCGCGACCTGCCCGCCCAGCGTCAACGGGACCATCAGCGCAGGAGCCGGAAGTTCTCCGCCCATCGCCTGCAGCAGCGCCCCCTCCGCTCCGGCGCTGACTTCGCCCAGGAACATGTCGCGCTCCCGCACCACCCGCTGCAATTTGGGCGCCTCCTCCAGGGAGAGCGCGCAGCCGCTGAAGCCGGGCACCGGTTCGCCGGCGGCCACCGCCTGGACGCCGACCAGTTGGCCGTTCTTCAGGCGCACCAAAGCCCCGCGGTCGAATTCCCCCGCCACGTAGCAAAGCAGCGCCTGGACCACTTCCGGTTCGACCGATGCCGCCGCCAGCCGGTCGGCCAACTCGGGAAGCGAAACGCGTTCCGGTTGCACACCGTCGCTGCCGTCGGCATCCAGCACGGCAGGCTGCAGGTCGGGGGGAGCGAACTTGGAGCGAACTCCTCCCTGCACCGGAATGTAGCGCACCGGGCGCTTGATCCCGTAGCAGCGCTCCAGTGCGATGGTCAAGCGCAGTTCCGAGCAGACGCGGGGGATGATCACCAGCCCGGTGATGAAGCCGATCTCGTCGATGGCCTTGAAATCCGACGGGTCGGACATGGCCAGCACCAGGCGTTTGCCATCCAGGGCCACCGGCAGCACACGGTAGCGCTCCACCAGCTCCAGCGGCAGCAACTCCAGCACGCTTTGCGGGATGGCAGCCAAGAGGTCGTGGTCGACGCAGGGGACGGCAAGCTGCTCGCTCAGGACCCGCGCCAGTTGATCCTCTTCCACCAGCCCCATCTCCACCAGGTTGGTCCCCAGCCTGCCGCCGTAGATCGTCTGGGCGTTCAGCACCTGTTCCAGCTGGGAAGCGCTTAACGCACCAATCTTCATCAACATCTCGCCAAGGCGTGCGGCCATGTCACACCTCCTCCGCCCGGCGCCGCACCGACGTCGGCGACAGGGGCTGTAGGATGAAGTCGGAAAAGCCTGGGTTAGACAACGCCAATCATTCTACAGGGTCGAGCTCTGGGCGCAACGGGCATGGGGCGATGGGAGCATTCCAGCTTCCCCCTTTTGCAAAGGGGGATTGAGGGGGATTTGACGCCTGGGGCAGAGTGGATGCCGGGGCTAGCTCGGCTAAATCCCCCCTGCCCCCCTTTAACAAGGGGGGAACGTGAGGGGGCGGGCAGCGCTTCGTGGGCAACATGCTCCTTGTCCCTTTGATTCTTCGCATGAAGCAAAGAAAAGGGGCGCCACCGGTTCCGGTGGCGCCCCCTGTCATGAAAGTGGTTTGTCCTGCTACAGCTCCCCCCGCCAGCGGCTCATCCCGCCAGCGCCGGAGAAGAACGGAGGGTCAGGCGGTCTGGATCTTCCTGCGCAGCGAGAGCATTTCCAGGCTGAGCTCGGCCATCACCCCCACCCGCTGCAGTTCGAAGGCGCCGCCGCCGAGCCTCCCCTTGCTGTCACTGGCGCAAATGGCGCCGACTACGTGCCCCCCAAGCGACACGGGGAGGAGCAGCGCCGGCGCGGGGAGCTTCCCGCCCATGGCGCGGACCAGGGTCCCCTCGGCGTCGCCAACGGCAAATTCGCAGATCACCAATCCCTTTTCCTGCACCATGCGCTGCAGATGGGCCATCTTCTCGATCTCGGCCTGGAAACCGGGGAAACTCTCGACGGGAAGCCCATCGGCGACAGCCTGGACCCCGACCGCCATGCCGGACTTCAAACGCAGGAAGCCGCCGCGGTCGAACTCGCAGGAGATGTAGGAGATGAGGGCCTGAACCACTTCCTTCTCGCTGCCGGCACCGGACATCATGCCGGCCAACTCCTTGACCGTTACCTGGTCGGAGAACGTCGGCTCGCCGACCGGGCCGATGTCACGCCCTTCGTACGCAGTATAGGAGGAGCGGGCCTCCATCCTGGTGCCGGCTTCGAAGTTGGTCCGGATCCCCCCTTCAACCTGAATGAAACGGGTGGGGCGGTTGATGCGGTAGAACCTTTCCAGGGCGAGGTTCAGCCGGACCTCGGGGCAGATCCTGGGCTTGATGACCATGCCGGTTACGAAACCGATCTCGTCCAGAGCCTTGAAGTCGTGCGGGTTGGTCATGGCGAGGGACAGCCTTTTCCCCTCGACGGCAATGGGGACGACCCGGTAGCGTTTTATCAGCTCGAGCGGCACCAGGCGCAACACCTGGTCCGGGATGGCGGAGAGTTCCGCCGGCTCCACGCAGGGCGCTCCCATCTGCTCGCTCAGCACGTGGGCCAGTTCCTCTTCGGTGACCAGCCCCATCTCCACCAGGTTGGTGCCGATCCTGCCGCCGTAGATCACCTGGGCCTGCAGCACCTGGTCCAGTTGAGCCTTGGTAAGCGCCCCCACCTTGAGCAACATCTCGCCAAGCTTTACCGACATCGGTTACCTCCTTAAGCACGTGGCTCGTGTTCAGAAAACCTTGCATCTGGAACAGGAAAATTGGCGTATTCTACTTAAGCGCGACTGATGACGCAATCAACTTCTGCAAGGGCGGGTAAAAAGTCCGTCTGCTGCGCCCGTCCCAACAGCGATCGCCCCTTGTTGGCAGCGGCACCGGCGTACTGATACAATGGCAGAAGCGGGCAAGGCAAAGCGGGCAGGAAACACGGGATGTCGCGATAAATCGTTATTTTTGTTGAGCGCAATCTTGGAAATTAATTGACATTAGCACCGGGGACGTGCTATTTAGCCTTGGTTTTCTACCCGTGATTTGTATACGGGAAAGAGGACACACAGTTATGGACCAGGAAAAGAAGAACCTGCTCAGGACACTGGGCATGGTCTCCACCATGGGGATCTCCTTCGCGGTGGCCATTGCCATCGGCGTGTACGTCGGTCTGAAGCTGGACCAGTGGCTTGGGACCAAACCGTGGTTTTTCTTCATTTTCCTCTTCTTCGGCATTGCGGCAGGCTTCCGCAACATTTTCATATTAGCGGGCAAAGAACTGCGCGATGGCGGAGACAAAGATAAACGAGAGTAACATCTTCTCCTGGCTGGTCCGGGGGAGCCTGCTGCTGACTGCCGTGCTCGGCGCGGCGGGCGCGCTGCTGATCTCGCCGAGGTTCGGCGCTTCGCTGTTCGCGGGAGGATTGCTGGCCCTGGCCAACTTCTTCTGGATCCGGGCCGGGCTGGAAGCGGCGCTCAGGATGCAGCCGCGCAACGCATCACGGTTCGCGATACTGCGCTATGTGTTACGGTTGGCCATCATGGCCGCCTTTTTGTACCTCTTGATCGTAGTCTTGAAGGCCGACATCTTCGGCCTGGTGATCGGGCTTTCCGTCCTTGTTTTGAACATAATCGCTTTTTCGATATATTTGTCGACCCGTAAAGGAGGCTAGCTGCATGGTTCATCCGTTTCTATTCCTTCAGTTTTTCCGTGAGTTGCTGCACCCCCTCGGTTTCTCCGAGGCCAGCGCTGACGCCGTCGTTTATACCTGGCTGATCATGATCGGCCTGGTGCTGCTGTCCATCGTGGCCACCAAGAGGCTGCAGGCCGTTCCTTCCGGCGCGCAGAACTTCATGGAAGTCATCGTGGGCGGCATCGAGAACATGCTGGTCGAGACCATGGGCGAACACGGCCGTCCGTTCTTCCCGCTGGTCGCGACCCTGGCGCTGTTCATCCTGGTCTCCAACCTGATCGGCCTGATCCCGGGCTTCTTCCCGCCGACCGCGAACATCAACACCACCGCGGCCTGCGCGGTCGTCGTCTTCATCACCACCCACATCGTGGGCGTGAAAGAGCACGGCGCCGGCTACATCAAGCACTTCCTGGGCCCCATCGCCTGGCTGGCCCCGATGATGTTCTTCATCGAGGTGATCGGCCACCTGAGCCGCGTGATCTCGCTGACCCTGCGTCTCTTCGGTAACATGAACGGCCACGAGCTCGTTCTGATCATCTTCTTCGGCCTGGCCCCCTTCATGGTGCCGCTGCCGATGATGCTGATGGGCGTGCTGGTTTCCTTCATCCAGGCCTTCGTGTTCATGCTCCTGGCCATGATCTACATCCAGGGCTCGCTGGAGCACGCGCACTAAGAAGCAGATTAAGACTAAGATTGAGCTTAAGAAAAGCCTCTACTTAGTCTTAATCTTTATTTCTATCTCGACTTTTAATTCCTATACTATTTAGGAAAAATACGCAGCAAAGGAGAAACAAATGGAATTCTTTACTATGTGTGTACTCGCAGCAGGCATCGGCATGGCTCTCGGCACCCTCGGCACCGGCATCGGTCAGGGTCTCGCAGTTAAGAGCGCAGTCGAAGGCGTTTCCCGTAACCCGGGCGCTTCCGGCAAAATCCTCACCACCATGATGATCGGTCTGGCGATGATCGAGTCCCTGGCAATCTACGCCCTCGTCGTTTGCCTCATCATCCTCTTCGCTAACCCGTACAAGGATGTGGCTCTTGAGCTGGCTAAGGCTGTCGCGAAGTAATTAGCTTCCCCACACGGGAACGGAAAAGGGCGTGCCGCAAGGTACGCCCTTTTTTTATTGCCGGATGGCAAAACAAAGCATCACCACAGAGGGCACAGAGGTACACAGAGGTCGCGGAGGAAAGGCTTTTTTTTGGCACCAATTGGTCCACCCCCCTCGCCCTTTGGGAGAGGGGCAGGGGTGAGGGGGCAGCGCCCTCACCCGGCCTTCGGCCACCCTCACCCGGCCTTCGGCCACCCTCTCCCGCCTGCGGACCGAAGCCCTACGGTGGGCGAAGGCCCGGAGGGCGAGGGTATGGCACGGTGCTGCTACACGCCCCCCTCGCCTTGACATTTACTTTCCGCTATGAAATAGTCCGGGCTATGAAAATCATAGCCGACATGCACACTCACACCCTCGCCTCGGGGCACGCTTACTCCACCATCAACGAACTTGCCAACGCCGCCGCCCAGGCGGGGCTGCGTGGACTGGGAATCACCGACCACGGCCCCGGGCTTCCCGGCGGACCGCACCGCTACCACTTCTGCGCCATGCGCTTCGTCCCCCCCACCATCGCCGGGGTCAGGATCTTCCGCGGCATCGAGGCCAACATCCTTGACCACTCCGGCAGGCTGGACCTGGAACAGGACGTCCTCGCGACGCTGGATTACGTAATGGCCGGTTTCCACGAGGACTGCGGTATCTGCGGCCAGGACCGGGACCGCAACACCAAGACGCTGCTTGCCGTCATGGAGAACCCGCTGGTGAAATGCATATCCCATCCGGGGAACCCCATCTTCCCGCTCCACTACGAGGAGGTGGTCATGGGGGCGCTGGCTACCGATACCGCCTTGGAACTGAACAACTCTTCGCTGGCCTCGGTGAGCCGCAAGGGGAGCAACGAGAACTGCGCCGAGATCGCACGCCTGTGCGCCAGGATCGGGGCGCGGGTCATGATCGGGAGCGATGCGCACATCTGCCAGGGGGTGGGGGTCTTCGACCAGGCGCTGCAACTGGCGGCGGAGGCGGGGATCGCGGAGGGGCAGGTGGTCAATGCTTCGTGGGAGAGGTTGCTGGAGTTTATCGGCGCCTGCGAGTAGGCGCAGGGAACCGTCCGGAGGGGATGGGGGAAAGGCGGGCGAATGATTATTCGCCCCTACAAAAACCTAAAGGGGCGCCGGCTGCGGCGCCCCTTTTCTTATTCTATACGGCTCTCTTGCCGGACATGGAGTAGGCCAGGACGGCGAGCCCGGCAAAGAGGAGCGGGATGCCGGCCATGGCCGTCGGAGTCAGGTGCTCCCGCAGGAACAGGATGCCCAACAGGGCGGCGACTAGCGGTTCGGCAAGGGAAAGGGTGACTGCGGAGGCGACCGGCACGCTGCGCAGCCCCATGGCGAAGAGACAGTAGGAGAGCGCAGTGATGACGACGCCGAGGTAGAGGACCACCAAGGTCCCGCGCGGGGTGGCGACCCAGGTGATATCGGTCAGGAACAGTACCGGCAGGAGCAGGAACGCACCCAGGCAGAAAACGACCGCCATGACCGCCTCCGAGGTACGCCCGGGGAGCAGCACCTTGATGGCCATGGTGTAGCAGGCGTAGGAGGTGCCTGCGCCGAGAGCGAGCAGGACACCGACGACATCGATGGCGACACCTCCGCCGCCGGTCACCAGCAGGCTGCAGCCGGCAAGGGCAAGGACCGTTGCAATGCCCCACGCACGTCCCGGGCGTTCGCCGCGGATGATGAAGCCGAGAATGCCGGCGATGACGGGGGAACTGCCGATGGCTACCAGCGTGCCGACGGCCACGCCGGTCCGATGCACCGCGGTGAAAAAGGTAAGTTGGTAGATGGCAACGAAACCGCCTGCCGCCAGGGTGCCCCAGAAGGGCCAGCGCCCTTTGCCAAGGCCACCCCTCAGTAAGGCAAGGATCATGAGGGCCGCGCCTCCCACGATGAGACGGAAGGCGCCCACGCTCATGGGGCTGACGCCGGCAGGGGAGAGGGCCTGGGCGGTGCCGGAGGATCCCCAAAGGGTGGCGGCGGCTAGTACCAGCAGGGCGCCGCCTGCGGCGCTGGTGGTTGCCGGGGCGGCGGCGGTGGGTTCGGGTGCTGTGGTCATGGTAGGCTTTCTCGGTGAACCAGTCGGACTCTGACTTGTCGGACTGGTGGGACTGGTCGGACCGGCCTGACTGGTGAAGCGCGATTCAACGCCTGTCTTAGCTGTGCTCGCGGGTGGCGTGGAAGCTCAGGTCCTTCCAGTTGTCCATGGTGTTGTCCAGGCGCCACTGGCTACCGGCCAGGTAGGCAAGGTTGCCTTCGCCGTCCAGGTAGAGGCTCATGGCCTCTTTCTTCTGGAACTCGTCGAGCTTCTTGCGGTCGCCGGTGACCCAGCGCGCGGTGACGTAGGAAACGGGCTCGTAGGCGGCCTTGACGCCGTACTCGTGCTCCAGGCGATGCATGACCACGTCGAACTGCAGCATACCCACCGCCCCGACGATCCAGTCGGCCCCCATCAGCGGACGAAATACCTGCGTAGTGCCTTCCTCGGCCAACTGCACCAGCCCCTTCTCCAGCGACTTCGACTTGAGCGGGTTGAGGATGCGCACCTTTCGGAAATGCTCAGGCGCGAAATTGGGGATGCCGGTGTATTTGAGATCTTCGCCCTGGGTGAAGGTGTCCCCTATCTTGATGGTGCCGTGATTGTGGATACCGATGATGTCGCCGGCGTAGGCCTCGTCAACGTTGGTGCGATCCTGGGCCATGAAGATGGTGGCGTTGGATATCTGCACCTCGCGGCCGAGCCTCAGGTGCTTCACCTTCATGCCGCGCACGAACTTGCCGGAGCAGATACGGAAGAACGCGATGCGGTCGCGGTGCGCGGGATCCATGTTCGCCTGGATCTTGAAGGTGAAGCCGGTGAAGGGCTCCTCGTACGGATCCACGGTGCGGGTCGTCGCCTCGCGCGGCAGCGGCGACGGGGCGTTCTCTACGAAGGAGTCCAGCAGTTGCTGGACGCCAAAGGTGTTGATGGCGGAGCCGAAGAAGACCGGGGTCTGCTTGCCGGCCAGGTACGCCTCGGCGTCGAACGGGTGTGCCGCGCCTTCCAGGAGCTCGACGTCGTTGCGCAGCTCCTCGACCTGGCTCCCCAGAAGCTCGTCCAAGAGGGGATCGTCCAGTCCCTTGACCGTGACCACCTGCCCTACCCCGCGATCAGCCTCGGGATCGTAGAAGGTGATCTCCTTGGTGTAGAGGTGGTAGGTGCCGCGGAAACGCTTGCCCATGCCGATGGGCCAGGTCATCGGGGCGCATTGGATGTTGAGGGTGCTCTCGATGTCGTCCAACAGGTCGAGCGGCTCGCGCCCCTCGCGGTCGAGCTTGTTGATGAAGGTCATGATGGGCGTATGACGCAGCCGGCAGACCTCGAGGAGCTTCTTGGTCTGGCTCTCGACACCCTTCACCGAGTCGATGACCATCAAAACAGAGTCAACTGCAGTTAAGGTTCTGTAGGTATCTTCCGAAAAGTCATTATGGCCCGGGGTATCGAGGAGGTTGATCTCGAAGTCGCGGTAGGTGAACTTCATCACGGACGAGGTCACCGAGATGCCGCGCTGCTTCTCCATCTCCATCCAGTCGCTGGTGGCGTGGCGGGCCGACTTCCTCGCCCTGACCTCGCCGGCCTGTTGGATCGCGCCGCCGAAGAGCAGCAGCTTCTCGGTTATGGTAGTCTTACCTGCGTCCGGATGGCTGATGATGGCGAAGGTGCGCCGCTTCTCAATTTCTTGTTCGTTGTACCGCATCAACGGGAACTCCCTTAAAATTCTCTGGACAAAAGAAAGGCGAAGAGGGTATCTTCGCCGGACCTGACAACGTAGCATAATTGCACAGCAACCCCCTAAAGGGCAATCATTTTTTTCCGGTGGGCCGTCCATGAACGACATCTATCAGCGCCTCCACGTTGCCGGCGAAGCACAGGACGAGACCGAGATCATCGCGACCCTGGCCGCGATAAAGACTGGGAAGCTGAAAAACGACCTGAGGCTGCTTAACTTCTACCGCGAGGTCCCGGTCAGCTACGGCGCCGAGGTGCTCACGGTGGAGGAACACGACGCGGAACTGCAGGTGCACCAGATCCAGGCCGTGGTGATCGCCCATGAAAAGCTGACGGTCCTGAAAAGCAGCCATTTCCGCAGGGATGTGGCGGCGACGGTGACCTACGTCAACGTGGAGAAATCGCGGGTGGTGCTGTCCAACTTAAGCTACGCCCTGGTGCGCGCCGACCGGCGCATGTCGGTGCGGGTCCAGCTCGGCTCCGCCATCGATGCCTCCTTCGCCGCGCCGGAAGTTGACGCGGTGCACGGTCGCCTGCACGACATGTCCCTTACCGGCATGTCGATCAACGTCGCGCGGGACCCGGACCTGCCGGTGAGCCAGAAAGGTGAGCTCCGTATCAGTCTCCCGTCCGGGTCCATCACGGTCGCGGCATCGCTTCTGAAAGTGTTCACCCTCGATGACGGCTATCGGCTGGTGTTCGAGATCGAACCGTCGCGCGCGGCGGAACTGAGCATTTCCCAGTACATATTCCAGCGCCAGGTGGAGATCATCAAGGAACTGAAGGACCACCCGGGCGTATTTAGCTAGCCCCATGCTTTTTGACAGCCACTGTCACCTGGATGACCCTCAGCTTTTGCCCCACCTGGGCACACTGCTCCAGGAAGCCGAGGTGGCCGGTATCACCGCCTTCCTGGTACCCGGGGTGCACCCCTCCGGCTGGCAGCAGCTTCACTCCCTCTCCGCAGACCCTCGCATCCTTCCCGCTTACGGCGTCCACCCCATGCACGCTGACCTGGTCACCCCCTCGACACTGTCTGCCTTGAGGAGTCACACAAAGACCGCCTGCGCCATAGGCGAGATCGGGCTCGACTACCTGCTCCCCTCCCCTTCCCGCGAACTGCAGCGGCAGGCCTTTACGGCACAGTTGCGGGTTGCGCGGGAGACGGGACTGCCGGTGCTGCTGCATTGCCGTAAGGCCTTCGACGACCTGATTGCCATACTCCGCGACAACGAGGTCGGCCACATCGGGGGGGTGATGCATTCCTTTTCCGGAAGCGTGGAGACGGCAGAGATCTGCCTCAAGCTCGGGTTGCACATCTCGCTCTCCGGAACGGTCACCTACGCCAACGCCCGGCGGCCGGTCGAGGTGGCCAAGGCGGTTCCGCTGGATCGCCTGCTGCTGGAGACCGACGCGCCCGACCTCGCACCGGAACCGTTCCGGGGCAGCGTCAACGTTCCGGCTCACCTGCTGACCACGGCGCAACGGGTAGCCGACATCAGGGGTATCCCGCTCGACGAGCTCGCCCGCCGCAGCTACGACAACGCAGTCCGCCTCTTCAAACTCGATCAAGCCCCGACGCCCCACCCGCCGCATTAGACTGTTTTCATTGCGATTTCAGTCATTTGACCTCCCTTCCGGCTTCGATATACTCTTTGCCAGGCAATTCCCATTGAAACCGTTACGGAGGTGCAGCCATGTTCAAGGAGTACACACTGCAGGAAGCACTCAAACTGGCCATCAAGACCGAGAAGGAGAGCATGGACTTCTACCGTCGGGCGGGGTCGGTGAGTAAGGATGAGAGATCGAAGAAGGTGTTCGACCTGCTGGCCAACGAGGAGGCCGGCCATCTGCGGGCCTTCTTCGACCACTATCGCGGCGGCGACCTGGGGGACCTCGACACTTATCTGGCCTCACCGCCGGACAAGCAGTCGGCCACCCATCTCGCGCTGGAGCAGGCCATCGCCGCAGAGAGCCACGAGCAGAAGGCGCTGGAGATCGCCCTGAAGGAGGAGAAGGCCTGTATCGACTTCTACACCATCCTGGTGAAGGACGTGGTGGACCCGCTGGTGCGCCGCGTCTTCGAGACGGTGATCCGGGAGACCCAGGGACACTACGACATGATCGAGGACGAGTACATGCGGGTCATGACCATGGTGCATAGCTCGGATCAGAACATCTATGTGAGGGAGTAACTAAGGGAAGGCGCCCGAAGGGCGCCGGTCCATTGGGCAGCGGCAACGGCCGAGGGAGCGCTAGGCAAGGGCAACGGCCGAGGGAGGGGCCTTCTGTGGACCCGGTGGACCCGATGGACAAAAAAGTGGACCCGGTGGACGCTGCAGGATCGGCAACACCACAATGTGAAAAGCCTCCGCACCTTTTGAAAATAGGGGCGGTTCCACTGTATGAAAACAACATGAAAAATGGCCTCCCGATACCTGGGGGGCCATTTTTTTTGGTTTTTGTGTAGAAAAAGACATTAACGTCTTGACTCTCAGGGGCGAAAGTGTATGAATCATCATTGACTGTATGAAAACATATGAAAGCATTGCTTGGAGGGCATTATGGAGGGGATCAAAGCGCCAGTTTCTGGGGGTACCGGGGTTCGCGACGAGCGGTATGACGAATACCTCCTGTGGATCGGCAACCGCACAGCAGAGGATTTCGTCGGTTACATCAAGAATGTACGCGGTGTCATCAAACTAAGCCACAGCGGCATCCTGAAGGATGCTGGCATCTCTGAATCGCTGGCCCGAACCAATCCCGGCATCAAGCAACACCTGGAGGCCATGGAAAAGGACCTCGTCAAACGGGGTCACATCCCCGATCCCGCCAAGCAGAACGCTTCCG
The DNA here is from genome assembly GCF_014193585.1 of Geomonas paludis. Taxonomy (GTDB): domain Bacteria; phylum Desulfobacterota; class Desulfuromonadia; order Geobacterales; family Geobacteraceae; genus Geomonas; species Geomonas paludis. The sequence continues at coordinate 33,110 of NZ_BLXY01000001.1, forward strand.
ACGAACAAGACTCACCCGACACAACCGAAAACGACTACAAGCCTACCAAGCCACCGAGATCTGCTCGTGACAAGCGGCGCATTGAGGAACTGGAGCAAGAGGTCGCCCGCCTCAAGCTTGAACGCAACGACGCCCGCGAGGCTCTTGATCGCTACGGCATGCTTGAGAAGTACATGGCCGAAACCATGAGATTGCCAAGGTAGAGGGGGATGACCGAATGACTCCATGGGAAGGCATAGTCCTGGTTCGCTCCGAGAGGTCGAGGGACCCGAAAGGCTTCGGCGGAATTCTTTTCGGTGGCTACCACGTCAACGAACTGGGCGAGAAGCTCACAAAGCACCGGATCGCCGTCAACTGCTGTTCGCGAAAGCTGCCCAGCAAGGACTCTGTTCAGCCTTGGGAGATGTGGCACATCAAGGGCCGTGCGAAAGAGGTTTTCGAGGATGTGCGTGACGGGATAAAGGTTCCGACGATCAGGGTCACGGCCTCCGACCTCCACATGGTCAGGCATCGCGGCGACATCATCGTTGAAATTCTAATGAAAAGCAAGCGGTTCACGGGGGTCGGCGAAACCAAGGCAAGGGAGCTGTGGTCACGCTTCGGCGAACGGTTATACGACATTCTCGACGCAGGATGCACCGCAAGCCTAGCCGAAGTCCTGACACCGAAAAAAGCCGCCGAGGTCGCAGAGGGATGGCGTGCGTACTATGACGGGAAGGTTATCGCGTTCTTGCACAAGTACGGGTTCCCGGCAAAGCTGGCGCGGAAGGTTCTGGATTTCTACGGCAAGAACGCCGAAGTGTACCTGAAGGACGATCCCTACCGGCTGCTTGCCTTCTTGGGGGACTGGGCGAAAACCGACAGGCTGGCGAGGCGGGAATTTTCCATTTCCGAGGATGCGGAGGTGCGCCTCAGAGCTGCTATCGAGGAGGCGCTCTACCGTGCTCTGAAGGACAAAAGCACGGCGGTCAGGCTGGATACCCTCCGCGAAAAACTGAACAATATCCTCCGTGTGCCGAGGAACGACGCAGCTACAGAAATGCTGGTCGACAATGCGTTGGGGGTTGGCGAAACCAACGGATCGTACCTGATCACGCCCGATGGTCTGTACCAGGCTGTCGGCCCGTTCATCATGGAACAAACCGTCAGGGACCGGCTCAAGCGGCTTCTGGACGAACCCGACCCTGAGCCGTCGATGATCATGTCGGTTGCGACCGACGCCGACATCGACCGACTGATCTCCGAGTTCGAGGCCGCGAACCATCCGATCACCCTGAACCCCGAACAGCGTCAGGCCGTTTTCACCTCCGCGAAAAACCGTTTTTCCATCATCACCGGTGGCGCGGGAACTGGCAAGACGACAGTCCTGAAATGCCTCTACCACGTCTTGATGGGACTGGGCTACAGCGCTGTGCAGATGGCCTTGGCTGGCAAAGCCGCTAAGCGCATGCGGGAAGCGACCGGTGGCAAAGAGTCCCACACCATTGCTGGATTCCTCAGCAAGGCAGATGACATCATCGGGAGCCACAGTGCCCACACCTACTACGTCATCGATGAGTCGAGCATGCTCGACATCCCGACGATCTACCGGATCATGAGGCGTCTGCCCGACAGCATACGGCTGTTGATGGTTGGAGACCCGTACCAGTTGCAGCCGATTGGCCCCGGACTCGTCTTTCAGTTGCTGGTCGGCACCCCCCGGGTGCCGCAGGTCACCCTCACTGAGATCAAGCGTCAGGCCGACACGACAGGCATCCCGAGTTTCGCCGCCGAGATCCGCGAGAAGCGCTGGCCGACTGTGAACGCTCCTGGCGTAAAGTTCATCGAATGCGATGATAACCAGATCATTCCGCAGGTCCTCGGCCTGTTCACCCGTGACCCGGAGAAAACACAGGTCATCTGTGCCCGAGTCGCCACGGTCAAAACCATCAACGAAGCCTGCCAGGACGCCGTGAACGACACGGGCAAGCCGATCCGGATTTTCGGACCAACCGGAGACCTGAGCGGCCTCCGCATTCGTGAGGGCGACCGCATCATCATCACGGAAAACGACTGGGAGCGCGGCGTGATGAACGGCGACATCGGCACTCTAACCGCGGCCTTCGATGAGCCTGAAGATTCTCCTGATGACGATGCAGTCGTCGGCAGAGCGTTGGTCGATGGAGTCGACCAACCCATCTATCGTTCGGACGTTGAGTGGGATGAAGAGAGACTAGAACTGGGCTATGCCATCACCTGCCACAAGGCGCAAGGTTCGCAGTTCCCGAAGGTCATCGTGCCGATCATGAACTCGCTAAACACGGACGGCGAGATCACCTGCCCGATCCTCGATATGACCTGGATCTACACGGCGGTCACCCGCGCCGAGCATGAAGTCATCCTCGTAGGCCACCGACCTACCGCCGAGAAAGCCGTCGAAATGGGTGGTCGCTGGGTCACAAGAACCGTTGGGCTGAGCATCTGAGGAGGGCATATGAAGTACATCGTTTTGAAGGCGAAGGCTATCGAAGACAACAGTCTGATCCCCGAAGAAATGCCGGTCATCGTGACCGAGCATGGTGTCCTAGAGCCACTGGTCGACTACTTTCTCGAATACGATGGTCTACAGGATGCCACCCGAAGGAAGACCGTTCAGGCCGTCACCTTGCTGCTTGATTTCATGTTCGCCAACGTTGGCAATTTCGATGAACCGGAGGAGATGTTCAAGGTCTTCGTCAAGCGACTGAAGACAGGCACGATCAGCGCTGACGGCATTGACCCGAGCGGCCTCTACTGGGAGAAGAAATCCCCCAACACCGTTGGTCCCCTGGTAGCCAGACTCAACGAATTCTCGGACTTCATGGCCGATAAACTCAAAGCGAAACCGCTCAACCCGTTTAGGGAGGCCACGGCACACGAGGAGCAGCTTAACTGGGCGGCCTATCAACACAAGAAGGCCAGGAGCTTTCTTGCCCACACCTGGAGCAACGAAAAGGGCAAGAGGCAGAACAGCCAAGTCCGCACGACCGGGGCAGGCAGATCGCCCTCATCGACCCTAACTGCAACCAAGAACTTTCCGAAGGATCGAATTTTCGACCTGTTGTTCAGGGGTTTCAAACGTCGAGGCGTATGCGATGGAGCGCCGATCTACGAGCGCTGGGACCTGCGGGGGATGCTGATCACGATTCTCATGCATGGAGCTGGGCATCGCGTGTCCGAGCCGTTCCATCTCTACGTCTCCGATGTTATCGAGGACCCGTTCAAGCCAGGCAGTGCGCTCGTGCGCATCTACCACCCTTCGGAAGGCGCTGCGCCGCCCGACTTGCTTGATCAGTACGGCAACCCGATCAGGTGCACGAGGGAGGAGTACCTCTTGAAGAAATACGGGCTGAAGCCGCGCAACAAGTACGGCAAGACCGACAAACGTCATGCAAGCTGGAAAAATCCCCTGTTGAACGATGAAGGACAGAAATTCATGCATTCGTTCTGGTTCCCGAGCATCTGGGGTCGCATCTTCTGGCTTCTCTGGGGCCACTACTTGCAGCAACTGGCGCTGATCGAGCGCAACCATCCATTCGCCTTCGTCAACTTGTGGGATGGCGTTGTTGGCGACATGTATAGCATGCAGAGCTTCAGCAAAGAGACGCGGGAAGGAAAGGAAGAGAAAGGTGCTCATGCCAAGGCAGTTAAAAGGATCGGTCTGACACCGGCCAAGGCATTGGGTACCACCGCACACGGCCACCGGCATCGTTACGGCTGGTGGCTCGACCATGCTGGGCCGGGCAATAACCCTACAGAGATCGCAAAAATCAAGCAATATGCCCTGCATCACAAGAGCGTCGAGTCTCAAAAGGTTTACGGCCTTCCAACCGTCGACGAGGTGACGAAGGCCATGACCGTTGCAGATACACGACTGATTGCGGGCGGGAAGACCCCTGTCCTGCCTGATATGACGACATACGGGTTCGAGGACGTCGACCCGCTCGGCCTGTTCTCCGGGCCGCATCCCAAGCTGATAGGAGGGCGCTGAAATGGCAAAGCTGCGTAAAAACAATAAGGGGGAGGACCTGGATTTCACCCGCATCACCGAGCTTGATCCGGAGCTTGAGGAGTGGCGTGCCTTTGCTGCCGAGTGGATCAAGAACCAGAAGGGAGCACAGGGCGCGAAAATGGTTGCCCTTGATAAGTTTATAGAGAGCTACATCCACGACCTCGGCTTAAAGAAGTACCCCGCAAAGTTCTTGGCATCCGACTATGAGCCGCCCGTGTCGTTTTACGACCACCTTCAGATTAGGAATAAAGCAAAACCAAACAATTACATCGTCAATTTTCTCGACTGGGTGCTTGAGACTCATTTCTCGGCGGAGGACGATAATGGCCGCAAGGTCATCGCCCCCGGTTTCGACAATCCGTTTTCGCGGAAGAAGCATAAGGGCAGCAACACCGAGAGCAACAAGGCGGCGCTCCCCTCCGGTTATATCCGGGAGCTGCGCGAGATTCTCTGCCCACCGACCGCCCAGTCCCTCTCGGACTGGAAATGGGCCATCGAAAACGCCTTTGACGGGCCATGCGCAGGCGACTGGTTCGAGGTCGATCCGTCACTGATCGACCCGGATGATCCCGACTGTATTTGGCGCGAACGTACCGTGCCGATCTATGAGTACATGGTCAACCCAGACAAGCCGAAATCAGTAAAAGTTGTCGACAAAAGGGAAATTGTCGAGATGTGGTCACCGGTGCGCTGGGTGGCGCTCTATATCAAGCTGGAGCTGCCGCTGCGCACCGCACAGGTACGCTGGCTGGACAGCGGCGAGGCCGATACCTATCGCTACGAGGGCGTTGAGATTGACGCCTTTGGCCATCCACACAGCAAGTGGGTTGAGAACCGGTCTCCGCTTGCCTGTGGCAGCGTCAAGCACCCGTACCAAAAGGGGGTCTTCCGTCGCTCCCCTGACCCTGAAACCGGGATGGCCATGACGGCACTGTACATCAACACCAACAAGACCGCCGACATCGACAAGGTTGAAGACGCTAAGGGTTACGTCGTGCCCTGGGAACATCCCCGCGCCTTGCCTTGGCTGCTGCGCCTGCGTGATTGGCAGGCCAAGTACAACCCGATAGAGAAGCCGGTGCCATGGACCTCCCTCGAATTAAGGCATATTAGGGTTATCAAACATACGGAGATACTGGCGGAGATGGGGGATTGCTGCTTTTTGTTTCGGGCAGTTCATTCCAGAGTTAATGATGCCCAGAAAAACCTGATCGACCAGGACAAACCAATACAAGAGGAGGAATTAAAAGAAGGGTGGCGGCGTCTTCTTGAGGAACTCGAAAATCGCGTCAAGGCGCGTGATGATGGCAAGGGACAGCAGATCATCTTCGTTACTCCTGGTAGCCGAATAGGAACCAAATTCCCCCTCCACTCCCTGCGGGTTTCGCTCATTACGGCCTATGCCATTGACGGTGGTGTACCCCTGGGAGTCCTTGCCAAATGCATTGCCGGTCACGCCCGTATCATCATGACGCTCTACTACACCAAGGCTGGTGTGCGCAAGGTCACCGAGGTCATGGAAGAGGCTGAACGCAAGCTTCTGGAGGGCGAGAAGAACCAATTTGAGTCTTTTCTCGCCGAAGCAACCTACAAGCAGATCGAGATGGCCGCCGCCTTCAATGATCCCATAGCAATTCAGGCGATCATGGACAATCGCTCCAGGGCGGGATGGGTTGCCGATGAGAAGGGTATCTGCCCTTTGGGTTGCAGCGCCTGCGACAAGGGACACAAGATGCTCCGGCAGGGCAAAGAGAAGGAGGAGATCGTGCCGGTACCGGGCTTCCCGAAGAAGAACTGCGTCCGGTGCCGGTTTTTCCTGACCGGCCCTGCCTTCCTCCCTGGCCTGCTGGATCACGCCAACTGGCTGCTCTCCCAATTGAACGATCGGTCGGAGCGCTACGTCCGGTTCGAGCAGATCGTCGAGGAGCTTCAGGACGAGATGATGGCCTGCACCGAGGCCGAAAAGCCGTTCATGAAACGGGAAGACTATGAGCGGTACAGCCGTCACTACGAGCAGGAGGCCGAGAAGTGCAACATGCTCGGTGATGACCTGAACGCCACCGTCAGGCTGATGCGGCGCTGTATGGCGATTCTGAAGGACAGCAAGGACGATGACGGCAAGCTCAGTCTCGTTCCGGTTGGCGGCATGGGTGATATCGAATTTGCCTTCGAGGAGGTGTCGGAGACCCACCAGCTAGCGGTGCTGTGCGAGAGCGCCAACTTCTACCCCGAGGCCGACTCCTCCAAGGCCAACTTGCGACGTTCGCAGCTCCTCGATGCCATGCTGGAGATGAACGGGCGTGCGCCGGTATTCTTCAAGTTGCCCCCCGACCTTCAGCAACAGGTCGGCAATGAGTTCATGCGCCTTCTCAAGGTCCAACAAGGGTCGCTCAGGGGCGCATGTGATGTGATTGAGGGTCTGCAAACATTGGAGGAGATCGGCTTGCTTGAGGCAGCCTCCGACTTGATCGAGCACAGCACAGGGCAACCTCTTCTGCTGAACTCCACCATTCTTCTCGAACAGCTCCCGACCGGGACAGGAGGTGATTGATGAGCAAGCTACAGACCCAGATCCATCCTGACGAGGTTCTTGAGGCCCTGAAGGCCACCTGCGGCAACAAGCGCAGCAAAAACAATCTCGACATCCTCCATGCGGTCTGCCGGAGACAGAAGGAGGGCAATTCGACAGACTTCACCCTCCCTACCATCGGTGAGCTGTCATCCAAGGCCAATGGCCCCGGCTACACCAGTATTCGCACTCAGGATAAGTCCGGCCAGAGATTCCAGCAACTCATCACCTCCTGGGCGAACTACTCAGGCGGCGTCACTACCCAGTCGAAGCGTGAGAGTCAGCAGGAGAACAAGCCGACGACGCTGGCCGAGCAGTTGCAGAAGGCAGGTGTCGATGCGGCATTGGTCGCCTTAGTCGGTCGACTTGAGGTAGAGCACCGAAGGGCGGTCAATGCTGTGAACCTCGCTAAAAGCCAAAGCGAGGTCGTTATCGACCGTCGCAGAGCCGCCCTACCAGCAGTTCCATCGGCCACACCCGTAGTGCTACCAGCCACAACCCTGACAGATATGGAGAGAGAGGCGTTGCGGGCCGCTCTCTCTGAAGACTTCCTCGCTGACCAGGGGTGGACTGTAGACAAATCAGGGCGTATCAAGAACGATAAGAAGCGCACCATCTTTCAGGCCGGTTTCGCCTCTGCTCTGAGGAAAATGCTCGACGCATAGACCACCCCAGAAAATGAAGGGCGACCCTCCTAGTATGGCAAGGAATATGAGCAGGTAATCTAGGGGATCCAACGCTCTTTCCTCATCTATCCAACGGGGTCGGCCTTGCCCCGCCCGCCCAGGTTTTCCGGGCGGTCGGTGTCCAAGGACGTGGTTATACCCTATCTTTTCCCATCAGTTAGTTTATTAGCGATAGATTGGAGGTCTTCATGAATATTCACGTTATATCCACACCCGCGTGTACTACAACTGTACGGAAAGATCTTCGGCTCGGTGTTAAAAAGTGGTCGTTTACACTCGGGGCAATATGCAATTGGCGAATAAGAACCCGCAGCGTCTCTTTTAAAGAGAGCCCCTTGATACTCCGTAAACTCCGGGGGAATAGACGCCTTGGCAAGTTTGTCACGCAATTCGATCACTTCTTTCTCAAGGTCGGAACATTTTTTATACAGGTCTGCACGTTCTTTTTCGACTATGGTGAGTTCATCTTTAAGAAGGAGTAAGCGCTCCCCGCGAATAGTAGCGCTTCCATGCTCGTTGATTAAATCTTCAATGATTTTGAAAGGATTCATTTTGATTTCCTCCAGTTTTTACGGGGTCCACTTATGGCCGCATTTTAGGCAGGTTATTACAGTCTTTTTGCTACCAATTAAACCACCAAGCAAACCGACTGGACCGAGAGCCAAACCACCGACCGCTGCTTTTCCTAGGCCAAAACCTTTACTTCCGGCAGAGAAAGTATTTTTAGCTCTGCATTTTGGGCAGATAATTGATGCTTCGGTTTCTTTTGGTTTTTTAGCAGGTTGCAGCTGGAATGTATATTTTTGAGCATTGCAAAACCCGCAATGTGGACATTTATCGTTGAAATGGAAAATCTTTATTGCATTGCTTACATGTAAACGAAACTCTAGCGATGGGGCACCCACAATGCGGACAAACTCCGGCCTTATCGGAAACTTCTCGGCTACATTCCGGACAGCTTATAAGTGCCATATTACAACCTCCTCTTTCTGGGGTATAACGGGCTGCTGGTGAGCGGCGGAGCGAATCAACTCTTACAGACTGTTGTTGCCATCTCTCGCCTACTGCGGAGTCCGCCTCTACCAGTTTTTGTTGGGATATGCGCTCGGAAACATGGCCATTGCATCCATCAGATGGAGGCCATTCCTTAAATGCCTGGTCATCTGGCCGTTACTTTCAGATTAGCACTGGACGTCCAAACAATTTCGTAAACCAAATTTTATCAAATACGCAATCGACACTATTCACATACTTTCGTGCGTTTATTAAAGCATCGCTCTGCTTTCTGATGCCATCCTCGGAGTACTCTGTAGTGAAGGATGAATCGGTAGTAAAGACAACTAGCCAAAGTTGTTCCGAGGGTTTCACATAATACTTTTCCACCTTTTTCTGAATCACTCTTTTCAAAGCTTGGTTCCTAGCATTTAGGTCAATGTAGGCAGCTGATTGCCGACCAACTCGAAACGAAGCCAACCCTTGGGAATTAGAGGACGGCACAGTGTCTGGTGAATTATGTGTATATGTTCTGTCGGTTAATTCTGTCAGCTGAATTAAGATCCGAGCTTCCCCTAGCATTGCGCTGAAATCGTGGTCATTTTCCGGGAGTTGAACTAGGTCTGTCAGGTGAGGCAATGGCTGAAACATGTTGTATTGATTAGCAAAAACAGAAATGGCGTCAAGCTCCTGCTGATCCTTAACCACGGACAACTTGGAGGACACCTTGATAGTCTCTCCTAAAACAGGAAAAAGGTAGTATCCGAACTCACTGGTTGGTTTTTTGGGTACTTTTTTCATCATAAATTTCACCAACGGCTGGGCGGTGAGCGGTCCACCGCTGGTTGGACGCTTCACTCACAAACGCAAACCCCGAAAAGTTTAAGTGAGAATTTATTATAGATATTCTCCAGAGTCATTTCCCCTGACTGTATCTCATTTTGAAGGTAGACTGACTCTGCACGTCTTGAGTGAGCAGCAGTGGTTTTATCAGTGAGAAACTTCTTATCAGCTTTAAGAAGCTCCCCAAATATTTCAATGAGATCAGCAGTTGCACCCGCTCCAAACTCAACTGCGACCTCTTTTTCTATTTCTTCTAGAAACTCACTCGAAAAAGACAAAGCTAGACCGACATACTGCTTCATGCCATACGAACTGTCGTAGCGTCCCATAGCGCGCAGTCTTCTCGATAAGCTTTTTGCTTCAGAATCCCAATGATCGAAAATGAGATCGTGTCGTTTAAAGACGTATTCTCGCGATACGTCCTTAAAAATAAAGGAGCCTGATTCACAGACTTTCCACCAATCGTCCCGATGTCTTCTCAACTCACTTGGTTTATATTTTATTCCGAGTGGGTGCTTGGAGTTATAATGACCGGCATCTGCATGGCAGGTGAGACAGAGGACAATGGCATTATCAAGAGTATCAGGTCCGCCCTCTGCCTCTTGGATGATGTGGTGGACGTTAACGTTTCTTCCGCCAAACTTGCGGCACAGGCAGCAGCACCTTTTCGATCGTACTAGGGCTTCTTCCTTTGTTGCTGAACTAAATGGCATATTTCCTTCCTGTCCAACGGGCTAGCGAATCAGCGGTAAAACCGCTGGATTCGCTTGTTGTGCATTGTGGGCATCAAATCCTTTCAATCATTTTCTGAATTATGTCCTCTTCTCGCTGACCGTCTATAAAACTCCATTGTGCGAGGATACCCCACAGAAAATTCCCTACATACTTCACTTGATCATAGGTATATGTGCTTGAATTTTTGAGTCGATAAACATTTTCCAGCAATAATTTAAAGAAGGAGTGAATTTTGGGATCAGTAAACATGACGTTATTGAGTGTATATGCTACCTCGTTAGCGAGCATTTCAATTTCGATTAATAAGTCATTCATCCGTGTCTGATCGAATTGAAGACCGTTTAAAGCGGCATACCATAACTCGTCGCGGTTTTTTCCAAAAAATTCTTTGAACTTCTTATAATCACACAGCTCTTTAGGTAATTCTGAGTCATGGGTTCCGATAGAGGCCCATAATAAAATCTGAATGATATTCTCTTTGAAATTTTTATATGAGTTTTTGAGATTGTTCTTGATGATATTTTTCCGTCGTCTTTCAGGTAGATAAACAACGATAAGCCAAAAGAAAAGGCTAACGAGATACCCGACAGAGACGTTGAAGAAAATAGAGTTCCCGTTGTATAGAGAATGTAATGCTGGTTCTATATCCGTCCCGCGGAGGAACCATACAACTGTTTCTTGGCTTCCCGAGATCAATCCATATAGTGCCACTGGCGTTAAAGCTACAAGGATAAATTTCATATTTTTGGGGTTCATTGTTTAATCTTATGCACAACTCCTTATTGAGCGGTTCACGCGCGCGCGTGAACTGGTGATCCACCCAAGAGGGATATTTAGCCTGTGCACATTAGATGATCAGCCTTGATATCTCATCGTAAATCCGGGATTTGGTAACACGGAGGCTTATTAACGCCACCTTAGAACATAGTTCGCATCAGTGCAAGCGGAAATCCGTGGTTCGAGACCATAATTGGAGACCCGGTCATGGCAGCCAGGGCGAATATCAACTTCTGGAGCAAAGTTGGGATTCACTGCCGCAAGGAGCCCCCCGTCGGGGGGGGGGGGGNACCTTAGAACATAGTTCGCATCAGTGCAAGCGGAAATCCGTGGTTCGAGACCATAATTGGAGACCCGGTCATGGCAGCCAGGGCGAATATCAACTTCTGGAGCAAAGTTGGGATTCACTGCCGCAAGGAGCCCCCCGTCGGGGGGGGGGGGGACGGTTATGGCGTCCCCCACGGGACCCCCTGAAGAGCCGTGCACTCTGCTTACAACCCTGCGTCCGTCGACTGTTTTCATACAAAAAATGGCCCCCCAGGTATTGGGAGGCCATTTTTCATGTTGTTTTCATACAGTATGAAAACTTTTGAATAGTTAAATTGTCGATCTAACTAACTAACGAATGATTTCATACAGTTTTTGCCCCCGTTATCGGGAAGGTGCGGAGGCTTTTGCTTTGCCTGTAGCTCAACCTCAACCTGCCTCTACGCCAGGTACTGGGCGTAGTAACTTTTGACCCTGGCCAGATAAGTCCGGGTCTCGCGGGGAAGGGTGTCGGTTCCGTGACGGTCGACGTTGCCGGGACCCCAGTTGTACGCGGCCAAGGCTTCATCGACGTTGCCGTTGTAACGGCGCAGCATGTCCTTCAAAAACCTGGTGCCGGCCATGATGTTCTGCTCGGGGTCGAAGGAATCGGTGACGCCCAGCCCACGCGCGGTGGCGGGCATCAATTGCATCAACCCCTGGGCCCCGGCGGAACTGACGGCACGCGGGTTGAAATTGCTCTCGGCCTTGATGACGGCCCGGATCAAGCCGCTGTCCACGCCGTAACGCTGGCTCGCCCGCTGGATGATGGCGTCGGTACCGCCGTCGTCGGCGACCCCGGGAACAACCGGCAATTGGCCGGCCTGAAAATTCGACTGCTGGGCCTGGAAGGCGGCCTCGGGCCCCTGCTCGGCGGCAACCTCATGGGTCCCGGCCACCGCGCTGCCGCCGGCGGGGAGCTGCTCGAGAAACCGGTTCAACAACCCCTGCACGTTGACGTTGGCAGTGGACGGGGCCGGCGCGGCCGCGTCACCGCCAATGGCCAGGGCGGAACTGAGCATCTTCAGCCTGAGCGCCTCGGCTGCGGCCTGCGGCGTCACCTGGATGCGCGCACCGCCTTTGTCCAGCATCTCCTGGAACGGTACTGCCGGCGCACCGGAGGCGGCGGTGGGCTTTTTAGCCCCTTCCACGTTCCCCGGAGCCGTGGTTATCGGATTGATCGACATATGCTCCCCTCTTACGGGGAAAGCGTAGTCTCCCCGTAAACCAGTTTCTTCTTCTTCAACTTCTCGATCAGCGTGGTGCGCTTCAGGTTCAGGAGCTCGGCAGCCTCTTTCTTGTTGCCGCCGCTCTTCTCAAGGGCCTGCATGATCAACCGGTTCTCGAATTCCTCGACGGCGCTGTTCAGACAGAAACCGTCGTCGGGAAGGTTGATCATGTGCTCGCCGTGCACCACGGGGATGCTGCGGCCGCCGCGGTACTTCTCGGGGAGGTCGTGGATGTTGATCACGCCGGTCCCCTTGATGATGACCAGGCGCTCCACCAGGTTCTCCAACTCGCGCACGTTGCCGGGCCAGTCGTAGCTCCCCAGGGTCTCCATGACCTGCTTGTCAAAACCCTGAACCTTGCGCTGCTTGCTCCGGTTGAACTTCTCCAGGAAGCTGTTCAACAGAAGCGGGATGTCCGCCCCGCGCTCGCGCAGCGGCGGCAGCATGATCGGGATCACGGAGAGCCGGTAGTAGAGATCCTCGCGGAACTCCTTGGAGGCCACCATGCCGTCCAGGTTCTGGTTGGTCGCGGCGATGATCCTGACGTCGACCTTCTTGGAGCGGGTGGAGCCCACCGGCTCCAGTTCCCGGCTCTGCAGCACGCGCAGAAGTTTCACCTGCAGGTTCGCCTTCATGTCCCCGATCTCGTCCAGGAACAGGGTCCCCTTGTCGGCCATCTCGAAGCGCCCGACGCGGGTGGCTACGGCGCCGGTGAAGGAGCCCTTGACGTGGCCGAACAGCTCGCTCTCCAGAAGCTCGTCAGGAATGGCGGCACAGTTGAGCGCCACGAAGTTCTTGTCGGAGCGGTTGGAGAGGTCGTGGATGGCGCGCGCCACCAGTTCCTTGCCGGTCCCCGACTCGCCCTGGATCAGCACGGTGGAGTCGGAGGTGGCCACCTTCTCGATCATCTCGAAAAGCGAGAGCATTTTTTCGCTTTCCCCGATGATGTTGTTCAAGAGCGCCCTGTTCTTTATGCAAGGCTTGGACCGGAAACTCTTGCTCTGCAGCGCCTGGTGCTCCAGGCCGCGCTTGACGTGGGTCTCCAGCTCTTCGAGGTTGAAGGGCTTTTCCAGATAGAAAAACGCCCCCGCCTTGAGGAGATTGGCGGTCATCTCGTTGTTGGCGAAGGCGCTGTAGGCTATGGTGACTATCTCCGGGCGGAGCGACTTGAGCTGCCGGATGAACTCCAGACCGTTCACCCGCGGCATCATGATATCGGTGATGACCATCTGCACGTCGTGCATCTCGATCTTCTGCAGGGCGTCCTGCCCGTCGAAGGCCTGGTAGACCTGGTACCCTTTGTAGCTCAGGAAGGCGGCCACAAAGTCCCGCGTCTTCTTGTCATCATCTGCGATCAGTATTTTCGGCGTTTCCATCGTTTCCCCGATTTCGGTTAAAGTTGCTGAGATTTAAGCCGATACAAAAACGGTCAACGTCCGAAACTATAGCGAGTTCTCGACGCAATGTCAATTAAATGACTTGGGCTAAATATCATGCCTGTCAATTTTTTGCCCGACACCTCGCAACGCCCCACGCCCCGGGGGCTTCAGCCGCCCTGGACGGGGGTTCGCGCCGCTGGCAGCGATCTTGCGTTAGAGGAAAAAAATATTCAACCTTTGTCATACCCGGCCGATTAGGGTTCAGTAGGGCCGGCACCGCGTGTCGGCCTCGATTACACCGTAGAGGGAGGGTCCATGGAGACCGCACTCACCAAGGTAAAGAGCGAAGAGTACGGGGGGGAGTTGATCCAGTTGGTAAGCTTCAACCTCGAGAAAGAAGAGTACGGCATCAACGTCCTGATGGTGCGCGAGATCATCCGGATGCTCAACATCACCCGGGTGCCCAACACCCCCCACTACGTCGAGGGGGTCATCAACCTGCGCGGCAAGGTCATCCCGATCATCAACCTGCGCAAGAAGTTCGACCTGATGGACAGCGACTACGACAAACGCACCCGCATCATGGTGATGGAAGTGGTGGGCGAGCTGATGGGGTTCATCGTGGACGAGGTCTCCGAGGTGATCCGCATCTCCGAGAAGGAGATCCAGCCGCCGCCCCCGGTGGTCTCCAGCGGCATCGAGCAGGAGTGCATGGCCGGCGTCATCAACCAGGCCGAGCGCCTGCTGGTCCTGCTCGACCTGGAGAAGATGTTCTCCGCCGACGAAAGAAGACTGTTCAGCAACGTAGCGTAAGGCACCAACGGGGGGAAACGGTCCCCCTTTCCGGAGCACAACATGGCCATAGACTGCGAAGATCAGGAGCTACTGGACGGCTTTTTAGCCGAGACCACCGAGCTCCTGGAAAAACTTGACGACGACCTGATCTCTCTCGAAAAGAGCCCGGAAGACGCCGACCTCATGAACCGGATCTTCCGGTCCATCCACACGGTCAAGGGGGCGTCCAGCTTCCTTGGGTTCGACATGCTCGTCAAGGTCACGCACAAGACCGAGGACGTCCTGAACCGGCTCAGGAAGCTGGAACTGACCCTCACCCCCGAGATCATGGACGTGATCCTGGAGGCGGTCGACCTCGTGAAGACCCTGGTGGCCGACATCAAGGGGGGCGACATCATCGAGAGGGACCTGGAGGGGACCATAGGCAAACTGATCCCCTTCCTCTCCGAGAACGCCGTGGAAGCGACCGTGCTGGCCCCCGTCTTCGCCCCCAAGGAAGAGAAGGCGGCCGCCCCTGCCGAAACACCGGCGCCGGCGGCAGAGCCCGAACCGACCGCAGCAGCGCAGGCCGCGCAGCCGGCCCCGCAGGAGCCCAAGGCGGAGGCCAAGGCCGAGCCGGCCGCGTCCCAGCAGGTGGCGCCCGCGCCGCAGCCCAAGCCCCAGCCGGTCAAGGAGCCCCAGAAGGCGCCCGCCAAGGGGGGCGGCGACGATCTCGCCGACAACTCGACGGTCAGGGTGGACGTGAAGCGTCTGGACGACCTGATGAACCAGGTGGGCGAACTGGTGCTGGAGCGTAACCGCATGATCCAGCTGCACAGCGACTACCAGACCGGGCTCAACCCCGCCGAATTCGGCGACGATTTCGGCAAGCTCTCCAAGCGGCTCAACTTCGTCACCTCGGAACTGCAGATGCAGGTCCTCAAGATGCGCATGCTCCCGGTGGAGAAGGTCTTCAAGAAGTTCCCGCGCATCGTCCGCAACCTGGCGCGCGACCTGGGCAAGGAGGTCGACCTGGTCATCTACGGCGAGGAGACCGAACTGGACCGCTCGGTGGTCGACGAGATCGGCGATCCTTTGATCCACCTGATCAGGAACGCCCTGGACCACGGCCTGGAGACCCCGGAGCAGCGCCTGGCCGCCGGCAAGGAGCGCAACGGCACCGTGGTGCTCTCCGCCGCCCACGAGGGGAACCAGATCGTCATCAGCATCAAGGACAACGGCCGGGGCATCGACCCCGACAAGATCGCGAAAAAGGCGCTGGACAAGGGGCTGGTCACCGACGAGCAGGTCGCCGCCATGGGGACCCGCGAAATTCTCGACCTGATCTTCCTCCCCGGCTTCTCCACCAAGGAGCAGACCACCGACCTTTCCGGGCGCGGCGTCGGCATGGACGTGGTGCGCACCAACATCCGGAAGCTCAACGGCATCATCGAGATCAAGAACGAAGTGGGGCACGGCAGCGAGTTCATCCTGAAGCTGCCGCTCACGCTGGCCATCATCCAGTCCCTGCTGGTCGAGGTCGAGAAGGAGGTCTACTCGATCCCGCTCGCCTCGGTCATCGAGACCATGCGGGTCAGCAAGAAGGAATTCCACATGATCGGCGGGCAGGAGGTGCTGAAGCTCAGGGACTCGGTGCTCCCGCTGCTCCGGCTGCAGCAGACCTTCGGGTGCAACGAGGTCTACACCGACCGGGACACCTGCTACGTGGTCATCGTGGGGGTCGCGGAGAAGAGGATCGGCCTGATCGTCACCAGGCTGTTGGGGCAACAGGAGGTTGCCATCAAGTCGCTGGGCAAGTTCCTGTCCAATCTCCCGGGGATCGGTGGTTCGACCATCATGGGAGACGGCAGGGTGGCGTTAATTGTGGATCCGATCGGTCTGGTCGGTGGGGCAGCCTGAGGGGGCGATAATGGCATTAGACACGAAACCATTTGACGCTAAAAGCGCCCCGAAGATTTCCGACAAGGATTTCGAGCAGCTTCGGGATTACATATACAACGTCTGCGGCATCTACTTCCACAGCAGCAAGAAGTACTTCCTGGAAAGCCGGCTGGCGCGCAGGATGGAAGGGACCGGCTGCAAGACCCATGCGGACTACTACCAGTTCGTGCGCAGCCCGGCCACCGGCAGGAACGAACTGAGCAAGCTCCTCGACGAGATCACCACCAACGAGACCTGTTTCTTCAGGAACATGCCCCAGTTGAACGCGCTGGAGAACAAGTTCCTCCCGGAGATCATCGGCACCAAGGGGAAGATCGGGTTCAAGAAGCTGCGCATCTGGAGCGCCGGCTCCTCCTCCGGTGAGGAGGCCTACACCATGGCCATGATCCTCCTGGAAAAGCGCGCCACGCTCTTGAAGGACTGGATCATCGAGATCGTGGGGACCGACATCAACGAGACCGTGCTGGCCCAGGCGCGCGAGGGGGTCTACAACAGCTACTCGGTGCGCAACACGCCGGACTACTACCTGAAGAAGTATTTCAAGGAGGAAAGCCCGGGTCGGTTCGTGCTCTCCCCCGAGGTCAAGAAGCTGGCCACCTTCAGCCAGCTGAACCTCTACGACGACAACAAGATGCTCTTCATGAAGAGCTTCGATTTCATCTTCTGCGCCAACGTGCTCATCTACTTCGATACCTCCTCGAAGAGCAAGGTAGTGCAGCACTTCTACAACAACCTGCAGCCGTATGGCTACTTCTTCGTGGGGCAGTCCGAGTCGCTGCACGGGGTGAACGACAAATTCAAGACCGTACACTTCCCGGGCGGGTTCACCTACAACAAGTGAGGATGATGCAATGGAAAAAGCAGCCATGATGCAGACTGCCGAGGAGATGGTCGAGAGCTTCGTTGACCTCCCCACCATCCCGCACGTGGCCACCCGGGTGATCGAGCTTCTGGACCGCCCCGGCGTCGAGCTGGACGAGGTCGCCGACATGATCCTGGCCGACCAGGTCCTGGCGGCCCGGGTCATCAAGATGGTCAACTCGCCGCTGTACAAGCCCGCCAACGAGATAAAGTCGGTGAAAAGGGCCCTGATCTACCTGGGCTTCCGTCACATCCGCGAGCTGGCCTTCACCTGCTCCTTCGTCGACGTCTTCGAGGGGCGGGACGGCATCTTCGACGTGCGCAGTTTCTGGGAGCACTCCTTCGGCGTCGGCGTAGTTGCCAAGATCATCGCCCAGCGAGTGCGCTACCCCGATACCGAGAAGGCCTACCTGGTCGGCATCGTGCACGACATCGGCGAGGTGTTCCTCTCCTACTACCGCCAGGATGCCTTCCGCGCCCTGCTCGAGTCCGTGAAGGGGCAGCCCTTCCGCCTGGTCGAGAAGGAGGCGGAGTACCTGGGGACCTCACACAGCGAGATCGGCCTGTGCATCGCCAAGAAATGGAATTTCCCGGCTGACTACTGCGAGGTGATCGGACTGCACCACGACCCGGATCAGGCCGTGCTCGACCCGACCCTGTGCGCCATTGTCAACCTGGCCGACCTGTTCTGCTCCGTGCGCCAGCTCGACTACGGCGGGAGCTCCTGGGTCACCTTCAACCTCGCCGAGGAAAAGGCGTGGGCCATCCTCAAGTCCTACGCGCCCAACCTCGCCGACCTCGACGTGGAGCGCTTCTGCTACGAACTGGACGACCGCGTCCCCGAGATCCAGGACATGGTCAAATCGATCTTCCAAGGCATAGGAGCCAAAGAACCGTCATGATCCCCGCAACTTCGAGCAAACTGAAGGTACTGATCGTCGACGACTCCTCCTTCATGAGGATGGCGATCCGCGGCATCCTCACCAAGGCCCCCGGCGTGGAGATCGTCGGCATCGCGGCCGACGGCATGGAAGGGGTGGAAAAGGCCCTGGCCCTGAAGCCGGACCTGATCACCATGGACGTGGAGATGCCGCGCATGGACGGCATCGCGGCCCTGAAGCAGATCATGGCCAAGCAGCCCACCCGGGTGCTCATGGTCTCCACCCTGACCTGCGAAGGGGCGCGGGCCACCTTCGAGGCGCTCGAAGCGGGTGCCATCGACTACGTCCCCAAGAACGTCAGCGACTGCAAGGACGCCCAGGCCATGTTCCAGGCCGCGCTCCTGGAAAAGGTACGCGAGGCGGCGGTTTCAGCCATACCAAGGCGCGCCGGCATCGGCCTGGTACAGCGCGTGGCGCCGCCGGTACAGGTGCGCCCGTCCCAGTTCGCCAACCGCCGCGTCGGCTGCGTCGGCATCGGCGCCTCCACCGGCGGACCGGTCGCGCTTCAGGAGGTCATCTCCCGCATCCCGGTCAATTTCCCGCACGGCATCGTGGTCGCCATCCACATGCCCAAGGCCTTCACGGGCCCCTACGCGGAAAGGCTCAACGCCAAGTGTTCGTTGTCGATCAGGGAAGCGGTTGACGGCGACATCGTCAAGGGAGGCCAGGTGCTGATCGCCCCGGGTGGGATGCACACCAGCCTGGTCAAGCAGGGGAGCAACATCGTGGTGCGGACCCAGCCCACCAGCGACTTCCCGCAGTACATCTACATCCCTTCCGTGGACCAGATGATCACCTCCATGGCGGACGCCAGTAACGGCGCCATGCTGGGGGTTATCCTGACCGGGATGGGGAACGACGGGTTCAAGGGGATGAAGCACCTGAAGGAAAAGGGGGGCATTACGCTGGTGCAGAACGAGGCGACCTCCACCATCTACGGCATGCCGCGGGCCTGCATCGACGGCAAGGTGGCCGACGTGGTGCTTCCGCTGGACCAGATAGGCTTCGAGATCGGCAAGATAGGTTGACAACCGGCTCCTGGTCCGTCAGCGTTGCGCACGGATCAGGAGTCCCCCTTCACTCTCCTCCACGCTGCAGCGCGAAAACCCCTGCCGTTTCAATCTGAACAGGACCACTGACGCCGCCAGCGGACGGCACTGCGGCACGAACAGCCGCAACTCACCCTTGCTATCCAGGTAGAGCCCCATTCCCCTCCCGATATCCTCCGGCTCGCAGGACCTTACCTCGCCAGGCTGCGTCGGCTGTGGCGCGCCGCCACGGGGTGGCAGGACCGTGCGCCAGATGAGCTCCAGGGTTCTCAACGTTCTTTTCATGCTTTCGCCTCGCCTTGCCCGGCGCCTGCCACGGTATTTCCCACACCGTCGCCCGGCACCCGCTGTGGATCCTTCCCGTCCGGCTGCACCTTGATTCGGCTCCCCAGGTAGACCCCGGCGACCACCAGCATGCCCCCCACGAGCTGCGGCAGCACCACCCTTTCCCCGAGAAAGAGCGCGGCCTGCAGCGCCCCGAAGAACGGCACCAGGTTGACGAAGACGGCGGCGCGCGACGCACCGATCCGCCCGACTCCCTGGTACCACCAGACGAAACCCACCACCGTTCCGAGCAGTGCCAATTGCAGGATGGCGAGCCATCCCACCAGGGTGAAGGAAGGGATGGGGCCGCCGGCGACGGCGTGCTCAACCAGTGCCGCGGGCACCAGGAGCATGGTCCCGAACAGGGCGGCGTAGGCTGTGGCGGCCAGCGGCGTGAACGTCGCCAGCGCCTTCTTGCCGAGGATGGAATAGAGCGCCCAGCACAGCGGTGCGCCCAGCATGATGAGGTCCCCCTTGTTGAACGCGAAGTTGGCGAGGACGGCCCACGAGCCCTTGGAGATGACCACCGCGACCCCCAGGAGCGAGACCAGCAGGCCGACGGCTTGGGTAGGGGTGACCCGTTCCCTGAGCCAAAGCGCCGACAGTACGGCCGTGAGGAGGGGGTTGATGGCGACGATGAGCGCACCGCTGGTGGCGGTGGTCAGCTTGAGGCCGGTGAAAAAGACGGCGTTGTAGCAGAAGATGCCGGTAACGCCCAGGCTGAAGAGGAGGGCAAGCTCCCGCACATTCTTGGGCACCGGGAAGGGTTTCCCCTCTTTGGCGGCGTACCAGGCGGTGAGCGCGATCAGGCAGATTCCAGCTATGGAGAAGCGGCTGCTGGCGGAAAAGAAAGGAGGCGCCTCTTTTACCGCCAGACGCGCCGCGACGAAGGTGCCGCCCCAGAAAAAGGTGGTCAGCACCAGCTTCAGATATACCGATCTCAGATTGCCACTCATGCTGCAAGCACCTCGCCGAGGCCTACGCGACGAAGCGCTGCACCTCTACCCAAACTTCTTCCCCTGCTCACTTCCCCTCCAACCGCGGTCCGTCAGAACCAGCGGATCACTTCATGTTCCATGTCGATCTGGTAGCGGTACTTGCGCAGGAAATCCATCCCGAGCAGGCCGTCGTGCATGCCGGAGCTGCCGCTGTAGGAGATCAGTTCCACCTCCATCGGGCCGCGGGCACAGGGGCCAACGGTCACGGCGTCAACGCGGACGATCTTTGAGCGCACCACCCGGCCGTCGGCCAGCTCCGCCTGCGCATTCGCGGCAGAGCGTAAATCAATGGGGAGCCTGTTGGCAACACTTTCGTGCAGTGCCGTCCTGGTGGCGCCGGTGTCGAGGATCAGTTCCAGCCGGACCGCCTGGCCGCCGTGCTTCACGGTCACTGGGACCAGCACCTGGTTGTCCACCACGCGCACCTTGGTGACGACATCGCCGGCGGGGGCAGCCGGCAGCGCGACGGCCGACCGTTCCTGGCGCTGGGAGAGCTGTTCCCCCCTCCCCTTCTGCTCTCCTTCCCACTCCTGCTCCGCGGGCGCCGGCACGGCGCCCTGGGGCAGCGGCTGCCCCTTGGGCTCGACCTCGTCCGCGATCTGCTGCGCCTGGGCCAGCTGGGCCTGCTCGCTGGCGCCGTAGGGCCAGAGCAGGTAAAACATGAGCCCCGCCACCACCAAAAGCCCTGCCAACCCGGCCATGGTCCTGGCCGGCGATGCCTGCCCGTCACGGCCGGCCTGCCGTACGGCCAGTTCCCGCGCATAGCCGGCCAGCTTCCTGCCGATCAGGGCATCCGGGCACACCTCGGCAAGCTTGGCGACTGCGGCCCCGGCACGGCCATCCCCTTCCTTGATCAGGGGGATGGCTATGGAACTGACCAGGTCCATGACCATATCCTGCAGGCGGCCATAGCCCTGCCCCCCCTCGGCCCGCCCCAAGGCTGGGAAAACGATGCGCTCCACATCACAGAGCGCCGCGATCAGCAACTCGTGCCTGGTGGCGGCATCGCTGCTTTCCCGCAGTTCAAGCGCGACCCTTTCCTTTATCCCCCTGCACAGATGCTCGAGATCCATAGCGATTCCCCACGGCAGCACGAGTCCGCGACGCATGGCAGCTGTTTGGCAACGACAGGAAATTCTAACGTATTATGGGCATCCCGTCTGCAGTTGTGGGTGAGGTAACGGAAAATTGCCGCGGCTCTCAGGTTTGAGGGTCAGCGGCTCTCCTCCCCCGCCTCCGGCACCACCGCGGCGGCGCCGTCCATGGTGGTGGCGAGACGCAGGACGTAGAGCAGGATGACGCAGGCGGCGCCCCAGGTCACCAGCAGGATGCCGCACCAGATGCCGGTAAGTCCCCAGCCGAGCAGGTCCGCCAGGAGGTAGAACACCGGGATCGGGAAAACGATCTGCCGAGCGAGGCCGATCACTAGCGGGAAGACCGGACGCTTGAGCCCCTGCAGCACGGAGACGCTGGTGTAGAGGATGACGTAGGCGGTGAAGACGAATGCCTCGATGTGCAGGTAGTGCACCCCGATGTCGATGACCACGGGATCCTTGGTGAAGAACGACATGAGTGGTCGTGCCGCGAGGAAGACGGCGGCGGTGCCGAAACTCATCAGGATCATGCCGGCCCGCAGCGAGGTGCGTATGGTCTGCACCACGCGCTCCATCTGGCGCGCGCCCGCGTTTTGCGCCACCAGCGCCAGGGTGGCCACGTTCATCCCCATGACCGGCAGCAGGGCGATCTGCTCGATGCGGGTGCCGATGCCGTAGGCCGCGACCGCGTCGCTGCCGAAGCGGGCCACGAAGCGGGTGATGACGAAGATGCCGATGGCGACGGTCATCATGTTGAGGCTGGACGGGAAGCCCAGCTTGGCGAGCTGGAAGTAGGCGCGCCGGTCCGGAACCAGCTCGGGCAGGCGGAAGTGCCTGAGCATGCCGGACTGCCTGACCCGCATCAGCATGTAGCAGTTGCCGATGGCCTGGACCAACACGGTGGCCCAGGCGATGCCGGGCAGCCCCATGGCGGGAATGCCAAGACCGCCGTACATGAACCAGGGGTCGAAGGCGAGGTTCAGGAAGAAGCCGAGCACCAGGTAGTTGCGGAAGCTGCGGCTGTCGCCGGTGGCGTTGAGGATGGCGTTCAGGACGTAGTTGACCAGGAAGAAGACGCTGCCGGTGAAGATGCAGTCCATGTACTGCAGGGCCAGTTCCAGCACGGTGCCGTGGGCGCCCAACAGGCCGAATAGGAACCGGGCGCCGGCAAGGCCTATTGCGGTGAGCAGGAGCCCGTGCAGCAGACCGAACGAGAGGGTCTGGCCGGCAAGGTGGCGCGCCCCGTCGCGGTCTCCGGCGCCGAGGGCGTGCCCGATGAGCGAGGTGGCGCCCGTGGAGATGCCGGCGCCGATGGCGATGATGAGGAAGAAGACCGGGAACGAGAGGGACAGGGCAGCCAGGGCGTCCGTGGAGATGCGGCCGCCGTAAAAGGTGTCCACCACGTTGAACATGGTGTTGAAGAAGTAGCCCACGCTGGTCGGCAGCGCGATCTTGCGGATCAGGCCGGGGATGGGTTGGTTCAGCAGGTCGTGACCGCTTTGCGGCATGGGGCTCCTCGGTGATGCAACTGCGGCTGGTCTGACTAGTCTGACTAGTCGGAGTGGTCTGACGGGTCTGACGGGTCTGACGGGTCTGACGGGTCTGACGGGTCGGTCCATTGTGGAAAGCCTTAAGCTTACACGCCCTCCGGGCAAAAAAAAAGAGCGGCGGGGCCGCTCTTCTCATTTGTTTCTGTGTCGGACGCTTAGCGCCCGCCTGCCTTGCCGGCCACCTGCACCCTAATCAGGGCGCGCTCGAGAGCGGCCTGGTAGATGCGGAAGTTCTTGTCTTCCGGGGTGAGCGACTTGAGCTCGGTCTCGGCACGCCCAAGGGCTGCCTTGGCACGCTCCAGGTCGATCTCGTCGGCCCTCTCGGCGGTCTCAACCAGTACGGTGACCTGGTCGTTCTCCACTTCGAAGTAGCCCCAGTTGAGCGCCAGGTGGTGCAGCACGCCGTCCTTCTTGTAGGCCAGCTCGCCGATCTTCAGCGAGGTGAGGAAGGGGGCGTGGCCCGGAAGGACGCCGAATTCGCCGAGTGCACCGGTGGCGGTGATCTCGTCCACTTCTTCGGACATGACCTTCTTGTACGGCGTTACCAGTTCAACCTTCAGTTTTTCAGCCATATAAACCTCTTGAGGCAAAGGCGGTTGGAGAGGGGGACAGGCACCTGGCGGAGCCAGTCCCCTTCCTTAGGCCTTTAGCCGTACCAGATTAATTAAACCGCGAGCTTCTGAGCTTTCTCGATGGCTTCCTCGATGGTGCCGACCATGTAGAAGGCCTGCTCCGGGAGGTCGTCGTGCTTGCCGGCGATGATCTCCTGGAAGCCCTTGATGGTGTCTTTCAGCTCGACGTACTTGCCCGGGGAGCCGGTGAAGGCCTCTGCCACGTGGAACGGCTGGGAGAGGAACTTCTGGATCTTACGGGCGCGGGCAACGACCAGCTTGTCCTCTTCGGAAAGCTCGTCCATACCGAGAATCGCGATGATGTCCTGGAGATCCTTGTACTTCTGGAGTACGTACTGAACCTGACGGGCTACACCGTAGTGCTCCTCGCCGATGACCTGCGGGTCGAGGATCCTGGAGGTGGAGTCGAGCGGGTCCACCGCCGGGTAGATGCCGAGCTCGGCGATCTGACGGGAAAGAACCGTGGTCGCGTCGAGGTGGGCGAAGGCGGTTGCCGGAGCCGGGTCGGTAAGGTCGTCGGCCGGTACGTAGATCGCCTGAACCGAGGTGATGGAACCCTTGGTGGTCGAGGTGATGCGCTCCTGCAGCTCACCCATCTCGGTAGCCAGGGTCGGCTGGTAACCGACGGCGCTCGGGATACGGCCCAGAAGTGCGGACACCTCGGAACCTGCCTGGGTGAAGCGGAAGATGTTGTCGACGAAGAGGAGCACGTCCTGGCCTTCCTCGTCACGGAAGTACTCTGCGATGGAGAGCGCGGAGAGAGCAACGCGGGCACGCGCCCCCGGAGGCTCGTTCATCTGGCCGTACACGAGTGCGGCCTTGTCGAGAACGCCGGACTCCTTCATTTCCATCCAGAGGTCGTTCCCTTCACGGGTACGCTCGCCGACGCCGGCGAAGACGGAGAAGCCGCCGTGCTGCTTGGCGATGTTGTTGATGAGCTCCATGATGAGAACAGTCTTGCCGACGCCTGCGCCGCCGAAGAGGCCGATCTTGCCGCCCCTGGCGTACGGTGCGAGCAGGTCGACGACCTTGATGCCGGTGGTGAACGCTTCGACCTTGGTGGACTGGTTCACGAAGAGCGGCGCCTCGCGGTGGATGCCGTACTCTTTCTCGTTGCCTACCGGACCCATCTCGTCAACCGGCTCGCCGATGACGTTGAGGATGCGGCCCAGGGTCTTGCGACCGACCGGAACGGAGATCTGCTTGCCGGTGTCGAGGACCTGCTGGCCACGAACCAGACCGTCGGTACCGTCCATTGCGATGGTCCTGACGGCGTTCTCGCCCAGGTGCTGTGCGACTTCGAGAACCAGGTTGAACTCCTGGTCGTCGATCGCGGGGTTGGTTACCCTGAGAGCCTGGTAGATCGGGGGGAGCTTGCCCGGCTCGAATTCGACGTCGATAACTGCGCCGATGACCTGCGAAATTTTTCCGAAGTTCTGACTCATGTTTAAACCTCTTCCTTTTGCGGCCGGTAGGGCCACATATTTTTATAAGTGTTAACCCTTGATCGATTCAGCACCGGAGATGATTTCCATCAGCTCGGTGGTAATGGCCGCCTGGCGTGCCCTGTTGTAGATCAGGGTCAGCTTGGCGATCATCTCGGTGGCGTTCTTGGAAGCCGCATCCATCGCCGTCATCCTGGCGCCGTGCTCGGAGGCCACCGACTCGAGGAGGGCCTTGAAGACCTGGACCTCGATGTGCTTGGGGAGCAGTTCATCGAGCAGCGCGCCCTTGGACGGCTCGTAGATGTACTCGGTCCCGATTTCCTCTTCCGCACCGGCCTTCGGCGCGATCGGCAGGAGCTGCTCCAGGGTGATGTCCTGGCTCATGACGGAGCGGAAGGCGTTGTAGATGATGAAGACTTCGTCGTATTCTTCCGCCAGGTACCCCTCGATCAGCTCGGCGGCAACGAGCGCCGCGGTCTGGTAGGAGAGGGTGGAGAAGATGTTGCCGTGATGTTTGCGGACCGTGTGACGGTTCCTCAGGAACTCGTAACCCTTGCGGCCGATGGTCATCAGGGTCATTTCCGAGAAGTCGCCCTTGCGCTCCTTCATGAAGCGGTCGGCGGCCTTGGAGAGGTTGGCGTTGAAGCCGCCGCACAGGCCGCGGTCCGAGGTCACCACCACGAGGAGGGCACGACCGCCGTCACGCTTGACCATGAGCGGATTGGCATCCGACTCCTGGGTCTTGGCGAGACGCTCAAGCACCTCCGCGAGCTTACCCGCGTAGGGGCGCGCCGCGACCACGTTCTCCTGGGCGCGACGCAGCTTGGCGGCCGAGACCATTTTCATGGCCTTGGTGATCTGCCGGGTATTTTTTACGGATACGATCCGTTTCTTGATGCTCTTAAGGTTTGCCATTCGCTAAGTCCGTCCTTGGTTTAGGCAGTAAATTCCTTCTTGAACTCTTCGAGGCCGGCGATGATCTGAGCTTTCAGGTCGTCGTCGATGGCCTTCTTGTCGCGCAGGGTGGCGAGGACGTCCGCTTTCCTGGCGTCGAAGAATGCGTAGAGTTCCTGCTCGTACTTGCCCAGCGAGTTGACCGGGTAGTCGTCGACGTAGCCGTTGTTGGCGGCGAAGATGACCAGAACCTGCTTCTCGTTGGAGAGCGGCTTGTACTGCGGCTGCTTGAGGATCTCGACCAGGCGGGCACCACGAGCGAGCTGCATCTGGGTGGCCTTGTCGAGGTCGGAGCCGAACTGTGCGAACGCTGCCATCTCGCGGTACTGGGCGAGAGCCAGACGGAGGGTACCGGCAACCTGCTTCATGGACTTCAGCTGTGCGGAACCGCCGACGCGGGATACGGACAGACCGACGTTGATGGCCGGGCGTACGCCGGAGTAGAACAGGTCGCTCTCCAGGTAGATCTGGCCGTCGGTGATGGAGATAACGTTGGTCGGGATGTAGGCCGAAACGTCACCTGCCTGGGTCTCGATGACCGGCAGAGCGGTCAGGGAGCCTGCGCCGCACTCGTCGGATACCTTGCACGCACGCTCGAGGAGACGGCTGTGGAGGTAGAAGACGTCGCCCGGGTAAGCTTCGCGCCCCGGCGGACGACGGAGCAGCAGGGAGAGCTGGCGGTAAGCGACGGCCTGTTTGGAGAGGTCATCGTAGATGATCAGGGCGTGCTTGCCGGCGTCGCGGAAGAACTCACCCATGGTGACGCCGGTGTACGGTGCGATGAACTGCAGCGGTGCCGGCTCGGAAGCGGTAGCGGCGACGACGATGGTGTAGTCCATGGCGCCGTGCTCTTTGAGCTTGGAAACAACCTGGGCGACCGTGGAACGCTTCTGGCCGATCGCGACGTAGATGCAGACGACGTCGCCGCCCTTCTGGTTGATGATGGTGTCGATCGCGACGGCGGTCTTGCCGGTCTGGCGGTCGCCGATGATCAGCTCGCGCTGGCCGCGCCCGATCGGAACCATGGAGTCGATCGCCTTGAGGCCGGTCTGCATCGGCTGGTGCACCGACTTACGCTTGACGATACCGGGGGCCTTCACTTCCACCTTACCGAAGGTGTCGGTGTTGATCGGGCCGAGGCCGTCGATCGGCTGGCCGATAGCGTTGACCACGCGGCCGACCAGGGCCTGGCCTACCGGGACCTCGACGATCCTGCCGGTACGCTTGACGCTGTCGCCTTCCTTGATCTCGGAGAACTCACCGAGGATCGCGGCGCCGACGTTGTCTTCCTCGAGGTTGAGGCACATGCCGGTGATGCCGTGCGGGAACTCGAGGAGCTCGCCTGCCATCGCCTTGTCAAGACCGTGGATACGGGCAATACCGTCACCGATGGAGATGATGGTGCCGGTTTCGGCTACCGCCACTTCCTTGCCGTACTCCTTGATCTGCTTCCTGATAATC
Organism: Geomonas paludis; assembly: GCF_014193585.1. Taxonomy (GTDB): domain Bacteria; phylum Desulfobacterota; class Desulfuromonadia; order Geobacterales; family Geobacteraceae; genus Geomonas; species Geomonas paludis. The sequence continues at coordinate 60,702 of NZ_BLXY01000001.1, forward strand.
TCGCTGATTTCTTCCGCTTTGATTTCCATAGAACCGTCTCACCCCTTCTGTAATATATCCTGAATGTTAGCTAACTGAGTCCTTACCGATCCGTCGAATACCTTGTCGCCGATCTGCGTTACCACACCGCCGATGAGCGACGGATCAACCACAACCTTGAGTTCAACCTTTTTCCCGGTCGACTTGGCCAGGGCGCCCTTGATCTCCTCGACCTGGGCCGCGTCCAGCGGCAGCCCGGAGGAAAGGGTCGGCCTGATCACGCCGGAGAGCTCGTCGGCGAAGACGCCGTAGTTCTCCGCGATCTGCGGCAGCACCGAGAGGCGGCCGCGCTCGAGGAGGAGCATCATCAGGTTGGAGATCATCGGGGAGATGGAGAGTTTCGCCACCAGGTCCTTCAGGATCTCTTTCTTTTCTTCGATGCCGTAGGCAGGGTTGGCGAAGATAGCCGAAAGCTCGCGGCTGTCGGTCAGGACAGTGCTGAAGCGGGACAGTTCGCCGTTGAACCCTTCCACGCTCCCTGCTTCCGAGCCAATCTGCACGAGTGCCTTGGCGTAACGTTTGGCAATAGCGTTAGTACTCAATGTAGAGTCACCACCTTGGAGATATAGTCGCCCACCAGCTTGTCCTGGTCGCCTTTTGCAATGTTCTGCTTGATCTTCTGCTCGGCCAGCTCGACCGCGAGGCGTGCTGCCTCGGCGCGGAGCTCGTCTTTCGCCTTGAGGACTTCCTGGGCCGCTGCGGCCTCGGCCTGGGCCTTGATGCGGGCGGCGGCGTCCTTGGCTTCGGCGATGATGCGCTCCTTCTCGAGCTCACCCTCGCGCTTCATGTTGGCGGAAATCACCTCGATCTCCTGGTTGGCCTGGTCCAGGCGCTGGGAGTACTCGGCGAATTTCTTCTCGGCGGCTTCCTTGGCGGCGACCGCTTCCTGCAGGGTCTTCTCGATCCCTTCGCGGCGTGCGGCCAGGGTGCCTTTCACGTCGGCCTTCTTGAGGGCCCAGACGGCGATGGCGACCAGGGCGGCGAAGTCGATGCAGCGCCACATGAAGTCCTTCATCTGGGCTGCCTGGTGACCGCCCTCGTGCGCGGCGCCGGCGTGCTCGGCTGCTTCCTGGGCGAAGCCGAGGGAGGCCAGGGCGATGACCGCGCCTGCGGTGAGGAACGAAACGATGAGCTTCTTGTTCATATGCATGCTAGAGACTCCTCCCGAGAACTTTTTCGCAGATTTCGGAGGACAGGGTCTCGGCGCTTGCGGTCAGCATGCGGCGCGCCTCTTCGGCCTCCTGGGCCACCTTGGCCTTGATGGCGGAAAGGGACTCGGTAGCTTCGGCACGCGCCTTGTCGAGGATGGCGGCCTCCTGCTGCTGGGCCTCCTTCTTCAGGGCACCACGCTCGTCGGCAGCGCCGGCGCGGATCTCGCGCATGCGTGCCTCGTAGCTGGCCAGCTTCTCCTGCACTTCCCTGTCGACTTCGGCGCTTTTCTGCTTCGCCCCGTTGACCTGGGCGGCGCGGTCGGCAAGCTGTTTCCTGATCGGCTTGTAGAGGAAGACGTTCAGGAGCAGTACCAGCACCAGGAAGTTCACCAGCTGGAATACAAATGCGATGTCTAAATTGATCACCAAACCACCTCTATTCGAACATTTTTAAAGGCGTATACGCCTTCATACTGTGAATGGGTCCGCGCAAAACAGGTGATTGCTATCACATAAATGCTTTTTGTGTCAAGCGATTTATCCGTTTGCGTGAAGAATTGTATACACTTACACAAGGCCTAACTTCGGTATTTTGAGGCGTCGAAGCTGTGCCAGTCGGGGTGCCGCGGAACTGTCACAAGGGCGTGAACCGAGTGTTAGCGCGGGTTTTGTAGACAGCATCGTGTATGACATTTGGAACGATGTTCGATTTGCTTTCCCTTGCGGGGGTGGATCTGAAACAGGTGCGGCAGGTGGTGCTGAGGAAAAAGGAAGAAGCGTCGTCTCATTCCCCCTCCCCCGAAGGAGGGGACTGGCTCCGCCAGGTGCCTGTCCCCTTGGTGCTTGGGGAAGGTGGCTGAGCCGAAAGGAGCGTTCCGCGAGAGGGACAGGCACCTGACGGAGCCAGTCCCTTCTGCCGCGCGCCCCTACAGGTTCAACAGCTCCACGATACGGGTCAGCTCCTTCATGTCGCCGAAGCTGATCTCCAGCTTGCCGCCGCGCCCGGAACGCTTCAGGGCGACCTTGGCGGCGAAGTGGCGCTGCATGCGGTCGACGAGGTCCTTCTGGTCCGGGTCGAGCGACGGCTTGGCGGCCTTCTTGGGCGGCCCCGCCTTCCTGCGCTTCACCAGCGCCTCGGTCTCGCGCACCGACAGGTGCCCCTTGACGATCTCGTCGCGCACCGCCTTCTGCTCCTCGACGTCCTCGAGGGTCAACAGGGCGCGGGCGTGCCCCATGGAGATGCGGTCCTCGGCCACGTCGCGCTTGATCTCGGCGGGGAGGCGCAAAAGACGCAGCGCGTTGGCGATGGTGGAGCGCTCCTTGCCCACCCGCTTGGCGAGCTCCTCCTGGGACAGGGAGAAACGCTCCAGGAGCGCGTGGTAGGCCTCGGCCTCCTCGACCGCGTTCAGGTCCTCGCGCTGGATGTTCTCGATGAGCGCCATCTCCAGGGCGGTCTCCTCGGAGACGTCCTGGATGACCACCGGCACTTCCCTGAGACCCGCTTTCTGGGCGGCGCGCCAGCGCCGCTCGCCGGCGATCAGCTCGTAGTGGCCGGCCTTCTTGACCACCACCAGGGGCTGGATGATCCCCTTCTCGCGGATGGAGGCCGCCAGCTCCTCGAGTTTCTCGTTGACGAAGGTCTTTCTGGGCTGTTCCTTGTTGGGCTTTATGTCTTCGATGGGGCAGGAGAAGTATTTCTTGCCGTGATCCTCCACGACCGGGAGCAGCGCCCCCATCCCCTTGCCCAGACCCATTTTCTTAACCATGCGACACCTCGCGCGCGATGAGTTCCTTGGCCAGATCCATGTAGCTGGTCGCCCCCTTGGAGGTGATGTCGTACAGGCAGATCGGCTTGCCGTGCGACGGCGCCTCGGACAGCCTCACGTTCCTCGGGATCACGGTCTGCAGGGTCTCCTTGGGGAAGTGGGCGCGCATCTCCTCGCCGACCTGGCGCGACAGGTTGTTCCTGGCGTCGAACATGGTGAGCAGGATCCCCTCGATGGAGAGCGACGTGTTCAGCCCCTGCTGGATCAGGTTGATGGTCTTCAGTATCTGCGAAAGCCCTTCCATGGCGTAGAATTCGCACTGCAGCGGAATGAGTACGGAATGCGCCGCGGTCATCGCGTTGATGGTCAGGAGGTTCAGCGAGGGAGGGCAGTCGATGAAGATGTAGTCGTAGGAGTCGGAGAGCGAGGTCAGGATCTTCTTCAGCTTCCGCTCGCGGTCGGTGACGCTCACCAGTTCCAGCTCGGCGCCGGCGAGATCGGACGTTGCCGGCAACAGGTGCAGGTAAGGGAGTTCCGTCTTGAGCACGATGCGCGACGCAGGTACGTCGTCGATCAGGGCGTCGTAGATGCTTTCTTCCAGGACATCCTTGTCGGCGCCCACGCCGCTCCCGGCGTTCCCCTGCGGATCCATGTCCACCAGGAGCACGCGGCGCTCGGCCACGGCCAGCGAGGCCGACAGGTTCACGGCCGTCGTGGTCTTGCCCACCCCACCCTTTTGATTCGCCACACAGATGATCTTAGCCATAGTTTCTTCTCGATTTGTGAATGATCCGAGTGTTGCCGAAAATGCAAAGCAGGGAAAATTACCATACTGCCGGAGCTATGAAAAGTGTTTTCTCAGAGAAGGGCGCAACGCGTTCCTTGACTTTGGTCAAGGCGCCTCGACCAGCCGAGGTTTATGCTGGCGGCGCTGTTAAAGCCTGCAACCCGATATCGTGGAAGGAGTCTCCGCATGAAGAAAACGCTTTTGGTCCTGTCGCTGCTGCTTGTCGCCCCCGCCGCCTATGGCTTCGAGTGCAACGTCTGTCATAGCAAGAACCCGGCGATGGTGAAGATGCACAAGGCGCTGAAAGGAAGGAACTGCTTCGACTGCCACAGGATGGGCGAGAAGCTGATGGGCAAGGGGATCCCCAAAGACAAGGCCGCCCAGATCAAGCGGCGCGAGACGGAAGAGATCTGCTTCGAGTGCCACAAAAAATAGAAGCCGTTCTACGTTCTACGTTCTACGTTCTACGTTCTACGTTCTACGTTCTAGGTTCTACGTTGGGGACGCCGCCGGGCACCTCTTTCCCGGCTGGCACGTCAACGCATCACGCACCGCCCTCACCCTCCCCTCTCCCAGAGGGAGAGGGTTTTTTATTGCCTTGGTCCCCCCTCCCCTTGCGGGAGGGGGTTAGGGGGTGGGGTAAGGTGCCATCACTGCCCACTTCTTGCGGCTTCACCCACCCCCCCGCCCCCTCCCGTCAAGGGAGGGGGAGAACGAAGGCTCCGAAACTTTGACCCGGCTTTTGCCGTCTCCCCCTCGCCCTCCGGGAGAGGGTCGGGGTGAGGGTGCCTTGCCCCACCCGCATAACTCACCGATTCCCTTGCACCTTCTCCCTCCTCCGCTATAATTTCCCCTTCAGTGCTATGAATTCCAGGAGGATGCATGACCCGCCCGGCAGATTTCTCCATCCGCACCAAGTTCTTCGGCCTGATGTCTTTGCTCCTGATCGCGCTCCTGCTCGCCTCCGGCATCTTCCTCTACCAGCGCCAGAAGGACTTTGTAATCCGCTTCGCCGTGGACAACGCCCGCAGCTTCGCGACACAGCTCATCGAGACCCGCGAGTACATGTCGTCGGTGGTGAAGAACGAGCCGGAAACGAACTACAACCTGGTGCCGCAGGTGGTGGCGACCCAGGTGGCCAAGCGCGTCACCCAGAACAGCAAGTTCTACGTGCGCCAGGTGTCGCTGCGCTACCGCAACCCGGAAAACCGCCCGGACGCATACGAGACCGCTCAACTGCAGAAATTCATCAAGGACCCCACCGCGGAAAGCTACGACATCGTACAAAACGGCGACACCAGCTTCTTCCGCTACCTGCAGCCGATGCGCGCCACCCCTTCCTGCCTGGGGTGCCACGGCAGCTATCAGCACGCGCCGGACTTCGTCAAGAAGCGCTTCCCCCCCGGCCACTATTCCTACAACTACCAGGTCGGCGAGGTCATCGGCGCCGTTTCGGTGAGCATCCCGGTCAAGGACCTGTACGCCCAACTGGGGGCGAACTTCAAACTCGACCTGCTGGCCCGCGGGCTGGTGTTCCTCATCGTCACCGTCGTGATGGGCATCATCATGAGCCGGCAGATCATCCAGCCGGTGAAGGCCCTCTCTGACCGGATCATCGATGTCACCCGGACCGGCAACTACCAGGAAAGACTGCCACAGAGAAGCCGCGACGAGATCGGCATGCTCATCGCGGCCTTCAACGAGATGATGGAGGAACTCTCCCACCGCACGGTCCAGTCGCGCGAGGCGGACGAGCGCTACCGCCGCTTCATCGAGGTGGCCGCCTCGGCGGTGGTCACCTTCCTCAAGAACGGCAAGATGGTCATCGTCAACGAGAAGGCCGAGGCGCTCTTCGGCCGCAACCGGCAGATGCTGCTGGGTGAATCCATCTTCGATTTCCTGGAAGCGGGGGAAGAACTGCGGCAGCGCATCGAGCAGCCAGGCGAGTTCAAGGAGGAGACCACGCGGCAGCGGGTGATCAGCGCGACCGGAAAACCGGTCACCGTCGAAATGGTCGTTTCCGCCTCCAAGGCAGACCGGGAGCCGCTCTACACCGCCATCCTCCGGGAGCGTAACGGCGGCTAAGGCAGCGGAGAGAGAGAAAGTTTTGCCGTGCCGTCGCGTGTTGTGCTAGAGTGTGCCGACAAAATCAAGGAGAGTTAGATTCCATGGCAAAAGCAGGTAAAGAACTTTACGTAGGCAGCCTGTCCTACGATGTCACCGAATACGAGTTGCAGAAGCTGTTCGCCGTTTCCGGCACGGTCACCTCGATGCACCTGATCAGGGATCCGGAAACCGGCCAGTTCAAGGGGTGCGGCTACGTCAGGATGTCCACCGAGGCCGAGGCGCGGGATGCCATCGACTCCCTGGACGGCGCCTGGCTCATCGATAAGCACATCACCGTCTCCTACGCCAACCCGCAGAAGATGAAGGCGGGCGGTGGCGGCGCCAAGGGCGTCCCCAGGTGGCAGATTGAGGCCGCTGAGAAAAAGGCGGCGGCAAAGAAGGCAGCCGCGGCGGCAGCGGCAGCGCCTGCAAAGCCTGCATCAAAGCCGGCGGCTAAGCCCGCAGCCAAGTCATCGACAAGTCCCGCCGCCAAACCGGCCGGCACCAGACCCGCCGCAGCCAAGGCCGGGGCGGCCAAGGCCGGAGCGGCTCGACCGGCAGGGGCTGCCAAGCCTGCTGGTGCAAAACCGGGATCGCGTCCCGGCGGCGCCGCCAAGCCCGGCAGCAGAACCGGAAAACGTTAACAGCCCTATCCCTCTGACTCCTCCCTCTCCCTCCGGGAGAGGGCCGGGGTGAGGGCGTCACTACCAGGCAACATCTCACTCACAGGCAACGCCCTCACCCGGCCTTCGGCCACCCTCTCCCGCAGGGCGAGGGGAAACATCGCCAGCTTCACCCCGCTTCCTTAGCACGTCCCACCTTCCCTTCTAACCAGCAACCGTCTATACTACGCCTCATGATAACCCAGGAGATGATCAAGAACTTCCCCACCTCCCCCGGCGTCTACCTCATGAAGACTTCGGACGGCACCGTCATCTACGTCGGCAAGGCGCGCAACCTGAGAAACCGCGTGCGCGCCTACGTCGGCGACACCCGGGACTCCCGCGTCCACATCCGGTTCATGGTGCAACTGGTCGAGTCGGTAGACTACCTGGTCACCGACACCGAGAAGGAAGCGCTGATCCTCGAAAACACGCTGATCAAGCAGCACCGCCCCAAATACAACATCAACCTGCGTGACGACAAGACCTACTTCTCGCTGCGCATGGACATGAAGGAAGAGTTCCCGCGCCTGTCGCTGGTAAGAAAGATCCCGTCCGACGGCGCGCGCTACTTCGGCCCCTACTCCTCGGCCACCGCGGCGAAGGAGGTGCTGAAGCAGCTCTACAAGATGTTCCCGCTGCGCCACTACCCGCTGGCGACCTGCATGGCGCGCAAACGCCCCTGCCTCTATCACCAGATCAAGCAATGCTCGGCCCCCTGCTGCGGGCTGATCACCAAAGAGGAATACGCGGCCCTCGCCGAGGGAGCGGCGCTGTTCCTGGAAGGGAAGAACACCGAGATCGCCCGCCTCTACCGCGCCAAGATGAACCAGGCGTCCCAGGAGATGCGCTACGAGGACGCGGCCCGCTACCGCGACCTGGTGCGCGCCATCGAAGTCACCGTGGAGCGCCAGAAGATGGTGGCGCAAGGCGGCGACAGCGACGTGTTCGGAGTGCACCGCGAGGGGGACCAGATGCAGATCGCCCTGCTGCACATCCGCGGCGGCACTGTGACCGGCGGCCGGACCTTCCTGTTCGGTTGGGAACTGGAGACCGAGGAGGGGCTGGCCTCGTTCCTGAACGAGTACTACGACCTGGACGCCCCGCTCCCCCCCCAGGTGCTGATCCCGTTCCCCATCCCGGAGCCGGGTCCGCTCGAGGAGCTCTTATCCGAAAAGGCGGGCAAGAAAGTGCTCATCGCCGCACCGCAGCGCGGTCCCAAGCTGGAGATGGTGAAGCTGGCCCAGAAGAACGCGGAGACGGCGGCGCAGGAGCGGCTGGCCAAGGAGAGTTCGTCGGCAACGCTGTTGACCGAACTCGCCGAGAAGCTGCACCTGTCCCGCACCCCGCGAAGGATCGAGTGCTACGACATCTCCAACATTCAAGGGGAGATGGCGGTCGGGAGCCGGGTCGTCTTCATCGACGGCAAGTCCGACAAGAACCTGTACCGGCGCTACCGGATCAAGGGGGTGCTCCAGTCCGACGACTTCGCCATGATGCGCGAGGTGCTGTCGCGCCGTTTCAAGGCGGAGACCACCGAGGAGCAGCCCGACCTGATCGTGGTCGACGGCGGCCTTGGGCAATTGGGAGTACTGAACGCGGTACTGGACGAGTTGGGAGTGACCGGGGTGGAGGCGGCGGGCCTCGCCAAGAGCCGCACCTTCAGGGACATGGAAAGCGAGGAGATCTCGAAGAGCGACGAGCGGGTGTTCCGCCCGGGGCGCAAGAACCCGATCACGCTTCGACAGAGTTCGGCGCCGCTGCTGCTGTTGGCGCGCATCAGGGACGAGGCGCACCGCTTCGCCGTCACCTACCACAAGGCCGTGCGCAGCAAGGTCCTCACCGGCTCCAGCCTGGACCAGGTCCCGGGGATCGGCGCCAAGAGGAAGAAGGCGCTGTTGAAGCACTTCGGGAGTTTGCGGGGGGTGCAGGGGGCGACGCTGGAGGAACTGAAAGCCGCACCGGGGATGACCGAGAGCGCGGCGAAGGCGTTGTGGGAACACCTGCACCAGGGGACAGAAGACGCCTAGATCACCTCTCTCCGCCGAGTGCCCTCTCCCCCCGGGAGAGGGTGGCCGAAGGCCGGGTGAGGGAGATGCCACGAAGGTAAGGTCCTGCCTGTGCCGCCGCCCTCACCCCCGCCCCTCTCCCGAAGGGCGAGGGGAGATAAGCAGAACACAAATACAAAGGGGGCGCCGGTTTATCCGGCGCCCCCTTCTCTTTATCTCGTCACCGCCGTACTGGCGGCGTATGCTATTTCCCTTTCTTCAGATCGAACAGGATCAGCTTGGCGATGGCCTTGAGGGTCTCGAAGACCCCTTCGCCGGTGGTGGCGCAGGCTTCGAAATCGGGAACATTGGTCGGGTTCAGCTCGCGACGCAGTTCGTCGACGCTGACCACGTTGGGGAGGTCGCGCTTGTTGTACTGGATCACGTACGGGATCTTGTCCAGGTCGTACCCCTGCTCGATCAGGTTGATGCGCAGGTTCTCGACGCTCTCGATGTTGGCGTCCATGCGCTCTTCCTGGGAGTCGGCCACGAAGACCACGCCGTCGACACCCTTCAGGATCAGCTTGCGGGAAGCGTCGTAGAAGACCTGTCCGGGGACGGTGTAGAGGTGGAAGCGCGTCTTGAAGCCGCGGATCTCGCCCAGGGCCAGCGGCAGGAAGTCGAAGAAAAGGGTGCGCTCGGTCTCGGTCGCGAGGCTGATCATCTTCCCTTTCGCGTCGGCCGCGGTCTTCTGGTAGACGTACTGAAGATTGGTAGTCTTGCCGCACAGACCCGGGCCGTAGTAGACGATCTTGCAGTTTATTTCACGGGAAGCGTAGTTGATGAAGGACATCCTACATTACCTCTTATAAATTACTGCACCACAGGGTTTTCCGGGGCGCGCGCTGCCACCCCATCCCACCGAAGCATGCCGGTTAGCTGAACAGGTTGTCGATATCGTCGTCGGTGATTTCGGCAAAGGGGAACTCGCTGTCGCCGCTCTTCTCCTTCTCCTCGTTCTTCTGCAGCAGACGGTTGAAGATGGCGGTGAGTTCCTCGGAGGCTTTCTTGACCCGCAGACGGACCAGCCCCAGCGAAGAGCGGGTGTCGAAGAGCACCACCAGGATGACGCGGCCGGCGACGATGGAGATGTGCAGGTTGTCCTTCTCGCCCTCGTGGAAGAGGATGGAGAATTCCTTCTCGCCGATCAGCTTGGCCAGACCGCCCGTGGCGGCGATGTTGCCGGCGGTGAGCGAAGCAAGCGAGGTGGTGTCGAAGCGCTCGGTCTCGCCGCAACCGGTGATCAGCTGGCCGTTTTTGTCCACCAGGAAGATCACCTTCGCGTTAGCCTCGCGCAGCAGCTTCTCGAGCGCGACGTTTATCTGTTTGAATTCCTCATCGTACATAATCAACTGAGGATTCGACATGAATGTCTCCTTGGTGGGGGGGTACTTTTGCTGCGAAGCTTATTCTATAACAGAAGCGTTACGCCATTTCAAGGTAATTGCCTGAGCGATAACCGCTCCTTACACGCCCGCTATGCCACGCGCCGCCTTCAGGAGCAGGGCAACCTTCTCCGGATCACCCGCCTCGCTGTACAGTCTGAGCACCGGCTCAGTCCCCGAGGGACGTATCAGAAGCCAGGCGCCGTCCTCGAAGATGAACTTGAAACCGTCGCTGAAATTGTGGCGCGCGACCGCGAAGCCGGCGATGCTGGTGATGCCCCCCTCCTGCATCCGCTCCAGCAGTTGCCGCTTCGCCTGCGGGTCGATGGGGAGGTCGATGCGGGAGTAGTGGAAGTGGCCGATCTCGTCCATGGTCTCTTCCAAGAGGGCCCGCAGCCCCTTGCCGCTCATGGCCATCGCCTCCAGGAGCAGGAGCCCCATCAGGATGCCGTCGCGCTCCGGGATGTGCCCCTTGACGCCGAGGCCGCCGGACTCCTCCCCCCCCATGAGGATGTCGTTTTCCAGCATCATCTCGCAGATGTGCTTGAAGCCGATCTGGGTCTCAAAGAGTTCCAGGCCGTACTTTTGCGCCAGGAGGTCGATCATCTGGGTGGTGGAGACGGTCTTGACCACGGCGCCGCGCACCCCTTTCCTCTCGTAGAGGTGGCGCAGCAGCACGGTGAAGATGCGGTGCGAGGAGAAGAATTCGCCGGTCTCGTCGACGGCGCCGATGCGGTCGGCATCGCCGTCCAGGGCCAGCCCCACCTGGAAGTTCCCGGCCTCGACCAGCGCGGACAACTCGCCCAGGTGCTCGGCGATCGGCTCGGGGGGGTGGCCGCCGAAGGAAGGGTTCTCGGCACCGTGGATCTCCTCGAGGCCCGGGACCAGCAGCGGCAAAAGGCCGGATCCGGCACCGAACATCGGGTCCACCACCGCCTTGATGCCGGCGGAGCGGATCAACTCCAGGTCGACGTAGCGGCCCAGCTGGGCCAGGTAGGGAGCCGTGGCGTCGAAGAGCTCGACCTGCCCGGTCGCCTGCGCTTCGGCCAACTCCAGCGCCTGCACCGGGCGGGACGCGGCCTGGTTCTCGGCCACCATCTGCTCCAGCACCTTGGTGGTGGAAGGACGCGCGGAGCCGCCGAAGGATTCCTTGACCTTGAAGCCGTTGTAGCGCGGCGGGTTGTGGCTGGCCGTGATCATGACCCCGGCGCCGGCCTTTTTCTCGTGAACCGCCCAGGAAACGGCGGGGGTGGGTGCGTACTCCTGTGAGAGCCAGGTCTTGATGCCGTTGCCGGCCGCGATGGCGGCGACCCGCTCGGCGAACTCCTTGGAGAGGAAGCGTCGGTCGTAGCCGATCACCAGTCCTTTTTGCGCAAGACCCTGTTTGTGCAGATAATCCATGGTGGCCTGCGCCACCAGGGAGAGGTTTTCAAAGGTGAAGGTGTCCGCGATGACTCCGCGCCACCCGTCGGTACCGAATTGTATCTGCAAGAGCAATCCTCCATAAACGTTAATGATGGGGCATTTTCCACGGCGGCGCCTGATCTGTCAACCCTTACTTGCCCGAAAAGCTTTGAAGTGGTTGACCGCAGCCGGGGATTGGCTTATAAGGATGCAACGATTACCAATCCCAGAGGAGGTACGAAAACATGCTGAAGAGATTCATCTACGCTCTGATCCTGGGGCTCTTCCTGGCGGGCGGCGCAGTCGCCGCCGAGACGAAGAACCCGGTGGTGCTGATCGAGACCAACCAGGGCAACATCAAGGTCGAGTTGAACCAGGAAAAAGCGCCCATCTCGGTCAAGAACTTCCTCGACTATGCGAACAGCGGCTTCTACAACGGGACCATCTTCCACCGCGTCATCCCCAACTTCATGATCCAGGGTGGCGGCTTCGGGCAGGACCTGAATCCGAAAGCGACCAAGGCCCCGATCAAGAACGAGGCGGCCAACGGGCTGAAAAACGAGCGCGGCACCATCGCCATGGCCCGCACCATGGTGGTCGACTCCGCCACGGCGCAGTTCTTCATCAACACCGTGAACAACGACTTCCTGAACCACAGGCCGGGCGGTGGGCAGATGGGGTACGGCTACGCCGTGTTCGGCAAGGTGCTGGAAGGGATGGACGTGGTCGACAAGATCGCGGCCACCAAGACCGGCAAGGGCGCCAACGGCATGCCGGACGTACCGCAGACGCCGATGATCATCAAGAGCGTCAAAGTCCTCAAGTAAGCAAAAAGGGGCGCCGCGAGGCGCCCCTTTCCTTTTCATCTCCCCTTGCGCTGCGCCAGCAGCATCAGGTTCCCCACCGTAAAGATCAACGCACCGATGAATGCCGTCAACGCACCCGGCTCCTTGTGCACTTCGAAGAGCGCCACCGGCACCGGGCTGAGCGCCACGTCCTTGACGTAGATGCCGTACCCCTTGTGAAAGAGCGGCTGGTTGGGCTGCACGGCGTGCAGGCCGTCCGAGAGACGGAGGTCGGCGCGGTAGCCGCTCATCATCCCCATGGGCCCCACCTGCCCCGTAATTCTTTCCACAACGACCCGCTCGCCGTCCGGGAAGCCGAAGGAGTCCCCCTGCGGCAACTGCATCTGCTGTTTGAAGCCGCCGTAGGCGGAGAGGAGGTGCGCCAGGACGATGAGCAGGAAGCCCGCGTGCATCAGGTGCGGCGCCACGCTGCGCCCTTTGCGGCGCAGGGCGTCGATGGAGCAGACGAGGGCGTTGACGAAGAGGACCGCGATGCAGGCGACGCAGAGCCAGAGCCACCAGGAGTAGCCCAAGGGCGCGCGCTGCAGCCAGAAGAGGAGCGGCATGTCGTTGAGGCCGCCCTGCTCCGAGCTGGCGCTGGAGAAGGAGCCCAGGGCCAGGGTGACCATGACCCCGGTCATGAGCCAGAGGCCGAGGTTGAGGGAGGTTAGTCGAGAGTAGATGGCTTTCAGCACTTTCACGCTCCATAAATCAAATGCATCGCACACGGATTTCGCGGAAACCAAGGCAATAACTGCGGATAAATCTTATAGATGAACACCGCCTTTGAATTCGCCTTTGCGCAAAGCCTGCTTTACATCATTTGAGAAAATTATTCTCTTGAACTGCGGTTTTTTACCGAAGTTCAGGAGCAACCCTAGTTCCTTATCCGACGCTTTAAGATAATTCGTCAGTTGAGCGTAATGCTCGTCACGTAATGCTTCTGCAGCTTTTAACTCGAGGATGACAACGTCTTGGACAACGACATCGGCGAAATACTCTCCTACGAGCAAGCCGTCGTAATAGACTGGAATTTTCGGTTGCTGATTAACCTCAAGCCCCAACTTAGCCAGCTCGATCACCAGAGCGTTTTCGTACACCTTCTCCAGAAATCCAAAGCCCAAAGTGTTATAAACTTTGAAAAACCCCTTCAGTATCCTGTCCGTTGTCTCTTCATGAATCATTTCAACCTCCCATGCCCGAGAAATTGAAAAGATTCTACCGTACGGAATCCGATTTTAATCCGCTCTAATCAGCTTACTCCGTATAATCCGTGTGCGACACCGTTGACTTTGCCTCTAGAAGCTGTGCGAGCTCCGCATCAGCATGCTGACGCCCAGGTAGGTGAACAGCGTCACCAGGAAGCCGACGATGCCCAGCCAGGCGAAGCCGCGCTCCCAGGCCTGCCCTTTCAGGCGCAGGTGCAGGTAGAGCGAGTAGAAGATCCAGAGGATGGAGGTCCAGAGTTCCTTCGCGGTCCAGAGCCAGTAGGTGCCCCAGGCGTAGTAGCCCCAGATGCCGCCGGAAACCATGGAAAGGGAGAAGAAGCTGTAGCCGACCAGCGCGGCGCGGTACTGCAGGTCGAGCGCCGGCTTGCCGCCGCCCTGCAGGAAGGCCACGCCCAGCAGCGCCGCGATGCCGAAGAGGGCATAGGCGAAGAAGGCCAGCGCCACGTGCAGCTCGAACCAGTAGGTGTCGAGGATGGGCGGCAGCGGCATGTTGATGGTCGGGAAGGGAAGCGCCAGGGCGGCGAAGAGGCCGGCCAGCGCGCCGCACCCCCAGCAGAACCAGCGCACGCCCCGGGTCTGGTGGCTATAGATGAAGGGGAGCGCCATCAGGCCGAGCGAGCCGGAGAAGAAGGCCAGGGTGTCCTGGGGGCCGATCAGGGGGAGCCGTCCCAGCCCCATGCCGCGCGAGGCGAGGTAGGCCAGGCTGCAGCCGAGCGCCGCCACGAAAATCGGCCGGCGGATGGAGGCGACGTAGAGCAGCGCGGATGTGATGAGAAGCCATTTCATAGGGAACCCAGAAGCTTTACCACAGAGGACACGGAGGTGCACAGAGGGCACAGAGAAAAACCAAAAATAAAGGTTTCAGGTTTTCTCAGATTTCCTCAGATTTTCTCCGTGGCCAATGGTTTGGTTTATTTGTAGCTTTTCCTGCGGAACAGGCCGGTCTTCAGCGAGGCGATGCGGTCCAGGAACAGGAAACCGTCCAGGTGGTCCATCTCGTGCTGGATGGCCACTGCCTCGAAGCCGGAGGCCTCGAACTCGCGCACGTTGCCGTCGGGCTCGGTGAAGCGCAGGGTGAGCTCGGTGGCGCGCTCGACGTCGCCGGTGTAGTCCGGCACGCTCATGCACCCCTCGCGCATCACGGCGCCGCCGCTCTTGGCCAGGATCTCCGGGTTGATCATCAGCAAGAGGCCATGGTTGTTCTCCTTGCCGTGACGGTTCTTAGAGACGTCGATGACGCAGACGCGGCGGGAGACGCCGATCTGCGGCGCGGCGACGCCGACGGAACCGGGGCCGGCGTGCATGGTATCCACCAGGTCTTCGATCAGCTCTTTTATCTCATCGTCGATGGCCTGCACCGGGGCGCAGACCTGCTTCAATATCGGGTCGGGATAGACGACTATCGGTTTGACTGCCATATAGAAATCAGAGGGAGACCGGCGTAATGAGTCGCACCGAAATCTCCACACTCAGCTCCTTTTTCAGTTTTTCCAGCAGGGCGGTGACATCATCCACCGAGAGCCCCTGGGGCAGCGCGGCCTCGAGCACCAGCACGTACACCGGCTCGCTCGGCTTGCCGATCAGCTTGGTGTTGAGGTCGGCGATGCTGACGCCGCGGTCGGCGAGCTCGCGGGTGACGCGGTAGACGATGCCCGGCTTATCGGAACCGTACACGGAGATCAGGCACAGTTCGCCTTCCGGCCCCTGATAGCAGACCTCGTCGTCCTTCAGGGTCCTGACGAAGGCGGAAAGCCCGGTGCCGGCGGTCTTGGCGGCGAACTCCTCTTCCAGCTTCTTCTTGGAGAAGGGCTTCTCGTGGGAGACGATCAGGATCATGGCGAACTCGCCACCGAGCATGGTGCAGCTGGAATCCTCGACGTTGCAGCCGAGCTTGTAGAGCACCTCGGAGGTGTCCGCAACGATGCCGGTGCGGTCCTTGCCGATGATGGTGACGGCGAAATGAGCCAGGTTAGGCTTGCGACAAAGGTTCATTGGGCCTCCTTCTAAAGGTCCGTGGTAATTGGCGGTAAGGGGGACAGGCACCTGCGGAGCCAGTCCCCTTGAGCTGGTAACGGGGACTGGCTCCGCCAGGTGCCTGTCCCCTTGCCTAGATCTTGTTGATAAACACTTCTCGGGGCTTGCTGGTGCCGTCGGAGGGGCCGATGACACCTTCCTGCTCCATCTTCTCGATGATGCGGGCGGCACGGTTGTAGCCGATCCTCAGGCGACGCTGGATCATGGAGATGGAGGCCATCTTCGCCTCGGCCACCAGGGCCAGGGCGTCGTCGTAGCGCTCGTCGACTTCTTCCTCCTCTTCGCCGCCTCCCTTCTCGTCGGAGGCCTTCATCTCCAGGATGGACTTCTCGTAGACCGGCTTCCCCTGCTTCTTCAGGAACTCGACCACGCGCTGCACCTCGGAGTCGGAGACGAAGGCGCCGTGGGCGCGCAGCATCTTCGAGGTTCCCGGCGGCAGGAAGAGCATGTCGCCCATGCCCAGGAGCGATTCGGCGCCGTTGCCGTCCAGGATGGTGCGCGAGTCGATCTTCGAGGAGACCTGGAAGGAGATCCTGGCCGGGAAGTTCGCCTTGATGAGACCGGTGATGACGTCGACCGACGGGCGCTGGGTGGCGAGGATCAGGTGGATGCCCGCTGCACGCGCCATCTGGGCCAGGCGGGCGATGGATTCCTCGATCTCGCGACCGGCCACCATCATCAGGTCGGCAAGCTCGTCCACGATGACCACGATGTACGGGAGGTGGCCGTGCTCCAGCTGCTCTTCCTTGGCGAGGAACGCCTGGATGGCAGCCTCGCGCGCCTCCATGTCATCCGGATCCTCTATCTCCTCGACATCCTCGATGATCTCGTCGACCACCACGGTCTCGCGGGCCAGGTTCTCGGCCTTCTCTTTCTCCTCCCGCTCCAGTTCGCGGTTGTAGGAGTCGATGTTCCTGACCCCCTTGTCCGACATGAGCCGGTAGCGCCGCCCCATCTCCTCGACCGCCCACTTGAGCGCGAGTGCCGCCTTTTTCGGGTTGGTGACGACCGGGAGCAGGAGGTGCGGGATCCCCTCGTAGACCGAGAGTTCCAGCATCTTCGGGTCGACCATGATCACCCTGACGTCGGTCGGGGTGGAGGTGTACAGGAGCGACAGGATCATGGTGTTGATGGCGACGGACTTACCGGAACCGGTGGCGCCGGCGACCAGTAGGTGCGGCATCTTGGCGAGGTCGGTGACCAGCGGGTTGCCGGCGATGTCCTTGCCCAGCGCCATCGGGAGTTTCATCTTGCCGCGGTGGAACTGCTCGGTGGCGAAAATCTCGCGCAAGGAGACCATCTCGCGGTCGCGGTTGGGGAGCTCGATGCCGACCACGCCTTTGCCCGGGATCGGGGCCACGATGCGGATCGAGTGCGCCTGCAGCGCCATGGTCAGGTCGTCCTGCAGACCGGCGATGCGGCTTACCTTGATGCCGGGGCCCGGGGAGAACTCGTACATGGTGATGACCGGGCCGGGGCAGATTTCCACCACCTCCCCTTCCACACCGAAGTCCTTGAGTTTTTTCTCCATGAGCCTCGCGTTCATGGTGAGCGTTTCTTTGTCCTGGCGCTTGGCGCCCTCCGGAATCGGGTCGAGCAGGGACAGCGGCGGCGTCTTGAAGTCCCCCTCGGCCTTGATGAAGTCGAAGGCCTCCTGCACCGGGGCGGTCTTCTTGTCGTCCTTTTTCTTTTCCTTCTTGGCCACCGGCGCGGGGACCGGGGGCGGCACCACGGCCGGCTTGATGATCGGGGCCGCGTGCTGCCGGGGTTTCTCTTCCTTCTCCCCCTTCTCGGAGGCGAGCTCGCGCTGCAGGGCACGGCGCTGCTTGCTCTTCTCCCAGCTCTCCTTGAGGGCGGTCAGCCACCAGTTGGCGAACAGGACGAAGGAGAAGCGCGACAGGAGCATGGCGCTCGCGGCCAGCATCGGGAGCAGGATCAGCAGCGCGCCGATCTTGCCGAAGGCGCGCTTGAGCAGTTCCGCACTCTGGTACCCGACGAAGCCGCCGGTCGGGACCCGCTGCCCGAGGAACTCGGTGAACTGCAGGTTGAAGGCGAACAGGCCGGAGATGGAAAGCACCAGCAGGCCGAAGCCGACCAGCTTGTAGCGACGCCACCGGATGGGGTCGGAGCTGAAGGCGCGGTAGGTCAGGTAGATAAGGGTGCCGGGGAAGATGTAGGCGGCCAGGCCGAAGAGCTGCAGGAAGAGGTCGGCCAGCTGCGCGCCGAAGCGCCCGCCCAGGTTCCTGGTCTGGGCGAAGGTGGAGACGCTGTTGAAGGAGAGGTCCTCGCCGTGGAAGGAGGCGAGCGCAATGAACAGGAAGATGCCGGCTACGCCGAACGCCATCCCCTTCACTTCCTTGGTCACCTTTTCCTTTTTTTCTATCTTCTCTTCAGTCGTCATTAAGCACCTGTGTTAGAACCAAAAGCTCCCTCACCCGGCCTGCGGCCACCCTCTCCCGGAGGGCGAGGGGGGAAAAACTACATTTCCAAAACCAGTGGCAATATCACCGGCCGGCGTTCGATGGTCTTGTTGAAGAAGCGGCGCAGCACCCGGCGCACCTCCAGCTTCACCTCGTTCCAGTCGGTCATGGCCTCGGTGCTGACCAGGGCCAGCGTGTCCAGCACCACCTTCTTCGCCTCGTCCAGGTACTGCTGGCTCTCGTCCTCGAAGATGAACCCGCGCGTCACGATGTCGGGGCCGTAGATGATCTCGCCGCTCACCTGGTTGATGCCGACGATGACCACTACCATGCCGTCCTCGGACAGGTGCTTCCGGTCCTTCAGGACCACGTTGCCGACGTCGCCGACCCCCTTGCCGTCCACGAAGACGCGGCCGGTGTTGACCTGGTCCACGATGAGCGCCTCGTCGCCGGAGAAGAGCACCACGTCGCCGTTCACCGCCAGGATGCAGCGCTCCTCCGGAGTGCCGACCTTCTGGGCCAGTTGGGCGTGCTTCACCAGGTGACGGTACTCGCCGTGCACCGGGACGAAGAAGCGGGGCTTGACCAGGTTGTGCAAAAGCTTCAGCTCCTCCTGGCTGGCGTGACCGGAGACGTGCACCTCGGAGACCTTCTCGTGGATCACCTCGGCGCCGCGCCGGTACAGGTGGTTCATCAGGTCGGAGATGGTCTTCTCGTTGCCCGGGATGAACCGCGACGAGAGGATGACGGTATCGCCGCGCTCGAGCTTGATCTGCTTGTGGTCGTCCATCGCGATCCGGATCAGCGAGCTCCTCGGCTCACCCTGGCTGCCGGTGGTGATCATGCAGACCTGCTCCTTGGGGAGCCTGGGGAGCTCCTTCAGATCCATGAGGAGGTCGTCGGGGATGGTGAGGTAGCCGAGCTCGCGGGCGATCTGCACGTTGGCGATCATGGAGCGGCCGTTCAGAAGCACCTTCCTGCCGCTCTTCTGCGCCGCATGCACCACCTGCTGGACGCGATGGATGTTGCTGGAGAAAGCTGCGACGATGACCCTGCCGGGACAGTTCGGGAAGATCTCGTCGAACGCCTCGCCCACCACCCGTTCGGAAAGGGTGTACCCTTCGCGCTCGATGTTGGTGGAGTCGGCGAAGAGCGCCAGCACCCCCGCCTGGCCGTAGCGGGCGAAGGTGGGGAGGTCGGTGAGTTCGCCGTCCACCGGGGTCTGGTCGAGCTTGAAGTCGCCGGTGTGGATCACCACGCCCTCGGGGCAGGTGAGTGCCAGGGCGCAGCCGTCCACGGTGGAGTGGGCCACGCGGATGAATTCGACGATGAAGTAGCCCAGTTCCACCACGTCCCGGGGCTTCACCACGCGCAGGTCGACCTTCTGGTCGAGTTCGAACTCCTTCAGCTTTTCCTTGACGAAGCCCAGGGTGAGGGCGGTGCCGTAGATGGGGGGATTGATGTCGCGCAGCACGTAGGGGAGCGCGCCGATGTGGTCCTCGTGCCCGTGGGTGAGCAGGATGGCGCGGATCCGGTCGGCACGTTCCATGAGGTAGCCGATGTCCGGGATCACCACGTCGATGCCCAGCATGTACGGTTCCGGGAACATCAGGCCGCAGTCGACGATGACGATGTCGTCGCCGTACTCGAAGGCCGCCATGTTGAGGCCGATCTCGCCCAGCCCGCCCAGGGCCACGAACTTCAGCCCGGTATTTTCAATGCTGCTTTCTTCCAAGATAATCCTTTGCGGTTGCGGGGACTGGCTCCGACAGGTGCCTGTCCCCCTCTGATTTTCGGTTTGTGCCGCGGGCTCCCTTCCGCGCTACCGCCCCTGCTGCGCCACCAGTGCGGCGATGCGGGCGTCGCAGCGCTGGATCCACTCCTGTCCGGGGGAGTAGATGCCGGCCACGGCATAGAACGAGCTCCTCAGGGCGCGGTACGCGATCAGCGCGCGCGCCGTGTCGTGGTTCGCCTCCGCCATCTGGCCGAGGTCCCACAGCTTCTGTGCGCTACGGGGAACGATGGAACTGCCCGGGGTGTACATGTGGATGGCGGCCTCGTAGCCGGCCACCGCCGCGGGGAAATCACCCGACGCGGTTCCCTTCTCGCCCTTTTCGAACTGCACGTACTGCCGGTACAACGCGTTGCCCCAGAACAGGACGACGGAGATCAGCGCGATCGCCGCGACGTTTACCGCTATGGTTTTGACTTTTTCCATGTCTTTTCTGTTTCCTGTGGCTTCAGGGTTACCCCTGGAAGAAATTGGGGGCGACGACGAGCAGCGTGCCGAGCAGGGCGAGCACCACCCCCAGAAGGACGGTCGCGGCCGCAACCACGTTGAACGGCGAGCGCAGCCGGTGCGCGGCGGGGAGCCCCCACGCGATCAGACCGACCCCGCCAAGGGCCAGCGCCAGGTAAACCATGACCATCTAACTAACCTCCAGGTTTGCTGCTATCGCTGCACGTACCCGCTCCAGGAGCTCCGCCTCCGGAACCCCCGCGACGTCGATGGGCGCCCCGAAGGTGATCCTGATGGTCCCCGGCCGCAACTCGATGCGGTTGCGCGGGTTGATGGCACGGCTGCCGTTAATGGTGAACGGGACTATGGGAACGCCGGCACGGGCCGCCAGCATGAAGGCGCCGCGTTTGAAGGGGAGCAGCGAGCCGTCCTTGGTGCGGGTCCCTTCCGGGAAGATGACCACGCTGGCGCCGGCCGCGATGCGCTGCGCAGCCTGGTTCATGCTCCGGAGCGCCTTCCTGCCGTCGCTGCGGTCGAGGGGGATGTAGCCCGCCCGACGCATGGCCGCGCCGAACACCGGCACCCGGAACAGCTCCTCCTTGGCGACCCAGGAGAACAAGCGCGGGATGGCGCGGCTCAATGCCAGGATGTCAAAGTTGCCCTGGTGGTTCCCCATGTAGATGACCGGCCCCTCGGTCGGGACCTGTTCCAGCCCCTCCACCTGCAGCCTGATGCGGGCGGCCCAGAGCGAGCCGATGCCCCAGACCCTGGCGACGGCGTGACCCACCCTGCCGGAGGCGTCGAAAACTCCGCCGATGACGGCGGCGAGGCTGCATAACAAGGTGTACGGAACGAAGAAAAGAAGGTAGATACGAGCTCTCAGCATGACCGGTTACGTTACTTTTTTTTCCGATGAGAGTCAAACAATATCGCTTGCCATGAGACCCCGATTTCTATACACTTCCCGGAATTCAAAACGCGACACGAACAAAGGAGAACCCCCATGGCAAGTCTCAACAAGGTGATGCTCATAGGCAACCTGGGCAAAGACCCCGAGGTGCGCTACACCGCCGGCGGTACCGCCGTAGCTTCCTTCTCCCTGGCCACCACCGACCGCATCAAGGGCAAGGACGGCAACTGGGAAGACAAGACCGAATGGCACAACATCACCCTCTGGGCGCGTCTGGCCGAGATCGCCGGCGAGTACCTTTCCAAGGGGAAGACCGTATATATCGAAGGACGTCTGCAGACCCGCAAGTGGACCGACAAGGACGGCAAAGACCGCTACACCACCGAGATCGTGGGCGAGAAGATGCAGATGCTCTCCGCCAAGGGTGAAGGCGGCCAGCGCCAGGGCGGCCAGGGCGGCGGCAGGCCCCAGCAGGATTACAACCAGGGCGGCGGTTACGAGGAGCCGACATTCAACCCGGACGACGAGATCCCGTTCTAACCACTCCAGTAGTTGCTGCTTCAAGCACAAAAGCCGCGATTCGTTTCGAATCGCGGCTTTTTTCGTGTCTTGTGCATCGTTTCTGGCCGCGACTGCGCCGGCTGGATCAATATGCGGACGCAAGCCCCTCGGTGAAGTAGAAGGTCGCCCCGCTGCCGGGCTCGGACTCGGCCCATACCTTGCCGCCATGCATCTCGATGACGCGTTGCACGGTGGCCAACCCGATGCCGGTGCCATCGAACTTGGCTGTGGCCTCCAGCCGCTCGAAGGGGAGGAATATCTTCTCGGCATAGGCCATGTCGAAACCGATGCCGTTGTCTCGAACATAAAAGACACTCTCGCTGCCTCTGCGCAAATGGCCGAACTCTATGCTGGCTGCGTCGATCCTGCTCGTGTATTTCCAGGCATTGCCCAGCAGGTTGTACAGTGCCAGCTTGGCTAGGGCCGGATCGAACTGCCCCCAGGTTGCATCGGCAATTGTTGTCTCCACCCGACGCTTCGGCTCCTGCGCCGCCAGTTCGTTGATGATCTCAGCGACGATCGCGGTGAGGTTGACGGTCTCCCGGACCATCTCCCTGCGCGTCACCTTGGACAGCAGCAGGAGCCCCTCGACCAGGTGCCCCATCCGCGAGGCGCTCGCCGCTATCCGCTCCAGGTAATTCCGGCCCTCCCGGTCCATCCGTTCGCCATACTCCTCGAGGACGATCGAGCTGAAGCAGTTCATGCTCCTCAAGGGGCCGCCCAGTTCATGGGCGACTGAGTAGCAGAAGGATTCCAGCTCCTTGTTGATGGCTGTCAGTTTCACCGTCCGCTCCTGGACGCGCTGTTCCAGCTCCTGGTTCAACAGCAGCAGTGCGTCCTGGGCGTTCAACGCCTCCTGCCTGGACTCCTGCAGGTCCATTGCCTGTATGCGCAGCGCTTCCTCGGCGCGCAGGCGGCAGATCATGTCCGCGGTCTGCCGGGAGAGGAGATCGAGCCGGCGCAGCGTGGCTTCGTCGGGGCGAAAGGCACTCCGGTAATGGGTAGAGAACATGCCGACCAGCTGACCCGACCGGCTTAACAGGGGGGTCGACTGTACCGCCCGCACTCCTGCGCGCCGCTGGACCTCCAGGGCGTCGGTCCCGGCAAAGATGGGGCTTTGTTCGACGTCCTCCACGATGACGCGCCGACCCGTGGCTGCCGCCGCCCCACAGGTTCCTTTTCCATGCGCGGAAGGCTTCCAGTAATCGATCCACCATTGCGGGAATCCCTTTTGAGCCGCGATCACCAGGTCGCCCGTTTCCGGCTCCACCAGCTGGATGGTGCCGAAATCGGCCCCTGCGATAGCGATGGCCGCTTCCACCACCTCCTCCAACACCGACTGCAGGTTGCCGTCGTGCACGAAGAGGGTGCTGAGTTTTTGAAGCCGGGTCACCGTATCGAACTCGCGGGCCAGCTGACGCTCCACCTCTTTGCGCTGGGTAATATCCTCTATCAGCGCAACAGTCCAGCGCGGCGTCCCATCCGAGTCGCGCACCAGCGAGACACTCTTGCGCACCCAGATCGGCTCCCCCCCTTTGCGCAGGTAACGGTTCTCCACCGTGAAATCCGGCAACTCGCCGCCGAGCATGCGGCGGGCCAACTCCATGTTTTCTTCGCGGTCGTCCGGGTGGATCAATGGCGGCAGGCCCAGTTGCTGCAACTCGGGGAGCGAATAGCCGGTGAGTTCCGTAAAGGCGGGATTGATGTCGATGAAGTGACCTTTGACGGTCGCCATGGCAAAGCCGATGGTAGCGTGGGCAAACGCGGTACGGATCTTTTCGTCCGCGCCGTTGAGCGCCAGCACCAGGACATCGTCCAAAGACTGACCTGACGATTGGGCGCTCCGCCCTGCGACCAGCAGTGCCGCCAGGAAGTACAGCTCGCCAAGATAGAGCGAGAACCGCCCCACCCACCCCACCGGGCTCCCCACGCTGTGCTGAAGGAAAAAACCGGCCATACCTGTGGCGGTCAGAGCAAGCGCCCCGGCATACCACAGCAGGAAAGGCTCCCGATTGCGCTGGTAGGTGGCCAGAAAGGCCGTGAAGGAAAACAGGTTCAGTACAATCCCGGAGCCAAGGACCACCTGCCGGATGAAGGTAGCCCCCGTTCCCTGCACGAAGAAGAGCGGAAGCACCCCCTTCAAGGTGCCCAGCATGAGCAGGGCAATGAAAACGATGACCAGGGTGTAGGAGCAGGCGAGCAGCAGCGGGCGCCGCCGGGGTGCTGTTTGCGGATGTAACCCCGCGGCGAGGATGAATGCTGCAATGGCATGCAGCAGCGCTCCCAGCAGGGCGGCGCAATTGTAAATGGTGACATTGAGATTGGCGCCGCCGGGGAGCCCGCGCACGATACCGGCTACTGTGCCACTAAGCCCCACGGCCAACATAGCCGCGCCCAGCAGTAGCATCTTGATGCGCCCGGAAACCTGGTAGTTGCGGCCCGCTATGACAGCGACCAGCAAACTGACGCAGCCGACAAAAAGGGTATTGGTGACAAACAGGAGCCATGGGGGATCGTAACAGAGGTGAGACGCCGTGCTATGCAGAATAAGCATCGGCAGTGGCAAAGCGAAGAAGGGCAGCAGAACATACCGGCGTCGCAACTGTAGTAGGAACGTCAGCATAAGCTTGGAGCCTTTCAGTTATAATTGTAGTTAATTAGTGGGGGCGCAACATTAACACAGCGCGTTCAGCGTTTCAATACAATTCTTAGAACCAATTCACCTGCTCGACGAGGGAAAATAAAAGCCGTGCGACCTTGTGACAGTCGCACGGCTTTTTATGTCTGAACAGGGTGCCGGTTACAGTATCGGGGGATGCCGTCAGACCAGCACCCGGAACCTCGCGCCGCGGTCAAAGTTATCTGCGGTGAGCGAACCTGCCATGTTCCTCTCTATGATCATCTTGGCCATGTACAGCCCGATCCCGGTGGCCTGTGGCCCCCTGGTGGTGAAGTAGGGATCGAAGATCTTGTCGACAACTTCCGCCGGGATTCCCCCCGCGTTGTCCACGAGCGTCACCAGGGAGCGTCCATCCTCCTCCCCAACCTCGATCCTGATGGTCGGGTGCTCTACCTTCCTGGCCACGAACGCGTCCTTGGCGTTGATCAGTATGTTGAGCAGAACCTGCGAGTAGTCCCCGGGATAACCCTCGATCATGGGATCCGCCAAGGAGGAAACGGCTATATTGATGCTGACTTCGCGCAGGCTGGAATCGACGAGGGAAACGGTTTTTTGCACCGCCTCCAGCACACGGAAGCGGACCTTCTCCTGCCCCGGGCTGAAGAAGTTCCTGAAATTGTCGATGGTGCGGGACATCTGGGTGATGGCTTCCATCATCCTGCGCACCTTGTCGTCCAGGTACCCCTCATCGAGCTCACCCAGGCGGAAGGTCATGGGGAGGTCCTGGGCCAGCAGGGCAAGCACGTTGAGCGGCTGGCGCCACTGGTGCGCGATGTTGCTGATCATTTCCCCCATTGCCGCCAAGCGCCCCTGCTGGATCAGCATCTGGTCCATCTGCCGCAACTGCTCCACGGTGCGCAGACGCTCCTCGCTTTCCCGCTTCAAATCCCGATGGGCCCGGCACAACGCCTCGTGTTTCTCGTGGATCCTGTTTTCCGCCAGGGTCCTGGTGCGGATCTCGGAGCGGAGATGGATCTCGGTCATAACCGAAGCCGCCAGGTCCTCGATCGCCGACACCTGCGCCGCAGTCCATTGCCTGGGCTTGGCATCGATGACACAGAAGGAGCCGAGGATGTAGCCGTCGGCGGTGGCGAGCGGGATACCGAGGTACGCGATCACGTGCAGGTCCCTGATGGCGGGGTTGTCCTTGAAGAACGGGTGGAGCCGGGCGTCCTCGATGAGCAGCGGCTGCTTCGCGATGCGGTTGTATTGACAGAAGGAGTGGCTGAGAGGGGTTTCCCGCCGGGACTGCCACGGCTCGGGCAGCCCGATGCAGCTCTTGAAGAACTGCCGGTCCGCGTCCACCAGGGTGACCAGCGAGACCGGCGCATCGACGAACTGGGTCGCCAGCCGGGTCAGGCGATCGAAGGCTTCTTCGGCCGGGGTATCGAGCAGGGCCACGGCGCGCAGCGCGGCAAGTCGGGTGGGATCGGCCACGTGGGCCGAGATGTCACTGAAGTCGTAATGGTTCATTTGCATTCCGTGGTAGTGGCCAGCAGCACAGCTGGAAAAGTATCAGGATTTTCTCGCGTTTCAAGCGACGGCGCACCTCCGGCAGGAGAATCGGGGCGGCGCTCCTGTGCCCCCCGCCGGGAGGTGCAGACACGGAGATGAAATTTTCCTCTCGGTTTTAGCTATTTACACCGTTCCCGCAAATCAAATATGATGTGGTGGTTTGCTGGATAAACCGCACCATTTGAACAAGCAGGAACAGGCATGGCCAAGATCATTTCGTTGGAGAAGACGCGGCAGGCGATCAAAAAGAGAAGGGAGGCGGAGGCGCTATTGCGCGAAACCGAGGATGACATCACCGCCATCCTCAACGATTACTCCCTGACACCGGCCAACCGGCGCTGGAAGCTGGAGAACATGCTGATGGACGTCGATGAGCAGCTGGACCAGTACCGCAGGGAGCTCGAGGCCGCGGAGCGGAAGTTGAACGCGCTGGTGGCCAGCGCCGAAGGCGAGATCGTCCGTGCCTACGGCGAATTCGAGGCCAAGGTGCGCGGCATGACCATCGCGGTCAGGAAGCTCACCGGCTCCCCGCACGCCGATCCCATCACCGAATAGCAAGCGGCGCCCCCTAACGGCGCCCTCCCCCGCCACCACAGCAGGTTAAGGTTTCCAGAGGCGCGCGTTTGTGCTAGTTATGTAGACGCTCGCCAGACAGCTCCCCCTGCAAGGAGGTGGACCATGAAAATCCGCAAGAAGATTTTGGATTTCGAGTATGAGGAGGTTCTCGAGGTCAAGTACCGGGAACTGATCCGTGTCGCCTGCGCCGTGGCCGTCGGTTGTCCCGACTGACTGAAGAAGCACTTCGCGGTCGCGAAGGAAGCAGGCGCCACCGAAGCGGAACTCAACGAGGCCATGGCCTACGGCATCATCGCGCCGTCGGGACGGGCCAAGAACTTCGTGCGCAGCCAGGAAGAAATCTTAAAAGAACTGTAGTGCTAACAGGGATGAAGGGGATACAGGGGATAAGGCGGGGTTGTCGCTTGGTATTATCCCTTTAATCCCCTTCATCCCTGTTTGTCTAAAGGTTGTCCATCTCTTGAAACGTCTCACCTTCAACAAATCCACCAAGCGCGTCTCCATCCGTCGTAACGTCGCGGCGCTGTCGATGCCGGTGCTCCTTTCCTCGCTGTTCCAGCGCCTGGTCTCCATCGTGGACATCTTCATGGTGGGGGGGCTGGGGGCCGCGGCGATCGCCGCCACCGGCCTCGGCCAACTCCTCATCTTCGTCACCATGACGGTATTCTGGGGCTTCTCCACCGGCGCCAACGTAGTCATCGCCCATCTCTGGGGCGCCGGCCGGCGCCTGGAAGCGCGCAGGACCGCCTTCGCCTCGCTCCTCTTCTGCGCGCTCCTCGCCGTGGCGGCCACCCTGCTGGGAATGGGCTTCGGGAGGGACATCGCGGTCTTTCTCGGGGCGAGCCCGGACGTGCTCGCCTACGCCTCGGACTACATCCGCCTGGTCTTCCTGTATTTCGGCTTCACCGCCGGGCTCAACATCCTCTCCGCCATCATGCAGGGGACCGGCAACACCCGCACCCCGATGGAAGGGATCCTGCTGGTGAACGTCCTGCACGTCGCCATCGCCTATCCCCTGATCTACGGCTACCTGGGTTTCCCGCGCTACGGCGTGCTCGGGGCGGCCTACGCCATCAACTTCTCCGAGGCCGCCGGCTTCAGCTACCTGCTGATCCAGGCGCTCAGGAAGGGATACCTGAAGATCGGCCGCCCCGACCTGGCGCTATTGAAGAAGGTGATCGGCATCGGCTATCCCGTGGCGCTGGAGCGCGTGGCCCAGCAGTCGGGCCAGCTCTTCTACTCGAAGTTCATCATCGGTTTCGGCACCGCCGCCTACGCCGCCCACCAGATCGGCCTCTCCATCGAATCGCTCTCTTTCATGCCTGGCGCCGGGATGGGGATCGCCGCGGCGACGCTCATGGGGCAGTCGATCGGCGCCAGGAAGCTCCGGCGCGCCCACATGAGCCACACGGAGGCCCTCCGGCTGGCGGTGCTGGTCATGGGGGCCATGGCCCTGCTCTTCTTCTTCCTGCCGCACCACCTGATCGCCCTGTTCACCCACGACCCGCAGGTGATCGAGAAGGGGAGCGTCTTCCTGCGGCTGGTCGCCTTCGCCCAGGTGCCGCTGGCGATCTCCTTCGTCTACGCCGGCAGCCTGCGCGGCACCGGCGACACCCACTACGTCTTCCTGGTCACCCTGGTGTCCATGTGGGGCATCCGGGTGCTCCTCTCCTACATCGCCGCCGTCCCGCTGCAGCTTTCCCTTTACGCCGTCTGGGGCGTCTTCCTGATCGACTGGTTCTTCCGCGCCGGCGCCTTCTGGTGGCGCTACCAGCGTCGCGACCTGCACCAGGTCATCATCTGACCATGCAGCTTTCCTTCGTCCCGACCACCGACGCGAGCGAGATCCGGCTGCGGCTGGAACGGCTCCTGATCCCCGGTTCCCTGCTCGACGCCGCCCTGGAGCGGCGCATCGAGCGGCTCTCGTCGGAGTTCGCCGGCTACGCCGCCAGCTACCCCCTTCCCCTGTGGGCCCCCGGCCTCGCTCTCAGCAACGAGATGCGGGGGCTCACCGAAGCCCTCTTCCCCCTGGCCCGCCCCCGTGCCCTGTTCGAGCTGATCCTGCGCCGTGGTTGTCGCTTCGTCCCCCTGCTCCCCGGGAGCTACCTGTACAGCTCGGCAAGCTGGCTCGACCTGCTCCAGAAACTCTCGCCGCGACTGCGGAGTCCCGATCCCGCTCCGATGCTGCGCCTGATCGCCGAGGACGGCGACGCGCGTGCGGCCTTTCTGTTCGCCCTGATGCTGCCACAGCACTTCGGCGGCGGCTTCGACCGCTACCGCGAGCAGTACCGGTGGCTGGCCGGGTGGCTGGGCGGGCAGGCGGGGCATTCAAAGGGGATCCGGGTCCTCGATGCCGCCTGCGGCAGCGGCGAGGGAACCTACCAGGCGGCGCAGCTCGTAGCGGAGGCGGGGCTTGGCGCCGCAAGCGTGGTGCACGGTTCGACACTGGAGCCGATCGAGCTCTTCGCCGCCGCTCATCTCCATTTCCCGCACGATCCCGAGCGGGAGCGCGAGTACCGGAACCGGGTCCAACCCGTGCTGGGCGTTGACGGCGGGCCGTCCCTGGAGTTCTACCTGGACCGCGTCGACGCCGCGCCGGAGCGCGAGCCGTACCACCTGGTGCTCTGCAACGGGCTGCTGGGCGGGCCGATGCTGCACGAGCCGGTGCAGTTGGCGGCCGCCTTTGCCGGCCTTGCCGCCCGACTTGCCCCCGGCGGGCTCCTCCTTGCCGCGGACCGTTTCCATGCCGGCTGGCGCCTGCGCGTCCCGCGGGAGGCGCTCATCGCCAGCCTGCGCGCCGCGGGTCTCACACCGATCGAGGTTCCGGAGGGGATCGCAGCGATAAAGCCTTAAGAAAGGGAAAGGGAGCCCGACATTTTCCTGGTTCCCAAGGTGGACCTTGGGAACGAGATCAAAGTTCCCCTCGCCCTCCGGGAGAGGGTGGCCGAAGGCCGGGTGAGGGTGCTGCCATGGGCAAGTTAGTTGCCACTGCCGACGCCCTCACCCCGACCCTCTCCCAGAGGGAGAGGGAGTGTGAACAGCACCAACCCAAAAAAAAGGGGACGGTGCCGACAGGCCCGTCCCCTTTTGTCATCTCTGTTTTTCCTCAATCTTTATCTTAGTCTCAACCTCAATCTGCTTCTAAGCCCTGAACAGCACCCCTCCCCAGGAAAGCCCGCCGCCGAACCCCATCATCAGCACCAGTTCCCCCGGCTTGATCACGCCGTTTCTCCGGTTCTCGTCCAGGGCAAGCCCCACCGACCCGGCAGCCGTGTTGCCGTACCGGTCCAGGTTGAGCAGGAATTTCTCCTTGGGGATCCCCGTCTTTTTGGAGATGAAGTCGATGATGCGCACGTTGGCCTGGTGCGGGATGATGTGGTCGATCTCCTCCGGTTTGACGCCCCCGCGCTCGGCAAGGTCGGTGATGATGCGCGGGATGACGTCGGTGGCGAAGGTGAACACGCTTTTGCCGGCCATCTTGAAGGTGTTCTCCTTGGCCGCGATGCTCTCGGCGCTGATCGGCTTCCTCGACCCGGACGAGGGGACCTGGATCAGTTCCCAGCCGTTGCCGTCACTTTGCATCACGGAGTGCTGGATTCCCTTGCCCGACAGCCCCGCCCCCAGGATCACCGCGCCGGCACCATCGCCGAACAGCGGCGCAGTGGTTTTGTCCTCCATGTCGAGGATCTTGGAATAGGTGTCGGCGCCGATCAGGAGCACCTTGCGGTACTTTCCCGAACGGATCAGGTTGTCCGCCAGTTCCACGCCGTAGATGAAGCTGCTGCAGACCGCGTTCATGTCGAAGGCGAACGCCTTTGCGGCGCCGATGTTCTTCTGCACCATGCAGGCGGTGGCGGGAAGGATCATGTCGGGGGTGGAAGTGGCGACGATGATGCAGTCGAGTTCGAGGGGATCGACGTCGGCATTTTCGAGGGCGAGGAGGGCGGCGCTGGTGGCGAGATCGGAAGTCGCTTCCTCCGCTGCCGCAAAGCGCCGTTCCCGGATGCCGGTCCGGGAGTGGATCCACTGGTCAGCGTCATCCACCAGGTAGTCGAAGTGAGCATTGGGGACGACCCGCGCCGGAACGTAGCCGCCGGTCCCCAGGATTTCCGCACGTATCATGTAGAGAGCGCCTCCCTTGCTTCCCGCTTGGACCGCCGGGAAACGCTACCCTTATCTCACAATAAAATAGCGTTTGTCAATTATCTCCTTTGGAAAATGCCGCATCGACCACTCCGTAGGCCCACACGATCATGAATCCACCCAAAAGCCATTTTACGTAAGGGGCATCCATTTGGATCGCCGCCAGCACCTGTTCCGGGGTGAGCCCCTGCCTGCCGGCCGCCATCAGCTTTCCCGCGCTCCTGAGCCCGACGAAGAGCCCGCCCAGCAGGAAAATGTTGTCGAGCAGGAGCATGACGCCTCCCTTGACACGGCTCCCCCGGTACAGCTGTCCCAGCCCGGGGAGCACCAGGGCGGAAAGTGCGATGCATTTGATCCTGTTCGACATCCATTATCTCCTTGTCACGCCCACTGCTGGGCGCGGATTGATTAAATTGTGTTGTGCGACGGGCGGAATTTTGTTAGTTATCAATCGCTATGGACCATGCCGAACGCATCAAAAGGCGCGACGCCATCATCCCGCTGTTAAAGGACCCGGACCCGGAGGTGCGTCTGGCGGCCTCGACCGCCCTGGAGGCCCTGGAGGCTGCGGAGAGCCTGGAGGAGGTCTTCGACCGCCTGAAGCGAGGGGACCGGGCCACCAAGGTGGCCGCCATCTACGCGCTGGGGCGGATCGGCGACGACAAGGTGCTGCCGATCCTCTACTACTGCGCGGGAAGGCCCGAAGAAGACATCCGCTGCGCCGCGGTCAAGGTTCTCGGTGAACTGGCCCGCCCCGGTGCGCTCCCCACGCTGCTGGAAAAGCTGCAGGACCCTGCCGTCACCGTTCGGGCACTGGCCATCGAGGCCGTGTCACGCTACCGCAACCCCTCCCTGGCAGCCAAACTCGCCCCGTTCCTCGAAGCCGACGACGGCATCCTGGATGCCGAAGCCGCCCTCGCCCTGGGCCGCATCGGGGGGAGCTCCCTCTCCGATGCCATCATCAAGCTCCTCTCCTCCCCCTTCGACAAGACCCGCGCCGCAGCAGCCACGGCCCTGGCGCAGCTTCCCTGATCAGTCAAACTCCCCCGTCGGTAAGCTCCAGGAACCCTTCCACTATGCTGCCGTCCAGCACGGTGCCGCGCGCCCTTCTGAGCGCCTCGACCGCCTCGTCCCGCAGCATCGGGCGCTGATACGTCCGCAGCGTCGTGGTCGCATCGTAGAAGTCCGCCACCGCGACTACGGCGCACGGGATTCCGAGGCAGAGGGTGCGCGCCGACTCCGGATAGCCGGTCCGGTCGAAACGCACGTGGTGCGCGAGCACCGCCTCGACCACGCTGGCCGGCACCCCTGCCATGCCGCGCACGATCTCGGCTCCGTACTCCGCGTGCTTCTGCATCTCCAGCACCTCGTCGCCGGACAGTTTCCCCGGCTTGTCCAGGATGCACAGATCGACCCTGGTCTTGCCGATGTCGTGGAGAAACCCCGCCAGCCCGCACTGCGCCACCTGTTCGGCGTCATGCCCAAGCGACGCCGCCAGCGCCAGGGCAAGGAACCCGACGCTCACGCTGTGGCGGAAGGTGTAGCCGTCGTCCTCCCGGGTGGGATCCAGCTGCAGCAGGGACGCCGGGTCCTTCAGGACGCCCCCCGCCAGGGCGCGCACCCGGTCCATGAGGGGTTCGGCAGGCGGGATGATGCCGTTGCCGATCTCCTGGAAAACCTCCCTCAGTGCACCCACTGCGTCGCGGCAGAGCGCGGACAAGCGGTCCAATTCACTGGGCGTGAGTGACGTCCCTCTTTTGTTGTCGGCAATCGCCACCGGGCCTCCTGGTTCGGGCAAACCGTCAAAACGAAGCAGTGATTTTATCTTAGCCGGGGAAACGTTGTCAAACTGAATGGAGGTCGGGGCACGCCAGCGCGCCAGTGTTGACACTGTTTACCAAAAAGCTTAGGATTACGTAGTTTTTCACTCGCCCTCGGCGAGGCTTGGGGGGGTATGGCAAAGGTAAAGGTGAAGACCGGGTACGTCTGCTCCGACTGTGGCGCGAACTATCCCAAATGGCAGGGGCACTGCAGCGCCTGCGACGCGTGGAGCACCATCAAGGAGGTGCGCCTGGGGGCCGAGCCCCGTGCCGGCCGGCGCGACGGTTTCGCCGGAGCCACCTCGGCGGTGACCCTGCTGGGCGAGGTGAACTGCACCGAGGAAGCCCGCTTTTCCAGCGGCAGCGAAGAGTTCGACCGGGTCTTGGGGGGAGGTTTCGTCCCCGGCTCCGTGATCCTGATCGGCGGCGACCCCGGCGCCGGCAAGAGCACCATACTGCTGCAGACCATGTGTCACGCCGCGGCCAGCAAGGGGGTCCTTTACGTCTCGGGGGAGGAATCCCTGCAGCAGATCGCGGGGCGCGCCCGCAGGCTGCAGCTGCCGCTGGACCGGGTCAAGATGCTGGCCGAGAGCTCCGTGGAGCGGGTCCTGGAGGCAGCCGACAGCGTGCGCCCCGAGGTGGTGGTCATCGACTCGATCCAGGTGATGCAATCGGCTGGAATCGACGCGGCCCCGGGGGGAGTGTCCCAGGTGCGCGAGTCGGCAGCCGCCTTCACCTGCTACGCCAAGACCTCCGGGGTGGTCCTGATCATGGTCGGGCACGTCACCAAGGACCAGGCCCTGGCCGGCCCCATGACCCTGTCGCACATGGTCGACACCCAGGTGATGCTCTCCTCCACCGAGGACGCCCGCTACCGCCTCATGCGCACCACCAAGAACCGCTTCGGCCCGGTGAACGAGCTCGGCGTCTTCGCCATGACCGAGCGGGGGCTGCGCGAGGTGAAGAATCCTTCCGCCATCTTCCTGACGCGCACCGAGACGGAGGCGCCGGGGAGCCTGATCAGCGTGCTCTGGGAGGGGACCAGGCCGCTGCTGGTCGAGATCCAGTCGCTGGTGGTGTCGGCCCAGTACGGCTCGCCGCGCCGGCTCGGCATAGGCCTCGACCAGAACCGCATCGCCATGATCCTCGCCGTGATCACCAAGCACGGGGGGCTGGTGCTCTCCGACCAGGACGTCTTTGTCAACGTGGTGGGCGGTATCCGGGTGCTGGAGACCAGCGCCGACCTGGCCGTCGCGCTCGCCATCGTCTCCAGCTTCCGCAATTCGGTGCTTCCCCAGGACCTGCTGGTATTCGGGGAGGTGGGGCTGTCCGGGGAGATCCGCCCGGTTTCCAACGGCGAGTCGCGGCTCAAGGAAGGGGTGAAGCACGGTTTCACCCGCGCCATCGTCCCCAAGGGAAACGCACCCAAGAAGGAGATCGCCGGTATGAAGGTGGTCGGGGTCGCCTCCCTCGCCGAGGCCCTCGACGCCATCTAGAGCCGCTTTGGGAGCCTGGGCAGCGCAGATTACGTTTTTCGCCGTCTTTCGTTAAGAGGAAAATTTCACTTTACTAATTTAGAAAAATCCTCTTTAATGTCGTACTGATTAGAAAGGGTAGGTGTCATGAATTCCGAAAAGCTCGAGTACTTCAGAGGTATCCTGCAGGAAGAGAAACGATCGCTCTTGGAAGAGGCCGGCCGGACCGTCATGGAGATGAACTCCGACACGACCAACTTCCCTGACCCGACCGACCGTGCCACCCAGGAATCGGACCGCACCTTCGAACTGCGCATCCGGGACCGCGAGCGCAAGCTGATCGTCAAGATCCAGGAAGCGCTGAACCGCATCGATCAAGGCACCTTCGGCATCTGCGAGGTGTGCGAAGAGGACATCAGCGAAGCGCGCCTCAAGGCCCGCCCGGTGACCACCCTCTGCATCGACTGCAAGATGGAGCAGGAAAAGAAAGAAAGGTTCCGCTAGTTCTCCCCATCCCACGAGTTGTTGGTCCTTCGGAGTGCGCATGGCTGCCCGGAAGGGAAATAACCTCCTGGAGCAAGCGTTACGTGTTGCCCAGTCATCCGGCCGCTCGCACCAGGGCCGGCTCCGCGGCCTGCTCCGTACGGCTGCCCGCGCCCCCGGTATTGCCTCCGCCTCACTGTTTCTTCCCGATTCTTCAGAACCCGCTCTCACGGAATGCTTCTCTTCCGTGCTTTCAGGAGCGAGCCGCAGCTGCCTGATCCCTTACGGGCAAGGGTGCGCCGGCCGCGCCGCCGCCGACCTGCGCGAGGTCTACGGCACCTCGGTCGATCTGCACCCGGAAGAGCGCGGCAGCGGCGAGTCCGGCCAGTTTGCCGCCATCCCCATTCTGGACGGCACCGGGCTGACCGCGGTCCTGGCCCTGGCCTGCCCCGACCCCGTGCTCCCCTCCGAAAGCGTGGCGCTTTGCCGGCAATTGGTCCCCATCTTCTCGCTCACCCTGTCCGGCCTGGCAGCCGAGCAGGAAGCCCACAAGGCCCGCCGCGACCTGGCGCTGATCTCGTCGCTGGGGCGGTTGATCGAGGCCCCCACCCCGGCAGCCACACTGCTGCCGCAGGTCGTCAAGCTCTGCACCGGGTCAGGGGTCGCCGGCTGTGCCGTGATCCGGCTGGCAGCCAAGGGACGGGTGCGGGGCCGGGTGTTCAAAGGGTGCCACAGTAGCGCGAGGAGAGAGCTCACCGCGCTGCTCGAATTCGAGCAGAGGCTCTCGGCGCGCACCCTTGCCGCCGGCGCCACCCGCACCGACAAGCTCGCCCTGCCGGGGGCGTGCCGCTACGCCCTGTGCACCCCGCTCACCTGCAACGGCCAGGAGCTCGGCGCGCTCACGCTGTTCGGCGGCGCCGACCTGGTGAGCGCCGGGCAGGCTGACTTGGCCGAGACGGTGGCGCGGCTGGTGGCCGGTGCGCTCACCGAGGCGATCTGCGAGGAGCGGGTAGCCAGCTTCGACACCGAGAACGAGAAGAAGCTGAAGGAGTTGTCCCTCCTGTACCGGCTGAGCAACACCATGCTCTCCACCATCAAGCTGAACAAGCTGATCCACCTGACCCTTACCGCCCTGACCTCCGGCCCCACCCCCTTCTTCGACCGGGCCATGCTGTTCCTGGCCAACGAACGTTCCGGGTCGCTGGTGGGGATGCTGGGGGTCACCTCGGAGAACGCCCCGGTCCTGTCCATGCCGGCGGGGGGAGGCGACGACCTCCTCTCCAGCCGCTGGGACATCACCGAGGACGAGATGGCGGCCCAGCGGGAGTCCGAATTCTCCCGGCAGGTGCAGGGAAAGCGGCTCGAGCTGGACCCGACCCTGAACATCGCATCGCAGGCCGTGCTCGAGAGGCGGTTGATCTACATCCCCGAAGAGACGGGTATCGGCTCCGACGCCTCCGCGGTATCACGCACCGCGCTGGCCGCCTCCCCCCTGATCGCCCACGGCCAGACCGTCGGCGTCGTGCTGGTGGACAACGCGCTCACCCTTTCTCCCATCACCCAGGAACACCTGCGTTTTTTGCAGCTTTTCACCAACCAGGCCGGCATGGCGATCGAGAACTCGATGCTCTACAACCGGATCGAGGACGCGCACCGCCAGTTGAGCGAGGCCCAGGAGAACCTGCTCCAGAAGGAGCGGCTGGCCGCCATCGGCGAGATGGCTGCCGGCATCGCCCACGAGCTGAAGGGGCCGCTGGTCTCCATCGGCGGCTTTGCCGGCCGCCTGGCGCGCAAGCTCCCCGCCGAAAGCGACGAGTGGGCCAGCGCCGACCTGATCGTGCGCGAAGTGGTGCGCCTGGAAGGGATCCTTTCCGAGATCCTGCTCTTCTCCAAGAAGACCACCATCTGCTACACCCGCTGCAACATCGTGGACATCGTCAAGGAAAGTCTGGCCATCACCGCACCCACCGTCGAGGAAAAGCAGATCGAGATCAACGCCAGGTTTCCGCGTCAGCGCCAGGTCCTCCTGGGTGACTGCCAACAGTTGAAGCAGGTGTTTATCAACATCATCCAGAACTCCCTCGAGGCGATGGCGCCGGGGGGGCAGCTCTCGATCCAGGTGCACCCCGCTGAGCTGGACGGCAAGGATGCCATCGCAGTCAAGATCGTCGACACCGGCGGCGGCATCCCGCTCGAGCAGCTGAACAACATCTTCACCCCGTTCTTCACCACCAAGGTGAGCGGAACCGGACTGGGCCTCCCCATCGCCAACCGGATCATCACCAACCACGGCGGCAAGATCCACGTCACCAACCACCCCGGCCTCGGCGCCGAGTTCCGCATCGTCCTGCCCAAGCACTGGTAATTCGCTATCGCAGCAGCCTAAGGTATCACCACGGGTACTATGGCACTAAAAGGTTCGTACTTGTCACCAGCGCCCGTAAGTTCTATGCTCCCGAAAGCTCACCGTCCGCTGTGCGGCGCGGTGCTTAGAAATCTACGGACCAGGAGGCAACGTGAAAGTTATCGGGATCAACGGCAGCCCCAGGAAACAGTGGAACACGGCGCAGGTGCTGCAAAAGGCCCTGGACGGGGCGGCGGCCCAAGGGGCGGAGACGGAGCTGATCCATCTCTACGACGTCGACTTCAAGGGGTGCACCAGCTGCTTTGCCTGCAAGCTCAAGGGTGGCAAGAGCTACGGCAAGTGCGCCATGCGCGACGGCCTGACGCCGGTCCTCGAAAAGATCGCCCAGGCCGACGGGCTGGTGCTCGGGTCCCCGGTGTACTTCGGCCGCGCGACGGGGGAGATCTGCTCCTTCCTGGAACGGCTCCTGTTCCAGTACTTCGTCTACTCGCAGCCGCCGGCATCGTTGTTCGAGAGAAGGATCCGGACCGCGTTCATCTACACCATGAACGTGCCGGAAACCCTCATGCAGGAGGCCAACTACGCGGTCCACATGGGCGGCAACGAAAACTACCTGCGCCGGATCTTCGGCGAGTGCGAAACCCTCTGCTGCAACGAAACGGTCCAGTTCGACGACTACGACAAATACGTCTTCAACTACTTCGATCCCCAGCAGCGCCGGGAAAGGCACAGCGTGCTCTTCCCGGAGAACTGCCGCAAGGCCTTCGAGCTCGGCCAACGCCTGGTTTCGCCCTAGTCCTTCCCGAAGGAGCGGCACCCGCACCCAAAAAGGCGCCTGCATCTGTTGATGCAGGCGCCTTTTCCTTTGCCGTCAATCTCATAGGACTTTCAGCACGTCTGATTCAAGTTTCGCGGTCCCGGTACCGATAGTGATTCTATTACCATTGGATGGGGAGGGTGAACTATGCCTATTGTGACTTGGGACGGCAGCCTGGCAGTTGGACACGAAATGATAGATCAGCACCATGAACACCTGGTGGAACTGCTCAACAAGACGTACGACGAGTTCTGTGACAGAAAGTCGAAGCAGAACCTGGAAGCGGTACTTGATGAGCTGATCGATTATGCCACCTACCACTTCGCCCAGGAAGAGCTGCTCATGGAGAAGGTTGCGTTTCCCGCAGCGGAGGAACACCTGGCAGAACATGCCTACTTCATCACGAGGATAGGCGAGATCCAGAAGGAGTTCCTGGCCGGCACCAGCGCCATCTCCCTGGAAATCATCACCTTCCTGAAGAACTGGCTGGTGAGGCACATCTCTCAGAAGGATCTCGAATTGGGCGCCTACGCCACCGCTCACGAAGGCAGGCCGGTGGTGATCGATCTGAACTGACCCCCCTGTCACTCCCTCTGTGCCCGCCACTTCTGGTCCTGCGCAGGCATGACCAGCCCCCCTTTACCGGGCCCTGCAGAGAATCCCGGAAACCTTTGCCCCCCTCCCCTTGCGGCGGTAGGGGGCCAGGGGGTGGGGACCGGAAAACCGCCGCCCGGCGCCCTGCCGGAAATGGTTCAAGTTCTCAAGCGCTGCTCCGATACGCTTGCAGTAGCTAGATGTGTGTGAAAATCCGGACGTCTTTGATTGCAGCAGAGGTGACCAGAATGGTCACTTTAGACGGGTAGAAGCCATGCGGAAACTGATCGGCCGCTTGCCGATTCGCAAAAAATTGATGCTGATCCTGCTGATCGCCAGCGGCTTCACGCTGGTGCTCGTCTCGCTCACCTTCGTGGTGGGCACCTTCGTCCTGTCCCGCATCGGGATGCACCAGGAACTCTCCACCCTCGCCTCCATCGTCGGACACAACAGTTCAGCGGCCCTCGCCTTCGGGGACAGCAAGGACGCCCAGCGCACGCTGCAATTCCTGGAAAACAAGAAGTACATCCTCGACGCCTACGTCCTCTCGGAGGACTGGCAGCCTTTCGCCTGGTATCGCGCCCCCGGGGTGGTAGCGCAGGCGAAGTCGCCCAAAGCCCTGGCCCTGGAGGCGGCAGCAGGGGACCTCTGGGACGTCGACGGCGACATGGTGGTCAGCTCCAGGATCCTGCTGGAGGGGCAGCAGTTGGGAACCGTGGTGATCCGCGCCGACTACCGCGAAGTGAACTCGAAGCTGATCTGGGTCCTGTCAGGCGCCCTGCTGGCGATGCTGGGGAGCCTGTTCTGCTCCTACCTGGTTTCCCTGAGGCTGCAGGGGGTCATCTCCGCGCCGATCGTGCAGCTGGCGCGCACCATGGAGGGGGTGTCCCGGGACCAGGATTACGCGGTCCGGGTCGAAAAGGGGAGCGACGACGAGCTGGGCGCCCTCATGGAAGGCTTCAACGAGATGCTGGGGCAGATCCAGGCCCGCGACCGCGAGCTCGCCAGCTATCGCGACCAGCTGGAACAGAAGGTGGCGCAGCGAACCCAGGAGCTGGAGCTGACGGTGGCCGAACTGCAGCGGGCCATGGAGGCCGCGCAGAGCGCCAGCCGCGCCAAGAGCCAGTTCCTCGCCAACATGAGCCACGAGATCCGCACGCCGATGAACGGGATGCTGGGGATGACGGAACTGCTCATGGCCACCAGGCTGGACGAACAGCAAAACCGCTTCGTCTCCTCGGTGCGCCGCTCCGGAGAGGCCCTCTTGAGCATCATCAACGACATCCTGGACTTCTCCAAGATCGAGGCCGGCAAGCTGGAGCTGGAAGAGACCGCCTTCAACCTGCAGGACACGGTGGCCGACGTGGTCGAGCTGCTGGCCGAGACGGCGCACAGAAAGGGGCTCGAGATCGTCGCCCTGGTGGAAAACGACGTCCCCCCGGTGCTGCTGGGGGACCAGGTGCGGGTGCACCAGATCCTGATGAACCTGGTGGGGAACGCGGTGAAGTTCACCGACCGGGGCGAGGTGGTGATCCGGGGGACACTGGCGGAGGAATGCGGCCAGGAGGTCGTGGTACGGCTCGAGGTGGCCGACACCGGCATCGGTATCCCCCCCGACAGCAAGGAGCGTATCTTCGACGGGTTCTCCCAGGCCGACAACTCGACCACCCGCAAGTACGGCGGGACCGGGCTGGGGCTCACCATCGCCCGCCAGCTGGTCGGGCTCATGGGGGGTGAGATCGGCCTGGAGAGCGAGTTGGGCATCGGCTCGACCTTCCACTTCACGCTGAAGCTGCGCCGCGAGGCGTCGCAGCGCAGCACGGTCCCGGACCGGACCTCCCTTGCCGGCTACCGGGCCTGCATCGTCGACGACAACTCGACCAACCTCAGCATCATGCACCACGAGCTGCACGCCTGGGGGATCAACGCCGACATGGCGGACAACGGGGCGACCGCGCTGGAACTGATGCGCGGGGCGGCCCGGGAGTCGGCGCCCTACGACTTCGCCATCCTGGACATGCAGATGCCGGAGATGAACGGCATCGACCTGGCCCGGGCCATCAAGGCGGACCCGGCACTGGCCCCGACCAGGCTGCTCATGGTGACCTCGGTAGGCCAGTACGGCGACGAGAGCGAAGCGATCAAGGCCGGCATCGGCTGCTACCTCAGCAAGCCGGTGCGCCAGTCCCGGCTCTACAACGCCATCATGGACCTTTTGGGGGTGGGGATGAGCCGGGCGGCGCAACCGCAGGCGGGCGCGGAACAGGGATCCGCGGTGGCGCTCGGGGCGGCGGTGCTCCTGGTGGAGGACAACCCGGTGAACCAGGACGTGGCGACCGCGATGCTGGAGGCCTGCGGCTGCCGGGTCAGCGTGGCCAACAACGGCGCCGAAGCGCTGGAAGCCGTGGCACGGTGCGATTTCGACCTCATCTTCATGGACTGCCAGATGCCGATCATGGACGGCTACGCCGCCACCCGCGCCATCCGGGAGCGGGAGAACAAGGCGGAGGGAAAACACCGCACCATCATCGCCCTGACCGCCCACGCCATGCGCGGCGACCGTGAACAGTGCTTCGCCGCCGGCATGGACGACTACCTGACCAAGCCCTTCACGCAGGCGCAGATGGTTACCCTGCTGCAGCGCTGGATCAGGCCGCAGGCCGGCGACAACCACGAGACTGGCTCCGCCAGGTGCCTGTCCCCCTTGACCTGCGCGGGGGAACCGACCACCGCCGGCGAGGCGGCGGCGGATAACGACACCAGCGGCATCAACCCCTCCGTTTTGGACGACATCCGCGCGCTGCAGCTCCCGGGCAAGGCCGACCTGCTGGCCAAGGTGGTCGGCTCGTTCATGAAGTCGAGCCCGCTTTTGGTGGCGTCGATGCGGCAGGGCCTGTCCGCCGGGGACCCGCAGGGGGTGCGCCAGGCCGCCCACACCCTCAAATCGAGCAGCGCCTCGCTGGGATGCCTGGGACTCTCCGACAGCTGTCGCCAGCTGGAGCTCCTGACCGTCGAGGGAGACCTCAAAGGGGCCGACGCGCTGCTGCAGCAGATCGAGGCGCAGCACCGCAAGGCGGTGGAGTACCTCGCCGCGGTGCAGGAGCTGAGAGGATAACCATGGAGGAGATGACGGCGAAAATGGATGCCATGCTGAACGACGACGCAAACGAACTGCGCCCCGAGCTGGTGCTGGTGGTCGATGACGACGAGATGATACGGGCCCTGGCCGTGGCGGCCCTGGAGCAGGCGGGTTTTTTCGTGGCCGAGGCCGAGAACGGGGTCGTGGCCCTGGAGCAGTTCCGGCAGCTGCAGCCCGACATCGTCCTGCTCGACGTGATGATGCCGGAGATGGACGGCTTTGCCACCTGCCGCGCCCTGCGCGCCCTCGCCGCCGGCCGCGACGTACCGGTCCTCATGATGACCGGCCTGGACGACACCCGCGCCATCGAGCAGGCCTACCACGCCGGGGCCACCGATTTCGCCACCAAGCCCATTCAGTGGGCCATCCTGCGGCAACGGGTCCGCTACATGCTCCGCTCCAGCAAGGCCATGCGCGACCTCAGGGTGAGCGAGGCGCGCCTGAGCAAGGCGCACCGCATCGCCCACATGGGGAGCTGGGAGTGGGACGTCCTCAACGACAAGTTCTACTGGTCCCAGGAGATCGCCAACATCTTCGCCGTCGACCCGAACGGGTTCGACTCCTCCTACGCGGCCTTTCTCAACATCATCCATCCGCTGGACAAGGAGCTCTTCAACAAGGCCTTCGAGGACGCCTGCGCCTTCCAGCGCCCGATCAGCCTGGACCACCAGATCGTGCTCCCGCGGGGCGACGAGCGCTACTGCCACACCGAGGGGGAGGTCGACACCGATGACAGCGGGCGCGTGGTCTACATCTCCGGCACCATCCAGGACATCACCGAGAGAAAGCGCATCGAGGACCAGGTGCGCTCCCTCGCCTACTACGACAGCATCACCGGGCTCCCCAACCGGGTCCTTTTCGGCGAACTGCTGGAGCGCGCCCTCACCTTCGCGCGCCGATACCGCAAGAAGGTGGCGGTCCTGTTCCTGGACCTGGACCGTTTCAAGGAGATCAACGACACCCTGGGGCACGCAGTCGGGGACAACCTGCTCCGGGAAGTGTCCGAGCGCCTCAAGCACTGCATCCGCGGCTACGACTCGGTATGGCAGGGGATCGGGGCGACGGAGGGGACCCCGGTGGCCCGGCTGGGGGGGGACGAGTTCACCGTCATCATGGAGGACATCCAGGACAGCAACGGGGTGATCGCCGCCTCGCAGCGGATCCTGCAGCTCCTTTCGGACCCCTTCCTCCTGGACGAGGGAGAGATCTGCGTCTCCGCCAGCATCGGCATCAGCATCTTCCCCGACGACGGCGAGGACGCCATGACCCTGGTGCGCAACGCCGACACCGCCATGTACCACGCCAAGCGGGAGGGGCGCAACAACGCCCAGTTCTTCATGCAGGCCTTGAACGACGCCGCCTGCGAGAGGCTGCAGCTGGAGCGGCAGCTCAGGAAGGGGCTGGCCAACGAGGAATTCGTGCTCTACTACCAGCCGCAGATCGATGCCGGCAGCGGCAGCATCGTGGGGCTGGAGGCGCTGATCCGCTGGCAGAGCCCGGAACTGGGCTTCGTCCCCCCCGCCAGCTTCATCCCCTTTGCCGAGGAGAGCGGCCAGATCATGCTGATCGACGAGTGGGTGGTCCATGCCGCCTGCCGCCAGGTCGCCGCCTGGCTCGCCCAGGGGATCGTCCCCCCCAGGGTCGCGGTCAACCTCTCCGGCTGCCACTTCCTCAAGAAGAGCCTGGTGGAGATGGTGGCCGAGTGCCTGCAGAACTTCGCCCTGGAGGGGCGTCACCTGGAGGTGGAGCTGACCGAAGGCGTGATCATGCGGGACGTGGAGCAGGCGACCGCCACGCTGACGGAGTTGAAGGCTATGGGGGTGACGGTCTCCATCGACGACTTCGGCACCGGCTACTCTTCGCTGAGCTACCTCAGGCGCTTTCCCATCGACACCCTGAAGATAGACCGCTCCTTCATCACCGGCGTGACCAAGGATACCGACGGCGCGGCCATCACCACCGCCATCATCTCCATGGCCACCAGCATGAGGCTGGAGATCATCGCCGAGGGGGTCGAGACCGCTGAGCAGATGAACTTCCTCCTGGAGCACGGCTGCCCCGTCATGCAGGGGTACCTGTTCTGCCGCCCGGTCCCCCCGGAGGAGATCACCCGCCTGCTGGTCGAGGGGCTCCCCATGCCGTAAAGGGGACTGGCTCCGCAGGTGCCTGTCCCCTTTCCATCTCCTGGTCCCCCCTCCCGTCAAAGAAGAACCTTCCCCAGCGGAGGCGCCCGGGCGCGCAGGTCTCCTCTGTATCAGGCAACAGTTGAACAGTTGCAATCCGCGGAAAATGTCTTACCCTTTCCCGAGAATTCAACCTGCAATAGGAGGAACTATGCCTAAAGTTACTTTCAAGGGAAACCCGGTGACACTGGTGGGGCCGGAACTGAAGGTGGGGGATGCCGCTCCCAATTTCGCCGTGGTGGACAACTCTCTCAACCAGGTGACCCTGGCCAACTATGAGGGAAAAGTGAAG
Organism: Geomonas paludis; assembly: GCF_014193585.1. Classification (GTDB taxonomy): domain Bacteria; phylum Desulfobacterota; class Desulfuromonadia; order Geobacterales; family Geobacteraceae; genus Geomonas; species Geomonas paludis. The sequence goes on from NZ_BLXY01000001.1 coordinate 104,370, forward strand.
ATCATCAGCGCCGTTCCTTCACTGGACACGCCGGTCTGTGACACGGAGACGAGGCGCTTCAACCAGGAAGCGGCCGGACTCCCCGGCAACGTGGTCGTCCTGACCATCAGCGCCGACCTCCCCTTCGCCCAGAAAAGGTGGTGCGGGGCCGCCGGGATCGACAAGGTGGTCACCCTCTCCGACTACCGCGACCGCTCCTTCGCCCTGGCCTACGGCGTGCTGATCGAGGAACTGAAGCTCTTGGCCCGCGCCGTGTTCGTCATCGACCAGAAGAACGTGATCCGCCACATCCACTTCGTCCCCGAGGTGACCCAGGAACCGGACTACGCGGCCGTGCTGGCGGCGGCCAGGGAACTGGGCTAGTCCGGAAGCGCTCCGTGAACGCCAAAGGCGCCCGCAGCCAATGCCGCGGGCGCCTTTTTTTGCCCTCGCGTCCCCCCGCCGCTTTCCTGATTTTTCTGGACGGGGCGCACGCGTTGATAGTAAAAGGGTTGTCATGGAAACCAGAACCATCCCCATCACGCTGCAGATCAGCTACGCGCTGGCGGTGCTCGCCGTCTTCACGGTGCTGCACTTCCACCTGCTGCCGGCGGTTTTCGCCGGGCTGGCGGTGTACGCGCTCACGGCGAAGCTCGCGCTCAAGCTCCCGGTGCGCTGGGGGACGCTGACCCAGAAGGTGGCGCTGGCGGGGATCATCCTGTTCGTCATCGGCCTGGTATCCGCGATCTGCCTGGGGCTTTGGTCCTTCCTGCGCGGGCACCACGGCATGTCCAACCTGCTCGGGACGGCTGCGGAGACCCTGGACAACCTGAAGCGGAACCTCCCCGAGGAGATGACCGCGCTTTTGCCTGACACGGTGGACGAACTGCGCGAGCAGGTGGTCACCATGCTGCGCGAGCACGGCAAGAACATCTCCTCGGTCGGCATCTCCGGGGTGAAGACCTTCGCCCACCTGGTACTGGGCATGGTGGTGGGGAGCCTCGCGGTCCTGCATCGCTTCAACCGGGACGCCGGCTTTCCGCCGCTCGCCTCGCACCTGCACGACCGGCTCCTGAACCTGGCCAGCGCCTTCGACAAGGTGGTGTTCGCCCAGGTGAAGATCTCTCTTTTGAACACGGCCCTGACCGCGCTCTACCTGGCGGTGATTCTCCCCCTGTGCGGCGTCTACCTCCCCATGGTGACGCTCTTGATCCTGCTCACCTTCATCGCCGGGCTGCTGCCGGTGGTGGGAAACCTCATCTCCAACTTCACCATCGTGCTGATCAGCCTCGGGGCCTCCCCCATGGTCGGCGTCGCCTCGCTCGCATTCCTGGTACTGATCCACAAGCTGGAGTACTTCACCAACGCCCGCATCGTGGGCAGCGAGGTGAAGGCGAGCGTCTGGGAGCTTCTGACCGCCATGCTGGTCATGGAAGCGATCTTCGGCGTGGCGGGGCTGGTCGCCGCCCCCGTGGTCTACGCCTGGCTCAAGGCGGAACTGAAGGCCTACCGGCTGGTGTGAACCGCACAGCTGGCCAAAGGGTGCGGGCATAGTATCATTGCCGGCATGACCGCCGACCTGCAGACAAAGCGCCTCGCGGCACACCGCTTCGACTCGGGCGCCGGCGGGGCTTCGCGCCCCCGCCTCCTGCGCACCCGCACGCCGCGCCGTGTGCCCCTCTTTCCCTGGCACCTCGCCGCTATCCTGCTCCTGCTCCTGTTCTGCGTCGCCTCCAATTGTCTCGCCGCAACGCCCTCCCCGGCCGCCACCCTGTACTATTTCTGGGGCGAAGGGTGTCCGCATTGCGCCCAGGCGAAGCCGCTGCTGGAACAGCTGCAGCGCAAGTATCCCGAGCTTCGGGTGGAATCCTGGGAAGTGCTGCAGCACCGCGAGAATATCCCGCGTCTGATGCGGATGGCCAGGGAAAGGGGTCGGGAGGCGACCGGCGTCCCGGTCTTCATTATCGGGGCGCACTACTTCAGCGGGTTCTCCCGGCAGACCCCGGCACAGCTGGAAAGCGCCGTGAAGGAAGCCCTGCAGGATCGTGCGCAGCATGGCGTGCCACCCCGCGCCGCCACCCCCCGGGCCGCCGAACGGCTCGCGATTCCCGGGGTCGGAGAGCTCGATGCGCGCCGATCCCTCCCCTACTTGACCCTGGTGATCGCCGCTTTGGACAGCTTCAACCCCTGCGCCTTCTTCGTGCTCTTTTTCCTTTTGAGCCTCTTGATCCACGTCCGATCGCGACCACGCATGATTCTCATCGGAGGCGTGTTCGTCGCCGTCTCGGGGCTTTTGTACTTCCTGTTCCTTGCGGCCTGGCTGAACCTGTTCCTGGTGGCCGGCACCCTTCCCGTCGTCACCACGGCCGCCGGGGTCCTGGCGCTGGTCATCGGCCTGGTCAACGTGAAGGACTTCTTCCTGTTCCGGCAGGGGATCACCCTCAGCATCCCCGAAGGGAAAAAGCCCGACCTTTTTGCACGCATGAGACGGCTCCTGAAAGCGGAGTCGCTTCCGGCGCTTCTTGCCGGGACCGGCGTCCTCGCTGTGGCCGCCAACAGCTACGAGCTGCTGTGCACCGCTGGCTTCCCCATGGTCTTCACCCGTGCCCTGACGCTGCACCGGCTCCCGACGGCTGCGTACTACGGTTACCTCGCCCTGTACTGCCTGGTTTACGTACTACCGCTGGCCGCAATCGTGGCGATTTTCACGGCAACGCTGGGGGGGAAAAAACTGACCGAGTGGCAGGGGCGGGTGCTGAAGCTGGTATCGGGGCTGATGATGCTGGGGCTCGCGGGGGTGCTGCTGATACGCCCGGCGCTGTTGAACGACCCAGCGCTCTCCGGTCTTCTGCTCGCTGCGACCCTGGCGCTCGCCGCGGTGCTCGCGCTCTGCTTCCGACCAGGGCGCCGATGAGGGGGACAGGATGGGGGGCTAGCCGGTAACGAAGCCCCCGGCCAGGGTGGTCCTGATCTTCTCCCCCAGGCTCGCCATGTCGAAGGGCTTCTGGATGAAGTTGGCCCGGCCGCGGTCCACCCCCTTGTCCAGCAGGGTTTCCGCATCGTACCCCGACATGTAGATGATCTTCACATCCGGGCGCAGGGCGAGGATGGTTTCCACCGCCTCCCTGCCGTTCGCCCCCGGCAGCATCACGTCCGAAAGCACCAGGTCGATGCCGTGGTCCGCCCGGCACAACTCCAGCGCCTCGCTCGAATTCCCGGCCAGCAGCACGCGATACCCCATGTGCTCCAGCATCTTGAGGGTCATTTTCCCCACGATCTCGTCGTCCTCGAGCACCAGCACCGTACCGGTCGCCTGCCCCGCCGGGACCGCCTTCAACTCCGGGACCCGTTCCCGGAAGCGAGGCAGGCAGACCTTGAAGGTGGTCCCCACCCCCCGCTGGCTCTCCACGGTCACGAAGCCGCCGTTCTGGGTCACCATGCCGTAGACGCTGGCAAGGCCGAGACCGCTCCCCTGGCCCACCTCGCGCGTGGTGAAGAAGGGATCGAAGACGCGCCGGCAGGTCTCGGGATCCATGCCGTGACCGGAATCGGAGATGGCGATCTCCAGGTACTCCCCCGGCGCCGCATCGATGTTGGCGCTGCAGACCTCCTCCCCTACCGTCACGTTCTCGGTGCCGATGACCAGATCCCCGCCGTCAGGCATGGCGGCACCGGCGTTACTGACGATGTTGGCGACGATCTCTTCCAGCTGGGCCGGGTCGATCCGGACCGGCCACGACTCCCGGCACAGCTTCAGGGACATCCTGGTGCGCCGCCCGGCCAGGCATGAGACCTTGCGCGCCAGCTCACCAAATGCCTCGTTGACGTCGATGGTTTGCGGGGAGACCAGCTGCTGGCGGGAGAAGCACAGCAGCTGCGCGGTGAGGTCGCGGCAGCGCTGCGCGGCCTCGCAGATCTCGTGCAGGTTGTCGGCGATGCGCCGGTGGCTGTGGTACTCCATCCCCAGCATCTCGGTGTAGCCGATGATGACCGAGAGCATGTTGTTGAACTCGTGCGCCACCCCTCCCGCCAGGCGCCCCACCGATTCCATCTTGATGGCCTGCCTGAGCTTGTCCTCCAGGAGCTGCTGCTTGGTGATGTCGTTGATGATCATGCCGCAGTACCCCGGCTTGGGGCGGAACAGCCACACCTGGCACCACTTGCCGTTGAAGAAGTAGCGCTCCAGGAACAGCGGCGTCCCCTCGCGGGCCAGCTGTCCCAGGCTCTCCAGCTGGGAGGACTCGAAATCCGGGAGCAGCTCCAGCATGGTGCCCCCCACCAGGTCCTCCTCGCTGCGGCCGGTGAAGGCCTCGAAGGCGGGGTTGACCTCGACGAAGCGGAAGTCGGCGGGGGCCCCCATGGGCCCCAGCAGCATCTTCAAGAGGGCGAACCCGTTGCCCATGTTCTCGAACAGCAGCCGGTACTTGTCCTCGCTCTCCTTGAGGTTGCGGTAGACGGTGCGGGCCGAGACGATGGCCATGGCGCAGACGTTGGCGGCACTGACGGCGAGGTTCAGGTACCTCTCGAGGTGCCGGGGCAGGGCGAAGTGCCCGACCCACAGCCACCCCACCAGCCCGTTGTGGCTCAGGCGCACCAGGAACCCGGCGCCGTCTGCCGCCACCTCGAAACTCCCCTGCACCTCCGCGGCGAACCGGCGCAGGGTCCGGTCCCCGGTCACCGCCTCGCCGTGCCGGTACAGCGGCGCGCCGCTGCCCGGGATGAAGGCGGCCTCCCGCGCACCGAACAGCATGGCGAACAGCGAGAGGAGCTCCTCGACCACCCGCTGTTCCCCGCTGCTGCTGGACACCCGGGAGAGCAGATCGAGCAAAAGCGCGTAGTCCGTGGCCGGTGCGGCTGCGGCGTCCCCGTCATCTTTGCGCGCCAGTTCGCCGTGCGCCCTCTGCAGCTGCAGGCTCAGCAGTTCCAAGCCCACCGGGACCGTCTCCACCGGCCGCTGCACGAAGGCCCCGAACTCCTGCAGCGAGCGCAGGCTCTCCGGCGAGCTCCCGGTGTCCACCAGGGTGATCCTGGCGCAGCTTTCCGCGAAGAAGTCCGCCCCGGTACTCTGGTCGAAGCCCCAGCCGTCCACGTAGCAGCGCCAACGGCTGAGCCACCCCGGGGTGACCAGGTAGCCGCCGGCAGCGGTGAGCCTGTCGAAAGTGTAGTCGCCGCAGATGAGGGCGGCGCAGTGCCGCTTCTTGAGCAGCTGCACCCGGCGCAGGTCGTCGGGGGGCGCCCCCAGGTGTGCCAGGCACTCGCCGCCGACCACGATGGCCGGGGCGCCGCCGCACAGGCCACGCAGGTCGTCCCAGCAAAGGGGGGGACGGCCGCAGCACCCCGCGAAGGTGGTGCACTCCGCCGCGCCCAGGGAGCCGCCGGCCAGGGCGCTTTTCACGTCCTCCCCGAGGGCCTCGCAACAGAAGATGCGCGCGCTGGCCACGGTCACCCCCTCCCGCCGGGAAGCGGGTAGCGGCCGTATTCCCGCACGGCATCGGCGATCACGGTCAGGGTAGTTTCGGGGACCTGCCAGGGGATCTCGCCGTGCTGGTCCGAGAGGATGAAGCCGCCGCCGCATCCCGCAGCATCGATGGCCCCCCTGACCGCAGCCAGGGTGGCAGCCTCGTCCCAGGAGCGCATGCGGATGCCGTTGAGGTTGCCGACCACCGTGATCCGCCCGCGGCAGGCATCCTTGACCGTGGCGAGGTCCTCCTCCCCCGCCCCGACCATGACCGCTCCGGTATCGACCAGGTCCTCCAGCACGGCAAGGCAGGGACCGGAGGCGAGGTGGACGGCACTGGGGGCGGCAATGGCCGCTATCACCTTTTTGGCGACGGGGGCGCCGAACCTGCGGTACAGGGCCGGGTCGATCATCAACGGGGAAGCGAGGGGATCGATGTAGGAGACGGCGTGGGCCCCGGCGGCCACCTGGGCGTTGGCCCACTGGACGCAGAAGGCGGCGTTGACCTCCATGAGCCGCTGCATCAGCTCGGGGCGGTCGAAGATGAGGTCGAGGTAGCGTTCGAAGCCCAGCTGCAGTACCGGAAGCGAGAACGGGGAGATGACGGCACCCAGGACCGGAACCGCGTCCCCCACGGCACGCCTCAGCGCCTGCTGCGCCTCCAGCACCCGCCTGAGCCCCGGCTGGTCGCCGATGCGGGGCGGCTCAAGCGTCGCGATCGCGTCCGCCGTGAGCGGCGGGGGGCCGGCATTGGGGGGGCCGTCCTCCCTGAAGATGGTGCAGCCTCCCCAGGCTTCTGCTTCCAGCGCCACGTGGAAATAGCCGTTGACGCAGTCGTGGCCGTAGCGCTCCAGCATGCGCAACTGCCCCTGCACCACGTGCTCCGCCTTGGAGAAATAGTTCTCGATGGTGAGCCCCAGTTCGCGCGCGCCGTGCAGGGTGGGGAACAACAAGAGCGGTACCCGGTCCGGTTCCCGGTGCGACGCCGTGGTGAGGATGCGCTCCATGCCGGTCATGACTCGCCCTCCCACAGCTGCGCCAGGGCGGGCAGCACCTGCGACGCCGTGTCGCAGCTTACGTCCGCCCCCACCTCCCGGTGCAGGGCCGGATCGAGGCGGAACGGGGCCCCTCCCACCACGATGCGGCACTCCATCCCGAGCCGGTCCAGGGCGTCGCGCACCTCGCGCACCTTGAGGGCCGAGGGGAGCATCAGCGCCGAGATGAGCAGCACCCCGACGCCGTCACGCTGCGTGCGCCGGACCAGCTCCTGCACGCCCACCGTGCCGTAATCGAGGTACGGGATCCCGGCCCCCTTGAGCACGAACCCCACCAGGCGCTTGCCCAGCAGGTGGTAATCCTCCAGCACCGCCAGCGCCACCGGCCTGCGCTCCTGCGCCGATTCCAGGCGTCCCCCGAGCACCTCTTCCATGAACTCCTCGCACAGGCGCCCGCTCATGTAGACGTGGGACAGGGAGAGCTCGCCCCGATCCCACTTCTCGCCGATGACGGTCAGTGCCGGTGCGATTACCTGTTCGCAGAAACTCAAGGGGGAGAGGCCGGAATCGGCGTGGATGCGCTGCACGCCCCGCCGGTCCATGCCGATCAGGGCGGATTCCAGCAGCAGCACGGGAGAGCTGTACGGACAGTCGGCAGCGGTACCTGAATAGCAGGAGGTGACCATGTATTTCTCCAGATAGCAACTTGTAGTACCTAGACGACAAGCAGATCCAGTCAATACAGCTTCTTATGGGAACAACGGAAGGAAACGATTCTGTCAGGCAGTAAAACTTACACCGCCTTGGGAAATTAGTCCATAGCAATGTTCACCTTTTCCCGTAACAGCCATCTGCTTTGACAGCTTTTTGATTGCCCTGTGACTGTCGTCCCAAATCATTGTCACGGCTTGTCGCGGCCCGCTCACCTCCCCGAAGAGCGTCCGTTGACTAAGCTGCACGGAACATTATCATCTTCCAATGTTAATTCTCCTGTCGCGGGGTGAGAGCCATGGGCGCATTTGACATCGTGGTCGTGGGCGCAGGCATTTCGGGATCGACGCTGGCGGAGCGCTATGCCTGCCGGGGGTCGCGGGTGCTGGTGCTGGAGAAGCGGCACCATATCGGCGGCAACTGCTATGACAGCTTCGACGGGCACGGCATCCTGGTCTCCAACTACGGCGCCCACCTCTTCCATACCGAATACGAGGACGTCTGGCGCTACGTGAACCGCTTCTCGGCCTGGTATCCCTACGAGCACCGGGTGCTGGCCCGGGTGGACGGCAAGCTGGTGCCGATCCCGGTCAACATCACCACGGTCAACACGCTCTTCGGCTTGTCGCTGCAAAGCGAAGCGGAGATGCAGCGCTTCCTGGACCGGGTGCAGGTGAAGCATCCGGCGCCCAGAAACGGCGAGGAGGCGGCGCTGGCGCGGGTGGGGCACGTGCTGTACGAGAAGATGTTCAAGCACTACACCAAGAAGCAGTGGAACAAGTACCCGCACGAGCTGGACGCCTCGGTGCTGCAGCGGATCCCCATCCGCACCAACTTCGATGACCGCTACTTCAGCGACCGGTTCCAGGCGCTTCCCGTCGAGGGGTACACCAAACTCTTCGAGAAGATGCTCGGCCATCCCAACATCGAGGTGCGCCTGAACACCGACTACTTCGACGTGAGGGACACGGCCGAGGTGCGCGGCTGCCGCAAGCTCTTCTACGCCGGCCCCATCGACCGCTTCTTCGATTACCGGCACTCGCGGCACCAGAAGCTGCAGTGGCGCTCCATCCACTTCGAGTGGATCACCCTGGACCGGGAGTACTTCCAGGAGAACTCGGTGATCAACTACCCCGACCCCGCCGACGGCGAGTTCACCCGCATCGTCGAGTACAAGCACTTCACCCGTCAGAAGCACGAAAAGACCACCATCTCCCGCGAGTACACCACCGACGAGGGGGATCCCTACTACCCGGTCCCCAACCCCGAGAACGACGCCATCTACCGGCGCTACCAGGAGGAGGCGGACCGGCTCACCGACGTGCACTTCGTCGGACGCCTGGCCAACTACAAGTACTTCAACATGGACCAGGCCTTCAAAAACGCCCTCGACCTGTTCCACAGCCTCGAGGGTGACGACCCCTCCGGGTTGTAAATCGCCGCTCCCCTGCTAGTCTTTGCTGGTGAATTTTTTCTAATCATTCAGCGAGGCATGGCGCATGGAATATCCCCGCCCACAACTGCAGCGCCCGGAATGGCTCTCCCTGAACGGCCCCTGGCGCTTCACCTTCGATGACGACGGGCGCTACGGTGTCCCCTCCGACATCGAGGCCTGGCCCCTCACCATCGAGGTCCCCTTCGCCCCCGAGGCCAGCGCGTCCGGCATCGGCGACACCGGCTTCCATAAGGTGTGCTGGTACCAGCGCGACTTCGAGTTCCGCCCCGAGCGGGGCAAGAAGGTGCTGCTGCACTTCGGGGCCGTCGATTACCTCGCCCACGTCTGGATCAACGACATGCTGGTGGCGAGGCACCGCGGCGGCTTCACCCCCTTCAGCGCCGACATCGGCCACCTCCTTTCCCCGGACGGGCAGCAGCGGGTCACGGTGCGGGTGGAGGACGACCCCGAGGACCTGGAGAAGCCGCGCGGCAAGCAGGACTGGCGCCCGGAGCCGCACGCCATCTGGTACTACCGCACCACCGGCATCTGGCAGACGGTCTGGCTGGAGCAGGTGCCGGAGACCTACGTGCGCCGGATCCGCTGGTCCCCCCACCTGGAGCGCTGGGAGATCGGCTTCGAGGCCTTCATCCTGGGGCCCATCGCGGACGAGCTCGAGGTGCAGGTGCGCCTCTTAAGCGAGGGCGACCTGCTGGTCGAGGACCGCTACCGTGTCATCCGGGGCGAGGTGCACCGCCGGATCGCCCTCTCCGACCCGGGCATCGACGACTTCAGGAACGACCTGCTCTGGTCTCCCGAGCACCCGCGCCTGATCGACGCCGAGGTGAAGCTCATGAAGGGGGGCGAGGTGATCGACAGCATCACCTCCTACACGGCGCTCCGCTCGGCCAAGGTGCACCGGGACCGCTTCCTTCTGAACGGCCGGCTCTACCCCCTGAAGCTGGTGCTGGACCAGGGCTACTGGCCCGACACCCTGATGACCCCGCCCTCGTCGGAGGCGGCCCGGCGCGACGTGGAGCTCGCCAAGGCGATGGGGTTCAACGGGGTGAGAAAGCACCAAAAGCTCGAGGATCCGCGCTACCTGTACTGGGCGGACCGGCTCGGCCTCGTGGTCTGGGCCGAGATGCCGTCGGCCTTCCGCTTCACCACCCGCGCCGTCAAGCGCCTGATGCGGGAGTGGACCGAGGCCATCGAGCGCGACTACAGCCACCCCTGCGTCATCGTCTGGGTCCCCTTCAACGAGTCGTGGGGGGTCCCCGACCTCACCGCCACCCAGGCCCACCGCGACGCGGTGCACGCCTTCTACCACCTCACCAAGACGCTGGACCCGGAACGCCCGGTGATCGGCAACGACGGCTGGGAAAGCTCCGCCACCGACATCATCGGCATCCACGACTACGACAACGACCCGCACACGCTCCGCGAGCGCTACGGCCCGCAGGTGAAACCGGACGAGCTCTTCGACCGGCGCCGCCCGGGGGGGCGCATCCTCACCTTGGACGGCTACCCGCACCGGGGCCAGCCCATCATCCTCACCGAGTTCGGGGGCGTCGCCTACGTGAACCCCGCCGACGAATCCCACCGGGGCACCTGGGGCTACTTCAGGCACGACAACCTGGAGCAGTTCGAGAAGCTGGTGCTGGAACTCATCGACGTCGCCCGGGGCACCGCCATGTTCAGCGGCTTTTGCTACACCCAGTTCGCCGACACCTTCCAGGAAGCCAACGGCCTCCTCTACCCGGACCGCACCCCGAAGATCCCGCTGGACCGCATCGCCGAGGCGGTGCGGGGCCAGGTCGAGGAGGGGGCGCTGCACTGGGAAAGCACCTAGCCCGACCACCCAACCGACATACCACCCTCCAGCCGCGGCCGGGGGGAAAGGGACCGACGCCATGCTCTACAGGGAAGAGATGAAGAAGCCGGACGGACGCAGCCTCACCCTCTACGGCCGCACCCCGATCCGGGTCGAGGGGGAAGCTCCCAGCCCGAACCGCGAGCCTCTGCAGGCGAACCCGCACCTGCGCTGGCACCCCCTGCGGGGGGAATGGGTCGCCTATGCGAGCTACCGCCAGGGGCGCACCTTCATGCCGCCGCCGGAGTACAACCCGCTCGCCCCCACCCGCGACCCGGAAAACCCCACCGAGCTCCCCCAGGGGGAGTACCAGGTGGCGGTGTTCGACAACCGCTTCCCGTCGCTCGCCCAGGCCGCCCACGACCCGCCCCGCGAGGCGGTGAAGACCGCGCCGGCGCGGGGCAAGTGCGAGGTGGTGGTCTTCACCAAGGACCCCTCCGCCTCCCTGGCCGCCCTCCCCCTGGACCACATCGAGCTCCTCATGGAGGTGTGGGGGGACCGGGTGGCGCTGCTCGGCAGCGACCGGTGCATCAAGTACGTGCTCCCCTTCGAGAACAAGGGGGTCGAGGTGGGGGTCACCCTGCACCACCCGCACGGCCAGATCTACGCCTACCCCTTCGTCCCGCCGGTCCCGGCGCGCATGCAGGCCGAGGAGCTGGTCCACTACCGGGAGACCGGGCGCCCCCTGCTCGAGGAAATGATCGAGGGGGAGGTCGCCTCCGGCGCGCGCATCCTCTACCTCGGCGAGCACGCGGTCTCCTTCGTCCCCCCCTGCGCCCGCTACCCCTACGAGGTGTGGGTGGCGCCGCGCCGGGCGGTGCCGGGCTTCGACCGGCTGACCCCGGCGGTGCGGGCCGACCTGGCCCGGGCGCTCAAGACCACGCTCCTTAAGTACGACGGGCTGTGGCAGCGCCCCTTCCCCTACCTGATGGCGTGGTACGGCGCCCCCGCCGACGGCCACGAGCACCCCGAGAGCCACCTGCACGCCGAGTTCTACCCCCCCTACCGTTCCAGCGACCGGCTCAAGTACCTGGCCGGCACCGAGCTCGCCGCCGGCATGTTCGCCAACGACGCCCTCCCCGAGGAGAAGGCGCGGGAACTGATCAACGTGGAGGTGGTCCTATGAACGACGCCACCCGCGCGGCCGAAGCGGCGCAGAAGGTGCGCCTGATCAGGGAGTCCCTCTGCCCGGACATGGCGGTGCGCCTGAAAGGGATCGACTGGTTCGCCTGGATCACGGCGGGCGGCTCCAACGAGGTGCTGCTCGCTGCGGAAACAGGGATCGCCGAGGTGCTGGTCACCCCGGAAGGGGCCTTCGTGGTGACCAGCGAGATCGAGGCGCAGCGCCTGGCGGACGAACAGCTTCCCGAGGGGTTCGAGCTCCGGGTGCTGCCGTGGGCCTACCCCTCGCAGATCGACGTCGTTTTGCGCGAACTGGCGCACGGCCTGCCGGTCTGCTCCGACCGCCCCGCGGAAGGGGAGCACGAGCTCCCCGCCCCCCTGCTTGCCGCCAAGCGGGTGCTCACCCATGCCGAGATGCAGCGCTACCGCTCCGTGGGGCTCCTCGCCGCGCAGGCGATGACCGAGGTGCTCACCCAGGCCCAGCCGCAGTGGAGCGAACGGCAGCTGGCCGGGGCGGGGGCGCGGGCCCTGCTGTCGCGCGGCCTCGCCCCGGCGCTGATCCTGGCCGCCGGGGAGCGGCGCTGTAAGCTGTACCGCCACCCCCTTCCCGGCGACGCCCCCCTCGGCAGCCGGGCCATGCTGGTCTTCTGCGCCCGGGGCTTCGGCCTCTACGCCAACCTGACCCGCTTCGTCGCCTTCGGTCCCCTGGCGGACGAGGAGCAGGAGCGGCACCGGCTGGTGCGCGAGATCGAGGCGCGGGTGCTGGCCCTGTCCCGCCCGGGAGAGCAGTTGAACGAGATTTACCGCGAGCTCAGCTACGCCTACGCCGGTTTCGGATTCGGCGAGGCAATCCGCGAACACCACCAGGGGGGTACCACGGGGTACCTGTCCCGCGAGACGATCGCGGGGCCGGAAAGCCAGGAGGTGCTGCAGGAGGGGATGGCGGTGGCCTGGAACCCGAGCCTTGCCGGCGCCAAGATCGAGGACACCTTCCTCATCACCGAGACCGGCCTGGTCAACCTCACCGTCGACCCGGTCTGGCCCACGGCCCCGGTGGCCGGCCTGGAGCGCCCCCTGATCTGGCAGGGGTAGAGAAGGAGCACGATATGGACGAGACCAGCTTCGAGAACGCTTTTGGCTTTGCGGTGCAGGCAGCGGCGAGCGCACCTGGTCGGGTGAACCTGTTGGGCGAGCATACCGATTACAATGACGGCTTCGTCCTCCCCATCGCCATTCCGCTGGAGACCCGGGTGGAGGTGGCCCACAGCCACGACGGCCTGAACCACTACTACGCCAGCGAACTGAAGGAGCGGGCCTGGTCCGAGGCGGGGGGGGCCGTCCCCAGCGGTTTCGCCGCCTACCTGCACGGCTGCCTGGCCCTCTTGCGCGTCTCCGGCTACCACTGCGACCCGGTCTGCGCCCGGGTCTCCTCGCGCGTTCCCATGGGGAGCGGGCTCTCCAGCAGCGCAGCACTCGAGGTGGCCTTTCTGCGCGCCATGCGCACGCTGTTCGGCCTCGACCTGGACGACCTCTCCCTGGCCCTGATGGCGCAGCAGGCCGAGGTGCGCTACGCCGGAGTGAACTGCGGCATCATGGACCAGATGGCGTCGAGCCTCGCCGACACCACCCACATGCTCTTCCTGGACACCCGTTCCCTGGAGCGCAAGCTGGTCCCCCTGCCGCGCGATTCGGAACTGCTGGTGCTGGACTCCGGCGTGCCGCGCCGGCTCGGCGAGAGCAGGTACAACCTGCGCCGCCAGGAGTGCGAGGAGGCGGCGCGGCTCCTGGGTCTCGCGTCGCTGCGGGACCTGGATGACCCGACCGAACTGAGCCGACTGCCACAGGAGCTGGCGCGCCGGGCCCGGCACGTGATCAAGGAAAACGAGCGGGTGCTCCAGGCCCTGGTGGCGCCGCACGCGTGCGGCTTCGGGGAGCTGATGAACGAGTCGCACCGGAGTCTCAGGGACGACTTCGAGGTCTCCACCCCCGAACTGGACCTCCTGGTCTCGCTGCTGCAGCAGCAGGTCGAGGTCTTCGGCGCCCGCTTAACCGGCGCGGGGTTCGGCGGCGCCTGCGTGGCGCTGGTCCGGGCGGGTTCCGCCCGCACCGTCGGCGAGCGGGTGCTTGCCCTTTACCGGGAACAGGGACAGCAGGGCACCCTGCTGGTCCCGCAGTAGGGAGCAAGAGACGTGACCGGGACGCAGGGGAGGCGGCTCTTTCCCGAGCTTTGGGGCGGGGTCGAGTGCACCCTGCACCGCGTCGGCGACCGCTTCCACAGCCAGATCGAGCTGAGCGGTCACCTTGCGCGCCCCGGCGACCTGGAGCTCTTCGCCACCCTGGGCATCACCGCGCTGCGCTACCCCGTGCTCTGGGAGATGGTGGCCCCCGACTCCCTGGAGCGTCCCGACTGGAGCTTCAGCGACGAGAGGCTGCCGCTGCTGCGCCGGCTCAATATCGAACCGATCGTAGGCTTGCTGCACCACGGCAGCGGCCCGCGCTACACCGACCTCACCGATCCCGGCTTCCCCGACCTTTTGGCCCGCTACGCCGGCATGGTCGCCGCCCGCTATCCCTGGCTCACCTCGTTCACCCCCGTCAACGAACCGCTCACCACCGCCCGCTTCAGCTGCCTCTACGGTCACTGGTATCCCCACGGCCGCGACGACGCAAGCTTCGTCAGGGCGGTGGTCACGCAGTGCCGCGCCATCGTGGAGGCGATGCGGGCCATCAGGCGGGTGATACCGGGCGCGCGGCTGGTGATGACCGAGGACATGGGGAGAACCTTTGCCACCAACGTTTTGAGCTACCAGGCCAACTACGAGAACAGCCGCCGCTGGCTGAGCCTCGACCTCCTGGCCGGGAGGGTGGACCGGGACCACCCCCTGCGCCTGTGGCTGTCCCAGTGCGGAGTGAGCGGTGAGGAGTTCGACTACTTCCTGGGCTGCGACATGACGCCGGACGTGGTCGGCCTCAACTACTACCTGACCAGCGACCGCTACCTCGACCAGCGCCTTGAGCGCTACCCCGAGACCAGCCACGGCGGCAATCACCGGCACCGCTACGCCGACGTCGAGGCGGTGCGGGCCTGCCCGGAGGGGATCCTTGGGCACGAGGAGGTGCTGCGCTCGGCGTGGCTGCGCTACCGGCGCGAGGTGGCCCTCACCGAGGTCCACGCCGGGGCCACCAGGGAGGACCAGCTGCGCTGGTTCCACGAGGCGTGGCAGGCCGCGCTGAAACTGTGCCGGGAGGGGGTCCCGGTGCGGGCAGTCACCTCGTGGGCCCTGTTGGGATCCTACGATTGGTGCGGTCTGCTGACCAGCATGGAGGGGCGCTACGAACCCGGCGTCTTCGACGTGAGCGGCCCCGCGCCCCGCCCCACGGCCCTCGCCACGGCGCTGAAGCAGATCGCCCTCTTCGGCAGGGCCTTCCACCCCACCCTGGCGCGGCCGGGATGGTGGCGCCGCCCCGAGCGGCTCCTCCCCGGTTGCCGCCCCAAGCGCGCTATCCCGGCTCCGCCCCACCCCGCCGCCGGAGGGGTGGTGGTGATCGGCAAGACCGGGACCCTCGGCCACGCCTTCTTCCTGGTCTGCGCCAGCCGCTGCGTCCCCTGCCACCTCCTCTCGCGCGACGACCTCGACATCACCTCCCGGGAATCGGTCGCCGCGGCGCTGGACCTCTTCACCCCCTGGGCGGTGATCAACGCGGCCGGTTTTGTCCGCATCGACGAGGCGGAAGGAGACGCCGATACCTGTTTCCGGCAGAACGCCCTCGGCCCCGGCATCCTCGCCGGGGAATGCGCCCGCCGGGGCATCGCCCTGGTCACCTTCTCCTCGGACATGGTCTTCGACGGCAGCAAGGGCACCCCCTACCACGAAACCGACCCGGTCGCGCCCCTCAACGTCTACGGACGGAGCAAGGCAGAGGCGGAGCGCCTGGTACAGTCACTGCACCCGGGGGCGCTGCTGATCCGCACCAGCGCCTTCTTCGGCCCCTGGGACCGGTACAACTTCGTCACCGACACCCTGCGCCGGCTCGCCCAGGGGGAGACGGTGCAGGCCGCTTCGGACCTGGTGGTTTCCCCAACCTACGTACCCGACCTGGTGCACGCCTGCCTGGACCTCCTGGTCGACGCCGCCCACGGCATCTGGCACCTGACCAACGATGGCGCGGTGACGTGGGCGGAGCTCGCGGGTCACTGCGCGACCCTGGCGGGATTGGACACCGCAAGCGTCATCCCCTGCCCCGCCTCCGCCCTCGGGTTTATCGCTCCCCGCCCCCCCTTCTCGGTCCTCGCCAGCGAGCGCGGCATCGCCCTGCCGCCACTGAGTGACGCCCTGGCCCGCTACCTGGTCGATACCGTCCCAGCCGGACTGGACCAGCCGGGGGGAGCCGCAGGCCCCGACACGAAAAAAGGCCCCTGAAGCGGGGCCTTTCTCTTTCCTTGTGCCAACGTTGTCCGCTACCGCTTCGGCGGCCGCGGCGCCGCCAAAAGCTCCTCCATCGCCCGCACCGTCCCCTCCCACGATGTGCCGGCGACCACGGCCCGCATCGCCTGCACCATGTCCCGCTGCTTCGCCTCGGAGAGCGCCAGGGCATCTTCACACCCGGCAATGAAGCTCTCGATGCCGTCCCCGATGAAGACGATGTCCCCGTAGGGCCCGGCCACGTCGGTGATGGGCGTGCTCACCACCGGCTTTTCCGCCGCCATGTATTCCAGGATCTTGGTGGGGCTGATGAAGCGGGTGGCATCATTCAAAGCGAAGGGAATGAGGCAGACATCCCATCCCGCCAGGAAGCGTGGCAGTTCGGCGTACTGTTGCTGACCGTAGTAGCAGATGTTCTCGCGCTGCGGCAGGGACTCCTGGGAGATCTTCAGCACCGGCCCGACCATGACGATCTGCCACTCCGGGTGAGAGCAGGCCAGCGCGTCCAGCAGGGGGAGATTGAGCCGTTCGTCCAGCACCCCGAAATAGCCCAGGCGGGGGCGCGGCAGTAGCCGCTGGTTTTCGTGCTCGATGCCGGGATCGCAGGCAAGGCCGAAGTGGGCCGCATCGACGCTGCTCGGGAAGCAGTAGACCCGTGGGTGGTGGCGCTGCTTGGCCCGGTACAGACTGGGGCCGCCGGTGAAGACCAGGTCGGCCCGCTCCAGCAGGGCGCGCTCCCGCTGCGCCAACTCTTTTGGGGCATCGAGGAACCCGGACAGTTCGTCCATGCAGTCGTAGACGACCAGCCGGGGCTTGAGAGTCGCCGCAAGCGGCAGCGCCATGGGGGTGTAAAACCAGGCGACGTACCGCTCCAGCCGCTCCTCGCGCAGGAGCTGCTCGAGCAGCGGGACCAGGCAGGAGAATTGTTCATCGTGATATCCCGGCCGCTCTACCGGTGTGTGCGGGCGGCAGACCAGCACCCCGGGGGCGGGGTTGCTGCACTCCAGGAAAGCATCCGCCTCCCGGTCCAGCACCGGCTCCTCGAAAAAGACGATGCGGCGGCGTTCCGCCATGCGCGCCAGCAACTGCTGCGGGCGCTGGTAGACGAAGCTCCAGCGCAGGTGGGAAAAAACGATGATTGCTTCGTGCACCCCCGCCTCCTGTCGACGGCCCGCCGCCCGGCTGCCGTGCGCTATGATCCGCTCCGGGCAGGTGCCCGGCCCGAAACAACAGTAGAGGATTTTAACATGAGCGACCGCGAAGTGAAGCCGCGCAAGGCACCGATGCGGCCATTCCATCTAAAAAACGTAATAAACGATCACATTAAAGTTATAAAGGTTCCTGCCGATGAAGATCAATGACCCGTGCATTTCCCCGTGCGCAGTTCCGGCCGGGGTCAGCACCACCGAACCGGGCCCTAAACGGGCGCGAAGGGAGAACTCATGAAACTGTTCGGCAATGGCAACAAGGCTCTCCTCGATGACCAGGCCGTAGAAATCGCCAAGATGGCCCAGATGCTCGACAACGTTGACAACATCGTCATGCTCTGCGACACCACCAACGACAACAAGATCATCTACATGAACAAGCAGGCGCGGGCCCTGATGCAGCAGTTCCGCAGCCAGTTGAACGCGGGCCTGCGCGGCGCCGACGTCGCCAACGCGGAAGGGAACAGCATCCACCAGTTCCACAAGGACCCGGCCCGCATCCGCAGCATCTTCGGAGAACCGCGCGGCAGGATGCCCCACACCGCCGAGATCCCCATCGGCGAGGTTACCCTGCGTACCTCGACCTACCCCATCTGGGACAGCCACGACCCCTCCAAAGTGCTCTGTTACATGGCCTGCTGGAACGACATCACCGCCGAGAAGGCCGTGGCGCAGCACCAGCAGGAAGCTATCGAGCGCAAGGAATACCTGGAGACCCGGGTGACCCAGATCGCCACCGCCATGGAAGAGATGAGCATGACCGTGAACGAGGTGGCCCGCAACACGGTCAACGCCGCCGACTCCGCCGCGGAGGTGGCCGGCAACGCCCGCGAGGGGCAGAACGTGGTGAGCCAGGCCGTGAGCGAGATGCGCAAGGTGGCGGAAATAGTGAGGGATTCGGCAGGGATCGTCGGGAACCTGGGGGAGAAGTCGGCCAAAATCGGCGAGTTCGTCTCGGTGATCAACGACATAGCCGACCAGACCAACCTGCTGGCGCTGAACGCGGCCATCGAGGCGGCCCGCGCCGGCGAGCAGGGACGCGGCTTCGCCGTGGTGGCCGACGAGGTGCGCCGCCTGGCGGACCGCACCGTCGCCTCCACCAAGGAGATCCGGCTCATGGTCGAGGAGATCCAGAAGGAAACGGCCCTGGCCGTGGAATCGATCGAGCGGGGCAAGAGCGAGGCCGAGGTGAGCGAAGCGCTCTCGCACCAGGTGGACAGCTCGCTCGCCAACATCGTCACCTCGATCGAGCAGATCGAGCATGTCATCGCGCAGATCGCGACCGCCTCCGAAGAGCAGGCCGCGACCTCGACCACCATAGCCAGCAACCTCGAAGAGATCGTGCGCGGTTAACGGGTCCACCCCGCCTCTCACCTCCTTGAGACGGGGAGGGAAAGCCCCGCCGGACCCGGTATCCGGCGGGGCTGCTTTGTTTCAGGGGTGGAAGGGCGGACCTCACTTCGTTACCGGCGCGGACGGTCTGACAAAAGGTCCAGCAACTGTGCCAACTCCCCTTCTTGCAGGGCTACCGGGCGCATCGGGGTCTGTTCCCGGCTTTTCCTCGGATTTTCCAGCCACTTTTCCAGCGCCGCCGAACTCCAGGTGCTCCTGTTTGGTCCGGTCTTGGGGTAGACCTCGGTCAACAGCCCGGAAAGGTTGGGGCCGATGCTGCCGCGCCCCAGCCCACCCCAGGTGCGGGTGACTACCCTGTGACAAGGGCCGCAGCGCCTCTCGAAGACATTGTCCCTGCGGGTATCGCCATTCTGGAAATGCACCACCTGGGGCGACTCTCCCGTCCGGCTTCCCACCTTACTTCCAGCCTCCCGCGCCCCCGCCAGCACCGCATTGACCAACTCCGTTTTCTGCCGCTCGGTGAAGTGAAACTGGGGCATCAGCAGCGCCGGGTTGACGATCGCGTCTGAGATTCCCTGCGCCGTGGTCCCCGCGGGGAGATGATCGAGGTCCGCCGCTACCCGGTTCCCTTTCCCCGCCGAGGTGTGGCAGCGCCGGCAGGCGTAGGTTTCCATCAGTTCGCGCCCGCGCTTTGTGGTGGCGGAGCCCGGCACGGCAAACCAGGCGAAGCGTCCCGGCACCAGGTCGTGGTGAGCGATGCGCAGCCGATCCGAACGGGGATCGCCGCCATGGCAGGCCACGCAGCTGCCCAGGGCACGGTAGTGCACGGGGTGACACCTGAGGCAGGAGGGAGTTCCGCCCTGTGCAGCCACCGGGGCGGCAAGCACGGCCAGCGCTACTAAAAGGGGGAAACGAACTGCCAATTGGCACCTCTGCAGCACATGGCCACCAGGGTGAGCGCCAGCACCGCCACGCAGGTGGCCAGGGCCACGCAGCACACGACGCGGGACTCACGGGGGAACCAGCAGGCTCCCTGATGCTGGGGGGAACGGGAGAGCCACGGGAGCACGATGAAACCGACCGTCAGCGCCAGCACCAGGTAGACCAGGTACTTGGAGTAGCTGACCAGTTCCTGGATCCAGAGCAGGAACCAGGCGGACTTCACCGGGTTGGGGACGCGGGCGAGGTCGGCCTGTTCCTGCAGGGGGGCCGGGACCAGCGCCGCCAGGGCCATGAGGGCCAGCACCGTGAGGGCCAGCGCGATCTTGATGAGCCGGAAGAAGTACGGCGAACTCTTTTGGTAGCCTCGTTTCATAGGTAGGGGAGCACCCCCTTGTTCTTCCTGATCCGGTAGAAATGGAGCCCGCTCAGAAAGAACAGGGCCCCCGGGATCATCAGGATGTGCAGCACGTAGAACCGGAGCAGCGAGGCCGGCTCGCCCACCCCGTCCGGCACCAGCGCGGCGCGCAGCGCGCCGCCAAGCGGCATGATGTGCAGCAGTTCCATCCCGGTCTGGGTGGCCCAGAGGGCGAGCTGGTCCATGGGGAGAAGGTAGCCGGTGTACCCCTCGAAGACGGCCAGCAATAGCAGGGCGCAGCCGACCAGCCAGTTGAGCTCCCGGGGTTTTTGGTAGGCGCCGGTAAGGATGACCCGCAGGGTGTGCAAGACGATCAGCACCAGGAAGAAGTGGCTGGCGAGCCGGTGCAGGCTTCTCAGGTAACGCCCCCCCCAGACCGAGGACTCCAGGAGCAGGATCGAAGGGTAGGCGGCGGCCGGGGCGGGCTGGTAGTAGAAAAGGAGCAGCAGCCCCGAGGCGGCCAGCAGCATGAGGCAGGTGAAGGCCACCCCTCCCAGGCAGAGGGTATAGGAGAGGGTCAGGTTCCTTTGCAGCACCGCCCGGGGAAAAAGATGTTTCAGGAAGTCCTTGATCAAATCAGTTGCTCCCGCTGTTTCACCTGTAATGCCACCCCACCTTGCTCCCGTCCCGCCGATCGATCCCCCCTCCCCTTGCGGGAGGGGGCCAGGGGGTGGGGGAAGGTGCCATCACTCCCGTATTCCTGCGGCTTCACCCACCCCCCTGCCCCTCCCGTCAAGGGAGGGGAGCTTAAAGCTGGGCGAATGATTATTCGCCCCTACAGTTGCACGTGATAGGCCTCTCCCACCAACTGCACCTGGTAGCGCTGCAAGGCCCGGTCGGCGGGGCCCTTCAGCACCTTCCCCTCGCGGTCGAACTCGGAGCCGTGGCAGGGGCAGACCAGACCGGCGGGGGTTACGTTAACCGTGCAGCCCAGGTGGGTGCAGACCAGGTTCAACGCGTAGACCTGCCCGCCCCGGTTCAGGACCGCGATGCGCGCCTCACGGTACACCAGTGCCCCGTCACGCGGGAGATCACCCCTGGCTACCGCTAGGAGGGTCTTCTTGCGCTTGCCGCGCGGGGTCAGGAACTTCCCCAGGAACCATCCGCCCGCCACCAGCGCAATCAGGGTGCCGAGGAAGGTTCGACGTGTTTGACCAAGCTCTGCCATTTTTCCAGGTAGGCCCTCCGATAGGCCGTGCTCTTGCGGGAAAGTTCCAGGTAGCGCCGCTGTGGGTAGAAGGAGCCGTTGGTCACCTGCTGGCCGGTCGCGTCCCAGAAAGAGGTCAGCGTCATCCCGTCGGCCTGCAGCTGGTAAATGCGGTCCTCCCCGGGCTCCCGCAGGAAGCGGCGCGGGTTGTCGTGGCACCCCTCGCACATGACGGTGCCGCGGCGTACGGTGTGGGGGAAAAAGGCTCTCCACCGGGCGGCCAGAAGCCGGTTCTCGTCCCAGACGGCGCGGTCGTTCCTCACATCGGTGAAGTAGGCGATGAACTCCGGCCTGATCGGGCTCACCTTGCCCCGTCCGTTCAACCCCAGCGGTGGCGCGTCCTGGCGCCGCAGATACGCACTTCTCAGGTACTCCTCGGCGCCCTGGTCCCGGCGCAGCCCGTAGAGCTCCTGCGAGGGGCTGTTGCTGAAGCGCAGGAAAAAGGTGCCGTACTCCTGCGCGGCCCAGGCCGCGTGACATGCCCAGCACTCCATCTTCTCCAGGTGCGCCGCGATGCGGTGTTCCGGCACGCTGCGCTTGGGCTCATGGCAATCCCGGCACCCCTTGGCCGCCTTGCGCCCGGCGGCGAGGCTCTTCATGGAGTGGCAGGCTCCGCAGGTAAGACCGGCCTCCGCGTGCAGGTCCGGGGTCATCTTCAGGTACGCCTCCCCATAGGCCACCTCGCCGCGCTGGTAGCGCATGCTGTCCTCGCGCGGCGCCATGCCGTAGTAGTCGGTCCCGACGAAGTACCCCTTGTGGCAGGCGAAGCAGTCGCGATCGCGGGGCTTGCCGATGTCATGCCCCTTGCCGGCGTGGCAGTCGGTGCACCCCTTGAGGTGGCAGGCGCCACAGTTGCGGGCGAAGAAGCGTGGATCGACCTTCCCGTAACTGGCGGCGACGAAGTCGAGTTCGGGGCGACGACTCCCCATGGGCTGATCGAAAAGCGCCGCGTATCCCTTGTGGCAACCGACGCAGCCGGCGGCGCGGCTCTCCCGCGAGGCAGGGTTGGCCAGGGTCCTGGTCTCGTCCAGGTGGCAGGAGAGGCAGGGAAGTCCCCGGTGCACCCCCTTCACCACCTTCTTGTGGCAGACGGTGCAGTTCTCCTTGCCTAAAGCGACGGTCGCGCTAAGGAGCAGGCACAAGGCGACGATGTAGCGCATCACTGAGCGCACCATGGTCCAGCTCCTTTCGATAGATAGGGTCGGCGGCCTTGTCGTGGCAGACCAGGCAGAGGTTCACCGCCAGGGCGCGGCGCACCTCGGCGCCGTTCAGGGGGCGGGAGTGCTCCCGGGTGATGGCCGAATAGGCCCGCACCTTCCCCTCCTGCAGGGTCAAAAAGCCGTCCAGCGGCTTGTCCGCCGACTGCTCGCAGATCATGGTCCCCTCGATGTTGCTGCCGGAGACCACGTGCTGGCCGAAGCCGAGGAAGGCGGGGTTGCCGTGGCACTCGCCGCAGCCGATCGCCTTCTTGCCGGTGTTGTGCGAGTAAAAGGGGGCGAAGCGAAGTTGCTGTTTGCCCTTGAAGCGCGCCACGTACTCGTCTTTGGAGAGGCTTCCGTCCGGCTCCACCACGCTCACGAAGGTCTGGCACCCCGGCGTGACCGTGGAGATCCTGCCGCGCTGGTTCAGGGCCAGCGGGAAGGGGTAGAGCATGCGGTAATCTTCCTTCTCGCTGAAGCGTCCCGGCGTCGGCACCCCCTTGACGTAGTCCATGGCGGACCGGGTCTTGTCGTAGCTGGTGTGGCAGCCGTAGCACTGGACCACGGTGCGGCTGTGGCAGGAGTAGCATTCCATCCGGCCGTGGCCGACCACGGTATGTTCTGGGGTGCCGGTGATGACCCGGCTTTTGAACAGCCTGCCGCTGCGCTTGCCCAGCACCCAGACCGCGCCGTCTTGGTAGAAGACGTTGGAGTAGGCGCGCCCCTTCGCGGTGAGAATCATCTTCATCCCCTGCCGCATCTGCATGCGGTAACCCCGGGACTCCCGCAGCGCCTCGTCGTTTTCGCTGGCGATCTCCCGGTAGCGCGGGGGCTTCACGCCGCCGTGGCAGTCCTCGCAGGCGATCTCGGTCTGCAGGTACATGTTGCGGTAGGAGTAGCCGTCCCCCATCAGGTCGCGCGAGGTGTGGCAGTCGATGCAATCCATGCCGGCGGCGAAATGGATGTCCGGCGCGATGTGGGTCAGGTTCCTGTTGCCGCTGGCCATGACCGCCCCCGGAAGGCCGAAGCGGGTCGGCACCAGGGAATTGCTGCCGTCGTTCAGCCCCTGGTAGGAGTAGGCGATGCGCCCGCTTCTGTTGTGGCAACGGGAGCAGACCTCGTTGCCCGGGAGGCGCTCCATGGCGTGGCTCGCCGCGTAGGGTCCCCTCCCCCGCACGGTGGCGTCGCCACCCCGGTACAGGGCGCGGTCGTTGTAAGGGAAGTGACAGGCGGCGCACCCGGAGGCGTGGCTGGCCCCGTAGACCTCCCCGCTCTCCCGCGCCACGTGGCACTGCGAACAGAACTTGCGGTACAGCTCACCGGAAACGTGGTCGAGTTCGGCCACCGGCTTGAGCCGTAGCGGCCTGCCGGCAGGATCGTAGACCTCACCGGCGCGACTGGCGAAGTCCCCCTCCTCAGGCCCTTCCCAGGTGAGACGGATGTTGCGGATCATTCCGGTCGTGGTGTACATCAGGCTCGACTGCACCCGGTCCAGTTGGTACACGTGGCAGGAGCCGCAGCTTTTGTCCCAGTGCTCGGGGGCGGAGGGATTGCTCTTACCCAGCATGCCGCGGTGGGCGGCTTCCTTTTGGGTGGCCCCGGCGTCCCCGCCGTGGCAGGCGACGCAGTCGTGGTGCGTGGCCGAGGCGTGCTCGATGCCGGCGTGGCAGGTGAGGCAGTTGTTGCCCGGCGCCCCCTGTGCACTGCACCCGGCGGCGAGAAGAGCAGCCAGCAGAGCGGCTTTGCGGGTAACCCCGGACCAGCCGCATGGCGCCACGGTCCCCGCCCCCGGAGGGGGAGGGCCAGGGAGGGGGAAATCCATCCCCCCCGCATCCTGCGTCCCCCCTCCCGGCCTCCCCCCTCCGGAGGGAGGAGCTGCGTATGTTTCTCGGTCTGTAGCCCTCATATCGCCCGCTGTCCGGTTTACTGAACTCCCGCGCATTATAGTCAAATTAAAACCATTCTCCAAAACCTTTCATGAGCGATGGACAAAAAAAGCCGGCATCGCGGTGGATGCCGGCCATAACAAACCAGGAACCGTCCTCTTTTTTGCTACTTTCCGCTCTTTGAGATGCTCACCGTCTTGGTGAACTCCTTCCAGACGAAGGGGTCGCCGTTGGGGGTGCCGAACGGGAGATAGGTGAGCTTCACTTCCACGTCCAGCTCGTAGGCGGCTGGCATCTCCACCGTTTTGCCGTTCACTTCCACCTCTTCCAGCGGGTAGAAGATCTCGAAGCGCTCCTTCACCAGTTTGCCCGGGGGAAGGCCGGTGTCCTCGATCAGGCCGCTCTTCTCGTAGGGGCCGCGCCCCATCCGGTCGCCGCGGGCCAGCTGCTGCGGCACCGGCATGTAGATCTTCTCCTGGTTGAACACTTCCTTGCCGTCCTTGGTCTTACCGAGTACCGACAGAACCAGTCGGTTGGGGGTCGGTCAGCCGTCGGGGATGGAATGGCCCGCCTTGTTGAGCATCTCGACCTTGACCACCGCCCTGGGCCTGATCTTGGCGCCGTCGCGCCAGTAGTACCCGAAGGCCTCGGCCTTGAACTCGACCGCCTTGTCGCTCATGGCCGCATCACGGTAGGACTGGATGTTGTGGCCCAGCTTGGAGTTCTTCATGTGGCAGTCCTGGCAGTTCTCCTGCCCCACCTCGGCCTTGTAGGCCCAGAGGTAGCTGCCGTACGAGGTGCAGCACTGGGTCGGCTCGTCCAGTTCCAGGTTCGGCCCCAGACCGTGGCACTGGCCGCACTGGATGGCCTGGTCCATGATCGGGCTCTTGGCCATCTTGGGGAACTGGTCCGAGGGATGATCGCCGTCCTTGGAACCGTAGACCACCCCCGCCTTGGGATAGCCGTCCTGCCACTTGTGGGTGATGGCGTTCCTGTTGTGGCAGACCAGGCAGTTGATGGAGACGCTTTTCAGCTTCTCCTCGAGCTTCTTGGCCCCCTCCTTGTCTTTCTTGGCCCGCGCCTCCTTCCAGCCGTAGAGGGTGGTGACCAGTTCCTGGGCCACCGAGTCCTCGGCGTCGGCCAGCTGCGGCAGGTGGCACTTGGCGCACCCCATCAGGTGCTCCACCTTGACGTCCTTGGGGCTCTTCACCCCCGAGTACGGCTCCTCCATCAGGCCGTTCTCGATGGTGGTCATGATGGTCATCGCCGTGCGCGCCGTCCCGAAGAGGGAGCGCGAGTGGATCGACTTGGAGGCCTGGTCATGCTGCTCCTGGTGGCATTCCACGCAGGGGCTCGAATCGTACATCCTGGCCAGCTCGGCGAGCGTCTTCGCCTTGCCCGATTTGGCCGCGATGGTCTCCTGCCAGCCGATGCCTGCTTTTCCCGCAAAAGAGGGTGCCGTCAGCACCCCTAAAACAAGGGCGGCGGCAAGGCCACCCCGCATAATCAGTGGGTTCATGGATACTCCCGTTCAACCGATGATCTGCGACTGCGGGCGCCCCGCTTTTACGGGGCGCCCTTTGCCTCAGCAACCCTGAAGTTCGTCCCCTTCGCACTCCGTGAGCGACACCGGGGTGTCGACCTTCATCTTCTCCGCCTTGGCCTTGCCGAACTTGAGCGTCACCTCGTTACCCTGCACGGCCAGCACCTTGGGCGAGCCGCCGGCAGCCGAGACGGTGGCCCCTTTTTTCACGTAGGCCGGGGGAGCCGCCTCCAGGGTCACCGTGACCTGCTCACCCTCCACCTTGGTTACTTTCCCCTTCGCCGGTCCTGCCGCAAAGGCCGTTGCCGCCAGGCTCAGGGTCACCAGGGCAGCTGCCGCAATCCGCATCGATTTAGCAAACATCGCTTTTCCTCCTCTTGGCCGAGGGGGACTGGCACCTGGCGGAGCCAGTCCCCTTCGCTGTCTGTGGTTAGAAGATTACCTGGAGCTGGGTCACGTAGGTCATGAACTCCTCGGTCCCGTCGGCCGTGGTACCGCTGCCGTTGCGGAAACCGGTGGAGTTCGCCTCGAAGCTGAGCTTCAGGTTCTGGTCGCGCAGGTAATAGTTCATGCCGCCGCCGGTCCAGAAGACGCGCTGATCGTAGATGCCGTTCAGGCTGGCGAATTTCCAGTTCTCGTGGCGCACGAAGAGCTGCAGCGGGATGTTGGGGAGCATGTAGCCGGCCTTCACGTAGTAGCCGTTCTTCTCCCCGTTGATGCCCATCACGTTGGCGTCGGGATTGTCGCCCAGGTAGGCGTTGTCGAGATCGACCTTCTCGTAGGCGCCGGAAGCGGTGAAGGTCCCCAGCCCCTCGACCGGGTACTCCACGAAACCGTCGAAGGTCCAGGCCTTGTAATCCTTCTTTCCGGTCCTGGCGACGGTGTCCGCGTAGGCGATGTCAGGCTCGAACTGGTACGCCGCGCCGATGGTGGCGACCTTCTTCTTGCCCAGGTAGGTCCCCTTGTAGCCGTAGTCGTTTTCCGGGTCGAGCAGCGTCACGTGGGCGCGCGCCGAGTAGCGGAAGTTCGAGGCGGGGGCGGTGTCGCCGGAGACAGCCTTGCGTCCTTCCATGGCGTCCAGGCGGTACTGGAACATGTCGTTGAAGAGGTTGCCCCAGACGGCCACGCCGGTGTCGCGGGTGGTCACGTAGGGGGCGCGGATGAAGAGCGAGCGGTCCAGGGTGAGCGGCGCCTCGCACGCCTCCAGGTTCTCGCGCGAGAGGTTGTACTTGAACTTGCCCACGTTGATCCGGAACGCGTTGTCGAGCTTGAAGCGGACCACCGCGTCCAGGAGCTGGAAGTTGGAGCCCTGGTTCTCGGACGCCACGTCGAGCGGGGTCAGGTTCTGGTCGTCGGTGTACTCGGTCTGCACGTAAATGGACATCATGTCGCCGTACTTGCCCATGAGGGCCAGGCGGTTACGGCGGAAGTTGAAGTTAGCCGTGGTGTCCTCGTTGTTATCGCCCGAGCCGATGTCGCGGAAGGTCATCTGGAACTGGCCCTTGTAGTCCAGCTGCAGCGCCCCTTCGTCATTGGGGCCGAAGGTCATTTTGGGTCCTGCATATGCGGTTGTGCTGGTCAGAGCAAGCCCGAGCAGGGCAGCACAAACGGTCTTGTTGATATTGATCATGGTCGTCTACTCCCTATGTGGTCGATTGATGATCCGAAAGCTGCCTGTGCCGCTAGCAGCCGCCTCCGCCGCCGGAGGTGCCGCTGCCGTTGCTGGTAGTGACCGGGCTGTGGTAGGCCGCGTCCGCATCTTCGATCTGGTTGCCGGTTGCGTAGGTCGGCTCGGGGCTCAAAAGGCGCGTGTTGTAGGTGACGATGGCGCGCCCGGCATCGATGTTGTAGGTGCGCGAATCGGTCAGGGCGGTGGTATCCCAGATGGAGCCTACCGCGAGCTTGCCCCCGGCGTTGACCAGGGTGGCGCCCACCTTGTCCGAACTGGCCATGAGCCCCCACTGTCCCCAGGAGCCGTCGTACCAGATCGCCTTCATGGCCCCGGCGGTTGTCTCGTTGTAGTAGGCATAGCCGTCGATGGCGAAGAAGAGTACCGAGGCGATGTTGCCGGCGCGGCAGATGGTGTAGACCGAGGTGCGACCGGCGGGAATGGCCAGCGCCGTCTTGACCTCGTCCACGGATTTGAACTTGCCGGCGGTGTGCAGCAGGGTGTGCGCCTTGTTGCGCCCGCCGTGCACGGCGCCCTCGAAGACCACGTACTTGGTCGGGGTCGAGGTGTCGATGAGGTCGGAGGTGGGGCCGGCGGGAACGTCCGTGCTCCTGCCGTCGATGAAGTCGTTGCTGGCGGTCCCCGCGGTTACCGCGGCGATCATGTCGGAGAGGGAGGCCCTCAGGTCCGGCTTGACGCGGTTGATGCTGTTGGGGGTCACCACATAGCTCGACCTGGCGATGGTGGGCTTGTCGAAGACCAGCGGCAGGCCGGCGGCCTTCCAGGCCTTGTTGCCGCCGTTGAGCACCTTGAGCCTTTCCTTGGGGAAGCCCCAGTAACGGAACACGGTGTAGCCGCGGGTAAGGTTCCACGGCGACGCGCTTTCCGCCTCGGACGTGGTAAAGACGATGGTGGTGTTGGCGTCGATGCCGGTGCGCTGGATCAGGGTGTCCATGGTGGTGCCGTCGGGAACCATGGCGCCGGTGTACATGGGGCCCTCAACGCGTGTCTGCGCCAGCTCGGCATTGAGGCCGACGCTCTGGGAACCGGGGATGTGCCCCAGGTCGTAGTTGGTTGCCGTCCCGTCGACCTGGAGGACCACCACCCGGTCGTAACCGCCGGCCTTGTTTACCTTCCCCTCGGTGATCCACTGGTTCAGTTCAGCGGGTTCGATCAGCGCGGTTGCAGTTTTGGTCGTGGTAATCCCCTTGGCGGGGCTGTCATAGCTGGTATCACCGCACCCCCAGATGCTGAGAACCGCGACGGCGATCAGACCGAGCAGCGAGAACAGCAGCACCCTGCTCTTTTGCATCATCTTTTCCGACATACAACCTCCTTTGGATTGGCTGAAATATGGCTTCCAACAGTTCTTAGAGTTCCCGTCCTCCTTTCTCATTGATGAGCACAGTCAAAGCCCACACCGGCAAAAGTTAAAATATTTTCGTTTTCTGTCAAGAATGTGACTTTGGTAAGTCAAGATGCTGAGAGATAGACAGAAGCACTGTCAAACGTTGCCACGGCAAAGGGGCTGATCCTGTTACCGTGTCGCAAACTATCGACGTACAATTGCTTTTGGGCGAAAGGCCGACAGAAGGACGGCTCCCAAAGGTACTGTCGCTTCTTCGCAAGATGGGGCGAACTACTCAAGTGAAAGTTTTTCATGCCCCTATGCATAACACGCATGGTAATTAAACTTGCTTAACCATCTTTTTTGATTCAATGGTTTTTTTCGACATTCAGTGTTGCAATTAATATAAGAATTTTGCAATATGCACAAACGACATATTCTCACACAACCTATGCGTGTTACGCATCGCCGGCAGCGTCGAGACCAGACACATGGATTTCACCAACCTGAAGACCCTCGTAGTTTCGGTCGAATGTGGCAGCTTCTCCAAAGCGGCCGACATCCTCTGCGTGACGCAGTCCGCCGTTTCCCGCAGGATAAAGATCCTCGAGGACCACTACGGCCAACTCCTCCTGGACCGCTCCGGCATTACCCTCAAGCTGACCGCGGCCGGCCAGCTACTGGTCGAGAAGGCACGGCTGCTGCTCAAGATGGAGCAGGAATTCCTCCACGAACTCGAGCTGCTGGCGTGTAAGCGCAAGATCTCCTTCTGCTGCACCGCTCCCTTCGGCATCTCCTTCCTCCCCGATATCTTCACCCGCTTCATGTCGCGCAACTCCCAGACCAGCGAACTGAGCTTCGTCTTCGACATGCCGGAAGGGGCCCTGAAGGGGCTCAAGGAGAAGCTTTACGACCTGGTGCTGATCGAATTCTGCGAGGACCTGAACCTCGACGAGTTCGCGGTCTACCCGCTGCCAGACGACGAGATGGTCTTCGTGAGCAGGCCCGGCTTCGGCATCGACAACAAGGTGGTTACTGTCGAGACCATGCTCGGCCAGCGCCTGTACTGCAAGAAATCCGGCTGCTGCGCCCGTCGCTTCCTGGAAAAGAGCATGCACGCCATCGGCCGCGACGCCGCCGAGTTCCGCAACACCGTCTACTTCGACGACATCCCCTTCATCATCAAGGCTGTCCAGGCCGGAGAAGGCGTCACCTTCATCTCCCGCAGCGTGGTGGCTTCCTACCTGGCCGAGGGATCGCTGGTCAGTCACCACGTCGAAGGGTTCGCCCCGTCCCGGCCGCGGCGCCTGGTCCTGGAGAAGAACCGCAACCTCGACCCGACGCTGTTCGACCTCATCGAGGGGATCTTCCACCGCTTCTCACTCACCCCGCCCGCGGAACTGACACCGCGCTGAATCCCTTCCCCTCTCTTCTCCTCTCGTTCTCTTGCTGCTTCCGCCCTACTTCCACCTACCATGTCCGCTCCGCACTTCCTTTCAAAAAAATTAGTGGTAGCATATTAAACTTCATTATCTCCACCCTCTCTGCGTCCCCATTATC
This sequence comes from Geomonas paludis, assembly GCF_014193585.1. Taxonomy (GTDB): domain Bacteria; phylum Desulfobacterota; class Desulfuromonadia; order Geobacterales; family Geobacteraceae; genus Geomonas; species Geomonas paludis. The sequence continues at coordinate 134,697 of NZ_BLXY01000001.1, forward strand.
GCGGGGAAGCCCACCGGGCGGGTGCAGCCATCTCTGGACAAGGGGGACTTTTCACATGAGTGGAACCAGGAAAACCATGGACGGCAATACCGCCGCTGCGCACGTCGCCTACGCGCTCAGCGAGACCGCGGCCATCTATCCGATCACCCCATCCTCGACCATGGGGGAAGTGGCCGACGAGTGGGCGGCGGAGGGACGCAAGAACGTCTTCGGACAGGTCCTGAACATCAAGGAACTGCAATCCGAGGCCGGGGCCGCGGGCGCCGTGCACGGCTCGCTGGCGGCGGGGGCGCTCACCACCACCTTCACGGCGTCGCAGGGGCTGTTGCTCATGCTCCCCAACATGTACAAGATCGCCGGCGAGCAGCTCCCCGGCGTGTTCCACGTTTCGGCCCGCGCCATCGCCACCCACGCCCTCTCCATCTTCGGCGACCACCAGGACGTCATGGCGGCGCGCCCCACCGGCTTCGCCCTGCTCTGCTCGTCGTCGGTCCAGGAGGTGATGGACCTGGCCCTGGTGGCCCACCTGGCCGCCCTGGAGGCGAGCCTCCCCTTCCTGCACTTCTTCGACGGTTTCCGGACCTCGCACGAGGTGCAGAAGATCGAGGTGATCGACTACGAGGACATGGGCCGCCTGGTGAACCACGACAAGCTGGCCGCCTTCCGCAGCAAGGCCATGAACCCCGAGCACCCCGAGCTGCGCGGCACCGCACAAAACCCCGACATCTACTTCCAGGGGCGCGAGCGCGCCAACCCGTTCTACCAGGCGCTGCCGCAGGTGGTGACCGAGACCATGGAACGGGTGGGACAGCTGACCGGGCGCCACTACCGCCTCTTCGACTACATCGGCCACGCCGAGGCGGACCGGGTCATCATCACCATGGGCTCCTCGTGCGAGACCTGCGAGGAGGTGGTGCAGTACCTGAACGGGCAGGGCGAGAAGGTGGGGCTGGTCAAGGTGCGCCTGTACCGCCCCTTCGACGCGGGCGCCCTTCTGTCCGTCATCCCCTCCACCGCCGGGAAGATCACGGTGCTCGACCGCACCAAGGAGCCGGGTTCCCTGGGCGAGCCGCTCTACCAGGACGTCTGCACGGCGCTTATCGAGCGCGGCGGCGAGATGCCGGAACTCTACGCCGGACGCTACGGCCTGGGCTCCAAGGAATTCCGCCCGGTGCACGTGAAGAGCATCTTCGACAACATGGCCGGCCGCCCCGGCAAACGCCACTTCACGGTGGGCATCACCGACGACGTGAGCGACAGTTCGCTGCCGGTCGAGGGCGCCCTCTCCACCACGCCCGAGGGGACCATCCAGTGCCGTTTCTGGGGCATGGGGGCCGACGGCACCGTCGGGGCCAACAAGGCGGCCATCAAGATCATCGGCGACAACACCGACCTCTACGTGCAGGCCTACTTCTCCTACGATTCCAAGAAGTCCGGCGGCATCACCGTTTCGCACCTGCGCTTCGGGGAGAGCCCCATCCAGTCCACCTACCTCGTCGACGCCGCCGATTTCATCTCCTGCCAGAAGGCGCCCTACGTGCAGATCTACGACCTCCTGGAAGGGATCAGGGACGGGGGCACCTTCCTGCTCAACTCCCCCTGGAACACGGTGGAGGCGATGGAGGCGAACCTGCCGGCCAGCATGCGCCGCGCCATCGCGCAGAAGAAGGTCCGCCTGTACAACGTGGACGCCATCAGCATCGCCCAGTCGGCAGGTCTGGGCGGGCGCATCAACATGATCATGCAGACCGCCTTCTTCAAGCTCTCCGGCGTGCTCCCCTTCGAGCGGGCCGTGGAGCTTTTGAAGGACTCGATCCGCAAGGAGTACGGCCGGAAAGGTGACCAGGTGGTTGAGATGAACCTGGCCGCGGTCGATTTGGCCGTGCAGAGCCTGGTCGAGATCTCCTATCCCGACTCCTGGCGCGACGCCGACGACGAGCGCGGCACCGACTTCCGGCTCAAGCAGCCGATGCCCGACTACATGCGCGACATGGTCTTCCCGATCCTGCGCCAGAAGGGCGACGACCTGCCGGTCTCCTCCTTCACGCCGGACGGGGTCTTCCCCTTCTCCACCGCGCGTTACGAAAAAAGGGGCGTCGCCATCAACGTCCCCGAGTGGATCAAGGAAAACTGCATCCAGTGCAACCAGTGCGCCTACATCTGCCCGCACGCCACCATCCGCCCCTTCGTCGCCTCCGAGCAGGAACTGACCGGCGCGCCGGCGACGTACGAGACCATCCCCCCCAACGCCCGCGAGTACAAGGGGATGGGCTTCCGCATCCAGGTCTACACCCTGGACTGCATGGGGTGCGGCAACTGCGCCGACATCTGCCCCGCCAAGGTCCCGGCGCTGGTGATGAAGCCGATCGACACCCAGTCCGCGGTGCAGGAGGAGAACCGCAAGTTCGCCGAGACCCTCTCCCCGAAAGGGCACCTGGTGAAGCGGACCACGGTGATCGGCAGCCAGTTCCAGCAGCCGCTCCTCGAATTCTCCGGCGCCTGCTCAGGCTGCGGCGAGACCCCGTACGCCAGGATCATCACCCAGCTCTTCGGCGAACGCATGATGATCGCCAACGCCACCGGCTGCAGCTCGATCTGGGGCGCCTCGGCGCCGGTCTCCCCGTACTGCGCCAATGCCGACGGCCACGGCCCGGCCTGGAACAACTCGCTCTTCGAGGACGCCGCCGAGTTCGGCTTCGGCTACCACATGGCCGTGTCGCAGCGCAGGCAGCTGTTGGCCGACCAGGTGCGCCGCGCGGTGCACAGCCTGCCGGAAGGGGAGCTCAGGGAAGAACTGGAAGGGTGGCTCTCCGGGATGATGGACCCGGAGCTGTCCCGGCGCCACGGCGACCGGTTGAAGGAACTGCTCGGCAAGGCCGGGGACAACGAGCTGCTGCAGCAGATTGCCGCATCGGCGGACCTGTTCACCAAGAAGTCGATCTGGATCTACGGCGGCGACGGCTGGGCCTATGACATCGGCTTCGGCGGCCTGGACCACGTCATCTCCACCGGCGAGGACGTGAACCTCCTGGTGATGGACACCGAGCTCTATTCCAACACCGGCGGCCAGTGTTCCAAGGCGACCCAGTTGGGCGCCATCGCCCGTTTCGCCGCCTCCGGCAAGCGGACCTCCAAGAAAGATCTGGGGCGCATGGCCATGACCTACGGCTACGTCTACGTCGCCTCCATCGCCATCGGCGCCGACAAGAACCAGACCCTCAAGGCGATCACCGAAGCCGAGGCCTACCCCGGCCCGTCGCTCATCATCGCCTACTCGACCTGCATCAACCAGGGGCTCCGCAAAGGGATGGGGAAATCGATCGAGGAGAGCCAGCTGGCCGTGAAGTGCGGCTACTGGCCGCTGTACCGCTACAACCCGCTTCTGAAGCGGGACGGGAAAAACCCGTTCATCCTGGAGTCGAAGAAGCCCGACGGCTCGCTCGCCGAGTTCCTCTCCGGGGAGGTGCGTTTCCAGGCCCTGGAAAAGCAGAACCCGGAAGTGGCCCGGCAGTTGCGCGAGCAGATGGAACAGGAGGCGCTGGAGCGGTTCCGGATGTTCCGGGACCTGGCCGACTGGCAGCCCAGCAAAGGGGACGTCCCCAAGGAAGGGGGGAGAAAGCACGACCATGTCCCCGCCGCCGCGGGAGCGACCGAGGAGCCCGCGCCGGTCTGCGTCAGCGCGACCAGCGACCCGCGCTACAGCCGCCCCGGCCAGCCCGAAGACGAGTGCGACGACGGCCGGGCGGGCATCGACAAGAACATCAAGGAATGAGGATGGCAAGAGCGGAAAGGGACTGGCTCCGTAGGTGCCAGGCCCTCTAGCGGAACGCTCCATTTGTGCTCAGCCACCTTACCCAAACTGGCACCTCCCCCCCATCTTACCAATGCCCTAGGGGGACAGGCACCTGGCGGAGCCTGTCCCCTCCTTGATCTCGTTCCCAAGGTCCACCTTGGGAACGCAAAGCCTCTCCGAAGTGCCAACTTCCCTCGGATGCAAAGCTGGAGCTTTGCGCCATATAGGGTTCCCAAGCTGGAGCTTGGGAACCAGGGGAAATCCCCCCTAGGGGGACAGGCACCTGGCGGAGCCTGTCCCCTCCTTCTCCAGGGTGCTCGCGGCGAACAGCACCGCCGCCGCGAGGCCGATCCAGCCGGCGGCATGAAAGACGGCGGTCAGCCCGAAACGACTCTGCAGCCATCCCCCGAGCAGCGGTCCCACCACGAATCCCGCATTCAGTGCAGCATTGAAGATGCCTATCGCCAACCCCGTCCCGTGACGCTCCCCCTGTTCCAGAAGAAGCGCGGTGCTGGCAGGCTGCGACAGCACGCTGCACAGCCCGATCCCGCCCCCCAGCATGAGCACCTGGTGAAACCCCTGGGCCACGGGAATCAGGAAGTAGAGCAGCGATACCGAGATCCCTCCCAGAAGCACCAGGGCTTTACGGGGCAGTCGGTCCGAAAGCCGGCCTACCGGTCGCAGCAGTGAACTGATGACCACGGTGCTGGAAGCGAGCACCATGCCGGTCTGGGTACCGGTGAGCCCCAGACGCGCATCCAGGAGGATGGGGAGAAAACCCGCCAGGAGCGAGATTCCGCACCCCCTGCCGAAGATGAAGGCCAAAAGCCCACCCATGCTGCCGTGGCGCGCCACCTCCAGTGCGGCAGGCAAGGCGAGACCGGATTGTCGCCTGCTGGCGGGCCTTGCCGTATGAGGCTGGGCCGGTATCTGCCACAGGGCGAGTGCCAGGGCGAACACGCACAGCAGTACCAGGCTGACGAAGATGCCATAAAAGCCCCAGACATCGTGCAGCACCCCGCCCAGCAGCGGCCCGACGCCGACGGCAAGATAGAAGGAGATGTCAAAGGTCCCGGCCGCGCGTCCCTCACCTTTGCGGCCGCCCACCACCGCAACCAGGGAGAGCATCACCGGCCTGAACATGGCGCACGATGCTCCCTGAAGCAGTCGCAACAACGCGATGAGGGTGAGTTGGGAACAAAAGAGGTAGCCAAGTGAGACGAGAAGATAGAGCGTGAGGCTGAGCGTGGCGGCACGGCGGGCGCCGATGCGATCGACGCAGGCCCCCATGACGGGACTCAAAGCGATCTTCGACAGGGAGAAAAGCAGCAGTGGCAGCCCCAGCAGGACGCCGCGTCCGCCGAGGGAAAAAAGGTAGGTGGAAAAGAAGGCGTCGGCGATGCCGAAACCGAGGCTGGTGGCGAAGTTGATCAGAAACAGCGACTTGAACAGCTTTCCATTCTTCATGTCGGCGTCCTTGCGGGGCAGTTGCCCCCCTCCCCTTGCGGCTTCACCCACCCCCCAGCCCCCTCCCGCCTTCGCGGACCGAAGCGCTACGGCGCGCAGGCCCGTCAAGGGAGGGGGAGCCCCGGGCCCGAAATGCCGCTGAGCCATGGTGAAGCGCCCTGCGCTTGGCAACGCATGGCGCTTCTTTTGTTACGGGTTCCCCCCTACTTCTCTTTCTTGATGAAGCTCGCCGCGTTGCTGCCGGCGATCCTGCCGAAGACCACGGTGTCCGTGATGGCGTTGCCGCCCAGGCGGTTCCAGCCGTGCACGCCGCCGGTCACCTCGCCCGCTGCGTAGAAGCCGGTGACCGGGTTGCCGTCCTTGCCGATGACCTGCGCCTCGGTGTTGATCTTCACGCCGCCCATGGTGTGGTGGCGCCCCGGCTTGACCCAGATGGCGTAGTACTTCGGCCCGTCCACCGGGCGCGGGATGTCCTGACGCTGGAATTCCGGATCCTTTTTCGCCTCGAAGGCCTTGTTGTAGGCAGTTACCGTGGCGGTGAGCGCATCGGCCGGCACGCCCATCTTGGCAGCGAGGGCGGCGATGCTGTCCGCCTGCTGCACCAGCCCAAGGGTGATGTAGCCGTCGATCTGGACGTTGCTCTTGCGGATGCTCTCGCCCAGCACCAGGAAGGCCGACTTCTCAGGCTGCGCCAGGATGGCGGCGGAGGCCTTGTCGCGGGTGGTCAGTTCGTTGACGAAGCGCTTGCCGGCATGGTTGACCAGGATGGCGCCGCTGCCGCGCACCGTTTCCGACACGAGCACCTTGGTGTCGCCCCCCATGGTCGGGTGAATCTGGATCTGTTCCATGTCGATGAGCTTGGCGCCCGCTTTTTCGGCGAGGAACATCCCTTCGCCGGTTGCCCCGGGCTGGTTGGAGGAGGCGGTTTCCCTGAACTGCGGCTTGTACGAGCCGACCAGCTCGTTGTTGGCGGCAAAGCCCCCCGCGGTGTCGATCACGGCCTTGGCGTTGATGGTGTACACGCCGCTGTGCTTCCCCTTCACCTGCACGCCGGTGACGCGCCCCTTGCCGTCGGAGAGGATCTGCACCACCTCGGAGTTGACGCGGACGTCGAGGTTGCGCTTGGCCGCATTCTCCCGGTACACCTTGATCAGGTGCGGTCCAACCGCGGCCCCGCCCACGGGACGGTGGGTGCGGTCGACCGCGACGCCGCCCGAACGGACCAGGTCGGTCATGTCGGCACCGAGGGAGACCAGGAAGTCCACCGCATCGGCGGATTTGTAGGCCAGCACCTTGACCAGCTCGGGATCGTTCTTGTCACGCCCCCCCTTCATGGTTTCCTTCACCATCTCGGCCGGGTCGTCGTGCATGCCGAGCCGCTCCTGGTAACGGGTCCTGGCCGCGTTGATGCCGCCTGCCGCCAGCATGCTGTTGCCGCCGGTGATGGGCATCTTCTCCAGCAGGATCACCCTGGCCCCGGCGTCGTGGGCGGTGATGGAGGCTACGTATCCCGATCCGCCGGCGCCGATGACGACCACGTCGGTGGACTCGACCCGGTTCGATTTGAGGTCCTTCTTGCCGGGGGCCGATTCCTGCACCCACTTCTTGTCGGTCGATTCCTTTTCCGTCCCCATGGCTGGGATCTTCATGGCGAAGCTGTGGCAGTAGTTGCAGTACGCCTTGGAGGCGGCGTGCCCCTTGTGGCAGGCGGTACAGTTGGTTTCGCCCAGGTGCGAGTTGTGCGGGTTGATGTGCTCCTTGGTCTTCGCGGCGAGGTCGGCGAAGCCGCCGTGGCACCCCTTGCAGTTCTTGTTCAGCGCCGTCTCGCTGTCGTCGACGGCAAGGGATTTGCCGTGGCAGTCGGCGCAGGTGACCTGGTTCTTCTTGTGCACCCCGGAGAGGAAGGAGCTCTTGGATGAGTCCGCCCCCGAGGCCGCGGATGCCGCGATGAGCAGGGCCGCAGAGAGCAGCAGTGCCGGTACGATAGTTTTCCGTGTCATATTTTGTCTCCTGTTAGTACGTCGTCATTGTCCTGACCAAGCCCTAGAAGAGCAGCTGCACCTGGGCGCGCGCCACGAGGTCGTCAACCTGCCCCTTGTAGATGTGGCGGTTGCCGACGTCGCCCTGGATCTTCAGGTTGTTGCCGTAGAAGAAGTAGTTGACCGCCCCCTGGATCTCCGAGATGGAATCGCTGGACACCTGGCGGTTGGGATCCATCCACGCGTAACGGAGGGCCAGTTCCAGGCGCTGCGGTATCACGAAGTAGCCGGCCTGGACGTATCCGCCCCTGGCGATCAGTTCCTTGCCGGAGGTTTCACCCACCGCCTTGCCCCAGAAGTACTCGCCCTGCATCGACGCGCCCAGCCACTTGCAGGCGAAGTCCGCTTCCCAGGAGTCGACGCTGATGTCCTCGGCAGCCTTGGTGCCGAAGTATTTCCCTTTTACTGCCGTACCGAGCCAGCCGTTGGCGTCGGTTACGAAGTTGGAGTTGTTGTTGTCGATGGCGGAAGTCGCCGTGGCGCCGGTCCCGGAGACGGTCTTTTTCACGGTATTGAGGTAGTAGCTGCTACCCAGCGAGACCAGGGGCTTTTGCGAGTATTCGAGGTCCCCCTCGCCGTATTTCATGTCGCCCAGCGGGTTGAAGGTCAGCCTGAAGTTGTACGCGTTGTCGCCGGTTTTGTTCTTTGTGTTCTGGCCGGCCCCGCCGAAGACGCCCGCATCGTACTTGACCAGCCCGGTCCAGAGGTCGCCGTGCAGGTTGATGCCGGTGTCGTACCCCTGCATGAAGGCGTTCCTGACGAAGGAGCCGTCCACGAACTGCTGCGCGGTGTTGGAGGTGATCCACTGCCTGGAGTACTGGATCTTCTCCTGCCCCAGCATCACCTGCAGTTCGTCGGCGACCCGGTACTTCATGTTCACCTCTTCCATCGCCTTGGAGTTCTCCTTGACCACGTTGGACCAGTTGTAGGTCGCCTTGTAGGTGAGGTCCTTGGTGAAGGCGTAACCACTCAGGAGAGTCTTGACGCGACGCAGGTTGAACTGGCTCACGTCCTGCTTGTTGGCCACGTCGTAGTTGTCCAGTTCGTACTGGGCCTGGATCTGGCCGCCCAGCTGCAACTGGAACTTCTGGTCCGGCGAGGTGAGGACGAAGCCCTTGCCCAGCTTGTAGTCGTAAGGCTTGGACTTGGAAGCTTCCTTGTACTCCGCCTCGGTGATGACACCTTTCTCCTTCAGGATATCCTCCAGGCTCTTCGCCTGGGCATCGTGCCCTACAGCCATTGCCGCCAGAAAACCTGCCATCGCCACTGCCGCTTTCTGATTCATGATCTTCTCCTTCGGTATGTTGGGGCGCAGGCCCCGTGATTGCTCTTGAACTCATTAGAGCAGGATCGATACCAAAGGCGAAATAAGCCTTAACACACTGATATTGCACGGGAATTTGCTTTGAGGAGTGCGGCAACGACTATAGACTCAGGCTATGGGACTTCCGGGGAGAAGGAGGGTTATGCGTGTGTTGACGGGGAGTTGCAGCGTTATTGCCGAAGTCTATAGCTATAGACTCCGGCAATAGGGGTTCAGCCGCGGGCCAGTTTCAGTCGTTTCCAGAGGGAGGGTTGGGAGATGCCCAGCAGCCGTGCCGCCAGTGTCTGGTTGCCGCCGGCGCGGTTCATGGCCTCTTCGAGGAGGTAATTGGCGGCATTGGCGAAGGTGGGCAGGGGCTCGAAGCCTGCAAAGGGGTTCTGGTCCGGCGCCCGTTCCGCAACGCCTCCACCGGCGCTGATCGCCTTGGCGAATGAATCCATGGAGAGCATGCGCTCCTTGTGGGTGCTGACCGCGTCGAAGACCATGGCCTTCAACTCGCGGACGTTGCCCGGGAAGCTGTAGGTGGACAGGAGCTGGACCAGCCCGGGGGGCGGCGTCGGCTTCTTTTTGCCCAGCGTGGCGGCAGCCTCCTCCAGGAACAGGTCGAGCAGGTACGGCAGGTCCCCCTTGCGGCTGCGCAGTGGCGGCACCTCCACGTGGTGGGTGCGCAGCCGGTAGAAGAGGTCGCGCCTGAAACTCCCTTCGGCCACTTTCGCCTCCAGGTTCTGGTGGGTCGCCACCACGACGCGCGCCTTCAGCCTCTTGGGCTGGTCGCTCCCCAGCGGGAAATACTCCCCTTCCTGGAGCAGCCGCAAAAGTTTCACCTGGGAGGCGATGCTCAGGTCCCCGATCTCGTCCAGGAACAGGGTGCCGTTGGCTGCCGCCTCGATCATGCCGCGGCGCACCCCTTCGGCCCCGGTGAAGGCGCCCCGCACGTGGCCGAACAGGGTGTCCGAAAAGACGGTGTCGTCGAGCCCGGCGACGTTCACGGCGACCAGCTCGCCCCGGCAACGGCTCAACCGGTGCGCGGCCTGGGCCAGCAGTTCCTTGCCGGAGCCGCTCTCACCGGTGATCAACAGCGGCAGCGGGCTGACGGCTACCGCCTCGATATAGGCGAAAAGGGCCTGCATGGTCCGGTCCGCGGTGCAGATGGCGGAAAACGCCTCCGGGTGCTGCAACTCGCAGGACACGAAGCGCCGCGCCATCTCCTTGTTGTCGCGTTGCAGTTCCAGGTGCTTGATGGCGCGCCCGACGCCGCAGACGATGCGCTCCTCGTCGTCGGTCTTGACGTAGTAGTCGTAGGCGCCGAGCTTCATGCAGTTGACCACCTTGCCCACCTGGTTCAGGCCGCTCACGACGATCACCGCTACCCCCGGATAACGCTCGGCGATCTGCACCAGGAGGTCCTCCCCCGATACGTGCGGCATGGTGAGATCGAGCAGGACCAGTCCGATCTCTCCACCGGCGAGGATATCCAGCACGTTGCGACTGTCGCTGCAAAGCTCCACGTTGGTGATGCCGGAGCTGCTCTCCAGCGCCAGCGACAGCGAGCGCAGCCAGGCCGGTTCATCGTCGACCAGCAGCACCTTGAAGCTTGGGTACAACTCACTGTCCATGTTCACTCCCTGCCACGGCAGCCGGCAGGGCCAGGGTGACCGTGGTCCCCTTGCCGAGGCTGGAATCAAAGCTGATTTCGCCGCCGTGGTCCTTGATGATGTTGGCCGAGATGGAGAGCCCCAGGCCGGTCCCCCCGCTCTCGCGCTTGGTGGTGAAGAACGGGTCGGTAAGGTGCTTCAGGTGCTCGGGCGAGATCCCGGTGCCCTCGTCGCGCACGGTGAGCATCACCCTGCCGGTAGCCGCGTCGTAGCTCGTCTGCAGGGCTATGGCGCGGGTGGGATCCGGCAGCGCCTGTCCCGCGTTCATGACCAGGTTCACCACCACCTGCTCCAGCCGTTGCTCGTTGCCGAACACCTGGGGCAACCCGTCAGCGTAAGAGGCGCTGAAATTGTTGGTGGACTTCCGCGTCGCCACGTCCACCAGCCGCACCGCCGTCTGCACCACGTGGTTGAAGTCGAGCAGCTCCTTGCGTGCCTCATCGTCCTTGCGGGCGAAGTTCTTGAGATCCTCCACCGTCTTCTTGATGCGCTGGGCCCCATCCTGCATCTCGTCCAAAATCAGCGGCACCTCCTGCCGCACCCTCTGATAGCGGATCCCTCCCAGGGTGAACTCCCCCTCTTCCTCCTGGTACCGGTCCAAAATCCTCTCGGCGTCCCGGAAAATCTTCTTCAGGGTCGGCATGTTCATCAGGATGATGCCGGTCGGGTTGTTGATCTCGTGGGCCACCCCCGAGACGAGGATGCCCAGCGCGGCCATCTTGTCGGCCTGCACCAGTTGCTGCTGGTTTCTCTGCAACTCGGCCAGGGCGTTGGAGAGCGACTCCGTGCGCTGTGCCACCTGGCGGCGCAACGAGTACGACCAGAACACCGTCGCCGCCAGGATCAGGGAGAGCGGGATCACCACCAGTGCCGCGTACTTCGCCACCGTGACCCACGACGTGCGCTGCGGTTCCAGCACCCCGATCCACTTGTCGTAGATCTGGTTGAACTCCCCGGTCTTCTTGAGGATGGAAAGCCCTTCGTTCATCTGGGCCACCAGTTCGGCGTTCCCCTTTTTCACCGCATAGCAGTAGTAACGCTGCGGCGCCACGTTGGTCGCCACCGGGACCAGGTTGGTGAGCTTCTCCTCGCGGATGATGTACATGGCCGGCAGCAGGGCCACCACGGCGTAGTCGCACCGGCCGGCCGCCAACTGCTGCAGGGTCTCCCGGGGGCTGTCGGTCAGCACCAGGTCCGGGTCGTAGTGCCGTTCCTGCAGGTAGCCGTGCATGCCGCCGCCACGGTGCACCAGCACCTTTTTCCCCTTGAGCTCTTCCAGGCTCTTGACGGCGGGTGTTCCCTTGCGTGCGAAGATGGCCTGAACGATGATGGAGTGCGGCGTCGAGAAATCGTATTCTTTCGCCCTCGCCTCCGAGTAGGAGAGCCCCTCGAGGATGTCGATGTCGCCGCGGTCCAGCTCTTTGAGGATCTTGCCGAAGTCGCCCAGCCGGATCTCGACCTGCAACCCCATGACGCGGGCGATGGCCCTGGTGAGGTCGACGATGTAGCCGGCGGGCTGCCCGCTCTTGTCGAGGAACTGGTAAGGTGGGTAGTTGCTGTTGCCGCCCACGACGATGACTCTCAGGTCGCGGCCGGATGTCTGTTCGGCGTACGCCCCGGGGACCGGCAGGCACAGAACGATCAGCAACAGTAGGATCCTGGTCAACATGGCAAGATGCTCCTGGGTGCAACAGGGTTCAGGTATTGCCAAAGCAAGGAGCACATCGGAGTGAAGGGGAGTTCGCGGCACTTATAACACCAGTGGTAACTTGGGGTCAAAGCAAATATCCTTCGCCTCGCCCGGTATGTCCTCTGCAGTGCCCAACCCCTTGCAAATCCCGCACACGCTGTGCGACAAAAAGGGTTCTTTCCCTTTAAACATATTGACATATATCTTTTTGAATGTTAGTGATGTGTACCAATGTCGGTCACGAAGGAGGATGCTATGGGGCTGCTGGACCAACTTCGCGAAACAGCAAGAAGCCAGCATGACGCTGTCGGTCTTCCCGCCTGGCTGGTCGAGGACATCCTCGCTCTCTGCGCAGCCCCCTCCCTTACGGAGGGGAGGACCGAACTGCTCGGGCTGCTCCTGCGCCAGGTGGAGGAGTTTGACAGCTATGCCGGGGCGGGCTGCTTCGGCGACTCCGTGAGCGCCGCCACCATAGAAGGTACGCTGAACCGTCTGCGCGGCCACTAGCGACCCTGTGCCCGGCAGCAATCCGGCGCCGGCCCCCCGACGTTAGGTCCCCCCTTTGCGAAGGGGGATTAGGCGGGGATTTGCAGTAGCTGCATAGCGGACAGGGGATTCGGCTACCGTGGATAAGGATATATTGCGAGGTGCTACATGGCGTGTGAACTCGTCGAGTGCTGCCAGTTTTTCAAAGACAACATGAAGGAACTGCCCAAGGCTGCCGAATATATTCAAAGCAAACTCTGCTTTGGTGACTACGAAAGCTGCAACAGGTACCAGATCTTCAAGAAGGGCGGAGGAGAGTACCTCCCCTTCGACCTCAACCCCAGCGACCATGAGGCCATCAGCAAGGTCAAGCGCTGCATGTTGAACAAACTGGAACCAGACCGGAAAGAGCCGTAGCTGAGCCGGTTCACCCCCCAGAAGCCCCCGCCCCGCGGGGGCTTTTTTTTTGTTCATCACCCATCCCGGGGGCCGTTGCCTTGGTCCCCCCTCCCCTTGCGGGAGGGGGTTAGGGGGTGGGGGAAGGTGTCAACAGTTGTGACCGCCGCGGCTCCAACCTATCGCAATTACCGATCACATCGCACAGTTTTATCGAAACAATCGGTTTGACTTATTTTCTACTTACATATAAAAATCCTCATAATTTTATCTTCGGTGGAGGGATCTGTTATGAACGACGCTTTTCAGGTGCATTCGGACCCGGAGCTGTGGGAAGAACTCGGCATGGACGTCGCCCGCTTCTCGGGCATGCCCCCCATGCTGACCAACGCCTACAAGAACATCTTCCTGTCGCAGCACAACCGCCCTGAAAGGATGTCGTACTTCGACGACATGGTCGCCAACATCCACACCGGGCGCATCCGGGAGATCTACGACGCCAAAAAGGGAGGAAAGCCGGTGATCGGCACCTTCTGCGTCTATGTCCCGGAAGAGCTGGTGGTGGCCGCCGGCGGCATCTGCATCGGGCTTTGCGGCGGCGCCCAAGGCTCCATCGCGGACGCCGAGAAAATCCTGCCGCGCAACATCTGTCCCATGGTCAAGTCCGCCTTCGGATTCAAGGTGGGGAAAATCTGCCCCTACTTCCAGGTGGTCGACCTGGTCTACGGCGAAACCACCTGCGACGCCAAGAAAAAGACCTGGGAGCTCCTGGACCGCTACGTCCCGACCCACGTCATGGAGATCCCGCAGATGAAGCGGGAGCGTGACAAGTGGCTCTGGCTGGACGAGGTGAAGGATTTCAAGGCCGCCGTGGAACGGATCACCGACACCGTCGCCGATTTCGATGCCGTCGCCGCGGGGATCAAGACCATCAACGCCAAGCGCTTCGCCCTGCAGCGCCTGAACGCCCTGCGGCACCACAACCCGTCCCCCATCAGCGGCAGGGACATGCTGCTCATCGAACAGATCGCGTTCTACGACGAGCCGGTGCGCTTCGCACAGAAGGTGCACGCGCTGTGCGACGAGTTGGAACAGCGCATCGGCAACGGGGTTTCGGTTGCGCCGGCGTCGACCCCGCGCGTCATGGTCTCGGGGACCCCGATGGCGCTCCCCAACTGGAAACTGCACTTCATCATCGAGTCCGCCGGGGCCATCGTGGTCAACGAGGAGAGTTGTATCGGCACACGCTACTACAAGGACCTGATCGACGAGGGTTCCACGGACCTCGAGCAGCAGTTGGAACGGCTCACCGAGCGCTACATGAAGATCGACTGTTCCTGCTTCACCCCCAACGACGACCGCATCGCGCAGGTGCTCAAGGAATACGAGGCCTCCGGCGCCGAGGGGATCATCGATTACTGCCTCCAGTTCTGCCATACCTACAACATCGAGGCGGTGAAGCTGAGGGAAGCCTGCGAGGCGCGCGGCATTCCCTTCATGTCCATCGAGACCGACTATGCTCCGGACGACGTCGGGCAGTTGCAGACCCGTGTCGAGGCGTTCCTGGAGCAGATCAGGGGGTAGCTCATGCAGGTAGGTATCGATCTTGGCTCGCGCACCATCAAGACCGTGGCTCTCAAAGGTGGAGAGATGCTGCAGCGCCGCGTCGTGGAGAGCGGCTTCGAGCCGCACCGCCAGGCCCTGCAGCTGCTGAATGATCACCCGCAGGCGCGGGTGGTGGCCACCGGCTACGGCCGCCACTTGATGCAGCAGCACGCCGATCTCGACATCATCACCGAGATCAAGGCGCACGCCCTGGGGGCGCGGCACCTGTTCCCCCACTGCCGCGCCGTGCTCGACGTCGGCGGCCAGGACAGCAAGGTGATCCAGTTGAGCGAGAACGGCCGCATCGTCAGCTTCCAGATGAACGACAAGTGCGCCGCGGGCACCGGGCGTTTCCTGGAGATGATGGCGCTGTCCCTTGGCTACGACCTGAAGCAGTTCGGCTTGGCCGCGGCCGAAGCCCAGGCCAGCACGGCCATCAACAGCATGTGTGCGGTCTTCGCCGAGTCCGAGGTGGTGTCATTGAAGAACAGGGGCGTTGCTCCCAATGAGATTGCCCGTTCGGTGCACCTTGCCGTCGCTTCGCGGCTGGCGGCCATGGTGCAGAAGACCTGCGACTGTCAGCACCTGGTGTTTACCGGCGGCGTGGCCAACAACAAGACGCTGGTAGCGATGCTGGAGAAGGCACTGGGGGTACCGGTGCTGGTCCCGGAGGACCCTTCCGTAGTAGGGGCGCTCGGCGCGGCCCTGCATGCCGGCTGCTCCTGAGGATGACGGAAAACATGACAACCCGGGCTCGCGTGGCCCGATACACAAAGCAAAACAGGAGAAGAAAAAGATGAGAAGAATCGTGGCCCTTACCTTGGCAGTTGCAATCACCCTGGCCGCAACGGCAGCCTTTGCCGGCATTTTGGGCGGCAACTACCGCTACGTGGCCCCTGCCGACTTCAAAAAGTGGCTGGAGACCGGCAAGAAGGTGCAGATCGTGGACATCCAGGTCCCCGCGGAATACCAGCAGCACCACTTCAAGGGCGCGGTGCAGACCAACGCCTTCCCGGTCAAGTCCCCCGAGGACAAGCAGAAGCTGGACCGGGTATTGCCGCAGCTGACCGCTTCCCGTGAGGAGATCGTCATCGTCTGCCCGCGCGGTGGCGGCGGCGCCAAGAACACCTACGACTACCTGAAGGGAAAGGGGATCGCCGAAGCCCGCCTCTTGATCCTCGAGGACGGCATGCAGGGGTGGCCGTATCGCGAACTGGTGGCGCAGGGGAAATAAACTGTAAAGGGGGGACTGGCTCCGCCAGGTGCCTGTCCCCTTGTGGTGTTTGGGCAGAATGGAGCGTTCCGCTAGAGGGACAGGCACCTGAACCGAGCCAGTCCCTTCCCCTCCCGCCTCTGGTCAGCCTCTGAGTAAAAACAGAGCACGCTGTCCGGAAAAAACATGCCAGCCGCTTCCAAAAAATCCCTGTCCCTGTTCCGTTTTTTAAATGTGCCCCCTGCTATAATTAGCGGGTCCAAATTTGGAAAGTTCATCCACTTGACAGGTGATCATCATGGGGACTTCCGTCGGGGTAGGGTACAGCCTTTTGAAAAACCCGGCAGACGCCGGCCGGCAAGCCGTGCAGCAGGCCCTGCAGCAGGGAGGCATGGAGCAGCCGGATTTCGTGTTTCTCTTTGCCACGATAGGTTACCAACAGCAACTGCTGTTGGATGCGGTTTGCGCCGCTACGCACAACCCAGCTTTGAGCGGATGCACCGGCGAGGGTATCATCGTGCGGGGCTTCGCCTCCGAAAGCAATTTCGGCGTCTGCGTCATGGCCATTGCCTCCGATGAGCTCCGCTTTACCGCCCTGGTGGAGACGGAGCTGGGCCTTGGCTTCGAAAGGGCGGGCGAGCGGCTGGCCGAACAGGTGCGTCCCCTCCTGTCGGACCAGACCTTCGCCTGTCTTCTATTTGCAGATGGCCTGGTTTTTGACTTCGACCCTTTCAAGGAGGGCTTTGAAAGGGCACTGCAGCTGGCACGCCCCCTACCCCTGTTCGGCGGCCTCTCGGCCGACAACTGGACCGCCGGCAAGACCTTCCAGTACCACAACGGCCGAGTCTTTTCTCAAAGCGTTTCCTGCGTTCTCCTTTCCGGTAGTGGCAAAGTCGCCTGGGGCGTCAATCATGGTTGTGTTCCCGTCGGCACCCAGCACACCATCACTCGTAGCAAGGGAAACGTCATCTGCGGGATAGATGGGGTCCCCGCGCTGGACGCATTGGAGGAATATGTAGAAAATCCGCGGGACCAGTGGAACAAAATAACGCTGAACCTGTGCCTGGGTTTCAGGACACCGGAATACCTGAAGCAGGAGTATGGCGACTTCCTCATCCGCTACATGATGGACAAAGATGACGTCGAGGGGTGCGTAACCATCCAGTCGGACGTTGCCGAAGGGACGGAACTGTGGATCATGCGCCGCGACAAGGAGTTGATGTACGACGGCCTGCAGGAGATCGTGCGACAGGTCCGGGCCCGGCTTGGGTCGAACCGGCCCAAGTTGGTGCTTCATTTCGAGTGCATGGGGCGCGGCAAGGCCGTATACCAGGAGCAGGAAAAGCTCCACCTGCTGCAGTATCTGCAGGAGGAGATCGGGGCGGACATCCCCTGGATCGGCTTTTATTCCTACGGCGAGATCGGTCCCGTTTCCGAACATAACTGCATACACAATTTCACCGCTATCGTGATGGCCGTCTACTAACCTCTTCGCAGGGGGCAGCATGGACTGCGACCAGCAGCTTGAAAAGCTTCGCCAGGAGAAGGACGTCCTCGCCCAGCAGGTAAAACGGCTGATCAAGGCGGAGGGAAAGCTGTACGATTTTCAGCAGGAGCTCGACCAGCAGCTCAAGGAATACAAGGCTCTTTACGAATTCAGCCGCAACCTTAGCGGTAGCTACGACGTGGAATACCTGTCCCGCGCAACCGTTGAGTACGTGATACAGCAGTTGGAATACGAGAGGGCTATCGTCTTTCGTCGCTGCCCCTCCGGACGCTATGCGGTCTGCTCTTTCGATGGCTATTATGATCCCGCCGAGAAGGAAGAGATCTCCCGACTCAGTTTCGACGACGCCCACCTCCCGCTCATCAGCGCCGACAAGGAGTACGTCTGCTGCACCGCGCTGACGCGGGAACCCTGGGCATCGGACTGGCGCTCGACCCT
Source organism: Geomonas paludis (assembly GCF_014193585.1). Classification (GTDB taxonomy): domain Bacteria; phylum Desulfobacterota; class Desulfuromonadia; order Geobacterales; family Geobacteraceae; genus Geomonas; species Geomonas paludis. The sequence goes on from NZ_BLXY01000001.1 coordinate 152,310, forward strand.
GCATCTGAACGAGTTCTACGCCTATCCCCTGGGCTACGGCACCGTTCCCCACGCAGTACTGGTGGCAGGTAACTCCGCCGAAAACTCCCCATTTTACCGAAAAGTGGAAGCGACGCCGCGTGCGTTGCTCAGCATGGGCAACCTGGCCGGCTTGGTCTCCTCCCTGCTGGAGAATCAGGTCTATTTCGAGCAGCTCATGGAGGCCCGGGAACAGGAACGGCTCGCCGAGGCAAGGTACCGCAGCATCTTCGAAAACGCCGCCGAGGGGATCTTTCAAAGAACGCCCGAAGGCAGATACCTGAGTGCCAATCCCGCCCTGGCCCACATGCTGGGCTATGTTTCCCCGGCAGAGCTGATGACAGAGGTGACCGATATCCGAAGCCAAGTCTACGTCGACCCGCTTTACTACGACGAATTGATGCGGCAGCTGCAGGCCTCTGGCAGAGTGGACGGATTCGAGACGGAGATGTCCCGCAAGGATGGCAGCACGATGTGGGTCTCCATGAGCATCCGTATAGTGCGCGGCAGCGACGGCAAGATCGCCTTTCTGGAGGGAATGGTCGAGGAGATCACCAAGCGCAAGGAGGCTGAGGATGCGCTCAGGGATAGCGAACGGGCGTACCGGGAGTTGAGCGAGGCGCTGGAACAGCGGGTCATTGAGGCCGTGGATGAGCTGCGTCAGAAAGACAAGATGCTGATCATGCAGGGGCGCCAGGCGGTTCTGGGAGAGATGCTCAGCAACATCGCCCACCAGTGGCGGCAACCGCTCAACATGCTGGCCCTGCTTGCCCAGGACCTGCAGCTGACTAACAGGACCCAGGGCCTCACCGCCGAGCACATCGACGGCAACATCGGCAGGACCATGGAGATCATCGAGAAGATGTCCAGGACCATCGACGACTTCAGGTACTTCTTCAGGCCCGACCAACGCATCCAGAAGTTCCGGGCCAGAGAGCCGATGGAAAAAGCGCTGTCACTGCTGGAAGGGAGCTTCGGCATGCACGGCATCCACAGCGAGCTCTCGGTCAGCGGCGAGCCGGTGATCAGCGGTTACCTGAGCGAATTCGTCCAGGTTCTGCTGAACATCCTGATGAATGCCCGTGATGCCTTGGTAGCCAAGGCCCCGGCGGCCCCCCTCATCTCCATCAGCATGTTCAGCGAGGGGGACAGGACCGTGGTGACCATCTCCGACAACGCCGGAGGCATACCCGACGAGATCATCGGCAGGATCTTCGAGCCCTATTTCACCACCAAGGGCCCCGAGCAGGGGACCGGCATCGGTCTTTTCATGTGCAAAACCATCATTGAAAAAAGCATGAAAGGGTTGCTTACCGCGCGCAACACCGGAACCGGTGCGGAGTTCCGCATCGAGGTCAGCAACAGCTAGTCCGTACTGCCCCAAAACTCACCTATCTCCTTCAATATCCCCTTCGATACCAGCTCGGTTGCTTCACGCTCGAACCAGTCACCCGGCATGGCGCTGCTGTACCCCTCCTCGAGGAAGCGGTCATCCATGAGCACGATCACCCCCCGGTCCGTTTCCGAGCGGATCACCCGCCCCGCCGACTGGATCGCCTTGGACATGGCGGGAATGGTGTAGGCGTACTCGAACCCCTTGCCGTAATGGCGCTGGTAGTACGCCCGCATCTCCTCGCGTTCCAGGTCGTAGTTGGGGAGCGGCGGCCCGACCACGAAGGCGCCGATGACCATGTCCCCCGCGTAGTCCACCCCTTCGGAGAGCGATCCCCCCTGCACCGCGAGGACCACCGTGGGCACCTGCCCGGACCGGAGCTGCTCCAGGAACTCGGCCGTCCGCGCCCCCTTCATGTTGCGCTCCTGCCGGAGCACCTCGAACCCCTCCGGCGCCCGGAACAGCTCGCCGACCCGTTCCAGGAAGGTGAAACTGGGGAAGAAGGCCAGGTAGTTGCCGCGCCTGAGTGCGACGATGCGGGCCAGGGCGTCTGCGATGCGGCCGTAGTTGCGCTCGCGCTGCGCGTAGCGGGTGGAAACCTGCGGGATGATCAAAAGCTTGCGCCGCTCCGGGGGGAACGGGCTTTGGAACTCGGACCAGCGCACCTGGTCCGGGTCGAGGCCGGAGAGCTTGGCGTAGTACTCCATGGGCTTCAGGGTCGCGGAGAAACCGACCACCTGCTGGTACTCGGCGTAGCGCTCCCGGATCAGTTCGGAGGCGTCGCAGCAGGTCACCTTGACGCTGCCACCGCCGCCGTGGGGCTGGTACGAGGTGAAGAACTCCTGGCGCTCCGAGCGCACCGCGAATTCCAGCGTCTCGGTGAACTCCGACCAGTAGTAGCACAGGCGCAGGACGGGGTCCTCCTGCCGGATCTCCACGTCCGCCTCCAGGTAGCGGGACAGTAGGGCGCGCAGCCGCCCCTCCAGGTCCAGAAACGGCGCCAGCGGCGGTTCGATGCGCGCCGCTTTGGCACCCTCACCGCGGCGGCAGGAGAGCACCGCCGCCACGCACTCATCCAACAGGGCCGCCGCCTCGCGCCGAAACGACAGCGGCACCCCGTCCAGGTCCTCGCGCATCCCCTCAAGGACCGTGCTGGACAACCGCGGGGAGTAGTATTCCATGGCCCGGGAGGGGAGGTTGTGCGCCTCGTCTATCACCAGGTTCGGCTTGCCCACCTGGTCCACCGGGAGCCCTGCCGCACGCCCCAGCGCGGAGCGCGGCGCGAAGACGTAGTTGTAATCGCAGATGACCACGTCGGCCAGCTTGGCGCAATCTATCTGCAGCTCGAAGGGACAGACCTGGTACGCCTCGCCGAACTGCCGAAAGGTGCGGCTTTTCAGGCTCCTTTTCTTCTCCAGCAGTTCCGCCAGCCCGTGGCGCGCCACCTTCGCGTAGTAGTCGCGGGCGTACTCGCAGTACTCCGGGGTGCAGATCGGCTCCTCCTTGAAGCAGATCTTGCTCTTCGCGGTGATGGTGAGGGAGCGCAGCTTCGATCCCGCCTCGCGGAACCTGTGCACCGCGTCCTCGGCGACCTCGTGCTGGCTGTTCTTCGGCGTCACGTAACAGACCGCCTGCCCCCGTGCGAGCGCCTCCCTGAGCACCGGGTGCAGGACACCCACCGTCTTGCCCAGCCCGGTCGGCGCCTGGATCAGCATGCGCCGTCCCAACGCCATCCCCAGCTCGACCTCCTGCATCAGTTCCACCTGGCCGGGTCGCGGCTTGTCAAAGGGGAACGGGAAGGTTGCCGCCACCTTGCGCCTGCGCTGCGCCCTCTTCGCTGCCAGGACCGCCTCCCGGACCAGTTCATCCAGCCGGGCCTCCAGCCACTGCTGGTACTGCTCCAGGTCGAGCCGGATCTCCAGCTCCGCCGACTGCCCGTTACGTGACGAGACCAGGTGGAAGGTGAGCCTGGGCACCACGCCGTGCTCCAGCCAGTGAAAATAGCCGTAGGTGCACTGCTGCAGGCAGTACGGTTCCTCGAGCGAACCACCGCTCAGGCGCCGCTTCAGGTCCCAGAGGTTGAAGCAGCTCTTGATCTCCTCGATGCAGGGGACGTCGCGGCCGGACACGCCGTCCATGCGCCCGTTGATCTGAAAGCGGAAGCCGCCGCGCTCGATAAGGCGTCCCACCGGCACCTCGGCCTGGTAGGTCGGGTCGTCCTGCGCCCGTTTCCGCTGCACCCTCTGGTGGATCTCCTGGCCGTCGCTGGTGGAGCGGTCGTAACCCGAACGGGGCTCGATACTGCCGGTGCGCGGCACGGGGAGAGCGAAGTACCCCACGGGTATGTTAATGATGTCTTTGGCTGGTTTCATGCGCTGCAGTCCCTTGATTCTCCGCCACTTTCTAATGACACCTCGTCTTTTGTCAAGTTAAGAATCCGCAGGACGTTGCAATACCTGGCGGAGCGGGTATCCTCTTCAGCGTATTCTCTAATTACATGCCCAAAGGAGACGAAAACATGAGAAGAGCCATTGCAGCCGCCGTCCTGACCCTTTTCTGTGCCGGACTGGCCTATGCCGCTGACGAAACCGTGGTGGTGCTCCCGGCCAAGAACGGCAACGTGACCTTCCCGCACAAGAAGCACAAGGACATGACGGAGATGAAGTGCACCAACTGCCACGAAACCGACAAGGGAGGCAAGATCGCCGATCTTGGCAAGGACTGGGCCCACAAGACCTGCAAGGGGTGCCACACCGACAAGGGCAAAGGCCCCACCAAGTGCAACGAATGTCATAAGAAGTAGCACTCTTTCCCGCCCGATCAGCACCCCGGCGGGGGCCACGGCCTCCGCCTTTTTCATGCCACACCTTCCCCCAAAAAATCAATTAGAAGCCCGCCCCAAACATTGACATTCTTTAATTTCCCGAGATAATGAAATCGCGCGCCCGGCCCCGCTCATCATGTGTCGGCGGACAACTCCTCGCCCTGACATGGCTCTGCAGTAACGAAGCGGCACGCACCGGGCAGCCAAGCACTCACATTAAAGGTTGAGGCAGAGGAGATTCACTCATGAGGGACCCTTTCCACGACCTGCATCACCACGAATCCGTCAGCACCTCCCATATCAGGCTCATCTCCGAAGGGGGAAGCGCGCACCCGAGGAGCCCGGAGCTGGTCTGCATCGACTCCATCCAGGCCACCCAGTGCTGCACAACGGAAGCACAGCACACGGTGTACCCGTCCGCCGGCGCGCCGGGCCAGGTGCTGCCGGAAAGCCCGGTCTGCACCCTTCCGGCGGAGTATGCCGAGGAGCTCGACCGCGCGGTCCTCCCCTCGTTGCTGCTGCAACGCCTGCAGCTGTTGCAGCTCCCTTTGGGGCCGGCAGCCGCGGTCCTGGTCAGGGACCACGGCAGGCTATGGCAGGTCGGCGATGAAACCTGCTCCTACTCGGTCAGATTGCTAGGGGGCCGCATCGCGATCTACGCTGAGCAGCGGTGAACCCGGTCACAAAGAATCGCCTGATTACCGGTAGCGGTGGCAGCAGCTCCGCATGCGCCGGATGTTATCCAGTGAAAGGAGAGAGCGATGGCCGAGGAAAAGATTGAGGGGGACAACGGTGGCAGCAGGCACCTGAAACTCGTGTCCGAAGGGGATGGTGACCCGGCAGCCCGACGCGCACAATCCTGGTCGCCGGACCAGATCGTCGCCAGTTGCATCACCTCCCAGCAGATGGAGAACTTCAGGGCCTACAACAACGTCTGCATGACCCTGCCCACCAACGACATGTACGCATTTTCACTGCCGCTGGAGCACGCCGGAGAACTGGACCAAGGGGAGATCCCGCAGGCGGTGCGGCAGCAGTTCGACTCCCACGGCTCGGCCCTCTCCCCGACCGCCAGGATCACCGTGCAGCAGTCCGGGAGAGTCTGGTTCATCATCGATCTGGACCGGAAATATTCGGTCCGGATGGTGCCGACAGGTTTGCTGGTCTACAGCGAAAGGTTGTGACCAGCGCCCCAGCCGGAGAACGGTCATGAGCAACTTCCATACCTTCGACCAGGGAGGGCAGCACTTCCTGTTTTTCAGCCGTTCCGCCAGGCTGTACCAGGTCAGCCCGCTGGCGGTTCGGCTGCTGCAGGAGTTTATTCCTGCCAGGCCCGGTGCGGAACTGCCGGTCCCGGAAACGGCGCCGCAACAGCAGCTTGGTCCTGAGGAGACCGCGCTCTACGGCGAACTGATCGACCTCTTCAACCGGGAGCGCGCCGTCCCGCTCCCCGCCCCCTACCAGCAGGAGAACCCCACCGGCGGGAACAGCTACCAGACCTTTTCCATCTACCTCGCCCAGACCTGCAACATGGCGTGCTGTTACTGCTGGAACCGTGGCGGCACCTTCGGCAAGCCCGGGCACGTCATGGGGTGGCGAACCGCCCGCCGCGCCACCGAACTCATCGTTTCACTGGTGGAGCGCTCCAGCGCGGAAAAGATCTTCATAAACTTCTACGGCGGCGAGCCTCTGCTCGATTTTCCGGTTTTGCAGCAGATCACCCGGGAACTACTCAAACACGAGGCCCGCCTGGGCAAAAATTTCTTCCTGACCCTGGATACCAACGGCACCCTGCTGCAAGGACATGCCGCGCAGTTCCTGGCCCGCTACTTCACCCAGGTCGGGGTCAGCCTGGACGGCAGCCAGCGCATCCACGACCTGCAGCGCCCCGGGAAGTACGGCGAGGAAACCTGGCAGCAGATCGTCACCAACATCAGGACCTTCCCCAACCAGAAAGTACTCGGCATCCGGGCGACGCTGACGACCTTTTCCGACAGCTACCTGGAGACCTTCCGCCACCTCACCACCCTGGGCGTGGGCCGGATACAGCTCGAGTACTGCCACGAACCGGGATACCACCAAAACCCCATCTACGAAAAGCTGATCGTGCCCCCGCAGCGGCAGCTGGCCGAACTCCAGGAGTTCGTGGATTACTACATCGAATACATCGCCAGCTACAAGTGCACCCGCGACATTCCCTTCGTCTCAAACCTTTTGGACAGCATCAACAGGATCAGGCGCGCCAGCCGCTTCACCCGCCCCTGCGGAGCCGGCACCAACACCCTGGCCATCAACAGCCACGGCGAGGTCTTTCCCTGCATCGCATTCGTGGAACGTGCCGACTTCATCATGGGGCGCACCGCAGATGCCCCCCTGTCCCTGCACCATGCCCTGGAGGGATTCGAGGTGGACAGCCAGTTCCCCTGCCATGACTGCTGGTTGCGCTACGACTGCGCCGGTGGCTGCTACGCCACCCATTACGACATGACGGGGCACGCCCGGCAGCCGCACCCGGAATACTGTCGAAACATGCAGGGGCGCGCCGAGGTCTTTTTCTACGCTCTCACGCAGATGCTCACCAAGTGTCCGTGGCACCTGGACCGGTAGATTGCGGAACTGTTACCGCCCGCCGGGGGTCACGTACCAGAAGATGGCCAGGAAATGGAAGGCACTGCCGACCAGCACGAAAACGTGCCAGATGGCGTGGTTGTAAGGAAGGCGGTCCCAGAGGTAGAAGAGGACGCCGAGGGTGTAGGCTGCGCCGCCGGCAAAGAGCAGCAGTAGCCCGTTGAGCGCGAGGGATGCGGCCAGCGGCTTGATGACCACCAGCACCAGCCAGCCAAGTCCCAGGTAGAGTGCAGGCCCGAGGTAGGGAAGCCGGTGCGTGGTGTAGAGCTTCATGAAGGCGCCGACGGTGCCCAACCCCCATACCGTGATCAGCAGCCAGTACCCCCACGCCCCGCGCAGGGTCACCATGGCAAAGGGGGTGTAGGTGCCGGCGATCATGAAATAGACGCAGGCGTGGTCGAGGATACGGAACAGGTAGCGCACGCGCGGCCTTCTCACGCTGTGGTAGATGGTGGAGACGGCGTAGAAGAGCAGCATGGCGCCGGCATAGACGGAGGCGGAGACGATGCGTGCCATCTCGCCGATGCGAAGTGCCAGGCTGATCAGGGCAGCCGCCCCTGCCGCGCTGAGCATGAGCCCCACGCCGTGGGTCCAACGGTTGGCCAGCTCTTCCGCCTCGCTGTAATGAAACAGCCGCTTACTGAGATCGTCGTCATCCATGGCCATGGCGCCTCCAAACATTAGCACCTGCCTAAGATACCCCGACTTTTCCTGTCCCGCAACGGTCCGGCCTCCCCTTTCAGCTTGACAAGCCGCCCCTTCGATACCATCATGAGCATCGCGTTTACACTATGCTAATGAGCTATAGCGGAGGCAGCCTTGGCCAGGAAGATTTTCGTCGCGGCTTCGGGTCAGAACATCGGTAAGACGACCATCAGCGTTTCACTGCTGCACCTCGCCCAGAAGAAATACGGGCGGGTCGGGTTCATGAAGCCCCTGGGGCCCAAACCCACCGTGCTGCGCGGTATCCACGTCGACAAAGACGCCGCCCTGATGGCCCAGGTATTCGACCTCACCAAGGACCTGCGCTACATGTCGCCGGTCGTGGTGTACCCGGAGACCTCGCGGCAGGCGATCGACGGCAAGCTGAACCTCCCCGAACTGGCTGACCGCATCATGACCAGCTTTGCCGAACTGGAGAAGCACTACGACTTCATCATCATCGAGGGATCGGGTCATCCCGGTGTCGGATCGGTGCTGAATCTGTCCAACGCGCGGATAGCGAAGATGCTGGGCGCTCCGGTCCTGATGCTGAGCGGAGGAGGCGTGGGGAACGTCATCGACACGCTGGCCATGAACAGTGCCCTGTTCAAGCTGGAGGGGGCAGACGTGCGCGGTGTCCTGGTGAACAAGCTTTTTACCGAAAAGCGTGACACCATGCTGGACTACCTGACCCGCGCCTTCGCGGCACAGCCCTTCTCGGTCCTGGGCGGCTTCGACTACAAGCCGGTGCTGGCCAATCCATCGCTGGGGAGGGTGGCGCGTCTGCTCGACCTCCCCTTGCACGGCAACCGCCGCGAGGTGAAGCGCATCATCCACCACGTGCAGATAGGGGCGGCATCAACGCAGCGGGTCACGGAAATGCTGCGGGACTCCACGCTTTTGCTGGTGACCAGCAGCCGTGACGAATTGCTGGTCACCCTGGCCAACCTGTACCAGATGCCCGAGTTCCATCAGCAGATCGCCGGTTTGGTCATCTCGGGCCAGGCGCCGGTCAGCGGCATCACCCAGCGCATCATCGACCGCAGCAACATCCCCTATTTCCGCACCAACCAGACCACCACCGACCTCTACAAGCTCATCACCGAGGACGTTTCCAAGCTGACCGCGAAGGACACGGAGAAACTCGCGCTGATCCGGTCTCTGGCGGAGGAGCGGCTTAATTTTGACGCCATTGACGATCTGTTCGCGCAGTAGGGACTGGCTCCGTTAGGTGCCTGTCCCTTTAGCGGAACGCTCCTTTCAGCTCCGCCACCTGCAAAAGCATTAACACAGAGGTCACAGAGGTTCACGGAGGACACAGAGGGAAAACCGGAGCGGGGCAAAACCTAAAACGTCTTTAAAGATTTACCTCTGTGACCTCTGTGCACCTCCGAGTCCTCCGTGTTCCGGGGTTAACTAAAAAGGCGGCCTCCGTTGGAGAGCCGCCTGCGCCGTCCCTCATGGGAACGGCTTGCGTGGTCCTGCTGACTACTTCTGGTGGCACTCCGAGCACTTGGTCGGGCCGGCACCCTTGTCGCTGTGGCACCCTTTGCAGGTCTTGTGCGCCCAGTCCTTGCCGAACCCTTCGATCTTGCCCGGTCCCTTCTCGTGGCACGCCTTACAGTCCTTCAACGCCTCCTGGTGCTTCTTGTGGTTGAAGGTGATGTTGCCGTTTTTGGCAGGAAGGGTGATCACGTCGGCGGCGAAGGCCGCTCCTGCACCGAAAATGACGAGGGCCGCCGCTGCGACTACCTTTTTCATGGTCTGCTCCTTTTCTTGCGCGTTTTTTGTTGCCGAACTGTGGTAAAAATAGCATCTGGTCTGCAGCCCCGGTATCGACATCTATAGCAATTCGACCCGATGTCGGGTCCGTTACTGGCCATGTCGGGCCGTTCTGCCCCGGATCGCCCCCTTTTCACCCACCCGGAGAGCGTGGTATGGCGGAAGCCAACGACAAAAACGAAAAGGTCCCGCTGCCGAGCGTCGCCATCGACGGCACCCGGACCAGGAACATCCGTGAGGCCAAGAAGCTCACCCAGCTTTACGTGGCCAACGTCGTCGGGGTCACCACGGACACCATCTCGCGCTGGGAGAACAACCGCTACCCCTCCATCAAGCGGGACAACGCCCAGAAACTGGCCGACGCCCTCGAGGTGTCCCTGGAGGAGATCCTGCGCCAGGAGCCTGCCGAAGCAGACGGGCTTTCGCCGCAGCCCGCTCCGCCCCCTGCCAAACGCGCTATCGTCCCCGTTATTGCCATCGTTACCGCACTGCTCCTCGGCCTGCTCGTTTTCTTCCTGCTGCGACAGCCCCCGGTCCCCTCCAGCGCCACCCGCTGGACGCCGCGCTTCGCCGCTCCCGGGGAGCCATTCCCGGTCCAGGTCAAGGTGGCGCGCCAGCCTGCCAACCCATTCGGTTTCATCCTGAGGGAAAAACTTCCGGCAGGTTCCCGGCTGGTCAGCTCGCTTCCCGCCACTTCCTCTGCCGATTCAGAGCTGAAGTGGCTGGTTCCCAGCGCCGGCACGCCCGTGACCGTTTCCTTCACCCTGCAGGTCCCGGCCAGCTTCAACCCGGGCAAGGACGCCGCGCTCAAAGGGGAGATCGTCGTCCACAGCGCCGGTTCCTCGAACCGAACCGAAGCCGTCGGCGGCAACGGTTCCATCCACATAGGCGCCTATCACTGGGCCGACAGCAACGGTGACGGCCGCATCGACGATGACGAGATCATGCCCGCGTACTACATCTGCGAAGAGATGAAGGGGCTTGGACTCGACTGGAAGACCATCGAGGCGATCTGGAGCGGCAAGGGTTACCGCTGGGACGCCAAGCATGGCTACACCGTCCTGAAGTAACCGCCCTCCCCCTCCCCCTTAACCCTTCACCCTTCCCCCAGGCCACCTCGGTTTCCCGTTCCCTGTTAGAAATGTCACCCTTTACCGATCATTAGTTTTTTTTACTTTCACAATGCCAATTATCGGGCGCATGATAAACTGTGTCCGTTGAAACTTGGGCCATTTCGGCATGGCAGCCGAGGCCGGCACATGCCTAATTAACTTTTAAAAGCGGAGGCATCATGAAAGCACTGATTTTAAGCGCGGATAACTTCGAGGATACTGAGTTGCTGGTTCCCCTTTACCGGCTTCGTGAAGTCGGCTTCTCCGTCGTGGTGGCGTCCGAAAACTCCGGCACCATTCATGGCAAGCACGGCTATGAAGTGCCGGTCGACAAGACGTTTTCAGACATAAATCCTGCCGATTACGCCGTCCTGGTGCTCCCTGGAGGGAAGGCACCGGCCGCGATTCGCAACATACCGGGCGTCCAGGAAATCGCTCGCGCCTTCATGTCGTCGGAGAAGCCGGTGGCGGCCATCTGTCACGGCCCGCAGATCCTCATCTCCGCCGGGCTGCTCAAGGGGCGCAAGGCCACCTGTTACGAGTCGGTGACCCCGGAACTGCGCGACGCCGGGGCGCAATACCAGGACATCGAGGTGCTGGTTGACGGCAACCTGATCACCTCAAGGAAACCCGACGATCTGCCCGCCTTCTGCCGGGAACTGACCAGGATGCTCAAGGCGCAAGGTTAGCCTTGAAGTCCGCAGTTTGGCGCCCAACCACCCTCTCCCTCTGGGAAGGGTGGCCGAAGGTCGGGTGAGGGCTCTGCCATAACCCACCAACGTCCCTTGGGCAACGCCCTCACCCCAACCCTCTCCCAGGGGGAGAGGGGGAATTGATAATCGGAATAAAAAAGGGCGGCTCCCGATCGGGAGCCGCCCTTCTTGTTACCTGAATTGCCGTGATTACTTAAGGTTCTTCTTGATCCTCTCGACGGCCTCGATGACGTTGTCGCGGTTACCGAAGGCGGAGAGACGGAAGTACCCTTCGCCGGAGGGGCCGAAGCCGCTGCCCGGGGTGCCGACCACGTTGCACTCGTTGAGGAGCTTGTCGAAGAAATCCCAGGAGGAGAGCCCGTTCGGGGTCTTCAGCCAGATGTAGGGGGCGTTGACGCCGCCGTACACGGTCAGCCCGGCTGCAGCGAGCCCTTCGCGGATGATGCGGGCGTTCTCCATGTAGTAGTCGATGATCTCCTTGTTCTGCTTCCACCCTTCCTCGGAATAGACCGCAGCAGCGGCCTTCTGAACCGGGTAGGAGGCGCCGTTGAACTTGGTGGTGGTGCGGCGCAGCCAGAGCTTGTTGAAGGAGTACTTCTCGCCGCTCTCGGTGGTCCCCATTACCTCTTCCGGCACGACCACGAGGCCGCAACGCACGCCGGTGAAGCCGGCGGTCTTGGAGAAGGAGCGGAACTCGATGGCGCACTTCTTGGCGCCTTCCACCTCGTAGATGGAGTGCGGGATGCTGGGATCGGTGATGAAGGCCTCGTAGGCGGCATCGTAGAAGATCACGGCGTCGTTGGCGAGGGCGTAGTCCACCCACTTCTTCAGCTCAGCCTTGCTGGCCACGGTGCCGGTCGGGTTGTTGGGGAAGCAGAGGTAGATGATGTCCACTTTGCCGGTCGGGAGCGCGGGAATGAAGCCGTTTTCCTCGGTGCAAGGGAGGTAGACGATCCCCTTGTAGTACCCTTTCTCGTCCGCCTCACCGGTGCGGCCGATCATCACGTTGGTGTCGTTGTAGACCGGGTAGACCGGGTCGCCGATGGCCACCACGTTGTCCAGCGCGAAGATATCGAGGATGTTGGCGCAGTCGCACTTGGAGCCGTCGGAGATGAACATCTCCTCGGTCTTAAGGTCGACGCCGAGCGGCTTGTAGGACTTCTCGATGATGGCGTTGATCAGCCAGTCGTAGCCCTGCTCCGGGCCGTAGCCAGCGAACTGCTCGACGGTAGCCAGGTCGTCAACCGCTTCATGGAACGCCTTGATGACGGCCGGGGCCAGGGGGCGGGTCACGTCGCCGATGCCCAGACGAATCACCTTCGCCTCCGGGTTGGCAGCGGCGAACGCGCGCACGCGGCGCCCGATCTCCGGGAAGAGGTATCCGGCTTTCAGTTTCAGGTAGTTATCGTTTATCTTTGCCATTGCTTCTCCTTCCTTCGCTAATTCAAATCTATCTTCTTCAGTATTTCGGTTCTTATTTCCTTCGCGATCTCGTACGCCTTAACAGCTTCGTCCAGAGATGGTTCGCTGAAACCGTTAGGATACCGAACCGCAACGCCGTATTCCGTTATCTCCTCCAGACTATCCTCGTACTGTGACAGTTCAGGGATAAACTCAAGCACTTCCGTCAGTAGTCTGACCAGGTCGTGCGTCTTGCTGGCGTTTTGGCCATGTGCCACCAAAACAGCTTTCAATACTTTCTCTATCGCCTGCTGTGCGTGAAAGCAGATGGTGTCTGTGGGAATTTCTTCTGCTGCCAGGTTGTTCCGGATATTTTGCAGATCGTTATCCGCTTTGTGCAACCACATCCCCACTATTTCATTTTGCGCATCATCCATAAAGCAACCTGCCTTCGTGTGCAGCAGTGTACACTATGGTGCCAGGGACATCTTTATAACGTTCAAACTCCTCGGGGGTAAAAACAAAAGCGTCCAGCGAGAACTTTCTGCGTGGGAATAGTCTTTTCAAGGTGACATTGCGTTTATGCGGATCGAGGTCTGAGTTCATGACTACGACCAGATCGATGTCACTGTCCTCGGTCTGCCGTCCCTCGGCGTATGAACCGAACAGGAATATCCTTTGCGGGTGAACACCTTGCACAATGGTTTCGCAAAGGTTGTCTATGTCTACGGAAGTCAGCATTCTATTCCCCTCTGCTGCGGCCCCCTCGACAGCCAATCCCCTTACCTGAGTCCCAGCACGTCCTGCATATCCCACACGCCCGGCTTGGCGGTGACCACCCACTTGGCGGCGCGCACGGAACCGCGGGAGAACATGTCGCGGGTGTGGGCGCGGTGGGTGAGTTCGATGCGCTCGCCCATGCCGATGAAGTAGACGGTGTGCTCGCCGACGATGTCGCCGCCGCGCACGGTCTGCATGCCGATCTCATCGTGGGTGCGCTCGCCGCAGATCCCCTCGCGGTGGTAGTTGGCGACCTTGTTGTAGTCGCGCCCCAGCGCGTTGGCCACGACCTCGCCCATCCTGACCGCGGTCCCGGAGGGGGAGTCCTTCTTCAGGCGGTGGTGCGCCTCGACGATCTCGACGTCGAAGTCCTCGCCCAGGATCTTGGCCACGTCGGCCAGCACCTTGAAGCAGACGTTGACGCCTACCGACATGTTGGGAGCGATGATGACCGGGATCTCGCGGGCAAGTTCCGCCGCCAGCGCGCGCTCTTCCGGGGTGAAGCCGGTGGAGCCGATGACGATGGATTTCTTGTAAAGCGCGCAGACTTCAAGGTTTTTCAGGGATACCTTGGGGGCGGTGAAGTCGATCAGGACGTCGCAGCCCTGCACGGTCGCGTTCAAGTCGTCGCTGATAAGGACGCCGATGGCGCCCAGACCCGCATTGTAACCGGCATCCTGCCCGACCATCGGGTGGCCCGGACGCTCGAGGGCGCCGGAGAGCTCGACGCCTTCTGATTCCTTGATAGCGGCGATGATGCGTCCGCCCATGCGGCCGGCTGCCCCGCAAACAGCTATTTTAACCATTGGTTTCTCCGTTAGTTGATGTATTTCAGCTGACTGCGCCGTCGTTCTCTTATCTATCCCTGTCACGTCGTTCCCGCCCCCGGAGGGGGAGGGTCAGGGAGGGGGCGCGCAGCGGCTCATTCAGGCAAAGGATCCCCCCTCCCGGCCTCCCCCCTCCGGGGGGAGGGGCATGACGGGACTCTTTACCGCTGATCGCCGATCAGGCGATTAAATGAGCTTGTATTCCTTCATGATGGCCACGAGCTTCGCCTTGTTGGCCTCCATGAGCGGGGCCAGCGGCAGACGGACTTCGTCGCTGCACTTGCCCATCAGGGAAACGGCAGTCTTGACCGGCACGGGGTTGCTCTCGATGAACATGGCGTTGGAGATCTTCAGGAGGTACAGGTGCAGCCTCCTTGCCTCTTCCATGTTGCCGGCGTTGAAGGCGTCGACCAGCGAGGCGATCTCTTTCGGCATGATGTTGGCGGTCACCGAGATGACACCCTTGCCGCCCGCCGCCATGATGGGGAGGGTGATGAAGTCGTCACCGGAGAGAACGTCGAGCTTGTCGCCGCAAAGGGCCAGTACCTCGGAAGCCTGCTGCAGCGAGCCGGTTGCCTCCTTGATGGCAACGATGTTCTGGTGCTCGGCGAGACGCGCTACGGTCTCCGGCATCAGGTTGACGCCGGTGCGGCCGGGTACGTTGTACAGGATCTGGGGGAGCGCAACCGCGTCGGCTACGGCCTTGTAGTGACGGTAGAGCCCTTCCTGGGACGGCTTGTTGTAGTACGGGGTCACCAGCAGGGCACCGTCGGCGCCCAGTTCCTTGGCGTGCTTGGTGATCTCGATGGCCTCGTGGGTGGAGTTGGAGCCGGTGCCGGCGATGACCGGAACCCTCTTGTTGACCTGCTCTACCACGATCTGGATGACCCGGTCGTGCTCCTCGTAGCTGAGGGTGGAGGACTCACCGGTGGTGCCGCAGGGCACGATGGCGTCGGTGCCATTCTCGATCTGGAACTCGACGAGTTCCCTCAGTTTTTCTTCGTCCACCGCGTGATTGTTGAACGGGGTCACGATGGCAACGATACTTCCCTGAAACATGGTCTACCTCCTCGTTAGAGCTATGTGAATGTCTAGTGGTGTTTTTGATCAGAGTGCGGCTGTGGTGACCTGGATTGTTTCACCTGGTGCTGGTGTCGCCGTAAACAAAAAAAGTTTTTATTTCTAACATATAAAGAGACAAAAAGTCAAAGTAATGCTCACCAGTATCCCCGCGTCAGGACCGGAGAATTACAGGGATAGGCTGTGGTTAACACGGTTTCAGAAATGGGAATTTGTCACTGCATCCTTGAAGTAGCTTCGGATCTTTTGCCCGATGGTTCATTCAAAGCGAAATCAGCCCTCACCCCTGCCCCTCTCCCGGAGGGCGAGGGGTGTAGTAGCTGGTGCACTCACGTCGATGAGGAGCGGGAGACTTCCCTCAATCATTTGGGTCCATCCTCCCTGTCCCTTTGGGAGAGAAAAAAAGGGGACAGGCTACTTTTCCATCTTGCGACGTTCCTAGCGCTACTAGTTAATAGCCCCTAACAAAAGACACTCTCCTTTTTCACCGGAAGCCGCTCCGTCCGAAAAAGTAGCCTGTCCCCTTTTTTAAAAAAGTAGCCTGTCCCCTTTTCTTCGGTCACCCTCCCCTGCCTGTCTTAGCAAGAAGGCATGCAGATGAATTTGGGGGGGGAATTGCACAAAAATTAGGCTTCCATTTTATAGGCTAAAAGCGCCTTTCTCGACACGATGCTACCTCTGACCTTCTTTGGCAGCCAAAACCGCTTCTAGAGCCATTCTTGCTCGTTTCAGAAAATATTAATCATTACTAATCATGTTTTCGAGATGACAACGAGCGATCTGGCGTCACCGGAGCAGGGAAGGGCGAAATCTTGCACCGACTCGACCCGCGCACCGAGTTTTTCCAGTTCACCTTCGGCGGCCGTCACTTCCTCTGCGGCGTTCTTCCCTTTCATGGCGACGATGCGTCCGCCGTCCTTCAAAACCGGCAGCGCCATGGCAACGAAGGAAGGTATATCCGAAAAGGCTCGGGAGACAACCCAGTCAAAGTGACCTGCGTATTGGGCGGCCAATGTTTCGGCGCGCACATGCAGCGCATCGAACCTCACCATGTTCAGCAGACGCACCGCCTGTTTCTGGAAGCTGATCTTTTTCACTACTGCATCGACTGAAACAATGTCCAGATCGGGCTGCACCAGCTTCACAGGAATACCGGGAAAACCGCCACCGGAACCAATGTCGAGCATAGAACCCGGCCCGCGCACTACTTTCAGCAGGCTCAACGAGTCCACCAGGTGCTTCACCGCGATACCTTCGTCATCGGTTATGGCAGTGAGGTTGATCTTCCTGTTCCATTTCTTCAGTTCTTCTGCGAAGAGGTCGAGGGCGTTCAACTGGGCGGGAGTGAGATCCACACCGAGTTCCGCAGTGCCTTTTTTCAGCAGGTCTTTGGCGCGCTGATTCATCGGCCATACCTCGCTTTCAACGCGATGGAAAGGATCGTGATACCGGCGGGCGTGACCCCCGGGATGCGGGAAGCCTGACCCAGGGTATCCGGACGGAAGCGCGCCAGCTTTTCCCGCACCTCTGCGGAAAGGCCGGAGATGGTCGCGTAGTCCATGTCATCGGGGATCCTGGTGCTCTCCAGCCTTGCCGAGCGGTCAACCTGCTCCAGTTGGCGCTGGATGTAGCCCTGGTACTTGATCTGGATCTCCAGTTGCTCACGTACCTGCTCGGGGAGATCCATGATGGCAGGATAGACCCTGGAGAGATCCTGGCAGGTGAACTCGGGCCGACGCAGCAGTTGCTCGTAGCTGATCGCGTTCTGCATTCCCGCCAATCCCCATTCCTCAAGCAGTTCCTCACCCGCAGCCGAAGGAGCAAGTCTCTCCTTGGAAAGGCGCAGCAGTTCCGATTCGATCAATTCCTTTTTAGCCAGGAACGAACTATACAGCTCGTCCTTCACCAGCCCGATCTCGTGGCCCTTCTCCCTCAGACGCAGGTCCGCATTGTCTTCGCGCAGCAACAAGCGATACTCCGCACGCGAGGTGAACATGCGGTAGGGCTCCTTGGTGCCCAAGGTGACCAGGTCGTCAATCATGACGCCGATGTAGGCTTCGCTGCGTCCAAGTACCAGCGGGTCTTTGTCCTGCACCCTGAGGGCAGCGTTGATACCGGCCATAAGCCCTTGCGCCGCGGCCTCCTCGTAACCGGACGTGCCGTTGATCTGCCCCGCGTGGTAGAGGTTGCGCACCAGCTTGGTCTCCAGCGAGGCGTGCAACTGGATCGGGTTGACGTAGTCGTACTCGATGGCGTAGGCGGGACGCATGATCTCAACCCGCTCCAACCCCTCGATGCTCCGGTAGAAGGCCCACTGGATGTCTATGGGAAGCGAGGTGGACATGCCGCTCGGATAAACTTCGACCGTTTCCCGCCCTTCCGGCTCGATAAAGGTCTGGTGGCGATCCTTCTCGGGGAAGCGCACCACCTTGTCCTCGATGGACGGGCAGTAGCGCGGGCCGATGCCCTCGATAATCCCGGCATAGAGCGGCGACCGGTCCAGGCCGCTACGGATGATCTCGTGAGACCTGGGATTGGTATAAGCAATGTGACAGGGAACCTGCGGCTGCTCGATTCGCTCGGTGGAGAAGGAAAACGGGATCGGGTTCTCGTCGCCGTACTGCTTTTCAAGTCTGTCGAAATCGATGGTCCTGCCGTCCAGGCGCGCCGGCGTGCCGGTCTTGAGGCGGCCGACGTCGAAACCGTAATCCTTAAGTCCGTCGGAAAGGCCGATGGAGGGAAGGTCCCCTGCCCTGCCGCCCGGGTAATTGACGAGGCCAATGTGAATAAGACCGCGCATGAAGGTGCCGGTGGTGAGTACGACGGTTTTGCCCAGGAAGCGAACGCCGCCGCGGGTATCGACGCCTACCACCTCGCCGTCCTCGATCACCAGTCCTGTCACTTCCACCTGCTTCAGGTCCAGGTCGTCCTGCTGCTCCATCACGTGCTTCATGCGCAGGCGATACAGCTGTTTGTCTGCCTGGGCGCGGGAGGCGCGAACGGCCGGTCCCTTCTTGGTGTTCAGCACGCGGAACTGGATGCCGGTTGCATCTATGTTGCGTCCCATCTCGCCGCCGAGGGCATCGATCTCTTTGACCAGGTGTCCCTTGGCCAAACCGCCGATGGCCGGGTTGCAGGACATCAGCGCAATGGCATCGAGGTTGATGGTGAGCATAAGGGTGGGGCGTCCCATGCGGGCTGCAGCCAGTGCTGCCTCGCACCCGGCATGTCCGGCGCCGACGACGATCACATCGTATTTCTTGTCATAAACTATCAAACCATACTCCATTTACTGCGAAAGCATCTATGTGGGATGTTCCACGTGAAACACTACTGAAAAGAAGTTTAAATCTGAGGAGTTAACTCCTACAACACCCTGACAATCGTTCCCAAAAAGGTGGTTAATGTCAGGCGTTCTGCCATCAAAAGCAAATCCCCTCTGTCCCCCCTTTCGCAAAGGGGGGGACGTGGGTTCACCTTCGGCGCGAGGTGGCAAGTCACTCTGCGAGTCAGGCAAATCACTTCGAGCGTAAGACGAGTCACCCGACGCAACGGGCGAGTCACCTGGTGCGATGAACGAACCGTACCTCGCCTTGTAGGGGTGAATAATTATTCGCCTGCCTCTTCCGGCGTTGGGGATCGACTGGCAACAACATTGATCCTGCCTGCGGCGGCTGGGCGAATGATTATTCGCCCCTACAGTCGAATTCGTCGGGTCACAATTCAAACCGATGAACAGTTAATGTAAGTATTGACTGTCACAACGAAAGAGGCATTTGTTTCACGTGAAACAACGCAGACGCGATGTAAGGGCGAACCATTATACGCCCCTACTTGCCGATACAAAAACTGGAGAAGATCCTGTCGAGGACATCATCGGCGGTGGTCTCGCCGGTAACCTCCCCTACCGCGTTCAGCGCATCCCTCAGATCGACCGGCAGCAGTTCCATGTTCACCCCTGCCTCAAGATTGGCGACGAACGATTGCAGCGAACCGCGTGCCTTGAGCAGGGCGTCGCGATGGCGAGCCTTGGAAACGGCGACGAACTCGCGGCCATCGATAGCGTGCCCATGCATGAAGGCGTTGGTGATGGCATTACGCAGTTCAGGCACACCATCCCCGGTCAGAGTGGAGATGGCAACAACCGGTCCGGTGCACGCTTCTGGCAACACGGCATTGACCTGCAGGTCGGCCTTGTTACGCACTACAAGATAGCTCTTATTGCCGATGGCCTGCAAGATGGCGGCATCATCATCTCCAAACTCACTGGAGCCGTCCACAACAAACAGTACCAAGTCGGCCTTCGGAATTCTGTCCAGAGACAGCCTGACCCCTTCCTGTTCAACTTGGTCCTCTGACTCGCGGATACCGGCGGTGTCGAGAAGCTTGACCGGCAGCCCGTTGATGTTGACCACTTCCTCGATCAGGTCACGGGTGGTGCCTGGGACGGAGGTGACAATGGCCCGCTTCTCTTTCAAGAGCGTGTTCAGTAGGCTGGACTTGCCGACGTTGGGCTTGCCGGCGATGACTACCGATACCCCTTCGCGCAGCACCCTCCCCTCATCGAAGCCTTCTATCAAAGCATCCAATTCGGCCAACGCAGGTGCTACCTTGCCGAGTACGTCGGTCTCAACTGCTACATCAACATCATCCTCGGGAAAGTCTATGAGCGCTTCGACGTAGGCAAGGGCATAGACGATCCCTTCCTTCACGGTGGAAATGCGCTTGGAGAGCAGCCCCTCGCGTTGGTGCTGGGCCAGGGCCAACGAAGCATCTGTGCGGCTGGAGATGACGTCCATCACGGCCTCGGCCTGCACCAGGTCTATCCTTCCATTCAGGAAGGCTCGCTTGGTGAATTCGCCGGGCTCAGCCAGCCGCGCCCCTTGCTCCAGTGCCAGGGAAAGAATGCGCGACACAACCAGGGTGCCGCCGTGGCATTGGATCTCCACGACGTCCTCGCGGGTGTAGGAGTTGGGCCCCTTCATGTAGACCACCATGGCCTCGTCGACCAGGTCGCCGTTGCCAGGATTTACCACGTCACCATAAGAAAAACGGTGGCTTTTTAGGCCACCGTTCGACTTTGCTCTGAAGATGCTGCTTGCGATGGGCAGGGAGGCAGGGCCGCTGATCCTTACGATCCCGATTCCCCCCTCACCTACCGCTGTGCTTATTGCTGCGATTGTGTCGCGAACATACATTGCTTTGATCCACTTTTGGTCAGTCGGCGACCGACTTGTTGATGTACATCTGCTGCGCGATGGTCAGCACGTTGTTGACCAGCCAGTAGATAACCAGGCCGGACGGGAAGTTCAGGAACATGAAAGTGAAGACGATGGGAAGCATCAGCATCATCTTGGCCTGGACCGGGTCCATGTTGGTCGGGGTCATCTTCTGCTGGATGAACATGGTGGCGCCCATGATGAGCGGGGTCACGTAGTACGGATCCTTGGCAGAAAGGTCGGTGATCCAGAGATAGAACGGCGCGTGCCTGAGCTCGATGGAGTACATGAGCGCACGATACAGACCGAAGAACACCGGGATCTGGACAATCATGGGCAGGCAGCCGCCCAGCGGGTTGACCTTGTGGGTCTTGTACAGTTCCATCACGGCGCGGTTCATGGCGTCGCGGTCGTTCTTGTACTTCTCCTTCAGCTCATTCATCTTCGGCTGCAGCTTCTGCATGTCCTTCATGGACTTGTAGCTCTTGTGCGTGAGCGGGAAGAACACCAGCTTCAGGATGCAGGTGATGATGATGATGGCGATGCCGTAGTTGCCGGTGTACTTGTAGAGGAACTTCAGGAACACGACCAGCGGCTTGGCGATAGCGGCAAACCAGCCGTAGTCGATGACCTCTTCCAGCCTGCTCCCCTGTGCCTTGAGGATGTCGAGATCTTTCGGGCCGTAGTACAGGGAGTAACTTACTGCTGCGCTCTGGCCGGGGGCCACGGTGACGGTCGGGGAAGCGATGTCCCTCAGGTTCGCGTCCACGGAAGGCCGGGACAGACGCACTTGGGCGATGCTCCCCTTCTCGGCGATGACGCTCTCCATGAAGTACTTGTCGGCAAAGGCGGACCAGACGATGTTCTTGTCGAACTGCACCGGAGTCTTGAGCAGGCTGTCCAGCTTCTCGCTCTTCACGGCGTTGTCGGTAAGGGTCGAGGGACCGTACACCTCGTAGCGTCCGCCGCCTGCCTTCTGGTCCACCACGCGGGAGTTCTGCAGCAGGTGCACCTGTGCGGCTACCTGTGCGGAGCCGGCGTTCTGCACCTGCTCGGTGAGCCCGATGCGATAGGCGTCGCCGGAGAAGGTGAAAGTCTTCTTGAAGACGATCCCCTGCGGCGTGGTGGTGGTGAACTCGAGGGTCCCCTTGTTGGCGCCGGTAAGCTTCAGGTCACTGCCGCTGACGTTATAGAGTGCGGTCGGGTTGAGTCCCAGCTCGCGGGAGTCGCTGAGCAGGTTGAACCTGTTGGCGGCGGTCTCGTTGACGAGGACGATGTCCTGCCCCTTCGGTCCGGCCACATCCTTGTACTTCTTCAGCACGAACTTCTTGAGGCCGGCACCCTGGGTAGAGAAGACGGCACTGTAGAGATCGGTATCGACGGTGATGTCGCGGGCAGCACCGGCGGGTTGTGCCGGCACGGCGATGGGAGCGGCAGGGGCGGCTGCGGGAGCGGCCTGCGGTGCAGCTGCTACCGTGGCGGAGCTCACCGCGCCCTGCTTGGCGTTACCTGCGGGCGGAACCGGTTTAGCGGGCGGGAAGATAAAAGAATAAGCGTACATTACCCCAATGGAGAGCAGTATCGCTACGATAGTACGTTTTTCCATTTCAATCTCCTGGAAGGACTATTTGACCGGATCGTAACCACCCGGGTGAAACGGATGACACTTGAGTATGCGCGCAGCCGTCAACCACAACCCCTTGAGAGGGCCGTATTTTTCCAATGCTTGTAAGGAGTAGTGCGAACAGGTAGGGTAAAAACGGCAGGATGGGGCCTTGAGCGGAGAGATGAATCTCTGGTAGAGAACGATCAGGCCTTTGAGTATGCTAGTGACCATGTTTTTTACGCAGCCGCCCGAAGGCGGCTGCGAGCTCGGTTGAGATCTGGTGAAAGTCAAGCAAGTCAGCTCCTTTCTTGGCAACGATATTGAAATCGGCCGAGATGAAAAGAGGCTTGTTCTGCCTGTAAAACTCCCGCAGCCTTCTCTTGATGCTGTTTCTGACTACGGCGTTCCCTACCTTCTTGCTAACGGTAAACCCGACCCTGGTGGCGCACCCGTCTTTCACCTTCCAGAGCAACAGAAAATGCGGCGTGTGCATCTTCGACGCGCCGTCGTTGAACTGCAGGAATTCGGGGCGCCTGCGCAGGCGTTCAGCCTTGGGAAAATCCGAGCAGGACAAAAAGTAGATTACTTGGTGGCAATGCCTACGGAGAGACGCTTGCGGCCTTTAGCCCTTCTCCTCTTGATAACGAGACGGCCGTTCTTGGTCGCCATACGCACGAGGAAGCCGTGGGTCCTTTTCCTGGAAGTATTGCTGGGCTGGTAAGTTCTTTTCATCTTTATCTGCTCCTTAAGTCTTAGGGTTACAATGCTTTTAAAGGCAAGTGTCGAACTTAAACATAATCGCCAATCCTTGTCAAGGTGTTTCTTTAAAGCCAAGTTTTGCCTTGCAAAAAAAGGGGATGACATGGTAGTGTGACACGCTAAAAATCTTAACATAGGCTTATTCTGTGTAAAATCCAGTAAGCCACTGAAATCGTGCAACTTATCTATTATCAACAGTTGTTGATAAAGCTGTTTAAAAACAGTGAAAAAAAGGCCTCTCTCCATGGAAAATATTTGGCTGGAAGCCCAGGCAAATCTTAAACAAGTATTAACCGAGCAGACTTACACGACCTGGATAGAGCCGCTTAAGTTCCTTGGCGCCACCGCAGACACCGTAGTCCTCGAAGTACCGAGTTCGTTCTTTCAGAAATGGGTCACCGACAAGTACCTCGCCATGATCAAGGAAGTACTCTCCGCGATCACCTCAAAGACCTACCACATCGAGTTCCACGTCGCCGAAGCCAAACCCGAGCTCCCCGAACCCAAAGCGGAGAAGGAGCCGAAGGCGAAAGGCAAAGAGAAGGATAAAGAGAAGGAAGGGGAAAAGGACAAGGAAAAGGAGAAGGACAAAAAGCCCGAGCTCGTCCCCAACCTGAACCCCAAGTACACCTTCGAGTCCTTCGTCTCCGGGCCGAGCAACCAGTTTGCCTATGCGGCGTCCCAGGCGGTCGCCAACAAGCCCGCGTCCAACTACAACCCGCTCTTCATCTACGGGGGTGTGGGTCTGGGCAAGACGCACCTGGTAAACGCCATCGGCAACCAGATCCTGGCCAAGAACCCGAAAGCGAAGATCTGCTACTACTCGTCCGAGAAGTTCATGAACGAGATGATCAACTCGCTGCGCTACAAGAAGATGGACGAGTTCCGCAACAAGTTCAGGAAGATGGACCTGCTGCTCATCGACGACATCCAGTTCATGGCCGGAAAAGAGGCGACCCAGGAGGAGTTCTTCCACACCTTCAACGCGCTCTACGAGTCCCACAAGCAGATCGTGGTCACCTCGGACAAGTTCCCCAAGGACATACCGGGTCTCGAGGAGCGCCTGAGATCGCGCTTCGAGTGGGGCCTGATCGCGGACATCCAGCCGCCGGGGGTGGAGACCAAGGTCGCCATTCTCAAGAAGAAGTCCGACATGCACGCGGTGAACCTCCCCGACGACGTGGCGCTGTTCCTCGCCGAGGGAGCCACCAGCAACATCCGCGAACTGGAAGGGATGCTGATCCGCCTGGAGGCCTTCGCGAGCCTGACCGGTAAGGAGATCACCCTGGCCATGGCGCGCGAGGTGATGAAGGACATCATCGTCGAGAAGACCCGCGACATCAGCGTGGAGATGATCCAGAAGATGGTCGCCGACCACTTCCGCATCAAGCTCTCCGAGCTCAAGTCGGACAAGCGCATCAAGACCCTGGTGGTGCCGCGCCAGATCGCCATATATATATGCCGGGAGCTGACCAAGGCGTCCTACCCGGAAATAGGCGAGAAATTCGGCGGCAAGGACCACTCGACCATCATCCACTCGGTGAAGAAGATAGAGAAGCAGTTGGCGGCCGACGCGGACCTGAAGGCGACTGTGGAAGATATCAAGAAAAGGCTGTTCACATAGTGGGGATAACTGTGGAGAACCAGCCTGTCTGAAGCCCTGTCAAAAAAAGCTGTGCAGAAATGAAGAGAACTGGCCGGATTTTCCCGCCAAGTTTCCAGAGCCAAAAACGAAGCAGTTTCAAAGGGTAAAGAGGGTTGTCCACAGTATCAACAGG
Organism: Geomonas paludis; assembly: GCF_014193585.1. Classification (GTDB taxonomy): domain Bacteria; phylum Desulfobacterota; class Desulfuromonadia; order Geobacterales; family Geobacteraceae; genus Geomonas; species Geomonas paludis. Next base: position 176,932 of record NZ_BLXY01000001.1, read on the forward strand.
ACACTATCTACTACTACAATCTTTTATATAAAACATAATAAAACCAGAACCGGAGAGAGACATGGAATTCAGAATCAGCAAAGAGATTTTTATGAAAGCCCTCCAGAGAATCCAGGGTATCGTAGAAAAGCGCAACACCATGCCCATTCTCTCCAACGCACTGCTCGAGGTCCAGAACGACCAGCTCTTCATCACCGCGACCGATCTCGAGGTCGGCATGAAGAGCTCCTACCCGACCACGGTGATTCGCGAAGGCAAGATCACCGTCTCCGCCAAGAAACTCTACGAGATCGTCAAGGAGATGCCGGACGAGGAGATCCTCTTCACCACCAAGGAGAACGACTGGGTCGAGATCACCTGCGGCAAGGCCCGCTTCAACATCGTCGGTCTCTCCTCGGAAGAGTTCCCCTACTTTCCCAAGGTGAAGGAGGAGAGCTTCCTGGTCTTCAAGAACGAGATCCTGGCTGACATGATCGAGAAGACCTCCTATGCCATCTGCTATGACGAGACCAAGTACAACCTGAACGGTATCTTCATCAAGGCGTTCGACGAAAACGGCACCAACGTCCTCAAGATGGTGGCGACCGACGGTCACCGCCTCTCCGTCGCCCAAAAGGAGATCAACGGCAACATCACCGCCGAGCTCTCCAAGGGGGTCATCTTCCCGAGGAAGGGTATCTTCGAGTTGAAGAAGATGGTGGAGGAGGAAGACGGCGAGATCATGCTGGGCTTCATGGACAACAGCGCCGTCATCAAGAAGGGGAACACCGTGGTGGTGATGCGCCTCATCGACGGCGAGTTCCCGGACTACACCAAGGTCATCCCGGTCGCCAACGACCGCATCGTGCAGATCAACCGCGACAAGTTCCTCCACTCGCTGAAAAGGATGTCCATCCTCTCCTCCGAGAAGTTCAAGGGGGTCAAGATCGACGTCAATCCGGAGCTGGTGATCATCTCCTCCAGCAACCCGGAACTGGGTGAGGCGCGCGAGGAGATCGAGATCGATTACGACGGCAACGGCATCTCGGCCCGCTTCAACGCCAAGTACCTGATCGACGTGCTCTCGGTCATGGAACAGCGCGAGGTGGAGTTGAAACTGAAGGACGAGCTCTCTCCGGTGATCATGAAGGCGGCCGACGGCGAGGAGTTCCTGGCGGTCATCATGCCGATGAGGCTCTAGAAAAACAGATAAAGATTAAGATTAAGATTTAGTAAAAGCAGGAGTATTTGAGTGAAGTAGCAAACTGACAACGAGTCAAGGTTCTCTAAACTCAGTCTTAATCTCAATCTTAATCTGTCTCTAAATGAAACTTATAAAACTCAAACTTGCTTCATTCCGTAACCTGCAGAACATCGAGCTTGTTCCGGGCAAGAAGTTCAACGTTTTTTACGGCAACAACGGCCAGGGCAAGACCAACCTGCTGGAATCGATCTACCTCCTCGCCACGATGAAGTCCTTCAAGCAGGCGAAAAACGTCGAGCTGATCGCGTTCGGCTCGGAGTTCGCCCTGATCAAGGGGATCGTGGAACGGGACCGGGTCAGCAGGGAGATCGCGCTGCTGTTGGAGAAGCAGGGCAAGAAGGCGAAGATCGACGCCAAGCTGGCCACGCGACTGGATGACTTCTTCGGCAGCTTGAACGTGGTGCTCTTCACGCCGGAAGAGATCTCCATGGTACGCGGAGGACCCGACCTGCGGCGACGGTACCTGGACCGGGCGGTCTTCACCTGCGATCTGAGTTACCTGGCCGCCTTCCACGACTACTCGAAGATCCTCAAGAACCGCAACGCCCTGTTGAAGGTCGGCGACGGCAGCGGGATCGAGGTCTGGACCGAGCAGTTGATCCAGGCGGCCCAACTGGTGATCGAGAGAAGAAAGGCGTATCTCGCGGAGATAGGCAAGCTGCTGCAGGGCTTCTACAGCGAGATCTCCGGCAACGACGAGACGGTGCAGATCGAGTACCGGCTGCACGGGGTGGACCAGAAGGCCTACGCGGAGAACCCGGCGGCGGCACTGGCCGACGCCATCAAGGCGCACGCGGCGGAAGAGAAGAGGCGCCAGACCACGGCGATCGGGCCGCACCGCGACGATCTCTACTTCGGCTTGAACGGCCGCTCGGCCCGGCACTTCGCCTCGCAGGGACAGCAGAGGTCCTTCGTGCTGGCGCTCAAGATGGCGGAGATCGAGTACATCACCAGGTGTTTCGAGGCGCCGCCGGTGCTCCTGCTGGATGACATGACCAGCGAGCTGGACCGGGAGCGCAACCAGAACCTGATGGATTTTCTGAAGAAAAGAGAGATGCAGGTCTTCATCACCACCACGTCGCTCTCCAACGTGGCGATCGAGGAGATGGACGACAATAGGACCTTCAGGATACGTGAAGGCCGCATTCTCACATAGTTGTAGCTGACGCTCCTCCCCCCGGAGGGGGGAGGTCGGGAGGGGGGCTTGCTTGCATTAAAGACTTCCCCCTCCCTGCCCCTCCCCCTCCGGGGGAGGGAAATTGAGTAATTGAACTTTCTTGAAAGAGGTAACGATGAGCTCAGAAGAACAAAGCGATTACGGGGCGGATAAGATCCAGATTCTGGAAGGATTGGAAGCGGTAAGAAAGCGTCCGGCCATGTACATCGGTTCCACCGCTGCTCAGGGTCTGCACCACCTGGTTTACGAGTTGGTGGACAACGCCATCGACGAGGCGCTGGCCGGCTACTGCGACGCGGTCCAGGTCACCATCCACCTGGACGGCTCCGTCACCGTCGAGGACAACGGCCGCGGCATCCCTACCGACATGCACCCCACCGAGGGGAGGTCGGCGGCGGAGGTCGTTCTCACCGTGCTCCATGCCGGCGGCAAGTTCGACAACTCCTCCTACAAGGTCTCCGGCGGCCTGCACGGCGTGGGCAGCTCGGTCGTCAACGCGCTCTCCACCAAGCTGGAGCTGGAGATCCGCCGCAACGGCAACCTCTACACCCAGAGCTACAGAAGGGGCGTGCCCCAGGCGCCGCTCGCCATCACCGGCGAGACCAAAAGGCGCGGCACCAAGATCACCTTCCTCCCCGACGGCGAGATCTTCGAGACCACCGAGTTCTCCTTCGACGTCCTCTCCAAGCGCCTCAGGGAGCTCGCCTTCCTGAACGCCGGCGTACGCATCAAGATCCACGACGAGCGCACCGAGAAGGATCACGACTTCTTCTACGAAGGGGGCATCCGGAGCTTCGTCGAATACCTGAACAAGAACAAGAACCTGGTCAACCCCGACCCGATCTACATCAAGGGTGAGAAAAGCGGCGTCGATATCGAGATCGCCATGCAGTACAACGACTCGTACGACGAGAAGGTGTTCTCCTTCGCCAACAACATCAACACCCACGAGGGGGGCACCCACCTGGTCGGCTTCAAGGCATCGCTGACCAGGACCATGAACAACTACGCCACCGCCAACAACCTTCTCAAGAACGTGAAGGTGGCCATCTCCGGCGACGACCTGCGCGAAGGTCTCACCGCGGTCATCTCGGTGAAGATCTCCCAGCCGCAGTTCGAAGGGCAGACCAAGACCAAGCTGGGCAACTCCGAGGTGAAGGGGTACGTAGAGACCCTGATGAACGAGAAACTGGCCACCTACCTGGAAGAGAACCCGGCCATGGCCAGGAAGATCCTGGAGAAGTCCATCGACGCGGCCCGCGCCCGCGAGGCGGCCAGGAAGGCCCGCGAGCTGACCCGGCGCAAGGGGGCGCTCGAGGTGGGCACCCTCCCCGGCAAGCTGGCCGACTGCCAGGAGAAGGACCCGGCGTTGTGCGAACTGTTCCTGGTCGAGGGTGACTCCGCAGGGGGCTCGGCCAAGCAGGGGCGCGACCGCAAGTACCAGGCGATCCTCCCCCTTAAGGGTAAGATCCTCAACGTCGAGAAGGCGCGCTTCGACAAGATGCTCGCCTCCCAGGAGATCAGGACCCTGATCTCGGCCCTGGGCACCTCGATCGGCAAGGAAGACTTCGACATCGCGAAGCTCCGTTACCACCGCATCATCATCATGACCGATGCGGACGTCGACGGTTCGCACATCCTCACGCTGCTGCTCACCTTCTTCTTCCGCCAGATGATGGAGTTGATCGAGCGCGGCTACCTCTACATCGCCCAGCCGCCTCTGTACAAGATCAAGCGCGGCAGGAAAGAGCAGTACCTGAAGAACGAAGCGGCGCTGCAGGCCTACCTCCTCGAAGAAGGGACCGAGGAAATGACGCTGAAGCTCGGCTCCGGCAGCGACGAGCGCTCCTACCGCGGCAAGCAGATCATCCCGATCCTCACCCAGTTGATCGACTACGACGAGCTCTTCGACAAGGTGGTCAAGAAGGGGATCAACGAACTGCTCCTGAAGGTCTTCCTGAAGGCGGGCATCAAGCCCGGTCTGGAGGAGATGTCCGACCTGATCGCGCAGTTGCCCAAGATGAAGGAGGCCTACCCCGAGGTGGAGGCCCAGGTATTCGACGAGAGCATCATCTTTGCCTTCGGGAACCTCAGGGTCAAGATCGACCAGCAGATCTTCGAGGTGCTGGAATCCTACGAGTACGCCATGCTGCTCGAGAACCACAAGCGGGTCCGCTCCGTCATGGGTGTGGGCGCCGGCGTGATCCTGGGGCCGGAAGACAAGGTGATGTTCGAGAGCGAGAGCCAGGACGACATCCTGTCCTGGTTCATGGAGAGCGCCAAGAAGGGTCTCTACATCCAGCGCTACAAAGGTCTGGGCGAGATGAACCCGGAGCAGCTCTGGGAGACCACCATGCACCAGGAGAACAGGGTGCTCTTGCAGGTGAAGATCGAGGACGCCGTGGCGGCCGAAGAGATCTTCACCGTGCTCATGGGCGACCAGGTCGAGCCGCGCCGCGACTTTATCGAGCAGAACGCCTTGAACGTGAGCAACCTCGACGTCTAGTACCTGCCCTCTCTAACCTCGTACCCAAGCTCCTGCTTGGGTACGCAAAGCAACGGGAAGCTGCGCTTCCTAAACCAAAGCTGGAGCTTTTGCCTGCTGTCCGTTCCCAAGCTGGAGCTTGGGAACGAGGATAACCCTGCCTCTGCCGACGCCCTCACCCCGGCCCTCTCCCGGGGGGCGAGGGAGAGTTGGGCAAAGGCGGGTGAGAGGGGGTTAAGGCTGCAGGATACTTAAAGAAAAAAAATTTCCCCTCCCTTCGGGAGGGGATAGCGTTTTGCATATATCTACTGCATATCAATTGTGAGGGCGTTTTTCGGGGGATTTAACCCAAAGATGCCGCCTTTTGACCGGAAAGGGTTTCCTAAATGCTGAATCAACTGAACAAGGTATCGGTAAACATCGAAGACGAGATGAAGCGCTCCTACATGGATTACGCCATGTCGGTCATCGTCGGCCGCGCGCTTCCGGACGTACGCGACGGCCTGAAGCCGGTGCACAGGCGCTGCCTCTACGCCATGTACGACATGTCCAACGACTGGAACAAGCCGTACAAGAAATCGGCCCGCGTCGTCGGCGACGTCATCGGTAAGTACCACCCGCACGGCGACACCGCCGTCTACGACACCCTGGTCAGGATGGCCCAGGACTTCTCGCTCAGGTACCCGCTGGTCGACGGCCAGGGCAACTTCGGTTCCATCGACGGCGACTCCCCGGCGGCGATGCGTTACACCGAGATCAGGATGGAGCAGCTCGCCCACGAGCTGCTGAACGACCTGGACAAGGAAACCGTCCCCTTCGGCCCCAACTACGACGACTCCTTGAAGGAGCCGCTGGTCCTTCCCTCCAAGTTCCCGAACCTCCTGGTGAACGGCTCCGCCGGCATCGCGGTCGGTATGGCGACCAACATCCCGCCGCACAACCTCTCCGAGGTGGTGGACGCCATCGTGGCCATCATCGAGAACCCTCAGCTCTCCTTCGAGGAGCTGGTGGAGCTGATCCCGGGCCCGGACTTCCCGACCGGCGGCTTCATCTACGGCCGCGAAGGGATCATGAAGGCCTACTCCACCGGCCGCGGCATCATCCAGATGCGCGCCAAGGTGCAGATCGAGACCCAGAAAAAGACCGAGCGCCAGTCCATCGTGGTCACCGAGATCCCGTACCAGGTGAACAAGGCGAAGCTGGTCGAGAAGATCGCCGAGCTGGTCAAGGAGAAGAAGATTGAGGGGATCTCCGACCTCAGAGACGAGAGCGACCGCGAGGGGATGCGCGTCGTCATCGAGCTCAAGAAGGACGAGAACCCGACCATCATCCTGAACCACCTGTACAAGCAGACCCAGATGCAGTCCTCCTTCGGCATCATCATGCTGGCCATCGTGCACAACCGGCCGCGCGTCCTGACGCTGAAGGAGACCATCGAGTTCTTCATCGAGCACAGAAAAGAGATCGTCACCCGCCGTACCATTTTCGACCTGAAGAAGGCCGAAGCCCGCGCCCATATCCTGGAAGGCTTGAAGATCGCCCTGGACAACCTGGACGAGGTGATCGCCCTGATCAAGGCGAGCGCGTCGCCGGCCGAGGCGAAGGTGGGGCTCATGGAGAAGTTCGGGCTCTCCGACCTGCAGGCCCAGGCCATCCTCGACATGAGGCTGCACCGCCTGACCGGTCTCGAGCGCGAGAAGATCCTCGAGGAACTGCGCGAGATCCTGAAGTACATCGCCCGCCTGAAGGAGATCCTGGCCTCCGAGGCCGAGATCCTCAAGATCATCGTGGGCGAACTGCTGGAGTTGAAGGAGAAGTTCGGCGACAAGCGCCGCTCCGAGATCGTCATGCAGACCGCGGACATCTCGCTGGAGGACACCATCGTCGAGGAAGACATGGTGGTCACCATCTCCCACACCGGCTACATCAAGCGCAACGCCGTCACCCTGTACCGCGCGCAGCGCCGCGGCGGCAAAGGGAAGACCGGCATGAAGACCAAAGAGGAGGATTTCGTGGAGCAGCTGTTCATCGCCTCCACCAAGGACTACCTCATGTTCTTCACCGACGCCGGCAAGGTGTACTGGCTCAAGGTGTACGAGATCCCGGAAGCGGGCCGCGCTGCGCGCGGCAAGGCGATCGTGAACCTGTTGAACCTGGCCAACAACGAGAAGATCACCACCATTCTCCCGGTCAAGGAGTTCGTGGACGACAAGTTCATCATGATGGCCACCCGCAACGGTGTGGTGAAGAAGACCAACATGATGGAGTACTCGCACCCCAGGGTGGGCGGCATCATCGCCGTCAACCTGGACGAAGGGGACAAGCTGATCTCCGTGGCGCTTACCGACGGCAAGCAGGACGTGCTGCTCGCCACCGCCAACGGCAAGGCGATCCGCTTCAAGGAAGACGACGTCCGCACCGTGGGCCGCGTTTCCCGCGGCGTGCGCGGCATGACCCTCGAGGACGAGGACGTGGTCATCGGCATGGAGATTCTCAACGAGAACTTCACCGACTCCACCATCTTCACCGTGACCGAGAACGGCTACGGCAAGAGGACCGAGATCAGCGAGTACCGCACCCAGTCCCGCGGCGGCAAGGGGATCATCACCATCAAGACCACCGAGCGTAACGGCCAGGTGGTGGACATCAAGCAGGTGGTGGACGACAACGACCTGATGCTGATCACCGACCAGGGCAAGATCCTGCGGGTCTCCGTGGCCGGCTTCTCCATCATCGGCCGCAACACCCAGGGCGTGCGCCTCATGGTCAAGGAAGAGAACGAGCGCGTGGTCGCCGTGGCCCGCCTGGCCGAGAAAGAGGACCAGGAAGAGAACGAGGAAGAAAACGACATCGACGAGATCGTCGAGCTCGAAGCGGAGGGCGGCGAGGGGGAGGAGTAATCCTCCCTCACCCCGACCCTCTCCCAGAGGGAGAGGGGGAGTAGGTACCAGCGGGAAAAGATGACCCCCTCGCCCTCCGGGAGAGGGGCAGGGGTGAGGGCGATTTTGCCTCTCCCCAACCAAAAGCAAATCCCCCTAAGTCCCCCTTTGCAAAAGGGGGACTTAAACATAAGCAACATCGTCGAACCATGTAATCTTTGCCCTCCTTTGGAGGGGTGCCATGCAGTGAAAAAGGGTAGGCCCATGCAACAGAGCGAGAAGGTAGACAACTCCCTCAACGAGCGTCGCGACATTCTGGATCTCCTGGTGCGGCTGAAGGGTGACGGTATCTCCATCCACGAGATGGAGCGGATAGGCAAGAAGTTCCAGGAAGCGGGCAAGCGCGCGCTGCGACCGCTGGTGCGGGAACTCTGGCGCGAAAATTCGGGCGAACTGATCACCAAGTACGCCTACATCCTGGACTTCTTCGATACCAGCGACTGGCTCGACCAGCTGATCCAGATTGCGCTCAAGCGCCAGGACCTCGCTGCCGACGGCAAGGCCGCCCTGATGATCGCCCTGGAAGGATACGGCGTTGACGTCAATTCCCCTCCTTTCAGGCATGAAAAGGCCAGCTCCGGCGGCACCTCCCTGGGGCAGCAGGTCCAGGGCGCCATGCAGCTGGGCGAGGAAGGGATGGTCACCTTCCTGGACGACTTCCTCTCCTACCCTGGCGAGGTGCAGCAGATCGTGATCCGGGAGCTGTGCCACTCCTGCGACGACCAATCGCCCCGCCTGCTTCAGGCCATGCTCTGGCACGAGGACCGCGATATCGTGCACGCCGCGCTGGCCGCCCTGGGCAAAATCAGGGACAGCCGGGCGGCAGGGGTACTGCAGGACTTCCTGGCCGACTGCGCCGCCGAGTTCGCCCCCTACGCCGAGAAGGCGCTGCGCAGGCTCCGCTTCCTGGGGGTCGCGGTGCCGCCGCCGCGCAAGCTGCTCCCCTTCCATGCCGGCTTCGCCACCCCGCCGGACGGCGACGGTTACCGCTCGCTGCTCTTGTCCCGCTGGGCCGGGCCGGATACGGTGAGCGTGCTCTACATGCAGGTGCACGAGAGACGGGGGGTGCTGGCCGCCTGGGGCGCCGGGGACCTCACCCTGGACAACTTCGCCGCCGAGGTAGAAGGGTTCCGCATGCAGGACGACCTGATCGAGGTGGCTCCGGCATACCTGCTGGACCTGGTGCGCGACGCCCTTTACTGGAGCCGCGACCTCTGCTATCTCCCGGCGGACTTCTACATGAGGCGCGGCATCTTCGCCGGCGAGGACATGACCCCGGCGCGCTACACGGAAAAGCTCACCGACCTCCCCCGCTCGCGCCGGCTCAGCTTCCACGAGGGCGAGCAACTGGCCCAGCGGCTCTTCGCCGATTCCTTCTTCTCCGGGTGTTTCATGGCCGCACAAAGGGTCTATGACTTCGCCGAGGAGTACCGCAGCGGCAAGGGATCCGAGCAGGTACTGGAGCGCTTCTGCTCCGAGCTCCTGGCGCCCGAGATGGAACTGATCCGGGAGCGGCTGCTGGTCAGCGCCGACCTGATGCGCCGCTGCGGCCGGGACAACCTTGAAGTGGCCCGCGTGGTGGCGCTTGCGGACAGCCTGGTGGACAACCCGCTGCCGCTCCATCTGCACCCGTTCCTGCGCCGCTTCGCGCTGGAAAGCATGGAGATCGCGCGTGAATCGCTGGAGCGCGGTGACGAACCGCCGCTGAGGGCGGTAGAAGAGCTGTAGCGGCGTCCCTCACCCTGACCCTCTCCCGGAGGGAGAGGGAACGTGGATGCAGTTGGCGGAAGCCGTGAGTCAGGCGAGAATGTTAATTATTTGTGCTACAATGAAGTCCTCATGAGGGCTAGAGAAACTGTACGAGGGCTTGAATAGATGCTAGAGAAAGTTGCAGTAATAGGGGCCGGCAGCTGGGGCACCACGCTGGCCGACCTGCTCGCCAAAAAGGGGCACCAGGTCACCCTGTGGGCCTACGAGCCCGAACTGGTGGTCACCATGCGCGAGACCAGGGAGAACAACCTCTTCCTCCCCGGGATCACGCTGCAGGAGAGCCTCGCCTTCACCAACGACCTCGAAGAGGCCTACCGCGGCTGCACCATGGTGCTCTGCGTGGTGCCGTCCCAGCTGGTGCGCCGGGTGATCACCAACTCCCTCCCCTTCATCCCGAAGGAGGCGGTCATCATCTCCGCCAGCAAGGGGATCGAGGTGGACACCCTGGCCACCGTCTCCGAGATCTACCAGCAGATCCTTCCCCCGGAGATGTACGCCAACTTTGCCGCCCTCTCCGGCCCGAGCTTCGCCCGCGAAGTCGCGCAGGAGATGCCGACCGCAGTCGCCGCCGCCGCGGCCACCGAGGCGATCGCGCGCCGTGTGCAGGAAGCCTTCAACACCAACTTCTTCCGGGTCTACCGTAACTCCGACGTGGTGGGGGTCGAACTTGGCGGCGCCATCAAGAACGTCATCGCCATCGCCGCCGGCATCTCGGACGGCCTCGGCTTCGGCAGCAACACCCGTGCGGCCCTCATCACCCGCGGCCTGGCGGAAATGACCCGTCTGGGTCTCGCCATGGGGGCCCAGCCCGCCACCTTCGCCGGATTGGCCGGGATGGGAGACCTGGTGCTCACCTGCACCGGCGACCTGTCCAGGAACCGCAGCGTCGGCATCCAGATCGGGCAGGGGCGCAGCCTCGACGAGATCCTGGGCGAGATGCGCATGGTGGCCGAAGGGGTCAAGACCACGGAATCCGCCTACAACCTGGCCAAGAAGCTGGGGGTCGAGATGCCCATCATCGACCAGATGTACCAGATGCTCTACCAGAACAAACCGGCACGCGAAGCGGTCCTGGAGCTCATGACCAGGAACCTGAAGGCCGAAGGAGCTTAGGAACAGATTAAGACTAAGATTGAGATTAAGCAGAGGCCGTAGATCCTGAATCTAAGGGGTTTCTTTGTCTTAATCTCAGTCTTGATCTGTTTTTCAAGGATAGGTAATGCAACCACGCTTTGGCATAAGAACCAAACTGCTCCTGTCCATTCTCGCCATCCTCCTCATCTCCTATTCCACCCTGATCTACTCGACCATGAAGACCATGAGCGCGTCTTTGCGCACTGAGGTCGACCGTAACCTCGAAACAAACCTCACCTACGCCCGCAGCCAGTACCGCGACCGCGCCACAGTCATCAATTATTCGCTGCTGCAGCCCGCCACCGCGCCGGTGGTACAGGGACATGTTGTGGCGGGTGATCGCAAATGGCTGGACGATCGGCTGAAACAAGTGCACAGGGTGCTCCCGTCCCTGGATATTTTGCTGATGCTGGATGGCAAAAAGAGGATCTTAGCTGGCATCGACACGACTTCGCATGGCGAGGAGCTGTACCTGCCCGGGATACTGGACCAGGCACTGGTGGGGAAAGGTGTGGTGAGCTCGACAGAGATACTGCCGGCTGCAACGCTGTGCCAGGCAGGGGCCCAACGCTATTGCGAGCAGGAGAGCAACGCGGAGGCCCTGGTAAACACCGTGGTGGTACCGGTGCTTGGCGAAGGCGAAAAGGTCTTGGGCTGCTTCGTCGCTGCCGAGATCCTCAACAACCAAGCGACCCTCCCCAGCGACCTTGAGGAGGTCTCAGGCAGCGACGTCGAGGTGAGCATCACCCAGCGGGATCTGCGTATCGCCAGCAGCCTGCCGGCCACTGTGCGCGACGCCTCCACTCTTTCCCCCAAGGTTATCGACGTGCTGGAGCGGGGGGAGGTATATCGCGGCGAGACGCGCATCGGCTCGCGAGACTACGAAACGGTCATAGATCCAATCCTGAACAGCCGGGGCGAATTCGTCGGTTCCATTTCGGTGGCTGTAGCCACCGAAAGGTTCAGGCAAACCAGACGGGAAAACCTTGGCAATATCCTCGCCTCCGCCTTCATCGGCATCATCTGTTCGTTCGGTTTGGCCTTCCTTGCTTCCCGGCACCTGACCGGGCCGCTGCGGCAACTGGCGACGAGCGCCAGGAAGATCGAGCAGGGGGACCTGGACCAGAGAGTCGAGGGGGACCAGGACGACGAGGTAGGGGTGCTGGCCTCTTCCTTCAACAAGATGGTGCAGGCGCTCAAGGAGCGCGATGCCATCATCAACCGGAAGACCACGGACCTGCAGGAGCTCAACGAGCAACTGGAGCGGATGGTCGACGAGCGGACCTCGGCCCTGGTCATGGAGATGGGCAGGCTGGAGGCGGTGCTGACCAGCCTCGCCGAGGCGGTGGTGGTGACCGACCTGGACAACCGGGTGGTGCTCTTCAACCCGGCGGCGCAGCAGCTCTTCGAGATGGTGCCGCACCGCGTGGTCGGGCAGCCTATCGAGCAGGTCTGCGACCTGGTGGGGTTCACCCCGCTGCTGGAGCGGATCAGGGACCTGTCCCAGCCCGAGCGCGGCGGCGGGACCAAGGAGGAGCTGACGGTAAAGGGGAAGCGGCTGCACGTCTACCTCTCCTCGCTCTCGGACGAGTTGGGCAACTTCGCCGGCATCGTCCTCTCCATCCGCGACGTCACTGTGGAGCAGCAGGTGGACCGGATGAAGACCGAGTTCATCTCGACGGTGTCGCACGAACTGAAGACGCCGCTCACCTCCATCAAGGGATCGCTGCAGCTCCTCTTGACCCGCAGCAAGTGGCTGACCGACACCGAGCGGCAGCTGCTCACCGTCTGCTTCCGCAACACCCAGCGCCTGATCCGCCTGATCAGCGAGATCTTGGACATCTCGGGGATCGAGTCGGGCGGCATGGTGTTCAAGTTCAAACCGGTTTCCATCGGCGAACTCACCGTGTACGCGGTCGAGGAGATGAAGTCCTACGCCATGGGCCGCGACATCACCATCGTCAACACCGTCGGCGAGCACCTCCCCATGGTGTACGGCGACAGCGACCGCCTGATCCAAGTGCTCACCAACCTGCTCTCCAACGCGGTGAAGTTCTCGCCCGAGGGGAAGGTGGTCATGATCAGTGCCGAGCAGGAAGGAAACTACGTGGTGGTGTCGGTGGCCGACAAGGGGCGCGTGATCCAGTGGTCGGATCGCGACAAGCTTTTCAAGAAATTCCAGCAGATAGAGTGCCAGGAACGCGGCAAGGTGGGGGGGACCGGACTGGGACTCGCCATCTGCAAGGAGATCGTCGAGCGCCATCACGGCCGGATCTTCTACACCGCCGCCCAGGAGCGCGGCAACACCTTCAGCTTCACCGTGCCAATCATAGGGGAGACCGATGCAAAAGGACAAGATTCTCATAGTTGATGACGAGGCGGACATCGCCCTCATCCTCAAGCTGCAGTTGGAAGACGCCGGTTACGAGACCGAGCGGGCCCGCGACGGGGTTGAGGCGCTGGAGGCGGTCGAGCGCGAGCCTTTCTCGCTGATCATGCTGGACATCAAGATGCCCCGCATGGACGGCCTGGAAGTGCTGAGCCGGATCCGCAGTGACCTGACCCCGGTGGTGATGATGACCGCGCACGGCAGCGAGGACATAGCGGTGGACGCCATGAAAAAGGGCGCCCTGGACTACATCTCCAAGCCCTTCTCCTCGGACGACATGCTGCAAAAGGTGGAGCGCGCCATCGGCATCGACCGCACCAGGAAGGAAAACGCCCGGCTGCAGCGCCAGCTGGACGAGGAGCGCCTCAAGATGGCGGCGGTGCTCCAGGGCATGGCGGACCTGCTGCTGGCGGTCGACCTGCAGGGGACCATCATTACCGCGAGCCGCCAGGCCGAGAGCGTCCTCTCCTGCCACGGGGACATCATGGGCAAGCCCCTGGAAGAGGTGCTCAAAGCGGAGGTGCCGGGGGGGGAGCTTCCGGCGCGGGCCGTGCTGCGCACCGGCGAGCCCTGCCTGGACGTCGCCTACCAGCTCCAGGTCGGAGGGCAGCAGGTGCCGGTCCTTTCCTCGGCGGCGCCGCTCAAAAACGGCTCCGGGGAACTGGTGGGGAGCGTCGAGATCATCCGCGACATCTCCAAGCTCAAGGAACTGGAGCAGGAGAAGGAAGATTTCGTCAGCATGCTGTCGCACGACCTGAAGTCGCCGATCACCGCCGTGGTCGGTTCCATCGACCTGGTGCGCGAGGCGAAGCTCGGTCCGATCACCGAAGACCAGCGCGAGTACCTGAACGCCGCCATCGAGAGCTGCGAGGAGATGGTGGAGATGATCGACACCCTGCTCGGCATCCACAAGTTCGAGGCGGGCAAGATGAAGCTCACCTTCAGGGACGAGGATCCCGGCTCGCTGGTCAACCGCAGCGTCACCAAGTTCCAGACCCTGGCGCAGCGCGGCGCCATCAACCTCTTCACCACCCTCCCCTCCGGCCTCCCCCCGGTCTCCGCGGACCGTTCCTCCTTCAACAGGATCATGGGGAACCTCCTCTCCAATGCGGTGAAGTTCACCCCGGAGGGGGGCGAGATCGAGGTCTCGGCCGACCTGGTGCAGGACCCCGCCGCGGTGACGGGGAAGGTCCCCGAGCAGATCTACGCGCCGGGGCAGCTCCCGACGGCGGGGGACTTCGTGCGCATCAGGGTGCGCGACAGCGGGGTCGGCATCCCCGAGGAAGCGCTGGGCTCCATCTTCGACCGCTTCGTCCAGGCCAGGAACCGCCGCCAGGGCAAGACCCGCGGCACGGGCCTGGGCCTGGCCTTCTGCAGGAAGGCCGTGGACGCTCACGGCGGCTACATCTGGGCCGAGAGCGAGCCGGGGGCCGGCAGCGTCTTCACCATCCTGCTTCCGGCTCAACCGGAGGAGCCCGAGGAGTAGCGCCGGCCCTTCATTAGTCGTAGGTGCGGCCCGGGGCCTCGGCAGGTTTTGAAAGGGTCTTTAATTATTCCGCTTTTTTCTTTCGCCAAATATAGTAAAGTAGAGCAGCGTCGGAGAGGGTAACCCTCTCATGGGAGTGCCGGCAGATACGTTGACATGATCTTGGGAGGGGAGGGCTAAGTGGCGCTGCGCGAAAGTGACGCGGGATACCGCGAATTGTTCGAGGAAAACCCTGAGGCGATGTGGGTCTGTCACCGTGACACCGGGCAGTTTTTGGCGGTCAACGAGGCCGCCCTCAGGCTGTACGGCTATCGTCGCAGCCAGTTCATGGAGCTCAACCTCTCCCACCTCGGTGCGGCCCCCCCCTCCGGGGACCAGGACAAGGTCGTTCCCTGCCTGCAGCGCAGGGTGGACGGCACGGAACTGGAGTTGCAGCTCACCTGGCATCCGGTGACTTTCCAGAACGAACCGGCCCACCTGGTGCTGGCGCGGCGCCTCGAGCCGGCCGCGCAGGGACAGGACCAGGCCGAGTTGCGGCGTCAGGTGGCCGAACAGCTGGCCCAGCTGGAGGCATCGCACCGGGAGATGGAGGCCTTCAGCTACTCCGTTTCCCATGACCTGAGGGCTCCCCTGAGGCACATCGACGGGTTCAGCCGGGCCCTTTTGGACGACTACGGCGAGTTGATCGGCAGCCAGGGGCAGGAGTACCTGACCCGGATCTGCCAGGCGACCGGCAAGATGGCGCAGCTCATCGACGCCGTGCTGCAGCTGGTGCGGGCGGGGCGCGCCGAACTGGAGCCGCGCCCGGTCGATCTGAGCGTGAAGGCCCAGGTGATCGCCCTGGAGCTGAAGCACAACGAGCCCGGGCGGGAGGTTGAATTCGAGATCGCCGAGGGGATCACGGCCCAGGCCGATGCCAAGCTGGCGCGGCAGCTCCTCGAGATACTGATCGGCAACGCCTGGAAGTTCAGCGCCAAGACCGCGCGGGCACGGATCCGTTTCGGGGTCAGGCAGGAGGCTGGGCAGCCGGTCTACTTCGTCAGCGACAACGGCGCGGGTTTTGACATGACCTACGCCGAGAAGCTGTTCACGGTGTTCCACAGGCTGCATCGTGCCGACGAGTTCGAGGGGAGCGGCGTCGGGCTGGCCATCGCCCAGCGCATCGTGACCCGCCACGGCGGCAGGATCTGGGCCGAGAGCGCACCCGGCCAGGGGGCCACCTTCTATTTCACGCTGGGACGTGAGGCAGTCAATTGTCAATCGGGCTAACCATGGTTTCCAAAGAGCTCAAAGTTCTGCTGGTCGAGGATTCCCAGGAAGACAGCCTGCTTCTGGTCCGCGAACTGATGCGCGGCGGGTACAAGCTGGAGCACCAGAGGGTGGAGACCGCCGAGGGGATGCGGCGCGCACTGGAAGCGGTCAGCTGGGACGTCGTGATCTCCGATTACAGCATGCCCTCCTTCGACGCCCTGGGCGCGCTGCAGGTGCTGCACGAAAGCGGCCAGGACCTCCCTTTCATCATCGTCTCGGGCAAGATCGGCGAGGACCTCGCCGTCGCCGCCATGAAATCCGGGGCCAGCGACTACCTGATGAAGGGAAACCTCACCCGGCTGGTGCCGGTGGTGGAACGCGAACTGCGCGAAGCGGCGGAACGCCGTACGCACCGGCAGACGCAGGACAAGGTGCGCCGCGGCAAGGCGGAGTGGGAGTCGGTGTTCGACGCCGTCTCCGACCTGATCATCATCACCGACGCCGAAGGGGTCATCTCCCGCTGCAACGGCCGGGTGACCTCCTACTTCCCCGGGGGCTACGACGCCGTACTCGGCAAGCGCATCGATGAGATCTTCTTCGGGGCGGAGCAGCCCGAGGGGGCGGTATTCCGCTTCCTGCACAGCCAGGGAGAAGCCGACGAGGACGTGCGCTTTCCCAACCTGAGCGGCTGGTACAACGTGACCAGCTATCCCATGCGCATCGAAGGGAACGACCGCGGCTTCGTCCACATCATCAAGGACATCACCAAGCGGCGCGAGGTCGAAGAAGAGAAACGTACCAGCGACCGGGAACTGCTCACCCTGTACGCCGTCGCCTTCCGCCTGCAGTACACCAAGGGGGTGGAGAAGGTGATGGGCGACCTCCTGTTCCAGCTGCACAACATGCTGCAGATGGACTTCTCCTGCATCCATCTCTTCGAGGGGGAGCGCCTGAGGATGCGCGCCTCGCTGGGGCTCTCCCCCGCCTTCGAGAAGGCGATGAAGTCGCTACCCCCCGATGAGGAGTGGAACCGGCTGGCGCAGAGCGGGCGGCCGTTTCTGGGGGAGGAGCCGGATGCGCGCTTCCCCGAAAAGGCGAAAAAGGGGGCCATCGCCATGGGGCTGCACTCCTGGTGCACGGTCCCCCTGAAGATAGGCCAGGAAGTGATGGGGGTGATGACGGTGGGGACGCTGTCGGGGCACAGCTACAGCGACCGCGACGTGTTCCTGCTCTGCTCCATCGCCGGCCAGCTCGCCGTCCTCATCGACAACTACAGCCTCTACGACAAGATGAAGGAGAAGGCCGAGGAGCTCTACAAGAGCAAGATGGAGCTCAAGGAAAACCTGCAGAAGGTGAAGCGGGCCAACATCGAATTGGGACGGCTCAACACGGCCAAGAACAACTTCATCGGTATCGCCTCGCACGAGTTGAAGACGCCGATCACCTCCATCATGGGAGGGGCGGAGTTTCTGCTGAAGTATTCCGGGATCCCAATGACGCCGGAGCAGCACAGCATCCTCGCCTCGGTGTACGAGGGGACGGTGCAGCTGAGAAAGCTGGTCGAGGATCTCCTTTCCATCTCCAGGATCGAGGCCCAGGGGCCGCTGGCCCAGAAGAAGCCGGCCAACCTGATGCACGTCTGCCGCGAGGTGCACAACCTGTTCGTGCTGCCGCTCTCCGAGCGGCACATCACGGTGACTATCGGCGGAGACGAGGCCGACGTACCGGTCGACGAGGGGTTCGTCACGCTCGCCATCCGCAACCTTCTGGAAAACGCCATCAAGTTCACCAACGACGGCGGCGAGGTACGGCTCACCGGGCGGGTGCTGAAGCATGCGCGGCTCAAGGAACTGACTCCGACCCTGCGCCAGTTCTACTCGGCGTTCCCGAACAACATCGCCACCGCCCAGAGCTACTACCTGTTGCAGGTCAGCGACAACGGCATCGGGATTCCCGTGGACGAGCGGGTCAGGATCTTCGACAAGTTCTACGGTGTCGGGGATATCGGGCACCACTCCTCCGGTGACACCGCCTTCATGTCCAAGGGATCGGGGCTGGGCCTCTCCATCGTGCGCGGCATCATGGACGCCCACGAGGGGGTGGTCTGGGTGGAAGAGGCCGCAGGCGGTGGCAGCACCTTCTCGCTGCTGTTCCCACTGCAGAAATAACAGGGATGAAGGGGATATAGGGGATAACACCCGATAACCCCTCAAGCAATGTAAAGGGGACCGGCACCTGGCGGAGCCAGTCCCGGTAGTTTTTTATCCCTTTTATCCCCTTTATCCCTGTTAATCGGTTTTATTGCCGTTAGGGGAAGTCATGACCGACGCCATCACGCTGCATGACATCACCAAGAGCTACGACGGCTTCACGGCGGTGGACGCCTTCTCGCTGCAGGTGCAGCGCGGCACCGTCTTCGGGCTCTTGGGGCCCAACGGCGCCGGCAAGACCACCCTGATCAAGATCCTCACCACCCTGATGCGCCCTACCCTCGGCGACGCCTTCGTTGAGGGGCACAGCGTCCTCACGGCGGGCAAAGAGGTGCGCCGGATGATCGGGGTGGTGCCCCAGGAAAACAACCTGGACCGCTACCTGACCGCGCGCGAGAACCTGGCCCTGCACGCGAGGCTGCACGGCATGCGCCCCGCCGCCTATAACCCGCGCATCGACGAGCTGTTGGAGATGACCGGGCTCGCCGGCCGCCAACACGACTTTCCCGACACCTTTTCCGGCGGGATGCAGCGCCGCCTGGTCGTGGCGCGCGCCCTGGTGCACGAGCCGCGGGTCCTCTTCCTCGACGAGCCCACCACCGGCCTGGACCCGCAATCCCGGCGCTCCCTCTGGGATCACATCCGCGGCCTGCGCCGGACCATGACCGTCTTTCTGACCACCCACTACATGGACGAGGCCGATGCCCTGTGCGACCGGATCATGATCATGGATCACGGCAGGTGTCTCGCCGACGGCACCGCCTCCCAGTTGAAAGACGCCTTCTCCCGGGCCCACACCTACCAGGTCGAGTTCCGCAACGACGCCGACCGCTACCAGGGGGTGCTGGCCGGGCTACCTTTCGTCAAGGGGGTGGAGCGCGAGGGGAGCCTGTTCCAGATCACCCTGGCCGACGAAGAATCGATAAAACCGCTCATGGACCACCTCTCCGGCTCCGACATCCGGCGCATCTGTCTCAAGGAGCCCAGCCTGGAGGACGTGTTCATCTCGCTGACGGGGGAGAAGGTCAGGGAATAAAAGGCCGTTCAACGTTCAACGTTGGATGTTTGAAGCCTGATTTCCTTCCCAGGTGCTGCGGTATCGTGACGGCACGGTTGCTCGTTTCTGAGGGCCGCGCCAAGGGCGCGAAACGTTGAACGTTGAACGTTGAACGGAGGTGTCGGTGTTCAGAGGCGCTTTTTCCATCTGGGGCAGGGACATGCGGGTCATGAGGCGCAGCCTCGTGTCGGAGCTGGTCTCCGTGATCGCCTACCCGCTTACCCTCTACCTCGCCTTCGGCTTCGGGCTCAAGGGGTACATCACCGACGTGAACGGCGTCCCCTACCCTCTCTTCATCGCTCCGGGCCTCATCTCGATGACGGCGGTCAACGCGGCCTTCGACGAGAGTTCCTGGAGCATGTGGTTCCACCGCAAGGTGCAGCGCACCATCGAGGAGTACCGGGTCACCCCGGTCACCGTGTACGACATCGTCGTCGGCAAGATCTTCTCCGGCTTCTCCCAGGGCGCGGTCAAGGGGACGGTGGTCTTCCTGGTCATCCTCGCCCTCACCCCCTTCCGCATCGACTACACCAACCTGCCCATGTACCTTTTGTGCATCGCACTGTCATCGATGACCTTTTCCTGCCTCGGCACCATCTGCGGCACTGTCATAGACAAGCCGGAAAACATCGGCCGGGTGCAGTCGGTAGTCATAGTGCCGCTCATCTTCATGGCGGGTATCTTCTTCCCGCTTTCATCCTACCCCTCATCCATCCTGCCGCTGATACAGCTTCTCCCCACCACCGCAGTATTCGAAGGAGCGCGCGACGCACTGCTCACAGGAACCATCCCGTCGCAGTACCTGGTGAACCTGGTCTTGACCGCTGCTGTCTGTTTCACCGTCGCCGTATACACCTTCAATCGCAAGATGGCGGAATAAGCGATTCTTCTTGAGTTTCCGCAGTCATTCATAGTAAAGTTTGCAGTAAACTTTTTACCTCCTGGATGCCCCCTTCGGACGCCGTGTCGCGAAGCCGGCAAACCGAGCGTACCTTGTCGCAGAGCCGACCGTTTTTGGCGTGAATTCGTTCCCTGCCCGAGTCGATTAGCCCCCCGCCGCATCGCAACGCTTTCCAGGGTAACTATTGGAGATACCATGGCCGAAGAGTTCGTACCCAAATGGATCGCCTGGGAAACCACCCAGCGCTGCAACCTCAAATGCGTGCACTGCCGCTGCTCGTCCGAGATGACTTCTTCGGAAGGTGACTTCACCACCGAGGAAGGGAAGAAGCTCTTGAAGGAAATCGCCGATTTCTCCAAGCCGGTCGTGGTCCTCTCCGGCGGTGAGCCGCTGATGAGGCCGGATATCTTCGAACTGGCCGAGTACGGCACCTCGCTCGGCCTCAGGATGTGCATGGCCACCAACGGTTCGCTGGTTACCGACGAGGTCTGCGAAAAGATGAAAAAGGCCGACATCAAGATGGTGTCGCTCTCCCTGGACGGCTCCTGCGCCGAGGTCCACGACAATTTCCGCCAGTGCCCGGGCTCCTTCGAGGGGGTCATGCGCGCCGCCGAGCTGTTCAGAAAGCACGGCCAGAAGTTCCTGATCAACTCCTCCTTCACCAAGAGGAACCAGACCGACATCGCCAACACCTTCAAGGTGGCCAAGTCCATCGGCGCCACCGCCTGGTACATGTTCATGATCGTCCCGACCGGTCGCGGCGAGGAGATCATGAGCGAGCTGATCTCCAAGGAAGACTACGAGGAGATCCTCGACTGGCACTACCACCAGGAGAAGATGGAGGACGACATCCTCATGCGTCCCACCTGCGCGCCGCACTACTACCGCATCGTGCCGCAGAAGGCCAAGGCCGAAGGGGAGAAGTTCGAGCGCCGCTCGCTCACCTTCTCCACCGGCGGCGGCAAGGGGTGCATCGCCGCGCAGACCATCTGCCTCATCGACTGCTTCGGGAACCTGAAGCCGTGCTCCTACTTCCACAGGACCGCGGGCAACGTGAAGGAAACCCCCTTCAAGGAGCTGTGGGAGAACTCCGAGATCTTCAAGGATCTGCGCGACTTCAAAGCCTACAAGGGGAAGTGCGGCGAGTGCGAGTACCTGAACGTCTGCGGCGGCTGCCGCGCCCGCGCCGATGCGGTGTACGGCGACTACATGGAAGAAGAACCGTTCTGCAACTACGTGCCGATCAAGGTGCAGAGAAAGCAGAAGGACTAACGGCCGTTCAACGTTCAATGTTCTACGTTCTACGTTCTACGTTGAACCCCTATATGACTCCCCCCCCTTTGCGAAGGGGGGCCGGGGGGGATTTGATTCTCCCGCCGAAAAGCAAATCCCCCTAAATCCCCCTTTGACAAGGGGGACTTTCAGCGGAACAGGTTGTTAATCAGTCCAAGCCCCCTACCCTACTGCGTCCCCTCTCCCTCCGGGAGAGGGACAGGGTGAGGGCGTTGCAACGAAGCGGCGGTGCAGGCAGCAGGCATCTCCCTCACCCGGCCTTCGGCCACCCTCTCCCGAAGAGAGAGGGGGTCGGTTTGAATTCAATAAATTTCACCCAGGAGGATTACTATGAATACTCGTTTTTTAGACGCTTGTTGGGGTAAGCCGGTTGACCGAGTGCCGGTATGGCTTATGCGCCAGGCTGGCCGTTACCTCCCCGATTACATGCGCGTCCGTTCCAAATGCACCTTCCTGGAACTGTGCAAGACCCCGGAACTCGCCACTGAAGTAACCGTCCAGCCGGTGGACATCCTGGGCGTCGACGCCGCCATCCTCTTCTCCGACATCCTCACCCCGATCGAGCCGATGGGCATGGAACTCGACTTCACCCCGGGCCCGGTCTTCGCCAAGCCGATCCGCACCATGGCCGACGTCGAGGCGCTCAAGATCCCGAAAATGGAGACCGACGTCCCCTACGTGCTGGACGCCGTCAAGCTGCTCCGCAAAGAGCTGGCTGCCAAGGTGCCCCTGATCGGCTTCGGCGGCGCCCCCTTCACCCTCGCCTGCTACATGGTGGAAGGCAAGGGGTCCAAGGACTTCGCCGCCCTGAAGAAGATGATGTACGCCGAGCCGGAGATCTACGCGGCCCTCATGGACAAGATCACCACCATGGACATGGAGTACCTGAACGCCCAGATCGCTGCCGGCGCGCAGGCCATCCAGATCTTCGACACCTGGGGCGGCATGCTCTCCCCGTCCGACTACGAGCGCTACGTCCTCCCCTACACCCAGCGCCTCATCAACGGCCTGAACCGCACCAACGTCCCCGTGATCCACTTCGTCAAGGGCGCCGGCACCATGCTGGAGATCGTCAAGCAGGCCGGCGGCGACGTCATGGGCCTCGACTGGCACGTGAACCTGGGCAAGGCCCGCGACATCCTGGGCGACATGGCGGTACAGGGCAACCTCGACCCGACCGTGCTCTTCGCTCCCAAGGAGATCATCGAGCGCGAAGTGAAGCGCGTGCTGGACGAGAACGCCGGCAGACCGGGCCTCATCTTCAACCTGGGCCACGGCATCCTCCCCACCGTTCCGCCGGAAAACGCGATCTTCATGGTCGACTGCGTGCACCGTCTGACGCAGAAATAATTCAGGACCACAGACAAGGGCGGCCGATGAGGCCGCCCTTCTTGTTTGACCCCGTATTGGGATCCGGCGCCGTTTTGCCGCGGCCGGCTCGCGGCGCCGGATCTGCAGGAGCGCACCATGCTTAGGCTTTTCAAGATAGACAACGGGCTCATCAAGGAGATGGACTTCCAGAAGGAAGACCTCCCGAACCAGATCCTCAAGGCCGACTGGATCGACGCGCACGAACCGGACGACGACGAGAGGGATCTCCTCGAGCTGCTGTTGCATACCGACATCCCGGAGTCGGACGAGGTCGACGAGATCGAGATCTCGGCCCGCTGCTTCGTGGACTCGGCCGGCATTCACGTGCACCCGCTGTTCCTTTCCCAGAGCGAAGGGCGTCACATGACGCTCACCGTCGCCTGCATCCTGCAGCAAAACCACCTGATCACCATCCGCGAGGGTGATCTCGCCGACTTCCGCCTGTTGCGCATGCGTGCCCGCCGGGGCCACGTCGAGTGCCGCTCGCCGGCCGAGCTCCTGGTCACCCTGCTGGACCAGAAGGTGGAGAACCACGCGGACACCCTGGAGGACATCCACCGCCAGCTCGAAGGGGTGAGCCACATGGTGCTCGAAGACGACAAGTCCGAACTCGAGGACGCCATCGGCAAGCTGGCCCGCCTGGAGGACAGCAACGGTAAGATCCGTCTCTGCCTGATGGATACCCAGCGGGACATCTCGTTCCTCTTGCGCCACCTGCGCGATCGCACCGACCAGTCCGAGACCCTGAGGGAGATCGCGCGCGACGTCGAGACCCTGATGTCGCACACCACCTTCCTGTTCGACAAGATCAACTTCCTGATGGACTCCACCCAGGGCTTCATCAACATCGAGCAGAACCAGATCATCAAGATCTTCTCCATCGCGGCGGTGGTGTTCCTCCCCCCTACCCTGGTGGCGAGCATCTACGGTATGAACTTCGAGGTGATGCCCGAACTGAAGATGGGACTCGGCTATCCCTGGGCCCTGCTGCTGATGATCATCTCCGGGTTCGCGCCCTACTGGTACTTCAAGCGCAAGGGTTGGCTGTAACGGTCCGCCGATACTATCCGGTCTTGTGCTGCTGTATACGAATAAATGGATGATTTACTCTCTGTAAGAAAAGTGCTATAAGGCTGCCTAAGTCTAATTAATTGAGGCGGTCTTATGGCAAAGAAAGCGGTTCTGGCAGCGGCGGCAGCACTGGTACTTTCCTTTTCCTTACCCGAAGCCCAGGCAACCAACGGAGACACCCTGATCGGCGTGGCGCCGGCTTCCCGTGCCATGGGCGGCGCCGGCGTCGCGGCGCCGCAGGATGCCATCAGCGCCATTTTCGCCAACCCCGCCGCGGTCTGCATGGGCCCCTACTGCCCGGGAAGCGAGTTCGTTTTCGCCTCCACCATCTACGACCCCTCCGTCAAGGCCACGGTAAGGGTCGGCCCCAACAGCACCACTGCCGAGAGCCAGATGAAGCCCTTCGTCATTCCGGCGGTCGGCATGATCACCCCCATCAGTGACCGGCTGCGCT
This sequence comes from Geomonas paludis, assembly GCF_014193585.1. Classification (GTDB taxonomy): domain Bacteria; phylum Desulfobacterota; class Desulfuromonadia; order Geobacterales; family Geobacteraceae; genus Geomonas; species Geomonas paludis. The sequence continues at coordinate 201,163 of NZ_BLXY01000001.1, forward strand.
TCGGACTGGGCATGTTCGGCATCACCGGCATGGGGGTCGATTACCGCAACAAGGGGATCGACCTGAACCAGGGCAATCCCGGCAGCGAGGGGGACATCTACACCCAGCTGCAGATCCTCAAGTTCGCGCCCAACATCGCCTTCCTGGTGACACCTGACTTTTCCATCGGCACGTCGCTGCACCTGCTCTACGGTTCGCTCGACCTAGGCCAGGGGACCGCGCACAACTACGGCTTCGGAGCGCAGTTCGGGGCGCTGTATCGCGTCGGCTCCTTCTCGCTCGGGGCGAGTTACACCACCCCCGAAAAGATCTCGCACCAAAACGTCACCGACTTCGGCAGCGGTCTGCAGAAGCGGGAGTTGAGCATGGAGTCGCCGCGGACCGCCTCAGCGGGTGTCGCCTGGCGACCCACCCAAGAGCTCCTGGTCGAAACCGATGTGAAGTGGCTCAACTGGCAGGATGCCGATGGGTACAAGGATTTCGACTGGAAGAACCAGTGGGTCTACGCCCTGGGAGTGCAGTACAAGGATCCCGAGGGCCTCACCCTGCGCCTGGGGTACAACTACGGCAAGAGCCCGGTCCGTCTGCACCAGGGATTCGATGCCGCAGGGACCAGCAGGGTCCAGGGCAACACGCTGCCGACACTTTCCTACGAGTACCTGCGCATGATCGGCTTTCCCGCCATCGCCGAGCACCATTTTACCTTCGGTGTCGGATACCAGTTCTCCACCAGGTTCGAAGGCCACATCGGCGGGATGTGCGCCCTCGACAAGAGCACCGGCGAGACCGACTCCAGCGGCACCTTCACCTTCGGGTCCAAGGTCCGGGAAACCTCCTACGACCTGGGCCTGATCTGGCACTTCATGTAACCGCGACCGAAAACGCCGCTTTCCTGCCGGGAGGCGGCGTTGCTTGTGCCACCCTCACCCCCGCCCTTTCCCTTTGCGCCGGCGCCTCAACTTAAACCCTCAAGTGCTCTCTTAATTAGCCGATACGTGAACCAGATTTACGCCCTGTTTCGGACCTCCCTTCACTGACTTGACCCGCACGGTGCCTGGTCGAAGACGAAGCCTGATTGGCCGCAGCCTGTTTTAAGAGAGCGCTGTCATGCTGTTCACAGTACGTTGTCACATCCTCATTCTGTTCTTCCTGGTCCTCATGCCGTCGGGCCAGGCCGACGCGGCCCCCTCCCCTGCCGGCCACCCGGCCGTGATCGAAGTCGGCGTGCAGCCCCTCGGATACCCTGCGGCCATGATCGGTGCTGCGCTGGGGCACGACGCCATCCTGAAGCGGGAACTGGAGGCGTCGGGCTACCTCCTGAAATTCGTCCCCTTCCGCAAGGGGAGCGACATGGTCCCGCTCATGGGCAGCTCGCTGAGCGCGGCCATCGTGGGCGACATGCCCGCCATCAGGATGGCGATGCAGTCGGAGATCTGCGTGGTGGGGGTGGCCAAGAAGACCTTCACCTCCGTGGTGGGGCGCAACGTGGCGCTGCTGGCTCAGTTGAAAAGAAAACGGGTGGCGTACGCGGAGGGATCGTCGGCGCACCACACCCTGCTGCAGGCCCTGGCGAGCGTCGGCCTCAGCGAGCGGGATGTCAGGCTGGTGCCGATGGACATCGACGCCATGCCAGCGGCCCTCGAGGCGGGCAGGGTGGATGCCTTCTCGGCGTGGGAGCCGGCTCCGACGCTGGCGCTGACCAGGAACACGGAGGGGCGGGTGCTGTTCCGGGGTGCGAGCAGCGACTTCCTGGTGATCTCGGGGAAGCTGGTGCGCAACGATCCGCAGGCTGCGCTGGCCCTGTCGGCCGCCATGGCGCGCGCCCTGAACTGGATGCGCAAGAGCAACGCGAACTTGCACCAGGCGGCGCTCTGGACGGAAAAGGAGGGCGCAGCGCTCAGCCCGCGCCAGGGAAAACTGACCCAAACCCAGGTGGTGGAGATCACGCGCCGCGAGATCCTGGATGTTCCGGCGGCGCCTGTAATCGTCCGGCTCCCGGGACACCTCCCCCTGAAGGGCGAGTTCGACTTTCTGAAGCGCCTGGGGAAGCTGCCGCAGGACGCGGCCTACCAGCGGGTGGAGCAAGCCTTTGCCTATGACGGGCTGCAGCAGGTATTGAAGTCCCCCCAGCGCTACCGGCTGGGCGAGTTCGAGTACCGGCCATGAGCGCGCCGGCCGGGGGACAGGGGAGGCGGACCGGTATCCGGGAGCGCATCATAGCCTATTTCAGCGTCCTGTCGCTGCTGGGGTGCGGCGCCCTGATCCTGGTACTGGTGTACGGGACACCCTGGCTGGGGATCGAGGGAATTCACGGGCTCAAGGAGGCGGAGATCGTCCGCGCCCTGGAAAACGCCGCCGACCAGAAGAAGCAGTCCATCCTCACCTGGCTCGCCTCGCGCCGTACCGAACTGGCGGTGGTGGCCAACTCCAACGATTTTGTCGGCGCGACCGCGGCCCTGCTGGACCAGCAGGCGGCGTCGGCGATCCCTCCGGAAGACCGGGTCCGGTTCCTGTGCCAGCATCTGGCCACCCTGAAGCGGACCGTCCCCGAGTGCTATGACAACCTGGCGCTGATAGCGCCGGACCGGAAGATCATCGCCGCCAGCGAGCCGGACCAGGTGGGGAACCGCTACCGTTACCGCGAGTTCCTGGACGCCGCTTTCGCCGTGGGGGCCGCAGAGCAGATCGGTACCGCCTGGGGAGACGGTCACCCCGTCATCCTGGTCTCACGGCAGGTTGTCATCCGGGACCGGGTCGGGCGGGAAACGGGACAGGTGCTGGCGGTCCTGGTCAGCGTTACCAGGCCGCAACAGAGCCTGGAGGCGCTGGCGCTGCTGCCGGGAGTGGCCGATGCCGAAGGGAACCAGATGATCCTGGTGGGGGCGCAGGGGGAGCTGCTCGCCTCGGTGCCGGAACGCACACCGGAACTGGCGGCACAGGACCCGCTGCTGGCGCGACTGTCACGGCAGGCGATGACCATGACCGAGTCGTCCCGGCTGGAAGCCCTGCCCGACGGGCGCGCGATCCTCTCCGCGTACCGTTACGTGCCGCTGGGGGTGGCGCAGGGGTGGGGGATCGCGGTCGCGATGGACCAGCAAAAGGCCTTTGCACCCCTGTTCTCCACCACGGCCCGTGCCGCGCTGTTCGGGCTGGCCATGATCGCCATCGCGCTGGTCCTGGCCGGTTGGGGGGGAGGACGGGTGGCAGGTCCGATCCGGGAGCTGAGGAATACCGTGCTGGCCCTGGAGCGCGGCAACCTGTCGGCGCGCACGGAGGCGAAGAGCGGGGTGCCGCAGGAGATCGCGGATCTTGCCAGCGCCTTCAACAGCATGGCGCGGCGCATCGAGAACTCGCACCAGGACCTGGAGCGGGAGGTCGCCGACAGGACCCGCGAACTGCGCCAGGAGAAAGAGAACGCCCGGCGCTACCTGGACCTGGCCGGCGTCATGTTGCTCCTGCTGGGAAGCGACGGATGCATCAGGATGATCAACAGGGCGGGAGCGCAGCTTTTGGGGATGGCCCCGGGAGAGCCGCTGGGGCTGGACTGGTTCGACAACTTCGTCCCCCACGAAAATAAGAAGGAGATCCGCGAGGTGTTCGAAGCCCTGATGCGCGGGGAACAGCAACTCCTGGAATTCTACGAGAACCGGATCCTGACCCGCGACAAGGGGGAACGGCTCATCTCCTGGCACAACATCCTGATGCGGGACGAGGAAGGGAACATCCAGGGGGTGTTGTGCTCCGGCGAGGACATCACCCACAAGCGGCAGGCGGAGCTGGAACGGGGGGAACTGGAGCGGCAGCTGCTCCACACCCAGAAGCTGGAGAGCCTCGGCGTGCTGGCCGGCGGCATCGCCCACGACTTCAACAACCTGCTCATGGCCATCGGCGGCAACCTGGAACTGGTGCGTCACGTGGTGGAGCCGGAGAGCCCGGCGATCAAATACCTGGAGAACGCGTACCAAGCCATCAAGAGGGCAGGGGACCTCACCAGGCAGATGCTGGCGTACTCCGGCAAGGGGGGGTACAGCGTCAAGCTGGTGGACCTGAACCGGCTGGTGGGGGAGAACGTGGAGCTGATGAAGGCGTCGCTGCGCAAGGGGGCGACGTTTGCGGTCCAGTTGCAGCCGGGGCTCCCGCTCCTGGAGGCGGACCCGGGGCAGATACAGCAGGTCATCGTGAACCTGGTCACCAACGCCATCGAGGCGGCGGGGGAGGGGGGAACGATAACCGTGGCAACCGGGCTGAGCGACTTCGGCGTGTTGCAGCTGGCCCAAAGCCGCCTGGAGCAAAAGCCGCAGCCGGGGAGGTTCCTCTCCGTAGACGTCGCGGACAACGGCTGCGGCATGGACCACGCCACCCGCGAGCGCATGTTCGATCCCTTCTTCTCCACCAAGTTCACCGGAAGGGGACTGGGGCTGTCCGCGGTGCAGGGGATCGTCAGGGGGCACGGAGGCGCCATCTTCGTGCATAGCGAACCGGGGGGCGGCACCAGGGTGCAGGTCCTTTTCCCGCTTGCTGTCCCAGCCGGCGAAAGCGCGGTCGAGGTGGCGCAGGCGGAGCAGGGGAAGCCGGTCGCACGGGGCAGCGTACTGGAACGGGCCGTGGCAAAGCAGGGAGATGTCACGGAGCTTGCTGCCAGCGGCGCCGCAACCTCAGCCGTGGCGGGAGAGCATGAGCCCGAGGGGGCGATGGTACTGATCGTGGACGACGAGGAGATGGTGCGCCTGGTGTGTCGGGCCATGCTGCGCGGGCTGGGCTACCGCACCATGGTCGCCTCGGACGGCCCCGAGGCAGTGGCGCTGTTCCGTGAACATGCCGACGAGATCGGGGTGGTGATCATGGACCTCTCCATGCCCCAGATGGACGGCATGACCGCCGCGGAGCATCTGCGCAGCATCCGGCCCGACGTGCGCATCGTGCTCTCCAGCGGTTTCAGCGCGGCAGAAGAGGCGAGGCGCCTGTCGGGACACCAGGGCGCCCGGTTCATCCAGAAGCCCTACGACCTGGTGTCCCTCAAGCAGGTGCTGGGCCAGGTCGATCCTGACCCGTCACCATAAAACCCGCATCACCCGCGCCCCCCCCTCACTTGAGCTGAGGGTGGGGCGTCTCATCGGAACTTCCCGGCAGCAGCGGGTAGGAAAGCCTCGGCTGCTTCCCGGTCAGCGCCTTCAGAAATGCCACCGTGTCCTCCACTTCGCCGTCCTTCAGCTTCACCCCCAACTGGGCAGAGCCCATCACCGTCACCGCGTCACGGAGCTTCCAGACCTTGCCCGAATGGAAATAGGGCTGGGTAACGGCAACATTGCGCAGCGAAGGAGCCTTGAAGACGTAGCGGTCGCTTTCGGTGTTGGTGACCATGAAACGGCCGGTATCGCCGGCGGGGCGGATCTCGGTAGTCGGCGCCTCCCTGACGCCGAAGGGGTAGTAGTCTGCGCCTCCCACGTTGGTGCCGGCATGGCACGGGGCGCACCCCTTGTCCATGAAGATGCGCAGTCCCCGTTTTTCTCTGGCGCTCAAGGCGGCCGCGTCACCCTTTAGGAAGCGGTCGAACGGGGAGTCCGGGGTGAGCAGGGTCGCCTCGAAGACCTCGATGGCTTTGGCCATGTTGTCGAAACCGATGGGGTCGGCGGCGCGGGGGAAGGCGGCCTTGAACAGCGGCGCGTAGCCCGGGATGCTCTTCAGGGTCTTCACCACCAGTTCCGGGTTGCTGTTCATTTCTACCGCCGCCTGCACCGGCCCCTTGGCCTGGGTCTGCAGGTCCTTGGCCCGGCCGTCCCAGAACTGTGCCGCGTCGAAGACCGCGTTGAACACGGTGGGGGAGTTGCGCGGTCCCTTCTGCCAGCCGTGTCCCGTCGAAGTCTCCTGGAGGTCGGCTCCGCCCAGGCCCACGTTGTGGCAGGTGTTGCAGCTGATCAGTTGCGAGGAGGAAAGGCGCGGATCGAAAAACAGCTTCTTGCCCAGTTCGAGCTTCGCCGCCGTGGCCGGATTCCCCTTGAGGGGAGGGGCCTTGGTCGGGATCGGCTTGAACAGCTTGTTGGCGCGCGACGTCAGGTCGTCGGCGGCAAATGCGGAGTGGCAGAGGCAAAGCGGCACGAGCAGCAAAAGCATCCTTTTCATGTGGCCTCCAGTCAGCGGTGGATTGGCAAACCATTAAAAGGTACTTAACGGAGGCGGGCTGTCAACCCGATGGGGGAGGGTGGATGCAAAAGGGACTGGCTCCGTCAGGTGCCTGTCCCTCTCGCGGAACGCTCCTTTCGGCCTTAGCCAACATTTCAAGCACTGTCTTGACGGGCGAATTTGGATCAGGCGCAATCAACCGCCACAGACGCTCAAAGTCCCCTCTCCCTTTGGGAGAGGGTTAGGGTGAGGGGATTGGCGCGAGCAACCTCCCTCACCCGCCCTCCGGGCACCCTCTCCCAGAGGGAGAGGGGACTATTGGATACAAGAAAGGGGGGCCTTGCGGCCCCCCTCGTTGTTTCACATCATCTGCGCCGGTATCAGCGCTTCAGGTACTCGTTGATGGCGGCTGCGGCGCGCTTGCCGTCCCCCATGGCCAGGATGACCGTCGCCCCGCCCCTGACGATATCGCCGCCGGCAAAGACGCCGGGGATGCTGGTCTGACCCTCTTCGTCGGCCACGACGTTGCCCCACTTGTTCAGCTTCAGATCAGGCGCGGTGGCGGTAAGCAGCGGGTTGGCGTTGGTGCCGACCGCGTTGATCACGATGCCCGCCGGGATGTCGAACTCCGACCCGGCAACCGGCTGCGGACGGCGGCGGCCGGAATCGTCCGCCGGGCCCAGCTCCATCTTCTGGCAGCGCAGCGCCGAGACCCAGCCGTCCTCGGTGCCGACGATGGCGATGGGGGCGGTGAGCATGACGAACTCGACACCTTCCTCCTTGGCGTGCTTGATCTCCTCGATCCTGGCCGGCATCTCGGCCTCGCCGCGGCGGTAGATGATCATGGCGCGCTTGGCGCCCAGCCTGCGGGCGGTTCTGACGCAGTCCATGGCGGTGTTGCCGCCGCCGATGACCGCTACCTCGTCCCGCTGCAGGATCGGCGTCGCGCTGTCTTCCTTGCGCCCGGCCTCCATGAGGTTGACGCGGGTAAGGAATTCGTTGGCGGCGTAGACGCCTTTCAGGTTCTCCCCGGGGATGTTGAGCATGGTGGGAAGGCCCGCGCCGTTGGCGATGAAGACGGCGTCATAGTCCTCGGACAGCTCGGCGACGGTCAGGGTCTTGCCGATGATCACGTTGCACTCGATGGTCACGCCCAACTCGGCCAGGACCGCCACCTCGCGGTCGATGATCTCCTTCGGGAGACGGAACTCCGGGATGCCGTAGCGCAGCACCCCGCCGGTGTCGTGCAGGGCCTCGAAGATGGTTACCTGGTGCCCCATACGTGCCAGTTCACCGGCCGCGGTGAGCCCGGCGGGGCCGCAGCCGACCACGGCCACAGATTTGCCGGTCGGTTCCGGCTTCGCCTCTTTGAGCAGGCGGTCCGGGTGCAGCATGGCCCAGTCGGCCACGTAGCGCTCCAGGTAGCCGATGGCGACGGCGTCGCCTTTCTTGCCGCGCACGCAGAGGGCCTCGCACTGGGTTTCCTGGGGGCAGACCCTGCCGCAGACTGCGGGGAGGGCGTTGTCGCCGCGCAGGATCTGGGCGGCCTTGGGGAGGTCGTCGCAGGCCAGGGCGTCGATGAACTCCGGGATGGAGACGCCGACCGGGCAGCCGGCGACGCAGTTCCTGGTCTTGCACTGCAGACAGCGCTGCGCCTCGGAAAGCGCCTGGTCGGCGGAGAGCCCCAGGTTCACCTCTTCGAAATTGGTGCTTCGCTCGTCGGCCGGCAGTTCCGGCATGTGCACCCTATCTATAGCCATCCTCTCTTTGGGGGACAGGTCGTTGCTCACTTTGCTACCTCCTTAGCCAGTTTGCAGCCCTCGGCTGCGTGCCTTGCCGCCTCTTCCTTGCGATAGCTGGTCAGGCGGTCGGAGAGACCGTCGAAATCCACCAAGTGCGCGTCGAACTCGGGCCCGTCCACGCAGGCGAACTTGGTCTCGGTGCCCACCTGGACGCGGCAGCCGCCGCACATCCCGGTGCCGTCGATCATGATCGGGTTGAGGCTCACGATGGTCTCGATGCCCGGCTCACGGGTCAGGTTGGCGACGGCCTTCATCATCGGGACCGGGCCCACGGCGAAGACCGCCTGCGGCGCACGGGCCGGGTCGGCGATCATCTCGGAAAGAGGACCGGTGACGAATCCCTTGTAGCCCAGGCTGCCGTCCTCGGTGGTGATCAGCAGGTTCTTGGACAGCGCACCCAGTTCGTCCGCCAGGATCACGTAGCGCTCCGAGCGCCCGCCGATGATGGTGGTGATCTCGTTGCCGGCCTCGGCCAGCGCCTTCACCAGCGGGAAGAGAACGGCAGTGCCGACGCCACCCCCCACGCAGGCGACCCGACCCCAGTTGGTGATGTGGGTCTCTTTGCCCAACGGGCCGGCCACGTCACGAATGAAGCCGCCGACGGGTGTCGAGACGATCTTCCGGGTAGAGGCGCCGATGGCCTGTATGAACAGGGTGATGGTCCCGGCGGCCGGGTCCGCGTCGCCGATGGTCAGCGGGATCCGCTCTTCGCCCTGTGCCAGCCTGACCATGACGAACTGGCCCGCCTTTCTGGCCTTGGCGATCCGGGGAGCGACCAACACCATCTTGTGGAGGTTTTCCGCGAGAATCTCATTGCTTACAACTTCGAACATTGGGTCACCTTTTTTGGAGGGGAGTGTGTTGCAGCTGTTTTAGCGTAGTGAATACGATATCAGCTGTCAGGGAAAAAGCGCAAGGAAGTATACGGAAAGTCAGGGGTAATGAACGATCGACAATGGGCGGTTCACAATCGGAAAGGCAGAAGCCAAGTCAAAAGCGGTTACGCAAAGAGGAGAGGAAAGTATCCGCGAAGCACGCCGAGAAAAGAGCTTTTTGGTTTAACCCAAAAGCGCTTTTCTTTGTGTACCTCGCGGATACTTCGCGTTCTTTGCGTAACTGCTTTTTTAGCCTTTGACTTTGTAGGTCGCGCAGATGATGCCGGCGAAGATGAGCACGATGCCGGCCACGTGGAAGGACTGCAGCCGCTCGCCCAGGAAGGCGACTGCCATGATGGTGCTGAAGGCAGGCATCAGGTGCACGAACTGTCCGCCCACGTGCGGGCCCACCTGGCGCAGGCCGTGGTTCCAGGCGGTGAAGGCGACCACCGAGGCGAGGACGCCGACATACAGGACGCTGAGGACGGTGGGGAGGTTGAAGGTCATCACGTGCCCCCGGGCGATCTCGTACCCATAGAACGGGATCAGCAACACCAGGCCGCACACGGTCATGGAGAACAGGAACACGAACGGGTTCAGCCCCTGCGGGTAGCGCTTGATGGCCACGGAATAAAGGCCCCAGGCGATGGCGGCGAGGAGCACCAGCAGGTCCCCGCGGTTGAAGGTCAGGGTAAGGATGCGGGACGGGTCGCCGCGCAGGATGATGGCGGCGACGCCGACCAGGGACAGGGCGATGCCGGCGTGCTGGCGCAGCATGACGCGCTGGCCGTAGAAGATGCGCGCGAACATGATGATGAAGATGGGGATGGCGGAGTTGACCAGCGCCGCGTTAATGGCCGTGGTCCAGTGCATGGCCGTGTAGATCAGGAAGTTGAACAGGGTGACGCCGAGCAGGCCGGAGATGCCGACCAGCGGCAGGTTGGCCCGGACGATGGGCCACTGTTCGCGCAGGCGCGGCAGCACCACCGGCAGCAGCACGACGAGCGCCACCACCCAGCGCCAGAACACGAAGCCGGCAGGCGGGATGACGTTGTTCATGGCCCGGCTGATCACGAAGTTCCCGGACCAGATCAGGGCGCTCAGGGTGAGGAGGAGGTACGGCATCGCACTACCTGCTGCGGCGTAGATTTCGTCCATTCCCCTCGCCCTCGAACCTTCGCGCGAAGCGCTACGGTCCGTAAATCGGGAGAGGGCCGGGGTGAGGGCGGCGCCAAAGCGGAAAGACTCTCTCATTTTGAGGACTTGGTCAAGCAAATTGAACAGGGATGAAGGGGATGAAAGGGATAAAGGCGGATGAAAAACAAAACCCTCCCCCCGGGAGGGGGAGGGCAGGGGAGGGGGACGTTTTTAAGCAAAGGGGACTGGCACCTGCGGAGCCAGTCCCCTTCACACAGAGAGCTAGAACTCCTGCGACATCGCCTTCACCTGGCGGGCGGTGAAGACCGGGCCGTCCTTGCAGACGTAGACGTTGCCGACGTTGCAGCGGCCGCACTTGCCGACGCCGCACTTCATCCGGTTCTCCAGCGTGGTGTAGATGTTGTCGTCGGTGAAACCGAGGCGCTCCAGGACCGGGAGGGTGAACTTGATCATGATGGGCGGGCCGCAGACCAGCGCGATGGTGTTCTCGGCGCTGGGCGCCGCCTCTTCCAGCACGGTGGGGACGAAGCCTACCTTGCCGTCGAAGTCCGGACCGGCGCCGCCGGGGTCCACGCACTTCACCAGGCGCACGTCGTCGCGCTCCTGCCACTCCTTCAACTCGTGCTTGTAGACCAGGTCCGCTTCGGAACGGGCGCCGTAGACGATGGTGATGTCCTTGAACTTGTCGCGCAGGTCCAGGCAGTTCCAGATCACGGTCCTAAGCGGCGGCAGGGCGATGCCCCCGGCGATGAAAACCAGGCTCTTGCCATAGAACTCTTCGATCGGGAAGGAGTTGCCGTAGGGGCCGCGCACGCCGACGGTGTCGCCGACTTCCAGCCTTCTCAGCGACTCCGTCACCCGCCCCACGCTCCTGAAGCAGCACTCGATGTACCCCTTGCGGGTCGGCGCCGAGGCGATGCAGAAGGTCGATTCGCCGAAGCCGAAGGAAGAGTACTCGGCGAACTGGCCGGCGCGGAAGCTGAAGTTCTCCCGGACCTGCTCGTCCTGGAAGACCAGGCGCAGCGTCCTGACGTCCGGGGTCTCGTCGACGATGGCTTCGATGGTAGCGAGGTTGGGGAGGTAGATGTTATCCGATTTGCACATAGATATTTTCTCTCGATAAGGCGTTTAACAGGGATAAAAGGGATACCGGGGATAAAACCTCAGGCTTTTGTTGTTATCCCTTTTATCCCCTTTATCCCTGTTCGTTTTAGTCTTGCTTGGTGTTGATGGTCTCCAGGATTTCCGCGATGTCGATGCCGACCGGGCAGGCGCGGATGCAGCGGCCGCAGCCGGTGCAAAGGGTCTTGCCGAACTTGTCGTCGTAGTACTTGAACTTGTGCATGATCCGGTTCCGGTAGCGCTTGTTCTGTACGTCGCGCGGGTTATGACCGGAAGCGTGGTTGGTGAACTTGGCGAAACCGCAGGCGTCCCAGTGCTTGCGCCTGACGCCGTCGTCGGTGCTCCCCTCGTCGTTGATGTCGAAGCAGTGGCAGGCCGGACAGATGAAGGCGCAGGCGCCGCAGCCGACGCAGATATCGGCGATCTTCTCCCAGAGCGGGTTCTCGAAGTGCTCTTCCAGCCACTTCTTGATCTTGACCAGGTCGAGCTTGGCGACGGCCTGGTCGACGAAGGGTTTCGGCTCGGCGCCCGCCCCCTCCGCGAACAGGTTTTGGTGCGCTGCCACCAGGGCCTGACCTTTTTCCGTCACCGCATTGCAGGCGTAGGAGCCGTCCTTGAGCGGGGTCAGGAACAGGTCGCTCCCCGCCTCGGCATCCGGCGCCAGCCCGACCGCGCGGCAGAAGCAGGCATCGTCACCCTTGGTGCAGGCGATGCCGACGATGGTGCTCTTGCGGCGACGCTCCAGGTAGAACTCGTCCTTGTAATCCCAGGACATTACCGCGTCCAGGATGGCGGGGGAGCCGGCGTCACAGGGGGGTGCGCCGATCAGGACCGCCTCCGGGAACTTGGAGCGGTCCACATCCTTTACCTTCATGGCGCCGTTTTCCCGCTTGTAGGAGAGGATGTCCTCGCAGATGGGGAAGAACAGCTCCTTGGAGGAGCGGCGCGGCAGCGCGTCGAGGGTGAGGTCGGCGCCTGCGGTCAGCGGTTCATAGAGCACCACCGACCCGGACAGCTTCGGGCCCACCACGAGTTTGGCTTCCTTGACCAGGAGGTCGATCAGATTGCGAAGGTTCTGTTCCGTAATGATCTGCGGCATAGGGTTGTCTCTTTTGTTGGCCTTTCCCCCTCGCCCTCCGAACCTTCGCAGACCAGGGCTTCGGTCCGCAAGCGGGAGAGGGGCAGGGGTGAGGGCGCTGCTGACTGTTGTAATGCTGCTGAGTTCTTAAACTCGTCCGGCGCCTCGCCCTCACCCCGACCCTCTCCCAAAGGGCGAGGGGGAGTCTGACAGAGGCCGGGACAGTTGCGGCTACTTGATAAACGACTGGTCGTCGTTTTCCTTGTACTCGTTCAGCGGCCCCTTATCCACCGGCGTGAGCCCGGCCTCGAAGTCGTAGAGCTCCTTCAGCTCTTGCGCCATGCGGCGGTTCAGCAGGTTGAGCGGGATGTCCATCGGGCAGACGCGCTCGCACTCGGCGCAGCCGCCGCAGCGACCGGCAAGATGCATGGCGCGCACCAGGTGCCAGGCCATGTTGCCTGCGGGACGGGGTGAGTTTTCCACCGCCTGCGGCCGGTTCTTGTCGCACAGGCACTGCTCGCAGTAGCAGAAGGGGCAGACCTGGCGGCAGGCCATGCAGCGGATACAGCGCGAGAAGTGCTCCTTCCAGAACGCCCAACGCTCCGCCTGCGGCATCGCCTCGATGCGCGCCAACTCCTGCGCTTCCTCCGGTGTCAGATCGGCAAGTTCCGTGTGCGTGCCGGCGGCGACGTCAGCCCCCTCCGGCATGTGCACCGTGCACTCCCGGCACTTGCGGGCGATGTTGGCGTCGGTAAGGGTGCCGGTGCGCTCAACGCCGAAGCCGTACACGCCGGGGCAGACTACGCCGATGATGAAGAGGTCCTCGCGCTGGAGCTGCGATTCAGTCATCAGGCCGGCCAGCGCGCGCATGTCGCATCCCTTGGCGACGATGCCGACCTTGCCCTGCTTGAGCACCCCTTTCTTGGCCTTGGTGAGGTAGACCGAGAGGTTGTTGACGCAGGCGGGGGAGAAGATGAGCTTTTCCGCCTCTTCCACCGTGGTGACCAGTGCCGGGCTGGCGGTCCCTTTGCGGCGGCCGGGGAGGTAGCCCACCACGCCCACCACCGTCTCATCCTTGAGGATCTTTGCCGCTTCCTTGCGGATGGCCTCGGTAATCGCCTGGTAGTAAGCCGGTTCGATGCTGGTCACGTGGTTTTTGTTTGCTTTAGCGTTCATGTCTGGTCCGTTGGCGCCGCGGCAGATGCCGGACGCAAGTTTTGTCGGTTGGGAAGGAAACCTCCCCCTCCCTAACCCTCCCCCTCCGGGGGAGGGGACTATGGCGCTTCTTCTTGCTCCTCCCCCCGGAGGGGGGAGGTTGGGAGGGGGGCTACCCAGTCAATCAGCCGATGCTGTCGTAGGCCTCTTTGAGCTCCGGGGTATTGATGGCGCCGGACTTGTCCACCGTAGCCTCGGCGAAGGTGGACCACTGCTCCTCGTGCTCGAGCTCCTTGAATTCCGGCATCGGCCCCATGGCGCGCACCCGTTCGGTAAGTTCGGTCACCACGTCGACCCACTTGCCCCCTTCGGCGGCCGAGACCCAGGAGAACTGGAGCCGGTTCAGGTCGACGCCTACGAAGTCGAGCAGGGCGCGGAACGCGGCGAAGCGGCGCCGGGCGTGGAAGTTGCCCGCCATGTAGTGGCAGTCGCCCGGGTGGCACCCGGAAACGAGCACCCCGTCCGCCCCCTTCTGGAAGGCGCGCAGGATGAACACCGGGTCGATCCTCCCGGTGCAGGGGAACTTGAGCACCCTGACGTTGGGCGGGTACTGCATCCGGCTGGTGCCCGCGAGGTCCGCCCCCGCGTAGGTGCACCAGGTGCAGACGAAGGCGACTATCTTCGGTTCGAAATCGTGCTTGATGTGCTCACCGTGCATGGAAAACCTCAAGATCGGTTCAACGTTCAAGGTTCAACGTTCGACACGTTTATAGCCCTGACGGAACGGAGTGTTTGGTGACTTGTACCGGTGCCGTAGCCGTTTCAGATCATGCCCCTCGAACGTTGAACGTAGAACGTTGAACGGGTTTTAAAGCCCTGACGGAACGGAGTGTTTGGTGACTTGTACCAGTGTAGTAGCCGTTTTAGGTTGCCGTCCCTCGAACGTTGAACGTTGAACCTTGAACGGTTTCTGCCGTTACAGCGCCTCTATCATCGCCATGATCTGCTCGTCGGTGTAGCCGTCGAGTTCGATGGACTTGGACGGGCAGGTGGCCTGGCAGGTGCCGCAGCCGCCGCAGACACCGGGGTTCACGTAGGCGACCTTCTTCACCAGGTTCCCCTGGCGATCCCGGATCTCCTTCTCCTCGATGGCGCCGTAGGCGCAGACCTTCTTGCAGGCGAAACAGCCGACGCAGTACTTTTCGTTCACCTTGGCGACCACCGGGTCTCGCTCCAGCTTGTCCTTGGCGAACAGCGTCATCACCTTGGCCGCCGCGGCGGAGGCCTGGCTCACCGTGTCCGGAATGTCCTTCGGCCCCTGGCAGGCGCCGGCGAGATAGATCCCGGCGGTGGCGCACTCGACCGGCTTCAGCTTGGCGTGGGCCTCGGAGTAGAAGTTGTACTTGTCATAGGAGATGCCGAGCTTCTGGGCCAGCAGATCGGCCCCGTCCTGCGGCTGCACCGCGGTGGCCAGCACCACGAGATCGGCCTCGATCTCGACCTGCACGCCGACCTGGATGTCGCTTCCCATCACCACGATCTTGTCGCCGCGCTGGTACATGCGGGACACCATCCCCCTGATGTAGACCGCTTCCTCTTCCTCGACGGCGCGGCGCCAGAACTCGTCGTACCCCTTGCCCGGAGTCCTCGCGTCCATGAAGAAGACGTAGGCCTGCCCGTCGTGCACCTTGTGGTGGTAGAGCATGGTGTGCTTCGCCGTGTACATGCAGCAGACCTTGGAGCAGTAGGAGATCCCTTTTTCCCTGGCGCGCGAGCCGACGCACTGGATGAAGACTACCTGCTTGGGCTCCTTGCCGTCCGAGGGCCTCAGGATCTTGCCGCCGGTAGGGCCGGAGGCGGAGGCGAGCCGCTCGAAGGTCATGCCGTCGATGATGTCGGGAATGGTGCCGTAGCCGAATTCGCCGTACCCCTGGATGGGACTCCCTTCGGGTTTCCTGTCGATGGTGTAGAGCTTGAAGCCGGTGGCCACCACGATGGCGCCCACGTCCTCGACGGTGAAAGTGTCCTGCTGCTCGTAGTCCACCGCGCCCGGCCCGCAGACCTTGGCGCAGACGCCGCATTTGCCGCTTTGGAACATGGTGCAGTTCTCGCGGTCGATCACCGGCGTGTTGGGGACCGCTTGCGGGAAGGGGACGTAGATGGCGGGGCGCATGCCGTGCCCCTGGTCGAACTCGTTGGGGATCTTCTTCTTCGGGCACTTGGTCATGCAGATGCCGCAGCCGGTGCACTTGGACTCGTCCACCGAGCGCGCCTTGTGCTTCACGGTCACCTGGAAGTTGCCGATGTAGCCGTCGACCTTCTCGATCTCGGAGTAGGTGAACAGGGTGATGTTCGGGTGGTTGGCCACGTCGACCATCTTCGGGGTCATGATGCACTGGGAGCAGTCGAGGGTCGGGAAGGTCTCGGAGAGCTGGGCCATGTGGCCGCCGATGGACGGTTCACGCTCGACCAGCACCACCTTGTGCCCGGCGTCGGCGATGTCGAGGGCCGCCTGGATGCCGGCGATGCCGCCACCGATCACTAGGGCGCGCTTGGTCACGGGAACGGTGATCGGGGCGAGGGATTTCCCTTTCCGGACCCTTTCCACCATCAGTTTCACGATGTCCTTGGCCTTGGCTGTCGCCATGTCCCGGTCCTCGTGGACCCAGGAACAGTGCTCGCGGATGTTGGCCATCTCGCACAGGTACGGGTTCAGTCCCGCCGCCTCGGCCGCCTTGCGGAAGGTCTTCTCGTGCATGCGCGGGCTGCACGCCGCCACCAGCACGCCGTCCAGCTTGTGCTCGGCGACCGCCTTCTTCAACAGGGTCTGCCCGGGGTCCGAGCACATGTACTTGTAATCGCAGGAGAAGGCGACGCCGGGGATCTCCCCCGCGGCCTTCGCCACCTGCTCCACATCCACCGTGCGGGAGATGTTCTCACCGCAGTGGCACACAAAAACGCCGATTCTGGACATAAGCTCCTCAATCCATGCGCTGCCGCCCGCGGGCTACAGCAGCTGTTTATCTCTCAACAGCGGTTTCGGGTCGGTGATAACGCTCTCGAAACCGAGGCTCTCCGAGGCAACCCCCATCGCCAGCGCCGCCAATTGGGTGACGTAGAAGATGGGGAGGTCGCGCTGGTCGGGGGCGCTGCCGCCGTGGAGTTCCGAGCCGAAGATGTTGCCGAACAGGGTGGAGTCGGGAGCGCCGAACGCTTCCTTGATCTCCTTCTGGCGGATGTCCAGGTTGCCGTGGCACAAGGGGCAGGCGACCATGATGCAGTCCGCGCCGGCGATGCGCGCCGATTCCAGGATGGCGTTGGAGAGTTTGAGCACCACGCCCGGACGGGACAGGGTGAAGTTCGCGCCGCAGCATTCCATGCGATGCGACCACTTGACCGGTTCGGCGCCCAGCGCGCGCAGGACGTCCTCCATGATGCTGGGGTCCTCGCAGTCGTCCAACTCCGGCACTCCCGGCGGCCGGGTGAGCAGGCAGCCGTAGTAGGGAGCGACCTTGAGCCCCATGAGCGGCTTCTTGACGCTCTCCTCCAGCTTGGCCAAGCCGTACTCGCGGGCCAGGATTTCCAGGATGTGCTTGACCGGCTTGTTCAGCGCGGCGGGGCCGTCGATGGCGACCTCGACCTGCTTTCTCTTGGTGTCGTCTTCTTTCAGGTGATGCTGGGTGGTTTTCAGGCGCGAGAAGCAGGCGGCGCAGGCGACGGCCAGATCCCCCTCGACCTCTTCGGCCAGGGAGAGGTTCTTGGCGCACAGCGACAGCGACAAGAGTTCGTCCACGTTATGGGCGGGGGTGGCCCCGCAGCAGAACCAATCCGGCACTTCCTTCAGCCCCACGTTGAGCGCCTTGAACAGCGCCCGGGTGGAGATATCGTATTCGCGCCCGGAAGCGTGCAGCGAGCACCCCGGGTAGTAGGAATAACTAAGACGTTTCTTGCCAGGTGTCACAGCGCCTCCCCTTTCTTGCGCATCTCCTCGATCCGCTTGAAGATCCCTTCGATCTCCGCGATGTTCTTGTTCTTGGAATGGAACATCTTCAGCTTGCCCTTGGAGATCAGCTTGGGCCCGAGCATGAGGTCCTTCAGGAACTGCCCGCTCTTCATGTTGAAGGCGGCGCCCAGGCGCAGTTCGTACTGGCGGCCGTAGGTGCGGATGTTCTCGATGAAGAGCCGGTTGGCGAGCTGCACGTAGCTTTCCTTGGAGGGGCCGTCGGCATCCCAGGAAAGTTTTCTCAGCGCGTCCATGATGGCGGCGAGATCGACCTTGTTGGGGCAGCGGGTGGTGCAGGTCTCGCAGGAAGCGCAGTACCAGATGGAGCGCCCGGCCAGAATGCGCTGCCCTTGCCCCAGCTGCAGCAGGCGCACCACCCGGTTGGGGGGATGCTCCATGAAGGTGGACATGGGGCAGCCTGCCGAGCACTTGCCGCACTGGAAGCAGCGCCGCACCGAACTGCCGGAGAGGGCCTCCACCTTCTTCACGAACCCGATGTTCATGGTCTCGTTGGAGAGGTGCATCAACTTGTTTTTCACTGCGGACCTCGTGACTGGTTCATGGTCGGGGACCATTTTGTTAATAAACAGTTCGAAATCATACGCCCATCGAAAGCGAAAGGGCAAGCGCTTTGTGACCGGCAGGCGTCATGTTGAAGAACGTTGTTTTAAAATGACCGAAATTTATGTCATACGAAAAATTGGAATGGACTATACGCCATTTTAAAACAAAAAAGCAAGCAATAGTTTTAGGTGGAACTGTCTGAAAAAGAAGAACTTTTATGAAGAAGGGCGGATAAATGAGTTTTTGCGACCATCTTCAGAGCCGCAAAAATGCCCGAAAAAGTGAAATTTTAGAACAAGGGGGCCCGTGTTATCTCTCGTCTCGGAAGTGCTTGAAGTAGCGCTGAAAGGGTTAAAAAATTCCGATCCGCGGCAAATCTCGCTGCACAGGCGTTTGGCGGGGTCAAAAGAGCATGTTTACGTTTTTTTAAAACAAGCGCCGTAAATCATTGGAATCGGCAAATACTTTGACAGGAAAAACGAAATGTAATAATACTGTCGGGGCGTTATCCGTGAGGTGGGCCATCAGCGAATTGAGAAGACTATACAGCTACATGCGCAATCGCCGGGGGGCCTACCTGCTGGGGGCCCTGCTGCTGGTGGGAACCAACCTGTGCGGGCTCGCCATCCCGTGGCTTCTGAAGCTGGCCATCGAGGCGCTGCAGGCTCCTGCAAAGGCGGGCTACACCCCTGCCCAGTACGGCGCCATGATCGCCGCGGCCGCCGTGGCCCAAGGGATCATCCGCGTCTTTTCCCGCACCACGCTCCTCAACGCGGGGCGCCGCATCGAGTACGAGCTGCGCGAGGACCTTTACTCCAAGCTGCTCACCCTCGATCGCACCTACTTTTCCAACTGGCGCACCGGCGACATCCTGTCCAGGCTGGCCAACGATCTCACCAACGTCCGGATGCTGCTCGGCTTCGGCGTCCTGAGCCTGCTTAACACCGTGGTGATCTACACCGCCGCCCTTATCCTGCTGACCCGGATCTCCCCCTTTCTCACCCTGTGCTCGGTACTTCCCTTCCCGGTCATGATCCTGATCGTGAAGCAGATGAGCGCCTCGATGTTCCGGATCTCCAAGCGGACGCAGGAGGCGCTGGCCCGGCTTACCACCCGGGTCGAGGAGAACGTCTCCGCCGCGGCGGTGGTGCGTGCCTACTGCCGGGAGGACGGTGAGATCGCGAGCTTTAGCGCCGTGTGCGACAGCTACAGCGATGCCAGCATGGCCATGGCCAAGATCCGCGGCATGATGCTGCCGGTGATGGCGGCGACCGGCGCCATCGGCACCCTGATCATTCTCTTTGTCGGCGGCAACCAGGTCATCAGCGGCAAGCTGACCCTGGGCGGCTTTGTCGCCTTCAACGGATACCTTGCCATGCTGGTGTGGCCCACCATCATGTTCGGCTGGATCCTGAACCTGGTGCAACGTGGCGCCGCGTCCATGACCCGGCTGGGCGAGATATTGAACGCCCACGCCGAGGTGGAGGAACCGGAGCAGCCGATCGATCCTGGTGAGATCAAGGGCGAGATCGAGTACCGCAACTTCAGCTTCAGCTACGGCAGCGCCGAGATGCTGCGCGGTATCGACCTGAAGATTGCAAGAGGCGCTCGCATCGGCATCGTCGGGGTGGTGGGGAGCGGCAAGTCGACCCTGGTGCGCATGGTCCCGCGGCTGTTCCCGGTGGCCGACGGCACCCTGTTCATCGACGGCATCGACCTCAACCGGCTGCCGATCAAGCGCGTTCGTGAAGCGGTCGGCTTCGTGCCCCAGGAAACCTTCCTCTTCTCGCGCTCCATCGCCCAGAACATCGGCTACGGCAAACCGGGGGCGACCCGGGAGGAGATCGAGCGTGCCGCGCGCATTGCCGGGCTTTCCGGAGATCTCACCCGTTTCCCCCAGGGGCTGGACACGCTGGTGGGAGAGCGGGGGGTGACGCTGTCCGGCGGGCAGAAGCAGCGGGTCTCCATCGCGAGGGCCCTCATCAAGGAGCCGAGCATACTGATACTGGACGATCCCCTTTCCGCCGTCGATGCCGACACCGAGGAGGAAATTCTCTCCGCGCTCTCCGGCTACTACGGCAAGAGGACCGTGCTGATCGTGTCGCATCGGTTGTCGCCGCTGCGCAACTGCGACCGGATCATCGTGCTGGAGCAGGGGAGCATCGTGGAAGAGGGGAGCCATGCGGAGCTGTTGGACCTCGGCGGCCGCTACGCCGCCATCCACAGGGAAGAGCAGCTCAAGGCGGAGATAGAGAGGCTTTAAGGCAAAAAACAATTTTTTAACGCAATGACGCAAAGGCGCAAAGAGAATCAAAACCTGAAACGACTTTGGGGTTTAAACGATTGATATTTTGGGTTTTCTTTGCGTCCTTGCGGCGTTGCGTTAAATATAAGCCTTTCAGGTGTTAAAGGAGCAGCATGCACTTCGGCGGGATTTATGAAGAGGAAGCAGTAGGTAAGGTGTACGACCGGCGCCTGATGGGGCGCTTTCTCGCCTACATCGTCCCCTATCGCCGCATGCTGGTGACGGCACTCCTTGTGCTCCCCCTGATCGCCGCCTCCAAACTCGCCCAGCCCTGGATCATCAAGGTCGCTATCGACGAACACATCGTGAAGGGACGCATGGAGGGCCTCCCGACCCTCGCGGCCGCCTTCCTCGTCGTCATCTTCGCGGAATCGATCCTCATGTTCGCCCAGGTCTACCTGCTGCAGTGGGTGGGGCAACGGGTCATGTACGACATCAGGGTCAAGCTCTTCAGCCACATCCAGCGCCTCTCCACTCGCTTCTTCGACCAGACCCCGGTCGGTAGCCTCGTGTCCCGGCTCACCAGCGACATCGAGGTGCTGGGCGAGATGTTCGCCGCCGGCATCGTGACGGTGGTCGGGGACATCCTGGTGCTGGCGGGCATCGTCGGCATCATGCTCTGGATGAACGTGCAGCTTTCGCTGGTCACCTTCTCGGTGCTGCCGGTGCTGATCTGGGTTGCCTTCGCCTTCCGCAAATGGATGCGGCTCGCCTTCCGCCAGGTGCGCGCGCGCCAGGCGAACCTCTCCGCCTTCCTCGCCGAGAGCATCGGCGGCATGGCAGTGGTGCAACTCTTCAATCGCGAGCGGGAGGAGGCGGAGGAGTTCCGCAGGCTCAACGCCTCCTACGTCGAGGCCAATCTCCCCGTGATCACCTGGGACGCCGCCCTCTACGCGGTGGTGGAATCGCTCTCCTCGGTTGCCGTGGCGCTGATCATCTGGTACGGCGGCGGCGAGATCGTCAAGGGCACCCTCTCCTTCGGTTCGCTGGTCGCCTTCATCCAGTACATAGAGAAATTCTTCTCCCCGATTCGCGACCTCTCCGCGAAGTATTCCATCATGCAGGGGGCGATGGCCTCGCTGGAAAGGATCTTCGCGCTTTTGGACAACAACGACCGCGAGCCCGCGTCGATGCCGGCCCCGGAAGCAACGCCGGCGACGGCGCAGGCGTGCCAGGGATCTCCCGGGCACGCGCTGCAGAGTATCTGCTTCAACGACATCTGGTTCGCGTACAAGGACCGGGACTACGTGCTGAAAGAGTTCTCGCTGCAGATGAAGCGCGGTGAGAAAGTGGCGCTGGTGGGAGAGACCGGCGGGGGCAAGACCACGGTGACCCGGCTCCTGTCCCGGCTCTACGATGTCGAGCGCGGCTCCATCACCATCGACGGCACCGATATCCGGGAATTGCAGCTCCCGGCCCTGCGCAAGCGCATCGGCGTGGTGCTGCAGGATCCCTATCTCTTCTCCGGCACCATCGCCTACAACATTTCCCTAGGGGACCCCGAGGCGCTGAAAAGGGTGGAGCAGGCAGCGGCCGTGGTTGGCGCGGATCGCTTCATCCGGGAGCTGCCGAAGGGATACGACGAGGAGGTGCGCGAGCGCGGCGTGAACTTCTCCGCCGGCGAACGGCAGCTGATCTCGTTTGCCCGCGCGGTCGCCTTCGATCCGGAGATCCTGGTGCTGGACGAGGCCACGGCCAGCGTCGACACGGCGAGCGAGCGGCTGATCCAGCAGGGACTCGAGGGACTGATGCAGGGACGCACCACCTTGGTGGTGGCGCACCGGCTCTCCACCATCCGCGATGCCGACCGCATCGTCGTCATCCACCGCGGCGAGAAGGCCGAAGAGGGGACCCACGCCGAGCTCATGGCCGCGCAGGGGCTCTATTATCGGCTCTACCAGTTGCAGTTCAAGGATTAGCAGACTCGAGTCGTCCACCCCCTCGCCCTTCGGGAGAGGGGCAGGGGTGAGGGCGTTTGTTAACCGCCTCCATGCTGCACGCAAGCCGCCGCATGCCTATGGCATCGCCCTCACCCGCCTTCGCGGACCGAAGCGCTACGGCGCGCAGGCCCGGCCTACGGCCACCCTCTCCCGAAGGGAGAGGGGAAATGGGGCGACAGAAAGATTGACCTTTC
The DNA here is from genome assembly GCF_014193585.1 of Geomonas paludis. Taxonomy (GTDB): domain Bacteria; phylum Desulfobacterota; class Desulfuromonadia; order Geobacterales; family Geobacteraceae; genus Geomonas; species Geomonas paludis. The sequence goes on from NZ_BLXY01000001.1 coordinate 223,479, forward strand.
ATTCAAAAATTGAGATATAAGAAGCACTTTTTTCACGGAGCACCCCCCATGAAGCATCTCATTCTCGGCACCGCCGGACACATAGACCATGGCAAGACCTCGCTGGTGAAGGCGCTGACCGGCGTTGATACCGATCGCCTCAAAGAGGAGAAAGCCCGCGGCATCACCATCGAACTGGGCTTCGCCCACTTGGAACTCCCGGGAGACCTGCGCTTCGGCATCGTCGACGTTCCGGGCCACGAGCGCTTCGTGCGCACCATGGTCGCCGGCGTGGGCGGCATGGACCTGGTGCTGCTGGTGATCGCCGCGGACGAGGGGATCATGCCCCAGACCCGCGAGCACCTGGAGATCTGCCAGTTGCTGGGGGTGAAGCGGGGCATCGTGGTGCTCACCAAGAAGGACATGGTGGAACCGGACTGGCTCGACCTGGTCACCGAGGAGGTACGCGACTACCTCGCCGACAGCTTCCTCGCCGGTGCCCCCATCGTTTCCGTTTCCTCCCGCACCGGCGACGGTATCGAAAACCTGAAGGCGGAACTGACGAAGATGGCGAAGGAGATCGAGCAGAAGCGGGTCGACTCCCCCTTCCGGCTCCCGGTGGACCGCGTCTTTACCGTGACCGGTTTCGGCACCGTCGTTACCGGCACGCTCCTCTCCGGTGCCGTCACGGTCGGCGACGAGGTGGAAATCCTCCCCTCCGGCATCGCCTGCCGCGTGCGCGGCGTGCAGTCTTTCGGCTCCAAGGTGGAAAAGGGCGGCGCGGGCGAAAGGCTCGCGGTGAACCTGCAGGGTGTGGACCACACCGACGTGCAGCGCGGTGACGTGGTGGTTCCCAAGGGACTCTACAAGCCGACCAGCGCCGTCGACGTCCGGCTCAACTACCTCGCCTCCATGGGCAAGGATTTGAAGCACCGCGCCGGTGTCCGTCTGCACTCGGCCACCTATGAGGTTCCTGCCAAGGTGATCCTGTTCGATCGCGACTCTCTCCAGCCCGGTGACAGCGCCTACGTGCAACTGCGCCTCGACCACCCGGTACTGCTCTTGCCGGGCGACCCGTTCGTGCTGCGCACCTACTCCCCCCAGGCCACCCTGGGCGGCGGCACCGTTCTGGACCCCGCCCCGCCGCGCCGTCGCCGCCGTTCAGCAGAGGCACTCGCTCTTCTGGAGGCAGCCGAATCCGGTGTGGACCAGGAGCGCATCCGGCTGCTGGTCGAGTCGTCGCTGCTCTCCGGGATCTCCATCCAGGAGATGGTGAACCGTTCCGGGATGTCCGGAAAAAGGATCGAAGCCGCCCTGGCGCCCCTGCTTTCCAGCGGAGCGGTGCTTCAGGTGGTCAAGGAGCCGCGCATCTTCCTCAGCAAGGACGCCTTCGCGCAGTTGAAGCAGAGGCTTTCCGAGGAGTTGCACGAGTACCTCCGGGAAAACCCGATGCAGGAAGGCATCGGCAAGGAGGAACTGAAATCCCGGATACCCAGGCGCAGCGACGCGCGCTTCTTCGGGCCGGTGCTGGCGAGCCTGGAAAAGGACGGGCTGGCGCTATCCGATCGTGAACTGGTGAAGCTCCCCGGGCGCAAGGTCGGCGTGACCCAGGACCAGGCCAGCGTGCAGCGCGCCCTGGAAGAGGCGCTGACCAAGGCATGGTTCGAGCCCCCCACCCTGAAGGAGCTGTGCGACCTGGTGGGCGCTACCGAGAAGCAGGTGCTCGATCACGCCAACATGATGTTCCGCGAGGGGAGGGTGGCCAAGATCAAGGGAGACATCTTCTATGCCCCCGGTGCCGTCAACGAGTTGCGGGACAAGCTGGTGGCGCATCTGAAGGAGAAGGGAGAGATCACCCCGCCGGAGTTCCGCGACATCACCGGGTTGTCCAGGAAGTTCATGATCCCGCTTTTGGAGTACTTCGACCAGGAAAAGCTCACCATCCGCATGGGGGACAAGAGGGTGTTGAGGAAGGGGTAGGAGAAGCAGATTAAGACTGAGATTAAGACTAAGGAAAAAGATAAAGGCCCTGCGGTTCGAGGGCCTTTGTCTTTTTTAGGGGGGGCTCCCCTTTGGGCGCGCGTGCTGGGCGAATGATTATTCGCCCCTACAAACCGTGCCCTGCGCGATGGCTATACACCCATACAAAAACATGTCCACCTGTAGGGGCAAATAATCATTCGCCCGTCCACCGCCCTACCTTCTTACCAAATATAATCCTTGGCGATATCCCGCTTGTCCCGCCCGTAGAGGATGTGGAAGGCGCGCAGCTTCTTGAGGGCGACGGGGGAGAGGCTGCCCAGCGGCAGGTAGATGATCCTCTTGCCCAGCCGCGCCGCGTGCTGCTTCATGAAACTTCTGGGGGGCTTGGCGGCGGCGTACACCACGTCCTTTTCCAGCGAATAGTCGAGCGCCGCCATGAGCAGGTGCTCCGACTTGCCGAGCGCGTACCGGTAGTCGGGGTCGTGCCAGACGTCCACCATGCGCCGCGGCGGGTAGCTCAATAAAAATCCGCCGTACTCGCAGCGCGAAATCCCGGGTCCCACGATGTTGTCGGTAGGCGGCGTGGCGTAGAAGGCCATGTCGGACTCCTGCGCGTGCTCGCCCAGCCACGTCATGCAGTACGGGTACTTGGTCCCTTCCTTGTCCTCGTCGAGGATCACCACCACGCATCCGACGCCGCTCTTCTGCCGCTTGTTCTCCCGGACGTAAATCTTCCCTTCGTGAATGTTGCGCAACGTCTCGCGCATGTCGATCCCGTCCAGAAGCGACGAACTGAACGGCTCGGACTTGCTCGCCTCCTCGCTCAACTGCCGGGCCCCGATCCGCTTCAGGTTGCGGCCGTATTCCTCGATGCTGACATCCTCGGGGGGGAAGGAGCAGATGTACGGGTCGTCGAACCCCTCCAGCCAGTCGCCGGGCCGCTTCTCCTTCTTGCGGTTCATCATCTTGAGCCGCGAGAGCCCCTTGGCGCGCACCTGCTCGCGCGGGCGGAACCTGATCCTCTTGGTGGCGGACCAGAGCTCGGCGGCGGAAAGGCGCAGGGTGGGGATGTCGCTCGCCTCCTTCTGCCAGGGGTAGTGGGCGGCCAGCCGGAAGAAGGCGTAGGCGAAGTTGTCATCCAGGCAGCCGCGCGCGGCGGCGAGCATCTGGAACAGGTCCGGGAGCAGCATGCGCGACAACAGCGCATAGTTGCGGGCAAAGCGAAAGAAGGCCCGCTTCTGCCAGAAGTGCACCTTGTCGCCGGTCTCCTGCCGGTAGTGTCGCGCAGCTTCCAAAAAGAGCCGCAGCATGATCTTCTGCCGGTCGGGCAGTTCCCCTTCGGGCCCGATGCGATGCGCGCTTCTCTGCACCGATTCGGCCAGCGCCTCCTCTTCCGGGATGCTCTGCTTTCCGCCCAGGATCAGCTCGAAGGCGTTGAAGCTTTTTCTCAGCGAAGGGCCGCCGGGAGCGGGTTCAGGGGGGAGGGGAGAGCGCCTGGTCTCGTAGAGGGCGGAAAGGAACGGGTACTCGGCCAGCACCTCGTGGCAGCATTCCGGGTGCAGGTTGAAGATGGTGATCCCCTCGCGGCGGGTGCGGGTGAGGGGCTGGGCCTGCGGTGCGTCGAAATCACGCCGGATCCGCTCCAGGTGCGCCATGCCGCAGATGAAGAGGACGCGCTCGTGCTGCTGGGAAAGCTGCCGCAGGCGGTAGGCCATGCCGCGCTCCCGGCGCAGGTCCTCCTCTCCTGGCGGGATATCCCGGTACAGTTTGGCGACTTCGCGGTAGAACGGCTCCAGGCCGATGCGCTGCACCGAGTAGGAATCGGGGAGTTGTTCCGGGTGGGCAGGGTAGGAGTCGAGGTCGATGTCGACCAGGTGCAGCGGGACTTGGTGCTCGAGGGCGAGCCGCGCCCCCTCGATCAGGGGATCGGCCGGCTCGATGATGAGGAAGACGGACTGGGCGGCGACGTGGTAGGCGAGCACCGAGATTTCCGGCAGGCGCCGCACGCCGCGCAGGAACTGCTGCTCCAGCGTTTGCGGGAGCTCCAGCGCGATGCAGTCCGGCTTTACAGTCTCAAACGCCTCCCGCACCAGGTGGGCGAACTCCATCCGGTAGTGCAGGATGGGGAGGGCGTGGACGTTGCCGAATTGTTCCAGGTAGAGTCGGTCGGACATAAGTTAGATGTATGGCTCTAGATAAAGCTGCCGCTAGTAGTTGTCCACTCCCCTCGCCCTCCGGGAGAGGGGCAGGGGTGAGGGTGCTGCCAGCTCCACCTCTTTCCCTTTGTGGCGTCTCCCTCACCCGGCCTGCGGCCACCCTCTCCCGGGGGGCGAGGGTAATGGACGAAGGGTTACTTCAAATAACGCAGCGCCTCTTCCCCGAGGATCCGTTCCACCGCGAGCGGCAGCAGTTCGCGCGGGTCTTTCTCGGTCGCCGTCATCATCTTCAGGGCGTAGCGGGCGATGTTGATGCCGTCACGCACCGAGTAGGGCTCGTCCGCCGCATGGCCGCGCTGCAGGAACTGCACGACGTAGTTGAGGATGGAGCTGCCGGCGAAGGGGAGATTCTCCTTCAGGATGGCCAGTTCCTCCTCCGCCTCGGGGAAGTCGATGAAGAGCTGCGGCTGCAGGCGGGAATGGATGTACTCAGGCACCTCGAAGGTGGAGGAGTCCTCGTTCATGGTCACCACGATGCGGAAATCCGGGTGCGCCTGGATTCTGAGGCCGGTGATGATGGACTCGACGTAGCGGCGGTCGTCCAGGAGCGGGGCCAGCGACGCCCAGGCCTTCTCGCTCATCCGGTTCCCTTCGTCCAGGATCAGTACCCCTCCCGAGATCATCGCCGACACCAGCGAGGACGCGGCGTACTGGATGGTCCCTTCCGGGCCGATGACCGGCGTCACGATCAGGTCCTCGGGGCGGGTGTCCATGGTGGCCTGGAACAGGTAGACCTTGCGGCCCAGTCTCTTGGCGGCGGCGTAGGCGAGGGTGGTCTTGCCGACGCCGGGTTTGCCGATCAGGCGCGGGTTGAAGGGGATGTCGCGCTCGTCGATGACCATCCAGGCCGCCAAAAGCTGCCGGAGCAGTTCCTCGTCCCCCACCCAGCGCAGCGGCAGCTCGATGGGGTTGGCGAGGGTAAGGTTGATGCCGTCAATCGTGATCCGGTCCATAAAAGCTCCAAAAAAAAGCCAAACCATTGGCCACGGAGAAAATCTGAGGACATCTGAGAAAATCAAAACCTGGAGCTTTGTTTTGGTTCTCTCAGACTTTCTCCGAAGTTCTCCGTGGCTAACGGTTTTAAGGTTTTAGGTGTTCATTTCGTGCCCGTACATCATCACCAGCCGGGCGCGGTTCTCGCGGCAGCTCTTGCAGAGCTCGCCGGCATCCTTGAAGAATTCCTCCGCCAGCCACTCTCCCGCCTCGCCGTACAGCGAATCCGGCTCGTTCTCGTCATACTCGGTCTTGCAGATGCTGCAGGTTTTCATGCTTTTACCGTGGTCCGCACCAGGTCGGCCAGGCAATCCAGGAACATGGGGTCGGAATTGAGCGACTCGGTCCTGACGAAGCGCTTGATGCCGTGCGCCTTGGCCTCCTCGGCGTACTGGATGTCGATCTCGTAAAGTGTCTCGATATGGTCGGAGACGAAGGAAAGCGGCACCATCAACAGGTTCTCCTTCCCTTCGCCCGCCAGCCGCTGGATGGTCGCCTCGGTGGACGGCTCCAGCCACTTCACCTTGCTCGCCTTGGACTGGAAGCAGAGCAGGTGGTTCGCCTCCCCTACCTGTTCCATCACCAGCCGCACGGTCTCCTGGATGTGGGCCAGGTACGGATCGCCCTCGTCGATGAAGGACTGGGGAAGCGAGTGGGCGGAGAAAACGATCTGGACGTCCTTGGGGTCGGGGAAGGACTGCAGCCCCCGAATCACCTTGCCGGCCAACGCCTTGATGTAGAGCGGATGGTTGTAGAAGCGGTCGACGTAGATGATCTCGAAGTCGGCCTTGGCCTCCTTGAGCACGCGCTGCAGTTCGTTGACGCTGGAGCCGGTGGTGGCCCTGGAGTAGTGCGGGTACAGCGAGAGCGCCACCACGCGTTTGATCCCTTCGCGCTTGATCGCCGCCAGGGCGTCGATGGTGGAGGGACGGGAGTAGCGCATGGCGACGAAGGCGCGGAAACGATCGCCCAGAAGCGCCTGCAGTCCCGCACCCTGGGCCTCGGTCAGCTCCCGGATCGGGGACTTGCCGCCGATCTGGCGGTAAAACTCCGTGACCTCCGGTGCCCGCTTGTTGACGATGCGCCGGGCGATGAAAGGCTGCAAAAAGGCCGGCCCGATCTTGATGATGTCACGATCCGTGAACAGGTTCATGAGGAAAGGGTGCACGGCATCGAGCGAGTCGGGGCCTCCCATCTGGAGCAGCAGGAGTGCGGTTTTGTCAGACATGGCAACCTCTTGGGCGAAAATAGTGGCCCAAGAAATGTAGCAGAAAACGAGGGGAAGTAGAACCGGTTTAATTCATTGGAGGGAGAAGCAGGAAAAACAAATTAACAGGGATAAAAGGGGTAACAGGGATGAACGGCAAAAACCATACGGCTTGGTTTAAAACCCAAAGCATTTGGTTGTGCAGTTATCCCCTTTATCCCTTTTATCCCTGTTAAATGCCTTTAGCGGATGCCGGCCTTGGAAAGGTGGGGGGCGTAGCGCTTGTCGGTCCCCTTGATGTGGTTCACCAGCCAGTTCTGCAGGAACTCGATGACGTCGTGGGTGAGCACGGTTTCGCCGGAGTTGAATTTCTGCTGGAGCTCGAGCACCTGGCTCACCAGGGCCTTGTGCTGCTGGACGTGGGCAGCCTCCTCGGGGTAGCCGGACTTGCGGAACGCCTCTTCCTCGGCGGCGAAGTGGCTGCCGGTGTACTCGATCAGGCGCTGCAGCACGGAACCGATAGCCTCTTTGCTGCGTTTGTGCTGCATCGCTTGGGCCAGCTCGTTCACCATGGCGAACAGCTTCTTGTGCTGATCGTCGAAGGTGTTGATGGTGGTGGCGAAGCTCTGGTCCCAGACCATGGCGTCGGAGAGCTGGAAGTGGGACACCAGTTCGTGCAGCTCGTCCACCTGCTGCACCAGCTTGCTGGTGGCCGCCTTGGTGTTGCGGGCGCTCTCCACGTTGCTGTTCACCACGGAGGTGATCATCTGGATGTTGCCGGTGATCTCGTGGGTGGTGGCGGTCTGCTCCTCGGCGGCGGTGGCGATCTGGGAGAGCTGCATGGTCAGGTCGTTGATCATGGCCAGGATGCCGTTCAGCGCCTCGCCGGAGCGGCAGGTCTCGGCGGTCCCCTGGTTGACCTGCTCCACCCCCTCGCCCATGGCGCCGACGGCGTCCCGCGTCTCGCTCTGGATCGACTTGATCATGGTGTCGATCTCCTTGGTGGCGCGGGTGGTCCGCTCGGCCAGGGCACGCACCTCGTCCGCCACGACCGCGAAGCCGCGCCCGGTTTCACCGGCGCGCGCCGCTTCGATGGCCGCGTTCAAGGCGAGGAGGTTGGTCTGGTCGGCGATGTCCTCGATGGTGCCGGCGATGGCGCCGATCTGGTCGGAGCGCTCCCCGAGTCCCGCGACCGAGGTCGAGGTGGAGGTGACCCGCTGGGCGATGTTCTCCATGAGCCGGGCGCTGTTGCGGACGATCTCCGCGCCGGCGGTGGTCTCCGCGGTCGCCTTGTGGGCGTTCTCGGCCGCGTAGATGCAGTTGCGGGCGATGTCGGCGGAGGTGGCGGACATCTCTTCGCTGGCGGTGGCGATGGTGGATGCCTGCATGGCCACGTCTTCGGCCGCTGAGGCCATGGCGTCGTTGGTGGCGCTCACCAGCGCGACGGAGTCCCGCACCAGGTCGGTGACGGTGAAGAACTGGTGCATGGTCTTGTTCCAGTCCCCCATCATGTTGTTGAAGGCGTTGGCGATGCGACCGACTTCACCCCCGGGGATCTGCTCCACCCGGCGGGAGAGGGTCCCTTGGGCTGCGGCCTCCAATGCGTCGGCGATCTCGCGCAGGATGCGAGATTCGGAGCGGGCCACAAGCCAGCTGGCCAGCGCGGAGAGTCCAAAGATGAAGGTTCCCACCGCTATCATGGCCAGGGTGTTGCCGCCGTTCCCTAGAGCAATGATGGAGGCAACCGTTGCACCAACAGCAACCAGGTTGATCGTAATGAGGCGGGCACTAAAAGACATGAACGATCTCCTTTTCTTGGCAATTCACAGTGTCAAGAAGAGTATCGTCTGAACGGGAGCAAAACTTTAAATCTTATTGGTTGGTTTTGAAGCGGAAATCCCACAGCAGACGCTGTTCGAACGGGATCCTGATTGCGTTGATCCTGTATACATTAAGCGGGAGCATCCGGTGTTACCAGGAAGGACGTCCGCTCTGGTGCAGGCGCTCTTGGACGGCGGCGAGATTGGCGGCAACTTCGGGATTGGTGAGGTGCTGGTTTCTCTCTCTGTGCTGGACATTTTCCGACTGTTCGATCTGCATGACGAAACCGCAGGAGAGGATGATGACTGCCATCACGATCTTGCAAGGAAAACTCTTCATAACCGGCCTCCTTGTTGCCGGGAAAGCATCGGAGGCTCCCCGGCCAGACTGCCATATGAGGAATGACATTGGCACAGTCTAATGTATGGGGAGATTAAGTCAAGTTTAATCTTCTGACATAGGGTATATCGCAGACAACACAGGGAAAAAGCACGGACCGGGACCTGTACCGGCCGAAATAATTTCGCCTCATGTGGACAGGGAGGAAGATTGATTTATAATGAGCACTTGTTTTTCCCATGAGAGGTGTAATGGAAGCGATGAGTATCATTGGTATTCTCAGGCGTACGGTGCTGTTGGGGGTGGCGGTCCTGCTGCTTTTCCCGGCTGCCGTGCGTGCCCATAGCGAGGAGGATGCCGCCGCCCATCACGAGGGCGCGGCGCCAACGGATGCCAAGGTGGGGCTCGAAGAGCGGCTCGGTGCCAAGATCCCGCTCGACCTGGTCTTCAAGGACGAAAACGGCCGCCAGCGGCGCCTGCGGGACTTGGTCACCGGCCCGACCATCATCCTCCCGGTCTACTATTCCTGCACCAACGTCTGCAACTACCTGCAGGAGGGGCTGGCCAGGGTGCTCCCGGAGATCAAGCTGGAACCGGGGAAGGAATACCGGATCATCTCGGTCAGCTTCGACGAGCGCGAGAACCCGCAGCGGGCGCTGAAGTCCAAGCACATGTACCAGGCGGTGATGAAAGGGAAGTTCCCGGAGGGTAACTGGACCTTCCTCACCGGCGACGCGGCCAACATACGCAGTCTCACCGATGCCGCCGGCTTCCAGTTCCAGCGCAAGGGCAACGACTTCGTACACCCCGTGGTGAGCTTCGTCGTGGCGCGGGACGGCATGATCGTGCGCTACCTTTACGGCACCCATTTTCTCGCCAAGGACGTCACGCTGGCCCTCATGGAGGCACGCCAGGGGCGCGTCGGCACCACGATAAGCAAGATGGTAAGCTACTGCTTCAGCTTCGACCCCAACAGCAAGAGCTACGAGTTCAACATCCTCAGGGTGAGCGCGACGGTGATCATCATCTGCGTGGTGGGCTTCATCATCTTCCTGGTCGTGGGCGGGAAAAACGGGAGAAACGGGAACGGCAATAACGGCAATAACATGGGAAACAACACCAACGCCTAGGATGCGGGCGCTGCATGTTTGGGGGAAAAATGGCTCACGAAACGGCAATGACGGAAGGCGGCTTCTGGCGGGATACCGGGAGGACCGGGATCGGCGCCTGGATATTCTCGACCGACCACAAGCGGATCGGGTTGATGTACCTTTACTGCGTGCTCGGCTTCTTCCTGGTCGGCGCCTTCCTCGGGCTTTTGATCCGGCTGGAGCTGATGGCGCCGGGGCCGACCATCATGACCGCGCAGACCTACAACGCGATGTTCACCGTGCACGGGGTGGTGATGATCTTTCTCTTCATCATCCCCGGGATACCGGCATCGTTCGGTAACCTGGTGCTCCCCATACAACTGGGAGCGCGGGACGTCGCCTTCCCGCGGGTGAACCTCTTCTCCTGGTGGCTCTACGCCATCGGCGCCGTGATCGTGCTCATCTCGCTCTTCACCGGCGGCGGCGCCCCCGACACCGGCTGGACCTTCTACGTTCCCTTCAGCGCCCGGACCACCACCAACGTCTCGCTGGCGGTTTTCGGCGTCTTCGTGCTCGGCTTTTCCTCCATCCTGACCGGGATCAACTTCATCACCACCATCCACAGGATGCGCGCTCCCGGTATGACCTGGACCCGGATACCGCTCTTCACCTGGAGCCTCTACGCCACCGCCTGGGTCCAGGTGCTCGCCACCCCGATCATCGCCATCACGCTGCTGCTCGTCGTCACCGAGAGGATCCTGGGGCTCGGACTCTTCGACCCCACCCGCGGCGGCGACCCGGTCATGTACCAGCACATGTTCTGGATCTATTCGCACCCGGCGGTCTACATCATGATCCTGCCCGGCATGGGGGTCATTTCCGACATCATCCCGGTCTTCTCCAGAAAGCCGATCTTCGGCTACAAGATGATCGCCTTCTCGAGCCTCGCCATCGCGGCGGCCGGCTCGGCCGTCTGGGGGCACCACATGTACACCTCGGGGATGAGCGACCTGGGCGTCCTGGTCTTCTCCTTCCTGACCTTCATCGTGGCCATCCCCTCGGCGATCAAGGTGTTCAACTGGGTCTCCACCATGTACAAGGGGTCGATATCGCTGGAAGCGCCCATGCTCTTCGCGCTCTCCTTCATCCTGCTCTTCTCCATCGGCGGGCTCTCCGGCCTCATCCTGGGCGCGGCCGCCACCGACATCCACGTGCACGACACCCACTTCGTCGTCGGGCACTTCCACTACGTCATGTTCGGCGGCACCGGCTTCGCCTTCTTCGCGGCGGCCCACTACTGGCTCCCCAAGTACTTCGGGCGCCGCTACCAGGAAAAGCCGGCCATCATCGGCTGGGTGTTCATGTTCATCGGCTTCAACATCCTCTACTTCACCATGCAGGTGCTGGGGATGGAGGGGATGCCGCGACGCTACTACGACTACCTCCCGGAATTCGCCCGACTTAACTTCGTGGCGACGGTGGGGAGCTGGATTATGCTGGCCGGGGTGGCCATCGTAGTCTGGAACCTGTGGCGCGGGCTGTTCAAGGGGGAGCCGTTCACCGGCAACCCCTGGGGCGGGGCGAGCCTCGAGTGGAGCATTGCGACCCCGCCCCCGACAGAGAATTTCGAAGAGGACCCGGTGGTGACCCACGGGCCGTATGATTTCAAAGGGGCGGGGGTTCCATGAGTCACCTGGAAAAGGACAGTTTCGGCGCCAAGCTCGGCATGTGGTTGTTCCTGTTCACGGAGATGCTGCTCTTCGGCGGCGTCTTCATCCTCTATTCGGTTTACCTGACCCGCTACCCCAAAGAGTTCGGGTTGGGTGGTCACCAGCTGGACCTGGTCTACGGGGCCACCAACACGGTGGTGCTGCTGACCAGTTCCCTGTTCGCCGCCATGTCGGTCACGGCGATCAAGACCGGGGCGAAAAAGCTCACCCTGGGCCTTCTTTCCGGCACCATCGGCTGCGCGCTGATCTTCCTGGGCATCAAGTACCTGGAGTGGAGCGCCAAGTTCCACCACGGCATCTACCCGAATTCCCCGAAGCTGATCGCGGGGCCGCCGGGCGAGTCCATTTTCTTCAGCCTCTACTACCTCACCACCGGCCTGCACGGCATCCACGTCATCGTGGGCGCGGTGCTGATGAGTTGGACCGCGGTGATGGTGCAAAAAGAGAGGCTCAACGCAAGCGACAACGTGACGCTGGAAAACGTCACCCTGTACTGGCACCTGGTCGACCTGGTCTGGATCTTCATCTTCCCGCTCTACTACTTGATTCTTTAGAGGCAAACTGGGCAAAGATTAAGATAAAGATTGAGATTGAGAAAAAACACGTGACGAAGGCCACGGCTTAGGACCGTGGCAGTTGGATTAAACTTTATCTTAATCTTAGTCTTAATCTGATTCTTGGAGTGACGTATGACAGAAGAACACGCGGAACACATACTGAGTTACGGAAAACTGACCACCGTCTGGGTGGCGCTTTTAGTCCTGACCGCGGCGACCATCATGGTGACCCGGGTCGAGCTGGGCGTCTGGAAGGTCTGGGCGGCGCTGGCCATCGCCAGTGTCAAGTCCGGCCTGGTCATCGCCTTCTTCATGCACATGAAGTACGAGCCGCGCCTGTTCCGGATCATCCTTTTCGTGGCGCTTTTCACCCTGGCGGGCTTCATCGGGGGAACCTTCTTCGACGTACTCTACCGTTAAAGGGGCGAACGTGGAAAATCAGCTATTGACGACGACGCAAGCAGTCGACCCGGTGTTCAAGTTTCTCTTTGCCGCCTGCACCGTGCTCCTCTTGGGGATCACCATCACCATGATCTTCTTCGTGGTGCGCTACCGCCGCTCCAAGAACCCGGAGCCGACCTCGCAGGTGGCGGGGAGCCCGCTGCTGGAGGTGGTCTGGACCCTGCTCCCCACCCTGCTGGTGATCGGCATGTTCTACTACGGCTGGACCAGCTACCTGTCGCTTAGGACCGTTCCCAAAAACGCCATGCAGGTGACGGCCGAGGCGCGCATGTGGTCCTGGAGCTTCGTCTACGATAACGGCAAGACCAGCCCCAAGCTCTACGTGCCGGTGGGGAGGCCGGTGCAGGTGAACCTGGTCTCCAAGGACGTGGTGCACGGCTTCTACGTCCCCGCCTTCAGGATCAAGCGCGACGTGGTGCCCGGCATGAAGAACCACGTCTGGTTCGTCGCCACCACTCCCGGCAGTTACGATCTCTTCTGCTCCCAGTACTGCGGCACCGCGCACTCCTCCATGGTGAGCACGGTGGAGGCGCTACCGCCGGAACAGTTCGCCGCGTGGCTGGGACAGAAACCGGCCGGTGTCGGGGCGCAGGGACAGGAACTGCTGCAGAAGTACGGCTGCCTGGGTTGCCATTCCCTGGACGGCACGCCCAAGGTCGGCCCGACCTTCAAGGGGCTCTACGACAGCCAGGTCAAGGTGACCCGCGGCGGCAAGGCCGAAACGGTGAAGGCGGACGAGAAGTACCTGCGTGAATCGATCGTCGACCCCGGTGCCGCCATCGTGGAGGGCTTCCCCCCCATCATGCCCAAGAGCGAGATCCCGGAGGCGGAACTGAAGGCGATAGTGGAATTCCTGGAAGGGGAAAAGTGATCGCAACTGCAGTTGTCAAACGATGCAAAGGTCTGTACCGCCTGTTCCGGCTCCCGCTGGCGTTTATGAACGCGACGGCGGCGCTGGGCGGGTACCTTCTGTGCCGGACCGGACCGCAGGTGGGGGCGCTGCCTCTCTTTGGCGGCGTCCTCCTGATGGCCTGTGCCGCCTCCGCCTTCAACCAGGTGCTGGAGCGCGACCTCGACAACGTCATGGACCGTACCAGGCTGCGTCCGCTCCCCGCGGGGGAACTGGCTCTCTCCGGCGCATTGACCATCGCCCTTGCCACCCTGGCCGCGGCGGTGCTGCTTCTCAACGCCACCGGCCTGCTGCCGCTGTGCCTCGCCCTCTGCACGCTTTCCTGGTATCTCGTCGTCTACACCCCGCTCAAGCGCCGTACCCCGTTCGCCCTGCTGATAGGCGCCATCTGCGGAGCGCTGCCCCCCTTGATAGGCTGGAGCGCGGCCGGGGGCGCCGTCACCGATTTCAGGATCGTGCTGCTGTGCGGCATCCTGTACCTGTGGCAGGTGCCGCACTTCTGGATGCTGCAGAAAAGGCACGGCGAAGATTACCGCCGGGCGGGGGTGCCGCTCTTCGTCCCGCGCACTTTCCGCGGACCGGCGCCCTTCCTGGTGCTCTGGCTGCTGGCCATGATCGCGGCGACGCTGATGCTCCCGGTGTTCGGTCTCATCGCGGGGCAGCATGCGCCCCTGTGGTGCATCGCCTTCTGCGTGCCGCTGTTGCTGTACCCGTTCGAGCGCTGGCAGGGCGCGGCCTTTGCCGGAGTGAACATCTTTCCGGCGCTGCTCACCCTCGCGCTGTACGGCCTTTGATCGCTTTCCCCCCCTCCCTCCGGGAGAGGGTCGGGGTGAGGGGCGTTGCAATAGGCGAGATTTTCCTGGCGGCAGCGCCCTCACCCGGCCTGCGGCCACCCTCTCCCAGAGGGAGAGGGTAAAGCATGGGATAGGAGAATGATTGATGGGAGATAAAGAGAAGTGTGAGCAGCCGGCGCGGCACAGGACGCACATGTGCAAGCTGAAGAAGGATGGCCGGATGGAAGAGTTCGAGCGGCACAGTGCCAAGCCGATCGTGTATTGCAACAAGTGCAAGGTGCAGGCGGACGACCCCTTGGTGGTCTGCAACCCCAGGGGCCTCAAGGTCGCCCGTTAAAATCCCCGCCTAGAAGAAGACCGTCGCCTTGGTGGCGACCAGGTACCAGTTCCGCTTGGAGGCGTCGGTGTACTCCGACATGTTCCAGGTCCCGTCGATCAGGTGTCCCTCGACCTTGAGCACCAGGTTGCGCACCGGGTCGAAGCGAAGGGTCAGGACCTTTTCCTTCTGCCATGTCTGCCAGGGTGCCCCCACGCCCAGATCCTCGAAGGTCGATCCGTTGCGGTGATGCCGGTCCGCGTAGATTTCCGTGTAGTACCCCCCCAGTTCGAACCAGTCGGTGAAGCGGTAGGCGGCGCTCACGTACCAGCCGTCCGAGGCCTGCCTGGAGGTGAAGTTCTCCAGGGCCGGGTTTTGGTAGTCGGCCGACACGGTGTAGTCGTCCCTCTGGTACTCGGTGGCGAGCGTCAGGTCGTTCCAGAGGTACTCGACTCCCAGGATGTAGCGGTGCCACGAATCGAACTTCCACTGGGCGGTGACCGGGGTGGTGGCGGAGGTGACCGGATCGGTGTAGATCCCGGTGGCGGTGCCGTCGAAGGAGGTATGCAGCCCGCTGAAGGTGGCGCGGACCCCCACCGGAGTCCTCCATTCCAGGTGGTGCACGAACGCGGTGCTGGAGTTCACGTCGGTGGTGGTCAGCGGCGCGTCCACCGTGGAGATGTAGGCCGAGTAGTTCCTGGCGGAAGCGCCGTCCAGCGGGATCGGGGTCGTTCCGACCTGGAACTGGTAGTTGACCGTGCCGGCCGATCCGGCAGGGATCGATCCGTAGATGCTCGCGCCGGTGATGGCGTTCACCGAGTCGCGCTCGTAGTCGTAGTACTCGTTTTGCGGCAGGAAAATGAAGGTGCGCGCGGCGTCGTTGTCGCGCGACTCGTTGTACAGCCCCAGGGGGATCTTGATCTTCCCGGCCCTGAAGCCCAGCCAGTCGGTGACGCGGTAGTCGCCGAAGGCCCAGTCCAGCGTGATCTTGTCCTTGCCGTAGCTGCCGCGGTCCATGGCCAGAAGCTGCAGGCCGACACGGAGGTCGGGGTTGACCTCCTTGGAGAAGTTCACCGCGAAGTCGTTGAAGTTGAAGGAGCCCTCGCCGCTGTTGGAAACGGGGAAATTGTTGTCCGGGGAGGTCTTTATGTACCCTTGCGAGGCGAAGCCGTGAATCTCGACGCCGGCGAGGTCCACGGCGTGGGCGGACCCGGTAAAGGCGAGCAGCATCATGGCGGTCAACGCTTTCTTCATATCGAGATCCCCCTACTTGATGGCAATGGTTTTCACTGAGTCACCCGTCTGCCCCCCGGCAACGAAGCCGATGGCGTTGGGGGTCTTGGCGACGAAATCGATCATCTGTTGTGAGTCGGGAAACGCCGGAGGCAGGGAGGCCTTGCCGGTGGTCACCATCCTGACCCAATGCTGGTCGAACTGGGACGGGGTCTTGCCCAGCATCACCTGCAGGAACTCCTTGAGCGTGCGTTCTTCTTCCAGGACCGCAATTTTGATGTGTTTCCTGTTGCCCCACTTGACCTTTTCGCCGAGGTAGATGCCTTGCAACTCGGCGCGGGTGAGGGTGCTTTCGATCACGCTCTTGTTGGCGATGACGATGAAGCCGGCCGCGTGGGCGCTGGATTGCCCCCAGGCGATCAGACACAACAGCAGCAGAATCTTTGTCCCCGTGATGCAGAACCGTTTGGGGTGGAACATGCAGCACCTCCCATGGTTTCTATTCACATAAAAGCGTTTACTGGCATAAATCAGCCTTGAGACTCTATCGGCTGACATAAGAAGGACTTTAAGACAGATTGTTAAAAGGTTACTGTTGGCTGACTCAAATTAACACACAATATCAATAATGCAATAGACAATAAAGCACGGTGATTGAGTCATGAGGCTATGAGAGAGGAGTCAGAGGCAGGAAGTTTCCCTCCCCCTGTTGGCAAGGGGGAGGGGAGGAAAAGCATGCTCAGCCGATCACGCCGAGCTCGCGGCCGATACTGGTGAAGGTCTTCAGGCCGGTTTCCAGGTCATCCTGCGTGTGGGCGGCACTGATCATGACCCGGATGCGCGCCTTCCCCTGCGGCACCGTGGGGAACCCTATCGGCATGGCGAAGATGCCGGGCTCCGCGGCGAAGAGGCGGCGCGAGAACTCCTGCGCCACGGTGGCCTCACCCAGCATCACCGGCGTGATGGGGGTGACGCTGGCGCCGATGTCGAATCCGGCCTGGCGCATCCCTTCCTTGAAGTAGCGCGTGTTGTCCCACAGTTTTTGCACCAGTGCGGTGCTCTCCTCCAGGAGGTCCACGGCGGCCAGGCACGCGGCGGTGTCCGCGGCGGTTACCGCGCTGGAGAAGAGAAAGGGGCGCGCCTTCTGGCGGATCCAGTCGATGACCACCTTCTTGCCCGCGATCACCCCGCCCATGACGCCGAACGCCTTGGAGAGCGTGCCGATCTCCAGGTCGAACTTGCCGTTGAGCTGGAAATGGTCCACGATGCCGCGCCCGCCGTGGCCGAGCACCCCTTCGCCGTGCGCGTCGTCCACCATGGTGATGATGCCGTGCCGCTCGCACAGTTCGAAGAGTTGGTCCAAGGGGGCCATGTCGCCGTCCATGGAGAAGACCCCGTCGGTGATGAGGAGCGCCCGCCGGTACTGGCCGATGTTCTCCGTGATGACCCGCTCGCAGTCGGCAAGATCGCAGTGCTCGTAGACCAGGATCTTGGCGGAGGAGAGCCGGCAGCCGTCGATGATGCTGGCGTGGTTCAAGCGGTCGGTGAAGATCACGTCCCCCTTGCCCACCATGGGCGGGATGGCGGCCTGGTTGGCGCAGAAGCCGGACTGCACGTAGAGGGCGTCCTCCACCCCCTTGAACGCCGCCAGCCGCTGTTCCAGCTGGCGGTGCAATTCCAGCGTGCCGGCGATGCTGCGTACCGCCGCCGGGCCGACCCCCCACTGCTCCACCGCTTCCTGTGCCGCCTGCTTCAGGCGCGGGTGGTTGGCGAGCCCCAGGTAGTTGTTGGTGCAGAAGTTGAGCACCCTCTTGCCGTCCACCACCATCCAGGGTCCGCAGGCCGAGCCGATGGTGCGGATGGTGGTCCTGAGCCCCTGCCCTTCCAGGGCGTTCATCTCTTCGGTTATCCAGGCGAATTTGTCTGCCATTCTTGATTACTCCTTTGGACGTCCATTACCCTCTCCCTTCGGGAGAGGGTGGCCGAAGGCCGGGCCTGCGCGCCGTAGCGCTTCGGTCCGCGAAGGCGGGTGAGGGCGCTGTCGGCGGCGTATCTGCTGCTTCGTGACGGTCCCTCACCCCTGCCCCTCTCCCAAAGGGCGAGGGGGTAACGCGGGAGACCTTCCCTACTCCTCAACCCAATTCAGTATGACCTTCCCCGCATTGCCGCTGCTCATGATCTCGAAGGCCTTCTCGAACTCGGTGTAGTGCATCCGGTGCGTGATCACCGGGGTGAGGTCGAGCCCGATCTTGATCAGCGACTGCATCAGGTACCAGGTCTCGTACATCTCGCGGCCGTAGATCCCCTTGATGGTCAGCATGTTGAAGATCACCTGGTTCCAGTCGATGGCGAGGTCGCCCGACGGGATCCCCAGCATGGCGATCTTCCCGCCGTGGCACATGTTGGCGAGCATCTCCTTGAAGGCGTCGCCGTTGCCGGACATCTCCAGGCCGACGTCGAAACCCTCCTTCATCCCCAGTTCCCTGCGCACGTCCGCGAGGGTCCGCTCCTTCACGTTGAGCGCCACTGTTGCCCCCATCTTCCTGGCCAGGTCGAGCCGGTACGGGTTCATGTCGGTGGTGACGATGTAGCGTGCCCCGGCGTGGCGGGCGATGGCGGTGGCCATGATCCCGATCGGCCCCGCCCCCGTGATCAGCACGTCCTCTCCCAGCACCGGGAAGGCGAGGGTGGTGTGGGTCGCGTTGCCGAAGGGATCGAAGATGCTCAGGATCTCCATCGGGATGGAAGGGTCCGCGTGCCAGACGTTGGTCACGGGGATGCAGATGTACTCGGCGAAGGCCCCGGTCCGGTTCACCCCGACGCCGTTGGTGTCCTTGCACAGGTGCCGTCGCCCCGCCAGGCAGTTGCGGCACCTGCCGCAGACGATGTGCCCCTCGCCGGAGACGATGTCCCCTATGTTGAGGTCGGCGACGTTACTTCCCATCGCCACCACCCGCCCCACGAACTCGTGGCCGATCACCATCGGCACCGGGATCGTCTTCTGCGCCCAGGGGTTCCAGTCCCAGATATGCAGGTCGGTGCCGCAGACCGCGGTCTTGTGCACCTTGATCAGGACGTCGTTGATGCCCATCTCGGGTACCGGCACCTCGTCCAGCCATAGTCCCGGCTTCGGATATTTCTTAACCAGCGCGCGCATGGTCTTTTGCATGATGCAACTCCTCTACAGTAATGGCCGTTTTGGCTCATTAATGTTACCAACAACGCTTCACATGTAAATAGCGGAGGGGGAAATGATGGCAACCGCCACACCATGACTAAATCAAGTCATCCAGATAAAGACATATAGTGTGATGATATGTGTAGCAAAGAACAAGTTAGTTAAAAACAAGCAAGGCAATTAGTTTTCAAAATAACTGAGTTGATTATTAGTGAGAGTTGGACGATATTATTGCCTCGTAATTACGGTCACAGATTGCAGTCTTGCAATGTAGATCGTTCATTGTGGTACTGAACCGTGAGAAGGTTGGCAGGAGGAGTGTCGTGAAACAATCGTTTGGTTTCCGATTTATGGCTGTCGCTATCTGCTTCATTGCGGGGTGCACCGCGCTGCAAAGAGAGGGTGTAAAGCAGCCGGCGGCGCCCGAAGTGATCAGGATCGGTGGTGGCGACGCTGCTCTGACCGAGGTGATCACACCCGTGAAGGAGACTTACGAGGAGGAAAACCCTTCGCTGCGCCTGGTCGCCGTACAGAGCCGGCCCGGAACGGAATTGGTGGATCTTGACAGCGGAGCCCTCGATGCCGTCGTCTCTACCCTCGACCTGGACGCATTTCTCAAGCGTGCCGCGGAAAACGGGACGCCGATGGACGGAGACCATTTTCGGGAGGTCCCGGTCGGCACCAATCAAACCGTCGTCTTTCTCAACCAGGGCGTGAAGATCAAGAAGCTGACCAGGAAGCAGCTAAAGGGAATTTTCACCGGCAGGATAACCAACTGGAAAAAGGTTGGCGGCCCGAACAGGCGCATCGTGGTGGTCTGGTCTCCGGCCGCAGACGGGGAAAACGACGCCTTCATCAAGAAAGTCATGGAAGGTGAACCGGTCGTGCCCACCTTTCTCCCGGTCGCCAATGTCGAGGAGATGAGAGCGAAAGTGCTGGAGATGTCGGGCGCCATCGGCATCGGTCCCAGCGTCCTGGTCTCTCGCGGCGTGCGCGTCCCGGGGAGTCTGACAGTTGCCTCGTCGGTCGTGCTGATTACCAAGGGAGAGCCGTCGCCCAAGGTCCAGAAACTGCTCGACCTCATCAAGGACGTCGCCTTCCTGCACTGAGGCCCGGGCGAGCCGCTATGCCGCTTGCGACAGTGGCTGGACTTGGCGGACCTTTAATGCCAATTCTTTTTCCGCCGTCTTACGGTCATAGCTCGTTTGCAGTGGGTTGAAGACTTTTTGTCGCCACCATGAGATGTACCTTGCTAGGCCGCCAATAGTTTTTGAAGCGTTTCCGGATCTTTTATTGCGATCGCGATTAGGGATTTCGCAGCTCCTGATGGTTTTCTCCTCCCCTGCTCCCACTCTTGCAGTGTTCGGAGTGATACACCCAGCATACGAGCAAATTCACTCTGAGACAGTCCTATTCTCTGACGGGCCGAGGCCAGCGGAGAGACTTCCACAGTAGATATTCTCCCGACTTGGCCCGCCTTTATATCGCGCACTGCCTGGAGTAACTCCTCGCCGATGTTACGCTTAGCGTCACGTTCAAGGAGCTCTTTTTCATCGAGCGGCATGTTCCATCTCCTCCTTAAGCTGTTTCAATATGTGCCCAGGTATGCTTTCGACCGTACTCTTCGCATAGATCAGCAACAACCATATTTCTCCTGCACTGGTGCGTGCGAAGTATAGTACTCTAACCCCACCACTTTTGCCGACTCCACGACGTGACCAACGTATTTTGCGGACTCCTCCGGAGCCGCGTACCACGTCACCGACCTCTGGATTGGCGGCGAGAAAGCTTTGGAAGCCACCATACTCATCATCAGTCAGGTAATCGTGGAGCTGTTTATTGAAAAGTGGCGATTCGACAAACGTTACCATGGCGTGATTATACGGCATTGACGTATGGTGTCAATCGCTCTCACGTATCAAGGTTGCAGCCAGCCGGCCATGGGGGTGTCAGCCTGTAGGTGCAAGTGGTGGATGAGTGCCTGCAACAAGTGGTTGATGTTCGGCGGCAAACCCGCTATCTTCGTCTTTTTGCGGACACTTGGCTGAAAGGATTTGAAGACAGTGACAAAGACGAAGGATGCTATCTACGCGGCGCCGCTGCAGGAAATGATCGATTTCAAGTTCGACGAGCGCGTCGTCGCCGTCTTTCCGGACATGATCCAACGCTCGGTTCCGGGCTACGGCATGATCATCTCCAACATCGGCATCCTCGCCGGCAAATATGCCCAGGCGGGAAGCCATTGCTACGATCTCGGCTGTTCCCTCGGGGCGGCCACCCTCTCCATGCGCCAGCGCATCAGCCAGCCGGATTGCGACATCATCGCCGTCGACAACTCACCGGCCATGATCGAGCGCGGTCGTGAACTTCTGGCTCGCGACTCTGCATCGACCGTCCCGGTAACCATGATCTGCGCCGACCTTCAGGACGTCGCCATCGAGAACGCCTCGGTGGTGGTCCTCAACTTCACCCTGCAATTCATCCCCCCCGCGCAGCGCTTGGCGCTGATCCAGCGCATTTACGCCGGACTCAACCCGGGCGGCATCCTCATCCTCTCCGAGAAGATCGCCTTCGCCGAACCGCAGCGGCAGCATTTTCATGTGGAACTGCATCACGAC
Source organism: Geomonas paludis (assembly GCF_014193585.1). GTDB lineage: Bacteria > Desulfobacterota > Desulfuromonadia > Geobacterales > Geobacteraceae > Geomonas > Geomonas paludis. The sequence goes on from NZ_BLXY01000001.1 coordinate 244,906, forward strand.
TTCAAGCGGGCCAACGGCTACAGCGATCTCGAGATCAGTCAGAAACGGTCCGCGCTGGAGAACGTGATGATCCCGGAAACGCTGGCGTGTCACCACGACCGGCTGCAGTCTGCCGGCTTTTCCTCCTCCGAGGTCTGGTTCCAGTGCTTCAACTTCGCCTCGATGGTCGCCATGAAATGAATTACGACTCTCTCTACTCCCAACTTGCTGCCATGGGGCAGGAGCGCTGGGCTGAGCAACTGCAGGCGACGCTGCCGCAGCGACTCCAATTGGAAAGTCACGGCAAGCTGGCGGGGTGGCAGAGCGCCCTGCAGGCGCTGCCGGAGTTGCGCCCGTCCCGGATCGAACTGAAGGAGAGCGTCACCATCGGCTCCAGCGCCGACCTCGGCGCCATCGTCCGTGATGACCTCATCGCCAAGCTTCAGGCTTTTCACCCCTGGAGAAAAGGGCCCTACAATTTCTTCGGCATCGACATCGATACCGAGTGGCGCTCCGACTGGAAGTGGGATCGCGTGCTTCCGCACATCCAGCCCCTGGCCGGGCGCAAGGTGCTCGACGTCGGCTGCGGCAACGGCTATCACGGCTGGCGCATGCGCGGCGCCGGCGCCGACTTCGTCCTCGGCATCGAGCCGTTCCTCCTTTCGGTGCAGCAGTTCCAGGTAATGCAGCGCTACCTGCGCGACCCGCAACACCACGTCATCCCCATCGGCATCGAGGACGTCCCGGCAGACCTCGGTTGTTTCGACACAGTCTTTTCCATGGGTGTGCTCTACCATCGCCGCTCCCCGCTGGATCATCTTTATGAGCTCAAGGGATGTCTGCGCCCCGGGGGAGAATTGGTACTGGAGACGCTGATTGTGGCAGGGGATAGGGACACCGTGTTCATGCCGCCGGGGCGCTACGCCAAGATGCGCAATGTCTGGTTCCTGCCCTCCATCGAGGCGATGATCTTGTGGCTGCAGCGTTGCGGCTTCACGCAGGTTGCCTGCGTCGACACCAACCGTACCAGCCTCGGAGAGCAGCGCTCCACCCCGTGGATGCAGTTCGAGTCGCTGGCGGATTTTCTCGATCCCGATGATGCCGAGAAGACCATCGAAGGGCACCCGGCGCCGCTGCGGGCGGTATTCACGGCGAAGAGACCTTAAAGACGAGGGGCAGGCGCGCTTGAAGGGACTGGCTCCGTTAGGTGCCTGTCCCTCTGGAGAATTGAGATGTACCGCGGAGTAAGTCAAGGGTAGTCGTAGATAAGAGCACGCAGACCGCCTCCCAGTCAAACCAGGCCGTCTATGAGAAAATGCTGGTCATGTACGATGAAATCAAGGCCGCAACCAGCCGAACGTGCATCACGCACAAAAGAAATGGGAAGGTAATCAAATCAAAAGTGGTCGCAGTTAAAATAAACCAGGGCGTTTTCAAAATAAAGCTGACCATGTTTAAAATAAACATGGTCGCAGTTAAGTAAAAACAGTAATTCCATTAACCGATGGGAAGGGTCGCGGACGAAAAACGGAGGGGGTGCGCAAAAAACGAGGGGGGCAATCACGATAATCGAGGCTGCTTCCGATAAAAAAGCGGAGGAAAAATTCCAGATTCGGCTTTTTAGTCAGCTTCAAGGTCCCGGCTTGGTTCGGGCATCATCGTTTTTAGCAAAAGCAGATGTCGTTTATTTTAAACAGAGTCGCATATTAGAAAAAGCATCCCCCGTTTATTTGAAAGCAGCCTTACTTTATTTTAAAGCTACCCTTACATTAGAAAAACAGGGCTTGGCTGTAATCCCGAACGGTCGGCTTCCTTAAAAAACCCCGACGGCGTCCTCGCACCTGCAGGAGACGGTTCCGTCGGGGTCTTTTTGTAATTACCTGCGATGGCCATACGGGCCGCGGCCATAGCGGCCACCGTAGTCGTCGTAGTAGCCTCCGTGATGGTGCCCGCGGTAGTAATCATCCACCGGCACGACAACACAGGCCGACAAGAGCGACGGCAACACCACTAATGCAATCAGATACCGGATTTTATTTTTCATCTTCCTTCTCCTTTTTTTGCCCGGACACGTTGCCATTGTCTTTAGACTAAAAGGAAATTGAGGATGAAATGTGGAGCAAACAAGAAAAGAAAGAGCTTGTTGTCTTAGCTGCCGCCAAGAACCTGCTTGATGGTGTCGTAGATCTCCCTGGGCTCAAAAGGTTTCTTGAGTATCGCCTTCGCTCCGACTTTCAGCACGGCGTTGGTGTCGCTGGGGCAATCTGAGGCGCTGCTGGTCAGCACATTGGCGTTCTTGTTGAGCGCCACCATTTCCCTGGTGGCGTCGATGCCGTTTTTGACCGGCATGTAGACATCCATGATTACGATATGGGGGCGATGGGTCAGGAACATCCGTACTGCCTCGATCCCGTCTGCCGCTTCGGCGACCACGGTGAACCCGATCCTGCCCAGTATGTCGCGCAACGAGTCGCGATAGAACTTTTCGTCATCGACTATCAGTATCCGCACGTCCTTCAGGGCCATTGTTCCTCCTCTGAGTCCACCTTTGGGATTGCTTGCACATTTTATAAGACTTTCATTGTTGGAGGTCAATTGGAATATATGAAGTCTGCAATGCTGTCTGGAGTAATCTGGCCGCAAATTCGCCACGGCAGGCCAGACCTGCTATGATAAGAGCGCGAAGCAGCAGGAAAAAGGAGAGCGTCATGAGCGAAAAAGAAAGCTGCCCAACTCCGGAACGACACCCGGCGCATATGTGCCAGTTGAAACACGAGGGAAGGATCGAGGAGATCGACAAGCACTCGGCCCGGCCGCAATTCGTCTGTAACCGGTGCCGCGCGAAAGCGGACTCCGAGGGTTACCTCTGCAACCCGCGGCCGCTGTAGTGCCGCATGCAATACATCTAACAGCAAAGGAAAATAAGGCGCCCCCTGCCGGCCAGGGGACGCCTTTATTTCTTCACGAGGCGTTGCTGTTGACATACACCTTATATGTTGTATATCATCCCGATGACCGGAAAACAGCTCAAAAAGATGCTGTTGGAATCGGGCTGGCAACTGGACCGTGTCTCGGGCAGCCACCACATCATGATCAAGGATGGCTGTCGCTCGATTCCTGTTCCTGTCCATGCCAGTGTTGACCTGCCCAAAGGGCTGGTGCACGCGATCCTGAAACAAGCGGGGATAAAGGGATAGAAGATGCTTTCATACGCTGCACGCATCAAAAAAGAAGCTGACGGTTACCTGGTGACGTTTGAGGATTTCGATAACGTGATGACCTACGGTTTGACCATCGAGGAAGCCTTGGTCAACGCTGAGGAGGCTTTGAACGGTTGCCTGGAATCTGACTTCGAGCGCAATTTCAAGATCCCGCAACCCTCCCGCGTCAGCGGCAAGAACGTCTACCAGATCCCCGTCGCGCCGCATGTCGCAGTGGCCATTATGCTCCGGACGCTGCGTGCCGACCGCTCGCAACTGGAAATCGCCAGGCAATTGAACATCGCCTACCAGGTGTACCAGCGCCTGGAGAACCCCCGCAAGGCCAATCCCACCATCAAAACGCTGGAGAAGATCGCCAAAGTCTTCGGCAGACGTGTCGACCTCGGGTTCGTCTGACCGCCCCCCCCTTCCTTCGCGCTATTTCCGAACCAGTTCCGTTACCACGTGGTCCAGCCCTGTCACCACGCGGCTCAATTTGTCGTAGTCAACCTTTTCGGGAGTGTCGGAGGGTTGGTGATAATGAGGGTAGCGGAAGGGCGCTGTGTCGGTGATCATGATGCCGGGATAGCCCACCTGCCAGAAGGACCACTGATCGGACCAGCCGATGCCGGTCAGGGTCTCCGGGGCGGCCACTCCCTCGGACGGGAAGCGGGTGCTCTTGCGGAAGGTCCCGATGGCCCGCCGCACCAGCTCTCTCGACTGGACGTTGCCGACAAAGGCGATGAAGTTGCCGGTGTCGGGGTAGAAGCGGTCCAGCGGGGCCGGGTAGTGTTGGCTGCCGCGCTGGTCGGAGTAGCACCCCATAGTCTCCAGGGACAGCATGGCCACGATCTTCTCGCCGCGCTCCCTGCAACGGCGGGCGTAGATCATGCTCCCCATGGTGTCTCCCTGGAAGTGCGGCGGTTCCTCGTTGGTGAAGGCGACGAAGCGCAGGGTGCGCTCCGGCTGCGCCTTCGCGAAGGCCCGCGCCAGTTCCAGCAGGGCTGCCACCCCGGTGGCATTGTCGTTCGCGCCGGGCGTACCGGGGGCGGAATCGTAGTGGGCGCCGATGATCACGATCTCATCGGGAGCCGCTTTCCCCTCCAGCACCCCTTCCAGGTTCACCACCGTTCTCCCTTCGATCAACACGCTCTGCTCGTTGACCTTGAGCCCGGACTCCCGGAGTCGGTCTCCGACATATTGCGCTGCATCCTGGAGCCCGTGGTAGTTGACGAGGTTTCTCTCCCCGATCTGGCCGGCAAGCACCAGGACGTGCTCGCGAAGACGCTCGCTGAGCCGCTTCTCCTCAGGGGTGAGGGGAGGGAGCGGTCCCCTGTGGGATTTGCCGGGCATTTTGACCATGGAGCCGCCTACGGCGCCTACCAGGAAAAGTATCAGCATGGCGCAGGCAGCTACCCACACTATGGCTGTTTTGTAATTCATAGAGCGGATCCTTCCCAAGGGCTTGAACCAGGGAAAAGGATAATGTCACCACCTCCGATGTCAATATCCGTAAAATCGCCCACACCCAAGGGCGAGGACTGCGACGAAACTTCTGGTACTATTTGAAGGAACTGCTGCTCCAGTCATCAGGGGATGAAGTATTGTCACAGAGAAAGCGGAGGTTGACATGGATCTGAAGAAAACTCACAGCTTGGTACTGAACGAAGGGGACCCGGAACAGAAACGTGCAGAAATACTGGAATATTTCAACGCCACGTTCAGGATAGATGAACTGCTCTATGAAACACTGAAGGACGACGACGCCTTTTACCTGAGGGCGGACCGGTTGCGCCACCCGCTCATTTTCTACTTCGGGCACACCGCCTCGTTCTTCGTCAACAAGCTGCTGATCGCCAGGGTCATCGAGAAGCGCATCAACCCGCGACTGGAGGCCATGTTCGCGGTCGGCGTGGACGAGATGTCCTGGGACGACCTGGACGAAACCCACTACGACTGGCCCACACGGGCCGAGGTCAAGGCGTATCGCGACCAGGTGCGCGAGCTGGTCACCGGGCTGATCAAGACCCTGCCGCTCACCCTCCCGATAACCTGGGAAAGCCCCTTCTGGGCCATCATGATGGGGATCGAGCACGAGCGCATCCACCTGGAAACATCGTCGGTACTGATCCGGCAGCTTCCCATCGACCGGGTGTGTCGCCACGAGTTCTGGGAGATCTGCCGCGATAGCGGTGCGGCACCGGAGAACGAGTTGGTTACCGTTCCCGGCGGCCAGGTGGTGCTGGGCAAGGAAGAAGGGCATCCCCTCTACGGGTGGGACAACGAGTACGGTCACCACGAGGCGCAGCTGCAGCCCTTCGCCGCGTCCAAGTACCTGGTCTCCAACCGCGAGTACCTCTCCTTCGTTGAGGCCGGAGGTTACCGGGAGGAGCGCTGGTGGACGGAAGAGGGGTGGCACTGGCGCAACTTCAGGCAGGCCGAGCACCCGCTGTTCTGGGTACAGCGCCCCCACGGCTGGGGACTGCGCACCATGGTCGAGGTGATCGATCTCCCCTGGAACTGGCCGGTGGAGGTGAATTACCTGGAGGCGAAGGCATTCTGCAACTGGCTCGCCGACCGGACCGGCAAGCGGATCCGTCTGCCCAGCGAGGACGAGTGGTACCGGATCTACGATGTCGCGGGTGTGCGCGACCCGCAGGAGTGGCGGGAGGCCCCCGGCAACATCAACCTCGCCTACTGGGCCTCGTCCTGCCCGGTGGACCGCTTCCGTTTCGGGGGGCTCTTCGACGTCGTGGGCAACGTCTGGCAGTGGACCGAAACCCCCATCTACGCCTTCCACGGCTTCCGCATCCATCCCTGGTACGACGACTTTTCCACGCCGACCTTCGACACGCGCCACAACCTGATCAAGGGTGGATCCTGGATCTCCACCGGTAACGAGGCGACCCGCGAGTCGCGCTACGCCTTCCGGCGCCACTTCTTCCAGCACGCCGGCTTCCGTTACGTGGAAAGCGAGAACCCGGTGCAACTGCACGAAGACCCCTACGAAACCGATGCGCTGGCCGCGCAGTACTGCGACGCCCACTACGGTCTCGAGCACTTCGGGGTCCCCAATTTTGCCAAGGCTTGCGCCGACATTTGTTTGGAGGTAACATCCGGGCGCGCCAGGGGGCATGCCCTCGATCTCGGCTGCGCCGTCGGGCGGGCCAGCTTCGAGCTGGCACGCGGTTTTGAAAGGGTGACGGGAATCGACTTCTCCAGCAGATTCTTCAGGCTGGCGGCGCGGATGCAGGAGGAAGGCTACCTGCGCTACGCCCTGCCCGAGGAGGGCGACATCGTCTCCTACCACGAGCTGAGCCTGGACGAGTTGGGACTTGCCCCGCTGCGGGACCGGGTGCAGTTCTACCAGGGGGATGCCTGCAACCTGCCGGACAAGTTCAGCGGTTACGATCTGGTGCTCGCCGCCAACATGCTGGACCGGCTCTATTCGCCGCGCCGCTTCCTGGCGTCCATCCGTGGCCGCATCAATCCCGGGGGGCTCCTGGTGCTGGTTTCCCCCTACACGTGGCTCGAAGAGTACACCAAGAAAGAAGAGTGGCTGGGCGGCTACCGCGAGGCGGGCGAGCCGGTGTGGACCCTGGATGCACTGAAAGCAGAGCTGTCGCCTCATTTCCGGATGCTGGGTGAGCCGCGCGACGTTCCCTTCGTGATACGGGAGACGCGCCGCAAGTTCCAGCATGGCATTTCAGAACTGACCGTATGGGAGCTTAAATGACGCAGAAGAAGTTCGATTTCGACGAGATCATCGACCGGCGCGGCACCGCGAGCGAAAAGTGGGACAAGTACCGCGACCGCGACATCATCCCGCTTTGGGTGGCGGACATGGATTTCCGTTCGCCCCCGGCCATCATAAAAGCCCTGCACGAGCGGGTGGAGCATGGCGTCTTCGGCTACACCGCGCCGCCGCAGGGACTGGCGCAGGCGGTGATCGACTCGCTGCAGGCGGAGTTCGGCTGGCAGGTGCGCAAGGAATGGATCACCTGGCTGCCGGGGCTGGTCACCGGACTCAACGTGAGCTGCCGCGCGGTCGGCGACGCCGGCGACGACGTCATTACCTTCACCCCGGTCTACCCCCCCTTCATGTCGGCGCCCCCTCTCTCCGGCCGCAACGTGATCAACGTGCCGCTTATCTGCAAGGAGGGGCGCTGGGGCCTCGACCTCAACGCGCTGGAGGCCGCGGTCACTCCGAGGACGAGGCAGCTCCTTTTGTGCAGCCCGCATAACCCGGTGGGGCGGGTCTGGACCCGTGACGAGCTGGCGGCGCTGGACGATTTCGCCGCGCGGCACGACCTGGTCATCTGCAGCGACGAGATCCATGCCGGACTGGTGCTGGAGCCGGGCGTGCGACACATCCCGATCGCCACGCTCTCGCCGGAAGCCAGCCGGCGCACCATCACCCTGATGGCGCCCAGCAAGACCTACAACGTTCCCGGGCTTGGCTGCTCCTTCGCCGTCATTTCCGACGACACGCTGCGCCGGGCCTTCCGCAAGGCGATGGGGCGCATCGTGCCGCACGTGAACCTCTTGGGCTACACCGCTGCCGAGGCGGCCTACCGAGACGGAGAGGAGTGGCGCCAGGAACTGTTGGAGTACCTGCGCGGCAACCGCGACCTGGTGCAACGGGAAATGATCGCGCTCGGGCTACCGGTGGCGCGGGTCGAGGCGACCTACCTTTCGTGGATCGATGTCAGGGGAAGGGGGATCGAGGATCCGGTGAGGTTTTTCGAGGAGGCCGGCGTCGGCCTTTCCGGCGGGAGCGATTTCGGTCTTGCCGGTTACGTGCGGCTCAACTTCGGCTGCCGCCGGGAACTGTTGCAGGAGGCGCTCAGGCGCATGAGGGTGGCGCTGGAGGAGAGAGGGAGGTAGCGGAAGGGACCGGCTCCTTCAGGTGCCTGTCCCTCTAGCGGAACGCTCCGTTCCGCCCAGCCACCGTACCCAAGACATCCCCTCTCCCTCTGGGAGAGGGTGCCCGTAGGGCGGGTGAGGGGTAGTGCCACGGAGAGAGATCGTTGCCGCTGCACCGCCCTCACCCCAGCCCCTCTCCCTGAGGGAGAGGCGGAGTTAGAAGCTGGAAAATCAACCGAAGATCCTGTTCTCCTGCTCCCCCACCCGGATGAAGGTGGTGCGCTTGGTCAGCTCCTTGAGCGCCGCCGCCCCCACGTAAGTGCAGGCGGAACGCACGCCGCCCAGGATGTCGCGCACGGTCTCGTCGATGGGGCCGCGATAGGGCACTTCCACGGTCTTTCCTTCCGAGGCGCGGTAGTGTGCCACTCCCCCGGAATGCTTGTCCATGGCCGTCGCTGAGCTCATGCCGTAGAAGAGCTTGAACTGCCTCCCGCCACGCTCCACGATCTGGCCGCCGCTCTCGTCGTGGCCCGCGAACATCCCCCCCAGCATGACGAAATCGGCGCCACCGCCGAAGGCCTTGGCGACATCGCCCGGGCAGGTACAGCCGCCGTCGGAAACGATCCTACCGCCCAGGCCGTGCGCCGCGTCGGCGCACTCGATCACCGCCGAAAGTTGCGGGTAGCCCACTCCGGCCTTGACGCGGGTGGTGCAGACCGAGCCCGGCCCGATGCCGACCTTGACGATGTCGGCGCCGGAGAGCAGCAGTTCCTCGACCATCTCGCCGGTGACTACGTTGCCCGCCACGATGGTCTTGTCGGGGAAGCCGTCGCGCACCTTCTGCACGAACTCGACGAAGCTCTCCGCATAGCCGTTGGCGACATCGATGCAGATGAACTGCAGCTTGGGGTGGTTGGCGATGATGGCGGAGCATTTCTCGTAGTCGCTGTCGGAGGTGCCGGTGCTGACCATAATGCGGTTGTAGATGTCGTCACCGTGGTTGTGGTTGGTGAGCCAGGCGTCCCAATCCGCGACCGTGTAGTGCTTGTGCAGCGCGGTCAGCATCCCGTGCTCGGCGAGCCGGTCGGCAACCTCGAAGGTGCCGGTGGTGTCCATGTTGGCGGCGATGACCGGGATGCCGCTCCAATCGTACTTGCTGTGGAGAAACCTGAAGTGTCGCTGCAGGTCGACCTGGGCCCTGCTCTTCAGGTTGGACCTCTTGGGCCGGATCAGCACGTCGCTGAAGCCAAGCTTTACGTCGCTTTCCAGGAACATATCTATCCTCCGTTGGGGTTCCTTATTCTCTCTCTCTTTTTTCCGGAAGGGTCGGCCAGGTGCCGGGTAACTGGAACACCGTAAGGGCGAATAATCATTCGCCCTTGTAGGCACCTTGGTCCATCTCGCCATTAACGGCGGTCGGGCGCCGGCGGCTGGGCGAATGATTATTCGCCCCTACAGGTGTGGTGATAGCTTCTGTCACGCAACAGCTTTACACTAAGTTGCTCCGTGCGCAGGATCTGCCACTGACTGAGACAGATCGGTAGGGGCGAATAATCATTCGCCCGTGGCGTGGCACAAAGAGCTCCTTCCCCGAAAGCAAAGGTGAACATGATTCACTGATTGAGCCTGTAACAGAGTACCCGAAATCGCATGCTCCACAAGTTGCATGTGATTCCGCCAGCTTGTTGAGTTTGGCCAAGCGCTGTGCTAGAGTGCGCGGCGGAGGGTCGTATACATGATCGATGCACGTCAGCGCCGTCAGCGCTGGTTGATTTTTTTCATCCTGTCCCTGATCTACATCCTGGTTTACTTCTACCGCGTATCGCTGGCCGTCGTCGCCAAGGACGTCTCTCGTGACCTGAACCTCACCCCGGCTCAACTGGGGTCCCTCTCCAGCATCCTGTTCTACGTCTATGCCGCGGCCCAGATCCCGCTGGGACCGATGATCGACCGGCTGGGGAGCCGCGTGGTGATCAGCGGCTGCGGTGTGCTGACCGCCATCGGCGGGATCCTCTTCTCGCAGGCGGGCGACATGGGGCAGGCGCTGGTCGCACGCATCCTGATCGGTATCGGGACGGCGTCGGTGCTGATGGCCACCTTCAGTCTTTTCAGTCACTGGTTTACAAGGCAGGAGTTCGGCAAGGTATCCGGATTCATGGTCGCGGTTGGGAACATGGGCAACCTGGCCGGGACCGCGCCGCTTGCCTTGGCGGTGGCCTGGATCGGGTGGCGCAATTCCTTCCTCGCCATCGGTATCATGCAGGCGCTGGCGACGGTGCTGGTTTTCCTGCTGGTGCGGGACCGGCCTGCGGTGGCCGTGGAGGGGAGCGGCGAGCCGGCTCCGGCGAAGATGGGAATGCTGCAGGCGTGGAAGCACGTTACCACCAACCGTGACTTCTGGCTCCTGGCGGGTCTTGCTTTCGCCTGGTACGGATGCTACCTGGCGGTGCAGGGGCTTTGGGGCGGCCCGTACCTCATGGAGGTGCTCAAGCTGACGCGCGAGGAGACGGGGCGGATGCTGATGTTCACCTCGATCGGTTTCATCTGCGGCAGCCTGGTCATCGATGCCGTTGCGCGCAAGATTTTCCACTCGTACAAGAAGACCTTCCTCTGCGGGCAGATACTGCTGCTGGTCCTGATGGTGGGCTTCCAGGGGCCGATCGATCATCTCCCCCTGCTGGTCCTGGGCGTGTATTTCTTCTGCCTCGGGCTCGCCGTGTCCAGCGGCGTCATGATCTACCCCATCAACCGCTCCATGTTCCCGGTCTCCATCGTCGGCACCGCGCTCACCTCCATCAACCTCTTCGTGCTCTTGGGGGCGGCTTCCGTCCAGCAGATCATGGGTGTGGTCATCGACGCCGTGGGCAAGACCACGCCGGAGGCGACGGTGCAGGCCTTGCACTCGGCCTTCATGGTTCCGGTGGCGATCCAGGCCGTGGCGGCGGCTTTGTTCTTCTTCGCTAGGGATTACTGGGAGAAAAGCGCGTAAGGGTGGAAAGGCAGGGGCTAGGGGAGTTGGGCTCCCTCCGAGACTGGTGAGTGACTAGGGTGCGAGGTCTGCTACGGCGGCGCGGAAGGCGGTGAGGTTCTTGGCGCGCTTGAGCTGTTTCAGTTCGCGCTCCAGTTCGTGGTCCTCGACGTTGGATACCACGCCTTTGATTTTGCCCAGTACCTGCATGTCGCCGCAAAACAGCCTGGCGTAAAGGGGGAGCAGTTCGCTCAGGTAACGGTGCAGCATGGCGCGCCTCTCGGCGACGTCCGGCTCGGCGCAGGCGCGCCCCCGCAGCCGCTCGAAAAGCATCGGCTCACCGATGCCGCCGCGCCCCAGCATCAGCCCCGCCGCCCCGGTCTTCTCCAGCAGTTCTAGCCCGCGTGCGGCGCTCCTGATGTCGCCGTTGGCGATGACGGGAATGGAGGTCTGCCTGATCACCTCGGCGGTGACGGCGTGGTCGGCGAAGCCCTCGTAGGCCTGGCGCACCGTGCGCGGGTGCAGCACCAGGAAGTCGACTTTGGAGCGCTCGAAGAGCGGCAGGAGCGTGAAGATCTGGCGCGGATCGTCGTAGCCGGCGCGGATCTTGACCGAGAAGGAGCCGCGGATCTCCTCGCGCAGCGCCGGGATGATCTCTTCCAGCAGTTCCGGGCGCTTCAGCATGCCGCCGCCGGTAAGACCGCTGGTCATGCGGCCGTAGGGGCAGCCCATGTTCAGGTTGATATGCACGGCGCCCGCCTTTTGGGCCGTCCTCGCCGCTGCAACCAGGGCGTCCCTGCCGTGCCCGATCAGCTGGACCACCAGCGGCACCCCGTTTTCCTCAGCGGCGCATTCGCGCACGTCCCCCGGCATCAGGAGTTTCTTCTCCGACTGAGAGTTGACGCGCATGAACTCGGTCCAGACCACGTCCGGGCGCACCCAGGTCGTGAACAGTTCACGCAGCGCGCGGTTGGTGAGTCCCTGCATGGGGGCGAGCATGAGCGGCTTTTCCCCCGGGTTCCAGGGGAGCACGTTGCCTGTTTCGGGATTGATGGCGGGATTTGCTTCGGTACTCTGCATGTCTTCAGGATGACGCGCGTTTCTGCGCTCTCAAAACTGTAGGGGCGAATAATCATTCGCCCCCACGCTTGGTTCAGGTAACTGTGTCCCGCAAAAGGGACGGTCTATTTAGAGGATTTCCAGCAGTTCGATCTCGTAGGTGATGTCTTCGCCTGCCAGCGGGTGGTTGGCGTCGACGACGATGGCGGTGTCGTTCACCTCGACCACGACCACGTCGACGGGCTCGTCGTCGTCGCCGGTCAGCTCGAGCTCCATGCCGACTTCCGGAACGATATCGCCGGTCAGCTGCTCGCGGCTGATGGCGAACACCTCGTCCTCGTCGTATTCGCCGAAAGCGTCCTCGGCCGGGATCAGGACTTTCTTCTTCTCGCCCGGCGCCATGCCGACCAGGGCCTCTTCGATCTGCGGGAAGAAGTCCTCGTTGCCGATGGTGAGCTCCAGCGGGCCGTGGTCGCCGCAGCCGCAGCCGTCGTCTTCGCAGCCGTCATCGTCGCAGCCGCAGCCGCAATCGTCGTCATCGCAGCAACCGGCATCTTTCACGGTGGTGTCAAAGATGGTGCCGTCTTCCAGGGTGCCGGTGTAGTTGATGCGTACCTTGTCGCCTTGCTTTGCAATTGCCATTTTTACTTGGTTCCTTCTATGGGGTTGATTTCTAGCGCGTGGCTATGCCAGGGATGGTACGTGGGACGGCGCCCGCTAGTCCAGTAAAATCTGACGCGGGCCGTTTTTTCTTGTGGGCCTGCGCCAGGCTGCACCAGCTGCACGGGTTTGAAACTGCTCTTGATTTCAGGCCGGTTTGGAAATTTTTCTCACCGCGAAGCTGTAGCACTGCAGGTAGGTGAGGATCGTGAGCAGGAAGCTGTAGATGATGACGCTGAGGATGAAGGGATCCGCCGGAGCGGCCAGCGCGAAGATGAAGTAGAAGCCCATCACCGCGATCTTGGTGACGTCCGCCCACCTCTTTTTCTTGGCGAACTCCTTGGTCTCCTCCTGGGTCGGCACCTTCCCGGCCAGCGAGAGATCGCGCTCGGCCTCCTTGGAGGCGAACCTGAAGATGGGGTAGAAGAACAGCAGCTGGATCACGAAGGCGTAGATGACGCCGTTCATGAAGCGATGCCCCCTGCCCACGGCCTGCAGCCGCTGCTGGAAGTTGATGGCGGTATAGATGAGGATGGCGATCAGGCCGAACTGCGCCACGGCAAAAATCTTGATGGTCTTGTTGATCTTCTTCAGGTCCAGGGTAGCCGCCATGTCTTCTCCTTGTTAGAACGCCTGGCTGCAGCGTTAACTGGGCAATACCATAACAAATAAAATGATGTTATACAACAGAAGAGTCTGGCGGGACCGATACCTCTTTTTGCATTGAACCCTGCCCGGGAATCTAGTAAGTTGGTGCGACTTCACGCCCGGACATGGCATAAGGTCCGCTGCTTGTTGTTCTATTGACTACCAGAAGTCCCCGATAAAGGAGCCTTCCCATGGATGTGACGCTCAACGCCGTCGAAGTGAGAGTGCTCGGTTCTTTGATCGAGAAGGAACTGACCACCCCGGAATACTACCCCCTTTCGCTGAACGCGCTGGTGAACGCGTGCAACCAGAAATCCAACCGCGACCCGGTCACCAGCCTCGACGAATCCCAGGTCACCGCTGCCCTGGACAGCCTGCGCTTCAAACAGTTCGCCCTCCTGTCCGGTGCCGGCGGCAGGGTTTCCAAGTACCGTCACGCGCTGGTGGAGAAGTTCCGCTTCACCCCCGCCGAGCTCGCCCTTTTGTGCGAGCTGATGGTGCGCGGCCCGCAGACCGTGGGGGAACTGAGGACCCGCGGCGAGCGCATGCACGCCTTCGCCGACCTGGCCGAGGTGGAGGCGGTACTGCAGGACCTGATGGAGAGGACGCCGCCGCTGGTGACGCGTCTGCCGGTCCAGCCCGGCCGCAAGGAACCGCGCTACTGCCAGCTGTTTGCCGGCGAGCCGGACCCCACCGAACTGGCGGCAATGGCGGAAGGCGCCAGAGGCGGCGCGGGCGGCGAGCGGATCGCGGAACTGGAGCAGGAGGTTGCCGCCCTGCGCGAGGAGGTGGCGGCCCTGCGCCAGACCATCATCGATTTCAGGAAATCATTCGAATAGGAGCTTTACAGATGACCGATACCAACGAGGAACTTGCCACCAAGATCGACATCGCCGACTGGCTTTCGCTCAGGGCGCACCTGGAGCGCGGCGGGGTGATCGTGGTGGATCCGCTGCTGGAGTTGGCCGAGGTGGGTGCCGCGCTCGCGGCGGACGAGGTGCAGAAGGTGCAGCGCTGGCTCTCGTCGTCGCTTTTGAGCAAGCCGAGCATCGAGCAGATACAGAAGTGGGATGCGGACAAAGGGAAGATTTTCAACTGCCTGATCATCTCCCCGTATGTGTTGATACAGGAGCCGACCCCGCAAAACCCTTAATGCGAAGAGGGGAGGGGACTGGCTCCGCCAGGTGCCTGTCCCCTTGGCGGCTGAGCTGAAAGGAGCGTTCCCTTTGCTAAAGGGGGGAACGCTGGGGCAAGTGCAGCGCTTCGTGGCAACATGCCACAATGTTGTATCGGTGATTTGTCGATGTTTTGCCTGCTTTGCGTCTTTGCGACTTTGCGTTAATAGTCATTGGTTCAAGCTTACAGGAGGCCGACATGGAAAAGGAGTACGCCGAAGTCAGCTGCGCGAGCTGCAGCGCGGTGTGGCAGAAGAAGGGGACCACCAACTGCTGGAGCGGGGATCCCGCCACCGCACCGCCCAGGCCGGGCAACTGCCCTGCCGACCGGCACGCCGAGGTGGTCCGGGAAACGGCGCAGCTGATGAAAGGGGAGAGCGAGGACGCCAAGATGGCGTTCGTGGCGGCCCGCGTGGAGGGGCTTTGCTACCAGCCCATCCCCGGCAGCGACGCCGTCAACGCGCGCTGGACCCGCGTCGAGGACACCATCGCCTTCGCCAAGCTCATGGGCTACCAGAGGATTGGCATCGCCACCTGCATCGGCCTGCTGGACGAGAGCGAACGCCTGGTCGCCATCCTGAAGGCTCAGGGTTTCACCCCCTTCAGCGTCTGCTGCAAGGCGGGGAGTATCGACAAGAAGGAGTTGGGACTGGCGGAGAGCGACAAGGTGCGCCCCGGTACGTTCGAGCCGGCCTGCAATCCGATCGCGCAGGCGCAGATCTGCAATGATCTCGATACCGACATGAACATGATCGTCGGCCTGTGCGTCGGGCACGACATGCTCTTCAACAAGTATTCGAAGGCGCCGGTTACCACGTTGGTGGTGAAGGACCGCGTCACCGGCCACAACCCCGCCGCCGTGCTCTACGGCCAGAACTTCTACTACAAGCGCCTGCAAAAGGGGCCTATGGTCATTGAATGATTTTGTCCCTATTGATATGACTTGATCGTAAAGTGGTGATCATCGTACTTACCGTGAACGGCTGCACACGGCCAGGAGTAATAACTTCATGACTATCCTTTTGCCTCCTAAGGAATCCCTCACTGTCGAGTTCAAAAGTGATCGGGCAAGGCTTTCCGACAAAGATCTCATAGAGGCCATAGTTTGTCTTGCGAACTCAGAGGGCGGCGATGTTTGGCTCGGCGTGGAGGACGATGGTACACCAACAGGCCTGCATCCAGACCACCACGTTTTAGATGGCCTTATTGGCTTAGTAGCCTCGCGAACATCACCATCCCTCTCGGTGTCTGTAGTCCCAGTAATGATAAACAGTATACGTGTTGCATGTATTAAAGTTCCAAAAGCAAGAGGGGAGGTGGCAACCAGCGGAGGAGTTTACTTGCGGAGAAGGCTGAAACACGACGGGACGCCAGAATGCGCGCCAATGCTACCGCACGATCGGGTGAGCCGCGCGGCAACCTTTGGCCTGATCGACGTTTCGGCTCAGCCGGTTGCAGGCGCGACACTGGGAGACCTAGACCCTCTAGAAAGAGAACGCTTAAGGCAGGCAATACAGCATTTCGGCGGGGATCGGGTGCTGTTAGAGCTAGACGATGAAGCGCTCGATGGCGCTCTGGGACTTACTGCACGGCAGCCTGATGGGCAGCGTGTCCCGACATTGACAGGCCTTTTGTTGGTAGGCAGGGAAAGTTCCCTCCGGCAGCTGCTTCCGACCCATGAGGTTGCCTTCCAGGTGCTTGCTCAACAAGCCGTAAAGTTCAATGAGTTTAGGCGATTTCCTCTCTTAAAAGCTCTTGAGTGGTTGGAGACAAATTTCCGGCCATACAACCCCGAAGAGGAAATACAAGTGGGACTCTTCAGGGTCCCAGTCCCGAAAGTGGATATGGGTGCCTTTCGCGAAGCAATTGCCAATGCCTTGATCCACCGAGACTATCATCGATTGGGTGCAGTGCATGTCCGTCTGGAAGATGATGCTCTAGTCATCAGCAATGCCGGGGGACTTGTTGATGGAGTTACACTGGCGAATCTTCTGACAACTGAACCTCGTCCCAGGAACCCTGCTCTTGCTGACGCCATGAAACGAATAGGCGTGGTAGAGCGGTCTGGACGAGGAGTCGACACAATTTACCGTGGTCTCTTGCGTTACGGTCGCTCGGCACCTGATTACACCCGCACCGATTCAGCAAATGTTGTACTACGCCTTCCGACAGACAACGCAGACCTAAGTTTTTTAAAACTTGTGGTGGAAGAAGAAAATCGTCGTAGTGCGCCTTTACCAGTGGATAGCCTCATAGGTCTTTCGGCTCTACGTGAGCACAAGCGAATGGGCGCCGATGAGCTCGCGGGAGTCATTCAACGTGATGTACCGAGTGCAAAAAGGACCTTGGAGGCCTTGGTAGAGGCGGGGTTGGCAGACGCACACGGAGCGACCAAAAGGTCCCGGACCTATACGTTGTCAGCATCTTTATATCTGGCCGTTGGAAGTAAGGCTGCCTACACGCGCCAGGCAGGATTTTCCGAAATTCAGCATGAACAAATGGTTCTCAGTTATGTCGGCCAGCATGGGAGAATCAAGCGCGCCGAAGTAATTGAGCTTTGCCGGGTCTCTCCGGGGCAGGCGTTGAAAATACTTAAACGCCTTGTGGAGCAAGGAAGGCTGGTGCTGCATGGTGAGCGAAAAGGTGCTTATTATATGCTGAGTTGATTGTCCGTTTTTATGGTGTTTTATGATGTTTTATGCATTTTTATGCTTTTTTATACATCTTTATGCACTTTTATACATTTTTATAGGGGTTTTGAATCCTCCCCGATGCCGGTCACTTATTACGGGGGTGAATATGGGAGGGCGGAGAACC
Organism: Geomonas paludis; assembly: GCF_014193585.1. Taxonomy (GTDB): domain Bacteria; phylum Desulfobacterota; class Desulfuromonadia; order Geobacterales; family Geobacteraceae; genus Geomonas; species Geomonas paludis. The sequence continues at coordinate 262,278 of NZ_BLXY01000001.1, forward strand.
TGGCGTTTCTTTTAGGTGGGGGGTGCTTATCAATTATAGCTACCATCATCACATGGGCGAGGTTGCCCTAAAAATCGCGCGCTGTTGCTCCCCATATCCTACCCACAAAATTAAAGTAGAATGCTGAATACATTCAGCAGTTTAGGTGGAAACTCCTGTTTCCTGCAAAAGGGGCCTATGGTCGTTGAGTAAGTAACCTGGCCTTCAACTCCCACCTGTTTTCCTCGGCAATGAAGACCGGCACCTCCCTCCGCTGGAAGGGGGGAGGTGCCATTGAAGTCGCCCCCAGCGGCAGCAGCCCTTCGGCAAAGGTCGCCTCGTCCGCAAAGTCCTCGCCGAGGTAGATCCCGTTCTCCATGTTGAAAAGATATATCTTCATGCGCCTCTCCCGCACTGGCTGGATTTTTCCTGATTCCACCTTAGATCTTTGCCTGTAAAGGCAGGATCAAAATGGGGTGCGAAAGCATCAAGAAAATATCAAGATCACCCGCGCCCCCGTCGCGGCGTCTCCTGTCATTGCGCCGACAGGCCAACCAGAGCGGCCTGCACCCCGCGCTGACCATCCCTGCCCCACAAACCGCTTGTAATATTCCATGGTCTTGCTAGATTCGACACATGAGTGTGAATGAGGGGAAGTCCACATTAATCGGGGGATCCTTCCGGGAGCGCCTTACCGGCATCCGCGACCTGGGCGCCGTCGGTTACTGCGCCGCCATAGCCATGGTCGCGGCGGCGACGCTTATCTGCAACCAGGCCCGCCCCTACCTCTCGCCGGTGAACATGGTCATGGGCTACCTGCTGGTGGTGGTCCTGGCGGCGCTCTTCCTGGGGCGGCGCCCCGCCATGCTGAGCGCCTTGCTGGGCGTGCTCGCCTTCGACTTCTTCTTCGTCCCGCCCCGCTTCTCCTTCAGCGTCGAGGAGAAGGAGTACCTGATGACCTTCTTCGCCCTGTTCACGGTCGGCCTGGTGATCAGTTCGCTGGTGGCCAAGGCGCGGGAAAGGCTCGACGCGCTCAGGGTGAGCGAACGGCAGACCACCAGCCTGTACCACCTGAGCCGCGATCTCGCGGCCGCTACCGACAACGCTGCGCTGGTCAAGGCCGCGGTCGATAATATCCAACAGAGCCTGGGCGGGGAGGTGGCGGTACTCCTGGCCCGGGAGGGTGAGCTGGAACTGGCGGCGGGGAGCGATGGATTTGCCCCGGAGCCGGACCGGCTGAAAGTGGCACGCTGGGCCTTGCACAGCCGGCGCATGGCGGGAGCGGGGACCGATGCCCACGCTGGCGACCCTCTCACCTACGTCCCGCTCAAGGCATTGCTGGAGACCCACGGGGTGCTGGTCCTGCGGCTCGACGAGGATGACATCCTCCACCCGGAGGAGCTGCATCGGCTGTTGAACGCCTACGCCGCGCAGATCGCCATGGCGCTGGAGCGGCTGCGCCTGCTGCAGCAGGCACAGGAGACGCGCCTCCTCAAGGAGCGCGAGAACCTGGAGCGGGCCCTGCTCAACTCGATTTCCCACGACCTGCGCACGCCGCTCACCGCCATAACCGGCGCGCTGAGCGCGGTGCTGGAAGAGGGGGACAAGCTGAACAGCGGGTCCCGCGCGGAACTGCTCGAAACGGCACGAGAGGAGGCCGCGCGCCTGAACCGCTTCGTCGGCAACCTGCTGGACATGACCCGCCTGGAAGCCGGCGTGCTGCAATTGAAGAAGGAGCCGTGCGACGTGCAGGACCTGATCGGGACGGCGCTGGCCACGGTGGAGCCGCGCCTGGCCGGCGTCGCGGTGTCGGTGCGGCTGGCCCCGGAGCTCCCCCTGGTCTCCCTGGACTTCGTGCTGATGCTCCAGGTGCTGGTGAACCTGCTGGACAATGCCCTCAAGCATGCCGCAGCCGGCGGGGAACTGGAGATTGCGGCCGACGTGGCGGGAGAGCGGCTGGTGCTCGGCGTGGCGGACCGGGGGGCGGGCGTCCCCGAGGCGGACCTGCCGCGCATCTTCGAGAAGTTCTACCGCACGCCGGTCCCCGAGGTCGTCGGCGGTACCGGGCTCGGGCTTTCCATCTGCCGCGGCATCGTCGAGGCGCATGGCGGCGCCATCCGGGCGGAGAACCGGGAGGGAAAGGGATTGAGAATCGTGGTGGAGGTGCCGCTTGGTGTCGCGGCAGAAGGGAGAGTCGATGAAGGGTGAGGAAGCAAAGAGCAACCTGCCGCGGGTGCTGGTGATCGACGACGAGGTGGCCATCCAGCGTTTCCTGAAGACGGCGCTCGATACCGGCGACTATTCCGTCCACCTCGCCGACACCGCGCATGCCGGCCTGGCCGCTGCGGTGGCGGTGCGCCCCGACGTCATCCTCCTGGACCTGGGGCTCCCCGACCTGGACGGCATCGAGGTGATCCGGCGCGTGCGCGAGTGGTCCCAGGTCCCCATCATCGTCATTTCGGTGCGCGAGCGCGAGGCCGAGAAGGTGCAGGCGCTCGATTCCGGTGCCGACGATTACCTCACCAAGCCCTTCGGCATCGGCGAACTGCTGGCCCGGATCAAGGTGGCGCTGCGACGCTCGCTGCAGCAGGCGCCGGAGCCGGTGTTCCAGTCGGGCGAACTCCGGGTGGACCTGCCGCACCGCAGGGTGAGCGTGCGCGGCGAAGAGGTGCAGCTGACGCCCACGGAGTACGAACTGCTCCGGATGCTGGTGACCCATGCCGGCAAGGTGCTCACCCACAGCCAGATCCTCAGGCAGATCTGGGGCGTCGCCTACCTGGAGCAGCCTCACGTCCTGCGGGTCAACATCAGTAACCTAAGGCGCAAGATCGAATCCGACGCCTCGCGTCCCCGCTATATCCTCACCGAGGCGGGTGTCGGTTACCGGCTCCGGTCGGAGTAGCTTCTCTTTCATTGGCTGCGCCGCCGGGCCGTCTTCATTATTTTTGACAGCGCCGCGGCGGATGCCGGCAACGCCGCGACGGATTTTTGACTTCTCTCCCGACTCCACGGTCCGGGCCACTCGCGTGCCGCCCCTTGACAGCCCCGGCCAAATTTTTTTCCCCGCCTTTACCCGCATCCACCGTGCCCTGCCCGCACTCGGTAACCGTTTGAAATAATACGAGTTGTCATCGTGATTGCCGCGTCACCGCCGCAGCCGGATCCGCGCAGGGAAAGGGTGCGCCCGCGCGTCCAGCTCAAAAACGGCACGCATGGTGAAAACAGGGTCTCCCTATCGGCCGCAGTACAAAAAACCGGCAAGAACGCCGGGACCAAAAACCAGAAGGGGGAAACACCATGTCAACCAGCGATATCTCTTTAACAGCAGGAATGAGGACCAACCTCCTCAATCTCCAACAGACCAGCCAGCTCCTGAACAGGACCCAGCAGAGGCTCTCTTCCGGCAAGCAGGTCAACAGCGCCCTGGACAACCCGACGAACTATTTTGCAGCGCAGAATGCGAACCAGCGCGCCAGCGACCTGTCCGACCGCAAGGACGGTATGGCCGAGGCGGTGCAGACGGTTGGCGCCTCCAACGCGGGCATCACGGCCATCACCGGCCTGATCAACGCCGCCAAAGGTATCGCCCAGTCCGCACTCTCTACCAGCGACACCGGGACCAGGTCCAAACTGGCAACGCAGTACGACACCATCCGGAGCCAGATCGACAACATCTCGTCCGATTCCGGGTACCGTGGTCTGAACCTGCTGAGCTCGACCAACACTCTGACGGTGAACTTCAACGAGGACGCGAGCTCCAGCCTCAACGTGGTCGGCTTCCTGGCCAACGCCACAGGCCTGAGCCTCACCGGCGCCAGCGCCGCGTGGGCCACCAACTCGGATATCACTACCGACACGGCCAAGATGGACACCGCGATCTCCACGTTGAGGAGCAACACCCAGACCCTGGCGGCAAACCTGAACATCATCACCACCCGCCAGACCTTTACCGACAGCATGATCAGCACGCTGCAAACCGGCGCCGACAACCTGACTCTGGCCGATATGAACCAGGAAGGCGCCAACATGCTGATGCTGCAGACTCGCCAGAGCTTGGGCACCACCTCGCTCTCCATGTCTTCGCAGGCAGCGCAGTCCGTACTCAAACTCTTCTAAACCTCAACCCGGCCCGGTGGGGATCTCCTCGCCGGGCCGGCCCTTTTCCCGCCCCCGCACTGGTGACCGGACGACCGGCACCGGCGCCCCGTAAACAGATCCCTTCGACAAAAAATTGAACTACGACCGTCCCCCGGCGCGCCAGCACCACGGACGGCCCCGGCCATCTCCTTTGCCGTTATCCGTGTTTTTCATTCAGCTGCAGCGGTAGATGTCTTCCTTGCGGTGGATGGCTCCCTTGGGAGTGAGAACGCTGGAGAAGAGGATGAACTCTTCGACGTTGAAGGGGGGAAAGCTGAGGGTACGGTGGGTGGCCTCGAAGCGCGCGACTTCGGCGGAGGCATTCTCCTTGATACGTGCCAGGGTGATGTGCGGCGAGAAGCCGCGTTGCTCAGGGGGGATGCCGGCCCCGGTCACGGCGGATTCTATCTGCTGCTGCAGGGTAAGTAGCGGCCGGGACTCGTCCAGCCCGACCCAGAGCACCCTGGGGTGGCCGTGCGGCGGGAAGTGGCCCACCCCGCGCAGGGTGAGCGGGAAGGAGGTGAAGCTGACGGCGGAAAGCTTCTGCTTCAGCACCGCGCCGGTCTGGGGCAGGACGTCCCCCAGGAAGCGCAGGGTCAGGTGAATCTGGTCGGGGGGCACCCAGCGCGGCCCCGGGACTTCGGCGCCCAACGATGACAGGGTGGCCTTGATGTCATCAGGTAATTCAATGGCTATGAACAGTCTGGCCATGGCTTTGCTCCTGTCAGCGGCTGCGCGGATTCTGTGGGCGCTCGAAAAAAAGAGTTGACTAAGCCAAATTTGAATGTTAGACAGTATAGCTTTGGTGATCTGAAAGTAAAGGCGCATACATGCTCGACGCTAGATACTTACGCGAAAACCTGGAGACTGTAGAAGCCCGGTTGAAGACCAGGGGCGAGGGAGTCGATATCGCCCGCTTCAAGGAGCTTGACGGTAGCCGGCGCGAGCTGCTCCAGCAGAGCGAGACGCTTAAAGCGTTGCGCAACAAGGTCACCGAAGAGATCGCCCGTCTCAAGGACAAGAGCCAGGCGGACGACAAGAAGGCCCAGATGCGCGAGGTCTCCCAGCAGATCAAGGGGATCGACGAGCAGCTGAAGGGCGTGGAAGAGGAACTGCAGGCATTCCTCCTCACCGTGCCCAACATCCCCAACGAGACCACCCCGGTTGGCAAGTCCGAAGCGGACAACGTCGTGGTGCGCCTGGAAGGGGAGATCCCGAGCTATTCTTTCGAGCCGAAACCGCACTGGGAGATCGGCGAGAACCTGGGCATCCTCGACTTCGAGCGGGGCGCCAAGCTCACCGGGGCACGTTTTACGCTATACAAGGGGCTCGGCGCGCGGCTGGAGAGGGCGCTGATCAACTTCATGCTCGACCTCCATACCGGCGAGCATAAATATATTGAAATGCTGCCGCCCTTTATGGTAAACAGGGACAGCATGACCGGTACGGGCCAACTGCCCAAGTTTGAGGAAGATCTCTTCCACCTGGAAGGGGTCGATTTTTTTCTCATCCCCACGGCTGAGGTTCCGGTCACCAACATACATCGCGGCGAGATCCTCAAGGGATCGGACCTGCCGATTTCGTACTGTGCCTACACCCCCTGCTTCCGCAAGGAGGCCGGTTCATACGGCAAGGACACGCGCGGCCTGATCAGGCAGCATCAGTTCAACAAGGTCGAGCTGGTCAAGTTCACCACCCCCGAGCAATCCTACCAGGAGTTGCAGAAGCTACTCGGCAATGCCGAGGAGGTGCTGCGCAGGCTGCAGATACCTTACCGGGTCGTTGAGCTGTGCACCGGCGACATAGGTTTTTCGGCCGCCAAGACCTTCGACATCGAGGTCTGGTTGCCGGGTCAGAACTGCTACCGGGAGATTTCCTCCTGCAGCTGTTTCGAAGATTTTCAGGCGCGTCGGGCCGGAATCCGTTTCCGCCCGGACGAGAAGGCAAAGCCGGAATTTGTCCACACGCTGAACGGCTCGGGCCTCGCAGTCGGAAGAACCGTGGTTGCGGTGCTGGAGAACTACCAGCAGGCGGACGGTTCGGTGCTGATCCCCGAGGTGCTCAGGCCCTACATGGGCGGAGCGGAGCGCATCAGCTAGGCTTTGGAGGAATGGCCGAGTGGTTGAAGGCGGCGGTCTTGAAAACCGTTGAACGAAAGTTCCGTGGGTTCGAATCCTACTTCCTCCGCCATTGATTTATCGCAGTACCAAATGCAGTAGAGGTTGAAACGGAGAGCTGGCCGAGTAGGTCGAAGGCGCACGCCTGCTAAGCGTGTATACTGGGAAACCGGTATCGAGGGTTCGAATCCCTCGCTCTCCGCCACTTTTTTGCAGTACGCAGTGCGGTTCTTGCAGCGCCGGAGGTTGTGTTGAAGCGGTTGATGAAACTGACGGTTTTGTCTTTCATCGCTCTCGGATTCGCAGCAGGGTGCAACGAGAAGGAAAAAACTGAGCAGGCGGCAGCCGTACCTCAGGTGGCCGAGGCTCCCTCCGCGGTAGTGATACCGGACCAGGTGAAAGGTAAGTGGAAGGCGGTGCAGATCGAGGTCGCCGACAAGAACGCCCACCTGAAGAAGGTGTACACCCTGGACATAGGCTCCGACTTCAAGCTTCCCGGGTCGGATCTGACGCTCAAGGTGGAGACGTTTTTACCGCATTTCGTGATGGAAGGGACCACCCTTACTTCCCAGTCCAATGATTTGGTCAACCCCGCGGCACAGCTGGTGATCCGGGAGCAGGGGAAGGAGATCTACAAGGGGTGGTTGTTTTCGCTCTACCCTGCCACACATGCGTTTCAGCATCCGCAGTACGGTTTCACACTGGTCGACTACAAGGCCAGTTGACATAGCATGCGCTCGTAGCTCAGCTGGATAGAGCAACGGACTACGAATCCGTAGGTCGGGAGTTCGAATCTCTCCGAGCGCGCCATACAAAGAGGGGCCTGACAAAATTGTCAGGCCCTTTCATTTTAAGAACTTACCTTCGTCAGACTCGCCGCAAGCACCAGAAAAAAAGACTGCCCTTCCGCACCAGGCGGAAGGGCACTATTGTCTCTTCGGTCCAACTACGGGCCAGGCCTTGTAGCTAGTGTCCCAAAGCCACTAAACCCTCCAATCTAGCTCTGACCTCAGCAGAGAGCCACGGCTCGTCTCTCACGAACAGGCAAGGCCCGCCAGCGTTGTTGGTGCTCCAGAAGACGAAGAAGTAGCCGTCCTCCATGTTTGCCACTTCGCACCAGTTCCACTCTTCGCCTAGCAAGTCCACTGACCCGCAATCGTCGAAGGATACCTTCCTCGGATCATCTCCTTCTTCCAACACGTACCAGTTGCCACCAAGGAGGCTATCAAACTCTTCCTCCATCCGGCGCACAAGGATTTTGTCATGGCCATGGCAGAGAGCCGCCTTTTCTTCCATGATCTTCCTCAGTGGCCCCTCCGGTATCTTCTTTACATCCCTTAGGCTTCTTATAGTTATCATGGCTAGCTCCTGTTGGTAGACCAAGTACGCGAAAGCCCCATGCACCGGGCATGGGACTTCCTTCACGTTTCACCTGCCTCTAAGCTGCTATGTCCGGAAACAACTTCGCCTGCGCATCTCCTACCGTCTTGGCCACAATCTCGCTTGCACTGCGAAGGGTGTTCTGCTGCAGGTGAGCGTAAGCCTTCTGGGTGACCGCTACAGTGGAGTGTCCTAGCAAGTCCTTGACTTGGTAAAGGTCCACACCGGCGTTCACTGCCAAGGAGGCAAACGAGCGGCGTAGGTCATGCGGGCGGAGGTCTGAGATGCCAGCCAGTGCCATCGCTCGGGCCATGGCCTTTCGTACGTCCACCAGGTGTCCAGCACCTCGACGAGCTGGAAACAACCATTGGCAGTGAGGATCAGCTTGTTCCTTCATCTTGAGCAGAAGGTTCAGCGCTGCACTGTTGAGTACAACTGTCCTTCCGCGCCCAGCTTTTGTCTTAGTCAGCCAAGCTGTAGCTGAGTCGAGATTGACATCACTCCATCGGAGGCTGAACAACTCCATCCGTCTGAGTCCCGTGAGTAACAGCAGGATGATGGCGTTTGCTGTCGTCCTCCCAGCTTCCGCATTAACTGCAACGATAAAACGAGTCAGTTCGTCACCTGACAGAAAACGTTGTCGTGCGTCAGCTTCTGGAAGCTTCTTGATACCCCTCGCAGGGTTTTCCTTCACAAGCCCGTTCTGAATGGCAAGTTTGAACATCCCAGACAGTAAGGCAAGGTAGCGGTTGGCAGTCCCTGGAGCAGCCCTCAGGCCGATGGCTGTGTGCAATTTCATCACGTCTCCAGTGGTGATCTCGTTGATCGGGATACGACCAATCGTAGCCTTGATGTCCCGACGAATCTTGGACTCATCATCCTTCCACGACCGCTTATGTAGCTTGGCATAAGGGAGGTAGGTCTCCACTGCAAACTCCGAGAGAGTGGGAACGTTCCGCCGGATCTGTCTTTGATTGGCTGGGTCTAGGTCACGGGCCAGCATGTTCTTGTGCTCATGGACCATGTGTCGCGCATCCTGCACGCTCACACTCGGGTACTCTCCCAGCTTGAGCGCCTTCTTCCTGCCCCGGAAGCGGTAGCGGTGCCAGAAGTACTTCCGGCCCGACTTGCTCACCGCCAGCTTCAGCCCGACCACCTCCGTGTCGCTGTACTCAGCCATGGCAGAAGGTGAATCGCTGTCATGGGGGGGGAGTGCATCAATCTGTCGCTGACTGAACCGGAACTGCCTGGATGTTGCGGTTTCTCTTTCATGTTGCATCCTCTGTCTCCTCCTTCGCCGGGACGCAAAAAGGGCGAAGGTTTCCCTTCGCCCATAGGACCGTTTTCCGGTCACCGGTCATGTTGTCCGTTGGTTGATTTCTGCTGTGGTAGGTCCTACAAGGTATTGTTCGTAGAATCTTGAAAACTACGGTCCGCTGACGGTCCGTAAGTGGGTTTTGGGCAGAAAAGCGGCGGGTAAGATTCCCTCGGAGGCTACGAGGCAGGAAAGTCTTGCGGGTGGTTTAGTGCCGAAGATCAGGGGGGAGTGGTCAAAGGTGCCGGACTATCTCCCACTGGTCCAGGGCAAGATTCAACAGCTCGTGCTCATCCAGGTAGTGGCCAAAGACCGCCTGCACTTCGTCTCGGGCCAGATGCAGGTCTTCAACGGTTAGGCGCAGGGAATCTTCCCGCAGCCTCCGAACGATTGCCGCCAACAGGTCACGCATGGTGACGACATAGACGACTTCGCTGGGGTCGGGGAGCTTCCCGCACAATGTGGTCACGATTTCCTCAGGTACCATATCACTCCTCCTAGAAGGGTTCTGCCGAGACGGTGTAGACCCCCATCTCGTAGTAAGCGATAAAGTTACTCTCCCAGAGGCGGAAGAGTTCCCGGACTGCCTGGATAGGGAACTCCCGCCCTAGGTGCTGGAAGAGGCCGAGCGAGAAGTCAAAGTCGATCTCTTTGACCAACTCGCAGTAGGGAAGGCTTCCGTAGTAGGCGAAGTCGGTCACGTACTGGATGCTTCCGTCAGGAGCGACTGCAACCTCCACCCGATGAAAGCCGCCCGTTTCGGGTGAGTAGTTCGGGTCGCGGAAGGAAAGAACCATCCCGGTAGCAGTGGGCATGGCAGACAGCTCTTGCTCAATGATGGCGACGAGCTTGCTGCTCAACCGCCAAGAGAGGAAGTCGATACGAACCTTCATGGTCTTTCTCCTTGTACGCTGACCTTTGGCCGCCACCTCTTCGCTTGTTGTCGCAGTCCCTCAGAGATGTGCTGGCGTAGTGAAAGAAGAACGCTGGTTACGGCGGCAAAGTCGTCGGTGAAGCCGAACGGCATGGGATCGGGAAGTAGGTCGAAGGGGAAGATGACGTACCCCAGCACCCCGACGATCAGCAGCTTTACCATCGGTGGGGTGTCAGGGTCACGGAGAAGCAGGAGCAGGATGATGACAGCTTCCCGTAGGGAATCAGTCAGTTTTCCCATCTTTCGGTGCATCGCGGAGTCAGAGTAGTGACGGCGAAAGTTGGCGAACCGGTCAGTGGACATTGGTAACTCCTAGTTTTTCGATGAGAAGGGCACGAAAGGTAAGATCGAGCCAATTCTCGTCGGGCACGATCAGTGTCAGGCCGTACTGGTTGTTCGCAAGCCAGCAGCTCAGGAAACACCCTGTTTCCTTGTCGACCATGGCCCCCTCCAGACGCGTCTCGGCCCATGGTCGTCCCATCAGTTCCAGTGCGTCGGCATCTGTTGTCTTCTCCGTGACGAGGACGACAAAGCCGCAGTCGTCGGGGGGGTAGTCGTCTCCGTAGGCGTCGAGTAGGCTACGAACGGCGCGGGTGACTGCCCGGCGGTGTTTCGGTGGAAGTTGAGCCTGTGCAACATCGGCGAGAGAGCTGAAAGTAAGCATTGTTCCTCCTCGGAAAGGGTGTAGTGTCTGCCGAAGAGGGAATATTCACTTGATTCCGAAGGTTGATTCGGGCGGATGTTCTTCCGACGTGCGCGTTTTTCCGGTGGGGCCGGTGGGGTCTGGGGGGCAGCCCCCGGTCCCCGGTGCCCCCGGTTCGTTCGGTGTAGCTTCGTGCTTCGTGGTGTGAAAACTTCAGCAAACGACTGCAAGAAGCTGGAAAACATGAAAAAAATCTGATATATTCCGCGCGCTCCACGAAAACGTTTACAGAGGTGTGCAATGGCTAGGAGGAAGGCAACAGAAGAACCGGCAGAGGCAAGGATTGCCGACTATAGATACAACGATAGCAAGCGGAGGAACATCCCCCCTGCGGGGCTTGCGGCACAAGGAAAGGTCGCCGAAAGCAACCGGATCGAGTACGCCTACAACCCCCACCTGCCGCCGGTGCTGAGGACTGACCCGACCGGATCAGCAGACTGCCTGCCGGAACTGCTGGCGACTGCAAGGACTCGGGCACTGACAGCAGAGGAAGCCCGGATACTGGCGGAGTCTCTGAGGCACCGGGAGCCGTGGCTTGAGTGGTCAGGGAAGCGAGAGAAGAAGGGTTTTGCTGTTGAGCCGGTCGCCTTGCACATTCATGAACGTATCTCCGCTCAGGCGATCACCAAGATTGCGGCACGAGAGAACGTACAGCGGGACTTGTTTGCTGACCCACAGTTGGACTACCACAAGGCAGTGCAGTTCTACCAGCATGACGTGGACTGGGCCAACAGGATGATCCTTGGCGATTCCCTCCAAGTGATGGCGTCCCTTGCCCGTCGCGAAGACGTGGCGGGGAAAGTTCAGATGATCTACATGGACCCACCCTATGGCATCAAGTTCGCCTCGAACTTCCAGCCGGAGATCGGCAAGCGGGATGTAAAAGACAAAGCCAGTGACCTCACTCGTGAGCCCGAGATGGTCAAGGCATACAGAGACACTTGGACTCTTGGTGTTCATTCATACCTAGCATACCTGAGGGACCGGCTTATTCTGTCGAGGGAGCTACTTGCTGACAGAGGAAGTATCTTTGTGCAGATCTCAGACGAAAACCTGCATCGAGTAAGGATGCTCCTGGATGAGACTTTTGGCTCAAGCAACTTTGTGGCTGTCATAACGGTGAAAAAAACCGCAGCTCAAACCGACCAGTACCTTCCAAGTTCTTGCGACTATCTCCTCTGGTACGCAAAAGATAAAGAACAGCTAAAGTTTCGCCCTCTTTTCCTGGACAAGTCGGAAGGTACTGCCTTAGCCAGTCAGTACAAGTGGGCCTTCTCTACAAGCGGTGAGTTAGTTCGCCAGTCACTTCTCGAAGGAAGGTCTGATCTTGACGTTTTCCGGCTGTGCAGACCAGACAATCTGACGTCAAGCCATGAGTATTCTGAAGGAAAGGTGCCCGTAGAATATCGTGGTGGATACTACACTCCTGGACCGCGTTACTGGACAACAAGCCCGAAAGGTTTCGACAGACTACGAAGTGCAGCAAGACTCACTGTCGTCGGTAAAACCCTTAGTTACCTTAGGTTCCTAGACGATTACCCTTGCGCACCGTTATTAAACGTTTGGACTGACACCGGAACCGGTGGCTACGGAGATGAAAGGTACTATGTCGTCCAGACAACATCTAAGATTGTAGAGCGATGCCTGCTCATGACCACCGACCCCGGTGATCTTGTGCTTGACCCGACATGTGGTAGCGGAACAACAGCATACGTTGCGGAATCCTGGGGGCGTCGGTGGATTACCATCGACACCAGCCGTGTGGCCTTGTCATTGGCCCGTCAGCGGTTGATGACGGCGTCCTTCCCCTTCTACAGAGTCAAGAACAACGGCCAGGAAGAGACTGCCAATCCTGCAACAGGTTTCGCATACAAAACAGTTCCCCACATAACACTGAAGAGCATAGCTCAGAACGCAGCACTGGACCCGATCTTTGCGCGGCATAACACCATACTCGATGAGAAGTTGACATATCTTAACGCAGCACTTTCTACTGTGACACCAGAGCTACATCGGAAGCTGGCAGAGAAACTGGCCAACAAAGAGAAGCTGGAAGGTAAAAAGAGCATCACAGATGCCGACCTCCGGCGATGGCAGCTCCCCAGGGATTCTTGGCAGGAGTGGGAGGTTCCGTTCGACACCGATCTTGAGTGGCCAAAACCATTGAAAGATGCCTTGGAAGCATATCGTGCTGCATGGCGCGCCAAGATGGAGGAAGTAAACGACTGCATCAAGAAGAACGCGGCACAGGAAGATCTTGTTGATCAACCAGAACCTGTGAAAGGCGTTGTGCGGGTATCCGGCCCGTTCACGATGGAGGCGGTCATGCCTGTGGCAGAATCCCTCGACTGCGACACCCCCATCGGGGGCGAACCGGATGAGTTAGCAACTTTCGGCGCTGGGGCCGGTGGGGTCTGTGTGTCGCCTGGGGCAAGTGACCCGGTCAACGCCGAAGCCTTCCTTGACAGGATGCTGCACCTGCTGCGAAACGATGGCGTCCGGTTCCCAAACAACAAGAGCATGAAGTTCTCCCGCCTGGACACGTACAACGGCGACTACCTCCATGCCGAAGGGGAGTGGGCTAACGGAGACGGTGTGACGCGCACGGTGGCAGTATCTTTCGGACCGCAGTTCGGACCGGTGACCGCCTTCCAGGTGGAGAACGCGCTTCCGACCGCCAGCCGTAGAGGCTTCGAGGATCTTGTCTTCGCAGGGTTCTCCTTCGACGCTGCCGCGCAAGCCATCATCCAGGACGACCCGAACCCACGGGTCCGCTCCCATCTCGCCCACATCCGCCCGGACGTGAACATGGGCGAGTTGCTGAAGGAAACGCCGAACAGCCAGCTCTTCACGGTCTTCGGTTCCCCTCGCACCGACATCACCACCACCAAAGACGGACAGTACGTGGTCGAGATGCAGGGGGTGGACATCTACAACCCCGTCGAGAACACAATCATCCCCACCAACGCCGACAAGGTCGCAGCATGGTTCCTCGACAGCGACTACGACGGTCAGACCTTCTGCATCACTCAGGCATTCTTCCCCGACCGGACCGCCTGGGACAAGCTGGCGAAGGCCATGAAGGGGGTCATCGACGAGGCGCGCTTCGCGGCACTGTCGGGCACCAAGTCGCTTCCCTTCCCGGCCGGGAAGTACAAGCGGGCAGCCGTCAAAGTCATCGACCCACGGGGGAACGAGGTGCTGCGGGTCCACCGTTTGGGAGCGGACGGGGTGAGCTATGTCTGACCCGAAACAGCAAGACATCCCGATCCAGCCGGTAAGCAGGCCGATCCTGTGCAGCCCGTACGTTGAGCCGAAAGCGCACTGGGTGTACGACACCCAGACCGGAGCAGCCACAGAAACGCCGGGAAGACGTCCCGCAAGCTACTGGTATAAGACGCAGAAGACGGGCAGCAGCCAGATGTCCTTGTCATTTCTCGCGGAAGAGGAGCGGGACGATCTTCCGCTGATAAATGTCCTGAGGGATGACGTACGGCGCTGGCGAGACGCGAAGTACGAAGGCGCGACGGCCGTCACAAAGCAGCTTCTCGCCCACTGGAGCCGGGAGGATCGTCCCCGGAGGCTCTTCTTCTGTCAACGGGAAGCGGTAGAGACGGTCATTTACCTGACCGAGATTTTGGGGTCAGGCAAGAAACCGCGCTGGACTCCGAAGCTGGCGATGGACGACTTCCACCGCCTGAGCAGAGGTGACAAGCCTTCGTTTGTGCCGCACGAGCAAGAGATTTTCCCCACACTCGTGGACAAGCCGAACGAGGCAGGACTTGCAGCGCTGACGCGCTACGGCAGCAAGATGGCGACCGGCAGCGGAAAGACGGTTGTCATGTCCATGCTGGTTGCATGGGCGTTCTGCAACCGTGGCAGAGTTCCGGGAGACGAACGGTTTCCGGCAGCGGCGCTGATCGTGTGCCCGAACCTGACCGTCAAGGAACGTCTACAGGTGCTACGGCCAGACGACGACGACAACTACTACGCCGCCTTCGACATCGTGCCGTCGCAACTCATGCCAGAGATAAAGAAGGGCAAAGTGCTGGTGACCAACTGGCACCAGTTCGCCCCCGAGTCTCCCCACGTGGAGGCCGGGAAGAGCTACGTGGTTGTCAACAAGGGAGAGGAAAGCCCAGAAGCCTTTGCCCGCAGGGTGCTTGGCGACCTGTACGACCGGGCACCGATCATGGTGCTGAACGACGAAGCCCACCACGCCTATCGCCCTGCCCCCATCCCAGAGGATGGGAAGCTGACTGCAGAGGAGAAGGCGGAGCGCGAAGAGGCCACGGTGTGGATCTCCGGCCTGGACAGGATCAACCAGGCCTGCGGCGTAAAGTTCTGTGTGGACCTGTCGGCAACTCCCTTCTATCTTCAGGGAAGCGGGTACGTTGAGGGCTCCCCCTTCCCGTGGCTGGTGAGCGACTTTGGTCTCGTTGACGCCATCGAGTCGGGCATCGTGAAAATTCCCCGCCTGCCGGTCAGCGACACCACCGGAAGGCCGGAACCCAAGTACTTCAAGATTTGGGACTACATCAAGGACAATCTCCAGCCGGGCGAGAAGCTTCCCGGTGGCAAGCCGAAACCCGAAGTCGTGTGGCGGGAGGCGGAAGACGCCCTGCAGACGCTTGCCAGCCAGTGGAAGGAGCGGTACGAGCAGATAGCGGAGGTTACCCCGGACAAGGACACCACCCCACCGGTAATGATAATCGTGTGCGACAACACCGACATCGCCGGGCTCTTCTACAGGTACATCTCGGGGGAAGAGGTTGTCGAGGTCGTGGAAGCCGACGACGAGGATGAAGAAGCATCCTCCTCGAAGAAAAAGAAAAAGAAGAAGCAGAAGACCGTCTACGGTACCGGGAAGGTCTTTCCCGAACTCTTCTCCAACAGGGAAGGTTTCCGCCCGACCTTGCGGATAGATTCCAAGCTCTTGGCCGAGGCGGAAAGCGAAGACCCCAACGCCAACAAGAAGGACGTAGCAGAACATCTGCGGGAGATTGTGGCCACGGTTGGCAAACCGGGGCAGCCCGGCGAACAGGTCCGCTGTGTCGTTTCGGTGCAGATGTTAACTGAGGGATGGGACGCCAACAACGTGACCCACATCCTGGGCCTGCGGGCCTTCGGAAGCCAACTCCTGTGCGAACAGGTGGTAGGGCGCGGACTGCGGAGGATGGACTACACCCCGGACCCGGAAACGGGGCTCCTGACGGAAGAGTACGTGGACGTGTACGGCATCCCCTTCTCGGTGATCCCCTTCAAGGGAAGGAAGATTGCTGGGCCGCCGCCCGACGACCGGCCGAAGAACCACGTCAAGGCCATACCGGCACGGAAGGACTACGAGATTCGCTTCCCGGTGGTTGAAGGTTACGCCTTTGCCCTCAACAAGAACCTCATAAAGGCAGACATCGGCAAGATGGAAGCCTTAAAGATAGAACCGTCGCAGACGCCGACAGCTGTTTTCGTGAAGCCTCAGGTCGGTTACCAGATGGGGAAGCCGACCGGCACTGGTGGCTTTGAGATGCAGGAGCAGGACCGACAGGAGTACTACGAGAGCACGCACCTCCAGACGATCAAGTTCGAGATTGCCCGGCAGGTTGTGGCAGGCCTGACCGAAGGCATCGCTGGTACCGACGCCAAGCTGAAGCTGCGCGGCAGGCACCAGCTGTTCCCGCAGGTGCTGCGACTGGTGGAAGAGTACGTTGCGCGGAAGGTGAACTTCCACGATGCGGACCCCCGAGAGCTGGGCCTGGAGACTTACGCACGCCGGACGGTGGAGCGGCTGATTGACGCCATCGAACCGAACGACGAGCAGGGCGAGCCACCTTTGATGCCTATCCTGAACCGCTACAAGAAAATCGGTTCGACAAAGGACGTTGACTTCAAGACCGTCAAGCCCTGTTTCGGTACGACCAAGAGCCACATCAACCTAGTGGCGAGTGACACGGCGACATGGGAGCAGTCGGCCGCTTTCCGGCTGGAGCAGGCAGCAAACCGGGGCATCGTCAGCTTCTACGCCAAGAACGACCACATGGAGTTCGTCATCCCCTACGAGTACCTGGGTGTAAGCCACGCCTACACCCCGGACTTTGTGGTGCGCCTGCAAAACGGGGCAACGCTGGTGCTGGAGATAAAGGGGCACGAGGACGACCAGGACCGGGCCAAACATCAGGCCGCTAAGCGGTGGGTGTCGGCCGTCAACAACTGGGGCGAGTTGGGCCGGTGGCAGTTTCACGTGTGTAAGGACCCGCAGATGCTCGTGCGGGAGCTGGAGTGGCTGGCCGGTCAGAGGCAGGAGCAGGGGCCGTCTGCACCGGAACCAAAGCAGGTGGCAACACCAGAGACAGTAACGCAGGTTTGTTTCGCTGCAGGCTCAGAAGCCTGATGTACCAAGGGCACGGGGGGAAAATGATTCGGAAATTCAATGTACTGAGAAACATCGGCCAGTTCGACTCAGTGACCGTTCCCCAGACCGCTCAACATCAGCGGTTAACGGTGATCTATGCTGAGAATGGTAGAGGAAAAACGACCCTCACCGCGATACTTCGCTCTTACGCCACTGGCAGTCCTCTTCCTATCCGTGAACGAAGACGACTAGGAGCTGCTCAATCCCCACATATCGTCCTCGATTGTACTGCGGCCCCTCAGCCAGCTATTTTCCAGAATGATACTTGGAGCAGGACAAGAGACAACATCGCTGTCTTCGATGACAACTTCGTCAACGAAAATATTTATTCAGGTCTTTCCGTCGACCCCGAGCATCGGCAGAACCTTCATGATCTCATCATTGGAGCTCAAGGTGTGACGCTCAACCAACAACTTCAAGATTTGGTTGGAGAAGTTGAGGCGCATAACCGGGCCATCAGAATGGCAGCGGAACAGATTCCTGCTGCAGAACTTAGAGGCCTTTCGGTTGATGCTTTTTGTGCTCTTCCGCCGGAACCGAACGTTGATGCTGCGATTGAGGCAGCGGAGCGTGCTCTTGCTGCTGCGCGAGAGCAGGCGCCGGTCCGAACCACTGGTCTGTTGCAAGAATTAAGAATCCAAGCAGTGGACGTTGGACCTGTGACAGAGTCTCTGCAACGGGGTTTGGACGATCTTGACATTGCTGCTGCAGCCCGAGTCCAAGCGCATTTAGCGGAGCTAGGCGAAGGAGGGGAGGCGTGGGTTGCAGACGGTGTTCACCGGATGCAGGATGATGATCAGCCCGGCCACTCATGTCCTTTCTGTGCTCAAGATCTTGGAGGGTCCCCTGTCCTTCATCACTACAGGGCGTTCTTCGGTGATGCCTATCGAGACCTGAAGGCCAGTGTGGCCGAGTCACTAGCAGCGGCTACTCGTTCCTTCAGACAGGACTTTTTGCTCGAATTAGAGAGGGCTGTGGGGGGTAACGCGGAACGGAAACAATTTTGGTCACGCTTCTGTGATGTTCCCGACATAGAGTTAGATACCGAAGACATTGGCCGTCATTGGGCAGTAGTGGCAGAGGCTGTCTTAGCGGCACTCAGGGCTAAACAGGCATCGCCCTTGGAGGCCTTGGAACTTCCACGGGAAGTTTTTGATTCCATTGCCGTACTGCAAGAAAAAGGACGACAGGTTACAGCGATCAATGCTGAGATTGTTGCAGCAAACGAGGCGATTAGAGCCGTCAAAGCTGCGGCTGCAGGAGCTGACCCTGCGGCCTTGCACAGCGAGCTGCAAAGACTTCTTGCGGCGAAGGCACGCCATACCCCTGCGATCTCCTTACTGTGTGACGCTTATCTCGCCGAGAAGGCAGCAAAATTACTGACTGAACAAAGACGGGATCAAGCAAGAACTGCCCTAACCAACTACAGGACCCAAATCTTTCCCACGTATCAGACCGCGATAAACCGTTACCTTCAGCTGTTCGGCGCGGGGTTCCGCCTTGAGAGGATTCAGGCTGTCAACAACCGGGGAGGGTCCGCGTGCAGTTACGACGTTGTCATTAACAACACGGCAGTTTCCATTGCTGGTAGAGCCGGCGCACCGGACTCTCACGGTTTCCATAACACTCTCAGTGCTGGTGATCGTAACACTCTTGCCTTGGCTTTCTTTTTTGCATCGCTGGACCAGTGCCCACGGCTCAACGACAAGGTGGTAGTGATTGACGATCCAGTTTCCAGTCTTGATGATCATCGTTGCCTTACAACGACACAAGAGATCCGGAGGTTATCACGCCGAGCTGCACAGGTCATTGTCTTGTCGCACAGCAAGCCATTCTTGTGCACCCTCTGGGAAGGGGTTCCGCAAGCTGAGCGGGCTGATCGCGCTGCGCTGGAACTTATACGGCAAGGGTCGGGGTCGGTTCTACGGGAGTGGGATGTAACTAGGGAGTGCGTGAGCGAACATGACCGCCGTCACGCCCTACTCCGAGAGTATCTCGAAGGAAACGGCGGGAATGGTCGGGTAGTCGCAGAAGCGATCAGACCTCTTCTTGAATCATTCCTGCGCGTTGCGTCCCCTCAGTACTTCATTCCTGGAATGCTGCTCGGTCCGTTTCGTGGACTCTGTGAACAACGAGTAGGGGGGGCGCAGGAGATTCTCGATCAACATCATCTCGACGAACTGCGTGATCTTATCGAGTACTCCAACCGGTTTCATCATGACACTAACGCGGCATGGCAAGCCGAGGTTGTAAATGATGCAGAATTACTAGGCTTCGTAAGGAGAACTTTGGCGTTTGCACGACGTTGATCTACCTACTCATAGTGCAAGCAAAGAAGTCAGTGCCGAGCAACATGACTTTGGAGAATGCACGTAAGAGACTAGCGCTCTCGCAGGTAGTTCTTCCTCTACGGCAGGTGCATCTTTTCCCTGTGGGGTCGGTGGGGACCGAGGACATGTTGTTCATCAGAAGAGAGGTCGGTGGCAGGAGCGTTGGCAGCTCCTGCCCCCAAACTCATCCCAGTGATATTCACGCCCCCTGCTTTGTATGATTCCAGTGTTTTCGCACAGCGGCTGCAAACCCATCTTCGAACTGTCGAAGATTGTGGCCAGGTACGCCCGTAACTATGCAGTTGCCGATCTTGATGTCGGGATCATTCCCCTGGTAACAAGAAGATTCGATGGTTAAGTTGTGGTAAAAACTTTTTAGCTCTGCATCTGAGCCGAACTCGGCCGGATGCGTGACTTTCAGTTTCCCAGTGTAACGTTGGCCGTTGTTTTCGCACTGGTTGCACCAACTAACGTGCTGCTCAATCTGCTCGTTGGTTGTTAGTCGTTCCGCAGCGTTACGTAACGAAGTCGCACTTGTCGTTTTTGCCCACTCTGCCCCTTCATACTCTCCTGCTTCCCATGGGGTGCCTGGTATCCACATTTTGCCATCCAACATGTAGAACGGTACCACCAGTTGCATCCCGGCCCCTCCTGCCATGTCGTGACCGGGAACTCTGGATGCACCTTTGTGCTTCTGCCTGGTGCTGGATTGCTGTTTCTTCCTATTACGTTTCATGGTTGAAACTCCTTTCGTAGTTGCTTGCTTTCTCTGAGGCTTCGTAGAGAGGTTGGTGCCGCCCATACCTGCTCTTCCGATGGGGTAACTGAGGACCGGGGCACTTCGTACCCGGCCCCCGGCCTCCCTGTGGTGGCGTCACTGTGTTTTTTTTGTCGGTTCACACTCAGCAGTCAGACAGCGCATACCCCGGTCCCAAAGTTTGATGTCTAGACCGAAGTCGTCCTTCCAGCACAAGAATCCAGCTTTATCGAAGGTCTTTCCCTTCCAGGTAAGGCCGATGAAATCTACAATCTGATCATTCAACAGTCGCTGCATCTCATCGTCTGTGATGGTCTTCCGCCCCATGTTGGCAAACCTCCTCCTGTAGAAGCGAAAGTCGCAGGAGTTGTCGCGGAGTCCGTGACAGTAGAAGTTGTCGGTACCAGAGTACAGGGGTTGACAGCAGATAGGGCATTTCCCGACGACCCGTGGTGGAGTGTTGCCGGTTGGGGGGGGACGTAGTCTAGTCATGATGATCTCCTTGTTGTAGCTGGCTCTGTACTGCTGCAAACGAATCATCCCATTCCGGTTGGTCATCCCCCTCGACCTCCTCGTCCAAGATGACCCGTTTCAGTCCCAGTTCCGCAGTGAGGAATGCTGCACGGATCGCGTACAGATTCTCCTTCTTTCCGCCACTGGATGCCCTGGGAACCTTGATTGTCAGTCGTCCGGCTTCATGCGTTACGAGCATGCTGAGGTTACGGAGTTCCCTGGCAACATCGACCGGAGAACATTCTCCGCTGGCTGCCTGCAACTGGCTTGGGTAAAGAATAATAAGGTCCCTTGACGGGTGACGAAAGCCAAGGCAGGTCTCTTCAGAGTGGTCTTCATCATCGGTAAGAGGGAAGGCGTCGATATTGTCCCGGAGGAAGGCCTGGAGTGCTGTCACCCCCTGAGTGATGTAGGCCTGGTTGTCTGCCTCCCGCAGCCATAGATTCCTGGCAAAGAATACAGCTTCCCGCACGTCATCCTGTGAGAAGGGAACAAGGCCAAAGTAGATGGCCAACTCCCCGGCCAGCCATGCCGCGCCCAGTCGTCGGAGCGCTCGGTGGTGTTCAGGTCGCATGTTAGGAAGGATCAGTTCCTGGACAAACTCCTCGTGACTCCGCTGGAGAGTCTCGACATCGAAGTTGGCCTGTTCCTCTGCCGCAAGATCAGCAAAAAGTGCTTCGATGAACGCCGGGCCAAGGAGACCGTAACAGTCGGCACAGGAGGCTTTCAGATTTTCGGCAAACGCTGCCTTCGAAAGTCCGTTGGTTTCCTTAAAGATGTCATCCCCGACGGGAAGTTCCAGGAACCTGACAAACTGACCCGCCATCGGCTTTCCTCCGGCGTTGACTATCATCTCGCGCAAAGTTTTTTCTCCTGAGGAGAGGATGCTGACAAACCAAGAACGCGTCATCTGAAGGTTACGCGTTGCAGTCATCGAGGCCTTGCCCCGCCCACCGCTGAAGAAGTAGAGAAGTGTGCCAAGATCACCGCTGAAACTGTCCAGCTCATCAAGAATCAATAGTTTTTCCGAGAACGCAGCGGCTAACCCCTCAGCCCCTCCCTGCGTCATGCTCCACCGCTGGATGTAGCTTTCTCGTGCCCTGTTCGGGTCGGTACCGATTCCGAACACACTCGCTGCCAGCTGCAACAAGGTAGTCTTTCCCCGTGAGGTGAAGGAGGAGAGGTGAAAGCCACCATTGTCAACACGTAGAATCCTTACCAGCACGCTGGCCAAGGCAATCAGAAGGGCCAAGATCAGCAGAGGATTGCCGATAGCCGGGCGCAACACGCGCTCCTCATACTCCTCCGGTGTTCCCTTCCAGCAGATTGCCGCCTCGGCTGGACAGTTCTGCTCAGGAATAAATCGGAATTTCTTTGCCTCCGGGCCGATAACAACACGTGGCGACAACACATAGTGACGAAGGTCGCTTGTTGCGCCCGTTTTCCTCGTCAGCACGATTCGGCTAGAGGGTTGGAAGCTGGCAAGATACTCCACTAGTGCTGCTTCCTTACCCGGAACGACAGCAAGTCCGGCGTCGGAAAGCATTTGAACCAAGGCTCCTCCCTTCTGAACGAGCAGGCGCTGAGGGACAAGCATCTCTTTCCTTTGCCCGTCAAAGTCACGGAACACGATGTTCCGGTACCATGTCCCTTCGCTGTCCACCTGAGCAAGGTCACTGACGTAACACCACCCGGCCACCAACTCAGGGATAGTGCTGTCGATGCCCTTCGAGGTGTTGAGGGTTTTGATCTTGAAGACGCCGTACTCTTTCTTGAGATCGAAGCCTTCGGGAACTACGATTTTTGGTTTTGGTACCATGGACAACCTCCTTTGGTTTGATAGTGCCGGGAATAGCAACTATAGTGCCAATATAAACCGTGTAACTTGCCAGTATCATTACACTTTTTTAGCCCCACAGATTCAGTGTCCCACCTTCGAAACTAGGGCGACCATGGAAGTCGAGCACTCCCGCCTTGATTGGAATTGGTCAATGAGAAGCGTGGTGGTCAAATGGCTGAGCAGCATGGGTGTTTTCGCTCAACACACGCTGCTCTCTTCGTCTACTTTACAAGTGGAGAGACTGGGGTACTGGGGTACTGGGGTCGCACCACTTGCGATTGATCCCCGGTCCCCGGTCATGGAGTACCAAGGATGATCTGCATCTTGAACGCGTACCCTGCGTGGTGGGGGCGATGGGGAAGTGCGGGTGCCGTGCAGTAGTGCGGTGCCGGTTCGGGTGGGTACGTTCAGAGCAAGCGGAGGCCGGAACGCGGAGTTCCGGCCCCACGCAACACTGGCCACCAGGGGTAAAGTTCCCCCTGCATCAGGGGCACGAGAGCGCGAAACTCAGACACCAAGCGTGGTTTTATTCAAGATTCACATGACCTGGCTTTCAGCCGGGAGCCTTCCGAGTCCTGGGATATCAGCAGCCGTACTAATGCTAAGGTGGGAGGTGCAACCTAGGAAAGAAACACAGGAAGAGAAGCATGGGCATGAAGCCCGTTTCGGAGACCCGAAGAGGGAACTTCGGTCCATCTACGGGTCAAGTGGGGGGGCTGGAAGGCCTCCGTAAACCGGATTTAATTGATTTTACAGAGGATTCCCACGATGCTCCCGGCTTGAGGCTCGGAAGTCGCAGATTCCCTCGGTTTTACTCAATTTTCGTCTTTTCTTGGCGACAGCTCGGTTTTGGTTGCAAAACGGATAAGTGTATGGTACAAGATGCGTTCTGACTTTCCGCGTAACACTTTACGCTTTCCGGAACGCGGGCCTACGAATCCGTAGGTCGGGAGTTCGAATCTCTCCGAGCGCGCCATCAAAAGAGGGGTCAGGCTCTTGCTGACCCCTTGCGTTTCACAAAGTTTGCGCCCGTAGCTCAGCTGGATAGAGCACAAGACTACGAATCTTGGGGCCAGGAGTTCGAATCTCTTCGGGCGCGCCATTAAGACTAAAGGGTTAGGTGATTTCACCTAACCCTTTAGTCGTTCCAAAGACAAAACCGCCAGTACCGATCCTTCCCGGCAGTGAGCCGGCCAGATGACGGGCAGGGCGAGTATCCGGCGTTGGCAGCAATCACTGGAACTTTGCAGGTAACAGATGACGTTTACCTCGCTACATTTCGCTTTTTTCCTCCCTCTTTGCTACCTGGTTTTTTCTTTCAGCGCCGATCGTTGGCGCTGGCTGGTGCTTCTTGTCGCCAGCTATCTCTTTTACGCCTCTTTCAACGCCCCTTATCTGCCGGCAGTCCTCGTCGCCGTGACCTGTATAAGTTACGCCTGCGGGCTGCGCATCGCCGCGCATCGCGAAGAAGCCGACCGGAAGCGGTGGCTCCAGCTTGGCGTGATCGGTTGTGTCGCAGTACTCGCCCTTCTGAAATATCTGCCCGCCCTCGCATCCGCAAGCACCTTCCTGCCCGGCTTGGGCGCTACCTCGTCGGTAACCCTCGTCACTATCGGAGTCTCCTATTTCTGCTTCCAGGCGATCTCGTACCTGGCAGACGTTTACCTCGAGGTTGAAGAACCTGAACATCATTTCGGCTACTTCGCCCTGTACCTGGCGTTCTTTCCCAAACTGCTGCAGGGTCCTATCGAGCGAGCCGCAGATCTGCTCCCTCAGCTGAAACGCCCGTACCAGTTTGATTACCATGCCGTGCGTTCCGGGATGCTCCTGTTCACGTGGGGGCTGTTCAAGAAAGTCGCGGTAGCGGACCGCTTCGCGCTCTATGCCGACCAGGTGTACAACCATGTCCACGACTACACCGGTCTGCCACTGCTGCTGGCCACCTATGCCTATGCCTTCCAGATCTTCTTCGATTTCTCCGCCTACACCGATATGGCGCGCGGGGTGGGCCGCATGTTCGGCATCACCTTGACCGAAAACTTCAACAGTCCCTACCTGGCGACGTCGATTGCCGATTTCTGGAGGAGGTGGCATATCTCCTTCTCGCGCTGGATCCTGGACTACATATTCAAGCCGTTACAGATGGAGTGGCGCAGTCTGGGCAAAGCCGGTGCCGCGCTGGCCTTGCTGGTTACCTTCCTGGTCTCAGGGCTCTGGCACGGCGCGACATGGGGGTTTGTGGTCTGGGGCGGTCTCCATGGACTCTATCTCGCGGCATCCGTCTACTACCAGCCTTATCAAAAGAGGTTGCACAGGTGGTTGCGGCTTGACACGAGCATCTGGTGGCGCTGCTGCCGGATACTGGCCACCTTCAACCTGGTTTGCTTTGCCTGGATCTTTTTCAGGGCGAAAACGCTCGGGGATGCCTTCCACGTGGTCCGCAACCTGGGTTGGTCGGGTGAGTTACTTATCCTGGAAAAAGGGTTTTTCGAGGCGGCTGTCCTGATGGTCGCCTTACTGGTTCTCGCCATTATCAGGGTGAGCGGTCAGCCATCGGATATGGTCGAGTCCTTTTTGAGGAAACCCTACTGGATCCGCTGGCCCGGATACGTGATGCTGTTGGTATGCCTGTTCCTCTTCAAGAGTGAAGGAGCACCGGCCTTTGTCTATTTCCAGTTTTGAAGGATAGGTCTTACCCACTATGACTGATTGGTCCAGCCGCCTCACACTGCTATGGAAGTCATGCCTTGTCACGCTTTTGGCGTGCATGAGCGTCTATTTCGGCGGGGAACTCTTCGCAGAGCATGCCGCCTGGCGGCAGCATATGGATCCGAGAAAGAGAATGGCCTGGGATGGGAAATACGACGGTTCCAGGTACGTGCTCATCGGTGATTCCGCGTTCTGTTCCTACTACGTGGATCGGCCGGAAAAAACGATATGGGCGAGATTGCAGGAGGCAGTCGGCGAGAAGGTGTATCCGGGAGCCCTGGATGGGAGTAAGCCTGCCGACTTCTTGAGACAGGGTGATCTCATCTCCTCATCATGGTCCCCAGGCACCACTGTATTTCTCAACATCATTCCGACCAGGTTCGTGCAGTCCGCCTTGCCTGAACCGCATGATGGCAACTACGGGCCTGTCTTTGAACGGATGGTACCTCCCGGAAAAGAGCAGCGAGTCGACCTCCAATATCTGCACAATATGTTGAGCTTTTACTTGGGAAAGCTGAGTTTCTTTTTCAGAGAGGAAACAGCACTTAAAGCGACCGTTGACGCCGTTCACGAGCAGCCGGCATTTTTCAAGACAGGCAACCTCTACAACAGGAACTGGGCAACCGAATCAGACGGCTTCGCACTCAACCGCTTTAAGACTTTCGAGACTAACGTGATCCTCGCCAGAGGGCATAAGTCCCTGGAGTGGATTGGTGGGCTAAGAGATCGGCTTTCGCGCGGGGGGATGAAGTTGGTGGTGGTTCTGACTCCCTGCAACAGGCCCCTGGTAAGGAGCTTTGCCAAGGACAAGTCGGCTGATGCCATCTTGGGTTACCTGGACCAGGTCCATGAAGCCACTGCCAACTACCTCGCCCATAACGATATTGACTACATCGACTTGTACTCAGCGGCAGGCGCCGATGATTTCGCGGATATGCTGCACACCAATGAGCGGGGAGACGAAGTAATAGCAAAGGAGTTGGCGAGGTGGATAAAGGATAACCGGGGCAGTCGTGCCCAACTGAACTGACGCTGGAGCGGCATCACGAAAAAGACCGAGGCTTGCAGCCTCGGTCTTTTTTTTATGGTTCTCTTCTAAATCCCCCCTGTCCCCTTCGCAAACGTTCCTCCGAGAATTCCGCGGAGGACTGCTTTTGGTCCCCCCTCCCCTTGCGGGAGGGGGAGATTAGCCTCGGACATTGCCCCGGAGTTCCCGGATGAGCCTTCGCAAAAGGGGGGGCGCTGGGCAGTTACTGCAGTTCTTTGGCCACTGCGGCGTCGTTGAGCAGCAGTTCGAGTTTCTTCTTGTACGCTGCCGGAACGGCTTCCTTGGCGTGTCCGGGCGGGTTCATGAAGCTGCCGCCGAGGTCGTCTTCCCCTTTCAACTGCTTCTCGGCGAGGACGGCACCCTCCCGGTCCATCTCGGTGAGCTGCACGTCGTAATTGAGGCCGGTGTTGGTGTAGGTGCTGGACATCCATTCCCGGATGACGAGCAGCATGAGCCGGTCGGCGCTGGCCCCCTTCAGTTTGTCCTTCACCTGCGCATCGGCCTCGTTGGTCGGCACGGTGACCGGCGTACAGGAGAACCCTTTCTTCTTGAGTGACCCGCAGATCACCAGGGACATGTCCTCTGCCAGCGGCTTTCCGCTTGCCGTGGTCACGTTGAACGGGTTGCCGAATCCACCGCGCAGGTTGCCGACGTAGTTGGGCTCCTTCTCCGCCGAGACGACGTACGGGCGTCTGTCGACCGCGGCGACCGCTACCGACTTGCCGCCGGAAGCATCCACGTGGAGGGTCGTGTCGTGGTAACGGTAGCTCTGCCCGACGGCGCAACCACTCACAGCGATGGACAGCGCAAGCAAGGAAACTTTGCCCAGTACCTTCATCATGTCTCTCTCCTTATCCGAGCTCCGGGGTAGTTGCCGGCGGGGGCGGAGCTTTGGCCCCAACCGGCCGGCGGGCATGGCCGCGCTGCCAAAGGGCTACTTCTTGTGCTTCAAGAGCTCGGCGACCTTATCGAACTGGTACTCCTCGGCATAGTCCAGCGCTCTTTTGCCTCTTCTGTCCACCACCGACGAGTCTGCCTTCTTGGCCAGCAGTGCCTTGACCGCATCGTAGCGGCCGTAGGAAGCGGCCAGTATCAGGGGGGTGGTTCCCGGCAGGTAGTTGCCGTAGGTCTCGGTAGTTTTGACGTTGGGATCGGCGCCGTTGGCCAGCAGCCACTCGGTGACGGGGAAGTTGCCGTAGTAGACCGCCCACAAAAGCGGGGTCCAGCCCCACTTGTCGATGGCGTTGACGTCCTGTCCTTTGCGTGCGAACTCCTACACTGCCTGCAGGTCGCCGTCCACTGCCGCGCGAGACATGCCGCCCCCGGCGCAGCCGAACTGGGACAGCGCCATCATGATCAGAACTGCCAAAATCACCAGTCGTTTCATATCCCCTCCTAGGTCTTAAGGATTTCAAATCGAGGATATTAACATCTCGCCTGGCCAAATCAATGAAAATATTAACCGAAGCGGGTGCGTGTCCCCTCTGTAATGGTTCTGCAGAGAATTCCGGGGAGGGCTGCTTTTGGTCCCCCCTCCCCTTGCGGGAGGGGGGATCAGCCTCGGACATTTCCCGAAATTCCCGGATGAACCGCTGTAATCCCGGATCTGCACCGGCGCCGCAAATGAACGGTTTCCCTAGCGGCGCCGGATGTGCTATAGAAAATCGCCTACTTTGCAGCCGCAACAGGATCCCAGGCGGACGGGACAATCTCCGAAAGAGTCTAACCAGATGAAGGAAGCCACTGCCCAAAAAGTGAAAAAGTGGAGCAGCAAGAGCATCGGCTCCCGCTTCCAGCACTGGATCTTCTATTCCTTGATCCGGCTGGGTGGACGGGGCGCGGCGTACCTGCTCCTGCGCTGCGTGGTGTTCTACTACGTGCTCTTTTCCCCGGCGGTGCGCCGCCGCTGTTTCCCCTACCTCTCGCGTCGCTTTCCGCAGCGGCAAGGGCTTGCCCGCCTCGTCGACTGCTACCGCCTGAGCCTCGGCATCGGCGAGGTCCTGGTGGACCGGGCCGCCCTCGGCATCCTCGGCACCGGGGGGATCACCGTCGACCAGGTCGATCTGGCGCGTCTCGAGGAACTGGTCGGGCAGGGCAAGGGGCTGATCCTGGTCACCTCGCACGTCGGTTCCTGGCAGGGGGCGATGGCGGTGCTGAAGTTCCTGGCCACGCCGGTCAATCTCCTTATTCATCGCCAGGAGGGGGACCTGGACCGTCACTTCTTCGAGCACGGCGGCGAGAACCCGTTCCGCATCATCGATCCCGCCGGCTACCTCGGGGGGACGCTGGAGATGATGGGAGCGCTCAAGAAGGGAGAGATCGTCTGCATCATGGGTGACCGGGCCATGGGGAGCGAAAGCGGGACCATAAAAGAGCGCTTCCTCGGCGGGGAGGTCGCCTTTCCTTACAGCCCCTACAAGCTGGCCGCGGCGACCGGCGCACCCGTTGCCTTCATCTTCCCCACCAAGGTGAACGCCACCCGTTACGCCCTGAACCTCGCCAGGGTGCTGAGCGTGCCGCACCTCGGCGGCCGGTCGGGAGAGCCGTACCGCCCCTTCGTGAAGGAGTACGTGGCGGAGCTAGAGCGCTTCACCGTGCAGCACCCCTACCAGTTTTTCAACTTCTTCGACATGTGGGAGGACGGCGCCGAGACAACGGGAAAGGGATAGCAGAGCCGGGCGCGCCACGTTGACATCACCGGGTGACGTGGAAAGCTAGTAGCTGCCGCAAATTCCACCGTTTCCGGCCGACGCCTGCTCCCTGGCGGCCGGTGCCCAAAGGCCACGCGCATGCCGGCTGCCGCGACACCACGCCCCCCGACGCCCTGCCACCGTTACCGGCCGCGCTCCCACCGCTTCCGTCCCCGATACCTCCTCTTCGTCTGTACCCTGCTCTCCCTGGTGGGTTGCGCCATCCTGAACCGTTACATCCTGGTGCCCAAGCAGAACCTGACCGCGACCCCGGCGCAGTATCGCATCCCGTACCAGGAGGTGTGGTTCAAGACCCGCGACGGCGTCGAGTTGAACGGCTGGTTCCTGCCGGGGGCGCCGGGACGGCCGCTGGTGCTCCTGTTCCACGGCAACGCCGGCAACCTCTCCGACAACCTGGGTTGCCTGAGGCTTTTGCACAGTAGCGGGCTGCCCCTGTTCATCTTCGACTACCGCGGGTTCGGCAGAAGCAACGGCGAGGCGTTCAAGGAAAGCGACTTCTACCGGGACGCGCGCGGCGCACTCGCCTACCTGGGCAGGCAGGGGTGGAGCCGTGACCGCATCATCTTCTTCGGGCAGTCACTGGGCGCCGCGGTGGCGCTGCAGATGGCGCTGGAGGGGAAGCCTGCCGGGCTGGTCATGGAAGGGTCCTTCACCTCCATGGAAGACATGGTGAAGCATGTCTCGCGGCTGGCCTACTTCACCGTCGGGTGGTGGGGAGTCAGGCTTTCCTTCGACAACTTCCACAAGATCGCCAGGGCGGGCGTGCCACTTTTGCTGATTCACGGCGACCGCGACCCGGTGACCCCGGTGGAGATGTCGCGGCGCCTGTACCTCCGTGCGGCAGCACCCAAGATGCTGCATATCATCACAGGCGGCGGCCACTGCGACGCCTACGAAGTCGCCCCGGCTTCCTACCTCGCCGTCTGGCAGAGCTACCTCCTGGCCCTACCGGCCGCAGCGACCGCGGCGGCGCCCTCACCCCGCTCCTGACCCGTTTGACTTTGCCGCGCTTTTCCGTCATCATGCCTTGCCGATTCGACCCCACCCAGGCCAAGGATCCGTTTCATGATATGCCCGCTGTCCCCTGCGCATTTGGTGGCACTGACCGCCTTCCAGATCGCAACCGTGCTACTTTTCATCGACCCCCTCTGGGCTGCGTTGCCGCTTGCCCTTTTCATCCTGCTGTGCCTGTTGACGCCCTTTTTCCCACGCCTGGGCTTTTTTCTTCCCATCGTGAGCCGCGGCCCCAAAGGAGCAAGGGGGGTGGCCCTCACCTTTGACGACGGTCCAGATCCCCTGGTCACTCCGAAGGTGCTGGAACTTCTGCGCCGGCACGGCATCAGCGCGACCTTCTTCGTCACCGGACGACGCGCCGAACGCTACCCCGAACTGATCGAGGCGATCCTGGCGGCGGGGCACGCCGTGGCCAACCACTCCCTGAACCACGACCCCTTCCTCATGCTGAAGACAACGGAGATGTTGCGCAGCGAGGTGGCGGGGGCGCAGCAGGTGCTGCGGCGCTTCGGCATCCAGCCGCTCGCCTTCCGGCCGCCGGTCGGGATCACCAACTCGCGCCTGTGGCGGGTCCTCTTGGAAAACGGGATGTTCTGCGTCAATTTCAGCTGCCGCGCGGGGGACATGGGAAACCGGCGCATAGCCGGCCTGGCACGGAAGATTCTTGCCAGGGTCAAGCCGGGCGACATCGTCCTGCTGCACGACGTGGCCCCGCCCAAGGGAGATCCGGCGCATCTGCTGGCCGAGTTCGAGCAGCTGATCGAGGGGGTGAAGGGTAAAGGGCTGGAGGTCGTGCCGCTGGCGCGCCTGATCGGCAGGGAGGTCATGCAGCGGGAAGGGGTCTCCCCGGACCCCGCCGAACTCTTCTACGACGGGCTGGCGGCCGGGTACGACGACGAGCAGTTCCACTCCAACGTCTCCATGTCGCGCACCATGGAGCAGCAGCTCTTTGAAGCCCGCGTCCCCACCCTCTTCAGCGGGCGCGGCCGGGTGCTGGAGATCGGCGCCGGAACCGGGATCTTCACCCTGGCAATCGCACGCAACTGCTCCGAGGTGGTGGCGGTCGACATCTCCGCGAAGATGCTGCAGCTTCTCGAGCGCAAGGCAAAGGAGCAGGGGATCGACAACGTGTCCATCGTGAAGGGGAACGTCGAGGAACTGCCCCTGTCCGGCCCCTACTCGGTGGTCTGTGCCTTCTCCGCGCTGGAATACCTGAGGGACCTGCCGGGACTGCTCAAGCGGCTCGCCCCCGAGGTCGAGCCGGGCGGCACCATCTACTTCATCACCGCCCGCACCTCGTTGTTCAGGCTGTTCACCCAGATCGGCAACGCCATGCGCCAGGGGATGTGGCTGCAATCGCGCAGCCGCGGCCGGATGGAGAGGATGCTCCGGGAGGCGGGCTTCGAGCCGGTGAGCATCACCTCGCATCTTTTGAAGTGCGTCATCAACGGTGGCATGCTGCTGGAGGTGGTGGCGCGCAAGCCGGAGAGCACTGGGGCAGTGGTGACGGCAGCGGCCGGGGGCGCGCCATGAGCGAGGTGAAGACGGGCCGGGAACAATGGCCCAGGACACTGGTGCTGGTGCCGGTCTACAACCACGCCGCCACCC
The DNA here is from genome assembly GCF_014193585.1 of Geomonas paludis. Taxonomy (GTDB): domain Bacteria; phylum Desulfobacterota; class Desulfuromonadia; order Geobacterales; family Geobacteraceae; genus Geomonas; species Geomonas paludis. Next base: position 293,782 of record NZ_BLXY01000001.1, read on the forward strand.
TGCGCGACGTAGTGCAGAAGGCGCTCGACCAGGGGCTGGAGGTGCTGGTCGTGGATGACGGCAGCACGGACGGGAGCCTGGACCGGGTCGCCGATCTTCCCATCCTCCGACACAGGCTCCCCTGCAACCAGGGCAAGGGGGGCGCAATCCTGGCCGGTGCGGAACTCGCGCGCGCGGCCGGGTACGAGGCCCTGCTCACCATCGACGCCGACGGCCAGCACGATCCCGCCGACGCCCCCGGCATCCTGGACGTCGGCAGCAGCGCATGGCCCTGCATCGTGATGGGGGCGCGGGAGATGGAGACCGACAACGTGCCGCGCTCCAGCGTGTTCGGCCGCAGCTTCTCCAACTTCTGGGTACGGATCGAATGCGGCCGGACCCTGCCCGACACTCAGAGCGGCTACCGCCTCTACCCGGTGGCCTTCCTGGAAGGGGACCGCTTCATAACCCGGCGCTACACTTTCGAGATCGAGGTGCTGGTACGGGGGTGCTGGGCGGGATTGCCGCTCCTGTCGGCGCCGGTCTCCGTGTACTACCCGCCGGGGGACGAGCGGGTGTCGCACTTCCACAAGTTCAAGGACAACTTCAGGCTCACCTGCCTGCACACCTTCCTGGTCACCCGTTCGCTGATACCGTGGCCGCACCGCAGGCTCTTCAAGGGAGCAGGCGAGGAGGGGAGGCTGCCGAGCATCCTGAGGCCGGCGAAATTCTTCAGGGCGCTGTGCCGGGAACACTCGAGCGACGTCGAACTTGCCGCCGCCGTATGGCTCGGTATCTTCGTAGGCGCGCTGCCCATCATCCCGTTCGGCATCGCCGCCACCGTGTACGCCGCACATCGGCTGCACCTGAACAAGCTGGCCGCGGTCGGCGCGGGGAACCTCTGCATCGCCCCTTTTGTTCCCTTCGTCTGCATCGAGGTCGGGCATTACCTGCGCTACGGCAGTTTCTGGTACGACTTCAACCGCCACACCTTGCTGGAAGAGGTGCACCACCGGCTCTGGGAGTGGCTGCTCGGCTCGCTGCTGGTCGGCCCTCTGCTCGGTGCCGTCGGCGCGGTGGCCACCTACCTGCTGGTACGTGCGCTGCGCGGGAGGCTGGCGCCGACCCAAAGGTGATTGCGGCGCGGGGGGGCACAAGGGGAGGGACAGCCAACTCTGAAAATGAAAAGGCCACACCGCGGGGTGTGGCCTTTTTTGCGTCAGGGCTAGCACAGGCGGAGGTTACCGCGCTTCTTTGACGGCAGTCCCACTAACAGTAAAGGTGTAGCCGTTCAACACGTAGGCCCAGAACCACTTTTCCTGTACAACCGGGTCGTTGAGGCAGGTGGCGCCGACCTTGCTGATAGCGTCCTTGTAGGCCTCGTCGAAGCGGTGGTTCTGGTTGATGGGGATGAACTGGAACAGCATGATGCCGGTGGAGCTTCCCTCCGTCGGACCGATGACCTTGGCATCGGTCATGTTACATTTTCTGAATGAGAGAGGATCGCTGGTGCATCCTGCCACCACCAGTGCCGACATAGCCGCCGCAACAAGCAAAACTCTTTTCATAGAGGCCTCCTATATTCTGGGTTAACTCCAGTCAGTAGACTTGCTGGTTCTGCCTTTTCCCTCCTTTCAGAGAATACTTTCATTCCATTTGCAGTAGTACCACAGGAGCAGGTTAAGTCAAACTGAGTGGGAGAGCAGCAGGTACAGCTATAGTTGGGATTTCAGACAGTGAGAGGGAAAGGGAACGGGAGTGGGAGTGGCACTTCAGCGGAAGAACCAGCTACACTCCCTCTCCCTCCAGGAGAGGGCCGGGGTGAGGGCGGCGCCAGTGGGGAAGGCGGTGCCGGTGCGAAGACCCCTCACCCGGCCTTCGGCCACCCTCTCCCAGGGGGAGAGGGGGAATAGGATCAGAACATCCGGCCGACTTGGAGCACCACGGAGTTGACGCCGCGGTTTTCGTGGTAGAGCTCGCCGTTGGAGAGATGGTGCAGACGGACGGCGCCGAAGATGTTCTTGCCGTCCTGCTGAGGCAGTTCGAGGCCGAGGCCGAGCAGAGGATTGAAGTTGAAATGGAGCCCCTGCCCCTGGACCCGGAACTGGGTGTAGATAATGCCGATGCCGGCTTCACCGTAGGGGCGCACTTTCCCGGTCAGCCCGAAGGGGTACTTTACGGCCAGCATGTTGACCGAGGCCATGATGTCGCTTTTGGGGGTGATGGTGCTGCCGATGGCCGCCTCCACCTTGAAACGCAGCGTGTTAGGGCAGTTGTCCATGCGCCAGGCGGAACCGTAGTCGTAGATGGCGAAGCCGCGGGCCATGGCGAAGGTCCTGGAGGGGCCGGGGTCGTAGACGTAGCCGTAGTCCAGGGCGAAGCCGTGCTGGTCGGGGAGGCGGTCCTCGGCTGGTGTTTTGCGGGCGGTGCCGGGTTCAGCCGGTGCGGGTGCTGTCGGTGCGGCTGCCGATGGGGCGGTTACCGGTTGAGTGGGGACCGGCGCGCCGGTATCGGCGGCCAACGATGGCAAAGGCGCAACAGCGGCGCAGACCAGGGGCAGCAGGATGGCGAGTTTCATGAGCGGCTTGGGCAGGGCAGGTTTCATGTTTGCTCCCTTCGGTTTGGATCGCGGTACGTCAGAGGCAGGGGGCGAATGATTATTCGCCCCTACAGTTTTGACATCATAGGGCTTGCGAAAGAGGGGGACTGGCTCCGCCAGGTGCCTGTCCCCTTGGTGTCTTTGTAGCTGGCTAAGCTGATAGAAGCGTTCCGCTAAAGGGACAGGCACCTGTGTCTTTTGATCTCGTTCCCAAGGTCCACCTTGGGAACGCAAAGCCTTTCCGAAGCTCCAGCTTCCCTCGGATGCAAAGCTGGAGCTTTGCGCCATATGGGGTTCCCAAGCAGGAGCTTGGGAACCAGGGAAAGGGCGCAGGGCGAATGATTATTCGCCCCTACAATTTGGACATCAACACGGTGGCGTACTCGCTGGGGCCGGCAAGCCTTAGGGAGCAGATGCGGGAGACGCCGGCGGAGTCGGGTGCAAAGGGGCCAGGTCCCGCGGGACTCGCAAAAGCCTGCCCGTTTTTCAACGCCAGCGCGGCGGCGGCAAGGTCGAACGCGGCTGCCGCGGGCATAGAGCCGTATATCGGCGTGTAGCAGGCTGCCGTTGCCCCGGCCGCCACCGTATCCAGATAGCGCCTGCCCAGCTCTTTCCGCCCGTCTGCGCCCAGGAGCATCAGGGCGTCGTCCGGGAGGGAAAGCCCGCCGCCAAAAACATTGCCGGTTTCGACGCTGTCAATACCGCAGTAGGCGGTGCCGCCGTCGTCGCGGGTGAGGACCAGGAATGCGGCGCCCTCGCCGATGATGGAACTCTCGGTCCCGGCATCGAAGGGGGCCATGGCGGCGACGTGGCGCGGGCCGTACCGGCGGTGCTGCAGGTAGGCGACCAGTTCGGATACCTCGTCGACGGCGCCAAAAAGGACCGCGTCGACCCTCCCCTCGGCCAACCACTGCCGGGCGCTCACCAGCGCGGAGGGGACGGACATGTCGAACTGGCTCACCGTGAGGCTCGGCCCCCTGATGCCCAGAGTGATGGCAACGTTGGCCGCGGCGGCGTTGTGCACCGAGTTGGCGAAATGGGTCGGTGAGGCGCAGGTGTCGCCGCCGGAGATGAGTGAATCGAGAAAGGCGTAGGTGGTGGCGGTGGCGCCGTAGCCGCTGGCGATGACCAGGCCGAGGCGGCCCAGGTCGGCGCCGAGCATCCCGGCGTCCTTAAGCGCCAGGTAGCTCCCTAAGAGAGCCAGCTTCGAGTAATTGTCCACCCGGCGCAGGGCCCGCTTGGGGACGAACTCCTCCAGCGCCGCGGTGTCCGCGCGATAGGCCGGAACGGTCACCACTCCCTCACCCGTAGCCACCTCGACGGATCCTACCGTAGCCCGGCCTTCTGCGAGGGCGCTCTGGAAAGATTCCACCCCGGTGCCGAATGCGCCGGCGACCCCTATCCCCTTGACCACAAGGCGCGTCACGCTGCATCCCCCTTTCCGAACAGGAGCACCGAGTTGCTTCCCCCGAAGGCGAGGGACTGGGAAAGTGCCAATCCTCCTGTCACCTCGAGGTTGCCACGCAGCGGCTCTCCGGCGAGTTCCGGGTCGGCGTTTGCGAAACCCGCGCTCCCCGGGACGAGGCCGCGCTCCAGGCAGGCGACGGTGAAGACGGCCTCGATGCCGCCGGCGGCGCCGAGGGTGTGCCCGGTGTACCCCTTGGTGGAGTGGTAGGGGACGCCGGGGAAAAGTTCGGCCAGCACGCGGCTCTCGACCCGGTCGTTGTCGGGGGTGCCGGTGCCGTGCGCGTTGACGAAGCAGACCTGGTCGGGGGCAACGGCGCAGCAGGCAAGCGCCTCGGCCACGGCCTGGCGCAGCCCTGCACCCTCCGGGTGCGGCGCGGTCAGGTGGTAGGCGTCGCAGGCGGAGCCGTAGCCCATGACGAAGGAGCGGGCGCGAGCGCCGCGCCGGGCGCGGACCTGTTCCGATTCCAGCACCAGCATACCGGCCCCTTCGCCGAGGTTGAGTCCCTTCCGGTCACGGTCGAATGGTTTGCAGGGGGAGTCGTCGGTGATCATCAGGGATATGAAGCCGTGGTAGGTGATGCGCCCGAGTTCGTCCGCGCCACCGGCAATGGCGACGTCGCAGATCCCCCCGCGGATCCAGGAGGCGGCGAGCCCCACCGCGTCGGTCCCGGAGGCGCAGGCGTTGACCACGGTCTGGCAGGGGCCGGTGCAGTCGAAGGCACGGGCGATGACGGCGGCGGGGTTGCTGTTCAGGATGCGCTCCATGGGGAACAGGTTGGGCTCTTCCCCGGCGCGGTGGGCGCGGCAGAATCCCTCGTCGTTTAACGCGCTCCCGACGGTGGTGCCGACGCAGACGCCGACTCGCAGCCCGCGCAGCTCCGCAGCGGAAAAACCGGCGTCGGCGAGCGCCTCGCGCGCCGCCTGCACCGCGAGGGCGCTCGTGCGCAGCAGTTCAGGCGGCTCCCGGAAGTCGCGCACCTCGAAAACCGGGAACGGGGTCGGGTGACTGCTCACGAAGCGCTCCGGGGGGGCGGGGGCACGCCGCCCGGCGTAGAGGGAGTCCAGGCATTCGGGAACGGTCCCGCCGGCGGCGCAGATGCAGCCGAGCCCGGTTATGGCGACGGGCCAGCGGGTCATGCGGCGGTGCGCGCCTCGATGTAGGCGGCCAGGGAGTCGACGGACTGGAACGCCTTGCGCCCTTCCTCCATGTCCTTGATCTCGACGCCGAAATGCTTCTGCACGATAACCACCAGTTCGACCGCGTCCAGCGAATCCAGCCCCAGCCCCTCGCCGAAAAGCGGCGCGCTGTTGCTGATCTCCTCCGGGGTGACCTCCTCGAGGTTCAGGTCCTTGACCAGTATCTGCTTCAGTTTTTCCTTGGTATCCATGGCACGGCTCCTTGTGGTTTCTTTGTTATTTTGCGCCCGGCGCAACCGGGGCCGGCCGCGACTCCGCCTCGAAGCGCTCCGTCTTCCTGGTGAATTTGAGGAAACTGGAGAGGTTCCCCAAGAAACGCAGCCAGCTGTCCGGCGAGCGCCAGAGCATGGTGAGGTAGCCCCAGAGCACCTTGTGGCGCTTGAAGTGGTTGCGGTAGAACTCCTGGAACAGCTCTTCCAGGCGCTCGCGGGTCATCCCCTTGGTGACGAAGAGGAAGTTCATGCAGTCCATCTTTTCCCAATCCTCCTGGAACTCCCCCAACTCGTGGATCTTCTCGTACACCGGCGACCCCGGGAACGGGGTGAACTTGGCCAGGTTGAAGTCATCGATGGGGAGGGAGAAGACGTAATCCATGCTCTTGCGGATGCTCTGCTCGGTCTCGCCGGGAAGGCCGATCATCAAGAGCCCCTTGGTGCGCATGCCGGCATCCTTGATCATGCGGATCTTCTGCGCCAGGTGGTCCAGGTCGGCATTCTGGCGGTGCTGGGCCAGCAACTCCTCGTCGCCGGTCTCGATCCCCAGGCTCATCATCCAGCAGCCGGCGCCTTTCATGCGGGTCAGCAGCTCCGGGTCGATGTGCTCGGCGCGCACCGCGCAGTTGAAGGTCATACCGAGGGGGCGATCGGTCATCAGCGTGGTGAACTTCTCGACCCGCTCCCGGTTGAAGGTGAACTGGTCGTCGTAGAAATTGATGTGCCGGATGCCGAAGCGCTCCTTGAGGTAGCGCAGGTGCTCGTAGAGGTATTCTGCCGAGTTGTAGCGGAAGCTGCGCCGGAACACGGAGCGGTCGCAGTAGCTGCAGGCGTAAGGGCAGCCGCGGCTGGAGATGCAGCTCGTGTTGGGCGTCTTCGGGTAGTTGAAGATGGGGAGCCGGTACGACGCCGGGAACCCCGCCAGCTTCTCGTAGGCCGGGAAGGGGAGCTCGTCCAGGACCAGGGGGCGGTCGCGGTAGCCGGTCCAGACCGCGTCGGCGCCGTTGCGGTAGATGATGCCGCCCACGGAGGCGGGGTCGTCCCATCCTTTCAGGAGCAGCTCGGCCATGGTCTCCTCCCCCTCGCCCACGACTGCGTAGTCCATGGCGGGGAAGTTGGGGAAGAGGCCGGTCTTGAGCGCGGAGACGTGGGGGCCGCCGAACACGGTGCGGATGCCCGGGAGCACCCCGCGCGCCATCTCCGCGATGCGCACGCCGTCCAGGAAACTGGAGGTGGTGCAGCTAAGTCCCAACATGGCGGGACGCTCCGCCAGCAGGTAATCGCGGATAACCCGGTCGGAATCAGGGCGGGCGTAGCAGTCCACGATGTCGGCCCGGATGCCGCGCTGCTCCAGGTAGGCGGCGATGCTGGCGAGCCCCAGCGGAGGCATGATGTTGGCGACGCGGGAGATGTCGCGCCCCGCCGCGTCGGCGCGGTAGCCCAGGGGGTGCACCAGGAGTATTTTGCGTTGGTTTAGCATGTAGTTCCTTCTGCGTCCGTCCACAATCCCCTCTCCCTCCGGGAGAGGGCTAGGGTGAGGGGTGCTGCAATCGGCAATAATCCCGCTTCGTGGCAACGCCCTCACCCGCCCTTCGGGCACCCTCTCCCAGGGGGAGAGGGAACCCTGAGTCACCTTTCTTTGAGGGCTGCGGCGATGAGCTCGGCCATGCTCTCGACCCGGGTGCCGTTGCATTCGATGCCGCCGTCCGCTGCCACGCTGACGCTGCCGTAGCAGCGTTGTCCGGGAGCGTCGCCGAGCACCAGGAAGGCGGCGCCGGGGTGAAACTGCGCGACGCCGGCCAACGGCTCCGGGGGAGTCAGGTCGCAGACGCCGGCCAAGACCACCGGTTCCTCCTTGAGGGCAAGCTGGTCCAGCGCCATGGTGAGCGCGCCCAGTCCGGCGCTTTGCGTCTCGTTCACCGCCAGCAGCGAACCGGTCAAACCGAACTGGATGGCGGCGTCCCCCAGGAAGCAGTTGGCTAGGGTGTAGGCAAACAGGTTCGGGCTCGCCAGCCCGCCTCCCTCCAGCAGCACGGTGCGCTGGTAATCGAGGTCGGTGGCGAGGCAGCCGAGCCTGGTCCCGGCGACGACGCCGAAGGGGCGCTTCTCGCTCCACGACTCCAGGCCCGCGTCGCGCAGCGCGAAAGCCAGCGCGGCCAGACCGAGCTTGGCGTAGTCGGACATGCGCCCGAAGCGCTGGTTGGGCTCGGCGAAAACGTCACGGCGCGCCAGCGCGGGGAGGGGGAGGTCGGCGAAGATCAGTTCGCTTCCCTGCGACCCCATGCCGCAGCCGGTGCCGGTGACCCAGCCGATGCCGTTCAGGTACGCGCTCATGCGTCCCCCCGGCCGAGGATGACGGCGGCGTTCACCCCGCCGAACCCGGAATTGGTGCTGAGCACGAAATCCCCATTGATGTCCTGCGCCGCGTCGCTCACCAGTCCCACCCCTTCCGGGTCCGGTTCCACGAGCCCGACGGTTGGGGGGAGCACCCCCACTTCCAGGCACTTGAGTGCCAGGGCCGCCTCGATGCCGCCTGCCGCGCCCAGGGTGTGGCCGATGGCGCCCTTGACCGAGTGCACCGGCAGGTTGCGGCCGGGAAAGAGGGCGCGCAGGGCGGTCACTTCCATCTGGTCGTTGTACGGCGTCGCCGTGCCGTGCGCGCTCACCGCGGCGATGGCGTCCGTGGTGAGGCCGGCGCGGGCGAGGGCCTGACGCACGGTCTGGATCAGGCCGCAGGCGTCGCGGGCGGGGGCCGTGATGTGGGTGGCGTCGTTGGCGGCGCCCCAACCGGCCACCACGCCCAGCACCTTGCACTCCTCGCGCCGGGCCCGCTCGCGGCTCATCAGGAGCAGCGCCGCCCCTCCTTCTCCCAACGTCAGCCCGTCCCGGTTGCGATCAAAGGGGCGGCAGCGGGTAGGGGAGAGGGCCTGCAGCGCGGAGAAGCCGGAAAAGACGAACTCGCTGACCAGGTCGAGGCAGACCACCAGCGCCGCCTCGCAGCGCCCCAGCGCGATCATCTGCGCGGCGCGGGCGAGGGCCAGGGTGGAGGAGGCGCAGGCGGCATTGACGTTGAGCGCCGGGCCGGTGGTGCCGCAGCGCCCGGCGACGCGGGACAGCACGCGCTCCATGGCCAGTTCGGCCGGGTCGACCGCCTCGCCCCGCTGCAGCCGCTCCATGAGATCGACCGGTCCCTTGGTGCTGGCGAGAAGCAGGCGGCAGTCGGCCGGGACGGCGGGGAAGTCCTCCATCAGGCGCTCCAGCAGGGGGTAGAGGAGCGAGTCGCCCCCTGCTTCAACGCCCGGCACGCAGCAGGCGTTGGGCGAGAGGTAACGGGCGGTGGCGAAGCGCTCCACCGGCACCACGGCGCTTTGCCCCGCCATGATCCCGTCGAAGAGGGGATCGAGCCCGGTGCCCAGCCCGGTCACCGTCTGCGCCGCGGTGATGCAGACCTCGATCACGACAGCGCTCCTTGCTGCCAGCGCCCCAGGAACTCCTCGATGAAGGGGGGCGGCACCAGCATGATCTCCTGGTTCGTGTCCAGCATCATCTGGACCGTGTAGCCGGTGCAGGTCACTTCGCCGCGCTGGTTGCGGATCACGAACTCGAAGTTCAGCCGGGCGGCGGTGGTGAAGTGCAGGATCCCTTCGATGGTGAAGCGCTCCGGGAAGGCGAGCGGGCGGAAGTAGTCGACGTGCATCTTCTTGATCGGCGTGAGGATGCCGCGCTGGTAGCAGTCGAGGTAGCCCAGGCCGTACTTCTCCCCGAAGGCGACCCGCGCGTCCTCGAAGTAGCTCGGGTAGCGGCCGTGCCAGACGATGTTGAGCGGATCGACCTCCTCGAAGCGGACCTGGCGCTCGACCGTGATGCGCAGCGGGGGCGGCCCGCCGGCCACCGGTGTGAAGTAGGCACGGGTCACGGGGATTCCTCCAGTGCGAGCTCCAGCAGCATGGTGGCGACGGTCACCTCGCCCACCGTGAGCTTAGCGTCGCAGAGTTCCTTACCCTGCACGGTGCGGGGGCGGCAGGCGACCTGCAGCTCCTGGCCAGGGCGCACCGGGTTCAGGAACTTGGCGTCCTGCACGGAGACCAGGCGCTGGGGTGTTTGCCGTACCGCGCCCACCAGGGAGACCACCGAGTGGATCTCGACGATGGCCGGGAGGATCGGGAATCCCGGGAAGTGCCCGTCGAAACCGGCGAAGCCCGCGTCGAAGCGGTAGCGCCCCCGGCACCCACCTTCGCTGTCGCTTTCCGCCCCGAGGCGGCTCGCGGTTATTTCCTTGGCGATGATGCTATTCATTGCTTGGCTCCACGCTGTCGATCCAAAGGGTGAGGCGGTAGCCGGCCCGATCGTCGTCGAGCACGATGCCGCCGGGGAAAAGGATTCCGTCGCGCCGCTGGTAGCGGTAGTAGCGCACCCGCCAGGACTGGTCCGCGCCGCGGCAGGACTTTTCCAGGAGTTGCGCCTCGGCGCCGCCGAAGGTGAAACGGAGCGTGGCGCTCCCCTCCTCGCGGCTGGTCTGGTAGCTGCGGCTGGCGACGGTGAGCCGGTCGTCCGCTGCGGCTGCAGGTGCTAAGAAGATGCGGCGCACCGAGAGCGCCACCGCCTCGGCGAAGCCGGGGTAGCGCGCGAGGTCGGGCATGACGAAGTTGGCGCGGCTCCCATCCCGGAGCACGGTGATGTCGTACAGCTTCACCCCCATCTCGTTCATGGCGACCAAGCGGGCCTCGCCGGCTTTGGTGTCCAGGCTCAGCATCGCCTCCACCGGGACGCGCATGCCTTGCCACTCGAAGAGCGCGCTGTGGCGCAGCACCAGGGGGGCCCGCTGCCGGCTCCAGAGGCCGTCGGCCAGCTCCGCCGCCGAGCGCGGCACGGTCGGGACCAGTTCGGTCGCCTCGAAGGGGACTCCGGCGCAGCCGGCCAGAAGGACCAAGAGTGCTGCCGAGAGCAAAAGGGCGATCCGCTTCATGCCTTGTCCTTGCGGTGCAGCGCCGGTATCACGAACAGCGCGGCGGGTATCCCGGTGCCCACCCCGAGCAGGACGGAGACCCCGATGGACTGCATCGACGGGTGGCGCGCCAGGGCGAGCGCCCCGAGCCCGGCCAGGGTGGTGAGCCCGGAGACCAGCACGGCGAGGCTGGAAGTCTCGTCGCCGCCGTCCTCGAGCCTGCTCACCATGAAGATGCCGTAGTCGACGCACAGCCCGATGATCAGGATGGTGGCGGCGATGTTGAAGATGTTGAACTGAAGCCCCAGGAGCCCCATGATGCCGAGCATGCAGACCACGCCGGTCACGACCGGCACCAGCACCAGCGCAATGCGCGACGGCGCGCGGAACACGGCGGCGACCAGCAGGAACACCAGCACCCCGGTGGTGGCGAGATACCTGGTGAAGTCGTGGATGATGCTCCCCCCCATGGCGGCGCCGAAGCGGCTTTCGGAGACCAGGTGCACCCCGGGCAGGGTGCCCAGTTCCCGGGACAGGCGCTGGATCAACTCGGGTCGGTCCGGCACCAGGGTGAGCACCCGGACCGAGCCGTTACCCGGCAGCACCAGGGCGTCCACCAGTTCGGAAAGCCCGGCCGCGCGCAACCCGTCAACGTTCAGGGGAGCGGGGGACGCTTTCAGCGTGGCCAGGAAGGGGGCGAACGCTGCGCCGGTAAAGCCGAAGGCGGCTCCCTCGCGGGCGAGGTCGCCCTCCAGCCGTGCCGCCCGGCCCTCCTGCCAGAAGGAGACCCAGCGGGCCCGGTTCTCGCGCTGCTGCGCCTGGCTGGGCAGGAGCGGAGCCAGGGAGACCAGTTCCCCCGGCGGGAGCGTCGGGGCGAGCCGGTCGAAGACGCGCCGGTTCAGCTCCAGCGCGCTCTCCAGGTCCTTCCCTTCCGCGAAGATGAGCGCCTTTCCCTGCAGGTCGCCCCAGGTCCGGTTCAGTTCCGCCTCGGCCCGTTTCAGCTCGACTGGGACCAGGTTCACCGCCTGCAGGCTGCCGTTGAAGCGGACCGTGGTGGCGCCGAAGGCGCAGACGGCCAGGACTGCGCACCAGAGGGCCAGCACCATGCGGCGCGGCGGGTGCAGGGTCTTCATGCCGCCGAAGGGGAGGCTCCCCCCCGGAGCCGGGCGCACCAGGTGCGGCAGCACCACCAGCGAGAAGAGGAGCGCGGCCGCGATGCCGGTCATGCTGTACACGGCGAGCTGACGCTGCCCCGGGAGCACCGAGAGGAGCATCACCCCGAAGGACAACAGCGTTGCCAGGGCGCCGGAGAGGACCGGCCGCGCCACCTCGGCGGTAATCAGGGCCGGATCCTTGCCCCCCTTGCGGCAGGCGAAGTAGATCATGGTGGCGTACTCGTCCACCATGCCCAGCAGCACACCGCCGAAGCCGAGGGTGACGGCGAAGACCTTGGGGGCCCACAGGGCCATGGCGCCGGAGGCGATGGCGAGCACCGAGGACGGCACCAGGAACACGAACAGGGCGCTCATGCTCCTCAGGAAGACCAGGTAGATGGCGAACACCGCCACGATGCTCAGCGTCAGCACCAGGTACAGGTCACGCTTGACGGCATCCGCGTTGGCCAGCGTGTAGCGGTGCCCGGAGAGGACGGTGGCGCTGAAGCCGGCCGGGACCCGCGTCTTAACTGCGGCGTCGACCCGGTCCATGAGCTGGCGCGAGGCGGCCGAATCGGTCATGGGGACCGTGGTGTCCACCGTGATCAGCGCGCTGCTGCCGTCCGCGGAGACGAAATGGTTCTGCACCAGGCGCATGTTGGGCACCAGGTTCAAAAAGCGCAGCCGCTCCAGGACCAGGTCGGAGAAGGAAAGCGGATCGGCCTGCAGCTTCCCTTTCAGCGCCCACCCCTCCGGGGCGAACAGCTGCTCGTACCCTTCCCGCAGGCGTTCGCGTACCTTTCCCGGCGCGCTTGCCGCCTCCAACCGCTTCAGGTCCGCCTCGCCGCACAGGTTGGGGAGCGCCGTGCCCAGAAAGCCGAAGAACTCCGCCCCCAGCGCGGCCGGGCCGGTACTCACCTTGCCCACCTTCGCCTCGCGGAGCCCCTGCGCCAGGCTGTCGGCGGCGGCGACGAGCGCGGCGCTGTCGCCCGGCGCCTGCGTCTTCAGGCTCACCACCAGCTTCCTGGTGAAGGGGGCGAGCTGCAGCAGGCGGAAATCGGTGGCCGCGCTGGAACCGTCATCCGGGAGCATGGCGACGATGTCGTCCTGAAGCCTCAGCCGCGACGAGGCGAACAGGGAGAGCGCCACCAGCATGAGGGTCGCGCCGTACAGGACGCGGCGCCGGCCGGCGAAGTAGCGGTAGAGCCGGCCGAAGAGGTTCAGGGAGGGCTCGCCCATTCTAGAAGATGTCCGCCGGCAGCGCCTTGTTCACCGCCGTGTTCAGGAAACGGATCCTGGTGAAATCCCCGTCCTTTTCGTGCAGTTCCACGCTCTTCACGTAGCGCCCGTCGGCGCTGAAGCCGATCAGGAGGTGGTGCAGAAAGCCCGCGGTGGCGGCCGAGCGCGGCTCCAGCCGCAGCAGCGCCGGGGACTCCTGCAGCACGGTGACCCGGTACTCCTTCTTAATCCAGGCGAAGTCGGAGCGGGCCCAGGCGAAGAGCTGTTCGGAGACCAGTTTCATGATCGGCTCCTGGCTGATCTGGAAACTCTCGGTGCGGCCGGTGCGCTCGTGCCAGCGCCTGCCGCGATCCCCCTTGAGCACGAAGCCGGAGGCGACCGGCGCGGTCAGTTCCCAGCGCAGCTGGTCCGGCTTGGAGAAGTAGAGGCGCCCCTTGGAGGTCATCGGGTTCTTGAACATGCTCAGGTGCTTTTCCTGGACGAAATCGCTGGAGAGGGTGCGCACCGAGCCGGCGTTCTTCTCGAGCGTGTCCAGGAGTTGCGGAGAGGGCTGGGTCTCGGCGTAGAGCGGCAGCGCGCAGAGCAGCAGGCAGAGCAGGCAGCAAAGGAACAACAGCCGCTTCATGCAGCCTCCCCGGCCGCGTCGCCAACGATCCAGAGCTTCAACGTGCCGCTGGCCACGACCGCGCCGTCGCGCTCCACCTCGCCCTCGGCGACGGCGAACCCTTCGAAGCTCCCCACGGTGCGGATGCGCACCAAGAGTCTTTCGCCGGTGCGGGCGGTCCCGGTCAGGCGCAGCTTGCGCAGTCCCACCAGGTATCCCTTGGAGATTTCCTTTCCCTGCAGCAGGTCGTCGTACCCCTTGATGACGGCGTATCCCTGCGCCAGGAGCTCGACCAGCGCCACCCCGTCCAGGGTGCCGTCCGCGGCGGCCAACAGGCTGTCGGCCGGGAACAGCGCCTCGACTTCGCCCGCCTGGTCGGCGTAGCTCAACAGCCGCTCGACGAGCTGCATGGGGGGGCGGTGCGGGATGAGGAGCCGCGCCGGCATGGGAAGGGTCAGGTCGGTGGTCATGGCTGCTGCACCCATTCGGTTAGCCCTCTTGGCCCAGGTACGGGGCCAGGTCGTCCAGGAGTTGGCTCGAAAAGAGGAGCTTCCGGAAGCGGACCAGGTCCTCGTGGAAGACGCGCTGGTTGTCGTACACGGAGAATTCGCGGTTCAGGATGGCGTAGAGCTTGCCGGTCCCGGTGCCCAGGCGTTCGGCGTTTCTGAAGGAGAGCGCCTGCAGGTCGGCGAGGACTTCCAGGGTGAGCACGTGCTTGGCGTTACTGACCGACTTGAAGGCCTTGCGCGCCGCCACCGTCCCCATGCTGACCACGTCCTGGTTGGAGGCGTTGCAGGAGATGGAGTTGGTGGAGACCGGGTTGGCCAGCTGGCGGTTCTCGGCCGTGGTCGAGGTGGCCAGGTACTGGCTCCCCATGAAGCCCATGGTGAGGCCCGGGGTGCCTGGGATCAGGAACTCCGGCAGCCCCTCGTTGATGCTGCGGTCCAGGAACTTGTTGATGCGCCGCTCGGACAGGGTGCACATGGTCGCCATGGCCATGCAGAGGGAATCCATGGCGAAGCCGATGCTCTGGCCGTGGAAGTTGCCGCCGTGGATCACCTTCTTGCGCTCCGGGATAACGATCGGGTTGTCGTTAGAGGAGTTGGCCTCGATGGTCACGGTGCGCTCGGCCGCGTCGATCGCCTCCAGCACCGGGGCCAGCACCTGCGGGGTGCAGCGCACCGAGTAGACGTCCTGCACGTTGACGCTGGTCTCGTAGACCGGTCCGTCGGTCTCGTGGCCGCGGATGCGCTCGTGCATCTCTTTTCTCAGGGTGATGTTGCCGGAGCCGGCGTAGAGGGCGCGGATGGCGCGGGCTACCTCGAGCTGACCGGGGTGCGGCTTGACCAGGTGCAGGTCCTCGTCGAACGCGTCGTCGATGCCACCGAAGATCTCCAGGGCGAAGGCGCCGGTGAACAGGGAGAGGTTCAACAGCTTGCGGGCGCCGAAGAGGGCGAAGGCGGCCACCGCGGTCATGGCGGAGGTGCCGTTCATGAGGGCGATGCCCTCCTTGAAGCTGAGCGAGAAGGGGGTGATGCCGAGGCGGGCGAAGAGCGCGCCGGTGTCGTGCAGTTCGTTCCGGTAGTAGGATTTACCCTCGCCGATGATGGTAAGGGCCAGGTGCGCCAGTTGGATCAGGTCGCCCGACGCTCCGACCGAGCCGCACTCGGGGATGTAGGGGGCGATGCCGCGGTTCACCAGCTCCTTCATGAATTGGAGCAGTTCGACGCGCACGCCCGAGTACCCCTTGACCAGGGTGTTCAGGCGCACCGCCATGACGGCGTTGGCGATGTAGGGCTTCAACGGATCGCCCAGGCCGGCCGCGTGGCTGCGGATCAGGTTCACCTGGAGCGTCTCGATCTCGGCATCCTCGATGATCTTGTTGCACATCGGGCCGAAGGAGGTGTTGACGCCGTAGATGATGCGGCGCGCGGCGACCTCCTCCTCGAGGAAGGCGCGGCTGGCGCGGCAGCGCTCCAGGGCGGCCGCATCGAGGACCACCTCGCGATCGCCGACGCCGATGGCGACGATGTCCGCGACGGTCAGGTCGGCGCCGTTCAGGGGTACTGTGGGACGCTTTAGCATGCTTATCCTTTCCAGTTGGTGTTGCCGCCTCGCCTCAAGTTCATACCGGGCTAGCGATGATCTTCCGCTAAGATGCCCATCCCCCTCTCCCTCTGGGAGAGGGCATTAGCGGAAGATTGTCGCTTCCCTGGTTCCCAAGCTCCAGCTTTGCATCCGAGGGAAGCTGGAGCTTCGGAGAGGCATTGCGTTCCCAAGGTGGACCTTGGGAACGAGATCAAATCTCGGGCATTGTGCTTTTTGTCCCCACTCCCCTTGCGGGAGGGGGAGATCGGCCTCGCCTTACGCCGGCGGGGTGCGGCGGTCGAAGAAGAGGACCGGCTTTCTCTTGTCCTCCTGCACGGTCACCCTGAGGACCTCCTCGGGGGAGACCAGCACCACCTCGGGGCTGACCCGGATGGCGGCGGCGATCTTCTTGGCCACCTGCGCCGAAGTAAGGGACGCATCGGCGGCCCCCACCACCACGCGGATGCGGTCGGAGAGTGCGAACTCGCTCTCCGCCTCGATGTAGAACCCCTGCACCCCGCTCATCCCCTGCAGCACGGTGGCGATGGCCGGGGGATAGACGGTGGTGCCGCGGTACTTGAGCATCTGGGACTTCCGCCCCACCACCGGGCCGATGCGCGGCGTGTTGCGGCCGCAGGCGCAGGGGTCGCGGTGCAGCGTCGCGATGTCGCCGGTGCGGAAACGCAAGAGCGGCATGGCGCAGACGCCGAGCGGCGTGGCGATCACCTCGCCCGGGGTCCCGTCCGGGACCGGGTGCCCCTCCTCGTCGACGATCTCCACCGCGATCAGGTCCGGGTGGAGGTGTCCCCCCAGGCCGGCCTCGCAGTCGGTAAAGGAGGTGGCCATCTCGGTGCTGGCGTAGGTGCCGAAGATCCGGCAGCCCCAGGCCTGGAACAGGCGCTCCCCAAGCGGGGAGAGGGCGAAGTCGGGGGTGCGCACCGGCTCGCCGATGCAGATGAGCCGGGTGACGCCGACCGCGGCCGGCGACAACCCCTCCTGCTCCAGCTTTTTGGCCAGGGCGAGCAAGAGGGTCGGCACCGCGATGATGGCGCTCGGGCGGCAGTTCTTGATCAGCTCGACCAGGAGCGCAGTGCTGCTGGAGCCACCGCGGATCACGGTGGCACCGATCCTGGTGAGCCCCATGAAGTAGGCGAGTCCGGCCATGAAGCAGCGGTCGATGGCGGCGGCGACCAGGACGCGGTCGGCGCTGGTGATGCCCACGCCCCGGAAGGAGATCTCCTCGTTGTAGGCGAGCCGCTCCAGGTCGGCGTTATTCTGCAGCATGGCGATCGGTTTGCCGGTGGTGCCGGAGGTGAGGCAGACGTCGGTGACCTCGTCCTGCGCCACGGCCAGGAAGTCGTCGCGGCGCTCCTCCAGGTGGCGCTTTTCGGTCAGCGGCAGCCGGGCCAGGTCCGCGAGGGTCCTGATCTCCCCGGGCTCGATGCCCAAGTCCCGCAGCATGGTGCGGTAGAAGGGGGAGTGCTGCGCGCAGTGCCGCACGTGGCGGCGCAACAGCTCTTCCTGCCTCTCGGCGATGGCCGCGGCGTCGCAACGGGCGAGTTCCAGCCCCTTTTCGGCATCCCAGGTCATTGCGATATCCTCATCGCGCCGCTCTCCCCCTGCATCTCGGCCAGCGCCCGCGTCATCCGCTCGCGCACCTCGCGGCGCAGACGCAGGTGGCCGTTATGCCCCGCAAACGAGGCCGGGTCCACCGGCGGGAGCGCCTTGAGGCGCACCCGGGACGGGTAGAGCGCGAAGCGCCCCGGCGGCAGCAGGTCGTCGGTCCCGGTGATGATGAGCGGCACGATGGGGACCCCGGTCTCCTTGGCGAGCCGGAAAGCGCCGGAATAAAAGGGCTGCAGCCTGCCGGTCCGCGAGCGGTGCCCCTCGGGATAGAAGATCACCACCCCTTTCTTGGCGAAGGTCGCGGTGCAGGTCGCCACCACGTCCTGCCAGGGGGCGCTTTCCACGTCCAGGTACTGGGCGAGGCGCATGAAGAGGGTGTACCAGTACATCTTGAAGGGCCAGGCCCCCACGGCGAAGACGATGTCGTGGAAGGGGAGCGTGGACATGTAGTAGCTGTCGAAGAAGGAGAGATGGTTCACCACCAGGATGCAGGGGCGCCCGATCCCTTCCGTCCCCTCGCTGGAAAAGCGGACGAACGGGGAGGTGATGACGACCATGCCCAGGCCGTGGATGCTGATCAGGTGCCGGGTGATGCGGCCGAAATCCCAGCCGGTGACCAGCTTCCACAGGACCAGGCAGAGCGGGGACGCAGCGATGCCGGCAGCGGTCCAGAGAACCATCAGGGGGTAGAAGGTCAGGTTGAGAAATAGCGCCCGGAGCAGCCAGAACCTGCCGCTTTTCTCCCGGTGCCGTGGGGCTTCCTGCGGCGTCACCTACCGGTCACCCTCCAGTTGGCGCTTTTTGGCGATGACGAATTCGTGGATGTCGCCCAGGGTGCGGATCTTGCGGATCGCCTCCTCTTCGCGCACTTTCATGTTGAAGGCGGTCTCCAGCACGATCACCAGGTCGACCACGTCCAGGCTGTCCAGCCCCATGTCCTCGAACAGGGTGGTCTCCGGCGTCATCGCCGCGAGGTCGTACTCGAACTCCTCCGCAAGGGAACTGTTGATCTTCGCTACGATTTCCTGCTCGGTCATACTAGACATATCTCCTCAAAATTATGGATGAATTGACGCCACCCAAGGCGAAATTGTTCTTGATCACGGTGTCGACCCGGCGCGGGGCGACCTCCCTCTGGTGCAACACCCCGGCACAGGCGGGATCGACCTGGTCCAGGTTCAAAGTAGGGATCAGCACCCCGCGGCGCAGCATCTCGACGCAGGCGGCAAGTTCCAGGGCGCCGCTGGCGGCCATGGTGTGCCCCAGGTGCCCCTTGAGGCTGCTGACCGGGGTCTGCGCGCCGAACACCTCGGCGATGGCGGCGCACTCGGCGATGTCCCCCTGCTCGGTGGCGGTGGCGTGGGCGTTGACGTAGTCGACCTGCCCCGGCTCGATGCCGGCGTCGGCGAGGGCCAGGCGCATGCACTGGGCGATGCAGGCCGTGTCCGGGTTGGCGATGCTGCCGGGGTCGGAGTTGGTGGCGAAGCCGGTCACTTCCGCCAGGATGTCGGCGCCGCGGGCCAGGGCGGAGTCGAGCGACTCCAGCAGCAGGATGCCGCTCCCCTCGCCGCAGACGATGCCGTCGCGCCTGGCGTCGAAGGGGCGCGGCGTCTGGTGGGGCGTGTCGTTGAAGCCGGCCGAGGCGGCGTTGATGATGTCGAAGGTGCCCGAGGTGAGCGGGTGGAACTCGTCGCCGCCGCCGCAGAGCATGAACTCCTGCTTGCCCAGCCCGATCATCTCGGCGCCGTAGCCGATGGCGTGGGTCGAGGTCGAGCAGGCGGCGGCGGGCGCCAGCACCCGTCCGGTCACCCCCAGGACCTGCGCCACGTTGGAGGCGCAGCTGTGGTTCATGATGTGGAAGAAGAGCGTCGACTTCATCCGCTCCAGGCTGTGATCGGCGTTGAACTCGCGGAAGAACTCTTCCATGGTCTGCGGGCTGCCGGTGGTGGAGCCGATGGAGACGCCGAGCCTGCCACTGGAGAGCTGTTCCGGGGCGAGCCCCGCCATGGCGACGGCGTCCTGGGCGGCCAAGGTGGCGAAGACGGACATGTTGGACATGGAGCGGCGGAACTTGCGCGGGATCTCCATCGGGTCGACCCCGGTGACCAGGGCGGCGACGCGGGTGCGCATCCCGGTGATCTCCGCCAGTGCCGGAAGCTCCACCACGCCGCTTCTGCCGGCCAAAAGGCCGTCCATGAGGTTGTCCAGGCCGCGCCCGAACGGGGAGACCGTGCCGACCCCGGTGATGACCACTCTTCTCAGCAACATCCCTTCAATTCCTTTCTGATGCGGTCGTGCCCGAGCAGGGTGCCGCAGGTGACCAGCCCCGCGAGCACCGCCCCCATGACCCCGGGCGACGCCACCGCCTGTCCCGACAGGAACAGGCCGGGGACCCGGGTGGCCGGTTGCGGGTTGTACTGCCCCACCATGTGCTTGACGCCGTAGAGCCCGCCCAGCGGCGTGGCGCAGTAGTCGCTCACGGTGAGGGGTGTGGATGCCTCGATGCTCCGGATGTGGCCCGAGAGCTCGGGGTAGGCGCGGGTGATCTGTGCCGTCAGGCGCTCCAGTGCCTCTTCCTTGTATTCTGCGTAGCCGGTAGGACGCTCCCCCCGCCGCGACTGCCATGCCGCAACATCACTGTAGAGGGCGGGGCAGATGCCGATGAAGCCGGCCGGGACCGGATCGCCGTCGCGGTAGGCGGCGCTCAGGTAGAGCGCGCCGCGTCCCACCGCCCGCCCCCCCAGCTCGTCCATGGCGGCGGTATCGGGGATGTAGAACCGGTTGCTCCCGGAGAGGCCGGGGATCGGTGCGTCGCAGGTGGCGAAGCAGAGCACGGCGGAAACGGTCTCCTCCAGGGAGGCGAGCCGCTTGCGATAGACCGGGCGGAAAGCCCCTTCCGGCACCAGGTCGAGCAGCAGCTGCGGGTGCACCGTGGCGATGGCCGCGGCGCAGGGGACCAGCTCCCCGTCGGCCAGGCGCACGCCGCTCACCGCCCCGCCGGGGGAAAGCTCGATGGCCGTTGCCTGCCGCGAGCAGAGCACCGTTACCCCCAGCTCGGCGAGCCGCGCGTCGAAGGCGCGCGCGAGGCTCAGGCCGCCGCCGCGGATGCCGCGCACCGACTGGTAGTAGCTCCCGGCAATGGCGGCGTGCAGGGCGAAGGGGACCTCCCGGCTGGAAACACCATATAAAAGGGAGTGCACCGAAAGCAAGCTTTTTAAAAGCTCGTTGCCGGTGAGTCGGTCCAGCACCTCGCGCAGGCTCGGGCCGATGACCCGCTGCAGGAGCGACTCCTGGCTCAGCTCCGCCTCCAGGTTCAGGTAGGGCATGGCCTGGCCGGCGGCGGCCACCTGCTCCAGGTAGCTCTCTATCGCCTGCCGCTCCGCGGGAAACGTGGCGGCAAGCTGCTCGCGCAGGTTGGCGAAGCCGATGGGGAAGCTGAACTCGAAGGCGGGGGCGTCGCAGCGGAACAGGTCGAAGCCCCGCTCGTCGAAGCAGAAGGTCTCGATGCGGTCGCCGACCCCCAGGTAGCGCAGGAACAGCTCCAGCGGCTCCCCGGGACCGAGCCCGCCGGTGTAGTGGAAGCCGGTGTCGAAGTGGACGCCGTGGCGCGAGAAGCCGCGCAACAGAGGGGCGGTGCGGGGCGCCTGCTCGATGAGCGCCACCTGGTGGCCGCTGCGTGCCAGGGTGAGGGCACAGGTGATACCGGAGACGCCGGCGCCGATGACGGCGTAATCGTAGGTCACCGGGCAAACCTCAGCACCAGGCAGGAGTTGGTGCCGCCGAAGCCGGCCGAGTTGCACAGGACGTGCTCCGGGGTGGCGTTGAGGGTCTCGGTGACGATGTTGAGCCGGGCCGAGTCCTCGTCGGGGGTGGTGAAGTTGAGGTTCCTGGCGATGAACCCTTCGCGCGCCATGATGGTGCTGTAGACCACCTGCGAGGCGCCGGACATCCAGAGCTCGTGCCCGGTCATCCCCTTCAGCGAGGAGACCGGCGGGGTCGTGGGGCCGAAGACCGCGGAGATGTTGCGCGCCTCGGCTGCGTCGCCGGCCGGGGTCGAGGTGGCGTGGGCGCAGACGTAGCCGATGTCGGCGGTGGAGATGCCGGAGAGGGCAATAGCCTGGCGCATGGCGCGCTGCAGCCCCTCGCTGCTCGGCACGGAGATGTGGTTGCCGTCGGAGGAGAAGGCGTAGCCGGCGACCTCGCCGAGGATGGCGGCGCCGCGGGCTACCGCCAGGTCGTAGCGCTCCAGCACCAGGGCCGCCGCGCCGCCGCTGGGGACCAGCCCGTCACGCCCGGCGTCGAAGGGGCGCGAGGCGCCGGCGGGGTCGTCCAGGCGCAGCGAGAATGCGCCCAGGCCGTCGAAGCTGCACATGGACTGCCAGTTGATCTCCTGGGCGCCGCCGCAGATGACCCGTTCCTGCCGTCCCATGGCGATCAGGTCCGCCGCCTGTCCCACCGCGTGGCCGCCGCTGGAGCAGGCCGAGCTGATGGTCCAGCAGGCGCCGCGGCACTTGAGCAGGGTGTTGAGGTTCATGGTGATGCAGGAGGTCATGGAGCGGAAGACGTGCCCGCTGCCGATCAGCTGGGTGTCGCCGCGCTCGCGCAAAAGCTCCACCTGTTCCACCGCGGTGAGGCAGCTGGAATCGCAGCCGAAGATGAGTCCCGTCTCCGGGCTCTGCGCCAGTTCCTCGGGCAGGCCCGCCATGGTGAGCGCGTCCCAGGCGGCGGCAAAGGCCTGCACCGCGAAGTCGGGCATGGTCTTCGCCTGCTTCCTGGAGAGGGGGGCGCGCTGTCCGGATTCGGCGATGCGCCCGGTGAGCGGGCTGCGAAAGCCAAGCCGCCGGCGCTCCTCGTCGACCACGATGCCGGAGCGTCCGGTCCTGAGCGCCTGCGCGACCTCCGGGATGCTGCTTCCCAGGCAGGAAACGATCCCGATCCCGGTTATGGCTACTTTGTGCACGGTTACCTCAACTGCTGTCGTTCTGTCGAAACGCCGCTACAGGTAGATGCCGCCGTTGACGGCGATCACCTGTCCGGTAATGTACGATGCCTTGTCCGAGGCGAGGAAGGAGACCACCTCCGCCACCTCCTCGGGGGTGCCGATGCGCCCGAGCGGGATCATCGGGACGATCTTCTCCTTGGGGAGGCCGGCCACCATGTCGGTCTCTATGAAGCCGGGGGCGACCGCGTTCACCAGCACCTTGCGCTTGGCGGTCTCCAGGGCGAGCGCCTTGGTGGCGCCGATGAGACCCGCCTTGGCCGCGGAGTAGTTCACCTGTCCCGCCACGCCGCTCTGCCCGGAGGTGGAGGCGATGTTGATGATCCGGCCGCTGCGCCTTTTGAGCATGCCGACCAGCACCAGCTTGGTGACCAGGAAGAAGCCGTCCAGGTGCACGGAAAGGACGTCCTTCCACTCGTCCTCGCCCATCCAGACCATGAGGGTGTCCTTGGCGTGGCCGGCGTTGTTGACCAGCACCTCCGGGGACTCGTTTTCGAGCAGCGGTCCGAGCGTCTCCTTGACCGCGCTTGCGTCGGCGACGTCGCAGCAGACCAGGCGGCAGGAGGCCCCGGCGGCCTCGACCTGGCGCGCCACCTCCGCGGCGGCCGCGTGGTCGGAGCGGTAGTTGAGCCAGATGTCGAAGCCGTCGCGGGCGAGGGTGAGGGCGATGGCCGCTCCGATCCCTTTGCTCGCTCCGGTCACCAGTGCGATCTTTCTCGATGACATAAGGTGTAAAACCGCCTTAGCGTTGAAATTCGGGGTGTTGCGTGGGCAGCCTTTTATACAAGAGATTGGGCTAGCGGGCAATATAAAAGGGAGTGTCTAGTCACACATCGCCCTTATCTTTCAGGCATAAATCTGATGACTGGCATAGCCTCGTCAGCTCCTTCACCCGCTTACTCAAGAAATTCGAAAAGCCTACTATTTTGGTTGCAGTTAATCTATTAATTAGTTAATGTGACGTATCATTTTAAAATTTACATATCTGTGGCGGTGGATATGAGTACGTCAACAATGGAAAAGGTGGGAAGTGAGCCACGCGGTTTTGCGATATTGCCGTCAGCAACCCCAGTATCGGCGTCATCCGAGATGGATAGACAGCGCCTGCTGCGGGAGCTCGAGATGCACCAGAACGAACTGGAGTTGCAGAACCAGGAACTGCAGGCTGCCTGGGAAAAGGCGGCGGAGCGGACGCACAGCCTGGAGCTTACCGTGAAGGAACTGGAATCGTTCAGCTATGCGGTTTCGCACGACCTCAGGGCGCCGCTGCGCCACATCAACGGCTACCTGAGCATACTCGCCCAGGACTTCGTCTCCTACCTGCCGGAGGAGGCGCAGCGTCTGCTGGAGCGCTCCTGCCGGGCCACCAGGGACATGAGCCGGCTCATCGACGACCTGCTCGAGCTGGCCAAGGTGAGCCGCATCAAGACCAACTGCAAGATGGTCAACGTCTCGTCCCTGGCCAAGAAGGCCATCGAGCAGCTAGCGGAAGGGGAGCCCGACCGGCAGGTGGATGTCAGAATAGCCGAGGGGCTGTTCGTCCAGGGAGACGAGGCGCTGCTGAGCCAGTTGATGTGGAACCTCCTGGAGAATGCCTGGAAATACACTTCGACGACGCAGCCGGCCAGGATAGAGGTCGGCCGTCTCATAATAGACAAGAACCTGGTCATCTTCGTGAAGGACAACGGGGTGGGGTTCGACAGTATTTACAAGGACAACCTGTTCGACGCCTTCCAGAGGCTGCACGGCCGGGAGTTCCAGGGCAACGGCATAGGTCTTGCCACCGCCAAACGCATCATAGACCGCCATCAGGGCAGGATCTGGGCCGAATCGGAAAAGGGAGAGGGCGCCATCTTCTTCTTTACCCTGCCCTAGAAAGAACACGCAGTATCGCCCGCAGTCAAAGGGACCACGACTATGTCTGGTCCCTTTTTTGTTGTGAGGGGACTGGCTCCGCAGGTGCCTGTCCTCCTTGGTCACTTGGGGAAGATGGCTGAGCGGAAGGGAGCGTTCCGCTAGAGGGACAGGCACCTTACGGAGCCAGTCCCTTCTGCTGGCATTTCTCCTTATTGATGTCTGATGAGTTTTCTTCTATACTGGCGCGATTGTTCACCGCACAAACTGCACAAGGAGGAGGTAATCATGAATGTCGCGATAGTTCACAAAGCAAATGTAAATGACGAGGTGCTTGACGGCCTGGCCAGAGAGCTCCCTTCCATCATTTCGGAATTGCTGGAGATCCGCGGCGGGAAGATGGCGATCCTCAGACCGGAGCAGATTTCGCTGCAGTTCTCCCAGGCCAGCCCCCGCGACATCGGCGCGGATATCCGCCTGATCGTGCTGGCCAGAAGCCTCGGTCCCCGCACGGCGCGCGAGAACAAGCTGGCCGCGTCCATCCTGGAAAAGGTGGTGGCACTGGTGAACGGCATCGGCGCCGCCTGCTCCATCACGGTGCGCCTCTACCTTACCGAAATCGGCGCGGCGGAGTACCTGCCGGAGTAGTTGTCGCGACGCCGCGAGCCACGACCGCATATCCAACGGACTGAGCAAAGGGGACAGGTGAAAACCTGCCCCCTTTTTTTGCGCCCTCAAAGGACGCGGATGAACTGCCTTGGTCCCCCCTCCCCCTGCGGGCTTCACCACCCCCCGTCCCCCTCCCCTCAAGAGAGGGGGAGAATCCCCTGTGGCATTCTGCCGAGTTTCCGGAAGAGCTTATGGCAACGCCCGCGGGCGTACTGTATGAAGCTGAGGCAAAGGGTGCAAAAAACACGACAGATAAATAACTTCCACTCATCAAAACTGTACCAAAAGTAACTAATTGCAGCCCGTCCCTCTCGTGAGAGTCAATAAGATCAAGCATGCTGTCTTAAGGTATGCATCTTGCTCAAACAAGATCATCTTATGAAATACATGGAGGGAGGAGGACGGTATGAAACGGCGACTTTTATCAGTTACGGTAGGTGCTGTTGCAATCATCACTTCACACCTTGTCAGTGCCTGGGGAGGTGTGACACCGCAGGTTCCATTGGCCGCATCGGCTATCCCACAGTTCGTGGATCCGCTGCCGAACCTGGACATCGTACCGGCGGGAGCGAATACCATCGAGCTCCGCATGAAGGAGTTCAAGAGCATGGTGCTCCCTGCCAATGCCGTCCCGGGCTACACCGGGACCTGGGTCTGGGGCTATCTCCAGCCGGGGCAGGTCGCGGCGCAGACGGCGGACGGAGCGATTCCGGGGCGTGAATCGTTCATCGGGCCGGTGGTCGTGGCGACGCGCGGGATCCCGACCGAGATGAAGTTCGTAAACCAGCTTCCCACCGCTATGACCACCAACGTGCTGGCCTACCGCTACAGCACGGACCAGACGCTGCACTGGGCCGACCCCCTTAACGCCGGCATGAGCATGTGCGCCCACATGGCGATGCCTCCGGCGCCGGGAAGCGAGTGCGCGTCGAACTACGGGGAGACCTTTGATGCACCCATTCCGGCGGCGGTCCACCTGCACGGGGGCGAGGTGCCGCCGCAGCTGGACGGCGGGCCCGATTCCTGGTTCACCAGCGACGGCACCATGAAAGGGGCTTCCTTCTACAGCAGGGACGGCGCGACGGCGTCGAACTACGCCATCTACCGCTACCCCAACACCCAGGAGGGGGCGCCGATCTGGTTCCACGACCACACCCTGGGCGCCACCCGCCTGAACGTCTATGCCGGGCTCGCCGGCGCCTACGTCGTGAGCGACCCCGCCCGCGACCCCGCCAACCTGCCGGAACTGGTGCCCCTGGTAGTCCAGGACCGCATGTTCGACAGCAACGGGCAGCTCTTCTTCACGGCAGCCAGCGCCGGCGGGGTGCTCTGGGCGCTCAACCCGGAACACCCGTATTGGAACCCGGAATTCGTGGGCGACGTCATCGTGGTCAACGGCAAATCCTGGCCCTACAAGAACGTCCAGGCCAAGCGCTACACCTTCCTGTTCCTGAACGGCTCCAACGCCAGGACCTACGAGATGGCGCTGGTGGACCCGGTGTCCAAGAACCCCGGACCCCCGCTGTACGTGATCGGCACCGACGGAGGCTTCCTCGACCGCCCGGCCAAACTCGATCCGGCGCTGGGGGGCAAGCTGCTCATGATGCCGGGTGAACGCTACCAGGTCATCGTCGACTTCGCCGGGTACCAGGCCGGCAAGATCGGCCCCAACGGCCTGCCGTATTCCGGGAACTGGCTGCTGCGCAACACGGCCAAGACCCCGTACCCGGCCGGGGGCACCGTCAACGGCAATACGACGGGGCGCGTCATGCTGTTCAAGGTCGGCGCGGCACCGGCTGCGGACACCTCCTTCAACCCGGCCCAGGCCGGAGCCACCCTGCGCGGCGGTGCGGGACAGGGACCGGCGCTGGTGAGGCTGGCGAACCCTGCGGCAGGGACCCTCGCCGCCGGAGTGACGGTGCAGAAAACCCGCCAGCTTACCCTGAACGAGGTGATGGGAATGCCCCAGACCGCGGTGGATCCGGTGACCGGCGCGCTGACCGCCTACCCGGGAGGGCCGCTGGAGATCCTGGTCAACAACACCAAGTGGAACGGCAAGCGGATCACCGGCGTCATGAACGGGATGTACCAGTTCCAGCCGATCCCGGGCTTCAGCGCCGACGCAACGGGGAACTTCATCTCCGAGATGCCCAAAGAGGGTGAGACCGAGGTATGGGAGATCGTGAACCTCACCGCCGACGCGCATCCCATTCACCTGCACCTGGCGCAGTTCCAGCTCATCAACCGGCAGGGGTTCGATGCCAAAGCCTACGGCGCGGCGTACGCGGCCGCCTTCCCTGGCGGGGGATACGACCCGATGACGGGGCTCCCCTATCCCGCGGGGGTCTACATCCCCGGATTTGGTCCGCCGCAGAGCTACGACGGCAACCCGGCCAACGCGAGGGCCGTCGGTGGCAACCCCGACGTGGCCGTGGTCGGCAAGAACGGCAAGCCGATCTACCTGCAAGGACCTGCCGCGCCGGCGCTGCCGCAGGAAGCGGGATGGAAGGACACCATAGTGGCTTACCCCGGGCAGGTTACCCGCATTGCGGTGCGCTGGGCGCCTACAGATCTGCCGGCCACGACCGCGCCCGCCGCAGCTTCCTTCGGATTCGACCCCAACGGCGGCAACGGGTACGTATGGCATTGCCACATCATCGACCACGAGGACAACGAGATGATGCGGCCGAACCAGGTGCAGCCCAACGCGGCGGCGGTACGGAACTACGTCATGGGAACTGATTACTAGGTAAGGTCGACCAGTCGCGGCGGGCTGTCTGGGGGGCGCCGCGGCAACAAAGAAGGGGCTATGCGCAGGCATAGCCCCTTTCTTTTTTAAGATCCCCTCTCCCTCCGGGAGAGGGTGCCCGCAGGGCGGGTGAGGGCGCTGGCGGCGCCGACACAGGATCTTGGTGGCGAGGCCCTCACCCCGACCCTCTCCCGGGGGGAGAGGGGGGACTGGGGAGTTGGCCATTACTTCGGATGACTTTGATCTCGTTCCCAAGGTCCGCCTTGGGAACGCAAAGCCTCTCCGAAGCTCCAACTTCCCTCCGGTGCAAAGCTGGAGCTTTGCGCCATATGGGGTTCCCAAGCTGGAGCTTGGGAACCAGCTGCAGCCATCTCATCCCGTCTCTCATCCGGTCTCTTATCCCCTCTCCTTCAACCTCCCGCGCACAATATATGTTCCAACCCCTAAGTTTAAGAACGCATCGACCGATGAGAAGAATGTGACAGCGGCGGCGAAGGAACAGGCGCGACAGACTCTGCGCGTAAATTGCATTGCTTGTACAGTGTGATACGCTTCGAAACAACGCGGCAGTAAGTCATAATGCACAGTTAGCACAGTATAGTTGCAATAACTTAATGATTATTGTTTTTGCTTTGACTCTTTTCATCGTAAATGGCTGGTAGTTAAACCTATTAATCGTTGACAATAATAATAAAATATTAAATGATCCGTTACCCGTCAGCGGTTTACTCGGCAACTGCCGAGCAACTGCCGCGCCTTCTTCCACAGGCTCGTTGTCCCAACCAGCGGCACAGGTGTAGAAGAAGCAGATATGCTGGAGGAAGACGATGAGAAGATCCCGTCCCAGGCCGAGGCTGGCCCTGGCCGGCGCATTGCTGCTGTCGCTGCTGTGCGCGACGGCGGCGCTCGCCCAGGATGGCAATGAGCAGCCGGCGCCGTCCGACCTCGAATCGATGGACCTCGAACAACTCACCAACCTCAAGGTGGAGAAGGTTTACGGGGTCTCCAAGTTCGAGCAGGTGGTGACCGAGGCGCCCGCCTCCGTGACCGTGATCACCTCCGACGAGATCAGGCGCTACGGCTGGCGCACCATGGCCGACGTCCTCAACGCCACCCGCGGCTTCTTCACCACCTACGACAGGAACTACAGCTACATAGGGACCCGCGGCTTCAACCGACCCGGCGACTACAACACCCGGCTGCTGCTGTTGGTGGACGGGCACCGCATCAACGACGCCATCTACGAGTCGGCGTCCATCGGCACCGAGTTCATCCTCGACATGGCGCTCATCGACCGCATCGAGATCATCCGCGGACCGAGCTCCTCGCTCTACGGCGCCGGCGCCTTCTTCGGCGTGATCAACGTCATCTGCAAGACCGCCAAGCAGATCGAGGGGGTCGAGGTGGGCGGTGGCTGGGGGAGCCAGCAGACCGGCTCCGGGCGCATCACCTACGGCAAGCTCTTCGACGGCGGCGAGCTGCTGGTTTCCGGCTCCGGCTATTCCAGCCGCGGCAACGACCGCCTCTTCTTTCCCGCGTTCAACGACCCCGCCACCAACAACGGCATCGCCGGCAACATGGACCGGGACCGCAACTACTCGCTGTTCCTCTCCGGGCACCTGCAGGACCTCACCCTGACCGGCGCCCTGGTGTCGCGGGACAAGAGGGTCCCCACCGCCAGTTTCGGCACCATCTTCAACGACCCGCGCACCAACTCCAACGACCGCAGGAGCTTCCTCGACCTGCGCTACGACAAGGCGATCGACGGCACCGGCGTCACCGCCCGGCTCTTCTACGACGAACTCCGCTTCACCGGCAATTTCGCCTACGACAAGACCGGGGACGATCCTGTCTTCTACCCCGCGACCTACGTCAACCGCGACGACCACCTGGCGCGCTGGTGGGGCGCCGAACTGCAGGCCAGCCGGCAACTGCTGCCGCGCCTGCAGCTGACCGGCGGGATGAAGTTCCGCGACGACTTCCAGATCGAAATCCCCAACTACGACGCGGTGCCGGGGGGGCGCAGGCTGGACAACAGCCGCAGCGACGTCTTCTACGCCCTGTTCGGCCAGGCCGAGCTGCGCATCCTGGACACGCTGATCCTGAACGCCGGTGTCCGCTACGACCACTACGAGACCTTCGGCGGCGCCACCAGCCCGCGCCTGGCCCTGATCTACACCCCGGTCGAGGGGACCGTGTTCAAGCTGGTCTACGGTCAGGCCTTCCGGGCGCCCAACGCCTACGAGCTGTACTACAACGACGTCTTCAACGGCTACGCCACCAGCCCGGCGACGCTCAGGCCGGAGACGGTGCGCAGCTACGAGGCGATCTACGAGCAGTACTACGGCGACGTGGTGCGCACCAGCGCCAGCCTGTTCTACAACAAGATCGACAACCTGATCAGCTACCAGGACGTGTCGCCCACCCAGGTCGCCTTCGCCAACGTGGAGCGGGTCAAGGCCGTCGGGGGCGAGTTCGAGATCGAGGGGCAGTGGAACAGCGGCTTCGCGGCGCGCAGCAGCTACGGCTTCGTCGCCGCCCGCGACCAGGGGACCGACCAGAGCCTCGACTATTCCCCGCGCCACCTGGTCAAGCTGAACCTGACCGCCCCCCTGTACCTGAAGAAGGTGTTCGCCGGTATCGAGCTGCAGGGGGTGAGCCGGCGCGAGTTCACCCACAGCGGCGGCCAGGTCGCCTCCCCGGGATACCTGGTCACCAACGCCACCCTTTCAACGACTGCGCTGCTGCCGGGGCTGGAGGCCTCCTTCTCCGTCTACAACCTCCTGGACCGGCGCCTGCAGGACCCGGCCACCACGGACCATGTGCAGAGCCTGATCCCCCAGGACGGCAGGACCTACCGGTTCCTGTTCAACTACCGGTTCTAGGGAGAGGGGTGCCGATGCCAGTGCTGTCACGGATATGGAGGTGCTGCCCGGGGCTTTTGCTCCCGGCCCTCCTCTGCCTGCTCCTCGCCCACCCCGGGCCGCTGGGGGCGGAAGCCCCCCAGGAGTACCAGGTCAAGGGGGCCATGGTCTTCAACATGGCCAAGTACATCGAGTGGCCCGCCGACGCCTTCTCCGGAAGCGGGGCGCCGCTCGTGATCTGCAGCCTCGGGCGCGGACCCTTCACGACCGCGCTGGAGCAGTACCGGGGCAAGACGGTGCTGGGGCATCCTCTGCAGGTCAGGCGGGTGCAGCCGGGTGAGGAGCTGGGGGAGTGCCACCTTTTGGTGGTGAGCGGCGTGGAGAAGCGCTACCTGGCCGGCGTCCTTGAGCAGGCGCGCCGGCGGTCGCTGTTGACGGTGAGCGATCACCCCGACTTCGCCAGGCTCGGGGGGATCATCGGCCTGGTGGAGATCGAGGGGAGGATCCGCTTCGAGATCAACGTCAAGGCGGCGCAGCAGTCCCGTTTCAAGATCAGTTCCCAGCTGTTGAAGCTGGCCAGGATCGTACGCGAGGGTGACTAGATGATGATGCGACCGGGCGAAAAGTTTATCAGGAACCTCCCGTTGCAGCGCAAATTGATGCTGATCATCATGAGCTGCTGCACGGCCACCCTTTTCGTCTCCTCCCTCTTCTTCGTAACCCGCGAAGCCAAGGTCCTGTACCGGGACCAGCAGGAGTACCTGGTTTCGGTCGCCGATCTCATCGGCAAAAACAGCGCCCCGGCGCTGGTCTTCAACGACCTGAAGTCGGTGCAGGAGACCATCAGGCCCCTCACCCAGAAAAGCAACATCCTCGCCGTCTACATCCTCAACCAGGAGGGGCGCCTGTTCGCGCGCTACCACGCCCTGGAGGCCGAGCACGCAGCGCTGCCGCTGGAGTACCTGCCCGACTGGGCCTCCGCGGACGACGTGGCGCGGGCGATGCAGCAGGTGAGCGGGGAGTCCTACACGAGCTCGTTCCTGTCCGGGTACGCCAGCGTGGTGCAGCCGATCCGGCTGGACCACGAGCAGGTCGGCACGGTGGTCATCCAGGCCAACGCCAAGGGGTTCCTGCACAGCCTGCGTTGGACCATCCTGGTGGCGCTGGGGTTCATGGCGGTCACCTTCCTGGTGTTCTGCCTGTTCTCGGCCCGGCTGCAGCTGATGATCTCGGCGCCGCTTCTGGGCCTTTTGGCCGCCATGAAGGAGATCTCGGCCGGCAAGAACTTCGCCCTGCGCGTGACCAAGCCGTGCGACGACGAGATCGGCATGCTCTACGACGGCTTCAACGACATGCTGCACGAGATCGAGGAGCGGGACCAGATCCTCAGGCAGCGCCAGGCGCACCTGCAGCAGCTGGCCCACTACGACCCGCTGACCCGGCTCCCCAACCGCACCCTGTTCTACGACCGCCTGGCCCAGGCGCTGTTCCACGCCGAGCGCTCCCACGAGGCGGTGGCGGTCATCTTCATCGACCTGGACCACTTCAAGGACATCAACGACACCCTCGGGCACCGCACCGGCGACCTGTTGCTGATCGAGGTGGCGGGGCGGCTGGGGACGGTGGTGCGCAGCTGCGACACGGTGGCGCGCCTTGGGGGGGACGAGTTCACCATCTTCTGCCAGAACGTCGCCTCCCCCGAGAACGCGGCCCTGGTGGCGCAGAAGCTGGTGGCGCTGTTTGCCGCCCCGTTCCGCCTGGGGGCGAGCGAGATCCGGGTCACCGCGAGCGTCGGCGTGACCCTGTACCCGCACGACGGCAGGAGCGTGGACGAGCTGCTCATGAACGCGGACATCGCCATGTACCACGCCAAGGGGTGCGGCAAGAACGTCTACTCGCTCTTCGACAAGAGGATGAACGAGCACGCCAGCGAGCGGGTCACCCTGCTGGCCGACCTGCGCCAGGCCATCGAGCAGGGGGAGTTCGTGCTGCACTACCAGCCCAAGGTGGACCTGCTCACCGGCAAGGTGACCAGCGTCGAGGCCCTGGTGCGCTGGATGCACCCGCGGCTGGGCATGCTCGCCCCGGACAAGTTCATCCGCCTCGCCGAAGAAGGGGGGATGATCGCGGAGCTGACCGAGTGGGTCATGCGCACCGCCTGCCTGCAGGCCAGGGCGTGGCAGGAGGCGGACCTGGCGCCGGTCCGGGTGGCGGTGAACCTCTCCCCGTTCCACTTCCAGCGCCAGGACGTGAAGCAGTCGATCTGCGCCGTACTGGGCTCGACCGGGCTCGACCCGGCCCTGCTGGAGATCGAGATCACCGAGAGCGCCCTGATGCAGAACGACGAGTACACCTGCCGGGTGCTGAGCGAGCTGCGCGACATGGGGATCACCATCTCGGTCGACGATTTCGGGACCGGCTACTCCTCGCTCTCCTACCTGCACCGTTTCCCCATCAACACCCTGAAAATCGACCGCACCTTCATCCTCAACATGATGAAGAGTTCCGAGGACCAGGCCATCGTCACCGCCATCATCGCCATGGCCAAGAGCCTCAAGATGCAGATCGTGGCGGAAGGGGTGGAATCGGTGGACCAGCTGGAGACGTTGAAGGACCAGGGGTGCCACGAGATCCAGGGCTTCCTGGTGTCGCGCCCGGTGAACGCGGAGCGCGTGGCGCGCTTCTTCACCGACGAGGATCACCTGCAGGCGCATACCGCCGCCGCCGACACCCTCGAGGGGGGAACCGCGCGGCAGCTGGTACGGGGCACGGAGTAGCGCCCGCCAAGGAGGGACCATGAACGAGTTGACCATAAAACTGAAGACCGGGGACGAGATCAAGGGGGTGCTGACCCGTTCCTTCAAGTACCAGGATACCGACGTCGAGGTGCTTACCGAGGGGAGCAGGGAGACCCTGGTCTTCTCCCTGGACGAGATCTGCTACATCCGCTTCCTGAGCCCCCCCGCCGGCATCGGACCCGGCGGCAAGGACAGCCTCGAGGAGGTGCAGACCATCGCCGGCGAGACCTTCCGGGTCCACGTGCCGGCGAACGGCAAGTTCCTGAAGGGGTTCCTGGGGCTCCAGCCGGGGCCCGGAGAGAGCTGCCAGACCCTCTTCTTTACCGATTCCGGCGTGCGCTACCGCCAGGACGCCCGCTACACCGGCCAGATCCTCCAGGACCAGGGCTACGTCTCCACCGACAAGCTGGAGGCGGCGCTCAAGCTGCAGGAGGAACAGGCGCACCGCGACCAGGACGCGGCCATCCTCCTGGCCGACGCGGTGGACGAGGGAGATATGCACGAACAAAGGCACGAGATGCATCACACGCGGGTGGGGGACATCCTGGTCGAGTCGGGGCTGGTGACCCGCGAGCAGGTCGAGGCCGCCTTCAAGAGCCAGAAGGGGAAGAAGCTGCAGGTGGGCGAGTTGCTGATCATGAAGGGGCTGATCACCGAGGAGCAGCTCCTCTCCGCGCTGGCCACCAAGTTCCGGCTCCGCTTCGTGGACCTGGAGACGGTGATTCCCGGTGACGCGGCCCTGAGCGCCATTTCAGAGGGGCTCGCCACGCGGCTCAGGGTCTTCCCCATTTCGCTGGAAGGGAGAAAGCTGGTGGTGGCCACCTGCGCCCCCACCGACCTCACCATCGGCGACAACCTGAGGTTCTCAACCAACTTCGTTCCCGAACTGGTGGTCGCCCCGTCGCACCAGATCATGGCGGCCATCGACAAGTACTACCGCAACCGCATCGAGACGGTGGACACCCTGCTGAACTCCATGAAGAGTGAGGCGGAGACGGTAACCATCGAGGAGGAGGCCGACGACACGCGGCTCTTGTTCGAGCCCGACTCCAAGATCATCTCCCTGGTGAACCGGATCCTGATCGACGCCTACCGGCGCGGCGCCTCGGACATCCACTTCGAGCCCGGCAACGGCAACGAGCCGCTCAACATCCGCTACCGCATCGACGGCGAGTGCATCCACGCCCACAAGGTGGCCGCTTCCTACAAGGGGGCCATCACCGTGCGCATCAAGATCATGGCCGACCTGAACATAGCGGAGCGGCGCCGCCCGCAAAGCGGCAAGATCCTGCTCCGCTACCGGCAGCAGATGCTGGAGTACCGCGTCGAGATCACCCCCATGGTCGGCGGGCGCGAAGCCGCGGTGCTCAGGCTCCTGGCGGCCTCCAAGCCGCTCCCGCTGCCGGGGTTGGGGCTTTTGCCGCACAACCTGGTGCGCTTCGTCGACATCCTGGAGAAGCCGCACGGCATCATCCTCTGCGTCGGCCCCACCGGCTCGGGCAAGACCACCACGCTGCACTCGGCGCTGGGGCACATCAACACCCAGGAGCGCAAGATCTGGACCGCGGAGGACCCGGTCGAGATCACCCAGGCGGGCCTGTGCCAGGTGCAGGTCAACGCCAAGATCGGCTTCACCTTTGCCGAGGCGTTGCGCTCCTTCCTGCGCGCCGACCCCGACGTGATCATGATCGGCGAGATGCGCGACGCCGAGACCTCCAAGATCGCCATCGAGGCGT
Source organism: Geomonas paludis (assembly GCF_014193585.1). Classification (GTDB taxonomy): domain Bacteria; phylum Desulfobacterota; class Desulfuromonadia; order Geobacterales; family Geobacteraceae; genus Geomonas; species Geomonas paludis. The sequence goes on from NZ_BLXY01000001.1 coordinate 328,561, forward strand.
CGCTGACCGGCCACCTGGTCTTCTCCACCCTGCACACCAACTCGGCCCCCGAGGCGGCGGTGCGCCTGATCGAGATGGGGATGGACCCGTTCAACTTCTCGGACGCACTCTTGGGCATCGTGGCGCAGCGCCTGGCCAAGAAGCTCTGCCCGGCGTGCAAGAAGCCGGCGCACGGCCAGCGCGAGCACTACGACGACACGGTGGCCTCCCTGCGCCAGATCGCCGGCGACCGCGAGGGGGTGATTCCCGACTTCAAGGAAGCCAACTTCATGAAGGCGGTGGGGTGCGAGGAGTGCTCCGGCACCGGCTACAAGGGGCGCATCGCCCTGCACGAGCTCATGATCGGGACCGAGAGCGTCAAGACCGCCATCAGGCGCGGGGTGGGCATGGACGAGCTGCGCTCCATCGCCATGGACGAGGGGATGTGGACCCTGAAGATGGACGGCCTGCTGAAGGTGTTGCAGGGGGAAACCGACCTGGAGCAGATCCTCAAGGTCTGCATGTAGCAACGGCGGCACGACAAGCGAAGCACGCGGAGGGATGCGAAGATGCCCCACGGTGAGCTGCGTTCGAGTTGGCAGTTGGCGCTGGCCGCGCTGGCCATAGCGGCGGGAATCCCGTTCCTGCTCCTGGAACTGTTCGGCTCCACGCTGTACGTGGTGCTGGACGTCCCCTCCTACCTCACCTTCCACAACACCGTGGAAATATTCAGCGTCATGGTCTCCCTCTCCATCTTCGGGGTGGGGTGGTTCTCCTACAGCCAGAGCCGCGACCGGCACACCCTCTTCCTCGCCGTGGCCTTCCTGGGCATCGGCCTGATGGACTTCATGCACACCCTGGCCTACGCCGGGATGCCCCCCCTGATCACCCCCAACACCCCCAACAAGTCGACCCAGTTCTGGATCGCCGTGCGCCTCTTCTCTGCCGCCGCCTTCCTGGCCAGCGCCTTTGTCGACGAAAGGTGCAGATGCCGCTGGCTGGGGAGACTGCCGCTCCTGGCAGGGGTGCTGTGCATCAGCGCGGTTTCCTTCTGCGCCATTGTCTTTCGCCCCGACCTGGTGCCGGACACCTTCGTGCCGGGGGTGGGGTTGACGCCGTTCAAGAAGGGCTCCGAGCTGGTCACCATCGCCCTGTTCGCGCTGGCCGCCCTCGCCTACCTGAAACGGCTCACCGCCTCGCGGGACCGCATCTACCTGTACTACCTGAGCGCCTTCATCCTCTGCGTCGTGAGCGAGCTCACCTTCACCGTCTACAAGAGCGTCTTCGACAGCTTCAACCTCCTGGGGCACCTGTACAAGCTGTTCGCCTTCCTGCTGATCTACCGCGGCATCTTTGCCGCCGCCATCAAGCGCCCCTACCGGCAACTGAACCAGGCCCTGGGGGAGCTGCGCCACACCAACGATCTGCTGGTGGCCATCATGGACTCGATCCCGCACTGCATCTTCTGGAAGGACCGCCGCAGCGTCTATCTCGGCTGCAACCGCGAGTTCGCCAGGACTGCGGGGCTCGCCGACCCTGCCGAGATCGTGGGCAAGTGCGACTACGACCTTCCCTGGAGCCGCGAAGAGTCCGAGGGTTACCGGGCCGACGACCGCGAGGTCATGGAGAGGAACCAGGCCAAGATGCACATCATCGAGAACCTGACCCAGGCCGACGGCGGCGTGATCTGGATCGATACCAGCAAGATGCCGCTCACCGACGAGGACGGCGCCGTGCGGGGGGTGCTCGGCATCTACGAGGACATCACGGAGAGGAAACTCTCCGAAGAGCGGCTCTCGGAAACGCTGCAGTTCAACCAGGAGATCATCACCAGCGCCCGTGAGGGGATCATCGTCTACGACCGGGAGCTGCGCTACCTGGTCTGGAACCCGTACATGGAGGAGATCAGCGGCATCCCAGCCAGCGAGGTCCTGGGGCAGCGCCCTGCGGAGGTCTTCCCGTGGCTCGCCGATACCGGCCTGGTGCGCCGCCTGGAGGGGCTTATGGCCGGCGGCGCACCCGCAATGGTCGAATTCTGCGGCAGGCACGTGAGCGGGAGGACGCTGTGGCTTTCCGACGCCTCGGCCCCGTTGAGAAGCAGCTCCGGCGACATCATCGGGGTTATCGGCACGGTGCGCGACATCACCGAGCGGCGCGGCATCGAGGAGCAGCTGCGCCAGGCCCAGAAGCTGGAGTCGGTCGGGCGGCTGGCGGGCGGGGTGGCGCACGACTTCAACAACAAGCTCACCGTGATCATGGGGTGCGCCGAGCTCGCTGCGCGGCAGACCCGGGAAGCGGCGCTCCTGGAGCACCTGCGCCTGATCGTCAAGGCCGCGGAGCAGTCACGCGACATCACCCGTCAGCTGCTCGCCTTCTCGCGCCAGCAGGTCGTCACGCCCAGGACCGTGCAGGTAAACAGCATGCTGGTGGAGCTGAAGAAGTCGCTGGGACGGCTGATCGGCGAAGACGTCTCCATCGAGCTGGCGCCCGGCGAGCAGCTATGGAGCATCAGCATCGACCCGGTGCAGCTGGACCAGATCATCATGAACCTGGCGGTGAACGCGCGCGATGCCATGCCCCAGGGGGGGACCATCACCATCGAGACCGCCAACGAGCAGTTCGACGGCCCCCCTCCGCTGCACCCGGAGGCGCCGCCGGGAGGGTACGTCAGGATCACCTGCCGCGACACGGGTGTCGGCATGGATGCCGAGACGCGTGCCCACGTTTTCGAGCCCTTCTACACCACCAAGGAGCAGGGGAAAGGGACCGGCCTGGGGCTGGCCACCGTGTACGGCATCGTCAGGCAAAACGGGGGCTTCATCGACCTCGAGACCGCCCCCGGCGCCGGCAGTGCGTTCAGCATCTGGCTGCCGAGGTGTGTCGGCGGCGACGAGAACCACGAGCCGCCGCGCTCCGCGACGCGGCAGCAGGGAGCGGGGACGGTGCTGCTGGTCGAAGACGAGGACATGGTGCGCGAACTGACCTCGACCATCCTGGAGTCCCTGGGGTACCGCTGCCTCGCCACGGCGGACCCGCGCGAGGCGCTGGAGCTGGCGGCCAACCCCGACGTTGCCTTCGACCTGGTGCTGACCGACGTGGTGATGCCCGGCATGCGGGGGCCGGAGATGATGCAGCGGATGCGGCGCCAGCGCTCCGGGATCAAGTGCATCTACATGTCCGGGTTCACCGATGCCATCCTGGACGAGGGGAGCGGGAGCTGGGAGGGGGGCGCCTTCCTGAAGAAGCCGTTCCAGACCGAAGAACTGGCGCGAGTGCTGGCGTCGGTGCTCGGCGCGCAGCACCGGTGATATCTGCGGCCCAAACTTGTTAAAGGGGGAGCAGGAGGGGGTTAGCCGAGCTAGCCCCGGCAATGAGGGGCGCCGGCGCGCCGGGGGCGGGGTCAGCGGGGGGCGTTGAGCGAGCTGGGGGAGCTGGGGGCGCCGAGGGAGCGCAGGTAGTGGACCAGCGGCCAGCGGTGTTGGGACGGGACCACGCGTTCCAGCACCGGCTCGTGTCCGGTCCCGGTCAGCATGGCGCGCAGCAGTTGTCCGTCGCGGTAGGCGGCCACCTTCGCCAGACGCAGGTCCGCGGGGCGGGGGAGGTAGCTGTTGCCGACGGGGCCGTCGCCGGCTCCGGAGTCGCCGTGGCAGAACGCGCAGTAATAGCCGTAGTAGACCCCGCCCTGGGCCACGGCCGCCGGGGTGGCCGGAACCGGGTTGGCCAGCGCGGCGGCATCGGCCTGCGCGGGCGCCCGGCCCGCCGGAGGGGTCACGCTCACCGCGCCCGGCGCCGGCGCCGGGAGCACCATCTGGAACTCCCGCACGTGGTGCTGCACCGTCATGCGCGGCCCCCGGACCAGGATGTACCCGAAGAGCACCGCCCCGAGCAGTGGGGGCGCCAGCACCATGAAGAGCGTCAGCTTCCTCATCTGTCTCCCCCTCCCTTACCGGTTTGCGCCCTGGGCGGCAGCGGCACCGCCTCCGGCAGCGGCCGGATCTGGCGTTGCGCCTTGCCGCGCGGCTCCTCGCTCGAATAGATCGACTCCGCCGGTGCGTCCGGGAGCTGGCCGAAATCCCAGCGCCGGGGTGCGTCCTGGACCAGCAGGTACACCAGCCAGCCGAACCCCATGATGGAGCCGCTGAAGGCGATCAGGATGACCCACTCCCATGGGGAGCGCAGTTCCTTGTGCTCGTCGTAGTCGGGCTTTTGTTCCATGGTCGCCTCACCAGTTGGGGGGGATGGCGTGGTTGTGCGTGACCTCGAACAGGGTGAACGCGATGCAGGCCGCGAAGAGGAGGACGATCACCCAGGGCATGAAGCTGCGCAGCCAGCGCAGGAAGGTCACCGGGCCGCGCACCTTGATCACCTCGCTCTGCTTCTCGACCCCGCGCGGCAGCCAGAGCGCCTGGTAGGTGAGCGCCGCGAGCAGCACCAGCGCCGCGCCCGCCAAGAGCGCGATGACCAGCCACTGGTTCTGCAGCACGTACAGGTAGAGCATCAGCATGGTTGCCCCCCCCTAAAAATTCCCTCTCGCTTCGCCTTCTAACGGCTTTCCCCCTCCCTAGCCCTCCCCCTCCGGGGGAGGGGACGATGGACCTGCGCCGTCAGCATTCGGCGGGGCTTCGGGAGTCCTCCATTTGTGCTATCGCCGCATCCCGTCTGGCTCCTCCCCCCGGAGGGGGGAGGTCGGGAGGGGGGCTTTAGCTTCTTTGCTCCGGTTGCCGGCGCCATTCCCCTCCTGGTCTTCCGGGATGCCGCTATCCAGCGCCAGGTAGCGTGCCCGCTCCTGGTCTGCGAACTGCCCCGACCGGACCCCCCACAGGAAGAACACGATCAGCGTCCCGCACATCAACAGCGGAAAGCACATCCAGATGAACAAGAAGGCCGGTGTATCCAGCGGGCTGGTCATGTCTCTCTCCATCTGCTCCTCGCACCTTGTGCCTGCTGCCAGCTAAAGGGGACAGGCACCTTGCGGAGCCAGTCCCCCTTGTCCCCCCTCGCCCTCCGGGAGAGGGGCAGGGGTGAGGGCGCTGGGCCCGGGGGAGGCACTAAACTTACGGCGCCTGGTCCACCGCCGGCGGCGGGTACGGGTTCTGCCACTCCCCCTCGTAGGAGGCGTCGATGCCGCGCGGCTCCGTGTTGGCGTCGGTGTACCCCACGAACGACACCGCCAGGTAGTTGGCCAGGTCCCAGATCTTCTCGCTCTCCAGGTGCTTCTTGAAGTACGGCATCGCGGTGCCGGTGATGCCGTTCATGATCTGGTAGTAGAAGATCCCGCCGATGTACCGGTTCTCCACCAGGTGGCGCCTGAGGATGGTGAAGTTGAGCGGAGGCGGCCCCAGGAAGGGCTGCGCCGGACCGTTGCCGTCGCCGATCGGGCTGTGGCAGTTGATGCAGAGCTGCTGGTAGAGCCTCTTGCCGCGCTGCAGCGCCGCCTCGGTGGCCGGGTACGGGTTGGGCATTCGGCGCCAGACCTCGGGGACCTGGGCGTGCAGCCACTCGATGTTGCGGTCCACCCCGCCCGCGTAGGCGGCCTGCGCCTGGCGCTTCCACTCGCGCTGGCGTTTTTGCCGCACATCGGCATCCTTGCCCCCGAGGGCCTGCACGTAGGCCGCCAGCGCCTGGATCTCGTGCCTGGAGAGGAAGTCCCAGGCGGGCATCACCGAGATGGGTGTCGTGTAGCGCGGGTTGGTGAAGTGGGCGATGTTCCAGTCGTCGCTATGCTCGCCCCCTTCCTGGGACAGGTCCGGCCCGGTGCGCTCGCTCCCCAGGATGGCGGGCTCGATGCCCGCATAATCGCCCGCCTGGGCGATGCGCTCCGCCCCGATGTCCCAGTCGTTGACCCGGATGAAGAGCGAATGGCAGTAGCTGCAGCCGTTTTTCACGTAGAGCCGGTGCCCTTCCCGCTCCAGTGGGGAAAGCGGCCGCCAGATCTCGGACGGGTTGTCCTTCATGGTCATGGAGGGTAGCCCGACGATGATGAAGGTGGAGGCCCAGAACACCAGCAGCGCGCCGACGATGAGGAAGGCCGGTGTCATCTTCATGCCGCCTCCTCGCCGCGCAGCAGGGGCTCTTCTTGCCGTGCCGGGCGCAGGGTCAGGTACAGGTTGGCGAGACCGACCAGCGACGCGGTCAGGATGAAGATCCCGAGCGCGGCCCGCATCACCATGAACGGGGAGAGCTGCGGCAGCACGCGCAGCACGGTCTCGCCGTTATGCCAGGCGCTCCCCTGCACCAGCCCGGCCATGGTCAGGACGATGAAGAAACCGGTCAGCCCGAAGGTGATCAGACCGAACTGCAGGTTGATCAGCTTGTTGGAATAGACCGGGCGCCCGCTTACCAGGGGGAGCACGTGCCACATGGCGCCGAGCGCGATGTAGCCGCCGAAGCCGAGCATGGCGATGTGGGCGTGGCCGACGGTCCAGTTGTTGAAGTGGGTGACCCGCTGCAGGAAGGGGAGCGACTGCAGCGGCCCCTGGATGCAGGTGATGATGTACCAGACGATCCCCCCCATCACCAGCCGCGCCGGCGGGTCGTTCCAGACCCTCCCTCCGAAGCCGCGCGCGGTGAGCCAGAGGTTGATCACCACGATGGAGACGGGAAGGACCATGGAGACCGAGTCCACCACGGACACGGTCTTGAGCCAGTTGGGGATGGGGGACTGCAGCACGTGGTGGCCACCGATATGGCTGTAGAGCGCGATCAGGAACCAGAAGCCCAGAAGCGACAGGGTATGCGAGTTGAGCGGGGTGCGGGTGACCCGGGGGATGACGAAGTAGGCCGCGCCGGTGGCCAGCGGCGTGATCAGGAGCCCGGGGAGGTTGTGTCCCCAGAACCACAGGAACAGGGAATCGATCAGCCCGGGCATGGCGCCGGTCGCCGGGTGCCACATCACGTTCCCCAGCGGGTAGTTGCTGGCGGTCCAGAGGAAGGTGGCCATGAAGTACCAGATGGAGACGTAGAGCTGCGGCTCCCTGCGGTTGACGATGGTGAGGGCCGTGACCACGATGAGGCAGGCGACGGCGAGGACCAGCGAGATGTCGGCGAGCCAGACGTACTCGTTGTACTCGCGTCCCTGGGTAAACCCGAACGCGAAGCCCAGGGGGCCGCTCAGGACGGTGAGGTTCCAGAAGACGAAGGCCATCCAGGCCAGGGGCTCCGACCAGAGCCTGGTCTTGAGCAGGGCCGGGAGGTAGTACAGGCCGATCCCGACCAGCATGGTCCCCACGAAGCCGTAGAGCATGGTGTTGACGTGCACCGGGCGCTCCCGCCCGAACACCAGGGGCGCCACGTGGGGCAGGAACTCCGGCGCCACCAGGTGGATGGCCGAGAACATGCCGTACACGGCGCCCACCACGAACCAGACCGCCCCCGCGACCATGAAGGCGAGCGCCGCACTCTGGGGTTTTTGGAAAAGGTTGGTCATGGGTTTGTTTCCCCCAAAAAGTTTTTTCTTAGCGTCCTCAGCGACTACTCCGCGTTCTTCGCGTAACTGCTTTTATTACCCTCACCTATGGCAGACGAAGCAGTCGTGGGTGACCTTGTTTGCCTTGTGGCACCGGATGCAAAACCCCATCTCGAACTTCACCGCGCCCGCCACCCGGTCCATCTGCCGGATATCGCCGTGGCAGTGGCTGCAGTCGATGCCGCGCCGCAGGTGCATGGAATGGTCGAAGTAGACGAACTCCGGCAGCCAGTTCACCCGCTGCCAGACCACCGGCTGGTTCCGGGCCGCCAGGTCCCGCAGGCGCGCGATGTACGGGTAGGTGCGGATGATGCGGGAGTGGCAGAGCAGGCAGGTCTGCAACGGCGGGATCCCGGCCCGCGACGAGCGCGTCGCGCTGTCATGGCACATGAAACAGCTGATGTGCTTGATGCCCGCGTGCACCCGGTGACTGAACGGAATGGGCTGGCGCGGGCCGAGCCCCACCGGGTAGAGCCGGTCCAGGTAGACCAGCGCCGCCAGCGCGGCACACACGACCACCGCGGCGGCCACGGCGCTCGGCCACAGCGGCATCCCGCGCGGAGGCCCCCCTTCTTCCGGCACCTTCCCGGGCGTACGATCGGGTCTGGCTGCGGGCGTCATGGCCGCCTCCTGTCAATCCGGCGCATCCAGGTCATGCCGAGCCCCAGCACCCCGGCGAAGCCGGCGGCCAGCGAAAGTTCGTGCAGCCCCAGCCGGGGCGCCGGGTCGAAGGTCGGCGCCACCAGCCACCAGCGCTCCAGCCACAGCCCGCACAGCACCAGGAAGGAGATGATCCCCAGCAGCCGGCGGCTACGCTTGACGCGGATGGGGAGGAGCAGCACCAGCGGCCCGAAGTAGACCAGGGCCAGCAGGAGCGCGCTCACCGGTCGCCACTGCGCGCCGTGCAGGCGCGGCACGATGAAGCGGACCTCGCGCGGCAGGTTCTCGTACCAAAACGGCAACAGGTGCGCGTACATGAGGTAGGTGGTCATCAGGCTGAAGGCGACTATCAGCTTGCCCAGGTCGTGGAGCAGGTCCGGGTCCGCATCCGGGTGGCGGGCGGCGAGCAGCGCCCAGCAGGTGATGCCGATGTAGAGCCCGGACATGAAGAAGTAGCCGCCGGCCAGGTTGCTGTGCCAGTAGGGGTCGAGCGCCATGACCAGGTCGAAGCCGAGCAGGGAGAACACCAGGCTGTAGACCAGCACCAGGACGGTGCCGCTCGCCTTGCCGTCCCCGGCCCGGTGCTTGTTGCGCTGGTACAGGGCCATGCCCCAGAAAACGAGCAGCGCCGCCAGGTCCCGTCCCATCACGAAGTCCGGTTCCAGCCAGATCCCCTGGTGGTAGTGGATCCCCTGCCAGGGCGCCCAGAGGTGGTTGCCGATCCACAGGAGCACGAGGGCGGCCAGCGAGGGGAGCGCGAAGGAGATGCCCGCCGTGGCGAGCCCCTGCGCCTTCAGGTGCCAGCGGCCGTTGCAGGCCGCCACCAAGGGGGGCCAGACCACGATGCCGCCCGCGAGCGAGGTGAAGAACAGGAAGTTCATCAACAGCGAGCGCCACGCCCTGCGTTCCTCGGGGCCGTTCAGGAGCACGACCCAGACCGCGATCCCGGCGACGGCCAGGACCAGCCAGAGCGGCAGCCAGAGCTTGGTCGCGGGGCGCTCACTGGTGGACATGGAATTCCTCCGGGCGGGCCGGCCCGAGCCGCTCCTGCAGCAGCCGGACCTCGTCGGGCCCGCAGCTCACCAGCAGGCCGAACTTGTCGCGCGAGAAGCGCGGGTCGTAGAAAGGAAGGGTTTCCAGGCGGAACAGGCGGGCCAGCAGCGCGAGCCCGAAGAGGTTGGCGAGGCTCCCGATGAGGATGGTCCCCTCGAAGCTGACCACGCAGAAGGGGATCCAGGACAGGGGCGGTTTGCCTCCCACGACCAGCCTGTTCACCAGTGCGGTGCCGCCCGCCAGCCAGAAGCCGCCGAGAAGGCCGGAGACGGCGCCCGCCAGGGTAATGATGCGCACCGGGCTCTTCTTCAGCTTCAGCACCTCGCTCAACTGCTCCAGCTTGACGGGGGAGAAGGTTTCCATGATCTCGAAGCCGCTGTCGCAGCAAAGCTTGGCGGCGGTAAGGAGGCTGCCGGCGCTGGAGAAGACGGCGAGCACGGTGGGGCGGTGCTGCGGCAGCTTCTGGCCGACCCGGTGCTGGCAGGGCTCCGTGGGGGGGAGCTCCTCCTCGGCGATCTGCCCCTTCAGTTCGCTGAGCGGCACGGTGGGGAGACCCCTGGTGAACAGGACGAAGAAGAGGAAGAAGAAGCCGAAGGAGCCGGCGGTGATGGTCAGCTCGACCCAGGTGGGGAGGTAGCGCCCGAAGTTGTGGGGGAGAAAATCGTGCGCCTGCGCGGTGTAGATGATCATCAGGCGCTCGAACCACATGCCGACGTTGACCAGCAGCGAGATGACGAACAGCGGCAGGTAGTGGGTGCGCAGGCGCCGGAACACGAAGAGCCAGGGGATCAGCACGTTGCAGACCACGCAGAGCCAGTACATCCAGGACACCGGCCCCAGGGTGCGCCACTTGTAGTTCTGCCACTCGGTGTGGTCACCCGAGTACCAGGCGATGAAGGCCTCCATGGCGTAGGCGTAGCCGACGATGGTGGCGGTGAGGACGATGGTCTTGGCCAGCATCTCGAAGTGGTGCATCTGGACCAGGCGCTCCAGGTGCAGCAGCTTGCGCATCGGGATGAGCAGGGTGAGCACCATGGCGAGCCCCGAGTGGATGGCGCCGGCCACGAAGTAGGGGGGGAAGATGGCGCTGTGCCACCCGGGCAGAAGGCTCATGGCGAAGTCCCAGGAGACCACCGAGTGCACCGAGACCACCAGCGGGGTGGCCAGGGCGGCGAAGAAGAGGTAGGAGCGGCCGTAGTGGTGCCACTGGCTCCCCGAGCCGGACCATCCGAGCGACAGGGCGCGGTAGATCCGGCTTTTCAGGTGCATCGGCCCCAGTTGTGCGTGGTAGCGGTCCCGCGCCGCCGCGAGGTCGGGGATCATGCCGATGTACCAGAAGATGAGGCTCACGGTGAGGTAGGTGGAGACGGCGAGGACGTCCCAGACCAGGGGGCTCACGAAGTTGGGCCAGAGTTGGCGCTGGGACGGGTAGGGGACGATGTAGTAGGCGGCCCAGAGCCGGCCCAGGTGGATGAGCGGGAAGAGGCCCGCGGTCAGGACCGCGAAGATGGTCATCGCCTCGGCCGAGCGCGACACCGCGTCGCGCCACTTGGCGCGCAAAAGGTAGAGGATGGCGGAGATGAGGGTGCCGGAGTGCGCGATACCGACCCAGAAGACGAAGTTGGTGATGTAGACCGCCCAGCCGACGGGGCGGTTCAGGCCGGTCACCCCCATGCCCGCCTGGGTCTGGTACATCAGGCAGAGCCCCCCGAGGCCCGCCAGTCCCGCCAGGGAGACCACGGCTAGGTAGAACGCGAAGCCGGGCTTCTCCATGGCGTTCAGGGCGTCGTCGTTGATTTGGCCGTAGCTTTGGTGGGGCAAAGGGGGCGCTCCTTTGTCGATCGGGGACTGGCTCCGCGAAGGGGACTTGCTCCGCGAAGGGGACTGGCTCCGCAGGTGCCTGTCCCCCTTTAGTCCGAGTCAGACCACGTCGTTGTCCACCCGCCTTAAAAACGTCACCGCGGGCTTGGTGTTCAGCTCGTGCAGCAGGTGGTAGCGGCGCGGATCGCCGCGGGTGATCCTGGTGACCTGGGCGCCCGGGTCGAGGAGGTCGCCGAAGGTGAACACCCCGCCCGGGCAGGTCTGGGCGCAGGCGGGCACCACCTCGCCGTCCTGCAGCTTGCGCCCCTCCCGCGCGGCGCGGTACTGCGCCTGCCGGATGCGCTGCACGCAGAAGGTGCACTTCTCCATGACGCCGCGCTGGCGCACCGTCACCTCGGGGTTCAACTGCAGGTCCAGCGGCTTTCTCCATTCCAGGTTCACCCAGTTGAAGCGGCGCACCTTGTAGGGGCAGTTGTTGGAGCAGTAGCGGGTGCCGATGCAGCGGTTGTAGATCTGGGCGTTCAGCCCCTCCTCGTTGTGCACGGCGGCGAAGACCGGGCAGACCGGCTCGCACGGGGCGGCGTCGCAATGCTGGCAGTGCAGCGGCAGCCAGGCGTAGCGCCAGGGGCTGCCGGGGACGCGGTAGGGGGGGACGCGCAGCCAGGCCATCTCGCGGCCGTCGGCCACCAACTCCGGGCCGATCACCGGGACGTTGTTCTCGGCGTAACAGGCGACGGCGCATGTGCCGCAGCCGATGCAGCGCTGCAGGTCGATTACCATGGCCCAGCGGTGCTTGGCGTGTTCGTGCGGGGGGTAGAGGTCCCGGTCGGCGTGGTAACCCTCGGGGAGCGGGAGGTCGAACTCCTCCTTGGGCGGGTTGGCCGCGCGCAGCACCGAAAGCGGCACCGACTGCAGCAGGTCGCGGTGCAACTGCTCCCGGCACAGCGCGGTTCTAATGGGGCGGGGGGCGTCTGCGGCGACCCGGCTGACCCGGCAGGGGGGGAAGGACCCCGCCCGCTGCGCGGCATCGAGCAGCATGAAGGCGTTGGAGCCCACCCCCCTCGCGTTCTTGCCCAGGGCGCTGTGCCCCTGGCCGAGGCCGATGGCCGCACTCTGCTCATGGATCTCCGTGGTGAGGCGGGCCGGCGCCCGCAGCGAACCCGCGACGGTGGTAAGCTGCACCAGGTCGCCGCTCTCGATGCCCAGGGCGGCGGCCTTCTTCGGGTGCAGGTCGATCCAGTTGCCCCAGACGATGAAGGTGATCGGGTCGGGCGCCTCCTGCAGCCAGCCGCGGTTGGCCAGGCGCCCGTCGTAGAGCATGATGGAGGCCCAAGGCCACAGTTCCACGTCCTCGATGCGCGCCGGCGCCGTGGGACGCTGCGCCTGGAACGATATCCCCGCCAGGCGCGGGGCGGGTGCCGTGCCCGAAGCGGGCGGCGTTGCCGGCCACGCCCCTCCCGTCCTGAGCGCCGCCTGCCAGCCACGCTCCGCTTGGTCGCCGCCGCCGAAACCGCGCCGTTCCTTGAGCCACTGCAGCAGGTCGGCCGGCGCCGTTCCGCGCGCGGTCCGAAGCGGCCTGCCGGCCTGCCGCGCCAGCGCGATCAGGATGTCGCAGGCCCCGCGGGTGTCGTAGAGGCGCCCCATCACCGGCTGCATCAGTCCGTCCACCCCCGGTTCCGGCTGGTATTCCCCCCACGACTCGAGCGGCGTGTCGGTCGGGAGCACCCAGCGCGCCAGTTCCGCCGTCTCGTCCAACAGCGATCCCAGGTACACCACCATCCCGGCCCCCTGCAGCCGTTCCGCCGCTGCCGTCCTGGCGTAAGCGGGGTTGGCGTCGACTACGAAGAGGACGTCCTGCGGGCCCAGGGAGGAAAGGAACAGGTCCAACTCCGCGTCGCGGGCGCTGCTACTCAGGGCGTGGGGGCGGGAAAAATCGACCGTGGCGCCGATGGCCCCGACGGCGTAGTTGAGCAGGGCGGCGCAGAGGGCGGTCCCGGTGGCGGCCGGGCCGCCGCCGTACTGGGGGCCGGCCAGGGCCACCGGGCGATGCGCCGAGGTGAAGGCGCGGCCCACGGTCAGCAGGACCTCCTGGTCCAGCGCGGGTAAGGGGGATGACTTGAGCAGGGCGTCCAGCGCCGGCCGGACCGGGCCGAGATCGTTCCTGTTCCAGCCCCGGTCCATGATCACCCTGAGCAGGGCCGCCGCCACCACCGGAAGCTGCCGGGGGGATACCTGGAGGAAATGGTCGGCGTTGCTGGCGGTCATGGAGAGGCGCGGCCCCAGGTAGGCCATCCGGGTCGGGGAGCCGCCGTCACGGTAGGCGCGGCCGTCGGAGAACTGCCGGGCCTGGCGCACCGGCGATCCCCACGTTTCCAGGAAATCGGCGGCGAAGCTGACGATGAAGTCGCTCCCCTCCAGGTCGTAGCGGGGGATCACCGGCAGACCGAAGAGCTGCTGGTGGGCGGCGCGGAGTGCTTCATAGTTGAAGGGTTCGTAGAACAGGAGACGGGCGGAACCGAAGGCGGCGACGAAAGCCCGCAGCACCTCGGCCTGCGCCCCGGTCTGCAGGCTGGACAGCAGCGCCACCCTTCCTCCCGAGGCGAGCCGGTTGGAGATGGAGTCGAAGGCCTCCTGCCAGCTCTTGGGCCGCAGCTTCCTGCCGGTGCGGTAGAGCGGCGTGGTGACCCGGTCCGGGTCGTAGAGCCCCTGCAGCGCGGACTGACCGCGCGGGCAGAGCGCGCCCCGGTTCACCGGGTGCGCCGGGTTCCCCTCCGCCTTGGTGGCGCGGCCGTCGCGGTTGGCGACGTGCATGCCGCAGCCGGCGGGGCATTCACGGCAGGTGGTGGCGTAAAAGGTCCAGTTGCCGGGGGTAATCTCTTCCGGCGGGATCACCTTGGGGATCAGCTTGTTGACCAGCTTGCGCGGCTGGTCGGTGGCCAGCGCGATGCTGCTGCCCCCCGTGATCCACAAGAAGGTGCGTCTGGACATCTCGGACATCGGCATGCCCCCGGATGATTCTCATCGCTTCAATGAAAGAGGAGATGAAAAAAGATTAACCTTTTGTATCAAGGCGGCCCGCCTTGTCAAGGGCGCCCTCAAAACGCGGACCCCGCTGTTGACAAAGAAAGTCCGATTCCTAGACTGTTAAGGTGATTAATATTCTCAAATCTAATGAGCAGGGAGGTCTCATGACAACTGCCAGTGATTTCCTGGTGCAACGGCTGTACGAATGGGGGGTGCGCAAGGTCTACGGCTACCCCGGCGACGGCATCAACGGCGTGATGGGTGCCTTGAACCGGGACAAGGAGAAGGTCGCTTTCATCCAGACCCGCCACGAGGAGGAGGCCGCCTTCATGGCCTGCGCCCACGCCAAGTTCACCGGCGAGGTCGGGGTCTGCATCGCCACCTCCGGGCCGGGCGCCATCCACCTGTTGAACGGGCTCTACGACGCCAAGCTGGACCATCAGCCGGTGGTCGCCATCGTGGGGCAGCAGTCCACGACCGCGCTGGGCGCGGACTACCAGCAGGAGGTGGATCTTCTGTCGCTGTTCAAGGACGTGGCCCACCACTACGTACACATGGCCACCAGCGCCGAACAGGTCAGGCAACTGGTCGACCGTGCCATCCGCATCGCCCTGGCCGAGCGCACCGTCACCTGCGTCATTCTCCCCAGCGACGTGCAGGAGATGGACGCGGTACCGTCGCCGGTGCGCAAGCACGGCTCGACCTTCACCGGGCTGGGCTTCACCCGCCCCGAGATCGTGCCGGCACGGGACGACTTGAGGCGCGCCGCCGACGTCCTCAACGCCGGGAAAAAGGTGGCCATGCTGGTCGGCGCCGGGGCGCTGGGCGCGGGCGAGGAGGTTGCCATCGCGGCAGAAAAGCTTGGCGCCGGGGTGGCCAAGGCGCTTTTGGGCAAGGCCGTGCTCCCGGACACGCTCCCCTACGTCACCGGTTCCATAGGGCTTTTGGGCACCAAGCCGAGCTGGGAGATGATGAAGGAGTGCGACACGCTGCTCATGATCGGCAGCGGGTTCCCGTATGCCGAGTTCCTCCCCAAGGAGGGGCAGGCGCGCGCGGTCCAGATCGACATCAGCGCCCGCATGCTGGGGCTGCGCTATCCCATGGAGGTGAACCTTCAGGGGGACGCCAAACTCACCCTGCGTGCGCTGATCCCGCTGCTCGAACAGAAGCAGGACAGCAGCTGGCGCGACTCCATCGAGAAGGGTGTGAGCGAGTGGTGGGAAGTGCTGGAGGCCCGCGCCAAGCTCGAGGCGAAGCCCATCAACCCGCAGCGCCTGTTCTGGGAACTCTCCGCCCAGCTTCCCGACAACTGCATCCTGACCTGTGATTCGGGTTCCTCAGCCAACTGGTACGCGCGGGATCTCAAGGTGAGGACAGGGATGATGGCGTCGCTCTCGGGAGGGCTCGCCACCATGTGCCCCGGCGTGCCTTACGCCGTCGCCGCCAAGATGAACTACCCGGACCGGCCGGTGATCGCCATGGTCGGCGACGGCGCCATGCAGATGCAGGGGATCAACGGCCTGGTGAACGTCGCCAAGTACTGGCAGGAGTGGAGCAACCCGCAACTGGTGGTGCTGGTGCTGAACAACGGCGACCTGAATCAGGTGACCTGGGAGCAGCGCGTCATGAACGGCGACGCCAAGTTCAGCGCCTCCCAGGACATCCCGCAGTTCCCGTACGCCGGCTACGCCGAGATGCTGGGGCTGGAAGGGATCAGGCTGGAGGACCCGGAACAGATCCGCTCCGCCTGGAGGACGGCGCTCTCCGCCAACCGCCCGGTGGTGATCGATGCCCGCTGCGATCCGGACGTGCCGCCGCTGCCGCCGCACATCACCTTCGACCAGGCCAAGGGGTTCCTCTCCTCGCTTTTCAAGGGCGATCCCAACCTGGGCGGCATCGTGACCCAGTCGGCCAAACAGATGATGTCGACGCTGCTGACCAGGAGTGAGAAGTAAGGGGGATGACAAGTGATAAGCTGATTCGCGCAGGCCTACAGCTAGTCCCTCTCCCTCTGGGAGAGGGTGCCCAACGGGCGGGTGAGGGGAACTGGCGGTGGCGATAACTGCCCTTGGCAACGCCCTCACCCTAACCCTCTCCCAGAGGGAGAGGGGATGTGGACGCATGGCCGACGGCATTAAAAAGGACAACGGGATCACGGGGACCGGCCTAAAGGGCGGTCCCTTTTTCGTCGTCTCGCGCGTTCATTACAGGAGAGAGACCTTCAGCCAATGAGGAGCGCGGCTTGTAACTCTCATTGAAAAGCCGGTAATCTGCGCTAGCCTCAACAGGTGTCGTGACAAAGGAGGCGCGCGTGAAGATCTCTACCGAGCAGTTCCGGGTGAAGCCGAAGGACGAGGTGGACTTGAAGAAGCGACCTACCTCGGTCCCCTCTTTTTACCGTTCCAAGGAGGAGTACCAGGAGCTTCTGACCGAACAGATCGACCGGCTGAGCTCCCTGCAGGGGCTGCTCTACGCCAACAACAGCTGGTCCATCCTGCTCATCTTCCAGGCCATGGACGCGGCGGGCAAGGACAGCATGATCAAGCACGTCCTCTCCGGGATCAACCCCCAGGGGTGCGAGGTCTACTCCTTCAAACACCCAAGCCCGGAGGAACTGGACCACGACTTTCTCTGGCGCAGCATGCGCCGGCTGCCGGAGCGCGGCCGCATCGGCATCTTCAACCGCTCCTACTACGAAGAGGTGCTTATCGTCCGGGTGCACCCGGAGATCCTGGCGGCGGAGAACCTCCCGGACAAGCTGGCCGGCCACAAGAACATCTGGCGCGACCGCTTCCGCTCCATGAACGACCTGGAAGCGCACCTGACCAGGAACGGGACCCGCATCATCAAGTTCTTCCTGCACATTTCCAAGGAGGAACAGCGTAAGCGCTTCCTGGAGCGGATCGACAACCCGGAAAAGAACTGGAAGTTCAACCAGGACGACATCGAAGAGCGCAAGCGCTGGAAGCAGTACATGAATGCCTACGAGCAATGCCTTAGCGCCACCAGCAGCAAGGACGCACCCTGGTACGTGGTGCCGGCGGACGACAAGAAGAACGCGAGGCTGATCGTGGCCCAGGTGGTGGTGAACCTCTTGGAAGAACTGAAGATGAGCTATCCGGAGACCTCGGAGGAGAAGCACCGGGAACTGCTGGCCATAAGAGACGAGTTGGTGCAATAAGAAGTGGTGGTTTCAGATAAACAAAAGGCGGCTTGCGCCGCCTTGATTGAAAGTCCTGCCAAAGTAGCTATCGTGTGATGCTCCGTCCTGCCAGAAGGCCTGCCACCAGCATGACCACTGCAACGACCAGGAACAGGTAGAAGAGCAGTTTGGCAATACCGGCTGCTGCTGTTGCAATACCGCCGAAACCGAACACCGCGGCTATTACGGCGATAATGAAGAATATGATGGCCCAACGTAACATGATCTCTCACCTCCCCGCACCCTCATTAACTTCCTTAAACAAAGTGTATCATGGGAAAGGTTGCCTTTTAAATCTTGTATTTTTTTAATTTCCGTCGTTGCAGTTGTGCCAGTTTCGGGTCACCGCTCCAGGTTCTCGATGCACTGCTCCAGGTCGATTCCCGGCCCCAGCACGCCGGCGAACAGGTCGCCCAGGTGTTCCAGCCGCCGAGGCATGGTGGTGATGGTGAACTGACTCGGATCGAGACCCGGCTGCACCTCCTCCCATTTAAGCGGGGCTGAGACCGTGGCCCCCGGCCTGGGGCGGATGCTGTAGGGTGCGGCCAGGGTCTGGCCCGGCTTGTTCTGCAGGAAATCGAGGTAGACCTTTTTCTGGCGCAGCTTCGGGCTGCGCAGGATGCTGGTGAACTCCGGGACCCTGTGGTGCACGAGGGTGGCGATGACCCGGGCGAACTCGCCCGCGGCGTCGTAGTCGTACTTGGCCCCCAGCGGCACGTAGATATGGATCCCGGTGGCGCCGGAGGTCTTGGGGAAGCTGACCGCGCCGGCCCGCTCCAGCACCTCCCGGACCGCCAGCGCCGTCTCGATCACCTTGGCGAACGGGATGTCCTCCGGGTCGAGGTCGATCACGAAGTAGTCAGGGTAGTCGAGGTTCTGCAGGCGCGACAGCCAGGGGTTGATCTCGATGCAGCCGAGGTTGGCCATGTAGACCAGGGTCGCCTCGTCCTGGCACACGAAGAACTTGATGTTCTTGTCCACGTGCTTGGAGTAGATCTCCCGGGTGGTGATCCAGGATGGCGGCAGCTCGCCCGCTTCCTTCTGGAAAAAGCCCGGCTCGGCGATGCCGTTGGGGGTGCGGTACAGGGACTCCGGCCGGTCGACCAGGTGGGGGAGCATGGCGTGGGCCATGGTGCGGTAGTAGTTGATGACATCTCCCTTGGTGTACCCCTGGTCCGGCCAGAACACCTTGTCCAGGTTGGAAAGCTCCAGCCGGTGGCCGTCCAGGATGAGGACTTCCTCCTGTCCTTTCTTGCTACTCGAACCCTTCCTGCTGCCGGAACCCTTTGGAAGTGAAGGGGGCGACGGGGACGCGGCGGGCTCCGGCGGCGGGGGCGGCGTGGAACCGACCAGTTCGCGCACCACGCTCTTCGGGTCCTTGTCCTCCCTCAATCCCAGGTAGATGGGCTGGCGCATCACGTTCTCGTCGGTCCACTCGGAAAACTCCACCTCGCAGACCAGTTCCGGCCTTACCCAGGTAATCGGCATGTCGGACTTCACCGGCTGCTGAAAGGGGGAGTTGTCCTGCACCAGCGGCTGCAGCAGGTCGTACATCTCCTTGAGGCCGGCGTCGTCAAAGCCTCCGCCGGCGAAGCCGATGCAGACCAAGCGGTCATCCTCGTAGACGCCGAGCACCAGCGCCCCCAGCCCTTTCCGGCTGCGGCGCGGCTGGGTGAAGCCGCAGATGACCGCCTCCTGCTGGAAGCGCACCTTGATTTTCAACCACTCCTTGCTTCTCTTCCCGGACTGGTACAGGCTCGCGGCGCGCTTGGCCAGGATCCCTTCCAGGTTGTTCTGGCGCGCCAGTTCGAAGAACTCCTTGCCGGACTCAATGATGTGGTCGCTGTAGCGGATCTCGGGGAGGTCGGGCAGCAGGGCGCGCAGCCTCTCCTTGCGGGCCAAGAGAGGCTGGTTGCGCAGGTCTTCGCCGTTCAGGTAGAGCAGGTCGAAGACGTAGTAGGCGATGTTGCCGCGGCCGGTGCGCTGGTAGTTCTGCAGCAGTTGAAAGTAGGAGCGGCCGGTTTCATCGACAACCACCACCTCGCCGTCGAAGACGGCATCGACGCCGAGCGCGGCCAGCGCCGTGACGATGCTGGGAAACTTCTTGTTGAAGGGGAGGTTGTTGCGCGAGTAGAGGGCGACGTCCCGGCCGGAAACCTCGGCGATGGTGCGGTAGCCGTCCAGCTTGATCTCGAAGAGCCAGTCCGGGTCGTCGAAGGGCTCGGCGGCGGAGGTGGCCAGCATGGGGGTGCCGGCTGACACCGTGGACCTGGTGGACCCGGTGGACCAGGTGGACGCAGTGGACCCGGAAGAGCTGGTGGGGTTGGTGGTGTTGGTGGTGTTGGTGGTGTTGGTGGGGGGGAGCGCGGTTGTCGGCGGGGTGGTGTTGGCGAACTTTGCGGGCGGTGGTGGGGGGGCGCTGGCTTGCTCCTCCCCCTGGAGGGGGGAGGGCGGGTGGGGGGAAGCGGGCGTAGCGGCCACACCGCCTTCGGCCTGCACCGGCCGGCGCTGCGGCATACGGCCGGCACGGAGGTCCTCGATGGTGACGTTGCTCACCACGGAACGCTCCTGCAGGGTCACGTCCTCACTGCCGGCATACCGGTCCTTTTTCTTGATCAAGAGCCACGAATTCCCCTTGTCGCCCTTGATGCGCACCAGGGCGAACTCGCCATTCAGCTTCTCGCCGTGCAGAACGAACTTCAGGTCGCCCTTCTGCAACCCCTCGCGCAAAAGCTTCAGACTCTGCTCCGGTTCCTCGCTCCCCGCGGCGTGGAAGGTGCCGGTATCCCAGATGATCACCTCGCCGGCGCCGTAGTTCCCTTTCGGAATCACGCCCTCGAAATCGCCGTACTCGTACGGATGGTCCTCCACCATCATGGCCAGCCGCTTCACTGCCGGATCCAACGACGGCCCCTTGGGTATCGCCCAACTCTTGAGCACCCCGTCGATCTCCAGGCGAAAATCGTAGTGCAGGTGGGAGGCGGCATGCTTGTGGACGACGAAACGCAGCGCCCGCGTCGACCGCCCCCCTTTTCCCCATGGTTCAGGCGTTTTGCTCAGATCCCGTTTGCGCTGATACTCCTCCAGTCCCATGAGAACACCTCCTTTGGCTGCACATGAGTCTATCACAGCAGCATGATCCGGGAGATTGACAAAAGAAGTCGGGCGGCTAGATTATTAGGCGTTGCCAATTTTGGCCTATCCAAGCCCGACCGGGCACCAGAAAGGAGAAGAAGCATGAAGGTCCAGGACATCAAGGAAATAGCCCAAAGGATGGACATCTCCTGCGGCAAGCTGAAAAAAGGTGAACTGATCCGCCTGATCCAAACCAAGGAAGGGAATAGCGCGTGTTTCGATTCGGGGCAGTCGTCCCAGTGCGGCCAAGGGGGCTGCCTCTGGGCGGAGGACTGCAACTGATCCCTTCCGGGAGAGGAGGCGCCACATGGACTTCGACTACACCAAGTACATCTACCTGCCGGACTGCAAGGACGGCTGCGGCGCCATCACGGACTGGTTGAGCAGCAGGGAGATGGCGCGCGAGGCGGGGGAGAACCACCACAAGTCGACGGGTCATGATTGGGTACTGATCGAGAAGATGCGGGAGGAGTAAAGGTCGTCATGTTATCGGCTTCATGCTACTGCAGGGGGGAGAGCGGTTTTCCCGCGTGCGACGTGCCGCGTGCAAACAATACCAACAGCTGATCCGGAGGAAAGCATGAACAGAGACGACATTCTCGACCAATTGGAAAAATTGATTCAGCTCGACGTGGATGCCACCCACGCCTATGACCAAGCCATCAAGAACGTGAACGAGGTGGCCATCAAGGACAAGCTGATTCAATTCCAGGCGGACCACCGCAAACACATCGACCTCCTTTCCGCGAAGATGCTGGAGTTGGGGGGGACCCCGCCGGAACTGACCTCCGACTTCAAGGGGTTCCTGATCTCCGGCTTCACGGCCCTGCGCAGCCTGACCGGGTCGAAAGGAGCCCTGGAGGCGATGGAGAGCAACGAGCGCCTCACTACCAGCCGCTACGAGGAAGCCTCGCAGCTCGACTTCCCGGTGGACATCTCGGCCATCGTGCGCGCCAACTATGCGGATGAGCAGCGCCACCTCTCTTTCATCCGCGAGGCGATCGCAACCCTGCGCAAGTAGCAGCAAGGCAGTGGACAGTTGACAATGGACAAGTGACAACGAAAACCGCAGGGGCCGTAAACGCGGCGCCCCCCGGCGGGGCTAACACTGACCGCGCGACGGGGACGCCCCGCGCCGGCCAGGGCGATCACAGGGCAGCCCGGATCCAATGGATCCGGGCTCTTTTTTTTCATTAGCAGCGCGCTCAGCGGTACTCATCTTCTGCGAAACTGCCTTGCGCAAGGCGTTGACATGAACGGCCGCTAATGTATCTTTGGTGAGTGTTTTTTTATGTGAGCTGCAGCGGTCTCATGAGCAGGGCGGTCATGGCTGGCGGAGGTGGGGCATGGTAGCTGGTGGCTGGCGCGTTGAACTGGGGGCTACGGTCCTGAAGGAGGGGGGGACGCAGTTCCGGGTCTGGGCTCCCAACTCGAAGACGGTGAACGTGCTGATCCTGTCCGGCAAGGCAACCGGCACGGTGGCCATGCAGCCGGAGGGAAAGGGATACTACTCGATCACCGTCCCCGGCGTGGCCGACGGCGACCGCTACCTCTACCAACTCGAATCGGGCAGCACCTTCCCCGACCCGGTGTCGCGCTTTCAGCCGGAGGGGGTCCATGAGCCGTCCCAGGTGGTAGACCCGGAGCAATTCCTCTGGACCGAGGAGGGGTGGCAGGGGATCCCGCTGGAGCAGTACCGCATCTACGAGATCCACGTCGGCACCTTCACCAGGGAAGGGACCTTCGAGGCGGTGATCCAGCACCTCGACTACCTGGTCGACCTGGGCATCACGGCAGTCGAACTGATGCCGGTTTCGCAGTGCCCCGGCAAGCGCAACTGGGGCTACGACGGCGTGTACCACTTCGCGCCGCAGAGCAACTACGGCGGTCCGGAAGGGCTGAGAAGGCTGGTGAACGCCTGCCACAGGAAAGGGCTCGCCGTGGTGCTGGACGTGGTCTACAACCACTTCGGCCCGGAAGGATGCTACCTGGACCGCTTCGGACCCTATTTCACCAACAAGTACCGCACTCCCTGGGGCCGGGCGATGAATCTGGACGACGCCGACAGCGACCCGGTCCTGGAATACTTCCTGTGTAACGCGGCGTACTGGCTCACGGAATTCCGTTTCGACGCCCTGCGCCTGGACGCGGTGGACTGGATCTTCGACCAGACTCCCAAGCCCCTTTTGCGGCGCCTGGCCGACGAGATCCACCAGCACCGCGAGCGGCTCGGGCGGGAGTTCTGCCTCTTCGCCGAGAACGACACCAACGACGTGCGCCTGATCAACTCGCCGGAGAAATGCGGCTTCGGCCTCGACGCCCAGTGGTGCGACAACTTCCACCACGCGCTGCGCGCGCTCCTTACCGGCGAGATCACCGGCTACTACGAGGATTTCGGCCAGTTCAGCCAGCTGCAGAAGGCGTTCGAGGAGGCCTTCGTCTATACCGGCCAGTACTCGAGATACCGCCGGCGGCGCCACGGCGGGCCCACCGAGAACCATCCCGGATCCCAGTTCGTGGTCTTCTCGCAGAACCACGACCAGGTCGGCAACAGAAAGTGCGGCGACCGGCTGAGCGCGACGCTGCCGCTGAGCCAGCTGCTTCTGGCGGCCGCCACCGTGATCCTCTCCCCCTACCTGCCGCTGCTCTTCATGGGCGAGGAGTACGGCGAGCGCGCCCCCTTCCATTACTTCATCGACCACACCGACCTGGAACTGGTGGAGTTGGTGCGCAAGGGGAAGCACGAGGAGCACGCCTCGGGTATTTGCGAGGGGGACATTCCCGATCCCGCCGCGGAATCCACTTTCGAAGAGTCCATCATCGACGTGGCGACGCCGAAAGAAGGGGAGCAGGCGGTGATCCTCGCCTTTTACAGGAAGCTCTTCGCGCTGCGCACCGGCCTCCCGGCGCTGCAGGTGTTCCAGCGCGACTCGATGGCCATTGCCGGCCTTCCCGAGCAGAAGGTCCTCTTCCTGCGCAGGTGGAGCGGCGAAAACTCGGTGCTCTGCCTGTTCAGTTACAGCAACATCCAGCAGGAGGTCCCCGTCGACCTCCCGCAGGGGAACTGGGAGCGGGTGCTGGACTCGTCCGGTCATCAGTGGCGCGGCCCGGGTGAAGAGGCGCCGGAGCGGCTAGAGGGAGGCGAGGCGGAGCGGCACCGCATGATCAGGATCAACCCGTTCAGCGTGGTGGTCTACAGCACTACTACTTCAGGAGGAGACCATGGAGCAAGCTAAGGAGCGTTTCGTCTGCATCCACGGACACTTTTACCAGCCACCCCGGGAAAACCCGTGGCTCGAGGCAGTGGAGATACAGGATTCCGCCTTCCCCTACCATGACTGGAACGAGCGCATCACCGCGGAGTGCTACGCCTCCAATTCGGCGTCGCGCATCCTGGACGGCGACAGCCGCGTCATGGACATCACCAGCAATTACGCCAAGATCAGCTTCAACTTCGGCCCCACGGTCCTTTCCTGGATGGAACTGGCCGCGCCCAACATCTACAACGCCATCCTGGCCGCGGACCAGCAGAGCATGGAGTGGCGCTCCGGGCACGGCTCGGCCATCGCCCAGGTTTACAACCACATGATCATGCCGCTCGCCAACGCGCGCGACAAGCGCACCCAGGTGGTGTGGGGCATCGCGGACTTCCAGAAACGGTTCGGCCGCTTCCCGGAGGGGATGTGGCTCGCGGAGACCGCGGTCGACCTGGAGACCCTCACCATTCTTGCCGAGCAGGGGATCAAGTACACCGTGCTCGCCCCGCACCAGGCGGATGCCTACCGCGCCCTGGGGACCGAGGAGTGGACCGAGACCGAGATCGACCCGACCCGGGCCTACCTGTGCAAGCTCCCCTCCGGTCGCTCCATCACCCTGTTTTTCTATGACGGTCCCATCTCCCGCGCGGTCGCCTTCGAGAACCTGTTGGACAGCGGCGAAGCCCTGGCCGGCCGGCTGGTGGGCGGCTTCACCGAAGACCGGGACTGGCCGCAACTGATGCACATCGCCACCGACGGGGAGACCTACGGCCACCACCAGAAGTTCGGCGACATGGCGCTGGCCGCGTGCCTGAACCACATCGAGGGGAACAACCTGGCGCGGCTCACCAACTACGGCGAGTACCTGGAACTGTGCCCGCCGGCGATGGAGGTGCGGATCCGCGAACGCACCTCCTGGAGCTGCGCCCACGGCGTCGAACGCTGGAACAGCGACTGCGGCTGCTCGGGGGGCATCCAGGGATGGAACCAGCAGTGGCGCACCCCGCTGCGCGCCTCGCTGGACTGGCTGCGCGACCGCCTCGCCAAGGCCTTCGAGCAGAAGGGGCGCGAGCTGTTCAAGGATCCCTGGCAGGCCCGTGACGCCTACATCGAGGTGATCCTGGACCGCGGCATGGAGCAGGCGGAGCGTTTCCTGGCGCAGCACGCCGCGCGCGAGCTGTCCAAGGACGAGAAGATCATGGCGCTCAAGCTGTTGGAGATGCAGCGCCACGCCATGCTCATGTACACCAGCTGCGGCTGGTTCTTCGACGAGCTTTCCGGCCTGGAGACGGTGCAGGTGATCGACTACGCGAGCCGGGCCCTGCAGCTGTCGGAGGGGATTGCCGAGGGCGAGGTGGAAAAGGCTTTCCTGGACCGCCTCAAGGAGGCGAAGAGCAACATCCCCGAGCACCACGACGGGCTCTGGATCTACCAGAACTTCGTGCTCCCGATCCGGCTCGACCTGGTCAAGGTCGGCGCCCACTATGCCTTCAGTTCTCTTTACGAAGAGTACGAGGAGCACTCCCAGATCTACTGCTACGCCATCGCCAGGGAGGAGTACCACAAAATCGCCAGCGCCGACGCGGTGATGGCGATGGGGCGCATCCACGTGGCCAGCGAGATCACCGAGGAGGAGACCTGCCTCACCTTCTGCGTCATGCGCATCGGCAGTCACGACTTCAAGGGGGGCGTGAAGGAGGTCTGCGACGCCGGCGGTTACGCGGCCATGCGCGAGGAGATGAGCGGCGCCTTCGACAAGGGGCTCTACACCGACCTGGTCACCCTGATGGACAAGCACTTCGGCACCCACAGCTTCTCGTTGATCAACCTCTTCAGCGACGAGCAGCGCAAGATCATCAACCAGATCATCCGGCAGAACATGGAAGAGGAGATCGCGAGCTACCAGGAGATGTACGAACGCAGCCGGCCGCTCATGGAGTTCGTCAAGGAGACCCGCGTCCCGGTGCCGCACATCTTCATGGCGGTGGCGCAGCCCGCGCTCAACGAGGCGCTCAGGCACGCCATGAGCGAGGACGAGGTGGACGCGGACCAGGTGCGCAGGATCGTGGGGCAGATCCGGTCCTGGGGCGTGGCCATCGAGGAGCCGGGAACCGAGTACTTCATGAGGCGGCGGCTGGAAGAGATGTCGGGCCAGCTGGTGCAGGACCCGTCCGACCTGAAGCTGATCGCCCGGATGCAGAAGTACATGGACCTTCTGAACGAGATTCCCGTCAACGTGGTGCTCTGGCAGATGCAGAACCACTACTACCAGCTCGCCAAGACCGTGTACCCGGAATACCTCACCCGCTCCGCCGGCGGCGAGGAAGGGGCCGGCATCTGGCTGGACGCATTCAGGAAGCTGGGGGATTCCCTGCGCTTCAACCTGGGGGCGGTGCTGCCGCAGGCCTAGACCGGGGGGAAGCATGGGAGCACCGAACCTGCCCAACGCGCACATTCCCAGCGCGACCTACCGGCTGCAGTTCAACGCCGGTTTCACCTTCGCCGACGCCACCAGGATGATCGGCTACCTGCACGACCTCGGCGTCAGCGACGTGTACGCCTCCTCCTACCTGGCCGCCAAGGAGGGGAGCGTGCACGGCTACGACGTGGTGAACCAGACCATCCTGAACAAGGAGGTCGGGGACGAGCAGAGCTACCAGGCCATGGTGGAGGAACTCTCCCGCCACGGCATGGGGCACATCCTCGACTTCGTTCCCAACCACATGTGCATCGAGAGCGCCGACAACGTCTGGTGGATGGACGTGCTGGAAAACGGCATGAGCTCGCCCTACGCCCACTTCTTCGACATCGACTGGGAGCCGGTGAAAAAGGAACTGACCGGCAAGGTGCTGTTGCCACTACTGGGCGACCAGTACGGCAAGGTGCTCGAAGCGGGCGGTTTGCAGCTCCTGTTCCGCGAGGGTGCTTTCTTCGTGCAGTGCTACTCCCTGCCGATCCCGATCGAACCGCGCAGCTACCTCCGCATTCTCCAGCATCGCCTGGACACTCTCAAAGAGCGGTTCCCGCCCGACGCCGGCCCGGTGCAGGAGCTCTTGAGCATCGAGACCGGGCTGCAGCACCTGCCGCTACCCACCGAGCGCGACCCGGCGCAGATGGGCGAGCGGCACCGGGAGAAGGAGATCATCAAGAAACGGCTCTGGCAACTGTGCCAGGACGCGCCGGAAGTGATGGAGTTCATCGCGGAGAACGTGAGGATCTTCAACGGCAGCAAGGGGGATCCCAACTCTTTCGACCTCTTGGACCAGCTGCTGCGCGAGCAGGTCTACCGTCTCTCCTACTGGCGGGTGGCCACCGAGGAGATCAATTACCGGCGCTTCTTCGACATCAACGCGCTGGCCGCGATCCGCATGGAGGACCAGGGGGTGTACGACCTCACCCACGCCCTGCTCTTCAAGCTGATCCGGGAGGGGAAGGTGACCGGCGTGCGTATCGACCACGTCGACGGCCTCTACGACCCGGTCTCCTACCTGCAGAACCTGCAAAAGAGCGCCTACATCCAGCTGTGCGGCTGGGAACCCGGAGGGGAGGGGGGTAACGGCGCGGAGGCGGAGTATTTCCGGGAACTGGAGCGCCAACCTTGCTACCAGCCGCTCTACGCCGTGGTGGAGAAGATCCTGATGAAGGGGGAGCAGCTCCCCGAACAGTGGCCGGTGGCCGGGAGCACCGGGTACGAGTTCCTGAACAGCGTGAACGGCATCTTCGTGGACACGGAGGCCGCCAAGCAGTTCGACCGCATCTACGACCGCTTCGTGAACCGCGCCTTTGATTTCACCGAGATCGTCTACCAGAAGAAGAAGCTGGTGATGCAGGTCTCGCTCTCGGGCGAGGTCAACATGCTGGCGCACCAGTTGAACAACATCGCCGAGCAGGACCGGCTCACCCGCGACTTCACCCTGAACAGCCTGGTGCGCGCCATCAGCGAAGTCATCGCCTGCTTCCCGGTGTACCGCACCTACGCCAACTCCGCCTCGGTGCGGGACAAGGACGTGCAGTACATCGAGGCGGCGGTCTCCAAGGCCAAGCGCTGGAACCCCGCCATCAGCGGCTCCGTGTTCGACTTCCTGCGCGACGTGCTCCTTCTGAAAGCGCCGGAGCGCGCCAGCGAGGAGAGCCGGCGCGCCTGGCTCTACTTCGCCATGCGCTTCCAGCAGATCACCGGGCCGGTCATGGCCAAGGGGCTGGAGGACACCGCCTTTTACGTCTACCACCGGCTCATCTCCTTGAACGACGTCGGCGGCATGCCGGGCAAGTTCGGCACCACCGTGGAGGCCTTCCACGGTCAGAACCTGGAGCGCAACAAGAACTTCCCCCACGCCATGATCACCACCTCGACCCACGACTCCAAGCGCGGCGAGGACGTGCGCACCAGGATCGACGCCCTGTCAGAGCTGCCGGAGCTGTGGCAGAAATCGGTGATGCGCTGGAGCCGGATCAACAAGGGGCGGGGCAGCCTCATCGAAAACCAGCGCGTCCCGGACCGCAACGAGGAGTACCTGATCTACCAGACCCTGCTGGGCGCGTGGCCCGCGGGCGGGCTGGACCAGGCCGGGTACGACGCCTTCAGGGGGCGCATCAAGGATTACATGATCAAGGCCCTGCGCGAGGCCAAGGTCAACAGCAGTTGGGTGAGCCCCAACAGCACCTACGAGGATGCCGTGCTCGGTTTCCTGGACGGCATCCTGGAGCAGTCGCCGGGCAACCCCTTCCTGCGCGAGTTCCAGCCGCTGCAGCGGCGGCTCTCCCGTTGCGGGCTGTTCAGCTCGCTGTCCCAGTCGCTCTTGAAGATGACCGCTCCCGGCGTGCCCGATTTCTACCAGGGGACCGAGCTGATCGAGTTCACCCTGGTCGACCCCGACAACCGCCGCCAGGTCGACTACGGCGCCAGGATCGAGGCGCTGCGGGAGCTGCGGGCGCGCGAGGCTGAGATCGGGGCGCAGGCCCTGTGCCGCGAGCTCCTGGAACAGGGTGACAACGGCAGGATCAAGCTCTTCCTCATCTACCGGGTGCTCAACTACCGCCGGCAGAGCCGGGACCCCTTCGACGCCGGCGAGTACCTGCCGCTCGAGGCCCAGGGGGCGCGGGAGCGGCACGTCTGCGCCTTCGCCAGGAAGGGAGGCGCGCGCACGCTGATCGTGGCGGCGGCGCGGCTGGTGGCGACGCTGATGCCGGAGGCGGGGGATAGCCCGCTGGGCGAGACGGTGTGGCAGGACACCGTGCTGCTGCTGCCGGAAGGGTCTGGGGAGCGGTTCCGCAACGTCGTCAACGACCAGCAGGTAGAGGCGGAGCGGCGCGACGGACGGCTGGCGATCCCCCTTGCGGCACTGTTCAGCGAGGTGAGCGTGGCGCTGTTGGAACCTGCCTAGTGGCTCCCTCACCCCCGCCCCTCTCCCCGAGGGCGAGGGGGGAATGGACGTCGCAATCCCCTCTCCCCCCGGGAAAGGGTGCACGAAGGGCGGGTGCTTCTTTAATCCCCTCGCCCACCGGGAGAGGGGTAGGGGTGAGGGCGGTGCCCCCGCCGCCATCCTGTCTTGCGCAGCACCCTATCCCAGCAGGCACGGACAGCAAAAGGTAGAACTTTCCTCAGTTGCAACTGCCGGCGTAGAAAGCGAGGTGAGCCTATGGAAGGGAGAGCCCGGATAGCGATCGAGGCCGTGCACCCGCAGATCGACTGTGGCAGGTTCGCCGTGCAGCGGGTGACCGGCGACGAGATGGTGGTGCAGGCCGACGTCTTCAGCGACGGCCACGACGAGGTCGTGGCGCTGCTGTTGTACCGCCGCATGGGCGAGGAACAGTGGCAGGAGAAGGAGATGCGCCGCCTGGACAACGATCGCTGGGAGGGGAGCTTCGTCCTCGGCGACCCGGGCTTTTACCAGTACACCCTGATGGGGTGGGTGGACCACTTCCGCACCTGGCAGCGTGACCTGCAAAAGAGGTTCGAGGCGGGGCAGGACGTGGCGGTCGACCTGAGAATCGGCGCCAAGATCCTGGAACAGGCGGTCGGCGAGGCCAACCAGGAGGACGCGGCGCGGCTGCGCGAGGCGGTGGCTGAGCTCTCCGCGGAACAGGAACAGGAAGGTGCCGTGGCGCTTGGGCTCGACACGCGGCTGTCCGACCTGGTCAGCACCTGCTGCGCCCGCGGGCTCGCCACCCGCTACCACAAGGAACTGGTGGTCCGGGTGGACCGCAAGAAGGCGCTCTTCAGCAGCTGGTACGAGCTGTTCCCGCGCTCGCTCGGTAAAGAGGGGCGCCACGGCACGCTGCGCGACTGCATCGATCTCCTCCCGGACATAGAGGAGATGGGCTTCGACGTCCTCTACCTCCCCCCTATCCACCCCATCGGCTCCAGCAAGCGCAAGGGAAAGGCCAACGCCGTCGAGGCGCAGCCGGGCGACCCCGGCAGCCCCTGGGCCATCGGCTCGGAGCAGGGAGGGCACAAGGCGGTGCACCCGGAACTGGGGACACTGGACGATTTCCGGGACCTGGTGCGCGAGGCCGAAAAGCGGGACATCGAGATCGCCCTCGACCTCGCCTTCCAGTGCTCGCCGGACCATCCCTACCTGAAGGAACACCCGGAGTGGTTCAAGTGGCGCCCCGACGGCACCGTGCAGTACGCGGAGAATCCGCCCAAGAAGTACCAGGACATCGTGCCGATCAACTTCGAGACGCCGCAGTGGGAGGAACTCTGGGAGGAGTTGAAGTCCATCGTCTTCTTCTGGATGGACCAGGGGGTGCGCATCTTCCGGGTGGACAACCCGCACACGAAACCGTTCCCGATGTGGGAGTGGCTCATCGACCAGGCCAAAGAGAAATGCCAGGACGTCATCTTCCTGGCCGAGGCGTTCACCCGCCCGAAGATCATGGCCCGGCTCGCCAAGCTCGGCTTCACCCAGTCCTACAGCTACTTCTCCTGGCGCAACAGCAAGGGTGAGTTGACCGACTACCTGACCGAGCTGACCCGCGGCGACACCAGGGAGTTCATGCGCCCGAACTTCTGGCCCAACACGCCGGACATCCTGACCGAGTACCTGCAGTACGGCGGGCGCCCCGCCTTCATGATCCGGCTCGTGCTCGCCGCCACGCTTTCCTCCAGTTACGGCATCTACGGGCCGGTGTACGAGCTCTGCGTGGGGAAGCCGGAGAAGCCGGGATCCGAGGAGTACCTGGACGCCGAGAAATACGAGATCCGCCGGTGGGACCGGAAGGGGGCCGGCAACATCCGCGAACTGATCGTCACCCTGAACCGGATCCGCCGCGACCACGTTGCGCTGCAGCAGACCAACAACCTCACCTTCCTCCCTTCCGACGACGACAGCGTCATCTTCTACGCCAAGATCGCCAGGCAGAAGAAGGGTTCGCTCCTGGTCGCGGTGAACCTGGACCCGTTCCGGGTGCGCACGGCGCGGCTCACTCTGCCGCTGCAGCTGTTCGGGGTCCTGCCGGGGCAGTCCTACCTGTTGCACGACCTGATCGGCGGCGATCACTCCATCTGGCAGGGTGAGACCACCACCGTGCGGCTCGACCCGCAGGTGAACCCGGCCTGCATCTACCGCATCAGCACCTGGCAGCGCCGGGAGTCCGATTTCGACTACTACTTTTGATAACTTCTCCCCCTCCCTTGACGGGAGGGGGCCGGGGGGAGGGTGACGGCGGCAGCGGCAGGATGGCAGGCCCTGGCAACGTCCCCCACCCCCTGACCCCCTCCCGCAAGGGGAGGGGGACAAGGACCGACCAGCAAGCAACTTGGGGTGACCACATGCCATTTCGCAACGAGAAGAACCCGCTCTGGTTCAAGGACGCCGTCATCTACGAGGTGCACATCAGGAGCTTCTGCGACTCCAACGGGGACGGCATCGGCGATTTCCGCGGCCTCTTGCAGAAGCTCCCGTACCTGCGCGACCTGGGCATCACCGCGGTCTGGGTGCTCCCCTTCTACCCCTCGCCGCTCAGGGACGACGGCTACGACATCGCCGACTACCGCAGCGTCCACCCGGACTACGGCACGCTGCGCGACTTCCAGGAGTTCCTCAAGGGGGCGCACGCCCTCGGCATGCGGGTCATCACCGAACTGGTGCTGAACCACACCTCGGACCAGCACCCCTGGTTCCAGAAATCCCGCAACGCCAGGCCCGGCTCCCCCTGGCGCGACTTCTACGTCTGGAGCGACACCCCGGACAAGTACCTGGACGCGCGCATCATCTTCAAGGACTTCGAGGTCTCCAACTGGACCCGCGACCCGGTCGCCAAGAGCTACTACTGGCACCGCTTCTACTCGCACCAGCCCGACCTGAACTACGACAACCCGCGGGTGCACGAGGCGATGTTCCGGGTCATCGACTTCTGGCTCGGCATGGGCGTGGACGGCCTGAGGCTGGACGCGGTCCCCTACCTGTACGAGCGTGAAGGGACCAACTGCGAGAACCTCCCGGAAACCTACGAATTCCTGAAGAAGCTGCGCTCCTACATCGACGCCAAGTACCCCGACAAGATGCTGCTCGCCGAGGCCAACCAGTGGCCCGAGGATGCCGCCTCCTATTTCGGCGGCGGCGCCGCCTGCCAGATGGCGTTCCACTTCCCGCTCATGCCCCGCATGTTCATGGCGCTGCAGATGGAGGACTCCTTCCCCATCATCAACATCATGCAGCAGACCCCGACCATCCCCCCGCACTGCCAGTGGGCCATGTTCCTGAGAAACCACGACGAGCTGACCCTGGAGATGGTGACCGACGAGGAGCGGGACTACATGTACCGCATCTACGCCCGGGACCCGCGGGCCCGCATCAACCTGGGCATCCGGCGCCGGCTGGCGCCGCTCATGGGTGACGACCGGCGCAAGATCGAGCTGATGAACGTGCTCCTGTTCACCATGCCGGGCACCCCCATCATCTACTACGGCGACGAGATCGGCATGGGGGACAACTACTACCTGGGCGACAGAAACGGCGTGCGCACCCCGATGCAGTGGAGCCCGGACCGCAACGCCGGGTTCTCGCCCGCCAACCCGCAGAAGCTCTATCTTCCGGCCATCATCGATCCGGAGTATCACTACGAGGCGCGCAACGTCGAGAACCAGGCCAAGAACCCCTCCTCCCTGCTCTGGTGGATGAAGCGCATGATCGACCTGAGGAAGCGCTTTCGGGCCTTCGGCTGGGGCACGCTGGAGTTCATCACACTGGACAACCCCAAGGTGCTCGCCATGCTGCGCCAGTACGAGGACCAGACCATCCTGGTGCTGATCAACCTCTCCCGGGCCACCCAGTTCGTGCAGGTGAACCAGCCCCGCTTCGTGGGGTTCTACCCCGAGGAGATGTTCAGCCGCAACCGCTTCCCGGCCATCAAGGACTCCGCCTACGGCGTGATCATGGGGCCGTACGACTACCACCTGCTTCTTCTGACCGACGGCCGCGAGATGACCAAGCCGCGCGAAGAGGGGGTACTGGAGGAGATCGCGGTGACCGGTGGTTGGGAGAACGTGCTCAAGGCGGCCGGGCTGCGCCAGCTGGAGCAATCGGTGCTGCCGGACTATCTCCGGAAGTCGCGCTGGTTCCAGGGCAAGAGCCGCATCATGGTGCGCTTCTCGGTGCTGGACCGGCTCCCGGTCCCCATCGACAGCTCTTCCGTCATCATCACCTTCCTGGAGGTGACCTACAGCGAAGGGGCCGCCGAGGTGTATCTGCTGCCGCTGCATTATCTCCCCATGGATGGCGGAGGCGAAGCGCTGCTGGGCGACGCGCCGGAGGCGGTGATCTGCCTGCTTAAGGTCGGCGACCGCCCGGGGGTGCTCTACGACGGGCTGCACAACTCCCACTTGCGCTGGGTCCTCTTCGAGCTGATCTGGCGTCGCAAGACGCTGCGCGGCGACAGCGGCAGGCTGTGGGGGCGTCCCGCTTCCGGCATGGCCGCGCTCATGGAAGAAAAGCAGCCTCCCTTCCCCTCGCAGGTAGCGAAATCGGAGCAGAGCAACAGCTCGGTGCTGTTCGATAAGAGTTTCTTCTTCAAGATGTACCGGCGCATGGAGGAAGGGGACCATCCCGAGGTGGAGATCGGGACCTTCCTGGACCGGGTCCGCTTCCAGCACGTGGCACCCCTGGCGGGCGCGCTGGAGTACCGGCGCAGCAACGGCGAGAGCTTTGCCCTGGGGCTTTTGCAGGGGTTCGTCCCCAACCAGGGGGACGCCTGGACCTTCACCCTGGGTGAGGTCGGCCAGTTCGTGGACCGGGTCCTCGCCCAGCGCGAGGAGGCCAGGAAGTCGAAGCTGGAGCCGCATCCCGGCAACGAGTCCAGCGGTTACACCCCGGCTCTCCTGGAGTCGATCCAGGGGGTCTATCCGGAGATGGTGGCCCTGATCGGCAGGAGGACGGCCGAATTTCACCTGGCGCTCTCCTCCCGAACTGACGATCCCGCTTTCGCCCCGGAGCCGTTTGCGCTCCTGTACCAACGCTCGGTGTACCAGTCCATGCGCAGCCGCTGCAAGAAGGTCTTCGACCTTTTGCGCAAGAACATGGCGCGCATCCCGCAGCATATCGCCGGCGATGCGGAGGGGCTGCTCGCCATGGAGAACGACGTGCTGGCGGTGTTCCAGAAGTTCATGGTGCGCAAGTTCGGCGCCATGAAGACCCGCGTCCACGGCGATTACCATCTGGGCCAACTGCTCTACACCGGCGACAACTTCCTCATCATCGACCTCGAAGGGGAGCCGGTCAAATCGCTCAGCGAGCGCAGGATCAAGCAGTCGCCGCTGCGGGACGTGGCGGGGATGATGCGTTCCTTCCACTACGCGGCGCATGCGGTGATCATGCAGCGCACCCAGGTCCGCGACGAGGATATCGCCTACCTGCTCCCCTGGGTGCAGGCCTGGTACCGCTACAGCGCGTCGGTGTTCCTTGAGGCCTACAAGGAGGGGGTGGCGGGAGCCCGCTTCATGCCGACGGCGCCGGACGAGATCGAAATCATGCTGCAGACCTTCATGCTGGACAAGGCGATCTACGAACTGGGCTACGAGCTCAACAACCGTCCGGAGTGGGTATCGATCCCGCTCTCCGGCATTCTCGACCTGCTGGCCGTGGGGCAGGGTCCCGCCAGGCCGGAGGGCGCTGAAAAGGGGAAAACGTCATGAGGAAATGGCAGATGTCGATGGTGGTGATGGCAGTGCTGGCAGCCCTGCCGGCGGGGGCGGAGCAGCGGATCTTCAGGGCGCAGCTTTCCGGGAAGCAGGAGGTGCCGGCCGTGAAGACACCGGCGCGCGGCGATCTGAAGATGATCTACAGGGATGGCGAGATGAGTTACGAGCTCAACGTGAGCAGGATAACCAGTCCGGTTGCGGCCCATATCCACCACGGCAAGCCGGGGCAGAACGGTCCCCCGCTGGTGGGGCTGTTCGGCGGACCGGTGAAGATGGGCAAGTTCAAGGGGATCCTTTCTGAAGGACTCATCACCAACGAGAACCTGATTGGAGAACTGGAGGGGAAAGCGGTGGAGGACCTGCTGCGTATTATCGATGCCGGCGAGGCCTACGTGGACGTGCCGACGGTGACCTACCCCATGGGCGAGATCCGGGGGCAAATCAAGTAAGGGCGTCCCCTCCCCCGGAGGGGGAGGGACAGGGAGGGGGATCACCCGCTGCCACAGCCTCCCCCCTCCCAGCCTCCCCCCTCCGGGGGGAGGGGCTTTTGCAGCCAGGCACACATCACGTTGCTTCACACCTTAGTAGCAACTTCTTCTCCCTCAGTTTTACCGCTACGACCTTGCCGCCTCTTCCTTCGCCTTCTGCTGCGATTCCCCTTTGGAATGGGTGCCGCGCTCCGCGGCATGTTCCCCTTCCACCTTTTCACCCGGCTCCTTTCCTTCCTCCGAACTGTGTTCGATCACCGCGTTGATGACGGCACCCGCCAGGATGATCAGCCCGCTCAGGTACAGCCACAAAAGGAGCACGATGACCGCCCCGATGCTGCCGTAGGTCTTGTCGTAGGAGCCGAAGTTGTTGATGTAGTAGGAGAAGCCGAAGGACATCACCACCCAGCACGGGATGGCCACCACGGCGCCCGGGCTGATCCATTTCCATTCGTGCTCCACGTCGGGCGTGAAGTAGTAGATGACGGCGACGGCGAGGACCAGGAGGAAGAGGGTTACGGGGATCAGGCCGATCACGAAGCCGACCTTGAAGGCGACGCCGAAGTTGATCAGCCCGGCGATGAAGTTGGCGATCTTCACTCCGAACATGAGCAGGACCATGGCACACAAAATCAGCAGGGAAAGCCCCACCACCAGCCCTATCGCGGTCAGGCGCACCTTCCAGAACGGGCGCCCCTCCTTGACGTCGTAGAGGTTGTTCATGGCGTCCATCACCGAAACGATGGCGTTCGATGAAGCCCACAGTGCCAGCAGGATGCCGACCGACAGCAGCCCCTGCTTCTTGTTCATGAACAGCGCCCGGATGTTGCTCTCGATCAGGGCGAACGCTTCCGAGGGCAGAAACTTGGCCGCGTTGGCCAGCATGTAGTCCATCAGGTGCGGGATGGGGAGGTATCCGATCAGGGTGGTGAGAAAGAGCAGGAACGGGAACGAGGCGAACAGGAAGTAGTAGGCCATGGCGGCGGCATGTTCGGGGCAGTCCTCGTCGCTGAACTTGCGGTAGACCTTCTTGGCCAGCTCCATGTAGCTGGCGTCACCCAGTTTGAAGTAGCTGCGCAGTGAGAACATGGTCGACTCCTTTTCAGTTTGAAAGGCTTAGCAGTTCACTGCAGTGCCGCTCCTCCCCCCGGAGGGGGGAGGTCGGGAGGGGGGAAGGCCGTGACAGCCGGTGATACCCCTCCCTGTCCCTCCCCCTCCGGGGGAGGGGACGAAAGGGCTGCGGCACTTAAGGTTCGCCGGACGGCGGGCTTATTGTCTCCTGCGGTAGGCAGCTGCCACGTAACCGGAATCAGCCGGCTGCTCGTTGTTCGCCTCGATGGCGCGGTCGCTGGGACGGGTAAGCAGGGACGGGGCCAGCCTCGAGCGGCTGTCCCAGCCGGGGTGCTGCTCATTGTCGGCGGCAGCCGCAGGCGCGGGGAGCATCCGTGCCGCCACCCCGGTGGCGAAGGAGGTGACCTCGGGGAGCAGGGCGTTGGCGGCGTGCAGCAGGCGCGCCGGCCAATTGATGATCAGCCTGGCCTGGCCGTAGCGGCAGGCCTCGATGATCTTGCGCGCGGCGGCCGGCGCCGCTGTCGAGAGTGCGGGGTTGGCGCCCGATATCGCGAACCAGGCGAACTCCTTTTTGTGCTGCCCCTTGAAATTGGCGTTGATATGGGAGCCGGTGCGCATCAGCCCCGGGGCTACCGTGGTGACGTAGATGCCATCCTTGGCGAGCTCGGCTCGGAAGCCGTCGGAGAGGCCGGTAAGAGCGAACTTGCCCATGGTGTAGGCCAAAAGGTGCGGCACCGCCACCAGTCCGCCTATCGAGGAGACGTTGACGATGCGCCCGCTTTTGCGCCGCTGCATGTGCGGGGCCACGGCGCGCATCATGTGGTAAGGGCCCCAGGCGTGCACGTCCATCGACTCCTGGAAATCCTTCAACTCCAGGTTCTCGAAAGGGGCCACCTGGATCACGCCGGCAACGTTGATCAGGACGTCGATCCTGCCGCGCAGCTCGATCGTCGCGGCCACCGCCTCCTCGACCTGCTGGCGCACCCCCACGTCGCAGGGGAAGGTGATCACGTCGCCGCCGGAGCGCGCCAGTTCGGCGCGGGCCCGTTCCAGTTCGTCAGGCCTGCGCGCCAAGAGCACCAGCCGCGCGCCTTCCTTCACCAGTTGCCGGGCGATCTCCAGGCCGAGCCCGCGCGACCCTCCCACGATCACGACGGTTTTGCCGAGAAAGTCGATGCGGCGCGCTTTGCGGCGCAGGCTCCAGAGAAAGAAAGCGGCCCCGGCGCCTAACATGGCCAGGGCCAGCGTATTGCGTCGATCGTCAGATTTCATGGACGCTCCTTGTTGGCTCTTCGTGCCCCCCCCTCCCGTCAAGGGAGGGGGGGGCAACCGAAGCTTTGCCGGACACTCGCGCGACCGGGGTTGCGGCTCAGACGGCGCTCGCCTGTTTGGAGCCCAGTGTGGCTGCGGCTCCCTGTGCCTGAGGGTTCAACACGATTTTGATGCAGGAATCCTGCTTGTTCAGGAAGGTCTTGTAGGCGCCGGGCGCCTGTTCGAGCGGCAGCCGGTGTGTGATGATCGAGGAGGGGTTCAACTGCTGCTCCTCAACCAGTTTGAGCAGGTGCGGCAGGTATTTGTGCACGTGGGCCTGCCCCGCGTGTACCGTGAGCCCCTTGGCGAAGATGGCGCCCATGGGGAACTTGTCGACGAAGCCGCTGTAGACCCCGACGATGGAGAGGGTCCCCCCCTTGCGGCAGGCCTTGGTCAGCTGGCGCAGCGCGGAGGCCCGGTCGCTTTCCAGCCTGAGGGTCTGTTTCACGGAATCGTAGAACCCTTCGATGCCGGTTCCGACCGCTTCCAGCCCCACCGCGTCGATGCAGGAGTCCGGGCCGCGCCCGCCGGTCATATTCTGCAGCGCCTCGGCGACGTCCACCTCCTCGTAGTTGAGCACCTCGGCCCGGCACTGGGAGTGGGCCATCTGCAGCCGGTCGGGGAAGCGGTCGATGCCGATGACCCGCTCGGCCCCAAGGTGTCGCGCCGACATCATCGCCATGAGCCCTACCGGACCGCAGCCCCATACGGCGACGGTATTGCCGGGGTTGATGTTGCAGTTGTCGGCGGCCTGGTACCCGGTCGGGCAGATGTCGGTGAGGAGCACCACCTGCTCGTAGGGGATGCCGTCGGGGATCTTCTCCAGCCCGACGTCCGCGAAGGGAACCCGGACGTATTCCGCCTGGCCGCCGGAGAAGCCGCCGTACATGTGCGAATAGCCGAAGATGCCGCCGCCGGTGTCGCCGTAGAGGTGCTCCAGCATCCAGGAGTTGGGGTTGGAGTTGTCGCACAGCGACCAGAGCTCGTGTTTGCAGTACCAGCAGACGCCGCAGGAGATCGGGAAGGGGACGATGACCCGGTCCCCGACATGGAAGCGGGAGACGCCGCTTCCCACCTCGACGATCTCGCCGACGAACTCGTGCCCCATGATGTCCCCTTTCTTCATGGTGGGGACGTAGCCGTTATACAGGTGCAGGTCGGAGCCGCAGATGCAGGTGAGCCCGACCTTGACGATGACATCCCCCTTGCTGACGATCTGCGGGTCCGCTACCTCGTCCACCCGCACGTCGTGCTTGCCGTGCCAGCATACCGCCCTCATATACCCTCCTTGTCCGCCGCGTGCCGGGCGGGATAGCCTTTATTCGACCGTGCGCCGTGCCGTCGTTTCCTCTCCCACCTCCAGGATCTGCTTGAGCCTTTTCAGGTCTTCCTCGAGCTGCTGCGCGTTGATCCCCTGGGCGAGCTTGGCCGCCACCTTCCCCGCGCCACCGCCGGGAGGGTAGTAGTCGATGCTCACCTTAACCTCGGTCCCCCGGTGTCCCGGCGCCTCCTTGAACTCCACGCTTCCCTTGTTGGGCACGTCGGCCTCCCCCACGGAATGCCAGCTGATCTGCTGGCCCGGCACGTCCTCCATCATCTCGGCGTCCCATTCGGCGCTGATGCCGCCCGGGCCGACCGCTTTCCAATGCGAGGTGCGCGCGCCGGTCACCTGAACCGACTCCAGGTGTCTCATGAAGCGAGGCAGGTTCTCGAGGTTGCGCCAGAATTCGTAGACATCCTGTGGCGGCAGTCCGATAGTAACCGCCTTGGTTATGGTCAGGGCAGAATTGTGCGTGTGCACGGTGTCGACCCCCATTGCGTCGTAGATGCCGCAGTGCCCGGTTTGACCCCGGTACAGGAACATTCCTCCCGCAATCATCATGGCCAAGCCCGAGGCGTAGTTCCTCTTGCTGATGCACCTGAGCCCCGATACCGCCAGGGCGGCGCCGCCGACGACGGACGCCTTCCGCTCGGCGGGACCCACGTTTACCCGCTTCTCCCTTCGCCATTCTCTGGACTGGCCGCGTTCGGTTTCACTCGGTTCCATGCCTGATCCTCCCTTGGAAGCTGTTGCCGCTCGTTCTTATTAAGGTTCCGGTTTTTGAATTAGAAGAAGCTAACATAACGAGGCGGGAATGCAACGGGCGGTGGGGGAAATATGGGAGTGATGGGAATAATGGGAGCGATGGGAAGTATGGGAGTGATGGGAATAATGGGACTGCGAACTTGATACGGTGACGACGGTGGCGGGCCCCCTCCCCCGGAGGGGGAGGGCCGGGGCGGGGGAGGGTATGTCGGCGACAGTGCGACGGTGCGGGTCACGCTGCCTCTTTGCGCTTTTGCTTCAGGCTCTCTTTCAAAAGGGCCATCATGTCGGCGACCTTGGGCGGCGGCGCTGCCTTGGCCGGGGCGGGCTGGCGACCCTGCGCCTTCTCTTCGATCACCCTTTTCAGGTCGTCGATGTACTGGTCCTTGTACTTGGCCGGGTCGAACTTCACGGTCAGCTGGTCGATCAGGGAGAGCGCCAGGCTGACCTCCTGCTCCCGCACCTGCTCGTTGCCCGGGAGCTTCAGGTCGGAGGCGTCACGCACCTCTGCGGCGTACCGGATCTGGTTCAAAACCAGCAGGTCGTCCAGCGGACGGACGATGCCGAGGCTGCCGCGGTTTCTCAGCACGTAGTAGGCGACCCCCACCTTGCCCGAGCGCTTCAACGCCTCCCTGAGCAGCGCATACGCCTTGGGTCCGCTCTTGTCCGGCTCCAGGTAGTACGGCTTCTCGAAGTAACGGGTGTCGATCTCCTTCTCGTCGATGAAGTCCACGATGTCGATCAGGTGCGTCTTTTCCAGACTCGCGTTCTCGAAATCCTGGTCGGTCAGCACGATGTACTCACCGTCACTGTACTCATAGCCCTTGACGATCTCCTCGTAGGGGACTTCCTTGTTGTCGGTCTTGCAAACCCGCAGGTACTTGATCGGGCAGAGGTCGTTCTTGCGCAGCATGTCCAGATCGAGCGAGTTGCTCTGCGAGCCGCTGTAAAGTTTCACCGGGATGTTCACCAAGCCGAAGCTTATCGAACCCGACCACATCGCTCTCATCGTTAACCTCCTCGGTCGCAGACCTTTCGTTGCCGACTTATTCAGGCACAGCTCGCATTTTACCATTATTGCCGGAGTGCGACCAACCACATCCAGATGTAGCGCCGGCCCCGCCGGGCGTTGGCCCACATGCAACCTTACTCATTCTCCTGACTAGCGATGATCTTCCGCCACGATGCCCATCCCCCCTCTCCCTCCGGGAGAGGGCTGGGGTGAGGGCGCTGCAATAGGCAATGATCCCGCTTCGTGGCACCTCCCTCACCCGCCCTTCGGGCACCCTCTCCCAGAGGGAGAGGGCATTAGCGGAAGATTGTAGCTAATCAGGCTCTTTTTTGCGGTGGCGGTCGGGCTTAAAGCGGCTGTCGTGATTGACAAAGCAGGCGCAACGCATACATTTATTAGCGTGTTTTCATCTTGTATTAGGCCTTCACCCGTAACCTCTGGAGATCGTTATGGTTGAACCGAGCGAACCGGCGTTGCGTGGCACCGACCGCGGGGTAAGGGTCCCCAAGGTGCTGCTCTGGATCGTGGGGATCGTGGTCTCCCTGGTGCTGATCGTCTTCATCGCCAGCTTCTTCATCGACGAGCCGCTGCGGCGCACCACGGAACGGCGCATGAACCAGAGCCTCAAGGGGTACAAGGTACGGCTCCCCAAGCTGC
Organism: Geomonas paludis; assembly: GCF_014193585.1. Taxonomy (GTDB): domain Bacteria; phylum Desulfobacterota; class Desulfuromonadia; order Geobacterales; family Geobacteraceae; genus Geomonas; species Geomonas paludis. The sequence goes on from NZ_BLXY01000001.1 coordinate 369,922, forward strand.
ACTTCAGCCTGATCGGCCTTTCCATCACCCTGAAAGGATTGACCATCTCCCAGGAGGCGCACCCCCAGCCGCCGGTGGCCGAGTTCCCCTACCTCAGGGCGAGCGTGCAGTGGCGCGAGATCCTGTCCGGCAAGCTGGTCGGCGACATGCGGGTGGACGGGCCCAAGGTCCACGTCAACCTGCTGCAACTCAAAGCCGAGGCGGCCAGCAAGGTCCCCATGAAACAAAAGGGATGGCAACAGGCCTTCGAGGCAATTTACCCTCTGAAGATCAACCTCTTGAAGATCACCGACGGCAGCCTCACCTACATCGACCAGGACCCCAAGCGGCCGCTGAAACTCTCCGGCCTGAGCCTGACCGCCAACAACATCCGCAACATACATCTGCCCGACAAGGTGTACCCGTCCGACTTCCGCCTGGAGACCGACATCTTCGGCAGCGGGCACGGCACCGTGGAAGGGAGGGCGAACTTTCTGGCGGAACCGACGCCCGCAGTGAAGGCCGCCATCGAACTGGCCAAGGTCCCCATCGCCTACTTCGCGCCTATGGCCGCCCGCTCCAACGTCAGGATCGAGGGGGGCGTCCTGAGTGCGAGCGGCAACGTGGAGTACGGCCGCAAGGTGCAAACGGTCCGGCTCAAAAAGCTCAGCATCCACGGCGTGAAGCTCGACTACATCCATACCGTGCAGACGGCGCGCGCTGAAGCGAGAAGGGCGGAGAAGGTGAAGGAGGCGGCCAAGGAGGTCAGCAACAAGCCCGACCTCATCCTCACCATCGAGCACTTCAGCCTGACCGAGTCCAACGTCGGCTTCATCAACACCTACGGGGGCAGAAAAGTCCGCCTGTTCCTGTCGGACGCCAACCTCTACCTGGACAACTTCTCCAACCAGTTTTCCAAGGGACCGGCCAAGGCGAGGCTCTCCGGCAGATTCATGGGGAGCGGCGCCACCCAGGCCACCGCCACCTTCCGTCCCGAAGACAAGGGGCCGGACCTCGACCTGTACCTGAAAATCGACAACACCCAGTTGGTTTCGCTGAACGACCTGTTGCGCAGCTACGGCAACTTCGACGTCACCGCCGGCACCTTTTCGCTGGTGACGGAGCTGCACGTGAAGAACAACAGGGTGGACGGCTACATCAAGCCCTTCTTCAAGGACATGAAGGTCTATGACCGGCGCCAGGACAAGAACAAGGGGTTCTTCCACAGGGTGTACGAGATGCTGGTCGGGGGGGTAGCGAAACTGCTGGAAAACAAGCCCCGTGACCAGGTGGCCACCAAGGCGGACATTTCCGGCCCGCTGAAGAATCCCAAGACCAGCACCTGGCAGGTCGTGGTGGAACTGATCAAAAACGCATTCATCAAGGCGATCCTGCCCACCTTCGAGAGGAACGTCGACGCACTGGGGAAACGCAAGTGATGCAACCGCAGCAGATTTCCAGGGGAAAAGGAGGAAGTCATGAGGTTGATACTGCTTATCATCGTGATCTTGCTGCTCATCGGTTCACTCCCAACTTGGCCTTACAGCGCCGGGTGGGGATACTACCCAAGCGGCGGCTTGGGACTGGTCCTGCTCATCCTGCTGATCCTGGTACTCCTGGGACGCATCTAGCAGCGTGAAGGGACGGGGAGGAAAGCGTGATGGCCAAGTACGGGAAGAAGGCGCAGGAAACGGTGCACGAGGTGATGGACAAGTTCAAGAAAGGGGAACTGAAGAGCGGTGGCAGCGGCAAGAAGGTCACCGACCGCAAACAGGCCGTAGCCATCGGTCTTTCGGAGGCGCGCGAGAAGGGAGCCAAGGTGCCTGAGCCTCCGAAGAAGAAATAAGCGGGCACCGCAATCATGCAGTACCAGGAAAAGGAGGCCAGACATGGCAAAGAACACGGCAGTTTTCGGCATCTACCGCAGCCGCGACAGCGTTGAACAGGCAGTCGATTCGCTGCGCGCGGCGGACTTCCGTAACACCGACATCTCGGTCCTGTTCTCCGAGAACGTCGGCACCAAGGACTTCGCCCACGAGAAACACACCAAGGTCCCGGAAGGCTCGACGGCGGGCGCAGGGACCGGCGCGGTGATCGGCGGGGCACTGGGGTGGCTCTCCGGCATCGGTGCCCTGGCCATCCCCGGGGTCGGCCCCTTCATCGCAGCAGGGCCGATCGTCGCGGCGCTGGCCGGTGTGGGCGCTGGCGGGGTCATCGGCGGCGTCGCCGGGGCGCTCATCGGCATGGGCATCCCGGAGTACGAGGCCAAGCGCTATGAAGGCCGCGTCAAGGAAGGGGGCATCCTCCTTTCGGTGCACTGCGACAACGCGGACTGGAAAAAGCGCGCCATCGAGATCCTGAAGCAGACCGGCGCGACCGACATCGGGGCCGAGGGCGAGTCCAAGGCGGACTTCGCCAGCTCCGACAAACCCAAGCCGAGGGGTATGGCCTAGGAACGAAATGAAAATCTGGAAGTTGCAACGCGGGGGCGAACGTAAGTTCGCCCCTACATGTATCGGCGCCGGGTACTGCGGCGCCTAAAGGAGAAGCCAGATGCCCACGAGCCAGAAGACGAGCGAATCGCACAGCCGTGCGGAGATGACCATCTTCGACGTGCTGAAACAGGACCACGAAAAGGCACGCTACCTTTTCGACAAGGCGGCGAAGGCCGGCAAGAAGGATATCGCCTCCCTGCAGAAGCTCTTCGCCCAACTGGAGGAAGAGCTCGAACTGCACATGGAAGGGGAGGAGCGCTTCTTCTACAGCGTCCTGGAGCAGAACGAGGAGATGCGCGACAAGGTGCTGCAGGCTTTCGAAGAGCACCAGGTGGCGAAGACCATGCTGGGGACCTTCCAGGCCCTGGCGGTGGATGACGAGCGCTGGATGGCCAAGCTCCAGGTGCTCAGCGAGATCGTGGAGCACCACATGCAGGAAGAGGAGAAAGAGATCTTCAAGATGGCCCGCAAAGCCCTCGGCAAGGAGCAGCAGCACGAAATAGCCCTCGCCTTCCAAAGGAGCAAGCGGGAGGGACGCAAGCCCTCACGGGGAGCGCCGGTCGAGGGATAGCATCGACCGCAGCAGATAACAAGGGCGCCGCGCCGGTGTGAACTCACTGGGGCGGCGCCTTTTTTGTATGACTTTCGAAATTTCCTACTTGTGTGTGAGTTAATGTATGATATAAAATTATGCCTAGCTCAGAGGATTCATCCGGCACTGTCACAGTCGAATTCACTGCTCTCAAAAACCTTGGCTCTCTCGTCGCTATGAGTGCTGCAGTTACGGTGAAATCACCGCTTTGACAGTCAGGCATCGTGCCGGAGTTGGAAGTGGGCAAAATGAGCGGGAAGCTGCGCTGCAGCGGAAATAACGATGGTCTTATAAAAATTGATGTTAAAAATGTGCTAATAAAGTACACGGAATAACCGTCGAATCACCGAGGCAGTTGACAGTAAAAGGACCCTGAACCGCAGAAGTGGGAGGCGCTATGCAAGAAGCTGAGATTTTGTTGGTCGAAGATAACAGCAATTGCGAAGAACTCGCCTTGCGGGCCCTGAAAAAAGCGGGCTACGACAAGGTCGCGGTTGCGCGCGACGGGGCTGAGGCGTTGGGGATGCTACTGGGAGAGGGGAACGGCTGGGGTGAGCACCGTGAACCCAACTTCGTACTGCTGGACATGAAGCTGCCCAAGATCGACGGCGTCGGGGTACTGCGGCGGTTGCGCAGCGACGATCGCACCAAGGCCCTCAAGGTGTTCGCACTCTCCTCCTCTGAAGATCCCAAGGACATAGAGCAGTGCAAGAGCCTGGGCGTGCTGGCCGTCCTGCCCAAACCGCTCAATCCGGAGCTGCTCAAGCGGTGGCTGCACTGAAGCTGTGCCGCCGCATGTTTATTCACCTGAAATGGGGACGGCTAGTGCGTCCTCGATGACGATCTCCAGTTCCGCCAGGGCGGTCTCCTTGAGACCCAGCACCTGTGCCTCGCCCGAGGCAAAGAGCAGGACCGACGGATCGCGGTTCAAACCGATGCCCAACTTGCGGCACGCCAGGTTCGCCAGGCGCACCATGGCCAAAAGCACGTTGCCCTGGTCCCAGCGCTCCTGCTGGTGCCCGGCCACGATGTCGCAGTAGACCTGCGGCATCTGCCACTGCACCATGAGCTGGTATCCCTGCTCCACGTGCAGCGTCGCGAGCACCTCCCTCAGCACCGCCTGGCTGGTCACCGCGTTGAAATGCTGCTCGCGGCACACCTCCTCCATGCACTTCAGCAGGAACAGTTTGCCCAGGTCGTGCAGCAGTCCCCCCAAGAAGGCTTCCTGGGCCTGTGCTGCGAATCCCACCTTTTGCGCCAGCCACTTGCTCCCCACCGCACACGAGAAAGAATGCTTCCAGAGCGTCTGCATCACCGCGTTGTAGCGCGTGTCGTTGGAGCGGTACAGGTCCTGCTGCGTGGTGGCCATGGCCAGGTTGGCCACCTCGTTGGCGCCCAGCCTGATGATCGCCTCCCTGATGGTGCTCACCTTGGTGAGCCCGGCGTAGAAGGCGGAGTTGGCCGCCCTGAGGACGCCGGTGGCAATGCCGGGGTCGGCGTTCAGGAGCTGATGCACCTCCTTGATGTCGAAATCGGGGCGGGCCAGCGCCTGTTGCAGCCTGACGGCTACGGCGTGGAAGACCGGGATGCTGAGGCGTCCCTCAGCGAGCCGGGCCTTGATCACCTCAACTATCGAGGCTTGCTGGTTCATGTCAGCTGCTCTCCTTGCCGTGTGCATCGCTGTTTCCCTCAATAGCCCAGGAGGCGCCGCAGTTCCATGAGCGGCCTGGGCGACCCGATGCGGGGGAGGTCGCGCAGCACCTCCTGGAGCGAAATCAGCCCGTTGGCTGCCTTCACCAGGCCGTCCTCGAACAGGGTCACCAGCCCCGAAGTCTCCATGCTCAGCCTGCGGATCTCGGCGGAGGACCTGTTCTGCAGGATCGCCTCCTTCACCGGCTCGTTGAGGATCAACAGCTCGAAGACGGCGCTTCTCCCCTTGAACCCGGTGAAGCGGCAGTTGGTGCAGCCCCGTCCGGCGCGGAAGTTGGCGCCGGCCAGGTCCTTGGCCGACATCCCCATGCGGCCGTACTCAGCCGGTGCGGGAATGTAGGGCTCCGCGCAGTCGTTGCAGACCAGGCGCAGCAGGCGCTGGGCGACGACGCAGACCACGGTGGAGGAGATCAGGAACGACTCGATCTGCATGTTCATCAGGCGCAAAAGGCCGCCGATGCTGTCTTCGGTGTGGAAGGTGGTGAGCACCTTGTGGCCGGTAAGCGCGGCCTGGATGGCGGTCTCGGCGGAGAAGTTGTCGCGGATCTCGCCCAGCACGATCACGTCCGGATCCTGGCGCACCATGTGGCGCAGGGTCTCGTCGAAGGTCACCCCGATCTTCTGGTTGATGGAGCACTGGGCCACCCCCTCGATGACGTACTCCACCGGGTCCTCGGCGGTGATGATGCTGGTGTTGATGTTGTTCAGGTGGCTGACGCAGCCGTAAAGGGTCGAGGTCTTGCCGCTGCCGGTGGGGCCGGTGATGATCATGACGCCGGACGGGGTGTCCAGGGCGTCTTCCATGAACTGCTTGAGCATGCGCGGCGCCATGCCGATCTGCGACACCTCGAGGATGGCCTCCTTCTTGTTCAAAAGGCGCAGCACGATCTTTTCGCCGAAGATGGTGATGTAGACGGAGACGCGCATGTCGAGGTTGAAGCCGTGCAGCCGGCTCTCGTAGATGATGCGCCCGTCCTGGTGGCGCCTCTTCTCGGCGATGTCGGCCTGGGCCATGACCTTGATGCGCGAGGAAAGCTGCGGCGCCAGGTCGAGCGACAGCTCCATGTGCGGCATCATGACCCCGTCGTGGCGCAGCCGTATGCGCAGCCGGTCCCTGAGCGGCTCGATGTGGATGTCGCTGGCCCCCATGGTCATGGCGTCGTCGAAGAGCTTGTTGATCATGCCCACGACGGTGGTCTCGTCGGGCACCACGGCGTCGTCGCCGGCCGTTTTCTGGGCGGCGGCGATGGCGGAGAGGATGGCGGTACGGGTGGCGATCGCCGGCTTCACGTTCCTGCCGAAGATCTTCTCCGCGGAGAGGCGCGAGTACTTCTCCAGCGGGTTGGCGAAGGCGACCAGCGTCGCCCCCTCGTCGTCCACGGCGTACGGGACGAAAAGCTCGTCCCGGAACACCTCGAAGGGGGCCTTGGCGAAGAGCTTGCGGTCCAGCTTGCGGAACTCCAGCTCCGCCATCGGGAAGCCGAGCTGGAAGGAGAGCACCTCGGTCAGCCGGCGCTCCTCGATGAACCCCTTCTCGACGATGATGTCGCCGAGCATCTTGCGCGGGGTGCCCCCCTCCTTCTGCAGGTTGAGCGCCGTGAGCAGCTCGCTCTGCTTCAGGTAGCCGAGCTCGACCAGCAGGTCCCCGATCCGGATGGAGAGGCTGTTCTCGCGCAAGGTACGCACCACGTCCTCGCGCCGGATGTACTCCAGTTCCTGGAGCACGTCGATCAGCGTTTTGGTGGACTGCAACTTCCCGTGCACACGTTGGGCGTAGAGGAGTTGCTGCGTGGTGATGACGCCGGTGGCGACCAGCAGCTCGACGATCTGTCCGGCGCCGTGGGGGGCTGCGTCCTTGTGATGTTTTCTCATGATCTTTCCGCTGTGACTGCCTGTCCTGCCGTTGGCCGCAAAAAAAAAACAAAAGGTCCCCGCAAGCTGCAGCGGGGACCTCGGAAACGACGAGACGCAAAACTAATTAGCTGGAGCTAGCTCCCTTTCTTATCGTCATCAGGGCGGCCGGCTTTAATCTCAATTTCATCCTTGCCGCTGGAAGCCTTCTTGAAGTTCCTGATGCTCTTGCCGAGCGCGCCGCCGATCTCCGGGAGCCGGCCGGCACCGAACACCACGAGCACGATCACGAGGATAATAATGAGCTCCGGCATGCCGAATCCAAACATGTGACCTCCCTTTGTTGAGTTGCGTAAGATGCTGCAGTATCGCACAGGGGCGTCGGAAAAATCAACAGTTCCGATTAAGGTGGGGCTAAGAATAAAATTATTAAAATATTATTGTAAACGCGTTGGAAATTTGTTAACTTTCTCCCTCTATCTCTCTAACAAGGAGGACTCAGATGAACAAGATGATCCTGCTGGTCGAGGACAATCCTGATGACGAGGCTCTGACCCTTAGGGCGATACGCAAGCACATGCCGTACGGCATCGTGGTGGCGCGCGATGGCGCCGAGGCGCTGGACCACCTGTTCGGCACCGGGCGCAACGGCGGCGAGTCGACCCCGACCCCACTGCTGGTTCTGCTCGACCTGAAGCTCCCCAAGGTCAACGGGCTGGAGGTGCTGCGCCGCATGAGGGAGGAGGCGAAGACCCGCTCCATTCCCGTGATCGTGTTCACCTCTTCCACCGAGGAGCAGGATATCCTGGACAGCTACCGTCTGGGCGCCAACAGCTACATCCGCAAGCCGGTGGACTACAGCCAGTTCTGCGAAAACATGAAGCAGGTGATGAACTACTGGCTGAGTGTGAACCAGCTCCCGCCGCACCGGACCTGCGCCGCGGCCTGACGCCCCTGTTGCCAAGGCGCACCCCATACTGTTAATATCCTGCGCATGGACAAATTCGAACTGGTTACTGGTTTCCAGGCGCGGGGCGACCAGCCCCGCGCCATCGAAGAACTTTCCGAAGGGGTGCTGCGCGGCGACCAGCACCAGGTCCTGCTCGGGGTCACCGGCTCCGGCAAGACCTTCACCATGGCGCAGGTGATCGCCAGGTGCAACCGCCCCGCCCTGGTGCTCGCCCCCAACAAGACCCTGGCGGCACAGCTCTACGGAGAATTCAAGGAGCTGTTCCCCAACAACGCCGTAGAGTACTTCGTTTCCTATTACGATTACTACCAGCCCGAAGCCTACATCCCCTCCTCGGACACCTTCATCGAAAAAGACTCCTCGATCAACGACGAGATCGACAAGTTCCGCCATGCCGCCACCAGGAGCCTGTTGACCCGGCGCGACGTGATCATCGTCGCCTCGGTTTCCTGCATCTACGGCATCGGTTCGCCCGAATCGTACCAGGAGATGCAGATCCGGGTACGCGAGGGGGACGACCTCGGGCGTGACGAGCTGTTGAAACGGCTGGTGGAGATCCAGTACGAAAGAAACGACGTGGACTTCCACCGCGGCAGCTTCCGGGTGCGCGGCGACACCGTCGAGGTGTTCCCGGCGCACGACGACGAACGGGCAATCCGGATCGAGTTCTGGGGCGACACCGTGGAGACCATCTCCGAGATCGACCCCCTGCGCGGTGTGCAGCTGCAGAAACTGCCGCGCTTCGCCATCTACCCGGCGTCGCACTACGTGGCGAGCCGCCAGACCCTGGAGCGGGCCGTCGAGCAGATCCGGCTCGAGTTGGAGGAGCGTATCCGCTACTTCAAGGAGCAGAACATGCTCCTGGAGGCGCAGCGCATCGAGCAGCGCACCTTCTTCGACATCGAGATGATGGAGCAGATGGGCTTTTGCCAGGGGATCGAGAACTACTCCCGGCATTTCGACGGGCGCCGGGCGGGGGAGCCGCCCTACACCCTGATCGACTACTTCCCCGACGACTTCCTGCTGGTGGTGGACGAGTCCCACATCACGGTCTCCCAGGTCGGCGGGATGTACCGCGGCGACCGCAGCCGCAAGGAAACCCTGGTCAACTTCGGATTCCGGCTCCCCTCGGCCCTGGACAACCGGCCGCTCACCTTCCAGGAGTTCAGCAGGAAGCTGAACCAGGCCATCTACGTCTCGGCGACCCCCGCGGAGCACGAGCTGAAGATGTCGGGGGGCGTCGTGGTGGAGCAGTTGATCCGCCCCACCGGCCTCATCGACCCGGTGATCGAGGTGCGTCCCGCGGCGGGGCAGGTGGACGACCTGCTGCACGAGGTCAGGCTCACCTCCGAGCGGGACGAGCGCGTCCTGGTCACCACGCTCACCAAGAGGATGGCGGAGGAACTCACCGACTACTACCGCGAGCTTGGCATCCGCGTGCGCTACCTGCACTCCGACATCGATACCTTCCAGCGCATGGAGATCCTGCGCGACCTGCGGCTGGGCGAGTTCGACGTGCTGGTGGGTATCAACCTGCTGCGCGAGGGGCTGGACCTCCCCGAGGTGTCCCTGGTCGCCATCCTCGACGCCGACAAGGAAGGGTTCCTGCGCTCGACCCGCTCCCTGATCCAGACCTGCGGCCGCGCCGCGAGGAACGTGTCCGGGCGGGTGCTCATGTACGCGGACAAGATAACCGGGTCCATGAAAGACGCCATCGACGAGACCATCCGGCGCCGCGAACTGCAGCAGGCCTACAACCTGGAGCACGGCATCACGCCCGAGAGCGTGAAGAGGCTGATCGCCAACGTGCTGCAGGCCCCCGAGGAGAAGGACTATGTCACCGTCCCGGTGAAGGGCGAGGATTTCCTCAACCCGAAGGACCTGGAGAAGACCCTGAAACGGTTGAAGAAGGAGATGCTGGCTGCGGCCAAGGCCCAGGAGTTCGAGCGGGCGGCGGAGTTGCGCGACAAGATCAAGAGGCTGGAAGTGGCGGAAATAACGAAAGGCAGTTGACAGCAGAAGCTTGGCAATCGAACCGACCCTGGTCCCCTCTCCCTCTGGGAGAGGGTGCCCGAAGGGCGGGTGAGGGCGGTGCTAGCAAGGAAATCCCCTCACCCTAACCCTCTCCCGGAGGGAGAGGGGATTGCGGACGGCTGCGGCGCATAAAGCAAAAAGCCCCTCGAACCGGTGGTACGGGTGAGGGGCTTTTTCTGCTCCCGCCCCCGGAGGGGGAGGGCTGGGGAGGGGGGAAATCCTTATTCCGGCGCTCCTCCGGGTTTCCGGCGCCGCCTTCTCCGGCGCCGCTTTTTCTTCGCACCCTCGGCGGCTGCCGCCTCACCTTTCGGCTGCGGCGCGGCTTCCACTCCCTCCGCCTGCTGCGCGGCGAAGCGCTCCCACCAATCTGCCAGCGAGCGCTTGGGCGGCGTGAGCTGCTCCATGAAACGCAGGTACTGGAGCGCGTCGCGGAAGCCGAGCCGCGCCACCACGCCGCGGCCGTTGCGCCCCGGCGTCTTCTGGAAGCGATGCTGCATGTTGAGGATGTCACGTACCGCCACCAGCACCCGGTTGGGGACCGAGACGGTCGGAGCGAGTTCGCCGGCGAAGGCGGCCACCGCGGCATCGGTCGCCTGCTGCGGGGGAAGCCCCTCGTCGCGGAACTGGGCTACCTTCTCCTCCAGGTACTCCCCAAACATCAACGCAATCAACAGCGGGGGGGTGACGGCGATTCCTTGCCCGATCTGGTCATCCGCCCATTCCAACGCCTTGCCGACGCGGACGTGGGGATAGCAGTCCGATTCGCGGGACAGCCAGGCGTCAAAGTGGGGGAAGAGGGGCTCGAACAGTCCGCTGTGGCGCATCATCTGGTAGGTACGTTCCCCGGCGCCCATGAGCAGCAGCTTCAGCACCTCCTCGTAGAGGCGCGGCGGGGTCGCCTTGTTGATGGTGCCGCACAATGCCTCGATGGCGGCCTCGGTGCGCGGCTCGATGTTGAAGCCGAGCATGGAAGCGAAACGGATGGCCCGGATCATGCGCACCGGGTCTTCGGTGAAGCGGACCATGGGGTCGCCGATGGTGCGGATCAGCCCGTTTTTCAGATCCTCCATGCCGCCGACATGATCGATGATGGAGAAGTCGGCGATGTTGTAGAACAGGGCGTTGACGGTGAAGTCGCGGCGGACAGCGTCCTCTTCGGGGGTGCCGAAGACGTTGTCCCTGAGCACCATGCCGTCTTCGCTCTTCAGGATGGGCGGGCCATGGTGGTGCCGGCGGCGTCTCCGGTCACGCTCCTCTTCGAGCTGCTCAGCCTCGGCAGCAGCCTCGCCGGGCTCTTCGGGAGCAACCTCGGCAACTTCCTCGAGGGCGGCCTCGGCCGCATCGACGGTGGAGCGGAAGGTGGCGACCTCTATGATCTCGTCGTGGAAATGGATGTGGGCGAGGCGGAAGCGGCGGCCGATCAGGCGGCAGTTGCGGAACAGCTTCTTGAGCTGGTTGGGCGTGGCGTCGGTGACGACGTCGAAATCCTTGGGCTCACGTCCCAGGAGCAGGTCCCTGACGCCGCCGCCTACCAGGTAGGCGATGAAGCCGTGCTCCCTGAGCTTGTAGAGCACCTTGACGCCATTGGGGCTGAGCAGCGAGCGAGAGATGGAATGCTCTCCACGCGGGATGATGACTTTTTCCATGTTAGTGTTCATTCGCGGGAAAGTAGCATAAAACCGCCGCAAAGGCAAAGGGTGCGGAGTTGATTTTATTGACTTTGGTCATGACTTCTGTGGATTTGTTCTGCTATGGTGGCGAGCATGGAAAAGCAAGCGAAACAGGAAAAAGACATTCGGATTCTGGAAACCTTCATCGGCTGCTACTGCCGGAGCAAGCATAAAAGTCCGAAGGGCGTGCTTTGTGAGGAGTGCTCCGAACTGTTGGCTTATGCCAAGCTGAAGCGGGAAAAATGCCCGCTCGATCCCAAGCCGACCTGCAAGCATTGTCACGTACACTGCTACGGCAAGGCGCAGCGCGCCAAGGTCCGCGAGATCATGGCCTATTCCGGCAAGCACCTGATGCTGCGCGGCCGCCTCGATCTGCTCTGGCACTACTTTTTTTAACGGCGGTTCTACGTTCTAGGTTCTACGTTCTACGTTAGAACCTGGAGTATGAACTCAGGACCACAGCAACAGTCAGCTTTTGCTTTTAACTTAGAACGTAGAACATAGAACGTAGAACGGACTTTAGGGGGTTAAGATGATCAGGAAAATCGTGCACATAGACCAAGACAAGTGCGACGGCTGCGGGCTTTGCGTTCCCTCTTGCGCGGAAGGCGCGATCAAGATCGTGGACGGCAAGGCCCAGATCGCGGCGGACAACCTGTGCGACGGCTTGGGCGCCTGTCTGGGCGAGTGCCCGCAGGACGCCATCACCATTATCGAGCGCGAAGCCGACGAGTTTGACGAGGCCGCCGTCGAAAAGCATCTGAGCGCGCACGGCGCGGCGCCGGCAACCCACGGCCACGGCCATGGCCACGGCCATGGGCATGGGCATGGGCATGGGCATGGGCATGGCGGCGGCTGCCCGGGCTCCCGCGTCCAGAGCTTCGCACCGGCCCCGTCGGCTCCGGCAGCGACGACCGGGTCGATCCAGAGCCAGTTGGCCCAGTGGCCGGTGCAGCTGCACCTGGTCCCGGTAACGGCGCCTTACTTCAAGGATGCCGAACTGCTCATCACCGCGGACTGCGTCCCCTTCGCCTACGCGAACTACCACCAGGACTTCCTCGCCGGCAAGGCGGTGGTGGTCGGCTGCCCGAAGCTGGATGACAACAACGCCTACCTGGCCAAGCTGACCGAGTTGTTCCGCGTCTCCGGCATCAAGGGCATTACCGTCCTCAGGATGGAAGTCCCCTGCTGCGGCGGCATCGTGATGGCGGCGCGCCAGGCCCTGGCGGCTTCGGGCATGGAGATCCCGTTCCGTGAGGTAACTGTCAGTATTCGCGGCGAAATAGTGGAGCGCTAAGAGACACGCGTAGGAGGAAATCGGGCCTTCCGAAAGGCCCAAAGGACAAATAGGACGCTTTTTATCTTTTTTGATTGACACGGGATTGGACCGCTGGTACAGTTGCTCCCATTAGAATCCCAATCAGCCGAAAGGAGAACAGAACCTATGAGTCTTACTACCTTGGTGACTAAGGAAGCGCCCGATTTTACTGCACAGGCGGTACTGCCCGATAACTCCTTCGCAGAGCTCACTCTGTCCAAATATCGCGGCAAGTACGTCGTCCTCTTTTTCTACCCGCTCGACTTCACCTTCGTTTGCCCCTCCGAAATCCTCGCCTTCGACAAGAGGGTGGCGGAATTCAAGGAGAAGAACTGCGAAGTGATCGGCGTCTCGGTAGACTCCAGGTTCACTCACCTGGCCTGGAAGAACACCGCGGTGGAAAACGGCGGCATCGGCAACGTGCAGTACCCGCTGGTCGAGGACCTCGACAAGTCCATCGCCAGGAGCTACGGGATCCTGCTGAACGAGTCGGTCGCGCTGCGCGGGCTCTTCCTCATCGATACCAAGGGCGTTATACGCCACGCCGTCATCAACGACCTGCCGCTGGGCCGCAGCGTCGGCGAGGCGCTCAGGATGCTGGACGCGCTCCAGTTCGTCGAGACCCACGGCGGTGAAGTCTGCCCCGCCAACTGGCAGGAAGGTGAGGAGTCCATGAAGGCTTCCACCAGCGGCGTCGCCGAATATCTCGCCAAGAAACACGGCAAGAAGTAACATCCACACCAGACATTGAATGAAGAAAAGGCGCGGTTTTTCCAACCGCGCCTTTTTTGTTACTGTCCTCAGCAATGACAGAGGTAGTGCTGTCTTGCCAATGAAAGCCATCTATGCTACAAGAACATAGCATTTATCGACATGTAGCTCAAAAAGGAGTCGACATGCGTATCAAGGCGACCTTGTTATCTCTGTTGCTGCTCATGGTTTTTGCTACCTCTTCGTTTGCTTTGGAAGGTCAGCAACCTGAGGCGATTGCCGAGAAGATGGCGTTCAAGCTGGTTCGCGGCGTGACCAACACGGTGACCTCCGTGGTCGAGGTGCCCAAACAGTCCTACCTGATGGTGCGGGACCGCGGCGGCATCGGCTACGTGGTCGGCCCCCTGAAAGGCGCGGGCATGGCCTTCTACCGCCTGCTGACCGGCCTGACCGAGACCGTCTTTTTCGCGGTACCCCAGCCCGGCTACTACGATCCCCTGATCACCCCGGAATTCGTCTGGGAAGGGTGGGAAGAAAAAAGGGTCGAACCGAGAGGCCAGAGCGAGGCGCAACCAGCTCAGGGCAAGGGAGAGTAGATGATGCAGAAGAAGTTTGTCGTTCTGGCCATACTGGCGCTGGCCCTGGTGCTCACAGCAGAAAAAGGGCGTGCCGCCGAGATGCAGACCATCGATACCGCCTCGCCGCAAGAGGTGGTGGACGGCATGGCCAACAAACTGGCTCGTGGTGTCGCCAATATCGCGACCGGGTGGTTGGAACTCCCGAAGCAGATTTACATCACCTGCAAGGAAGAAGGGGCGGCCAAGTGCGTCACCGTCGGTCCGCTGAAAGGGATAGGGATGACGCTGGTGCGTACGGCATCGGGTGTCGGTGAGACAGCCACCTTCTTCCTGGCCTACCCCGGCTTCTACGCCCCCTACCTCGATCCGGCCTACGCCTGGCAGAAGGAATAGGCGGACCGGGCACCGCTGCTCCGAAACGCAAAAAAGATCCAAGGCACGTTCCGCAGCCGGAACCCTTGGATCTTTTTTTTGCCCGGCCACGAAAGTGGCGTAGCAGTATCCCCTCGCCCTCCGGGAGAGGGGCAGGGGTGAGGGCGATGCAATTGGCGACGAGCTACCTTGCGGGCCCCAGCCCTCACCCGCCCTACGGGCACCCTCTCCCGGGGGGAGAGGGACTTACCGTATTGGCATCGCAAATAAGGGAATAAAAAAAGGCCGCATCGTGAGATGCGGCCTTTCGCAATTACCCGTTAAGGGGAAATTACTTTGCAGCCGGAGCAGCAGCCGGAGCTTCTTCTTTCTTCTCTTCTTTCTTAGCAGCGGCTTTCTTAGCAGCTTTTTTCTTCTTCGGAGCAGCTTTCTTAGCCGGAGCTTTCTCTTCTTTCTTAGCCTCTGCAGCCGGAGCAGCAGCCGGAGCAGCGTCAGCAGCGAAAACAACACCAGCGAAAGCAACAGCAACAAGAGCAGCAACTACGGAGGACAGAACTTTTTTCATGGTAATTCTCCTTTTGCAAAATGGGTTGGTACCCGACACAGAGCAGGTTGCGTGCCAATCTCTCATTATAAGCGTAAACAGTTGAAAAACGGTGTGGCGGCAGTAGGGTGGCTGCGGACTCTCATGATAATGCCGCCGCATATGCTCCAATGAGTACCGCATATGCGGTATGGTTCGTGGAGAGCCGTCCTGTAGCCGAGGGTATATTGCTTGCCAGCGCTTCCAATATTTTGTTATTATGGCCGGTCACGGCTGAGCCGGGCTATATGGGGGATTTTTGAGCAATAACATACTTTTGTCAGTGGAAAAACCCGCCCGCTACATGGGTGGGGAGATGGGAACAGTTGCCGACCGGGAAGGAGCGCTCCGCTTTGTGCTCGCCTTCCCTGACGTATATGAGATAGGGATGAGTCATCTCGGGCTGCAGGTCCTCTACGGCGTCCTGAAAGGAGTGCCGTGGGTCATGCCCGAGCGCGCCTACGCGCCGTGGCCCGACCTCGAGGAGTCGCTGCGCGCCGAGGCCAAGCCCCTGGTCACGCTGGAGGCAGGAACGCCCCTGGCGCAGGCCGACATCCTCGGTTTCACCCTGCAGTACGAGCTTTCCTACACCAACATCCTGAACATGCTGGATCTCTCCGGGATCCCGCTGCTCGCCTGCGACCGGCCCGAGGGGTATCCGCTGGTCATCGCCGGCGGCCCCTGCGCCTACAATCCGGAACCGCTGGCCGACTTCTTCGACGCCTTCCTGATCGGCGACGGCGAGGAAGCGGTCATCGAACTGGCCGACTGCGTGCGGGCCGCGAAAGAGCAGGGCATTGCCAAGGCGGAACTCCTGGAACGCCTGGCACGGATCGAGGGGGTCTACGTCCCCTCCCTGTTCGAGGTGAACTATCACGACGATGGCAGGATCGCCGCCATCGCTCCCAGGAAGGAGTGGTACCAGAGCGTGCGCCGGCGTTTCGTCGCCGACCTGGAGACCGCCTATTACCCGACCTCTCCCATCGTGCCGTTCCTGAAGACGGTGCACGACCGGGTCAGCGTGGAGATTTCCCGTGGCTGTACGAGGGGTTGCAGGTTCTGCCAGGCAGGGTATATTTATCGGCCTGTGCGCGAGCGCAGCCCGGAGCGGGTCTTCTCGATCATGGAAGAGGCGCTGCACAACACCGGCTACGACGAGATTTCGCTCCTCTCCCTCTCCACCGGCGACTATGGCTGCCTGACCCCGCTGCTGAAAGGGCTCATGGACCGCTACTCGGCCCAGAAGAAGGCGGTCTCCCTTCCCTCGATGCGGGTCGGGAGCTTGAGCGACGAGATGGCCGAGGAAATCCGCCGGGTGCGCAAGACCGGCTTCACCTTGGCCCCCGAGGCGGGGAGCGAGCGGCTCAGGAGCGTGATCAACAAGGGGATTACCGAGCAGGCGCTCCTGGAGAACGCGGCTTCCGTCTACCGTAACGGGTGGCGTCTCATCAAGCTCTACTTCATGATCGGCCTGCCGACGGAGACCATGGAGGATGTGGACGGGATCGTGGAACTGTCGCGCGAGGTGAAGCGGCAGGGGAAATTCGCCGGCAACGGCGGCGACGTCAACGTCTCCGTATCGAGCTTCGTGCCCAAGCCGCACACCCCGTTCCAGTGGGAGCCGCAGATCAGCGAAACCGAGATCGTGGAGAAGCAGCGCTACCTGCGCGACGCCCTCAAGAAAAAGAAGCTGATCATGAAGTGGCAGGATGCCTCTCTCTCCGGCATGGAGGGGGTCTTCGCCCGCGGCGACCGCAGGCTTGCCAAGCTCCTCATTGAAGCGCATCGCCTCGGCTGCCGTTTCGATGGCTGGTGGGAACATTTCGATCGCCTCAAATGGGCGCAGGCCTTCGAGAACTGCGGCATCGATCCCACCTTCTACCTCAGGCGCCGTGAACTGGACGAGGTGCTGCCCTGGGATCACATCGACTGCGGCGTGACCAAGTCCTTCCTGCTCAAGGAGCGCGAGGCATCGCTCATCGGCGCCGCCACCCCTGACTGCCGCTTCGATCGCTGCACCGGCTGCGGGGTATGCGACTTCAAGGAGATAAAACTGCGGCTCAACGAGCCGGTTCCCTTCGACACCTACGCCAGCCAGGCCATGGTCCCGGAGCCGACCGAAGACGCGCAGAGGATCCGGATCCGTTTCGAGAAGGTCGGCCGGATGCGTTTCTTGAGCCACCTGGAGATGCTGACCCTGTTCACCAGGGCGGTGGGGCGCTCCGGCATCCCGATCCGCTTCTCTCAGGGATTCCATCCCCACCCGAAGTTCTCCTTTGCCACCGCGCTCTCCGTCGGCATCGAGTCCTACGCGGAGTACATGGACTTCGAGGTCGATGCCGGATATACGGCAGCCCAGCTGCAGCAAGCGCTGAACGCGACCCTCCCGGAGGGGGTGCGGGTGCTGGAGGCTGATGAGATCGACCTGCGCGCACCGGCGCTGTCCGTCATCATGGACAAGGTGCGCTACCGCGTGACGCTTCCCGAGGAGTTGGCGGTCGACCTGGAGGCCAAGGCGGCAGCCTTCCTTGCCCTGGAGTCGTCGCCGGTCAAGCGCGAGAAGAAGGGGAAAGCGACCGAGTTCGACCTGCGTCACGAGCTGGCCGAGCTGAAGGTCGAGGGGCGGGCGCTGGAGATGGTGGCGGGGCGCGGCAAGCTGGTCGAGTTCGTCGGCGCCATCCTCGGTGTCCCCAACGATGCCTTGAAAGAGGCGCGGCTGGAGAAGCTGGAAGTCATCTTTAAACCGTAACGGAGGTTCAACGTTCAACGTTCGCCCAGGGCGCTGCCTGTCGCCAAGACTCGGTGACGGCGGGTCCATCGGCTCCGGCGTTGAGGCCGTGACCTTGTTGCTGGTGCCGTCGGGACGCATGCGGCGCCACCAGAACTGACGTCGAACGTTGAACCTTGAACGTTGAACATCTTTTTGATCTGTTTTTGAATTTTATATACAGGAAGGGGTTAGCATGGGAAACGAGTTGGTCATCAACACCACCTCCCACGAGACCCGCATCGCGCTCATCGAGAACGGCACCATAGCGGAGCTGTACGTCGAGAGGAGCAGGGTGAAGGGGATCATCGGCAACATCTACAAGGGAAGGGTGGTCCGGGTGCTGCCGGGCATGCAGGCGGCGTTCGTGGACATCGGGCTGGAAAAAGCGGCCTTCCTCTACGTGGCGGACGTGTTCGACGCCATGGACGAGTACGACAGCTACATCGAGCCGGAGGAGGGTGAGGAGCCGGTGCCGCACCCGCTGCACCCGATCGAGGAACTGCTGCAGGAAGGGCAGGAACTCCTGGTGCAGATCTCCAAGGAGCCGATCGGCACCAAGGGGGCGCGCATCACCGCCCACATCTCGCTCCCGGGACGGCACCTGGTCTACATGCCGACCGTGGACCACGTCGGCATCTCCCGCCGCATCGAGGACGAGGCCGAGCGCGAGCGCCTGAAGGAGATCGTCGACCGCATCAAGCCGGTCGGCGGCGGATTCATCGTCAGGACGGTCTCGGAAGGAAAGAGCGAGGAGGATCTGGTTGCCGACCTGCACTACCTCACCAAGCTCTGGGACGAGATCGCCAAGAAGAAGGACAAGGCGGGTGCACCGACCCTGATCCACTCCGACCTGGACGTGACCCAGAAGGTGGTGCGCGACATCCTTACCGAGTCGGTCGAGCGGATCGTGGTCGATTCCAAGCCCGAGCACGACAAGATCGTCCAGTTCATCAGCACCTTCATGCCCAAGATGAAGTACTCCATCGAGCTCTACGACGAGGAGGAGCCGATCTTCGACCACTTCGGCCTCGAGGTGGAGATCAGCCGCGCGCTGGGACGCAAGGTCTGGCTGAAATCGGGCGGCTACATCATCATCGAGCAGACCGAGGCGCTCACCGCCATCGACGTCAACACCGGTCGCTACGTCGGCAAACACAACCTCGAAGACACCATCCTCAAGACCAACCTGGAAGCGGTCAAGGAGATCGCCTACCAGCTGCGCCTCAGGAACCTGGGCGGCATCATCATCATCGACTTCATCGACATGGAGAAGGAGGTGAACCGCGAGAAGGTCTACGGTGCGCTGGAGGAGGCGCTCAAGAGCGACAAGTCCAAGACCAACATCCTGAAGATCTCCGAACTCGGCCTGGTGGAGATGACCAGGAAGCGCGTGCGCGAGAGCCTCGGGCGCATGATGTGTGAGCCCTGCCCGTACTGCGAGGGGCGCGGCTACGTGAAGTCCAAGATCACCGTCTGCCACGAGATCTTCCGCGAGCTGCGTCGCGAGATGCTCGACATCCGCGGCACCAAGGTGATGCTCACCGTGCACCCGCAGGTGGCCGATCTCCTCTACGACGAGGAGCGTCGCGGTCTCGAGGAGCTGGAGAAGAACTTCAAGAAACGTATCACCGTGCGCGCCAAGCCCGGGTTCCACCAGGAACAGTTCGAAGTAGCAGTCAGCTAATTTAAATATCCAGGAGAAAAGATGATTGGCACGCCGCTGAAAAATGGTGCGACGAGGATGATGCTGTTGGGCTCGGGTGAGCTCGGCAAGGAAGTGGCCATCGAGGCCCAGAGGTTCGGGATCGAGGTGGTCGCGGTGGACCGCTACGCGGATGCGCCGGCGATGCAGGTCGCGCACAGAAGCCATGTCATCGACATGCTGAACCGTGAAGAACTGGACCGGGTGGTACGCCTGGAAAATCCCGCCTACATCGTGCCGGAGATCGAGGCGATCAACACCGAGTACCTCCTGGAGCTGGAGAAGGAAGGCTTCAACGTCGTTCCGACGGCGCGCGCCACCAACCTGACCATGAACCGCGAGGGGATCCGTCGCCTCGCCGCCGAGGAACTGGGCCTCCCCACCGCCGCCTACCGTTTCGCCACCAGCATGGAGGAGTTTGGCGAGGCGGTCGCCGCCATCGGCCTTCCCTGCGTAGTGAAGCCGATCATGAGCTCGTCGGGCAAAGGCCAGAGTGTCCTGCGCGACGCGGGGGACATGGAGCGCTGCTTCAAGTACGCCATCGAAGGGGCGCGCGGCGCCTCCAACAAGGTCATCGTGGAGCAGTTCATCCCGTTCGACTACGAGATCACCCTCCTGACCGTGCGCCACGTGGGCGGCACCAGCTTCTGCCCTCCCATCGGCCACCGCCAGATCGACGGCGACTATCACGAGTCGTGGCAACCGACCCCGATGACGCCTGCGGTGCTGGCCGAGGCGCAGCGCCAGGCGGAGGCCGTGACTGGGGCCTTGGGGGGGCGCGGCATCTTCGGGTGCGAATTCTTCGTCACCGGCGACAAGGTCTGGTTCTCCGAGGTTTCCCCCAGGCCGCACGACACCGGCATGGTCACCATGATCTCCCAGAACCTGTCCGAGTTCGAACTGCACGTGCGCGCCATCCTCGGGCTGCCCGTGCCGGAGGTGGTGAGCCAGGGGTGCGCGGCATCCCACGTCATCCTGGCCGAGGACGCTGCCGCCGAGGTGGGGTTCGAAGGGGTAGCCGAGGCGCTGGCCGTTCCCAACAGCAAGCTGCGCCTGTTCGGCAAGCCCGACACCAGGAAGGGGCGCCGCATGGGCGTCGCGCTCGTGTCTGGCGCCGATTGCGACGAGGCCCGCGCCAAGGCCGAGCAGTCGGCCCACTGCGTGAAGATCGTCAAGCGGTAATGTGTGTTGGTGCTCCTCCCCCCGGAGGGGGGAGGTTGGGAGGGGGGCTGCAGTCGCTGACCAAAAGGAATTTCCCCCTCCCTGTCCCTCCCCCTCCGGGGGCGGGGACGTGAATGGGCTGCGGTAGCAAAAACTGACTGATTGAATACAGCGGGACCACATCTAAAACCGGAGGTGTTCCATGGTATTTGCCGCGAAAGTTTCCGAGATTCCTGAATTTGGCAAGAAGCTGGTCGAAGTCGGCGGGGTGCAGGTCCTCCTGGTTAAGACCAAGGGGACGATCTACGCCTGCGAGCACGAGTGTCCGCACCAGGGGGCGCCGCTGCAGGGGGCACTGATCAAGGAGGCCGGCAAGCTCTCCTGCCAGCGTCACGGTTACCGCTTCGACCTGGTAACCGGCGTCTGCGCGGAGCACAAGGAATGCGTTCCGCTGAAGATCTACCCGGTAGAGATCCGCGGCGACGAGGTTTTCGTGGATCTCGATTAACCTGTGCCGCTTACTCAGCAGAAAAAAAGCGAGTGGCAGAAAAAAACCTTGACTCAAAATACTTTTCAAGATAAGTTTGACCGCTCAATTGTAAATCCAGAGTAAAGGTGGTGAAGTACATGTACGCAGTAGTCAAAACCGGAGGGAAGCAGTATAAAGTTTCCGAAGGCGACTTTCTCAAAGTCGAAAAGCTGGAGGGTGCGGTAGGTGATACCGTCGAAATCTCCGACGTCCTGATGGTTGGCGGCGATAAGGTTGTTATCGGAACACCTTTAGTGCCCAGCGCCTCTGTTGTCGGCAAGATTGTCGAGCAGGGCAAAGACAAGAAGATTCTGGTCTTCAAGTCCAAGCGCCGGAAAAACTCCAGGAAACTTAACGGGCACCGTCAACTCAGGACTATTCTGTTGATTGAGAAGATTAACGCCTAGGTAATATTCAAACGGCGGTGCGGCAGCCGGGATTCGTTGGGATCAGGGCCGCTACCGGCAGAAGGAGCAGAAAATGGCACACAAGAAAGGCGTCGGTAGTTCCAGGAACGGTCGCGACTCCGACGGCCAAAGACTTGGTTGCAAGAAGTTTGGCGGCGAAGCCGTCAAAGCTGGCAACATCATCTACCGTCAGCACGGCACCAAGATCCACCCGGGCAACAACGTGGGCCTTGGCAAGGATTACACGCTGTACGCCCTGATCGAGGGCGTGGTGAAGTTCGAGCGTCTGGGCAAAGACCGCAAGAAGGTCTCCGTCTACCCGGCCAACTAGCCAGCGCAGTAGAAACAAAGTGTGAAAGCCCGGAGCCGCAAGGTCCGGGCTTTTGCCGTTTGCACAGGAAAATAGTTAATGAGTTTCATTGATGAAGTAAAAATATATGTGAAGTCCGGTGACGGCGGCGCAGGGTGCGTGTCGTTCCGGCGTGAGAAATTCATTCCGCTGGGCGGGCCCGACGGCGGCGACGGCGGCAAGGGTGGCGACGTGGTTTTCAAGGTGTCGCCGCATCTCTCCACGCTGCTCGACCTGCGCCAGCATCCGCACCAGAAGGCCGGCCGCGGCAGAAACGGCATGGGCAGCGACCGCCACGGCGCCAACGGCGAGGCGAAGGAGATCCTGGTGCCGCGCGGCACCGTGATCAAGGACGCCGAGACCGACGAGATCCTGGCCGATCTCACCGAGCCGGATTCCTGCATCGTGCTCCTCAAGGGGGGACGCGGCGGGCAGGGCAACGCCCGCTTCAAGACCGCGACCCACAAGGCGCCCAAGTTCGCCCAGCCGGGTGAGCCGGGCGAGGAGCGCTGGATCCGCCTGGAGCTGAAGCTGATGGCCGACGTCGGCCTCCTGGGCATGCCGAGCGTGGGCAAGTCCTCGCTGATCAGCAAGATCTCGGCGGCGCGCCCGAAGATCGCGGAATACCACTTCACCACGCTCAAGCCGAACCTCGGCGTGGTCAAGTACAAGAACTACCGCAGCTTCGTGATGGCCGACATCCCGGGCCTCATCGAGGGGGCGAGCGAAGGGGCCGGGCTTGGCCACCGTTTCCTCAAGCACCTGGAGCGCACCGGGCAGTTGTTGCACCTGCTCGACCTCTCCTGGATGCCGGACCGCGACCCCATCGCCGAGTACGAGGCGATCAACCGCGAGCTGGCCCTCTTCAATCCGGAACTGGCCGAGAAGCGGCAGACCGTGGTGGTCAACAAGATCGACCTGCCGCACGTCAAGGAGAACCTGAAACAGGTGCTCCCCTACTTCGAGGAGCGCGGCATCAAGGTTTTCCCGATTTCCGCCGCGACCGGTGAGGGGATACCGGAACTCCTCGATGACATCGCCCTGAACCTTTGGGGCGAGCCGGACGAGACCTGGTAAAAATCGAAAAAACGAAGTGTGAAGAAGGGGAGGGCCGGCAGGCCGCTCCCCTTTTTTGTGGCCGAAGTCCGGGACTGAAAGGAGGAATTCCTGAGGCGGTAATCCAGAAAAGACATGATAGACTAACGTTTGTATTTTTTAATAATGACACAGGCAGACGATCCGAATGTTCCAGTAACATTGCTGCGGCGCGGTTCCCACTTCTTCAGGAGGTAGGGCATGTACCGAATGATTCAGCTGGAATCCCTGATACCGGAAACACTGCCGGGTGTCGCCCTGTTCATCAAGCACGGCGAAAACCACGTGCTGTACAAGGACCCCAAGCTCTCATTCACCCAAAGCGACAAGGAACGGCTGCTGGACAACAACGTGAAGCACCTCTTTGTCAAGGCAGCGGAAATGTCGACCTACAACCAGTACGTGGAGGCGAATCTTCCGTTGCTGCTGGGTGATGACAGCATCGAGCCGGAGCTCAAGCAGACCATGCTGTACCAGGCATCGGTGAACTACGTGCAGGAAATCTTCGATAGTCCCGCCATTGCCATCAGGCAGAACGTGGATCGCTGTCGCAACCTTATCAAGCACATCCTCAATGACGTGATGGGTTCGGACGGGGTGATGCCGGCCCTGAGCAGCCTGGTGGACCACAATGCCTATACCTACGTGCATTCGGTGCAGGTCGCTACCTACTCGATATCGCTGCATATCAGGGAGTTCGACTTGGGCAAGGACGAACTTATGGACGTCGGTATGGGGTCGCTGTTCCACGACTACGGCAAGGTCTACGTGCCCAAGGAACTGCTGGACAAGCCGGGCAAGCTCTCGGCGTCGGAGTTCATGGAAGTGAAGAAACATCCGGTCTACGGCTACAGCACTTTGAAGGACCTGGAGATCTTCACGCCCGTTGCCCTCGGCATCGTCAAACACCACCACGAAAAGGAGAACGGCAGCGGCTACCCCGATGGCCTCTCCAGCTACGACATCGCCAGGAGCTCGAAGATCACCGCCATTGCCGACGTCTTCAGCGCTCTGACCACCAACAGGTCCTATCGACAGGCACTTACCAAAGAGAAGGCCCTCGAGATCATGTACGGCGAGATGGACGGTTCCTTCGATCTTCAGTACCTGAACACCTTCCGGGATAGCCTGCAGTAATCACAACACGAGATAACGTGGGTAAAAGAAAAAGGCACCTGCCCGATGGGGCGGTGCCTTTTTCTCCCCGAAGGAGGGGACTGGCTCCGCTAGGTGCCTGTCCCCTTAGGCCTGTGGAAAGAAGTGCAGAAGTGAGCGTTCCGCTAGGGGGACAGGCACCTACGGAGCCTGTCCCCTCTGCCATCCCTCCCAACACCGCTTCAGTGCAGCACCGCCTCGATGGCGTCCAGCAGCGGCCCAGGGTAGACACCGATCACGAGGATCACGACAGATGCGCAGCAGAGGGCGAGGCCTTCAGCGAGAGAGACGGGCTGAGGCGCAGGAGCTTCACTACGGTGCATGTAAAGTTGAGCCACCACCCTGAGGTAGAAATAGGCCGAAGCGGCAGCGCTCAGGATGCCGATGATGGCGAGGGAGATCGCCCCGCCTTTGATGGCGGAGTAGAAGATGAAGAATTTGCCGATGAATCCCGCAGCCGGCGGGATGCCGGCCAGGGAGATCATGGCGAGGGCCAGCACGCCCCCACGGAGGGGAGCCGCAAAGCCGAGTCCGGCATAATCGGTGAGCAGTTCCCTTTCCTGATCGACAGAGAGGGAGGCAATCGCGCCAAAGGCGGCAAGATTCATCGCGGTGTAGATGGCGCCGTATAGGAGGACGGCGGCATAGCCGTCACGGCTGCCACTCAAGAGGGCGAGGGTAAGGTAGCCCATGTGGGCCACCGACGAGTAGGCCAGCATCCTCTTGATGTTCTGCTGCATCAGCGCGGCCAGGTTACCCAGTACCATGGAGAGCACCGACAACGCGGCCAGCGGGACGCGCAGCTCCGGCATCGGGGGGGACAGGGCCAGCAGCATCAGCAGCAGCGCTGCGGCGGCGACCTTAGAGCTGGTGGAGAGAAAGGCCGAGACAGGCGCCGGGGCGCCCTGGTAGACGTCCGGCGTCCAGAGGTGCCCGGGGACCAGGGAGAGCTTGAAGGCGATGCCCACCAGGATGACGCCCCATCCCGCGGAGATGATGGCCCTGTTGTCGGGCCGGGCCAGGGCCCCGGAGAGCTGCAGCGTCCCGCTGCCGGTGAAGAGGAGGGCGAAGCCGAAGGCCGTGAAGGCCGCAGCCACTGCCCCCAGAAGCAGGTACTTAAGGCCGGCCTCTCCCGATTCGGCCCGGTTCAGGTCCATGCTGACCAGGATGTAGAAGGCGAAGGAGACCGACTCAAGCGCGAGGAACAGGATCAGCATGTTGGTGGCGCAAGGAAGGACGCACAAGGCGAACAGGGCGAAGAGCACCGTGGCGGGGAACTCCTCACCCTTGATGCCGCGGCGTTCGTTGTAGCTATGGGAGAGGAGCAGTGTGAGTGCCGCCGCAAAGCAAAAAAGCGGGATAAGGAATCGCGCCAGCGGCGTGAATGCGAGGCCCGCGACCGCCTGGGTGGATGTCGGTATCGAGAGCGCCGCCCACACGCCCGCCGCCGCCGACGCGGTCACCCCAATGGCCGTGAGGCTCGCCGACAAGAGCACCGGTCCGCACAGCAGCACAAACAGCGCGGCCCCAGCGGTGATCAAGATCGGCATGATCGTATATAAGTCTTGTAGAGTCATTCAGGCTCCAAAGCAGAAAAGCTCACCACAGAGGACACAGAGGTCCACAGAGGGCTCAGAGGATAATTCTTTCGTGGACCAGACATGCCTTGTACGCGCTTTCCAGTAGGCCCGGACCTAGTGCCGTATGGACTTTGAGAGCTGCATCGATGATATGCCCTGTAATGACGTTAGCATCCATACAAGGTTTTCCTCCGTGCCCTCTGTGGACCTCTGGGTCCTCTGTGTTCCGGGGTTATGGTTTAAGCAGTACCTCCAACGGCATCCTGAACAGCTCCAGCACCGGCCCGGGGTGCACGCCCAGCCCTACCACCACCAGCGCCATAACCGCCAATACCCCCGCCTCTCTCAGCGACAGGTCCTTCAGTTCCAGCGGCTGCTTCTCTTTGCCGAACAGCACCTCCTGCACCAGCCGCACCGTGTAGACCAGTGTCAGTATCGTCCCGAGGAAGGCAATGGCCGCCGCTAACGGCGCGACCCGGAAGGTCCCCACCAGGATGATCAGCTCGCTTACGAAGTTGTTTAGCCCCGGCACCCCGGCTGACGCCATGTTGAAGAGCAGGAAGAAGAAGGAAAAGACCGGGATCTTGCCCCAGGTGCCGCCGTAGCTGGAAAGATCGCGGCTCTCTGCCCGCTGCTCCAGCATGCCCACCACGATGAACAGCGCGCCGGTGGTGACGGCATGGTTCACCATCTGCAGCAGCGCGCCGGAGACCGCGACGGGGCTCCAGGCGGCGATGCCGAGCGCGACAAAGCCCATGTGGCTGACGCTGGAATATGCCAGCATCCGCTTCATGTCCCGCTGCGCGAAAGCGATCCAGGCGAAGTAGCCGATGCCGAGCACGGCCACCACGAAGATCAGCGGCGTGAGCGCCCGGGATGCCTCCGGGAAGAGCGGAAAGGCGATGCGGATCAAGCCGTAGGCGGCGGTCTTGGAGAGGAGGCTGCCGAGCATCAGGGTGCCGGCTACCGGGGCGTCGCAGTAGGCGTCGGGCTGCCAGGTGTGCAGCGGGAACAGCGGGAATTTGATTGCGAAGGAGAGCAGGAACGCGGCGAACAGCCACAGCCCGATGTCGTACGGGATGTTGGTGCGCACCAGTTCGGGAAGCGCGAAGGTGTAGCTCCCGCTCTGCGCGCCGTGCATCAGGTAGAGCGCGATGATCGCCAACAGCATGAGCAGCGAACCCACGAAGGTGTAGATGAAGAACTTGATGGTGGAGTACACCGGGCGGCCGCTCCCCCAGACGCCGATCAGCAGCAGCATCGGGATCAGCATCGCCTCCCAGAAAAGGTAGAAGAGGAACAGGTCGAGGCTCAGGAACAGCCCCTGGACGGCGGCTTGCAGGGCGAGCAGAAGCGCGAAGAACAGCCCGGCGCGCTCCTTCACCTGCCAGGCCGAGAGGACCGCGATCAAGGTGATGAAGGCGGTGAGGATAGTCATGACCAGGCTGATCCCGTCCATGCCCAGGGTGTAGCGGATCCCGAAACGCTCGATCCACGCCGCATCCTGGTACAGGAAGAACCCGGCAGGCGCGCCGGTGGCTTTCTCACCGGAGAGCGCGAGCGGCCAAAGGCACAGCGCCAGTTCAGCCAGGCTGAAGGCGAGCGCCACACCGCGCACTGCCGCATCGCTGCGCCGGAGGGCGAAGACCAGCAGCGACCCGCAGAGCGGGAGGAAGATGAGCAGCGTGAGCATCGGGATGAGAGAAGTCATCGGCAATTCCCGTTGGCGCGCAGGCGCCGGTTACGTTACAGCGCGAGCCAGGCGAGGTAGCCCAGGATCAGGGCTCCCCCGGCGGCGAAACTGATGAGATACACGGCGACCTTCCCGGTGCTCCAGCGCCCGAACAGGCGCCCGGCGCCGCCGAGTCCGGCACTGAGACCGTCCACGGAGGCGTCGATGACTCCGCGGTCCACCCGCTCCGAGAAGAAACCGGCGCAGGCCTGGTAGGGACGGATCAGGACCAGGTGGTACAGCTTGTCGAAATACCAACCCTGGGCCAGGAAAGAGAGCAGGGGCGACGGCTGCGCCTGCGCCTCCCGCATCCGCTCGGAGCGTCCCTTGCCATAGCGGAAGTACGCGGCTCCCAGACCAAGCAGCGCCACGATCCCTGCCACGACCTGCAGCGCAATCTCCTGCTCGTGCGAACCGGTCGGGATGTCGCTGGCAGGAAGCGTCGCGAAGAAGCCGCTCAGGTAGCCGCCGCCGAGGTAAGAGGGGAGGTCGAGCAGGCCGCCGAACAGACCCAGGATGGCGAGCGGGATCAGCACGGCTTGCATGACGGTGAGGCCGGAACTGCGGTGCACGTGCCCGTTGCCCCCGCCAAAGACCAGGAACATCAGGCGGAAACTGTAGAAGGCGGTGATCAGGGCCGTGAGCAGGCCAAGCAGGTACAGGGCCTGGTACAGCACGCCCCCCTTGAGCCACACCGCCAGCAGGATGCTGTCCTTGCTGAAGAAGCCGCCGGTGAGCGGAATTCCGGCCAGGCAGGCGGCGCCGATCAGGAAGCTCCAGAAGGTGAGCGGCAGCGAGCGCCTCAGGCCGCCCATCTTGTAGATATCCTGCTCGTGGTGCATGGCCGCGATGACGCAGCCGGCTCCGAGGAAGAGCAGCGCCTTGAAGAAGGCGTGCACCAGCAGGTGGAAGGTGGCCGCGGTCACCGCCCCGGCGCCGACGCCGAGCATCATGTAGCCGATCTGACTGATGGTCGAATAGGCCAGCACCCGTTTCAGGTCCCGCTGCGCCAGCGCGCAGGTGGCGCCGTAGAAGGCCGTGAGTCCGCCGGTCACGGCGATGGCGGCGAGGGCAGCCTTGGAACTGCCGATGAGCGGCAACAGGCGCGCCAGCAGGTAGACCCCTGCGGTCACCATGGTGGCGGCGTGGATCATGGCGGAGACCGGTGTCGGGCCGGCCATCGCGTCCGGGAGCCAGACCATGAGCGGCATCTGCGCCGACTTGCCCATGGCGGCGACCAGGAACAGGATGCCCAGCATGGTGAGGACGGAGACGGGCATCAGGAAGCCCATCCCGTTCACCTTGGTGATGGAGAGGGTGCCGAAGAGCTGGAACATCCAGGCCAGTGCGATCATCAGCGCGACGTCGCCGAACCTGGTGGTGATGAATGCTTTCCTGCCGGCGGTGGCGTTGTCGGGATCCGAGTACCAGAAGCCGATCAGGAGGTAGGAGCAGAAGCCGACTCCTTCCCAGCCGAGGTACAGAAGCGGCAGGGTCTCCCCGAGGACCAGGGTCAGCATGGCGAACACGAACAGGTTCAGCAGGGCGAAGTAGCGCGCGTAGTCCTCGTCTTCGCGCATGTAGAACACCGAATAGACGTGGATCAGCCCGCAGACGAAGCCGATCATGACGACCATGGAGAGCGAAAGGGGGTCGAGGTAGAGCGAGACCGGGATGGCAAGGTCGAAGCTGGCGAACCAGTCGGCAAGGGTGATCACCTGCGGACCGGTGTAGACTGTGGCCGCCAAGACGGAGCAGACGAAGCTTCCCCAGACCGTGGCGCAGGCCAGCACCTCCACCAGCGCGCGCGGCAGCTTGCGGCCCGCAACGGCGCAGGTGAGGCCGCCTAGGAGCGGTAACAGGAGCATGAATGTCAGGTAGATGGGAAGCATTGTCATCCTTGCCGTAATTTGTTGTCCTTGTGTCCGTCCACATCCCCTCTCCCTTTGGGAGAGGGTGCCCGCAGGGCGGGTGAGGGCGGTGCCAAGGCACCTGGTTGCCGCTGCCGGCGCCCTCACCCCGGCCCTCTCCCGGGGGGAGAGGGAGGGAAAGAACGCTATCCCTTCATCGAATCGAACTGGTCCGTATCGACCGTCTGCTTGCGCCGGTGCAGGTACACGACCATGGCGAGCGCCAGCGAGACCTCCGCCGAGGTCAGCGCCATCAGCATCAGGGAGAACAATTGGCCATCGGCGATGCCCCAGTGGGCGGAGCCGCCGACGAAGGTGAGCATCACCGCGTTCAGCATGATCTCGATGCCGATCAGCATCATGA
The DNA here is from genome assembly GCF_014193585.1 of Geomonas paludis. Classification (GTDB taxonomy): domain Bacteria; phylum Desulfobacterota; class Desulfuromonadia; order Geobacterales; family Geobacteraceae; genus Geomonas; species Geomonas paludis. Next base: position 399,539 of record NZ_BLXY01000001.1, read on the forward strand.
TCACGTTGGCGCGCCAGGCGACCACGCAGCCAAGGCCCATGGCGAACATCAGCGACGCCACGATCAGCACGTGGGAAAGCGGTACGCTCATCTGCGCCTCCCGAGGTAGAGTGCGCCCACCAGCGCGAAGAGAAGCTGCATGGAAACCACCTCCACGGCAACCCCGTACTGCTTGAAGAGGGCGAAGGCGAACTGCCGTACCGGGATCTCGATGAATCCGGGCGGCACCGCCTGCAGGCGGGAGCAGAGCAGGACCACCAGCGACCCGACAACGGCGCCGGCCAGGAGCAGGGCCGGGAGCCAGTTTTTCAGGTGCGGGTGCGGCAGCTTCTCGGGCGATTCCAGTTCCAGCATCATGATGACGAACAGGAAGAGCACCATGATGGCCCCGGCGTAGATGATCACCTCGAAGGCCGCGATGAGCGGCGCACCCAGGAGGTAGAACATCAGGGCCAGGGCGAAGAACGAGGTCACCAGGTACACGATGGAGCGCACCACCTGCCGGGCCGTTATGGCGAGCAGGATCCCGATCAGGAGTACCGCCGCCAGTATGTAGAAAAGGGTTGCTTCCATTTCGCTCCAGTTTTCCTCATCTGCATGAGATGGGGCTTCTTCATCCCCTCTCCCAGAGGGAGAGGGGGCAAGTCTCCGGACTCCTAGCCTTACGGCAACAGGCTCCTCGGATCTGCCGGTGCCTGTTCACCTGCGCCGCTACCGCGCGGCTGCACCACGCCGGTCCCGGCATGGCGGTAGAAATTGTAATTGGGATCCTTGCCGGTGCCGTCGATCAGCAGGTCCTCCTTCTCGTAGACCATGTCGATGACCTGGCGCTTGCAATGGAACATCTCGGGCGACATCTGGATGGCCAGCGTCGGGCACGCCTCGGCGCACATGCCGCACAGGATGCAGCGCGAGAAATTGATACGGAACCACGCGGCGTAGCGCCGTCCGTTCTCCCCCTCCGCCGCGGCCATCGAGATGCAGTCGACGGGGCAGGCCCCGGAGCACAGATAGCACGCGACGCAGCGCTCGGCGCCGTCGGGGTCGCGGGTCAGGACGATGCTGCCCCTAAAGCGCTCGGGCATCGCCCTGCGTTCCTCGGGGAACTGCACCGTGACCGGCTTCCGGAAGATGTGCCGGAAGGTGATGGAAAGTCCGGTCAGGATTTCTTTTATGTCGTTCAGTATGGGCATCTGTTCCTGCTCGAAGTGTCGTTGGTGCCGTGGTAGATGCCGGCGAAATGGGTTTCGGCCGCTCGCAGCGTCAACAGCTCAGCCGGCGCGGCCGGGGCCCGGCAGGCAGCGCGGGGCTGCCTGCCGGAAGGAGGTGTTAGTTGGGCCGTAGTGACTTCATCAAGACGTCGAGGGTCTGTCTGTGCTGGTTGTTCTCTGCGTAGGCCAGGGCGGTGGTTCCGGAGTACGACATTGCCAGCGGGTCGGCCCCGCTGTCGACCAGCATCTGCGTGGTCTGGGTGCAGCCGTAGTTCGCTGCCAGCATGAGAGGCGTGTGGCCGTCACGGTCGCGGGCGTCGACCTCGGCCCCCTTTTGCAACAGCAGGCGTACCACGTCCGCGTTGCCGTGCGCCGCCGCGAAGTGCAGCGCGGTCTTTCCCTTGTCGCTTCTGGCCGCGAGGTTGGCGCCCCTCTCCATCAGGTCGACCACCTCGGCCAGGTTGCCGGCCTTCGCTGCGTCCATGAGAGCGGTGTGGCCGTTTTTGTCCACCGCATCCACCTGTGCCCTGAACCCTGCCCCCAACTCGACTTCCACGGTTGTTGTCATCGCAGTTCCTCCTTTGTGAGAATACATTGCCCAGTACAACGCCTCTTATCGTAAAGCCAGCCACCACCCGGTGACTAGAATATTGAGAAGAGCTAGCGGTGTCAGGAACTTCCAGCCCAGGTGCATGAGCTGGTCGTAGCGAAGGCGTGGGAGGGTTCCCCTGACCCAGATAAACAGGAACGAGAATAATCCGACCTTGATGAAGAACCACACGATCGGCGGCAGCAGCGGCCCGCGCCATCCGCCCAGGAAGAAGAGCGAAGCGAGCGAGCTCAGCGAGATGATGTTGATGTACTCCCCGACGAAGAAGAGCCCGAAGCGCATCCCGGAATATTCGGTGTGAAAGCCGGCCACCAGTTCCCCCTCCGCCTCGGGCAGGTCGAAGGGGATCCTGCGGCACTCGGCGAGGATACTGACCAGGAAGATCACGAAGGCGACCGGCTGGTACACGATGAAGGGCATGTCGGCCTGCGCGTTGACGATATCGGCGAGGCTCAGCGACTTGGCCAGCATCACCACCGGGACCAGCGACAGCCCCATGGACAGTTCGTAGGAGATCAGCTGGGACAGGCCGCGGATGCTTCCCAAGAGCGCGTACTTGGAGTTGGAGGCCCACCCCCCCAGCGCGATGCCGTAGACCGCGACGGAGGAGAGCGCCATGAAGAAGAGCACCCCTACGTTCAGGTCGGCGACCTGCAGGTTCACCTGGCGCCCGAAGAGCTGCAGCGGAGCCCCCACCGGGATGATGGCGAAGGTCAGTATGGCCGGGATTGCGGCCATTGCCGGCGCCATCGAGAAGAGCAGGCGGTCTGCGGCCTTCGGGATCATGTCCTCCTTGGTGAGCATCTTGATCACGTCGGCCAAGGGCTGCAAAAGGCCGAAGGGGCCGACCCGGTTGGGGCCGATCCGGTCCTGGAGGAAGCCAAGGATGCGCCGTTCCGCCAGCACCAGGTACGCCGCGCCGGTGAGGATAATGGCGTAGAGCAGCACGATCTTGCCCAGCATCAGCGCTATGTCGGTGGCAGTCCAGGTCATGACTTCATTCCTTCACATTTTTGCCTGTCCACGTCCCCTCTCCCTCCGGGAGAGGGTGGCCGGAGGCCGGGTGAGGGAGATTGCGCAATTCACTGCAGTCGAACATGGTGGAGCCAAGCGGCGCCCTCACCCGAGCCCTCTCCCAAAGGGAGAGGGATAGCTTGTAGGGGCGAATAATCATTCGCCCAAACCCATCTCCAAAATCCGTACCCCTTCGCCTTCGGGGTCGAGGCTTTTCAGCGCGCGCCATTTGCCGGTCAGCGGCTCCACCGGCTCTCCCCCCAGCCTCTCGATCAACTGCGCCATCACCTGCCAGGCATCGCGTTCGGCGCCGCCGGGGACATCCTTGCGGTGCACCCGGGGCGGATGCAGGGTGACGGCCTCGGTGGCGCTGCCGTAGTACTTCGGGTCGAGCCCCTTGAGCGGCAACCCGGCCACCCTGCTGCGCTCAAACCGCTGCGCCCTTCCCTCGTAGTTGATGGCGGTGCCGTCGGACTCGGCCCAGGTGGTGGTGGGGAGGAAGATAGGTGCTTTCGCCTCCACTGCCCCCCGGCGCCAGTCCGCATTTGCCAGCACCTCCAGGTCGGAAAGCAACGTCTGCGGCACATCTGCCTCGAAGCAGACCACCGCCTGCACCTGCCGGGCCGCCACCAGTTCCGCCAAGGGGCCGGCAGCGTGTTGCTGCGTGAGGAGTGCGGCCGCAAACCCGTTCGGGCCCGGCTGCAGCATGACCAGCTTCGCGCCGCTGGAGGCCATTTCGGCCAACAGCTCGGGGTCCTTGCTGCCTGCTCCGCAGATGATCACCCCTTTGCCGCCACCCTCGAACGGGACCTGGTCCAGGGTCTCCACCGAGGTGTACTTGAAGGGAAGTGCCTTACACGCCGGCAGCGTGTCCCCGGCGACCAGGAAGATCTGGGCTCCCGCAAGGAAGGCTTTGCGCACCGCGAGGGCCAGCATCGGGCCCTCCTCCATCAGGTCGAGGGCGTGCAGGGCGATCCACTGCGCCTGCTCGATGTCCTTTACGTAGGCCGCGTTCTCCTCGTGAAGCAGCTTGGCCGCCGCCAGGCTCCCCTGCTGCAGGCCGGCGTCGTCGAAGTAGCAAACCTTTGCCCCGCCTGCGGCCTCTGCGACCTGTGCCAGCACGATCATCCCTTCCAGCGAAAGCCTGGTGGAACCGACCAAGGCGAGCTTGTCGGCGCCGTTGTTACGCACGAACTCCGCGATCGACTTGGCCGCCGCATCGACGGCGACGTCGTAGCCGCAGGTGGCGCCATCCAGCCGGGGTTCCCGCGGCCGTTGCGGGTCGTTCAGGTAGCCCTTGTCGAAGCGGGCGCGGTCGCAGATGAACCAGCCGTTCACCTGGTCGTTGCGGCGCCCGACGATCTTGATGGTCTCGCGCTGGAAGTTCTGCGGCGAGGTGTTGCAACCGACCGAGCAGTGCTGGCAGATCGAGGGGGCGAACTGGTAGTCCCAGTAGCGGGCCCGGAAACGCCCGGTCTTGTCGGTGAAGACGCCGGTTGGGCAGATGTCCACCAGGTTGCCCGAGAAGGGGGACTCCAGTGCTCCCTCCTGAAACCGGCCGAAGTAGACCCGGCCCGCGCTCCCCATTACCCCGAAATCGGTGCCGCCGGCGTAGTCCTGGTAGAAACGGACGCAGCGGTAGCACTCGATGCAGCGGTTCATCTCGTGGTGGATCCCCTCGCCCAGGTACTGGTTCTGGAAGGTGCGCTTCTTCCCCTGGTAACGGCGGCGGCTGTGCCCCCCGGCGATGGTGAAATCCTGCAGCAGGCACTCGCCCCCCTCGTCGCAGACGGGGCAGTCGTGCGGGTGGTTCAGCATGAGCCACTCGATGACCAGCGCGCGCATCTTGAGCGCCTCGGGGTCGGTGGTGGAGACCACCATGCCGTCCTGGGCGGGCAGCGCGCAGGACATCTGGATCCCCTTTACCGGGCCGTCCAGGAGCTTGACCGCGCAGAGCCTGCAGGCGGCGGCGATGGCCAGGGCTGGGTGGTAGCAAAAGTGCGGGATGGTGATCCCGACGCTACGGGCCGCCTCCAGAACGCTGGTCCCCGGCGCCACTTCTACCGGTATGTCATCGATGATCAGCTTGGGCATCTTCCTCTTTCATCCTTGTATCATCTGCCCGCGCTCCCCCTCGCCCTCCGGGAGAGGGGCAGGGGTGAGGGTGCAGCCGTGGGAACTTATTTCAACGGGCACTTCTTCTTGACGATATGGTCCCGCACCTCGTCCTCGAAATCGCGCAGCAGGCCGTCCAGCGGAGCCATGGCGCCGGGGGCGAGGGCGCAGAAGGTGTAGTTCAGGTACTTCACGTGCTCGCGCAGGATGGTGATGTCGTCTTCCTCGCCGCGCCCGTTCTCGATCCGGGTCAGGATCTCCTTCACATAGGGAAGCCCCTCTCGGCACGGGGTGCACCAGCCGCACGATTCCCGGGCGAAAAAGTTGATCAGGTTCAGGGTCGCCTCCACCAGGCAGTGCCCCTCGTCGAAGACGATCACCCCTCCCGAGCCGAGGCGCGAACCGGCCTTGGCCACGGTGTCGTAGTCCATGGGGAGGTTCCAGTGCTCCGGCTTCAGGAATTGGGTCGAGGCGCCGCCCGGGATGCAGGCCTTGAACTTCTTGCCGTCGCGCATGCCCCCGCAGGCGCCGTCAATGATGTCACCGAGCGTGGTGCCGATGGGTAGCTCGACGCAGGCGCGGTTCTTGACCGAGCCGCTCACGCAGAAGAGCTTGCTGCCGGCCCCCTCGGGATTAAGCGCCAGTCCCTTGAACCAGGCCGCGCCGTTAGCGACGATGGCGGGGACGTTGGCCAGCGTCTCCACGTTATTGACCACGGTCGGCCCCTGCCAGAGCCCCTTTATGGCGGGGAACGGGGGCTTGGAGCGCGGGTTGGGGCGCTTCCCTTCCAGCGCGTTGATCAGCGCCGTTTCCTCGCCGCAGATGTAGCGCCCGGCGGAGAGGTGCAGGTCCAGTTCGATGGAGTGCTCGCTCCCCAGGATATGCTCGCCGAGCAGGCCCGCCTTCTTGGCCTCCTCCATGCCGCGCGCCAGGTTGGCCGCCGCCTTCTCATACCCCTTCCGGATGAAGATGAAGGCGTGCCGGACACCGAGCGCGTAGCAGGCAAGCGTCATCCCCTCGATCAGGGAGTACGGGTTGTGCTCCAGGAGCACCCGGTCCTTGTAGGTCCCGGGCTCCATCTCGTCGCAGTTGCAGATGAGCCAGCGCGGTCCGGGGAGGTCGCGGGGGACGAAGGACCACTTCCTGCCGGTGGCAAAGCCGGCGCCGCCGCGCCCGCGCAGCCCAGAGTCGAGCACCGCCTGCTGCACGTCGTTGGGGCTCATCCCGGAGAAGGCCTTTTTCAGCCCCTCGAAGCCCCCCTCCTCGCGATACTCGTCGAAGGTGACCACGCGGTTGGGGCGGTTATGTCGGAAAAGAGGAAGGTCCATGATTCCTTGTCGTGTGCTGTCTTTCACCCTGTGGCCAGCGCCCTCATCCGCCCCTTCGGGGCACCTTCTCCCGGAGGGAGAAGGGATGGGAAATCCCTCGCCCTTCGGGAGAGGGCCGGGGTGAGGGCATCGCCTTTTTCTACACCTTATGCCGCTCCGCTTCCAGTATCTCGTCCACCAGCTCCGGCGTGAGCCTGCCGTAGGGGACCCCGCCCACCGACATGGCCGGGCTGTCGCCGCACATCCCCATGCAGCAGCACGGGAGCAGGGTGAACATGCCGTCTGCCGTGGTGCCGCCCAGCCCGACGCCGAGCTTGTCCTTCAGGTACTGGATGATCTTGTCGCAATCGGCGCACCAGCAGGAGATGGAATCGCAGACGTGGATCACCTTCTTCCCCACCGGGCGGCGGTAGATCATCTCGTAGAAGGTGGCCAGTTCCTCGACCTGCAACGGCGAGAGGCCCAAGAGCGCCGCGGCCTCCTGCACCGCTTCGTCGGTCAGCCAGCCGTAGTGGGCCTGCAGCTCCTTCATCACGTCCACCGCCGCCTCGCGGGCGGTGATGGCGGAGGCGACCCGCGCCTGGAGCGATTTTTTCAGTGTCTCCGGTATCATCCCCCGGTCCTCTCCTTGCTAATTACCGGTCCAGGTCCGCCAGCACGAAATCGAGCGAGCCCAGGATGGCGAGGAAGTCCGACACCAGCCAGCCCCGGCTCAACTGCGGCAGCGACTGGATGTGCGGGAAGGTCGCGGTCCTGATGCGCATCCGGTAGGCGGTGTGCAGGCCGTCGGAAACGGCGAAGTAGCCGTATTCCCCCTTGGGGGCCTCGATGGGGGCGTAGCATTCCCCTTTCGGGGGGGACATGCCGCGCGTGGCGTTGACGAAGTGGTGGATCAGCGACTCGATGTCTTCCAAGGCGTCGCGCTTCTGGGGCAGCGTATAGCGGTAGTCGGCGGAGATCCAGCGTCCACCCGGCATTCCCTCGGCCGCCTGCTTCACGATGGAGAGCGACTGCCGCATCTCCTCCATGCGCACCAGGTAGCGCGCGTAGCAGTCGCCGCCTTCGGCGGTGGCCACCTCGAAATCGAAGCGGTCGTAACTGCAGTAGGGCATGGTCTTGCGCAGGTCCCACGCGAAGCCGCAGGCCCGAAGCATCGGCCCGGTCAGGCCCCACTCGATCGCCTCGTCCCTGGTTATGGCCGAGACCCCCTTGAGCCGCGCCGTGAAGATGGGGTTTCCCGTCAGCAGTTTCTCGTATTCCGCGAGCCGCGGCGGGAACCAGTCCAAAAACGTCTGCACCTTGGCCAGCCATCCCTCGGGGAGGTCGTCCGCCACGCCGCCGATCCTGAACCAGGCGGGGTGCATGCGACCGCCGGTCACCGATTCCACGATGTCGAAGATCTTCTCGCGGTCGGTGAAGGTGTAGAAGACCGGGGTCATGGCGCCGATGTCGGCGGCGAAGGTCCCCAGCCAGACCAGATGGTTGGCGATCCGGAACAGTTCGCAGAGCATGACCCGGATGTACTGGGCCCGCTCCGGCACCTCGATGCCGCACAGTTTCTCGACCGAGTTGACGTAGGCCAGGTTGTTCTGCACGCCGGAGAGGTAGTCGACCCGGTCGGTGTAGGGGATGTACTGGTGCCAGTTCTGGCGCTCCCCGATCTTTTCGGCGCCGCGGTGGTGGTAGCCGATCTCGGTGTCCATGTCGACGATCTCTTCGCCGGAGAGCTTGAGGACGAAGCGGACCACGCCGTGGGTGCCGGGGTGCTGTGGGCCGACGTTCAGGATCAGGGTCTGGTCGTCGACCCGATCGAAGAAATCGCTGGCCGGCAGCGTCTTGCGGCCACGCGCCTCCTCGGCGGTATAGGGGGCCATCTCCGTGGCGCGCGAAGGATGCTCCTTACGGAGCGGGTGCCCCTGCCAGTCCGCGGGCATCAGGATCCTGGAGAGGTTGGGGTGCCCGGCAAAGCGGATGCCGAACATGTCGTAGGCCTCGCGCTCGTACCAGTTGGCGACCGGGAAGACGGAGGTGACGCTGGGAGTCTCCGGGTACTCGCCGTCCAGCTCGGTCTTGATCCGGATCCTGCCGGGGGTATCGAAGCAGGTGAGATGGTAGTTCACCGTGAAGTCGCGGAAGCTGTCCCGGTCGCGGCGGCAGGACTCGTCCACGCAGGCGATGTCCTCCAGGCGCCGGAAAGGGGACGACTTCCTCTGCTTCAGGTGCTTCAGCAGTTCCGGCACCAGCCGGGCCGGCGCGCGGTAGGTGAGCATGTCGGCCGCCGCCTCGTCCCGGCGCACCTCGCCGTTGAAGGCCGCCTGCAGCTCCTCTTCCAGCCCGAACTCGGGGTAGGGGAGGCGGGGCTGTTTGGGGCGCCAGAGCTCATCCGAGCGCGGCGCGGCGAAGTAGGGGTGCTGCATCGAGGTGCCGCGGATCGGGATGCCGTTCATGCCGGGGCCGCGCGTGTCGCGGGACTTGGTGACGCCGTCGACGAGGATGGGGGCGACGGTGCCCTGGGTGCCCCCCTGCATGCGCAGCACGGGGCGGGTGGGACGCTCTTCGCTCCTGATCTTTTGCTGCAGCAGCATGAGCCCTTCCAGGAAGGACTCGGGGCGCGGCGGGCAGCCGGGGATGTACAGGTCGACCGGCAGGATCTGGTTCACCCCCTGCACGACGGAATAGACGTCGTACATGCCGCCGGAGTTGGCGCAGCTCCCCATGGAGATGACCCACTTGGGCTCGGCCATCTGGTCGTAGAGCCGCAGGATGCTGGGGGCCATCTTCTTGAAGACGGTCCCGGCGATGACCATGAGATCGGCCTCGCGCGGGGTGCCGCGCAAAACCTCGGCGCCGAAGCGCGAGACGTCGTAGCGCGAGGTGAAGGAAGCCATCATTTCCACGAAGCAGCAGGAAAGACCGAAGAACATCGGCCAGAGTGAGTTCGCCCTCCCCCAGTTGATCAGGTCGTCCAAGGAGGTGAGGAGGACGTTTTGCGGTATGTTTTCGTCGTCCCTCTCAGTCAATGTTTACCTCGCATGCGGATGGCGGAGGGACCCCATTCAAGGCCTCCCTTCATCCAGAGCCAGATCAGCCCCAACATCAGGATGATGACGAAGACGGTGATGTGCACCAACCCCTGGATCCCGAGCAGGTCCCAGGCGGTGGCCCAGGTCAGGATGAAGGAGCCTTCGACGTCGAACACGATGAAGAAAATGGCAATGAGGTAAAAGGGAACTTGTGAGGCATGACGGGCGGCCCCGGTCGGGACCATCCCGGATTCATAGGGTATGTGCTTGTCGGCGGAATCCCGGCCCGAGCCGAGGAAGTATGCTGCCGCCAGCAGGACGCCAATCAGCCCCACCGCGAGGGCTGTGTAGATGGCAAGGGGGATGAATTCGACCTGCTGTGCGGTGACTGGCATACCGGCCTTTCAATGAGAATCACAGGGGATTTTAGTACCCGTATAATCTAGCGTAGCGCCACCGAAAGTCAATTAGCCCGCGTCAGGAGTTCGGATCATTAGATTACGTCATCATAATCTTGCTCTTCAGGATCAGGATTTCGAAAGCCATGGCGGCTTTGGCGATCAATTTTTGTACCTCGGGGAGCTTTTCGTCGAGAGGTGCGCTGCCTCCGCCGACGTAGAGGACCGCGACCACCCGCCCCATCATCAATAGCGGCACCAGCAGGTTGTTGAAAGGAGTGCCCCCCTTGAGGGCTTCCATGATGGCCTGGTTGCCCGGTGTCGGCGGCATCGGCCCCAGGAAGAAGCTCTTGCTCTCGTTCACCACGCTCAGCACCGACGGTTCGTTCAGGGAAAGCTCCAGCCCCTCGAACTCGGGGACCGGCTTGTTGTCCACCCGTGCCATCCAGCCGGTGGCGGCGCCGCCGCGCAGCAGGAAGAAGGCGACCCGCTTGAACTGGGGACCCAGGTGTCCGGTGATCAGTTCCGCGATCCAGTCGCGGTCGTCCGCTTCGGCCAGCCCGACCAGGACGCTTTCCAGCGAGTAGTCCTGCTCCGGTTCCTCGAACTCTTCCTGGTACAGTTCGGCCAATAGCGTGGGTTCCGGCGCGATGGCGGTCGGCTGCTGGGTAGACGGCTGGCTTATCGGGGGGGCAGGTGCCTCGGGTGCCGGAGCCGGGGATGCTGCCGCAGGTGCGGGCGCTGCCACAGTTGTCGCAGTTGCCGCAGTTGCCGCAGGTGCGGGCGCGGCTGCGGCTGCGGCTGCGGCTGCGGCGGGAGCCGGAGATGCAGGAGGGGCAGGAGGGGCAACGGGCGCCTGGGGCGCGGCAGCCGCCGGAGCCGCCGGGGCGGCAGGTGCCGTCTCGGCCTGGTCCAGCACCTCCAGGCTCAATTCCTCGAGCATGGGGAGGTCAAGCACCTCGTCTTCGAGGTCGGCGGGCCATTCCTCCAGCGTTGCCTTGGGCATCTCCGGCACAGGGACGGCTGTCACTACCCGTGCCGCGGGCGTAGCGGGTTGCGGGGCGGCGGAATGGGTGGCATGGTGCTTGGCCCTGCCCCTGCTGCCCCCCTCGACGCTGATGTAGCGCACCTCGCGCTTGATCCCGTAGTACTTCTCCATGGCGGTGACGATGCGCAGTTCCGCCGCCACCACCGGCACGATGATGTAGCCTGTGGCGAAGGCGATCTCATCGATGGCGTGCAGGTCGGTGGGATCGACCATGGCCAGGGTAACCTTGCGGTTGTTGAGCGCGATGGGGACGACCTTGTACTTCTTGACGTAATCGAACGGGATGAGCTTTATGATGTGCGGGGGGATATCGAGCAGTTCCGCGGGAGCGGCGTAGGCGACGCCGATCTTCTGGCTCAGGAACTCCGCCAGGTCCAGCTCGTCCAGGTAGCCCATTTCCACCAGGTTGGTGCCGAAACGTCCGCCGAATATGGCCTGTCCTTTGAGAGTTTCATCCAACTGGGCCGCAGTGATCTTCCCCGCCTGGACCAGCATTTCCCCTAAGCGCATTTTGTTCAAGCTACCCTCCGCCAATGCATCAAATTACACGTGCAACTCATTGAACCGGCGTCACACTGACAAGGGCCGGCATCGGTCGCAGCTGACTCGGTCGACCTGCCGGACCGGCAGGAAAACGACCTTGTTAATCAGGCGCTAATTTAGAGCCGCAGCAGGACAATGTCAATAGCAAACGCCGGGTTGCGGCGGTTCAGCTGAGGTCTGTGATCTCATAGCTATTGCCGCCGAGCTCCACCTCGTCTCCCAGCGTTTTCCCGATGAGTTGGCTACCCAGCGGGGAGGCTGCGGTGATGACCAGGATCTCCTCGCCGTCGAGCTGCAGTTTCAGTCCCCCTTCCTGCGGACCGATGAAGAAGGTCTTGGTGGTCCCCTCCTCGTCCTGGAGCGTCACCAGCGCGGTCAGCCGAATGCTGTCGCCCTCGCCGAAGGGCTGCAGCGCGAGGTGCCGGTACGTCTGCAGGGCGTGCTTGAGCTCCTGGGCCCGGTTTGCCTGGCCTTGGGCCACGTAGGACGCCTCCAGGCTGAGCGTGTCGTACTTGTTGTCGGGGATGTTTTCTTCGTGGATGGCGGCTTCGTGGGCGGTTTTGGCGGCATGGGACAAAACCGACAGGTCGTGCGCCAGTCTGTCGATGATAAGCCGGTGCAAACGGCTCTTTCTGGTGGTAACGATGGGGAACCTTCCTAAGCTGAAAATACTGCCGGGGCCGTCTCAGGACCGGCCCCGGTCTTTGGGGGGACGATACTATAACACCAAGGGATCTGTCAAAAGGAAGATGGTCACCTGCCGGGATACCAGTTGATCCCGAAGAGATGCATGTTCAGGCCGGGATTGATCTCGCCGTTCAACCCCGCGTTGGACATGTGCTGGAAGCGGTAGGAAAGGGCGAAGGCCGGGGTGAAGTGGTAGATGACGCCGGCGTGGGAGATGAACTGCTGGATGCCGTTGTAGTCCCTGCCGCCGAACCGGTCGCGGCTCACGATGGCGATGCTGACACCGAGGTCGAGCTCCAGTGACTTCGGATTGCCGATGTCGAAGGCCGGGCCGAAAGAGCCGATGAAACCGAGGTCGTCCCCGCTGGAAAGCGCGCCGGCGGTGAGGGCAACTTCGGTGGAGAGACCCCAGCCCCCCTCGCTACGCAGGCTCCAGGGGAGTTGGTAGCTGGCGAAGGCCTCGAAAATTTCCGCCCCGTGGTCCTTGCCGTCGGCGGAGAACCCGCCTCGTACCCCGAAAGGCCCCCAGTTGTTGGCCGACGCGGAACCTGCTGCCCCCAAAGACAGAGCCAATGCGATCAAAATCAGTCGGAGGATTCTTCTCATGGCGCGCTCCAGGTTGGGATTTATTAACGATATATCATTTAAGCGGGTTTTTTTTTAAATACAAGCATGTGCCGGCAGAGAACGCAGCCTGCGACTTCTCTTTCCTGCCACGGTTGCAGGCCGTGCTTTCACACTGTTGCTTGCGTAAAAACAACGCGGGATGTACTATTTAATAGGCGCTATCAGGCAGAAACAGGCAGGCAGTAACAAGCCCGAAGGAGGTGGCCATGAAAGGATACCAACTGGTAAAGGAGATCAGAGAGGCGAAGGGCGCTCACCCCGACCGGGTATTCATCAAGTGGTGGCGCAATGAGGAGGACTTCATTGACTTTGACCTGCTGGAAAGGTTCCTGCAGAACTTGAAAGAGAGTGAGAAGATCGACGGCTTTGAGTTGATCAACGAAGATGAGATGTGGCGTACTTTGGAGGCCCGCTGTCAGGGCCGGGTGTCCAGGGAGAAAAGAGATGGTGACTGGGTGTTGCACTGGACGCCGCCGCCCAACAGGAAAGTCGAGGATGCACAGACTGAGTACCCGTACACTCCAGAGTCAATGGTGAAGATCCTGGATTCAGAAACCGACTACAACTATGTCGATTGAGCGGCCGGGCGAAGGTCGCCAGGCGGGGAAAAAAGAGAGGGGCGAAGCAATTCGCCCCTTTTATTTTGCCTAGCGTCCCTTCGCCAGCATCTTGAAGAAATCGAGCACCTTGTCCGGGTGTTCCGAGGCCTTGGCCACCTTGGACCAGTGCTTGATGACGATTCCCTCCGGGGAGATCACCACGGTGGAGCGGATGGTGCCCATGGTGGTCTTGCCGTATTGGACCTTTTCCCCGAAGGCGCCGTAGTTTTTCATGACTGAGGCGTCCGGATCGGAGAGGAGGGTGAACGGGAGCTTGAAATCGGCGATGAACTTGTCGTGGGACTTCATGGAGTCCTTGGAAACGCCGACCAGCACGGCGCCGAGCTGCTCGAAGAGCGGGTGCAGCTTGGCGAAGCCGACCGCCTCCGCCGTGCAACCCGGGGTGTTGTCCCTGGGGTAGAAGAAGAGAACCAGGATCCTGCCCCGGTAATCTGCCAGCGTGTGCTCCTTGCCGTCGCTCCCCTGCAGTCTGAACTCCGGCGCTTTCTGTCCTTCCAAAAACATGACGGCCTCCTTGGATGTACTTCTCATTAGCCGATAAACCATAGCAGAATGGTGGTAGTTGGCAAGGGGAATGACGCTGTTGTCACCGGCCCTGATTCGGGGTATGCTGCCGCAGCTTTACCGGAGGGGATATGGACGGGATGATGCAGGTGGCGGTGGATCCGGAGCGGTGGCATCACTTTGCCGGGGTACTGCTGGTGATTGCGCTGGCGGTGTTGCAGGCGCGGGTGGGAAGGGCGGGTGCCTTCTGGCAGATCTGTTGGGCGCTGCCGGGGACGCTGTTGCACGAGCTGTCCCACCTTTTGGTCGCTGCCGTCACCGGCGGGCGGCCGGTGGGGTTTACCATTGTACCCAGGCGGGATGGTCCCGGGCGTTGGGTGCTGGGGTCGGTCACCATCAGCAACCCGGGGGCGGTGTCCGCGCTTCCCTCCGCGCTGGCGCCGCTGTTGTTGAATGTTGCGGCCTATTACCTGTACCTGCGGTGGAGCACGTGGTTTCCGGCTGATCTGCCGCACACCATGTTGATGTATGTCGTCATTTATGTCTTCAGCTACAGCTCGATACCGTCCGGTCAGGATCTGAAAGTGGCCGTTTCCAGTCCTGCCGGCGTGCTGTTTTATGGCGGGGCAGTGGGGGTGTGTTGGTGGCGGTGGGGGCTTTAGGGGCGGGTGCGGTTTTGGGTTCGGGTGCGGGTGCGGTAGAGGCGCTCGGTGAAGCCGCCCTCTCTTTCGAAAGCCTCCGCCTGGGCCGTCAGTTGGCGCTCCAGCAGTGAGCACGCCACCGCTATGAGGGTAAGCGCAGCATTGGCCGCGGCCTCAGCATAGCTGCTGCCGGGCGCTGTGGACGCTGTGGACCCAGTGGACCCAGTGGACCCAGTGGACCCTGTGGACCCTGTGGACCCTGTGGACCCTGTGGACCCTGTGGACCCTGTGGACCCTGTGGACCCTGTGGACCCTGTGGACCCTGTGGACCCTGTGGACCCTGTGGACCCTGTGGACCCTGTGGACCCGGTGGACCCGGCTGCTGTCGTGGCTTGGTGTCCACTTCGTTGTCCATGTGGCCCACCGGGTCCACTCAGTCCATGTCCACTGGGTTCCTGTCCACCCTGCCCACCCCGGCAAACTTCCACCACCCAGCGCGCCACCTCGTCGGCGCTTTTGCAGCGCCGGGCAACCAGCTCGGCGCGGCGCGGGTCGGACCGGTCCCACCGCGCCAGCCTGCGCTGGCGCAGGAAATCCTGGTAGTCCAGGCGCAACTCCTCCAGGCTGGCACGGGCCACATTGGTCAGCTTCAACTCAGTCTTCTTGCTGGTCCCAGAGGCTTGACTCCCCTCGGCAATGTTCTGCACGCCGCTCCGGGCGGCCTGCACCATCTGGTCGTGGGTCCGGCTCCGCTTGTCGATGTACCGGTCACAAAACCGGACCGTGACGTCATACACCAACTGGGCCACCTGAAAACTCTTCAGCTGACGGTATCCGCCGTGGCTCTGCAGCAGCTTTCCAGCATCGAAATCGCCCATGGCACCCCCTCCTGCGGCCAGCAGGCATTTTACCACGCCACTACTGCAGCATCCCCGAAGCAGCGACAAAAAAAGCCCGCCCCACTGCCGCGGGCGGGCTTTCAACTGGTATAGACGCCGGTCTTACAGCGACGCGGACAGCCTTTCGAACTCCTTCTTGGAGCGCACAATGCAGTCCTCGACGGCCATCCCGGCGAAGTAGTTGCCGGTGACGTAGAGGTTGCTGCCGGCAACCAGACGGTCGATCTGGTCGGTGAGCGCCTTGTGGCCGACCACCGGGGAGGGGAGCTGGCTCTCGCGCTGCACCACCTGCTCCAAGTCCCCGGTCTGCACCTGCAACACGGAGGCGATGCGCTGCAGCTTGGCCTCAAGGGACACCTTCCCTGCCTTGTAATGGAAGCTGAAGCCGCGATAGCTGTCATGGAGCACGGTGTCGCGGGAAACCGCGGAGTAGAATTCCTCGCCGATCGGGATCAGGCCGGCCAGCAGCGGGAGCTTCAGCTTGCTCTTCTGCACCGCTACACCGACGCTCTCGATGGTCTCCAGCTTGACCTGGGTGAGCAGCTTGGCGAGCTCGGGCGCGATGTCGGCGGCAAGCTTGGCGCTCGCGACGGGAGGGGCGGCCAGGACCAGCCGCGGCGCCTGGTACGTGGTCCCGTCGGCGAGCTCGACGGTGTAGCCGTCCAGGCCCTTGGCGATACGCGCCACCTCCGCACCGGTCTGCAGGGTGACCCGCTCGGCGACGGCAAGCTTGTCGATGACGCTGTTCAACCCGCCCTGCAGGGTAAAGCTCTTGATGACGTCCTTTCTCCTGGGACGCTTGTTGAACAGCATGTCGGCGGGGAAGTCGTCGGCGCGCTGGGAGATGACGGCATTGAAGGCGGGCCCGAAGACCCGGTCGTAGTTGCTGCGGCCGACGATGCTGCCGTAATACGAGGCAACGCTCGCCCCGTCCTTCTTCAGGGTGAACAGCTTCCACGCGGAAAAGGCCAGTTCGGGGAAGGAAAGCTGCGAGGGGATGCTCTTCACCTCGTTGTTCACCAGCATCTTGAACGACACCTTTTCCCTGGGCAGGATGCTCCCCATCAGGCCGTGCCGCTCCATCAGCTCCAGCAGACCGCCGTAGGAGTTGTAGCAGGTGTGGGCTCCCAGCTCCAGCCAGAACCCGGCTGCGCTCCCCTCGAAACGGTGCGAATGAAAGCAGCCGCCGGGGCGGTCGCTCTTCTCGAGGACCAGCGTGTTCAGCCCCTTGGCAGCTGCATGGCTTGCGAAACTGAGACCGCTGATCCCTGCACCTATGACGATGGCGTCGAATTGCTTCATCTGGCAGCTCCTGTTTTTAAGGGTCGTTAATTCCAGCCTATATAAGCGCGCCTGCGGCGGGTTGTCAAGGTTTACAACATGTTGACAACGCCTGGGTGAGCTATTACATTCTGTGGAGCAAAAAAGAAGCAAATGTGAAAGGGAATTAAAATGGCGCAGAGAGATTATTACGAAGTACTGGGACTCAAGAAAGGCGCCTCGGCCGACGAAATCAAGCGGGCCTACCGCAAGCTCGCGGTCAAGTATCACCCGGACAAGAACCCTGGGAACAAAGAGGCAGAGGAGCGCTTCAAGGAGATCAACGAGGCGTACGCGGTCCTGTCCGACCCGAAAAAGAAAGAGCAGTTCGACCAGTTCGGCTCCACCAACTTCCACCAGCGGTTTTCACAAGAGGACATCTTCAGGGGCTTCAACGTCGACGACCTGTTCCGCGACCAGGGCTTCGGCACCGACGACATCTTCTCCCGCATCTTCGGCGATGCGGTACGGCGCCAGCGCGGCGGCCGCGGTCGCCCCATGGCCGCCAAGGGGGAGGACTTCTCCATGGAGATCCAGGTCACCTTCCGCGACGCCTACGACGGAGCGGAAAAACGGGTCGCCTTCATGCGCGACGGAGCGCGCGAGGAGCTGTCGGTCAAGATCCCGGCGGGTATCGAGAGCGGCGCCAGGCTCAGGGTGGCCGGGCGCGGCGCGCCGGGGCACATGGGCGGTCCGGCCGGCGACCTCTACCTCTCGGTGACGGTAGGGACCGACCCCCTGTTCCAGCGCGAGGGGGCCGACATCGTGCTCAACCACGAGGTGCGCTTCTCCCAGGCGGCGCTCGGCGGCCAGATCGAGGTGCCGACCATGGAGGGGGCCAAGAGGCTCAAGATCCCTGCCGGCATCCAGTCCGGCACCAAGGTGCGCCTGAAGGGGCTGGGCTTCCCGGTGCTCGGGTCGCAGACCCGCGGCGACATGTACGTGAGGATCGCGGTGCACGTGCCGGAAAAACTCACCACGCGCCAGCGCGAACTGGTGGAGCAACTGGCGGCCGAAGGGCTCTGAGTTCACCGCAGCGGTCGCCGCGCCCAATAAAAAATCCCCCTCGCCGGTGACGGTGAGGGGGATTTTTCCGTTCTGTGGAAAGGAGGGGGCTTAGGGCTGCTTCACGTCGATGTTGGCGGCGCTGCGCAGGTCCTTGACCCACTGGTTGAAGCGTTCTTCTGATTTTTTCCGGTACAGCTGCTCTTCGATGGACTCCTTCACTTCCTCGAAAGGACGACCCTTCTCCTGGCTCTTCTGTTCCAGCTTGATGATGTGCAGTCCGGCGGGGCTTGCCACCACCGAGCTCACCTCGCCGGGCTTCATGGCGGCGACGGTGTTGCCGATCTCGGCCAGCATGTCGCTCCTCTTGAAGGTGCCCAGGTCGCCGCCGTCCTTGGCGGCCGCAGGATCCTGCGAGTACTTCTTGGCCAGTTCGACGAAGTCCTCGCCGCCGCGGGCCTTGGCCAGCACCTCTTCGGCCTGCTTCCGGGTCTTGGCGGCCTCCTCGGCGCTCGCCTTGGGGTCGAGCTTGAAGAAGATGTGCCGGGCATGGAAGGTCTCGCTGCCGCCGCCGTAGTCGGCCCGGTGCGCCTCGTAGTACTCGCGCATCTCGCGCTCGCCGACCTGGATCTTGGAGCGCACCTCCTGGCTCATGAGCCGCATGCGCTCCAGCTGCTCCTTGAGCTGCACCTTGTACTGCGGCACGGTGAGCCCCTGGCTGGCCAGCGCCTGCTCCAGCGCTTCCTGGCTGAGGTTGTTCTGCTTCTTGACGTCCTCGATGGCCAGGCGCACGTCCTCGTCGCTGACCTTGATGTCGAGTTCGCGGATCTTCTGCTCGACCAGCTTGCGGTCCACCAGGCGGTTCAGGGCCGCGCTCCTGGTCCCGGTTCTCTCGGGCGCGGGGAGCTTTTCCGCTTCCTTCTGCACCTGGGCGTATTCCTTGTCGACGTCGGCGCTGGTGATCACCTCGTCGTTGACGATGGCGGCGATGCTGCTGATCGGTTTGGTGTCGGCAAAGCTGGGGGTTACTGCGAGGAGGGCCAGCATGCTGCAGGCCGTGATGATCTTGACCATATGCTCTCTCTGTGGCCGCCGGGGCGGCGCTTGTGCACAAACGGCCGGGACTGGCCCGGCCGTTTGTCTGTTTCTGATGCTGTCTGAATGATTGCGCCTACTTGGCTTTTTCCGGCTGGGCTGCCTCGCCCGGATGGGCCGCGCCGCCCTTGGCGCCGTCACTGCCGAGCTCCTTCAGGGCGTCTTCCTTGATGGAGACCTTGGCCTGCTTCTTCAGG
This sequence comes from Geomonas paludis, assembly GCF_014193585.1. Lineage (GTDB taxonomy): Bacteria > Desulfobacterota > Desulfuromonadia > Geobacterales > Geobacteraceae > Geomonas > Geomonas paludis. Next base: position 418,424 of record NZ_BLXY01000001.1, read on the forward strand.
TCCTCCTTGAGCGTCTTGAAGGTCTCCTGCTGCTTGGCCGGGGCCAGGGCCGCCTTGATCTCGTCCTTCACCTCGTCCAGGGTGCGGACGCCGGCCGGACGGGAGCCGGTCTTCTTGATGATGTGGTAGCCGAACTGGGTCTTCACGATCCCGGAGGTCTCACCGTCCTTCAGGCTGAAGGCCACCTTCTCGAAGTCGGGGATCATGGAGCCTTTGCTGAACCAGCCCAGGTCGCCACCCTTCGGGGCCGCACCGTCGATGGAGTTCTTCTTGGCCAGCTCCTCGAAGCTCGCGCCACCCTTGAGCTGCTTCTCGATCTCTTTGGCCTGCGCCTCGGACTTGACCAGGATGTGGCTGGCCTTGACCTGGGCGTCGGACTTGAACTTGTCCTTGTTCTTGTTGTAGTAGTCCTGCATCTCGGCGTCGCTTACCTTGGCGGACTCCTCGATCTTCTTCTTGAGGAAGGCCTCGACGATGACGCGCTTCTTCAGGTCCTCGAGTTTCGCGGCCACTTCCGGGCTCTTGTCGATGCCGTCCTTGGCGGCCTGCTGCAGGATCAGTTCGCGCACCACCATGGTGTCGACCATCTCCTTCTTCCCTTCCGGGGTCTCGGTCATCGGCTTGAGCTGGGGCGGCAGGGCGGCCTGCTCCTTGTAGAAGTCCTTGTCGGTGATGTTGGCGCCGTTCACCTCGGCGAGCACGATTCCCTTGCCCGGGCCTTCCTGTTTCGCCCCGGTGGCCCCCTCCTGCTTTTTGCAGCCGGTGACGGCGACGCTGAGCGCGATTATAGCTATTGCGGCAGATTTGCTGAAGTGCACGATGGGCTCCTTTTCTTATTAGCGGAAATTTATTCGGATCCGGGGAACGCTAGCATATCAGACTAGGCATTTCAAGACATTTCTGGCTTCCGCCAGCACCCCGTCGAACGAGCCGTCGCCGACCCGCACGTAAAGCCGGAAGTCCGGCGTAAACCTGTATTTTCCTTTCTCTTTTCGCAACAGTCCGGTGATGGCATCCGGCGAGACCGGCGTCCTCTCGTGGAAGGCGAGCGAGAGCTCGTTGCCGGAGTACTCGATCTCCTTCACCAGGAGCCGTTTCAGGGCCACGCGCAGGCGCATCACCTCCAGGAGGTAGAGCGCCGCGACCGGCAGCGGCCCGAAGCGGTCCGCCAGTTCCTCGCGGATGTCGTCGACCTCGGCCTCGTCGGCGGGCTGGGTCAGCTTCTTGTAGATGAGCAGGCGCTGGTTCGGGTCGCGGACGTAGTCCTCCGGGATGAAGGCGGGCACCTTGAGCTTGATCTCCGGCTCCACCCGCTCCGGGAGCGCCTCTCCCTTCAGCGTCCGCACCGCCTCGTCCAAGAGTTCGGTGTAGAGCTCGAAGCCGACCGCCGCGATGTCGCCGCTCTGGCGCGCCCCCAACAGGTCGCCGGCGCCGCGGATCTCCAGGTCGTGGGTGGCGATCCTGAAGCCCGCCCCCAGTTCGGTCAACTCCTGGATGATCTTCAGTCGCTCGCGCGCGTCGGAGGAGATGGAGCCTTCCCCCGGGATGAGCAGGTAGGCGTAGGCGCGGGTCTTGGAGCGCCCGACCCTGCCGCGCAGCTGGTAGAGCTGGGACAGGCCGAAGGTGTCGGCGCGGTTCACGATGAGCGTGTTGGCGGTGGGGATGTCCAGGCCGCTCTCGATGATGGTGGTGCACAGGAGGAGGTTCGCCTCGCCGTGCATGAAGGAGAGCATCACCTGCTCCAGTTCCTTCTCCGCCATCTGCCCGTGCCCCACGGCGATCTTCGCCTCGGGGACGATGCGGCGCAACTCCTCGGCCATGGCGCCGATACTCTGCACCCGGTTGTGCACGAAGAAGACCTGGCCGCCGCGCCTGAGCTCCCTGAGCACCGCCTCCCGGATCAGCTCGTCCGAGGAGCGGGAGACGAAGGTCTTGATGGCGAGCCGGTCCACCGGCGGGGTGTCGATGATGGAGAGGTCCCGGATCCCCATGAGCGACATGTACAGGGTGCGCGGGATCGGGGTCGCGGTCAGGGTGAGGATGTCCACCACGGCCCGGAACTGCTTGAGCCGCTCCTTGTGGGCCACGCCGAAGCGCTGCTCCTCGTCCACGATCAGAAGCCCCAGGTCCTTGAAGACCACGTCTTTTTGCAACAGGCGATGGGTGCCGATGACGATGTCGACCTCCCCCTTCTTCACCCCATCCAGGATCTGCTTCTGCTGCTGCGGGGTGCGAAAGCGCGACAGCATCTCCACCCGCACCGGGTAATCCTTGAGCCTTGCCGCGAAGCTCTCGGCATGCTGCTGGGCGAGCACGGTGGTCGGCACCAGGATGGCCACCTGCTTGCCGTCCAGGGTCGCCTTGAAGGCGGCGCGCATGGCCACCTCGGTCTTGCCGTAGCCGACGTCGCCGCAGACCAGGCGGTCCATGGGGCGCGGGCTCTCCATGTCGGCGATGACCTGGTCGATGGCGGCGGCCTGGTCCGGGGTCTCCTCGAAGGCGAAGGAGGCCTCGAAGGCGCGGTACATGTCGTCGGCCGGGGAGTAGCGGTACCCTTCCTGGACCTCGCGGGCGGCGTGGATCTTCAACAGTTCCGCCGCCATCTCCTGGATCTCGGCGCGGGCCTTGGCCTTGGCCTTTTCCCAGCCGGCGCCCCCCAGCCGGTCCAGCCGCGGCTCGATCCCCTCGGCGCCCACGTAGCGCTGCACCAGGTTGATGCGGTCCACCGGGAGGTAGAGCTTGTCGCCGCCGGCGTACTCGAGGAGCAGGAAGTCCCCTTCCATGCCGGTGAGGCTCAGGTGCTGCAGCCCGCGGTACAGCGCCACGCCGAAGTCGATGTGCACCATGTGGTCGCCCGGCTTCAGCTCCGCCAGCGAGGTGAGCAGCTGCTTCTTTTTCGCCTCGGAGAGGCCGCGCCGCTTCACCCTCTTGCCGAAGATCTCCTCCTCGGCGATGACCACCAGGCGCTCTTCTTCCAGGCGGAAGCCGCGCGATATCTCGCCGATCAGGATCTCGACCCGGCCGGCGGGGCGCGCCGCGGCGCTAAGGAACGAGTCCTGGGAGTGCTCCAGGGGGAGGCGGTAGTGGGACAAGAGTTCGTAGAGCCTGCGGGCCTGCCCGGCCTGGTGGCAGGGGATCAGCACGCGGTTGCCGGCCGCGATCCAGGTCACCAGTTTCTCGGTGAGGGGGGCCAGCACCCGCTCCCCTTCCGGGTTGGTGTCCAGTCTCAGGTCCTGATTGCCGGCACAGGCGACCCTGAGCTTCTCGCCCCCTTCCCCCTCGATCTCCAGGCGCGGGAACTCGAGCCGGCGCCCGGCGGAGAGGGAGCGCTCCAGCTCCTGCGCCGAGAGGTAGAGTTCGGCGGGGTCGCAGACGATGGCGTCGCGCAACTCGGCGCGCTTGAAGGCGCTGTCCAGGTCTTCCCCGAAGCGCTGCAGCGCATCGGCTATGGCCGCTGGGTCGACCAGGACCCGGATGGCCCCCTCGCCCACGTAGTCGAGGACGGTCTCCAGGTGCGGGTGGAACAGGGGCTGCAGGAACTCGACGCCCGGCGGGTAGATGGCATGCTGCAGCTGCTCGAGAAGTTCGCGGCGCCGGTCGGCGCCGATGCCCAGGTGATCGCAGCGGCGCTTGAGCCTGGGGGCGAGGTCCTTCACCACCTGCTCGGAAAGGATCACCTCGCGCGAGGGGAGCAGCACCAGTTCTTCGAGCGGCTCCAGGGAGCGCTGCGAGACCGGATCGAAGAGACGCATGGTCTCGACCTCGTCGCCGAAGAACTCGATGCGGATCGGCTGCTCCCGGTCGGGGGGGAAGATGTCCAGTATCCCGCCGCGTACCGAGAAGGTACCGCGGTCCTCGACCAGGGGGACGTGGGAGTACCCCAGCTTGACCAGTTTCTCCACCAGGCCGTCGCGCTCCAGCTCCTCGCCGGCGACGAGATACTGGCAGACCCCGCCCAGGGTGTCGCGCGGGATGACCCGCTGCAGGGCGCTCGCCACCGGGAGCACTACCGCCCGGGCCGCGCCGTCCAGAAGGCGGACCAGGGCGTTCAGTCGCTCTCCGACCAGGTCCGGGTGCGGCGAGGCGGCATCGAAGGGGGTGACGTCCCAGGCGGGGAAGGGGAGCACGCTCTCCGGGCGGGCGGTGAAGAAGCGCAGCTCGCGGGCGATCTCGTCGGCGCTCTCCTGGTCGGCGGTCAGCACCACCAGCGGCGGCGCGCCGTTGTCGGCCAGCCGCGACAAAAGGAAAGCCGGCGCCGCCCCCTCCAGCCCGGTCACGCTCACCTGGCAGGTGGGGGAGGTCAGTTTCTCGTTGAGCTGTTTCAGATACTGCGCTTCGGGCATGGTCATCTTGTCGGGGCGGGGCCTTTCGCTTTGGTGGGTTGGGCTGTCAGCACCGGTTGAGCATAGCAAAAACGGGTCCGTTTATCCAGAAACTTGGCGGGTAAAGTTTTTGCGGCGACCCCAAATAAAAGTAAAGAAAAAATCGGAGCAGCCGAAGAGGCTTTTGAAGCCTGACGAGAGAAGGGTGTGAGTCGCTTAATTAAGGGTGAGCTTATGAAACAAGAAGATGTTCTCCACTCCGACGTGATCAATTACTTCAGCTCGGAGTTTGCTGCACTAGAGGAACGCCTCAAATCGGGCCGTCTGGAAGACTACCGTGAGCGCGTGCTGGTCAGCCGCAAGATCTCGGAGGCCGTGCACCTGCTCTCCCCCTACGTGCGCAGCGACCCACGGGCCAGGCACCTGGTCAAGAACGCCGAGGCGCTCAGGAAGGAGCTCCTCTCGGTGCGCTCCATCATCGCCAAGCAGCTCTTGCAAAAAGACAAGCAATCCCTCCTGCAGGCCATCCTCACGCGCAAGAAGGGGCGCCGGCCCGACGAACTGGCCGGTTGACCGCAGCGCACTGGTGCCGGGTCCGGCCCACCGTTGCTGCTTGGGTGGCCGGCGTTTTACGTCCCCCTAAAGAATTCGCTTTACAATTAATGCGGCGTGTATTATATATCTCCTCCTTGTTGTGGAGAGATGTCCGAGTGGTTGAAGGAGCACGCCTGGAAAGCGTGTGTACGTTAATAGCGTACCGAGGGTTCGAATCCCTCTCTCTCCGCCATACTTACATTTACCCTTTGCGGATAGACCTGATAGCTGGGTCCCGCGCAACGGAAGGTTATGAACCCCGTCAGGTCCGGAAGGAAGCAGCGGCAGTAACCGCCCCCGTGTGCCGCGGGGTAGCCCAGCTATCAGCTCTTTCCGCAACCCCCCGCCCGCCCCACGCCCCGCACGAACCATGAACCACGTGAAGCCATAGAGGTACGCCGCCTTGTCCTATCTTGTCCTTGCTAGAAAATGGCGCCCCCAGACCTTCAGCGACCTGGTCGGCCAGGAGCACGTCAGCCAGACCCTCAAAAACGCCATCGACGGCGGCAGGGTCGCGCACGCCTTTCTCTTTACCGGCGCCCGCGGCGTAGGCAAGACCAGTTCGGCGCGCATCCTGGCCAAGGCGCTCAACTGCGAGAGCGGCCTGACCGTCGAGCCCTGCAACACCTGCTCTACCTGCCTGGAGATCACCGACGGCAACTCGGTGGACGTCTTCGAGATCGACGGCGCCTCCAACACCGGCGTCGACGACATCCGGGAACTGCGGGACAACATCAAGTACCTCCCCTCGCGCTCGCGCTACAAGATCTTCATCATCGACGAAGTGCACATGCTGACCACCAACGCCTTCAACGCGCTGTTGAAGACGCTGGAGGAGCCGCCGCCGCACGTCAAGTTCATCTTCGCCACCACCGAGCCGCACAAGGTCCCCATCACCATCCTGTCGCGCTGCCAGCGCTTCGACTTCAAGAGGATCGCGCTGCCGCGCATCGTCTCCAGGCTGCGCTTCATCGTGGACCAGGAGGGGGTGCAGGTTTCGGACGAGGCGCTCGCGGTGGTGGCCAGGAAGGGGGACGGCAGCATGCGCGACTCCCTCTCCACGCTGGACCAGGTGCTCGCCTTCTGCGGCAACAGCGTCTCCGACGAGGACGTCGCCGCCCTTCTGGGCGTGGTGGACCGGCGCCTGATCATGGAGGGGTGCCGCAGCGTGCTGCAGGCGGACGTCAAGGGGGCGCTGGAGATCGTGGCCCAGGTCGATTCCTTCGGCTACAGCATGCGCCAGTTCTGCCAGGAGCTGATCGGCCAGCTGCGCAACATCTCCATCCTGAAGGCGGTAGGTGAAGCGGGAGACCTCCTGGAGCTCTCCGACGCCGAGCAGGGCGAGCTGAAGGCGCTGGGGGGGCAGGCCTCGGTCCAGGACCTGCAGCGCCACCTGGCCATCCTGCTCAAGGCGGAGGCCGAGATGGCGCACGCCGGCTTCCCGCGCCTGATCCTGGAGATGGCGCTGATGAAGATGGCGACCCTGGCCCCGGCCATCCCGGTGCAGGAACTGCTGGCGCGCCTGGACGCCCTGGAAAAGGGTGGACCGCTGCCGCCGCGCAGCGAGGCTCCGCGGCCGTCCGCGCCCCCCGCACCGCGCCCCGTACAGCACTCGGCGCCGGCACCGCAGTCGGCACCGCCCCAGCAGCACGCCGCACCTCACCGCCCCGCGGCGGCGCCCGTAGCGGCAGCGCCGGTGGCGGCAGCACCGCAGGCCCCGGCCGCGGCGCCGCAGGCGGCACCGTCCGCATTCAATTCCGGCGGTGACCTCTGGGGCGGCTTCGTGCAGGCGGTCAAGGCGAAGAAGCCGATGCTCGGCGGCGCGCTGGAAGAGGTCTACCCGGTCCGGGTGGCCCAGGGTGTGCTGGAGATCGGCTGCCTGCAGGGCTCCTTCCAGCTGACCCGGCTGCAGGACCCGGAGCAGGTCAACGAACTGAAGAGCCTCGCCCAGGGGCATTTCGGCGTCCCGACCCAGATCAAGGTGGTGGCGCTGAACGGCCCGCCCACGGACGCCGCCCCGACCCTGTCGGAAAAAAAAAGCCTTGAAGACGCCGAGCGCAGGGCACACCTGAGGCGCGAAGCGGAGGAGCATCCGCTGGTGGCGGCGGCCGTCGAGATGTTCGACGGCGAAATCGCCGAGGTGCAGGAACTTCCGCAGAAAGAATTGGCAAAATCATAACAATGTTCCGCGGTACGCTGCGACAATAAAGGAAAATTGGAGGATACGATGTCTAAAGGTTTGGCGCAGATCATGAAACAAGCGCAGATGATGCAGCAGAAGATGGGCAAACTGCAGGAGCAGGCGGCGGAAAGGACCGCCGAGGTCACCACCGGCGGCGGCGCGGTAACGGCGGTTGTCAACGGCAAGAACCAGGTGCTCTCGCTGGTTATCAAGAAGGAAGCCGTCGATCCGGAAGACGTGGAAATGCTGCAGGATCTGGTCATGACCGCCATCAATGAGGCCCTCAAGAAGGTGCACCAGGAGATGAGCGAAGAGATGAGCAAGATCACCGGCGGGCTGAGCATCCCGGGCCTTTTCTAAGGGGACGGCGCCTAGCGCAGGATACGGGTCAAATAGAGGGTGCATGCCGCTTTGGTGTGCACCCTTTAATTATCCAATTCTACGATCAAAATTTTTTTGGTAAAAATAACCAGTAAAAACTTGTTTTATCCATGGTGGGAATATGCTACATTTTTCGGGCTCGCTGACCAGGCTAGTGGGAGAATTGAAGAAACTGCCTGGCGTCGGTGAAAAAAGTGCCTTGCGGCTTGCCTTTCATCTGCTTAAATATCCCGGTAATATCGAGGCGTTAGCAGAGAGCCTCATGCAGGTGAAGGAAAAGGTCCGTTTTTGCTCCCGCTGTTTTGCCATCACCGAGGACGATCCCTGCTGGATCTGCTCCGGGGAGCGCGACGGCGCCACCCTCTGCGTGGTGGAGGAGCCGCAAGACCTGCTGGCCCTTGAGAGAAGCCGCGCTTTCCGCGGCCGCTACCACGTGCTGCAGGGTGCTCTTTCACCGTTAAACGGCGTTACACCCCGCGACCTCAGGATCGCCGAGCTGATGCAGCGGTTGGAGGGGGGCGAGGTGCGCGAGGTGCTGATCGCCACCAACTTCACGGTGGAAGGGGAGGCGACGGCACTCTACCTGACCAGGATGATCAAGCCGCTCGGGATCAAGGTGACGCGTCTGGCGCACGGCATCCCCATCGGCAGCGACCTGGAATACGTGGATGCGGCGACCGTGCAGCGGGCGGTGGAAGGGCGTTCGGAGCTTTAAGCGCCTTCCGCGAGTGGGAACTAGAACGATCTTTTACCGTAAAGCTCAGTTAGATTTTCAAACACAGGAGGAAATCAATGTCCCGCAGAATGGTAACAATCGACGGTAACACCGCTGCCGCACACGTGGCGCACGCCACCAACGAGGTGATCGCCATCTACCCGATCACCCCCTCCTCAGTCATGGGTGAGATCTCGGACGAGAAGAGCGCCCGGGGCGAGAAGAACATCTGGGGCACCGTCCCCTCCGTCTCCGAGCTGCAGTCCGAAGGTGGCGCTTCCGGTGCCGTCCACGGCGCGCTCCAGGCCGGCGCCCTGACCACCACCTTCACCGCCAGCCAGGGCCTGCTGCTCATGATCCCGAACATGTTCAAGATCGCGGGCGAGCTCACCTCGACCGTGTTCCACATCTCGGCGCGCGCCATCTCGGCCGCCGCGCTGAACATCTTCGGCGACCACTCCGACGTCATGTCGGCCCGTTCCACCGGCTGGGGCATGATCTGTTCCAACAACGTGCAGGAGGTCATGGACTTCGCGCTGATCTCCCAGGCCGCCACCCTGCGTGCCCGCGTTCCCTTCATGCACTACTTCGACGGCTTCAGGACCTCCCACGAGGTGCAGAAGGTCGAGGAGCTTTCCTTTGACGACATGCGCTTCATGATCAGCGACGAGCTGGTCCAGGCGCACCGCGAGCGCGCGCTCACTCCGGACCGCCCGGTACTGCGCGGCACCGCCCAGAACCCGGACGTCTACTTCCAGGGTCGCGAGACCGTCAACGCCTACTATCCGAAGGCGCTGCAGATCGTGCAGGAGGAGATGGACAAGTTCGCCGGGCTCACCGGCCGCAAGTACTCCGTCGCCGAGTACGTCGGCGCCCCGGACGCCGAGCGCGTGGTCATCGTGATGGGCAGCGCCGCCGACACCGTCCAGGAGACCCTGGAGACCCTGAACGCCGCCGGCGAGAAGGTGGGCCTCTTGAAGGTGCGCCTGTTCAGGCCGTTCCCGGTCGACGCCGTCGCCGCCTGCCTGCCGGCCACCGTGAAGAAGATCGCCGTGCTCGACCGCACCAAGGAGCCGGGCTCCCTGGGCGAGCCGCTCTACCTCGACGTCAGGACCGCCATCGGCGAGGCCATGGCGGACGGCAAGACCTCCTTCAAGTCCTACCCGATCATCGTGGGCGGCCGTTTCGGCCTCGGTTCCAAGGAGTTCACCCCGGGCATGGCCAAGGGCGTGCTCGACAACCTGAAGGCCGACAAGCCGAAGAACCACTTCGTGGTCGGCATCAAGGAAGACGTCACCAACTGCTCGCTCGACTTCGACCCGGCCTTCGTGAACCCCTCCGCCGGCACCTACTCCGCCATGTTCTTCGGCCTGGGCTCCGACGGCACCGTCGGCGCCAACAAGAACTCCATCAAGATCATCGGCGAGAACACCGACAACAACGTCCAGGCCTACTTCGTCTACGACTCCAAGAAGGCCGGCACCGTCACCGTGTCCCACCTGCGCTTCGGCAAGGGGGAGATCCGCTCCCCGTACCTGATCGACCAGGCGGACTTCGTGGCCTGCCACAACTTCTCCTTCCTGGAGAAGTACGACATGCTCTCCCGCGCCAAGGTGGGGGGCACCTTCCTGCTCTGCTCCCTGACCGATGACAAGGAAGCGGTCTGGAACGCCATGCCGGTCGAGGTGCAGCAGCAGATCATCGACAAGAAGCTCAAGTTTTACGTGATCAACGCCATTGCGCTGGGCGAGAAGCTCGGCCTGGGCGCCAGGATCAACGTGATCATGCAGACCGCCTTCTTCAAGATCTCCAACATCATGCCGCTCGACGCGGCCATCGCCTCCATCAAGGACGCCATCAAGAAGTCCTACGGCAAGTCCGGTGAGAAGGTGGTCGAGATGAACAACAAGGCGGTGGACGCCGCCCTGGAGAACATCTTCGAGATCACCGTGCCGGCGACGGCGACCAGCAAGATCAGGAAGCCCGCCGTCGTGGGCGCCCACGCCCCGCAGTTCGTGCAGGAAGTCACCGCGCAGCTCATCGCCGGCCGCGGCGACGACGTCCCGGTCTCCATGCTCCCGGCCGACGGCACCTTCCCGACCGCGACCTCGCAGTACGAGAAGCGCAACATCGCCGTCGATATCCCGGTCTGGGACGAGCAGCTCTGCATCCAGTGCGGCATCTGCTCCTTCGTCTGCCCGCACGCCACCATCAGGATGAAGGTGTACGACGCCGACAAGCTGGCCGGCGCACCGGAGACCTTCAAGTCCACCGACGCCCGCGGCAACGAGTTCAAGGGGATGAAGTGCACCATCCAGGTCGCCCCGGAAGACTGCACCGGCTGCGCCGCCTGCGTGGCCAACTGCCCGGCCAAGTCCAAGGAAGACCCCAAGCACAAGGCGATCAACATGAAGTTCCAGGCGCCGCTCAGGGCAAGCGAGGCCGCCAACTACGACTTCTTCCTCAACATCCCGGAGACCGACCCGACCCTGGTCAAGCTGGACACCCTCAAGGGGAGCCAGCTGGTACGCCCGCTCTTCGAGTACTCCGGCGCTTGCGCCGGCTGCGGCGAGACCCCGTACCTGAAGCTCATGTCCCAGCTCTTCGGCGACCGCGCCCTGATCGCCAACGCGACCGGCTGCACCTCGATCTACGGCGGCAACCTGCCGACCACCCCGTGGGCGAAGAACGCCGACGGCCGCGGCCCGGCCTGGTCCAACTCGCTCTTCGAGGACAACGCCGAGTTCGGCTTCGGTATGAGGCTCGCGGTGGACAAGTTCAACCAGGCCGCCCTCGAGCTGATCGACACCCTCTCCCTCCCGGCCGACCTGGTCGCCGAGATCAAGGGCGCCGACCAGAAGACCCAGGCCGGCGTCGAGGCGCAGCGTGCCCGCGTGGCCAAGCTGAAGGAGATCCTCTCCGCTTCCGGCGACGCCGCGGCGAAGAAGCTCCTCTCCATCGCCGACTACCTGGTCAAGAAGTCGGTCTGGATCGTCGGCGGCGACGGCTGGGCCTATGACATCGGCTACGGCGGCCTGGACCACGTCATCGCCTCCGGCAAGAACGTGAACCTCCTGGTGCTCGACACCGAGGTCTACTCCAACACCGGCGGCCAGGCCTCCAAGTCGACCCCGATGGGCGCCGTGGCGCAGTTCGCCGCGGGCGGCAAGCCGCAGGCCAAGAAGGACCTGGCCATGATCGCCATGGCCTACGGCAACGTCTACGTCGCCAAGGTCTCCCTCTCCAACCCGGCCCAGGTGGTCAAGGCCTTCATGGAGGCCGAGGCGTACGACGGCCCGTCCCTCATCCTGGCCTACAGCCACTGCATCGCCCACGGCATCGACATGGCCACCGCCGTCGAGACCCAGAAGCGTGCGGTCGCCTCCGGCCACTGGCCGCTGGTCCGCTACAACCCGGACCTCGCCGAGCAGGGCAAGAACCCGCTGCAGTTGGACAGCAAGGACCCGAGCATCTCTCTCGAAGAGTACGCTTACGGTGAAAACCGCTACCGCGTACTGAAGAAGAACAACCCGGAAGCGGCCGCGACTCTCATGGCCCGCTCCGCCGAACTCACTGCCCGCCGCTTCGATCTGTACAAGCGGATGGCTGAAATGGACTTCGGCAAATAGAAAAGAAATCTAACAAAAGCGCTTGACAGGGACCAGACCCGTGCATAAAATCTTTACCTGTGCCGGGGATGGTCCCGCAATCACGTAAAAGAGTAGTAACAGGAGAAGTCGTAATGGCAAAAGGTGTAGTTAAGTGGTTCAATGACAGCAAGGGTTTTGGTTTCATCGAGCAGGAGAACGGTGAGGATGTGTTCGTGCATTTCTCCGCGATCCAGAGCGAAGGGTTCAAATCCTTGACCGAGGGCGATTCCGTAACTTTTGACGTGCAGCAGGGACCGAAAGGCCTCCAGGCAGCCAACGTAGTAAGGGTTTAAAGTCTATCCTTTAAACGACGAAAAGCCCCCGGGGAAACCCGGGGGCTTTTTTTATTTGTTGCTGCCGATTGGTCCACTATTCCCCTCTCCCCCTGGGAGAGGGTGCCCGAAAAAATCCCCTCACCCTGACCCTCTCCCGGAGGGAGAGGGGACGTGGACACGAGGGGAGGGGGACCGGACAGCGCTATTCTATGCAGGTCCCTACCGACCCGCCCCGGCAGATGGTCTTGTCGGTCCACAGGGCGCCGTCCAGCTTGGCGCCGGCGAGCCTGGTGCCCCTGATGCGGGCCTGGTTCAGCGACGCGCCGCGCAGGTTGGCCCCGGTGAGGTCGGCCAACTCCAGGTCGGTCTCGGAGAGGTCGGCGCGCTCCAGGTTGACCGACTGCAGGTTGGCGCGGTTGAACTTGGCGCCCGAGAGGTCGTAGCCGGTCAGGTTGAGACCGCTCAAGTCGGCGCCGGCGAAGTCACGGCTGCCAGCCAGCACCCCCTGGACCTCGGCCTGCGTCATGCGGCGCTCCAGCACCTTGGCCTTCACCGCCACGGCGCCCTTCCCCTTGCCGTTACCCTTCTTGGCAACCTTTCCCTTTTTCCCTTTTTTCTTCAACTTCGCCGTGGCGCCCTTCTTTCCGGCGCCCTTTTTGGATACCTGCGCCGCCGGCTTGCCCGACTCCACCTCCTTGGCGAGTGCGGCGAGCTTCGCCTCGGCGGCCTTCAGTGTCTGGGCTTCGGCGGCGTTTTCCTTGGCTGCCGGCTCCGGCGCGGGGGCGGCGGCCTGGGCGTGGAGGCAGGGGACTCCGGCGCAAAGCCAGGCTGCCAGGGTGAATGGTGCGATATGCGCTGCAAGATGGCGGTTCATGGGCGCCTCCGTGTTCGTTTCTTTCCGGGCCGGCCGGAACAAGGCTTGAGTTGATAGATGTGTCCACATCCCCTCTCCCTCCGGGAGAGGGTCCGGGTGAGGGAGATTTCTGCTCCCAAAGACATCCCTCACCCGCCCTTCGGGCACCCTCTCCCAGAGGGAGAGGGAACACTGGGGAAGGGGAGGCGGGGGAGATCGCAGCTGATCTAGTTTGCTTATCGGCAGCATTTCGCAAAACCTGAAGGGTGTCTGCCTTGCGGTGGCGGGGCGCTTCTCATTATACTGAAGCTGTCGGCTGCACAATGAACGAGGCATGTGCTATATTTTACTGCTGCGCGCCCGACCGGCGCTTGAAGAACTACAACGGGAGCATCATGGCAACGGACAAGATCATCGTAAAAGGTGCCTGCGAGCACAACCTGAAATGCATCGACGTCGAGATCCCGAGGGACCAGCTGGTGGTGATCACCGGCATCTCCGGGTCCGGGAAATCGACCCTCGCCTTCGACACCATCTACGCCGAGGGACAAAGGCGCTACGTGGAGTCGCTCTCCGCTTACGCGCGCCAGTTTCTGGAGCAGATGGAGAAGCCGGACGTGGAGTCGATCGAGGGGCTTTCCCCGGCCATCTCCATCGAACAGAAGACTACCAGCAAGAACCCCCGCTCGACGGTGGGGACGGTCACAGAAATCTACGATTACCTGCGCCTTTTGTTCGCCCGGGTGGGCAAGCCGCATTGCTACAACTGCGGGCGCCTGATCTCGTCGCAGACCGTGTCGCAGATGGTGGACCAGATCGCCGCACTCCCCCAGGGGGCGAAGCTCACCCTGCTCTCCCCCATCGTGCGGGGCCGCAAGGGCGAATATAAGAAGGAACTGGCCCAGTTGAGAAAGGACGGCTTCGTCCGCGTGGTGATCGACGGCGAGACCCACGACCTCGGCGAGGAGATCACCCTCGACAAGAAGAAAAAGCACGACATCGACATCGTGGTGGACCGCCTGGTGGTGAAGCCGGGCTTCGAGAAGAGGCTCGCCGACTCGCTGGAAACGGCGCTCTCCCACGCCGAGGGGATCGTCAAGGTGGCCCTCTCCGAGGACGAGACCCGGGAGATCAAGGCCGAGACGCTGCTCTTCTCTGAATCCGCCGCCTGCATCGACTGCGGCATCTCCTACCCCGAGATGACGCCGCGCATGTTCTCCTTCAACAACCCCTACGGCGCCTGCCCGGACTGCACCGGCCTGGGGACGAGGATGTACCTCGACCCGGAACTGGTGGTGCCGGAGCCGGAACTCTCCCTGGCCGAGGGGGCCATCGCGCCGTGGCAGACCCGCTTCTCGGGCTGGTACCAGCTGACCCTGGAGGCGCTGGCCAAGGCGTACGGCTTCAGCATGAACGTCCCCTTCAAGAGCCTTTCCAAGAAGGCGAAGGAGGTCATCCTGCACGGCTCCGGCGGCGAAGCCGTCGACTTCTGGTGGGTGGACGACGCCGGCAAGAGGCACACCTACCGCAAACCCTTCGAAGGGGTCTTGAACAACCTGGAGCGGCGCCACCGGGAGAGCGAATCGGAGACGGTGCGCGAGGAACTGGAAAAGTACATGGACGTGATGCCCTGCCCCTCCTGCAACGGCGCGCGCCTGAAGAAGGAGGCGCTTTTCGTCCTGGTGGGCAACCAGAACATCCAGCAGGTGACCGCCCTCTCCATCAAGGACTCCCTCACCTTTTTCGAGTCGCTGTCCCTCACCGACAAGGAAGAGGACATCGCGCGCCGGATCCTGAAGGAGATCCGGGAACGGCTCAACTTCCTGGTCAACGTGGGGCTCGACTACCTCTCGCTGGACCGCTCCTCCGGGACCCTGTCCGGCGGTGAGGGGCAGCGGATCAGGCTCGCGACCCAGATCGGCTCCTCGCTGGTGGGCGTGCTCTACATCCTGGACGAGCCCTCCATCGGCCTGCACCAGCGCGACAACGGGCGGCTCTTGTCCACGCTGCGCCACCTGCGCGACATCGGCAACACGGTCCTCGTCGTCGAGCACGACGAGGAGACCATCACCGAGGCGGACTGGGTCATCGATATGGGACCGGGCGCCGGCGTGCACGGGGGCGAGGTGGTGGCCGAGGGGACCCCGGCCGAGATCATGGCCAACCCGCACTCGCTGACCGGGCGCTACCTCTCCGGGGCGCTCACCATTCCCGTCCCCAAGAAGCGCAGGAAGGGACACCGCTTCCTCAACATCGAGGGGGCCAGCGAGAACAACCTGAAGAACGTGAGCGTCGACGTGCCTCTTGGGGTGATGACCTGCATCACCGGCGTGTCCGGCTCGGGCAAGTCCTCGCTCATCATCGACACGCTCTACAAGACGCTGAACCAGCGCCTGTACAAGAGCCGCGAGAAGGCGGGGGCGGTGCGGGGCATCCACGGCATCGAGGTGCTGGATAAGGTGATCAACATCGACCAGTCCCCCATCGGGCGCACGCCGCGCTCCAACCCCGCCACCTACACCGGCCTCTTCACCGAGATCCGGGAGATCTTCGCCCAGCTCCCCGAGTCCAAGATGCGCGGCTACAAGCCGGGTCGCTATTCTTTCAACGTCAAGGGGGGGCGCTGCGAGGCGTGCTCCGGGGACGGCATCATCAAGATCGAGATGCACTTTCTCCCCGACGTCTACGTGCAGTGCGAGGTCTGCAAGGGGGCGCGCTACAACCGCGAGACCCTGGAGGTGAAGTTCAAGGGGCGCTCCATCGCCGAGGTGCTGGACATGACCGTGTCCCAGGCGCTGGTTTTCCTGGAGCACATCCCGCGCACCAGGGCCAAGCTGCAGACCCTGGAGGAGGTGGGCCTTGGTTACATCAAGCTGGGGCAGTCGGCGACCACGCTCTCCGGCGGCGAGGCGCAGCGTGTGAAGCTCGCCAAGGAACTCTCCAAGCGTGCCACCGGGCGCACCATCTACATCCTGGACGAGCCGACCACGGGCCTGCACTTCGCCGACATCGCCAAGCTATTGGAGGTGCTGCACAAGCTGGTGGACGCGGGCAACACCATCGTGGTCATCGAGCACAACCTGGACGTGATCAAGACCGCGGACTGGATCATCGACCTGGGGCCGGAAGGGGGCGATCGCGGCGGGGAGATCATCGCCGTGGGGACGCCGGAGCAGGTGGCGCGGGTGGAGCGCTCGTACACGGGGCAGTACCTGAAGAAGATGCAGCTGTAGGAGAGGAGGTCGGGCCATGGCGGACAAGGAAAACTGCGGTCACGACGCAAGCGGGCAGAAGGGATGCGCGGCCTGCCGCCGGGAGGAGATCTTCCCCTACTGGTGCCAGTCCTGCCAGCGGTCGGTCCCGGAGAAGCGCTGCCCGTACTGCGGCTTGAAGGCGCAGAAAAAGAAGGATTGACGGGCGGGACTTACAGCCGAACTGCGTTATAATCTGCTCATTGTGGTCTGGGGACGTACGAGAAAGGATAGTCCCATGTGCGCGAAATCAATAGCCAAAACCATTCTGTTTCTGCTCCTGGTGACGCAAGTCGGCTGCGCCAACCTGCTGCCGCGCTCCAAGGCGGTCACCGAATCGCCCTGGGAGGAGTACGAGGCCGCCAAGGCATCCTACGACAACATCATCGTAGGGAAGACGACCGTGGAGGACCTGCAGAAACTCGGCTTCGACATCAAGTCCTCGCCGAACATCAAGATCCTCAACTACCTCGACATCGCGGCCATGCTGCAGGGGCTGCCCTCCAAGGATCTCGATCCGGGGCTGCAGGCCTGCCTGAGGGCGAGGTCCGACTGCCGGGCTTACGTCTTCGAGCCTAAAAGGAATTACAGCAAGCGGGTCGGCAACTTCTGGCTCGACATCTTCAACTTCAAGCGCAAGACCCACGAGACCGGGTGGCGCTTCAGGGCGCTGGTCGTCTTCGTGAACCACCACGTCGCCTACAAGCTCTCCAGCGGCGAGCCCAAGATCGACCAGATGACCGACCAGGTCAACCCGCTCGGGCCGTTGCAGGCGCCCTCCGATATATTCACCAAGGCACTCTTCTAGTACGTAGGACGGGGACGTCTCCCCTTGGCCTGCTGCGCCGCTGCGCAGCGGGCCTTTTTTGTCGCCACGCTGCGCGGGGTGATGGCGGCATGTCACACCGCTTGGTTCCCGGGGCGATTGGTGCTATTGTGACCGGGCCAAAAAAAACCGGAGAGGACCCTTATGCACGATGCCCAGCACCCGTTCCATACCCTGACCCCCAACTTCATCATGGACGCCGTGGAGAGCCAGGGATACCGCTGCGACTGCCGCACCTCGGCCCTGAA
Organism: Geomonas paludis; assembly: GCF_014193585.1. GTDB lineage: Bacteria > Desulfobacterota > Desulfuromonadia > Geobacterales > Geobacteraceae > Geomonas > Geomonas paludis. The sequence goes on from NZ_BLXY01000001.1 coordinate 435,721, forward strand.
CAGCTATGAGAACCGCGTCTACCAGGTGGGGATCGAGGAAGAGAAGCCGCTCATCGCGAAGTTCTACCGCCCCGGACGCTGGAGCGACGAGCAGATCGTCGAGGAGCACAGCTTCTGCCTGGAACTGGCGGAGCACGAGCTCTCCGTGGTGCCGCCCATGGTCAACGCATCGGGCGAGTCCCTTTTCCACTACCACGGCTTCCGCTTCGCGCTCTACCCGCGCCAGGGGGGGCACGCTCCCGAATTCGACAACGACGAGAACCTGCTGATCCTGGGGCGCATGCTGGGACGCATCCACAGTATCGGCGCGGTACGCCCCTTCGAGCAGCGCCCGACTCTCGACAGCCGCGATTTCGGCCACGACAGCGTCGCCCTGATCCGCGAGCGCTTCATCCCGCAGGAGTACCGGGAAAGCTATGAGGCGGTCACCAGCCAGCTGTTGCAGGTGGTGGACGAGGCGTTCGCGTCGGTGCCGCAGGTGCGCTACATCCGCGCCCACGGGGACTGCCATGCCGGCAACATCCTCTGGCGCGACGACGCCCCCCACTTCGTCGACTTCGACGACGCGCGCATGGCGCCGGCGGTGCAGGACCTGTGGATGATGCTTTCCGGCGACCGGCCGCGCCAGCTGGCCCAGCTCGCCCAGTTGATCAAGGGGTACGAGGAGTTCTGCGACTTCAATCCGGCGGAGCTGCGCCTGGTGGAGGCGCTGCGTGCGCTGCGCATGCTGCACTACAGCGCGTGGCTCGCGCGCCGCTGGGACGACCCGGCCTTTCCCACTGCCTTTCCCTGGTTCAACACGGTGCGCTACTGGGGCGAGCATATCCTGCAGTTGCGCGAGCAGGTTGCGGCGCTGGATGAGCCGCCGCTGGTATTGCTGTAAGAATCAAATCCCCCTGACCCCCCATTTACAGGGGGGGGCTCCGGTTCACGTTCAACGTTTTATGGCAGCATCTTTCACACTTTCCCGAAGGAGGGGGCTGGCTCCGCCAGGTGCCTGTCCCCTTCGTGCTTGGGAAGCGGGCTGAGCTGAAAGGAGCGTTCCGCAAGAGGGACTGGCACCTGACGGAGCCAGTCCCTTCTGCAGTCGCCAGTTAATGGCGGAAGATAGCCTGCCAACCGGCAAAAAGAAGAGGCGGCCGGATTTAATCCGGCCGCCTCTTTTCATGTCACGAGGGCGCTTGGTCTGTGGGGACGGCTAGCGCGCTTTCTTCTCCAGCTCCTGGTCGAGGTTCTTCAGCTGCTCGAGGCGCTGGTTCAGTTCCGTTATCTCCCGGCTCAGCGCCTGGTTGCTCCCCTTGAGCGCCTTGTTCTGGCGCCGCTGCTCTTCGAGGGCATTGACCTGCTCGCTGACCGGCGCCGCCAGCGCGGTCCACTGGCTGCCCGGGTACTCCTTTTTCAACCGCTTCAAAAGGTGCTGCGCCTGCGCCGACCCAGGTTTCGCCTTCAGCGTCAATAGCGCCAGACGGAAGAGCGCTTCGTCGGTCACCCCGGCTACGGCGGGGCCGTTGCAGATGCCGTCCAGCACGTGCATGGCGCCGTGGGTGTCCCCGCCTTTCAGCATCGTTTCCGCCTGGGTTAGCTGTCTCGACCCGCTGTAGCGGTCCATGAAGCTCCCCTCCCCCGTGCCCGTGCCCGTGGTGGCGCACCCGGCGCAGAGAAGGGCTGCCAGGTAGATGATGAGGGTTGCGATCCTCATGCGGCACCCCCCCGGGGGGCGCCGATCATGTACTTGCTCCCCGGCTTCCCCTTGGCGCTGTCCTTGACCTTGGCCGCGGCCCTTGCGATGTCGACTGCGGAGGAGTACTGGTCCCTGCCGCAGATAATGACGGCAATGGAAATGGTGATCACGGGAAAGAAGCGCTGCACGCCGTAACGGTCGCACCCCTCGATCCCCCCCACGCTCAGGTCTTCTGGAGCATAGTGCTTGACCACCTCGGCGTTGAAGCTTTCGATGACCGCCTCGCAGACCACGGAAACGCGGGCGGCCGGGATGACCATGACGAAGTCGTCGCCTCCCACGTGCCCGACGAAACCGTCGCTGCCGCCATAGGCCTTCACGGCGGCCTGGATCAGGTCTCCCGTCACGCGGAGCAGTTCGCTCCCCTTGGCATAGCCGTAATGGTCGCCGTAGGGCTTGAAGTTGTCCAGGTCGGCATAACAGAAGGCGAAGGTGCCGCCGCTTTGCAGGCGGTCCTCCAGTACCCGCTCGATGGCGAAGTTGCCGGGAAGCCGGGTCAGCGGGCTCGCGTCCAGGCTCATCTGCTCCAGTACCTTGAGCCGCGCCGCCATCTTGGTGAAGTCACGGGCCAGTTCGCTGATCTCGTCGCCGGAGGGGACGTTGGGGTTGTAGTCGAAATCTCCCGCGGCGATGCGGTGGGTGGCGCTTTGCAGCTCGCGGATGGCGCCGAAGGTGCGGTAGGTGACGAAGGGGGCCACGCCGATGGCGAGCAGGAAACCGGTGCAGGAGATGGCCACCGTCCACCAGATGGTCTGTTTCTGCTGTTCGTCAGCGCGGTTGAGCACGAGCTTCAGCATGTCCTTGCGCTTCAGGTAGGAGGCGTCCACGGCGTTGAGCAGCTTGAGCGCCGAGGAGCGCATCGGGCCGGTGCTGCCGGTCTTGCCGGCGAAGAGATCTTCCGCGGCCTTCTGGTAGGCGAGGTACAGCCCGTTCAACTGCTTCAGGTCCGCGGTCGGCTTCCCCTTGCCGAGCAGGTCGAGGCTGGCCAGGGCCTCCGCCTGGCGCTGGTGAAACAGGTCGATGAAGGCCGGGTCCCTGAGGATGGCGTACTTGCCGGCGAAGCTCTCCTGGCTCAAGAGCGAGGTGCGCAACTCGATCAGCGCGCTGATGACGGGGAGCTCATTGTTGGCGATGCTGCGGGTGATGTTGGTGCTGCGGTAGATATTGTAGGACGAGAAGACGAGCGCGGCGGCCGTGAAAAGGGCCATTGCAGCGTAACCCGCGCTTATCTTCTGTATCAGGGTGAGCCCCGACAGGCTGGCCCTGGAAGACCTTTTTGTCTCGATGGCTTCAGGCATGAGGTAGATATTAGGGGACTGTGTAAGCAAAGTCAACGTGGTTGGCTCCGCTTCATCATGACACGCCGCATTGAAATAGGACCCTGGTCGCTGCTTCCTGCAGGTTCTCGCCCTGGAGCAGCACGATGCTGTGGGCATACTTGTGATACAACTCGAAACGGTTCCGGTACAGTTCCTCCAGGCCCCCTGCGCCCATGCCGACGATGCCGCGCGGCGCCGCCCGTGCGATGCGGCCGTGCAGCCTCGGCAGCGGCACGTCGAGAAAAACGACGGTGGAGATGGCAGCCAGGTGCTGCATGGCTGCATCCGAGTAGACCACGCTGCCGCCGGTTGAGATGACCACGGGGCCTTCCTCCGGCAGGGCCAGCACCGTTTCCTCCTCGATGCGCGCGAATTCCTCCGTCCCCACTTCGTCCACCACCGCCTGAAGTTTCTTGCCGAAGCGCTTCTCGATACAGTGGTCGGTGTCGATAAAGCGCCACCCCAGGCGGGTGGCAATGACCCTTCCTATGGCGCTCTTGCCCGACCCGGGCATCCCTATCAGCGTCAACCTGTTCATTTTCCTTCCTTTCGCGTACCCGCCTGCAGTGCGACTACAACATGTTACCAGTTCAGAGGCGTCGTGGAACATGACACCATTAAATTTGTAGAAAAGTTTTTGAGGTTAGATATATTTAATCGTCGTGAAAAATCCCGCGTGCTTGGCCCTGTTGAGCTGCGGGCTGACGCACCGCAACAGGCACCTGTACCTGCCAGAAGGGCACCTCGTTTGGCGAACGGGCACCGGCACAGAACCGCCGGCCGATCCGTTCGGAGGACCAAATGGAATGGCAACCATGGGACCATAACAGTGGCAGCGGCATTCAACTCCATCAGGGCCGGGGCAGGCCGCCGCCGGGAGACCACCTGCTGTGAACGACCGTGCTACCCCTCCAAGAGAGTGCGGACATGTATTAAAAGGAGATACCCCTATGAAAACGTTAGCGAAGGTCGCAGTCGTGGCAGGATGCGCCGCCCTGGCGTGGACTGCAGGCTCAGGTGTCAGCCAGGCGGCAACGGCGCAGGCCAACACGAGCGCCACGGTCGTCCTGCCCGTCACCATCAGCAAGGCCACAGACCTCAACTTCGGCAGGTTCATGTCGGGCGCCTCAGGCGGCACGGTGGTGGTCAGCACCGGCAACGCCCAGTCGGTCACCGGCGGCGTAACCACGACCGGGGTGCTGGGGAGCACCGCCGCTGCCGCCGAATTCACCATCGCCGGTGAGGCGGCCAGCACCTACGCAGTCACCTTCCCGGCCCAGACCAACCTGGTCAACGGCGGTAACAGCATGACCATCGGCAGCTTCACGACCGCCATCACCTCCGGCGGCTCCCTCGGGACCTTTGCCGGCGGTGACGAGACCCTCGCGGTGGGCGCCACCCTGACCGTGGGCGCCAACCAGGCCTCCGGCACCTACAGCGGCACCATCGATGTGGCGGTCAACTACAACTAGTGCTTTCGAGCCAGTCTGCGGCAAGGGGGGCGGTTCTCCGCCCCCCTTGTCCTATTCCGGGGGCGTGGAGGCACAGGGAGCGTGTCATGCGCGCACAGGGGTTGCTTGTGAGGCTCGGCGCGGTCTTTCTCGCACTGCGGGTGATGGCCCCAGGGGAGGTCTTCGCCGCACCGACCACCGTGACCAAGAACCAGGACTTCAATTTCGGCAAAGTAGCGGGAGGTGCGGGCCGGGCCGGCACGGTCACCATCACTTCGGCCGGGAGCCGGACCTATTCCGGCAGCGTGCTGCCGCTGGGAACGGTCTTCTCCCCCGCACGCTTCACCATCACGGGAACCGTCGGGAAAACGTACACCATCACCCTGCCGACCGAGTTCATCATCAATGCCGGAGCTGACCAGATGAGGGTGACGTCGGTCACCTCCTCGATAGCACTCACCGGGGTCATTCCGGCTGGCGGCGTGGTGACCTTTTCCGTCGGGGGGACCTTGAACGTGGGCGCCATCCAGCGCAACGCCCTCTACAGCAGCAACATGAACATCACCGTGAAATGAGGAGGGGACGTGAAGCTACTGCTGATCAAATCGATGGTTATGCTGGTGACCGCCGCGCAGATCATCCTGGGGACCCCCACCGTGACCGTGGTGGCGGCCGATCTCATGGTGTACCCGACGCGGGTGGTCATGACCGACCGGCAGCGGACCGCACAGGTGGACATCATCAACTCCGGAGCCGCGCAGGCCACCTACAAGATCGCCATGGTGCGGCGGCGGATGACCGAGACGGGCGACTTCCAGGAAGTAACGACTCCCGAGAAGGGAGAGAAGTTCGCCGACGACGTGGTCAAGTTTTCCCCGCGCCAGGTGACCCTGCTGCCGGGCGGCGGCCAGACCATCCGTATCATGTTCAAGATCCCTCCCGAGCTGGAAACCGGTGAATACCGGTCCCACCTGCTTTTCACCCGTGCCGCCCCTGCCATCGCCAACCTGGCGGAGAAAGAGGAAGACGAGCCCGGCGTCATCAGGATGAACATCGTCGCCAGCGTCGGCATCTCCATTCCCATCATCGCCCGCCACGGCCAGTTGCAGGCGGGTGCGACCATAGACCCCGCATCGGTCACGCTCAGGCAGCCCGGGGAAAAACAGCAGGTGCTCTCCTTCACCATGCACCGGATCGGCACCAGGTCGATCTACGGCGACGTGGCAGCCTACCGTGGCCAGGAGAAGGTCGCGGAGGGAAAGGGCTTTGCCATCTACACTCCCAACACGGTGCGCAAGGTGGCCATTGTCGTGCCGGAAAAATCGCGTCTCAGAAGCGGCGACACCGTACGCCTGGTCTTCACCGAGCGTGACGAGAAGAAGCCCCTGGCCGAGACTGCCGTCGCCCTCCCCTAGCACATGGCCCCCCGCGCAGGCGCCCATAGCCGGCGGCTCTCTGCCTGTGGGGCCCTTGTGCTGCTGGCCCATCTCCTCATCTCAACTGCGCTGTGTCGTGCCGCATCCGCTGAACCGGGAGTGGAGCCCCTGCCGGACCAGGAGCTGGTGGTCGCACTGGAACTGGACAAGGAAACGCTGACCGATAGCTTCCTGCTCATGGAAAGAAAAGGGGAGATCTACATCCCGGTCTGCTCACTCGCCGAAGCCCTCTCCCTGGCGATCAGCTGCGACAGGGACAGGGCCTTCGGGTTCGCCGTGAACCAGGCGCGCCCCTTCGTCATCGACCTCGGTGAAGGCTTCACCGTTCATGGCAGGGAATCCTTCTCCATCAATGGCATGGCCTTCGTGCAGAAGGGGGAGATCCTGGTCAATTCCGGGGCGCTGTCGAGGTGGCTGCCGGTGGATTTCCACCTGCGCCGGGAAAGCTCCACGCTGGAGCTCAGGGCGCGCGAGCCGCTGCCGCTGCAGGCGGCCAAAAAGCGCCGTGCCTTCGTGACGCCCAAGGTGACGGACCAGGCCGCGCAGTATCCCGATGCGACGACCCCCAGGCGTGCGGCGGCTGTGCCGACGGCTGATCTTGCCCTGGAATATTCCCTGTCGTCGGACGGGCACAAGGGTAATCGCAGCAGGATGCTGAACACGATGAACCTCTCCGGCGACCTCCTCTACATGACCGGGGAGGCCCATGTCCTCACCGACAACGAGGATCTCAGGCGGCTGGACCTGACCCTGTCCCGGCGCAACGCAGCCGGCTACCGCATGGGGCCTCTGTGGTTCAACCAGGTGGCCCTGGGCTCCAACCAGGCGCCGTACGTGGACGGAGTGGGGGCGTCGACGAGGCCCTTGTACGGTCTCTACCTCTCCAACCGCCCCCTGCTGGGCGGGGGCCAATTCCTCAGCCACGACATACACGGCCAACTCTCGCCGGGCTGGGACGCCGAGCTCTTTCACAACGGCGCACAGATCCGCTACCAGCCCCCCACCGCGGCAGGGATGTACCATTTCGTCAACCTGCGTGTCTATTACGGCATCAACAGCTTCAAGGTGGTGCTGCATGGACCGTTCGGGGAGAGGCAGGAGTCGGAAGAGGTCTTCGTGTCCGATGCCATCACTCCGAGAGGTGAGCTGCTGTACACGCTCTCGGCGGGATGGCAGACGGGGCTTACCCAGCACGCGGCCCAGGATGACGGGACCGGGGAGTCCAACCTCACCTTCACCTCGGACTTCGGCCTGACCAGGAACCTGACCGGATCCTTCCTGGTGGTAAGGCATACCGAGCGGCGCGGGTCGGCGCGGGAGTACCTGGGAGCCGGGGTGCGCACCGCCCTGCGCTCCACGCTGCTCTCCCTGGAGCTGATCCAGATGCTGGCGCCTGCAAAGGACCTGGAAGGACAACTGGTCAGCGTCAGGTCCAGCAGCCGCAACCTGCTGGGATTGAACCTGGAACTGGTGCAGCGCTTTTTCCACAACTACTACTCGCCGCAGTTCTACCACCGTGAAGATCCCCTGCGCACCCTGACCACGGTAAAGGGGAACTCCTCCTTCACCTTGCTGGACGACATCCGCGTCCCGTACTCGGTCGAGGTCGGCTTCGGCACCCGGAAGTCGGGGCAGACGGAAACGACGTCGCAGTGGCGCGTGTCCGGCGGCTGGAACGGTTGGAACACGACGCTGCAGGCCGACCTGTCCCGGCTGCAGGGGAAAAGCTACGCCACGGGCTTGGTCCAGGTCAGCACCAGGCTGAGCGATGTCAGCGTGAGGGGGGAGGCGGGCTACTCCTTCCTGCCGGTGGCCATGGCATCGAGCGTCAACGTCAGTGCGGACCTCGAGGTGGCCCCGGGGCTGCAGCTGAACTCGGCGCTGTCCCACGCACCGGCGGAAGGGTTGACCGGGCTGAGACTCGGGGTGTCGAAGCGGTTGGGGCAGGTGGGCTATTCCCTTGCCGCACGCGGCAGCACCGATGGCGCCTACGGTTTCGACGTCGGCGTGCGCTCTTCGGTCGCCGCCGTTCCCACCGGCCGGGTGCTGGCTTCGGCAGAACCGCTGGCGCCTTACGGCATGATCGCGGTTTCCGCCACGGTGGCCGAGCCCGACGGCAGAAGGACGGCGCTGCCACGGGTCGATTTTCTCTTGAACGGCAGCCGGGTCAGGGCCATCCCGGACGGAGCCGGCGCCCAGGTCATCGCTTTCCTGCAGCCGGATGTCCCGGTCGATGTGACGGTGGACATGACTTCCATCGAGGACCCTTTCATGGTGCCGGCGGAGCCGGGGTGCCGCATCGTGCCCAGGGCCGGGGTGGTCGACAGGTGCGCGTTCACGCTGACCACCGGCGGCGAAATCGACGGGACGGTCACGGTGCAGCTGGCGCGGGGGGGGGCGGTGCCCATGAAGGGAGTGCGGGTGGAGCTGGTGGGGGACGGGGAGCAGCAGGGGCGGCCGCAGACGACGCTGTCGGAGGAGAGCGGATACTACCTTTTCAAGACGGTGAGGCCGGGCAGGTATCGGGTCCGCATACCGGTCGACGAGGTGCAGCGGCTGAAGGCGAACGCGTTGCCCCCGCGCGGCGTGACGGTGCCGCCGGGAGGGGACATGATCTCAGGCATCGACTTCATGCTGGCGCCTGCCGATGCGGCTCCGGGAAAGTTGATCGGAGGGGCGGCGCCGGTGCTGGACCAGGAGTAGGGGCGGGATTAATTCCTGGCGGGGAGCAGGGTGGCCTGCAGCAGGTCCTGCAGCGCCTTGTCCGAGCCTGACTCGCGGTTCACCATCGCCTTGCGCTCGCGGCGGGAGATCAGGATGGCCAGGTGCTCGGCGGCTTCGGCGACCCCGCCGGCGATGGAGGCGGAGAGCTGGCAGAGGATCTGGACCGGCAGGCCGTTCTGGTAACCCTGCACCAGCTTGGCGATCTCCTCGTGGCGCTGCTCGTAGCTCCAGGTCTGGTACACTTCGTCGCCGATGTTGTTCAACTTCCCCTGTATGCCGGCAAGCTTGTTCAGCATCTTGCTTCTCCTGTAACGCCGCGGGTGCGCCCGGCGTGATTAATTTTTGTGCTCGTGGCTGAAGATGTGGTCCCTGCAGTAGCCGTACTGGCCGTTGCATTTCGGGCAGTAGCGGAAGTCCATGTCGGGATGGGTCTTCTCGGTGATGCCGCAGGTGGTGCACTTGTGGACCAGTTCCTTCTCGCGGAACTGAAGTCCCCCCACCTTCTTGGTGATCTGCCGCTTGCCGTGGCGCAGGTTGAGGTAGATGTCGTTGGCGAAGAAGATGAGGTAGTTGGCGATGGCCGCCAGGACCATGATCCGCGAGGGCCAGCCGCCGACGACGATCTGGTAGCCGTAGCCGAGCCAGGTCAGCAGCGCCAGCCACTTGATGCGCACCGGGATCACGAAGAAGAGCAGGATCTGGAATTCCGGGAACAGGGTGGCGAAGGCGAGAAAGACCGAGCCGGCCAGGAACGCGTTGCTGACCGGGTAGGCCGGCACCAGGAACGAGGCCGCGAAGGTGATCAGGCAGCCGAGCACCAGGTAGGCGTTGTAGCGGAAGGCGCCCCAGTGTTCCTCGAGCGTCGATCCCAGCATGTAGAAGAAATACCAGGCGATCAGGGTGAAGATGAGACTGGACTGCGGCGGATCGAAGGGGATGGTGAAGATGCGCCACCATTCCCCCGACAGGAACAGGCCGGCGGAGAAGTAGGTCGCCATCCGGTCCAGCTTCCCCGTCATGTACATCAGGTAGAAGAACGACTGCCCCGCGATCAGGTAGATGGTGAGGTTGGGGATCGCGTAACGGCCGATCTTTCTTTCCAGGCGGTCAATAAATTTCATGCTGCTTGCCCCGATGCTTTTTGTCCCGTGCGCTGTTTGGTGGAGTCGCCGTCGGGTCATCCACGTCGTCGTTGGTGGGACGGGGAGCTTCGGCCGTCTGGACCAGCGCCGGCCCCTTGGCAGGTTCCGGATTCTTGGGGTACTTCTCCTTCATGATCTGGTCCCGCTCCTGCGGGGTGATGATCTTGAGGGTTGCCAGCTGCTCCAGGTCGGCGGGGCGGGCGTACTCCACACTGAAGGCGAAGTCTTCGCTGTCGTAATCGGTCCCGGGCTTGTAGGTGTTGCGCACCGTCTCCTGCAAGGGGGTCGGGTTCTTGGCCAGGTACAGGCGCCAGTCTTCGCGCTGCTGCGCGGTCATGGCGGTGAGCCAGACGTGGTGGGCCAGTTCATGCAGCAAGACCGAGCGCAGTTGCTGTTCGGTGTACTGCTGGAACATGTTGCGGTAAATGAGTCGGGTATCGGGGCGGTAGGCGCCCAGGTGGAATTTCACCTCGTCGGGCATCATCACCTCCTCGAACGAGGCGCCTGAAACGCGCAGGGTGGTACGGCCCGGATCGTAACGGTTGAAAAGCGCGGAGAGAAAAACGTCCTCTCTCGAGAGTTTCTTGACTGCGTCGCCCTGGCCCCAACTGATAGGAACGTAGGTAGTGGCGCAACCACTGAGCATGAGCGCCACAAGCACAAAGAACAGTTTTCTCGACAAGCCTTGCATTACAACTCCTTGCGATGGGACCGTCAAGGCCGGCCCGGCAGTAATCTATCATAATTAAAGACAGAAGCGCAACCACTAGCGTGGTTAATCAACCACTAAATTGCTCACATGAGGTGAATGATATTGATTATTCCTCTTCCCTAACCTAAAATGTGCCACTAAAAACCAAGGGAACCCATGACGCGCGTCCTCCTCATAGCAGACACCCAGCGGGTGCAACGCATCTTCCACTACATGTCGGAGCAGGGACTGCTGCAGCTGCAGACAGCGTCAACCCTCGCCCTCGGCGAATTCGAGCTCTCCGCCTTTTCCCCCGACATCACCTTTGTGCAAAGCCGCATCTCCGGGTTTTCGGGAGACATCCTGCTGCGCCACCTGGACAAGATGCTTCCCGCAGAAGGGCGGCTGGTGCTGCTGGCCGGGGACAGCGAGGATGCCGCCCAGGCCAGAAGACACGGCAGGGTCTCGCTCGACCTGGCCATGGACGACGCGCTGCTGGAACAGTCTGTCGCCGCGCTGCTGGCGGGGGAGCCGCTGCCCGCCGCACCGGTTGCCGAGGAGCCGCAGCCTGCCCGGCCCGCGCCGTCCAAAGTAAGGAAAGCCGCGGCTGCCCCGGCGGCGCAGGATGAGGTCCCGCAGCCAACCGCGGCGCCGGAAACGCTGGAAACGCCGGTACCGCTCGAGCAACCGGCACAGAGTGAACGACCGGCGCAGCCGGAGCCGCCGGCTGCCGAGGCCGCACCGGCCGTGTTCGTTGCATCTCAACCGCCGCCGCTGGAGCCGCCAGCGGGAGAGTATCCTCCCCTCAAGCCGGGCGGCAAGAGCGCCGTCTCGGCCTTCGAGGACGTCATGCAGCAGGCCGAGGCGCGCAACGTCGCCATGGACGCGGCACTCCCGGAGGTAGAAGACCGGGTGGAGGTCAGGACGGGAGCGCCCAGGAAGGAGCTCGTGGAGGAGACCTTGCCGGCTCCCCCAGCACTTGACGGGGCGGCCAAGGGCGGCGGCTACTATACCGGTGAGACGGTAGCCGAAGCGCTGCGTCGCGCCGAGCAGAAGAAAAGGCGCACCCCGTTGCTGTTCATCGTGCCGGTCCTGGTCCTTGTCGCAATCCCGCTGGTGTCATACCTGGCCGGCAGGAACTCCGCTCCGGACCAGGCCACCAAGCCGGCGGTGAAACCTGCGCCCGCACCTGCTGCTCCGGCTGCTCCGGCCGCTCCGGCTGCTCCGGCTGCTCCGGCTGCGTCCGCCCCGGCCATCCCGAAGCAGCCTGCGCCGGCCCCGCACGCCGCACCGGGCGCCACCCCGGCACCGTCCAAAGGGCTGCCGGCCGCTGCCGCGCCCGCGGCAAAGGCCCCCGCGGCACCGGCTCCTGCCGCGAAGCAGCAGACTCCTGCCGGCGTCAAGCCCGAGGTGCCGGCCAGGAACGCGAACCGGCGCGGCGTGGAAAGTCTCCCGGCCATGCTGGAAGGGACCAGGCCGGATCCCGAGTATGGCAAGAAGCATCCGGGCTGGGTCAGGTACCTCGGCATCCGCGCCGAGTACAAGCTGTTTCAGGAGAACAACGTCTACCGCGCCATCCAGGTCATTCCGGTGCCCGGCGGCACCATCTCCGACGACCTGTTGCAGCGGGTGCTGCGCCAGTTCGGCGGCGCGGACAGCTATCGCGTCGAGTCGACGTCCGCCAAAGGCGACTACCTCGTCGAGCAGTGCGCGACGCCGGGCGCGGCTGCCGTCACCATCTACCGCAACAAGACCAACAAAAAAGTGAAGGCCCTGGTGGTCTACTACCCCTGAAAAGAGGCACCCGATGATCCCTGCCGACAAGGCGAAACTGCTCCTGGCGCTGCTGCTGATCCCTGCCCGGCTCTACGCCGCTCCCCCGGAATTCCAGATCGACATCAAGGAACTGGACCGGCAAAAGCCGGCGGCGCCGAAATCCGCTCCGAAGAAGCCTGCCCCGACTGAGGCCGCTCACCCATCTAAGGCAAAGCAGCACAAGCAGGTCCCCAAGAAGAAGGAGCCGGAGGCGAAGGCGCAGCATGAGACGAAAAAGGAACATGCGGCGCCCAGCGGGGAGTACGTCCGCTACACCATCAAGCCCGGCGACCACATCTTCAAGATCCTGGTAGGGCACTTCGGCATGTCCAACGAGGCGGCCGAACGCCTGGTTCCGGAGATCGTCGAGCTCAACGACATCAAGAACATCAAGACCCTCGAGGTGGGGCGGACCCTGCTGATTCCGGCCGCGCCCCTGCATGGCGCCGGGGCGAAGCCGGCCAAAAAGGAGAAACCGCGGCCCCATTCGGAAGGCCCGTCCACCAAGGCGAAAGCAGCAGAGACACCGAAGGAGGCCAAACCGGCACCGGCGCAGGCACCCAGGGCGCCCGAGCCTGCCGCCGAGACTCCCCGGGCACCCGAACCCGCTGCTCCGGCGGTGACGGCGCCGAAAGCCGCCCCTGCCCCGGCACCCAAGGCCCCGGTCCCGGCAGCGCCGCAACCTGCTCCGGTGCCGGCCACCAAGCCTGCCCCGGCCCCGCAACCGCCCGCTGCCACCAAGGCCGAACCTGTCACCAAGGCGGCCGAACCTGTGCCGACCCCGGCCCCGAAGGCCGCACCTGTACCGGCGCCGAAGCCTGCGCCCGTTCCGGTGCCCGCGCCGCCTCATCAGCCTGCACCGGCACCGGCCCCGAAAGCCGCTGCTGCACCGGCCGCGCCTGCCGTCCCGCAGGCACCGACCTGGGTCTGCCCGGTCGGCCGACACGATGCCGCCAGCGTGGTTGACTCCGTGTTGAACGCGATCTCCGCCACCTGGAGTCGCAACAAGATCATCCAGTCCGCGGCAGGCGCAGCGACTCCTTTCAGCATCAGGGTCGACCGCTACTTCGAGTACAAGGGGAACCGCTATATTGTCAGCATCGGCGAGAACGACCCGTACAACTACACGCTGATCAGGATTCTGGAGACTGCCGGATACCGGGTGTTGATGTTGACCGGCAAAGAAGATTTCAAGACGGTTGCGGAGAGGTTGTTCAAGCTCGTGGGGGTCGCGCCGGATTTCGGGCCGCACGCGTTGCAGGAGGGGAAGCATGCGACCGGGTTCCTGGTCCAGCAGGACGACGCCGCCGGCAGGCGCGTCCTGATCACCGACACGGCGCCTCCAGCTGGGCACAAGTGGGTCATGCCTGCCGGGTGCGGCGCCAGGTAGGTCTGTCTAGGGGATGGGGATCGCGGTGTGCTCCCCATCCTCGGTGTAGTAACCGATGTTTTCCTGGGAAAGGGAGTTGCTCTGCGTGGTGTTCGCCGGCGGGAGCGCGCTCTTGGCGGTGGTTGCGGCGGGGGCGGTTTTCTGCTGCAGCACTTCCTTGGGAGTCGGTACGGTTCCCTTCACCTTCTCTTTGAACTCGTCGGCCCTGCCTTTCGCCGCCTCGTCCACCCAGCCATCCACCCTCTGACGCACCAGGGCCTCGAGGCTCTCCTTGATGGGGCGGTACTCCGCTTCCTGCCGCAACGGTTTCACCCGCTGCAACTGGTCGAACACCTTCTTGGAGTAACGGTCGCGCTTGTCCGGGGTCTGGCTGTTGTAGCAGCCGATCGCCTTCCAGGTGTAGCCATACTTCTCCATGCACATGGAAAGGATCCACGCCCCCGTCTTCACGCTGCTGCAGGGGTCGCCCAGGGAGTTCCAGCGCTGCTTGCCGATGGTGGGGGCCCAACTCGAGTTGATCTGCATCAGCCCGAAGTCGTAGGTGCCGTTGCTGTTGCGGTTGACGGCGGCGGGATTGAAGTTGGATTCGACCTTGGCGATGGCACGCAGGATCTGGGGGTTGATGCCGTATTCTTCGCCGGCTTCTTCGAAGCAGAACGCGGAGGCGTTGGTCGCCGTTGCGAGCATCAGGGCCGCGGCCGCGTAAAGCAGTCTGACTTTACCCATCACGGGTTCCTCATCAGGGGGTATGGGATCATCCGCCGCCGGGGTGAGGTTGGCGCGGGCGGATGCCGGCGGGCGGGTACGGCTGCCGGCCGGAGTGCAATTCCGGTACATAATACATTTTCCGATTCGCCATGTCATCTGCTAAAGTACCGTTGCCGTCCGGGGCGCCTGTGACTGTCGTCGCGCCTGCCGCCATTTATCCCGCAAAGGAGTAGCCGATGAGAATGAATCTGACCGAGCTGGAGATCAGGATCCTTGGGTGTCTGATGGAGAAGGAACTGACCACGCCGGAGTACTATCCCCTCACCCTGAACGCGCTGGCAGCGGCCTGCAACCAGAAATCGAACCGCGATCCGGTGCTGTCCCTTTCCGAGTCCGACCTGCAGCGCGGCCTGGAGGCGCTGGGGGCGCGCGGGCTGGCGCGGATGACCACGACCGGCGGGCGTGTTGCCAAGTACGTGCACTCGATGGGGGACAAGCTGGGGCTGGACGCTCCGGTTCGGGCGGTCCTCGCCGAACTGATGCTGCGCGGCCCGCAGACGGCAGCGGAGCTGCGCAGCCGCAGCGAGCGAATGACCCAGGTGGGCGACCTGGCCGCGGCGGAGGAGATCCTGCTCAAGCTGCAGCAGCACGGCCCTCCCCTGGTGGTGCGGCTGCCGCGGCAGGCCGGACGCAAGGAATCGCGCTACGCACAGGTCTTTGCCGGGATGCCGGAACTTCCGGAGGAGGGGCCGGAGCCGCCGGAAACAGCTCCGGCGCCGAGGACGCGGCCGGGGAACGAGCGGCTGGAGCACCTGGAACAGGAGGTTGGCACGCTGCGCCAGGAGATCGGGGCACTGCGCCGGGAGGTGGAGGAACTGCTGGCCGCCTTCTCGTAGGTGGTGATGGGTGGACTAAGGCAAATCCCCCCTGTCCCCCAAGGAGGGGACTGGCTCCGTCAGGTGCCTGTCCCCTTTGTGCTTCAGGAAGCTGGCTGGGCCGAAAGAAGCGTTCCGCTAGAGGGACAGGCACCTAACGGAGCCAGTCCCTTCTGCCAAAAAATAAGGCTCGACCATTCGGTCGAGCCTTATTCGTTTTCTCAAGGGCTACAGCGACCTGACTAGATCAGGCCGTGGGCGACCATGGCCTTGGCGACCTTGATGAAGCCGGCGATGTTGGCGCCGTTCACGTAGTTGCCGGGGGTGCCGTACTCGGCGGCGGTTTCGTAGCAGGTGTCATGGATGTTCTTCATGATCTGCGCCAGACGCTGCTCGGTGTACTCGAAGGTCCAGGCGTCGCGGCAGGCGTTCTGCTGCATCTCCAGCGCGGAGGTGGCGACACCGCCGGCATTGGCGGCCTTGCCCGGGCCGTAGGCGATGCCGGCCTCCAGGAACACCTTGACCCCTTCCGGCGTGGTCGGCATGTTTGCGCCTTCGCCGACGGCGATGCAGCCGTTTTTCACCAGGGTGGCGGCGTCCTTGCCGTTGATCTCGTTCTGGGTCGCCGAAGGCATGGCCACCTGGCACGGGATGTCCCAGATGTTGCCGTTGGCGATGTACTTGGCGTCCTTGTGGTACTTGGCGTAGTCCTCGATGCGGCGACGCTCGACTTCCTTCAACTGCTTGACCAGGTCGAGGTCGATCCCTTTCTCGTGGAAGATGACGCCGTTGGAATCGGAGCAGGTGATGCACTTGCCGCCCAGCTGGTGGATCTTCTCGATGGTGTAGATGGCCACGTTGCCGGAACCGGAGACGGAGCAGGTTTTGCCTTCGAAGGACTCGTTGCGCACCTTGAGCATGGCGTCGACGAAGAAGGTGGCGCCGTAGCCGGTGGCCTCGGTACGGACCAGGGAGCCGCCCCAGTCAAGCCCCTTGCCGGTCAGCACGCCCGGCTCGAAGCGGTTGGTGATGCGCTTGTACTGGCCGAACATGTAGCCGATCTCGCGTCCGCCGACCCCGATGTCGCCGGCAGGGACGTCGGTGTGCTCGCCCAGGTGGCGGTACAGTTCGGTGATGAAGCTCTGGCAGAAGCGCATGATCTCGTTGTCGGACTTGCCCTTGGGATCGAAATCGGAGCCGCCCTTGCCGCCGCCGATGGGGAGACCGGTCAGGGAGTTCTTGAAGATCTGCTCGAAGCCGAGGAACTTGATGATGCCGAGGTAGACCGAGGGGTGGAAACGCAGGCCGCCCTTGTAGGGGCCGAGCGCGCTGTTGAATTCGACGCGGAAGCCGCGGTTGATGTGCACGTTGCCGGCATCGTCCTGCCAGGGCACGCGGAAGATGATCTGGCGCTCCGGCTCGCAGATCCTCTCGATGATCTTGCGTTCCGCGAATTCCGGGTGCTTCACCAGCACCGGTCCCAGCGACTCCAGTACCTCGCGTACCGCCTGGTGGAACTCGACCTCGCCCGGGTTTCTCTTCAGTACTTCTTGAAAAATCGGCTCTACTTTCTCGTCAATCTGCGGCGACATACATCCTCCTTTGTGCATTGTAGGAGTGGATTTGACCACTCTTTCATCAGTCGCGCCGGGGTTGGGGGGGGCGGCGTGCTGAAATATGGTGCAACTGTATGCATGTCGTGAACCATTTTTAGGCAGTGGTGAGTAGAAAATGTGCAGACTTGGCAATGGTGCCGGATTTGTTGGCAAATGCGGGGGGTGTTGGCGGCGTCGTGGTGCCGATAAAATAGACAGAGGGCGGTGTTTGAACTACATTTTGTACTCTCTTTAATCTAAGGAACTACACAGGCGGGCGGGCATGGGGCGCAACAAAGGGACCACGGCGACGGATCGTGGTCCCTTCGCTGTTTGCAGTGGGACGTTAGTTGGTGAACATGAGCTTGCGCTCCAGGTCCATGGAGTGGGACAGGCGCTTGGCCTCCTCCATGGTGATCTGCTCCTGCTCGTGCAGTTGGATCAGGTGCTGGTCGAGGGTCTGCATCTGGTACTGGCTGCGGCCGTTCTCCATGTGCGCCTCGATCTCGTCCAGGCGCCCCTCGCGGATGCAGCTCTGGATGGTCGTGGTGGCGCGCATGATCTCCAGCACCGGGATGATGGTCTCGCCGGTCTTGTTCATCACCAGGCGGATGGAGACGGTGGCTACCAGGATGTCGGCCAGCCGCTGCCTGACGATCTCCTGCGCGTCGGGGGGGAAGTGCCCCACGATGCGGTTGATGGTGGAGACCGCCCCCTGGGTGTGCAGGGTGGACATCACCAGGTGCCCGGTCTCGGCTGCCATCAGGCAGGACTCGATGGTGTCGGTATCGCGCATCTCACCCACCATGATCAGGTCCGGGTCCATGCGCAGCGCGGCCTTGAGGGCGGAACTGAAGCTGTCGGTGTCAATGCCGACCTCGCGCTGGATGATGCAGCTCTTCTCGGACTTGAACAGGAACTCGATGGGGTCTTCGATGGTGATGCAGTTGTAGCTGAAGGTCTCGTTGATGTAGCGCAGCATCGAGGCGAGCGTGGTCGACTTGCCGTTGCCGGTCGGGCCGGTGACCAGGATCAAGCCGTTGGGGGCCTTCACGATCTCCCCCAGTACCGGCGGCAGGCGCAGTTCGTCGAAGGTGCCGATGTGGGACGGGATCACCCTCATGATGATGCCGAAGTGTCCGCGCTGCCGGAAGATGCTGACCCGGAAACGCGCGCCGCTGGGGAGGGAGAAGGAGGTGTCGAATTCCTTCTGGTCCGCTTCCCAGCGCCGGCCGTGGTGCTCCATGATCTGGGCGGCGATGAACTCGGTGTCCTCGGCGGTGAGGTTGGGGAGTTTGGAGCGGATGATCTGGCCTTTGCCGCGGAAGAAGGGAGGGTTGTCCACCTCGAAATGCACGTCGGAAACCTTCTTGTTGAAGGCTATTTCCAGAATCTGGACGAATATCTTGGAATCCATGGCGTCCCTCTCTTGCGGCAGATTGAAATGAATGACAGACGGGCCTTCTCTTCGGCGCGCCGGGCGACCGGCTTGAGCGGCTCCCTACTTCTGGGCGCAGCGCTTGCGGTACAGGATGTTGTCGATCACCAGGCCGGCGTGCTGGGACAGGATCTCCAAAAGCGGCAGCTGCGGGTTGGTCCCCGTCCCCGGTCCGAAGTCGGCGTAGATGATGGCGATGACGCGCCCGAAGCTCTTCACCGGCAGCAGCAGGGCCTTGCCGGTCAGGGGGGCGCCTATGGCGGCGTACATGGTGTCCCGCAGCGCCTGGTCGGCGTCGCCGTAGCAGATCTCGCCGTTGAGGGCGCGCTGGTACAGCGACTCCGGGGGTGCGCTCAGGCGCAGCTTCACGGAGGTGACCGTGTCGGCCGCGTCCACGCCGATGGCCCGCTCGGCGATCAGTTCCGAACGCACCACCACCAGGGTGACGCCGCGGCGGAAGACGGCGCAGGCCGCCTGCAGCAGCGCAAAGGTCACCTCGGGGGGGTCGCGCTGTTCGGCGAGGGCGAGGAGCTGGTTGCGGAACTGTCCCGACTGGTCCTGGGCCGGCTTGCCGTGGTCGCGGTCCAGGTAGGCGGCCAGCGCCCGGCAGCTGTCGATGGTGTCGGAGATGAAGGTGTCGGGGCGCTGCTCGCGGCAGGGGCGGGGCAGCAGGGCGGAGACCCCGTTTTCCTGGGCGGCGGCGCAGAGCGCGTAGTCGGCCGGGGTGGCCAACAGCGCGATGGTGAGCTCCGGGAAGCGCTCCCGCTTCTGCTTGATCAGCGCGGCGAGGTCGCGCCCGTTCCGGGCCCCGGGCTCTCCCGCATCCAGCAGCAGGACCGGGAACTTCTCCCGGGAGAGGGCCTGATCGATGATGGGATCGAGCTGGGCCGGGTCGTCGGTGGCGCAGATGAAGCGCGGGCCGCTGACCGCGGCGCAGCACTCCCGCATCAGCTTGGCTGAGGTCAAAAGGAGCACGCCGAGGTCGCTGCCGGATGCCGACGGGCGCCCGGTGAGCTGCTCCAGGTAGCGGAACAGTTCCTGCTGCTCGTTGGCCGCGATACCGGCGAGCTCCCCCTGCAACCGGGTCGCCGGGGTGTCGGGCACCTCCTCCTGAAGCGCGGAGAAAAAGGTCGGGATGTGCCGCTCCAGCTCCTCGATTTCCTCAAGCCCCAGGTCCGCGGCGGAGAGCTCGGCGCCGGAGGGCTGGGCCGGGGCGCGCTGGGCTTCGGGTGCGGCGATATTGCCGAAGATGGATTCGGGGGTGAGGGTGCCGTCGCGCTTGCGCTCGTCATAGATGCGCAGGGCGTCCATCAGGATGCTCTGCGTGTTCATGTTGATCTGCTCGGGGAAGTAGCGGTACTCGTCGGAGACCACGACCTTGTCCACCTCGAGGCAGAAGGTGCCCCGGCTCCAGGTCAGGACCTCGACGATGGTCATCTCGATCAGGGCTTCCAGCCCCTGGTAGGCCGCCTGGGTGGGGACCACGTTCTCCTCGATCAGCATCTGGATGATCGGTTTGCGGGCCTCCCCGGCATCGCGCTGCTGGAGCAGGGCCTGTTCCAGGGCCTCGCGGCTCAACAGGCCCATGTCGAGCATGACCTGGCCGATGCGGATCGAGTTGTTGACGTGGTTCGCGCTGACGATGAAGCCGTCCCGGAAGACGAGCTGGCTCTCCCCCTTGGCGCCTTTCAGCGTGAGGGTGCCGGTCTTGCCGGTCTGGTGCAGCAGCTGGATGACATCCACTAAGGGAAGGTGCTCTAAATCGCCTTCAAAGGACATGCCGGTACCCTTGTCTGCCTGGTGGTGGGTGAGGTGGAGCGGGTCAAGCGGAGCGATTCTAGCATGCGGCCGGGGCTAAGTAAACCGGAATTGCTGGGGAATTGCCGGGGCTGAACGGCGGGGGCTAGGCGGCCTCGAGTTCGCCGGTGTGGCTGAGCCAGGCGAGGGCCAGGGCGAGCAGGCCGGCGACCCCGCCCATGGTGAGGCTGCGGCTTACGTAGTGGGCGTTGCGCTGGGCGAGGAAGGCAATGAAATCGTCGCGTTGCGCGACCATCCGCTCCAGCAGCCGGCCGTCCTCGCGCACCGTCTTCAGCCCGCTGCGGCCGCCGCTGCGCAGGGTGGTGCTGTCCTCCACCGTCTGCATCAGCCTCCCCATCATGGCGAAGACGGCGCTGCCGCGGTTGCCGCCGCCGGCCAGTTCGCGCCGGTACACGGGGAGGGCCTCGTCGAAGAGGCTGGGGAGCCCGGCCAACGCCTCCTCGCGGATGCCTCCGCCCTGGAAACGGTTGCGCACGCGGTGGGCCGACCCCGGCTCCCCCTGTTCGAAGAACAGCTCGGCCAGTTCCGTGATGGAGCAGCGCAGGCTCGCCTCGTCGCGGCCGGGGGCGCAGGCGCTGGCGCAAAGGACCAGGCCGCCCAGGAAGATGTACCCCTTGTGGCAGCTGCTCCCCACCGTCCGCTGCACCGCGCGCTCCGCCGCGACCCCGATGCGCACCCGGGTCGCCAGGTCTTCACCGGAAAGCACCGCGTCGCAGAGGTCCATGAGGTACAGGGAGACGATCTTCAGCGACGTCTCCATGCGGGGCACGGAGAGCTCCGGGTGGGCGCCGCAGTCGCAGAGGTCCACGAGCCCCGGTTTCGGGGTCAGGTAGAGTTCCATGAAGGCGCCGCGCACGAGGTTGTGGGCAAGTCTGGGGAGGTAGCTGGTCATGTGTCGGGTCGGGCTCCGCGGTCCGCTCAGGGTAATGTCAAGGCATCATAGCATTTTTTGGCTGAGGAACAGAATGTGTATACATTATAAAGAGATAACGGCCTGGGGCAGGGGCGGCGGCGGTCCGCCGGAGAGGGTGACGGGGGTGGCGCGGGGCGGTCCCGGGGCGGGCAGGCGCCGGGCGGGGGTGAGCATAATAACCTTGAATTACTACTGCAATCTAGGATACTCTGCACACTTGGCGCCCGGCTCCGGGCGCGGCACAACCACGATGCACCCGCAGATTCCCGACCAGCTCTACCCTTGCCGCAGGGGTCCCAGGAGCTTCCCGCCTCCCCGACCATCGGCCTTCCGGGTACGCCAGGCCATGGTCCAGCGCACGCATCAAACCCGATTGGAGACCCTCTCGACATGGAAATCTACAAGGCGCAGCCGCGACAGCCGCAGCGCAGGTTGAAGAAAGCACCCACTCCCACCCTGAAGTACCTGCTCTGGGGCGGAGCCGGCGGGGCCACCATCATGCTGCTGGCCTTCCTGGGCTATTTCTTCTACCTTCTGGGGGCGCTCCCCAAGGTCGACCGTCTGGCTGACTACCGTCCCCCCATCCTTTCCCAGGTCTACGGCCAGGACGGCACGCTGGTGGGCGAGTTCTACCTGGAGCGGCGCACCGTGGTGCCGGTGGACAAGATGCCCAAGCGGCTGATCCAGGCCTTCGTCTCCGCCGAGGATTCCAACTTCTACCAGCACAAGGGGATCGACTACGTCGGCATCGCCCGTGCCGCGGTGAAGAACCTGATCTCGATGCGCAAGAAGGAAGGCGCTTCCACCATCACCCAGCAGGTGGCCAAGTCCATGCTGCTCACCCCGGAGAAGAAGTTTTCCCGCAAGCTCAAGGAAGCGATCCTCGCCAAGCGGATGGAGGAGCGGCTCACCAAGGACGAGATCCTCTACATCTACCTGAACCAGATCTACCTGGGCGCCGGCGCCTACGGCGTGCAGCTGGCGGCCGAGACCTACTTCGGCAAGGAAGTCGACAAGCTGAACCTGGCCGAGATGGCGATGCTGGCCGGGCTCCCCAAGGCGCCCAACAGCTACTCTCCCATCAAGCACCTGGAGCGGGCCAAGGAGCGCCAGGGGTACGTCCTGGAGCGGATGGTCAAGGAAGGGTACATCACCCAGGCGGAGGCGGACTACGCCAAGGCCACCCCCATCGTGATCCAGCCCCTCAAGAAGGTGAACGCGGAGCAGTCGGCCTACTTCCTGGAGCAGGTCCGGCAGCAGCTGGTCGAGAAGTACGGCGAGGAGCGCCTGTACAAGGACGGCCTGAAGATCTACACCACCATGAACGCCGAGATGCAGAGGGGGGCTTACGACTCCGTGGTCAACGGCCTGAAGGCGGTGGACAAGCGCCAGGGCTTCCGCGGCGCCGCCAAGTACCTCGCCGAGGCCGAGGTGGAGCCCTTCTGCAAGAAGGTCGAGGACGACATCGACGAGCTCTCCCTGAAGCAGGGGGCGGTCTACCAGGGTGTGGTGACCGGGGTCGACCCGGCCAAGCACGAACTGACGGTCCGGGTGGGCGACCGCACCGGCACGCTCCCCAAGAAGAACATGGAGTGGGCCGGCAAGGTGGAGCTCGTCAACAGCTACGGCAAGCCGCAGACCAGGCGCGCCATCGGCCTGGGCGCGGTGCTCGAGCTGCAGGTCAAGGAGCCGGACAAGAACCGCACCGGCGCCGTGTTCGCCCTGGACCAGGTCCCAGAGGCGCAGGCGGCCCTGATCGCCATCGACCCGATGACCGGCGGGGTGCGCGCCATGGTCGGCGGCTACGACTACAAGAAGAGCCAGTTCAACCGCGCCATGCAGGCCAAGAGGAACCCCGGCTCCGCCTTCAAGCCCATCATCTACGCGGCGGCGCTGGAGCACGGCATGACCACGGCCAGCATCATCGACGATACCCAGGTGGAGTACGAAAGCGGCGGCGACAAGGCCTGGAAGCCCAAGAACTACGACAACGTCTACCGCGGCCCGGTCACCATGCGCGAGGCCCTCACCAACTCCATCAACGTGGTCAGCGTCAAGATCCTGGAGCAGATCGGGGTGGGCACCGCCATCGACTACGCCAAGAAGCTGGGCATCACCTCGCCCCTGGCCAGCAACCTCACCCTGGCCCTGGGCTCGTCCAGCGTGACACCCATGGAGCTCACCAGCGCCTACTCGGTGTTCGCCTCCGGCGGCTACCGCACCACCCCCTACTTCGTCACCAAGGTCCTGGACCGCGACGGCAACGTGCTGGAAGAGGTGCCGGAGCCGAAAGTGCCGGTGTTCGGCCAGATGTCCAGCGCCCAGGCGCAGGGCGATGCGCCGGCGCAAGGCGAGGATGAGGAAGGGAAGGTACCGCCGGCCGTGCCGCAACCGGGGCAGCCGGTGATCACCGAGGCGACCGGCGGCGTGATCCCGGTCATCCCCCCCGAGACCGCCTTCATCATGACCAACCTGATGCAGAGCGTCGTCTCCAGCGGCACCGGCGGAAGGGCGCGCGCCCTCGGCCGCCCCGTAGCGGGCAAGACCGGCACCACCAACGACATGAAGGACGCCTGGTTCGTGGGCTACGTGCCGCAGCTGGTGGCGGGGGTCTGGGTCGGCTACGACCAGGAGCGCAGCCTCGGCGCCGGCGGTTCGGGCGGGCAGGCGGCGGCCCCGATCTGGACCGAGTTCATGCAGCGGGCCCTGGCCGGGCTCCCGGTGAAGTCGTTCCCGACCCCGGGCAACGTCACCTTCGCCCTGATCGACCCGCGCAACGGCCGTCTGGCCAAGGACGGCACGCCGGGAGCGGTGCAGGAGTGCTTCGTCTCGGGGACCGAGCCCACCTCCTACAGTTCGGAGCCTGCGGCGGATACCGTTTCCGCGCAGTAAGGTGCCGGTATAACTCGTGTTTTCGGCTTAAGCGGCGGCTGTTTCGCTGCGCCAAACCGGTTCCCGTAAACCCTTGCCAGGAGCGGATCGAGGCCTCAAAAAGGGGCTAGAACCGCTCCTGTCGCGGAGAAAATGGGCGCCGGATCAAAAAAACCCTTGCAAGTTACGAATATATGATTATAGTGGCGTTAATTTAATCCAGCCAAGGAGGGTCTCACATGACTAAAGCAGAACTGGTCGAAGCAGTGGCGAAGTCCGCAAACATCCCCAAGGCCGCAGCCGAGAAGGCCGTCGGTGCATTCATCTCCACCGTGAGCGGTGCGCTGAAGAAGGGCGACAGGGTAACCCTGGTAGGTTTCGGCAGCTTTGAAGTCGCCAGCCGTCAGGCCCGTACCGGCAGGAACCCGCAGACCGGCAAGGAGATCAAGATCGCCGAAGCCAAGGTGCCCAAGTTCCGCCCCGGCAAGGCCCTGAAGGACGCCATCGCTGCCAAGAAGAAGTAGTCTCGGACCAGCCAGCGACGTGCCCCTCCACGACTGTCGCTACGTCTCCGGCACGCAAGAGAACCCCGCCCGCAAAGCGGGGTTTTCTCTTGTAAACGTATACAAAAAAAGAAAAACTTGCCTTTGTCGGGCTCATGTAGTAAAGCTGTTCGCCTGACTGACATCAGCTTCACCGGGGGACCTTCCCCTTCCCATCGATCCAACCCCTCGCATTCAGGTTAATCCCCACGAGAAATGCGGCAGCAGCTATTGGTTGGCGACGATGTACGGTTTGCCGGTCATATGGCGTGTTGCCGAGAAATATTCAGCTAAGCCTGCGACAATCGTTGTCGCGGCGGGTTTGGCACGCCCCACATTTCAGCACCCTCTGGCGAAGAGCCGCGTCCGTCCCCTGGGGATGTCCGGGACGCGAGCACGGCCTCATTTTGCCCGAGGGAGAAAAGGAAACACATGTCTTTTGAATCACTGAACCTCTCCGCCCCCCTCATGAAAGCTATCACCGCCTGCGGCTACGACGCGCCCACGCCCATCCAGGCCGAGTCGATCCCGCTGGCCCTCTCCGGCCGCGACCTGATCGGCAGCGCCCAGACCGGCACCGGCAAGACCGCGTCCTTCGTCCTCCCGGCGCTGGAGCGCCTCCTGGTCCCGTCGCCGGTGCGCGGCAAGGGGCCGCGCATCCTGGTGCTGACGCCGACCCGCGAGCTGGCCAACCAGGTCGTCGACGCGGTCAGGACCTACGGCAAGTTCATGAGGGTGCGCTGCGGTTCCATCCTTGGCGGCATGCCCTACCGCGACCAGATGATGCTCTTGTCCAGCCCGGTCGACATCATCGTGGCCACCCCGGGGCGCCTGATCGACCACCTGGACCGCCGCTCCATCAACTTCTCGCGCCTGGAGATGCTGGTCCTGGACGAGGCGGACCGCATGCTGGACATGGGCTTCTCCGAGGACGTGGACCGGATCGCCGCCGCGGCGCCGACCGAGCGCCAGACCCTCTTGTTCACCGCCACCATGGACGACGCCATGGCGAAACTTGCCCAGCGCCTCCTGAAGGACCCGGCCCGCGTCGCCGTGGAGGGGAAGCAGATCACCAACCAGCAGATCGAACAGCGCCTGCACGTGACCGACGACATGCGCCACAAGAACCGCATCCTGCAGCACCTGGTCTCCGACGCGAGCGTCACCAAGGCGATCATCTTCTCGGCGACCAAGAAGGACGCCGACCAGCTCGCTTTCGAGCTCTATTCGCAGGGACACGCGGCGGCCGCGCTGCACGGCGACATGTCGCAGGGTGCGCGTAACAAGACCATCAGCAACATGCGCCGCGGCAAGGTGCGCCTCCTGGTCGCCACCGACGTCGCCGCCCGCGGCCTGGACGTCTCCGGCATCAGCCACGTCATCAACTTCGACCTGCCCAAGTTCGCCGAGGACTACGTGCACCGGATCGGCAGGACCGGCCGCGCCGGCGCAACCGGCATCGCCATCTCGTTCTGCTCCATGAACGAGGTCGCCTACCTCGACCGCATCGAGCGCCTGACCGGCAAGCCGCTGCCCCAGCACGTCATCGAGGGGCTCGAGCCGACCCGCCCGCTGAGAAGGAGCAACTCCGGCCCCGGCGCCCGCAAAGGTCGCCCCGGTTTCGATCCCCGCAAGAAAGGGTTCGCTCCCAAGGGTCGTCCGGCCCAGGGCGGGCGTCCCGGGCAGAGTGGCCGCCCGGGCCAGGGGAGCGGCGCCGGCCGCCGCGACGCGCAGCCGGTAGTCGAGTACCGCCGCGGCAGGGGAAACTAGCCTTTTCCTTGCTTTAACCCGTTGGTTTTGGTATCGTTTGCACCTGTGTATACACGGCCCCCCGGCATCCTGCCGCGGGGGCCGCTTGCGACTGAGCGCCGCCGGCTTCCGGCAGCTATGAGAGATTCGAAGGGGGTAGCAGATGTCTGCAGCAGTTGAACTTGGGAAGGGTCTCCACTGGATCGGGGTCAAGGATCCCAGCCTCACCGTCTTCGACGATCTCTTTCCCACCCAGTACGGTACCACCTACAACTCGTACCTGGTGCAGGGCGAGTCCCACATCGCCATCATCGACACCGTCAAGGCCAAGCGCTTCGACGAGTTCCTGGAAAAGATCCGCTCCATCACCGATCCGGCCAACGTCGACTACATCGTGGTGAACCACTCCGAGCCGGACCACTCCGGTTCCCTGTCCCAGCTCCTGAAGCACTGCCCCAAGGCCGTCGTCGTCTCCAGCCAGGCGGCGCGCACCTTCCTGGGCAACCAGATCCACGCTCCCTTCGAGTCGCGCATCGTCAAGGACAACGACCGCCTCGACCTGGGCGGGCGCACCCTGAGCTTCATCGCCGCTCCCTTCCTGCACTGGCCGGACACCATGTTCACCCTGCTGGAAGAGGACCAGGTGCTGTTTTCCTGCGACGCCTTCGGCTCGCACTACTCGCCGGAGGGGCTCTTCGCCGACGAGTGCCCCGACTTCTCGGGCGAGACCCGCTTCTACTTCGACTGCATCATGCGTCCCTTCAAGGAGCGCATCCTGCAGGCGGTGGCCAAGCTGGACGGCGTCGAGCTGAAGATGCTCTGCCCGAGCCACGGCCCGGTCTATCGCAGCGACGCCAGGAAGGCGGTGGAGCTGTACCGGAAGTGGTCGGAGCCGAAAGCCGCCGGGCGCCGCGTCGCCATCTTCTACATCTCCCCGCACGGCAACACCGAACTCATGGCCGAGGCGGTGGCCAAGGGGGCCGGCGATGCCGGCGTCCACGTCACCCTGTGCCACATCAACCACGCCTCGGTGGCCGACATCCGCGACCTGATGGAGGAGTGCGACGGGCTCATCTTCGGCACGCCGACCATCAACCGCGACATCCCCAAGCCGATGTGGGACGTGCTGGCCTACCTTTCCACCGTGAGCCTCAAGGGGAACATCGGCGGGGTCTTCGGCAGCTACGGCTGGTCCGGCGAGGCCTGCCGCATGGCCGAGGAGCGGCTGAAGAGCATGAACTTCAAGCTCCCGGCACCGCTGATCCGCTCCCCCTTCATGCCCAAGCCCGAGATTCTCGCCGAGTGCGAGGCGCTGGGACGCGCCGTGGCCGAAGAGGTCCTCAAGAAGTAAACGCTCCACTTCCTTCAGCCCCTCTCCCTCCGGGAGAGGGTGCCCGAAGGGCGGGTGAGGGCTCCTTCTCCTCCCCTCCCGTTCTCTTACCGTACTAACCATCTCTACCCCATGCAGACCACCAGCCAGCACATCGTAGAGGTCGCCATCCCGCTCCCGTTGGAGGGAAGCTTCCACTACCTGGTGCCCCAACGCCTCTCAGCCGCGGCGCAGGCGGGCAAGCGCGTCCTGGTCCCCTTCGGGCGGCGCAAGGTCACCGGATACCTCCTGGGCGACGCCGACGCGCCCGGCGCGGGGGAGCTCAAGGAAGTGCTCGAGATCCTCGACGAAGAACCCCTCTTCACCCCCTCCGAGCTCGAGTTCTACCGCTGGATCGCCGGCTACTACCTGCACCCGTTGGGCGAGGTGATCAAGATGGCGCTCCCGGCCGGGATCAACCTGGTCAGCCGCTACCGCTGCGAACAGTCCGAGGACGGCACCCCGGTGCTCAAGGAGTACCTTGCCGGCGGCAAGAGCGTGCGCACCGAGCGCCTCTACACGGCGGTCCCCGACTGCAGCGCCCGGCCGCGCGGCAAGGGGCTGGAGATCCTCGAGTACCTGCTGGAGGTGGGCGAGTGTTCCGGCCCCGAGCTCAGGGAGCGTTTCGGTCCCTGCACCGCCCAGTTGGGACGCCTGGTCGAGTTGGGCGCCGCGCGCCTTTCCCAGCGCGAGGTGTACCGCGACCCGTTCAAGGCCAAGGAGTACGGCCACGACGGGCCGTTGCCCCTCAACCCGGCCCAGGCAGAGGCGCTGGCCCGGGTTTCAGCCGCGCTCGCTGCCGGCGACTTCGCTCCGTTTCTGCTGCACGGCGTCACCGGCTCCGGCAAGACCGAGGTCTACCTGCAGTCCATCGCCGTGGCGCTCGCTGCCGGCCGGACCGCGCTGGTGCTGGTCCCCGAGATCGCCCTGACGCCGCAGCTGGTCGGGCGCTTCAAGCGCCGCTTCGACTGCGGCATCGCCGTCCTGCACTCCGGGCTCTCCGACGGGGAGCGCTTCGACGAGTGGCGCCGCATCCGGCGCGGCGAGGCCTCCATCGTGATCGGGGCCCGCTCGGCGCTCTTCGCTCCGCTGGAGCGGGTCGGCGTGATCGTGGTCGACGAGGAGCACGAGGGGAGCTACAAGCAGTCCGAGGGGGTGCGCTACAACGCCCGCGACCTGGCGCTGGTGCGCGGCAAGCTGGGCAAGGCGGTGGTGCTTTTAGGCTCGGCCACGCCGCTGGTCACCAGCTACCATGCCGCCCAGACCGGGCGCCTCGGCTACCTGAGCCTCCCGGACCGGGTGCGCGACCTTCCCATGCCGGAAACGAGGATGCTGGACGCGCGCAACCACAAGGGGGACATCTTCCTCCCTGAACTGGTCGAGGCGATGGGGGAGAACCTGGACGCTGGCGGGCAGACCCTGCTCTTTTTGAACCGGCGCGGCTTCGCCACCTATCTCGTCTGCGAGACCTGCGGCCACGTGCTGCGCTGCCCCAACTGCGCGGTCACCCTCACCTACCACCGCATCAAGGGGAAGCACGTCTGCCACTACTGCGACTTCACCATGCTCCCCCCGAGCACCTGCCCCGACTGCCAAAGCGGCGCCATCACCCTCCTGGGGCGCGGCACCGAGCGGGTCGAGGACCAGGTGCAGAAGCTCTTCCCCGATGCGCGCGTCTCGCGCATGGACCGCGATTCCACCCGGGGCAAGGGGGGGCACGCCCGGGTGCTCAAGGAGCTTGAGGAGGGGATGGTGGACATCCTGATCGGCACCCAGATGATCGCCAAGGGGCACGATTTCCCCGGCGTCACCCTGGTCGGGGTCCTCTCCGCCGATGCCTCGTTGAACCTCCCGGACTTTCGCAGCGCCGAGCGCACCTTCCAGCTGGTGACCCAGGTGATGGGGCGGGCCGGGCGCGGCGACAAGCCGGGGCGGGTGCTGGTGCAGACCCTGGCCCCGGAGCACTACGCGCTGACCCATGCCGTGGCGCATGACTACCTCGGCTTCTACCGTGAGGAGATCGCCTTCCGCGAGGAGGTGGGTTACCCACCCTTCGCGCACCTGGCCGCGCTCACCTTCTCGGCGGTCGCCGCGGGGCAGGGGGAGAGTGCGGCCGACGAGGCCGCGGCCCTCTTGCGCCGGATCAAGCGCGAGGCGCGGCTCAGGGTGGAAGTGCTCGGGCCGGTGACGGCCCCGTTGGGCAAGGTGCGGGGACGGTTCCGCTGGCAGATCCTCTTGAAGGGGGTGGAGCGCGCCGACCTGCACCGGCTCCTGTTCCACTTCCGCGGCGGTTTCAGCCACCCCTCCACCGTGCGCCTCACCATCGACGTCGACCCGGTGGATATGCTGTGAGTCTCCTCCCTCTCCCCCTGGGAGAGGGCCGGGGTGAGGGCGCTGCCCCGCAGTGACCCTGGTGCAGTCAGCAACACCCTCACCCCTTCCCCTCTCCCATAGGGCGAGGGGTTTTTTGTTGGGGCAGCACACATAAAAAAAGGGGCCTCCCGGATGGGAGGCCCCTTTTTTGTTGCTGGTTCAGCAGCCGCTTAGTGGTGCGGGTGCATGAAGGCGTAGATCATCAGCATCAGCAGGGTGATGCCGGTGAACAGCGCGGTGAAGCCGAAGGCCTTCAGGCAGAAGTCGTAGAAGATGCCGGAAGACTTCTTGGCTGCGAACTGCTCGGTGATGCCGTCCTTCTCGTAACGTGCCCACTGATCGCCACGCTCTTCGACGAACTCGTGCTTGGACATCTGGCCGTTGAAGATGACGAAGTCCATCGGGAACTTCTCCGGACGCCCGTGGGTGTTGAAGAAGTGGACCGAGAAGATGAAGCCGGTTGCCAGCAGCGCCTCGTCGGAGTGGATGATGGTGGCCACGTTGAAGGCCCAACCCGGCAGGAACATGCCGAAGAACTCGGGGAACCAGAGCATCAGGCCGGAGCCGCCGATGGCGAACATACCCCAGAAGACCGCGATGAAGTCGAATTTCTCCCAGTAGGTCCATCTCTCGAAGGCCGGCTTGGGCCCTTTGAAGAAGAACCAGCGGACCATGCCGATCACGTCGCTGATGTCGCGCAGGTTCGGGCAGAGGGAGTCAGGTCCGAACAGCCTCTGCAGCGGGTTGCCCTTGATGTCTTTCCTGATGAACAGGAAGTGTACGCTCATGAACAGCGCCATGGCGAAGTAGACGAAGGTGATGCCGGCGCAGACCCTGTGGAAGAAGCCGGCGTTCGGCGCCCCGCCGTAGAGATCCATGAGGAACTTGGCCCAGATCTGGTCGCTGAACTTCAGCGGCAGACCGGTGAGGGAGAGGCCGAGGAAGCTGATGATGACCAGCAGGTGCATGAACACGTGGACCCTTCTGAAGCGGCGGTACTGCTTGTGCCCGTCGGGTACGTGGTGCAGGATGATGCCTTCTTCCAGAGCTGCAGCCTTCTCACGGTTCTCCACGAAGCCGCGGATCATCCAGAGCAGGGTGTGAATCCAGAACACGGTGAAGGTGCCGACCAGCAGGCCGGTCATCGCGATGAAGGTGTAGAACAGGATCGGGTAACGCTCGCGGTCGTTGTGCTCACCGTGGGCGTAGAACTTGGTGAAGAGCTGGCTCCCCTTGCTGTGGCAGGCGGTGCAGGTCTTGACCAGGTTGGCCGGGTTGACGGAGGAGTTGGGATCCTTGGACGGCAGGATGGCGTGCGCGGTGTGGCAGTCGGCGCAGCCGGCAACCTTCTCCGGGTAGCCCAGGCGGTAGTTCTTGCCGTGGTAGCTCTCCATGTAGCTCTTGACGGCAACTTCGGAGATGTGGTTGCGCTCGACCAGTTTCTCGTCGGCGTGGCAGCGCAGGCAGACCTTGGTGTGGAATTCGCGGTTGGAATGCGATTTCGGATCGCCCAGGGCCTTGATCTCGTGCAGGTTGTGGCAGTCGTTGCAAGCCGCCGAATCCTGGTTCCCGGCGAGGACGCCCTTGCCGTGTACCGACTGGCTGAAGCCGCGCTCGTCCTTGTGGCACTGGGTGCACTTGACGATTACCCTACGCTTGTCCTTGTTCCAGTAGGTGTGGCTGTGCATGTCGGTGTGGCACTGTGCGCACCCGATGCCCTTCTCGCTGTGGATACTCTTGGCGTGCTCGGCCGCTTCCTTCTTGTGGCAGCGAACGCACTGGACTTTGCCCACCTTGATCTCGCCCTTCATGTGCTTGGCGAGCTCGATGATCTCGATGTGGCAGCTGGTGCAGCCGTTTTTGCCGTGTACGGAATTGGCCATTGCCTCGGCGGAAATCTTGTTGCCGTGGCAGCCCAGGCAGGTTGCCGGGTCGATGGCCAGGCCCTGAGCGGCAAAACCGGGCCGGGCTAGTGCTAGGAGCAGTAGCAGCGGGATGAGGCGTGTGAAGACTTGAACCATTGTAATCTCCTGTATTTAGGATCGTTTTAGAACGCTTTAATCTAAGGGGGCGCTCGCAACGGCGCTTACTTTAATACGCGCGGCTTCATAAATCAACTGAAAAAGCGCCAATTAATAAGCAGGATACAACCTGTCGCTATCCCGCTTCCGCTCTATCAAACAGATGTTCGACCTGCCTCTGTGGAATGGGTAAAAACTAACGTGGGCGCTGCAACAGGCGGACATCACATGCACGAGTTATGGGGAGATAAAATTGCCTAACATCACATTGATTAAGTAAACGCAATATGCTGTCGCGCAATGTCAGAATAAAAAGATGAGAGAGGGTAGTGTATACGAAATGTGAAGCGGGGGTGGGAGAGGGTGGTTTTCAATGAGACTAACGAAGTCCCATTAGACGGTAAGTCACATAACCAACTCAACTATTCCTTCGGTGACCGCGAACTCCAGGAACTCGCGCCCCTCCTCCTCGGGAACACCGATCCTGTGGCACACGTTTTTTCCGTCACGTTTTCCGTCCAGCGCCTGCAACAGCTCGAAATAGTGCGGGGAAACCGATTCGGTGCAGACTTCGCCGTGGGCGGGGTAGATGATGGCGCAGGATCCCGTGGGCCTGAAGCAGGCGGTGAATTCGGCGAGGTCGGGTTCACCGGCGTCCAGGATCTCCAGCACCTCGTAGTTGAAGCGTGCCAGGGTGGTGCTGCTGGCAAGGGCAAGCGGCTGCTTGAGCGGGTCGAGCTTGCGCAGCTGCTTGGGCGACGGGGGCGCGGGCGGGGTCGCCATCAGCGCCGCGGCGTAGTGGTGGTGGTAGTCGGCGAGGTCGAGCGCCAGCGGCAGCAGCTTCGCCTTTTTCCTCCGGGTAAAGATCTTTTCCAGGAAGCTTCTCTGCAGCCCCCAGATTTCCCCTTCGGCGATGTCCGCCTCCCCGCGCTCTCCCAGGAACGCGGCGAAGGCGGTCAGGAAGTCGCTCGGGGTGAGCTTGAGTGCGGCGACCACCGAGTTGAACCACGCCACCGCCTTGCCCCGGCTGTAAAAGACGTCGCAGGCGGCGGCGAGCCTGCCGGCCTGGCGCAGCTGTTCCGGCGTGTAGCCGGGTGTGGCCTGCACCGTGTACGGCGGCGCGTCCAGGTGCTGCAGTCCCAGGGTGGGCGCCTTGCCGTACAGCCTGGTGCCCGGAAGGACGGCCAGGGGGAAGATGTCCAGGTGGTTCGGGTACAGGGAGAGGGCGAAGTCGAGCGAGGCGCGGAACAGCTCGGGCGTGTCCCCCGGGAGTCCGTAGATGAGGTCGAAGCCGAAGATCGCGCCGCTTTGGTTCAAGAGGAAGGCGCGGTTGACGAAGTCGTCGCGGTCGAAGCCGCGTCCGACCCCGCGCAGTACGGCGGCGTCGGCGCTCTGCAGGCCGATCTGCAGCGAGCAGGTG
Source organism: Geomonas paludis (assembly GCF_014193585.1). Classification (GTDB taxonomy): domain Bacteria; phylum Desulfobacterota; class Desulfuromonadia; order Geobacterales; family Geobacteraceae; genus Geomonas; species Geomonas paludis. Next base: position 469,122 of record NZ_BLXY01000001.1, read on the forward strand.
ATCGAGGCGAACAGCTCCGCCATTTCGGCGTCGATGAACTCGCTGCGTACCTCGAAGTGGAAGTGGATATCGGGGGCCGCTTTCCGGATCAGGCGCAGGATCTCCTTCGCCCTCTTGACGTCCTTGTTGAAGGTCGAGTCGAGGACGAAGACCTGGGGGATCTTGAGCCGCGCGAACAGGCGCAGTTCCGCCTCGATGCGCTCCATGGAGAAGCGGCGCACGCCACCGCTTCCCTTGTGGTCGAAGCAGAAGGAGCAGGCGAAGTCACAGCCGCGCGAGAGCTGCCACAGGGCGCCGCCGGCGACGGTCGGATCGAGCCGGCCGGACAGGTACGGTGAGGGGATGGTGTCCAACTGCAGCGGGGAGGGGAGGGTCGCCGTTTCTCCCGGCAGCACGATGCCGGGTACGCCCGCCGGTTTCCCGCCCGAAGCGAGCACGCGGACCGCCTGCACCAAAGAGGCTTCCCCCTCGCCCCGGACCAGGAAGTCGAACACCCCCTCGTCCAGCAGGCCGTCCGGGTTGGCGGTCGGCTCGGCGCCGCCGGCGCACAGGACCACGCCCGGCAGCAGCGCGCGCAGCGACCGCGCCACGGCAACGGCATGGTCGCGGCTCCAGACGTAGACGGAGAAGGCGACCAGGTCGGGCGCGTTGCGGGCGATGTCGGCGGCGCAGCGGGCGGGGTCGTCGTGCAGGAAGAACTCGGCGATCCGCGGCTTGACGATCTCTTGCAGCGCGGGGTCCGCGAGGAGCGCCTCCTGCAAAAACGCGCAGGCCAACGGCACCGCTTGCGGAGAAGGGTGGGGATGGATGGCGATCAGGGAAACTTTCATGTAGTCTTGGGGCGTGCTTTCAGGGAGGGTTTGCCCCCCTCGATCACCACGACGAAATCCACGTCGCGGCAACCGTACTTCTGCATCAGGACGGGCTTTTGCCGGTTGATCGCCTCGGCCACCTTTTCCCTGGTGACGTTGTCGACGGGGAGATTGCAGGCCAGACGCGCGTTGACGTACTGCTGGAAGACGGCATCGATCTGGGGGTCGTGGCTGGGGGGCGGCGGCGTTGCCGCGGCCTTGCCACCCTTTTCGGCCTTTTCGGCCTGGTGCAGCGACATGCGGAAGCGGTCCCGTTGAAACTTCCCCTCCTCGATGAGGCGGTTGGTGCGGGTCCACTTCTGCTTGTGCACGCTCAGCGTGGCCACCAGGGAGTCGTACTTGAACCTCTGGCTGGTGTTGGGGATGCTGACGTTCTGGTAGCGTCTCACGGCGCGCTCCACCGCGTCCAGCAGGCGCAGCGGCTCCCGCTTCTCGATACCGAAGAAGTACTGCTCGTACTTGATGACAAGTTCGCGCAGGTCAAGCTCCAGCTTGGCTATGTCCTCGGCGACGCCCATGAAACCTCCACCGCAGGACTATAGCGATAAGTCACGGTTTAGTAAACGATAAAAAGCGCGACGGAGGCGCGGAAGTCGGGCGTGAAACAGCTTGACCTACCCAGGCATTATTGTTAAAAAAGAGCAATTTGCTCAGCGGCAAGGGGGACTACCAATGAAGAAGATAGCTGCAATAGTGCTGGCAGCCGGCATGGGGACCAGGATGAAGTCGGACCTGGTCAAGGTGATGCACCCGGTGGCCGGCCCGCCCATGATAGAGTGGCCCGTTGCCGCCGCGTTCGCCGCGGGGGTCGAGCGGTGCGTCCTGGTGGTGGGGCACCAGCAGGAGAAGGTGCGGGACTACTTTAAAGGCCGCGCCGAGGTCGGCTTCGCGCTGCAGGCCGAGCAACTGGGGACCGGGCACGCGGTGCGCTGCGCCATGCCCGAGATCGACGCGGCGGCGGAGACCGTGCTCATCCTCTGCGGCGACACACCGCTGCTCACTGCGGACAGCCTGCGCGGCATGCTCGACGCCCACCAGCAGAGCAAGGCCTGCGTGACGGTGATGACGGCAACCTTCGACAACCCCTTCGGCTACGGCCGCATCGTCAAGGACGCGGACGGCAAGGTGGTCGCCATCACCGAGCAGAAGGACGCCACCGAAGCCGAGCGCCAGATCCGCGAGGTGAACGCCGGCGTCTACTGCGTCGACCGCGCCTTCCTCGCCGAGGCGGTGCAGAAGCTGGACAACGACAACGCCCAGAAGGAATACTACCTGACCGACGTGGTGCGCCAGGCCAACGCCCGCGGGCTCGCCTGCCGCAGCTACCCGGTAGCCGATGCCCAGGAGATCTCCGGCGTCAACGACCGCGCCCAGATGGCCGAGGCGGCAGCGGTGCTGCGCCGGCGCATCAACCGCGAGCTGATGCTCTCCGGCGTCACCATGATCGATCCCGCCGTGGTCTACATCGACGGCGGCGTCAAGATCGGCCGCGACAGCGTGGTCTACCCGGGCGCCGTCATCAAGGGGAACACCGTGATCGGCGAGCGCTGCACGATAGGCCAGAACGCGCTGATCGAGGAGTGCGACATCGCCGACGACGTGGTGGTGAAGGCGGGGAGCGTGCTGGAAGATTCCAAGGTGGGCCGCGAGGCCGCCATCGGGCCCATGGCGCACCTGCGCCCCGGCACCGTGCTCTCGGCCCAGGTGAAGATCGGCAACTTCGTGGAGACCAAGAAGGCCTTCATGGGGGAAGGGTCCAAGGCCTCGCACCTCACCTACTTAGGCGACGCCACCATCGGGCGCGACGTCAACATCGGCTGCGGCACCATCACCTGCAACTACGACGGGGTGAGAAAACACAAGACCGTGATCGAGGACGGCGTCTTCGTGGGGAGCGACGTGCAACTGGTGGCCCCGGTCACGGTCGGGAAGAATTCCCTGATCGCGGCGGGCACGACGGTCACCAAGGACGTCCCCGCGGACTCCCTGGCCATCGCCCGGTCGCCCCAGGTGAACAAGGAAGGGTGGACCCTCAGGAAAAAATAACTGTCCCGTATCCGGCCAAGATGGTATCCTGTACCGTCTTGGCGGATAGCCACGTTATTAATTAACAAATCGACGAAACGGAGTCATACATGTGCGGTATCGTTGGATTCACCGGGCGGCAGGAAGCCACCTCCATCATCATCGAAGGGCTGAGAAGGCTCGAGTACCGGGGCTACGACTCCGCCGGCATCTGCACCATCAGCGGTGGCAAGGCGAGCATCAGGCGTAGCGAAGGCAAGCTTTCCAACCTGGAGAAGCTCCTGGCCACCAGCCCGGTGAGCGGCACGGTCGGCATCGGCCACACCCGCTGGGCCACCCACGGCCGCCCCTCGGAGATCAACGCGCACCCGCACCAGGCCGGTCCCATCGTGGTGGTGCACAACGGCATCATCGAGAACTACCTGCAGCTGCGCGAGGGGCTCAAGGCGCAGGGGCACGTCTTCAAGAGCGAGACCGACACCGAGGTCATCGCGCACCTGATCGAACGGTACATGAAGGAAAGCGGCAGCTTCGAGGCGGCGGTGCGCCGGGCGTTGAGCATCCTGAAAGGGGCCTACGCCATCTGCATCGTGAGCGAGAGCGAGCCGGAGAAACTGATCGCGGCCAAGCACGGCGCCCCCATGGTGGTCGGACTCGGTGAAGGTGAATTCTACGTCGCCTCCGACATACCGGCCATCCTCTCCCACACCCGCTCCATGATCTTCATGGAGGACGGCGAGATGGTGGTGTTCAAGGGGGGGAGCGCCGAGTTCAGCAACGTTGAGGGCGACAAGCTGGAGAAGACCCCGCGCCACATCGACTGGTCTCCGCACATGGCCGAGAAGGGGGGCTACAAGCACTTCATGCTCAAGGAGATCTTCGAGCAGCCCCGCGCCGTGCGCGACACCATCGCCGGCCGCCTGCGCGAGGAGCAGGGTGACGTCTACCTCGAGGACCTGGCCCTCACCGACGCCGACCTGCAGGGGATCAACCGCATCTGCATCATCGCCTGCGGCACCTCCTGGCACGCCGCCCTGGTGGGCAAGTTCCTGATCGAGGAGCACTGCCGCGTTCCGGTCGAGGTGGACATCGCCTCCGAGTTCCGCTACAGGAACCCGGTCATCGACGAGAACACCCTGGTGATGCTGATCTCCCAGTCCGGCGAGACCGCCGACACCCTGGCCGCCATGCGCGAGTCCAGGCGCCGTGGCGGCAAGTGCGTCGCCATCTGCAACGTGGTCGATTCCTCCATCGCCCGCGAGGCCGACGGCGTCATCTACACCCATGCCGGCCCCGAGATCGGCGTCGCCTCCACCAAGGCCTTCGTGACCCAGTTGATCGCCCTCTACCTGTTCACCATCCGCCTGGGACGCTCCCGCGGCAAGATGGACCAGGAGCAGGGGAGAAAGCTCATCTCCGCCATCGTGCGCGTCCCGGCGCTCATGGAAGAGGCCCTGAAGCTGAACGAGCAGGTGGAAAAGGTGGCCCGGAACTACCTCGCCGCCCGCGATTTCCTGTACTTAGGCCGCGGCATGAACTACCCGATCGCGCTGGAAGGCGCGCTCAAGCTGAAGGAGATCTCCTACATCCATGCCGAGGGGTACGCCGCCGGCGAGATGAAGCACGGGCCCATCGCGCTCATCGACGAGCACATGCCCGTCGTGGTGCTGGTGCCCAAGGGGGCGACCTACGAGAAGGTGTTCTCCAACATGGAAGAGGTCATCGCCCGCGGCGGCCGCGTCATCGCGGTCTGCTCCAAGGGAGACGCCGAGGTGGCCGACAAGGTCGAGGTCGCGCTGGAGATCCCGGAGGACGGCGAGGAAGTGATGCCGATCATCATCTCCATCCCGATGCAGCTTTTGGCCTACCACGTCGCCGTCCTGAAAGGGACCGACGTCGACCAGCCGAGGAACCTCGCCAAGAGCGTCACCGTCGAATAGACCGTGCCGCAGTGAAAGCATCAAGGGGAGACAGCTCACGCTGTCTCCCCTTTTTGTGCCCGCTACTGAGATATTGGGGATCCAGGTGGTTGTAAGACTTCTTCCTTGAGGAGTCTCTTGCCATGAATGACTGCGAGAATGAAAACTTCATCCTCTGAGGTGCGGTAGACGATGCGGTACGGGTCTACTATGACTTCGCGGAGAGGGGATGTGGGAAACTCGGGGAGGGGACGGCCGGAGGTGGGAAAGCTGGCTAGCCGGTCCACAGCAGCAATCACCTTGGTGACTTGGTGTTGCGCATAAAATGGTGAGTCGAGGGCGATGTAGTCGAAAATCTCCTCAGGTCTGAAAGAGATTTCTCTGACCAGGTTACTGTTGCCATTTGCGCTTAAGCCTTTGTACTGCCTCAGCATGGGACAGAGATCGGCCTTCAGCGATATCGGTCTCGCCAGCCTCGATTTTTTCGAGGAGGTAGAGGCGATACATGACTTCCTCGGTGTCTACCTGCTCCGGAAGGTCTTCAAGGAAAGTTTCAAGTTTTGCTTTGGTAATGTGCATGGGCCACCTCCGATAGCTAGCGCCTCACATGATATACCGTATTCCGCTATCTTAGTCACGCCGGAATTTTGAGCGAGACCTTTGGAGCCTCCAGGAGAACAGTGTAGGCAGCCGGAAGCAGCTTTTGACGAGTCTCTTAAGTGCTTCCGAGATGAAACGAAGCCATTGCCGGGGAAGAGTGTGAATGAAAGTCTACTCATGCTTTTGCTCAACGCTGCAGAGTTGACTTCAGCTTGCGCCGTAATCTCAGGTTGTCGGCCGTAACAATTAACAACGCTAAGGTGGAAATCACGCTGAATGCATGCTGGCCCAGGAAACGCCAGAACGCCCAAGCGAGGAGGGCCGCTATCGCTGCTGTGACAAGGAGAATGATGTTATCCTTCATACCATCACCGCCTGATATCGATACATGTCTCTTGCAATGGAATTAGCATCGTAGATTCCAGGGTACCTGTAAAATATTGGAATGAGCCATGGTCGGCTTAGGCCGTATCTCTGAGCTGTGAAGAGAACGTCAGCGATAGTTACTCCGCCTGCAAGTGATCGGCCAGTGGCAACAGCGATACTGCCAATGACTGCCCCAGCATAGTAAGCTACTGAACAGGCACCGATGCTGCTAAGCCACTCCAGCTTTGTGCCTAATTTCATAAGTTCTATGACAGTTACATTCTTTCCAACTTCTCAATATAGCTTACTATGACTGTAGTATTAGCCACTGCCGACTGTACTGTACCGAAAATGCTTTCAGGGGCCGGAAGATTAAGGGCATCCATATTCTGTTTGAAGTACTTGTAGAATTCAGACATGCATGCGCCTCCTTTGTGTCGTTTTGATGGATGTTGATTGTAACCGAAGCTTCAGCGACTGCAATGGCGGGAACAACCTTTAGGCGTCGTTACGATGATAAACGAATCCCCGATAGCAATTTTTTAGCCCCGTATTGTGATCAGCCTCTTCAGCCATGCTGTAAAACTCCACAATGGCGCAGTAAAGCAGATAGCGTGTGATTCCCTGAGAACCGGAAGGACTTGCCGATGTGGCGTCGAAAGGCTTCATAGCAGAGAAATCGGATGGGCCGCAATTAAGTGATAGCGGCCCATTTCTTTTTTGTGTATTTTAATGCGATCGTTCCACGGTTACCGGCAGCCGATTCACAATCTCCACAGCCGAGGCACTGTTATGACGCCTGAAGCAAAAGCAAGGGTACAGATCGATCGCAAACTCGAGGATGCCGGCTGGATAATCCAGGATTTCAGGCAGGCCAACCTCGGCGCCGGTGTGGGTGTCGTCGTCAGGGAGTATCCGACCGACACAGGCCCCGCCGATTATCTGCTCTTTGTGAACCGGCAGCCGGTCGGGGTGATCGAGGCGAAACCGGACAACACCATCCTGACCTTCGTTGAAGAGCAGACCGAACGGTACGCGAAAAGTTCCCTGAAGTGGTGCCTGAACACCGACCCCCTCCCTTTTCTGTACGAGAGCACCGGCCAGGTGAGCAGGTTCACCGAGGCGCGCGATCCAGCGCCCCGCTCGCGCGAAGTGTTCCATTTTCATCGCCCCGAACTCCTCGCCGAGTGGATCGAGCAACGGGAGACGCTGCGGCGCCGCCTCGCCGAGCAGATGCCGGAACTCCAGACCAGGAACCTGCGTGAGTGCCAGGTGGATGCGGTGAGAGGTCTCGAGAAATCCCTGGCTCAAAACAGGCCGCGCGCGCTGGTGCAGATGGCGACCGGAGCGGGCAAGACCTTCACCGCGATCACCTCCGTTTACCGCCTGCTGAAATACGCCGGGGCGAGGCGGATCCTTTTCCTGGTGGATACCCGCAACCTTGGGAAGCAGGCGCATCAGGAATTTCATGCGTACACGCCGCCGGACGACCCCCGCAAGTTCACCGAACTCTACAATGTGCAAAGGCTCACCAGCGCGAGCCTCGATCCCCATGCCCAAGTCTGTATTTCCACGATTCAACGCCTGTACTCGATGCTCAGAGGAGAGCCGCTGGACGAATCGGCAGAGGACATTTCCTTAAACGAACTGGTGCAGACCGAAAAGCAGGAGAAGCTGGTGGTGTACAATCCAGCGATTCCGGTTGAGACATTCGACTTCATCATCGTCGACGAGTGTCACCGGTCCATCTATAACCTATGGAAGCAGGTGCTGGACTATTTCGACGCTTTCCTGATCGGCCTGACCGCCACGCCGGACAAACGGACCTTCGGGTTTTTCGACGAGAACGTGGTTGCCGAGTATTCCTATGAGCGCTCCGTCGCCGATGGGGTCAACGTCGGGTACGACGTCTATGAGATCGAGACCAAGGTGACCCGCAAGGGGGGTGCCCTGCGCGCCAGCGAATGGGTGGATCACCGTGACCGCCTGACGAGGAGGAAGCGCTGGGGGCAGCTCGACGAGGACACGGTTTACACCGGGAAGGAGTTGGACCGCTCCGTCGTCAACAAGAGCCAGATCCGCAAAGTGATCGAGACCATGAAGACCGCCGTGGAGACGCGGATATTCCCGACGCGCCGGGAGGTACCGAAGACGCTGATCTTCGCCAAGACCGACAGCCACGCCGACGACATCATCAACATCGTCCGGGAGGTGTACGGCCAGGGCAACGCGTTCTGCAAGAAGGTAACCTACAACGCCGACGAGGACCCGGACAGCATCCTGTCCAGCTTCCGCAACGACTACAACCCTCGCATCGCGGTGACGGTGGACATGATCGCTACCGGGACCGACGTGAAGCCGCTGGAAGTGCTTCTTTTCATGCGGGACGTGCGCAGCAGGAACTACTACGAGCAGATGAAGGGGCGCGGAGTGCGCAGCCTCGGTTTCGAGGACCTGCGGCGGGTAAGCCAATCCGCCGACAGCGCGAAGATACGTTTCGTGCTCATCGACGCCGTCGGGGTGGAGAAATCGCTCAAAACAGAGAGCCGGCCGCTGGAGCGCAAGCCGACGCTGCCGCTGAAGGACCTGCTGCAAGGGGTGGCGCTCGGACTGCGCGACGACGACACCGTGCTGAGCCTCGCCAACCGCCTGGTGCGGCTCAGCAAGCAGCTCGATGACAAGGCGCTGGAGCGCGTCGCCAAGACGGCGGGCGGCGTGCCTTTGCCGAAGCTGGCCAAGGGGCTCCTGGAGGCGGTCGACCCGGACCAGGTTCTCGGGACCGCCATCGAGAAGGCTCGGGAACGGGGGCTCGAACGGACGGAAGAGACGCTGACTGAGGCCGAGGTGCTTGCAGCGCGCAACCTCCGTGTCGCCGCGGCCTGTGCGCCTTTCGACAACCCGAAGGTGCGCGAGGTTATCGAGGCGGTGCGCCGCGAGCGTGAACAGGTGATAGATCACATCAACCTTGACGAGGTCACCTTCAGCGGCTACAGTGCGCAGGCCGAAGCGGCGGCCAAAAACACCATCCAGCTTTTCACCGACTACATAGCGACGCACAAAGATGAGATAGCGGCTCTTTCCTTTTTCTATCAGCAGCCGTACCAGCGTCGTCGGCTCACCTTTCAGATGATTGAGGAACTGCACGACGTCCTCTCGCGTCCCCCCCTGATGCTTACCACAGAAAAGCTCTGGAGCGCCTACGCACGTGTGCGGCAGACCGCGGTAAAGGGTAGCGACACCAGGCGCCAGATGACCGATCTGGTCGCACTGGTGCGGTTCGCGCTGGGGTTGGAGAACGAACTGCGGCCCTTCGCCGACCAGGTGGACAAGCGGTTCCAGGAATGGATCTTCCGCCACAACGCCCAGCGCACCACCGCCTTCACGCCGGAGCAGACCGAGTGGCTGAGGATGATGAAGGATCACATCGCCGCCAGTTGCTGCATCGAGCGGGATGATTTCGACTACGCCGAGTTCGCCGATAAAGGTGGACTGCAGAAGGCATGGGGGCTTTTCGGGGAGGGGTTGGACTCGGTGATGGATGAGATGAATGAGGAGTTGATTGCGTGAGTGAATGGCAGTTTGTAAGGCTTGGTGAGGTTTGTACAAAAATCACGGATGGAACACATCATTCACCTCTCAATGGCAGCAGCGGCGATTTCAAATACATCACGGCTAAAAACATTAAGCCGTGGGGACTAGATTTAACAAATGTGACATACGTCGATCAGAAGACTCATCGAGAAATCTTTTCACGGTGTGATGTTAGGAAAGGTGACGTCTTATATGTAAAAGATGGGGCCACGACAGGGCGAGTCGCCTTAAATCCTTTGGAGGAAGAGTTTTCGCTTTTGTCCAGTGTGGGTGTTCTCCGCCCTGGCCCGGCGGTGCGTGCTAAATATCTGCTTTACGCTCTTCAGGAACCCCAGACACGCGAGAAGATGCTCGCCGACGTCGCTGGTGTTGCCATAACACGTTTAACTTTGCGGAAGCTCAATGACGCGCTAATCCCGTTAGCACCGCTGGCATGTCAGGATCGCATAGTCGAAAAGATAGAAGAGCTACTGTCTGATCTTGATGCCGGAGTTGCTGAATTAAAGGTGGCGCAGCGAAAGCTCATTCAGTATCGGCAATCACTGTTGAAAGCTGCGGTCGAGGGGGAGCTGACTGCTGGTTGGCGGGCTGAGCGGGAGAAGCGGGGCGGGATTGCGGAGACAGGGGAGCAACTGCTGGAGCGCATCCTGGCCGAGCGCCGCCGCCGGTGGGAAGAAAAGCAACTCGCGAAGTTCAACGAACAGGGTAAGAAGCCGCCCAAAGGCTGGAAGGAAAAGTACCCCGAGCCGGTTGAACCCGATACGGCGAATCTGCCGGAATTACCGGAAGGGTGGGTGTGGGCCAGTATCCAGCAATTAGCATCAGACGCACCTTACAGCCTAGCAATAGGCCCTTTCGGTTCTAATTTAAAAGTGTCTGATTACAGTGATCAGGGAGTTCCTCTGATCTTTGTCAGGAATATTAGATCCAAGAACTACGGTGGCAATTTCACTAAGTTTGTTTCAGTATCTAAAGCGCTAGAGCTAAGAAGTCATTCTGTAGAGGCTGGCGATGTTCTCATCACAAAAATGGGAGAGCCACCAGGTGATGCAGATGTCTATCCTGCTGACCAGCCACCGGCAATCATAACAGCTGACTGTATTAAGGTAAGAGCTAATGATGATCTTATTAAGCCTCATTTTTTAGCAGCAGCAATAAATTCCTTAGTTGGGAAGTTGCAAGTTCTGCCAATAACTCAAGGCGTAGCGCAAAAGAAGGTCAGCCTTGGGCGCTTTTCCACAATCGCAGTACCCATTCCTTCGCTTGATGAACAAGAAGAGATCGTAGAGCGGTTACAGAGCGCCTGTTGCCAGTCAGAATGTGTAGATAAAGAGCTAATCTCCCTAGGGCAAATGTGTATTGCCCAGCGTAAAAACATCCTCAAAGCCGCCTTCTCCGGACAACTCGTGCCGCAGGACCCGAACGATGAACCTGCCAGCGTGCTGCTGGAGCGGATACGTGTGGAGCGGGCGACGCAGAAGCTCAAGAGAAAGCCCAAAACCCCTCCCCCTCTGGGGGAGGGTGCCCGAAGGGCGGGTGAGGGCGCTGCCACGAAGAAGAAGTCGCGCCTATAGCGACACCCTCACCCCGGCCCTCTCCCGGAGGGAGAGGGTGAGTGGACAGTCGTAACGCCAAGTCAATTAGCAATACCGAGGGATAGACATGATTCGCACAATCAGGATTGAAGGCTTCAAGTCGCTGGCAACGCTGAGTCTGGAGCTTGGCAGGGTGAACTGCTTTATCGGCGCCAACGGCGTGGGCAAGAGCAACATTCTGGAAGCCATCGGAGTCTTGGGCGCAGCCGCCAACGGTACTGTTGACGATGAATCTCTGCGCCGCCGCGGGGTGCGCCCGGGCCTGCCCCGGCTGTACAAATCTTCTTTCGAGGCTGGGAGGGTTCCCCCGCATATAGCCCTCGCCGCTGAAGGTGAAGAGGTCGAGATGTACCGGGTTTCTCTCCTCAACCCCCTGGAAAACCCTCAGCCGGCCTGGACCTTCAAGACGGAATACCTGACCGATGGCATAACCGACATCGTTTCTGAGGGGGTACGCAGCAGCAAACGCATAAATCCGGCAGCCGGCTTGGCGGCGCTCAAAGTTGTGGATCTTGAAACCGAGAGTCCGGCCCTGAGGCTGATGCAGGCGCTGCAGGGATACTCCATTTACACCCCAGACACCTTTACCCTGCGCGGGCTGATAGCGGACCAGCAGTCGCGTGAGCCGGTCGGCCTCTCAGGCGGGCAACTGGCTGATGCGTTTGCCGCGCTGCGCAAAAACGGACTGAGCAAGGACGAGGATCTTCTCGAAAGCGTCGTTGAGCTCATCGATTGGGTGGAGGATATACAGACTACGACGGCAGCGGGCTCCCTTCTTTCGCCGTCGGTACCGCGAAGCAAGACTGTGCTCAAGTTTACCGACCGCTTCATGAAGAAGGGGCGTAACACCTTGACCTCCCATGATGCCAGTGAAGGAGCCCTTTACGTGCTGTTCTGTGCCGTACTGTGCCTTTCTCCGAACGCACCCAGGTTGCTGGCGATCGACAACCTTGATCAGGCGTTAAATCCGCGTCTGGTTGCCCGCCTGACGGCGAAGCTTGGCCCTTGGTTGTCGCATGGCGGGCAACAAAGGCAGATGATGTTCACCGCGCACAACCCCGCAGTTCTGGACGGACTCGATCTGGAAGACGACGAGATCCGACTCTTTGCCGTGGACCGCGACAGCGACGGACACACCGTCGTGAATCGCATCACACTCACAGAGAACCTGCTCAAGCTCAACAAAGATTATCCTTTGTCACGCCTATGGCTCATGGGGCATCTGGGGGCCGTGCCCAATGTCTGACCTTCGCGTTGCTCTCATTGCCGAGGGACCGACTGACAGGATCATCATCGAATCAGCCTTGAGGGCCATACTCCCCGCACCCTTTGTTCTCACCCAACTGCAACCGGAACCGACACGGCCGGATCTGGGCGGGGGCTGGGGAGGGGTGCTGAAATGGAGCCGCGAGTTCTACTCACGCGGAGCGGCAAGTCTCGAGGATGATCCGACCCTCCAGTTGTACGACCTCTTCATTATCCACATCGATGCCGATGTCACCGACTTCTCATATTCAGATCTTAAAGGCGGAGTGGAAGAGAAGGCACGGGAGGAAGGATGGGGAGTGTTGCCATGCCCGCATCAGTGCCCGCCGGCTGCCGGGGCTGTCAACAACCTGAAGCAGGTCCTGTTCTCCTGGCTGGGTCTCACCACCATTGGGGGCAAGACGGTGCTCTGCATTCCATCCAAATCCAGCGAGGCCTGGCTTGCCGCTGCCGTCTATCCCGGCAACGAAAACCTCGTCAGGGATCTGGAGTGTTGCATGACCATGGAAGCACGTCTGGCGGCCCTGCCTAAGAAGGAGCGGATAAAAAAGAGCGTCAAGCAATACCGAGATCACGAAGCGGCCATGAAAGCGGGATGGCCCACGGTGCGGGCAATGTGCACTCGCGCGGAAGTGTTCCATCACGAAATGACTGAAGCGATACAGAGGTTAGTCGAATGACCAGCAGCGCCCTGATTCAAAAAGTCTGGAATTACTGCCACACCCTGCGCGACGACGGCGTGGGCTATGGCGATTACCTGGAACAGCTCACTTACTTGCTCTTCCTCAAACTTGCCCACGAGTTCGCCGAGGCTCCTTACAACCGCGATACCCATATTCCCAAGGGGTATGACTGGCCCAGCTTGAGATCCAAGACCGGCGCGCCTCTTGAGGCTCACTACCTGGAGATCCTGCAGAAACTTGGCAAAGAGAGCGGCATGCTCGGCGCCATCTTCTTCAAGGCTCAGAACAAGATCCAGGACCCGGCGAAGCTCTCGCGTCTCGTGCAACTGATCGACGCGGAAAAGTGGGTCAGCCTCGGAGCGGACACCAAGGGGGATCTGTACGAGGGACTGCTGCAGAAAAACGCAGAGGATACCAAGAGTGGCGCCGGGCAGTACTTCACTCCGCGTCCGCTCATCGACGCCATGGTGGCGTGCGTGCGCCCCGAGCCGATGAAGACCATCGCCGACCCGGCCTGCGGCACGGGCGGGTTTTTCCTCGGCGCCTACAAGTGGCTGACTCGAAAAGGCAACACGCTCAACAAGAGCCAGAAGGAGTTCCTGCGCCACAGCACCTTCTTCGGCAACGAGATCGTGGCGGGGACCCGGCGCCTCTGCCTGATGAATCTCTTCCTGCATAACATCGGCGATCTGGAGGGGGAGCCGAGCATTGATCGCGCGGATGCCCTCCTGTTCGATACCGGCAAGCGCTTCGACTACGTTTTGGCCAACCCGCCTTTCGGCAAGAAGAGCAGCATGACCTTTACCAACGAGGAGGGGGAGGAGGACCGTGATGCGCTGACCTACCAGAGGCAGGATTTCTGGGAAACGACCTCGAACAAGCAACTCAACTTTCTCCAGCACATCTGCACCATCCTGAAGGACAGCGGCCAAGCCGCGGTGGTCCTTCCCGACAACGTGCTCTTCGAGGGGGGAGCGGGCGAAAAGATCCGCAGGAAGCTTCTGGAGACCTGCGACGTGCACACCCTGTTGCGCCTGCCGACAGGGATCTTCTATGCCCAAGGGGTCAAGGCCAACGTGGTCTTCTTTGACAACAAGCCCAAAGACGGCAAGGTGCACACCAAGGGGGTGTGGGTCTATGACCTGCGCACCAACAAGCACTTCACGCTCAAGACCAAGCCGCTGGGGTACGATGACCTGCTCGATTTCATCGCCTGTTACAACCCGGACAACCGTCATGAGCGCCAGGAGACTGAGCGCTTCAAGTATTTCAGCTATGAGGACCTGATCGCGCGGGACAAGGCGAGCCTGGACATCTTCTGGTTGAAGGATGACAGCCTGGACAATCTCGATGAACTGCCCCCACCTGATGTGCTTGCGCAAGAGATCATTGAGCACCTGGAGGCGGCACTAAGTTCCTTCCGAGACGTAGCCGCCGCGCTACCGAAATAAGCCCCAGATGTGGAATATCAGGACTGAAGCGCCGGTTGCGAGTATCGCGGTCGGCGCTTCAGTGTTGTAGGCACGGAAAAGAGCTTTTGATAACCTCTCCAGTGCTTCCGGCACGTTACCGTGTACACTGTACAGACGCTGAAACATCCCCAGCTACATGAGCACTGAGAGGTGGAAAATGCCGGTATTGATAGGGCAGGAAATAAAGGATGCGATCGCTCGCGGTGAAATAGGCATCGATCCGCTGGAGGAGTCTCAGATTGGCCCTGGGTCGCTCGATCTCACCCTGGGCAACGAATTCAGGATCTTCAAGAAAGAGTCCGGGGTCTGCCACGTGCACAACGAGTCAGACTTTGCCGATGTCACGGAAGCGGTGACGGTTCCGGACGGAAGCTTCATCACCATTGCCCCCTGCGAGATGATCCTGGGCATCACCAGGGAGCGCATTACCCTGGCCGACACCATGGCGGGATGGCTGGAGGGGCGCAGCCGCTTCGCGCGCTTCGGCCTGGCGGTCCACGTCACCGCCGGGTTCATGCAGCCGGGCATCTCCAACCAGCAGGTGCTGGAAATCGTGAACCTGGGGCACAAGACCCTGGCGCTCTACCCGGGTACCCGCATCTGCCAGTTCGTTTTCGAGCGCTGCCTCGGGACGGCGAAATATCAAGGGCGGTTCGCCGACCAGGCCAAGCCTTGAATCGGGGACGCCCCTGCGATGATCCCGGAACTGGGGGTGGCCGTCCTCGGCAAAAGACCGGGCCGGACAGGAAAAATGGAAGTAGATGGTTCGTTTTTCCGTCAGCAGTTTCACACTGTTAAGAGATTCGACACGCGCGTTTCGCGTCACTTACCGACAAATCTCACCTGGCATTTCAGCCCTGCCGGCAACTGGTGCTTCGGGTTTTTCACCTCCACCCGCACCCCGTACATCCCCCCCGCATCGACCACCGAATCGATTACCTTGACCACACCCCGGTATTCCCCCTTGCCCGGCGGCTCGGGGCGTATGAAGGCCTTGTCTCCCACCTTGATGCTGCGCAACTGCGCGGCCGGGACGTAGATCTCGGCATTGATCGGGTCGATCTGCGCCAGCTTCATGATGGGCTTTTCCTCGACGCGCTCGCCCGGAGACAGAAAGCGCTGCACCACGACGCCGTCCACCGTGCTCCTGATGGTGCGCCGCGCCAGGAACTGCACCGCTTCGTCATATTCGCGCTGCGCCACCTTTACCGCCGTCTCGGCCTCGTCGATCTCCTGCGAGGAGATGATCCCCTTCTTGAAAAGCTGCTTCTTGCGCTCCTGCTCCCGGGTCAGGTACTCGAGCCTTTCCCGCTTCAGCTCCTTGGTCTGCTGTTCGACCTTGCTGTCCAGGCGGGCGATGACGTCACCTTTCTTCACGTAGTCGCCGCGGTCTACCGGCACCTCGGCCAGCACCCCGATCACCTCGCTCCCCACGTTCACTGTCATGGCTGGTGCAAGATAGCAGTCGAGCTCTTGGGAATAGGACACCGCCACACTGGCCACGACAAAAAAAGCTGCAGTGATAGAACGGATGACTGTCATAGCTGGTCCTCAATTGAGATAGCAGCAGGCTCTGCAATTATGGGGGCTCTTCCATTACTGTCAACCGAAGCCAATAAAGCAGGGCTCACAGTGTCGACATTCTTACCATGACAGTGTCGGAATCTTTTACACTCTAATTACCACCAGTTAATGACAGTCTAAGTGCAAACCAATGATTCAGAACGTTTAATTCTTCTGCCATTGCCAACCGCCATTGGCACAAAACCTGCCCGCTTGAAAGAGTCGAGGTGTCTCTTCACTTCGCCAATGGTAACTTTTTGCCATTTTCCACACAAAGCGTTTCCCCCCCAGCCCGAACCTCCTTACCGAGGTGTGGAAGGTAGTCGCTGCCTACCGCAAGATCACAAATCGAAGGTTCTTTCGGAAGCTCGCAAAGCACAAGGGGGCTAGTCATGTGTCCTAGATCCGGCAAGTCGACAGGGAGCGGTTCCACGTGTTCTTCCAACAAGCAGAAATCCCCCAAGAAGACAAAGGCAAAGCTTCAGATCGAACCCCTGGAACCACGGCTGTTACTCTCCAGTGACCTCACCTTCAGCGGCGCCGCCGCCTTTGATGTCACTCTCCATAGCGACAACGACAAGATCCAGATCATAGACAACGCGACCTCCAGCGTCATTGCGGAACAGGCGCTGGCGGACACCGGCCGGGTGGTCATCACCGGCTCCGAGGGGGCCGATAGGCTGAAGGTGGACCTGAGCACGCCCTTCAGCCTGGACGGCGGCATCGTCTTCGACGGCGGGTTGGGCGACGACCTGCTCGCGGTGAGCGGGACTGCGGCGACGCAGTGGACGGTGAGCGGGCAGGATGCCGGGAGCGCGGCGGGCGAGGTCTCCTTCTCGGGCGTGGAAAACCTTGCCGGCGGGGCCGACAACGACGACACCTTCACGGTCCAGGCGGCGGGCGGCGTCTCCGGCGGGGTCGACGGCGGCGCGGGAGGCTTCGACACCCTGGTGCTGGAAGGGGAGCACCAGCAGGCCTGCTTCACCGCGGATGGCCCCAACTCCGGCACCATCATGCTGGACGGCGGACAGCTTGCCTATGAAGGGCTGGAGCCCATCTTCGTATCGGCCAGCGAGGTCACCGTCATCGGCACCGCGGGCGATGACAGCATGGGCATCTCCGTCTCGGGAACCACGGTCTCCGTCAGCGGCTCCGCTATGGAAACCGTCAACATCGGCGTGACCCCCACCAAGCTCACTGTGGACGGCGGCGCGGGCACGGACAGCATCAGCATCAACTCCAACATCTCCCTCGCAGGGGCGCTGGAAATCGACGCGGAGAGCATCACCGTTTCCGGTGTGACCGTCAACGCGGGGAGCATCACCCTCGATGCGGATAGCGCGATCACGCCGACCCCCGCCGGGTTGCTCGGGCACACCCAAGGGGCCTCAACGGCGCAAGTCGTGGTGCACAACGCCACGCTGCAGGCGGGCAGCATAGATATTTCCGCCTCCTCCACCGTCAATGCCACCGATGAAAGCGGCGCCCTCTCCTGGATCGACGTCGACTCGACGGCGACGGTCACCGTGGATGGCAACTCGCAGTTGATCGGGACCAGCATCGACATCAGCGCGACCTCGGACGTCACCGTCAAGGGCAAGGCGACCGCCCAGGGAATCTTGAGCACCCTCGATGCCGGCGTCGCAGTGGCCGTGGTGGATGCCAGCGCGGTGGCAGGCATTTCGGGCAACACCCTCCTCGCGGGTGGGTCGCTCAAGGTCAAATCCGTCACCACAACCAAGGTCGATACCGTGGTCGATGGCAGCAGCAACCCGACAGCAATCGGCGGGGCAGTCGCTGTGGCGGACGTCGACAACCTGGCGGGCGCATCTGTGGACGGGAACGTACACGGCGGCGTGGGGAGCATCGAGATCACCGCGGCATCGGACGTCAGCAACACGGTGAGCGCGACGTCCACGCAAGGGGGCAAGACGTCCAGCGGCAAGACCGGCGAGGAGAGACCGGAGTCTGAGCAGGTGCTCGATGAGCAGGGCGCCGGCACCAGCGACGGCGATATCAGCTTCGCAGGCGCAGTTGCCGTAGCCGACACCGACGTCGTCACTACGGCCTACATCGGCTCCAAGGACGCCGGCCAGCAGACCGCCATCGTCTCGACCGGCAACGCGGTGATCGACGCCGGTTCCGTGGTGGTGAGCACGGCTGACGCGGACGGCACCAGCACATCCGGGGAAACCGGCGTCGGCATCGCGGTGGCCATCAACACGGCCAAGGTAACGGACACGGCCCAGGTCCTGAAAGGAACTCTGGCTGCCGCTTCGCTGACGGTGGACGCGTCCACGCCGGCCGGCAAATCCAACACCTTCTCCGCCCAGGCCACCTCGGGGGCAGGCGCCAAGGATACCGGCGTCGCCGGCTCACTTGCCATCAACATCGCGACGGGCCGGTACGAGGCCACCGTGGATTCCTCGGCCAGCCTCACCCTTTCCGGCGACCTCACGGTCAGCGCCGCGCAGAAGGTGACCGCAACCGCTTCGGCCACGGCCAAGACCGACGCGGACCCCGCCAAAAACGGTGTGGGTGCCTCGGTTGCGCTCAACATCGCCACCACGGATACGGCGGCGGAGGTTGCCAACGACGCCACCATCTCCAGCGGGGGCAAATTGTCCATCACGGCCGACTCCGATCCCACCATCACCACGACGGCGGTGGCCGGCGCGGCCGGTGACGACCTCGCCATCGGCGGTGCGGTCGCCCTGACCATTGCGGACAACTCGACCACGGCACGCCTCGGGACCAAGAGCGGCGCCACGACAGTCGGCGGCGGCTTGGTCATCGACGCCACGGAAGAGGGGAGCGAGACCACCTCGGCGGACGGGACCGTGGCGGGCGATTCGGTCGGCGTGGGCATCGTGTTTGCCTTCACGGCGGCAAGCGACGTGGTCAAGGCGACCAGCGAGCGGCAGGTGAACGCGGCCGGTGCGGCGAGTATCACCGCCACGGCCAAGGCGCGCTCAGAAACCAAGGCTCTCGCCAGCACCAAGGGGGAAGAGAAGGATTCCGGCGGCGCGGACAAGAAGGGGAACACCACCTCGCAGCAGCAGACCGACGATCAGCGCAGCTTCGCCCAGAGCAAGGCGCCTTCGACCACCGACACCAAGTCGAGTAAGGGCACCGAGCAAAGCAGCAGCGACGGGCCGGTCGGGGTCGCGGCGGCCATATCGGTCAACGTTTCCGACGTGTCGGCGGATGCGGCTGTGCTCGCCAATCTCACCAGCGGCGGCAAGGTCACCGTGGCCAGCAAGGCCAACGGCGACGCCATCGTCAACGCCGATGCCAGCGCCACCATCGTCGCCACCAAGGACGTCAGCATCGACCCGGTAAGTGCGGTGAACTACACCGACAACACCATCACGGCCACCGGGCACAACTGGCGCGACGGCGATCCCTTGACCTACAGCAGCGCCGGGGGCACCGCCATCAAGGGGCTCACCGACGGGCAGACCTACTACGTGATCAAGGTAGATGCCGACACCATCAAGCTGGCAGCCTCGGCGCAGGACGCCAAGGACAAGAAGGCGGTCGATCTGGAATCCGGCACCACAGGCGGCACCCATAAGCTGACCGGCGTCTCCCGCAGCGGCTCGGGCGACAGCGTCGGCGTGGCCGTCGGCGTCAACGTCGCCGACGTCTCCAACACGGCCCACCTGGGCGACGCCAGCCATGAGGTGACGGTCACCGGCGACGGCGTCACTGTGACCGCGACCATGGCCGGGGACGAACTTTCCTTCGACCCCGGTACCGACAACACCAAGACCGGCTACGTGGATACTGCAGCGGAGAGCATCGCCGTCGGCAACAACCACTGGAAGAGCGGCGACGCGGTGGTCTACCACAAAGGTGCTGCCGGCAATGACGTCATCGGCGGTCTGGAAGACGGCAAGACCTACTACGTGATCAGGGTGGACGCGACCCACGTGAAACTGGCGGCGAGCGCGGCCGATGCGCTGGCAGAAACGCCCAAGGCGATCGATCTCACCTCGGCGGGCACGGGTACGGGACACACCCTGACCGAGTTCACCAACACCCTCGGGGCTAGTGCGACTGCGGGCGCCGGCGCGCCTGACGTCGGCGTGGCCGGGGCCGTGGCGGTCAACGTGGTCGGCTCCACGACCGGCGCCACTATCGCCGCTGGTTCCGTCGTTAACGCAGGGGTCGATAATCTATCCCTCACGGCGACCAACAACACCGATTCCAGCGCCAACGCCACCTCGAAGAGCAAGGACGGATCCAAAACCGGCGTCGGACTCTCCTTCGCGGTCAACGTGACCCCGATCTCCACCACGGCGGAAATCGAGGACGGCGTAACCGTGACCGCTGCCGGCAAGCTCGACGTGCAGGCAAGCACCACGCCGACCATCACCACCAAGGCCGATGCCGGTGCAGCCGGCACCAGCACTAGCGTCGGCGGCGCCGTCGCGGTGACCTACGGCGACACCGAAACCGTCGCCCGCGTGGGCGCCGGCCCCGACACCAGCCTTACCGGCGCGGTTACCGTCAAAGCGAGCGAACTGAACGGAACCACGGTCACCGAGGCGGACGGGACCGCCAAGGGGGCCAACACCGGCGTCGGCGTCGCCATAGCGGTGGACGTGATGACCGACAGCGCTCGCGCTACGGTAGAGCGCGACCTCAGCACCACAGCGACGGATGCATCCACGGTCGAGGCGACCACGGTGGCATCGACCACGACCACGGCCACCGCCAGCGCCAAGGGGGAGAACAAGGACCAGTCCTCCGACAAGAACAGCTCGCAGAAACAAAGCGACAAGGCCAAGAACCAGGCGGCAGGGCTTGCCGGCGCCAAGGGTGCCGACACGAAGGACATGGACAAGACCTTCGACGGCTCCGGAGTTTCCAGCAACGAGATCGCCGTCGGCAAGAACAACTGGAAGACCGGCGACGCGGTGACCTACAGCTCGGGTGGCGGTAGCGCCATTGGCGGGCTGGAAGACGGCAAGACCTACTACGTGATCAAGGGGAGCGACAGCAGCAAGGTGAAGCTCGCCTCTTCCGCCGAAAACGCCAAGAGCGGGACGGCGCTCGATCTCAGCGCCGGGAGCGGCACCAGCCAGACGCTGAAAGCCAAGAAGAGCGATCAATCCTCCAGCAACGGCTCGGTGGGCGTCGCCGCCGCCATCGCGGTCAACGTCTCCGAGGTGAAGGCCGAGGCGGCGGTCCTTGGTGATTTCTCCAGCGACGGCGACCTGACCATTGCCAGCCACGCCAACGGCGACGCCGTGGTCAAGGCCGACGGCAGCACGGTCGCCAAGAGCACCGGCGATTCCGGGACCGCGGTTGGCGTTGCGGTCGCGGTCAACATCGCCGACGTCACCAATACCGCCCACACCGGCGCAGTCGACATCGACGCGGCCGACCTCACCATAAGCGCCGACATGAAGGCGCGCGGCAGCGACTCGACCCACACCCTTTCCGCCGATGCCAAGTCCGGCGCGGGCGCCAAGGGGACCGGCGTGGCCGGCTCCTTCGCCGTCAACGTGGTCACCGCGAAAACGGCAGCCTTCGTCGCGTCCGGCGCGACGGTCGATTTGTTCGTCCCTGAAAGCGGCAGCGATGCCCGGCACGACCTCAACATCAGCGCCACCAACACCGCGACCAGCCTGGCCAGCGCTACCTCCAAGACCAACGACGGGACCAAGACCGGGGTGGGCGCCTCGGTAGCGGTCAACGTCTCCCCCTTCGACACCCGCGCCGAGATAGAGGACGGCGTGACCCTGGACGGCGTCGCCGCACTCAAGATCGAGGCGACCAGCACCCCGACCATCACCACCAAGGCCGAGGCCGGCGCGCACGGCGACAGCACCAGCGTGGGCGGAGCGGTCGCCGTCACCTACGGCGACACCGAAACCACCGCGCGCTTAGGGACCGGTGCTGCCACGGAACTGGGCGGCGCGGTCACCATCAAGGCGAGCGAGAAAAACGGCAGGACGGTCACCAGCGCCGACGGCAAGGCCGCGGGTGAGGACGTCGGCGTCGGCGTCGCCATCGCGGTCGACGTGATGACCGACAGCGCGCGCGCCACCACCGAGCGCAACCTCTCCGGCGCGTCGGGCTCCTCCACCGTCGAGGCCAGCACCTCGGCGAGGAGCGAAACCACCGCCATCGCCAGCGTCAAGGGCGAAGCGAAGACCGGAGGCAAGGACAAGCAGGGCAACGCCTCTTCCCAGGAGCAGACCGACAAGCAGTTGAGCTTCGGCCAGGACAAGGCGGCCGGCTCGGGCGCCGACACCAAGAAGGACAAGGGGACCAAGCAGGAAAGTAATGACGGTCCGGTCGGCGTGGCTGCGGCCATCGCGGTCAACGTCTCCGATGCCAAGGCCGAAGCGGCGGTCCTCGCCAATTTCACCAGCAGCGGCAGCCTCAAGGTGCACAGCGCGGCCCACGGCGACGCCATCGTCAAGGCCGACGGCAGCGCCACGCTGGTGGTCGAAAAGACCATGACCTTCGACCCGACCATCACCGACACCACCGATGCCAGGTACGCACTCGACCTGGACGCCGACAGCATCAAGCTGGTCGGGCACGGCTGGAACGCCGGGGATCCCATCAAGTACAGCGCGGGCTCCGGCGGCAAGGCGATCGGCGGCCTGAACGACGGCCAGACCTACTACGTGATCAAGGTCGATGCGGACCACATCAAGCTGGCCGCTACGGCGGACGATGCCAACAACGGCAAGGCGATCGATCTGAAGACCGGCGCCACCGGCACCGCCCACAAGTTCACCGGCGCCGATAACGACTCCGGCGTCGGCGTCGGCGTTGCCATCGGCGTCAACGTGGCCGACGTGACCAACACCGCGCACATCGGGGCCGCCGGCCTCGCGACGCAGCCGACCATAGATGTCGACGGCCTGACCGTCACGGCTGACATGGTAGCCCGCGGCAAGAACTTCGACCCGGTCAGCGACAGCGAGAAGACCGGCTACGTCGATGTCACGGGGGACAGCATCACCGTCGGCAAGAACGAGTGGCAGACGGGCGACGCCTTGGTCTACAGCAAGGGCGACGACGCCAACAGCGTCATCGGCGGGCTGGAGAACGGCCATACCTACTACGTGATCAAGGTCGACGACACCCACATCAAACTGGCGGCAAGCGCGGCCGACGCGACCGCCGAGACGCCGACAGCGATCAACCTCACCTCCATCGGTTCCGGGACCGGGCACCGTCTCTCCGAATCGACCCATAGCCTCACCACCTCCGCGGTGGCGGGCGCCGGCGCCCCCAACGTCGGCGTGGCCGGCGCGGTGGCGGTCAACGTGGTCGGCTCCACGGCCGAGGCGTACCTGGCAAGCGGCTCATCCACCGACGCAGGAAGCGGCGATGTGACGGTCAAAGCGGACAACACCGTGGCGAGCGGCGCGAGCGCCAAGGCGAAGAACACCTCCACCGCCAAGACCGGCATCGGGGCCGGTATTGCCGTCAACGTGACCGGCGTTACCACCCGCGCCGAGGTCGAAGATGGCGCGGTGCTCACCGGCGGCAACAACCTGAGCGTCGCGGCGACCACCACCCCGAGCATCACCACCAAGGCCGAGGCCGGTTCCGCCGGAACCAGCACCAGCGTCGGCGGCGGCGTCGCGGTCAGCTACTCCGACGTCGACACCACGGCTCGCGTCGGCACGAGCGGCACCGATCTCCACATCGGCGGCAGCCTCACCGTCAAGGCCTACGAACTGGACGGCACGACCTCCACCACCGTGGATGCCACGGTAGCCGGGAGCGACGTCGCGGTCGGCGCGGCCATCGCGGTCAACGTCGCCTCCGCTACCGTTGCCGCCGACACCGCCCGGGTCATCGTCGCGGACGGCAGCGGCGCGTCCAGCATCGAGGCCAGGAACGTTTCGAGCAACGAGGTCTGGGCCAAGGCGAGCGTCAAGGGCGAGGAGAAAGCGGCCAGCTCGAGCGAAGACAAGTCGAACGAACAGACCCAGAGCGTGATGGATCTCGGCCTCGACAAGACCAAGGACAGCTCCAAGTCGGACAGCTTCAATACCCAGGACACCGACAAGGGCAAGGGGACCGACCAGCAGACCACCAGCGACGGGCCGGTCGGCGTTGCGGCCGGGATAGCCGTCAACGTCTCCCAGGCCACCGCCCATGCCAGCGTCAGCGAGAACCTCAGTGTCGGCGGCAAACTCGACATCCACTCCTCGGCCAACGGCGACGCCTCGGTGGTTGCCGATGGCACCGCGGTCATGGATGCCAAGGAGGCCAGCGACGAGGAAGGATCCTCGGACAGCTCCGGCGTCGGTGTCGGCGTCGCGGTAGCGGTCAACGTGGCGCGGGTGGAAAACGTGGCGCTGGTGGCTGAGACAGCCGCCATCTCCAGCCACGGCCTGTCGGTCACGGCGGACATGGCGGATAGAACAGGCGAAACGACGCCGACCCACACCCAGACGACGGAAGCCACCTCCGGCGCGGGCGTCGGGGGCAAGGTCGGCGTGGCCGGCTCCATCGCCGTCAACATCGTCGAGGTGGTGACCGATGCCCGCATCGCCTCGGGAGACCTGCGCGCAGCATCACACGAAGCCGTCAGCACCAACGGCGGCTCGCTGGAAGTGACCGCCACCTCGACCACGGACGAGTCCGCGACGGCCAAGCCTTCGGCACCTGACACCACCAAGGGAACTTCCGCCGGTGTGGGCGCCTCGGTTGCCGTCACCTACGCCGTCAACAGCACCAAGGCTGAGATCGAGGCGGTCGACGTAACCGGGAGTGTCGCCGACCTCAACATCGAGGCCACCGGCAGCAACACGGTCAAGACCGAAGCGGACGCCGGGGCCCAGGGTGGCGTCGGCGTGGGCGCTTCCGTTGCCGTCTCCATCGTGGACAACGACACCGTCGCCAGCACCGGCAGCGGCAGCGGCATCACCGCGACCGGCAGCGGCAAGGTGGCCGCCGAGCAGACCAGCTCCGTCACCACCAGTGCCAAGGCCCACGCGGCCGGTGAGAGCGTGGCGGTCGGGGCCACCGTGGCCGTGGCCGTCGACTTCGAGGACGTGACCGCCCAGGCTGGGCGCAATCTGGATATGACCGGCGGGCTGGAGATCTCGTCCCACGCCGGTTCCTCCAGCACGGTGGAAAGCCAGGCCAGCGCCAAGGGCGAAAAGAGCAGTGCCAATGGCGGCAAGGGTGCCGACGACCAGGTCGGCGACCAGATGGCCAACAACGGCAACACCAACAGCAAGAGCGACTCGAACCCGGGCGGCATCGACTACGCGAGCTTCTTCCCGAGCTTCAACGAGGAGAGCGATTCGGCCAACCAGGAATCGAGCTCCCAGTCGGACGAGGAGTCGAGCAGCGTCGAGGTGGCGGCGGCCATCAGCGTCAACGTGGTGCTGGCCCACAACACCGCATCGATCGGCGACGGGCTTTCCGTGAAGTCAGACGGGGAACTGAAACTTTCCGCGGTCAACGAGACCGATGCCGAGGCGAAGGCGCTCGGCCTCGCCTACGCCACCGCCGAGTCGAACAACGTCGGCGCCACAGTGGCGCTCAACTACGCCGAGATCTACAACAAGGCGACCGTGGGCGACGTCAGCGGCAACGGCGACGGCTCCACGGTCGAAGGGCATGGCGTCACCATCGAGGCGCTCACCCCGGCCGGCGAGAGCAACGACTTCACCGCCTGGGGGCTGGGTGCCGCAGGCGGGACCGGTGATGCCGGTGTGGCCGCCTCGGTCGCCATCAACGTGGTCAAGGCGGAAACCGACGCCATCATTGCACCCGAAAGCGACGTCACTTCCCACGGCGACCTCGGGGTTGCCGCCTGCAGCGATCTCGCGCTACAGACGGTGGCTGGCGGCGGTGGGATCGCCGAGACGGCAGGCGTCGGCGCGGCGGTAGCCATCAACCACGTCAACAACCAGACCACCGCGGGCATCGGCGCTAGCGCCGACGTCGACGCGACCGGGGCGCTGTCGGTAAGCGCGGACGCGAGCATCACTCCACTGCCGGTGGACATCGGCCTCACCTCGGTCGATCTCACCTCCATCGCGGCCGGTGCCGGGGTCTCCTCGGGCGACGCCGGCGTCGCGGGATCGGCCGGCATCAACATCTTCAACAGTGACACCACCGCCTATATCGGGGCGGACGCCCAGGTGAACCAGGACACCACCCTCACCCCCGAGGCGGACCAGAGCGTCACCGTACATGCCGGGGACGTCACTACCATCAAGAGCGGTGCCGGCACCATCGGCATCGGCATGGACGGGGCCGGTGTCGGTGCCGGGCTCGATCTTGCCGTGGTGACCAAGGATACCCTGGCCTACATCGACGACGGCGCGGATGTGAAATCGACAGGCGCTGTGACTGTCGAATCATTCTCCAACGAGGACATCGTCTCCATCGCGGCCAACGTTGGTGGTGGGAGTTCGGCCGGGATTGCCGGCTCCGCGTCGGTACAGGTGATCACTACGACCACGGCGGCCGAGATCGGCGCTAATGCGGTTGTCGACGCCGACTCCAGCGTGACCGTCAGCGCGGACGGCGATCTCAAGATCACCATGATCGCGGGCGGCGTGGGTGCCGCCGATACCGCCGGGGTGGGCGCGGCCAACACCACCCTGGTGCACACGGACAACGTGAGCGCGACAGTCGCTGACGGCGCCACCGTCCACGCCGACGGCGGCGACGGGCTCACTGTCACCGCCACCTCAACCGAGGACATCCTCTCCATCGCTGCGGCGCTCGGCGCCGCCGGCGAGGTCGCGGTCGCCGGTTCGGCGGCAGTCAACGTCCTCACCGAGAACACCACCGCCCATATCGGGTGCAGCGCCATCGTCACCGCCGATAACGGCGCAACTGCGGGGGCGCCGAGCGTCAACGTGGCTGCGAGCGACGATACGTCGGTCATTTCCGTGGCCGGTTCACTGGCCGCGGCCGGGACTGCGGCGGTCGGCGTGGGGGCCGACGTCGAGGTGATCAGCAAGCAGACCAACGCCTACATCGACTCGGGTGTCGATGCGGACGTCGAGGGGAACATCGTAGTCAACGCAGGCTCCAGCGAGGATCTCACCTCGGTATCGGCCGGCCTGGCTGGCGGGACCGTGGGGGTCGCGGTCAACGCGGACGTGCACGTAGTCACCACCACCACCCGCGCCTTTATCGGCGACGACCCGGATGACAAGATCGACAGCGCCGGGGCGGGTGACGTCCATGCCGAGGGCAGCATCGGCATCTGGGCCAACGACGTCACCACCGGCAACGCCGTCGTCGGCGTGCTCGCCGCAGGCGAAGTGGGTATCGGCGCGGCGGCCAACGTCAACGTCATCATCAAGCACACCAAGGCCTTCGTCGGCGACGGCGCCAAGGTCACGGCGGACGGTCAGGGTGACGGCATCATCGTCAAGACCGGCGTCATCAGCGCGGGAGTGGATACCTCCGCGGCGCACATGGCGGCCAGCCCCCAAGTCGATGTCAGCAATACCGACGCCGACAACGACAAGATCGACATGGGCAACACGCAACTAGCCAACGGCGACCTGGTCACCTACCACAAGGGGAGCAACAGCTCCGCCATCGGTGGCCTCACCGACGGCGCCAACTACCTGGCTCATGTCAACAACGACGGCACCATAACCCTCTACAACTACGACCCCAACAACGTATCGACCAGTAAGCAAAACGCCATCGCCGGCGGTGACGCCGGCCGCGTCAACGTGACCTCCAACGACAGTCTCGGCCACTCCTTCTCCGTGCCCAGTAAGGCCGGCATCGAGGCGGGCAGCGACCAGACTGCCAACCAGGCCCTGAGCGGCGACCGCTCACAACTGAAGAGCTCGGGGAGCGTC
This sequence comes from Geomonas paludis, assembly GCF_014193585.1. GTDB lineage: Bacteria > Desulfobacterota > Desulfuromonadia > Geobacterales > Geobacteraceae > Geomonas > Geomonas paludis. The sequence goes on from NZ_BLXY01000001.1 coordinate 496,908, forward strand.
GGCGTACCGGACCTGGGGCCGATGGACCTGCACAACACCGGCAGCGGCGGCAACGACGTCCAGGACGACTCCCTGAACGGCAGGCGCACCACGAGCCTCGCCAGCACCACCTCCTTCCACGGCCTCGCGGTCACCGCCACCAACCGTGACTCCATGAACACCTTCACCATGAGCCTCGCCGGCGGCATCGTGGGCGTGGCCGTCTCGGCCGGTGTCGATGTCCTCTCCACCACCACCAGCGCCTACATCGGCGACTCAGCCCTGGTGAACACCGATCGAGCAAACGCCTCTACTTCCCAGAACGTGATGGTCGGCGCGGGCAACGACTTCTACCACCTTGCCGTCGCCGGAACGCTGGCGGCAGGGTACGTCGGCGTCGCCCCGTCGGTGGGCGTGGTCGTGGCAGGCAGCACCACCAGCGCCAAGATCGGGACCAGTGCGACGGTGAATGCCAGCGCCGACGTGATCGTGCAGGCGCAAAGTTCCGAGAAAGCGGTCATGATCGGCTTCGGCATCGCGGCCGGCGCGGTCGGCGTGGGCGGGTCGGTGGGTGTTTTGAGCCTCACCCCGACCACTACCGCCTCCATCGGCAATTACGCCAACGTCTATGCCGGTAGTGACGTCGTGGTCACCGCCCTTGACACTACCCGCGTCCTCGAAATCTCCGGCGCCATCGCCGGCGGCTTCGTCGGCGTGGGCGGCTCGGTGGGCGTGCTCTACATCAACAAGGACACCCAGGCGGTGATCGGCTCCAGCGCCCACGTGGATGCCCTCGGCAACGGCGACGGCGTCAGCGCGCTGACCGGCGCCATCAATCCGGACGGCAACCTGGCGGCAGTGACGGCCCACGGACTCGTGCTGCAGGCAAGCTCGACCGAGGACGTGACGCACCTGGTCATCACCGGCTCGGGCGGCTTCGTCGGCGTGGCAGGCAGCGTCGGCGTGCGCATCATCAAGGGGAACACCGCGGCGACCATCGGCGCCAACGCGATGGTGAACCAGGCGGACCTGGACGCCGACGGCACGGTCAACGAAGAAGGCAATGCCCTGCAGGATGTCTACGTGAACGCCAGCGACCAGGCGAAACTCCTCTCCTTCGTCGGGGCGGTGACCGGCGGCTTCGTCGGCGTGGCCGGCGCGGTCGATGTCGGCAGCCTGAACAACAACGTCTCCGCCAAGGTGGAGACCGGCGCGCACATCAACGCCAAGAACGACGTGGAGGTCAACGCCGTCAGCACCAGGAAACTGGAAGGGTTCACCGTGAGCGGCGCGGGCGGCTTCGTGGGCCTCTCCGGCACGGTCAACGTCTGGTCCATCGGTGAGAAGATCGACAAGACCTACACCGACAAGGACGGGCGGAAGCTGAACGCGGCGGCGGCCGGTGCGGCATTCGGCACGGCCGACGTGAACGGGGACGACTCCATCAACAATGCCGGCGGGCTCGAGGACGGCACCCAGGTCACCTACGACAACGGCGGCGGCAGCAATATCGGCGAACTGCAAAACGGCGCCAAGTACTACACCCGGACCGAGTCCGGCAAGCTCTACCTCTACGGGACCAGGGAACAGGCCCTCACCGGCGGCCTCGACGGCCGCATGAGCCTGTCCGGCGGCAGCGGCATCAAGCACACCCTGACCGGCATGAGCGCCGACGAGGATGCGGCGAACCAGGCAGAGGGCGGCACCGGCGTGATCGACTCGTCGATGGATGCCTTCGGCAGCGGCGACACCGGTGACGGCAACAAGAGCAGCACCGAGTACGTCAAGGGGGGCATGGGGCAGGCCCAGAAGGGGATGAAGGACAATGCGCTCAGCGCCAGCGACATCAACGACATGGTGCAAAGCACCCCGACACCTCCGGGCACGACCGCCATGGTGGCATCGGGAGCCGTCATCGATGCCGGTGTTGACATCGACGTGCAGGCCACCGGGTTCTCGGACATCGACATCATGGTGGGCCAGTTCTCCGGCGGCTTCGTCGGCGCCGGCGCCTCGGTAGGCGTCATCAACGTGACCGACAACGTCACCGCCAGCAGCGCCGGCACCCTCTCCGCCGGCGGCGACATCACCATCGATGCGGACCGCGGCGCGGACCTCGACGTCCTGTCGCTCGCGGGGCAGGCCGGTTTCGTCGGGCTCGGGGCCGCGGTGGTCGTGGTCGACGACGGCGGCACCACGGAGGCGAGCCTTTCCGGAACGGTCACCAAGGCCGGCTCGGTTACCGTGGACGCGGCCAGCATGCGCACCCCATACCTGAGCACCAACCAGGCCCAGACCGGCGCGGGGGCCATCGGGGCCTCCTTCACCAGGCTCACCGTCAGTGGCGACACCAAGGCCACGGTCGGCGATAGCACCCGCATCGGCGAGACGACCTCCTCGCAGGTAGGCAGCCTGAACGTGAACGCCAATGCCTACGTCGATGCCGACGTCGCCACTACGGCGCTCTCCGTCGGCGCGGTGGCCATCAGCGCCAACTTCGGCGTCCTCGACGTGACCTCCGACGTCACGGCCTCGGTCGGCAGCAGCGCCGACATCGACCTGACCGGCAACGCCTGGATCCACGCCGACGGCGAGGTCGACACGAAGGCGGATCTCCTTGCCGTGACCGGCGGCCTCGGCGCCACCGGTGCGAGTTACGTGGAAACCAACATCAACACCGACGTCAAGGCGAAGGTCGGCAGCAACAGCCGCATCACTACGACCGGCAACATCACGCTCGAATCGTGGTTCAACCATAACGGCTCCGGGGCCACCGGCAGGAAGGCCCAGGCGACCGCCTACGCCCCCTCCATCAGCGTGGGGCTCTCTTCCAACGGGACCGTCTCCAAAGCCCACAACACCGGCGGCAGCGAGGCCTCGACCGGCACCGGTTCGAGCCTCTCCGGCGGCACGGTCGATGTGAAGGCGTATTCCTCCAACGTCGCCAGCACCAACAACAAGAACTTCGCGTTCAGCGTCGGCGCGGCCCTCGGGCTCTCCACCGACACCGCCACCGCCGACGGCACGACCCTGGCCGACGTCGAAGGCTCCATCACCGCGACCGGCAACGTCAATATCCGTACCTCTGCCATCAACACCGCGACCGCCTACGCCGATGCGCCTACCGGCGGTCTTGGCGGCGGCGGGATCGGCACCAAGCCGACTGCTACCGTCACGCAAACCGTTGAAAGCAAGGTGGGGAGCACCGGCTCCATCAACGCGACCGGCGCCGTCGGCGTGATCACCATCGACGCCACGTCGACCAACACCGCCACCGCCGCGTCCAGGACCAGCTCCTTCGGCGCGTTCGCCATGGGCGCCAGCGACGTGACGGCGACCGCCAACGGCACCACCGAGGCGCATCTGGACGGCAGCGTCATCGACGCCACCGGGCTGACCATCTCCGCCAAAGGGACCAGCGACGCGGACGCCACGGCCGAGGCTTCCGGCGGCGGGTTGGTGTCAGGGAGCATCCCCCTGGCGACAGCGACCGCTTCCCCCACCGTCAAGGCCTACAAGGACGGCAGCGGCAGCGTGACGGTGGGGGGCAACGTGAGCCTCTCCGCCACCTCAGATTCCGACGCCGACGCTTCCGCCGAGGGGCTTTCGCTCGGCTTCGCAGCGATGGGGACCATGCGCGCCACGGCAACGGTATCGCCGACCGTCGACACCCACATCGGCGGCGGCACCATCACCACCACCAATGGCGGCACCGTCACCCTGAGCGCCAAGCACAACTACGGCGACTCCGGGCGCCTCACCGATCGCGGCGCGACCGCTACCGCGGACGCCGCCAGCGGCGGACTCGCCCTGAGCCTGCAAGGGGCGGTGCCGACCGCCATGGCCGCGGCCACGGTCGGCGTCACGGTAGGAAGCGCCACCATCCATTCGGCGGCCGGCATCGTCATGGATGCCAAGTCGTCGAACGTGGCCGTTGCCGAGGGGAAAGCATTCTCCGCGTCGCTCACCGTCGCCGCCGGCGAGACCGTCGCCACGGCAACGGGCAGTGGCAGCACCAAGACCCAGATGAACGGCACCATCAACGCCGCAACCGGCCTCACCATGGGCTCGACCGGCTTCAGCAGCGCCGATGCCACGGCCTATACCCCGGGCGGCGGCTTCGTCTCCGGGACCGGCGCCGGAGCCTATGCCTACACCCGCCCCGTGGTCGAGACCTCGATGGGCGCCACCGCCGACGTCGACATGACCGGCGCCATCACCATGACCGCCCAGGCGGAAAGTAATGCCGAAAGCGACGCCATCGCCAAGAACATCGGCCTCACCGCGGCCATCGGCGCCACCATCTCCCGCGCCGAGGACACCTCCGACGTCGACGTGATGATCACCAGCGGCGCGGACGTCGACACCACCGGCGCCATCACCCTGAAGGGCGCGCACAACGTCGTCCTCGACACCTGGACGGCGATGAGCGCCAGCAACAACAAGTACGGTACCGGCGGGTCCGAGACCGACACCACCTACACCATCAACAAGGGTGCCGACGCCTGGGCCAATACCGCCAGCGCCGGCCTCGCGGCCGGGGGCGGCGCCGATTCGAGGGCCATCGCCAACGGCACCGTGACCGCCAGCGTGGGCGGCTCGGTCAAGTCGACCGGCGGCAGCATCTACGCGTACAGCTACAACGCCAATAACGCCACCTCCGAGTCCGACGGCATGACCGCCGGACTGGTGGGCATCGGCGTGGTCAAGGCCGAGGCCATCTCCGGCGCGGACGCTCTCTACGCCAGCGGCCTCACCGCCGCCTGCGTGGCGGGCGGCGCCGACATCGACGCCAAGGGGCTCACCATCACCGCCACCTCCACCAACAACGCCAACGCTGACACCGTCGCGGCCGGCTATTCCGCCGTCGCCGGGACCGGCAGCACCGCCAAGTCGTACGTGGGGCCGGACATCAAGGCGTATGTCGGGGCTTCGGCCGACGTAGATATCACCGGCGGCAGCACCGGCACCCTCACCATCACCGGCGTCTCCAGCGGCGATGCCGAGTCGGATGCGACCGCCGTGGCACTGGGCGGCGTCGCCGCAGGCGCGGCAATCACTCGCGCCGAAGTAGCCTCCGACGTGGACGTCTCCATCGGCACCGGCGCCAACGTCCTCACCAGCGGCTTCATCAGCCTGACCGGCAGGCACAACATGAACGGCAGCGGCGTGGCTGAGAGCGCGCTCGGCGCCGACGCCTACGGCAACGGCGTCACCGGCGCGGCCCTGGGGGGCACCGGCGTCGATGCCGACGCCATCGCCAACGCCACCGTGGCCACCCATCTCGGCGGTACGGTCCATTCCACCGGCTACGGCGTCAGTGCGAAGAGCTACAACTGCAACGACGCCAAGGCCATGGCCTCCGGCTTGGTCGAAGGGCTGGGCGGGGTCGGCATCATGCGCGCCGACGCCGTCTCCGGCGCCAACCAGACGCTCACCACCGCCGGCGCGACCAAGGCCGATGTAGACGCCGGCGCCGATATCGACGCCACCTCGCTCACCCTGGAATCCTTCTCCAGCAACAAGGCGGACGCGGACACCGTCTCCGGCGCCGTCGCAGCGGTAGGCGCCACCTTCAGCACTGCCAACGCCACCGTCGCCCCATCCATCGAGGCCAAGGTGGGGCTGGGTGCAACAGTCGACGCCACCGGGACCGGCGGGATCAACATCACCGCCCGCTCCGAAGGTGACGCCGAGTCCGACGCAGTCGCCGACGACTTCGGCGCGCTCCTGGCCGCAGGAGCCACCACGGCCAACGCCAAGGTAAGCTCCGACGTCGACGCCGGGACCGACAACAACGCCCACGTCTATGCCACCAATGGCGCCATCACCATCAAGGCGCTGCACAACATGACCACCGGCGGCTCCGAGGTCGCCAAGGGCGCCGACGCGTACGCCAACGCCGCCAGCGCCGGCATCGTTTCCGTCCAGTCCGCCGGGACCAAGGCGGAATCCTACGCCGACGTCCGCGCCGTCACCGGCGCCTCCTCCGACCTCAACGCCAAGAACGACGTCACCGTCCAGGCCCAGGGCTTTAACCAATCGGTCGCCAAGGCCGACGGCGAGTCCTTCGGCGTGGCCGGCGTCGGTGCCGTCAAGGCCGAGGCCATCTCCGGCAAGTCCACGGATTACGTCCAGGCCAAGCTGGGCGACAGCTCCACCACCGAAGGGAGCAACGTCACCGTCAAAGCCGAGCACCGCGCCGACGCCACCTCCGAAGTTAAGCAGGCCAGCGGCGGGCTGATCACCATCAGCGGCGCCGGCAGCGATCAGTACGCCAACAACGCCAGCGCCAAGGCCGAACCGATGGCCGATGCCGCCGTGGGCAACAGCGCCACGGTCAACGCCGACCAGGACATCACGGTGCGGGCCGTCGCCAGCGGCCACTCCGACGCCGACAGCACCGGAAAAAATCTCGGTGCGCTGGCCGTCGGCAAGAACAGCGCCTCGGCTGACTGGCGCCCGACCGTCACCGCCTCGGTCGGCGGGGATGACGACCTCAATGCCGGGGACGACATCTACGTCCAGGCCTACAACAACTACAACGACGCCGGCGCCGAGCTCACCACCGAGCAGACCAGCGCCTACGCCGAGAACTCGGCTGGCGCCCTCATCGGCGCCAGCGGCTCCAGCGCGAGCGTCAACGTCGATTCCTGGACCAAGGCGAGCGTTGGTGAACGCTCTGACCTCGACGCGGGCAGCGCCACGACCGACGGTGAGATCGCCCTCGACGCCCTGTCCCACAACGACGCCAAGGCCTACGCCACCGGGCAGGTCTTCGGCGGGATTGCCATCGGCGGGGCCACTGCGACCGCCACCATCGACAACGACACCGTCGCCGAGACCGGCAACGGCAACAGCGTCGACCGGACCCACTTCAGCGCCGACACCCTGACCAAGGTACACGCATCATCCGACAACGACGGCGACGTAGACGCCATCGGCACCAGCGGCGGCGTGGCATCCTTCGGCACCGCCACGGCGACCCTGACCATCAACAGCAACAACACCTGGGCCAAGGTGGGCAACTACAACGAGGTCGAGGGGATCAACAGCACCTTCAGGGTCCTGGCGGAGAGCAGCGGGACCATGAACGCCAACGCACACCAGAGTTCCACCATCAACGGCATCTCCGAGGCAGTGGCGCACGCGACCGTCGGGATGCTGACCGGCTCAACCAAGGCGTGGGTGGGTACCTACACCACGGCCGAAGTGGCCAACATCGAGGTCAAATCCAACGACCTCTCCGTTTACGCCGAATCCACCGCCTATGCCAACGCCACCGTCACCCTGCTCTACAGCAACATCGACGCGACCGCCAAGGTGGACATCCGCTCCACCTCCGAGGTGCTGATCGGCGCCAACGCCGACCTGACCGCCTACCTCGATATGGAACTGCGGGCCCAGCAGGATTCCTTCACCTCGAAAACCGACGCGGACGCCCTCATCGGGGGCGGCATCGCCGGCCAGACCATCGCCACCACCAACAACAGCATCGATGCCAACTCCAAGGTGAAGACGGAAGCCGGCTCGAAACTGACCACCAAGGACCTGCATGTCTATGCCTATTCTCCGCAGGGGACCAACGACTGGGTCCGCGAGGCGACGGCGACGTCCAACACGGTCATCGAGTGGGTATGGGAAAAAGTGGGCGAGGCCTGCAGCGTGATCGTCGAGATCTTCACCTTCGGCCTGGCCGACGGCGACGAGGTCTGCGAGGACATCATGGACTGGGTCCAGCACGTGACGCAGACCGCGGTGGAAACGGTCTACCTGGGGGCCGAATCCCGCACCAACATTGGCGAGACCTCGGTGGAATTCAACTCCTACGTCACCATCCTGGGGCCGCCCGACCCGTACCTGTTCATCGATGCCGCCTACAACGTGGACGCCTCCAGCAACGTGCACGTCACCAAGGATGATGTGAATCACCGCTTTGTGGTCGCGGACATCATCAACGACTCCACCGGCAAGGTGCTGATCGAGTCGAGCACCGGCAAGATCATCGGCAACGCGACCTTCCACTTCAAGGACGCCTTCGAGGAACTGGACATCACCAACCAGTCCGATTACGACCTGGTGATGAACGACGTGCAGGTCTGGAACAAGAACAAGTCGGCGCCGGACCTGACCATCGCGGTGGCCAACAAGACCGGCTTCACCTACACGGTGACCACCAGCCTCGGGTCGACCATCATCGACATCGAGAACAGCGGCGCCTCGGACGTCTACTTCAACGGCTGGATCGAGAACCCGCTGGGGACCACCATCGTCCACAACAGCGGCAGCGGCGGCGACATCTTCTCCAAGGGCTACTGGAGCCTCTTGCAGTCGCGGGTCTACGACATCGATGCTGACGACGGCCAGATCGGGACCAGCATCAATCGCCTGAACCTCGACTTGGTGCAGGGAGACTCCCTTACTACGACCATGGCGCTTAACAGCTACGGCGACCTGTACGCCAAGCTGAACGGGGTGGTGACCGATGGCAGCGATCTCACGCTGAACATCAGCGGCGTCTCGTCGGCCACCGGCAACGTCGATCTCCTTTTCAGCCAAGGCGTCTCCCCCAACGGCACGACACAAAAGGTCTGGTGCGAACCCTGTAACAAGTACCGGTACGTCTGGCAGACCACGAACGAGCACAGCCAGATCAACCTGACTTCCATCTCTGCCGGCGGCAGCATCACGGTGGCCGCGACTGACGCCGACATCACCGGGAACACAGATATCGCCGGCACCGGCATGCTCTTCATCTCGACCACCAGCGGCGACATCACCCTCACCGAGAGCGCGGGCCACATGCGTGTGGGGCTCATCTCCACCGATACCGGTGACATCACCCTTGCCACCGTGAACGGCTCCATCTTCGATGCCGCCAACGACGCGGCCAGCGACGTTTCCGGCAACGTCATCACGCTCTTGCCTAGCGGCGGCATCGGCACCAGCGGCAACTACCTCGACATCCTCTCCGGCCTGTTGGCCACCTCCGCCAGCGGCGACATCTACATCACCGAGGTTACCGGCGACCTGCTCCTCGACGCTGCCCTTTCCACCACCGGCAACGTCTTCCTGACCGCGGCCGGCGCCATCCTGGATGATTCCGACGGCGACCTCACCGACATCGTGGCCAACGGCATCGTCCTCGTGGCTGGCGCGGGCGTGGGCACCTCGACCAACGCCATTGAAACAGAAGTCTCCTACCTGGAGGGGAGCATCACGGGCGGTCTGTGGCTCGTCAACGACGGCGGCCTCACCGTCGGCGGCATCAGCTCCGTGGCCGGCATCACCGCCTCCGGGACGGTCAGCGTCACCGCCCTCAGCCCGATCACGGTCTCCGAGAACATCTCCGATACCGGCAGTGTCACCCTGACCGCAACCGAGAACGCGGCGGCCGGCGACGACCTCACCGTCAACAGCGGTGTCACCATCACCGGCTCCAGCGTCACCCTGAACGCGGGCGACAACGTGACCCTCGCCTCGGGTAGCTCGATCAGCTCCGCCGGCGCGGTCATCCTCAACGGCGACTACGGCAGCGTCGATGCCGCCGGGAGCACCATCAACCTGCTCGGCTCGGTCGCCGCAGCCTCCCTCACCGTCAACGGCAACGCCGACAACGACACCGTCAACGTGACCCTGACCGGCGGCACGTCCACCACCATCAACACCTATGCCGGCGCAGACACGGTGAACGTCACCAGCCTCAATGGCAGCACCACCATCAACACCGGCAACGATGCGGATACCGTCAACATCAAGGCCCTCTACGGCGTGACTACGGTCAACGCCGGCGACGGCGACGACACCGTAACCGTCGGCAGCCTGGCTCCCACTCACTCCGGCGGCACCGTCAACAACGTAACCTCGGCGCTCACCGTGAACGGCGGCGACGGCAGCGACACCATGTACGTCGACGACAGCGGCGACGCGACCGACAACACCGGCACGCTCACCGCCACCACGCTCACCGGCCTCGGCACCGGCGGCATCACCTACGGCACGCTGGAAACCGTCAACGTGGCGCTGGGCAGCGGCGGCGACACCTTCACCATCTCCGATACCCACGGCGGCGCCACCAACCTGACCACCGACGGCGGCGCCGACACGGTCCACGTCTACGACACGCACGGTGCCACCACCATCAACACCGGCGCAGGCGGCGATACGGTCAACGTGCGCGCCATCCACGCCGGGACCTCCATCGACACCGGCGCCGACAACGACACCATCAACGTCGGCTCGCTGGCACCGACCCTTTCCGGCGGCAATGTCAACTCCATCGCGGAGCTTCTCACCGTGGCGGGCGGCCTGGGCAGCGACACCATGAACGTCGACGACACCGGGGACAGCGCGGCCAACACTGGCACGTTGACCGGGACCCAGCTGACCGGCCTGGGGATGGCGGCCGATGACGCCTCCAAGGGGATCAGCTACAGCGCCCTTGAAAGCGTCAACATCGACCTCGGTTCCGGCGGCGACACCTTCACCATCGACAGCACCCACGGCGGCAACACCAGCCTGAAAACCGAGGACGGCGCCGACACCGTCAACATCAAGTCCGTGGCGGGGATCACCGCGGTGCAGACCGGTGCGGCCGACGACACCATCAACGTCGGGAGCACCGCCCCGTCCACCGGCGGCAATGTGAACGCCATCGCCGCCGGCCTGACCATCGACGGGCAGGGGAACGGCACGAGCGGCGACACGCTCAACATCGACGACACCGGTGACACGCTGCCGAACAGCGGCACGCTCACCGGCACCACCCTGGCCGGCCTCGGCATGGGCGGCACCATCACCTACGGCACCATGGAGACCCTGAACGTCTCCCTCGGTTCCGGCGGCGACAACTTCACCGTCAACGAGACCCACACCGAGCTCACCAACCTCTACACCGGCGGCGGCAACGACATCGTCACCATCAACGCCGCGAGCGGCATGACCAACGTTAAGGGGGGCGAGGGCGACGACACCATCACCGTCGACACGCTGCACTCGCTGGCAGACGGTGACGCGGACGGCGTGCGCGACAGCGTCAACCTCGACGGCGAGGCCGGCAGCGACACCTACACGGTCAACGTGACCGGCGGCAGCACCGATTACCTGGTCAACGTCTTCGACAGCGGCGCCGCCGGCACCGATACCCTGACGGTCAATGGCACGGGGACGCAGGATGACTTCCTGCTGCGCGCAAGCAAGAACGACTACCCGGCCGGCGTGGCCTTCGTGGCGGCCCTGCACGGCGACCCGGTCGCCCAGGTGGAACGGGTCAATTACAACAAGGCGCTGGAACACCTCACCCTCGACACGGCGGCCGGCGACGACCACGTGACCGTGGACGACAACTGGACCGCGACCACCATCCGCGGCGGCGAAGGCGCCGATACCTTCCAGGTGGGGCAGATCTTCAAGTCCAAGCGTGACGCGGCGGCAGGTCTCGACGGCAAGGACGTCTTCGATACCGTGAGCACCACCCGCGGATACCTCAGTAACGGCATCAGCTACGCGACCACCATCGAGGGAAACAACGGCAACGACCACTTCACCGTGTTCCACAACACCGCCGACTTGACGCTGAAGGGGGGCGACGGGGACGATACCTTCACCATCCGCGCCTTCGCCCTGGAAGGCTCGCACACGACCGACCTGAGCGGTGAAGGCGGCACCGACTACGTCCTGTACACGCTCAACTCGCCGGTCCACATCGACGGCGGCGACGGCAACGACAAGCTCCAGGTGATCGGCACCGAATTCTCCGACAAGATCGCGGTGACCGAAGACCGCATCTACGGCATGGGCGTCACGGCGGACTACACGGCGGTCGAGGAGGTCGAGATCGACGCGGCCGAAGGCAACGACGAGTTCTGGGTGCTCAGCACCCACACCGGCACCAGCACGAGCCTCTACGGCGGCCTCGGCTCCGACCGCTTCTACGTCTCCCAAGACGTACCGGAAGTGAAGCAGGATAGCACCGTCCTCATCCCGGCCCTCACCGCCACCCACACCCTGACCGGTATCCAGGGCGCCCTCTACATCAGCGGCGCCGCCGGGACCGGATCCGCCGGCGGCCTGGGTACCCCGGTCATGCTGCCGGGTGAGACCAACGTCCTCCCGACGGTGGGCGACGTGCTCGGCTTCAACCATGTGACCGGCCTCACCGACCGCATGACCGTCAGCACCGCCGTGCTGCAGGGCGTGGAGAGCGACCTGAACGACCTGGTAGGGCAGACCCTGGAAATCAGCGGCGGCCCCGGCGAGGGACGCTTCTGGCAGATCACCGGCGTCGAGAGCAACCCCGACGACGCGACCCAGACCTTCCTGACCCTGCAAAGCCCGACCATGCCGGCATGGGAATGGGGCACACCGACTGCGGGCACCAGCACCTTCGCGCTGTCGCACCTCTCGCCCAACTTCTTCGTCGACGAGACCAGCCAGGTCGACATCACCACGGTCTACAACGACTACGCGACCGCGGACCAGACCGGCGCACTCACCGCAACCACCCTGACCGGCCTGGGCATGGGGAGCACCGGGATCACCTACGGCGGACTGGAAAACCTCGAGATCTTCCTCGGCTCGGGGAGCGACACCTTCACCGTGACCGGTACCATGATCCGCGCCGATGGCTTCCGCACCGTGACCACCCTCAACACCGGCGCGGGTAACGACGACGTGACGGTGACCTTGACCGCGGGCACCGACGGCTTCTTCAACGTCAACACCGAGGCGGGCGACGACCATGTTCACGCCTCTACCTCCACCTTGCCGCTGGTCATCTTCGGCGGCGCCGGCGGCGACCTCATCGAGGGCGGCTCGGGCAACGACATCATCTTCGGCGACCTCGGCCGCGTCGACTACCGCAACGACTCCGGCACCCTGGTGACCCGCCTGGGCCTCGGGCTCTCCGAGCGCGACACACTGCAGCCGGCCGACGACGAAATCGATACCAACGACGTGCCGTTCCGCCAGACCGACGGCGAGGTGCTCGCCCCGACCTACATCACCACCCGTAGCGCAGCCACCGGCGGCGTGGACGACATCTCCGGCAACGGCGGCAGCGACGTCATCCTCGGCGGCACCTCCGGCGACACCCTCAAGGCCGGCGTAGGCAACAACGTGGTGCTAGGCGACTTCGGCAACATCACCCTCACCGGCGGCGTCATGACCCTGGTACAGACCAGCGACGCCAGCGATGGCGGCGAAGACACCGTGACCGCCGGTTCCGGCAATGACATCGTCCTGGGCGGGCAGGCCGGCGACGAGATCACCATCGGCGACGGCGACAACGTGGTCATCGGCGACCTCGGCAAGATCACCCTGAGCGGCGGCAGCATCGCCAAGATCGAGAGCACCGACTTCGCCCAAGGCGGCGTCGACAAGGTGACCGCCGGCACCGGCAACGACATCATCATCGGCGGCCAGTCCGGCGACGAACTGAAAGCCGGCAACGGCAACAACATCGTGCTCGGCGACCACGGCACCATCGACTTCTCCGCCGACCACGACCTGACCACCCTCGACTCCATCGTCAGCACCTCCATGACGGCAGAGGGCGGCATCGACGACCTCACCACCGGCACCGGCAACGACACCGTCATAGGCGGGCGCTTCGGCGACACGCTCAACGACGGCGGCGGCGACAACATCGTCATCGGCGACAGCGGCAGCATCGACTACAGCGCCGGCAAGCCGACCCTGATCCAGACGCAGCAGGCCGACGATGGCGGCATCGACGACCTCACTACCGGCTCCGGCAACGACATCGTGCTGGGCGGCCAGGCCGGCGACAAGCTGAAGGCTGGCGACGGCAACAACATCGTCCTGGGCGACGAAGGGAAGGTCGACTTCGTGGTCGGCGACGGTTCCACCAGCGACATCGACCTGATCAAGAGCGCGTCCATGACTGCCGAGGGCGGCATAGACGAAATCACCACCGGCTCCGGCAACGACATCATCATCGGCGGGCGTTTCGGCGACATCATCAAGGCCGGCAGTGGCAGCAACGTGGTCATCGGCGACAACGGCCAGATCACTGGCGCGACCCAGGATGCACCGCAAATCTCCGGCATCCCGATGACCATCGCCACCGTCGAGACCTTGCAGCAGGACGACGGCGGGGTGGATGACATCACCACCGGCAGCGGCGATGACCTGGTGCTGGCCGGCCTGGACGGCGACACCGTCATGGCGGGTGACGGCAGCAACGTGGTGATCGGTGACAACGGTTTCGTCGCCTTCGCTGACGATGGCAACCCCGCTGACATCGACCTCATCGACGAGTACCGCACCGACTTGGGCGGCGTCGACGACCTCACCACCGGCACCGGCAACGACTTCATCATCGGCGGCGCCCTCGGCGACACCATCCACGCCGGTGGCGGCAACGACCTGGTCTTCGGCGACCACGGCGAAATCAGGGCCAAGGCAGGCGCCGGCGGCGGTGTCGTGGCATCCGCCCTCCCGCTGGAAGTCGTGGACAAACCGTTCACCTTCAGCTCCGAGGCGACGCTCGCCACCGACCAGGGCGGCAACGACACCATCTACGGCGAGGCCGGCGAAGATATCCTGGTCGGCGGCCAAGGAGACGACACCATCTACGGCGGCGCGGGTGACGACGACATCATCGGCGGCCACAACGTAGCAGCCGGCAGCGACACGGGCGACCACCTAGACGGCGGCCTCGGCAACGACGAGATCGCCGGCGACAACGCCAACATCCTGCGCCGCGCCGACCTGCTCGATCCGCGCATCCGGGCCCTTGCCGGCACCACCCTCTACAACGCAGACGGCACGGTAACCGTGGATGACGACTGGGCCGCAGACCCGCAGGGGAGCTCCAAGCGTGACATCACCCTCTACGACCACAGCGCGACCACCGAGGCCGGCACCTTCGGTAACGACTACATCGCCGGCGGTGGCCACAACGACCTCATCTTCGGGCAGTTGGGCGACGACACCATCCAGGGCGACGGCTCCATCGACATCACCGTGGGCACCAGCCGCAACGCCGTGACCCACGCGCTCGACAACCCCTCCGTCGAAGGGGCCGATGACGGCGACGACTACATCGAAGGTAACGGCGGCAACGACGTCATCTTCGGCAACCTCGGCCAGGACGACATCGTGGGCGGTAGCTCCGACCTGTTCAGCCTGACCGACGCCAGCCAGCGCCCGGACGGCTCCGACACCATCTTCGGCGGTGCCGGGACCGACATCAGCAGGCTCAACGGGGGCGACTCCTCGGTCACCGGCCATGCCGCCGACTCCGACATGATCCTGGGCGACAACGGCGACATCTTCCGCATCGTCGGGACCAACGGGACCGCGGGGAGCAGCTTCCTCAAGTTCAACTACGACAACTACAGCACCACGGCCTTCATCGTGCCGCGCGCGGCCTCCCTGCTCGACTACACCCCGGGCGGCGCGGGCTACGACCCGGCCGCGGCCGACGACATCGGCGCGGCGGACGAAATCCACGGCGAATCCGGCGACGACTTCATCTACGGCATGAAGGGGAACGACGTCCTCTTCGGCGAGGGCCAGGACGATGACCTGATCGGCGGCTACGGCAACGACTGGATCTCCGGCGGCAACGGCGATGACGGCATCCTGGGCGACGACGGCCGCATCTTCACCAGCCGCAACAGCGCAAGCGTCAACGAGCCGCTCTACGGCATCGGCACGGTCAACGTGAACCAGACCATCTACACACCGGGCCGGATGCAGCAGTCGACCATCAACGAGTCGGGCGAACTGAAGAAAACGGCCGACCTGACGCCGTTCAACCTCGACCCGTCCGCATCGCAGGATCCGCTCTACGACCCGTCCGGCGCCGATGACATCATCTACGGCGGCCTGGGCAGCGACTTCCTGCACGGCGGCGCGGGCGACGACGCCATCTCCGGCGCCGAGGCCCTGCCGGTCTCCTACCTGGTCAACCCGGCCACCGGCAACACCATCGTGCAGAGCGACTACTTCCACCCGTTCAACCCGGGCAACGCCCTGCAGTACGACGCGGTGAAGACCACCTTCGGGCTCTACGACGAATACAACCCGATGCGGCAGATCCGCCTCAACAGCGACGGCACCCTGGCTGCCAGCGGCGGATCGCAGTGGTTCCTCAACTTCGACGCGAGCGAAGGCGTCATCGACAGCCGCTCCGCTAACAACTATTCCAGCGACGGTGACGATGCCATCTTCGGTGACCTGGGCAACGACTGGATCGTGGGCGGCAGCGGCAAGGACCACCTCTACGGCGGCTGGGGCGACGACCTCCTGAGCGCCGACGACAACCAGGGCACCGCCTCGGGCCTCAACAACGCGCCGGACACCGACGCCTCCTACGAGGACATCGCCTACGGCGGCGCTGGCCGCGACGTATTGATCGCCAACACCGGCGGCGACCGGTTGATCGACTGGGTGGGCGAGTTCAACAGCTACCTGGTGCCGTTCGCGCCCTTCGGTCTGGCCACCATCAGCCGTACGCTGCAGCCGCAGCTTCCCGAATACCTGCTGGCCCTTGCGAAGAGTGACGGTTCGGACCAGACCCTGGTCCAGGGCATCAGCGATTCTGCCCGTCAGGGCGAACCGTACGCGGAACTGGGCATGGTGCGGCAGCAGGATCCGGACTGGCAGAAACAGACCGGCGCGCCGCGTGACGTTCAGCCCGGCAACATCCCGGGCGGCAAGCGCGACGTGATCAGGAGCTCCGACTTCAACAACGGCAGCACCCAGGCCTTCTTCGCCGACAGCGGCAAGTGGAGCGTGGTCAACAGCAGCTTGAGGGTCGAGGCGACCAGCAGCGCCACCGACGCGGTGGCGGTGTACGACGTCGGCCAGTACCTCCCCAACTACTACGAAGTGCTGGCGACCCTGAAGGTGGACAAGCCGACGGCCGGTTGGAAGGCGAACGCCTACATCATCTTCGACTATGTCAGCCCGACCGATTACAAGTTCGCCGGCGTGAACATCTCGACCAACAAGTTCGAGATGGGGCACCGCACCTCCAGCGGCTGGGTGGTCGACGCCCAGACCCCGCTGCAGGTGAAGCCGAACAGCACCTACAACCTCATGGTGGCGGTGAACGGCACCACGGCGACGCTGCTTCTGGACAACGCCAAGCTGTTCAGCTACGCCTTCGCGGCGCGCGTCGTCGACGGCATGAGCTTCGGCCTCAACTACGGCATGATCGGCATGGGGAGCGTGGGGGCCAAGGGGTACTTCGATAACGTCGCGGTCCAGAAACTGGCGCCGGTCTTCACCTACACCGGCACGGAAACCTTCGACGCCGCCCCGGCCCTCTTCACCGGTCAGAAGAGCGGGACCTGGACCACTTCCGGCGGCTACTACACGGCCGCCCCGGCCGGCACCGCCCCGGCGGTGAACCTCGTCGACCTGAGCCAGGCGGCGGGCGCCGCGGCCGGCACCTTCTCGCTGAACGCGTCCTCGGTGCTGGTCCTTGAAACCAAGCTCCATTCCAGCGGCACGGCGGGCGTGGTGTTCGACGCCTACGGCACCGACAACTACAAGTTCGCCGCATACAACGCGACTACCAAGGAAGTGGTGATCGGCCACGTGCAGAAGGGGAACCTGGTCATCGACACCAGGATCTCCCGGCCCCTGACCGCCGGCGACCACACCCTGGGCGTCACCATCAAGGGGACCACGGTCAGCGTGACCGTCGACACCCAGGCGGTGCTGGGCTACACCTACAACGCCCTTGCCGTCGACGGCAAAGCAGGTCTCTTCGCCCAAGGCGGCACCGGCTACTTCGACAGCTTCACCGTCAAGACCGACGACCCGGCCTTCACCACCGTTCAGGCCATGATGGCGGCGGCGCCTGCCGATGCGGCACAGGCGGGTGGCGGCGACGTCCTCAGCGCCGAAAGCCTGGCACCCATCATCCCGGTGGCCGTCGAGTACTGGAAGATCGCGCTGCAACTCGACGATCAGGCGGTGGCCGGACTGCAGAACCTGAAGTTCGTGGTGGCGGACCTGGACGGCCTCACCCTGGCGCAGCGGGTGGGCGACACCATCTACCTCGACCGTGACGCGGCCGGCTACGGCTGGTTCGTGGACGGCACCCCCGAGGACAGCGCCGAGTTCGTCAGAAACGACAGCGGCGACCTGGTGGCCAGGAGCGACAGCGCAGCCGCCGGCAACATGGACCTCCTGACCGTGGTGGTGCACGAGATGGGGCACGCGCTGGGCGTCCCGCATCTGTTGACCGGTGACGATGCCGTGATGGCACCGACGCTGGATGCGGGTGAACGCGAGACCGCGACGGTGGCGGGTTACCAGTACGAGGCGCTGCTCTACGACGAGAACAGCGGCCGGTTCGTCCCGGCTGCTGAACTGGGCGGCAAGCACGCCGGTGCCCCGGTGGTGGACTGGACCCGGAGCCCGAAACATCCGGCCGGGTTGCCGGGTTGGGTGGTCAATCTGTAAGCACGGCGGCAACTGGAGGGATTCTCTCCCCCTCCCTTGACGGGAGGGGGAGCCTGTCATCCCCTCTCCCTTTGGGAGAGGGCCAGGGTGAGGGGATTTCCTTGCAGACACCTCCCTCACCCGCCCTTCGGGCACCCTCTCCCGGAGGGAGAGGGAACCTGGGGAGAGGGGACCTCGGGAAAGGGAGAAATTGTTGAAAGATGGGAGCAATGCAGAAGCTGAATCATAATGTGGAACAGGAGGGCTTATGGCTGACAAGGACAAGAAGGACGAAACCGCCGGAACCGGAACCAACGTCCCGGTCGTCAAGTGGGATGACAGTGCCATGGGGACCAGCTACGCCAACGTCTGCAACGTGACCAGCACCCGCGAGGAGGTGACCCTGCTTTTCGGGACCAACCAGACCCTCTACGCGGGACAGCAGGAGGTAACGGTGAAGCTCGGCAACCGGATCATCCTCAGCCCCTACGCCGCGAAGCGGCTGTGCAAACTCCTGGAGCACGTGGTCGGCCAGTACGAGGCCCGCTTCGGGGAACTGAGCATCAGCCACGCCATCCAGACGGAGAAATAGCGCCATGCCCGACAAACCTTTTCCTTCCGTGCATCCGGTCCGCCCCCCCGGCGACGAAAGCTGGGCCGCCTACAGCGATCCCTCGCTCTGGTCCTACCTGGTGGACGAGGCCTCGGACATCGAGTTCTGCAGCGCGTGGCTGCAGCTCATGTCGAAGATCATCTCCGGCGTGAGGACCGGCGTCGTGGTCCTCTCCCAGGGGGAGGACGCCCCCTTCGTCCCGGTCGCCGTCTGGCCCGCCAGCGGCGCCGAAACGCTGAAGCACACCGCCGTCATCGAGCGGGCGGCCAAGGAGCGCAAGGGGGTGGTGATCCGCGACGGCGGCGAGGCGGTGGGGCCGCTCAACACCGAGCCCCTGCTCTGCATCGCATTCCCGGTGCTGAGCGCCGAGCGCATCTTCGGCGTCATGGCGCTGCGCATCACGCAGCGCAGCGGCGACGCGCTCCAGGTGGCCATGCGCCAGCTGCAGTGGGGCACCTCCTGGATCGAGAGCCGGATGCTCAAGCGCGAGATACTGCTGGCCCGCCAGGCCAACGAGCGCGTATCCGGCGCCCTCGAGTTCGTGGCGGGGGTGCTGGAGGAGCCGCGGTTCAGCGCCGCGGCTTCTTCCTTCGCCACCCTCCTCGCCACCAGGCTCCAGGCGGACCGGGTCAGTATCGGCTTCGTCAAGGGGCGTCACGTCAAGGTGCGCGCCCTCTCGCACAGTGCGCAGTTCAAGGAGCGCATGAACCAGGTCCGTGCCGTCGCCGCCGCCATGGACGAGAGCCTGGACCAGGAACGCTCGGTGGCCCTGCCCGCACCGGAAGGGGGAGGCGCCGTGGTCTGCCGGGTGCATGGCGAAATGTCAGCCGGCGAGGGGGAGCGGGCCATCTGCACCGTTCCCTTCTTCGACTCGCAGGGCAAGGGCTTGGGCGCCATCACCCTGGAGCGGCCGCTCGCCACCCCGTTCACCCCGCACGAGATCGAACTGTGCGAGGTGGTGGCCGCGGTGGTGGGGCCGATCCTCGAGGAGAAGCTGCGGCTGGACCGACCCGTGATCGTACATGCCGCCGCCGCGGCCGGCGACCAGTTGGGGAAACTTTTCGGGCGGGGGCACCTGGTCTACAAGACCGGCTTCGTGCTGCTCCTGGCGCTGGTTGCGTTTTTCTGCGTGGCCAAGGGCGATTACCGGATCTCGGCTAAGACCACCATGGAAGGATCCGTGGTGCGCGCCATCACCGCACCCTACGACGGATTCATCGCCGAGGCGCCGGCACGTCCGGGCGACGTGGTGCGCAAGGGGGCGCCGCTGGCCCGTCTGGACGACCGCGAGAAGCGCCTGGAGCGCCTGAAGACCTACAGCCTTTCCGAGCAGTACTCGCGCCAGTACCGCGAGGCGCTGGCCAACGGCGACACCGTGCAGATGCGGGTGCTGAAACAGCAACTGGAGCAGGCGCGGACCCAGCTGAAACTCCTGGACGAGCAGCTCGGCCGCTCCCGCCTCACCGCCCCCTTCGACGCGGTGGTGCTTTCGGGGGATCTCAGCCAGTCGCTGGGTGCGCCGGTGGACCGGAACAAGGTCCTCTTCGAGGTGGCGCCCCTGCAGGATTACCGGGTCCGGCTGCACGTGGACGAGCAGCGCGTTTCCGACCTGAAGCCGGGGCAGCGGGGCAAGCTGGTGCTCAACTCCCTTCCCGACAGCGACTTCCCCATCACGGTCAGGAAGATCACCCCCATCGCCATGACCGTGGAAGGGAAGAACCAGTTCCTGGTCGAGGCCTCGCTCGATCGCCTCAGCGCCAGGATCAGGCCGGGCATGGAGGGGGTGGGCAAGATCTTCGTGGAGCGGCGCCTGCTCTTCTGGATCTGGACCCACGAGATGTTCGACTGGCTGCGCCTGTGGGCGTGGTCCTGGCTCCCCTAGGGGGACGAGATGACCCAACAGCTCTTCAGCTCATCGTGGTATCGCATCTGCCGGCTACAGCCCCGGCTGCGCCGCCATGCCCAGTTGCACCGGCACGACTACCGGGGCGAGGTGTGGTTCGTGCTGCAGAACCATGTCACCGGGCAGCTCTACCGTTTCAGCCCGGTGGTCTACCACGTCATCGGGCTCATGGACGGCAAAAGGAGCGTCGAGGAACTCTGGAAACTCTCCGTCGAAAGCTTCGGCGACGACGCCCCCACCCAGGACGACCTGCTCCGGCTGCTGGCGCAGCTGCACTCCGCCGACGTGCTCCTGTGCGACATCCCGCCCGACACCCGCGAACTGTTCCAGCGCGGCGAGAACCTGCGCCAGGGGAAGCTGCGCCAGACGCTCCTGTCGCCCCTTTCCTGGCGCTTCCCGCTCTTCGACCCGGACCGCCTCCTGGACCTCTTGCAGCCGCTCTCCCGGGCCATCTTCAGTCCCGTGAGCGCGGTCATCTGGCTCGCCGTGGTGCTCGCCGGCGCGGCGCTCGCCATCGGGCACCGGGCCGAGCTCTCGCACGACGTGCTGGACCGGGTGCTCTCCATGCACAACATCGCGCTGCTCTGGGCGGTGTACCCCTTGGTCAAGCTCTGCCACGAGATCGGGCACGCGCTCGCGGTCAAGCGGTGGGGGGGCGAGGTGCACGAGGTGGGCATCATGCTCCTGGTGCTGATCCCGGTCCCCTACGTCGACGCCTCGGCCGCCTCGGCCTTCCCCCAGCGCGGGCGGCGCGCCATGGTCAGCGCGGCGGGGATCATGGCGGAATTGTTCATCGCCTCGCTGGCGCTCATGCTCTGGCTCTGCGTCGAGCCGGGGTTGTTGCGCTCCGCCCTGTTCAACGCCATGTTCATCGGCGGCGTCTCCACCATCTTCTTCAACGGCAACCCGCTCTTGCGCTACGACGGCTACTACATCCTCTCCGACCTTTTGGCCATCCCCAACCTCGGGCAGCGCGGCCAGCGTTACGCGGCGTACCTGGTGCAGCACCACCTGTTCGGCCTGGAGAAGCTGGAGCCGCCGCACCTGGCGCCCGGCGAGCCGTTTTGGCTGCTCAGCTATTTCGGGACCTCGTTCATCTACCGCATCTTCGTCTACCTCGGCATCGTCCTCTTCATCTCGCAGAAGTTCTTCTTCATCGGGGTGATCCTTGGGGCCTGGGCGCTCTTCTCCATGGTGGCCCTGCCGCTGGGGAAGGCAATCTACTTCATCTGCTTCAACCCCGCCCTGTACGAGCGGCGCCTGCGCGCGGCATGGACCGCAGCGGTCCCGGCCGCCCTCGTCATCGCGCTTTTCTGCGCCCTTCCTTTCCCCTCCTGGAGCCGGGCGCAGGGAGTGGTCTGGGTCCCCGAGGAGTCGGTGCTGCGTGCCGGCGCCGGCGGCCTGATCCGCAAGGTGAGTGCCCTGCCGGGGAGCGTGGTGCGACGGGGGCAGACGCTCATGGAAAGCGACGATCCCGAACTGGAGGCGGAACGCAAGGTACTGGCGGCGCAACTGGCGCTGCTCAAGGCGCGCCGCGACTCCGAGCTCTTCACCGACCGGCTCAAGGCGCGCATCACCGCCGAGGAGATGGTCCCGGTGCGCGAGCGCATCGCCTGGCTCGACGAGCAGTTGGCGCGGCTCAAGGTGGTGAGCCCGGTGGCGGGGAAACTGGTGCTGCAGCGCGACAGCGACCTGCCGGGGCGCCACCTGCAGAAGGGGGAGGTGGTCGGCTTCGTGCTGCAGGGGGATCGCCCGACGGTGCGGGTGGTGGTGACCCAGGCGGACCTGGACCTGATCCATACCCGCAACCGTTCCATCGAGGTGCGCCTGTCGCGCCGGCTGGACCGCAGCATCCCGGCGACCTTGCTGCGCGAGACCCCGGCCGGGCTGGAGCGGCTTCCCTCCACCTCCCTGGGGAGCGCCGGAGGGGGACGGCTCCCCACCGACCCCACCGACCGCGACCAGGTGAAGACCTTCGAGCGGACCTTCCAGCTCGACCTCCAACTCCCGCTGGCGCTCAACGAGGTGAGCGTGAACGAGCGCGTCTACGTCCGCTTCAACTTCCAGCCCGAGCCGCTGGCGAGCCAGTGCTACCGCTCGGTACGGCGACTGTTCATGAGGCGCTTCGATGTTTGATCTGCACCGCTTCCCACCCGCGCGCCTGCACGGCCACTACCCGGAGAACCTGCTGACCGAGTCGCGCCTGGAACACGCCTTACGCGCCGGACTGGGGAGGTTCCCCCTGGCGGCGACGGTGCGCCCGTCTTGGCTTTGGCGCCTGGCCAAGCGGGTGGAGCAGGCCGGTGAGGCCATGCGCCTTCTGGACGATGCCGAACTTGCCGCCGTCGCTCGCAGTTTGAAGCCGCAGCTGCGCCAGTCGGGGCTGCGGCGCGACCTGGTGGTGCGTGCCTTCGCCCTGGTACGCGAGGTGGCGTCCCGGCGCCTGGGCATGCGCCACTATCCGGTGCAGGTCATGGGGGGCTTCGTGCTGCTGCTCGGCATGGTGGCCGAGATGGAGACCGGAGAAGGGAAGACGCTGACTGCGACGCTCGCCGCCTGCACAGCGGCGCTGGCCGGCATCCCGGTGCACGTGATCACCGTGAACGACTACCTGGCCCGGCGCGACGCCGGGATCACCCGCCCCATCTACGAGTTCCTCGGACTTTCCGTCGGCACCATCGTCTCCGGCATGGACCTCCCCTCGCGCCGCGCCGCCTACGCCTGCGACATCACCTACTGCACCAACAAGGAGGTGGTCTTCGACTACCTGAAGGACCGCATCGCCCTGGGCAACCGCCCCGGCCCCATCCAGCTTTCGGTGCGGCGCCTGTGCGGCAAGGGGGGGCAGAGTGCCCTTTTATTGCGCGGGCTCCCGTTCGCCATCGTCGACGAGGCCGACAGCGTGCTGATCGACGAGGCGAGGACGCCGCTCATCATCTCCGGTCCCGGCTCCGAGGTTGCAGACGGCGAGGAGTTGTACCACGCCGCCATCGATGCGGCGACCCGCTTCGATGAAGGTGCCCATTTCACCATCGACCACGGCAAGAGGACCCTGGAACTGACCGAGGATGGCAAGGGGCTGATCGCGCTGCTCGCCGCCGTCCTCGGGAGCGCGTGGCAGGGGATGCGGCGCCGCGAGCAGTTGATCACCCAGGCACTCTCGGCGCTGCACCTCTTCAAGCTGGACCGCGACTACCTGGTGCACGACGGCAAGGTTAAGATCATCGACGAGTACACCGGCCGGGTCATGGCCGATCGTTCCTGGGAACTCGGGCTGCACCAGCTCATCGAGGCAAAGGAAGGATTGGCCATCTCGCCGCGCAACGAGACCATCGCCAAGATCAGCTACCAGCGTTTCTTCCGCCGCTACTGTTATCTGGCCGGCATGACCGGCACCGCCCGCGAGGTGGCCGGAGAGCTCTGGTCCGTGTACCGCCTGAACGTGGTCAGGGTGAGCACCAACAAGCCGCTGATTCGGAAGGCGCTTCCTTTCCGGTACTACAAAAACGTCGAGGAGAAGTGGCGCGCCTTGGGCGAGCGGGTGCGGGAGCTGCACGAAAGCGGCAGGCCCGTCTTGATCGGAACCAAGACCGTGGCGGCCTCCGAGGAAGTGAGCAGGCGGTTGTGGCGGGCGGGGGTGCAGCACGTGGTGCTGAACGCGAGGCAGGACGAGAACGAGGCGCAGATCATCGCCGAGGCGGGGCATGCCGGGAAGGTGACCGTCGCCACCAACATGGCCGGTCGCGGCACCGACATTCATCTGGGGCCGGGAGTGAAGGAGTTGGGAGGGCTGCACGTCATCGCCACCGAGTTGCACGACGCCAAGCGGATCGACCGGCAGCTTTTCGGTCGTTGTGGCAGGCAGGGCGATCCGGGGAGTTACGAGGCGCTGGTTTCTTTCGAGGACGAAATTTTCAGCAGGCGGAGCAAGAGTCTGGTGGGGTTAGTAGCCTGTCGATGTGGTGGTGAAGGCGTGTTGGGTCGGGTGGTGGCCCGGCTTTTCTCCGACGAGGTGCAGCGTTGGATGCAGAATGCCCACTTCCACCTCAGAAGCGAACTGCTCCGCTTTGACGAGCAAACGGAAAAGACCATGGCCTTTTCAGGCAAAGGAGAATAAACAGGCTTATGTTCTTCTTTCTACGTTCAGGGGTACAGGCTGCGGGTTTCCCATTACTCCCATCACTGCTTCAGCAGCTGGTCCACCGTCCGCCCGTTGACAGTTATCCCCTCCCGCTCCAGCAGTTCGCCCGTCGCCTGCAGGTACTGGGTCACCGCGATGACGTAGTTCACCTGGGCCTTGATCTGGTTGCTGCGGGCCCGTGCCAGGTCGTTTTCGACGTCCAGCACGTCGCGGGCGGTGGCCAGGCCCACCTCCGACTTGGAGATGTAGGCGGACAGCCGCTCCTCGGCGAACTCCCTTTCCCTCGCCGTCACGTCGAGCTGCTTGAAACTGGCGTCCATGGCCCGCAGCGCCGACCGGACGTCGGTCACCACCAGCGAGTTGAGGTTGTCCAACTGGGTCTTGGACTGGTCCAGCCGAAGCTTGCTCTTGACGTACTCCGCCTCGGCGGCGTCGTTGCCCAACGGGTACTCGAACTGAAGCCCCGCGGTCCACACCGGCGTGTCCGCCCGCACCACCCGGTTCATGTCCTGGTTGAACTGTTCCCCCATTCCGCCGTAGGTCCAGGTGCCGTACAGGTTCAGACCGGGCAGGGTCTTGTTCCTGGCGCCCCGCCGCTGCGTCTCCGCGCTCGCGATCTGCAGCTTCGCCTCGTCCAGTTCCGGCCTCAGGTCAAGCGCCCGCCGGATCGCCTCGGCCTCGTTCGCCGTCACCCGGGTCAGGTCCGGAGTGTCGACCGCGTTGATCTCCCCCGGAGGCAGCTGCAGGATCTGGCGCAACAGGTCAACCTGATCCCGCAGCGCCTTGTCCGCGTCGATCACTTCCTTCTCTCGCGCCGCCACCCCGTACTTCGCGTTGAGGATCTCCATCGGCGGCAGCACACCTGCCTTTACCCGTTCCTCGATCTCCCCGAGCACCCTGCGGGCCAGCCCCAGCGACACTTCCCGCGAGCGCAGGTCCTCGTGCAGGCTGTGCAGTTTGAAATACTCGATGCGGATCTGCGCCACCAGGTTCTGGATCCTGCCCGCCACGCGTTTCACCGCCCCTTCCCGCGCCTGCTCAGCGACCACGATGTTGAGGTTGGTCACCTGTGGTCCGAGGTTTCTCAGTAGCGGCTGGTTGAGGGCGAAGGTGACCTCGCTCTGCCAGTAGCGGGGATAGGTGGAAGCGGTGTAGTTGGTCTCGTTGTAGTAGTTGTTGAACTGGAAACCGAGGGTGCCGCCGGTGGAGACCAGTCGGTTGACGCCGGTGAGGAGTTTCAGGGTCTTTTGTCGGCTGGGGCCGCCGGTGCTGATGGGAAAGGTGTCCAAGTCCTGCCAGGACGCGCCCAGGGTGAGATCGGTATTGTAGATGCCGCGGTTTTTCCGCACCTCCGCCTGCGCTATGGCCGCGTTGTACAGATCCGCCTTCAGAGCCAGGTTCTGTTCCACCCCCAGCTTGACCGCCTGTTTCAAGGTGAGGTCGACAGCCTCCGCCCAGGTCAGGCACGGGATCAGCGCGAGCGCTACGGCAGTCACCAGGGTCGGCACATTCATGCAGATGCTCCTTCTGCCCCGGGCGTAGAGGAGAGGATCGGGCAAACTACAAGATACAAAGGAGCGTATCACATAATCACTGAATCTGAAGTGCCAGTGACTGGCATAGGCTGAAAAGCCACTGTGTCAGGTGGGCTTTGTGTCAGATCTGTGGTGGAACGGTGATTGTAGGGAAAGCTTGAGGAGTCAGGGTGACGAGACGAGGACGAGGCAAGGTGACGAGGCAAGGTGACAAATGAAGTAGCGAGTCAAAGTAGAGTCCTGACCGGTGAAGATAGTTCAGACGCGGTAAAACCAGCCGTGCAGGTCACGCCGAGCTCCGTTGTATGATAAATAGAGAGGTCGAATGAACAAGTACACTGCGGAAATTGAACGTTTTTTAGGCCATTTTGAAAAAGAATTTTCCCAAGTTCAAAGCCTACAAACAAAAGATGGTTATCATACTGCCATCTATAAGAAAATGATTTATGTCGGTATTATAGATGCCCTTTCAAAATGCATTTACCCTCGAAGGGGAAACCGCGAAAGGTTCGTGATGTTCTTAAATGACTTTTCAGGATGGAAATACGCTCAAAAAGTAAGCCTTCCCCACCTATTACAACTGCTTGAGAGGAATCCTGAACCATCTTTTTCGAAACTCAGAACTTATGTAGTTTCCGAAGTGGCAAAATGGGCTTCGGGTGAAATTGTCACTCTGGATCGAGAACCAGAAATTAATGCCATAAAAAGACTGTGGCCAAACGAAAAAGAGCATCAAAAAACATTAAATGGATTAGGTGTTGAGGCATTGCAACATTGCAATCTTTTCTACTCTTATCGAAACTCATTGGTTCATGAATTCCGCGAATCAGGGCGAGGTATTGAGTCAATAAAAGAATATGCACCATACTACATAAGCTTTAGTTACCTCGAAGAACCAGATGTAGAGGTTTGGGAACTCACATACCCTATCTACTTTTTTGAGAACCTGCTATCCAACTGTATATCAGAAGTGAAAATATATTTAGTTCAAAACAACATAAATCCATACAATTTTTATAAGTTAGGTGCATATTGGATCGAAGAACTAAACTTTTAATAAAATAGTGAAGTGGGGGACAAGCATGCCTAGCCTTAGTCAGGAAGAAAAAGATAAAATCAAGGCAGAGTGTGAATACCGATTCTTAATAAAGAAGGAAATCATTTCCAAAAAGACCTTCTTCAGAAAACTCTCTAATTTTTGTTCACACCCATTCATAATTACAATTATCGGTGGCTTTGTTTTAGCAGTTCTTGGTGTTGTTATGAACTACAATATTCAATTGCAAGAAACCAGGCGTCAACCTTTATCAATAGCTGTTTCTGAAATTGATAAGGATTTAAACCTACTTTACAACATGAGGTATTTTAGATTGAAAATTACTGGAAACAAAGATGGTAGAAAAGAACCAGACTCATTAAAAAGGTCCACTAGGGAGTTAAAAGAAGCTTTTGCGGAGGTTGTCAACGAAATGGCAAAGGGGCACAAAGGGATCGCCTCTCTTTTCGCAATACAAACTGTATTTAATGACCCCGATACACAAAAAATAGCAAGATTATTAATTAAAGAGTGGAGACAGCTTGAAGAAAACGATTTCCAGTCAAAAGCTGAGCTGCTTAAACATGTTCACAAAATGGAGGACCAAAAAAACGATCTTGCGCTTAAAATGGGAGAAGAGATAAGACACTTTACACTATTTTAGTTGAATTAGAGGATTTGGTGTCGGCTTGCGGAGGATCGAGGGGGATTGAGGGGGGCAGGCACGTTTTAATGTGCGGATGTACCACAGCCTCCACCAACTAAGGCAAGGGGGACTGGCACCTCCGGAGCCATTCCCCTCCCCGAGCATTATCACTGGTGGGAGTGAACGAGTACGTCACACTTCGGCTGTCGCTTGCTTCTCACCTTAGGCTTCGAGGCGGCCAGGTTTCAAGGCAGTCAGGCACCATATAATTCTGTTTTCCATCTTTTTGAAGAAGAAATCCCTGCTATGTAGTTAAGGTCCCATTTACACAAAATCCTTTACACGCCCGAAGTTGAAACTCGCACGCCTGGGAGATGGGATGGTCCTGAGGTGATCGGTGGGAGGGAACATGAGGGGACGCAGGTAACATTTTGTAACATATTAATGGACAGAGGGGGCAGCCGTTAGTTAGTCCTGGACTTCATGCTTCAGCTACCCCCTGAGGAAACCAAGGCTTTGAGATTCCAAATTGGAATCTCAAGCTTCATGCTCACGCCGCACTCCACTTCTCGATCAGTTCCTGGAGCTGTCCCAGCTTGAAGGGCTTGCTGAGAAAGTCGTCCATGCCGGAGTTCACACAGACCTCGCGTGATCCCGGCATGGCGTGGGCGGTAAGGGCGATGATGGGGGTGTGTCTGCCGGTGTCGCGCTCCTTTTCCCTGATGGCGCGGGTCGCTTCGTAGCCGTCCAACTCCGGCATCTGGCAGTCCATGAAGACCAGGTCGTAGGCCTTGCGCGCCAGGGCGGACACTGCCTGCGTCCCGTTCTGTGCCACGTCCACCTGGCACCCGAGGGCGGTCAACATGGCGTGGGCCACCTCGCAGTTGACCGGGTTGTCCTCGGCCAGGAGCACGCGCGCGTGGCACCGGGCCGGTACCGCGGGCTCTTCCCATTCGTTGTCCAGTTCTATCGGGTCGTCCTCCACCTCCGGCGCTGCATCCGGCGCAGCATTGAGGTAGACGATGAAGGTGAAGGTGGATCCCCGCCCCGGCTCGCTCTCCACGCCGATTTCCCCCCCCATCAGTTCCACCAGTTGCTTGGCGATGGCCAGCCCGAGACCCGTTCCGCCGTACCTGCGGGTCGCCGATCCGTCCACCTGGGTGAACAACTGGAAAATGCTCCCCACCGCCTCGGCCGGGATGCCGATGCCGGTGTCCTTCACCTCGAAACCGACATAGTGGCCGGTGCCGCTTCTCTCCACCAGGCACGCGGAGACCTTGACGGAACCCTGCTCGGTGAACTTCAGCGCGTTGTTGACGATGTTGATCAGCACCTGGCGTAGCCGGTTCGGGTCGCCCAGCGCGTGACGGGGGAGGTCCGGCCCGATCTGCAGTTCGACCGCCACCCCCTTGCGCCGCCCCACCTCGCGGTACAGGTCCACCGCGCCCCGCACCGTCTCGTGCAGGTCGAAAGCGACCTTCTCGATATCCAGCTTGCCCGCCTCGATCTTGGAGATGTTGAGGATGTCGTTGATGATGCCCAACAGCGACTCTCCCGACTGGTGCAGCATCTCGACGTAGCCGCGCTGTTTCTGGTCCAGGTCGGTGTGCAGCAGCAATTCCGCCATGCCCAGCACCCCGTTCATGGGGGTGCGGATTTCGTGGCTCATGTTGGCCAGGAACTGCGACTTGGCGCGGCTGGCCGCCTCGGCGGCTTCCTTGGCCTGCCTGAGCTCGGCGATGATCGCCTTTTGCTGCAGGTTGGCTTTGCTGATCTCGGCGGTGCGCTGTGCGACCTTTTCCTCAAGGTCGGTGTTTGCGGAGCGCAGTTCCGACATGATCCGGGTATTTTCGACCGCCAGGTCCACCAGGGTGCGCACCAGGTGTTCATGCGTTTCCATCAGGCGGCGCCGTTCCATGGCCCGGTTCACCGTGGCCACCACCATCTCCAGATCCTCGAACGGTTTGAACAGGTAGTCCTGGGCTCCCAGCCGCAGGGCCTGCACTGCGGTTTCCAGCGAGACGTGGCTGGTCATGATGATCACGTCGGTCTTGGCGTGGTCATCGCCGATGGCGCGCAGGACCTCGATGCCGCTGATGCCGGGGAGGCGCACGTCCAGCATCACCAGCTTCCACCCCGTCTGCCGCAGTTCCTCCAGACACTCCTCTCCGCTGGCGACGCCTGCGCTGTCGTACCCTTCCCTGCGGAACAGGTCGACCAGCACCCCGGTAACCACCTCGTTGTCATCGACGATCAGTATGTCGCGTCCAGTTCCCATGAATCGCCCCCGCTCAGAAAACACATTGGAGAATACTAACAAAAAACGGCCACGGAGCAATGAATTGGGCATCTCTCGTGATTGTCACCGGCCGGTCGCCGGGACGGCTGCCGGGGTGGTCGATTGGGTGGTCGGCGGAATGGCTGCCGGCGGCGTAAGTGGTTAATGTATACGGGGAATCACCGTTTGCCGCCTTGCCTTTTGTCGGGGCGCTGCTGCATAATGCGGCAGTAGCGTATGCGACAGGAGCCAGTTATGCCAAACAAGATGAAGCTTTCCGACGCCGACCTCCTTTCACTCCTCCACGCCGACCCCGACTTCCAAACGAACTTCACCCCGCGCCACTACGCCCGTAAGACGCTGGTATATTCGCCGTTCGAGGAAAAGAACCTGGTTTTCGTGGTGCGGAGCGGTCGCCTGCGCATCTACCTCAGTTACGAGGACAAGGAGTTCACCCTGGCCCTGCTGGAAAAGGGGGACGTCTTCAGCACCCATACTCCCGCATTCGTGCAGGCGCTGGAAGGGACGGAGATCCTGGTGTGCAGCACCGCGACCTTCGGGCAGGCGCTCGCCCGCCGCCCCGAGCTTTCGCTCACCATGGTCAAGGTGCTGGGCGAACTGTTGCAGAACTCCATCCAGACCATCGAGGGGCTCGCCTTCAAGGACGTCCGGCTGCGCCTGGTGGATTTCCTGGTGGGCGCTGCGGCCGACCGCGGACGCGTGACCGCCGAAGGGACCGTGGTGCAACTGGGGCTGGGCACCGAGGACATCGCCCTCCTGATCGGCACCACGCGCCAGACCATCTCGCAGATCATCAACGATTTCATCAAGGCCGACCTGCTGGTGAAGATCGACCGCAAGACGCTGCTCATCAAGGATCTCGCCGCCTTCCAGGAGATGAAGGAGGTTTCCTGACGGGAGGGGACTGGCTCCGCCAGGTGCCTGTCCCCCTAGTGCTTCGGGGGCTGGCTAAGCTGAAATGAGCGTTCCGCTAAAGGGACAGGCACCTGACGGAGCCTGTCCCTTCTGCTTTGCCCTTCCACCTAAAGAGAACAATCCCTTGCCCCCGGTATTCCCCCATCGATCAAAAAACTAGCAACTGTCGGCTGCCCGACAGACCGCCGCCCTTTTTTCGCCTACAGTGCCCACCATGCTGCAACTTGTCTGCAACGGGGAGAGCGCGATGCACATGCAGGTAGAAGAAACGGCAGTGGAGCCGGTACGGCTGTTCCGCATCAACACCGGGTCCTGCAACGGCTGCGATGTGGAGTTGGCGGTGACCTCGGCAGTGACGGAATTCGACGTGGAGCAATTGGGCTGCCGCTACACGGAATCGGCGCGGGAGGCGGACGTTGTTCTCATCACGGGGCCGCTGACGGTGCGTGCCCGGGACGAAGTGCTGCGGCTTTACGCGGCGACGCCGAGGGACAAGGTCACCGTCGCCATCGGGGTCTGCCCGGTGTCAGGGGGCGTCTTCCGCGACAGCTACGCAGTGGACGGGCCGCTCGAGCGCCACCTGCCGGTGGACGTGAACGTCCCGGGCTGCCCGCCGCGGCCCCAAGCTTTGCTGGCCGGCATCAGCGAAGCGTTGGCAATCCGCGAGGCCCGGCGCGCCGGGGTGGAGCCGTCCCGGAAGCCGAAGCAGGGCAAGCGGCCCAACGCCGACAATTTCCCCGCCCGTGGCAGGCTGAGCTTCGACGCTGGCGCCTGTGTCGACTGCCGCATGTGCCGCCATGTCTGCGCCGCCGGCGCCATTCGATTCCAGGAGGGGGAGGACGGCGTCCGCCTGACCCTGTGGCACAACAGCTGCGTCTTCTGCGGCCTGTGCTGCCACTACTGCCCCACCGGCGCCCTTTCCGTCACGGGCGACTGGCGCCTCGACCATCCCGCCTCCGACACCTTCCGCCAAGTGGAGCGGGGGGAGATTCCATACGCACCCTGCTCCGGCTGCGGCGAGTCCATCGTCCCGGCCGCCCCCCAACTCCTGCATGCTGCCTTCCGCCGCCCCAACCCGGAGATCGAAA
The DNA here is from genome assembly GCF_014193585.1 of Geomonas paludis. Classification (GTDB taxonomy): domain Bacteria; phylum Desulfobacterota; class Desulfuromonadia; order Geobacterales; family Geobacteraceae; genus Geomonas; species Geomonas paludis. The sequence goes on from NZ_BLXY01000001.1 coordinate 529,489, forward strand.
AGCTGGCCACCCTCTGCCCCGCCTGCCGGCAGGTAATGAGTATAGGAGCACCGAGACGATGACCGATTGTGCCGAGACCATGCCCGAACGCAACAACCTGCTACGTGACAATCTCCCGACAACTCCCCTCTCCCCCCGGGAGAGGGTGCCCGAAGGGCGGGTGAGGGATGCTTTTGAAGATGGCGTTGCTGCCGCCCTGGCCCTGGCCGCCGGCGAGGAAACCACCGTGACCTGGCGCCGGGACCGCAAGGGCGTAGTGACCGGCTGGTGCCGCCTTCCTTCTGGCGAGGCGCTGCTACCGGCGGCCCGGGCCGTCGCCGAACTGAACGGCCGACTGGCCATGGTCACTCCCTACCTCCCGGAGCGTGCCCGGGAAAAAGGCGAGCGCGAGATCGCCTACCACTTCGACCTGGACGGCGCCACCCTTACCCTCACCGTCATTCTCCCGCTTCAGTGGGCGCGGGTCCCTTCGCTCACCCCCATCTTCCGGAACTGCGACTGGCACGAGCGGGAACTGATGGAGCTCTACGACGTGCAGGTGGTGGGGCACCCCGACCCCAGGCGCCTGTTCCTGGACCACACCCTGCCTAACGCCCCCTTCGAGCGCCTGGTGCCGTATTCCACCTTCACCAACGCGGCAACCGGCAAGGCCCTCTGGGACAAGGTACTGGCCGGCGAGCGGGAGGACGCATGACCACCAAAATCATCGAGTTGGGGCCGCACCAGTTGGCCCTCGAGGAGCCGATGTACTTCCGGGTGCGACTGGAAGGGGACCGGGTCGCCGACCTGGACGTCATGCCGGGGCAGGTGCATCGCGGCATGGAGCACCTGGTGATGCGCCGCAACCTGTACCAGAACATCACACTCTTGGAGCGGCTCTGCTCGCTCTGCTCCAACAGCCACCCGAGCACCTTCTGCACGGCTGTGGAGGAGGTGGCGGGGATCGTCATTCCGCCGCGGGCCGAGTACCTGCGCGCCGTGGCCGACGAGATCAAGCGCATCGCCTCGCATCTCTTCTGCTGCGCGGTGCAGGCCAACGCCATCGGCGAGATCCCGCTCTTCCGTCGGGTCATGGAGATCCGCGAGATCATGCAGCGCGCCAAGGAGGCGATCTACGGCAACCGGATGGACCTGGCCGCCAACGTCATCGGCGGCGTGCGCTACGACCTCACCCCTGAGGCTGTCGCGTATCTCTACCAGGCCATGGAGGATATGAAAAAGCCGCTGGACGAGCTTTACCTGCAGTTCGCCAACAACCCGGCGCTCATGGCCCGCATGGCCTGGGTGGGGGTGCTGCCGCGCGAGGCGGCGGTCGAGTGCGCCGTGGTGGGGCCGGTGGCGCGGGCCTGCGGCATCGACTACGACGTGCGCAAGAAGAGTCCCTACGGCGCCTACGACCGGCTCGACTTCGAGGTGGCAACGCAAACGGCGGGGGACGTCCGGGCGCGCAACCTGGTGCGGCTTGCCGAGGCGCGCCAGTCGGTGTCGCTCATCGAGCAGTGTCTCGCCCAGCTCCCCGCGGGGCCGCTGTGCGCCGACACGCTCCCGGAAATACCGGCCGGCGAGGCCATCGCCAAGTCCGAGGCGCCGCGCGGCGAGCTCATGTACTACCTGCGTACCGACGGATCCGACTTCCCGGTGCGCCTGAAGTGGCGCGTCCCCTCCTACATGAACTGGGATGCGCTCAAGGTGATGCTGAAAGGGGAGCCGGTGGCCAACATCCCGCTCATCGTGAACAGCATCGATCCCTGCATCGCCTGCACGGACCGCTAGGAGGCGTCATGCACGAGATCACCCTGGTGACGGGGCTGTTCGAGATCATCAACGAGCAGGTGGCGGCCCAAGGGATCGAGTCGATCTCGAAGGTGCGCCTCAAGGTGGGGGAGCTGGCCGCGGTTGAGCCGATGACGCTGGCGGCCTGCTTCGAGGTGGTAGCCGAAGGGACCGTGGCCCAAGGGGCGCAACTGGAGATCGAGGAGGTGCCACTGACCGGGCGCTGCCGCGGCTGCGGGGAACGTTTCAGGATTGAAAATTTCAGCTTCATCTGCCCTGCCTGCGGGGGAGGGGACGTGGAGATGACCGGCGGGCGCGAACTATACCTGGAGAGCCTGGAGGCAAAGATGACACCTCCTGGAATACCCTCGTCCTCCGGGAGAAGGGACGTGGACGGGGGGGTGGAAGACATGAGTAATCTGGACATGCAAAGGAGACCAAATGAAGCGACAACGTGAAAATGCCATCGTATTTGCCGACCCCGAGCGCTGTCTCGGCTGCCACGGCTGCGAGTTGGCCTGTGCCGTGGCCCATTCCGGGACGGGGCTGCACCAGGCGGCGCTCTCGGGGCTGACCCTGAGGCCGCGCAACCGCGTGGTGGCGGCGGGCGGCGTGATGATGCCGGTGCAGTGCCGCCAGTGCGAGGACGCCCCCTGTGCCGCGGCCTGTCCCACCGGCGCCATGCTGCAGGAGAGCGGGCAGGTCGGGGTGCGCGAGAAGAACTGCGTCGGGTGCAAGGTTTGCGTCATGGTCTGCCCCTTCGGCGCCATCAGCGTCAAGCACGAAGGGGGCGAGCCGGAAAGCTGCCGCACCAACGGAGGTATCGCCCGCAAATGCGACCTCTGCGCCGGCACCGGCCGCGACATCCCGGCCTGCGTCGAGGCGTGCCCCACCAAGGCGCTCTCGCTGGTCGACCTGGAAGAGTACCGTCAGAGCCTGATCGAGGCGCGGGCAGCCGAACTGGCCCAGTCCCTCCAACATCTCAAATCAAGGAAGGCAAGGATATGACCATGAAGCTCACTACCGATCCGTCCGCGGCGACCCTGTTGCCCATCGCGAAAAAAGAAGGCATCTCCACCGTCTGGGACCGCCACCGCGCCATGCAGCCCCAGTGCGGTTTCGGCCAGTTGGGCGTCTGCTGCCGGATCTGCTGGAAAGGACCCTGCCGCATCGACCCCTTCGGGGACGGCCCCCAGCGCGGCATCTGCGGCGCCGACGCAGACACCATCGTCGCCCGTAACGTGATCCGCATGATCGCCGCCGGCGCCGCCGGGCACTCCGAGCACGGCCGCCACGTGGCCCTCGCCCTGCAGGGGGTTGCCGAGGGGAGGCTCCCGGCCTACCAGATCCGTGACGAGGCGAAGCTGCGCGCGGTCGCGGCCAAGCTCGACATCTGCACCGAAGGGCAGGACATCGCGGCCATCGCCGCCGCGGTGGCCAAGGCGACCTTGGAGGACTTCCAGAACCAGGACCACGACGCCCCCTGCAACTGGATCGAGGCGACGCTGACCAAGAAACGCCTGGAGCGCCTGCAGGCCCTGCACGTGCTGCCGCACAACATCGACGCCGTCATCACCCAGATCATGGGGCGCACCCTGGTCGGCTGCGACGCGGACCCGGTCAACCTGATCCTGGGCGGCATCAAGGGCGCCCTGGCCGACTTCGACGGCATGTGCCTCGCCACCGAGCTCTCCGACGCCCTCTTCGGCACGCCGAGCCCGGTAATCACCGCCGCCAACCTTGGCGTCATCAAGCCGGATGCGGTCAACATCGCCGTGCACGGCCACAATCCCCTTCTGAGCGAGGTGGTGTGCGAGGTCGCGGGGCAGATGGACGAGGAGGCCAGGAAAGCCGGAGCCAAGGACGGTATCAATATCGTCGGCATCTGCTGCACCGGCAACGAGGTCATGGTGCGCCACGGCATCCCGCTGGCGGCCAACTACCTCTCGCAGGAACTGGCGCTGGTCACCGGGGCGGTGGACGCCATGGTGGTCGACGTGCAGTGCATCATGCCCTCGGTGAGCGAGATCGGCGCCTGCTTCCACACCGCCGTGATCACCACCATGGCTGAGAACAAGATCCCGGGCGCGACCCACGTCGACTTCAAGGAGGAGACCGCCCTGGAGAACGCGCGCCGCATCGTGGCGACCGCCATCGAGGCCTACAAGCGCCGCGACCCGCGCCGGGTCAACATTCCGGACTTCAAGCAGACCGCCATCGTCGGCTTCGGAGTCGAGTCGGTCGTGGGGGCGCTGGCGACCCTGAACGCGGAAGACCCGCTCCAGCCGCTGATCGAGAACATCGCCAACGGCAATATCCGCGGCATCGCCCTCTTTGCCGGCTGCAACTCGACCCAGGTGGCCCAGGACAGCAGCTTCGTCACCATGGCCAAGAAGCTGGCCGCCAACAACGTGCTCATGCTCGCGACCGGCTGCGGCGCCGGGTCCTTCGCCAAGCACGGGCTGATGACCCAGGAGGCGACGCTGGAGTACGCCGGTGACTCGCTGAAGGCCGTGTTGACCGCCATCGGCACCTCCGCCGGTCTGAACGGGCCGCTTCCCTTGGTGCTGCACATGGGTTCCTGCGTGGACAACAGCCGGGCCGTCCAGGTGGCGGTGGCCGTCGCCGACAAGCTCGGCGTCGACCTCGACCAGTTGCCGCTTGTTGCCTCCGCGCCGGAAGCGATGTCCGAAAAGGCAGTCGCCATCGGCACCTGGAGCGTCGCGCTCGGCATCCCGACGCACCTGGGCACCATGCCTCAGGTGACCGGGTCCGCCAAGGTGACCGAGCTGCTCACCCAGACCGCAAAAGACCTGCTGGGGGGCTACTTTCTTGTCGAACTCGACCCGGCCCTCGCCGCCGACAAGCTCCTGGAGGTGATCGAGGAGCGGAGGAAGGGGTTGGGCATTTAGTGGAGTAGGCGCGGCCCTCACCCCAGCCCTCTCCCAGAGGGAGAGGGGGCGTGGACCAGGCGCAGGTGAGGGACAACGATACGAGCGAGGCGGGAGATCATCCCCCTCGCCCTCCGGGAGAGGGTGGCCGAAGGCCGGGTGAGGGTTTCCGCCGACGGTAGCCACGGCGTCCTGGCCTGCCACAGCGTTAAATCCCCCTCAATCCCCCTTTGCAAAAGGAGGAAGCCGGAACGAGCCTGGATGAGCCTGAATGAGCTGTTAGGCCCGTTGAGGCCCTGAATCAAAAACCACTGTACGAACCCTTCCCCCCTTGGCGGGGGGGGCAGGGGGGATTTAGCCGAGGTAGCCACGGCATCCTGCACTAAGGGGACAGGCACCTGGCGGAGCCAGTCCCCTCCTGCGAAAGAAACGAGCGGGAGACATAAGGAGAAACAGAGTATGTGCGACCATCACAACCACGCGCATGATCATCACCATCACGACCGTGATCATGGCCATGACCACCATCACGACCATGAGCACGGTCACCAGGACCACCACCATCCCCACCTCCACGCCGTCCCCCAGCGCGGTCCGGGGCTGAAGATCGCGATCACCGGCAAAGGGGGCGTGGGCAAGACGACCTTCGCGAGCCTCCTCTGCCGCGCCTTCGCCAACGACGGTGCCCGGGTGCTGGCGGTGGACGCCGACCCGGACGCCAACTTCGCTGCGGCGCTGGGCATACCGGCCGACCGGGCTGCGGAGCTCCAGCCGGTCGCGCGCATGAAGGAGCTGGCCGAGGAACGTACCGGCGCAAGCGGCGGTTACGGCTCCTTCTTCAAGCTCAACCCGAAGGTGAACGATCTGCCGGAGAAGTTCTGCCTGGAACACGACGGGGTGCGCTTTCTCTGGATGGGGACCCTGGAGCAGGGTGGCAGCGGCTGCGCCTGTCCGGAAAGCACGCTGGTCAAGCGCCTCATGGGGCACCTGCTCCTGGAGCGGGACGAGGTGGTGGTCATGGACATGGAGGCGGGACTCGAGCACCTCGGGCGCCGCACCGCCGAATCGGTGGATACCCTGGTGGTCGTGGTGGAGCCGGGGCAGCGCAGCCTGCAGACCGCCCAGCAGATCATGCGGCTGGCGGCGGACGTCGGCATCGACGAGGTTTACGTGGTGGGGAGCAAGGTGCGCGACGGGGAGGACCGTCGCCTCATCGAGCAGGCGGTCCCGTCGGAGCGGCTGTTGGGTGCCATCAGCTTCTGTGAGGGGGTGCGCCGCGCGGACCGCGACAACCTCCCGCCGGACCTGCTGAGCCCGGAGGCGCTTCGCGAGGTGCGGGAAATCAAGGACCGCCTGCTGCACCTGCGTACGAAGTAGTTGCCATTACAGTAAAAGGGGACTGGCTCCGCTAGGTGCCTGTCCCCTTAGTTGCTTTTGATCTCGTTCCCAAGGTCAACCTTGGGAGCGCAAAGCCTCTCCGAAGCTCCAACTTCCCCCGGATGCAAAGCTGGAGCTTTGCGCCATATGGGGTTCCCAAGCTGGAGCTTGGGAACCAGGAAACGGAGCTAAATCCCCCCTCAATCCCCCTTTATCAAAGGGGAAAGCTGGATAAAGCTGGGATGAACTTGAATTGAGCCTGGATCAGGGAAGGCTTTATGTTTGAAAAGGGCCGCACATCAATTGATGGCGGCCCATTTCAGTTACGGCGTGCACCTGCCGAAAAGGAGTACACCTGTGACCTTGACTTGAGGGATCGCTAGGGGTATTTTATGCCGGAAATTGCATATTCGGGAATCCGAAAAGATGTTTAAGGGAGGACTCTTGCAGCCGACCATTTTGCTCGTAGACGACCTGCAGATGTTTCTGGAGATCGAGAAGGATTTTTTCAAGCATACCGACGTGAAGGTGGTGACGGCGCGCGACGGCGTCGAGGCGCTGGAAGCGGTCAAGCACCACAAGCCGGCCCTGGTTTTCATGGACCTGCAGATGCCCAACATGGACGGCGCCAGTTGCTGCAAGGCCATCCGTTCCAATCCCAAGCACGCCGACACGCCGGTGGTCCTGATCTCGTCCAGCACGGTCGAAAAGGATCGTGAGGACAGCTTGGCTGCCGGTTGCAACTATTTCCTCAGCAAGCCCGCCGGTCGTGATCGCTTCCTGGAGATCGCTCGCGAATTCATCCCCGGCATCGATCGCCGCGAAAAACGTCTCCCCTGCACCCTGCCGGCCACCATGCAGCACAACGGCGCCTCCGTCCCCTGCTCGCTTTACGACCTCGGCGTCGAGGGGGCCTACGTGGTCACCGACATTCCCGCGCGGGCCGGCAACGTGGTCCAACTCTCCTTCACCCTCCCTGACGGCACCGTGGTCGACGCGGCCTGCCGGGTAGTCTGGTCCGACGAAACCGGTAAGAACCGCCCCAAGGGGATCGGCGTCAAGTTCGCCCTGCTCCCCAAGCCCCTGCGCTCCGCCCTGGCCCACGCCCTGGAAAACCTGTGACACAGATTCCCTTTTGACCTGACTGGGGCTAAGTGATATAAATAGGCGCTCGGCACTCCGCGGCGCCTAAGCCCCGACAGGCCTTAAGGAAAATCATGAAACTGCTCCACAAACTGAACCCTCCCCAGCAGGAGGCCGTGCTGCACGGCGAGGGACCGCTGCTGGTCCTGGCCGGCGCCGGCTCCGGCAAGACCCGCGTCATCGTGCACCGCATTGGCTACTTGATTCACGAGCGCGGCGTCCCCCCCTGGCAGATCCTGGCCGTCACCTTCACCAACAAGGCCGCCGGAGAGATGCGCGAGCGCATCCAGCACATGCTGGGGGAGGGGGAAACCCCCATCGTCTCCACCTTTCACTCCACCTGCGCCCGCATCCTGCGAAGCGACATCAGGAGCCTCGGCTACGACTCCAATTTCGCCATCTACGACGATAAGGACTGCGAGCGTCTGCTGAAGGACTGCGCCGCCGAGATGAACCTGGATGAGAAACGCTACCCGGTGAAGATGCTGGGGAGCGCCATCGACGAGTTCAAGAACCAGGGGATGAGCCCCTTCGACGTCCCGGCCGACTCCCCGTACCAGGCGACGCTGGCCCGGGTCTACCGCTGCTACCAGGAGCGCCTCAAGCGCTGCAACGCCGTCGATTTCGGCGACCTGCTCCTGTTGACGGTGCAACTCTTCGAGGAGCACAAGGAGGTGCTGGACAAGTACCTGCAGCGCTGGCGCTGGCTCCTCGTCGATGAGTACCAGGACACCAACCCGGTGCAGTACCGCCTGGTGCAGCTTCTGGCCGGCGCGCGCCAGAACCTCTGCGTGGTCGGCGACGACGACCAGTCCATCTACGGCTGGCGCGGCGCGGACATCCGCAACATCCTCGAATTCGAGAAGGACTTCCCCGGGGTCAAGGTGGTGAAGCTGGAGCAGAATTACCGCTCCACCAAGACCATCCTGGACGGCGCCTGGCACGTGGTGCAGAAGAACAAGGGGAGAAAGCCCAAGCGCCTCTGGACCGACAACCCCGAGGGGGAGCGCATCGTGTACCGTACCCTCCCCAACGAGTGGGAGGAGGGGCGCACCGTCTGCCGCGAGATCGAACGCTTCCTCGCCGAGGGGGGCGACCTCTCCGAGGTGGCGGTCTTCTATCGCACCAACGCCCAGTCCCGCGTCATCGAGGAAGCCCTGGTGGGGGCGCAGATCGCGCACCACATGGTCGGCGGCGTCCGCTTCTATGCGCGACTCGAGATAAAGGACATCCTCGCTTACCTGAAGGTGCTGGACAACCCTTCCGACGACGTGGCGGTGAAGAGGATCATCAACACGCCGCCGCGCGGCATCGGCAACACCACGGTCCAGAAGATCGCCGATTTCGCCAACGAAAAGGGGCTCCCTTTCTACGACGCGATGCTGGAAGGGGCCTACGGGCCGCTGCTCCCGGCCGCCGCGCGCGGCAAGGTGGCCGCCTTCGTCAACGAGCTGGAGGGGTACAAGACCCTGAGCGAAAAGCTCCCCCTGTCCGAGCTCACCGCCGCCGTCATCAACGATTCCGGCTACTATGCCCGGCTCAAGCTGCAGCGGACCGAGGAGGCCCAGGAGCGGATCGACAACCTCCAGGAGCTGGTGACCGCCATGCAGACCTACGAAAGCATGCCGGGCGAGCACGGGCTGGCAGACTTCCTGGAGCGGGTGGCGCTGGTCTCCGACCTCGAGCACGAGGGTGAGGGAAAGAAGTCTTCCGCGACGCTGATGACCCTGCACTCGGCCAAAGGGTTGGAATTCCAGCTGGTCTTCATGATCGGCATGGAAGAGAAGCTGTTCCCCCACGTGCGCGCCCTGGAAAATCCGGAGCAGATGGAAGAGGAAAGAAGGCTCTGCTACGTCGGCATGACCCGCGCCAAGAAGCGCCTGTTCCTCCTGAACGTGCGCCGGCGCCACATCTTCGGGCAGGAGCAGATGAACGCCCCCGCCCGCTTCATCGCCGACATCCCGAAGAACCTGTTGGACAGCGGCGACCTCTGGCAGCGCGCCGAGCCTTCGCGCGACTTCTCCGCCGGCCACAACCTGGCTTCGCTGTTCGAGGAGGAGATCGAGCCGGAGTTCGAGGACAACGAGGTGCGCATGGTCCCCGACGACGAGGACGACGGCATCTGGGTCGGCATGAAGGTGCGCCACGCCCAGTTCGGCCCGGGCACCATCCGGAAGATCGAGGGGGAGGGGGACAACCAGAAGGTGATCGTCTGGTTCAACTCCCTCGGCGGGCCCAAGAAGCTGCTGGTGCGCTTTGCCGGTCTTGAGCGGGCCTGAAAAGCGGTATATAGTTGCTGTGTTGTTAATGAAATATCAAGGAGGCCTCCCCATGAGAAAACTAGCCGTCTTCATGATAGCGATGATGCTCTTCTCCGGCTGCACCCACTATAAGAGCCAGTACGTGTCCTTCCGTCCGCCCGAAGCGTACCAGAACCACCTGGAGCAGTCCGGCGTCTCATTGGGCGGCGAGGCGTATGCGACCGCGGAAGCGGCCGAGCAGGCCTTCGGCTTCGACATCAAGGGCGCCGGCCTCATGCCGGTCATGCTGGTGATGGACAACAAGAGCGGCAAGACCCTGGAGATAATGGGGGGGCAGACCTTCCTGGTGGACGAGGCGGGCAACTACTGGCCGCTGGTCACCAACAAGGTGGCCTTCGACCGGCTGGAAAGCTCGACCCAGTTCGCCTCCTTCTTCGGCAAGGGCGCCGGCAAGGGAGCGCTGCTCGGGGCCGCGGCGGGCACCGTCCTTGGCGCAGCGCTCGGTATCGTCTCCGGCAAGAGCGTGGCCGGGTCGCTGGGCAAGGGTGCCGCCATCGGCGCCGCCGGCGGCGCCATCATTGGCGGAACCCAGGAGGGGACCTCCAACGACCGTGAGAACCGCATCTCGGACGACCTGAGGAGCAAGGGGCTGGAAGGAAAGCTCATCCCGGCCGACAGCCTCTCCAACGGGTTCATCTTCTTCCCGGGCGAAGCGCCCAGCGCCAAGGAGCTGAGGCTGCAGTGGCGCGAGAAGGAATCGGGCCAGGTGCAGAAGCTGATCCTGCCGCTCAACGTGCGCAAATAGCTGCCAGGGGACTGGCTCCGCCAGGTGCCTGTCCCCCTTTGAATCCTGGATAGGGGCTCCATCGGCCCCTATTCCTTTGTGCGGCTTCCCTCACCCCTGCCCCTCTCCCGGAGGGCGAGGGGGTGGACGGCGCGTCTTTGGAGATGGCTAGGTGATAGCTAGGTGATAGCTAGGTGATAGCTAGGTGATAGCTAGGTGATAGCTAGGTGATGGCCTCCGGGGGGTACCCTCGCCCTCCGGGAGAGGGTGGCCGAAGGCCGGGTGAGGGCGTTGCCCCCGCCTGCCGCCAGGTGAGGGTGCGTTGCCCCTGCCTGCCAGCCGCCGTGAAAGGAGAACGATTTGGACAAACCCATCATCGCCGTCACCATGGGCGATCCCTCCGGCATCGGGCCGGAGATCATCGCCGCCTCCCTGGCCGACCCCGCCGTTACGGCGCTCTGCCGGCCGCTTATCCTCGGCGACCGCGGCGCCATCGAGCGCGGCATCGCCGTGGCGGGCGCCAACCTCTCCATCGTCTCCGCCCCGGACCTCATCCCCCCGGCCGACCCGGCCCCGGGAATCCTCTATCTGCGCGAACTCTCCGCCCTCCAACCGGACCAGATGGTCTACGGACGCCCCAGCCCTGCGGGAGGCGACGCCTGCTACCGCTACATCTGCGAGGCGGCGAGACTGTGCATGGACGGCACGGTGGCGGCCATGGCCACCGCTCCTATCAACAAGGAGTCGCTGAACAGCGCCGGGCACCATTTTCCCGGGCACACGGAACTGCTGGCGGAACTGACCGGCGGGCACGAGGTGGTGATGATGCTGGCGGGGGACCGGCTTCGGGTCACCCTGGTGACCATCCACGAGGCGCTGGCCCAGGTGCCGGAGCTCGTCACCTTCGACCGCGTCCTGGCCACCATCAGGATCACCAACGAATCGCTGTCGCGCTGGTTCTGCAAAGCCCCGCGCCTGGCCGTGCTGGCCCTCAACCCGCACTGCGGCGAGGGTGGCATGTTCGGCGACGAGGAAAGCCGGATCATCGCACCGGCGGTGGCCGCGGCGCGGGAAGAGGGGATCGACGCGGTGGGGCCCCTCTCCGCCGACACCCTGTTCCACTTCGCCGCCCAGGGAGGCTACGACGCCGTGGTCTGCATGTACCACGACCAGGGGCTCATCCCGCTCAAGCTCTTGCACTTCGACGACGGGGTCAACGTCACCCTCGGCCTCCCCATCATCCGTACCTCCGTCGACCACGGCACCGCCTACGACTTGGCCGGCACCGGCCAGGCCAGTCCCGCCAGCATGAAGGCCGCCCTGGTCATGGCCGCGCAGATGGCGCAGACGGGAAGCAACGACGCGATACAAGATCCCTCTCCCTCCGGGAGAGGGTGCCCGAAGGGCGGGTGAGGGATGTCGGCAGAATCCCCTCACCCTGACCCTCTCCCAGAGGGAGAGGGGATTGTGGACCACGGGATGGGTGAAGCTGCCATCTGCGACGCTGGTTGCGCCTTCCCCCCCACCCTGACCCTCCCCCGCCAGGGGGGGAGGGGAATGTACGAAAGGAACCGCTGATATGAAATGGAAGAAATACCTCCTCTGGGGCGCCGGCCTTTTTGCCGTGTACGCCATTTACGTCGCCGTCTCGCTCTTTTTCCTGCCGCCGGTCACCGCGCTCAAGGACAAGAAGACCAACATGACCATCCAGGTCAAGGACTGGCAGGGCAATTACCACCCGCTGGTGGTCGGTCCCAAGAACCGCTACTGGACCCCCCTTTCCCAGATCCCCTCGGAGATGAAGTGGGCCGTGATCCTCGCCGAGGACGCCTCTTTCTACAAGCACGAGGGGATCGACGTGAAGGCGATCAAGGAGGCGATCAAGTACGACCTGGAGAAGCAGAGCTTCGCCCGCGGCGCCTCCACCATCACCCAGCAGGTGGCGAAGAACCTGTTCCTCTCCCGGGAGAAGACCCTGACCCGCAAGGCGAAGGAGCTCTACCTGGCCAAGCGCATGGAGCAGGAGATCACCAAGGGGCGCATCATCGAACTCTACCTGAACGTGATCGAACTGGGGCCCATGGTACACGGCATCGGCCACGGGGCGCGCTACTACTTCGGCAAGTCCCCGGCCGCGCTCACCCCGCGCGAATGCGCCTTCCTGGCGGCCATGCTCCCGGGGCCGCGCGTCGCCTACAACCCGTACAAGAACCTGGACAAGGTGCTCAAGCGTTCCAACATGATCCTCAGGCTCTTGGCCAACAAGGGGGTCCTTTCCTCCGGCGAGTACCAGGCGGCGTTGGCCGAGATGCCCAACATCGGCCGGATGCAGAGAAAGGTCGACGAGAGTATCAAGCAGGTCGAGGTCATGGCCAACCACACCAGTGCAACCGTGCCGCAGGGGCTGGACAAACAGCCGGAGCAGGGGCCTGCCGCGCCCGCCGCAGGAGCCCCGACCGAGCAGCACCCGCCGGCCGCCGGGGAACCCGCGCCGGAGAAGCCGCAGGAAGGCGCCGTACCCGCCAAGGAAGCCGCGCCCGCACAGGATAAGCAGTAGCAGCGAGTCGATAACCTCACGCCCCCCCTCCCTCTCCCTCCGGGAGAGGGCCGGGGTGAGGGCGCTGCAATGGCCAACACCCCAGGTTGCTGCACTTCCTCGGGGCAATGCCCTCACCCCTACCCCTCTCCCGGAGGGCGAGGGGAAACGGCCGCCATCCCGGCATCCCGGCATCCCATCACTCCCATCACTCCCATCACTCCCATCACTCCCATCACTCCCATCACTCCCATCACTCCCATCATCGGCTCTCCCCCTCGCTTAGCCTTGTCTTAGAATTCTCCCCCTCAAGTTCCCATTAAATCTGCCGAAAACTACCAAGAAGACGAATCTGCGTCACAAGCTACTGGAGAAGTGTGATGGAAACAGCTATATCAGGCCGCGTCGTCCTTGTAGACGACGACCCTTATGTCTTGGAAAGCGTAGCGCTGCTCCTCTCTGTGAGCGGCTTCGAGGTGCATCCGTTCTCGAACGGCATGGACGCCCTGGAACTTTTGCGCCAGTCGCCTCCGGACGTGGTGCTCACCGACGTCAACATGCCCCAGATGTCGGGCATCGAGCTTCTGGAGCAGATCCACGAGTTCGACCGGGACATCCCGGTGATCCTGATGACGGCCTACGCGGAGCTGGAGATGGCGGTCTCGGCCATCAAGAAGGGTGCCTTCGACTTCATCATCAAGCCCTTCAAGACGCCCTACCTGATCTACGCCGTGGAAAAGGGGATCAACTACCAGAGACTGTTGCTGGTGGAGAAGAACTACAAGGCGGAGCTGGAGCGCCAGGTGCTGGACCGGACCCGGGAACTGGGCGAGGCGCTGGTGCAGATGCGCAGCATGAGCCGCGAGACCATCGAGAGGCTGACGGCGGCGGCCGAATTGAGGGATGAGGACACCGGCAAGCACATCGCCCGCATCGGCCTTTACGCCAAGCGGCTGGCCGAGCAGCTCGGCATGCCGCGCGAGTTCGTGGACGGCATCGCCATGGCCTCGCCCATGCACGACGTCGGCAAGATCGGCATCCCGGACGCCATTCTCCTCAAGGCGGGCCCGCTCACCAACGAGGAATTCGGCATCATGAAGAGCCACACCTCCATCGGCGGCAAGATCCTGGCCGGCTCCAACCACCTGGTGCTGCAGATGGCCGCTTCCATCGCCAACACCCACCATGAACGCTGGGACGGCACCGGCTACCCGCGCGGACTGGTGGGCGACGCCACCCCCATGGAGGGGCGCATCGTCATGCTGGTGGACCAGTACGACGCCCTGAGAAGCAAGCGGGTCTACAAACCTGCGCTGGACCACGAAAGGACCGTGGAGATCATCACCAAGGGAGACGGCAGGACCATGCCCCACCACTTCGATCCCCAGGTGCTGGAGGCATTCGACGCGGCGGCCGCGGATTTCGCCACTATCTACGCCACCCATAACGATTAGTTCCCAAGAAGCAATGGTCAGGTTCAGCCTGAAAATAAAACTGGCGCTGGTGGTCCTGCTCCTGATCGGCATCGTGAGCACGGGAGTGGCCGGGCTCGGCCTCATGTTCTTCGTCAAGGAGTTCAAGGCCAGCATGGCCAGCCGTCAGTATTCCGTGGTCACCGCCATGGCCGCCAACATGGATGACCGCATCGCGTCGGCGCAGCGGGAACTGGCCGCCGTGGCGATGAGCATCCCTCCCTCGCTGGCGGCCGATCCGCAGCGCCTGCAATACTTCCTCGACTCCCGCCTCGACCTGCACCAGGTCTTCACCGACGGCACCGGATTCTACTCCCCCAAGGGAATCCTGCTCGCTTCCGCCCCGGGGCAGACCCTTTTCCTCGGCAAGGATTTTTCCAGCCGCGAATACTTCATCCGCACGGTGGCCTCCGGAAAGCCGTACATCTCGGAACCGCTGATCTCCGCGCGCGGGACCCTGCTGGTGGTCTTCACCGCCCCCGTGCTGGGGCCGGACGGCACCCTGATCGGCGTGCTGGGGGGGAGGGTGGAGCTCGCCGAGGAAAACTTCCTGAGCCGGTTGGGGCGGTTGCGGGTCGGTGACGGCGGCAACTTCTTCCTGTTCAACGACCAGCGGCGCATGATCGTGCACCCGAACCGGGACCGGATCCCGCTGCCGCTGCCGCCGGCGGGTCAGCAGGAACTCCTGGACCGGGTCATCGGCGGCTACGAGGGGAGCGGCGAGATGACCGGCCCCTCCGGCGTTGCCGGCATCTATTCCTTCAAGAGGCTGCAGTCGACCAGGTGGATCCTGGCGGCGGAGCGCCCGCTGTCGGAGGCGTACGAGCCGATCTACCGCGCCCGCGCCCTGGTGCTGTACAGCCTGGCCGCGCTCCTTCCCGTGGCCCTCATCTTCGTCTGGCTTTTCGTCGGGCGCCTGACCGCCCCCTTGCTGACCTTTGCCGCCAGGGTGCGCAGCATGGGGGAGGGGACCTCCTTCGAACCGATGCCGCTGCAGAGCCGGGACGAGATCGGCGAGCTGGTGCAGGCCTTCAACGCCATGATGCAGGAACTGACCAGCCAGAGGAGACGGCTGGAGCACGAGAAGGGGTTCGCCGTACAGCTCCTGCAGCACAGCGCGCTCCCCTGTTTCGTCATCGACGCCGAGCACCGGGTCATCATCTGGAACAAGGCGATCGAGGAGCTGACCGGCGTCGGCGCCGAGCAGCAGGTGGGGAAAGCGGAGGCGTGGCGCGCCTTCTACGGCGAGCAGCGCCGCATGCTGGCCGACGTCGTCGTGGACGGCACGCTGCACGAGATGGCCGACCTCTACGACTGCTACGCCGACTCGGAGCTGATCCCGGAAGGGCTGCGTGCCGAGGGGTGGTACCGGCTCAAGGGGAAGCAGCGCTACCTCTGCTTCGATGCCGCGCCGATCCGGGACAGCGAGGGGAACGTGGTGGCCGCCATCGAGACCCTGCAGGACGTGACCGTGAAGGCCAAGACCGAGGAGCGTTTGACCAACATGGTGGAGGCCATCGGCGAGAGCGAGGAGCGCTTCCGGCGCCTGGTGGAACTCTCGCTGGACGGCATCGCCATCCTGGTCGGCCGCCGCTTCGTCTTCATCAACCCCGCCGGCAGCGAACTGCTGGGGTGCCAGTCCCCGGACCAGCTCATGGGGCGGGAGATGCTGGAGTTCATCGAGCGGGATTCGATACCGCTGTTCCTGGAGCAGGTGAGCTACGCGGAGCAGGGGGAGAGCAGCGCGCCCTGGATCGAGGAGCGGCTGTTGCGCAACGACCGGACCAGCATAGAGGTCGAGCTGGGGGTGGGGCCCTTCGTCTACCGGGGCGAGCGGGCGCTGCAGGTGATCTTCCGGGACATCACGGAACGCAAGCTGGCCAAGGCGCGGCTGGAGAGCCTGGCCCACTACGACTCGCTCACCTCGCTGCCGAACCGGGTGCTGTTCTTCGATCGCCTCAAGCACGCGCTCTCCGAGGCGAAGCGCTACCACCACCCGATGGCGCTCATGTACCTCGACCTGGACTGCTTCAAGGAAGTCAACGACCGCTTCGGCCATGCCGCGGGGGACGCCGTGCTCATGGAGGCGGGACAGCGGCTCAAGGATTGCGTGCGCGCCTGCGACATGGTGGCGCGCATGGGAGGGGACGAGTTCACCATCATCCTCACCAAGATGGCCGAGCCCCGGGACGCTGCGGTGGTAGCGGAGAGGATCATCCAGGCCTTTGCCCGTCCCTTCCGGGTGGAGGGGGACGAGGCGGGCGTCGGGGTGAGCATCGGGGTCTGCATCTACCCGGACTGCGGCGACGATCTGGACGGGATGGTGCGTGCGGCGGACGGCGCGATGTACCGCGCCAAGCAGGAAGGAAAGAACGTGTACCGCTTCCACTCCCCGGAACAGGGGGAGGGAAGCGGCATACAGGAAGGGGCTACAGCCTGAGGGCCTCGACGGCGGCCTCGTCCAGGGCGTTGGTGGTGCTGAACTCGCTCTCGGAGCCGTCGCAGGTGACGGCGATGGTCGCGGCGGCGCCGGGCTCGGCCTTGGTGTAGCGCAAAAGGATCTGCGCGGCGCGCTCCAGAAGCTCCGGCGAGCTCTCGCCCATGACCGCCGCCAGCGGGCTCTTCCCTTCCTTCCAGCGCAGGGCGGCCTCACCGGCCTGGATGGCGCGCTCCAAGAGCTCGTTCTCGGCCTCGTTTCTCCCCATGACCACCTTGGTGCGGCGCCCGATCCTGAAGTGCCTGCCCAGCTTCAGCATCCGGAAGTCCCTGAGGTTCAGCTGGTCCGAGTGGTCGAAGACGTCGCGGATCTTGCCCACGAAGGAGAGCTCGGTCAACAGGCAGCCGCCGGCCGGGCAGGGATAGTTCTTCACGTCCAGTTCCTCGGCCAGTTCGAACTGCTCCTTGCGGGAGCGCCCCGAGATGGAGAGGAGCTTGTCGCGGTCCACCCACCCTTCCTGCTCCGGGATGGTGGGATTGAAGTGCTTGGCGGAGAGGGGGCGCAGCAGGAGCCCTTCCAGGCCGCTCTCCCGCTCGATGACGCGCAGGGTGTCGCGGCGCTGGCTCATCGGGCGCTGTCCAAGGACCTCGCCGGTGATCACGAAATCGGCCCCCGATTGCTCCATGTACTCCTTGGCCTTCTTCAAGAGGTAGATGCGGCAGTCGACGCAGGGGTTCATCCCCTTGCCGTAGCCGTGCTTGGGGTTCCTGATGATCTCCAGGTAGTCGGCCCCCTTGTTCATCACCTTGATGGGGATCTTGAATTCCTCCGCAACCCGCACCGCCTCCGACTTGCAGCCGGCGTTCTTGCCGGTGCAGGTGCAGAAGGGGGAGGTGAAGTTGAGCGCCTCCACGGCGATCCCCTGTTCCAGGAGCACCTTGACGGCGAGGGTGGAATCGAGTCCGCCCGAGAGCAGGGCGATGGCTTTTCTTTGCATGCAAACTCCTTATTCAATTGACAATCGATAATTGGCGATTGACAACGCGTGGTCTTTTTCAGTAATGATGGCAGTGACTTGCAACGCGACTGACAGATAAGCGGGAAGGGATCTGCGTTGAGGTTCTGCTTGATCGAGGTAACCATCCGGGGTATGGCGCTTTCTGGCAGCGCGGACTTCCAACTATCCTGCCGCCTCGGCATCATCGTCAATTCAGCCTAGGCATTGTCAATTGTCCATTGTCAATTGTCAATCGATTTGTCTGCTCCATTGTCATTGTCAGTTGATTTGTTTTCGGGTACATTTGCCCCTGGCACGGCCATCTGCAGCATCCTGGAGGTTATGCAATGAACGGGCTTGTCAAGGAAGGGTCCATCGGTGAGGTACTCTTCAAATCCCACATCATCACCGAGCACGAGTTGAGGGCCGCCCTCGAGGCGCAGAAGGTGTCGGGATGCCGGGTCGGCGAAGCGCTGGTCCGGATGGGTGTGGTCACCCAGGAGGACATCGACTGGGCGCTCGCCAACCAGCTGAACATCCCCTACGTACGACTCAAGAAGGAAAACATCGACCCCGCCGCGGTGGAGAAGGTCCCGGCCCAGCTGGCCAGGCGCCACAGCCTCTGCCCCGTGGTGCTCATCGGCAGCGAGCTGTCGGTGGCCATGGCCGACCCGCTCAACAAGGAGGCCATCGAGGAGCTCGCGCGCGTCTCCGGCTGCAACGTCAACATCTCGGTCGGCCTGATCCGCGAGATCAGGGAGATGCACGAGATCCTGTACGGGCCGGACGTGAGCCACCCGGAGCTGGGCTTCAGCTCCGGCCAGTTCAGCGCCAACGTCCTCGCCGCGGTCAACGCCGACCTGACCGGCGCCATGCTCCTGAACCACCTGCTGTTGCGCGTGGTGCAGAAGAAGTTTTCCGGCGTCGCCCTGCAGCCCCTGGGAGACCAGGTGCGCGTCGCGGCGCGCAGCGGCCACAAGAGCATCGAACTGGGCAGGCTCGCCATGACCCACTACCCCCGCCTGACCGAGCGCATCCGGCGCCTGTCGGGACTCCCCGCCGAGGGGGAGGGGGCGGTCAGCGGCGTGCTGAAGTTCCTCTGGCAGGGGAAGAAAATCCCCTTCCAGGCGCTCCTCATGGCCGGCGACGGCGGCGAGTACGTGACGCTGCGGCTGCACACCGTCGCCCCGCAGCTGACCACCATGGACGACCTGGGGCTCACCCCGCGCCAGCGCGACGACCTGACCGCCCTCGCCGCCGCCAGGGACGGGCTGGTCCTCTTCGCCGGCCGTTCCTCCGAGGAGCGCAGCCGGCTCATCGACCTCTTCCTCGATTCCTGCGATCATGCCGACCGCAACGTGCTGCTGATCGGCGAGCGGCTCGGCCGCGGCAAGAGCCGTTTCCCCCGCCTTGCCAGCGTCCGTTGCAGCTGCGAGGACAACGCCGCCATCATCGGCGCGGCCATGGAGCACGACCCGGACGTCCTGGTGATCGAGGACGTGACCGACTTCTCCACCTTCGTAGCGGCGAGCAAAGCGGTCATGCGCGGCAAGCTGGTGGTGGCGGGGATGTCGCACGCCAACAAGGGTGAGGTGCTCAAGCAGCTCATCTACCTGATCCAGAAGAACTACCTGATCCCCACCCACGTCAAGGGGATCGTTTCCAGTCGTTGCGCGCTGCTGTTGTGCCCCGACTGCAAGGAGCGCTACACCCCGGCGCCCGAGGAACTGGCGGCGCTCAGGCTGGTTCCCGGCGAGCGGGCGTATTTCCGCCCGGCCGGCTGCCCCACCTGCGACCAGACCGGCTACCGCGGCAAGAAGTACCTCCTGGACGTGATCCGCTTTGACAAGGATCTCCTGGAGGCGTTGGAGATGATCCGCGACAGCGACGAGCTGGTTCGTTACCTCAGGGAGAACGGCTTCCGGGGCATCGCGGAGGAGGGGGCCGAGCTGCTGGAGCGGGGCGAGATCGCTCCCGGCGAGTACGTTGCCTCAATAATACTGTGATGGATACAGTGACGGAGAGAACACATGGCAAGGATTGATGCGCTATTCAAGCTGCTAAACGACGCGGGAGCTTCCGATTTGCACCTCTCTTCGGGGTCCCCGCCGATCTTCCGTTTGCGCGGTGAGATGGAACGCCAGAACTTCAAGTCTCTGACCCATGAAGAGCTGAAGGCGATCCTGTACGAGATACTGACCCCCAAGCAGCGCGAGCAGTTCGAGGAGACGCACGACCTCGACTTCGCCTACTCGGTGCCGGGGCTGGCGCGCTTCCGCGGCAACTACATGATGCAGCATCGCGGCATCGCGGCCGTGTTCCGCATCATCCCGAGCAAGATCCTGTCCGCCGACGACCTGGGGCTCCCCGACGGCATCCGCAACATGACCAAGCTCAGGAAGGGGATGGTGCTGGTCACCGGCCCCACCGGGAGCGGCAAGTCGACCACCCTGGCCGCCATGATCGACCTGATCAACAGCACCCGCCGCGAGCACATCCTGACCCTCGAGGACCCGCTGGAGTTCATCCACGAGAACAAGATGTCGCTGTTCAACCAGCGCCAGATCGGCGAGCACTCCCAGAGCTTCGCCAGCGCGCTCAGGGCGGCACTCAGGGAGGACCCGGACGTCATCCTGGTCGGCGAGATGCGCGACCTGGAGACCATCAGCCTCGCCATGAGCGCCGCCGAGACCGGTCACCTCGTCTTCGGCACCCTGCACACCAGTTCCGCCGCGAAGACGGTGGACCGTATCATCGACGTGTTCCCGAAGGACGCCCAGGAGCAGGTACGCGCCATCCTCTCCGAGTCGCTCAAGGGGGTCGTCTGCCAGCAGCTTCTGAAGACCGCGGACGGCAAGGGGCGCGCCGCCGCGCAGGAGATCATGGTCTGGAACCCGGCCATCGGCAACCTGATCCGCGAGGGCAAGACCTTCCAGATCCCCTCCATCATGCAGACCGGCAGGAAGGACGGCATGCAGCTCATGGATCAGCACATCCTGGACCTGTTGAAGACCAAGCGCGTGTCACCCGAGGAAGCCTACCGCTGCTGCCAGGACAAGCGCCAGTTCGAGCAGTACCTGACCGCGCCGCCGCAGGAGCATTAAAGGCAAAAACCGTTGGCCACGGAGAAAATCTGAGAACTTCGGAGAAAACCAAAGGACTGTAACTACAAAACCATTGGCAGGGAGAACTTCTGAGAACATCTGAGAAAGGCACAGGGACAACAGCTTTTGGGGTTAACCTGAAGTCTTGTTTTTTCGCCTCTCTCCGATTTTCTCAGATTTTCTCCGTGGCCAATGGTTTTTTGTTTTTAGGAGGGACGTAGATGAAGTTTCCCGTGTCGGAACTGATCGAAAGGGTCCACCCGCCGCCGATCTCGGAGGTGAAGGGGTGGCTGGCGGCAGCGAACCCGAAGCTGGCACTGATCGACCTCTGCCAGGCGATCCCGGATTACCCGCCCCCGCCGGAACTGATCGACCACCTGGAACTGGTGATGCGCGACCCGCTCACCTCGCGCTACAGCATCGACGAGGGGCTCCCCGAGGTGCGCGAGTCGGTCTGCCGCGCTTACCGGCGCCTTTACGACGCCCGCATCGACCCTTCCCAGATCTGTCTCACCATCGGGGCAAGCCAGGCGCTCTGGCTCGCCATGGTGACCCTGTGCCGGGCGGGCGACGAGGTCATCGTGCAGCTGCCCGCTTACTTCGACCACCCCATGGCGCTCGCCGTCCTCGGCATTCGCTGCGTCTTCGCCCCCTTCGACGAAACGAGCGGCGGCCTCCCCGACCCCGCCACCATCGCCGGCCTGATCACGGCCAGGACGCGCGCCATCCTCCTGGTCACCCCCAGTAACCCCACCGGAGCGGTGACCCCGTCCGAGACCATCGACGAGCTCCATGCATTGGCGCGGCGCCACAACGTGGCGCTGGTGCTCGACGAGACCTACAACAGCTTCATCACCGGCGGCGTCCGGCCTCACGACCTGTTCCGGGACCCTGACTGGGGCGACCACTTCGTGCACATTGCCTCCTTCGGCAAGACCTTCGCGCTCACCGGGTACCGTGCCGGGATGCTGGCGGCATCTGCCAGGTTCATCGAGCATGCCCTGAAGGCCCAGGACACCATGGCGGTGTGCCAGCCCCGGGTCACGCAGCACGCGGTGCAGTACGGTTTTGAGCATCTTTCCGGGTGGGTGGCGCAAAACCGGGTCATGATGGAGCGGCGCCACGAGGTGTTCCGGGCCGAGATGGCTAAGTCCGGCAACCCGTTCCGGCTGGTGGCGAGCGGTCCCTTCTTCGGTTGGGTGGCGCATCCCTGTGCGGGGAAGAGCGGCCGTGCGGTGGCAAGGCGGCTGGTCGAGGAGTCGGGGATGCTGCTTCTGCCGGGCGAGGTGTTCGGGCCGGGGCTGGAGGGGTATCTGAGGCTCGCCTTCGGGAACATCAAGGAGGAGGTCATCCCCGAGGCGGTGCAGAGGTTCCGGGAATTCCAAACCTGAAACCCAAACCATTAGCCACGGAGAAAATCTGAGAACTTCGGAGAAAACCTTTAAACGGGAAAAACAAAACCATTGGCAAGGAGCACATCTCAGGACCTCTGAGAAAACCTTTTAAAGGTTCAACACCCAAAAGCCTTTCGCTTTTAGGTGTTCTCAGATTTCCTCAGATTTTCTCCGTGGCCAATGGTTTTGTTTTTTTCTCCTGGTTTTACAGCGCTTCTTGCAGGAAATCGATCAACCCGTCGTTCACTTCTTCGGCGTGGGTCCAGTTGAGGCCGTGCGGGGCGCCGGCAACGACGATGAGACGGCTTCCCTCGACTGCCTCATGGGTACGGCTCCCGGAGGCGGCGAAGGGGACGATGCGGTCGTCGTCGCCATGAATGACCAGGGTCGGGATCTTGATGCTCAACAGGTCGTCCCGGAAATCGGTAAGCCACGAGTGCACGCAGGCCAGCGTGGCGATGGGTGAGGCCATGGCCGCGATGTCCCAGCTCAGCCGCAGCACCTCTGCGCTCACCTTCTTCCCCCCGAAGGCATGCACGTTGTAGAAGTTGGCCAGGAAACTGGTCAGAAAGGAGAGCCGGTCGCTCCTGATCCCCTGCCTGATCCCCTGGAAGATGTCGCCATCCAGCCCCGCCGGGTTATCCGGCCTCTTCAGTAGAAACGGCGTCACCGCCGCCATGAACACCGCTTTCCGGATGCGCTCGCTGCCGTAGCGCCCCAGGTAGCGCGCCACCTCACCGCCTCCCATCGAAAAGCCGACCAGCACCGCGTCACGCAGGTCCAGCGCGTTCAAAAGCATGTTGAGATCGGCCGCCAGCGTGTCGTAGTCGTAGCCGGTCGCGGGCCTGCCGGACTGTCCGAAGCCGCGCCGGTCGTAGGTCACCACCCGATACCCGGCCTCCAGCAGGGCGGGCACCTGCCGCTCCCATGACCTGCCGCTCAGCGGCCAGCCGTGGATCAGCACCACCGGCTGCCCTTCCCCTAAGTCCTCATAATACAGATCGATGTTGCACGAATTCTCCTTCCCCACGGTGATGTAACTCATCGGAACCTCCTTACCTACGCACCCTTTTCCGGTGGTCAGCTAGCGGTTATCCGGCAATCGAATCCGGCGCAAAGTGTTCAGATACAGCATTTCGCGGACAAGTCAAATCAGGCCCCGGCCGCCGAGGTTTAGCCGGGCGCAGTGCGTGACACTGGCGCGATCGGCTGCCGGGTGAAGGGGTGCAAAAAAACTTGCACTTGCATTTAAATGCACTCGGCGCCCCTGAAACTATGACTGACGCGGGTTTGCACTCATTTCGCTTCCGGCATTACTTCCAACTCGCGACAGCCGTCACTGTCCGAAGTTGCGCCTGTTCAGGCTGCAAGTAACCGAATAATTGAGAAAAATTTTTTTTATGACTTGTGGCACGGTCCCTGTAATTACTTGGGCATTGGTTCGGCCAAAACGGACTGGACCTGTGATCGAAAACGGTGACGTGAAAACTACAGGGCGCAAAGGAGGAAACGGTTATGAGGCGATTAATGACAATGACAGCGGGGCTGATACTGACCCTGGCGTTGGCGGTAGCCGCAAATGCTGCTCCGGCCGGGAAGGGAACGGCTCCAAAGACAGGGAAGGGCATCCAGAATGCCAAGAAGGTAGCGCAGGCCAAGATGGATCGAAGCAAGAAAATGCAGGATTTGGAAAAGAAAGGGCATGCCAAGAGACAACAGGCGATGAAGAGGTAAACCAGCACAGAAACGACCTTGATATGTGGAAAAGGAGGAAGTTATGGACAGGCTGAGAACGACATTGGTAGCGTGCCTGGCAACGCTGGTGATCACGCTGTGGGGACTGGCTCCCCCGCCAGCACAGGCCATCGACGAAACGAAAGTCCCTCATTACTTCGGACCGGCTCCCAACTGGGCGCTGAGCCCGCTGCCGACGGTCGACCCGGTCACGGGTGCTGCTTCCGGCGGCATCAAGAAGTTCGTGAACCGCTTGCCGGGTTTAGGCGAGGCTAACGCCAACGACCTGGGCCAGTATCTCCCGGTGGCAGTCGCCGACACCACCACCTATCCTGATGCCGACTACTACGAGATCGGCGTCGTGCAGTACCGCCAGAAGATGCATTCCGACCTGCCGCCGACCCTGCTGCGCGGCTACGTTCAGCTTTCCACCACGGTGGTCCCCGGCCAGCAGGTGCCCCTCTCCAATGCCCTGGTCGATGGCAGCACCGTATCCATCGCCGGCTACACCGGCGTAACACCGCCCAACTACCTCGGACCCGTGATCGTTGCGCAGAAGGACCGCCCGGTGCGGATACTGTTCCGCAACCTGTTGCCGTCCGGCGCCGGCGGCGACCTGTTCCTGCCGGTCGACTCGACCATGATGGGCTCCGGCATGGGCCCCATGTCGATGATGACTCCGATGGATTCCGGTACGGTCACCGACCAGGTGCGTAACCCGATGTGCACCGACGGGCCCAAGTCCGACATGTGCTTCAAGGACGACCGGGCCACCCTGCACCTGCACGGCGGCGTGACCCCGTGGATCAGCGACGGCACGCCGCACCAGTGGATCACCCCCAAAGACGAGATGACGCCCTGGCCTGCCGGCGTCAGCGTGAAGAACGTCCCCGACATGCCCGATCCGGGCCCCGGCGCCATGACCTTCTTCTACACCAACCAGCAGAGCGCGCGTCTCATGTTCTACCACGACCACTCCTGGGGCATCACCCGCCTCAACGTCTACGCCGGCGAGGCTGCCGGTTACCTGATCCAGGACCAGACCGAGCAGGCGCTGATCAGCAAGGGGCTCATCCCCGGGCCGGACAGCACCATCCCGCTCATCGTCCAGGACCGCACCTTCGTGCCGCAGGGCGACAAGGTCACCCGCACCGGGCAGCTCTACGACCAGGACCCGACCTGGGATGCCGACCGCTGGGGCGGCTTCGGCAACCTCTGGTACCACCACGTTTACATGCCGGCGCAAAACCCGGGCGACCCGAGCGGCATGAGCGCCTTCGGCCGCTGGATGTACGGCCCCTGGTTCTGGCCCCCGGCAAAACCGATGTACCCGCCGATCCCGAACCCGCGCTACAACATGGACCCGGCCACCGCCTTCACCACGCCGCTTCCCGTACCGTGCAACCTGAACGACCCGACCACCTGGCAGTACCAGACCGACCCGTTCTGCGAGCCTGAGTTGATTCCGGGCACCCCGAACATCTCGGTGGGCATGGAGCAGTTCAACGACACGCCGGTGGTCAACGGCACCGTCTACCCGTACACCACGGTCGATCCCAAGGCGTACCGCCTGCGCATCCTGAACGCCGCCAACGACCGCTTCTTCAACCTGCACATGTACGTTGCCGACGTCAACACCGCCAGCAGCTCCCTCAACGCCGAAGGCAACCCGATCGGCGGCACCGAAGTGGCCTTCAAGGCGGCCGAACTGGCAGCAGCGCAGCTCGACCCCGTCGTGTTCCCGACTCCGGACACCACCCTCTCCCCGAAAGGGCCGGACTGGATCCAGATCGGCAGCGAGGGCGGCTTCCTCCCGGCGCCGGCGGTGATCCCGCCGCAGCCCATCACCTGGATCACCGACCCCACCCGTTTCGACGTGGGTAACGTGGACCAGCACTCCCTGGCACTGGCGCCGGCCGAGAGGGCGGACGTGATCGTCGACTTCTCCAAGTACGCCGGCCAGACGCTGATCCTCTACAACGACGCCCCGGCGGCCTACCCGGCCCGCGTGGCGAGCTACGACTACTACACCGGCGCCCCCGACCTCTCTCCGGTCGGCGCCCCCGGCGTAATCCCGGGCTACGGCCCCAACACCAGGACCGTGATGCAGATCAGGGTCAACCCGCTGCCCGATCCGACCGTGACCCCGGCACCCTTCGACCTCGCCGCGCTGCAGGCAGCGTTCGCGCACCAGGCCGACGGCTCCGGCGTCTTCGAATCCGGCCAGCATCCGATTATCGTCGGCCAGGCCGCCTACAACTCCGCCTACGGCACCAACTTCCCGGCCGCCGGCTACTGCAACGCACCGGGCAGCACCAAGCAGTCCTGCGACGGCTTCGCCCGCATCTCGGACCAGGGCGGCGACCTCTTCGGCTTCAACACGCTGGCCTCCCCGACCACGAAGCTGCAGATCCCGCTTGAGCCGAAGGCCCTGCACGACGAGATGAACGCGGTAGCCTTCGACGAGTTCGGCAGGATGACCGCCAACATCGGCATCGAAGCGGTCCCGGCTGCCCCGGGTGCCCAGAACGTCACACTCTATCCGTACGTCAACCCGGCCACGGAACTGATCGACGGCACCAACCTGCCCAAGGGCGACCTGAACGTCACCCCGATCTCGACCCAGGACGGCACCCAGATCTGGAAGATCACCCACAACGGCGTCGATACCCACCCGATCCACTTCCACCTCTACGACGTGCAGGTGCTCAACCGCGTGACCTGGGACAACATCATCATCCCGCCGGATGCCAACGAGCTCGGCTGGAAAGACACCGTGCGCATCAGCCCGCTGGAGGACACCATCGTCGCCCTGAGGCCGATCATCCCGACGCTGCCGTTCGAAATCCCGAACAGCATCAGGCTGCTCAACCCGATGATGCCGGCCGGCTCCACCGCGATGTTCGAGCCTACCGATGTCTTAGGCAACCCGACCAATCCGATCATCAACCAGCTGGTCAACTTCGGTTGGGAATACGTATGGCATTGCCACATCCTGAGCCACGAAGAGATGGACATGATGCGTCCGGTCTCCCTGGCGCTGCCGCCGAAGCAGGCTGACGGCCTCGCCTTCACCACCTCCGGTTCCGGCAACAAGGCGCGGCTCACCCTGACCTGGAACGACAACTCCATCACCGAGACCTCGTTCCTGGTGCAGAAAACCACCAACGGCACCACCTGGACCAACGTCGGGACCATCGCGTCGCCTCTGGACCAGGCCAACACCATCGGCGTGAAGACCCTGCAGGACCCGGCGATCTACAACCCCAACGTGGTCGCCAAGTACCAGGTCGTCGCGCAGAACACCGTGGGGTACGGCGGGCAGATGCCGAGCCTGACCGTGAAGTCGGTTTCCGCACCGCTTCTCACCGGCACCGTACCGGCTGACCCGACCGACATGACGGCGACCCTGGTTGCCGGACCGAAGGTCACCATCACCTTCACCGACAATGCGATCACCGAGACCGGCTTCGTCCTCGAGCGCTCCGTCAACGGCGGCGCCTTCGTCCAGATCGCCGCGCTCCCGGCCCGCAGCAACACCGGCAACGTGAGCTACACCGACAACCTGACCCTGTCGGCTACCGACACCACCTACGTCTACCGCGTAGCAGCCGTGAACGTCGCCGGCCTCTCGGGGTACGCCGTGTCCCCGACCATCCTGCTCCCGGCACAGCCGGCGGCACCGGGGAACTTCACCGCCACCAACGGCGCCAACAGCGGCAACAGCAGGAGCGTGGTCCTCGATTGGCAAGACCTCTCCAGCAACGAAACCGGCTTCACCATCCAGAGAGCCACCAACTCGACCTTCAGCAAGGGGCTCAACAGCGTCACCGTCAATGCCGGGGTGACCACCCTGACCCAGACCGGGCTGGCCCGCAACACCAACTACTGGTACCGGATCAGGTCCAACAACGGCACTATCGTTTCCTCCGGATGGGTGAACGCTGCGCCGTTCCCCATCACCACCAACCCGTAGTATCAGCCGTCCTTGCCTGGGGAGGAGGTGCTGGTCCTCCTCCCCGGGGATTTTTTCCCAACCAGCAGCAACGCAAAAGGCCCCCTGGCAGATGCAAGGGGGCCTTCGCTTTGTCCGCAGTTTGAGACGGGTCAGACCCGGAACCACTCCACCATCCCTTTGAGTTCTCCGGCCAGACAGGAAAGCCCGGCGGAGGATTGCCGAATGCCGCTGCAGGCCACACGGAGTTCCCGGGTGAGCTCGGCGATCTCATCCACGTTCTGGCCGACCTCCACGCTGGTCGCCGACTGCTCCTCGGTCGCGACCGCGATGCGCCGGACCATCTCGTGCACCTGTTCCACGTAGGTGGCCATCCGGTCGATGGCCTCCTCGGTCCCCTGCACCCGGTTCATGATGGTGCCGACCGAGGTGGGTTCCTCGCTCATCTTGCGTACCGAGCGGTTGACGCTGTCCTGCATCGCCCGCACGGTGTGGTCGATCTCGGCGGTGGCCGCCGCGGTGCGCTCGGCAAGTTCCCTGACGTTGTCAGCTACCACCGCAAAGCCCCTGCCCTGCTCTCCGGCACGTGCCGCCTCGATGGCGGCGTTGAGCGCCAGGAGGTTGGTCTGGTCGGCTATGTCCCGGATCAGGACCCCGATCTCGCAGATCTGCGCCGACTGCCCGCTCAACTGTTCCACCATCCCTGCGGTCTCGGAAAACGTCTGCGCAAAGCGCTGCAGCTGCTCGGTGGTCTGCTGCATCGCCTGTTTCCCGGCGACCGCGATCTCCATCATCGTATCGGCGGCGCCGGCGGTGGTCGAGGCGTTCTGGGCCATGTCGACGGTGGTAGCCGTCATCTGTGACATCGAGAGCGCCGATTCCTCGACCCGGTGCGCCTGGCGTGCGGCCCCGTCTTCGAGGACGCCGGCCGTGGCGGCCATCTGTTCGGAGCTGCTGGCGAGGGTGGAGGTGGCGTCACCGATCTTTCCCACCACGTTTCTGAGACTGGCCAGCATGCACGCCATGGCGAGCTGAACCCGCCCTATCTCGTCCTTGCCGCCTGCGGCGATGCTGACCGCCAGGTTGCCTTCCGCCGCCTGTTCCGCCAGGGCGGTCAGCTGCTGGATGGGACGGGAGATGCTCCGGAAGATCCACATGCCCACGAGGTTCCCCAACAAACCGGTGCAGGCGGCGATGACCAGGATCAGGGTCATGCTGAAGCGTATGGTCCGGTTCACGGTTCCAATCGCCTGTTCCTGCCCCTCCTGTGCGGAGGAGACCGTTTTTTTCCCCTTCTCGGCCTGCTTGGCCACCACCTCCCGCAACCGGGCCGAGTCCCGTTGCGCCTTCTCCTGGAACTGCATCTTCTGACGCAGCTTGACCAAGATGCCGTTCTGCGCGAAGACGGTGTCACGGATGCCGGCCAGGGAAGCGCTCACGCCGCCCAGGATGCGCAGTTCGCCTTGGGCCCCGGCCGCCTTCAGCTGTGCTGCGACCGATTTCTCCACCTGCCCCAGGCGCGCGTAGCGGCGATCAAATTCGGCGGCGACCGCGTCCAACTCAGCGGGGGTGTTGGCAAAGAACAGGCGTCCCGACAGCCCCTCGAGCGACTTGCCCAGGGAGACCAGCTCGGTGTTGATGGAGAGGACGTCGACCGCGGCGTTGGCACGCGACAGGTAGCCCGGGAGCTTGCCCGATATCCTGCCCACCTGCAGTTGTGCCTTGTCCACCTCGTCCTCTATCTCGTCGTCCACCTCGCCCAGCGCCTCGAGCGCCTCTTTGAGTTGTGCTTCTCCCCGGCGCGGGTCACCTCCTTCGGCAAGGGTCTTGGTGAGCAGCTCCGCCTTGGCGGTGAACACGGCGAACTGGCCGCCGATCCGCTTGTTGTGCCGGATGTTGCTGTTTTGCTGCACCTTTTTCAGCGCGCCCGCGTACTGGTTGACGATCTGCTTCTTCTCCGGGGCCCGCTGCATGTCGTAGAGGAGGAACCTCAGCTCCTTGAGGGACACCTTGAGCGTTTCGATGCTGGCGATATTCTTGGACGTTTTGTCGGCCTCGTCGTTGGCGGCGGCGTAGGCGGAGGAACTGGAGCGCTGCAGCACCCTCACCTTCCCCTCCAGATCCTGGAGCCGTGCGCTCGCCTCCTGACCTTTTTGCAGGATCAGCGTGTGTGCCTGGGCCGATTCCCGCTCCGAAGCCAACCGTGCGGACATGGTGGCATACAGTTCCTGGGCGATGCTGCCGAATTCCGCAGACGCTTCCAGCTTCTCGCCGGAAACCGACTCCAGTTTCTCCTGGGCGCCGCGCACCTCGGCCAGCGATTTTTCCGCCTCTTTCCTGGCCGCGGCCAAGTCCGCCTCGTTGTGGGCGGCGGCCACCTTGACCAGGTCCGCCGTGGCCCCCTGCAGGGCGCGCTGGAATTCCATGGTGCGCAGCTGGAAAGGGGTGCTTTTCTCGGTGAGGTACGAGAGTTTGCCCCTGATGGAGCTCATGCTGAGAAAGCTCGCGACTGAGACAGCGGCGACAGCCAGCAGCACGATCGCGGCGTTCAGGATCAACTTCGACTTGATGGTCATGGCAAGGCTCCCTTCGCGGGTGACAATCCCTCGCCTGTGGCGGCAAGTATTGTCCCGTAGCTAATACGGCTTTTCGGCGGGAGCACAGGATTTCTTAAGAAAGGATCATCGGGAAGTTCATGAGGAATATATGGCGGGGGCGGTGCGAAATGTCCCGAGAAGAGGGGGGCGGAGCAGGCGGGTCAGCCGGTGGTGCCAAGGCCCGCGGCGATGGCGTTGACCGTTTCCAGGAGCCGGAACAAGAGCCCCCCGGACATGGCGCTGTCTTTGCGCACCGCGTCCTGGCGCCACTGGCGTAAGAGGGCGATCTGGCGCTCGTGCAGCACCTTGAGGGCGTCCTCGCGCCGGGCCAGCGAGCTGTGCACGGCGGCGCGCCGTTCGGCCAGCGATCCGCCGTAGATCTCCTCGAGCATGCGCACCGTGCGCCGGTACTCCTCGCCGATGGCGCCGAGGATCGGCTGCCGGATGGCCGGGTCGCGCACCAGTTCGGCGTAGTTGTTCATGATGGTGAGGTTGGCGCTGGCAACGCTGGTGGCGGCGTTGCTGATGATGTAGTGCAATACGGTCCAGCTCTGGCAGTTGCGCACCAGCTCGCCGAACAGGGCCGGCTCCTCGTTCATGAGCTCTTCCAGGGCAAAGCCGATGCCGTACCAGCCGGAGAGGAAGTAGCGGGCCTGGCTCCAACTGAAGACCCAGGGGATGGCGCGCAGGTCGGAGAGGGTGGCCTGGGCGGTGCGCCGTGCCGGACGGGAACCGATGCTGCTCGATTCGATGACGTCGATGGGGGTGGCCTCGCGGAAGAAGGTGACGAAGCCGTCACTGTTGAGCAGCTGCTGGTAGGCCAACCGGCTGCGCTCGGCAAGGCGGTCCATCACCGGTTCCAGCGGGTGTCCCGGCCCCGGGCCGCCCCGCTGCGGGATGCTGACGCCCGCGGTCCCGGCGAGGAGCAGCTCCAGGTGGTAGGCGGCGTTGAGCGGGTTGGAGTACTTCTGGGAGATGACCTCGCCCTGCTCGGTGAGGCGCAGGTCGCCGGACGCCGATCCCTCGGGGAGACCGCGCAGGAAGCGGCTGGTGGGGCCGGCCCCGCGGCTGATGGTGCCCCCCCTGCCGTGGAAGAAGCGCAGCCGCACCCCCTGGCGTCGCGCGGCCGAGAGCATCGCCTCCTGGGCCCGGTACAGTCCCCACAGGCTCGCCATGATGCCGCCGTCCTTGTTGCTGTCGCTGTAGCCGACCATGACCTGCTGCACCGGGTTGCCGCCGCCGAGCTGCGCCAGCGTGCGCCGGGTCATGGGGTGTTCCAGGAACTGTTCCAGGATGGCGGCGCTCCCCTCCAGGTCCTTGATGGTCTCGAAGAGGGGGACCACGGGGAGCAGGCAGGCCAGCCCGTCAGCGGTGGGCGCCGCGAGCCCCGCTTCCCGCGCCAGCAGGTAGACCACCAGCAGGTCGGAAAGTGAGCGGGTCATGCTGACGATCAGGGCGCCCAGCGACTCCGGGCCGTAATCCCGGATCTGGGCCGCGAGCACCCGGTAGCAGCTGATCACGCTTTCAGCTTCCTTGCCCGGCTTGGCCCCCGGGAGCAGGAAGGGGCGGGGCGAGGCGAGCTCGCCATCGAGGAAGGCGAGGCGTTCCGGCTCCTGCCACTGCGAGAAGCCCCGTTCCGCCACCCCGGCCGCCGCCAGCAACTGCTCCACGGCCTTGTCGTGGAAGGCGCTGTTCTGCCTGATGTCGAGCGAGGCCAGGTGGAAGCCGAACACCTCCACGCTGCGCAGCACCGGGACCACGTCCGCTAGGGCAAGCCGCGTGGCGCCGCTGGCTACCAGGGTGTCCCTGAGCAGGCGCAGGTCGTCCTCGAGCTCCTTGGGGCGGCAGTAGCGGGAGCCGGAATCGCCGCAAAGGGTCTCCTCCCCCCCCGAGACGTCCACCGGGAGTTTCGCCTTCATCAGGTTCACCAGTTGGCGCCAGGGCTCCTCCGGGTTGCGTTTGAGCGCCTCGATGCCGAGGGCCCCGGTCGGCGCGGCCAGCGTCTCCAGGCGACGGGTGAGCTGTTGGGGAGGGGGGAGCAGCAGCCGGGAGATGCTGAGCCTGCTCCCCAGGGTGGTGAGCTGTCCGTGGATCAGCATCAACGCGTTCAGCCGCAGCTCCTTCAGCGTCGCCTGGGTGACCTCGGCCGTCACCAGGGGATGGCCGTCGCGGTCCCCACCCACCCAGGTGCTGAAGGAGACCCGGGGCAGACGGTCGGCGAGCGGCGACAGGGGCCTCGTCAGTCCCGCCTCGCGCCAGGCGCGGCAGATCCTCTTGTCCAGGATCGGGATCACCTGGGGGAAGATCTCGCGCAGGTGGTAGATGATCGCCGCCAGCTCGTTCAGGACCTGCGGCTTCTCCAGGTGGATCTCGCCGGTGCGCCAGAGCCGCTCCAGCATGGTGACGATCTCCTCGCGGATGTCGTCCCGCTCCAGGGGAGTCCAGACCGTGTTCTCGCGCTTGACCAGCAGGAGGTAGAGCTCGCGCAGGTGTCGCAGTACCGAGGCACGCTTGGCCTCGGTCGGGTGGGCCGTCAGCACCGGCTCCACCCTGATCTGTCCCAGGAGTTCCGCTATCTGCTCCTGCGGCACACCGCTGCGGTTCAGCTTCTCCAGGACGCGTCCCCAAAGGCCCGGCGCTGCCACCAGCCCCTGGCTGCTCTCCACCGCCCGGCGCGTCTGCACGGCGAAGTTCTCCTCCGCCATGCTGAGCAGCTGGAAGGCGATGGACCAGGCCCGCACGAACTTGCAGTCCTCCGACGGGGCCATCGACCCGCTCTTGGGGAGACAGGCTGCGAGCTGCGACTCGCCCAGCCCGTTGAACATCTCGGCCAGGCAGTCCATCAGGTAGTCGAGGTCGCGCTGCAGTTTTTCCGGTATCGCCGCGTCGGTAACGGGCATGAGGGCACCTCATTAAGGTCTCCCCTGACGAGGAGGGGGTGGCGGTCGGAGCGCCAGAGATGAATGATACCGTAGATTGCCGCGCTGTGAATGGCGTGCGGGGAAGGGGCGGCTTGTTCATGTGAATACCCTTATGGTAAGGTCTTATTAAGGGAGGCAAAGGAGGCTCATTATGAAAACGTTACTGCTCGTGCTCCTGATCATCATAGCGGTCATCCTGACCATCTGGCTCCTGGTCATCCCCGCCGAAGTAGTGGTCGGTTTTTTCAAGGCGCTGGGTCACGGCGAGTGGCGTGGCTGGAGGCGTGACAAACCTCGGTAGGGCCCGAAGCTGAAGTAGGATATGAAAAAGGCCCTTGGCTGCTGCCAGGGGCCTTCGTTTTGGTTACGGATTTGGTTGTTGCTGTTGGAGGCTAGGGTACGCTGCTGAAGTCGTTGCGGTGGAAATCCTCGGTCGTGCCGTAGGAGTAGAAGAAATCCACCCTTTTCACGCTGTCCGGCCGGGCCACCGGTATCTCGATGCTGAAAGGTTCGCTTCCCGTGAAGCGCCCGTCGAAGTTCTTGGTCCCTTTGCCGATCTCCTTGCCGCTTTCATCCTTGAGCTTTGCCGTCAACTGCAGGGAGGTGTAGGGAAGATCCGGCCGCACGTTCTTGAGGGTGCCGTCGATGCGTACCCCCTTGTCCGTGTTTTCAGCTTTCCAGGAGACATCGACTTCGTGATTGCTGAAGTTATGGGCGCTGTAAGCGGGGTTGGAGTCCTGCTTTACGCGGGAAACCGCACAGGCGCCGATGAGAGAAAGAATCGTGATTGCCAGCAAAAACTTCTTCGCCATAAGTCACCTCCGCACTTTGATAGAAACCTACTGAGTGTAACCCTGATATCAACGTGTGCAATGTGACTTTTCCTTCGAGTGGTTGCGAAATTTCCGACTGTTTGACGTGACAATCTGGGGCTGATGTGAAGGTCGGGTAGCGCAAAAAACAGCGGGGCGTCAGGTGACGCCCCGCTGCAGGGACTGCTTGCTTGTCTGCTGGCGCTACTTCTTGTGGCCGGACTCGCGGATCATCGAGGCAGCCTCCGCCTTGATCTCCACCAGGTCCTTCTGCAGTTCGGCCAGGCCGTACCAGGTGACGTAGTCGGGGTTCATGTGGAACGCCCCCTGGAAGGCACGCATGCGGTGCTCCAGGAACATCACGTACAGGGTCTGCTCGATCGGGGTCCTGGTGTCGTAGAAGGTGAGCAGGTCCGGGTAGGCCGGCTGCCCCTGCTGCGGCTTGACGATCCCTTTCTCGTACAGGCCGGCGACGATGGTGATCGCCTCGGCCATCAGCTTGTCGGCCTCTTTGATCATCTGGTCGGCGTTGCCGAGCTGGGTCTTGGCGTAGGTCGCGCTGTGGCACTTGCTGCAGATGCCGACCATCTTGTCGCGGGAGGCCTGCCATTCTTCCTTGGTGAGACGAGCCACCTTGCCCGCCTTGACCAGTTCCAGGCGCCCGGTCGGCTTGCCTGCCGGGTCGAGGACCCCGAGACCTTTCAGGATGGTGACGCGGTAGCCCATCCACTCGGCGTCTTCTTCCGGCAGACGCAGGGCCAGGAAGCCCCAGGAGGTCATCACGTTGTGGTCGCCGTCGCCCATGTGGCAGGTCTGGCAGGTGGGGGCGCGGCCGGTGTCACCTTCCATCTGGTAGATGGAGCCGTGCTTGGAGTTGGACCACATCTCCCACTGCGGGTGATCGAAGCCCATGTGGCAGGTGCGGCAGGCTTCCGGCTTCTTGGCCTCGGCCTTGCTGAACTTGTGGCGGGTGTGGCAGGAGTTGCACGGGGAGCCGTACTGGCCGTCGGCGCGGGACTTGTCGTCGCGGATGCCGACCTTGTGGCAGCCGCCGCACCCCTTCATCCCCTGGATGTAGGCGTGGGGCTGGATCTTGTTGGTCGGCATGGCGTCCATGGCCACCCAGGCCAGGGCGTGCTTGCCGGAGGCGTACTGGTCATGCTGCTTGGTGTGGCACTCCTTGCAGGTCTTCTCGGTGGGCATGGTCACCTTGGCGACGTCTTTGGCGCTCTGGTGGGCGGTGCCGTGGCAGCTGGAGCAGTCCACGCTGCCGCTTTTGCCCATCTCGCCGGACAGGAAGTCCTTGACGATGTTGGGCGTCACCTTCTCGTGACAGGTGATACAGTTGCTCTTCCCGGCGAAGGCCGCCCCGGCCAGCATCAGCACCAGCGCCAGCGCCCCTCCCAGTTTCTTCAAACCATGAATCATGCAATTACCTCCTCTTGATGGATAAAAAAACAGGGCCCATGTAAACCACAGGCCCGGGAGGAATTCCTTGATGTAGGTCAAAAAACCGTAAACGGCACACGCGGCTGCGGATATACTATCAGGCGTCGTTTACCCGGCTGTTGAGAAAGGGGGGCCGCTATGAAGAAGAAGGCACGTCCCGGTTCCGTTCCCAGCGTCACCTTCCAGAAAGAGACCCATTGCGGCAGGATCTACGTCACCGTCACCATGGACCCGAAGGGGAGGCCGTTCGAGATCTTCGTCCGGTTCGGCAAGGCCGGCCACTGCGGGGCCGCGGTCTTCGACGGCCTGACCAGGATACTCTCCTACGGCCTGCGGTCGGGGCTCGACCCGCACGAGGCGGTCAAGGCCCTGGGGGGGATCGGGTGTAGCTTCGGGAAGGATACCTGCATGAACGCGGTTTCCGAGGCCTTGCGCGAGGTGCTCGAAGGGGACTGGCTCCGCAGGTGCCTGTCCCCTTGATTCCCGCCCACTTAAGGCCGCCTCCACTCACCCTCCGCAGGCGCCTGCCCCACGCCGTCGCCGCTCACCTCGGCTTGCGCGGCCCCGGCGCGAAGTAGCGACCCACCTTGGCATCCATCTCGTCGATCCAGCCCGCCTTCGATTCCGGGAAGGCGTCTGCGTAGGGGACGTAGGGCTTGATATCGAGGATGGGGGTCCCGTCCAGCAGGTCCACACCGCGCAGGTGCAGCGTCTTTCCTTCCACCCTTACCAGTTCCACGGCAGACAGCCCGATCGAGTTGGGGCGATGCGGAGACCTGGTCGCCAGGACGCCGCGTTTGGGCCCCCCGCGCGGCGGCTTCACGTTGCTTTTCCACCCTTCGCTGAGGTGGAAGGCGAAGATAAGCCACAGTCGCTGGAAGCCCCCAAGGTCCTGGACCGCCTTTTCATCCAGCCAGTCCTGGAGTTCCAGTGTCGCTGTGGCGAAGTCCCCGGTCTCGGTTCCTGTCACCACGGTGCTCTGATGAGGGGCGTCGATGCGGCGGGAATAGGGGGAGCGCAACAGGCCGATGGGGCGATAGCTAAAGCACTGTTCTTCAATCATGCTGCCTGACACTTCCTTTGGTTCTAGTGGGGTCGGAGCGAAAAGCAAAAGCCCTCAGGTGGCCTGAGGGCTTTCTGCTGTGCGACGGAATGGAGGGTGAAGGCGGTCCGACCGATCGGTAGCTCGGGCCAGGCTACCTGCGTCGGTACACTAATGAAAATCGATCCTCTTGTCAAGGCAGGGGCTCACCCTGACTTCCCTCCGATGGGAGGCCGCGTGGTGTGCCTGGAAGGATCTACTTGTCGTGGCAGGTGAGGCAGAGCGCGCTGTTTTTGTCGCTCTTGATCAGGTGCCCCTTGGCCGGGTTGAGCGGGTCGTGGCAGGTGAGGCACCCGACGGCGCCGTTGACCATGATCATGTTGCGCTCCTCGGCGGAGATCGGCTTGTACCCCGGTTTCATGTCCACGTAGCTCTGGTAGATCATGCCGATGGGGTGTTCGCCGTCGAAGGAGTGGACGTGCGAGCCGCGCCCCGCGGGGTCGTTGCGCAGGTTCACCTCGACGTTGGGGCCGGCGGCGCCGTCATGGCAGCCGATGCATTCCTTGGAAAGGGGATCGATCTGGGGCATGGTGGCGGCTGGTGCCGTGACCACACCTAATATGAGCAGAGCAATGGCGAGAGCGGTCAGCGCACTTTCCCTGGTTTTCGGTGACATGAACTCCTCCTTTTGTGGTGCTGGGAGTCTCTTCGGCACCGGTCCCCAATTCTTTAGGCTTCCCGGGCTCCCAGCGCCTGGGCTCTAGTTGGTGCGTGAGCCCCACGTGAAGGAGATCCAGGCAACAGACAGGTGGTCGGTCATCTGGGCGGGAGCTTGTTCCGGCGAAGCTGCCGCGACTTCTTCGGGCGGCTGAATGGGATTGCTCGCCTTGGCCCGCTCGACCTTCACGAGGTAGGCCTTCTGCGCCTCCACAGATTTCTGCAGTTGCAGCGCATAGGGGCACTTCCCGCGGGGACCGGTCGGGTCCGTGTCCTGGGCGTGGGCCGCAGTGCTGATATGGGTCAGGGAAATGGCGATTATGGCGAACAGAATTGCCTTGAGGTTCTTGAAGGTTTTCATGGCTGTCTCCTGGGACTGTGGTCCATCGTTACCTGGATCAGTACAAGGAGGGTGCCAAGCGCATCCGCGACCTGTGGTTGATTTACTGCTGTGATACCAAGATCTTACACCGAGGCGGAAAGTCGGATTCGTCTCCGCTGTTCAGCCGCTGCACAGTAACCGGCGTGTGGCTGTTCAGGCTTTGCAATTGGACCTTTCGCCAGGCACAGCTCCTTCAGCTCTTCCAGCCCTGGCTGGGCAACGATCCCCGTCGGCAGCTACGGCGCTGCTACAGTTCGCTTTGGATGAACTCCCGGAACCGACTGATGACTTCCCGGACCCTCTCCGTCAGTGCCTTGAGATCGCGGCGGCCGGAACCTCCGGGGGCGGCGTCGTCGGGTGACCAGATCTGGGTGACGGTGTCCAGGTCAACGTTACTGCGCAGGGTTGTCTGGTCGTAGGTGTCGGTGATCCCGCAACAGGTGGCCCGCTGCCACTGCAGGAGGTTGTCGGATCTCCATTTCGCCTTGAACTCGGCGAAGGAAAGGTCTCCGCCGAAATTCATCTCACTCACGTCGATAGCGGTCGCCTGCCCACGCTCGTCACGATGTACCTTTTCCACGTAGGCCACGTGCCAATAGTTCCTTAAGGCGAATACCGCGACGTCTCCTTCGGTGACGTCGGCAACGTCCGCATTCTTCAGATGGGGCATGTCGCTTTTGTAAGGGATGGGAAACGAAGGGATCCTCTCTTTGATGTAATCGACGCAATACCCGCCTCGTTGGATCCAGTCGTCACAGTTGCAGGTGTCGGCGTGGGCACGCCGGTCCATGCCCAAGACGGCGATGATAAGTAAGATAAAGGGGAAACGTTTCACGCGGGTCCTCCAGGATATTCGGCCGCGGCGCCTAAGGCGCAGGCGGAGAGCAGATAATTCAAGGCGAGCCAACACGGGCGGGCGCGGTTGGAGAGGGCGCCCCACTCGTGCCCGTACGAGCCGTCGAGAAGACGGGCGGCGAGGGGCAATCGGGCGCAAGGGCGTACCTGACCCGCACCGGGACAGTGGGCGTCCGACGTCCCGCGCACCGGCGCGTGGACGCGGCAGCCGTTATGGCTCATGATCCTGCACCACGTGGTGTAGCGTTGGAGCGCAGGAGGTGAATCTATGCCGGGGTTAGGCTGCGGGAGGGGAGCGTCCGGAATAGGGCGCGGACGAAAGGAAGATGTACCGCGGGGGGGCGACCCGTGTGATGGCGCGCTGTAAGACAGGAACGGCCGGTTCGAGGACTTGGGGCAGGGTGACGAAGACGTCGTGGTGCTGCTGCTTGATGTGGCTTGGCGCCGTTGTCACTTGGGCCTTGAGCACCAGGCGGTGCATCGGCTTGGGGCGGTGGGGACGCGACAGGTCCGGCACGCGCATCCCCGCGCAGAGAAGCCCTGCCACCATCAGCACGGTCGCCAGGATCTGCAGGTACCGCGTGCCAACGGGACGATTGCTTGGAGAGAACGGTGGGGTCATGCGGGGTGGTGCTTCCTCTGGAGCGCAAGATGAAACGAAAAGATGACACTGCCATGCCCGCAAGAGCTGGACCTCGCAGGGGTGCGGTAAGGGGCACACTATATCAGGAGAGCCCCGTGACTGCAACGGCTACGTGTCCTTCTGGAACTCAAACTTCGGGATGCAGGCTGAATAAACACCAAAGACCTGGCGCCAATGTGCCGAGTATATTTACCCATAAATGGTGTATGAAAGTGCGACAGTTGCAGTCCCCCCATCCACGAGACCAGAACCGCTCTCAGCCTGCCTTTACACTCTGCACCGGTCCCTTGCCTCCAACGAATTTTTGCACCCTCTGTAAAGACGGCCACGCCAAAGTCTCGTTTTCTTATCAATATTTTCACCCTGTCGCTGGCACAGCAACTGCAATGGCACCGTCGATCTCGATTCTTTATCAAATGCTGCAGGAATTAGGAGGTACGCCATGAAAGCCAGAAACGTCGTCGCTGTCCTTGCCATGTTGTTGACTGCGGTGCCGGCAGTCGCGGTTGAGCTCTCCCCACTGGAAACAGTGGGCAAGAAGCTCTTTTTCGATCCGTCGTTATCGAACCCTCCCGGTCAGTCGTGCGCTTCCTGCCACGATCCGGCGACCGGCTGGACGGCCCCCGATGCGG
Source organism: Geomonas paludis (assembly GCF_014193585.1). Classification (GTDB taxonomy): domain Bacteria; phylum Desulfobacterota; class Desulfuromonadia; order Geobacterales; family Geobacteraceae; genus Geomonas; species Geomonas paludis. Next base: position 569,397 of record NZ_BLXY01000001.1, read on the forward strand.
AGGTGAACGCCAACGGGGCAGTGATGCACGGGGTCATTCACACCAGGTACGGCAACCGCAAGCCGCCTACCGTTGCCTATGCCGGGTTCACTCCGATCATGCACCAAGCCGGCGACATGACGGGCGGCATGGGGAATGGTGGCATGGGCGGTGGCATGGGGAATGGCATGGGGAATGGCGGTATGGGCGGCGGTATGGGCGGCGGTATGGGCAACATGACGCCGGGCGCCCTGGTCGGCGGACTCTTCTGGGACGGGCGGGCTGCCGGGTGGAGCCTCGGCGATCCGCTCGCCGAGCAGGCGATGGGGCCCTTCCTCAACCCTCTCGAGCAAGCCAATCCCAACGCCAAGCACGTCTGCCTCAGCGTGATGCGCAGCGATGCCGCGGTGGAGTTCGAACAGGTATGGGGGGCGGGATCGCTCGACTGTGTCAAGGATGTCGAGGGGACCTACGAACGCATCGCACGCTCCATTGCGGCCTACGAGCGCTCCGGCGAGGTGACCTCCTTCACCTCGAAGTTCGACACCTTCTGGAAGAACAGCCAGGGCAAGATGCCGCCGGTCCCGATGATCAACATGATGAACTGGAGCAGGTTCAAGAATCGCGGCCTGGACGACATGGAGCTCAAAGGGCTCATGATCTTCAATACCAAGGGGAAATGTTCCACCTGCCACATGCTGCAGCCGATGAACGGCAGCCCATTCCCGCTCTTCACCGACTTCAGGTACCACAACCTCGGTATCCCCAAGAACCCGCTCAACCCCTTCTACGACATGCCGCGCCAGTGGAACGCCAAGGGAGCAAGCTGGCTCGACCAGGGGCTGGGGGCTTTCCTGGCCAAGACTGCCGGGGCAACTTCGGGTGACGGCAGCGACCGGGATTATCGTTCGGTAGCCTCTGACAACGTCGGCAAGCACAGGACTCCCACCTTGCGCAACGTGGACAGGCGCCCGGCTCCGGACTTCGTTAAGGCTTTTGGGCACAATGGGTTTTTCAAGAGCCTGCAGGAGATCGTCCACTTCTACAACCTGCGTGATGTGCTCCCACTTTGCGACTCTCCCAACCCGCCCAAGGATGCCATGGGGGGCGCCACCTGCTTCCCGGCCGCCGAGGTGGCGGATAACGTCAACACCGCCGACCTCGGCAACCTCGGGCTCACCCCCGAGGAAGGGATGGCGCTGATCAAGTTCATGAAGACACTCACGGACCTTTGAGCACCGGAGGATACTGACGGAGCAGGGAAGGACAAAGCAGCAACGAAAGGGGGGCCTTGGTTTTAGCCAAGGCCCCCCTTGTAGTTACCGCAGCCGGCGCCCCCTCCTGGTTAGAGCCCGGTCCCCTCGTGACGTCTTTAGCCTTCATCTGCCGTCGGGCCGGGTCGCGTCTCCTGTGGAGCTGCCGCGCGTTTTCCAGGCGGAGTAGATGAACCCGCTGGCCAGCAGGAACAGGGTGATGGAAAGAGACCAGGACGCCGGGAACTTCTCCCACCCCATCAGGTTGGAGATGAAGATCTTGGACCCGATGAAGATGAGGACCAGGGAGAGGGCGTACTTCAGGTAGGCGAAGCGAGCCATCATGGCGGCCAGTGCGAAGTACAGCGCGCGGAGCCCGAGGATGGCGAAGATGTTGGACGTGTAGACGATGTACGGATCGGTGGTGATGGCGAAAATGGCGGGAACGCTGTCCACCGCGAAAACGACGTCGGCGATCTCGATCATGACCAGGGCCAGGAACAGCGGCGTGAAGTAGGTCGCCATCCTCCCGGATTTCGCGTCCGGCAGCTGGACCGTGAAGTCACGTCCCTCGATGGCGTCGGTGACGCGCAGGTGACGGCGCAACCACACCAGCAGCGGGTTTCCTGCCAGGTCCTTTTCCTCCTCGTGGCTCAGGTAGGCGATTTTGATGCCGAGGTAGGCGGTCGCTGCGGTCAGCAGGTAGACGGTGGCCTGGACAGCGATCACCTCACCGGTCTGTGCCATGCCGACCCGGGCGGCGTATGCCAAGGCGAGGCAAAGCGCGACCCAGGCGCCGGCGGTTGCCGGGCGCGCGAAGCGGTTGGATTCGAGCAGAGACTGGGCGCCGTCGGTCAGCACCAGCAGCTTGTACCCGGTCAGCACCAGGAACAGGGCGAAGATGTAGAGCACCCAGCCGAACTGCGACACCAGGGTGGCGCCGAGCGCGATCATGACGGCGCGCAGCACGATCACCCCCAGGATGCCCCAGAAGAGTACCCGGTGCTGGTATTTGAGCGGGATGGCGAAGAAGCTGAAGATCATGGCGATGACGAAGATGTTGTCCATCGCCAGCGACTTCTCGACCACGAAGCCGGTCAGGTATTCCAGTGCCGGCTCCCGCCCCATTTCGAACCAGATCCAGCCGCCGAAGCAAAGGGCGATGGTGATGTAAAAGGAGGAGAGCAACAGGCTCTCCCTCACCCCGATCTCGTGCTGGTCCTTGTGCAGCACCCCCAGGTCCAGCACCAGCAGCGCGATGACCACCGTTACGAAAACCAGCCACATCCAAACAGCCTTACCGAGAAAATCGGCGAACAGAAGCATTTCCATGATGGTCTCCTCTCTTTTGCTGACTGCCGCTTCAGCGTCTGCTGCGGTCGCCCCGTACCGGGACCGGACACGGAACCGGCGGGAATATCACCGGGAACAGCTCGTCGAGCCACTGACGGACGCGGTCCCGCACTTTGGAGCCGATGCTTTTGAGGGTTCTGGATTTCTCACTCATGATGTTACCTCCGACTGTACCGCTGTCGCCGGGCGTAATAAAAAAAGACCTTTACCCCGGCATCTGCCTGGATAAAGGTCTTGTTGGCATCACTGCTCCGGTCCCGGGCCGAAGCCGTATTGACGGGAACCGGGTCGGTCTTTTCAGGTGACCGATAACTACTCCCCTTTATTTATATTCAAAATAATAAATAGCCTCGGCTTCTGTCAAGCGAAAGTGGAAGCGTCAGACAGACAGGCGAAATCCACAACGGCAGTACCGAAAGTAAAGAAGAGCCCCCGGCCTGTGCCGGGGGCTCTCCCCGTGTGGCTGAGGTGGTGCGGGGAGATGCTTTGCCGCCTCATCACGCACCGGCCGACTCCGATTCCGACTCGGTGCTGTACTGCTCAAGCACGTCCCGCAGCGCCTTGAAGTCCACCGGCTTGGTGATCACCTGGGTCACCCCGCCCGCCAGGAAACGCTCCTGGGCCTCGCCCATGACGTGAGCGGTGAGGGCGAAGACCGGGACCTCGCGGTTGGGGTTGTCCTGCGGCAGTTGCCGGATGGCCTGCGTGGCGCTGAGCCCGTCTATGTCGGGCATGGAGATATCCATCAGGATGACGTCGAATTCTTCCTCGGCCACCCGGGAAAGGGCCTGGCGCCCGTTGGCAACCACCGTGGGACGGTGCCCCGACCGTTTCAGCATCTGCGTCAAAAGCTCCCGGCTTACCGCGTCATCCTCGGCCAGCAGGATCTTGAGGGCGTTGTCGCGGACCGGCGCCTCCTCCCCTCTGGGCTCCGGCGCAGCGAGGCTTGCACTGCCGGCTATCTGGCAGACCACGGTGAAGTGAAATACCGCTCCCCTTTCCGGCTTGCTGGCCAGCCAGATGGTCCCTCCCATCAGCTCCACCAACTGCTTGCAGATGGCAAGCCCCAGGCCCGTGCCGCCGAACTTGCGGGTGATGGAATCGTCCGCCTGGGTGAAGGGTTCGAACAGGTGCTGCGCCATCGACGGCTCCAGCCCGATGCCGGTGTCGGCGATGATGAAGTGGAGCCTCAGGTGCCCCGGGCCTGCCGGTGAGGTTTCCACCTGCAGGGAGATGACCCCCTGTTCGGTGAACTTGATGGCGTTGGAGAGCAGGTTGGAGAGCACCTGCTTCAGGCGCAGCGGGTCCCCGATCAGGCCCAGCTGCAGTGCGTCCAGCGGGGTGCAGTCCAGTTTCAGTCCCTTGGCCAAAAGTCGCGGCGTGTGCACGCGCAGCGTCTCGTCCATGACCTCGCTCAGCACGAAGCGCTCGTTGTTGATGCCGATTTTCCCCGCCTCGATCTTGGAGAAATCGAGGATGTCGTCGATGATGGCCAGCAGGTTGCCGGTCGCCTGCTGCATTGTTTTCAGGAAGTCGTGCTGCTCCGCGGTAAGGGAGGTCATCTCGAGAAGCTGCACCACGCCCAGGATGCCGTTGATCGGTGTCCGGATCTCGTGACTCATGTTGGCCAGGAACAGGCTCTTGGCCACGTTGGCCTTGTCCGCCGCCTCCTTGGCCAGGCGCAGCTCCTGGGTGCGCTCGTCCACCTTGCGCTCCAGTTCCCGGTTGGAGACGTGGGCCGCCTGCTCCGCGCGCTTCAGTGCCGTGATGTCGGTGAAGGTGAGCACCACCCCGTCCACCGCCCCCGACTCGGTCCGGAACGGGAAGATCCGGTTCAAGAACCACAGCCCTTCGCTGGTGCAGTCTTCCTTTTCTACGTGCTGCCCGGTCCTGAGCACAGTCTTGGCATCTTCGAGCATCGAGTGCAGGTCGGTGAGATGGTAGGCGATGTGGTCGATCGGGCGCCCGATGTCCTGCGGCAGCAGCTTGAAGATCCGCTCCAGGGACGAGTTGTACTTGCGGATGCGCAGGTTCTGGTCGAGGAAGACCAGCCCGACTTCCAGGCTGGACAGCAGGTTGTCGTGGTCGCGGTTGAGCTGCAGCAGTTCCTTGTTCTTCAGTTCGAACTCGGAGTTGACGGTGTAGAGCTCTTCGTTGACCGAGTGCAGTTCCTCGTTGGTGCTCTGCAACTCCTCGTTGCTGGCCAAAAGCTCCTCGTTGGTCGCCTGGAGCTCTTCGTTCGAGGTCTGCAACTCCTCGATGGTGGTGCTGAGACTCTCCTTCACGGCCTGCAGTTCCCCTTCCAGTTCCAGCATGCGTTGTCGCACGTGCTCGGAGGCCAGTTCCGCGGTGCCGCTTGCCGCATCCTCTTCCTGCACCGGTTCCGGCGTTACGCAGGACGGGGTAAAAGCGATGAAAAAGTGGGTGACCTGCGCCTTCCGGTCCGGCAGGGGGCGCACCAGCAAATCGAAGCGCTTCCTCGCATCACCGACCTGCATCACGATCTTTTTCATGATGATGTCGGTCTTTGCCTTCTCCGCCCTATGGAAAGCGGTGCTCAAAGGGATTCTCAGCGCATCGTCGATCAGGCCCAGGATGTCGTTCTCGTAGCGCCCGGTCGGGAGCTTGAGGAAGGACGAGGCGTCGCCGAAGTGATGCAGGATCTGGCGCTTCTCATTGACCAGGACCCCGCACGGCATGTACTGGCCCAGCAGGAGATCGTAGTCGTTGAGCAGTTGGCGGTCCATGCTCACCGAGGGGCGCTCGATGCGCTGCAGGGCGGGCAGGGATGACTGGGCCGGGACGTTGCTGATGCCGAGGTCTGCGGCGAACCTGAGGTCGCTGGTCTTGCGGAAAAGCTTGGAGGGGCTGTCCACGGTCTCCAGGGCCGGGGAGCGTTTGCCGATTCCCTCGCTGCTGCCGAGGAACAGGAACCCCTTGTTGCGCAGCGAGAAGCTGAACAGCGCCAGCACCTTTTCCTGGGTGGCCGGGTCGAGGTAAATGAGCAGGTTGCGGCAGCAGATCAGGTCCATCCTGGTGAAGGGAGGATCGCTGATCAGGTTGTGGGTGGCAAAGACGATCATCTTGCGCAGGGCGGGACTCATGTAGTAGTGGTTTCCCTCCTGGTGGCAGAAGTGGAGCAGGCGCTCCTTGGACATGTTCCTCAGGCGCTGCGCTTCGTACGTGCCGTGCGAGGCGGTCTCGATCGATTTCCTGTGCGCGTCGGTGGCGAAGATGGTGATCTTGCCGGTGAAGCCGAGCTCGCGGGCCTTTTCCGTGAAAAGGATGGCGAGCGTGTAGGCCTCTTCGCCGGTGGCGCATCCCGCCGACCAGATCCGCACCTCGTCGTGATCCTTACGCCCCCGCAGTATCTCCGGTATCACGATATCCTCCAGCACCTTGAAGGCCTTGGGATCCCGGAAGAACTCGGTGACGCCGATGAGCAGGTCGCGGTAGAGGGCATCCAGCTCCTCCGGGTCCCGGGCCAGGAGCGCAGCGTAGGCGGTCGATTCCCCCACGTGGCAGAACTCTATCCTCCTCTGGATGCGGCGCGTTATGGTCGGCGGCTTGTACTTGGAGAAGTCGATGTTGTACTGGCTTCTCAACAACGCGAAGATCTGCTGGTACTCGCCGTGGTACTGGTCGTCGGCCAGGTAGCCGTACAAGGCCTGGCGCCGCTCCTCGGGCGGGGTGCGGGCGTAGCGCACGATGGCCGCCGGCATCTCCTCGGGATCGAGCATGAGGTCGCAAAATCCGGTGGCGATGGCGCTGCGCGGCATGCCGTCGAACTGTGCCGAGTCCACCGTCTGCACCAGCACGAGCCCCCCGGCATCGTGGATGTCGCGGACGCCGCGCGAACCGTCGGTGCCGGTGCCGGAGAGGATCACCGCGATGGCCTGTTGTCCCGCGTCTTCGGCCAGCGAGCGCAGGAAGACGTCGATGGGGAGCTCGGAGTGCTGCGAGGGCAGAAGCTCGGTGAGGTAGAGCTTCCCTTTTTCGACGGTCATGTGGGTCTTGGAGGGGATCAGATAGATGGAGTTGCTGCGCAGGGTGATGCCGTTGGTGACGCGGTGGATGGACATCTTGGTGTGGCGGGCCAAAAGATCGTCCATCAGGCTCTTGAAATCGGGTGACAGGTGCTGAATGACGACGAAGGCCATGCCGCTGTTGGGCGGCATGGTGTCGAAGAATTTTTCCAGGGCCGCGAGTCCGCCGGCCGATGCCCCGAGGCCGACCACGAAGGAGGGCTTCGCCCTGCCGGCGGCGGACCTGCTGGTGGTTGATTTTTTCATGGCCATACCCTCCACTACTTAAAAATCAGGCAAAGCCCCTAAAGGACTATGAGATTCTGAGATGGATCCAGTAGCCGAAAGCCCATGATTCAAGGTTGTGTGCCTTGAGATTGTTCTCCTTTTGCACGGGTTACAAAGAGGACCATTTTTATCTCATTAGAGCTCGAAATGGTGCCGGTTGTCAACAGCATCGTTGTCAGCGAAAACGCACGGAGATTTTCTATTGTCCGGTGGTCCGGGGGGGCATCACTGCCGGAGCCGGTCTGCGCCCCCCCCTTCCTGCGCTTTAAAAGTTGAGGTTCACGCCCGCCGGGCGTATCAGGTCGAGGAGCTCCTGGAAGGCAGCGGTGACCTCCAGCGCGGCGCGCCGGTTGGAGCGGCCCTTCTGCTGGTCAGGCTCTTCTTGATCGGGCTCTTCGCCCCCCGGAGGCCTGACGTAGTCGGTATCCTCGTCTTGCAAGCCGTCGGCGCCCGGCAGACGCTCCTGGGGCGGCTCCACGTCGGCTGGGGCATCCTGGTTCGGGGGCTCCCCCTGGGGAGCAGCCTGCCGGCTAGCGGCCGCGGCGCCCGCCTGGCCGGCGTCCGGACCCGGGACAGGTTCGGGCTCGAAGGACTCTGCGGTCACCTGCTCGATCTCGTTGTTGGCCTGGTAGGTCACGTGGATGGCGCCTATTCCGTCCACCCTGATCTCCACCGGCTTGGAGGCGTTGTTGTAGGTAAAGGAGATCCGCCTGGTCTTCGAGTTCATCACCGCGATCCTGCCGTGAGCATCGTACTCCAGGGTCACCTTCCTGTCCTGGATCGGGTCCACCGCCTGCAGCAGGTTGCCGCGCTCGTCGTACTGGAACCGGGTTTCCTGCGCCTCGCCCGACGGGATGGCCGTCCGGCGTACCCACACTATCTTGCGTACCGTGGGGTGATAGCGTATCTCGGTCTTCTCGGTCGGAGTCTCCTTGAGGGTCACCTGGCCGTAGTCATCGTACTCGAACCTGGTGGTCTCACCGTTGCGGCTTATCCTGAGCGGCAGCCCCCCGGACTCGTTGTACTCCGTGTCGGTGCGGTCGCCATCGACATCGGTGATCATGCGCCTGGTGTAGGTTTGGCCAACACCGTTGACCCCGATAAAGTACTCGTAGATGCTCTTGGTGATCGGTTTCTCGGTGGCGTCAAGGACCTCGACCGATATCTTGTAGTGGGAACGGTCCTCGGGTGTGAAGTCGTAGTCGTAGCGGGTGAGGGTGCCGTCCCGGTCCTTCACGCTGCGGATGTTCTCCCCCTTCTCCATGCGGTGATACCGCATCTCCATGCTGGTCCCGTCCGAGTAGTGGATAGCCGTCATGTTGTGGCGGTTGTCGTACTCGAACAGGTACTTGTTGTCGTCCGTGTCCCGGCTCTCGATCAACTGGAACAGGTCGTTGTACCGGTAGGTGGCCTCGGTCCCCGCGCTGGTCTTGATCCTCTCCACCAGGCCGGCGCCGTTATAGGAGAAGGAAAAGCTGCGCCCGAAGTTGTCCTCCATGACGCCGATCCTCCCCTTGTCGTCCCGGGTAATGGCGATGAAGTTCCCGTTGCTGTCCGAGATCCGGACCAGGTTGCCCCGGCTGTCGTACTCTTCCTTTTTCCCGGAGCTGAAGGAGCGGGTGTAGCCGGTCCTGGTGCGCACGATGGACTGGTACCCGAAGCGCTGGCTGGTGAGGAGCGTGCCGACCGGGAGGCGGCGCGGCTCGAGCAGCCGCGCCTTGACGCACGCCTCCCACTCCGAGGTCCGGAACTCCGGGTCGTCCAGCAGCTTCTGCCGGTACTGCCGGGCATCGAACTCCTCCTTGGGCTGCTGGCTCCGGACGGCGACCAACCGGTTCACCCCCTCGCTGACCGCCTGGGGGCTGAGGGTGGGGGGGGTGAAGACCGTCTCCGCGCCCCCCCCGAATTCATGCACCACCAGGGAGCCGTCGTACCCCACCTTCAGGTACACCTCGAATTCAGAGCCCCAGCCATTCCCGAAGATGGACCTGAAGGAGGTCTTGGAGTTGAATACCCGCTCGATCTTGGGCTCGAGCCCTCCCGGAAAGGTGGCGTCGGTGTAGGCCATGAAGAAGTTGCCGTTCTTGAGGCTCACGTTGGCCCGGCAGGGAAGGGGAATGAGCAGCAGGAGCAGGGCCAGCAGCCCGGCGGCCTGCCTGATGCGCAGCGATCCGATCATTTCAGCACCTCCTCAGTCCTGCGGACGATCTCCCGCGCCAGCGTGGGCAGGGATTCCGCACTGCCGCTCACGGTGAAGGAGGCCTTCTGGTTCTCCCCCTCCGTGAGGTATACCTGCACCGTGACGGCGCCGCCGTTTTTCTGGTAACTCCCGGAAAGGAAATAGGCGCCGGGAAGCTCCTCCGCGTCCACGTAGACGATGCCCGAGCCACGCGCGGCCGCGCCCTGCTCGCGCAGCTCGGCGTTGACCGACTGGCTGAGCCTGAGGGTGTCGGCGACCGGGGGGCGCGCCGAGAGGAAGGTGGCGCGCAGCACCATGGGACGGTCGCTTGCCAGGGGGATCCTCCCCTTGTCCTCGCTCAGCACCCGGCCGAAGTCGAAGCTGTTGCCGGCGGGGGACGCCTTGATCGGCTTCTGGATCCCCCCGATGGACCGGGCCAGTTCCGGGACCTTGTCCTCGGCGTGCTGGAAGAGCTTCTGCACGTCCACGTACTCCCCCTCACGAAGAGCGGCGCCCCGCATCCCCTCCAAAAGCGACCAGGTGAGCAGCCCCTGGCCGTAGCGGCTCGCCTCCAGGCTCACCCGGTCGGCGGCGGCTCCCATGAGGACGTGGAACCCGGTGCGGTCCTTGAGCCGGTCCAGGGCGCGCACCTGGCTGCTGGGGAGGTCGCGCTTCTCCACCAGCTTGGTGACGATCCCCCCCGCCGCGCAGGTGTCCAGCACCATGACCTGCTTGAGGGCGGGGATCTGCTTGATCCATTCGGTGAGCTCGGTCGAGGAGATGCCGTACTGGGAGCGGACCGACGGGTCGGAGAGGTCGGTGCTCCGCGCCTCCCGGGCCAGGTAGTAGTAGTCGGCGCCGTCACCGCTTCCCGCCATGACGCCGTGGCCGGAGAGGTAGACCACCAGGATGTCCCCCGCCTTGAGCGACTTGGCTGCTGCCTTGAAAGCCTGCGCGATCGCCTCGCGGGTAGGGAGCGCCGCGTCCCGGGCCTGGGGGTAGTCGGTCAGGAGCGTGACCTGGACCCGGTCCACGCCGAAGAGCCGGCGGCTCGAGACCCGGATCGCGTCCGCCATGTCGGAGGCGTCCTTGCCCGAGAAGGCCAGGTTCATCCCCGGGCCGGCGTACTGCGAGATCCCCACCACGATGGCGTGCAGGGAGACCTCCGCTGAGGCGGGTCGTTTGGCGGGGCGGAACGAGACCGGGGTCCCGCGGCTGGAGAGGTATCCCTCCTCGTTCCAGGCCACGACCTGGATGCTGTTCTCCTCCCCGGGCAGCAAGAGGGCCTCCGGTATCTCGAGGGGGATCTCGATGGACGGGCTCGCCGGATCGGCCTTGGCGCCGCGCGCGTCGGCGGCGACCTCCTTGCCGTTGACCAGGATGCGCACCTTGCCGATGCCTCCGCCGCGGTTTTTGAGCGAGATGCTCGCCAGGCCGCTCCCGTCCTTCGGGATGGTCACCCTCACCTGCGGGCTGAGACGTACCTGCTGGAGCGCGTCCACAGGGCGCAGCGCGTCGCTGTTCAGGCCGAGCACCTTGCTCAGGAGCCCCGGCTCGTAGTAGCGCTCCTTGAGCTGGGAGAGGTCGATGGTCTCGTTGCCTACCACCCAGTGCAGGCCGTTTATTTCCCCGCCGTTGGAGGCGTCGTACCTCCCTTTCGAGTCCAGCACCGCCCAACTGCCGTCGGCGAAGGAGAGAAGCCGCGCCAGCACCGTGCCGGTGGAGGTCCGCACCAACTGCGCCACTCCCTGGTCCCCCGGGATGACGGCAAACTCGCCGGACGGGTGGAAGCAGTCCTGGCGCAGCAGGGGGACCTCGCGCATCGGATAGTGGGCGATCTGGCGGCCGGTGGCGCAGTCCCAGAGTCTGATCCCGCTCAGGGTGCTCCCGGTCAGAAGGAAGCGGCCGTCCGGGGAGAATGCGAGGGTGTCGCTGTCCAGGGAGTCGGTGCCAAAGCTCAGCTTCTGGGCGCCCGTTGCGGGGTCCCAGAGGCGGATCGGGCTGCCGGGGGAGGCGCTGGCGACCAGGCCGCTCCCGGGGGCGAAGGCGAGCGCCACCACGGCGCCCTCGTGCGGGCCGATCTGGCTTAACTTCTTGCCGGTCGCGGTATCCCAGACCAGCACGCTCCTGTCCAGGCTGCCGCTGGCGATGAGGCGGCCGTCGGCCGAAACGGCGACGGCGCTGATGCCGGCGCTGTGTCCGGTGAGGCGGGAGAGCTCGAGGCCGGAGGCTGCGTCCAGGAGGTAGAGGTTGCTGTCCTCCGAGCCGACCGCCACCCGACGGGCATCGAGGAAGGCTACCGGCTGGCCCCAGTCGAGGACCCGCTTCACCGTGGCGTTGAGGGTTCCCGCCAGGTTCCAAAGCCGCGCGGTGCCCTCGCGGTAGAGCGTCGCCAGGGTCTTGCCGTCGGGAGAGACCATGGCGTCGGAGAGGCTGCCGGCGGTGGCGGGGAGACTAGCGGCGAGCTTTTGAGTCTCAAGGTCCCAAAGGGCGATCTCGCCGGAGGCCCCGGTCACCACCACCTGCCTGCCGTCAGGTGTGCCGCGTCCGAAGGCCGGCCCCTTCTGCGTCAGCCGCACCACCTGCTCCCCGTACTTGGCGCCCAGCCCCCAAAGGTGCACCGCCCCGAACTCCCCCCCGGAAAGGAGGTACCTGCCGTCGGGGGTGAAGGAGAAGGGGGGGCGGGTGGCCGCGGTCCCCTGGAAGGAGCGGCGCTCCTTGCCGCTGGCCGGATCGACCACCCGGATCGTGCCGTCGTCAGGGGCGACCAGCAGCTCCCCCCCGTCGCCCAGTTGCGCCAGGGAGCGGATCTCGTGCCCGAGCCGCAGCGGCGTGGCCGTCAGCTTCATCGCCTCCAGGTCCACGATCTGCATGCCGCCGTCGGCGGTACCCACGGCGAGGGTCATCCCCTTGACGCCGTGCAGCACGGTGAGGCACTTCACCTTGTCCGGCATGGCGACGTTGCCAAGGTCGGCCCCCGAGGCGAGGTGCCAGAGCCGGACCGTGCCGTCCTGGCCCCCGGTGGCCAGGAAGCGGCCGTCGGGGAGGAAGGCGAGGGCGGTGGAGGCGTCGAGGTGGCCGTAGAGGGTGGCCAGCCGCTTGCGGTTGCGCAGGTCCCAGAGGCGCACCGGACCGTTGCTCGAGCTGGTCGCTGCGAGGCTGCCGTCGGGGGAGAGCGCGAGGGCGGTCACCCCTGCCGCGGACGGCTCCGACAGGGAAGCGAGCCGCTTGCCGGCGGAGTCCCACAGGGTGACCTGGCCGTCCGAGCTCCCCGCCACGATGGTCCCGTCCGGCGTGAAGGCGAGGGCGGTGATCGGCGCGGCGTGGTCGAAAGAGCGGAACAGGTTGCCTGAGAGGCTCCAGAGCCGGATGGCGCCGTCATTGCCGCCGGTGGCCAGGGTGGTCCCGTCCGGCGCGAAGGCGACGCTCCAGACCTCGCCGTTTTGCTGCAGGCGGCGCAGCTCCTGGGCGTTGTCCACGCGCCAGATGAGGACGCTCCCCTCGGAGGCGCTGGCCAGGAAGGAGCCGTCGGCGGAGAGGGAGAGGGCGGTCACCCCCGCCCCGTGCCCCACCTGCGCCACCAGGTGCGCGGGGGCGTTCCCGGGTGCGGCGGGCGCCGCGGGGGGCTGGTGCGGCGCCGCGGAGGAGGAGGCCAGAAGCTGGGGGCGGTAGGACCAGGAGTATAGCCGGACGATCCGCTCCATTTCAGCGAGTTGCGCCGGCAGCCCGCCGCTACGGCGCAATATCGCCGCGTACTTCCTCAACTGCTGGTCCGAGGGCTTTGCGATCTTGAGAAGGAGCCGGTACTGCTCCTCGGCCTCCGTCAGTTTGCCTGCCGCAGCCAGCGCGTCCGCCCGGCGCTCCGCCAGCAGGACCGAATCGGGGTACTCCTGCGCGAACCGCTTCCACAGTGCCTCCAGGTCGGCCTGGTTCCCCTCCCGCTCGAGGACCTCGCGAGCGGAGTCGTAGAACTCCGAGCTCCTCTCCTCGAGCGTCGCCGCCAGGGCGCGGTAGGTCTTGCGGGCCTCCTCGTCGCGGTGGGCGTAGTGCAGCGCCTTGAGCAGGCGGACCTGGTGCTGTGGCTTGGGGGCGCGGCGCACCAGGTCCCGGGCCAGCTCCAGGGCGTCCAGGTATCTCTTGGACGAGTCCTCCAGGTCTACCCTGGCCGCCAGCAGCCCCTCGTGGTCGGGATACATCGCCCCGTACTGATCGAGGAGCTGGACCGCCTTCTCGGTGTTGATTTCCTTGAGCACGGTATAGTAGCGCAGCTTCGCCTCGGCCTCCGGCTGCTCGGTGTTGTAGGCGACGCTCAGCGCCAGGAGCTGCTGCGCCTCCTGGTCCTTTTTCAGCCTGACGAGCGATTCGGCGTGGTTCAACCAGCGGAAATAGAACGGGAAGGAGCGGTAGGACGCTTCGAAGGCCTTCAGGGCCTCCTGGTGATCGCCGCGCCCGGCCAGGTGTATGCCCAGGAAACGCAGGGCAAACGTGTCCTGGGGGTAGCGCTCCAGCCACTCCCTGGCGCATTGCACCATGAAATCCTCGTCGAGGGGGCGCTTGGACAGCATGTGCAGCAGGAAGCGGGCAGCGGCAGTCCCCTCCAGGAACTTCTCGTGCTCCAGTTTCTGCTGCAGGCGCGTCCTCATCCTCTCGTCGTACTCGCACAGGTTGAAAGCGACCCAGGAGAACCAGAACACGTCGGGGGCCTTCTTGAGCATGGCGATGGTGTAGCTGAAACATGCCTCGTGCTGGGCGGAGTCGCGCGCGGCCCAGAACAGGTACTCGAGCGCCACCGGGTCGGGCCCATCCTCCGCGCCCCGGGCCGGAAATTCGGTGAGCATCCTGTGGTTCAGGTTCTGGTCGCTCAGGTAAAAAATGCGCGGCAGGTGGCCGAGCCCCTTGGCCAGTGCCGCGTCACTGCGCGTCTTCGCGATTTCGGCCATCTTTTCGGGAGGGCCCGCGACGTTGACCCATACCAAAGGGGCCATGACGTGGGGCGCCGGGCTGCGCAGGTCCGCCTCGACCAGGCGCAAAAGCTCATCCCGCTTCCCCTCACGCATCAGGGCGGACCACTGTACCAGGCGGGGGTCGTCGAAGACCTTGCGGTCCTCGCCCCACACGGGAAACACCACGGTGAGGATCATCAGCACTGCGAGAAAGGCATGTCTCATCGCCACCTCCTCAAATGTTGCTCAAGCGGCTCATCTCCATGAAAAATGGGCTGAGTTTATATCAGAATCATCATTTTTTGTCGATACGCGATGGCGACGCTGATGACGTCGGGAAGACTTTGCGCCGCTTCGGCTTCGGTCACGGTCGCCAGGTGAAGAGGGAGGAGTGCTTCGTGCCCGTGGACGTGAGCTCGCTGATCTTGGAGTCGAGGCCGTCCAGGGTTCAGGATGGTTTGATTCGGAGGCAGGGGGGCGACCTTGGCACCGGATTAGAGCTCTGATCAGGCGTATTGTCAACGGCAACCGTGTCAGAAAAAACGCAGGAAAATTTTCCATTTCCCAGCACTGCGGGAGGCATCGCTGCCGGGGGCGCCGCATCATCCTGTCCATCTGGAAGACGGCCAGCAGCTTCAGCATGAGCCCCCCCTGGGAGAGCTGGCGCAATCCGGCCTCGTCGATCTCGCGGTCGAGGAGGACCCGGTCGTAGACCCGCCGGTGGCCGTGGTTGAGATCGTTGGGGGTGAGCTGGTAGAGGGAGTCGAGCAGGCCCATGTGCCTGGCCAGCTGGCGCGAGAGGGCGTGGCAAGCAGATAGAGGTAGACATGGATCACTTCTGGTGATGTGTGTCTGATCGTGGATATAGCCGCTCCGCGGCAGGTGCGCATTTGTAGGGTCGATGGGTGCTTTTGAATTGAAAGCCGTTAACTAAGCGTGGTATCTTGCCGGTCGCGTGTGGCAAATCCATGAAAACCTGTGGAGCCGATGAGCCGACTAAACCTGGGCAGAAGGGCACCCGTCGGCTGTTGGCAAAATATGGCGCCGCGCTCCTGTGCGTCCGGTACAGATATGATGAAGAGGCCGGAGAAAACCTGACGACAGATGGGACCCAGAGCAAAAGGTATGGCGGGTAAACTACGGATCGATCAAGACCGATTCAGCAATCGTGGACCGGGATTGTTCCAGAGTAAAAGGAAAAGTCAGACTCCGCCATTATGTCACCTATATAGGGGATGAGTGGTCACTTATATAGCCAGCTATATAAGGCACAAATCATCTATATACGGATACCAATCAACAACGAGTTGGAAGATTAAAGGAAAAACCATGGTTGTTCTAAACTGGGACGTTCACAGATGGCAAACGGAATTTGAGTTGGATAATTTGAAGGACTATTTCCACCTCATGGAAGCCCAGTTTCAGGCAGCAATGGACGCAGAAAAGGAAAAATTGCAGCAGTGGCCACCGCCTAACCTGAATGAAGAAGAATTTGCAATTTGGGAGTCAGAAGTTGAATTCTTCAGAGAGCGATATGAATTCGATTTCCCATCAAAGATCAGGTATTCATATGTGGTGCTACTTTACATCACACTTGAAGATAGACTAAGAGCTGTATGTGACGAAATCGCAAAACGCAGAAAGCTTACTATCACAGAGAACAATCTCAAAGGTTCGGTAATTGAGAGGACAAAACTTTTTTTGACACGGGTAGCATCGGTGCCTGTTCAGGACACAGATGCTTGGCAATGGCTTAATGACTTTCAAAAAGTTAGGGACTGTATTATTCATGCCAATGGTTGCACCGCACAATCAAGGGATAAGAAGAGACTTATAGAACTGGCAAGAAAGGACATTGGCTTATCACTTTTAGTCGAAAACATTGTAATCGATCAGAAATATTACCAGACAACAATGCTAATGATACAAAGATGTTTTCAGACCATCTTCGAGTCAGCTGGTTTCGGCCCATCAACTATAGTGCCGATAATTCCTGATGATGCTGGAGATAGCAGCGCATAAAGGCGGTTCCAACACGGACAGTGGACCGGTCGCGACAAAGCCCGCGCCGGTCATCGCCGACCCGTTATGCAAAGAAAATAGAAGGAGTCGCAAATGAGTATTATGAAGCTTCTTGACCCCATCCTTGAAGTTTGGCTACCGACAAAATGGTCAAGATGGGCAGTTGGGGTAACAATACTATTAGCAACATTCGCCACGCGTCTCCCGGAGTTTCTGCCATTAGCAGGCTATACATTACTTGACCAACAAAAATTATTAGTACAGATACTTGCGCCAACATTGATATGTCTCATAGGAACATTTATTGTTCTGAATTTAGTAGTGCGGCATTCGAAGTCGCTTAAAGAAACGCACTCAAATGAAATTGAAGAACTAAAAAAAACGTACAACAAACAACAAGATAAACCTGAAAAGTTAACGCCTGTTGTTGACGAAAGCTTCGTGACCCAAAGTGTAGTCCTTGACGGCAAAAAATTTATTAGATGCGAATTTGATAGGTGCTCCCTTGTATTCAATGGTAGTGCCAATTTTGGGCTGGAACACTGCAACTTCACGGCTCCTAAACTAATTTTTGGGGACAGTGCTGGCATCACCATGTTTCAAATAAGTAAAATGAGTGGCGACCCTGCTTTTGCCAAAATGATTGAAATGACAATCAATGAATATAAAACCGACAAAAAACAGGACAAATAACAGCGCTCATATCCACATAAGCTCGCCTCCTTTTGTCTTGTGAGTCGGAGGACATGGCATTACCACGTCCTTAGTCTCGGGGCAGTGAAGAGCAGGTGAAAGAAGGTCCTTGGGAATGACGAAGGGAGGCTCGGTGCAAGAGGCCCTGAACGATCTTGAGAGTGGTGAAATCCTGAGCCGGGAGCAGGCGGCGCTGCTGCGCCGGATCTACGGTCGGGAACTATTTTCGGTGCACTGGGAGCTGCGGCTGCTCCTCTATGGCGGCATCCTGATCCTGACTACCGGACTCGGTCTGCTTGTCGCCAAACATTTTGCCTCCATCGGCCACCTGACCCTGCTCGCGACCATCGCCCTGGGATGCGCGGCGTGTTTTGCCTACTGCCTGCGCCACGGTGGCGGCTTCTCTCGGGATGGACTCCCGACGCCCGACGCGGCCTACGACTATGTCCTCCTGCTCGGCTGCCTCCTCCTCGGAACGCTACAGGGCTATCTGGAACTCCGCTACCAACTCCTCGCCCAATACTGGAACTGGTGGCTGCTGGTCTCCGCCCTGACGTATCTCCTCTGCGCCCACTATTTTGACAATCGCCTGGTCCTCTCCCTGGCCCTCTCCACCCTCGGCGCTTGGCTCGGAGTCAAGACGAGCCTGCTCGGCGCGGGGCTCTGGGATGGCACCCTGCGCGACAACGCCCTCTTCTTCGGGGCCTTGGTTGTGGCGGCGGGTGCGGTACAGACCCGACTCGGCTGGAAACGCCACTTCCTCCCAGTCCACCTGCACCTCGGGGTCAACGTACTCCTGGCCGCCTTGGTCGCCGGGGTCGCCCCCCGCGCCACAGGTCCGGCCTATCTTGCCGGCCTGCTGCTGGCCGGCAGCGGCAGCGCCCTCTACGCCCTGCGTGAACGCAGTTTCGCCTTCCTCCTGTACGCCGTCCTTTATGGCTATCTCGGCATCACCATCTTCGTGTTCAATCGCGGTCACTGGAGCAGTGAAGGGGGCATACTCTACTTCCTGGTCAGCGCAGCGTCGTTGCTGACGGCCCTGGTGGCATTGCATCGCCGCTTTAGGAGTGCCGAATGATAGCCCTCTATGAGAAAGGCGAGCGCCGGGTGGCGGTGGTGGAGGAGGCGCGGCGCTGGCAGGAGGCCGGCATCGTTACCGCCGAGCAGGCAGCGATGGTGGCGGAGCGCTATCGGCCGGAACTGGTGCGCGTGAACGTTTTTATCCGCATCCTCCTCGGCTTGTTCACCACGGTCGGAGTGGCGGCTCTGGTGGCGCTGCCGGCTGTCATTTTCGAGGTCAAGGAAGTGGGGGGCACTCTGTTGTGTCTGATCTTTGCCCCCCTCTGCGCCTGGGTCGCCGATCACGAGCTCATAGCCGGCCGCCGCCTATATCGCTGCGGCGCCGAGGAGGCACTGCTGCTACAGGCGGTCGGCATGCTCGCCCTGGCGGTTGCCATCCCCGCTCACGACTGGGGGCACAGCGCGGAACGCCTGGCGTGGCTGGTGGCGCACGTAATCGTCCTCGGTGGAGCGGTCCTGCTGACGGTCCGCTACGGCTATGCCTTGGCGGCGTTCGGGGCGATGCTCGCCCTCGCCGGTCTTCCCTTCCATGTCGCGGATGTTCTCCATTGGCAGCAGCCGCACCTTCCTCGGCTCGTCCTTCTGCTGCTGCTCACGGTAGCGGCAAGCTGGGCGCAACTGCGACTCGTTGGCCGCAACAGCCTGCCTCGCGGATACGTCTGGTCTCTGGAGACTGTGCGCCTCGCGGCCTGGGCGGGGATCTATCTTGACGTGAACCTCTTTGCTCACCGACTCATCTGGCGGGAATGGCTTGGGTGGACGCCGGTAGACTCGCTTTTCCCTTGGAGCGACCACTTCTGTGTCCTGCTTACCGCCATCCTGCCGGTGGTGGCTTTTGCGATGGGAATCGGCCGCCGCGACCGGGCGCTGCTCTGGTTTGGCGTTGTCTCTGCCATCCTGTCGATCCTCACCCTCAAGTACTACGTACATTTCGGGCATCTTGCCGAAGAGTTGACGGCTGCGGGGCTGTTGGTGGCCGGTCTCGCCTTCGGTCTGCTGCGCTGGCTGCGCGCCGGCTTGAAGCGCTGCCGGGGCGCCTTTACCGCAGAACCGCTCCTTGAACCACGCCTCTATGGTCTCAATGCCGAGGCGTTGGCGGCAATCCAGCCCCTCGCCCCGGCGGCCAGGGTGTCACAGGCAGAGGGATTTCAACCGGGCGGTGGTACCTTCGGGGGAGGCGGAGCATCCGGCCGCTATTAGTGGATCCGTGTGAGGATGAAGAACTTCGGGGGGACGTTGTTGAGATTTTGACATTTGCAGGTATGTAAACAGCTCCTACTCCATCAGTCGCTCGGTCCTCTACCACCTCCGTTGAACAGATTCTCCGCTCCCAGCTATCGGCTGTTCTGATGGCTGAGCCGTCTAGTTGCCCAGTTGACAGTGAATACGTTGTCCTGTAGTGTCCCCCATCACCCTTATGATGAGCCGGCCGGTTGTCTGTGGTTTTCTATGGCTTTAGGAGAGAATATCGAGCGTGGGTTCGACTATGATGCGCTGTACCTACGCCCGAGTTGGTTTGTCCTTCCGATTCTCTTTTTCAAACAGTTCTCTCGGAGGCCGATCCGATGAAAATCCAGCACATTATCCCTCTTTTGTTTTGCAGCCTGATTTTTTATGGCAGCGTATCCGCCGCGGCTCCGCTTAAGCCTCACGTCGGCAACGGGTTGCGCCTGCAGATCCAGTTGGGGCATTCGGGCGGAGTCGACAGCGTCGCCTTCTCCCCCGACGGCCGGCGGATACTGACGGGGAGCAATGATCATACCGCGAAGCTCTGGGACGCCAGGACGGGCCAGGAAATCCGCGCCTTCCTGGGACATTCGCACAACGTCAATAGCGTTGCCTTCTCTCCTGACGGTCGCCGGGTGCTGACGGGGAGCAGTGACCATACCGCGAGGCTCTGGGACACCGGGACGGGTCAGGAAATACGTGCCTTCCAAGGGCATCCTTCTGGTGTCACCAGCGTCGCCTTCTCCCCTGACGGCCGCCTGATACTGACGGGGGGCGGCGACAACACCGTGAAGCTCTGGGACACGGAGACCGGTCAGGAGGTTCGTGCCTTCCAGGGGCATTCGGGCTGGGTCCACTGCGTCGCCTTTTCCCCGGATGGCCGGTCGGTACTGACGGTGAGCCTAGACGAGACCGCGAGACTCTGGGACACCGGGACGGGTCGTGAAATCCGTACCTTCCTGGGGCATTCGGACGGGGTCATCAGTGCCGCCTTCTCCCCCGACGGCGGGCGGATACTGACGGGTAGCTTGGACCAAACCGCGAAGCTCTGGGACGTCGAGACGGGTCGTGAGATCCGGTCCTTCAGTGGGCATTCGTCCGGTGTCAAAGGCGTCGCCTTCTCCCCTGACGGCCGGCGGGTACTGACGGGGAGCTGGGACCACACCGCGAAGCTCTGGGACGCTGAAACGGGTCGTGAGATACGTGTCTTCCAAGGGCATTCAAACAATGTCAACAGCGTCGCCTTCTCTCCCGATGGCAGGCAGCTACTCACCGGTAGCGATGACCACACAGCGAAACTCCTGGATGCTGAAACGGGTCGTGAGATACTTGCCCTCCAAGGGCATTCAGGCAGTGCCAGCAGCGTCGCCTTCTCTCCCGATGGCGGGCGGCTGCTGCATGGGGGCAATCTCTGGGACGCTGAGACGGGTCGGGAGATCAGCGCCTTCCGGCATGCGTGGCTCGACGGTGCCACCTTCTCCCCCGACGGCCAGCAGATACTTTCTGGGAACTGGGAGAACACCGCGAAGCTCTGGGACACGGAAACGGGCCGGGAGATCCGCGCCTTCCAGGGGCATTCGGCATATGTCCTTTGCGCTGTCTTCTCACCTGACGGCCGGCGGGTACTCACAGGAAGCTCGGACCAAAGCGCTAAGCTCTGGGAGACGGGGACGGGCCGGGAAATCCGTGCCTTCCGCGGGCATGCGTCTGCTGTCGACAGCGTCGCTTTCTCCCCTGACGGCCGGCGGGTGCTGACGGGGAGCTTAGACAATGACGCGAAGCTCTGGGATGCTGAGACGGGGCAGGAGATCCGTACCTTCCGGGGACATTCGAAATATGTCAACAGCGTCGCCTTCTCTCCTGACGGTCGCCGGGTGCTGACGGGAAGCTCGGACAATACGGCGAAACTCTGGGATGCTGAGACGGGTCAGGAGATCCGTACCTTCCAGGGGCATTCGGGCTGGGTCCACAGCGTCGCCTTCTCTCCTGACGGTCGCCGGGTGCTGACGGGAAGTGGGGACACTACGGCGAAACTCTGGGATGCTGAGACGGGTCGGGAGATCCGCGCCTTCCGGGGGCATTCGTATTTGGTCGAGAAGGTAGCCTTCTCCCCGGATGGCCGGCTGGTAATGACGGGGAGTTGGGACACTACCGCGAAGCTCTGGGACGCTGAGACGGGCCGGGAGCTTGCGACACTGGTTTCCTTCACCGACGGCACCTGGGCGGTGGTCGACCAGGAAGGGCGCTTCGATGCCAGCAGCGGCGGTGAGGTGAAAGGACTGCACTGGGTCTACAAGGACGAGCCTATCGCACTGTCCCAGTTCAAGGAGCGCTACTACGAGCCCGCGCTTTTGGCCAAGATCATGGGCTTCAACAGGGAGCCGCTGCGCAAGGTCGATTCCTTTGCCTCGGTAGCCCTTTTCCCGGAAATGAAGGTCGATCCGCCATCGGAGCACAGCTCTATCGCCACAATCCACCTGAAAAACCGTGGCGGCGGCATCGGCCGGGTGCGGGTGCTGGTGAACGGCAAGGAGATCGCCGCCGATGCCCGCGGCCCCAAGCCCGATCCCGCTGCCGGGTCCTTAGAGCTACCGGTGGAGATACCGGAATCGCTCCTCAAGCCCGGCGAAGAAAACAGCATCGAGGTGCTGGCCTGGAACGGCGAGGGGTACCTCTCCAGCCGGGGCAACCCGATCCGGTTCCGCGCTCCGCCTGCCGTCAAGATCGAGCCACCTACCCTGTACGCCATCGTCGCCGGCGTCTCCAGATACGCGAACCCAGTCATGAACCTGACCTTCTCCGGCAAGGACGCCTCCGACATGGCCCAGGCGCTTTCCGTCTCAGCCAGGCGGCTCTTCGGGGCTGAGAAGGTGCATATCTCTCTCCTTTCCGACTACCCCTCACACTCACAAAGCGAAGATGCCCTCAAAAGCCTGCCCCTTACCCGCGAAAACCTGGAAAACGCTTTCCGCCAGGCGCACAAAGCCAAGGCTGGCGACGTATTGGTCATCTACCTGGCTGGCCACGGCGTCATGAGCCCCGGCGAAGGCTCCGACTATTACTATCTTACTTCCGAGGCCAGAACCACGGACCTCTCCGATCCGGTCGTCCGCAGGCAATCAGGCGTCTCCAGCAGCGAGCTGACCGAGTGGATCAAGTTGATCCCAGCCCTTAAGCAGGTCATGGTGATGGATACCTGCGCGGCAGGAGGGGCTGTTGCGAAACTGGTGGAAAAACGTTCCCTTTCCAGCGACCAGGTCCGCTCCCTTGACCGTCTCAAGGACCGTACCGGCTTCCATGTGCTGATGGGAGCCGCCGCCGACAAGCAGAGTTTGGAAGCGACCCAGTACGGCCAGGGGCTACTCACCTGGGCCATCCTGCAAGGAATGAAGGGGGCTGCCCTGCGGGACGACCAGTTTGTCGATGTGCAAAAACTTTTCCAGCACGTGGCCGACGAGGTGCCCCGTCTGGCCAGGTCTGTTGGCGGCATCCAGAAACCGCTGATCGCCTCCCCCAGTGGCAGCAGCTTCGACATCGGCCAGTTGACCGCTACGGACAAATCACTAATTCCACTAGCCACCGTTAAGCCCATGATTCTGAAAGCAAGCTTTCAGGATGAAGTGGACTATGATGACACCATCTCACTTGGAAAAGAGGTCAACAGCCAACTGCGGGAACAGTCGGCTCGGTTGCGCGGGGATCATCTGGTCTATGTAGATGCCGACGAACTGCCGGGGGCCTGGCGCATGTCTGGTCGGTACGCGCTTGATGGAGCCACGGTAACGGTGAAGGTGGTTATGCGTGAAGGCAAGGTACGAAAGGATTTCAATATAATAGGCAAGGCTGATGATCTGCCTGGTCTGGCAGTCGCCATACTGGATCGGGCGCAAGGATTGTTGCGAGAATAGAGCGATTCAGCAGATTATTACCTTCGTAACTGCAGGCCAGCAAGGGGCTCCGTGAGGTATTCTACTTCGACCGGTGTTTTGCTCAGTTCGGCTCGCACGGGGACTTGAGTCGGATGAACGTAAAGTGACGAGGTATAGGGAAGTTTTCTCCAGACCGGAGAGGGGCGGAGCCAAACGGAAAAAGGCCCCTGATTTTTATCAGGGGCCTTCTCTAGTATGGTCGGAATGAGAGGATTCGAACCTCCGACCCCCTGCTCCCGAAGCAGGTGCGCTACCAGGCTGCGCTACATTCCGGTTTTGAAACTCTGACGGGTCAATCAGGAGGAGAGATATAACAGCATTGACCTCGGCTTGTCAAGCATTAACAACGACGGCAATGCAAAATATCCATTTTCGCTCTTTCAGCTCCCGCCATTCGTCAAAGGAAGTGCGGTCCGGAGCCGTTCATTTCCGCCGGGGGGCGGCCCGGAGCCCGAGGGGGCACAAGGGAAGAAAAACGTTGTCATCGCCTGGTGGAAGTGTTAAAAACCTTCTCTTCAGGTTGTTTGCGGAGTGTGCATGGCCATCAGGGACTTACGGGACTTTCTCGCCGTGCTGGACACCGCAGGTGAGCTGCATCGGGTGGATGCGGAGGTGGATTCCGAACTGGAAATCGCCTGCATCACCGACCGGCAGAGCAAGCTTCCCGGTGGCGGCAAGGCCCTTCTCTTCCATAACGTCAAGGGAAGTCCCTACCCTGTGGCAACCAACCTCTTCGGCTCCCCCTCCCGCATGGCGCTTGCGCTCCAGGTCGAACACCTTTCCCTGCTGACGGGCAAGATGGAACAGCTCCTAGCTGCACCCGGGAGCGCGCCGGCTCCGACCCTGGTGCGCCAGGCACCGTGCCAGGAGGTGGTCGAGCGGCATCCGGACCTGGGAAGCTACCCTTTCCTTAAGAGCTGGCCGGGTGACGGCGGGCGCTTCATCACGCTCCCCCTGGTGTTCACCCGCGATGCCGGGACCGGGGCCGGCAACTGCGGCATGTACCGGGTCCGGCTCTTCGACGACGGCTGTGTGGGGATCCGCTGGAAGGCCGGCAGCGGCGGCTTCGGCCACCACCAGAACTACCAGGCGGCGGGACGGCCGATGCCGGTGGCGATCGCCGTCGGCGCCGCTCCCGCGCTGACGCTGGCCGCGATGCTCCCTTTGCCCGAACCGCTGGAGGAGGTCTCCTTCGCCGGGTATCTGCACGGGGCGCCCCTGGCCATGGTCCCCTGCCTCGACTCCGGGCTGATGGTTCCGGCCGATGCGGAACTGGTCATCGAAGGGGTGATCGACCCCGGCGCCACCCGCCGCGAGGGCGCTTTCGGCAACCACACCGGGAGCTACGATGCCGGCGAAGAGGTGCCCCTGGTGCGGGTCACTTGCGTCACCCGCAGGAAAGATCCCATCTGCCCGGCGACGGTGGTCGGCCCCCCGCCCATGGAGGACTGCTACCTGGCCAAGGCCGCCGAGCGGCTGCTGCTGCCGCTGCTGCGCCGGCAATGCCCGGAGATCGTCGACTTGGTCATGCCGGTGGAGGGAATCTTCCATGGCTGCGCCGTCATCTCCATCGAGAAGAAGACGGCCGGGCAGGGACGCCGGGTGCTGGAGCGCCTGCGCAGCGAGGGATGGCTGAAACGGGGCAAGCTCCTGGTGGTCGTGGACGAGACCGGGCAAGGACTTACCCTGGCGCACGGTTTTTGGCAGGCACTGAATGCGGTCCGTTTCCCCGCCGACCTGGTGGTGACGCCGGACGGCTGCCTCGGTGTCGACGCCACGGGCAAGCTCCCGGAAGAAGGCGGTGAGCCGAAGCAATTGTTGCAACCGGATGCATCGGTAAGGGCCCGGGTTGAGCGGAGATGGCGGGAATACGGTTTTCTCTGAGCACGGGGCGAGAAAGGAACTCATGAGCAGTCAGGCAGGAGTAGAAATGACGATGTACGCCAGGATCAAGGTATTCCTGGAGATGATAAAGTTCAGCCACACCATATTTGCGCTCCCCTTCGCCTTCACCGGCGCGCTGCTGGCAGCCAAGGGGCTCCCCACCCTGGCGCAGGCGGGTTGGATCGTGCTGGCCATGGTGGGGGCCCGCACCGCGGCCATGGGGCTGAACCGGGTCATCGACGCCGACATCGACGGCCGCAATCCCCGCACCGCCGGGCGTGCCATCCCGGCAGGGCTGCTGGGGCGCGGCTCGGTCATCGTCTTCATCGTGCTTTCCGTGCTGCTCATGCTCTTTGCGGCGCGCATGCTGAACCCGCTGTGCCTCTACCTGTCGCCGGTGGCCCTCGGCTTCATCCTCCTCTATTCCTACTGCAAGCGGTTTACCGCCCTGGCGCATGTGGTGCTCGGCATCTGCCTCGCCGGGGCCCCGCTGGGAGCCTGGATCGCCATCCGCGGCAGCGCCGACCTGCCCGCGTTCCTGCTGGCGTTTGCCGTCCTGTTCTGGGTGGCCGGATTCGACATCCTCTACGCCCTGCAGGACATGGAGTTCGACCGGCAAAGCGGGCTGCACTCCATTCCCGCCAAGCTCGGCCTGAACGGTTCACTTTGGACCTCGCGCATCTTTCACCTTGTTTCCTGCCTGTTCCTGCTCGCCCTCCATCTTTACCTGGGGCTCGGCGCCTTCTTCCTGGCCGGCCTGGTCGCCACCTGCGGCATGCTGCTGTACGAGCACCACCTGCTGCGCGGCGGCAACCTCGACGCCCTCGATGCCGCCTTCTTCAACATGAACGGGTACATCAGCGTGACCCTCTTCTTGGCCACCCTGCTGGATACCCTGAGCGCGGGGGCGGTGTGAAGCAGCGCCATTTCGTCATCGCCATAACCGGGGCCTCCGGCAGCATCTACGCGCTCAGGTTGATCGAGGAACTCTTGCGCTCGGCAGCGCGGGTCAGCGTGCTCATCACCGAGGCGGGCTTTGCGGTGTTGCGCGAGGAGTGCGGCCTGGAGTGGGGCGGTGCGGCGCAGGTGGTGCAGGAGCAACTGCGGCAGAGGTTGGGTGACGGCGGCGAGCTGCGCTACTACGCCTGCGATGATCTTTTCGCCCCCATCGCCAGCGGCTCGTCGGCGCCCGACGCCATGCTGGTGGTTCCCTGTTCCATGGGGACCCTGTCCCGCATCAGCTGCGGCAACGCCGGCAATCTCCTGGAGCGGGCCGCGGACGTGATGCTCAAGGAGGCGCGCCCCCTGGTGCTGGTACCGCGGGAGACCCCGTTCAACGCCATCCACCTGGAGCACATGTTGAAGCTGTCCCGGCTGGGGGTGAGGATCGTACCGGCCATGCCGGGCTTTTACCACCAGCCGCAGACCATGGAAGACCTGGTGGACTTCGTGGTCGGCAAGGTGCTGGACAGCGTGCAGGTGGAGCACACCCTGTTCCGGCGCTGGGGCGGCGAGTAAGCGAGGACAGCTGTCCGACGTCCGACCAGTCCGACCAGTCCGACCAGTCCGACCGGTCCGACCGGTCTGACCGGTCTGACAAGAAAGGAAAGAACCACCAATGACATTTGCAGCCATAAAAGACAAAGTCCTGGCCGGCGCCCGCATCGACGAAGCCGAAGCGCTGCTGCTGTTCCGGCACCCCAACCTCCTCGAGTTGGGCGAGCTGGCCCAGGCGGTGAACGAGCGGCGCAACGGCCGCAAGGTCTTCTTCAACGTCAACCGCCACATCAACCACACCAACATCTGCGTCAACCGCTGCCGCTTCTGTGCCTTCTTCCGCAGGGCGGGCGAGGACGGCGCCTACCTGATGACGCTGGACGAGGTGCGCGCCCGCGCCGAAGAGGCGCTGCAGCAGGGTGCCACCGAAATTCACGTGGTGGGCGGGCTGCACCCCGATCTCCCCTTCGAGTTCTACCTGGAACTGCTGGGGACCATCAAGTCGGTCTCCCCGGCGCTGCACGTCAAGGCCTTCACCGCCGTCGAGATCGCCTACCTGGCCGACCTCGCCAAGCTTTCCATCCCGCAGACCCTGGAGAAGCTGAAAGAGGCGGGGCTCGGCTCGCTCCCCGGCGGCGGGGCCGAGATCTTCGCCCCGGAGATCCGTGACCAGCTCTGCCCCGAGAAGATCAGCGGCGCGCAGTGGCTCGCCATCATGGAGCAGGTGCACCAGGCAGGGCTCAAGTCCAACGCCACCATGCTCTACGGCCACCTGGAGAGCATCGAGGACCGGGTCGACCACATGCGCCAGTTGCGGGAGCTGCAGGACAGGACCGGCGGTTTTCAGGTCTTCATCCCGCTCGCCTTCCAGCCCGAGCACTCCCAGTTGAAGATCGCCGGCAGCGGCACCAGCGGTGTCGACGACCTGCGCACCCTTGCCGTCGGCCGCATCTACCTGGACAACTTCGCCAACGTCAAGGCCTACTGGGTCATGCTGGGCGAGAAGATCGCCCAGGTTGCGCTCTGCTTCGGCGTCAACGACCTGGACGGCACCGTAGTCGAGGAGCGCATCGGTCACGAAGCCGGCGCCGACACCCCGCAGGCGATGAGCCGCGACGGCATCGTCACCATGATCCGCAAGGCCGGCCGCATTCCCGTCGAGCGCGACACCCTCTACCGCGAGCTCCGGGTTTATTAAATTCTGCCCCGTCCACCGGGTCCACCAGGTCCATTGGGTCCACCGGGTCCACCACCCCGTTGCCCTTTAGCCAAGAAAGCCGCAGGTCCACCGCCATGCTCAACACCATCACCGAAAAAGTCGCCGCCGGCGCCGACCTGACCTTCGAAGAGGCGCTCTGGTGCCTCACCCAGGCCGATCTCCTTGCCGTCGGCCGCATCGCCGACTCCATCCGCCGCAGCATGCACCCCGAGGGATGCGTCAGCTTCGTCGTGGACCGCAACGTCAACTACACCAACGTCTGCGAATCCCAGTGCAAGTTCTGCGCGTTCTACCGCAACCCCGAGGCCGATGACGCCTACCTCCTGGACAACGAGACCATCATGGCCAAGATCCGGGAACTGGTCGACCAGGGGGGGACGCAACTCCTGATGCAGGGCGGGCTGCACCCCTCCCTCGACATCACCTACTTCGAGACCCTGTTCCGCGAGATCAAGCGCCGCTTCCCGGGTGTCCAGAACCATTCCCTGTCGCCGGCGGAGATCACCCATACCGCCAAGCTCTCCGGACTTTCCATTCCCGAGACGCTGAAGCGCCTGAAGGAAGCCGGGCTCGACTCGGTGCCGGGGGGCGGGGCGGAGATCCTGGTGGACAGCGTCCGTGCCGAGATCTCCCCGAAGAAGATCGGCTGGCAGGGGTGGGCGGCGGTCATGCGCGAGGCGGCGCAACTGGGCATGCCCACCACGGCGACCATGATGTTCGGCAGCAAGGAGCGCATCGAGGATGTGGTCGAGCACCTGTTCCGGGTGCGCGAGCTGCAGGCTGAAGGTGGCAGCTTCACCGCCTTCATCCCCTGGACCTACCAGCCCGGCAACACGGAACTGGGCGGCGAGACCGCTAGCGGCGTGGAGTACCTCAAGGTGCTGGCCCTGTCCCGCATCGTGCTCAGGAACATCCCCAATATCCAGGCAAGCTGGGTGACACAAGGGGCGAAGATGGCGCAGGTCGCGCTCTTCTTCGGGGCCAACGACGTGGGCGGCACCATGCTGGAAGAAAACGTGGTGGCGGCGGCGGGGTGCCGCTTCCGCATCTCTCAGCAGCAGATGATCGACCTCATTAAGGGCGCGGGCTTCACGCCGGTGCGCCGCACCACCCTGTACCGGGAACTGGAGCGGTATTAGCGGCTGGCCTTTGACTTTCTCATTGAATTCCGGTTATAGTCACAGTTCGAATCCGCCAGCAAAGGAGTTGCCATGATCACCCTGCGGCAAAACATCGCAGAGATGGCCGGCTATGTCCCCGGCTTCCAGCCCGAAGACATCGCCTCCTACATCAAGCTGAACACCAACGAGAACCCGTATCCGCCGTCCCCGCAGGTGATCGAGGCCATCGCCAAAGAGGTCGGCGAGGGGCTGCGCCGTTACCCGGACGCGGCCAGCCGCCTGGCGCGCGAGGAGGCCGGCCGGTTGTACGGTTTCGATCCCTCCTGGATCATCATGGCCAACGGCTCGGACGAGGTGCTCAACAACCTGATCCGCGCCTTCGCCGGCGAGGGCGAGGAGATCGCCTACATCCATCCCTCGTACTCGTACTACGGCACGCTGGCGGAAGTGCAGGGAGCCAAGGTGCGCACCTTCGGCCTGACCGAGGCTTTCGAGCCGGAAGGGATCCCGGAGCGTTACGACGCCAAGCTCTTCTTCCTGACCAACCCGAACGCGCCGCTTGGTTTCACCTATAGCCAGAACTACATCGCGGACCTCGCCGGGCGCCTCTCCGGGATGCTGGTGGTGGACGAGGCATACGTGGACTTCGCGGAGGAGACTTCGCTGGAACTGGTGCGCTCCTTCGACAACGTCGTAGTCACTCGCACCTTCTCCAAGAGCTATTCGCTCGCCGGTATGAGGCTCGGCCTCGCCGTCGCGCGTCCCGAGGTGATCGCGGCTCTCAATAAGATCCGCGACCACTACAACCTGGACCGTCTGGCGCAGGCGGCCGCCACCGCGGCGCTGCACGACCAGGCCTACTTCCTGGAGTGCGTGGCCAAGATCAAGGAAACCCGCGCCTGGTTCAGCGCCGAACTGGAAAAGATTGGCTACCACGTCATCCCATCCAGCGGCAACTACGTCTTCGCGAGCCCTCCCGACCGGGACGGGACCCGCGTCTACCAGGGGCTGTACGACCGCAAGATCCTGGTGCGCCACTTCACCGACCCGAAGCTGCGCCACGGCCTGCGCATCACCATCGGCACCAGGGAGGAGATGGAGCGCACCATCCAGGCGCTGATCGAGATCGGCCCGGGACGGTAATACGGCAATTTTTTCGGCAGAAGCGGATCTGGGTTTGTACACAAAGTGAAAAAGTTGTAATCTTTCCGGCTGGCGCAGTCGCCGTGACCAGAGCAGGTCGCAAAACGCCAAATATCTCGCAAGCATATATAGATGCAGAAACGGACGGAACCATTTGCAGAACAAGAATAAAGCAACAAATCCCGCAGCGGCACATCTCGTTACCGACCAAAAGACCCTGGATGAACTCGTAGCGCGGCTCTCGAAGGAGTCGGTGCTTGCCTTCGACCTGGAAGCCGACTCGCTGCACCACTATACCGAGAAGGTCTGCCTGATCCAGGTCTCCTCGCCGTCGGAGACGCGCCTGATCGATCCGCTGGCCCCCATCGACGTGCGTGCGCTGGCGCCGATCTTCGCCAACCCGGCCATCAAGAAGATCTTCCACGGCGCGGACTACGACATGCGTTCGCTGTACCGCGACTTCGGCATCGAGGTGGTCAACCTCTTCGACACCATGATCGCCAGCCAGTTCCTGGGCGAGAGCGAGTTCGGCCTGGCGGCGCTCTTGAAGAAGCGCTTCGGCGTCGAACTGGACAAGCGCTACCAGAAGGCGGATTGGAGCAAGCGCCCCTTCTCCCAGGAGATGCTGGAGTACGCCATGAAGGACACCTCTCTCTTGATCGAGCTGTACCGTCAGCTCGAGGCCGAGTTGGTGGCTAAGGGGCGTCTGGCCTGGGTGGAGGAGGAATCCGAGCTGGTGGCGGGGGTGAGATCGCCGTCACGCGAGGGCGAGCTCATGTGCCTGCGCTTCAAGGGCGCCAACAAGATGAAGCCGCGCGAGCTGGCCGTCCTCGAGGAACTGCTCAAGTTCCGTGACGAGAAGGCGCGCATCGCCGACGTCCCCCCCTTCCGGATCCTCAGTAACGACCTGTTGCGCGAGCTCGCCGAGAAGCAGCCCAGGAGCAACTTCGAGCTGGTCGGCATCCACACCATGTCGTCCAAGCTGATCGAGCGGCTGGGGCGCGGGCTGCTGCAGGCGATCGCCAACGGGCTGGCCCTGCCGCAGGACAAGCTGCCGCAGGTGCAGGCAAGCCGCCGTCCGGTGCTGGACCGGCTCCAGGACGAGAAGGTGAAGCGGCTCAAGATCTGGCGCGAGGCGAAGTCGGCCCAGCTCGGCCTGGGTGTCGGGCTGGTGGCCAACAACACGCTCCTGGAGGCGCTTGCCGAGCCGGGTTCCTCGCAGAACGCGCTCTTGAAGCGCTGGCAGCGCGAGGCGTTCGGCGACGAGTTGGCCGCACTGATCTCCTGACAATCCCGACATTACCGACCGACGGGCGGGTTCCTTATGAGGAGCCCGCCTTTTTTCGTCCTATGAGTCCGCAGCAGGATGGATTTACATTAGAATGTCTTGTGCAGGTGGCACCCTGTTGTATAACATGATGCTGTGGCCGAAGCGAGGCCAGGGTCGGAGGGGCGAGCCATGCTCCTATACATAGGAACGAGCGGTTTTTCATACGGGGAATGGAAAGGGATCTTCTATCCGGGCGACCTGCCGGCCCGGGAGATGCTGCGTTATTACGGCGGGCAGTTCAACAGCGTGGAAATCAACAACACCTTCCACCGCATGCCGAAGGACACGATGCTGGCGGGGTGGCGCCACGAGGTGCCCGAAAACTTCAGGTTCGTGCTCAAGGCGCCGCAGCGCATCACCCACGTGAACCGGTTGCGGGACGTGTCGGACCCGGTTTCCTACTTCTTCGATGTCGCCGGGGTGATGGGGAGGCAGTTGGGCGCGGTCCTGTTCCAGCTTCCCCCGAGCCTGAAGAAGGACCTCCCCCTGCTGCACGATTTCCTGGCGCTGATCCCGCCGGGGCGCCGCGTCGCCCTGCAGTTTCGCCACCGCTCCTGGCTGGACGACGAGGTCTTTGCGCTCTTGCACCGAAACAACGCCGCGCTCTGCATCGCTGACATCGAGGGGGAGTTGGAGATTCCGGTCGTGGCGACGGCCACCTGGGGTTACCTGCGGCTGAGACGCCCGGAGTACCAGGTGGAGGATCTCAGGAAGTGGGCGGGACTGGTGCGGGGCAGGGGATGGAGCGAAGCCTTCGTCTTCTTCAAGCACGAGGACGAGGCGAAGGGGCCGCTCTTCGCGCGCCGGTTCGTCGAACTCGTTTCTGCGGGGTAGGCAGGCGGTTGAGCTCGGCGCGGTCGAGGCGGCTTTTCCCCCTCCCTAACCATCCCCCTCCGCGGGAGGGGATTGGAAGCGGTGAACTGTGCGGGCGGTTTCCGGACCGGGCGGGGCAGGGACTACAACATATTACTGATTGAAGGATAAAGGAGGCACAATGAGCGTCTGGAGCGTAGCCAAGATCGCGGCAACCAGGATCCCCTGGGGCAGGTTGATGGAGAACCTGCCGGTGGTGATGGATATGGCCAACCGCGCCAAGGGAAGGCTGATGGGGGCGGGGTCGCCCAGCGGCATCGAGGCCAGGCTGCACCATCTGGAAGAGGAGAACCGGAAGCTGGAGCGGGCGCTCCTGGAGACCTCGGGGCATCTGCAACTCACCATCAAGACGCTGAAGGTGGTGCTGGCCCGCGAGAAGCTGCTCATGGCGGTGGCGGGGGTGTCGCTGCTGGTCTCGATAGCCGCGCTTGTCGTCGCGCTCCGTTAGGGGACTGGCTCCGCCAGGTGCCTGTCCCCCTAGCCCTCCGTCCCCCTAAAGGAAAACCTAACTAGAGATGACCTCCCGCTAGCCCCTCTCCCCCGGGAGAGGGTGCCCAACGGGCGGGTGAGGGCTTTGCCGGCGGCGATAGTTTGCACTTTGCAACGCCCTCACCCTAGCCCTCTCCCAGAGGGAGAGGGCTAGGGTGAGGGCGGAAGATCATGTTCAATCAGTAAGAAAACGGGGGTGCGGCCGCGGCCGTCACCCCAGGTCTCCCCAGTGGAACTGCAGTATCGAGACCAGGGCCAGTCCCGCCGTCTCGGTGCGCAGGATCCGCTTTCCCAGCGTCACCGGGGTGAAGCCGCAGGCAAGGGCGGCGGCGACCTCTTCACTGGTCAGCCCGCCCTCCGGGCCGACCACGATGGCCACGCTTTCCGGCGCCTGGTAACGTTCCAGGCACTCCCGCAGCGTGGTCTTCTCTTCCCCTTCCCACAAAAGCAGCTTCACCGTGTGCGGCGCATCGCGCAGCACCTCTTTCAGGCTCCCGCCGATGGCGACCTGCGGGGCGGAGCTGCGCCCGCACTGGCGCGCCGCTTCCTGCACGATCTTCTCGAAACGCGTCAACTTGCCCGCCGTCTTCTCGCCGCGCAGTTTGACCACGGAGCGGGCGGCGTCGAAGGTGACCACCTCGGCGATGCCGAGCTCGGTGCATTTTTGCAGGATCAGGTCGAGCTTGTCCCCTTTGGGGAGCCCCTGGTACAGGGTGATGCGCAGCCCAGCTTCCGCCACCGGCGCGGCGGCGGTGGCCTCGATGCGGACGGTGAGGCTCTTGGGCCCCACCTCCTCGATGACACCGCTGTGGCGCCTGCCCTCGCCATCCACCAACTCCACCTCCGCCCCCTGCTTCAGCCGCAGCACGCGCGCCATGTGCCGGTACAGTTCGCCGGTGATGGTGGCTTCCCCGGCGTCGACCGGGTTGTCGCCCAGGAAGAAGCTGCGCATGCCTAGAGCGGCTTCCTCAGGGTGAGGCAGGACCACTCGGCCTCCCTCGGGTTTTCCACCAGCTCAAGGGCGGGGAAGCCGGCGCGGACGAACTCCTCCTTCTCGGTGAGGATACCGGAGAGGATCAGCCAGCCGCCGGGTGCGACGCGGGAGGTGAGCTGGTCGGAGAGGCGCACCAGTTCCTCGGCGAGGATGTTGGCGACCACCACGGCATAGCCGCCGGGAAGCTGGGACAGGTCGGTGGTGGAGGCCTTGACGACGCCGTCCACGCCGTTCAGTTCCAGGTTTTCCTGGGTCACCCGGACCGCTTCCGGGTCGATATCCACGGCCGTGATCTCGGTGGCGCCAAGGAGGGCGGCGGCGATACTGAGCACGCCTGAGCCGGTGCCGACGTCGAGGACCGGGTTGGGGAGTTGCTCGCCTTGGGCGGCAAAGGCGATCCGCTCCAGCGATTCCAGGCACATCTTGGTGGTGGGGTGGGCGCCGGTGCCGAAAGCCATGCCCGGGTCGATCTGGATCACCAGGTCCCCCTCGACCTGCTGGTACTCTTCCCAGGTCGGCTTGATCACCAGCCGCTTCCCGATGCGCACCGGTTTGAAGTGCACCTTCCAGTTGTTGGCCCAGTCCTCGTTCTTGATGACCGTGATCACCGGCGGGGTGTAGACGAAGCCGGGGAAGTCCGGCCCATGCTGGGCCAGGAACTGCTCGATCTTGATGCGCATGTCCTCGAGGGAGTCGTCCAGGGGGAGGTATCCCTTCACCGTCTTGATGCTGGTGTCTTCGAGGGTGTCCAGGGAAAAGGTGTCCAGGTGCAGGTTGTCCACGCCGACGCCGTTACCGGTCAGCTCTACCAGGAAGTCAGCTAATGTGTCGACCATCTCGGCCGGAACGTCACAGGCGATTTCCGCCCAGTCTGTAATCATAATGAGTTTCCGTCTCCTTTGGGGTTGCGAGTAGCCGCATTAAACTAGCAGAGAAATAAAGGAAATGGCAATGAAAACCTTGACATCCAAAAAAACTAGGGCGTAATTATAATTAAAATTTTTCCCGCATCTGCCGATAAGAATTTACAGAAGCTTTTCCCATTAAATTTTAGTTTTGCGTAAAATGAAAAAACATGGTATATATCTAATGAGTTTGACGGGAAAACCGGTAAGGTCTTGGCAGTACGGCAGTTTTCGGGTGACAACGGATGTACCACGTTTACTTACTTTCTGATGCGACGGGCGAGACCGTCGAGCGCGTGGCGCGCGCCGCGCTGACCCAGTTCAAGGACGTGGATGTCCGCCTGCGCCGGGTGGGGCAGATCAGGAACCGCGAGGACATCCTGAAGGCCCTGGACGAGGTCGACCGCTTCCCCGGCATTATCTTTTATACGCTGGTCAACACGGAACTGGCGCAGTTCGTCAGGAACGAATGCGAGGCACGGCAGCTCGACGCGGTGGACCTGATCACTCCGCTGCTGTTCAAGCTGGCCGAGTTCCTGGAAATGAGGCCGCAGAAACTGCCGGGCCTGCAGTACGAGATGAACTCCGAGTACTACCGCCGCATGGAGGCGGTTGATTTTACGGTGAAGCAGGACGACGGCCAGGAGCCGCGCAACCTGCACAAGGCGGACATCGTCCTGATCGGCGTGTCCCGCTCGTCCAAGACTCCGCTGTCCATGTACCTGGCCCACAAGGGGTACAAGGTGGCGAACGTGCCCATCATCCAGGGAATCGATCCTCCCCCCGAGTTGGAGGAGGTAGAACCGGAACGGGTGGTAGGCCTCATTATCGACACGCAGCGACTGGTCGATATTCGCAGCGCGCGGCTCAGGAACTTGAGGCAGAGCCCGCGCGGCAGCTACGCCGACTACAGGCAGGTTGAAGAGGAACTCGCCTACTGCCGGCGCTTTTACCGAGCCCACCCCGCCTGGCTGGTTATCGATGTAACCAACAAATCGGTTGAGGAGTCTGCCGCGGAGATTTTAAGCAGGCTTCATGGTGATATCAGGCACGATTAGAGGTCGACATAATTTAAAAGAGAGGGAATCAACATGAGAATCTTGGTGGTTGAAGACGAGAAAAAGGTTGCCAGCTTCATTAAGCGCGGGCTCGAGGAGGAGCAGTACGAAGTCCACACGGCCGCAGACGGTGAAGAGGGGCTTAAGCTTGCGCTGGAGAAGCCGTTCGATCTGATCGTGCTGGACTGGATGCTTCCGAAAAAAGACGGTCTTTCCGTGCTCAAGGAACTCAGGGAGCGCAAGAACGTCACCCCGATCCTGATGCTCACCGCGAAGGATTCCGTGGAAGATATCGTGGCAGGCCTGGACTCCGGTTCCGACGACTACCTGACCAAGCCGTTCGCGTTCGCCGAGCTTTTGGCCCGCGTCCGTGCGCTGATGAGAAGGAGCGAGCTCGACCGCGGCGCCGAGATCCGCTTCGCCGACCTGCGTCTCGACCCCGTCACCCACAAGGTATGGCGCAAGGACAAGGAGATCGATCTCACCGCCAAGGAGTACGGCCTGCTCGAGTACTTCATGCGTAACCCGCACCAGGTGCTCACCAGGACCATGATCGCCGAGCACGTCTGGGATTACACCTTCGACAGCTTCACCAACATCATCGACGTCTACGTGAACTACCTGCGTAAGAAAATCGACCGTGAAGCCGACAAGAAGCTGATCCACACCGTGAGGGGCGTGGGCTACATCCTCAAAGAAGAAGAGTAGTCTGCCATATCCACAGTCCGACAAACAACGGACCTCCCCCGGCCGCAGCGGCCGGGACGAGGTCCGTTTTTCGTTTAGGGAGCGGCTTTTGAGGCAGGCTTGACAAACTCCAAGTGCAGTATTAGCTTTACCGTACTCAAATCCCAGGAGGTAGCCATGCAGGCAGCGATCGTAGCAAGATTTCTGGTGTTTAGCCTATTTCTCTCCTCCGTTTTCTCCACCGTCGCGGGCGCCGCGACGCTCACTCCCGACTTCGCCAAGCTCGCCAAGAAGCTGAAGCCCGCGGTAGTCAACATCAGCACTTCCAAGACCATGGCCATGAAGAAGCGGCAGCATCCGGGCGGGGATCCGTTCCAGGAGTATTTCGACAAGTTCTTCGAGGCGCCGCGCCAGCAACCCCACAAGCAGCAGAGCATGGGGTCGGGCTTCATCATCAGCGATGACGGCTACATCATCACCAACAACCACGTGGTCAAGGACGCCGACGACATCAAGGTGAAGCTCTCCGACGGCCGCGAGTACAAGGGCGAGATCAAGGGGCGCGACGACAAGCTCGACCTGGCCCTGGTGAAGATCGACACCAAGGCGCACCTGCCGGTGGCCCCCTTGGGCGACAGCGACAAGATGGAGGTGGGCGACTGGGTCATGGCCATCGGCAACCCCTTCGGCCTCTCCCAGACCGTCACCGCCGGCATCGTCAGCGCCCAGGGGAGGGTGATCGGCAGCGGCCCGTACGACGACTTCATCCAGACCGATGCCTCCATCAATCCGGGTAACTCCGGCGGTCCGCTTTTCAACACGGACGGCGAGGTGATCGGCATCAACACCGCCATCGTGGCGGGGGGGCAGGGGATCGGTTTCGCCATCCCCATCAACATGGCCAAGGAGATCCTGCCGCAGCTCAAGGCAAGCGGTAAGGTGACCCGCGGCTGGCTCGGCGTCTCGGTGCAGATGGTGACCCAGGACCTCGCCAAGTCCTTCGGGATGGAGAGCGAGCAGGGCGCCCTGGTGGCCGAGGTGATGAAGGACAGCCCGGCCGAGAAGGCTGGCGTCAAGGGGGGTGACATCATCCTCGAGTACGACGGGCACGTTATCAAGGACATGGCGGAACTGCCGCGCCGCGTGGCGGCAACCCCGGTAGGGAAGAAGGTGAAGCTCGTGGTGCTGCGTGACGGCAAGCAGGTGCCGCTGCAGGTGACCGTCGAGAAACTCAAGGACAGCGGCGAGGACGAGGATGCCGCCGTCACCGGCGATCGTCTCGGGCTCAAGGTCGCCGACCTGACCCCGGAGCGCGCCCAGCAAATGAGGATGCAGGGTGAGAAGGGGGTGCTGGTCACCGACGTCCAGCCCGACAGCATCGCCGAGAGGGCCGGCATCATGGAGGGCGACCTGATCAGGGAAGTCAACGGGGTGCGCATCTCCGGCGTCAAGGACTACAGCAAGGTGGTCGCCGCCGTGAAGAAGGGGGGCTATCTGAAGATGCTGCTCAGAAGGGGCGACACCTCGCTGTTCGTGGCGCTCAGGCTCGACTAGGCCGCAGTAGTAAGTAAAGAGAAATACGAAGGGGGACCCGGCAGCCGGGTCCCCCTTCTTTTTACATCTTACCCACATCCCCTCTCTCTCCGGGAGAGGGTGCCCGCAGGGCGGGTGAGGGAGATGGCAGGGTGACCATCGTGCCTGCCTGATGCAGCGCCCTCACCCCCTCCCCTCTCCCGGAGGGCGAGGGGAGACTTTAAAGGGAGCATTACCCCCCTCGAACGCCTCGGCGACCTCGCGGCGCAGGTCGTCTTCGGCGCCCAGGTGCCTGGGTGAGAAGTGGAACGGGATCACCCGCGCCGCCCCCGCCTCGCGCGCGAGCTCACCCGCCTGGCGTGCGGTGAGATGGGCGCGCTCCCGGGCACGCTCGGCATCAACGTCCAGGAACACCGCCTCGATGAAGAAGTAGTCGGCGCCGCGGGCCAGATCCACGATGCGGCGGCGGTTGTCGGGGGTGAAGGCGGTGTCGGTGACGTAGGCGATCTTCTCGCCCGGCACCACCTGCAGCACCTTCTCTTTCAACTCGCCGATGGTAAGACGACGCCCTTCGCCTGGGGGCGGGAGCGATGCCGTGATCACGGTGTCATCCGGCTCGCCGCGCAGCACGGCGCGCTTCACTTCCGACAGCCAGGGACCGACCGGCAGCCCCAGCTCCTCCAGGTGGTTCTTCATGAAGTTCACGTGCAGCTTTTCCTCGAAGGCGTAGGCGAGGCAGGGGATGCTGTGCTCCAGGAAGGCCGCCCGCAGGCGCAGGTTCTCCTCCTCCAGGATGACGCCGTCTACGAAGCGGAGCGTCTCCTCGTCCTCCCGCGCGAAGACCCGGCGCGAACTGAAGCGCGCGCGGACCCCGCTGCCGTCGGGGTGCAGTTCGGTGACGGTGATGACGAATTCGGTGGGGTAGCTCTGGATCAGGTTCCAACTGTAGGAAGCCAGGCGATGTTCGACCTGCTGCAGGATCCCCGGGGGGCCGAACAGGCGCAGCGCCATGTCGCGCCCAAGCATGATGCGCAGCATGAGGTCGAAGCCGATGAAGTGGTCGATGTGGGTGTGGGAGATGCAGACGTCGCTCAGGCGCAGGATCTTGCGGGGACCGAGCCGGTGCATCTCGCCCAGGTCGAAGAGGATCGCCCTCCGGGCAAACTGGAAGTCGACGTACACGCCCGGGTCTCCGAAAGGAGGGTTCACCAGGGTGGGGAGGAAATGGGGAGTCATGCGTGCCTCCGGAACCATGGATGCAGGGAGTGGCGAGCCATCCATTGCTATATATCCGTAGGACCTGGAGCGCAAGACGAAAAAAAGGGGACCGTTGCCGGATCCCCTAATTTCTTATTGCAGCTCTCTCCGCCCTGTCGTTTGGTTGGGGGGCCTCACAGCGAGTTCCCATTCAGGTGGGCTCCTGTAGACCGCTTTAGGCAATTCCCGCGCAATGGGGCAGCACACCACGGTCGAAACAGGCTCCCGTACAATAAATTATTCCGCAGGGGCGTTAATAACCATCACGGGCATGGCAGAGAGAGCGTGTTAGTGGCTGTATTGTAGATCCGTGCTTATGAGAAATCAACCTTGTTTTCTTTAATGACAAACCCGTTCATGCAGTTCCCAAAACTGTTGCAATTTTGACCGGTTGACGTACAATGCGCGGAACCGAAACCCTTTAATAAACGGGAGGCAAGATGCGTCTTAAGGAAGAACAGATCGCGCGCCTGGCGGAGAAGGTGCTGGGAGACCTGGAGCGCGCTCAGCTGGTGCAGCAGAAACAGGGACGCGGCGCGGTGCTGGCCGGGATCAAGGCCGCCATCGCCAAGGACATCAAGCAGGAGGAGGACCTGGAGCGCGACGCCGAGACGCTCTTGGAGCAGACGCTCAAGGCGGTGGGTGGTCAGGGGATCGACCGGCACAAGATGCTCAAGATGATCAAGGACAAGCTGGCCAAGGAGAGGAAGATCGTCCTGTGACCGACCGCCCCGCCGGACCGGCGCCAGGCCGGTACGCCATCTAAGGAGAGACCATGCACATCTCGGAAGACCGCATTTCCCATATTGCCCATAAGATCTACGACAAGCTCTACAACGACGACCTCGCCGACTTCCCGGACGAGCGCCGGGCGCTCGACTCGATCAAGGACTCCATCTCCGGATTCTTCTCCATCATGGAACAGGTGGACCAGGCCGTGCGTGCGAAGCTCGCCTCCTACAGCCAGGCCAAGGTGCCGGGGAGCCGCGACTGGGAGATCCTGTACCAGAAGTTTTACGCCGAGGAACTGGCAAAAAGGAAGTGGTAACAGGGGGATAGCTGCAGGAAAATTATTTTGCAGACCGCCCTTGATTTTTAGGGTCATGCTGTTTATATTTAGCAGGCATTTAGCACTCAGCAGTTTTGAGTGCTAATATTTTTTTCAATATCAAGAGATCGATGCATCTCAAGAAAGGAGAGGAAAGCATGAATCTTAGACCGCTGCAGGACCGTATCATCGTGAAGAGGGTTGAGGAAGCTACCATGACCGCCGGTGGGCTTTATATCCCGGAAACCGCCAAGGAAAAGCCGCAGCAGGGCGAAGTCGTGGCAGTGGGCAACGGGAAGAGGGGCGAGGACGGCAAGGTGTACCCGATCGATCTGAAGGTGGGCGACAAGGTGCTGTTCGGCAAATACGCAGGGAGCGAAGTGAAGCTGGAAGGCGAGGATTTCCTGATCATGCGCGAGGACGACATCCTCGGCGTTCTCGAGAAGTAATCGAATACTATAAATTTCAAGGAGGATATTTGATATGGCAGCAAAGATCATCAAATTCGACCAGGACGCACGCAACTGCATCCTTAAAGGTGTCAACACCCTGGCAGATGCGGTTAAAGTGACCCTGGGGCCTAAAGGGCGCAACGTCGTCATCGAGAAATCCTACGGCGCACCGCTCATCACCAAGGACGGCGTTACCGTCGCCAAGGAAATCGAGCTGGACGACAAGTTCGAGAACATGGGTGCGCAGCTGGTGAAGGAAGTTGCCTCCAAGACCTCCGATGTCGCCGGTGACGGCACCACCACTGCTACCGTGCTGGCCCAGGCCATCTACCGTCAGGGCGCCAAGCTGGTCGCTGCCGGTCACAACCCGATGGAGATCAAGCGCGGTCTGGACCAGGCCGTCGAAGTGCTGGTCGCCGAACTGAAGAACATCTCCAAGCCGATCAAGGACCACAAGGAAATCGCGCAGGTCGGCACCATCTCCGCCAACAACGACAAGACCATCGGCGACATCATCGCCCAGGCCATGGAGAAGGTCGGCAAGGAAGGGGTCATCACCGTCGAGGAAGCCAAAGCGATGGAGACCACCCTTGAGACCGTCGAGGGCATGCAGTTCGACCGCGGCTACCTCTCTCCGTACTTCGTGACCGATCCTGAGCGCATGGAAGCGGCTATGGACAACGTCGCCATCCTGATCCACGACAAGAAGATCTCCAACATGAAGGACCTCCTCCCGGTTCTCGAGCAGACCGCCAAGTCCGGCCGTCCGCTGCTCATCATCGCCGAGGACATCGAGGGCGAGGCCCTGGCTACCCTGGTGGTCAACAAGCTGCGCGGCGTCCTGAACGTCTGCGCCGTCAAGGCCCCGGGCTTCGGCGACCGCCGCAAGGCCATGCTGGAAGACATCGCCATCCTGACCGGCGGCAAGGTGATCTCCGAGGAAGTCGGTTTCAGGCTCGAGAACACCACCATCGACATGCTGGGTAACGCCAAGAAGATCACCGTCGACAAGGACAACACCACCATCATCGACGGCTACGGTGCGGAAGCCGACATCCAGGGCCGCGTCAAA
Source organism: Geomonas paludis (assembly GCF_014193585.1). Classification (GTDB taxonomy): domain Bacteria; phylum Desulfobacterota; class Desulfuromonadia; order Geobacterales; family Geobacteraceae; genus Geomonas; species Geomonas paludis. The sequence continues at coordinate 610,930 of NZ_BLXY01000001.1, forward strand.
ATGATCCGTGCCCAGATCGAGGAAACCACCTCGGACTACGACCGTGAGAAGCTCCAGGAGCGTCTGGCCAAGCTGGTCGGCGGCGTTGCCGTGATCAAGGTCGGCGCGGCCACCGAGATCGAGATGAAAGAGAAGAAGGCACGCGTCGAGGACGCTCTGCACGCAACCCGCGCGGCTGTCGACGAGGGCATCGTCCCTGGCGGCGGCGTCGCTTACCTGCGCGCTCTGAAGGTGCTGGACAACCTCGAGCTCGCTCCGGAGCAGCAGTTCGGCGTCAACGTGATCAAGCGCGCCCTCGAGGAGCCGATCCGTCAGATCGCACAGAACGCAGGCGTCGACGGCTCCATCGTCGTTGACAAGGTGAAAGGCGGCCAGGAGGCCTTCGGCTACAACGCAGCCGACGACGTCTACGTCGACATGATCCAGGCCGGCATCATCGACCCGACCAAGGTCTCCAGGAGCGCTCTGCAGAACGCCGCTTCCGTTGCCGGTCTCATGATGACCACCGAGGCTATGATCGCTGACAAGCCGAGGGATGAGTCCGCTATGCCGGCGATGCCGGGTGGCATGGGCGGCATGGGTGGCATGGGCGGCATGGGCGGCATGATGTAAGCCCTGCAGTCCCCAAGCAGCAACCAAAGGGAGTCGGCCTTGCGCCGGCTCCCTTTTTTTGTGCTCACCCGGGTAGTCCTTACCCCATTGTCGCTGTTGCTGCTGTAGGGGCGAATAATCAGTCGCCCGCCCCCCCCTTGAGTTTGGGGGGGAGGTGCCATCGAGGTGCCATCAGTTCCGTACCCTGCGGCGTCACCCACCCCCGTCCCCCTCCCGTCAAGGGAGGGGGGCTACCAAGGCCCCTTTTCTCCCGCGCCTCAAGGATGAACGTTTGGGGGGCGCTATTTCTAATAAGTTACGGAGCGCCGGTGCCGCCCCCAGGGGCTATCTTTACATAAAATGAGGGAACGCGTATGCTTACGCCGGGGTGTATGATGCTGAGGGCTCATGAAGGAGCAGGAAAGGCTAGGGCGGCCGGCGTAACCCGTGACCGTGACCAGCACCGCAGGCGAGGAGCATGATGGAACAGGCTGTTGAGCATCCGGAGGTCGGCAAGGAAGAGCTTGCTTCGGTGACGCAGATCATCCTCGGGATGATCAAGACGTCGAAGGGGCTCAGGATCTATCTGCCCAACAACCCGGTGCTGATCGGGTTCATCTCCGACCTGGGCACGAAGATGGCGTTTCACCTGGCCCGTTACGGCGAGCTTACCCTCGACGTCGAGCAGTTCACCCTGCGCTACCAGGGGGCGCTGGTCTACGAGAACAAAGACCCCAAGGAGAGCATGGCGAGCCGGCTCCATGCCGACGGCATCAGGACCCTGTTCTTCGACCAGGGGGTGGAACCGGCGGAAATAGTCGCCTTTCTCGGGGTGGTCGGTTTCGAGCGCCCCAGCAGCGACGACGACGTGGTGACGCAGCTTTGGGAGCGCAACCTCCAGCATATCGGCTACCTTACCGAGGACGATTTCACCGACCCGTACCTGTTGGGGGAGGCCGAGGGTGCCGACCAGCAGCGGGACGCGCTGGAGCGAATCCGGCAGGAACTCGCGCAACAGCCTCCCCCGCCGCCGCGCATGATTCCCAAGCACCTCCTCATGCTGAGCGCCCAGGAGGAGGCCTGGCTGCGCAAGGCGGTTGATTTCGAGGGGCGCTGCAACGGTCTCGATGACGTGATCGGCATCCTGGCCGCCATCGTCGGCGAGGTCCAGGAGCCGGAGCTTTTTGCCGACTTCACCGCCATCCTCGGCAACCTGACCGTCAGCCTCGTCGTCGCCGGCGACATCCCCCACGCTCTCAAACTGGCGCGGTTTCTGGACCGCCTGCAGAAGCTGCCCACCACTGCGCCGGAACAGCGGCAGCAACTGGCCGCAGCCCTGGCCGGGATTCTCTCCGACGCCACCGTCGAGGTGCTCAAGGTGGCGCTGGACAGCGCCGAGGCCGGCATCGACTACGTCCAGTTGAAGGAGCTGCTGCTGATTTTGGGCATCCCGTCCTTGCGGGCCATCTGCGAACTCCTGGGGCGCGTGGAAAAACTCAAGGTGCGCAAGCTGATCGTGGAGGTCCTGGTGGAACTGGGGCGGGAGAAGCCGGCGGTATTCGAGCCGTTTCTGAGCGACCCGCGCTGGTACCTGGTGCGCAACGTGGTGCTGATTCTCTCCCTGATCGGGACGCCGGCTGCCCTCAAGATGATCCTCGGGCTGATCTCGCACCGTGAGCCGCGCATACGGCGCGAGGTGCTGGGCTTCCTGGAGCGCACCAGTGACGCCAAGGCCAAGACCTACCTCCTCAAGTACCTGCGGGACGAGTCGAGCGCATTGCGCATCAAGGCCCTGCAGGTGCTGACCCGGGAGAGGCTTCCTTTCGCGCTGAAGCCGGTCATGGCGCTGGCCGGGGGCGAGGACTTCCAGGAGCGTCCGCTGGAAGAGAAGAAGGAGATTTTCCTGGCGCTGGGTGAGTTGGGGCAGGAGAGCGTCCTTCCCCTGCTGCGCGAGCAGCTCCTGAAGCGCTACTGGTTCCAGAAGGGGAACGAGAAGGAGTCGGTGCAACTGGCGGTCCTGGGGCTGGGACGGATCCGCAGCAGGGCGGCCCTGGAGCTTCTGGAAGAGGCGCGCGGACAGAAAAAGGGAGGCGAGGTCCGGACCATGCTGGATCAGGCGATCGCCTCTCATGCGGCGCGGGAAAGAAACCGGGGCGGGACGAGGTGAGGTCGGATGGTGCTTGAGGTGGATCGGGAACCTGCGGGAGACGAACTGGCGAGGCTGGGCAAGACCCTGGTATCGCATTTCTTCGTCCTGCTCAAGAGCTCCGTCAATTACGGTGCCGGCCACGCGGTCGTCGTGCAGCGGGTGGGCAACCTGCTCGAGGTGTTGCGTGCCATCAGCGGGCAGCAGGACGACGCTGCGCTGATTCTGAAGGGGGGGCATCTCTACTTGGGAGAGTTCCGGCTCAGGCCGGACATCGCGAGTTTCGAGGGGCCGCGCTACGTCAAGGAACTGATGCGGCGCCATCACCTGGGGAGCATCACCTTCGGGCCCGGCGTCACCAGCACCGACCTGCAGCGTTTCGTCTATCTGCTGCAGGAGCCGCAGGAGGACGAGTCGGATTGCTTCCAGAGGTTGGTGGATGCGGTGCAGCAACGCGGCATTGCCAACCTGGAACTCGACGTGCTGCGCGAGGACGAGGTGCTGAGCATCACGCCGCAGCTCAAGCGGCTCAGGTCGGCAGGAGACAAGGTGCGGCCGCTGTACCGCAAGCTCCTCACCACCATGGACGAGGTGGCGGCCGAGGTGGCATCCGGGCGCAGGCTGCGCCTGCGGGAGTCAAAGCGCGTGGTGCAGCAGATCATCGATCTGCTCTACAGCCACGAAGCCGACCTGCTCGGGCTCAGCACCATGCGCTCCCATGACAGTTCCTCGCAGCATCATGCCGCCAACGTCTGCATCCTCTCGCTGCTGGTCGGCAAACGGCTCGGCATGAACAAGTTCCACCTCTGCGAGTTGGGGCTCGCCGCGCTCTTCCACGACATCGGCAACTGCGACGTGCCGGCGGAGATACTGGACAAGGCGGGGGAACTTTCGCCCCAAGAGCGGGAGCTGATGGAAAAACACCCGCTGTACGGGGTGAGGAAGGTGATGAAGCTGAAGGGGCTCGACGACCTCACCGCGCGCATCGTCACCGGGATCTTCGAACACCACCTGATGGCGGACTTTTCCGGTTACCCGCGCGTCGGTTACCGAAAGCTGGGGCTTTTGGGGCGTATCATAAGCATCGCCGACAGTTACGACGGACTTACCTCCTCGCGCGTCAGTGGCCGGACCGCGTATCCGCCGCACAAGGCGCTCAGGGTGATGCTGTCGCAAAGCGGCAAGTCGTACGACCAGGCGCTCTTGAAGGTGTTCGTGGGGTGCGTCGGGATTCATCCGGTGGGGTCGTTGCTGCTTCTGGACGACAAGGATATCGCGGTGGTGGTGGGGAACAGCGAGGATCCGGCCCAGTGGGACAACCCGCTGGTGCGCATCATCGCCGACCGTGAGGGGCGGGAAACGGAGGGGGGAGAGGTGATTGCCCTTGGCTCACCCGGCTCCCCCCAGACCATTACCGCCATTTTGGATCCGTACCTCTACGACCTCGACGTGAGCCGGTACTTCTAGAAGTGGACCACCGTCAGCCTCGGCTCGTTCGCAATTGTCTCTTCGTCGATCTCGACCAAGCCCGGCACGATAGTGAGTAGGTCGTTGTCCTGCATGATCCTGACCTGGAAGTCGGGCAGCCTGCGGAACTGTGCCTCGTCCATCAGCGGGGTCACGTCGATATTCACCTCGCGATTGACGTCGGCCGAGGAGACGGACACCACGACCGGGTTTGCCAGCGGCAGCAGGATGGTCCGGTCCCAATCGTTGCCGACAAGCGGCGGATCGAACGCGACCAGTTCGATCCGCAGCGGTATGGTCGCCGTCGGCGGGACCACGGTGACGCTGCGGATGACGATGCTGAGGGTCGCGGATCTGATCAGATGGTTGGCGGGAATCGCGGTCAACGGGAAGCTCAGGAAGGCGCGGTAGACGTCGTCGTTTACCGGGTCCACACCCGCAAGCACGCCCAGAAGCGCATCCCTGGTCACCAGGGACACGGTGCGCACCCCGGCCACATCGACAATATCCCCATCTACAGCCGGGTCGCTGGCAATCGTCGTCTCAATGAGCGGCCGATCCTCCCCTCCGCCGCATCCTGCCAGAGCCACCAGCACCGCCGCCAGTACCAGCCATAAAATTCTCTTCTTCATGTTGACCTCCTCTTCTTCATCCTAATTAAAAGCGCGCCCCTATCAGGACCAGCAAATGGTAACAGAGGATAGGCAAATTTAAAGTCAAGCGCAACCCGCAACTGCCACCTCCGTTTTTCCCACGCGCCAGAATACCTCTTCCCTTGGTTGCAGAAATAAAAGCTGTGGGTACAATTCATTTGCTAATTTTCTAATGTATTCGCAGCAGTAACGAGCTTAACGGCTGCGCGGCACGGCCTGTAGCTGCCGACGCCGCCCGCCGGCCCTTTCCCGTAAAGACTTTGCAAATGTAAAGGCCGGGGGCGTATAATTTTTTCTGGATGTCAAAATCAATTAAAACGAAGACCGCAGCTTAATAACACGCGGAGGGAAACCATGACTGCCAAGAACGAAACGCTCCGTCAGCACCTGGCCGCCGTCAAGGCGGGAGAAAGGGTTTTTGAGAACGCCTTCCAGGGGATCATCCGGATGATCCTGGAGCCGGGTTTCGAGAAGGTCGTCGTCAACGGCAAAACGACCTATGACTTCAACATCTTCCGGACCGGACGCAAGCACACCATCGGCATGTACGACGAGATCAACAGCTTCGTCTCGTTCGTGAAAGACGCCGCCGAAGGTGGCTCCAGTAAGGAGATGGCGTTCGTGCTGGTCGGCGAGCCCGGCAACGGCAAGACCTTCTTCGTGGAGTTCCTCTGCGGCAAGTACCGCAATTTCCTGCAGGGGCGCAACCGCAAGTACAGCTTCCGGTTCCTGAACATGGAGCAGTTGGGCAACTACGGGCGGATCCGCGAGATCGACTCGGAGACCTACGAGGACCCGATGATCCTGGCCATGAACCTCTTCGACGATCCGGAGGAAAGCCGCCGCTTCATCGGTGAGCAGGGGTTCTCCGACGCGGAAATCGAGACCCTGTACCGGAACTACCGCCCCCTGGGGGCCAGCACCGGCTATATCCTCAACGAGATCCGGCAGTACCACGACAACGACCTGGACAAGGTCCTGGAGAGCATCGCCATCCTCCCCGTACCGATGAGCGAGAGCCTCGGGACGCTCACCGGCAAGTATCCGGCCAAGGACAAGATCACCTCGTCCGCCGTCGACCTGCTCGGTGAGGAATCGATCCAGCGCCTGTTGCACCTGTCGGATACCAACAACCCGTACCGTTTCGACCTGCGCCGCGGCGCGCTGGCACGCGTGGCGGGGGGCGGCATCCACTTCTCGGACGAGATCTTCAAGAACAAGAAAGACTTGGTGCAGGTCTACCTGGGCGTGATCCAGAACCGCGCCATAGAGATCGACGGCTACAAGTGGCCCATCGACTCCATGATCATCGCCACCAGCAACAACTCCGAGTTCAACCGCTTCCTGGCGGAGAAGGAGGAGGCGCCGATCGTCGACCGCTGCAGGATCTGCTACGTCTCGCACAACACCAACTACCGGATGCAGGAAGGTCTCACCGCCTACGCCATCGGCGGCGAATCCAAGACCACCCTGACCAAGGAAGTGCTGCACCAGGACCCGAACCTGAACTACGCCGCATCCGTCGGCGTGGTGCTCACCAGGCTCCCCAGGTCCGAGAAGCTGACCCCGATCGAGACCATGAAGCTTGCCGCCGGCGAGGTGGCCGGCGAGAAGAGCATCAAGGCGCTGGCCGAGGTCATCGACACCCTGGGGCAGGAGCCTGACATCACCAAGCGTTTCGGGCAGCGCGGCCTGGGGCACAGGAGCCTTGGCCGCAGCATCCAGATCCTGAAGGAAAGCTCCGAGACCAACGAGGGACGCTGCATGGTGGCCTACGACGTCTTCAGGAGCCTGGAGCGGGTCGTGCTCGACTACGTGGTGGAACCCAACGAGCGGGCGAAGTACCTGGAAGACCTGAAGACCGGCAAGAAGCTCTACCGCGAGCGGATCATGACCGAGATGTTCAACGCCTACATGGACGAGCCGTTCGCCATCAAGAAGGACGTGCAGAACTACGTCAACATGATCATCGGCATCGACGCCGAGAATCTCGGTCCGGACCGGATGTGGAAGTACAAAGACCCGCAGACCGGCGAGCTGAAGGCGCTCAAGATCGACGAGCGTTACGTGAAGAGCGTCGAGGAGCGCATCGGGCTGAAGACCGAGGAGCAGCGTGCCTCCTTCAGGACCTCGATCCGCAAGATCTACGGCCAGAAGATCTCGGTGGACCCGAGCTACGACTTCATGGACAACCTCGAGTTGGTCAAGGCGGTCACCGACGTGCGGCTCAAGTCCGACATCGCCGGCGCCGGCAGCCTGATCGGGGCGCTGGCCAACCGCACCAACGAGGAAAACCAGAAGCTCTACGACCGGATGATCGTGACCATGCTGGGAAAACTGGGCTACTGCCGCACCTGCGCCCAAAAGACCATCGAGTATTTCTGCACGCAAGAGGATGAAAGCTAAGAGAATGGTACCCTCTCCCCTCGGGAGAGGGTGGCCGAAGGCCGGGTGAGGGAGTTGCCACGACCGAGATTGTTGCTTGATCCGGCGCCCTCACCCCCGCCCCTCTCCCGAAGGGCGAGGGGAGTCTGAGCCATGTAGGGGCGAATAATCATTCGCCCGCCTTTTAAAAGGCCGACGATGCCATGAAAGATCCCGAAAAATACCTCGAACAGCTGAAGGCCAAGGGGCTCGAACCCGAGCGCGAGGCGCGCTTCCGCGAGGAACTGGCGGGGAGCCGCGAGCTCTCCACTTCAGACCGGCGCGGCCCGTTCCCGGACTTCTCCCGCGGCCTCTACGCCTGGCACGACCTGGCGGTGCTGCAGGATCAGGAGCGGGTCCCCAACCCGTACCAGCTGCACATGAAGGCGCTGGACGAGCTCCTGGAGCGGGACCGGCAGCGCGAGAAGGACGGCTTCCCCCGCAAGATCAGGGTGGGGAGACTGATCAAGCCGGGCAAAGGGGGCAAGGGCAAGATCGTCGTGGTCCCCTCCACCGAGGAGGAGAAGTTCCTGCACGACCCGACCATCCGTCCTCCCGGCGAGGGTGGCTCGACCGGCGGCAGCGGCAAGGGCGAGGAAGGCGAGGTCATCGGCGAGCAGAAGGTGCGCGAGACCGGCGAGGAGCCGGGGCAGGGGCCGGGACAGGGTGAGGGCGAAGCCCACGAGATGGGCGCTTCGGCCTACGAACTGGGACGGGTGCTCACCGAGCAGTTCCAGCTTCCCAACCTGAAGGAAAAAGGGAAGAAGCGCTCCTTCACCCGGTACATCTACGATCTCACCGACAGGAACCGCGGTTCCGGGCAGGTGCTGGACAAGAAGGCGACGCTCAGGAAGATCGTGGAGACCAACATCTCGCTGGGCAACCTTCCCGATCCGGCCGACATGGACCCGACCCGGTTCCTGATTTCGCCGCGGGACAAGGTGTACCGCATCTTCTCCCAGGAGAAGGATTACGAGCCGCAGGCCATGGTCTTCTTCCTGCGCGACTACTCCGGCTCCATGGCGGGCAAGGTGACCGAGCTGGTGGCGACCCAGCACGTCATGATCTACAGCTGGCTTCTGTACCAGTACGCCGGGCAGGTGGAATCGCGCTTCATCCTGCACGACACCGAGGCGAAGGAGGTGCCGGACTTCGACACCTACTACAACTCCCGGGTCGCCGGCGGAACCGAGGTGGCCAGCGCCTACAAACTGGTCAACGAGATCGTCGAGAAGGAAAACCTGGCGGCGGATTACAACATTTATGTCTTCCACGGCACCGACGGCGACGACTGGGATACCGGCGGCGACAAGTCCATACCGGAGCTGGTCAAGATCCTAAGCTACGTGAGCCGCATGGGGGTCACCATCGCGGAGCACGCGGGGACGCAGTGGACCGAGGTGGCGCGCTATCTGGAGAACTCGGGGCTGTTGCGCGACAAGCCGGACCTCTTGCGTATGGACATCATGCACGAGGACGCCGAAGAGGCCCGCGTGATCGAGGGGATCAAGAGGCTCATCTCGTAGAGACAGATTAAGACTGAGATTAAGACTAAGACTGAGACTAAGAGGTGAAGCCGGTTGGGGGAATGTGGTAGCAGCATCTAGGACGTTTTCTTATTCTTAATCTTTATCTTAATCTGCTTTTCTGAGGCAGTTATGGAACTGATCAACCAACATACCAAGGCGATCATGGAAGGGTGCAAGGAGCGGGCGCGCGCCGCCGGGCTCACCTTCACCGACGAGAGCCTCGAATATATCGTCACCAACCGCGACCTGATCGAGCTCTCCCCGAAGGTGATGATTCCGACCCTGTACGATTACTGGGTGCACGACGTGGAGGTGCTGCGCGGCAAAGGGGAGTACGAGCTCTACCCGCATAACCCCTACGAGACCGTGATCAACACGCGTCCCCCCATCTCGTTCTACAACGACAACAACCCGGACTGGCTCAACGTGATGATCTTCTACCACGTGCTGGGCCACATAGACTTCTTCCAGAACAACCTCTACTTCCGGCATACGTGGGAATACGACTTCACCGGCCAGGCGCTCTCGGACAAGCGGGTGATCGCGAAGCTCAGAGCCGAGAAGGGGCGCTGGGTGGACTACATCCTCGAATTCGCCCGCTCCATCGACAACCTGGTCGGCTACCACGACGAACTCTCCCCCCTGTTCATGGCGCCGGAGGCCGCCACTTCCAGCCGCCTGGACTACTACTTCGACGTTTTCCTGCAGGTCGAGAAGAAGCTTCCGGTAGGGGAGTACCTGAAAGAGGTGGCGCGCTACAACGACGCCATCGCCCAGAACCGGGAGGAAGGGGAGCGCATCTTCTTCGCCGAGGTGACCGCCAAGTACCCGGAAATGGAGGCGCACTTCGCCAAGAGCCAGAACGTGAAGCGGGTGGAGCGGCGCGACCTGATGAAGTTCCTCATCGAGAACTCCGAGTTCCTGGCCCGCGACGAAAACCAGTGGATGCGCTCGGTGCTCGAGGTGGTGCGCAAGACCTCGATCTTCTTCCAGCCGCAGATCCGCACCAAGATCATGAACGAGGGGTGGGCGAGCTACTGGCACGAGAAGCTGTTCCTGGTGGACGACCGCATCAAGGGGCACGAGGTCGATTTCGCCCGGGTCCACGCCGGCGTGACCTCCATGCCGCGCGTGGGCATGAACCCGTACGCCCTGGGCATGCGGCTTATGTACCAGTTGAAGGAGAACGGTGACAAGGGCAAGACCGGCTACGAGTTCAACCGGCTCTCGGACCGCGAGGAGAGGAAGCACTTCGATGCCGCCTCCGGCAAAGGGGACGAGTACCTGTTCAAGATCAGGAGCAACTACTGCGACTACCTCTTCATCAAGGACTTCGTGGACCAGGAGTTCACCGACCGCTACGACCTGTTCGTGACCGGCAAGCGGCTCGACCCGCAGCGCATGGTGTGGCAGTACTACGTCAAGAGCCGGGACGCCAACGACTACCGCGACATGGTGCTCGCCTCGCTGTACCATCCGCCGCACATCGAGATCGCACCGGAGCGCGGCGAGGAGGGGATGCTCTACCTGGTGCACCATTTCGAGGGGAAGCAGCTGGTCTCGGAATACATCGCTAATACCATGGTCGGCATCGAGTACCTGTGGGGGGCGCCGGTGCAGCTGGAGACCAGCGAGGCGGTGATAGAGCAGCAGCGCGGCAGTTCCGGCCGGGAAGGGGTGGAAGAGCCGGAGATCACGTGGCAGCGGGTGGTGTACACCATGAAGGACAAGGTCCTCAACCGACAGATACTGTGACAGGCGGATAAGCTATGCCAGATCTAGAGACAGTCATAAAGCAGTTGAGTCGCTCCATCGTCGAGCACAAGAATGCCTCGCACATGTCGTTCGAGGAGTTCATGCAGCTCGTCACGGAGAAGCCGGAACGGATGATGCGCAACATCTTCCAGCTTTTCCACGACATGGTGGGTAGCTACGTCAACGCCGGAACCGACGAGTACCCCGAGGACCCGGAGTCGATCAACTTCGTCCCGTACGATACCACCAAGCTCTTCGTGCAGAACTCCGACCGCCCGTTCTTTGCCGACCGCCTGTTCGCGAACCGGTTCATGAGCCACGTCGCCGACATGAAGAGCGGGGCGCGCCAGAACAAGATCTACATATTCGAAGGCCCCCCGGGGTCGGGCAAGAGTACCTTCCTCAACAACGTGCTGATGAAGTTCGAGGAGTACGCCAGCACCGACGAGGGGAGGACCTACGAGGTGGTGTGGCACCTGGACCGCCGCGTCCTGGGGAGCTTCAAGGAGCACCAGGTCAGCGCCTTCGTGGAAAAACTGTCCCACCTGCTCGACGAGTACGAACTGGAGAGTCACGATCACCTCGACACCCGGGCCCTTTTGCGCGGCGGCGACGTGGTCGAGGTCCCCTGCCCGTCCCACGACAGCCCGCTGCTCATGATCGACAAGGCCCAGCGGCGCGCCTTCTTCGACGACGTCTTCCAGAACGACTCCTTCAAGTGGAAACTCTTCACCGAGAAGGAGTACGACTGGGTGTTCCGCGATTCGCCCTGCACCATCTGCACCTCCATCTTCCAGGCACTCGCGGCGCGGCTCGACGACCCTGCCGACATCTTCCGGATGATCAAGGTGCGCCCCTATCGCTTCAACCGCAGGTTGGGCGAGGGGATCACGGTGTTCAACCCGGGCGACAAGTCGATGAAGATGAACATCCTCACCAACGACATGCTGCAGCGGAAGATCGACCTCCTCCTGGGTGACAGCAACGAGGTGAAATACCTCTTCTCCAACTTCGCCAAGACCAACAACGGCATCTACGCCCTCATGGACGTGAAGTCCCACAACGCGGAGCGGCTCCTGGAGCTGCACAACATCATCAGCGAGGGGATCCACAAGGTCGAGGACATCGAGGAGAACGTGCGCAGCCTGTTCATCGCGCTCATGAACCCCGAGGACGAGCGGAGCATCGAGGGGGTGCAGTCCTTCTCGGACCGCATCGAGTTCATCAACATCCCCTACGTCATGGACCTGAACACCGAGGTGGAGATCTACCGCAACATCTTCGGCAAGCACATCGATACCAGTTTCCTGCCGCGGGTGCTGCACAACTTCGCTCGCGTGATCATCTCGACCAGGATGAACGTCAAGTCGGACGCGCTCCTGGAGTGGATCGGGGATCCGGAAAAGTACCGGCTCTACTGCGACGAGAACCTGCAGATCCTGAAGATGGAGATCTACACCGGGCACATCCCGGAGTGGCTTTCCGAGGAGGACAGGAAGCGGCTCAACGCCAAGCGCAGGAAGAAAATCATCGCCGAGAGCGAGCACGAAGGGGACCACGGCTTCTCGGGGCGCGAGTCCATCAAGATCTTCTCCGACTTCTACTCCGCCTACGCCAGGAAGGACAAGATGATCACCATGAACAACCTGTCCACCTTCTTCACGCGCTGGCACAAGGAGCTGAAGGAATCGATACCGGACGGGTTCATGGAGTCGCTGGTGCACAACTACGACTACGTGGTGCTCCAGGAGGTGAAGGAGGCGCTCTACTACTACAACGAGGCCCAGATCGAGCGCGACATCCTGCACTACATGTTCGCGGTCAACTTCGAGCCGGGCGCCGTCGAGGTGTGCCGGTTCACGGGTGAGAAGCTGGAAATTACCGAGGAGTTCCTGGCGGGGATCGAGCGGCGTCTGCTGGGCGCCAAGGTGGAGGATGAGGCGCGGCTCGCGTTCCGGCAGGAAACCCAGCGTGAGTACACCGGCAGAACCTTGACCCAGGAGATCATGGTGGAGGGGAAACGCGCCCAGGATACGGCGCTGTTCCAGTCGCTGCACGACCGCTACGTCTTCAACCTGAAGGAGAAGGTGCTGGAGCCGTTCCTGGAGAACGCCAACTTCCGCCGCGCCATCAAGGATTTCGACACCGAGGCCTTCAAGACCTACGACAAGCGCATCAGGGACGACGTCACCTTCCTGATCAACAACCTGAGCTCCGACAAGTTCAAGTACACCAAGCAGTGCGCCAAGGAAATCTGCGTCTACGTCATCGACAACGACCTCGCCCGCAAATTCCACGTCTGACCGGCAAAGATAAAGACGTTTAACAGGGATAAAAGGGATAAAGGGGATAGATTCTATCCCTTTCATCCCCTTTATCCCTGTTAGATTGTTATCGCCTTTATGCCGCCACTTTGAACCGGCTTACCATGTCCTGCAGCGCCCGCGCCGAGTTGGCCAGGCCCTCCGCGGCACGGGCGGACTCCTGCGCGCCCCCCGCCGTTTGCTGCACCACGTCGATGATCTGCCGCATGCTCTCCGAGATGCTGGAGGTGGTGGCGGACTGTTCCTCCGCCGCGATGGCGACCTGGGACACGTACTCCAAAAGCGGGGTGATCTGCTCCTTGATGGTCCCGATCGCCTGGCTTGAGTGCTGCATGTCTTCGGTGCCGTTTCTGACACTGCCGGCGCTGCGCTCCATCAGGGAAATCACGTTCTTCACGTCCCCTTGCAGTGCAGTTATGATCGACTGCACCTCCCGGGTGGACGAGGTGGTCCGCTCCGCCAGCATCCTCACCTCGTCGGCAACGACCGCGAAGCCTCTCCCCTGTTCGCCTGCCCGCGCGGCCTCGATGGCGGCATTGAGAGCCAGCAGGTTGGTCTGATCCGCAATGTCCTCGATGGCGACGACAATGTCGCCGATGCGGTCCGAGTTGCTGCCCAGCGCTTTCACGGCGTCGACGGTGCCCGTGACCATCTGCTCGATCTCTCCCATGACCGAGGTCATGCGGGTGATGGTCTCCTCTCCCTTGCTGGTCGCCGTGCTGGTGCTCCCGGCCCGGTCGGCCATCTTTTGGCAGCTGAGGGCGATGTCGCTGCTGACGCCGGCCATCTCGCCCACGGCGTTGGAGACGGAACTGGACTGCTGTGAAGCGTGCTCGGTACCCTCGGCCATCCTGAGGGAGGTGTTGCTGAGTTGGCTGGACGCATGGGCGAGCTGGTCGGCGGTCTGCTGGATCCCCTGGATCATCCCCCGCATGGAAGCCTGCAGTTTCTGCAGGGCCCGAAGCATCTGGCTGATCTCGTTGCGGCGGTTGATCACGATTTCCTCGCTGAGGTCCCCCTGGGCCATGATCTCCAGGTAGCGCATGGTGCGCGCCAGCGGTGTCCTGATCGACCAGATGTTGATGGCGCCGAAGACGCCGCCCAGAACAATGAAGAGGGTGAGGGAGCCATACTTGATCAGCAGGGAATCGGCCTGGGCGGCAACTGCGGTGGCGATCAGGCAGAGGCTGTAGCAGACGCACAGCAGGCTGAGCCTGGTCTTGATGGTGAGGTTGAGGTAAACGTTCAAGATTTGGTTCATTTCCTTCTCCTTGCAATGCTGCGGGGGCGGGCCGCTTCTGCCGAACGGTGTTTCACTGGTGCAGGTCACTTATCGGGGAGGTGCCGTTAGTACTTGAGACGTGTTGTAAACAAAACGGCCCGCATTTAAGAAAAATAATGTACAGACCGTCGGCGCCATGCCGGAGCCTCTCCATGCTGTCCGTGCAGAGCAGGAAAAAAATGTGGCTACCGGTGTTTATCGTGATAAGGTAGGTGGCCCTATTGATAACTTCTCGGGGAGGTGCCACGGATGAGAGAGACGCTTTGCCGGATGATCATGGACTTCGTGCAGGAGGAGCCGGGGAACCGGTTCCCGGAAGGCGGCGCGCCCTACTTCACAGAGCCGTTGATAGGCTTTGCGGCTGCGGATGATCCTCTGTTCGCGCAGTACCAGACCGTGATCGGCCCCTTCCATCTCACCCCTTCCGAACTGGCGCAGCGGGAGGATCCACCTTGGCGCCCCGCCACCGTGATCTGCTGGGCCCTCCCCATCTCCGGGGAGACCCGCCGCAGCAACCGCAGCGAGACAACCTATCCCTCCCGCGCCTGGGCGCTCACCAGGCAGCACGGGGAGGCTTTCAATGCCGCCCTGCGCCGCCAGGTGGTGCAGTTCCTGGTCGATGCGGGCTACCGCGCTTTTGCGCCACAGCTGCACCCGGCCTGGCGGGAGTACCCGGACACCCCGGTGGGGATCGCTTGCTCCTGGTCCGAGCGCCACGCCGCCTACGCGGCGGGTCTGGGGACCTTCAGCCTCAACGATGCCCTGATCACCCCGCGCGGCATCGCCCATCGCCTGGGGAGCGTCGTCACCGACCTCGCCATCGAGCCGAGCCCGCGGCCGTGGAGCGATCACCGGTCCAACTGCCTGTGGTACCGGGAGGGGAGCTGCGGGGCGTGTATCGGCCGCTGTCCGGTCGGAGCCCTTTCCAAAGAGGGACACGACAAGGCAATCTGCCGCGGCTACGTCTATGGAGCGGTACCGGAGGCGGTCGGAGAGCGGTATGGGGTCAGCAGCACCGGCTGCGGACTGTGCCAGACGAGGGTTCCCTGCGAGGAGAGGATACCGGTGGGTAAAAAGACTCCCTCACCCTGACCCTCTCCCTGAGGGAGAGGGGATGTGGACCGGTGAGCGGAGATGGTAACGGATAGGAAATGGAAAGGGGCACCCCCCACATGGGAGGTGCCCCTTTTAACGCTGGACCCGGACGGCTATGTTCTTTTTCATGTTCCCTCTCCCTCAGGGAGAGGGTTAGGGTGAGGGCGTTGCCACGGGCAAGTTGTCGCACCCGGCAGAGCCCTCACCCGCCCGGTGGGCACCCTCTCCCAGAGGGAGAGGGACTAGCGGAAGATCATCGCTAGCTAGGTTTCTTTTTACCGTTCCCCTTGGCGGCGATGGCGGTCTGCATGGCCTCGCCCATCTTAGTGGGGCTGGAAGCAACAGTTACGCCGCACTCGGTGAGGGTGCGGATCTTGTCTTCCGCCTTCCCCTTGCCCCCGGTGATAATGGCGCCGGCGTGCCCCATCCTCTTACCCGGCGGCGCGGTGACCCCGGCGATAAAGGCCGCCACCGGCTTTTTCATGTGCTCCTGGATCCAGTGCGCGGCGTCCTCCTCGGCGGATCCCCCGATCTCGCCGATCATGAAGACCCCTTCCGTGCCCGGGTCCTCATTGAAGAGCTTGAGCACGTCGATGAAGTTCATGCCGATGATGGGGTCCCCCCCGATCCCGACGCAGGTCGATTGGCCAAGCCCCATGTCGGTGAGCTGTTTGACCGCCTCGTAGGTGAGGGTGCCGGAGCGCGAGACGACGCCGATCTTGCCCGGCCTGTGGATGTGGCCCGGCATGATGCCGATCTTGCACTCGCCCGGCGTGATCACGCCGGGACAGTTGGGGCCGACCAGGCGCATCTTGCTCTGCTTGAGTACCGCCTTAACCGGGACCATGTCGCGTACCGGAATTCCCTCGGTGATGCAGACGGCGAGCTCGAGCCCGGCAGCCGCCGATTCGAGGATGGCGTCGGCCGCCCCCGGCGGCGGCACGAAGATCATGGAGACGTTGGCGTTGGTGTACTTGACCGCCTCGGCCACCGTGTTGAAGACGGGGATTCCCTCGATGTGGATGCCCCCCTTGCCGGGCGTCACGCCGGCCACGATGTTGCTGCCGTACTCGCGGCACTGCTGGGTGTGAAACAGGCCGCTGCGGCCGGTGATCCCCTGCACTACTATCCTGGACGAATTGTTGATCAATATGGACATAGGCTTATCTCCCGAATATGATCCCGTAGTTACCCCAGCATCCCGACGATTTTCGAGGCGGCGTCTCCGAGGTTGTCGCTGCACTGGACGTTCAGGCCGCTCTCGGTGAGGAGCCGTTTGCCCTCCTCGACCTGGCTGCCGTCCATGCGCACCACGATGGGGAGGGTGCAGTTCACCTCGCTGGCCGCCTCGATGATGCCGTGGGCAATCACGTCGCAGCGCATGATGCCGCCGAAGATGTTGACGAAGATCCCTTTCACGTCCGCGTCCTGCAGGATGATCTTGAATGCCTCGGCCACCTTCTCGCGGGTGGCGCCGCCCCCGACGTCGAGGAAGTTGGCCGGCTCCCCGCCGAACTCCTTGAGCACGTCGAGGGTGGCCATGGCTAGGCCGGCGCCGTTCACCAGGCAGCCGATGGAGCCGGAGAGCTTGATGTAGGCCAGGTCGTACTTGCCGGCGTTGATCTCCAGCGGGTCGAGCTGGGAGTAGTCCATCATGTCCGGATATTCGCGGTGCCTGAAGATGGCGTTGTCGTCGAAGGTGATTTTGGCGTCCATGGCCATGAGCCATCCGGCCCTGGTGACCACGAGCGGGTTGATCTCCACCAGCGCGCAGTCCTTCTCCAGGCAGACCCGGTACAGGTTGAGGATGAGGTTGACGCAGTCCTCGCAGACGCTCCCGGACAGGCCGAGCTGCAGGGCGATCTGCCGTGCCTGGTACGATCTGAGCCCGAGGAACGGGTCGATGGTCAGGGTGTGGATCTTCTCGGGAGTCTTGGAGGCGACCTCCTCGATTTCCATCCCCCCTTCGGCGGAGGCGATCAGCACGTAGCGCGACGTGCTACGGTCCAGGGTGATGGAGAGGTAGAACTCGCGGGCGATCTCTACCGCCTCCTCCACCAGGATGCGCCGGACCTTGAGCCCCTCGGGGCCGGTCTGCGGTGTCACCAGGGTCTTGCCAAAGAGCTCCTTCGCGTACTCCTGGGCCTGTTCCGGATGGTGCACGAGCCTGACGCCGCCCGCCTTGCCGCGTCCGCCGGCATAGATCTGCGCCTTGACCACGCAGCGCCCCCCCATCTCCTTGGCTGCCCGCTCCACCTGGTCGGCGGTGAGCGCAACGCGACCACGAGGGATGGGGATGCCGAACGAATTCAGTATCTCCTTGGCCTGATACTCATGAATGTTCATCCTGTTCTCCTATGGTGCCGCTTTGGATTTAACGTGGTGCAGCCAACTCTAAGAAGGTAAGTCGTCAGAATCGTGGGGATTTGGTGGGGCGACGGGAAGCGCGCCCCGTACTCTTATCGGCACGTGGCCGCTGGAAATTCAAATTAAGAGTAAATACTATCACAATTAAAAAAAAGAGAAGCCCGCGGGGGGCTTCTCTTCTCGTCTTTCCTTCTGCATTTTTGCGTGCCGCTACCGGGTCTGGATCGTGCGGCGCACCTCGATCTTTTCATTGCCTTTACTGCACTGCAGCTCCACCTGGGAAAGGGGGGTGAAATTGCCGCCGGGGTTCTTGCGGGCGGCGCGACCCTGTCGTTCCAGCGCGATCTTCCTGCACTTCTCCAGCACTGCCTGGACGTCGTCGCCGGTCACGTCGGAGACCTCGAAGCGGTGCTTGCGCGCCACGATCCCTTCGCCCTGGGTGCTGACGATGTTCCCCCGGCAGATCAGTTCTTCGGCGCCGGCCGTGCCGGCCACTAACAGCAGAATGGATGCAACAAGGACTTTCATTACCGCCTCCGCTTTCGAGGGGACTGGCTCCGCCAGGTGCCTGTCCCCTTAGGGCTTGGGTAAGCTGGCGGGGGACTGGCTCCGCCAGGTGCCTGTCCCCTTAGGACTTGGGTAAGCTGGCGGAGCGGAAGGGAGCGTGCCGCTAGAGGGACAGGCACCTAAACGGAGCCAGTCCCTTCCGCTACCACGGGATCACTCGTCGCCGGTACTGTTGCTGCGCCTGCTCTGGGCCCTGAGTTCCCTGCGCGAGAGCCGCCCCGGGGGACGGGTCGAGTTTTGGGCTGCGGGTGCGCGTTCCGCAACCGGTGCGGCCGGGGATGCCGCGGCTGCCGCAGGAGTACCCGGCGCCTGGGGGGCTGCCGCCTGGGGGGGGTGCGGCGGTTCCGGCGCTGCCGTGGGCTGAACCGACGGTGCCTGTACCAGGAGCGGCTGGGGCGCCGGCGCGGCGCTTCGGCCCGCAGCGGCTGGTGCTGCCGGTGTTGGCGGCTGTGCCGTTGCCAGTCCTCCCAGTTTTCCGGTCGCCACGTCGAGCACCCGCGCCTTTTTCAGGTAGCGCGCCGGGATCTCGTGCAGGCTGTTGGTGTAGAACCTGGTCCCGGTATTGTCTTTCCAGGTGTAGATCTCGGCGCAAGCAGCCGTTGCACTCATAAGAACCATCAGGACTGCCAGAAGACCCTTCATGTATTCCTCCCAAGCAATGCAGACAACGTCACCTATTATTCAGGATAACCCCCTCAGCTTCAAGCCAAAAGGTGAAGATACTTTTCGGCAGATGTGGCTCTTTCTTGACCAGGTGCCCGTCATGCAATATTTACCCGCCTATGCTATCCTAAGGGCTGTGCAAGAGGAGATGTTACAGTCACCTACAGGAGATTGCGCCATGAACTATGGGAGACTCGTTCTGGGTTTTTTGTTCTTTGTCGCGGCGGCAATAGGTATCGAAGCTGACGCCGCTTCCCGTATCAAGGTCTATTCAGCCGAAACGAGGAGCTACATCATGTCTGACGAGGTAGTGAAGACCAACGCGGAGTGGAAGAAGATATTGACGCCTGAGCAGTATCACATCCTTCGGGAAAAGGGGACCGAGCGTGCCTTTACCGGCAAATACGCCGCGACCCATGATCACGGTATCTACCGTTGTGCGGGGTGCGGGCTGGACCTGTTCAAGTCCGAGGACAAGTTCGAGTCCGGTACCGGGTGGCCAAGCTTCACCTGGCCGATAGCCAAGGAAAACGTGAAGACCGAGACGGACCGCAGCTTCTTCAGTACGCGGACCGAGGTGTTGTGCCGTCGCTGCGGTGGCCACCTGGGCCATGTCTTCAACGACGGACCAAAACCCACCGGACTGCGCTACTGCATGAACTCCGCCGCGCTGCAGTTCGTGGCGACGAAATAGGGGGAAGAAGATACGAAGGCTTGGAACCCTTTATTTAACGCAAAGCCGCAAAGGCGCAAAGAACAGCAAATCTAATATTTTAAAACGTCTTGTGCTTCTCTGCCTTACTTTGCGCCTTCGCGGCTTTGCGTTAATAACAGGGGGTTTGGGGAGGCACAATGAAAATACGGGCTATAGTAACGGCCGCCTTGCTGCTGGTCTTGGCGATGGCAGGTTCTTTGCCGGCGGCGCAGTTGCAGAAGGCGACCTTTGCCGGCGGCTGCTTCTGGTGCATGGAGCATCCCTTCGACGAACTGCCGGGGGTGGTGTCGGTGACGTCGGGCTATACCGGCGGCCACATGAAGAACCCGACCTACGAGCAGGTCTCCGCGGGCATCACCGGCCATGCGGAATCGGTGCAGGTCCTCTACGATCCGTCCAAGATCAGCTATGACAAGCTGCTCAACCGCTACTGGCACAACATCGACCCCACCGTGAAGGATCGCCAGTTCTGCGACGTCGGGGAACAGTACCGGAGCGCCATCTTCTATCACAACGACGAGCAGCGCCGCTTGGCCCTGCAGTCCAAGCAGGCCCTGGAGAAGAGCAGGCAGTTGAAAGCGCCCATCCAGACCGAGATCGTTGCGGCCACGCAGTTCTACCCGGCGGAAGAATATCACCAGCACTATTACAAGAAGAACCCGCTGCGGTATTCTTACTACCGCCTGAGCTGCGGCCGGGACCACAGGCTCAAGGAACTCTGGGGGGATCAGGCGGGGAAGTAGGGGACTGGCTCCGCCAGGTGCCTGTCCCCTTGGTGGCTGAGCTGAAAGGAGCGTTCCGCTAAAGGGACAGGCACCTAACGGAGCCAGTCCCTCCTCTGACCGGGGGATGCCATGAAGAACCGGGAAATCGCCAGGATGTTCGATGAGATAGCAGACATCATGGACATCCGGCAGGACAACGTCTTCAAGATCAGGGCCTATCGACGGGCCGCCCTCAACCTGGAAGGGCTGAACCGGGACCTGGCCCAGATGTCGCACAAGGAGCTCCTGGAAATCCCGGGGGTGGGGGCGGACTTGGCCGCGCGCATCGAGGAGTACCTGCAGACCGGAACTACGGCCTACTACGAGCAGTTGAAGAAGGAGGTGCCCGCCGGGGTCTTCACCCTGCTGGCGGTACCCGACCTGGGGCCGAAGACGGCGAAGGCGATCTACGAGGCGCTGCAGATCACCAGCCTCGAAGAGCTGGAACAGGCGGCCCGGGACCACCGCCTGAGCGGCATCAAGGGGATCAAGGAGAAGACCGAGGAGAACATCCTGAAAGGGATCCAGGCGGTGAAGCGGGGGCGGGAGCGACAGCCGCTGGGACGGATGCTGCCGGCGGCGGAGGAATTGGTGGCGGCCCTCAAACAGATGGCGCCCCTGGAGCGGATCGAGGTGGCCGGAAGCATCAGGCGCCGGCGCGACAGCATCAAGGACATCGATATCGTGGCTACCTCCCCCGACCCCGCCAGCGTCATGGAGGCGTTCCTGAACCTGACCCAGGTGCACGACGTGATCATGCGCGGCCCGACCAGGGCCAGCGTCACCATCCGGGAAGGGGTGCAGGTGGACCTGCGCGTGGTCGAGCCCGCTTCCTACGGCGCTGCCCTCGCCTACCTGACCGGAAGCCAGGCCCACAACGTCCGGCTGCGGGAGATGGCGCAGAAGCGCGGGATGAAGATCAACGAGTACGGCATCTTCCGGGAGGAGGACAACGTGCGCCTGGGGGGCGAGAACGAGGAGGATGTCTACCGCCTGCTCGAGCTCCCCTTCGTGCCCCCGGTCCTGCGCGAAGACCGCGGCGAGATCGAGGCGGCGCAGGCGGGAAAACTGCCGCAGTTGGTGACCCGGGAGCAGATACTCGGGGACCTGCACGTCCATTCCCGCTGGAGCGACGGAGCCCACGGCATCGCCGAGCTGGTGGAGGCGGCGCGCCTGCACGGGTTTTCCTATATCGCTGTCACTGACCATTCCCAGGGGCTGGGGGTGGCGCGGGGCCTGACGGTGGAGCGAATCCGGGAGCAGCAGGCGGAGATCGCCGGGTTGAACCGCGAGCTGAAGGGTTTCCGGGTGCTGCACGGCACCGAGATGGACATCCGCGGCGACGGCACTCTCGATTTTCCGGATGACGTCCTGAAAGATCTCGACGTGGTGGTGGCGTCGATCCACTCCGGCTTCAGCAACTCCAAGGAGGTGATGACCGCGCGCATCGTGGCCGCCATGAGGAACCCGTACGTGCACATCATCGCCCATCCCACCGGACGGATCATCGGGGAACGGGAGGGATACCAGCTGGACATGGAAGAGGTGCTCCAGGTGGCCAGGGAGACGGGGACGGCGATGGAGATCAACGCGTACCCGCTGCGGCTGGACCTGGAAGACCGCTACGTGCGCCGCGCCAAGGAGCTGGGCGTCAAGATCGCCATCAATACCGACACCCACGCCAAGATCCAGTTCGAGACCCTCCCCTGGGGGATCTCGGTCGCCCAGCGCGGCTGGCTGGAGCGGGATGACGTGCTGAACGCGCTGACGGCGGATGAGTTGTTGAAAGTGTTGCATAAGAAGAGAAAGCATAAGAAGGCGTACCCGCATCGGTAAGCCGGCACCGTACCCCTCTCCCTTTGGGAGAGGGTGGCCGGAGGCCGGGTGAGGGAGATGCCCGGATGCTGGTTTGCATAGTGCGACGCCCTCACCCCGGCCCTCTCCCAAAGGGAGAGGGGGATGATGACAAAAGGAACCGACATGCCCAACTACTGGCTCTTCAAGAGCGAACCCTCCAGCTTCTCCCTCGATGATCTCAAAAGCCGCCCCGACGCCACCGAGCATTGGGACGGCGTCCGCAATTTCCAGGCGCGCAACTTCCTGCGCGACCAGGTGCAGGTCGGCGACCAGGTGCTCTTCTACCACAGCAACGTGGCCGAACCGGGCGTGGTCGGCATCGCCGAGGTGGTGAGAAGCGGCTACCCGGACTTCACCGCCTTCGATCCCAACAGCAAGTACTTCGATCCCAAGAGCGCCCCGGACAAGCCGACCTGGTACATGGTCGACGTGCGCTTCGTGCGCGAGCTGCCGCGGCCGGTGACCCTGTCCGAGTTGAAGACCATCCCGGAACTGGGCGGGATGGCCCTCTTGAACCGCAGCCGCCTGTCGATCCAGCCGGTGCGCAAGGATGAGTGGGACCGCATCATGAGGCTCGCGGGCCTATGACGTCGATACGGAAGCGGTCGAAGAAAGCGGGGCTGGCCCCGGGGACGCTGATCCACATGGGGCGCGACAAGGCTGGCGCCACCCGGGTCGACATGGTCTTCTACGACGAGACCCACCTGGAGAAGCACCCGGTCGGCACGCTGGATCAATGCCTGATCAAGAAGGGCGCGCCGGGGGTAACCTGGGTCAACGTGGAGGGGCTGTCCGACCTCGAGGTGTTGCGGCACTTCGGCAGCTGCTACGGCATCCACCCGCTGGTCCTGGAAGACATCCTCGCCACGGACCAGCGCCCCAAGGCGGCCGACTACGGAGAGTACCTCTACGTCGTGCTGAAGATGATCGCTCTCGACGAAGAGAGCGCGGAGATCAAGAGCGAGCAGGTGAGCCTGGTGTTGGGGCGCAACTACCTGATCTCGTTTCAGGAAGGGCTGGAAGGGGATGTGTTCGAACAGGTGCGCGCCCGCCTGGCCAACGAGAAGGCGAGGCTGCGGGCCATGGGGCCGGATTTACTGCTGCACGCCCTTTTGGACGTGATCGTTGACCACTACTTCCTGGTACTGGAGCAGTTGGCGGACCGGATCGAGGACATCGAGGACGAGCTGATCGACAACCCCACCACGGCGACGGTCCAGGCCATTTACGGGCTCAAGCGCCAGTTGCTCTTCCTGCACAAGGTGTTCTGGCCGCTGCGCGAGGTGGTGAGCAGCCTGCAGCGCCGCGATTCGCAGCTGATCCAGGACACAACGGTGATCTACCTGCGCGACCTCTACGACCACACCGTCCAGGTGCTCGACACCCTGGAGACTCTGCGCGAGATGCTCTCGGGCATGCTGGACATCTACCTCTCCAGCGTCTCGAACCGGTTGAACGAGGTGATGAAGGTGCTGACCATCATCGCCACCATTTTCATGCCGCTTTCCTTCATAGCCGGGTGGTACGGCATGAACTTCAAGGCGATGCCCGAATTGGACTGGCCCTACGGCTACCCGGCCGTCTTCGTTTTGTGCCTCACCATAGCCGGCGGCATGCTGGTCTACTTCAAGAAGAAGCGCTGGCTGTAAGCAAAAGGGGACAGGCACCTGCGGAGCCAGTCCCCTTCCAACGGGGCTCAGCCCCCAAAACCAAATCCCCCTCCCCCCTTTTCCTGGTTTTCCTGGTTCCCAAGCTCCAGCTTGGGAACCCCCCATGGCGCAAAGCTCCAGCTTTGCATCCGAGGGCAGTTGGAGCTTCCGAGAGGTTTTGCGTTCCCAAGGTGGACCTTGGGAACGAGATCAAGCTGCCCGCCTGCTGTTCACGAAGCTCTGCACGAGAACCAGCGTCCTCCCCTTTGTGAAGGGGAGACAGAGGGGATTTGTTTTCAGGTTGGCAGCAAAGATCAAATCCCCCCTGCCCCCCCTTCGCAAAGGGGGGACCCTTGGGCACGTTTTTGCGCTAAGCGACATACTGTACCGAATTACTACAGGCTCTTGGCGGCCAGTTCGTACACATCCCTGGCCAGGCCGGGCTCGGCCAGGATGCGCTCCAGCTCCTTCTTCATGAGCTCCTGGCGGTGCGCATCGTAGCGCCGCCACCGGCTGAAGGGGGTGAGCATGCGCGCGGCGATCTGCGGGTTGATGGCGTTCAGGCGCAGGATCTGGTCGGCCAGGAAACGGTACCCCCTGCCGCCGGCATCGTGGAAGCGGACCTGGTTCCCCTGGCTGAAGGCGCCCACCAGCGAGCGGACCCGGTTCGGGTTGCGCAGGTCGAAGTCCGGGTGCTCCAAAAGCGCCAGCACGCGATCCATGGTGTCGGGCAGACGGGACAGGGCCTGGTGGGTGAACCACTTGTCGATGACGCCGCGGTCGCCGCGCCAGCAGTCGTAGAAGGAGGCGAGCGCCTCATCGCGCTCGGGGCAGGCGCAGCTGGTGAGTTGCGCGAGCGCGCCCAGGCTGTCGGTCATGTTGTCGGCGCTTCGATACTGGGCCATGCAGGCGTCGATGGCTTCCTGCCCCCCCGCCGCCATCAGGTAGGCGAGGCAGAGGTTTTTCAGCCTGCGGCAGCCGGCGAGCCCGTCGTCGGGGCGGTAGGGCGCCTTGGGGGCGCACGCGGCCCGCACGGCGGTCAGTTCACTCCAAAGCCTGCGGCCCACCGTGGAGCGCACCAGCTCGCGCGCCTGGTGGATGGCGTCCGGGTCGATCACCGCCATCTGCTCGGCCAGGTAGCTCTCGGCGGGAAGGGTGAGCGTTTCGGCCAGGAAGGCGCGGTCCTGGCTGTCGTCGGCAAGGAGCCTTCTGAAGGATTCGATGAAGCTCTCCGGCACCTGCGCCTGGCGCCCGGCCTGGATCTCGCCGGTCAGCCCCATGATCAGCTTCACCGCCTGGACCTGTCCCGCCTCCCAGCGCACGAAGGGATCGCTGTCGCGGGTCATCAGGAGGTTCAGGTCCTCGTCGCTGTAGGGGTACTGGAGCTTGACCGGCGCGCTGAAGTTGCGCAGAAGCGACGGCACCGGGCGCTCCTTGATCCCGGCGAAGGTGAAGGTTTCCGTCTCCCCCCTGAGTTCCAGGACCCGGGAGGTGCCGGCCGCCGCCGCCTCTCCGGCCAGCTGGAGCGGCAGCTCGTTGCCGTCCCGGTCCAAAAGCCCCATGGCGAGCGGGATGTGGAAGGGCTTCTTCTCGGGCTGGCCCGGGGTGGAGGGGCAGCTCTGGGTCACGGTGAGGGTGTAGCTGCCGGATTCGGGGCGGTAGTCGTCGCTGACGGTCAGGACCGGGGTGCCGGCCTGGTCGTACCAGAGCATGAACTGGGACAGGTCGCGCTTGCCCGCGTCCGCCATCGCCTGCACGAACTCGTCGACCCGCACGGCCTGCCCGTCGTGGCGCTCGAAGTAGAGGTCCATGCCCGCCCGGAACGCCTCGCGCCCCAGAAGGGTCTGCAGCATCCGGATCACCTCGCCCCCCTTGTGGTACACGGTCATGCTGTAGAAGTTGTTGATCTCCACGTAGGACTCCGGGCGCACCGGGTGGGCCAGGGGGCCGGCATCCTCGGCAAACTGCGCGCTGCGCAGGCTCTTCACGTCGGCGATCCTCTTCACCGGGCGCGACTGCATGTCGGCGGAGAATTCCTGGTCCCGGAAGATGGTGAGCCCTTCCTTCAGCGAGAGCTGGAACCAGTCGCGGCAGGTGATCCTGTTGCCGGTCCAGTTGTGGAAGTATTCGTGCCCGATTACCTCCTCGATGGCCTCGTAGTCGTCGTCGGTGGCGCTTTCCGGGCTGGCCAGCACGTAGCGGGAGTTGAACACGTTCAGTCCCTTGTTCTCCATCGCCCCCATGTTGAAGTCGTCCACTGCCACCACCATGTAGGTGTCCAGGTCGTACTCGCGGCCGAACTTTTCCTCGTCCCAGCGCATGGCGCGCATCAGTGACCTGAGGGCGTGCTCGCACTTGTCCTTGTTGCGCTCCTCCACGTAGATCTCGAGCTGCACCGCGCGGCCGCTCATGGTGGTGAAGCGGTCGGCGATGTGGACCAGGTCCCCGGCCACCACGGCAAAGAGGTAGCTCGGCTTTTTGAAGGGGTCGTGCCAGACGGCGAAGTGGCGCCCGTCGGGGAGGTCGCCCCTGTCGACCAGGTTGCCGTTGGCCAAAAGCACCGGGCAGCTCGCCTTGTCGGCGCGCAGCGTCACGGTGTAGACCGCCATGACGTCGGGACGGTCGGTGAAGTAGGTGATGCGCCTGAACCCCTCCGCCTCGCACTGGGTGCAGAGCATGGGGCCGGAGGCGTACAAGCCGGAGAGAGCGCTGTTCTCTTTGGGCTTGATCCGGGTCTCCACCTCGAGGACGAAGCTCTCGGGAGGGGCGAGTAAGGTAAGGCTGGCGTCGTCGACGCGGTAGGCGTCGCGCTTGACTTCGACCCCGTCCAGCTTGAGCGACACGAGTGTCAGCTCCTCTCCGTCCAGCACCAGGGGGCTGGCGCCGTTGCTGCGGTCGTGGTTGCTGCGGATGGCGAGCCGGGATAGCACCCGGGTGTCCTCAGGGGACAGGTCGAAAGTGAGTTCCACTGTATCGACCAGGTAGTCGGGAACCTTGTAGTCCTTTTGATGGATGGTCTGGTGCTGGCACTGTGACATGGCGTTCCCTCTTCTCTTAAGTATCGTAATGGCTGCGGCCAAGGGTGTTATTGTATCGGGGGCGCCCATTCTTTTCAATGGCCAGAGAAGGTAGAGACATAGATTTGGTGAATGATGCCGCATGTTTGGCGAGACTGTCCATGGTGGGATGCCGCGATGGACGGCGCCGCCGCAGAGTCAAGCGCCCCAATTTGTTGACTTTACAGGTGAATAAGGCTATACAGTCGGCATGAAAAGTCTTCTTCTCTCGCTACTTTTCCTGATCTTTGCCTCTCTTGCTGCTCCGGCCCTCCCTGCCAGTGCTACCGAGATCTATGCGCAGCAGACCGGCAAGAGCTGCGACGCCTGTCATGTCGACCCGGCCGGCGGCGGGGAGCTGACTAAAGCCGGTAAGGAATTCGCCGCTGCACGCGCCGTGAAAAGCGAGGCGACGCAGGTCGGCGCGGCCGGCAAGGTGGTGCGCTTTGCGGCCGGCTACCTGCACATGCTGATCGCGATCCTGTGGTTCGGCACCATCCTCTACGTACACCTGGTCCTCAAACCCGCGTACGCGGCGGGGGGATTGCCCCGCGGCGAGGTCAAGGTGGGCGTGCTCTCCATGGTGGTGATGGGGATCACCGGCGCCATCCTCACCCACTTCCGGGTAACCTCCCCGGACATGCTGCTGCACACCCGTTTCGGGGTGCTGCTGCTCATCAAGATATCCCTCTACCTGGTGATGGTTTTCTCCGCCGCTTACGTGGTGCTGGTCATCGGGCCCAAGCTGAAAGGCAAGCGCCGCGAGCCGGTGACGCTGCCGGCCGGCAAAGAGTTGACGCTGGACCAGTTGTCTTCATTCGACGGCCAGGAGGGGCGCCCCGCCTACTTCGCCTACGAAGGCAAGCTCTACGACGCGAGCGCCAGCAGGCTCTGGAAAGGGGGGGTGCACATGGGGCGGCACCACTCCGGCGAGGACCTGACCGAGGCCCTCAAGCTGGCGCCGCACGGATCGGACAAGGTGCTGGGCATGCCCGAGGTGGGGATCCTGGCCGACGTGACCCCGCGCAAGGCGCCTTTGCACGAGCGGGTCTTCTTCTTCATGGCGTACATGAACCTGACCATAGTGTTTCTGATCGTGCTGATCCTCTCGCTCTGGCGCTGGGCCTGACAGCACGATCCCGGGGCTGCCGGACAAGGACCGACCGTGACGTATTTCCGCACCATATTCCAGGCCGATACCAAGAAGGACCCCGATTCCCTGCTGCGCCTGTTCGTCTCCATCGCCCTGGTTTCCATCATTGTCATCACCTCCGTCGCCGGCTACGCCTTCTACCAGGTGCTGCAAAAGAACCTGGTGGCGAGCGCGGAAGAGGATGCCATCAAGGTCAGCACCGCCCTTTCCGAGGACGAAAAAGCGCGCTTCACCACGGCCAAGAGCGACGGCAGCGTCTCCGTCGAAGTCTCGCCCGACAACTTCTTCATCCTCGACCGCGATCTCAGGACTTTCCTCGCTCCCTTCGACATCGTCAAGATCAAGATCTACTCCTCCGATTGCCGCATCGTGTACAGCACCGAGGCCAAGCTGATCGGCGAGGTCGACCGCGGCAACAGGAGGCTTGCCCGCGCCCTGGCCGGCGCCTTCGACTCCAAGCTCGAGCGCAAGGAAGAGGTGAAGGACCTCGCCGACGAACTGAAATTCAACGTGGACGTGGTGGAGACCTACATCCCCATCCGGGCTCACGGCAGGGTCATCGGCAGCTTCGAGGTCTACATCGACGTCACCAAGTACCATCAGCAGACCACCAACGCGGCGCTCGTTTCACTGGGGGCGTTGTGCGGCATCCTGGTCGTGGTGTTCGGGATCTCCTTCCTGCTGATCAGGCGCGGCACCAACGAGTTGAAGGAGACCCAGGATATTCTCAGGAAGCAGACCCTCATCGACGGTCTCACCGGCACCTTCAACAAGAGGCAGATAGAGCTGATCGGGCGCAGGGAGTTCGCGCGCGCCCTGCGCCGCAGGGAGAAGGGGTTGGCCGACGCTGAGGTCGGTTTCATCATGATCGACATCGACCACTTCAAGCAGGTGAACGACCGCTACGGCCACCTGGCCGGCGACCACCTGCTGCAGCAGTTCGCGGAAAGGGTGACGGCATCGTTGCGCAGCTACGACTCCGTCGGGCGTTTCGGGGGGGAGGAGTTCCTGGTGGTGCTGCCGGGGTCGAACCGTGAGCAGACCCTCTGCGTGGCCCACAAGATCTGGTCGCTGGTCCGCGAGGAGCCCTTCCTGATCGATGGGGAAACCCTGCGGGTCACCACCAGCGCCGGCGTGGCCAACGTGCAGCACAGCGACGACGACCTGCTGCAGGTCCTGAAGCGCGCCGACCTGAACCTGTACCAGGCCAAGAGCGGCGGACGGGACCGGGTCATCTAGCTTCAGGCGACACCCGTTTTTTTGGCGTGCCGTGCGGGATGAACCGCCGGCCGCGCCCATCCTGCCGCATGCGCCCTGTTACCCCCTGCACCACCACGGCAGCACCGCCCCGCTTCCACTTCCGCCTCACTCCTCCGGCTTCCCCTCCCGTCGTTCCACCCCTGCACGCAGTTTCCCCGGAGTGATTTTGAGATGACGGCGTGCGCCGAAAAAGTGTACTATCGGAGGCCGCGCCGGCTCGCGGCAGACCAGACGTACCAGGAGAGCATTATCATGACCGACAAGAACCTGCGCCTCGAGGGGATCTACCCCCAGCGCCAGAAGGAATTTTTCATGCAGCGCGTCAAGCTTCCCGCCGGCATCATTTCCGCCGACCAGGCTCTCAAGGTGGCGCAGCTGGCCGGGCGTTACGCGCGCGGGGTGGTCCACCTCACCACCAGGGGGAGCATCGAGCTGCACTGGCTCACCGAGGCGGACCTCCCGGTGGTGGCCGCGCAACTGGCCCAGGTGGGTCTCTACAACCGCGGCGCCTGCGGCGGCGCCGTGCGCGGCGTCATCTGCGGCAGTCTCTCCGCGGCGGGCGCCCCGGCCCTGGAGGCGCTGGTCAGGAAGATCCACCGCCATTTCACCGGCAACCCCCGCTTCGAGAGGCTTCCCAAGAAGTTCAAGATCGGCGTCGAAGCGGACACGACGAGCAAGAGGCACCTGATCCAGGACCTGGCCTTCGTCCCTGCGGCCAGCGACGAGGGCAGGGCGCGTTACGACGTCTACGCCGCCGGCGGCCTCGGCCGTGAACCCCAGCCGGGATTCCTGCTGGCGCAGGCGGTTGCCGAGGACGCCCTGATTCCGCTGATCGAGCGGGTGCTGGTGGAGTACGAGGCCAATACACCGCCGCCCAAGCGGCTGAAGTTCCTGGTGGGGCAGATAGGACAGGAGGAGTTCCGGCGCAGGGTGCTGGGGAACGAGCTGGAAGAGTTGCCGCTGCCGGCGCCGACCCTGACCGGGAGCCTGGTGCCGGTGCCGGCCGCGGCCGAGGACCGGCTGGAGGCCCATGTTTTTGCGGGTGAGCTTGCTGCCGACGGGCTGGCTGCGCTGGCGGATATCGCCGCGAGGTTCTGCGGCGGGATGCTGATGGTGACGGGGAACCAGACCGTGGTGCTGCACCTGGTCCAGGGAAGCGAGCGCGAAGAGGCGCTCGAGGCGCTGGCCCAGGCCGGTTTTGCCAATGAAAGCGCCGCGGAGCGGGTCGTGTTCCGGGTCTGCCCGGGTAACCACGAGTGCATCATGGGGCTCGCCGCGACCCGTGACGTGGCGGCGGCCGTGGTGGCGGAGCTTGGGGAAGAGGCGCTCCAGCTTAGCTGGGCCATCTCCGGCTGTCCCAACTGCTGTGCCCAGCCGCAGCTGGCGCAGGCGGGGATCGTGGCGTCGCGGCTGGTTGCCGACCAGGCCGGGCGTGCGCCGCGTTTCGACCTGTACCGCGCCGGCGCCGGCGCCTTCGCCGAGCCGGTGCAGCAGGGGCTCAACCTGACCGAGCTTTTGGACGCGGTCAAAAAGATCTAGAACCCGTTCTACGTTCTATGTTCTAAGTTCTACGTTATTTCTCTTACCCCTCTCCCTCCGGGAGAGGGTGCCCGCAGGGCGGGTGAGGGCGATGCCGTTTG
This sequence comes from Geomonas paludis, assembly GCF_014193585.1. Lineage (GTDB taxonomy): Bacteria > Desulfobacterota > Desulfuromonadia > Geobacterales > Geobacteraceae > Geomonas > Geomonas paludis. The sequence goes on from NZ_BLXY01000001.1 coordinate 641,887, forward strand.
CACCTCACCTGCCTCGTGCAATGCCCTCACCCCCGCCCCTCTCCCAGGGGGCGAGGGGAGCACACCTGCCCCACATCAGTACCTCGCTCCGCTCACACTCCCGAACGTAGAACGTAGAACGTAGAAACGTAGAACGTCCGTCAGTTTTCGTCCAGCAGTTCCCGCACCCGGGCCAGCAGTTCGTTGATCTTGATCGGCTTGGAAATGAAATGACGGGGATCCCCCATGGTGAGGGTGTCGGTGATGATGTCGGCGGTATAGCCGCTCATGAAGATGACCTTGACGCCGGGGGACAGGGCGGAGATGGCCTGGTAGGCGTCCCTGCCGTTCATGCGCGGCATGATCACGTCCATGATGATCATGGCCACACTCCCCGCTGCCGCCTTGAATTTTTCCACGGCGTCGACCCCGTCCACCGCCGTGATGACCCGGTAGCCGAAATCCTGCAAGAGCTCCCGCACCATGTCCCGTATCACCGCGTCGTCCTCGACCAGGAGCAGGGTCTCCTCGCCGCCATGGACGGAATCGTCGACCGTGATGTTCTCGCTGGGCGCGGGGAGGTCGATCAGGGGGAAGTAGAGCCTGAACACGGTGCCGTGCCCCACCTCGCTGTAACAGTTGATGAAGCCGGAGTGCTGCTTGACGATGCCGTACACCATTGCCAGACCCAGGCCGGTCCCCTTGCCCGGCTCCTTGGTGGTGAAAAACGGCTCGAAGATCCTGTCCTTCGTTTTCTCGTCCATGCCCACACCGGTGTCGGCCACCGTGATCAGGGCGTAGCTCCCCGGAACGCCGTAGCCGTGCGCCGAGATGAAGTCCTGGTCGAGCATGATGCGGTTGGTCGAGATGCTCAGGATGCCGCCGCCGGCCATGGCGTCCCGGGCGTTCACGGCCAGGTTCATGATCACCTGTTCGATCTGTCCCGAATCCGCCAGTACTGAAAGCTCCCCGTCCTCCACCTGTATCCTGACTTCGATATGCTCCGGTATCAGGCGGCGCAGCATGACCTCCAGGTTGACCAGGATGGCGTTCAGCCCGACCGGGGCGGGGTTGGTCACCTGCTTCCTGCTGTAGGCCAAAAGGCTCCGGGTCAGGTTGGCCGCCCGCTCGGAGGCCCGCAGGATCTCGCTCACCTTCCCCTGCAGCGGATGCCCCTCTTCGAGCTGCACCTGCATCATGGTGCTGTAGCCGATGATGGCGGTGAGGATGTTGTTGAAGTCGTGGGCGATGCCGCCGGTCAGGGTGCCGATGGCCTCCATCTTCTGGGACTGGGTCAGCTGGTGTTCCAGGGCCCTGCGCTCTTCCTCGGCCTGGAGCCGGTCGGTCACGTCGTAGCAGGTCCCGATGTACCCGGCGAAGTTGCCATCCAGCCCGTTGAACGGCCTCCCCATGTCGATGATCCAGTGGTGGCTGCCGTCGGCGTGGCGCAGCCGGTACTGCATCTGGAACGGCGCCCGCTGGGCGAAGGCGTCGCGGTACGTTTTCAGGCAGTAATCCTGGTCCTCGGGGTGCACCCCGGTGGCCCAACCCTCGCCCAGCTCATCCGCCAGCTCCCGCCCCGTGAACTCCAGCCAGGTCCGGTTGAAGTAATTCACCTTGCTGTCGGTGCCGGCACGCCAGATCATGGCGGGTAAGTTCTCGAACAGGGTCAGGTAGAAGTCCGCGGAGCGTTCCAGTTCCAGGAGCATGGTATTGAAGGTGCGGGCCATCTGGCCGATCTCGTCGTCTGAGGTGACCGGCGCCAGTTTCTGGGCCAGGTCCGCCTTGCCGGGGAGCTCCTCCAGGTGCCTGGTGAAGGAGGCCAGCGGCCTGGTCAGGTACTGCATAAAGGGCCAGACCAGGCAGAGCGAGAGCAGGGCGGCGAGCAGGGAGCCGGCGATGAAATAGTTCCTGGCTGCATGGACCGGGGCGTAGGCCTCCTCTATGGGATAGCTGACCGCAAGCACCCACCCCGTCGACTTCAGCCGCTTCACCGAGCGCAGCACGGGGACGCCGATGCGGGCCATGGTCTCGGCGGTGCCCTGGAAACCCTGCAGGGCGCGATCCACCATCAGGTTGGTCCCCGGAGGGTCCTGGCGCAGCACCCTGCGTTTGTCCGGGTGCATGAGGACGTTGCGCCGGCTGTCGTAGAGGGACAAAAAGCCCTTCTTGCCCAGCTTCAGGTTCGCCAGGGAGCGCAGGAAGTGCTGCTCGCGCAGATCGATGCTCCCCCCGAGGATGCCGGCGAGCTGGTTGTTCTTATCGAAGATGGGAACCGTGAACATGATGATGGGGTGGCTTTGCTTCTGCAGCGAGGCGAAGGGGGGGGAGATGTAGGTGGCGCCGCGCTTCACGGTCTCCTTGTAGTACTCGCGGAAGGAGAAGTCCATGCCGATGAAGTTGAGGTCGCGGGGGGTGGCCGCCACCAGTTTGCCGGAGGCGGAAAAAAGCAGGAGCGAGTTGTCGAAAAAGGCATGCTGTTTCTGCTCGGCATCGAGCATGCGCTGGGCCTGTTCGGGGTGGTCCACGGCGTCGGCGCTGAGGCGGCCGGAGAGGTTGTGCAGCACGTGGGTAAAGTCGAAGATCCGGTCGTCGACCTGGGTGGCCAGTGAGTCCAGGAGGAGGGCTTGCTGCTGCGAGATGCTTTCTTTGAAGGTCTTCTCAAAGAACAGGTACGACCCGACCGCGGAAACGGCCATTAGCACCGCGACCAGGAGGAACACGGCCAGGGTCATCTTCGTCTTCATGCTGGTGAAAAGCACAAGCGCTCCGGTGGCTGCCGGTTCCCGGTCCCGGCTGCTGTCACAGTCTCCGCTCCGTTCCGCTGCCTGGCTGGCAGCCACTGTCAGTCATGTAAATTCTTATAAACCTTCTTGTGTCAATAACAACTGAGATGTGAGCTTTTAATATTTGTTTTTGCCAATACTTTAACTGCTTTTTATGGAAATGCCATTTCTTATGACAGATTTAACTAATTTTATGAGAGAGAAGGTCTGTATGTGCCTGGTATGGAAAGACTTCTCAGCGGGGGGAAGCTGCGGACCCGGCCCGCGCCGGAAGCAGGGGGACAGCCGCAGCGTCAATTTACTGTCGATTTCGGCGCCCACGGGGCCAAAGTGGACAACTATCAATGTTTTAGCGGCGTTTACGGTGTAGACTGCGGCTGGCAGTAGTTCTTCTATCCACGTCACCTGTGGAAAACTATGTGGAGAAACGGGGGTGGGCGGCATGAAAATACCGTAATGGGGAGGTCTCCAGCAGATTGCACTAATTTTAAGCAGCTAAAACCGGCGTGATTACAGGGGGCGCCAACGATTTGGCGCCGGCAATTGGAACACAAAAAAAGGGGGGCAGAGCCCCCCTTGTGACAGTACCACTATTTACTATGCCATTACGAAAAGGAGCTCCTCTTTTTCGACCTTGCCCCCTTCCTTGCACTTCACCTCGGCGACGGTGCCGTCCTCCTTGGCCTTGATGTTGGTCTCCATCTTCATGGCCTCGGTGACCGCCAGGATGTCCCCCGCCTTGACGGCGTCACCGACCTTGACGTTCATCTTGATCACCTTGCCCGGCATGGGCGCGCCGACATGCTTGGGATTGCCCTTGTCCGCCTTCTCGTGGCCGCACTCGTCGCTTTGCACCGACTGGTCGCGCACGGTGACGCTCCTGGCGTTGCCGTTGAGTTCGAAGTAGATCTTCTTGGTGCCGTCGGGCTGGGTCTTGCCGATGGCGTTGAGCTTCACGATCAGCGTCTTGCCCGGCTGCAGCTCGATGGAGGTCTCCTGCCCCGGCTCCAGGCCGTAGAAGAAGATCGGGGTCGGAATCACCGAGACGTCGGAGAACTCCTGGCGGTGCTTGGCGTATTCTACGTAGACGCTGGGGTACATCATGTAGGACATGAGTTCTTCGTCGTTCACCGGGTGTCCCACCTTGGCCTCGGCGGCGGCGCGCTCCTTCTCGAAGTCGGCCGGCTCCAGGAGCTCGCCCGGGCGGCAGGTGATGGGCTCCTGCCCCTTGAGGATGATCTTCTGCAGCTCCTTGGGGAAGCCCTGGTAGGGCTGGCCGATCATACCCTTGAAGAAGCCGACCACGGATTCGGGGAAGGCGAGGTCCGCGCCCGGGGCGAAGACGTCCTCGGGCTCCAGGTTGTTCTTCACCAGGAACATGGCCATGTCCCCCACCACCTTGGAGGAGGGGGTGACCTTGACCACGTCGCCGAAGAGGAGGTTCACCTTGTGGTACATCTCCTTGCACTCCTCCCAGCGCTCGATGAGGCCCAGACCGGCGACCTGCGGCTTGTAGTTGGAGTACTGCCCGCCCGGGATCTCGTGGTGGTAGACCTCGGCGGTGCCGCTTTTAAGGCCCGACTCGAACGGGGCGTAGTAGTCGCGCACCGTCTCCCAGTAGTTGGCCAGCTGCTGCAGGCCGCGCTCGTTCACCTGCGGGTCGAACTCGGTCCCCTTCAGGGTCGCCACCAGCGCGTTCAGGTTGGGCTGCGAGGTGAGACCGGAGATGGAGGAGAGCGCCGCGTCGACGATGTCGACCCCGGCCTGCGCCGCCATCAAGAGCAGTGCGCCGCCGTTGCCGGAGGTGTCGTGGGTGTGCAGGTGCACCGGGATGCCGATCTCCTCCTTGAGCGCCTTGACCAGCTGGTAGCCGGCGTAGGGCTTCAAAAGGCCCGCCATGTCCTTGATGGCGAGGATGTGGGCGCCCATTTTTTCCAGCTCCTTGGCCATGGAGACGTAGTAGGAGAGCGGGTACTTGGTGCGGGTGGGATCGGAGATGTCGCCGGTGTAGCAAATGGCGGCCTCGCAGATCTTGCCCGACTTCTGCACCGCCTCCATCGCCACCTGCATGCCGCGGGTCCAGTTGAGCGAGTCGAAGACGCGGAAGACGTCGACCCCGGATTCCGCCGCCTGCGCCACGAAGCGCTGCACCACGTTGTCCGGGTAGTTGGTGTAGCCGACGGCGTTGGAGCCGCGCAGCAGCATCTGGAACAGGACGTTGGGGATCGCCTCGGTGAGGGCGTGCAGCCTCTGCCAGGGATCTTCCTTCAAGAAACGCATGGAGACGTCGAAGGTGGCGCCGCCCCACAGCTCCAGGGAGAACAGGTCGCTGGCCAGGTGCGAGGTGGCGTCGGCGACCTTCAACAGGTCATAGGTCCGGACGCGGGTCGCCAGAAGCGACTGGTGCGCGTCGCGCATGGTGGTGTCGGTGAGGAGGAGCTTCTTCTGCTCCAGCACCCACTTGGCGAGCCCCTCGGCCCCTTTCTCGCGCAGGATGTCCTTGGTCCCCTTGGGCTTCTGGGCGAAGAGGTCGATCTGCGGCACGGCCGCCTCGATAAGCTCCGCGGAGCGCAAAGGCTTGGCCACGCCGGGGGAGCCGTTGACGATGACGTCGCCCAGGAAGTTGAGCACCTTGTTGGCGCGGTCCTTCTTCTCCGGGATCACCAGCAGCTCCGGGTGCTGGTCGATGAAGGAGGTGTTGCACTCGCCGGCCAGGAACACCGGGTGGGTGATCACGTTCTCCAAAAAGCCGATGTTCGTCTTCACGCCGCGCACGCGGAATTCCTGGAGGCTGCGGTCCATGATGTGGGCGGCTTCCGCGAAGGTGAGCCCCCAGGAGCTCACTTTCACCAGCAGCGAGTCGTAGTGCGGGGTGATCTGGGCGCCGGTGAAGGCGTTGCCCGCGTCGAGGCGCACGCCGCAGCCGGCGGAGGAACGGTAGGTGGTCAGGGTGCCGAAGTCGGGTGCGAAGTTGTTGGTCGGGTCCTCGGTGGTGATGCGGCACTGGATGGCGAAGCCGCGCATCTCGATGGAGCCCTGGTTGGGGATGTTGATCTCCGGGTCGGAGAGGCGTTTCCCCTCGGCGATCAGGATCTGCGCCTGCACCAGGTTGCGGCCGGTGATCATCTCGGTCACCGTGTGCTCGACCTGGATGCGCGGGTTCATCTCGATGAAGTAGTAGCGCCCTTCCTCGTCCAAAAGGAATTCGACGGTGCCGGCGTTGCGGTAGCCGACCTGCTTGGCGATCTTCAGGGCGTCGGTGCACAGGGCGAGGCGGGTGTCACCGGGGAGCGCGAGCGAAGGGGCGAACTCGACCACCTTCTGGTGGCGGCGCTGGATGGAGCAGTCGCGCTCGTAGAAGTGCACCAGGCTGCCGTAGCCGTCGCCCAGCACCTGCACCTCGATGTGCTTGGGGTTTTTCAGGTAGCGCTCCAGGAACACGGAGGGGTCGCCGAAGGCGGCCTTCGCCTCCGAGGAGGCCGACTGCAGCCCCTCGAGGAGCTCCTTCTGGTTGTTGGCCACGCGCATGCCGCGCCCGCCGCCGCCGGCCGCCGCCTTGATGATGATCGGGTAGCCGTGGTTCTTGGCGAAGATGAGGGCGTCCTCCTCGTGGACGATGGGCTCCTCGGTGCCGGGGACGGTGGCCACGCCGGCCGCCTTGGCCACCTTCCTCGCCGCCACCTTGTCGCCCAGGGCGCGCTGCATCTCGGCGGTCGGTCCGATGAAGGCGATGCCGTTTTGCTCGCACTTCTCGGCGAACTCGGCGTTTTCAGCCAGGAAGCCGTAACCGGGATGGATGGCGTCGACATCGCGCTTTTTGGCCAGGGCGATGATCTCGTCGATGCCGAGGTAGGCGTCGATGGGGGCTTTCCCCTTGCCGACCTGGTACGCTTCATCAGCCTTGTAGCGGTGCAGCGAGAGCTTGTCCTCTTCCGAATAGATGGCAACCGTGCTGATGCCGAGTTCGGTGCAGGCGCGGAAGATCCTGATCGCGATCTCCCCGCGGTTAGCTGCCATCACCTTCCTGAATTTCCGTGCTTCCATTTCCTCTCCTTTAGTGGGGGTATTTTTTTACCGAGACTAAAACAAATGGTGGAAATTTTATTGCCGTTTTAAAACAACCGGCGCCGTATTGGTAAAACCAATTTTCCCTTATGTTTTGAGGGTTTAATTGTGTATTCAAAGGGAGGCATATAAAAGCAGATTCCCTTTCGAATGTCAATCATGGAATCGTGTTATATTTTTGTATACTTTCCTCAAACGCGATACGACAGATAAAGATTAAGATTGAGATTAAGAAAAGCCTATCCTAAATCTTAATCTTTGTCTTAATCTTCATCTTAATCTGGTTCATTTTGCTTGCCTTGGCGCGGAGAAGTTTCTATCTTTGCCCCCATGATCATGCAAGGAACGGCGGTAAACGCAGCGGCAATCGTTATCGGCAGCGCCCTCGGCCTGAAGGCGGGGCATCTCATCTCCAGCAAGGTGCGCGGCACCGTCATGGCCGGGCTCGGCCTTGCCGTACTACTTATCGGCATCCAACTCGCTTTCAAAAGCCAGCAACCGATGATTATTATAGGCTCGCTGATCGGCGGGGGGATCATCGGCGAACTGCTCGGCATAGAGGCGCGCCTGGAGGCCCTCGGCAACTGGATCGGCGACCGCTTCAAGGGGAGCGGCCGGATCTCCGAAGGGTTCGTGACCGCGAGCCTGCTCTACTGCGTCGGCGCCATGGCCATCATGGGGGCGCTCCAGGACGGGCTCGGTTCCCGCCCCGACATCCTTTACGCCAAGGCGGCGCTGGACGGCATCGCCTCGGTGGCCCTGGCCTCCACCCTCGGCGCCGGCGTGCTCTTCTCGGCGCTTCCTCTCTTTGCCTACCAGGGCGCCATCACCCTCTCCGCCACCTTGGCCCAGCAGATCCTGACCCCGGTCGTGGTGCAGGAGATGAACGCGGTGGGCGGCCTTCTTATCCTCGCCATCGGGCTGGACATGCTCGGGGTCAAGAGGGTCCCGGTGGGCAACCTGCTCCCCGCCGTTTTCCTGGCGCCTCCCCTGGTGATGCTCTTCGTGTCGTAAACCTTGACAATCTCTCTAACAATTTAATAACATGCCATACTTCCCACCTTCGCGCTTCGCGCTACGGTGGGCAAGCCCGCGGCAGAAGGGACTGGCTCCGTTAGGTGCCTGTCCCTCTAGCGGAACGCTTCTTTCAGCTCAGCCACCAAGGGGACAGGCACCTGGCGGAGCCAGTCCCCTCCCCGGGCGAAGAGTCGCATCAATCAGCAATTGGAGAAAAGATTTTGGCCTGGAAAGCAATCGGGATCTTCGATTCCGGCGTGGGCGGGTTGACCGTCCTTAAAGAAGTGGTGCAGACGCTCCCCCAGGAGGACACCATCTACCTCGGGGATACCGCCCGGGTCCCCTACGGCACCAAGTCACCGGAGACGGTGATCCGCTACTCGCGCCAGATCGCCCGCTACCTTTTGAACCGCGACATCAAGCTCCTCGTGGTCGCCTGCAACACCGCTTCCGCGGTGGCGCTCGCAGCGCTGCAGCAGGAGTTCGACATCCCCATCGTCGGGGTGATCGAGCCGGGCGCCCGCGCCGCTGCCGCGGCGACCAGGACCGGCAAGGTCGGCGTCATCGGCACCGCCGCCACCGTGGCCTCCTCCGCCTACACCAAGGCCATCAAGCGGATCAACCCGGACATCGAGGTGGTGAACCGTGCCTGCCCGCTGTTCGTCCCGCTGGCGGAGGAAGGGTGGGTGGACAACGAGGTGACCAGGATGACCGCGCGCATCTACCTCGAGGACCTGAAGGCGCAGGGTGTCGACACCCTGGTGCTGGGCTGCACCCATTACCCGATCCTCAAGGACGTCATCGCGCAGGTGATGGGGCCGGAGGTGACCCTGGTGGACTCCGCGGCCGAGACCGCCCGCACGGTAGCGCAGATCCTCACCGAACAGGGGCTGTTGCGTCCGGAGAGCGAGCGCGGCAATCACCACTACTACGTCACCGACATCCCGGCTGGTTTCATCAGGGTCGGCAACCGGTTCCTCGGCGGCGAACTGGGGGACGTCTACCAGGTGAGCCTGGAGCAGGAACTGGAAGAAGGAGGGGACGGTGAAGAGACGTACTAACAGGGCCAAGGGTGTCCTGCTGATCGCCTTCCTCGTTTTCGCGGTGGTGGTCGGCCTGATGGTGTTCAGGAAATACCGGACCGCGACCCAGGTGGCGCCGCCCGCAGCACCCACCGAGCAGGTCGACACCCGGGTGGTGACGCTGTTCTTCTCCAACCAGGACGGCACCTCGCTGGCGCGGGAAGGGCGCGAGATAGCGGTCGAGGACACCACCGACGACATGATCGCCAGCGTGGTGGACGAGCTGGTGGTGGGGCCTTTGGGGGACCTGGCGCCCACCTTGCCGCACAACGCGAAGGTGCTCGGGGCGCAGTTGAAGGGGGACGTGGCGCAGGTCGATTTCTCCAAGGAGTTGGTGGAGAGCCTGCCCGAGGGGAGCTCGGCCGAGATGAGCGCCGTGTACTCCGTGGTGGACACCGTGGTCGCCAATTTCCCGCAGGTCAAAGCGGTGCAGTTCCTGGTGGACGGCGTGCCGGTGAAGGAGTTGAAGGGGCACCTGGACGTCTCGGCCCCGATCGCCGCCGACTTCACGTTGGAGAAGAAGGAGGCGCCTGCGGCGCCGGAAAAACAATAAACAGACCCGGAGCAGACCCGGAACACAGAGGACACAGAGGTCCACAGAGGGCACAGAGTTTACGAAGGACTCTCGCCAATACCCTCTCCCCCCGGGAGAGGGTGCCCGAAGGGCGGGTGAGGGCTTTGCCGGCTCCGGACCTCCCTCACCCTAGCCCTCTCCCAGAGGGAGAGGGGATGTGGACCGTCGAGGGAGAAGATTTTGCCTTTCCTTAGTGCTCCTCTGTGTCCTCTGTGGTTAATGCTTTTGCTTTTAATTTCCTTATAGGGGTGACCGATGAAGATGCCGTTTATGCAGGCGGTTAGAGAGCGGGTGCTGGTTCTGGACGGCGCCATGGGGACCATGCTGCAGGAGCGCGGGCTGAAGGCGGGACAGTCGCCCGAGGAGATGAACCTGACCGCCCCCGAGGTGGTGGCGGGGGTGCACCGCGCCTACGTCGAGGCCGGCGCCGACATCATCGTCACCAACACCTTCGGCGGCACCAAGGCCAAGCTCGACCACTACGGCCTGGGCGACCAGGTGGCCCGCATCAACGCCGAGGCGGTCCGCATCGCCCGCGAGGTGGCCGGCGAGAACGCCTACGTGGCGGGCTCCATCGGACCGACCGGACGCTTCGTGGAGCCGGTGGGCGACATGGGCTTCGACGAGGCGCACGCGCTCTTCACCGAGCAGGCCCGGGCCCTCATCGACGCCGGCTGCGACGCCATCTCCCTGGAAACCTTCCTGGACATCAAGGAGATCCGCGCCGCCCTGATCGCCATCCGCGAGCTTTCCGCGGACATCCCGGTGATCGCGATGCTCACCTTCGAGGAGAAGGGGAGAAGCGTACTGGGCTCGCCGCCTGAGGCCGCCGCCATTACCCTGGAAGCGGCGGGCGCCTCCATCATCGGCTCCAACTGCGGCCTGGGCGTGGACGGCATCTACGACATCCTCTGCGCCATGAGGAAGGTGACCTCCCTGCCGCTCATCTCCCAGGCCAACGCGGGGCTCCCGATCCTCAAGGACGGCGTCACCGTCTTCCCCGGCACCCCCGACGAGATGACCGCCTACCACGACCGCATGATCGGGCTGGGCGTGCGCGTCATCGGCGGCTGCTGCGGCACCACCCCGGCGCACATCGCGGCCATCAAGGACGCGCTTTCCGGCAAGCAGGTCGCCTTTACCGCGAAGGAGGACGACGGCACCACCTGGATCTCCAGCCGCGGCTCCTTCGCCGCCATCGGCAAGAAGCACCCGGTGGCCCTGATCGGCGAACGCATCAACCCGACGGGGAAGAAGCTCTATTCCCAGGAGTTGCGTGAAGGTAAGGTGAGCTACATCCGCCGCGAGGCCCTGGAACAGACCGAGCTGGGGGCGACGCTGCTCGACGTCAACGTGGGCGCCCCCGGCATCGACGAGCCCGCCGCCATGGAGCGCGCGGTCTTCTGCATCTCGGGTGCGGTGCAGACGCCGCTGGTGCTCGACTCCTCCTCCCCCGAGGCGCTGGAGGCGGGGCTCAAGTCCGCCGACGGCAAGGTGCTGATCAACTCGGTGAACGGCGAGGAGAAGAGCCTCGCCGCGGTGCTGCCGCTGGCCAGGAAATACGGCGCCGCGCTGGTCTGCCTCACCCTGGACGACGCCGGTATCCCGGCCGAGGCCGAGGGGAGGGTGGCGGTGGCGCAGAAGATCGCCGAGCGCGCCGCGGCCGCCGGCATCAAGCGCAGCGACCTGGTGGTCGACTGCCTCACCCTCACCGTGAGCGCCGAGCCCAAGGGGGCGCTGGTCGCCCTGGAGGCGGTACGCCGGGTGAGCGAACTGGGACTGAACAGCACCCTGGGCGTATCCAACATCTCCTTCGGCCTCCCCTGCCGGCCGCTGATCTCGTCCACCTTCTTCTCCATGGTCATGGCCGCCGGTCTCACCTCCGCCATCGTCAACGTGAAAGAGACGCCCATGATGGCGGCCTGGAGAAGCGCCATGGTGCTGCTCGGCAAGGACGTCAACGCCGCCGGCTACATCGACGCCTACCGCGGCCAGGCCGTCGGCGCCACCGTGCAGCCTGCGACCGCAGCCGGGACCGTCGGCACCGTCCAGGCCGAGGCCGCGCAGCCGGAAGGGGTCCGCGGGCGCCTGGCCAAGGCCGTCATCAATGGCGAGCTCGAGTCAGTGGTTCCGCTGGTCGAGGAGGCCCTGGCCGAGGGGCTTTCGCCGATGCAGATCAGTTCGGAAGCGCTATTGGTCGGCCTGGACGAGGTCGGTCGGCGTTTCGGCAACGGCTCCTTCTTCCTGCCGCAGGTGATGGTCTCCGCCGACACCATGAAGGCCGCCTTCGCACGCCTGAAGCAGGAGCTTTCCGGCGGCGGGCTGGCGAGCATCGGCAAGATCCTCATGGCCACGGTCGAAGGTGACATCCACGACATCGGCAAGAACATCGTGGTGACGCTTCTGGAGAACAACGGTTTCGAGGTGATCGACCTGGGCAAGAACGTGCCGGCGGCCAAGATCCTGGACGCGGCGCGCACTCACCAGGTGGACGCGGTCGGGCTCTCGGCGCTGATGACCACCACCATGGCCCGGATGGACGAGGTGGTGACCCTCTTGAAGTCGGAAGGGGTGAAGAGCTTCACCATGGTGGGGGGCGCCGTCGTCACCCAGCAGTACGCCGACGAGATCGGCGCCGACCTCTACGCCAAGGACGGCATGGAGGCGGTGGCCCGCATCAAGGAACTGCTGGCAAAATAAACGCTTTTTTGCGGTCAGGGGAGCCGGTTTGGCCCCGAATATCGCTTGCAACGCCGCTCCCGCTGTGCTAACTTGCCACGGGTCCGCCATTTGGCGTAGAGGGTAGCATGGTACTAGGTTTCAACCACAATATCAGGTACAAAGGGGAGCTGTTCCACGTCCAGACCGAGGACAGCGGCGTCGCCAATCCCCATATTATCACCCTGCTTTACCGCGGGGGGACCATCCTCGCGTCCGCGAAGACCAGCTATGCCGACATCATCAAGGTGGAGCAGCTGGAAACGGTGGTCGAGTCGATCATGAAAGAGCAGCACAAGGACATGATGCGCCGCCTGAAAAACGGCGAGTTCGACGCCCGCATCTTCCCCGACGGCGTACCGGCGGGCGCGAGCGAAGAGCAGAGTCCCGCTGCCGAAGAGCAACGCCCCGCTGCACCTGCAGCCGCCGCATCCCCCGCGCCGCAGCAAGCACCGGCGCCTCCCGCCATGGCGCGCCCTGCGCAGCAGGCCCCCCCGGTACCGCCGGCCCCTACCGTGCCCCCGGCATCCCCAGCCCATCGTAGCCTGGATGAGGTGATCCTCGATTACCTGATTACGGGCGAGGACAAATAAAGCCAGCCTGAAAGGAACCTTCGTGAAAGAAAAGATTGCAGATCTGGAAGAAAAGGCGAGGCGCCTGCGCGTCGCCATCGTGAAGACGCTGCACAAGTCGCAGTCCGGCCACACCGGCGGCTCGCTCTCCGCCATCGACATGGTGTGCGCACTGTACTTCCACAAGATGCGCCACAACCCGGCGGAGCCCGCCTGGGAGGGCAGGGACCGCTTCGTGCTCAGCAAGGGGCACGCCGCTCCGGCGCTCTACGTGACCCTGGCCGAGTGCGGCTACTTCCCGCCCGAGGACCTGATGATGCTGCGCCGCCTGGGCAGCCACCTGCAGGGGCACCCGGACAGCAAGGGTACCCCGGGCGTGGACGTCTGCACCGGTAGCCTGGGCCAGGGGCTTTCCATGGCCAACGGCATGGCGCTGGGGCTCAAGCTGGACGGCAAGGAAAACCGCGTCTACGCGGTGCTCGGCGACGGCGAGCTGCAGGAAGGGCAGATCTGGGAGGCCGCCATGGCCGCCGCCCACTACAAGAGTGACAACCTGTGCGCCCTGATCGACTCCAACGGCCTGCAGATCGACGGCGACGTCTCCAAGGTCATGAACGTCAACTCCATCTCGGACAAGTTCAAGGCCTTCGGCTGGAACGTGATCGAGATCGACGGGCACGACATGGGGCAGATTGTGGCCGCCCTGGACCACGCCGAGGCGCACAAGGGGGCTCCGACCGCCATCGTCGCCAAGACCGTCAAGGGCAAAGGGGTGCACCTGTTCGAGAACAAGGCCTCCTACCACGGCGTGACCCCCAACGACGACGAGCTTCCCGAGGCGCTGCGCTGCCTGGGGTGCTGCGACTAAACCGGTCGGTTGCCGACGCTCCCCGCATTCCCCTCCCCCCGGAGGGGGGAGGTCGGGAGGGGGGCTTACGCTGCGACGAAAAACTTTTCCCCCTCCCTGACCCTCCCCCTCCGGGGGCGGGAACGTGGGGCGGCGGACACATACAGAAAGGGACTTACCTATGATCGCAACGAGGGACGCTTACGGCGAGGCGCTGGCCGAGCTGGGGGGCGAGAACGACAAGATAGTGGTACTGGACGCGGACCTCTCCGGGTCCACCAAGACCGGCGTGTTCGCGAAGAAATTCCCGAACCGCTTCTTCAACATGGGCATCGCCGAGGCCAACATGGTGGGCACCGCCGCAGGGCTTGCCGCGGTGGGGAAGGTCCCCTTCCTCTCCACCTTCGCCATCTTCGCCGCCGGCCGCGGCTGGGAGCAGATCCGCCAGTCGGTCGCCTACCCCAAGGCCAACGTGAAGATCGTCGCCACCCACGGCGGGGTCACCGTCGGTGAGGACGGGGGGAGCCACCAGTCGGTCGAGGACGTCGCCATCATGCGCGCCATCCCCAACATGACCGTCATCGTCCCCGCCGACGGCGAGGAGACCAAGGGCGCCATCCGCGCCGCCGCCGCCTACAAGGGGCCGGTCTACGTGCGCCTGGGCCGCAACAAGGTCCCCAGCGTGTTCCCGGCCGGGCACCAGTTCGAGATCGGCAAGGGCGTGGTCGTGGTACCGGGTACCGACCTCACCTTCATCACCACCGGCCTCATGACCGCCGCCGCTGTCACCGCCGCCGAGAAACTGAAGGCGGAGGGGATCTCCGCACGCGTGCTGCACATCGGCACCATCAAGCCGCTGGACAAGGAGCTGGTGCTCCAGGCCGCCGAGGAGACCGGCGCCATCGTCACCGCCGAGGAGCATTCCGTCGTGGGCGGCCTGGGCGGCGCCGTCGCCGAGTTCCTGGCCGAGACCCGCCCGACCCTGATGAAGAGGGTTGGGGTCTACGACCGCTTCGGCACCTCCGGCAAATCGGACGAACTGCTCAAGTATTTCGGGCTCAACGCCGAAACCCTCATCGAAGAGGCCAGGGAGATCGTTTCGAGGAAGAAATGATGCCAAGGGTGCTCCGGTCCAACAGGGGCTTCACCTATATCGGCGCCCTGGTGATGGCCGTGATCGTCGGGATCATGGCCAGCCGGGCCGCCGTGGTCTGGAGCACCGCCATGAAGCGCGAGCGGGAGGAAGAGCTGATCTCCCGCGGCACCCAGATCCGGGACGCCCTGCGCAAGTGGTACAAGGTCAAGGTCGTCGACGGGAAGCTGGTGTCGAGCCAGACTCCCGCCAACGCCGCCCCCGTCGCACCGCCGGCGGTGGCGGGGCCTCCTGAGCTGAAGTCGCTGCTCCAGGACCCCAACACCCCGGGCAAGCTGCGCTACCTGCGTCCCTTCGCCCTGGTGGACCCCATCACCGGCAAGGAGTGGGACGAGATCAAGAAGGACGGCAAGATCATCGGCGTCAAGTCCAAGAGTGAACTGGCCCCGGTCAAGCAGGGGAACTTCCCCTTCGATCTGCACCCGGCCGACTTCGAGAAGAAACAGAAGTACAGCGAGTGGGAATTCGTGTACGACCGCATCCCGCCGCTTACCAAGACCGGCGGGGCGATCACGGGGCTGCCGACGAGCAGCAGCCCGACCCCGTTCACTCCCGGGGCGTCAGAAACCTCCGGCAACGCCGGCGGTTCTGACGAGTCGCCGTCGGCATCGCCGACCAGAAAGTCGCGCTTCAACAGAGGAAACACCACCCCCTAGTCTGCAGGTGGGCCCCCTCCCGGAGGGGGAGCAGCGCCCGAAACCGGAGGCACCCTGATTTTCAAGAGTCTCACATCGCGGGTTATCGTGCTTTCCATCTGTCTGCTCGTGTTCGGCATCGGGACCTTCGCTTTCCTGACGCTGCGGCGTGAGCAGATGCAGCTCGTCAACTCCGCCCGTGAATCCAGCGAACTCCTGCTCGATACCATCGAACGCTCCCTGTACAACTCCATGCGCCACGGCAACACCGAGGACGTGAAGGTGATCCTGGAGATGGTGGGGCAGAGCGAGAACCTGGTCGGGGTGCGCATCTTCCATCCCCACGGCGTGATCCTCAAGTCCTCACAGACTTCCGAGGTGGGGCGCGTCGTGGACCAGCACGACTTCAAACTTTTCCTGGACAACAAACGCGAGGGGGTTTTCACCCTGGACGGGCACGGCGAGGTGCTCGGCATGGTGAAGCCGATCTACAACAACCGGCAGTGCAACCTGTGCCACGGCGCGAAAAGCAGGATCATCGGCCTGTTGAACGTGAACTACTCGCTGGTGGAGACCAGGCGGCGCATCGTCGAACTGACCAAGCTCTTCGTCATGTCCACCGTGGCCATCATCGGCTTCCTGTCGCTGGCCATCTCGCTGGTCATGCTGAAGTTCGTGAAGAAGCCGCTCAACCAGCTGGCCAAGAACATGGCCCGGGTCGAGGCGGGTGACCTCTCGGTGCGCATGACCCCGCAAGGCAAGGACGAGATCGGGCGCCTGATCGTCTCCTTCGACTCCATGGTGGACCGGCTGGACCGCGCCAAGAAGGAGCTGGAGACCTACCACTACCAGCAGATGGAGCGCGCCGACCGGCTCGCCTCGGTGGGTGAGATGGCCGCCGGCATCGCCCACGAGATCAAGAACCCGCTCACCGGGATCGCCGCCGCCATCACGGTGCTCAAAGACGACTTCTCCCCGGAGGACGGGCGTTCCCTGATCATCGGCGAGGTGCTGGAGCAGATCTCCCGGCTGGACAAGACGGTCAACGATCTCCTTTTCTTCGGCAAGCCGACCGTCGCCGAGCCGACCTGCACCGACATCAACAGCGCCCTGAAGAAGATCCTGATCTTCGCGTCGCAGCACCGCGGCGGCAAGAACATCGAGAAGAAGCTGGAGCTCGCCGAGGACCTGCCGCCGGTCTACGTCGACCCCAAGCAGATCCAGCAGGTGTTCCTGAACCTGTTCCTGAACGCGGTGCAGGCGATGCAGTCCGGGGGGGTCCTCACCGTGACCAGCTCGCTGGCCCACGTGGACGGCATGGACATGGTGCGGGTGCTGGTCAACGACACCGGGCCGGGCATCCCGCCGCAGATACTGGAAAAGATCTTCACGCCGTTTTTCACCACCAAGGCCCAGGGGACCGGCCTTGGCCTGGCCATCAGCCACCGGCTCATCGAGCAGCACGGCGGGCGCCTTTCCTGCGTCAGCCAGGACGGCGTCGGCACCACCTTCTCGGTGGAGCTCCCGGCCTACTGCCCGAGCCAGGAGGAGCTGGAAAAAGCACAGTTGAGTAGCGGCATTATCGGTTAAGCGATCGCAGCAGAAAGCAGTACGGCAGACCCCTACCACCCCGGGCCAGCGGGCCCGGCACCACATCCTAAGGAGCCGCCATGCGCAGAGCGAAAATAATGGTCGTTGACGATGAGCACCTGATCCGGTGGTCGCTGGAGCAGAACCTCAAGAAGCAGGGTTACGAGGTCTGTACCGCGGGGACCGGCGAGGACGCGCTCAGGATCGCCCGGGAAGAGCAGCCCGAGCTGGTGCTGCTGGACTACCACCTCCCCGGTATCAACGGCCTCGAGGTACTGCAACGGCTCAAAGAAATCGACGAAGAGATCCTGGTGATCATGGTGACCGCCCAGGGAGGCCTGGAGACCGCGGTCAACACCATGCGCCACGGCGCCTACGACTACATCAACAAGCCCTTCAACCTGGACGAGATGGGGCTCGTGGTCAGGAAGGCCCTGGAGACCTCGGAGTTGCGCCGCGAGGTGGTCCAGCTCAGGAGCGAGCACAAAAAGCAGGGACCGCCCAAGATCCTGGGCAACTCCAAGCACATGAAAAACGTGCTGGAGATGATGGCCAAGGTGGCCAAGAGCGACGCCTCCACCGTCCTGGTGCAGGGGGAGTCGGGGACCGGCAAGGAGCTGGTGGCGAAGTACATCCACTACGAATCCGCCCGCGCCGACAAGCCTTTCGTCGCCATCAACTGCGCCGCCGTCCCCGCCACCCTGTTGGAGAGCGAGCTCTTCGGCCACGAGAAAGGGGCCTTCACCGACGCCAAGACCTCCAAGAAGGGCCTCTTCGAACTGGCCGACGGCGGCACCGTGTTCCTGGACGAGATCGGGGACATGGAAATCGGCATGCAGGCCAAGCTGCTCCGTTTCCTCGAGGACCGCACCTTCCGGCGCATCGGCGGGGCCAAGGTGATCCCGGTGGACGTGCGCATCATCTCCGCGACCAACAAGGACCTGATGAAGGCCATCGAGGAGAAGAGCTTCAGGAACGACCTGTACTACCGGCTCCAGGTGATCCCGATCTTCCTGCCCGCCCTGCGCGAGCGCAAGGAGGACATCCTGGTGCTGGCCAACCACTTCATCGAGGTCTTCTCGAAGGAATTCGCCAAACCGACTAAGGGAATCTCCAGCATGGCCGAAAAGCTCCTGGTGGAGTACAACTGGCCCGGCAACATCCGCGAGCTGAAGAACGTCATCGAGCGCGCCATCATCCTGGGCAACGACGAGAACCTGCTCCTGGAGAACCTGCCGCTGGAGATCGTGGCCAAGGCCTCACAGGTCACCGTGCCGCTCACCACCTTCAAGCTCCCCCCCGAAGGGATCGACATCGAGGAGGTGGAGCGCGAGCTGATCAAGCAGTCCCTGGAGATGACCGACTGGAACCAGTCCAAGGCCGCCAAGAAGCTGAACCTCGGCATCGACGCGTTCCGTTACCGCATGAAGAAATTCGGCTTCCTCAAGTAGGAGCCATCCCGGGAGGTGCCACTGCGCCCTCGCGGGTGACAGGCCGCAGCAGCAGGTACACCGGATGCCGCCTAAAGCTACCACCCACAGCATGACCATGCGCCCTGGCAGATTCTCTGCCGGGGCGTTCTTCGTCCCGGGGATGCTGCTGGCGGTGCTGGTCGCTTTCCCCACCCTCGCCGGCGCCTCCTTTGCCGTCCCTGCCGTACCTGCCGTCCCTGCCGTACCCGCGCCCGCTGCGTCCGTGGCGGCGCCTCCCGCTCAGAGCGACATCTTCCCCCTGCAACTGCCCGGTCTGCCCCAGCTGGCGCCGGGGGGTGCCGCACCCGGTATCCGCACCGACTTTCGCGCCGAGTTTCCCACCCAGTACTGGAACGGCGTCCGCGCGGCGGAGCCGACCTTCGTGCTGCAGCGGGGCGAGTACGAAGGCAGCAGCTACAAACTGCTGGCGGAGATGGGCGATCTGAAGCTGCAGCAGACCCGCAACACGCTGCAGGAGGTGCGGGGGCGGGGAGGGCACTTCTCCCTGCTGACCGGCAACTCGGGCAACCGGGCCGTCGTGGAGACCTTCGCCACGTCTCGAGGGGGCGGCGGCGACGATACCCTGGTGGGGGCCACCGGCGAGCTGTCGCTTCAGGACGACAGCGCCCGCTTCAAGACCATCTTCCTCTCCGGCCGCAAATCCCTCGACCGCGAGGGGCGTTGGCCCACGGCCGGCGCCCGGCGGGGCGACGTGGTCGGTTTCGTGGCGCAGCTGGAGCCGTTCAAGGGAGTAGTCGCCGCCGAGGCGGAGTACGACTATTCCACCTACGACGCCAACACCTCCGACCTGACCTCGCCGCTGCGGGACAGCGCCTACCGGCTCAAGCTCTCCGGCGGAGTGGGCCCCAGCCGCTACATCGCGCTCTATGAGCGAACCGGCCCCCGCTATCGGCTCATGAACGACGGACCTACCCGCGACCGCCAGGGGGGGAGCTTCGGCGTGGAGACGGCGATAGCCTCCCACGTCTTCGACGTCAAACTCTCGCGCTACAACGACAACCTGGACAACGACCCGCTCGCGCCCAGGCTGTACCGCTACGAGGGGGTGTTCGACTACCGCTTCAAGGGGGTGAGGGAACTTCCCCTGGCGCTGCAGTACAGGAAGAGTTTCATCGACAGCACCAAGGAACCGCTCGGGTCGCTCCCCAAGGACGTGGCGGAGGATGCGGTTTCGGGGCAGGTGAACTACCTGGCGGGGCACTGGGACCTGGGAGTGCGCGGCGGGATGTCGCAGCGTACCGACCGGCTGCGCCAGCAACGGGAGCTGAGCACGACCAGCGTGGGCTTTCTCCCCAAGTTCTCCGCTGGCAGTTTTACCGTGGCGCCCGACCTGTCCCTGAAGAGGGTGATGGACTTCTCCGCCGCGCAGCGCACCGACCAGTATGCGCTCAACCTCGGGGTGACCGGCAAGCTGCTGGAGAAAAGGCTCGACTACGAGATCAAGGGGGGCTACAAGCGGGAGTGCACCGGGGTGCCGGGGACCGGCAAGGAGATTGTAGGCGCCAAGCTGAAGGCGGTCTATCCGCTGGCGCGCTTCTTCAATTGGACCCGGCAGCCCAGCCTGGGGATCAAAGGGGAGTACAGCGAGGTAAACAACCTGACCGAGGATCGCAGGGAGAACAATTTCTCCCTGCTGATCTCCCTGGACGGCGGGAGCTTCTTGTGAGGCAGACTAAGATTAAGATAAAGATTAAGGTTTCACCTTTACCTGTATGTAAATCATCTAAATCTCAATCTTAGTCTTAATCTTAATCTTAGTCTCAATCTGCCTCTCAGATTCTCACCAGTTCGTAACTCCTCGTCCCGATGCCGATCTTCTCGGCGTGCTCCAGCTGCACTTCCCAGTCGATCTGGGGGTGCACGCCGCGGAACTTGTCGCCGCCGGGCTCGTGACCGCTGGCGAGCGCGGTCTCCTGGTTGCCGCGTGCGTTGTTGACCAGGTCCGCGCAGGCCTGGTCCAGCGCCACCGGGTCGGCCGAGGCGCAGATGCCGATGTCGTTCACGATGGGGGCGTCGGCGTGCCCGTAGCAGTCGCAGGCGGGCGAGACCTGGGTGATGAAGTTCAGGAACAGGGTCTTGCCCTCTTTGCCGTAGAGGGCGCCCTTGGCGTACTCCGCCATCTTGCGCATCACCAGCGACGCGCTCTCGTTCCACTGGATGTTGATCGCCTTTCTCTGGCACGCGGTGATGCAGCGGCTGCACCCGACGCAGGCGGCGGGATCGATCTGGGCCTTCCCCTCGATGATGGCGATGGCGGCGTGGGCGCACGATTTCAGGCAGACGCTGCAGCCGTTGCAGAAGCGCTCGGCCACCTTGGGCGCCACCGTGGAGTGCTGCTGCATCTTGCCGGTGCGGCTGGAGCACCCCATGCCGAGGTTCTTCAGCGTGCCGCCGAAGCCGGTCAACTCGTGACACTTGAAGTGGGAAACGGCGATCAGGGCGTCCGCTTCCAGGATCTCGGCGCCGATGTTCACCGTCTTCAGGATCTCGCCGTCCACCTGCACGTCCCTGGCGTTATGCCCCTTCAGGCCGTCGCACATGATGAGCGGCGCGTTGACCACGGCGTAGGCGAAGCCGTTCTCGACGGCGCAGGCCAGGGCGGACACCGCCTCCTTACGCTCGCCGGGATAGAGGGTGGAGGAGTCGGTCAGAAACGGCTTCCCCTCCAGCGCCTTGATCTCGTCCACCACGCGGCGCAGGAAGATGGGGCGGATGAAGGTGTGGTTGCCCCGCTCGCCGAAGTGAACCTTGATGGCGACCAGGTCCCCGGCCGCGACACTCTGCGCCAGGCCGGCCTGCTGCATCAGGCGGCCGATCTTGCCGAACAGGTTCTCCTTGGCCCCCGCCCTCATGTCCGCAAAAAACACCTTGCTCTTCATAAACTTCCCCTCCTTTAGGCAGTGCCCACAACACGATCTGCGATTGGTATCACATATCGCCGGCCAATTCAACAGCACGTAACTTTTTCTTGCTCTGTCGATAAAATATGTTATTTATTAAAAATTCTCAGCGTACTGCGCCGGGAATGAGCGGAAACGACGCAGCAGGAGCGGGATCGCGGCCGGCTGCGGCCGGCAGGTCCCGGGGCGGCGACGCACCGCAAACCATTAAAAATTCGGCCCCCGAAGCCGTTTCGCCTGCCGCGCATCACGGCGGAAGAGCGCGGCTGCGGGAACGATAAAGGAGCACCGATGATCGAATGTGACGAGCGAGAACTTTGGATCATGGGACTGGGCGAGCGGGTGGAGCGCGGCGCCATCGTCTGCAGCTACCTCGCCGAAGGGGGGCACCGCGCCAGGACGGCCAAGGTGTCCGAACTCTCCGGCTGCACCCCGCGGGCGATCCTGCTGGATCTCTCCCCCTGGTCCGACGACGGCTGGGGCGTGCTGCTGGCGCTGAAGGAGAACCCGGCGACCCGCGAGATCCCCATCCTCCCCATGTACCTGAGCGAGATCGGGCAGGTGGGCGCCGTCTTCCCGGTGGCGGGTTTTTTCACCCTCCCCATAGACACCGCCTACATGACCAGGAAACTGAAGCAGCTGGGGCTCACCGACGAGTCGGACGACTACGACCTGCAGGTGATGCTGGTGACCCGCAAGGGGGAGGAGCAGGTGCAGCACGCCATCACCAAGCTCGGCTTCGAGGTGGTCAACGCCTACACAGCCAAGGAGGCGGTGGCCCTTGGCACCATCATCCACCCCTACATGATGTTCTGCGCCCTGATGCTCCCGGACCAGGCCGCCTTCGAGCTCCTGGAGCGGTTCCGGCTCTACCCGCAGACGCGCAACATCCCGTTCTTCGTGCTGCTCAAGGGAGAGATGAAGGACGGCGAGCGTCAGGCCATGAGCCGCAGCATCGAGCACCTGGTGCGCAAGACGTGGCTCAACCGCCAGGAGTTCCTGGCCTACTTCAAGAAGAGCAAAGAGTGACCAGCGACCAGACAGGGCTAGATAAGAAAGGGGGGACGGCAGCAGCCGTCCCCCCTAATTGTTTTCCACCTTAGAGCCCTTCACCGAAGGAGGGGACAGGCTCCGCCAGGTGCCTGTCCACTTAGGGCTTGGGTAAGGTGGCTTGGCGGACGGGAGCGTTCCGCTAGATGTCCCTTCTGCCAGTACCGCCCTTACCGCCTTCTCCTGGCGCTGCAGAGGGCGGCGGTGAAGGCGGCCCCCCCGGCCAACAGAGCACCTATCCCCCACTTGTTTTCCGACAGCCAGACCTGCGTGCTGAAGGCCTTGGAGCGGGCGTCGAAACGCCCGTGGGCGGTGTAGGGGCCGGGCACGGTTTCCCAGAGATTGGCGGGGCGGTCCGGCCGCTCCGGCTCGTCGGTCTGCTGCGACTGGTACCCGGTGAGGCCGAGGTAGAGGTCGAGCAATCCTCTGGAGACCTTGTTGCCCCACATCGCCTTGACCGTCGGCAAGCCGACGTAGATCTCCCGACGCCGGTGGTGTGACGCCCAGACGATGGCATCGGCAGCAACCTCGGGCTGGTAGATGGGGGGGACCGGCTGGGGCCGGTTGGGAAGGCGCGACTCGACCCAGTCGAACTGCGGCGTGTTCATTGCCGGGAGCTGCACCATGGTAATGTGCACGCGGCTCTTCTCGTGGATCAGTTCGCAGCGGATGGAGTCGGTGAAGCCCCTCATGCCGTGCTTGGCGCCGCAGTAGGCGGACTGCAGCGGGATGCTGCGATCCGAGAGCGCCGATCCTACCTGGATCACCATGCCCCGGTTCCGCGGCAGCATCCTCTTCAGCGCAGCTATGGTGCCGTGCACCGCGCCAAGGTAAGTCACCTCGGTGACTCGTCTGAACTCCTCCGCGGTCATCTGGTTGAACGGAGAGAAGACCGAGGTCATAGCGTTGTTCACCCAGACGTCGATGGGGCCGAACTCCCTTTCCACCTCCGCCGCTGCCTCCTCGACGCGCTGTGCGTCCGCCACGTCTCCGACCAATACCAGCGCCTTCCCTCCCAACTGCTCGACCTCAACTTTTGCCGCCTCCAGTCTTTCGCGGTTCCTAGCGAAAAGCCCAATGCTGGCCCCCTCGCGCGCAAACGCCTGTGCTATCGCCCGTCCCAACCCTGCTGAAGCTCCGGTAATGACCACTACTCTGCGTGAAGTTGAATTCATCATTAGACCTCCTGTTCGGATTACTCCGGAGCCTACTTAGAGAAAATCATAAGTTGCCATCGGAGCAATGCCCATTAGAATACCAGATGTGAAAATTTTAACCTTCCAAATTAAAGGAGGATGTCATGAGAATCGGAACTGCCCTGTCGACGGCAATGCTATTTGCCCTTGCCCTGCAGCCAAAGACGGGTGCGGCGCTGGAGCAGCGCAAAGAAGTTTCCAACCTGAAAGGGCCGTATAATGCGGCGTTTTTTTACCGCGAGAACGGCGCCTTCAGGGTCGGTGCCGCCATTCACTTCGCCCACGGCATTCAACACGATTACCTGCAGCTCGAGCCGATGGCGCAGCATGAAGAGACGGACCGGAAGGCGGACGCGGCCTATGTGAAGATGATCCATAATCCGCCCCACACGGAGCCGGAGATGGAGTTGTACGGGCCGTACACCGCCCGGACCATGTGGCAGTTGTACCGCGCCATCGACTGGACCCACATCCACCATGAGGAGACCTACGACATAATGGCGGCCAGCAGTATCCCGTGGAACCGGAAGAAACAGTGGACTGACCAGGCGGTGCGCTACTACCTCGACAAGTTCGACATCCCTCGCAGCCCAGCGCCCCTCGACGTGACCTTGCGGCGCGCGGCGGTCATGATGAAGCCTTACGCCACGCTGTTCCGGAACAACTATCCAAAGTCGAACAACTTCTTCTTCGCCGCGCACTGGTGGCACCCCGCCATCTACGAGGCGCAGATGCTTGGGGGAAACGGCAGGGCCCAGGAGGAGATGGTGCGTGACACCGATCGCACCCTGTTCGCCAAGGTCCTCGTGGAGCGCCCGCAGCGCATGCTCTTGTCCCGCGAGATGATGCCACGGTACAGCCGCATGTCCCCGGAGTCCGCCAACATTTTCGACAACCTGCACATGCTGCACGGTATCGCCTACGATCTCCTGTCGTACGAGGGATGGACTGTGGAACAGAAGCGGGACGAGTTGTACCGCGTCATCAAGGCCATGAGCTACCAGCCCGGTGACGAGAAGCTGGCGCGCAAGTTCGCGACGCCGCACCCGGATATGGACCCGAGGGTCTACGAGCCGTGGATGAAGGGGACCGAGGGGGAGATGAACAGGATCATGATGGAGATGATGCAGGAGATGATGCCGCTTATGATGCCGCAGCCTCCGGATCCGCAGATGAAGGCGCAGATGATGGAGCAGTTCAAGAAGAAGATGATGCCCGGGATGCAGGAGGGGGAAATTGCAGGGTCGCTCATGGACGCCTTGAAGAAGGTCATGCCCCAGATGCAGATGAGCCCGGAGTCAATGGAGCCGGGGCAGACGCCGCAAAAGATGATCGATGTGATGATGAAAGGGTGGCAGGACAAGTACGGCGCCATGCCCGATGTTGCCCCGATGCCGATGGAACAGGAACCTGCCGCGCCGCGCGCGCTGCCTGAAGGAGGGTCGCTATGAAACGCACACTTCTCTGCCTGTCGTTGCTGATAATTACTGCCACTGCTGCCTATGCCTCAGACCACACCAACCTGGACGAGCATCTTCCGACTGAACTTCAGGACGCGTATGCCACGCCTTTCCGGAACAGGGAGGTACAGGGGGTGGTGCGCTACATCGATGAGGACCCCGGCAACCGTTTCGTGTACCAGCCGCGCTTCGAGTTTGGTGTGCTCCCCAACACGGAATTCACCGTGCAGGGGACTTTCTACAGCGGCAACGCGGACCGCACGGGGAGCGGCGACGTGAGCACGGAACTCCTCTACAACTTCAACACGGAATCGCTCTACCTCCCGGCGTTCGCACTGGCGGTGAACGCAGACTTTCCGACCGGCGAGCGGTCGGCGGGAGTGGACGTTACCACCAAGGCAATCATGTCCAAGATGCCCTACGTCCGTACCACCTGGCTGCACCGCCTGCACGCCAACCTGATCTGGAAGAGAAACGCGGGGCGCGACCGGGCGACCGGGCGCCACGACCAGTTCAAGGGCATCATCGGGTTCAGCTGCCGCGCCGGGAAGGACCAGAGCCTCGTCCTCGACTATGTACGCGAGCAGAAGGAAAAGAAGCACGAGGAGTCCAACGTGGTGGAAGCGGGGCTGCGGCGGCAACTTACCCCGTACACGGTCGGGTCGATCGGCGCCGGAGCGGGTTTCGGCGATGTCTCGGAGCGCTACCGGGTCACCATCGGTGTGCAGCACAGTTTCTAGGGTTGGCAAAGGTAGCCGACCTGGCGAGCCGTGCCCCTAGCGCAGGTAATCCATCAACCCGGCAAAGGCGAAGGAGGACGTATGGACACATATTCGTACCCGGCGTGGCTCACGGTCCTCGCTTGGTCTTCCTTGATCGTGGCAGCCTTGTGCTCAGCGGTCATCGTGATTGATCTACTCCGCGGCAACCGGCAGCACATGTGGATCATGAACGTGGTCTGGCCCATCACCGCCCTCTACGGCAGCGCCTTCGCGCTGTGGGCCTACTTCAGCGTCGGCCGTCTTTCGACGCACCGGGCGGTGGAAGAGGCCAAGCGTCAGGGGAAGACCCCTCCGGGCAAGGAAAAGCCGCTCTGGCAGATAACCGCCCTGGGCGCCTCTCACTGTGGCAGCGGTTGCACGCTGGGGGACATCGCCGCCGAGTGGCTCATCGTCGCCTTTCCTTTCACCATACTGGGGCAGAAGATTTTCGGCGCGTGGCTACTCGACTACATCCTCGCCTTCCTTTTCGGGGTGGCGTTCCAGTACTTCACCATCGTACCGATGAAAAACCTTCCCAAGGGAAAGGGGATCTGGGCCGCGGTCAAGGCCGATGCCCTGTCGCTCACGGCCTGGCAGGTCGGGATGTATGGCTGGATGGCGATCGCCGTGTTCGTAATCTTCCGGCACGAGATCCCCAAGACCAACCCGGTCTTCTGGTTCATGATGCAGATTGCCATGTGGTTCGGCCTGCTGACCTCCTTCCCGGTGAACTGGTGGCTGATCAAGAAGGGGATCAAGGAAAAGATGTGACGAGCCAGGTCCCATCAGGAAGGATCGCACGGCATCGGCTATGCCCGGCACCAGGTGCAGGATGTTGTGTCTCTATAAGGCGCGGGGCCGGCTTATAAGGAGGGGGGATGGCAAAGAGCGTTGGCAAAATCGTTGTTGTCACTGCAGTCGTGTTGATCGTTTTGGTACTAGTCGCGGCATCGATCATGATCTTCTCGGGAGCGGTGAACGTGGCGGCTACCAAGCCCCATGCGAAGCTAACCGAGTGGGTTCTGGAAACGGCACGGGAGCACTCGGTCGAGCGTCGTGCCGGGGGCATTGTCGAGCAGAATGTGGCCCCCACCGGAGCAACGGCGCGGCACTTCGAAGAAACCTGCAGGCTTTGCCACGGCGCTCCCGGTCAGGAGCCGTCTGCGATCGGCAAGGGGGAACTGCCGGAACCGCCGGACCTGAAAAAGGTCGCCAGAAGGATGAAGCAACGGGAATTGTTCTGGGTCGTCAAACACGGCATCAAGATGACCGGCATGCCGGCCTTCGGGAAAACGCACACGGACAAAGAGTTATGGGAGATGGTCTCCTTTGTGGGCAAGCTGCCGGGGATGTCGCAGGAGCAGTACCGGCAGCTCAGGGGGAAATGATACCGCCGGTCGGGAGGAGGGAACCATGATGCACCAGGACATGATGGGATGGATGATGGGCTCGATGATGATCTGGGGGATCGCCGGGGTTCTCCTTGTGGTCCTGCTGATCGTGGTAATAATGAAAGTCTCGAAAAAGTGACATGTTTATCTATGGCTCTTGCGGTTTTTACCGAAGACCTTGGCCCCTTTCACCACGAACGCGGGTAGGGATATGGCCAGGTGGTCCTGACGTTTCTCCGGATTCAGCTGTCCAAGCGGCCGTCCGGTTTCCACTCTCAGCGACGTGCTCTTCTGAATGCCGAGAATCTGGCTCGGGTAGATACTGCGGTATCCCACGATGAGAAAGCTGACCATGCAGGCGACGCCGGCGTGCGGGGCGATGCCGGCTCCGAAGAGCTCCATTGCCATGACCGAGGCGGCTATGGGGGTGTTGGCTGCGCCGGCCAAAAGGGCAACCATGCCGATGGCCGAGAAGGTGGCGACCAGCGGCTCGTGGAACAGCGATGCGAAGAGGTTCCCCGCTGCGGTTCCTATGAAGAAAATCGGGGTGACCACGCCGCCGCTGCCGCCGCTGCCCAGGGTGATCGAGGTCGCGATCATCTTCATGAAAGTGGCCCCGGCGGGAAGCACCGCGCCGTTGAGCGCGGCGTCAATGCTGTCCAGGCCAAGCCCCAGATAGCGCAGCGATACGAACCTGCCGATCAGAACCAGGAGCACCCCGCCCAACAGTGCCTTCACCACCGGATGCCAGGAAAGCCGTGCGAACAGCCGGTGTCCCAGTTGCATCAACTCTATGAAGAGCAAGGCAGCGATACCGCACCAGATGCCAAGCAGGATCATCTCGGTGAAGCTCCAGCCGGTGACGGCGGGGATGATTTCGGCAGCTGGGTGCGGGTAGCTCGCCCCGAGCTTGCCGGCTACGTGGAACCCGATGATGCCCGCCACAAAGGAAGGAAAAAGCACATCATAGAAGACCTGCCCGAGGACGAGCACCTCCACGCCGAACAGCGCACCGGCTATGGGGGTGCCGAAGACGGTGGCAAACCCCGCACTGATGCCGCATATGACCAGCTTGCGCCGGTCGACGTCGTTGAGCCGCAACAGCGATGCGAAGCAGGAGGCGAGTCCCGCGCCGATCTGGGCGCAGGGACCCTCTTTGCCCGCCGACCCGCCCCCAGCCAGGGTTATTACCGTGGCCGCCAGTTTCACTGGTACCACCATCACCGGGATTTTCCCCATTCTCTGGTGCACCGCCTCGATCACCTTCTCCGTCCCGTGCCCGGCGGCGTCGGGCGCCAGCCACCTGACCAGCAGCGTGCTTGCCACAAGCGTCACCGGGAGCAGCAGGTAGTAATTCGGTGCCTTTTCATATTGGGCGGAGGTCCAGGCAAGCGCCTTCAGAAAGGCCGTGGTGCCTCCTCCGACCAGAACGCCCACCACGGACGCGTAAATTGCCCACTTGATCACGCTGGCAAGCAGCGTCACCTGTTCGAGTATTTTTCGGTTCACTCCGTCCCTTCCTTTACTGTCTGGTGTTAGTGCTTGCTCATAAATGTAACGTGCGGCAGCGACGTCGCAGCTTAGCTGACTCAACGGGCGGTGCGCTTGAGTATCAGCGCCGGGTGAAGAGCCATCGTGTAGAAGCTGAAGGGGGCTGTTTCCTATCTGATTTCAGCAGCTTCTCTATATACTCAGGCGGGTGTCCTGCGGACCTGTGGCCCCACCGGTCTTGACCTGTCTAAAAACGAATGATATAGTTCGTAGTGCGAATTATTTGCCTAGCTAACGTTATTGTCAAGCGTTTTGGAGAGTAGCATGGAACGCAGTGAGCAGATTCCCGAAGTCATCGACAACCTCAGGAGGATCTTTCAGGCCGTTGGTGAGTATTCACGCAGCGCCGAGAGAGAAACCGAGCTCCCCGGGCCGCAGCTGTGGGCCCTGAAGATACTGGCCAGGCAGGCGCCCCTGCGGGTGTCGGGGCTGGCCAGCCAGATGTACCTGCGTCCTGCGACCGTGGTGGGGATCTTGGACCGGCTGGAAGCCAAGAGGCTGGTGACGCGCACCAGGTCGCAGCAGGACCGCCGCGCGGTAGACGTGGAGCTCACCGGTGCGGGTAGGGAGGTCGTGGCCAGGGCTCCGGAGGTTGCCCAGGTCATGCTGGTGAACGGCCTGTCCACGCTCACGAAGGAGGAATTCGACAGCGTCCTCCACGGGATGCGGCACATGGTGAGACTGCTTGGGGCGGAGCACCTGACGCCGCAGCCGCTGCGCGGCTGACCCGTGCGGGGCTTGGGCTGACAGGGAGGAGTAGTCATGAAGCATTCTCTTGATCTCGCGCTGATCGGCAACTGCCAGATCGGGGCGCTCATCGACACCCAGGCGGAGATCGTATGGTACTGCCTGCCCCGCTTCGACGGCGACCCCGTCTTCTGTTCCCTGCTCCAGGAGCACGAGCCGGGCGAGGGGGTGGGGTACTGCTCCATCGAGCTCATGGACCAGGTTGCGAGCGAACAGGACTACCTCCCCAACTCCGCGGTCCTCGTCACCAGGATGACCGACTCCCGGGGCGGCGTGGTGGAGATCACCGATTTCGCCCCCCGTTTCAGGCAGTACGGCAGGATCTTCACTCCCATCATGCTGGTCCGCCAGGTGCGCCGTCTGCACGGCACGCCGCGGATCGTCGCCAGGGTGCGGCCGGCACGCAACTACGGGGCGGAACGCGGCGAATACACCTACGGCAGCCATCATGTCCGCTACGTCTCGCCGTACATGGTGTTGCGCCTTTCCACCGACGCCTCGATCACCGCCATCCTGCAGGAGCTCCCGTTCGTGCTCGATGACGAGGTGAACCTCGTGTTCGGCCCGGACGAGACCGTGCACGAAAACGTCTCCGAGCTCGCGCACCGCTTCAGGAACGACACCATCGCCTACTGGCAGGAATGGGTGCGGGACCTGGGCATCCCGTACGAGTGGCAGGACGAGGTGATCAGGGCGGCCATCACGCTCAAGCTGAACGCCTTCGAGGACACCGGCGCCATCGCCGCCGCCCTCACCACCTCGATCCCCGAGGCCCCGGATTCCGGAAGGAACTGGGATTACCGCTACTGCTGGCTGCGCGACTCCTATTTCGTTGTCAATGCGCTGAACCGCCTGGGCGCGACCAAGACCATGGAGCGCTACCTGCGCTACCTGGTCAACGTGGTCGCCGGCAGCGAAGGCGGCTATCTGCAGCCGGTGTACGGCATCGACGGCAGCAGCAACCTGGAAGAGAAGGAGATGCCCTCGCTTCCGGGCTACCGCGGCATGGGACCGGTGCGGGTGGGCAACCAGGCCTGCCTGCAGGTCCAGCACGACGTCTACGGCTCGGCGGTGCTGGCGGTGACCCACGTCTTTTTCGATCACCGGCTCATGCAGCGCGGCGACCTGCCGCTGTTCCAGCGGCTGGAACCGCTGGGAGAGATGGCCATACAGGTGCACGACCAGCCCGATGCGGGGCTGTGGGAGCTCAGGGGGAGCCGCAGGGTGCACACCTTCTCCAGCATCATGTGCTGGGCCGCCTGCGACAGGCTGGGGCGCATCGCGGTACGCCTGGGGCTCAAGGAGCGGGCGGCGTACTGGGAGGCCCAGGCGCAGCGGATCCACGAGACGGTCTGCCGGCGCGGCTGGAACGAGGAGAAGAAGAGCTTCACCGCCGCCTTCGAGGGGGATTCGCTGGACGCGAGCCTGTTGCTCATGCATGACGTAGGCTTTCTTGCCGCCGACGACCCCCGCTTCGCCTCGACGGTCGCCGCGATCGAGCGGGAACTGCGCCGAGGGGACTACATCTTCCGCTACGTCGAGGACGACGACTTCGGCACCCCGAAAAACGCTTTCATCGTCTGCACCTATTGGTACATCTACGCCCTGGTCGCCCTCGGGCGGACTGAGGAGGCGCGCCGGCTCTTCGAGAACCTGTTGGCGCGCCACAACCGGCACGGCCTGATGGCGGAGCACGTCGACGTGGCCACCGGGGAGCAGTGGGGCAACTTCGTGCAAACCTACAGCATGGTGGGGCTGATCAACGCGGCCATCCGCCTCTCGAAAAGGTGGGACACCGCGTTTTAGGAAGGGAAAAATGGCAGGAACCGGCTCACCGTTTTACCGCGGCAAGATGAAAGCCTATCTGGCCATGAAGGCGGACATGGTGCAGCACCGCGAGGTGATCAGGGAGGTCGCCGCTTCGGTGGACGGCTCCTGGGTCTATTACGTGATGCTCATCCTGGCCGCAGTGATCGCCCTGCTGGGACTGCTTCTGAACAGCGTGGCCGTGGTCATCGGGGCCATGCTGATCTCTCCGCTCATGGGGCCGATCATCTCGTCGAGTCTTTCCTTCACCATCGGCGACCTCGCCCTGGTCCGGCGCACGTTCCGGACCCTGGGCACGAGCATCGCGCTCACCTTGGCGGTCAGCGCGCTCATCACGCTCCTGTCTCCATTGAAGGAGCCGACGGCGGAGATCCTGTCCCGGGTGAGGCCCAACATCCTGGACCTGTTCATCGCGGCGCTGTCCGGGGTCGCCGGCGCGGTAGCCTTGTGCACCAAGCGCAACTACCTGATCACCTCGACCGGGGTGGCGGTCGCGACCGCCGTCATCCCCCCCCTGAGCGTGGCCGGCTATGGCCTGGGGACCTGGCAACCGATGCTTGCCCTGGGCGGATTTCTGCTCTTTTTCACCAACTTCGTGGCCATCATCCTGAGCTCGGACATCGTCTTTTTCATCCTGGGATTCAGAACCAGCCACGTGGAGGCACCGCAGCACTCGCACCGGACCAGGCTGGTCGTGATCACCACGGTTTTAACCCTTATTTCCGTGCCACTCGTCTATACGCTGAGCAGCGACGTGACGAGGATCAAGAACGAGAAACGCATCGGGCGGGTGCTCAAAAGCCGGCTGGACCGGGAGCTCGCATCGCGCCTGACCGGATACCGGTTCCGGCAGGAGGGCAAGGGGGTGCTGGTGATGGCGTCGGTGAACACGGTGCGCTTTGTTGCCAAACCGGCGCAAAGGGAGATCGAGAAGGAACTGGCCCAGGGGCTTGGGCGCCCGGTACGGCTGGAGCTTGAGCAGGTGATTGTTGCCTCGGAAAGCCAGCTCAAGGATGTAACGGCTAAGGGGGGCGCGGCGCAGCCGGGGAAGGAGAGCCCGGCAGAGCTGGTTGCGAAGATGAGGCCGCTCGTGGTGCGGGTGGAGCAGGAGCTTGCCGCCGCCCTCGTCCCCTTCGAAGTCTCGCACACCGCGGTGGCGTTTTCCGGAGACGGAGGGGGGCTGCTGGTGAACGCCATGCTGGCCAGGGATTACGGGGTAAGCGACGATGAGCGCCTGCTGTTGAGCCGGCAGCTGCAGCAGGCGCTGGGGGTTCCGGTGCGGGTGGAGATCCGCGTGACTCCGATGCTCCCGCCCATCGTTTTCGCCGGGGACGGATCCCTTACCCCCGAAAGCAAAAACAAACTGGAGGTGTTGCGCCACCTGCCTGAAGGGCCATCGGCGTTCCGTTTCGTGGTGGCCGGGCCGAAGGAGAGCGGCGGCAGGCTGCGCTTCCTCGGGCGCTATCTCGCGCAACAACTGGCCGTTCCGGCACAGGCTGTCACCACGGCCACATCCCGCGGTCGGGGAGGCGCGGTGACGCTGCGCGTCGTGCGGTATGACAATGTGAGGTGAACATGAAAGTAGGATTGATGGGATTCGGCAAGACAGGCAAGGCGGTGGCATCGGTGCTGCTGCAGAGCAAGGAAACCAACCTTCAGTGGGTGCTGCGCAAGTCGCACAATCTCGAGCATAGATCGGTACCGGAGTTCCTGGGGATCGATTCGGAGGAGCCGGGATACATCTATTCCGCGGATGAATTTTCCGGGGCGGAACTGCTGGAGCGGTACCCGGTGGATGTCATCATCGACTTTTCCTCCGAGCATGGGGTGAGGTACTACGGTGAGGCGGCCCGCGACCGCAAAGTCGCCGTGGTGAGTGCCATCTCCTCGTATTCGGAGCAGTCGGTGGCGTATCTGAAACACCTGGCGCAAAAGACTCGGGTGCTATGGTCTCCCAACATCACCATCGGCATCAATTTTCTCATCATCGCGGCAAAGATCCTCAAGAATATCGCGCCCTATACGGACATCGAGGTCGTGGAGGAACATTTCAAGGCCAAGCCCGAAGTCTCCGGGACAGCCAAAAAGATCGCCTCTTCCCTGGGGCTCGAAGAGGAAGCGATCAAGACCGTGCGTGCCGGCGGCATCATCGGGGTGCACGAGATCCTCTTCGGCTTCCCCTTCCAGACGGTGCGCCTGAAGCACGAGTCCATCACCCGCGAGGCCTTCGGCAACGGTGTGCTCTTTGCGGCAAAGCATCTGCATGAAAGGGGCGCCGGGCTCTACAGCATGGAGGATCTCATGCTCCCCTATTTCAACGCGGGATCGGCTCAGGCGGCTTAGCGGGCCGACCGCAGCGAGGCTCGCATGAAAAAAAGGGTTTCCGGCTCATCCCTCAAATCGCTCAGGCTCTCCCTCAGATTCATCGTGCCGCTTGCGGCGGCCCTCGGGCTTTTGGCCATCGCGGCGGTTCCCCTGGTGGACCGGCTCACCATGCACTGGTTCATGCGCGACATGGACATCCGGTCGCGCCTGATCGCCAATACACTGCACGATCAACTGGTGGAATTGCTGCAGCAGGAGAACGCCGCCAGGGTTCGGTCGCTGTTGAACAGGGCGGTGCAGGACGAGCGGCTTCTGGCCTTGGGGTACTGCGATCGCCGCGGCAAGCTGTTGTACAAAACCCCCGCTTTCCCGGAGGCGCTCGGCTGTCCGGCGCCTCCGGCCGCGGATACCGAAAAGGGGCAGGTACTCCACCTTCCCCAGGGGGCGGTGCATGTGGCGGTGCACCTGGTCGGGGTCCCGTCGTCAGGCGCCGGCTCTCTGATCCTGGTGCACGACATGAGCTTCGTGGAGCGCCGCAGTAAGGACACCCGCAACTACATAATCGCCTTCTTTGCGCTGCTCGGCGTGGTCGTTTCCGCCATCACCGTCTTCGTGGCCCACCTGAGCTGGCGCGGCTGGCTGGAAGGGGTGCGGGCCATGCTCCGGGGCGAGGGGATCGTGAGGCCCTTCGCCCAACCGGCGGTCGAGCCTGAACTGCAGCCCCTGGTTGGTGACCTGCGCTCACTGCTGCGCGCTCTGGACAGCGAGAGGCGCATGGCCGACGACGCCACCATCTCCTGGAGCCCGGATGCCCTGCGCAACCTATTGCACAAGCAGTTGACCGGCGAGCGGATCATCGTGGTGTCCAACCGGGAGCCCTACATCCACAGCAAAAAGGGTGACGGCATCGAGGTGCACCGCCCGGCCAGCGGCTTGGTCACCGCCGTCGAACCGGTGATGCGGGCCTGCTCAGGAACCTGGATCGCCCACGGTAGCGGCAGCGCCGACCGGATGGTCACCGACCGGCACGACCGGGTCGCCGTCCCTCCGGACACCCCCGAGTACACCTTGAGGCGTATCTGGCTCACCAAGGAGGAGGAAAACGGCTACTACTACGGTTTCGCCAACGAGGGGCTCTGGCCCCTGTGTCACATAGCCCACGTCCGTCCGATCTTCCGTTCCAGCGACTGGGAGCAGTACCGGGAAGTGAACCAGCGTTTTGCAGACGCCGTGGTCCGGGAGGCCGCCAGCGACGACCCGGTGGTGATGGTGCAGGACTACCATTTCGCACTGCTGCCGGGCATGATCCGCAGGGCGCTCCCCAAGGCGACCGTGATTACCTTCTGGCACATCCCCTGGCCGAACCCGGAGTCCTTCGGGATCTGCCCCTGGCGTGAGGAGCTTCTGGAAGGGATGCTGGGCTCCACCATCCTGGGTTTCCACACCCCGTTCCACCGCAAGAACTTCCTTGAGACGGTGGACCGCTACCTGGAGACCCGCATCGAGCACGAGTCATCCACCATCAGCCGGGGGGGGAGCCTCACCATGGTGGAGAGCTATCCCATCTCGATCCAGTGGCCCCCGCCGTGGCAGGGGCGGCAGCCCCCGGTGGCGCAGTGCCGGGAGGAACTCAGGAGGGAGCTTGGGGCGGGACCGGAGCACCTGGTCGGCATCGGGGTAGACCGTCTCGACTACACCAAGGGTATCCTGGAGCGGTTCCGGGCGGTTGAGAAGGCCATTGAACAGCACCCGGAACTTTCAGGACGCTTCACCTTCGTCCAGATCGCGGCCCCCTCCCGCTCCGCTCTGGACGACTACCAGGCCTTCGATGCCCAGGTGCATGCGCTGGCCCAGCGTGTGAACCAGCGCTTTTCCAGCGAGGGGTGGCAACCGATCCTTTTGAAGGCCGAGCACCACGAGCCCGAGGTGGTGAATCGCTATTACCGAGGGGCCGATGTCTGCATTGTCACAAGCCTCCACGACGGCATGAACCTGGTGGCCAAGGAGTTCGTGGCCGCAAGGGACGACGAGCAGGGAGTGCTCGTCCTGAGCCAGTTCACGGGGGCGGCCCACGAGATGCACGAGGCTCTCATCGTCAACCCCTATCACATCGAGCAGACGGCGGAGGCCATCTTACGCGCGCTCACCATGCCACCGTTCGAGCAGCGCGAGCGGATGCGCAGCATGCGTGCGCTTGTACGTGACTTCAACGTGTACCGCTGGGCCGGACGGATGCTTCTCGACGCCGCTCGCGTACGTCAGCGCGAGAAGCTGTCGGCCCGCATCAGGAGAGATCAGTAATGCCGAGCTACCTGTTCCAGTTTAAAGAACTTGCCGCTTTCACACGCCACGTGGCTCCGGACACGCTTTTTGCTTTCGACCTGGATGGCACCCTGGCGCCCATCGTGAACGATTTTGGGGCCGCCAAGGTGGCGAAGCCCGTGCGCAACGCCCTGCAGCGGCTCATGGGACTGGCCAAGGTCGCCGTCATCACCGGAAGGTCGCGGCAGGACGCCATCGGCATGCTGGGATTCCAGCCACACCTCGTGATCGGCAACCATGGTGCGGAATGGCCGGGGCAGAGCGGCACGAGACGCTGGGAGTTGGTCCAGCTCTGCCTGAAGTGGCGGGACCGGCTGCACACCGCGCTTTTCTACGAGCCCGGGGTCGAGATCGAATTCAAGGGGGAGTCCCTGAGCCTGCATTACCGCAAAAGCGAGGACCCGCAGCTGGCGCTGGCGATGATCAATGCCGCCATCGGGGACCTCGAGCCCCCCCCGCGCATCATCGGCGGCAAATGTGTGGTCAACGTGCTCCCCATGCAGGCCTGCGGCAAGGGCGAGGCCTTGGCCGCAGCCATGGATGAACTCGGCTGCAGCAGGGCGATCTATTTCGGCGATGACGAGACCGACGAGGATGTCTTCAGGATGGCGCGGGGCGACATCTTCGGTGTGCATGTCGGCAGGAACGACCAGTCGGCCGCGACCTATTACCTGAACCAGCAGTCCGAAATACTGGAACTGCTCAATTCCATCGTAGGTGTCCTGGAGTCGTGCTGCGAAAGCGGGCCTGAATGCGCGGACGGCTGAGTGGACGGGAGGAAGCATGACAGACGAGATCGAAAAGATGGGGAAATCGCTTTTGCGGCATGACCACCGTGACGGACAGGCCGTCCTTATGTACCTCGATCCGGGGGACGCACCGGGCATCGTTGCCGACCTGGAGCGGGTGGCCATTTCCCGAGGATACACCAAGGTCTGCGCCAGGATTCCGGCGGCCCACGCCCGCCATTTCGTCGCAGCCGGTTACCAGCTGGAGGCGGCGATCCCGCACTTCTACGGTGAGGGCGACACCGGCTGTTTCATGACCAGATTCTTTGTGAAGGAGCAGATGCTGGAGCGGGCGCCGATGCTGCGCAACGCGGTCCTGGCGACCACCGAGTTGCAGCCTCCGGCCCCTGCAGTGACGCTAGCCGAAGGGGGGACGCTGCGGCTGGCACGAGCGGCGGACGTT
Source organism: Geomonas paludis (assembly GCF_014193585.1). Classification (GTDB taxonomy): domain Bacteria; phylum Desulfobacterota; class Desulfuromonadia; order Geobacterales; family Geobacteraceae; genus Geomonas; species Geomonas paludis. Next base: position 679,119 of record NZ_BLXY01000001.1, read on the forward strand.
GACCGGGTGGCCGCCCTTTACGGCGAGGTGGGGGTGGCCAAGTCTGCCGCCGTCCACGACCCCCGTTTTTTGGAGGCCGCCCTGAACAGGGGGGATCTTTTTCTGGGGGTGTGGGTCGCAGAGGCCCCCGTCGCCATTTGCGCGGCACACCTCGACGCCGCCTCCGGCAGCGGCGAACTGGCCCACTTTGCGGTAAACCCGCAGCACCGGGGCCGGGGGCACGCCTTGCTGCTGCTGCAGGGCATGGCCCAGGCGTTGAGTCCGCTGGGGGTCAGGCTGCTGTGGTCGGCGGTTCGCGCCTACGCTCCCGGCATCAACATCACCTTTGCCAGGGGGGGGTACTGTTACGGCGGTACCCTTACCAACAGCACCAATATTTACGGTACCCTTGAGAGCGTCAATGTCTGGTACAAGGCACTGGGCGACGATCCGGCCCTCGCCTGGGGGTCGGTTTTTCCGTCGAGCCCGGCCTGATGGCACAACCTCACGTGGGGGGCGAACATGACCATTGAAAGAGGCAAAAGAAAGCTCGCCGGGCTGTTCGCCGAGTTTCTGGAGAGCGAGATGTCCTCGGGGGTGGTACTGTTCCTGGCCACGGTTGTCGCCATCACTTTGGCGAACTCTCCCTTGGCCGACGCCTATGGCCGTCTTTGGCACGCCGAATTTCTCGGGCACACCTTGCAGCACTGGATCAACGACGGGCTGATGGCCGTCTTCTTCCTTTTGATCGGGCTCGAGATAGAGCGGGAACTGTACGTCGGGGAGCTTACCGACCACAAAAAGGCCTTGCTTCCCATAGTGGCGGCAGCTGGAGGCATGGCGGTCCCCGCTGTGATCCACTTCCTCCTCAATCACGGCACCGCGGCTGCAAAGGGGGCCGGTATCCCTACCGCGACCGACATCGCCTTCGCCATAGGGATCCTGTCCTTTCTGAAAAAGAGGATACCCTCGACGCTCAAGGTCTTCCTGGTGGCCCTGGCCATCATCGATGATCTCGGCGCCATAGTGGTGATCGCTTTGTTCTACGCAGCGGGGTTGTCGATACCGCACCTGGTGGCGGCCTTGGTGGTTTTCGCGCTGCTACTGGCCCTGAACCGTTTCGGATTGAGCAGGCTTTCCATCTTTTTGCCGGTTGGGCTGCTCATGTGGTACCTGATGCTGCAATCCGGTGTTCATGCCACCATCGCGGGGGTGCTCCTTGCCTTCGCGGTTCCGTTCCGATCCGGAGACGGAGCATCTCCGTCATACAGGCTGCAGCACTTCCTGCACAAGCCGGTGGGCTTCGTCATCATGCCGCTGTTTGCTTTGGCCAATACCGGGCTTAGGCTCCCGGAGCGCTGGCTGGAGGCGGTGGCGACGGCAAACAGCCTCGGCATCATGATGGGGCTGCTGATCGGGAAGCCTTTGGGGATATGGCTGTTCAGCTACCTGGCGGTCAGATGGAAGTTGTCCGCGCTGCCGGCCGGCGTACGCTGGAGGCATGTGGTGGGGGCGGGGATGCTTGGCGGCATCGGCTTTACCATGTCCATATTCATAACCACACTTGCTTTCCAAGACGAACCCCTCCTGGTCGGTTCCAAGCTCAGCATCCTGGTGGCTTCAGTGCTGGCAGGCGGGACCGGCTACCTGGTTTTGAGGAGCGGGACCAGGGCCAGGGTAAGATAAAAGCAAGAAAAAGGAGGCGCCGGCCCGGAGCCTCCTTCACTGTTTATAGCCGATCGGGCAGGTTACCGTTTGGACTTCGACCTTTTCTTCGAACTAATCTTCTTGGGTTCGCTCTTCTTCCTGGATCTCGCCCTCTGCTTCCCTTCATGTGATTTCTTCTTCTCGATGTGCTTTTTGCTGGTAACGTTCAGCTTGCTCCACAGTTCGACCGGCTCCAGCAGGTCCGGGTCGGCCGCTCTGGCGGCAGCGAACGCCTCCTTCGCCTTTTCCTGGTTGCCCTGCTTCAGGTAGATCTTCCCTCGTGCGTTCAGTGCCCGGGCGTGATCGGGTTTAATCTTCAGCGCGGCGTCGAACTGCTGCAGAGCCTTGTCGTCTTGCCGCTTGAAAGCATAGATGACCCCCAGGCGGTACTGGCTGTCGGCGCTTTGCGGGTTGAGCCGCGCATCCTCTTCCAGCAGGACGACGATGTCATCGTAACGCTTCTGCTTGACGAGGAGTGAGATCAGCGCGTCGCGTGCCTGTGAATTAGCCGGGTCGAGCTTCAGGGCGTCGCGCAGGTGGTGCTCCGCCGGTTCGGGCTGCTTCATGCGCAGTAGCAGGAACGCGACGCTGCGATGGGCCTCGCTGTTGGACGAGTCGAGGGAGAGCGCCTTGTCATAGGCGGCCGCCGCCTCCTTGTACGCGTGTCGTTTCTCCAGCAGTCGGGCGAGCTTCAGGTAGTTGATGGGGTTGTCCGTCTGCCGGGACACGAGTTCGCGGTAGGAAGCGATGGCTTCATCCAATTCGCCGCGCAGAGTGCGGATGTCTGCCAGCCGCCTGCGGGCCTCGCTATTGCCCTGGTCGAGCCGCAGCGCGGCCGCGAAGTTGGCCACCGCCTCATCGAGATCCCCCTTGCGCTCATAGAGAGTGCCCAGGTGGTAGCGCAGCCGGGTGGAATCCTCCTTCCGCCGCAGGGCGTCTTCGTAGGCCGAGATCGCTTCGGCATCCCTACCCGCCGCCATTTGGGCGTCACCCAGCTTCTCCCGTACCCCCGCCGTGTCCGGATTCTTCACCAGCAGCGCCGTGTACTCGGCGGCGGCCAGTGCGAGTTCGCCGGCGCCTTCGTATCTCGCGGCCCGTTTGAGGTGGTCGGCCACCGTGACGGTGCGCTGCACCCCAGCTCGCGCATATTCCTGCTCGGCCTCTTCCCGCTTGCCCATCACCTCCAGGAGCTGTGCCAGCCTGAAATGAGCATTGGCGTTGCCCGGATCCTCGCGGATCGCCTCGCGCAGGTGAGCAGCCGCCTGGTCGTAATGGCTAGTCTCTTGGTACAGGGCGGCCAATTCCAGTTGGACCGTTACGTTGGCTGGTTGCAGGCGCAGGGCCTCCTGCAGCGACGCCAGCGCATGCTGCTGGTCGCCGAGACCGGCGTAGCTGCGGGCAAGGCCGAGGTAGAGGGTGCCGTCGTCGGCAAAGGCAGCCTGGGCCGCGATGTACTGACTCAGGGCCAGCGCGTACAGTTTTCCTTCCAGAAATATGTCGGCAAGGGCGCGGGTGTAGCGCGGGTCGCCGGACTGCCTGGACGCTTCGAAAAGGGATACCGATGCCTCTTCGCGGTTCCCTTTGCCCAGCAGCAAGAGCCCGAGGCGCCCCTGGGCCTGGAGGAGTTGACGATCTTTGGCAAAAGCGTCGCGGTAGGCAGCAATTGCCTCGTCACTTTTCCCTTGCGCCTCCAGGGATACCGCCTTGAGGTACAGTGCTGCCCCTCCGTCGCGGCAAAGCGCGTGGACCTTTTTTTCAGTTTCGGCCCGCTCGGCTGCCGGGGTTTCGGGTGCTATTTTGTCAACGGCTTCCCGCGCTTCGGTGCACTTGTCCTTGCCGCCCCAGGTGAAGCCCATGCAAAGAAAGGCGAGCAGGACCAGGCCGGCCTGTAGGGGGCGGCGTAAAAATATTTGGCTCATGTCAATGACCTTAAAATGTTGAGGGGCCGACATGCGGCCCCTCCTTCCGTTCTATCTACTTGTTGATGGTGAACTCGTCGCGCCGGTTCTGGGCCCAGGCGGCTTCGTCGTGGCCGGAGACGGCGGGCTTCTCCTCGCCGTAGCCGATGGTGGAGAGGCGGCTGGCGGGAATCCCCAGAGAGACCAGGTACTTCATGGCCGACTGGGCGCGGCGCTCGCTGAGCGCCAGGTTGTACTCGTCGGAGCCGCGCTCGTCGCAGTTCCCCTCGATGCGGATCTTCACGTTGGGCATCGCCTTGAGCTTGACGTAGTTGTCGGTCAGGGTCTTCCTGGCCGCGTCGCTCAGGACGTCGGAGTCGAAGTCGAAATAGATCTTCTCCAGCGCGCCGGCAAGGGCCACTTCCTTCTGGGTCAGCGGCGCGGGCTGCGACTGGATGGAATCGGCCTTGATGGTCGACGAGGGCAGCGCGGTCGTGGTCGGAGCGGCCTGGGCTGCGGGGGCAGGAGCCTGAACCGGCGCGGGTGCCGCCTGCTGGGTGGTCGCCGAGGGCGCCACTGCCTGGTCGGCCTTGACTGCCTGCTGCTTGGCGCAGCCGCTAAAAATGAGAACGCCGGTGCAAAGGACCGGTACCAGTCGCTTAAGAGACTTTTTCATGGATTCCTCTCTGGATCTTTTGTTGTTACGGCCGCAGGAGGCCGCTGTTCATGCGCTGCTGTCGATGCGGAACTAGTGGTGTTGGACGGTGATGTCAGGCAGCGGGGGCAGGGGGCGCCCGTGAAAGTTCCGAGAACAGCGGTGAGGTTGCCACGCACTGCATCGCGAAGCAGTGCCCGGTGGCAAAGGTGGCGTGATGGACGGGTTCGCAGCTCGGCGGCAGTTCGGCCTGGCAATGGTCCAGGGACTTCTTGGCCACGCTCTCCTGCGACTTCTTGAACTGCTCCTCGATGTAGGCGCGGGGCTTGGGCTTGGGGCGGTTGGGGCGCGACAGGTCCGGCCCCCGCATCCCGAAGGTGAGGATGCAGATCGAGGTGAGGCAGGTGACCAGGAGCAGCAGGCTTTTGTGGGTGAGGTTCTTGTAGATCATGGCCCTGTGACTGCGCAAGGATTGCAGCGAACGAGAGCGTTATAGCGCATCTGCACCCGAAACACAACCTGCTACTTGATGCAGACCCGGCGCACCTCGTGGATGTCAGTGAGCCCCTGCAGACACTTCAGTATCCCGTCCTGTTTGAGAGTAGTCATGCCATCGGCAATGGCCTGCTCTCTCAGTCGCGCCACTTCCGCCTTCCCCTTGATCAAAGCCTTCATCTCGTCGCCGCAATCGAGCAACTCGTGCAGGCCGAGCCTCCCCTTGTAGCCGGAGCCGTTGCACTTGGGGCACCCCTTGGCGCGGGCCAGTTGGATGGACGCAGGATCGAGCCCCAGGGCCTGGAACTGTTCGGTCCCGTATTCCTCCGCCATGTCGGCGATTTCCGCCGCTGTAGGACGGTAGCTTTCCTTGCAGGCGCCGCACAGCCGCCGCGCCAGGCGCTGGGCCAGGATGCACAACAGCGCGTCGGAGAAGCTGAAGGGATCGAGCCCCATGTCCAAAAGGCGGGTCACCGTTTCCGGGGCGGAGTTGGTGTGCAGGGTGGAGAAGACCAGGTGGCCGGTGAGCGAGCTTTCCACCCCCATGGAGGCGGTCTCCTCGTCGCGCATCTCGCCCACCATGATCACGTCCGGGTCGGCGCGCAGGAAGGCGCGCAGCGCCGAGGCGAAGGTGAAGCCGATCTTGTTGTTGACCTGCACCTGCCTGAGCCCTTTCTGGGTGATCTCGATCGGGTCCTCGGCGGTCCAGATCTTGGTCTCGGGCGTATTGATGGTGGCGACGGCGGAATGGAGCGTGGTGGTCTTGCCGCTGCCGGTAGGGCCGACCACCAGGATCAGCCCGTAGGGCTTGTGGATGTTCTCGGCGAAGACCAGGCGGTTGCGCTCGGTCAGCCCCAGGTTGTCGAAGGGGATCGGCTCCCCCGAGGCGAGGATGCGCAGCACCACGTCCTCGAGCTGTCCGGAACTGGGGAGCGTGGCGACCCTCAGCTCGACCGGGATGGGGCCGAACTTCTTGAAGTCGATCTTGCCGTCCTGCGGCTTTCTGCGCTCCGAGATGTCCAGGCCTGACATGATCTTGATGCGCGAGGTGATGGCGTGCTTGTACTTGTACGGGATGCGCTGGTACAGCATGCACCGGCCGTCGACCCTCAGGCGCACCTGCACGTCCTCGCGCCCGGGCTGCGGCTCGATGTGAATGTCGGAGGCCTTCTTGTCGTACGCCTCGCAGATGATCTTGTTGACCAACTGCACGATGACGCTGTCCTGCTCGGAGACCCGCTGCACCTCCTGTTCGATCTCGGGGTCCTCGGAGGTGTCGAGTTTGGAGAGGAGGTCGGAGACGCTGGCGGCCGGGCCTTCCCCCTCGCCTGGTACCAGGCGGTAGTAGTGGTCGACGAACTTGAAGATGTCCTCGCGGAACGCCCCCACGAAGCTGATCCTCTTGTACTCCTGGAAGATGAACTTGATGAGGTCCTGCTTGGCCAGATCGGTGGGGTCCTCCATGGCGACCTGCAGCACGCTGTTGTCCACCTTGACCGGGACCCAGCGTTCCTTCTTGAGCCGGTCCGGGCGGATCCGCTTCAGGATCTCGTCCAGCCGGGGCAGTTCCGGGTCGAAGGCCACGAACTCGGTGCCGAAGTTGAGGCTCAGGCACTTGACCATCTCCTCCACCGGGATCTTGTAGTCGCGCATCAGCAGCTGGTCCAGGCCGAGGGTCGCCGCCTCGGGATGCTGCGACGCCTTCTGGATGTCCGCCTCGTCCACGAGGTTCTTGTCCAGCAGGTAGTTGTAGCGCGACTTGTTGCGGATCAGCTTGGCGGAGGCGGAAAGCCTGAAGATGTTGTGAATGGCGATGGATAGGGAGGTGGCGAGTTCGGTGGCGTAGTTCGTGTCGGTTTCGGTGAAGCCCTGGTCCCCCTTCTTGTTGATCAGCTGCATGACGCCGATCAGCGAGTTGTTGAACTTCATCGGGACGCAGAGCACCTGCCGGGTGCGGAAGCCGGTTTTCTTGTCCCAGTTGACGTCGAAGGAGAGCTCGGAGTTGATCATCTTCAACTCGTGGTCGTCGTAGGCGTCCCGGATGTTCAGCATCATCCCGGAAAGGGCGCAGTAGCCGGCCAGGCTGCCGCTGCCGATGGGGACGGTGATCTGCGTGATCTCCTCCCCCGACTTCACCTTGGACATCAGCATCTTGCGCTTCTGGTCGATGACGTAAATGGTGAGGCGCTCGGCCTTGAAGAGGTCGGCGATGCTGTCCTTGAGCTCGATGAGGATGGTGTTGAGGTTGCCGGAAGAGTGGATCTCGTTGATCTTCTCCATGAACCGCTTCCGGTGTTCGAGCTGTTCCCTGAGCTGGTTGCCTTCTGCCATCTCTTCTCGTCCTCAAAAATGCTCCCCCTGCATCAGGGGAAGTCGACGGTGTAGGTTACGGATATTCCAAAAGCAGCAGCTTCTTTTAAAGTTTCCAAAGCTGGTCCCGAAACGTTCTAAGTACTGCTATTCGGCAGGTTATGAGGTCACTGAAGGAATTTCGTGATGGGCAGAGTCGGCACAGCCACAATACGGTTTTTGATCGGTTGCGCGATCACCCTCGCGTTTTCCGCGCTGCTGGTCCAAAACCCGCTCCCGGTCGAGATGACCGAGGCGAAGCTGTACGACCTGCGCTTCCACCTCAGGGGCGCCGTACCGGCACCGGACCAAGTGGTGATAGCCGCCATCGACGAGAAGAGCCTGGCGCGACTGGGGCGCTGGCCCTGGAGCCGGGCCACCATGGCGGACCTGGTAAGGAAGCTGACCAAGGCCCAGGCCGCGGTGGTTGCCTGTGACGTGATCTTCCCCGAGAGCGACCGCGACGACCCGGTCCTGGCAGGTGCCCTGGCCGATGCCGGCAACGTCATCCTCCCGGTGGCCTTTGATTTCGAGAGCAAGGCCGCGGCCGTGAAGAGCCCGCTGCTCGAGCCGTTCGCGCTTGCCGGCGTCGAGGAGGGGGAGTCGTATGGCGATTTCCCGCCCATCACTTCCGGCGGCGCCCCGATCGTCCCGGTGCGGCCGCTGATGGACGGCGCCATGGCCCTGGCCCACATCAACATGCTCCCGGACCACTTCGACGGCACCCTGCGCTGGGAGGCGCTCCTGGTCGCCCACGACGGGCTGCTGTACCCGTCGCTGGGCCTGCGCAGCGCCGCCTTTTACAAGGGGATCGGGCCGGAGCGGCTCAAGGTACGGGCGACCAGGTCGATCACCCTCGGCGCCATCGAGGTCCCGACCGACCGGTGGGGGAGGATGCCGGTCAACTACTACGGCCCCGGCCGCACCCTGCGCCACATCTCCATCGCCGACATCGTGGACGGTAAGGTGGGGGTGAAGGAGTTGGGCAACCGCATCGTCTTCATCGGGGCCTCCGCCGTCGGCGCCATGGACCTGCGGGTGACGCCGTTCACCGCGGTCTTTCCCGGGGTGGAAAAGCAAGCCACCGTGGCGGCTAACATCCTGGAGCAGCGCTTCCTGGTCAAGGCGACCCGCGCACAGGACCTGGCGTTCCTGGTGGTGGCGGGCCTGGTCATGGCATTGCTGCTGAGCCGCCTGGGCCTGGCGTGGGGGGCGACGGCAACCCTGGCCTGGATGCTCTGCATCGTCGCCTTGGCGCAGGCCCTTTTCAGCCGCTTCGGGATCTGGATCAACCTCGCCTGCCCGCTCGGCAACACCCTGTGCATGTTCGTCTCGGTCACCGCCTGGAACTACACGGTGGAGGAGCGCCGCGCCCGCGGCATACGGGCCATGTTCTCCAGCTACGTCACCACCGCCATAGTCAACGAACTGATCGAGAATCCTGCCCTGGCACGGCTGGGCGGCGAAAAGCGCGAGGTGTCGGTGCTCTTTTCCGACGTGAGAGGCTTCACCACCTTCTCCGAGCAGCACGCGCCGGAAGAGGTGGTTGCGCTTCTGAACGAGTACCTGGGCGAGATGACCGACGTGGTGCTCAAGTGGGGGGGGACCCTCGACAAGTTCATCGGCGACGCGATCATGGTGTTCTGGAACGCCCCGCTTCCCTGTCCCGACCACGCCGAGCGCGCGGTGCGCTGCGCGCTGGAGATGCAGCAGCGCCTCGGGGGGCTGCACGAGAAGTGGGATCGCGAGGGGAAGCCGAAGCTTTCCTGCGGCATCGGCATCAACACCGGTGCAGTCATCGTCGGCAATATCGGCGCCGAGGGGAAGAAGATGGACTACACCGTCATCGGCGACGAGGTGAACCTCGCCTCGCGGGTCGAGTCGCTCACCCGCACCTTCGAGGCCGGCATCCTGGTCACCGAGAAGACGGTGGCCTGCCTGCGCGATTCCATTGAGGCGGGGACCGTGACAGGGATCGGTCTGCGTGGCCTGCGCCGGGTGATCGTGAAGGGGAAGCAGCAGCCGGTGACGCTGTACGAGGCCCGGCCGGCGGAGGGCGCCGTGCAGGTAGTGGAATGTGCCGACCTGGAGCCGCTGCGGCTCACCGAGAAATAGACCGGCGGCAGAAGGGACTGGCTCCGTTAGGTGCCTGTCCCTCTCTAGCGGAACGCTTCTTTCAGCTCAGCCAGCCTCCCAAATACTAAGGGGACAGGCACCTGGCGGAGCCAGTCCCCTCCGCGCTTTGCGTCCCCGCCCCCGGAGGGGGAGGGACAGGGAGGGGGCAGCACTTTGTTGGCGGAATCTTCCCCCCTCCCAGCCTCCCCCCTCCGGGGGGAGGAGCTGTGGACGACCGACCTGAAATTTTGAAGGCAGCAGCAACAAGGAGGACCGTGATGAAACCAGCCTCGCTGGCAACATTGTCGCTGATCGCCTGTCTCGCCTGCGCGGCTCCCGCCCGGGCGGGGGCGCTGGAAGAGGGGATCGTGCAGTACCGCGTGGAGAACTTCGAGGAGGCGCAGGCCCTGCTGGAAAAGGCGCGGGCCGAGGAGCCGGGGTCATCCGTGGCGGCCTTCTACCTCGGCTTGGCCCGCAAGCAGGCGGGGGACCTTGCCGGCGCCATAAAAGACCTCACCGACGCCGCAACCCTCAAGCCCCCGGTGCTCGATGCCTACTTGGAACTGGCTGATTCCTACCACGTCCAAGGGGATGAAGCGCAGGCCCTGGTCTGGGTGCGGCGGGCGGAGGATGCCGGCGTCAAGCCGGGGCAGAGCGCCTTCCTGAAAGGGGTGATCCTGTCGGGGCAGGGGCGGCGGGACGAGGCCCTGGCGGCTTTCACCGATGCCAAACGGCGCGATGCCTCGCTCACCCAGGCCGCCGACCTGCAGATCGCCATGCTGCTGGCCGGCTCGCGCAAGTTCGACCGGGCCCGGGACGCCCTCCGTGCCGTGGTGGCGGCCGACCCCAATTCCGAGATCGCCAGCTACGCCAAGGAGTACGAGCAGTCGTTCGCACGGATCATCGAGAGCTACCGGCCGCTGCACCTCTCCGTCGGACTCAACTACCTCTACGACGACAACGCCATTTCCAGCCCCTCCGACGCCGGGGCGCGGGCCCAGATCGGCAACCCGACCGGCCAGCGCGACCATGCCTTCCTGGGGAGCTTCCGCCTGGACTACACCCCCATGCCTTCCGACGACTTCATCTTCAACGCACAGTACCTGGTGCAAAGCACCAAGTACGGCGACACCAACACCGACCTCGAGAATCCCAGCACCATCATCAACTCGGTTACCTTGAATCCCGGCCTCGCCCTGGGGAGCTCCGTCATCTCCCTCCCGGTCAACTACAGCCACGTCATGCTCAAGGAGCAGAAGTACCAGCAGCTCTACGGCGTGCGCCCGACCTGGTCCTGGCAGCTCGCGCCGCAGCAGATCGTGCAGGCATCGGCGGGCTATACCCGCCGCGACATGCTGCAGGCCGCGCTGTCACCGGACGAAAACCGGGACGCCAACACCTGGGCCGCTGCGCTGGGCCACATCTACAGCTTCGGCAACGAGGGGGGGATGCTCTCCGCCCGCTACGAGTGGGGCTTCGACAAGACCACCGGGAGCAACTGGGAGAACAGGTCCCATAAGTTCTCCCTCAGTACCCTGGCGCCGCTGGCCCAACGGGTGAAGCTGAACCTGTCCGGCGAGGTGACCATCCAGGATTACCTGAACGTCAACAGCATCTTCGACGTCCGGCGCGACGACACCACCTGGTTCGGCACCGGCGGGGTGAGCTGGAACGTCACCGACAACATCGTCCTGTCCGCGCAGTACTCCCACACCGCGGTGCGCTCCAACATCAAGGTGTACGACTACGACCGCAACACGGTCAGCGCGGGCATAGAGTTCAACTTCTGAGGATGAGCAGGCAAATCCCCCGGCCGGTATCCCCTCTCCCCCCGGGAGAGGGGCAGGGGTGAGGGCGCCGGCATCAGTGAAGATAGACCACACCGCTATGGCATCCTCCCCCACCCCCCTAACCCCCTCCCGCAAGGGGAGGGGGGAGCAATCAACGGCGGGGGGGCGGCGGTGTTCGTGAAGCTCCGCTTCGCTATGCTGCAAAGCTGGAGCTTGGGAACGAGAAAAACGAGAAAAGGGACGATGAGTCTTTAGGAGAACGGCATATGAAAGTGAAAACTGTAGCGATCCTGCTCTCAATCCTGTTGCTGACTGTAGCCGGGGCGGCCTGGGCTGACGTGGTCGGCAAGCTGACTCGCGTCGAAGGCGCGGTGGACGTCATGCCCGGCGGGCAGTTGCCGGCGGTGGCGGCAAAGGAAGGGAGCCCCCTGCAAAAAGGCGATTTCGTGCGCACCAAGAGCAACTCCAGGGCCGAGATCACCTTCAACGACGGCAGCGTGGTCAAGGTGGCCCAAAGAAGCCGCCTCGATGTGAGCGAATACTCCGGCGCCGCGAGGAAGCTCACCCTGCCGCGGGGCAAGGTGCAGGCCACGGTGGTGCCCGCCTCCGGCGGAAAAGCGCCGCATACCTTCGAAATCCGTACCCCCAACGCCATCGCCGGGGTACGCGGCACCTCGTTCTTCGTCTATCACCAGGCCAACGTCACCGGCGTCGCCGTCCTCGAAGGGGTGGTGCAGACCTCCAGCGTCAACGCTCCCTCCAAAGGGGTGACGCTGGTGGCCGGTACCGCGACCAGTGTCGCCAAGAGCAGGCCGCCCACTCCGCCGCGCCCCGTGACGCAGACCGAACTGAACAGTCACCAAAGCGACGTTACCCCGACCACCCAGAGCAGCGCGGCGCCCGGCGCAGCCGCGACCGGTGAGACCGCCGGCGCCACCGGCACCACCGGCACCACCGGCACTGCCACCACCGGAACCAGCGCTACCACCGACAGCAGTACCGGCACCTCCGCGACCGGCAGCACAGACAGCACCGGCACGGCTACCTCCACCGGCGGCACCGACTCCACCGGCACCACCTCCACCGGCACCACCTCCACCACGGGGAGCCTGAGCACGGACACCCTGCTGACGGGCGGGGCGCTGCAGCCGACCGCTCCGACAGGCCCGGTGCAGACGTCACCCGGCCCCCAACCCACGACCGTCATCATCCCGGTCAACGAGGCCACCGGCAGCGGCACGCTGACCAAGACCTATTTCAGCAGCGTCCTCGGCGCCAACCTCATGTCGCGGCTGTCGACCATCGACCCGAAATCCAATCTCCTCACCATAGTCGGGGACGGCGCGTACGCCCCGACCCTCTCCGGCACCACGTCGCTTTGGGCCGGCAGCGCCACCAGCGCCACCCTCAAGGGGAGCTACCCGACACTGCCGCTGCAGCAGCCCAACCACTACTTTCTGGGGAACTTCAACTCGGCCTCCCCCGGCACCAACAATGACACGACCGCTGACGGCGGCGCCTACGCCGGATACTTCGGCGGCATGTCGCTCGATGCCCCCCGCAGCACCGAGAGCCGTCTTTCCGCCCTCTACGTCGACCCCACCGGCAAGGCGGGCATCATGCAGGGGACGTTCGGGGGCGCCATATCGGCTGACGCCACCGGGTACAGCACCAGCAGCAGCGGAACGCTGAAACTGAATCAACTCAACTCCGGCATCGGGCTCAACCCCGCCGGTTTCAGCGCCGGTTGGTGGGACCCGACCACTACCGGCAGCCCCGTCATCGAGGTAGGCCCCGGAAAGGCCATCTTCGATGACGGTGCGACCAGCGGCGACGGGGCAAAATTCGGCGTGAACCCCAGCGAGGGATTCCTGTTCGATGCCTCCCTCAATGAAACCGGCGAGATGATCGATCGCGGCGACGTGATCAAGCTCGGCTATTTCTCTTCCGATCCCAGCTTCGGCATCTGGAGCAGGGAGTCGTTTGGCTCCTACACGGGCACCGGGGCGAAGTTCGTGCTGGTGACCAACGCCGAGTGGGGCGGCAGTGCCGACGGGACCATCCCCATGACTGATGCGGTCAAGATCATTTCTCTCGGTGATTGGCAGGAGGGGGCGCTCCACGCCGGCGCCTACGGCATCTGGGGCAACCTCGCCAGCGGCGACGTGAAGCTCCTGGCCGGCAGCCTAGTCGGCAGCACCAACTCCGGCGCCTCGAGCACCAGCAGTTCCTCAACGGGCGACTCGACCTTCGGGGCGGTCACCACCGGCGCCTTCATCGACATCAAGAGGTTCCTCGCCGACCCGACCACCGCCGACGCCCTCGGTTTCCCGATCCAGTCAGTCGCGACGGTCAGCCTGCACGGCAGCAACAGCACGGGAACGGTCAGCTTCGACCCGGTTCGTTTCTACAGCCGCGCCGCCACCGATCCCGTCCAGCTCTGGGTGGCGCCCGCGCTCACCGGAACCTTCAGCGGCACCCTGGGGCAGCAGCGTTTCTCCCTGCTGAACGGGACCACCAGCAGCGGCAACACCATTCTGGGAGAGCTCTACATCAACAGCACCAGCAGTACCGGCACCTGGCTCGGTACCATGCACGCCATCGGCGAGAGCGTCGGTTCCGGCTTCCGCAGCGACTTCGACGGCATCGCCGCCGGGCATTTCACCGGGACCACCTTTAACGGCGTGGCCGCGGGTATGGCGCACCCGGTCACCTTCTTCAACACCATCGATGGCAGCACCGCCCAACTCACCCGCTTCTCAAGCGGCAGCGTCGTCTCCTACGGCGCGCTCGACGGCGTGATGGGGGGCATGTCCCTGTGGGGGGGCAGCATGAGCGATGCGGCGGACTTCAAGGTCGTCGGCGTATTCACGCCGAGCCAGACCTTGACCGCGGGCGACTACGTTTTCAACGCGCCAATCTTCTCCAAGGACCTCCCCAGCGGTGTAGCCATCACGGCGGACGGCGGCGCCTATAGCGGCAACATGGTCGCCGCGGTCAGGACCGGCGCCGGGGGGAGCGCTCCCGGCATCGTCGGCATCATGAACGCCCTCTATGTGGATCCTGCCGGCAACGCGGGGGTGCTGCGCGGCAAGTTCGGCGGCTTCCTGGACCAGATGACCAGCCTCTGGATGGGTGACGGCGAGGTGCTTCCGGTACAGCTCTCCGGTCCCGGCGGCATCACCGCGGCCAACCTGAACAGCGGCGGCATCAGCACGGTGACCACTAACTTCGGCGCCACCGGTACCTCCTTCAGCGGCGTCCCCAACGTGGCCGGCTGGCTGCCGGGCAGCTACACCCGCAGTTTCATCAGCGCATCCCCTGACTGGGGCATCGGCCAGTTCGCCCTCTACGCGCCGTACAGCGCGCCTCCGGTCACCGGGTCGCGCTGGTCCCTCGGCTTCGCCCTCACCGACAGCGCCGCCCCCTCCTACATCCTTTCCGGCGAGATGGCGGGATCCCCCTGGGAGCCGGCCAGCGGCATGCTTTTCGCCGGGGTGAGAGGTGGCTGGCTGGACACCAAACCCGCAAACCTTACGGCTACGCCCACAACCGGCATCTTCATCGGCGAGACAGTGGGGACCTTCAACCCGGCGAGCCTGCAGGCGATGACCTCGGGGGTCTGGATGGAGACGGCCAAGTACCTGGCGCTAGTCTCCACCGCGACCGGCAGGGCTACGCTGGACAAGCTGAACATCCCCGCCGTCGAGGTGGGTAAGGCGGACTTCAGTGGCGGCAACGCCAACTTCAACGTAGCTGTGAACGACCTACGTTTCTTCGCGCGGGATGCCACCAGCCGGCCGCAGCTCTTCGCCACGGACAACATCAGCGGCACATACTCGGCACTTCCCGTCGGCAGCGTCACCCTGAACCAGGTCGCCTCCGGCACCGGCTACGCCGTCTCCGGCATCACGCCGACCTTCAGCATCAAGCAGTGGGACACCACCGGCAACAAGTGGTCCGGGGCGCTTAACTTCAACGGCAACAGCGGCGTGGTGAACGGGATGACCAACGTCCAGTTCAACGGCGTGGCAGGCGGCAGGATCAACACCAACGGCGCCGGCACCTTCACGGGGACTGCGGCGGGCATGGCGAGGTAACTCTTGAGCAGGAGTGATCATGCGCTACTTTTCGGCCAAGAAGGCGTTCGTGTTGCTGTACCTGGTTTCCTACCTGGTGGTAGCGGTGGCCATCGTGCTGACGGTCAACCACCAGCAGCGCGATGCCGCACTCGTCGAGGCGCAGGAGAAGGCACGGCTCATCCTTGACAGCAAGCTCGCCATCCACAGCTACTTCTCCAAACGCCTCAAGCCCAAGCTGTTCGATCTTACCGACGGGTATCGACCCGAGCAGTATTTCGACCCGGTCTGGATGTCCTCCACCTACGCGGTGCGGGCGATCGACGGCTACAACAAGTCCTTCTCCCAGAAGGATTACTACTACAAGGAGTGTGCGATCAACGCCAGGAGCCCCCTGAACGAGGCGGACCACGTCGAGCGCGCTTTCCTGGAAGAGCTGAAGAAGGATCCCTCGATGGACGTGCGGTCCGGGATCAGGGATATCGGCGGCAGGCCCTTCTTCGTGGTGATGCGCCGGGGGGAGAGCATGGAGAAAGACTGCCTGCGATGCCACAGCGTACCGCAGAGGGCCCCGGCGGACCTGGTGCGGGAGTACGGCCCCATGCGCAGCTTCAACCGTCATCAAGGGGAGCTGGTGTCGGCGGTGTCGATCCGCATTCCGCTGGAGCAGGCCTACCAAAGCGCCAACCGGCTCTCGTTCCAGTTGTCGGTCCTGCTGCTCGCCATCCTGGGCGGTTCGTCGTTGCTGCAGTTTCTACTCATGGAAGGAATGCTGCTGAACCCGCTGGCGCTGCTGCGCGACCGCACCGACGCCATCTTGCGGGATGAGAGCAGGCTTGGGCAGGATATCCCGCAACTGTCGCGGGCCAAGGAGCTGGTGGAGTTGACCAGCACCTTCAACGACCTGTCCCGCCACCTGCGGGCGGAGCGGGAAGGACTGGTGGGGCAGGTGCGGCAGCGGACCGCGGAACTACTGGAGTTGAACCAGACCCTGGAGCAGGACGTGGCACAGCGCAAGGCGATCCAGGAGGAACTGGCGGCCAAGGTGGAACAGTTGGAGGCGGCGCTGGCGAAGGTTCGCATCCTGGAGGGGGTGATACCGATCTGTTCCTACTGCAAGAAGATCCGCAAGGACGAGGAGATCTGGCAGCAGATGGAGCAGTACATCTCCGAGCATACCGACGCCTTGTTCAGTCACGGCATCTGCCCGTCATGCTTCGAACACTATTGCGCGGCAGGAAAGAAAGAAGAGCAGGGCGACCAGGAGTAAACCGGAAGCGGCGTGGGGGAATGAAAAAGCCGGCCCAAGGGCCGGCTTTTCGTTTAGCGGGACTGGCTGATGTCGGCCAGGTAGATGCTGCTCAGGTCGCTGAAGACCACGTAGTTGCCGTAGATGGCGGGGGTGTACCGGTCCTGGCTGCAGCCGGCGAGCGCGGCCTCCTTCCCCGTGGCCAGGTCCAGGACATGGATGTTCTCCAACTCTCCCTGGGAGTTGTCCACGAACGCGACCTTGGTGCCCCAGATGCGCGGGAAGCGCTGGTTGGCGTCGCTGGTGGTGAGCCTGCGCTCCTGTCTTTTGTTGACGTCGTACAGGTAGATGTCGTAGTTGGGGAGCACGTCCTTGTTGCGATTGTCCTCCCAGACCAACAGGCTGCCGTACACCGACGGCGACCACTGCGCTTCCGGATTGGAGGTCACCCGCTGCTCCTTCCCTTTGCCCAGATCGTACAGGTAGATGTCTCCGGAATCGTTACGCTCGTCCTTCCAGGCCAGGTAGTCGATTCCAAGTGCGGCAAAACCCTGGCCTGCCTGCCCGGCTTCCATGCGCTTTTCCTTCCTGGTCATCAGATCAAGGAGGCAGACCGTCGCCTTGCCTTCGTTCATCTCGGTATAGGCCAGGTAGCGATCCGACACGGCCAGGTCCACCTTGGGAGCGGCGGAAAGCACTACCGGCTCTTCCTTCCCCTCGTCGATGTCGTACATGTAGATGTCCGACGTCCCGTTGCGGTAATCCTGCCAGTAGATCCTGTTGCCGTAGATGCGCGGCTTCTTGTGGTTGTCCCCCCCCTGGGTGATCCGGGTTTCCGTTCCGGTTTCGATGTCGTACAGATAGATGTCGGCCTTGCCGTTGCGGGTATCCTGCCAGACCACGCGGTTTCCGTAGATGTCGGGGAATTGCCTGGTGCCCACTCCGTAGCTGATCTGCTTGACCGGGATCTCCTGGGCGCTGCACCAGGAGCCGATCAGCAGGGATGCGATGAGCAGGCAAACGGTCTTCTTCATTGAGTTCCTCCCTTTGGGGGGCGTTATCCGGCTGCTTCAGCCGCCTGCCTTTGTATGAAATTTTCCTTAGCGTGTCAACGTTTCAGTTCTAATAGGCATTTCACCCTAACGTGTGGTGTAAAACACCCAAAGAGGTGAGGAGCCCCACCTGTCCCAGCTCGCCTCCTGTCAGTCTTAATCAATTTAATTAGAGATAACAGCTACTTATTACCGTCAGGCGAATTGGTATAAGGGTTGCTTATTGCCGGACGTTTGCAAAACAGCAACCGTGGCCACGGAACACTGTTGATTCATCACTGCAGGGAAAAATTCCAAGGAGGCAGACATGAAGAAAACCGTATTGGTAGGGGGCGTGCTGCTGGCATCCTTCTACGGCACCGCTTTCGCCGCGACGCTGTCGGTGCAGACGGCGACCAACAAGCTGAACTACGGCCAAAGCTCCGTGGTCACCGTCAAGGCCAACGCAGAAAACGGCACCACCAGGATCACCACCGGCAACATCCGCTACGCCAACGTCACCATCAAGAACCCCAGCGGCACCACGCTTTTGAACGGCGTCGCCATGAGCAAGGACCCCTACACTGGCTTCGCCTACTATAACTACACCCTCTCCAGCTCGGCCCCGAAAGGCACCTACACCGCGACCGTGAGCTTCACCGACACCAGCGGCAACACCGGCACCGGCTCCACCACCTTCAAGGTGCAGCTCCCGGTACCCAGCCACGCAAGCTACGTGACCGCCTACAACGGCCCGGCCACCTGCATCACCAGCGCCTGCCACGCCACCCAGGCCAGCGCCATGTTCGGCTCCGTGCACTACCAGTGGACCGGCGACAACCAGAAGGCCATCGAGCTGGCGGCTTCCGGTTCCAAGGCCTCCAAGATGGGCGGCATCAACAACTTCTGCATCCAGCCGGACATGAACTGGCTGACCATCTTCCAGAAGACCGACGGCACCACCGGCCCCGGCGGCTGCGCGGTCTGCCACGCCGGCAACGGCCTCAAGCCCTCGACGGTTTCCAGCCAGGCACAGCTTGAGAACATCGATTGCCTCATGTGCCACGGCAACGGCTACTCCCGCAAGGTCGTGCAGAACCTGGACGGCACCTTCTCCATGGTCCCGGCCGACGGGCTGAACGTGCTTTCCATCGCACAGAACGTGATCCGTCCCACCCGCACCGCCTGCATGCGCTGCCACGAGAAGTCCGGCGGCGGCGACAACTACAAGCGCGGCGACATCGAGTCCACCAACAAGACCTGCACCAAGGCCTACGACGTGCACATGGGGAGCGACGGGCAGAACTTCCCCTGCCAGGAGTGCCACCGGACCACCAACCACAAGATGGCCGGCCGCGGCTCCGACATGCGCGCCCTCGACAGCACCACCCCGCTCTCCTGCGAGAACTGCCACTCGCGCATCCCGCACCGCTCCACCAACGTGAGCTACAGCGACCTGAACCGCCACAGCGACAAGGTCAACTGCTCGGTCTGCCACGTGCCGACCTTCGCCAAGACCATCCCGACCGACATGAACCGTGACTGGTCGGTCATGGAGATCGACACCGTCAAGGCGCTGTGGGATCCGACCATGGTCAAGGCGACCAACGTGATGCCTACCTATGCCTGGTTCAACGGCTTCAGCCACTTCTACAAGTTCAAGGATCCTGTCAGCCTCGACGCCCGCGGCGTGCAGGTGATCAGCAAGCCCGACGGCGCCTTCGAGGATCCGGCCGGCAAGTTCTCCAAGCTGTTCCCCTTCAAGCTCCACACTGGTTCGCAGCCGATGGAGACCACCACCAGGCAACTACTGCCGTTGAAGAACAAGTACGCCTTCGAGACCGGCGACGTCACAACCGCCATTCAGCTCGGCGCCGCCGCACAGGGCATGACCTACAACGCCCATGCCTTCATCCCGACCGAACAGTACGAGGGGATCTACCACGGTGTCGGTCCCAAGACCACCGCGGTTTCCTGCGCTAACGGCGGCTGCCATCCGCAGCTGACCGCCGGGGCGAACAGGATGCCGTTCTCGAGCCTGGGCTACACCCGCCGCGGCACCACCGCGCAATTGTGCGACGTCTGCCACGGCGCCAAGACCTACACCAGCTTCACCAGCCTGCACAGCAACCACCGCGACCGCAAGAACTGCGCTGCCTGCCACGGCACCGGATATCCGTTGAAGGAAGCCAAGACCACGCTGTGCGACAACTGCCACAGCCTGAAGTCGTTCACGACCGCCAACGACGTCCACAGCAGGCACGTACAGGGTAAAGGCTATGACTGCGCCAACTGCCATACCTTCAGCGCCGGCATGACCGGTGGGCATAGCGAAGAACACTAGCCCGCCAGCTGGAAATCCAGTTGCATCCGTAGCACCGAAAAGCCACCCCCCCTCGGGTGGCTTTTCCTTTTCAGATCCCCTCTCCCTCCGGGAGAGGGTGCCCGCAGGGCGGGTGAGGGTGCTGGCAGAGCGGAGGTTGTCGCCATGGCCGACGCCCTCACCCCTGCCCCTCTCCCAAAGGGCGAGGGGTAACCATTCGCCCAGCCGCCCGTGCCCCGGCCATAAGGTCCGTAGGGGCGAATAATCATTCGCCCAGCCGCCGGTGCTCCGGGCAATGCCCATGTCCAGGTTGTCCAAGGTGCCAAGGAGGGCGAATCATGTGTACCGCGCACGTCGGCTGCTGTTTTGGGTGTATCGGGCAGAGTATGGTATGCTGTTAGGCGGCGCACGGCAACACAGCAAGCGCCCTTTGAGCTATCTACAACACCTACTGAGAGATGGAGGACGACATGCGAAGATTGCGTTACGGCTTCATTGTACTGGGGTTGTTGTTCTGTCTGTCGACGACTGCGACAGCCTCGGTGAGCGTTGGCATAGGCATCGGTCTTCCCAACGTGAGCATAGGGATCAACCTGCCGGTCTATCCGGATCTGAGACCGATCCCCGGTTATCCCGTTTATTACGCACCCAATGTCTACGGCAACTATTTCTTCTACGACGGCATGTACTGGGTCTTCTGGAATGATGCCTGGTATGCGAGCTCCTGGTACAACGGCCCGTGGGCGCTGGTGGACCCGTACGTGGTGCCGGTCTACATCCTGCGCGTCCCGGTGCGCTACTACCGCGAACCGCCGCCCTACTTCCGGGGCTGGGGGCCGGACCGCCCGCCGCATTGGGGCCGGCATTGGGGGCGCGGTTGGGAGGAACGCCGTCATGGTTGGGACCGCTGGGACCGCAGCCGCGCCCCGAGACGGGCGCCGCTCCCCACCTACCAGCGCAGCTACTCGGGTGACCGCTATCCGAGCTTCGAACAACAGCGCCGGCTGCACCGGGAAAGCTACCGCTACGAGCCCAGGAACACCGCGGTACGCCAGCACATGAGGGCTGTTGAAAAGCGCCCGCCGGCACCGGCGCCGCGCCAGGAACGCCCGGACATGAGAGGGCCGGCAACGCCACCGGCACAGATGCACCGCGGGCCGGAGCACGAGCGCCAGGCGCCGATGAGGATGGAACCGCGTCCGCCGCAGGGCGCCGAGCCGAGGCAGGTGGAGCCCAGGCACGAGCCGCGCATGGAGCGGATGGAACGCCACGAGCGGACGCAGGAGCGTATGCCGGAAAGGATGGAAAGGATGGAGAGAGGCGGAGGTGGCGAGCGGGGTGGCGGTCCTGAACGGGGACGCGGCCCCGATAGAGACGAAGGCCGCGGCCGCTGATGCCGGCATTGAATAGCTGATGGAAAAGAGCGAGCCCCTCCCGAAAACGGGAGGGGCTCTTTATTTGAGGGCTCGGAGGGTATGGTTCCCTCTCCCTCCGGGAGAGGGTGGCCGAAGGCCGGGTGAGGGCAACGGCCCGAGCGAAGCTGCCGGCAGCGCTGTAGCGGCCTAGGTCTGGTTCCCTGCCTGCGCGTAGTTGCGCCCCCAGTCGCACATCAACTCCAGGATCGGGAAGATGGTCCTCCCCTGGTCGGTGAGCGAATATTCGACCTTGGGCGGGACCTGCGGGTAGACCTTTCTGTGCACCAGGCCGTCGGTCTCCAGTTCGCGCAACTGCTGGGTGAGCATCTTTCTCGTCGTGTCGGAGAATTGCCGCTGCAGGTCGGAGAAGCGCATGGTCTCCTGTGCCAGGTGCCAGAGGATCGACGCCTTCCACTTCCCCCCGACCAGCGCGAGCGTCACGTCGATGCCGCACTTGTACTCCCTGTCCCTCAATGTCATAAGCTCCGTTGCCGCTTGACTCTGCTGCATACTCTCCCCGCCCTTTGTCATGGTTTCCAAAAAGGTACTGTGTTTCGTTACAGGTACTACGTTTCGGAAAAGTTCGTTATTGACGATTTGGAACTAATGGTCCTATATAGCCCATCCGGCAAAAAAAGAAAAGGGTCCGGTTCACCTACACCGGCTAAACGGGAGGAGCAGATATGAAAGTCGTCGCATTCAACGGCAGCCCCAACAAGGAAGGAAACACCTACCACGCCATCCAGCTGGTTGCCGCGGAACTCGAGAAAGAAGGGGTCGAGACCGAGATCGTCCACGTAGGCAACAAGGCCATTCGCGGCTGTATCGCCTGCTACCAGTGCGTGAAGAACCAGGACGAGCAGTGCGCCATCAAGGACGAGGTGAACGAGTGGGTCCAGAAGATGAAGGAGGCCGACGGCATCATCATCGGGTCTCCGGTGCACTACTCCGGCGTGGGCGGCACCATGAAGTCCTTCCTGGATCGCGCCTTCTTCGTTGCCGGTGTCAACGGCGGCCTGTTGCGCCACAAGGTGGGGGCGGCGGTCGTGGCGGTGCGCCGTTCGGGCGGGGTCACCACCTTCGACGAGCTGAACCATTTCCTTAACTATTCCGAGATGCTGTTGCCCACCTCCAACTACTGGAATGTCATCCACGGCAGGACTCCGGGGGAGGCGCTGCAGGACGGCGAAGGCATGCAGATCATGCGCGTTCTGGGCAAGAACATGCTGTGGCTGCTGAGGCTTCTGGAAAACGGCAAGGGCGTTGTGCCCGAGCCGGAGCGTGAAGCGAAGGTAATGACCAACTTCATCAGGTAAACCGAGAAACAAGAACCTAGAAGCCGTTACGCAAAGAACGCTGGGTATCCGCGAAGGACGCAAAAAACCTTTTTTCCCGGGGGAAAGGCAAAAGGCCGTAAAGCCATGCCTTTCAAGTTTTTCTTCGCGTTCTTCGCGCACCCTTCGTGTCCTTTGCGTAACTGTTTTTGACTTATTGCACTTAGGATTTTGAGGAGAGACCATGCTCGATTTCAAGGTTGCCAAAGATACATGTACCCGTTGCGGGTTGTGCGTAGCCGACTGCCCGGCCCATGTCATCGACACGGCGGAAGGGTTCCCGCTCATAACTGCCGAGAAAGAAGCGGGCTGCTACCGCTGCCAGCACTGTTTCGCGGTCTGTCCGACCGGCGCCGTTTCCATCCTCGGCCTGGACCCGGCGGAGAGCACGCCGCTGACCGGCGACTGGCGCCCCGACCCGGCGCAGTTGGAGACGCTGATCAAAGGGCGCCGCTCGGTGCGCCGCTACAAGCCGGAGAACCTGGAGCCGGAACTGATGCAGCGTCTCCTCGAGGTGGCGTGGCACGCGCCGACCGGCGTCAACACCCGGCAGGTCCGTTTCACCGTCATCGATGACCGCGACAAGCTGGCCTCCTTCCGTGACGAGCTCCTGGCGGGCATCAAGCGCCTGGTGCAGGATAACGCCCTTCCGGAAGGACTCGCCTTCTTCGCGGATTTCGTGAAGCTCTGGGAGGAGCAGGGAGTGGACGTGCTGTTCCGCGGGGCGCCGCACCTGCTGGTGGCCTCGGTCTCCAGCAAGGCGGTGTCGCCGCTGCAGGATTGCGTGATCGCGCTCAGCTACTTCGAGCTCTTCGCCCAAGCCAACGGCGTCGGGACCGTCTGGGACGGGCTTGCCAAGATCGCCATCGCCGACCTGGTGCCGGAAGCGCAGGCAACGCTGGGGATTCCGGAGGATCACACCCTCGGTTACTGCATGGCCTTCGGCAAGCCCGCCGTCCAGTACGCCCGCACCGTGCAGCACCGCGGCGCGCTCATCCACCGGGTTTAGCAGGGAAATCCCCCCTATCCCCCCTGTCACAAGGGGGACGCGGGAACGACGAAAAGGGGACTGGCTCCGCAGGTGCCTGTCCCCTTTTCCCTTCATTTCGCGACTGTCCACCGTAGGGGCGAATAATCATTCGCCCTCCCATTGCCGCCCCATTGCCCTCCCATTCCCCCCCCGGCGTCCTGCCCGGCCTCCTGGCCGGCGTCCTGCCCGGCGTCCTGCCCGGCGCGGGCAGAATTTTCGCTAGCAGCGCTGGGCAAATGATCATTTGCCCCTACAGGTTATCTGCCGGTAGCTACCGTGCCGCCTGGCTCCGCGGCAAAGATCCGGCACTTTACTGCCGTGACAACTAATTTGTTGCCGCGAGCCCCAGTTCCTTCAGCCCCTTCAGGTCGAGCTTGCCGGTGCCGAGGATGGGAAGGCTCTCCACCTCGACATAGCCGTCGCGCCCCGGCTTCCAGAGGTTGGGCAACTCGCTCTCCGCGATAAGCCGGGCCAAGGTGGCCGCGTCGGTGGTGCCGCGGGTGTAGATCACCACCAGCCGCTCTCCCTTTTTCTCATCCGGGACCGCGGTCACCGCCAGGACCCCGGTCTGCCCGAGCTTGCCGTGCAGTTCGTCCTCCACGGCGCCGTGCGGCACCATCTCGCCGCCGATCTTGCTGAAGCGCGAGATGCGGTCGGTGATCCTGATGAAGCCGTCATCGTCCATGATGCCGAGGTCCCCGGTGGCGTACCACCCGTCCCGCACCACCGCCGCGGTCTGTTCCTCTTTGCCCAGGTAACCCACCATCACGTTCGGCCCTTTCACCTCGATCATCCCGGTCTGCCCTGGTTTGAGGATGGCGGCGCTTTCCGTGTCGACCACGCGAATGGCCACGCCCGGGATCGGGTGCCCGACGCTCCCCTCCTTGGCGCCCAGCTGCCGCACGCCGTCGATCTCCACGTCCGGCAGGCTCAGGGAGATCACCGGGGAAAGCTCCGTGGCCCCGTACCCTTCCATGGGGCGCACCCCGAACTTCTCCTCGAAGCTGTCGGCCACCTTGCTTTTGAGCTTCTCGGCGCCGGTGATCACCAGGCGCAGCGAGGCGAAGTCCTCGCGCTTGGCGCGGCGCAGGTAGGAGAGCAGGAAGGTCGGCGTCGCCAGGAGCAGGGTGGACTTGTGTTCCCGCACCACCTGGGCGATCTTCTCGCCGTCGAGCGGGTTGGGGTGGTACGCCGCGGAGAAGCCGCTGGTGAGCGGGAACCAGAGCGTCGCGGTGAAACCCAGGGAGTGGAAGAAGGGGAGGGCGGAGCAGATGTTGTCGTTCAGGTCCACCCGGAACACCATGCGCAGCGCCTCGATGTTGGACATGATGTTGTGGTGGCTGAGCATCACCCCCTTGGGCTCGCCGGTGCTCCCCGAGGAAAAGATGACGGTGGCGCTCTTGTCGGCGTGGAAGCCGTTGCCGCGGCACAAAAGGGACGCCGGGAAGAGGCGCGCCTTGAACAGGGCGGCGAGCTTGTCCAGGCCCGAGATGGTCGGGGCGATATCCTCCAGGCAGATCATCCCCTGCAGTTGCGGCAGCGCGGGGACCTTTGCCAGGAAACTGCGCGAGGTGATCACGGTGCGGATGCCGCATTGATCGATCCCGGAGCGCAGGGAGGCCTCGGAGGCGGTGAAGTTGAGGTTGACGGTGACCCGTCCCAGCATGGAGAGCGCCAGGTTGGCCAGCACCCCGCCCGCCGACGCGGGGAGCAAGAGCCCCACATGCTCCTCGGGGCCGATCAGCCGCTCCATTTTGCCCGCCAGCGCTACCGCGCCCACCAGGGTGCGGCCGTAGTTCAGCTCCTTGCCGGAGGTGTCCGCCACGGCGCGGCGGCTCCAGTGCTGGCGCGCGGTGCGGATGAAGTATTCCGGCAGCGGCCTGCGCTGTTCCTTCCGGGAGGCGAAGTAGTCGCAGGAGAGCTCGGCCACCTTCTGGCGCACCTCGACGGCGGGACTCGTAGCGGGCATCGGGGTGCCGAACAGGATGGTCACCGGGTACGGGGAGAAGGCCGGCAGCCGCGACAGGAGCTTGCCGTGGGCGTAGGAGAGGATGCTCCCCCAGGCGCCGCCGATGTAGACCGGGATGATCGGGTGACCGCTGTCCTTGACGATGCGCTCGAAGCCGCCCCGGAATTCGCCCAGCATTCCGTTCCTGGTCAGCGCCCCTTCTGCGAAGATGCAGACCATGTACCCTTCGTCCAGCGCGGCGCGCGCCCGCTTGATGAATTCGAGCATTTCGCGGCGGCCGTCGGTCGAGGAGACCGGGATCACCCCCATGAGCTTGAACAGGCCGCGCAGCACCGGCGTGTTGTAGATGCTGCGCTCCATGACGAAGCGGATGCGGCGCTGGCAGGTGGCGGTGAGCAGCAGGGCGTCGACCCAGGTGACGTGGTTCGGGATCAAAAGGGCCGGCCCCTCCACGGGCAGGTTGTCCTGGCCGATGATGCGCAGGCGATAGAAGATGCGCATGGTCACCAGGGCAATGAAGCGGAGCAGGAAGTCCGGCAGGATCAGGAAGGAGAGGATGGTGAGCACCAGGGTCAGCGCCCCTATGATGCTGAAGCCCTGGGCGGCGGAGAGTCCCAGCGGGCCGCTGAAGAGCCAGGTGAGCCCGGAGGCGAAGAGGATGCCGATCCAGTTGATGAAGGTCGAGGCCGCCAGCACCTCGCCGCGCATGGAGGCGTCGGCGCGCAGCTGGATGAAGGTCTGCAGCGGCAAGCTGAAAACGCCGGCGGAGAGGCCGAAACAGACGATGACGGCGAGGCTGACCGGGAGGCTGGCCGGCAGCACGTGCAGCAGCCACGGTGACAGGGTGAGGCCGGCGGCGCCCAGCGGAACGATGCCGAACTCGACGTCGCGGCCGGAGAGCCTGGCCGCGAGCAGCGACCCCAGGCCGATGCCGAGCGCCGCGGCCAGGAAGAGGTAGCCGCTGTGGGCCTCGGAGAGCCCGAGGCGCTCCATGCCGTAGCCGATCAGGTTCAGCTGCGCGAAGGCCCCAATGAACATGAACCAGGCCAGCCCGATGATGGCGAGCATGAGGTGACGGTCGCGGCTAACGCCCCTGATGGTGCGCAGGATCTCGGTCGGGAGCAGCGCCACCGGGTGGTTGGGGTCGCACTGCTCACCGTTGCCGATCAGGCGGCCCGAGCAGAGGCCGGCGACGGCGATGGCGAGGCAGAAAACGGCCGCCAGCCAGAAGCGCCCATCCACCAGCTGGGTCAATCCCGAGGCCATTCCGGTGCCGACGATGATGGCCATGAAGGTGCAGGATTCCACCGCGCCGTTGACCCGGGACAGCTCTTCCTTGGCCACCAGCTCGGGGAGGATGCTGTACTTGGCGGGGGCGAAGAAGGCGCTGTGGGCGGCCATCAGGAAGACGACCAGGTAGAGGGCCTGCTCCAGGCGCAGGGCGAAGGCGGCGACCGCCATGAGCGTCACCAGGACCTCGACCAGCTTCACGTTCACGATGAGCTTCGCCTTCGGGAAACGGTCGGCAAGGCAGCCGGCCGGTGCGGAGAAAAGCAGGAACGGGAGCACGAAGGCGGCGCCCACCGTGGCGGTGACTGCGCCGGCATGGGCGCGCCCGTGGCTGCCGATCAGGAAGAAGATGATCAAGAGCTTCAGGATGTTGTCGTTCAGCGCCCCGAGGAACTGGGTGGTGTTCAGCCAGGCGAATGATCTCGATGCAGTGGTGTCGGTGCTCATTGCGGTGCTCCTGACGGCCTAAAGCCTGATGATGGAATTGGCGTTGAAAAAGATCTGTTCCGGGACCCCGAGTGCTTCCTTGAGGGCCACGTCCTGGTCCCACGGGTTGGCGACCTGCGAGATCTGCAGCATGCGCCGCGGCGAGAGCCGGTTGGGGAACCCGAACGGGGTGACCGCCGCCGTCTTGGGGATGGGCATATCCGTGCCGTAGAGGAGGCGGCCGAAGAGCTCCGGGTGCTTGAGCAGGCGCTGCAGGTGCGTCAGACGGTTCAACTGGGTCAGCGCCGAGATGTCCGCGTACAGGTTGGCGTACTCGCCGCAGAGCCTCAGGAAGCGGCGGTGGTTGCTCTCCCCGTGGTTGCGGCCGTTACTGGCCGCGTGGGCCGCGATGACGTTCACGCCGAGGCTGAGCGGCAGCCTCAGGCGCTCCGGGTCCGCCAGTTCGTTGCGGGCTGCGGTGAAGGACTTTTCCGAACCGGTGTGGGTGAGCAGCGGCAAACCGAGCTCCTTCAGTTTCAGGTAGAACGGGGTCAGGCCGCGGTCGGCAGGGTCGAACTGCTGGATGGACGGGAGCCACTTGACCAGCACCGCACCGTCCGCCGCCGCCCGCTCCAACCGCTCTATGGCATCGCGGCGCAGGGGATTGATGCTGGCGCCGAACAGGAGGTTCGGGTACTTGGCCGTCTCGGCCGCCACGAACTCGTTGGGGATGAACATCTCGGTTTGCGCCCGGTCCAGTTCTCCCTTGTCGTCCACGGCGCCGTCCATGGCCAGTATGACCGCGGCGGTCACACGCTCCGAGGAGGCCAGGCTCTCCGAGGTGCGCCGCATTACCAGCCCGTCCCCTTTCTCGAGCAGTTCCTGTTCCGTCACGCCGAAGGCTTTCAGGAACACCCTGTATCTCCAACTCCTGCGCATTGCGGGTGAGATGAAGCAGCCACTGTTTCCCGCGCCGATGCCGGCGGTGTGACAGTGAATGTCGATGATGCCTTTTGCTGTGGTAGCGTCCATGTCATTCTCCTGCTAGCTCGGGGGACTGGCTCCGCCAGGTGCCTGTCCCCTTAATGTTGATCGCTCCGCCAGGTGCCTGTCCCCCTTAATGCTGCCCCTTAATGCCTGGGGAAGCAGGCTGAGCTGAAAGGAGCGTACCGCAAGAGGGACAGGCACCTAAACGGAGCCAGTCCCTTCTGCTATCCCTTGAACACCATCCGCTGATAGAGCCTTCTTTTACAGATACTATGCCAATTGTGGATCAGCGAAGAGTGCAGGTGTAACTGTCTGATTCTGTGCTGGTAGTCGAAAAGAGCCCGCTTTGTGCTGTAAAGACAGCTTGACATTTGGTGTACATAGATAATACATAAAATGTATGACTGCTGCCAAAATGACTGATCAAGAGTGGGCTTTCCTGGAAACAGTGGCACGCGCCGCGTTTGCCAATCCTTTTGGCGATACGAGGGACGATCTCGACATCGCCATCGGAGGTGCGCCGCGCGGGTCGTCATCTGAAGAGATCCTGGAATCGGTGCTGAGCCGGGTGGCGACGCAGGTGGAGAGCCTGCGCCGGCGCGGGCTGGCGGACCTGCGCGCGCAGGGGGGCAGTCGACGCGAGGTGTTGCGCAGGTTCTGCCTGTTCCATGTCTTCCACCGTTACGTCGATCACTTCGACGGGCTCATTCAGACGCAGTTGCAGGAAGGTGACAAACCGTGCCGCGTCAGCTTCGCCCGACAGGCCCTGGAGGAGTTGTCCGGTTTCGGCCTCACCGCGGAGGAGGCGGAGCGGACGTTCGCCGTTTTCTACCAGTTGCGCCGCGCCTTCTACTTCATCAGGAGCGGGCTGGTGGGGAGCTCCCCTTCCATGAAGGTGCTGCGCCGTCACCTTTGGGACTGCGTCTTTACCCACGACGTGCGCTGGTTCGAGGCGGGGCTGTGGAATCGCATGGAGGAGTTTTCCATCCTGCTGCTTGGCGAGACCGGGACTGGCAAAGGGGCTGCGGCGGCCGCCATCGGCCGTTCCGGCTTCATCCCCTACGATCCGGCCCGCAACGGCTTCACCGAGAGCTTTACCCGCAACTTCGTCGCCATCAACCTGTCCCAGTATTCCGAGGGGGTGCTCGAGTCCGAGTTGTTCGGGCACAAGAAGGGCTCCTTCACCGGCGCCGTCGAGAACCACGAGGGGCTTTTCAGCCGTTGTGCGCCCCATGGCGTCATCTTCCTGGACGAGATCGGCGACGTCAGCATCCCGGTGCAGATCAAGCTCTTGCAGGTGCTGCAGGAGCGGGTCTTCTTCCCGGTCGGGAGCCACGAGCCGAGGCGCTTCAGCGGCCGCATCGTGGCGGCCACGAACCGGCCTCTCGACGAGATGATGGTCAACGGGAAGTTCCGGGAAGACCTCTACTACCGGCTCTGCTCCGACGTGGTCACTATCCCGCCCTTGCGCGAGCGCCTCAAGGAGGAGCCCGAAGAACTGGAACACCTGCTGGAGGCCATTTTGCGTCGCATCGCCGGACAGCCGGTTTCCGCGCGCGAGCGGCAACTGGTGCAGAAGGTGTTGCAGCGTGACCTAGGGCGGGAGTACGACTGGCCGGGCAACGTCAGGGAGTTGGAGCAGGCCGTGAAGAGGATCATCCTCACCGGTCGCTATCAGGGCGTGCAGCGGGAAAAGGGGAAGGGGGATGCGATGGAGCGTCTAGCCGTGCGGCTCAGGGACGGCGCGCTCAACGCCGAAGAAGTGTTAGCCGCCTACTGCGGGCTTCTCTACGACACCCATGGCACCTACGAAGAAGTCGCCCGCCGCACCCAGCTCGATCGACGTACGGTGAAGAAGTATGTGCAGATGTGTGGGCGTGAACAGTGAAGCAACTGGGCTAGGCTCGAGTGGCCTGATTGCGTTTGAGATCTTACGGCGCCGGGGCAGTTTTCTTGCGTTGCGAGCGAGGGGGAAGGTCACGTGAGAAACGGCCCTGCAATGGTAACTCCTGCATTTCCTTGAGTAATTCCGGGTGCCTTTCGATCAGTTTCAGCAGTTTCACTACGGGAGCGGGAGGGCGGGTCTCACCTCTTTCGTAACGTGAAAATGCCACTTTCCCTACGCCAAACGCGTCAGCCAATTCGGATTGCGTCAGCTTTAATTCCTTCCTTATTCGCCTGATATCGGAACTTACGTCCTCTTTAACTGTACGCAGCAACGTGTCCTGCGCTTCCGTATAGCGGCGATAGCTTTGCTCATCCCAGACCCCCTCGTCGCAGGCGCTGCAGAACTGTCCCCGCATTCCGGTCAAGGTCATTACTTCTCCTCCGTACCGAAGGGTCTCTTCACGAACTTCTGCCACCATATCCTTGCCACACGCTGGGCACTTCATAATCAACCTCTCATTTCTTCTTGAATTGGATCACGGGCGGACCCTCTTCAGACCAAGTTACCTTTATATAGACGACAACACCCGTGTCGGTTGTGCAATGATAAACATCCTGCCATTGTCTCGGGTCAGCAAAGGTTGTCATGGACTTGTAGAAATTCTGCCTTCTCAAGGTACACACGACTTGCCGCATCTCAGCTTCCGCCAGCCCGAGAGCCAGCCCGCCACGCAAGGCGGTCACCGTGAAAGGCCGACTCTGTGGATCGCCCACCATGGCCTGGATAAGTGACAGCGGGTAATGTGGCGTGCGCTTCTCCATGCCAGATGTTATACACGTGCCGCCAATTAGTCAAATTGATAAAAATGGTAATCCCCTTGCCTTGTCCTTCCCTCAGTCAAATCGAAAAAATACTTTCAAAAACTTGAATATATGTTCCACGCGTGCTATGGTCTCCCGCGTTAAGTTGTCGAGATCATTGTCAGTCGTAGCGAAAGCTGACGCTGCGGTGACCTCGGGGACGTGGGATGGAAAATTTTGTTATGAGGAGGAAGCAGTGAAGAAGATTCTTTATGCAGGTCTGTTGGCTGGTTTTGGGATCATGTCCGGTTGTGCCTCGCCTTTCCCGATGGGCGCCCTCTACACCGAATTGAAGCTTCCGGTTGCGGCCACCGCAAACGGCGGCGAGAGAAAGCACGGCACTGCCGAGTGCAAGAGCGTGCTGGGCCTCGTGGCTACCGGCGATTGCAGCATCGAGACCGCCAAGAAAAACGGTGGCATCAGCAAGGTTTCCACCGTGGACTGGGAAGGCAAAAACGTCCTCGGTATCTTCGGTGAGTACAAGCTGCACGTCTACGGCGAATAAGCAGACAAAACATGAAAAAGACGAAGCCGGGCTCCCCAAGGGATGCCCGGCTTTTTTTGTGTCAGACCACCATGTTGCGTGGGTGGCCGAGGACGAATCCTTCCACGTTCCCGATCACCTGCTCGGCCAGGGTGGCGAGAGATCGGTCGCTGATCCAGGCGACGTGCGGCGTGACGATCAGGTTGGGCTGTTTCAGGTCCAAAAGGGGCGAGCCGTCCCGCGGCGGTTCCTGGGTCAGCACGTCGAGCCCCGCACCGGCGATGACGCCTTCCTCCAATGCCTTGGCCAGTGCCGCTTCGTCCAGGAGCCCGCCCCGGCCGCAATTGACCAGGATGGCGTGGCGCGGCATCAGCTTCAACTCCGCCTCGCCGATCATGCCGCGGCTTTCCTCGGTGAGAGGGCACAGCAGCACCAGCACGTCGCTCTGGGCCAGAACCTCCTCGAACGGCGTCCGGTCCGGGCGCACCTCCGCCGCTCCCTTTCTCTCCGCGTAAAGCACCTCCATGCCGAAGGCCTCACCAAGCGCTGCCACGGCGCTCCCCAGGGCGCCTACCCCGATGATGCCGAGCTTGGCCCCGGAAAGCGAGCGCGGCATCGGCTCCACCTGCACCAGGTACCCTTCCGAACGCTGCCACGCGCCCCCCTGCACCACGTCATGGTAGGCGAGCAGGTTGCGCCGCAGGGCCAGGATCAGGGAGAAGGCGTGCTCCGGTACGCTCACCGACCAGTTACGCACGTTGGTTACCGCGATCCCCTGGTGGCGGCAGACGTCAACATCGACGTGGTCCACCCCGGTGGCGGCGACCGCGATCAGGCGCAGATTCGGCAGTTCCGCGAGGTGCTCGGCGGTGATGGCGACCTGGTCGGTGATCGCGATGGTGGCGTCGGCAAGACGTTCCACCACCTGTTCCGGTCTGGTATCCGGGTATTCCTGCCAGTGGTGCGGGAAACATGGGGGGCGCAGCGGCACCGAGATGCCGCCGCGATCAAGAAAGACGATCCTCTCCATCAGTGCGACATGAGGACCGGTATGGTCATGTGGCGCAGCACGTGTTTGGCGACGTCGCCCAGCACGTAGTTGCCGAAGTGCAGGTCGGCGTAGGCGCCCATCACCAGGAGATCGCTCCCCTCGTCGGAGACGCGGTTCAGAAGCACGTCGCCCACGTGCAGTTCGGTGATCAGGCTGGTCTCGACTTCGGCCTTGACGCCGTGCGCGGCGAGATAGCGGCGCAGGCCCTCCAGGTCCGCCTCTTCTCCCTGGCTCGGGTTCACTTCGAAGATGTGGGTTGACGCCGCGGCCTTCAAAAACGGGACGGCATCGGTCAGTGCGCGGGAGGATTCGCGCCCGGTTTTCCAGGCGACCAGGACCTTGTCGCCGGCGCTGCTGTACTTGCCGGTGTAGGGGACGATCAGGACCGGCTTGCCGGAACCGAAGACCACTTTCTCGGGGAGGAAATCGGTGGCGCGGCGCTCGGAGGAACCGTGCTCGCTCTGGCCCACGACCACGAGGTCGGCGAAGGTGGCGTAGTGGTTGATGGCCTCGACCACACCGCCCAGCACCTTGGCGTCGGCGGCGACCCACTCGCCCTTCACGTCGGCGGCAGCGGTCTTTTCCTTGAACAGGCGCGCCAGTTCCTCGGTAGCGTCCTGGTCGTGGCCCCGGCGCAGCGGGATCAGGTGGTGCGGCTGCACCTTGAGCCCGATGACCCCGGCGCGGTGCCGCTTGGCGAGGTTGAGGGCGAGGTCGAGCCGGTCGGCGGAGTGGTCGGGGTCATCCATGAAGACAAGAATCTGTTTCAGCTCCATCAGGTTGCGCCTCCTTGATAAGTGAGCGTGACGTGCTCGATTGCTGGTGCTGCGGATGTGGTCGGTAAAGCCCTGTCAGAGGCGGCGAAATTGCGCAGCAGGTGCCCCTTGATCATCTCCTTGAAGTCCGCCTCCTGGTCGCCGCGGTAAACGAGCGACGAAGCGATCTCCGCGGCGAGGATGGCGTAGCGGCACTTGGCCGGGAGACGGTCCAACCGGGTCCGGTACTCGGGCTCGCGCAGCATGGCGGGGAGGTGCGCCAGGATCGCATGCTGGAATACCTGCTCGTCGCACAGTTCCGGGTTCCGCTGGAAGAACGAGAAGAGCCGCGCGTAGTGCCCGTTGATCTCGTGGCTGATGGCTTCGGAGATCTCGGTGTAGGTGAAGCTGCTGCCGGCTTCGCGGTGGCGCCGGAAGATGAGCTGCGCCTCATCGCGGGCGCGCTGCTCAAGGATTCGGAGCACGTCGCCGACGTAGCGCTCCTTGTGCTGCAGGAACTCCTCCTCGGAGAGCATCAGGTTGGCGATGATCTCGTAGGACGAGGAGATGACGCCGCACTTGTTGGCCGAGGCGTCGCGCATGATGACGATGCCGCGGCGCTGCATCTGGGTCCTCGCCTCCGGCGTGATGAAGGAGTTGGCCCCCTCGACGATGGCGCGGGTGGTGGGGGTGCCGTCCTCGCGGAAGAAGCGGGCCCAGTTCTCGGCGTCGATGGTCTCGGGGCGCCCTCCGGCCGGGATGAACAGGTCGGTGGGGACGGAGAAGAGGAGGTTGCCGAACTCGCGGTGGAACTGGTCCGTGGTGACCCACTGCTCTTCGACACCGAGGCCCGTGCTCACGGCGCGTTTGAAGAGCTCGCGCAGACCGTCGGTGCGGCGCTGGTTGCGGTACAGGATGAAGCCGCCGGGGTGCAGGCGGGCCGGGTTGAAGGCGTCCAGGTCCTGCTTCAGGACGATGCGGGAGAGTTCCTCGTGGTCCATCCCTTCGGGATCGAAGATGGCGCCGCTGCCGTCCAGGATCAGCTTGATGCACGCCTGCGGGGAGCGCTCCAGCATGATGCGCAGCGCGTTGCCGGCCACGTCGCCGCTGGGGCCGCCGGTCAGCTTCACGCTGAAGCGGTCGCGCCGGATGTCGATGCCCAGTTCACGCATGGTGGTCTCGGCGAACTGCATGACGCCGGTGGAGGTGACGCCGTACTCCTTGTGGTTGATGCCGACCCTTTTACTGGAGATGAGGCCGATGCCCAGCAGGTAGCCCCGTTTCAGCGACTGGCGCGCGATCATCTCGATCATCACGTCGTGCATGTTCTCGTCGGGACCGATCTCGATCGGCTCGTCCTCGCCGTAGTAATCGACCACGCGGGGGTCGCGGGCCCGGCCGCCGTCGGTGACGAAGATGTCCAAAAAGGCGTTGATGAAGCCGAACTGCAGCTTGTACAGGCGCTGCGTGGAGAGGTCGTGAGCCTCCAGGCGTGCGGCGTCCAGCACCACCACCATCTTGGAGCCGCCCTCGTAGATGTCCTTGTTCTTCAGGTGCTGGGTGTGGGCCAGCACGTAGACCTCGCGGAACAGCGTGCTCGCCGAGGTGACGTAGTCGTCGCGGTTCTTGGTGATGATGGTGCGCCAGCCGCCCCGGGCGATGTCGGAGAAGCCGATGTGGTAGCCGCAGCCGTAGCGCCCGAAGAAGAAGGTGATGCGAAACGGCAGCTCCGGCGGCAGGTCGGCGGTGAACTCGGGGGCGAGTTCGGCGAGGTAGGCCGGGTCGAGGCGGAACGCCAGCGCGTGCTTCTCACGCACGTAGAAGTTGGTCTTCAGCGTGTTGCGGATGAAGGCGATGGCGCAGCGGAAGATGGAGCGGCGCAGGTCGTCGATGTAACGGTGACCGGTGTTGTACGACTCTATGAAACGGACCGTCTCTTCCAGGGTCTTCTTGTAGAACTCCTCGCGCAGGGAGAGCCCGGGCTGGAACCTGGTCCGGAACAGCTTGGCGAGCTGCAGGGCGATGTCCGGGTGCGAGTGGAACGCGAGCCGCACCTCTTCGTGGCTGAACGGGTCGGGGTGGTGATGGGCGAGGTTGGTGTGGCAGAAGGCGATGAAGGCGTTCACCAGGCTCGCCTCCTCCCCGGTCATCACCTGGGTGGTGACGAACCTGCGGTAGGTCGCGGAGGCGGTGGAGAGGATCTGCGTGTTGTAGAGCTCCATCTGCAGCCGGTCGAAGAGCTCGCTCCCCTTGGAGAGCTGGGGCGCGTCACCGCGCTTCCTGACGTAGAAGGTGCCCAGGAAGTAGGGGTGTACGCCGTTGGAGATGGTCAGGCAGTAAGCGCGCTTGACCCCGAAGTCGAGCCGGTTGAAGACCTCCATGGTCTGCAGCAGGAAGTCGTTCTGGGGCGGGTTGCCCACCGCGAACAGCACGCGGGTCTCGGCGTCGGGGCCGATGTCCTCGGGCTGCTCGACGTCGAGGAAGATCCCGCCCTGACGGTTCCCCTCCTGGAATACCCAGAGGATCTGGGCTACCCGGTTCGGGGGGGAGATGCGCACGTACTGTTCGTTGTTGAGCCACAAGAGCCGCAAGAGCGGATCGAGCTGGTTCATGTCGAACAGCGGGTAGCGGCTTTGCAGCGCCTGGGCGATCCCGTCCCGGATGGCGGGGGGGATGACCACTGCCGGCGCGTTGGCGATCTCGCCGTGCTCCTTGCGGTCGAAGTCGAAGCGCTGCACCTCGAGCCCCTGCTCCAGCCCCGGCACCAGGCCGCGCGAGTGGGTGAACTCGGCGTAGGAGATGTCGCGCTCCTGCAGCGTGCGCAGGGTGTCGTACAGCGAGCCGGGCTGGTTCAGGCGGGCGAGGATCAGCGTCTTGGCCCGGTCCGCCACGGTGAGCTTCTGGTTGTGGGCCAGCGTTCTCAGCCCCACCGCCAGCGCGTGCACCGCCTCGGCTTCCTCCTGCATGGTGATGAAGAAGTAGGAGTCCATCTGGCCCTGAAGCCAGGCAAGGTTGTCCCTGGTGCACCCCTCGTTGGCCCCGATCAGGCGGTCAACGGCGGCGAGCACATCCGTTTCGGCGGCGCACATGTCACTCCCCCTGGACCGGCAGCAGTCCTTTCATTTCCGGTTTGAAAATGCCCCAGACGCGCTGGCGCAGCTCACCCAGGAACTCGTTGGTGATGAATTTCGGCAGCGTCACCTTGGGGTTCGGGTCGTTCATGACCTGCGAGGGGAGGGTGTACTCCTTCTCCTCGTGGAACCCCTGGCGCAGCTCCAATGCCAGGCCGCGCAGGTAGGCGCGGCGCACGGCGGCGACGATGTCCTCCGAGGCGATCTCGAGTCCGGCAGCCTCCTTCAAGGCGCGCACGATGATGTCGTGACCGATGCCGACCCCGACGAACTTGCACAGGCCGATCATGTCGTAGCCGACCTGCAACAGTCCGCCGGTGGTGATGGCCTGGGTCCACTCTTCGAGGGAGTGCTTTCCTTCCTTGGCCAGCATCATGTGAGTCCCCATGGACATGTGGCCGCCGGCGATGGCGAACATGTAGCCCGGGTTGGTGTCCGGGAGGTAGGCCGGCAGTTCCAGACCCTTCACGTGCATGGCGTAGGCGGTCTCGCCGGTCTCCTCGGAGAGACGCTTGACGCCGCGGGCGATGCCCGGCAGGGTGCCGCGGCCCGCTCCTTCGATCAGTTCCGCGATCTTGTCGTAGTCGCCGAAGGTGGCGCCGTTGAAGAGCGGCTTGTCCGGGTGACGCTCGTTGTAGTCGAGCACGTAGGAAATGGTGGTCCCGAGCGAGATGGCATCCATGCCCAACAGGTCGCAGCGGTGGATCAGGTCGCATACTTTGGCCGGCTCGTGCACGCCCAGGTTGGAGCCGAACAGGATGAGCGGCTCGAAGTCGAACTTCGCCGCGAGCTTGCCGCGGCTGCCGTCCTCGTTCTTGTAGAAGAGGTTGTTGTGGCAGCGGATGCCGCAGCGGTGGCATGCCTCGGTGGCGATGTCGAATTCCTTCTCCACCTCGTCGCGGAACAGCCGCTCCACGTCGTCGTTGCCCTTGGGGCGGAAGTTGTTGAGCGGGACCGCGTGGAAGACCTGGAGCACCTCGATGTTGGCCCAGGTCCCGCCGCCGCCACCCTGGCTGGCCGGCTGGAAGCGGGCGCTGCCGCCGCTTTTGAGGATGTCGCGGTTCACGTCGCGGATCTCGGGGGTGATCTTCTGCAGCTTGTCGGAGCTGAGCGCCACCACGGCCAAGAGGTTCTTGTACCCCATCAGGCTTCCCATGCCGCCGCGGCCGGCGAAGCGGCTCTTGGGCTCGCCCGACTTCAGCTCGTTGTCGGTGCTCATCACCACGGCACCCATGTAGTTGTTCTGCCAGTTCTCGCCGGCGGGTCCGATGGCGGCGAAGTGGGCCTCCGGGTACTCCTGGTACAGCGCCATGATCTTGGCGTGGCCGGTGAGCCCGACCAGGTGGTCGGCGGGCTTCAGCTCGACCTCGGGGCCGTTGGCGCCTTCCTTCAACAGGGCGTACACCGGCCTCTCGGAGCGGTTCTCGAAGATCACCTCGTCCAGCCCGGTCCACTTGAACTTGTTGCCGAAGTTGCCGCTGCCGGTGGACCACATGGCGCCCGGGCGCCCAGTGCCGGACTGCTTGAGCGGACTGTAGCCGGAGAAGTAGCTGCGCATGCCGGTCATGATGCTGGTGCCGGTCAGGAGGCCGGTGTTGAGGATCACCGGGTTCTCCGGGCAGTAGGCCTCGGCGATGTCGCGCTCGGCGAGGATCTGGAAGCTCCTGCCGAAGCCGCCCAGCACGTCTTCCAGGTTTTTGCAGGGGACTTGGGCGAAGGTGGTCGTGCCGGTGGCAAGGTCGACGGTGCAGCGCTGATAGATGACGCTCGCCGGGTTGTTGCTGATGGTTTTTTCGCTCATATCGTTACTCCGCAAAAATAGTGGACTGTAGGGGACTGGCTCCGCCAGGTGCCTGTCCCCTTGGTTTCGCATAAATAGGTGATGGCCCCGGGGACTGGCTCCGTCAGGTGCCTGTCCCCCTGGTTTTAGGTGGTGATCGAAAGTCCCCCTTTGCGAAGGGGGAAGCCCGTGAAGGCAAGGGGACAGGCACCTGCGGAGCCAGTCCCCACAGGCACTACCCTCCGCCCATGCGCGGCAGCAGGGAAACGACGTCCCCATCCGCTACCGTCTCGTCCCACCCTGCATGCAACCCGTTCACGAGGACCGTGCCCACGTCCTGCCTGGCGAGCCCCAGTTGCTCCACGATGGAGGCGATCTTTTGGTCCGGGGTGATCTCCCAGTCCGCCTCGTCGAACTTCTGCCTGCGCAGGGACGCGTAGAGTTTTACCTTGATCTGCATGTGAAACCTCCCGTCATGACAACGGAAAAAGGGGCAAAGGGGACAGGCACCTGCGGAGCCTGTCCCCTGCGCGGGTGAATAGGGGATCTGAATGGAACGTCTATTACAGGTGGTTACCTAGAAGCCGAGGTAGGCCTCGCGGATGGACTCGTCTGCTTCGAGGTCCTTGCCGGTCCCCTGGCCCACGATGCGCCCGTTTTCCATGACGTAACAGTAGTCGGCGACCTTGAGGGTCTGGTGCACGTTCTGCTCGACAAGGAAGATGGTCAGCCCCTGCTTGTGCAGTTCCTGGATCACCTTGAAGACCTCCTGCACCATGATCGGCGCGAGACCGAGGCTCGGCTCGTCGAACATGATCACCTGGGGATCCTGCATCAATGCGCGACCGATGGCAACCATTTGCTGCTCCCCGCCGGAGAGGGTCTCGGCGGTCTGGGTGCGGCGCTCTTCAAGGCGCGGGAAGATCTCGTAGATCCGCTTCAGGGTCTGGGCCCTTTTGCCGTGCGCCCTTTTCAGGTAGGCGCCCACCAGGAGGTTTTCCTCCACGGTCATCTTCGGGAAGAGTTGGCGCCCCTCCGGGACCAGGGTGATGCCCAGGTCGACCACCTTGTGCACCGGCATGCCGGTGACCAGCTTGCCGTCATAGTGGATGGTGCCGCTGGCGGTCGGGATCAGGCCGCACAGCGATTTGAGGGTCGTGGTCTTGCCGGCGCCGTTGGCGCCGATGAGCGCGACCAGCTGACCCTTGGCCACGGAGAAAGAGATGTTCCACAGGGCCTGGATGTCCCCGTAATTGACTGAGATGCCGTTGACGTCGAGCAGATTCATGCCGCTTCCTCCCCAAAGTACGCTTGAACGACATGCGGATCGCTGGACACCTCGGACGGGGTCCCTTCGGCGATCTTCTTGCCGAAATTGAGCACCACCAGGCGGTCCGAGATGTTCATGATGACGCGCATGATGTGCTCGACGATGAGGATGGTGAGACCCTGCGCCTTGAGCTTCATGATCAGCTCGACGGTGCGGTCCGCCTCGGTCGGGTTGAGGCCGGCGACGACCTCGTCCAGGAGCAGGAAGGAGGGCTCCAGTGCCAGCGCCTTGCTGATCTCCAGGCGCTTTCTCCCCGCCAGGGTGAGCCCGGCTGCAGAGACGTTGGCGCGGTCGGCAAGGCCGGTGGTTTCCAGCACCTGCCAGGCGTGACGCTCGGCGTCGGCCTTTTTCGGGTGCTTCAGGAAGGAGGCGATGGTCACGTTCTCCAGTACGGTGAGGCCTGCGAAGGGCTTGACCACCTGGAAGGTGCGGCCGATCCCGACTCCCGCCAGGTCGTAGGGGGGCTTGCCGGAGATGTCGTTCCCCTGGAAGATCACGTTCCCCTTGGTGGGGGCATAGTAGCCGGAAATGACGTTGAAAAGGGTGGTCTTGCCGGCGCCGTTGGGGCCGATGAGGCCGACGATCTCGCCTTTTTCGACGCTGAAGCTGACGTCGTCGACCGCGGTGAGACCGCCGAAACATTTGGTTACCGAATTTACCTTGAGGATAGGTTCAGCCATGAGTTAGTTCCCCTCTTCCGGTGCTGCCACGGCGGAAAGAGCCGCGGGCTCCGATGCCGGTTCCGCCTTCTGCTCGGGCCTGGTGGCACCCGCCTTGCGCTTGACCAGGGTGCCCCAGAGGCCGTTGGGTATGAAGATGACGCTGATGGCGATCAGCGCGCCCAGGATGATGAGATAGAGGAGCTGGAAGTCGGACAGGTAGGCCCAGAAGATCGTCTTGAAGGCGAAGATCAGGATGGCTCCCAGTGCCGGTCCGAACAGGGTCCCCATGCCGCCGAAGACCACCATGACCACCGCCTGGTCGCTGACCAGGTCCCCGAGCGTCGAGGAGGGGTCGATGAAGGTGATCCAGTAGGCGTAGATGCCGCCCAGGATGCCGGTGGGGAGCGCCGAGAGGATGAAGGACTGCATCTTCAGCTTGGTCGGGTTGAGGCCCAGCGCCTTGGCCCCTTCCTCGTCCTCGCGGATCGCCTTGAGCTTGAGCCCGAAGGGGGCACGTTCCAGCAGGTACCAGAGGATGGCGAAGGTGGCGCCTACCGTGATCAGCATCAGGTAGTAGAAGAACTGCGGGTTCAGGAACGCCTCCAGGCGCATGCCGTCCGGACCGCCGGTCATCTCCATGTTGAGGGCGAGCTGCTGGATGGCGCGGGAGAGCGCCCAGGTGGCGATGGCGAAGTAGGCGCCCTTGAGCCTCAGGGTCGGGATGCCGGCGATGAGGGCCACGATGCCCGCGGCAACGCCGCCGGCCGGCAGCGCCGCCCAGAAGGGGAGGTGCGCCTGCATCATGAGGATGCCGATGGTGTAGGCGCCGATGCCGAAGAAGGCACCGTGACCGAAGTTCAGGTAGCCGGTGTAGCCGGCGATGACGTCGAAGGCGATGGCGAGCCCGATCCACATCACTCCCTCGGTGAGGACACGCAAGACGAAGGTGTCGTGCACCACGAGAGGCAGGATCAAAAGGGCGGCACCGATGATGGCCAGTATGGTTGCGCCACGATTTTTCATGTCAGACCCCCTTGCCGAACAGCCCGCGCGGGGAAATCAGCAGGATGATGTAGAGGATGGCGAAGACGGCGAGCAGGGTGTGGCTCGGGTTGAAGTAGATCATGAAGATCGACTGCACCAGTCCCAGCAGCAGCGCCGCCCAGGGCACGCCGGCCAGGTAGCCCATGCCGGCGAGCACGACCACGAAGAAAGCGAAGATGGTGTACTCGTTGCCCATCTGGGCGCCGATGGAGAGGATACAGCCCAGGAGCACGCCGGTCATGGCCGAGATGCCGACGTAGATGCCGTACACGTAGGAGCCGGTGCGCTTGCTGTTCACACCCATGAGACCGGCGGCATCCTTGTGCTGTGCCAGCGCACGGACGCCGAGGCCGAAATTGGTCTTTTTCAAGAGGTAGTGCAGGATCAGGGTGATGCCCAGCGCGTAGGCAAGCCCCACCAGGCGCACGGTCGGGATGGTCACGGTCAGCCCCAGCGGCTCCAGGTTGAACGATCCTTCCGAGAAGGCGGACGGGATCGAGTTCGAGTAGAAGCCGAAGGCGGTGAGGGCGAGCCCGCGGAACATGATGGCCAGGCCGAAGGTGAAGACGAGGCCCATCAGGAAGGGGTTACCCTTGGTCCCGGAAAGCACCCGGTGGATCACCGGCTGGATCACGTAGCCGACCCCGAAGTAGAGGACGAAAATGACCGGCAGAAAAAGGAAGGGATCGAGGCCGGTCCATTTGTTCAGGTAGTAGCCGGTGAAGGCCCCGAACATGATCCATTCCCCGACGGCGAAGTCGATGACGTGCATGACCCCGTAAGTGAGCGAGAATGCGATGGCGATGGTGATGTAGATCCCCCCCAGCAGTATCCCGTCGGTCAAAGCTTGTGGCAGCAGTTCCATCATAAAGCAAGTCCTCCAGCGTTGCGTTTCCAGCGAATAGTGCAGCTACTTTGTTTGTGGTCCGTCTGGACCGGCGGCGGTTGCCCGCCCGGGCCGCTCTGGCCGTGGTGGTTCCCCCGTTGCCGGGAAGAACCCCTGCCGGCGGCGGTTGCTGCCGGCAGGGGATGCTTCATGCAGCTATTAGCGGGACTTCCACTCTTTCATCGGGTAGATGGCCGGAGCTTCGACGGAAGCCTTCGGGCCTACGGTCTTGACCTGGCCGCCCTGGATCTGGACGGTGAGCGGGTCGAGGCCGACGTTGGCGTGGTAGAACTCGCCGGAGGTGGCGAACTTCACGCGGCCGTAGAAGGTCTGCACGTCGATCTGCTCGAGAGCGGTGATCAGCTTGGTGCGGGTAGCCTCGTCCATGCCCGGCTTGGCGCCGATCTTCTGCAGCGCGGTCTGGAAGGCGATGCCGGCGGCGGAGCAGCCGCCCTGGGTGTAGTCGCCCGGGTTGTTGAATGCTTTCTGGGAAGCGGCGGCGTAAGCAGCGGCGTTCGGCCAGAGCACCTTGCTCTTGGTCTTGGCGGTGCCGGTCCAGCAGGTGGTGCCGAAGATCTGCTCGCCGTCTTTGCCGACCGCGTCGATGAATGCCTTGTCGGTGATGCCGCAGTGCATGAGGAGGGCTTTCGGGGTGTAGCCGATCTGCTTGAGGGCTTTCACGAACTTCACGTGCTCCTCGTCGTGGCCGCCGAAGGCGATGACGTCGGGCTTCATGCTACGTACTGCGGAGAGGAGCGGGGTCATGTCCTGACCGGAGGGGACGATGCTGAACTTCACGATCTTCAGCTTGGCCTTCTCGGCGGCAGCCTTGTAGGACTCGGCGGTAGCCTTGGAGAACGCATCGTTGGAGCCGATGATGGCGATGGTCTTCGGAGCCGGCTTCATCTCGGTCAGGGTCTTGATGGAGGTAGCGCCGGTGAAG
Organism: Geomonas paludis; assembly: GCF_014193585.1. Lineage (GTDB taxonomy): Bacteria > Desulfobacterota > Desulfuromonadia > Geobacterales > Geobacteraceae > Geomonas > Geomonas paludis. The sequence continues at coordinate 722,054 of NZ_BLXY01000001.1, forward strand.
TTGATCGGCGGGATGGTGCCGAAGGTGTACTTGAACTTGTTCTTCCAGATGAGCGGGCTCTCCGCGGAGCCGGTGATCATCGGGATCTTGTACTTGTCGACCACCGGGGCCACGGCGAGGGTTACGCCGGAGGAGTAGGGCCCGAGGATGAAGTCGACCTTCTCCTGGGTGATCAGCCTCTCGGCCGCTGCCGCGCCGGCTGCCGGGTTGGACTGGGCGTCGGCGTACACCAGCTTGACCGGGTACTTCTTGCCCTGGATTTCGATGCCGCCCTTGGCGTTTACTTCCTGCGCCCAGAGGTCGTAACCGCGCTTGGTGATGTTGCCGCCGGTGACCAGGTCCCCGGACAGCTCGGTGATGACACCGATCTTGAAGAAGTTCCTCTGCTCCGCGTGGACCGGGATGGCCACGAAGAGGGCTGCGATGAGCAGCAGTGCCCTGACGAATCCAAACTTCATTGTGCTACCTCCTGTTGTTTGATGTGCCAAAAAAAGTTTTTGAAACAACCTGCATCGCATTCCATTCAGGGTTCGCAGCCGGTGCGGTCGACGACGTCGGCTACCGTCGGCCGAGGGAACCCGGTGCCCGCACCTCCCGGCGCTGGCAGCCTGTATACAGCAGAAAGCATGCCAATTGGCCCTTCCCGGCGGCAAAGGAGGAATTTGCAGAACGGGGTTTGGCGAAACTCCGCATGCTTACTGACAATGAACGGTGAACGGGGCGATGCAGGGGTGGCAGGAGGGGGGTGGCGCCCCGCCGAGGCGCCCCTGGTCGACGGCAAAATTATTCACATGTGAATAAGGGGCGTATACAGGGTCGCGCCATCAGCAGGCGAGCCCGTAGCGTTTTAATTTGCGCGCGATGGTCGGCTGGCTCACGCCCAGCGCCTCGGCCAGGTCGGCCTGGCAGCCGTGGGATTTGATGGCGTGGGCCAGCAGCGCACGCTCCGTACTTTCAATGACTTGCGGCAGGGTCATGCTCTCGGGCCACTGCGCCGGTGCGGTCGCCTCGCTGGTGTCACCCTTGGCCACGTCGGCGGGGAGGTCCTGCAGGCTGATCACCTCGGACTCGGTCATGACCACCAGGCGCTCGCACAGGTTCATCAGCTCGCGCACGTTGCCGGGGAAGGGGTAGCCCAAAAGGGTGTCGCAGGCCGCGCGGGAGAGGCGTTTGCTGGTTTTGTGCTTCTTTGCGTACCACTCGATGTAATGCAGGATGAGGGGGAGCAGGCATTCCTTGCGCTCCTTGAGGGAAGGGACGTGGATCGGGATGACCTTGAGGCGGTAGTAGAGGTCGAGGCGGAACTTGCCCTCCTCGACCATTTGCTCGAGGTTCCGGTGGGTTGCGGCGAGGATGCGTACCTTCACCTCGCGGGGGCGGGTGCTCCCCAGGCGCATGATGGTGCCGTCCTCCATGAAGCGCAAAAGCTTTACCTGGGAGGGGAGCGGCAGTTCGGCGATCTCGTCCAGGAACAGGATGCCGCCGTCGGCGAGCTCGAAATAGCCCGGCTTGCCGCCGGACTGGGCGCCGGTGAAGGCCCCCTTGTCGTAGCCGAAGAGCTCGGATTCTATCAGGGATTCGGGAATGGCGCCGCAGTTGATCTTGATGAGCGGCTTGTTGGCGCGCTCCGAGTTCTTGTGGATCAGGTCGGCGAAGAGCCCCTTGCCCACGCCGGAAGGGCCCAGGATCAGCACGGTCGACTCGACATTGGCGACCTTGAGCGCCTGGCGCAGCGCCTTCAGCATGGCGGGGCTGCGGGCGATGATCTGCTGGTTCTCCAGTTGCTGTTCCTGCTGCATTTCCAGCATCTGGTTGCGGTACTGGTCCCGGATCGCCTCCTGGTCCTCCAGTTCGCGCTGCAGGTTGTCGATTTCCGTGATATCCCGTTCGCTTACCACGACCCGGGTGATGCGGCCGGCAGAGTCGAAGACCGGGGCCGCCGTGGTGATCAGTTTGCGCCCCTCGCGCTGCTGCAGGAGGTTCACCCGCGTCCCGGTCCTGAGCACCTCGAGGGTGGCGGAACGGTCGAAAACGCGGGCGTTGATCAGGTCGCGCATGTTACGCCCGACCACGTCCTTGGCCTGGACGTTGTTGATGCGCTCGGAGGCAGGGTTGATGCGCACCACGTTGGCGTCGGCGTCGCAGATCCAGAGGCCGTCCGAGGATGAATCGATGATGGTGTCCAGTTCGCGGGTAAGTCCCTGGTAAAACTCCATCTGCTTGGCCATCTCTTCCAGCTCGGTGCTCTCGACGAAGACGCAGACCGCACCTACCTGCTCCTGGTCCAGCAGCATCGGGCTCACCCGCACCAGGAAGTTGGACTCGATGCCGCGCACGGAGATCTCGGTGTTGCGCGCGTGCCCCAGAAGCCGCTGCGCGACCTTGGGCCACAGGTCGGGGAGCACGTCGTTCAGGTGCACCCCCTGGAAGGCGCCGAAGCTCTCCCGGACCGCCCGGTTGGCAAGGATCACCATGCCCGAGGTGTTGACGGCCAGGATGCCGACATCGACGGCGTTGACCATGGCCTGGTAGAAGGCGTCCGAGCGCAGTTCGCCTCCGCTGGAAAAACCGATTAATTCCACTGGGTTGAGTGACGTATTCACGGCGGCGCGTCTCCTTCTGCTACTCTCGTTCACCGGGGCTGAAGGCCTAGAAGGGACGGGCAGTTGTGGCGTATACCATATCCCCCTTGAGGCGCATTATGCAGAAATGAATCAAATATTCAAGAGTAAATAATAGAACAACCCCGAAACAGTCATAGCTCTTCTTACCACCCTCAGTACTCAAAGTCCTTTCTTTTCGTGTATGACATTCTCGGCCCTACTTATAGTGCGGAGCATGCTTCCCTGCCAGTATACATATAAGGCGTTACTGTTAGGGACGTTTCGCCTTTCTCACCAGCTCCGGGCAGCTGCCGATTAACCTTTACGTCAACAGTCATATGTGCTGATACAGGTGTCTCTCTGACACCTTGGTACGGTCTTTGTAGTAGGGGGATGACCGGGCGGACTGAACGAGGTCCGTCCCTTCGATCCGACACCTTTACCGGGATCCTCACAGGAACCCGGTAGTCACCAACTACTAGGCAAAGGAGCTTCACCCATGACCGCTGGTAACGAGCAACTGATGGAATTGCGCAACAAACACGTCCCCGGAGGGGTAGCACTTTTGAGCCCCGCCTTCATCGCCAAGGCCCAGGGGGCCATCATGACCGACGTCGACGGACGTGACCTGATCGATTTCGCCGGCGGCATCGGCGTCAACAACGTCGGCCACAGCCACCCGAAGGTCGTCAAGGCCATCCAGGAGCAGGCCGAGAAGTTCATTCACACCTGCTTCCACGTCGCTCCCTACCAGGGGTACATCGAACTGGCGCAGCGCCTGAACGAGCTGGCACCGGGCAGTTCCCCGAAGCAGACCATGCTGGCCAACTCCGGCGCCGAGGCGGTCGAGAACGCCATCAAGATCGCCCGCTACGTCACCAAGCGCCCGGGCGTCATCTCCCTTGAGAACGGCTTCCACGGCCGCACCCTGATGACCATGACCCTCACCTCCAAGGTGAAGCCCTACAAGTACGGTTTCGGTCCCTTCGCTCCGGAGAGCTACCGCATCCCGTCCGCATACTGCTACCGTTGCCCCTACGGCGGGAGCTACCCGAGCTGCGGCTGCGCCTGCGCCCACAAGCTCGACGAGTTCTTCACCGGCTATGTTGCCGCCGAGCAGACTGCGGCCATCATCATCGAGCCGATCCAGGGCGAGGGCGGCTTCGTCACCCCGCCCAAGGAGTACTTCGAGATCGTGCAGGGGATCTGCAAGAAGCACGGCATCCTCCTCATCATCGACGAGATCCAGAGCGGCATGGGGCGCACCGGCAAGCTGTTCGCCATCGACCACTGGGGCATCGAGCCGGACCTCATCACCACCGCCAAGAGCCTTGCCGGCGGCATGCCGCTCTCCGCGATCACCGGTCGCGCCGAGATCATGAGCCAGCCGCACCCGGGCGGACTGGGCGGCACCTACGGCGGCAACCCGCTCTCCTGCGCGGCTGCCCTCGCCGTCCTCGACATCTTCCTCAACGACGGTCTGCTGGACCAGTCCGTGAAGCTCGGCGAGAAGCTGCAGCAGCGCTTCGACGAGATGCAGCAGAAGTACGAGATCATCGGCGAAGTGCGCGGCAAGGGCCCCATGCTCGCCTTGGAGCTCGTGCGCGACCGCAACACCAAGGCGCCCGCCGGCGATCAGGCCAAGAAGCTGGTCAAGCTCTGCTACGACAAGGGGCTGGTCATCCTCTCCTGCGGCGCCCTCGGCAACGTGGTCCGTCTGCTGATGCCGCTGGTCATCACCGACGAGCAGCTCGAGCGCGGCATGGCCATCCTCGAGGAGTCCCTCGCCGAGGTGAACGCCGAGATCTAAGGTTCAAGGCATAGCAGCAAGAACGATACGGCAACGGCAGTGTCTGGCATCTTCGGGGTTGGGGAAGAAGAGATGCACAGCACTGCCGTTGTCGTTTTTAAAACCCTAAAACCATTAGCCACGGAGAAAATCTGAGAACTTCGGAGAGAAGCTAACAACCAGAGTCTATTGTTTTTGCCTTTCTCAGATTTCCTCAGATTTTCTCCGTGGCTAACGGTTTAGGTTGTTGCCAGCGATGGCCGGCCAATGGCATAGTGGATAGCGCCGCGATGGCAATTTCAGGAAGGGGAGCCGGGATGACTGAACAAAAAGATCCGCGACATACCGTGGTGGTGGGATGCCTGGTGCGCAACGATGAAAACCGGGTGCTGTTGATCCGACACCGCAAGCGGGGCTGGGAGATACCGCAGGGGCGCGTGGAGGAAAGCGAGGACCTGGTTGCCGCTGTGCGCCGCGAGGTTGCCGAAGAGGCCGGCGTCCGCGTTGAGATCGGCCCCCTCGCTGCGGTGTGGTCCATGGTCTCCCCCACCTCCGCGCTCATCTTCGCCTTCCTGGGACGATACATTTCGGGGGAGTTGAACCCGACTGATGACAGCGAAGCCGCCGCTTGGGTGTCGGCAGCAGAGGCCGTCGGGATGGTGACCAGCCACGTGATGCGCGAGCGTCTCTCCGTGCTGCTCAATCACGATGGCGGCGTAACCTACCGCTCGTACTCTTTGAAGCCCTACCAACTGCACCAGGAACGCGACCTGCTGGCCTGGCCGGAACCGGGGGGCAGCTGAAACTGATCATCCCAACAGAACACTGATCTTCGCCAGGCATTCCCTGAAATCGATGGGCTTCGATATGTAGTCATCCATGCCGGCGGCAATGCAGCGGTCCTGATCCTGTTTCATGGCGTGCGCGGTCATGGCGAGAATGGGTAGCCGTCCCCCGCGCCGCAGTTCCAGCTCCCGAATGGTCCGCGTCGCCTCGAAGCCATCGAGATGCGGCATCTGTACGTCCATGATGATCATGTCGAAGCTGGACCGCTGCCACTTTTCCACCGCCTGTTCGCCGTCTTCAGCGAAATCCACCTGATAACCAAGCCTCCCCAGCATGGTCCCCAGCACCTGGCGAATGGTAGGGTCGTCCTCGGCGATCAGCAGGCGCCTGCTGAGTCCCGTTGCCGCTGCCGCTGTCTCTACCGGTTGGGCAGGAGGGCGCGGCAAGGGAGGTTCCACCTCCGCCTCGCCCTCGATGAGGTCCAGCCGAACCGAGAACGAGAAGCAGCTCCCTCCGCCCGCTTCACCTGCCACGACGATGCTTCCTCCCATCCGCTCAACGATCTCCTTGCTGATGGCCAGTCCGAGCCCGGTGCCCCCATGGCTGCGGGTATTGGAGTCGTCAAGTTGGCTGAAGGAATTGAAGAGCAGGTGCCTCTTGTCCGCCGGGATACCGATGCCGGTGTCGCGCACGGCGAAGCGGAATTCCATCTGGCCGTCATTGACTCCTTCTCCAGCGCGCACGTCTATGGCGACTCCGCCGTGCTCGGTGAACTTCACCGCGTTACCCACCAGGTTGGTGAGCACCTGGCGCAGTCTGACCTGATCCCCCTGCACGTGGTCGGGGAGGCCATCTTCCACCTGCAGATCAAGCTCCAACCCCTTGCGCTTCACCTCGGGCATCACGATGTCGACCGCCTGGCTGAGGCAGGCGCGCAGGGAGAACGGCCGGAGGTCCAGGGTGAACTTGCCGGCTTCCACCTTGGCCAGGTCCAGGATGTCGTTCAGGATCCGCAGCAGCGAGCGCGCCGACCTCTGCGCCGTCTGGATGTAGTCTGATCTTTCGGTGGCATCCGGGGTCAGCAGCGCCAGGTCGAGCATGCCGAGCACCCCGGTCATCGGGGTGCGCAGCTCGTGGCTCATGTTGGCCACGAACCTGCTCTTGGTGTTGCTGGCCTCCTCGGCCGCCAGCTTCGCCTGGCGCAGCCGCTCTTCCATGAGGTTGCGCTCCATGGCGATGGATACCTGGTCGGCGACTGCCTTCATCAGGGACAAATCGTCTTCGCTGAAGCTGGTCCTGCTGCAGGTGCCGAAGGAGAGGGTTCCCAGCACCCGCCCCTGGGACAGCAGCGGGTGGCAGGCGTACGCTTTTACGCCGAGAGACTTGACTAACTCGGTACGGGCGTCGAGGGATCCCGGGATGTTTTCCGCCACGATCCTGCAGCCGTCGCGCGCCGCGCAGCCGCAGACCGCAACGCCCAGGTTCAGCCGCTCGATAGCCGAGGCCTGCTCCTGATTGATGCCGGCACAGGCATTGAGTTTCAGCCCACCTTGTTCTTCATCCACGAGGTAGTTGAAGAAGACGTCGCAGTCGAGAAATTCCATAACCTTGCGGCACAACACTGTCGCAAGTTGTCGGGGATCTTTGCTTTGCAGCAACTGGCTCGCCGTATCCGCCAAAAGGTCGAGCCGCTCGTTGCTGCGTTTGAGTGCGGCTTCACGTTCCTCCTTCTCAATCAACTCACCGGTCCGTTCTTCCAAGGCGCGCTGCAGCCGGGCCTCGCTCTGCTTGAGAGCCTGCTCACTCTGCTCCAGGTTACGGAACAATATGGCGGCCGGTTCCTTGAGGCCGGTCGACACCACGGCACGATAGATGAGGAAGGATGAGAGGAACAAGAAGAAGTGGCCAACCTGGTTGGCCCTGTCGTAGACGCTCAAGTACTGGGTGAAGGCGGCATCTCCGGCGGCGGCGCACAGGACCGAGGCGACAAGCGTTACCAGCACGCGGCGGTCGAAGCTGTTGCGGTTGGACCACAATAGCGCTGCTGCGGCCAGTAAGATGGCGATGACGATGTATTCGCTGTAGATCTTGAACGGGGTCAACCCTTTCCCTTCGACGAAGCAGTCGGGGAAATGGCCGGTGAAGATGGCCAGGATGAGCAGGCCGGTGACTGTGGCGAATGCGACCAGGGTGACCGGGAGGTTAAGCTTGCGCTTGATGAAGAGCGGCGCTGCAAGGAAAGAGAGGCTGACGACGTAGCGGAAGGAGATCCAGAGTTGCGTGGGGAGGTTGGCGTCGAAGTCGACGAAGATGCCGATCCCCTTGTATGCGAAGGTGTGCAGCAACTCCAGGACCCCGGAGATGGCGAACGACATCGCCAGGAACAGGAAGTAGTGGTTGTCCAGGAACCGGCGCGAGTTCCAGGCCAGGAGGAAGACGCCCAGCGTGACGAGGACGCAGAAGACTTCGACCATGGTATGGAACAGCAGGTACGAGTACAAGCTGCAGGCATACAGGATCAGGACGGCAAGCGCGAACATGACCAAGGAAAGGGCCCTTGTCTCAATCAGCTGTGCATCGTTGCCGGATGCTGCTTTGTTCACGCGTCCTCCAGTCATTTATGTACAAGCACTTTCTGAAGATTCTTGAGAAATTACCATTCACTTAGCAGTGCAGTCAAAACCTTTTTGGTTGTTTTCGGCTGGCGCTGTGCGAAATCCCCCATGCTGATCCTTTTGTGAGGATGATCGACGTAACAAGGCAAAGATTCAGTCTGATCATTGACTGATCGGGCAGGCGAGATAAGATTTGCATCGGCCTTGTCCGGGAGCTTCAACGGGAGCGCTTCGGCAGCCGACAAAAAAACAGGAGGGGTAATCATGCTGAAGAAAGTTGCTATAGCTGCCGTGTTTTCTTTGATGGTTTCCGGCGTGGCACATGCCGCGCTCGACGCTGTAAAAGGCCTCGGCAAGGATCTCGGGAAAGAGGCTGCGTCGACCGCCAAGCAGGGCGCTCTCAGTGCTGTGACCAAGAAGTTGAAGAAGGTCCAGAACGAGAAAGGTCCCATCAAGTTCAAGACCGGCAAGGCGGAGGTGGATCCCGCTTGCGACAAGACCATGACCGCCATCGCTGCGATCATGACCGACTATCCCGGCTTCCATGTGCAGGTCGACGGGCACACCGACAACGTCGGCAAGCCCGAAGCAAACATGAAACTGTCCCAGGACCGCGCCGACGCCGTCGTGAAGTACCTGGTCGACAAGAAAGGCGTAGCGGCCAACCGTCTCTCCGCCAAGGGCTTCGGCGACACCCAACCCATCGCAGACAACAAGACCAAGGCCGGGCAGGCCAAGAACCGCCGCGTCGATTTCACCGTCACCAAGATGTAGCGACATGGTGGGGGAGCCGCTGCGGCTCCCCCGCTCCTCGGCTTCCAGTCCTTGCGCCATCCTGATTCCTACCCCGCCAGCCTCCTCGCAGATAACCACGTCATCTTGCAGCAGTTCCAAAACGTTCGCCCCTTTGTGAAGGGGGGGCGGCGGGGATTTGCTTTTTTCCTGGTTCCCAAGCTCCAGCTTGGGAACCTCATATGGCGCAAAGCTCCAGCTTTGCATCCGAGGGAGTTGGAACTTCGCAGAGACATTGCGTTCCCAAGGCGGACCTTGGGAACGAGATCAAGGGGAATACCAACACGGATGGCTAACACAGCCTTATGAAAGAGGGGCAGGGGGATTTGCCTTTAGGATCCACTCACACACACATACGTTGCTTCGGGCTCACAGGAATGTTAAGCTGCAGCCCCCACGTCCCGGTGAAGCTTCGTTTCCCGTCGCCTTTTGGAGAGAGCCATGAAAAAGATCCTCGCCGTAGAAGACAGCAAGGTGGCGCAGGCCCAGGTGCTGGACATCCTCAGGGGAGAGTACGAGGTCACCCTGCAGGAAGATGGGGCCTTGGCCAAGTCCGTCGCATTGGAAATCGGACCGGATCTGATCCTGCTCGATGTCAATCTCCCCGGGATGAACGGCTATGACATCTGTCGGCAGCTGAAGGGGGACGTGGCAACTCGGGAGATCCCGGTGATCTTTCTAACCAGTTGCGACACCAGTGGGGAAAAGGTGAAAGGGTTCGAGGCCGGCGCTGATGATTACATCGTGAAGCCTTTTTACCCGGAAGAGTTGGTAGCCCGCGTCTCACTGCACCTCGCCTCACGAAGAGAGAAGCAGATGGCGGTCGAGTTCGAGAGGCTGAAGCTGTTGCGGGAGATGGCAGTCGCCATCAGTCACGAGTTCAACAACCCGCTGACCGCGATACTGTGGCATCTGCACCTGGCCACCAAGGAGTTGGGCGAGGGGAACGAGAAGGCACGCACCCATCTGACCGACCTGAAAGGTGAGCTCGACAAGATCCGTCGCATCGTAGCCCGCCTTGCCGAAGCCTCCCGCGATGCCAAGACCGAATACGTCATGGGCGAAGCGATGATCGACGTGAACAGCATCTGAACCTTTTATGCCCACCCGCCCCACACAATACCGCCTCTTTTTTAGTGCTATCTGTGTCTTTTGCCCGAGAGCCCATCGTAGTAGGGTGACCGTGGATGAAAACTTGCCTGAAGTAGCCAACACCAAGGTGAAAGTATGAAACACAGGAAGCCGGAGATGATCAGGGGGGCCAGGGCCAACGTGCCGGTCGCCGCCAGCGCCATGGCCTATGGCAGTGTGCTCGGTGTGCTCGCCGCGCAGAAGGGACTGAACTGGCTCGACATGATGTACATGAACAGCGCCGTCTTTGCCGGTGCCGCGCAGTTCGTCATGGTCGACATGTGGTCGAACCATATGCCGATCTTCGAGATGACCCTCGCCGTCCTGGTGATCAATCTGCGTTACCTGTTGATCGGCGCCTCGCTCGACCCGCTCTTCAGCGGACGTGGGCTGCTGCATAAGATGGGGATGATGCACCTGGTCGCCGACGAGAACTGGGCCGTCACCATGTCCGAGCAGCGCAACGGCAGCGCCACCACCTGGTTTCTCTTCGGCGGCGGCGTTTTCCTGTACCTCGCCTGGAGCAGCGGGACGTTGATCGGTCTGCTTGGCGGCGGTTTCATCACCAGGCCCGAAGAGTACGCCCTCGATTTCGCCTTCACCGCCGTTTTCACGGCGCTTGCTGTGGGGCTGTGGCGCGGCAAGAGTGACATACTGCCCTGGGTTGTCGCCGGAGCAGCCGCTCTGTTGGCTCACAAGTTCCTGCCGGGGAAGTGGTATATCGTCGCGGGCGGTCTGGCCGGTGCCGTCAGTGCCATGTTGAGCCCGTGCGAGACCGACGAGGTGGAGGAGGTGGAAGATGTTCCCAGCTATTGAGCCGCAGGTGTTGATCGCCGTCGGGCTCGCCGCCGGGGTCACCTATTCCTTGCGGTTGGGAGGTTTGCTGCTGGCTTCCCGTTTCCCGCGTTCCGGGCGTTTCCGTCGGGGCATGGATGCCCTGCCCGGCGCCCTGTTATTCTCGCTCGTGTTGCCGTCCATCGTCGCCGAAGGCGTTTGGGGCCTCATGGCCGCCGCCCTCACCGCCATCGTCGTTCTTCGCACCCGCAACACCTTGGCCGCCATGCTCTGCGGCATGCTGGTCATCTTCGCCGTGCGCAAGATGGGGCTGTAAACCGCGCGCTGTTACCAGACTTTCCCCCGCCGACTAAACCTTCACCGTCTTGTAAAGGAAGTTTAAGACAACTTCAGTGAAATTAACTGGTTATCTATGGTGGGTACGATATGGGTACGAAAAAAATTAAAGAAAGTTAATTATAACTTCAAAAACTCACTCCTGATTCTGCTACATTTTGTCTCATCTTCAGGTAGGTGTTTGCGGATTGCTTTGCTACACCTCAGTATAGGGCTGCAGCCAGTTCTTTACCAGCCCCCCTCCACCCAAGGTCTCTTCTCCCGGACCTCCCGCTTTGAGGAGCTCCTCTCCACTACCGATGGTACGAATTCGCAGGTCTGAACCTCTAGACAAACCTGCTGAATATGTCCGTACGGTAATTTCTGGTTGGTTTCCCCGCGAGATCAGGTGTAATGTGTCCGTACGGAAAAACGGAGGGAAGCATGGACCAAGAACAAAAGACAAGGGTCGGTGAGGCAATCTACGGCAGGGTCGTCAGCGCCAAGGATCTCGGGCAGGCCATTCGCAGCAAGCGCAAGGAAATCGGGATGCGGCAGGAAACCGCCGCAGGAATGACCGGGGTCGGGACCAAGTTCCTTTCCCAACTGGAGAACGGGAAGGAAACGGCGGAACTGGGTAAAGCGCTCCAGGTGCTGTACAAGATGGGGCTCGAACTGTACGTCTTCCCGAGAAGCGCCGACCCCTTCAAGGAACGATGAGTCTCCCCATTTCAGGAGATCCTGCACGTGACGCACCTGTCATCGTGTTCCGGGCGCTGCGAGAATTAGGGATACGGCAGCCTGAGCGGACCGCGTACAGGCGGGCGGTCCGCTCAGGCTGCTGACTTGGTTTCACCTCCTGCCGGGGTCGCTGGTGCTGGTGCGAAAATGTGCATCGATGAACTGCCGCACCGCCTCCTCCTGGTAACGCACCGCACCGTGCTGGGCCATCTTTATGAACGGGATGCCACCCCCCTCCCAGCGCTTTCTGCGCAGCCAGTGCACCGACATTCCCACCATCTGGGCCGTTTCCTGCTCCGTCATCAGCCGGTTCATAGTTTCCTCCTTTCGGGCCAGGTTCAGGACCCGCTTAAAATTGGAATCCTCCAATCTTTAGGCATGGAACATGCCAGCCCCAACTGCCCGATTTCACGTGCTTCAGCTGGTCGTGGCAATGCCAGGCTGGTCAGGATCTGCGCTGGCTGCTGTTCAGGATTCGAACTTTGGGTGACTGGGGAATAAAAAGGGTAGAAAGAGGGGGCTTCCGGGTTTTCCGTGGGTGGCAGGGTAAAGATTGAGCCCGCCCAGCCGGAACCAGATCGTGATTTTGAACTAGACACGAGATTTTGCTTGCAATTGTTCCGGCTGGGCTCTATAGTTGAGTAACTACTCAGTTAAAAAGTGGGATAAATAATGGCGCGGCCCAAAAGCGAAGACAAACAAAAGGCAATTTTGAACGCAGCGGTCCTCGAAATTGCAGAACATGGGGTAAGTGCCCCAACTGCACGGATAGCTAAAATTGCCGGGGTTGCAGAGGGTAGTTTGTTCACCTATTTCAGCAACAAGGATGAACTGCTCAATCACCTTTACCTTTATTTAAAAGAAGAGCTTCGTGAGTCCATGATGTCGGACTACCCGAAGGCTGAAACCGTTAAGAACCGCATCAAACACGCTTGGGAAAAATACGTTGCCTGGGGTATCAAAAACCCATCGAAACGAATAGTTCTTGCTAAACTTGGTATGTCGAACCGCGTGAGTGAGCAAACCAAAGCATTGGGGCTGGATGCTTTTTCTGATGTTGTTAAAATGATTCAAGAGAGTACAGCAAACGGGTTGTTACGTGATTATCCGTTCGACTTTGTATGCGCAATCATGGGGTCGCTTGCAGATACTTCAATGGATTTCATCGTCGGAGAACCTGCTAAAGCTGAATACTATACTAATGCCGGCTTCGAAGCGTTCTGGAACGCTGTAGCAAACGATTAGTTTTTTTACCACCATAAATGAGCAAGTACTCGCTCGTTTATATATTAACAAAGGAGAACGTATATGTCTAAAAACACAAAAGTCTGGCTGGTCACAGGAAGTTCACGAGGACTCGGACGTAAGGTAGTGGAAGCTGCGCTCAAAGCCGGTTACACCGTCGTGGCGACAGCACGGAAGCCGGAGCAACTCAATGACTTGGCAGCCGAATATGGAGAGCGCCTACTTCCGTTAGCACTTGATGTTACTGACGCTGAAGCAGTACAGGCAACAGTAACTCAAGCTCACAAAACTTTCGGCCGAATCGACGTTGTTGTGAATAATGCGGGCTACGCAAATACAGCGTCTGTCGAAGACATCACTCTCGACGATTTCACACAGCAGGTTCAAACCAATTTCTTCGGTGTTGTGTACGTCAGCAAGGCTGTTGTCCCCATTATGCGCGAGCAGGGGCATGGCAATATCTTCCAGATTGCTTCTATTGGTGCACGACTCTCAGGTCCAGGATTGACAGCTTATCAGAGTGCAAAATTCGCTGTTCGAGGGTTTTCCCTGGGGTTAGCACAGGAAGTAGCGCCGTTAGGTATCAAGGTTACCACCATTGAGCCAGGTGGAATCCGGACTGATTGGGCGGGAGCCTCAATGAACATTCCCCCTGTTAGTCCACCTTACGAACAGACAGTAGGCGCATTTGCAAAAATGCTCCGGTCAATGGCGGGCAACGAATCGTCAGATCCGGCTAAAATTGCCAACGCGATCATCGAACTCGCAAACCGTGAAGACACACCATTCGAGATCTTAATGGGAGCGGATGCAGTCGAATATGTTGCCAACTCGGATAGCGCGGTTTCTGAAAATGATCGTAAATGGCACGACTTCTCCGTTTCCGTTAAAGCCGACTGAAAGGGGTTATTTCATGATATGGCCGTGACCCCTGTTTTTATCGGTTGGAAAACAAGAAAAGTCGGTCAAGATGTCAGTGACTCCGCTTCCTTGCCAGAAGCGGAGTGCTACACAAGATAACTTGTTGAACCCGTATTCACATTGAAGGGGCTCAATACAATGAAAGTGATAATATTTGGCGCCACTGGTATGGTTGGGCAGGGAGTATTGCGTGAATGTCTTCTTGCGGATGACATCGAGTGCATCCTGACTCTTGGACGCTCGCCTTCTGGGCAACGCCACCCGAAGTTGCGGGAACTGTTGCATACAGACCTATTTGACTACAGGGCAATCGAATCAGACCTGCATGGCTTTGACGCGTGCTTCTTCTGCCTTGGGGTGTCAGCAGCAGGGTTATCAGAAGCTGAATATACCCGATTAAACCATGATCTGACTCTTGCAGCAGCTCAGACGTTGGCTCGCCTAAATCCAAAAATGACGTTCACTTATGTGTCGGGTGCAGGTACTGACAGTACCGAGCAAGGACGTAGCATGTGGGCAAGAGTTAAAGGCAAGACAGAGAATGACTTGTTACGATTGCCATTCAAAGCTGTATATTTATTCCGTCCAGGTATTATTCAACCGTTACATGGCGCACGATCCAAAACGACCGCGTATCGGATCGTGTACACAATACTCAAGCCGCTGCTGCCTATACTCCGCGCATTCCTGCCCAATATGATATTAACAACTGAAATTATTGGAAAAGCAATGCTTACAGTAGCCCGTCGCGGTGCAGCCAAGGCAATTTTAGAAGCTCGTGATATTAATACTGTTGCACAGGAAACTGCTGTGGAAGATGACTGCCCCAATTGACTCGAGAAGAGTGCGACCACAGTTCAAAACGAAAGAGCGCCAACTTCAAGTGCCAGAAAGAGGGAGGGACGGAGGCGGTCCTTGTGAGGGAGCCGCCCCTTTATGTTAGGTACCCATAGGGAAGAGGTCGGGGAAGAGGCGTCCTGCGGCGTGCGCCGGGAACCCCATTCTGACGGGGCCTTTTGCCGAAGAAGATACGAGGAGGCCTTCAGCCAGAAGCTGAGCGAGGATGTCTCTACCCATGCGCGGGGACGGGCAAGCGGCGGCAGCTTGGCCTCGGGTCATCTCTCCACGAAGCAGCACTTCCTGGAGGATATGTGCGGCCTCCACCCTCAGGGCGGGATACTGGTCGGGTAGTGGCGCCGGAGCCATCTTCAACTCGCGGAGCTTCACGTAGCCAAGGATTCTTCCCAAGAGGCCATCAAGGGAAAGCATGGACGTCATGTACTCCACCTGATCAAGACAGGTCAGCAGGAAGAACTTGCAGAAAAAGACGAGCCCTTCGTTGGACAGGTTCCCTCTTCCGTCCAAGTCATTTCTCCTGCCGGCATCGGCTACCGCCAAGGCCTCCATGTATCTGTCCTTGCCGCGCGCCAAGCCTCGGCTGACATTCCATAAGCCATATCCAGGCAGAGGAATTGCTCTCAGGTAGGCGTCGGAGAAAAGCCGCGCAACCCTCCCGTTTCCGTCCAGAAACGGGTGGATCCAGACGAGCCGGTGATGAGAGGCGGCAGCGGCAATAATGGGTTCCAAGCCATGGAGCGTTTCGGCCTGGTACGCATCGTGGAATCGAGCCAGAAACATCGGTAGCGAGGCGTATTCCGGAGGGAGGTGTCTTCCTACCTCTACGTCGCGCTCCCGGAATTGCCCGCCGATGACCTCTACCTTTTCCCCGGTCTTTTCGTTGGTCACCCAGCGCATCTCATCCGGGATCAGCTTGTAGAACTCGTCATGGACCCACGAGAGGAAGTGAGCTGTCGAAGGATCGAAAGCCTCGCGAGTTTCTGCCGTCAACCCCTCTACGGCTCGCTGGCAACTGATGTGCGCCAAGCTCTCCAATTGGAGATTGCGCCTCGCGGGGTCCTGAGAATAATCGGCGCGCATGGCGCGCTCGATCTCAACGGGGTGGGTGCTATTGCCTTCGATGAGGTTGGAATAGTAGCTGTTGATGATCCGCACCAGCTCGACAACCCCCTCTTGCGTTTTGGGGTGCAAGATGCCGCTAAGGACGGAGGAGCGGGAAAGGAGATCTCGCGCCAAGTCCGCGAGCTCACCCGAAGGATCGGTAGGGAGCATAGGAAACATTTTGGATGGCAAGTCAGGCATGGCGTCAATGTTATCGGCGATTGTCAGATTAGTCAAACACTTTATTTTTTACGGTAAATTACAATTTGTGCCTGTGGATAAACCATATTTGCCGTCAATCCTTCCGTCAACCCCTCTCTGGGGTGGAGGAGTGATCAAGTGCTGCTGTCCGCTGTTCAAATCTCGCACTTTAAAGGGGTTGGCAAGGTAACTAAAATATGATAATCAATTACTACATTTTGGTAACTATAGCGGGCGTGCAAAATGGAGAGGAACAACACCATGGTGTACTATCTTAGCGGACTGCTGGGCTCCAAGGCGAAGGAGTGCGTCCTCATGTTCGTCTTCGCCAGGGGAAAAGCGTACGTGTCGGAGATGGCGGCATTCTTCCCCGAACTGAGCCGGAGCGCGCTGCAAAACGCGGCTGAAGTGCTGGAGAAGGACGGTATCCTGGTCGAGGGACAGCAGGGAAACCTGCGCGTCTACGAGTTCAGCCCGCGTTGTCCCTATGCCAGCTCCCTGCAACTTCTTTTGCAGGACGTCGCCAAGTGCTATGCCCCCGAGGAGCGCGAGCGCCTGTTCATCTACCGGGGCGCTCCGCGCAGGAAAGGAAAGACGGTATGACACATCGCACCGACTTCAGTGAGGCCACTCCGGAGGAGATCGCGGCGGAGGTTTCCGAGGCCCTGCGCCGGCACGGCATCCCGCTGTCATGTCCGGGGGCGGCTGCGTGTCCGTCTATTCCGAGAACAGATACCACTCGGACGACCTCGACTTTATAGACCAGCTGCCGGGACCGGTCCGGCATCCAGCGCGCCCTGGCAGAGATCGGTTTCTACAGCGAAAAAGACCGCTATTTCAAGAACGACAGCACCACGGTCTACCTCGAGTTCCCGCCAGGGCCGGTGATGATCGGCAACGAGCTGGCGAAGGCTCCCGTCGAGTGGGAGACCCCATCCGGGAGAATCAGGATGCTGAGCCCGACCGACTGCGTGAAGGACCGCTTGGCGAAATTCTACGCTTGGGATGACGCCCAGGCCCTCTACCAAGCGCTCCTGGTGGTGGCCTCACAGCCGGTGAACTTCAGGGAAGTGGAGCGCTGGTTCGTCAAAAGCGAAGGGCAAAAGGAGCGCTACCGGCTCTTCCACAACCTGGCGAAAAAGGTCCAAAGCCGCTGGGACTTCGATGAAAGCGCCATAGTCGATCTTGCCACGGACCAGATGATTAAGGAGCGGGTCAGAAGACTCGGGCGCTAGCACTAGCGAATGAACAAAGAAAAGGGTGCGGGACTCTCCGGCTTAAACGATAGCCGGTGCGAAGGGGGGAGCTGCAGCGCAAGCGGAAGCGCCACCCGCAGCACGGGCGGGACCGGTTAAAGCTGCCGCCACAGACGGCTGCTTTGGTCCAAGAATTTTTCCTGCTAACGGCTCCGGGACAGGAAGGAGGTCCACCCGGTAGGCTGCGCTTTTTGCTCCGTGATGGCATCCCGCAGTGCTCCGATCTGCTGCGAAAGATCGCACAGGGAACGCTCGATCCTCTCCAGTGCCGCGCCCAAAGCGGGGGGCATTTCGGGCGCGGGTAAGGGGGCGTTTTCCCCCCGCTCCGCGAGCCGCAAAACCCCCTCCGAAAGTGTACCGACCTGCCGCGTCAACTCCTCCACCCGCAGGCTCACCGTGAGCCCCTGGGGAGCGAAAAGGCGCTCCCGGATCAGTTCTGAAAGGGAGATGCCGAGCACCTCTGCCTGCCCGTGCAGCATCCCCCGTTCCTCCTCGGAAAGTCGCAGGGAAATCTTGTCCATGGACACTCAGGCACCCCCTCTTTACCGTCGGACGCAGCGCGATTTTTCCGGTACCGCTGGCGCCAGCTCTCATTTTGCGAGCTTAACTGTACTTTGTGGCCACCGTGGTGCCACGCGGTACCACGCAACCAGTTCAAATGACGGCGGTTTTTTCGTCGGACATTTTAACTCGGGTAGCTTCAGCTGCGTGAGGTGTGAGAGAAAAAAGCAGCCGCGCGAAGCGAGGCCCGCAGTATCCTTGCGCCGTATGGAAAACCCCGTGCCGATGCCACCAAGAGGGAGCTGAATCACCTCTCCAGCTTCGAGCCGAACCCTCTCGGCAGGGTAAGTTCGAGTTCCCTTCCCGCCACCTTCTGGACCGCTGCGATTTCCTTCGCCGGAGACGGCACCGGAAGCGGAGTTCCTGGCCTCGCAGCGGGAACCTGCACTGCAGGCTCCTGCTTGCCGATCTTCTCCCCGAGCCGCCGCTCGTTCCCGGCAAATCTCCCCTGCAGCGTCGTGCTCTTTTCCTCCACCGTTTCCACTGAACGCGCGAGTCCCTCCATAGAGTTGGTGAAGATGCGGGTGCCGTACTGCGCCCGCGTCACGGCGACGTTCAGGGCGTTGTAGGTCGTCCTCCCGTACTGCTCTTCCGGTGCCGCCTGCCGCTCCTCCGCCGGCCGCGTTTTAGCCTCCTCGCTGCGGCACGGTGCGTACAGGATCGAGTGCTCCACCGTGGCGCCCTGGCTCTTGTAGATGGTGAGCGCGTAGGCATGGTCCAGGTGCCGGTAGCGCTTGAGGTCGATCCGCACCTCCCGCCCGTCAAGATCGAGCAGCGCGCCCCCTGCAGGGTCGATCTCGCGGATGGTGCCCAAGGTGCCGTTTTGCACGTCAAGCCTGGAGTCGTTCTTCAAGAGCACGATCCTGTCCCCGGCCGAGAGGTGCCGCTCCTCTTCGCGATACAGGGCAGTCTTCCCCGCCATGTCGGCGGCGGAGAATTCTTTGGTCACGGTACGGGAGAGCTCGCGCCCGTCGTGCTTCTTGGTATCGAAGGAGTAGGTCACCTGCACGAGGTTCCGTTCCCGGTTTATCCCCGTGACCTTCGCCTCCGTGTTGAGACGAGTCCCCCAGCGCTCCACGTGTCCGTCCGGTCGCGTCTCGCCACAGAAGAGGACGGTATCCCCGACCCGGTAACCTTCCACCGTGACCCCCTGGCGCACCGGAACCAGCACGGCATAGGGGTTCCCCTCGGCAATCTCGCCGGTGCTGATCCGCTCCCTCCTGATCTCGCTGTTCAGCTCCCTGCGCGCCGCGTTGGTGCTGGTCAAAAGGAGCACGCGCTGCGGTTCTCCCGACTCCATCCGCCGGGGGTGCCTGGAAGGCTTTTTGCTCTCCTCCAGGTAGTGCCTGACCACCGCGTTCCTGAGCTGGGCCTGGTCGGCGATCTCCACGACCTCCCGGCGCCCTTGAAGGGTGCGCAGCGCCCTCTGTGCGTTCTCGGCCAGCGGCCGGTCCATCCGGTTCAACCCGCGCGCGATCTCGAGGAGCCCCGGGTCCCTCTGCCGCAGGATGTCGGTCAAGCGCGCGCTGTCGATCTCCCCCCTGGCACCGAGCCTCTGCAGGGGGCCAAGCAGGTTCCCCGCCTGGATCCCCGGCATCTGCTTCGCGTCGCCCAGAAGGTGCAGCTTCACCTGCACACCGCTCTTCCCCAGCTCCCGGACTACGGCGAGCAGGCGCTCGGTCTGCCTCGCCCCGAGAAACCCCGCCTCGTCCACCCGGATCACCACCTGCTGCTGTGGCCCCACTGGCATGAGAATTTTTTCACTCCTTATCACTACCATGGGTGGCTCCCCGTTTTGCCTCTGTAGGGCAAATTTGGAAGCCGGATTCTCCTTTTCGAAACTGTGGATGGTGCAGGCGGGTCTGCCGGTGGCGAGTGAAAGTTCCCGCGCCGCTTTCCCGGTATAGGAGAGGTTGATGGAGAGGTGCGTGCGCCCCTCGGGGCGCAGCTCCTCCTCGTTGAAGCGCTCGATCAGCCCGAGCGTCGAGGTCTTCCCGGTTCCCGGATCCCCCATGGTGAGAGCGACGCCACGGCTCCCGGTCAGCTCGTTCACAATCTCCCTTTTCTGGCCGCGCGTAGGCTCTACCCCCTCTGCCGCGAGCCGGCCGAGAAAGCGCTCCACCTCGGGCGCGGCAACGAAGGCGGCACGCGGCTCAAGCTCGGAGATCCGCTCCAGGTTGCGGCGCTCCAGGTCGCGCATCTCCAACGTCGTGTAGTATTCGCGGCCCTTGGCATCCCGCCCGAGGGGAAGCACTTCGGGCGTCCCCCCGTCCAGGGCCTGGTTCAGCTCCGGAATCGTGTGGGCTCCCCCGGAGATCCGCACCGCCTCGTCCAGCACCCTGGCCCGGTCCAGTACCGCCTCGCGCTCGGTGAGCTCCCGGACCGCCCGCTCGATCACCCGCGAGGGAGCCTCGCCCTCAAATGCCGGCGCGAGGCTCCGCCCCTCCTCCAGTTCCAGGCGCACCAGCTCCGGCGACGTGCCGCAGGCCTCGAAACCCCGGGCGAAGATCCCGGAGACTTCCTCGCGGGAGAGGTCGCGCTTGGGATCCTTGGTCCCCTGGCAGGCCATCTCGTAGAGCCGGGCATGCGACACACCCTGGTACAGCCCCTGCGCCTGCCACTCCTCCACCTGGCGCTCGATCTCCACCCGGCGCGAGGAAAAATGTCCGACCAGCTGCGGGTCAACGCTCTTGAGCTCAAAGTACATCTCGGCCCGGTCCTGGACCTCGAGCCCGAATCCCTTCGAGGCAAGCTCGCAGGCGAGCGCCTGCCGGTACAAAAGCCCGAGGGATCTCTGGTCCTGGAAGATCGCCTTCGGCTCGTTGGCCTTCCAGCTTCCATCCTGGGCATGGACCACATTCAGCGCGAAGACGTGGGAGTGCAGCTGCGGGTCGATGTTCCTCGAGGTGGCATGGTCGAATTTCGCGGCCACCATGCCGCCGTTTCTGATGCCGCCGGGGGTACGGTAGTGGCAGTAATGCTCCTCCACGTGGGAGAGCACCGAGAGCACCGCCGCGTCGTGCGCCTCCTTGATTCCGGACACTCCAGCGACGTAGGCGATGGAAACCGACTTCGGCGCTGAAAAGGTCAGGTCGTTCCCGGCCCGGTGCCGCTCTACGAGCGCCCCCGTATCCGGGTTCCGGGAAAGCCTGAAGGACACGAGGCGATTACCGGCAGGGTCCTCCCCCCGGCACAGGGCGCGGAACTCCTCCTCCCGGACCGGGCCGTGAAGTCCAAGATCCTGGCTCCCCTTGCCGACCCAAAGCGAGTTTTCCCCCAAGGAATCGCCGCCCAGATAGTAGTCCTCTCTGGAGAAGTATCCGCCGGCGTGTCCCGCAGTCATGCTGGGTGAGATGGACATCATGGCTGGTCCCCCTTGCTGGTCGCCACCGGTAAAGTGGAGAAGACTTGCAAAATTTAGCAAAGATCGGTGTCTTGCCAAGATAAAAAGAAGTTTCTTATTGTTGCTAATTAAGATGTCATGATATGCTGCGCCTGCGTGGAAATCCCTAATAGGTTTTAGTAATCCGAAAAGGAGCTGTTATGAAGTATGATGAAATTAACTTTGGAAAGGCCACTGGTGAACAGGAAGGGGCACATATTCCTGAATTGTTGAGGATGGGCTTTATAGATAAGGGAAATGTCCTTAAAAAACTAAGGGATGAGGATAGATTTCTTGTCCTTGGGTATAAAGGGTCAGGGAAATCGACTATTGCGGAAAAAATTAGACTGGAGTCTTTTCCAGAAGATCAGACCTCAAAATACATAGCAAAAATACAACATCTTGGGGATTTTCCATTTAAAAGCTTCGCAAAGATATTCAGTGGCCAAGCAGAACCAGAAGCCAAATATCCTTCGACTTGGTCATATCTAATTAATCTATTAATCATCGGATCATTGGTTAAAGATGCAGCATTTTATTATAGTGAAAACAACGGCTTTCGAGAAAAAGTAGAAAGGTTACAACAATTAGGGCTATTGCCAACTGAAGATTTGAAACAACTTGTAGTGAAGTCTTCAAAGAGTTCTTTTAAAGTCCAATTACCAAAAGTAATTGAGTACATGAGAGAAGATAAAACCGAAATAAAAGATAATGACCTCTTATTCCTTCATATAATTGAATCGCTCAATGATATGATTAAAGGGTTTATTGCAACAAAAAAACATTTAATAGTCCTAGATGGGCTGGATGACGTACTTACAACGAGGGAATTGCAGTACACGTCGCTTTCAGCTTTGGTATATGAAGTAAATAAAATCAATTATGCATTTGCTAGAGATAGAACAAATGTCAAGATTATAGTGCTATGCAGATCAGAGTTGTATGAAAGGTTGCCAGGTCCGAATAAAAACAAAATTAAACAAGACTCAGCGATTGTTTTAGATTGGTATCATGACCCCCGAGACCCAGAGAACTCGATGCTTGTCAGGTTGGCAAACCTTAGAGCAGGTATAGCAGTTAAAGGTGAGATCGATATCTTCTCAACATACTTCCCAAACACTTTTAACGAAAAAGTCATTGCACATTTTTTGTTAGACAATACCAGGCACACGCCAAGAGATTTTTTACAGTTACTCGCAAACCTCCAGCCTTTTTATCAAGGAAATAAGTTTAGTAGAAGTAATATTTTGAGTGGCCTAAGGCACTACTCCTTGGAGTATTTTATGCCGGAAATCAAAGACGAAGTGGTTGGTTATGTAGAGTTTGAAAAGTTTGAGCAGTTTGTATCACTGCTAAATATAGCAAAGTTAAGGGAGTTTAAACTAGATCTTTTAGATAGAATATCAAAAGAAAACTCAATTTTAGATCTCACGACTATAGTAGAGATATTAGAGGCTTTGTACGACTGTAGTGCAATCGGATGCAAATGGCAAAATGACAGGTATGAGTTTAAATTCAGAAACAGAAATTCTTCTTTTAATAAAGAAGTGACTATTGTCCTTCACCATGGGCTGTGGAAATCACTTAATCTTGTGTAGTGGTTGAGGCTAACCCAAGGTAGGTAAGCCTACCTGGCGCTTCAGGGAGGAGTTGAGATACTTTGAGCTATGGAGCCACCGATGAATGCATCTGACCTTTTTGGCTTTTACGAGAAACTCTACTTCCATGAAATTGAAATGAGAGAAAAGCTGAATTCAAGGATTCAGGTCCCCTTAGCTATTTTGATGTCTGTTGTAGGTTTTTTGGCATTTATGTTCAGGAACTTTATAAATTCTGGCGACAAAGTATGTCTGGGCTTTTTTGTTTTTCTTTACATTCTGAGCGCAATAACAATTATGACTGGTTTAGTGTACTTGATCCGCTCATATTATGGGTACGAGTATTCCTTTTTGCCATCGGCTGCAGAGACTGAGAAATACAGGTTGTTACTGATAGAAACCTATAAGGAGTTCTCTGATAGTGATAATTTAGTAGAAAGATATTTTACGGAATATCTGCAAAAATATTACATCGAATGTTCAACAAACAACACCGAAAATAACGACAGAAGGGGCTTATTTTTGCACTTTACTAATAAGTTCATTGTTCTAAGTTGTGTGTTTGCTTTTTTGTCATTTGTTCCATTCCATTTGGGGCAAATGGATAAAGAGCACAAGGATAAAACAACTATAGTAAGGATAAGTGGGCCTATCGAGCTAAAAGGAAACCTTATGCCAAAAAATCAGGACACTGCGCCACCACCTCCACAACCGCCACCCAAGCGAATAATAAAAGAAGGCGTGAAAATCAACCAACCTGTGAAACCTTAACAAACAACAAAGTCATTAAAGGAGGAGTGATGAGTAACGATCCGCCCCCACCGCCACAACCACCACCAATAAGAAATGTTAGGTCGCCGTTTGGGATCAGTGTGCCACAACCTACACCTAAACCACCCGTGAAAAAGTGAACTTGAACTCAGGCCTGTGTTGCCACAAGCAGGCCTGATCTCTTTGATGTTTTTAGTCATAAGAGGTTCTAGCTATGGTAAAAAAATACACATATCCGATACTTTTAAGAAACGAAAATCTCGAACCTTATAAACTGACAGAATGTATTGATATCAGAAAAATAACTCAGGCGGAGAGAGAAACGTTTTTTGGACTAAAAAATGTGAAATATGCATTTGATACACAGATTGCACATGTGACTATTTATTCAAAGTCACATTCTGACACAAGCAAAGGAATGTATCCAAATGAGGCTTTGTTTAATCGCGGCTTGTTTGACGGGAGTAGCGATATGCAGGCCTCTAACTATGTTGTACATGTGGAGACGGAAGCGCAAGATCACGACCAAATTGTACAGATGCTCAATCTCGCGTTGAAGATTTTCTGCCCAACCTCCTCGGGTTGTTATGCTGGGTTTTCCGATACATATATCAAGTTTACGCTGAACTACCCACTCCAGGGCCCTTTTAACTATATTTATTTTGAACAAAAACACTTTCCTGAAATTCAACAGCTATATTTTGAAATCCAAAATATGTGGGGAAATGGGAGGTTTTCACTAGTGGCAAGTCTTTATGATAGGGCCTTGCAAGGTGGAAAAGTACCCTTGGATGTTAGGTTTCTCTTGCTAACAATTGCTTTAGAATCACTGTACCTACCTGGCGTCAATATAGAACTACAATTTAGGCTCTGTTTGAGGGTTGCTAAAACTCTAAATGAGACTGGTTATGGAGAGAAGGATACCGTTTTTAAAGAAGTGAAACAGATATATGCGGCTAGATCCAAGCTAGTACATGAAGGTTGTACTAAAGCCATAAGCAAAGAGATGTTTTGCACCTTAACAAACTTAGTTAGGGTATCTTTGCGTACATTTTTACAAAATCCAGGTGCCTATACGGAAAATTCTTTTTGTTCTATAGAGCTTAGTTAGAAGTATTGTTACTGACATACTTTAACTCGCAGCGCTACGCCGTCTGTGCACGCACAGCCCTGTGCGATATTCGCCTTTACATGCTCTTCTCAATGCAACCGAAGCACTTTAGCTGCCCCCTCCTTCATGAGCCTTTCGAGTTCGCTGGCAATGGTCTGAAGGGGCCTGCGCAAATCCTCAACGTCAGTCGCATCGTAGTGCCTTCCCGAGACAGTGCTGTCCACGTGGTTGGTAAGCCGGTCGGCGTCCTCGAAGATCTTCAGCCGCCGGGCCGTGGTTATGAAGGTTCGGCGCAGGCCGTGCACGGTGATGTTCAACCCTGTGTTGAGTTTAAGCGCGGTAGCCATGAGCCTCACGTGCCCGGTCTTGTTGGTGCTGTAGCGAACGGTCTTCACCGCCGGGAATACGAACGGACATCCCTCCTCGCGCTGCGCGAGCCGCCGCTCCAAGATCTCCAGCGACTGGCGGCAGAGCGGGGCGTAGAGCGGCCTGCGGTTCTTGGTGTCGGGGATGGTCAGGGTCAGCCGGTCCAGGTTGACGTACTCCCAGCGCAGGGTGGCAGCTTCCTGGCTTCTCAGGCCCTGGTAGAGGCAGAACAGGTAGCAGTCCCGGATGTTCTCGTTGAACTTCTGGAGCCCCTGGTAGAAGACCTGGAATTCCTTCCCCTCCAGCCGCTCGGTCCTCGTCTGGATCTTCTTCATGTGCTTGCCGAAACGCAGCACGGCCAGCGGATTCGTGGCGACCACACCCGGGTATTTCACCCGAGCATAATTGATGATCGCCGCAAGCATGACGAATGCGTTTCTGGCGCCGTAGGGGCCGTGCCCTATTTCGGCCTGCCGGTAACGGTCGATGACCACCTCCGGTGTCAGTTTCCCGATCTCGGTTAGGGGGAGGGAGAGCCAGGTTTCGAAGTGGCGGGTGACGATGTTGGTGTACCCCCTGACGGTTGATGGTTTGTAGCTGTTCCCTTCCGCAGTCTTCTTCTCCAGAAAGTACGCCTCCAGCATCTGCGCCAGGGTGACGTCAGCCCCGTGCATCCTGGTCTGCCCCCGCTTGATCTCGAGGCGCAGTCCGGGGACAAACCCCTTGTCGCGGTCGTCATACCCCTGGATCTCCTTGCGCGCCTGTTCCAGTGTGATCTCTCCGAACCGACCCAGCGTCTTGCGCACGCTGCGGTATCCGGTCTTCGAGGCAGCATCGCGGATGTCGACCTTCACGAAGAAGGTCTTGGACGAGTTGCCCACCCTCAACCCCAGGCCGCGTGTCTCGGTGTCGAAATAATCCACCCGCTCCCCGGGAGGGGCTGCCAGCTTTTCCAGCGCCGACTTGGTAAACTTGATCTTTGGCATTGGCACCACCATTAGAATATTTTTATCGTACCCAGGTCCAGAAAGAGGGGGGCTGGGTACGATATGGGTACGAAGATCAGTAAAAAACCCGCTCAATCTGGCTTACAGATTAGCGGGTCTTTATGGCGGTGTCAACGTGTAAGTAATTGTTTTTTATTGATAAATATCCTTGTTTGACACTCCTTCAAAAGGGGTCAAATCTTCACGGTTTTGTAAAGGAAGTTCTTAAACCGAAAGAACCGCTTCCTCTCTTCTTCGTCCTCCTGCGGGGAGCCGGTGACGGCTTTCAGGTGCCGGGCGACTTCGGGCATGCTCTTGCCGGCAACACTCCGGCTTCTCTCCACGACCAGCCGCACCACGTCCTTGGATATCCTGCTCTGCGAGTAGGGCTCGTACACGGCCTCCCAGAAGTCTTTCCCTGCCTCGATGTCGCTCAGGATGTCGCTGGCCACTTCCTCGGCCAGCAACTCGAACGCCGGGACCACCTGCTCGCGCGATCCGTCCCTGATGGCCTTCCTGATGTCCTCTCCCGTCACCATCTTGCCGGTCCTGAAGAACAGGGCGCGCAAGAGGATACTCCTCAGCTCTCGGATGTTCCCCTTGTAGTTATGGCCCACCAGCGCCTCCTTGGCATCCTTGGAAAGGCTCGGCTCGTCGTCGCGCCCGGCCTCCTCGGTGCTTCTGTAGGTCCGGTAGAGCTTGCCCAGGAAGTGGGTGGAGAGGTCGGGGATGTCTTCGCGCCGTTCGTTCAGGGACGGCACCACGACGGAGAGCTCGGTGAGGCGGTGGTACAGGTCCTCACGGAAATTGCCGAGCGCGATTTCCTTCCTCAAATCTTTGTTGGTGGCGGCTACCAAGAGGACGCGGCTGATCCGCTCCCGGTTCTCACCGAGGCGCACGAAACCTCCGTTGTCCAGAAAGCGCAGCAGCTGTACCTGGGTCTTGGGGTCGGCGTCGCCGATTTCGTCCAGGAAGACGATGCCGCCGGAGGCCTCTTCCAATATCCCTTTCCTGTCGCTGTAGGCACCGGTAAAGGCTCCCTTGATGTGCCCGAAGAGTTCGGAGTAGGTGAGATCCCCGCTGTAGGCGGCGATGTTGGTCTTCTTGACCGGCAGTTCGCCGTCAGGGTTGATCTGCTGCCGGTACAGCTCGTTGAGCTTGTTGTACAGGTTGTTGAAGAAGAACTCCTTCCCCGCGCCGGTGGGACCGAGCACCAGGATGGAGGGGAGGCCGATGGTGGCTTCCTGCAACACGTGCCGGCTCCAGAGGGCGATGCGGTTGGACAGGGGCTGCGACACGGTGTTGATGAAGGCGACGATCTCCTGGGCCTTGCGGCTGTTGCCGATGATGTTGCCCAGGCGATACGAGGACACCTTGGGGTCCTTGTAAGCGATGTCGCTTTGCAGCTTGTTCACCTCGGACTGCAGCCGCTCGATGCGCTGGATGTCGGATATGTGCCGCGAGGTGAGGCGGTCGATGATCTGCAGAATGCGCTTGTGCTCTTCGGTGAAGTACCCCTCCTGCAGCGAGTTGAGGCAGATGACAGCGATCACCTCGTCGTCGCTGATCACCGGCACCGCCATCTCGCTCTTGATCAGCTCGTTCATGGGGCGGTGGAACCCCTCGTGCTGCGTGGGATCCGCAACCTGCCCGATGATCTTCGGTTCTTTGGTCCAGGCTACGTAGCCGGTGAGACTGCGCTCCTGCGCCGGAAGATCGCTGCCGCCGATCTTGAAGGGAGGGATTTTCTTTTTCAGCCATTCCTTGTTCTTGGCGCCGACGATGGTCCCTTCCTCGTTCTCGACCACCAGGTACTTCTCACCCTCGCGCTCCTGCACGATGGCGATGCTGCCGGTATCCGCGCCGATCAACTCGGTGGCCTTGGAGAGCACCTTGGTCAGGAAGGGATGCAGCCCCTCGTTGCGTTCCTGCAGCAGGTCGGAGATCTCGGAGAGGACCTTGATCTCGAGGTGCTCGCCACCGACCTCGTTGATGACCCGCTCCACCATCTCGGCGTGGGTCTGCAGCAGGCCTTCCTCGAATTCGGAGAAGCTGGCCAGCTGACGGGTGAAGTAGTTGATCAGGCAGATGAGCCGCCGCGTGCCGGGCTCGATGCGAGGCACCATGTAGAGCGTCCTCAGCCCCATCTCCTCGGTGAGCGCACGGCGCTGGATGGTCTGATCCTGGAGGTCGGCGATGAAGAGCGGCTGCAGGAGTTGGTCGTCGGTTACCACCCCGGCCTCGTTGACGTAGCGCGACACGAGCGAGGTGCCGTGTTTCAGGTCGATGCTGCCGACGTTGTCGTAGCGAGTCTTGAGGTCCGCGTCCTCGGCGTGGCTTGCCAGCACTTCCATGCCGCCGCGAGCCGGCACCAGCACCGAGGCGAGGGTGAGCCCATCGATCAGGTTAACAGCCGAGCGCACCATGAAGCCCGCTGCCTCCCTTCTCTTGTAGACCTCGACCCGGCGCGCCAGCAGCAACTGCTGGTGGTACTTGCGGGCGTGGTCCACCCGCTCGCCGGCCCTGGCCAGGAACGGCACCAGCATCTCGATCCGGTCCCGGGACAGGAGTTCGCCGTCCACGCAGACCACGCCGATCGACTTGCCGTCGTTGGTTATGGGGAGCATGGTGGTGCCGTCGATGTTGAAGCGCCGGGAAAAGTCCTGGTCCAGTGGAAGCCCGCTCTCGGCCGGGAGCAGGAACTGGGACGGCATCTGGGTGACGAAGGTATTGGAGACGCCGGCCTCGGCGGAGATGATGGGGAAGGTTGCCTCGCGGATTTCGGCGGCGAAGCTGCCGCAGGCGAAGGCGCAGGAGAGCGCGCCGCGGGTCAGGTCTTCGAGGTAGATGCGCACCCGTTCCTGGTCCGAGACCAGTCGCGCCCCTTCGCCGACCAGGTGCAGCATTTCATCGAGGTTCTCTTTGCCGAAGGAGGCGATGCGGTCGCCTAAGGTCTTAAGTTGCAGCTCTGTCGCGGACATGTGCTCCCCTGAGTAGAAAAAATACACACTGTGCGACAGTAGTGGAAATGGCGGCGGGTGTCAAGGAGTGATGGGAGTGATGGGAGTGATGGGAGTGATGGGAGTGATGGGAGTTGATGGGAGTTGATGGGAGTTGGTGGCGCCGCAGCAGCCGGTGGCAGGGCTGGTGGCAGGCGGTGACAGGGCTGGTGGCAGGCGGTGACAGGGCGTGACAGGGCGTGACAGGGCGTGTAGGGGCGAATAATCATTCGCCCCCGCTTTTTAGTTGAACCCTTTCCTGATCTGGTACAGCTCCTCGAGGTTCAGGCCGTTCAGTTCGAAGAATTCGCGCTCCAGTTCCTCGACGTAGAAGCGGTCCAGGCCGGAGTTCTCCAGGAAGTCCTCACGCAGCGACGAGTTCTTCTCCAGGATGATCTGCGGCAGCAGGTTGTGAATGTACACTGCCTCTTTCTTGATGGTGAGGATGGCCTCGCGGAACAGGTGGTCCGGGATCTCGTCGTCGATGAGCTTCTTGTTGAGCAGCTCCTCGGTGAGCTCCTTCTTGAGAGCGTCCTGGTCCGCCTTGGTGGCGTATTTCGAGTAGAAGTTGCGGATGCGGTCCTTGACGTGCTCGAGCAGGGTGAGGTGCAGCCGCTCGTCGCTGTCGATGCGCACCAGCTGCTCCAGGAGCGCCGTGGTGGTAAGCCGGTTCTCCTCGATGAGTTTCAGGCCGGAGGCCAGGTGGCTGACCTTCTTCCTGCCGTAGATCCCCAGGTACTTGTCCTCGAAGATGCCGGAGAGGAAGAGCTTGGTGAACAATTGGGGGGCCAGCATGTCGAAGGCGTGCTTGTTCCCCAGAAGGCTTCGGATCATCTCTTCCGAGATCCTCACGTTCTCCATGAAGGCCAGCTGGTTGATGGCCGAGGAGGTGGCGTCGTAGCGGTCGAAGTAGGTGATGATGTACGAGTACCCCTCGAGGATCGAGATGTCGGCGCCGTCGCGGATCTTCTCGTCGCAGGCCTTGCTGGCGTCGAGCAGCATCTCCTCGAAGGCGTGGTCGCGGTTCTCCGCCGCCTGCTTCTTGGCGAAGAGCAGCTTCAGCATGTCCTCCGGCTCGATGGTGCTCTCGATGTGGCGCTCAGAAAGGAACATCCCCTCCAGGATCTGCCTGGTCTCGGAGATGTAGTTGCTCTCCTCGAGATCGACCAGCTTCTTGTCCTTCTTGAGCATCTCGTCCAGGGTGTAGAAGAGCGCCCCCGGGATCTTGTTGCGCACCGACAGCGTCTTCAGGCGGGTCAGGCGCGCGTTCTCCAGCTTGTTGATCTCGCCCTTCCTGTTGCAAGCGATCAGGATGTTCTTGTATTCGTCGACGATGCGCCGGTTGTCCGGGTGCTTGTACATCACGTCGATCCGGATGCGCTCCTGCTGGTAACGGTCGATGCCGTAGCGCTCGGCGAGCTGGGCCAGCGACTGGAACTCGGCGTCGGTGATCTTCTTGTTGTTGAAGTAGAGCGACTTGAAGGCCTCGCTGTACTCGCGGTGCCGGATGTTGATCAGCTTGAACAGGAAGAGGTGGGCGTTGGGGTCGTCGACGATGTCCAGGATCTCCTGGATGATCAGGTTGTCCTGTTCCTCCCCGACGGCGTCGGAGCGCTTGAGCGCTTTGCCCAGCACCCGGAGGATGCGCTCCTGCTGGTCGTGCATCGGCCCGGAGAAGTCGACGCCGGTGAGGGCGAAGAAGTAGTTGAAGATGGCGTTGCCGTCGAAGAAGATCTTGTCGTAGCTGACATACCCTTCGGTGCGGTCGCTGAACCTCAGCGTGCCAGTTTTATGATCGTAATGGGTGCCGTAGATGATGAGCCGGTTGGAGACCTCTTCCTTGGCGAGGTCGGCGATGGGCTGGTCCACGCCGAACATGTACTCGCAGAAGGATCCGCCGTTGCCCCGGTGGCTGATGCCGTTCTTGCCGATGATGAACTCGTTGCCGGGTGAGAAGAAGCGGATCTCGTCGGGATCGGAGGGGTCGGTGTTGAAGAAGTAACGGTTGTACGCCTCGCTGCCCGCCGTGATGGCGTAGAACTCGATCTGGTCGTTTGCATAGCCGTGCAGCCGAATGTCTCTGAACATCAGTTCCGTCCGTTTCTCAGGTTCATTTGGTTCGTCTTCAAAGCTCGACCGTCATGCCGTCGTAGGCGAATTCAACACCCTGGGGGAGCCGCGCCGCGTCGCTGTGGTGCACCTCGTGGGTCAGGTGGGTCAGCACGGTGCGTCGGGGCTTCAGGATTTCCGAGATCTTGAGCGCACCCTCCACGTTGAAATGGTTGGGGTGCGGGGAAAAGCGCAGGCCGTCGATGATCATCAGGTCGAGTCCCTGTAACAGGGCCAGCGACTGTTCCGGGATCTCGCTGCAGTCGGTGAGGTAGGCAGCGTTGTCGAACCGGTAGCCGGTGGACAGGAAGGAACCGTGCCGGATCGGCACCGGCGTCACGCGGCAGCCGAACAGGTCGAAGGGGTCGGCAACCGGGAACGCCTCCAGGAGCGGCCAGTATCCCTCGGAGTGCAGCCCCTCGAAGATGTACGAGAAGTTGCTGCGAACCTGATCGATGGTCTCCTGGCTGGCGTAACACGGGATCACCCTGCGGTGGATGAAATGAAAGCCGCGCAAGTCGTCTATGCCATGGATGTGGTCGGCGTGGGTGTGGGTGAGCAGAACGGCGTCGATCTGCGGAATCCCTTCCCGCAGCGCCTGCATCCTCAAGTCGGTCGAGGTATCGACGAGGATGCGTTGGCCGCAGGATTCGACCAGGATGGAGGCACGTGTTCTCTTGTCGCGCGGGTCAGAGGAACCGCAGACCTGGCAGTGGCAGCCGACCATGGGAACCCCGGTCGAAGTACCAGAGCCGAGGATGGTAATTTTCATGTGTCGCACCTCGGAATGCGGCTAAAGTACCATGATCCTTTAAGTGAGGCAAGGGGTTTATCCCTTGCCTACTGCGGGTTTTGCGGCTATTATCAGAACCTGCAGCGGCCGGTTATTTCTAATGATGGCCGTGGCAAAAACTTCAGCAGAGGTTCTTCATGCGTGTCGGCATCATCGCCCCCAACTACTATCCCGCGGAAACCGGCAACGCCGTCACAGTAAGACGTATCGAAGGGCAGCTGAGGCTCTTGGGGTGCGAGGTGCGGGTTTTCCCGGTGGGGCGGCTGGCGGGTGAGCGTCTGCAGGCGGAGGTCGAGGAGTTCGCGCCGCAGCTGTTGCACGCCTTTCATGCCTATCACGGCGGCAGGGTGGCGTACGCGCTGTCCAAGTCGCTCGGCATCCCGTACCTGATTACCCTGACGGGAACCGACATCTACCAGGCGCTGTGCGACCAGCGCGGTCTGGAGATGCACGGCGCGCTGCGCCGCGCCTCGCGGCTGGTGGCCTTTCACGCCTGCGTCAAGAAGCGTCTGGGTGAGCACCTGCCGAGCCTCGAAGAGCGGACCGTCCTGATTCACCAGGGGGTGGAACTCCCGACTGAGTACGCTCCCCCGGCGGGCGTTGCGGCGCGGGATGAATTTGTTTTCCTGCTCCCCGCCGGTCTGCGTCCGGTAAAGAACGTGATGTTCCCGCTGGCCCCCCTGGCCGAGCTGCATGCGCGCTACCCCCAGGTGCGGCTGGAGTTGGCGGGCCCCGTGCTCGAGCCTGCCTATGCCGCGGAGGTGATGGAAACGCTGGAGCAGTATCCCTTCGCCCGTTACCTCGGTGTGGTCGCCCATGACGCCATGGGAGACCTGTACCGGCGCGTCGATGTGGTGTTGAACACCTCGGTCACCGAAGGAGGGATGGCCAACACGATTCTCGAGGCCCTTGCCTATGCCAAGCCCGTCCTGGTTTCCGACATCGAGGGGAACCGTTCCATCATCAAGGACGGAGTCACCGGCCTGGTGTACCACAGTGCCGCCGATTTCTGCAGCAAGGCCGAGCACCTGGTGACAGATGCCCACCTGCGCGACCGGTTGGGGAAGAACGGCAGGTGTCTGGTGCGGGACAGTTGCTGTCCCGAGAAAGAAGCCGGCGCCTATCTGGCCCTCTACCGCGACATCCTAGCGACCGCGTAGCCGTCCCAGCCCAGCCCAGCCCAGCCCAGCCCAGCCCAGCCGGCCAGCCGGGGCAGCCAGGCTAGCCGGTCTAGCCGGTCTAGCCCCGCCGCGCTCCCCGCTGACCCACCGCAGCCTCAGTTTTAGTCCACCCAGCGATCCCCGTCCACCGGGTCCACCGCGTCCACTTTTGTCCATGTCGTCCA
Source organism: Geomonas paludis (assembly GCF_014193585.1). Classification (GTDB taxonomy): domain Bacteria; phylum Desulfobacterota; class Desulfuromonadia; order Geobacterales; family Geobacteraceae; genus Geomonas; species Geomonas paludis. The sequence goes on from NZ_BLXY01000001.1 coordinate 755,224, forward strand.
CCTGCCGCTGGCCTCGGCCACCGTCGTTGCCCCCTCCGTTCGTCACCTGCCGCTGGCCTCGGCGACCGTCGTTGCCCCCTCCGTTCGTCCACCTTAAAATCGACATTAACCCTTGCCAATGAGTCTCCTTCCCGTACACTATCCCTTCGTGACAAGGGGGGAGACATGAACCGAATCATCGACATCACCGAGCTGGCCCTGCGCGATGCCCACCAGAGCCTGATAGCGACCCGCCTGGGCATCGATGACATGATTCCTGCCTGCGAGGACCTCGACAACGCCGGCTTCTGGTCCCTGGAGTGCTGGGGGGGCGCCACCTACGACGCCTGCATCCGCTTTCTCAACGAGGACCCGTGGGTGCGGTTGCGCACCTTCAAGTCGCTCATGCCCAAGACCCCGCTGCAGATGCTGCTGCGCGGCCAGAACCTGTTGGGCTACCGGCACTACCAGGACGAGGTGGTGGACCGCTTCGTCCAGAAGAGCGCGGAGAACGGCATCGACGTCTTCCGCCTCTTCGACGCGCTCAACGACCTGCGCAACCTGGAGCGCTCGGTCCACGCCGTGAAGCGGACGGGCAAGCACGCCCAAGGCGCCATCTCCTACACCGTGAGCCCGATCCACACCACCCAGGCCTACCTGGACCAGGCCAAGCGCCTGGTGGAGATGGGGTGCGATTCCATCTGCATCAAGGACATGGCGGCGCTCATCAAGCCGCAGGCGGCCTACGAACTGGTGCGCGGCATAAAAGAGTATTGCGGCGAGCAGACCCGTGTGCAGCTGCACGTCCACGCCACCACCGGCGTCACCATGGTGAGCCTCATGAAAGCGGTGGAGGCGGGGGTGGACGGCGTCGACACGGCGGTAAGTTCGATGTCGCTGGGGCCGGGGCACAACCCGACCGAGAGCTTCGTCGAGATGCTGGAGCATACCGGCAACGCGACCAGGATCGACCTCGGCCGGATGCTGCGCGTGAAAGAGCATTTCTCCAAGATCCTGCCGCGCTACCGCGAGTTCCTCTCCACGGTGACTGGCGTCGAGACCGAGATCTTCAGGAGCCAGATCCCCGGCGGCATGCTCTCCAACATGGAAAGTCAGTTGAAACAGCAGGGGGCGGCCGATCGCATGCACGAGGTGTTGGACGAGATCCCGGTGGTGAGAAAGGACACCGGCTACGTTCCGCTAGTGACCCCCACCAGCCAGATCGTGGGGACCCAGGCGGTGCTGAACACGCTGATGGGGCGCTACAAGGTGCTGACCGGCGAGTTCGCGGACCTGATGCTCGGCTACTACGGAGCGGCGCCGGGAGAGCTGAACCCCGAGGTGGTAGAGATGGCGCGCCGGCACGCCAAGAAGGAACCCATCACCGTGCGCCCGGCGGACCTGCTCGAGCCGGAATGGGACAAGCTGCGGGCGGCGGCGCTGCCGCTGGAGGGATGCGACGGCAGCGACGAGGACGTGCTCACCTATGCCCTCTTTCCGCAGGTGGCGCCCAAGTTCTTCGCCAGCAGACACGAGGGGCCGAGGAACGTCGGCAAGGACCCTGCCACCGGTGCTTCCGAAACCAGCACCCCCGAGGGGCACCCCGGCAAGATCACCGGCCCCGTAACTTACACGGTCACCCTGAGCGGTCAGCAGCACAAGGTCACCGTGGCGCCGTACGGCCAGGAATAGACGCCGCACCCGCTAAAGGAGCGCGCTCATGTCGATAGAGGAAAAGGTCAAGGAACTGAACGAGAGGAAAGAGAGGCTGAAGCTGGGGGGAGGGCGGGCCAAGATCGACCAGCAGCACGCCCAGCAGAGCCTTACCGCGCGGGAGCGCATCGAGACGCTCCTCGACAAGGACAGCTTTCAGGAAGTGGGTCTCTTCGCCAGGCACCGCTGCACCAACTTCGGCATGGCGGGCAAGGAGTTCCCGGCGGAAGGCGTGGTGACCGGTGCGGGAACCGTCGGCGGCCGTCTGGTGCACCTAGCCAGCCAGGATTTCACGGTGGCGGGCGGTTCGGCTGGGGAGGTGCACAGCGACAAGATCGTCCAGTCGATGCTCTCCGCCCTGAAGACCGGCACCCCCTTCGTCTTCATGAACGATTCGGGCGGGGCCCGCATCCAGGAAGGGATCGACTCCCTGGCGGGCTACGGAAAGATCTTCTACCACAACGTGATGCTCTCCGGCGTGGTGCCCCAGATCTCGCTTATCTGCGGCCCGTGTGCCGGCGGCGCAGCCTACAGCCCGGCGCTGACCGACTTCATCATCCAGACCGCCGGTGCACGCATGTTCATCACCGGCCCATCGGTCATCAAGGAGGCCACCGGCGAGGAGATAACCGCCGAGGCCCTTGGCGGTCCTCTGTCCCAGATGAACTACGCGGGCGTCGCCCATTTCGTCGCGGAGAACGACCTGGTGGCGCTGCGCATCTGCAAGCGGCTGCTTTCCTTCCTCCCATCCAACAACCTCGAAGACCCGCCGCAGCTTCAGGCCGATGATATCGTGGTGCCGGACAAGACCTTGAACACCCTGGTTCCGACGGATCCGAAGAAGGGGTACGACGTGCGCCAGGTGATTACGCGCCTGGTGGACGGCGGCGATTTCCTGGAGGTTCAGCCGCTGTTCGCGCCCAACATCGTGGTGGGCTTTGCCCGTATCCTCGGGCGCAGCGTGGGCGTGGTGGCCAACCAGCCCAGCGTGCTGGCGGGCGCCCTCGACATCAACGCCTCCGACAAAGGGGCGCGCTTCGTCCGCTTCTGCAACGCATTCAACATACCGCTGATCACGCTGGTTGACGTCCCCGGGTTCCTACCCGGCGTGCAGCAGGAGCAGGGGGGGATCATCCGCCACGGCGCCAAGATGCTGTTCGCCTACTCTGCCGCCACCGTTCCCAAGATCACCGTGATCATGCGCAAGGCCTACGGCGGTGCCTTCCTGGCCATGTGCGGCAAGGAGCTGGAAACAGACCGCGTCTTTGCCTGGCCCACCGCAGAGATTGCCGTGATGGGGCCGCAGGGGGCGGTCAACGTGATCTTCAGAAACGAGATCGCGCAGGCCGAGAACCCGCAGAAGAGGCGCCAGGAGTTGATCGAGTCCTACCAGAGCACCTTTGCCACACCGTATGCGGCGGCGGGGAGGCGGGACGTGGACGATATCATCGAGCCCGCCGAGACGAGGCGGCACCTGGCCATGACGCTCGACATCCTGCACACCAAGCGCGAGTTCCGGCCCATGAAGAAGCACGGGCTGATCCCGCTGTAAGGAGGAGGCCGTGGAAGAAAACGCAGGGAAACACGAGGAGATAACGCCTGAACTGCTGATGGTTATGTCGGCGTCGATAGCGGCCTACCTGGGCAGGACCGTCCGCATCCGGAAAGCGAGGTTCGTCGATCCGATGCAGGTCAACGCGTGGGGGCAGTCGAGCCGCGTCGTGCTGCAGGCATCGCATAACCTCAATGTAAGGCGGTCGTAATAGCTTTGCACTCGGCACGTGCGATGCCCTCACCCCCGCCCCTCTCCCAGAGGGCGAGGGGACCCAGGTCCATTCCCTCTCCCTCTGGGAGAGGGTGGCCGAAGGCCGGGTGAGGGCGCAGAAATATTGGAGAGGGAAAAAGCCTCGGCAAGCGCATATGAAAAGGAGACCACCGTGCAGCTTACAATGACCATTGATGGAAAGAAGTACCGGGTGGATGTGGAAGTCGAGGAGGGCGAAGAGGTCCGGCTGGCGGAGTCCTATCCGACCACGACGGTGCAGGCGGCGCCATTGGCCGGGATGCCGATGGCCGCGCCCGCGCCGGTAACCGGCGCGCCGCCGGGAGGCATGTCGGCGGCATCGGACAAGATCTGCCGCAGCCCCATAGCAGGCGTGGTGTTCAAGGTCGTGGCTCAGGTGGGGCAGCACCTCGAGGTGAATGATCTCCTCGTGGTCCTCGAGGCGATGAAGATGGAAACGAACATAACCGCGCACATGTCCGGCAAGGTCGAAAAGATCCTCGTCTCCGTCGGCGAAGCCGTCCAGCCCGGGCAGGCTATCGCGGAATTCGCGTAGTATGGGGACGGTGATTGCAGATGCAGAACGCGCCCAAATTAAATGCATAGAGTTTTTTGAATATGAGGGGTACAATCGCCAATAGTGGTAGTACCAAGGCTGTAAAGGAGGCAAGCGATGAGAAAGGTTAGGCTGTTACTGCTGGTGTTGGTAGCCGCGTTCTTTGCTGTCTCGACCGGCTATGCCGCTGAGCACAGCTTCAAGGCAAAATTGACCCCGAAAGAGGAAGTCGCCAAGCCTGACGCCAAATCTTCAGGCAAGGCTGAATTCAAGCTCAGTAAAGACGGCAAGGAGCTGACCTACAAGCTCTACGTCAAGAACATCATGGACGTCAGCGCGGCCCACATCCATGTGGCCAAAAAAGGGGAAAACGGTCCCCCGATTGTTGGCCTCTTCAGTGGCAGCAAAAAAGGGAAATTCTCGGGCATGCTTTCCGAGGGTAAAGTCGGTGCCAACGATCTGATGGGCGACTACAAAGGGAAATTCGACGAACTGGTCAAACTGCTCAAGTCCGGCGACACCTATGTGAACGTCCACACCGACAAGTACCCGGACGGCGAAATCCGCGGGCAGATCAAATAACGCAGCGATCATTCGGGCTGCAACATAAAAGCCCGTCGGCACCGGTTCAATGGACCGGCTGCCGGCGGGCTGTTTTATGCGCGCGTCATCCCCTCACGCCTCGTCTATCAGGACCACCTCGCCCGGTTCAATGTCGGGACCGGCGGGGAGCTCCACCCCCAATAGTCCCTTCGCCTCATGCTCTGGCAACTCCTCTATCCCCTGCATTTTGCGCTGGATCCGGCGCGTCCTCGTTGCGGCGGTGTCGATGCTGGAGGACGCCTCGTCGAGCTTCTTTCTCGTTTTCTCCAACAGCGTGCCGAAGGTCATGAACTCGGTCTTGATGGCGCCCAACAGGCGCCACACGTCGCTGCTGCGTTTCTCGATGGCGAGCGTCTTGAACCCGAGGCTCAGCGACGAGAGCAGGGCGGCGATGGTGGTGGGACCGGCGACAATCACCTTGTGCTCGCGCAGGATGACGTCGAAAAGTCCCGGCCGGCTCAATACCTGGGCGTAGCTCGCCTCGTTGGCGAGGAACATGACGGCGAAGTCGGTGGTCTCGGGGGGCGCCAGGTACTTGTCGCAGATCAGCTTCGCCATCCCCTGGACCGTCTTGTCGAACTGCTTGGTGGCCTCGACAACGGCAGCCTGGTTCCCCTGTTCCTGTGCTTCCACCAGGCGCAGGAAGTCCTCCTGCGGGAACTTGGCGTCGATGGGGAGCCAGAGCGGCTTGTCGTCCCGCCCCGGGAGCCGTACCGCGAACTCGACGCGGGCGTCGCTGCCCGGCTTGGTGGCCACGTTGGCGCCGTACTGGTCCGGGGTCAGGATCTGCTCCAGGAGGTTGTGCAACTGGACCTCGCCCAGCGTGCCGCGGGTCTTGATGTTGGAGAGGACCTTTTTGAGGTCGCCCACGCCGGACGCCAGCGACTGCATCTCGCCCAGTCCCTTGTGGACCTGCTCCAGCTGCCCGCTCACCTGCTTGAACGATTCACCCAGGCGCTTCTCCAGGGTTTCGTGCAGCTTCTCGTCCACCGTGGCCCGCATCTGCTCGAGTTTCTTGGAGTTGTCCTCCTGCAGCCACTTGAGCCGAACTTCCACGGTCTCGCGCAGCTTGTCCAGGCGCTGTTCGTTGCTGGCGGTGAGATTGGCCAGCTGCTGCGTGAAGCCTTCCATCTGGCCTTTCTGCAGCGACGCGATGTCCACCATCCTCTTCTGCACTGCCTCGCCGAAGTTGCGCAGGTTGCCCCCTAACTCCTCGCGATTGCGGCGCAGCTCGTCCTGCAGGGTCCGCTCCAGGCGCTCCAGCCCTTTTTCCAACTGGTCGAAGCGCGCCTCGGAGGAGGAATGCCGCTTCAGGCTCAGGTAGCACAAGAGCGTGACCACTAAGGTGGCGGCGAGAAGCAGCAGGGTAAGCAGTTGCAGGACATCCGCGTTCATGGTTACTCCGGTAGTGAGTTCAGGAACTCGATCAGGGTCTGGTTGAAGATCTCGGGCTGCTCCATGTTGACCATGTGTCCGGCGTTCTCGATGACCTTGCTCCGGCAACCGCGGAGACCGTCCATCAGCGTCTGGGCAGCTTCGGCGGGAGCGGCGCGGTCCTCGGCACCGGCTATCACCAGGGAGGGGTGCCGGAAGGAAGGGAGCAGCGGCGTGTAGTCCTTGCGGTCGCGCATGGCCAGCAGGCCGCCGGCGAGCCCCTTCGGGTTCGTGTCGCGCATCCAGGTAGTCACGCGGGCGATGAGTTCGGGGCTCGTCTGCGAGGTCTCGGAGGCGAAGAGAAGTTCGGCAAAGATCTTGATGATCGGGTTGGCGCCCAGCCGTTCCGCCTCGGCGGCCATGGCCTTGCGGCGCTCGCGCCCCGCCTCGTCGTCGGCGTTGCTTCTGGTCGCGATGAAGCAGGCGGCGCGGACCCGGTCCGGGTAGCGCTCCAGGAGGTTCATGAGGATGTAGCCACCCATGGACATGCCGCCGATCACGGCCTTGTCGATCTTCAGGGCGTCGAGGATGGCGATGATGTCGTCGGCGAAGCGCTCCATGCTGTAGCCGCCGGCCGGGGCGTCGCTGGCGCCGAAGCCGCGCAGGTCCGGAGCGATGACGCGGAAGCCGGCATCGGCAATCGGCTGGAGTTGCGGCTGCCACATCTGGCGGTTGAGGGGGAAGCCGTGGATGAGGATGACGGCAGGGCCGGTGCCCATGTCGTCGTAGGAAAGGTTTATATCATCAACATGTAAGTTCATGGTTGCTCCTTGTTCGCGGGAGTAGAATCCCCCCTCGCCTTTCGGGAGAGGGGCTGGGGGTGAGGGCGGTGCCTTGGCGATGCCCATCATTTCAGCGGTAATAGTCTTAAATGCTCCCTCACCCCTGCCCTCTCCCGGAGGGCGAGGGGGAGCTTCAACGCCCCCATAACCTTTCGCGCAGGCCGGACCTTCTGATTACTCGCCGTTCTACGCTAGCCTGAAACAGGTCGTAGGTGGCCAGCATTTCCACCGACTTTTTCGCCCGGGTAATCGCCGTATAAACCAGTTCCCGCGTCAGCACCGGGGTGTCGCGGTCGGGGAGGACCAGGAGGACTTTCTCGAACTCGGACCCCTGGCTCTTGTGCACGGTCATGGCGAAGGCGCATTCGTACTCGGGGAGCCGCAGCGGCAACACCTTCCTCATCCCGCCGGAACCGGAGGGGAAGAAGGCACGCAATTCTCCGCCGTTCTCGGCATCGGGGAGAATCAAACCGACGTCGCCGTTGAACAGCCCCAGGTTGTAGTCGTTCCGTGTGATCATCACCGGCTCGCCCGCATAGCAGCGGCCATGCGGATGAATCAGCCCCGCCTGCGCCAGCCGCTGGCGCACCAGCAGGTTGAGCGCCTCCACGCCATACGGGCCGCTGCGCATGGCGCACAGGATACGGAACCGGCTGAATTCTGCAAAGGCTTCTTCCGGCGTTTGCGTGTGCAGGTACGCCGCGTACCCGTCGGTGATGCGCCTGGCAAGGGCGTCCGCGAGACCGGCGGCGGGCGGCAGGGAGGCCAACGAGACATCGAGCAGGGCAGGATCGTGGCACGCCGCCAGCGCTCCCTGGGCGTCACCAGCATTGACCAGCGTGGCGACCTTGCCGATGCCCCCCGAGGACAAGAAGCGATAACTCTTGCGCAGCAGCACGACGGCGTCGCCGAGCGGGCCGATGCCGGGCTGGACCTCGACGGCATCACCGGCCACGTCGGCGGCCAGTTCCGCGAAATTGGCGGAGAAGCCGTGCGCGCCGCCGGTGTCGCACATGTCGCCCAGGGCGGCTCCGGCTTCGACGGAGGCGAGCTGGTCCCGGTCGCCGAGCAGGATCAGGCGGGTATCCTGGCGCAGTGCGCAGACAAGTTTCGCCATGAGCGGCAGGGATACCATCGATGCCTCGTCCACGATGATGACGTCGTAGGGGAGGGGATTGTCGCTGTTGTGCCGGAAGCCGCTTGAACCCTTCATGTAACCAAGCAGCCGATGCAGGGTGAACACCTCCTCCGGGATCAGGTCGCGCACTACGGGATCGGCCTTGTCCAGCCCGCCGGAGATGGACTCCTTGAGACGTGCGGCGGCTTTCCCGGTGGGGGCGGCCAGGGCGATGCGCAGAGTGTTGCCGGTTTCGGCAGTTCCTGCCTGTTCCAGCAGCAGCGAGAGCACCTTGACCACCGTGGTGGTCTTGCCGGTGCCGGGGCCGCCCGAGATGACGCAGAAACGCCTGGTGACGGCGGCAAGGGCGGCGACACGCTGCCAGTCGGTCTCGCCGGGCGTGGGCGGAAAGAGGCGCGTAAGGCCCTGGCGCAGTTGTTCGCGGTCAAACGGCACCGGTTCGCCCCGGTTCAGGATCGCCTCCGCCAGTTCGTTCTCGTAGCGCCAGTAGCGCTGCAGGTAGAGGCGGCCGGTGGGGTCCAGGATGAGAGGCTTGAACTCGCCGGGGGCGCCGACTGCGGGAGAGGCCTTCAGCCGATCGCACCAGGTTGCCGTCGATTCGAGGCGGAACCCGGCGGCACGACCTTCCTCCAGCGCGGTGTCGAGATCGAGGCAGACGTCCCCTGCGGTGACTCCGCGGCTCAAGAGCGCGGCGGCGGCCTCGACGTGCTGGTCCCGGCTCCCCGCCAGGCGGCAGATGAAGGCGGCGAACTGCCGGTCTATGTCGTTGAGTTGAACTCCATCAGGAGTCATAGGTTCACCTTTTTGAAAGCAGGAACACAGAGGACACGGAGGTCCACAGAGGTCACAGAGAAAGACAACATCAGGGGAAAACCTTGGTAACCCCTCTGTGTCCGCACTGGCTTTTCCTCTGTGCCCTCTGTGATCTGCCTTTCGCCTCTTACTCTAAAGCCAGATCAAAACTTAGTTGATCGTCGGCACCATTCTTTTTCGACTTCTTGCCGGCTCCCCCTCGCCCTTTGGGAGAGGGCTGGGGTGAGGGAGGTGCTTCATGCGCCAGTCGTACCGATTCCGGCAGCAGCACTCCGGCCAGTTCGGCGATGAACTCCTTGTGCGGCCGGTCAGCGAAGACGCCGTTGCCGGTGCCGTCGATGCCACGCAGGAACAGGTAGAAGATCCCGCCGAAATGGCGGTCGTAGTCGTAACCCTCGATGCGCAGCCTCAGGTAGTTGTCGAGCGCCACCGTGTAGAGGAGGTACTGCAGCGGGTAGAAGCTTGCCTCCATCTCCCGCTTCAGCGCGGCCTGCCCGTAATCCGCGGCACTGTTGCCGAGGTGGTTGGACTTCCAGTCCACGATGTAGTAACGCCCGTCGCGCTCGAACACGAGGTCGATGAAACCCAAAAGCATCCCCCGCACCGGTGAGAAGGAGAGACGGCTGAACAGTTCGGCCATGTCCACCGGGAACGCCGCGTCCGCTCCGTGTTTCCCCATGAAGCGGGTGACGGCGTCCTTGAGCCCGTCGGAGGTGACCTGGGCCAGCGGGAAGAAGAATTCCAGCTCGGTCAGACGCCGCTCCAGCGGCACTTGCGCCAGGCTGATCGCCTTATCCCCCAGCGGCGCCTGCAGCACGTTCAGCACCATGTCGCGCACGGCGCTACTCCATTCGGCGGCAAAGCCGTGCTTGTCCAACTGCTCCTCGACCAGCGGCGCCAGTTGCTGTTGGGCTTCAGTGAAGTCGAGGTCCTCGAAGATCTTGTGCAGGAAGATACCGGCCTTGGCCCCCTTGGGGAAGGCAAAGATGCCGGTCGGTTCCACGTCGCGCACCGGGCTTTCCTCGACCGGAGTTGTTTCGTCGCGGTCGGGAAGTTCGGCAGTGTGATGCTGGCGGCTGGAAAGGGAGGTGAAGCTGGCGACGCGCCAGTCACGGGCGATGGTCCCGGTGAAGTGCTGCGGCGCCAGTGCGGGCACGTCCTCTGCACCGGCCCGGAACCCGAGCAGGTCGGCGGCGGGCATCTCGAGTGCCTCGATGCTCCCGGCGGAAGCGGCTGCCAATTCAGCCAGGCGCTCACAGATCTTCTCGTCGGATAGCTTCACCTGCCCCTTCACCTCGTCCTGGTCCGGGTGCAGCAGGTAGTGCAGTGAACTGTCGGCGGCGTCCTTGAAAGCGCCCCAGACGACGTAGGTGCGGTGCTTGCCGCGGGTGAGCGCGACGTACAGGAGCCTCAGGCTCTCGGCGAGCGCCTCCTGGGCCGCTTTGGCCTTGCTCTGCTCCATATCCTCGGAGCCGATGTCGAGCACCACCTTGCCGTGGTCATCGTGGAAGAGCGCCCCCTCGTCCTTGCCGCCGACCTCGGCCCAGCAGAAGGGGAGGAAGACGATGGGGTACTCGAGCCCCTTGCTCTTGTGAATGGTCACCAACTGGACCGCGGCCTCGTCGGTCTCCAGGCGGACCTCGTACTCCTCTTTCTTGGGTTCTTCGGTGATGCGGCAGGAGAGCCAGGTCACCACCCCCTCCATCCCGAGCCGTTCCTTGACCTGGGCCTGGTGGATGACCTCTATGGCGTGCAGCACGTTGGTCAGGCGCCGCTCGCCCATCGGCCCGGAGAGCAGCCGCTGCCGCACCTTGCGCCGCTCCAGGAACTGCAGCGCCATCGCCATGCAGGAGGCCGCGTTCCAGGTGTCATGGTAGCCCCGGAATTCCTCCAGGATTTCCTCCCACTTGTCCTCGTCGTGGACCAGTTGCGCCAGTTCCGGGCCGGTGACTCCGACCAGGTCGGTGGCGAGCGCACCGCGCAGGAGCGCTTCGTGTCCCGGCTGGGCTACCGCCGAGAGGAGCCGCAGCAGCTCCGCCGCTTCGTCGGTTTCGAACAGGTTTCCCGCGCTGCAGAGGACGCTCGGGATCCCCCTGCGGCTCAAGGCCTGCTGCATCAGCCTGGCCTGCCGGTTGGCGCGCACCAGGACCGCCACGTCGCGCGGCCGGACCGGCCGCTGCACCCAGCGCTCGTCGTCGTCCTCCTGCCTGAGCTCCTCCACCGTAAGGTTCCCCGCCGCGCCGTCACGCAGGATGCGGGCGATCTCGGAGGCTACCGTTTCCGGGAGCAGGTCCCACGCCTCCCCCTTGTTGATCGGCTTGCCTGCTTCCTTGCGCGGGGCGAACCAGAACTTGAGCGGCGCTTTCCGCTCACCCTGTTCGGTGAGGATGCTGCGCTCCTTCGGCGCCGCCTCGACCTCATTGAAGCCGATCTTCTCGTGCAGGAACGGGAGCTCGCGCGAGGTGAAGAGCTTGTTCACCGCCGTGATCAATCCAGGCTCGGAACGGAAGTTCTGCAACAGGGTGTGGCGCTGCTTGGTCGCATCGGCAGCTCCCAGGTAGGCGAAGATGTCGGCGCCGCGGAAGCTGTAGATGGCCTGCTTGGGGTCGCCGATCAGGAAGAAGGGGGCCTCGTACCCGACGGGATAGATGGCGTCGAAAATGGCGAACTGGACCGGGTCGGTGTCCTGGAACTCGTCGATCAGGGCCGCCTTGAAGCGCTCGCGGATCAGCCGTGGCAGCGGGGAGCCGGGGCGGGTCAGGGCGGCGTGGAGGTCGCCCAGGAGGTCGTCGAAGCAGCGCACGTTCTTGAGCCGCTTCCGCTTGGGGAGTTCGGCGCGCAGGTAGTCGAAGAAGTTCCGCTTGAGCGCCAGCAGCCAGTCTGCCTCGTCCTCGGTTGCGGCGGGAGCATCGGGGACGACGGTGGCGTAGGGATCGCTGCAGACCCTCTTGGCCAGCTTGAGCAGGGAATCCGGCGTGACCTTGGCGTGGTCGGCCGCCGAGATCCTCTCGACGGGCTCGCCGTAGCAGTTGATGCGCCAGTAGTCCTGGGCGATCTCGTTGAGGATCTTCGCCTGGTCGGTCAGCAGTTCGGTGTCGCACAGGGAGCCGCTCTCGAAGGGGTTGTCCTGCAGCATCCTCTGGCAGAACCCGTGGATGGTGAAGATGGCGGCCTCGTCGAAGCTGCGCACCGCGTTGGCGAGCAGACGCCGCGCCTTGTCGCGGTCGGTGCTGCGCTCCATGAGCCCCGTCACCAGGAAGTCGTCGCTCTGTCCCGTTTCAAAGGAGGTTTCCGCGTCCTTCAGTTTCTGCCGGATGCGCTCCTTGAGCTCCTTGGTGGCGGCCTCGGTGAAGGTGACCACAAGGATGCGCGACACGTCGAGCTCTTCCTCGAGCACCAGGCGCAGGTAGACGCCGGCGATGGTGAAGGTCTTGCCGGTCCCGGCACTCGCCTCGATCAGGTTGCGCCCGCCCAGCGGGGTATGTAGGAGGTCGAATTTCTTCATTTGGTATCCTCCCTCTCCCTGCGGGAGAGGGTCGGGGTGAGGGCGGTGCAATCAGCAACCAATCCCTTCGTGGCGTCGCCCTCACCCGGCCTTCGGCCACCCTCTCCCAGGGGGAGACGGAATATCCCCCTCTCCCTCCGGGAGAGGGCTGGGGTGAGGGCGCTGCAATAGGCAATGATCCCGCTTCGTGGCGTCGCCCTCACCCGGCCTTCGGCCACCCTCTCCCAGGGGGAGAGGGGAGGGAGCGGGCAACAGTTATTTCTTTTTGGCGCTCTTGCCGCTCTTCACGAGATTGTCGAGGATGGGATCCCAGACCTCGCGGGCCAAGGCCTGGAACTCCTCATCGAGCGGTGGACTCTCGCCGAAGCAGCGGCGGCAGTACTCGTCCTTGACGTCTCCCTTCTTGTACTCGCTGCCGTTCCAGGCCGCAGCTGCAGCGCCGAGGGCCTTGGCGGCGTTCTTCGGCTCGCGGGCGTTTTTCACGTACTCGAACGAGGTGTCGGGGAAGAACTTGAGCGGCTGGGTCATGCCCTCCTGGTAGAGTTCGAGAAGCCGGTTCAGGTGCGCCTCGCTCCCGTCGATGGCGGGGAGGTGGACCGTGCTCTTCGCGGCGACGAAGGTGCTCTGCAAGGGGTACCCGGCCGCTTGCGCGCTGTTGAGTACCAGGTGCTCAACCCAAAGCCGCAACAGGTCCTTCGGCTTGAGGTCGGTGTAGCGATAGCGCACCATGCGGTCGTCGCGCAGGTTTTCCAGCCGCCCGATGATGCGCCCGGCCGGTAGCTTCAGGTCGATGTCCAAAGCGGGGAGCGCGGTACCGGTGCAGACCTCGGTCACCTTGCCGGCGAACTCGGCCGCCGGGTCGCCCAGCTTCTGGTACAACGCCGCGCCGCAGACTCCGGGGGGGAGGTCGCCACGGGCGCAGGCGACGGCGAAGGGAAGCTCCAGTTCATCGCCGCGCAGCACTGCCGCCACGATTTCCTGCTCCAACTGGTACTTCTCCAGCGAATCGAGCGCGAAGGGCTCCACCTCTTCCAGCGGGTCGTCCCCCTCCACGATCCGGACGCCAAGCCTGCGCCGCAACAACTCCTTGGACGGGTTGCACAGGAAATCGACCAGGGACTTCAGCGTGATGGTGGATGCCTCCTCCCACGGCGGCAGCGGGGTCGCCAGGAACGGCGCGGGGGGGACGGGGGGGAGCAGCTTGGCCTGTGCCCCGGCGCAATTCTGCTGCGAATAGCTGAAGTGCCCGTCGGCGCCGGTAAAGTACCTGGGACTGAACGGCTGCAGCGGGTGGCGCCGGGACTCTCCCGCGGGTTTCCCCTCGGCGGTCACGAAGCACCTGGCCAGGTAGTCCTGCAGTTCGCTGACCAGGACGCAGGGGGGGAGCTCGGCGTTGTCCTTGATGCTCTGCCCCACGTAGCTTATGTGCAGCCGCTTGCGCGCGGAAAGAAGCGCCTCCAGAAACAGGTAGCGGTCCTCGTCGCGCGGCGAGCGGTCGCCGGCGCGGCGCTCCCTGGTCATCAGATCGAAACCCTGGGCCGGGTTCTTGCGCGGGAACTGCCCTTCGTCCATGCCGATCAGCGCCACCACCGGGAACGGGATGCTGCGCATCGGCAGCATGGCGCAGAAGGTGACGCCGCCGGTCAGAAAGCCCAGGCCCCGCTCTGAGCTGCCCAGTTGCTGTTCCACCCAGTAGCGCACCACCTCGAGGCCGATCCCGTCCTCGAAGCCGGCCTGGCTACCGCACTCTCCCAGTTTCTTCACGATCTCGATCAGGGAGAGGAGCTCGCGCTCCCCCTCCTGGTCCGGGAGGATGAAGTCATCCAGGATCCGGCGCAAGACCGGCACCCATTCCGCAGCCGGCCTGGGGCGGGAGAGGGCCTGGGTCTCAACGAAGAGCTTTTCGCAGAAGGAGAGGAAGCGTCCCAGTACCAGCGCCACGCCCCCCTCCATGTCGTCGAAAGGAAGGATGCCCTTGTAGAAGGAACGCCCGTCGCCGTTCATGGCGTAGCCCAGCAGCAGTCGGTCCAGGCCCGCCGACCAGGAGTTCTCGTGGAAAGGGGGGACGCCGTGCTCGGCGCGCTGGCGGGCGTCGATGCCCCACCTGATGTTGGCCCCCCTGAGCCAGTCGCGCACCGTCTCCAACTCGTCCTCGTTGAGGCCGAAGCGGCGCGCCACCGGCGCCGATTCCAGGATGTCGAGCACGGTGGCGACGCCGTAGCGGCCGCCGCACAGCCCCAGGATGGACAAAAGGGCCTGGGCCGCCTCACCCTCGTTCTTGAGGCTGCGGTCCGCGATGGAGTAGGGGATGCGTTCGGCGCCGGATTCGGGGTTGCCGAAGACGGCGGAAATATAGGGGGCGTAGCTTTCGATGTCCGGGGTCATCACCAGCACGTCGCGGGGCGACAGGGACGGGTCCGCGTCGAAGATCGAGAGCAGCGTGTCGTAGAGCACCTCGACTTCGCGCATGGGGGAGTGGCAGGAGTGCACCTGGAGCGAGAGGTCGCCGGCCGTGAGGGTACGCACCCCCGCGTCGGCGCCGCGCAGTTCCACGATGTCGGCCTGCACCTCGTGCAGCAGCGAGCCCTGCGGCAGGTCGCCAAAGCTGTCGTGCCTGTCGTGTTCGCCGCAGCCGTCGATGATGGCCTCGAAGAAGTCGCGGCCCAGTTTTCCCCAGGACGCAAGCAGCGGGTTCCCCGTCTCGTACCACTGCTCCTGCCCCTGTCCCTGCTTCTCCAGCCGGGCCAGCTCACGCTCCGAAACGATCTCGCCCCAGTACTGGCGGCAGGGGTTCAGGAGGAACAGGTTCACCTCGGCGTGCCGGGCGAGGCGGGCCAGGACCTCGAGGTGGAAAGGGGGGAGCGAAGGGATGCCGATGACGGATATGCGCCGCCGGTCCGGGAGCCGGCCGCCGTCCAGCGCCTTGCGGAACTCCTGCAGCAGGCGGGCGCGGTGCTTTTGGGAAACCTCCGCGGTCAGGGCGCGCCATAGCTGCGCCTGCCAGTGCTCTTCCTTCCCCTGCTCCCACTCCAGGAGCTTTTCAGGACGGTAGACGGTGTAACGGTCGAAGGTGTCGGCGACGCGCTGGGCGAGCTGCATCCGCTTCAGGCCGTCGGCATCATCGGAAAGGTAGGCCGCGATCTCCTCGAAGCCCGGGTTCGCCGTCGCCTGCTGCAGCAGCCCCAGGATCCTCCAGGTCATCACCTCCGGCGCGAACAGGGGCGCCTCCTCGGGCGCGTCGGGCAGCACCGTGGCGAAGACCCGCTCCACGAACCGGTTCGGGAAGAGGAACTCACCGTTGGCCCAGACGCCGATCCTCGCCGCCAGCTCCATGGACAGCCAGCGCTGCATCCCCTTGCTCTGCACCACGATCAGTTCCTTGTCGAACGGGGTGCAGGGGGCGCGGCGCGGCGCGCGGACCACCTTTTCCAGGCGGTCCACCAGGTGTTCCATGAGGTTGCTGGTGTGGATGTACAGCGGCATCGGTCCTCGTGGTGCGGGGGCGTGCGGGGATTTCCGGGGGGAGGTGGGGCCTGCCCCGCGGATGGCAAAACATATCATATCCTCCCGCAACTGTCTCGGTGAAAAGCGGCCGGTGAGGGGGGTGGCGACCCCTGCTATCTGCTTGCATTGCGCGCCGCTTTGGATATATTTTGTATTTATGTTTCCTAATTAATTTACATTTTTGAATAATTGCCCCCGGCACCGACAACCCACCGGCCCGACTGAAACGAGGCCTGTGCGACATGCAAAGGAGAAGTCATGAAGCCCTTCATCGAAGAGGCCCTCGCACGCGCTTATTACCGGGTGAAGCCTTGGATGTCACGTCGGTTTCAGATCATGCTGCGCAGCGCAGTGGCAAAATACAAACGCTATATATTTCAAAATGTCTGGCCCATAGATCCGGAAGCCGGCGCGACGCCTCCAGGCTTTCCGGGGTGGCCGCAAGGAAGACGCTTTTCCGTGGTGCTGACCCATGATGTGGACACGGCCCGCGGTGTGGCACGGTGTGAACAGTTGATGGCCCTCGAGCAGGAACTCGGCTTTCGCTCGTCGTTCAATTTCGTCGCGTATGACTACCATCTCCCCCCCGCTTTGCGTAACAAGCTGGTCAGCCACGGGTTCGAGGTGGGGGTGCACGGCCTGGAGCATAACAGGAAGCTCTACGAGTCGGCCGAGTCCTTTGAGCGGCATGCCGTGCAGATCAATAACTACCTGAAGGAGTGGGGCGCGGTCGGCTTCCGCTCCCCGTGTGTCTACCACAACTTCGAATGGCTGCACCAACTGGATATCATCTACGAGGCGTCGGCTTTCGACACCGACCCCTTCGAGCCGCAGTCCGATGGGCTGAAAACCATCTTCCCGGTGCAGCAGAACAAGGTCCCGGGGAGGGAGTACGTGGTGCTTCCCTACACGCTCCCCCAGGATTTCACCATGTTCATCCTGTTTCGGGAGAAGGACATCTCGATCTGGAAGGAGAAGCTGCGCTGGATCGCCGAGCACGGCGGCATGGCCCTGCTCATCACCCACCCCGACTACATGAGTTTCGACGGCAACATCGGTTACGATGAATACCCTCACGAACTGTACCGGGACCTGCTGGACCATATCAGGACCGAATACGAAGGGCAGTACTGGCACCAGCTCCCTCAAGAGGTGGCCTGTTTCTGGAACAAGAGCATGTGCAAGCTTTGAAGCGAGGCAGGTGGCGCCGGCGGGGCAGCCCGCGGCGCCAAGGGAGGCAGCGGATGAGTATGTTCAACTGGCTCCTCGGACTGAACGCGGCCTACATCCTGTTGCTGGCCGCAATAACCATTCTCAACTGGGCCGGCCCGGACCGCTTCTGGGTCGGCGCCCTCAATTTCTACCTTCCCCAACTGATCTGGGCGATCCCGGGCCTGCTGCTGGCCCTGGCCGCCTGCCGCAGCAGCAAGATTCTGGTGTGGGTGCCACTACTGGGAGTCCTGTGGGTTTTGGGACCGATCATGGACTGGCACTGGGCACCGCACAAGGCCTGGGCCGATTCACCGCAGACGCTGCGGGTGATGACCTGGAACGTCAAGTACGGCAAGCGCGACCTGATGCCGCTGATCGAGGAACTGGCCAGGAGCCGCCCCGACATCATCCTGTTCCAGGACGCGGTCGATGCCGGGGACGGGCCTCTCGCGGATTACCTGGAGGGCTGGCAGATGTACAACGAAGGTCAGTACCTGGTCGCCAGCAGGTTCCCCATCTCCGATGTCGAAGTGCATGATCTCCCCTACCATGAGAGGAAGGGGGAATCCTTCCTGCGCTGCCGGGTGCGGGTCGGCTCCCGGGACATCTCCCTGTACAACCTCCATCTCAAGACCCCCAGGAGAGGGCTGAACGCATTCCGCAAAGCGCGCCGGGGCGCCTGGTACATCCCCAAGGCCATCGACCGCTTCGAAGCCAACGTGGACACGCGCCTCAGGCAGGCACGGGCGGTGTCCGGGTACCTGGCGCAGGAAAAGGGGGAGGTGATCGTCGCGGGCGACTTCAACTCGCCGGACCACTCGCTGGTCTGTGAGACGCTGCGGGAAGCCGGGCTGGCGGACGCCTTCGCACAGGGGGGGAGGGGGTACGGCTACACCTACGGGCACTTCCTGCTCAAGAACAAGGTGCCCTGGGTGAGGGCATCCTGGATGCGCATCGACCACATCATGACCACCCCCGGGATCAAGGCCCAGCGCTGCTGGGTGGGGACCCGCAGGGCCTCCGATCACCGTCCCGTCATCGCTGACTTCATCCTCAGTGATTCCCGTTAGTTCCCTTTTGTCATACCCGTTACTGTTTGCACTTTTCAACAGATAGTGCTAGTTATGGACGTTCGTCAATGCGAGACCGTGAAGACCGCGGCATCCCACCGATCATACTCTCCACACGTATCGTAGCTGACATCCCGGTACCACTTCCGGTGATACGCAAATAGCAGCGGGCACGGCTGAACTTTCTCTTCCCCTGCCCGGATCGGAGTTTCGCAGCATGCTGATCCTCACCCTTAACTGCCGGAGATTCTCGGCGCAGTACCAACTCTACAACTGGGGCGACCAGGCCGTCATGGCCACCGGCATGGTGGAAAGGATCGTGGTAGGGGACTCCTTCCTGACCCACCGTGTTCCCGGCGCCGACGCCAAGCACCTGGATGGGGAGTGCGCGGACCACAAGGATGCGCTGCGGCTGATCCTGGACACGCTGGTGGGGGAAGGGTTGATCGGCGCGGTAACCGATATCAAGGCCATAGGGCACCGCGTGGTGCACGGGGGAGAGCGCTTCACCAAGTCGGTGCTGATCGACGAGGACGTGGTGGAGGCGATCAGGGAGGTGGCGACACTGGCGCCGCTGCACAACACCCCCAACCTCGCCGGCATCCGTGCCGCGCAGGAACTCCTCCCGGAACTGCCCCAGGTCGCCATCTTCGACACCGCCTTCCATCAGACCATGCCCGAGCCCGCCTACATGTACCCGCTGCCCTACGAGTGGTACCAAAAGCACGGTGTCAGGCGCTACGGCTTCCACGGCCAGTCCCACCTCCATGCCGCCCGGCGCGGGGCCGAGCTGGCCGGCGTGCCGCTCGACACCGCCAACCTGGTCACCATCCACACCGGCAACGGCGTCTCGCTCTGCGCGGTGAGAGACGGCGTATCGGTCGATACCAGCATGGGGCTCACCCCGCTCGAAGGGGTCATGATGGGGACCCGCTGCGGCGACATCGATGCCGGCATCATCCCGTTCATGGTGAACGAGGCCGGTGTGTCGGCAACCGAGCTCGACCTGTTCCTGAACCAGAAGAGCGGCCTGGCCGGCATCGTGGGGCGCCGGGTCAGCCGTCGGACCGTGGTCGACGAGGCGGTCGTGGGCGATCCCCGCTGCCAGCTTGCCCTCGACATGGAGGCCTACCGGTTGAGGAAGTACCTCGGCGCCTACATCGCCGTCACCGGCAGGCCCGACGCCATCGTCTTCACCTACGGCGAAGGGTGGGAGGACTGGCCCGTGCGTGGCATGGCACTCCAGGAGATGAGCCAGTTCGGCATCGAGGTGGACCTGAAGCGGGACGAAGAGGCGCTCAAGGGGGGTAGGGAGATGCAGATCAGCGCGGACCACTCCCCGGTCAAGGTGTTCGTCATTCCGAGCGGCGAGGACATGGTGCTCAACGAGGACGTCGCCGCCATCATGGGGTGGCAGTAGCGGCAAGTCTGTGAAAAGAAACGACGAAGGGCGGATGATTGCATGATCATCCGCCCTTTTTTTATTGTGTGTCCCCTCTCCCTCCGGGAGAGGGTGCCCGAAGGGCGGGTGAGGGCGTTGCTACGAAAGCAAGGTCAGAACTTGATCCCGTCCAGGAAGGTCTGCACCATGGGCGTGAAGGTCTGGTGTTCGAGCAGGAAGGCGTCGTGGCCGTAGGCGGAGGTGATCAGGTGGTACTCCACCGGCTTGCCCAGCTTCCGGAGCGAGACCGCCATCTCCTCGGTCTGAGCCGGCGGGTAGAGCCAGTCGGAGGTGAAGGCGAAGAACTGGATCGGCGCCTGCACCGGTTCGAAGGCCTCTTCCAGTGACTCGCACCCGGCGGCGACGTCGTAGAGGTCGAGGGCCTTGGCGAGGTACAGGAAGGAGTTGGCGTCGAAGCGGTCCACGAAGTTGTAGCCGTTGTAGTTGAGGTAACGCTCCACCTCGAACTGGCCGAAGAAGTCGAACTGGCCGTCGCGGGCCGAGAAGCGGCGCCCGAACTTGGCGGTCATCGATTCATCGGAGAGGAAGGTGATGTGGCCGATGCCGCGGGCCAGCGCCAGTCCGTCCTTGGGGTTCTTGCGGTACTCCCCCTTCTTCCAGGTGGGGTCGTTGAAGATGGCCCAGCGCGCCACCGCGTTGAGCGAGATGGCCTGCGCCGACGGGCGCGGCGTGGTCGCCAGCACCACTGCAGAAGCTACCCGGTCCGGGTACTGCGTCGCCCACTCCAGCGCCTGCATCCCTCCCATGCTGCCGCCCAGCACGCAGAAGAGCTTCTTGATGCCGAGCCGGTCCATGAGCAGCGCCTGGGCCTTGACCATGTCCCGCACGGTGATCACCGGGAAGGCGAGGTTGTAGCGCTTGCCGGTCTTCGGGTTGATGGAGGTCGGGCCGGTGGAGCCGAAGCAGGAACCGATGACGTTGGAGCAGATGACGAAGTAGCGGTCGGTGTCCAGCAGGCAGCCCGGCCCCACGATGTCGTCCCACCAGCCGGCCCGCTTCTCGTCCTCGCTGTAGCGGCCGGCCAGATGGGCGCTCCCGGTCCAGGCGTGGGTCACCAGGATGGCGTTGGAGCGGTCCTCATTGAGGGTGCCGTAGGTTTCGTAGGCGATATCGATCGGCCCGAGGATACGGCCGCTCTCAAGGCGCAGTTCGGTGTCGAAGGTGGCGATCTGTTCAGTCACAATGCCGTAGGACATGTCTCTCTCGTACTTTCGGGTGCCGGCGGGCGGCACGAAAAAAGCCCCGTCTCGGTGTGAGAAGGGGCTTTTCGGGTGTGACAATAACTAAAAGCGCCTTTCTCATCTTCGCCTTTCGGCAGGATTTAGCACCTGTCGCCCAATGGGCCGGTTGCTGTGGCTTCGCAGGGCCTTTCCCTCCACCACTCTAGATAAGCAGGTCTTTCTATTCAATTTTCGGTGCAGAATAAGGGAGCCGTCGTTATTTGTCAACGGCAAACTGAGACACAGGTTCACCACCCCCTGCTACAGCTCCCGCCGGTATTTCACCAGGAGGTACAGACAGACTGCACCCGCCACGAACATCCCGATGTCGCGCGGCCAGGGAACCGGCTTGTCCAGTCCGGACTGAATCAACGGGTCCAGCAGGGCGCTGGTCAAAAGTCCTACCGCGGCAAACGAGAGCAGCTGCTTCACGAGGTGATGGCCTTCAGTACGGCGCAGAAGTCGCGGTCGGCAAGACCCATCCCTTTTGCCCTCTTGAAGCTCTCATTGGCGGCAGCGGCGGAGGCCAGGGGCTGGTTCAGGGCGTCGCCCAGGGCGACAGCCAGGCGCATGTCCTTCTGCATGTGCTTGAGCGGAAAGGCGGGATCGAACATCCCCTGCGTCATCTGGGCCCCCTTCAGCTTGAACATCGGGTTGGCCAGGGCGCCGGAGTCGAGCACGTCCAGGAGGTCCGCGCTGGCAAGGCCCGCTTTCTCCGCCAGTGCCAAGCCTTCGCAGAAGATGGTCATCATCCCTCCCATCACCATGTTGACGATGAGCTTCATCTCAGCGCCGCGCCCGACGTCGCCCAGGAAGAGACTTTTCTTCCCCATCTTCTCGAAGAGCGGCATGGTCTTGTCGAAGAGGCCGTGGTCGCCGGCGGCGAGGATGATCAGGGTGCCGTCCTCGGCCGGCTTCTTGCTCCCCGACACGGGCGCTTCCAGGAACCTTCCTCCCTTGGCGGTGACTGCCGTGGAGATCTCCTGGGCGGTAGCGGCATCGACGGTGGACATGTCCACGTAGCCGCGCCCCGCGCCGATTCCTTCCAGCGCGCCCTGCGGGCCGAAGCATACCTCACGGGCCGCAGCCGGGTCGGCCAGCATGGCGATGGTGATGGCGCAGGAGGAGGTGACCTCAGCCGGGGTCGCCGCGACGGCTGCCCCGAGCGCCGCGAACTCCTCGCACTTGGCCTGCGACCGGTTCCAGACCTTGACCTTGAAGCCTGCCTTGATGAGATTCTTGGCCATGGCGCTTCCCATGATGCCCAGGCCTAAAAAGCCGTATGTCTCCATGTGTATCCTCCTTCTTACATGTGATGTAGCCAGAATAGTATCGTCAGTCCATTCCCCTCCCCCCGGAGGGGGGAGGTTGGGAGGGGGGAGCTTCAGTACAGTGCCCCCTCCCTAACCCTCCCCCTCCGGGGGAGGGAACTTGCCGGCATCAGCCTCTCGATCCAACAGCCTCGCCTGCCGCCACCCGCGCACCGAGTTTACCAGAAAAACCGCTTCGGCCCGTGCCAGGTCCTCCCTTTTCAGGGCCCTCTCCTCTATCGTCCCCTGGGCCAGCAACTCCTCGCGCAGGGTGCCGGGGAGGAGGCCGCAGCCAAGAGGCGGGGTGCATTTCCTGCCGTCGATGACGGCGACCAGGTTGCTGTAGGCTCCTTCAGTCAGTTCGCCGCGTTCGTTCTCGAAGATCACCTCGTCCAGTTCCGGCCGCGCGGCAAGCTCCTGGTGGAACAGGTCCCGTCGGCTGGTCTTGTGGTAGAGGAAGAGATCCACCGAGTTGACCGGCTGCCGCGCGAAGGCGGCCTTCGCTTCCAACGTCGCATCGGGTAGCGGCGCCGCTTCGCAGCTGAGGCGCCCGTCGTTGAAGAGCAGCAGACGCACCTTGTACCGGGTTGAAGGGAGGAGATCGGCCGCGGTCTCTTGCAAGGCCCGCAGGGCGGCGCCTTCATCAAGGGGGAAGGAGAAGTAGCGGGCTGAGCGCTGCAACCGATCCAGGTGCCGCTCCAGCAGGAAGTATCCCCGCTCGTCGTGCAGCAGCGATTCGATCAGGTGAAATTCCGGGCGCTGTTCCTCAATGAAGGCACGCTTGTCCAGGCACTCCTGGTATTCCGCCTCCGGCTGGGAATCGTAGGTGATACCGCTGCCGATGCCGATCTCGCCCCGGCCGGTCCCGCAGTCGACGACGGCGGTCCGGATGGCTACGCTGAACTGCGCGTCGCCGCCGGGGGAAAAATAGCCGAGGCAGCCGGTGTAGAGGCCGCGCGGGTCCTGCTCCAGTTCAGCGATAATCTCCATGCTGCGCCTCTTGGGAGCGCCGGTCACCGAGCCGCAGGGGAACAGGGCCTGGAACAGTTCCAGCGGTGTTATCCCTTCCCGTACGCGCGACTCTATGGTGGAAGTCATCTGGTGAACCGTCGGATGGCTCTCCACGTCGAAGAGCGAGTTCACCCGGACCGAGCCGGTCTCAGAGACCATCCCCATGTCGTTGCGCAGCAGGTCGACGATCATGAGATTCTCCGCCACTTCCTTCGCGCTTTGCCGGAGCTGTTCTTTCCGGGCCAGGTCTTCTTCATACCAGCGGCCGCGCGGGGCGGTCCCCTTCATGGGGCGGGTGACCAGCCGCCCGCCGGATAGGGAGAAGAACAACTCGGGGGATGCCGAGAGCACGCGCCATCTGCCGCACTCGAGGTAGCAGTTGTAGGGGGTGGGCTGGTTGCGGTTGAGCGCGCTGAAGAAGGAGCGGGAGCAGCCGGTGAAGGCGAAGCGCTGCCGCATGGTGTAGTTGACCTGGTAGCTGTCCCCGGCGGCGATCAGGGCACGGATCTCCTGCACACAGTCGCGATACGCCTCCCACCCCGGGAGGGTCTGCCAATCGGAGCAGCGGAAGGGCTCGTCATACTGCGGGAAGGCCTGGGGGACACGGTCGGTGAACAGCCCGAACCACAGCAGCGGCATCGGGTGTGGCGCGCACGTGGTGAGTGCGTCGTTAAGTGCGCCCGCCGCCTCGTAGCAGACAAACCCCGCGGCATGGAGCCCCGCAGCCAGTTGCCGCTGCAGTTCCGCGAAGGCCGGGAGCACCTCTTCCGGCGTCAGGGCGACGATCTCGCCGACCTGGCCGGTGAAGGCGAAGCCATGCAGGTATGCCGGGAAGGGGTGCGTCAAACGGGGCCCGCCGCGCAGATGTCGCCGATCGGGCAGGCGGCGCACTTCAGGTGGTCCTTGCCGTCGCAACCTTCCGAGATCCCGAGGTGGCAGATGGCGAAGTCGTACTTCACCGGGTCGGCCGGGTCGAGCTGCCGCAGCGCCCGGGTGATCTCGCAGGCCATGCGCCAGTCCGCCTGCCTGCGGCTGGTGAAGCCGAGGAAGCGGCAGATGCGCTGGATGTGGGCATCCACCGGGATGACCAGCTGCGCCGGGGAGATGCCCTGCCAGATGCCGAGGTCGATGCCGTCGGCGGGGCGCACCATCCACCTGAGATACATGCAGAGCCGCTTGCAGGCGCTCCCCGAGGCGGGGGAGGGGAAGAAGAACGGGAAGTAGGAGTCCGCGGGGACGCCGCCGGGGCCGAACACGGGGGAGAGGTCGAGACTTTTCACGGCCTCGGAAAAACCGGAGAGGGGCCCGGTCAGGTCCTCGTCCGCCGGGGTGTAAAAGCGCAAGAGCCACTTCTCGATGGAACCCGCTTCCTCGATCATGATCCGGGCGGCAAGGAGCAGGGCGCAGAGGTCGCGGGCGTCGTTGAAGCGGTGCTTGAAACCGGCGAAGTCGCGGCTTCCTTGCCGCGGGTCGAAGCGCTCCACGAAGCGGCGTGGTGAGGTCCCCATGACATCGAAGATGACCGCCAGGTTCTTCTTGATGATCTTCACGTTGCCGTAGGCAAACGACGACGCCACCAGCCCCGCGACCTCCTGGTCCCGGGGATCCCGGTAGCGGTGGCAAAACGAGAGCGGGTCGTTGGCCAGGTGAGCCTGGGAGCGGTTCTGGTACAGTGCTTCGAGTATCGTTTTCAGCTCCACGTGCCCTTCCTTCGCTGCGTCCGCCCTGGTGTCGGCGCGGTAGACAATCGGTTCGAGCCTGCTAGATTATCATAGTTGCTTCATCAGCTTAAAGAGAAAAGGGGGCGGAACACATGAAGCTTGCTGAACTGTTTCCGGAAGGGGGGCGCGGCATTTTGGGCACCGCCGACGCGAACGGCGTGGTCAATCTCGCCGTCTTCGCCATCCCGCACGTGGTCGACGACCAGACCCTGGCCTGGGGATTCGGCGACGGGCGCAGCATCGCCAACTTGAGGCAAAACCCGCACGCCAGCTACCTCTACCTGGCGCCGTCGCGAGGCTACAGCGGCTGGAGGCTGACCCTTAGCATGATCGAGGAACAGGGGGAGGGGGAACTGCTGGGTGAGATCAAGGAGCGGACCGCGCTGGTGGCAAGCCCGCAGGCAAGCGCCGCGGTTTCCCGCGTCGTTTTTTTCAAGGTCGACGAGGTCCGGCCCCTCATGTGAATCAGCGGTTAGGCGGGGTCTCCAGGACGAAGGTCACCGGTCCGTCGTTCACCAGCGACACCTCCATGTCGGCCTGGAAGATCCCGCTTTGCACCGGCACCCCGAGCTCCCAGACCTGACCCATGAAGTAGCTGTACAGCTTGTTGGCCTCCTCCGGGGCGGCAGCGGTGTCGAACGAGGGGCGCCTCCCTTTGGAGCAGTTGCCCGCCAGGGTGAACTGGGACACCGCCAGCATCTCCCCCTTGATGTCGGGCAGGGCCAGGTTCATCTTCCCCTGGTCGTCACAGAAGATCCTCAGGTTGACGATCTTCTCCGCCATCCAGTCCGCCTGTTTGCAGGTATCGCCGATCTCCACGCCGAGCAGCACCAGGATCCCGGGACCGATCTCCCCGACCACTTTTCCCGCCACCGTCACGCTGGCTTTCTTGACCCGCTGGATTACCGCCTTCACGCCACAACCTCCTGCATCGTTTCCCGATAAATGTCCGCGTCCTCGGCGGAAAATGCCGTAAATATGATCTTTCGGAGTTCCGGGCAGCTGGCCAGTGCCGCCTTGGCCTCTTCCAGCGCGATGCGGCAGGCCGGGCGCTTGGGGTAGCCGTAGACGCCGGTGCTGATGGCGGGGAAGGCGATACTGGTGAGCCCGTTTTCGTGTGCCAGCCGGAAACAGTTGCGGTAGCAGGAGCGGAGCTGTTCCGCTTCACCCCGGCCGCCGCCGTGCCAGACCGGCCCCACGGTGTGGATCACGTGCTGCGCCGGGAGCCGGTATCCGCCGGTGATCTTCGCCTCTCCGGTGGGGCATCCCCCGAGGGTGCGGCACTCGGCGAGCAGTTCCGGGCCCGCCGCCCGGTGAATGGCGCCGTCCACCCCGCCCCCGCCCAAAAGCGAGCTGTTGGCAGCGTTGACGATGGCGTCCACCGTCACCTTGGTGATATCTCCCTGTACGATCTCGATTTTGTCGCGCATGCCGCACCTCCTGCCGGTGCCGGATCAGCCTTCGATCAGGCTCCGCAAAAGTTTCAGGTTCACCGCGTCCATCTCGTCCTCGTCCCCTTTGGGCGTTTCGATCACCTTGGGGACCAGGGCGAAGTGCGGGTCGTTCAGGATGAAGCGGAAGGGCTCCAGCCCGAGCGTGCCGGCGCCGATGTGCTCGTGGCGGTCCACCTTGCAGCCGAGCCCCTTCTTGGAGTCGTTCAAGTGGAAGGCCATCAGCCGGTCGATGCCGAGCAGGGCGTCGAATTCGTCGAAGGTCCTGCGGTAGCCGTCGTGGTCGGCAATGGGATAGCCGGAGGCGAAGGCGTGGCAGGTGTCGAAGCAGACGCCGAAGCGGGTCGGGTCGGAGCAGCCGGTCACGATCGCCTTCAGGTGCTCGAACTTGTAGCCCAGGTTGCTCCCCTGGCCGGCGGTGTTTTCCAGCAGCACCTTGCCGGTGAACTGCGGCACCTCGCCGAAGAGCTGGTCGAAGGCCTCGCAGACGCGCCGGATGCCGACCTCCTCGCCGTCGCCGTTGTGCGAGCCCGGGTGCATGACCACCTTGTCGATGCCCAGCTTGGCGCAGCGCTCCAGTTCCTCCCGGAAGGCGATCAGGCTCTTGTCCTTCACGTCGCCGGGGGCTGCTGCCAGGTTGATCAGGTAGATGTCATGGCTCATGACGCTCTTCATGCCGCTGGCCGCGAACTTGTCCCGGAACAGCTTGGCGTCGGCGTCGGAAATCGCCTTGCCGCGCCACTGGTTCGAGTTCTGGGTGAAGACCTGGATGACACCGCAGCCGGAGGCGACCCCGCGGTCGACGGCGTTGTGGATCCCTCCCGAAATGGAGACGTGCGCGCCCAGAAGATCCATTACGCCCTCCCCTTGATGCCCAGTTTGCCGAGGTGGGTCCTGATCAGCTCGGTCCTGGCCTGGTACTCCTCGCTTTTCAGGATCAGCTCCTGGTGCGGCTCGCTCCAGTGCGGGCGCGGCCAAAGCGCGTCGGACGAGCGGCGCGGCACCACGTGCCAGTGCATGTGCGGCGCCATGTTGCCGAGCAGCTCATAGTTGATCTTGTCCGGGCTGAAGGCGTTGTAGAGGGCTTCAGCCACGGCGCAGACCTCCGCCATCACGCCGTTGCGCACCGTCTCGGAGAGGTGGAACAGTTCGGTGACGTGGTCCTTGGTATAGACGAAGCAGTACCCGGCGAAGAACTGGTCCCGGTTCAGGGAAACCATGGTGTGTTCCAGCTCGATGACGCGCTGGTCCACATCGTCCTGCCACTTGGTGCAGATGGGGCATGAGTTCACGAAAAGCTCCTAAAGGCAGATGAAATTAAGCAGATTGAGATTAAGACTAAGATTGAGACTTCACCTTAATCTTAATCTCAGTCTTAATCTCAATCTTAATCTTAATCTATGTTTATCTCGCCGCTGAAGACCTCGACCGCCGGGCCAGTCATGTAGATGTTGCCGTCCTCGCTCCACTCCATTTCGAGGTCGCCGCCGGTCAGGTGGTTCAGGATCTTCTTCTCGGTCAGGCCGTTCAGCACGCAGGCTGCGGTGACCGCGCTGGAGCCGGTGCCGCAGGCGAGTGTCTCGCCGGCGCCGCGCTCCCAGGTGCGCTGGCGCACTTCGGTGCGCGAGATCACCTGCACGAACTCGACGTTGGTGCGGCGCGGGAACAGCTCGTGGTTCTCGATTAGCGGCCCGTACTTCGCCACCTCGAAGTTGTCGACGTCATCGACGAAAATGACGCAGTGGGGATTCCCCATCGAGGCGCAGGTGATGTTGAAGGTGGAGTGCAGGATGTTGAGCGGTTCGCTAATCACCTTCTCTTCAGGATTCCCGACCAT
Organism: Geomonas paludis; assembly: GCF_014193585.1. GTDB lineage: Bacteria > Desulfobacterota > Desulfuromonadia > Geobacterales > Geobacteraceae > Geomonas > Geomonas paludis. Next base: position 783,328 of record NZ_BLXY01000001.1, read on the forward strand.
CGGGATCTCCTTGCGGATGAGGCGGGGCGGTCCCATGTTGACCCGCACTTTCTCCACCTTGCCGTCGGCGCCGGTAAAAAGCTGGAGGGTGAGGATCCCGGCGCCGGTCTCGGCGGTGATCTCCTTCTTGGCGACGATGCCGTGGTCGTAGGCGTACTTGGCGACGCAGCGGATGCCGTTACCGCACATCTCGCTCTCGGAGCCGTCGGAGTTGAACATGCGCATCCTGACGTCGGCCACCTCGCTGGGCATGATCAGGATCAAGCCGTCGGAGCCGATGCCGAAGTTGCGGTTGGACACCTTGACGGCCACGGCGGCGGGGTCCTGCACGGTTGCTTCGAAACAGTTGACGTAGACGTAGTCGTTGCCGGCACCCTGCATCTTTGTGAATTTCATAGAGAAAGACCCCCAAGGAAAGTATCTACTGTAAATAACAAAAACCGTGTGCGGCAACAAGCTAAAACCGGAGTTGCTTGACCGGAGCGTATACTTTTCAGTAGTATCATGAGAAAAAAAGGCTGGGAGGCTTAATGGAAATCAAGAACAAAATGTGGATGAACGGCAACCTGGAGTGGTACGCCTACATCGGCGACGCCGAGGTTTTCCTGGGGAGCCGCGAGGTTCCGACGCCGCTGGAAGAAGGGGACAAGTGGACCAACATGTACGGCGACGTGTTCCAGGTCATCGACGGCGCCATCACCCTGGTGGAGCGGGTCGAGCCGCCGCAGCGGTACTGGTGATATGGCGCAGGTCCGCAGTGGTAAATGCGGACATGCAATTCTTTATATTCTTGACATGAAAAATGTGGTATTGTATCCTCGCTTAACCATTAAACAGCGGGAGATACAGACATGAGACTTTCCACCAAGAGCCGTTACGGCTTGAGGGCTCTTTTCGACATCGCCTACAACGCCGGGTCCCAGCCGGCGCAGATCCAGGACATCTCGCGGCGCCAGGACATCTCGCCCCGCTACCTCGAGCAGATCTTCCAGGGCCTGAAAAAGCACGGCATCCTGAAGAGCAAGCGCGGCCCCCAGGGGGGATACTGCCTCGCCAAGAGCCCCGAGGACATCACGGTGCGCGCCGTCATCGAGGCGACCGAGGGGGATACCCTGATTGTCGACTGCGCCGGGAGGAAAAAGGGGGAGTGCGGCTTCGACGGGAGCTGTGTGACCCAGACGGTCTGGGAGGAGTCCAACTCCAGGCTGAACGAGTTCTTCGAGTCGATCACCCTGAAGACCCTCTGCGAGCGGGGTGAGGCGCTGGGCATCAAGCGGGAGCAGGATCACCGCTTCATGTACTTCATCTAAGTCGGCAGGCAGCTTTACATACCAAAACGACTGCAGCCGCGGCGGCTCCAACGGCTGTTACGTGTGGGGTGTCCCCGGGCGCGGTCCCGCGAGGCCCCATGGCATCACCCCGGCAAAAATACACCAAACTGCAAGAGATCCTGCGCGAGATGGGGACCGTCCTGGTTGCCTTCTCGGGCGGGGTCGATTCCACCTTCCTGCTCAAGGCGGCCATCGATACCCTCGGGACCGAAAAGGTCCTCGCCGTCACCGCCACCTCACCCACCTACCCGGAAAGTGAACTGAACGAGGCGAAGCGGCTGGCCGCGTCCCTCGGCGCCACCCAGCTCCTGGTCGAGTCCAACGAACTGGAAATCCCCGGTTTCAGCCACAACCCCAAGGACCGCTGCTACCACTGCAAGAGCGAACTGTTCCGGATCTGCAGCGACAAGGCGCGCGAGCTTGGCTTCGCCTTCGTCGCCGACGGCAGCAACACCGACGACCTCGGGGATTACCGCCCCGGGCGGGTGGCCGCTTGCGAGTTGAAGGTGCGCTCGCCGCTGCTGGAGGCCGAACTGGCCAAAGGGGACATCAGGGAGCTGTCGCGCGAGATGGGGCTCCCCACCTGGGACAAGCAGGCCTATGCCTGCCTGGCCAGCCGTTTTCCTTACGGCACCGAAATCACGGAGCAGAGGCTGAACCAGGTGGAGCGTTGCGAAGAATTTCTCAAGGGGGAAGGGTTCCGGGTGTACCGGGTGCGCTTCCACCAGGAGAGCGCGCGCATCGAACTCTCCGAGGCGGAGCTGGGGCGGATGCTGGAGCCGGGCCTGCGCCAGCGCACCCTGGACTTCTTCCGGCAGGCCGGCTTCACGTACGTGTCGCTCGACCTGCAGGGGTACCGCACCGGCAGCATGAACGAGGGGTAAGCCTCAGCCGACCTCGACGGTGATGGTCTTGGGGATGACGATGGTGAGGACGCCGCAGTCGCAGCTCGCGTTGAAACCCGCGGCATCGAAGTCGGGGGGGACGGCGAAGCTCCTCTGGAAGGGGCCGAAGTAGCGCTCGATGCGGTGGAAGTTCTCCTTCCTGATCTCCTCGGTGTGCTTTCGTTCCCCCTTGATGGTCAGGGTGTGGTCCTCGGCCCTGATCTCGATGTCGGAGAGGTCCAGGTCGGGCAGTTCCACCTTGATGGTGACCGCCGCGTTGCTCTCGTAGACGTCGGCCGGCGGGTGCCAGACCCCCTCCCTGATCTCCTCGCCGATTTCGCGGGTCCAGGCCAGGTCCAGCAGCCGGTTCATCTTGTCCTGCATGCTTCGTAGTTCGCTGAGCGGGTTGTACCTGACGATTGCCATCTTCTCCCTCCGCTGGTGCGCCACCGGGCGCGTATTGGTAGGCAAAATTTAAGGGGAGGGAGCCGTTTCCTCAAGCCCCCTCCCCGTTGTTTCCTTCTCCTGGTTTAAATCCGCTTCCCTTTGGGTACAGTGTGCTTCAATTTTTTGGAGCCGTCGTAGAGGTGTTGTTTCACCAACTCCCTTTGTGCCTTCAAGTCCTTTTTCTCGTAGTCCATTGCCAGGTTGATTTCCATCCGCTGTGCCAATTCGTCGATGGTTTTTTCTTCGTCTCGTGCCATGCTGGCTCCCCTTTTACCTGGTTGTTAACGCCGATGCCTAACTGCCTGAACTTGCTGGACCTCCTTTTTTGATTTTTGAGAATCATAGCAGTTTGGATCTTTTTTGCAACAGAACATTTCGCCTTGATGCATAAGGGTTTATCAGATAATATGGCCGGGAAAATCCCAGTCGTGAGGAGTATTTATGCTGCAGTACAAGGTCGTCGAGCTGAGCCATGTTTCCGAGGACACCATCGAGGAGGCGCTCAACGAATGGACCCGGAAGGGATGGAAATTCGACGCCATGCAGTTCGCCATGCGTGACGCCAGCAAGCGCCCGGCCATGGCCTTCGTGGTCTTCACCAAAGAGGAGAACTAGGTGACGGCCGAAAGAGAAACACTGTACCTGCTGGACGGCTCTTCCTATATCTACCGCGCCTATTTCGCCATCCGCCACTTGAGCTCCCCCAACGGTTTTCCCACCAACGCGCTCTACGGCTTCACCCAGATGCTCTTGAAGGTCATGAAGGACCGGGCGCCGGCGCACGTGGCCGTGGTGTTCGACGCCGGCAAGATCACCTTCCGAAACGAGCTCTTCCCCGCCTACAAGGCGACCCGGAGCGCCATGCCAGAGGATCTGGCCCAGCAGATCGAGCCGATCAAGCAGATGGTGCGCGCCTTCAACATCCCGGCGCTGGAGCTGCCCGGCTGGGAGGCGGACGACATCATCGGGACCATCGCCAAGAAGGCGGAAGCGGCGGGTCTCGACTGCGTGGTGGTCACCGGCGACAAGGACCTGATGCAGATCGTCACCGAGCACGTGACGCTTCTGGACACCATGAAGGACAAGAGCTTCGGCATACCGGACGTGATCGAGAAGTTCGGGGTGGAACCGGCGCGGGTGGTCGACGTGCTGGCGCTTTGGGGGGATACCTCCGACAACATCCCGGGGGTCCCGGGCGTCGGGGAGGTCACCGCGAAGAAGCTCATGCAGGAGTTCGGCACGCTGGACGAACTGCTGGCGCGGGCCTCCGAGGTGAAGGGGAAGACCGGGGAGCGGCTGGTGGAGTTCGCCGACCAGGCCCGCCTGTGCCGCACCCTGGCCACCATCGACTGCGCCGTCCCCATCGACTACAACATCGACGACTTCGCGGTCACCCCTCCCGACAACCGCCGGCTGGCCGCGCTGTTCCGCGAGTACGGTTTCGCCACGCTCTTGAAGGATCTGACCAGTTCGCCCACCCTTTCCTGCGACCGCTACTCGCTGGTGCTGACCGAGGCCGAACTGCGCGAACTGGTGGCGAAGCTGGAAAAGGCGCCCGCCTTCGCCATCGACCTGGAGACCACCAGCCTGAACCCGTTCGAGGCCGCCGTGGTCGGCTACGCGGTGAGCTGCCACTCCCACGAGGCCTACTACATCCCGGTCGGGCACCGCTACCTGGGCGCCCCGGAACAGCTTTCTGAAAAACTGGTGCTGGAGCTTCTGGGACCGCTCCTTGCCGACCCGAACCGCAAGAAGATCGGCCAGAACCTGAAGTACGACTACCAGGTGCTGCAGCTGGCCGGCGTCGCATTCGCCGGCATCTGGTGCGACACCATGCTGGCCGCCTACCTGGTCAACCCGTCGCGCAACAGCCAGGGGCTGGACGCCCTGGCGCTGGAGTACCTGGACCACCGCATGATCTCGTACGCGGAGGTGGCCGGCACCGGCAAGTGCGAACTGAACTTCTCCGAGGTGGACCTGGACCGCGCCGGCCCGTACTCCTGCGAGGACGCCGACGCCACCTTCCTGCTGCACGAGATCCTGCTCCCGAAGGTGCGTGAGCAGGGGATGGAGGAGCTCCTCTTCGACATCGAGATGCCGCTCATGGAGATCCTGGCGGACATGGAGCTGTGCGGTGTGAAGCTGGACCTGGAGCTCATGAAGGAGCTGTCCGCCGGGTTCGGCAAACAGCTCATCGAGCTGGAGGCGAAGATCCACGACCACTGCGGCGGCCCCTTCAATATCAACTCCCCCAAGCAGCTGGGTGAGATGCTCTTCGAGCGCATGGGGCTCGCGGTCGGCAAAAAGACCAAAGGAAAGACCGGCTGGTCCACCAACGTCGAGGAACTGGAGCGGCTGGCCGAGCAGCACGAGGTGGCCCGGCTGCTCTTGCAGTACCGCAGCATCTCCAAGCTGAAATCGACCTACACCGATGCGCTGCCGAAGCTCGTGGACCCGAGGACCGGGCGCGTGCACACCTCCTACAACCAGGCGGTCACCAACACCGGCAGGCTCTCCTCGTCCGACCCGAACCTGCAGAACATCCCGGTGCGCGGGGCGGAGGGGCGCGACATCAGGCGCGCCTTCGTGGCCGAGCCCGGGAGCCTGATCCTTTCCGCGGACTACTCGCAGATCGAGTTGCGGGTGCTGGCGCACCTCTCCGGGGACCGGGTGCTCAGCGAGGCCTTCGCCTCCGGTGAGGACGTGCACCGCCGCACGGCGGCCGAGGTGTTCGGCATGTTCCCGGAACTGGTCACCCCCGAGATGCGGCGCCAGGCCAAGGTGATCAACTTCGGCGTCATCTACGGCCAGGGGGCCTTCTCGTTGGCCAAGGAGCTCGGGGTCACCGCCAAGCAGGCCAAGGCCTTCATCGACAGCTACTTCGAGCGCCATGCCGGCGCCAGGAGCTTCCTGGACAGCTGCATCTCCGAGGCCGAGACCTGCGGCTTCGTCACCACCATCCTGGGGAGAAGGCTGCAGATCCCGGAGATCGCCAGCAAGAACGGCAACATACGGGCCTTCGCCCAGAGAAACGCCACCAATTACCCGATCCAGGGCTCCGCGGCCGACATCATCAAGGCGGCCATGATCAAGGTCTGCCGCCGCATGCGCGAGGAGCGGGTGGCCAGCCGCCTGATCATGCAGGTGCACGACGAACTGGTGTTCGAGGTGCCGGAAAACGAGCGGGAGCTCATGGAGGAACTGGTGCGCAGCGAGATGGAGGGGGCGCTGCCGCTGTCGGTGCCGCTCAAGGTCGACCTCAACTTCGGTCAAAACTGGGCCGAGGCGCACTAAGGTTTCGGCGCCAACGGCCGAAGAGGGTTGGCAGGACGGAGGTGTTATGGCAGAGGAGCTGGAACAATACGCGCGGTATTTCCGGGAAGGGACCCGGGTCCGCGTGGGGATACCGCTGGAGGGTGGCGGCTGGTTCCCCGAATGGGGGGCGGTGGCCACGCTGGACGACGACCTGCTGCTGGTCGATCTCTCCCGTGACCAGCTCCCGGAGGAGACCAGGCTCGAGACCGGCCAGACCCTCAACGTGGGGCTCCCCGAGCAGGAGCAGGCGCTCACCTGCCGCGCGGTACTGGTGCAGGTGGACGGCGTGGAGCACCGCCTGGCGCTGCGGCTCATCGAGGAGGTCTACCCATTCGAGCCCAGGGAGTACTACCGCCAGGACGTCTACCTCCCCCTGGACTACCGGTTGCCCCTGTCCCAGATCGAGGCGGATGTGCGGCTGCGCTGGCTGCAACGGCGCCGGGAGATGGAGTTCGCGGCCCAGACCCCGGAACCGGGTGAACCGGAGGAACTGGAGGACAGCAGGGAGGAAATCCGGGCCAGGCTGGAAAAGCGCAAGGACACCCCGCCGGTGGCGGCCAACATCTCCGGCGGCGGGCTGCGCATCAACATCAGCCAGAAGCTGATCGTGGGGCAGTTGATCGAACTGAGCATCTACATCCCCAACGTCCAGCACCTGGTGGAAATAGTGGGGGAGGTGGTCGAGGTACGGGATCTCCCGGGCCAGGCCCGCTTCAGCACCGCGGTCAGGTACCGCATGATCGACGAGGCCGACCGCGACCGCCTGATCGGCTACATCTCCGCGCAGCAACTGCTGCAGCTATCCCAGCAGACCCCGCGGGTGCTGCCGTCGCCGGAGCCGAGGCTGTCGACCTTCGCCTGGCGCCTGCAGATCGCCCTGGCCTTCATCCTCCTGGTCGCCTTCATCGGCTGCCAGGTGAAGGCCATCCGGCAGGCCAAGGACCGCGGTGAAAAGTGGGAGGTACAGCGTATCTTCGACGAGGGATTCGTAGAGTTTCTCAAGAGGCAGCGGTGACCATCTCCATGGCGTCCTCGATCATGATCTCCAGTTCGGCGAGCATGATCTCCTTGATCCCCATGCTTTGCGCCTCGAAGGTAGCCGCCAGCATCAGGTTCGGCTCCGGCGCCCCTCCAAGCCCCAGTTTCCGGCAGGCGTGATCCACCAGCCGCACCAGGCTCAGCAGCACGTCGCCGGTGTCGGTAAGTTCCTTGTGGTGGTCGCGCACGATGGTGCAATACATCTCCGGCAGGTTCCATTTCTGCATCAGCTGGTATCCGGATTCCGTGTGCATCGCCGCCATGATCTCGGCGGTGAGCTCGCGCGACACCCCTTTGCGCTCCGTGTCGGCGTTGACGATCCCCTCCAGCACCTTGAGTATCAACAGACTGCCGATGTCGTGCAGGAGCCCGGCGATGAACCCTTCCTGCGCAAGCTGCTTGTAGCCGTTTTTCTCGCACAGCCAGCGGGTGCCGATGGCGCAGCCGATGGCGTGCTTCCAAAGGACCTGCGACTGGCTCTTCAGTTCGGGATGGGTGAAGCTGTTGTAGCTGTTTTGCTGGGAGGCGAGCATGGCCACGCTGGCGATCTCGCGCGCCCCCAGCCGCACCACCGCGTCGGTGATGGTGGTCACCTTGGCCAGGCCGCTGAAAAAGGCGGAGTTGGCGAGCCTCAGGATCTGGCTGGTCAGTGCCTGGTCCTTGATGATCAGCGCCACCACCTGGTCGATGGTGAAATCCTTGCCCGACAGGATCGCCTGCAGCTTCACGGCGACCGGGTGGAACACCGGGAGGTTGAGCGTTTCCGATTCCAGGTGCTCCTTGACGACGTCGACGAAGGGCTTGCTTTGCATGTCATTCCCCCAGAAGGCGCCTGATCTCGGCGATCGGGCGCGGCTTGCCGATCCTGGGCAGCAGCCGCACCGTGTCGTGCAGCGAAACCTCGCCCCGTGCCGCCTTGCACAGTCCCGACTCCAGGAGGGTCACCATGCCGGTGCTCTCGGTGGAGATCTTCCGGATCTCGTAGGACGTCTTCTTGCTCAGGATGGCGTCCTTCACCAGTTCGTTCAGGATCAGCATCTCGAAGACCCCCACCCGCCCCCGGTAGCCGCTGTAGCGGCACTTGCCGCACCCCCGCCCGGTCCGGAACTCCGCCCCCCTCAGGTCGACGTTGCTGTAGCCGATCCTCCTGAGCTCGGTGGGGTTGGGGAGGTAGGGCTCGGCGCACTCCGGGCAGACCCGGCGCAACAGGCGCTGCGCCAGCACGCAGACCACGGTCGAGGCGATGAGAAACGCCTCGATGTCCATGTTCATCAGGCGCAACAGGCCGCCGACGCTGTCCTCGGTGTGGAAGGTGGTGAGCACCTTGTGCCCGGTCAGGGCGGCCTGGATCGCGGTCTCGGCAGAGAAGCTGTCCCTGATCTCGCCCAGGACGATGATGTCCGGGTCCTGGCGCACGATGTGGCGCAGGGTCTCGTCGAAGGTCACCCCGATCTTCTGGTTGATGGAACACTGGGCGATCCCCTCGATCACGTACTCGACCGGTTCCTCGGCGGTGACGATGCTGGTGGAGAGTTCGTTCAGGTGCTGCACGCAGCTGTACAGGGTGGAGGTCTTGCCGCTGCCGGTGGGGCCGGTGACGATGAGGACACCGCTGGGCGTGTCGAGCGCGTCGTCGATGAAGCGCTCCAGCATGCGCGCGGGCATGCCGATCTCTTTCAGGTCCAGCAGCTCACCCTTCATGCTCAAAAGGCGCAGCACGATCTTTTCGCCGTAGATGGTGATGTAGAAGGAGACCCGCATGTCCAGCGTAGCGCCGGTCTTGGGGCTCTCGTAGCAGATCCGGCCGTCCTGGTGCCTCCTTCGCTCGGCGATGTCCGCCTCGGCCATCACCTTGATCCTGCTGCTGACCGGCAGCGCCAGCTCCTTGGCCAGGTCCTTGTAGAGCACCAGCATGCCGTCCCGGCGGAAGCGGACCCGGAGCACGCTGCGCATCGGCTCGATGTGGATGTCGCTGGCCCCCTCCTTGAGCGCCTCCTCGAAGATGGAGTTGACGATGCCGGTGACGGTGTGCTCGTCGGTCGCGGTGCCGTCGCCCTGGATCATCCCCCGCTTGAGCAGGGTGAAGGCATCGCGGATCGCCTTCATGGTGCAGATGGCAAAGACGGTGTTGCCCTGCCCGAAGAGCTTCTCCGCGGTCCTTCTCCCCTCCAGGTTCAGGGGGTCGGCTATCGCCACCAGCACCTGCCCGTTCTCCTCCCGGACCGGGACGAAGTTGTGCTGCGCCAGCCAGTGCTGCGGCACCTTGGCCAGGAGCGAACGGTCGATGTCGGCCGCTTGCAGGTCGATGAAGGGGTAGCCCAGTTGGAAGGCGAGCACCTCAGCCAGCGTGTACTCCTCGATGAAGCGCTGCTCCACGAGGATCTCCCCGAGCATCTTGGTGTTGTCCCCGTCGCGCTGGATGCCGAGGGCCGCCTGCAGCTCGGCCGGCTTCAGGTAGCCGAGCTCCACCAAAAGGGCGCCCAGCTTCACCGAAACCATGTTGTTGCGCAGGGTCTCGCGCAACTGCTCCCGGCTGAAGAAGCCCAGCTCCAGCAGCACCGCGATCAGCGTCCTCGGCGTCGCCAGCTTGGTCTTCACACGCTGGGCGTAGGCCAGCTGCGTCTCCGCCAGGTAGCCGGACTTCACCAGCAGCGAGGCTATTTCCAGGCCGGAGTCGTCCATCCCGTCTTTACGGGCCGTCTGGTTCGGGTAGTTGCCGTAGCTTTCCATGCACCGTCCCCCGCGTGCGCCAGGATCGCAGTACCTGCCGCTGGCCGACACTGATCGTTGACATGCACCCCAAAACCTTGGTAGTATACCATGCCGATTGGAGTAGGCTAATTTATCTCCTCTCTCGATATCGTACACCCTCCCCCTTTGATACACGCAAAAACAGCAGCTTATGCTGGCGCGCATCTGTCACTCCGCAGTAATGGCCCGCAGGCAGAGCAGAAACATAGGAAAGGGCCCACCCATGAAAAAGAAGGACAAAGAGAAACAGCAGCCCAAACAGAAAGAGTTCAGTGCCTCCCCCTTCAAGGCGCTCAAGGGTGCCGCCCTCAACCTGCAGGGTGCGCCGTCGGCCCCGGCTCCCCCCAAGAAGAAGGAGGATAAGCCCGCCAACGCGGCACAGGAGCTCTCCGACGAGATGCTGTTCTTCGAGGCGGTGGCCGGCATCAAGCGCATCTCGGGGACCACGCCGCCGGCGCAGGTAAAGGCGCAGCAGACCGCGAAGGCCCGCCGCGACGAGGAGGACCAGGAAGTTTTCCTGAAGGCCCTGGAAGCCCTGCGGCTCGACGTCCGGTTTTCGGACCAGGTCCAGGAAGAGGAGGCCGCCCCGCGCCCGGCGGCGGTGAACCGGTTGCGCCAGGTGCGCCGGGGCGGGATCAGGATCGACCTGCAGCTCGACCTGCACGGGCTGACCCGCGACGAGGCGCTGGAAAACCTGGAGCGCTTCGTGAAGGCGGCCTACAACCGCGGTCAGAAAGGGGTGCTGGTGATCACCGGGAAGGGGAACAATTCTCCGGGGGAGCCGGTGCTGAAGGTCGCCGTCGCCAACTGGCTCCGGGAGCACGGCAAGGGGATGGTCGCGGAATTCGTGCAGGCCCCCAGCGACATGGGAGGCAGCGGCGCTTTCGTGGTGTTCTTCAAGGAGAAGAAGGCGGAGCCGGCGGAGGCGGATAACGCGGGTGAAGCGGGTGAAGCGGGGGGCAAGGCGTAGGGGCCACCCCTGCGTCAACCGGCACTGCAGCCTTGGCCCGCTCGGACATGGCGGCCGGAGGGGCTGGAATAAGTCCTTGTGCCCTTTGGCGAAAAAAACACCCCGCATGGCAGCAGCCAGCGGGGTGTTGTTACTGCTTGTAGCGCAGCAGTCACCTGAGTCGCAAGCCGCTGACCGGCCCAGGCGTCGCCCGGTTCGTGGTAGTGCCGTCGCCCAATGCCCCGCTGAAATTGTTGCCCCATGCCCAGATGGTGCCGTCCGATTCCAGTGCCAGGACATAATCAAGACCTACCGATATACCGGTTATTCCTGCCAGGGAGCTTACCTGTGTGGCCGTTTCGTCTTCCCCCCAGTTCCACACGGTCCCGTCCGCTTTCAAGGCCACCATCGGTTTGATCGGGTAACTGAGCCCCCTCGAAATAGAGTCCGAAATGGCGGTCACTCCCGAAATGGTCGTGACCTCCGCAACGGTAGTCCCCAAACTCCAGACGGTGCCGTCTGACTTTACGGCATACTGCCCGCCACTTGGTCCCATGGCTCCAGCCCCAAGCTCCATCAATGAACTGATGCCGGAAAGGGCGGTGACCTGCTCCGGAGTCGCCGCAAAGTTCAAGGTCCAGACAGTGCCATCCGTCTTGAGGGCGTAGTAGGCGGATATGGATTTGACCCCGGTGAGCCCCGCGATTTGTGCTGGTGCTGTCCCGGAGGTTATCGGATACGAATCCCGCCCCCACCACCAGACCGTGCCGTCGCTTTTCAACGCGACCCCGTGGCTGTGGCCTCCGGCGATGGCAATCACCTGAGACAGACCCGGCAACTGTTGCGGAATAGGGAGGGTCGGTACTGTCATGGTCGTCTGATCAAAATGACGTTGGTCCCGCCCCCAAATCCAGACGGTCCCGTCATTTTTCAACGCGATGGGGGTGTTGTCGCCGGTCCTTATATCGACGATATTGCTCAAGCCGTGCACCTGTACCGGCGTGGTTCGGGAGGTGGTGGTCCCGTCGCCAAGCTGACCTTCGTTGTTGTTGCCCCAGGCCCACACGGTGCCGTCTGTCTTCAACGCCATTGAAGCGTTGTAGCCGGCAGCTACCTTGGGCGTGGTGGTAAAGTTGTCGGTGTCCCTGCTTGAAGGCACCGGGACATTTGCGTCGGCAACAGTACCGCCGAAGGCGCCGGAAGACGTTATCGTGGAGAGGTAGATGGTTGCACCGGTGGCGGTGTTGGTTATGGTTATCGATGCGCCGTCGCCGGCGACGGTGACGGTAATGGCGTCGAAGAGCCGATCCAGGGCGTTCCCTATCGAATAGGCCGAATGCAGCGGGTCGAAGGCGGCCGGCACGTGGTAGGTGGTCAACATGATGCCGAACCTTGCCTTTAGTTGCGCAACGGCGCCGGCAAGGTTTCCCCTGATGGCAACGTGAGAGGTTTCGGCGGCGGCCCCGCCACATGCAGAGCGGACCACCAGGTCGGAGAAGGGGTTGACGTTGGCGGTGCCCACGTCGTCGGCAAAGGAGTAAAGGAATCGACCCGCGCCGGCATCCACCTTTACCACGTAGGGTGCGGTCATCCCGTGAACGTTGATGCTGAATCTTCCTGTTGCCGAGGTCGTTGCTGATTTAACGCCCCCCCGGGAGTCGATGACTGTCACCGCAGCATTGCCGAGCGCCTTGCCTGTCGCGGCGACACCTCGCACCGCAGGCGGCGTAGGCGAACCACCACCTCCACAGCCTGCAAGCCAGACAACGAGGATCAATGAAAGCATGATTCTCTGTAACTGTCCCATAATGGACCTCCCAAGCAATAGTAGGCCGCTGTCAGTGGCAGCTGGTCTCGATAAAACAGTATCGTCAGTGAACAGCCGACTCTTGAACGCTTGATTAACTGTTACGAATTCTCTTATGCTGGTGGGACTTCATCCAGTGACAGGAGCAGCAATGGTTGCAGCAGAGATATATCGTATCGGCATCGACCTCGGCGGGACCAAGACGGAAGGGGTGCTGCTCGACCCGTTCGACAAGGTGCTGGTACGGGAGCGCCGGTCCACGCCGCTGGCCGAGGGATACCAGGCCATCCTGGAGTCGGTGGCGCAGCTGGTGCGCGATCTCGCGGCGCGACTGCCACAACAGGCTCCCTATACGCTGGGCGTGGGTATTCCGGGCTCGGTGGATGCGGTCACCGGTCTGGTGCGCAACGCCAACTCGGTCTGCCTCATCGGACGTCCGTTCCAGGCGGACCTGGAGCGGCTTTTGGGGCGAAGGGTGGGGGTGCGCAACGACGCCGACTGCTTCACCCTGGCCGAGTGCCGCAAGGGCGCGGGTGTCGGGCACCAGGTGGTGTTCGGTGTCATCATGGGGACCGGCTGCGGCGGCGGGATCTGCTTCGACGGCGTGGTGCGCGAGGGGCCGCACCGTATCAGCGGCGAGTGGGGGCACGTTGCCATCGATCCCGCCGGGGCGCCCTGCTACTGCGGCAACCGCGGCTGCATCGAGACCAAGATCAGCGGATCCGGAGTGGAGGCCGCCTACTTGGCCCGCAACGGCGTCAGCCTCACCATGGAGGAGATCGTGGCCGGAGCCCGCGGGGGCGAGGAGCGGGCACTGCTGGCCTTCAACACCTTCCTCGACGATTTCGGCCGCAGCCTGGGCGGCCTCATCTCCATCCTCGACCCGGATGCCGTGGTCCTGGGGGGAGGGCTTTCCAACATCGATGAGCTGTACCACGCCGGGGTGGAGCGGGTGCGCCACTACGCCTTCCACAACGACCTGCGTACGCCGATCCTGAAAAACGGGCTCGGCGACTCCGCCGGTGTCTTCGGCGCGGCCTGGATCGGCATCCCGCCGTAGCTTGATTTGAAATAGCTAATGTCTTTGCTACTATATTCTGGTTTCTGGCCCCAACCCAAACAAGGCGGTGCCCCATGGAAACCGAACCCGGCAAACGGATCAACATCAGGTACAAGTGCAGGCTCGATGACGGCAGGGTTTACCTCGTCGGCGAGCACAACACCCTCGAGTTCGTGGTGGGAGCGGGGCGCGTTCCGCCGGCCCTGGAGCAGGGGCTGATGGGGATGGCCCGCGGCGATCACCGCGTCATCCGCGTGCCTGCCAACGAAGCCAATCTCTTCCCCTTTCCCCTGGGATCCCACTTCGCCTTCTCGACCGATCGCGCCCCCGGCGTCGCCTATGATTTCGGCCCCGGCCTGGGCGGCGACGTCTCCCTCTCCCTGGGCAGGCGCGACTACCGGGAACCCCTCCCCGCCGGCCAGGACGTCTTCTTCGAGATAGAAATGCTCTCGGTGGAGATGCCGTAACCTGCCCCGCAGACGTTGTACTTCCTGAAAAAACAATCCCACCAGTCTCCCTTTCGCAAAGGGGGCGCATGTAGCAGAAGGGACAGGCTCCATTAGGTGCCTGTCCCTTTAGCGGAACGCTTCTTTCTGCTCAGACACCGTTCCCAAGCAATAAGGGGACAGGCACCTGGCGGAGCCAGTCCCCCTCCTTCGGGAAGGGCTCTATGGTGGGAAGCCGATACGCACAACGTCTGCCGGATCAGCCGTCACTGCTGAGGGGCCGGCAGCTCCAGCTTGATGGTGATGTAGCCCTGGTTCTTGGGGGCATATCCGGTGATCTGGCCGCAGATGGAGCTGCAGAACTCGTTGCCGAACTCCGTCACCCCCATCTTCCGGTAATACCGGTCCTTCACAATGCGGTACATGCCGCCCATAAACTCCCGGTAGGAATCGGTCGGCTGTGCTTTTTTGATCCTCTCTTCATTCACCGACTGCAGCGTGTTGAAAGTAAGGCCGCTGCCGCCCAGAAGGCTCTTCCTCTGCATCCATGCCAGCGACGCGTCGGCAAGGGGGTGCTCCGGTACGTCATAGCCACCCCCGACATCGGCGTGGGCGCCCGCGAACCAGACCTGCTCCATGACCTGGTTCACCTTCTGTTGGGGATTCCAGATGGTCACGTCGAAGTTTTCCCGGTGTTCGTCGATGGCGATGGCGTGAAAGGCATTTTCCACGATGGCGCTCAGCTCCTGGTCGTGGAACTTGTAATGTTCGGCGTTGAAGGATTCGAAGACCTTGAAGGGGATGCCGAGAGCGCCGACGGTGTCCCAGACCCCGAGCAGCCTGATCTTCACGTCGGGGTGAGCGAACTGCTCCCGGAAACTCACGGCGAAATCGGTATCGGCGCTGCCGTCGTGGTTGCGGTACAGCTGGTAGGCGTCCATGACGTGGGGGATGTCGTCGGGATGCATCTTCTTGAACTGTTCCAGCGTCGGACGGGGCCAGTCCGGGTATTTCTCGTCCGCGCCGGACTGGACCCGGAGAATCCTGTTCCGGTCAAGGAGGCCGGAGTTCCTGATCAATCCCACCATGCTCCTGGCCGTATAGGCGCCGCGGCTGAAGCCGTAGACGTAGATCTCGTCGCCGGGGTCGTAGTTGTCGATCAGGAACTTGTACCCCTCCCGGATGTTGAGCGACAGCCCGTACCCGAAGGCGCCGCCGCGGATGTGTTGGAACCACTTGGTGCCCACGCCGGAGTCGTACCACTTCAGCGTGCCGGCGGTCAGGTCGCCGCCGGAGTAACCGCGGGCATCGACGCCGGCAATGGAGACGAAGAGCCTCTCGACGTTGGTGTTGGTGTCCTTGCCGTCGCTGCCATCGTCCGGCTTGTTCCAGGTCCCATCAAAGCACACCACCAGTTTCTTCGACATAGGCGCACCTCCTGAAGTAACGGATTGACGAGCTGACGTACCGGGCTGAAAGCGCCGGGACTGTGCAAATATATTGCGCCGTGCGTTCTTTGCAAGCGGGCGGCAGGTGCGGGCCCTGCTGTTGTTCTCCTTTACATCTTCTCTTTCACGCTCCTGATCTTGTCCTCCATGGTCTGTTCCCGGTCGGTGCGGGTGCCCAGTTTTACCGTGGTGGTGATGCGCGGGGCGCCCATGGCGTGGACGGTCTCGTGGCAGCGCTTGATGGCGGCGAAGACTTCGTCCCACTCCCCCTCGATGTTGGTCCCGTAGGAATGCAGCGCGATCTTCAGCCCTGCCTCGTTGAGCACCTTCTCGCAGGCCGCGATGTAGCTGGAAAGGGAAACGCCGACACCCAGCGGGACGATGCACAGATCAACCATGACTCTCATGACGATGCTCCTTCGATAGGGTTAGTTGAGGACCGGTGAGGTGGCTGCGGTCCGAGTAGCAATGATAATGGATGCAGAGCAGGTTTTAAAGCGGCAAACTGTATGCCCCGTACCGGTGCGCCACAGCCTGCCACGGTGTTGACTTTGACTGTACAGGCCCTAAACTGATTCAGTCCCTACCTGTCATAGAACTTTGCCAGCGGAGAAAACCGTGACTGAGACAGAGAACGCAAAAGCGAAGGTACTGATCACCGGCGCCACCGGTTTTATCGGGAGGAGGCTGGTGGACGCCCTGGCGGCGGAAGGGATCCCGGTCCGGTGCCTGGTGCGCAGGCTCGACGTCGCTTTCCCGCCGCAGGTGGAGGTGGCGCAGGGGGACATGTTGCAGCGCAATTCGCTGCTCGCGCCGCTGCGGGGCATCGAGACGGCCTACTACCTGGTGCACGCCATGGGGGGGGAGCGCGCGGGATTCGAGCAGCGCGACCGCCAGGCGGCGGAGAACTTCGTGGCGGCGGCGGAGATGCAGGGGGTGAAGCGGGTCATCTACCTGGGGGGGCTCGGGGAGGAGGGGGACCAGCTCTCCGAACACCTGGCGAGCCGCCTGGAGGTGGCCAGGATACTGATGCGCGGCGCCTTCCAGACCACCTACCTGAGGGCCGCCGTCATCATCGGCGCGGGGGGCGCCTCCTTCGAGATGATCCGTTACCTCGTGGAGCGGCTGCCGGTCATGATCACGCCGCGCTGGGTCTCCACCAGGTGTCAGTTCATCGCGGTACAGGACGTGATTGCCTACCTGGTGGGGTGTCTGAAGGACGCACGCACCGCCGGGCATACCTACGACATCGGCGGGCCGGAACTGCTCTCCTACCGGGACATGATGGAGCGCTTCGCCGAGGTGGAAAAGAAGTTCATCAAGATCATCCCGGTCCCCCTGCTGACCCCGAAGCTATCCTCCTACTGGGTCTGGCTCATCACGCCGGTGAAGCCGTCCATCTCCATGCCGCTCATCGAGGGGCTGGGCAACGAGGTCATCTGCCACGACCAGGAGATCAGGAAGATCCTTCCCATTCCCCTGACCGGATTCGAGGAGGCGGTGCGCCGCGCACTCGAGGAGGAGGCCGGGCCGGGGCAGGGGCTCACATGAAAAAAACAGCCTGAGTCCTCTTCAAGCTTAATTAACAAGTGCCGATAAGCTAACCAGGACCGGCAGCCGTCCCGATCCGGATCCGCATTGATACCGGTCGCTTCGCCACCGCGGCTGGCGGACAGGGGAGAGAGATGAAGTGCTTGATCATCGAGGACAACGAATTTCTGCGTGAGGGGCTCATTATGTTTCTGCAGGGGGTGGCGGACATCGCGACCGCGGTCAACGGCCGGGAAGGGGTGGAGCGCTTCACCTCGGCGTTGCAGCAGGGCGCCCCTTTCGACCTGGTGCTGCTCGACATCGTCATGCCGGAAATGGACGGGCAGCAGGCCCTGAAGCTGATGCGCCGGGCGGAACAGGAACAGGGACCTGCGGGCAAAAAGAGCGTGATCGTCATGACCACCGCCCTCAATTCCCCCGCCAACATGGAAGAGGCGATGTGGGATGGCGACTGCTCCGATTACCTGGTGAAGCCGGTGGCGCGGGCGGACCTGATGGCGATCCTGCAGCGGCACGGCCTGCTCTGAAGCCGGAAGGGACCCGACATGGAACCTAACTTCTATCGGCCTACGGTGCAGAACTCTCTGGAACATGACTCGGCGGAGATACTCTCGGGCTTCAGGGATATCATCAAGAGCGGCGCGGGGACCAGGGTGAAACTGCTGAACTACTACAAGGGGCTGCCGATCAGCTATCCGGCCACCCTGGTGGAGGTGAGCGGGCAGATACTGGAGCTGGACGTGCACCCGCAGCAGGCCGTGGCCCTGGGGCTCTCCGGGCGGACCTGCATCAAGTGCGGCACCTTCAGCCATACCCTGCTGGCCGACGTGAAGGACGCGGACGTGCGGCGCATGATGGCCTCGCTGCACAACTTCAGCTACGTGGACCTGATGGCGGAACAGCGCGCCTCGCTGCGACTGGAACTGGATCCTCCCTGTGAGGCGGAGATAACCGTCGCGGGGCGCACGGTGGCGGCGCAGGCGCTGGATGTGTCCCTCGGGGGATTCTCGGCCTTGAGCGCGCAGCCGAGCCAGCTGGTCAAGGGGGACGAGGTGCTGCTCAAGGTGCTGATGCCCAACCTGCTGCACAACACGGTGAGCCGCCTGGAACTGCCGGCGACCGTGGTGGACGTCGCCTGCGGCGACGGCGGCGATCTCTGCCGCTTTTCCATCAGCTCCGATGCACAGGCGGAGGGGGTGCTGTCCCGTTTCATCTTCCAGCGCCAGGTGGACCTGATCCGGGAACTGAAGGAGATGAGCGGCTAAGGCCCAAGCTGCCGGAAGGAGAGAGAGATGCCTGACAACCTGTTCATACCGTCGGTGGATTTGCGGATAGGGAGCCTCGAGGAGTACAACCGCAGGCAGAAGGAGAAGGCGGCCTCGCGGCACGCCAAGCCCAAGCCGCGCCCCTGCATCACCATCTCCCGGGAATACGGCTGCACCGGCTACCCCACCGCCGAACTCCTGCGCGACATCCTGATGCAGAGGACGGGCGAGGAATGGGTCATGATCGACCGCGCCATCATCGAGGAGGTCGCCAAGCGCCACAACCTGTCCCAGGAGATCCTGCGCACCCTGGGCGAGAACAACCGGCTCCTGTCCGAGATCCTGGCCACCTTCTCCTCGCGCTGGAAGAGCAACTACGACTATTTCCTGCCGCTGTCACAGCACGTGGTGGCGCTTGCCGAGCAGGGCAACGTCCTCATCCTCGACCTGGGGGGAGCCATCGTGGCGAGGCACCTGGAACATTCCTACCACTTCAGGATCTACGGCTCGGAACCCTTCAAGATCGCCACGCTGGCCCGTCGCCTCAACATCGAAGAGGAGGAGGCCGAGAAGCTCATGCACCGGCAGCAGAAGGTGCGCGACCGCTTCACCAGCGACTTCCTGAACCAAAACGGCCACGACCCCGCCCTCTACGACATGCTCTTCAACAACGACCGCTGCGCTTCCGACCGGATCGCCCACACCATCGCCGATTTCGTGCTGGGCAAGGCGGGCTGAAGCCGCCCGCCTGCTGAGGGATGATCAAACCGGCACCAGCTTCAGGTACTGCACCTCGTTGGCCATGGTGAAGACCACGTAGATGCCGCTGTCGTAGATGTCCCGCGCCTCACGCGGCGCCGGCCACAGGTCGCGCTGCGCGTCGTCCGCCACCAGGTTCCTCGCCTGGTACTGCCCGGAAAGCCTGATCTGCCCCGGCAGGCGGAACACCCCCGCGTTGCCCGCGGTCACGTTCAGGTTGACGAACACCAGCGTCACCGCGTCCCTCTCCCCGCTCTCGCCGCGCCAGCGCGCCACCGAGAAGATCTCCTCGTGGAACCCGCCCCCGACCAGGCTCAGGAAGTACCGGTTCGGCTCCCGCAACTCCGGCGTCGCCGCGCGCGCCCGGTTGATCCTCAGGTACATCCGCCCCACGGCCTCCCGCTCCGGGATGTGCTCGCTCCATGCCCTGTACATGTTGGCCCAGCTGTCCCGGAAGGGGAGCTTGTCGGCCAGTCCCAGCGGCTGCCCCATGAAGACCATCGGGCAGCCGTACATCGAGGCGGTCACGGCGTAGCGGGCCATCATGGCCCACTTGTCGTCGTTGTCCACCTCGTCGTGGCTGGAGCCGTTGTGCATGACCAGCGCCTCGCCGCCGAACAGGGCGCTTTCCGCCTCCAGCGAGTGGAACAGGTCGGTCATCCTCACCGCGTTCATCCGGTACAGGTGGTGGTCCTTGGTGGTCAGGACGTCGAAGACCCGGTTCAGCCGGTACTGGATCACGTCCGGGTCGAGCACCTCGGCCAGGAAGATGAAGTCCCAGCGCGCCTTCCTGGTGCGGTTGACGATGTACTCCCAGAGCTGGTTGGGGAGCCCCTGGGCGAAGTCGGCGCGGATGCCGGCCAGCTTGCCGCCGCTCTTCTCGATCCAGTAGGGGAGGATGTAGCCGAAGTACTGCCAGAGCTGCTCCGTGTCGCTTGCGGAGCCGAGGTCGGTGTAGAAAAGGTCGCGCTCGTCCTCGGCGTTCCCCGTCGGGTCCCAGTGGGCCACCGGGTTGCCCCAATAATCGGTAGCCCGCCCCGGTTTGGGGCCCAAGGCAGAGTAGTCGCCGAAGAACCAGTCCACGTTGGCGTCGTCCCAGATGTGCTCGTTGAGGCGGTCCGTCGGCGCCCAGACGGCACATTCGAAGTCGGAGTGGGCGGCCTCGCGGTAGTAGGGGACGCTGTGCCCGTCGACGAAGGCGGTGCCGCGGGTGCACCAGGAAGGGCGATGCTGCCGGACCCACTCTTCCTGCTCCTGCATGGTGCAAAATCCCAGGTCCACCGCGCCTGACCCGTAGATGACGTCGCGGCCGGCGTGGTTGAAGGCCAGATCCACGAACACGTCCAGATCCACGGCGCCCGCCTCCCGGAACAGGATCTGGAACAGCTCGAGGGCGCGCGCCGGCGCAGCGTTGTCGGCGAGCCACCGGTTGATGCTCCAGTAGTCCCGCGACGAGTAGGGACTCCCCGGGTTGTCGTTGGCGGCCCAATCCCACTTCTGGCGGTCCCAGCGCCACTGCGTGTTGGGGAAGACCGGCATGAGCCAGAGCGTGTTGAAGCCGAGCTCCTTGGTGACGTAGGTGAGCTGGAAGGGGTTGAAGCCGTCGAAGTCGTGGGTGGAGAGGAAGTCGTCCAGGGTGCTGCGGTTCTCGTAGGAACCGCCGGCCAGCGCCTCCACGGTGAGCGCGTTGGCCTCGTACAGGCACGCGTCGGCTGCCTTGCGGGGAGAAACCACCACGGCACAGTCGCGCTGCAGGGGCAGGTCCGGCCAGGGGGGGAAGTCGTTGTGCCACCACCAGGTGTCGGAGCCGGTGGCGCGGTAGCGGGCGGTGATGCGGTAGGCGCCGCACTTCTCCACCGGCAGGGTGAGGCCGAAGACCAGGTTGTCGAAAGAGTCGCCCTGAAACGACATCCGGTAGGGCATCCAGTACGAGGTGGGGCCGCCGGAGTCGGCGAGCGGCTCGTGGGTCTTGACGAAGTCGCGGCGGTTCAGGTTGCTGAAGATCTCGACTTCGAACTGTTCCGGCGCTGTACCCTGGGCCGCGATCTCCACCGTGACCTGGAGCTGTGGCGCCGTGGCGCCGCCCGTCGTTTCGTCCAGCAGCAGTTTCACCGTGCCGTAGTTCCCCCAGCGCCCGTTCACCTTGAGGTTTCCGATCCAGGGACTGTATGCCATCGCCGCACCTCCTGCGCCGGCGGCCGGGCCACCGGCAGAGTTCTCATTTCGTGAAACAAGGTAGAACAGTAGCTGAGTTTACGTGCTTGGCAACAACGAGGGGTGCCAACAGCTGTAGGGGCGAATAATAATTCGCCCTGCTCCGTCGGAGCGCGTTGAAAAGCCTGTTTAACAGGGATGAAGGGGATGAAGGGGATATAACGGACAAAGGGGGAATACCAGGGACGAGGGGGGATGCAAGGGGATGAAGGCTAGGGGAGGTTGGCTCGGATCTTCTTCAGCAGGCGCACCAGTTCCCGCTGTTCGGCCTCGTCGACGCCGCGCCACATCTGGTCGATCAGGTTGCGCGAGACCTCTTCGAAGACCGGCTGCAAGGCCTGGCCCCGCTGCGAGAGCCGGACGTACACGGTCCTTTGGTCCAGCGTGCTGCTCTCCTTGTCCACGTAGCCGTTGGCGACCAGCTTTCCCACCAGGGCGGTCACCGTCGACTTGTCCCGGCGCACCGCCTTGGCCAGGTCCTTCATGGTGACCTGCTCGTTGGTGAAGAGGTGGTACAGGATGGCGCCGTGCGACGGCGCCAGCCCCTCGATCCCCAGGCGTTTGAGCTCCTGGAGCAGGTAGCGGTTGATCCCGGCGCGGGTGTCGCTGATGATGGTGGCGATGTTGCGAGTTTCCATGAGATGGGAACTTAGTTTGACGACCAACTAAAGTCAACAAAAAAAACCGGCAGGTTCAAAGAGCGCCCCGCCGGTCGGGAAAACGTTGAGGGACGGCCTCAGTCGTCGGAGAGGAAGGTGTCCTCGATCTTCACGGAAAGGGTGCTGATGTCGAACGGTTTCTGGATGAAGTGCATCCCTTCCTCGACGACACCGCTGCGCGCCACCAGGTCGGCCGTGTAGCCGGACATGAACAGCACCTTCACCTCCGGGAAACTGCCCTTGATCTCGTGGACCATGTCGCTGCCGCTCATCCCGGGCATGATGACGTCGGTCAGCACCAGGTCGATCCTGTTCGCCCTGCTGGTGCAGATGTCGATCCCGTGCCGGGGGGTGTCGGCGACTATCACCCGATACCCCAGTTCCTCGAGGTAGGACCTGGTCACCGTGCGCACCATGTCGTTGTCCTCGACCAGCAGCACGGTCCCGGTGCCGATCCGGACGTCGGTGCATCTCCTCTGGGCTTCCGCCGGCGCGGCACTGCTGCTGCGGGGGAGGTAGATCTTGAAGGAGGTGCCGTGGCCGACCTCCGAGTAGACGTTGATGAAGCCCCCGTTTTGCCGGACGATGCCGTACACGGTGGCGAGCCCCAGCCCGGTCCCCTTGCCCAGCCCCTTGGTGGTGTAGAAGGGCTCGAAGATGTGCTCCAGCACCTCCTCGCCCATCCCCACACCCGTGTCGCTCACCACCAGCTGCACGTAGTCGCCGGGCAAGGCGTCGCGCAGGTACTGGCAGCTTTTCTGGCTCAGGTGCACGTTTTCGGTGTGGATGGAGAGGAGCCCGCCGTCGGGCATGGCGTCGCGGGCGTTGACGGCGAGGTTCACCAGCACCTGGTCGACCTGGGACGGATCCATCTTCACGCTCCACAGGTCGGCCCCGGGACAGAAGTTCAGCGTGATGCTCTCCTCGATGAGCCGCAGCAGCGTCTTCTGCGCCTCGCCCACGAGCTGGTTCAGGTCCACCGGACGGGGATCGATGATCTCCTTGCGGGAGAAGGCGAGCAGCTGCCGGGTGATCTGGCCGGAGCGCTGCGCGGCTGTCGTGA
Organism: Geomonas paludis; assembly: GCF_014193585.1. Lineage (GTDB taxonomy): Bacteria > Desulfobacterota > Desulfuromonadia > Geobacterales > Geobacteraceae > Geomonas > Geomonas paludis. The sequence goes on from NZ_BLXY01000001.1 coordinate 806,315, forward strand.
TCTGCTCGAGCGACTGCCACAGCTCATGGTCAGGGGTGATCTTCATCTGGGCCAGTTGCGCCTGTCCCAGGATGACGGTGAGCATGTTGTTGAAGTCGTGCGCCACCCCGCCCGCGAGCCTCCCCACCGATTCCATCTTCAGCGCCTGGCGCAGCTGTTCCTCGGTGTGCTTGCGCTCGGTGATGTCACGCACCGTGGCGATGACGCCGACGATCTCGCCGCCTGCGTTTTTCAGGGGAGCCAGGGTGTCCGCATGCCAGATGGAGCGTCCCGAACCGGGAAGTTCCAGTTCGACCTCCCCGGAGCTCACGTCATCGCCGGCCAGCACCCGCTTGAGCCTCTCCACCACCCCCGCCCGCTCCAGCATGGGAAAGACGTCCCCCGGACGCTTGCCGATGACCTGCTCGGCGCGGTAGCCCGACATCTGCTCCATGTAACGGTTCCAGACCTGGAAGCGCAGCCCGCAGTCGTAGACGATGATCCCTTCCTGGGCCGAGGCGATGATCTGCTGCACGCGCTCCTCGTTCTCGCGCAGGCACTCCTGGACCTCGAGCGATCTCAGCTGGGTCAGCCCCTGTATGGCGAGCAGTTCGGTCAGGTTGGCGATGAAGGAAAGGTTCTGGTCCAGCTTGTCCTGGCTGATGACCGGGACCCGCTCCATTGCCAGCAGGTAGGATGCTGTTTCGAAACCGTACTTGTCGGCCTGGAGCAGGAAATGCTGCCGATCGGGAGGGTGCAGAAAGAGTTGGCCCGTGAAGATGTTGGCCAGGTGTTCCCCCTCTATCAGCAGGGGCGTGGCGGTATCGGTAAGCCCCTGGGGACAGGTGATCTGGACGTGGCGCTGCTGGTCCTGCAGGCCGCTGGTGATCTTCTGGTCGCTTGCGATGCAGAACTTCTCGGTGGTGGGGTTGGCGCGGTGGAACTTGGTGCAGATGTCCTGCCACCCGGAGCCGGTCAGGATGTTCCCTTCCAGGTCGATGATGGCCGAAGGAATGCCGGATACCTCGTACAGGCTGTCGAGGATGGTTTGCAGCTTCGGTATGTCGAGAAGTTGCGCGATGGTGTATTTCATCAGGTGGTGGTTACCCGCACTGTCAGAGATAAGATCCTTACACGAGCGTCACGGGATGTTGTCACAGTATTCTAATAGATGATTAGGGAAAGCTGTCAATGAGGGAAAAGGAAGGGGGTAAGGGGAAAGTTCGAAAGAGGCACTGCCAGAAAGAGCAGCTTACTTGATGAACTCCTTCATGGCGATGGCTGCGCAGTCCGGGCAATAACTGTGGCTGAACAGTACCTCCGAGTGTTCCGAGATGTAGGACTCCAACTGGTTCCAGTAACCCTGGTCGTCACGGATCTTCTTGCAGGTCATGCAAATGGGGAGTAGCCCGGAAAGCTCCTTCACCCTGGACAGGGCGGCCTGCAGTTCCTCGTTTTGCCGCTGCAGCGCCTCTTTGCGTGCCTTCAGCTCCAGGTGCACCGCCATGCGCCGGGCCAGGATTGCCGGCTTCACCGGTTTGGTGATGAAATCGACCGCCCCCATCTCGAAGCCGCGGGTCTCGTCGACCTCCTCGTAGAGCGCGGAGATGAAGATGACCGGAATGTCGTGCAGGCGCGGCTCCTGCTTCAGCTGCCGGCACACCTCGTAGCCGTCCATTTCCGGCATCATGATATCCAAGAGGATCAGGTCCGGAGCCGCCGCGTGCACCAGGCGCAGCGCTTCCTGGCCGCTGTTGGCGCCGATGACTTCGTACTCGGCACGGAGCACCTTGTAGAGGATGATGAGATTTTCTACAATGTCGTCTACGACGAGAATGGTTTTTTTTGTCACCACGCCCTCAGTGTGACGGGAAGTTCTGCTACAGAGGTCGATCGAGCCGGATGTTCAGCTCATCGCACAGTCGTTGCACTGTCTGTAACGCACGGGTGCAATCGAACTGCTTGATCTGCTGGTTCAACTGAGACAGCATGGGAAACTCGGGAACAGCATCGGCAAGGGTGTTAACCTTGTCCATGACCATCATGTTCCTTTGCTGTAACAGCGGCACCACGGAGCTAAGTATGTCGGCAAGTCTGTCGATGTCAACAGACTCCACCGCCGGGGGGGGGACGGGGGCGGAGGGGACATCCTGGCGGACGGCGCAGGACGGCAGGCAGCGCTTCAGTTCCTGCAGCAGTGACGCGAGCTCGACCGGCTTGGGGACGTAGCCGTCATAGCCCAGCTGCAGGAACATCTCCTGCTGGTTCTTCAGTGCGTGGGCGGTGAGGGCGATGATGGCGGTACGGCGACCGGAGCCCAGTTCCAGTTCCCTGATGCGGCGCATGGCTTCGTTGCCGTCCATGGTCGGCATCTCCACATCCATGAGGATGACGTCATAGCGCCGCTCACGCCATTTGTGCAGCACCTCTTCTCCGTCTGCGGCGGTGTGCAGCGTGTGCCCGAAGCGCTCCAACAGCCGGGACATGATGGTGCGGCTGGCCTCCTGGTCGTCGGCCAGCAGGATGTCCAGCTTCTTCCCCTCCCACAGGGGCCTTGCCTCGCTCCTGGAGGGGGGGCGAGGAGCCAGTTGCTCTTCAGAGCGCAGAAACGGGATCACCATGCGGAAGCTGCTCCCGGCGTTCTTGCGGCTTTCGGCCCAGATCCGCCCCCCCATCAACTCGACCAGCTTGCTGCTGATGGAGAGCCCGAGCCCGGTGCCGCCGTACTTGCGCGTGGTGGAACTGTCCTCCTGGCCGAATGGGGAGAAGATGCGGTCGATGGCCTCGGCGGTAATGCCGACGCCGCTGTCGGTGATGGTGATCTCGAGGTCGACGACCTCGCCCCGATCCTCCCGGACCGTGACCGAGACGGTGACGCCCCCTTCGTTGGTGAACTTGATGGCGTTGCCGACGATGTTCAGCAGCACCTGCTTCAGCCTCAACTGGTCCCCCACCAGGGTGTCGGGGACGTCCCCGGCGATCTCGGGGCGCAGGAACAGACCCTTTGCCACGACGGCGCTCATCTGCGCCTTGACGACTTCGTTGATGCTGCGCCTGATGCTGAAGCTGTGCAGTTCCAGGTCGATCTTGCCGGCCTCCACCTTGGACAGGTCGAGGATGTCGTTGATGATCGCCAGGAGCCCCTCGGAGGAGGCCAGGATGCCGTCCACGTACTCCTGCTGCTCCGGGGTCAGCTCGGTGAAGGCAAGCAGCTGCGACATCCCCATGATGCTGTTCATCGGGGTGCGGATCTCGTGGCTCATGTTGGCGAGGAAGTCGCTCTTGGCCCGGTTGGCCGCTTCCGCGCTCTCCCGGGCCAGCACCAGCTCCATCTCCGCTTTTTTGCGGTCGGTGATGTCGAAGCAGTAGCCGATATAGCCGGCGAAGCTGTCATCCACGGCCTGCATGGGGCGGCCGATGTCCAGGATCCACCGGTACTCCCCGTCGTGACGGCGCAGGCGGTACTCCATCTCGAAGCTTTCCCGCTTGTCGAAGGCCCCCAGCCAGATAGCCACACAGCGCTGCAGGTCTTCCGGGTGCACCCCCTCGGCCCACCCGTTGCCGTATTCCTGTTCCATGGTCCGGCCGGTAAACGAGAGCCAGGTGTCGTTGAACCAGTCGCACTCCGCCCTGGTGTTGGCGCGCCAGATCAGTACCGGCGCCTGGGCCAGGATTTTCAGGTAGTGGTCTGCCAGCATCTGCTCAAGGGGAGGACCCTGCCCTTTGGAACCGGCCGAGCCTCTGCCCGGGGGGGGCGTGCTGGAAGGAGTACTGTCTTTCGTTGCCATTCTGGCCCTCTTCTTGTTGCGGTACGGGCTGGATCAATTTGTCTAAGTTTGGGAACATTATTATCAGATAATTTGATTCTCTCAAATAAATTTTTTGCTGTATGTGGTTGCAGCCATAGTTGTTTGAAAAAAGGGGTTTATAGTGCCCAGCACGAGGCTGATATTGTTCCAATCTTCCCTAACTTCAGTCAGACGTGCGCCTACAATGTGAACCCGTGTTTCTTCAAGACCGTGACTGACTCGGGTTGTTGCAGGTAGCGGAAGAAAGCGGCGGCCTCGCCCTTGCCGGTCGCGGAGGCGGTCAGCGCCATCGGGTAGGTCACGCGCGGGTAGAGCTGCTGCGGCACGGTGAACAGGATGCGCGCCCGCTTCCCCAGCAGCGCGTCGCTGCGGTAGACGAAGGCCCCCTCCACCTCGCCGCGTTCCGCGTACATCATGCTCTCCCGGACGTCCTTGGTGAACACCAGTTTCCCGCGCAACTCCCCCTCGAGACCTGCATTCCTGATGGCCTCCGCAGCGTACCCGCCGGCGGGGACGCTCGTGGGGCTCCCGAGGGCGATCCTGCCCAAGGCGGCGAGGTCGCGCATGCCGGTGACCCTTTTGCCGGTGCTGCCGGCAAAGACCAGGGTGTTGCGGGCCAGGTTCACGCTGGAGGAGACCAGCCGGCGCTCTTTGAGGTAGGCCATCCACTGTTCGTTGGCGGAGATGAAGATGTCGGCGGGGGCGCCGCTTTCTATCTGCTTGGCCAGGGTGCCGGAGGCGCCGTAGTTCCTGACGATCCTGGTGCCGGGGTGCTTGCGACTGTAGCCGTCCGCGATTTCGTTGACCGCTTCCTTGAGGCTGGCGGCGGCCGAGATGGTGATCTCCCCGGCGCGGGCCGGTGCTGAGAGCAACAGTGGGACCAAAAAGACCACTGCAGCCAGGAACCTTGCCGTGTTCATAACATGCTCCTTTCTGTGACGGGAATGGGATGAATCAGGAAGTACATGAGGCGTGCCACATTCGCCTGAAGCTCGTTATCCGCAATAATGGCGGGAGCTTGGCGGGAGAGACGCGGGGGGCGGGCAGCGGAGACTGCCGGGAAAAGGGGCAACTGCAAGCTGATGCGGCACTGGCCTCCCCCTCCCAGCCTCCGCCTCGCACGTCCACATCCCCTCTCCCTCCGGGAGAGGGTGCCCGAAGGGCGGGTGAGGGAGATGCCACGAAGGAAGAGTTACGCCGCTTGCGACGCCCTCACCCCAACCCTCTCCCAGGTGGAGAGGGGGGACTACCGTACGCCGGTTCAGAAAGCTGGCGGGGGCTCAGCGGTAGGTGGCGAGGATGTACTCGGCGATGAGGCGGGCGTCGGCATCAGGGATGGCGGCCTGGTCGAAGCGGGTCATCCCCGGCCCGGGGGCGCGCATCCTGGCCACGATCCCGGCGGGCGTGGTGATGCCGTTGTCGGCCAGCACGCCGCCGTGCAGGGTTTTCTTCGGGTTGAGGACGTTGCCGCCGTCGGGGTGGCAGGGGGCGCAGCGTTCCTTGAAGAGCTGGGCGCCGCGTTCGGTAGCCACCGGAGGCGAGTCGGCTTGCGGCGGTTCGGTGCAGCCGCTCAGGAGCAGGGCCGCGGCGAGGCAGGTGGCGATGGGGCGGGCGGACAGCGGCCAGCGCCCCGCGCCTGATCCCTGCCTGCCCACGGTCCCCCCTCCGGGGGGAGGAGCTTGGGGAGGAGTAGTCGTGCGTACCGGCATGGCGGTTAATCCCGGCAGACGTTGACGGTGCGGGTAACGGGGCGGCACTGGACGCCGAAGGCGGAGAGCTCCTTCAGCACCGCCCCCTTCATGGTTTCCACCTGCAGCGACACCTCGTGGGTGAGCTCGGTCCCCATCTCGATGCTCCCCGGCTGCACGCCGATCAGCACCATCTTGCCCGGCGCCTGCCCCATGAGCCGCGCGACGGAGAGGAGGTCCTTGAGCCCCATCTGGTGCGGCGAGACCTTGGTCTCCAGCGCGATCGGGAGCTCCTCGCCGGAAAGGCGCACGCAGGTTCCGGGCTCCTTGCCCGTTTCCACGGCGTCCACCATGATCAGGTGGCTCCTCCCCTCCAGCACCGGGAGGAGGTCGAGCCCCAGCGTGCCGCCGTCCACGATCTCCACGCCCTTGGGGAAGGTGTACTCGCGCTGCAACTGCTGCACCACCCGGATGCCGACGCCGTCATCCCCCATCACCACGTTTCCTACCCCAAGCACCAGTACCTTCGGTGCGTTCTTCATCGATTGTGCCGTCACGTTTCGTTCTCCTTGCTGTTTAGGTAGTCGCAGTCCCCTCGCCCTCGGCAACAGGGGCAGGCGAGGGGGGTGCTCGGGTGCCCTCACGCGGGGAGAGGGGATGACGGGACTATTCTCCTTTTTTGACGGTGAACTTGTAACCGCTGAACATGCTGGAAATTTCCCCGCCGTGCTCCTTGATGTCCATGAGCCAGGCGCTGTAGATGTGGTTGATGACGAAGCCGAAGATGAGCCACATGCCGAAATGGTGGGCCAGGCGCATCCCCTGCAGGGTGAAGTGAGAGTACATGAAGCCGAGCGACTTGAACATGATCCCGCCCGGCGCGTGGGTGGCGTACATGGCGAAACCGGTGAGGATCATGGCCAGGTAGATCAGGAACAGCACGAAGTAGGCGGTGGTCGCCAGCGGGTTGTGTCCCACGATCTCGGGCACCTCGTGCGTCTGCAGCGTGTAGTAGCGTATCATGTGCCGCAGCTTTTCCCGCCCCTTGGCGCTGTACATGGGGAAGAAGGCGCGCCAGCTGGCGTGCTCGTTGCCGATGAAGGCCCACACCACGCGCGAGGCGACACTCACGGTAAAGGCGTAGGCCGCGACGAAGTGGATCAGGCGGATCCATCCCATGGCGTAGTCGCTGGCGCTGGCCCCCAGAGTCACCGGGTGCCCGATCAGGAACCCGGTCCCCGACAGGATGACGATGGCGAGCACGTTGATCCAGTGGAACCAGCGCAGCGGCAGTTCCCAGACGTACTGCTTGACCTTGCAAACATCCGACATGGCCCACCTCCTCTAGGATGCCTTCACCCTGACCATCTCCCTGCCGGTGGCGTCGAGAACGTGCACGGCGCAGGCCAGGCAGGGGTCGAAGGAGTGGATGGTGCGCAGGATCTCGAGCGGCTTTTCCGGGTCCGCGACCGGCGTGCCCAAGAGGGCGGCCTCGTAGGGCCCCGCCTGCCCCTTGGCGTCGCGCGGCGAGGCGTTCCAGGTGGAGGGGACCACCGCCTGGTAGTTGAGGATCTTCTGGTCCTTGATCTTGATCCAGTGCCCGAGGCCGCCGCGGGGCGCCTCGTGCCAGCCGTAGCCGTGCGCCTCGGCCGGCCAGGTGGCCGGGTCCCAGAGCTCGTTCGAGTGGATCCTCAGGTCACCCTTGGCGATGTTGCCGATCAGCTCGTCCAGCCACTTGGGGGCCTGCTGGGCGATGACCAGGCAGTCGATGCCGCGGGCGCCGGTTCTGCCCAGGGTGGAGAAGAGGGCCTCGGGGCCGACGCCGAGTTTCTTGAGCACCAGGTCCACCGCCGCCTTGGTCTCCTTGTGCCCGGAGACGTAGGCGACCAGCACGCGGGAGAGCGGCCCGACCTCCATCGGCTTCTCCTCGTAGCGCGGCGCCTTGACCCAGGAGTACTTCTTGTCCGTGTCGAGGTACTGGTAGGGGGGCTTGGGGCCGGTATAGTTGGGCTCGCTGGAGCCCTCCCACGGGTGCAGACCCTTTCCCTCGCTCCCCGCATCCTGGTACCAGGAGTGCTCGACGTGCTCGGTGATCTTCTTCTGGTCCAAGGGAACCACCTTGGAGATGTCCCGGTTCAGGATGGCGCCGCCGGGGAGCCACGGTTTGCCGTTGGCGTCCGGGAACTCGGGGTAGCACATGTAGTTGCCGACCCCGGCGCCGATCCCCGCCCAATCCTTGTAGAAGGAGGCGACTGCCAGGAGGTCCGGGATGTAGACCTTCTCCACGAATTCCTGGGCCTTGTGCAAGAGGCGCTTCACCTCGATCAGCTTGTCGGCGTTCAAGGCGTTCTGCGAGTCCGGGTCGATGGGGATCGACATCCCTCCCACCAGGAAGGTCTGCGGGTGCGGGTTCTTGCTCCCCAGGATGGCGTGGATCTTGATGATGTCCTTTTGCCACTCCAGCGCCTCCAGGTAGTGGGCGGTGGCCATCAGGTTCGCCTCGGGGGGGAGCTTGTAGGCGGGGTGCCCCCAGTAGGCGTTGGCGAAGGGGCCCAGCCGCCCGGAGCCGACGAAGGCCTTCACCTTGTCCTGCACGGCCTTGAAGTAGGTGGGCGAGTTGTTGGGCCAGTCCGAGATGGAGGCGGCCAATTGAGCGGTCTTGACCGGGTCGGCCTTGAGGCCCGAGGTGATGTCCACCCAGTCCAGGGCGTGCAGGTGGTAGAAGTGGATCACGTGGTCCTGGGTGTTCTGGATGGCGATGATGATGTTGCGGATCAGCTGCGCGTTGGGGGGGACCGGGATCTTCAGCGCGTCCTCGACGGCGCGGATGGAGGCGATGGAGTGCACCGTGGTACAGACGCCGCAGAAGCGCTGGGTCCAGTACCAGGCGTCGCGCGGGTCGCGCCCCTTGAGGATGGTCTCTATGCCGCGGAACATGGTGCCGGAAACCCAGGCGTTGCTGATCTTGCCGCCGGAGACTTCCGCCTCGACGCGCAGGTGCCCTTCGATCCTGGTGATCGGGTCGACAACGATCTTGCTCATCTTAGTCCTCCTTGGCGTCCTCGCCCGGTTCCTTGTCCTTTCTCATGGCGGAAAGTGCTCCGTGCACCACGAAGGCGCCCGCGGCGCCGGCGGCCAGCCCCAGGCCGATGGCGTCGGCGGTGTGCTCGATGCCGAAGCCCGGCACGTTGGGGAGCCTGCGGTACATGGGGGACATGACGTCCCAGAACTGGGGCTCGGCGCAGCCGACGCAGGGGTGACCCGAGCCGATGGGCCAGGCTGTCTTCTCGTTGTAGCGCTGGGTGGGACAGTTGTGGAAGGTGGCGGGGCCCTTGCACCCCATCTTGTAGAGGCAGTACCCCCTGCGGTGCCCGTCGTCACCCCACTTCTCCACGTACTGCCCGGCGTCGAAGTGCGGGCGCCGCTCGCAGTTGTCGTGGATGCGCTTGCCGTAGGCGAACAGGGGGCGGCCGTGGCCGTCGAGGGCGGGGATCTTGTTGAAGACCAGGTAGTGCACGATGGTGGCGGTCAGGTTGTCGGCGTTGCAGGGGCAGCCGGGGAGGTTGATCACCGTGGCGCCCGGGACCGCCTCCTTGACCCCCACCGCGCCGGTCGGGTTGGGGGCGGCCGCGGGGATGCCGCCGTAGGAGGCGCAGTTGCCGATGGCGATGGTGGCCGCGGCGCCGCCGCAGACCTGGCGGGCGCGCTCCAGGTTGGACTTGCCCCCGACGCAGCCGTAGATCCCGCCGTCCTTCATCGGGATGGACCCCTCGATGACGGCGAAGTATTTCCCCTTGTAGTCGGTGATGGTCTTGTCCAGGGCGGCCTCGGCCTGGTGTCCCGCCGCGGCCATGATGGTCTCGTGGTAGTCGACCGAGAGGATGTCGAGGACGATCTCCGCGACGGTGGGGTTGGCGGAGCGCAACAGCGCCTCGCTGTCGCCGGTACAGCCCTGGAATTCGAGCCAGACCAGGGGGGGGCGTTTCACCTCGTCCAGCGCCTGGGCCACGGACGGGGCGAAGGAAGGTGGCAGCGCCAGGGCCGCCGTGACCGTTGAGCAGAACTTCAGGAAGTCGCGTCGGGAGACGCCGCGCTCCTTCAGGATCTGGCTGATGGAGAGGTCCTCATGGTGCAGGGACTCTCCCTGTGTGTCCTTGCTACGCTCTGTTCTCGTCGTGCTCATCCCGGCCTCCCCTTGCTGACAGCGAAACGGTGGACTCTTTGGCGCGTGAACCAGAACTGGCAGTATGTTCTATTTTAGTAGAAAGATGTTTTATTGCAAGAGGAGAAAATGAATCAGGTGAGAAAAATATTCACGAAGTGAAGGGGGTTATGGGTAGAACGGATATTTTATGCCTGTGGGGGCGACCATTGTCAGGATGGAATGATTCTTCTGTTAGTTCCCTCTCCCTCCGGGAGAGGGTGCCCGAAGGGCGGGTGAGGGCGCTGCCCTGCTGCCGGCATCTTGCCCTTGGCATCTCCCCTCACCCTGGCCCTCTCCCAGAGGGAGAGGGGATGTGGACGCATGTGCGCATGGTCGCTGCTAGACCAATCCTTTTTCCTGGGCGTAGCGCAACAGCGCCACCCTGCCGTCCACGTTGATCTTCTGATAGATGTTGTGCAGGTGGACCTTCACCGTCCCTTCGCTGATGCAGAGCTTGTCGGCGATCTCCTTGTTGCGCGAGCCTCCGGCCACCATGCGTACCAGCTCGATCTCGCGCTGGGTGAGCAGGTGGGCCACCTCGCGTCCCCCCGCTTCGCGCTTCAGGAGCTTTTCCAGGGCCTGCTTGGCGGAACGGCGCTCCAGCCACTGCTCGCCGGCGTGCACCTTGCGGATGCACTGCACCAGGAACTGCGGCGCCATCTCCTTCAGGACCACCCCTTGGATGCCGAGCATGACCGCATCCAGCATGTCCTCGTCCTCAAGTGCCGCCGTGAGCAGGACCAGCCGCGCGCCGAGCCGCTCCTCGGTCACCCTGCGCGCCACCTCGATGCCGTTCAGCCCCGGCATGCGGATGTCGAGCACCGCGACGTCGGGACGCTGCCGGCGGATCTCATCCAGCGCATCCGTGCCGTTGCTGCAACTGGCCAGCACCTGGAAATCCTCCTCGAAGTTGAACAGGCCGGTGAGCCCGTTGAGGATCAGCGGATGGTCGTCCGCGATGACCAGTCGTATCATGTCAGCCTCCTAGTTCCATGAGGGGCAGGGTGATGTCGAGGCGGGCGCCGCGCTCGCTGGAGTCGATCACCAGTTTTCCGTTCAGGGCGTCGATGCGCTCCCGCAGCGTCACCGGGCCGCGCTTCAGGTCGCTCAACTGGTCCTGGTCGTAGCTGCCTTGGAAGCCGAAGCCGCGCCCGTCGTCGATCACGGTGATGCGCGCCCACTGGGCGTCGAAGCAGATCTCCGCGCGCAGCGTCCTTGCCTCCGCGTGGCGCACCGCGTTGATGAGCGCCTCGTGCACCACGAAGTAGATCTCGCGCGCCATGCTGCGCTGCAGCCGGGGCGCCGGTGTGTGGCAGGTGACGGAGCAGGCGACCTCCCACTGCCGCCTGATCCGGCCGGCGAGCTCCTCCAGCCGCTTGGCAAGCCCGAACTCCTCGGTCTTGCGCCGGGAGAAGAGCGGCTTCATGTCGTTGATCTGGGTCCTCAGGTCGCGCTGCTCGGCCGCCAGCAGCTGCTGCACCTGCAGGATGCTTTCGCGGGCGCCGGCGGGGTCGCTCTCCATCAGGCGGCTCACCGCCGCCAGTTGCAACCCCGCCCCCGCCAAGGACTGCAGCAGGCCGTCGTGCAGGTCGTGGGCCAGCCGCAGGCGCTCGTCGGCGGCGGCCCCCTGCTGGATCTGTTTCAAGAGCAGGGCGTGGTCGAGCCTGGCCGCGATCTCGTGGGCGACGATGCCGCCCAGGACCAGGTCGTCCGGGGTGAAGTGGCGCCGGTCCAGGGCGATCAGGTAGCCGGAGATTCTCTCACCGTCCAAGGGCGAGACGCACGCCGAGGTGACGCTGAAAGCGCGGACGATTTCCGGGTGCAGCGGTGCGCTGTGGCGCTGCTGCAAGCCGGCCAACGTGTTGCAGACCACGAGCCCCCGGCTCGAGCCGGCGTCGCGGGTGAAGAAGCTCGCCTGCTCCAGCCCTTCGGCCACGATCTCCCCGAAGACGCCCGGCTCCTTCCACTCGTAGCGGCATCCCTCGGCGGTCCAGCAGAGCAGGTGCAGCCACGGCTCGTCTTCCTCTTCCCACAAAAGGATCACCCGCGGCACTCTCAGTATGTCCGCGGCGTGGCCCAGCATCCCCTGGCCGTCCGTGCCCGGTTCCCGGGGGAGCGTTTCCCGCGGCCACTGGGACAGCATGGCGAGGATCTCCCGCATCGACTCTTCGTAGGCGCCCAGGTAGCCGAGCAGGCCGGCCACGACGGCGAGGTAGGCGATGCGGATGATGAAGCGGTTCAGCTCGAAGCTCTGGTCCAGGAGCAGGTTGGAAGGGTAGCAGGCGAGCAGGACGGTGATGGACATGGCCGCCACCGCGGTCCAGAGGGTGCCGCGCCACTGCCAGCGAAAGGTGGCGCAGACCAGGATGAAGATGAAGTAGACGAAGAACGGGCTGTTCGGCCCCGTGGTGAGGAACATGAGGCAGGCAAAGACCAAAAGGTCGATGCTGTGGGTGACCAGGTGCAGACGGGTCCAGCCGAAGGTCTGGCGCCAGGTGAGGGCGCCTATGACCAGGGAGTAGCCGAGATAGCCCGAGAGGATGCCGTAGGTGGTGGCCGCGTAGCGGGTCGGCTCGGACGGGTCGAGCCAGACGGCGAACAAAAAGAACGCGGAGAGGATGACGCGCCCGGTGGCGATCAGGTACTCTGCCCGGGATTTCGAGTGAAATGTCAGTCGCGTCATTTCGTTGCTCGTGTGGTGGAGGGGCGGCGGCCGACAGTTGCGCCGGTCACCGTCCTACGTGGTGTAGGAACCCGTTTTGGAGCGGCATTTTATACACCGGGTACGCGGTACGTCAACGATTTAGATGACATTTGATCGATGAGAGGTGGGAAACGTTTACCGGGGACTGGAACGGTGGATTATAGACCACCATTTACCGCACCAGGAATCCCGCCAGGCGTGGAGCAGGCTGGACGGCAGGGGGCGTGACGGTGACAACACGACAGATCATTCCAGTGACTTGCGGAAGCGGAGCACGCTCACGGTGAGCATGACTGCGGCGATGAGCGCCATGGCCGCCATCTGGGGCCAGAGCACCTCGAAGCCGACCCCTTTCAGGTACACGCTTCTCAGCACCACCTCCTGGTAGCGCAGCGGGTTCAGGTAGGTGAGGCGCTGCAGGAAGACGGGCATGCTGGAGATGGGGGAGCCGAAGCCGGAGAAGATGACGGCGGGCATGATGAAGAAGAAGCTGGTCACCATGGCCTGCTGCTGGGTCGCCGAGACGGTGGAGATGAAGAGGCCGACGCCGAGCATGCACAGGATGAAGCAGACGGTCCCGGCGGCCAGCACCAGGAAGCTCCCGGTGAGCGGCACGTGGAACCAGAGCGTCCCGGCCAGGCTGATCAGCGCCGTGTCCAGAAGGCCGATCAGGAAGAAGGGGATGGTCTTGCCCAGGATGAATTCGGTGCGTCGTATCGGCGTCACCATGATCTGCTCCAGGGTGCCGATCTCGCGCTCCCGCACCACGGCGAAGGCGGTCAGGGTGACCACGATCACCAGGACCAGGTTGCCGATCACCCCCGGCACGAAGAACCACTGGCTGCTCAGGTCGGGGTTGTACCAGGGGCGGCGCTCGACCACGATCTCGGGGAGGGAGGCCGCCAGGGCCGGGGCCTGCCGTTGCAGCGCGGCCGTGCGGAAGTCGCGGGCGAAGCCCTGGGCCACCTGGTTGACGTAGCCTAGGCCGACCAGGGCGGTGTTGGAGTTGCTGGCATCGACGATCACCTGCAGGTGCGCGGTCTCACCCTTGCCCAGGTCGCGCGCGAAGCCGGAGTTGACCTGCAGCGCCATGTTCACCTGGTCGCGGTCGATCAGGTCCGCGATCTCGCGCCGGTCGGCGATGCGGCGCACCTCGAAGTAGCGGCTCGCCTGGAAGCGGGACACCAGGTCGCGGCTCGCCTGGCTGTTGTCGTAGTCGACGATGGCGATCGGTACGTGCTTGATCTCCAGGGTCGCTGCGTAGCCGAACACCAGCGTCTGGATGATGGGCGGTCCGAACAGCAGGAACCTCGCCCTCTTGTCGCGGATGACGTGCAGGAACTCCTTGATCAGCATCTGGCGCAGGCGGCCCAGCATGTTTCCCCCTCAGGCGAGTTTCTTGCGGAAGACCCGCGTTGCCGCCAGTCCGAGCACGGCGGCGAAGATGGCCAGTCCCAGCAAATCCTGCCACATGGTCAGCACCGGCGATCCCTTCAGGAACACGTTGCGCAGGATGGCCATGTAGTAGCGGGCCGGCACGACGTGGGTGATGCCCCGCACCACCGCCGGCATCTGGTCGATGGGGTACATGAAACCCGAGAGCAGGAACGCGGGCAGGAAGGTAGCGATCAGCGAGACCTGGCTGGCGGCGAGCTGCGTCTTGGCCACCACCGAGAAGAAGTATCCCAGCGACAGCACCACGATCAGGAAGAGGAGGGTGCTCAGCAGAAAGACCCAGATGTGCCCCCGGAACGGGACGCCGAACCACCACACCCCCATCACGGCGCAGAGGCTCGTGTCGGCCAGGCCGATCACCACGTAGGGGGCCAGTTTGCCCAGCATGATCTCCAGCGGCGTCACCGGGGTCGAGATGAGCTGTTCCATGGTGCCGCGCTCCCACTCGCGCGCCACGGTGAGCGAGGTGAGGAAGGTCCCCACCACCGCCATGACCATGGCCACCACGCCCGGGACGATGGTGACCATGCTCTCCAGGTTCTCGTTGAACCAGGTCCGGGCGTCGACGCTTACTGGAAGGCGCGGCTGCCCCTGGCCGCGTCCCCGCAGCCATGCCAGTTGGAGCTGCTGGGAGTGCGCCTGCGCCACCGCCTCCGTGTAGCTCATCCCGAGGCTCGCGCTGTTGCTGTCGGTGCCGTCGAAGATCGCCTGCACGCTCACCTTCTGCCCCGAACGGAGCTTTTTCGAGAAATCAGGGGGGACTACGAGGCCGATCTGGCACCTCCCGGCGTCGATGGCGCTTACCAGTTCCGGATAGCTCTGCACCGTCTTGACCACGTTGAAGTAGACCGAGGCCTGGAAGCGCTTGACGAAGTCCTGGCTTTGCTGGCTCTTTTCCTGGTCGTAGACGTAGACCGGGATGTGCTTGGTGTCGAAGCTCACGCCGTAGCCGAAGGCGAACATCATCACGATGGGCATGGCGATGACGATGCCGATGCTGCGGGCGTCGCGCCGGATCTGGATCATTTCCTTGCGCGCCATGGCGCAGAGCCGGTTCCAGTTCATGGTTGTCCCTTCTCCCTGCCGGTTACGGTCCCCACGGTTTTATCGCCTTTATCCCTTTTATCCCCTTCATCCCTGTTCCCTTCGTTTCTGTTAAGACTGGTCAGCGACACGAAGACGTCCTCCAGGGTGGGGCGGATCTTCTCGATGCGGGTGACGGCGATGCCGCGCGCGGCCAGAAACTCCTGCACCTGCGGGATGGCCTGGTCTGCGGAGCCTACTACCAGGTGCAGCGCGTTGCCGAAGATGGCGGCGTCGGTGACCCCCGGCGCCCCTTGCAGCTCCTCCAGTGCCTTCCCCACCTGGTCGCATTCGACGAGCAGTAGATCCCCCGCCATGCTCTTTTCCTTCAGCTCCAGCGGGGAACCCGAGGCGACGATCCTGCCGCGGTCGATGAGCACCAGGCGGTTGCAGTATTCCGCCTCGTCCATGTAGTGGGTGGTCACGAAGACGGTGACCCCGTCGTCGGCCATGCGGTGGATCAGCTCCCAGAAGAGCCGCCGCGAGATGGGATCGACCCCCGAGGTGGGCTCGTCCAGGAAGACGATGGGGGGGCGGTGCAGGACGGCGCAGCCCAGGGCCAGGCGCTGCTTCCACCCCGCGGCGAGGGTGCCGGTGAGGAGCTGTTCCCGGCCGGCAAGCCCCGCCATGTCGATGGCCCAGTCGATGCGCTCTTTGAGTTCGGCCGCGGGGACGCTGTACATGCCGGCGAAAAAACGCAGGTTCTCGATCACCTTCAGGTCGTTGTACAGGGAGAATTTCTGCGACATGTAGCCGATGTTCTGCCGCACCCGCTCCGGCTCGCGCGCCACGTCCAGCCCGGCCACCAGCGCCTGTCCGGAGGTCGGCCGCAGCAGGCCGCACAGCATCCTGATGGTGGTGGACTTGCCGGCGCCGTTGGGCCCCAGGAAGCCGAAGATCTCGCCCGGGCGCGCCTCCAGGGAGATGTTGTTCACCGCGACGAAGTCGCCGAAGCGCTTCACCAAGTCCCGCACCACGACTGCCGGGGCCGCGCCGTTCATCGCCCGCCCCCTTGGTGCTCGCGGTCCTCAGTGTGCCCCTGGCCGCCGTGGTCGTCCCGGGCGTCCTGCCGGTCCTGGCCATGACCGCCCTGTACCGCCTCGACGAAGAGGTCTTCGATGGAGGGGGCTACCTGCTCGATGGCGTCGCAGGAGAGCCCGGCCGCGGCGATGCGGTTGCGCAGTTCCGGGATCATGCGCTGCGGGTCGCGCACCACCAGGTGCAGCCCGTCGCCGACGATCATCGCGGAAGAGATCCCCTCGATGCCGGCCAACAGGTCCCGGACCGGGCGCGGGTCGGCGCAGACGATGGAGAGGACGGCGCCGGGGAGGGACGCCTTCAAGTTGGCGGGGGTGTCGCAAAAGAGCATGCGTCCTTCGTGCAAGAGCGCCACGCGGTGGCAGCGCTCCGCCTCGTCGAGGTAGGCCGTGGTGGTGAGGATGGTGACTCCTTGGTCCAAGAGGGTGTAGAGGATGCGCCAGAAGTCGCGCCGCGACACAGGGTCGACGCCGTTGGTCGGCTCGTCGAGCAGGATCACCTCCGGGGTGTGGATGAGCGCGCAGACCAGGCCAAGTTTCTGCTTCATCCCGCCGGAGAGCTTGCCGGCCAGGCGCGAGCGGAACTCTGCCATCCCGGCGGCCTTGAGCAGTTCCGCGGAGCGCTCCTCCCGCTCGCGGCGGGGCACGCCGAAGAGGTCCGCGTAGAAGCGGATGTTCTCGTCCACGGTCAGCTCCTCGTAGAGCCCGAAGCGCTGCGGCATGTAGCTGATGTGGTGCTTGGCCGGCTCGGCGTCGCGGGTAAGATCGAAGCCGGCGACGGTGGCGCTCCCCTGGTCCGGGGCGAGCACCCCGGCCAGCATGCGCATGGTGGTGGTCTTGCCGGCGCCGTCCGGGCCGACCAGCCCGAAGATCTCGCCGCGCCGGACGGCGAAGGTGAGCCCGTCCACGGCGCGCACGCCGGGGAACGATTTGGTGAGCCCGTTGAGCTCTATGGCGTTCCCGGAGTCGCTCATGTCACCTGGCCGGCGCCACCGCGAGGGTCGCATCCGCCGGCATGCCCGGCTTCAGCTCGTGCCCGGGGTTCTCCAGCTCGATCTTGATGCGGTACACCAGGGTCACCCGCTCCTTGTGGGTCTCCACCGACTTCGGGGTGAACTCCGCCTGGGAGGAGATGAAGGAGACCCGCCCCCGGTAGCTCTTGCCCGGGTAGGTGTCCGTCTTCACCGTGGCGACCTGGCCCAGCTTGACCCGGCCCAGGTCGGTCTCGCTCAGGTAGCCGCGCATCCAGAGGTGGTCCAGGTCGGCGATGGTCGCCACCGGCGTCCCCGCGCTGAGCACCTCGCCCAGTTCGGCCTGGCGCACCAGCACCACCCCCGTGATGGGGGACTGGAGGGTGGTGTAGCCGAGCCTGATCTTGGAGAGTTCCAGCGCCTGGCGGGCCGAGCGGACCGCGGCGCGGTTGATGTCCACCTGCTCCTTGCGCACCCCCTCCAGCACCTGGTCGTAGTTCTGCTTGGCCCGCTCCAGGACGGCCTGGCTCCGCTTCAGCGCCGCGGCGGCGGTGTCGCGCACCTGCGCCGAGACCTCGTCCTTCTCGTACAGGGCCTGGTAGCGCTGCAGGTCGTGCTTCTTCAGCTCGTAGTCCGCCTGGGCGTCCAGCACCGACTGCTGCGCCGCCTTCTTCTCCTGGGGGCGGCTCCCGGCGGTGGCGAGGCCCAACTCCGCCTGGCGCGCGCCGACCGCCGCCTCGTCGATCTGCACCTGCTGCCGGTAGTCCCCCTGGTCCAGCCTGGCCAGGACGTCTCCCGCCTTGACCAGCTGCCCCTCCTCGACGGGGAGCTCCGTCAGCCGGCCGGGCACCTTGAAGCCGACCACGCTCTCGTGCGCCTCGATGTTGCCCGACAGGGTGATAGAGGTGGCCCCGGCGTCGTTTTTGGCGCGATGGGTGAAGAAGTATCCGGCGCCGATGAGCACGGCGACCAGCAGCAGGATCGGGATCACTTTTCTTTTCATGGGTGCGTCACCTCGCAGTTATTCGATGCCCAGGAACAGCCGGTACACCTGTTCCGTGTCGCCCAGGGCGCGGGCGAGCGTTATCTTCGCCTCGGCGTGCTGTGCCAGAGCGTTCAGCTCGTTGTCGCGAGCCCGCGCCAGCGCGTCCTGCGCCGTGACCACCTCGATGTTGTTGGCGATCCCGTTTCTGAAGCGGTCGCCGGCGTACTGCAGTTCGCGCTCGGCGAGCTGCGCCCCCTCCCGCGCAGTGGCCACCTGGTCGGTCGCCGACGTCAGGTTCAACAGTGCCGCGCGGATGTCCTGCTCCACCCCGAGCTTCAGGTCTGCGATCTGGCGCCGGTTGCGATCGAGGCGACTCTCCAGTTCCAGACGCTCCCCCTTGCGGTCGTAGTCGAACAGGTTCAGCACCATGTTCACCTGGAGCATGCCGGTCGGGTCGAGGTTGCTCATCTCCTGGCCGCTGGTGCCGTAGTTGCCGCTCACCACGATCTTGGGGAGGTAGCGCGAGCGGGACGCCTTGGCCTGCTCCTCCAGCGAGGCGCGCTGGGCAAAGAGCGAGCGGTAGTCGGGTCGGCTTTCCAGCGCGGCCTGGATCCCCTGCTCGATCTGCGGCGGATCCAGCGGTTTGAAGGAGAGCTGGTCGGTGAGGGTGATGGGGGTGCCCAGGTCGATGCCGACGCTGCGGGCCAGGGCGAGCAGGGCGAGCTGCGCGTTGTTTCCCGTCGCCAGCAGGTTCTGGCGGTCGTTGGCAAGCTGCACCTGGGCGCGCAGCACGTCCAGGCCGTCCGCCACCCCCGCCGCGCGCTGGTCTCGCGCCAGTTTCTCCAGCACCTCCGAGGTCTGCACCCGGCTGCGGGCCGTCGCCACCCGGGCCTGGGCGTAGGCCGCGTTCAGGTACTGCACCGTGACCAGGCGGATCACCTCGCCGCGCGCGTCCTGGTAGTCGGCGCGCCGCGCCTTCTGCTCCTCTTCGGCCGCCTTGATGGCGTGGTAGCTCTGCAGGTCGAGGACGCTCTGTTCCCCGTAGATGCGGAAGTCGTAGCTGGTGAAGGGACCCACCACGGCGGGGGAGTTGGGGAAGCTGATCCCCTGGGCGCGCAGGTTGCGGGTCTGCCAAGCGAAGGGGGTCTCGATGCGCAGGTGCGGCAGGTAGGCGGCAAGCCTGCGTTCCCGCGTCCCTTCCGCCTCGTCCATCCTGGATCTTGCCAGCACCGCGCTGAGGTTCGTCTTCAGGCCGCGGGTGATGGCCTGGTCCAGCGACAGCACAAGGGGAGGGGAGTCCTGGGCGAAAGCCTCCCTCCCCGCCAGGGCCAGCAGGAGGGATACGGTGAAAACTTTCAAGGTCTTTGCGATCATGGCGTGTCCTTTGTCGCCTGCTGCTATTTGGAGCGGGCCCCGTCCACGAACACCTGGATGCTCCGCTTCAGGTTCTCCTCCAGGGGGTCGACCGGGTCGAGGGACCAGGTGATCATGGTGCCGAAGATGATGCGCTGGAACGACTGCGCGATGCTGAACGCGTCGAGGTCGCTGCGTATCTCGCCCGACTGCTGGCGCCGCGCCATCACGGTGGCAAGCTGCCGGATGTTCCCTTCCATCGCCTCCGCCATCCGCCTCTGGACCGTCTCGTTGGCGAAGACGGCAGTCATCAGGCTCTGGATCAGGCCGGGGCTCTTTTCCTGCTCCATGGCCAGCGTCAAAGCCAGTTGCAACAAAAGCGGCGCGAGCGGGCGGTCCGAATCCCGGTTGGCGGCCACGAACTCAGCGACCCGCGCCATCTGCAGCTCCCGGTATTCCAGCAGGATGCTTTCCTTGTTGTCGAAGTAGTTGAAGAAGGTTCCCTTGCCCACGTCCGCGGCGGCGGTGATCGCCTCTATGGTGGTGGCGCTGAGGCCCCTTTCCGCGAAGAGGCTGAGCGCGGCGCGGAAGATCCGCTCCCTCGTTTCCTCGCTCTTTTTCGCCCTGCGCCCGGATGGCCGGCTTGGAGCGGACGGACTCTGCCCGATGACGTTGCTCATCGCGATTCTCCTTAACTTGACTGATGGTCAGGTATGACTATAGGTCGAGTTAAAGAACCTGTCAAGCGGTTGAAGCGTAATGTTGTGAGCCGGGAGGAATGGAGATGGATATGGAAGGGGGAGATGGATATGGAAGGGGGAGATGGATATGGAAGGGGGAGATGGAAGGGGAAGGGGGAGATGGAAGGGGAAGGGGGAGATGGAAGGGGAAGGGGGAGATGGAAGGGGAAGGGGGAGATGGAAGGGGAAGGGGGAGATGGAAGGGGAAGGGGGAGATGGAAGGGGAAAACGAAAAAAGGGTCGCAGCTGGCGCTGTGACCCTTTGAATAATTTGGCTCCCGAGGTAGGACTCGAACCTACGACACACGGATTAACAGTCCGCTGATCTACCGACTGATCTACTCGGGAATATTGGTTTCTTCGCCCCTGTGCCGCGAAGAGATTACGTGTATAGCATAGCGGTTTTTGGCTGTCAATAATATTTCTGCAGCTTCTTGCACCCAATCTGTCATTTTTCGATGTCGTCAAAACCACACTTGTTAGAGTTTCGCAGAAACCATTACTTGCATTGCCGGACCCATTGACGGTGTTGGAAAAGTGAAACCGCGGCCGTGCCGGCCGTTGACTTTCCATGCGCCTGCACGATATATTCAAAACTCGCGATACATTCAGTTGCAGCCCCAAAGGACCTCCGATGACCAGGGAACTCGACAAGCTCTACCGCACAGCGGCGCTCCTGGCGCTGATCACCATCCTGTACAACATCCTTGAAGGCGTAGTCTCCGCCTGGTTCGGCTTCGAGGACGAATCCCTGGCGCTCTTCGGATTCGGCCTGGACTCCTTCGTCGAGGTCATCTCGGGGGCCGGGATCTGGCACATGGTGCGCCGGCAGCGCGAGAACCCGGACCAGGCCCCGGACGAGTTCGAGCGCGGCGCGCTCAGGATCACCGGCGGCGGCTTCTATCTCCTGGCCGCCGGCCTCCTGCTCACCGCCGTCTACGACGCCTTTCACCGCCATGCTCCCACCACCACCTTCTGGGGCATGGTGGTTTCCTGCGTATCCATCCTTTCCATGTGGCTTTTGATCCAGCAGAAGGTGAAGGTGGGAAAGGCCCTCGGCTCGCAGGCCATCCTCGCCGACGCAGCCTGCACCAGGGTCTGTCTCTACCTTTCCGTCATCCTGCTCGTCTCCAGCGCCGGTTATTATCTCACCGGCATCGGTTGGCTCGATGCCGCAGGCGGCCTCGGCATCGGCTGGTTCTGCTTCAAGGAGGGGAAGGAGGCCTTCGACAAGGCGAAAGGCATCCCCTGCTCCTGCAGTTGAAGCTCTCCTGGTTAGCCGGTGGCTAACCCCGTTCCCCTTCCTCCCCTTCCACAGCAACATCTCCACGTCCCCCCCTAAACCAGAGGGGGCTGCCATCCTGCACCCTGAATACCGGGAGCATCTACAGTCCCGTAACGCGCGCTACCGCAATGCCTCCCCTTATTGCCGTCGGCAAAAAGGGAGCGCTTTGTTGCGCATGGGGGGGACGGGTGGTAGTGTTCTTAATGTGTACTGCCGGGACGTGATACTAATTGGGAGGAGGGAACGCTGAAATGCTTGAGGAATTCAAGAAGTTCGCTGTCAAGGGTAACGTGCTCGATCTCGCCATCGCCGTCGTGCTAGGGGCCGCCTTCGGCAAGATCGTCACGTCTTTCGTCGCCGACATCATCACGCCGCCCATCGGGAAGCTGCTCGGCAACATCGATTTCGCCTCGCTGTTCATCAACCTCTCCGCCACGCCGGTTCGTTCCGTGGCCGAGGCCAAGGCGGCCGGCGTGCCGGTCATCGCCTACGGTCTTTTCCTCAACGCCGTCTTCGATTTCATCATCATCGCCTTTGCCCTGTTTCTCGTGGTGCGCCAGATCAACAGGCTGATGCCGGCGCCTCCTCCCCCGGTCACCACCAAGGAATGCCCGCGCTGCTGCACCATGATACCGATCAAGGCGACCCGCTGCCCCAACTGCACATCCGAGCAGGAGTGAATTCTGAAATTACACAGGAGGTAACCAGATGAACAAGAAAGTGCTGTTTCTTCTCGCACCGGCCTTGCTGCTGGGCGTCCACACCGCCGCCCGCGCCGAGGTCAAGGCGGAGAGCTTCTCCCTGTCCCCCTACATCGGTGGGTACACCTTCATCGGCAAGGATCGCCTCGAGACCATGCCGGTGTACGGTCTGCGCGCCGGCTACAACCTCAGCAGGCACTTCGGGCTGGAGGCGGTCTTCGACTACGTCAACACGGAAGGGAAGAAAAACAGCGGCATCGGGGATGGCGTGGACGTGTACAACTACCATCTCGACGCACTTTTCCACCTGATGCCGGAGTCCCAGCTGGTGCCGTACCTCGCCATGGGCTTTGGCGGGCAGTCGAGGAATTACCCCAATGGGGCCGACGCCGATCACTCCACCTTCAACTACGGCCTGGGAGCGAAGTACTTCCTGAAGGACGCCCTCGCAATCAGGGGCGATGTACGCCACCTGATGCCGATGGGAGACGGCGAGCGGCTCCACAACCTGGAGTACACCGTGGGGATGGACTTCATCTTCGGCGGCGTCAAGGAAGCGCCCGTCGCCGTGGCAGCCCCCGCTCCCAAGCCGGAGCCGGCTCCCGCACCCGTCGTGGCGCCTCCGCCCCCCGCTCCCCCGACCGACCAGTTGTCCGTGGCGCCTGCCTCGGTCACCCAGGGAGAAAGGGTGACCCTGTCCTGGAGTTCCAGCAACGCGACCTCGTGCGTGATCGAGCCGGGCATCGGCCCGGTGCCGACTTCCGGCTCCATGACCGTCACTCCCGCCCAGAGCGCCGACTACACCCTCGTTTGCAACGGCGCCGGCGGAACGGCCAAGAGCTTGGCCAGGGTCGACGTAGTCGCTCCGCCCCCGCCCGCCCCGGCGCCCGTCGTGGCACCGCCTCCGCCTCCGCCTCCGCCGGTGGTGGTCCCGGTCCCCGAACCGGCCAAGCTGTGCAAGCCCGCGGTGATCAACATCAAGTTCGACACCAACAAGTCCGACATCAAGCCGCAGTACCACGATGAACTCAAGGCCGTGGGCGCATTCCTCAAGGAGTTCCCCCAGGCGAAAGGGACCATCGAAGGGCACACCGACAACGTGGGCAACAAGGCGGCCAACATGAAACTGTCCCAGCGTCGCGCCGAGAGCGTGCGCAACTACCTGATCAAGAACTTCGATGTGGCCCCCGACCGTATCAAGGCAGTCGGTTACGGCCCAACAAAGCCCGCGGCCAGCAACAAGACCGCTGCCGGAAAACAGCAAAACCGCCGTATCGAGTCCAACTTCAGTTGCGACTAGAACGAAACTGACCAGCAACAGAAAAAGGCGCTCCTGTCCCGCAGGAGCGCCTTTTTAAATTTTCCCTTCTCTCTCTTTCAGCGCATCAGTTTCTTGCGCCGCGGTAAATGAGTGGTAGCCTTTGCGATGTATTTTTTTCGGGCAGCCACAATGCCAAGGTGGCGCGAGCAACTGCTCGCAACAAAAGTCCACTCTGTCTCGCCTCACCTTCAGTTGCATCAGTATGACCGCGCTGCGCGGACGCTCGCCCCAATTCATTGCTTACAGTGAAGCCTAAACAACATAGGAGGTGTCAGATGAAAAAGTACCTGCTGTTGCTTGTTCTGGTTCCCGCATTGTTGTTCACGCTGCTCCCGCAGGCCCACGCCGAGATCAAGGCACAAAGCTTCTCCCTCTCACCCTTTGTAGGCGGCTACAGCTTCATCGGCAAAGAGCACCTGGAAACCGCTCCCGCTTTTGGCGTGCGCGGCGGCTACAACGTCACGCGGCACTTCGGACTGGAGGCGGTCTTCGACTACATCCCCACCGAAGGCAAGAGGAACAGCAACATAGGCGACCTCGACGCGTACAACTACCATCTCGACATGCTGTACCACTTCATGCCGGACAGCCAGTTGGTCCCCTACGTGGCGGCCGGCTACGGCGGGCAGTCCCGTGAAGCCGCCGGTCCGTTCGAGACCAGCCGTCCCGCCTTCAATTACGGCGCGGGCGTGAAGTACTTCATCACCGACGCGGTGGCGCTCAGGGGCGACCTGCGGCATCTCATCCTCAGGGAAGACGGCGAGTCGTTCCACAACCTCGAGTACAGCCTCGGCGTCGATTTCGTCTTCGGCGGCGTGAAGGAAGCGCCCGCGGCGGTGGCCAAGCCGGCGCCCCCGGTGGCGCAACCGGCGCCCGCCGAGGAGCCGCCCCTGGAGGCGGTCCCCGCAGCTGAGCCGACGCCTGGTCACTACAAGTACTGCGTCACCCTGCACGGCGAGTTCGACATCGACAAGGCCGCCATTCGTCAGGAGGACAAGGAGCAGATCAAGCCGGTGTGTGAATTCATGAAGCAGTACCCGACCACCACCGCCGTCATCGAGGGACACACCGACAGCGTGGGGACCGCCGAGTACAACCTCGATCTTTCCAAGCGCCGCGCGCAGGCCGTCGTCGATTACATGGTCGCCAACTGCGGCATCGACCGCTCCCGTCTCGAGGCCCGCGGCTACGGTCTGGCGCGCCCGGTAGCGTCCAACGCCACCGACGAGGGGCGCCAGGCGAACCGCCGCATCGAGGCCATCATCGACTGCGCCTTCGACGTGAAGGAGGTGAAGCCTCCCGAGCGCCTGTGCATGGCCCTGGTGGTAGAATTCGACACCGGCAAATCGGACATCAAGCCGCAGTACAAGGATGAAATGGCCAAGGTCGCCGATTACATGAAGAAGTACCCGACCACCACCGCCATCATCGAAGGTCATACCGACAACGTCGGCGGCTACGAGTACAACATGAAACTGTCCCGCGAGCGCGCCGAAAGCGCGGTGCGCTACCTGGTGGAGAACTTCGGCATCGAGAAGAGCCGCCTGACCGCCAAGGGGTACGGCTACACCAGGCGGGTCGCTTACAACAGCACTGCCGAAGGCCGGGCCAAGAACCGCAGGATCAACGCCATCATCGACTGTGTGGTGACGAAGTAAACTAGATTAAGACTAAGGTTAAGACTAAGAAAACTTGGCAGTAGCTAATCACCAGCGTAATAAAAAAAGGGGAGGCCGTATGGCTTCCCCTTTTTGCTGCTCTGGTCCTAGTCTCTATCTCTATCTCTATCTTAATCTTAGTCTGTTTTACCCTATCTCTTTCGCGATGAAGCGCTGTACGCCGCGCAGCATCTCGTCCACGTCTGCGGTGCGGTAGCGCTCCCCTTGTCCTGCCAGGAAATCCGCCTTCATGTAGCACCAGTCCTTGACCCGCTGGTAGGTCCCCACCTGGTAGGCCTTCGCACGGTAAAGCGCCTCGTTCATCTCGTCGGTGCTGCCGGTTGGCATCCCCTTGTTGACGCAGATGAGCATCAGCACCTGCTCCAGCAGCACCGAGGCGAGGATGCAGGCGGTGTGGTTGTCGCCACGCTTCAAAAATTCGGAGGTCCGTCCGCCCAGGTACTCCAGCACCGCATGGTCCAGGAACAGGCCGATCTCGGTCAGGCCTCCGGCTTCGTACTCCGCGCGGGCCGACTGCACGATGGCGCGGCAGTTGTCGAAGCTTTCCTTGTAGGTGATGTTGATGATCTTGGAGTAGATCGATTGAAAGTTGCGGTAGTAGGCGCTTTCCTCGCCGAAGATCTGTTGCAGAAGACTAAGCGCCGAGTTGGCCCAGTCCTGGAACAGCTTGGAATCGACGGTCGCGGCGATGTCGTTGATCAGCTGCGAAGAACTCACCTTTTTCGCCTTCTCGGCGAGCTCCTCGAATTTGCGGGTGACGGTGTAGTCCAGTTTCAGCATGACGTCTTACCCCCCTTTGGGGTCTGCGGTTCTGTGGATGCCTGCCAAGTTATAGTTTTGCCAGTGAAAAGTCAAGAATGGCTTGTTCATTAAGCGGGCGTGATGCTGATGCGGGGGGCCTGCAGGCGACGGGCCACGATGGCGCTGTGCCGCGAGCGCAGGACCGCCAGGTTTCCCTCCAGGAAATCCAGTGCAGACGGGTCCGGGATGGCAGCCAGGTAGCGGTCCACCAGTTGTCCCATCAACAGGTTGTAGGCCTTGGTGGAGGAGCCGTGGGCGTAGTTGCGGCCGGGGAAGCGGCGGATGTCGCCGTCACAGGCAGGGGAGATGTGGTACAGCTCGTGGAAGATGGTGATCAGCTTCTCGCGGAAAGAGAGCTCCAGGAAGCGGGGGACCAGGAAATAGATGACGTAGAGCATCTCCTCGCCGCGGTGGGTGATGCTGGGCATGGTGCACAGGACGCTGCGCCTGCCGCGCCGGGCCTTGACCGAGCGTTCTCCGCCGGCAAAGCGCAGCGGGTGGATCTTGGCGAGGCTGCCGCCGCGGGTGGTCCTGCCGCTGGATACGCAGACCAGCAGCTTTTCGGGGATGATGTGGTGCAGTTCCGGGGAGCGGAGGGTGATGTCGTAGATCAGCCGCTCCAACTCCCCGGTCAGGTTCAGCGTGGTCATTGCACTCCGGCGAGCTTGAGCTTGTGGCAGAACAGGCAGCGCATCGGCCCGTCCTTGGGTTTCACGGGGTGTTTGGCAGGGAAGGGGACGCCGCCCGGATTGGTGTTGTGGCAGGCGGGGCAGCCCTTGTCCGCCTCCATCTTGCTGCCGGTCTTCTTGAACAGCTCGTAGGAAGGCTTGTGGGTGTCGTCCAGGGGGACGCGCTTGGTCTTTTCCTCGCCGGAAATGACGTAGAAAATGATGAAAACGGCAGCTATGATGCCGATGAAGATCCAGTCTTTCTTACCAATTTTCATGTGCCCTCCAAGGATCAAATCTAAGCGGCGAGGTTAAACGGGCCGCAGTCAAAATTCAAGCGAAAACTGCAAACAGCGGGAAACCAATTTTTAACGCAAAGCCGCAAAGCCGCAAAGAAAATCCGAGAGGTTCAAAACCAATATTTTGTTTTTGCCGTCTTTGCGCCTTTGCGTCTGTGCGTTGAAATCAGCTTTTAGGGGTTTGCCGCGCAGCCGATGGCGCCGTTGTGCTGCGGGTGCTTCGGTATCACGATCTCCATGCCGCACTGCCCCTTCAGCAGGTCCACCATGGCCCCATTGAGTGCTACCCCGCCGGTGATGACCAGGGTGTCGGAGGGAAAGCGCTTCAGCATCGGCATCACCCGCTTCACCAGGGTCAGGTTGACGCCGGCGCAGAGCCTGGCAACGGGATAGCCGCGCAGGATCTGGCCGATCAACTCGCTCTCGCCGAAGATGCCGCAGGTCGCGTCCAGCGCTACCGGTTCCTCCGAGTGGGAGGACAACTCGTCCAGGCTCACCTCGAGGACCGCCGCCATGTTCTCCAGGTAGCGCCCGCTGGAGGCGGCGCACTTGTCGTTCATGACGAAGTCGGTGAGCCGGCCGGCCACCACCTGGGCCACCTTGGTGTCCTGGCCCCCCATGTCCAGCAGGGTGAAATTGGCAAGGCCGGTCTGGGTGCGCGCACCGGCGACGTGGGCCTTGATCTCGGAGATGACGCGGGCGCCGTGCAGGTTGATGCTGTTGCGGCCGTAGCCGGTCACCGTGATCTGCGCCTGCGCCAGTTCCTCGGCACTGAAGATGCCGCTCCCCAACAGATCGAGTGACAACTCGTCGTTGACGATGCTGCCGTACTTCTTGTAGAAGGCGATGGTGTCCAGGTCCGCCAGCCTGACGATCTCGTCGCCGCGCATCAGTGCGAACTTCGCCTTCCTGCTCCCCAGATCGATTCCTATCTTCAAAGTGTCTGACACCTGAATCTCTTCTCCTGTCATTGCCTGCCGCCCAGATACTGTTCAAGACGTATCCGGTGCGGTTTTATCTTGTGGCGCTGCTTGCCAATTGCAGATGCCATTGTATATTTGGTCACGGGTTTGGCACAGCCGAGGGAGTTTTAACTGCGCTCCTCGAGCAATTCCAGAAACCCTTCCAGCCTGATCTTCGTCCTGGCGTCTACATCACCCGGCTTGTCACCTTCGAGCGTCAGAATGGGGAGCTTGATGCTCTTTCTGAGCACCATATCCTCGATCTGCCTGAAGCAGAAAGATTGCACATAGTGGATCACCCCGTCCACCTTACGTTTCTCCAGTTCACGGCTGATATCGCCGATCCGGTGGAAGATGTCGTAGGGGTAGCTGTAGGCGCGGTACTGCTCCACGAGGTCCTGGATGCCGTAGGGCATGGAGAACTGCCGCTGGGTCTCGTTGAAGACCACGCGGGCACCTACCTCCTCGACGAAGTCATAGAGTCCGGCAACGATAGGGGGGACTCCCAGGTAGGCCAGCCTGATCCGCTCCTTGCGCTCGGGCCTTTGCGCCGCCTGCGCGAGAAAGGCGTCCACCTCGGCCTCGAAGGCCTCCAGGTCGCCGTTCATGTCGGAGGTGCAGACCTGGAAGTAGTGGTTCTCCTCCCCCGTGACCCGGTTCTCCTGCCAGGTGAGGCGGTCGATCTCGTGCACCTTCGCCCTAATCCGGTCCAGGCGCGTTTTCGCCTCGCCCACCTCGGCCCAGCCGACGCCGAAGACGGACATGAGCTTCTCGATTTCCGCCTTGAGCGGTCCGGCCTCACGGCCAGCCGGGTAGGCGAAGGGATAGACCCGCACCCCGTTCAGCGACAGGACCTCCATCAGGGCCTTGGTGTAGCTGCAGTCCCCTTCGGTGACGGCGATCATCTCCTTCACGCCGCTGGCGACCACGGCGCCGTAGATACCCTTGATCCAGGCGCAGACGTTGCGGGGGAAGCCGGTGAGTTCGGCATCTTCTATCAGTGTGGCTTTTTCGGGATAGGTGATGAAGACGTTGTTGAGATCGATGGGGACCACATTCGCCGCGACCAGCACTTCCAGCGGGATGGTGGTGGTAAAGCCTACTCTGCGCAAAAGTTCTACTCCGTCTTGATGAAATACAGATAGATGAGGAACGCCCCGATGGCGAGACCGCCGAAGGCGAAGGGAAGGGTCGAAGAAACGTTCAGCGAGTCGCCTTCCGCCGGCATGGTGTAGCGAATCAGGAGCAGTAATGAAATGGTGGTGAAGAGGGCCGCCAGAACGAATTTCGATCTCACCACCACCGCGTAGAAGGCGACGATCAGGAAACCACAGACGATCCAGGGGTTGGAGAGTGCGGCCTTCACGGTGAGGTGCCGGGCGAAATCTACCAGGTGGGCCGTCTCGAACGGCGAAAGCTTTTCGGCAGTCTTTTCTAGTAGCTGAGACTTATCCATGAGTTCTCCTAACAACGGCTAGATTATATGCATATCGGCGCATTTAGCAAGAAGTTAAAGAGATAGAGCGTGTGAGGCAGTTTATGTCGGCACTTTTCGATCTGTTTGTTTAAGTAGATGTTAATCACCATTGAGTGAAAGGAGTCAGTCATGGAAGAGCTCAAGGCGACCCCCCTGCATGCCGACCACGAGAACTTGAAGGCGCTGATGGCGCCCTTCGGCGGGTGGATCATGCCCATCCAGTACTCCGGCATTATCGCCGAGCACAAGTGGTGCCGCGAAAAGGCGGCTCTCTTCGACATCTGCCACATGGGGGAGTTCCTCTTCAAGGGTGACGTCGTCGCCGACGGGCTGGAGGATGTCTTCACCTTCTCGGTCAGCTCCATCCCTGTCGGGCGCTCGCGCTACGGATTTCTCCTGAACGATGCGGGTGGGGTGATCGATGATCTCATCGTGTTCCGCCTGGCCGAGAACGAGGCCATGATCGTGGTCAACGCCGCCACCACCGACAACGACTTCACCGTGATCCGCTCGCGGCTCAAGAACCCCGCCGCCCTTACCGACATCTCCGCCCGCACCGGCAAGGTCGACCTGCAGGGGCCGCTCTCCCGCGAGATCATGGTGCAGCATTTCGGGCCGTCTATCCAGGACATCCCCTTCTTCAAGTTCATCAAGACCAGCATCCTGGGGAGCGATGCCATCGTCAGCCGGACCGGCTACACCGGGGAGCTGGGCTACGAGATCTTCCTTCCCGCGGACAAGGTGGCCGAGCTGTGGCGGCTGCTGCTCGAAGATCCGCGCGTGGCGCCGGCGGGCCTGGGCGCACGCGACCTGCTGCGCCTGGAAATGGGGTACTCCCTTTACGGCAACGACCTGGACGAGACCATCACGCCCCTGACCGCGGGCCTTTCCACCTTCGTCAATATGAGCAAGGAATTCGTGGGCAAGACGGCCCTGGAGCGGGAGCTGGAGCAGGGCTCGCCGCGGATGAAGGTCGCCTTCAAGGTGGACTCCCGCCGCGCGCCGCGTCACTTCTACCAGATCCTGCACGAGGGGAAGGAGGTAGGTGTGGTGACCAGCGGTGCCTTCTCCCCCATGCTCTCCTGCGGCATCGGCTTGGGACTGGTCAAGCCCGACGCGGCGGCGCTGGGGACGCGGCTCACCATCAGGCACGAAAAGGTCGAGATGGAAGCGCAGGTGGTGGAGCTCCCCTTCTACACCGGCGGCTCGCTCAGAAGCTGAAATCATTAACAGGGATAAAAGGGATACAGGGGATAAAGACAGGTCTCTAGCAGTTATCCCTTTTATCCCCTTCATCCCTGTTCGTTTTGTTTTTCATCCAATAAACGGAGGACGCACCAATGGCAAAGTTCTACACCAAGGAGCACGAGTGGGTCGAGATGGCGGGGGCGCAGGCGACAGTGGGGATCAGCGAGCACGCGGCGCACGAACTGGGCGACATCACCTACGTCGAACTGCCGAAAATCGGCAAGAGCGTCAAACAGTTCGAGGCCCTGGCGGCCATCGAGTCGGTCAAGGCCGCAAGCGACATCTACGCGCCGGTCTCGGGTAAGGTGGCGGAGGTGAACCAGGCGCTGGACGACGCCCCGGAACTGGTGAACCAGGGGGCCGAGTCGCAGGGGTGGATCTGCAAGCTGGAAGGGGTCAACGAAGCCGAACTGGTCGCGCTCATGGATGCCGCCGCCTACGACGAGTACCTGAAAGGACTGTGACATGGGATACTGCCCGAACACGCCGGATGACATCCGGGACATGCTGGCGGCGATCGGCGCGGCCAGCGTTGAGGAGCTTTTCGCCCCCATCCCCGCGGAGCTGCGCGCCAAATCCTTCGACCTTCCGCCCGGCATGTCCGAGCTGGAACTCATGCGACTGATGCGAGAGAAGGCGGCCTCCTGCGGCGCCGACGTCACCCCCTTCATCGGAGGCGGCATCTACGACCACTTCATACCCGCCGCCGTCGATCACCTCGCCTCCCGCGCCGAGTTCTACACCGCCTACACCCCCTACCAGCCGGAGTGCGCGCAGGGAACCCTCCAGGCGCTCTACGAGTACCAGACCACGATCTGCCGGCTGACCGGGCTGGAAGCCTCCAACGCCTCGCTCTACGACGGCGGCACCGCGGTGGCCGAGGCGGCGCTGATGTCGCTGCGCATCACCGACCGGCACAAGGTGATTCTGGACGGGTCGGTGAACCCGCTGCACCGGGAGATCGTCACCGGCTACCTGCACGGCCTCTCCGCCCAGGCGGTAGACGTCGCGCCGGACGGCTGTGTTTCCGACCTCGCCCGCCTGATGGCCTCCATCGACGACGAGACCGCCGCCGTCATCGTGCAGAGTCCGAACTTCTTCGGTTCGGTCCAAGACTTCAGGGAGCTGGCGCAGAAGGCGCACGACCACGAGGCTCTTTTGATCGTCTCCTGTTACCCGATCGCCATGGGCCTGGTCGCCAGCCCCGGCGAAATGGGGGCGGACATCGCGGTGGGCGAGGGGCAAAGCCTGGGCAATCACCTCTCCTTCGGTGGTCCCTACTTCGGCTTCATCGCCACCCGCAAACGCTTCATCAGGAATCTGCCCGGACGCATCGTGGGCGAGACCATCGACCACCAGGGGCGGCGCGGTTTCGTGCTCACCCTGCAGGCGCGCGAGCAGCACATCAAGAGGCACAAGGCCACCTCCAACATCTGCAGCAACCAGAGCCTGTGCGCCCTGCGCGGCCTCATCTTCTGCGCTTCCCTCGGGATGAAGGGCTTCGAGGATCTGGCCCGGTTGAACTACGACAAGGCCCAGTACGCCAAGTCGGTGCTCGGCGCCGTGCGCGGCGTCGACCTGCTCAACTGTGGCGCCACCTTCAACGAGTTCACCTTGGCCCTTCCCAAGGATGCCGCCGAAGTGGTACAACGGCTGCTCGACAAGGGAATAGCGGCGGGTGTGCCACTGGGACAGTACTATCCGGGCATGGAGCGGGCGCTGGTGGTGACCGTGACCGAGAAGCGGACCAAGGACGAGATCGACCGCCTGGCGGCGCTGCTTGAGGAGGTGTTATGGAGCTGATCTTCGAGAAATCCGTCTCCGGACGCACCGGCGTCAGGGTCCCCTTGAGCGACGTTCCCAACGCCGCTCCCCTCCCGGACGAGTTGAGGCGGCGCGAGCCGGTGCGCCTGCCCGAGGTGGCCGAACTGGACCTGGTGCGGCACTACACCAACCTTTCCCGCAGGAACTTTTCGGTGGATACCAACTTCTATCCGCTTGGGTCCTGCACCATGAAGTACAACACCAAGGTCACCGAGAACGCCGGTGCTCTTTTCGCATCCTGCCATCCGATGGTCGCGCTCCTCCCGGGCGGGGACAAGCTGGTGCAGGGGCCGCTCTCAATCGTGTATGAGCTGGAACGCCAGTTGGCCGAGATCACCGGCATGGAAGAGGTGACCACCCAGCCTCTGGCCGGCGCCCACGGCGAGATGACCGGCATCATGGTGATCGCGGCCTACCACAAGGCGCGCGGCGATGAGAAGCGCAAATACGTCATCGTTCCCGACTCCTCGCACGGCACCAATCCGGCCAGTGCCGCCATGGCGGGTTACGAGATCGTCACCGTTCCGACCGCTCCCTACGGCGACATGGACCTCGATCTGTTCCGGCAGGCGATGAACGAAGAGGTGGCGGCGGTGATGCTGACCTGCCCCAACACCCTGGGGCTGTTCAACCCGCACATCGCCGAGATCTGCGCCATCGCCCACGAGGGGGGCGCACTCACCTACTATGACGGCGCCAATCTGAACGCCATCCTGGGCAAGGTGCGGCCCGGCGACGTCGGCTTCGACGTCATCCACGTCAACCTGCACAAGACCTTCGGCACCCCGCATGGCGGGGGCGGCCCCGGCAGCGGCCCCATCGGCGTGAGAGGCGACCTGGTCCGCTTCCTCCCCACCCCGCGCGTCGTGCGCAGGGAGGACGGCAGCTACGCCGTCGAGGATCATCCGGAAGGGATCGGCCGCGTTTCCGACTTCTTCGGCAACTTCGCCATCATGGCGCGTGCCTACGCCTACATCACCATGCTGGGGCGCGAGGGACTGGTCGAGGTAAGCGAGCAGGCGGTACTCAACGCCAACTACATCATGGCCAGGCTCAAGGAAGAGTACGATCTCCCCTTCGACCAGACCTGCATGCACGAATGCGTCTTCTCCGCGAGCCGCCAGGTGCAAAACGGCGTGCATGCCATAGACGTCGCCAAGTACCTGATCGACCGGGGCTTCCATCCGCCGACCGTGTACTTCCCGCTCAACGTCAAGGAGGCTATCATGATCGAGCCGACCGAGACCGAGAGCAAGCAGACCATGGACGCCTTCATCGAGGTGATGCTGGAGGCGGCGCGGCTGGCCAAGGAGGACCCGGAGCGGCTGCACGAGGCGCCGGTGACCACCCCCGTCGGGCGCCTGGACGAGACCCGCGCGGCCAGGATGCAGCAGGTGTGCTGCGAATAGAACCTTTAGAGACAAAGCAAAACCATTGGCCACGGAGAAAATCTGAGGACATCTGAGGAAAGACAAAAACGGAGAAAGGCAAAACAACTTCACGGGCATCCGTGGCTGAAGCGAAGCAGCGGATGTATGGCCCATGTTTCTGGTTTTTGCTGTACCCCAAAAGTCTTTTGCCTCTCTCCGATTTTCTCAGATTTTCTCCGTGGCTAATGGTTTGGTCGTTTTAGTATTTTTTTCTCTCAGATTTCCTCAGATGTCCTCCATGTTAATGGTTTAGAGGTTTTGATGTGTAAGTGGCGTTTGATAGATACCGGGCCGCTGGAAGGCCCTGCCAATATGGCGCTGGACGAGGCGCTCCTCAACTGTTTCCAGAAGGATCCCACCCGGCCGGTGCTGCGTCTCTACGGCTGGAACCCCGCGACCCTCTCGGTGGGTCGCTACCAGAACGCCGCTGCCGCGCTTAATCTCGATCTCTGCCGGGAGGAGGGGGTGCCGGTGGTGCGCCGCATGACCGGCGGGGGCATCATCTACCACGCGGCGGAGGTGACTTACAGCGTGGTCTGCGCCCCCGAACACCTGGGCGACCGGACCGGGGTCAAGGATGGCTTCCGCAAACTGTGCGGTTTCCTGCTTGGCACCTACCAGCGCCTGGGACTCGATGCCCGCTTCGCCGTGGACTGGAACCCGGCCGAGGAGCGGCTGGGAGAGCGGACGTCCTTCTGCTTCGCCGGCAAAGAGGAATTCGACGTCGTGGTCAACGACCGCAAGATCGGCGGCAACGCCCAGCGCCGCCTCTCCGGCGCCATCCTGCAGCACGGGTCGATCCCGTTGGAAAGCCGTGTGCAGCAGGGGCTGCGCTACCTGAAAGAACCCGCTCCCGGCGCGGCACGCTCGGTGAGCCTGTCGGAACTGGGGCACACGCCGGAGCAGGACGAGTTGAAACGCCTCCTGGTCGATTCCTTCCAGGAGCGG
Organism: Geomonas paludis; assembly: GCF_014193585.1. Lineage (GTDB taxonomy): Bacteria > Desulfobacterota > Desulfuromonadia > Geobacterales > Geobacteraceae > Geomonas > Geomonas paludis. Next base: position 840,966 of record NZ_BLXY01000001.1, read on the forward strand.
ATGGGCGTCGACCTGGTGCCCGAGCCGCCGACGGACCAGGAGATGGTGACCGCGGGGAAGCTGGAGGAACATAAGTACCGCTGCCCGAGTTGGACCTTCGAGGGGCGGAGTTAGAAGCAAACGATGCAATCCCCTCTCCCGGAGGGAGAGGGGATGTGAAATGGTTTTGGGGGTGAGATGGAGGTTTTACGCAAGCCGGAATGGCTGCAAAAGAAGGTGAACCCGGCTGCACACGCGGAGATGGAAGGGCTGTTGAAAGAGCTCAACCTCAACACCGTCTGCCAGCAGGCCCGCTGCCCCAACATCACCGAGTGCTTCCGGCAGAGGCAGGCGACCTTCCTGATCCTCGGCCGCGCCTGCACGCGGCTTTGCTCGTTCTGCTCCGTCGCCAAGGAAGTGCCGCTGCCGCCGGAACAGGGCGAGCCGATCGCCGTGGCCGAGGCAGTCTGCCGTTTGAAGCTCTCCCACGTCGTGATCACCAGCCCCACCCGCGACGACCTCCCCGACGGCGGCGCCGGTCAGTACGCCAGCACCGTGGCCGCCATTCGCACGGCCTCGCCGGATACGAAGGTCGAGTTGCTGATCCCGGATTTCCAGGGGGACCAGGAGGCGCTGAAGACCGTGCTGGCCAGTGCGCCCGACATCCTGGGGCACAACCTGGAGACGGTACCGAGGCTCTACGCCATCCGCTCCGGCGCCGACTACCAGAGGTCCTTGCGGCTTCTGGCCGACGCCCACCGGCTGGAACCGGCGTTGAAGACGAAATCGGGACTGATGCTCGGGCTGGGGGAAGAAGAGGATGAACTGCTCGCGGTGTTCAAGGATTTGGTGGAGGCGGGGTGCAGCTACCTGAGTCTCGGCCAGTACCTTGCGCCCAGCCGGCAGCACTACCCGGTGCAGCAGTTTGTCGAGCCGGAGCGGTTCGAGAGGCTGAAAGAGCAGGCGCTAGCCGCCGGCCTGCTCCACGTCGAAAGCGCCCCTTATGTGCGCAGCTCGTACATGGCGGAGAGGTATGGGGAAACGGGCGAGGGGACTGGCTCCGCCAGGTGCCTGTCCCCTTAGAATGCTGAGCAGAAAGGAGCGTTCCGCTAAAGGGACAGGCCCCTCGGAGCCAGTCCCTTCTGCCCGAGGTGCCGGGTGCGGTAACGGCGGGCGAATGATTATTCGCCCCTTGGTCTTATTCCTCCAATCCGTCCAGTACGTTTTTAAGGTGGGCGAACCCCGAGGCTGCCGTCGGCCAGCCGGCATAGAACGCGATGTGCGTGATGGCCGCCACCAGCTCCTCCTTGGTCAGCCCGTTCTCCAGCCCCTTCTTGAGATGAAATTCCACCTGCTCGATCCGGTTCAGCGCCACCAGGCAGGTAACCGTGATCAGGCTCTTGTCCCGCGGCGACAACTCCGGCCGCTCCCAGATCTCCCCGAACAGGAAATCCTTGGTCAGCCTGGCAAAGTCCGGAGCCACCGCCTCCAGATCGCTCATTCCCTTTGCTGCTTCAGGTTTTGTCATTGTTTTCTCCCTGTGCAGCTCGTCACGCCGCCTCCGCTATGCCGAGCTTGCGGAGCCAGTCCGATAGTTTGTGCCCGGCGCGGTTGACCTCGCCGCCACGAATGGCGAGGCCTTCCAGGATCGTGGCGCCCGGGCAGAGATCCCTGATGTCCCGCGCGCTTTGCCCCAAGCCGGTTCCTTCATGCGTGATGAACGGCACGATAGCCTTGTCGCTGAAATCATGTCCAGCCAGGTACGTCATGACCGGCGGCGCTACCGTGTTCCACCAGTTCGGCGAGCCGACGAAGACGACGTCGTAGTCGTTGACGTCAGTGCCTTTTGTCTTCAACTCGGGCCGGTGCTCCGCCCGCAGCTCCTGCTTTGCCTGGCTCACGACGGTGTCGTAGTCTGTGGGATACGGTTGTGTCGGTATCAGTTCGAGCAGGTCGCCACCCGCCATCTGGTTGATCTGCCGGGCACATTCCCTGGTGTTCCCTGAATGCGAGAAGTAGACGGTCAGCACCTTCCACCCCCCGAAACTTGCCTTATTGCTTTCTGTCGTCATCAAATAACCCTCTTAATATTGCTCTTCTGAATTCCGGGAGCATGCGGCTACGTGCCCGCAGCAGAAGGGACTGGCTCTGTTAGGTGCCTGTCCCTTTAGCGGAACGCTCCTTTCAGCTCAGCCACCTTCCCCAAGCGCTAAGGGGACAGGCACCTGGCGGAGCCAGTCCCCTCCTGCTATATATTTTCCAGCCCCAGTTCCTGGAGCTTGGTCTCGCTCGGCTTGGTGGTCTCCGAGTCCCACCCGCGGTCCCGGTAGTACGTGGTCAGCATGTCCTCGAATTTCTTGCGATCCAGCACCGCCCCTTTCTTGGCGCCGATGGTGAAGGCGTCCTCGAAGAAACGGTCGGGGAGCTTGTCGTCGCCCCGGCGGAAACCTTCGCGATAGTTGAACATTTTCTCCAGGTTGAAGATCCTCTCACCCGCCTTTTCGAACTCCGCCTTGTCGTACTCGTGGCCGGTGATCGCGCTTAGCAGTTCAAGCATGGGCTCTTCCAGCGCCGGTTCGAAGGTCGGGAAAAAGCACATCCCGGTCGAGTCGAGCATGGCGCGCCTGTTTTGCATGGCGATGTCATCGCCGCTCATGTGGCAGGCACCCCGGGACGCCGTGACGTAGGAAAGTGCCCTGGGCTGGTTGCCCTGGATGTTGTGCGCCGCGAGTTCCAGCCCCTTTACGTGTATGGCGAACTTGTCGCTCCCTTGTCCGATGCGGCGGGACAGGTTCGCCACACCCTGGGCGGCGAGGGCCCCCACGCCATCTTTGGCGGCGATCTTTTCGATCATGGCCAGCGTCGCGTCCACGCTCCCCCACTTGAGGTCGATGCCGTCCAGGAACTTCCGGTCGATCATTCCCTTCTCGTAGGCCTCCATCAGGAAACCGATCACGTTGCCGGTGGAGATCTGGTCCAGTCCCAGGTCGTCGATGTTGTAGATCGCCCTCAACAGGCCGGGCATGTCGGAGATCATCAGGTTGGAGCCGAGCATGACGCCGGTCTCGTACTCGGGGCCGTCGTGCACCACGCCGCCGTACTTCCCCTTGGTGACGCCGCTTTTCTTGCAGGCGAGCGGGCAGCAGTAACAGGCGAAGTCCCTCACCCAGACGTCGCGCCGCGCCGCGTCGCCGCCGATCTTGTCCGCCTCGGTGAAGGTCCCCTCGCGGTAGTTGCGCACCGACTCGGTCCCGGCGTTGCTGTTGCCGACGATGGCCCTGGCAGTCCCCTGCTCGGCCCACGACTTGGCGTAGGTCGTCCCGTAGAGTGCGCGCCGGGCCTTTTCCAGTGCGCTGAGGAACCGTTCGTGGTCGGCAACGCCCGGCTGGCCGGAACCTTTGACCGCGATGGCCTTCAGATTCTTGGAACCCATGACGCAGCCCGATCCGCCGCGCCCTGCGGCCCGCCCCGCGGTGTGGATGATGCTGGAGTAGGGGACCAGGTTCTCACCCGCCGGCCCGATGTAGACCGTCTTGTATTTCCGGTCGCCCAGTTCTTCCAGGAAGGCCTTGTCGAAGGCGTCGGTCCGCATCCCCTTGAACTTCCTGGCGTCGCGGATGGACACCTTGTCGTCGTCGATGACGATGTAGGAAAGCTCCCTCGCCCTGCCGGTGACCACCAGCCCGTCGTACCCCGCGAACCTGATTTCCGGGCCGAAGAAGCCCCCCATGTTGGAGTAGGTGACGGTGGAGGCATGGCGATGTTCTGACTTCAGTGGAGCCGTGATCGGCGACTTGGTGACCACGCAGGTCCGGGACGAAGAGGGGACGGGGAGTCCCGAAAACGGCCCCGGCACGAACATGAGCGGGTTTTCCGGGGAGAGCGCGTCGACGCCCGGCTTTTTGAGCCGGTCCCAGAGTAGCTTCATGCCCAGTCCCTGCCCCCCCACGAACTTGTCCAGGTCCTCGAAAGGAATGGCAACGGTCCTGGACTTTCCGGAGCTCAAGTCAACTTCAAGGATCCTGCCGTGGTATCCCGGTTTGCCGCTCATTTCACACCTCCGAACCCTGCCGTCCCGTACCAGTTCCTGGCCAGTTCAGCAGCTATCTTTTCCGGCCCGAGGCCGTAGAATTTCCTGTCGCGTCGCACCTCGACGTAGGAGAGCGCCCCGAAGGGACAGCGCTTGACGCACTGCGGGTCGCCCCCGCACAGCGTGCACATACGCTCCGGTTTCCCCGTCTCCGGGTTGGGGCGGATGACGCCGGTGCGTTGCGACGCGCAGGCCTTGGCGCAGCTGCCGCAGCCGATGCAGCGGCTGGTGTCGTTGCGCATGGTGTGGCTCGCATCGTCCCGGTAGAAGGCGCGCCGGCCCGTTTTCTCATCCGGCTCCACCGGGCACGCCTTGGCACAAGGGGTGTCGGCGCACATGGCGCAGACATTGGGAACGTCCACATCCGGGTTGAAGTTGTGGACCTTGATGTTGGCGAAGTAGGGATTGCCTAAGCCGGGGAGTTCTTTGCCCGCGACCGATGCCGGGTTGTTGCGCGACGAGCACGCCGTTTCGCAGGTCCGGCATCCCGTGCACTTGTTGTAATCCACCACGACCATCTTCAGGGCCGGTTCGCCCGACAGCGCCCAGGCCGCCGAGTGAATCCCGAACTGTCCGAACAGCACCAGCGCGCCGCCCCCAACACCGACTCCCTTCAGGAATTCCCGTCGTGAGAAGGTGGTCTCGTGCTGGCGTGTTTCCTCGTTGTCCCTCGTCATGTCCGCCTCCTAAAGAAAATAGCTGCCGGTTGTGGCAGCTTATGCCAGCCAAGATGCCCATCCCCCTCTCCCTCCGGGAGAGGGCTGGGGTGAGGGCGCTGCAATAGGCAATGATCCCGCTTCGTGGCACCTCCCTCACCCGCCCTTCGGGCACCCTCTCCCGGAGGGAGAGGGTAATAGCGGAACATTGCCCAATCAGGAATGGTTTTGCCTCTCTCAGATCTCTTTCCCCAGATTTTCTCCGTGGCCAATGGTTTTGCCTTTTAGTTTTGCCTTTTACTCCGCTTTCAGCGAGGCCATGTCGATAGAGAAGCGGTACTTCACGTCCGACTTGACCAGTCTTTCGTAGGCCTCGTTCACCCTCTGGATCGGGATGATCTCGACGTCGGAGGTGATGTTGTGCTCTCCGCAGAAGTCGAGCATCTCCTGGGTTTCGGCGAGGCCGCCGATGAGGGAGCCGGAGACGCTACGCCTGCCAAAGAGCAGCGCGAAGGAGGAGAGGGCGAGAGGCTTGTCCGGCGCGCCCACCAAGGTGATGTTCCCCTCCAGTCCCAGCATGTGGATGTAGGCGTTCAGGTCGTGATCCGCGGCGATGGTGTCGAGGATGAAGTTGAACGTGCCTGCGTGCTGCTTCATCTGCTCGGCGTCGGTGGAAATGATCACCTCGTCGGCGCCAAGGCGCAGGGCGTCCTCTTTCTTGCCGGGCGAGGTGGTGAAGACCACGACGTGGGCGCCGAATGCCTTGGCGAATTTCACGCCCATGTGCCCGAGTCCCCCCAGGCCGACCACGCCGACCTTCTTACCCTTGATGTCGCCCCAGCGGTGGATGGGCGAATAGGTGGTGATCCCGGCGCAAAGCAGCGGCGCCACGCCGGCCAGGTTGAGGTTGGTGGGAACACGCAGTACGAAGTGCTCGTCGACCACGATGCTGTCCGAGTACCCGCCATAGGTGACGCCGCCCAGGTGCTTGTCAGGCGAGTTGTAGGTGAAGGTCGCGTTGGTGCAGAACTGTTCCAGGTTTGCCTCGCAACTCGGGCAGCTGTGATCGGAATCCACCAGGCAGCCGACGCCGGCCAGGTCGCCCGGCTTGAACTTGGTTACCGCGGAGCCGACCTTGGTGACGCGCCCCACGATCTCGTGTCCCGGCACGCAGGGATAGATGGTGGGCATGACGCTGTTCCACTCGTCGCGCACGGTGTGCAGGTCGGAGTGGCAGATGCCGCAGAAAAGGATTTCGATCTGGACGTCGCGGTCGGTCGGTTCGCGGCGCTGAATGGTGGTCGATGCCAGCGGGGCAGTCGCGCTGGCGGCGGAATATGCTTTTGCCTTGTACATGGTTGATCCTCCTTATCTTTTGGTGAGTGTTATGATGCCGCTGCTTTTGTCCACATCCCCTCTCCCTCCGGGAGAGGGCCAGGGTGAGGGCGTTGCCAAGGGCAAAATGTCAGTAGGGGGCAGCCCCCTCACCCGCCCTTCGGGCACCCTCTCCCGAAGGGAGAGGGGATCGTAAGAGATTAATGGTGATGATGTTTCATTGTTACCGGTTGGTGAGCTTTTCCAGCATCTCGGGGTAGCGGTCCCCCTCCACGTGAATCTTCGCGGCGGCGGAGTCGATCTGGCGCAGGTCGTCGGCGCTCAGGCTGATGTCGACGGCGCCGTCGTTCTCGTCCAGGCGCTCCAGTTTCGTTGTCCCGGGAATAGGCACGATCCACGGTTTTTGTGCCAGCAGCCAGGCGAGGGCTATCTGCGCGGGTGTGGCTTTTTTCTGAGCAGCGATTTCGCCCAACAGGTCCACCAGGGCCTGGTTCGCCTGACGTGCCTCCGGGGTGAAGCGGGGGAGGGTGGTGCGGAAGTCGGTGCTGTCGAAGGTGGTGCTGGCGTCGATCTTGCCGGTCAGAAAGCCCTTCCCGAGCGGGCTGTAGGCGACCAGGCCGATGCCCAGCTCTTCCAGCGTGGGGAGGATCTCCGCCTCGGGGCGGCGCCACCACAGGGAGTATTCGTTCTGCAACGCGGCCACCGGCTGCACGGCATGGGCGCGACGGATGGTCTGCACGCCCGCCTCGGAGAGACCGAAATGCCTCACCTTCCCCTCCTGGATCAGCTGCTTTACCGCACCCGCGACCTCTTCGATAGGCACGTCCGGGTCGACCCTGTGCTGGTAGAAAAGGTCGATGGCGTCGATCTTGAGTCGCTTCAGGGAGGCTTCGGCAACTTCCCTGATGTGCTCGGGGCGGCTGTTCAGTGCCGGAGTGGCACCCTTCATCCCCCTGGGATCCTTCCCGGGGGCGATGTCGAAGCCGAACTTGGTCGCTATCACCACCCGGTTCCGCACGGGGGCGAGGGCCTCGCCGACCAGTTCCTCGTTGGTGAACGGGCCGTAGACCTCGGCGGTATCGAAGAAGGTGACGCCGCGCTCGACAGCCGTTCTCAGCAGGGTGATCATTTCCTGCTTATCCTTAGGTGGGCCATACGAGAAGCTCATCCCCATGCAGCCTAAACCCAGGGCGGAAACTTCCAGCCCGCTGTTCCCCAGTTTGCGCTTTTGCATTTTGGTCTCCTTTGAGTCATTGTGGTAGTTGTTATGGAAGCAGGGGGCGGTGCTGTGACAGTCGATATTCCGGCAAATTCTATCGCATCGTGCCCCATGCTCCAGTCTGGCCAAGATGTCTGCCTTTTTGCGATGATGTGATCCTAGCTCTTAAACATAAAAGGTGGGTAGACCGATCCTGTCTGATTTTTGCCTGATCCTCCGGAGGCTTCGAAAAATGTTGTAATGGGGACGGGGCTTGGTTAGGATGGGTCAGGTCAAAGAGTTGTTAAAACAGCCGGTTGGGCTGATGGTTGGAGGCCAACGGAATGGAAGAAGCTATTGAAAGTTTGAGGCGGAGCGTTGCCCGATGGACCGAACAGGGAGAGTTGTTCGAGACACCAGTCCCGGGGCTGTCATTGTTCAAAAGGGAAGCAGTGACCGAGCCGGTGAGTGGTATGTACGAGCCCAGTGTCTGCCTGGTGGCGCAGGGAGCCAAGCGCGTCCAGCTCGGTGATGAGACCCTGGTCTACGATGCCAATCACTTCCTGATCACGTCCGTGCATCTGCCCACGGTGGTGCAGATCATCGAGGCGAGCCCCGAAAAGCCCTACCTCGGCCTGCGGCTCATGCTCGATCTGCGCGAGGTGTCCCAGCTCATGCTGGATAGCAACCTCCCCCAGCCCCGTACCCAGCAGTCCAGCCGCGGCATGGCGGTCGGCGAGGTGACGGTGCCGCTCATCAGCGCCTTCCAGCGGCTGCTCGACCTGCTTGACGAGGAGAAGGACGTCCCGATTCTTGCGCCGATGATTCAGCGCGAGATCATCTACCGGTTGCTCGTTGGCGACCAGGGGGCGCGCCTGAGACAGATCGCCTCGGCGGGAAGCCAGAGCCAGCAGATCGCCCGGGCCATCGACTGGCTGAAGGGTAACTTCGCCAACCCGCTGCGCATCGACGAGTTGGCGACCAAGGTCAACATGAGCACTTCCACCTTTCACCACCACTTCCGGACGCTGACCGCCATGAGCCCGTTGCAGTACCAGAAGATGTTGCGCCTGAACGAGGCCCGGCGCCTGATGCTGACCGAACGCCTCGACGCCACCACCGCCGCCTTCAACGTCGGTTACGAGAGCGCCTCCCAGTTCAGCCGGGAGTACAGCCGCCTTTTCGGGACCCCGCCGCTGCGGGACATCACCCATTTGCGCCGCATGGCTACCGGCGACCTGCCCACCTCCGTCTCGGCGTAACCCGTCGCTCGATCCCGCTGCTTACCCATGTTTCGAGTCCCCTCTCCCTCTGGGAGAGGGTGGCCGGAGGCCGGGTGAGGGGTGTTGCCACATGGGGTCATGTCGCCTCCCGGCAAGGCCCTCACCCCTGCCCCTCTCCCGGAGGGCGAGGGGGTGGCACCTAAACTGCGAAGGTCATCACCAAAAAAGTGATGACCTTCGCCAAAAGGTTGATGTCTTTACCGGCCGAGGTTTTCGACGGTTTTATTGGGAAGAGACGCGTGGGCGCGACGGGCGGGCGCGGCTGACGTCATTGCTGGTCCTCGATGTTCCAGTACCCCGGCTTGGCGCATGTGCTGAGGTCTCCACTATCCGTCGCAGAAGCAGCCGACTCCCGGGGTTGTACCGCTGCTTCCTTGGTGAGGATTACCATTTCGACCTCCTCCCCCACGTGACTCTTGATCACCCCGACATCCTGGCCTTTCTTCAACTCGAGGACTATGTGACCATCGTCGTCCTGTCCAATTATCCCCGTTGCTCTCAGTTTCATGGATAACCTCCTCTGTTGATGTGGTCGGGAAAAAGCACTCACGAATCGTGCCATGTGATTAGAAAAAGTCAACGTGTTGGGCGGGGGATGAGGACCTGGAAAAGCGCGATGGGTAAGGTGGGGGCAGGAACGAAAAGAGCGGCTGCTTCCCAGCGATGACCGTTGTGGTATCGCAGCGAAGAGCCGCTCTCATTTTTTCTACGTGCAGCTGCCAGTGCCTATTCGGCGAGCAGCCTCTTGATGGTGTCTTCCATCGCCTTCGCGGTCTGGTCCGAGAAGCCCTGGAACCGTTCCACGACCACTCCCTTCTTGTTGATCACGAAGACGGTAGGGATGGAGCGCAGCCCGTACTCGGTCTGCATCTCCTCGCCTGCTATGGCGACCGGATAGCTGATCCTGCGCTCGTTGATGAAGGTCTTGACGTCGCGGTCGCTTCCTTCATCGACGCTGACTCCCAGCACCTGCAGCCCCTGCTTGCCGTACTTGGCCCTCAGCGAGTTCAGGTGGGGGATGGCTTCCTTACAGGGGATGCACCAGGTGGCGAAGAAGTCCATCACCAGCACGTAGCCCTTGTAATTGTTCAACGTGATCGGCTGGCCGGAAGTGGTGGTCAGCTTGATCGGGGGAGCGGGGTCACCTTTTTGCAGTATGGCGTGGGCGGACTGCGTGAAGAGCAGCAGGCCTGCCAGCGCCAGGGGGGTGATCCTCAACAGGGATTTCTTCAACTGCATCAGCTTTTTCATTTTTAGAGAGCCTTATTGATCAGGGCCTCCAGCTGGGCTTTCGGGATTGCGCCGACCACCTGGTCCAGCACTTTGCCGTCCTTGATCAGGATGACGGTGGGAATCCCGCGCACGCCGTACTTGCCGGGGGTCGCCGGGTTGTCGTCAACGTTGACTTTGCCTACTTTAACGCGTCCTTCGTACTCGGACGCCACGGTATCGATGAGGGGCGCGATTGCTTTGCAGGGGGCACACCAGGTGGCCCAGAAGTCTACCAGCACCGGGATGTCGGACTGCAGGACTTCCTTGTCAAAGTTGTCATCGGTAAAGGTATGTACGTTTTCGCTGGCCATGGAACCTTCTCCTTTAATAAAAAAAGTGAGTTCTACTATAAAGGAGCCGATGAAAAAAGCAAGGAGTAAATGCCCCTTGGGTGAGAGGCTGTTAAGGTGGCCAAACCCCTCTGCATCGTTGACGTATTCAGCATTGACAGGGCGGCGGGATAGGGCCATATTGGGGCGGCCGCCCCGCCATAATCAATGTGGTTGGAGCGGTATTGCGGGGAAAACAAGGAGTGCTCGTGCCTCATTACCCGATAAACCTGAACCTGAAGGACCGCCTGGTGGTAGTGGTCGGTGGAGGCAGGGTGGCGGCCCGCAAAGTGGCGCGGCTGGTCGGTGCCGGCGCGCGCGTCACCGTGGTGGCCCCCGTGGTCGAAGAAAGCCTGGCAGCACTCGCCGCGCAGGGGCGCATCGTCCATCTGTGCCGCAGCTACCGCCCCGGCGACCTCTCCGGAGCGACCCTCGCCTTTGCCGCCACCAGTGAGCCCGCCGTCAATCGCGAGGTGGCGCGGGCTGCCCGCGAACTGAATCTCCTCGTCGACTGTGTCGATCTGCCGGAGGACGGTGACTTCGTGACACCAGCGGTTCTCGAACAGGGAGACCTGCTCATTACGGTGTCGACTGGTGGAGCCAGCCCCTCTCTGTCAAAAAGGATCGTGGACCAACTGAGGTGCCAGTTCGGTCCTGAATACGGTGAGGCTGTGGCGCTTTTAAGTGCCGTCCGTGAAAAGCTATTGACTGAAAAGGCGGGGAACGCATACAATGACACGGTTTTTGCCGAGCTTGCCGCGCTGGACCTCCCTGCGCTAATCAAAAACGGGCAGAGAGATGCCATAGACCAGATACTCCAGAAGCTCTCCGCTGCCGGGGCCGCACCGGGCTCGGTAGGGGCAGGAAAAGAGGACCCTTCATGAACGCCTTGCTCTTCAACAGCACCCTGGTCATCTACGCGGTCGTCACCGCCGTCTACCTGATCTACTTGCTCAAGCCAAAGGAGTCCCTGGGCAAAACAGGCCTCTGGCTCGCGCTGGCCGGCTTCCTCGTACATTGCGGCTTCACGCTGAACCGCTTCCTCGAGGCGGGGCACACCCCGATCACCAACCTGCACGAATCACTTTCCTTCTTCAGCCTCTCCGTGGTCGGCATCTTCCTGCTGCTGGAAAGGCGCTACAAGATCAGCATCCTCGGCTCGTTCATGATGCCGCTGGCGCTGTTGATCATGGCGATCTCGGCCTCCTTCTCGACGGTGATCCCGCCTCTCAACCCGGCTCTCAAGAGCAGGTGGCTCGCGGTACACACCATCATGGCCTTCCTGGGCTATGCCGCCTTCGCCATTTCCTTCGGCGTCAGCATCATGTACCTGATCCAGTCGCACTTCCTGAAGACGCGCAAGCTGGGCTCCATGTTCCAGAAGCTCCCCTCGCTGGACATCCTGGACGACATCAGCTACCGCTGCCTTACCTTCGGTTTCCCGCTGCTCACCTTCGCCATCATCTCCGGCGCCATCTGGGCCGAGACGGCGTGGGGGACCTACTGGAGCTGGGACCCCAAGGAGACCTGGTCGCTGATCACCTGGTTCATCTACGCCGCCTTGCTGCACGGCAGGCTGACCACCGGCTGGCGGGGCAGAAAGGCCGCGATGCTCTCCATCTTCGGCTTCGTCATCATGCTCTTCACCTTCCTCGGCGTTAACCTGTTGCTGCCGGGGCTGCACAGCTATAAGTAAGAGGGATTTCCCCAGAAGGGGCAGGGATTGTTATGAACATTATTGTGGTCGGGCTTTCGCATAAAACTGCCGGAGTTGAGGTCCGGGAAAAAGTTGCTTTCTCCCCCACCCAGATGGAGAAGCCGCTCAACGCCCTCGTGGCGCTCCCCGACATCACCGAGGCCGTGATTGTTTCCACCTGCAACCGCGTGGAGATCTACGCTACCACCCGCGACGTCGCCGGCGGCATGGCCCGCCTGAAGCGTTTCCTTGCCGATTACCACAACTTCCCGCTGGAGACGCTCGAGAAGCACTTGTACAGCTACCACGGGGAGGAGGCCACCCGCCACGTCTTCCGCGTCGCGTCGAGCCTCGATTCCATGGTGGTCGGCGAGCCGCAGATCCTCGGGCAGATCAAGACCTCCTACGGCTACGCCGCCGAGTTCAAGAGTTCCGGCATCATCCTGAACCGCTTCCTGCACAAGGCCTTCTCCGTCGCCAAGAGGGTGAGGACCGAGACCAAGATCGCCTCTTCGGCCGTCTCCGTGGCCTTCGCCGCGGTGGAGCTGGCCAAGAAGATCTTCGGCGAGCTCTCCGACAAGACCGTCCTGCTCATCGGCGCCGGCGAGATGTGCGAACTGGCCGCCAAGCACTTCATCAACGTCGGCGTGCGCGGCGTCATGGTCACCAACCGTACCTACGAGCGCGCCGAGAAGCTGGCCGAGGAGTTCGACGCCAAGCCGGTCCACTTCGAGGCCCTGATGGACCACCTCCCCAAGGCGGACATCATCCTCTCCTCCACGGGTGCCCCGCACTTCATCATCCACGAGAAGGACATGGAAGACGTGCTGCGCCGTCGCAAGCTGAAGCCGATGTTCTTCATCGACATCGCCGTGCCGCGCGACATCGACCCCAAGGTCAACGACGTGGAGAACTGTTATCTCTACACCGTCGACGACCTGAACGGCGTCGTGGCCACCAACCTGGAGCAGCGCAAGGTCGAGGCGGCCAAGGCCGAGGCGATCGTCGAGCAGGAGATCGGCCAGTTCTTCAAGTGGCTCTCCTCGCTGGACGTGACGCCGACCATCGTTGCCCTCAGGAGCCACTTCGACGAGATCAGGAAGGCCGAGCTGGCCAAGACCCTTTCCAACTGGAAGGATCTCCCTCCCGGCGCGGATAAGAAGATGGACGCCCTCACCAACGCCATCATGAACAAGCTGCTGCATCATCCCACCAGCCTCCTGAAGCGGACCGACCAGGGGAGCCGCAACGACCTCTACGTCGATGCGTTGCGTCACCTTTTCGACTTGGAGACTCCCGAGCAGCAGGAAAACATGATGGAACTGGAAGACTGAGAAGCAGACTGAGATTAAGACTAAGATTGAGCAAAAAACGATAGATCTCGAAACGATCAAAATATAAAGGAGAAGTACATGGCGCTGAAAGAGCTGAGAATAGGAACCCGCGCGAGCCAGCTCGCACTCTGGCAGGCAAACTGGGTCAAGTCCGAGCTGGAAAAACGCTACCCCGACATGACTGTCACCCTGAAGAAGATCAAGACCATCGGTGACAAGATCCTCGACGTGCCGCTGGCGCAGGTTGGTGGCAAGGGCCTCTTCGTCAAGGAGATCGAGGAAGCGATGCTGCGCGGCGAGATCGACATCGCGGTGCACAGCATGAAGGACGTGCCGACCGAGTTCCCGGAGGGCCTGGGCCTGTACTGCATCACCGAGCGCGAAGATCCGCGTGACGCCGTCATCTCCCGCAACGTCAAGTTCGCCGACCTGCCGCAGGGCGCGCGCATCGGCACCTCGGCTCTGCGCCGCCAGGCGCAGCTGCTGAAAGTCCGTCCCGACCTGGAGATGGTCATCATCCGCGGCAACGTGCAGACCCGTATGGACAAGCTGGAGACCGAAGGCCTCGACGCCGTCATCCTGGCCGCCGCCGGCCTGAACCGTCTCGGCTTTGCCGACCAGATCACCGAGCTGCTCCCGACCGACCTCTCCCTTCCGGCTATCGGCCAGGGCGCCCTCGGCATCGAGTGCAACCTCTCCAACGAGGACGTTAAAGAAGCCATCGCGTTCTTCAACCACCCGGACACCAGCCGTGCGGTACGCGCCGAGCGCGCCCTGCTGTGGCGCTGCGAGGGCGGCTGCCAGGTCCCCATCGCCGCCTTCGGCGAAGTGACCGGCGACGAACTGAAGCTGACCGGCTTCATCGCCTCCGTGGACGGCAAGGTTTCCGTCAAGGGCGTGGTTACCGGTCCGGCCGACGACTGCGAGAAGCTGGGCGTGAAGCTCGCCGAGCAGCTCCTCTCCGAAGGCGGCCACGCCATCCTCGCCGAGGTGTACCAGCGTGAAGTCTCCCGGGAGAAGGAAATCCCGGTTTAAACCAAAAAGCATTACCATCGGCCTTCGCCAAGGCTTCGGCCGACAGGCGCTCGTTTGGAGCCTGCCCACCGAAGCCTTGGCGAAGGTGGGTGGTCAAAGCTTTTGCTTTTTCGCTTTAAAGGCTAACGGTTCTACCTTAGCCTTTTGCCTTTTGCGCACGACACTCTCTTTCCTGGTGCGAGATGACTGCTGAAACGACAAAGAAGGGCTATGTCTACCTGATCGGCGCGGGTCCCGGCGATCCCGGACTGATCACCGTCAAGGGACGCGACTGCCTGGCCAAGGCGCAGGTGGTGATGTACGACTACCTGGCCAACGACGAACTGCTGCGGCTGGCTCCCAAGGGGGCTGAACTGATCTACGCCGGCAAGGTCGGTGGCGAGCACAACCGCGAACAGAGCCAGATCAACGAGCTGCTGGTGCAGAAGGCGCTTTCCGGCAAGGTGGTGGCGCGCCTCAAGGGGGGCGATTCCTTCATCTTCGGCCGCGGCGGCGAAGAGTGCGAGGCACTGGTGGCGGAGGGGATTCCCTTCGAGATCGTGCCGGGCATCACCGCAGCCGTCGGCGCCACCAGCTACGCCGGCATCCCGCTCACCCACCGTGGCGTGACCACCTCGGTCGCCTTCGTGACCGGGCACGAGAAGAAGGGGAAGGCGTCCTCGGAGATCGACTGGGAGGGGCTTTCGCTTGGCAGCGGCACCGTGGTCTTCTACATGGGGGTCACCAACCTGCCGCACATCGCGCAGAGCCTCATGGAGCACGGGCGCGCGCCGGAAACCCCGGTGGCGCTGATCCGCTGGGGCACCCGCCCCGAGCAGGAGGTGCTGGTCGGGACACTGGCGGATATCGCGGACAAGGCCCGCGCCGCCGGCTTCAAGGCGCCGGCCATCACCGTGGTCGGCGAAGTGGTGAACCTCAGGGAGACGCTGCGCTGGTTCGACAACCGCCCGCTCTTCGGTCGCTCGGTGCTGGTCACCCGCGGCGCCGACCAGGCGGGGGAATTCACCTCCATGCTGGAGCAGCTCGGCGCCCGCGCCTACTGCTGCCCGACCATCGAGATTGCCGCACCGGAGAGCTACGCCGCCCTGGACGAGGCCATCGAAGGTCTGGACAGCTTCCACTGGATCATCTTCACCTCGTATAACGCGGTCAAATACTTCTTCGCGAGGCTTGACGAGCACGGCCTCGACAGCCGGGCCCTCGGGCGCTGCCACGTCTGTGCGGTCGGCCCCAAGACCGCCGCGGCGCTAGCGCCGTACGGCATCCGTCCCGACCTCATCCCCGCCGACTACAAGGCGGAGGGCGTGGTGGCCGCCTTCTCGGAGATGGACATGAACGGCAAATGGGTACTGTTCCCGAAAGGGGACCGGGCCCGCGAAGTGATCCCGGAAGAGCTGACTAGACTGGGCGCACAGGTGATCGCTCCGGTAGCCTACGCCAACCATACCCCCTCGGGCATTCCGGAGGAGGCATTGCTGGCGCTCGAGGAGAAGCGCATCGACTGCGCCACCTTCACCTCTTCGTCCACAGTGCAGAACCTGGCCGGCATCCTCGGGGAAAACCGTTTCCTGCACCTGATGGAAGGGGTCACCGTCGCCTCGATCGGCCCGATCACCTCCAAGACCTGCCGCGACCTCGGTCTCGACGTGCACATGGAGCCGGCCGAGTTCACCCTGGAGGCCCTGTCGCGGGAGATGATCAGCTTTTTCGGCGGGAAATAGAGGAAGCGGCTTTACTTCAGCACGCTGTGCCGCAGTCACAGATAATCATCCCCTCGCGTCCCCTCGCCCTACGGGAGAGGGACAGGGTGAGGGAAGCTTTTTCGAACACAGCAACGAACGCATAACCAAAGGAGAAATCTATGTTCTACCCGGTGTACAGAGCGAGACGAATTCGGGGCAAGGAAGTCTTCAGAAACATGGTCAGGGAAACCGCCATCTCCGCCAACGACCTGATCTACCCGATGTTTTCCGCCTTCGGCAAGGGGATCAAGAAAGAGATCTCGTCCATGCCGGGCATCTACCAGCAGTCCATCGAGAACATCGTCGAGGAGGCCCAGGAGGCTTACGAACTGGGCGTTCCGGCGGTGATCCTCTTCGGCATTCCGGAGCAGAAGGACGCCATGGGTAGCGACGCCTACTCCGAGAGCGGCATCATCCAGGAGACCATCCGCGCCATCAAGAAGGAAGTGCCCAAGCTGGCCGTCATCACGGACGTCTGCATGTGCGAGTACACCGACCACGGCCACTGCGGCGTGATCAAAAACGGCGACGTCGACAACGACGAGACCCTGGAGCTGCTGGCCCGCGAGGCCCTGTCCCACGCCAGGGCCGGCGCCGACATGGTCGCCCCCTCCGACATGATGGACGGCCGCGTGGCCGCCATCCGCGAGGCGCTGGACAACAACGGCTTCAACCACATCCCGCTGATGAGCTACGCCGTGAAGTACGCCTCCGGCTACTACGGCCCGTTCCGCGAGGCTGCCGAGTCCACCCCGCAGTTCGGTGACCGTCGTTCCTACCAGATGGATCCGGGCAACAGGCTCGAGGCGATCCGCGAGGCGAGGATGGACGTCGAGGAAGGCGCCGACATCCTGATGGTCAAGCCGGGCCTGCCGTATCTCGACATCGTGCGCGAGGTGAGAAACGAGTTCAACCTCCCGACCGCCGTGTACAACGTCTCCGGCGAGTACAGCATGGTCAAGGCCGCCGCCAAGATGGGGTGGATCGACGAAGACCGCGTCATCATGGAGACCATGATGTCCTTCAAGCGCGCCGGCGCCGACCTGATCCTGACCTACCACTCGAAAGAAGTGGCCAAGCTGCTGCGGAAGGGGTACGAGGCCGAACTGAACGGCCGCTGCGGGTGCGGCTGCAGGTAGGCAAACCAAGAAGAACCGGCAAAATAAAAGCAGTTACGCAAAGAACGCCAAGAATCCGCGAAGCCCGCAAAGGAAAACGGTTTTGGGGTAACCCAAAAAGTTTTTCTTCCCGTGCTTTGCGGATTCTTTTTTTTCCTCATTGCGTAACTGCTTTTGAAGTTTTTTAAGCCCTGATCATGACCAGCAGCATCTTGAAGCGCTGCACCGCCCTCAGGGAATGAGGGATGTTCGCGGGCATGATGATAATCTCGCCAGCGGCCACGTTGTGCGCTACCCCATTTATGTTGATCTCTGCCTCACCGTCCAAAACCTGGACAAAGGCATCATAGGGCGCCGTGTGCTCGCTCAGCCCCTCGCCGGCGTCGAAAGAGAAAGCGGTGATGGTGCCAACCGGCTTGTCGATAACGGTCCTGCTGACGACCGCGCCGTCCGCATATCCAGCCAAGTTAAGAAGATTGATTGCTTCACCCAGTGCCACACCTTTTTTCTCTGCCATATCCATTCTCCTTTGCCGGTTGATTGCTGTCGATGTCTGAACTTTAGCGCGTTCAGAGAGTCATTCAATTGATGCAGGTCAATCTAATGGTAAAATTCTGCGCATGCCCAAACCTTTCCGCTACCTCGAACCCACCTTCTTTGCAGGACTCTTCGACGACCCGCTGCTTTTAATCCGGGTACGTCCGACCGGCCGCGCACTTTTATTCGACTGCGGCAAGATGCATCACCTCGCCAAGAGGGTCTACACATCCATCGACGCCATCTTCATCAGTCACGCCCACATGGACCACTTCATGGGAATGGACAGCGTAATCCGCCACAGCCACGCCTCGCCGCGCACCATCGACGTCTTCGGCCCGCCGGGGCTGTCAAAGCGCATGGCTAACAAGTTCGCCTGCTACGACTGGAACCTCGCCGATACCTTCTGGGGCAATTTCAGGGTCAACGAGGTCGGTGCAAACGGACGGGTCGCAAGCACTCTCTACAGCGGCCCCGAAGCCTTCCTGGCCAGTTCCGAGGGGGAGCGCAACGGTGTCCTCTACGGCAACCGCCATCTCACCGTGAGCGGGACCCAGTGCGAGCATCACATTCCGGTCATGGCCTACCGCATCGACGAGGGCGCCGCCTTCGTGCTCGATGACGAGCGCATGGCGGCTGAAGGGATAAAGAAGGGCGAGTGGCTCAAGGATATGGAGAAGCTGTTTCACGACGGCGTGATGGAGGGGAGCCCGGTGAAGTACCTGCACGACAGCGGCGGGAGCATCGAAGAGAAGGTTGCGCCGGATGCCGCGAAGTTGTACCAGCGCATCAGGATGTTCGAAGAGCCCGCCAGCATCGGTTACGTAACGGACATCGGTTATTCCGAGGAGAACGTGGCGAAGCTGGCCGGGCTGGTGCAGGGGGTGACGCTGTTGGTGTGTGAGTGTGCCTTCCTCGCGTCCGAGTCAAAAAAGGCCGGGGTGTCCCGTCATCTCTGCACGACACAGTTCAACCAGTTGCTGGACCGGCTGCGCCCGAAATACGTGTTGCCGATGCATTTCTCCAAGACCTACCAGAGGGGGAGCGAGCCGTTGTACCAGGAGATCGAGCCCCCGCCCGGCGTCACCGTGCTGAAGATCCCCGACCGCCTCACCCCCCGCCCCATCATGGAAAGCGAGGTCCCGCGGCCCGTCGAACTGCAAAGGCATTAAAACCATTAGCCACGGAGAAAATCTGAGGAAATCTGAGACTGCAAATACAAAGAAAGGGTAAAAGCCTTTCGCTTCCCCTCCGCTTCGTTTTTGGTTTTCTCAGAAGTTCTCAGATTTTCTCCGTGGCCAATGGTTTTCGGTTTTCGCCTTTACTGCTTCGTCCATTTTCTGCTACAAAGGCAGCCATGAAAAAGTCCAGCTCCAGCGATGCCCCGCTCGTCTACTCCTCCGAATTCGGCCGCGTGTGCCCCGGCTGCGGCAAACCCGTCAACGCCTGCGCCTGCAAGAAGTCGTCAACTCCCGCAGGTGACGGCACGGTGCGCCTGAGACGCGAAACCAAAGGACGCGGCGGCAAGACGGTCATCGTCATCACCGGCCTCCCCCTCGATGCGGCGGCCCTCACCGCTCTTGCGGGCGACCTGAAAAAACGCTGCGGCTGCGGCGGCACCGCCAAGGACGGTGTCATCGAGATCCAGGGCGACCACGCCGACACCCTGCTTGCCGAACTCACCAAACGAGGCTACAAAGCGAAGCGTGCCGGGGGCTAAACCCCGGCTACTCCACTGAGAAGGTCTGTCCCCCCAGTCCCACCTTGTCACCGGGGCGCAGCTTCCTGCCGCGACGCAGTTCCACCTCGCCGTTCACCGACACCATCCCCTCGGAGATGATGATCTTCGCCTCGCCACCCGACGACACCGCATCCACCGCCTTCAGAAAGCTGTCCAACTTGATAAACTCCGTGTCGATCTTCACGCTTCCTCCAATCTCTATGACAGCCGCCGTTATGGCGCGGTTGAACTTATCACACTTTTCTGCTAAAAAGGGGCATTTCGCAAAGGAGATTGTGCATGTATACCACTAACGACTTCAAGAAGGGGCTCGTCATCAAGCTGGATGGCGCTCCCTGTGTCATCATGGATGTAGCCTTCCAGTCCCCCTCCGCCCGCGGCGCCAACACCATGGTCAAGACCAAGTACCGCAACCTGCTCACCGCCCAGGTCCTGGAGAAGACCTTCCGTTCCGGCGACAAGGTGGACGAGGCCGACTTCGAGCGCCACAAGGGGCAGTTCCTCTACGCCGACGGCGGCCGCGGCATCTTCATGGACCTCGAGAACTACGAGCAGTTCGAGATGGAAGAAGACAACTTCGAGGCCATTGCCCCCTTCCTGCTGGACGGCACCGAGGTGCAGCTCGGCATCTTCCAGGAGCGCATGGTCAGCGTCGACCTCCCCATGGTCGTCGAGCTGGTAGTGACCGAAACCGCCCCGGCTCTCAAGAACGCCACCGCCACCGCGCAGACCAAGGAAGCGGTCCTGGAAACCGGCCATCGCCTGCAGGTTCCGCCGTACCTCGAGACCGGCGAGAAGATCAAAGTCGACACCCGCGACGGCCGTTTTATCTCCCGCGCCTGATACCCTTCAACTGCTGCTTTTCAACTGGAACTGGTGCCTCGCGTCCCCTCGCCCATTGGGAGAGGGACAGGGTGAGGGAACGTCGGTAAAGGAAGAAAGAAGCAGATGATAAAAATTAGAAGAAAAGGGTTGACACAGCCGGCGATTCAAAGTATAAAGTTGGTCTCTTGCCCAGATAGCTCAGTCGGTAGAGCAGAGGATTGAAAATCCTCGTGTCGGCGGTTCGATTCCGTCTCTGGGCACCACCAGAAAGTCAGGCACTTACGTTAATTCGTAAGTGCCTTTTCTTTTGTAATTGACGTAGCTGACGTCCCAGCGACTTCTAATAGAACAACTTTTCTGTAAATTACTTACCTGCCCGTAGCATCCCCTTTACGTCCCACCAAAGTTTTTGTGTCAGAAAGTAAGAATGACGTGCCTATGTCAGAATGACAATGAGCAAAAGCACAGCCGTCCGAGACATTAGAGGTTGCTGCTCGATTCTCGCTTCCTCTGTAGGCTCCACCTGTGACGTTAAAACACCATATCGAATCGGTAAAGTTAAGCTAAATGGCTTGGGGTTAATTAACCTCATTAAAATAGTTATTGTGTTTACACTAAGTTGTGTGGTCTGTTCTCGTGGCATGCAACTTGCTCGGACGCCTTAATCTTTTTAGGAGATAGCCCGGACATGGATACGCATCGAGAGGTGTATCTAAAGAAAAAGTTTCGATAACAGCAATCTTCAAAAATAATAAGGTTACATCTCTTTGATCAGAGCAAACCCGGAGCAATCCGGGGACGCAGAGGACCAGATCCGTTTGCCGCGGATGGCTGACCCGCCGAAGAGTGTGGTTCGCCGTACTTTGAGTATGGTTGAAGCGCCCGTCTTCTATGCTGATGAAGAAGGGCGGTTTTTTTTGTCCGAACTGCGAAGTTTTCATTCCAATATCACCTATTTGCTGGAGGAACATGCTCATGACCAAGCTGTACTTAAGAACGATGATCATCTTTGGAGCTGCACTACTTTGGGCTTCTGCCTGCTTTGCTTCCGGGGGCAAGGTGACGTATCCGGACGGCAAGCCGGTTGTTGGGGCGGAGGTGAATGTACATCTGCAGGATGTGGACAAATACAAGCTGACCACCGATGCTAATGGCCGCTTTAGTCTGCCGACCATGGAGTTTCTGGATGCCTTCGTTCAGATCAAGGCACCGGACGGTAAGGCTTACGCGACGGTCAATCTGCCGGCAAAGGTATTCGAGGCCGGCGACGTTGCTGTTGTGCTGCAGTCTAAAAAGTAGCAACAGGCAAGACCGTAAAATCAATTATCTTCGGAGAGCGTAATATGAAATTTACAAAGGTGGGACTTATCCTTGCGACCACACTGCTGATGCTATTTTGCACCTTCAATGTCGCACTAGCTTGGACTATTTCCGGAACAGTTTATGGCGGCAGTAATCCACTGCCCAATACCACGGTTACTCTAAAAAATGCGGCAACCTCTATGCCGGTTGGGACCACTACCACGAATGCCAGCGGGATGTATTCCCTCCCTGCTTCTGATGGCAGCTACGATCTGACCATTACGCCTCCAGGTGGCAGCGGATTAAGCGAATCAGTGGTGAATGGAATTGTCGTCAACGGTGCGGATGTATCGCAGAATGTTGTGCTTGTACAGCAGGCGGTAACACTGAGCGGTGGCGTCAAAAATCCTGGTGGGACCGGCATTCAAAATGTGTACGTTCAGATACAAGACAGTACCAGCGGTGTGTCAGCCGGTTCCGCCTGTACGGATGCCAACGGCAATTATTCTGTCGCTTTGGCTAGTGGGACGTATAGAGTCAATCTCTATGGGGGATCATACACTTACTACGGGAACTGTGGAACTACGACA
>NZ_BLXY01000001.1:863032-1368605 GCF_014193585.1 Geomonas paludis
CTGAGCGGTGTCGTCAAAAACCCTGGCGGGGCCGGCATTCAGAATGTTTACGTTCAGATACAAGACAATACCAGCGGTGTGTCAGCCGGTTCCGCCTGTACGGATGCCAACGGCAATTATTCTGTCGCTTTGGCTAGTGGGACGTATAGAGTCAATCTCTATGGGGGATCATACACTTACTACGGGAACTGTGGAACTACGACAAATGTGCCGACGCCGAAATATTTCGAGGGATACGGCATAGCGCAGAACCTGGCGATCTCAGGCAATACCACCCAGAACATAACGATTCCCATTGTGACGATGAGCGGGAAGACCACTGACAGCAACGGCGTTGCGGTCGGCAATGTGACAGTAGATCAGCCGGGACGATCGGTAGCACAAAGTGTTGGCTCTTACTATGTGTCTAACGCTTATAGCTACTCACCCGTCAAATCGGATGCTTCAGGCAACTACAGCATGGTCCTCATTGCCGGATCGGGATACTCTGAAACCATCATCCCCCCCACTGGCAGCGGCTTTGCGCAGACAGTTGTCAATAACTTGAATGTTACAAAGAGTGTGCTCCAAAACATCATCCTTTCCATGCCAGACACCAGTGCCCCCATCATCATCTCTGGCCCGACTGTGTCATCATACAGCGATACCACTGCCACCATCGAATGGCAAACCAACGAGCCTGCTAAAGGCGCGTTGGTGTACGGCACCAGCAACCCGCCGACGGGTACTACTATTCCGGAATCGGCATTCACAGCAACCCACTCTCAGTCGCTCACCGGCTTGAGCGCCAACACCACCTACTACGTCAAGGTGACCGCCAGCGATGCCGCGAACAACGGCCCGGCCACAAGCTCGATCGTCAGTTTTACCACCAAGCCGACAGCGGACAAAACACCGCCGGAGATCCTCACGGGTCCGACTATTAGCAGTATCACCGATACATCGGCGGTGGTGGAATGGACGACTAACGAACCCTCCACCGGTTCGGTCGCGTATGGCCTCTCTAGTACACCCAACCTGACTGTAGCCGACGCTACCCTTGCCACCAGTCATCGCGTAACACTGACGGGCCTCACGGCGGAGACGGTCTACTACTTGAAAGTTGCTGCGACCGATGCTTCCAATAACGGTCCCACATCCTCGTCTGTCATCTCGTTCCCGACTGTTGCCGCGCCGGACACCACCGCTCCGGTGATCATCGAAGGCCCCATGGCGATCAATGTCAGCGATTCTGGCGCCACCATAGTATGGAAGACCGATGAGCCTTCAACCAGCGGTGTCTCTTGGAATGACGGCACCGTTTATGGCGTTCTCTCAGACAACAGCCTGGCCACGAACCACTCCATGACGATCACCGGACTTGCCGCTACCAAAACTTACAGCTATACCGTGTCATCTAAGGATGCCTTCAATAACGGGCCGACCCTGAGCACTGCCAAAACCTTCACCACGTCGGCCGCGCCCGACACCAAGCCGCCGATCTTTACCCAGGCGCCGATCGTAAAGAACACCACCCACCAATCGGCTGTGCTTTACTGGGAGACCGACGAGCCGTCAAGTACCACCATACAGTACGGCACTACGCAATCATTCGGCACAGCAGACGCCAAGGCACAACTGCTTACCACGCACAACCGCCCGCTGACCGGCCTGCTGCCCGGCACTACCTACTACTTCCGCGTGCAGGCGACCGATTCCACTGGCAACACAGCCACCGGCCAGATCTATACCTTCACCACGGACGTGAACCCTGATACCAAGGCGCCGGTCATTACTGAAGAAGCCAGCATCGTCTACTCAACTGACACCGCTGCAACCGTTGCCTTCAGCACTGACAAGCCGTGCGACACGGTGGTGAATTATGGAGCCAACGGCACCACCGGCAACCAGAAATCGAACAGCGAGAAGGTCAACGACCATCAGATTACCCTGACCAACCTGACCCCCAACACCTCCTACAACGTCCAGGTTTCCTGCACAGACATGTCAGGCAACACGGTAGTGGCTTCGGCCGGCAAACCGTCCACCTATATGGCGATGAATTATTCCTTCATCTTAAGCGACGCCCTGGTCGGTGCTTCGGGCAAAGGTTTCGTGACGCCGTCACTCCCCGACATAACGCCGCCGCTGATCACGGATACTCCCCGGGCAACTGTGACAACCACCACTATGGCCCGTATTCACTGGCTGACCGACGAGATAGCGGACTCACAGGTTTTTTACGGCCTTTCGGGGCAGAGCCTGTCAAGCTTCGCCGGCAACATTACCAAGTCCGCCGGTCATTCTGTGGCGCTGACCAACCTGTCACCTAATACCACCTACGACTTCAAGGTGCAGTCGACCGACCCGTCGAACAACACGACCACCTCCGCGGTCTACACCTTCACTACCGCCGCATTGGCCGACACCACCCCCCCGGTGATTTCCGCAGTATCGGCCAGGGGGACTACTTCCAGCCAGATCAACGTCAGTTGGGCAAGCGACGAACAATCGTCGACGGTCCTTAAATACGGCACCACCCCCTTCACGCTTACTGCCCAGATAGCCATCGCCGGTTCGAGAACCAGCCATTCTGCTGCTCTATACAATCTGGTGCCGGGTACAACATATTACGTAGCGCCCGTGTCGACTGACAGCTCTGGCAACACAACCCAAGGGGATATCCAATCGGTAACACTGGCCGGGGCGGCGCCCGCTAGCTATACGGTCACCGCCTCTGCAGGGACGGGCGGTAGTGTCACCCCGGTCAGCCAGGCAGTCTACAGCGGCTACCAACTCGCTCTGGCCGTGACACCGGCTCAAGGCTACATGGTCAATTCGATCACCGGTTGCGGAGGGACGTTGATCGGCAGCGTGTACACCACTGCGGCAATTACCAGCAACTGCACCGTCTCGGCCTCATTCAAGATCGACCCGAACTTTACCGGGACCATACTGACCACTACCGCATATCCGCCTGCAGGCACTTATGCCGGCGGCACCCTGATGGTGAAGCTGAAGGCCAACACCCCCTCCGCCGCCATCTACTACACCACCGACGGCAGCACTCCCTCCACGTCATCCGCGGTCTACAGCACCGCGATTGCTGTGGTCGGAACCAAGACGATCAAGTTCTTCGCAAAGGATGGCACAACGCTGGAAACTGCCAAAAGCGCCATCTACACCGTTAACGCCACCGGGCAGCCCGCAGCGAGCTTTAGCGGCCTGAAACCGGGCTCCAGTTTCACTGTGTACCGTTCAGAGGGAGGCAAAGCGCCCACGTCGATCTACAGCGGACCCCAGACGAGCTTTGCCGACAGTGGTTCGCTGAAGCCCAATACCATCTATACCTATACGGTTGCTTCCGACCAGGAGGGGGCCACGGAGCTGATCAGCGTCAAGACGCCACTCTATAACGGCTGGAACATCATTGCAGTGCCTTACAACACGACCGGAGTCCCCCCGACAAGCTTCTTCGCCACCCCGGTCAGCTCCATCTATGAGTGGATCCCCACCGGCGCCACCGCAGAGAGCAGTACTACGCAGCTGGGCTCCTACAAAACGGTGACAGCGCTTACCCCTGGCCTGGGATATTTCGCCAAGGCGTCCGGCAGCAGCACCCTGCTGACCTACAACGGCGCAGCCGTCCCCGCCAGCGTGACTGTGACCCTGAAGCCGGGCTGGACGATGATCGCCAATCCCAATGTCGCCAACAAAACCAACATCGGAACCACCTGGCTCGTGGATGGAAACCCTCTCTCCGACGCCATCAACACCAACAAGATTGGTGGCAGCATCTACTGGTGGAACGGTACGACCTACGACTCCTGGACCATCTTGGGCAACAACCCGCAAGTGGAACCCTGGAAAGGTTACTGGATCATCAACCTGGAATCCGTCAACCACACCCTGACCATTCAGTAAGATGAGGCCGAATATCTTAAGACAGTTCGCAGTGATAGTTGCAACCTTGTGTCTTACCAGTGTGGCGGCCATGGGTTTCGAACCCATGACCGCCACCATCAGGGTCTCGAGCGGCTCCCTCTACGACTACGTGGTCATTGGAGAACACCCCAAGGCAGATAACGGTTTCGACAACGCCTATGACACGATCCACCCCGGGAACCTGAATGCGGACATGGGCGAGCCGTACATCAGCACCGTCATTCCGCAGCCGAAATGGAAGCCTGCCATGAGGGAACTGAAGGGGGATGTTCGCTCCCCAGCCAAAAACCAGCAGTGGCAATTGGTAATCAGTTCCAGCTTGGCCAAAGGGACGCCGCTTACGCTGGAACTCCAGGCTGAAGGTAGCTCATTGCCCCCGGCGCTGAAGCTGATATTGATTGATAAAAAGAACATCGACCTGAGGCAAGGGGAGTATGTCTTCCCTGCACCGGGGCCGGGCAAAACAACGACATTTTTCATTACCGCTGAACAACCATAGTAAGGAGCCAACTATGAAACGAGATCTCCACCAAATCGCGGAAAAACTACTTCTGGCAGCCATCGCCCTAGGCAGCCTTTGCACGGCAAGCTGGGCCGGCCCTCCCCCTCCGCCGAGCATCCCCTCGACTCCAGTAGGCAATGCCGAGATGAGTGCCGTAACCATGGTCGCGGTTGCCGCATACGGGTTCTGGAAGATGCGCAAGTAACCATGCCTTTGTTGCGTAATTCCGATAACCAAGCCCTGCAGCCTGGCTCCGTCTTTGCCGTCCTGTTCATGTTTTGCGTTATCTCTGTGACGGCTTTGATGGCGTCCATCCCTGTTTCCTGCCAGATCGCATGTCGTGACGTAACCATCCTGGTCACAAAGGCGGTTGGTACAGTGCTGGGGGTGGCTATGACCAGTAACGCCGACATTCTCACAGTAAACGGCTTTGCCATGCGGATCATCAACCAGTGCACCGCAGTCGACTATATGGCAATTTTGGCTACGGCGATTCTCCTCTATACCCGCCACAGCCTCTCTTACCGGTTGCTCGGTCTTGCCATCGCAGTGCCAGCGGTAGTATTGGCCAACGCCTTACGTTTGCTCATATCCGGCGTCGTAGGCTCCTTCTCAAGGCCCGCCTTTGATTTCGCCCACGACTATCTCTGGGTGATCGGCTTCGCCCTTATCGTTTTTGCCATCTGGACCCTGTGGGTCAATGGCCGCTTCTTCGTCTCCAAGTCGGCAGCACGGCGCGTTGGACTAACTGTCGCGGGGTCCTTAAGCGCCTATGGACTGATGTTGTTTTCTCAAGATGTCTACGGGGACTTAATGGCACAGGCAAGTTCGGTTTTTTACAGACTGATAAGCCATGACCCTTTGGCTTCGATTGTCTGGGATGGCGATATGATGGTTTACCGCAGTGCCGGGGCAAGTATCGTCCTGGAAAACATGTTGGAGCAGGTGAATGTTGCCTTGTACGTCGGCTTGATGGTGCCGCTGCAGAAAAAGGGCGATTGGGAGATGCTGGGGATGACCATCATCGGGCTTGTTTGCGTCATGTTGATGAACGTTATTTTTGTAGCCTTGGGGTGTCGTTTTGCTGTTGCCTCAGGAGTAGGTGCTCTTCTCAATTTTGAAGGCATAGGAAGTGTAGTTCATTTGTCACTGCCCATGACCATGTACTGGATATTGATGAGTGGAAGAAGAGAAGCCGCCCCGCGATTAAATACGGAGTGACCACGTAGTCACGCTGTTGGCGCCCAGGGCTCAGCATTGAAAATCCTCGTGTCGGCGGTTCTATTCCGTCTCTGGTACCACTGGAAAGCAAAGGGGCCAGCTAGAATTAGCTGGCCCCTTTTGTTTTTCCCCTTCCGCAACGTCACTTGAATCTGAGGCTCTCCACGACGACCTTCCCGCTTTTCACCGCCAGTTTCCCGAGTATCCCCGTCGTCTCCCTGTTGCTGTAGTACTGGCAGTCGAACCCGCCCCGCAACTTCACGGTTATGTCGCGATCGAAGCTGAGATCGCCGGGGAAGTCGTAGGCCTGTAGCAGGATCGAGCCGTCGCCGGGCGCCTGTGCATAGGCGCCTTGCGGATCGTCAAAGGATGCCGGGGGGAGCGAGACGGTGGTGACCCTGGCCCGTTGATTCATGCAGGCCAGGACGGTTACGCTGCTCGGGGCCGCGGTGGAACTGCCATATGCGTTGGAAGCGGTGAGCGAGGGGAGGTACGTGCCGGCTGCAGTGTACACGTGCGCGGGATGCTGCTTGGTGCTGCCGGTACCGTCGCCGAAATCCCAGGCCCAGTCGGAGGCCGCGCCGGCGGTGGTGTCGGTGAACTGCACGGCAAAAGGTGCATAGCCGATCAACTGGTTGAGGGTGAAGCCTGCACTCAGGTTGGTCACCGAAACCGTTAGCTCCCGCTCGCTGCTCACCCGCCCCAGGGCGTCGCTTACCCGTACCGTGAAGGTGAAGGTGCCGGAGGCGGTGGGGGTGCCGTTCAATTCTCCGGTGACGGGGTCAAGGCTGAGCCCCTGCGGCAGGGCCCCGGCCGTGAGGGACCAGTTGAAGGGCGCAACACCGGTGGCGGCTATCGGATACCGGTAAGGGATCAGCATCAGCCCGGGGGGGAGTTGCGACGAGATGACGCTGAGCGGCGCGATCCCATATTCGATGGTCAGTATGTCGTAGTCGCTGCCGTTCCCGCTTAAGCCGGTGGCAAAGATCTGGCCCGAGGGGCCCAGCGCCACTGCGAGCGCCACGTCGCCGGTTTGCATCGGGGACGCGTAGTCGAGCGGGCCGCCGGAGTCGCTGGTGCGGTTCCAGAGCAGTTGACCTTCGGGAGAATAGCAGAGGATGTTGAAGTCGGAACCATGGCCGTTCGTGAACCCGGCGACGTAGGCCCTGCCGCTGCTGTCGACGGCTATGTCATAGCCGTTGGGGGTGCCCATGCCGTCGTAATCGGCGCTCCAGAGCATGTTGCCATCAGTGTCGTACTTCCTGGTCACCTGCATCCCGATGCGGTGGCCGGAGACGTAGGGGTTGCCGGCGGGGTCAAGGGCTAGACCTTCCCACTGGTCCTGCAGCGTCCCGTTGTCTTCCGTCTTGACCCACAAGAGCTGTCCTGCCGCATCGTATTTCATCAGCAGGAAGTTGTAGTCGTAATCGGGGTGCCCGCCTTCGCTGCCTGCCACGTAAACATTGCCGGAGTCGTCGACGGCGACCGCACGGGCGCTGCCATCGATCGGGCTGGCGTAGACCCGGTGCCACAACTCGTCTCCGGCCGGGGACAGTTTTGCCGTCATGACCTGGTTCTTGAAGTTTTCCGTATCGAGGGTGTTGCCGGCGATGTAAATGGCGCCGTCGGCGCCGACGGCGATGTCATCGGCATACGCATAAGTGGCCACTCTGTAGGCCTTTTCCCACAGCAGTTCACCGTCGCGGCTGATTTTCAGCACCAGGTAGTAGCTGTCATCGAGGCTGCCGGAGATGAAGGCCTCGCCGGCGGCATTCACTGCCACTGCCGAGCCGAAATCCCTGCCCGGGCTGTCGTAGCGGTAGGACCAGACCTCGTTACCAGTCGGGTCGTACTTGACCAGCAGAATCGACTCATTGGCAAGGTCGTACATGGTGCTGAGCACGTAGGAGTTCCCCTCGGCGTCGGCGGCAACGGCGTCGCCGGCATCATCTACGGAGGTTCCCTTTACCGCGGCCCAGCGCTCCACGACCGGCGAGTTTTGTACGTGCAGGTTCACAACACGCATGACCGCTTGCCCCAGTGCCACGCGTACCGGCCAGATGCCGCTCACCGTCGGGACTCCCGATATTTCCCCCGTCGCGGGGTCCAGGGTGAGACCGGGCGGCAGGGCGCCTTCGGCCACGGACCACTGCAGCGACCCGGTAATGCCGGTAGCCTTCAACCGCTGACGGTAGGGGAGACCGACGTTGGCGGCGGGCACGAAGTGGACGATGGACGGCGTGGGCAGCAAGACCTGTTCGCTTCCCGCCGGCGAGGTGAACATGAGCTGCTCCGGGTTCCTCACCGGGGTCCAGGACGCTGAGAATATCCCGTCGCCGGCAACGGTGTCGGGGGCGATGCCGTCGTCGTGCAAGGTGATGCTTTCGCCGCCGGAGGTGGTGACGGTGACGTCGCCCAAGGGCGATCCGCAGGAAATGCTGAGGGCCGATATGACCGTCGGCACGCCGGGAGTAAGCGTGGCTGGGAGTTGCTGCACGGCGAACAGCCTCTGGTCCGAGCAGGTGAGCGACCCGTAAGCGCTGAGCCGTTTTCCCGTCAGTGTGTTCCATTGCGCGGCAGGAATGGTATCGCCGCCGGTGAGGATCAGGTTGCGCAGTGTGCTGGCGTTGCGGGAGGGATCCGCCGCCTTGGCGAGTGCCACCACGCCGGTGACGTGGGGGGCGGCCATCGAGGTCCCGGAGAGTTCGCCGTATCCGCCGGCGAAGCCCCACTCGTTGACGGCGGGGAGGGTGCTGACGATGTTGGCGCCCGGTGCGAGCAGGTCGACGCTTTTTTTGCCGTAGTTGGAAAAATAGGCGACCTCGTCCATGCTGTCGCTGGCACCAACGGAGATTATGTCGGCTGAGGGGTAGGCGGAGGGGTAGAACGGGATCCTGTCGCTGTCCTGCGTGTAGTTGCCTGCGGAAGCGACGAAGAGGGTGCCGGCCTGGTTGTCGATGGCGTCGAGGAGCGCCTGTGAGTAGTCGCCACCGCCCCAACTGTTGTTGGAGGCGATCACCGGTACGCCGCGCTCCTTCATCTGCCTGATGTACTGCAGACAGGTGATGGCGTCGGAAGTGTTGCCCTGGCCTGCGGCGTCCACGAACTTGCATGCCATGATCTTCACGTTCCAGTTGACCCCGACCACGCCGGTCGAGTTGTTGCCGACGGCGCCGATGGTGCCGGCAACATGGGTGCCGTGCCCGTTGTCATCGAACGGGTCGCCCGAGCCGGTGATGGCGTTGATGCCGTAGACGTCGTCGATGAAGCCGTTGCCGTCGTCGTCGATGCCGTTGCCGGGAATCTCCTGGGTATTGCCCCACACGTTGGCGGCCAGGTCGGGATGGGTATAGTCGATGCCGCTGTCGATGGTGGCGACCACGACGTCGGCGCTGCCGGTGGTAATATCCCAGGCCGCGGGCGCCTTGATGTCCGCCCCCGGGTTGCCCCGCCACAGGTTCTCCAGCCCCCACTGCCAGGCGAAGAGCGGGTCGTTGGGCTGCGCCTGCAACTGGAAGACCATGTTGGGCTCGGCGTACTGCACGTCCGCGTCCGCCTGGTACAGCTTCACTGCCTCCTCGACGGTCATCCCCTTTTTCAGCTTCAGGTGGTGCAGGCGCAGGGCCTCGAACTCCTTGAGCTTCTCCGCGCCGTGCTTCTTGTGGAGGTTCTTTTTCCTTTCCGACGGGACCCCGGCTTTGAACTTTACCAGCAGTTCCCCCTCCCTGTACTTCTTCCGGAGCGGCGCGCGGTCATCGGTTTTACCGGGCAGGACGTGTTTGCGGGGGAGTACGGGGCTGGGATGGGGCGCCTGGACGCCGACGGCGCCGGGGAGTACTGCGGCATGGACGTAACTGGTGCAAAGAGTCAGGGCGAGGGTTAGCGGTACCAGTAAGGTGGAAAAGCGGGTCATGGTTCCCTCCATTGCAATGCAATCCCCAAAGTGGGTATGTCGACATTTGAGCGGGTTCACACTTATCTTTTCACATGAAAAGTGTCAACTAAAAAGTTTCTTGCCATCCGCGTGTCCGGGTGTGAGCAAAGGGGCTCTTTTTGTTTCATTGCCATGTTTTTTCATTGCACACATTGCCATGCCGGAACAATTGCAGCAAAATTACTGGACTAGGCAGTCATTTGATGTTCTGCAACTGACAGTATCGGTTTGAGCGTTATGGATATGGCAAATCCAAATACAGAGCCTGATACAGCCTTGGCCAAGTCGGTCGACGTTCTCAAACGCCACTTGTTTTCCGGTGTGCTGGTGTTGAACCTTCTCGTGGCGGCAATGATAACGTTCGTCGTCCTGCAAAGCCGGGAAGCGTATCGCAGCCGGAGCGAGATAACGACCCAGAACTTGGCCAAGGTGCTCGATGCCAACATCACCGGCATCCTCTCCAAGATAGATGTCGCCCTGCTCGCGGTCTGCGATGAATATGAGCGCCAGTTAAGAACTGGGGCGGTGGCGTCAAAGGATCTGAATCACTTCATCGTGCGCCAGCACAAGAGGCTCCCGGAGCTGGTAGCTCTCAGGGCCACCGATCCCGCCGGTATGGCCATCTACGGCCCCGAAGTCACACCCGCCACCACCAAGAGCCTCGCCCACCGGGACTATTTCAGTGCCCAGCGCGACAATCAGCACCTCGGCTTGGTAATCTCGAACCCCCTGGTAGGAGGTATCTCCGGGAAATGGATGGTTGTGCTGTCCAGGCGAGTCAACTTCCCCGATGGCTCGTTCGCCGGTCTGGTCTATGCCGGGATCACGCTCGACTACCTCTCGCAAAGCTTCTCCAAGGTTGACGTAGGCAAACAGGGCCTGTTGTCGCTGGTGGCGGCGGACCGGACCCTCTTGGCGCGTTACCCGAAACTGAGCCGGCCGCCGGGTGCGCCGGAACTAAAAATCAACTCGCCGCAGTTCGAGGCCTTGCTGGCTTCCGGGCGAGCATCCGGCACCTACCTGGCCAAAAGCAGCATCGACGGGCGCGATCGCATCTACTCGTACAGGAAGATCTCGCTGTCGCAGCCGCTCTATGTCTTCGTGGCCCTGGCCACCTCCGACTATCTTGCCAACTGGTACAAGGAGGTTTACCACGGCGTCTTTTTCATGCTGGTCTTCCTGACCATAACCATCGCCCTCGCGGTTATCTTCAGCCGGCAGTGGGATCGCAGTCGCAGGGCGGAGCAGGCGCTGGAAGACGAGCGGCTCAAGATGGAGAAGCTGGAATCGCTGGGGGTGCTGGCCGGCGGCATAGCTCATGACTTCAACAACATCCTGACTGGCATCCTCGGCAACATCTCCTTTGCGAAACTGCAGATAGAGCCGGAGCACGGCTCCCAACCGCTGCTGGAGGGGGCGGAGAAGGCGGCGCTGCGCGCCGCGGACCTGGCCAAGCAACTACTCACCTTTGCCCGCGGGGGAGCGCCGGTCAGGGAGGTGACCTCGGTGGCGCTCCTGGTCGACGAGGCTCTTTCCCTCACCCTGAGCGGTTCCAACGTAAAGGGGGTCGTCGACATCCCCGGGGCCCTAAGCGCGGTCCAGGCCGACGTGGGACAGATGTGCCAGGCTTTTCGCAACATCATCATCAACGGGGTGCAAGCCATGCCTGACGGCGGGGTGCTCAACATCACGGCGCGCGAACTTGTTCTCGAACCGGGCAACCCCGCGAAGCTCACCCCCGGCCCTTACGTGCGCATAGCGTTCACCGATCACGGGGAGGGCATCCCCGAATCTTCCCTCAAGAAGGTATTCGACCCCTACTTCAGCACCAAACCGAAGGGGAGGGGACTGGGGCTGGCCTCGGCATATTCCATCGTGAACAGGCACGGCGGCAGCCTCAGTGTCGATTCCCGTGTCGGCGAGGGGAGCACCTTCACCATATACCTGCCGTCTCTGGAGAGGAGATTTCAGCCGCGGGAGCCTGAGATGACGCTGCCCCGGGGCGAGGCGACCGCCCCGCTTTCGATACTGGTGATGGATGATGAGGAAGTGATACGCCACCTGGCGGAGGGGATGCTGTTACATCTGGGGCACCAGGTCCGCACCTGCCCGGACGGGGCGGAAGCGGTGAGGCTTTACCAGGAGGCGCTGCGGGATGGGACGCCGTTCAGCCTGGTGTTGGCCGATCTCACCATCCCGGGGGGGATGGGGGGACGGGAGGCGGCCCAGCAGATCCTGGCGGTGGATCCCCGGGCACGCCTCGTGGTGATGAGCGGGTATTCCAACGATCCGGTCATGGCTAGCTTCCGAGAATACGGCTTCGTCAGGGCCCTGCACAAGCCGTTCGGGCTCGAGGCGCTGGCCGCACTGCTTCAGTCGTTGAGCGGGGTGACTACGACCGGACGGCCGAACACCTGACCGTTGCGGCTGGGAACCCCTCCGGGGAATGAGGCGCCGTCACGGCGCCAGCATTTGGGCGATCTTCTCGTTGAGCTTCCTCGCGTCCAGCGGTTTGGGGATGTAGTGCATCCCTTCCTCGACGATGCCGCGCTGCGCCACGATGTCGGCGGTGTAGCCCGACATGAACAGTACCTTCACCTCGGGCCGGATCGCCCTGATCCGGTCGGTCATCTCCCGCCCGTTCATCCCCGGCATCACCACGTCGGTCAGCACCAGGTCGATCGCCTCCCCCTTGCCGCAGATCTCGATCGCCTGTGCCGGGCTCTGCGCCTGGATCACCGTGTACCCCATCTCCTCGAGCATCCTGGTCGTGGTCCACAAGAGCATTTCCTCGTCCTCCACCAGGAGCACCGTGCCGCTGCCGGTGGAAGGGATGGCGACGTCGACCTCCTCGGTATCGGCCTCGACGTCGGGCAGGCGCGGGAAATAGATGGAGAACACGGTGCCGTGCCCCGGCTCGCTGTAGACGGTGATGAACCCGTTGTTCTGGGAAACGATGCCGTACACGGTGGCGAGCCCGAGCCCGGTCCCCACGCCCAGCCCCTTGGTGGTGAAGAAGGGCTCGAAGATGTGCTCCCGGGTCTCCCGGTCCATGCCGATGCCGGTGTCGCTCACGGTCAGCTTGACGTAGTCGCCGGGGGTACAGCCGGAGTGGTGCCGGCAGTAATCGGCGTCGAGGCGGACGTTGGCGGTCTCGATGTTGAGGGTGCCGCCGTCGGGCATGGCGTCGCGTGAATTGGCCGAAAGGTTCATGAGGATCTGGTCCACCTGGGACGGGTCGATGAGAACGGTCCAGATGGAGGTGGCGGGCTTGAAGTTGAGGCGGATATCCTCGCCGATCAGGCGGCAGAGCATCTTCTGGGCGTCGATGACCTGGCTGTTCAGGTTGACCGCCTTGGGAGAGACGATCTCCTTCCTGGAGAAGGCCAAAAGCTGCCGGGTGATCTCGCTGGAGCGCTGGGCCGCCTTCAGGATGTGCTCCAGGTACTTCTCGACCGGCGTGTCCTCGGGAAGCTGGTGCCGGCACAGTTCCGCCGACCCGATGATGACGCCGAGCATGTTGTTGAAATCGTGGGCCACGCCGCCGGCCAGGCGTCCCACCGACTCCATTTTCTGCGACTGCCGCAGCTGCTCCTCCAGCTTCCTGTGTTCGGTCACGTCGCGCCAGATGCAGTAATACACCGGGTGGTCCTGGATGTGGACGATCTGGGCGTGCACCTCGACGTTTCTCAGTTCCCCGGTACGGGTTCGCTGCACCGTCTCGAAGCTCCCACTGCCGTTGGCCAGGATCCCGGCAATACGCCCCCGGGTCTCCTCGTGCGTTTCCTGGGCTTCCACGTCGAAGATCGACAGCTGCGCAAACTCTTC
This sequence comes from Geomonas paludis, assembly GCF_014193585.1. Classification (GTDB taxonomy): domain Bacteria; phylum Desulfobacterota; class Desulfuromonadia; order Geobacterales; family Geobacteraceae; genus Geomonas; species Geomonas paludis. The sequence goes on from NZ_BLXY01000001.1 coordinate 876,442, forward strand.
CCTGCTGTACCCCAGCTGCCGGCAGGCGGCGCCGTTGAAGTTGATGAAGCGGGCCGTGTCCGGTTCGATGATGACGATGCCGTCCGGCGACTGTTCCAGGAGGATGCGGTTGAACTGCGACTCCTCCTCGATCGCCTTCTCCATCTTCTTGCGCTCGGTGATGTCCGTGATGACGGCGATGCGGCAGGTCCTCCCCTTGTAGACGACGTCGTGCGAGGTGACCACGATGGGGAATACGGTGCCGTCCTTGCGGCGATGGTGCCACTCGCCGACATAGGTATGGCCGGACAGCCGCGCCGCCACCTCGGTGATCTTTTGTTTCTCCTCTTCCGTGTAGAGGTCGGTCAGGTGCAGCGCGAGCACCTCTTCCAGCGTGTAGCCGTAGGCGATCAGGAAGGCCTCGTTGACGGCCACCATCTCCATGGTGCCGCGTTCGTAGATCAGCATGGGGGCGGGGTTGTGCTCGAACAGGTCCCGGTAGCGCTGCTCGCTCGCCCTCAGCTCCGCCTCCGCCTCACGGTGGGCCTCCTCTTCCTTGACGATCACCATGGCCCTGACCACGAATGCTGAAACCGCCACCCCTCCCGCCAGCAGGATCAGCACCGCCAGCACCAGCCGGTTGCGGTACGCGGTAAGGGAGGCGAGTATTTCACGTTCCGACGACGCCACGGCGATGGACCAGAAGGTGTTGCCCATGGCTATGGGGTGGTAGACGGCGAGTTGGCGGGCCGGGGTGCCGAGCCGGTCCCCGTCAGCGGGTGCGGTATAGGTCGCCGTGCCGGAGCGCCCCTGCAGCATCTGCTGCACCATGGCGAGCAGTGAAGGATAGCCCCTGCCGTTGGCGAAGATGCTCCGGCCGCTGTGGCCGGGGACGGGGGAGTAGAGCTCGGTCCCGTCGCGGCTGATCACCCAGGCATGGCCGGTCTTGCCGATCCTGATCACGTCGAGGTAGCGCTTGGCGAGGTTCTGGAAGTTGATGACGATGGCGATGCTGCCCCTGAAGCGGCTCCCGTCGTAAACCGGCACGTGCAGGGCGATGGCGTCGTACCCCTGCACCGTCCTGAACACGTCGCTCACCACCGGCTTACGGTTGCGCAGCAGTTCCTGGATGTGCTTTTGCGCCGAGATGTTCCTGCCGGCCGCCTCGCGCTGCGGGATGCTGACCAGCACGATGCCGTTTTCGTCCACCCGGGTGAAGGAGCGGATCTGCTCCCTGTGGGCGTCGTAGAAGAACTCCATCTGCTGCCGGCCCGAGGCGTCAGCCGCCGCGATCTCCTTCATGCGCGCCATGGAACTGAGGATGCCGCTCCAGGTGCTGAAGTAATCCTGGATCCCCTGGGCCGCCTGCTTGGCGTGGATCATCTGCTCGTCGTGCAGCCTCGATATGGCCGACTCCCTGGCCTGCTGGTAGGCGAACAGGAAGACGAGGCCGCACAGGCAGGTGCAGATGAGTACCAGGAATGCCAGTGCCGGTTTCTGGATCAAGCGTGCTTTCATTGACTGGGGCGTCCTTGCAACGAGAGAGTAGGGCATGCTGCTACGGCTCTTATCGGCCGGTCGGGCGGAAAATTGAGGTGGTACCGAAAGACAGAGGCGGTGGGGCTGATCATTGAAAAAGCCGGGGCGGCCGCTACACTATGTGAGTCTTTCCTAATCTGACAGTGGGGGCTCGCCATGGAAAGCTACAAGGAAATTGTCGCTATAGTCCTCGCGGTAGCCACCGCCTTCTTCTACCTGCTCTGGTTCTTGCTCCCCCCCGTCCGCCTGGTCTGGCGCTGCCTCTCCATCCAGGAAAACCTCCCCGTTTTGAACACGCTCAAGGCCTGCTATGACTCCGCGTGGCCCTTCCGCCCCGCTATGTTCAGAAGGCAGATGCGGCTTTGGCTGGAACTGCGTCTTTTGCACCCCAAGCCGCGCCGGGAGCCCAAGTGGTTCTTCGACGCGAAGACCAAGCGCTACCAGTTGCAGTACGACGACACCGCCTACCGGCAGGAGGTGGCCGAGTGGAAACGCTCCACCCGCGCCAAGTTCGGGGCGCTCAAGATCAAGGAGCGGGAGCCGGTGATCGAGGTGGTGGACGTCTTCCGCCTCAACGACGAGGAGACCAAGGACGGCATCAAGCAGTACCTGCTGGCCGTGTCGGAATTGAGACTCTCGCTGGACGAGCAGGCCTCCTTTCTCTGCAGCGTCAAGATCGAGCACGGCTTTTTGTTGCCGCTGAACCTTCTGGCGGGGCTCATGTCCCGCTTCGCCGACGACTGGGACCCGATCATCTCCTGTTACGATCGCATGGCCAACCGGGCCTTCTCGCCGCAGCAGATGACCATCTTCAACCTGTGGCTTCTGTGGGGACCGAGCGTGCCTATCTGCAGCTGCGACCAGTGGAACGGCCCGGTCACCTTGCAGTACGGCTTCGGCGACGAGAACAACTCGGTACGGGTGCGGGTCAGGGACGAGAGGAAGGAGCAGCTGCTGGCCGACCTGCGCAAGGCGGTGGCGGCCAGAAGCAGCACCGCCCACCCCGCCCTGCATGCCAGCATCACGGGGAGGCTGTGGCCGCCGAGCAGCTTCTTCCAGGGGGAGATCTGCGGTGCGCAGCAGGAGCTTTTGAACCCCGACCGCGAGGCCTTCATCCTCGAGTACGAGGGGCACAGCGTGATCGGCAACCCGGCGAGCTCCAGGCTGTTCTACACGGGGTACGTGTGGGCGCTGTTCGTGGTGGGACGGGAGCAGAAGCCGACCGGGGAGCAGGTGTGCCAGGAGCCGTGGCTGCACGTGATCCCCTTCTTCGAGCACGGCAACATCGTGGACGAGTCCTGTTACAACATGGCCAAGCTGCAACTGGCGCTCAAGGTGATCAACTTCGTGAAGACCAGCGGTCACCTGGAGGCCGACCCGGGGCTCGCCCCCTTGCGGCTTTGGTACGTGTGTGCCCTGGACGATTCCGGGTGCGGGCGTGACATCGAGGTGGTCCCCAAGGGAAAGAGCATCCGGGGCATCCTCGACGAACTGCTCTCGGAGAGCGAGCACAGGCCGCTCAAGAAACGGATCATCACCGACGACCGCGGCTACTGCCAGTTCCTGTCGGGGTGCCACCTCTCCAAGGTGGTGTCCGGGCTCTTTGACACCATCGCGGACAGTGCCAAGTCCGGGGCGGGCAGGCAGGGTTAGGAGAGGGCTTTCACCAGGGCGGTCGGATGCAGCGCCAGCCCGAACAGACCGGCCACCCCCATGACCACGCCGAAGCCAGCGAAGGTCAGCGCCAGGTAGAGGAGTTTCCTCTTCCCGGTCAGGGAGGTGATGGCCAGCATCGCCAGGGAGACCGCCAGGGTGGCGTCGGAAAGGTCGAACTGGTCGTCGCGGTAGTTGAGATCGTCGTACTGCTTGCCCAGGCCGTTGGCCTTGTCGGCGAGCTTCGCCTCCTCCACCTTGTAGCGGGTGATGTTGTCGCTGTACTGCTTCTGCTGCGCCGCCAGGGAAGCCGATACTTTACCCGGCGCCAGCGACTCGAGGGCCGCCACCTGGTTCAGCCCCAGTTCGGCCAGGTGCTGTTTCAGTTTCTTGGCTTGGTACTCGTTCCAGGTGTCGACCTGGTCCGATTTCGCCTGCAGCATGGCCTGCACGATGTTGTCGTCCTTCACCTTGCAGACCGCCATGAAGACGGAAATGAGCGCCACGGCGATGGCGACCCAGTTGTTGAGGGTGTTTCTGGCTTCCGAGGAATCGAGCCTGTCCTGCAGATCGTTAATTTCCGACATAAGGGATACTCCTTTCACAGAGGGGACAGGCTCCGTCAGGTGCCTGTCCCCTTTTTGCTTTGTCCCCTTTTGCTTCCTTTTAGCTTTTGAGAAGCCGGCTGAGCTGAAAGAAGCGTGCCGCTAAAGGGACAGGCACCTGACGGAGCCTGTCCCTTCCTCTGTTACCAAGCGTCACTTCCCTCCGGACGTCCTGAGGGCGAGGCAGTCGATGAGGAGGCGCTCGCCGGTGAAGGACGCCTCCTTGCGCTTGACGATGCGCCAGCCGCCGGTGTTGAAGGCGCTATGCCCGGTCAACTCCCCGGCCAACCCTTTGAACCCTTCCAGTAGCTCCACGAGCGCCTGGTCGTGTCCGAGCACGATCGGCTTCAGCCCCTCGCCCACCAGGATGGTGATCGGCTCGACGAGCAGGTTGGCCAGGTCGTAGGGGGCGGGCTCCACCGCAGCGGCCTTGCCTTGCAGGCGGATCATGCGGGCGCGCGAGTCGGGGCCCACGGTCCCCTTGGTGGTGCTGATCAGGTCGAGCAGGTGGTCGCGGATGTCGTTCAGGCTGTCCGCCGCGTTCAAGCGCTCGATCTCGGGGTAGATCTCCAGCGCCTTGGCCAGCAGGGATACCTCGCGCAGGTAGTTGCTGCGCTGGTTCTCCGGGACCAGGTACATGGCGATGACCTTGACCGGTTTGCCGTCGGGGCTGCCATAGTCGATCCCCTTCGGGCTCCAGCCGACGACGCAGATCAGGTCCTCCTCGAAGGGGACCCGTGCGTCCGGGCAGGCCCATCCCTTGCCCAGGGCGGTCTTGGCGGTCCCCTCCTTGGCGAGGATCAGGCCGGCGACGTCGGTGTCGGGCGGCAGCGACGGGACCGCCTCGAGGATGTGGGCCAGGAAGCGCAGCGCATCTTCCTTGTCGTAGTCGTCAGGTATCTCGAGGAGTCGTCCTTCCTGTAGTGCGTCGAGCAGGCTGTCCATCAGTCACCTCCAAAGCGGTTGAAGAACCAGGTCTTCACGAAGTGGGTCAGTATCGAATAGGTCAACAGGAAGCCGATGATCCAGACCCAGTAGACCGGCGGCAGCGGCACGAGGTTCAGCGCCGCGGCGAATGGGGAGTAGGGGAGCCAGGCGCCGATACCCATGATCAGGAGCGTGGTCAGGGTCATGGGGAGCGAGGCGCAGCTGCCGAAGAACGGGATGCGCCGGGTCCGGATGATGTGCACGATCAGGGTCTGGGTCAGAAGCGACTCCACGAACCACCCGGTCTGGAACAGCTTGGCCAGCCCCTCCTGCTGCAGCGGGGTGACGCCCGGGGCGTTGTAGGCGGCACAGCCGAAAACATACCACATGAGGGCGAAGGTCGCGTAGTCGAACAGCGAGCTGATGGGGCCCACGCAGAACATGAAGCGTTTGATGTTCTCGATGTTCCACTTGAGCGGCTTGGCCACCAGTTCCGGGTCGACGCGGTCGGTCGGGATCCCGGTCTGGGAGAAGTCGTACAACAGGTTGTTGGTCAGGATCTGCACCGGCTGCATGGGGAGGAAGGGGAGCAGGTAGCTCGCGCCCATCACGGAGAACATGTTGCCGAAATTGGAGGAGGCCCCCATCCTGATGTACTTGATGATGTTGGCGAAGACCCGGCGCCCCTCCATGATCCCCTCTTCGAGCACCAGGAGGCTCTTCTCCAGGAGCACGATGTCGGCGGTCTCCTTGGCGACGTCGACACCGGAGTCGACCGAGATGCCGACGTCGGCGGCCTTCAGCGCCGGCGCGTCGTTGATGCCGTCCCCCAAAAAGCCGACCACGTGGCCGCTGGCGCGCAGGCTGCGCACGATCTGCTCCTTCTGGGCCGGGGAGAGCTTGACGAAGACGTCGACGTCCTGGACCACCCGGGCGAAGTCATCCTCGCCGATCTTGGAGAGCTCGGCTCCGGTCAGCATCCGGTCCGCCTTGAGGCCGACGTTGGTGCAGACCCGCTGGGTGACCAGGCCGTTGTCGCCGGTGAGCACCTTGACCCGCACCCCCGCTTCCTGCAACAGCCCCAGCGCCTCGCTGGCCTGCGCCTTGGGCGGATCGAAGAAGGCGATGAAGCCCAAGAGGATCATCTGGGACTCGTCCTTCACCTCGAACTGGGTCTTCTCGCGCGGGAACTCGCGGTAGGCGATGGCGAGCACGCGGAAGCCGTCGCGGTTGTGGCGCTCGACCTCCTCGAACAGGTTGTCGCGGATCATGGCGAAGAGCGGGAAGACCTCCTCGCCGATCTGGTAGTGGCTGCAGCACTCGTAGATCTCCTCCACCGCACCCTTGCAGATGAGCACGTGGTCCTCCTCGAAGTCCACCACCACCGACATGCGGCGGCGCTGGAAGTCGAAGGGGAGCTCGTCCACCAGGCGGCAGAGCTGGACGTTCATCTCGGTGTGGTCCAGGATGGCGCGGTCGATCAGGTTTCTGAGGCCGGTCTGGTAGTGGCTGTTCAGGTAGGCGTAGGTGAGCACGTCCTCGCTGGTGCGGCCGGTCAGGTCGACGTACTTCTCCAGGACGACCTTGTCCTGGGTCAGGGTGCCGGTCTTGTCGGTGCACAGGATGTCGATGGCGCCGAAGTTCTGGATCGACGGGAGCCGCTTGATGATCACCTTCTTGGCCGCCATGGTGAGGGCGCCCTTGGCGAGGTTCACCGTGACGATCATCGGGAGCATCTCGGGGGTGAGGCCGACGGCGATGGAGAGGCCGAAGAGGAGGGCGTCGACCCAATTCCCCTTGGTCATGCCGACGATCATGAAGACGGCGGCGGTCATCACCAGCATGAAGCGGATCATGAGCCAGGTGAAGGAGCGGGTTCCCTTGTCGAAGCTGGTCTCCTCCGGCTTCTCGGCCAGCGAGGCGGAGATGGAGCCGAACAGGGTGCGCACGCCGGTGTTGACCACGACAGCGCGGGCCGAGCCGCTGTTGACGCTGGAGCCCAGGTAGCAGGCGTTGGGGAGTTCCCACGCGGAGAGGCCTGCCTCGTGCTCCTTGTCTACCAGCGCGCTCTTTTCCACCGGCATCGATTCGCCGGTGAGCGCCGACTGGCTGACGAAGAAGTCCTTGGCGGAGAGGAGGCGCACGTCGGCGGGGATGATGGAGCCCGCCATGAGGAGCACGATGTCGCCCGGGACCACGTCCGAGATGCGGATCTCGGTCTCCTCGCCATCGCGGAGCACCAGGGTGCGCGACTGCACCCTCTTGCCCAGCGCCTCGACCGCCTGTCCGGAGCGGCGGTCCAGGATGAAGGAGAGCCCGACGCTCAGGATGATCATGGCCCCGACGATGCTGGCGGACTTGGTCTCGCCGACGATGCCGGAGATGATGGCGATCACCAGGAGCTGGATGACCAGCGGACTCTTGCAGCGCTCCAGGAGGTCGGCCACGACGCCCAGGCGCTTGGCGTGGGCCAGTTCGTTGGCGCCGTATTCGTCGAGGCGCTTTTCGGCCTCCTCGGTGGTGAGTCCTTCCTTGGCCTTGGTGTCGAGCTCCTTCAGCGAGTCGCGCACCGACATGGAGCAGAGCTCGACCAGGCGGCGCTCGCTGGCGCCCTGGGTGGCGGTCTTCTGCGCCGCTGCGCGCTGGGCGGGCGGCTGGTGCTTTGCGGAACGCCCGGTAGGTATATTTGAAATCATGAACATCCTTCCTTCTCCTGTCACATCTGTGCTGCTGGTGGCCGCCTGCGCGCGGCGGACCACGCCCTTGCTCCGGCACGCCTGTGGGATGCCGGGGAACGGTTACGCCAAGGCGCGACTGGGCCGTGAGGGAACGCGCGCGCGAATGACGGCGCTGCTCGCACTCCGGCCTGCACGCGGCCGGGCAGACGAGCTGCCGCCGATGCGTGAACCGATCGGTGATTGCACTTATGAGGGAGTGGGTACGACAACTCCCCGCTGCTTCTTCATGTCCCGTTCTTGGGCGGAAAGCGGGTCAAAGCAGGCAGGGAAGGAGGAAGGCTTTGAAACGAGGCTAGCGCCGCAGGAACGGGATGGGTAACGGATATTCGCTACTATGACTGTCCAATTTGTAGAACCACCACCTTTCCGGTTTGACGTGATAGAAACGAAAAAAGGCCACGGGAGAACCCGGGCCTGGACGTCTGCCTGTGATTCCCCTCTCGTAGGTTTTCGGCAGTGCACAACGTAGGTCGCGGGGACCAGCTACCTTAAGTAAAGCCTTAATCCGGCAATACCTGGTCTACCCATTGGCGTCTTTCGACGTTTCCGGGCAGTAGCCTGTGTTTGTGCAAACGCCTCATCTTAACGAGGAATTCGGTGCTGCTATGCGTATGTAGTCTGAGCCGGGCGGAGTTGCAGCGCTACTGCCGCGGTTTGACCAAAAATGTGTAACAGGTTTGGCTGCGGGTGGCAAGCAAAAAAGGGGACAGGCTACTTCTGCATGCTCGGGTTGCCGCCTGCTTGGCTTCGAGCAGTAGATGCAAAGAAAAAGACGGTATTAGCGAATGGTGTTGGTATTTCCTGGTTCCCAAGCTCCAGCTTGGGAACCCATATGGCGTATAGCTCTAGCTATGCATCCGAGGGAAGCTGGAGCTTCTGAAAGGTTTTGCGTTCCCAAGGCGGACCTTGGGAACGAGATCAAAGGGGAGATAGAAAAGTAGCCTGTCCCCTTTTCTGTGTCCCCTTTTCTGACGGCGAAGGCCACCGTGGCGAACCGCGGTGGCCTTTGTCTGCGCTAGAAGTGGTGCCCGATGAGATGCTAATGGCCGGGCTTGTTCAGTTCGTCCAGGATGTCGTTGGCTTCTTTCAGCTTGTCGTGGAGTTTTTTCAGCTCGTCAGCGGTGTACACCTTGCCGCCCTTGTTGATCTCTCCCTGCAGCTTGGCGATTTTCTGCTGGATGCTGTCTACCTCGTTCTTGCAGTTCTTCGAGATGAGCAGGCATTCGTCTTTCGTACCCATGCCCATGTCTGCGGCATAAGTCGGTACGCTGCCCAGTGCCAGGAACCCTGCCATGACAATCAAAGCAATCCTTTTCATCGTGTGCCTCCTTGTCTGTAGTGTCCTTGTCGGTTGTGGTATATCCGGAATAAGCAGTAGCACCCCCGCCGCTTGTGTCAACTGGATGCCTGAATGTGAGTCACCTGTGACATAGGGCGGAACTGCTGATTCAATTATCTCACAATATGATTTTACAGGATAGTCATGAAGATGGCCGCGGCGGATAGTATGAGCAGGCGGTGCCCGATGAGCGCCCGGGAGGGGAGGCCGTCCTGGCGCTGCAGCTTGGCCTGGATCACCCAGGAGAAGAGGGTGGCGAGCAGCAGCAGCGGGTAGATGAGCAGGCGCAGCGTCCCCAACTCCGGGGTCAGCGCCGCCGCGTCGAGCACGTGGTCCAGCCCGAGCGCATGGATCATGAGCGGGACGATCTGCGCGCCCCCCTCGACCAGTGCCCTGAAGAAGATCATGAACAGGCCGGCGACCGCCAGGGGGAGGTAGGCGAGGCCGCTGGTGGTGAAGACCGCGCGCCAGCCGGTGCCGCGCACCGAGGCGGAGGCGAGGCAGGCGAGCAGGGTGAAGCCCGCGACGATGCCCAGGGCGAGCAGGTAGTCCTGCACGCTCCAGATGGTGCGCGAGAAGATCTCCAACTGGCGCCCGGCGACCAGCGGCGTTCCCTTGGCGGCGATAACCACGCCGACCAGGGTGGTGCTGAAAAGCGCCTCGCGGAAGCCGCGCCGGGCCCTATTGAAGCCGCCCCAAGTGGGGTTTCTCAGGTCGAGCTGCATGGAGCGGTGCGGACAGCTCCGGACGCAGTTCAGGCAGAGCACGCAGTGGTCGGAGCTGTCGACGCCGGAGGGGTGCAGCCCCATCGGGCACCCCTTCTCCTTGATGCAGTCGTCGACGCGGCAGCGGCTCAGGCAGACGTTGTGGTTGCTGTGCATCTCCAAGGGCGAAATGCGCGACACGAGGCTCACGATGCGCCCCAGGGGGCACAGGAACTTGCACCACCCCCGGCGGCCGATGACCAGGTCGGCGCTCACCGTGGCGCAGAGGATCCCCGAGAGGAGCACGCCGGTGGCGCCCGCGTAGCTGAACATGCCGGTGGCCTGCTCCAGAAGGAGGATCACCACCAGCGCGGCGAAGGAAAGCGACGGTCCCCAGCGGCGCAGCCAGGGGGCGGGGTCGCGCACCACGCGGCTGGAAACCCCCACGAACTCGCCGATCGCTTCCATGGGGCAGAAGCTGCACCAGCCGCGGGCGAACAGGAAGGCGGTGAGCAAAAGGGCGGGCCAACCGATGGTCCAGGCGACCAGGTTGGCGGCGTTGTGCTGGCGCGGCCCGAACAAGGTGTAGAGCGTGACGCCGAGAAAGAGCGGCACGGTGAGCCAGCGCAAAAGGCGCGGGAAGCGCGGGTTGCGGGCCAGGTTCTCCACGGCCGGAAGGGTGAGCAGGTTGAAGCGCCCGTCGCCGAAGGGGTGCCCCTGCAGCGAGATGTGCTCGGGCTGGATCTCGTCGTCGTTGCAGACCACCACCGCGCGCGAGAGGACCTGGTACAGCTCGCTCGCGTTCAGGGGCCAGTCGTGGTCCACCAGGCGGTTCAGGGCGTCCTGGGAGAGGCGGCGCACCTGCTTGTGGTGCTTGGCATTGAGGGACTTCAGAAGGCTCCGGGCGATGACCGGGATGTCCTTCTTGCGCTCCCTGAGCGGCACGAGCTCCAGGGTCTCGCCGGAGAGCTTCTTGAAGAGCACCGCGTTGAACTTGCCGCTTTCCACCAGCGGGCGCAGCGGCTTGCCGCTGGTGGCGATGATGCGCACCTGGGCGCTTCTCAGTTTCGTCTCGCCGCGGCGGGTGAAGTGCCCGCTCTCCATGAACTCGACCAGTTCCTCCTGCACGGCGCCGGAGAGGCAGTCGATGTTCCTCAGGATGATGTCGCCGCCGGCCGCGAGCTCGATCATGCCGCGCCTGACCCGGCGCGCGTACATGGCCCCCTCCGGCGCATGGCCGAACAGGGCGGCCTCCTGGGCGAGCCCCAGAAGGAGCGAGTTCTGTTGCGCGGAATCGCTGGCGGAACATTCCTCGCCCATGACCGGGGGAGGGGAGGCGCAGTCGAGGAAGAGGACCGGGCGGTCCCCGGTGCTGTGGAAATGGATCAGGCGGGCGGCCAGGTCCTTCCAGGTCCCCGGCTCGCCGAGGATGAGGACATGGCTCCTGGTGTCGGCCAGGTGCTGCAGGCGCTGGTTCAACAGGCGCACCCACTGCGAGGTGCCGGGGAACTCGCCGAATTCGGGGAGCAGCTGCCAGCCGATGATGTTGGTGATCACCTCGCGGTGCTCGCTCTCCTCGCGCTGGTGGCGGTGCGCCCAGCTTCCCAGTTGCGCGGCTAGTATGCGGCTCAGGTTGGCGTAGAGAAGGGGCATGCTCTCCAGCAGCTCTTCGAAGTGCTGCCGGGTGAGCCGCGCGGCCTGGACGTCGGTGATGGCGCGCACGTCGGCGGAACGTTTCTCGGCGGTGAGGATGGCACGCTCCCCGATCACGTTGCCGATGCCGAACTCGGTGAGGTTGAGGATCTGCCCGGAGCGGTCCAACAGCTCGACCCGGATCCTCCCGGAGAGGATCACGTAGAGCTCCTGCGCCGGTTCACTCCTGGCGAGGATCACGTCGCCCGCGGCGAAATCGCGCAGCTCCAGGCGCTGCGCTATGCGCTGCAGGTCGTGGTGATTGAGGCCGCTGAAAAGGCGTATGCCCGAAATGGTCTCGGAGCTGATTGAAGCCATCGTTCTCCCGGCTTCGGCAGGAGGTTACCCGTTGCGGTGGCGCTGGGGGCGGGGCTGGGTGCCGAAGAGGTTTACGATGGTAGCGTAAAAGTCGGGGCGGTGTCTAAAACGTATACCGCGCAAAGGGTTGCGGGCGCGTATACGTCAGCGGGGCGGCGGAGGGGATCAGTGACGCACGATGGCAGGGGTGGTGCGCAGGGTTTCCATGGCCTTGTCCCGTTCGGCGGCGGCAAGGCGGCGCTGCAGCATGGCGAGGAAACGGAGCCGGCTCAGCACGACCAGGGCAAGCTTGCGGTTGTTCTCGGCCCGGGACTCGAGGTAGAACTCCTCCTGGGCCTCGCGCAGTTGCTGCAGGTCCAGGATGAATTGATAGTACTCGTCGTCTTCCTGGTAGCGCTCCAGGAGCTTGGTGTAGATGACCACCTGGGCCAGGGCCATGGTGGCGCGGGTTTCGTCGCCGGCCGCCTGCGCCTTCATGTGTTTCGATATCAGCTTGGGCCCCATGCCGTTCAGTATGTTGGCCAACATAACGGTGAGGTCGATGTCCATGCGGCACCTCCGTCTCGTACGTCGAATTGGGAAAGGTTAATTTCCTGCATCGCGTTGTCAAGACGGTGCCCGCGTCACCAGCTGCGGCGCAGCGCCGCCACCAGGCGCCGCGCGCCGTGCAGCGCGCCCAGCGGGCCTCGCTCCGCCCCGTAGGGAAGATCCCCGCCGACGGTGACTTTCCAGGTGTCGGTGATGTTGTAGCCGACCTCCCCCTTGATAAGGCCGTCGCCGCGCTTGAGGCCGCAGTCCCAGACCAGCTTCCAGGCGCCCCATTCCTCGGTCTGGTTCCAGGCCACGATCAGGGCGGGGAGCAGGCCCCGGTCGAAGAGGAGCGTGGGATCGACCGGCGGATCGATGGCGTTGCCGGCCAGGGTGATGAGGAGCGTGCCGTCGCCGAAGCCGCGCTCGACGCTCAGGGTGCCGATGAGCGCGTCGCCCAGTTCCGGGTCCGCCGAGAAGAGGGCGGCCGCCTCGCCGCGCACGACGTAGGGACCGGCCACCCGCGACACCTCGACCCCGACGCCGTGCTCGCGCGGGTAGCGCCGTCCCACCGAGATAACCGGGACCGGCCCGGTCTGCAGCGCCGGGTCGAGCGAGAATTCCAGGATGGGCGCCGGGCGCACGCCGCTTCTGGCCCAGACGCCGAGGTCCCAGTCGCCGTGGGTCGCTAAGAGGCGCAGGGCGGCGAAGCCGGCAAGCGGCGGGGCGTCGTCCTGTTCCTGGAATCTGGTCCCCTCCGGAAGGGCGCCCGAGGCGATGGGGGCGTTGCGGCTGCCCAGGGGGGGGAGGCGCCAGGGCGTCGTCACCGGCACCAGCACCGCCTGGTAGCGGAGGTTCTCCTCCTGTCCGCTCAGGCGGACGGCCCACAGCGGCAGTTTCTCGTCGGCAAAGGGATCGGTCACGTCACGCGGGAGGAAGGCGTCGGCGGGGGAGTAGCCGTCGGTCTTGCCCCATCCGAGCTGGAAGCGCCCCAGCTCCAGGTCGTGCGACGGGGCGAGCGGGACGCGCAGCCACAGTTCCGGGACCGAGAGCGGCGGACGCCTGAGCTTGCGGTCGGCCGGGTCGAAAACCAGCGGGCTCGTCTGCGGCGCGGTGAGCCATTCCGCGCGCAGGGAGGCGGTGAACTGGCTCTCGGCGAGGCGCTGTTCCCACTTGTTATAGAGCGTGCCCCAGCCGGCGCCGTAGGGCTCGCCGGCGAAGCGCTCACCGTAGGCAAAGCCCTTCACTTCCGCGTAGCCGGAGAAACCTTCGGCCAGCGCGGTGCAGGGGAGGCACAGCAGGACTAGGAGCAGGAGGAGGGTTCTCAATCGCCCCCCTCACGGGTGAGGTTCTGCAGCGTGAAACGACTGGCGGGCTGGGGACGGTTGAAGGAGATCTGCTTCAGGGTCACCGTGGTGTGGCTCCCCTTCTTCAGGTCGGTCATCTCCATGCGTGCGGCGACGTAGTGCCCCTCGACGTTCTTGATGTCAGAGAGGACCAGCCGCTTGGCCGGCTCCTTGTCACCCTTCCTGATCAGGTCCTCGCGCACCAGGTAGAGGATGTCCTTTCTGAGGTAGAGGATCAACTTCTGGTAGATGGACTTGCTCCCCTTCTCCAGCGGAATGGCGCTGATCACCCAGCAGGGCTGGCCGTCCAGCGTCTCCTCTCCCTGCAGCGCGACCTTGTACTTCTCGTGGTCGAACTCCTCCATGTCCTCGTAGTTGAAGTCGGTCCCCACGAAGGAGGCGTCGCGGTCCTGCGGCGCGATGCGCCGCTCACGTTTCATGGAGGGGAGGTAGAGCCACTGGTCCGGGTTGTCCGAGCCCGGGCGCGGCAGCGAGAGGAAGCCCACCCCCTTCACCTCGGGGGGATCGGTGAAGCGGATCAGGTTCTTGGAGTCGCCGGCGTATCCCTGGCGGTAGCTGTTCCACCCCTTTTTGCGGACTTTCCCCTCCTTGTTGACCACGGTGAGGTCGCCCGAGTACTGCTGGGTCTTGGTGCGGTGCCGGCTCTCGGACTCCTTCAGGAGCGCGCGGGCGTCGGGCGCGGCCTGTGCGGGGGCGGAACCAAGCGGCGTGCAGATGGCCACGGCGACGAGGAGCAGCAGCGGTTTCAATATCGTTCTCATCATGTTTATTCCTCCAAAGACGTTCTTGTCCACCCCCTCGCCCTCCGGGAGAGGGTGGCCGAAGGCCGGGTGAGGGAACTGCCATGGGCAAGCTGGTTGCCGCTGCCGACGCCCTCACCCCGACCCTCTCCCGCAGGGAGAGGGGGCCAATGTTCTATGGTTCCTGTATCCCCTCCCGTCAAGGAGGGGGAGCGTGTACCTGTGGGGGCAAATAATCATTCGCCCTGTCCACTCTTTCTGTGTCCCCTCGCCCTCCGGGAGAGGGTGGCCGAAGGCCGGGTGAGGGTGCTGCCACGGGCAAGCTGGTTGCTACTGCCGACGCCCTCACCCCGACCCTCTCCCAGTGGGAGAGGGGGCAGCATTCTACTCGTACTCAATCGCCTCGGTCACCTTGACCCCAGCCGCCTGCCGTGCGGGGATCCCTGCGGCCAGGAAAGACACCACGGGAAGGGCGACCAGGAGCTGCCCCAGCACCTCCCACGGGTAATGATGCGGCATGGCCCACCCCGTGAACGCCTTGGCCACCGGCCCCTCCATGAAGGATGCGAACAGGTTGCCGGCGGGAAGCGCCAGCATGAGCCCCACCATGGCGAGCACCAGCGCCTCCAGCACCACGCTCCTCGCGATCTGGCCCGGGAGCGCTCCGAGCGCCTTCAGTATCCCTATCTCCCGGGTGCGCTCGGCCACCGAGATGAGCAGCGAGGTGACGATGCCGAGGAAGGCGACCCCGAGCGCCAGCAAGACCGTGATGCGCATGACGGCGTAGAAGGCGTCGATGGCCTTGCCGATCTCGTCCTTGAACTCGCGCTGGGTCGAGATGAGCGCCGGGTAGCGGCCGGAGAGCTTGGCGCGGATGGCGTCCCGCACCTTGCCCGGATCGGTTCCCGGGGTCACCGAGACGTCGTAAATGTCGACCCGGTCGTCCTGCCAGTGCCTGAGAAATACCTTGCGGTCCAGGAACACGGCCCCCTGATCCGAGGAGTAGTCGCGGATCACCGCGGCGATGGGAAACTCCACCATCCCCCCCGGCGTGTTGAGCGGCACCTTGTCGCCCACGCTCAGGCCGAAGCGGTCATGGAAGTTCTCGGTGACGGCGCACATCTCCTTGTTGAGCAGCCCGTCCCGCATGGAATCGCGATTGCCCTGGGCGAAGTCGTAGCGCACCCGCTGCATGAGGGTGTCCATCTCCACCGAACCGACCAGGATCTGCCTGCCGTGAAACTGCGGCCTGATGGCGCGGTAGCTCTCCACCGTGCGCACGCCCGGGAGCGCCAGGATCTCCCCTTTCACTGCGCCGGGGTAGAGGAAGTCGGGACGCGAGAAGTTGGCCGAGGCGCGCACGAACAGGTCGCAGGTGAGGATGTCGTCCATCCAGCGCACGATGGTGAGCCGGGTGGAGCCCATGTACCCCCCAAGCCCCAGCACGAAGGTGAGTGAAAGGGCCATGGCCATGATGGTGCCGGAACTGCGGCGCGGGTTGCCCAGGAGCGAATCCGAGGAGAGCGGGCCGGCGGAGGGGAAGAGCCGGGTGAGCAGCGGGCCGAGGCCGACCAGGACGGCGCGGGAGAGCGGGCCGATCAGCAGCACGAGCCCGATCCCCCCCAAAAGGAGCACCGAGAGCACCAGGGCGTTTCCCTTCACCACGCTGCTGAACGCGAGCGCCACGGCGCCCGCCACCAGGGCGACCCCGGCGGCGATACGCGGCGCCACCCGGCCCTGCACCTTGGCCTGGAACGCCCCCTTGGCGAAGGCCTCGGTGGGGGAGATGCGCGAGGCGGAGAGGGCGGGACCCCAGGCACCGACCAGCGAGGCGACGAGGCCGAGCAGCATGGACTGCAGCACGATGGCCGGGGTGAGGTGCACGACGCCCGAACCGGAGATGCCGTACACCATCTCGGTGCTCTGCCCCATGCTCACCAACAGCGCCTGTGAGAAGGCGGTGCCGGCCAGGCAGCCGAGCGCGCCGCCGAGCAGGCCGATGATGAGCGCCTCGGCGAGGAACAGGACCTGCACCTGGCGCGGCGTGGCGCCCAGGGCGCGCAGCGTGCCGATGTCGCGGCGGCGGCGGTTCACCGAGACGTTGAAGGCGTTGAAGATGAGGAAGATGCCGATGGAGAGGGCGAAGGCGCTGGAGACGTTGAACCCGGCGGTGAAGTTGGCCACCAGCCGTTCCATCTGCTCGCCGCGCCGCGCCGGGGTCTCGACGCGGTAGGCGGGCCCGAGGGCCTTTTGCAGCATCTCGGTCCCCTGGGCCACGCTGACCCCGTCCTGGAGCCGCACGTCGATGCGGTCGAAGCGCCGTCCGCGGCCGAAGAGCTCCTGCGCGGCGTAGACGTCCACCACCATGAGGTTGCCTCCGAAGGCCTGGGCGAACCCCTTGGGGCTCATCAGGCCGCGCGCGGTCACCTTGCGGACCCCGCTGGGGACCTTGACGGCGAGCGAGGTGCCGGTGGCAAGCCCGGCGCGCTTGGCGAACTCGCGGGTGAAGAGGGCGGAGTCGGGCTGGGCCAGGAACAGAAGCGGATCGTCCAGGTCGGCGTCGTCACCTTCGAAGCCGTAGTCGCGCATCTCCCGGTCCCCCAAGAGGTCCACGCCGATCACCATCAGGCTCCCCAGTTCCCCCTTTTCCGGGACCACGATCTGCTCGATGACCGGCGAGGTGGCCCGGATGCCGGGGAGGTTCCTGAGCCTCTCCTGCAGCGCTTCGGGGACGCCCCCCTCCATGGTCACCTGGAGCTGCGCCTTGCCCGCGACACGGTCCACCGTCGAGCCGATGCCGACCACCAGCGCGTCCTGCGCCGTCTTGATGGAGCTGAAGGTGGTGACGCCGACCACGACCCCCAACAGGGTGAGGATGGTCTTGGCCAGGTGGCGCCGGGCGTAGGAGAGTGAGAGGTGCCGCAGCAGGAACCTCATCTTGCACCTCCCGGGGCGGCGCCGTCGTCCTCGACCCGGCCGTCGCGCAGGCGGATCAGGCGGTCGCAGGCCGAGGCGGCCTCGCGGTCGTGGGTCACCATGACGATGGTGGTGCCGCGCCGGCCGTGGATGGAGCGGAGCAGGGCCAGGATCTCCTTGCCGCGGGCGCTGTCCAGGTTTCCGGTCGGTTCGTCGGCCAGAAGCAGAGGAGCGTCGGTGACCAGGGCGCGGGCGATGGCGACGCGCTGGCGCTCGCCCCCGGAAAGCTCGTCGGGGAGGTGGTCGGCGCGGTGGTCCAGCCCCACCTCGGCCAGCACCCGCTCCACGCGGGCGTCAGCCTCCCTGGCGGGGACACCGGCGAGCCGCAGCGGCAGGGCGACGTTCTGTCTGACCCGCAGCGTGGGCATCAGGTGGTACGCCTGGAAGATGTAGGAAACGTGGCTGCGCCGGAACAGGGAACGTTCCTTTTCGCTTTGCCGGGCCAGGTCGGTCCCCGCCACCAGCACCTCGCCGGAGGTGGGCACGTCCAGCCCCCCCATCAGGTTCAACAGCGTCGACTTGCCCGAGCCCGATGGCCCCATGATGGCCACCATCTCGCCGGCGCCGATGGAAAGGGTGATGCCGGCCAGCGCCGTCACCGTCGATTTGCCGTCATACGATTTCACCACGTCGCAAAGTTGCAGCACGGTTGGTTCCTCCTTGAGGAAAAGTCTTTTTAAAAGCTCCTCCCCCCGGAGGGGGGAGGTCGGGAGGGGGGCCGCGGGATCAAGATGCTACGCTCCCCCTCCCTAGCCCTCCCCCTCCGGGGGAGGGGACGGTCCCGCCGGAGGGGACAGCGGCGCCCTCACCCCGACCCTCTCCCTGAGGGCGAGGGAGGATTGGTCACGGGTGCATGTCACGCCCGCTTTCCCGCCGGTAAATCCCCTGGAAATCGCAGCGCCCCTTCAAGCGGTACACGACGCCCCGCGCCCCCAGGATGAAGCGGGTGGTCCAGATGTGCACCGGCATGCCGCGCATGAACCCCTTGCGGGTCACTTCGATCATGGCGTCCATGCCGCGCCGGAAAAAATCCTCGTCACCGAAATCGAAGATCCCGTCGCTGAGCCACGGCTCCAGTTGCCAGCGGATCACCCTGCCGATCAACTCCAGCCGTTCCCGTCCCATCTGCTCAGCCGAATCGTACAGGGATGCCTTGACGACCAGGCGCTCCATCTCTGCCTCGTCCCGGCGCAGCAGCGCGTCTTCCACCTCGACCTGCATCTGCCACTCTTCGTCGCTCAGCTGCCGGGTGCAGCCGAAGTCGACCAGACCCAGCCGCCCGTCGGGCATGAAGATGTAATTGCCTGGATTGGGATCGGCGAGGAGCCAGTGGGTGCGGTACAGCATGCGCATGGTGGCGACGGTCATCAGGTGGGTGTAGCGGTCGCGCAGCTCCTGGGACGGGTTGCCGTCCAGGAACTCCTCCAGGTGCACCCCTTCCAGGTGTTCCGTGGTCAGTACCCGGCGCGTTGAGTATTCGGGGTAGACGCGCGGGATCACGATCCCGTCCTCGCGGGTGAAGGAGTCGCGCACGGTCTGGGCGAAGCTTGCCTCGGCAAGGTAGTCGGTCTCGGCAAGGAGCACCCGTTCCACCTCGGCCAACTTGGCCACGACGTTGCCCCAGTCTTCCCCCAGCCGCATCGGCTGCATGAGCAGGCGCAGGTTCTTCAGGTCGGCCTCGATGGTGCGGGCGATGCCGGGATACTGGATCTTCACTGCCACCAGTTCGCCGGAATGAAGCCGGGCACGGTGCACCTGCCCCAGCGAAGCGGCCGCGAAGGCCTGCTTCTCGAAGCTCGCGAACAGCTCGTGGGGCTCCTTGCCGAACTCGTCCAGGAAGACCTCGCGCACCATGGCGTAGTGCATGGGGGGAGCCTCGAAGTGGAGCGCCGGGAGGAGGCGGGCGAACTCGTCGGGGAGGGCGTCCGGGAAGGTCGCCAGCATCTGCCCCAGCTTCATGACCGCCCCGCGCAGGTAGCCCATGGTGCCCAACAGCTCCAGCGCTGCCTTCAGGTGGGTCTCGCTTTTGAGCCGCTCCCGCTCGTCGGCGTCGGCCCAGCGGCTGCGCAGCCAGTAGGCGAGATAGGCGCAGGTGACCTTGGCCTGCAGTGACCCGAGGATCCAGAGCCGTGAGAAGGAGGTGGTGGGGGGGCGCCTGGCGGCGACGCTCTCCACCAGTTCGGCCAGGCGCCTGCGTGCCGCTTCTTCCTGGCGCGGCATGAGGTCGAGCAGCGCTGCCCGCGCCTCGATCCCTCTTTTGCGCCGGGTGTCAGCGGGCATGGTCGCCTCCCTGCGTGTTGCCGGAGATCATCTGCACGAAGGTGCGGATGGCGTAGTCGATGAGGCCCCGGGAGGCCTCCTGGTTTTCGGAGTGGTCGCCGGTCCAGGAGGCGAGGATGCCGAGGTAGAGCGACCAGTAGATGGTGCCGGCGACGTCCTCGGGAGTAGCGGCGAAGCCGTGGCGGTGCATGATCTGCCGCACGCATTCCAGGTGTTCCTGGCGTGCCGCTTCCCCCTCGGGGCAGACGCTTTTGCGCGGAAAGGGGCTCAGCGACCGCTCCAGCACCGGTCCCAGGAAGGGGCGCAGGGGGCGCAGCCGGCGCAGTTCCGTCCCGATCAGCAGGAACAGCTCCTCCTCCAGCGACTCGCTGCCGTCCAGCCGGGTCAGGAACTCTTCCCGTCCCTGCGCCAGCGCCTCGTTCACCATGGTCATGGCCATGGTCTCCTTGCTGGGAAAGTAGTTGAACATGGTGCCGGCGGCAACGCCGGCGGCGAGGGCGATGTCGCGGGTGGTGGTCTGGTCGAAACCGCGCGCGGCAAAGAGCTCGGCGGCCTTTTCCAGGATCCGGGCCCGGCACAACTGTTTTGCCTGCTCGCTGATACGCATCGACTGCTCCCTTGGGAAAATGAACGCGCTCACTATAGCAGAACGGCTGCCTCGGTCAATATTTAAAATGAGCATGATCACAAATGCCACTGGGTGCGGTCGCCAATGAGGCCAATATAATTGCGCCCTCGTTGTCTGCGTGGGACCCTGTGCTATGATTGCCGATGTGCCAAGGTGGTAGATAAATCATTGGATGTCCTAAGAAGTTCAATGCCTGTCTAAACACATAGGTGCCTTATGATTAGCTCAAGGAAGGTGCATTTAAGGCTGAAAGCAGTGATCGCTGTTGCCTTGGGTGGCATGTTCTTCTTCAAGGTTGGCGGCGCCAATATCTCGCACCAGACCGGCGCCAATGGCATCCTTACCATGGCAGAATGTCTGGCATGTCATTCGGAAGGTTCTAAACGGCCGGTTTCCGTCTGCCTCACCGATCACTGTCTGTACTCCAACGAGCACCCGGTCATGCGCAGCTATCCTCCCCCTAAGACGGTGGAAGATTTTGCCCCAGTCGCGGACATTCTCGCTGCTGGCTGCGTACTGGAGGAGGGCAAACTGACCTGCCTATCCTGCCATGATTTGACAAAGCCGCCACCGCACCTGGTGCGGGACGGTGACGAACTCTGCTACATCTGCCACAGGTACCTCAAGTCCACTCGATGAGGGGTGAACGGGTTTGACTTTAAATGACGGAGATGATAACAAGGCACGTGGTTTGAGTTCTTCCCCTTCCTGTCGCAACTCCAGCGTACCTTGGGACTTTTGCTGATGCGCCGTCGCCTCCTTGCCTACATCAGTACCCTTCGCGTCAGACGCGTCATTTTCGTCGGCTGCACCCTGGCGCTGTCTGCGGTGCTGTTGCTGGTGCTGCTGGTGGCGTCCCTGCCCGCCCTCCTTTCCACTGCCCCCGCGCAGTCCCTTTTGCGGCTGGGGATCTCCAAGGCCCTCAAGAAGCCGGTTTCCTGGTCCGATTTCCAGGTATCCTGGTCCGACGGCATCGCCCTTACCGGCCTGGTGCTGGGGGACGGTCCGCCGCCGCTTCTGCACGCTTCCCTGCAGCAACTCAAACTCGAGCCCGGCCTTTCGCGCGATCAGGCAACCAGGCGCTGGTGCGTCAGCGTTGACCTCAAGGTGAAGAAGCTGGAGGCCGAGCTCGCACCGGGACCCCCGAAGCCTCCCGAGGCAAAGCCGCTCAAGGATCCGCTCACCCGCATTGCGGAAGGGGTACAGAAGTTCCAGTCCCTGGAGTGGCCGCTGCCGGTCGACCTGCGCCTGTCGGCAGATGCCACCCCCATGAAGATCTACTACGCCGATCCCGTCTCCAAGCGCGAACTGCTGTTGAGCGACTTCTCCTTCGGTCTCGCCGCACCTTCCCTGAGCAAGCTCCCCATCCGCAGCTCCATTGCCGGGAAGGTCGCCGTTGACGGCGGTAAGCCGCAGCCCGTCAGCCTCGGCATTGAGGTGGCCGACCTGGTGACGGCCAGCTACAGCATCAAACCCTCGGCGGCATCCTTGACGGCGCGGGCGGATCTTCCGGGTGTCGCGTTGAGTGCCGCTGGCGGCGTGACCCGGCCGGAGGGGCTCAAGGCGAACCTTGCCCTCTCTCTCCCGGAGCTTGCCCGACTGGCGGCACCCTTCGCCAAGAAACCTCTCCCCGAACCCGCCGGCAAGTTGGCGCTGGACCTCACCGCCCGGACCGACCGGACCGGAGACCTGCGGGTCGCACTCGCACTGGACGGCGACCGACTGGCGGTGGGCCGGCTCCCCGGCAGGAAGGCGGGGCTCGCGCCCCTGGACCTGCACCTGCGCCAGAAGCTGGTCAGTAACCATGAGCGTCAGCAGGTCTCGTTCGACGAGGGGAGCCTGACCAGCCCCGGGCTCATCACCGCCTCCTGGCACGCCCTGGTCGATCGCCCCACCGAAAAGTCGCGCAGTGTCGCGGCGCAACTGGGGTCGCTGCGCCTGGACCTGGGACGGGCACGGCAGGTGGCGGCGCCCTTCCTGCCTAAGAACCTGCCGCTACGGGAGCTGCAGGGAACGGCGTCGCTCGCCAGGCTGAATGCGCGGCTGCAGGGACCGGGCAACGACGGGACCATCCAGATAGAGAAATTGGCGTTCGACCTGCCGCGGCTGCAACTGGCGCTGGCAGGCGGGCCGCTGCAGGGGGAGGGGCTCGCCCTCTCGATCGACAAGGGAACGGTCCCCCTGAAAAAGATGAAGCCGGTGCGTGTCGCGGCCGACCTCTCCTGGTCCGGACGGCGGGTGGACGTGGCGGGCAAGAAGCCGGTGCGGATCGACGGGATGAAGGGGGGACTGAGCCTCGTCCTGACCGAGATCGATCTGAAGGGGAAGCGCGCCCTGGTGGATGCCCGGCAGCAGCTGGAGCTGGAGCGGGTCGGCGTGGGGAGCGAGCTGGCGCTGGAACAGTTGCGGGAGGACCTGGAGCTGAAGGCCCGCGCCTTTACCGGCGGGGCCCTCGACCTGGCGCTCCCGGCGCTGCAGCTTTCCGCCCGGAGCGTGCAGGCGCACCAGCAGGGTAAAGACGTGACGCTGCAGCCGTTCAACGCCCGTCTCACCGCCGAGGGGGTGCACCTGCCGCCCAAGGGACAGGGAACCCCGACCGTGCAGCGTGCCACCTGCTCGCTGTCCGCGTCCGACGCCCTGGCGCTGGAGGCCGAAGCGGCGCTAACCGGGCAGGGCCGCCAGCTGGCCGCCAGCAAGGGGAATCTGCGTCTGGACCTGCGCCGCCTGATGCCGGTCGCGCGCCCGTTCCTTCCGGCAGGCCTCGATGCCGCCGGCCTCGCCGCCGCCTCCTGGGATGTCGCGGCGCCGCTGCCGGTCGCCCGACTTCCGAAAGAAGAGAATCCGCTGCGCAAGGCGAAGGGGAGCCTCGCGTTGCTGGATCGCGCCGAGATGGCGCTCACCTTGAACGACCTGGACCTGCGTCTCCCCAACGCCCAGGGCACCTACCGCGTCCACGGGTTGACCACGGCGCCCCAACTGCGCCTGGCCCTGCCGCATCCCGGAGAGCCGCTTTCTGTGGACGGCGGCTTCCGTTTCGCGTCGCTCGACGGTCTCTCCGGCACGGCGGGAACCCTGCCGCTGCAGTCCGGGACCATGACCCTGCAGGGAGAACTGGCGGGGTGGAAGGAACTGCGCCTCACCGAAGAGTTGAAGGTCGCCTCGCTGGGGCTCTCGCAGATCGCCGACGTTACCGTTGGGCGCATCGATGCGCTCCTCGAGGACCAGGGGGGCAAGTTCGACGCCGCCACCCTTTTGAAGCGGCTCGACGCCACCATGTTCGCCCACCTGGAGGGGAACTTCCCGGCGGAGGCCAAGAAGGTGCTGGCCGGTTGGCAGCTGGCGGGGAACGTCTCCGCCGGCGCGCGTGTCGACCTGACCGCCGCGCGTGAACTCAGGGTGCGCGGCTACAGCAAGTGCCGCGACTTCGGGGTGGCGGACGGCAAGGGATTGGCGGCCAGCGGCGTCCGGGCCGACCTGTTGCTCGACCGCAGTTACGCCCTGGCGCAGGCGCAGGGAAAGGGTGAGGAGTGGGTGCCGCTCTCGACCGGGCTGGTCCGTCCGGCGCCGGTGGCTCCCCTGGGCGCGGCCAACTCGGATCTCGCCGCCCGCATCTACGAGGACCTGCGCGGGCTGATGGGGGCGCCGCGCAAGATCGGCGTGCACCGCGCATCGTTTAAGTCCGGCGCCGTCCCCATCGACGCGAGCGCCCTGGAGGCGGATCTCCTGCTCGAACCCGAGGCCCTGGGGGTGAGCTTTTTCCAGGCCGAGGTGGGCGGTGGCACGGTCCGGGCGCGGGGTCTGATCGACCTCTCCCGCGAGGTGCCGGTCCTCTCGACCTACTGCTACTTCTCAAAGCTGGACCCGGTGCTCCTCTTCCCGGCGGCGGGGGGACAGCGTCCAGGCGGGGAAGGGGAACTGACCGGCGAGTTGAGCCTGTCGGCGCCGCTTGCCACCGAGCAGCGGGCGCTCCTGGAGGGAATGCGCCTGAACCTCAACCTGCGCCGCTTCAGTTCGCGCATCCTGGACCGCGCCCTGTTCGCGCTGGACCCGTACCAGCGCAACGAGAAGATCGTGGCGCAGCGTAAATCCCTGCAGAGTGCCGACCTGAAGGGGCTGCGGGTGAGCGCGGTCGACGGCGCCCTGGACTGCGAGGGGGAACTGACGGTGAAGGGAATCGACATCGCCATCCCGAGGATCGAACGCCTGCGCCTTTCCGAGCTTCCCATCCAAAACGAGTTGAAGCGGCTGCTGGTCTCCATCGCCTCGTCCAGGACGCTCCTGGACCTGGTCCGTTCCGACACGCTGGTGATCGACGAAAAAGGTAAGCCGTCCCTGAAAAGGAGGAGCAATGCCAAGAACTAACACACGTTCAACGTTCAACGTTCGACGTTTAGACCACTCCCCGTTGTCAATTATCCATCGTCAATGGTCCATTCTTGCCCGCGTCTCCGTCGCCGCTCTGCTGCTGGCGGGTAGTTACGGCTGCACGCTGGCCAAGGTCGACGTGAACGTGGTGAGCGAGCGGACGTCGCTGGAAAACCAGGTGCTGGGTACCTACAACGCGCTCTCCGAGGACGTGCTCCTGGTGGCGTCGGTGCGCGGCGTGTCGCCGACGGGCAAGGTGGAAACCCCGCCCAAACATTCGCCGGAACAGCAGGAGGCAGCACAGGCGCTGGAGAACATCGCCTTCCACGCCGACGATGTCGAGGCCCTGAAACGACTCGGCTGGGTGGGGGAAAACCTGGAGGGGACCCTGACCAGCTTCAGCCGGGAGGTCCCGGAGAAAGCCCCGGCCGACCTGAAGGCGTTTGCCGGGCGCTTCGGCGAGGGTGAGTTCCGCCAGGTGGTCAACGAAGTGAACCGCTCCCGCGAGATCCTGATGCTCAGGGTGGTGCAGACCAACGAGAACTTCACCGCCAAGGACTTGCCCGCTATCCGCAAGGTCTTCGCCAGGGTGAACCGCCAGAACAGCGCCCCCGGCACCAAGGTGCAGGAGGATGACGGGAAATGGGTAACCCGATGAACGCCGCAGCCAGAAAAGTAACCCTGCTGCTGGTCGTCGCCGCGCTCCTCTCCGGAACGGCGCAGGCGGTGCCGCTGGGCGAGGAACTGCTGGCCCCGGCAGCGCCGCGCCCGGCCCCGCGCTCGCGCCCGGAGGTGGCGCCGACCCCGGCGGTCTACACCCCGCAGTCGGTGCTCTACGCTGCGCGCTCCCGGGACGGCCGCTGGGTCGCCACGGTGGAAAAGGGGGATGCGGGCTACGAGCTCTGGCTGCACCCGGGCGGCAACGCAGCGGAACTGCCGCGCCTTCTGACCAAGGGGCCGGTGCGCATCTCCGCTCCCGCCTTCGATGCCGGCGGGACCAGGCTCGCCTACGCCGACGAGCGCGACGATCTCAAAGGGGACATCTGGCTCATCGACCTGACCAGGGCGGGCGCGGCGCCGCAACGCATCACCGGCAACGACGCCGGCGAGGACGCCCCGGGCTTCGCCCCCGACGGCAGCGCGCTCTACTACCAGCGCCAGCTTCCCGGCGTCGAGCGCCGCGACCTGGTGCGCCTGGAACTTGTCAGCGGCAAGGCGGCAGCGCTCCCCGTCGGCATCGACGCGGCCTTTGCGGCAATCTCCCCCGACGGCAACCGCATCGCCTTCGTCTCCCGCGACAAGGATCCGGGGGGCGACCTCTGGCTCTGGGAGCAACAGGGAGGGCGCCTGACCCGGTTGACCGCCGGCGCCGAGCGCGACCTCTACCCGGTCTGGCAGGACGGCGACACCCTCCTCTTCACCCGTTTCGCGCCCCCAGTCGGGGATGCCGCCAACGGGCCCGACGGGGGCGCCGTGTTCCGGCTGCAGCTCAAGCGCGCGGGGAGCCACGGTTTCCCGGCCGCCTTCCCGCTCACCTCTGGCCTGCTTTCCACCGCGGCCCCGATTCCCGCCGGAGAGCGCGTGCTTTTCGTGGCGGGCGCGGCGGCGGGGGGGCAGGTGCTGTCGCTGCCGGCTGCCGGGGAGATCCCGGAGCAGGCGGATGTCGCCGCCCAGTGGCAGGTCGCGCGGGTGATCCTGGAGCGTCAGCCGGCGGACCCGGCCACGGCGCGCCTTGCCTGCCTGCGCGTGCTGGCGCGGGAGGACGCCCCGTCACGGGAAGGGGCGCTGGCCTCGCTGGCCCTGGCCGGACTGATGGAGCAGGCCGGCGAGCGCAGCCAGGCACAGGATCGGTACGCCGAGTCTGCGCTGCGCTATGCCGCTTTCCGGGAAGCGGCCCTGGCGGAGATCGCCCGGCTGCGCCTGGAGGCGGAGAGTCGCTGCGAAGAGGTGGTGGTGGCGGGACGCCGTAAGGGTGTCATCGCCGACGCGCAGGAGGAGATGCTTCGGGCGGCGAAGGGGAAGGGACCCGGCGCGACGGCGCGGGCCCTGGTCGACGGCGCCCGGCTCCAGGCCGAATATGGCTCCGGCGCCGAGGACCAGCTGGCCGCCATCGCCCGCTTCGAGAAGGCGCTGGCCGAAACAGCCGCCGCTCCCGACATACTGGCCGAGGCGGCCTACCGCCGCGCGCGGCTCTTGTCCCGGATCGAGGGAGGCGAAGGATCGGTCGCGGCCCTGGTCGAGGTGGCCAGGAAGTACGACCGGCAGGAACAGTGGGCCGAGGCAGCCATCGCCGAGATCCTGGACCAGCTGACCGCGAAAAACGCCGACGCGCGGGAGCGCCTGGCTGCACTGGCCGAGCAGTACCGGAGCACCCTGCCGCGCCTCGCCATGGGGGCGTGGAACCGGGTCGGCGACTTGGCCTACCGCGGGGGTGACTGGGTTCGGGCCAAGGACGCCTACCGCACCGTGCTGGAGCAGTTCCCGCCCGTCGCCACCCCGACCGCCGCGGCCCGCTTCGCGCTGGCCGAGATCCTCTACCGCGAGGAGCGCTACGGCGAGGCGACGGCGCTGTACGAAAAGGAGATGGGGGAGCACCCCGAGGACGCGCCGCTGTACCAGTTGGCCCGCGCCGCCTACCTGAGAAAGAGCCTCGCCGCCGGAGAGAGCCTGTACCGCCTGGGCGAGGTCTCCGCCGCCCGCGCCGCTTTTCTGGACCTGATTCGCTACGAGGGGAGGAGTCTGGAGGCGCACCGCGGCTACATCAAGTCGGTCGCCGCCCAGGGGCAGGCCGCGGAACTGCTGGCGCTGTACCAGAAGATGCTGCAGTCCTACCCGGACGACCCGGTGCTCCTCTACGGCGCCGGGCTCTGCTACACCTATCTCCCCGGAAAGGAAGCGCTCAAGGAGGGGGAACGCCTGATCGCGCGGGCAGCGGAACGGCTGCCCGGTTCCGAGTACCCCTTCCAGACCCGCGGCTACATCGCCGAGGTGCTGGAGACGGTGCACGGCGAACAGGGGGGGCTGGAGCGGGCCCTCAACCTCTACCGCCGGGCCAAGCTCTTGAACCATCCCCAGGAAAACCCGGAGAACAGCGCCAACCTCTCGCTCAACATCGGCAACATCGCCTACCTCCTGGGGCGCAACGCCACGGCCTGGAGCTTCTACAGCCAGCGCCTCGCCGCCAGGGTCCCCTTCGACAACGTCGATACCGAACTCCTCTTTGACCAGCGCTACGGTGCGGTCGCCTTCCAGGTGGGAGAGAAACAGGCCGCCATCGACGGCTACGGCCGGGCCCTCAAGCTGGCCGAGTCCCGCCTGGACCCGGCGCGCTCCCTGGAGCAGTTCGGCCGCCTCACCCGCCGGGTCAACGAGCGCATCTTCGCCGGGCAGAAGCTCTCCCCCCAGCAGGAACAGCGGCTTAGCGAACAGCAGGCCATCAACGCGGAGCTGGAACTGCTCGGGGCGGACCGGGTGGAGGCACCCCCGGCACCCGGGTGGCAGAAGTTCGACGCCGCGCTCCGGAGCCTCTTGGCGCGGCAGCGCAAGCTTGCCGCCGCGGCCTGCGCCGGTGTGCCGCAGGGGGACAAGTACCTGCTAGAGCTGAACGCCATGGCGAGTGCCGTCGAGCGCGAACTGGACAACGTGCCGCGCCTGGTGGAGACCGGAGCGGAGCTGCACGACCGGCTCGGGCTTGCCAACTTCGACGCCGAACGCTTCCCGCCGGCCCTGGCGCATTTCGACCAGGCCTACCGGCTGAACCGGGCGCTCGGGCGCCACGGCAACCTGGCCGCCAACCGGCGCTCGGCGAGCATCGCCGCCTACCGCCAGGCCGAGACCGCCTCCGGCGCCGAGAAGAAGCGGCTCTTGTTGCTGTCCCGGGACGGCTTCACCGAGGTGCTGGCGCTCTTGGACCAGTACCCCCACGAGCAGAAGAGCGCGCCCAAGCGCGGCGGCGGGCTGATCAACGTGGCCGCCAACGTCGCCCTCAACAAGGGGGGCGCCACCGAGGCCGCCTATGGTTTCTCGGCCGAGCAGGAGCGGCGCCTGGCGCAGAGCTACCTCGCGCGCATCGCCACCGACCTGGGGGACAACGCCACCGCGGAGAAGCTGTGCAGGGAACTGCTCGGGCGCTATCCGGAGCGGGTGGACCAGGTGGCCGAGGGGGACCTGTTCGGGGTGGGGCTTCTGAGCCACCGCGCCGCCCAACTCGCTTTTGCGCGCGGTGACCGTGCCGCCGCGGCTGCCGGCTTCAGGAAGGCGACCGCGGTCGCGCTCAAGAACGGCAACGCCGTGGGCGCCATGCTGAACCTGGTCAACTGGGGCATGCTGCTGCCCGAAACTGCCGCGCCGGGCGAGGTGGCGGAGTTTTTGAAGTCGCAGGCCGCCTGCTCGGCCCTGGCCGATTCCTACCGCGACGCCCTGCCTCCCGACGCCGTGGCCCGCTACGGCAACGACGCCGGCGCCATCCTGGCCCGCCTCGCCTCCGGCCGCCCCGACGACGGTAGCGGGCAGGCGCTGGTGTACCGGGCCATAGCCGCCTGGGACAAGGTTCTGAAAGCTGGCGCGGGTCAGACCGGTCAGACCGGTCCGACTGGTCCGACAAGTCTGACAAGTCAGACTACTGAGCGGGCGCGCCTGGCGGCGCGCCTGAACCGTGCCGCGGCGCTGGCCTCGCTGGGGCTCGCCGACGCCGCCCAGGCCGGGTACACCGCGGCGCTGGCCGAGGCGCGCACTACCGGCCACGACGCCATGGCCTGGCGCGCACAGGCGGCGCTGGGTGACTACGATGGCGCCCTCAAACTCCTGGACCGCCTCCCGGCCTCGGAGTACGACCTGCGCCTCGGCGAACTCACCGAGCGCTTCGCCCCGCGCATCGAGGCGCTCTCGGCCAAGGACCCGGAGCAGGGCTTCGCACTGGTGGAGCGGCTCTCGGAGTTGGAGCGGGTGCAGATTCTCGGCAGGAGCCTCCTCGGCGTCGATGACGACGCCACCGTCGAACTCCTCGCCAAGGCCGCCCCGCACCTGGCCGAACTGGACCGGGTGCGCACCGCTCTCGCCAAGGCCGCACCGGAGGACGCCGCCTACCTGAAACTGCGCGCACAACAGGAAGAGACCGTCCTGGATGCGCTCCTGGGCAAAAAACTGGAACTCCTTCCGCCGTACTACGCGGTCGCCGGCCCCGGCGCGCTCCGCCTCGCCGCCTCGTCGGCCGCGCTCTCCGGCGGCAGCGCCGGTGAACGGGAGCGCTTCGCGGCGCTCCTCGCCTCCTTCCGCAAGGAGTGCTCCTCCGGCAAAGGCGCCAAGCTGTGCCGGGCCCTGACGCCGCAGCCTGCCGAGGCCATCGACGTCATGGAGCGGCTCCCGGGACGCCCCGTGCTGCGCCTGGTCGCGCTCCCCGGCGACCGCTTCCTGGTCTTCTCCTTCGGTGCCAGGGACGGCATCACTGCCGAGACCCTGCCGCGCGCCGCGGTCGCGGCCCGTCTCAACGACCCCGCCCAAGTCGCCATCTATGAGCGGCCGGAACAGTTCGCCTTCGCCACCCCGCTCAGCTGGGGGGTGAGCGCGAGCCAGTTGCTGAAGAGCGTGGAGGGGCGCCGCCCGCTGCGGACCCAGGTGCTGGACCCGGCGGGGCTGTGGCCTGCACAGGCGCCGTTTGTGAAGCTCCCGGCCGATGGGCTGCCGGCCCGCCTCCCCGATGCCCATACCCTCGCCCTTCCTGCCGCTGCGGGGCTCCTCGCCTCGGCTCCCAACCGGCCCGGTGCCGGCGGGGCGTACAGCGCCGCCTGGGAGGATGCCGCCGGGGTGCGCCATGACCTGGTGCAGCTGGCCGACGGGGAGTCGGTGTCGCTTCTGCTGGCTCTCAAGGGGGGGACGGCGCAGGCCTGGCACCTGGGGCAGCTGGCGTCCCTGATCGGTGTGCCGAGCGTCCTTGTCGCCGACCGCCCCGCCGATCTCGCCCCCTTCGTCAAGGGCTACGCCGACGGGTCCCTGGCCCAGACACGGCGGGAACTTACCGGGGAGTGGCTCCTGATCGGCGACTGGGGCGGCAACGCCGCCGAAAGCGCCACCCTGGCCAAGAAGCTCTTCAACGACTACGTGAAGAAAGCCGTGCAGGCGCACAACGACGGGCGCTACGCCCAGGCGCTGGCCCTCTTCGACAACGCCCTCGTGGTGGCCGAGGCGACGCCGGAGCTGGCCAAGAACCGCGCCGCGCTGCACCGCCACGCCCGCGAGAGCGCCTTCGGCGCGGGCTTCACCGAGCGCGCCGTGAGCCATGCCGACAGCCTGGTGCAGCGGCTGGCCAAGGAGAAACCGTACTCCGCCGAGCACGCCGACGCCCTGTTGCGGCTGGGGCTGTTGCAGGGGCGCCTGGAGCACTTCAAGGAGGCTACCGCCGCGCTCAAGGAGGGGATCTCCATCTTCGCCGACCTGGGGCTCACCAAGGACCAGGCGTCGGCGCTGTCCGACTTCGGAGTGGTCATGGAAAACGCGGTCGACTACCCCGCCGCACGCTCGCTCTTCGAGGAGGCCGCCGGGCTGCGCGCCCAGTTGAAGGACGATCTGAACCTGGCCGACCAGTACCGCAACCTCGGCCGCATCTTCGACCTGCGCTTGAACCAGTTCGCCGTCGCCGAAAGCTACTATCGCAAGGCCCAGGAACTCTACGCGAAGAGCGGCAGCGCTGCGCTGGAGGCCGAGACCATCCTGGAGCGCGGCCGCTGCCAGCGCCTCCTGGGGAACTTCCCCGCCGCCGATGCCCTCTATCGGGAGGCGCTGGCCAAGGTGGGCAGCACCGAGCTGAAGACCCGGATGAGGATCGTCCTGGAGCAGGGGAACAACGCCTGGTTCCAGGGGCGCTACCAGGAGGCCTTCGACCTGCGCGAGCAGGTGGAAAAGGCGGCACTCAAGGAGAACTGGGCGCTGGAGCAGGTGATGGCCAAGAACACCGGCGGCCTGATCTGGTGGACCCTGGGGGACAACAGGCGCGCCCTGGTCGAGCTGCGACAGGCACTGGAGTTGGCCGGCAAGCTCGAGGTGCGCCGCGACGAGAGCGCTACCACGCTGAACAACATCGGTCTCGTGCGGCGCGAGTCGGGCGACTACCAGGGGGCGCTGGAAAGCCTGGGGCAGGCCCTGGCCATCGACCGCGCCCTCGGCTCGCGCTGGGCCATCGCCTATGATCTCAGGAACCTCGGCCAGACCCGG
The DNA here is from genome assembly GCF_014193585.1 of Geomonas paludis. Lineage (GTDB taxonomy): Bacteria > Desulfobacterota > Desulfuromonadia > Geobacterales > Geobacteraceae > Geomonas > Geomonas paludis. The sequence continues at coordinate 908,026 of NZ_BLXY01000001.1, forward strand.
CTCAAGATGGGGGACCCGGCGGGCGCGCTGAAGCTGCTCACCGAGGCGGCGGCTCTTGCCGACGCCATCGGCGACAAGGTGAATCAGGCCAAGATCCACCTGGCGCTGGGGGATGCCCGGGCCCGCAGCAACCAGGGCGGCCCCGCCGCCGAAAGCTACGCCAAGGCGCTGGAACTGGCCGACGCCATGTTGCTCCGGGAGGTGCGCTGGCGCGCCCTGCTCGGTCTCGCGCGGCTGAAGGAGCAGGGCGGTGACCGCGACGCAGCCGTCGCCTCCTACCGGCAGGCGCTGGAGACGGTGGAGGGGCTGCGCGCCGAGATCAAGCTGGACCAGTTGAAGGACGGCTTCCTGGCCGACAAGATGGACGTCTACCAGGGGCTGGTGGGGCTCCTCGTGGAGCTTGGCCGTAGCGACGAGGCCTTTGCCGTCGCCGAGCGCTCCCGCGCCAGGAACCTGATCGACATCCTGGGGCGGCAGCGCCTCTCGCTCTCCGGTGGCGCCGACCAGGACCTCTACGACCGCCAGGCGCGCCTGCGGGAGCAGATCCAGGAACAGGAGCAGCTCGCCCTGCAGGCGGCGAATCCGGCCGAACGCACCATGTATGCGGCCGCGCTGGACAAGCTGCGCGGCGAGTACCAGGATCTCCTGCTCGATATCGAACGGCGCCGCCCCGAGCTCCTTTCGCTGGTCAAGGTGGCCCCGGTGACCGTGGCCGAGGTGGAGTCCCTGCTGGAGCCGGGGGTGACGCTGTTGTCCTATTACCAGCTTCCGGACCGGCTCCTGTGCTGGCGCCTGGAGCGGCAGGGCTCGCGGCTCTTCGTGCTCAAGGCCTCCGCGCGGGAAATGGCGGAGAAGATCGCCACCTACCGGCGCATGCTGCAGAACCTGGAGCCCCTGGAGCAGAACTCCCGCGATCTGCACCGGATCCTGCTGTCCGAGCCGCTTTCCGGCGTGCCCGAGGGGCAGGCGGTGGGGATCGTGCCGCACGGCAGCCTGCATTACCTCTCCTTCGCCACCCTCTACGACGGCCGCGACTACCTGGTGGACCGGCACACCCTGTTCCACCTCCCCGCCGCCTCGGTGTACCGGCACACCCTGGCCCGGCGCCAGGCGGGAAAGAACCTGCGCATCCTGGCCATCGGCAACCCCGACCTGGGCAACTCCGCCCTGGACCTTCCCTTCGCCGAGAAGGAGGCCGGGACCCTGCGCTGGAACTACAGCGACGTGACCACCCTGACCCGGGAGCGGGCCACCGAGAGCTGGGTGCGTGAGAACATCGCCAAGTTCGGTATCATTCATCTCGCCTCGCACGGCGAGTTCGACACCGTCAACCCGCTCTTCTCCTCGATCCGGCTGGCCAGGGACGGCAGGAATGACGGCCGGCTGCAGGCCGAGGAGGTGTTCGGGCTGGACATCAAGGCGGACCTGGTGGTGCTTTCCGCCTGCCAGACCGGCCTGGGCGACGTGAAGAGCGGCGACGACGTGATCGGCATGAACCGCGCCTTCCTCTTCGCCGGGACCCATGCCCTGGTCTCCAGCCTCTGGCGCGTCTCCGACGTCTCCAGCGCCATACTGATGAAGCAGTTCTACCGGGACTACAGCCGCAGCGACAAGGCCCAGGCGCTCAGGCTGGCCATGCTGCACGTAAGGAACCGCTACCCGCACCCCGGCTACTGGGGGGCGTTCGTACTGACCGGAGATTACAAGTAAAGGACAAAAAACCGCCGGACCCAGCTAAAAGCCCCCCCTCCCGCCTTCGCGGGACGAAGCGCTTCGGCGCGCAGGCCCGTCAAGGGAGGGGGAGAGCAGGAAGCCGTTCGATTTTGATCACTACGTACAACGCCGGCCGGAACCGCTCCGGCCGATTCACGGAGGTGAAACCATGGAGAAGAGAGCTTTAGGCGGCGCGCTGCTGCTTCTGGCCCTGTGCGCGGGGCAGGCATTTAGCGCCGAAAAACGGTGGGTGGTGAGCGAGGGGACCACCCTCAAGAAGGAACAGTCGGTGAGTGCGGCCAACCTCGCCGACCTGCCGGTGGGCGCGGAGTTGACCCTCGTGGAAGGGGAGGGGCGCTGGCTCAAGGTGCAGACCGTGGACGGCAAGGATGGGTGGGTCTACGCGGGGCGCGTTTCCGACACCCAGCCGGTCGCCGAGGTCGGCGCAGGGGACGGCCTGCTCGGCGCCAGCATGCAGAAGAGCCAGATCAACACCGCCAAGGCCGACAGCGCCCGCAGCGTGCGCGGACTCTCCCCGGAGGCCGCCGCCTACGCCAAGCAGCACGGCACGCCGGAGGCCCTGAAGAAGGAACTGGACAAGATCCTGGCGCGCAAGGTGTCCAACAACGAGGTCAAGGCCTTCCTCAAGGAAGGTAAAATCGGCGAGTACGCCCAGTAAGGAGAGAGCCATGAACAAACTACGTCTTTTACCGCTTATCGCGCTCTCCTGCCTGGTCGCCGCACAGGCCCACGCCGGATGGCAGGACACCATCGACAACCTGATGAAGCCCGATTCCAAGGAGGGGAAGATCCTTTCCGGGGCCACCCAGGTGCTCTCCTCGTCGCAGGAGATGACCTACCAGACCGAGTGCACCGTGGGTGAGAGCCTCGCGCTGGACAGCATGCAGCGCTTCGGCAAGCCGGTGCAGAACGAGGCGCTGCAGAAGTACGTGAACCTGGTGGGGAACGCCGTGGCCAGAAACAGCCGTCGCTCCACCATCCCGTACCGCTTCGTGGTGCTGGACAGCCCGGTGCAGAACGCCTTCGCCGCCCCCGGCGGCATCGTTTTCATCAGCCGCGGGCTGCTCGACGTGCTGGACAACGAGGCCGAGCTCGCCGCCGTCCTGGCGCACGAGGTGGGGCACGTGGCCGAGAAACACGCGCTGAAAAGCATCCGGCGCGCGCAATTCCTGCAGGGGGCTGCCACCATCACCGCGGCCAACATGAAGGGGGCCAAGGGGCAGCAGTTCGAATCGATGATGGGGGACCTGCAGAACACCCTGTTCGACAAGGGGCTGGACCAGGGGATGGAGTACGAGGCGGACCAGGCCGCGCTGGAGACGACCTATCGCACCGGGTACGACCCCGGCGCCATGGTGAGCGTGCTGCAAAAGCTCAAGAAGCTGGAGGCGACCGCGACCAAAAACGGCTCCTGGTTCTCGACCCACCCGCCGCTGGACCAGCGTATTGCCAGGCTCTCGGCCCAGCTCCCCAAGTACCCCGCGGCAGGGTCCGCGAAACTTCCCGCCCGGTTTGCCAAGTACGTGAAGCCGGCGAAAAGCGGCAAAGCATCCAAGTGACGGGAATACAGTCATAGCACCGGAAAGGGCGCCAATAACAGTCATCGGTATGACAAGGGCAGGCTCAAAAAGGCTGCCCTTGTTTTTTTTTCTTCTTCCTGCTTGGGGGTAATTGCCTACTCTATCGTAAAATTAATTGCACTTTGTTAGTTAGTTGTCATATATTTGGTCGTAAACTGTGCGATAAAGCGTGGATGCCACGCGTTTATGACAGTCGTCAGGGTGCGGCTGTCGTCACCAAAGCCTGCAGAAGCTGCGCCGGACCTAAAGGAGTGGACGCTGAGAGCCGCGCTGATACTGATACTGTTGCTGTGCCTGGCCGGCTGCCAAAGCCCCGTTCGGCACCAGACGGGTCCGCCCCTCCCCCTGCGCCTGGCCTATGCCACCCTGCATGACTGCGCGCTGGTCCACATCGCCCTCGCCCGCGGCTTCCTGCGGGAGGAGGGGCTGGACGTCGAGGCGTACCGTTTCAGCTACGGCAAAGAAGCGCTGCAGGCGGTGCTGGAAGGGAAGGCCGACATCGCCACAGTCGCCGAGACCCCGGTCATGTTCGCAGCCCTGCAGGGGCACAAACTCTCCCTCCTGGCCAGCATCTTCACCTCCAACAAGAATCACGTCATCCTTGCCGACAGCAAAAGCGGTATCACCAGCCCCGGCGACCTCATGCGGCGGCGGGTCGGCTTCACGCCCGGGACTACCAACCACATGTTCCTTTCCTCCTTTCTTACCGCCAATGGCTTGAGCGGCGAGGACATCATCCCGGTCTCCCTGGCGCCGGAGCAGATGCGGGACGCGCTCCTCGCCGGGCGCGTCGACGCCGTGTCGACCTGGGGCCCCGACTACAGGATCATCGCCGGGAGCCTTGCCGGGAGAAGTGTCCCTTTCGAGGACCCCTATATCTATACCGAGACCTTCGTCGTAGCCGGCAAGACCTCGTACGTGGCGGAGAACCAGGAGGCGATGCGGCGGCTTTTGCGCGCCCTGGTCCGCGCCGAGCAGTTCGCCGCCGCCAACCCCAACGAGGCCCAGGCCATCGTGGCCACCGCCTCCGGCCTGCCCCGGGAGGTGCTTGCCCAGTGCTGGGGTGAGAGCGCGCGCACCGTAGGCCTGGACCACGCCCTGCTGATCTCGTTGGAGGACGAGACGCGCTGGTCCGGGAAGTCTCGCCTGGTGCGCGAGGCGCCCATGCCCAACTACCTGGACTACCTGGACCCGCGCCCGCTTCTGGCGGTGAAGCCGCAGGCGGTGGACCGGCAGGTGCTGAAAAGTGACCTTCGCCCGTAGACTCAGGATAATCTCGCTGCTCTCCTTCACGCTGCTCGTGATCGTGACGGGGTTACTGGCTTGGTCCTCCAGGGAGGTCACCCTGGCCGAGCAGAACCACGTCGTGGCGGACCAGATCCAGGCCACCGTGTTCCACCGTGCCACCATGCGGGACGAGTATTTCCTCTTTGCCGTGGAGCGGGCCAGACAACAGTGGTTCGCCCTCAACGACGCCGCCACGCGCCTGCTGGCAGAGGGGTTGCCGCAGCTTGACGGCGGTGCGGCGGAGCAGATCCTGGAGCGAAGCCGGCATGACCTGGCCGATTCGGTGCAGATATCGAAACGGCTGGTCGAGCAGGTCCGCCGGGTCTCCGCTGCCGATCCGGCGGTGGCCCATCACGATGAATTCGCCAGCCGGCTCTACAGCCAGATCATGCTCAAGGACTCCGCGCTGCAGCAGGAGGCGGTGAACCTGCAGCAACTGGCCCGGGACCGTTTCCAGCATGCCAGCAAGAGGATGATCTACCTCACCCTGCTGCTGGTCATCCTGATGGCGCTGGTCGCCATCCTCAATGCCGCCTTTCTGAACCGGGTGCTGCACCGGCGCATGGCCGCCATCAAGCGCGGCGTCGATGTCATCGCCGCCGGGGACCTGAGTCGCGGCATCGAGGTCGAGGGGAAGGACGAACTGGCGGAACTGGCCCGGGTTTTCAACAGCGTCACCCAAAAGATCCGGGACTACACCCAGGCCCTGCACGACAGCGAGAAGCGTTACCGGATGCAGCTGCAGGAACTGGCCAACATCTATACCCACACCCCGGTGGGGCTCTTCGTCGTGGACCGCGACCTGCGCTACCTGCGTCTCAACGAGCACTTGGCCAGAATCAACGGCAAGAGCATCTGCGAGCACGTGGGGCGCCGCATCGACGAGGTGCTGCCGCCGGAGCTGGCTGCGCGCATCACGGAGAGTTGGCGCCCCGTCCTGGAGCGGGGCGAGTGCGTCCTGAACGTCGAGGTGCAGGGAAGGACGGATCCGGACGACCCGGCGCAGCACCACTGGCTGGCAAGCTACCAGCCCCTCAGCTCGGAGGGAGGGGAGGTGAGCGGGGTCATGGGGGTGGTGCTGGACATCACCGAGCGCAAGCGGGTCGAGGAGATGCTGGCGGGGGTGCGCCAGCACCTCGAGGAGGAAGTGCAGCAGAGGACCGCCAAGCTGCAGCTCATCAACGAGCACTTGACCCAGGAGATCGAGATCCGCAAAAAGGTGGAGGTCGAGCTGTTGGCGCAGCAGCAGAAGCTGCAGGACATGGCCCTGGACCTCGCCATGGCGGAGGAGCGGGAGCGGGACCGGATTGCCAGCGAGCTGCACGACCAGGTCGGCCAGCGGCTCATCCTGGCCAAGATCAAGCTGGACGGCCTGGCCAGCAGCGTCCCCGGCGGCGACTGCGAGAACGAGGCCGAGGCGGTCGGGGCCCTGGTCCAGCAGACCATACAGGACATCAGGTCGCTCACCTTCCAGCTGCGCCCGCCGCTGCTGGCCAGCGCGGGGCTGGAGGCGGCGCTGCGCTGGCTCGGCGAGGAACTCAGCGTGGATTTCGGGCTGCAGGCCGAATTCGAGGATGACGGCAGGGACAAGACCTTGCCCTACGAGATCCGCTCCACCGTCTTCCAGGCCGTCCGGGAACTGATGCTGAACGTGGTCAAACATGCCGGGACGCTGCGCTGCAGGGTGGCGTTGTCACGGTGCGAGCAGTCGCTGGTGATCGCGGTAGAAGACGACGGGGTAGGTTGCGGGCAGGAACAGGACGCGGCGGAGACCCGAAGCGGTGGTTTCGGCCTCGCCAACGTGAGGCAGAAGATAGAGCATCTGGGCGGGAATTTGACCGTCATCAACAAGAAAACAGGTGGGACCGTGGCTACCATCGAGGTGCCGCTGTCCTGCTAGGGCCGTAAGGGGGGAGAGATGAAGATGAAGATTTTGATCGCCGACGACCACGCCATCGTGCGCCAAGGGCTGCGCGCGCTGATCGACAAGGAAGAGGACATGATGGTGAGCGCCGAGGCCGGGACCGGTGCGGAGGCGATCAGGCTGACCCGCGAGGAGCGCCCCGACATCATCGTCATGGACATCTCCATGCCGGACACCAACGGCATCGACGCCACCCGCAGCATCACGTCCGCCTTCCCCGAGGTGAAGGTGCTGGCCCTCTCCATGGAGTCGGACCGCCGCTTCGTGGTCGAAGTGTTGAAAGCGGGGGCCAACGGCTACGTGCTCAAGGACGCCGCCTTTTCCGAGCTCGCCACCGCCATCCGCGCCGTCGCCGCCGGCGAGACCTACCTCCCCTCGCGGGTCACCACGCTGTTGATCAAGGAATACCTGCAGCGCATCCCCGAAGACGTCCCGGCGACCTACGAGAACCTCTCCACCCGGGAAAGAGAGATCCTGCAGCTCATCGCCAACGGCTCCAACGCCAAGGAGATCGCCTTCGCCTTCGGCGTCAGCGTGAAGACCGTGGAAAACCAGCGCCACAGCATCATGAAAAAGCTGGACCTGTTCAGCATTGCCGAGTTGACCAAGTACGCGGTGCGCCAGGGGTTGACCTCTTTGAAGTAATGCCCGGGCCGCCTCCGGGCACCGTGTGAGATGCCGCAGTGGGGCCTGCCGATTCTCCTATTTATTTGCAGGGCGCTTCACCGCATACTGGCGCTGGTCTGAGTCAGCAAACCCGCCAGGAGCTGGAGATGTCCACGAAAGACGACCGAGAGGATACGCCGGAACGCGTAGAGGTTGAGCCGAGCAAGCTGCGCGGTTACGCCGAAAATCGCGCCGAGGAGATCGCCTCCGGCTCCGATGCCGCCCCCGGTGAGCCCGGCGACGCCTCCTGTCGCACCCGTTCGCTGGTCCCCGCCTTTTCCATCTGCCTGCCCAGGAAACGATCCTGCCCCTACGCCATGTCCTTTGGCCACCAGTACCTGTGCCGGCACCCCGACCACGCCAAGTTCCTGGTTCCTCCCCCAAAGCACAAAAAATAACTGCCCTCCCCTGTCGTTCCGCGCTTCCCGCCACCACCGCTTGACACAAAAGCGGCGCACTATAAACTTGTCAGGTTGCAAAATTAATAAAAATTAATTATTTACCCGTTTCCTTGTCAGATCGCCAGCAGAGCGACCGCAGCCACCATGCAACCTGCACCCTCCAGCACAAAAGCATCTCAGGAGGTACATCATGAAACCGAGCACGAAAGACCAAAGCAAAGGGAAAATGCATGAGTTGAAAGGACAGGTTAAAGAATCGGTTGGAAAAACCACCCGCAACGTTTCCATGGAGCAACAGGGCAGGGGGGAAAAAATTACCGGCAAGGTCGAGAAGAACGTCGGTAAGGCGGAGAAAAAACTGGAGAAATAGCGCCGCACCTGGCCTGCCACCGGGTGGAGACAACGCTGCGGAGGGTGCCTTCGCGGGAGTTTCCCGGATGCCCGGTGGTGGCTGCGGTCGCTCTGCTGGTGATCGCGGCGCTACCCCGAGTTGCAGCGGAAAGCCGGTCCAAGAGGAGGTGCTTCATGCCGTTGGTACACGTGATACTGGTTCTCATCGTGGTCGGGGTCCTGCTGTGGCTGGTGAACACCTACATCCCCATGGCGGGATCGATCAAGTCGATACTCAACGCGGTGGTGGTCATCGTGGTAGTGCTGTGGCTTTTGAACGTATTCGGCCTGATGCACAACCTGACCAACCTCAGGGTGGGCAAGTGAAACACGAGGTGGAGCTCCGGCAGGCAAGGGAAGGCTCCCAAAGGAGGCAGAGATGCTTTGGACCATTGTAGTAATCCTTCTGGTACTGTGGCTGCTGGGGCTGGTGACCAGCTATACCTTGGGTGGTTTCATTCACCTCTTGCTGGTGATTGCCATCATCATCGTTATACTGAACCTGATACAGGGACGCAGGCCGCTTTAGCCAGTGGCACTGCAGACAAAGAGCCGGGGCCGCGCGCCCCGGCTCGGACTCAAGCCAGGGGGATCGCCAGTGAAAACAGTTTTGACAGTGTTAGCACTCCTTGCCGCTTTGCCGGCCTTTGCTGCCGGTCCGACCGCCCCTGGCCCGATCCAGATGGCGGACGCGGTGCCCGGTTCCCCCGGGTACGTCATGAAGAGACCGATGGGGCAACAGATGATGCGCTCCCCCCAGCAGCAGCTGATGATGGCCTACCACAGAAACGTCGCCAACTTCGGCCGTCTCCTTTACGCCGCAGCGGAGGACGGCACCACGGTGTCGCCGCAGCTGGCGCGGGTGGCGGTGGCCGAGATGAGGCGCAGCGTCGACGAAATGGAGAAGTACCGCGCGTCGGTAGCGGGCGAGGTGCCGCCCGAGCGGCAGCGTATGATGGACCAGCACCTGGTGCAGGTGAAGAGCCATCTGAGGGACCTGGAGCTGTTGGTGCGGGAGGACCGCATCGACTCGGACCAGGTGAAGCGGCATGTCGAGCCGATGCTCGCCGGTTGCGGCGCCCCCGGCTGCGCCCCCGGGCAGGGGGCGGGGATGATGGGGTGGCGCGGCGGCCCCGGCGGGCACGGGATGATGATGGAGAGCATGCTGCAGAAGGTGAAAGGGCAGGATGCCGAGCTCGCGGCGCTGGTGCGCGACATGGAGCAGGCGCCGCGCGAGAAAAAGCTGGACCTGGTCGCCGGGATCGTGGCCAGGATGGTGCGCCAGCGGGCCGAGATGACCGACGAGATGGAAAGGAACCACCACGAGATGATGCACCGGTTTGGGCCGATGCAGCAGCAGGAAATGGACGAGGATGACACCGGCCACCGGGATCACGGCTGGAACGACGACGACAACGACAACGACGAGGATTGACCGGTAACGGTGCGGCGCGTGCCGTACCGGGTTGATGAGAAAAAGGCCGGCGCAGGGGAAGGTGGTATTTCCCTGCGCCGGCCTCTTTTTTTACAGCTGCCGGGTGCACTCTTTCTCCCCCTCCCCTTGCGGGAGGGGGTTAGGGGGTGGGAGGGTGCCATCACGGCTTGCGGCTTCACCCACCCCCCGGCCCCCTCCCGTCAAGGGAGGGGGAGGCCCGCCAGCGGCGGACTGCCCGCATACCGCTACTTAAAACTGCCTCGCCTGCACCCGGCCGCGCGGGTTGTGCAGGAAGTTGGCCTTTTCCCTGAGCAGCGCGGTCATCTTCTGCACCGGCACCGGGCGGCTGAAGTAGTACCCTTGGGCCTCCTCGCTCCCCTCGGCCTGCAGCCAGGCGAGCTGGGAAGCGTTCTCCACCCCCTCCGCGATCACCCTGAGCTGCATGCTGCGCCCGATGCTGATCACGGCCCGCACCACGGCGGCGTTGTCGTTGTCGCGGGCGATGTTGCGGATGAAGGACTGGTCGATCTTCAGTTTGTCCACCGGCAGCTTCTTCAGGTAGCTGAGGCTGGAGTAGCCGGTGCCGAAGTCGTCGATGGAAAGCTGCAGGCCGAGCGCCTTCATGGCGGCCATGCTCCCCAGGACCCGCTGCGGGTCGCTCATGATGGTCGCCTCGGTGAGCTCCAGTTCCAGGGACTCCGGCGGGATGCCGGTTTCCAGCAGCGACGCCTCGATGGTCTCTTCGAAGTCGCGGTGCTGGAAGAAGCTCGCCGAGAGGTTGACCGCGGCGGAGACCTGCCCCAGCCCCTGCTGCTGCCACTGCCGGATCTGGCGGCAGACGGTGGGGATGATCCACTTGCTGATCTGGTGCAAAAGGCCGCTTTCCTCGGCGATCTGGATGAAATGCTCCGGCATGATCAGGCCGCGTTGCGGGTGCTGCCAGCGGATCAGCGCCTCCATGCTGGTGAAGTGGCCGGTGGCCAGGTCCACCTTGGGCTGGTAGTGCAGCACGAACTCGCCGTGTTCCAGCGCGTGCCGCAATTCGGCCTCCAGGGCGAAGCGCTCGTGCGCCATCTCGTTCAACTTGTGGGTGAAGAACTGGAAGTTGTTACCCCCCAGCTTCTTGGCGTGGTACATGGCGATGTCGGCGTGCTTCAGCAGGGCGAGGTAATCCTTGCCGTCGTCGGGGTAGAGGCTGATGCCGATGCTGGGGGTCACGATCACGTTGGTCCCCTGCAGCGGGAACCCGGCATTGACGATCTTCTCAGCCACCACGCTGGTTTCGCTCACGCCGCAGTCCCAGAGCACCACCACGAACTCGTCCCCCCCGAGGCGCGCCACCACGTCACAGGAGCGGGTGCAGTCACCGAGCTTGCGCGCCACCGACTGCAGCAGCCGGTCCCCCACGTCGTGCCCCATGGAGTCGTTGATCTGCTTGAAGCCGTCGATGTCGAGGAACAAAAGGGCCACGCTGGTGCGCGTTTTCTGGGCCACCCGGAGCACGTCCTCGATCCTGGCGTAGAGGGTGCTGCGGTTGGGGAGCTTGGTGAGCGGGTCGTGGTGGGCCAGGAAGAAGATGTTCTCCTCGGCCCGCTTGATGTCGGTGATGTCGAGGATGAAGCCGTCCAGGCGCGAGATGGCGACGCGCCCCCCCTTGCGGATGCGCTGCACGGCGCAGTTGTTCAGGATCCAGCGTATCGAGCCGTCCTTGTGCACGATCCGGTGCCGGATCGGGTCCTGGTCTTCGCCGGCGAAGATGCTGTTCAGGAACTGGACCACCTGGTTGCGGTCCTCTTCGTGGATCATGGTGAACCATAAAAGGGGGTCGCGGTAGTATTCCTCCGGGCTGTAGCCTGTGATGTCGAGGCACTTGGGGCTGTGGTAGATGGACTTGATGTCGCCCTCTTCGAAGCGGACGCTGTAGACGTACTCGTTGATGTTGCTGACGATGGTGCGGCACTGCTCTTCGCTTTTCAAGAGCGCTTCCTCCGCGTTCTTGCGCACCGTGATGTCGCGGATATTGAACTGCAGCACCTTGCTGCGGTCGATGCGGTAGCCGGTGAGGACCACCTCCACGATCACGCTGCGGCCGTCGCGCGTCAAAAGGCGCAGGTCGTCGTTGTGCAGGTAGTCCCGGTGCTGGAGCACGGCGAACTCGGTCTGGCTCGCGGCTAGGGGGGTGAGCGGCGGCACTTCCCAGAGCAGCCTCCCCACCATCTCGTCCCGCTGGTATCCCAGCATCTCCACCAGGAACGGGTTGACGTCGTGGATCTCGCCGGTGGCGGCATCGACGATCATGATGCCGTCCTTGGCGGCCTCGAACAGCCCGCGGTAGCGCGCCTCGGAGATCTGCAGCGCCTTGGCTGCTCTTTCGCTTTCGGTAATGCCGATCAGGGCCAGCCTGATCTCGGAGCCGTCCCGGCAGGGGATGGCTTCGATGCGCAGCTGTTGCAGGGCATTGCCGGAGTCGGAGAGGAGGGCGTTGCAGGAACTGCTTTGGTTGGAAGCGAGCAGGCGCTCGAAAAACTCGGACAGGGGAGGGCGGGAGGTTTCGCTGAACAGGTCGGCAAAGGAGCGGCCCAGCAGGGAGTCCCGTTCCACCCCGAGCATGCTGGCTCCGGTCAGGTTGACGGCGCGGATGACCCCGAAGCGGTCCAGGGTGATGTGGGCAACCGGTGCATGCTCGTAAAGGTCGGCGTAAAGTTTCAATTCCGCGGCCAGTTCGTTGCGGGAAAGGCGCGCGGTTTTAGCGGTATTTTTCGAGCTGCTCCTTTCGGAACGAATTTCGGTCCTGCCCTTCGTCCCAACTGCTCCGCTCATGGGGTCCTCCGTGTTGTGGGCCAAATGAGCCCTGCGGCTCCTGTCGATGCTGTGATTCAAAGGGGTTAGCCCAAGGGGCCCCGTACTGCTTTTAATTGGCCCGGCGCCCCTGTCGTTATTATGATAAAAATGATAAGGGAAAAGGAGCAAAAGTGCACCGGGAATTATCGAAACAAAGCTTCATTCGGCCCCTTCAATGGACGATATTTCAGCATGTTGCCGGGCGCGGCAGCGCACAGCGGGAACGACCGTGACGACTAACGACCTGGATATCTTGCCGGACAGCGAGGAAAACCGCCTGCTTGCGGCGAGCGTGCACCCGGAGGGGTGGCACAACCCCGAACCGGCCGACCGCTACAACCTGGTGGTGCTGGGTGCCGGTACCGCGGGGCTGGTCTGCGCTGCGGGGGCCGCCGGTCTGGGGGCGCGGGTGGCCCTGGTGGAACGTGGTTTCTTGGGCGGCGACTGCCTGAACGTCGGCTGCGTCCCCTCCAAGGCGCTTTTGCGGGCGGCCCGCGCCGTCTTCGATGCCCGTTCCGGCGGAGGATTCGGGGTGGTCGGGGGCGAAGGGGTGGGCGCCGATTTCGGCGTCGCCATGGAGCGGCTACGGCGCCTGAGGGCCGGCATCAGCCGGCACGACGCGGCGCGGCGTTTCCGGGACGAGCTGGGCGTCGACGTCTTCTTCGGCGCGGCGTCCTTCACCGCGGCGGACCGCGTGGCAGTGGCCGGGGCCGAACTGAAGTTCGCCCGTGCCGCCCTCTGCACCGGCGCCCGAGCCGCAGTCCCCCCCATCCCCGGCCTTTCGGACGCCGGCTATCTCACCAACGAAACCGTCTTCTCGCTTACGGAGCTCCCGGCGACGCTGGCGGTGGTCGGCGGCGGTCCCATCGGCTGCGAACTGGCACAGGCTTTTGCCCGCTTCGGCGCGCAGGTGACCCTCGTTGAGCCGGGGGGGCAGCTCCTGGGGCGCGACGACCCCGACGCGGCCGCCATGGTAGCGGAGTCTTTCCGACAGGAAGGGATAGCGGTGCATCTGGGCACCGAGGTACTCGCCGTCGAGCGGCGCGGCGGCAGCAAGCTGTTGCGGCTGCAGCGGCAAGGGGTGCCGTTCGAGGTGGAGGTGGCCGAAATACTGGTCGGCGCCGGCCGCGCCCCCAACGTGGAGGGGCTTGGGCTCGAAGAGGCCGGGATCGCTTACGACCGCAACGGGATCACGGTGAGCGACACCCTGCAGACCACCAACCCCCGCGTCTACGCCGCCGGCGACGTCTGCTCGCGCCTGCGCTTCACCCACAACGCCGACGCCCAGGCCCGCATCCTCATTGCCAACGCGCTCTTCAAGGGGAGGCGCAAGAATTCAGCACTCACTATCCCCTGGTGCACCTACACCGACCCCGAGGTGGCCCACGTCGGCATGTACCCGGCGGAGGCCGCGGCGCGCGGCATCGAGGTGGACACGTTCACCGTCCCCTTCGCCGAGGTGGACCGTGCCGTTTTGGACGGCGAGGAGCAGGGCTTCGCCCGGGTGCACCTGAAGAAGGGGAGCGACACCATCCTGGGGGCGACCCTGGTGGCACGGCACGCGGGGGAGATGATCAGCGAGATCACCCTGGCCATCGGCTCCGGGCTCGGCCTGGTCGCCATCGGCAACACCATCCACCCCTATCCCACCCAGTCGGAGTCGTGGCGCAAGCTCGCCGACGCCTACCAGCGCCGCCGCCTCACCCCCCCGGTGCAGCGGCTTTTGCGCGCTTGGCTCGCCTGGCAAAGAAAATGGTAACGCCAGCGCTGCCGATATGTTAAAACCTGCATACCCCACCGATGCAGGAGCAGGCCGCTCATGAACCTGACGAAGATCCTGGTATGTCTCGCAGTAGCCGGCGCCGTGGCGCTGTTCTTCCTCTTCGACCTGCAGCGCTTCCTCACCCTGGAGGCGCTCAAGGCCAACCGCGAGTTTCTCGCCGGCTACTACGCGGCGCACCGGGGGGCGACCGTCGCCCTGTTCATGGCGATCTACATCCTGCAGACCGCGCTTTCCCTCCCCGGCGCCGCCGTCCTCTCCCTTGCCGCGGGGGCCGTGTTCGGGGTGCTGGCGGGCACCGTCTATGCCGTCTGCGCCGCCACCATCGGCGCCACGCTCGCCTTCCTGGTCACCCGTTACCTGCTCCGGGACACGGTCGCCGGACGCTTCGGGACACGGCTGGAGGGGCTCAACCGCGAACTGGAGCAGCGGGGGTGGAACTACCTGTTGTTCTTGCGGCTGGTGCCGCTCTTCCCCTTCTTCCTGATCAACCTCGCCGCCGGTCTCACCCGTCTGCCGCTGCGCGTATTCGTGCTGGGGACGCTGTTCGGCATCATCCCGGGGGGCTTCGTCTTCGTCAACGCCGGGGCGAGTCTCGCCGCCATCAACTCCCTTGCCGACGTTGCCTCGGCGCGGGTGTTGGGCTCCTTCGCCCTTCTGGGGCTCTTCGCCCTGGCGCCGGTCCTCTACGGCAGGCTGAAACGGCAGTAGAAACGCTTTTGACATCCTGCAAGTGTCCGTTTACACTCTCCTAATCGCTCAGTCTACCTTTTATTAAAAACGAGGCGGTCCATGCCGGAAGTGTTACTAGCCGATTTTCAGGTCAAGCGTCTGGAAGTCCTGAACGAGAAGGGGGAGGCGGACCCGGAGCTGCTGCCGGAACTCTCCGACGCCCAGATCTGGCGCCTGTACGAGCTGATGCTGCTGGCGCGCATCTTCGACGAGCGCGCGGTCGCCCTGCAGCGTGAGGGGCGCATCGGCACCTATCCCCCCATCCGCGGGCAGGAGGCGGCCCAGGTCGGCAGCGCCTTCGCCCTGACCAAACAGGACTGGCTCTTCCCTTCCTTCCGGGAGATGGGCGCGCACCTGACCCTGGGCTACCCGATCCCGCAACTGCTGCAGTACTGGGGCGGCGACGAGCGGTCGCAGAAGGTGCCGGTCGGCCTGAACATCTTCCCCTTCTGCGTTGCCGTCGGCAGCCAGATCCCCCAGGCGGCGGGGGCCGCGCTCGCCGCGCGCTACCGGCGCGACCCGGTGGCCATCGTCACCTACTTCGGCGACGGCGCCACCTCCAAGGGAGACTTCCACGAGGCGATGAACCTCGCCGGCGTCTTCAACCTTCCCCTGGTTTTCATCTGCCAGAACAACCAGTGGGCCATCTCCATCCCCCTCAAGGGGCAGACCGCTTCCGCCTCCCTGGCCCAGAAGGCCGTCGCCTACGGCTTCGAAGGGGTGCAGGTGGACGGCAACGACGTCTTCGCCGTGTACCGGGCCACCGGCCAGGCGGTGGCAAAGGCGCGCAGCGGCGCCGGTCCCAC
This sequence comes from Geomonas paludis, assembly GCF_014193585.1. Classification (GTDB taxonomy): domain Bacteria; phylum Desulfobacterota; class Desulfuromonadia; order Geobacterales; family Geobacteraceae; genus Geomonas; species Geomonas paludis. Next base: position 923,602 of record NZ_BLXY01000001.1, read on the forward strand.
CTTCATCGAATGTCTCACCTACCGCATGGCCGACCACACCACCGCCGACGATGCCGGGCGCTACCGCTCCGGTGAGGAGGTCGCCTTCTGGGCGGCACGCGATCCCATCCTGCGCCTGGAGCGCTTCCTGGAGCGGCGCGGGCTCTGGAGCCCGCAAAAACGTGAAGAGGCCGCGGCGCAGGCCGCCGCCCTGGTCGACGCCGGGGTCGCGGAGATGGAGGCGTTGCCCCCGCCGGCCGCGACGGAGCTCTTCGACGAGATCCTCGCCACGCTCACCCCGCGCCAGGCCGGGCAAAGGAAGGTGCGCTGACATGGCCCAGCTCAACATGGTACAGGCGATCAACCAGGCGCTGGCCCAGGAGATGGCGCGCGACGACCGGGTGCTCCTGCTGGGAGAGGACGTGGGACGTGACGGCGGCGTGTTCCGGGTCACCGAGGGGCTTTTGGAGCGCTTCGGCAGGGAGCGCGTGCTGGATACCCCGCTGTGCGAATCGGGCATCATGGGTGCGGCCATCGGCATGGCGGCCTACGGTCTGCGGCCGGTGCCGGAAATACAGTTTCTGGGCTTCACCTATTCCGCCTTCGAACAGCTCTTCGCCCATGCCGCGCGCCTGCGCTCCCGTTCCCGCGGCCGCTACAGTTGCCCCATGGTGGTGCGCACCCCGTACGGCGGCGGCATCAAGGCGCCGGAACTGCACGAGGAGAGCACCGAGGCGCTCTTTTGCCAAGTTCCGGGGCTGAAGGTGGTGGTGCCGTCGGGTCCGTACGTCGCCAAGGGGCTCCTGCTGGCGGCGCTGCGCGATCCCGACCCGGTGCTGTTCCTGGAGCCGACCCGGCTCTATCGCCTTTTGCGCGAGGAGGTGCCGGAAGAGGAGTACCTGGTGGAACTCGGCAAGGCGCGGGTGGCGCGGCCGGGGAGCTCGGTGACCGTGGTGGCGTGGGGGAGCATGCTGGAGCGGGTACTGAAGGCGGCGGAGGGGTACGACGCGGAGGTGCTGGACCTGCTGACGCTGAACCCCTTCGACAGCGAGGCCATCATCGCGTCGGTTCGCAAGACCGGGCGGCTGGTGATCGTGCACGAGGCGGCCAAGACCTGTGGCTTGGGCGCGGAGATAGCGGCCACCGTCGCCGAAGAGGCCATCCTGCACCTGCGTGCGCCCATCCTGCGGGTCACCGCGCCGGACGTCCCGGTGCCGCTGGCGAAGCTCATCGACCACTACCTCCCCGGTGTGCAGCAGATCAGAACCGCCATCGACGACGTGCTGCAGTACTGAAAAAGGAGACCATCATGGCTTTCGACTTCAAACTTCCGGATCTGGGCGAAGGGATCGCCGAGGTGGAACTGCGCCGCTGGCTGGTCGCCGAGGGGGATGCGGTCCGCGAGCACCAGCCGCTGCTGGAGGTGGAGACCGACAAGGCGGTGGTGGAAGTCCCCTCGCCCCGTTCCGGTGTCGTGTCGGGGCTGCGCCATGTGGAAGGGGAAACGGTGCGGGTGGGCGAGGTCCTGCTGACCCTGGCGGAGCGCCAGGCGGAACCGGCGCCACCGCAACCCCAGGCGCAGGGACAATCGCAATCCCAGGCACAGGGGCAATCGCAATCGCAGGGACAGGGGCAGGCTGCCAGGCCGGCCTCCGTGGGGATCGTGGGCTCTCTCCCGGAGGCGGAGGAGGAGCCGCAATCCGCTGCGGCCGGCATGGCGGGGGCGCCTGCCGGGGCGGTCCCGTCGGCTGCAGTTGCGGCGGGCTCCGGCGAATTCGAGGGACTGGCGACGCCGATGGTGCGCAAGCTGGCGCGCGAGCGGGGCGTCGATCTCAGGAACATCAAGGGGAGCGGGCCGCGCGGCTGCATCAGGCCCGAGGACCTGGAGCGCCAGCCTCCTGCGGCAGGCAAGGTCATGGGGGGCGCCGGGGCGGAGGAGCGGGTGCCGCTGCGCGGCCTGCGCCGCACCATCGCCCGCAACGTGGCCGCCTCCCAGAGGACCACGGCCTTCGTGACCAGCATGGAGGAGGTGGATATCACCGATATCTTCGAGCTGCGCCTCCGGGAACAGGGGGAGGTCGAGTCGCGCGGCACCCACCTTACCTTCCTCCCCTTCTTCATGAAAGCGGTGCAGCATGCCCTGAAGGAGCACCCGCTCCTGAACGCCTCCATTGACGACGAGGCCCAGGAACTGGTGCTGAAGCGGCACTACCATTTCGGCATCGCGGTGGACACGCCCGAGGGGCTCATGGTCCCGGTGATCCGGGATGTCGACAGGAAGAGCATCATCGAGCTGGCCCAGGCGATCCAGGAGCTGGGGCGCAAGGCCCGCGAGCGGAGCATCGCGCTGGACGAACTGCGCGGCAGCAGCTTCACCATCACCAACTACGGGCACTTCGGCGGCACCTTCGCCACCCCGATCATCAACTGGCCCGACGTCGCCATCATGGGGTTCGGGCGCATCGTCGAGCGCCCCTGGGTGCACCGCGGCCAGATCGTCATCAGGAAGATCCTTCCCCTTTCCCTTACCTTCGACCACCGGGCCACCGACGGCGCCGATGCCGCCAGGTTCCTGGGCAAGGTGCTGCGTTACCTGGAAGACCCCGCCCTGTTGTTCCTCGACTGCGGCTAGCTGTCCGGCCTGCACCTCTTTAGTTGTTTTCTGCAATGAAAATGGTAGAGTGGGGCGCGCGATCTTTCTGAGAGGTATCCCCAATGGCTCACCCCTCCATAACCTGTCCCCAATGCGGACGCGCCACCGACGCCAGATATTCCTCCTGCCTTTGGTGCGGCGCCGCGCTCCCTCCCTCCGGCGGCAGGGTGATCGAGGTGATGCGTAGCGACCGGGGGGGCGACCTGGTCATCAACGGCATCATCGTCGCCAACGTGGTCTACTACCTCCTGTCGCTGCTCATCTCCAGCAGGACCGCGCTGGGCGGCGGCATCTTCGGTTTCCTCTCCCCGGACGACAACAGCCTGGCGCTGCTGGGCGCCACCGGGACCTACCCGGTTTTCCGCTACGGCCTCTGGACGCTCATCTCCGCCAACTACCTGCACGGCGGGGCGCTGCACATCCTGTTCAACATGATGGCCCTTAGGCAGATCGGCCCCTGGGTCTGCGCAGAGTTCGGCGCGAGCCGCATGTTCGTCATCTACACGGTGAGCGGCATCGCCGGGTATCTCCTCTCGGTGCTGGCCGGCGTCACGTTCACCATCGGCGCTTCGGCGGCGGTCTGCGGCCTCATCGGCGCCCTGTTCTATTTCGGCAAGAGCCGCGGCGGCAACTACGGCCAGGCGGTCTCGCGCGAGGTGAGCGGGTGGTTGATCAGCCTGGTGGTGTTCGGCCTGGTCATGCCCGGCATCAACAACTGGGGACATGGCGGCGGCATCGTCGGCGGCATCATTACCGCGAAACTGCTCGGCTACCGGGAGCGGCGCCGCGACAACTCGCTGCACCACCTGGCGGCCCTCTTCTGCCTGTTGGTCACCGTCGTCGTCCTCGCCTTCGGCGTCTGGAAGGGGATGCAGATCCTCTCCTACCGTCAATCCTGATGCCGCCCTCCCTGCCAACCACCTGTCTCTGAACGTTTTTCCCCCATTGCGGGGCGCAGCAGGCTGCCCGCATCCCGGTGAACAGCACGCCTCCGCCCGTGGTCTGACCATATCAAACGCAGCCCCCTCCGATTGGCTCCTGTTAATGCGTAACTGCTTGTTTGCAGACGTAAAATCCGGTATGGTAAGACCAAAATTTTCCACGGGAGAGCCAGATGAGCGTCCACGAAGTAAACCACCCCCTGGTGAAGCACAAGATAGGCCTGATGCGGGAGTCCGGTATCAGCACCAAAAAGTTCCGCGAGCTCACCGCCGAGATAGCCTGCCTGCTTGCCTACGAGGCCACCCGCGACTTCGCGCTGGAGCCCCGTGCCATCACCGGTTGGGACGGCAGCACCATCGAGATCCAGCAGATCAAGGGGAAGAAGGTGACCGTGGTGCCCATCCTGCGCGCCGGCATCGGCATGCTGGAAGGGGTCCTCGACATGATCCCCAACGCCAAGGTGAGCGTGGTGGGCCTGGCCCGGAACGAGGAGACCCTGGAGGCGCACACCTACTTCGAGCGCTTCGTGGGCAAACTGGACGAGCGCCTGGCGCTGATCATCGATCCCATGCTCGCCACCGGCGGGTCCATGGCCGCCACCATCGAGATGCTCAGGAAAAGCGGCTGCCGCCAGATCCGCGTGCTCTGCCTGGTGGCGGCGCCGGAGGGGCTTGCGAAGATCACCTCGGCCTATCCCGACATCGACATCTACGTGGCCGCCATCGATCAGCGGCTCAACGAGCACGGTTACATCCTGCCCGGCCTGGGCGACGCCGGCGACAAGATCTTCGGCACCAAGTAACACCCCTGCTGCATTCAAGCGGGGGTGTCCCCTCCGTATCATTTCCTTGCGAGGTCAATTGCATGTCTGAAGTAAAAGAACCGGTCTGGCGCCAGGCGCTGTCCGGCGCGCAGATCCTTTTTGTCGCCTTCGGCGCGCTGGTGCTGGTGCCGATCCTCACCGGCCTGAACCCGAGCATGGCCCTTCTGGGCGCGGGTATGGGCACCATCATCTTCCAACTCTGCACCAAGCGCCAGGTCCCCATCTTCCTGGGGTCCTCCTTCGCCTTCATCGCGCCCATCATCTACAGCGTACAGACCTGGGGCCTTCCCTCGACCCTGGCGGGCCTCTTCGCCGCCGGCTGGCTCTACCTCGCCTTCTCGCTCGCCATCTACCTGCGCGGCGCGGATTTCGTGCACCGCATCATGCCGCCGGTCGTGGTCGGTCCCATCATCATGATCATCGGCCTGGGCCTGGCCAACGTGGCGGTCAACATGGCCATGGGCAAGACCGGTGACGGCAAGGCGGTTCTGGTCGACTACAACACCGCGCTCCTCGTGGCCGGCATCTCGCTTGCCACCACCGCCGCCGTGGCGGTGCGCGCCCGCGGCATCTTCCGGCTGCTGCCGGTCCTCTCCGGCGTCGCCGTAGGCTACGCGCTCTCCATCTTCCTGGGCCTCGTGGACTTCTCCAAGATCGCTGCCGCACCGTGGCTGGAAGTGCCCAAGTTCGTGACGCCCGAGTGGAACTGGTCCGCGGTCCTGTTCATGATCCCGGTCGCCCTGGCCCCCGCCATCGAGCATGTCGGCGACGTGGTCGCCATCGGCGCCGTGACCGGCAAGGACTACACGGAGAAGCCGGGCCTGCACCGCACCATGCTGGGCGACGGCCTCGCGGTCTGCGCCGCGGCGCTCGTGGGCGGCCCCCCGGTCACCACCTACGCCGAGGTCACCGGCGCGGTCATGATCACCCGCTGCTACAACCCGGTCATCATGACCTGGGCCGCCGGCTTCGCCATCGTGATGGCCTTCTTCGGGAAGTTCAACGCCATTCTGCAGTCCATACCGGTGCCGGTCATGGGGGGCATCATGATGCTGCTGTTCGGCTCCATCGCCTCGGTAGGTCTGAACACCCTGATCCATGCCCAGGTCGACATGCACCGCCCGCGCAACCTGGTCATCGTCTCGCTGGTGCTGGTCTTCGGTATCGGTGGGCTCAGCATCAACGTCGCCGGTCAGCACCTGCACGGCGTGAGCCTGTGCGGCATCGCCGCCATTCTCTTGAACCTGCTGCTTCCGAAAGGCGAGGCCGCCCCGATGGGTGGCGACGCCGTCGAGGAAGAGCCGGAGGAGACCGTGGCGTAAGCCACCGCCAAACTGCAACAGACACCGAGCGCTGGTCCTGGAAAGGACCGGCGCTTTTTTATTGGTCTCCCCCTCCCTTGACGGGAGGGGGCCGGGGGGGTGGGTGAAGCTGCAACATCCGGGAAAGAGATGGCGCCTTCCCCCACCCCCTGTCCCCCTCCCGCAGGGGGCGGGGGGAAAGGCGGACTTCCCCTGCTTTGGGCTATTACCACGGCAGGTCTTTGCCTCTCACCTCTTAAATCCCTTCCCAATTGCCAACCCCTCCGGCGCGGGTATAATCTATTCGTTTTAAATTAGAATAAATTAACCAGTTTAGCCGGCGCACCCTTTCGGTTGCCGGAAGCGAACCGCGCCCGCAGCCGCCGGGCGCAAAAAGGAGGTCGTCCATGAAGGGAAACGAGAGGGTGATCGAGCAGTTGAACGTACGCCTGGCGGAGGAGCTGACCGCGACCAACCAGTACATGGTGCATGCGGAGATGTGTGAGAACTGGGGCTACAAGAGGCTCTACGCCGCCGTCCGGGAGCGCGCCATCAGCGAGATGAAGCACGCGGAGAAGCTGATCGAGCGGATCCTGTTCCTGGAGGGGAGGCCCATCGTGAGCAGGCTGGACCCGATCCACATCGGCGGCGAGATACCGAAGATGCACCAGTTCGACCACGCCCTCGAGGAGAGCGCCATCAAGGGGTACAACGAGAGCATCAAGCTGGCCATGGAGTTGGGGGACAACGGGACCAAGGAACTGCTGGAATCGATCCTCAAGCAGGAAGAGGATCACATCGACGACATCGAGGCCCAACTGGACCAGATCTCCCAGATGGGGGTGCAGAACTACCTGGTGGACCAGGTCGGCTGAGGGCGGGTTGTTGCGCCACGATGAGAGCGGGCGCCGGGAAGATTCCCGGCGCCCTTTTTCGCGCCCACATCAGGCGCCCTGTGCCTTTTCCAACTCGGCCAGGCGCGCCCGCAGCGTCTTTTCCTTCTGCCACCGGGCGGTGACGTCCCGCATCACGGCCACGGTCCCGGCCACTTTCCCTTCGGCATCCCTGATGATGGTCATGGAGAACTCGGTCGAGATGCGCGTGCCGTCCTTTTTCAGGGCGGGGGCCGCCAGCAGTTCCTTCGCGTAGCGCGTGGTGCCGGTCTCCATGACACGGTAGTACCCCTCCCAGTGACGGGGGCGCTGGTTCTCCGGGATGAAGATATCCAGCGACTGCCCCAGCGCCTCCTCGGCGCTGAACCCCAGCATCTCTTCCGCTCCCTTGTTCCACAGTCTGATCAAACCTTCCCTGTCAGAGAAGATGATGGCGTCGTTGCAGTTCTGTACCAGTTGCCGGTACAGCTCCTGTTCGTTCATCTCGTTCATGGCTCCCTCCCGTGCTGTTTTATTGCAATGATACCATCCCTGGCACAACCGGCTCTTGACTGAAATCAAAAAGCGAGAGCGCGCGACGTGAGTGATATAAAGGGCGGAATTAAATATTCATAATTTTAAACGACGTTTCTAAAGGTGCAGTAAACAGTTGCCGATACTGACACCAATGACAGAGGACTCTGGGGTCCATCAGGAGGCGTGATGTTCAAGAACAAGCTGATGCACAAGATCCTCGCGATCATCGGCGTGAACCTGTTGGTCGGCATCGCCATAGTAGGATGCCTGGCGATCTGGCTCCAGTACAGTTCCACAATGAAGTTGCAGGAGCAGAACAGCCGCACCATGTCGGCGGTGATCATCGACGAGATCAAGTCTTTCATGATGAAGGACGACTCGAAGTCGGTGCTTAACCTGGCCAAGACGGCGAAGGATCAGAACTTCGGCTTCGACCTGCAGATTTTCGGCAAGGACGGCAAGGATCCAGTCTCCGGGACTGTCAACAAGGACGTCACGGAAAGTTTCGCCACCGGCAAGCGGGTCGAGAAACGGGAGGTGGTCGGCGGGGTCCATACCCTGCGCGCCGCGGTCCCGATGAAGAACGAGCAGCGCTGCCAGCAGTGCCATGATGCCGGCGATAAGTACCTGGGCGCCGTTTTGCTCACCTCCTCGCTGGAGGACGGCTACCGCAGCGCAGTGAAGATGATTGCCATACTGGTGGGGGCAGGGTGCGTCTTTTTCATCTGTATGATGGGGGGGATGTACTTCTTCTTCAGGAAGTCGGTGATGCGTGAGATCCTCTTCTTCTCCGAGAAGCTCAAGGACATCGCGGAAGGGGAGGGAGACCTCACCAAGGAGATACCGGTACGTTCCGGCGACGAGATCGGCGACCTAGCGCGCCACATCAACCACCTGGTCCAAAAGCTGCGCGAGACGATCACGGTGCTCTACGACCTGGCCGAAAGCATCTCTATCTCGCTGTGCCATGTCTCAAGCCGTGCCGCCAAGACGGTGGTTTCGGCGGCGGACCAGAAGCAGCGGTCCGAGGCGGTCGCCGTGGCCACTGAGGAGATGGCGGCGACCCTCAACGTCGTTGCCGGCAACACCCATAAGGCCGCGGAGTTCTCCTCGGAGGTCGATGATGCGGCCAGCCGGGGCATGGGCGTCGTGGACAGCGCCTGCAACTCGATCACCATGATCAGGGAGAACGTGGTACAGACCCTGGGCACCGTGGAACGGTTGGAGGCGTCGTCGGCGCAGATCGGCGACATCATCGTCCTCATCGAGGACATCGCCGACCAGACCAAGCTCCTGGCCCTCAACGCCGCTATCGAGGCGGCGCGCGCCGGTGAGCATGGCCGTGGATTTGCCGTGGTCGCGGACGAGGTGAAGATGCTTTCCGAGAAGACGGCGACGTCCACCAAGGAAATCGCCAAGATCATCACCAACATCCAGATCGAGAGCCGCGAGGCCGCCCGCTCCATCACCGAGGAGCAGGGGCGCGTGGAAGACGGCGTCGAGAAGTCGGCCGCCGCGCGGGAGTGCCTGGAGCGGATCCTGGGGCTGGCGGGCGAAACGGCGCAGCTCATCAACCAGATCGCCTCCGCCACCGAGGAACAAAGTGCCACCACCAACGAGATCGCGGAAAAGATCCACAACGTCTCCAACTCCGCCTCCGGGGTGCATGAGGACATGCTGGAAAGCGACCGGGCCTTCACCGATCTCACCCGGGTGGCGGAGCAGATCTTCTCGACGGTGGGAAAATTCAGCGTCGGCAACCGCCACGATGAGATGAAGGCGCTCGCCACCGAGCTGCGGGACAAGCTGACCGCGACCATCGAGCAGGGGGTGGCCTCCGGCAGGATCTCCACGGCCGACCTCTTCGACCGCAACTACCGCCCCATTGCCGACACGTCCCCCCAGAAATATCACACCGCCTTCGACAGCTTCTTCGACCAGTACGTCTCGCCGGTGCAGGAGGAAGTCCTGGGGCGCAAGGGGACCATCTTCTTCGCCATCTGCGTCGACGACCACGGCTACGTCCCCTGCCACAACCTGCGCTACTCCAAGCCGCTCACCGGCGACCCGGAAACCGACAAGGTGAACAACCGGACCAAGCGGATCTTCGACGACAAGACCGGGCTCAAGGCCGCCCAGAACATGGAGCCGTACCTGCTGCAGACCTACATGAGGGATACCGGTGAGATCATGAACGACATCTCCACCCCCATCATGATCAACAACCGGCACTGGGGCGCGGTCCGGCTCGGGTATCTCGCCAAGTAGCTTCGCACCACATTGCTAGCTGGGGGGCGCGTGGAGCGGCCCCGTATCGTGCCGGTCGGCGTCCTGCGTAGCCACCGGCGGCCCCCCTTTTGTTTTATTTTTGCGTACGACGCACGGCCATCTCTTTCCGCTACGGCAGCTCCGGGGGGGGCGGGGGGCGCAGCGGCCGCCCCTTGTTTCAGCCGCCGGTCCGCCCCACGCCGCCGGGGCGGCGTCCCCATAGAGGGGCAGAATTGAAAAGAAAAGTTCCGTCAGCGGTCCAAGTCCCTCCTTCATGAAAATACCCAATTTAACAGAATAAACGTCCGCGCCGGTCGCCGGAGCGGTGTCCCGGGGAACACGAAACAACTTTTTATTCTTGACGTGAACGGCAAGTTCAGATTAGATTGCATACTGTATACATTGCCGCATTGCCCGCTCAGAGGCGCAGGATGGCCTGTGAGGGGGGGGGAGACCGGTAGGCGGGCAGCAGGGGTTTTTAGTTGACTCAATGGCCTCCCTTAAGTAGAATCCGGTTCTAATTTTTTACCGAATCTTGAAAAAAGACCGTCAGGCATGATGTTTGGCCGGCGCGGATCGGCGGCAAAAAACATGTGATTTGTCAGCTTTAGGCTGATTTGGTTGTAAACATCAAAACAAAACAGGAGGCAGATATGTCCGAGTACGGCACACTTCAAGACCGGGTACAATGCAAACAACTTTTGAACAAGGTCATGGCTCCCGAGCAGACCGTCGAGTTCTTCAAGAACGGGATGAACCTTGGTTGGTCTGGTTTCACCCCGGCCGGTTATCCGAAAGTGGTGCCCATCGCCCTGGCTGACCACGTCGAGAAGAACAACCTGCAGGGCAAGCTGAAGTTCAACCTCTTCATCGGCGCCTCCGTCGGTGCCGAGACCGAAGACCGTTGGGCGACTCTGGACATGATCGACCGTCGCTGGCCGTACCAGACCGGCAAGAACATCGCTGCCGGCATCAACGCTGGCCGCATCCGCATGGGCGACAAGCACCTCTCCCTGTTCGCACAGGACCTGGGCTACGGCTTCTACACCAAGGACTCCGAGAGCGGCAAGCTCGACCTCGCCATCATCGAGGTTTCCGCGGTCAAGGAAGACGGCTCCCTGGTGCCGACCTCTTCCTGCGGCGTCATCCCTGAGATCCTGATGATCTGCGACAAGATCATCCTCGAAGTGAACACCGGACAGCCCTCCTTCGAAGGCATCCACGACCTCTTGACCCCGCTCACCCCGCCGAACCGCCAGATCCTGGGCATCACCCACGCCGGCGAGAGGATCGGTTCCACCTCGATCCCCTGCGACCCGAGCAAGGTTGTCGCCGTGGTTGAGTCCAAGCTGCGCGACCAGGGTCGTGCCTTCGCCGAGCAGGACGACACCTCCGAGGCGATTGCAAACCACATCATCGACTTCTTCACCGCCGAGGTGAAAGCCGGCCGTCTGCCGAAGAACCTGCTCCCGATCCAGTCGGGCGTCGGCTCTATCGCCAACGCCGTCATCGGCGGCCTGGCCAAAGGCCCCTTCACCAACCTGACCGTCTACACCGAGGTACTCCAGGACACCATGCTCGACCTGTTCGACTCCGGCAAACTCGACGCGGCTTCCTCCTGCTCCCTGTCCCTCTCGGCCAGCCCGGGCTTCCCGCGCTTCTTCGAGAACATGGACAAGTACTTCGACAAGATCACCCTGCGTCCGCTCTCCATCTCCAACGCACCGGAGCCGATCCGTCGTCTGGGTTGCATCGCCATGAACACCCCGGTCGAGATCGACATCTACGCGCACGCCAACTCAACCCTGGTCGGCGGTACCCGTATGATCAACGGTCTGGGCGGCTCCGGCGACTTCCTCAGGAACGGCTTCCTGAAGATGATGCACACCCCGTCTTCCCGTCCGAGCAAGACCGACCCGACCGGTATCTCCTGCGTCGTGCCGCACTGCTCGCACATCGACCACACCGAGCACGACCTCGACTGCGTCATCACCGAGCAGGGTCTGGCCGACCTGCGCGGTCTGGCTCCGAAGGATCGCGCACGTAAGATCATCGAGAAGTGCGCCCACCCGGATTACAAGGCGCAGCTCACCGAGTACCTCAACATCGCCGAGAAGGAGTGCCTGGCGAGGAAGGTCGGCCACGAGCCGCAGCTGTGGGATCGCGCCTTCAAGATGCACCTCAACCTTGAGAAGAACGGCACCATGAAGCTCAAGAACTGGGATGTGAAGATCGACCTCTGCGAAGACTAATCGCTCGCAGCAGCAAGCAGCACAAAGGCCCCGCCGGATTCGGCGGGGCCTTTTTTTTGGGCTCAATGGTGTTGTTGCAGGAGGGACCGGCTCCGTCAGGTGCCTGTCCCTCTAGCGGTACGCTCTATTCCGCTCAGTCATCTTGCCGAAGCACTAAGGGGACAGGCCCCTCCCCCGGGGGAAGGGCTCTAAGGTGAAGCAGCTACCGGCGGGCCTTGGGGTGGGCCTGGTCGTACACCTCCATCAGCTTGTCGATGCTGACGTGGGTGTACTTCTGGGTGGTGGAAAGCGAGGCGTGCCCCAAAAGCTCCTGGATCGCCCTCAGGTCGGCCCCACCCTCCAGGAGGTGGGTGGCGAAGGTGTGACGCAGCGTGTGCGGGGAAACCTTGCGCATGGCGGCGATGAGCAGCATGTGGCTGTCCACGATGCGCGTGACGCTACGACGGTTGATCCTCCCGCCACGGCTGTTGAGAATCAGCGGTTCTCCCGGCCCGGGATTGCCGCGCTCGTCGAGGTAGGCGGCAAGGGCCTGCCGGGCGAAGGAACCTACCGGCACGATGCGCTCCTTGCCCCCCTTGCCCATGACCCGCGCCAACCCGTCGGCAAGATCGAGGTCGGCGACGTTCATCCCGGTCAGCTCGCTCACCCTGATGCCGCAGGAGTACAGCGTCTCCAGCACCGCCCGGTCCCGCAGTGGCAGCCTGGTCCCGGCCGGCGCTTCCACCAGCGCGCTCACCTGGTCGATGTTCAGGTGGAAGGGGAGACGCTTCTCCTTCTTGGGCGTGCTGACCAACTCGGCGGGGTTCTTCTCCAGGCGCCCTTCACGAAGCAGGAAGCGAAACAGCGCCCGGATCGCGGAGAGCTTGCGCCCGATGGAGCTCTTGGCGTGCCCCTTGTGCAGTTGGGCCAGGTACTGCCTGATGGCCAGGTGGTCCACGGACTCCGGGCGCGGCTCGCCGCGCTGCCCCAGGAAGGAGGCGAACTGCTCCAGGTCGCTTTTGTAGGCGGCGAGGGTGTGGGGGGAGACGTTGCGCTCGGTCTCCAGGTAAGCGCAGAATTGCTCGATGGCCCGTTTCATGGTATGTGAATCTACCTCAGGGTGATCCCGGTTTACAACAGCTTTTGCAGGAGGACGAGATGTACCACGTGGCGCTGGAGCGGGTTTCGGATTACGGGCGCGAAACGATGAGGGAAGGGGTGGCCCGGCTCCTGGAACCGCTGGGAGGAATGGAGCGCTACGTGAAGCCGGGCGAGCGGGTGCTGATCAAGCCCAACCTGCTCTCGGCCAAGCCGGCCGAGGCGGCGGTGACCACCCATCCGGAGCTCTTGCGTGCGGTGATCCTGGAGGTGCAAAAGGCCGGTGGCGTGCCGCTGGTGGGTGACTCCCCGGGCGTGGGCAGCGGACGGCGTGTCGCCGAGCGTTCGGGCATGATGGCGGTCATCGAGGAGACCGGCGCGGAGTTCGTCCCCTTCACCGAGGCCGTGCCCGTCGCCGCTTCGGGAACCTTCAAGGAGTTTGAACTGGCACGCCCGTACCTCGAGGCGGACCGCCTGATTAACCTCCCCAAGTTGAAGACCCACGAGATGATGACCATGACCTGTTGCGTGAAGAACCTGTTCGGCGCCGTGGTGGGAACCGCCAAGGCGGCCTGGCATCTCAAGGCCGGTGCCGACAAGGAGCTCTTCGCCGACATGCTCCTGGAACTGTACCGGCTGCGCGAACCGGACCTGAACATCGTGGACGCCGTGGTCGCCATGGAAGGTAACGGCCCGGGGAGCGGCGACCCCTGCCAGGTCGGGGTGCTTCTGGCCGGGGACAACGCGGTGGCCGTGGACCATGTGGCCGCGCGGGTGGCAGGCATACCGCGCCAACTCCTCTACCTGGAGAGCGCCGCCCGGCGCATGGGGCTTCCCGGATCGGCGCCGGACGAGATCACGGTGCTGGGGCCGGACCCGGACCGTGTGCTGGAGCGTCCGCTGCGGCTCCCCCATCTCTCCGACGTTCAGTTCGGGCTCCCGGGCTTTCTGAAGAACCGGCTCAGGAACCAGTTCACCTCCCGTCCCGAAGTCGCGCCCGACAAGTGCGAACTCTGCAGCGTCTGCGTCAAGGCGTGCCCGCCGGCGGCGATACGGGTCCAGGGGGGGAGGCTTCGTTTCGACTACCAGCGCTGCATCCGCTGCTTCTGCTGCCGTGAGCTCTGCCCGCATGCCGCGCTGACGCTGAGGGACGGCTGGCTGCTCTGGCTGATGAAGAAAAGCGGCCGCTCCATCTAGATGGTGGGGCGGTTGACAAGGGGAGGGGGGCAATTATATTTTTCCCCATCCTCCGGGAACCACACAGCGAGGGATGCAAGTCCAACCAGGGATAAGGAGATCACGACATGTGGACTAACTTCTTTATGATCCGTCCGGTGACCCACTGCAAGGAAGGTTGCCCTAGTCTGCCCGTCGCCTGACTGCGGCGGGCGCCCCATGAAAAAAAGCCCCCCGTTCACCGCGGGGGGCTTTTTCGTTTTCGACGGAGAACGATATTTTTCGCCCCTCGTTCAACATCCCTTCCACCTTCCGGATTTCGCGCGTCCGGAGGGTCGGAGCAAACCTCCCTCACCCGCCCTCCGGGCACCCTCTCCCGGGGGAGAGGGGATCCATTCTCGTTGAGAGAGAGGAGGGGCGTTCTCGTGGGGAGAGGGGGGGCATTGCCGCCGAAAGCTAAAGTAGGGTGCCGCATCGCCCGATGCGGCCATAAAGGGCATGGGGGCGCGCCGAAGCCGCTGCCGCCGCTTGGTCTGCATTGGTCAAAACCCGTTTGAATTGACAACTGTGCCAAATTCCGCTATTCTGCGCACCTGTGCGTACGCGTGCCGTCACCCCCAAATAGGTATTGAATGCTTAAAGTTACCCTTGTCATACTCGCACTTCTGACCCCCTGCTACGCCCTCGCGGCGCCCGGAGACCTGCTCCAGGAATCGGGACGTAAGGAGCAGCAGACCCAGCAACTCGCCTCGGCCGACCTTGCCCTTTCCAAAGGACTCGGCCTCACCTCCGCAGATTTTCCCGGCAACGAAGACCTCGCCGCCGCCGACCCCGATGACTTCGAATTGAAACTGCCGGAGATGGATCTGCCGGATTCCGACATCCCCCTTACCTTCAACTCCAAGGTGGAGTACTTCACCCGCTACTTCCAGGGCTCCGGCCGCGGCTTCTTCGCCAAGTGGCTCTCCAGGAGCGAGCGCTACATCCCCATGATGAAGACGGTGCTGAAGAAGGAAGGGCTCCCCGAGGACCTGGTCTACCTGGCCATGATCGAGAGCGGCTTCATCCCGCATGCCGTCTCGGTGGCTGCCGCCGTCGGCCCCTGGCAGTTCATGCCGGCGACCGGCAAGCGCTACGCGCTCAGGATCGACCCCTGGATCGACGAGCGGCGCGACCCGCTCAAGGCCACCGTCGCCGCAGCGCTCTACTTGAAGGAACTCTACGCGCTCTTCAACAACGACTGGTACCTCGCCGCGGCAGGCTACAACGCCGGCGAGAACAAGATCCTGCGCGCCATCAACATGTACAACACCCGCGACTTCTGGGAGATCTCCAAGGGGAGCTACCTGGCGCGCGAAACCAAGGACTACGTCCCCAAGCTTCTTGCTGCCGCCATCATCGCCAAGGAGCCGGCCAAATACGGCTTCGCCGACGTGGCCTACCTGCCGCCCATCGAGTTCGACCAGGTGCCGATTCCGTCCCGCACCGATCTGGACGTGATGGCCAAGGCCTGCGGCGTCCCGCTGCAGAACATCAAGGAGCTGAACCCGGAGCTGCGTCGCGCCACCACGCCGCCGGACTACCCGGGATACCAGTTGAAGGTGCCCAAGGGTGCCGGCGCCACCTGCCTCACCGAGTACGCCAAGATCCCCGAATCGGAGCGCTACGTTGAGCGGGTCAGGAACGTGGCATACCGTGCCAAGAAGCGCGACACCCTGGCCTCCATCGCCCGGCGCTTCAACACCAGCCCGCAGACCATCGCCGAAGTGAACAACCTGGGCAAGAAGAAGGTGAAGCTCGCCGGCCGCGTGCTGACCATCCCGGTCCAGGTGGCGTCGGCTCGTGGCGAGGCGCATCCGGCAGCGGCCGAAGCCAAGGCCGAGACCAAGGCCGCGACCCAGGTGGCCAAGGCCGAGGCGGCTCCCAAGGAATTCCACAAGTACTACACCGTCAAGAAGGGCGACACCCTCGCCTCCCTCGCCAAGAGGTTCAACGTAACGGCCAGGCTCCTCTCCGCCTGGAACAACCTGAAGACCCGGGTGGCTCTGAAGCCCGGCAAGCGCATCATCGTCGCCAAGTACCAGGAAAAGAAGGGCGCCCTGGTCAAGGACGAAGGCTAACCCCGTCAACCGCTTCGCAAATCACGTGACCCGCACCACGAAAGGATAAATCAACCGATGTACAACCTTCTCATCTCCGCAGGCGCAGCAATCGCAGTATTCCTCGTCGTTTCCCTCGCCGCCGGCTTCCAGTACTGGTGGGCGGCGCTTCTGGGCGCCATGATCGTCTTCATGGCGAGCTTTTTGATCATCTCCCGCATCATCACCAAGAAGCTCGAAGCGATCATGGAGCCGGCCATGAAGGACATTCAGGCCCAGCGCTTCGAGAAGGGGCTCCGCGACCTGAAGGCCGCGCTACGCTACGGCAAGTGGCAGATCTACGTGGAGAGCCAGATCAACTCCGCCATCGGCATGGTCTACTTCGTCCGCCGCGAGTTCGCCACCGCCTTCCCCTACCTGGAGAAGGGGTTCTTCAAGAACTGGGTCACCATGGGCATGCTCGGCGTCACCTACATGAAGAAGAACAAGCACGACAAGATGAAGGAGACCTTCGACAAGGCGCTCATGGCGAGCCCGAAAGAGTCGCTGCTCTACGCCCTCTACGGCTACTGCCTTAACGAGATCGGCGAGAACGTGAAGGCCTGCGAGATCGTGGCCAAAGGGGTGGCGAAGCTCCCCGGCGACGAAAACCTGAAGCAGAACCTGGAGCTGTTACGCGAAGGGAAGAAGATGAAGATGAAGGGGTACGGCGAGATGTGGCTGCAGTTCCACCTGGAAAGCATGGCGACCATCCAGAAGCAGCAGATGGCGGCCATGGGCGGAAAGCGCCGAATTATCAGAAAATAGCTTGTAAAGATATCTCAAAAATGCCATATTGAGCTGTTTTTTAAGACGGGCTTCGCTGCTCGTCTTTTTATTTGTAGCCGAGCCAAGAAAAGGAGCAGTAAAGCATGCAGGAGAAGATCAGAAACATCGCCATTATCGCCCACGTCGACCACGGCAAGACCACCCTGGTCGATGCCATGTTGAAGCAGTCCGGTGTTTTCCGGGAAAACGAGGCGATCACCGAGCGCGTGATGGATTCCAACGACCTGGAGAAGGAGCGCGGCATCACCATTCTTGCCAAGAACCTCTCCATCCACCACGGTGGCTACAAGATCAACATCGTCGACACCCCGGGACACGCCGACTTCGGCGGTGAGGTTGAGCGCGTGCTCAAGATGGTCGACTCCGTGCTGCTGCTCGTTGACGCGCTGGACGGCCCGATGCCGCAGACCCGCTTCGTACTGAAGAAGTCGCTCGACCTGGGGCTGCGTCCCATTGTCGTCATCAACAAGGTCGACCGCCCCGGCGCCCGCCCCGCCGAGGTCGTGGACATGGTGTTCGACCTCTTCTGCGAACTGCAGGCGTCCGACGCCCAGCTCGACTTCGCCATCTGCTACACCAGCGCCAAGATGGGCTACGCCATGCGCGAGATGGACCAGCCCTCCGAGAACATGGAGCCGCTGTTCGAGCTCATCAAGGACAACGTCCATCCGCCGGAGGGGAACCCCGACGCGCCGTTCCAGCTCCTGGTCACCAACATCGACTACAACGACTACATCGGTCGCATCGCCACCGGCAAGATCTTCAACGGCAAGGTAACCGCCGGCGAGACCGTGGCGCTCATCAAGCGCGACGGCGTCATCTCCAAGGCGCGCGTCAGCAAGCTGCTGGGCTACGAGGGGCTGAAGCAGGTAGAGATCGCCGAAGCCTACACCGGCGACATCGTCACCATCGCGGGCTTCACCGAGGTGGGCATCGGCGAGACCCTGGCCGCCGCCGACAACCCGATGCCGCTGCCCTACGTCGCCATCGACGAGCCGACCCTGTCCATGAACTTCATCGTCAACTCCTCCCCGTTTGCCGGGCGCGAGGGGAAGCTGGTCACCTCGAGGAACATCCGCGAGCGTCTGGACCGCGAGCTTAGAACCAACGTCTCGCTCAGGGTCTCCGATACGGCCAACGCCGACACCTTCCAGGTTTCCGGCCGCGGCGAACTGCACCTCTCCATCCTGATCGAGAACATGCGCCGCGAAGGTTTCGAGATGGCGGTCTCCAAGCCGGAGGTCATCATGCGTATGGTGGACGGCGTGCGCCATGAGCCGATGGAATACCTGGTGGTTGACGTACCCTCCGAGTACCAGGGCTCCATCATCGAGAAGATGGGCCCGAGGAAAGGGGAGATGGTCTCCATGAACCCGATGGGGGACACCGTGCGCCTGGAGTTCATCGTTCCGGCCCGCGGCCTGATCGGCATCAGGGGCGAATTCCTGACGGAGACCCGCGGCACCGCCGTGATCACCCACACCTTCCACGACTACGCCCCCTACAAGGGCGAGATCCCCGGTAGGAAGAACGGCGTCCTCATCGCCATGGAGCAGGGTGAGACCACTGCCTACTCGCTGGACGCCCTGCAGCCGCGCGGCATCCTCTTCCTCGGCGCCGGCGTCGAGGTGTACGGCGGCATGATCATCGGCCAGCATGCCAAAGACAACGACCTCGAGGTGAACCCCTGCAAGGGGAAAAAGCTCACCAACGTGCGCGCCTCCGGCAGCGACGACGCCGTGAAGCTCACGCCGCCGCGCGTCCTCACCCTGGAGCAGGCGCTCGAGTTCATCGACGAGGACGAACTGGTCGAGGTGACGCCGGTTTCCATCCGTCTGCGCAAGAAGGAGCTCGACCCGAACAAGCGCAAGCGCGCCGGCCGGGCCTGATAAAATCAGCCCCCGCAGCCGTAGGTCATCGGCTGCGGGGGCTTTTTATGAACTCATCGCACCTCAAGGAGGCATCCATGCATTCTCGATCCCTGCGTTTCCTGGGCCTTTGCTCCCTGATCGCCCTCCTGGGCGCCTGCGCCACGGCCCCCGCCCCGGTGAAGACCCCCGAGACCTTCTTCAAGGAAGGTGAGGCCGCCTATGCTTCCAAGAACTACGCGGATGCCATCACCCAGTTCAAGAAGGTGAAGGAGAGCTTCAGCAATCCGGAACTGAGCGCGCAGGCCGAGCTGAAGATAGCGGACGCCCACTTCGAGAACGGCGCCTTCATCGAGGCGGCTGCCGCCTACGAGGACTTCCGCAAGCTCCACCCCACCAATGAAAAGGCCCCCTACGCGCTGTACCGCCTGGGGCTTGCCAACTACAACCAGATCACCGGCATCGACACCGACCAGACCGCCGTGAAAAACGCGGTGCACTACCTGGAGATGTTCCTGGCCCAGTACCCGGGCTCCGAGTACGCGGCCGACGCCAAGGCCAAGCTGGCCGACTGCCGCGGCAAGGAACTCGCCTACGAGAACTACGTCGGCAACTTCTACCTCAGGACCAAGAAGTATCCCTCCGCCATCAAGCGCCTGAACGAGGCGCTGCAGCGTTTCCCGGGCGAGCCGGGGCTGGCCGACACCCTGACCTACCTGGAGCAGGCCTACCGGAAATCGGGTGATACGGCGCGTGCCGACGAGGTGGCCAAGAGGCTCGAGACGGAATACCCTGCCAAGGCGCGCGAGGCGCGGGGAGAGGCGGCGCAGCCCGCCCCGGGCAAGGACGAGCTGCCCATGATCATCTTCAAGGACACCAAATAAAAAAACCTGACTAGCGGTGATCTCCGCCAAGGGCCCCATCCCCCTCTCCCTCAGGGAGAGGGCTGGGGTGAGGGCGCTGCAATAGGCAATGATCCCGCTTCGTGGCACCTCCCTCACCCGCCCTTCGGGCACCCTCTCCCGGAGGGAGAGGGAATAGCGGAGGATCTCGCCGACCAGAAATAGAAAAGGCGCGCGCCCCGGCCCCGGGACGCGCGCCCTCACTGCGCTTCGCCGGCTCTAGGCCACCAACTGGTGTTGCCTGCTGCCGGCGTTGCTGTTTTTGCGCCCTTTCTTCTGCCGGTACATGCGCTGGTCCGCCAGGCGCCACGAGGTCATCAGTTCCTCGCCGTCGTAGGCGGTGGCGGCCCCGATGGAGAGGCTCAAGGGGAGCGCGGGGTGTTCGTGGTTGCTCTGGGCCAGATGGGCCTGGAGCCGCTCCATCGCTTCGCGCAGGGTGGACTCGTCGGTGTTGGGAAGGAGCGCGGCGAACTCGTCCCCGCCGACCCTTGCCACCACGTCCTCGCGCCGGAAGGCATTTTTCAGCACCTCGGCGGCGTGCCGGAGCAGTTCGTCGCCGGCCGCGTGCCCCTGCTGGTCGTTGACCTCTTTCAGGCGGTCCACGTCCACCATGACGATGCTGACCGGGAACTTGCGCCCCTTGCTGAGCCGGTCGAGCTCCTCATCGAAGTAGGCCCGGTTGTAGATACCGGTGAGGATGTCGTGGCTGCTCAGGTAGCGCAGCTTCAGCTCGGCCTGCTTGCGCTCGGAGATGTCCAAGAGGGCCCCGACCACGCCGCCGGAGCTGTTCCCGGAGTTCTTGAAGGTGGCGCTGTAAAAGATCATGTCACGGCGCTCGCCGTCGGCGCAGGTAATGGTCCCCTCGAAACTGCGCGGGCCGACCCCGTTTTCGGCGGTCTCCTCGCCGCGGGTGTAGAGGGCGGCCAGGTCCGGGGGGAGGATCTCGTAGATGCTCTTGTTGACGTGCTCGCCGGGCTTGATGCCGATCTGTTCCTCGAACGCCCTGTTGCAGCCCAGGTACAGGCCGTTGGGGTCGTTGTAAAAGATCGGGGTGGGGAGGGTGTCGATGAGCACCTGGATGAATTCCAGCTTCTCCTTGAGCTCCTGCTCGTGGCGCCGGCTTTGCTGGCGCAGGGCCGCCTCGGCGATGGAGCGCTGCACCGCCGGCACCAGCCGGGCCAGGTTCCCCTTGAGTACGAAATCATCGGCCCCGGCGCGGATGGCGGCCGCAGCGGCCTCCTCGCCGACCTTGCCGGAGATCATCAGGAAGGGGATGTCGCAGCCGTTTTCCTTGAGTATCTGCAGCGCTTTCAAGCCGCTGAAGCCGGGCATCACGTAGTCGCAGATGATGACGTCCCACTGGGCCGAGGTCAGCGCTTCGGTCAGGGCCTGGGCACTATCGACGCGCTGGAAGTGGACGTCGAATCCCCCCTGCTCGAGCTGGATCACGATCAGCTGGGCATCGTCCGGAGCGTCCTCTACGATCAGGACTCTTAACAGTCTCTTCATGTGCGAAATTCTCCGATAAAACAGGGGATTGTGGCACCGGGTACTGCAAAATTGTAATGCAGGCCGACACAATGGCAACCCGCGTGCCGGGCAGGTAAAAGACCTCCCGCGGCGGCGGGGCTCCCGTAGACGCAGGCCAGTGTCGGGTTCATGAAAACTCCTATCGGCAGATGTCCCGGACAACTGAAGAAATTAATTTTTTATCATTATCTTCTAATCAGTGCAATGGGCGATCAATATTAATTTGTGCTTTACCGTTGCGGTGCCGAAGCCGCTGCGTGTATATTCCTCATGAAGGTGAGCGGCGGCAGCACGGCCACCACGGGGGGGCGGCGCGGCACCTCTCATGACAGAGTGCTCCGGCAGGTTTTTTTTAAGGAGAAAGGATGAAGCAGTTTTTTTTCGCCACCACCGCCAAGGGCGTGGAAGAGGCGCTGGCGGCCGAGCTGGTACGGCTGGGTGTTCCCGAGGTCACTGCCGAAAGCGGCGGCGTCCGCTTCGCAGGTGGGATGGAGGCCGCCTACCGCGCCAACCTCTGGCTGCGCACCGCGAGCCGTGTGCTGATGACCCTGGCCGAGTTCCCTTGCGAAAGCCCGGAAGAGTTGTACCGCGGCGTGCGCGCCGTCTCCTGGGAGCGCTTCCTGACCCCGGCCCTCACCCTCGCCGTCGACTGCAACCTGCGCGACTCGGCGCTGACCCATTCCGGCTTCGTGGCGCTCAAGACCAAGGACGCCATCGTCGACGCCCTGCGCGACCACTACGGCAGCCGCCCCAGCGTGGACACCAAGGACCCCGACCTGCGTGTCAACGTGCGCCTGTTCAAGAACCGCTGCACCCTTAGCCTCGACCTCTCCGGCGAACCCCTGGACCGCCGCGGCTACCGCCTGGACCGGCACGAGGCGCCGCTCAAGGAGAACCTGGCCGCGGCGCTGGTGGAACTGTCCGGCTGGGACGGCAGCATCCCGCTGGTCGATCCCATGTGCGGCACCGGGACCATCGCCATCGAGGCGGCGCTCAAGGCGCTGCGCATCCCTCCCGGGCTCAACCGCCGCTTCGGTTTCCAGCGCTGGCAGGGCTTCGACCGTGCCCTGTGGGACCGCATCGTCGCCGAGGCGCGCGCCGGCATGCTGGAGCGGCTCCCCGCGCCGGTGCAGGGGACCGACCTCTCCCACTCCGCGGTGGGAATGGCGGCGCAGAACGCGAAGCGCGCCGGGGTGCTTGAGCACCTGGTGCTGGGGCGCCTCCCCATGGCGGAACTCACCGTGCCCCCGGGGCCCGGAGTGCTGATCATCAACCCGCCCTACGGCAAGAGGCTCGGCGAGCAGGAGGCGCTGCGCCCGCTCTACAAGGAGATCGGCGACACCCTGAAACAGCGCTGCAAGGGGTACACCGCCTACCTCTTCACCGGCAACCTGGAGCTGGCCAAGTCGGTCGGACTGAAGGCGACCCGCAGGATGGTGCTCTACAACGGCCCCATCGAGTGCCGGCTGCTCAAGTACGAGATGTATTAGCAAGGGTGACTTCTGTCATTAAAATAGAAGCTTGACACGCTAATCCTTTTACTATATGTTTTAATTTCGCTTTTCGGGCCTATAGCTCAGTTGGTTAGAGCTACCGGCTCATAACCGGTCGGTCCCAGGTTCGAGTCCTGGTGGGCCCACCACCTTACAAATTAGGATGATGTGGGGATGCCCTTAAAGCACCTGGTCAGACGGAAAAATACACTGTTAGTGGGGAGAGAGAGTGCACACCAAGCGGTTGCACTCTTTTTCTTTTGAGCGCGATGATAACTCCAAGAATTTCCGATCTAGTTGGAATAACTGGCAAAATTGCCCCAATTCACTTCGCTGAATCCTGGGACAACGTGGGGCTGCAGCTTGGCGACCCCGTCGGCCAGGTCTCCCGGATCATGGTGGCGCTCGATCCCGGCCGTCCCGCCGTCGAGGCGGCCATCGAGGCCGGCTGCCAACTGCTGGTCACGCATCACCCGTTCATCTTCTCTCCGCTCAAAAAGATCACCGCCGCCGACGAGACCGGCCGCCTTACCATCCTCGCCCTCAAGCACGACCTCGCCATCATCTCCCTGCACACCAACCTCGACATCGCCCATGGGGGCGTCAACGACCTTCTGGCCGGCCGCCTGGGACTCCAGGGCGCGCAGCCTCTGAAGATCACCGGCGGGGAGGAGTACGTCAAGATGGTGCTGTTCGCGCCGCGCGGCTTCGAGGAGAAGCTTTTGGCCGCGCTCTCCCCCTTCATGCCCCTGATCGGCAACTACCGCGACTGTTCCTACCAGGTCGAGGGGACCGGGCGCTTCACCCCGCTGGCCGGCGCCAAGCCCTTCGTGGGGGAGGTCGGCTCGGGACATGCCGAGCCGGAGAGCAGGCTCGAGTTCCTGATCATGAAGGAGCGCATCGGCGCCGCCGTGACCGCCCTGAAGGGGGTGCACCCCTACGAGGAGCCGGCCTACGACCTGTACCCGGTGCTGAACCAGGGGGCGCCGCGCGGGCTGGGACGTATCGGCACGCTGGCCGCCCCGGTGGCCGCGGGGGGCTTTGCCAGGGAGGTCCGGGAGCGCCTCGGTGCGGCAGGCGTGCGGCTGGTCGGGGACCCGGAGCGTCCGGTGAAAAAAGTGGCAGTCTGCGGCGGCTCCGGCGTGTCGCTGCTGCACGACGCGGCCCGCAAGGGTGCCGATATCCTGGTGACCGGTGACGTGAAATACCACGAGGCGCGCGAGGCCGAGGCCCTCGGGGTGGCGCTGCTGGACGCCGGCCATTTCGCCACCGAGCGGCTCATGATCGAGGGGCTCGGGGCGCAGTTGAAGGACGCCATTGCGGCGCGCCGTTTCGAGGCGGAAGTGGTGGAATACCAAGGAGAGCAGGAGCCTTTCAGCTTCTGGTGAGGCGTCTGCTCTTTAAGCACATAAAAAGGTAGTTGGGGAGGCGGATTTTGCGTAACAAACTGAAGGCGTTATACGAATTGCAGGAGATCGATCTCAGGATCGACGGGCTGGACGGGGAGAAGGCGCAGCTGGTGAGCGAGTCCCAGGCTCTGGACGCGAAACTTGCGGAAGCCCGTGAGAAGATCGCGGCGCGGCGCGAAGAAGTGAACACGCTCGAAGAGGAGAAGGGGGCCCTGGAGGCCAGCCTCGCCTCCGAGAACGACAACATCAACCGTTCCGAGTCGCACCTCAAGGAGATCAAGACCCAGAAGGAGTACCAGGCGGTCTCCAAGGAGATCTCCGGCGCCAAGAAGCTGATCGCCGAACTGGAGGAGCAGATCCTGCAGAAGATCAACGCCATCGAGGAGATCAACGCCGACATCGCCAAGCGCGAAGCCGATCTAGTCGAGCTGGAAGGGAACGTCGCCGCGCAGCAGGCCGAAGTGCAGCAGAAGGTGGAAGCGCTGGAAGGTGGGATTGCCAAGGATGCCGCCACCCGCGAAGAGACCATGAAGATCATCCCGGCCTCCGTGATGAAGCGCTACAGCAGGCTGCGCGACCAGAGAAGGGGCGTTGCCGTGGTGGAAGCCAAGGAAGGGAACTGCATGGGGTGCAACATGCACCTGCCGCCGCAGCTCTACAACACCCTGTTCCGCGCCGACGACGTGATCACCTGCCCGCACTGCCAGCGCATCCTGGTCATGAAGCAGGAAGTGGAGTAAGGCAGAGTAAGACTAAGATTAAGATTAAGATTAAGACTGAGATGAGGCCTCTGCTTTTCCTTAGTCTTAATCTCTGTCTCGATCTGCAGTAAAGATTTTGGCCGAAGCAGACCAGATGGTCGCCGTTCACCTCGCCTTGGGCGAAGGTGGAGGGAGGAAAGTCCGGGCTCCACAGGGCATGGTGCTGGATAACGTCCAGCGGGGGCAACCCTAGGGATAGTGCCACAGAGAGAAGTCCGCCCACCAGACCAAAGCTTTAAGGGGCTTGCCCCCCGAAGCCTTGGCGTAGGGGGGTAAGGGTGAAAGGGTGAGGTAAGAGCTCACCGGGTCCGGCGGCGACGTCGGATGCCAGGTAAACCCCACCAGGAGCAAGACCAAATAGGGAAGCGCCAAGGACGGCCCGTCCGTGCTTCCGGGTTGGTTGCTTGAGGGTGTCGGCAACGGCACTCCTAGATGAATGACTATCACCCGCCTCCGGGTAACCGGCTGCGGGAACAGAACCCGGCTTACGGGCTGCTTCGGCCAATTTTCAAACAAATAGAATTAAACGCAAAGCCTCTCCGAAGCTCCAACTCCCCTCGGATGCAAAGCTGGAGCTTTGCGCCATATGGGGTTCCCAAGCTGGAACTTGGGAACCAGGAAAGGTCATCACCAGTCAGGTTCGTTTTTGTGCTGTCTTTGCGTCATTGCGGCTTTGCGTTAACCATCGGTTTGTAGGTGTAGACTCGCCTTCCGATCACACCGGACGGCGTTTTTTTATGGTGCAAGAGGTTTGAAGTGACCGGTTGGGATCATGAGTGGCAGGGGGCGGTAGGGAAGGTGACGGCGGCGTTCGGACGGCTGCCGGATGCCGTCCGCCTGGAACTGGCAGCCTCGGCCCGGGCCATGGTCGCCCACAAACAGGCGATGCAGCAACTGGTCACCCGGGTCGATGCCGCCGCCCATTGCGCCGGCTGCGGCGGGGCCTGCTGCGCCAAGGGGAAATACCACTTCAGCGCCGCGGACCTCCTGGTGTACCTGGCCACCGGGCAGCCGCTCTTTACGCCGCGCTTCGACAACGGGCTCTGCCCGTTTCTGGGCGAGCCGGAGTGCCTGATGCCGCCGGGCTACCGGCCCTTCAACTGCATCACCTTCAATTGCGACCTCATCGAGGATCAGATGCCGCGGGACGAAGTCGCCCGCTTTTACCGGATGGAGCAGGAGCTTGCCGCCCGCTACGCCGAGATCCGCGCCCTGTTCCCGGCGCGGAGCATGGACGGCTCCCTGCTTTGACCCCACAGGAGAAGTGACCATGACGACCACCATCAACGACATCGTGCTGGCGCACATCGACAACAAACCCAGCTTCTACGCCCGGATCGAGGACATCACCCCGGACGTGAAACCCGGCTGGTGGCAGGTGCAGCTCCTGGTGCTCACCGTGCCGCTCCAGGTCTACCACTGGATACTGGACGAAAGCCAGGTCAATGGCGCCCCCTTCACCATGTCCGGGACCCCGATCATGCTCGAGAAGGTGGTGTCGCCGGAACCTCCCGAGAAGCCGGTGGCGCCGGTGGACAGCGGCGGCTCCCAGAAGAAGGGGAACGTGGTTTCCCTCTTCGACAGGAAAAAGAATTAATAATGTCGCACCGTTCCGGGCGGGGCCTTAAAGGCCCCGCCCGCCGCGTTTCGCCCTTCGCTGTTCGCTAGGTCTTTTAATTTACTCCGGTTCACTCCCCGCTTTTACCACTTCTTGCCACCGGTTGCCGTCCCCTCGCTTAACTCCTCGGAAAACCTCCCAAAAATTCCCTATTTGCCGCTAATTTTGCCTTGACATCAATCCTTGCCTCCCGTATAGTTCGTGCACGAAAGTGGTATGCAGTGGTATAAAGTGGCAACGAGTGCCGGGGAAACCATGTTCAGAGGGAAGTTCGACACGACCATCGACGCCAAGGGGCGTACCAGCATTCCCGCGAAATTTCGCGAGGTTCTGCTGGACAGCTTCGGCGACGAGCGCTTCTTCCTCACCAAGTCCAGTCCGCTGAGGCTGGGTGGTGGGCAGATGGGCTATGGTCTCGTCATCTATCCCTACACCGAGTTCCTGGCCCTCGAGGAAAGGCTCAAGGACGGGGCCGCCCTCGGCTTCTCCGCCGAGCAGTTGGCCTCGGTGCGCCGCACCATCCTGGTTCCCGCCGTCGAATGCACGGCGGACAAGCTGGGCCGCATCCTGGTTCCCACCGACCTGAGAAAGACCGCGCAGCTGGAGCGCGAGCTCCACTTCGTCGGCATGCAGAAAAAGATCGACATCTACAGCCAGGCGGTCTGGGCCCAGGTCTGCGCCCAGGACGAGCAGAACTTCCCGCTCGACGCACCGGGCCTCACGGCGCTGGGCCTCTAGATGGCGGATTTCCATCACATATCGGTACTCCCGGACGAGGTCCTCGAGCTGGTCGCCCCCAAATCGGGCGGCATCTACGTGGACGGCACCCTGGGAGGGGCCGGCCACGCCGGCCTGGTGCTCACGGCGAGCAGTCCGGACGGCGTCCTGATCGGCTTCGATCGTGACGCGGAGGCGATCGCGGTGGCCCGCGAACGGCTCGCCCCCTTCGGCGACCGGGTCAGGATCTTCCAGAGGAACTTCTCCTCGATAGCGGCGACCCTGGCCGAGATCGGGGTGGACGCCATCGACGGTTTCGTCCTCGACCTCGGGGTTTCCAGCCACCAGCTGGACAAGGAGGAGCGGGGCTTCAGCTTCCAGGCCGACGCGCCCCTGGACATGCGCATGGACCGAAGCTCCGGCCCGAGCGCAGCCGACCTGGTCAACACCCTCTCCGAGGCCGAACTGCACCGCATCATCGCCGAGTACGGCGAGGAGCGCTGGGCCAAGAGGGTCGCCTCCTTCATCGTGAAGGCCCGGGCCGAGGCCCCCATCGAGACCACCATGCAGCTGGTGGACATCATCAAGGGGGCCATCCCCAAGGCGAAGTGGGAGGAGCGGCTGCATCCCGCGACGAGGACCTTCCAGGGGCTACGGATCGCGGTCAACGAGGAGCTGAAGAGCCTGGAGGACGGGCTTGCCGACCTGCTGAAACTCCTGAAACCCGGCGGGCGCGGTGCAGTGATCTCCTTCCACTCGCTGGAGGACCGCATCGTCAAGGAGGCCTTCCGCGCCGCCGCCGCCGGCTGCACCTGCCCCAAGGAGCTCCCGATCTGCGTCTGCAACCGGGTGCCGCAGTACAAGGTGCTGACCAAGAAGGCGGTCAAGGCCGGTGATGAGGAACTGAACGCGAACCCGCGCTCCCGGAGCGCACGCCTGAGAGGCATCGAGAAGATTTAACAAGAGGTAGCACTATGGCACAGAGCAAAGTTGCCTACGGCAAGGTCGCCGCACCGGCACGACCCGGAGCGGTAGCAAGAGAGAACTGGATCAGTTTCCGGTACCTGACCGGGGTCATGGTCCTGCTTACGCTGGTTTCCATATTCCACGTCTGGTCCCGGGTCGAGGTGATCGATCTCAACCTGAGGATCGGCGAGGCGAACAAACAGTTCAGGGATCAGCAGCAGGAGAACAAGCGTCTCAAGGTGGAGGTGGCGTCCCTGAAGGCGCCGGCCCGCATCGAGGCGCTGGCCAAGGGTGAGCTCGGTATGGCGCTCCCCACCGACCAGCAGGTGGTCCTGGTCAAGTGATAGACAAGTGGGAGAAATGGGCCAGGGTCCGCATGCGCTTCGTGGCTCTGCTCTTCGTCGGATTCTTCATCGCGGCCAGCGGGCGCGCCTTCTACCTGCAGGTCCTGGACAACGACAAGCTGGTGAAGATCGCCGAGAAGCAGCACCAGAAGAGCATCCCGCTCACCCCCAGCCGCGGCGGGATCTACGATCGTAACAACGCCCCCTTCGCGGTCTCCATCGAGATGGACTCCTGCTACGCCGAGACCAGGAACATGGAGAACGTCTCCGAGGCGGCGGCGCAGCTGGCGCCGGCGCTGGGCTGCTCGAAGGAGGAGCTGGAGGCGAAACTGAAGGCGGCCAGGAACTTCGTCTGGCTGGCCCGCAGGATGCCCCCCGAGCAGGCGAAAAGGGTGAAGGCGCTGGACCTGGAGGGGGTCGGCTTCGTGAAGGAAAGCCGCCGCTTCTACCCCAACTCGCAGGTCGCAGCCCATGTGATAGGCTTCACCGGTCTGGACCCCAGCGGCCTGGAAGGGGTCGAGAAGAAGTACGACAACATCATCCTCGGCAACACCGGTTACCTGGTCACCGAGCGCGACGCCCTCGGGCGCGACATCGCTCTCAAGAAGGGGAGCGAAGGGAAGGCCGGCTCCAAGGGGAGCAACGTCGTCCTCACCCTGGACAAGAACATCCAGTACATAGCGGAGAAGGAGCTCACCAAGACCATCGAGAAAAACGGTGCCAAGGCGGGCATCGCCATCGTGATGGAGCCCGACACCGGGCGGGTGCTGGCCATGGCCAACTACCCCTCCTTCAACCCGAACAACGTCAAGGAACTGACCCCGGGGTCGATCAGGAACCGCGCCATCGCCGACAGCTTCGAACCCGGCTCCACCTTCAAGATCTTCCTGGTGGCGGCGGCGCTGGAAGCGGGGGTGATCCGCCCCGGCGACAGTTTCAACTGTGAGAACGGCTCCTGCAACATGTACGGCAGGACCATCCACGACACGCACAAGTACGGTGCGCTGACCGTGCCGCAGGTTCTCAAGTACTCGAGCAACATCGGCGCCGCCAAGATCGGCCAGAGGCTCGGCCCGCAGCGCCTGTTCACGGCGCTCACCGGGTTCGGGTTCGGTGAGAGGAGCAGCATCGACCTCCCCGGCGAAGTGGCCGGGATGCTCCGCCCGCAGGAGAAATGGTACGGCATCGACCTGGCCACCATCTCCTTCGGCCAGGGGGTGACCGCCACCGCCCTGCAGCTGACCGCCGCGGTTTCCGCCGTCGCCAACGGCGGCAACCTGATGAAGCCCTACCTGGTGGACCGGATCGTGGACGACGAGGGGGTGGTCCTGCAACAGTTCGGGCCCCAGTTGAAGAGAAGGGTGATCTCGCCGGAGACGGCCAAGACCGTGGCCCACATGCTCGAGGGGGTCGTGGGGGAAGGCGGGACCGGCACCGGGGCCGCGGTCGACGGCTACCGGGTCGCGGGCAAGACCGGCACCGCCCAGAAGGTCGAGGGGCGCAGCTACTCGGCCAGCAAGCGCATCGGGTCCTTCGTAGGCTTCGTGCCGGTCGAGAAGCCCAGGCTGGCCATCATGGTGATGGTGGACGAGCCGACCGCCAACGTCTACGGCGGTGTCGTTGCCGCGCCGGCCTTCAGCGCCATCGCACAGCAGACCCTGTGCTACCTGAACGTGCCGCCGGACAAAAGCATCAAGAAGAAGCAGGCACCGGCCCCCGAGAAGGTCACCCCGCAGGCGGAGCAGGCGGTGGTCGAGGGGGGGACGGTGGAAGGGGCGGACGCCGGGGCCATGCCCAACTTCCGCGGCATGAGCATGAGGCAGGTGCTGAGGGTCATGGAACAGCGCGGCCTCAACGTCAAGCTGCAGGGAAGCGGCCGGGCGGTGGAGCAGAACCCGCCGCCGGGAGCCCGCATCACCACGCAGGACCAGGTCTGGGTGCGCTTCGTGCCGTCGGCCTGATTCATGGGGGAACAATGGAACTGAGACAACTTCTGGCCTGTGTCCCGGGCGCCAAGGTAACCGGTGACGAAGCCATCGAGATAGGGGCGCTCTGCTACGACTCGCGGCAGGTGACGCCAGGCGCGCTCTTCTTCGCGTTGCGCGGGGTGAAGAGCGACGGAACAGAATTCGTGGCATCCGCTGTAAAGGGGGGGGCGGTCGCAATTATTGCGGACCGCCCCTGCGCCGTTGCCGGGGTTACCTGCGTCGAGGTGCCGGACGCACGCCGCGCCATGAGCCTCATGGCCGCCGTCTTCTACGGCACCCCCACCGGCGGCGTGCCGCTGGTCGGCATCACCGGCACCAACGGCAAGACCACCACCACTTACCTGGTCGAGGGGATCATGGAGCGCGCCGGCATCCCGGCCGCCGTACTCGGCACCATCAGCTACCGCTTCGGTGACACCAACATCCCGGCCCCCAACACGACGCCGGAGTCCGTCGACCTGCAGCGCATCCTGCGGGAACTGGTGGACCAGGGGGCGAAGGGCGCGGTGATGGAAGTCTCCTCGCACTCCCTGGAGCAGCGCCGTGCCGACGGCTGCATCTTCGACGTGGCCATCTTCACCAACCTGACCCGCGACCACCTCGACTACCACCTGGACATGGAGTCCTACTACCAGAGCAAGCTCCGGCTCTTCACCGACCTTTTGACCCCCAACGTGCACAAGCCGCTGCGGCGCGCGGTGGTCAACCTGGACGACCCGTACGGGGCGAGGATCGCCGCCGATGCCGCTGCGCCGGTGCTGACCTACGCCGTCAACGGCCCGGCAGACCTGAGCGTCGCCGAGGTGAACTTCTCGGTGCACGGCATCCGCTGCCGCCTGAAGTCGCCGGTGGGGGAGATCAACATCAACTCGGACCTTTTGGGGCGCTTCAACCTGTACAACATCATGGGCGCCGTGGGAGCGGGGCTTGCCCTGGGCATCCCCAAGGAAGCCATCGAGGCCGGCATCGAGGGGCACAAGAAGGTGCCGGGTCGCCTGGAGCGGGTTCCCAACGACCAGGGCGTCATCGTGCTGGTCGACTACGCCCACACCGGCGACGCACTGGAGAATGTCCTCTCCACCATCGCCGAACTGAAGACCGACCGGATCATCACCCTCTTCGGCTGCGGCGGCGACCGCGACAAGGGGAAGCGCCCGGTGATGGGAGAGATTGCCGCCCGCTACAGCGACCTCGCCATCATCACCTCGGACAACCCGCGCACCGAGGACCCGCAGGCGATCCTGGCAGACGTCCGTGCCGGCATCCCGGCGGGGATGAAAGAGTACAGCCTGGAGGAGTTGGAGGCCGGTTTCCGCGAGAAAGGCTTTGCCACCATCGAGTCCCGGCGCACCGCGGTGCGCGCCGCCATCCTGGCCGCGCGCCCCGGCGACATCGTGCTGCTGGCGGGCAAGGGACACGAGGATTACCAGATCGTCGGTACCGAGAAATTCCACTTCGACGACAGGGAAGAGGCTGCCGCCGCGCTGAAACTCAGGGCGTAAAAAAAGGTTCCCTTTTCCTTTATTTTGCGGCACATTACTGCGTTTGCGCCGCGAAGGTTTAAAGCCTCGCCCCCTCCCTTGACGGCTCGCCGGTTCCCTCTCCCGGAGGGAGAGGGGGATGTCTGGGGAGCAGCGGAAGTTCATGCCTCATCGGTTAAGAATAAGGACGCGTCGAGCGTCCAGCAGCATAAGGAAACAAGGATCCAGATGGCGATGTTCACGCTGAAAGAAATAGCCGAGGCAACCGGCGGCAGGATGATCGGGGAGGCCCAGACCGTCGTGTCGGGCGTTTCCACCGACTCGCGCCAGGTCGCCCCGGGTGAGCTGTTCGTTCCGCTCGTGGGAGAGCGCTTCGACGGCCACGACTTCATAGAGACGGCTGCAGGCCGCGGCGTGGCCGCGTTCCTGATGACCGAGAGCTGGCACGCCGCACACGGGGTGCCGGCAGGCGCCTGCGCCGTGACGGTGAAAGATACCCTGCGTGCCCTGGGCGACCTGGCCGCCTGGCACCGCCGC
The DNA here is from genome assembly GCF_014193585.1 of Geomonas paludis. Lineage (GTDB taxonomy): Bacteria > Desulfobacterota > Desulfuromonadia > Geobacterales > Geobacteraceae > Geomonas > Geomonas paludis. The sequence continues at coordinate 956,023 of NZ_BLXY01000001.1, forward strand.
CGCTTCGACCTCAAGGTGGTGGCGGTGACCGGCAGCAACGGCAAGACCACCACCAAGGAGATGCTGGCTGGCATCCTGGCCCAGACCGGCCCCGGTCTGAAGACCGAGGGGAACCTGAACAACCTGATCGGCCTGCCGCTCACCCTGTTCCGCCTCACCGGCCGCGAGCGCTGGGCGGTGGTCGAGATCGGCATGAGCGAGTTCGGCGAGATCGATCGCCTGGCCGAGATCGCGGAGCCGCAGGTGGGCATCATCACCAACGCCTTCCCTGCCCACCTGGAGACCCTGGGGAGCGTGGAAGGGGTGGCCCGTGCCAAGGGCGAACTGTTCCTGCGCCTAAGGGAGGGCGCGGTCGCGGTCTACAACGTGGACGATCCTCTCATCTCCGCCTGCCCGACCCACCTGAACGTGACCCGGCTCACCTTCGGCCTGCGCGGCGCCGAGGTCTCCTCCGCGTCGATCAAAAGCCTCGGCAAAGAGGGCGAAAGCTTTACGCTGCGGCTTCCCGACGGCGAGGAGCAGGTGACGTTGAAGGCCTACGGACGGCACAACATCTACAATGCGCTGGCCGCCGCGGCCGCGGCGCACGCGCTCGGCGTTCCCGGCCCGGTGATCCGCCAGGGGCTCGAGGAATTCACCCCCTACGACAAACGCTTCCAGCTCGAGGACGTGGCCGGCGTCACGCTCATCGACGACAGCTACAACGCCAACCCCGCCTCCATGGCGGCCGCCCTGACCACCCTGAAGGATGTCGCGGGGGGCGCGAGATGCGCGGCGGTCCTGGGCGACATGCTGGAACTGGGGCTGGGGACCGAGGAAGCACACCGGGAGCTCGGCCACAAGGCGGCGACCGTGGAGCGGCTCTACCTTTTGGGCGAACTGGCCGTGCAGGTCGAGAAAGGCGCGCTGGAGGCGGGGCTGCCCGCAGAGCGCATCGTGCGTGCAGCAAACCACGACGAGCTTTCCCGCGAACTGATCGCCTGGCTTCAGCCCGGCGACTGCGTCCTCTTCAAGGGGTCGCGCGGCATGAAGATGGACAAGGTGGCGACGGCGGTAAAAGAGGCGCTGGCACCCACGAAACAAGGGGGGCATGACTGATGCTGTACCATCTTTTGTATCCGCTCGCCTCGGACTACAAGCTTTTCAACGTCTTCAAATACCTGACCTTCCGTACCATCTACGCCATGATCACGGCGCTGGTGCTGGCCTTCATCGTGGGCCCCTGGGTGGTCAGGAAGCTGGAAGGGCTGCAGGCGCGCCAGGTGATCCGCACCGACGGCCCCGAGTCCCACCTGAAGAAGCAGGGCACCCCCACCATGGGCGGGGTGCTGATCCTGGTCTGCATCATCGTGCCGACCCTGTTGTGGGCCGACCTGAAGAACGTCTTCATCTGGCTCACCCTGCTCATCATCGGCGGTTACGGCGTGCTGGGCTTCGTGGACGACTACAAGAAGGTGGTGGAGAAGAACCCCAAGGGGCTCTCGCCGCGCCAGAAGATGTTCTGGCAGGTGATCCTGGCCGGCGGCGTCGGCATCTTCCTCTACAACCTCCCCGGTTTCTCCACCGAACTGTATTTCCCCTTCTTCAAGAGGCTGCATCCGGAGCTGGGGATCCTGTTCATTCCGTTCGTGACCCTGGTCATCGTGGGCGCGAGCAACGCGGTCAACCTGACCGACGGTCTGGACGGCCTGGCCATCGGGCCGGTGGCCATCAACGCGGCCACCTACATGCTGTTCTGCTATATCGCCGGCAACGCGCGGCTCTCCGGATACCTGCAGATCCCCTACGTACCGGGTGGCGGCGAGCTTGCCGTCCTGTGCGGGGCCATGGTCGGCGCGGGTCTGGGATTCCTGTGGTACAACAGCTACCCCGCCGAGGTCTTCATGGGAGACGTCGGCTCCCTGTCGTTGGGGGGAGGGCTCGGTACCCTGGCCGTGCTCACCAAGCAGGAGATCCTGCTGGTCATCGTGGGTGGCGTCTTCGTCGTGGAGGCGCTTTCGGTCATTTTCCAGGTGGGCTCGTACAAGTACCGCGGCAAGCGGATCTTCCGGATGGCGCCCATTCATCATCACTTTGAATTGAAGGGGGTGGCCGAGCCGAAGATCATCGTCCGGTTCTGGATCATCACCATCATCCTGGCGCTGGTCGCCATCTCGACCCTGAAGATGCGCTAGCCATAACGTATTGCACCTGACCTCGCGTCCCCCCCCTTTGCGAAGGGGGGACAGGGGGGATTTAGGTTTGGAGAAGAAGGTCACATGGAATTAAAGGACAAGAAAATACTGGTGGTAGGGCTGGCCAAGACCGGCGTCGCCGTGACCCGCTTCCTGGCGGAGCGCGGCGCCCTGGTCACCGTCACCGACATGCGCGACGACGAGGCGCTTGCCGACGTCCTCGCCGAACTCTCCGATCTCGACCTCTGCCTGGAACTGGGGCGCCACGTCCCCTACAGCTTCCTGATGGCCGACCTGATCGTGGTCTCCCCCGGCGTCCCCATGGACATCAAGCCGCTGGAGATGGCGCGGGCCCAGAAGCGCCGCGTGGTTTCCGAGGTGGAACTCGCCTCCTGGTTCATCGAGGCCCCCATGGTCGCCATCACCGGCACCAACGGCAAGACCACAACGACCACCCTGACCGGCGAGATCTTCAAGGGGTGCGGCTTCGACACCTTCGTCGGCGGCAACATCGGCAATCCCCTCATCGAGCTCGCCATGAGCGGTGAGCGGGTCGAGCGCGTCGTGGTCGAACTCTCCTCCTTCCAGTTGGAGGGGGTCGAGAGCTTCCGCCCGCACGTCGCGGTGCTTCTGAACCTTACCGAGGACCACCTGGACCGCTACCACAGCTTCCAGGAGTACATCGACGCCAAGCTGCGCATCTTCGAGAACCAGGGGCCGGAGGACTTCGCGGTGCTGAACATCGACGATCCGCTGGTCGCCGCCTGCGCCTCAAAGCTCAAGGCGCGCCTCTTCCCGATGAGCCGTTTCCACGAGCTCGAGGAAGGGATCAGCTACCGTGACGGCTTCATCACCTTCGCCCACGACGGCAAGGTGCTCCGCTTCGGCACCGACGGCTTCAAGCTCAAAGGGGTGCACAACCTGGACAACATCATGGCCAGCATGGCATCCACCCTGCTCATGCGCTGCGACGGCGACTGCGCCTACGCGACGGTCAAGGATTTCAAGGGGCTGCCGCACCGCATGGAGTTCGTCGAGGAGGTCAACGGCGTCGCCTACTACGAGGACAGCAAGGGGACCAACGTCGGCAGCGTGGTGAAGTCCCTGGAGAGCTTCGATTCCGGCATCACCCTCATCGCCGGGGGCAAGGACAAGGGGGGATCCTACGAGCCGCTGGCACAGCTGGTCTCGCAACGGGTCAGTCATCTGGTCCTGATCGGCGAAGCGCGCGAGCGCATGCACCAGGCGCTGGGCGATCTCACCGACACCCACTTCGCCGATACCCTGGAGGAGGCGGTTGAAACCGCCCGGACGCTGACCCAGCCCGGTGGCGTGGTCCTCTTCTCGCCGGCCTGTTCCAGCTTCGACATGTTCAAGAATTACGAGGAGCGCGCCGAGCGCTTCAAGGCGGCGGTACGCGCGGCCAAGGAGGCTGAGAAGAAGTGAAGCGACTGGAGGGGTACGACATGATCGTGCTTATGATGGCGGTGATCCTCACCTGTTTCGGTGTGGTCATGGTCTACTCCGCGTCTTCCGTCATGGCTGCCAAGAAGTTCCACGACGGCTTCTTCTTCCTGAAACGGCAGTCCCTGTACGCGCTGATCGGCTTCATCGGCATGGGGCTCGCCATGCACGTCGACTACCACGTCTGGAAGAAGTGGGCGGTGCCGCTCTTCCTGGGGACCTTCTTCCTGCTCCTGCTGGTGTTCGTCCCCGGCATCGGCGGGACCGCCAAGGGTGCCTCGCGCTGGATCCGGCTCCCCGGCTTCAACTTCCAGCCCTCCGAGCTGGCCAAGGTGGCGCTGATCATGTACATGGCCTACTCCCTGGAGAAGCGGCAGGAGAAGCTGAAGCAGTTCATGTCCGGCTTCTTCCCGTACATGCTGATCCTCGGGGTCTTCATCGCGATCCTCCTGGCGCAGCACGACATGGGCGCCGCGCTCACCATGCTGGTGGTGGCCATCGTCATGCTCTTCGCTGCCGGCACCAAGGTGCAGTACATCCTGGGGATGGGGCTCGTCGCCCTGCCCGGCATCTGTTACCTGGTCTTCACCAAGGCCTACCGGATGCGGCGCATCACCGCCTTCCTGGATCCGTGGCAGGACCCCACCGACGCGGGGTTCCAGATCATCCAGTCCTGGCTGGCGCTGGGGACCGGCGGCTTCTTCGGCCAGGGACTCGGGGAAGGGAAGCAGAAACTGTTCTACCTCCCGGAGGCGCATACCGACTTCATCCTCTCCGTGCTCGGCGAGGAGATGGGGTTTGTCGGGGTGATCGTGATCGCCTCGATGTTCCTGTTGTTGGTACAGAGAAGCATCCGGGTCGCCATCGCCGCTGAGGACAGCTTCGGCCGCTTCCTCGCCTTCGGCATCGCCACCCTGCTCGGCCTGGAGGCTTTCATCAACATGTCGGTGGTCACGGGACTGCTCCCCACCAAGGGGATCGCGCTTCCGTTTCTTAGCTACGGCGGCAGTTCGCTGATCATTTCGCTTTGCGCGGTAGGCGTGCTTCTCAACGTCTCCACCAGGATGAGGGGGACACTATGAGGCTGATCATCGCGGGAGGCGGCACCGGGGGGCATCTCTTCCCGGGTATTGCGGTGGCCGAGGAATTCCTGGCCCGCGGGCCGGAGAACGAGGTCCTGTTCGTCGGCACCGAACGCGGCATCGAGGCGCGCCTGATGCCCAAGTTGGGCTACAAGCTGGAGCTGATCTCCGCCAGCGGCATGAAGGGGATGGGCACCGTCAAGAAGCTCATGAGCGCCGGGCGCCTGCTGTACGGCTACTCGCAGTCGAGGAAGATCCTGAAAGCGTTCAGGCCCGATATGGTGCTGGGTGTCGGCGGTTACGCCTCGGCCCCGATCCTCCTTGCCGCGCGCGGCATGGGGATCCGGACCTTCATCCACGAGCAGAACGCCGCCCCCGGCCTCACCAACAAGGTGCTGAGCCGCGTGGTGGACGGGATCTTCATCTCCATGGAGGAGGCTGCCAGCTTCTTTCCGGGGAAAAGCACCCAGATGACCGGCAATCCGATCCGCAAGGAAATCCTGTGGGGCTTCCAGGAGCAGCGCAGCAGGACTACGGGTGACACCTTCAGCCTGCTGGTTTTCGGCGGCAGCGCCGGCGCCCAGCGCATCAACAGTGCCATGCTGGAAGCGCTGCCCCACCTGGGAGAGGTGAAGCACAAGCTGCGCATCACGCACCAGACCGGGGAGAAGGACGTGGCGCGGGTGCGCGAGGGGTACCAGGCCCAGGGCGTCCAGGCGCAGGTGCTCTCCTTCATCGACAACATGTCCGCGGCCTACGGCGCCGCTGATCTGGTGATCTGCCGGGCCGGGGCGACCACCATCGCCGAGGTCACCGCCTGCGGCAAGGGGTGCATCTTCATCCCGTATCCCTTTGCGGCCGACGACCACCAGAGGAAGAACGCCGAGTCGCTGGTGAAGCGTGACGCGGGGCGGATGATCCTCGAGGAAGATCTGACCGGCGCGCACCTGGCCGCCGAGATCCTGAACCTGATGAATCACCCGGAGCAGGTAGCCGAGTTGGAGAAGAACGCCCGGTCCCTGGCCCAGCTCGACGCCGCCCAGGCCATCGTTGCGGCCATGGTTATGAAAGCAGATTAAGACTGAGATTGAGACTAAGGAAAACCTTAAGATAATGAGTCGGTCGGCACGGAAGGGAAAGTTTAGGTTGTTCTCAATCTTAATCTTTATCTTAATCTGCGACCGAAGGGAGCAAGAGTGTACGGAAAGATAGAGCGGATACATTTCGTCGGCATCGGCGGCATCGGCATGAGCGGGATTGCGGAGGTGCTGCTTAACCTGGGCTACAAGGTCTCGGGCTCCGACCTGCGCAGTTCGGACACCACCCAACGCCTGGAAACCCTGGGGGGCGAGATCTTCATCGGCCACGCCGCCGAGAATGTGGCACAGGCGGACGTGGTGGTCATCTCCAGCGCCGTGCACGAAGACAACCCCGAGGTGATCGAGGCGCACCTGAAGCTGATCCCGGTGATCCCGCGCGCCGAGATGCTGGCCGAGCTGATGCGCATGAAGTACGGCGTCGCGGTCGCCGGCACCCACGGCAAGACCACCACCACCTCGATGGTGGCGACGCTCCTGGCCAAAGGGGGGATCGACCCGACCATGGTCATCGGTGGCAGGCTGAACTCCCTGGGCACCAACGCGCGCCTTGGCCAGGGCCAGTTCCTGGTAGCAGAGGCGGACGAGTCCGACGGCTCGTTCCTGCTTCTCTCGCCGACTATCGCGGTGGTGACCAACATCGACGCCGACCACCTCGATTTCTACAGCGGTATCGAGGAGATCAAGGACACCTTCGTCGAATTCATCAACAAAGTTCCCTTCTACGGCCTGGCGGTACTCTGCCTGGATAACGGCAACATCGCCGACATCCTGCCGCGGGTGAAGAAGCGCTTTACCAGCTACGGGCTGTCGGCGCAAGCGGACTTCCGCGCCACCGACGTGCGCCTGTCCGGCTTCTCCACCAGCTTCGTGGCCCACCACAAGGGGGTCCGGCTGGGCGAGATCACCTTCTCCATGCCCGGTGCGCACAACGTGCTCAACGCGCTGGCCGCCGTCGCCGTGGCCATGGAACTGGACATCCCGTTCGAGACCATCCAGGAAGGCTTCAAGGCCTTCGGCGGTGTCGGGCGCCGCTTCTCCCTGAAGGGGGAAGTGAACGGCATCATGGTGGTCGACGACTACGGCCACCACCCGACCGAGATCAAGGCGACCCTGGCCGCGGCCAAGGCCGGCTTCGCGGAGAACCGCCTGGTGGTCGTGTTCCAGCCGCACCGCTACTCGCGCACCAAGGAACTCTTCGAGGACTTCGTCAAGGCGTTCCACGATGCGGACGTTCTGATCCTCACCGACATCTACGCGGCCGGCGAGGCCCCTATCGAGGGGATCACCGCCGAGTCGCTGGCGGCACGGGTCAGGAGGCACGGCCAGAAGGACGTCACCTGGATTCCGGAGCGGGACAAGCTCTGCGAGCACCTGGAGCGGGTGCTGGCCCCGGGCGACATCCTGCTCACCTTGGGCGCCGGCAACGTCTGGCAGGTGGGTGAGACCATGCTGGAGCGCCTGAAGGCTGCGGGGGACAAATGACCTGGTCCCGGGCCCATCTGGAGCAGGTCGCACAAGGGACGCAGGGAACCGTCCTGTGGGACGAACCCATGTCCCGGCACACCTCGCTCAGGGTAGGCGGCCCGGCGGATCTCTACCTGGAGCCGGCGGACATCGACGACCTGCAAAGGGTCCTGGAACAACTCCGGTCGGCAGGCATTCCCTGCCTGGTCATCGGAGGGGGCTACAACCTCCTGGTCCGTGACGGCGGCATCAGGGGGTGCGTGGTCTCGTTGAAAGGATTGGACACCCTGGAGCCGTTGCCGGGAGCAAGGCTCGACGTCGGCGCCGGGGTCACCAACCAGGCCCTCACCCGCTTCGCGGCGCAACAGTGTCTGGGCGGGATCGAGTTCCTGAGCGCCATCCCGGGGAGCTTCGGCGGCGCGCTGGCGATGAACGCCGGCGCCCACGGCGGCGAGACCATGCAGCGGGTCGAGTTGCTCACCACCCTGCGGGAGAGCGGGGTGCTGGTGCGCAAACGGGATGAGTTGCAGTACGGCTACCGCTTCCTGAAGCTGGAGCCTGGCGAGATAATCCTGGGGGCGCGGCTAAGGCTGGAACCGGTTGAGCGCCGTCTGATCGAGGAGAGCATCCAGGAGTACATCGCCAAGCGCGGCGGCCAGCGGGTCGGCTTCCCCAACGCAGGGTCCTTCTTCAAGAACCCGGCCGGCGGGAGCGCCTGGCGGTTGATAGACGAGGCCGGACTGCGCGGCTGGATGATTGGTGGAGCCCAGGTCTCCGAGGTGCACACCAACTTCCTGGTCAACAAGGGGGGCGCCCTTGCTGCCGACTTCCTGGCCCTGGCGGAGCTGATCAAGTCGCGGGTGAAGGAGACCGCCGGGATCGAGCTGGAGGAAGAGGTAAGGATAGTCGGGGAAGGATAGCTCAGAGATATCTATTTCTGTCGCAGTTTCCCTCACCCCGACCCTCTCCCAGAGGGAGAGGGGGGACACGCACCCCCGGAGGGAGAGGGGGGACACGCACCCCGGAGGGGGCAACCAAAGTCCCTCGCCCCCCGGGAGAGGGTGGCCGAAGGCCGGGTGAGGGCGCTGGCAGATGCAGAAATTGTGCTCATGGCGCATCCCTCACCCCGACCCTCTCCCAGAGGGAGAGGGGGGAACCCCAGAGCTCTGATAGCAGAATAAGCACAAAGGAAGTTTCGAGATGACCATACAGGACCTGAAAACCAAGAAGATCGCCGTGCTGATGGGGGGGCTTTCCGCCGAGCGCGAGGTGTCCCTGAACAGCGGCAAGGCCGTGCTCGCTTCGCTGCAGCGCCAGGGGTATAACGCCGTCGGCATCGACGTCGGCCGCGACCTGGCTCAGCGCCTGGCCGAAGAGAAGGTGGATCTGGCCTTCATCGCCCTGCACGGCCGCTTCGGCGAAGACGGTTCGGTACAGGGTCTGCTGGAGCTGATGGCAATACCCTACACCGGTTCCGGCGTGCTCGCGTCGGCCCTTGCCATCGACAAGATCGCCGCCAAAGTCATGTTTGCCGCCGCCGGCTTGAAGCTTGCCCCCTACCAGGTGCTGCGCCGCGGCGAGGAACTGAAGCTTGAGAATCCCCTGCCGGTGGTGGTGAAGCCCTCCAAGGAAGGCTCCTCGGTCGGCGTCAGCATCGTGAAAGAGCCCGGCCAGATGGCGAAGGCGCTCGAGGATGCCTTCCGCTACGACTCCGAGATCCTGATCGAGGCATTCATCAGCGGCAAGGAGGTCCAGGTCGGCATACTGGACGGACGCGCCATGGGCGCCATCGAGATCGTTCCGAAAAATGAGTTCTACGACTACGAGGCGAAGTACACCGACGGCGGCGCCGAGCACATCCTCCCGGCCCGCCTGCCGGAGAGCGTGTACCAGGCGGTCCTGAAGGAAGGCGAGAAGGCCCACGCCGCCCTGGGCTGCGACTGCTACAGCCGTGTCGACTTCCTGGTCAACGAGGCCGGCGAGTGCTACCTCCTCGAGGTGAACACCCTGCCGGGAATGACCGACCTGAGCCTGCTGCCGGAAATCGCCCGCGGCTCCGATATCGATTTTGACCAGTTGGTGGTGCGCATTATCTCTGCCGCATCGCTGAAAATCTGAGAAGCAGTTAAAGATTAAGATAAAGATTAAGTTAAAGATTAAGTCTAGGCCTTAACCTCAATCTCAATCTTAGTCTTAATCTCAGTCTCAGTCTTACTTTCAGGTTCACCGCTGCTATTTAGTTGCATTGAAATTCAATCTAGACGGTAACTGCCATGCGCGATCTGCACGCCAAAAAACAGAGGGTGCCCCACAACAGGGTCAAGAAGCCGCCCAAGGAGCGTAAGCCCATCAACTGGGGCCCCATCCTCAAGTGGCTCTCCCGGGGGATAGGCGCCTCGGTCATCTGCGCCGTCGCCGGACTGGGCGGCTGGAAGGCGTACCACCTCGTCTCGCGCACCACGCTGCTCCGTCTGGAAACCATCGAGGTGTCGCCGCTGAAGACGGTCTCCCGGGAGGAGATCATCACCCTGGCCGGCGTCCGCCCCGGCGACTCGATGCTGGGGCTCGACCTGAAGACCATCATGGCACGGCTCTCCAAGGATCCCTGGCTGGAGCAGGTACAGGTGCGCCGCTACTTCCCGCACACCCTTTCCATCACCGCTTCGGAAAGGACCCCGCAGGCGGTGGCCAACGTGGGCTGTCTCTACTACCTCGACGAAAAGGGCGTGCTGTTCAAGTCGCTCTCCGAGGGGGACCGTCTCGACTTCCCGCTCATCACCGGCATCACCGAGGAGGACCTGTCCCAGGACCCCAAGGGGTGCCAGGAGGCGCTGAAGGGCGCGCTGCAGCTGATCGGCACCCTGAAGTCCGGCGGCGTGTTCAGCCTGGCCGATATCTCGGAGATTCATTACAGCAAGGGGTACGGCTTCACCCTGTTCACCATGCAGGGGGGCGTTCCGGTGAAACTGGGCAACGGCGACTTCGGCCAGAAGCTCGCGCGCCTGTCCAACATCTATCGCGACCTCAAACCGCAGATGCATGCATTGGATTACATAGACCTCGATTACATCGACAAAATCATAGTGAAAAAAGTGTAGGAAAAGGGGGGGAGCATGTCCGCAACCAGAAGGGATAACCTGATCGTCGGCCTTGATATAGGCACAACCAAGATCTGCGCCATCGTCGGCAACGTCACCGAGGACGGCATCGACATCGTCGGTATCGGTACCAGCCCGTCCAAGGGGCTCAGAAAAGGTGTGGTGATCAACATCGAGAGCACCGTCTCCGCGATCAAGAAGGCGATCGAGGAGGCCGAGCTGATGGCCGGCTGCGAGATCAAGTCGGTCTACGCCGGCATCGCGGGGGGGCACATCAAGGGCTTCAACTCCCAGGGTGTCATCGCCATCAAGAACCGCGAGGTGTCCCCCGAGGACGTGAAGCGCGTGATCGAGGCCGCCAAGGCCATCGCCATCCCGATGGACCGCGAAGTGATCCACATCCTCCCCCAGGAATTCATCATCGACGACCAGGACGGCATCCGCGAGCCGCTGGGGATGAGCGGCGTCAGGCTGGAGGCCAAGGTGCACATCGTCACCGGCGCCGTGGCCAGCGCACAGAACATCGTCAAGTCCTGCAACCGCGCCGGCCTTGAAGTCGCCGACATCGTCCTCGAGCAGCTCTCCTCCTCCGAGGCCGTGCTCTCCGCCGACGAGAAGGAACTGGGCGTGGCCCTCGTCGACATCGGCGGCGGCACCACCGACATCGCCATCTTCGTGGACGGCGCCATCAAGCACACCTCCGTGCTCTCCCTGGGCGGCAACCACCTGACCAACGACATCGCCGTCGGCCTCAGGACCCCCATGGCCGAAGCCGAGCGCATCAAGCAGAAGTACGGCTGCTGCCTCTCCTCACTGGTCGGCAAGGACGAGACCATCGAGGTCCCCAGCGTGGGCGGCCGCAAGCCGCGCATCCTCTCCCGTCAGTTGCTGTGCGAGATCCTCGAGCCGCGCGTCGAGGAGATCTTCACCCTGGTGAACCGCGAGATCGTGAAGAGCGGCCTCGAGGACATGATCGCCTCGGGCGTGGTCATCACCGGCGGCTCCACCATCCTGGAAGGGATGCCCGAACTGGCCGAGCAGATCTTCAACCTCCCGGTACGCCGCGGCTTGCCGCAGAGGATCGGCGGCCTCACCGATGTCGTGAATTCCCCCGTTTACGCAACCGGCGTCGGCCTGGTGGTGTACGGCTCCAAGAACGTCGGCGTACACGAGTTCCCGACCCAGCAAAGTGACGAGACTGTCTTCCGTCGGGTGAGCCGCAGGATGAAGGATTGGTTTGGCGAGTTCTTCTAAAAAAACACAAGATATAGTGTTTTAGGGCTTCCATTATCAGGGCAAACGTAGTATAAAGCCGACTAATATTTTTCCGCCGCCGGGGGGCGCAATAATAAGGGGGGTAGTTCAATGTTCCATTTCGATGAAAGCATCGACCAGACTGCGAAAATAAAGGTGATAGGCGTTGGTGGTTCCGGCGGGAACGCAGTCAACACCATGATGACTGTGGGCATCGCAGGGGTCGATTTCATCGTTGCCAATACTGATGCACAGGCGCTGAGGATGTCCAAGGCGCCGGTCAAGATACAGATCGGAACCCAGCTCACCAAGGGTCTCGGCGCAGGCGCGAACCCCAACGTCGGCCGCGACGCAGCCCTGGAAGACAAAGACAAGGTCACCGAAGCGCTGAAGGGCGCCGACATGATCTTCGTAGCCGCCGGCATGGGCGGCGGCACCGGCACCGGCGCCGCCCCGATCATCGCCGAAATCGCCCGCGAGCAGGGCGCGCTCACCGTGGGCGTGGTCACCAAGCCGTTCACCCGCGAAGGGCGTCAGCGCCTCGCCAAGGGTGAGGACGGCATCAAGGAACTCAAGAAGCACGTCGACTCCCTGATCGTGATCCCCAACGACAGGCTCCTGGGCCTGGCCGGCAAGTCCATGTCCATCCTGGACGCCTTCAAGCCTTCCGACGACGTACTGCGCCAGGCGGTGCAGGGCATCTCCGACCTGATCACCCAGTCCGGTCTGATCAACGTCGACTTCGCCGACGTCAAATCGATCATGAGCGAGCGCGGCATGGCCATGATGGGCATCGGTCTGGGCAACGGTGAGAACCGTGCCGTCGATGCGGCGCTGAAAGCCATCTCCAGCCCGCTCCTCGAAGACATCGACATCTCCGGCGCCAAGGGCGTCCTGGTCAACATCTCCGGCTCCTCCTCCATGACCATGGACGAGTTCGATGCGGCCAGCAAGGTGATCCACGAGAAGGTCCACGAGGACGCCAACATCATCGTCGGTCTCGTCATCGACGAGACCCTCGGCGAGACCATCAAGGTCACCGCCATCGCCACCGGCTTCGGCGACCGTTTCGACCTCGAGAAGGGGCGTCACGAGATCAAGAACGTGAGCACCCTGGTCAAGCCGCAGCCCGAGGTGAACCGCGAGATCCCGACCTACATCCGCGCCAAGCAGGAGCGTGAAGCCTCCAGGCAGCAGCGCAGCTTCCTGATGGACGACGAGGACCAGTACGACATCCCGACCTTCCTGAGGAAGTCGGTCGACTAGTACCGGCCCCACAGACGAAACCAAAAGGCCCGGCCCCGAGAGGGAGCCGGGCCTTTTTGATGTGGTGCACGGCAGACGGGACTGGCCGTCAGGTGCCTGTCCCTCTAGCGGAACGCTTCTTTCAGCTAAGCCCCCTTCATCACGCAGTAAGGGGACAGGCACCCGGCGGAGCCAGTCCCCTCCTTCCGTTTTGCCTCCCCTTTCCCTAAAGCATCCGCAGATTTATCCGATAGGTGCACAATGGCCTATGAAAATGAAGGCCCGCCTGTGCCGTGCACGCAGCCGGAGTTACCGTGACGATCGAAGGACAGCCACTCTACAACAGCAAGATCATCAGCATCTTCGTGAGCCTTCTGCAGAAGAAGTATCCGCACGTAGACGTGCCGGAACTGCTGCGCTACGCGGAAATAACCCCCTATGAAGTGAACGACGAGGGGCACTGGCTCACCCAGCGCCAGGTGGACCGCTTCCACGCCCGGATGACCCAGATGGTGGGGGCGGACATCTCCAGGGAAGGGGGGCACTACGCGGCGTCGGCAGCCGCCCACGGCATGATGATGAAGTACACGCTGGGGCTGATCGGCCCGGTCAACACCCTGCTCGCCATCGGCAAGTGTGCCAGGAACTTCAGCAGGTCCGGGACTTACAGCGCGGCGAAACTGGCCGACAACAAGGTGGAGATCACCTTCGTGCCGCACGCGGGGGTGGAGGAACAGCCCTACCAGTGCGAAAACCGTATCGGCATGTTCGAGGCGGTGGTGATGCTGTTCAACTACCATCCCCCGGAGACCCTGCACGAGGAATGCATTTTCCAGGGGGGCGAATGCTGCCGCTACATCATCTCCTGGAAGAAGACCTGGTACGCCCGGGTGCGCAGCCTCAGGAACCGGCTGGTACCTCTCTCCCTCGTGGTCTATGCGTTGTTGCTGCACTTCGGACAGGTGGGGCACCCGGTGGCGTTCCTCACCGCACTCGCCTTTATCACCCTGGGGAGTTCCTACCTGGCGCAACGGATGGAGACGCGGGAGATCGTCACCGCCCTGGACCAGGTGAAGGAATCGACCGAGCAGATAGTCGCGCAGATGGGTGTCAACTACAACAACGCCCGCATGGTCAACGAGGTCGGGCAGGCGCTCAGCAAGCAAAGCGGGATCGACGAGGTGCTCAAAAACGTCACCAAGGTGATCGAGAAGCGGCTGGGTTACGACCGCTGCGTCATCATGCTGGCCGACGCGAGGAAATCGCGCCTGACCTTCCGCACCGGCTACGGTTATACCGACGCGCAGCGGGATGTGCTCCTGGAAGCCTCCTTCGACCTCACCGACCCCGGCGCCCACGGCGTCTTCGTCACCTGCTTCCGGCAGAACCGGAGCCGGTTCGTGAGCGATTTCGCCGACGTGGCGAACCTGCACACGCCGCGGAGCATCGCCTTCTCCCTGGAACTGGAAGCGCGCTCCTTCATCTGCTGCCCCATCGCCTGCGACGGCGAGGTGCTGGGGATCCTGGCGGTGGACAACAAGAAATCGCAGCGCCCGCTGATGCAGAGCGACCTGAGCCTGTTGACCGGTATCGCCCCGGTCATCGGCATGAGCCTGCGCAACGCCATCCACCTGGAGCGTGAGCGGCGCATGTCCGAGCAGATCCGTCAATCACAGAAGATGGAATCGGTGGGCGTCCTGGCGGGGGGCATCGCGCACGACTTCAACAACCTGCTCACGGGCATGATGGGCTTCGTCGCTCTGGCGCAGATGAAGCTGAAAAGGGACGACCCGGCCCAGGAGTACCTGGAACAGGTGCTGAGCGCGGCGGACCGGGCGGCCTCGCTGACCCAGGGGCTGCTTGCCTTCAGCAGGAAACAGGTCAACCATCCCGAGCCGGTCAACCTGAACCAGGTGGTCGACAACCTGCGCAAGCTCCTGAGCCGGCTGGTGACGTCGAAGATCACACTGCACATGGAGCTTTGGCCGGAGAAACTGGCTGTCGTGGCGGACTCGGGCCAGATCGACCAAGTGATCAGCAACCTGGTCAACAACGCCCGCGACGCCATGCCCGATGGCGGGACCCTCACCATCTGCACCAGCCTCATGGAGATGAACGAGGAGTGGATCGACCAGCGGGGGTATGGCAGACCGGGCAGCTACGCCGTCATCTCCGTGACCGACACCGGCACCGGCATCGACGAGGCGACCAAGGCCCACGTGCTGGAACCGTTCTTCACCACCAAGGAAGTGGGCAAGGGGAGCGGACTGGGGCTGGCAATCGTCTACGGCATCGTCAAGCAGCACGAAGGCTACGTCGAGATCGACAGCACCCCCGGCGTGGGGACCACCCTCAACGTATACCTCCCGCTCTTGACCGGCGCCGCCGCGGCAGGGGTGCCCGAACTGGCCTCCGGCGCGCAGGCGCAGGGAGACCGACCCTTCAACCGTCCAGAAAACCGACCCATTTCACCCTGAGCGTCGCCACGCCGAACTCCTCCTCGACCACACCCTTCAAAAGGTAGGGGCGGCGCTGCGAGAGCTTGCGGCAAAAGCGCGCATAGACGTCCGGGAAAAAGGTGGCGTCGAAGATCGCCGTCACGTCCTCGAAGGAGACGAATTCCATCGGGCGGCCGTGCTTGTCCTCCACCGCCTTGGTGGTGATCCACCACCCCACCATGGTCACCCACTGCCCCGAGTGCTTGATCAGCTCCGATGCCTTGATGGGCCGGTGCCGCTGCCACTGTGCCTTGTACAGGGCGAGCGGATGCCGCGAGGCGAGAAAGCCCAGCGCCTCCACCTCCTGCCTCAACACCGTTTCCGCGTCGTACGGGGGCGGCGAGGGGAGTTCGGTTTTCTGCTCGAAAAGCAGGGCCGTCGCCTGCTGCTGGAAATGGAGCAGCTCCCACAACAGTGCCGGTCGCCTTGGTTCCCCTTCCAGTGCGTCGAAACACCCCGCCTTTACCAGCCGCTCCGCATCGCAGCGCTGCACGCCGGCCCGGCGCAGGAAGTCTTGGAACGACGTGAAGGCCCCATGCTCGCGGCGCTCCTTGAGGAGTCGCTGCGCCCCCTCACGGGTCAGCCCGTCGATCTGCATCAGCCCGATGCGCAGCGTCTTGTCCGCGCCGGTGTAGTGGTAGTCGCTCCCGTTGACGTCCGGCGGCAGGATGGTGAGCCCGAGCCTGCGCCCCTCCGAGATGTAGGCGAACGGCGAGTAGTAGCCCCCCTGGTTGGAGATGACCGCGGCGATGAACTGCGCCGGGTGGTTTGCCTTCATGTAGGCCGCCTTGGCGCTCAACAGGGCGTAGCTCGCCGAATGGGGCTTGCAGAAGGAGTACCCGGCGAAGGAGAGAATCTGTTCCCAGATCGCATCCAGCACCGGCCCGGAGACGCCCCGCTCCTTCCCCCCCGCGATGAACTTGGCGTGGAAGTCCTCCAGCCGCTTGCCCCGGTGCTTCTTGGTGATCACCTTCCTGAGCTGGTCCCCTTCGCTCGCCGAGAACCCGGCCAGTTCCATGGCGATCTGGGTGATCTGCTCCTGGTAGATGGCGATCCCCAGCGTCTCCCCCAGGACAGGTTCCAGCAGCGGGTGCAGGTGCGCCCATTTCTTCCCCTGCATACGGGCCACGTACTCCTGGATGAAGCTGTTTGCCGCCGGCCGGATGATGGACGATGCCTGCACCAGCACCTCGAACAGGTCGATATCGAAGGTTTCGCGCGGCGCCGTCGAACTCCAGATCTTGCGTAACAGCAGGCGCACCGAGGGGGATTCCAGGTAGAAGCAGCCGATGGTGAGCCCGCGGCGCATAAGGCTCTGCGTCCTCTCGTCCTCCAGTGGGCGCCAGCTCGCGTAGTCGATCTCGATTCCCTGCTGCTCCTTCACCGCCGCCATTGCGTCCCGGATCACCGCCAGCGAACGGTTGCCCAGGATGTCGATCTTGACCAGCCCCGCATCCTCGGCCTGGTCCTTCTCCCACTGGATCAGCGGCAGCCCCTTGTGCGAAATCTCCACCGGGACGTAGCGGCGGATCTCGTCCGGGACGATGACCAGCCCGCCGCAATGCAGCGAGAGGTGGCGCAACTGGCCGTTCAGGTGGCGCGCCGTGGCGACGATCTCCTGCCAGTCCGGCGACAGCGCCTCCCCCTGGAACAGCGGGTGCCCCGCCATCGCCGCCGCACTTTGTTCCGCGCGCCAGAAGCCCGAGATACGATCGGTCATCTCCTTGATCTCGAAGTCCGGCAGGCCGTAGACCTTGGCCACCTCGCGCAGGGCCGACCTCCCCTTGAAGCCCACCTGGTTTGCCACCATCGCCGCGCGCGTGGCGCCGTAGCGGGCGAAGGCGAAGTCGAGGATGGCGTCCCGTTCGTCCCACGGGAAGTCCACGTCGATATCGGGCGGGTCGCTGCGCCCCTCGTTGAGGAAGCGTTCGAAAAAAAGGTTGTGGCGGATGGGGTCGACGTGGGTGATGCCGAGGCAGTAGGCGACCAGCGACGCCGCGGCACTCCCCCGGCCGCAGGTGCGTTGCGACTGCCTGGTGATCTCCTCCACCACCAGGAAGTAGTGCGCGAACCCCTTGTCGCGGATGATGGCCAGTTCCTTTTGCAGGCGCGCCTCCACGTTGGGGGCGATGCAGCCGTAGCGCCAGAGTGCCCCTTCGCGTGCGCGGTTGTTGAGCGTCGTGAAGGCGTCGTCGTTGCCCAGTCCGCGGAAGGCCGGGAAGATGGTGCGGGAAAAGTCCCAATCCCTGCGGCACATGGCAGCGACGCGTAGCGAGTTTTCCAGGGCCTCCGGGCAGTGCGGGAAGAACTCCGCCATCTGTGCCGGAGCGTAGAGCGCGTCCGACTCGCAAGCGGTCAGTTCCGGCGTCAATCGTGACAGTTTCGTGTTGAGGTCGATGGCCCGCAGCACCCGGTGCAAGTGGAAGTCGCCGGCGTCCCCCCGCAAAGGGGACTGGCTCCGCCAGGTGCCTGTCCCCTTTGCCCCCACGTTGCCACTAACCCCTGAAGGGGACTGGCTCCGCCAGGTGCCTGTCCCCTTTGCCTCTTGGGCGATGACGTCGGTGTCGGCGGCATTGGAGCGAGGGGGACAGGCACCTGCGGAGCCAGTCCCCTGCCCCCTCTCCCCCCGGGAGAGGGTTGGGGTGAGGGCGCCGGCAGCACGGGAATCTTGCGCGGAACCCGACGCACGAAGGACAACCCTCGCCGTCGCCACCGCCGGCAGCTTCAGTTCCCGCGATGTTGCCAGTGCCCGGTGCATGTCGTGTCCCGGTGACAGCTCCACGAAGAGCCTCTCCGCCGAGACCCGCTTCAGCGCAGCAAGCAGGC
Organism: Geomonas paludis; assembly: GCF_014193585.1. Taxonomy (GTDB): domain Bacteria; phylum Desulfobacterota; class Desulfuromonadia; order Geobacterales; family Geobacteraceae; genus Geomonas; species Geomonas paludis. The sequence goes on from NZ_BLXY01000001.1 coordinate 974,228, forward strand.
GCCGGTCGTCGCTCACTACGATCACCCCGTGCCGGTAGCGGGTGAGGGCGTGGCAGAGGTCGAACGACGTGTCGCAGTGCAGGTCCGAGAGCAGGCGCGAGATGTTGGCGTACCCCTCCTGGTCCGCCGCCAGCAGCACCGCGCGGTTTTGCTCCGTCACCGCCTCAGTGCCGATGATGGGGGAGATGCCGGCGTCACGCGCCGCGTCGAGGAATCGTGGCACCCCGTAGAGCCCGTTTCGGTCGGTGAGGGCGAGCGTGTCGAACCCGAACCGCGCCGCCTCCGCGCAGAGCGCCTCCGGCGAGAGCACTCCCCAGTTGGGGGAGAGGGAAGAATGTACATGGAGATGGATGAACATCAGGAAACCCGATTAACAGGGATAAAAGGGATAAAAAGGATGACAAAACCACCAGAAAAGCGGTTACGCGAAGAACTCGAAGTGTCCGCAAAGAACACGAAGAGAATCAGGCAGACGGGGGGACCCGAACCACAAGATCAGTTAAAAGATTTCGTTTTAGCCGTTCCCAAAAAAGATTGTCTCCGTGTTCTTCGCGGATACTTGCCGTCCTTTGCGTAACAGCTTTTAGCTTTACTGCCGTTATCCCTTTTATCCCCTTTATCCCTGTTAAATGCCTTAGCTTTTGGTCACTGTCATATACTTATTCTGCTCCGGGTCCCATTCCGCTGGCGCTTCACTGGCGAGGGTAACCTCCCGGCGTGCCGCGAGCCCTTTCCCCCAGCGCACCGCATTCCTGCCGTGCTTTTCCCGCAAGAGGTCCAGCGTCTCCTGCAGGTCGCTCTCCTTGCGGGACACCTCGGCCGGCGCGGCCGCAAAGAGATCCATCTGCCCCGCATCCTCCGCCACCTGGTCGCAGCTAAGCCGCAACCCCTTGACCCGCTGACGCCTCTTGCAAGTGGCGAAGAAGAGATCCTCCACGGCCGCCAGCAGCGGCAGGTCCAGCGATGTCGGCACCGGCAACACCTTCTTCCCCTGCTGGCTGACCCCGTCCGCGTACATCACCGACAGCGTGAGCTTGCGCGCCCCCTTGCGCAGGCGCCGCAGCCTCAACCCGCATCCCTCCACCAGCCGCAACAGCTCCGAGAGCAAAATGGCGTCGTCATTCTCCTCCTGCTCCAAAAGCCCTTCCTCCACGATCTCGGTCGACATGCGCGGCGGCTGCACCGGAGAACGGTCGATGCCGCAGGCCCGGTCGTGCAACAGCGGCGCGAAAGGGCCCACGGCCAGGCGCAACTGCGGCACCGAGAGCGACGCGACCTCCTCTACCAGTTTCAGGTTGAGATCCCGGAACAGCAGCGTCTGCCGCGACTCTCCCACTCCCGGCAGCACCGAGACCGGGAAGGGAGCCAGGAAAGGACGCTCCGCGCCGTGGAAGACGTCATACACCCCCGGCTCCCGCATGGTGTCCGCCGCGACCCGCGATACCAGCTTGTTTCCCCCCGCACCGGCCATGGCTTCCAATCCGAGTTCGCCCGCTATCGACTTCTCCAGCCGTGCCGCAACGTCGCGTGCCGGGCCAAAGAGCCTTCTCGATGCGGTGACATCGAGGAAAACCCTTCCCGCTCCCGGCTCCACCATGGGCGTGAACTCTGCCGAGAGATCCATGAGCGCCTGGCTTCCCTTGGCCATCAGGTGCGGATCCGGCGCGATCACGATGAGCGACGGGCAGGACCTGCGGGCGTGATAGATCGGCGTCCCCACGTGCACCCCCTCGGCGGCAGCCTCCGACGAAACCGACTGCAGCAGCGCACGCTCCGAGTTGAGCGGAGCCACCGCCACCGGTCGCCCGCGCAACTGCGAATGGATCACCCGTGCCAGCGCGATAGGAAAAGCGGGGATAGTTATGTGGAGGATTTCCCGGTCCACTTGCGATAAAACCTCATGGAGCCCACCAGCACTCCCCTGATATGAAACTCGTCCTCTTGCGTCACCGTGATGGGGCTCATCGCCGAGTTGGCCGGCAGCAGTTGGATCGTGTTCCCCTTGCGCAAATACTTCTTGATGGTGATCGAACCGTTGACCTCCGCGATCACGGTCTGACCGTTCTCCGCGACCGACTGCGGGTGTACCGCCACATAATCGCCGTCCATGATCCCCATCTCCACCATCGAATCACCGCGCACCTCGTAAACCACGTTGCCCGGTCCCGCCATGGCGGAAGGGACCTCGATGGCGTCCGCCAATTGGAACGCCTCCACCGGCCGTCCCGCCGCCACGATCCCGACCAACGGCAGTTCCAGGAACGCTACATTCCCCCCCTGTCGAAATGCCCCTGAATTTGCCAGCCTTGGTGCCGAAAGCGTCTCCCTATCTGCGAGGCTGGTGCCCGTAAGCGTTCCTTTCTCTGCGAGGGTCGGGGCGAGAACAGTTCCTCCTTTAGCAGGTGAATGGGCCGCAAACGTCCCCCCCTTTGCGAAGGGGGGGCAGGGGGGATTTGCTAGTTGCAGCCCCCTCTTCGCATTACCCTGTCGCGCCAACTGTCCATGCCGTTCCAGCGCGCGCAAGTAATGCTGCACCGTTCCCAGCGAATCGAACCCGCATCCGGCAGCGATTTCCTGCTGTGACGGCTGATACCCGTGGCGGTCCACGAAATCCAGAATGAAATCCAACACCCTCTTCTGTTTAGGTGTCATTCCCACCTCCATTCCATCACGCCCATTCCCCCCTGCCCCTCTCCCTCTGGGAGAGGGGCAGGGGGGAGGGAAGATGGTCACTCGATCAGGGAAGCGAGAATACTCGCAAGTTTTTCGTAAGTCAAGCGTGGGTGAATGTGAAGGGTGAACATTGAACAACGGTGAAAGGATGGTATAACTCCGTGATTGATTAAAATACGCCAATATTTGGAGGCCGGTATGGACGGGAACACGCTCATCATTATCGGGTTAGGCGTCATCGTAATTGTCCTGGCAATTGCAGTCTTTGCCCTCTTTCAAAGGCGGCAGACTGCTGGCCTGCGCGGTCGGTTCGGCTCGGAGTACGACCGCACACTCCGGGAAACCGGGAGTCGCGCCCGTGCAGAGGCTGATCTGAAGCAGCGGGAAAAGCGGGTTGAGAGGCTGAATATCCGGGAACTCAGCCCGGAGGACGCCGCGCGGTTCAAGGAGTCCTGGGCACGGGTGCAGACCCGCTTCGTCGATGACCCGAAGGGGGCAGTCACTGAGGCGGATCAACTGCTGGGGGATGTCATGGTGAAGCGCGGCTATCCCGTCGGCGACTTCGAACAGCGTGCGGCAGATATCTCGGTCGAGCATCCGCGGGTCGTCGAGCATTACCGGGCCGGCCACGAGATCGCGCTGCGCCACGCGAAGGGACAAGCCACCACGGAAGACTTACGCCAGGCGATGATACACTACCGCACCCTGTTCACCGATCTGGTCGGCGAACAAGAGACACCGAGTGTGGTGTTGCGCAAAGAGGTATAGACAACGGAGGTTAAAAAATGGACGACATTAAAAAAGAAGAAAGAGCACGCGAGGGGCTTACTACCGCGGATTTGGCCGGGCGCACGGATGCAGGCGGCTCGGCCAATGTTCAGATCACAGGGGGGCAGGATGTCTCGGGCGAAGAACAGGCGCCCCTGCTGTCCATCAACGAAGCCAACAATCTGCGCCGTCGCTGGGACGAGATACAGGTGGGATTTGTGGACGAGCCCCGGCGTTGCGTGGAACAGGCGGACAACCTGGTAGCCGAGGCGATGAAGCGTCTGGCCGAGACCTTCGCCGATGAGCGCGCCAAGCTCGAGGCCCAGTGGGATCGCGGCGGCGACGTCTCCACCGAAGACCTTCGTCTGGCCCTGCGCCGTTACCGTTCCTTCTTCCACCGGCTCCTTTCCATCTAATTTCGCATATCCTACTCCCGCGAAGTTGGCCCAGATGGGCCCTTGGACCGCCACAACATGGCTGCCGGAAGTTCCCGGCAGCCGTTTCATTCTCCACACTTCAACACATCCCGCGTCCGCGGCAAGACTTTCAGCGGTGTTGTCGCCCCAGTAAAACCTCCCCTCGGCGAAAGTCCGACCATACTTTGGCAAAGTGCGACCGTACTTTCGCAAAGTGCGTCCATAAAATCGCAAAGTACGATTACAAAATCGCAAAGTAAGATCACAAAATCGCAAAGTACGATCACAAAATCGCAAAACGCACTCCTGAAATGTGAAAACACCATGAAGAAATCATGAAACGTCTTCGGAAATCAGAAAACGCGATGGCAAAATCAGAAAACGTCATCCTAAAATCGGAAAACACACCATGACAAACGGGCTACCTCCGCCATCCAGCCCAGACAGGGACGCCATTGTCATCGCGCAGTCTCAGGACGGCGTCTCCTTTCTTAACCTCCTGGGCTATGATGACGGGCTTTCCTGACATGGTAATCTTGGACCCCTTTATCTCCAGCACGTCACCCTTCTCGATCCTGGTATCCTGCCGGTCTAGATACCAGGCCGGTCCCAGGTGAACCGATACAGTTTCTTGCTCTGTTTTGAGTTGCAGATGTATTCCTGCTCCCATCCCTTTGCGCGGTGTCATCCGGCCGATCGACTGGACCTCGCCGCGCAACGACTCGACTGTTGCGGGATTATACATCCTCTGGTACTCACCTTTCATACCCCAGCCCGCACTACCGCACCCGGCACCGCCGCACCCACGCGGTGCAGCCAGAGCCGCTGTCGAGCCAACCGCCATGACCAGTGCCACAAGAACTGCCGCTCTTTGTACTCTCTGCATGACCTGCCTCCATTGTTAAGGTTTTACGGATGCCCCGGAGCCGGCAACGGCTGCGAGGTGAGGACTAATATCGTGATCATAGCGGTTGCACTCTCTTTCAACCTCGCAGACTTAGGCTGGAGTAAAGGATCTTGCAGGTCGCTGCACCGCTGAATATGAGCAGCGCAGCCAGCGCAGTTGCCGCAAGTTTATTTTGCAGGGCGGGCAGGGTCTCACCCAGGCTGCCCCGGTGACGGAAGGGATGTAAAACGCCTACGCCAACACCGGAGACCGCTGCTGCCAGGATGACAAGATAAAGCGGATAGCCGGCATAGTCATATTCCCCTTGCAGCAGGCAGAACGGGCAGTGGTGCGCTGGCAGTTCGTAGATGTAGAGAGAGATGACTGAGACGACAGCAACAAGGGTAATTGCAAAGTGGAGTGCGCTCAAGCCCGCAAAGAGATATGCCCCCTTTTTTCTCCGATAAAACCGAAGACCCGTCATAACGGTGACGATGCTACTGGTATAGAACAGCGCCAGCATCGGAAGCGGAGGGGGCGAGGCCATCCCGGGGCCAATGCCGGACGCATTGTTGTTGAAGAGGCTGCCGCAGCACGAAGTGATGACATCGGGTCGCAGTACCGTGAAAAAAACCGCTTGGGCCACTGTTTCGGCTGTGGTCAGTGGTGCCATCAGCAACAGCAGGAAGTACTTGGGCCTGATCAGCGGGTAGTCGTACCCCTGCTCGTCAGCGTGGTTAAGGATCAGCCAGATTCCCGCCAGGAAGAATGTCGTCAGTTTCAACAGGAGGGTGGGGTAGCCCAACCAATGGGCGGACAGGGTGCCGGCCGCGCACATGGCCCCCGTGAACAGGTGATAGATGCTGTCCGCCACGCGCAAATAGAGGAACAGGGATACCAACTGGAAGGCCAGGAGGTAGCGGACCACGGTCGAGATCAGGTAGGTGCGGCGTTCCAAGGCAAGCTGCAACTCGCTGCCGCTGGTGATGTCCCATCGGCGCAGGATGAGGATGCCGTATCCGCACGCATAGAGGGTTATCAGCCCCATCAGCAGCGAGGAGACGAGTAGCGCCAGGATGCCCGGGTGGAGAATCATGACATCGTTGCCCCGGCAACGATACGGCCGTCGCGCAATTCCACCACCTGCTCGGCAAGCCATGATTCGCAGATGATGGGATCGTGGCTGGCAATGATGATAGTGGTCCCCCGGGACTTGAGTTCCCTCATGATGCCGATGAACTCAAGCGACAGCTTGGTGTCCAAGTGCGCGGTCGGTTCATCGGCGATGATGACCGCCGGATTGTTGATGAGGGCGCGGGCAACCGCCACCCGCTGGGCTTCCCCGCCCGATAGCCATTCGATCTTTGCCTCCGCACGTTTTTCGACGCCGAGCATGGCCAATGTTGCCTGTGCCCTGCCCCGCAGCGTGGAAAATTTCTCTCCGGTGGGATAGGCCGGGAGCATGACGTTTTCCAGGGCCGTAATTCCCTTGATAAGGTTGCACTGCTGGAAGATGAAGCCGAAGGTGGTTCGGCGGATGTCGGTCAGGAAGCGCTCCGGCAGGCTGGTGATCTCCCGCTGCTTGAGGAATATCCGGCCTGCACTTGGTCGGGCCATGCATCCGATCAGTCCGAGCAGGGTAGTTTTCCCGGAGCCGCTTGGTCCCTTGAGGATGGTGGTCTGCTCCATGCGCACATCAAGCGAAACACCGCCTACAGCGGTGACCTCATTGGGGCGTCCGGCGTTGAAGACCTTGCTGATGTTGTGTATCGAAATCACACGGGCCTCCTTAGCGCATGACCGCGTCGGGATCGATGGTTGCCGCCCTCCAGGAGGGGACGATGGTAGTGATGGTGTAGGGAACGACGGTTAGGATGAACAGCGTGACCACCTGCTGAAAATCGAGCAAGGGGGGCAGGCGGAAGGAAGGGTACAGGGTGGACCATCCCTTGAGGACCGGTGCAAAAAGGGACGCAGAGGTGTGGAAGACGTGCAGGTAAGCGAGGATGGTGCCAGCCAGGAAGGCGGTAAGCGAGATGGCGGTCCCCTCCCAGAATTTCAGCAGGAGGATATCGGACGTGTCCCAGCCCACCGCCTTCAGGATGCCGATCTCTGCGCGTTCTTCGGCCGAAAGCCCGGTCGCCTTGTCCCAGGCAAAGATCAGAAACGCCAGTGTCGCGGCGCTGAAGATGACGAGCATCAGGCCGGAACGCCAGCTAAAGACGGCATCATAGGTCCGCAGGATCTCGCTGCGCAGGATCGGACGGGCGTCGTGATGCATCCTCGTGATCTTCTCCACGATGGTCGCGTACTCCCGAGGGTTGCGCACCTGCAGGACGAGGTCGGTGGCCTGGTCTGCAGGGACCCCCGAGAAAAGGCGGTAATCCTGTTCCGAAATCAGTACCAAATCTGCCGTCAACAGTTGCGACTCCTGTTCCAGGACCTTCCTGACCGTGAAGGCCCGGGGCGCGCCATCGTGTCCCTGAAAGGCTACGGTGTCCCCGGTCGCGGCGCCCAGCATGCGGGCCACTGCACCGCCGAGGTCGACGTGGCCGGCCCCCGGAGGGTCCTGTGCCGGCACCATGAAGGTGTAGTTGGCAAGCCGCGTTCGGTCGTAGTGGTAGCCCCATAAACGTGGCTGCGCCGAACCTACTCCGTTGATGCTGCCGATTCCCGCGCACCAGGACATGGGAACGGTCTGGTAGCGCCCGGCCTGGGTGCGCTGAACGATTATCTCGGGAGACTCCTGAAGCACCAGCATCGCCTCGCGCCTGATCGCCTCGGTGAAGAACAAAACCGAGGCGAGGACGAAGATGATCAGGGTGTAAACCAGCAGTAGTCCCCCGTTTTTCCCTTTACGGCGCAAGAGCGTGGCCAGGGTGAAATCGATGATATGCCGGTGTCGTTCAATCATGTGTGCCATGTCGTGTCACCAGGTGGGGAGGAGGTTGGATCACCGCGCCGGTAGGGAAATGCTCCCATGACATGGGCGCGTCCTGGAAGGGCGTTGCGAAATCCGTCAGGGTCGGATGACGGGTGTAGCTGGCTTCGGTGCAAAGACAGAGATCGGTGAGCCGGAGTTGCCTCACCCGGGCCGCATTGCGGGCAAGCGCTTGCCGTGCTACCTGTTCCTCGGCCCGGGCGTGCAGGAGCATCCCAGCCAGTCCCAGCAACAGGGCGGCAAGCGTTCCCAGGAACATGGTGGAGCGTCGCGGTGCCATCAGTCGAGCTGGTTCAGCAGCGTCGGTGTGACGTCGCGGAGGCGGATTATCCTCGTTCCCCGGTGGTCGTTGCGGAAGTCACGCGCCTTGGACTCACTGCCGAAGGGAATCAACTCTCGTCCCATGGGGCCGTAGACATCGCTGCCCATGACGTAATAGGCAGAGAGGCCGTTGACCTTGGTGAGGTCATAGTAGTCGGTGACAAAGACTGCTCCGATGTCGGCCGTTTTACGGCCGGGTGCGTAGCGGGACAGGTAGAGATAGTACTTGAACATGTCCTTGGCTCCATCGAAATGGACGGAGCTCCCGTCTCCAAACCGGATCTCTGCGGCGAAGCCGGGAAATTTGGCAACGAACATGCCGCAGACGGGGCATTTGTCTTTGGGGCCGACTGTGTGGGGCTGAAGACTGCCGGCTGAAGCAAGCGCAGCTCCGACAATGATGAGGGCGATAAGCAAAGCCAGCCCTGACCGAAGTTGGCCGGCCATCATTGCCCACCTTTAGGCATCTGCGACCTTCTCATCTTGCGCCTTTCGCGGATTTGCTTGGTGTCGCGGTACATGTCTTCGTAGGCCGCTTTCATTGCCTCATCGAAGGTAGCCATGGCGCCGCCGTTTTCCTTGGTGAACCCCTCCGCAGCCCCTTTTCCAGCGAACGCCCACTTGGCGTTACCGGTCATGACACCCGCTTTCTTCCCGCCAAGGACCCACACCGCTTTTTCCGCATCGATCAGTGCCTTGGTCTGATAGTCCCCGACTGTTATCGTCTTTGGTGCCTTGTCGATCTTGTTAGCCAGGTCCAGCGCTGCACAGTGGAGGCTGCAAGCGCCGAACGAGGTGCCGTCGTCGTATTCGATCAGTACCCTGCTGTGGGCGAATTTGCCCCTATCCATGCCACAGTAGGTACAGGACGGATGCCTCTCTATGTCGCCCCCCGCCGCAAAAGCTGCAGCGATGAAATTCAGCACCAGGATTAAAACGAAACACAGCGTTTTCATGACTATCCTCCATGTAGTTCGCAGGTTGATTGAAGTTGCCGGCCGCAAGGCCGGTAAGCAGTATCCGCATCACCGCGGATCGTCCTTTTCAGGACCGGCGGGGACAGCATTTGGCATGTTGAACTGCCGGTCGATGAGTTTTTGCAGCGTATCTGCCTGGATTGCTCCCAGAACTTTCTCCCTGATGATCCCGTTCCCGTCCAGGATGAAAACTGTCGGGAAGCCGAGTACCTGGTACTGCTTCAACATGCCGGCTCCTTCGTCTGCCAGCATTGTGAAGGTGATGGCGTTTTTCCTGGCGTACGCGGCAACGTCTTCTTTTGAACAGAGCTCGCCGATAGCGACCATGGCGAACTTGTCGTGGGAGTACCGTCGGTAAAGGGGCTCCAGTTGCTTCACGTTCTCGCCGCAGCAGGAATTCGTCCAGAAATAGACGACAACGACCTTGCCCTTGAGCCGGTGGAGATTCACCGGCTCGGCATTGATGTCGACGCCGGCAATGGCTGGCGCACGTGCTCCTATTTTGGTGTCGACGTTACTCTCGCATCCGGTAAAAAAGGCGAGGCACGCCGCCACTAAAATCAAGATTCTCATCAGGGGCCTCCTGCGGAATTATGACTCTGACGCCGGCATCTGGACCGGGTCCCGGAGGAGTCGCGGAGCGAGCCGGTACATCCAGGATCTTATCTCGGGCGCGTGTAGAGAATGGCGCACCGGTGCCCGTGGCGCAGCTGTCCGCATTTTCGGCAGAGAGGCTGGGGCAGACTTGGTGGCATTGTCGAGGTTTCAGGCGTAAGCGGGCTTATGCTTGTCGCGGAGGGGGCTCGGGCGGGTCGGTAAATCGTGAGTAAAGATGTGCGGGGTGGTTCGTAAGGCGGAGTTCCGCCTGGAAAATGGCCGAATGACCGGTGAAGTAATAGGGGAGGACGTCATAGCAGGAAAGGTCCGACAGGGCGACCGCATCGACATCACCGCAGGGGCAGCCACAGGAAGCTATGAATGTTCTTTTGCTGACCGGCTTTTTTTTGCAGCAGTCCGGGGTGGCTTCTTCTTGCGCCTGTTGCTGCCGCTTTTGACTGCAGCAGCAGGTGTGCGCCGCTCTGCTCTCGGGGGAGCATCCGCAGATGGAACAGTCGCCTGAACACTCACGGGCAAAGGCAAACACCGCTTTATTGGCGTGCACGACGGCAGTCGCGAGCGGGCCACAGGCGATGAGCAGGTAGATCACTGACAGGGCTGCTGCTATCAATCGCCGCACATAGGGCTTGGCGTTATGTCTCACAGCCGTTGCGATCAAGGAGACGTTCTCTCTTTTCGGCATATTGTCGGCATATCTGTTCCACAACAAGAGGGTGATTCAGGGCCGCCTCTGTCTGTTCTCCAGGTGGCCCAATATACATTCAAAGGGTTGAATGTCAAATATATTTTAGTAACACGTCCTCATAGTGACGCCCCTGGTGCGGGAAGAATGACAATGGCAACCGGCCCTGTTGACGCTTTGAAACACCTTGGTAAGATGAACCTCTCGGCATCAGGGAGGTTCACATGATGAAGCCAGCGTGTCGATGGGGGGCGATAATATGGCTGGTGCTGCTGGTGTTGCCGCTGAGCGGTTGCGCGGCCGGGGACAAATGGAAGTACCTGCCGGCAACCAAAGCGGAGGAGCGATCGATCTATGTCATAGCCCACGGTTGGCACGCGGGGATCGCGCTGCCGGTGGAAGAGCTCGGCGAGGAGTTGGGCTTCGTCAAGGAGTTCCTGCGCCCGGGGCGGTACTACGAATTCGGCTGGGGAGAGGCCGATTTCTACCAGGCGGACAAGGTGACCGTGCCGATCTTTCTGAAGGCGGTGTTCTGGAGAAATCCCAGCGTCATGCACGTCTTCTCCATGCCGGCTACCCCGGCTGAAGAGTTCCGCGGCACCGACCTGGTGGAGCTCAAGTTGTCAGAAACGGGGCTGAAGCACCTGAAGGACAGCCTGCGCGCCAGTTTCAAGCTCGACCCGGCGCAGCGCCCCTACCCGTTGAAGGGTGGCGCCCACGGTGAGTACCGTTTCTTCAAGGCGGAGGGGGACTACCTCATCACCCATACCTGCAACACCTGGACGGCCAAGGTGCTGGCAAGCGGGGGCGTGCCCATGGACACGGTCTTCACGCTGCGCTCAGCGGGCGTGATGCGGCAGGCAAAAAAAGCGCGCAAGGAGTATCTGAGGCTGCGACCGTATGGGAAGGAAAACGGCGAGGCTCCCGGGGGGCAGCCTACACCCAGACGGGCAGAGCCGGCAGACACTAGGTAGTCTGGCACAAGGAATTACGATTTTCCGCATCCGTGACCGTCTGTCATATCTGGTAGTATTACAGTGTCTAAATATAAGAAAGCCTTCCTTTTCTCCTTCTGGCACCGGAGCACATAATGGCGAAACGTATCCTGTCGTGCCTCACCTTGTGCCTTTGCCTGTTATCCCATTTGTTCCTGTCACTCCCAGCCGATGCCTCGGTTGCCAAAAAAGTCCTGGTACTGCATTCGTACGACCCGCACTTCAGGGTCACCGCCGAAGAGACCGAGGGGATGCTGGCGGTATTCAAAAAATACTCGGACCAGGTCCAACTGCAGTTCGAATACCTCGATGCCAAGCAGTACTCCGACCCCGTTTACCTCACCGACGTTCTCGACGCCGTTTTCGCCCACAAGCTAGCCGGAAAGCGCTTTGACCTGGTACTGGCCGTCGACAACGATGCCCTCACTTTCGTTGAGCGGCACCGGCGCGATTTATTCGCCGGCCTCCCCGTGGTTTTCTGCGGCATCAACGACTTCACCCCCGACATGATTGCCGGCGACAGCAACATCACCGGCGTCACCGAACACCCTTCCTTCGGCAAGACCATCGACATCGCGCTCTTATTCCATCCAGCGGCGCAGGAGATCGTCTTTGTCGGCAGTCCCCAAAACGAGACCGGCAAGAGCGTGCGCAGGGAACTGAAGGGGCTCGAACCGGCGTACCAGGCCCGGGCCCGTTTCACTTTCTGGGACGACATCCCCATCGAGGAGTTGACGGTCAAGCTGCGGGCGCTGCCTCCCGGCCGCCTGGTCTTCATCTACAGCTTTGTGAAAGACAAAAGCGGCTTCGCACTGCTTCCCGATGACAGCATCAAGCGCATCCGGGCAGCGACATCGGGGCCGATCTATTCCTTCTGGTCCTTCTTTATCGGCAAGGGGATCGTCGGCGGCGAACTGGTCAGCAACAGGGCCCAGGGAGAACTGGGGGCCGAACTGGCGTTGCGGGTGCTCAACGGGGAAAGGCCGGGGGCGATCGCGGTGCAGACCCACCAGGCCAACAAGCTGATCTTCGACTACCAGCAGTTGGAGCGGTTCTCCATCAGCACTAAAACCCTCCCCAAAGGGAGCACGGTGATCAACCGGCCCCAGAACGCCTACTCCATCAACAAGCAGGCCTTCTGGATGATACTGGGCTTGCTGCTTTTGTTCGCGACCATCTCAGTGCTGCTGGCCAACGCCATCATCGGTCGCCGCAGGGCGGAGTCGAGGCAGCTCGCCAGCGAGAACCTGTACAAGACCCTGGTGGAAAACGTCCCGCTGGGGATATCGCTCATCGACAACGAAAACCGGATCAGGACCATCAACCGCTCCCAGGCCGAGTTGCTGGGGCGTCCGCCGGAATGGTACCAGGGGCGCCACTGCTATCGGGAGTTCGAGGGGCGGGAGGAGAGGTGTCCTCACTGTCCCGGCGTCATCGCCATGGAGACCGGTACTGTCGCCGTCGTCGAGACGGAAGGGATCCGAGCCGACGGAAGCCGCATCTCGGTGCGCATCCACGCGGTGCCGTTGGTCGGCCTCGCCGGGATTCCTTCCGGCTTCATCGAGGTGGTGGAGGACATCACCGGCGCCAAGCAGGCGGAGGCGGAGCGGCAAAAGATGGAGCAGCAGCTGCTGCATGCCCAGAAACTGGAGAGCCTGGGAGTACTTGCCGGCGGCATCGCCCACGATTTCAACAACATCCTCACCGCCATCATCGGCAACGCCGAGCTGGCCCTGATGCGCATCCCCCGCGAGGCGGCCGCCCTGGAGAACGTGAAAAGGATCGAGCAGGCGGCGCTCAGGGCGGCGGACCTGGCCCGGCAGATGCTCGCCTACTCCGGCAAGGGGACCTTCGTCGTCGAGCCGACCGATCTGAACCGCCTGGTGGAAGAGATGGGGCACATGCTGGAGGTCTCCATCTCCAAAAAGGTCACCCTGCACTACGACCTGTGCCGGCCGCTGCCGCTGGTGGAGGTGGACGCCACCCAGGTACGCCAGATCGTCATGAACCTGGTCATCAACGCCTCCGAGGCGATCGGCGACGCCACCGGGGAGATCTCGGTTCGCACCGGGACCATGGAGTGCAGCAGGGAGTACCTGCTCGACACCTGGCTCACCGACCCCGCGCCGGAGGGGCTCTACGTCTTCCTGGAGGTCTCGGACACCGGCTGCGGTATGGACGGCGAGACCATCGCGCGCATCTTCGATCCCTTTTTCACCACCAAGTTCACCGGCCGCGGCCTGGGCATGGCGGCGGTGCTGGGGATCATCCGCGGCCACCAGGGCGCCATCAAGGTCTACAGCGAGCCGGGACGGGGGAGCAATTTCAAGGTGCTGCTGCCGGCGAGCGGACTGCCCATCGAAGAGGCCGACGACCAGGAGTCCCGCAGGGAGCAGGGGGAGGCCTGGCACGGCAGCGGCACGGCACTGCTGGTGGACGACGAAGAGACGGTGCGCCGCATCGGCGCCGACATGCTGCGCGAACTGGGATTCGAGGTGCTGACCGCGGCGGACGGCTGCGAGGCGGTGCAGATCTACGCGGCCAGGCAGGATCTGGCGGTGGTCGTTCTCGACCTCACCATGCCGCAGATGGACGGGGAGCAGTGTTTCCGGGAGCTGCGCCGCATCGATCCGCAAGCGCGGGTGATCATGTCCAGCGGCTTCAGCGAGTACGAAGTCACCCGGAAATTTGCGGGTAAGGGAGTGGCCGGCTTCATTCAGAAACCGTACAAACTGTCGGCCCTGCGGGAGGTGTTGCGGAGTTGCCTTGCCAAAGCCGAGTGAGGGGAGGCCGGTAACGCAACGACGGGAGGTGCATTAACGCGCGAAGGATGGTATAAATCCCTGGTCGATTATAACGCGCCAATGTAGCCGGGGGGGGAGGGTGCGAGCACCAGCGGGTCCGGAAAAGGCTTCCGAAATCATGACAGCCCTGGTGCCGCCGGCACAATGGGCGGTCTATGCCGAGTTCATCGCGGAGACCACCAGGCGCGGCATCCCCTTCGCCGTCGGCGGCGGGCTCGCTGTTTCCGCCTACTCGGACTGTGTCCGCAACACCAAGGACATGGACATCTACATCATGGAGCAGCACAGCGCGGAGGTGATGGCCATCAGCCGGGAGCTCCGCTTCACCGAGTACACCGCCGTCCCCTATGACCCCACCTGGAGCTATCGCAGTTTCCGTGACGGCTACATCCTCGATTTCCTCTGGAAGATGCTGAACGGAAGGACCTCCGTGGACGAGACGTGGGTGACCCGGGGGTGGGAGCTGAAGGTCCGGGGGAGCTCCTTCCGTCTGCTCCCCGTGGAAGAACTGATCTGGTCCAAGCTGTACATCCTCAGGAACGACCGCGCCGACTGGCCGGACATCATCAGCCTGCTCTACGCCCGCGGTGCCGAAATGGAGTGGGACCGTCTGCTGGCCGATCTGGACGAGGACCGGCTGCTCCTGGGGGGCGTGGTGGGGGTGCTGCGCTGGCTCTGCCCCGGCCACGTCTGCAGGTTCCCCGAGTCGATCTGGGCCCCCCTGGGGCTGGTACCCCCCTGGTCCGACGCACCGGAGATAGACCGCGACCGGGTGGCCCTGATGAAGGGTGAGCACCTTTTTCCGGGAGGACTGCCATGAAGATCGGAGCCATGAACCACCCGCGCCAGAATCCCGCCCAGGAAATCCGCCGCTTTGCCGAGATGGGGCTGGACTTCATCGACTTGACCCTGGAGCCCCCCGAGGCGGGATGGTGGCAGTGCGACGTGCAGGAGGTGGCCCGCGCACTCACCGAGACCGGCATGGGGATCGTAGGGCATACCGCCTACTATCTCCCCATCGCCCACCCCTTCGAGGATGTGCGGCGTGCGGCGGTCGAGGCGCTGACGCACTCGGTCCGGGTGTTCTCCCAGCTGGGGGCCTGCGTCATGAACATACACCCGGACGCCCATGCGCCGATGCACGACCGGGACTTCGTCATCGGGCAGAACCTGAAGAGCCTGGCCGACGTGATGGCGGCGGCGCAGGGGACCGGGGTGCGGGTCATGGTCGAGAACCTGCCGCGCAACTTCAACACCGCGGCGCAACTGGCGGAACTGCTCGACCCGCTGCCGGAACTGGGGCTGCACCTGGACATCGGCCATACCGAACTGATGCTGAAAACGAGCAGCGCCGACGAGATCATCGAGCGTTTCGGCTCCCGCCTGCTGCACGTCCACCTGCACGACAACAAGGGGGGGGACGCCGACCTCCACCTCCCGCTCGGCGCGGGGACCATCGACGTAGCCAGGCATCTCGCCACCCTGAAGCGTGCCGGCTATGACGGCACCATCACGCTGGAAGTCTTCACCCCCGACCCGGCTTTCCTCAAGTACAGCGCCGACCGGCTGCGCGCCATGTGGGACGAGGCGCGCCCGTGACCTCACCCCTTTTCCGCGCAGCCGCGATAGGTATATCCGGCCAGCCTGGGCACCCCCGCCGCGTATCCCGCATCGAGCGCCGCCACCCTGAACCCTGACGATGCGATCAGCCGCGGGATGGGGCGGTCGAGGTGACATCCCCCCGCTACGTGTTTCCACCACGGCGTGATCCGCTCCTGCCAGCGGAGCACGCCGGCATCGGGCGCGGCGCCGTGCTCGCAGAACAACAGCCTTCCCTGCGGCGCCAGCACGCGCCGCATCTCCGCCAACGCCCCACTCCAGTCGTTTATGCTGCACACGGTGAAGGTCAACAGCACGGTGTCCACGCTTTCGTCGGCCAGCGGGATGGTCGCGGCCGGCAGGTCGAGCCAGCGCACCTGCAGACCGCTGCGGCGCACGTTTTTCTCCGCCGCCTTGCGCATCCCCGGTGACGGCTCCAACCCCCAGATGCAGCTCACCTTCTCCCTGTCGTAAAAGGGGAGGTTCAGGGCCGTCCCCATTCCCACCTCCAGCACCCGCCCTCGCGCCAGCGGCACGATCAGCGCCCGTTGCCGCGCCAGCGCCCTCAGCCCGCAGACGCAGTTGGTGAGATGAGGCAGACACCACTCGCGGTAGACGTTCACGACGCTACCTCGCACGATGTCAACATGACACTGCATGTCGGCGTTAGCGGCAGTACGATGCCGTGGACTGTACCAGAGCAGAGAAGTAATGACATATGGCACCCTGTTTTTCGCATTGTCACATTTAGAGTGACTTTAATTTCTGCTAAGATACATAGAACCTTTGGGAGCATTTTGTCAATGTCGCGTTTCATTGAACCAAGCGAGGTATGATGTTCCGCCCGTCCTTGTTATCGATCCGGTTTCTGCTGCTGCTCATCATCTTCGTGGTCGCCTTGCCCGCGGCCGGCGTCATTTTGTATTCCGGCATCGAGTTCCGCAACACCATGCTCGACCAGGCGCGGCAGGAGACCCTGCAGCTGAGCGAGAGGATCGCCACCGAGCAGCGCAACCTGGTGGTGGCAGCCGAGCAGCTGGTGGCCTCGCTGGCACAGCTTCCCGAGGTGAAGGAGCGGGACAAGGCCAGGGTGGAACAAATCCTGAGGGAGTTGCTCAAGCTGAACCCGATGTACGCCAACATCACCATCTCGGACCGCCGGGGGATGATGTGGGCAAGCGCGGTACCGGTCAGCCAGCCCCTCAACCTCAGCACCAGGCGCTTTTTCAAGAGCGCGATGACCAGCGGCAGGCTCTCCTCGGGCGAGTACATCGTGAGCCGGATCATCACCAAGCCCATCTTCAACCTCGGCTACCCGCTCAAGGACCAGGACGGGCGGAGCGTCGGGGTGATCGGGGTCAGCATCAACATCGGCAACTACCAGCACCTGCTGCAGCAGATGAGCCTCCCCAGCGGGTTCAGCTTCGTGATCCTGGACCACGAGGGGATCATCCTGGCCCGGGGCATCGACCACGCGCGCTACGTCGGCAAGTCCTACCCTGCAGAGGCGTTTCACAGAATTCAGCAGGGACCTGAAATCGGCACCGAGATCCGCGCCGGGCTCCAGGGGGACCGCAGGATCATCTCCTACCGCAAGCTGCGGCTGCCGGGGGAAGCCACCCCCTACATGTACGTCACCGCCGGGATCCCGATAGAGGTCGCCACCCGGGACGCCAACCGGGCGCTGACCCGCAGCATGCTGCTGCTTTCCTCGGTCCTGCTCCTGGCCTGCGGCTGCGCCATCCTGATCGGGAAGCGCTGCATCGGAGACCGCATCAGGGCTCTGGAGGATGCCTCGGAACGGCTGGCCGGAGGGGATGCCCAGGTCAGGGTCTCCGCCCTGGTGGTGGGGGGGGAGCTGGGAAGCCTGGCGCGGACTTTCGACGCCATGGCGGAGCAGTTGCGCGCCAGGGAGGACGCCCTGGCCCGCAGCGAGGCCTTTTTGAACACCATCATCCAGACCGAGCCGGAGTGCGTGAAACTGCTCGACCGGGAGGGGCGCCTGGAGATGATGAACCATGCCGGCCTTGCCATGATCGAGGCGGATTCGCTGGCCCAGGTGCAGGGGGAGTGCATGTATGCCCTGGTCACCCCTGAATACCGCGACGCCTTCATCGAGCTGACCCGCAACGTCTTCCGCGGCGCGGTCGGCAACCTCGTTTTCGAGGCGACCGGGCTCAAGGGGAGGCGGATCTGGCTGGACACCCATGCGGTGCCCTTCCGCAACGATCACGGCGAAATCGTATCGCTGC
The DNA here is from genome assembly GCF_014193585.1 of Geomonas paludis. Classification (GTDB taxonomy): domain Bacteria; phylum Desulfobacterota; class Desulfuromonadia; order Geobacterales; family Geobacteraceae; genus Geomonas; species Geomonas paludis. The sequence continues at coordinate 992,160 of NZ_BLXY01000001.1, forward strand.
TGGGGATTACCAGGGACATCACCGAGCACAGAAAGAGCGAGGAGGAGCGGCGCGAGAACCTGCTGCTGTTCGAATCGCTGATGCGCTACTCCCCCATGGGGATCCGCATCTTCGACGGTGATTCGGGGCAGTGCATCCTGCTGAACCAGGCCACGGCGGAGATCGCCGGGGGACAGGTGGAGGCGATGCAGGAACAGAATTTCCGCACCCTGCGCTCATGGCAGGAAAGCGGCCTGCTGGTGGTCGCCGAAAAGGTGCTGGAGGACGGCGTGGCCCGGGTGCGCGATGTCGATCTCACGACCAGCTTCGGCAGGCAGGTCGCCATGTCCTACAGCCTGTCCCGACTGCTCATGAAGGACAAGAAGCACCTGCTGGTGGTGGGGCGCGACGTCACCGATGAACGGCGCCTGGCGCAGGAGAAAACGCAGATGGAAGCCCAGATCCTGCACGTCCAGAAGCTGGAGAGCCTGGGCGTGCTGGCGGGGGGGATCGCCCACGACTTCAACAACATCCTGATGGCGATCATGGGCAACGCCGAACTGGCGCTGCTCAGGCTGCCGCAGGAATCGCCGGTGCGCACCAACCTGCACAACATAGAGAAGTCCTCGCAGCGCGCGGCGGACCTGGCCCAGCAGATGCTCGCCTACTCCGGCAAGGGGAGCTTCGTCATCGAGGTGCTGGACGTCAACGCCATCATCACGGAGATGAGCCACATGCTGGAGGTCTCCATTTCCAAGAAGGCGGAGATGCGCCTGGAGCTCGCCGGCGACCTCCCCCTGCTGGAGGTGGACGCGACGCAGATCCGCCAGGTGATCATGAACCTGGTCATCAACGCCTCCGAGGCGATCGGCGACCGCAGCGGGGTGATCTTGGTCCGGACCGGGACCAGCACACTGGACGCAGCGGCGCTGTCCCGGCTGTGGCTCACGGACCGGCTCCAGGAGGGACTCTACGTCTACGTCGAGGTGGCGGACGACGGCTGCGGCATGGACCGGGATACCCTGGACAAGATCTTCGATCCCTTCTTCACCACCAAGTTCACCGGACGGGGCCTGGGCATGGCCGCCGTTTTGGGGATCGTCCGGGGGCACCGGGGTACCATCGAGGTGCACAGCGAACCGGGGCAGGGGTCGGTCTTCAGGGTATACCTCCCGGCGTACCAGGCGACGGAGCTTCGCCCCCCCGCGCGACAGCAGCACACCGGCGTCGCCGCGTGCGGCTCGGGTACCGTGCTGCTGGTCGACGACGAGGAGGCGATCCGCAGCCTGGGGCGGGAGATGCTGGAGAGCCTTGGCTACAGCGTGCTGACCGCCGAAGATGGTTCGGCCGCCGTCGAGATTTTCCAGCAGCGCGGGGACGAGGTGGACTGCGTGATCCTCGACCTGACCATGCCGCACATGGACGGCGAGCAGGCCCTGCAGCTGTTGCGCGCGCTGGACCCCCAGGTGCAGGTGATCCTCTCCAGCGGCTACAGCGAGCAGGAGATCACCGAGAGGTTCACCGGCAGGGGCTTGGCCGGGTTCATCCAGAAACCCTACCGCCTCGCGGACCTGGGGCAGAAGCTGCAGCGCGTCCGGACCACGACGCGGCGACGGTAAGCGGCGCCTCTGCGCCGGCGCGGGACGGCAGCGGCGCACCCGCCCCGGGGCCGGCCCGTCGCGCACGGCGCAGGCTAACGGATCATTTCCGTGATGCTGGTGATGGGGAGCGTATCGGCGTGGATGGTCTGCTGGAGTGCGTGAAACTCTTCAACGTGCTTGAAGAACAGTTCGAGCAGCTGCGGATCGAAGGCCTTGCCGGTCTCGTCCATCATGATCCCCATGCTTTCCTCGATGCTGAAGGCCCTCTTGTAGACCCTCTCGGTGAGCAGGGCATCGAAGACGTCCACGATGGAGACCACCCGGGCGAAGATGTGGATCTCGTCACCCTTGAGCCCGTACGGGTAGCCGGTGCCGTCCCATTTTTCGTGGTGTTGCAGCGCGATGACCCGCCCCGCCTCGATCACCGGGTAGTCCCGGGCCCCGGACATGATCTTTCCGCCGATCACGGTATGCTCCTTCATGGTCGCGAACTCTTCCGGCGCCAGTTTGCCCGGCTTGAGCAGTATCGAGTCGGGGATGCCGATCTTACCCACGTCGTGCAGCAGCGAAGCGAAGTAGAGGATGTCGCACTGGTCGCCGGGGATGCCTGCCAACTGCCCCAGCCGCTTGGAAAGCTGGCTGATGCACTTCAGGTGCGATCCCGTCTCCTGGTCCCTGAACTCGGCCGCCCGCCCCAGGCGCAGTGAAATCTCGTACTCCGTCTGTATCGCCTTGGCCAGCGCCTGCTGCAGGGCGGCGGTCCTTTTGGCCACTTCCACCTCCAGCACCGCGTTGGTATCCTTGGCGAAATCGGCCAGCCTCTTGTTGCGGATCTGGTTCATGACCCGGTGGCGCGTCTCGCACAGGTTGAACGGCTTGCCCAGGAAGTCGTTGGCCCCCAGCTCCAGCACGTTGGCCACCTCCTTGCTGTCCGCGGTTACCACGACCACCGGTATGTCGTGCCAATGCACGTCCTGCTTGATCCGACGCAACACGTCGTAGCCATGCAACACCGGCATGTTGAGGTCCATGACCACCAGGTCCACCTGGGGGTGGGCGGAGATGGCATCGATCACCTCCTGGCCGTTGCCTGCCTTGATGAGGGTACACTCGAACTGCTGCAGCATCGTTTCGAGCATGTCGAGGTTGAGGGGGTCGTCGTCGGCCAGGATCACCTTCACATTTTCGAACATCTGCTTCTCCTACCGTTCAGGATGCTGTGCGCCGGATAATGAAGCAATTTTTCCACCCACCCACCGTATCGGATCATTTCCATTCGACTTAAGTAAGGGGCGGCGCCTGATAACGGCAAGGCTCATCAAGCCAGGGCCAGAGCGTCGAAATGATGCCTCGGCACCGCCTTTGCGACGCATCATTAAGTGAAAAGGTGGCAAGGAGGGAGCTGGCAGCGGTTCCCGGAGCGGACGACCTCGGTCCTTGGCGGGCGCTTGTTACCTGTTCAGAGTAGCACCCATAGGGTGACCGGGAGGGTGAAGAAGGAAAGACAGGTTTGCGCGGTGATGATGGAGGCCATGCTGTCGTGGTCGCCGCCCATCTGGCGGGAGAGGATGTAGGCTGTGGGCGCAGTAGGGACGCTGAACAGGAGCAGCACCACCCCGGCCGCGGCGCCGGACAGGCCGGTTGCCGCGGCGACCCACCACGCCAGCACCGGTTTGCAGAGAAACTGGATGCCGCAACTGACCAGCGTAGGTTGCCAGTGGCGGGCCAGGTCGCCGGCCCGGTAGGCCGCCCCCACCGCCATGAGCCCCACCGGGAAAGCGGCTTTGCCGGCCAGGGCGAGCGTGCCGTCGATGGCGGCGGGGAGCTGCCACCCCGAAGCGTTGATGCCGATCCCCAGCAGACAGCCGATGATGAGCGGGTTGCGCGCGAGGTCGGCGCCCAGGCGCCTGAGGTCGAGCCCGCCGCCGCTGCCGACGGTCAAGGAGAAGGCGGAGACGCAGAGCACGTTGATGAGGACGATCATGAAACCCGCCCCCAGGGCCGCCAGGAACAGCCCCTCCTTGCCGAACAGGCTTTCGGCCAGCGCCAGCGCCACGAAGGTGTTGAAGCGGACCCCCCCCTGGAACAGCGAGGTGAAGACGCCGCCTCCCATGCGTCGGTTGGCCGCGCCCCACAGGATGACCAGGAGCGCACTGGCGGCGACGACCCATTCGACGGTGACGAGGATGCCGAACCAGGGGAGCGAGCCGATTTTCTTTCCCGCCAGGCTGTGGATGAGGGCCGCGGGCATGAGCAGGAAGTAGGTGAGACGCTCGGCCGAGGGCCAGAAGGAAGGGGACAGGAACTCGCTGCGCCTGATCAGGAAGCCCGCCAGGATCAGCGACAGCACGGGGGTGAGGGCGTTTACTATGGTACTCAAGGCTACTCTCCTTCTCTGTGGCAGTGGAAGCAGGGTAGCACGGTGTCACTTTAGCAAAAAGTTCATAATACTTGCGCCACACTCAAGTATTTTTTAAGTAGCCGCACTCGCGGCAGAGTTCGTCCAGCACCAGCTGCGTCAGCGCGAGACGCGGATGACGGCGCTTCTGGTACATGCCGACCCTCCTGACCAACTGGGGAGAGCCAAACGGCGTCAGCGTGAAATGCCTTTGCGCCTCCTGGAGCCGGCGCCGGTTCAGCGGCATGACCGCGATGCCCAGTCCCTCTTCCACCAGGCTCAGCGCAGCCTCCAGCGAATCGAACTCCATCACCTCGCGCGGGCGGATCCCCTGCGCCAGCAGCTGCCCGTCCACCAACGCTCCCGCCCAGGCAGTCTTGTCGAAGCGCACGAAGGGGTAGGCCTGGAAGAGATCGGCAACGGTGGCGGTTCCACTCCCCTTGGGCGCTACCACGAAGAAGGGTTCCTCGTCGTAGGGGCGCCACTGGTACTGCGCCGGGACGGCAAAGGGAGGCTCGGTGGTGAGGGCCGCGTCGAGGTCCCCCTCCTGAACCTGCCGCACCAGTTCCGCCGACAGGCTGGAGACCAGCCGCACCTGCATCTCCTGGTGGTCCTTGCGCAGGCGTCCCAGGACGGGGGGGAGCGGCCCGGTGATCACCGTGGGGACTGCGCCCAGCGTCAGCACCCCCCGGATCGCCGCTGATGGCGACAGCTCGGTCTTGATGCCGTCGTAGAGCTCCAAGATCTCGCGGGCCCGTTCCACCACCAGCTTCCCGTTCAGGTTCAGCTTGGTGCCCCGGCCGGTGCGTTCGAAGAGCGGCACGCCCAGTTCTTCTTCCAGGTTCTTCATCTGCAGGCTGATGGCGGATTGGGTCAGGCAGAGCTGTTCCGCCGCCGCGGCAAAACTTCCTTTGCTGGCGATGGCGGTCAGGATGCGCAGGCTGCGTAGGGACATCAGGGGCTCCGGAACTATGCTGCAATCGATCTTGAGAGAGATACGTGTATCTCCACATCATCCCAAGGGACATAAACCTTGTCGTTGGCATCTTTAGCGATCAACCCGAGTCCCAGCAGGCCAACCACTGAACTGTGGACATTGCTGTAGTTCCGTCGCAGCGTCTTGGCCAGACGGTAGACCGATTGAGGGCCGGTTCGCTTCAGAGCGTCAAGAAGTTCCAGCCTCTTCGGAGTTATTTCACTGAAGAGTTGCGACGCCGTTGCGAAGTTGAGCTGGTAATCCGCGTCGGGAAGTCGTTCCCCGCTGTCGAGGCGTGCGGCAATATCCAGCAATTCGTTGTGTGTATCTTTGAAATTCGCTATGCCGATGATTGCTTTGGTCATAAAAGGTCTCCTGCCAGCCTTTCTACGTCGTTATAAAAGTCCTGAATTAGGCGCTGGAGCGAGGAGAAGCAATAACCCTTCTCATGTCTCCCGTAGTGCACGTGGTCGCCTTTGCCAGTCTCATTGTCGTAACGGACGATGCATTTGCCGCTGTGGCCGCAGTACAAACGGTACTTTAAGCCGTGTGGTCGCTCCGCCGTCGGCTGTGGGAGCTGCCAAATCACCGCTTCCACGACCAACCCCGAATTGTAGACCTCCTTTTTGGCGTAGACCAGCGTCGCACCCATAGGCATTCTATATGGTGTATTGCTGATGCGCAATATATTCGTATGCGATCATGGTAAGGAAATCCGGTAGATGGTGCCGCTGCCGTAGTCGGCGAGGTAGAGTTCGCCGTCGTCGTCCTCGCCGAAGGTGGAGATGGCATAGGGAGTATCGATCAGGAGCTTGGTCTGCCACTTGCCGCCGACCCTGCGCAACCCCCGGATGCGGCCGCTGCAGAAATCCCCGTACAGGTAGGTGCCGCGCAACGCCTCTGCCTTGCCCCGGTAGACGTAACCGCCGGTGACCGAGCAGTCGCCTTTGTCGTGGCGGTAGGCCGCGGCGGGGAGGGTGAGACCGGATTTCTTGCAGTCGGGCTTTTTGAAGCAGCGGTCCCCTTCCATGATGTTCCAGCCGTAGTTGGCGCCGGCCCCGGAACCGGCGGGCTGGAAGTCGATCTCTTCCACCTCGTCCTGGCCGACGTCGGCGATGTAGAGGTCGCCGGTGCCGCGATCGAAGGAAAAGCGCCAGGGGTTGCGCAGGCCATAGGCCCAGATCTCGTTGCCGAATGGGTTTTTGGGCAGCCGGTAGGAAGACGCGTCCGAGGTCACGTCGATGCGCAGGATCTTGCCGAGCAGGGTGTCGAGACGCTGCCCGTTGCCGTGCGGGTCGCCGCCGCTGCCGCCGTCACCCATGCCGATGTAGAGCATTCCGTCCGGTCCGAAGGCGAGCTGGCCGCCGTTGTGGTTGGCGTAGGGCTGGACGATGGTGAGCAGTTCCTTGCGGCTGGCCGGATCGGCGCGGTCCGGGTGCTCACCCACCTTGAAGCTGGCGATGACCGTGTTGCCGATGTCGGTCCTGTTGGTGTAGTCGACGTAGAAGGTTTTGCGGGAGGCGAAGTCGGGGGGGAAGGCGAGGCCGAGCAGTCCCCGCTCACCCCCGGACTTCACCAGCGCGGTGATGTCGAGGAACGGGGCCGGATCGAGTACGCCGTTGCGAATGATCCTGATCCTGCCTGCCTGCTCGAGCACGAAAAGCCGTTTGCTGCCGTCTCTTGCGCTGACGATTGCGGTGGGCTGCTTGAGCCCCTTGACTACCGGCGTCAGCGTCAGCTTGTCAGGAAAGCCGGCGCTTTCCGCGGGCGCGGCATGAGCCTTGCCGGCACTGCTAAAAAAGCCGATGCAAGCGGCAATGGCACAGAGTGCGGCAGACAGTGGCAGCGAAACTCTTCTGCTGGTCATGGATACCTCCCGGGCAGGGTGTGAACATGCGGCAGCGGGACGCGCCAAGTATATCGGGCGTGGGGGCGATGTCCACGCAGCCAGCAGCTGCCGGGATGAGGGCGGGAATGGCAGGAGAAGGGGCAACATATTTACATTGATAGTAATTAACGGTGCGTGATATGCTGCGCCTGCCGAAGGCGGTGTGACAAGCGTGTGATGACAGGGGGGATTATGAAAAGGTGGATGGTCAACGTTGTCATGTCGGTCATGTTCTCGCTCTTCCTGACTCCAGCCGCAGGTGCGGTGACAGCATGGTGGCTGGAGCCGGGGATAACGGTTGAGGCGGACGAAGCGGTAACTCCTGCCGCTGCGACCGGGCAGCCGCTTGCCGTCACCAGCGCCAACAACTCGCTCGGGACCGCCCGGGCCTTGAAGGTCGGGGGCGCGCCGGTGGATGGTGTCATCGTGGCGGGGACCAAGAACTGGTACGTTGTGGCGGCCGAAGATGGCCCCGGCTACATCCGCATCGGTTCGACCGGTCCGCTGCTGATCGAGGATGCCGTCGAGCTCCCCGGAAAGGACGCCGCCGCAGTGGGGCCCTGGTCCCGCAAAAGCGTCGCACCGCAACATGGGGCGCAACTGATTGAGACGTCGATGATCTCCATAACCGACCTCGCCCGCATCCGTAAGGCCCGGCGCGGGTTGATCCGGATCAGCACCGAGAGCACCACGCCGGTCGCGCACCGGATCTCCTTCGTTGCCGAACTCCCCCAGAGCCGGATCGGGTCCGCTTACGGCCCGGGGAGCGCCGCCAACCAGTACATCCTGGCGCTGGCCAACGGCGGCCCTTTGACCGACCTGTACCGCACCACCCGCATCCGTTACAGCAGGGAGCGCGCAATGGCGCTTCGGGACCAGCTGTTCGGCAAGGGGGGCGCCGCCTCCCAGTTTTTCCGGGTGCACCAAAAGGATCTTTCCCTCGACCCCAATGTCAGTGACGGGCTCCCCGTCCAGCACATCATCCTTTCCGATGACCAGTCCCGGCACTGGGCCTTCCTGATCACCTGCGAGCAGCGCGACGGGTTGTGGGTGGTTGTCGACGCCCGCAGGGACCCGGAACTGAGCGATGCAGAGGTGGCGGCCATCGTCCGCCGCGACCAGGAGGCGAGCGGCAATTTCAGGAGCGGCGAGGCCGCCAGGGAGAGCGGCGCTCCGGCCAAACCACTGCCGGCAGGCAAGGCAAAGGGCAAATAACCGGGCGCCGGGAGAGAGGCTTGCCGGTCCCCGGCAGACCGATGGACAGGAGGAGTCATGGAACAACACATGTCCCGTTTCAGCCGCTTCGCCACCTGGGCCTCCCATAGCTCGGGACACCCGTCCTCCTTCATCTTCGCCCTCGCCATCATCGCGGTATGGGCCGTCACCGGGCCCTTGTTCAAGTTCAGCGATACCTGGCAGCTGGTCATCAATACCAGCACCACCATCATCACCTTTTTGATGGTCTTCGTGATTCAGAACACCCAGAACCGCGATTCCGCGGCCACTCAGCTCAAGTTGGACGAGATCATCCGGTCGCTGGAGGGGGCGAACAACGCACTGCTCAACATGGAGGAACTGGACGAGAAAGATCTCGAGTCGATCCGGGAGAGCTATCTGAAACTGGCTGAGGAAGCGCGCGCCAACTTGCGCAAGGGAAGAAAACAAAGGCAGGCCAGCCCCCCCGCCGTGTAAGGGATACGACTCACCGGCGGCGGATGGAGCATTTACATGTTTTGAAGGAGGGACACTATGTCGACACCACTAATTGCCCTGGCGGCGATCCTGGCGTTCTTCGCCGTGGTCATCATTCCGTTCATGTTCATGAAAAGCGGCCAGCAGCCGACCGTCGAGCCGCAGCACGATCATGGTGACCACGGCAAGAGGGTTACCCGGAAGAAGAAAAAGAAACGGTAGCTACCTGGGCGGTGATGCAGCCTCTGCTTATCTCGCGATGGCGTTGAACTCGACGCGGCTGCGGGTAGCGGATTCTTTTTCCGGCGCCTGGTAGATGTTGTCACTGGCCTGGAACAGCTTTTCCGGCGGCAGCCCCCCCTTGGTGACCAGGTAGTTGATCACGTTGGCGCTACGCTCCCGCGCCAGCGATTGCAGCTCGTTCTCCCCGACCACGGTGTTGGCGACGATCAGTTTCTTCATCTCGTTGTCGGGGAGGTCCTTCACCATCCCCAGGGCGTTGCGCGGCTTGGGAAACTTCTCCTTCTTGTAGACCGCCTTCAGAAACTTCGAATATTCTTCCGCAGAGAGCTGGACGTTCGCGCCGCTGTCGCCTTCCTTGGTCTGCTGCTCCTTGACCAGGTGCAGGAACTTCTCGTTCTTAACCTTGCGCGTCAGCAGCTCCTGCCGATACCCCTCCGGATCTTTTCCTTTATCCACGAATCCCTTGATCTCCACCTTGAGCCCCGGGCGGTCCGCCAGCACCTTGGCCAGTTGGGTCAGCTTCTTTTCCTCGTCTGCCGGCAAGTCGCTGGAGCCGGGGGGGAAAGTGATGACGCTGAAATCCTGTCCGCTGCCGCCAAGCGACGAGAGCAGGGCGAAGGGGGAGGTGGCCGCCTTGACCAGCAGGTTCTTCAGCACCTGGCCGATCAGGCCCCAGATGCTGAACTGCGGGTCGTCGGTGCGGCCGGTCACCGGGAGGTCGAGATGGATCTCCCCCTTGCGGTCTTTGAGGAGGGCGACGGCGAGTCGGACCGGGAGGCTGGTCGCCTGGCTGCTCTCCACTTTCTTGCCGAAGGTGAACTGGTCGATGAACACCTTGTTCTCGGAGGTGAGCTGCTTTCTCTCGATGAGGTACTTGAGATCGAGGAACAGCTTCCCCTTGTCGATGGCGTAGCCGAGGTAGGTGCCGGAATACGGCGTCACCGGGGAGAGCTCGATATCGCGGAAGGACACCTTGAGGTCGACGAAGAGGTCGTCCCGCAGCGGGTTGAGCCTTCCGGTGATCTGCATCGGCGAGTGGTTTTCCAGGTTGCCGCGCAGGTCGACGTCCGCGAACTTCGATTCTTCGGAGGTCAGCCCGCTGACCCGTCCGCCCAGGTTGTAGAAGGTGCTGTTGAAGGTCTGGGGCAGGTGGTTGTCCGTGAAGGCGAGGGTCCCGTTCTGGATGGTGACGCTGCCGACGGAGACCTGGCGCTGGGGAGCCGGCGCCTGCGCTGCGGCAACCGTTGCGGCGGCGGGCGCAGGTTTCGCCACGGCCGGGGCGGAGGCCTGGACGGTTGCCGGAAGGGGGACTGGCTCCTTCTTCACCAGGTCCTGGAGGTTCAGCGTCCCGTCCCTTCTGATGATGATGCGGGAGTAGACGTCGTTCAGTGCCACTTCGCGGACGCTGAGCGCGAAGGGGTCGAAGTTGCCTTGGAACTCGTCGAACTGCAGGCTCTCCCATTTCAGGAGGTCCTGGTCACCGACGGCGTCGATGCTGTGGAAGTCGCGCACCCCGGCGTTGCCCCGGAAACTCCCCTTGGCCTTGCCGTCCTTCAGGGCGAGGTCGAGGCTCACGGTCGTGTCCAGCGAGCCTGCGAGCACCGAGAAGTTGAAGGTGTCGGGGAAGTAGGGCTCGAAATCGGCGATGGGGAGCCGCGCGATGCCGACGCTCCCCCGGTAGCGGAAGGGAGCGGGGGTGACCGTGCCGTTCAGCTTGAGGGTAGCACCCTTGCCGTAGGTGGCGGCGAAGCGCAGGGGCGCCGGGGCGAACTTCGGACCCTGCAGGTTGGAGAGGGTCAGGTTCGTGTTGCGCAGGGTGTAACGCGGCGGCTCTTCGAAGGTCTTGTCGGTGAAGGCGAAGTTGAGCTTTTCCAGCTGGATCTGCCTCAGCAGGTACGACATCTCCTTGCGCGGTGCGCCTGCCGTCGAGGGCGAGGCCCTGCCGCGCGGCGGGCGGGCTGCTGCGGGTGCCTGGGCAGCCGATTGGCCGGCGAACAGCGAAAGGAGCGACAACTTGCCGTCGGCCTCCTTGGACAGCGACATGTTCCCTCGGGACAGGCGGATGTCTCCGATTTCCAGGCGGTTGTCGCTTTGGCGGAAGGCGGCGTCCTTTACCTGGAAGGAGGCGAGGTCGAATCCTTCCTTGTTGCCGTAGCGGGCGCCAAGACCTGCGACGGAAAGGCTCCCTTTCTGCACCGTAAGGCCGGCGGGCTCGCTGTAGCCGATTTCGGTGGCGAGGCCCAGGGTGCCTTGCACCGGTGCGGTCAGGTACCGGTCCAGGTACGGCCAGGCGCGCTGGAGCTTCAGCCCCGCGAGCTGTATGGTCGAGGTGACGGTAAGCGGAGTGGAGGAGAATTTCCCTTCCGTCTTCAGCGTCGCCCCCTGGTCCGGTTTTAGCGAGAGCTGGTAGCTCGCCGCAGCTCCCGGCGCGGTGCTGACGTTGCTGGCCAAGAGCTCGATGTCCGCGATGGTGGTCGTGAAGCCCCCTTTGGGGAGATCGTCGCGGAAGTGGACGGTCGCTTTGCTGCAGGAGAAGGAGGAAACCTGGAGGGCGGTCTTCTGGTCCGCCTCGTTCGTCTTCTTCGCCTCCTCCGCGTTCTTCGCCGGGGTGATGAGCCGGGAGTACATCCACTCCCCCCGCTGGTTGCGCTCGACGAAAAGCTCCAGGCCGTCGGCGGTGATGGACTGAAACTGGAAGTTTCCAGCCAGAGCCTCAAGTCGGGCCGCCTTCACCTGCAGCGAGGGGAGGCGGAGCAACGGTTTCCCGCCGGGGAGATCGACCGCGACCGCATCCAGCCTGGTCAATCCTTTCAGGGTCAACTCCGGCTTCCGGTCGGCGGAGATGCGGTAGGCGAGATCGAGGTTCGCGGTCAACGTGCCGGAGGTGAGATCGGCAGGGGGCTTGACCGGGTAGTAGGCCACGTAGTGGGGCAGGCTCAGTTGTTGCAGCCCGATGTGCACCGAGGTTTCCAGCGACTTGCTGAGGGGCTTCAGCTTTCCGGCAAAGCTGAAGGGGGCGCCGTTGACCACGGCGGAGATACGCGGGTCGATGTATTTCTCCGCCAGGTAGGGGCTGTTGCTGATGAACGGCAGCGCGATGTCGAGGCTGCGGACGCTGTGTTTCCTCCCGCCGCCGACGATACGGTCGTCGAAGTCGATGGATCCGCTCTTCAGGCGGATGTTGTTCAGGGAGAAGCGCAGCGGGGCCTTTTTCTCGCTCTCCTTCTCCTTGGGTTGCCGCTCGACGATGTCGCTGAAGTTGAAGCGGTTGGGGGCGGTGCGCACCAGGTTGATGGTCGGGGTGTCGAGGGTGATCTCGGAGACGATCAGCGCCCTCTTGAAGATGGATGCCGGCGAGAGTGAGGCATCTAGCGCGCGGAAGGCGACCAGCGGCGGCCCGGTTTTTTCGGCAACGGCGAAGTCCCTCACGGCAACGTGCAGGGTGAAGGGGTTGAGGCTGACTGAGCCGATGCGTGTCGTGCGTCCCGTGGCATCTTCGATGGCAGCAACAGCCTTGTTTTTTATGATGATTGGCAGAACCGCTGCAATAAAAACAATGAGCGCGGCAAGTACTGCCACAGTTATGAGGCAATATTTGTTGAGCTTTGGCAAGGGGAACCTCGTTTACTGCCTTGGATTTCCATTTACTATAAGTTAACACGTTTGTGACAAAGCGCACGCGGCCGTGGCACACTGTACAGCCGCAACTCAAGGTTGCGCACGAAGCGAAGCAGGCATAAGTAAAAACGCTTGCCAGAAGAGGTCTTTTCAAACTAACTGGAGACAAATAAAAGGCTGGGCAATCTGCATCGTGCCGGTTAAGATCTCACATTCGTGTGCTGTGCTGAGAGTGTCAAAGGCCAGGGGGGCGGAAGTTTTGGGTAAGGGGCGAGAGACGTGGGGGGCAGCATGGAGTTCCTGATAGTACTGCCGGTTGCTTTTCTTGCCTCGCTGCTCAGTGCCATGAGCGGCGCGGGGTCCGCCATGCTCACCACGCCGGTATGGCTGGGACTCGGGTTTCCGCTGCCGGTGGCGATCGCTTCCAACCAGTTGAACGGGGCGGCCTGGACGCTGCTGGCCGCCCGCAACTACCTCAAGGGGCGCCGGGTCGACTGGACCCTCGTCCGTGCCATGATCGTATGCGGCCTGGCCGGCGCCTACGCCGGAACGTTGATCGTGCGGGGCGTCGACCCCCGCCTGCTTCAGCGCGTCATCGGCGCCATCATCCTGTCACTGGTGGTCGTGGTGGCGCTGAATCCTTCCTTGGGGCGTGAGGAGAGCGAGCCTGCGCTGTCCCGTGCCGTCACCGCGCTGCTCGCCTTTCCGCTGGGCGTCTACGAATCCTTCTTCGGCTCCGGCAACGGGCTCTTCACCTCGCTGCTCCTTGCCAAGGGACGCGGCCAGACCCTGGTCGTCTCCCTGGGCTGCTATTACCAGATCGCTTTCTTTTGGAACTGTTTCGCCGTTGCCATCTACAGTTCGGCCGGATTGGCCGACGCCCGCCTGATGCTCCCGTCGACGCTCGGCTCGGTGGCAGGCGCATATCTGGGGTCCCGCATCGGGCGGCACAAGGGGCACGACTGGGTGCGCGGACTCTTCGTGCTGCTCGGCGGTGTCCTTGGGCTCAAGCTGGTGCTTGGGCTGTAAGTGGGCGGTCGGTGGGCGGTCGGTGGGGAGTCGGTGGGGAGTCGGTGGGGAGTCGGTGGGGAGTCGGTGGGGAGTCGGTGGGGAGTCGGTGGGGAGTCGGTGGGGCTAGCCCACCTGTACCGCCAGCATGGAGATGGAGCCGCCGTCGACGCCCTGCACCGGGAAGGTGACCTGCTCCCCCACCTGCCTGGTCGCCAGTACGTACAGGAGCGGCAGGTAATGGTCCGGCGTGGGGATGGAGAGCCTGGCGTCCTCCCCCAGCGTCTCGTACGCCACCAGTGGCGCGTGGTCCCCTGCCAGCATCAACTCCCTCGCCCTCGCCTCGAAACGCACCGCCCAGTCGTAAGGCTCCGGGAGGTGCTTCCCCCAGGCATAGGTGTGCAGGTTGTGCACCAGGTTGCCGCTCCCCACGATGAGGATCCCCTCCTCGCGCAGCGGGGCGAGCTTTTCGCCCAGGTCGTAGTGGAACTGCGCCGGCTGCGTCTCGTCGATGCCCAACTGCAGCACCGGAATGTCGGCGTCCGGATAGAGGTGGCACAACACGGCCCAGGTGCCGTGGTCGAGCCCCCAGCTGTCGTCTCCCTGCACCGCCAGGGGCGTGAGCATGCGCTGCAGTTGCCGGGCGAGCTCCGGGGCGCCGGGGGCGGGATACTGCATCCGGTAGAGCTCCGGCGGGAACCCGCCGAAGTCGTGAATGGTGCGGGGGCTCTCGTTGACGGTGACCGCGGTGCCGGGGCGGTACCAGTGGGCGGAAACGCAGACGATGGCCTCCGGGCGCGGCATGTTGCGCCCCAGGCTGCGCCACCCTTGGGTGTAGTCGTTGCTGGCCAACGCATTCATCGGGTTGCCGTGTCCCAAAAAGAGGGCGGGCATTCTTGACGGCATGTCAGGCTCCTTTCCTTGTGAGATATCCGACAGTTATACCGCCCCCGCGCCCCGGGTGCAACCGCCGCACAGAAATGGGGCGCCTGTCGGCGGCGCCCCATCTACCTTCGTCGGCGCCGCTCAGGCCGCCTTGGCGTAATCGATCATCCCCTGGAAATCCACTACCACGGCCGGTTCATCTCCGACTACCCAGGCATCGTGTCCCATCGGTAAAAGGGAGACGTCCCCCGGGCCGCAATCGAACTCGCTGCCGTCATCCATCACCACGTGCAGCCTTCCCGAGACGTGGTACTGGAAGTGCGGTGCTTCACAGCTTTTGGTGTGCACCAACGGCTGCACCGACGTCGACCAGCGCCAGCCGGGAAGGAAGGTCGCTTTACCCACCATAGCCCCGCCAATCATGATAAGTTCTACCCTGCCATTGGGAAACTCCCTCACTTCGTAGGGAGTCGCGAAGTTTCTTACCTCTGCTTTGTCACCCGATATGACTCTCATAGCTGACTCCTCTGAACGCGCTGTTGCTCATAACTCATTGTAATGCCGCCACTGTCCCGCGGTCAATTCTTGCCGGCATCGTTGTGGTCCCCGCCCGGGCCGGAGTTCATCCTGTCGATACAACTCCCGTAATGCTTTTCGAATCTCTTCCTTCCAAAGAGCTCAGATGTTCACCTAACCCGCTGTGACAACAAGGGGTATAGCCCAGGTTATACCGATAACCAGAGGTTATGGTGCGGCTAACCTGCCGGAATAACAGCCTCTTTGTTAATGAGCGAGGGTGCCTCCATAACCCCAGGTTATCGTTCGGTTTGCTTGTTATCTGACACCCGGCGGCTAAAGTTATCATTAATTCCACACCTTGGCCTGTTGCACCGGTATTGGCATCACTCGTGCTCAACGAAGCAGGTCGCCGGGCAGCCCCCTGCGGCCCTTCGCAGAGTAAAAAACGCGGGTAACCACCCGTGACAACAAGAAAGGAGAAAGATGATGAGTTCGAGGATAGGCATTGTGCTGGCGGCATTGCTGGTGCTGGTGTCCGCCACGGTCCTGTGGGCAGGCGGCTCGGAGCCGCTGGCGAAACTGCACGAGGGGAAGGCGACCTGCGCCGACTGCCACGGCAGCAGCAAGAAGATCAGCGTCGACGACAGCGAGAAGGGCGTCAACAAGAACTGCGTCGGCTGCCACGGCACCCTGGCGGAGATGGGGAAGAAATCCCAGGAGGAGGTGAACCCGCACAAGTCGCACCTGGGTGACATCAACTGTACCGCCTGCCACCACGGCCACACCGCATCCTGGGCCTACTGCCTGAGCTGCCATCCGTTCGACATGAAGATCGCCGGCGGAGGCGCCACCCCGACCATGGCCGCTCCCGTGGCCAAGGCCAAGAAACGCGCCGAGAAGGTGGACGTCGTGGTGATCGGTGCCGGTGCTGCCGGCTTCACCGCCGCCATTACCGCCCATGACGCCGGCGCCAAGGTGGTTATCATCGAGAAACAGCCCATCACCGGGGGCAACAGCATGCTCGCGGCCGGCGGCATGAACGCGGCCGAGACCACCTTCCAGAAGGAGAAGGGGATCGCCGACTCGGTCGACCTCATGTACAAGGACACCATGACCGGCGGCGGCAACCTGAACGACCCGGCCCTGGCCATGGTGCTGGCCAAAAATTCCGCCGGCTCGGTCGCCTGGCTTACCGGCCTGGGCGCCGACCTGAGCGACGTGGGCCGCATGGGGGGAGCCAGCGTCAACAGGACCCACCGTCCCAAGGGGGGCGCCGCCGTGGGTGCCCACATCACCGAGGTGCTGCGCAAAAACGCGGCCCAGCGCAACATCGACATCCGCGTCAACAGCAAGGTCGTCAAGATCCTCGAGGACAAGAAGGGGCGGGTGACCGGGGTGCGTGTGGCAGGCAAGCACAGCGGCGAGTACACCATCAACGCCAAGGCGGTCATCATCGCGGCCGGTGGCTTCTCGGCCAACCCGGAGCGGGTCGCCTACTACCGCCCCGAGTACAAGGGGATGACCACCTCCAACCAGCCCGGCGCCACCGGTGACGGCATCGACCTGGGCACCGCCGTGGGGGGCGACGTGAAAGACATGAAGGAGATCCAGATCCACCCGACCGTCGCTGCCGGTAGCCGTACCCTGATCACCGAGGCGGTGCGGGGCAACGGCGCCATCCTGGTGAACCATGATGGGAAGCGCTTCGTGAACGAGTTGACCACCCGCGACAAGGCCTCCGCCGCCATCCTGGCCCAGAAGGGGCAGACGGCGTACCTGGTCTTTGACGACGGCGTGCGCAAGAGCCTGAAGCAGATCGACGGCTACTTCCACCTGAACCTGGTGCAGCAAGGGGCGACCCTTAAGGATCTCGCCGCTGCCATCAAGGTCCCGGCCGAGACCCTGGAAGCGACCGTCGCCTCCTACAACAAGGGGGTCGACGACAAGAACGACGCCGAGTTCAAGCGACCCGACCTGCCGCGCCCCCTGCGTACCGCCAAGTACTATGCCATCGAGGTGAAGCCGGGCGTGCACTACACCATGGGCGGGCTGAAGATCACCACCGGCAGCGAAGTGGTCGCCAAGGACGGCAGGACCATCGCCGGCCTCTTCGCGGCGGGCGAGGGGACCGGCGGCGTGCACGGCAAGAACCGGCTCGGTGGCAACTCCATTTCGCAGACCATCACCTTCGGCCGGATTGCCGGGGAAAACGCGGCCAGGCTGGTCAAGAACACCCGTCCCTAGGCACCAGCTGCCGTACCACGGCCGGATCAACCGGGGGAGGCGCCCTCACCGGCGCCTCCCCATTCTTCGGGCCCGGGTTCTGCGAGAGCTATCGGGGACAGACACGAGGCGGGGATGTTCAACTCCAGCTTTACGCTGATGCGTGACCACAATTACCGTATCTTTTCGGCCGGGCAGGGGATTTCCTGGCTGGGGAGCGTGATGCAGTCGGTGGCCCAGGGGTGGCTGGTCTGGTCGCTGACCAAGTCACCGACGCAACTGGCCCTTGCCGCCATCATGGTTTCTCTCCCGGTGCTTTTGTTCAGCGTGCCGGGCGGGGTTGCCGCCGACCGCTTCGACAAGCGCGCCCTCCTGGTGATCACCCAGGGAGGCTCAATGATCCCACCCCTGTTCCTGGGCATCCTTGCCCTGCGCGGCGAGGCCACCACGCCGGCCATCATGTTCCTCGCCTCATGCCAGGGGGTGCTGAACGCCTTCGAACTCCCGGCGCGCCAGGCGCTGCTGGCCGAACTGGTGCCCCGGGACCGCCTGGGGCAGGCGGTGGCCGTCAACGCCGTTTCCTTTAACGCCACCCGTCTCTTCGGGCCTGCCGCCGCCGGCTGCATCATCGCCGCCTTCGGCGTCGCCCCCTGCTTTTTCCTCAACGCCGCAAGTTACCTGGTCGGCATGGCCTCCCTGATCCTGGTGCGCCTCGGCCGTGAGGCGGATCATCCCCTGCGCTCGCAGGTGCTCCCGGCGAGCGAGTTGCGCGAGGGGCTTTGCTTTGTGCTGGGCAAAAAGGACGTCCGTCAACTGCTCCTGTCGGTGCTGCTAGTGAGCATCTTCGCCATTCCCTTCGTTCCGCTGCTGCCGGTCTTCGCGGAGCTGTTCCAGAGTGGTCCGCGTGGCCTGGGCTTCATGTCCGCCTGTCTTGGCAGCGGTTCGCTACTGGCCGCCCTTGCACTTGCCTGCCTCGACCACCTGCCCCACCCGGACTCCGACGGCGCCGGTTGGGGGGTGCTCTTCGCCTTGGCGCTGCTGCTCTTCTCCCGTTCGACCGATTACCCCTTGGCCCTGGCCGCCCTGGCTGTTGCCGGCGCGGCTTTGGTGGTCTTCCTGGCCCGTGCCAACCGCTCCCTGCAGCGGGCCTGCCCGGATCGGCTGCGCGGCAGGGTGATGGGCGTCTACACCCTCTTTCTGCTGGGGATGGCGCCGGTGGGCAACGCCCTCATGGGCGGCATCGCCGCCAGGCTCGGCGCTTGCTCCGCACTCACCCTCACCTCTGCGCTCTGCGTTGCCGGTCTTTCCTTGCTGCAGCTCAGGTCCCGCCGCAGGGCAGCTGTCTTTGTCACCTGCGATACACTCTGGAGCGGAACGCTGTCCGGCAATGAAGGGGATGATGCAGGTAAAGGCCCGATTCATCACACTTTGTGACCTGGGTCACCCGTGGCTAGTGCCTGATAGGGTATGGTTACTTCACCTTTGCCATCCCATATTCAGGAGTCCGTATCTAGATGATGCACCGCCTCATTGCCGGCGCAGGGATTGCCCTGCTCTTTCTGGCCTGTTCCGCCCCCTTGTTTGCTTCCGATACGGCTTCCTGTGAACTGAAGGTGAGAGAAGGCTACCGCTTTTATGACATAAGTGGCAAAACGCTGGACGATCTCATCCGTGACATCAGGCTCAATGGAACCAAGTGGAACGACGGTAAAGTGTACTCCGCCATGACCAACTGGGACATCCACTACAAGTACGAAGTCAGCTGCCAGAATGGCCGTTATTCGGTCAAGTCCGCCGCCACCCGCGTGGACATCCTGTACAACATGCCCCGTCTGAATCTCGCCACCTGTGCCCCGGAACTGGTCGGGACCTGGAACGAGTACCTGACCCATCTGCAGGGACACGAATTCGGTCACAAGGACTTGGCGGTGAAGGCCGCCTCGGAGGTCAACGAGATGTTCGGCACCCTCCCCAGTTTCGGCAGTGAGGAGGAGTTGGCTGCCGAGATTACCAGGCGTACCGAGGAGAAGTTCAAGAGGTTGAAAGAGATCCAGATAGAGTACGACCACGACACCCGGCACGGTGAAACCCAGGGTGCCGTCCTGCTGGCCGGCTCACACTAAAAAGGGGCTACAGGCACCGCCCGTAACCCCTGTCCTACCTTACCCGCCTTATTCTTCCTCCGTGTTACCTGCCACTACCGCCGGTCCCGGTGCCGGTACCCATGCCGGTGCCGGTGCCGGTACCCGTTCCGCCGGTGCCGGTGCCGGTGGTGCCACCCGTACCAGTACCCATACCGCCAGTACCCATGGTGCCGGTGCCGCCCGTACCCATGCCGCCGGTACCCATGGTGCCCGTACCGGTGGTGCCGGTGCCCATGTTACCGGTTCCCATGGAACCTGTACCGGTTGTGCCACCGGTCCCCTGGTTGTAGTAGCTGCCGCCGGTGCCCTGGTTCATCGTTCCGCCGGTGCCGCGGTCCATGGTGCCGCCGCTGCCCCTGGTTCCCTGGTCATAGTAGCTGCCGCCGGTCCCCTGGTTCAGGGTGCCGCCCGCGCCCGTGCCGCTGGTGCCCCTGGTCCCCTGGTCATAGTAACTGCCGCCGGTGCCCTGGTTCATGGATCCGCCGGTACCCTGGTTCATGATCCCACTCGGACCACGGTCAAGGGTGTGGCCCGTGCTGCTCCCTGTACCCTGTTCGAAGTAGCTGCTGCCGGCGCCCGGGTTCAGTGTCCCACCTCCGCCTGTGCCTCTGGTACCCTGGTTATAGGTGCCGCGGTCCATGGTGCCACCCATGCCGCTGCCAGTGCCGGTGCCGTAGTAGCTGCCGCTACCACCCTGGTTATAGGAACCGCCCTGGTTATAAGTGCCGCCGGTGCCTCTCTGGTCGTAGCTACCTCCGGTGCTGCCGCCTACCGTTCCGCCTGCACCGGTCCCCATGCTGCTACCGGATTCAGGTCCCAGTCGCTCGACGGTGAAGTCCTGCCGAACCGTGGTCCTTGCTCCTGTTCCGCTGGGGAGGGTGGTACTGCTGTAGCCCTGTACAATGCCTCCGCCGGAGGAGCCGGAGACCGTCCCGCTCCTGTGGGAGGTTTTTTTGTGGGTCATGCCGGCTTTATGCGTAGTCCCGGATTTGTGAGTCATCTTCTTGTTGCACTGGGATCCTGTGCCGGCAGCATAGCTTGTGCCTGTGGTCATGCCCATCATGCCCACCACGGCGATGGTGGTGAATAGCAACCTTCTCACTGTTCTCATAATTGAACCTCCGTTACCGGTCCACGGACCGGTAGGCACCGCCTGCCTCATTTGCATATGGGCCTTGATGGTCCTCGCGGTGCCACCTCTGGGTTGTATACAAACCTCTGCTGCTGATCTCAACTTACCATATCCGATTAAAAAAAGCCAATGTTGCCGCCTGGGCGTTTTTGCTGTAAGTGCCTATTTTGTTTGGGTTTTTATGGCGGATGGTGAAGCTGTGCCTAAATGGCAGTCGGCGGGGGGTGCATAAAAAAGAGGCGGACGGGACGTAGGGACTCATGAGACGACGCGCGGCCGGCAGGATGTGCCGGCACGCACCGAGGATGGGATCGGGATTAGAGTTCGACGAGGTAATCGGCCTCGCTGGTGGTGGAGTTGCTGCTGTTCAGGTAGGGAGTCTGAGGTAGGATGACGACCGAGGCCACTCCGCTGCCCAGACGCTGCAACTGGTCGGGAATGGCGTACTTGACGGCATGCCAGACGCCGGTCAGCACCACCAGGGTGCGTCCGGGCTCCTTCTCGCGATAGCGGATGATATTAAGGGCCATGCCGCTGTTGCGTACCGTCTGCGCCTCGCAGAAGAAGTCGAACTTCCTGCCGTTTTGCTGGTGGTGCGGCGCCATTCGGAAGGTCTTCTTCAGGAACGCGACCTGCGGATTGGCCAGGTCGCAGCTGGTCCCCGCCGGCAGCCCCTTTCTCTCCTCCGGAGTCAGGGCGGCGAACCCGTCCCGGGAGACCTTGCGTACGATAGCGAGAGGCACGTTGAGGGCCACCATGGGGATGTGTTTGTCCCTGGCGAACAGGAAGATGTCACGGTACATCTGCCAGTCGGTCCAGTTCCTCTCGAAGACCTGCTGCATCTCCGGCTCCCCGAGGTTACCCGCCACCCAGTCGTCCAGTGCCTGCTGCGAGTCGCTCTGCATCATCTCCAGCCCGATGGCGAGCGGTCGCTTCCCGGCATCCAGCAAACGCAGCAGGTCGAGTTGCAGCTCGTGATGGTAGGACTCCTCGTGCGATTCCCCGATCAGGGTGACCTGGCTTGCGCCAGCCGCGGCGGCCAGTTGGGGCAAGGAGATGGTCTGGCCGTCGCTGAGGCGGGTGACTACGGTGTGGCCTTGCGCCTGGGAGCAGCAAACCGAGATCAGCACCGCGATGAGAAGCGCCCTGAAGCACCCGGACATGATCGCCTCCTTGCGCAGCTCTGCCGCATTCATACCGGCGGCACAGGCCGCGCCCGCCGTGGCGGGACAGGAACGGACCCCTATGGGGGAGGGAAGGTGTTGTCGGATTAACAGTGGCTAATTGTATCGGGTGGAAGGCTGGCGACAAGCAGGCAGGAGTGTTTTTGGGCGCAGGCCGTGGATTGGCAGGCCGGCCGCGGCGGGAAGGGGCTACGATCCGCTGACTGCGCAGTCGCGCAGCTTTCTGAGCATGTAACGCATCTGTTCCCTGTTGTAAGGCTTGGCGAGGAATGCCGCGTTGGGATCGCTGTCGATGAAGGGTGACACCTCTTTCTTACCGTAGCCGCTGCAGAAGAGGATGGGAAGTGCAGGGGCCTCCCGGCGCAGTTCCTGGTAGGCCTCCACCCCGTCCATCTCGGGCATGGTCAGGTCCATCAACACCAGGTCGATGTCCCGGGAGCGTTCGCGGTAGATGTCCAATGCCTCGCGACCGTTGCAGGCCGTGATGACGCTCAGGCCCAGCCCGTTCAAGAGCACCGTGCCGACCTGGCGCAGTTCCGGTTCGTCGTCAACCAGCAGGACGGTCCCTTTCAGTCGTTCCTGTGATTGCCGTGGTGGTTCCACGGCAGGGCCTGCGTCCCGGCGGGGGGACGGGGCGGGGCACGTCGGGAAGAAGATCCTGAAGCTGGAACCCTCCCCGAGCGTGCTGGAAAGCTGCAGAGCCCCGTTGTGGCTTCTGATGATTCCGATCGTGGCCGACATCCCGAGGCCGCGCCCGGTGAACTTGGTGCTGAAGAAAGGGTCGAAGACACGCTGCCGCGTTTCCTCGCTCATGCCGCAACCGTCGTCGCTGACCTCGAGACAGAGGTAGGATCCCGGGGCGATGGTGTTGCCGAAGGCGTCGCAGCTCCCTTCGTCGGGCGCAATAGTGTGCTCGGCGAGGGAGATGCCGACGGTCCCCCTCCGGTCCCCGATCGCTTCCACCGCGTTGACCACGAGGTTCATGATGATCTGCTGCACCTGTGCCTGGTCCCCCTTGATCAGGGGGAGGCTCGGCTCGATCAGGTACTTGAAGGCGACCTTCTTCTTGAAGGCAGGCTGGAGCATGCTCACCACTTCGCGCACCTGGACGCTGAGGTCGATCTCGGTCTGCACCAGGGGGCTTTTGCCCGCGTAGTTGAGCATCTGGCGGCACAGGTCGGCCGCACGGTTCCCGGCTTGTTCGATCTGCTCCAGGTGCTTCTGTATCTCTTTGGGGGTGGCGGTGCGGGCCATGGCGCAATGACCGAGGATGATGGTCAGGATGTTGTTGAAGTCATGGGCGATGCCGCCGGAGAGGACACCGAGGCTTTCCAGTCTCTGGGTCTGTTGCAGTTGCTGCTCCAGGGCCAGCCGGTATTCTTCGGCCTTCTTCCGTTCGGTCACGTCCCGGGCGACGTGCACGCAGGCAGCGACTTCGCCCAGCTCGTTGTACAAGGGGGAGACGGAGATCTCGAAGAAGCCGCCCAAGTGCCTTTCCTCCATCTCGACGTGGGGGGCCTCGCCGTCCTGCAGCAGTTTCAAGAAGGGACAGGTGCCGGGAGCCTCACCGATCTCGTGGAACAGTTCGTAGCATTTGCGGCCCGGGATCTCGGTCGGGCGCATGCCGAGCCGGTCGGCCATGGCGCGGTTGGCGCGGGTGATGGTGTGTTGGGTGTCGGTGATGAAAATGAGGTCGGGGACGGCATCGAAGGTGAGTTCCCATTCCCTTTTGCCGCGGCTGAGAGCTTCGTAAAGAAACTGCGTGGTAAGATCGCCGTCTACTGGCATGTCGTCACCCCCAAATCGGGAACGAAACGTTGCGGGAGCGGTCGGCCTTCCCGGTAGCTGCACTGCAGGTGCATGCCGGGGTGCCAGGGAAAAGTAAGGCTGCCGCAGCCAAGCTCTGGTTTCATGGGGGCTCCCGTGATGTGGCGCCTTGCAGTGAGCGGGGGGGAAGCCGTGACGGAACCAAGGAGCAAGCGGTGCATGGCCTATCTATTCCTCCCGGTTGCATTCCATTCTCTGCACTGGACGCAAAAAAACCGGGGCAGAATATCGAATGATATTTCGGCAACCCGGCTGTCTCGGAGAGACCCAATAGGCTTTCCGCCCCATCCTCGCGGATGGTTGAGTATTATCGTGTATCTTGTTGATGTATTTAATTTTTGTCCATTATGCTCTTCGCCTCATGTCAAGTCAATGGAATGACAGCACGTACCATCACTATCCTGGTGAGTTCAATCACTAAAAGATCACTTTTGTCAGAAATAGAAGTTCCACAGCAGGTTGTGTTCAGAAATGGTGTGCCCTGAGACATCCCCGACAGTCATGCTAAGGCTCAGGCTCTGTTGCTGTGCCAACCGGAAGTTCTGTGCCAGCGTCGCCTTGACAGAGATGCGCTCATCTCCGACGACGTAGCAAAAGGCCGATCCTTCCAAATTTACCTTCCACGACTCCGTGACCTGTTCCAGCCAACCAAGGCTGATGCCGGGCGCCGCAGCCACCGTTCCGCGCAGGTGCCTGCCACCATCGACGTCGATCTCCGCGAAGCCGTACATGATGCCGCCCAAGGGGGACCTGCGGGCGGCGCCCCCGCCGCTGTTCAGCCTGAAGATGAGGGAATCCCTGCCGTCCTGCATCACCTCGGTGTCCCAACCGGCCGCGACCTTCCAGGAGAACGGTTTGAAGAAGCGGTCCCGGGGAGCGGTGGAAAGGATGTCAAGGAGGTGCAGGGTGCGCAGCCGCGGGCGCCCGGTTTCCGGCACGTAATCGACCCGCGTGTCGAAGAACTTGATCTGGGCACCCTTCAGGTAGCCCTGGTCCGGGTCGAGCAGGCTGTGGAATTCCGGCTGCAGATGGATCGCGCCATACCAGTCCCCCCGGCGCACGCCCCCTCCCAGGCCGAGCTTGGAGGTGTGGTGCCCGGCGTCGGGGGGGGCGGGGGGCGTGACGGCATAGGCGGCCTCGCTCCCGGTACCGAGTGCGCTGCGTTGGGCCAATAGCTTCAGGTAGAGCTTCGAATACGGATCCTGCTCCAGTTCCTTGCGGGCCAGACGCAACTGCACCAACTCCGCGGCGAGATCCAGCACCTCCCGTTTTGCCTGCTCGGTGATGGCCATTGCAGCGACGCTCGCGGCGGTGCGCCGGTCCTGGGCCACTTCCAGGGCGGCCTGCTGTCCCTGGTCGTCGAGCAGCGAAGCGACCTGGACGATGCGCGCCCCCTGGGAGGGGCGATAGACCGCCGGCTCCAGGATGCCGCTTTGCTGTGCGATCTCGATGGTGTTGGTTGGGTGGACCAGCAGTCCGGTGCGGTCGGAGAGGTGCAGCGTGGGGCGGGCCGCTTCGATCAAAAAGAGCAGGTTGTAGGAGCAGTTCTCGTCCAGGAAGTAGTAATCGGAGGCGATGCGCTGCAGTTCCAGGGCGTGCAGCAGCAGCTTTTCCACCTCCTCCCTGGAGAGCTTCAGACGGTACTCCCACATGTCCCTGTGCTCCAGGTCGCTGTATTCCTTAACTTTCTGGTAGTACGGCATCAGGGAGTAGTACCCCTTGTACAGCCCGGTGAGTCCCTTGAAGGCGTAGAGGAAGCCGTTGGAGTCGGTGGCGTCGGCCGCGTAGTTCACCGCATACGAGATGAGGTTGCTCTTGCTGGAGCTGTCGATCCTGATCAGGGTGTGGCCGAACATGGAGGCGGGGCTGTTGATGTGCCCCACCGGGAAAACCAGCACCGCCGAACGCGCATCGATGGTCCTGATCTGTTCCTGCTGCTCCGAGCACAGCGGTGCCGGGAGACGGGCCGGGTCGATGGTAAGTTCCTCGCTGAGCCACGCCAGGCGCGCGGGGAAGCGGCAGATGGGATGTTCTCCGTCCGGCGCCTCCGGCTGGAAGAATGCTGCCAGTGTGGCGGAGAGTTCCGCCTCCGGGTCGGTCCTGCCGGTGGGGGCGAGGAAAAAGTTGGGGTCGGAAATGCGGCTTACCGTGCCGCCGGTCAGGGCCTTTTTGTAATGCAGCAGGATCTGCCAGGGGCGCTGCTCCCAGAGGCGCTTGGCCCGTGCTTCCCTGATGAGTTGGTCGCGGTAGGGGAGGTCGCCCGCCATCGCGGGGAGGGGGGCGGAAATGAGCAGCAGTAGGATGGGGAGGATGCGGCGCAGCAGGGTCATGTTCATTCCAGTGTTCATTTTAAAGAAAAGAAGAAAAGGGGACAGGCTGCTTTTACAAGTAACGGTAGCGGAGGCATGCTCCAGAGACTAAAAAGGGTGCACAGTTGTCGCTGTGCACCCCGGGTGGCGTATGTGCCTTTAGGATCAGTTGCTGGTTACGGTGACGACGTTGTCGATGACCTCGGCCATGACGATCTTGTCGGAGGTGAATATCTTGTTGAAGTTGGCCTGCAGCTTCGCCTTATAGGCGTCGCTCTGGGTGGAGGGAACACCCATCATCTCGACGAAGGTGTCCAGGGTCTCGCCTTTGCCCATGGCGATTTCCTTGGCCAGGTTGTCCATGTTGGCACGGACGAACTCGTTCAGCTTCTCGTTCTGCACGATCTTGCCCGGCTTGACGCACTCGGAGGTACCGGAGGTGATACCGAAGGTCTGGGTGCCGGAGGTGCCGTTGGTGGTCGATTGCAGGATCTCGAACAGGATCGAGCCGTCGGCCTTGTTCTGCCACAGCATCGTGCCGAGGCCGCACCCGGTGTTGGTGTGTGCCTGGCCGGCAGCAAAGGCGGAACCGGTGATCAAAAGAGTGAGTGCGAATGCCATCATCAGCTTTTTCATGGTCGTTCTCCTTTTGTGAGGAAATTGTAACGCAAGTATATGGGGCACTTCGTCACTGTCAACTCAAACGCTGAAAAAGATGGAGCTGCCACTTCAAAGCCGGCGAAATAAAGGCACAAGTCAGTTCCGGAGAGAGGCGGCAAACAGCGCAAACGAATGCGAGCCTCCCCTTTAGCAGAGGAGGCTCGCGTGTCGTTTTTAACTGCAGGATGTGATCAGGAACGTGCCCCGATTTTTCTATCTCAAGCTGGCGGTGCGCTACGATGGTTCCCGCCTTTCAGTGGTGACTGGCTATGCCAGTTTGAAGCGCCCCACGATCTGTTGCAGCTCTGAGGCGAGGCCGGACATGTGCGTCGCCGCCTTGGCCGTCTCGTGGGCGCCGCCCGCCGTCTCCGAGACCACGTCGGTTATCGTGCCGATGTTGGCCGTAATCTCGCCGGTGACCGCGGTCTGCTGTTCCGCTGCAGTCGCGATCTGGTGGATCTGGGAGGTGAGCTCGTTGATGGCGTTCATGATGTCATCCAGCGCAGCACCGGAGCGGCGCGAGCTTTCCATGCCGGATTCGACCTCCTGCACCCCGTGCTTCATGCTTGCCACGGCGCCGCTGGTGTCGCTCTGGATCGCCTTGATCATGGCGCCGATCTCCTTGGTTGCCCGGGTCGTGCGTTCCGCCAAGGCCCGCACCTCGTCCGCCACCACGGCGAAGCCACGCCCCTGCTCGCCGGCCCGGGCCGCCTCAATCGCGGCGTTGAGCGCGAGGAGGTTGGTCTGGTCGGCGATGTCCTCGATGGTCCCGACGATCGCTCCTATCTCGTCTGAGCGGGTGCCCAGGTTCTGGACGGTCTGGGCCGATTCTTTCACACGCTCGGCGATCTTCTGCATGCCGACCAGGGTTTGTTGTACCACCTGGGCGCCGCCGCGGGCGGTTTCGCTGGCACGGTTGGAGGATTCGGCGGCCTGGGAGCAGTTGCTCGAGATGTCGTTGGAGGTCGCGCTCATTTCCTCGCTGGCGGTCGCCACCGTCCCGGACTGTGCGGCTACCTCCTCGGCGGCGGTGGCGATCTGTACCGCGGTCGCGCTCAACTGCTGTCAGGAGACGGAAAGCTGGCCGGTGTTGCGGGAGAGCTGGGAGACGATGCCGTGCACGTTGTCGATGAACCGGTTGAACCAGGTGCTTACCTCGCCCAGTTCGTCTTTGCGCCCGACTTCGAGCCGCCTGGTGAGATCCCCCTCCCCCTCGGCGATGTCCTTGAGCATGCCGAGCATCCGGGAGAGCGGGCGGGTGATGCCCAGGGAGATGAAGACGCCGAGGAGGCAGGTCCCGAGGCTGGCAACGCCGGCGAGGACCAGGCTCAGAATAAGGGTAAGGCGGGCATCGTGCGCCAGTCGACCGGCGGTGGCCAGGATTTCCGTGGTCAGCACATCCTCGACCTGCTTCATGCTATCGATCTTCTCAGTGATCACGGGGAACCAGTTCTCCGCGGGGATGCCGAAGTGGCCGGACAGTCCCTTCGACAGCACCGCGCCCCTGATCTCCTCGACCTTGCCGAAGACCGGCGCCTTAGCTTTTTCCTCGTAGGCGGCTATCGCCTGCGGGGAAGCGAACTTGCGGAACATGTCCAGGTAGTCCTGTTGCGCCGCGAGGATGGTCATGGTTCGCTGCAGTCTCTCCTGGTCAAGGACATCCGCCGCCAGCACCGCGTTCAGCGCCGCCCGTTCCTTCCCGGTCTCCTCCTTGGCCTTTACGAAGCTGTAATAGGCCGTCGCCTGGCGCATCACCTCGCGCTTGCCGCTGGTGGTTGCGACTGCGGCCACGACGTCCATGTAGGAGTTGATCAAGCCGGTGTAGAAGGTGTAGGCCTGGGCGCCGGTGACCTGGAGGGAGTCGATTCCGGTCCGGGTCTCCTTGAGCTTGGCGATGGCGCTCTCCGCAGCGTCGAGGCTTGGTTTCACCAACAGTACCGATGCCTCGTTCGTCTTCAGGAAACCGGCAACCGCTTCAATTTCCCGGTCGACCTTGGCCCTCTGGCCGGCCAATTCCTCACGGAATTTGGTCCCCTTGGCGTTGAGGTAGCCGGAGGTGTAGCCACGTTCCTTCTGGATCTGGTGTGACAGTTCTCCTACCTGTACCGCGAGGGCGGTCAGCTTCTGGGTTTGGACCAGCCCCTGCAGGGCGGTGTAGTCCTTGTTTGCGTTGTAAATGGAGAAGATGACCATCCCGAAGACCGGGACGGCGATCATCAGCGACAGCTTGGTGCGGATTCTCAGATTCCTGAACATGGTCGTTCCTTCCTTTGCGCGAGATTCTCCAGCTCTTAACCCAGCGCCTGGGCGCGACTGGCGGCGCTTTATGACAGCATGACCTGCTGCCTTTGATATTCGCTTTCAGCTATCGGCGCGGTGGGCGGCAAACTTTAGGGGAAATTCCCGCAGGCGGGAGCAATGGCGATGGGAGTGATGGGAGTGGGAAAGGCAGGACGGACTGGCGGCTGGGCTTGGCTGGGCAGCTGGGCAGCTGAACTGTGGGCTGTGGGGCTGTGGGGCTGTGGGGCTGCGGGGCTGCGGGGCTGCGGGGCTGCGCTGGGGGCTTGGGGCACAAAAAAGCCGCTGCTCCCTTGCGGGGGCAGCGGCTCGCCGAACAACGGCAGGTGGACGAAGGGTTACTTCGCGCCGAACAGGAAGTAGGAGAGGGAGAGCAGCGCCAGCACCCACATGCCGCCTTTCATTTCCTTGATGCGGCCGGTGGCGCCCTTCATGAGCGGATAGGCGATGAAGCCGGCGGTCATCCCGACGCCGATGTTGTAGGTGAAGATCATCAGCACCACGGTGAGGAACGCGGGCACCAGTTCGGTGAAGTCGTCGAAGTCGATCTTCGCCAGCGGGCTGATCATGTAGGAGCCGATCACGATCAGTGCGATGCCGTAGGCATGGGCCGGCACGATGGTGAACAGCGGCGCGAAGAAGAGCGCCAGCAGGAAGAACAGGGCGGTGACCAGGGCGGTGAAGCCGGTGCGGCCCCCTTCCTCGATGCCTGCGGCGGACTCGATGTAGGCGCCGGTGGTGGTGGTGCCCAAAAGCGGTGCGGCCACGGTGGCGAGAGCGTCGGCCAGCATCGGCTTCTCGATCTCGGGGAGGTTGCCGTTGTCATCCAAGAGGTCGGCGCGCATGGAGAGACCGAGCAGGGTCCCCACGGTGTCCAGGAAGGCCATGATGAAGATGGTCAGGATGATCGGGAAGAAACCGGGGTTCAAGGCACCGGCGAAGTCGAGCTTGAACAGGATCGGGGTGATGTCCGGCGGCATGCTCACGAAGGACTGCGGCAGCGGGGTCACCTTGAGGATGATCGACGCGATGGTGGTGACCACGATGCCGATCATCATGGAGCCCAGCACCTTGCGGGAGATGAGCACCACGGTGAAGAGCAGGCCGAAAACGGCCAGCAGCACGGAAGGCTGGGACAGATCGCCCAGCTTCACCGGCGCGCCGGGGACGCCCAGCACGACGATGCCGGTCTCGTTGAGGCCGATGAAGGTGAGGAACAGGCCGATGCCGGTGGCGAAGGCGCATTTGAGCGACAGCGGGATGGACTCGGCGAGCCAGCTGCGGACCTTGAACAGGGTGAGCAGGGTGAAGATGACCCCGGCGAAGAAGACGGCTGCCAGCGCGGTCTGCCAGGAGTAACCCATCACCTTTACCACGACGAACGCAATGAAGGCGTTCTCGCTCATGTAGGGGGCGATGGCGAAGGGGCGGTTGGCGAAGAAGGCCATCAGCACGGTGCCGAACACGGCGGCGATGATGGTGGCGGTGGTGGAGGGGCCGCGCGGGATGCCGGCATTCTCAAGGATCGCCGGGTTGACGATGATGATGTACGCCATGGTGAGGAAGGTGGTGAGCCCGGCGATGATCTCGCGCTTCATGCTGGTGCCGTAGCGTTGGAACTGGAAGTACGTGGCTATACGGGAGGTCATGCTAGTTTTGCTCCTTCATTGCGTAGAGTGCGGGCAGATTGCGCCAGTATCCTGCTATGTCCATGCCGCAGCCGAACAGGAAGCGGTCTTCGACCTCGAGCCCGACGAAGTCGGCCTTGGCACCGGGCGCCTTACGGTCATGGATCTTGTCCACCAGGACGGCGGTGTAGACCTCGGCGGCCCCCTCCTCCCGGCAGAACTTGGTGATTTCGGCCAAGGTCACCCCTTCATCGAGGATGTCGTCGATCAACAGCACCGTGCGCCCCTTCAGGGAGCGTTCCGGCTTCACCTTCCAAAGCAGGTTGCCGCCGAACATCTCCGCGCCGTAACGCGTCGCGTGGAGGTAATCCAGTTCGAGGGCAAAGGGGAGCTTGTCCACCAGTTTGCCGGTCACGAACAGCCCGCCGTTCATGATGCAGAACGCGATCGGGTCGGTCCCCGCCAGGCGCTCAGCGATTTCCCGCGCCATGCGTGACAGCGCCTCCTCGACTTCCTGCTCCGACCTCAGACAATCCGCCTTCTGGCGAATGTCCTCCATGTCTTTGAGTACCATTTCCGCTCCTTCGGAACTTTTGTTTAAAGCCGCCGAACCATAGCAGATTTATGCTGTAAAAACAACTAATTGAACTTTCATTAGTTGGGGTTTCCCGTATACGGGTGCGGGGGGGATGTGGACCGGCTTGCGGAGGGGTCAAGGGGAGAATTCGCGCTCCAGGGCCTTGCGGTCGATCTTGCTGTTGGAGGTGACCGGGAGGGTCGGGCAGCAGATGATTCGTTCGGGAATCATGTACTTGGGAAGGTGCGCGCCGCACAGACCGATCAGGTCCGCAGTCTCCAGCACGGCGCCTTCGACGTGGGAGACGTAGGCTACGATGCGGCTGCCGGTGAGGTCGTCCGGGATGGCGATCACCGCCGCCTGCCTGATCTCGGGATGGCTGTTCAGGACCACCTCGATCTCGTCCAGTTCGATGCGGAAGCCCTTGCTCTTTACCATGTGGTCCTTGCGCCCGGAGAAGACGAAATTGCCGTCGGCGTCCAGCCGCACCATGTCGCCGGTGCGGTAGACCCTGGCGTGGCTGGCGGGGTTGCGGGGGTCGGGGGTGAAGTGGGCGGCGGTGCGGACGGGATCGTTCCAGTACCCAAGCGCCACCGTCGCGCTCAGAACGTGCAATTCCCCCTCGCTCCCGGGCTCGGTGACCACCTCTCCGTCCTCGTCCATGGCGAAGACTTCGAAATTAGGGAAAGGGGTGCCGATCGGTATCTTCCAGGCTTCCTGCGGCAGTTGCTCAGGCAGCCGGAAAAAGAGCGATGAGTTGGCCTCGGTCTGGCCGTAGATGTTGTAGAAGGCGGCGGCAGGCATGAAGCGCTTGAGGACCTTCAGGTACTTGACCGGCATGAGGTCACCGGAGAAGTGAACCAGGCGCAGCCGCGGCAGCGTGAGCCGCTCCAGGGCGCCCTGGTCGGCCAGCTTGGTCAGCACCGACGCCACCGAGTTCCATACCGTGATCTCCTCGCGCTCCAGGAACTCGGCCAGGCGCACCGGGAAGGCCGACAGCGACTCGGGCACCAGCACGACGGTGGCCCCG
Organism: Geomonas paludis; assembly: GCF_014193585.1. Classification (GTDB taxonomy): domain Bacteria; phylum Desulfobacterota; class Desulfuromonadia; order Geobacterales; family Geobacteraceae; genus Geomonas; species Geomonas paludis. The sequence goes on from NZ_BLXY01000001.1 coordinate 1,023,979, forward strand.
CCCTTGATGGCGCAAAAGATGTCGAAGATGGAAAGGTCGAAGTGCAGCGGCGCATGGTTCGCCAGGCGGTCTCCGGCGCCTATGGCGAAGAAGTCGGTGGCCATGTCGACGAAGGTGAGGGCGTTGAGATGGGAGATCACCACGCCCTTCGGTGAACCGGTGGAGCCTGAGGTGTGCAGGATGTAGGCGGGCGAGGCACCGCAGACCTGGGGAGAGAGGGGCGGGCAGCACTCTTGCTCCAGGTTTTCCCAGGGGATCAGCTTCACCTTGGAAATCGCCCCGCCCGGCGCCGTCACCACCGCCTGCTCCAGCTTCAGTCCTTCGCCCCCCTCCGGGATGATCCGCTCCAGCTGTTCGACCGACGCGATGGCGAGCCGTATGCCGCAATGGTTGATGATGGAGCAGAGCCGCGGCGCGGGAGAGGCGGGGTCGAGCGGCACGTAGACCGCACCGGCCTTGAGAATGGCGAAGACTGCCACGACGCACTCGATCGACTTGTTCAGCAGGATGCCGACCCGGTCGCCCCGTCTGACGCCGTGGCTGATCAGAAGGGCCGCCAGCCCGTTGCTCGTTTGCTCCAGTTCCTGGTAGGAGAGCGCCCGCTCCTTGAACAGCACGGCCTGCCGTTCCGGGAACCTTGCCGCACTTTGGGTCAAAAGCTGCTGCAGCAGGTACATGGCGTCCCCCCCCTGTTCCTAAAGTCCCAGAAAAGTTGCGATTATGTTGCGTTGGATCTCGGAGGTGCCGGAGTAGATCTTCCCGGCAATGGCGTCGCGCAGGTTGCGCTCGAAGTCGAATTCGGTGCAGTAGCCGTAGGCACCGTGGATCTGCAGGGCGTCAGTGGCGTTTTGCACGTAGCTCTCGCTGATGAAGAGCTTGGCCATGGCCGATTCCAGCGGCGCGCGGCGGCCGGCGCTCTTTAATCCGGCGACCCGGTGCAGCATGAGGCGGGAGAGCTCTATGCGCAGCTTCATGTCGGCGATCTTGTGCGACACCGACTGGCACTTGCCGATGGCCTGGCCGAACTGGCGCCGCTGCCGGGCGTACTCCACGCACTCCTCGAGGATCTTGTCCATGGCCCCCAGGTGCGCGGCGAACAGGCAGCTTCGCTCCCATTCCATCTCGGAGTTGAAGATGGCCGCGCCGGCGCCCTGCGCGCCCAGCCGGTTTTCCTCGGGGACCTCGCAATCCTCCAGGAAGACCTCACCCAAAGGACAGGTCCTCAGTCCCATGGTGTCGAGCGGGCGGCCCACCGTGAACCCAGGGGTTCCTTTGTCGACGATGAAGGCGGAGACGCCGGCAAATCCCTTGCTGGGATCGGTGACGGCGAAGACCAGCAGGAGGTCGGCTATCGGCGCGTTGGTGATGAAGGTCTTGGAGCCGTTCAACAGGTAGCGGTCGCCGCGCTTTTCGGCCCGGCAGCGCATGCTGAAGGCGTCCGACCCCGCCTCCGGCTCGGTCATGGCGTGCCCCCCTTTGGCTTCCCCGGAGATGAGGCGGGGGAGGTAGCGCTTTCTTTGTTCCGGCGTGCCGAAGCGGTTGATGGGGGATTCGCAGGTCCAGATGTGGGAGTTGAGCGAGAAGATGAGGCCGCTGTCGCGGCAGGCGTAGCCGAGCCCCTCCATGGTGGCGACGGCGGTCATGGTGTCCAGGCCCAGCCCTCCGTACTCCTCGGGCATGGTGATGCCGGGGATGCCGAACTCGGCGCACTTGCGCCAACCCTCTTCGGAGAACTCCCCGTGCTTCTCCCGCTCCTTGACCCCCTGGTTCAGGTCGCGCCGGGCGAAGTCGATCGCCATCTGTTTGAAGTTTTCCTGCTCGGTGCTGAAGGTGCTCGCGTCCATGTCGGCCTCTCCGGCTCACTCTATAGGGTGAAGAAGAGAGAGGCGACCCCGTAGTGGGCAGGCCGCCCCGCTTCCTGTTTAAGTACCTCGAATGTGCCGATGGAAATCTTTTGCAGTTCTTTTATCGCGGCCACGTAGCGGCTGCGGGCCTGCTCGTCCAGGGATCTTTTCAGCCCGTCGCAGGCGTAGATCAGGCACTTCAGGGGACGCTCGACATGGGGCAGCAGGCAACCGCGCGGCCCGAGGTGGACGCAGCGGTCCCCAGATGGCTTTGCCGCCGGCACCCCGGGGCGCCCTGGTTGTAAGCGGTGCCATGCCGCGCCCAGGCGCATTGTCAGGTAGCCAGCCAAGGGTACGGGGGGGCGGACTGCGTACCCGACGACCCTGCTATCGGTATGGCGACGCAGCCAATAGTCGATGGCGGTGAAGTAATTGTCGGCAGGTTCCCGACAGCAGGCACCTTGGCATCGGTCACACCTCGCATAGGACGGCAACTCCAAGGCGGCTATGGCGAGATGGCTGGCGACCCGGTCCCGGTTCAGCCGCTCCAGCGCCTGGCGGGCCTGCGGCGATAGGTTGTGGTCCAGGTCCAGCAGGTCGTGGCTCAGGCTGGCGACGCGCTGGAACAGGCGGTACGGTCTGGAGAAATGCCAGAAGTCCTGGAGGTCCCGGTGCATCTCGCCCCCTCGTCGCGCTCAGCCCTGGTCCCGCTTGCGCTGGGCCACCCCGGACAGGGCGTAGATCATGGCCCAGGCGGCCAGGTGCGAGGAGTATCCGTGCGGGTCCTGCCCCGGGTAGACCTCGACGAAGTCCAGTCCGTCAATCCCCGAACGCCCGATGGTCTGCAGCGCCGGCAGCAGTTCGGTGGGCAAAAGCCCGTTGAAATCGGCCGGCCCTCCCGGGTTGTAGCCGGCATCGATGCAGTCGCTGCAGATGGTGACGAAGACGTGCCTGGTCTTTTCGTGGGCGATCGCAATCGCCTCCTGGGTCACCTCCACCATGCCCCGCTCGCGGATCTCTTTGGTGGTGAAGATGCGCGCCCCCATGCTGCGGGCGTACTCGTACTGCGCCGGCGAGTTTCTCGGTCCCCTGATCCCCATGTGCACGATGCTCTCCTTGCGCACCTTGGGGAGCTGCGCGATCCGGTGCAACGGGCCGCAGCGCGGGAACAGGTCGGCGCCGAACGACTTGGCGTTGTCCAGGTGGGCGTCGAAGTGGATGATGCCGATCTCACCCTGGCCCGACTCCCCGAGCGCCTTCACGATCTCGGGGGTGAAGGAATGGTCGCCACCCAACACGAAGGGAATGCTGCGGCTGCGGTACACCGCCAGCATCGCCTTATGCACGTTGGCCATGGTCTCGCCGGGGTCGTTGGGGTTGACCGGGACGTCGCCCATGTCCCCCAACTGCAGGTGGTCGAACAGGTCGATCTCGTATTCCGGGAGGAACCCGCCGTAGCGCGCCGAGGCATGTCTGATGCTGCGCGGCGCGAGCTCGCAACTGCTGAAGGAGCCCCAGGTCACCGTCCCCTCCCAGGGGACCCCCGCCACGATGACATCGCACCCCCCCGGGAGATTGCGCGGATCGAGCACCGGGACGCCGAGGAACGAGGGCGTGTCCCCGTACACCTTGGGGAGGGAGGCTTTTCTATTGGGGACCATGGGGATTTCTTTGCTGTTCATGGTGGCTCCTTTGCGGCGGCCTTAGCCTGCGCTCTGGCCGGTTACGTGCACCTTCCTCGTCAGCAGCAGGCGTGTCGCCCTGACCCGCTTCAGCTCACGCCAGCGCAGGGTCCGGTGCACCCAGAGCGCCGGCACGTTGTCGGCCCAGAAGAAACCGTAGGCCTTGGTTACCCCCCTCTTTTTCAGCAGGTGCAGCATGCCGTTTTGCAGCGCGGCCGCGACATTGCCCCCGCGGTGCGCCGGGTCCACGAACATGTCGAAGGTGTAGGCCTCCCCTGGGCTGCACTGGATGCCCAGCCATTGTTCATCGGGGTGGCTGCCGCAGTCAGCGCCTTGCCGCTTGTCGGCGCACCAGACGTCTCCCACCACCGTGTTCCCCTTCACCAGACCGAAGCCGCGGTAACCCTTGCCCAGATAGCTGAGCGCCTTGAGGTACCTGCTCTGGAACCGGTATTCCATGCGCCGCTCCCCGAGGAGTTCCCCGCTCAGTTCCACGACGGCTTCGTCGGCCGGGCGGGTGAAGTCGGTGACCGGACGCAGAGCGTCGAGCGGTATCTCTACCGGCACCGCCACCCGGTTCAGGTAGAAGATCTCCCCCAGCAGGCTGCGCCATCCGGAGATGAGCACCATGTCGCGGGCTTGTACCAGTCGCATCTTGCAGTACTGAAGCATCACCCCTCCAACGCCTGTGCTCGGCTACTCCTTGGCCGTCAGCTTCCAGTTTATGAACTGGGCCACGGCCGATATGGTCTCGAAATGCTCCGGCACTATCTCGGTGTCCGCGATCTGCACTCCGAATTCCTTTTCCAGGTAGGCGATCAGTCTCTGCACCCCGAGAGAATCAACGATCCCCTTGTCTATGAGGGAGTCGGAGGGGGATAGGGTGACTTTGGGGCCGGGACCTGCCATCTCGTTTTCTATGAACGACCTGATGGTATCGGTGTAATCCGTCATCTCTTCCTCCTCAATCATGGGGAGCAGAGCGCGGGCACTATCGGCGCAGCAGCGCACCTGCTTCGGCCCTGTCCCGGGTTGGCTCCGGCGCAGTGACTTGTGATTGACGTATTATAATTACAAAACTGTAATCTTTGGCACGCACCTTAGTGTACAGTTGCCCGTTTGGCTGTCAAGGGTGGTCTTTTTTGTTCCACTGGGGCGGCCAAAGATGCTACCTTGGCGCAATGTCGTGGAAGATCATCGAAAGAAAACGGACCCTGCTGGCGGGTGAAAGCGGCCCCGGTCGCGGCAAGAGCGGCGGACGGCTCTCCTGCTGCCTGGTCTATCCCAACCGCTATCACTCCGCCATGAGCAACCTCGGCTTCCAGGCGGTCCATGCCATGGTGAACGCGCAGGCGGAGATCAGCTGCGACCGCGCTTATCTGCCGGACCGGGACGAACTGGAAGAACTGCAAAGGACCCGGGGCACGCTGCTGTCGCTGGAGGGGCAGCGCCCCCTTTCCTCGTTCGACCTGATTGCCTTTTCCATCTCCTTTGAAAGCGACTACCTGAACCTTCCCGCCATCTTCAGGTTGGCAGGCATCGAGCCGTACGCCGCCAAGCGCTCGCCGTTGCAGCCGCTGGTCCTGGCCGGCGGAGCGGCGCTCTTTCTGAACCCCGAGCCGGTCGCCCCGTTTCTGGACCTGGTCTGCATCGGCGAGGCCGAGCCCACCCTTCCCCCTCTGCTGGAGTTGCTGAAGCGGGGGGCGCCGTCGCGCGAGGAACTGCTCCTCGAAGCGGCGCAACTCCCCGGCATCTACGTTCCCTCGCTCTATCAGCCGCAGTATGACGGGGTGCGCCAGGTGGCTTTCCACCCCGCTCCCGGCGCGCCGGTAAAAGTGCGCCGCGTCTGGGACCCAGATCCCGACAGCCGCCCGACCGTCACCGAGATCCACACCGACGCCACCGAGTTCTCCGGGATGCACCTGGTCGAGATCTCCCGCGGCTGCCCGCGTGCCTGCCGCTTCTGCGCCGCCGGGTTCATCTATCTTCCCTACCGGAGCCGGTCGCCGGAACTGGTGCGCCAGGAGGTGCTCAAGGGGGTGGCCCAGGGCAGGAAGGTCGGGCTGGTGGCCGCGGCCGTTTCCGACTACGCCGGGATCGGCGAGCTCTGCTGCGACATCGTCGCCGCCGGAGGCAAGTTCTCGGTTTCCTCCTTCCGCATCGACCACCTGGACGGGCGCATGATCGAGGCCTTGAAGGCCAGTGGCCAGAAGTCGGTGGCGCTGGCGCCGGAGGGGGGCTCGCAGCGGTTGCGCGACCTGGTCAAGAAGGGGATCAACGAGGAGCAGATCCTGGCCGCCTGTGACATGCTGGTGAGCCACGACATCCTGAACCTGAAGCTGTACTTCATCATCGGGCTTCCCACCGAGACGGGCGAGGACCTGGGGGAACTGGTTGCGCTTGTGAAGAAGATCCGGGAGCGGGTCGTCGCTGCCGCCAAAGAAAACCGGCGCCTGGGCGAGATCCAGCTTTCGGTGAACCCCTTCATCCCCAAGCCGTTCACGCCCTTCCAGTGGTGCGCCATGGAACCGGTCAAGTCGTTGGAGAAGAAATGGAAGTTCCTGCAGAAGGAGTTGGGGCGGTTGTCCAACCTGAAGCTGCAGATGGAGAGCCCGCGCGAGGCCTTCCAGCAGGCGCTTTTGTCGCGCGGCGACCGCAGGCTGGCGGGGCTGCTGGTGGCCGCCGACCGGCTGGGCAACTGGAAGGAAGCGCTGCGGGAGCAGGGATTCGACGCCGAGGCGTTGGTGTGCCGGGAGATCGCGCTGGAGGAAATGCTCCCCTGGGACTTCATCGACGGCGGGGATACCGCCAGGCTGCTGCGGGAGTACCGGAAGGCGTTGGGCGGGACGGCTGAGTTGAATGGAGAGTAAGGCGAGTCGGGCAGATAAGGGCAGATAGGATAGCAAGAGAAGTAGCACCTTGCGTCCCCGCCCCCGGAGGGGGAGGGACAGGGAGGGGGCTGCTGTTGGGTGCCCCCCTCCCGACCTCCCCCCTCCGGGGGGAGGGGGTAACGGTGCTGCGCTACTTGATCAGTTCCAGGGTGGCCTTGATGGCCTTTTCGATCCCCTTGCCAGCCTCGGCGATGCCGCCGGCCAGCATGTAGGCCGGGGTCGACACGATCAGGTTGTCGCGGTCCACCACGCATTCCGTGGCCGGGCATTCGACGTGATTGCTCCCGGTGGCGTCGATGGCCTGGGCGGTGCCCGGGTCGTTGCCGATGGTGAGCTTGGGGGCGAGGTCTTTGCCCAGGGCGAGGGCGACCACCGCCGGGGCGATGCAGATGGCGCAGATGGGCTTTTTCGCCGCCGCCATGTCCCGGATCAGCTTGAGCACGTCCGGCTGCACGCTCCCCTTGGAGCCCTCGAAGGCGAAGCTGCACAGGTTCTTGGCCGCCCCGAAACCGCCCGGGAGCACGATGGCGTCCAACTCTTCCACCTTGGCGCTTTTCACGTCGGCGATGTCGCCGCGTGCGATGCGCGCCGCCTCGACCAGCACCTTCCTCTTGGCCCCGGTGTCCTGCATGGTAAGGTGGTTCACCTCGTCCAACTCGATATCGGGGGCAAAGCAGACTGCCTTGGCGCCGCTGTTGTCGATGGCGAGCAGGGTCAGCACCGCCTCGTGAATTTCGCTTCCGTCACGCACGCCACAGCCGGAAAGTATTACGCCTATCTTCTTCATGCAGATGCCTCCTGTCTTGTAGTTTAGTGGTCGATTGCGATATTCTATGCGCGATGTTGGCACTGTGCAAGTGGTTCTGGCGGCTGCTGAAAGAACTATTGCGTCAGAATGTCACAGCTTCGCCGCCTTCACCAACCGCGGAGCTGTCAACGGCACGTCTGTGACAGTAGCCGATCAACTTATGACAGAGACTAGAAAACCCGAAATAGACGTCCCACGCTGCACCGGCTGCGGTCGCTGCGTCGCCGCCTGCCCCGGCCGGCATCTCACCCTGGAAGTGGCCGGCTACCGCAAGCACGCCCTGCTGGTCAAGCCGAAAGCGTGCGACGGCTGCCTTGCCTGTCTTCCCGCCTGCCCGGTACGCGCCATCTCCTGAATTCTTTTCATTCCCCCAGCTTGTCCACCTGCAGCAGCCTCGGAAAGAGCTTCATCCACAACAACACGACCACCATGGTGCCGACGCCGCCGATCAGCACCGCCGGCACGGTGCCGAAGAGCGCCGCGGTGACCCCGGACTCGAACTCCCCCAACTGGTTGGAGGTGCCGATGAACATCGAGTTGACGGCGCTTACCCTGCCGCGCATCTCGTCCGGCGTCTCGATCTGCACCAGCGATGCGCGGATCACGACGCTGACGATGTCCGCCGCACCCAACGCCATCAGGGCGGCCATGGAGAGCGGGAACGAGGTGGATAACCCGAAGACCACGGTGGCGACGCCAAATAGGAACACGCTCAGGAACATGGTGCGCCCGACCCGGTGCCGCAGCGGGCGGCGGGCGAGGAACAGGGATACCCCGAGGGCACCCATGGCGGGAGCGGCGCGCAACAGCCCCAGGCCCAACGGGCCGGTATGCAGGATGTCCCGGGCGAAGACAGGCAGGAGGGCGGTGGCGCCACCTAAGAGCACCGCGAAGAGGTCGAGCGAGATGGCGCCCAGGATTTCCTGGCGGCTCCTGATGAAGGCGATCCCCGCGAAGAGGGAGCGCACCGTGGCCGGTTCGCGCGGCACCGGTGCGCGGTCCAGGCGGATCCGTGACAGGAGCAGGCTCGCGGCGAAGAAGAGCAGGGCGGCGCTGGTGTAGACCGTGGTGGGGCCGAGGGCGTAGAGAAGTCCCCCCAAAGCCGGGCCCGCGATGCTGGCGGTCTGGTTGGCCGAGGCGGACCAGGCCGAGGCACGGGGAATCAGCTCCTGCGGCACCAGCCACGGCACCAGGGCCAGCATGGTCGGACCCTCGAAGGCGCGCAGCGCCCCGGCGACGAAAACGATGACCAGGATGGCGTCCTTGCCGAGCCAGCCTCCGTGGGAACCCAGCGCAAGCAGCGCCAGCGCGAGGCCTTCCAATACCTGGCAGGTGCCGGCGATGCGCCTTCTGTCGTAGCGGTCGGCGACGTGCCCCACCGCCAGCGTCAGCAGGAACATGGGGAGGAACTGTGCCAGGCCGACCAGCCCCAGGTAAAAGACGGAGCCGGTAAGGGCGTAGATCTGCCACCCCACGGCGACTGCCTGCATCTGCAGCGCAATGGAAGAGCAGACCCGCGCCAGCCAGAAAAGCCGGAACGGTCGGTGTCTCAGCACTGATTGCTGGAAATTTCCTGCCTCAACGGTGGATGTCATAGCGAGCGGGTCCGGTTCTTACTGGCAGTGTGGCAGTGCGCCTGGCGCGTGACAATATCTCGTTCAGCACCACTGTTGTAAATGACTTCACCGCTGTTGACAACAGGGTTCTTTACCCTACTCTTCAATTGGTTGCGGATGCACCGGAAATCCTGTTGCAGACAAAGGGGGAAGGTCATGCTTTACTTCATCAAGCACAATATCATCCACACCTATCCGGTTGCCAAGGGGTGCACAGCGTCTTACGAGCAGGAGCAGCTGCGTGACACGGTGCCGTACGAGGTGCAGGAGTGTCCGTACTGCATGAAGGTCTGGCCGGGAAAGAAGGATGATTGAGTTCGGCACCTGAAGAACGATGTGCCGGCAGGAATGAGAAAAGGCCGCCTCCCCGAGGGAAGCGGCCTTTTCCGTTGATGGTGATCCCAAGGGGACTTGAACCCCTGTTACCGACGTGAAAGGCCGGTGTCCTAACCACTAGACGATGGGACCGAATTGTTGCTTCCCGTCCCGTCAGGGTTGGGGTACTGTCACAAGGCCCAGTCATGTGACAGAAAAAGGGTGGTGAGCCGCGTTGGGATCGAACCAACGACCACCTGATTAAAAGTCAGGTGCTCTACCAACTGAGCTAGCGGCTCGCTTAAGAGGGACTGGCTCCGTAGGTGCCTGTCCCTTTCAGTGCTGTTTGAGTGGCGTCCCCAGCCGGATTTGAACCGGCGTCGCCGCCGTGAAAGGGCGGTGTCCTGGGCCGGGCTAGACGATGGGGACGGGTGGTGAGCCGCGTTGGGATCGAACCAACGACCACCTGATTAAAAGTCAGGTGCTCTACCAACTGAGCTAGCGGCTCAAACAGTGCAGCGAAGCAAGAACAACCTTATAGCAAATCGATTTCTGGCAGTCAACACTTTTTATTAAAAAATTAGCCGCGCTCGAACGGGTTCCTGAGCACGATGGTTTCGTCGCGGCGCGGGCCGACGGAAACCAGCACCACCGGGGCGCCGGAGAGGGCCTCGACGCGCTTCACGTAGTCCTGGGCGTTCTTCGGGAGTTCCGCGATGCTCTTGGCGCCGGTGATGTCCTCGGTCCAGCCGGGGAGTTCCTCGTAGATCGGGGTGCACTGTTCCATCACCTCGAGGCTGGCCGGGATCTCGTCCAGTACCTGGTCGTTGTACTTGTAGCCGGTGCAGACCTTGATGGTGTCCAGGCCGGTGAGGACGTCGAGCTTGGTGATGGCGATGCCGGAGAGGCCGTTGACGCGTACGGCGTAGCGGGCCACCAGGGCGTCGAACCAGCCGCAGCGGCGCGGACGGCCGGTGGTGGAGCCGAACTCGCGGCCCGCCTGGCGCAGCGCCTCGCCGGTCTCGTCCAGAAGCTCGGTCGGGAACGGCCCGCTGCCGACGCGGGTCGCGTAAGCCTTGGAGATGCCGATCACCTCGTGGATCTCCCTGGGGGAGACGCCGCTGCCGGTGCAGGCGCCGCCGGAGCAGGTGGAGGAGGAGGTGACGTACGGGTAGGTGCCGTGGTCGACGTCGAGCAGGGTCCCCTGGGCCCCTTCGAAGAGGAGGCTCTTGCCCGCCTTGATCTCCTTGTGCAGAAGGAGCGAGGTGTCCGCCGCGTACTTCCTCAGCGTCTCGGCGTAAACCATGTACTCGTTGTAGATCTCCTCGAAGGTGAAGGGCTGATCGCCCAGCAGCTGGGTGAGGATCAGGTTCTTCTCGTCCAGCACCTCTTTCACCTTGCGGGTGAAGGCCTTCTCGTCCAGCAGGTCCATGAGGCGGATGCCGCGGCGGCCGATCTTGTCCTCGTAGGCGGGCCCGATGCCGCGGCCGGTGGTGCCGATCTTCTTGGCGCCGGAGTTGCGCTCGCGGGCGATGTCGATGCGCTTGTGGTACGGCATGATGATGTGCAGCGCCTCGGAGAGCAGCAGCATGCTGTCATCCTTCAGGTACCCGTTGTTCTTGAGACGGGTGATCTCCATGATGAAGACTTCCGGGTCGAGCACGACGCCGTTGCCGATCACGCAGCGCTTCCCCTCGTGCAGGATGCCGGACGGGATCAGGTGCAGGATCACCTTCTCGTCCCCGACCACCAGCGTGTGGCCTGCGTTGTTGCCGCCCTGGTAACGTACCACGTCGTCGGCGTATTCCGTATAGATGTCGACGACCTTGCCTTTGCCCTCATCGCCCCACTGGGCACCAATTACAACGACGTTAGCCATGATTCTCCCCTTGCAGATCGAATTTCAAATCGAGACCTTTATCGAACAACTCCTGCTTGCTCACGGCTATGGCGCGACGGTCGGCGACCCTGACCAGGTAAAGCTGGTCGGCCGCACACTCTTCGGCACCGATCACCAGAAGCATCCGGATGTCCATCTTCTTCGCGTACTCAAGCGAGCTCTCGAAGTCGCGCTTGATGATATCCCTGGCGCAGGTGAAGCCGAGGCTTCTCAGCTTCTGCGCCACTTCCAGCGCCTCGCGGCGCTCGTCTTTCTTGTTGAAGACCAGGAAGTCGCGGCTGCTGGAAGCCTCTACCTCCGGCCTCTTGGCCATGCTGGCCAGAAGCGCCAGGATGTTGAAGGCGAACCCGGTGGCGTGCGCCGGGTAGCCGTACTTGGCGGTCAGGTCGTCGTAGCGCCCGCCGCTGCAGACCGCTTCGCCGATACCGGGGACGAAGCCCTCAAAAGTGATGCCGGTGTGGTAGTCCAGCCCGCGGATCTCACCCAGGTCGATGGTGAGGTGGTCCGCGACGCCGTAGATGTCGAGGATCTCCACCACCTGGGTGATGTTCTCCAGCGCCTTTCTGGAGCGCTCGTTGCCGGCGATGCGGGCGGCTTCCTTGAGTACCTCGCGGCCGCCGTAGAGCCTGGGCAGCAGCGCAATCTCTTCCCTGACCCGCTCGGGAGCACCGGCAGCTTCCAGGATGGAACGGACCGCGGTGACTTCCTTCTTGCTGATCGCTTCCTGCAGCTGCCGCTGCACCTCGCGGGAGAGCCCGGAGGCGTCCATGATGCCGCGGTAGAAATCCACCTGCCCGAGATCGATTTTGAAGCCGGTGAAGCCCAGGTTCTTCAGCACCTCGACCGCCATGGCGACCATCTCTGCGTCCGCCTCGGGGGAGTTCAGCCCGATCAGTTCCACGCCGGACTGGAAGATCTCGCGGCTTCGCCCCGACTGCATCTGCGCCTGCCTGAGTACACGGCCGGAATAATAGATACGGTGGGGCAGGGGGAGCGAGTGCATCCTGGTGGCGACGATGCGCGCCACCTGGGGGGTGATGTCGGGCGGGATGGCCAGAAGCCTCCCGGTCTGGCGGTCGTCGAAGCGGAAGGTCTTGCTGCGCAGCTCGTCACCCATGCCCAGGGCGAGCACGTCCTCGAACTCGAGCAGCGGGGTGATCATGCGCCGGAAGCCCCAGAGCTCGAAGACTCGGTGGATGCTGTCGGCGATGAAGGTGATCTTGTCGGCAGTTTCCGGGAGAAAATCGCTTACCCCTTTGGGGAGGGGCGCTTCAATGCATGCGGGGTTGGTCACGGGTCGTCCTAACTCCGGGAGTACCGGCAGTCCGGCAAAAGGTGGCAAAAAACGAGGAATCGTAACAGTATGGCGGGGGGAAGTCAAGACATTCCCCCCGCCGTCGGGCTATTCGATACCCATCAGCCGCACCACGCTGCCACCCTTGCCGCCGAAGGTCCCCTTCTGGGCCACCTCGAGGAGGACCAGCTCCTTGGAGGCGGGGTTGTAGGAGTAGTCGGCGAGGTAGTTCTGGCTCTGCTTGGTGCGCCACTTCTCCTCCAGGGAGGAGCCGTTCCAGGTGAAGTTGACCACGGAGTACTTGGAGTAGGAGCGCATGTTGCCCAGCACGAAGAAGCCGGCGTTCTGCGGTACCAGGAGCTCGCCCTTCTCGGTAACGGTGATGCGCTGCTCGAGGAAGCGGGTGCGGAACGGGGTCATGTTGGTCCGCTCGTTCTCCCAATCCCTGCGCTGGAAGTAGGTCTCGGAGCCGCCGAACTTGTCGGAGCTTCTCCAGAGCTCCTCGCCGGTGTCGGAGTAGACCAGGAGGTAGCCGCTGTCGCTGAAGGCGGTGAGGTAGCTCTTGCCGGACTGGTCGCGGAACAGGTTGAAATTGAAGATGTTGGCGAAGCGCGGCATCTTGATCGGGTTGCTGAGCTTCACACCCTTGTCGACGATGCTTGCCTCGTACACGTCGCCGTAGAAGTCATCGGTGCGCCCCATCTGCTGGGCGTAGAGCTTCTTCGCGCCGCCGTAGGGGGCGACGGTGCGGAACATGTAGGGGACGTCCTCGGCGACCAGTTTCAGTGTGTCGTTCTGGAGGGCGTAGATCCTGGAGGAGATGTTCTCGCGGTCCATGATGGTCACGAACACAAGGACACGCCCGTTGGCCTCCGGCCCCATGGCGTCCAGCGCCAGGACCTTCATGCGCTCGGGGAGGATGACCTCGGTGACCAGGTCGAGCTTTCCGCCGGGACGATACAGGTGGATCCCCTTGTCGTCGGCAGTCATGAACTCCTTGGTCCCCCAGGTGGCGACGCCGCTGTACACGCCCGACAGACGCTGGCTGATCCAGCCGGGGGTAGCCTCGCTGCGCACGATCTCGGAAGAGGGGGCCTTGACCAGTTCCTGGGCGGCTGCCGGACGCTCGATCTCGGCACGCGGAGCCCTGAAGGGGGCCTCGACGGGGGGGGCGGGTAGCGCCGGTGCCGACGCCTGGAACTGCTTCACGATGTCACCCTTGAGTTTCCCGGAGATCTTGCCCACGGCCGGAATGAGGGCGTCCATGCTCTCGCCCTGCTCGAAGGCGGTGGCGAGCTGCTTGCCGCCGGCGCTCTTCGCGATGGCGTCGAGGCTGAACATCTTGCCCAGCGTGGTGTAGCTTCCGGACACGATGACGTCCGCCTCGGCGGGGGTGTCGACGGTCACCACGCCGTCGCCGGCCAGGCGCGTCGCCAGCAGGCGCTGCAGCGTGTTTTTCAGGTTGCCGTTGTCGGCGGGGGAAACGGTGAACTCGGCGATATAGGCGCGGATGGTTGAGGCTGAGGCTGCCGCGGCTGCCAGCAGCGTGCCAACGAGAATCAGGATGGCAACAAGGGATCTTTTCATTGATTGCTCCGCTTTCGGGTTATTTAAGACGCCGAATTATCGCAGAGCGTTCCTCATTAGTCAAACTGTTTCACCCGCCGTGGACCCGCTTTGAGCGCAGTTTTTGGCAAGGTGCGGCAATAAAAAAAGCGGACCTGGGGTCCGCCTCTTTCTTCGACTTGTCGGCAACAGAAGTATCAGTGCCCGGGCTTTTCCATCTCCCTCAGCATCTCTTGTGTTTCAGCGAGTTTCTGACGCAGTTGATCGAGCTCTTTGGGCGTGTAGACCCTGGTCCCCTTGTCGATCTCCTTGGACAGGCGCTGCATCCGGGTAAAGATGTCGTCGACCTGGTCCTTGCAGTTCTGGGACAGGAGCAGGCACTCGTTTTTCTCGGCCGGTGTCTGCTCGGCATAGACGCCTGTGCTTGTCGCCATCAATAAGGCTCCCGTAACTAACAGTATTGCCCTTTTCATGGTGTGCTCCTTTCTGGCATGTCTCTGTCGTGGAGTTGCTTGCTCACCGGGTGCCGGTTTAGCTGTCAGGCCTTTCCAGGTTGCGCAGGATATCGCTGGTTTCCTTCAGCTTGTCCTGCAGCTTCTTGAGCTCCTGCGGGGTGTACACCCTGGTCCCCTTCTCGATCTCCCGGTTCAGTTTGCGGATCCTCTGTTGGATGTCGTCGACCTGGTTCATGCAGTTTTTGGACGCCAACAGGCATTCGTCTCTCTGGTCAGCCGCTGTCTGGGCGAATGCCGGGACCGAAGACAGCATAAAAAGGCTTGCCGCCAGCATCATTGCCATCTTTCTCATACGTTAGCTCCTTTAAAAGATATCGTTAGAAAAGCATAATGATTGAAACACATAACACGTGCTTGTCAAACAGGGCGGAGATAAATGTGCAGATAGGCTCTGGCGCTGGTTCAGTGAGCTGGAGAGTGCCTGGGGGACGGCTTGCTGCCTCGTGCACAAGGAACAGCGGCGTCGGAGGGAAGGCAAGGGGGGAGGCGTGACAGGCAATACGGACAAAAAAACAAGCCGGAGAGTGGTCTCTCCGGCTTGCTGGTTCTGCTGTGTCTATACCTGCCGTCGGACGGCAGCCGAGACGCTTGTTCTTAGAATGCGTAGCTCAGCTGTACGTTGAACAGGTACGGATTGTCTGCGTCGGCGGTCTGAGCGTAGGTCCCGACCCTGTCGGCAGCGGTAGCGCTGCCCAGGGCGTCGCCGAGGAAGACGTAAGCGGCAGCAACGCTGGCGCTCAGGTTGTCGTAGATCTTGTAGCCGACCTGGGCGTTAACCTCGGTGCCGAGGGACTTCTTCTCGGCCGCGCGGGCCTCTACAGTCCTCAGGTGGCCAACGTTGGCGTTGTAGAAGGTCTTGCCCATGGCGCCCTCGTAGCCTGCGAAGAGGCCGATGGAGCCGCGGCCGCCGACGGTCAGGTCGTTGCCGGTGAGCGAGGTGGAGGTGTTGACTGCCTGGTTCGGACGAACCAGGATCCACATGTTGGCCGGGTTGAAGTAGGTGGTGCCGGCAGATACGGTCTGGAAGGCGTTGTTGTTGGTGCCGCCCTTGTCGCCGGAGAGGTAGAAGCCGGCGAAGTTAACCGCGCCCGGGCCTGCTTTGACCTTGCCGGTTGCGCCGAACATGTAGGAGCTGATGTCGCTGGTAGCATTCACTTCGCCGAACTGGTAAGCGGCGAACGGTTTGATGTTGGCCGGGCCAAAGTTCAGGTCGGCGTTGACGCCAATCATGTGGAGCACATCGTAAACGGTAGTGCGGGCACCGGCGGCGGCGCCGGGATTGCCGGGGACGGCGGGTACGGCGGCGGTGGCGACGGTGTCGTTCTGGACGTTGTAGTAGGTGGCGCCGACGGTGATGTCCTTGTTGACGGCGAACTTGCCGTCAAGGACGATGAGGTCGGCGGTGTACTGACCCGGGCCGGTGATGGAGGTGGCCGGGGTGTTGTCGTCGAAGCGGAACCAGCCGAGCTGGCCGGTTATGCCGTCAATCTTCTTGGTGGCGACGACGCCGGTCATGTCAGCCAGCAGGAACAGGCTGCCGTAGGCGTCGGCCCAGGGCTGCATACCAACTTTGAAGTTGGCGCCGGTGGCCGGCTCGTTGAAGTCGAGGTAAACGTTCTTGGTCTCGAGGGTCAGCTGGTCGGCGTCGAGGTTACCGGAGTCGTTGCCGGTGGTCCCTTTGTAGCCGGTGGAGACACCGCCGAAGCGGGTGTCGAGCTCGAAGTGGGTAACGAGCTTCAGGTTGTCGTTCGCCTTGGCGATGTACATGATGCGTGCACGCTGCTCGGCGAAGAAGCCGGAGTGTGCGTCTTTACGGAGGATGTCCTTGGTGTCGCCGCCGGAGAGGGCGTTGGTCTGGTAGCCCATGAATTTGAACATACCATGGAACTCGTTCTCCAGCGCCATTGCCGGAACGGCGGTTGCTGCGCTCAGAGCGCTGACAGCTGCAAATGCAAGCAATTTCTTTTGAAAGCTCATCGTCTACCTCCTGGTTTGTTTGTTACAACGCGATTGAAGTTCCTGCTGTACTGTCAATTCGCCACGGGGCGAAGGTCAGTTTCACTATAAAGAAAGAGCTCTTAAGTCAACCGCCGCTAATGAACAGGGTTGAGCCAAGAGCTCTTCTGAATGGTACTCGGGCTGTTTTGAGTCAGCAATGATTATCTCCTCGACATTTGCGTAGAAGGTCACGCAGATCAGCCAGTACAGCCTATCCCAATGAGCAAACCGGTGTTATATAAATCTGAGGTCACTATATTATTTTTCAAACAAATGTCAACAGAAAAAAACTTCACTCATTAGATATGGGAAATCGCATGCTTTAGTGACTTTCCTCGTGCACCTCACACAGTTCGGTGAGCACGCCGTTGCTGCTCTTCGGGTGCAGGAAGGCGATGCGTGCTCCGTGGGCGCCGCTTCTGGGGGTGGCATCGATCATCCTGGTCCCGCCGGCGATGAGCCGCGCGATGGTGGCTTCGATGTCGCTTACCCCGTAGGCCACGTGGTGCACGCCGGGGCCGTTTTTCTCCAGGAACTTCGCCACCGGGCTTTCCGCAGAGGTCGGTTCCAGAAGTTCTATTTTAGATTCTCCGATGGAGAGAAAAGCAACTTTCACAAGCTGGCTCGGCACCTCTTCGATACCGGCGAAGTTCATTCCCAGGGTGTCACGATAAAAGGGAAGTGCTTCTTCAATAGATGTAACGGCTACCCCAAGGTGGTTTATCTTCGTGAGCATGTCTGTTCCCCTGATGACTGCGTCAGAAACTCTCTGACGGTGGCAGATGATATCGTAGAATTTTCAAAATGCAAGTAACGGTAACGAAAAAGTTACGTTACGGGCACGTGACAATTCGTGAAAAAAACCTATGACTGATTGGAAAGGGATGAAACTTGGTGAGTCGGTGTGCTGTGACAGAAACAGGATTGTGATGAAAAGAACGAAGCCTTGCGATGTTACGGTTCCTGCCGGAACGATCTGCGCCGTTCCGGCAGGAACTTGCCGTGCCGGTTTTTAAAGCACCACGGTCTCCCTGTGCACGCCGAAGACGCCGCGCATGACGTTGGCGATCTCGCCCAGGGTGGCGTAGCTCTTCACCGCGTCGAGGATGTACGGCATCAGGTTCTCGCTCCCCTTGGCTGCCTGCTCCAGCGCCTTCAGGGTGGTTTCCACCTTGGCGCCGTCGCGCTTGGCCTTCATGGCGGCGAGGGCCTGTTTCTGCTTCACCTCGACCTCGTCGGTCACCTTCAACAGCCCCTGCGGCGCGCCTTCCTCCACGGTGAACTTGTTGACGCCGACGATGATGGTTTCGTCCTTCTCGATGGAGCGCTGGTAGGCGTAGGCGGAATCCTGGATCTCCTTCTGCTGGAAGCCGCGGGAGATGGCCTCGACGGCGCCGCCCAGGGTGTCGATCTTCTCGATGTACGCCATGGCCTGCTGCTCGATCTGGTCGGTGAGGGACTCGACCAGGAAGGATCCGGCCAAGGGATCGATGGAGTCGGCGACCCCGGACTCGTAGGCGATGACCTGCTGGGTCCTGAGCGCGATGCGCACCGACTCTTCGGTGGGAAGGGCCAGCGCCTCGTCGCGGGAGTTGGTGTGCAGCGACTGGGTGCCGCCCAGGACCGCGGCCAGCGCCTGCAGGGTGACGCGCATGATGTTGTTGTCCGGCTGCTGTGCGGTCAGGGTGCAGCCTGCGGTCTGGGTATGGAAGCGCAGCATCTGGGAGCGCGGGTCTTTGGCTCCGAAGCGCTCGCGCATGATGCGGGACCACATGCGGCGGGCGGCGCGGAACTTGGCCACCTCCTCCAGCAGGTTGTTGTGGGCGTTGAAGAAGAAGGCCAGGCGCGGCGCGAACTCGTCCACGTCAAGGCCCGCCTTGACCGCCGCCTCGACGTAGGCGATGCCGTCGGCCAGCGTGAAGGCCACTTCCTGCACGGCGGAGGAACCGGCCTCGCGGATGTGGTAGCCGGAGATGGAGATGGTGTTCCACTTGGGGACGCTGTCCTTGCAGTAGGCGAAGATGTCGGTGATGATGCGCATCGACTCTTTCGGCGGGTAGATGTAGGTGCCGCGGGCCATGTACTCCTTGAGGATGTCGTTCTGGATGGTGCCGGAGATCTTGTCCGGGGTCACCCCCTGCTTCTCGGCCACCGCGATGTACATGGCCAGGAGGATGGAAGCGGTGGAGTTGATGGTCATCGAGGTGGAGACCTTGTCCAGCGGGATGCCGTCGAAGAGGACTTCCATGTCCGCCAGGGAGTCGATGGCGACCCCGACCTTGCCCACCTCGCCGCGGCTCATGGACGCGTCGGAGTCGTAGCCCATCTGGGTGGGGAGGTCGAAGGCGATGGAGAGGCCGGTCTGCCCGGCGGAAAGCAGGTACTTGTAGCGCTCGTTGGACTCGGCGGCGTTACCGAAGCCGGCATACTGGCGCATGGTCCAGAACCTGCCGCGGTACATGGTCGGCTGCACCCCGCGGGTGAAGGGGAACTGCCCGGGGAAGCCCAGGTTCTCCTCGTAGCCCGGGTAGTCGAACTGCGGGGCGTAGCAGCGCTCGAGCTCATTGTCGGAGCTGGTCTTGAAAGAGCTCCTGCGCTCGGGCGCCTTGGCCATGCTCTTCTCTACGGTTGCCTGCCATGCCTGTTTCTTTTCAGAAATGCTCATGATGCTCTCCTGGCGGTACGAAATTGTGATAACAGAATCAAGCTAGTGAAAGACGTCTTTTGTTTACGCTAAATTTTCGCGAAAGTGAATTATTTTTTCCTAACCGTGCTGCGGTGATACTGCCCGACGGCGCGTCAGGTCTGTTTTATTTTTATAATGGTGATTTAAATTTAAAGAATCGAGTCAAAACAGCAACTTGTCTCGCTCGGCTCCCCGTGGTGCGTTTTGGCGTGTTTTATTTTCGCGGCAAAATTTAAAATCACGATCTGTCATACAAAACAGCAAAACGCCTATAACATAATGTTTTACCAGCGGTTTTGCCGATTTTTCTCTTGTAAAACAACTGCGGCGCCCATATATTTCTTGGCGACCAAAATAATCATGAGCGCCCCGCTGAGGGCAAGAGGAGACGCAGATGCAATGCCCGGTATGTAAGAACGACGAACAAAACGCCATGGACCTCCGCTCCGGTGCCTTCAACGAGGACCTCAAGGAGTGCCCCACCTGCGGTACCACCTGGTCCGTCAACCACGGCATGATGGCCATCGTCAAGGACCCGCTTGCCGACTCTTTCCTCGAGGCCCTCTCCGCGGACAACATCTGCTTCGCGGCGGCCTAGCCAGCTACAAAAAAATAACTGACCCGGCTTTCAGGGCGGGGTCAGTGGATGAGCAGAGGGCTCCGGATGTCACCATCCGGAGCCCTTTTTGCGTCTTGGACTAGAGTACCGCCTTCAGGTAGTCGGAGGTGACGGTGCGCTTTTCCCTCTCCAGCGCGTTCACGTCCACTTCGACGAACTTCTCGTCCGGGGTGACCTTGAACAGCGGCTGCCCCTTGGAGACGATGGTGCCGTCGCCGGAGGTGACCAGGATCTTGTCGATGGTCCCGGCAAAGGGAGCGTACACCTTGTTGAACATCTTCATGACCTCGATGATGTACAGCGGCTGTCCCTTCTCGAAGTGCATCCCCTCGTAGGCGAAGGGGGGCATGCCCGGGGCTTCCTGGCCGTAGTACATGCCACCGCAGACGGCGACGATCTCGTCGGCCTTGGTGGCCGGCGGCGGGACCAGGATCTTCTTCATGCGCGCCTGCAGGTCCGGGTCGTTGAGGTATTCGGGGATGGTGATCTCCAGGTCCTCCTCGACGCGCAGTTCCCAGAACTTGGTATTCTGCCCGACCAGGAACAGCAAGCCCAGAAGCTCCAGGCCCGCCTCGTAGCCGAAGTGGGCGGAACGGATCTGCTGCCAGGTGTCGGCGTCGAAGCCACCCTGCGGCTCCTCCTTGTTGACGATCTCGTTCAGGGTGAAGTACTCGTCGCGGGCCAGACCGAAGTGCTCGCGCAGGGTCTTCGAGAAGCGCAGCGCCTGCTGCAGGAGCTCGTTGTCGTGGCTCCAGATGATCTCCGCCGCCGGCTTGTGCGGACGGTGGTTCATGTGCAGGTACTCGTAGGTCTCGTTCAGCACGCCGACCGGGTTTCTCAGCCACACCACCTTGCCGTTGTCGATGCGGAAGTTCTTGGTGTTGATGGAGAGCCAGCCCGAGAGCAGGTGCGGATCGCCCAGGAGACGCTCGATGGGACGGATGATCAGGGTCCCCTTGCGGTCCAGAAGCGACGACATGTTCTTGGACTCCTTGGCCTGGACCTCGGGCTGGTCCGCGTAGGCCTCGGCGACCCGCTTGGCGTAATGCTTCTTCATCTGCAGGAAGGCGTAGACCGGGTCGAGCTTGTTGGCCTCTTCCTTCAGGGTGCCGACCAGGGTCAGGTAGGGGACCACGAAGCGGGTGGTCGGCTTCGCCATCACGTTCCTGCCCAGGAACCAGTTCACCAGGCCGTAGTGGAACTCGAGGTTGGTGGCGAGGTCGGAGCCGCGCAGGGTGGTGGCGCGCAGCACCTCGGACATCTTGTCGTAGCTGGTCTTGCGGTCTTCACCGGTGGTGAGCAGCAGGGCGATGTTGGAGTCGTAGGCGCCGGCGACCTTGTACTTCATGAAGATGCCGGTGTCGGGGTTCACCATGCTGATACCCTGGTCGTCGCGGATCTCGCCTTCGATCGGCTTGGACCAGTAGCGGATCATGCCCCCTGCGTGCGGGGAGAGGGAGGCATCGGTGGCGTTGAGGCGCGCCTCGACGGCGGCGTTCATGCGCACCATGCGCTGCGGCTTGGGCACCCGCTTCTTGTGACGGGCGAGGATGGCCATCGCTTCCACCAGGCTCTCCACCACGAAGAAGTCGTTGGCGTCCTCCGGGTTCACGAACTTGAGCGCGTAGCAGAGTTCGGTGACGCGGTGCTCCACCTGGATCCTGGTGTTGACCTCCATGAAGTAGTGGCGGTCGCGGTCCACGATGCACTCGAAGGTGGAAGCGGAGTCAAGGCCTACCGCCTTGCCGAAACGCTCGGATTCCTCTTCCATCCTCTTCAGGACCTTGAGGTCGCTCTCGAGGGCCTTCACCTCGGCCTTCCTGCCGGCGATCTTGGCTTCCTCGATGGCGGTCATCAACCCTTCCTGGGTCACCGACACCTCGAGGAGCTTCTGCTCGTGCATCTGCAGGGAGCAGTCGCGGCCCCCCAGGGCGATGCACCAGTCGCCGTTGCCCAAGAGCTGGATCTCGTTGTGCCTGGTCTGCTCGATGTTGAGCTCGACCAGGACGTTCTTGTTGTCACCTACGCCGTTGGCCTTGACTTCGTTCAGGATCTCGCGCACGAGGCCCGGGGCATCGGCCGCCGCCTTGGCGATGTCGGCATCGCTGGCGTTTTTATTGGTGAGCAGGTCGGCACCCAGAAGGCGCTGACCCTTGCCGCCGCCGCCACCGATGGCTTTCAGGCGGACGCGGGACTGCGGGTGCTTCTTCAGCATGGCGGCGCACTCCGCCTCGACCTGGGCGCAGAGCTCCTCGATGGAGAAGAGGTCGATCCCCTTGTTGTAGGAGGCGTACAGGATGTGGTCGGCCAGGTCCTCCAGGGAGAGCTTCTCGTCGGCGAGCACCTGGGAATCGCAGTCGAGGCTGTCGGAGGCGACCAGCGCCAGGAGCTTCTCGCGGCTGCCGTGCTTCTTCACCAGGGTGCGGGCGGTGACGTTGTCGATACCGGGGGTGACGGAGACGTTCACCGAGAGGGCGGTCCTTTTCGCCTCGTCCTTCTTGCCGGCGCCGGTCTGGGTGGCGGCGCAGGGGCCGATGAAGGTGAGACCGGCCTTCTCGATGGCGCCGACGAACTCGTCGTCCTCGGCCATGAAGCCGTAGCCGGCGAAGATGGAGTCGTACCCGTTGTCCTTGGCGATGCTGATGATCTGGTGGATGCGCTCGACGCGCTCCTCCTTGCTGGCGCCGGTGTAATCGGGCACGCGGTGCACGCGGGTGGAGTCGGTCAGGGTGCGCAGCTCAGGCGCCAGGGCGTTCGGGTAGACGATGGAGTCCTTCTCGGAGAGCAGGATGCCGTAGTGGGTGATCCCCATCTCCTGGTAGACGTCCATCGCTTCCTTGCGGATCGGGCCGCGGCAGACGATGAGCGGCTTGAGATCTTCGCAGGCGAAGGAGCGGACCCACGCGGACGTGGAGGCGGAAAGCCTGCGGTCCCTGTGGATCAACGGGTTCTTGGTGTATTTTTCAGACGTGTGTGCCATCGCTTTCATCTCCGTTACGTTATAAAGCGCCGACGAGGGGCGGGCGCCCTGGCGTGCCAGCGCACCCTGCCCGAATCCTGCCTCGGGAGCGGTGCTCCCCCCTTGCGCAATTCCAATTCCCATATCAGTAGTCGCCATTAGTGGAACTCCCTTTGTACGGACTGCATCGGGCCCGGTTTGTAGTGACGCAGGAAGAAGTTGATGTTTTCGCCCAGTACCTTCCTCAGGTCGGTCGGCATGACCAGCGAGGAGATGGAGCCCAGGGAGAGCGCCTCTTTCGGGTTCATCAGCTCTTTCTCGTAGCGGGTGTTGAGCAGCGCCTCCTCGGCCTTGAGCCAGTCGGCGGCTTCCTTCTCGGCGTCGGCCTTGGCCAGTTCCGGCTTGACCCCGGCGTCGATCCTCTCCTGGGTGCCGCGCTTGACGCGCTCGATGACGGCGTTTCTGACCTTCCTCAGCTCGTCCTTGTAGACGAACTCCTTGCCTGCCGGCCCCATGACCGCGAGGCGGGTGGTGGGGAGGGCGAGCACCAGGTCGGCGCCGGTCGGGTAGTTGTTGTAGGAGGCGTAGGCGCCGCCGTAGGCGTTCCTGAGGATCAACAGGATGCGCGGGGTGCGGATGTCGACGATGGAGTCGAGCATGGCGCGGCCGGCCTGGACGATGCCGCGGGCCTCCTGCTCGCGGCCCGGCAGGAAGCCGGTGGTGTCTTCCATGAAGATCATCGGGATGTTGTAGATGTTGCAGAAGCGGTTGAAGCGGGCGATCTTGTAGGCCGCGTCGCAGTCGATCTGGCCGGAGTCGACGGCGGAGTTGTTGGCGACGAAGCCGACCACGTTGCCGCCCAGGCGGCCGAAAGCGGTGACCACGTTCCTGGCGCGGTCGCGCTGCATCTCGAAGTAGTCGCCGTGGTCGCAGATCTGCTGGATGATGATGGAAACGTCGAACGGCGTGTTGAAGCCGGTCGGGGAGTTGAAGGCCTTCTTCAGCAGGGTGTTGATCTCCCAGGTCTTACGGTCCAGCGGATCGCTGGTCTCCTGGTAGGGGGCCATCACCGAGTTGTTGTCCGGGATGTAGTTGAGCAGCATGATGGCGGTCCTGAGCGCCCCGACCTCGTCCTCGACGGTCAGGTCGGCGACGCCGGACTGCCCGTGCACCTTCGGTCCGCCCAGGTCCTCGGGGGTGACGTCCTCGCCGAGGACGCTCTTCACGACGCCCGGGCCGGTGAGGCCGAAGAAGGTGTCCTTGGGCTGGATCACGAAGCTCCCCTGGCGCGGCAGGTAGGAGCCGCCGCCGGCGTTGAAGCCGAACATGCACATGATGGAGGGGACCACGCCGGAGATCTTCCTGAGCGCGGTGAAGGCCTCGGCGTAGCCGTCCAGGCCGCCCACGCCCGCGGGGACGAAGGCGCCCGCGGAGTCATTCATGCCGATGACCGGGATACCCTTTTCGCCCGCCATGTAGAAGAGGCGGGCCAGCTTGTTGCCGTTGGTGGCGTCCATGGAGCCGGCGCGCACGGTGAAGTCGTGGCCGTAAACGGCGACGTCGCGGCCGTGGATGTTCAGGATGCCGGTCACCAGCGAGGCGCCGTCCAGGTTCTTGCCCCAGTTCTGGAACAGGATGTTGGGCTCGCACTCGGTCAGGACGCGGATCCTCTCCCATACGGTCATGCGCTTTTTAAAGTGCTGTTTCTCGATCTGGTCGATGCTCACCGACTTGATGGGGCGCTGGATCAGGTCGTAACCTTCCTTCATCGCCTCCTCGTAGCCGCCCGTGGCGCGGGAAATCTCGCCGGGGATGTTGAACTCGACCTTCTCCGCTACGTCAAACGGATTCTTCAATGAGGGCTTGATCATTTTATTCGACATTGTTGGCATCCTTCCGGGCTGTGGGATTTTGCATCTGTGTGCAGGGTACTGCGCAGTTCATCTACGTCCTCCTGGCTTTGATATTAAAAAAGTGTTGCAAATCTTTGTCAGTTAGCGAAAACGTCAACCGCTAGACGGTAAAAGAGGTCGTCCGGTACGGTGGTTTTTTTTAGTCTCCCTGAATATGGAGGGCAAGGAGACTGCGGCCGCCGGTTGTGTTGGGATGCGGGACCCAAGGTGAGCCGGAGGGTAGATGAGGCACTATTGCGGGTATTTAGCGAATCTGAAGGGGGTGTAACGCTAAGAAAGGTGCGTTTTGGCCGGGCCGGAGGATCGTCCTTTTTCTATGGAACAGTTCCCAAAATTTCATTTTGACTAAATGCGATTTCGGGCTGATTTAACCTGGCCTGGGTGCGCCGCAACGGCTAATGAGGCATAGTAAAACGAACTATTGTTTTACTTTTTAGGCGCGTACCCTTCATAAGGTTTTGCTTGGCTTTTGTCAATAAGAAAAAGAGTGTATACAGGCAAAGTGCCGGAAATACGAAGGGTTTTAAAGTGGGGCTAAAAAGGAGGAGGGAGGCGGCTGACAGGGGTTGCCTGTCAGCGCCTGATTTTGCGGGCCAGAAGCTCGACGGTATGCAATACCCTCGTTTTATCTCCTGCCTGTTTTAAGCCGTCCGAGAGCTGCATGATGCAGCCGGGGCAGCCGGTGACCACGGCGTCGGCGCCGGTGTCGATGATGGCCTTGCTCTTGCCGGCGTTGATGTCCAGCGAGCTCTCGTAGTGGTAGACGTTGAAGGTGCCGCCCAGGCCGCAGCAGCGGTCGGCCCCTTCCATCTCCACCAGGTCCAGCCCCGGGGTCTCTTTGAGCAGGGTGCGCGGCTGCTTGGCGATGCCGGCGGTCCGGTGGTGGCAGGGATCGTGGTAGGTGATGCGCATCCTCTGGCCGGTGCCGGTTTCCTCCGGGTGCAGACCCAGCTTCTGCAGCAGCACCGCCGCATCCACCGTTTTATCCGCCACCGCCTGGAGCCGCGCCTTCAATTCGGGGTTTCTCTTGCCGATCACCAGCGGGTAGAGCTTGTGCAGCGCGCCGCCGCAGGTGGCGCAGGCGGTCATCACGTAGTCGGCCTGGTGCTTCTCGATGGCGGCCAGGTTCTGCTCGGCCAGTTCGCGCACCGTATCGAGGTCGCCGCCGGACATGCCCGGCAGGCCGCAGCACTGCTGCCCCTGCGGGATGATCACGGTGCAGCCCAGGTGGCGGAACAGCGCCAGGGTCGCCTCGCCGATCTCGGTGTAGACGAAGTTGGTCATGCACCCCACGAAGAAGACGATGGTCGGCTTGCCCGGCTCACCCTTGATGATTTCGGGATGGCGTTTCATAAACGGCTTCTTGGCGATCTGCGGGATGTGACGGCTGCCGCCGATGAAGGGCATCGGGAAGCGCAGCCTCAGGCCGGAGGTGCTGGGGACCTTTCTGAAGAAGATCGGCCCCAGGACGGCCGCGGCAAGAGCGCCGAAGTTCATCAGCTTGCGGTTCCTGATCACCTGCCCCACCGCCTTGTGGAAGGTGGTGAGGCCGCGCCGCTGCGCCAGGGCCTCGCGGGCGGCGATGACGATCTCGTCGGTAGGGACCTGGTTCGGGCACTTGTCGACGCAGCTGCCGCACAGAAGGCACTTGGACATGGCCGCGTAGGTGCCGTCGTCGAGGGTGATGTCCCCCTTGACCAGGTGCTGGGCCAGGGCCACCTTGCCGCGCGCCGTGGCCGGCTCGCGCTGGAAGGTGCCGAAGGCGGGGCAGTTGGCGCGGCAGGCGCCGCACTTCACGCATTTCTTCATTTCCTGGGCTACCCGCTCGAGCGGGTCGGTGTGCTTCTTGGTCATGCTGGTTCTCTCTTCTTAGCGGCAATGGGAACTATGGGAGGGCTGGGAGTGATGGGAAACCCATAGTCGATTGTCCATTGTCAATTGCCGGTTGCCGGTTGCCGTTACGGCAGCATCTTGCCGGGGTTCAGGATGTTGTTGGGGTCCAGGGCGGCCTTGATGGACTTCATGGCGGCTATCTGGTCCGCGTTCAGCTCCAGGGGGATGTAGGGCTGCTTGGCAAGACCGACGCCGTGCTCGCCGGACATGGTGCCGCCAAGGTCCAGCGCCGCCTGGAACACTTCCTTGATCGCCTCGTGCGCCTTCTCCAACTGCCCCGGGACACTCTTGTCGATCATGATGTTGACGTGGATGTTGCCGTCGCCGGCATGGCCGAAGTTGACGATGGGGATGTCGTAACGCTTCTGGATCACCTCGATGCGACGGATCACGTCGGGCACCTTGCTCCTGGGGACCACGATGTCCTCGTTGAACTTGTCCGGGTTCACGTCGCGCAACGACGGCGACACCAGGCGGCGCACCCGCCACAACTCCTCGCTCTCGGCGGCATCCTTGGCCACCCGGAACTGCACCAGCCCCAGCGGCTCGATCAGCTTGTGGATCTGACCCGCCTGCTTCTCGATCAGGTCACGGTCGCCGTCCACCTCGATCAGGAGCACCGCCCGGGCGCTTTCCGGCATGCCCAGGTTGAAGCGGCGCTCGACGCAGGTGAGGGTGGCGTGGTCCATGAACTCCAGCGTGGTCGGGATGATCTTGTTCTTGATGATGGTGGAAACCGCGCGCGCCGCGCCGTCGATGGAGTCGAACACGGTGAGCATGGTCTTCTTCGAGTCCGGGTACGGGAGCAGCTTGAAGATGATCTTGGTGATGATCCCGAGCGTCCCCTCGGAGCCGCACAAAAGCTTGGTCAGGTCGTAGCCCACCACCCCCTTCACGGTCTCGCCGCCGGTGCGGATGATGGCGCCGGTCGGCAGCACCACCTCGAGCCCCATCACGAAGTCCTTGGTAACCCCGTACTTCACGGCACGCGGGCCGCCGGCGCACTCGGCGACGTTGCCGCCCAAGGTAGAGAACTTGAGCGAGGCGGGATCGGGCGGGTAGAAGAGCCCCAGTTTTTCCACCTCCATCTGGAAGGCCTCGGTGACGACACCCGGCTCGACCTCGGCCACCAGGTTGTCGGTGTCGATCCTGAGGATGCGGTTCATCCTGGTGGTCACCAGCACCACGCCGCCCCCTTTGGGAAGGGCTCCGCCGGTGAAGCCGCTGCCGGCTCCTCTCGGGAAGACCGGGAAGTTCTCCTTGTTGGCGAGCTGCAGGATGCGGGAAACCTGCTCGGGGCTGTCCGGGTGCACCACGGCGTCCGGGAGGAACTCCATCTGGGTGGCGTCATAGCCGTAGCAGATCAGGTCCTGCGCGCCGGTGGCGATGTTGTCGGCCCCGACGATGTCGGTGAGTTGCTGAAGGGTGCGTGCGTCTAGCATCTAGTGATTCCTTTCGTCTTTACTCCTCCCCCGGTAGGGGGGAGGTTGGGTGGGGGGGAAGCCTCGGCGGTTAGGCCATCGGGTAGCCCCCTCCCTGTCCCTCCCCCTCCGGGCCTTTGCCCACCGTAGGGCTTCGGTCCGCAGGCGGGGGCGGGGACGCGTGGGCGGCCTTTTCTAACTATGATGCACCGGCAGCACCGTGCCCCCTGAGGGGATCAGGTACGCCTTGTAGTCGTCCGGGAGCATGGGAACTGCCAGCTCCGTCGCCTCGTCGAGGGTCGCCGCGGGGATCATCCCCATGGTGCGCACCTCTTCCGCGGGCAGCTTGGATACCAGCACGATCCTGAATCGCTCAGCCTTTTCCTTCACCGACCAAGCCGTCTGGCCGTTGATCTCGTAGCGCTTCCTGAGGGCGGACTCGAGTTCGGCGCAGCTCTCATAGCTGAACCAGTTGAAGAAGGTGGCGTTGCCGTAGCCGTCCCGGCATTCGGCGAGGAGGATCATGACCCCTCCGGGCTTTAACGCGCGGCTGGCGTACTCCATCGACTTGTGGGCCTGGATCAGGTTGATGTCCTTGGGGAACCCCCCGCAGGACACGATGACCAGGTCTCCCTTCTCCTCGATGGGCGTGGAAAACGTGTCGTTGTAAAACCGGCATCCGGCCTCGTGCGCGGCCTGCCAGTCGCCGGCGTAGGCGGCGCAGATCTGCTTGTCGGGGCCGAGCACCGTGTTCAGGATGAAGTCGGGGGCGACCATGCCGCACGCCTCCAGCATCGCTTCGTGGACCGGGTTCCCCTCCAGGTTGCCGGCCACGGCCTTGGGGTGCCTGCCGCTCCCCTCCTCCGGGTTCAAAAGGGAGAAGTGGCTCGCCATGCAGCTTTTGCGGCTGGAGACGCCGGGGAGGATGCTCTTGCGGCCGCCGCCGAAGCCGGCGAAGTAGTGAAAGGTTACCGCGCCGGTCAGGATGACCCGGTCCGCCTCGGTAACCCTGCGGTTCACCTCCACCGGCACGCCCCGCTGGGTATCGCCCAGGTAGACCAGCTCTCCGGGGTCATCGCATTCATGATCGGTGACCTTGATCCTGCCGTACAACTCGCCCACGATCTTCTTGTGCTCGGCCGGGGTCTGCTTGCGGTGGATCCCCAGCGCGATGACGATCTCGATATCCCGGTCCTTGATGCCGACGGAGTTGAGCCGTGAGACCAACAGGGGAAGGTAGACCTCGCTCCCGGTGGGACGGGTCACGTCGGAGGTGACGATGACTACGCGGTCGCCGGGGGCGAAGCTCGCCAGGGAATCGGTGCAGCCGTCGAGAGCGCGCTCGACCAGCTCGACCGGTGTTCCCTGCCGCTGGAAAGGGCGGGGGCCCAGCACGGAAAGGAGATGTTCCGGAGCAAGCTGCAGAGGGTAGCTGTGTTCGCCGCATTTAAGCTCGAGCATCGGATTATGATACATATTCGACCTCCGATACGCAACTGTTTACCAGATGCAGTTGGCTGGATAAGGAATTGAAGTGACTGGCATAGAAGTCGACGTGCCGACTGTCTCGCAAGGCGAGGGGCGGGCGAATGATTGTTCGCCCCTACAGGTGACACAGGACAGGCCCCGCACCGGCCCAGCGGGGGCGCACACGGTTCTGCCGGAGCAGACGGATGTGTGGCCGTAGCGAAGTATACGACGGGATGATAAAAATATTTTAAGAAATTACCCTTCGGGATATGAATTAGATTGACAAAATGGGGCGTTTTCGATAACAATCACCCGTTTTTATGACTATGTTGGAAGGCACGCCTTTTTTGAGGCATATCCAAATAGGAGGAATTTTTTCAATGGAACAGTATGCAGTAGTCTTCGCCCTGGTCTGTGCCGCGGCTGCAGTCGCCTACGGTCTGATCTCGGCCCAGTGGATCCTGGGACTTCCCCAGGGTAACGAGCGGATGAAGCAGATCGCCTCCGCGATCCAGGAAGGCGCCGGCGCCTACATGAAGCGTCAGTACACCATCATCGCGGTGGTGGGCGTTGCCATGTTCGTCGCCCTCTTCGCTTCCCTCGGCTGGATGACCGCAGTCGGCTTCCTGGTCGGCGCCGTGTTCTCCGGTCTCACCGGCTTCATCGGGATGTTCGTCTCGGTGCGCGCCAACGTGAGGACCACCGAGGCTGCCAAATCCGGCATCCACAAGGCTCTCAACGTTGCCTTCAAAGGCGGCGCCATCACCGGCATGCTGGTCGTCGGTCTGGGCCTTCTGGGCGTGGCTGGCTACTACATGTTCCTGCAGGCTGTCATGCCGGGCGCTCCGGTCAAGGACGTGGTCAGCCAGCTGGTCGGCCTCGGCTTCGGCGGCTCGCTGATCTCCATTTTCGCCCGTCTGGGCGGCGGTATCTTCACCAAGGGTGCTGACGTCGGCGCCGACCTCGTGGGTAAGGTCGAGGCTGGCATCCCCGAGGACGACCCGCGCAACCCGGCCGTCATCGCGGACAACGTAGGCGACAACGTCGGCGACTGCGCCGGCATGGCCGCTGACCTCTTCGAGACCTACGCCGTTACCCTGATCGCCGCCATGCTGCTGGGCGCCATCAGCTTCGGCAACCCGGGCGCGGTCAGCTACCCGCTGATCCTGGGCGGCATCTCCATCATCGCTTCCATCATCGGCACCTACTTCGTAAAGCTGGGCGGCTCCGGCAAGATCATGGGCGCTCTCTACAAGGGCCTCATCGCTTCCGGCGTGATCGCCTGCATCGCCTTCTACTTCGTCACCGTGCAGATGTTCCCGCAGGGGCTTGCCGAGGCTAACGGGGCGGTCATCTCCGCAACCAACATCTTCATCTCCGCCATCGTCGGTCTGGTGGTAACCGGTGCCATCTTCTGGATCACCGAGTACTACACCTCCACCGAGTTCGCCCCGGTGAAGCACATCGCGGAAGCTTCCAAGACCGGCCACGCCACCAACATCATCGCCGGCCTCGGCATCTCCATGAAGTCGACCGCTCTTCCGGTCATCGTCATCTCCGCTGGCATCATCGTCGCGGCCAACTGCGCCGGCGTGTACGGCATTGCCATCGCCGCCGTTTCCATGCTCTCCCTGACCGGTATCGTCGTAGCCATGGACGCCTACGGCCCGATCACCGACAACGCCGGCGGCATCGCCGAGATGGCCGAACTGGACGACTCCGTGCGCGCCGTCACCGACCCGCTCGACGCGGTCGGCAACACCACCAAGGCCGTCACCAAGGGCTACGCCATCGGCTCCGCCGGTCTGGCCGCCATCATCCTGTTCACCTCCTACGTCCAGGAGCTGACCATCGCCGACAAGACCTTCTCCCTTTCCGATCCGAAGATCATCGTCGGTCTCTTCATCGGCGGCATGCTTCCCTACTACTTCGCCGCTATGTGCATGGAAGCCGTCGGTAAAGCGGGCGGCGCGGTCGTCGACGAAGTTCGTCGCCAGTTCCGCACCATCGCGGGAATCATGGAAGGTACCGGCAAGCCCGACTACGCTTCCTGCGTCGACATCGTGACCAAGACCGCTCTCAAAGAGATGGTCATTCCCGGCCTCATCCCGATCCTCGCCCCGATCATCGTCGGCTTCACCCTCGGGCCCAAGGCTCTGGGCGGCGTCATCGTCGGCTCCATCGTTACCGGTATCTTCGTGGCTATCTCCATGACCACCGGCGGCGGCGCTTGGGACAACGCCAAGAAGTACATCGAGGACGGCTACCACGGCGGCAAAGGTAGCGAAGCCCACAAGGCTGCCGTTACCGGCGACACCGTAGGCGACCCGTACAAGGACACCGCCGGCCCGGCGGTCAACCCGATGATCAAGATCATCAACATCGTGTCCCTGCTCATCGTTCCGCTGCTGAACAAGATGTAGCACCGGCTTTTAGCTGAAGCGAAAAAGGCGTCCCGGATTACCGGGGCGCCTTTTTTTGTTGGTTGCTCGGGTGGATCTGATGGACCGCGTGGACCTTATGGACAGGGTGGACTGGAGGAGTGTAGGGACTAAGCCGAGGGCTGGCAGGCCTCTGACTTCCTCCGCGGGGCTTTTCGCTTTGGCGACCTCTCCGCCAGCACCTGCTGGAATCTCTCTTCGCCCAGTTTTCTCCTCATCCCTTCGAGGTAGAGCCGCTCGTACTTCTCTGCGGCGTTTTCCCAGGTGAATCTCTTGGCCATGGCGTTTTTTCGCAAAACCGCGATCCCCTCGGGATCGTGATACCAGGTGTGCACTGCCCAGCCGACGGTGTCGAAAAGGGCGCCCGCGTCCAGGTTCCAGAACTTGAAGCCGTCGCCGGTGCGGTCAGCCGCATTGTAGTTCTGCACCGAGTCGTCCAGTCCGCCGGTCGCGCGCACGATGGGGAGGGTGCCGTAGCGCATGCTGTACATCTGGTTGAGGCCGCAGGGTTCGAAGGCGGAAGGCATCAGGAAGAAATCACAGCCGGCCTCGATGCGGTGGGCGAGACTGTTGTCGTAGCCGATGCGGCAGGCGAAGCGATCGGGGCGGTCCGCCGCGATGCCGCCGAAATAGAAGTGGGCCCAAGGCTCGCCGGCTCCCAGAAGCACCAACTGGATGTCCAGTTCGAGCAGACGGGGCAGCGCCTGGGCCAGGACGTCGATCCCCTTCTGCTTCACCAGGCGCGACACCATGCCGATCAGCGGTACATCCTCGCGCTGGGGCAGTCCCAGGGCGCGCTGCAGCTCGCCTTTGCAGATTGCCTTTCCGGAGAGATCGCTGGCGCTGTAATTGGCGGGCAGGAGGCGATCCTCCTCCGGGTTCCACTCGTGATAGTCGACGCCGTTCAGAATACCGGAGAGGACGTCTGAGCGCTGGCGCACCACATCCTCCAACCCCCACCCGTACTCCGGCGTCTGGATCTCGCGGGCGTATCCTTCACTGACCGTGTTTAGCATGGTGGCGTGGTAGATTCCCCCTTTGAGGAGGTTCACCTGGTCGTCCATCTCCAGTTCCAAGAAGGTGAAGTGGTGCCAGCCGATGCCGAGGACATCCATGGCCCCTTCGTAGAAGCTCCCCTGGTGCTGCATGTTGTGGATGGTAAGGAGCGAGGCGGCCTGGGCGAGGTGGTGATCGTGCCGGTACCAGGTGTTCATCAGCACCGGAACGGCCGCGGTGTGCCAGTCGTGGGCGTGCACCAGGTCGGGGGTGAACTGGAGCATCTTGCACAACTCCAGGCTTGCCTTGGACAGGAAGATGAAGCGGTTGTCGTTGTCGAGGTACCCCTGGTTGTCCCGCTCGTAGAGTGAATCGCGCCCGTAGAAGTCTTCGTGCTCGAAAAAGTAGATGGGGACACTGGAGCCGGGCATGGTGCCCTGGTACACGCCGCAGTACATGTTGCCGATGATCCCCATGGGGACCACCAGCACGCCGGGGAGTTGGCGCAACTGGTAACGCTCGCGGTCCACCTTGTAGTAGCGGGGCATGACCACGCGCACGTCGTGGCCGCGTGCTTCGAGGTATTTGGGGAGGGCGCCGACCACGTCGGCCAGGCCGCCTTCCTTGGCGAACGGGACTGCTTCCGAGGCGGTAATCAGGATGTTCAGACGCATTACGATCGGCTCCTGTTGCTGTTCTTGTGGCATTAGGCCCCACCAAAAATACCAGAACAAGACGGCGGGTGCAATGAGGTTGTGTTAATTATTCCGACGCATCCTTTGTCTTCATGCCTCGCAGCACAGCAACCCGGTCCACAACGGGGGGGTGGCTGTAGTAGAAAGCGGCGTACAGCGGATGCGGGTGCAGGTTGGAGAGGTTCTCGGTGGAGAGTTTCACCAGGGCCGAGGCGAGGGCGTCGGGGGCGCCGGACAGGTCGGCAGCGAAGCGGTCGGCTTCCCACTCGTTGCGGCGCGACAGCCAGGAGCCGATCGGCGTCAGCGGGAAGGAAACGATGGAGAAGATGAAGCTGACCATCAGGACCTGGGCCAGGAACGAGGCTTGAGGGAGGCCGAACAAAAGCGGAAGCCCGCCCCATGCCATCACCTGGTGCACCAGGAAGAAGAGCGCGAGCGCGGCGGCCTCCATCAGCACCAGCCGTTTCCAGATATGCCCCTTCTTCCAGTGCCCCGCCTCGTGCGCCAGGATGGCCAGGAGCTCGGGGCGCTGCATCTGCTTCAGCAGCGTGTCGTAGAGGACGATGCGCTTGACCCGGCCGATGCCGGTGAAATAGGCGTTGGAGTGGAGGCTACGTCGGGAAGCATCCATCTGCTGCACGTCCTTCACCCTGAGATCGGCCTTTTGCAGCATCTCGCGGATCTCTTCCTCCAACTCCGGGTCGCCCAGCGGCTCGAACTTCGAGAACAGCGGCTCGATGATGTAGGGAGAGACGTAGATCATGACGATGGAGAACAGGGCGAAGAAGGCCCAGACCCAGAGCCACCAAAAACCGGGAGAGTGCTGGACCAGCAAAAGAGCGGCACTGATGACGATGGCGGTGAGGGCCGCGGAGATCAGGGTCGACTTGAGGAGGTCCGACAGCCACAGGGCCGGTGTCGTGGTATTGAAACCGTAGCGCCGTTCCAGGCGGAAGGTGCTGTACAGCGAGAAGGGAATATCGAGCACCTCCTGGACCAGGGTGAGGATCAGCATGAAGAGCACGCCCCGAAGCACGAACGAGTCGGTGAGCGAGGCGATCCAATGGTCGTAGAGCGGCAGCAGCGGGGTGAACATGAAGACGAGCAGGAGCGCGCTGTCATAAATGGAGTCGATCAGGGCCAGCCGGCTCTGCGCCAGCGTGTAACTTGCCGACTTTGCCAGCGCCTGCGCATCGACGGCGTCGGCGAACCCATCCGGCACGATGCTGCCGTAGCGCCTGAGGTGGCGCAGGTTCAGGTAGCGCAGCAGGCAGGCCGCGGCGAAACGTGCAAGGTAAAGGGCGATCAGCAGAGTTGTGGTGGACATGGTCATTTCCCCAGTGCCTCAGTTGGCAAAACCGTCTCTTAACAGGTATGGCACCTTATCCCTCGCCCTCCGGGAGAGGGTGGCCGAAGGCCGGGTGAGGGAAATAGCCCATTGTACCATGGTTGCTTCGTAGCGGCGCCCTCACCCCGCCCCTCACCCAGGGGGAGAGGGAGGTTTCGTGGAGGACAGGGGCGGGTATTCAGCCCGGGTGTATTAAAAAAGGCCCTCCGTGTGGACGGAGGGCCTTTTCGCTGGTTTGAGTGCGGGGCGCCTTACTTCTTGACGCTCCCTTTCTCGATGATGGCGGTGTACTTGTAACCGCCGCCGAAGTCCTTGTCCTTGGCGAGGGTACCGGAGACGGTGATGATATCGCCCTCTTCGGCGTTGTCGGTGGTGGTCACCACGAGGTCGTTGGTCTTCTTCTTGTCGCTGCCGGTGCCGTCCTGCAGATGCAGCCAGTTCTTGTTCATGATGCCGGTGGCGGTTTTAACCACCTGACCGCGCACCACCACCTGCTTGCCGTTCAGCGAGCCGCGCTTGGCGAAAATCTCTTCCACGGTGTAGGCGTTGGCGCCGGTTGCCTTCTCCACCTTGATCTTCTCGCCGGGAGCGGCCTTCTTGGCCTCCTTGGCGGCGGGCTTGGCCGCACCTTTAACTTCCGGAGCGTTGCAGAACAGGATGCTGTCGAAGGTGCGGTTCAGGGTCTTGCTCTGGAACTTGCTCATCGGCATGCAGCCCTGGAAGGACAGGGTGTCGCCGACGCGGGTTTCCAGCACCGGGTAGGCAACCCAGGTTTTGGTGCCGTCGGCCACTTCCAGGTTGGCGTAGGTGTAGCCGCCGCCTGCCATGGTCTCAATGACCTTGCCGGTGGGGTTGGTGTTGATCTCGGCTGCCCCGGCTTCGGCGGGAGCAGCGCCACCCATCATCATGGAATGGCCGCTTTTGGACATGCTCTTCTGGATCGCCTCGGCCTTGGACTCGGGCGCCTTGGCTGCAGCGTCGGCTTTGACATCGGCCTTGGCATCGGCTGCTTTCGGTGCTGCAACCGCTTCGACCTTGGTGTCAGCCTTCTCGGGTGCTTTGGGTGCGTCAGCACAGGTCCCGGCCACCGGCAGCGCAAGCGTGACGAGGACGGACATAATGGTGGAATAACGCTTCATCTGAGACTCTCCCCCACATCGAATTGCCGCCAGGGCGGCGCAAAAGCCTAGCTTTGCGCCGCGTACAATAGCAGCTTAAAGATAAAATATCAATTTGTTAATTTTTGTTTATTGTATTCGCTATCTTCGCTACTTGCGGCCGATGGCGAGGGAGTTCCCGTCCCCTGCCACGTCCACCTGGACCGTGTCTCCGGGGCCGAACTTTCCTTCCAGCAGCATGAGCGCCAGCGGGTCCTGGATCTTGCGCTGCAGGGCGCGCTTCAAAGGCCGCGCGCCATAGGCGGGGTCGTAGCCTTCCCGCGCCAGGAACTCGCGTGCCTGCTCGGTGACCTCCAGCCCGATGCTCTTCTCTTCCAGCCGCCTGGTCAGGGACTGCAGCTGTATCGAGACGATCTCCTTGATCCGTTCCAGGGGGAGCGCGTGGTAGATGACGATCTCGTCGACGCGGTTCAGGAATTCCGGCTTGAAGGCCTCCCTGAGGGTCTCCATGACCTCGCCCTGCATCTTGGCGTAGTCGGTGGCGCCGTACTGCTGGATCCACTGCGATCCCAGGTTGCTGGTCATGATGATCACCGAGTTCTTGAAGTCCACCGTCCGTCCCTGCCCGTCGGTCAGCCTGCCGTCATCGAGGATCTGCAGGAAGACGTTGAACACCTCGGGATGCGCCTTTTCGATCTCGTCGAAGAGCACGATGCAGTAGGGGCGGCGCCGTACCGCCTCGGTGAGCTGGCCTCCCTCCTCGTACCCGACGTACCCAGGGGGAGCCCCGATCAGGCGGGCCACCGTGTGCTTTTCCTGGTACTCGCTCATGTCGATGCGCACGATGGCCTGGTCGTCGTCGAACAGGAACGACGCCAGGGCCCGGGCCGTTTCGGTTTTGCCGACCCCGGTGGGGCCCAGGAAGATGAAGGAGCCGATGGGGCGGTTCGGGTCGGACAGGCCGCTCCTGGCGCGGCGCACCGCGTTGGCCACCAGGGTGAGCGCCTCGTCCTGGCCCACCACCCGGCTTTTCAGCCGCTCTTCCATGCGCACCAGCTTCTCGCTTTCGGTCTCCAGCATCCGGTTCACCGGGATGCCGGTCCACTTGGCGACCACCTCGGCCACCATCTCGGCGTCCACCTCCTCCGGGAGCATCTTCCCTTCCTTCTGGATCTGTTCCAGGGTGAGGCGCTTGTCCTCGATCTCCTTCTCGATGGCCGGGATTTCGCCGTAGCGGATCTCGGCGGTGCGGGCCAGCAGGCCGTCGCGCTCGGCGCGTTTGGCCTCCTCGGCTTTGTCCTCCTTGCGCTGCTTGAGCTCGCCCAACTCGGCCAGGATGTTCGTTTCCCGTTTCCAGTGGCTGTTCAGCTCGTCCGACTGGGCCTTCAGCGTTGCCAGTTCCTCTTCCAGCTTCTTGAGCCTTTCCAGTGCCTTCGGGTCGTGCTCGCGCAGCATGGCCTCCCGCTCTATCTGGAGCTGGATAACCCGGCGGTCGATTTCGTCGATCTCGGTCGGCTTGGAGTCCAGCTCGATCCTGAGCCGCGAGGCTGCCTCGTCGATAAGGTCGATCGCCTTGTCCGGGAGGAAGCGGTCGGTGATGTAGCGGTCGGACAGGGTCGCCGCGGCGATGATGGCGGAATCCTTGATCTGGATCTTGTGGTAGTTTTCGTACTTTTCCTTGAGGCCGCGCAGGATGGAGATGGTCTCCTCCACGCTCGGCTCGCCGGCGTAGACCTGCTGGAAGCGCCGCTCCAGTGCCGCGTCCTTCTCGATGTGCTTTCTGTACTCGTTGAGGGTGGTGGCGCCGATGCAGTGCAACTCGCCGCGGGCCAGCGCGGGCTTGAGCATGTTGGAGGCATCCATGGCGCCCTCAGCCGCTCCCGCGCCCACCAGCGTGTGCATCTCGTCGATGAAGAGGATGATCTTGCCTTCCGAGCGCGCCACTTCCTTTATGACGGCCTTGAGCCGCTCCTCGAATTCGCCGCGGTACTTGGCGCCGGCGATGAGCGCTCCCATGTCGAGCGCCATGATCACCTTGTCCTTGAGCGTTTCGGGGACGTCGCCGGAGACGATGCGCTGGGCGAGCCCCTCGGCGATGGCGGTCTTGCCGACGCCCGGTTCGCCGATCAGTACCGGGTTGTTCTTGGTGCGGCGCGACAGTACCTGGAGCACGCGGCGGATCTCGTCGTCGCGCCCGATGACCGGGTCGAGTTTCCCCTGACGGGCGAGGTCGGTCAGGTCGCGGCAGTATTTCGCCAGCGCCTGGTATTTCTGTTCCGGGTCCTGTTCGTTGACGGCCTCGCCGCCACGCAATTCCTTCAGCGCGGCGAGGATGCCGTCACGGGTCACGCCGTTCTGGCTCAAGAGCCGGCCGCTGGGCGTATCCTTGGATGCCACCAGCGCCAGCAGCAGGTGCTCCGTCGAAACGAACGAGTCGTGCATGGTGTCCGCTTCTTTCTGGGCCTGGTCCAGGATGCGGTTCAAAGCCGCCGAGAGCCCGACCTGCGCGCCGCCGGTCACCTTGGGCAGGCGCTTGAGCACATCTTCTACGCTGTCGCGCAGGCGCGGCAGGGGAGCGCCGATCTTCTTGATGAGGTCGGGGACGAAGCCCCCATCCTGGTCGATAAGTGCGAGCAGCAGGTGTTCCGCTTCGATAGCGGGGGCGGACATGGCGAGGGCATTTTCGTGAGCCGTCGCTATAGCTTCCTGCGTTTTAACGGTCATCTTTTCCTGTCTAATCATGGGGGTGCCTCCTAAGCTGGCTCTATTAGCAGACGGTGTTGGTGTCGCAGAAGGGACTGGCTCCGTTAGGTGCCTGTCCCTTTTAGCGGAACGCTCTTTTCAGCTCAGCCACCAATGGGACAGGCACCTGGCGGAGCCAGTCCCCTCGCTAATAGAGCCAAAGTCCTAGAAGAAGATAGGGAGGGGAGGGGGGCGTGTCAAGGTGCGGGGCGGTTTTTACCCACAAGCATTAAGGGGACAGGCACCTGGCGGAGCCAGTCCCCTCGCGGCAGGGCTTGTAGTGCGCGGCAAGATATGGCATTATCCGGCAGCGTAACAGAGCGGTGCTCGCAACGGTTGGCGCATATCGGTAGGTGCCGGTAGCGACGCTGTGAGGCCTGCAGGGGAGCTGCAGTTGGCAAAGTTGAATCGCGACGACAACGGCATTGGTGCCGAAGACAATCCGGACGCCGAGGTGGAACTGGACCTTGCGCCAGAGGACGAACTGGATGACGACCTCGACCTTGCGGCGGACGAGCATCTCTTCTACGGCGACGATCCGGAGAAACTCCTCGATGACGATGAGGACGACGGCGAGGAACTGGTCTGGGACGCCGACGAGCTAGCGAAGCCCGTCGTTGCCACGCCCGGATGCGCCGTCAGTTTCTTCGTGGACAACAAGCGCCACCACGCCATCTGTCTCGCCGTAATCGGTGACGAGGTGCTCCTCGAGCACAAAGACGCGACCAAGTGCTTCCTGTTCATCGGCAAGATAACGGAGATCGTGCCGCGCATCCGGCGCGGGGTCGTCTCCGCCACCATCACCGTCGGCGCCTTAAAGCGCTGCCGTTACCGGTCCGTTCCCAAGAAGTGGCTCCAGGAGATGATCAAGGCGGGCCTGTCCTGGAAGGGTGTCGAGGGGCCGGGCAAAGTGGCGCCCGCTCCCGGCGAGCTCCTCAGGGGGCAGATGGAATTGTTCTGAAGCTTGGTGTTGAGGCTCTTCGGCTAGTCCCCCTCTCCCCCTGGGAGAGGGTGCCCAACGGGCGGGTGAGGGCGCTGCCACGAAGTTAATAGCTTGCATCTGCCGACGCCCTCACCCTGCCCTCTCCCGGAGGGAGAGGGGATGTGGCGCAAAAGCATGTATATCGGAAACAAAAAGGGGACAGGCAAAAGTAGCCTGTCCCCTTTTCTTTTTTCTGCCGGCTTGTAGTTACTTCACTTTCCTGATCCAGCCGAACTTGTCTTCGATCTTGCCGGTCTGGATGCCGGTCAGGGTGTCGTACAGGGTCTGGGTGTGCTTGCCGACGCCGCCGTTGCCGACATCTACGGTCTCACCGGCATAGTGGAGCGTGCCGACCGGGGTGACCACGGCGGCGGTGCCGCTGCCGAAGGCCTCGGTGATCTTGCCGCTCTTCAGGTCCTGCATCAGGTCGTTCACGTCGATCTTGCGCTCCTCGACCTTGAGCCCCATGGACTTGGCCAGGGTCAGCACGGAATCGCGGGTGATGCCGTGCAGGATGCTCCCCTCCAGCGGCGCGGTGACGATGGTGTCGCCGTAGGCGAAGAACATGTTCATGGAACCTACTTCCTCGATGTAGCGCTTGTGCACGCCGTCCAGCCAGAGCACCTGGTCATACCCCTTCTTCTTGGCTTCCAGGCCGGCCTTCAGCGAGCTGGCGTAGTTGCCGCCGGTCTTGGCTTCGCCGGTGCCGCCGGGGGTGGCGCGGACGTACTTGTCCTCGACCATGATCTTGACCGGGTTGAAACCGGCGGCGTAGTAGGCGCCTACCGGGGAGAGAATCACGTAGAAGTAGTAGTGGTCCGAGGGCTTGATGCCGACGTGCGGTTCCACCGCGATCATGGCGGGACGGATGTAGAGCGACGTCCCCTCCGAACCCGGCACCCAGGCGCTCTCCAGGGCGACCAACTGCTCGATCCCTTTCACGAAGAGTTCCTCGGGAACTTCCGGCATGCAGAGCCGTTCGGCAGAATGGTTGAAGCGACGGGCGTTCATCTCCGGGCGG
This sequence comes from Geomonas paludis, assembly GCF_014193585.1. Taxonomy (GTDB): domain Bacteria; phylum Desulfobacterota; class Desulfuromonadia; order Geobacterales; family Geobacteraceae; genus Geomonas; species Geomonas paludis. The sequence goes on from NZ_BLXY01000001.1 coordinate 1,064,712, forward strand.
AACAGCGCGATGGTGCCGTCGGCCCACTTGTAGGCTTTCAGCCCCTCGAAGATTTCCTGCGCGTAGTGCAAAACAAGCGCCGCGGGGTCGATCTGGAACGGCTCGTACTTCTTGATGCGGCCGTCGACCCAACCCTGCCCGGCTTTCCACTCGACCAGCAGCATGTAGTCGGTGAAAATCCTCCCGAAGCCCAGCTGCGACTCGTCGGTATACTTGGCCTTCTTCTCCCCCTCGCTAATAGGTATTACCCTGATCTCCATGTGGCAGAACCTCCGGTTTTTCGGCGCCAGGCGTCGCTTATTTGGATCTTTTCGTTTACCACATTCGCAGCGGCAGGCGCAAGTAATTTAACCCCCGTAAATTCACGGGCATCCCCTTGATTTTTTGCATGCGACTTGTTATATTTGTTAGCGCTCAAGAGTGGAGAGTGCTAACAGCAGTAGGCAAAACCAGCACTCACAAGGGAGAGATCGACATGACGCACGCAATGCCGGTACCTATAGACAGCCTTACCCTCTACCTCACGGAGATCAACCGTTTCCCGCTTTTGTCGGCGGATGAGGAGATGGATCTGGCCTGCAGGTTCCGCGACGAGGGGGACCTGGAGGCGGCACACAAGCTGATCACCTCGAACCTCAGGTTTGTCGTGAAGATTGCCGGGGAGTACCGCTCCTACGGGATGAAGATGCTGGACCTGATCCAGGAGGGGAACGTCGGCCTGATGATGGCGGTCAGGAAGTTCGACCCCGCCAAGGGGGTCCGTCTCATCTCGTACGCCGTGTGGTGGATCCGGGCGTACATCCAAAACCACATCATCTCGGCCTGGAGCCTTCTGAAAATCGGCACCACCCAGGCGCAGAGGAAGCTCTTCTTCAAGCTGAACCAGGCCAAGCAGGCCATCATCAACATGACCGGAGAAGGTGACCTGCACGCGGCGGCAATATCGCTGGACGTGAAAGACACCGAGGCGCAGGAGATGGAACAGCGCCTGAGAGGCGAGCTCTCGCTGGACGTGGAAATGTTCGAAGGGGAGGGGGCGACCTTCCTGGAAAGCCTGCCCGACCTGCGCCAGAACCAGGAGGAAATGCTGGCCGAGCGCCAGGAGAGCAGCATCCTGGAGCAGACGGTGGCCAGCGCGCTGGAACAGCTGAACGAGAAGGAGCGCTTCGTCATCGAGCACCGCGTCTCGGCGGACCAGCCGCTTACCCTGCAGGAGATCGCCGACCACTTCTCCATCTCCCGCGAGCGGGTGCGCCAGATCGAGGAAGGCGCGCTCAAGAAAATGAAGCGCTTCCTGACCCCGCTGGTCCTGGAGCAGGCGGCATAATGGAAAACAAGGGGACTGGCTCCGCAAGGTGCCTGTCCCCCTTCGCTTGAAGGGCGGCTTCCCTGCTGGGAGCCGCCCTTTTTTGCTTTGGCTCTATTAGAGGGGACTGGCTCCGCCAGGTGCCTGTCCCCCTAATGCTTGTTGAAGGTGGCTGAGCTGAAAGGAGCGTTCCGCAGAGGGACAGGCACCTAACGGAGCCAGTCCCTTCCTCCCGTCAAGGGAGGGGGAGGCCTGGTTCGAGCTTGGCCCTGCCGCGCAACTCGGTTACGTACGCCGCGACCAGCGGGGCCATCTTCCCTTTCTTAAGGGAGGCGTAGACGGCGGACTTCGCCTCCTGGTAACTCTCCGGGCGCGAGGCGCGCTTTTCGGTCAGCTTCAGGATGTGAAAGCCGTAGGAGGTCTGCACGACATCGCTGATCTCGCCCGGCTTCAGCGCGAAGACCGCCTGTTCCAGGCGCGGGTCGAGCTCGCCGCGGTTGAAGTAGCCGAGGTCGCCCCCGCGGGCTTTGCTGGGACAATCCGAGTGCGACTGCGCCAGGATGCTGAAGCTTTCTCCCTCCCGCACCCGGTGCAGCAGGACCTCCGCCCGTTCCCGTGCCCGCTCCTTGTCCCGTTCCTCGCCACTACCGGAAATCGCAACCAGGATCTGGCTGGCCCTGGCACTGCACCCGGTCCTGAACCGTTCCCTGTTCGCTTCGTAGAAAGCCTCGGCTTCATCTGCAGCGACGCCCACGGACCTGCCGAACCTCTGCTCCACGAAGTTGCCGATCACCAGTTCTTTTCGTATCGACTGTTCTAGTTGCGGCAGGGTTAGTCCGGCCTCCTCGATGCTGCGGTAGAATGCGGCATCGCTCAGGTGTCTGGTCCGCTCACGGGCAATTGCCTCGGACACCTGCCGTTCCCCCCCCCGGGGCATGGTCGCCGTGCTCTGGGCAGCCTGGTACAGCAGCTCGGACTCTACCAGCTGTACGATGGCTTCCGCCTCAAGCTCGCGAAGCATGGCCGGCGACAGCGGCTGACGCAACTGCCGGTTTACCGTAAGGGCCTTCACCGCGCGATCCAGTTCGGCGCGGGTGATGATCGTGCCGTTGACCTTCTGGACAGGATCGGTGGGAAAGCCTTCTCTGAGTGACGGCGGGGACTGCCATTGCGGTTTCTGGTCTGCTTGGTTGCAGGCAACAAGGGATAGCAAAAGGAGTGGTATCGCGATCACCAAAGCGACCGCTTTGCTCCGAGGGTACATCCATTTCCTCCAGGTGAAGCGTAACGTTCCTGTGCAGCGCCCTGGAGGACAGCAAGAGATGTACCCTTACGGCTTCCGTCTGGGGCAACGTCGTGTGATTACAGCAGTTTCCTGGAAATGGCCCGGTGGGGGCGGAGAGAAGGTGCGGGGAAGAGGGGGGAGCACGGTGCAAATGACCCACCGCCTGACCGGACGCAGGGGCATTTACCCCTGCGTCTGACCGGTCGGTGCGGCTGGCGAGCCTGGATTTCAGGCCTTGAACTTGTTCTCGGTGCCGGCGCGGAGCCGGGCGATGTTCTCGTGATGCTTGAGGATCACGATCACGGCGATGACAGCCGCCATGACGATGGTTTCGCGGGGGGCACAGGTGGCAAAGGCGAGTGCGGGGATGCAGGCGGCTGCGCTGATGGATGCCAAGGAGACGTAGCGCCACTTGTAGAGGACGGCGGCGAAAACGAGGATGCCGAAGAGGACGGCCAGCGGTGCGGTGCCCAGCAGCACGCCCAGCGCGGTAGCGACCCCCTTGCCACCCTTGAAACCGAGAAAGACGGTGTAGACGTGACCGAGGAAGGCGGCGAGGCCGATGAGGGCGACCCACATCGGAAAGAGTTCCAGGGACTGCGCGATCAGGACCGGGATCAGCCCCTTGAGGCAGTCCCCGACCAGGGTCATGATGCCGAGCTTCTTGCCGGCGGTGCGGTAGACGTTGGTGGCGCCGATGTTGCCGCTGCCACATTCCCTGATATTGATGCCCATACTCCGGGCCAGGAGCAGGCCGGTCGGTACCGAGCCGAGCAGGTACGCGCCGATCACGAGCAGAATTTCGGTCTTCAAAACATTCTCCCAGTGGTTAATGAAACAACGGCGCATCCTACAGTATTTCGGCTCAAACTGCAAGCCGCCGGGGGGATGGTGTTGTGTGCCCCCCCTCCCTTGACGGGCCTGCGCGCCGAAGCGCTTCGTCCCGCGAAGGCGGGAGGGGGCAGGGGGGTGGGTGACCTTGCCATGACTGCAACTGTGGCACCTGCCCCCACCCCCTAACCCCCTCCCGCGAGGGGAGGGGGGGCTTTAATCAAGGGAAGGGGGCGCGCGAACCTGGCGGTGCTACCGGGCGCGCAGCCGCTCGTAGCGCAGCACCGCAGCGGTCATGGCGAGAAAAAATACGTCGCGCAGCAGTGCAACCCAGGGGGCGGTTTTGGGGCCGTCGGGGCGGAAGCAGCCGCAATCGATGTCCAGCCCCCGTATCATGGCGGCGGAGAGTGCGGCCATGAAGACCACGTTGAGCGCGCCGATGATGAGGGCGCCGCTTCTGACCCGCACCCCCAGGATCAAGAGCACCCCGCAGGTGAGCTCCAGGAAGGGAAGCACCGCGGCGGTGACATAGCTCCAGAAGTAGGGGAGGATGCGGTAGGCCGCCACGCTGCCGGCAAAGGTGACCGGATCCGCGATCTTGGGGATGGCGGCATAGATGAAGATGGCCCCGAGGACGATGCGCAGCGCCAGGGGGATCATGGAGGAGCGGAAACTTTTCATTGCTTCCCTCCCGAGGTGGGGTATCCGCCGTCGCGCCATTCGGGTAGCCCCCCTTCGAATACGTACACCGAAGCGTAGCCGGCCTTGATCAGGAGTTTGCCCAGGTCCATGCTGTCGTGACAGGAAAAGCCGTTGCAGTACGCGATGATGACGGCGTCCTTGGCGACGCCTTTGAGCTGCGGCGTCGCCTGGCGGGTCGCTTCCTCCAGCGGCAGCGACCGCGCACCCGCGATGTGCTCTTTCGCGAAGCTCGCCGCGCTCCTGGCGTCCACCAGCACCGCCTGTCCCGAGTCGTGCAGTTCCTTTACCTGGGCCAGGGCGATGGGCATCGGCAGCGCCTCCGCCTGCTGGGAGCCCGGTGCCGCCTGCTGGGGAACCGGCGCCGCCTGCCCCGCGGGGGCGCCGCGCCAGGCATCGGCCAGGAGCGTTCTGTTCCAGGCGATGCCGAACAGCGCCGAGGCGAGCACGATCACCGCGATCTCCAGGGAAGTTTTGAGCCAGCTTTTCTGTGCCATGTGTAGGGACCCGAATGTGAGGGAGGTGCGCCCGGCGCTGCAGGCGGCACGTCCCGTTGAAGTGGACACCTGAGAGATGTTACGCAAAAGCGGCGTCCGGGTCAACGGGCGCCGCTTCGGGGGATGCTAGAACCGCTCGGGAGGGTAGATGTCGTGCTCCTCCAGCCAATGCGCGGCGCGGTCGGTGAGGAAGGCCTCGCGGATGGCCTGGAAGCGTTCCTGCTCCTCCGGGTAGAAAGCGAGGATCTCGTGCAGCCTGCCGTGGGACTGCTTGCCGCTGAAGGCCCGCGTCAGCATCGACTTCAATCCCTCGTTGGTCAGGCGCTGGATGAAGGCGTGCACCAGTTGGCGCTCCTGCCCGTAGTCGAAGGGGGGGATCTCCAGGAAGCGCTCCTCCTGGGAGGCCACCTCCTCCCAGAAACTCTCGTCCTCGTATTCGGCGGGGACGGAGAAGACCTCGCCGGTCTCGCGGTCCAGGAAGTAGACCAGGTCCTGGTCGCCGTTCTCGAAGGCCTCCATCAGGTCTTCCCAGACGATCTCCAGGTTGCGTAGTGCGTGCATCGGTACCTCTTGAAAACAGGTTGGGGGTTAAGTCCCCTTTACCAGACCCGTATTTTTGTATATATTGCGCAAATGCGCAAGATTTTCATCGCCGACGCCCACCTGAGGAGCCCGCAGGACCGGAACTACCGGACCCTGGTCCGTTTCCTGGACACGCTTCCCCCCGACACCGACACCCTCTATCTCTTGGGTGACATCTTCGAGTTCTGGATCGGCAACCCGCGGCCGGTGTACGGCCACTACGGCGACATCGTGGATTGTCTGAAGCGGGTGAGGGCGCGCGGGGTGCGCATCGTCTACTTCGAGGGGAACCACGATTTCCACCTGGGGGGCTTCTTCAGAGACGAACTGCAGGCCGAGGTCCATGTCGGCGGCGCGGAACTGGAGATGGGCGGGAAGAGGGTCTGCCTGTGCCACGGGGACCAGGTCAACCGCGCCGACCGCCGCTACCGGGCCTGGCGCTTCGTGCTGCGCAGCCCCCTGGTGAGGGCGCTGGTGCCGGTTGTCCCGCGCCGGCTGTCCGATCGCATCGCGGTCAAGCTGTCCCTGCGCTCCAGCCGCCAGCACACCGCTCGCAAGAGCCGCTGGGACTACCCGCGCATCCTGGAGAGCTTCGCGCGCGAGCGCTTCGCATCCGGGTGCGACCTGGTGATCACCGGTCACTTCCATCTCCCGATGGAAGTAAGGGAAGGGGAGCGGGTCTTCATCGCCCTCGGCGATTGGATCACCCACTTTTCCTACGCCCAGTGGACCGACGCGGGGGTCACCCTGGAGCGCTTCGCCTAGTCCGGCCGCAACCCGAACAGTCCCAGGTACTTCTCCACCCGCTCCTGCAGGGTCGGCGCGGCGATCAGGGCGCAGATCTCGTCGGGCCGGTAGCCGCGGCACACGGCGGGGCGCTCCTGGTAGATCTGGCAGCGCTGCTCACCGGAGAGGTGGCGGCACGGCTCTCCCACCTTCTTCCCCAAGGCGCTGATATCCGGCGCGACGCAGCAGGTCCCGCATCCTGAACAATCCATCTCCACCTACCTGAAACCGGCTACCTGAAAAACGCCTCCAGGGCCTGTTCGCCCACCGAGGTCGCCTTGATGCGCCACTTGTTCTCGTTGATGACCAGTGCGGCCAGGGCGATCTGCGGGTCTTCCATGGGAGCGTAGGCGGCAAACCAGCTGTAGTGCCCGGCGGGGTCGGAGCCGTCGATGGAGCCGGTCTTGGCGGCGATGCGCACCGAGGCGAGCATCCTCCTCCCCCTGCGGTCGTGGAAGGCGCGACGCGAGGTGCCGCTCTCCACGGTGGTGGCGAGCATGTGCGCCAGGTCGCTGGCGGTCTGCGGCGACATCACGGTGCGCAGCACCTGGGGCTTCTGGGAGAACACCACGTTACCCTTGGCGTCCCGGATCTCGCTGGCCAGCGACGGCGCCATCATCACCCCGCCGTTGGCCACCGTGGCCATGATGGCGGCGGCGTGGAAGGGGGAGACTTTCACCTCGCGGTTGAGCCCCGCGCCCATGCGCATCAGCTCGTCGACGGTACCCGGGACGGGGGCGGTGCTGGCAAGGATCGGGGAGCCGGGGACGATGGGCTGGTTGAAGCCGTATTTCCCCGCGTACAGGAGCAGCGGGTCGCGCCCGACCACTTCGCCGGCGAGACGCCCGTACACCGGGTTCACCGATTTCCCCATGGCAAGCGACAGCGGCATCTGCTGGTTGCCGCGCCCCGGCCGCACGCGCCAGTACTTCGGGCTCTCCGAGGTCAGCTTGCCGTTGAAGGCGAACATGGTGTCCGGCCCCACCTTCTTCTCTTCCAGGGCCGCCGTCGCGGTGACGATCTTGAACAGCGACGCCATGGGGTAGAGGTGGTAGTTGGCCCCCTTTTCCCACCCCGGTTGGGAGGCGGAATGCGAGACGGCGGCGAGGATGCGCCCGGTCTTGGGCTCGAGGGCGACGAAGAGGCCGTAGGGGACCTTGTAGTCGCTGAACAGTTTCTCGATCTTTCTCTGCACCTCTTCGTCGATGCTGTAGATCACCTGCCCGCCCTGCGGCAGGGGCGCGGTGAACTTTCCCCCCTGCACCTGGGCGTTGGAGTAGGCGTCGGCGGCGAGCTTGAAGGCGCTCCCCTGGTCCAGTTTGGACAGGGAGACGGCGGCCGGCACCTCTGCCGCCGGCGCGGTTTTGGCGCGGGGGGATCCGAAGAGGGAGATCAGGGGGTAGGAGGCGAGCAAAAGCGCGATGGCCGGGAGGATGATCTTGAGCCGCTTCTTCTGCGGCTTGGTCTCCTCGATCTGCCGAAGGAACACGTTGCGTCCTTCTTCTGCCTTTGCCTTGCGGAATCGTCTGCTGCGTTTCTTATCTTTGTCGATGTCTTTAAAATCTTGCATATCCCGCTTCTGGCCCTCAGTTGAATCGGGCCACTATATGTCAACTGCGTCCCCTTTGTCAACGCCGGGGGGGCGCATTTCCGGGAAGGCGAGATCCTTCAGGGTGACCCCTCCCAGGGCCGCCGTGACCGCCTGTTCCGACTGGTTCAGAAGGCCCCCGGCCAGATCCTCCCCGGTGATGGCGGCCGAGGCGCCGCGCCTTCTCAGGGAGAGGAGCACGTCGGCGATGGAGACCTGGTCCAGGTCGCGTGCCGGGTAGTAGCTGCCGCGCCCCTCGCCGGCCATGACCACGAAGCCCTGGTCGCGCAGGTGCTCCAGCGTGTTGCGCACGACGCGCAGGGGGACGCCCAGCTTGGCCGCCAGGTGGCTTTCGCCCCAGGCGGGCTCGCCGCGATAGAAGGCGTCCGCTATGTGCCGCAGCGCCGCCAGCGCCACCAGTTCCTGCAGCTCGTGGCTGATCTCGCGCCCCCGGATGTCGCGCCGGAAGGTGCCCCGGTTCTGGTGCGCCGCCACCACCTCCATGCCGAACAGGACGATGATCCAGCTCACGTAGATCCAGACCATGAGGATGGGGAGCGCGGCCAGGGTGCCGTAGATGGCGTTGTAGTTGCCGGCGCCGACCTGGAAGTGGATGTAGGCCCACTGGGCGAACTGCCAGAGCGTGCCCGCGAGCACCGCGCCGATCAGCGCCGAGTCGAAGCGCACCCGCGTGTTGGGGATGAACACGTAGAGCAGGAAGATGGCGACCCAGACCACGAGGTAGGGGGTGAGACCCAGGGCGAACAGGAACAGGTCGCCCAGGTAGGTCCACTCCATGATCCAGCCGGTGAGCCACTTGCTGGAGAGCGTGGTCGTGATGCTGGTGGCGGCCAGAAGGAGCAGCGGCGCGCTGACCAGGACGCTCAGGTAGTCGCTGAACTTCCGGTAGAAGGTGCGGGTCTCCGGCACCCCCCAGATCACGTTGAAGGCCTCCTCGATGCTGCCCAGCATGCTGATGGCGGTGAAGAGCAGCGCCGCGAGACCGATGGCCCCCACCGAGCCCATGTTGGTGTTGCCGATGTAGGAGATGACCCGGATCACCACCTCCTCGTTCCCCGCGGTCACCTGCTTCAGGATCAGGGGCACCAGGCGGTTCTGCGCGCCCAGTCCCTTGAGCACCGAGAAGGCGAGGGCGAGCAGCGGCACCAGGGACAGGAGCGTCGTGAAGGAGAGGGCCGTGGCGCGCAACAGGGCGTTGTTGGCCATGAAGTTGGAAAAGGCGAAGCTGGTGAACTGCAAAAGCCGCACCCCTCTACCTTTCCAGCCGCCGATGGCCGCCGGGTCGTACTGCCAGATGAGGCCGGGGGAGAACTTCTTCTTGCCGTTACTGTCGTTCATAAGCTGTGGCACCGCTGCTGCTCGCGGCAGGCACCCCCGCCGGGGCGTGCGCCGCAAAGAAAAAAAGCCCACCTGGGTGGGCTTTCGGACTGTGGGACATGGCGCTTAGACCTGGGTCTTCTTCTCCCGCTCCCGCTCCATGGCCTCCTTGCCGGCCTCTATGGCCGAGGAGATGATGTTCTTCTTCTCCAGCACCAGGTCCTTGCCGTCCTCGTAGCTGGACCTGATCTTGTCCTGCGCCTCGCTGGCGTATTCCTTGATCTTGTCCACCGCGTCGTCGGCCAGGTCCTTGATCTTGCCGCGCAGCTCCTCGCCGGTGTTCGGCGCGAGCAGCAGGGCTGCCCCTATCCCGACGGCAGCACCGGCCAGGAAGGAAAGCAGCATGGTACCGGTCCCGATATCTTTATCTTTTGACATGGCGTCACCCCCTAATTTTGGATTTGATTATTCTATCAGCAATATACTTGCCCGCAACCTTGGCCCCCGTGATCCAGACCGGAGCGTTGGCCACAATCTCAGTGGCGATGCCTAATACCTTGTTGATCATGCGAATGTTGTGTCCGGCGTGGCCGAGCTCGCTCAAAAGCAGGTTCACGCCTTCGGCATTGGCGGCCGCGGCGCCTGTTACTACTTGCACATCAGACACCGTGTCACGCAGTTCCTTGACCAGGGGCGTTACTTCCTTTTGCAGCAGATCGGCTGCACCCTGCAGGGCCAAAGCCGCCTTCTTCAGTTCAGTGAGGACCGGAATGAGGCACAGCGCCAGTATCACGAGAGTCAGCGCCGTCACTGCCGAGGTTATCTGTAGAAAAAGCATGCGATCCTCCTGGTGCTACGCGAACTGGTTGTCAAAGGGTTGAAAACGGGGAGGGGTAAAAAGATCGGGGAGGCCGCGCAGGGCCTCCCCGATTCGCTGCAGGAGTGTTACTTCTTCACCGGCTTGGCCGGTTTGGCCGGAGCTGCCGGCTTGGCCGGGGCGGCTGCCGGGGCCGGGGCAGCTGCGTCACCCCAACGGTTCAGGTCGTGGGCGATGCTGTGGCACTCGCCGCATTTCGGGAACTTCGCCATGATGGCGGCCGGGTGCGGCTTGACGTGGCACTGGGTGCACTGCGGCACCATCTTGTGCTTGGCCTGGTGGCAGTAGACGCAGGCAAGCTTGCTGTGCTTCGCGGTGCTGGCGGTCAGCAGTTTGAACGCCTTGCTGTGGCAGGCGGCGCACATCTTGGACGGAGTGTCGGACTTGTAGGTCACGTCAGCCGGCTTGTGGGCCTGGTGGCAGACCTTGCAGTCCTTGGCGGCCATGTCGTTGGAGTGCGGCTTGTGGCACTGGGTGCATTCCGGAATGCGGCCGTGGACGTTGTGGCAGAAGGAGCAGTTGAGGGCGGTGTGCTTGCTCTTGAAGGAGCGCAGCTGCTCGATCTGACCGGTGTGGCAGGTCAGGCACGGATCGGTGACGTTGTTGCCGAACTTTATGTTCTTCGGGGTATGGGGGTTGGAGTGGCAGCCCAGGCAGCCCTGGAGCTTGAAGTGCGGCTTGCCTTCGTGGCACTGGCTGCACTGCGGGATCGGCTTCTTAACCTTGGGCGGGTGCCCGACGTGACAGTCCTGGCAGGTCACCTCGGTTTTGTGCTTGCCGCCTGCAGCTGCGATATCCTTGGGCGGCTGCTCATGACACTTCACGCAGTCCGCGCTGGTCAGCACCGCCGTAGGTTGTGCAGGACCGGCAGCGGCAGCGGTTCCCACGAATGCGAACAGCGCCAGGGCCGATACAAGGTTGAAAAGTTTTGCTACTCTCATTGCCCCCTCCTTGGTATTAAAACAGAGTTAATTTTAAGCATGGATTTATATAACGTCTTGAGGTGAATTGTCAAGGGTTTAGGCACTAAAACAGCCCCCTTGATCAAGCTTTAGCGCCATACTAACTACAGTCCGAGTTGATCGATATCGGTAAAGGTACTGTCGGGGGATTGGGCGACAATGAGAGAGGCGGGGATAAAGAAGCAGCGTAGCGCGTTTTTTACACTGTTTCTTGAGTCGAAGCGGTGCTATTGCGGCGGCGTCAAAGCAGTGCGGCCTCCCCGGGAGGGGGAGGCCGCAGGGGGAGGCTACTTGTCGGCGGCGATCTTGAAGGTGCGCTTGAGCGGTGTGGCGGTTTTGGGGCCGAACCACTTCTCGAAGATCTTCTTGGCTTCGCCGTTTTTCTCCATCTCCAGGAGGGTCTTGTTGACGAAGGCGACGAAGTTCTTGTCGTCCTTCCTCATCCCCAGGCCGTAGGGCTCCTCGGAGATCTGCAGGTTGGGGATCTCGAACTTGTTCTTGTTGGGCGCCTTGCCCAGGATGCCGGCCAGGATCGACTCGTCCGTGGTGACTGCCGCCACCTTGCCCTGCTGCAGCGCCAGGAAGGCCTGCGGGTAATCGTCGAAGGAGAGGATGGTGGCGGTGGGGATGGCCTTGGCCACGTTCTGCTCCGAGGTGGAGCCTTTGGCGGTGCCGATCTTCTTCCCTTCCAGGTCCTTGAGGCTCTTCACCGCGCCCTTCTTGGTGATGAACTTCTGGCCGGTCAGGAAGTAGGTGTAGCTGAAGTCGATCTGCTTGGCGCGCTCCGGGTTCTTGGTCATGGTGGCGGCGATGATGTCGATGTTGCCTTCCATGAGCTGCGGCATGCGGGAGGCCGAGGTCACCGGTTTCACTTCCAGCTTCACGCCCAGTTTCTTCGCGATGTACTTGCAGAAGTCGATGTCGTAGCCCACGATTTCGCGGGTCTTCTCATCCACGTAGCCAAACGGCGGCAGCGAATCCTTCACGCCGGCCACGAGGACCCCTTTCTTCTTCACCTCGGCCAGGGTATCCCCGGCTGCCAGTGCGGCGTGAGCCATGATGCCGACCAGTGCAACAGCAGCAAACAGCGTCCACAGTTTCTTCATCAGTGTTCCTCCTTTTGAATGAATAAAACCCGTTCAACGTTCAAGGTTCAACGTTCGACGGAGTGAAAACGTACCGGATTATACCAGAGTGACTTGTACCTGCATCCTTTCGGGCAAAAAAAACAAGAAACAGATGCCGTTCAACGTTCAAGGTTCAACGTTCGACACAGTGAAAGGGCACGGGCAAACATCACAGTGACTTGCACGTGCATCTTCCCCGGCAAAAAAAGCTGCAATGCAGAAGCCATAGCTGAGCCCGCGCATCGTGAGGTGGGTTTAACGTCGAACGTTGAACGTTGAACCTTGAACGGCCGTTCAGGCGGTTAATGCATGGGAGAGAGCAGCTGTTTCAGGAACTGCTGCGCCCGTTCGTGTTGCGGGTTCTTGAAGAACTGCTCGGGAGCGGCTTGCTCCAGTATGGTTCCCTGGTCCATGAAGACCACGCGGTGAGAAACCTCGCGGGCAAACCCCATCTCGTGGGTGACCACGACCATGGTCATGCCGCTTAGCGCGAGCTTCTGCATGACGTCGAGCACCTCGCCGATCATCTCGGGGTCAAGGGCGGAGGTGGGCTCGTCGAAGAGCATGATGCGCGGCTTCATGGCGAGGGCACGCGCGATGGCGACGCGCTGCTGCTGGCCGCCGGAGAGCTGGGCGGGGTAGGCGTCCCGCTTCTCGGCGAGCCCGACCCGCTCCAAAAGCGCCATGGCCTGCTCCTGCGCCGCTGCCTTCGGGGTCTTACGGATTTTTATGGGGGCCAGGGTGATGTTATTGAGGACGGAAAGATGAGGGTAGAGGTTGAACTGCTGGAAGACGAAACCAACCTCGGCGCGCAGCTTGTTGATGTCGAGCTTCCTGTCGCTTAAATCCTTGCCGTCGACGATCAGCGTCCCCTGGTCGATGGGCTCGAGCTGGTTCACGGTCCGGATCAGGGTGGACTTGCCGGAGCCGGATGGGCCGCAGACCACCAGCACTTCCCCGGGCTTCACGTGGAGGTTGATGTCGTTCAGCACGTGCAGCTTCTTGAACCACTTGTGGACGCCTCTGAATTCGATCATGGGATACTCCCGCTCGGTTAAAACCTGCGCGACGGCGCTTTCATTACCTTCATCTTAAGTAACGAATGCGACAAATGCAACCCAATTTTTGATTTCCTCAAACCGCGTTTTGAGAAATTTACAGTGACGGGTGGGCCAGGGTGCCGGCGATGGGGACCTTGAACGCCCCTGGGGAGGTCTGGTACTTGGTGAGCAGTAAAAACACGAACTTCTGGCGCTCCAGGAAGGATGGCTTGGGCATCATCTCCATGGTCAGGTTGAGGGGGGAGGCGCCGACGGGGTTGCCGAGCACGGTGTCGCCGGAGAGGCGCACGTAGATGCCGTCGCCGTTTAAGGTAAAGCTTTTTAAAACGGCGCGTCCCTTGTCGATCTTCAGGGCGCCGCGCACCTCGCGGTAGGCGGCATCGGGAAGCGGCATGGAGCCGATCTTCACGCCGGCGACCTCGGCGGCACGGACCTCCAGCTGCAGGTCACCGCTCCCGCCCGCCTTGTTTGCTTCCATTTTGCCGGTGAGCTTCAACTCGCCCCTGACCGTGGCCTCGGCGACGGTGCTGAAGAATGGGATGTCCTCGAGTCGCACGCCGCGACACTGCATGCTCCACCCCTTGCCTTTGCCGAGGTCGATATCCCCGCTCGCTTCGCCCGTGCCGATGCCGCAGCGGTAGGCGAGGCGCGCCTTGCCTGCCAAAAGCGGCAGGAGTTCCAGGCGCACCTTCACCTGGTTCAGCTTCAGGATGGCGCCCTTGTCGGAGCCCAGTTCGACCTGGTCCGCCCTGATAGCCAAGGGAAAGCTCTTGCCGAAGCCGGTGCACTTAAGGGTGTACCCCGCATTCTCGGCCGCCCGGACCATTACCCCCACGATGGCGTGGTTGGGGGTGAACAAAAGCGTCAGCAGCAGGAACAAAATGAGGGCCGCGGGAACGCCGCAGGCAAGGTAGAGGGTGCGTCTGTTCATCTATTTCCCCGCCGGCGCCGGCTTGATCAGGGCGATGGTGAGTGCCACGTCGAGCTTGGACGGGTCGTCGAACCTCTGCTTGATGAGGGCCTTCTTCACCGTCACCGGGCGGGCCCCTTTTTCCAAACGGTAGATCAGGTTGACCGCCTCATTGGCGGAGAGCCCTTCCATGCGCAGCTCGGCCGCATCCTCGACGTAGCCGGGGATGTCGTCCCCCTTGACCGACTTGATCTGGCTGGCGCGCCCCTTGATGCCGATCTCTTCCACGATCTTGGCCGGGGAGTCGTCGGGCTTGGTGGCCATGAGCCGGTTGGCCAGGCGCTGGGCGCCCTGGTTCGCCTCCTGGTAGCGCAGCTTCAGGCGCATCATCTCGGCGATGTCCGCCTCGCGGGCGGCACGCTTTTTCTCGAGGGCCGAGATCCTGCTGTTGGCGGCGGACAGAAGCACGATGATGGCCAGCACGACGGCGATGGCGATGCCGATGCGCTGCCGGGTGCGCTGGTCCAGCCCCTGCATGAGGGTGATCATCTCTTCGCGGTTCATCGGGTCACCCCCTTCATCTTCCCGCTCAGGGTGAAGGTCACGCTGCCGTCGGGACGGGACTTGGTCTCACCGACCTCGGCCCCCTCCAGGATGGCGGCGGCACGCGTCTTCAGGTCCCCGGCGGCCTGGACGCTCTTCGCGTCCCCCTTCAGGCGCACATCCGCGCCGGTTACCTCGGTTTCGTAGATGCCGAAGACGTCGTCCCCCTTGACCTGGGCCACGTCGCTCAAGAGCTTTAAGACGTTGCTGGATGTCTTGGCGCCTTCCAGACGCTTGATCTCGGACCGGAGTTCCGCCACCTCGTCGACCGCCTTTTTACGGGTCGGGAACACTTCCTTGTAGATGCCGGTGATGGTGCGGTCCAGCGAGGCGAGGTCGCGTTTGACCAGGTAGTAGCGCACGCCGCTTTCGACGAAGATGAGCAGCACCAGGGCGGCCGCCAACATCATGCTGACGCGGAGGCGCTGGTACAGCTTTTCGGTGGCCGCGGTGTAGGCGAGCGGGCCGCGGCGCAGGTTGACGGCGGAGTTGTCCGCCACGGCCGCCGCGAGCGCGTAGGCGCCGGCCAGATCGTGGGCCGCGCGCGGGTCGTCGCCGAAGGCCTCGAAGAGCCCCCTGGTGGAGGGGGCGACGGTGTCCTGCTGCTGTTTTCCCGGGTTATGCGAGATGACCCGCTCCACGCGCAGGCTGCGGGACATCTCCAGGGCGGTGACGGTACGCTGCAGGTCCTGGTCCGTGGCGTTGGGGGGGAGGGCGCGGAAGTAGATGGGGGCGCCGTCGCTGTAGGCCGCCACCGCCTCGCCGTCACTCACCGCGACGGTACCGGCGGCGGGAGCCAGCTTGTCCCAGTGGAAGACCGATGCCGTCACCACTTCCGGTTCGAGCCCTGCTTCCTTGAGGAGATCGATCTTCTCGGCAAGCTCCTGGACCCTGCCCCAGACCGCCAGCATCTTGCCGCCGGCAAGGGGGAGGGCGTCGAAGGCCAACTGGTCGGTGTCGAGGGCGGTCTCCCCTTTCAGTTCCAGCGGGAGCAGTTCGCGGACCTTGGCGCGATCGCTGATGGGGAGCTCCAGCTCCCTCATGAACAGCGTGGAAGGGGGGAGGGCGAGGACCACCCGGTGCTCTCCTGTGGCCAGGGAGCTGCCGCCCAGGATGCGGGAGAGTTCCCCCTCCTCACCCAGAAGCGGGTGCCGTTCGGCGGAGAGGAAGGCCGCTCCGCCTTTCTTGGCCCTGAAACTGGCCAGGACCAGCTCGGTCCTTTTCAGCTGTACGATCAGCATGTCCATCAATATTCTCTCCAGTAAAGGATCGTAGGCGGAGCGTTTTCCACGTTGGTTACCACGGCCTCTACGACACTGATGCATTCACCCACTTTCCCTTCCGAGCGGATGCGGTAGATGGATCCCTTAAATCCGACCCAAGGGGGAGACAAGGCGATAGCCAGGGGGGAACTGCCAAAAACGTCGGCGGAGCTTTTGATCACCTTTGTCTTGCGGTACTCAAGGATTTGCGAGACCCCGCTGCCCCGCATGAGGTCATCGTTCAAAGACATCAGGACCTCCTTAGGCGCCGTGTTGATGTTAATTCCGTCGGTGACTCCATTTGCGGTACCGTAAACCGTCACGAAGTTCTTCAGCTTGGCTACCACCTCTGGCGTGAACCCCTTGATGAGCGCCAATTCCTCGACCGTTTCCAGCTTGTTGTTGTGCACCTGGTGGGGCTGCTTCAGCGAGCCGTAGTAACTCTTGTCGGCTCCGCTTGGGCGGGGCATGTCGTCTGTGTCCGCCCAGTCTGCCAGCGCGTCGTAGAGGTCACGTGACAGTTTCAGGTTGTCGAACAGTCGCAGCAGAGCGTTCTTGGAAAACTCGACCGGCTCTCCTGTCTGCGAAGTGGCGGCATTTAGATCGATCTTGCCGCTCTCCTCTTCAATGGTCACGGTGACCGTGCCGTTATCCGCGTCAAGAGAGCGGGGCTGCGCCCACAGCTCGAGCAGCGAACTGAAATTACTGGAGGTGTCCAGATTCGCCCTACGGAGCGAGGCGGAAAGCTGCAGCAGCTTGATGCCCCCCGCGATACCGGACTCGGCCATTACCCCGGCCTGCTGCGACGCCACGAAGTTATGGCTGTGCGAGGTGTCGACGTAGACCTCGTTGACGAACTCGGCCAAAAGCGCCACGAGGAGCGTGGTCACGATCAATGCGATCACCAGGGCGAAGCCCCTCTGCCCCCTCATTCGCTAAGCCTCTGTGCGGCGATGGTGCTGAAGACCTCACCCCCCTTGAGCGTCACGGTCACCCTGACCTGCTTGGGAATGAATGAGTTCATCGGAATACCGTTGACCTTCCCCGTGTCCCATACCTTTACCCACTTGGCTCCGTCCCAGCATTCGACTAGAAATCCTTCTATCTCGTCAATGACAGGGTAGGGGGTGGACTTCACACTGACATCGAGGTAAGGGGAGCGGGCTTCCCGCATCAAAGTCAGGCGCTGCCCGTCGTTCTGCTCCCGCACGAAGTAATCCACGAGCATGACATCTGAGGCCGGAGCAGGGTCGATACGGGGAGGAGTCAGGGTCGTAAAAGCCAAACGAGACTTGGGCTTTCCGAAACTGTCCTGGTTTTCCACCACGAAGAGCAGCCGTTCGTTCTTCTTGTTGAAGAAGCACGAGGCCAGCTCGTTGTGCAGTTTTCCCAGCGTCGTCGAGAGCTCCCGGCGCTCCTCCATGCGTGTGCCACCCTTTTCGCGCGCGGCCACCACCGAGAAGTAGGTGCCGTACAGGGCGCCGGCGAGGATCACCAGCAGCGCCAGGGCGATCAGGAGTTCGATGAGGGTGAAGCCCTTGTTATTGCGCATTTTGCGGTGCGTATTGCACGAGCGAAAGCCTCTTGCTGTCGTTGTTCCAGGTGACGGTGAGCCGGACCAGGTTCAGCCCGGGGATCTCGGTCTGGGTGATTTCGCGCTCCCACTTGTGATCGGGGTGGTCGGGGGCGAAGTCTCCCTTCTTCTCGGCCTTCTTGGCGAATTCGGGGTCTTCCAGCTTGGCGCGCCCAAGGAGCACCGCCGTGGTCTCTTCCTTGTCCGCCGAGATCCGGGCCAGGTGGTGGTTCACCGAGGAGATCACCGTCAATAGGACGCCGGCGGTGATGGCCAGCGCGATCATCACCTCCAGGAGGGTAAAGCCTCTCACGAGGTCACCTCCTGGTAGCCGTCCTGCACCGTCACCTTGCCGCCGGAAGGGTTGGCGGTCACTGTGTAGTGTTTCTCGCCCCCCTTTAGGTGGATGGTCACTCCGTCCGCCACGCCGCCCGGGCCGAAGGGGATGATGACCTCTCCCTCGGTCACGACGCCCAAGGCGGGCACGTTCACGTCCTCGATATCGATCCCCTCTTCGATCAGACGCCTCCCCATGAACTGGTCGCCCGGCTGCAGCTCTTCGCCGGAGGGGGAGAGCTCGGTGATGCGGGTGGTGTTCTCGCCCAGGTGCAGGTGCAGGCGGTAGACCTTCTTGGTGATGATGGCCTGGTCGTTCAGGAACCTGAGGCCGCTGGCCAGGTTGCGCGCCGAGCTCTTCAGGCGGGTGCCCTCCGGTTCCGGGAGCCGGGGCAGCACGATGCCGGCCGCGAGGGCGATGATGAAGATCACCACCATCAGCTCCAGGAGGGTGAAGCCGGCTTCCCGGCCGCTACATTTTGGGATCTTACCTTTAAAAACCAAAGGGGCGCGATCTCCTCGAACTCTCCCTCTCCCCCCGGGAGAGGGCCGGGGTGAGGGCGTTGCTATATCGCGTGTGCTGCTCCAAGGGAAAGCCCTCACCCCAGCCCCTCTCCCGCCTGCGGGCCAAAGCCCTTCGGTGGGCGAAGGCCCGAAGGGCGAGGGGAGCGTGGACAGTCCGTTTCCTGCGACCTACTTCATGCTCCAGCTTTCGATGTCGGCGTTCTTGCCTTCGCCGCCGCGCGCGCCGTCGGCGCCGTAGGAGGAGAGGTCGTAGTCGCCGTGCTCGCCGGGGGAGAGGTAGACGTAGTCGTTGCCCCAGGGATCCTTGGGCACGTTCTTGTTCTCGAGATACCCTTCCGCCTTATAGTTGTTGGGGATCTTGCCGGTGGTCGGCTTGGCGACCAGCGCCTGCAGCCCCTGCTCGGTGCCGGGGAAGCTACCGGTATCCAGCTTGTAGAGCTTGAGCGCGGTCTCGAGGTTGCGGATCTGGACCTTGGCGTCGGCTACCTTGGCGTCGTCGCTGCGGCCGATGATCTTCGGACCGACCAAAACGGCCAGAAGGCTCAGTATGACGATGACCACCATCAGTTCGATCAGGGTGAAGCCGCGGCTGTCTTTCATTGTCTTCAGCATTTCAGAACCCTCCTATATCAATCGGATTGTATTTAAAGTAGTGGTACAGAGGCCGACCAGCGCTGCGATAACCTTAGCTCTCGTTACCAAGCTCCAGGCTCTCGTTACCGAGCTCCAGGCTCTCGTTACCAAGCTCCAGCTTACTCTCGTTCCCAAGCTCCAGCTTGGGAACGCCCGGCCGATGTTGAAGCTCCAGCTTCAACTGATCTGATCAACATCTATGATTCCCGCTCCCTGAAAGTAATTGGAGGCGCTGGAGTAAACCCAATGCTCCGGCGAGGAGACGAGCCCGCGGCGTACCGGATTGGAATGCACATAATCCAACTTCTGCCGGTACATCTCCTCAAAGGAAATCACCTGCGGATGAAATCCTTCCTGCCAGACCTGGTGCTGGCTTTCAGTTTTGTACTCCTTCTTGAAGAATTCCAGCCTTCCCAGAAGCCAATTCTTCTTTTCAGCGTCCAGGAGTTCTATGATCTTCTTGCCGGTGAAGCTCTTGAAGTCACGCATGAATACCGTTACATCCGGCGCGGTTACTACCAAATGGACGTGGTTGTCCATGATGACATAGGCATGAAGCTGTAGTCCTTTACGTTCCCTGCAAAAACACAGCGAGTCAGTGACGATGCCGCAGTAGCGCGCCGAGGTGAAGAGAGGGATCCACTCCACAATGGTGGACGTCACAAAGTGAGTGCTGCTCCCGTCACTGGCTTTGTAGCGGCTTCTCACGTCGACTCCTTCAAAGCTGGAGCTTTCTACCGCATTGCGTTCCCAAGCTGGAGCTTGGGAACGAGAAAATCTCGTTCCCCCTTTGCGAAAGGGGGAGGCCATTCAACTCATTTCACCAACTGGTTCAGTTGCATGATGGGGAGCAGGACGGCGATGACCATGAAGCCGATGGTGAGCCCCATGCCCAGGATCAGCATCGGCTCGAGCAGGGCCATGGATCGGGTCACCTGCGCGTTGAACTCCTTCTGGAAGGCATCGCCCGCCTTGATCAGCATTGCGTCCAGTTCGCCGCTCTTCTCGCCGACGGCGGTCATGTGGGTCAAGAGCGGCGGGAAGAGCGGGCTCGTTTTGAGCGTGGCGGAGAGGCTCCCCCCCTGGATCAGCGACTCGCGCGCCTCGGCAAGGAACGACTTGTACTCCCGGTTCACCACGGCCTCGCCGGTGATCTCCATGGCCTTGATGATGGGGACGCCGCTTTGCAGCAAGAGCCCGAGCACCTTGGCGAAACGCGACAGCACCAGGCGCCGCCAGAGCTGGCCCGCCATGGGGAGACCCAGGATGAACCGGTCGCGCTTGTGCAGGAAAGTCTCGTTGGTCTTGGCCCGCTTCCAGGCGGCGACGGCGCCCAGGGCCAGCGCGCCCATGATCCACCAACCCTTCCTCACCGCGGTGCTGGCCTTGATGAGAAGGACGGTGACCAGGGGCAGGGTGGCCTTGTTGCTCTCGAAGACGGCGGAGATCTTGGGCACCACGAAGCCCAGGAGCACCATCATGACGGCGATGCCGACCACCACCATGATGGCGGGGTAGATGAGGGCGGTGATGACCCGGCTTCTCACCTCAGCCTGGTCCTCTTGGAACTCGGCCAGACGCTCGAGCACCACCTCCAGGGCGCCGCTCGCCTCGCCGGCGGCGACCATGCCCACGTAGCTTTCGGAAAACACCTGCGGCTCGGCGGCCAGTGCCTGCGCCAGTCCCTGCCCCTCGGCGAGCCGGTCCCGCACCCGCCCGAGCACCCGCTTCAACTCGCCCGGGGCCTCCTGCTCCCACAGGGTCGCCACCGCCTCGTACACCGGCACGGCGCTCCCCAAGAGGGTGGCGAGCCTTCTCGTGGCAAGGGAGAGGTCGGGGACGCTGACGCCGGACTTGAGCGCCCAGCGCGAGCCGGCCTCGGCTGCGGGGGCGATTTCCTTGGCGAAGAGCCCCTTCTGCTTCAGTTGCAGCCGCGCCTCGCTCTCGGTAGCGGCGTCCACCGTCCCGGCGACCTCGGCCCCCTTCTGGTTGAATGCGCTATAGCGAAAGGTCGGCATAGTCGTCCTGGGTCACCCTCAGGACCTCCTCGATGGTGGTGATCCCGGCCGCCGCTTTCATCAGTCCGTCCTCGCGCAAGGTGCGCATCCCCTTGGAGACGGCGTACTCCTTGATGGCGCCGGAGGAGGCCTGGCGGATGATCATGGAGCAGAGCTCCGCGTCGATGGGGAGCAGTTCGTAGATGCCGACCCGGCCGATGGTGCCGAGGTTGAAGCACTTGTCGCAACCGCGGCCGCGGTAGAGGACCGGCGGCAGTTCCACGCCGGGGTAGCTGCGGTCCGGGGTGTAGGATTCCTTGCAGTGCGGGCAGATGACCCGCACCAGGCGCTGCGCCAGCACCGCGGAGAGCGACGAGGCGACCATGAAGGGCTCGATCCCCATGTCGATGAGACGGGTGACGGCGGTGGCGGCGTCGTTGGTGTGCAGCGTGGAGAGCACCAGGTGGCCGGTGAGCGAGGCCTGCATGGCGATCTCGGCGGTCTCGGCGTCGCGGATCTCGCCGATCATGACGATGTCCGGGTCCTGCCTCAGGATGGAGCGCAGGCCGTTGGCGAAGGTCAGGTCGATCTTCGGGTTGACCTGGATCTGCCCCACCCCCTTCAGCTGGTACTCGATCGGGTCCTCGACGGTGATGATGTTCTTCTCCGGCGAGTTGATCTGGGACAGCGCCGCGTAGAGCGTCGTTGTCTTTCCGCTGCCGGTCGGGCCGGTGACCAGGATGATGCCGCTGGTGCGGGACAAGAGGCGCTCCATGAGGAGGTCGTTCTTGTCCGAGAGCCCGATTTCCTTCAGGGAAAGGACGCCGCGCTGTTTGTCCAGAAGCCTTAAGACCACGCGCTCGCCGAAGAAGGTCGGGATCAGGGATACGCGGATGTCCACGTCGCGGCCGGCGACTTTCACCCGGATGCGGCCGTCCTGCGGCAGCCTCTTCTCGGCGATGTTCAGGCCGGACATGATCTTGACGCGGGAGGTGAGCGCTTCCTGGATCACCTTCGGGGGGGAGAGCATCTTGTAGAGCAGGCCGTCGATCCGGAAGCGGACCTCGAGCTCGCGCTCGAACGGCTCGATGTGGATGTCGCTGGCGCGCTCCTTGACCGCCTGGAACAGGATCGAGTTCAAAAGCCGGATCACCGGCGCCTCGTCGGTCAGTTCCATCAGGTCGCGCGGCTCGTTGAACGAGGTGGCCAGGGTGGAGAGTTCCTCCCCCTCGAGCTCCTCGACCACTTCCTGCGCCGAGCCGGAGAGCCGGGAGTAGAGCCGGTTCACCGCGTCGATGAGGACCGGCTGGGGCACCACCACGGTGGAGACCGGACGCTGGAACAGACCCGCCATCTCGTCCACGGCCAGGAGGTTGGCCGGGTCGGCGCTGGCGGCGATCACCGTGCCGTCCTCCTCGCGCAGCGGCAAGAGCAGGTTGTTGCGGGCGAAGTTGAGCGGCACCCGGTTCACCAGGGAGCCGTCCACCTTGGAGTCGTCGATCTCGGCCTGGAAGGGGAGGCCGAGACGCGCCGCTATGCTTTCTATGTCAAGCGTTTCTGCCATGGAGTATGTCCGCCGTTACTGGTTGCGAATTTCGGGCTTGTCCGCGGTCACGGACTTCGGCTTTTCCTCGAGAGCGCGCTCCAGGTTGAAGGGAGCGTTGTTCTTCACCGCCTCGGAAAAGTTGTTCCTCTGGGTCACCGAAACCTCGGCCAGGTCGCGCGCGTCCTTGATGATGCGCGGGGTGAGCATGATCAGCAGGTTGGTCTTGTCCCGCTTGGTGCTCTTTGTTTTGAAGAGCCAGCCCAGGCCCGGGATGTCGCCCAAAAGCGGGACCTTGCTCTCGGTCTCCTGGTCGGTGTCCTGGATCAGGCCGCCGATGAGCACGGTGTCGGTGTTCTTCACCACCACCGAGGTTTTGGCGGAGCGCTTGGTGCTGCCCAGGCTCGGGTCGGTTGCGGTGCCGAAGTTCTTGACCGCGGAGATCTCCTGGTAGATGTCCAGCTTGACGTACTCTCCCTCGCTGATCTGGGGCTTGATCTTCAGGATGATACCGGTGTCTTTTCTCTCGATGGACTGCTGCGACAGGCCGGTCGAGGTGAGGTTGGTGCCCGAGACGAAGGGTACGCTTTCACCCACGAAGATCTCGGCCTCCTTGTTGTCGCTGGTCATGATGTTGGGCGTGGAGAGGACGTTCAGTGCGCCGTTGGTCTGCAGCGCCTGCAGCACCACCGGGACGTTGATCTTGCCCAGCGTCACGTCCATGCCCAGGGTCTTGGCCGCCTGTGCGGTGGTGGAGAGGCCGGCCACGGTGCCGAAGGGGTCGAAGGTGCCGATGGTGGCAACGGTGCCGTTGGAGGCGGCGCCGATAACGCCGATCTGCACGCCCAGGTCCTTGGCCCGGTTCACCGAGACCTCGGCGATCATCGCCTGTACGAATACCTGGCGGCTTCTGCGGTCCAGCTTCTGGATCACCTGCAAGAGGTTCTGGTAGTCGGTCGGGGAGGCCATGACCACCAGCGAGTTGGTGGCCTTGTCCGGGGTGATGGTGATCTTGCCGCCCTCGAACACGGCCTGTTGCGGCGCCGCCGCGGCGCCCGGGGCGCCGGGAGCAGTAGTGGGAGTACCTTTCACCAGCCCTTCCAGCACCTTGGCCACCTCGGTCGCCTCGGCGTTTTCCAGGTAGTAGACGTTCACCTTGCTGCTGGTGGTGGGGGGGACCACGTCGACCAGCGCGATCAGTTTCTTGATGTCGGCCTTGTCCTTGTCGGAGCCGAAGATGATCAGGGCGTTCAGCCTGGCGTCGGCGACCACCGGTACGTTGCCGGCGGAGGGGACCGCGCCGGCGGCGGTCTTGCCGCTTTGCTTGCCGGAGAGCCAGTCCTTGACCAGGGTGGCCACGCTGTCGGCGGCGGCGTTTTTCAGGAACACCAGTTCGGCCCCTTCGCGCACCTGGTCGGTATCGATGTACTTGAGGATGCCCAGGATCTTCTGGATGTTGTAGGCGGAGTCCACCACGAGAATCAGGTTGGCGGCGCCGAAGGCGGAGATCTGCCCGTCCTTGGAGACCAGCGGCTGCAGGAAGGTGACCGCGTCCTGCGGGGCGACGTGCTCCAGTTGGATCACCCGCGCCTGGTAGGTGTCGTTGACCACCCCCTTCTCGCCGTCGCTGAAGACCTTCATCCCGGCCTGCTTGGCGGCCGCCGTCGGGACGATCTTCATCACCTTCCCGGCAGGGATGACCGTGAAGCCTTTGAGCTCCAGCACCGAGGTGAAGACGTTATAGGCTTCCTCGTTGGAGAGCTTGGCCGGGGAGAAGACCGAGATCTTACCCTTGACCCGTTCGTCCATGATGAAGTTCTTGCCGGTCAGGTCGCTGATGAATTTCACCATGGTGGCGATGTCCACGTCGGTGAAGTTGAGCACCACCCCTTTGGCGAGGACGAGATTCGGGGCAGCCAGCAGGAATATGAGCATGGCAGTGATGCGCGCAACTCTTCTTTTCAAGGATAAACCCCCCTAGAGGCAGATTAAGATAAAGATTAAGATTTAGTAAAACCTGACTGCATTTCTTTTAAAGTCACTACAATCTTGTTGATTTCCAGGTACAGCTTGCATAGAGCATCATCAAGTGAATCGGCCTCTTCCGTTGTAAGGTACCCCACTCTCCTTGAGTACTCGATGTGATTCTGTGTCTCCGTCAGAGACCCTCGAGCGTGGTAGTAGAAGTTAACCTTGTCAAGAAGGTGTTTCCTTCCAAAAGCCTCTGCAATGTTTGCTGATATACTGAGGGCGGACCTGCGAATCTGTGAAGTAAGGCCGTAATCTTCCTTTCGCGGGAGATGCTCCGTTGCCTTGTGCACCCGCTCAGCCACGGCCATAGCCTCCTGCCAAACCGGCATATCTTTGAAGCTATGGTACATGGCGCCCTCAGGTGTTTGTTGTTTCGCCTCTCCTTAGTCTCAATCTCAGTCTTAATCTCGCCTCACTGTATATCGTAAGTGAATGTGGTGGGCTTGCCGTCGCGGATCAGGTCGAGCTTGATCCGGCTCTGCCCCTTGAGCGACGCGAAGGACTGGATCGCCTTCTCCGGCGAGTCGATGGGGAAGTCGTTCATCCGCAACAGCACGTCGCCGTTTCTGATGCCGACGGTGCCGAAGATCCCCTGCGGCTTCACCTCCGAGGCGCGGAACCCTTCGACCTTGCCGTCCTTCATGCTGGGGAGCAGGCGCGCGTCGGTCATGGCCTGGCCGATGTTGTCCAGGGCGGCGTTGAGCGCGCGCTGGTCGATGACGTAGTTGCCGCCTGCGCCGGCAGTGGCGGTCAGGCTGCCGCCGACAGCGGCGGGTGCTGCCACGGGAGCCGCTGCCGCTTCGGCCGCGGCGGCCATGGGGGTGAGGATCTTAACCCGCTTGCCGCCGACCAGGATCTCGGCCACGTCCTTCTTGACCGACACCAGCGGGCCCGCCGAGAACACCGTGTCCCCCAGCCTGAAGACCCGCTCCTCGTGGCTTGAGTTCTTCAACACCAGGGCGAATGTCTCGCGGAAGGAGCCGACCGCGGTCCCTAAAAGGACCAGGTCCCCGACCGCCGCCGGTGGGGGCGCGGCCGCCGCGGGACCCGCGGCCGCCTGCTGCTGCAGCGGTGTCAGTTTCCCCTGGGTCGCCTTGCCGAACAGCCCCCGCTCCAGGATGGGCGCGAAACTCATCAGGTCCTGGCTCCCGGCCGGCGTCGCCGCCTGCGCCGCGACCTGTTTCGGTGCGGTCCTGGGGTACAGGGCGGCGATCTTGACGCTCAGCAAATCGGCTGCAATGAGCGCCGCGACTGCGGTGATGGCGAGGCCAAGAGTAAGGTTCAGGGGGAGAATCCAGCGCGGCATGAAAGACCCTTCTTTGCGAGTAGTTGGAACTGAGCGAATATATTAGATGCCTCTGAGTTATGCAACAAAAAAGGGGGTCCGGACACCCCGTCTCGGGCATCCCGGCGGCTCCCCTTTTCCCCCTCTGTCCATGGCGTTCGAACCATCCGGCTCAGGGACCACCGTCACGACGGCTCACGAGGGGAGACTGGATAATGAGAGCCTGCGGTACCCATGCCTTAACCAAGCGCCACCTTTATCAGCAAAAGCTGTGCCGCCGCTTCTGGAGCGCCGATACGGGAAAGAGTTTAGCAGATGGACCATGATTTGCCGCACTTTTTTCCAATGAAGACCCCGGCGCAGCGAGGCGGCGCCGAGTGCCGGAACCAGGAACGCTCCCCCCAAAGGATCACTTTTTTGACAGGCGACGGTTATTTGACTGGGAACGCCAAGACGCGACGCAAAGACGCAAAGCAATGAAAGACATAAAAAACTCAGGATCAAAAGCTTTAATTTGTAACGCAAGACGCAATGACGCAAAGCAGACAAAGCGTACAAAACGATAAGAGTAAAAAGCTTCAACGCGAAGACGCAGGGGTGCCAAGACGCTGAGCAGAATACTGTAAAAGGGAAACTTAAATTGTCTTGTCTTTTACCCAATAGGTTTTCTTTGCGTCCTTGCGGCTTTGCGTTAAATACGCTTTACGCCCTTTAAGCGTTGGAGGCCAAAAATGGATTTTGTAAGCCAACGCGACAGTCGTTGAAGTCGCCTTCTCTGCTGTGCTACACTCGCGCCCAAAACTGTGCAGGGAGCAGCGCATGAGCCGCATCATCGTCACCGCATCGACCCGGATGGAACTCTCCGAACTGCTGGCCGCAACCACGGCCTGCGCGCTACCGGGCGGCGGGCACGTGCCGCTGCACCGCGCCGAGGTCGGTGGGTTCGAGATCCTCTTCGCCCTGACCGGGATCGGGAAGGTGAACGCGGCCAGCGCCACCACCCTCCTTTGCGAGCGCTACGCCCCCGATCTCGTCATCAATACCGGCTGCGGCGGCGCCTTTGCCGGCGCCGGCCTCGCCGTGGGCGACCTCGCCGTGGCCGACAGCGAGTGCCTTGCCGACGAGGGGGTTACGACCCCCACCGGGTGGCGCGGGCTCGACCTGATCGGCATCCCCGTGTACGAGGGGAGAGGCGAGCGGCTCTTCAACCGGATCCCGCTGGACCAGGAGCTAGCCCGCCGCGCCCTCGACTGCGCGACGGCCGGCGGCTTCGACGCGGTCATGGGGCCCTTCCTCACCGTTTCCACCTGTTCCGGCACCACCCGGCAGGGGGAGGAGCTGCTGCGCCGCTTCCCCGGGGTCTGCGAGAACATGGAGGGGGCTGCCGTGGCGCAGGTGGCGCTGATGTACGGTGTCCCCTGCCTCGAGGTGCGCGGCATCAGCAACATGGTGGAGGACCGGGACCTGTCCCGCTGGGACCTGAAGCGCGCGGTGGGACAGGTACAGCGCTTTCTGGGCCTGTACCTCGAGCAACTGGCCGCCGGCCGCCCCGGCATCCGCTAAAGAAGGTTCTGCGTTTCCCTTCCTTGGTCCCCGTCTAAGGGATCTTCCCGTCAGTATTTCTAATTGGACTATGAGGATCTCGTTAACCTTTTCTTGCACGGCAGACCCCCTGATTGTATATTGGTGAGTCTTAAAGTGCGGCCTTTGCCGCGGCGGGCGCCTGCGGCCGTGGCGCTGTCGCTGTAAACAGGGAGTCTGAGCAACACATGGATGCAGTTATGCCAGTAAGACAGGAACAGCAATCGGCACCGATACTTTCCCTGGGCTTTTCGCCCTGCCCCAACGACACCTTCATCTTTGACGCCTTGATCCACGGGCGCGTCGACTGCGGCTTCCGCTTCCGGGAGCAGTTGGAAGACGTGGAGACCCTGAACCGGATGGCGCTGGAGTCGGTGCTGGACGTCTCCAAGGTTTCCTACCACCTCCTGGGGCACATCCTGAAGGACTACCTGCTGCTCAGAAGCGGCGGCGCCCTGGGACGCGGCTGCGGTCCCCTGGTCGTGGCGCGCGGCCAGGTGGACCCCGCCACCCTGGCCGGCAAGCGCGTTGCGCTTCCCGGGCGCTACACTACCGCGGCGCTGCTGCTTCGGCTCTTCAATCCCACCCTGACCGATTTCGTCTACCTCCCTTTCCACGAGATCATGGCGGCGGTGGCCGACGGTTCGGTGGCGGCCGGGGTAATCATTCACGAGTCCCGCTTCACCTACCAGGAGTACGGCCTGCACAAGGTGCTCGATCTCGGGGAGTGGTGGGAGCGGGAAACCGGCCACCCCATCCCGCTGGGCGGGATCGCGGCCAAGCGCTCCCTGGGGAGGGAGGTGCTGCTCAGGCTCGAGCAGGGGATAGCGGAAAGCGTCGAGTATGCCTTCGGCCATCCCGGCGAGGCCCGCCCCTATATCCGCGCTCACTCCCAGGAGATGAGCGACGAGGTGTGCGACGCCCACATCGGGCTCTACGTGAACGATTTCTCCCGCGGTCTGGGGAGCGAAGGTGAAGCTGCGGTGCGCCTGCTCCTGGGGCGCGCGGCGGCAGCGGGGATCATCCCCCCCTGGCAGGACCCGCTGCTCATTTTCTGAGGGGACTGGCTCCGCCAGGTGCCTGTCCCCTTGGAGCTTCGGTCAGTTGGATGGGGCATAGAGCGTTCCGCTAGAGGGACAGGCACCTGACCGGAGCCAGTCCCTTCGTCTCAAGTAATTTCCTTTTCCGCCGAAAGGTGCAAAAGCTGTCTTAGCATCGTGGAGGATTCCAGATGATCAAGCCGTTCAACTGGAAGCGGCACATAGGCGTGGCGCTCGGCTTCATGGCCACGTTCTGGCTCGGGGACGCCCTGCTCGACGCCACCATCATGGGGCGGGAACCCTTCCTGCAGCAGCTCCACGATCCCAATAGCTACGAGATCTGGATGCGGACCTTCTATGCCAGCCTGCTCGGCGCCTTCTTCGCCTCCCTTTCCGTGGTGTGCGAGCGGGGGCGCAGGGTGGAGACGGCGCTGCGCCATTCCGACGACCTTTCCCAGATCTTCCTGGATTCATCCCATGACGCCATCTGTGTCCTGAGCACCGCCGACTACACCGTCGTCAACTGCAACAGCGTCTTCCTCGCCAACTACGCCTTGACCGAAGAGCGGGCCAAGGGGTGCAGCTTCTCCGACCTGGTGGCGCGCCAGGGGCTTGCCGACCAGATCATGAGTCTCATTTCCGACTGTACCTGCAGCGGCACCGCCCTTAACAGCGAGATCTGTTACCGCGCCGGGGGGGGCGAGATCCGTTACGAGGACATCTCCGTGCACCCTATCGGGGACCTGGAGCAGGGTGTGCGCAGGGTGCTCTTCGTGGCGCGGGACATCACGGTGCGCCGCCTGTCGCAGCAGCGGCTGGAGGAGTCCGAGGCGAGGTACCGTGCCATCTTCGAAGACACCGGGACCGCCATGGCCATCATCCTCCCCGACGGCACGCTGCAGATGGTGAACCGGGGCTTCGCGGCGCTGACCGGCCTTTCCCGCCAGGAACTCGAGGGGAAAAGGCTTTGGACCGAGTTCATCGGCAGCTGCGACAGCGACGGGGTCGCCATCCCCGGGGACGACGCCCTTTCCGGCACGCCGCGCCGCAGCTTCGAGGTGCAGCTCTCCGGCAGGGACGCCATCCGGACCATGGCCGGCAACTGGGCCGCGATCGAGGGGACCGACCGCTCCGTGCTCTCCCTGGTGGATATCAGCGCCCACAAGGAAGCCGAGGAGGCGCTCAGGGAAAGCCGGGCCATTCTCGCCGTAGCGCAGCGCATCGCGCGGCTGGGCAACTGGGACTGGGACCTCGGCAGCGACACGCTCACCTGGTCCGACGAGATGTACCGCATCTATGACGCCGACCCGGCCTGTTTCGTGCCGACCCACGAGCTGGTGCTGCAGGCCGTGCACCCCCAGGACCGGGAGCAGGTGGTCCGCGCTGTGAACGACGCCATCTACAACCGCAGCGCCTATCACATGGACTACCGCATCGTGCTCCCCAACGGCTCGACACGCACTCTCTCCGCGCGGGCCGAGGTGACCTACGACGCCCAGGGCAAGCCGCTGCACATGCTGGGCACCGCCCAGGACATCACCTGGCGCATCGAGGCCGAAGATGCCCTCAGGAACTCGGAAGAGAAATTTTCCAAGGCCTTCCATGCCTCGCCGGACTCCATCGTCATCACCCGCGCCGAGGACGGCACCTACATCGACGTCAACGAGGCGTTTCAGGAGATCACCGGGTACAGCCGGGAGGAGGTGATCGGCAGGACCTCCACCGAACTCATGCTCTGGGCCGACCCCGACGCGCGCATGGTCATGCTCAAGCTCCTGAACGAGCACGGTCACGTGCGCAACCTCGACGTGCGTTTCCGGGTCAAGTCCGGTGAGATCCGCGAACTTTTGTGGTCGGCCGACGTGATCGAGTACCAGGGGGAGGCGTGCCTGATCGCCATTTCCCGCGACGTCACCGACCAGCGCCAGATGGAGCGGGAACTGCTGGAAAGCGACGCCCGCCTCTACATGAAGCACGAGGAGTTGAAGAACGTCTTCCACCAGATGGAGGGGATCCGGCGCGAGTGGGAGGAGATCATGGACTGCATCTCCGACCTGTTCATCCTGGCCGACCAGTTCGGCAAGATCCGGCGCTTCAACCGGGCCGTGGAAACCTTCACCGGGATGGCGCACCGCGACATCGTGGGCAGGGACTGTGTCGCCTTCCTCGAGCAGCACGGCCTCAAGGAGCACCTGGAGTCCCCGGGGGTGGAACTGCTGCACAAGCCCACCGGCAAGTGGTTCGTGGTCAAGCGGCACGCCTTCCCGCCGGAGGTGGACGGCTCGGCGCGCGAAGTGGTAATCATTAACGACACCACCACCATCGGCCGGCGCCAGCGTGGCGCGCAGCCCGTCGAAGCCGTACCGGCGCAGGGGCAAACGGCGGGGTAGGTAAACCTTGCAAGATTAAAGGCTTACCCGGCGCGACGCTCATTGGAACTTGACTCGCGGGTTAGAACGTGTTATACGAATGCCTCGCCCAACAAAGGAGGTGCGCATGGCATCATCCGAGCGGAGCCGCAGGCTGGTACGCATCGTCGTCCTGGCCCTGATGCTCCTCCCGATCCACACGCTTCCCCTGCTGGCTGCAGAACAAGTAGCAAAACCGGTAGTAGAAAAGGCAGTAGAAAAGGTAGAACCGCAAGAAAAGTCGGTGGTGAAAAAACTGGTCGGCATAGCCTCCTACTATGCCAAGAAGTTCCACGGAAGAGCGACCACGTCGGGAGAGCGGTATCATCCGGAAAAGATGACCGCCGCCCACCAGAGTCTTCCGCTGGGCACCAAGGTTCTGGTCAGGAACCTCGCCAACGACAAGGAAGTCACGGTTGTCGTCAACGACCGTTGCCGTAAGAAGGGGTTCCCCTTCATCGACCTGTCACGGGCCGCGGCAAGGAAACTGGGGTTCCTCGGGGAGGGCAAGGCCAAGGTGGCCATCATCCCGCTCACCGAGGACGAATCCTAGCAACAAAATACAATCTGGGCGAACAGAGAAAAAGGCCGGTGGCTTGTCCCACCGGCCTTTTTTCTTGCAATGGACAGCAGAAGGGACAGGCTCCGTCAGGTGCCTGTCCCTCTTGCGGAACGCTCCTTTCAGCCCTGCCACCCGCAAGGTAGTAGGGGGACAGGCACCTAGCGGAGCCAGTCCCCTTCCTTGATCCCCCCTCCTCAGCGGGAGGGGGGGAGGAACCCTTCCGGCGGGCTAGTCTGGCCCTGCATACGCAAAAAGGCAGCCCCGGTTAAGGGCTGCCTTTTCATATGGTGCTGCTGCCGGAGTCGGCGGCTACTCTTCCTTTTGCTTCTTCTTCGAGGACTTCTTCTTGGATGAGCCTTTCTTGGAGGACTTCTTGGATGACTTCTCTTCCTTGTCCTTGGACTTCTTCCCTTTCTTGCCTTTCTTGGACTTTCCGCTCGACCCCTTGTGCTTGCGGAAGCTCCTCGGCTCGGGGTTGAACTCGTCCTTGATGTTGCTCAACAGGACCTGGGCCTCTTCCAGCTCCGGGTCGGCCTTCCTGGCGGCCTCGAGCGATTCCTTGGCCTCGGCGATGCGGCCGTCCTTCATCTGCACGCGGCCCATGGCGTTCAGGGCCTTGGCGTGGTCGGCCTTCAGCCGCACCGCTTCCTTGTACTCGTCGGTGGCGGCGCTGTAGTTCTTCTGGAACTCGTACACCAGCCCCAGCTTGTAGTGGGCGTTGGCGTCGTTGGGGGAGAGCTCCACCCCTTCCTTGAGCAGTTTGGCCAGGGAGTCGTAGTTCTTGTTCTTCACGTAGATGGCGGTGAGGGCGGTACGGGCCTCCTGGTCATCCTTCTTCAGGCGCAGCACTTCCTGGTACTCGTTGGCGGCCTGGTCCATCTCGTTGCGCTTGCGCAAAAGGTTGGCGAGCTCGCGGTGGGTCTCCAGCGACTCCGGGTCGAGCTTGATGGCGGCCTGGTAGGCGCTGATGGCCGAGTCGAGGTCCTTGGTGTTCACGAAGGCCCGCGCCAGCTTCAGCTGGGTCGAGGCGTCGGCCGGGTTGGCCTTGATCAGCGCCTGGTACTGCTCCAGCGCCTGCGGGAAGCTTCCCCTCAGCGTGTAGATCTCGGCGAGACGCTGGCGCGCCTGCTGGTTGTCCGGGGTGCTGGAGAGAACCTGGCGGTACTCCACCACCGCCTCGTCCAGGAGCGCCTTGCGCTCGTAGATGCCGGCCAGGTTCAGGTGCAGCTGCGGGTTCTCGCCCTTGTTCCTGATGGCGTCGCGGTAGTAGGACATCGCCTCGTCTTCGCGCCCCACCGCCAGCAGGCAGTCCCCCAGGCGCTGCTGCGCCACGGCGTCGGTCGGCTCCTCGGCGATCCTCAGCCGGTACTCGCTGATCGCCATCTCGTAATCCTTGGCGTTTTTGTACTGGTCGGCGAGGGCCATGTGGTCGACCTTGGGCGTCTCCTTCACCTTCGGGCCGATGCCGGCCAGCACCCGCTCGTACTCGGCGCTCTTCTGGTCCCCCTTGCGGACGTACCCTTCGGCGAGCAGGCGGTGCACTTCCTTGTTGCCCGGCTCGGCGATGGCGGCCTGCTTCAGTTCGGTCACCGCCTTGTCGGTCTCGCCGCGGGCGAGGAGCAGGGCCCCCAGTCCCAGGCGCGCACGGGCGTTGCCCGGCTGGATGGCGAGCGCCTTTTTGTATTCGTCCTCGGCCTTCTGCTTCTGCCCAACCGCGTCGTAGGAGACCGCCAGGTCGTTGTGCAGGGCGGCGTCTTCGGGGAAGGCGGCCAGCGCCTCGGTGTAGTGGAAGATGGCGAGCTGGTGCAGATCCTTCTGGGCCAGGATGCGGGCGAGGCCGCCGTGGTAGCGCGGGTCGCCGGCCTTCAAGCCCTGGGAGAGCTCGACCGCCGCCTCCTCACTGGCCCCTTTCTGCAGGTGCAACAGGCCCAGGTTGCCGCTGGCGGGGTAGAAGTCCGGGTCCAGCGCGAGGGTCTCGCGGTACTCCTGGATGGCGGCGTCGACGTTGCCGCTCCGCTCGAAGGCGAGGGCCTTGAGGTAGCGCCCGGGGGCGCCGGTGGGGCAGAGCTCCGTTACGCGCTTTTCCGCATCCTTCTTCTTTTGTTCGCTTGCCTGCGGCGGCAGTTCCAGGATGATCTTCTTCGCTTCCAGGCAGCTGTTGGTCGCCGGGAAGGGCCAGCTGAAGCCGGTGCTGAACAGGGTCACCGCCAGAAGCGACGACAGTGCTGCGTATCTTTTCATGTAGGGCCCTTTTATTCGAGAGAACGTGTGGTGGGGGCGCAGGCGCCGCGCCGGGGCTCGGCCCGGTGCTGCCGGGCGCTGCCGGGCCATGGGGCCCGGTGAGGTTGCGGGATTATACACATCGGGCCCAATAAATTCAATTCCAAAACGATAATCATTAAGGATCCTGAGATCTTGAGTCCGCAAACCCGCGCCGGGCGGGGAGGGCTCCCAGGTTAAGGCGGATTACCTTGACTTTCATGATAAAGATGGTTAAATCATCTGCACCGGCCACGGGGCCGGTTTTTCATTAATAGCCGTGCAACAGAGGGGCGCGATGGCGGTAATTCCCAAGGAACCTTTGGAATGGCTGAACCTGTTCCGCCAGCAGATGGACGAGATCTTCCGGTTTCTCTCCACGTTGGAGGGGCGGGAAGGCTTCACCGACAAGGAACAGTCCCCGCTGCTAGACATCTACGAAACCGACCGCTCCTTCGTGGTCGAGGTGGAACTCCCCGGCTGCGACCGCAGCGACATCACCCTGAGCCTGTGCTGCTCCACCCTGGTGGTGGAGGGGACGGCACGAGACGAAACGGAGCCGGGCGCCACCTATACCTGCCTTGAGCGCGGCACCGGCCGCTTTTGCAGGGCCATCGAGGTCCCTCCCGGCGTCGACCTGGAGGGGGTGCAGGCGCGCTACCGGCGCGGCCTGCTCACGGTCGAGTTCCCCTGGTGCAAGGGGGAGACGCCGCACATCCGCGAGATCCCGATTCAGTAAGGAGAGGTAAATGGAAAACAGGCAGGAGACCGAAGAACTTAACATACCGGATGTTCTGCCGCTGCTCCCGGTACGGGACGTGGTCGTCTATCCCTACATGATTCTGCCGCTTTTCGTGGGGCGCGAGATCTCCATCGCGGCGGTCGACCACGCCCTTTCCAAGGACCGCATGATCTTCCTGGCCACG
This sequence comes from Geomonas paludis, assembly GCF_014193585.1. GTDB lineage: Bacteria > Desulfobacterota > Desulfuromonadia > Geobacterales > Geobacteraceae > Geomonas > Geomonas paludis. Next base: position 1,099,125 of record NZ_BLXY01000001.1, read on the forward strand.
CAGCGGGACGTCGGCGACGAGGACCCGGCGCCCGAGGCGATCTACGAGGTCGGCACCGTCGCCATGATCATGCGCATGCTGAAGCTTCCCGACGGCAGGGTGAAGATCCTGGTGCAGGGGCTCACCAAGGGGCGCATCACCGAATACCTGGCCGAGAAGCCCTTCTACTCGGTGCGCATCGACCGCATCATCGAGCCGGCGGCCCCGGAGAACACGCTGGAGTCCGAGGCCCTGATCCGCACCGTGAAGGAAGAGTTGGCCAAGATCGTGGCGCTGGGCAAGGCCGTCTCCCCGGAGGTGATGGTCATCGTCGAGAACATGCAGGAACCCGGCGCCCTGGCCGACCTGGTGGCCAGCAACATCGGCCTCAAGGTGGAGGAGGCGCAGGGGCTCTTGGAGGTGATCGATCCGCTGGAGCGCCTGAAGAAGGTGAACGACCTCCTCAACAAGGAAAGCGAGCTCCTCAACATGCAGGCCCGCATCCAGTCCGCCGCCAAGGAGGAGATGGGCAAGAGCCAGCGCGAGTACTACCTGCGCGAGCAGCTGCGCGCCATCCAGCAGGAACTGGGCGAGACCGACGCCAGAAGCGAGGAGATGGCCGAACTGAGAAAGGCCATCGAAAACGCCAAGATGCCGCAGAACGTGGAGAAGGAGGCCCTGAAGCAGCTCGGGCGCCTGGAGCAGATGCACCCCGACGCCGCCGAGGCGGGGATGCTGCGCACCTTCCTGGACTGGATGGTGGACATCCCCTGGGGCAAGGCGACCAAGGACGCCCTCGAGATCAACCGCGCCTCCGAGATCCTCAACGAGGATCACTACTTCCTGGAGAAGGTGAAGGAGCGTATCCTCGAGTTCCTGGCGGTCAGAAAGCTCAAGAAGAAGATGAAGGGCCCCATCCTCTGCTTCGTCGGACCTCCCGGCGTCGGCAAGACCAGCCTGGGCAAGTCCATCGCCCGCGCCATGGGGAGGAAGTTCGTGCGCATCTCGCTGGGCGGCGTGCGCGACGAGGCCGAGATCCGCGGCCACCGCCGCACCTACGTCGGCGCGCTGCCGGGCCGGATCATCCAGGGGCTCAAGCAGGCCGGCTCCAACAACCCCGTCTTCATGCTGGACGAGCTGGACAAGCTGGGGAGCGACTTCAGGGGCGACCCGTCCTCGGCTCTGCTGGAGGTGCTCGACCCGGAGCAGAACAACAGCTTCTCGGACCACTACATCAACCTCCCCTTCAACCTGTCCAACGTGATGTTCATCGCCACGGCCAACCAGATGGACACCATCCCGGGGCCCTTGCGCGACAGGATGGAGGTCATCAACCTCTCCGGCTACACCGAGGAGGAGAAGCTCGGCATCGCCAAGCGCTACCTAGTGCCGCGCCAGGTGAAGGAAAACGGCATTACCGAGGAGATCGCGGTCTTCTCCGAGGAGGCCCTGCGCACCATCATCGCCAAGTACACCCGCGAGGCGGGCCTTAGGAACCTGGAGCGCGAGATCGGCAGCGTCTGCCGCAAGGTGGCCAGGAAGTTCGCCGAAGGCAAAGGGGAGAAGTTCGTCATCACCGCCGGCACCGTGCCTAAGTACCTCGGCCCCCCGAAGTTCCTGCGCGAGGAGGAGATGGAGAAGAATGAGGTCGGCGTGGTCACCGGTCTCGCCTGGACCCCGGTGGGGGGCGAGGTGCTCTTCGTCGAGGCGACGGTCATGAAAGGGAAGGGTGGGCTGACCCTCACCGGCCAGCTGGGCGACGTGATGAAGGAGTCGGTCCAGGCGGCGCTCTCTTATATCCGTTCCAAGACCGCGGAGTTGAACATCCCCGAGGACTTCAGCTCCACCATCGACATCCACGTGCACGTCCCGGCCGGCGCCATCCCGAAAGACGGCCCTTCCGCCGGGGTCACCATGGCGACCGCGCTGGTCTCGGCGCTCACCAAAATCCCGGTGCGCAAAGAGGTCGCCATGACCGGCGAGATCACCCTGCGCGGCAAGGTGCTCCCCATCGGCGGCCTAAAGGAGAAGATCCTCGCCGCGGCGCGCCTGGGGGTCACCACGGTGATCATCCCGATACAGAACAAGAAGGACCTCGAGGACGTCCCCAAGACCATCCTCAAGAAGCTCAAGATCGTCACCGCCGCCAACATCGACGACGTGCTGGCGGTCGCCCTCGAGAAGTTCCCGCCGCCGGCGCCCAAGGCGGCCAAGCCTGAACCGCCCAAGGCCAAGGTCAGGACCCGCGTTCCGGTCGCGGCCCCGGTGAGGGGCAAGGCTTGAAACTAGCCGAACTGGGCGAATTCGGCCTGATAGACAGGATCAAGGCAAACGTCGCCGCGTCACCCTCGGTGCTTCTGGGCATCGGGGACGACGCGGCGGCGCTGTCTCCCACCCCCGGACAGGTCACCCTGATCACCTCCGACATGCTGCTGGAAGGGGTCCACTTCGACCTCTCCTTCTGCGACCCGCACACCCTGGGCAGAAAATCCCTTTCCGTCAACCTCTCCGATGTCGCCGCCATGGGCGCGCGCCCGCGCCACTTCCTGCTCGGCGTGGCGCTCCCCAAGGACGTTCCGATCGAATTCATGGACGGCTTCATGGCCGGGATGCTGGAGCAGGCACAGCGCTACGGCGCGACCCTGGTAGGGGGGGATACCTGCGCCTCCAAGGGCGGTCTGGCCATCTCGGTGACGGCGCTGGGCGAGCAGCGTCCGGAACTGGTGCTGAAGCGAAGCGGCGCGCAGCCCGGCGATCTGGTCTGCGTGACCGGGACGGTCGGGGACGCGGCGGCGGGGCTCAAGCTGTTGTTTGAAGGGGTGCGGGAAGGATTCCTGGTGGCGCGGCAGTTGGACCCGACACCGCGGGTGGAGGCCGGCGTGGCCTTGGCCGAGGCGGGTGTCGTGACCGCCATGATCGACGTAAGCGACGGGGTGTTGCAGGACCTGGGGCACATCTGCGAGATGTCGGGAGTGGGGGCGCGCCTGGAACTGGCCCGGCTGCCGCTTTCCGGGGACTACCTGGCTCACTGTGGGCACCATCTAGATGTCCCCCTCGCCCTCTGGGAGAGGGGCAGGGGTGAGGGCGCCGCTACCGGCAAGCTGTCTCCTGGCCACGATCCCTTCGCGCTGGCCCTTTCCGGCGGCGAGGACTACGAACTGCTTTTCTGCATACCTGCCGGGAAGGAGGCCGAGGTGGCGGCGATCTGCGCCTCCGTTAATCTCCCGGTCTCCGTGATTGGCGAGATAACCGCGGACGCCGGCATTCAACTCACCGCACCGGACGGCTCCCCCTACACGCCGCCGCGGCGCGGCTTCGACCACTTCGGCGCGGACTAGTCCGCGCTGATCCTCACCGCCACCTTCCTCTCTCTCGGCCCGTCGAACTCGCAGAAGTAGAGCGCCTGCCAGGTGCCCAGGAGGAGCTTGCCCCGGTCGATCAACAGACGCTGGCAGCTCCCCACCAGGGTCGACTTGACGTGGGCCGCGGAGTTCCCTTCGGCGTGGGTGAAGTAGTGCTCGTCCGGCACCAGCCGGTCCAGGAAGTTGGCGATGTCCCGTTTTACCGCCGGGTCCGCCCCCTCGTTTACCGTGACCCCCGCCGTGGTATGCATCACGAAGACGTCGCAGCTGCCGCTCCCCACCATGCTGGCCGCAATGAGCCCCTGCACCATGGCGGTGATGTCGATCAACTCCGTCCGCTCCCTGCTTTTCAATGTCAGGTACTGGATCATCCGTCCCTCCTCCGATGCGCTCGCTACGGGGACTGGCTCCGCAGGTGCCTGTCCCCCTTACCTCAGCTCCTCCCCCTCCGGGGGAGGGGACAAGGGCTACCTCCTGAACAGGCTGCTCCGAATCTTCCCCAGGTACTTGTTCAGGGGGTTCCCCCTGGAGAGGAAGGGGATCACCGGGGATTGACGGTGCCCCAGCGACTGCAGCAGCTTCATGATGGCCGGGCTTTTCCCCACCCTGAGCCCGAGGTTGAGCGTCCGGATCGCCTCCTTCTTCCTCCCGGCGACCAGGTATATCGTACCCAGGCGCAGGAAGTGGTCGGAGTTGCGCGGCTCCCTCTTGATGGCTTCCTGGCACAGGGCCACCGCCGTCTTTACGTTGCCGGTAGCCTGGGCCAGCGCCAGGGCGTACAGGGAGACGTGGTCCGGGGTGCGCTGCCGTTCCATGGCGGCCTGCAGGTAGCGCATCGCCGACGAGAAGCGGCGGGCCTCCAGCTCCTCCTGTCCGAGATGCACCAGTTCGCTTGTTTCCATTTGGGTCAGTTCCGGGTTCACATGCACTCCTGTCTGCAGCGTCTACATTAAGATGGGATACTATACCATTTAATTTGTGACATGGGAAACCTTCAAGTTGCCCCGGCAGCGGCTATCCCCGCGTTATTCTTAGCCGAAGGCGACTGGGGCGGCGAGGCGCTGAGGGTTGAAAAAAAAAGGGATTTGTGTTCTAATCTGCGGCTGTGGAACAGTGCGCGTACATAGGGCTGGGGAGCAACATCGGCGACCGGGAGCTGAAGCTCCTGATGGCGATAGCGGAGCTGGGCAAGCTGCCGCAGACCAGGGTCACCGCCGTATCCCCCTTCTACGAGACCGAACCGGTCGGAGGGGTGCCCCAGGACAACTTCTACAATGCCGTGGTGCGCATCAACACCGAACTGGCGCCGCTGGAACTCCTGGACCGGCTCAAGAAGCTGGAGACCGGGGTCTTCCACCGGGTGCCGTCGCAGCGCTGGGGCGCCCGCAGCATGGACCTCGACATCCTCCTCTACGGCGAGCTGGTTTTCAGCTGCGAACAACTGACCATCCCGCATCCGCGCCTGGCCGAGCGTCGTTTCGCCCTCCAGCCGCTGTCCGACATCGCACCCGACCTGGTGCACCCGACCCTGGGCAAACGCATCGTCGAACTGTTGACCGAACTGACCTCGCCCGAGAAGGTGGTCAGGATTTAGGGGGACGAGTGAAGTTTTTGATCTGGGCGCTCCTGGCGTACCTCGTGTACCGCATGTTCGTCGGGAAATCGTCCGAAAAGATAGCGAAAAAAGAACCTGCCGCCGCCGAGACCTTCCAGGATCCGGTCTGCGGCGTGTACATAGCCGAGGCCGACGCGGTGGTCGGCAGGCTGGAGGGGAAGCGCTACCACTTCTGCTCCATGGACTGTCTGAAAAAATTCGAAGAGATGCAGCAAGGGCACTAACAACACAACCGGAGGAAAGATGAAGTTTTTTATCGACACAGCGGACGTTAAAGAGATTCGGGAGGCCAACGAACTGGGACTGGTGGACGGCGTCACCACCAACCCCTCCCTGATCGCCAAGAGCGGCCGGCGTTTTGAGGAAGTGATCAAGGAGATCACCGAGATCGTGGACGGTCCCATCTCCGCGGAGGTCATCTCCCTGGAGCATGACGGCATGATCGCCGAGGCCACCGAGCTGGCCAAGATCCACCCCAACATCGTCATCAAGCTCCCGATGACCCCGGAAGGGCTCAAGGCGACCAAGACCCTGCACAAGCAGGGGATCAAGACCAACGTCACCCTGATCTTCACCCCGATGCAGGCGCTGCTCGCCGCCAAGGCCGGCGCCACCTACGTCTCCCCGTTCGTCGGCCGCCTCGATGACATCTCCCAGGACGGCATGGGGATCATCGAAGAGATCAGGACCATCTTCGACAACTACGGCATGGACGCCCAGATCATCGTGGCCAGCATCAGGAACCCGGTGCACGTGCTCAACTCGGCTATCATCGGCGCCGACGTCTGCACCATCCCGTACTCGGTCATGCTGCAGCTTGCCAAGCACCCGCTCACCGATGCCGGGATCAAGAAATTCCTGGAAGACTGGGAGAAGGTTCCCAAGTAGTGGGCGACGCGGGAGGCTTCTCCCGCAGATCGGGTAACAAAGGCGTTACTGAGGGCGGGTCCTGGACCCGCCCTTGCTTTATGGTGGGGATTATTCCGGGGACTGGGCGCGCTTGCAGCGCTGCAGGCGGACGTAGACGGCGATGATCACCGCGCTGGCGACGAGGACGCCGATGACCGCCTGGTGCGAGTAGCGCATGATCAGCTCCTGGTTGCTGCCGATGAAGTAGCCGATGAAGGTGAGCACGGTGACCCAGATGCCGGCCCCGAGCAGTGTGTAGAGCGAGAACTTGACGTGGTTCATGCCGGCAAGCCCCGCCGGGAGCGAGATCAGGTGGCGCACCACCGGCAAAAGCCTGCCGATGAAGGTCGAGATCTCGCCGTGGTCCCTGAAGAAGCGCTCCACCTTGGCGAACTTCTCCTCGGTGATGAAGACGTACTTGCCGTACTTCAGGATCAGCGGGCGGCCCAGGTAGTGCGCCGCGAAGTAGTTGGCGTAGGCGCCGACGAGGCTCCCCACGGTGCCGCAGACGATGGCCACGGTCATGTTCATCTGCCCCTGCTGGGCCAGGTAGCCCGCCGGCGGCATCACCAGTTCGCTGGGGATCGGGAAGACGGAGCTTTCCAGGGCCATCAGGAGAAAGATGCCGGGGTAGCCCATGGCCCCTATGGTTTCGACCAGCCACTGTACTGCTGCATGCATGCCTTACTCTCCTTTATCGCTTTCGTTGCCGGCGCCATTCTATACGGCGCAGGCCAAAAAAACGACTAATTTAATATTTTTTCCGTCCTGCGCAGGGGACGGCCGGGGATGAGCCTCCCGCCGGCCCGCGCGGGACGCACATGAAAGGAAACATGGACAAGCAGATCTTCGTCATCGGCCACAGAAACCCGGACACCGACTCGATCGCCTCGGCCGTCGCCTACGCCCACCTGAAGCGGGCGCTGGGGGACGAGCGGGTCACCGCGGCCATGGCCGGCAACCTGAACCCCCAGACCACCTGGCTTTTGGGGCGGCTCGGCATCGAGGCGCCGCTGTACCTGGCCGACGTGCACCCCAAGGTGCGCGACGTGATCCAGCGCACCCCCATCACGGTGGCCGCCGACGCACCGCTTTTGACCGCACTGGAACAGTTCCATCACAACTCCATCAGGGTGCTCCCGGTGCTCGACGGCGCCGGTGTTCCCAAGGGAGTGATTCCGCTGAGAAAGATCGCCGAGCGCTCGCTGGTCACCGGCGCGGAGTCGCTGCGGCTGGTCTCGGCCTCGCTCGCCTCGCTGGCCGCCTGCCTCTCCGGAAGCTTCCTCGCCGGGAGCGCCGATGCCGCCGTCGAGAGCCTGCACCTCTTCGTGGGGGCCATGGCCGAGGAATCCTTCATCGACCGGATCTCCGGCTTCGATCCCGCCACCCTGGTCGTCGTGACCGGCGACCGCACCTCGATCCAGAAGGCCTCCATCGAGCGGGGCGTGCGCCTGCTGGTGGTGACCGGCGGCCTCCCCGTCGCCGATGACGTGGTGCGCCTGGCCAAGTCGCGCGGGGTCGCGCTCATCTCCACGCCGCTCGACACCGCGGCCACCGTTTCCCGTGCCCGCCTGGCCACCCCGGTGCTGGCGCTGGCTGTCCCGACCTTCGAGAGTGTTTCCGTCGGAGAACCGCTGGGACGACTACGGGACAAGCTGCTGCACTCGGGTGAGAGCGCGGTGCTGGCGCTCGAGGAGGACGGCTCCCTGGCCGGCGTCGCCACCAAGTCCTCGCTGTTCGCCCCGCTTCCCTACGCCCTGATCCTGGTGGACCACAACGAGCTCACCCAGTCGGTGCCCGGCGCCGAGGACCTGGAGATCCTCGAGGTGATCGATCACCACAAGCTGGGCAATCCCCCCACCAGCAACCCGATCCCCTTCATCACCGCGCCGGTCGGGAGCACCTGCACCATCGTGGCCTCGCTTTACGAGGAGCACGAGGTGGAGCCCCCCGCGCAGATCGCGGCCCTGCTTCTGGCGGGCATCCTTTCGGACACCGTGATCCTCAAGTCCCCGACCACCACGCCCAGGGACCGTGCCACCGTGGCGCGCCTCGCCGCCGTTGCCGGCCTGGACTGGGAAGCGTTCGGCGCCGAGATCTTCGCCGCGTCCGGGGCGCTCTCCGGATACGGCAGCCCCGAGCGGGTGGTCGGCTCCGACTTCAAGCTCTTCAGCCAGGGCGAACTGACCTTCGGCGTCGGCCAGGTCGAGGTGTTCGGCTACGCCGAGTTCAACGAGATGAAGGGCGAACTGCGCAAGGCCCTCGCGGCGCGGCGCGAGAAAGATGGGCTGGAGCTCGCCGGGCTCATGGTCACCGACATCTCCACCGAGAGCACCATGTTCCTCATGGAGGGGGGGCAGGCCTTCACCCGGTTCATGGGCTATCCGCAGCCCGAGCCGCATGTCTTCGAGATGAAAGGTGTCATGTCGCGCAAGAAGCAGTTGGTGCCGCACATGATCAAGGTGCTGGGAGGTCGCTAGATGAAGAAATTCCTGGATCGGATCGCGCAGGGGGTGCTGATCGGCGACGGCGCCATCGGCACCATGCTCTACGCCAAGGGGGTGGCGCCGGAGGCGAACTTCGAGCACCTGAACCTGGTGCGCCCGGAACTGGTGCTGGAACTGCACCGCGAGTACGTGGCCGCCGGTGCGCAGGTGATCGAGACCAACACCTTCGGCGCCAACTGCGCCAAGCTTTCCGCTATAGGCCTCGGTGGCAAGGTCGCCGAGATCAACCGCAAAGGCGCCCAACTCGCCAGGAGCGCCGCAGACGGGCACGACGTCTTCGTGGCCGGCTCCATCGGCCCCCTGGGGCGCGGCAAGAGCGACCTCGCGCCGGAGCAGATCACGGAATGTTTCCGGGTGCAAGCGGCGGCGCTGGCCGAGGGCGGGGTGGACCTCCTGATCCTGGAAACCTTCTCCGAACTGGACGAACTCCTGGTCGCCCTGTCCGCTGCCAGGGAGACCGGACTTCCCGTGGTCGCCAACCTCGCCTTCGGTGAGGGGGGGCGGTTGCCGGGAGGTACCTCCGCCGAGGGCGCCGCGCGTGCGCTCGCCGCTGCCGGCGCCGACATCGTGGGCGCCAACTGCGGCGCCGGACCGCTGGAGTTGCTGGCCACCGTCAAGCGGATCGCTGCCGCCTGCTCGCTGCCGCTGGCCGCCTATCCCAACAGCGGCTTCCCCGAGTACATCGACGGCCGTTACATCTACCGCACCACCCCGGAGTACTTCGCCGATCGCGCCGAGGAACTGGTCGCCGCCGGGGCCTCCCTGGTGGGCGGCTGCTGCGGCACCACCCCCGAGCACATCCGCGCCATGGCCGCCAGGATGCAGGGGAAAGTGGCAGGTGCCGCGCCCTCACCCCTGACCCCTCTCCCGCCTGCGGACCGAAGCCCTTCGGTGGGCGGAGGCCCGGAGGGCGAGGGGGAACTGACCGCCGCGCAACCCCTCTCCCCCCGGGAGAGGGTGCCCGAAGGGCGGGTGAGGGCGCTGCCACGCAGCGAGAGCGCTGCCGCTAGCGAAGCCCTCACCCCCAGCCCCTCTCCCGCCTGCGGACCGAAGCCCTACGGTGGGCGAAGGCCCGAAGGGCGAGGGGAGCTTCAGTCAAGCTTCCTGGACCGTTGGGGTGCAGAGCCGGTGATCACCGTGGAGCTCGACCCGCCCAAGGGGCTCGACTGCGCGAAGGTGCTAGCGGGGAGCCGGGCGCTCAAGGAGGCCGGCGCCCATGCCATCAATTTGGCCGAGAACCCGCTGGCCCGCGTGCGCATGGGAAATCTGGCCCTCGCCTCGCTGATACGCCGCGAAGTCGGCATCGAGGTGATCGCGCACGTCACCTGCCGTGACCGCAACCTGATCGGGATGCAGTCCGAACTGATGGGGGCGAGCCTCTTGGGAGTCACCTCCATCCTCGCGGTCACCGGCGACCCGGCGAGCCTGGGCGACGAGGCGGGGGCGTCCTCCGTGTTCGATCTGAACTCCTTCACGCTGATCAAGTTGTTGAGCGACCTGAACAGCGGGGTCAACGCCTTGGGCAATCCTATCGGCTCCGGCACCGGTTTCACCATCGGCGCCGCCTTCAATCCGAACACGCAGAACATGGAAGTGCAGGTACGGCGGCTGGTGAAGAAAGTGGCCAACGGCGCCCGTTTCGCCCAGACCCAGCCCATCTACGACCTGGCGCGCTTCGAGGACATGATGGAGCAGACCGCGCACCTGGGGATCCCGGTCCTTCCCGGCGTGCTGCCGCTCGTTTCCGGCAGGAACGCCGAGTTTTTGCACAACGAAGTGCCCGGTATCGTCATCCCCGAGGAGATCCGCAAGCGCATGGCCGGCAAGAGCGGCGACGAAGGTGTGGCAGAAGGTCTCGCCATCGCCAGGGAATTCATCGAAGCCGCCAGCGCCAAGGCCGGCGGTTTCTACCTGATCCCCCCCTTCGGCAAATACGAGATCGCGGTGGAGTTGGTTAAGTTCATAAAAAACAAAGCGGAACACAGAGGACACTGAGGTTCACAGAGGGCACAGAGAAAGGGTATATGCAAAACCGGTAATTCCCCCTCGCCCTCCGGGAGAGGGTAGGGGTGAGGGCGTTATGCCTCTGTGACCTCTGTGTACCTCTGGGACCTCTGTGTTCCGGGTTGCTTTTCAACTATTTTGACCTGCATCAATTTCAATAAAGACAAAGGAGCAGATGATGAACACCAAGGACATCCTGGAAAAAGGCGCCATCCTGCAGCGTGACCGCGAAACCTACGCCATCGCCCCGCACATCCCGGGCGGCTTCACGGACACCGCCACCCTGAGAAAGATCTGCGACGTGGCCGACAAGTACAAGCTGGAAGTGAAGCTCACCTCGGCCCAGCGCATCGCCATGTTCGGCGTGAAGGAAGAAGAGCTCGACGCGGTCTGGGCCGATCTCGCCCAGGCCCCCGGCGCGGCTATCGGCCTGTGCGTCAGGAGCATCAAGATCTGCCCGGGCACCCAGTGGTGCAAGAGGGCGGTGCTCGATTCCGCCTCGCTGGGGCTCAAGCTGGACAAGATCTACCACGCCATGGAGCTTCCCAACAAGATGAAGATGGGGGTTTCCGGCTGTCTGCTCGCCTGCTCCGAGTCCGGCGTCAAGGACATCGGCATCGTCGGCCACAACAAGGGGTGGCGCATCCTGGTGGGGGGCAACTCCGGTCCCAGGCCCCGCCTGGCGGAACTCCTGGTGGACAACATCCAGACCGAGGAAGAGGTGCTGGAGATCGTCGCCAAGGTGGTCGAAGTGTACAAGAACGACCCGCAGCAGGGGCGACTGGGCAGGCTGATCGAGGAGAAGGGGATCGAGGCATTCAGGGCGGCCGTGCTCGGCAGCCAGGACGCCGCGGTCGGGAAGTGACATGGACGCTGCGATAATGACTGAAACAAAACCTGCGCGGGAGCCTTCTACAGGGCTCATCGAGGACGCGCTCTTCACGCGCATCAAGAACCGCGTCGGCAAGGCGATCCACGACTTCAACCTGATCTCGGAGGGGGACCGCATCGCCGTCGCGGTCTCCGGCGGCAAGGACTCGTACTCCATGCTGCACATGCTGGACACGCTGCGCCGGCGCGCCCCGGTACGCTACGAACTAGTCGCCATCAACATCGACTCCGGCTACCGCGGCTACCGTGCCGACATCATCGAGGAGCACCTGAAGGAGCACGGCTTCACCTACCACATGGAGAAGACCGAGCACTACGACATCATCTCGGAGAAGCGCCGCCCCAACTCCTCCTACTGCTCCATCTGCGCCAGGCTCAAACGCGGCACGCTCTACACCCTGGCGCAGCAGATGGGCTGCAACAAGCTGGCCCTTGGCCACCACATGGACGACTTCATCGAGACGCTCCTTTTGAACCAGTTCTTCGTGGGGTCGCTGAAGGCGATGGCCCCGAGCATGCTGGCCGACAACGGCGTCACCACGGTGATCAGGCCGCTGGTCTACGTCCCGGAGAAGGAGATTATCCCGTTCTCCCGCAACAACCGTTTCCCGGTCGTATGCTGCTGCTGCCCGGTCTGCGGCACCGCGGACTTGCAGCGCAAGAAGATGAAGGAGTTGTTGGAGACCTTGGAGCGCGACAACCCCTTGGTGAAGAAGAGCCTTTTGAAGGCCTTGTCCAACGTCCACCCGCGCCACTTGCTGGACAAGGGCTTGACCAGGATCCCTTCCTGACGCAGGTCGGCGATGATGTCCTTCACCGTCAGGTGCCCGCAGTAGACGACGATTCCCACAGCTCCTATGACCATCGGTTCCATATGCTACCTCCGCTTTCCTTGATGATACGACGGTAGCACGTGGTAGCGACAAAATAAGTCGCAACATATAGGCGAGGCAACAAAGGTGAGGTTCATGGCAGAAAAAAAAGTGCAACAGGTCAGGCTGGCAGTGCAGTGGGGCTTTCTTCTCTTCTCTCTCTACCTGGGAGTGACCTTCTACCGTTTCGTGCTCCATTTCAGAAGCGGCGGCGCCACCCCGTTCGTGGAGCGTCCCGACGGCGTCGAGGCGTTTCTCCCCATCTCCGGCCTGGTGAGTCTCAAGGGGTGGATGACCCTGGGCAGTATCAATGACGTGCACCCGGCGGCGCTGGTGGTCCTGTTGACCGTGATCGCGCTGTCGCTCCTTTTGAAGCGTTCCTTCTGCTCCTGGGTCTGCCCCGTGTCCACCATCACCGAGGTATGCTGGAAGGTGGGGACCAAGCTGTTTGGCAAGAACTTCAAGGTCTGGCTCTGGCTCGACTGGCTGCTGCGTCCGATCAAGTACCTGCTGCTCGCCTTCTTCCTGTTTTCGATCCTGGTGCTCATGGCGCCGGACAGCGTCGCCTCCTTCATCACCGGCGATTACAACAAGATGGCCGACGTGAAGATGCTCGACTTCTTCGTGAACCTGTCCGGTACCCCGCTGGTGGTGATCGGCGTGCTGCTGGCGCTCTCGTTTTTGTTCAAGAACCCGTTCTGCCGTTTCCTCTGCCCGTACGGTGCGCTGCTCGGCCTGGTGTCGCGTCTGTCGCCGGTCAAGGTGCAGCGCAATGAAAGCGCCTGCATCTCCTGTGGCGGCTGCACCAAGGCCTGCCCGTCCTACATCGACGTGATGCACAAGGAGAGGGTCTGCTCCGAGGAGTGTGTCGGCTGCCTGCGCTGCGTGAGCGCCTGCCCGAAACCCGAGGCGCTGCAGCTGAAGGCGAAGAACGGCAAGGTGGTGCCGGGCATGGTGTATGCGGCGTTGGTGGTGGCGGTGTTCATCGGCGGCACCCTGATCGGCCGGGCCACCGGTCACTGGCACAGCGCCATCACCAAGGCCGATTACCAGCGGCTGATAACGGCACCCCCGGTGGACCACCCCTAGCTGTTATTCCCTCTCCCTCCGGGAGAGGGTGCCCGAAGGGCGGGTGAGGGATGCAGGCGCCAATCCCCTCACCCTAACCCTCTCCCAAAGGGAGAGGGGATGCCGGAAAATCATCGCAGCAGGAAAACAAAAGAGGGGACGGTATCTCTACCGTCCCCTCTTAGTATTTCCAGCACCGGCCGGGTAAAAAAGGCTAATGCCCGTTCCCTGCCGCTGTTTCCTGTTTTTGCCCTGCTACCCTTCCTCTTCCTCGCCCAGCGCGATCTCGCGGTAGGCGCGGTCCTCTTCGAAGCGCTTGGTCTGTGCCTGCTGCTTCTCCAGGTCCGCCTTGCACTTGACGCAGTGGCGGGCGAAGGGGACGATCTTCAGCCTCCCGATGGGGATTTCTTCCTCGCACTCCTCGCAGATGCCGTACTCGCCTTCTTCCAGACGCAGTAAAGCCTCGTCGATATTACGCAATTTCTCGCGCTCCCGGTCGCCCAGCAAAAGACCGAGTTCACGGTCGCGCTCGCTGGAAGCCTGGTCATAGATGTCGCCGCTCGGCTCGTTGATCGGTGCATCGGAGCCGGACTTGACAGTCTTGTTAATCTCTTTAAGCGTCTCCTCTTTCATCTTGAGGAGCATCGCTTTCATTTCTTCGGGTTTTTCTGTCATGTATAAACTATCTCCATTTGAGTCATTGTCCCGCAAAGCGACGCAATAATACAGCAATAGCGGTCGGTGTCAAGACTAAAAGCCTAGTCGATGATCTCCCCAATCAGGTCGTAATCAGAGGAGTCAGTGATCTTCAATCTCACTATGTCACCGACGTTGGCGTTGCCGGCGGTGATGTACACTTGGCCGTCCACATCGGGTGCCTGACGGGAGGAACGCCCCTTCAAGAGCAGCTCCGTTTCCTCACTGTACCCCTCGACCAGCACGTCCTCCTCGCTGTCGACCAGGGTGCGGTTGTGCTTGAAGGAGACCCGGGCCTGGGTACGCATCAGCTTCTTGTGGCGCTCGCGCTTGACCCGCTCGGAGACCTGGTCCGGCATCTCGGCCGCCGGGGTCCCTTCCTCGCGGGAGTAGCAGAACACGCCGAGGCGGTCGAAGCGGGTCTCCTCGACGAACTGCAGGAGCGTCTTGAAGTCCTCGTTGGTTTCACCCGGGAAGCCGACGATGAGCGAGGTGCGGATGGCGATGTCCGGGATCTCCTTACGCAGCTTGGCGATCAGGGCGCGGATGTCGGCCTCGCCGCTTCTGCGCTTCATGTTCTTCAGCACCGGGTCCGAGATGTGCTGGATGGGGAGGTCCAGGTACTTGCACACCTTGGGTTCGTTCTTGATCAGCTCGATCAGCGAGTCCCTGACCCCGTCCGGGTAGGCGTAGAGAAGCCTGATCCACTTGAGCCCGTCCAGCTTGGCCAGTTCCTGCACCAGGAGCTCGAGGCTCGGCTGTTCCGGCAGGTCGCGGCCGTAGGCGGTGATGTCCTGGGCGATCAGGTTGAGTTCCTTCACCCCCGACTCTACCAGCGCCTTCGCTTCCGCCATGAGCGTCGCGAAGGGGCGCGAGCGGTGCGCGCCGCGCAGGGACGGGATGACGCAGTAGGAGCAGTTGTTGGAGCACCCTTCCGCGATCTTCAGGTAGGCCGTGTAGTGCGGCGAGGACTGCAGGCGCGGCAACTCGTCGTTGTAGACGAAGTTGGGGTCGCCGGTGTAGCAGAGCTGGGCCTCGGTCCCCTTCTTCTCGGCGATGATCTCCGCGATGCGCGGGTAGTCGCCGGTGCCGATGAAGATGTCCACCTCGGGGAGTTCCTTGGCGAGCTCCTCCTGGTAGCGCTGCGGCAGGCAGCCGGTCACGATCAGGAGCTTGCAGCGCGCGTCGTGCTTCCTGTCGGCCAGGTCGAGGATGGTGTCGATGCTCTCCTGCTTGGCCTCCTTGATGAAGGAGCAGGTGTTCACCACGATGATATCGGCCTGCATCTCGTCGGTGGTGACTTCGTACTCGTCCTTGGAGAGGTAGCCCAGCATCACCTCGGCATCCACCAGGTTCTTCGGGCAGCCCAGGCTCACCAGGCTTACTTTTTCCTTAATCTTCTGGTTCAAAAAAATCCCCTCTTCTATCAGCTTCTGAAGTTGACGAACTGCATGTCGATGTCGAGATCCTTGCCTTTGAGGATCCGGATCACCTCCTGCAGGTCGTCGATGTTCTTGCCGGTGACCCGGATCTGGTCGTCCTGGATCTGGCTTTGTACCTTGAGTTTGGTTTCCTTGATCACCGCTCCGATCTCCTTGGCCTTCTCCTTGGAGATCCCCACCTGCAGGGTGATGATCTGGCGCACCATGCTGCCGGAGGCCTGCTCCACCTTGCCGTACTGTAGCGCCTTAGGCGAGATGTTGCGCTTGACGAACTTGGACTGCAGGATGTCGATGACCGCCTTCAGCTTGAAGTCGTCCTCGGAAAGGACCTTGATGCTTTCCTTCTCCAGGGTTACCTCGCTCTTGGACCCCTTGAAGTCGTAGCGCTGCCCGATCTCCTTCACGGTCTGGTTGATGGCGTTGTCGACTTCCTGCATGTCGACCTTGGAAACGATGTCGAATGACGGCATAACACCTCCTAAAAGCAGATTGAGATTAAGATTAAGACTAAGTAGAACCAGAAACTCGTCCCCATCCTTAATCTCGATCTTTTTCTTGTTTGTTTTTCAGGTCGTTCTTAATCTCAATCTTTGTCTTTATCTGTTTTTTTTAAGCAGATTGAGATTAAGATTAAGACTAAGTAGAACCAGAAACTCGTCTCCATCCTTAATCTCGATCTTTTTCTTGTTTGTTTTTCAGGTCGTTCTTAATCTCAATCTTTGTCTTTATCTGTTTTTTCTATCTTTTTATGACCTGCACCCCCGAGGGGATCTTGAAGCTGAACTTGCCGCTGGAGATGCCGCGGTTGGTCTTCACGTTGCTGAAGTCCATCCTGGTGGTGTTGCCGGTCTGGTCCACCACCGTGGAGGAGAGCACCGGGAACGGGGTCGAACTCTTCCCCTTGGCGACCATGCTCTCGACGGCCTCGCCGGAGATGGTCAGCAGCAGCTTGGCCATGGCCGGGCTCTTCTTGTGCGGGGTGAGCTCCAGCTGGTAGTTGCCGCTCTTGTCCTTTTGCTCGGCGGCGAAGGCGATGCTGAAGTCCTTGGAGACCTGACCCAGCCCCGACAGATAGTTCATGGCGATGCCGTTGCTGGCCTCGAGGAGCTGCGCCAGGTCCATCACCATGACCTGCTTCTGGTCCGGGATGTAGTACCACACGGTCTTGCCGTTGGAGACGATCTGCTGCTTGGGCTTGGTGTAGTTGAAGCGGAACATGGACTCCTTGCCCCCGCCCTTCTTCAGCAGGAGCTCTCCGGCACCCTTCTCCTCGCGCTTCATGGCCTTGATGCTGCTTCTCTGGCTGAAGTCGGCCTGCAGGTCGTTCAGCGAGCCGTAACCCTGCTCGATGGTGCGCACCACCTGGGCGAGTTCGGCGCAAAGGGCCACGCCGGCGTTGAGGGCTATCAGGGCGAGACACAGGACGGCGGTTCTGGCGATTTTCATATCTTCGACCTCTGAAAGTAGTGAAAAGGGGACAGGCACCTGCGGAGCCAGTCCCCTACATGTGCCGCGGTGGCGGCAGTTTGACCGGGCATTCTGACATACAACCGGGCAAGGTGCAACCTTTTCATTGCTCCAGTGCGCCCAGCAGGGCCCCCAGCGACGCGGGCGCCGGAATGAGGAAGATGCTGCCGCCGCAGAGCGAATCGGAGACCGAGAACATGGCGTCGATCATCACCACCGCCTCGTCCGTTTCACCCCGCTCCAGCGCCCGGGCCAGGATGTCGCCGCCCAGCCCGGCGCTCAGCGCCGGGACCGAGGGGAGCAGGGTCATCTTCAGCGAGTTGCCCAGGGCATTGAGGCAGGCCGAGGCGAGGATGTTGCCGACCTCCATCAGGGTGGAGCGCTCCATCTCGGAGAGCGGCTCCCCTTCCTTGGGAACCTGCCCCAGCAACAGTTCCAGGATCCGCTGCGCGTTCTCGCGGAGCAACAGGATCAGGATGCTGCCGCGCACGTTGCCCAGGATCTGCAGCTGCAGGGCGGTCACCTCCTGCGAGCCGAGCAGGTGCGACACTTCGGAGCCTTCCAGCACCTGGAGCCGGGGCACCTGGATGCTGACCCCCTTGCCCATCAGCTGGGACAGGGCGACCGCGGCGTGCTGCATCCCGGTGTTGCACACGTGGGTGAGGGCGTTCAGTTCGCCGTCGTGCAATTCGTGGTGGGCCATGCTAGCCTCCGCTGGTAAGCCGTTGCCGGTGGGGGCAACGGCGGTTAACGATCGGGAATCGGTTACAGCAGTCCGGCCAAATCGAGTATGGCGACGATCTCGCCGTCGCCCAAGGTGGCGCCGCCGGCCACACCCGCCAACTTGGAGAGCGGCCGCCCCAGCTGCTTTACGAACAGCTCGTGCTGGCCGAGGAGCCGGTCCACCACGATGCCGACGCGGCGCCCGCGGGCCTCGGTGACGAAGAGGGGGAGGATGCCGTCGGGGAAGCGCCCCAGCGGCAGCCCCAGCACCCGGTTCAGCGACAGCAGCGGGATCGCCTCGTCGTCGAGCTGGAACATCTGCCGCTTGCCCATGGTCTCGATCTGGCGCCGGGACAGCTCCACGGTGCGCTGCACCGCGTTCACGGGGATCGCCGCCTTCACCTGGCCCACCTGCACCACCAGCGCGTGGATGATGGCGATGGTGAGCGGCAGCCTAAGCGTGATGGTGGTGCCCACACCCGGCTCGGACTCGATCCCCAGCGTCCCCCCGAGTTTCTGAATGGCGGCGTTGACCGCGTCCATCCCCACCCCGCGGCCGGAGATGTCGGTCACTTCCTTGGCGGTGGAGAAGCCGGGGATGCAGGAGAGCATGAGCGCCTGGCGCGGCGACAAGAGCTCTCCCTCTTCCGGGGTCAGGATACCCTTGGCGATGGCGGCGGCGATCATGGTGGCGGGCTCCATGCCCCGGCCGTCGTCGCGCACCGTGATCTGGATGCGGTCCCGGTCCCGGGTCACGGCGAGCCGCACCGTCCCCCGCGCCGGCTTGCCCGCCCGCTCCCGCTCCCCGCTTTCCTCGATGCCGTGGTCCACGGCGTTTCTCAGGATGTGGTTCAGCGGGTCGACGAGCTGCTCCAGCATACCGCGGTCGAGGCCGATTTCACGCCCGGTCAGCTCGAAATGGATCTCCTTGCCGCTTTTCTTGGCGACCGAACGCACCGAGCGCTGGAAGCGGTCGCTGATCGCCTCGAACGGCATCAGGCGCACCTTCATCACCTCGTCGTGCAGGGAGCGCAGCAGCTTGGCGGTCTCGGAGATGGCGTCGTTCAGGGCCGGGGAGGCCAACTCGCCGGCGATGGTCAGAAGGCGCTGCTTGTTGGTGACCAGCTCGCCGGTCAGGTTGATCAGGTGATCCAGCAGTTCCGTCTTCACCCGCACCGTACCGCCCGCCTCGCCGGCCGGCTCCTTGGCCTTTTCCGCCTCCGGCGCTGGCGGGGCGGCTTCCGCCGCGGTGGCGGAGGGGGCGGGGCCAGTCGGGGCGGGGGAGGGGACGGCGTCGGCCGCGGCTCCCTGGGCTTCAGCCTGTTCGGCCGGGGCCGCCTTGGGCGCTGCCGGGGCGTAGGTCGCCAGCCGCTGCGCGAAGTCGCCGGTGGGGAGGGTGGACGGGCGCTCCTGCTCCACGTCCTGGAGCAGCACGTCGATCAGGTCGACCCCCTCCAGGAGCAGGTCGGCGACGCCGGCGTCGAAGGGGGTGGCCCCGTCGCGCACGCGCGCCATCAGGTCCTCCATGCTGTGGGCCACCACCACCACGTCGCCGTACTCCATCGACGCAGCCATCCCTTTCAGCGAGTGCGCGCCGCGGAACAGGGCGTCCACGGCACTGCGCTCCCCGGGCGACTGCTCGAGGGCCACTACCTGCTCCGCGATGGTGCGCAGGTACTCCCGGGATTCCGAGAGGAAGAGGGCCTTGTACTGCGACATGTCCATCGGTTACCCCTGGGCCACTTCCCTGAGCACACGGGTGACCAGTTCCGGGTTGAACGGCTTCAGTATGAAGGCCTTGGCGCCGGCCTCGGTCGCGGCGGCGGTGAGCGCCTCCTGGCCGATGGCGGAACACATCACCACGCGGGCCCCGGCGTCGTAGGCCATGATCTCCTGCAGCGCCTCGATCCCCGTCTTGTTGGGCATCACGATGTCCAGGGTGACCAGGTCGGGGAGGCATTCCTTGTATTTCGCAACGGCTTCCACGCCGTCGGATGCCTCGTCGGCTATCTCGTACCCGTCCTCGACGAGGATGTCGCGCAGCATTTTCCTCATGAACAGGGAGTCGTCAACTATCATGACCTTCAAGGCCATCAGGTACCTCCTGGTTTGGCATTGTTGGGGGCGCTTTGCTGCAGTTCCTGCTCCAGGCCGTTTAAAAGCGTCTCCAGGCGGAGCAGGCGCACGCTCCCCTGCGGCGTCTCGAGCAGCGCCTCAACGAGCGGATCTTCGTGGCTGCCGAAGCTGGTGATGCTGGTAGCGTCGAGGATGGAGCCGACGGCGTCCACCCTGAGGGCGAGGTGGGCGAGCCGGGTGTCGATGACCAGGATCTTGCCCGGCACCGGGCGCCCCGGCAGGCGCAGGTAGCCGGCCAGGTCCACCAGCGCGGTGAGGTTGCCGTGGAAGTTGATCAGCCCCAGGTAGTGGGGCGGCGCTCCCGCAAAGGGATAGCACTGCTGCGGCTCCATCACCTCGCAGACCTCCTGCAGGTTCAGGGCGAACTGCTGCCGTGCCGCGCTGAACAGGAGCAGGCGCTCGGCGGTCACGCCTCGGGCTCCGGTGCGGGCTCGGGCCCGACCTGGAAGCGCTCCACCGAGCGCAGCAGCTCGTCGGCGAGCTGGGCCAGCTCCTGGGTCTGGTACACCATCTCCTGCATGGCCGAGTGCTGCTCCTCCGTGGCGGCGGAGACCTCCTCGGTGGAGGCCGCATTGTCCTCGGCGACCTTGGCGATCTCGTCCACCATGCTCACCATCTTGGCCGCCCCGGTGGTCTGCATCTGGGAGAGGTCGGCGATGGAGTTCGCCTTTCTCTCGGTCTCGACGACGGTGGCGAGGATCTCCTTGAAGGCGTCCGCGGTGGTGTCGAGGTTCTTCTTGCCCACGATGATGCCGCGCGAGCTGTCGGTGATGGTCTCCTGCACCCTGCGGCTCTCCACCTTGACCAGGTCGATCAGCTCCACGATCTCGGTGGCGCTCTTGGCGCTGCCGTCGGCGAGCTTTCTCACCTCCTCTGCCACCACGCCGAAACCCTTGCCGTACTCGCCGGCGCGGGCCGCCTCGATGGAGGCGTTCAGGGCGAGCAGGTTGGTCTGGCGCGACATCTCCACGATGAAGTCCGCGATCTTGCCCACCTGCTGCAGCTTGCCGTTCAGGTCCATGAACTGCATGCTGATCAGCTCCACCGAGTCGAAGAAGCTCTTCAGCCGCTCCACGGAGTCGGTGGCGAGCTCGCCACCCTTCTGCGCGGTGAGGCTCGTCTCCCGGGCCGCCTTGGCGGTCTCCTTGGCGCGGCGCGCCACCAGGTCCACCGAGATCGCCATCTCGTGGATCACCTTGGCGCTCTTGGAGAGCATCTCCGCCTGGTTCTCCGCGCCCCCCGAGATGCTCTCGATGGCCTGCGCCACCTCCTCGGTGGAGGCGTTGATCTCCAGGGCGCTGGAGGAGAGGGTGCGCGAGGATTCGGAGACCTGCTCGGAGGTGTGACGGATCTGGCGCACCAGGGTGCGCAGGTTCTCCTGCATGGTGTTGATCGAGAGCGCCATGGAGTGGGTCTCGTCCGGGAAGCGGGTGGCGGGAAAGTCGAGGTTGCTGGACAGGTCGCCCTGGCTGATCGCCTCGGTGGCGCCGCGCAGGAGGGTGATGTTCCTGGTGAAGCTCTTCGAGAAGAAGGCGCCCAACAGGAGCCCCACGGAGAGGGCGGCCACATAGGAGAGCGCGTTGGTCAGCTCCGGCGGCAGCCCGACCCGGCCGATCCAGGTGGGCACGAAGACGACGGCGGCGACCACGGTCAGAAAGCCCAGTATGAACTTGTAGCCGATCTGAATGTATATGGGGCGAGACATGCGGTGAACTCCTTTCATGAAAGGCAAAGATGCACAGTTAACTCAACACGCGGTAGATCCTCTCCACGGGGCAGATCGTCTTGAAGCGCTTGCGGGCCGTGCCGAAAAGTGTCTCGGCCTTGCCCAGCACCAGGTAACCTCCGGGGGAGAGGGCGTCGGCGAAGCTGTTCAGGATCGTTTCCTGCCGCTCCCTCTCGAAATAGATCAGTACGTTGCGACAAAGGATCAGGTCGCAGGGGTCCCACCCCTGCCGGTGGTTCAGGTCGGCGTGTTCGAAAAGGACCTGGCTGCGCACCTCGTCGCGCAGGCGGTAGCGCCCGCCCTCGGGGATGAAATGGCGCTCCAGCAGCTCGGCCGGGACCTCCGCCAGCCGGTCCGGGTGGTACAGCGCTTCCCGCGCCTGCTCCAGGATGATGCTGTCCACATCGACCCCCAGGATGGTGACGCGTCCCGCGTCGACCGCATCGGGGAAGCGCTCCTTCATCAGCAGCGCCAGGGTATAGGGCTCCTCGCCGCCGGCACAACCGACACTCAGGATCCGGACCTGGTCGCGCCGCTGCAGCAGTTCAGGGAGGATGTCGGCGCCTAATTTTTCGAAGACCGTGGGATTTCTGAAGAAGTGGGAGACGTGAATGGTGAGCACCCGGAGCAGGTGGTCCTGCTCGGCCGTGCTCTGGGTGAGCAGTTCGCCGTAGGCCTCAGGTGAGGGGGAGTGGGTGGCGCGGACGCGGATGTGGATGCGCCGCTTGACGCATTTGTCCTTGTAGCCGTCCAGGGTGAACCCCGAGCGGGCTTTGAGGATGCGCCCGATGACCTCGAAGGTATCCGGGGCGATATCCGGTTCGACGCTGCCGGTTATGCCGTTAAGCATGTGCCACGCTGCGGGCGTTTGCCGCCGTACGCCTTCTTTCCGGTGCAACCGAGGCCATCTGAACCCCTAAGCTCGTGAGGATGCTGCCCAAATGGAGAATGGATAGCATAAGTGTGGTTCAACAGTCAATGAGGACGTGCACTTGCGGCAAAAAAGGGGGCGGCGGGGGGGCAAAAATCCCCCCGCCCCTCGCGGGAGGGGGGTAGGGGGTGGGGGTAGACGCCGCATTCGCGCTGACCTAGAGGAAAAGGGGACAGGCTGGCAAGTTCACCCACCCTCCCGCCTCCGCGGGACGAAGCGCTTCGGCGCGCAGGCCCGTCAAGGGAGGGGGAGGAGGGGTGCGGGGGAAGCCGGCCCGGCTTACGAGGCGAGGTAGGCGGCGATGTTCTCGGTCAGGGTGCGGTAGATCTTGCGGCACTCCTCCTCGTCGCGCTCGAGGAGCGTGACCCGGAAGCCCAGAAGCTCGGTGTTGAAGGAGGAGAGCGGCACCACGCAGATGCCGGTGTGGGCCAGGATGTAGTAGACGAAGCGCTTGTCCGGCGCCACGCCGGGCTGGTTCACGATCCCCTCCACCAGGGCGCGGATCTCCGGGTTCTGGATGGGCAGGCTCTGGGTGTGGTTCAAGACGCCCGGCTTGAAGGGGACCGCCATGTAGAAGGCGCCGTTGGTGCGGTTCACCGACAGCTGCGGGATCCTGGACAGCGCGTCGTACATGATGTTGCTCATCTTCTCGTAACGGCCGATGCGCTCGTTCAGGTAGTTGTGGTATTCCGGGTGCTTCATGACGGCGGGGAGGCAGCGCTGCGGCAGCGTCGTGGAGCAGACCTCGTTCATCTTGGAGGAGAGGATGGAGTTGACGAACTTCTTGAAGCGCGGGTCGCGCTCGCCGTTGTAGACCTCGATCCAGCCGCAGCGCGAGCCGGGCCAGGGAAGTTCCTTGGAGATCCCCTTCATGGCGATGGCCGGGACCTCGCCGATCACGTCGGAGATGGGGACCGTGTGCTCGCCGTTGTAGACGATGTTGCTGTACACCTCGTCGGCGATCAGGAACAGGTCGTACTTCTTGGCGATGGCCACGATCTCCTTGAGCACCTCGGGGGGGTAGACCATCCCGGTCGGGTTATCCGGGTTGATGAGCATGATGCCGGAGATCTGCGGGTTGTACTTGACGTGGCACTCCAGGTCTTCCATGTCGGGATACCAGTTGTCCTCGGGTTTGAGGCGGTAGCAGACCGGGACCGCGTTGGCGTGGGCCGCCTCGCCGATGGAGTGGGTGGTGTAGGTCGGCGACGGCATCAGCACGCGGCTCTCGGCCCTGAGGTTCCCGTACACCTTGGCGATGGCGTCGCCCAGGCCGTTGAAGAAGATGATGTCGTCCGGGGTGATCTGCGCGCCGCCCCGCTTGTTGGTGATCTCGCAGATGAACTCGCGGGTCTCCAGGACGCCGCGGGTGGGGCAGTAGGCGTAGCTCTCGTCGTGCATCGCCTCGGCGGCAACGATCTCCTTCATCCAGAGCGGGATGGTCTCTCCCTTGACGATGGGGTCCCCGATGTTCTCCCAGTTGATCTTCACCCCGAGGCGCTGCACTTTCTCTGCCACGGTGACGATGTTTCGGATTTCGTAGGTAAGCTCTCCCGCGCCGGGAGCGACTATCTCGTTGCGCATTCTTTTCCCCCTGATTGGTATGTATGTGCCGGACTAAAGCGAATTTTGTATAAAAAAAGGCCGTGGGGGTCCCCCACGGCCTTCAGTAGAAATCTATTTTTCTAATCAGCAGTGGCGGCTCTAGAAGTGTCTGGCCGCTGCTGCCGCGTGGACTGTGCCACGTGATGTAACGTTGTTAGTATACATGACGCCTCAAATAACATGCAGGGATATCAATGTCAATGCTTTTTCTGTTTCGGCAGCTACTTCAGCGAGACGGTGAGCCTGCCGTCGGGGTCGCGCCAGCGCAGCCACCCGGCCGGCGCTTCCACCCTTGCCCACTCCTTTTCCACCTCCAGGACCCTGAACTCCCGGTCCCGGGAGAGCGGCGCTGCGGGGCTCGCCTCGCCGCCGGGCGCCAGCCGCAGCTGGTACCACTCCTTCTTCAGGCCCGGGAGCAGGCGCACCGTGCGTCCGGGGAGGAAGTCGCGCCACTCGCGGTACTCCCAGCCGCGCGCCTTTTCCAGCCACCCCTGGCGTCCCGCCTCGTCCAGCGCCACCCTGACCCAGTCGCCGCGCCGCTCGCTCGCCGCCACAAGCGGCTCCGCGTCGTCCCCGGAGAGCCGCGGCAGGGCCTGCGCCGTGGTCTCGGCGACCCGCTGCACACCCGGCTCCTGGTACAGCGCCAGGCTCTCCGGCTGCCACCCCGCCCCCTGTCTGAGGATCAGCACTGCGCACCCGCTGTACGGGCGCGGCGCGGGGAGGGCGGCCAGGGCCGCCGAACCGGCGCCGGCCAGGAGCAGGACGCCGATCAGAAACGCTCTCACATCTCCACCAGGGCGAACTCGTTGCCGTCCGGGTCGGCGACAACCGCCATTTTGCCCCACGGGCTCTTCTCCAGGGGCTCGGTGAAGCGGACCCCTTCGCGGGTGAGCCGGGTGTAGAGCTCTTCCAGGTCCTTTACGGTGAAGGTGATGCCGGTGTGGCGTCCCACCAGCTTCTGCGCCGCCTCGTGCATGGCCAGCGACACCCCCAGGGCGGTCCCCTCGGCCGGGAGGAACTCCATCATGTACTCGGTCTCCTGCCCGGCGGCAAGACCCAGCTGTTCCCGGTAAAAACGGCGCGCGGCCTTGATGTCCTTGACAAATACAACAATATTCTTAATTTTTTCTACCATGAAAACCACCTTGAGTGATATGTTGTGACAGCGTTCTAATACATAGCAGAGTGGGCGGGCGCTGGCAAGGCTATTCAGTCGCCGGACGGCGGCGGGACGCCCCTTGCAGGAGGGATCCGTGACGCAGCAATTCAAACCCAGGGAGGTCTACGTCGCCTCCTCGTATGCGGCGCCGGTGGGGCGCTACAACGGCCGGGAGCGCGAGGCGCTCTCCTTTCTGGAGATGGCGGAAAAGGCCGGCGAGGTCTTCGCCGGGAGCCGCATCCGCCGCTCCGAGGTAGGCGCCGTCGTGGTCGGGTGCCAGAACCCGGTCG
The DNA here is from genome assembly GCF_014193585.1 of Geomonas paludis. Lineage (GTDB taxonomy): Bacteria > Desulfobacterota > Desulfuromonadia > Geobacterales > Geobacteraceae > Geomonas > Geomonas paludis. Next base: position 1,124,507 of record NZ_BLXY01000001.1, read on the forward strand.
CCTTCTCCGGGGTGGACAACACCGCGGCCAAGATCGCCGGGGTGCTCGGCATCTCGGGGGCCAAGTCGGTGCTGATCGACACGGCCTCCTCCTCCGGCGCCTCGGCCCTCGAGTACGCCTACCTGCAGATCGCCTCCGGGCGCTGCGACCACGTGCTCGCCATCGGCATCCAGAAGATGAGCGACGTCTCCACCGGTCAGGCGACCCGCATCGTCGCCGGCGTCATCGACAAGGACGAGGCCGAGTTCGGGCTCTCCATGCCCGCCTGCGGGGCGCTGGTGGCGCGCTCGCTGATCGAGCGGCTGAAGCTCTCCAGCGAGGAGTGGACCGCCTTCTCCGCCCTGTTGACCCAGCGCGCGCACCGCTTCGCCGCGAGAAACCCGGACGCCCACCTCAGTTTCGAGATCCCGCTCGAGGAGTACTACCGCCAGATCGTCACCGGCAAGAACTACCGCTACTGGTGGCCGCTGCGCTACCACGACTTCTGCCCCATGTCCGACGGGGTGGCCGCCGTGCTCCTCTCCGCCACGCCGCACGAGGTGGTCGTCTCCGGGGTGGGCAGCGCCACCGACATCCCCACCATCGCCGACCGTCCCTACTTCCACAGCTTCCCCGCCACCGTGCGCGCCGCCGCCGAGGCCTACGCCATGGCCGGCATCAGGAAGATCACCGACTTCGCCGGCAAGATCCACGTCAACATGCACGACCCCTTCAACGGCTTCGGCCCCATCAACATGGTGGACCTGGGCTTCGTGCCCCGGCGCCGCATCCTCGAGGCGCTTTTGAACGACGAGCTGACCGGCGAGTTCGGCAGCTTCCCCACCAACATCACCGGCGGCTTGAAGGGGCGCGGCCACCCGCTGGGGGCCACCGGCATGATCCAGATCGTCGAGAACCACCGCCTGATCACCGGCGGCAGGTTCCAGATGGGGCTGGCCCACTCCATCGGCGGCCCGATCAACAACAACGTGGTCACCCTCCTGGAGCGCACCAGCCACTACCGGCAGCGCTCCCGCCCCGAGCTCTCCCCCTGGGGACTGCCGCCGCTGGGGCGCATGAAGCCCAAGAACCTGAGCGTCAACGAACTGTTGAACGGCGAACCGGTGCAGGGACGCTTCGTCGCCGCCACCACCCGCTTCGACTTCAAGACCGGCGACCCGGAGGGGATCATCCTGATCGTCTCCTGCCTGGCCCATGGCCAGCGCCACTCCTTCCTGTTCGGCGTGGGGGGCGAGCACTACGCCGGGATCGTGCAGTTGAAATCCGGTGAGCCGGTGAGCCTGGAGAAAAGCGGCGAGGAGATCCTGGTGAACCGCATCCCGGTCCGGAAGTTCTACCGGCGCACCATGGACGGCGTGCTGGAACTGGCCGGCAGCGGCTGGAAGAAGCTCACCGGCAACGGCTAGCGGGTTTGCCTTGACAGGGGACGCGGGATCGGTATAGTAGCCGCCGGCCCGGGCGCCCCGGGCGAGACGGTTAAGTAAGGAGCACGCGCAACATGACCCTGCTGTTCAAGATCCTGGGCGTCATCTTCGCCCTTTTCATCGTGCTGTTCGTTTTCATCGTGATCGAGGAATCCTTCCTGGGCGGTCGCCGCAGAAGGAACCTGGAGCGCAAGGCGCGGGCCGAGCAGGCCGCCCGGGATGAGGAAATCAAGTAGGTCGTACCCTGCCGGCGGTGGGGTTCCCCCTCGCCCTCCGGGCCTCCGCCCACCGAAGGGCTTTGGTCCGCAGGCGGGAGAGGGGCAGGGGTGAGGGCGCCGCCGTGAGCAGGATACCCCTTGGTGGCACCTCCCTCACCCGCCCTTCGGGCACCCTCTCCCGGGGGGGAGAGGGTACTGGGGGTACTTCTCCCTCCTTCCGGGAGGCGATTAGCTGGAGTGCCAGGGGTACACGGTTTTGCGGAAGTTGGAGGCGTTATGGGCAACGCGCTGAAGGTGGTCGCCATCGTGGGGAGCTACCGCAAGGGGGGCATGGTCGACCAGGTCGTGGACGAAGTGCTCGCCGGCGCCGCCCAGGCGGGCGCGCAGGTGCACAAGGTCTACCTCCTGGACACCCACGTCGAGTTCTGCACCAACTGCCGGCTCTGCACCCAGGAGCCCGGCAGGGCGCGCGGCATCTGCCCGGTGGCCGACGAGATGGCGCGGCTGCTCGACCTGGTGGAGGGGTGCCAGGCGCTGGTGCTGGCCTCGCCCACCAACTTCGGCTCGGTCACGGCGCTCACCAAGCGTTTCGTGGAGCGGCTGGTCTGCTACGCCTACTGGCCCTGGGGGGTACCCGCTCCCAAGGTGCGCAGCAATGAGAAGCCCAGGCGGGCGGTGCTGGTGGCGGCGAGCGCGGCGCCGGGATTGCTGGCGCGGCTGTTCACGCCGGTAGTGAAGACGCTCAGGCAGAGCGCGGAACTGCTCGGGGCTCGTTGCGTGGGGACGATCTTCGTGGGACTGGCGGCGAAAGAAGAGCGCCAGGGCGCGGGGCGGCGGGTGCTGGACAAGGCGCGCCTCATGGGACAAACCCTGGTGACGGGGCGGTAGCCTGGTACGGGCGAGGTTGTGCGCGACGTGACAGGTTGACTAACGGGGAGACGCCATGGTGAAGCCGTCCTCGCGCCCCCAGAGGCGGCGCGGGCGCCTGCTCTGCACGCGGGGCGAGTCGGCGCGTCCGCTGGCCAGAAGGTGCGGCAGGGCGGCTGCGGCGGCTGCGGCGGCAAGCAGGGCCACCGGGCGCGGGTTATATGCTGCGTTGATTGTCATCGGTGCTGCCACTGCTTTGGGCGTCATGTTTTCCTCCTGCTGCGACCTGCGAACCTTGCTGCAAGCAAGAGACGTTCCCTGCCGGTAACCACCCGATATTGCTCAACCAGGCCCGGCGAAAACGGCTTTTTTGACCGTCGTATTTTTGACTTTGGCCCCTGCGGCGGCGGAATTTTGACTCGCGGCGGCGCCGGCCGGTGCGCCGGGAGCCCTCCCTCCCTCATGAGTATGTCGTTGATTTTTCCCTAATACCTTTAGTATAGTGACCCGGATAGCCCTAAAGCCAAAGGAAGGACTTATGGTACGAAAAATACTGACCTATCCGGACCCGGAGCTGAAGAAGCGCTCCCTGCCGGTTACCGTGATCACTGACAAGACCCGCGAACTGGTGCGGGACATGGCCGAAACCATGTACGATGCCCCCGGCGTCGGCCTGGCCGCCCCGCAGATCGGGGTGCACCAGCGCGTCGTGGTGATCGACGTCTCGGGCCAGGACGAGAACCCCGAGCTGATCGTCGCCATCAACCCGGAGATCGTCCACGCCGAAGGCGAGGCGTACGAGGAGGAGGGGTGCCTGTCGGTGCCCAAGTTCTCCGCCAACGTGCGGCGCCACGCCCGCGTGGTGGTGAAGATGCTCAACCTCGACGGCGAGGAGGTGGTGATCCGCGCCGACGACCTGTTGGCCATTGCCTTCCAGCACGAGATCGACCACCTGGACGGCGTCCTCTTCATAGACCACCTCTCCCCGCTCAAGAAGGGGATCTTCCGCAAGCGCTACCAGCGCGCCCAGGAAGAGGCAAAGGAGCAACATCGATGACCGGTTTGCGCATCATCTTCATGGGAACTCCCGAATTCGCCTGCCCGACCCTGCGCACCCTGATCGAACGCGGTGAAAACGTGGTGGCCGTGGTCACCCAGCCCGACCGTCCCAAGGGGAGGGGGCAGCAGACCCTGCCGCCGCCGGTGAAGGTGCTGGCCGAACAGCACGGCATCCCGGTGCTGCAGCCGGTCAAGGTGCGCCTGCCCGAGTCGATCGAACAGATCCGCGCCCTGGAGCCGGACCTGATCGTGGTCATCGCCTTCGGCCAGATCCTGCCCAAGGCCCTTCTGGACATCCCCAAACACGGCTGCATCAACGTGCACGCCTCGCTGCTGCCGCGTTACCGCGGCGCCGCGCCGCTCAACTGGTGCATCATCAACGGCGAGACCGAGACTGGGGTGACCACCATGATGATGGACGTGGGGCTGGACACCGGCGACATGCTGCTCAAGAGCGCGACCCCCATCGACCCGGACGAGGACACCCAGAGCCTGCACGACCGCATGTCGCAGCTGGGCGCCGAGCTTTTGGCCCAGACCCTGGACCGCCTGGTGGCCGGGGAGCTGACCCCGGAGAAACAGGACGACGCGCTCACCTGCTACGCCCCGATGATGAAGAAGGAAGACGGCCTCATCGACTGGACCAGGAGCGCCCAGGACATCAAGAACCAGGTGCGCGGCATGACCCCGTGGCCCGGCGCCTTCAGCTTCCTCGACGACAAGCTGCTCAAGGTGTACAAGGTGCAGACCGCCGCCGGTGCGGGTAACCCGGGCGAGGTGGTCGCGGCCGGCCGCGACGGCATCGAGGTCGCCTGCGGCGAGGGGAGCCTCCTCATCCGCGAACTGCAGCTGGAAGGGAAGAAGCGCATGGCCGCCGGCGATTTCCTGGCCGGCTACAAGGTGCCGGCAGGCGCGCTGCTGGGCAAAAAGGACGGCGCCGTTGGGGCATAAGGGGGCCTACCAGAAGCCGCCCCAGAAGCGGCTCTTCGTGGCCCTGATGGGGGTGACCTGCCTGTTGGTGGTGGGGCTCATCTACCTGGGGTGGTACATCCCGACCATGGGGCTGGCCAACATCCACCCGGACCTGCCGCGCGTGGTGGGGATGCTCTTCGCCGTCCTCTCCGGCATAGCGGTGCTCGGCACCGCCCTGTTGGTGCTCACCACCGCGCTGGGCAAGGACATCCTCGGCACGAAGTTCATGCGCGGCGTGGTGATCAAGTTCCTGCTCCCGCTCATCGAACAGATCGGCAAGCTGTGCGGCATCTCCAAGGACACCATCCGCCAGTCCTTCGTGGCCATGAACAACTCCCTGGTGGTCTCGCAGCGCCTGAAGATCAACGCCGATCGGATCCTGATCCTGCTTCCCCACTGCCTGCAACTGGCCGAGTGCGAGATCAAGGTGACCGGCGAGATCGACAAGTGCCTGCGCTGCGGCCGCTGCGACATCATGGGGCTCGCCGACCTGGCCCGCAAGTATAAGGTCGACATCTCGGTGGCGACCGGCGGCACCCTGGCGCGCAAGGTGATCATCGAGAAGCGCCCCAAGCTGGTCCTGGCCGTCGCCTGCGAGCGTGACCTCACCTCCGGCATCAAGGACTGCTACCCCCTCCCGGTGATCGGGGTGCTCAACGACCGCCCCTTCGGCCCCTGCTTCAACACCCGCGTCGACGTCGACAAGATCGACGCCGCGCTCCGCTCGGTGCTGGCCTAGCCGCCGCGCCGGACCTCCAGCCGCAGAGTCCGCCATGCGTCTTTTCTACTTCCTGCTCCTGATCCTGCCGCTGCTTACCGCCGCGCCCCACACTGCCCACGCCGGGCACATCACCGACTACCGCGCCCTGCGCGAGCCGGTCGCGGACCGCTCCGGGAGGGCGCTGTGGGCCATCAGGAGCTTCATGGAGGAGGGGGTGCCGCACCGGCTGGTGGTGGACCCCGCCACGCTGCAGAGCTTCGACCTGCCGGCGGCGGACCTGGTCCCCAGAAGGGAGGGGGAGGCGGGCTTCTACGCCACCCGGCTGGGGCGCGCCGTCAAGCGCCACACCGCTCCCCCGTACCGGCTGCAAAACGGCGGCGCCACCCGCGCCGAAACCGCTGCCGACGGATTCTTCCTCACCGTCGATCTCTGCCCCTCGAAACGCCCCTTCGAGCGGGAGCTCTTCGAGGCAGCGGAGACGCTGTGCCGGGGGGCGGCGGTGCCCGTGGCCGTGATGGTGACCGGGCTCTGGCTGGAGACCCATCCGGAGGAGGTCGCCTACCTGAAAGGGGAGGTGGCGGCGGGGAGGCTGGCGGTGACCTGGGTGAACCACTCCTGGCACCACCACTACGACCCCAAGGTCCCCCTGTCCGAGAACTTCCTGCTGGCGCCGGGGACCGACCTCCGTTCCGAGGTGCTGCAGCTGGAGCAGGAACTGCTCGCGCGCGGCCTGGTCCCGTCACCGTTTTTCCGCTTTCCCGGGCTTGTCTCCGGCGCCGCCGCCATGAACCTGCTGGCCGAGTTGTCCCTGGTCCCGATCGGCGCCGACGCCTGGCTCGCCAAGGGGGAGCAGCCGCGGCGCGGCAGCTTCATCCTGGTGCACGGCAACGGCAACGAGCCCAAGGGGATCAAGCTCGCCCTGCCGCTGTTAAAGGGGACGGCGGTGCGCCTGCTGCCCCTTCCGGCTGCCTTCGCCGACTGATCGCGGTTTCGTCCGCGCCACAACCTGCGGCATCCGCCGCGCTTCCGCCGGCCGGGCTTAGGACCTGAGCCGCTCCCGCCGGTCCTGTCACGAGGTAGGTCATGAAGACTCTTCTCCTTGCCGTCATAGCCCTCAGCCTGGTCGCCATCCCCGTCTCCAGCCGTACCGCCTCCGGCGCCTCACCCGGGCAGGTGGTCGCCGCCTCCTACGCCCCGGTCCTCAATACCCCCGATTTCGCCGGCAGCTTCAGCGGCAAGGTGCAGCTCGACCCCTGCCGCGGGGTGCGCCCGATCGAGTTCATCGCCCTGCCGGGCACCCTCTTCACCGTGGAGGGGGAGCAGGAGCAAAACGGCGTCAAGGTGCTGCGGGTGACCAGCAACGATTACCCCTATCCCTCCAAAACCGGGTTGTTCGTGGACGCCCGTTTCGTCGAGCCAGCCGGCCCGGCCGCCCGGGAACGCCGCCCGCACCTGCCGGAACAGGCAGAGATCCAGAAACGACTTTTGGCGGCGCTGGGCAAACCGTACGTCTGGGGGGGCAACGTCAAGGACGGCGTTCCGCTGCTGCGCAGGTACTACCCGCAGGGCGACCCGCTCGCGGGCGTGGACTGCTCCGGACTCCTGTACCAGGCGACCGACGGCTTCACACCCAGGAACACCTCGACCCTGACCGGCTACGGCCAGGCGGTCCCCGTGGCGGGACTTTCCGCCGAGGCGATCGCGGGGAAGCTCAAGCCGTTGGACCTCCTGGTCTGGAACGGACACGTGATGGTGGTGCTGGATGGCGATTCCATCATCGAAAGCAGGATGGGGTGCGGCGGGAAGCACAGCGGGGTGATGATCACGCCGAAGCTCGAGCTGGTCCGGCAGATCATGAAAACGAGAAAGCCCGCGGACAGCTTCCCGAAGGGGAGCGCCGGGGCCGGGAGTTTCGTGGTGCGGCGGTGGTTCCCCGCCGGGGAGCGGTGAGGCGCCCTAGGCCTGGGCGCGCACCAGGGTGAGGTTGGGGCGCTTGCCGTCCGCTTCGCGCGGCGTTACCTCGCCCAGGACCTCTTCGGAAGAGGGAAGGGGGCCTGCCGGGACCACCTGCAGGAAGACCTCGAGGATGCTGGGGTCGAGCGCTGCGCCGCTCATCGAGCGCACCATCTCCCGGGCCTCGCTCTCGAGGAACCTGCCGCGGTAGGAGCGGTCGGTGGTGAGTGCGTCGTAGATGTCGGCTACCGCGACGATGCGCGCTTCCAGCGGGATCGCTTCCCCCTTGAGCCCCAGGGGATAGCCGGTCCCGTCAAATTTCTCGTGGTGGTGACGGATGATGTTCTTGGCCACCTCGGAAAGCCGCGCCTTTTCCGCCAGGTCCGCGCCCCAGTCGGTGTGCAGCTTCATGGTCTTGAACTCGTCCTCGTTGAGGCGGCCGCTGCCGTTGAGGATCACCTCGGAGATGCCGATTTTGCCGCAGTCGTGCAGCCAGCTGCCATACTTGATCTGGCGCAGGGTCTCCTTGGGCAGTCCCATCGCCTCGGCGATGAGCAGGGCGTAGACCGCCACCCGGTCGCAATGCCCCTTGGTGTTGGGGTCCTTGAGCTCGATGGTCTGGGCCAGGGAGCGCAGCACCGCCTCGTCCTCACGCCTCATGGCCTGCACGGTCTGGTAGCGTCGCAGCCCCTCCTGCACCACGTCCAGGATTTCCTGCTGTTTCCACGGTTTCAACAGATAGCGGAAAACCTCGGAGTTGTTGATGGCGGCAAGTGCCGTGGCGAGGTCGACGTAGGCGGAGATGAGCACCTTGACGGTGTCCGGTGAGAGCCGGCGCAGCTCGGAGAGAAAGTCGAGCCCGGACATTCCGGGCATCCGGTTGTCGGAGACCACCACGGCTATCTCGTGGTGTCGGAACAGCTCCAGGGCTTCGGCCGCGTTGGTGGCGGTGAGCAGGTCGATCCCCTGCGACCGGAACAGGTCGACGGAGGCTTGCAAGATCAGCTTGTTGTCATCCACGAAAAGAACTTCAGCCGCCATCGTATTTCCCCTCGCTCATAAACTTCATTGCAAAAAAAGCATGCCCTGGCACGTCGGCCGCGCAGGTGCGGCACCGAACGCCGTGCATCGTATTCCTTCATGAATTAATTGTCAATTCTAATGTTGCGGTAAAGGTGCGGGCGATGGTGGTTTCACCCCGTTATTCGGCGCAGCAGGAGAGCTGGGTGAGGTCGCGGTTGAAGGCCTGGGCGCACAGGCGCAGCCCTTCGCCCATGGAGGGGTAGACGTGCAGGGTGTCGGCGAGCTCGGCGACGGTCATGCGGCAGCGGATGGCGAGTGCGGCCTCGTTGATGATGTCGGCGCCGCGATGCAGGCAGAGGTGGACGCCTAAGATGCGGTCGGTGACCCGGTCGGCCACGATCTTCACCGCGCCGTCCAGCGCGCCGGTGACGTGGGCCTTGGGGATGGCGGAGGCGGCTATGGTGTGGCTCTCGACGTCGAAGCCCGCCAGCCGCGCCGCTTCCTCGCCGTAGCCCACCATGGCCACTTCGGGGTCGGTGAAGATGGCCATGGGGAGGGTCTGGTAGTCGAGCTGGCAGTGGCACCCGGTCTCCAGCATGTTGTCCACCGCGGCGATCCCCTCGCGCGCCCCCACCGTGGCGATCTGCATGCCGCCGGTGACGTCGCCGGCCGCCCAGATGCCGGGGGCGGTGGTGCGCATCTCGCCGTCCACCTTGATGAAGCCGCGCCCGTCCACTTCCACCCCGGCCCGCTCCAGGCCGATCCCTTCGGTGGCGGGGGCGGTCCCCACCGCCAGTAGCAACTGCTGCGAGAAGAAGTGGCGCGGCTCGCCGTCGATGAGCGCCTCGACGCGGACCCCGTCCCCGTCGCGGGCCACCGAGCAGACCGCGGCTCCCACCACCACCTGCATCCCCTCTGTCTCGAGTACACGCTGCAGCGCCAGCGCCGGCTCCGGCTCCACGGACGGCAGCACGCGCGGGCCGTGCTCCAGGACCGTGACCGGGACCCCGAGCCGATGGAACATCTGCCCGAGCTCCAGGGCGATGACGCCGCCACCGATGACCGTGAGCGATTCCGGCAGGGCCTTCAACAGGAGCGCGCTCTTGCTGGTCAGGTGCGGGGTATGCTCCAGGCCGGGGATCTTGGGGACGCGGGGGTGGCCGCCGGTGGCGATGAGGATGCGGTCGCTTTCGATGACCTGGTCCTCCACCTGCACCTTGCCGGGGGCAACGAACACCGCCTTCCCCTTGATGAGCGACAGTTCGGGGAGCTGCTCCAGCACGTCCAGGTATTTCTTCTGCCTCAGTTCCTGCACCACCGCGAACTTGTGTCCGTCCAGGGTGCCGTAGTCGACGCCGTCGCGCCTGACCCCGAGCCCCAGCCGCTGGCCCAGTTCGGCCTCGTGCCGGAACAGGGCGCAGTGGATCAGGGTCTTGGACGGGATGCAGCCCCAGTTGATGCAGGTCCCCCCCAGGACGCTGCGCTCGATCATGATGGAGCGCGCCCCCCGCTCCTTGGCCCTGAGCGCCGCTGCGAAGGCGGTGGAACCCGATCCTAATATGACGATCTCCCCGGTCATACTCATGTGAATCACCCCTTCGCTAAGTTTACCGTTCCGGGGGCGGGCGGTAAACAGAAGAATTCACCCGAGATTTCCGTGCGGCCGTCCCGGCGCCCCTTGCGCGAGTCCCCGCGGGCGCGCCGGTTTTTCCCGTTTTTCCGGGTGATATTCCTTGACAGCGCCGTGTGCGCTGTTGTAATCTGGCGAGCCTAACTGTTTGGATACAGTAAACTTTTTTATTCCAAAAGCTGCACCACTTGAAATAACGATTTGATCGGAGGCGGCGTGTTGACATTTCAGGATCTGATCCTCTCCCTGCAGGGGTATTGGGCGGGACAGGGGTGCGTAATCCAGCAACCCTATGATACGGAAAAAGGGGCGGGAACCTTCAACCCGGCCACCTTCCTGCGCGTGCTCGGGCCCGAGCCGTGGAAAGTGGCCTACGTGGAGCCGTCGAGGCGCCCCACCGACGGGCGCTACGGCGAGAACCCGAACCGCCTGCAGCACTACTACCAGTTCCAGGTGATCATGAAGCCCTCGCCCATGAACATCCTGGACCTCTACCTCGACTCACTGCGCGCCTTCGGCATCGACCCGAACAAGCACGACATCCGCTTCGTCGAGGACGACTGGGAATCCCCGACCCTGGGGGCCTGGGGCCTCGGTTGGGAGGTTTGGCTGGACGGCATGGAGATCACCCAGTTCACCTACTTCCAGCAGGCCGGCGGCATCGACCTGAAACCGGTCTCCGCCGAGATCACCTACGGCTGCGAGAGGATCGCCATGTACCTGCAGGGGGTGGACAACGTCTACGACCTGGAGTGGGTCAAGGGGGTCAAGTACGGCGACATCCACCACGAGAGCGAGGTCGAGTTCTCCACCTACAACTTCGAGGAGGCTGACGTCGACATGCTGCTCACCCTCTTCAAGATGTACGAGAAGGAGTGTATCCGCCTGGTCGAGAAGGGGCTGGTGCTGCCGGCCTACGACTACGTCATGAAATGCTCCCACACCTTCAACCTCCTGGATGCCCGCGGCGCCATCTCGGTCACCGAGCGCGCCTCCTACATCGGCAAGGTCAGGAACGTGGCGCGCCTGTGCGCGGAAGGGTACCTGCAGATGCGCGAGCGGCTCGGCTTCCCGCTCCTGAAAGGAGGTCGCTAATGGCCAAGGATCTTTTCCTTGAGATAGGTTGCGAGGAGATTCCGGCCGGCTTCGTCCCCAAGGCGATGGCCGACATGGAAGCCCTCATGAAGCGCGAGCTGGAGACGGCCCGCATCGAGTTCGGCGAGATCGTGACGCTGGGGACCCCGCGCCGCCTGGTGCTGGCGGTGAAAGGGATGGCCGAGCGCCAGCCCGACGCGGAGCTGACCGCCATGGGGCCGGCCAAGAGCGCCGCCTACGACGCCGACGGCAACCCGACCAAGGCCGCCCAGGGCTTCGCCCGCGGCCAGGGGGTCGAGGTGGCCGACCTGAAGGTGGTCATCACCCCGAAGGGCGAGTACCTGGCCGCGGTGAAGAGCGAGATCGGGCGTGACACCGCCGAACTCCTCCCCGAGATGCTGCCGCGCCTGATCGGCAACATACCCTTCAAGAAGTCCATGCGCTGGGCCGACTTCGACGTCCGCTTCGCCCGCCCCATCCACTGGATCGTGGCGCTCTACGGCGGCACCGTGGTCCCCTTCGCCTTCGGCAACATCGAGAGCGGCTCCGCCTCGCGCGGCCACCGCTTCATGGCCAACACCACCTTCCCGGTGCGCGACCTGCCCCACTACCTGGAGGAGTGCGAGCGCCACTTCGTCATTCCGGACCCCGAGAAGAGGAAGGCCATCATCCGCCAGGAGATCGACCGGGTCGCCCGCCAGGCCAAGGGGAACGTGCTCCCCGACGAGGCGCTCCTCGAGCAGGTCTCCTTCCTGGTCGAGTACCCCTCCGCGGTGCACGGCACCTTCTCGCCCGACTTCCTGGTGGTGCCGCGCGAGGTCCTGATCACCTCGATGCGCGAGCACCAGCGCTACTTCTCCCTGGTGGACGACCAGGGCAAACTGCTGCCCGGCTTCATCACCATCAACAACACCCTGACCGAGGACCCGCAGGTGGTGGTCAAGGGGAACGAGCGCGTGCTGCGTGCCCGCCTCTCCGACGCCCGCTTCTTCTTCGACGAGGACCACAAGGTGAAGCTCGAGTCCCGCGTGGAGAGCCTCAAAAGCGTGGTCTACCAGGCGAAGCTCGGCACCTCCTACGAGAAGATGGAGCGTTTCCGCGAACTGGCCAAGGGGCTGGCGCAGCGCCACAACCCGGCCGTCGCCGACAAGGCCGCCCGCGCCGCCACCCTGTGCAAGGCGGACCTGGTCTCCGGCATGGTGGGCGAGTTCCCCGAGGTGCAGGGGATCATGGGGCGCGAGTACGCCCTGCATGACGGCGAGGATGCGGCGGTCGCCAACGCCATCGCCGAGCACTACCTCCCCACCCAGGCCGGTGGCGAGCTCCCCGCCTCCGACATCGGCGCCTTCGTCTCGCTGGCGGACAAGACCGACACCATCTGCGGCTGCTTCAGCGTGGGGCTCATCCCCACCGGTTCCGCCGACCCCTACGCCCTGCGCCGCTCGGCCCTGGGGATCATCAACATCATCCTGGACAAGAAGTACCGCGAGCCCCTTTCCGGGCTGATCAAGTCCTCCCTGGACCTGCTGGCCGGCAAGGCGACCCGCCCGGTGGAGCAGGTGTACCAGGACGTGCTCGACTTCTTCCGCGGCCGTTTCGTGAACCTGATGGCGGACCGCTACCCCTCCGACGTGGTGGATGCCGTGGTCTCGGTTTCCTTCGACGACCTGGTCGAGGCGGCCGCCAAGATCCAGGCCCTGGCCGAGTTCAGGAAGCGCGACGACTTCGCCGCCCTTGCCGGCGCCTTCAAGCGCGTGGGCAACATCGTCAAGGAAGGGGTGGACACCCCGGTCGCGGCTGCTCTGTTCCAGGAACCGGCCGAGGGGGCGCTCTACGAGGCGCAGCAGCAGGTGAAGCAGAAGGTGGACGCGGCCCTCTCCGGCGCCGACTACCTGGCCGCCCTCACCGAGATCGCCACCCTGAAGCCCAGCGTCGACGCCTTCTTCGACAAGGTCATGGTCATGGCGGAGGACGAAAAGGTGCGTCAGAACCGCCTGGCGCTTCTGACTTCCATCGCGCGGCTCTTCGGCAGCCTGGCCGACTTCGCGAGGTTATCGGCATGAAAAGACTGCGACAGCTGAACCCGGGATGCAGCACCCTGGAGCAGGCCGACGCAGCAGCACAACGATTTTTCTGACGCTCACGTAAACAGCCGTCCGGGTGCAACTCCCGGCGGCTGTTGCCTTTTTCGGATTATGTGTATACTTTAAGCTCGATATTAATTAACAACGTCTAAGGAGGGTGCACATGGGAACGCAGTACGTCTACTTTTTTGGCGCCGGCAAGGCTGACGGCAACGCCAAAATGAAGGAACTTCTGGGGGGCAAGGGGGCCAACCTGGCCGAGATGACCGCCATCGGTCTTCCGGTTCCGGCCGGCTTCACCATCACCACGGAGGTCTGCACCGAGTACTACAAGAACAACCAGCAGTACCCCGCCGCGCTGGCCGCCGAGGTCGAGGCCAACCTGGCCCGCGTCGAGGGGCTCATGGGCAAGAAGTTCGGCGACGCCGCGAACCCCCTCCTGGTCTCGGTCCGCTCCGGCGCCCGCGCCTCCATGCCGGGCATGATGGACACCATCCTCAACCTGGGCCTCAACGACACCACGGTGCAGGGGATCATCGCCCAGTCCGGCGACGAGCGCTTCGCCTACGACGCCTACCGTCGTTTCGTGCAGATGTACTCCGACGTGGTCATGGGGATGCACAAGGACGAGCTGGAGCACCTCCTGGAGCGCAAGAAAGAGGCGCGCGGCGTGCACCTGGACACCGACCTGAAGGCTTCCGACTGGAAGGAACTGGTCGGCGAGTTCAAGGCCAAGATCAAGGCGACCCTGGGCGTCGATTTCCCGGAAGATCCCAAAGAGCAGCTCTGGGGCGCCATCGGCGCCGTGTTCGGCTCCTGGATGAACCAGCGCGCCATCACCTACAGAAAGCTCAACAACATACCGGCCGAGTGGGGCACCGCCGTCAACGTCCAGTCCATGGTGTTCGGCAACATGGGGGATGACTGCGCCACCGGCGTCGCCTTCACCCGCGACCCCTCCACCGGCGAGGACTACTTCTACGGCGAGTACCTGGTCAACGCCCAGGGCGAGGACGTCGTGGCCGGCATCCGCACCCCGCAGCCGATCAACCGCGCCAAGTACAAGCCGGGCGACCTCCCCTCCATGGAGGAGGTGCTCCCCGAGTGCTACCAGCAGCTGGTAGGGATCCGCGACATCCTGGAGCGCCACTACAAGGACATGCAGGACATCGAGTTCACCATCGAGAAGGGGATCCTCTACATGCTGCAGTGCAGAAGCGGCAAGAGGACCGCGAAGGCGGCCCTGAAGATCGCCGTGGACATGGTGGCCGAGAAGCTCATCGACGAGAAGACCGCGGTGCTGCGCGTGGCCCCCTCCCAGCTCGACCAGCTCTTGCACCCCTCCCTCGACCCCAAGGCGCCCCGTACCGTCATCGCCAAGGGGCTGCCGGCCTCGCCGGGCGCCGCTTCCGGCGAGGTGGTGTTCACCGCCGACGAGGCGGAGAGCGCAGCGAAACTGGGCCACAAGGTGATCCTGGTGCGCGTGGAGACCTCCCCTGAGGACATCCACGGCATGCACGCCGCCCAGGGCATCCTCACCGCCCGCGGCGGCATGACCTCGCACGCGGCGGTGGTCGCCCGCGGCATGGGCAAGTGCTGCGTGGCCGGCTGCGGCGACATCAAGGTCGACTACCACGGCGGCCAGTTCGTGGCCAAGGACGGCACCGTGATCAAGAAGGGTGACGTGATCACCCTGGACGGCTCCACCGGCGAGGTGATGAAGGGCGCAGTGCCCATGGTCGCGGCCGGCGTAGGGGGCGACTTCGCCACCGTCATGGCCTGGGTGGACAAGTTCCGCCGCATGAAGGTCCGCGCCAACGCCGACACCCCGCACGACGCCAAGACCGCGCGCGACTTCGGCGCCGAGGGCATCGGCCTGTGCCGCACCGAGCACATGTTCTTCGAGGCGGACCGCATCGCCGCGGTGCGCGAGATGATCCTTTCCGCGGACCTCGAGGGGAGGAAGAAGGCGCTGGCCAAGATCCTCCCCATGCAGAAGGGTGACTTCAAGGGGCTCTTCCGCGAGATGAAGGGGCTGCCGGTGACCATTCGCCTGCTCGACCCGCCGCTGCACGAGTTCCTCCCCCAGGAGGACAAGGACATCGAGGCGCTCTCCGCCACCATGGGGGTCTCCGTGCAGACCCTGAAGCACAAGGTCGAGTTCCTGCACGAGTTCAACCCGATGCTGGGCCACCGCGGCTGCCGCCTGGGCGTCACCTTCCCCGAGATCTACGACATGCAGGTCCAGGCCATCATGGAGGCCGCCTGCGAACTGGTGAAGGATGAAGGCTTCCAGATCGTCCCGGAGATCATGATCCCGCTGGTCGCGGTCACCAAGGAGCTTGCCATCATGCGCGCCAACGCGGTCGCCGTCTGCGAGGACGTGCAGAAACGCTACGGCGTCAAGGTCGACTACCTGATCGGCACCATGATCGAGCTGCCGCGCGCCGCCATCACCGCCGACAGCATCGCCACCGAGGCCGACTTCTTCTCCTTCGGCACCAACGACCTGACCCAGACCACCTTCGGCCTGTCCCGGGACGACGCCGGCAAGTTCCTCCCCTTCTACGTGGAGAACGGCATCCTCGAGGACGACCCGTTCGTCACCCTGGACCAGAACGGCGTGGGCGCCCTGGTCAGGATGGGGTGCGAGAAGGGGCGCGCCACCCGCCCGGGCATCAAGCTGGGCATCTGCGGCGAGCACGGCGGCGACCCGGCCTCGGTCATCTTCTGCGACTCGGTAGGCCTCGACTACGTCTCCTGCTCCCCGTTCCGCGTGCCCATCGCGCGCCTGGCCGCGGCCCACGCCACGCTCAATGCCCAGGCGGCCGCTCCGGCAAAATCTGCCGCAGCGGGAAAGGACAGTGACGCCTTGCAGCAGCCCGTAGCCAGCGCCTGATCCGGCAGGCGGCACGGCCAAGGCGTCGCAAGGGAGCCGGAGAAGCCTTGACACGCTTGATGTAAACGTGTAATAGCGGATAGCGCGTCTTTTAAGACGCCAAAAAGAAGGGCGGCCGGACCACCGGCCGCCCTCATCAGACAACGAGCAGTACAGGAGAAAAAGTAATGGCAAACGGTGTGGTGAAATGGTTCAACGACGCTAAGGGGTTTGGCTTCATCGAGCAGGAGAACGGCGCGGATGTGTTCGTGCACTTCTCCGCCATCCAGGGGGACGGCTTCAAGTCCCTGGCCGAGGGGGACTCGGTAAGCTTTGACGTGGTCCAGGGCGCCAAGGGCCCGCAGGCCGCCAACGTGGTCAAGAACTAGTTTCCTTTCCTGAGCCTTGGTCCGGCCCCGAATCCGTTCGGGGCCTTTTTCGTTTCGCCCGCCCGAGGGCGACCGGTGAGCGCATGCGTATCAACGAAAAGTCGGATCCCCGCAGCATAGCCAAGAAAGAGAAGGGAACGCCCGCCAAGAGCGTGGCCGGGGCCAGCGCACCCCTCTTTGCCGGCCGGCTCGCCGCCATCGCCAAGTCCGGCACCGAATACGAAGGCGAGCTGCAGCGCCTGAAGGAAGAAATCGACAAGGCGGGGGACGTCCTTGAGCAGGAACCGACCATCGCCAACTTCAAGGTGTTCCGGGAGCTGATCGGCACCATGGCGCGCAAGGTATCCGCCGAGGCCTACCGCATCGAGATGCTGAGCGGCGGGGTCACCGGGCGCAGCCACGAGGTGATCGCCGTCATCGACAAGGAAGCCGATCTCCTCTACCACCTGGTGATGCGGGAACAAAAGGACCACATCCGCATCGTGGCCCAGATCATCAAGATCAAGGGGTTGGTGGTGGATTTCCTGCTGTAACGAAAAACTCTCAAGAAGAACGGGCGTCGGGCCGATACGGTTACCGGCGGCCGACTCTCCAGTGAAGCCCGCTGTGTCTGTCCCGGTCCCGGTGTTTTCATCCCCCGTGAGGAGCGCAGCATGTCAAGTTCCCGTCTTTCCCGCAGCATCATCCCGACCCTGTTTCTTCTCCTGCTGTGCACCACCGCGCCGGCATCCGCCGCGGAAACGATCCGGCTCAACGGCACCGGTTGCGGGGTCGCGTTGATGAAGCCACTGATCGCGGCGTTCCAGAAGAAGCACAAGGACATCACCTTCGAGGTGCAGAAGAGCCTGGGGAGCGCCGCGGCCCTCAAGGCGATCGCCAAGGGCGCCCTGGACATCGCCGTCCCCGGGCGTCCCCTCAAGCCCCATGAAGCCATCCCCGACCTGACCTGGTTCGAGTACGGCAGGACCCCGTACGCGGTGGTCACCCACCCCGGCAGGAAGCTCGACGACATCACCACCGAGCAACTGGCGGCCATCTACGTCGGGACGCGTGCCAAGTGGCCCAACGGCGACTTCATCCGCGTGGTGCTGCGCCCCCAGGACGACATCGACACCACGATGCTGCGCTCCCTCTCCCCGGAGATGGACCGCGCGGTGACCGCCGCACACGCACGTCCGGACATGCTCATGGGGGTCACCGACCAGGAGACCTTCGATCACCTTAAGAAGACCGACGGCACCATCAGCTTCGCGCCGCTGTCCATGGCCCTCTCCGAGCCCGGCGCCGTCAACGTCGCCCGCCTGAACGGGGTCGCTCCCACCCTTGCCAATGTCGCCAGCGGCAAGTACCCCTACACCAAGAAGATCCTGGTGGTAACCAGGAAGGAGTCCTCGCCGGGGGTGAAGGCCTTCGTGCAGTTTCTCAATTCCAAGACCGCCCGCGCCATGGTGACCAAGCACGGGTTGCTGCTTACTCGGGGCAAGTGACCTGTCCGGGGGCGGCAGACCCGCCCCCGGCACCTTTGCGCCCCAGCGCACCCACCCCGGCCGGTGCTGGCCCCTCCCCACCGGGGCGCTTCTTGCGACCGCCTCTGCTGCTCTCCCTTGAGTCCCTCCCTCGCCCCTTGCCCCCGTAGGTGGATACGCCCTCGCTTCGAATATCATTAAAGATGACGGCGCAGTAACCGATAAGACGGGAGTGGCCTTGATGTGTCCGGCATTCGTGTCCGTAGCGTTTGGCGACGCCGGCACTCTCATCTTGCGACAGGAGAAGAACCGATGCGAAACCCCTCCCGATTGCTGGGCGTAGTCACCGTCCTGTCCCTCCTCGCTTCCATCACTGCGGCGTCCGCCGAAACCATCCGGATCAACGGCACCGGGAGCGGCTTGGTGCTCATGAAGCCGTTGGTAGCCGCCTTCCACAAGGACAACAAAGGCGTCACCTTCGACCTGGAGAAAAGCCTGGGGAGCTCGGCCTCCATCAAGGCCGTGGCCAGGAACGCCCTGGACCTTGCCGTGTCGGGGCGGCCGCTGAAACCCGAGGAAAGCGCGGAGGGGTTGGTGCTGCAGGAATACGGCAAGACCCCGTTCGTGGTAGTGACCAACAAGCAGGTGCTGGTCGACAACCTGACCCTCAAGGAGCTCGCCGCCATGTACGCGGGGCAGACGGTGAAGTGGCCCGATGGCGAGCTGGTCCGGGTGGTGCTGCGCCCCAACGAGGATGTCGACAGCAAGCTGACCCGGTCCATGTCACCGGAGATGGACCGCGCCCTTACCGTGGCGCAGGGACGCAAGGATATGCTGCTGGGGGTGACCGACAACGACGCCTTCGAAAACGTCAGGAAAACCAAGGGGGCGCTGGGGATGTTGTCCCTGTCACTGCCCGTCTCCGAGCCGGGCGCGGTCAACGTGGTGCGCCTGAACGGGGTCCAGCCGACCGTGGCCAACCTCGCCGGCGGCAAGTATCCCTACGCCAAGACCCTGTACCTGGTCACCCGCAAGGACGCCGGGGCGGCGGTAGCGAAGTTCCTCAAGTTTCTCGAATCCCGCAAGGGGCGCACCCTGGCCGCCAAGCACGGCCTCGTTTACTCGGGAGCCAAATGATCCAGCAGAGCAACTCCATACGGCGCAGCACCACGCTCACGGCAGGGATCCTCGCGGCAATCCTGACGGTGGTCCCCTCCGCCATCTATTTCACCATGGCCTTCTCCCGTATGACGGGTGTGCTGGAGACCGAGGGGGAGATCAACGCCCGGGTGGTGGGCGCCATGGTCGTGTCCAACCCCAATATGTGGCAGTTCGAGGAGCTGCGCCTTAAGGAGCTGCTGTCGCGGCGCGGTTCACCCGACAAGGAGGTGCGCTGCATCCTGAGCCTCAAGGGGGAGGTGATCGCCGAGAGCGCCGACCATCTGATCAGGCCGCTGCTCAGCAAGACCTTCCCGATCTACGACGCCGGGCACCACGTCGCCGACCTGCGGGTGTCCCGCTCGCTGGCGCCGACCCTTTTGGTGACGCTGCTGCTCCTGTGCGGCGGGGGGATCACCGCGCACTTCACCTTCTTCCGGCTGCGCACCGTGCCGCTGCGGGCCATCGAGAACGCCTACCGCAGTCTCCAAGAGAGCGAGGAGAAGTACCGTTCGGTCTACGAGTCGCTCAACGAGGGGCTGGCGCTGTACCGGGCGGTGCCCGGGGACAAAGAGGAGGCCGACCTGATCCTGGCGGACATCAATCCCGCCGCCATATCGGTCTTCGGCTTCGGACGGGATGACATCGGCAAGAGCATCCGGCAGGTGCAGGGGGGGCTTTTCGCATCGGTCCGGGACGCGCTCCAGGGGGCGCAGGGCGAGTTGTGCCTGGAGCTGAAACAGGAAGGGGCCGGGCGGGTCTTCACGGTCAACGCCTTCCCCATGGGGGAGGGGATGGTGGCGACCCTGCTGGAGGACGTCACCGAGAAGAAACGGACCGCGGAGCAGTTGGAGAACCTCGCTTACTACGATAGCCTCACCGGCCTTTTGAACCGGCGCATGCTGCTGGACCGGATGGAGCAGACCATCGGCATGGCGCAGCGCGAGGGGCTCAAGATGGCGACCCTGTTCTTCGACCTGAACGGCTTCAAGCCGATCAACGACACCTTGGGGCACGAGGCGGGGGACCAGATCCTGATCGAGGTGGGCCGGCGCCTGAAGGGGTCGGTGCGCAAGAAGGACACCCTGGCGCGGCTTGGGGGGGACGAGTTCGTGGTGGTGGCCACTCTCGACACCGAGGAGAATGCCACCTGCATCGCCCAGAACCTGCTCCGGAAACTGACCCCGGTGTACGAGGTCGGCGGACGGGAAGTGTACGTGGGGGCGAGCATCGGCATCTCGATCTACCCCGACGACGGCACCACGCCGGAGACCCTGCTCAAGAACGCAGACATCGCCATGTACAACGCCAAGAAGCCGGGCGTCGAGTTCTGCTTCTACAGCACCCAGATGAACCAGAAGCTGCAGGAGCGGACCAAGCTCGAGTTCGAGCTCTGGATGGCGCTGGAGCGGGAGGAGTTCTTCCTGGAATACCAGCCCATCGTCGATGCCCGCACCGGCAGGATCACTGCAGTAGAGGCGCTGGTGCGCTGGATGAGCCCGGAACAGGGGCGCGTCATGCCGGACTGCTTCATTCCCCTGGCGGAAGCCACCGGCATCATCGTCCCGCTGGGTGAGTGGGTGCTGAAGACGGCGTGCGGGAAGTTGCGCCAGTGGCTCGACGCGGGGTGTCTGCCGCTCAGGGTGTCCGTCAACATCTCGGGGGGTCACTTCATGCGCAGCGAACTGTGCCGGGTCGTCGAGGAGACGGCGGCGCAAACCGGCGTGGACCTCGCCCTGCTCGAGCTGGAGCTCACCGAAACCTGCCTGATCAAGGACGTGGAAGAGACCGCCAGCAAGCTGTGGCGTCTGAAGGGGTTGAACGTCTCCATCGGCATCGACGACTTCGGCACCGGCTACTCGTCGCTGCAGTACCTGAAGAATTTCCCCATCGACCACCTGAAGATCGACCGGGCCTTCATCAGGAACGTCTGTGAGCTTCCCGACCAGCGTGCCATCGTGGATGCCATCATCGGCATCGCCAAGGCCATGGAGCTGCACGTGATCGCCGAAGGGGTGGAGACACGGGAACAGGCCGATTACCTGGCCCAGCGCGGCTGCGACGAACTGCAGGGGTTCTACTACTACCGCCCCCTCGGCGAGGAGCGGCTGCTCGAGGTGCTGCGTGCGGAGCGGGAGCGGCTGGAGGCGTCCCCCGACAGTGCGGGAGCGGGCGGGACGGGAGTGCGGGGTGAGGCAGGGGGGGAGGCCGGGGGCGGCGGGGCGCCGCTGCCGGCGCAGCCGGCGTGAACCTGCATCTCAGTCCCTCTCCCTCTGGGAGAGGGTGCCCGAAGGGCGGGTGAGGGCTCGTGCAGCTGTTTTGCCCTTGGCAACGCCCTCACCCTGACCCTCTCCCAGAGGGAGAGGGGACGTGGACGTGTGGGTGGAGTGATCCTTCTACTTGCAGCCGCACCCTTTGGAGTTGTCTCCGCTTTGGGGCAGCTTCTTGCCACACTTCTGGCACCGCCAGAAGAGGCCACCTCAACCCGGCATCAGGACCATGAGCCCCTGGCACTCCGGGCAGCTTTTCTCGTTGTTCATATGCAAACCTCCTGTGTTGGTGAAACTCTCCCTACCGCACCGATACGGCGATGCTCCCCACCCCGGCGATCTCGGCAACCACGCGGTCGCCGCTCCTGATGGGGCCCACCCCCGCCGGCGTTCCGGTCAGCACCAGGTCGCCCGGCTCCAGCGTGAAGATGGAGGAGAGGTAGCTCAACAGCTCGGGGATGCGGTGGATCATGAGATCCGTGCCGCCGTCTTGGCGTTTCTCGCCGTTCACGGTGAGCGTGATGCGCAGCTGGTGCGGGTCCGCCACCTGCGCGGCCGGCACGAACGGGGAGAGGGGGCAGGCGGTGTCGAACCCCTTGGCGATGTCCCAGGGGAGCCCCTTCTTCTTCAGCTCCGCCTGCACGTCCCTCAAGGTCAGGTCGATGGCGACGGCGTATCCCGCCAGGTAGGAGAGGGCATCGGCGGCGGGGATGTTGCGCCCCTCCCTGCCGATCAACAGCGCCAGTTCCGCCTCGTGGTGGCAGTCGCTGGAATAGGCGGGGATGACGATCTCCTCCCCCGCGCCGATCACGCTGGTGGCGGGCTTGGTGAAGATCACCGGGCGCTCCGGGGTCTCGTTGCCCAGCTCCTTGATGTGGTCCGCGTAGTTGCGCCCGATGCAGAGGATCTTGCCGATCCGTACCGGCTCCGCGCTTCCGGTCAGTTGTGCCGTCTTCATGGTTCTCCTGTTCAGGCCGCCCTGACCTCGCTGGCGAGCCGGCATCCCTGCCAGCTGCCGCGCCTTCTCAGCTCGTTGATCACGGCGTACCACATCTGGTTGTTCTTCAGGTTCCAATTGGGGGCGACCCGGATGGCCAGGGGGGCCGACCCGTACAGCCGCTGCACGGTGACCCGCGCCGGGAGCTCCTCCAGGAAGTCGCAGGCGGTCGCCACGTACTCGTCGATGCCGATCGGCTGCCAGCTCCCGTCCCGGTACATGTTGGCCAGGCGCGTGTTCTCGACCGCGTGCAGCTGGTGCAGTTTCACCGAGTTGACCGGGAGCGAGGCTATGAGACGCGCCGTCTTCAAGAAGCCGTTCCTGGTCTCGCCGGGGAAGCCGTAGATCAGGTGGGTGCAGATCTCCAGGCCGCGGCCCGAGAGTCGCTCCACCGCGTCCAGGTACTCGGCCAGGGTGTGGCCGCGGTTGATCCGGGTGAGGATGGCGTCGTCCATGGACTGCAGGCCGAGCTCGACGCAGACGTAGTGCTCGCGGGCCAGGTCGGTCAGGAGGTCGATGGCGGCGGGGCTCAGCGAATCGGGGCGGGTCCCCACCGAGATGCCCAGTACGTCGGGGTGGGCCAGCGCGCGCCGGTACAGGTCGGCGAGCTTCTCCACCGGGCCGTAGGTGTTGGTGTACTTCTGGAAGTAGACGATGAACTTGTCGCTGGCAAGGCGCTCGCGGTGGTAGGCCATGCCGGCGGCCATCTGCTCCTCGACCGGGATCAGCGCCTGGGTCTCCTTGGGGGAGAAGGAGCTGTTGTCGCAGTAGATGCAGCCGCCGGTGCCGCGGCTGCCGTCGCGGTTGGGGCAGGTGAAGCCGCCGTCCACGTTGACCTTGCTGACGCGGCAGCCGAAGCGGCGCCTGAGATACGAGCCGTAGGAGTTGATGCGCAGTTGGCTATGGATCGGTTCGCCGACGGTCATTTAGACGTGGTGCTCCTCGACCGGGGGAAGCATGGCCAGGAGCCGCTTGGCCGCGTCGCGCGGATCGGGGGCGGAGAGGATGGCGGAGATGAGGGCGATGCCGCTCGCCTCTCCCGCGACTGCCTCGGCGCAGTTCTCCAGGTTTACCCCCCCCAGGGCGAACACCGGGATCTGCAGCTGCTGCGCCACCTGGTTCAGTTTCTCGATCCCCACCGGCCCCCCGTACTCGGCCTTGCTGGGGGTGTAGTAGACCGGCCCGAAGGTGATGAAATCGGCCCCCATCTCCTGGGCGGTGACGGCCTGGATCTGGTTGTGGCAGGAGACGCCGATCAGCTTGCGCTCGCCCAGGAGTCTCCTCACCTTGTACAGCGGCAGGCTGGAGCTGCCGATGTGCACGCCGTCGGCGTCGACCGCGAGGGCCACGTCGACACGGTCGTTGATGAGGAGCTTGGCGCCGTAGCGGGAGGTGAGGCGGCGCAGTTCCTGGGCGGTCTCGTAGAGCTCCTTGGTGCTGGCCGCCCCCTTGTCCCTCAGCTGCACGGCGCGCACGCCTCCCCTGAGCGCCTCTTCCACCACGAACTCCAGGTTGCGCCCGAGGGTCTCGCCGCGCCCGGTGATCAGGTAGAGGTTGAAGTCAATCCAGGGGGAATCGAGTCCTTTCACGCGATCAGCCCCGCCAGCGGAGAGGATGCGGTGGCGTAGAGCTTCCTCGGGATGCGCCCGGCGCGGTAGGCGAGCCTGCCGGCGCGGACGGCGAGGTTCATCGCCTCGGCCATGGCGACCGGGTCCTGGGCGCTGGCGATGGCGGTGTTCATGAGGACGCCGTCGCAGCCAAGCTCCATGGCGATGGCAGCGTCGGAGGCGGTGCCCACGCCTGCGTCGACGATCACGGGGACCTTGACCGTCTCCAGGATGATCTGGATGTTGTACGGGTTGCGGATGCCCAGGCCCGAGCCGATGGGCGCCCCCAGCGGCATCACCGCGGCGCACCCCATGTCCTCGAGCTTCTTGCAGATGATGGGATCGTCGCTGGTGTAGGGGAGCACGGTGAACCCTTCCGCGATCAGCACCTTGGCCGCCTTCAAGAGCTCCTCGTTGTTGGGGAAGAGCGTCTTCTCGTCCCCGAGCACCTCGAGCTTGACGAAGTCGGAGAGCCCGGCCTCGCGCGCCAGCCGGCAGGTGCGGATGGCGTCGTCGGCGGTGTAGCACCCTGCGGTGTTGGGGAGCAGGGTGTATTTCTTCAGGTCGATGTGGTCCAGGAGCGATTCCTTGCTCCGGTCCGAGATGTTCACCCTTCTCACCGCGACGGTGATGATCTGGGCGCCGGAAACCTCGATGGCGCGCACCATCTGGTGGAAGTCGGCGTATTTGCCGGTCCCCACCATGAGGCGGGAGTCGAATTCGCGTCCTGCGATGACGAGCTTGTCATTTGTCAAAGGCATCACTGTTCTCCAATCGGTAGCGTCTTGTCAGATGGTCGGCATAGGGCCCCGCTGCCGCGGGACCAGGGTGTGCCGGAGACGGGCGGGCGGGGCGGCGCGGGCAGCTAGCCGCGGGCGCCGCCTCCCACGAAATGGACGATCTCCAGGGCGTCCCCTTCCTTGAGCAGGGTGGTCTCGTACTGCGCCTTGGGGAGGATGTCCATGTTCAGCTCGACCGCGACGCGGCGCGGGTCGATGCCGAGGGAGACCAGGTACTGCTGAACGGTAAGGGGATCGATCGATACGGCTTCGCCGTTGGTGGTGATGTTCACTGCGGCTCCGGTACTGCGTGACGTTGGGCTGGCCGGGCCGGCCGCGGCGCGAGCCGGGCGTGACCCGACCGTAAACTAACAATACGGCCCCCTGCTGTCAATCGTTTTCTTCCGCGCAGTTAAGCTCCGTACGGGGCGCCGGGAGGGGCGGGGCAGAGGGAAAATGGCGGGTTTGTATACGGCTTTACCCGCTTGCCGGTCCGGCCGGGAGTTCGGCCGGCGCCGGGTCGGCGGGGGAGGGGGCGGTGGCGTCCGCTTCGGGAATGGGGAACAGGATGGTGAAGGTGGTGCCCGACCCCTCCTGGCTTTGCACCTCGATGTGCCCGCCGTGCTCCTGGATGATGCCGTAGGAGACGGAGAGCCCGAGGCCGGTCCCCTTGTTGGACTTGGTGGTGAAGAAGGGGTCGAAGATCCGGTCCAGGTTGGCCTCGGGGATGCCGCAGCCGTTGTCGCTGATCTTGATGAATGCCATCCGCTGGGCCGGGTCGATGCCGGTCACCACCATGACCATCCCCTCGCCGCGCAGGGCATGGCCGGCGTTGACCAGCATGTTCACCAGCACCTGCTCGATCTGGTTCGGGTCCAGCAAAAGCTGCGGGATGCGGCCGGAGTAGTTGCGGGCGATGGTGACGTCCTGGAACAGGGTCTGGTGCCGGACCAGCTCGAGCGCCGCGTCGGAGATCTCGTTGAGCGAACAGGGGCTTTTCTGCGGCGGCGCGCAGCGGGCGAACTCCAGGAGCCCCTTGACGATGCCGGCGCAGCGCTTGGTTTCCCTAAGCACCGTCTCGATGTCGTTTTTGAGGACCGGGTCGAGCTTGGGGTTGCTCTGGATCAGGGAGGCGAACACGAGGATCCCGGTCAGGGGGTTGTTGATCTCGTGGGCGATGCCGGCCACCAGTTCCCCCAGCGAGGCCAGTTTCTCGGAGCGGATCAGCTGCGCCTGCATCCGGGTGATCTCCTGGGTCCTTTGCTGCACCATGAGCTCCAGGTCGCGCCCCCACCCCTCGAGTTCCTGGCGCGCCTTCTTCAGGTTCACGGTCATGGTGTTGAACGAGTCGGCCAGCTCCCCGAGCTCATCGTGGGCGAAGCTGTGCACCAGGCCGTCCAACTCCCCGCGCGCAAGCATCTGGGTGTGCTCCAGGAGCTCCCGCACCGGGCGGTTCACCAGCTTCTGGGTGAAATAGGTGAGGCTGAGCGAGGTGAGGGTGATCAGGAGCAGGGTGAGGAGCAGCATGCGGCTGCGGTAGGCGTCCAGGAGGGAGTGCATCCGGTCCAGCGGCACCACGACGTCGAGCACGCCCAGCACCTTGAAATTCTCCGGGTGGAAATGGCAGCTCGCCGTGTAGCAGCTCTCCTCGTTGTAGATGGCGTTGGTGATGCCGAGGAACTCGGCGCCGGATTTGCCGTAGAAGCGGCGGCTGCGGTTCTTGGAGGAGGCGGTGAGGAGCAGTTCCGGCCCGCCGTGGCAGACGGCGCAGACCTCGGAGTGCTTGCCGAGCACGGTGCCGGTCTCGGAGTCGTCGGTGGAGAAGATGATGCGCCCGGTCTTGTTGATGAGCCGGATCCGCTCCACCCCCTGCTGGTTGCCGATCTCCTCGATGGTCTTGTAGAACAGGGGACGGTCGTCCCGCAGCATCTGGTTGTGGGTGGTGCGGATGATGGTCTCGGTGATGCGGTCCGCTTCGGAGATGGCCTCCTGCAGCAAGAGCCCCTTCAGGCTTCTCAGGTTCAGGTAGGCGAACAGGGCCATGGTGCACAAAAGCACCAGCCCGGTGGCCAGGGCAAGCTTGGAAATCAGGTTGAGGCGCACGGTCGCTCTCCGCCGATTTGCCGGCGCCGATGCCCGGGCGCCAGACCGTCAAGATCGCATTGCTGCGAAGCGTCTTGTTGCTTGACATTTCTAGAACATAATTCTATATTTTTCGTGTATGACACTATCTGGAGCCGCATCCTGCCGACTTTACCCGTAGAAGCTGTTTTACCGCTCCCCTTGCGGGGCGGGTTCATGGGGGTGGGCGGTACGGCGAGTTTAAACACATTAAAAGCGTTTATCAAGCGATTAATTTTCTTGACACGGCTTGTCAAATGGCCTAGTTAATATTGTTTGAAATTTTTCCTGATATTCATAGGTGCAGCCAATGGCGAAAAAAGAGAAATCTGAGTACATCATTCAGGCCGTCTCCCACGCACTCGACCTCCTGGAACAGTTCCACGACGAGGTGGACGAACTGGGCGTGACCGAGCTGAGCAAGAGGCTGAAGCTTCACAAGAACAACGTTTTCCGCCTCCTGGCTACCCTGGAATCGCGGAACTACATAGAGCAGAACAAGGTAACGGAAAACTACCGGCTGGGGCTCAAGACCCTGGAACTGGGTCAGACCTTCATCAAGCAGATGGGTCTGTTGCGCCAGTCGCGCCCGGTGCTCGAGGCGCTGGTCAAGGAGTGCAACGAGACCACCTACGTCGCCATCCTGAAAGAGTTCCACATCGTCTACCTGGACGTCGTGGAGACCGACCTGACCGTCAGGGTCGTGCCCCGCGTCGGCGCCCGCCTCCCCGCCTACTGCACCGCAGCCGGCAAGGTCCAGATCGCCTACATGACCGATGAGGAACTGGAGAACTACCTCCCCACCAAGGAGATGAAGCGCTACACCCCGAAGACCGTCACCGACCGCGAGGAACTCAAGAAGCACCTCAAGGTGATCGCCGAGCAGGGTTACGCCATCGACGACGAGGAGATGGATGTCGGCGTGAAGTGTGTGGGCGCCCCCATCCGCGACTACACCCGCCGCATCATCGGCGCGGTGAGCATCTCCGGCCCCTCGATGCGCTTCACCGACGAGCGCCTGGAGAAGGAGCTGATCCCGCTGGTGATCCGCTCCGGCGAGGAGATCTCGCACAAGCTGGGCTACCACAAGTAGACAGATTAAGACTAAGACTAAGATTAAGATTGAGATAAAAAGAAGGCCCCGTTTCCTGCGGGGCCTTCTTCATTTGCGCTTCCTTCTTTCCCCGGACCGCCGCCCGCTGCTCACCCCCGCCCGGGTGCCCGGTCCGCTATCTCATCGCGCCACAGCCTGCGCACCTGCGCCTCCAGTTCCTCCCTGCTGCCGCGGTTGTCGATGACGATCTGGCCCAGCTTCCTCTTTTCTTCCATCGGCATCTGCGAGGCGATGCGGGACAGCGCCGCCTCCCGGGTGAGCCCGTCGCGCGCCATCAGGCGCTCGATCTGGGTCTCCCGGTCCAGGTACACCACCCAGACCTCGTGCACCCGCGACGTGATGCCGGCCTCGAAGAGCAGCGGCGCCACGTAGAAGGCGGTGCCGGTCCCCGCCTGCCGGAGCCGTTCCAGCTTCTCCTCGGCGCGCTTCTTGATGGCGGGGTGGGTGATCCCCTCAAGGGTGCGCCGGGCCGCCGGGTCGGCGAACACGATCTCGCCCAGTGCGGCGCGGTTCAGGGTGCCGTCGGGGTTGAGCACCTTCTCCCCGAAGCTGGCCACGATCTGCGCCAGGGCCTCCTCCCCCGGCTGCACCACCTCCCGCGCCAGCTGGTCGGCGTCGATCACCGCCGCTCCCAGCTCTTCGAACAGGTGTGCCGCGCTGGTCTTGCCCGATGCGATCCCGCCGGTGAGTCCTATGATGCGCATGCCGTCGTCGTTCCTTTCAATATGCTATTCCCTGCTCGCCCAGGGTGAAGGTCGGGCTGGTAAGGTCTTCCTCGACCAGGAGAGTGCTGGAGCCGATCCTGATCTGCGCGCCGAGGAAGGCGTCGCGCTCCACCTCAACCCGGGCCTGGGCGTTGATCTCCATCCTCTTTTGCAGCCGCTTCTTCTCGCCGGTCAGCTCGGCCAGTTCTCCCTGGCACTTGGTGTAGATGCGCTGCTTCAGGTTCAAGAGCCCCGCGTCCATGCTGCCGGGGTTCTCCTTGACGTAGGCGAGGGTCTTGGTGAGCTCGTCCAGCTGGCGCTGCTTCTCGGCCAGGTTTTCCTGCACCATCTCCAGTTTCCGGTTCAGGGCCGGGTCGACGCCCACCTCGATCACGGTGGGGACCCCGGCGTGGGAGCCGATCACCACCGCGTGCACCAGGGAGGCGGCGCGGCAGATCCCGCCGATGATGTGCCCCTTGCGCCCCCCTTTTTCGCCGACCAGGATGCTGCCGCCGGAGGTGAGTTCGCTTTGCATGGCCAGTTCGCGGATGACGATGTCGCCGCAAGCGCTGATGGCGGCATTTTCGGCGAACTGGACGGTCACGGTCCCTCCCGCCTCCAGCTGGGCCATTTCCTGGCGGCTCACCATCTTGCCCGGCTGGGTGGCATGACCGTGACCGATGACGCCACCCTGGATGACGATGTTGCCTCCCGCCTTGACCCGGGCGGCCTCCACCACCCCGCCCACCGTGATGTCCTCGGTGGCGGTGACCTCCATCCCTTCGCTCACGTCGCCGGAGATCTCCAGCGATCCCTTGAAGCGGAGGTTGCCGGTGGAGAGGTCGACCCGCTTCAGCCTGAAGACCGGGTCGACGTTGACCCCGCGCGGCACGATCACCGGGTAGCCGGAGATGGCGGCGACCAGCAGGTCGGGGTCTTTGAGGTCGCAGGCGATGCCGGTCAGGTTGTCCGCGAAGGGGAGGTCGACCCCGTCGGTGGTGGGCAGTTCCACCCCGAGCAGGTTTACTCCCGGGACCCCGGTGGTGGGATGGGTGCGCCGCAGGAGCGGGTCGCCGAGGCTCACGCTGACGATGTCGCCCAGGTTTCTGTAGTCGGCGGTGTCGTCGTCGGAGAGTTGCGGCATCTGGGTCGCCATCTCGGGGACCAGGCTGATGAACTGGCTGTCCTCCCCCGGGATGGGCGGGGTCCCCTGGGCGATCACCAGCTTGCTGGCCTCGCCCGCCTCGACGGCGGCCTTGATCTCGTCGTAAAGGATGCCGCACACCACCCCCTCGCGGGAGAGCGCCTGCTCCACCTCTTCCACGGTGATGCGGCGCCCGCCGCAGGCGGGCTGGATGGTGATGGCGGCGCTCATCATGTCGTCGGAGAGTTGCAGGGCGAGGGTGGCGTCGCGCCGCTCGCCGATCTGCAGCGTGAAGCCGACCGGGGAGACCGCGCAGCGCTGCAGCAGTTGCTCCAGGGCGTCCTGGGAGATGAACAGCTCCCCGTACCCGGACGCCGCGATGGCCTCGCGCAGCTGCCCGGCATCCAGGGCGCGCCGCTGGGTGACAGGGATGTACTGGGCCTGCAGATACTTCTGGTCCGGGCTCAGTTGCAGTTTCAGTCCGGTGCCGTTGAGAATGTCGGTCTCCATGACCTCCTCCGGTGACGTCCACAGGGTCTTCATGGGCGCTTCCAGATTAAGTATCGGCGTCTCCAGCAAAAAGTTGAATTCTTTAAGGGGGCGCATCGCGCCGTGCTGGGGGCGATGTTAGGGCCTATCGCGCACAAAAACAACCATTAATTGCAGCTATGCGAAAGGGCGCCCGGCGCCGCGGTCGGTGCTTGTCGTATACGCCCTACCACAGCGATAATCCGTATGATTTTTCGCTTGATTAGAGCCGAGTGATGTGGTAAAAACTGGATACTGTATACAATGTGCACCGGACAATTTACTTAATAAATGTAAATATTTAGCCGATAATGCGGCCAATTTTACAGCTATTTCGGAGGCCTAAGTGGCAGAGGTAGTTTTTTCCAGCTGGGGCAGAAACATAGTTGACAACCGCAAGGGGGGCGAGAAGAAGGATGTCTCCTTCAAACTGCCCGCCACCTACGACGGGGAGCGGCCGCTTTCGGCTTTCATCGGCTGGGATGGCATCATTTTGTACAACAAGGATGTCGATATCCCCGCCATGGTCGCCGAGTACATGAAGCGGGTGCAGACCAAGTACGTCTGCGGCAAGTGCACCCCGGGCAAGAAAGGGACCCGCGTCATCATGGACGCCCTCTCCGGGATCATGGAGGGGCGCGGCAAGGAAGAGGACCTGGACACCATCCTCGACGTCGGCAGCGTGCTGTCGCACTGCAAGTGCACCCTCTGCCCGAGCTCCGCGGTGCCGGTCATCGACGCGGTGACCCACTTCCGCGATGCCTTCGTGAACTACATCCGCGGCGCCAAGAGCCTCTCCTCGGAATTCCGCTACATCGAGAAGTACACGGCCCCCTGCATGGACAAGTGCCCGGCCCACATCGATATCCCCGCCTACATCGAGTCGGTGAAGGACTACCGCTTCGGCGATTCGCTGGAGACCATCCGCGAGTCGATGCCGCTTCCCTCGGTCTGCGGCCGCGTCTGTCCGCACCCGTGTGAAACCGCCTGCCGCAGGAAGAACGTGGACGAGCCGATCAACATCATGGTGCTCAAGCGCAGCGCCTCCGACTACGAATGGCAGCACGGCCATCTGCCGCCCATGGCCCCCAAGGCGAAGCAGTCCAAGAAGGTCGCCGTGGTGGGCGCCGGACCGGCAGGTCTCGCCGCTGCCTACTACATGGCCCTGGAAGGGTACCCGGTCACCATCTACGAGGCGCTTCCCCTGGGCGGCGGCATGGTCGCCGTGGGTATCCCCCCCTACCGTCAGCCGCGTCACCTGTTGCAGCGCGACATCGACATCATCCAGGGACTGGGCGTCGAGATCATCTACAACACCCGGGTAGGCAAGGACATCACCCTGGACGAGCTGAGGCAGAAGTTCGACGCCGTGCTGCTCGCGCCGGGCGCACACCGGTCCAAGCCGATGGGCGTCGAGGGCGAGGACAAGGGGTACAAGGGCTTCCTGACCGGTGGTATCGACTTCCTGAGGAACGTCTACCTGGGCCTTCCCACCGGCATGGGCAAGAAGGTCTTCGTGGTCGGCGGCGGCAACACCGCCATCGACTGCGTCAGGGTGGCGCTGCGCGAGGGCGCCGAGGAGAGCGTGCTGGTCTACCGCCGCTCCCGTAACGAGATGCCTGCCGACGTCTGGGAGGTCGACGGGGCGGACGAGGAAGGGGTACGCTTCGAGTTCCAGGTGCTCCCGACCAAGGTCATCGCCAACGAGAACAACGAGGTCACCGGGGTCGAGCTGATCAGGATGGCCCTGGGCGAGCCGGACGCCTCCGGGCGCCGCCGTCCGGAACCGGTGCCGGGCTCCGAGTTCATCATCGAGTGCGACACCATCATCCCGGCCATCGGCCAGGACGCCGACCTCTCCTTCATCCCGGCCGACGCGGGGATCGATACCACCAAGTGGAGCACCATCGTCACCAAGTACGTGCCGCTCAAGGGGCACGACGGCAAGGACCTGAAAGACGGCATGGGCAACATGCTCTCCAGGAACCTGATCACCGACTGCGACGGGGTCTTCGCCTCCGGCGACGCCGAGATCGGCCCGCTCACCGTCGTCGCCTGCGTGGGCAACGGCCACCGCGCCGCCAAGGTGATCCAGCGCTACCTGGAAGGGAAGGGGGTCGAACTCACCGACGACGAGCGCATGGAGGACATCCTCACCTACTTCGGCGTCTACGACAAAAACGAGGACGTGCAGTGGCTGGACAGCGCCTCGCGCGAGCACCAGAAGGAGGTGCACGGCAAGGAGAGGGCGAGCTTCAAGAACTACTGCGAGGTGGAACTAGGCTACGCCAACAGCCAGGCGGTGCGGGAGGCCGAAAGGTGCCTGCGCTGCTATCGGGTCGCCATGGTGGCCGTCTAACCAGCAGCACCCGGACCTATTGAATTCAATTACACCGAATACTGAGGTTTTTATATGGTCAGCTTAACCATTGATGGCAAAAGCGTGCAGGTCGAGAAAGGTACCACCATACTGGAGGCCGCAGCCACGGTAGGGATCACGATCCCGACGCTGTGCTGGCTCAAGAAGGTCTCCCCCACCGGCGCCTGCCGCGTCTGCGCGGTAGAGGTCGCGGGTGTGGAGCGTACCATGACCGCCTGCAACACGCCGGTCAAGGAGGGGATCGAGGTAACCACGGACACCCCGGCTCTCAGGGAAGCCCGCCGCAAGATCATGGAGCTCATGCTGGTGAACCACCCGCTGGACTGCCCGGTCTGCGACGCCGGCGGCGAGTGCGACCTGCAGGATTCCTGCTACGCGCTGAACGCGACCAAGCAGGACTACTCGGCGATCCTCGAGCGCAAGGCGATCCGCTACGACTGGCCGCTCATCGAAAGCGACCCCAACCGCTGCATCCTCTGCGAGAAATGCGTCAAGGTGGACCACGAGGTGGTCGGCTGCGACGCCATCATGGTGGTCAACAAGGGTGAAGACGCCATCATCGACACCGTGGACGGCAAGCCGCTCAACTGCGAGTTCTGCGGCAACTGCGTCGCGGCCTGCCCGACCGGCGCGCTGATCACCAAGCCCTTCAAGTTCAAGGGGCGCCCCTGGACCTTCAACCGCATCCCCAGCGTCTGCGCCTTCTGCGGCGCCGGCTGCCAGATCGACTACCATGCCAAGGACGGCCGCGTGGAGCGGGTCACCAGCGAGGACGACAGCTACAACAACGGCAACCTCTGCATCAACGGCCGCTTCGGCTACCGCTACCTGCACTCCTCCGAGCGCCTTGCCGATCCGCTTCTGCGCGGCGACTCCGGTGCCCTCGCCAAGACCGACTGGAACACCGCCCTGACCGCGACCGCGGCGAAGCTCAAGGAAATCGTGGCGCGTGACGGCGGCAAGGCCGTGGCCGGCCTGGGCTCCCCGAGGCTCACCAACGAGGAGAGCTTCCTGTTCCGCAAGCTCTTCAGCGAGCTGGGCAGTTCCAACCTCGATTCCGAGGCGGGTCTCGGCTTCGCCCAGGCGCAGGCCCAGATGCAGCGCCGCTTCGGCTTCACCGGGGCCAGCAAGCAGCTCGACGCCCTCGACGAGGCGCAGGCGATCCTGGTCTTTGGCTGTGACCTGAACGCCGAGGCGACCGGCGCCGAGTACCGCGTCATCAAGGCCGCCTCCAAGAAGGACGCCCGCCTGGTGCTGGTGAACATGCGCGACGTGAAACTGAGGAAGTTCTCCAACGCGCACCTGAAGCACCTCCCCGGCGCCGAGCTCCAGGTCATCTACGCCCTGATGAAGGGGCTCGTCGAGGCGGGTGTTGCCCTTCCGGCAGGCGCCGAGAGCATCAAGGACGGGCTCGCGCAGCTCTCCATGGACGAACTCTGCCAGCAGGCCGGGGTCACCGTGGCCGCGGTGGAAAACGCGGTGCGGCAGATGACCGGCATGACCCGCGTCGCCATCGTCTTCGGCGCCGACCTGATCAGGAGCGCCGACGCCTCCACCAAGATCGCGGCACTGGCCGACCTCGCCGTCCTCACCGGCTCGGCCACCGAGCAGGGAGGGGGCATCTTCCCGATCGACGCCAAGAACAACACCGTGGGCATGCTGGACATGGGGGTCGCCCCGGGCGCCGACGGCAAGGACATCTGGGGCATCGTCGAGGGGATCGAGCAGGGGAGCATCAAGGCGCTCTACCTCCTGGGTTGCGACCTGTCCGGCCTGCCGGACAACCAGCGCATCCGCAAGGCGCTGGCCAAGCTGGAACTGCTGGTGGTCCAGGACGTCTTCCAGGGTGATTCCCTCGAGTACGCCCACGTCGTGCTTCCGGCAGGCGCCGCAGCCGAGAAGAGCGGCTCCTTCACCTCGCTGGACAACCGGGTGCAGGCCATCTTCAAGGCCGTGGACGCACCGGGACAGGCCAAGGAAGACTGGGCCATCCTGGCCGATCTCTACGGCAGGCTGACCGGCAGCGCCCAGAGGATCACCCCGGCGGGCGTCATGGCCGAGATCAAAGAGTCGGCCAAGACCTACCAGCCTTTCGACGGCTCCCGCAACGGCGTCATCAAGGGTGGCAGCGCGGTGAGAAGCGACGCCCCGCTGGCCCCGATCGCCAAGCCCGCGGCACCGGCGCAGCCGAAGTTCCAGCTCCTGGTCGGCCCCATCGGGTTCCACAACGGCACCTCGACCACCCGTTCCGACGCCAACCTCGACGTGGCGCCGGCCGGTTTCGTGGAACTGCACCCCGTTGACGCGTCGGCACTCGGCATCGCCGACGGCGCCAACGTCAAGCTTTCCTCCGGCACCGGCGCCCTTACCGCAGCCGCCAGGATCAGCGACAAGCTGCAGCCGGGGCTCCTCTTCGCCCCTTCGCACTTCCGCGACCTGAACGCCAACGCGCTCCTCAAGGGGAACTGCAACCTGGTGGAAGTGAAGGTCGAAAAAGCATAAGCCGCCGCGAGGCGTGATTGATGAAAAGGCCCCGTGCGATGGTACGGGGCCTTTTTTTACCTGATTAACAGGAATTTTCCGCTAGTTACCTCTCTCTCCGGGAGAGGGTGGCCGAAGGGCGGGTGAGGGAGTTACCGCGAAGCGGGATCATCGCATAGTGCAGCGCCCTCACCCCAGCCCTCTCCCGGAGGGAGAGGGGGATGGGCATCTTGGCGGGAAGAACGTTGCGTAATCAGCTTTTTTTATGGCGGCGGAAGGCGGATGGTGCTAGTCTTCTGGCTCAGCGGCGGTCCAATACCAGCTACTTCTCAACGGGAGATGCCATGGACGAAAAACTTGCGCAGATAGCGGCGCTGGCGGGAAAGAACGACAAGATCGCCGAAAAACTGGAGCAGATGCTCACCGGCCCCAATGACCGTGCCTACGTGGTCTGCAGCTTCGACGACTGCAAGTTGCACGAGAAGGGACGCTGCACCATCTACACCGTGCTCGACGTGCCGCGCATGAAGACCGGGCAGCCCTGCAGCGGCTACGAAAAGGTGGCTGCGGCGGAGAACTGAGGGGGGAGGTCAGTCGTAGAGGGAGTCTTCTTCTTCCTCGGGGGGCATCCTGCCGTTTCGTTCCAGGAAGGCGAGCTGTTCGCTGCGCTTGCCGATCTGGTCGTTGCAGAAGGTCCAGATCCGGTAGCTTTCCAGGCACAGGATGGTGAAACCGGCGCCGAAGACCGCCCAGTAGTTGTCCTGGAGCGCTTCGGCGAAATAGTAGAAGAGGTAGAAGCCGGCCAGGTAGCCGACGTGGCAGAAGCTGCTTGGATGGCGTATGCCGGCCATCATGCGGGACAGGCTCAGTATGATGGCGGAGAAGGTATAGAGCACCAGCACCAGGCTGATCATGAGCGGCTTGGGCGCGGCTCCCAGCGTCGCCACCACCTCCTGGGGGCGGGGCAGAAACCAGAAGTCGCGCCAGGCCGCCGTGCTCAGAAGCAGAAACAGGGACAGCGCCCACAGCCCCCGGTTGGAGAACCGTCTCAGCCGCCCAATCTCATCCAGAAGTCCCTGGCGCAACTGTCCCTGCGCATCGCGCGCCAGCTCCCCCACGGTCCCCGCCTTGTTGTTTTCCGCCTGCTCCATTGATCGCTCGCTGACTTTCACGCCACGGGAAAAGCTACTTGTGCTGGCAGACCGGGCCGCCTTCCTTGGCGTTGAGAGGCTGTTTCTCAATTTCGCTTAATTTGGCTCTGATAAAGTAGTAGGATTGTGCGATCTTGTCAAGCTCATAGGGGAGCCTCGGCGGACGGGTGGTCCAACTTCCTTCCTCATTACTCTCAGTGTACTCCTGCAACTTCCTCATCGGAACCAGTACGATCATCTTTAACAGTGTGATGACCCCTGCGATGGTGAGGAACAGGGTCAGGATGGAGAAGATCAGCATCTGCATCTTGATCAGCGCCAGAGAGTGCAGGGTGGCTTCCTGTGACAGTCCGATGTCCAGCGTTCCCAGCACCCGCTGTTCGGCCGGGTGGAAGTGGCAGGCGGCGTTGGCGCAGTCCGGCTCGTTGTAGATGGGCGCCGTGATGGCCAGGATCTCGTCCCCAGCGGCATTCTTGAAGGTGCGCGCCTTCTGCATGGTCCCAAGGGTGGCGATGGGCGCCGCCTTCTCGTGGCAGACCACGCACCCCTCCGCCTTCTTGTCCACCTGGCGGTTCAGCTCCTCCGGCTTGGAGGAGAAGGCCACCACCCCCCTCTTGTTGAAGATGCGCACGTGCTGCACCCCGTTTTGGGCGCTGATGTTGCGGATGATGGCGCTGTTGAGCTCCGAGTCCGACTTCATCATGGCGTAGCGGGTGGACTTCAGCACGATGCCCGCCAGGTTGTTCGCCTGCGTTATGGAATCCCGGATCACGACCTGTTTGATGGCCGCGTAGAGGAGCACGAAGCAGACCACCAGAAATCCGGTCACCACTATCCCTACGGGAACCAAGGCCCTTCCTGCGATCTTGTCGAACATGGCTCCATCTCCGATCTGGGTTGCCGGCTTTGCCGCCGCCGTCACCCCCGCTGTGCCGCACATACCTCTTTGCACCAACCCATGCTGCCGATCTCCAGGGGACTGGCTCCGCCAGGTGCCTGTCCCCGTAAACGCGTGAAAGCCTGAACCTCACATTTTTCCAGGGGCGCCGGTACTGCGATCGGCGCCCCGCGACGTCCTTTCTATCAATCCAGCTTGGTCATGCTGCTGTAGCTCGCTACCGGAACGCTGCTCGCTTCGCGCCGGCCCAGCGCCGGTGCCGGCACCGCCTCGGGCACGGTCTCTTCCTGTTCCTGCCGGCGCCATTTGAACAGGATCGGGAGCCGGTACAGGATGAAGCGGTACACCACGATGTAGGTGGCGAAGATGGTCAGGCTGATGATCACCTCGCGCCAGGGCGGGATCTCGCGGTGGGGCAGTTTCCAGTTGAAGGTGATCATGGCGGTGTTGACCCGGTTCAGCACCACGCCGAACACGGTCATGAAGGCGCCCAGGCGCACGACGTTCATCTTCCTCGTGTGCACGCCGTAGGTCATCAGGGTAAGCGGCAGCATGAAGCCCACGATGATCTCGAACATGAACCACTGCCCCCAGCCGGTGTCCAGGTAGGCCCACTTGTTGTCGTGCGCGATGGCGATCAGCTTGATAGTGATGTAGGTGGCGATCCCCATGCAGGCGCCCTTGGCGAGCGACACGGTCACCTTGTCCAGTTTCTCGTGGAAGCGGCTGTCGCCGCGCCATGCCATGGTCTTGGCCGCGATGGTGCTCACCGTGATCACCATGCACAGGCCGCCCGGCAGCGAGGAGACGAAGAAGTGCAGCCACTGGAACGACGAGGAGTACCAAAGCGGGTGCACCTTGCCCGGCGCGTAGGTGAAGAGCGCGCCCAGGGCCCCCTGGTGCAGGGTGGACAGGATGATGCCGGATACGGTGAGCCCCAGGGTGATGCGGCGGATGGCGCGCTTGCCGGCCGGGAAGCCGATCCACTCGAAGAAGGCGCTCGATACCTCGGCGACCTGCACCGAGAGGTAGGTGGCGACGTGCCAGGCGACCAGGAACAGTACCGCGGCCGGTCCGAAGGAGACCACCATCGGGTAGGGGAGGCGCCAGGGCTGCCCCAGGTCGGCCAACAGGTACATGACCGCGAAGAAGTAGCCCAGGAGACCGTTCAATAGCGCCAGGCGCTCGATCGGCTCCAGGTCATGCCTGCCGAAGATCTCGCAGGCGGTGCCCAGCTGGAAGCCCGAGGAGGAGAGCGGCACCATGGCGAAGAGGCCGAAGCCCAGGAACAGGCCCCAGGGGTAGTCGTTGGAGCCGCTGGTGGCCCAGGCGAGCCCGAAGAAGAACCGGCCGATCAGGATCGGGATGCCGATGGCGAAGATGGCGGCCAGGATCCAGTTGAAGGGGTTCCGGAAGGCCTGCAGCAGGTACTGGCTCGGGGTAAGCCCCAAAAGGAGCTTGTTGACCAGCGTGCGCTTCTTGCCGTCCTCGTCGTAGGGTGAGTCCACTATTGCCAAACCGTGCTGGATCATTTTTTTCATGGCTTGGTATCCTCCTGGTTGGAATCGGTATCATGCCCATGCCCGCCCTGCTCCTCGTGCTTGGCCAGCAGGTGGATGCCGGAGAAGAGCGCCGGCCAGATGGAAAGCACCATCGGCACCATGCCGAGGAAATCCTTCACGTTGGAGATGATGGGGTCGTTGGAGAGCGTGGTGTCGAAGCCGAGCTTGTCGAACCCGACCGGGGCCAGGTAGAGCCAGCTGGTGCCGCCGACTTCCTTCTCGCCGTAGACGTGGTCCACGTAGCGCTCGGGGGTGGCGCGGATCCGCTCGTGCGCCAGCTTGATCAGGTCGGCGCGGTGCCCGAAGGTGAGCGCCTCCTGGGGGCAGATCTCGACGCAGGCCGGCGGCTTGCCGTATTTCAGCCTGGTGTCGTAGCACAGGATGCACTTCTTGACGATCGGGTTGGTGGCGCTGTCGTAGTCGTAGCCCGGCGCGTTGAACGGGCAGGCGATCATGCAGTTGCGGCAGCCGACGCAGACCTTGGAGTTGTAGATGACCGCCCCTTCCTTGGTCTTCGTGTAGGCGTTCACGAAGCAGGAGGTGAGGCAGGCCGGTTCGTTGCAGTGGTTGCACTGCACCTTGCGGTACACCGGGCCGGACGGCTGCTCTTTCTGGTAGCGGTTCACCACCGTGTAGGCCTTGGAGGTGGGGCGCCGCTCGTGTTCGAATACCGACGGGTCGTCGAAAGAGGTGTCCGGTTCCGGCAGCTTCTGTTCCTTGTTGCAGGCAGCTTCGCAGCTGCGGCAGCCGATGCAGCGGGTGGTGTCGACCAGGACACCCATGGCCTCGGGATAACCCTCAAAGGAACCGCTGGCCCAACCCTTGTTGGTTTTGCCCAGCGCTATCGTGGTCCCGCCTATCAGGCACGCCTTCAGGAAGTTTCTTCGTTTCATCAGCGTTCCTCCTCAATTCATGATGAGCTGCTGTAGTTGGTGCATCTCATTCCTCTTCTGCATGGGCGGGTTTGGCTCCCTTGCGGTTCGTGCTGTAGAAGGCTGCGCCCTCTTTGGTGCGCGGATGGCAGTCCTGGCACCCGGTCGGGCCGTTGCCCATCTTGTTGTGGCAGCCGATGCAGCTTTGGTGCATGGCCCCCTTGAGACCCATCTTGTCCAGGTGGTAGCGCTGCTTGTCGGCGCGTTTCGCGGCCAGGTTTTCCGGGGAGAACGGGGTGGCCGAGTGGCATCCCTTGCAGGAGACCACGGCGGTCGGGCTCGAGTTCTGGTGGCAGCGGGCGCAGTTGGGGTCGAGGACCAGGGTGCCGGTGGTGTGGTGGTGGCAGTCGGCGCATTCCTTGATCGACTGGATGTGCTGGGCGTGGTTGAAGGTGAACGGGCTGAACAGCTTGCCGTTCTGGTTCAGGGTGATGGAGTCCGGCACCGGCGCGCACTGCAGCGCAGCAGGGGAGGACACCGATATGGCGCCTATGGAAAGCGCGGCAACTATGAAGTGTTTGTAAGAGGACATGTCATGTTCTCCTGGCTCTGTAGTAGTGGGGAGGCTGACTCCCTTGCTGCTTTTTCCTATGCTAGTGGCGCGCCGCTTCCTTCGTCTCTTCCTGCTCCCTCTTGTGCAGGTAGCGGTAGAACATGGGGAACCCGATGAAGAAGGCAACGCAGATCAGGTACTCCACCCCTTTGATGTACTGGTAGAAATCCACCAGCGTGAAGACTTCCTTTATCTGTCCTATGGCATCCAGTGTCATGGCTTGGCTCCTTTGCGATCAGGTTGAATTCCATCGTCCCTAGTGGCTCTTGACGCGGGAGGGGGATTTTTCCTGCTCTTTGCCGATCCCCTTGAGCATGCCGTAGAGGGTGATCAGGGCCGGGATCAACTGGACCACCAGCACCAGGGCGCAGAAGCCGAGGAACAGCAGGATGCCCAGTTTGCTGACGAAGATCTTGCTGGTCGAGGCGGCGAAAGCGTTGGCTGTCGTCATGAGAAAGACAATGGCTGTGTTCACTAAGGCTGGCAGACGCATCTTGGTTTTCATGATTTCCTCCTTTTGGGGCTTTGATGGGAAAGACTCGGTCCTTTTATCTTCGGGGCTTTGGCCGTGCCGGCCCCCTTTGTTACCGTCACGCCATCTGCAACTTGAGGCTTTCGAAGGCGCACTGTACTGCCTGTCTGATCTCGGCGCGGTCCTCCGCGTTTACCGGTTTGAGGGCGTGGTAGAAGATTCCCTCGCTCCTGAGCTTCCTGGAGAGCGGCAGCGAGGTGCCGGCGGCTATGAGAATGATGGAGAGCTTGCGGTTGCATTGTTTCAACAGCGGGATGATCTCGGAGGCCGAGAACTCGTCGAACTTGGTCCCCAGGAGCACCACCTGGGCGGTTCT
Source organism: Geomonas paludis (assembly GCF_014193585.1). GTDB lineage: Bacteria > Desulfobacterota > Desulfuromonadia > Geobacterales > Geobacteraceae > Geomonas > Geomonas paludis. Next base: position 1,165,513 of record NZ_BLXY01000001.1, read on the forward strand.
CTTCAGGATCCCCGAAACGGCACTTTCTATGGAGTTGGTGACGATCACGTTGTAGCCGGACTCGATGAACATCTCGGCCATCTGTTTTCTGCAGTCCATGTCTTCGTCCACGATGAGAAGTCCTTGCATAGCTTTACCCTCACAGGGCTGGGAGCGGTTCCGCTGTACCGGCTGCGCACCGGACACCTGGTGGCGCGCAAGCGGCAGCCCGCCCCGCCAGCCGGCCAGCGGTCACAGGCTGGTCCTGTTGTTCTTGGTAACCTCTTTCGTGCGCTGCTCGACTTCGGTGGAAAAGATCCCTTTGAAGATGCGGAAGAACATGGTGAGACCCGGCACAAGCTGAAACAGGATCACCATGGCGACAAAGGCGATAAAGATGATCGCGGCCAGGCCCAGGCCCCCCGTATCCGTTGCAGCGGGAGATGCCATAGCCTGGGTTCCGTCCATCACCACTGCGGCTGTCGTTGCGGATAGAACCTTCATGATAGTCTCCTTTCCTTTTGGGTTGCAGCGAACCGGTGTCGGCTTGTCTGACTGCTGAGCTTACATAGCATCCAGCGTGCCATCAGCTTGCAAAAGGCGTAACTGCTTGTTGTGGCAGCGTTGTTGGCGGTGGTGTGCCCCTCTTTGGGGGGCGGGCGGACGGCTGAATGTATAGTGACCCTATACACGCCGCAGCCCGCTCCGGAGGGCGCCCGCCGGGGGTGTCAGGAAATCCGCAATGATTTCGGGCAATAAGGTGGGGTGGCCCGGTGTATGGTTCCGGCATACACCAATAAATTCAGGGACATTCGCTCCGCCGCGATCGATGAACGGCGGCAGCGGGGGGCGAAACAACAGGTCTGTTACAGTCAGTGCAGTGAAAGTATTTTCATGTCTTTGTGTTGACAGAGGCTCCTTTGTGGGCTATTGATACAGCGGATGGACCCCGTCCGAAAACGGCTCGCAATGGCAGAGGGCGACACGGGAGCTGTCCTGCTTCAGGGCTCTGCAAAAACCGATAGGCACGACGCATCTATAGCTTGGATAACATGGTGATTCTATGCATATTCTAGTGGTCGATGATGAGTCTGTTATTAGGGATGGCCTGGCACGAATCCTCGAAGGAGATTCCTTCACCGTAGATGCCGCGAAAAACGGGCACGCTGCCATAGAGCTTTTGCAGCAGAAACAGTTCGACCTGATCATCACCGATCTCAAGATGCCGGGCATGAGCGGCTTTGAGGTCTTGAACGCGGTCAAGATCCTGCAGCCGGACACCCCGGTGATCATGATCACCGGCTTCGCCACGGTGGAGACCGCCGTCGAGGCGATGAAGAACGGCACCGTCGACTACATCGTCAAGCCCTTCACCCCGGAGCAGATCCTGGAGAAGGTGCACCTCGCGCTGGAGCAGAAGAAGACCACGGTGGAAGATATCGTGGTGAAGAAGGAGATCGACTGCCACCACGGCTTCGACGAGTTCGTCGGGGAAAGCCGGGAGATGCAGAAGGTCTACCGCCGCATCATCCAGGTCGCCGCCACCGACAGCACCGTCCTCATCACCGGCGAGAGCGGCACCGGCAAGGAAGTCGCCGCGCGCGCCATCCACAAGCACAGTTCCCGGCGCGACCAGCCCTTCGTCGCCGTCGACTGCACCGCCCTCGCCGAAAACCTCCTGGAGAGCGAACTTTTCGGCCACGTCAAAGGCTCCTTCACCGGCGCCATGCAGACCAAGATGGGCCTGTTGATGGTCGCCGACGGCGGGACGCTCTTCCTCGACGAAGTCTCCAACATCAGCCTCTCCACCCAGGCCAAGCTCCTGCGCGTGCTGCAGGAGCGCCAGGTCACCCCGATCGGCGGGACACAGCCGGTCTCCTTCAACATCCACCTGGTGGCAGCCACCAACCGCAGCCTGAAGACCATGGTGGCCGAGGGGAAGTTCCGGGAAGACCTCTTTTTCCGCCTCAACATCATCCCCCTGGAACTCCCCCCGCTGCGCGAGCGCAAGGGGGACATCCCGCTGTTGATCCGCCACTTTATGAACAAGTTCGTCGAGGAGGTCGGCAAGGACGTGCGCGGCATCTCGCCCGAGGCGATGCATTTCCTGGAGAACTACTCCTACCCCGGCAACGTCCGCGAACTGGTCAACACCATCGAGCGGGCCGTGGTCCTGTGCGAGGGGGACGTGATCCAGAAGGAAAACCTGGAACTGGGCGAAGCGGCCGAGGTCTGCAGCACCGGGTTCGACGGCTTCGTCCCGACCAGCGCCGAGGCGCTCAAAGAGATGAAGCGCCACATCCGCGACCGCTCGGTGGAGAACGTCGAGAAGGCGTTCGTGATCCAGGCCTTGAAGCGCAATAACTGGAACATCTCCCGCGCCGCCGAGGAAACCGGCATGCTGCGCCCCAACTTCCAGACCATGTTGAAACGGCTGGGCATCTCCGTTAAGGACTATTTCGGCCGATAAGCCACCCGCCCCCCTCCACCCGCTGTACACCGCTCCCTCCCGGCAGCCACCGCGGAGGACACTGTCTCTGCGCCGCTAGCCCATTACAGCGTTCCTCACAGCGTCTCTCTTTATTCTGCTTCGACTCATGGCGAGCTTTTTCCAATGTGTTAAACTCAATGCGTGTTTCTCTTAACGGCCGTGACTGGCAGGGGAGAGCGTGCATGAAACAGATCAACAGTGAAAGAAAGCTGACCCCCCTCAATATCTCGATAGTCTATGCCGTCGTCGGTGTCCTCTGGGGCGCCGCTTCCTGTCTGTTCCCCGCCGTCCTGGCACACAAAAGCTCGATGTACCTCTCCGTGGAGACTTTGAACCACGCCTTCTTCGTACTCGCCACGGCTGCGCTGCTCTACCTTCTGATCAGCCGCAGCGAAGGGGACGTGGTGCGCGGCCGGGAGTCGCTATTCAGGGTCAACCGGGCGCTCAAGACCTTCAGCGGCTGCAACCAGGCCCTGGTGCGGGCCACGGAAGAGCTGCAGCTGATGAAGGACGTCTGCCGCACCATCGTCGAGACCGGCGGCTACAAGCTGGCCTGGGTCGGGATGGCGGAGCATGACGACTGGAAAACGGTGCGCCCCGTGGCGCAGTGGGGGGACCGCGGCGGCTACCTTACCAGGCTGGACATGAGTTGGGCCGACATCGACCGCGGCCGCGGGCCCACCGGCACCGCCATCAGGACCGGCACCACGCGCATCGTCCAGAATATCCGCTACGATGCCAGCTGGGCCCTGTGGCGGGAGGAGGCGCTCAAGCACGGCTTTGCCGCATCCATATCTTTGCCGCTGGTAAACGAAGGGCGCCCGCTGGGGGCGCTGGTCATTTTCGCCGGGGAGAAGCGCGCCTTCGGCAAGCAGGAGGTCAAGCTCCTGGAGCAACTGGCGGACGATCTCTCATTCGGCATCGCGACGCTGCGCATGAACGTCGAGCGCAAGAAGGCGGAGCAGGAAATCATGCTGCTCGCCTCGGTGATCGAGCAGTCCAAGGAAGGGCTCATCCTCTTCGACAGCGACGGCACCATCAAATACGTGAACCCCGCCATCGAGACCATCACCGGGCATGATGCGCAGTGCGTCGTCGGGCGCAATGTCGCTGTCCTGGCCGACGGCGACGGCGGCGTCGAACTGTACCGTTCCGTCTGGGACGATCTCACCAAGGGGGAGCGGCGCACGGGAGGGCACTTCATCCAGAAGGGCAAGGAGGGGGAGTGCTATGAGATAGACATCACGTTCTGGTCCATCTGCGATGCCGACGGTCGGGTGAAAAACCACGCCGCCCTGGTGCGCGATGTGACCCACGAACTGCAACTGGAGCGGCAATTGCGCCAGGCCCAGAGGATGGAGGCCATCGCGACCCTGGCCGGCGGCATCGCCCACGACTTCAACAACAACCTGGCCTCCATCATCACCTGCACCGAGATGGCGCGGGACGACGTGGCGCCGGAAAGCCCCCTGCGCGAGCTCCTGGACGTGGTGCTGAAGTCGAGTTACCGGGGGCGCAAACTGGTGAAACAGATCCTTACCTTCTGCTGCAAGGGGGAACAGGAGCGGCAGCCGGTCCAGGTCGAAGCGATCATGAACGAGTGCCTGAACCTGATGCGCCCTTCGATACCTTCCTCGATCACGGTCCACGCGCAGATGGAACCTGAGCTCGGCATGATCATGGCCGACCCGACCCAGATCCACCAGATCATCATGAACCTCGTGACCAACGCGAGCCATGCCATGAGGCTGAAGGGGGGAAGCCTCGATCTCGCGCTGGAAAACGTCACCCTGGATAGTGATTCGCTGGGTACTCCGGATCTCCCTCCCGGCCCTTACCTCAAGTTGACAGTGAAGGATTCGGGGCACGGCATGGATCACAAGACCATGGAACAGATCTTCGATCCCTTCTTCACCACCAAGGGGCACAACGAGGGGACCGGGCTCGGCCTTTCCGTTGTGCACGGCATCGTCAGGAACCACGGCGGCGGCATCACGGTAAGCAGCAGGCCAGGACTGGGGGCGACCTTCGAGGTTTTTCTGCCGCGCATCGCGGCGGTGCGGAAGGACGCCCTGCTCGACTCCGAGACAGCCTCCATGATGGGGACCGGCAGGATCCTCTTCGTCGATGACGAGGAGGACGTTGTCTTTGCCGGGAAGAAGATGCTGGAGCGGCTGGGCTACCAGGTGGTCACCGGCCGCGACGGCATGGAGGCACTGGAAATATTCCGCGCCGACCCGGGAGCCGTCGACCTGGTCATTACCGACCAGACCATGCCGCGCATGACCGGCATCGAGCTGTCACGTGAGCTCGCTGCCGTCCGTTCCGATCTCCCGGTCATTCTCTGTACCGGCCTGGGATCAGGGGTGGACCGTACCGCGCAGCGCGAGGAGGCTGAGCAGGCAGGGGTCCGCGAGGTGGCCTACAAGCCGCTGGACCGCGAGGAGATGACGGCGATGATACGCCGGGTGCTGACACCGGCCGGGGAGGCATGACGGGAATGGCGAAGATCCTGATCATCGACGACGAGGAAACCGTCTGCCAGTCCATGTCCCTGGTGGGGAAGCGCGCCGGGCACGAGACCAGTTGCGCCAGGACGCTGGCCGCCGGTTGCCGGATGGCCTCAGAAGAAGAGTTCGACCTGGTGTTTCTCGACGTGCGGCTGCCCGATGGCAATGGCCTCGAGATGCTGCCGCGCCTGGCGCAGGCCCCGTCCCAGCCGGAGATCGTCATCATGACCGGATACGGCGATCCGGCCGGCGCCGAACTGGCCATCAACAGCGGTGCGTGGGACTACATCGAGAAGGGGTCCTCGGTCAAGGACATCACCCTCTCCCTGGTGCGGGCTCTGGAGTACCGCAAGCAGAAGCTCTCGCTCTCGGGGCGCCAGGAGGTGGTCGCCCTGAAGCGGGAGAGCATCATCGGCAACAGCCCCGCCCTGACCGCCTGCCTCGATGCCGTGGCGCGTGCGGCGGTGAGCGACGCCGGCGTTCTCATCCTGGGAGAGACCGGATCGGGGAAGGAGCTTTTCGCGCGGGCGGTGCACCAGAACAGCAAGCGCAGCGACAAGCCGTTCGTGGTCGTGGACTGCGCCAGCCTGCCGGAGACGCTGGTGGAGAGCCTGCTGTTCGGGCACGAGAAGGGCGCGTTCACCGGCGCCGAGAAGGCGCGCGACGGGTTGATCAGCCAGGCCCACGGCGGGACCCTGTTCCTGGACGAGGTGGGCGAGCTTCCCTTCGCCACGCAGAAGGCGTTCCTTAGGGTCCTGCAGGAGCGGCGCTACCGCCCGGTGGGCGGGCAGCGCGAACTGGAGAGCGATTTCCGGCTGGTGGCGGCCACCAACCGCAACCTGAACCAGATGGTGGAGGCGGGCGCCTTCCGCAGCGACCTCCTGTTCAGGTTGAGCACCTTCGTCATCGAACTTCCACCGCTGCGGGAGCGCAGCGAGGACATCAAGGAACTGGCCCGCTACTACATGGACAAGTTCTGCGAGAATAACGGCCTCTCGCCCAAGGGGAGCTGCCCGGAATTCATGGAGACGCTGCAGGCCTATAGCTGGCCCGGCAACGTGCGCGAGTTCATCAACACCATCGAGCGCACCGTGCTGACCGCCCGGGAACAGCCGGTTCTTTTCGCCCAGCACCTGCCCACGCAGATCCGGGTACAGGTGACTCAAAGCGCGGTGAACCGCCGCGAGGCCGCAGCCGCGGCCCCTGCTCAACTGTTGCCGCCCAGCCAACTCCCCAAGCTCAACGACTTCCGTGACAGTGTCTATACCCAGGCCGAAAAGCAGTACCTCTGCGACCTGATGTCGCTGGCCCAAAACGACATCGCCACCGCCTGCAACCTCTCCGGACTTTCGCAGTCCCGCCTCTACGCCCTCCTGAAGATCCACGACCTGCACCGCTCGACCTAGCCGCTGCACCTACACCTTTCGCCCCCCGTTTCTTCCTGTCCCGCAGGAACGTTCCTGCACGGCAGGAAAACGATTGCCCCCCCGCCTGACGATCCCCATGCTGTAAGTGGCTGGTAATGCTTCCTTTATTCGGGTTGCCGGCTGCCTCTCCCCCCGGGAGGACGTTGACCTCGCGAAAGTCGCCTATTGAACCCGTTACTGCGCAAGTGATTGGAATTGCACAGCTATTTGGTGTTCTGCGCGTTTCGGCACCAGGGTTGCTAAGTATGGGTAACCCTTCGGGGAATAATGCGGAAAAAGGAGAGGGCCATGACAAAGGAAACGAAAGAATCATTGTCCGGGAAAGTGACAAGTTGGTCGATCATCGGGGTGGTTGTGGCCGGGACGCTGCTCATCTCCGGCATAGCCGACGTCTCCGAGGGGAGCGGGCTGATGGCGAAGATATTCCTCCTCTTCATCGGCGCCATCATCGTCGTGCAGGTCATCCCTGGCATCATGCTCTTCAGCGCCATGCTCAAGGGGATCTACGGTCTGTTTGGCAAGAAAGTAAAAGTCCCTCTGGAACAGGACAAAAAGTAGCAGTCGCGAATGCGCGAGGTGGCTTATGGACGAACGGGGAATCATCATAGCGGACCGCGATGCCGAGTTCCGCAGCCAGGTAGCCGAATACTTCCGCAAGGCCGGTTACGAGGTTGAGACCACTGATTCAACAGTCCACGTACTCTGCAGCATCCTGCAGAAGAAGACACCGGTGTTGTTGTTGGGAAGTGACTTTGACCAGAAGGTTTCGTCGTCGGATCTGATTCACCTGTTGAAGAAATGCAACCGCCACCTGAACGTCATCATGGTCTCCGACGACATGCCGCTGAATCAGGCGAGGCAGGTGCGCAAGGCAGGGATCTTCTACCAGGCCCTGAAACCGACGCAAGCCGGCGATACCGAGGAACTCGGGCAGGCCGTCGAGTGCGCCTTCAAGACCTACCGCGCCGGCCGTCAGCAGGAGCGCATGGAGGCCGCGATGCGGCGCCGAACACATCGGCGCGAGGCGGTGCAGCCACAAATTGCCAGTATCCCCAGGCGGTTCTCATGGCTGATATCCCTTGCGGTCCTCATCTTCGGGACCAGTTTCCTCGCCGTATCGGCCGCGCAGAGCGTAGATCGTGGCGGCAACCTGGGGATGTGGCTCTTCCTCGGTTTTAGCGCCCTGTTGCTGGTGGCGCAGTTCATCCCGATCTTCCGGATCAAGTTGCCGAAACGCATCATGGCGCACGAGGCTGCCAAAGAGCAGGCTGCCTCACCAGACGAAAAATCATCTCACTAAAGGACGTGCTCCTTGAAAGGAGGGATACGTGAAACCAGCCGACCTACAAAAGATGAGTTTGCTTGCCAAGCTGGCCTTATGCGCCTGGGCCTTGGCCGGGCTTATCGCGCAAGCCAGCGCCTGGGGATTCTCTTACGGGGATCAAACCGGTAACAACCAGGCCTGCCTGTCCTGCCACGGTAAGACCGGGGAGGTGCCCAAAGGGACCTTCATCGACCCGCAGCGCTTCACGCAGACCGCACACGCGAGCCTCGGGTGTGAAGCCTGTCACGCGACGGTCCCCGCCACCCATCCCGACGGCAACAAGGTTCCCAAGGCCGACTGCCGCGACTGCCACTCCGGCATCAGCGAGGAGTACGCCAAGGGGCTGCATGCCGCCAAGACAGCCTGCAACGGTTGCCACAACCCGCACCTGGTGCAGAACCCCAAGGATGTCTCCGGCCAGGAAATCAACATGATCTGCTCCAACTGCCACAACGGCCTGGAAATGACGGCGAAACACGGCGAGTGGCTGCCTCAGTCGGAACTGCACCTGCGCATGCTGCCGTGCATCACCTGCCACACCGGCGCGAAGGACTACTACATCAGCATGTATATCGTCAAGAGCAAGGGTGACAGCCGGTTCGGCAAACAGGAAGTGGCAGAGTACGCCGATCTCAAAGCCATCGCCGGTGGCCGCCCCATCGTCTCCCTCATCGACACCAACCGGGACAACTACGTATCCCTGGAAGAGTTGCGCGTCTTCAACCGCACCCAGAAGTCGCTCCATCTGTACGGGATGATGACTCCCTCCACGGTCTCGCACAAGTTCGAGATTCTCGACAGCAGGCGTAACTGCAGCTTCTGCCACACCTCGGGCTCCGGGCTCATGCAGACCAGTTTCATCGCCGTACCGGAAGCCGACGGCACTTTCCTGAGAGTGCCGGTGGAAAAGGGTGCGGTGCTCGATGCCCTCTACGCCGCTCCGGATTTCTACATGATGGGCTCCACCAAGAACGCGAAGCTGAACCAGATCGGGCTTGCCATCATCTGCTGCGGTCTGATCATGCCGGTGGGACACGGGTTCGTGCGGTTCCTGACCCGTAAAAACAGGAAAGAAAAGGAGCATCAGTCATGAGCGAGAAAACGAGGATCTACTTACAGCCCTGGCCCATACGCATCTGGCACTGGATCAACGCCTCGGGCATCATCATCCTGATCCTGTCCGGCGCCCAGATCCGGTTCCCTGAGACTCTCAGCATCTTCAGCAGCTACAAGAGCGCCATCGAGGTGCACAACACCGCCGGGATCATCGTTTCCATCTCCTTCTCGTTCTGGTTCTTCTACTACAAGATGGTGAAGAACACGCTGGACAAGCTGTACATCCCGGACGAGGAGGACATCAAGCACGGCCTGGTACGCCAGCTCCTTTACTACTGCTTCTGGTACTTCCTGGGGCGGCCGAGCCCGTATCATGCCACGCCGGACCACAAATTCAACCCGATGCAGAAGTCGGCGTACCTGGCGGTGATGTTCGTGCTCATGCCGCTGGTCGGGCTCACCGGGATCCTGCTGCTGAACGTGACCCCGCTGCGCGTGCTGGTTCTCATGTGGGGCGGCATCAAGTTCATCGTCGCGCTCCATTTCCTGCTGGCCTGCTCGCTGCTCGCCTTCCTCTGCACGCACGTCTACCTGGCGACCCTGGGGGACTACATCAAGCCGATGCTGATCGGGTGGGAAGAAGTGGAAGAGCATGAGGAGCCGGAAAAGGCCCCGGAAGTGGCCATCCCGGGCTACCGGCCGGTACGGCATTATCCGGAATACGAGCAGATGCTTCTGGAGCAGCGCCACAACTGATGGGACAGGGTTGCTGAGTCTGGGAAAGGAGAACGGCCATGTCAGGACATCATTTGATCGAGCATTTGAAGGCGAAGCCGATACGGGAAACGGCCCGGGTCGCGACGGGAAACGAACTTTCCTGGAGTCACGAACAGGTTGCCAAGAACGTTGAGCAGCTGCATGTCCTTTCCCGCCGCGGATTGTGGGGGCTGGTGCTTTTCCTGGGGCTGAGCGCAGCGGCCCTGGCTCTCAGCCAGGTGGACGTTGCCTCGGTTGCCCAGGCTGAACTGGAGGCGGTCATCGGCCCTCTGCCGTCCACCGACCTGCTCAACCTGGTCCTCGGAGTGTCGTGGCTGTCGGCCCTGGTGCTGATCGTAGGGCGCAGGGAGAGCGACGGCAGGCCGGGGTACAGCTGGCACAACGTCGGCCTTCCCGCCGTTTTCTACCCGCTCTATGCCTTCTGTGACACGACCGGCACCTACTTCCCGGTAGTGTTCCTTGCCGGCCTTGTCCTGCTGCTTCTGGAACACGGGTTCGTGGTCTGCTACACCGCCAAGGCGATCAAGGAGGAAACGGCCCGTCTGGAACGTCTGCGCGATTGATCTTTCTGTGCAGGAACGGCCCTCCATGCACAACCGGCCACTCGATTTCGAGTGGCCGGTTTTTTTTATCCATCACGGGTGACGCAGGCGCTTTGTCTACCCGTGCTGGTGGCAGGAATCGCAGTTGCCGTTCACGGTGAAGGCGGCCTTGCCGTCGTGGCAGGCACCGCATGACTTCGCTTTCTTCATCTCGTCCATGGAGACCTGCCTGCCGCCGCGCTTGGTCGGGAAGGTGCCGCTGTGGCAATCCTTGCACTTGTACATGCCCAGGTGGTTGCTGTGGCTGAACTTGACGTCCCCGACGTCGGCCACCTTGAACTTGATCTCCCGGACCGGATGGCACTTGTCGCATTGGGACACGGCGAAGGCCTCCTTCGCGTTGTGGCAGGCCCCGCACGATTTCCCCTTCTCCATGGCCGCCATGGTGACCGGCTTGCCGGAACCCAGCGGGAACACCTTGGTATGGCAGGAACTGCAGCTGTAGAGTTCGACGTGCTTACTGTGGCTGAAGACGGTGGGGCCGGTCTCCTTCACCTTGAACACGACCTGCTTGGGGGAGGGGTGGCAGCCATCGCACTTGGCGACGCTGAAGGCTTTCTTGCCGTTGTGGCAGGCACCGCATGATTTCCCCTTCTCCATTTCCGCCATCGAGACCGCCTTGTTGGGGCCGGTCTTGTAGAGAGAGTTATGGCAGGCGTTGCACTGCATCGTTTTCAGGTGCTTGTTGTGGCTGAAGAGTACCGGGCCGGTTTCCTTTACCTTGAAGGTGATGTTCTTGACCTGGTGGCAGGCGGTGCACTTGGCGACGCTGAAGGCCTTGCTGCCGTTATGGCACTTGCCGCACGATTTCCCCTTCTCCATGTCGGCCATGGTGTATTTCGTTTTTGCCGCGCGCGGATTCTCGTGGCACACCTTGCAACTGACGTTGGGGCTCTTGTCGGTTTTCTTCTTCAGGTGCTTCTTGTGGCTGAAGACCACCTTGCCCCCCCCGTCGGTCTGGTAGGTGATGTCCTTCAGCTCGATGGCGTATGCTGCGGAAGATCCTACGGCTAGCGCGGCCAGCACAAGTAACGCCGATTTGAATCTCATGGCTTCCTCCTTTGACGTGTAGTGGGATTGGCTTCTTATCATCACTCTGCTGCGAGCTCAATTACCGGGACTGGCATGACTGCCGGCCGTGTACTGCTGCCACGGATAAACCGGCACGAGTTCTCTTTAGCATTAGCCGTGCCTGATTTTTCACGCGCAGTGTAAGATGTTGTTATTGCAGGGTAATGCCGCTGGGCGTGCCATCGGACATGCCCCCCGCCTGTATAAAGATGTTATACACCGGGGCAGTAAGGTGGGGCGTAAGGTGCTGAATGGACGGAGGTTTACGGGGAGAGGGGCGCCGCGCGGCGGGGCGGCTGCTGTATAGCAAACATATACGAAGTACAAGGAGGTGTTCAGCATCGATCAAGCAAAAAAGAGGGCCGCGGGGGGGACACCCGCGGCCCTCACCAACGGCTCATCCGCGTTGTTACAGCTGACCCGTCGAAACCATGATGATGTGCACCAGGATGATCTTGCCGATGGTGGCAAACGGGAACACGCAGGCGTATCCCTGGTCGGAGAGGTCGTTGCCGGTCTGCTCCTTGATGTAGCCCAGCCCAGGCGTCGAGGTGTGCATCCCGGCGACGATGCCCACCGCGAGCGTCATGGGGAGCTTCAGGATCTTGTGGGCGATGAACAGGCCGAGAAAGGCGGTGACGCTGGTGACCAGGACGCCCGTGATGAAGATGCTGCCGCCGCCACCGTGGCTCAAGGTGGTGAGCAGGCTGTAGCCGGAGCGGGTCCCGATGCCGGCCAGAAACAGCACCAGCCCCACCTGTTTCAGCACCATGCTGGCGCTGTAGGGGAGGCTCCAGACCATCTTGCCGGTCCGGCCGAAGGTGCCCAGCAGGATGCCGACGATGAGCGGCCCCCCGGCGAAGCCGAGTTGCATGCTGCCGCCGCCGGGGAAGGGGAAGGGGATCAGGCCGAGCACCAGCCCGATCACCAGCCCCAGGCTGAAGGTCATCACGTCCACCTCGCTGACCCTGCGGTAGGAGTTGCCGAAGAAGGCGGTGACGTCGTCCATGCAGGTCTTGTGCGCCAGCACCCTGACCACGTCTCCTAGTTCCAGGACCATCTCGGCCTCGGGGAGGAACTCGTTGTCGCCGCGCCGCACCAGCGTGATCACCTCGCCGAAGCGCTGGTCCTGGTGCAGCTCGCCGATGGTACGCCCGATGGCCTGCGGGCTGGAGACGAAGATCCTGCGGTACTCGTACTCGGTGCGGTCCAAGCCCAGGCGCTCTTTGCTCCTTCTTTCCCCGAGCACGGTGGCGATTTTCTCGATTTCATGCGGCGCTCCGGCGACCATGGCCAGGTCCCCCGCCTGGAGCACCGTGGCGGGACCGGCGAAGAAGAACTCTTCCCCGCGCTTGATCCGGCTGAAGATGATCTCGCAGTTGTTGGACTCGTTCAGGGCCTGAACGGTGAGGTCGGGGGGATCCACCTTCTGAACCTTGATGGTGCAGTGCACCAGCGAGTTGCGGTCCTCGGGCTTGCGCAGCACCTTGAACTCGGCCTGGTAGTCCACTTTCCAGATTTTCTGGCAGACGTTGATGGTCAGCATGAGACCGATGACACCGATGGGATAGGCGACCGAGAAGCCGACCACCGGTTCGGCGAGCATCGCCTCCAGCATGTCCGGCGGGGCGATCTGGCGAATCGATTCCAGGGCGCCGCCCAGGGCTGGCGAGGCGGTCATGCTGCCGCAGAAGATGCCGGCGGCGATGCCGGGCTTGATGGCGAAGTATTTCTGCAGCGCGACGCACAGCGCCGCCGAAGCGCACAGCACCACACCCGCGAGACCGTTGTTCATGACGCCGTTGCGGCGGAAGGTCGAGATGAAGGAGGGGCCGGCGGAGAGGCCGACGGTATAGACGAAGAGGGCCTGCCCCATGATGTACACGATGGCGGGTGCCTTCATGTCGGGGTGGAGCATCCCGAAGGCGAGCCCGACGAAGAGGACGGCGCCGACGCCGAGCGTGATGCCGTACACCTTGATCTTGCCCAAGGGATAACCCAGTGCCGCGACCATGAGCAGAAGCATCAACGGGTTCTCGAGGAGTATCTTGATCATGATTGCCACCTCTGTCGCCGGCGGGCGCTGGGGCGCCCACCCCTGATGAAGCTTTCGCCGCCGTGAGGAGTCTCACGCGTCCTTCTATTCGCTCAGCTTGAACTGTCCCACCAGTTTTTGCTGCTCTTCCGCCAGCCGTGACAAAAGCAGCGCCGAAGAGGCCGACTCCTGCGCGTTCTTGGCCGTGTCCTGTACCACCTCGTTGATGCTCTGGATGTTGTTGCTGATCTCGACCGTGGTCGCGGTCTGCTCCTCGGCCGCGGTGGCGATCTGGTTCACCTGCAGGGTGACCGAACCGATCTGCTGCAGGATCTCCTCCAGGGCGGCCCCGGACTTGGCCGCCTCGACCGTCCCCGCCTCGACCCGGCTCACCCCCGACTGCATCACGCCGATGGCTCCCTTGGTCTGCTGCTGCACCGCCTTGATCATCTCCCCGATCTCGCGGGTGGCGCTGGCGGTCCTCTGCGCCAGCGCGCGCACCTCGTCGGCCACCACGGCAAAGCCGCGTCCCTGTTCCCCCGCGCGCGCCGCCTCGATGGCGGCGTTCAGGGCCAGAAGGTTGGTCTGGTCGGCGATGTCGTTGATGGTGTTGACGATGGCGCCGATCTGCTCCGACTTCTGGCCCAGGTCGCCGATGGTGACCGCGGAGGCGCGCACCTGCTCGGCGATCTGGTTCATCCCCTGCACCGTCCCCTTGACCACGTCCGCGCCGGCGACCGCGGCGTCGTTGGCCTGCTTGGAGCCGGCCGCGGCCTGGGTGCAGCTGACCGCTATGTCGTTGGAGGTGGCCGCCATCTCCTCGCTGGCGGTCGCCACCGTGGCCGCCTGCTCGGCGACCCGGGCCGCGCCGGCCGCCATCTGCTCGGCGGCGCAGGAGAGCTCGGTCGAGGTCGAGGCGACCTGGGTGGTGTTGTGCGACACCCGCGAGATCACCTCGTGGAAGTGCACCACGATGTTGTTGATGCTGTTGCAGATGTCGCCGATCTCGTCATTGGAGCCGGTCTTGATGCGTTTGGTCAGGTTGCCGTCGGCGATCTCGGCGGTGACCAGCTTGGCATGGAAGAGGGGCTTGGTGATGGAGGCGATGATGCGCAGGCTGATCACCAGCGAGATCAGCACCACGGCGACGGAGACCCCGATCATGACGTAGGAGAGGACGGTGGCGTTGTCGACCGCGTTGCGCACGCCGGTCAGGATCTGCTGCTGGTTCTCGCCGATGCTCTTCACCTGCTCCTCGCTTTTTTGCGCCTGCTCGCGGGAGATGCCGCGCGCGGACTCCAGCGCCCTCTGCATGGCGGCGTTGCTCCTGATCACCCCGAGCTTGGTGGCCTCTATCTTCTGGATCGAAGACGAGGCGCGGCGCACGGTTTCCGAGACGTCGGAGATCTTTTGCGCCAGTTCCTTCTGTCCCGATTCGAGCAGCACCTTTCTTGCCAGGGCGATGTTGGTCTCGATCCTCTTGCGTGTCTGGGCCAGGGTGGCGACCAGCCTTCCCACCTCGGCGTCGGTGGCGCTCAGCATGATCTGGCGCACCCCGGAGTTGAGCTCCTTCACGTCGACGCTGATGTTGCTTCCCGCCTCCATGACGGTGTTGGCCGAGTTCTGGAAGCCCAGCGAGGAAACCACCTTGTTGCGGTCCTTGACGATCTGCAGCTCCAGGGTGTCGATGGTGTTGAAGATCTTCCTGCTGTTCTCTTCCAGCGGCTTCATGATCTCGTGCGCCTTGTTGGCGTACTGCTCGGCGTCCGCCTTCTCCGGGTTGTTGAGCATCTCCAGCTTGAGGGCCACCAGCCCCCCCTGTTCGGCGCCGATCTGGTTCAGGATGTCGGTGGCCACCCCCTTGACCTCCTTGATGGCCGGGTTGTCCCCCGGGTCCCCCTCGATGTTGCGGGTCAGTTCCACCGTGTTCTTCAGGCGCTCCCTGAGGGGCGCCACCTTGAACTTGTTCTTGACCAGTTCCAGGTCGCTCAGGATGATGTTGATGTCCTTGAGCCGGCTTTGCAGGGTGAGGAGTTTCTTGATGGAACTGTTGACCTGGAGGTTGGCGGCCTGCGAGGAGTTGATGTTGGAGAGGGCGCTGCTCCCCATCTGGCTGATCTGCTTGCGTAACCCCGCCACGCTTGCTTCGGCCTTCTGCAGCTCCGAGTTCACGGTGCCGATCTCGTTCTTGAAGAGCGTCATGTCCTTGAGTCTCTGCGAGGCGACCTGGACCACGGTCTTTTCGATGTCGCGCAGCACCGCGGTGTCCACGCCGCTGGAGGCGGCGCCACCCTTGACGATCTGGTCGTTCAGCTCCTCCATCCTCTTGATGCGGGTGGTGATCGACTCGGAGAGATGCGCCACCTCGTTCGGCTCTGTGGTCATCTCCAGCCGCATGAAGTCCGCGGAAACCTTTTCCACCGTCTGCTGCAGCTCCAGCATCTTCAGGTGCAGCGGCGTCGACTTGCCGGTCAGGATCTCTATGCTCGATTTGACCTTGGCTATGGAAAAGAGCCCGATGCCGGCCAGGACGGAAATGCCGACGATGGTCAGCGCGATATTGCCCAGAAGCTTGCTCTTGACGGTCATTGCCCCCCCCGGAGTAGGTTGCAGCACCAACAAAACCGGTGCCGTGCAGGACACGGCACCGGTTGCCCGCTCTTCACCGCCCCCTTTCCCTACTTCAGGGAAACGAGCTTGTCCCCCTTGACCACCTGCAGGTAGACGTTGTCCTGCCCCTGGTGGTTGTCCGGGGAGAAGGTCAGCTTGATGCCGCCCATGTCGGTTCCCTTCATGCTCTCGTAGGCCTGGATGAAGGCGGCCTGGGTGGGCGGGTTGCCGGCCTTCTCGAGGGCCATGATCATCGACTTGGCGGCCATGCACCCCTCCATGCTCACCGAGTTGAAGCCGACGTCCTCGGGGTTCTTCTCGATGGCCTCCTTGCACTCCCTGGTGATGGGGAGCGTGAGGTCATCGAGTTCGGGCACCACCTGGCTCATGATGATCCCCTCGGCGGCCCCCGGTCCCACCGCCTTGACCAGGTTCATGCCGCCGGCAAAGGAACCGGAGGCGAGGTAGGCGCTGACCCCTTCCTTGCGCGCCATCTTGATGAACTCCGCGCCCGGCTTGTAGACGGCGCCGACGATGATGGCGTCGGGCTTGCCGGCCATGATGCTGGCGAGGCCCGCGGTGACTGCGACCGTGTTCCTCTCGAAGGAGCCCTTGGAGACCAGGCCCAGGCCGTGGCGCTTGACCGCGTTTTCGGTGGAGGCGAGGATGTCGGTGCCCAGGCCGTCGTTCTGGTAGAAGACCGCGAAGCGCTTGGCCCCCTGCTTGACCAGTTGGTCGACGATGCGGTCCACCTCCTGCTGGTAACTCGCCCTGATGTGGAACACCTCACGGACCACCGGGGTGCGCAGTTCCGTCGCCCCGGTCCTCGGGTTGATGTAGGGGAGCTTGTATTCCTTGACCACCGGAAGGCTCGCCACGCAGTTCGAGGTTCCCACCGACCCCACCACCGCGAACACCTTCTGCTCGTCGGCCAGCTTGAGCAGGCAGTCGATGGTCTTGTCGGTCAGCATCTGGTCGTCCAGGGAGACCAGTTCCACCTTCCTGCCGTTGACGCCCCCCTTGGCGTTGACCGCCTTGAAGTAGGCCTCGACCCCTACCTTCATACCCCTCCCGGAGCCCTTGTTGGCGCCGGTCTGGTCGTTCACCATGCCGATCTTGATCACGTCGCCCACCGGCCCAGCGGCGTGTGTCGTCGGAGCCAGCATCATCAGCACCACGGTCAGGAAAATCATCTTTTTCATGACATCCTCCTTCTCTCGGGTAGGGCCTGCAGGGGGGGAGCGGGGCGGTGAGCGGGGGGAATTCCCCTGCCGCCCTGCCGCGTTAGGCGCACATTCCCCCTCATCGGGGCCGTATTAAAAAACTTTAAAATAATATCTGCTAATGATTGCTTGGCAAGCCGATCTCTTAGCCGGGATGGGTCATTCTCCCATCGCAGTCAGCGCAAGGAGTGGGCGCACACGGTGTGGGGCGGGAAACACATGAAGAAAAAAAAGAAGAGGCCTCATGTGATGAGGCCTCGGGGGGGGATTGGCGGTGGAGGAGACGGCGGTCAGCCGAAGATGCGCTTGAAGAGTCCCTTCTTCTCGGCCTCGCGGCGCTCCTTGATCAGGCGCATGCCCCCCTGGGCCTGCGGCTGGTGCGGGTTCAGCTTCAGGGCCTTCAGGAATTCCCCTTCGGCCAGTCCGTCCCGCCCTTCGTCGAGCAGCATGCAGCCGCGGAAAGCGAAGGCGTCGGCGTTGCGCTCGGCCTGCAGGCTCTTGGAAAGGAGCATGCGGCACTTCTCCAGGGCGCCCTGGGAGCGCTGGTTGCCGGGGTTCCTGTAGATGGACCAGGCGAGGTAGGCGCTGGTCTGGGCGTCGTCGGGGTCGAGGGTGTAGGCGTCCTGCAGGGCGCGTTCGGCGTTGCCGTAATCCTCCATCTCCAGGAACACCTTGCCCGACTGGAACTGGATGCGCGCCTGCAGCTCGTCCTCGCGCTTGCCCCCCAGCCCCACGGTGTCGGCGTTGAGCATCTCGTCGTAGCGCTCCTTGGCGATGACGCTGGAGAGGGTGTTGTAGGCGTTGGCGTAGTGGGAGAGCACGTCCTGGGCGCGCCCCAGGGTGTCGCCGGAGAGCTGCATGAACTTCTCGGGAGAGTATTCGCGGGTCTTGGCGAAGTAGGCTTCTTTCAGCGTGGCGAAGCTGAAGGTGCCGGGAGTCATGCCGAAGATCTCGTAGTAGTTCTTGTTCTGGATGGCGGCGTAGTCGCGCTGCACTTCCTGCTCGAAGTCGATTTCGCTCGCCGACAGCGGCGCCGCCATCCCCTTCTTGCCGACCACCAGTTCGATCGATTCCGATACCTCGTCGACCAGGTCCTCGAAGTTGACCGCCTCGGCCCGCCGCTCGGCGACCTCCTCGATGGGGCGGTTGAACAGGAGCTTCTGCGGGAAATCGGGCTGCTGGTCGGCAACCGGCGCCGCGGACAGGTTCAGCATGCCCAGGCGCACCATGAGGTCGATGAGGGCCGCTCCCCGGGCGGGCGCGTCGCAGGTGGAGAGGATGGCCTGCACCGTTTTCCCCTGGCCGAGCTGCTGCAGCAGGTCGACCTCTTCCGGTCCCATGTTGAGCAGGTTCACCAGGCGGAAGTATTCCGTGCTGCGCACCGGGCAGAGGGCGCCACATCTGGCTAGGTACGGGGCAAGGTCGAAACTGGCGGCGCCGGCGGCATGGTGCAGCAGGCGCGGCACGGAGACGGGGGTGAGGGGGAGTTCGATGCCGGCGAGGTCGGCGGTGAACCGGGGCGACTGGTTCTGCAGCAGCGCCTCGACGAGGGAGCGGAACAGGAACAGGCGGGACTGCTCCAGGAGGTCGTCGTAACCGATCAGACCGGCTTCCACCAGCGGCAGGCGCCCCGGGCGGGCGGGCGGGTACTGTTCCAGGTCGCCGCGCTGCAGGTGGCTGGTGGAGACCAGGAACGGGACGAAGCTGGGGGACGAGAAGCTGGCGGGCTCGCCGCCGACCACGAAGACCCTGGCCCCGCCGCGCAGTTCCAGCATGCCGTTGGCGCCGCTGCGGTAGAGGTCCAGGAGCAGCCGGGCGATGCCCTTGCGGGCCGGGCCCTGCTCCAGGGCGCCCTGCACGGCTTTCAGAAAGTCGTCCTTACCGAAGGGCTTTTCCAGGTAGGCCTTGACGCCGAGCTTGCCGGCGGCGCGGGCGTACTCCTCGCCGCGGAACACCCCGGTCATGATCACCACCGGGAGTTCCTTCAGCGCGGCGCTGCGGCGCACCCGCTGCAGCAGCGCCACGCCGCTCATCCCGGGCAGTTTCAGGTCCAGCACCATAAGGCCGAAGCGCTGCGCCTGCAGCAGCGCAAGGGCGGCGTCGCCGCTGGCGGCGCCCTTCACCTGGTGCCCGCGCCCTTCCAGTACGGTGCGCAGCATCGCGGCGAGCTTCTCGTTGTCCTCCACCAGCAGAATGCTGCCCGTCATCTAGCTTCCTCCCTGCACGGCCGCGGCAGGCGCTTTGAGGTATTTTTGCACCGCCTGGTTATGAGACGAGAGGTCGTTGGAGAATTGGTGGCTGCCGTCGCCGCGTCCGACGAAATAGAGATAGGAGACCGCGGCGGGGTTGAGCACCGCCTCGATGGCGTCTTTGCCCGGGTTGCCGATCGGGCCCGGCGGGAGGGCCGGGATCAGGTAGGTATTGTACGGCGTCGGTTTCAGGATGTCCTCCCGTCTCACCTTGCCGGCAAAGGCCCGCACGCCGTACAGCGCGGTGGGATCGCTCTGCAGCCGCATGCCGAGCCGCAGGCGGTTCTGGAACACCGCGGCGATGAGCGGCTTCTCCGCGGGGAGCACCGCCTCTTTCTCCACCATGGAGGCGAGGATGAGCAACTGCTGCACCGGGACCCCCTTGGCCCTGGCCCGGCCGTCCACCGATTCCTTGAGGAATGCCTGCTGCCGCTGCACCATCTCGCGCACCACCTCCAGCTCCGTCTTGCCGGGCAGGATGTTGTAGCTCCCGGGGAAGAGGTATCCTTCGACGCTGGCGGCGTCGATGCCCAGTTCCTTGAGCAGCGCCGCGTCGCGGCAGGCGGCGAGGAAGTTTTCCTTGGGGAAGATGCCGCGTTTCTCAAGCATCTCCGCCACCTGGTAGCTGGAGTACCCCTCGGGAAGGGCGAAGACGCGCTGGTACACCTCGCCGCTGATCATCTTGGCGAGGATCTGGCTCGGGCGCATGCCGTCGTCGAACTGGTAGTAACCCGCCTTGAGCCGGGCGTCGCCCCCCTTGAGGCGCGCGTAGAGGGTGAAGAGGCGGGCGCTGGAAAGGATACGGCGCGCCTCGAGGTCGCCGGCCAATGCTTTGAGCGGGCGCCCCTTGCCTAGTTCGACGATCTCCACGCGTTTGCCGTCGCCGGGAGGAAACAGCAGGAACCGGGAAAAACGGGTGATGGGTACCAGGGTGACTATCAGCAGCAGTGCGAGGCAGAGTTTGCGCTGCCGCCGGAAGATATCTTTGAGGCTGGAAGCTACGATGGCACTATCCTATGCAACACGGTGCTTTTGCTAACTCAGCACTAGGTTTAGGTGAAATCGGCAACAGTGTCAAGGCCAAATGCCAGAGCGAGTGAAGGTAGAAAAGCCGGTTTGCGTAATTTAATAATATTTTTTTTAAAGACAGTGGGGCATTTCCAATGTATCATATCTAGCCGTGCCGCTCGGCCCGGAGCGGTCCACCACTACAGTTGGGCAGACGAGGTGCTTGATGAAGCAGAGGTTTATTAACTCCGATTATTTCCCGTTTCAGATCCAGATTTCCGCCGCCTGCGGCGATAGGGTCGCCCTGCGCACCATGCTCCAGGAACTGGGGGACGTGCCCGGCATCATCTACGCGCGTCGCCTGGCCGGTAAGCTGAACAAGCAGCTGGCGCCGCACGAGACCGCCATCATGCCGGGATTGCTGCATCTTTATTCCATCCTGAGCCGGGTGTACCGGTACGTGATAGGGCAGTACTGCGCCAACCAGCAGCCCGGTATCGTGGCCGCGGCCATGGCCCAGGCGGGGTATCCCGAGTTCGGCGGCGACGCCGGGGCGGCGCTGCAGCGCTTCATGGAGCTGTTCCCGTCGCAGCAGATGGTCCTTGGCAACGACACCCCGCAGGGGTTCATGGCCGGCGATGACGAGGAACGCAGCCGCCGACAGGCGCTCGCGGCGGAACTGCTGCTCATGCTGTTAAACGGCGAGAACCGGGCCCTGGACCAGTTCCGCCGCCTGTTCGACGCCTCGCAACTGGCCGAGTCGTCCCCTTACCCCAAGGTAACCTCGGAACTGGACCGGCGCCTGGCCCAGGCGCCCCCCTTTCAACCGATGGGGGTCTCCCTGCCGGAACTGTTGCGGGCGCCCATGAAGGCGGCCCCGGACTCGCTTTCCGGGCAGATCGCCTACATCCGGGAGCACTGGGCCGCCATCCTCCCGCCGGAGCTCCTCACCGAACTGGTCACCGCGCTGGACATCGTCTCCCAGGAGGGGCGCGCCTTCTTCGGCGGCCCCGGCGAGCCCAAGGTGCTCCGCTTCGGCCGGGGAGAGCGCGGCGGCGACGACTACCCCGAGTACGAGCGCTTCTCCCAGGACGCGGACTGGATGGCCAACGTGGTGATGATCGCCAAGATGGTGTACGTCTGGCTGGGGCAGCTCGCCAAGACCTACCAGACCGAGGTGCGCACCCTGGACCAGATCCCGGACGCGGAGCTGGACCGCCTCGCCCGCTACGGCTTCAGCGCGCTCTGGCTGATCGGCGTCTGGGAGCGCTCCCCCTCGTCGCAGCAGATCAAGCGCATCGCCGGCAACCAGGAGGCGATCTCCTCGGCCTACTCGCTCTACGACTACGTCATCGCCCACGACCTCGGCGGCGAGTGGGCGCTGGAGAACCTGCGCCAGCGCTGCGCCGCCCGCGGCATCCGCCTGGCAAGCGACATGGTCCCCAACCACACCGGCCTCTACTCGAAGTGGACCGTCGAGCACCCGGACTGGTTCATCCAGCTCGATTACCCGCCGTACCCCGACTACCAGTTCAACGGCCCCGACCTCTCGCCCGACGGGCGCATCGGCCTGTTCATCGAGGACGGCTACTGGGACAAGCGCGACGCGGCGGTGGTCTTCAAGCACCTGGACCGCGGCAACGGCCGGGTGCGCTACATCTACCACGGCAACGACGGCACCTCCACCCCCTGGAACGATACGGCCCAGCTGAACTACCTGATCCCGGCGGTGCGCGAGGCGGTCATCGGCACCATCCTCCACGTGGCGCGCCAGTTCCCCATCATCCGCTTCGACGCCGCCATGACCCTGGCCAAGAAACATTACCAGCGCCTGTGGTATCCGCTGCCGGGCCACGGCTCGGGCGTGCCCTCGCGCGCCGAGCACGGCATGGACCGCGCCAGCTTCGACGAGGTCTTCCCGACCGAGTTCTGGCGCGAGGTGGTGGACCGTGTGGCGGTGGAAGCGCCCGACACCCTGCTCTTGGCCGAGGCCTTCTGGCTCATGGAAGGGTACTTCGTCCGGACCCTCGGCATGCACCGCGTCTACAACTCCGCCTTCATGAACATGCTGAAGATGGAGGAGAACGCCAAGTACCGGCAGACGGTGAAGAACGTGCTCGAGTTCGAACCGGAGATCCTGAAGCGCTTCGTGAACTTCATGAACAACCCGGACGAGCGCACCGCCGTGGAGCAGTTCGGCAAGGAGGGGAAATACTTCGGCGCCACCGTGCTCCTGGTCACCATGCCCGGCCTCCCCATGTTCGGCCACGGGCAGATCGAGGGGTTCCACGAGAAGTACGGCATGGAATACCGGCGCGCCTACTGGGACGAGCCGGTGGACCAGCACCTGGTGGCCCGTCACGAAAGCGACATCTTCCCGCTCATGCGCCGGCGCCACATCTTCTCCGGCAGCGAGCAGTTCACGCTGTACGACTTCTACTCCGGGCACAGCGTCAACGAGAACGTCTTCGCCTACTCCAACAGAAACGACGGCGAGCGCGGCCTGATCCTGTTCCACAACGCCTACGCCTCCACCGCCGGCTGGATCCGCACCTCCTGCGCCGTGTTGAGGAAGAACGCCTCCGGCGGCACATCCCTGGCGCAGACCACCCTGGGCGATGCGCTCAGTTTCAAGCGTGACGGCCGCCATTACTACAGCTTCCGCGATTACGCCTCCGGCCTTTGCTACCTGAGAAACGGACGCGACCTCTGCGACCAGGGGCTCTACGTCGAGATGGGGGCCTACGAGTATCACGCCTTCCTCGACTTCAACGAGATCTACGACGACGATTACGGCACCTGGGGGGCGCTCTGCCACCGGTTGAACGGCGCCGGGGTCGACAACCTGGACGAAGAGGTGAAGAAGGTGCGCTACGGCGCCCTGCACGAGTCGTTCAGGTTGTTCCTGACCAAGGCGGCCGTGGTGCTGCAGGAGCCGGGCGTCGCGCCGCAGACCCGCATCGCCCCGCTGGAGCCCCTGCTGGCCGCCTTCTATAAGGCGCTGGCGCCGGAGGCCCCGGAGAAGGCGCAGCGCGCCCTGCTCGGGATCTTCGGCACCGAGTTCCTGCAGGCCCTGCAATCGATGGAGGAAGGGGCCCTGCTGCCCGCCGAGTGGCTTTTGCTGTGTGCCTTCCAGGCACTGCACAGGACGGGCGGGTTGCGGGAGGCCGAGAGCGTGCAGCTGTTCGAGGAGTTCGGCCTGGTGCACCCGCTGGTGCAGGTCTTCCAGACGCTCCCCCCGGCGGAACCGGAACAGGTCGTCGATCTCCCCCCGCGCGCCTTCGGCAAGCTGCTCGGGCTGCTGCTGCGGCACGAGGCCTTCCTGGCCAACTGCCGCGTCATCGGCGTGACCCGCTGCTCGGCCGCCCTCTTCTCGGACCCGGCGGCGGCCCGCTTCCTGTTCCTGCATGAAAGCGACGGGGCGCAGTGGTTCAACAAGGAGCGCTTCGAGCTGCTGGTGGACTGGCTGGCGCAGGTTGAGCCATACGCGGAGGTTGGCGCCGAAGCCAAGTCCGGCAAGGCGCAGGAGCTGCCGGCCAAGGCAGTGGCAACCCTGATGAAGGAAAGTGCGGCGGCGGCCGGATACCGGCTCGACCAGCTAATGAACGTTTTGCAGACCGGCTTCTGATTTTTGCCAGTTACCTGTTAGAATCAGAACTGGCGCTTGATCAACCGGAGCGCCCTTATCTATCGCATCAATGAAAGAGAGGGGAGAGCAATGGCGGTCATCAACACGGCACTGCAGGACAACGTAGGGACCATCACCTTCAACGACCCCGAGCACCGCAACATGCTCAGCGGCGCGCTCATCGACGAGATGCTGCAGTCGATCGGCGCGCTCCAGAAGGGGAGGATGAGGGTGCTGGTGATCCGGGCCCCGAAGGGGTCCAAAGTCTGGTCGGCCGGGCACGACGTGCACGAGCTGCCGCTGCCGGGGCGTGATCCGCTTTCCTACCACGACCCGCTGGTGACCGTGCTGCGCTCCATCCAGAGCCTCCCCATCCCGGTCATCGCCATGATCGAGGGGAGCGTCTGGGGGGGCGCCTGCGACCTTGCCCTGTCCTGCGACATCCTGATCGGCTGCCCCAGCTCCTCGTTCTGCATGACGCCGGCGAAGATCGGCGTCCCCTACAACGTCTCGGGCATCCTGCACTTCATGAACATCATGGGGGTCAACTTCGCCAAGGAGATGTTCTTTACGGCGGAGCCGCTCTCGGCGGAGCAGGCGAGCAAGGCGGGGCTTTTGAATCACCTCGTCGAAGCTGAGGAGCTCGAAGAGTTCACCTACAGCATGGCCCACAAGATCACCAGGAACAGCCCGCTCTCCATCGGGGTGATCAAGGAGCAGATCAGGCTTCTGGCCAGCGCGCATCCCCTTTCGCCGCTCACCTTCGAGCGGGTGCAGGGGCTTCGGCGCACGGTCTACGACAGTAAGGACTATGCCGAAGGGATCAAGGCCTTCCTCGAGAAGCGGCCGCCGGTGTTCACGGGGGACTAGCCCTGAACGGCCCACTGGCCAGCTGTTAACCCTCCAGCGAGTGTAACTCCCTCTCCCTCCGGGCCTTCGGCCACCCTCTCCCAGGGGTAGAGGGGACATGGACAAAAAAAGCCCGATCGGCGCGTTGCCGGTCGGGCTTTTCATTTGCTTTTGTAGGGGCGAATAATTATTCGCCCTTTTGCAACTCCGCCTCTGCCTATTCCTCAGCCTTCTCGAAGTTCCCCTTCTCCTGGCACTGCGGGCACTTCTGCGGCTTGCAGCGACCTTCCTTGGTGAATCCACAGCTCTTGCATTTCCACGTTGCCATAACTTCCTCCTATTTGCTGTTGTTCAGCTTGATTTCCTGCACCTTTCCGAACACCGAAAGCGGCTGGTCGAACTTCTTCTCGTCCCCGACCACCACCAGTTTCATGGCGTCCGGGCGCAGGTACTGCTTGGCCACCCGCAGCACGTCGGCGCGGGTGACGCGGGCGATGTTGTCGCGGTAGTTGTCCAGGTATCCCTTGGGATAGCCGTAGAACTCCAGGCGCGCCTGCTGCGCCACCACCGCGCTGCTCTTCTCGAAGGCGAAGATGAAGGAGTTGATGATGGCGTTCTTGGCCAGTTGCAGCTCCGCCTCGGAGACCTCGGCCTGCGTCATCCCGGTGATGAGGGATTCCAAGAGCTTGATGGTGCGTGCCGTCGACTCCACCTTGGTCTCGGTCTCGGCTATGAAGGGACCCTTGAAGCGGCGCCCCGGGTCGAAGTAGGCGTCCACGTTGTAGGCAAGCCCCTGGTTGGAGCGGATCTCCTGGGTGAGTCGCGAGGTGAAGCCGCCGCCGAGGATATAATCCATCACCTTGATGGCATAGAGGTCCGGGTTGTTCTTGTCGATGCCGATGTGCCCCATGCGGATCACCGACTGGTTCACCTCTTTCTGCACGTGCAGCACCGCCGGGGTCATCTCCTCGTTGGGTTTGGGCACTACCGGGAAGGGGGCGCTCTGGTTGGGCCAGTCGCCGAAGATCGCCTCCAGTTTCCTGAGCAGGTCGGTCCGGTCGAAATCGCCGGAGACGGCCAGGATCATGTTGGCCGGGTAGAAGTAGCGCTTGTGGAAGGCGATCAGATCGTCGCGGGTGATGGCGTTCACGGTGGCGACGGTCGGAATGCGCCCGAGCGGGTGCCCTGCGTAGATGGCGCGGGTCAGTTCACGCCCGGCGACTCCTTTGGGGTCGTCGTTCTGGCGCCTGATCCCTTCGATGGCGTGGCTCTTGGCCAGCTCGAAACGGGCCGGATCGAAAGCGGGCTCCCGGACCACCTCGGCGAAGAGCGTGAGGGTGCGGTCCAGGTTCCTGGACAGCGTGGAGAAGGAGACGTTGGCATTGTCGGCGTTCATGCCGGACTCGATGGAGGAGGCCATGAACTCAAGCTCCCGGTCCAGCTTTTCGGGCGGGGTCTTCAGAGTGCCGCCGCTTCTCAGGGTGGCGCCGGTCAGGGAGGCAAGCCCCACCTTGGCGTCCGGCTCGTAGATGCTGCCGACGTTCAGGTAGCTGGTCAGGTTCACGATCGGGAGCTCGCGGTCCTGCAGCAGGTAAACGATCATGCCGTTTTTCAGCTGCACGCGCTCCGTCTTGGGGATCTGGAACTTCAGCTGCGGGAAGGTCATGGTGCGCGGGTCGGCCGGCGCCGCAGCCTGCGGCCCCCTGACTGCGTCGACCTTCGCTTCGGCTATGGCGCTGGACCGGAAGGCATTGGCCTCGGGGATGCCGACGGCGAGCAGGAAAGCAAAGGTCGCCAGACGGACCAGGGTTGATTTGCTGAACAAGCGATTGCTGATTGAACTCATTACTTACTGTCCCCCTTCAGCCTTGGTGAGGTAGCCGACGTTGCGGTTCTGGCGCGTGAAGTACTGCTTGGCCACGCGCATCACGTCCTCGGGCGTGATCTTGGCCACCCTCTGGCGGTGTTCGATCAGGTAGCGCCAGGTGCCCGCGATGGCCTCGTATTCGGTGAGGTTGCGGGCCAGGCCGCCGTTGGAGGCCATCTGGCGGGACTCTTCGAACTCGAGCTGGTTCAGGATCTGCTGCAGCTCCTCGTGGGTCATCGGTTCGGTCTTCAGGCGCTCCAGCTCCTGGTAGATCGCCTGCTCCACTTCGGCCACCGTGTGCGGCGCGCGCGGTGTCGCACTGATGATGAAGAGGTTGGGGTAGCGGCTGCCGGGCGCCCCGAACGACGACACCGAGGTGACCAGCTTCTGCTCCAGGACCAGCTTCTTGTACAGCCGGGAGGTGCGGCCGTTGGTGAGCAGCATGTCAATGACGTCGAAGACGTAGTCGTCGGGCGCGGGGAGGGTCGGCTTGTGGTAGCCGATCATCAACTCCGGCTCGGCATCGCCGATCACCTCGGTCCGCTTCTCGCCCGACTGCTCGGGTTCCGTGACCGCCACCGGCGGCACCGGGGTCCCCGGCTTGATGGCGCCGAAGTAGCGCTCGACCAGCGCGATGGTCTTCTGGGGATCGATGTCCCCGACGATGGCCACGATGGCATTGTTGGGGGCGTAGTACTTGTGCAGGAAGTTCTCGGCCTTGGTCCGGGTCAGGTTCTCGATGTCGGACATCCAGCCGATGGTGGGCTGTCCGTTGGGGTGCGCGTTGAAGGCATCGGCGAGGAAAGTCTCCCAGAGTTTCCCCTCCGGCTCGGCGTCATAGGAGCGGCGCCGCTCCTCCATGACCACGCTCCGCTCCGTGTAGAACTCGCGGAGCACCGCATTCTGCATCCGGTCCGACTCGATGGCTGCCCAGAGCTCCAGCTTGTTGGCGGGGATGTTGATCAGGTAGGTGGTGCCGTCCTTGCTGGTGAAGGCGTTGTAGCCGGAGCCGCCGTTACGCGAGTAGATGTCGGCGAACTCCTCCTTGACCACGTACTTTTCCGCCTCCTTCTCCAGGGCGGCCAGTTCCGCGGTCAGCTTCTCGATCTTCTTGGGGTCGGCCTGCTCGCGCTTGACCTTCTCGGCCATCAGTTGCTGGGCGGTCGCCTCGATCTTGTCCAGGATCGGCTTCTCCGCGGCGTAGTCGCGGGTCCCCAGCGTCTTGGTCCCCTTGAAGAGCATGTGCTCCAGGAGATGGGCCAGTCCGCGCTCGTCGCTGCGCTCGTCCACGCTTCCTACCTTGAAGCGGATCCAGGCCGCCACGGTGGGGGAGTTGTGCCGCTCCACCATCAAAAGCTTCATCCCGTTTTTCAGGGTGTGCTCCTGCACCCGCTCGGCCAGCCCCTGGGCGAAGCATGTGGCGGCGTTGACCAGGATGGCAAGGGCAACCAGGCATCTTGCTACTGACTTCATGACTACCTCGGCTCGTTGGTTTTAATGTGAAGCGAGAAAAAAGATAACATTTGTCCTTTTGAAGCGCAAGGGGCTTGCAGACAAGAAATCCCGCGGGAGGTGCTCCCGCGGGATTGGGATGTGGCGCAATGTTGAGAGGGGACTGGCTCCGCCAGGTGCCTGTCCCCTTAGGACTGGCTCCGCCAGGTGCCTGTCCCCTTAAGGCAGCCTACTTGAGCGCCTGTGCGAACACCTCGCGGATGTCCTCCACGAAGAAGAACTGCAGCTCATCTTTCACGTTTTCTGGGATATCCTCCAGGTCCTTCTTGTTCTTGGCCGGCGCCAGCACCTTTTTCACCCCGGCGCGGCGGGCGGCGAGCACCTTTTCCTTCAGTCCGCCGATGGCGAGCACCCGGCCGGTGAGGCTCATCTCGCCGGTCATGGCGACGTCGCGCTTTGCCGGGCGTCCGGAGAAGAGCGACACGATGGTGGTGGCCATGGTGATGCCGGCCGAGGGACCGTCCTTGGGTATGCTCCCGGCGGGAACATGGATGTGCAGCGTGGTGTCGTCGAAGGCCTTCTTCTCGATGCCCAGTTCGGTGCAGTTGGCCTTGACGAAGGAGAGGGCGGCCCGGGCCGATTCCTTCATCACCTCGCCCAGTGACCCGGTCAGGATCAGGTCTTCCTTCCCTTTCATCTTGGTGGCTTCCACGAAGATGATGTCGCCGCCGCTCTCGGTCCAGGCAAGCCCGGTGGCTACCCCGACCCGGTCCTTCTCGGAGGCGACCTCGTCGAAGAACCTCGGCGGACCGAGTAGTTCGGCTACCGTTTCGGGATCGACCAGGGTGCGCAGCGGCTTCTCCTGGGCCACTTCCTTGGCGATCTTGCGGCAGACGGAGGCGATGTTGCGCTGCAGGTTCCTGACCCCGGCCTCGCGGGTGTAGTCGTGGGTGATCCGGTAGATCGCCTCGTCGGTGAATTCCGGCACCATCTTGGCCAGCCCGTTCTCCTCGACCTCCCGGGCGATCAGGTACTTCTTGGCGATGTTCAGCTTCTCCTCGTCGGTGTAGCCGGAGAGGGTGATCACCTCCATGCGGTCCTTCAACGGGGCCGGGATCGGGTCGAGCTGGTTGGCCGTGGTGATGAACATCACGTTGGTCAGGTCGAAGGGGACGTCCAGGTAATGGTCGGTGAAGGAGAAGTTCTGCTCCGGATCCAGCACCTCCAAAAGGGCGCTGGCCGGGTCACCGCGGAAGTCGGCGCCGATCTTGTCCACCTCGTCCAGCATGAAGACGGGGTTGTTGGAGCCGGCGCGGTTGATCTCCTGGATGATGCGGCCGGGGAGGGCGCCGATGTAGGTGCGCCGGTGTCCGCGGATCTCGGCCTCGTCGCGCATGCCGCCTAACGAGATGCGGATGAACTTGCGCCCCAGCGTGCGGGCGATGGACTTGCCCAGGCTGGTCTTGCCGACCCCCGGAGGGCCGACGAAGCAAAGGATCGGCCCCTTCATCTTGTCTTTCAGGGCCCGCACCGCCAGATACTCGAGGATCCTTTCCTTCACCTTCTTGAGGTCGTAGTGGTCTTCGTTGAGGACCGCCTCGGCCTGGTTGATGTCCTTGTTGTCCGGGGTGCTGGTCTGCCACGGGATGGTGGTCAGGTAGTCGAGGTAGGTGCGGGAGACGGTGTACTCGGGTGACGCCGGGTTGATCCGCTCCAGCCGCCGCATCTCCTTCTCGGCGATCTTGCGGACGTCCTCGGGCATCTTGGCGCTCTCGATCTTGCTCCTGAGCTCGTTGGTCTCGCCCTGGCGTGAATCCTCCTCGCCCAACTCCTCCTGGATCTGCTTCATCTGCTCGCGCAGCAGGAATTCCTTCTGGCTCTTGCCGACCTTCTTGGTGACCTCGGCCTGCACCTCGCCCTTGATCTGCAGCCGCTGCACCTCGTTGGTCAGGTGCATGTAGACCTTCTTGAGCCGCTCGAGCGGATCGGTGGTCTCCAAAAGCTTTTGCAGTTCGTCGATGGGGAGGTTCAGGTAGAGCGCCACCAGATCGGAGAGGCGCGCGGGGTTGTCGATGAAGTCGATCATCTTCATGACGTCGTCGGGGAGGGGACGGCCGTAGGAGAGGGCGATTTTCAGCAGGGCGTTCAGGCTCCCCACCAGCGCCTCCGAGACCATCGACTTCTCGGCGAATTCGCGCACCGGTTCGAGGCGTGACAGCGCCACCGGGGTCTGCTGCACGATGGCCAGCACCCGGACCCTGATCACCCCTTCGAGCACCACCTTGGCGCCGCCACCGGCAAGTTTGTTGATCTGCACCACCTTGCACAGCGTCCCGATCTCGTGCAGCGCCGAAAACAACTCGCCGGTCGGCTCCTGTTTCAACTTCACCAGGGCCACCAGGTTGTTGAAGAGCACCGCCTCCTCGAAGGGGGGCATGTCTTCCTGTTTCAGGAAGATGGTGAAGACCATGTAGGGGAAGGCAATGATCTCCCGCAGGGGATACAGCGGGACGATCTCCGGCATGTTGATGGTAATGTTCTCTGTCATGGCAGTATTTCCGGATACTTGGGTTGAGGGCGCGAACTGTTATAGATTACTGGAGAAGCGCCCCCTGTCAACCCGGAACTGCCTGTTTAGATAGCCTCCCACGCTTCGTACAGGGAGGCGATCTCGGCGCTCAGTTGTGCATGGCGTTCGCCGGCGACGCGGGCCGCCTCGTGGTTGGCGAAGAACTCCGGCGCCGCCATCTCCTCCTCCAGTTGGGCGAGCTCCCCTTCCTTCACGCCGATCTTTTCCTCTATCTCCGCGAGTTTGCGTTCGCGGGCACGCTCTTCTTTCTGGCGCTGCTTGTCCTGCTCGCGCTGCTGCTGGCGGGACAGGCGCTGCTCCGGTTCCTCGTCTACCGGCGCGGCCGGTTTCTCCTCCCCCTTCGCGGGGGTGAGCCGCCCCAGGCCGTCCTGCCCGGGCGCTCCCGCCGCTCCGGCGGTCTTTTCCAGGTAGTACTCGTAGTCGCCGTAGAAGCTTTCCAGCTTGCCGCCGCCGACCTCGACCACCCGGGTGGCCAGGCCGTCGATGAAATGCCGGTCGTGGGAGACGAAGACCACGGTGCCGCCGAAGTGCTTGAGCGCCTCGAGGAGCACGTCCTTGCTGAACAGGTCGAGGTGGTTGGTGGGCTCGTCCATCAGGAGCAGGTTGGTGGGACGCAGCAAAAGCTTGGCGAGCGCCAGCCGGTTTCTTTCGCCGCCGGAGAGGACGCCGACTTTCTTGTGGATGTCGTCGCCGGAGAAGAGGAAGGCGCCCAGGATGTCGCGCAGCTGCGGCACCATGTCGTAGGGGGCGTCGGCCAGCAGTTCGTCGTAGACCGAGCGGGAGGCGTCCAGCTCCTGGGCCTGGTCCTGGGCGAAGTAGTCCTTGATGACGTTGTGGCCGTCCTTCACGGTGCCGGAGGTGACGTCGGCGTTGGCCAGGACGCGCATCAGGGTCGACTTGCCGGCGCCGTTGTGTCCGACCAGCGCGATCCTCTCGCCGCTCTCCACGGTGAGGTCGACCTGGTTCAGCACCACGTTGCTGCCGTAGGCCTTGACCACTCCGGTAAGCTCCATCACGGTCTTGCCGCTTTTGGGGGCGGAGGGGAAGCGGAAATGGATCTTCTTGCGCTCCGGGGGGAGCACGATGCGCTCGATCTTTTCCAGTTGCTTGATGCGCGACTGCACCATGGCGGCTTTGTCGGCCTTGTAGCGGAAGCGGGAGATGAAATCCTCCATCTTCTCCACTTCCTCGTCCTGGCGCCGCTTGGCGTCGCGCAGGGCGGAGACCCGCTCCTCACGCTGCACCAGATAATTGCTGTAGTTGCAGTGGTAATCGGTGATGGCGTGATTCCAGACCTCGGCGATGCGCGAGCAGACCTGGTCCAGGAAGAAGCGGTCGTGGGAGACCAGCATCACGGAGTAGGGGTAGCCCTGCAGGTAGCCTTCCAGCCAGTTGCGCGCCTCGATGTCCAGGTGGTTGGTCGGTTCGTCCAGGAGGAGCACGTTCGGTTTTTTCAGCAGCAGCTTGGCCAGCGCGATGCGCATCTGCCAGCCGCCGGAAAACTCGCCGCACTCCTTGTCCCAGTCGGCGGGGGAGAAGCCGAGACCGGTGAGGACGTTCCCCACCTCGCTCTCCATGGCGTAGCCACCCTTGAGACGGAACTCCTCCTGGAGGTGGCCGAAGCGGTCCAGGAGCTGATCGTGTCCCGGCGCGTCGTGCGGTTCGTGCTCCAGGCGGGCCGTCAGCTCGCCGATCTCCCGCTCGATGTCCTGCAGTTCGGACAGTGCCGTCATCACCTCCGCGAAGAGCGGCTGTCCCTTGGCCACGATGCCGTCCTGGGGGAGATAGCCGACCGTGCCGCCGCGGGTGATCTGGATCTCGCCGCTGCTGCTTTCGACCTCGCCGGCGATGATGCGCATCAGCGTCGACTTGCCGGCGCCGTTTTCGCCGACGAGGCCCACGCGCTCGCCCTTTTTCAGGTGCCAGTTGATCTCGGTGAAAAGCGGCTTGCCCGCGAAGTCTTTGGAGAGTTTCTTCAGGTGCAGCATGAATTCTTCCTTCCTTCCATTGGTTATGCAGTCAAAACCAAAACCATTGGCCACGGAAAAAATCTGAGGAAATCTGAGGAATCATAGGAAGCTGCTTTCCTCTCCCATAACTTCCCAAACCTCCCAGACTTCCCATAATCTCCCAATGGTTAGGCCTTTACTTCTTGTCTTTGCCTTCGAGGTAGTCCGCCAGGATAGTGCGGCTGTGCTCGTCGTCGTGACAGTAGACGCAGAGGTTTTCCCAGTTGCTGCCGTCGGGCGGGTTGTAGTTGTGGTTGCCGTCCTTGTGGTGCACGGTCAACAGGTGCAGGTTGGAGAGCTCGAACTCGCGCCCGCACTTGGCGCAGATCCAGCCATGCATCTTGAGCGACTTCTCCCGGTAGTTCTCGGGGCGCTGCTGCTCGCCACGCATCTTGCGCACCAGTTCGTCGATCTCCTCGGCGCTCTTGGGCGGCACGTTCCTCGGCCCGCGCGGGCGGAATGCAGACATGGGTGATCCTCCTGTCTATCTGCGTCGTTGTCCATCTCCTCCCCCCGGAGGGGGGAGGTTGGGAGGGGGGAAGGGAGCGGGCAGAAGGCAAAGCCCCCCTCCCTGTCCCTCCCCCTCCGGGGGAGGGGACGCATGAGAAGAGGTGCAGTCTCCTGTTGCGTCTAGAGGTTCCCTTTCAAACCGATGGCCTCCGCCTCGCTCTTCATCCCTTCGATGGTGTCGGCGATCAAGTCGTTCAGCTCCACTCCCATCATGGCGGCGCCCTTCTCGATGATGGAACGGTCGGCGCCGGCGGCGAAGGCCTTGTCCTTCCACTTCTTGGTGACGCTCTTGACGGGAAGGTCGAGGATGCTCTTGGAGGGACGCACCAGCGCGGAGGCGGCCACCAACCCGGTCAATTCGTCGATGGTGAAGAGCGTCTTCTCCAGGTTGGTAAGCGGTTCGACGTCGCTGCAGATCCCCCAGCCGTGGGAAATCACCGCGCGGATGTAATCCTCCGGCCACCCTGCGTTCTTCAGGATTTCCGGCGCCTTGTGACAGTGTTCCTCCGGATGGCGCTCGTAGTCGATGTCGTGCGCGAGGCCGATCAGGCCCCACATCTCTTCATCCTCGCCGTACTTCTTCGCCATATGGCGCATCACCGCCTCCACCGCGAGAGAGTGTCTTCTCATCTGGTCGCTGGGCAGGTATTCCTCGACAAGTTTCCAGGTCGCCTCCCTGGTCGGTTTGCTACTCATAAAAGCGTCCTCCGTGATGATTGGTCCAGCCTTGGGATCGTAGTCAAATAGGCCAACAATGTCAATTAGCTAAGCTTTGGGCTCCAGCCGGGCGATCTTGGGCTCGTGCCCCTTCTTGTACACCATCAGCGTCCGTTTGAAGCTGATCACGATGTCGCCCTTCTGAGTGAAGCCGGTGGTCTTGACGGTGACGATGCCAAGGTTCGGCCGCGACTTCGACTCCCGCTTGGCAAGGACTTCCGATTGGGAATAAAGGGTGTCTCCCTCGAAGAGCGGGTTGGGAAGGGTGACCTCGTCCCAGCCGAGATTGGCGAAGACGTTCTGGGAGATGTCGGTGACGCTCTGGCCGGTGACGATGGCCAGGGTGAGGGTGGAATCGACCAGCGGTTTGCCGAACTCGGTCTGCTCCGAGTAGTGTTGGTCGAAGTGGACCGGGGCCGTGTTCTGGGTCAGCAGCGTGAACCAGATGTTGTCCGTCTTGGTGATGGTGCGCCCCAGCGGGTGCGGATACACGTCACCTACTTCGAAATCCTCGAAGAACCTGCCGCGCCAACCTTCCTTGATTGCCATCTCGACCTCCGGTTTTGAATAGTAGGAGCGGCGTCCGCCGCGGATCATCTCAATCGGCTGCCGTCTGCGACCTCACGTAGAGGACCAGCCCGACCAGGGACAGTGCAATGCCGCCCATCCCCGCCGCGCCGGGCCAGGCTCCGCCCAGGAAAAGGATCTCGCCCAGCAAAGAGAAGATCACCTCGGTGGATTGCGTGGCGTCGACGGCGGAGAGTTCAAAAGGCGTCGTGGCCAGGTGGCGCGCCTTGTAAAAGAGCGTGGTGGCGATGACGCCGGAGAAAACGGCGACCACTGCGGTGTTGATCAACTGCCCTCCCGAAGGGGGAGGCGGCTGCACGCAGAGCGTCAGCACGATCCAGAACGGGATCGAACCGAGCACCATGATCAGCACCCTGGCGACGCTGTCGTCGAGGACGGCCGAGCTGCTTTGCGGGATCCTGGCCATCTTGCCGTGACGGGCCTCCCAGATCAGCTGGTTCCCCAGGGGATACGCAAAAGCGGCCACCAGCACGGGCACCACGCCCAGGATGGTTTCCCGGATCGATGCCGCCGAGGCCTGTTCGCAGGTGACCAGCACGATGCCGAGAAAGATGAGGGCGGTGAAGACGATCCCCCGCATCGGGACACGCTTGCCGAACAGCAGCAATACCAGCGGCGTCGCGAGGATGGTGGACTGCCACGTGGTTGCCACGACCCAGCCGGGGGCGAAGGAGGAACTGAAGGTAAGCAGCGAGTAGAAGACGCCGAACCCAATGCTGCCGGCCATGGTCCAGAAGCACCAGTTGCTCCGGAACGCGGTGAAGACCCCCCGGAGCAGGCGGGACTTGCCGGCCAGCACCAGCCACAGGCTCAGCATGAAGAACATGTAGAAATAGCGCAGGCCGGCCGTCCAGATCCAGTGGCCGCCCTGCAGGCTCATGGCGCGGTTGAGGACGAAGGTGCTGCTGAAGAAGAGGGCAGAACAAATGCCGATGAGGATAAGACGTGTCATTAGTTACCGGAGGTGAGTTTGTCCCTGCTGCTGGCAGGGCTAAATCTCTGTAGCTGAAATCGTGTTACAGGTAAAGGGAAAACAGTTGTCGTCATAGCTTCATGCCATCTTCCTGTCACCTTTCCGACTTCCTGTTAGCCGCGCTCTGGTAAACGGCACAAACCAGCGCAAACACAGGTCTGAGAGGCTTTCGCACTGGGGCCATTCTGCGTTGACAATAGTTGTCTATGATGATACTTTCCGACACGTTCAACGCTTTATACCTTATGCCCGGAAAGGTTCAACACGTGCATCTTTATAAGATTTTCCGTGCCTCATTCTCGAAAATTCCAGTTGTCCTGCTGCTCATAGCGCTCCTTCTGCCCGCGCCCGCCTTTTCTCTCGATTCTGACGATTCACAGATTTTCATCACCGGGTTCAATGCTTATCAGAAAAGAGACTATAAAACCGCGATCGACAACATGTCGGGACTGCTCAAGAAGTACCCCGATACGCCGCTTAAGGACATGGCGATCTTCTGGCTTGCCAGGGCGCACTACAAGGTCGGCAACAACGCTGAAGCCGGCAAGTACATGGCCCAGTTCCTCCATGACTACCCGGAGAGCCCGCTCAAAGCGACCGTCGAGGATGAACTGCTCCAACTCGCGGACAAATACCAGAAGGGGCAGCCGATTACCGCGGCGCCGAAAACTGCTGCACAACCGGAGATAGATAAATCCGCCGAGAAAGCCGCTGCCGAGAAGGCTGCTGCAGCCAAGGCTGCCGCTGAAAGCGCTGCGGCTGAAAGAGCTGCCGCTGAGAAGGCTGCTAGCGAGAAAGCAGTTGCCGCGAAGGCCGCCGCAGATAAGGCTGCCGCAGATAAGGCTGCCGCCGAGAAGGCCGCTGCCGAGAAGGCCGCTGCCGAGAAGGCCGCTGCCGAGAAGGCTGCTGCCGAAAAGGCCGCTGCCGAAAAGGCTATCCAGAAAGCCGAGGTAAAGAAATCTGCCAAGGCGAAAAAGCCTGTTGCCGAGAAGGGGAAGTCGGCCGCTCTTCGTAAGAAGGCCATTGCAGCGTACAAGAACGTCATCGATCGCTACCCCGGCACTCCGGCCGCCTCCAACGCATCGGCGAAACTGCTGCAGATGGGGATCGAGTATCCTGCCGGCAAGAGGACGGCCACGTCTGCCGCGGCGGGGGAAGTTACCCAGGTGTTCGAGATCGAGGTGGCGCAGTTTGCCGATGTCGACGTCGAGTTGGGACCGGCCGCAGAGTTGTTGGAAGCAGGCAAGCCGTTCGCGATCCCAATGGTCATCGTCAACAGGGGTAACGGCAGCGACAGCTTCAGCCTCGAATCCGGCTTCCCCCCCGAGTACGGCTTCCGCTTCGCGGCCGCATCCAGTCCGGATGTCGCCATCACCAAAACACCCGCTCTCGCGGTCGGGGAGAAGTTCAGGCTGGTCGGAGTCGGCACCATTCCGCGCGCCAATATCGACGGCCAGAAGAACAGCTACCCGGTGAAGGTCACCTCCTCGTTTGCCCGAGAGGCGTCCCAGACCAGGGAGATCGCCCTGGTCACTTCGGCGCCGCTTTTGAGAGGCGTAGTGAAGACGGACAAGACCAGGCTGCTGCCGGGCGAGAAAGTCTCCTACCGTATCTCCCTGCTCAACATCGGCACCGCGCCGGCGCGCGGGGTTACCTTCCGCCTCAATTACCCACCGCAGTACGAGCCGGTCGGAGTCCCGTCGGGAGCCAGACAGGAGGCGGGCGCCCTGGTGATGGACGGCATGAGGCTGAAGTCGGGCGAGCGCCAGGACGTCAACGTCACCTTCCGTCTCAAGGATGAGGCGCTGGCAGACCAGGAGCTGTTGGTCAGGGCTGACATCCTCAACGGGGACCTGGACAAGAAAGAATCCTTCGTTTCCGCCACTTCGGTGGTCCAGAAGGTGAGCGGGGTAACGGCGAGGACCGGGGCCGGCAAGCTGGCCGTCATCCCGGGGCAGACCGTATCGGTCCCGGTCGTCGTCACCAACACCGGCAACGTCAGGGAAGTTTTCTCCATCAAGGCGACCGTCCCGGCCAATGCCAGCTACAACTTCTACGAGGACGTGAACAGGGACGGCAAACGGCAGGCTAACGAGCCGATCATCAATCACGTCGGACCGCTCTCCCCGAAGGAGGAGGCTTACGTCATTTTCGAAATCGAAACTCCGGCCAGCGCGGCCGACGGCGGCGCGGCCTCCGCTTCGGTCCGCTTCGACTCCGAGAATGCACCTGACCGCTCCGCCGCCGTCCACCTGCAGTTGGCCTACTCCCGGCCGGTGCTGGAGCTGAGCCTGGCCGCCCGTGGGGGCAAGCTGAAGCCGGGAGAAGTTTCCTCGCTGGAGCTCAACTGCGTCAACCGCGGCTCCAACCTGGCCAAGCAGGTCACCCTGCAGAGCGTCCTTCCGGCGCAGCTCGAACTGGTCGCCGCAGATCCGTCCTTCAGCAGGTTCGACAACGGCGTGTATGTTTGGCGCTTCGACGAGTTGGGCGCTGGCGAAAAGCGGAACATCAAGGTAACCTATCGCGTGAAGCCGGGCATCGCAGTCGGCACCAGCGTGCAGATGAAGAATTCGCTCTCTTACCAGGATCTTCTCGGGAACAGGTACTGAGATGACAAAACGCCGCATCGTCACCCTCGGCACTCTCTTTGTGCTTGCCTGCGGCAGCGCCGGGCATGCTGAAGAGATGCTGCTCTACACGCCCAAGGAAGCCACGGGTGCGGAGGCACCGGCGTCGCCTAAAGAGGGTGTCTTGGTGCGCACGGTGACGGTAAAGCGCGGCGACACACTGGCCAAGCTCTCCCGGAAGCACATCGGCGTGTCCGATTACTTCCCCCAGATGCTGGTCTTCAACAAGATAAAGAATCCGGACCTGATTCATCCCGGCGAGAAGCTGCTGGTCCCGGTCCCCCCGGGACAGGCGGGGAAGGCTGAGAAGGCCCCGAAGCCGGCTAAGGCGGTAAAGGCGGACCAGGCCGCGCCGCGACCTGCAGTCCAGCGTCCGCCAGCCCCGAAAAAAGCTGCCTCCGTCGAGCGGATGCCGGTCAAGCCGGGTGAACAGGACCTGTTCCAGAGGGGGCAGCGCGCCTACCTCGATGGCGAATACCGCGAGGCCCTGTCCCGCTTCAACGACTTTTTACACAAGTTTCCTCACTCCAGGTTCGCCGCGGATGCCTCCCTGTACCGCGCCGACTGTTTCCTGCACCTGTCCGGGGAGTAAAAAAGCCGCCGTTTCCACCCGCTTCCAGCCCCAAACCAGAGACCGCAATGCGCCGCGGGGGACCTGTTGCTGACGCACCACGCTCAATACAGGCCCTGCCGCCAGAACTGCGACTGAGGGGAGGTTGAGTGAATTCTCGTGTAACGATATGTATTTATGTGATTTTTTGAATAGGAGAGTTTTGAAATGCAAGAAACGATAGCGTTCCAGGTTGCGGCAAGTGCAGGTCAGGTTCTGGGGGTGTGTGAGCGGACGGAATTTGCCTGCGCCGAGCTTTACCACTACTTTGCCAACCTGTTCAAGGACGAGCGCGAGATCTTTTACATCTGGTTGAAGAGCGCCCTGGAGCGGGAAAACCGGGCCAGGCTGCTGACCCTGGTCGGCAAGCTCGCGCTGGATGACGTGATAGCGGGGGTGCATCTGGACATCGCGGAGGCGGAAGAGATCCTCGCCAAGGTGCGCGCTTCGTCGGAGCTGGCAAAAGAAGAGCCCCCCGAGGTTCGGGAGGCTCTTCAGCTTGCCATGGATCTGGAACGTACCCTGGAGCGTATCTCCGTCGACAAGGTGGTGCAGTTCACCGAGTCGTACCACAACTGGTTTCGCGCCATCGTGAACCACGACCAGATGGAACTTCTGCAAAACGCCTACAAGCAGCTCGGCCGGGACTAGCCCGGCTGCCGTTACGCCATCGCGCGGCTACCGGGTTTCCTGCCGGTAGCCGTTTAGTTTTGCCAGCTCCCGCACCAGCGGATCCACCTTGCGGTCCGTGATGAAGATCCTGCCTCCCTTGGC
Organism: Geomonas paludis; assembly: GCF_014193585.1. Lineage (GTDB taxonomy): Bacteria > Desulfobacterota > Desulfuromonadia > Geobacterales > Geobacteraceae > Geomonas > Geomonas paludis. The sequence goes on from NZ_BLXY01000001.1 coordinate 1,205,069, forward strand.
GTCGTTGAGCATGACACCCGGCATGCGCACCCCGTATCCCTTCTCCCAAAGCGACCACAACTCCTGCTCGCCGTAGCGCCCGGCGACGTCCAGCCGGTTCAACAGCTTGTCCGACAGGCTCTGCAGGTCGTCGTGGTCCTGGACCGCGATCACCTGGTATCCCTTGCCTTCCAGGAGGTTGGTGAGCGATTCGCCCATCGGGTCCCCCTGGAAACGCGCCAGCACGTAGCGTTTGCCGTTCTTCTCGAAGTAGCGGTACACCGGGATTTCCAGCCGCACCCCGTTGTTGTCGTCGGCGTAGAGGTCGATGCTCCTGTCGGCCTGGAACCGGATGCCGAGCGCTTCCAGCAGCGCGTCCGCGATCCCCCTGGGATCCTTTTCCGGGATCTGGTACAGCACGCTGTCGTCCGGCCTGCCGGTGATGATGGGGGCGGTGGAGGGAGTCTCCACCAGCTTGAAGCCGTGCGAGGCGAGGAGGCGGACCAGTGCCTGCGGTGTGGCCGGGCGCTTGCCGGGGACCTTGAGCAGGGTGATGTCCTGGCGCAGCAGGCTGTCCTGGTTCTTCTCTATCTTGAAGTCGGCCTGGACGATCACCTTGCAGTCGGTGCCGAAGTCGACCAGGAAGTCCTCCTCGAAGGAATAGAAACGGGCGGCGTTCAAGAGGGCGCGGTAAAAGGCGCGGGGATTGTCGGGGCGCTCGGACACCACGCTCAGCTGCGGGTTTTTCTCCTGGAGCAGCGACTTGACCAAGGGCGGGAGGGTGGCCCCGGCGTCGACCAGGATGGTGCCGCCGTCCTGCGCCGCCAGCACCGGGTAGCGCTGCGGGTCGAGCGAGAGGGAGAAGGCGCTGGACAGGTAGTCGAGCTGCGCCTTGCTGGACGGTGCGTTGGGAATCAGCTGCGGCCAGACCTGCGCCGCGTCCTGTACCGCCTGGGGATTGCCGGCTGCAGCCTGCGCGCCTGGCGCCTGCGCCGCGGGGGCCCTGAAGTGCATCATGGTGGCGCCCTTGGCCTCAGCCGGGGCAGTTTTGCCGGTTTTGGCGGCTGCGATCCTGACCGGGCGCCGCGGCTTGGCCTTGGCGACGTGTTCGGCCGCATCCAAGGGGATGAGCAGCGTCGTTCCCACCCGCAGTTTGCGGATGTCCGTGAGGTGGTTGGCCGCCTGGACCCTGCGCGCCACCGCGTCGGCGCGGTCGCCGGTGATGCCGTATTCCCTGGCCAGCACCCGGTACAGGAAATCCCCCTGCTTCACCTTGTAGGTCACCGGCCCCGAGGCCTTCGGGGCCGGCTTCGCCTTTGTGGCAGCCGCCGGTTTCGCTTTCGGGGCGGGAGCCGGCGGCATGGGGTATTTCTTGGCCAGTGCCGCAGGTTCGATCTCGAACTTCTTGTCGATGGCGTAAGAGGTTAACGGAAAAGCACTCAGCAGGATCAGGGCCAGGCCCAGTTGTTTCTTGTCGAGACAAACCAGCATGCAAACTCCCCAGAAAATGGTTAACGCGGTGTGCGACGGCATGACCTGACGGCTGCCCTGTCGTCGTGGTGGTGCCCTTACTTGTGCCCCTGGTCGGGGAGCTGCAGCACGATGCCGACGATGTGCGGGGCCGACGTGCGGTAGATGGCGATTTCGGCGCCGTTTTTGGCCTTCCTGGTTTCGAGGGCCAGACCGTTTTGTGCCCTCGTCTCGCCGTCGGGAGGCAGGTCGGCCCCGGTTGCTTCCTTGAAGTAGCGCCCCAACATCCCTTCGTTGAGATCGCTCTCTCCCTCCGGCAGCACCTGGATTGCCCTTACCTTGCCCTGTTCCCGGTAGACCCTGAACTCTTTCCGGTGGCCGCGGTAGAGCTCCCACCCCGGGTGTGCCGCGGCGTAGGCCGCGTCGGCGGGGACCTTGGGGATGAAGCCGGGAAGATTACCTGCCGCCTGCTTTTTGGCCGGTGCGGGTGCCGGGGCCATCGGTATTGCCGGGGCCGTCGGTATTGCCGGGGCGGGCGCCATCGCTGTCGGGGCTAGGGAGCGCAGTGCGGTGGGCGCCGGTTCCGGCTTCGAGCGCTGCCAGACCACGACGCCCAGGGCGAGCACCAGCACGCCAATCACCGCGATGCCGGTGGTACGGCTTTTACTGCTCCCCTCGGGCCGGGAAAGCGGAGCCGTGTCATCGTCGTCCACTTCCTGGCCACACTGCGCCGGCGGTTTGCGGTAGATCTGCTCCGGGGTCGGGTACAGGGACTTCGGGGCGCGTCGCGCGGGTTGTGCCGGCGGCTCACTGGCTACCGGCGGGGCAGGCGCTTCCTGTGCCGGTTCCTGGCGGGGTGATGGGGCCGGCGTCGCATGCGCCGCCTCACGGGGGGGCGGAGGAGGCGGGACGACCTCGACCGCCGGAATCTCCGGGATGACCGGCACGGCAGGGGCAAGCTCCGCTTCGGGGGAGCGGGGCGCCGGCGGCTCCGGGTCGGTTACGAAAAAGCCGATCTCCTCGATGAACCCGTTCTGTCGTTCATCGGCCGCAGGCGGGACCGGCGCTACGCCCGCTGCCGTCGCGGAACCCTTTTGGGCCTGGTCCGGCCACAACGGGGCCAGGTGCGGTTCGAAAGCCGCATCGTCGAAATCGGGGATCTCGAAATCGGCCTGGTCGTCCAGGGTGAAAAGGTCGGGAAGCTTGCCGAAGTCGGAGAGGTCGGAAAAATCGGCCGGGGCCTTGGGGTGCGCACCGGGAACTACTTCGGCGTTCAGCAACTGCATCACCTCGCCGCTCAGACGCGTCGTGGGCAGGGTGAGGCTGAAAGAGCAGGCAAAGCTGTCAGGTGGAGCCGGCGCCTCGCCATCGGTGAGCAGGATCAGCTGCAGGTCGGGGTCGGTGACGAGGGCCCTGGTCTGGGCGGCGATCTCTTCTCCGGGGATGCCGTCGAGGTCGCTCTGGATGAAGACGTAGCGAGGCTGCTCCTTGGGCAACCTGCTGATGGCACTGGGGAGGTCGGTCTCGAAGGTAAGGCTTTTCGGAGACTGAATACGCAGGCTCTCGATAAGATCGAGTGCACGTTCATCACTGGCTATGAAGAAGATCTCAGCCATTCAATACCCGTTATTTCTGAAAGAGGTGAGTAGATCGTGTCTGGAAAAACTGATGTAGCCGCACAGCTTGAATCTGAAGTGTTGGACGCTGTTTGGTTTTAATATAAAACTAAGCAAACGTCAAAATTATTTTAGATTAATACCCTGGGTAAGTGCTCATGAGGCAGCAGTTTTGACTTGCAGCAGGGCGATAAAACTGTATGGCATTTGCGCAGAGAACTTTGCGGGCAAGTTCTATGTCAAGCGTGTCGACTACGAGATTGATGTCCTGGTCGCGGTAGGGGCGCGGCGCACGGGTGGAGGGGAGGTCGGTGCCGAACATGAGGGCGTCGGGGTTGGCGCGGCAGATGTCCCGGACGGCGCCGGCCACGTCGAAGTCTACCCTGCCGAAGCCGGTTGCTTTCACGCGCACCCCGCGCTCCACCAGCGCCAGCAGGTCAGGAAGCCCGCTTGCGGAGAGTCCGAGGTGGTCGATGCTGACTGCGGGGAGCACGGCCAGCACGGGGGCGAGTTCCGCAAGCTCCCGGGAATCGACGTAAAGCTCCACGTGCCACCCCGCCAGTTCGAAGACCCGGCGCGCCATCCGGTCCAGGTGCTCCACTTTTTCGGAACCGCCGCGCTTGATGTTGAAGCGCACCGCGCGCACCCCCAGGCCGTTCAGGCGCAGCACCTCTGCGTCGCTCACGTCTGCCGGCAGTTGGGTCACCCCCACGAAGCGCGGCCCCAGCGTGGCCAGCGCGTCTTCCAGGTAGGACTGGTCCAGGGCCTGGAACGAGCCGGAGACGACGGCGCCGCCGGCGAGGTTCATCGTCTCCGTGCGGCGCAGGTAATCTGTGCAGGTGAAGTCGTCGGGGAGGAAACCCTGGTTTTCCACCAGGGGGAAGCGACGGTCGATGATGTGGAAGTGGCTGTCGAAGACGGGAATGTCCACCTGCTGCCTCCTGCGGCGCTGTCAGTGGCGCCGGCTGTCATCCTGGTTGGGGCCGATCTGGAGGCTCGCCTTGGCGATGAAGATCTCGCGCAGGAAGCAGACCAGCCCGGACACCATGAGGATCATACCAACGATGAAGAAAAGCGCGACCGGAAGAGAGATGTCGTAGCGCAGGTAGTCGCCTATGAAGAGCATGGCGATGACGGTGCAGACCAGCACCGCGGTGGCGGTGCACAAAAAGATGGCGTGACCGATCAGGTCGGCCCGGCGCTTGAGTACGGCGAGGGCGGCATGCAGCCGGGGAACCGCATCGGGCTCGGCGTGCTCCAGCTTGGACTCGTGGAACCGGGCGCGGTCGATGACGCGCGCCAGCCGGTTGGTCATCACGCTCAGCATGGTGCCGATCGCGGTGAGCAGGAAGACCGGGGCGACCGAGAGCTGGATGACGTGGGCCATGGTGCCGATGGTTTGAGAATCGCGCAGCATCTATCTTCTCCTTGTGGATCCTCTTCAGGTCTCGAAGCGCTGTTCCAGTTCCGATCTGAACTGGTCCATGTCGATCCCCTTCAACCTGATCAGGTCTTTCATCACGGGATCGAGCATGGCATTGGCGGTGTTGAGCGCGGCCCTCTTGGTGCGGATTTCCCGCAGCGCCCGGTCACGCCCCTCGTTGGTCAGCAAGAGGTCGGAGCGCTCGTTGTAGAAGCGGTGGATCAGGAAGTTCCTGGCCTTGAGCGCCTTTCTGAGCGCGTGCACCGACTCGTCGGTGAAGCCCACCTTCTGCTTGATCTCCTCCATCAGGCGCCCCATGGTCTGGGCTCCCAGCGACTCCATGGAGCCCCGGAACTCCTCCTCGGTCAGGTCGCCGTCGCTGAGGTCGATCAGGAGCGTAACGATGAACGAGATGTAGAGCTCGATTCGCTGGCAGTCCTGGACCGCCGCCCCCATTTCCAGGTAGATGGGGTTCAGTGCTGTCAGGTCGATTCTGGTTTCCTGCATGGCGGCACCTTCGGGTGTGCTCCGGCCGGAAGCGGTCGGGTCATGAATCCAATAGCATAATTGCTGACTGTCATAAACAGGTATTTGCAGGGGTGCAGGAAGAGGCATCGCAGCGCTGCCCGCGCCCAACGTCCTCCCCTTTGCGAAGGGGAGACAGAGGGGATTTGCCGTTCCTCGGCAATGTTTATCTCGCCCCTGATTTGTGCGACTGGCGCCGCTGGCTAGCGGTGATGCCGGGTAACTACTTGAACCTGCGCGGTATTTCATGTGCCTTGCCGCCGCAGCGTCCTCATGTGCAGCCTTTCGTTACGCCTTTCACGGGCGGCGGGAGAGACCGCCACTGCACAATGCCGCGTGGTCACTATGCTTTTTTATGGTGCGGGAGAAAAAAACTCTGCTATAATCACTCGGTTTTCATTAATCTTGCCAGCCCCGGTTCCTCATCGGGGATGCATATAGAGAAGACACGACCGGCCTGTGCCGGCGTGACCACAAACTGGGCGCGAAGGTGCCTCGGTCCCGAGATGACCGGCCCCGCAGCCCCTAAAGGAAAGGGAACAAGGAACATATGTCAAAGAAGATGCTGATCAATGCGCTTCACGCTGAAGAGGCGCGGGTGGCGATCGTCGAAGATGGCCGCCTGGTGGACCTGGATGTCGAGATAGCCGGCAATGAACAAACGCGCGGCAATATCTACAAGGGGGTGGTGGTCCGTGTTGAGCCGGGACTGCAGGCCGCCTTCGTGGATATCGGGCTCAAGAAACTGGGCTTTCTGCAGATGGGCGAGCTGCACCCGGAGAACTGGAAGTGGCGTGAGGATATCCCCGAGGAGCAGCGCCACCGCCGCCCGCGCATCCAAGAGGTGCTGAGAAGGGGGCAGGAGCTGATCGTCCAGGTGGAGAAGGGGGAGCGCGACAACAAGGGCTCGGCCCTCACCACCTACATCTCGCTGCCGGGGCGCTACATGGTGCTCATGCCGGGGAGCGACTCGGCCGGCATCTCCCGCAAGGTGGAAGCCGAAGGTGAGCGCAAGAAGCTCAAGGAAATCATCGCCGAGATGACCATCCCGGAAGGGTACGGCTACATCATCCGCACCGAGGCGATGGGGCGCACCCGCGAGGAACTGCAGAAGGACCTGGACAGCCTGGTCGCCCTGTACGAGGGGATCAGGGATCAGGGGATGGGGATGAAGGGGGCCGGCATGGTCTACCAGGAGTCCGCGCTGATCATCCGCACCATCCGCGACTACTTCTCCGCCGACATCGACGAGGTCCTGGTCGACAGCAAGGACGTCTTCAAGGACGTGCGCGACGCATTGAAGGAGATCGACCCGGCCTTCGAGAAGCTGGTCAAGATGCACCAGGAGAAGCGTCCCATCTTTTCCCGCTACCAGCTGGAAGAGCAGATCGACCTGATCTACGAGAAGAAGGTGCCGCTCAAATCCGGCGGGTCCATCTTCATCGAGCCCACCGAGGCGCTGGTCTCCATCGACGTCAACTCGGGCAAGTCCACCGGCGAGAAGGGGGTCGAGGACACCGCGTTCAAGACCAACCTCGAGGCCGCCGAGGAGGCGGCGCGCCAGTTGCGCCTGCGCGACCTGGGCGGGCTCATCGTCATCGACTTCATCGACATGCGCGACAGAAAGCACAACGCCGAGGTGGAGAAGACCCTCAAGGCCGCGCTCAAGGCGGACAAGGCGCGGGTGAACGTGGCGCGCATCTCTGAGTTCGGCCTCCTGGAGATGTCCCGCCAGCGCATCCGCCAGACCCTGAACCAGGCCAGCACGCTGGAATGCCCCCACTGCGACGGCAGGGGCAAGGTGAAGTCGGTCGAGGCCATGGCCCTCTCCTTCCTGAGGAAGGTGCACGCCGCTGCCGCCAAGGGGACCATCGGCGAGGTGATCGGCAGCCTGCCGCTCGAAGTCGCCTACTACCTCTTAAACCGCAAGCGTCACGAACTCTCCCAGATCGAGAACGACTACGACATCGAGGTCACGGTGAAAGGGAAGCCCTCCTACCTGCTGAACCAGATGGAGCTGGAACTGGTCAAGCGGGAGAAGCTGTCCCAGGAGGAAGTGCCGCAGGAAAAACCGCAGGGGAAGGTGGCGGCGAAGGAAGAGCTGGCCGCCGAGTCCGGCGACGGGCGCAAGAAAAAGAAGAAAGGGAAGAAGGCCCAGGAGCCGGAGGCCGCGGTGCAGGCACCCGAAGCTGCTCCGGTCGCTGCGCTTGCTGCGGTGGCCGAGGAGCCTGCCGGCGCCGTGCACGCGGCTACGCCGGAAGGGGAGCCGGAGGAGCACAAGAAAAAGCGCAGGCGCAAGCGCAAGCGCGGCAAGGGCGGGGCTGCCGAGGCGGGTGCCGAGCATGCCGCTCCGGAGGCGACGGCCGAACTTACCGGCGCAGCCCCGGCCGAGGCCGCCGAACCGGGCGCGGTGGTGGATCAGCCCTCGGCGCACGGCGTTGAGCAGGCGCATCCTGAAGCCGGCGAAGAGGTGAAGAAGAAGCGCCGCCGCAAGAGACGGCGCGGCAAAGGCGGCCACGACGCCCACGCGGCGGAGCTGGCGCAGGGCGAGGGCTCGCATGCGGAAGCCGCCGCTCCGGCGGAGGCCGCACCGGTTGCCGAGGCCGCTGCCCCGGCGGCAGAGGGCGCCGAGAAGAAGCCTGCCCGCAAGAGACGCGGGCGCGGCAAGGGAGCCGCAGCCGAAGGCGCACCCGAGGCGGTGGTTGCCGGCGTGGCGGCTCACGGTGTACCGGCCGAGGCGTCTGCCGCACAGCAGGCTGGCGAGTCCGCGCCTGCCGAGGCCGTGAAACCTGAGAAGAAAGCGCGCGCTCCCAGGAAGCCTAAAGCTGCCGCACCGGCGGCCGCGGCACCGACGGCACCCGCTGCCGCCTCCGCTGTCGAGCCTGCCGCGGCCGGGAAGAAACCGGCGTCGGCGAAGAAGGGAAAGAGCGCCAAGCCTGCGGCAGCAGAGGCGCCGGCAGCGCCCCCCGCCGTAACCGCGGCAGCGCCGGCCGGCGAGCCCAAGGCCGCCAAAGCTGGCAGGAAACCCAAGGCAGCCAAGGCAGCGCCAGAGGCGGAGCCCAGGGCAGCCAAGGCCGAAGCGGCCCAGGCACCCGCAGAGCCTAAAAAAGCCAAGGCCGCCAAGGAGCCGAAGCAGCCCAAAGCTGCCAAGGCGCCCAAGGAGTCGGGCGCTGGTGCCCCCGCTGCCGGGGCAAAACCGGCCGAGGCGGCCACGGCCAAGGAGAAAGCTCCCGCCAAGCGCGCCAGGAAAGCGGCTGAGCCTGCCGCCGCCTCCGAGGAGAAGCCCAAGAAACCGCGGGCGCCGCGTAAGAAGAAAGAAGAGACCCCTGCCTGATCGTGAGGATGCAATGAGGACACTCCTGTGCACCGTCGTCGTCCTTTGCTGCGCCGTCCCTGCCGTGGCGGGAACGCTGGAAGAGCTGACGCCGTATTTTTCCACGCAGTACTTCACCTGGCAGGAGCGCATCAGCGGCAGGAGACTTTTGAAAGAAGAAGGGCCGCTGTTCTCCGCAGGGGTCCGGGTCGGGGCTGTCGCCGCAACCGCCTTCACCCTGAGGGCAAAGGGGGAGCTGTTCGGATCCGAGGTGCGCTACCGCGGCGAGACGCAGGCCCCCGATTCGGCCCCGGTACATACCCGCGTCACCTACCTCGGCACCAACGGTGAAGCGGACTTCGGCTACCGGCTCCGTTCCGCCGCCGGCGAACTGGAGCCCTTCGGCGGCATCGGCTACCGCTACTGGCTGAGGGACCTGCAGGACTCCAGGACCCCCGACGGCACCCGGGTCTACGGCTATACCGAAGAGTGGACCATGGGGTACGCCCGGCTGGGAGCCCGCGCCGCAACCACTGCGGCAGGGATGAAGCTTACCGCCTGCGGCGGAGCGAAGTACCCCTTCTACGTGGGCAACACCATCGACTTCGCCGGCAGCGGCGAAACCACCTTCCGCCCCAAGGGGAGGTGGAGCGGGTTCGCCGAGGTCGGCGCCCGCTATCGCTCCTTGAGCATGAACCTCTTTTACGAAGGGTTCCGTTTCCACCAGTCCGATGCCAAGATGGTGCAGGGGACCGCGTACTTCCAGCCCGATTCCTCCTCCGACATCTTCGGGGTCAAGGCGGGCTGGACCTTCTAACTTCCGGCACTACGGTTTCTTCATGGAGCAGGCATTCTACATAGCCCTTCTGGGCGCGCTCGGCTGCTTGTCGCGCTACTTCCTCTCCGGCTTCGTGTACCGGGTCTGCGGCAACGCCTTTCCCTATGGCACCCTGGCCGTCAATGTGATCGGCGCCTTCCTGATCGGACTCATCATGGAGTTCTCCATCAGGAGCACCCTCGTCCCCCCCACGCTGCGCTTCGCCCTCACCGTGGGCTTCCTCGGCGGGCTTACCACCTTCTCCACCTTCAGTCTGGAAACCTTCCGCCTCATCGAGGAGGGAGCGCTGCTGCTTGCCTTTGCCAACATCATGCTGAGCGTGCTCTCCTGCCTTGTCTGCACCTGGCTCGGCATCTTGGTGGCGCGCTGGCTATAAAATTTTTCTCCCAAGGAGCGACATATGAAGGACAGGGACATGAGCCAGGAAAGTGACAGGAATGGGATGCTGGGCGAGCAGGTGCTGCTCAGGATCTTCATTGGAGAGCGCGACAAGTACAAGCACATCCCGCTCTACGAGGCGCTGGTGGAACTGTTCCGCACCGAGGGCTTCGCCGGCGCCACCGTGCTGCGCGGCGTGGCCGGCTTCGGGGCCCACAGCATGTACCACACCGACCGCCTGCTGCGGCTCTCCACCGACCTCCCCATGGTGATCGAGGTGGTCGACGAGAGGGCGCGCGTGGAAGCGGTCCTCCCCACCGTGGAGGCCATGATGGACGGCGGCATGATCACCCTCGAGAAGGTACAGGTGTGGCGCTACGCCAAGAAGCGCTCGGCTTGAAACGAGTAACCCATCTGCTACACTCTCACCTTGTTCATGAAAAGGAGCGGATAGATGGGTATATTAGAAAATCTCACCCCCCAATGGATCGAGAGCCAGTACGAGCTGTGGAAAGAGGATCCGCAGCAGCTATCCGGGGAATGGCGCGCGTTCTTCACCGGTTTCGAGCTGGCGGAGGCGCGTCCTGTCGGCGCCGCGGTAGCCGCCGTGGGGGACGAGGCGCTGAAACAGTCGGGGGTCCAGTCACTCATTTACCGTTACCGGGACATCGGTCACCTCCTCGCCTGTACCGATCCCCTTTCCCCCTGCCAGATCGAGCATCCCCTGCTTTCCCTTTCCGCCTTCGGGCTGGAACCCGCCGACCTCGACAAGACCTTCGTCACCAGGCGCTTCATGAGAAGAAGCGCGACCCTGAAGGAGATCCTGCAGGTGCTGCGCAGCACCTACTGCGGCTCGGTCGGGGTCGAGTTCATGTACCTCCAGGACCCGGACGAGCGCCAATGGCTCATCGACCGCATGGAACCCGGCGGCAACCGCGGCTTCTTTACCCCCGACCAGCGGCTCTTACTGCTTAAGAAACTGAAGGAAGCCGCCCTCTTCGAGCGTGAGCTGCACAAGAGGTTTCCGGGGCAGACCAGGTTCTCCCTGGAAGGGGGGGACATCCTGATCCCGATGCTGGACGCCGCCGTCACCAAGGCCGCATCCCTTGGCGTCACCGACGTCGTCTTCGGCATGCCGCATCGCGGCCGCCTCAACGTCCTGTGCAACATCTTCGGCATGCCCTACGAGAACATGTTCGCCGAGTTCTCCGACAACGCCGAGTACGGCGTGGTGGGCGAGGGGGACGTGAAGTACCACAAGGGCTTGTCGGTGGACCTCCCCGTTGAAGGGGGCGGGACCATCCATCTCACCCTCACCTCCAACCCGAGCCACCTCGAGGCGATCGACCCGGTGGTGCAGGGGAAATGCCGCGCCCGGCAGGACCGCATCGGCGAGGAGGGGGAGGGGCGGGTGCTGCCGCTGCTGATCCACGGCGATGCCGCCTTCTCCGGCCAGGGTGTGGTCGCGGAGACGCTGAACCTGTCGCAGCTGGCCGGCTACCGGACCGGCGGGACCCTCCACATCGTGCTCAACAACCAGATCGGTTTCACCACCAGCGCCGCCGATGCCCGTTCCAGCCACTACGCGACCGACGTGGCCAAGATGGTCCAAGCGCCGGTGTTCCACGTCTACGGCGACGACGCCGAGGCCGTGATCCACGTCACCGAGCTCGCCGTCGCCTACCGGGACCGCTACCGCAAGGACGTGGTGGTCGAGGTGATCTGCTACCGCAGGCACGGCCACAACGAAGGGGACGAGCCCTACTTCACCCAGCCGCTCATGTACCAGCAGATCAAGCTCCGCCCGCAACTGCACTCCCTTTACGAGATGGAACTGCTGGCAGAAGGTTTCCCCGAGGAGGAGTTGAAGGCGATCGAGAACGAGGTGGTGCAGCGCCTGGCGCAGGCGGGCGAGCGGCAGGCCGCACCGGTGGAGTCCGCGTTCCTGGCCCGCTGGAGCGGCATGAAGCCCGGCGTCGCCAAGGTTGCCGTCCCGACCTCCGTTGCCGCCGCGACCCTCTTGGAGCTCTCCGAACAGCTGTCCCGCATCCCGGAGGGATTCCAGCCGCACCCGAAGGTGGCCGCCGTGCTGCAGAAGCGCCGCGATGCCGTCATCAAGGGCGGCCCGCTCGATTGGGGCAACATCGAAACCCTCGCCTACGCCTCGCTTCTTTCCACCGGCGTCTCGGTCCGGCTTTCCGGTCAGGACGTGCGCCGCGGCACCTTCAGCCACCGCCACTCCACGCTCTTCGACCAGCAGACCGGCGAAACCTACCTGCCCCTTTGCAGCGTGCTGGACAAGGGAGCGCGCTTCTGCGCCTTCGACAGCATGCTGGCCGAATTCTCGGTGCTCGGTTTCGAGTACGGCTATTCCCTGGAAGCCCCCGACGCGCTCACCATCTGGGAGGCCCAGTACGGCGATTTCGCCAACGGCGCGCAGGTCATCATCGACCAGTTCCTGGTGAGCGGCGAGGCCAAGTGGGAGCGCTCCAGCGGCCTGGTGCTCATGCTGCCGCACGGCTACGAAGGGCAGGGGGCGGAGCATTCCAGCGCCCGCATCGAGCGCTTCCTCGAACTCGCGGCGGCAGGGAACATCCAGGTGGTCTACCCGACCACCCCCGCCCAGCTTTTCCACGTGCTGCGCCGGCAGCTGCTGCAGCCCTTCCGTAAGCCGCTGGTCCTCTTCACACCGAAGAGCCTGTTGCGCCATCCCGACTGCGTCTCCCGGCTGGAGGAGCTCAGCGCCGGCACCTTCCGCGAAGTGATCGCGGAGCCCGCCGTGGGCGAGTCGGTGCGCCAGGTGCTGCTGTGCAGCGGCAAGATCTATTACGACCTCTTGGGGCGGATCAGGAAGGACCAGTTGCAGGGGCATGCCCTGCTGCGGATCGAGCAGCTCTATCCGCTTCCCGTCGAGCAGTTGCGGGACGAGTTGCAGCGCTACCCCGCCGGCGCCCGTTTCACCTGGGTCCAGGAGGAACCGCGCAACATGGGGGCGTGGCGTTTCATTCACGAGCCCCTCATCGAGCTTTTGGGGGCGGTGCCGAGGTATGTGGGCCGTCCCGATGCCGCAGCGCCCGCCTCCGGCTCGCACCGCCTGGACCGCGTCGAGCAGGAGCGCATCGTCGACGAAGCTTTAACAATCTGAAACACGTTCAAGGTTCAACGTTCAACGTTACCCGGCATAGTCACCGGGCCAGTCTCACCGTTACGGCGTCTCCTCCTGATGGAAGAAGTCGGGACAATGCGGAACGAAGAGGAAAGCCAAGTCGAACGTTGAACGTTGAACGTAGAACGGCCGTTAAGAAGGGAGAAGCGCATGGATATCAAGGTGCCCGCGGTTGGCGAGTCGGTATACGAGGCGGTGATCGCCAGGTGGCTCAAGAAAAGTGGAGACGTGGTCTCCAAGGACGAGGCCCTCTGCGAGATCGAGACCGACAAGATCACCCTCGAAGTCACCTCGGAGGCGGACGGCGTACTGAGCATCTCGGCGGCGGAAGGCGAGACGGTGAAGATCGGCGCCGTCATCGGCACTATCGATGTCCGCGGCCAGGAGGCCCAGCCCGCGCAAGGGGGCGACAGCGCCGCGGCGAAACTTGCCGAAAAGCCTGCCGCCAAGGCCGGGGCGAAACCGGGACCGGCCGCACCCATGTCGCCTTCGGGCAGGAAGCTGGCGCGCGAGTTGGGGGTCGAGCCGGGCGCGGTACAGGGAAGCGGGCGCGGCGGTCGCATCACCAACGAGGATCTGCTCAAGGCCCAAGGGGCCAAGGTAGAGGTTGCCGAGCCCCCCAAAGCGCCGGTTGCTCCGGCCGCACCCGCCGCGGCTCCCAAGCCCGCCGCGACGCCCGAACCGGCCCAGCAGGCCAAGGCTGCCGCGCCGCCGGCAGATGAGTCCGGCCGCGTGCTGCGCAAGCCGATGTCGCAGATCAGGAAGCGCATCGCCGAGCGCCTGGTCTCGGTGCGCCAGCACACCGCCATGCTCACCACCTTCAACGAGGTGGACATGAGCGAGGTGATCAAGCTCAGGAAAAAGCACGGCGAGCACTTCCAGAAGCGCCACGACGTGAAGCTCGGTTTCATGTCCCTGTTCGTGCGCGCCTGCTGCGCCGCACTGCAGGAGTTTCCGGACGTCAACGCCAGCATCGACGGCGACGACATCGTCTACCACAACTACTGCGACGTCGGCATCGCGGTGGGGAGCGAGCGCGGGCTGGTGGTGCCGGTACTGCGCAGCGCCGAGAAGCTGAGCCTGGCGCAGATCGAGCAGGCCATCGCCGGGTTTGCGGAAAAAGTCCGCACCAACCGCATCGCCCTTGCCGACCTCGAAGGGGGGACCTTCACCATCTCCAACGGCGGCATCTACGGCTCCATGCTTTCCACCCCCATCCTCAACCCGCCCCAGTCCGGCGTGCTCGGCATGCACAACATCCAGGAGCGCGCCGTGGTGGTGGACGGCCAGGTGGTGGTGCGTCCCATGATGTACGTCGCCCTTTCCTACGATCACCGCATCGTCGACGGCCAGGGCGCCGTCGGCTTCCTGAAGCGGGTCAAGGAATACATCGAGGACCCGGAGGAGATGCTGCTGGAGTGCTAGGGTTAACGCCCGCATCCCCCTCTCCCCCCGGGAGAGGGTGGCCGGAGGCCGGGTGAGGGAGACGGCGCAACTGCTCTAGTGGCTCGTTGCGGCGATGGTGGCAGCGCCCTCACCCGCCCCTCTCCCGGAGGGAGAGGGAGGACCCCTGCCCTAAACGGAAGAGGATTCGATTCAACGCTTGGAGGGAAAAGATGTCTGAAGAAACTTTCGATCTCATCGTCATCGGCGCCGGCCCCGGCGGTTACGTCGCCGCCATCAGGGGGGCGCAGCTCGGCATGAAGGTGGCCGTCGTGGAAAAGCGCGGCTCCATGGGCGGCGTCTGCCTGAACGAAGGGTGCATCCCCAGCAAGGCGCTCCTCGACTCCAGCGAACTCTATCACCTGGCCAAGGACCGCTTCGCCGCCCACGGCATCGAGGTGCAGCCGCCGACCCTCAACCTCGGCCAGATGATGGCCCGCAAGGACGACGTGGTCAAGAAACTCACCGACGGCATCGCCTTCCTCTTCAAGAAGAACAAGATCGTCAGCTTCCTCGGCACCGCCGCCCTGCTTTCTCCCGAAAACGGCACGCACCGGGTCGAGGTGAAAGGCGAGGAGACCAAGGTCGTCAGCGCCAAGAAGGTGATCCTCGCCACCGGCAGCGAAGCGGTGCAGGTCCCGACCATGCCCTTCGACGGCGAGTTCGTGGTCAGCGCCCGCGAGGCGCTCTCGTTCCCCTCTGTCCCGGAGCACCTCCTGGTGGTGGGGGGGGGCTACATCGGCCTCGAGCTCGGCTCGGTCTGGCTGCGCCTGGGCGCCAAGGTCACCGTGGTGGAACTTCTCCCCAGGCTGGTCGCCGGCAGCGACGGGCAGGTGGCCGAGGCACTGCTGCGCTCCCTGAAGAAGCAGGGGATGACCTTCATGCTGGGCGCCAAGGTGGCCGGTGTGGAAAAGAAGGACGGCAAGCTCGTGGCGCGCGTCGAAGCCGAGGGGGGGATGCAGGAGATCGCCTGCGACAAGGTGCTCGTGGCGGTGGGACGCAGGCCGCTTACGGCAGGCTTGAACCTCGAGGGTCTGGGTATCGCAATGGACGGCAGCCGTATCCGTGTCGACGCCGACTACGCCACCAGCGTCGCCGGGATCTACGCCATCGGCGACCTGATCGCCGGTCCCATGCTGGCGCACAAGGCGATGGAGGAGGGGGCGGTCTGTGTGGAGAGAATGCATGGCGAGCCGAGCCAGGTCGATTACGGCTGCATCCCCGGTGTCTGCTACACCTGGCCCGAGGCGGCCTCGGTGGGCAAGACGGAGGAGGCCCTCAAGGAAGAGGGGATCGCCTACAAGACCGGCAAGTTCAGCTTCATCGCCAACGGCCGCGCCAAGTGCATGGACGAGACCGAAGGGTTCGTCAAGCTGCTCACCGAGGCGGAAGGGGGGCGGCTGCTCGGCGTGCACATCCTGGGGCCGCGCGCCTCGGACATGATCGCCGAGGCGGTCACCGTGATGGCCTTCGGCGGCAGCGGCGAAGACATCGCCCTCACCGTGCACGGCCATCCCACCCTCTCCGAGGTGATGAAGGAGGCGGCGCTCGACCTGGACAAGCGCGCGATCCACGGCTGACATGGTCGTCCTCGATGCCGGCCTGATCGATTACCGGGAGGCGCTCACCCTGCAGGAGAACCTGGTTGTCGAGGTACAAAAAGGGGGGGCGGAGACGCTGCTCCTCCTGGAACACCATCCCGTCTATACCATCGGCGCCGGAGGCGATTCCGGCAACGTGCTTGATCCGGGGATAGAGGCGCACCGCGTCAACCGCGGCGGTGACGTCACCTATCACGGACCGGGGCAGCTGGTGGGGTATCCCATTCTTGACCTGGGGCGGCGCGGGCGCGACCTGCACCGCTACCTTCGTTTTTTGGAACAGTTCCTGGTGGAGCTCTGCGGCAGCTTGGGCGTCCCGGGCTTCACCGTCCCGGGCAAGACCGGCGTCTGGACCGCCCACGGCAAGATCGCCGCCATCGGCGTCGGCGTCAGGCACTGGGTCTCGATGCACGGCTTTTCGCTCAACGCCGCTGCAGACGTGTCAGCTTTTGGTAATATCAACCCCTGCGGCATGCCCGAGTGCCGCATCACCTCGCTCACCCTCGAGCGTCGGCAGGAGATCACCGTAAAGGAACTGAAAGCCTTGGCCGGAGAACGATTCGCGGCGCTGCTCGAATCGCACCTGCCGCGCTGTTAACCGTTGCAGTTGCTCGCAAGGAGGCTCACATGTCCGAAACCGATTGCCGAGTCCCCGTTGAGAAGCTCCGCTGGGTCTGCGATCCCGCCCTCTTCAATTTCAAGACCACCGAAGATGTAGCCGGCCTGGAAGGGAACATCAGCCAGAACCGGGCCTTGGCCGCCATCGAGTTCGGCCTGGGGATGTCCAACAACGGCTTCAACATCTACCTCGCCGGCGACCCCGGCACCGGAAGGACCTCCACCATCCGGCAGATGCTGAAGAAGTTCGTCAAGGACACCTGCCCTCCCAGCGACTGGTGTTACGTCAACAACTTCCACACCCCGGACGCACCCTTGGCCATCGCCCTCCCGGCCGGGATGGGGCGGGGCTTCGCGGCGGACATGCGCGAGCTTTTGGACTACATGCGCGCCAACGTCCCCACCGCCCTGGAGAGCAAGGAGTACGAGACCAACCGCGTCGGCATCATCGAGCAGTTCCAGGAGCGAAACGGCGAGATCTTTTCCGACCTGGAGCGGGAGGCGGGGGAGAAGGGGTTTGCCTTGCAGCGCACCGTCTCCGGTCTGGTGATCGTGCCGCAGAAGGACGGGCGCAACTTCACCCAGGAGGAGTACGAGGCGCTCGAAAAGGAAGAGCGGGATGAACTGGACACGGTCGGGCGCGAGCTGACCGAGAAGTTGAACGACGCGCTGCGCCAGGTGCGCGAGAACGAGAAGGCGCTCAGGGACGCCCTGGCGCTGTTGGACCGCGAGCTGGGTCTCTCCGCCGTCGGGCACCACCTGAACCCGCTCAGGGAGAAGTACCAGGGCTTCGCCAAGGTCCAGCAGTACCTGGAAGACGTCCAGGAGGATCTCCTCTTGAACCTGGAGGACTTCAAGCCGCAGGTCGCCCCGCCGCAGATCCCGGGGCTCAAGATCCCCAAGCAGGAGCCGACCTTCGAGCGCTACGAGGTGAACGTCCTGGTGGAGAACAACCCGGACAACGGCGCCCCCATCGTCTTCGAGTCCAATCCCACCTACAACAACCTGTTCGGGCGCATCGAGAACATCATGCAGATGGGGGGCGTGGCCACCACCAACTTCACCCTGATCAAAGCCGGCGCCCTGCACCGCGCCAACGGCGGGTATCTCATCCTGGACGCACGCGAGGTGATGATCAACCCCTTCGCCTGGGAATCGCTCAAGCGCTGCATCAGGAACATGGAGATCAAGATCGAGGACGTCCTGGAGCAGTACCGCTTCATGACCGTGGTCTCGCTCAAGCCGGAGCCGATCCCGCTCAACGCCAAGATCATCATGATCGGCTCGCTCTGGATCTACTACCTGCTCTACTACCTGGAGCCCGATTACAGGAAGTTCTTCAAGGTCAAGGCCGACTTCGACAGCCAGATCAACCGCACCCCCGAGGTGATGCAGGACTACGCCCTGTTCGTCGCCGCCCACTGCTGCAAGGAGGGGCTGCTCCCCTTCGACCCCACCGGCGTCGCGGCGCTTTTGGAGCACGCCTCGCGCCTGGTCGAGGATCAGGGCCGGCTCTCGTCGCAGTTCATGGAACTCTCCGACCTGATCCGCGAGTCGAGCTTCTGGGCCACCAGGGGGGGCGCCCAGGTCGTGGACCGCAGCTGGGTCAAGCGGGCGATCCAGGAGAAGACCTACCGCTCCAACCGCATCGAGGAACGGATTCACGAGTACCTGGCCCAAGGGGTCATCCTGTGCGACACCAAGGGGAGCGTGGTGGGGCAGATCAACGGCCTCTCCGTGATCACCATGGGGGACTACACCTTCGGCAGGCCTTCGCGCCTCACCATCCGCGTTTCCCAGGGGCGCGCCGGCATGGTCAACATCGAGCGCGAGGTGAAGCTCTCCGGCCCGATCCACGACAAGGGGGTGCTGATCCTGACCGGTTACCTGGCCGGCAAGTTCGGGCAGGAACAGCCGCTCTCCTTCTCCGCCCACATCTGTTTCGAACAGTCCTACGAGGGGGTCGAGGGGGACAGCGCCTCCTCGGCCGAACTGTACGGGCTCCTCTCCGCCTTCTCCGGCCTGCCGGTGCGGCAGGGGATCGCCGTCACCGGCAGCGTCAACCAGCACGGTCAGATCCAGCCCATCGGCGGGGTGAACTACAAGATCGAGGGGTTCTTCGCCGTGTGCAAGGCCAAGGGGCTGACCGGGGACCAGGGGGTGATCATCCCCAAGATCAACGAGCACAACCTGATGCTGAACGACGAGGTGGTGCAGGCGGTTTCCGAGGGGATGTTCCACATCTGGAGCGTGTCGCAGGTCGAGGAGGGGATCGAGATCCTGACCGGCGTGCCGGCGGGCAAGGTGGGCGACGACGGCAGCTATCCCGAGGGGACGGTGAACTTCCTGGTGCAGAAGAAGCTCAAGACTATGCTGGACAACATGCGCAAGCTGCTGTCGCAGGACAAGGAGGGGAAAGAGGAACCGGTGAAGCTGCTGGAATAGGCGGTTGCCTAAAAATGTTGTAAGCTGTTTACCTTTTTGATACCTTCCGGGGGCCGCGATCGCGGCCCTTGCCATTTCCGCACCGCCGTAAAGAGGTGACCGCTTGTCCAGACGCTGTTTCCTGATCGTGAATCCCACCTCCGGGACCTACTCGCAGCAAAAAGTCGACCGCATCATGACCGGGCTCGCCGAGCGCGGCCTCGCACCGGAGCTCCTCCCTACCCAAAGCGCCGCCGACCCGGCCCGCTTCGCCGCGCGCATCTGCGCGGAAGAGAGCGATCCTGTCATCGTGGTCGCCGGCGGTGACGGCACCATCAACGGCGTACTGAACGGCCTGGTTCCGG
Source organism: Geomonas paludis (assembly GCF_014193585.1). Taxonomy (GTDB): domain Bacteria; phylum Desulfobacterota; class Desulfuromonadia; order Geobacterales; family Geobacteraceae; genus Geomonas; species Geomonas paludis. Next base: position 1,224,228 of record NZ_BLXY01000001.1, read on the forward strand.
GGGCAGCCACCCTGGGCGTGGTCCCCCTGGGCACCTCCAACGTACTGGCGCGCGAACTGGAGATCGAGTCGGTGGACGACGCCTTGGACCGCCTGGCCCGGGGCGAGACCCGCCCCATTTCCGTCGGCGAGATCGTGCGCGGCGGGGAGCACAGACGCTTTCTGCTCATGGCCGGGGCCGGCTTCGACGGCGCGGTGGTGCGCGACGTGCGCCTCTCGGAGAAAAGGACGCTGGGGAAGGGGGCCTACGTGCTGTCGGCGCTGCGCGCCCTCTGGAACTGGGACGCCTCGCAGCTGTCGGTGACCGGAGGCGGTCGGAGCGTCTCCTGCCACGGCGTGATCGTCTGCAACGCCTCCAAGTACGGCGGCAACTTCGTGCTCGCCCCGGAGGCCGACCTGTTCGCCCCCGGGTTCCAGGTGCTCTGCATCTCCGGCGGCCGGCTGGCCTACCTGGGGCTTGCCCTGGGACTTTTGAACGGCACCGCCGTCTATAGCAGCCACGTCACATCGTTTAGCGCGGCCTCCCTGGAGATTAGCGGGGAGAAAGCGGTACAGCTGGATGGAGACTACGTCTGCCCGACACCGCTTGCCGTCCGGAGCGTGCCGGACCTGGTGCGGCTGGTGGTGTGATGTCCCTGACTTTTTCCGTTGACAAAGGCGAGGCGATATTTATTAATGTGCGAGTCTGACCTGTTCGGCATCATCCCGCGTGCAACAGCTTACAATACCTGAGTGGGGGAGTGGCGTGGCTAAACCTAAGATCCTGTTGGTGGACGATACCAAGCTGATTCTGGAACTGGAGAAGAGCTTTCTCAAGGTCTCGCATGTTGACGTCATCACCGCCGGTGACGGTGTCGAGGCGCTGGAGCTGGTCCGCAAGGATGCTCCGGACTTGATCTTCATGGACGTCAACATGCCGCTCATGGACGGCATCACCTGCTGCAGGCTCTTGAAGAGCGATCCCTTCCTCTCCGCCATCCCCGTCGTCATGCTCACCACCCTCGGCAACGACGAGGACCGCCAGCGCGCACACGAGGCTGGCTGCAACGACTTCCTCACCAAGCCCGTCGACCGCCGCCTCTTCCTCGAGATGGCCCGCAAGTACACCGACGCCGTGGACCGCCGCGACTTACGGGTTCCCTGCCACATCCCGGTTTTGTTCCTGCTGGGTGGCAGCCCGGTCGGCGCGCATGCCCTCGACATCGGCGACGGCGGCCTCTTCCTCGCCAGCCGTGAAGAGGTACTGCCCAACCAGGAACTGAGACTCGCACTTTTTCTCGAGACCGAGCAGGCGCCGCTTTTGGAACTGAAAGGGAGGGTGGCCTGGGTGAACCAGGAGGGGAAACGGGTGCACGCCGGCCTCCCCACCGGGTTCGGCGTGGAGTTCTCGGAGCCGGCGCAGTGGCAAGCGGACGAGTTGAAGAGATTTGTCGAGGCGGCCCGGGGTTGATGCGAGGGGGGTAAGCCCACCAAAATCAACCTCAGCCTTAACCTTAATCTCAGTCTTAATCTTAATCTCAGTCTTATTAATCTTAATCTGTCTCTCTACCGCGCGGCGAGAAGCGTCAGCCGGAACCAGAGCCAGGTCAGCAGGGCGGCCCCCAGGTCGCCCCCCTTGTTGTCGATGAGCCGCCCCAGAAAGCGGTCGTAAAGGTACAGAAACTTCCCCCCCCTCCCTGCCTCCCGTATTCCACCGGTCACCACGTCCAAAAAGAAAGGAATCTGCCAGGCGTTGCCCCGCACGTAGGCGCCGGTGCTGTGCCACAAGCGGCGCCGCTCCCCTGCCTCGAGGTCGCCGATCGCCCGGTGCAGCGGCTCCAGGAACGGGCCCAGTCGCAGCTTCCCGGTGGCATCCTGGCTGCGGTAGCTCTCCTGCAGGCAACGGACCAGGGAAAGCTGCCCCGTGTGGGCCAGGTTCATCAGTATGGCGTTGAGGGTTTGCCGGGGGAGGAGCCCTTCGGCAACGAAGCGCCGGGGCGACGTGGTGATGCTGGCCGGCAGGAGCAGCCAGCGTCCCTCGCGTCGCACCCGCTCGGCCAGGAAGGTGTCTTCCATGAGCGGCAGCGAAGTGTCGAACGGGCCGACCTGCGCGAAGAAGTCACGGCGGATCAGGAAACCCTGGTCGCCGTGGGTGCATCCGGGGCGGTCCAGGGTGGCCTTGGCGCCGTAATATCGGTAGGGGAGCGGGATGACGCCGGGGAAGCCGAAGCGGAGGGCGAAGCGCCCCGCCACCCGTTCTCCGGCGGTTAATGCTGCGTTGAGAGAGTCCAGCCCCTTTCTGAGCGCCAACGGGTCGTCGAAGCCTGAATCGATGTGCAGGAAAAGAAGGGTCTCGGCGCGGGCAGCGTCGGCGCCCCGGTTCAACTGCCCCCCTCTGCCCTTGGTCCCCTCGACGATGGTGAGCGGGAAGGGGAGCCCGGCGCGCATCTGCTGCGCGATGTGGAGACTGCGGTCGCCGGATGCGCCGTCCGAGAGGACCACCTCCAGGCGGACCCCCTGCTGCCGGGCGAGTACCGTGAGGAAGGAAGCCACGTTCCCCTCCTCGTTGTAGACCGGCACTACGACCGACAGTTCGGGGTACGACTCATAGGGCAAGGGTATCCGCCTTCTGCACCAGGTTGGGGAGGTCGGGCTTGGTCAGGATGTCGCTCGCCCCCAGGTTGCGCCATTTCATCTTGTTGTCGTCGCTGGCGAGAGACGAGAATATCACCACCGGCAGTTCGCCCAGGTCGTTCTCCTTCCTGATCAGCGCGGTGAGGTGCAGCCCGTCCATGCGGGGCATCTCGATGTCGGTGATAACCATGCTCAGCAGCTCCTTGAGCGGCTGCCCGCTCTCCGCGCATTTCTGGCGTACCGCCTGCACGTGTTCCCACGCCTCCTCGCCGTTCTCCGCCTCCACCACCTGGTACCCCGCTTCCCGCAGCGAACCGCACATGGTCCTCCTGATGAAGGCCGAGTCGTCGGCGACCAGGATGGTCCTGGTGCTCCGTTTCAAGGCGGAGTTGGCGAGCATAAGGTCCTCGCTCGGTGCCGCCAGCGCCATGGTCGAGGAGAGCTCCCCGATGATCTTTTCGAAGTCGAGGATGAGGATGATCCGGTCCTCCATCTTCACCACGCCGGTGATGTTGGCGTCGTGGATCGCCTTGACCGGGGGCTCCACGTTTTCCCAGGAGATGCGGTAGATGCGGGAGACCGAATGCACCTGGATGCCGACCACGATCCTGTTGAACTCGAGCACGATGACCCGGTCCGCCGGGATCCCTTCCGTATTCTTGTTCAGCGAGCGGGAGAGGTCGATCAGGGTGATCACCTGGTCGCGCAGTTTGATCATGCCGCTGACGCAGGGGTGGGAGTTCACCACCTTGCGGGTCTCGGGCAGTCTGATGATCTCGCGCACCTTGGCCACGTTGACGCCGAAGTAGCAGGGGACCACGTTTCCCTTGCCGTCCACCTCGTCGATCCTGAATTCGACTATTTCCAGTTCGTTGGTGCCGCTTTCCAGCAGAATCTTGTTGTTCGGTTCCATACGCCCCCCGCTTGTTTATTGCCGTTGCTTCTCATTACATCGGCAGCCGGTGGGAAATCATGAGACAAAAACTGCTGCGGTGTCCACATCCCCTCTCCCTCCGGGAGAGGGTCAGGGTGAGGGAGGCGGCCGATAAAAAGACCCCTCACCCGCCCTTCGGGCACCCTCTCCCAGAGGGAGAGGGGACCAGTGGTGTGGGGTTCAATTGCCTGCCCGCACATCGACCCTGTTGTCGTAGAAGGTGCTTCCGCCACCCTGGTCGGTCAGGCGCTGCGAGGTGAGGGCATTCACCGAGCGCTCGCCCGGCGCATAGGCAAGCCACCACACCCCCTCGGCCACCACCACGCCCCGCGGCACCTTGGGCGTTACCTGCAGACGGAAGGTGACCTCGCCGAGCTCGTTCCAGGCCACTACTTCCGCGCCGTCGCCAAGTCCCTTGTCCGCCGCGTCCGCCGGGTTCATCTTGAGCTGCATCCCCCCCTGGCTCTGCCGCAGTTCCTCCCGCTCGTAGAAGGTGGCGTTCAGCGCATAGGGGGTGGGCGCGGTCATGAGCCGGAACGGAAGCCGCCCCTGCTCCTCGTGGGTGGCCAGGTAGCGCGGCAGCCGCTCCGCGAGCCTCTCGTTCAGGATCTCGATTTTTCCCGACGGGGTCAGGATCCCCCCCGGCCTTGGCGCGAGTGTCACCGGGCGCCCGTCGGCGAGCGCCTCCTCGTCGATCCCCTCCCGCAGCGGCTTGGGCACCGCCAGCAGCCGGTCGATCATCTGGTCGGCGCTGAGGGTGAAGATCTCCTCCTCGAAGCCCATGGCCTGGGCCAGGAGAGAGAAGACCTCCCAGTTGGACTTGCTCTCGCCCACCGGGTCGACCACCGCCTGCGCGCGCTGGATGCAGTAGGTGCCGTAGGAGCGGTAGATGTCGCTGTGCTCCAGCGAGGAGGTCGCCGGGAGCACGATGTCGGCGTAGCGCGCCGTATCGGTCAGGAAACGCTCGTGCACCACGGTGAAGAGGTCCTCCCGGGACAGCCCCTTGAGCACGGCGTTCTGGTCCGGGGTGACCGCGGCCGGGTTGGAGTGGTACACGTAGAGCCCCATGACCCGCGGGTTGTCGATCTGGTTCAGCGCGGCACCCAACTGGTTCATGTTGACGAGCCGGGTCTGCCCCGGGATCAGGTCCTCCCTGGTCAGGATCTCCATCGGGAACGCGGCCCCGGTCGCGGTGTCGGGGAAGCATCCGGCGCCGTCCTTGCCGTAGGCGCCGACCAGGGCCGGCAGACAGCAGATCGAACGCACGGTCATGGCGCCGTTGCCGTAGCGCGACAGCCCGCTCCCGAGGCGGATGAAGGGGGCCTGGGCCGCCGCGTAGGCGCGTGCCATGGCCACGATGGTCTCCGCCTCGAGGCCGGTGATCGCCGCGCACCGCTCCGGAGTCATCTCCGGGAGCACCTCGGCCGCCAGCTCCTCGAACCCGAGCACCTGTTGCGCGACAAACTCCCGGTCGGTGAGTCCGTCGCGCGCGATGACGTGCATCATGCCCAGGGCCAGCGCCCCGTCGCTTCCCGGGCGCACCAGGAAGGTGCGGTCCGCGACCGACGCGGTCGGGGTCTCATAGGTGTCGATGAGCCAGATCTGTCCCCCCCGTTGCCGCACCTCGTGCGCCTGGTTCAGGAAGTGGATGCTGGTCGCCGCGGCGTTGATCCCCCACAGAATCAAGAGGTCGCTCCTGCCGGCCGATTCCGGCGGCGGCGTTGCCGTCTTGCCCATCACCGCCTCCCACCCCGCCCCCTTGGCGGGGGAACAGATGGTGCGGTCCAGCCGGGAGGCGCCCATGCGATGGAAGAAGGGGTGCCCTGCGTTTCTCTGCACGATGCCCATGGTCCCCGCGTAGGAGTAGGGGAGGATCGCCTCGCCCCCATGTTGAGAGATGATCGCGCGCCAGCGCTCGGCTATGGCGGCGATGGCCTCCTCCCAGGAGATGGGAGTGAACTCGCCGCTCCCCTTGGCGCCGGTCCTCTTGAGCGGCGTCGTCAGGCGCAGCGGCGAGTGGACGCTTTTCTCGTAGTGGCGCATCTTCGGGCAGAGGGTGCCGCGGCTGAAGGGATGCAGGGGATCGCCCTGCACCGCGACGGCCTTGCCGTTTTCCACCTGCACCAGCATGCTGCAGGTGTCCGGACAGTCGAAGGGGCAGACCGATCTTCTGGTGACGACGTTCATCTATTGATCTCCTCGTGTAGGTGGAAAGCTGTGGGGAAGTGTCGCTGCGGCCTTTCTTTTTATATGTATTTGCGGGGGGAGATCAACAGAAAAGGAAGGGGGAGGAGGCTGCGCCCCGGGTCGGAGCGCAGCCCGAAAAGGCGGTGCGGCTACTTCTTGTGGCACTTGGCGCAGTTGCCCGCGGGTTTGAAGGCCTTCTTGCCGTTGTGGCACTCACCGCAGTACTTCCCGGCATTGATGTCGGCCATCTTCATCTGGGTGGAACCCTTCTTCATCTTGAAGATCTTGGTGTGGCACTCGTTGCACTTGAGCCCCTTGCCGGCGTGGTCATCCCCTTTGAAGGTCACTTTGCCCATCGAGGTGGGCCATTCCACGCTCTTGCCGGCGGAAACCGCCATGGCCTGTGCCGCTGTCATCACCACCACCATCGCCGCCGCTGCTATCGCCATTCTCTTCATAGTCACTCCTCATTCATTAGTAAAAAGCCATTACTGTGATAGCACAGCTCCCCGCGATGTCAAGGCACCCCCTCGACCTGGCTGTGTAAAATGGGAAACGCTCTTTCGCATTCAATGACTTGCAATTCGGCGCGGCTGCAGTTTAATGTGATAGTCGTTTTATTCTCTTATTAAAATATCATTCGGATTCGGCATGGAAGACGACTACAGCGAATACCGCCAGGTCCTCGCGCCGGGGATGCGCATCGAGATCGGCATCCCGCTGTCGGGCGGCGGCGTGTTCCGGGACTGGGGCGTCATCAGCGAGTCGGGAGGAGACCTGCTGCAACTGCAGATCTCCCGCGACGTGCTTCCGGCCAACGTGCGGGTCGATGTCGGCTTCATCCTCGATGTCAGCGTCTACCTCGGCAAGGACAGCTATACCTGCAGCGGTATCGTCACCGACCGGCTCGGGGAGCGGGTGCTGCAGATACGGCTTTTCGGCCGGTTCACCCTGCGCGAGCGGCGCCAGTTCTTCAGGACCGACATGGCGTTGCGGGTCCGCTACGACATCGTGGACGAGTCGAGCCGCCAAGAGGTGGAACGGGATTGGGAGGTGCGCAAGGAGCGCGAGCAGATGAAGTTCCAGGGGTACGACGACTTCGTCATCGCCGCCCAGATGGCGCGCTTCAAGCCGGCCAAGGACATCGTCTGGCGGGACCTGCTCCGGGCCCAGCTGAACCTGGGCGGAGGCGGCATCTGCCTGCGCATGCCGAACACGGCGCGGCCGGACCAGCTGGTGAACATGGAGTTGTACCTGCCGCTCGAGCCGCCGCGGCTCGTGCATGCGGTCGGGCAGGTGATCCACGTCAAGCCCCCCCTTGTGCAGCGTGACGGTTCCAGTCGCTATGACGTCGGCATGGAATTCCTGTTCCTGGACGAGCGGGACCGCGACCTGATCTTCAAGCAGATCTCGTCGGTCCAGATCGCCCACCTGCGCCGCATCGCCGACAAGCGCGACATGGACGAGCCCTCCGACGCTCCCCCGGTTGCGCTGACCGGCAAACAATACCTGGTCCGGGCCCTCTGGGCGCTGTTTGCCCTGCTTGTGGCTTACGCCCTGGGCCGCTACCTCATCTCCTACAGCAAAGCCCCTCCCGAAAACGAGATCCAGAAAACCTACGAAGAATCGATCCGCAAGTACCGCCACCTGGACAAGCAGCCCTGAACGGCTGCTATCGTATTGCCTTCACGTGCAAACTCTACTATGATGCCCCTCCGCGGCAGACCCTCTGCCGTCGGGAAGTATTGCATGGCGAGGAGTGCAGATGACCAACATGATCAGCGCCGAAGGGCGTAAGAGATTACAGGAACGCTACGACTTTCTCTGGGAGACCGAGCGGCCGCGCATGGTGAAGAACATGGCCGATGCCGCCGCCGAAGGGGATCGTTCCGAGAACGCGGAATACATCTACTCCAAGAAGAGGCTGCGCGAGATCGACCGCGAGTTGAAGCACCTGGGCGACCGTCTCAAGGTGCTCAAGGTGGTCTACCCGCCGCTGAACCCGACCTCGGTTAGCTTTGGCTGCTGGGTCACCTACGAGGACGAGGAGGGGGAGGAACGGTGCTACCAGCTGGTCGGGCCCGACGAGTTCGATGTAAGCCAGGGAAAGATCAGCATCGACTCTCCGGTCGGCAAGGCGCTGCTCGGCAAGAAGGTCGACGACGAGCTTACCATCAGGAGGCCCGCCGGCGACCTTACCGTCACCGTGATCTCCATCACCTCGAAAAAACCGGAGTAGTCCCCGTGACAGGGGGCAGGCTCTGTCTCGAAAACCGTTTGACCTTCTTTGGTGAGCGGTTATAGTGTAGCAGGCTCGTCTCCGAAGCGATCTCCACTGAGTGAAGCATTATCCAAGGATACATGTCAGACATCAAGATCCTGATAGTGGTAAAAGATAGCGAAGCAGGTGACGCCTATGCACACGCCGTAACTGAAATCGGCGTTGCCTGTGACGTGGCGCGCTCCTTTGTGGAGATGTCGCAGATGGCGACTGATAACCGCTACAACGGCTTCCTGGTCGACATACTGACACTGGTGCGCTGCAGCAAGGAAGAGAAGGTGATCGCCTATGAGTGCATCAACCTCTTTCCGGTGCTGCGGGTGAAGTGGGAGGCGAGGCACAAAAAGATAAAGCTGAGCCCGCTGGAGCAGAGTTTCTCCCCCGACACCGATTCGGCCCTGCGCTTCTTCATCGAAAACCGCTGCAGAAACTTCGCCGCCCGCTCGTTGCGCCGTTCGCCGCGCCGCTCCATCAACCTGAACCTCTACTACAGCACCGATCCCGGCTTCCCGGCCGAGAGCACGTACAAGTCCTTCACCATCAACCTCGGCAGCCACGGCCTGTTCCTGCACACCATGCACGACTTCCTGCAGGGGGACACCATCTGGATCCGCTTCCTCGAGTTCGCCGACCAGACCCCGATCCGCGCCACCGTGCGCTGGTCGCAACCTTGGGGGGTGACCCGCTGCATCCCCGGAGCCGGGGTGATGTTTGAAGCCATGACCAAGAAACAGGAGCAGGAACTGGCCAAACTGCTCGATCTCTGATTCACTTCCAGGAACCCCGCATGTGCACCCTGCTGCTCGCCTACCGTGCTCACCCCCAATACCGGCTCGTCATCGCCGCCAACCGTGACGAATACTATCTGCGTCCGACACACCCCGCCCATTTCTGGGAAGACGCCCCGCACATCTTCGCCGGGCGCGACCTGGTGCACGGCGGCACCTGGCTCGGTGTCACCGCGACCGGACGTATCGCCGCGCTCACCAATTACCGCGACCCAAGCGATCTGCACCGCCACGGTCCATCGTCGCGCGGGCAACTGGTGAGCGGCTTTCTGGCGCAGGAGGCGGGCGCCGAGGAGTACCTGGCCCGGCTGCGGGAGTCCGGCGTCCCCTATGGCGGCTACAACCTGCTGGTCGGAGACAGCGAGCGGCTCTTCTGCTACTCCAACAAGAACGACCGGGTGCTCCCGATCGCGCCGGGGATCCACGGCCTCAGTAACCACCTGCTGGACACGCCCTGGCCCAAGGTGCGGTGCGGCAAGGACGGGCTGGCCCGTATCCTGTCCCGGCAGAGTTTATCAGCGGAGGAACTGTTCGCGCTCCTGGCCGACCAGACGCACCCCCCGGACCAGGAGTTGCCCGACACCGGCGTGGGGCTCGAACTGGAGCGGATGCTGTCCCCCATCTTCATCACGAGCGCGCAGTACGGCACCCGCTGTTCCACCGTGCTGCTGGTGGATGCCACAGGGAAGGCAACCTTCATCGAGCGCAGTTTCGAGGGAGAAGTGACCACCGAGAGGCAGGCGCAATTCCAGTGGTAAGAAGGGGCGCATCCTCCTTCCCGCTCCGGAAGAGGGGCAGGGGCGACGCTGATGGGTGACCTGTTTTCGCCCCCTCTCCCTCCGGGAGAGGGCCGCGGTGAGGGCGTCGGTGCGATGGCGTGAGGGCTCGTAGTTTGGGAAATGCGAAGGGGCGAACCATGATGGTTCGCCCCTTCTTTTTACTGACACGGTGGAGGGTTGGCTTCCGTAGGGGCGAATAATCATTCGCCCAGACTTCGCCCCCTTCCTGCAACCCGCCTACTGGTACTGGATGTACAGCGGTTTCGGGTTCAGCATGAGCACCTCTTTCGGGGTGAGCAGCGCATCGCCCTTCTTGGTGTCGTTGTGGTAGAAGAGTTTGAACCCGGTGAACTCGACCGGTTCGGCCACGATGTAGTCCTTGTAGGAGTCGCGCTTGAGCCAGGGGGCGCCCCAGCCGTCCATGTTCATCACGATCTGCACCTCGGGGCGCAGCTGGATGTTCTTCGAGTTGGTCACGCCGTTTCTGGTGAAGCGGTGTACGACGAACACCTTCGGCGGCAGGTTGTACTTCTTGACCAGCTCCTTCAGGTAGTTGGAGGCATAGTTGATGTCGGCGGCGTCGTAGGTGCCGATCTTGGTGCCCGGCTTCTTGCCACTCTTGATCAGGTTGAACTCCGGGTCGATGCCCAGGTGCACGTCCGGGTTCTTGAGTATCCACTCGAAGCGCGGCAGCACGTTGCGGATGTTGTCGTGCCCGGTCTGGATGTCGATGAACATGATGGCGTTGATCGACTTGGCCCAGCTGTAGACATCGTTGATGATCTTGTCGGGCATGACCATGCGGTAGAGACCGGCCTTGCCCGGTTCGCCCTGGGCCACTACCGCGATCAGGTGCAGCGCGGGCTGTACCGGGTGCGACGGATCGGCCGCCTGCCACTTGGCCGCTTCCCGCTTCAGGCGCTGCAGCATGTCGTCTTTCTGGTACTCGCCCAGCGCTCCCATCCTCTTGGAGAGGGGGTTGCCGTAGTAGGCGACGATCCGCTTCTGGGGCAGGATCGAACCCGGCAGCGGCGCGGGATGCTTCACCGGCCAACCTTTCTTGGCCGCGAAGTCGGGGTCCTCACCGGCGCGGTAGGTCACCTTGGGTGCGGCTGCCTCTTTGCCTTTGGCCCCTTTGCCCTTCCCCTTTTTCCCGGCGCTGGAATGCGCGTCGAACTTGGCGCCATTCGGGGCGGTGCCGTTGGGTGCGGCCGCTTCGGTGGCCGGTGCAGCGGGTGTCGCCGGGGTGGCAACTGCAGGAGTTGCAGTGGCAGGGGCGGTCGCCGCCGGGAGGTTGGCCGCCGGGGCGGCCTGCGCCGACGAGGGGTGTCCTTGCACGGTTGCGGCGCCTGCCTGGGTGGCGGCTGCCTTTTTATCCTTGCATCCCATGAGTGCCAGCGGCAGTGCCAGCAGGGCGACCAGCATGAGGGCGCGGTGGTTCGGGTAAAGGTGCTTCACGTTGTAAGTTCTCCTTGTATGGTGGTGCAGCCTGGACCGGCCTCGACCGTGCGGGCATATCGGTGCGGACGGCGCCTGGCGTGCTTTTGTTTTTGTCTGATTGTGCGGAGTCTGGTTTTGGCGGTTACTGGGGAGATATCGGGGCGGGCTGTAGTGCCTTACACCTGTGACAAAACCGACAAGCTCGTCCGTACTTATACCCTTTTTGCATTTGCGGTGTCAACAACCAGTGGCCCATTTTGGTGAGAAAGTTTTTAGATTGGGCGTCCAGTGGACTCTTTGAGGCTGATTTTTTCGTTTTTTCAAAGAATTGTTTCTATTTAGCGGCACTATGGCGTTGACGATAGCTCTTTGCCGGTGGTATGCTCGGCGGTCGAAAATAGGTCCGACCTTTTCACCGGTCGGCGGCGATAGATTACGGTTTGGCAGTACCAGCAGCAGAAATTCAATTCAATGTAAACCGGAGGTATCTGTGCGCAAGAAGATCGGTATTCTGTTGGCCCTCTCGTTGTCTGTGTTGTCTGCGGCAACCGCTTTTGCAGCGGCTCCCGCCAAGCCGGTGACGATCGGCATCTCCAAGATCGTTTCCCACCCGGCGCTGGATGCGGTTGTGAAGGGCATCCAGGATGAACTGAAGGACTCCAAGATCAACGCAACCTTCGACGTGCAGAACGCCAACGGCGACATCAACACCGCGGCGTCCATCGCCACCAAGTTCCAAAGCCAGAAGGTAGACCTCGCCGTCGGCGTCGCCACTCCGACCGCCCAGGCGCTGGTGAACACCCTGAAAGGGATCCCGATCGTCTTCTCCGCCGTTACCGACCCGGTCAAGGCCGGCTTGGTTCCCTCCCTCGCCAAGGGCGGCAAAAACGTCACCGGCGTTTCCGACATGACCCCGGTGAAGCAGCAGATCGAGATGCTGCTCAAGATCAAGCCGAAGACCAAGCGTATCGGCCACATCTACACCAGCTCCGAGGAGAATGCAGTCGTGCTGGCCGGCATGGTGAAGCAGGTCTGCAAGGAGAAACACCTCGAGTTCGTTGAGACCACCGTTACCAAGTCCGCCGAGGTGAAGCAGGCTGCCCAGACCATCGCCAACCGCGTCGACGCCATCTACATCTCCACCGACAACACCGTCGTCTCTGCCATGAGCGCCGTTGCCGAGGTTGCCGCCAAGGCCAAGATCCCGGTCATGTCCGCCGACCCGAGCTCCTCCGAGACCTACGACGTCCTCGCCGCCTGGGGCTTCGACTACTACAAGATGGGCCGCGCCACCGGCAAGATGATCATCGAGATCCTGAAAGGGAAGAAGCCGGAGCAGATCCCGACCCGCTTCATGACCAAGGCCAGCGACGTCGACCTGCTGATCAACCTCGACGTAGCCAAGAAGCTCGGCCTGACCGTCCCGGCCGACATCGTCAAGTCCGCCAAGACTATCCGTCAGAACGGCAAGCTCACCAAGAAGTAACTAAAAGCAGTAAACCATTGGCCACGGAGAAAATCTGAGCAAATCTGAGAGAACCAAAAAGCAGTAAGGTTCAAAACCCGGATTATGGTTTTGCCTTTCTCCGAAGTTCTCAGATTTTCTCCGTGGCCAATGGTTTTGACTATGGTTTAAGAAGGGTTAAACGGTTCCGCTATGATCGAAGGTATTTTTGTTGAAGGGTTGATCTATGGCATCATGGTCCTGGGCGTGTTCATCTCGTTCAGGATTCTTGATTTTCCGGACCTGACGGTTGACGGGTCCTTCCCCCTGGGGGCCGCACTCATGGTGCAGTGCCTCCTCTCCGGCATGAACGGCTGGGTCGCGCTCCTCGTCGCCTTTGCCGGCGGCGTGCTGGCCGGCGTGGCCACCGCCCTCATCCACAATCACCTGAGGGTGCCCAACCTTCTGGCCGGTATCCTCACCATGACCATGCTCTACTCGGTCAACATCCGCATCCTGGGCAACCGCGCCAACGTCCCCATCCTGGATCAGCCGACCATCCTCAAGCAGGTCACCGAGAAGTTCACCGGCATCATCCCGGACGAGTACATCCTGCTGGTGTTCTTCGTGATCGTCGCCCTGGTGGTCAAGGTGCTGCTCGACCTCTTCTTCCGCACCGACCTCGGCATGACCCTGGGCGCCATGGGCAACAACGAGCAGATGGTCATCTCCCAGGGGGTGAACCCCAAGACCCTGAAGACCATCGGCGTCGGCCTCTCCAACGGCCTGGTCGCCATCTCCGGCGCCTTTGCCGCCCAGTACTTGGGCTTTGCCGACGTGGGCCTGGGGCAGGGGATCATCGTTTCCGGCCTCGCCTCCGTCATGATCGGTGAGTTCCTGATGCTGAAGAGCAACCGGATCGGCGTCCTCACCTTCTGCGCGCTTGCCGGCTCCATCTGCTTCTACGCGGTCATGTACGTCGGGCGCTTCTACGGCTACGTCATCCACATGACTCCGAGCGACCTCAACCTCATCAAGGGCGTGCTGATCATCGTCCTTCTCATCATGACCCAGGCCAAGAAACTGAAGGTCCCGTTTAAGGTGGCAAAATGATCGAACTCAAGAACGTTTCCATCGTCTTCGGTCAGGGGACCGTCAATGAAAACAAGGCCCTGAACAACATCAACCTCAAGGTGAAGGAAGGCGACTTCATCACCATAATCGGCTCAAACGGCGCCGGCAAGTCGACTTTGTTCAACACCATCGCCGGGACCTACCTTCCGAGCGAAGGGCAGATCTTTGCCAACGACAAGAACGTGACCCGCGACCCGGAGTACAAGAGGGCGAAGTACATCGGCAGGATCTTCCAGAACCCGCTGCTCGGCACCGCCGGCAACATGAGCCTGGAAGACAACATGACCATCACCCACAAGAAGGGGATGAAGTGGTTGCGCCGCAGTCTCAACAACAAGACCCGCGAGATCTTCAGGCAGGAACTGGTGCAGCTCAAGATGGGGCTGGAGCACCGCATGAAGGAGAACCTGGTCATGTTCTCCGGCGGGCAGCGCCAGGCGCTCACCCTGCTCATGATGGTTCTCTCCAAGCCGTCGCTGATCCTGTTGGACGAGCACACCGCCGCGCTGGATCCCAAGAACGCCGAGATCGTGCTGGAGCTGACCAACAAGTTCATCAGCGAGTACAAGCTGACGGGGATGATGATCACCCACAACATGACCCATGCCATCGAGTTCGGCAACCGTCTGCTCATGATGGATGGCGGCGAGATCATCTTCGATATCGAAGGCGAAGCCAAGAAGGCCCTCACCGTCGAGAAGCTGATCCAGAAGTTCCACGAACTGCGTCACAAGACCTTCGAGAACGACAGGACCCTCCTGGCCGAAGACTAAGGCGGCAGGAAAGAGAAGAGACACCGGAAGGCCCGGCGGATACGAACCGCCGGGCCTTTTTATTTAAAACCGAAAACAAACCTTGGCCACGGAGAAAATCTGAGGAAATCTGAGAGAACCTGATCAGCTTTAAGGTTGCACCAAAAGCTTTTGTGCTTTCTCCGAAGTCCTCAGATTTTCTCCGTGGCCAATGGTTTCAGGTTTCACGCCTTATCCCGTCTACATAATCATTGACACAACTCGCGCTGGGGGTGTATTAAAAGACACTTTTTTATCACTAAACGCAGTAGAAGGACTGAGAGAAGCCATGATAAAGATCGATTTCGAGAAGATGGGTGGACTGATCCCTGCTGTTATCCAGGATAACGAAAGCGGGGAAGTGTTGATGGTCGCGTTCATGGACGAGAAGACCCTGAACCTGACCCTGGAAACCGGCAAGACCTGGTTCTTCAGCCGCACCAGGAACAAGTACTGGATGAAGGGCGAGGAGTCCGGCAACACCCAGGAAGTGGTCGAGGTGCTGACCGACTGCGATGCCGACACCGTCGTGATCAAGGTGAAGCAGAACGGTCCCGCCGCCTGCCACACCGGCAACAGGAGCTGCTTCTACGTGAAATACGAGAACGGCACCTGGGTCGAGCACTCCAACCCGCTCTTCGATCCCAACACCGTCTATAAAAAATAAAACCCGAACCATTGGCCACGGAGAAAATCTGAGGAAATCTGAGAGAACCCAATGCTTTAAGGTTTAACCCAAAAGCCTTTTGCCTTTCTCCGAAGTTCTCAGATTTTCTCCGTGGCCAATGGTTTTTGTTTTTGATTTTACTTTTATCTCTATCTAATTGTCTTTACAGGGGGGAATCATGGAAAAGTTGAAGCTCGGCATCCCGAAGGGAAGCCTTGAAAACGCCACCGTCGACCTGTTCAAGAAAGCCGGCTGGCAGATATCGATCTCGTCACGCAGCTACTTCCCCGGTATCGACGACGATGAGATAAAGTGCTCCCTGATCCGCCCGCAGGAGATGGGCAAGTACGTGGAGCGCGGCACCATCGACGTCGGCATCGCCGGCCGCGACTGGATCCGCGAGAACGAGTCCGACGTCATCGAAGTCTGCGAGATGGTCTATTCCAAGGTATCCCGCCGCCCCGCCCGCTGGGTGCTGGTGGTGAACGGCAACTCCAAGATCCAGGGCCCCGAAGACCTGCATGGCGCCACCATCTCCACCGAACTCGTCGGTTTCACCAAGCGCTACTTCGCCGAAAGAAACATCCCCGTCAACGTCGAGTTCTCCTGGGGCGCCACCGAGGCAAAGGTAGTCGAGGGCCTCTGCGACGCCATCGTCGAAGTAACCGAGACCGGTTCCACCATCAAGGCCAACGGCCTCAGGATCGTCACCGAATTGATGGAATCCGTCCCGGTCATGGTGGTCAACAAGGCCGCCTGGGAAGATCCGTGGAAGCGCGCCAAGATCGAGCAGATCGCGACCCTGCTGCAGTCCTCGCTGCGTGCAGAGGGGATGGTCGGTCTCAAGATGAACGCGCCGAAAGAGAAGGTTGCCGAGATCACCGCCGTCATCCCCAGTCTCAAAAGCCCGACCGTCGCCAACCACTACAACTCCGACTGGGTCTCCATCGAGAGCATAATGCCCGAACAAGAAGTCCGCCGCATCGTCCCCGAGCTCATCAAACTCGGCGCCGAAGGCATCGTCGAGTACTCGCTGAACAAGATAATCTAGAGCTCCTTGACCAGCACACCTGCTTCGGGGTGCCGGTTTGAATCCTCACGCTTCGATTATTAAAAAGGCCCTTGGTGTTTGCCAAGGGCCTTTTGCTTACCCGGTCCGGGAAAAAGTTCTTGCAGCTTGTTACGCTTATTAGAGCCGAAGCACCGACTGGGGCGCTTGCCAAAGTTATCGGTGGTGATATGCTGCTGGCTTGGAGGTTTCTAATCTAGTGCGGAGGTTATGCCATGCCCTTCAGCAACGTACCACATGCGGACATGATCGGTAAGTCAGCGGTAATTGCGCAGGCCTTAACTCCTGAGTTGCACGCGTACTTGGTATCCCTGTTCCCCACCCCGGCGAGCATTACCGAGCTCTATCTGAAATACGAGACAAGCTTCGCTGCATCACTCAAAGGAGATCCTGAAAAGGTCAAGGCGTGCGAGGCGGACAGGGAGGCACTTGATCAAGCGATCGGCTTGTTATTTGGGCTTGGTAAAGCGGCCCATCGCAAAGATCCCACCATTCTCGGCCAGCTTGGCTTTGGTACAGCTAAGAAGCCGGCAGGTACGGGAAAGCCAGTAGGAAAACCCGTGGGGTTCCATCTTAGTTTCGGCAACGATGGTAAGCCGTGGGTCGCATTAACAAGGATCAGCAGTGCAAAAGGATATGAAGTGTGGACCTGTAATGGTGACCCTGGCAACGAACAAAATTGGAAATTCCTGGTCTGGTCGACTACCTGTAAGAAAATATTGCTAAGCGGGATAAACCGGTCGGTGCCCAACTTCCTCAGGGTCAGGGGCAAGCGTGGTGATATCGTAGGTCCTTGGTCTAACTGGATAGCGCTGGATCCTGTCTAATGTTTATCGCCCCCTTCGCGTTCGTGAGGGGGGCGAAGCTTCCCTCACATCATACCCCTTCTGAAGCACCGAGTTCCTCTGTTAGAACTTCACCTCTTGGCCTTAGTAGTCAGACTCCCCGCGGAAAGTTGCCACTTCATGCTGCTAAAACCTCACTTGGAAACTTGAAGTGCATCTTTTCATCGTGGAATGGTCACTTCAAGACCCGAAGTGTCGATTTCAGGCGCAGAAATGTTACTTTGTGGGCTGAAGTGCCGACTTCCAGGGCGAAATGATCATCTCCGGGGGGAGGTGCCTGATCTTCACTTTGCAGTCGATCGCGCCGGCATACTTACGGAGCAGGCAGATAGATTAGTTCTCATTTTGCAGGCCGACGACGTCTTCTCCCGCCAGCATACGTCGCAGAGGATCGAGGAGAGCTTCATCTGGAATTTTTTGGTAATTGTCCATGCTAATTATCTCCTCCCACTTCATAAGATGGCTCACTTCATGGGTGATGTTTTTCACTCGCATCGAGGAGGTCTCTTCGGAGTACTCCATGTAGTACCAGGTGCTGGGAACATCGGTGCATATGAACGTGCTCAAGCTGAACTGGTTGCTAAACTCGTTGGTCTCCAAGTTATAAAAAACCCCACGTCCCGTCTTGTAGGTCATAAGTACAGTTCCGGTTTCCGGACAGATTCCGCGTACCGAATGCCCGTAGGACATCCCCAGGCAGATGGAGTGGGTGTAATCCTGGATCAGGTCCCACTTGTAGTCGCAAGCTTTTAGCCTTGGGCCGTGGACCAAGTAGATAAGCCGGTTGCGCTGATCTATGCCGAACACGTGCCAGGGCAAATGGAATTTCGGGGCCATCCTCAGGTTACGGCTGGTTAGCCACATGGCCGTCTTGGTACCGACTGCGAAATGGTCGGGGGCGGAAGACGCCCGTGTGATTCCCTGTATCTCCTCCATGCGAAGGTTGCACTCCGGACCACTGTTTCTGCCCAGGCCAAGGGTCATCCTGCCTAGGCACAGGATCTTCTCCTTGACCGGGTCCTTCAATACATAGAAGTATTCGGTCTCCTTGCAGGAGGAAAGAAAGGCTCGGGCGACTTGAGTGTATTCCGGGAGGCACAGGGGCTGGGTGAAGTCGATGAGCGCGGTGAACCTGCTTTCTCTACCTTTCATGATGGCGCGCCAGTACCTGTTGGTGCCACGTTCGTGAAACAAAAAGAGGTGCTGGTCGGCAATGTCGTCGATGAGTCCCAACCCCGAGAAGTTTTCGCTTTGAAGCCGCCATGCTGTCATCTCTACGAAATCGATCAGGATGACGGATGTCTCACTTTCACCCAGAAAAACATGACGGTCGGTGGAGCCGACACGTTGCAGCCCTGGATGTTCTCTGGCCACATCAACTTCCATGTCAGGAGAGTACACCAGGGGCACCGGTTCGACTTCGATCCGCATCAAGGCGTCCACCTCAGCGTCGACTGCGGCAAGGGATGACGGCTCAGTGACCATTTCTCTCAGCGAGCTCGCCCGCGCCGTTTGGCCTGTCATCCGCGCTTGTCGGTACTCCTCCAAAAGGACCTCTGTGTCCTTGCTCGGTTTCAGTTGCTCCAGCAGATCATCTATGGCTGCTGCATATGCGGCACGGCTCTCTCCGGGGAGGATGTCGATGGCTGCGCGGGCGGCGTTGCAGTGGGCGAGGCTTTCTTGATAGCTGAGGGCACCGCCTCGAACGTCCGTTAGCAGCCTGTCCGCCTCAACGGTTGCCGCAGCCTGCTGTGCTGCGACTACGCGATGATACATCGAGTTGAAGCAGGGGACGGCGCGGAACACAGGCCTCACTTTCTGCAACATCGGCAGAGCCTCGCGGTCGCGCCCCGCATCAAAAAGTTTTTTCGCTTCGATGTAGGTAATCCATGCCTCCTGGGCATCATGGCGTGAGATCCTTTCCAGTTGCTTGTTGCGGTAGAGCACCTCGAACAGCGGCGACAGCGCTATGGCGTCGTGGTATTCCCGGACTGCGTCCTCTTGGCGCGACAGCCACATTACCTCGTCGTAGCACTCCGGCCACCTTTCATCCCGCAGCGCCTGCCTCAAGGTCCGTAGCCGTTGCTCGATGAACTCGTGCCTCTCCTTCTCCTTCTCAACCTGTAACAGAGTGTTGATCCTCGCACGGCTACGCTTATCACGCTCAAGCAGCCTTCCCAGCAGTCTCTGTCTCTCTTTCCCGTTGCTGCTGCTCTCAAACGCCTGCCACAGCGTGATCAGCTCACCCTGCTCCTTCATGGCTTCAACGAGGGCGATAATCCTCCGTGCCTTGGGGAGGTTTTTGGCCTCTTCCAGGGCCTGGCGTGATAAGGTCACGGCTTGGTCCCATTCTCCTTGTGAAAAAGCGGACTCGGCCTGCTGAAGTACCGGCTCTGCCTTGCGGGCCAGCAGCTGTTCGACTTCCCTCCGGAGTTCGTCGAACTCCGCTATCAGTCCGTCCTTTGTCTCGGCTAACCTGAGAAGTTCCCGAGCGAATCGGGCATTACCATCCCTCAGCGCCAAACGCGCGTAAGCGACCAGGGCCTCCTTTCCCAGCTCGGAGGGATGTAGAGAGTCAAAAACAGCGCCGGCTTCAGCCGGCATGGCATTGCTGTGGTAGGCAAGGGCAAGCAGTTCACGGAGCCGTTTGTCTTTCAGCACATGGGGCGGCTGCGCAAGCAACGTATCGATGGCGGTCTGGTAGGCGCCGACATGCTGATGCAGCAACATGATGGCGCTGCACAGTGCCGTTACGTCATCGGGGTTGATGGCACGAATCCCAGCAACTTCCTGCTCCGCAGTGATGTAGTCATACTCTTCTAGACACTGTTGAGCGCGCCTCAATGAATCCCTTGGTGAGAGCGCCGATCCTGCCGGCATCTTCTGCCTCCGTTTCTCCGTAGCGGGCTTTCTACTGACTTCCTCCCCCGGAACGGAAACGTTTTCGAGGGCAGGTGCCGACAGTGCACCTAGGTCGGCATGGCATGCGTCCACCGAAGGGAGGAACAGGTGCTTGATAAGTACGACATTCGGAGAACACGGGTGCGGAACAAGCTGAAACGCTTCTCCATAATGCTCAAGAAGGAGGTTTTGTAACTGGCTCTTGAGCCGATAGCCTTCTTTCTTTTCAGGGTCGGGTAGGCAAAGCCGGGTTGGATTTACTTTCTTTATGGCAGAGATGATCCGTTCAGAGGACGGGATGACTGCTGAACGCAAGAGCAGTTCAGCATTTGCTACATCCAGTTGCCACTCCATATCTGCACCACCTTTGTAGGATGAAGGTCACTGCTAGAAAAGTGTACTTGCATTGTTAGCATTTTCAAATCATCTGCAAGGCCGACTTGAGGTGGGATGGAAGCTGGTTTATCGCTGAGGCAGTTACGGGGGGGTGTGCGAAAATCATCCTGCCGAAAATATGCTTGACCCGACTACGGCTTCACGGTTTAGATTGCTTCCTATGAAAACGTACCGCATCACCGAAATCGGGCGCCGTTTCGGCCTTTCGCGCTCGGCGCTCATTTACTACGATCAGATCGGACTGTTGCGCCCGAGCGGCCGGACCCAGGCGGACTACCGGCTGTACACTGACAAGGATCTGGCCAGGCTGGAACGGATCTGCTTCTTCCGGGAAGCGGGCTTGAGCCTGTCGGAAATCGCGTGTGTGCTGGAGAAATCCGATGATGGTTCCGTCCTGGAGAGACGCCTGCGCGAAATCGACCGGGAGATCGCCGCACTCCGGTCGCAGCAGCGACTGATCGCCGGCGTGCTCAGCAAGGCGGCGGCTGGGCTCGATGCCTCGGGGCTGGACAAGGAGTTGTGGCTGAGCCTGCAGAAGGTCTGCGGTCTCGATGAAGCGGCGCTCAAGCGGTGGCACATGGAGTTCGAAAAGAGGGCGCCGGGCGCCCACCACGATTTTCTGCTGAGCCTGGGACTCGGGGAAAAGGAAGTCATTCAGGTCAGGATGCTGACCAAAAGCGTGGAGGACAACAGCATGAAAATGGAATATTTCTTCGAGCTCTTCAACGATCTGCCGCGGCAAGGACCCGGGTGCAGTGAGGCAACCCTCAGGGCACTTGAACTGCTGCAGGGGCTCCCCTCAAAGCCAAGCGTGCTGGACATCGGCTGTGGATGCGGGATGCAGACGCAGATCCTCGCCCGGGAACGAAGACGAAGATCCTGGCGATCGACAACCATCGCCCCTTTCTCGATCGCTTGGACTGCGCCGCCGCTGCAAATGGGCTTGCTATCGAAACCCGCGAGCTGTCCATGATCGAGATGCAGTTCGAAAAGGAGAGCTTCGATCTGCTCTGGGCGGAGGGATCGATTTTCATCATCGGACTTTCCCGGGGGCTCAAGGACTTCTGGGGCTACCTCAGGCCGGGCGGCTATCTGGCCTTCACCGAACTGTGCTGGTTCGTGGATGATCCTCCGGCGGAGGCGAGAGAGTTCTTTGACAACGTCTACCCGGACATCAAACCGGCGGACGAAGTGCGACGGATGGCGGTCGCAGCAGGATATAGGGTGATCGACAGCTTTAACCTCCCCGACAGCGCATGGTGGGACGATTATTACACGCCGATGCTCGCGCGCATGCATGAACTGAAGGTCAAGAATGCCGGTGTCGCCGAGGCCGAAGCGGTGTACGGGCACTGCGAGACCGAGATCGAGATGTTCCGGCGGTATTCGAAAAGCTACGGCTACACCTTCTTCGTGTTGCAAAAGTGAGCAAGGGCAAGGTGACACGCTTCTGCGGAGCCTCTCCAGAGAGGGCGAATGGCGGTGTGAGCCCAATGAACCCTCCAGTCTCGCCAAGGATGGCAGGGAGGAGAGGGCACTATTGTTGCGTACGGGTGGACTATGTTCTCCTTTCGTGCGCCTTCTTCCCGTGCACCCGCTCGTAGGCGCGGCAGAAGGGGCAGACGTCTTCTTCGATGCGGGTGACGAAATCGTACACCAGGCCCTTCTGGTGATAACGGGCATGAAGGCACACGGGACAAAGTTCGCATACCTTTGCCATGGCTTTTTCTATTGCTGTCGGGACTTCGGTTGCAGGCATCTTCATGGGGTCCTTTTTCAGTCGGGGATAAGGATGGTGGAGCCGGTGGTCTGACGCGCCTCTAATTCACGGTGTGCCTGGGCGGCGTCCTTTAGCGGGAAGCTCCGGTTGACTTCTATCTTCACCTTGCCGGACGTTATCATATCGAATAGTTCGGCTGATGCCTCTTCCAATTCGGAGCGCTTGGCGATGTAGGTGGCCAGGCCGGTACGGGTCAGGTACAGGGAACCCAGTTGGGACAGGAGCAGGAGGTCGACCGGAGGGACCGGACCGGAAGCGTTGCCGAAGCTCACCATCAGGCCGCGGGGACGCAGGCATTTGAGTGAGGTCTCGAAGGTGTCCTTGCCCACGGAATCGTAGACCACCGCAGCGCCTTCTCCGCCCGTGATCTCCTTCACCCTCTCCAGGATGTTTTCGGTGCGGTAGTTGATGCAGTAGTCGGCGCCGTGTTGCCGTGCCAGCTCGCACTTTTCTGCTGAGCCGGCCGTGCCTATCACCTTCGCGCCCAGCGCACGCAGCCATTGGCACGCGATGGTGCCGACGCCTCCGGCAGCGGCATGGAACACCACGGTCTCTCCGGCCTGCACCCGGTAGGTCCGCCTCACCAGGTACTGTACGGTCAGTCCCTTGAGCATCATCCCGGCGGCCTGCTCGAAAGAGACGGCGTCGGGGAGCAGGCAGAGCCGGTCGGCCTTGATGACGCGCGATTCGCAGTAGCCGCCGCCGGACGTCCCCGCGTAGGCGACGCGGTCGCCGGGCTGAAACAGCGTCACCCCCTCGCCGACGGCCTCGACCACGCCGGCTCCTTCGTTGCCGGCGATCGCCGGCAGCGGCATCTTGTACAGTCCGCTGCGCTGGTACACGTCGACGAAGTTCACGCCGACCGCCTTGTGCCGGATGCGCACCTCCCCCGGTCCCGGTTCCGGCACTTCGACATCCATCCATTTCAGCACTTCCGGCCCGCCAAATTGTTCAAAGCAGATTGCTTTAGACATGGTGCACTCCTATAACCAACACGTCAGAACCGTCTCCGGCCGTCACTAATGGTTCCCTGGGTGTCTACGCGGCGATTGTAATCAACAATTGCCTCTTTGTTTTCCTCGTTCCAATGCAGGTAATAGTCCTCTCTGACAGTAATCAACTTTTGGGGAGCATCGGGGCCAAACAGATATACTTGCATGCGGATGCCTCCTGCGATTTGCGATCCGTATAACATACCCCATTCGTGTCATTCTTGAAAGTTTCAACAAGAAAGGCCGCCCTTCATTTGGACGGCCTCTCTTCCTCTTTATGCTTGCTGCCACGGAGGCAGCCGGAGTCGGCGAAAGCTTCGCGGTTCTGCCAACTGCCCCCGCGACAATGCGTTACGAAATAATCTCGCAGTCGTCTTCGGGCCAGCTGTCCAGGCTACCGTCGGGAAGTTCCACCTGCACGGTGTCCCCCTCGATGGTGCAGCCGTAGCTCAAGCCGATCTCGCCGGTCTTGGTGTTCTTCACCTGAACCCGCTGCTCCCTCCTCTCGGTCGTGTCACATATCTCTGAATGTACCCTTTTCATGGTAACCTCCTGAGCTCTGCGTTAATGATAGCAGCACCGTTGCACAGCGCAACTAAAGAACTGAAGCGATTTCCGGGGACGCGGTATCCTTGAACTGCTCGAAGTTCTTGCGGAACATCTCGACGAGCTTTTGCGCCGCCGCGTCGTAGGCGGCCTTGTCGCTCCAGGCGTTTCTCGCGTTCAGGATCTCCGCCGGGACCCCGGGACAGTTGGTGGGGATGTCCAGGCCGAAGACCGGATCCTTGGCGAAGCTTCCCGCGCTCAGCGTCCCGTCCAGCGCCGCGTTGACCAGGGCGCGCGAGTAGGCGATCTTCATCCTGGCCCCGACGCCCGGCCCGCCGCCGCTCCAGCCGGTGTTCACCAGCCAGCAGTCGACCTTGTTGGAGCCGATCTTCTTGCCCAGGAGGTCGGCGTACAAGGACGGCCTGAGCGCCATGAAGGGCGCGCCGAAGCAGGTGGAGAAGGTGGCCTGCGGCTCCGTCACGCCGGCCTCGGTCCCGGCCACCTTGGCGGTGTATCCGGACAGGAAGTGGTACATTGCCTGCTCGGCGGTCAGTCGCGCGATCGGCGGCAGGACGCCGAAGGCGTCGCAGGTGAGCATGATCACGTTGCTCGGGTGTCCCCCGGTCCCGCCGGGTATGATGCTCGGGATGTGGGTGATGGGGTAGCTGGCACGGGTATTCTCGGTGAACGATGCGTCGTCGAGATCGACGCGACGCGAGATGGTGTCGATGGCGACGTTCTCGAGGATGGTGCCGAACCTTCTGGTGCACTGGTAGATCTCCGGCTCGCTTTCGCTGGAGAGGTTGATCACCTTGGCGTAGCACCCTCCCTCGAAGTTGAAGACGCCGTCCTCGTCCCAGCCGTGCTCGTCGTCGCCGATCAGGAGGCGGTTGGGCGCCGCGGAGAGCGTGGTCTTGCCGGTGCCGGACAGGCCGAAGAAGATGGCCACGTCCCCCTTGGGACCGGTGTTGGCCGAGCAGTGCATCGACATCACGTTCTTTTGCGGCAGGAGGTAGTTGAGCACGGTGAAGATCGATTTCTTGATCTCGCCGGCGTAGCTGGTGCCGCCGATGATCACCATCTTCCTGGCGAAGTTGATGATGATGAATGCTTCCGAGTTGGTGCCGTCGACGCTGGGCTGGGCATGGAAGGCGGGAAGGTCGATGACGGTGAACTCGGTCTTGTGGGTGAGCAGTTCCTCCTGTGTCGCGCGCAGGAACATGTTGCGGGCGAACAGCGAATGCCAGGCGCGTTCGGTGATGATGCGCACCGGGATGCGGTGGTCCGGGCTTGCCCCGGCGAAGCAGTCCTGAACGAACAGGTCGCGTCCCTGCATGTAGTTGCACATCTTCCGGTACAGCGCGTCGAACTTCTCCGGCGGGAAGGGGCGGTTCACCTTCCCCCAGTTGATGTGGGCGCTCGAGGAAGGCTCGTCGACGATGAACTTGTCGTTGGCCGCGCGCCCGGTGTAGTGCCCGGTCTTTACGGCAAGTGCGCCCAGGTGCGAGATGAGCCCCTCGCCGCGGCGCACCACCTGCTCGTACAGGACGGAGGTGGGGGAGGTCCAGTAGATCAGGTTCGCGTTGTGAATGCCATGCTGCTCGAGTCCATTGCCCCGGGTGATATCGTTTAATCTCACTGCTCCCTCCCTCTCTCATTGGATCTGCGCCAAGCTAAAAAGATATCAGGGGCAGGTAGCTTTGCAACCGGCGCGGCCAAGCAAAAGGGCCCCGATCATTAAGACCGGGGCCCTTCTTTGTTTCATTGGTACTTCAGCGACTTGTTAGTCGTTGAACCCTTCCGCGGAGGCCGGGTTGTACTGCTCCCAGTGCTCCGGCGAACGCCACAGGCCGGAAAGGATCATCTCACGGATGTGGAGGAACTCTTTCGGGAGACGGTCGTACATCTTCACGAACAGCTCCTCGTGGGAGAGGATCTCTTCCTTCCAGACGTCGCGGTCGATGGACATGAGCTCCTGGTACTGGTCGCGGGAGACGTTGTTCAGGCCGGTCCAGTCGATGTCCTCGTAGCGCGGCATCCACCCCAGCGGGCTCTCCACGGAGGCGCCGCGGCCGTTGGCGCGGTCGGCGATCCACTTGAGAATGCGCATGTTCTCGCCGAAGCCCGGCCAGAGGAACTTGCCGTTGGCGTCTTTACGGAACCAGTTGACGGAGAAGATGCGCGGCGGGTTCGGCGTGGTGCGCCCGACCTGCAGCCAGTGGTTGAAGTAGTCGGCGACGTGGTAGCCGGTGAACGGCAGCATCGCGAACGGGTCGCGACGGACGTTGCCGATGGCGCCCACTGCGGCTGCGGTGGTCTCGCTACCCATGGTGGCGGCGAGGTACACGCCGTAGCTCCAGTTGAAGGACTGGTACACCAGCGGGATCACGTTGTTGCGGCGGCCGCCGAACACGAAGGCCTTCATGGGCACGCCCTTCGGGTCTTCCCACGCCGGGTCGATGGAGGGGCACTGGGAAGCCGGGGAGGTGAAGCGGGAGTTCGGGTGCGCGGCGTTCCTTCCGCAGCCCGGGGTCCACTCGTTGCCCTGCCAGTCGGTCAGCTTGGCCGGCAGCTCGTCGGTCATCCCTTCCCACCAGACGTCGCCGTCCGGGGTGAGCGCCACGTTGGTGAAGATGGTGTTCTTGGCGCAGGAGTGCATCGCGTTCGGGTTGGACTTGAACGAGGTGCCCGGGGCCACGCCGAAGAAGCCCGCTTCCGGGTTGATGGCGTAGAGCTGGCCGTCGGGGCCGGGCTTGATCCAGGCGATGTCGTCGCCCACGGTGGAGATCTTGTAGCCGCTCTTGGCGAAGTGGTCGGGCGGGACCAGCATGGAGAGGTTGGTCTTGCCGCAGGCGCTCGGGAAGGCGGCGCCCAGGTACGTCTTCTCGCCTTCCGGGGTCTCGATGCCGAGGATCAGCATGTGCTCGGCCAGCCACCCCTCGTCCTTGGCGATCTTGGATGCGATCCTGAGCGCCAGGCACTTCTTGCCCAGGAGGGCGTTGCCGCCGTAGCCGGAGCCGAAGGACCAGATGGAGCGCTCCTCGGGGAAGTGAACGATGTACTTCTCCTTGTTGCACGGCCAGGACACGTCCTTCTGGCCCGGGGCCAGCGGTGCGCCGACCGAGTGCAGGCAGGGGACGAACTCGCCGTTCTCGCCCAGGATGTCGACGACCTTCTTGCCCATGCGGGTCATGATCTTCATGTTGACCGCGACGTAGGGGGAGTCGGAGATCTCGACGCCGATCTTGGCGATGTTGGAACCCAAGGGACCCATGGAGAAGGGGATGACGTACATGGTGCGCCCCTTCATGCAGCCGGTGAAGAGGCCGGTCAGGGTCTTCTTCATCTCCTTGGGGTGCACCCAGTTGTTGGTCGGGCCGGCGTCCTGCTTGGCGATGGAGCAGATGAAGGTGCGGTCCTCGACGCGGGCGACGTCGCCGGGATCGGACCAGGCCAGGTAGCTGTTGGGGCGCTTCTCAGGGTTGAGCTTCTGGAAGGTGCCGCCTTTGACCAGCAGTTCGCACAGGCTGTCGTACTCCTGCTCGCTGCCGTCGCACCAGTGGATCTGGTCCGGCTGGCACATCTCGGCCACTTCCTTGACCCAGGCCAGCAGCTGCTTGTTCTTTACTTCGTAATTCATGGATATTCCCTCCTTTGGGCTTTGCTTCATCGCATTCTTAGAAGAGACCAAACCCTCCGCGGTGCTGCTAATCTCACAGGTTTCCATAGTTGTCCTCTCTGCCGTGATGGCGGTGGACCGGAACAGGACCGAGAAAGACCCATGCTGGGCGCTCGATGCGGCTCCGGCCTACGGTTGATGTTTCGTTAGCGTCGGTTAGATGGGTTTATGTTGCCGTGCCTTTGTGATTTTTGGACGTCGTACGCGGGGTGCTGGGAAGTGAGGCCCTCGCCCTGACTGACGATACGCTCTGTGAGATCGTGGCGTGTGCTCTATGAAAGACAGTCACCAACTGATGTCATCGAACGACTCTCTGCTCTCCTCTTTGAGCCAGAATTTTAATTATTGTAAAATAACATATGCGCTTTTAAAAGCAAGAGCAAAAGTATACACAAGCTCAATTGACACGCAGTCTCAGTCTGTTAGACTTTTGCCGGGCTTCGCGCTGCTCTGTTGCCTCAGTCGAGACAGTCCCGCTCAACATTAGAAAGGCCGTGACTCTTCGCCGACCTCCTGGTCGGCCTCACCATGCACAACAGGGGGTATTCAATGGAGCCTTACATCTGCACCGTCTGCCAATACGTCTACGACCCCTACCTGGGGGACCCGGAGAACGGGGTGCCTCCCGGAACCCCCTTCACCGACCTTCCCGACGATTGGGTCTGCCCCATCTGCGGGGTCGGCAAGGAGGCTTTCGAGCCGGAGTAAATGATGTAAAAAGGGGGGGAGCTCAACTGCTCCCCCCCTTCGCCTTTAGAGACCCTGCAGCAGTCCCTCCAATTCGGTTGTGATCTGTTTGAGGTCTTCCAGCTTCATGTCGCCCATGTGGGCGACGCGGAAGGTCTTCCCTTTCAGCTTCCCGTAACCGTCATCGAACGCAATACCACGCTCGCCCAGCTGTTTCTTGATCAATGCCAGGTCCACGCCGCGCTCGTTGGTGGCGCAGGTAAGGGTGACCGAGCGGTACGGCTCGGCCGGCAGGATGCCGAAACCGTGCTGCACCACCCAGGCGCGCATGAAGTCGGCCATCTCCTGGTGGCGCTGCCAGCGCTGCTCGAGCCCCTCTGCGAAGATGCGCTGCAGCTGGAGGTCCATGGCGTAGATGAGCGAGATGCAGGGCGTGGACGGGGTGTTGTCCTTCTCGTCGGCCGCCAGGAACTCGAGGAAGTCGAAGTAGTAGCCGCGACCGGGGACGGTCTTGGCGCGCTCCAGCGCACGCTCGCTGGCGGTAAAGACGGCCAGGCCCGGCGGCAGCGCGAACGCCTTCTGCACCCCGAAGACGCAGCAGTCGATGCCGAGCTCGTCGATGGGGATGTTGAGGGCGCTCATGGAAGAGACGGTGTCGATGATCGAGACCACGTCCGGGTACTTCTTGAGCACCTCGCCGATCTCGGGGAGCGGGCTCATGGTGCCGGTGGAGGTCTCGTTGTGGATCAGGGTGATGGCGTCGTACTTGCCGGTGGCGAGCGCCGCGTCCACCATCTCGGGGGTGATGGGCTGGCCCCACTCGGCCTTGAAGGCATCGGCCTCCTTGCCGCAGGAGAGGGTGACCTTGTGCCATTTGTCGGAGAAGGCGCCGTTGCAGAAGTTGGCGCAGCGCTTGCCGACCAGGTTCCTTACCGCACCCTCCATGGCGCCGAAGGCGCTCGAGGTGGAGAGGAATACCTTCTCTTTCGTGGACATGAGCTGCTTGAGTTTGTCGGTCACGCCCTTGTGCAGCCGCGCGTACTCCGGCATGCGGTGGCCGATCATCGGCGTCCCCATGGCCTCGAGGATTTCAGGGCTTACCTCGATCGGTCCGGGGATGTACAGCTTCTTATGCATGTGGGCTCCGTATCCAACTTTTTTTGCCGGCAGCGTGCGGCGGGGAGGGGGTGGGGAAGGGGCGCGGCGCCTAGGTAGGAGCGGTCCGCAAGCCTGCTGCAGGCGGATCGCCAACCTAGCAGATTACGCGGTCGATGTCAATTCTCACGTCCTGATTTGTCATACAAAATGGGCAGGTCAGACGGCGCGGGATGTGGGTTGCCGAAGGTGATTACATGGATGGGGGGAGCAGCCTCTCGCTGCGCCACACTCTTACGACGCGCACCGCTTTTCTATCGAGGCGGTAAACGATGCGAAAGGGAGGTAAGATGACCTCTCTTAGGTAGTTGAGTCCGAATTCGGGAACGATGCGCCCGCTGTCGGGAAACGAGGCGAGCCGCTCCACCGACTTCATGATCTCCTTAACAAGCCTTTCTCCTACGTCCGGCACATGCTGCTCTCTATACCACTTGCGGATCTCCTCTAAGTCATCGACTGCCGAGATGGCAAATGAGACGGAGAATTTCCGCGGCATATCACACCAGCCCGAGCCGCTTCTTCACCTCGGCAAGATCCAGTTCCCGCCCCTGTTCCAGGTCCATGAGCCCCTGCACCACTCCTCGCAGGAACGCGCGCTCCTCGGTCTCTGCTTCATAATCTTTCAGGGATTGAACGACAGCTACGCCGCGCCCCCTGCTGGTCAGGAGGATGGGGCGGTGAGTTTTGTCGGTCTGACTGATTACCCGGCCGGGGTTCACCTTCAGGTCGCTCAATCGGACGACGTCTTCGGAAAAGTTGATGCGCGGCATTGAATTCCTCCAGTGCCCGTTTGGACAGCACGGATAATAGCACCAGTAGTCTGCCTTTACAAGGTGGCGCAAGCCAGGAGACGGCAGCCGCTCATCGTATCCAGGCTCCACAAGGATTAGCTGCGCAGGGATGGACAATTGTATATGTTGCGTATTGGTGGCCAAAATGTTACACATACCGGTTAGCTGTCAAATACATTAAAACGGAAAGCTGCGCCATTTTAATCCCTTACGATTGGCCACCGTTCCGCCGGAAAATCATGAAACCTATTATTGCCATCGTCGGACGCCCCAACGTGGGGAAGTCCACCCTTTTCAACAGGCTGGTCGGGCGCCGTAAGGCGATGGTCGACGACATGCCCGGGGTTACCCGGGACCGCAACTATGCCGAGGTGAACCGTTTCGACCTCCCCTTCATCCTGGTCGACACCGGCGGCTTCGAGCCGGAAACCTCGGACAAGCTCCTGCAGCAGATGCGCGAGCAGTCCCGCTTTGCCATGGACGAGGCGGACCTCATCCTCTTCGTGATGGACGCGCGCGGCGGGCTCACCCCCGCCGACCGGGACGTGGTCGAGATGCTTCGGCGCATCAACAAGCCGGTCTTCTACATCATCAACAAGGTGGACGGCGAGAAGCAGGAGGCCGAGGCGGGGGATTTCTACTCGCTGGGGGTGGACCATATCCACACCATCTCCGCCGAGCACAACCGCGGCGTGGGCGACCTGATGGACGAGGTGCTGGCCGTGCTCCCCTACAACCGGGACAAGGACGAGGACGAGGAGATCACCAGGATCGCCGTGGTCGGGCGCCCCAACGTCGGCAAGTCGACCCTGGTGAACCGCCTGCTGGGCTACGAGCGCGTGGTGGCCAACCCCACCGCCGGCACCACCCGCGACGCGGTCGACACCCGCTTTACGGTCAACAAGAAGCCCTATCTGTTGATCGACACCGCCGGCATCCGCCGCAAAGGGAAGACGGTCCAGAAGATCGAGAAGTATTCGGTGGTGGATGCCTTGCGCTCCATTGACCGCGCCGACGTGGTGCTCATCGTCTTGAACGCCGAGGACGGGGTCACCGAGCAGGATACCAAGATCGCCGGCTACGCCTACGAGGCGGGGCGCGGCTGCATCTTCGTAGTGAACAAGTGGGACACCGTGGTGAAAGACAACTCCACGATGGGGAAGTTCACCGAGGAGATCCGCCGTAATTTCAAGTATCTTCCCTTCGCACCGATACTGTTCGTATCGGCACAGAGCGGGCAGCGCACCGGCAAGATCATCGCCGAGGTCGACCTGGTCATGGAGCAGTACTGCAAGAGGGTGAGCACCGGCGAGTTGAACCGCATCTTCAACCAGGCGGTGGACGAGAATCACGCCCCGCTGGACGGCGGCAGGCGGGTGAAGTTTTACTATGCGACGCAGGTGGGAGTGAAACCTCCTTCCTTTGTCGTCTTCACTAATCGTCCCGAAGGGATTCACTTTTCCTATGAGCGGTACATCATGAACCGTTTTAGAGAGGCTTTCGGCTTCAGCGGGACTCCTTTAAAGCTTATATTCAGAGGCAGAGACAAGAAAGATACCTAAATCATTCTTTACTTAGCCGATACGATGGTTTAGTATGATGCCTATTTTTAACCCACCCCCTACCAACAGCGAGCGGCATCAATGAGTCTAGTCGGCAATTTGGAAGATCTCGGCTTAGGCGAGATCCTGCAGATCGTGAGCCTTAGCAGGAGGTCCGGCGTGCTCGCCCTGCAAAGCAGGGGGAGAGAGGCGCGGGTGATCTTCCGCAACGGGCAGGTGATCCGCGCCACATCCTCGACCTTCCAGCAGAACCTGGGCGAGGTGCTGATCCAGCAGGGTGTCATCGACCTGGGGATCTTGAAGCGCGCGTTGAGCATACAGGCCGACGAGGGGTACACCCAGCTGCTGGGCGTCATCATGGTGGAGCGTTTCAACGTGAGCGCCGACGCCATCGAGGCCGTGGTGCGCGAGCAGATCGAGAACGTGGTGTACTCGCTGTTCGCCTGGGCGGAAGGGACCTTCGAATTCGAACTGCAGGAGGTGGGCGACTCCGACCACGCCAAGCTGGACCCGGTGCAGTTCATGCTGAAGCAGGGGCTCAACCCGCAGTACCTGGCCATGGAAGGCTCCCGCATCATCGACGAGCAGCGCCACCGCGGCGAGGGGGAAGACGACCACGGCACCCACCACGAGGAATCGGTCGACTTCGCCTTCGACCTGCTGCAGGAACCGTCCGCTGCCGCTCCGGCCACGCCACCTTCCACGCCCGATATTCCCTCTTCCCCCCCGAAAGCGCACGCAGAGGCGTCCCCCATTGCGGCCGCCGCGGCCATCACCTCTGCAGCGGGCGAGGGCAAGCCGGTGGTGCTGGTCGATGACGACCCGGCCACCCTCGCGGTCCTGACCGCGCTCCTTTCGGACATGGGATACCGGGTGGAGGCCATGGAGCGCGGGGAGGACGCCCTGATCCGGGTTGATTCGCTGTACCGCGACGGTCTGCGCCCGACGGTGCTGGTCGACCTGATCATGCCGCGCATGGACGGGACCGGCATCCTGGGCGGTCTGGAGCTCATGGAGCTGGTGCGCAACAATTTCCCGGAGCTGCCGCTTTTGGGGCTTTCCGATTTTGAAAATGAAGAGGCGCAGCGCAAGATGCGGGGGCTGGCAATTCCGCTCTTGATGAAGCCGCTCAAAAGCGAGATCGAGGAAGCGCGTGACGCCTTCGCACCCAGGTTCACCGCGGCCCTGGAGAGCCTGGCGTCCGGTGCGGAAGCGGCCTTCAACAGCGTCAACATCGGCGACGAGCTGAGGCTGGAGATGGGCGAGGAGCCGGCCCTTTTCGCCCCGCAACTGCACCAGAGCACCGGCATTTCACAGTTGCGCGGCATGCTCGAGGAGCTGAACAACCCGCAGCTGGGCGGCGGCATCATCCTGCTGGTGCTGCGCTTCGCCGCCGAATTCGTCAACCGCGCCGTGGTGCTCCTGGTCAAGAAGGAAACCGTGCAGGGGCTGGGGCAGTTCGGCCTGCAGGACGGGGACGGCGGTGCCGACGCACGGGTCCGCAACCTCACCATTCCCAGGGGGGAGCCGTCGCTGTTCACCGAGGTGCTGGAAACCCGCTACCCGGTGAAAGGGGACGTCGACGCCTCGGTGTGGACCCACTACTTCCTGGAGCAGCTGGGGGGCGGGCGTCCCGCCGAGTATTTCGTAGGACCGATAGTGAGCGAAGGCAAGGTGGTCGCCATCCTTTACGGGGACAACCTCCCCGAGTACAAGCCGATTGGCGACACCGACTCGCTGGAGATATTCCTGTGTCAGGCCGGCATAGCTATGGAAAAGGCCCTGCTGCAGCGCAGGCTGCAGGAGCAGGGACGGGGAGAAATGTGACGTGAAGAGGATACTGATAGCGGAAGATTCCAACACCATGCGTTCCATGCTGGTGTCTACCATAGACGAGCTGGAAAAATACACCATCGTCGAGGCCGCCAGTGGCTTCGAGGCGTTGCGTCTTTTGCCGCGTGAGCAGGTGGACCTGATCATCACCGACATCAACATGCCCGACATCAACGGGCTGGAGCTGATCAGCTACGTGCGCAACAACCCCAACTACCAGTCCATCCCGCTGTTCATCGTCTCCACCGAGAGCGGTGAGAAGGACCTCGAGAAGGGGCTGGCGCTGGGCGCCAACGAGTACCTGGTGAAGCCCTTCGACCCGGTGAAGCTGCAGGAACTGGTCTGCAAGTATTTGGAGGACTGAACGGCCCGACGGCCGTTCGACGTTCGACGTTGATCTCAGTCTCGCAGCACCGGTGTGGTGACGGCGCCGTCACGGAAGAATTTGGTTTGGGGAATGCAGTAGCGGAACATTGAACCTTGAACGTTGAACGTCTTTTGCCTTTGAAAGAGAGTCTATGAGCGTTGAGGATAACATTGGAAAAGCGTTGAAGGACTTTTTGGCCGAGGCCGAAGAGATCCTGGACCAGTTGAGTCTTGACCTGGTCTCGTTGAGTGACTGCGCCGACGGCGGGGAATGCAGCCCGGACCTGGTCAACTCCGTGTTCCGCGGCGCCCACTCCCTCAAGGGACTGGCCGGCATGTTCGGGCTCTCGGACATCGCTGAACTGGGCCACCACCTGGAAAACCTGCTCGATGCCCTGAGGCTGGGCAAGGTGGAACTGGACCAGACCGTGGTGAGTACCCTGTTCGAGTCCACCGAGCTGCTGGCGCACCTGGTGCGCAACGCCGGCGAGACCGGGGGCGAAGGGGCCGACCTCTCCGGCGCCATGCAACGCATCAACGATTGCCTGACCCGTGGGCCCAAGGCCACCCAGGACTCCCCCCTGGCAAGGCTCAACATTCCCGAGCGGGTGCTCTCCTCGATGACCGAGTACGAAGAGCACCGCCTGCTGGAAAACGTGAAGAAAGGGCGCAACATCCATTCCATCCGGGTGTCGCTGCTCCTGGCGAGCTTCGACTCGGACCTCATGGAGCTGACCGACGCCCTGAAGCAGGCGGGCGAGGTGATCAGCACGCTTCCCTCCGCCTCCAGCGGCCTCGACGCCGGCATCGATTTCGAGATCCTGTTCGGCTCCGAGCTCCCCGCGGGCGCACTCATGCCCATCATCGACCGCGAGCACCTGACCATCTCCACCTTCGGCGAACCGGCCGGGGCGCAGGCGGCGGGGAGCGGCGCGGCCGCGGCCGCGGCGGCGCCGGTCGCGGAACCGGGCGGTGCGGAAGGCGATTTCCAGGCGCCGGTGCAGGCTGACGGCGGCGCCATCAGCGCCAAGAGCATGAGCCGGACCGTCCGCGTCGACATCGGCAAGCTCGACCTGCTGATGAACATCGTGGGCGAACTGGTGCTCTCCCACTCCATGATCGCCGACGTCGCCGCCCGGATGCGCCGCGACGGGCTCATCGTCCCCTCGCAGGAGCTGAACAAGGCGGCCAAGGGGCTCGAGAAAAAGCTGTCGGAACTGCAAAAGGGGGTCATGGAGATCAGGATGATCCCGGTCGGGCAGCTCTTCGACAAGATGACCCGCATCATAAGAAAGATCGCCCGCGAGCAGGGGAAGAAGGTCGAGCTGAAGCTCTACGGCGCGGACACGGAGCTGGACAAGCTCATCATCGAGGACATCTCCGACCCGGTCATGCACATCGTGAGAAACAGCATCGACCACGGCATCGAGACCCCCGAGGAGCGTGTGGCCGCGGGCAAGGACGAGAAGGGGACCATCACCCTTTCCTCGTACCAGAAGGGCAACCACGTCGTGATCCAGATCGACGACGACGGCAGCGGCATCGACGTGGCGCGCGTGAAACAAAAGGCGCTGAAGCTGGGCATGATCTCGTCGGTCGACGAGGTGAGCGACCGCGAGGCGGTCGACTTCATCTTCCGCCCAGGCTTCTCCACCACCGAAACCGTGAGCGAGATCTCCGGCCGCGGCGTGGGCATGGACGTGGTCCGCACCAACATCGCCGCACTCTCGGGTCTCATCGACGTGGAGAACTTCCCGGGGCAGGGGGCGCGCTTCATCATCACCCTCCCCATCACGCTCGCCATCATCAAGGCGCTGATCATCTCCACCGCGGGGCGCACCTACGCGCTTCCCATCACCTCGGTGCTCGAGAGCATCATCGTGGAGCAGAAGGAGATCAAGACCGTCGAGCGCAAGGAAGTGATCCAGCTGCGCGAGTCGACCCTCCCCCTTTTGCGGCTTTCCGACCTCTTCGAACTGAAGGGGGGGGAGGCTGCGCCGGAGAGCTGCTACGTGGTCGTGGTGGGGGTTGCCGAGAAGCGGCTGGGGCTCGTGGTGGACGACCTCTTGGGGCAGCAGGACATCGTCATCAAGTCCATCGGCGACACCTTCGCCGGTTTCCGGGGCATCTCCGGCGCCGCGGACCTTGGCGACCAGCGCACCATCCTGGTGCTCGATGTCGGTAGCGTCATCGCCGAGGCCACTCGAGGGAGTGCCTGATGTACAAGGAATTTTACGGCCTCACCGAGAAGCCCTTCAGCAAGACTCCCGATCCCCGCTTTCTGTACATGAGCTCGGGGCACCAGGAGGCGCTGGCGCGGCTCGAGTACGCGGTCGAGGAGAGCGAGATTGCGCTATTGACCGGCGACATCGGTTGCGGCAAGACCACCATCTCGCGTGCCCTCATGGACCGGATGGGGGATCGTTACCACTTCATGTTCGTGTTCAACCCGCGCCTGACCGCCGACGAGCTGCTGCGGGTGATCGCGTCGGGGCTGCAGGTGAACGAGCCGTCCCTGCAGAAGGACCAGCTCCTGAAGGAGATCACCACCGCGCTGTACCGGCTGCACGGCGAGGGGCGGGTCCCGGTGGTGGTGATCGACGAGGCCCAGATGATCCCGGACCGGGAACTCTTCGACGAGTTGCGCCTGCTGACCAACTTCCAGCTCGACGACCGCAACCTCGTGAGCGTGATCATCATGGGGCAGCCCGAGCTACGCGAGATGCTGGCATCCCCGGTGTACGAGCCCTTCCGGCAGCGCATTTCGCTCAACTTCCACCTGGCCCCCCTGGGGCTGGAGGAGACGCTGGAGTACCTCGATTTCAGGATCGTGGCGGCCGGCGGCGAGCCCGGTCTGTTTTCGCCGGACGCCGTGCAGAGGATCTACGAGCTATCCGGCGGGGTGCCGCGCCGCATCAACGCCGTCGCTACCAATGCGCTGTTGATCGGCTACGGCAGGGACGCCGCCCTGATCGACGCCTCCATAATCGAAGAGACCGCGGCGGAGCTGCTGGCTTAGAACCGTTAGAACCCGTTCTAGGTTCTACGTTCTAGGTTCTACGTTAACAGAACCGCCCCTGCGCTTGCCGCTTCGCCAAAGTGCTCCGGGAGCGGGCGCCGCAGGTGCCTGGCCGAGACCAACGTAGAACATAGAACGTAGAACGGATGTTGAGGTCTTATGAATCTTGCAGAGATCAGAAAGAAGGCTTCCCGCGGAGAGCCACAGGGCACAACGGCGCGCGAACCGGCGCCGGAGCAGGCGTGGCAGGCGCCCCAGGCCGGGCCCTCGCCTGCGCCGGTGGAGACGGAGGTACCCCCCGAAGTGGCGGTCGCCCCCGAGGAGTTCTCCGTCCCCGAACCCTTCGTGGCCGAGCCTTTCGTGCCCGAGCCCGTGGATCCCGATCCGCTGCCGCGCGCCTCTGCCCCGGCTTGGCAGGCCGAGCAGTTCGACCCGCCCTACCAGTACCAGGAGGTACTGGACGAGTTCGACCCGGTGGCGGTCATCCTCAGGGGCCGCGAGTCCGCCTCCTTCGAGGCGGAGACCTTGCAGCAGGAGGTGGTGGACGCGGCCAGCGTCGAACTGCTCTGCTTTCGGGTGGCCAGCGAGGAATACGCCATCAGCATCATGGACATCAAGGAGATCATCAAACCGCGCGAGGTGACCGAGGTGCCCCGGGTCCCCTCCTTCGTGCGCGGCATCCTCTCCCTGCGCGGCAACATCATCCCCATCTTCGACATGAAGAACAGGCTGGGGCTTGCCGACGGCGCCGTCTCGGAGCGCGAGCGCATCGTGGTGGTCAAGCGCCAGGGGGGCTACGCCGGCGTGCTGGTGGACGAGGTGGTGCAGGTGGTCCGGATCGCCGAGGGGGGCATCGAGCCTCCGCCGGTGGTCCTCGAGGGGATCGATCGCGAGTTCGTGCTGGGGATCGGCCGGGTCGGCGGCAGGATGCTGATCCTGCTCGACATGGAAAAAGTACTGGATGTAGGTCTCTTGTAGAGGCGGGATGCAGGAGGGATGAGCATGGAGAAGAACAGGATCCTCGTGGTCGAGGATGAAGAGAGCCTGCTGAAACTGGAGAGCATCCTCTTCACCTCGAAGGGATACCAGGTTACCGGCGTACGCGGCGGCAACGACGCGCTGAAGGCGATCGCGCAGGATGCGCCGGACCTCGTGGTCCTGGACCTCATGCTGCCGGACATGGACGGCTTC
The DNA here is from genome assembly GCF_014193585.1 of Geomonas paludis. Classification (GTDB taxonomy): domain Bacteria; phylum Desulfobacterota; class Desulfuromonadia; order Geobacterales; family Geobacteraceae; genus Geomonas; species Geomonas paludis. The sequence goes on from NZ_BLXY01000001.1 coordinate 1,262,097, forward strand.
GAAGTCTGCCGCAACATCAAGGAAAATCCCGCCACCAGCGCGATTCCCGTGGTGATGCTGACGGCCAAGAAGAGCAGCCGCGACCTCGAACACGGCCGCCAGGTCGGCGCCGACGCCTACATCACCAAGCCCTTCAAGTCGGTCAAGGTGCTGGAAGTGATCGAGGGGCTGTTGGGCAACAACAGCGCAGCTGGGGGGGACGCAGTCTGATGACCGAAGAACTGCAGGAAATTCAGGTGGCCTGCCTGCGCATGGACGAGGGGCTCTACGCCGTCGACATCATGCGCATCAGGGAGATCATCAGGGTCCCCAAGCTCGCGCCGCTGCCCCGGGCACTCCCCTTCGTCGAGGGGGTGATCAACCTGCGCGGCTCCGTGATCCCGGTGGTGGATCTAAGAAAGCGCTTCGGGCTTCCCGCGGCGGAGAACAAGGAGAGCGCGCGCCTGCTGATCCTCTCCATCTCGGGGCAGCCTCTGGCCCTCATGGTGGACGAAGTGACCGAGATGATAACCATTCCGCTGCGCGAGCTCAAGGCGCCGCCGCGCGGGGTGCGCATCGTGGGAGGCGAGTACATGGTGGGGCTGTGCCTGGTGCGTGACGTGCCGGTGATGCTGCTCAACATCGACGCCCTGCTCACCTTCCAGGAGAAGGCCCAGTTGGGCTACCTTACCCCCCAGGGGGAAACCACTTCCACGAAAAAGAGCCCAGCATGCTGATAGTCTGTCCCAACTGCAAAAAGCGATTCAACGTTGTCGTCAGTTCTTCCGACGAGCCGAAGAAACTGCGCTGCTCGAGCTGCAAGGCCGTGTTCCGGCTGGTGCGCAAGAGCGAGCGCCCGGCGGCACCGCAGGCGAAGGTAAAGGTCGTGGTCGCCAACGAGAGCGCCGCCTTCTGCAAGGCGGTGGAGAAGGTTCTCGCCGCCGAGCCCTTCGAACTCTTCCTGTGCACCGACGGCAAGGAGGCGCTCGAGACCGTGCAGCGCGTGCAGCCCGGCGTGCTGCTTCTGGACGTGGCGCTCCCCACCATGTTCGGATTCGAGGTCTGCGAGCGGGTCCGCCAGGATCCTGCGCTCGCGAAGACCAAGATCGTGCTGATCGCCTCGATCTACGACAAGACCCGCTACAAGCGCTCCCCCAATTCGCTCTACGGGGCCGACGACTACATCGAGAAGCACCACATCCCGGACTCCCTGGTCTCGATGATCTACCGTCTCACTTCGGGTGGCGTTCCGCCGGTGGTGAGCCCGACCGAAAGCGAACTGGCCGCCCAGGAGGAGAGCCGTAGCGAGATCCGGCAGGTGGAGGTCGAAGAGACCTCGATGCCCGAAGCCGCCGCACCCGTGGCCGCACCTGCGGCACCTGCAGCGCCTGCAGCGCCTGCAGCGCCGGCACCCGAAGTCGCCCCGGCCGCGGCACCCGCGGCTGCCGTTGTCGCCGCACCGGAAGCTCCGGCCGTGTCCGCCGCGGAGGCATCGGCTGTCGCCGCGCCGGAAGCAGTCACCGCGTCCCCCGAGGTTCCCGTTGTCGAGGCAGCCGAGCCTCCCGTCGTCGCGGCGCCCGCAGCCCCGGCCATGGCGGCGCCGGCAGCTCCCAGCGCCCCGGCTGCATCCGCCGGGCCCGCCGCGGCTGCGGCCCAGCTCCCCGAGGAGCAGGTAAAAGCACGGCGCCTGGCCAGGATCATCGTTTCCGACATCGTCCTTTACAACCAGGCCAAGGTGGAGCAGGGGGTACGCGAGGGGAACTTCCACGAACTGCTCGCCGACGACATACGCGAAGGAGAATACCTGTACCAGCAGAGGGTGTCGCAGCAGGTGCGCGATACCACCTCCTTCCTCAAGGATGCCTTCGACGAGCTCATCGCGAAAAAACGTGCCGAACTGAGCCTTTAGGAGAGAGACCCTGTCCAACGATCTGCTTGAAATCTCGGAGAGACTTGCCGACACCGACGAGGAGCAACGGCGCCTCGCGGTAATGTCACTGCGCCGCCGTCCCTTCCCCGAGGTCATGGAACTGCTGTTCCGTGCCATGGGGGACGACAGCTGGCGGGTGCGCAAGGAGGCGGTCAGCGTGGTGCTGCAGGCGCAGCCGCTGCAGGCTGAGGAACTCGAGGCCCTGATCGCACTGCTGCGCTCCGCCGACAACGCCGGGTTGCGCAACTCCGCGGTCGAGTCGCTGGAACGGATCGGCGTGCCTGCCGTGGAGCAGCTCTGCGCACACCTGGGCGATCCCGATCACGACCTGCGCAAGTTCATCATCGACATCCTGGGCAACATCCGCTGCGCCACCTGCGTCCCGCTTTTGGTGCAGGCGCTCGACGACGAGGACATGAACGTACGGGTGGCCGCCGCCGAGAACCTCGGCAAGATCGGCGACGCCCATGCGCTGCCGCACCTTTTGAAAGTGCTGGACGGAGGCGAGGTGTGGCTCAAGTTCACCGTGCTGGACGCCCTCTCCTCGATAGGGGCGCCGGTGCCGCTTGCCAAGCTCGAACCGCTGCTGCAGGAAGGGCTGTTGCGCCGCGCCACCTACGACTGCCTGGGCATCCTGGGTGACCGCAAGTGCTTCCCCCTGCTCTTGGAAGGGCTGCACGACAAGGCGAAGAACGCCCGCGAGGCGGCCGCCATCGCGCTGATGCGCCAGCGCGGGCGCCTGAGCCCGCAGGAACAGGAAGAACTGGTGGACCGCCCGCTCAGGGACCTGGCCGGCAGCGCGACGGCGAAGAAGCTGATCGATTCGCTGCACGGCGAGGAGCCGGTGATGATCTCGGCACTGGCGCAGCTGTGCGGCGTCATGGGGGATGAGCGCGCCGCGCTTCCCCTGGTGCGCGTGGCACGCGCCGACCGCCTCAAAGGGGTCTGCCTGGAGGCGCTGCGCCGCATCGGCGAGCCTGTCATGCCGCTGCTCCTGGAGCACTTCCCCTTTGCCATCGCCGCCGAGCGCGCCGTCATTGTGCATCTCATCGCGGAAACCGGGCGCCCCGGCAGCGAGGACCTTCTCTTTGCCGCCCTCGAGGACGAGGGGGCGGAGGTGAGGCGTTGCGCCGCAGTTGCGCTGGGGCGGCTGGCGCCGCAAGGGGCCGCGCCGCGGGTGGCGCGCCTTTTGGACGATGAAGAGCCGCAGGTGTGCGAAGGGGCCCTGGACGGGCTGCAGCACCTTGCCGCCAGGGATGCCGAGGGCGTCAGCGCGATCTGCTCCGAGCTTTTGCGTAACCGCGACGCGCGCAAGAGGCGCGACGCCGCCATCGTCCTCGGTGCCCTCGCCGACGGAGAGCGGCTCGCCCGGCTGGTGAAGGACGAGGATGCCACGGTGCGCCGTGCCGCTGTGGCCTCGCTGGCGCGCGTGGACCTGCCGCAGGCCCTGGGGGCACTGACCCTGTCGCTCTCCGACGAGGAGCCGGAGGTGCGCGCCGCCGCTGCACAGGCCCTTGCCGAAAAGGGAGGGCACGAGGTGCTGGCGCCGCTGTGCCTGGCCCTGGCCGACGAGGATCCCTGGGTGCAGACCGCGGCCCTCAAGGGGCTCACTGCCGTCGGGGACCCGGAGGCGCTGCCGGGGGTGACCGCTTTGCTGGAGCAGGCGCAGGGCCCGGTCCTGATCGCCGCTCTGTCCACCCTGGCCGCCCTGGGCGGGCCCGAGGCGCTTGGCCCGGTGCGGCAGGCGCTGTATCACGGCGACGAGGAAGTGGTGGAAGCCGCCATCGGCATCCTTGCGGCTCACGGCGCCGACTGGATCCCGGAGCACGGCCAGGCGCTTTTGGAGCACCCGCACTGGATGGTGCGGCGCTCTTTCGTGCGCGTCCTCGCCCAACTGCAGGGGGCGGAGTCGCTGACGGTATTGGATCAGGCGTTGGCCCGGGAGTCGGACCCCCTGGTCAAAGGCGAGATAGTTGAACTGCTCGACAGGCTGCGCTAATGCCATATTTCGAACCTGAATTGCAACTGACGGAAGAAGAATTCCGCCTGATACGGGACCTGATCTACAACCACTGCGGCCTCTTTTTCGATGACGACAGCAAGTACCTGCTGGACCGCCGGCTCGGGCAGCGCGTGGCCCATCACAACCTGTCGGGCTTCCGCGAGTACTACCAGTTCCTGAAGTACGACCGCAGGAGGGACCAGGAGATCGCCGACATCATGGATCTCCTCACCACCAACGAGACCTACTTCTTCCGCGAGGCGTTCCAGCTGCGCGCCTTCACCGACGAGATCGTGCCCGAGGTGATGAAACTCAAGCAGCGCGAACGGACCCTGCGCATCTGGAGCGCGGGGTGTTCCACCGGCGAGGAGCCGTACACCATCGCCATGCTCCTGCTGGAGATGGGGTGCCTGCACGGCTGGCGGGTGGAGATCGTCGGGTCGGACATCAGCCAGCGCGTAGTGCAGCACGCCCGCAAGGGGATCTACACCAAGGCGTCGTTTCGCGCCACCGAGGAGCGCTACCTGAAGCGGTTCTTCACCGAGACCGACGAGGGGTATCGCATCTGCGACGAGGTGCGCGAACTGGTCACCATCAGCCAGATGAACCTGTTCGACGCCAACCGGCTGGCGCTTTTGGGCAAGATGGACGTCATCTTCTGCCGCAACGTGATCATCTATTTCGACCAGACCTCGAAGAAGCGGGTGGTCGAATCGTTCTACAACACGCTGCGCGGCGGGGGCTACCTCCTTTTGGGGCACTCGGAGTCCCTGATGAACCTGTCCACGGCCTTTGCGCTCAGACACCTGAAAAATGACATGGTCTACCAGAAAACGGATACGACCGGCGGCGGAGTGGCCTCGTGAAAAAGATACGGGTAGTAGTCGTAGACGATTCGGCCTATAATCGGCGCGCCATCACCAGGATGCTGGAAGAGCTCCCGGGGGTCCAGGTGGTGGGCTACGCCACCAACGGCGAGGAGGGGATCCGCAGGGTGATCGATCTCACCCCGGACCTGGTGACGCTCGACCTCGAGATGCCGCGCATGGACGGCTTCACCATGCTGCGCATCCTGATGGCGAGTACGCCGGTCCCGGTGATCGTGATCAGCTCCACCTCCGGCGACGAGAAGGTCTTCAAGGCGCTGGAACTGGGTGCCGTCGACTTCATCGCCAAGCCGACCAGCGTCATCTCCGACGAGTTGCTGAAGATCCAGCAGGACCTGCACCAGAAGGTGCAGGCGGTCTTCAAGCTGAACATGGCGCGGGTGCAGAAACGGGTCGAACCGGCTCCCCCCGTTGCCGAGGTGGCCGTCCCCACGGCTCCCGCCGGGACCGCCAGCACCATAGACATCGTCGCCATCGGTTCCTCGACGGGCGGGCCGCCGGCCCTGCAGCGCATCTTCTCCTCCTTCAAGGACGCGCCTCCCTTTGCCATGGTGATTTCCCAGCACATGCCGGCCGGTTTCACCACCGCCTTCGCCGAGAGGCTGAACCGCAGCACCGGCTTCGAGGTGCGCGAGGCGAAGGACGGCGACGAGGTGCTCCCGGGACGAGCGCTCATCGCCCCCGGCGGGCACAACCTGGTTTTTGCCAGGTTGGGCGACAAGGTGGTGGCGCGCATCCTGCCCCCCGGCCCCAAGGACCGCTACGTCCCGTCGGTGGACGTCATGTTCCGCTCCTGCGCCGAGCTCTACAAGAACCGGATGCTGGCGGTGGTTCTGACCGGCATGGGCAACGACGGTGCCCTCGGGGTGCGCGAGGCGAAGAAGGTCGGCGCCCAGGTGGTGGCCGAGTCCGAGGAATCCGCCGTGGTCTTCGGCATGCCGCGCGAGGCGATCGCCACGGGCGTGGTGGACCGGGTGGTGCCCATGGACGGCATGGTGCGAGAGATTGTACTTCGTTGCGGCCTCTTGCCGCGATTCGCTTGATCAACTAGACGTAAATTCGGGGTGCGCATGCAAAAGGACGATGAACGGCTGGTTCATAGCAGGGGCGAGGAGTTCCTGCAGGTTTTCAAAAAGGGAGCGGAGTTCACCCAGGAACTTTTGAGGGAGAACGAGCGTCTCAGGTTCCGGCTACTGGAACTGGAGAAATCCCAGGTGTCGGGAGAGCCGGCGCCGGCCGCCGAGCTGAAGAAACTCAACGAGCGGATCGCCGATCTGGAACAGGAGAAGCAGGAGATCCTGGACCGGATCAAGCACGTCGAGGAAGAAAACCAGGATTTCGCGGCACGCTACCTGGAGATCGAGGACGAGAACAACAACCTCGCCAACCTCTACATAGCGAGCTACCAGCTCCACTCCACGCTCGACTTCAAGGAAGTGCTCCAGATCATCACCGAGATCATCATCAACCTGATCGGTGCCGAGGAGTTCGCCATCATGCTGCTCGACGAGAAGAGCGACGAGCTGCAGGCGGTCTCGACGGAAGGGATCGAGCGTAGCGAGATCCCGTCTTTCCGACTCGGCAAGGGGATCATCGGGAGCGTGGCGCAGTCCGGCGAGAACCATTTCGCCAGCGACTTCGACAGCTACGAGCGTGATTTCAGCGCTCCGATGGTGTGCATCCCGCTCAAGATCAAGGAGCACGTCATTGGCGTGCTGGCCATCTACAAGCTGTTGATGCAGAAAAAGGAATTTGCCGCCGTCGACTACGAGCTCTTCACCCTGCTGGCCGGTCATGCCGCCACCGCCATCTTCAGCTCGCGGCTCTACAGCGATTCCGAGCGTAAGCTGTCGACCATCCAAGGGTTTATCGATCTATTGACGAAATAGCCAGCAGTGCAACGGGGGATACAGTTCAGATGTCAGATTACAACGTATTGATAGTTGAAGATTCACCCACCATGAGGCAGCTCATCGCCTTTGCGCTGAAGCGGATCCGGGGGGTGCGTATAGTAGAAGCCAACGATGGTGTCGACGGGTTGAAGAAACTTTCCTCGGAGCGTTTCGACCTGATCCTGACCGACATCAACATGCCGATCATGGATGGTCTCAAGTTGGTGAGCCTGGTGCGTAACGATGCCAACTACAAGACCATACCCATTGTGGTCATCACCACCGAGGGTGCCCAGGAAGACCGTGAGCGTGCCCTTGCGCTGGGAGCCAACGACTACATCACCAAGCCGATTCAGCCGACCAAGATTCTGGATGTAGCCAAGAACCTGCTCCGGATCGTCTAACCGGTTTAACCGGGCCCGCACCACTTCCCGTGGGGAGGGGGTGGATTCACCGGCACTTTCCACAGTTGCCACCGGCCCACGTGTCTCCGCGTCCACCGGCTCTCACCGGCTCTCACCGGCTCTCACCGGCTCCGCCGGCTCCGCCGGGTCCACCGGGTCCACCGGGTCCACCGGGTCCACCAAGGTCCACCAAAGGTCCACCAAAGGTCCACCAAAGGTCCACCAAAGGTTCACCAGGTCCACCAAGTTTCCGCAACCGCAGGTTGCCGACATTAAAATATTGCGCGTCCCGCTAGGGGCGCTGGAAGGCGGGGTTTAATGGAAGAGAAATACGTCCCCTCAGCAGTCGAGGGCAAATGGCAGCAGTACTGGGCTACCCACAACAGCTTCAAGGCCACCGAAGACGCCACCAGGAAGAAGTACTACCTCCTGGAGATGTTCCCCTATCCCTCCGGCAAGATCCACATGGGTCACGTCAGGAACTACTCCATCGGTGACGTCATCGCCCGCTTCAAAAGGATGCAGGGCTACAACGTGCTGCACCCGATGGGTTGGGACGCCTTCGGCATGCCGGCCGAGAACGCCGCCATCCAGAACAAGAGCCACCCCGCCAAGTGGACCTACGAGAACATCGCCTACATGCGCGGCCAGCTGAAGCGCCTGGGCCTTTCCTACGACTGGGACCGCGAGCTCGCCACCTGCGACCTGGACTACTACAAGTGGGAGCAGAAGATCTTCCTGGAGATGTATAAGAAAGGTCTCGCCTACAAGAAGTCCTCCGCCGTCAACTGGTGCCCCAAGTGCGAGACGGTGCTCGCCAACGAGCAGGTCGAGGACGGCTGCTGCTGGCGCTGCGACTCCCTGGTCCAGCAGAAGGAACTTGAGCAGTGGTCCTTCCGCATCACCAACTACGCCCAGGAACTCCTGGACGACACCTACAAGCTTACCGGCTGGCCGGAGCGCGTGCTCACCATGCAGCGCAACTGGATCGGCCGCTCGGTCGGCTGCGAGATCGACTTCCCGCTCGAGAACGGCCTCACCAAGATCAAGGTCTTCACCACCCGTCAGGACACCCTGTTCGGCGCCACCTTCATGTCGCTGGCCGCCGAGCACCCGCTCGCCCTTGACCTCGCCACCGCCGGGCAGCGTGCCGCCGTGGAGGCCTTCATCGACAAGGTGAAGAAGACCGACCGCATCAAGCGCTCCGCCGAGGACCAGGAGAAGGAAGGCGTCTTCACCGGCTCCTACTGCATCAACCCGGTCACCAACGTCAAGATGCCGATCTACCTGGCCAACTTCGTCCTCATGGACTACGGCACCGGCGCCGTCATGGCCGTGCCGACCCACGACCAGCGCGACTTCGAGTTCGCCAAGAAGTACGATCTGCCGCTCAAGGTGGTGATCCAGCCCGAAGGGGAGACCCTCGATCCGGCCACCATGACCGAGGCGTACACCGCCGAAGGGACCATGGTCAACTCCGGCCGCTTCGACGGCATGGGCAACAACGACGCCAAGGAAGCCATCGCCGACTTCCTCGAGAAGGAAGGGATCGGCAAGAAGACGGTCAACTTCCGCCTGCGCGACTGGGGCATCTCCCGCCAGCGTTACTGGGGCAACCCGATCCCGGTCATCAACTGCGACCTCTGCGGCGTAGTCCCCGTTCCCGAAAAGGACCTTCCGGTCGTGCTCCCCATGGACGCCGAGTTCACCGGCGAGGGGGGGAACCCCTTGGCCCGCGTGGACAGCTTCACCACCTGCACCTGTCCGCAGTGCGGCGAGGCCGCGCGCCGCGAGACCGACACCATGGACACCTTCGTGCAGTCCTCCTGGTACTTCCTGCGCTACTGCTCGCCCAAGTTCACCGCCGGTCCGCTGGACCGCGAACAGGTCGAGCACTGGATGCCGGTGGACCAGTACATCGGCGGCATCGAGCACGCCGTCCTGCACCTGCTCTACGCCCGTTTCTTCACCAAGGTGCTCAGGGACCTGGGCTACTGCAACGTCGACGAGCCGTTCTCCAACCTGCTCACCCAGGGGATGGTGATCAAGGACGGCGCCAAGATGTCCAAGTCCAAGGGGAACGTGGTCGATCCCAACGCCCTCATCGAGCGCTACGGCGCCGATACCGCCCGCCTCTTCTCCCTGTTCGCAGCACCGCCGGAGAAGGATCTCGACTGGAGCGACCAGGGCGTGGACGGCAGCTACCGCTTCCTGAACCGCGTCTGGCGCCTGGTCTACGACGTGCTCCCCGCCGTCAAGGGAGTCGGGGCCGTGCAGCCCGACCAGCTCTCCGCGGAAGGTAAGAAGCTGCGCCGCGCGGTGCACAAGACCATCAAGAAGGTCTCCGAGGACGTCGAGGACCGCTTCCACTTCAACACCGCCATTGCCGCGGTAATGGAACTGGTCAACGCCATCCAGGGCTTCGCCGCCAAGGATGCCCCTGAAAACGTGGCCGTGGTGCGCGAGGCCGTGGAGTCCGTGGTGCGCCTGCTGGCTCCCTTCGTCCCTCACTTCGCCGAGGAACTCTGGGCCGAGCTCGGCCACGAGGTTGCCCTGGAGCAGGCCGGCTGGCCCGGCTATGACGCCGACGCCGTCGTCGACGAGGAAATCACCGTCGTCATCCAGGTGAACGGCAAGCTGAGAAGCAAGCTCACCGTCGCCCCCGACGCCAAGGAGGACGATGTCCGCGCCGCCGCACTGGCCGACGACAAGATCATCCCCTACCTGGAAGGAAAGAACGTCAAGAAAGTGGTCTACGTCCCGGGCAAGCTGGTCAGCATCGTCGTCGCCTAGGCGTGAGGAGAACAATGACAGCCACCAGGCTCTTCACAATGCTCCGTTGGCTCACCCTGCTCGCCGCACTATTCGCCGGCGGTTGCAGTTACAGTCCGGTCATCCAGCATGGCCCCCTGGCCGGCGCCAACGGCGTCAACGTGGTGCTCTTCGCCAACAAGAGCTACCGCGCCGGCGTGGAGGCGGTCTTGGCCCAAGAGATGATCAACGAGTTCAACTTCCGGACCGGCGGCAAGGTGCTCCCGGGGGACCGGGCCGACTACGAGCTTTCCGGGGTGGTGCTCTCCTACAACAGCGTCCCGGTCTCCTATACCGCGGCCGACGTCATCAGGGAGTACAACGCCATCCTCTCGGTCCAGGCCACCCTGCACGACCAGAAGTCGCATAGGGTCGTCTGGAAGGGGGATGTCACCGAACAGCAGGTTTACCCGGTCAACGCCAACATCGCCCTGCAGCAGGACGCCGAGGAAGCCGCCATCGAGAAGATCAGCCGGCGCATTTCCGAGCGGATCTGGCAGAAGCTCGGCGAGCGCTTCTAAGGGACCGACGACAGCTGCTTAGATCGACGCCGCCCATTCAGCATCAGGCTGGGTGGGCGGTTTTTTTGAGGTGAGGTAGAGATGAAACCGGAAGAGTTCAACAAGGCGGTGGAAAAGGGAGAGCTGGCATCGCTGTACCTTCTGTACGGGGACGAACCGTACCTCGTGGAGCGGGCCGTCAAGAAGCTGATGGACCGGGCCGTCGATCCCGGCTTTCGCGACTTCAACCTGGACATCTTCTACGGCAACGAGTGCAAGGGCGAGGAGGTTTTCAGTGCCGCCCAGACGCTCCCCATGTTTGCCGACCGCCGTGTCGTGCTGGTGAAGAAGGGGGGCGACCTTTCCGCCCACGCCATGGAAGTGCTCCTGCCGTACCTGCAGGATCCCTCGCCCGGCACCTGTCTCATCCTGCAGGCCGAGAAGGTTGACGGCCGCAAGAAGTTCTACGCCGACTTCAAGAAGCGCGGCGAAGCCGTCGAGTTCAAGCGCCCCTACGAGAACCAGCTCGGCCCCTACGTCCGCGACGAAGTGCGCGCGGCCGGCAAGAAGATCGAGCCTGCCGCGGCCGAACTGCTCGCCTACCTGGTCGGGAACAACCTGCAGGAGCTCGTCTCCCAGATCGAGAAGCTGTGCATCTATTGCGGCAAGAAGGAAACGGTTGCCGTTGCCGACGTCAAGGCCATCGTTTCCGACACCAAGGTGGAAAGCGTCTTCGAGTTCACCGATGCCCTGGGCAGCAAGGATCTTCCTCGCGCGTTGAAGATGCTGACCGCGCTCTTGCAGGACGGCGAGGTTCCCCTGCGCATGTTGGGAGCCGTGGCGCGGCACTTTCGCCAGCTCTGGCAGGTGCGCGAGCTTCTGGACCGGAAGGTCCCCCAGTCCGAGCTCGCCAAGGCGTCCGGGATCAACCCGTACTTTCTGGGCAAGGTGACGGCGCAGGCGCGCAACTACACGGTGACGGAACTGCAGCGTATTTTCGAGCGTATGTTGGAGCTGGACCTGGCCTTCAAGTCCGGCGGGTTGGAAGAGCCGCTCTTCGAACGTTTCGTGATGGAGGCCTGCCGGCGCTAGGAGTGTTGCCGACGGCTTGCGGCAGTAACTTCGGTCGGAATTTGGCTTTGGCAGGAAGCAGCGGTTCAGCGGGAGCGCTTGTCCGAGTTCCCTCCCCAGGAGGGGGAGGGCCAGGGAGGGGGCTAGTCCTGCAGAAGAGAAAGCAGAGACTAAAAAGCAGAAGGTAGCAGAAACGAGAAAAGGGAATCCCCGACGGGAATTCCCTTTTTGCTTTCAAGTAATCCGCTACCGGACTAGGCCAGGGTGTTGACCAGTTTGGTGAGGCGGGAGACGTTCCTGGAAGCGTTGGAGGAGTGGATGATCCCCTTGGTTGCGGCACCGTCGATGACCGGGATAGCAGCAGCCAGAGCAGCCTTTGCAGCATCCTGATTCTTGGTGGCAACCGCTTCGCGGACGCGCTTGATGAAAGTGCGCAGGGTAGAACGCTCGTGCTTGTTGCGCTCAGTCCTCTTTGCGGTCTGCTTGATCCTCTTCATTGCCGATTTATGATTTGCCAAACTGCACCTCCGGTATTTTAAATGTAGCTTTTAGGTTTTTGGAAAGAGGAATTATATATCACCCGGGCGGCGCAGAGTCAAGCATAAAACCACCCGCAGTCAAAAAATGCTTCCCGCCGCGCGAACAGGCGACCATACCATTCTTTCCGTGTGAAAGCCAGCAAAAAAAACCCACCCCCAGCCGCCGCCCCAGCCGCCCCAGCCGCCCCAGCCATCCCCAGCCACCCCTAGCCACCCCCAGCCACCCCCAGCCACCCCCAGCCATCCCCAGCCACCACCCCAGCCACCACCCCAGCCGCCAGTCATCCTAGTCCTCCCAGTCCTCGCAGTCCTCGCAGTCCACCGGGTCCACCGGGTCCACCGGGTCCACCGGGTCCACCGGGTCCACCGGGTCCACCGGGTCCACCGGGTCCACCGGGGGGAGGCTGGCCCGTTGCAGTGCCAGCTTGACATTGTGGTATGCGAATACTATGCTGCCCTACCTTCAGGGCATCGCCCTGCCACAACGGAGGAAGAAACATGCCCCCAGAGAACAAGCGTGACTTCGATGCCGTAGCCGACACGTGGGACCAGGAACCGCGTCGTCTGAAGCTGGCGCAGGATGTCGTGGCTGCCATGCGCAAAGCGCTGCCCCTCAGTCCCGATATGAAAGCCCTGGACTACGGTTGCGGCAGCGGTCTGGTCACCCTCGGCCTGCAGCCTCACGTCGGCCACATCACCGGCGCCGACAGTTCTGCCGGCATGCTCGAAGTTCTCAATCGCAAGATCCAGGCGCAAGGCCTTGCCAACGTAACCACCCTCCCTCTTGACCTTGAGCACCAGCACCTGGAAGGAGGTTTCGACCTCATCGTCAGCAGCATGACCCTGCACCACGTCCAGGACGTCCCAGCCTTGGTTGCCACGCTGTCCCATGCGCTGAAGCCGGGCGGCTGGCTTGCCCTTGCCGACCTCGAAAGCGAGGATGGCCGTTTCCACGACGATTCCACCGGCGTTCTGCATCACGGGTTCTCCCGCGAATTCCTCACCGGCGAATTTGCCGCCAACGGCCTTGCCGAAGTCGCCGTCGTCACCGCCGCCGTCATCGACAAGCCGGGAGCCGACGGCACCCCCCGCCGCTATCCCGTCCTCCTCTGCGTCGGCCGCAAGTGACCCGCACGTTACGTATGCCCCACTCTCCCCTCGCCCTCCGGGAGAGGGGCGGGGGTGAGGGCCTAGCCACGCAGCGCTGCACGCGCCCCGGTGTTCCCCCCTTTGCGAAGGGTGTATAGACTGGGGACAGAGGGGATTTGCCTGAAAACTGCCCACAAAAAAAGCCCCCCTCTTCCGAGGGGGGCTTTCCTGTCTCTGCAACTTCTACCCGCGGCTCTCGCCGCTACCACTCTTCCTTCTGCTTCTGCGCCAGCTTCTCCATGAACAGCTCCGGAGAGGTGAGCTTCACGATCTCCTTGTCGCTGTACCCCAGGTCCTTGAAGTTGAGGACCCCGTTGGGCGCATGGCAGTTGGCGCAATAAAGCGCCTTGGTCTTGGTCACCAGGTGGTTGCTGCCGAAATAGATGGTCTGCCACCCCGGCACAGCCTCCTTGGCGATCTTTTCCGGGTTCTTGAGCCCCAGGGTCTTGGCCGCCGAGAGGACACCGGCGCGGGTGTCGCCGTCGGACATCGGCTGGGCGAAGTCCATGGAAAGGAGCTCGCCGGTCTGCTTGTTGTAGTAGGCCTTGCCCTGGAAGATCTTGAACGGAGTGATCTTGCTCTTGCCGTCCTTCTTGCTCCCCTTGGGACCGATGAAGTGCGGGGTGTTCTTGACGGTGCCGTTGTACCAGGCGTAAACCGGCGTGGTCTCGTTCGCCTCCTTCTTCAGCGTGGTCGGCTCGTAGAACTTGTCCGGCGTCTGCTCCCAGACGGTAAAGTCCTTGGCGAAGGCGCCGCCGGTGCGCGGGATGTGACAGGTCTGGCAGGCGATCTTGGCGCAGTGGCGGTTCAGGTCGGCATCCTTGTGCGGCTTCACGCCGTGGCAGGAGGTGTCGGCACAGGAGACGAAGACGCCGTCGTTGGCCCAGTTGTTGGGATCGTGGCCGGTCGGCATCTTGTGGTCCTTGGCCTTGTGGCAGTCGACGCAGACCATCCCCTTGGCGGCGTGGGCATCGGTGTCCTTGGTGAAGGAGAAGCCGCGCTTGACGATGACGCCGCCGCCGGCCGCCTCGTGACAGACCATGCAGTTCTTGACGGTGGGCTTGCCGATGGCAAGCGCCGCCTTGGTGCTGCGGTCCTGCCCCATGACCACCTCGCCCTTCTCGTTCTTGAACGGCTTTCTCTGGCGGAAGTCGTAGTCGGTGGAGTGGCAGACCAGGCAGTCGACGGCCGCCTCGGCCGCGGCTCCGGTGCTGCCGACGTCGGAGAGGTGGTTGCCGGGATGGCAGGTGTTGCAGCCGGAGAACTTGCTCTTCCCGGTCACCGGGCTCTTGGGGATCTCCTTCAGGTTGTTGACGATGTCGTTGCCGTTGCACATGACGTAGATGCGGTTCTTCATGCCGTACTCTACCTTGGCATCGATCCCCTCCACGTTGGTCACCTTGGATGCGTGTTTCCAGTGCACGGTGTCCAGAAATCCCTTGGCGCTGCCGGGGTGGCACTCCTCGCAGGTCTCAGGCCCCTTGTAGCCGCTTTTCTCGATCGATTCCTTGCCGGGATGCACGCCTGCCGCCAGGACGGTGGTTGCCGTCAGGGCGAGTCCAAGTGCTGCTGCAATCGCCTTCGTCATTTTCATCATGTTCCTCTCCTGTTCGGCGCGACCCGATGTCGGAGCGGGCGCGCCACGATTTTCCCGCCGCATGGTTACGGTACAGGGCAAATATTTATATACTTGAATGTAGTGGCGCAAAGAAAACGCTGTAATTTGGCGGCAAACTACAGCGCGAGGCCAACGAAAAGGGAAACTTGCTAGCAGCCCGCCGTTTTCCTGAACAGTTTGGAGACGTTCTTGCCGTCGATAACCTCGTACTTGCAGCGGATCTCGTCGCCTTCAACGATCCTGTGATCCTTGAACTTGTCCAGGGTCAGGTCGTCTTCGACGGTGATCACCACGAGTTGCTCGGTCTTGTTGTCCTTCAAGGTGGCGGTGGCGGTTTTGGCGTCCTTGCCGGCGATGTCGATCTTGGTGATTACACCTACCATTTTGATCTCTTCACCTGCGCTGGCGACGCTACCGAAGCAGAAGATGGTGAGCGCTGCGACTGCTACCAGGACCATTACCGAAACTGCTTTTTTCATCTTCTTTCTCCTTTTGGGGGTGGGGTGGCGGCTTTTGCCGCCACCCCGGTTTGCGCTGTGCCGCACCCGCGGCACGGGTTCTAGAACTTGACTTCGAAGGTGGCGTAGATGTCCTGCGCGCTCTTGAGCGGCTGGAGCAGCATCAAGTCGGTGGACTTGATGTCGGAGATCTTCTGCGGTGCGCCCACCCAGTTGTTGCTCCCGGTGTAGGCGAAGTCGTAGTACTGGTAGCCGATCTTGAAGAAGGCCTTGGACAGGTGCGAGGAGACCGGTTTCAGGTTCAGTTCCTGGATCAGGTACGCCTCGTAGACGTCGCCGCGGGTCCCAAGCTTCGAGGTCCACATGTCGTCGGCGGCAGGCGCGAAGGTGATCCAGTTCTTGGAGCCGTGGTTGTACTCGATGCCGAACTTGGTCCTGGTCGGCTCGTAGTCGTAACGGGCGCCGGCATAGGCCGCCCAGCCGGTCTTGTCGGAGGGTGCCTCCTGGTTGAAGAAGGAACCGGTCATGAGACCCTGGAAGCCTGCGTTGTTGGAGACGTTGCCGTTGGGGTGGGTGACGCTCAGGCCGGCATCGGCGAAGAAGTTGAGCTTGCCCGGGCCGATGTTCTTCAGGGTGCTCATGAAGCCGGCGCCGTACCAGTCGATGTCACCCAGGGAGGTGGCCGGACCGGTGTTGCCGAAGGCGGTGTTGGACATGACCGGGAAGTCGAAGATCTCGAAGCCGCGGTTCCACTGCAGCCAGACGCGCAGCGGGTCGGTGTCGACCGGGATGATGGCCACACCCAGCATGTCGGTGTCTTTCAAGCTGTTGCTCGGGGTCTCGAAGCCGGACTCGAAGCCGCGGCCGTAGCAGACCTTGGCGTAGGCCCCGGGGAGCGCCTCGATGTCGGGCGCCCAGCCGATGGTCATGCCGTCGAAGGCGTAGTCGACCAGGAGGGCCGGGGTGCCGCCGTTGCCCGGGCGCTCGTTGTTCAGGCGCAGGTTGCTCGGCGCGCCGTTGGTGGAGGGCCTGCGGCCGACGGAGAACCAGATCGGCTGGTCGGCGATGTTGGACCAGGTGGCGTAGGCGCGGTCGACGTCGAGGAGGCTGGACGAGGGGACGTGGCCCAGGGTGCCGTCGAAGACGCCGACGCGGTCGGCGAAGAACGGGGTGTTGCCGTTGTTGGTGACGGCGGAGTCATCCTGCGAGCCGAAGGTCTTGTAGGCGACCAGGCGGACGTTCACGGTCACGTCCTTGGTGGCCTTGGCGTGCAGGTCGATGCCGAGGCGGTTGGTGTAGAGCAGGTCGTTCTTGGCCTTGTAGGACTGGGTGGTGGCCAGGTTGCCGCTGCCGGCGCCCAGGAAGCCCTGCATCGCCATCACCATGGCGGCCTGCTGGTACGCGGGGGGGAGGGCGGCGAAGGCGGCCTGGTTGGCCGGGGTCATCATGCTCATCACCTTGTCCATGACCCCCTTCTGGGTCAGGGTGGCGAGGATCCCCTGCTGCTGGGCGGTGAGGCGGTTGGCGGCCAGGTAGTTGTTGACGTCGGTCGGGGTCATCCCGCCCAGGGCCGGCATGATCTGCCCGATGAAGGCGTTGTACATCGCCGACGGCATGTAGTTGTTCAGTATGGTGTTGAACTGGGCCGGAGTGAAGAGGGAGCCTGCCTTGCCCTGGAACATGAAGGCGGTGCCGGAGGGGTTGACGATCTGGGCGTTGTCACCGACGGTCAGCCCCGCGACTGCGTTTGGGCCGACCACGAAGGCGCCGACCAGGTTGTTCATGGTGCCGATGGCGTCGGAGTGGGCCGCGACGTCACCCCTCAGGGAATCGACGCGGAAGCGGTAGTCCCCGCCGATGGTGAGCCACTTGCCCAGCGACTTCTCTTCGATCCTGTCCACCTTGCGGGTCAGGTCCTCGATCTTCTTCTGGTCCGGGCTCTTCTGCTGTTCCTCGAGCTTCTGCACCTTCTTGGTCAGTTCGTCGATCTTCTTCTGCATGTCCTGGTCGTCTGCCTGCGCCACGACAGGGGCAGCCAGGGCACAAACGGCTGCGCCGATCAACAGCTTTTCCAGTTTTTTCATTCACTTCTCCTTTTTGTTTCGTTGGTTTTTACACCAACCTCTGGTCGAAGGTATTTCAGTGGCACCGTGTGATCGGTCCTAACTAATTAAATTCTGGGCGTTGCTGTCTTAATCGGTGTATTCACCGGTAGATTTAGGGAAAATGTGGTGTGTTGGATATTTATAATCGAAATGAAGTGCCCTAATCATTAGTACTGTTTAGCTTGGAGAGGTGATGTGTCGTGGCAGAGACGTGCAACCGGCCCCGGGGCCGCCACGCTAATGAGCGTTATAGATCTTCGACGCATGATATGTCAATATATTTTTTATTGCATATATCGGTAGGACAATGATTTATGCCGGCTAATGCGCGGCAACGGGGGCTGGGAGAGAAGAACCGGCGCGGCAGCTAATAGATGTTGACTGGGTGCGGCCAATTTTCGTACTATTCCTCCATTTAACCATCAGGATATAGACGTGAATAAGGCGAAAAAGCTTTACCTGGAAACGTTCGGCTGTCAGATGAACGTGAGCGATTCCGAAAAGATAGTGACATTGATGAAGGGGATAGGGTACCAGCAGACCGCCGACCCGGTGGAGGCGGACCTGGTCCTTTTGAACACCTGCAGCATCCGGGCGACCGCCGAGCAGCGCGTCTACGGCCACCTGGGCAAGTTCAAGTCGATGAAGAAGCAAAAGCCCGGCCTGATCATCGGCGTGGGCGGGTGCGTGGCACAGCAGGAAGGGGAGCGGCTGCTGCGGAAGGCCCCCTTCGTGAGCCTGGTCTTCGGCACCCATAACCTGCACCTGTTGCAGAAGATGGTCTCCGGCGCCGAGCAGGGGAAGCAGAGCGTCGCCACCGACTTTCTCGACGACGAAAAGCGTTTCGACCTGTTCCCGCACGCCGAAAGCGAAGGGGGCGTCTCCCGGTTCGTCACCGTCATGCAGGGGTGCGACAACTTCTGCGCCTACTGCATCGTGCCGCACGTGCGCGGCCGCGAGATCAGCAGGAGTGCCGACAAGGTGGTCGAGGAGGTCGCCGCCCTGGCCGCCGCCGGCGTCACCGAGGTGACCCTCCTGGGGCAGAACGTCAATTCCTACGGCTTCAAGGAGCCCGGCGCGCCCGACTTTGCCGACCTCTTGCGCCTGGTGGCGCAGGTGGAGGGGATAGAGAGGCTCAGGTTCACCACCTCGCACCCCAAGGACATCTCCCCCAGGCTGATCGCCTGCTTTGCGGAGATACCGAAGCTTGCGCCGCACATCCACCTGCCGGCCCAGTCGGGTAGCGATGCGGTCCTGCAGGGGATGAACCGCGGCTACACCCGCGTCCAGTACCTGGAGAAGGTGCGCGCGCTCCGGGATGCCTGCCCCGGGATCCAGTTCACCGGGGACATGATCGTCGGCTTCCCCGGCGAGGACGAGGCGTGCTTCGAACAGACCATGGAGCTGATCGAGGAGGTCCAGTACGCCGACCTCTTCTCCTTCATCTACTCGGCCCGTCCCGGCACCAAGGCCGCCGGGTTCCCGGACGAGGTGAGGCGGGCCGAGAAACAGGCGCGCCTGGAGCGCCTGCAGGCGGCGCAGAAAAAGATCACCCTGGCCCGCAACGAGAGTTTCGTGGGCGGCGTGCAGCGGGTACTGGTGGAAGGCCCCAGCAGCACCGGTGACGCGCTCTTCGGCAGGACCGGCGGCAACCGAGCCACGGTCATGAACGGCGATCCCGCCCTGGCCGGGCGCCTGGTCGAGGTGAGGATCACGGAAGGGCTGCAGACTCTGCTCAAGGGAGAGATCCTGGATGTCTGACAACGAAAGGGACGAGGCACCCATGTACGTTGAAATGAAAGTATTCGGCTTTGCCCTGGACGCCATCGCGCAGATGCCGGTCATCATCCTGAAGGACGCCGAGGAGAAGCACGCCGTCCCGGTATGGATCAACGCCTCCGAGTCGGTCTCCTTCGCCGCCCAGTTCGTGGGGCGCGAGATGGGGGCGCGCAACAGCCGCAAGGACGTCTTCACCACCCTCATCGAGCGGCTGGACATGACCGTCGCCGGGATCTACGTCGAGAGCCTGCACGACGGCGTCTTCACCGCCTCGGTGCGCCTGAAGCCCGCGCAAGGAGAGGAACTCCGGCTCGAGGTCCACGTGGCCGAAGCCATGCTCATGTCCCTCAAGTACCACCTGCCGGTGCAGGTGAACGACGAGGTGCTGATCCGCGCTTCCAGCCTTGACATGAACGAGGAAGGCTTCGCCCAGGAGAACAACGCCCGCCGTTTCGTCGATTTCCTCGACCACATGGATCCCGCCGCCATGGGCAAGTACCCGATGTAACTCCCCCCTCACCACCTGTAGGGGCGAATGATCATTCGCCCGTCCCCTCGTCCCCCGCCAGAGGGTGTGCGGAAGGGCGGGTGAACGTGGCGCCACCGACAACCCGGTGGCACCCGGTGGCGTTGGCACCGCACCCCGCCACCTGTAGGGGCGAATAATCATTCGCCCGTCCCCTCGTCTCCCCGCAGAGGGTATGCGGAAGGGCGGGTGAACGCGGCGCCACGGACAACCCGGTGGCACCCGGTGGCGTTGAAAAAAACCGCCATTGAGGGTAGTGTGAGAACAGGCCCAGCGCCTTCTTAATCTTAATCTCAATCTCAATCTGTTCCTACGAGGTTCCGACATGCGCGAAGCATCCTTTGACTTTCTGCAGCAGCTTCTGGCCGCGCCCAGCCCCTCGGGGTACGAGCAGCCGGCCCAGCGGGTATTCCGCTCCTACATAGAACCCTTTTGCCAGGTGGCCACCGACGTCATGGGCAACGTCTTCGGGATGATCCAGGGCGAAGGGAAGAACCGTCCCCGCGTCATGGTGGTCGGCCACTCCGACGAGATCGGCCTCCAGGTACGCTACCTGGACGACAACGGCTTCATCTATTTCTCCGCCATCGGCGGCGTCGATCCGCACATCACCCCGGGGATGCGGGTGCACGTGCACACCTCCCGCGGCAGGCTGAACGGCGTCATCGGCAAGCGCCCCATTCACCTGATCGAGCCCAAGGAGCGCGACACGGTCATCAAGCTGGACGCCCAGTACATCGACATTGGCGCGGCCAACAAGAAAGAGGCCCAGGAGTGGGTGCGCGTGGGCGATCCCATCACCTTCGCCAGCAACCTCGAGCGCCTCTTCGGCGACCGGGTCAGCTCGCGCGGGCTGGACGACAAGGCGGGGAGCTTCGTGGTGGCCGAGGTGCTGCGGCGGGTCGCCGAGCTCCCGGCTCCGCTCCCGGTGGACCTCTACGGGGTCTCCTCGGTCCAGGAGGAAGTGGGCCTCAGGGGCGGCACCACCAGCTCCTACTCGGTCAACCCCGACGTCGGCATCTGCGTCGAGGTGGACTTCGCCACCGACCAGCCCGACGTGGACAAGAAGCACAACGGCGAGGTGGGGCTGGGCAAGGGGCCGATCCTGCCGCGCGGCGCCAACATCAACCCGGTGCTCTTCGACCTCCTCTCCGACACGGCGACCACAAACAGCATCGCGGTGCAGTACACCGGCATCGCCCGCGCCACCGGCACCGACGCCAACGTCATGCAGATCTCCCGCGGCGGCGTCGCCACCGCCCTGGTCAAGTTGCCGCTGCGCTACATGCACACCCCGGTGGAGACCATGTCCCTTTCCGACCTGGACAACGCCGTCGAGTTGATCGTCGCCTCCCTGGGCCGGATGGGGAGCAAGGACGCCTTCATCCCGATGTAACCAAGCAGGAGCCGCCGCGGATGTGTAGGGGCGAATAATCATTCGCCCCATCCATGCGCCCCTCGCCCTGCTGTCTGCTCCTCGCCCCGGAGGGGAGGCCGGGAGGGGGGAGCCGTATCCCCTCGCCCCCCGGGAGAGGGGCAGGGGTGAGGGGAGTGTGCCTCCGCGAGAGAGGCTGGGAGGGGGCATCTTTGCTCGCCCTGTGAGCCGCCCACGTAGGGCTTCTGCCGGAATTGCGGGAGGGGCAGGTGAGGGGCAGGTGAGGGGCAGGTGAGGGCGATTGCCCCCTCACTGCACAGCGGATAACCGCTCCCCATGAGCCCCGGTTGTGTAGACGCTAACGCTGGGAAACCGCTACGGTTTTATCTCTGTCATTAGCCTATTTTTAGTTGACTTGCCTTCCCCCTTGTAATAAGTTTTCCGGTTAAAACCTGCCTCGAAACAACAAAAGGAGTTTCCCTAATGTTAGAAAGCAGCCTTCCCGAAGGTCTCACGTTTGACGACGTCCTGCTTCTCCCTGCCCACTCACTCATCCTCCCCCGCGATACCGATCTGAGCACCCGACTGACCAACAACATTCAGCTGAACATCCCGCTGGTGAGTGCCGCCATGGACACGGTCACCGAGTCGAGGGCCGCTATCTGCATGGCGCGTGAAGGGGGCATCGGCTTCATCCACAAGAACCTCACCATCGCCGAGCAGGCCATGGAAGTGGACAAGGTGAAGAAGAGCGAGTCCGGGATGATCGTCGACCCGATCACCATGCGCCCCAACCAGCGCATCCGGGAAGCGCTGGAGATGATGGCCAAGTACCGCATCTCCGGGGTGCCGATCACCAAGGCCAACGGGAAGCTGGTCGGCATCTTGACCAACAGGGACCTCCGTTTCGAGACCGACCTCGACCTCCCCATCTCCGCCCGCATGACCAAGAGGAACCTGGTCACCGTGCCGGTGGGGACCACCCTGGAGCAGGCCAAGGAACACTTGAAGCACACCAGGGTCGAGAAGCTCCTGGTGGTGGACGAGGAGAAGAACCTCAAGGGCCTCATCACCATCAAGGACATCGAGAAGATCAAGAAGTATCCCAACGCCTGCAAGGACTCCCTCGGACGCCTGCGGGTCGGCGCGGCCGTCGGCCCGACCCCGGACGTTGACGCCCGCATCGAGGCGCTCATGAAGGCCGGCGTCGATGTCGTGGTCATCGACACCGCCCACGGCCACTCTCAGGGCGTCCTCGAAGCCATCGCCCGCATCAAGAAGACCTACCCGACCCTCGAGCTCGTGGCCGGCAACATCGCCACCGCCGCTGCCGCCGAGGCCCTGATCAAGGCCGGCGTCGACGCCATCAAGGTCGGCATCGGACCGGGCTCCATCTGCACCACCCGCGTGGTCGCCGGCATCGGCGTGCCGCAGATCACCGCCATCGCCGAGTGCTCCAAGGTGGCCAAGAAGCACAACATCCCGCTCATCGCCGACGGCGGCATCAAGTACTCCGGCGACCTGACCAAGGCCGTCGCGGCCGGCGCCGACGTCATCATGATCGGCTCCCTGTTCGCCGGCACCGAGGAATCCCCGGGCGACACCATCCTGTACCAGGGGCGCGCCTACAAGAGCTACCGCGGCATGGGCTCCATCGGCGCCATGAAAGAGGGGAGCAAGGACCGCTACTTCCAAAGCGACGTCGATGCCGACGTGAAGCTGGTCCCGGAAGGGATCGAGGGCATGGTGCCGCTCAGGGGACCGCTCTCCGCCAACGTGCACCAGCTGATGGGGGGACTGAGGGCCGGCATGGGCTACACCGGCAGCCGCACCATCCTCGACCTGCAGCAAAACGGCCGCTTCGTCCGGATCACCGGCGCGGGTCTGAAAGAATCCCACGTCCACGACGTCATGATCACCAAAGAAGCCCCGAACTATCGGGTGGAGAAGTAAAGGAAAAGAGCGGCAGCCGTCGACTATGGTCCCATAGCTCCCATAGTTCCCATAAGTCCCATAGTTCCCACTAAAGGAAATAAAGCATGACCGTCGATATCCACTCCGAAAAAGTCCTCATCCTCGACTTCGGCTCCCAGGTGACCCAGCTCATCGCGCGCCGGGTGAGGGAGCAGAGCGTTTACTGCGAAATCCACCCCTACAACATGGCGCTGGAGAAGATCAAGGCCTTCGCCCCCAAGGGGATCATCCTCTCCGGCGGCCCCTCCAGCGTCTACGACAAGGATGCCCCGCACTCCGACCTCGGCATCTACGACCTCGGCATCCCGGTCCTGGGCATCTGCTACGGCATGCAGCTCATGACCCAGCAGCTGGGCGGTCGCGTCGAGCGCTGCGACAAGCGCGAGTTCGGCCGCGCCACCCTGCTGCTCGACGGCGAGAGCGAGATCTTCGCCGGCTTCGAAGGGGGCGCCGAAGTCTGGATGTCCCACGGCGACCGCATCGAGCAGATGCCGGCCGGCTTCAAGCTGATGGCCCACACCACCGGCTGCCCGGTGGCCGCCATGAAGGACGAGAAGCGCAACTTCTACGGCGTGCAGTTCCACCCCGAAGTGGTGCACACCCCGCGCGGCGACGAGATGCTGGGCAACTTCCTGTTCAACGTCTGCGGCTCCAAGCCGACCTGGACCATGGCCAACTTCATCGAGACTGAGATCGAGGAGATCCGCAAGAAGGTCGGCACCGGCAAGGTGCTCTGCGCCCTCTCTGGCGGCGTCGACTCCTCCGTCGTCGCCGTGTTGATCCACAAGGCGATCGGCGACCAGCTCCAGTGCGTCTTCGTCAACAACGGTCTGCTCAGGAAGGGCGAGGCCGAGAAGGTGGTGAACCTCTTCACCAAGCACTTCAAGATCAACCTCGACTATGTCGATGCCACCGACCGCTTCCTCAACATGCTCGACGGCGTCTCCGACCCCGAGCAGAAGCGCAAGATCATCGGCAACGAGTTCATCTACCTCTTCGAGGAAGAGGCCAAGAAGCTGGGCCAGGTCGACTACCTGGCGCAGGGCACCCTCTATCCCGACGTGATCGAGTCCGTCTCCACCAAGGGCCCCTCCGCAGTCATCAAGAGCCACCACAACGTGGGCGGCCTTCCCGAGAAGATGAACCTGAAGCTCCTCGAGCCGGTGCGCGAACTCTTCAAGGACGAAGTCAGGCTCCTGGGCAAGGAACTGGGTATGCCCGACGAGGTGGTCTACCGCCAGCCCTTCCCTGGCCCGGGTCTTGCCATCCGCTGCATCGGCGAGCTCTCCGTGGAGAAGCTCGACATCCTGCGCGAGGCCGACGCCATCGTCATCGAGGAAATCCGCAAGGCTGGGTTATATCGCGACATCTGGCAGTCCTTTGCCGTGCTGCTGCCGGTGAAAACCGTCGGCGTCATGGGGGACGCCCGCACCTACGAGTGGACCGTCGCGCTGCGCGCGGTGAACTCCCTGGACGGCATGACCGCCGACTGGGTCAAGCTCCCCTACGAGCTTCTGGGGAGCATATCCTCGCGAATCATCAACGAAGTGAAGGGTGTCAACCGCGTGGTGTACGACATCAGCCAGAAGCCCCCCGCAACCATCGAGTGGGAATAACTCCCGCGCCTCATTTCCAGCAGGTTCGTTTATTGCACAAAAACACCGCGGTGACCGGCGCAAGCCCGTTGCCGCGGTTCTTTCGTATCAGGGCCCAAGGGGACTGGCTCCGCAGGTGCCTGTCCCCTTTGCCTGACTACTGTCCTCTTACTGGAGAGAACAATGGATCCCATCCGCCTGCTCATCTTCGACCTGGACGGCACGCTGATCGATTCTCTGCCCGACCTGGCCGACGCCACCAACCTGATCCGGGGCAAGTTCGGGCTGCCGCAGATCGGCATACCGGACGTGCGCAAGCTGGTGGGGCAGGGGGCACGCTCCCTGGTGGAGCGGGCGCTCCCTGGATTAGGCGAGCCGGAGATCGAGGCGGCGCTTGAGGAATTTCTCGCCTACAACCTCGCCCACATAGCCGACAAGACCCGTCCCTATCCCGGCGTCCCCGAGACCCTGCAGGAGCTTGCCGGGCTGGACATCCCGATGGTGGTCCTTTCCAACAAGAACGTCGCTCTGTGCCGGGAAGTGCTGGCGAAGCTGGGGCTGGAGCGGCATTTCACCGACATCTTCGGCGCCGATTCTTTCCCGTACCGCAAACCCTCCCCCGAGCCGGTGCTCGCCGTGCTGAACGAGTTCGGCGTCGCCGCCGGGCAATGCGTCATGGTGGGCGACAGCGTCAACGACATCGCCGCCGGCGGCGGGGCCGGGGTCTGGACCGTCGGCTGCAGCTACGGCTACGGGGAAAAGAGCGAGCTGGAGGCCGCAAGTTACCGGGTCAGCGACTTTCCGGAACTGCTTCAGCTCCCTTTTGTAAGAAAAATCGACGGGTGATGAATAAAAGCTAAAGTTATCCGTCGAGGTGTCGAAACGGATTAAAACCTGAAACCTACCTTACTGGGGGCGAAACTGATGAAACTAGAAGAGCTCAATTCCAATCCGGCCGTTTCCCATCTTGCCGTAGTGCGCAACGACAAGCCCGAAGCGGGCGACGCACACGCAGATGTGGCGGCCAAGCAGCAGGCGTCCGGCGACAAAGTCGAGCTGTCCAGCTACATGCCCGTGGTGCCCACCTCCAAGCAGAGGCGGGACGACATCCGGGTGGAACGGGTTGAGGAATTACGTGCGCAGATCAAGAGCGGCAATTACGAGGTTTCCAGCAAAGATCTAGCCGAAAAGATGCTTTCCAAGCTCGTGGTGAAGTAGCCCGGGGGGGCGTCCGGCCCCCCTTCTGCACCTGACCAAGCCTGTCCACCGTTTGTCGACCGATACCTGTCGCCGCAACCGTGCACCAACTCAGACACCGGCCCCATCCCCCGGCTCACTCCCCCGGCTCACTCCCCCGGCCCAGTCCCCGGCCCAGTCCCCGGCCCAGTCCCCGGCTCAGTCCCCGGCTCAGTCCCCGGCTCAGTCCCCGGTTCAGTCCACCGGCTCCCTCCCCCGGCTCCCTCCCCCGCGGTTCAGTCCACCGGTCCAGTCCACCGGTCCAGTCCACCAGTCCAGTCCACCGGTCCAGTCCACCGGTCCAGTCCACCGGTCCAGTCCATCGGTCCAGTCCATCGGTCCAGTCCATCGGTCCAGTCCACCGGTCCAGTCCACCGGTCCAGTCCACCGGTCCAGTCCACCGGTCCAGTCCACCGGTCCAGTCCACCGGTCCAGACCACCGGTCCAGACCACCGGTCCAGTCCACCGGTTCAGTCCACCGGTTCAGTCCACCGGTTCAGTCCACCGGCCGGCCGCGAAGAGGGCACGTGTAGGTGGGTAAGCCAACAAAACCATTGACAGACCCACTCGAATGCGGTAAAAGTTTTCTTCCACCAAGCGGGAATAACTCAGTGGTAGAGTGTCAGCTTCCCAAGCTGAAGGTCGCGGGTTCGAATCCCGTTTCCCGCTCCAAAAAAATCAAGGGCTTAGCCAGTTAAGGCTAAGCCCTTTTTTGTTGCTTGCAACCGTTTGCATCCGTTTTTGCATCTGTTTTTTGTGAAGAAGGTTCATTGTTTTTACCGTTGGTGCCCCTCGTCAAACGCTTTCCTTCGCCGCCCGCCCACAAGTACTCTTCGGTTATTTCTCTTGCCAACTTTCTCTCCTCAGGAAATTCACTTTTCCTGCCCCCCCGCTCACCTCTTTGGTAAGCGCCAGTTTTCATCAGATGTCAGAATGTGTAGATAAAAATATTGACAATGTCAGATCCTCGGTGATATGGTTTCGACAGCTTTCTGGGAAAGGTTGTTGCGAGTCTGCCGTCTGTTTGAGTTGAAGAGAAGGGTGTAGCTGATTTCTTGATGGAGTCCGGGAGTTTCAGAGTCTTTCTAAAACATAAAGTTTGGAGATACTATGAGTGATGGCCCACACCGAAGTCTTCCGTTGCGTAGGCATTGGAAAAAAGTTGCTGAGCTCGCTTCAAAGCCGGCGTTTTCAGTAGGAGATGTTGCGGCTCTACTGAGAGCTGCTCTAGTGAAGGACTTGAGTAGCAACGTCCTAAAGCAGTTACAAAAGATCTTGAATGGCCTTTTTGCCGAGGATTGTAAGGCGCAGCTTGAGGAGGTTCGCAATCAATGCAGAGGATCTGCTATGGACAACCTTCTCATTGACTGTGCTATAGAGGCTAACACATTAGGGCTAACTGGCGATTTAGCTTGCATAGCCGCAGTGGAAAATTCGCTGCAGCAGTATTTCCTTGGAGTGTCTCGGCAGGTGGTAGAGCACTATCTTAGACGCGCTCCTGCTTTTCCGGTTGATATGCGAAAACGACTAGCTGAAGTAGGAGAGTGTGCATCGCTGCCGGATCTTTCAAAAAGGATTCTCAGTGGGAATGGAATTAATCCCAGAAGTTTTTCGATTCAGAAACAAACCGGGATTGACGAGGGGCCACCGTTATGAATCCAGATAAAAAGCATGATGAGCTGCCACAATTACAAGTGCAGGTGCTTGAGGAAGGCTGTCCAGCAATGGATGGTTGGGAAAGCCTATATCTTGGTAAAGATATAATTTTTTCTACCTGGGCCCTTCAGTCCTATGCTTTTGCTCGCTGGGATCCTCTTATTTTTGATGTCATAGTTTTAGCTGCTGGCATCGAATATGCGGATAAGGTACTCCGGCGCCCGTCTCTTGGTTGGGCTCGGAGAATACGTCTTAAAATTCCAGTGCACAGTTTAGATGTTTGGAGTTCATCAACTGTAGCTACAGCGCTTCAAAACGCAGTTGAGTTTTTAACTGGGGACTATTGGACATTTGAGTTCGTACAGAGAGTGTTGCCAGCTAAACCGCCGTCACAGGACTCCTTGCAGTTTCCGGCAAACACAGTTGCCGTCCTTCCCTACAGTGACGGTATGGACTCAAGGTCTGTTGCTGGCATCCTTGGTAAAGCCTATAAGAATCAGCTCGTTCGTGTTCGGGTTGGTTCAAAAAGTTGGGATAGGAAGATATCTGCAAAAAACTGTGAACCGTTTACTACCGTTCCTTACAAAGTACCTGTAAGGGCACGAAATAGAGAGACCAGCGGACGTTCACGTGGCTTTAAATACACAATCATTTCATGCATAGCCGCCTATCTAGCTGGTGCCACCGAAATTGTAATTCCAGAAAGCGGACAGGGGGCGCTAGGACCTGCGATAATGAATGTCGGGCACGGATATCCGGATTATAGAAATCATCCTTTCTTTACCAAAAAAATGGAGCACTTGTATAAACAGCTTTTCGGTTCAGAGCTTCACTTTATTTTTCCACGCATTTGGAGCACAAAGGGAGAGACCTTAAAAGAATTTGTGGAGGTCTGTAATGGAGCGGATTGGAAATCGACTAGGTCTTGTTGGCAAAGCAATATCTGGGCGGGCGTGAACGGAAAGTTAAGGCAGTGTGGTATATGTGCAGCATGTATGTTGAGACGCGTTAGTGTTCATGCGGCTGGCCTTGTTGAAGACCCTGATGTCTATATCGTCACAGATCTAACAGCTAAATCAATGGAAAGTGCGGTTCATAAAGGCTACAGCAAGGTCACAAAAGCATTTAAGGAGTACGCAATCGCCGGCACCTTACACATGGATGATCTAGCACGGATGGCGGATGCAGCTGCTTCTCCTATCGTGAAGCGCCATGCAACCTTACTTGCGTCTGTTATGGATTTACCATGCCAAGAGGCCGAGCAACGGTTAGGGGCTTTATTGAACCGGCATGCAAAAGAGTGGCGGAATTATCTGGAATCTTTGGGGGAAGACTCGTTTGTGAAACAGTGGGTACGAGTTGAGATATGAGTTATAGAGAAAAAATATCAGATTCGGAACTTGGAGAGCGCCTGCGGGTAGCACGAGAATCGGCAAAAACTACGCAAGCTGCAGCGGCTAAAGCTATCAATGTTGCTCGAACTACAATCGTTGCTATAGAGCAGGGACAACGGCGTGTCAGACCAGATGAACTTCAACAGCTGGCTCGTCTATACAACACTTCTGTAAATAGTATATTGAGAAAAGAGGCTGTGCATATAGATTTAGTTCCACGTTTTAGGAAACTAGTCTCGAGTGAAGATAATGCCATAGAAAAGTCAATAAAACTTCTACATGATCTAGTTGCTGCAGAATTAGAGTTGGAAACGGTTCTAGCAGTAGATAGGCCGCGGAATTATCCACCAGAACGACCGATCCTCCCAGGGGATGTACGGAACCAAGCGGAGCTGGATGCGCAAGAATTAAGAGACTGGCTTGGCTTAGGTGGTGGGGCAATTTTTGATATTGTTTCCATATTAGATCTACAACTTGGCGTCAGAGTCTATGTTAGGCAATTAGATAGCAGCGTATCGGGATTATTTGCATACGACGAGCAAGCCGGTGCCTGTATGTTGCTGAACGCAAATCATCCAGCAGAACGCTTGAAGAATACTGGTGCTCATGAATTAGCGCATTTTGTGAGCACGAGAAGAGAACCAGAAGTTTTAGTCGTAGTAGAGAACACTTCATCCCGCGAAGAAAAGTATGCTAATCATTTTGCTAGATGCTTTCTTACGCCTGGCCGAGCTGTACGTCAGCGTTTTGCTGAAATTACTGCTGGTCAATCTCATTTGACGCGGCGACATATCATCCTTCTTGCCCACAGTTTTGGTGTATCACGTGAGGCAATGTGCAGGAGGCTGGAAGAGCTTAAGCTTGCAAAGAGCGGAACTTGGGATTGGTTCGTAGCAAATGGTGGCATTACTAATGAGCAAGTAAAACAGGTTTTGGGAGTGGATCCCGAAAAATCGCATGATTTTTCGGCTGCGCAAGGACCGGTGCCGCCTCGACTTGGTTTGTTAGCACGAGAAGCTTGGAGGAAGGGGCTTTACAGCGAGGGGCAATTGGCTAGGCTCTTGGGAGTAACTAGGTGTGAAACTAGGTTGATTCTTGATGGTGCTGAACAAGAGGAAAACGAGGCAAATGAACTCTTCAAGCTTTCCTGATGATACTGAGATGATCTTGGTTGCAGATGCGAGTGTTATTATAAATCTTAATGCAACTGGTCGAGCTATGGACATATTAACCGCCTACCCAGGAACCGTCGTCGTCACCACTCAAGCTCTGGATGAACTGTTGCTAGGTGGCAACAAAGGATACAGTGATGGCAAAAAGTTGCAGGAGTTGATTGAGGTCGGGAGGGTAAGAGCTGTTTGTCTAGGTGAGGCTGGTAGCGAGGTTTATTTCTCATTGGTTAATGGGCCGGCTGTTCAGACTTTAGATGATGGTGAAGCTGCTACGATTGGATATGCAGATGAGACAGGGGCAGTTGCGATTATTGATGAAAAAAAGGCAAGGGCAATATGTCAAAAAGAATTCCCGCAATTGCAGCTTAAATCCTCAGTAGATTTGCTCATGCATAATGCAGTAGTTGACGCTTTGGGGAGAGAGGCGCATGTAGCTTCTGTCGTTAGTGCGCTAAAAAATGGTAGAATGCGAGTCTTGCCGCACCAGCAAGAGATGATAGTCACTCTTATTGGGTTGGAAACGGCGGCAGGCTGTAACAGTCTCCCAAAGGCCGTTCGACGTACAGATTTAACAACGGGGACTCTCTTTAACTCCGCTTAAACTCCTGGTACGTATATAGGCGGTTGTGGCGTTTGCGTTGGGAGGAGGACATTCAGGGCCTCTGTTTCTTTTTCTGTGGGGGCAGAACCTTTTAAATGCTGGTAACTTAAGATTATGCCGTTGAGATGGTTTAGTACCGGCATGAAGTTGCTGAAGTTAATAATATGTTGCTTTGGCTTAATGACTTTTTCCGCAAATATAATTTTGGAATACTCTGTTTTCGTATCGGTCTTCGTCTTTTTATTAAAACTTTTGCCGGCTACTTTAGTTTCAAGTAGGTCTTTGTCAAAAAGATCTTCAATTTCGATCTCCTCTCCGTTGGCTCCCTGTGGAAGAGTCATGACATAGAGGTTTTCAGTAAAATACGGTTTGTACCCTTTCCCGTCTTCAGTCTTCTTTAGCTTGCTTTTAATTTCCTTTGCGCCTTTGTCATTGTCGATAAGCATTACAACAGGATGTTTTTTCCCTGTCCCGTCTTTAAAAATACCAATATTTTTTTTATACATATCCATTAAAGCCGCTAATCCAGAGGTTCCTTCTGCTATGGAAAGGACTTCTCTAAAATTTTCTGACATCTTCAGAAAAGTAATCTTCCAAGACCACCCTTCAGTTGTTTTTTCGATTAAAGCAGGGTAGTGTTGGTGCAGTTGCTTTAATGCACACCTGATATAAATATGATCAGTCTTGCCTTCGCAGATAAGCACTGGCTTTTCTGCTTGGTAAAAATGCTTGTAAAATAAAAACTGCCTATATGCTTTCATGATTGATGCGGGCTTGTTCCTTTTCTCCACATTAGTTCTACTGTCGTGAACTCCCTTGATCATGTAAATATAGCTTAAAATACCTTCAAGCTGTTTTGCTGTGCAATTATTATTGCTATCAATAGTACCAGATTGAGTAGTGTCATTGCCCATAGTGCTAATATAAAAACTTCCATTATTAAATAATGAGTGACACATAGCTCGTGCTATTCTGTAGTACTCTTTTTTGACATTTACTTTTTTGTTTACAACAAGTCCAGTAACTACTTGTCTTCTAGTCTTGCTTTGCATTGATACTTTACGCTCATTGACTGCAAAGCCCATTTTATTGATAGTCGCAGTTAGCTTCGGCCCAGGTTCCCAATCACCTCCAGCTGCAATGTACGCGATTTCTTCAGGAAAATCTTTTTTGTTAGTTGAAAATGTAATGTCGTCAGCATACCTCGAGTAAGAACATTTATGCAACTTAGCGAGCTGAACTAACTTGATGTCAAGCAAATGGCCTACTAAGTTGCTTACTACTGGAGAACATGGACTGCCTTGTGGTAATTCATTGTCATAACAAACTATTTGAGCAATTACAGTAGCTACCTTTGGTTCCAAGCTAAAGTGCTTGTTGTATATGAAAAACCCCCTGACCCTACCGAAATTAATTGAGGGGAAAAAATCTTTTAAGTCAATATTGAAGACAAAGCGCCTGTTTCTGTGCAGGAGTGCGTTTGTTACAATCGAACAGTCTTTACGAAACCCATGGGATAGAGGGTTCCCGTAGTTTTTAATTACTTCTGAATAGCAATTATTGAGTACCTCTGATAGTCGTTTTTGGAGAGCCATTAGACGCTCTTTAGGCGCTCTAATCTTACGAGATCCTCCACTTTTTTTAGGTATAGTGAATTCTTCGTATTTCTGGCTATCTGGGAGTTTATAGAGGATATAAGCGAGGGCACTTGGCTTGTATTTAAGAACTACAGCTAAATCGTTTAATGACTTGCAGCTCTTAAGTTTTTCTAAGTCACTCATATTTCGTACTCTTTTTAAAGGCGGCTTATAGG
This sequence comes from Geomonas paludis, assembly GCF_014193585.1. Lineage (GTDB taxonomy): Bacteria > Desulfobacterota > Desulfuromonadia > Geobacterales > Geobacteraceae > Geomonas > Geomonas paludis. Next base: position 1,294,563 of record NZ_BLXY01000001.1, read on the forward strand.
CACTCTTATGCGAGTAATAGGCGAACAGTACGTAATACTATGGGACACCGAAAAGCAACAACTGCCAACGTAACATTGGTTTCTTATGAATGCGAAACGCATCAATAAATCTGCCTATAAGCCGCAGGCCGAATAAACCATATATAATTGGGAAATGCAATTGTATTTGTGCGTTATAAGTGAAGGGATGGGCTGTAATAACCCTATGTCCAAAGAAGGGATGGTTACAAAAAGGCAGAGGGCCTAGTTTCACTAGGCCCTCTTAAGTAGGGGAGGAGAATCGAACTCCTGGATCGGTTGCCCGACCGGACGCTTATCAGGCGCCTTGGCTTTACCAACAAGCCAACCCCTCCATAAGCTTGAGATTATTTAACATAGGCGCCTGCGTTTGTAAACAACTTTTTTCTAAGCCGGAGGCTGACATCGTATCGTCCAGGCAATGGGAAGGCGCATGCTTCCTCTTCTCCGCCTGCTCCTCGCTTTGGTAGTACTCCCTTTCCTCCATAATCCTACCTGTAGCGTTCCCATCCTTAGTAAACAATAGATCGCCGGGGCTAGAATCCGCGGTAGGCTTCCAACGCTAGGTTCACCTCACCTAGTTGTCGATTTGCGCCCCGTGTCTTCCCTCCCATTTTTAATGTTCCTCCTCAAACGTCCCGGTTTAAATCGGCATCCGCCAGTGCGACCGCCGGAAGGTCAAATTTTGAACAGGCTCAGTTTCTTTTGTGAACATGTTAATGTTCCGCTTTGAAATGAGGCTAAGTAAAAACAACAAATTAGCGTTGGCTTATATATTGCGAGTAGGTGGCTGAAGCCAAGAATCCTGACTAGGGTGTCCGGCTCAAGGGGAGGTCACATGCTTTCTATATCGCGCGGCATGAGTGCAGGGCAGGCCGGAGGGTATTTTTCCCGGGAGGACTATTACCTGAAGGAAGATGCGTTGGAGCGGAACTCCTGCTGGTACGGGAAAGGCGCCGAAGTCTTGGGGCTTCGCGGGCCGGTGGAGAAGGAGAAGTTGCACGCGCTCTCCGCTGGACGCGATCCAGGTACTGGAGTGCAGCTCGTGGTTCCTGGGTACTCCCGGGAGGGGAAGACTGGAGACCTGATCAAAAAGCATCGGGCGGGGAACGACGCCACCTTTTCGGCCCCCAAATCCGTCTCCATCGGTTTTGTGCTGGGGGTGGAAGGGATCAAGGACGCGCACGATGCGGCGGTTGCTGCGGTCCTTGAGCACATGGATGGACACTACGCCCTTTACCGCAGCCCCAATAGGGTGCGAAACGGCGGCCTCCTCGCGGCATCGTTCGATCATGCGACTTCAAGGAATCTGGATCCGCAGTTGCACTCGCACGTTTTCATCCTAAATGCGGTCCTGACCGGGGAGGGCGACTGGAGGGCGAACTGGATCAAGCCTGTGTTCCAGGACCAGAAATCTCTGGGACTTTTGTACCGCCAGGCGCTGGCCCACGAGCTTCGCCTGCGCGATTTTCCGTTGCGAGTCACGGACCGCTCCCAGATGTTCTTTGAGCTCGAGGGGATCGACCCGCGCCTCGTCGAGCACTTCAGCTCACGGCGCAAGGCGATCGAGAAACAGGTGAGGAACTGGCAGAAAGCTGAGCGGTTCTACGGCGTGTCCCATGCGAAGCTCTACGAGATGGCGGCGCTGGAGACCCGGGACGTGAAAAGGGAGGTGACCCGGCAGGATGTGGAGAGGATCTTCGAGAAGGGCTTCGCCGCTTGCGGCACCACGATGCCGGAGGTGAAGCACGAACTGGAGATGTCCCGCACCTTCGACCCTCCTGTGCCGGAGTACTCGGCACCCGAGGTGGTTCTCCTCGCGGCGGATAGGCTCGTTGACAAGGAAGCGGTCATCGACCGGGCAAGGCTTCTCGACCAGGCGGTGCTCATCTCCGGCGGACAGCATGATATTGGAGAGCTGAACGGTGCAGTCGACGGGGGCGCAAAGGGGGTGCTGCGGCTGGGGCCGAACGGCAAAGGGAGGGAGTATTACACCACCTCCGAGATCCGGGACGTCGAGAGGGAGAACCTGAAACTGGTACGGGAACTTTCTCCCTTCAAGAGTGTAACGACCCTGGAGGAGGTGAGGGCCTTCGTGAAAAACGAGGTGGAGAAGGATGGCTTCCGGGTGAGCGAAGGGCAGATGGCTCAGATCGAAAAGGAGCTTACCGGTTCCGCTCCGGTCGGAGCTGCCATTGGAGTGGCTGGTTCCGGGAAGACCCTCGCACCGAAGATCATCGAGCGGTTCAACTCGGAGGTGCTGAGGCCCAGGGGGGAGAAGCACTACTCGATAAACATCGCCTTCACGGGGAAGGCGGCGCAGGAGCTGCAGCGTGCCAGCGGACGCCCAGCCTGGACGGTGGACGGCTTCCTGAACAGCTATTTCAGGGGTGACGTTCGCCTGGAGAAGGAGAAGGCTGATGTGCCAAGGGTAGAGGCCGGGCAAGAGAAAATTGTCATCCCTGCGGGTGCCCAGGTCGTTTTGCGGGTGGACGAGGTGAGCTTCGTCGGAGCCCGGCAGGCACGGCATCTTTTGCAGGTAGTGCGGGAGCTGCAATACCAGGGAGTGCAGACAAAGCTGCAGTTGTCGGGTGACACGAGGCAACTGCAGGCGATCCAGGCGGGCGATCTTTTCCGGCAGGTGCTGGAGCTGGAAAAGGAAGGGGTTTGCGACGTGGCGCGCTTAAACGAGATCCGCAGGCAGCGCGACCCGGAACTTCTGGAGGTGACAAAGACACTGAACCGTGAGGGACGGCTTCCCGGGGAGAATGCCAGGGAGGCGCTGGAGCTTTTGAAGGAGAAGGGCGAGGTGTTCGAATTGCCGCACGAGGAGATGGTGGCAGCCGCGGTCAAGCGATACCGGACGGAAAGCATGACCCCCGCGCACGATCAGGAAAAGGCGGCGTTGGGCGAAAAGCAGTCGGTGCTGCTGGTCACCTCTACCAACGCCGACCGTATTCTGTTGAACCGGGAGATTCGGGAGGCCCGCATCCGTGACGGTGAAATAGGAGAGGGGGTGCGAACCAGGGTGCTGGTGCCGGTCCCCGAAGGGAGCACGGCGGACTGCTATCGGGAAGGTGACCTGATCCTCTTCTCAGGTTACCGCGGCGGGGATGGCAGGATGCAGCGCTGGGGTGCCCGGCTGAACACGAAAGGGACCGTGTCGAAGATCGACCCGGATAAGAACCGGGTGGCGGTTACCTATATCTTTGCATTGAAGGATAAAGCGGGGCGGGAGGTCACCCGGACCGTGACCAAGAACCTACCGGCGGCCGAGATGGTGGGGAAGACCACAGCATACCGGGAGGATGAGCGGTTTTTCTCGGCGGGGGACCGGATTGTCGCGCTGAAAAACGATCGCACCCTGCACCTGCAAAATGGATCGCTCGGGGTGATCAGGAGCATCGAGGCGAACGGCGTTGCTCAGGTGGAATTCGAAGGGCGGCAGGTCGCCTTGGACCTGAACCGCTATTCCCATCTCGATCACGCCTACGCGGTCACCATTCACAAGAGCCAGGGCTCGACGGTGGAGCACTCCATCTGGTTCGCCCCGGTGCGAACAGGCGGAGTGGAGCGTGGAGAGTTCGAGGAGGGGGTTCCCCGGGAAAGCTTTGGTCGGGCGAGTTACAACGCCTTCAACGTCGCGGTCACCCGTGCCCAGTACGGGGCCACTGTGTTCACCAACTCGCTTGCCGACCTCGCCCGGGAAGTAGAGCGGGTGGATGTGAAGAGTTCGAGTCTGGATCGGGAGGCAACAAACAAGGTAGTGCCCCCCGCTGTCGTGAAGCTGCCGAACGGGGAGGATGGGGCGCGTAAGGAGGTGAGTGAGGTTGCGCCACCGGAGGTGCTGCGACGGGTACCGGGAAAAGAAAAGGAGGTGATGCCGGAGAGAACGGTGTGGTCTGTGGGCGAGGCAGCATTGGGGAGAACGGAGCCTAGTATGAAACATCCAGGCTTCGACCGTGGGGCGGCGTTGAAAAGCCGTCTGGACGAGTTGGCGCGGGTCAGTGGACACGCGGTGAAACTGCCCGACGATATCCTGCCCAAGGTGCGTGGGCCGGCGCTGCCGGGGAGGACCATCACGGTCGCGGCTTCCCGGTTGCCGGTGAAGGAAATCGACCACGGTTTCGGTAAGTGATGGTCTTGCTTTGGAGGGCGGCAATGCACGGTGCTGGGAAGCGTTTTCCTGTCGTGTATGATAGGGGCTTTTGTGCAGCGTCTTTGCCTGGTCGAGGGAGGCGAAAAACGAAGCGGGCCTCGCGACCGCTCGGCGTCTTATCCTTTCACACCCCATGCACCCTTCGGGGTACGGTCTGAGGGGAGGAAGTTGCAAGTAGCTGGAATGTTATGCCTGGTTGTGCTACAGCGTGCTACGAAGGGGGGACTTTGTCGGGTAAACGGCTGATGTCACAGGTGTAACCGCGTGCTACGTGGCTAAAGCCGTGGGAGGTCGCCATGAAGAGCATCCATGTAAGGCTTTCGGACGAGGAAGAGGAGCAGCTTTTACGGCTCGCGGAAGCCTCGGGCAGGACCGTTTCGGAGGTGGTGCGCGAGGCGCTTTTTGCCCATCCAGAGCGAAGCGCGGCGCTTCGGCCTGCCACCTCTGCCGAGGTGGAGGAGTTGGGGAAAAGGCTTGATGTCTGGGCCGGAAAGGTGGATCTCACCTGCGAAAAACTGGCGGTTCTGGAGGGGGTGCTCGCAGAGGTTTTCGAGCTTAAAGGGGGGCAGGCGGAACTGGCCGGCAGGGTGGAAAACGCGGAGGAGGAGCTTCGCGCCCTGTCGCAAAACGTAACCAGGCTGGTGGATCTTCAGGTGGAGGAAAGGGAGGCCCCGTTCGGCATGAGCCGGGCCTTTATGCAGGTCGCGACCATGGCGGCCTTCACCCTGGCCCGAGGGACCTTCAGCCACAACCCCGAGGCGTGGGAGCCGTACAAGGAAGAAGCGCGGCGCCGCGCCTTGAAGACGGAAGGAGGTACGCCATGAGCTTCGGAACGTCGAACAATTCGGGGTACCAGGGGATCGGCATGTGGGCGGCCGATCTCAAACTCAAGGTCCGGATCTGGACCAGGATCAGCGCCTTCGCCTTCGTCCTTTACATTTGCACCTTCGGTTTCCTGGTCTACAAAATCATCCCTGCCTACTACTTTGAGGTGAGCTGGAAACTTGAGGTGGCGAAGCTGTTCAAGGGCTCTCCCCTGCAGCCGACCTTCACCATCCGGGGGGGCCGTTACCCGGCTTCGTACCTCCGGGCCCAGCCGGTTGCTTACCGGATCGAGGAGATCGTCGTCAAGCAGTCGAAGGGGTGCGGACTTCTCGCCGCGCTGGTATTTCCCCTGACCTACGGGCTCGCCTTTTATCTCCTGCGCGCCAAAAAGGCGAAGCTCGAAAAGGGGGAACACATTCGGGGGATGCGGCTCATTCCTGAGAAGGAACTCGCCAAGAAAGCGGCCAAACAGGAGGGGCGTCTTCCCTTCGGTTCGGTCTACCTGCCGGTTCGGTACGAGGCGGAGCACGTCATGATCGCAGGGAAGACCCAGGTCGGGAAAACGGTCGCCCTCATGCAGCAGTTGGAGGAGATCAGGGAGGCCGGGCTCCCAGCCGTCATCTACGACTTCAAGGGAGAGTACGTCCAGAAGTTCTACACGCCGGGGATCGATTACATCGCCAACCCGCTCGACGAGCGGGGGCTCAAGTGGAACATATTCGACGACATCGACACCATTCCCGACATCTCCGCGGTGACCGGTTCGCTCATCCCTCCCGGTGCCGGAGAGGAGCATTTCTGGTGCAAGGCGGCCCAGGATGTATTGCGCGGGGTGATCGCCGGGCTCTACCAGCGGGGCGATCGCACCAACGAGGACCTTTGGCGTGCGCTCTCCTCGCACACGAGGGATGTGGCCGAGATCTGCGATTCGATAGAGCAGGGGGCGGCGGGGCTCAAGTACATCGAGGACGTTTCGGGGAAGCAGGCGGCCATCGTGGGAGCGGTGCTCATGTCCTACGTTTCCTGGCTGGAGTTTGCCTGCAACGGCTGCGGTTTCACCATCAAGGACTGGATCAACAATGACCGCGGCAGCTTCATCTTCATCACGGGAAGGCCAGAGGTGGAGAACACCTTGCGCCCCTACCTTTCGCTCTTCATCGACCTTCTCGGCAAAAGGCTCCTCTCCAGTCCGGACGATCCTGATCGGCGCGTCTATTTCCTGCTGGATGAGTTCGGCAACCTGCAGCGGCTCCCTACCATAACGAGGCTTCTGACTGCGGGCGGGAGCAAGGGGGCCTCCATGATACTGGGCTTCCAGGACTTCGCGGCGATAGCCAAAACCTATGGCAACAACGACGCGGCGACCATCATGAACAGCTGCGGTACTTCTCTCGTTTTGAAGCTTGCGGACGAGGCGACGGCGAAGATCTTCTCGGGGCGTTTCGGTGAGACGCAGGACTGGGAGATCACGGAAACGCGTTCCATCGGGCAGGGGAAAAGCCGCGACAGTGTCTCCTATTCCCGGGTGAAACGGACCGACCGGCTGATCCTTCCCTCGGAGATCCAGGGGCTCCCGAAGTTGGCCGGTTACCTCCTCATTCCGGAGCACGAACCGGCGAAGATCGAGCTTCAGATCCGGGCGGCTAACCGGCTTCCGGTGCGAAACCGGGACTTCATTCTCCGCTCGGGACTCTCTCTCGACACTATACGGGTCAGGGAGCGGCAGTTGGCACAGGTCCGGAAGTTGATGGAGAAGGGGGCTCTGGAGCCTGCGCAGGGCTACGTTCCCGGGACCACCGGCGGGCTCGATCATGATTACGATTTTTGACCGGAGGCGATCATGGAAGCGGACAAGGTGATCAGAAGAAGAGAGCTTTTGCAGATGATTGGAGTGAGTGCGGCGACGCAGTGGCGCCTGGAAAAGGCAGGGCTTTTCCCGCGACGCATCAGGGTGGGGAGAGGTGCGGTGGGATGGCATCTTGCCGAGGTGGAAGAGTGGCTGAAAAGCAGGGACCGGGTGGAGCGGCACATGGTTCAGAGGACTTCCGGGCGCCGTGCGGCGGACCGCGCGTTGAGGGAAGGAGTCTTGGATTTCCGGGAGGTGGCCTCGCCGTCTTCGGGCGTTTCCCTGGACAGGACCTAGGACGCCTTGAGGGGGGACTTCTCCCGCAACGCCCCCGGTTGAAAGGGCGGATAAATTGGACCAAAGCCGCCGGCACTTCCGTACCGGCCGCTTTATCGGTCCCGGCCCGTTGGCAGGCTGCCGGTTGCACCGGCTGTCTGTCAACCGGCCTTAAACCTTACAGCGGGGAGTGCCCCGCGCCCCCCTGGGAAGCGGGATCTCCCGCCCCTCCAGGTGGACCAAAGCCGTCGGCTGGCGCCGACAGCTTTAGGCGGTCTCCGGCCGGTCCCGAAGAAGCCGGGCCTCGCCTCGTTTTCTGCTCCCACCCCGATCCCGCTTGAGACCCGCAGGTATTTAGCCTTTATGCAAGCTGGAAAGGTATTTCAATTCGCACTGCTGCTACGACAGGTAATCAGGACCCGATAATAGGGGCGCTTGCTGAGTAGAAGTGGATGAGACTAGGGTCGGTTATTTAGAGGGGCGAGCTGATGCTATTGCTTCGGGAGCAGGGGGCGGAGGCTCTAAGCCCCTCATTCCTATTAAAGAGGTCCTCGGCATTTGCTGGAGGGGCTTTTGCGTTGGGGTTCCGGTCCGCCTCCGGTCCACGCGTAAGATTCCTTTGATTGTTTCCCGCTTTCGTGCTTGGCCCCGCCAACTCGCCGGGTCTGCCACGTAAGAGCGGTGCATCACCACAAATAACCGGCTCACAAAAAAAGAAACGATTGACTCAGAACCACGAAATCGACTTGTCAGGAAGGATTAATTGTTCTAAATTGTTTGGACTCTCCCCAAAAAAGAACTCTTGCCATGTGTGAATTATACCTCTTCAAAGGACTGCTTCGCAGGACGATATATTGTCACTCTAGAGGCCTACCGATGGCACAGAAACACACCATTCATTTTGACCTTCTATCGAATGCCACCGATTCGTTCAAACGGGTCGTAGAACTGTTGGCCTGGAAGGAATTTGGTTCCAACCATGCCCGCCTCAAGCAAGCACTTGCAGGCTCTGCTCACTGTGTTGAGTTGCTCCTTAAGGCAAGACTTCATGACAAAGATCCAGAATTGATATGGTGCAACCCTCAAAAAACTAAAACCGTTAGTATTCTTTCTGCTGTTCGCCTCCTTAAGAAAATAGGTGTTGCTTTCTCTTCAGACGATGAAAGTTTTCTCGACCATTTGCGGGAAACCCGTAACAACCTTCAGCATCACGAGTGGCGAACGACAGAGAAGGAGGCGCAAGCGACAATCGGGAATGCTCTCAGCTTCGCCTTGGCTTTTGCAAACTACGAGTTAGGCCAAGATATGGCAACTGTCTTCAAAGAAGATGACACGTGGACCCTTTTCGTAAGTGAACTGCCTGAATTCGTCCGTGCTCATGGAAAAAGGTTAGAAGCGAGAATTAGAGCTCAAGGAGATTACCCTTCTTGTTGTGATGAGTGTGGTGAGCTCACGGTGCCAAGCAATGATGGGACTTGCGCGCTGTGCGGTCATTGGCAATCCTTTCAAGAATGATATAAAAGGTGCTTCAGTGCACGTTTAAGGGTTACACGGGGGTGAATTGATGAAAAAGACAACTAAATTACGTTTGTACGGTGGCCTTGTGCTTCTTTTCAACCTATGGCTTGTCGGTTATTACAACCTTGAGGGTATACCTGTATTGCTACTCACGCTTGGTTTTGCTGCAGGATACGAATTCTTCGTTGTTAATCCTGCATCTAAAGTAACCGGAGATACCTTAGGAAATACTACGTCTTCAGGCAAAAATTTTTGCCAGTATATTTTTTCTTTTGTAATCATAGCAATTGCAGTGTGTTCAGTTATGGGAATATGGCAAACAGGCAAAAAAAAGGGTGATCAGCTTTCTAAATACGCCAGAGATTACGTCCCTAGTGCATCCTCAGTGCCTTCGCAACCCGTCACAGACCAAAAAACTCTATCTCAACAGGAATTTGATTCCGAAATTTTTGCAAAACACCCTGACGCACGCGCGCTATTGCCCGAAATTGAAAGGTGGGTTGCAGCACAGTCCCCACAAGCCAAAGCTCACTACGACTATGTACTGGATCACGGAACCGCTAATGAGGTCATTGAATTACTCAATATTTTCAAACAGTCAACAGGAAGGATGACAACGGCTACGCCCGTTGGGCAACAACCGGCGGAAATTTTCGCCGGTACCAATCACAAAGGAACAGTTGTCCAGACCATGGACTCTGGCGGTTACACCTACGCAGAGATTGCGGAAAACGGGCATAAGCTGTGGGTTGCAGCGGTGCAGACTCCGGTAAAGGTAGGTGACATAGTCGAATTTCCCCATTCGCCGCCGATGGTAAACTTCCAAAGCAAGACCCTGAAGCGCACCTTCGATAACCTCATCTTCGCTCCAGTATTGGCCGTGAACCGCTAAGCTTTCCATATGGAGAGCGAATAAAAATCTACGGATGCTAAATCCGCTTGGTCTAGCCACCTGCTCCCTTATTACGGTCATGCCAATAGTCAAAACCTCTTAGTTGCAGATATAAATTTTTCTTCTTATACTCATTTATGAGGCGTTCTTTTTGAGAGGAGAATAAAGTTCCAGTGTGATACACAAACACCCGACCTGTGAATTTGAGATCATTATTTTCTACAGGATGTAAACCAGTTTGACGCCGGGCGGCCAAACTATCCCGCTCCTCCTCTTCCGCATCCTTGCGAAGAATCCGGAGCAGTACCTACTCTTACGTTTGTCACGCGTCTACCTCCTGTAGGTCCGTCACCTCCAACTTGGACCTCCCTAGCCAGTAACATGCCAGATGGGGCGGGAATCTTCAGCGCCTCGATCTCGCCTTCCGCAAGGCTTTGCACCCCAAAATCGGCAGCTATCGAGCTCATTTCTCCCTATTTTTGCTAACTAGATAAAATACACTTTCGTTATTTTGCAGGATCAAGTCTTCAAACCGGAAAAATGGGGGACCTTTTTTTCGGGCGTTCTTCGGGCAGAGAGTAGGAGGCTTTTAGGGGGGAAGTTTCCCCCTCGCTGCGACCGCTGGGCGTTCTCCGCTCCCCCCTCTGCGGGGGCTTCCCCCGCAACGCCCCCGGTAGAAAAACAGGACAGCTTGGACCAAAGCCGCCGGCACTTTCGTACCGGTCGCTTTACCGGTCCGGCCCGTTCGGAGACCGCAGCAGGCTGCGGTTTCCGAACCGGCCTCATGCCATCCACTGAAGTGGCGCAGGGTGGAAAAGAAGCCTAGTTGCCGGAGAAAAGCTCCGGCCAGGACAGCAGGTTCTATCTTTTTTGAAGTGACGCTTGACAATAACTCATATACATCCTACAACATTAACTCATATGGTTTGTTCAGCGTTAACTCATATGGGTTGCCGAACAGCAATTCATATGCATAGGGCGGGTAGGCGTAGGGGGAAGGAGGGGGGCGGAGACTCTCTTCAACCTGGAAGCAGGTCCGTAGAGTATAGCAACCCGCGACGGCTGGCGCAAAGCTTTCTGACGGAGGACAGATATTCAGTGACGAGACTAGTGGCATGTTTTTGTGCACTTGCAATCCTACTGTGCACAGGAAAAGGAGAAGCTTCCGATCCTTTACAGGAAAAGGCACTGGGCTTGATGGCAACCTACGGGCTGAGTCCAAAGAGGGATTACAAGGTAGGGACGCTGGTACTCGACAACAAGCACTGCAACTTCCACTCGATCGTTTCCGCATCAAAGGCAATTGGTCTCGACCCCTCTTCATACCGGGGGAAGAGGGTTGCCACATACTCCTACACGTTGAGGCCACCCTGTAGAGACACGTTTGTTCATGTTCTTTTCTACCAAGGCAACCTGGTAGGTGCCTTTAGCTATCCCAAAGGGCTTGTGGGCGGGGTGTTGCCGCTGACCGAGGCGAAAAATTACTGCGAAGAGTCCGTACCGCCGGAACGCCGCGGGGGGAGGAGTCTCAAGTGAAAGTGAGTCCGGGGCAGAGGCTTTTTTCGGATGCTCTGCAGGCGCTTAAGGTGCTACAGGATGCAGGAAGGACGGTGTTGAAGTCGGAAGAGCTCTCCCGGCAGCAGCGGGAGGTCTTGGTCAAGAATGGCTTTCTGCGTCAGGTCGTCAGGGGGTGGTATATGCCGTCACGCCCCGATGACGCGCCGGGGGACACGACCCCATGGCATGCGGCGCTGAAAACTTTTGTCCGGGAGTACTGCGACGACCGCTTTGACGAGCTGTGGCACGCCTCGCCTGAATACTCGGTGGCGCTCCATGTGGGAGCGACGGTTCCCCCGCGGCAGATTGTGGTCTGGTCACCAAAAGCAAGCAACCGTATCCTACCGCTTCCCGATACCTTCTCCTTGCTTGACTACCGCAGGGACATCGATCCGGGGCGGGTGGAACTCGTGTCGGGGGTGCGGGTGATGCCCCTGTCCCTTGCTCTGATCAAGGTGCCGGAGGTCTTCTTCCGCAGTTCGGTCCGGGACGCACGTATCGCGCTGCACCAGGTTGACCCGTCCGATTTGCTCAGGGATCTGGTGGAAGGAGGGCACTCCGCTATTGCTGGCAGGCTGGCCGGAGCGCTTCGGGCCGTGGGGCGGGGACAGGTGGCCGATGAAATCCTATCCACCATGCGCGCGGTGGGATACACCGTTACCGAGACGAACCCTTTCGCTGCTCCCCTGTCGGAGCTTCACCTCGGGGAGGCGAAGTCGCCTTACGTGCTTCGCATGCGGCTCATGTGGCAGGAGATGAGGGGGGCAGTGCTGAAGGCCTTTCCTGGCGAACCAGGGCCCCCTGCGGACGTGGCCGGATTCATGGACAGCGTCGAGGAAGTCTATGCGAGTGATGCCTATCACTCCCTTTCCATCGAGGGGTACCGGGTATCCGACGATTTGATCCGCCGGGTGGCCGGAGGGGGATGGAGCCCCGATACTGCTCCGGCTGACCTGGAGGCGAAGAACGCTCTGGCTGCGAGGGGGTACTGGCTTGCCCACAACAAGGTGAAGGAGACGATGGTCAAGGTGTTCTCAGGCGCGAACCCCGGGGCCGCCTTTCGTAGCGACCATGCGAGTTGGTACCAGAGCCTTTGGGAGCCTTGTGTTGCCGCTGGAATCCTGAGACCGGTTGATCTCGCCGGCTACCGCAGTCACCCCGTCTACATCAAGAACGCGGCCCATGTCCCCCCCTCGAAAGAGGCGGTTCGGGAAATGATGCCTGAACTCTGCTCCCTGCTGCAAGCGGAGGAGAGCGCAGCGGTGCGCGCGGTCCTTGGACATTTCCTGTTCGTCTACATCCATCCTTACATGGATGGCAACGGCAGGCTGGGAAGGTTCTTGATGAACGCCATGCTCGGGTCGGGAGGGTATCCTTGGACGGTAATCCGGGTGGAGCGGCGCGGGGAGTACCTGGATGCGCTTGATGCGGCAAGTTCGCACGGCGACATCGCTCCATTGGCGGCTTTCATACGCAGTTGCATGGAGGCTGGAGGTTCGCGCTGAGTTGTACAGGGAGGTACAATCATTTGTACTGATACGTACAAAAAATTGTATGGAAGGATACAAGGCACTTATGCTGATCTTTCCTCCTCTGAATCGTTCCGCAGTATTCGGAGCAAGATGCACCACCATTTATGACTTTGTGTCTGAATGTTCTATATGTGATACATTTAAGCATTGCAGTGTGGTTATGTATTGCATATGATACGCGGCATGTTATTCGAACTTGGCCAAGAGATCCGCAAAGTCCGCAAGCTCCGGAAGGTCACGCAAGAACAGATCGCACGTGAACTCGGCATGAGCCGGGCTACCATCAGCCAGCTCGAGGCGGGTACAGTGCAGGAGCTCGGGATCAGAAAGGTGATACGGGTGCTCGACTACCTGGGGCTTGAACTGCGTGTTCGTAAGGCCGGTGCTCCCCCCACCCTTGAAGAGTTGAGAGAGGATTTATGAGCGGCACGGTGCAGGTCTGGTCGGGAACGAAATGATGCACGGGTGGCGGATTCCCTCCTCAGGACTCGTTATTCTGTTGATTTAAGTAATATATACTTTGCTTATTTGCCTCAATTAAGCTCGAAACTGAAATATCGGTCGCATCATAATCAAGAGCCGGAGTTCTGCTAAGCCAGAGGTCTGCCGTCCGCTTCAGGCTCCCCCTTAAGGATCTCGATCAGTAGCTGCTCCCACTTGGTCAGCGCTACTTCCTTTTCCTTGTCATACCGGTACTTGTTGTAGATCCCCACAATCCCCGATTTCTTGTGGTTCACCACCTCCTCGGCGACCTCTTCGATAATTCCGACTCGTGCCATGTTGGTTCGGGCGGTACGGCGCAGGTCCTGGGGGGACCACGGCTTCATGCCGAAGTAGGGCTTCTTGCTGGCGTTGATGATCTCTTTGCCGACTGTCTTTGTTCCGGTGTTTTCATAGCTTCGGTTGATCGCCTTCGACAGCACGGTGGGCGAGATGTGGGGGCTCTTGCCGTCGGAGGGGAAGATGTAGCCATGGGTGTCGCCTATGAGGTTGAGGGCTGTGTCGGTGAGATAGACTCGGTGCTCCCGGCGGTTCTTGGCGACTTCGGCAGGAATGGTCCACCAGCGCCCCTTGATCTGCTCGCGGTGCATTTGGGTCACCTCGCCGGGGCGCTGAGCCGTAACCAGCACCAGCTTGATGGCGCGCTTGACCTGCAGCGACATCGCCGACCGGTCGATCTCATTCCAGGCCCTCACGATCTCGTCGTCGTCCAGGTGCCGCTCATCGGCTTTGGGTGCGATCCGGGGGACGGACTCGGTGATTTCATTGAAGGGCTGGATCTCCGCCCACTCCATCCGATAGGCATATTTGAACATCTGGCGACAGAGCTTCATGGCGTTGCGTGCCGCCCCGGGTAGGGTAGCTGCGATCTTTTCAATCAGAGCCACTGCGTGCCTTCGTCTGATGGCGTTTATCTCCTCGCCCCCTATAGCCGGGAGAACGTGAAGCCTGAGACAGGAGAGGACTGTATCGCGCCAGCGCTTGGTGTGGTTGACTTGGGAAAATCTTACCATCCAGACCGCCGCGAGTTGTTCCACCGTCTGAGGAGTGAATTCTTCCGGAATACCACCCTCAAGGAGATAGTCAAAGGTGCATCTCCCCAACTCTTCCGCGGCACTGGCGGCGGCTTTCGCCTCTTCTACAGCCTGTTTTGCCGCCTCAAGCTGCTTCTCCGTGGCGGCTTTTTTCTCCTCGCGCGGGTCGATTCCCTTTTTGACTGAGTTATAGGCGACATTATAAAGTCTTCTGGCCTCGGCAAGGGTACAGCCGGGATACTGGCCAAGTCGCAGATAGCCCTTGCTCCCGTCCAACTCGAATATGTACAAGAAGGTCTTGGTGCCGGTTGGCATGACCTGCAGGGTGAACCCACGCCCTTCACGGAGGTAATATTTGCGGCTTCTGGGCTTTGCGGCCGCGATCATTTTTTCGGTAAATTGGTTACCCATATTGCCTCCAAATCCGGCTTGCATCCGTTTGTGCATCCGTTTTGCATCCGGCTTGAGGTGAGGTGGGTTGAAACGGTGTGAAATGATATTATCGGTAAAGCCGTGTAAAATCAAGTCAATATGTAGGGTCGGTGGTACGGATTGGAAGGCCCTGAAACGCGCTGAGACGGTCAAATAACAGATTCCCAAGCTGAAGGTCGCGGGTTCGAATCCCGTTTCCCGCTCCAAAGCAATTCCAACCCCGACTGCTAACGCAGCCGGGGTTTTTGCATTTAGGCACCTTCTTCCGGCTATTTCCCTTGTATTCCCCCCCCTCTGCTCTCTTCAATCCCACTAGCTGCCAATATCTTTTCCTTAGCTGTATGACCAGATTGACATCTGCGGACTGGTTGGTAATTTTTAAGTTTTTACTCCTTCGCACGTGGGGGGAAAGGATGAGCTCAGTACTCCAGATTGGAAGTCGTGGCCCCGAGGTCCTACAGTTACAGGTGCTTCTGAATAAGCTCCTCAGACCTCAGCCACCATTGAAACCTGACGGCATTTTCGGGGCTCACACGGAGAACGCGCTGAGGAAGTATCAAGCGGCCGTTGGAATAGGCATTGATGGAGTTGCAGGTCCACACTCTTGGGCTGCTCTTCAACAGGGGATGGTGCCGCAGGCTACAATGCCTCAACATGTGGCTCTGGATTTTTCCCGCGCGCCGTGGCTCAAAATTGCTGCTGGGGAGATTGGACAAGTGCAATTTAAAGATAATGCCCACAATCCTCGTATTCTCCAATATCACGCAGCAACCCTATGTGGTGCGACAGATGACGAGACGGCTTGGTGTTCATCCTTTGTAAACTGGTGTCTAAAAGGAGCGGGGATTGTTGGTACGAGGTCTGCTGCTGCAAGAAGCTGGTTGCACTGGGGCCAGATTTGCGGTCCTATCCTCGGTGCGATCACTGTCATTTATGAGTTTAGTAGGCCATGTACCCGGTCTGGGTATCATGTCGGCTTTTGGATAGAAGAAACCGGGTCTCACTTCAAGCTCTTGGGGGGCAACCAAAGCCGAATGGTCAAGTTTTCAAATTTCCCCAAATCCGGATATGGGTCGGTAGGACATCGATGGCCTTTGCAAGTGAATGTAAAGGAGCCGTGATGCGAGTGCTGGTCCTTCTTTTGCTGGCAATATCAATCCAGGCCTTGTGCTATGGATCTGATGAAACTGACAGCGCAGGCAAGTTTTGGACTTCGTTCCGGAAGGCGGTGCTCGTCAATGATCAGGCGAAGTTGCTTGAGATGACGAGTTTCCCCCTGGATGTCCGCGGCGTCAGCGACGACATCCCTGCAACCTCATACAACAGGCGGGACTTTCCTGGGATTTTTAAGAAGATCTTGCTGCAACCCCAATACCTTCTAGTCAATGGTCGCCTTAGGACCAAAACCATGCTCGGCCTTATTTACGACAAAGCCACGCTCACTAAGCAAGATCTCGCAACGCCAACCTTTTTCCGCTTTCACCAGCTTGAGTTCGAGAAGCGAAAAGGTCGATGGTTTCTTGTTAGGGCGTACTTGGAGGAATGAACTAGTCAAGCGGTGGCAAGGGAGGATATCGTGCTTGAACACGTCAGAAGAACATGGGAGAACCGAAGAAAGTATAGGCATTTTTCTGATATGCCCTCTTCATTGCTCGTTATAATTGGCACACCAGCTTCTTTGTTTAGCGGATACCTCACTGTTGTTCTCGGCAGTGTGATGCCTGATTGGTTCCGAATAGCGAACAGTCTTCCATTTTGCAGATGGGGATGGAGTGGTTGGGTTCTTCTAGTTGTTTTGGCACAGTTGGCTGCCTTGTGCTGGGGATACGGGAATATCGCGTGGCGTTGCAACGGAATCATTCGTGATCGATGGTTCAAATAGGTCTCTTTTGTATCTCTCAGATTCCCTCAGATTTTCTCCGTGGCCAATGGTTGTGAGGGCGTTTACAACTTGCCACCGCCCGCGCCTTTCTGTTACAACATCCACCTATTTCATTTCTCCGGGCGGGTCCCCAAGGGACCCGCCCTTGTTGTTTTCGGGAGTCTGCATGAAGGCAGTTTTCGGCATCGATTTTGGCACCACCAACTCCGCCCTTTCTACCACGACGGCCGCGTCGAAGTCGTCGACATCGACGAGACAAGCGGCAATGCTGCGCTGATGCGCTCGGTCCTGTACTTCAACGAGGACGACGAGATCTTCACCGGCCAGGACGCCATCAACCAGTACGTCGGCGACGGCGCGACCGGTCGCTTCATGCAGTCCATCAAGAACTTCCTGCCCAACCGGAGTTTCGAGGGGACCGAGGTGTTCGGCAAGAAGTACGGCATCGATGACCTGGTCGCCATCATCCTCAGGAGGATCAAGGCGAAAGGGGAAGCGTACCTCGGCGCTCCCGTGGACAGCGTCGTCCTGGGTCGCCCGGTCGTTTTCTCCGAGGATGCGGAAAAGGACGCCCTGGCGCAAAACCGGTTGGAGAAGGCCGCGCGCAAGGCGGGCTTTCGCCACATCCACTTCCAGTTCGAGCCCGTCGCCGCCGCCTTGGCATACGAAGAGACCCTTCCCGCCGGCGCCGAAAAGCTGGTCTTCATCGGCGACTTCGGCGGCGGTACCTCGGACTTCACCGTCATCCGTGTCAAGGGGGGAGACTTTGGCAGGGCTGACCGGCGCGCCGACGTCCTCTCCATCGGCGGGGTCTATACGGCGGGAGACAAGTTCGACTCGCAGATCATGTGGGAGAAGGTGGCTAAGTACTTCGGCCGCGGCGTGCGGTACAAGGGGATGGGGAAGGACGAGCTGTTCGACATCCCGCACAGCATCATCTACACGCTGTGCCAGTGGCACCGGATTCCGCTCCTGAGGGCGAGAAAGACCCGGGAGCAGATCCGCCTCATCAAGAACGCCGCCACGGACCGGCAGGCCCTGGAAAACCTGGAGCACCTCATCAGCGACAACTATGGTTTCTTCCTGTTCCAGTGCATCGAGAAGGCGAAGTGCGAGTTGTCGCAGCAGGACGCCGCGCTGGTGAGGTTCCAGGAGCGCGGCCTGGTCATCGAGGAGGGAATCACGAGGGAGGAGTTCGAGACGATCAACCGTGACAACCTGGCCCGGATCTCCGGCTGCATCGACGAAGTCATCAGCAAGTCCGGAGTCAGCAGCGATCAGATCGACACCGTGTTCCTCACCGGGGGCACCTCCCGCATCCCGATGATCCGTCGCCTCTTCGAAGACCGTTTCGGCCCTGACAAGCTGGAGCACCGCAACGCCTTCACCAGCGTCGTCCACGGCCTGGGCGCCAGTGTCCCGCTCTTTTATCAAGGCCGTTAACACGCCCGCAACGCCGCACCTCCGAAAGGCCGGGACTTTCCTCAGCCCCGGTCTTGCATTTCTCAGATTTCCTCAGATTTTCTCCGTGGCCAATGGTTTTGAGGTCTACTGCCGGCCCTTTCTTACCGGATTGACGCGATGCGGCCTATGTGAGAAACTCCCCCATCGCCTGACACACCCGTCGCTTCTGTCACGAGGTTCCCGGATGGACATCAACCTGAAGCTGAAACTGCTCTTCACTGACCGTGCCGGCATACTGGCAAGCCTCGCTGCGTTGATGGCCGCGGAGCAGTTCAACATCTGCGGCCTCGATGTGGAGAGGGAAGAAGGCAGGGCCACTCTCTACCTGGAAGCAGAGGGACAGGAGCAGGGGAGGCAGAGGCTCATCGACGCCATCGCCGCCCTTCCGGACCTCCTCGACATCGCCGTCATCCAGACGCTGCCGCACGAAAAGAGGGAAAAGCGGATGCAGATCCTCTTGGACAGCGTCAGCGACGGGTTCCTGTTCATCGACGAGGCCGGCTGCATCGTCCTCATGAACAGCGTGGCGCACCAGGTGCTGGGGATCTCACCAGAGTCGAGCCTGGGAAGGCGGATCACGGACCTGCAACTTCCCGACTACACGGTCCTCGAATGCCTGTCGGGCCGCAGCTTTGTCAACGTGAAGAAGGACATCATCACCAAGACCGGACGCCTGCAGCTCTTCGTCACCTGCAAGCCGATCACCGACAGCCGGGGCAGGATCATCGGCGCCGTCGAGATCATGAAGGACATGAAGGAGATCAAGAGCCTGGCCCACGCGCTGCTCAAGCCCCGGCAGATCACCTTCAGCGACATCATCGGGGAGAGCCGCGCCGTCAAGGACGCCCTTTCCTTCGCGCAGAAGATCGCCCGGACCGATTCCTACGTCTCGATACAGGGGGAGAGCGGCACGGGGAAGGAGCTCTTCGCCGCCGCCATTCACTCTGCCAGCGGCCGCAGCGGCCCCTTCGTGCCGGTGAACTGCGCGGCGCTGCCGGAGCACCTGCTGGAAAGCGAGCTGTTCGGCTTCGTGGGGGGGAGCTTCACCGGTGCCAGCAAGGAGGGGAAGCCCGGACTGTTCGAGGTGGCCCAGGGGGGGACCATATTCCTGGACGAGATCACCGAGCTCCCCCTGGCGCTGCAGTCGAAGCTTTTGCGCACGCTCCAGGAAAAAACGGTGCGGCGCATTGGCGGGACGCAGGAGATCCCGGTGAATGCCCGCCTCATCACCGCCACCAACAAGCGCCTGGAGCAGATGGTGCAGGAGCGGACCTTCCGCGAGGATCTCTACTACCGGATCAACGTCCTCCCCATCCGCATCCCCCCCCTGCGCGGGCGCCCCGAGGACATCCCGCTTCTGGCCGAGCACTTCCTGATGCAGCTCAACCCCCTTCTGGACAAGCCGATCGCCGGCTTTACCAGGGAGGCGCTGGCGGAGCTTGCCGGCCACAGCTGGCCGGGCAACGTCCGCGAACTGCGCAACGTCATAGAGCGCTCCGCCATCCTCTGCAGCGGCGGGGAAATCGACGTCGACGTCATCATGTTGAGCTTCGACCTGGATCAGACCAGGAGGGAGATACGCGTCCAGGGCCCCGCCACCGCACCGGGCGCATCGCTGCACGACAAACTGCAGCGCTACGAGCGGCAGATCATCGAGGAAGCCCTCTCCTGCTCCAAAAGCATCAGGCAGGCGGCAGCCACGCTGGGGCTCTCCCATACGGCGCTTCTGAAAAAGCTCAAGAAGGAAAGCTGATCCCGCTGCTGGTAACTTAGGTTACCGCCTTGACCCAAAAGTTACCACCCGCCGACCCCGAGTTATCGAGGGTTTAGCCGCGGTTGCGTCCGAATTGGCAACCTGGGTTTCCATTTCGCCGATCCCCTCGTTCTGCTCTTCCCGTTCCATCCGTTCAATCCCTCGTTTTTTCGCTTAGTTAACTGCCGCTTCCCGTACAGGCACACCCCTTGCTGTATACGCCCCTGAACATGCGCAGGAGCAGATGGTACGGAGGTGGCCATGCATCCCTTGGGAAACTCTGACAGCACAAACGGCGTCGTACTGCCGCAAGGAACGGATCTGCCGCTGGAGATCCGCGTGCACGGCCGCGGCGGGCAGGGGGGCGTCACCTGTGCCAAGCTGATCGCGGCACTCTACGCAAGGATGGGGCTTGCCGTGCAGACCTTCGGGGATTACGGTTCCGAGCGCTCCGGCGCACCGGTGCAGGCGTTCACGCGGGTGGACCGTCTCGCCATAACCAACCGCAACAAGGTATATCGGCCGGATCATCTGCTGGTCCTCGACGCGGGGCTGCTGGAGACCCCGGTTTTGGCCGGCGTCGCTCCCGGCGCGCTCATCCTCCTCAACACAAGCGGGGCTCCGGCCGACTTCGGGGCGCGCTACCGCGGCTACCGCCTGGCCACCGTCGACGCCACCGACATCGCGCGGGAACAGGGGATCGGCTCCAGCTCGGTAGTCATCGTCAACACCACCATCGTCGGCGCCTACGCCCGCATCCTGGGACTGCCGCTGCAACTGCTCGAGGAGGTCTACGCCTCTTTCGGCGTCCCGGGCGACCTCGCCGCCGCGCGACTGGCCCATGAGCGGGTGCGGATACAGGAAGCCTCGGCGGACGGGGCGTCTCCCGAAAACGCGGCGCCGCAGGCACCCGGCCAGGCTGTCGTCGCCCCCCTCACCGCGCCGGCGCAGGATTTCCCCATCGAACTGAGGACCGGGCTCTGGAGCAACCAGTCCCCTTCCTACTGCCGCTACACTCCCCCCTGCAACGCGGCCTGCCCGGCCGGCAACGACATCGTCGGCTTCGTGCAGGCCCTCAAGGAGCAGGGCCCGGAGGCCGCGGCGGCCATCCTTTTGCGCACCCAGGCGCTTCCCTCCGTCTGCGGCAGGGTCTGTCCCGCCCCCTGCATGAACCACTGCAACCGCGAGGCGTTCGACGGGGCGGTCAACATCCGCAGCCTGGAGCGCTGGATCGCGGACAACTCCCAGGTCGTCCTGCCCAAACTTGCCGCACTCCGTCCCCGCCGCGTCGCCGTGGTGGGTGGAGGACCCGCCGGCCTGAGCGCCGCCTATCAGCTCGCCCTGCGCGGGCACGGCGTCACCATCTACGAGGCGGCCCCCGCCCTGGGCGGGGTGCTCCGCTACGGCATCCCGGCCTTCCGGCTGCCGCTCGACGTCCTGGATCGGGACCTCTCCCGCATCCTCGACCTCGGGGTCAAGGCCCGCTGCGGCGAGCGCCTCGGCCCTGCGGAACTTTCCCGCCTCGCCGCCGAGTACGACTCCGTCATCGTCTGCACCGGGTTCGGCGCGCCGCACCAGCTGGCAGTCCCGGGAGAGGAGCTTGCCGGCGTGGAGCAGGGGCTTCCCTTCCTGGACCGGGTCAAGGCGGGCAGCGAAAGCGTCTCGGGGCACGTGGTCGTGGTGGGGGGAGGCAACAGCGCCATCGACTGCGCCCGCAGCGCCCTGCGCCTGGGCGCCGCATCGGTCAGGCTCGTGTACCGGCGCAGCCGGCAGGACATGCCCGCCATCGACGAGGAGATCGCGGAGGCGGAGCAGGAAGGGGTGCGCCTGATGACCCGGCGTCAGCCGGTGCGCTGCCTCGGTAGCGGACGGGTCGCCGCCCTGGTGCTGGCGGAGGTGGAGCAGGGGGCGCCGGACGCGAGCGGACGCTGCCGCCCGGTGGTCACCGAGCGCACCACGGAGCTCCCCTGTGACCGGGTCCTTTTGGCCCTGGGACAGCAGGATGGCCTGGAGCCGTTACTGCCCGCCCGCTGGAAGGTCGACGCCGGGCGCGCCTGGAGCGAGGGGCAAGCGCTCTCCGTCTTCTTTGCCGGGGACTGTGCGACGGGCGAGGGGACGGTGACCCACGCCATCGGCAACGGGCATCGCGCCGCCCTGCGCGCACTGGCCGCGCTGGAGGGCGAGGAGGCCGAAGAGCTGGAAGGCGACCGTGAAGCAGGCGCGACGCAGCGGGTGGTCGCACCGGCGCAGATCCGCTTCTCCCATTTCGAGCCCGATCCCCCGGGCCGGGACCGGCACCTGCCGCTCAACCAGGCGCGCGCCGGCTTCCAGGAATTCAACCAGGGGCTGGCCGGCCCCGCCGAGGCTGAGCGCTGCTTTTCCTGCGGCCAGTGCACGAGCTGCGACACCTGCCTCGTCTACTGCCCGGACGGGATCATCTACCGCGCGCAGGATGGCTACCGGATCGATCTGGATCACTGCAAGGGATGCGGCATGTGCGTCGCGGAGTGCCCGAGAAGCGCCATGGAGATGAAGGACAAAGCCCTGCCGGGAGGTAGCCGATGAAAGGACAACTGTTAAGCGCAAACCACGCCGCCGCCCTGGCCGCCACGCTGGCGGCGAGAGCCAACCGGACCGGACGCGGTTTTTGCAGCGGCGTCTATCCCATCACCCCCTCCACCGAGTGCATGGAGTTTCTCTGCGCCCAGCAGATCGAGAAGGGCAGGGTGGTGCGGGTCGAGAGCGAGCATAGCGCCATGGGGGTCTGCATCGGCGCCGCGGCGGCCGGAGCCCGCTCCTTCACCGCCACCGCCTCCAACGGCCTGGCCTACATGGCCGAGAACTGCGTCGCCGCCGCGGGGCTCAGGCTTCCCGTCGTGATGGCCGTCGCCAACCGGACCATGGGGCCCCCCTGGAACATCTGGGCCGACCACGGCGACGCCCTGATGCTCAGGGACCTGGGGCTGATCCAGATCTACTGCGCCGACAACCAGGAACTCTTCGATACCGTGCTCTCCGCCTTCCGGCTGGCCGAGGACCAGCGGGTGCTGATGCCGGCCATGGTCTGCATGGAGGGCTTCATCCTTTCCCACACGGTGGCGCAGACCGAGATACCCTCCCAGGAGCAGGTGGACCGTTTCCTGCCGCTCACGAGCGTCCCGCAGCAGCTAGGCAGCACGCCGCATTCCCTGGGGCAGATCGAGCTCCCGGCCCAGACCGAGACGCACCGCATGCAGCATCACCAGGCCATGCTGGCGGCCGAAACGGTCTTCGAGGAGGTGCGCGGGCATTTCGCTGACATCTTCGGACGGGAACTGCAGGGGGCGCTGGTCCCGTACCGGACCGAGGATGCCGACACCCTGATCGTCTCCCTGGGGACCATGGGGCTCACCGCCCAGCGGGTGGTGGACCGGGCCAGGGAGAGGGGAGAGAAGGTCGGCTCGCTGCGGATCAGGATGCTGAGGCCGCTGCCCGTCGCCGCCATCGCCCGGGAGTTCGCGGGCAAGAGCCGCATCGCCATCCTGGACCGCGACATAAGCCTCGGTTTCGGCGGCGTACTCTGGGGCGAGCTGGCCCGCCTGGCGCAGGCCCCGGTGGTGCAGAACTACCTGGCCGGCATCGGCGGGGGCGACGTCCGTCCCGAACACCTGGAGCGGGTCCTGGCCGACCTCAAGGGGCGGCGCCAGTCGGGGACCCCGGTCAACGTGGAGGCCATATGAGAAACGAACCCCTGTTGGGCGGCATGGCCCAGAGCGCCGTGGACCGCGAGACCCCGCTCCTGCGCCCAGGCAACACCAACTGCGGCGGCTGCGGCATGTCCAACCTGCTCCAGATGATGCGCCGCGCCGTGGCCGACCGTCCGGTACAGCTGGTGATCCCCGCCTGCTGCGCGGCGATCAGCGCCGGCGCCTTTCCCCAGGCGGGGCTGGGCGCCCCGACCGTATTGACCACCTTCGCGTCGGCCGCCGCTGTCGCCACCGGCGCCGCCGCCGTGGCGCGGCTCAACGGCGAGGAGACCCGCGTCATCTGCCTGGCCGGGGACGGCGGCAGCTACGACATCGGCTTTGCCACCATGTCCGCGGCGGCCGAGCGCAACGAGGACATCCTCTACATCTGCTACGACAACGAGATCTACGGCAACACCGGCGGCCAGCGCTCCTCGGCCACCCCGGCGGGGGCGGTCACCACCAGCACCCCCGGCGGCAAGGTCGAGCAGAAAAAGGACATCATGGCCATCATGGCTGCGCACCGGATCCCGTACGCGGCCTCCCTGTCGCTGGCCCACGCCGACGACACCCTGAGGAAGCTGCGGCACGCCCTGGACCTGCGCGGCTTCCGCTTCCTGCACGTCCTCTCCCCCTGTCCCACCGGCTGGAAGTCCGAGCCGGCCCTGGGTATGGAGCTGGTGCGGCTGGCGGTGCGCTCCGGGCTCTACCCGGTGCTGGAGGTATTCGACGGCAGGAGGCACCAGATCAACATCGAGCCGGAGTTCTCGGACGAGGCGCTGGAGATGTACCTCTCCCTGCAGCGCCGTTTCCAGAACACCGGGCTCAAGGCCTCCGATCTCAGGCCCGCCATCGAGCGGCATTGGCTGAACCTGCGCGTCCTGAGCGGCCGCATCGTGCCGGCCCGGCGCGAAACACGCTAGGCAGAAAGGGACAGGCTCCGTCAGGTGCCTGTCCCTCTAGCGGAACGCCCCTTTCAGCTCAGCAAGCTTGAATAGCACCAAGGGGACAGGCACCTGGCGGAGCCAGTCCCCTTCTCCGGGCAAGTCCCCCTTTGCGAAGGGGGATTTAGGGGGATTTGCCTTTGGTGGGGATCCAAGGGGGCTCTCAGACTTTCTCAGATGTTCTCCGTGGCCAATGGTTTTAAGGAGGAAGCACATGCGCAAATATGTAGGCGAAAGGGTAAAGAAGCTGCGCGAGGCACAGGGGCTCACCCTGGACCAGGTCTGCAAACTCACCGGGATCCCAGCGGAGCGGCTGCGGGCCTTCGAGGAAGGGACCGCGGTCCCCGCCATCGGGGCGGTCATCAAGCTCTCCCGTGTCTTCGGCTCCCGGGTCGAGGGGCTTTTGCACGGCGGCGGCGTGGTCTCGGAGGCGCTCACCATCTGTCGCAGCGGCGAATCGCTGGCAGGGGAGCAGGGGGACACCGACCAGGGGTATTCGTACAAGTCCCTGACCCGTCCCGGCACCGCCGGCCACCTCATGGAGCCCTTCCTGCTCACTTTCGATCCGGCCGCCGAGCCCGGCGTCCCCATCGCGCACGACGGGCAGGAATACGTCTACGTGCTGGAGGGTAGCGTCGAACTTTTCTATGACGGACGGACCCAGGTACTGGGCCAGGGAGACAGCGCCTATCTCGACGCCGGTCGCCCCCACACCTTCCGCGGTCTGGGCGACTCTCCCGCGCGCCTGCTGGCCGTGGTGAGTTCCGCCTGATTTGTTATTTGAACGAGGTACCGGCAAGGAGGAGACGTACGATGTCGTTGCAACAGTATAGGGAGAAGCAGGTCAGCGCCGAGGAAGCGGTGAAGATCGTCAAGTCGGGGGACTGGGTCGATTACGGGATCTGCCTGGGACAGCCGATAGCGGCCGACCAGGCGCTCGCCGCACGCGCGGGGGAGCTCTCGGGGGTCCAGGTCAGAGGCATGGTGAGCATGCGCTTGCCCGCCATCTGCGCCATCCCCGAACCCGAAAAGCACTTCACCTGGAATACCTGGCACTGCACCGGCGTGGACCGCGAGATCCTCAGGAAGGGGTGTGGCTACTTCAGCCCGATGCGCTACTCGGAGCTGCCCCGGTTCTACCGCGAGAACATCACCAAGATCGACGCGGCCATTTTCCAGGTCGCGCCCATGGACGACCAGGGGTACTTTAACTTCGGGCCGCAGGGCTCCCACATGAAGGCGGTCTGCGACCGTGCGGAAAACATCATCGTCGAAGTCAACGAGAACATGCCGCGCTGCGTCGGCGATGAACACGCCATCCACGTTTCGCGGGTGAAGTACGTGGTGCAGGGGGAAAACCCGGTCCTCCCTGAAGTGAAGGGGGCGGAGCCCAGCCCGGTGGACCGCAGGGTGGCCGAGCTGATCATCGACGACATCCCCAACGGCGCCTGCCTGCAGCTCGGCATCGGCGACATGCCCGCCGCGGTTGGAGCGCTGATCGCGGAAACCGACCTGCGCGACCTGGGCGTGCACACCGAGCTTTACACCGACGTCTTCGCCGAACTCTCCCTGCAGGGGAAGGTCACCGGCTCCAAGAAGAGCATCGACCGTTTCCGCCAGGTGTACACCTTCGCCCTCGGGACGCAGAAGCTGTACGATTTCATGCACGACAACCCGGAACTGCTCTGCCGCCCGGCCGACTACACCAACGACGTTCAGAAGGTGGCGCAGTTGGACAACTTCATCTCCATCAACAACGCCGTCGAGGTCGACCTGTTCGGCCAGGTCTCCTCCGAGTCCTCCGGCGTCAGGCATATCAGCGGCACCGGCGGCCAGCTCGATTTCGTGACCGGCGCCTACCTCTCCAGGGGGGGCAAGAGCTTCATCTGTCTCTCCTCCACCTACGGCAAGAACGGCAGCGCCAAGTCGCGCATCGTGCCCACCTTGCCCGTCGGCAGCATCGTCACCGCCCCGCGCAGTTGCACCCATTGGGTGGTGACCGAATTCGGGAAGGTGAATCTGAAGGGGCTCAGCACCTGGGAGAGGGCCGAGGCCCTCATCTCCATAGCCCATCCCGATTTCCAGGAAGAACTGATAAAGCAGGCCGAGCAGATGAACATCTGGAGAAACAGCAACCGGATCTAAGGGGCGCCAGCCGCTGCGACGATTGCTGGAAGACAAGGACAAGTAGATTATTCCTTTACCCGTAGTGGGGGGTGAGATAAAATCGCGCAGTGCGCGGGAGGGGGAAAAGGAGGGGATGGCAATACCTGCTCTTCACGAGGAATGTTGTCAATTTTTTCAAACAGAGGCCGCTGTATGAACGCTACCCGGAAAAGTGCTGCATCTACAGAAGCGCAGCTTGTGCTGGAAAACCTTAAGGAGGCGGTAGCGCAGGCGTTGGAGAAGAAAAGACGGCTGGGTCAGTACGCGGTGATCTGGAAAGATGGCAAGCCGGTACTGACTGGTGACGATGCGCCGAAAACTGCCGAAACTCAGAAATGAGGTTTCCTAGATGAACAGAAACTTTCGGACGATATAAAGGGCCAGACGACGTGAAAAAGGTAGCATCGATCAGTGCAAATGATGACTGGACCCTCGATGTCTGCTTCGCCAACGGCGAACTGCGCAGATACGATGTGAGCCCCCTGTTGCAAAGAGAGGCATTCAGAGGGCTGGAAGATGCCGCAATGTTCAAAACCGCCCGTAACGGCGGCTACTTCGTTGCGTGGGACAACGATGCCGACCTGAGTGCCGACACCCTCTATCAGGAAGGCGCACCCCTTCCGCCCACGTTTCATCCCACCTGATCCGCACCACTCACTTCAGTTGACTATCTTTGCTGCCTCTCCGGTTGTAGAGCGCTGCTGCCTTCTCCTTCTTTTCAAGTTCCGATTGGCAGGCAACACAGTATCTAACTCCTGGAATTGCCTTGCGACGCGCTTCAGGAATCGGAACCTCGCACTCCTCGCAATGGGTGAGACTTTCGCCTTTAGGCAAACGGCTCTTAGCCCGTTCGACTGCGGATTCCACCGTGGCATCTATCTGTTCCTGCACCGCTCCATCTCTCGACCATCCAACCGCCATGGCTTGTTCCTCTGGTTCTTATATGACTGCACGTGAAGGCCGATTAGCCACCGACTCAGTATACTCTTTCCTCCCCCATTTGGGTTTGAATTCGGTCGAGCCCACCCAGTCGATATCCTCGGCCATTGCCCCCAGACTCCAGTCGCCTCTCTCAGATTTCCTCAGACTTTCTCCGTGGCCAATGATTTGGGGTGTTCTAATATAAAGTCTTTATCAAAACTTAAGCATTTGCTATAACAAATGCGTTTTTCTGAAGTATACCTCCAATAGTGAGCCTGGAGAGGACCGTGTATGGCAGTGAGGCACGAATCAAAGGTCAGCGGTGCTTTAGGTAATCTCTTAGGCATTGCAATGTTCATAATCGTGGCAGGTTCAGCGTTGCTGAATGTCAATCTCACCAGTCTGATCTTTGGAGTTGGAACCCCTGCTCCGCCACCTAACCCGACTGTAGTAAACCCTATAAAGCCGCCAGAGGTACAAGTTGAACAGCCGGTTCCACAGGCGAACTCGGATGGTTACGAGCACTACACCGACAAAAATGGGAATGAGGTGGTAATTGTCCCGGCGAGATACCAAGCGGACCACCAATCAGCCCCTGTTCAGACAGCACCGGTGCCAGACTATTCAGCAGTTTCCCCGTCAGCATCCCAACCAGTAATGCAGAGCATGAATGCACCTGTGCAGGCCTCACCACCGCCAAATCTCGCTTCAATTGCCATGAACGCCGTGGCAAAGGGTCGTACAGGCATGAACGTGTTTGAATCGTGCCGGTGCAATAACGGCCTGGCAACAAAAGGTGACTCAAGGCAAGAGGTGTTAGAGAAATGCGCGCAACCCGCCGGTAGATTTCGCGGTGACAGGGATTGCCCCGAGATCTGGGTGTACAACTTCGGCGCCAATGAATTCATGCAAGGGATCTGTTTTGACCGCCGCAGTCGTGTGACCAAAGTCCTCAGTCTCGACCACGGTTACTGAAACCAATCTACCCTTCTTCCAGAAACCCTGGCGCTGACATGTGCAGCAACAGATCGTATAAATCAGGATGAGCAGATGAATAACAAATGCGAAGTGTGTGGTAGGGAGATGGTGTTACGCACCAGGTTGTCTGGAGACAAAAGTGGGCACAGGTACTGGGTCTGCTCTGATTATCCCCGTTGCAGGTTCACACAGCTATATGCTTAACAAGGCAAGCCGGGAGTATGGGGGTGGTTTCTGGAAAAGGGAGTATTCACCATGAAGAAGAGAGGTTGAAGATTCTTTCGATTTGCTTAGTCATTCTCTGGGGCAGCAAGGGTGGCGCGCTCTCAGGCCCCTGGAAGGAAACTAGATAAATTCCAAAAGTGAGTTTGGATTGAGGTTAAATGCACTTAGCACACGGCATATATGAGGCACTTCTCGACGAAGTCTTACAGGAAGCGCTGGCAAAGCGCCCGGAGTTGCGGCGCATCTTCGGAAAGATAGATGCCGAGGAACAACCGGCACTTTATGCCAGCTTCGTTGCTAAGGTGCTTGAGCAGGCTCTGCGTGAGGAGGCGGACGCTGAGAAACGGCTGGCGCTGTGCAACCGCATCCTTGGCACCGTAGCAACTGAGCCGGGAAGGGGCCATTTAGCAAAGCATCGCCTGGTTCCTGACGCCAAGCCGCTCCTGCTGGAAATTACCCCACCAAATTACAATCGGACCGGACTCCCCAGACCCCACACCTCCCTGACAGAGAGCAGCCTGTTTACAGGTTCACCACAAGAACCGCAACTGGCTCATGAACTGCTGGAAGAGATGCGCTCCGCTGATGGCGTAGATATCCTGGTTTCTTTCATCAAATGGTCTGGTCTACGGTTGTTGATGCCGGCGTTTGAGGATCTCCGCGACCGTCATGTGCCGGTACGACTGATTACCACCTCTTACATGGGGGCGTCCGATGCCCCGGCGGTGGAGTGGTTGGCGCAATTCCCAAATGTGCAGGTTCGTGTCTCCTACGACACAGAACGGACTCGCCTGCATGCCAAGGCGTACCACTTCCGGAGGCAGAGTGGTTTCTCGACAGCATATATCGGTTCGGCCAACATGTCACACGTCGCCATCACCAGTGGTCTCGAGTGGAACCTCAAGGTTACCGCCCAGGATATGGCACACATTCTGGAAAAATTTTCCGTGGAGTTTGAGACCTACTGGAACAGTCGAGAGTTCGTCCCGTTTGATCCGAACCGGCCCGAACTGTTCCGAAGTGCTCTGGCCCGTGCCAAGGACAAGGGGACAAGTGCCCAGGCAGTGTTCTTCGACCTTCGCCCCCACCCCTTTCAGGAGCGGATACTAGAGGCACTGGAGCGGGAGCGGAGCGCCCACGACCGCTGGCGTAATCTCGTCATCGCCGCTACCGGCACCGGCAAGACGGTAGTGGCTGCTTTTGACTTCCAGCGGTTCTATCAGCAGCGGCAACGCCAAGCACGCCTGCTTTTTTTGGCTCACCGACAAGAGATCCTCCAGCAGGCACAGACGACGTTTCGCAATATTCTGCGCGACCAAAACTTTGGCGAGTTGCAGGTCGGCCCCTATGAAGCAACCCGACTGGAGCACCTGTTCTGTTCCGTCGGTATGCTTACCTCCCGTCGGTTCTGGGACCAAGTTGGGACGGAGTTCTACGATTACATTGTTGTTGACGAAGCCCACCATGGCACAGCTACCAGCTATCGCCCCATCTTCGACCATTTTGCGCCGAAGATTCT
Source organism: Geomonas paludis (assembly GCF_014193585.1). Lineage (GTDB taxonomy): Bacteria > Desulfobacterota > Desulfuromonadia > Geobacterales > Geobacteraceae > Geomonas > Geomonas paludis. Next base: position 1,324,730 of record NZ_BLXY01000001.1, read on the forward strand.
ACTCGGTCTGACCGCAACACCTGAGAGGATGGACGGAGACAACGTCGCCGCCGATTTCGGAAATCGCTTTGCTGCAGAAATACGCCTGCCTGAAGCCCTGGAAGAAAAACTCCTCTGCCCCTTCCACTATTTCGGAGTTGCCGACCCAATAGCTATCAATGGTGATCAGTTCTGGCGCAATGGCAAATATGACGCCGCGGCCCTGGAGAGTGTGTACGTGCTGGATCAAGCCCGAGCCCGCCAGCGGGTGGAGGCCATCATTACTGCTCTGCATCGCTATGAACCTGACGCGGCGATACTGAAGGGGATCGGCTTCTGCGTTACCATCGGCCATGCCGAATACATGGCGGAGCAGTTCAACGAACGGGGCATCCCGTCAGCCCCCTTTGTCTCGGGCATTGACTCAGAGCGGTCTGCTGACCTGCTGGCCAAGCTGAGAAATGGTGAACTCACCTTTCTGTTCACTGTGGACAAGTTAAGCGAAGGGGTAGACGTGCCGGAGATTAATACGGTCCTCTTTCTTCGGCCTACAGAGAGCCTGACGGTTTTTCTCCAGCAACTTGGCCGTGGTCTGCGGCATGCACCGGAAAAAGACTGCCTAACCGTCCTCGACTTTGTCGGCCAAGCCCACCGCCGCTACCGTATTGATACAAAGCTGAAAGCGCTTCTCCCCAGGCACCGTTTTGCGATTGACAAGGAAGTGGAGCAGGATTTTCCTCACCTACCGGCTGGCTGCGCCATTCAACTCGACCGACTCTCCCGGCAGTATGTACTCGAAAACATTCGTGAGAACTTCGGTCGCCTCGCCGTGCAGGTGCCGGATCGGCTGCAGACCTTTACCAGCGAGACAGGGCAGGAGCTTACCTTTGGCAACTTTATCAACTACCACGATTACGAGCCGGAGGTGCTGCTGGCCAAAGAATCATGGAGCGAGTGGAAAGCCAAGGCCCTACTAGCGCCGATCCCCATTGATCCCGACCTAGCTCGACTGAAAAAGGCCATGCTCCGCGCAGCCTTTATCAATGGACCACTGGAAGCCACACTGTTGCGTAAGGTTTTGGTGAAGCTAACAGCCGGAAAGGTGACTGAGGCATTAGGCTTGGCCGGATCATCAGCCATGCTGCTCTATTACCGCATCTGGGGGGACACAGCGGAACGGTTCGGGATTACATCGCTGGAGGATGCCTTCCGGCGGTTGGCTGGCAACCCAACAGTTTGCGCCGATATGGACGAGATCCTGGCCTGGTCGCTGGACTGCACTGAGGTTGCTGGTGCGGTCCCGGAACTGCCGTTTAATGCGCCACTGGAACTGCACGCCCAATATGGCATCAGGGAAGTTCAAGCAGCGTTTGGCCGGGCAAACCTGAAGAGTAGCGGTCAGACCGGAGTCGGGGTGATGCACTTTGCGGAGGTAAAGGCCTATGCGTTGCTGGTGACGTTCCAGAAAACGGAAAAGGAATTCTCCCCCAGCACCATGTATGCGGATTACCCCATCAACCGGGAGCTACTGCACTGGGAATCCCAAGCCAACACCGCTCAGCACCACGTGGATGGACAGAATCTGATCTATCATCAGGACCGGGGCTACACCGTATTGGTATTTGCCCGTGGCATGAAAAAGCGCAACGGTGTGACAGTCCCTTTTACCTATTTGGGACCGGTTGATCTGGTGAATTACGAGAGCGAGCGGCCGATAAAGATGGTCTGGCGACTTCGGCGTCCCATGCCGGTACAGATGTTTGAGGATAATAGAAGGGGGGGGTAAAGGCTCGAAGAAGGGAAGAGATGCGCTCGCATATTCACCTTATTCGGCGCTATTGTGGGCGGTGCCGATAAGTTATGTAGCTTATTAATGCTGTTATTCCCATATCGTAATTTTAAGTTGCAACGCCGGTTTAGTTAGTCCTTTTTATATGCTTGCGGAGCAACGTCTCGGCATTTGTGCTCTAATTGGTGCGATATCCTCTGAATCATTTGTGGAGATAGCAGCGACTCAGTACGTAGTTTGGTGAGAAACTGTGGGTTCTTCCCGTTGAAAATAATTAAGTCTGCCTTCTTCCGGTCTACATACCATCCAGGCAATGCCAGTGCTGGCTTAACATACACCTGGTCCCCTACCGCTTTCGTTAGCCACTCTGACAACCAAAATGCCTGACGTTTGGCTTGATCTATTGGCTCCGGCTCCCGCCACGTTGGAAATTGCAGAGTCTGCCCATCATAGATTACTCTCGCGTCCTCCTGTCCTTTGCCTCTGTCTGGTTTAGCCCGGCCCTTTGTCTCAATCGCGAAAACCCCATTTTCGCTGACGACGATGTGGTCGATGTTGAACTTCTCAGCTTGGAAGTCATGAAAAACGCGGCATCCGTCGAGCATTAGTTGGTTCAGCTCTTGTCCGACCGCACGCTCGCAATCCAGGCCAAGTTTTTCATTATGCCTTTGTCGAAGTGCCTTGTTTAACCGATAAGTAAAATAGCCTAAAAGGCCAAGTGCTAAGGCAAAATAGGCCCAGGGCGAAGTTTTAGCGTTAGTGAAATATCGAGTGCTTAAAAAGCCTGAGTAGCAGAACAAGGGCATGATGCCTGTGAAAGCAAAATACGACTGGATGTCATCGTTCAATTGCTCGATTCGTTCGCTGATGGATTCTCCAGGATTGCGGAGCATCTGGAACGTCAGCGGGTTTCTTCGCCGCTTGCGTTGGTGGCGAATCCACAAAGTAAGGCAAAGGGGCACGGTAAGGGAGACGGCGAAGAATGCTAGTGGCAAAAGCTGGACGTAAAGAAGGTTCATGGACCTCTCGCTTGTTTGGATTTCTTATAACCGCCATTCTTTCCGATGTTCCGACAGGTATTCCTGGGCCGGCCAGAGGTCATGGTCCTGGGGCGGGATCATGGCGCGGCCGTTGAGGGTTAGCAAAAAACCTGGGACATTAGGATCTGCCATGATCTGACGGGATGTAAGGACATTGTAGTTGGTGGAGACGCCCATCATCCCTTCGTCAAAAGCCCAGTGGCAAAGCTTGCAGAGGGCCATGCCGTTTCGGATGTCGTCGTTTTGGGTTTTGCGCCACGGGACGATGTGGGCGGCGTCTACTGCGGTGTGCTGCTCTGGGGTGATGATGCGAACCCCGCACAAGGCACAGCGGTGGTCGTAGGCTTTGATGACCATCCTTCGAAAAGCCTGGGCACGCGCGGCGGGACGGTAAATCTCTGCCTCAACGATTTCCTTCACCAGCGGCAGGTGCGACTTTTCTTCAAGGATGCGGCTGTACTCGGAGGCTTCACGATTGATGGCCGACTGTTCGCGCAGTAGCAGTTGCGCCATCTCAGAAAAACACGACTGCAGTAAGGCTTCTCTCAAGGCCTCGCGGCCTGCTTCTGACTTCATAAGCAGGAAGAGGTCGTCATCCAAGGTGGCTCCAAGGACGTGCTTCCTTAAATAGGTGACTGTGGCAGTATTGTTGATGACGGCATCGGAGAGTTGTTTACCCGGCTGAGGAACGAGGTGCCAGAACGGTTCCCTGTCCAGCCGCGAAAAGGGAAAGGCGATGCTGCTGGTCTGACCAAGAGGAATGATGCGTCGCCAGTAGAGACAGAAGAGTTCGTTCAACTCGAGGAGGTCGCTTGATGCATCTATGAACGGGGCGGTTATTACACCACGCTGCACCAGGTCCATGACAGCCAACAGGAGGAACGGCTTGTGGGGGGCCCTGCCTTTGGTCGAATCGGTCCAGACGGGACCGGGAGCGCGTTTAAGGGTGGTGAATTGCTTGATGTAATCTGCTGGCATCTCGCCCTCGTCAGGTCAGCTAGGCGGTAAGTTAGATGCAATTTAGATTAACGGAGGGAAAGAATCAAGCTTAATGATGGTGGGAGCGATGGCAGGCGAGGATGTGAGGGCATGGGATGGTTTACCGTTTTCTCAGATGCATCGACTCAGCTGACAGCTTGCAGTCTGGTCTGCACTCGGCAGACTCCTGTATTGTTGCCTGTGTCCAATCTCCTTCATCGATCCGAAGGCTGATAGTACACTTGCTGTTTTTGCTATTGACGTATTCCTGCACGGCAACAGCTACTCCGGCCTGGTTATCATCTGTCTCTGCTCCTAACCACCAGTAACCCGCGATCCTGGCTTTCCCGTGCTCATCTCGTCTGCAGGTCCCGGACTTTGCAATTTTGAAGTCGATTGTCTTGGAATCAATGTAGGTGACTTCCAGTGACTGCCGCTCGTTTCCTTTTACCAGCGTGAAACGCAAGGGTGACTGGGGAGGGTGCGGCGTGGCTCGTCGAGGCTCCTGCCGTTGCTCGTCACGCGACGGTAGCTCGGCTGCGGCGACTTTGGCTGCTGTCATGAGCACCACGATTACCCACGTGAGGGGCATGATCTTCATTGCAGCACCTCGTATTCTCACTGGTGACTATTCTCGGGCCAGCGTAGCCCCAGCAAGGTCCAAGTCTTCTTCGGAAAGCTCGACTCCTTCACGGTATTGCTTTGATTTCCTCCGAGCAGTTTAAAGTGGGTGGCGGTCTCTTTGATGAGGAAGCCGACGTGGGCGCCGGAGGTTGAGAAGCTCCTGTCTGTCGCCTTGCTGCTGCAGATCACGGTGATCGCCCCCGGGACAGGGCCTGACGGGATACCCCAATGGACCCAACTTTTTGCAGCAGCGGAGTCGGTGCCTTTGATGCCCGCCTGCTTCAGGCACCAGTTGACGAAGGAGGAACACCACGGCGTTTCGTCGTCGGTGGCCTTGAGCGTGGTCGTGGCGTGGTAGGCAAGGATGCGCGGGTTGTCTTCATGGCCGACGATTTCCTTTTGCCCAACCTCTTGTCTAGCAATATCCAGCCAAGGGGCATGCTGCAGAGGAGATCTTTTGCTGTTGCTGGTCATGGTTAGCACCTCCGGGACTTATTCCTCATCCTCCTGCAGACTGCAGTCCGGGCACTGTGGCTCTCCGTTATCATCCAACCCGTATGTCTTCCCTTCCGAAAACTTCCTGCCGCACCGGGCACAGGAGACCGGCTCGTCTTGGGTGGCATAGAAGAAAGCCAGCAGGTCTTCAAGCAAGTCACTCATGGGCTATCTCCGTTAGACGGTGTTCACGCTTGCTCGTTCTCGTGGAATGTTGCCACACCCCTTCGCATTAGCAACGGGGAAGAGTCTCACGATGAGAATTAAAAAAATATAATTGACTTCGCGGTTGCGGACGCTATCCTCAACGGGAGCACGTTGAGAGAAATCCTTAGCCCAAGGAGGGATAAGCATGTTCCCATCGGTGATTCCCGTAACAAACAATGTCTTCGTCATGAACCACTTCGCGGATATGAACCACCATCAGCTGATAGGGTGGCTGCTGGATGCGGCGACAAAACAGGAGCAGCACCACTATCATGGAAAAAACACGCCCGATTGGGTGGCTGGATTCACCCGTTTCCGGGAACATGCGGCTGCCCTGTCACAGAAGGAGGAGGCGGCAAAGAATAAGGACATTCAAGCCATCAAGGAGCGTGACCTCGAGCGTGCCGCCACCCTGGAGTCGATCCACTTCAACGCGAGCTACATCGTCATGAGGGTCCGGCACGAAAACGATGAAAGCCTGCTCCACAACGTTGGCCACGAACTGAAGGAAAAGACAAAGAGGACTCATGCGCCCACTTCTGTTACCAAGTTGCCGCTGAAGGTGACGGCGAAGAGAGGTGACGAACCGGGAACGATAGTGCTGACCATAGAAAGGGACCCGGGCGCCGGTGTGTACGAAGTCCAGTTCTGCAAAGGCACCCCGGTTGACGAGAAGTCATGGCAGCTGCTGGGTAACTTCAAAAAGGTAAGGATCTTCATCCCGGACCTGGAGCGGTCAGGCTGGTATTACTTCAGGGTTCGGAGCCACGGCGACAACGAAACGAGCCCCTGGAGCATGCCGGTCGACATCATCGTAGGTTGATGCACGAACATTTAGAAACGAGGGCGGCATGGGACGCGATAGGTGTCCCCGCCGCCCTCATTTTGTTTGCCACTCCTCCATTGCAACGACCTTCTCTTCCTACCGCTCTATCCCTTACGCATAACCGCTAATCAGAGGCAGCCGTTACCGGCCTGCGCCCCCCCGTAGCAATGCCGTGACTACATTTAAAACTGCTGCCGAAGAATTCGAATCACGGGCGAGGAATTAAAACTGCCGGCGAGGAATTCGAATCGCTGGCGAGCGTTCAAAACTGGCGCCGAGGAATTTGAATCTCCAGCGAGCAGTTAAAACCAACGGCGAGGCACTCGAATCCCTGGCAAGAAATTAAATCCGCGGCGGAGCATTTGAATTGCTGGCGAGCAATTAAAAACGGGCGGCGGGGAATCCGAATTGCCGGCGACCAGTTAAAACTGCTGGCGGAGAATCTGAATTGCTGCCGAGGAATCAAAACCGACGGCGAGGAATTCGAGTCGCTGGCGAGGAATTAAAACTGGCGGCGGGGACTCCGAATGGTTGGGAAACAATTAAAACTGCCGGCGGAGTATTCGAATCTTAGGCGAGCAATTAAAATTCGAGGTCCAGAATTTGAATTGCTGGCGAGGAACTAAAACTGGGCGGGACTGAAAGGGTGTGCCGGTTCCCAAGGCTGGGAGACCGGCAACCATCCTGATGATATTGCGTCTTGTGTCGTATGGCGTGTGAATGCTTCCCCTAATTACAACCAGCAGGGTTGCGTGCTTCGCAGGGCACTCCTACCTGGCAAAGGGCGCAGCCGGCGGGTCCCTCCACACCACGTTCTTTAGCCAGACGGACTGAGTCGGGACCGTAGCCGAAGATCATGCAGCGGACTTTGTCATGTCCTGCTGTTGAGACGGCTTGGGCGGGGCAGCGGCGGATGCAGGCGCCGCAGGCGCCGGTTTTGAAGTGGAGACAGTCGGCGCGATGGTGCTCGGCGGTGCGCTGGTCGGGGTCGAGCACGGCATCGATGACAACGGAATTGAGCACGATGGCCATCCCTTTGGCGCTGAGAAAGGCGCTGTTCAGACCGAAGGTGCCGAGCCCGGCGGCGTATGCTACGTGCCGGTCGGACCAGGGGGAGGTCTTGCCGTTGGGGGCGTCCATGATGCGGAACCACTCGGCATCGGCCGGGGCCACGCCGTGTACGCCGTGCCGCTCCATCTCCTGCAACAGCCCTCTCCGTACCTCTTTTTGCAGCACCTTGGCGCACAGGTCGTAGGCCTTGGTCCACTCGACGGAGGGCTTATCGGTACAGCGACGGTTGCTGTCCCGTAACGCCTTGCTCCAGGGCATCACCCAACTGACGACGGTGCCGCCACGCCAGCTCCCCTCGCCGTGCGCGGCTTCGTAGGCCTCCCGTGGCGTTCTGTGCCAGGGACCTATGATCTGCTTGAACTCCTCGAAGATCGGGTCGTCACCGGCAGCGAAATTAACCAGCGGTTCGTCGAAGTAGCGGTCCGCCAGTGAGTCGGACCAGTTCCCCTTGTGGTCGACGATGGACTGCGTGATCACTTCGCGTATCAGGTCCTTCATGTTCACCTCCATTTAACGCGCTGAAAAACAGACGTTGGTGCATCGGCAAAGTTCAGGCTTGTTATGTTGTATATGCAACTTTGCGGACAAAAAAAATACCGATTGGCGACGGAGGGGACTGACTCCGAAGGTGCCTGTCCCCTTCAGCTTCTGGACGTTGGCTGGGCTGAAAGGGGCGTTCCGCTAAAGGGACAGGCACCTGACGGAGCCAGTCCCTTCTGATTGTTGTAGGTCCTTCCGCCTAACCAAAGCAAATCCCGCTAAATCCCGCTTTGACCAGGGGCACTTTAAAAAAATTAGCAGCTTACTCTGAGACGGTCGGCGATGGCTTTGAGGGAGGAGGCGCCTTCCTCGCCTAACAGGGCCAATGCGCGCTGCTGGGCTTCCTGCCACTGTTCGTGGCAATCCACCATGAGCTGCCTGCCGCTTTCGGTGACTCGAACGATCTGTCCCGGCCCTTTCCCTGAGACCTGGATCCAGCCGCTCTTTGCCATGCGGTCGACGGTGCGGCTCACGGTGGACTTTTCCATCTGCAGGCGCGCGCCGATCTCACCGGGACTCGCGTCCCCGACAGTCAGCAGGCACACGAGGATGCTGGCCTGGTTGATCTTGATGCCGTACGGCTGCAGCGCCCGGTCGTACAGGCCGGTGATGACGCGGTTCAAGCGCCTGGCCCGGCCGGCGATGCACTGGGCGGCAACCAGCTCGGCAATCTCGTTTGCGGACTTACCTGGAGTGTTCATGTTGCATATACAACATCATCACTGCCAGATTGTCAACGAATTTCCTGCATTCAATAACAATCATCTTAAACGGGGGGGCAGGTGCGAAAGTGCCGGTTTCCGAACTGGGAAACCGGCACTTGTCGTCGTGATAAATCTTGTGTGGGGCGGGCCTGAGCCTTCCGCTACTGCGTCTTGAAGTAGTAGGTCTGCGACGTGACGGTGCTGCTCCCGGCGCTGGAGGAGACCTGGAAGTAGTAGATGGTCCTCCGGGCGAGGGAGGATAACGTCAGCACGTGCGAGGTGACCAGCGTGCTGCTGGACAGCGACTTGGTCAGACTGCCGGACGAAGTGCCGTAGCGGATCACGGAACTGGAGGCCAGGTTGGTGCTCCACTGGATCTTGGCGGACGTCGTACCGATGGTGCCGTACACGCCGCTGCTAAAGGCGAGCGGCGCGGTTGGGGTGGCGTAGGCCTCGTTGGAGAGCGCGGACCTGCCGGCGCTGTTCACGGCGGCGACCTTGTAATAGTAGGTGGCGCCGTTGGCGACGCTGTCGGTGAAGGAGGTGGCGGTGATGCCGGTCCTGACCGGGGTAGTCCCCTCCCGCCCGGCGGCGGTGCCGCGGTACACGTTGTAGCTGGTGGCGCCGCTGCTTGCGGTCCAGCTGAGGGCCACAGTGGCGTTACCGGCCGAAGCCTTCAGCCCGGCCGGAGCGGCGGGCGCGGTGACGGTGGGCGTGGTCGAGGTCGAGGTGGTTGAGGAGGATGCGGGCGCCAGTGCCGCCAAGAGGTTGGCGCCGTTGAAGGAACCCCAGCCGGTGGCGTTGTCGTAGCCGGTGATGGCGGGGTAATAAAGATTGGTGGTGCTGTCGGCGACGTCGTGGAAGGTGGTGCCGTAGCCGGTGCCGGTGCCTACCTGGTACAGCACCGGGTTGGCAAAGCCAAGCGGCGCCAGGCCACCGGCGGCGCGCTGCTGGTTCACCCTGGCGGTGAAGGCGGCCCACAAGGGAGCGGCGCAGCTGGTGCCGCCGTAGATCCACCACTTGCCCTGGAAGTAGATGGAGTAGCCGGTGCCGGGGTCGGAGTTGAGAGCGACGTCAGGGACGTTCCTCATCACGGAGGAGGCGACGTTGCCCAGCTGCTGCTGCCAGGTGGGGATGGGCCAGAAGGCGCTAACGCCGCCCCCCCCGGCGCCGCCGTTGATGGTGCCGGCGTTCCAGGTGGACTCGCGGTTGTAGCTGCCGCTGCTCAGGTAAAGGGTGGTCCCGCCGACGCCGGTGACGTAGGGCTGGGAGGCGGGGTCGTCCACGCTGAGGGTGTTGCCGTTGTCGTAGGCGCCGCTGTCGCCGGCGGCGGCGTAGACGGTCTGCCCTTGGGCGGCCATCTGCCGAAAGATGGCGTTCTCGCTGTTCAGGAAGGAGGAACCGCTCTCACCTTCGCTGAGCCCCCAGGAACTGCTGATCTGCTTGGCGATGTTGTCGGTGGCGATCCGGTTGTAGGTGTCCAGGACCCCTTTGCTGGTGTTGGGGCCCATGTAGACCATTATCTTGCTGGCGCCGGGTGCAAGCGCCATCTGCAACTCGATGTCAAGCGTGACCTCGCCGGCGCCGGACCCGGGCGCGCCGGAGAAGCTGTCCACCAGCACGTTTTGCAGCGGCACGGCACGCAGCCCGTAGTAGCTGGCGTACGTGGCGATGTCGGAAGGTGTATAGCCGTCCAGTTGGAATAGGGCCAGAGTTTGGCCGGCGCCGTTAGCGCTGACCGAACCGAGGTTGTAGGCGGTGGTGATATCTTTCGGGGTCATGCCACCGCCGGGGCCGGTGCCGATCTGGTAAGGCGTGGCCATGGGGGCGTCCGTGGCGCGGGCGGCATGGCTGTGGGTGTGCCAGGCGGCGGAGCTGTCCAGGCCGACCATGCCGGAGATGCAGGAGGCGATCGCGTTGGGGACGCCGGGTTCGCGGTCGGGGGCAAAGAAGCTGTGGCCGCTGTGGGCCTGGAACTGGTGCATCTGCACGTCGAAGGCCGCCTCGACGACGGCGGCGGGGCCGGCGACGTCGAGGACGGTGCGGTTGGCGTGGGTGCCGGTGATGGTTAGGCCCAGCCCGCGGGCGTAGCGCTTGACCGCCTCGTAATCGGCGACGGAGGGGGCGAAGCGCTCGATGAACTGGGGAACGGTGAGGTAGTGGCCGTAGAGCGGGTCGGCCGGGTCGTAGATGCGCCGCAGCAGGTCGTCCAGCGCCTGCTGGTTGCGCAAGGGCAGGGTGAAGGAGAACCTCATCTGCGCCACCGCGGGTAGTCTGCCCAGCCGTCTGGCGCTGGCCATGCTGCGCGCCGGGACGTGTCCCGCGAGGCGGACCCGTGCCGAGCTGTCGGCCCAGCATGATGGCGGGGCTCCCGCCGCCATGGCGACGGCAACAAGGAGTCCGAGGCAAAGGGGGAACTGTTTCAACGCGACTTTCAAGACGTGCCTCCGAGCAAGGGGTGGAAAAGGGGAGTTTGTGCGGCTGGATTCACCATCGGCAGCGTTGCTCGGAACTTTAATGCTTCGGCAAAGAAAAACATTGTGGCGGGCGAAGTTAGCGGAACCTTTGTTCCCTTTATCCCCGATTGAATGTTTAGCAGTTCTTTGCGGCTTTGCGGCTTTGCGTTAAGAAAGCCTTGAGTTTTCAACCAAAAGGCGTAGAGGCGGAAAGGCTTATTTCTTAACGCAATGGCGCAAAGACGCTAAGCAACAAAAGACTATTGGGTTACCCCCATAATCTTTGTGTCTTGCTCCTTTACGTTACAAAAAGTGTGGGGGCGGTGGCTGAGCCGAAAGGGGCGTTCCGCTAAAGGGACAGGCACCTAACGGAGCCAGTCCCTTCTGCTTCTTGACTAGCCAAGGCAAATCCCCTTTGCCGCTTTTGCGGGAAGTCTTAGATGAACCATTTTTTTGCACTACTGCGAAAAAGGCTGCCAAATGACGGTATACGGTGCAAGTGGCCGGAGTTGCGCCGATCTTGCCGGCACGTTTGCCGGGTAGCGGTAGCTATTTCGCAAACCTGCAAAAACGGTCCAATGCTGACACGGGATGGTGGTGCCGTAACTGCTGAAAAATCGAACGTTCTTTTGATGTGGTGATCAGGAGCGATGGGCGGTACGGTTATTGCGTATACGGAATGATTTAGCGACGTGATATCGCAATGCAAACAGGAGGGTAATAATGAGTAATGTGAAACTGGGAAATCCTGCGGTAGTCGGTCTGGCCGGGTTCGGGCTGACGACATTCGTGCTGCAATGCCACAACCTGGGCTGGTGCGGTATCGCTCCCGTGCTCTGGCTCGGTCTCTGCTTCGGCGGTACGGCACAGATGATTGCGGGCCTGATGGAGTTCAAGACCGGCAACAACTTCGGCTTCTGCGCCTTCACCGGCTACGGGGCCTTCTGGATCTCGCTCTGCCTCATGATCATCTTCGGCAAGAACGCGGACCTGGTGAAAGCCTATCCGACCCTGGCCTTCAACGCCAACGACCTCGGCTTCTACCTGGTGGCCTGGACCGTGTTCACCTTCATCCTCTTCATCGCCTCCATGAAGCACCACGCGACGCTGGCCTTCATCTTCCTCACCCTGCTGCTGGGCTTCATCGGGCTGGACGTGAAGGAGTTCACCGGCAGCGCGCTGGCCGGCACCTTCGCGGCTTACGACCTGCTGGTCTGCGCTTTCTCCGCCCTTTACCTGATGACCGTTGCGGTTTACGCCGAGTCCGGCATCAACCTGCCGGTGGGTGAGCCGTGGATCAAGGAAAGCACCGCGGCGGAAGGGGTGCTCGCGGCTGAGAAGGTTAAGGCATAAGTAGTTCGGGTACAGAGAAGTGAAAGGAAGAGCCATGGCATTGCCGTGGCTCTTTTTTTTGAGGCAAAACCTGGAATCATTTAACAGGGATAAAAGGGATCAAAGGGATAACACCTGAAACCATAAGATTTTGGTTAAAACAAAAAACCACCTTAGGTTTGCATGGTTGCGCCTTTGCGGCTTTGCGTTAGGTAAACGCCTTTGGGGGTGCAGGGGGGGGAGACCTTGTAGTTCGGACTACCAGAGGTAAATGGACTTGTTGTCGAAGCGGTCTTTGTGGAAGTAGAGGAAGACGTTGAGGAGAAGGAACAATAGGAAGACACAGAAGGCGTTGATGCGGTAGCCGTAGTCGGGGACCAGGGTCCCGGAAGCAGTAAGGACCTGCTGGACGGGGAGCATGATGAGGTTCGCCATGCCGCTGGCGCTGGCGGCAAAGTTGTAGGCGATGAGCAGCCAGAGGGTGAGCCGCTGCCGCTTCAGGATGCCGACGATGAGGTAAAGGGTGATGATGCTGTTGGTGAAGATCAGGTGCTCGGCCTGGTCGCCGGTGTACAGCTGCCCCATGAAGGGGAAGGTGCCCCCCAGGTCGGAAAGGGTGACCATCATGGCAAGGAGGTAGACGCCGGTCAGCGGGACCAGTACCAAACTCCTTTTCCTATCGTCGCCAGAAGGCATGACCCTGTCCGTTTCTTTCAACTCTTTCCTCGTTTGGCAGCGTTTTCTGGAGCCGCGACATAGTAGCAGGAGGGTGGCTCGATTGACAATTGATAATTGACAATCGACAACCCGAAGCTTTAACGCAAAGGCGCAGAGACGCGGAGACGCTAAGAGAACCAAGAACAATAGGGTTACCCAACTTATAATCTTTGCGCCTTTGCGGCTTTGCGTTAAGACAGGCTTGAGGTTTAAACCCAAAGGCACAGAGACGAAAGGCCTGATTTTAACGCAATAACGCAGAGACGCTAAGAGAAACAAAAGGCATTAGTGGTTTTATCCCTTTTATCCCCGTTATCCCTGTTTGAATGTTTTTAGCACTTCTTTGCGCCTTTGCGGCTTTGCGTTAAGACAGGCTTGAGGTTTAAACCCAAAGGCAGAGGCGAAAGGCCTGATTTTAACGCAATGACGCAAAGACGCTAAGAGAAACAAAAGGCATTAGGTTGCCCATAATCTTTGGGTCTTGAGCCTTTACGTTACAAAAACATGTTTTTGACTTATCCTTTTTATCCCCTTATCCTTGTTTGAATGTTTTTAGCACTTCTTTGCGCCTTTGCCGCTTTGCGTTAAGACAGGCTTGAGGTTTAAACCCAAAGGCACAGAGGCGAAAGGCCTGATTTTAACGCAATGACGCAAAGACGCTAAGAGAAACAAAAGGCATTAGGTTGCCCATAATCTTTGGGTCTTGAGCCTTTACGTTACAAAAACATGCTTTTGACTTATCCCTTTTATCCCCTTTATCCCTGTTTGAATGTTTTTAGCAGTGTTTGCGCCTTCGCGCCTTGGCGGCTTTGCGTCAATAGAATAGGCCTTTGCCTTTACTCTTGCAAAAATCATCGGGAGCGGGTACGGATGCTGTCATGGGAAAGCTCTCCGACAACATCCGCAAGCTGTACCTTTTTTCCTTCCTCCAGATGATGCTGTTCCCCATGGCGATCATCACCCTCTTCTGGAAGGACCACGCCGGGCTGTCACTGACCCAGATCCTGCTCCTGCAGAGCATCTTCTCGGTGGCCACGCTCGCGCTCGACTACCCCGCGGGGTACGTGAGCGACCGGCTCGGCTACCGCTGCGCCCTTAACATCGCCTCGGTCCTCGGCATCATCGGCTGGGGCATCTACATCTGGGCCGACTCGTTCGCCACGGTGCTCTTGGCGGAGATCACCCTGGGGATGTCGCTTTCCTTCATCAGCGGCTCGGACAGCGCCCTTCTCTTCGAGACGCTGCGGGCACAGGGTGAGGAGCAGTCCTACGCGCGCCACCAGGGACGCATGCACGGCTTCGCACAGGCGGGGGAGGCGGCCGGCGCGGTCCTGGCCGGCGTGATCTACGCCTATCAACCGAGACTTCCCTTCATCCTGCAGGTGGCGGTGTGGGGCGCCGGACTCCTGGTGACCAGGCGACTGGTGGAGTCCCCGAGAGCTCACGCGCCGGCCCGCTCCCACCTCGCCGAGGCCCTCGCCACCGCACGCTACGCCTTCCGGGATAACCGGCACCTGCGCTACACCATCCTGCTCAACACGGTGCTGGGCGTGGCATCCTTCTACCCGGTCTGGTTGATCCAGCCCTACATGCAGCACGCCGGAGTGCCGGTGGCCTGGTTCGGCCCGGTCTGGGCCGGCGCCAACCTCACCGTGGCCCTGTGCGCCCTCGCCAGTCACCGCCTGCACGAGCACCTGGGGGACCGGGGCATGGTGCTGCTCTTTTTGCTCCTGGTCGTGGTCGGCTACCTGGGGCTCGGCCTTGCCGGCGGGATGTGGGGCTTTCTCTTCTACTACCTTTTGACCTGCATGCGCGGCCTGCGCGGGCCCATGATGCTGGCCCACACCCAGCGCGAATCCGCCAGCGCCAACCGCGCCGCAACGCTGTCGCTGCAGTCGGTGTCGTTCCGGCTCCTCTTCGTGGTCACCGGGCCGCTGGTGGGGAAGCTCGCCGACCAGGGGGGAGTGGGGCAGAGCTTCTATCTGCTCTTCTACGCGTTTTTGGTGAGCCTGCCGATTCTTGCCGTTCTCTTCCTAAGGTACGCGCCGCGGGAGGGGTAAGCTGAAGGCAAATCCCCCCTGGGGCACCGGTAGCGTGAGCAAAGGGGGGGGCGTTGAGGCACCGGCAGCGGTTTTTGCAGGCAGCATTGCTGGTTCCCAAGCTCCAGCTTGGGAACCCCATATGGCGCAAAGCTCCAGCTTTGCATCCGAGGGAAGTTGGAGCTTCGGGGAGAGGCTTTGCGTTCCCAAGGTGGACCTTGGGAACGAGATCAAGGGTAGGGGAGCCATTCTGATATGAAAAAAGCTGGTCCCCGGTAGGGCCAGCTTCATGATTGAGTGCGGAGTCTGTGGCGGGAGGACATTACATGGTGCGCCCCTTGCGACCGGAGTGGATCTTGCCATGGTGGGTGATGACATGGACGTTGTGGTTGGGCTCGCGCCGCATCATCATCTCGTGCTTGGGAGGCACCATGGCCTTGCTTGTCTTCCTTTCACGCTCCATCATGACCTTCATCTTCGGTGTCATAGGCACTTTCGTATCTCTCATAGCCGACACCTCCTTTCTCTCTGGTTGTAAGTATATCACTCCGAGGCTGCAACTCCCATAGTCATAGCGAGGCCGATTGCATCTTTCTTATTGAAAGATCTGCTTTCCGCGCCATAATTGTGCACTGGCTGCATGACATGAGAAACCGATGCAAGGAGGAAGAGTATGAAGCGCAATCTGTTGTTTTGTCTCTCAGTGCTGGTGTGCTTCGCCCTGTCGGGGTGTGTTACGAGCGGTACCTATCAGAAGAAGGAGCTCGAGGCCCAGAACCTGGAGAAGAGCCTCCAGGAGCAGCGGGGACAGTACAACATCCTCTTGGGCGAGAACGACCAGCTCAAAAACGACATCAAGAGGCTGACCACGGAACTGGCCGCCATGACTGGCGAGAAGAACGCACTCATGGCGGACAAGAAGGGGCTGGAGGAGACGCTGAAGTCGACCTCGGACGCCAAGAACCAGAAGATCGGCGAGCTGAGCCAGAAGGTGGGGGACCTCAACGTGAAGGTGGGAGACCTGACCCAGAAGTCGGCGGACCTGGAGGCGGAGAACAAGCGGCTCAAGGACGAGGTGGCCCGCCTGCAAAAGCAGAAGGAGGAAGTCCAGAAGACCAGCAAGACCTACGGCGACCTGCTGGAACAGATGAAGGGGGAGATCGCCAAGGGGCAGGTGACCATCTCGGAGCTGAAGGGGAAGCTCACCGTGAACATGGTGGACTCGGTGCTCTTCGATTCCGGCAAGGCCGAGGTGAAGCCTGAAGGCCTGGTGGTGCTGCAGAAGGTGGTGGACATCCTGAAGACCGTGAAGGACAAGGCGGTTCGCATCGAGGGGCACACCGACAACGTGCAGATCGTCGGGCAGCTGGCCAAGCGCTACCCCACCAATTGGGAGCTTTCGGCGGCGCGCGCCATCAACGTGACCCGCTACCTGCAGCAGCAGGGACTCGACCCGGCGCTCTTGGGTGCGGTCGCCTACGGCGAGTTCAAGCCGGTGGCGCCCAACGACACCGACGAGGGGCGGGCCAAGAACCGCAGGATCGAGATCGTACTGGTGGCAAAGGAATAAGCGCTCGCGCAAAGCCGCAAAGGCGCAAAAAAGGCGGACCCAAAAACAATCAGGGATGAAAGGGATGAAGGGGATGAACCACGACTTGGTTATATCCCTTTTATCCCCTTCATCCCTGTTTGCTTTGTTACTGCGACACTCTGTTGCGGCCGAGGGCCTTGGCGCGGTAGAGGGCGGCGTCGGCGGCGGCGATCACGTCGTCGACACCATGGCCGCTACTGACACCGGCCACGCCGATGGAAACGGTGACCGGCGCAAGCGGAGCGGGGGAGTGCGGGATCGGCGTGGCTGCGACGGCCTCGCGCAACCTCTCGGCAATTTCGAGGGCCTGCCCCACCACCACCCCGGGTACGGCAACGAAAAACTCGTCACCGCCGTAGCGCGCGGTAAGGACGGTGGGCCTCAGGTTGTCCAGGATGGTCTGGGCCACGGTGTGGATGGCCCGGTCGCCGCACAGGTGCCCGTAGCTGTCGTCGAACTCCTTGAAGTTGTCGATGTCGATCATCATCACGGCCAAGGGCGTGCCGCTGCGTATGCTGCGGGTGACCATCCGCCCCAGCATGTCGTTCAGCCAGTACCGGTTGTGCATGCCGGTCAGGGCGTCGACGGTGCCGTAACAGTGAAAGGAACGCTCCCTCAGCATCTGCTCGGTGATGGTGCGGTCCGCCTGGCGCACCCGGCCCGACAGGATGGTAAGGAGGTTGCAGGCGGCGGCGTGGGACACGGTGGCGAGACTCCAGACCAGCTCCCGCGGCATCACCATGACCCGGCCGGGCTCGTCGACGACCACGTAAGCGGAAGTAGGCTTCCCGTCCAGCACCGAGAGCTCGCCGGCCACTTCTCCCGGCTCCAGGGTGGCCACCGGGTCGGAATCGAGGTCTTTCAGGTGCACGCGCAGCCGCCCCGCGAGCAGGATGAAGAGCTCGTGGTTGACGCTCTCCGGCCTCAGCAGGATCTCCCCGGAGGCAATTTCCCTTAAGTCGCAGCTGTCGACGATGCCCTGGAGCGACTCCCGGGTGACATCGCGAAACAGCTGGACTCTCTCTAGAGGGAGCTCACCCAAAACCTGCATCATCTTGGACATGCAGAACCTCCGACGTTACTGTCACAGGCACCCCTGTTACAGGCGGGGCCCGCTCTCTTGATTGTACAGCACAAAATGCATAAAGCATCAACGCAGAGGGCACATCAAAAGCTAAACACAGAGGTCACGGAGGTCCACTGAGGACACAGAGAACAACTTACAGGCTGGTATGTAACGCAAAGCCGCAAAGGCGCAAGGAACGACAAAGGCTCGATCGATTCGGGAACCCACAGGAAGCATGAACACAGAGGACACGGAGGCCCATTGAGGACACAGAGAAAACATCTCCGGGATTAACCCCAAAGATTGTCTTTTCTCTGTGCCCGCACTGGCTTTTCCTCCGTGTCCTCTGTGTTCCGTCTTTTGGTCTTAACGGATCTCGAAGATGCGCACCATGCCTGGCTTGAGCCGCACCTGGCTCAGCACCCGGCCGTCGAAGGAGGTGAAGGGCATGGGGGTACCGTCCAGGGAATATTCGGTGACCGTGGTGCCGGGACGCGTCCTGATGCGCAGGGTGGGGCTCCCCTTCTTGTCCCAGACCAGGAGCACCTGCCGCCCGTCGGGGCGCACGAACAGGTGCTGGTACAACTCGCCCCTGCTTCCTTCCGACACCTCCACGCCGAGTTGGGCATCGGCGACGGTGAGGTTGCCGACGTTGAGCAGGGCGAGCAGGCGCTTCACGGTGTGGAAGGCGAGCTTCTTGCGGCGGTCGGCCTTGAGCAGCCCCAGGTAGTAGTTTTCGCTCTCGCCGATCACCTTGGTCTGCGGCTGACGGTCCCGGATCTGGTAAATGCCCAGGTGCTCCACCCGGGGATCGGCCAGGAAGGTGGCGAAGGCCCTGGCCCACCAGTTGGCCTGATCCAGTTCGCTCTTGCCGGGCGGGGTGGCGTAGCCGACTTCGTTCAGCCAGATCGGCTTGCCCGAACAGGCGCGGTCCACAACCGGAAGGAACTCCCGGCGAAAGAATCCCGGGCGCCCCTGGTCCAGGTAGTTCTCCACGGTGACCTCCTTCGGGGTCCAGGTTTCCGGGTAGGCGTGGATGGGGATCACGTCGAACCTGCCGGCGTTGCCGTAGGTGGTGCAGGCCTGCCGCACCCACTCCGCATCAGGCCAGACCATCCCCCCCATGATGATCAGCTTCAGGGGGGCCGTCTTCCGTATTACCTCCGATGCGACCCGCAGGACCTGGTTGTAGTCCGCGGCGGTGCCGTCCCACCACTGCTTCACGTTCTCCTCGTTGTACACCTCGTACGATTCGATGTTCCGGTACGGCTTCAACTCGGTCACGGTCCTGGACACGAACCGCCGCCAGTCCTCGATGTGCCGGGGGGGATCGTTCCACTCCACCCGGTCCGTGCCCCCGCCGCGGGCCGCCCACTCCGGCGTGTAGGCGAGGTAGGGCTGGAGCATTATGCCCTCTTTGGCGGCCAGGTCCAGGAAGCGGTGCAGCCAGGTGTAGTCGAAGCGCCCCCGCTGCGGTTCGTAATCGATCCAGCTGAAACTTCCGCGCCAGGTATTCACACCCAGCTCCTTCATGATCTGGAAGTCGCTGGCAACCTCTTGCAAGCTCTCCCCCTTGGGGTAGTCCTGCAAGATCGCGAACGAGATCCGTTTGGTGATGGCGGAAGCGGGGCTCGGGCCACGGAACGCAGCCGAGCCCGGGGCGGGGCCGGCCGGCTCCTGTGCCGGAGCGTCGGGGGGGGCAGTGACGAGGGTAAGTGTCAGCAGCACCAGCGGGAGCAGGAACCGGGGCATTCTCTTCACTGGAGACCTCCTTGGGTGGAAAGATTGGAGGATTATAACAAAAACATCCGCCTGTCCATTGAAGAGGCGGCCTTTATGTGACAACTGTCACTTCCTTTTTGGCCGGATCTCTCTACTTTCATGGGGAGCAACAACCACTTCCATCCACACGAGGCCCCGATGTTTTCAGCTTTAGCCGCGTTGGCCGGCATGGACGGCAGGAAGGTCCAGCAGGCACGGCGCGCCCTTTCTTTCATCGCACCGCACCGTAAAACCATTTCCGTGATCCTGGTACTCATGCTGCTGGTGGCCGCACTCGGCGCACTGGAGCCACTGATCTACAAGCTGGTCTTCGACCGGTTGGGGAGCAACACCGGCTTCGCCCGCCTTTTGATGGCAGTGGGCGCCATCGTGGCCGCCGCACTGGTCAAGGAGGCGCTGAACGGGCTCAGCAACTGGCTCAGCTGGAAGGTCCGGCTGTCGGTGAACTACAAGCTCCTCGACGTGACCACGGCCAGGCTCCACTCCCTGCCGCTTTCCTACCACCGTGAAGAGACCGTGGGGGGGCTGATGACCAGGCTGAACCATGGCATCAACGGGTTCGTGACCGGTATCTCCGACCTCGCTTTCAACATCCTCCCCGGGCTCATCTACCTCTCCATCTCGGTGGTGGTCATGTTCCGTCTCGACTGGCGTCTCTCCCTGCTGGTGGTGTTCTTCGCCCCGCTGCCGGCGATGATCGGGGTGGCCGCCTCCCACGAGCAGACCGCCCGGGAGAGTTCGCTGCTCTACCGCTGGGGCGTCATCTTCTCCCGGTTCAACGAGGTGCTCTCCGGCATCGTCACGGTGAAGAGTTTCGCCATGGAGGAAGCGGAGCGCAGGCGTTTTATGGGGGACGTGGCGCAGGCGCACGGCATCGTCAGGAAAGGGGTGCTGACCGACACCCGGATCGGCGCGGCGCAGAACCTGGTGGTGATGCTGGCCAAATCGGCATCGATCGGCCTTGCCATCTACCTGATTCAGCGCGGTGAGACCACGGTGGGGACCCTGATGGCGTTTCTGGGGTACCAGGGGGGGATCTTCGGACCGGTGAACAGCCTTACCGGCGTTTACCAGACCCTCAGGAAGGCGGGCATTTCCTTCGATATCGTGTTCTCCATCCTCGATGCGGAGGACCGGCTGCGGGACGCCCCGCACGCGCTGCCGCTGCACGACGTCAAGGGAGAGGTTGTCTTTTCCCAGGTAAGCTTCGGCTACAACGAGGAGCGGCGGGTCTTAAACGGCATCGACCTGCACGTGCAGCCGGGGCAGACCATCGCCATCGTCGGTCCCAGCGGCTCGGGCAAGACCACGCTGATCTCGCTGCTGCAGCGCTTCTACGACCCGACCACCGGCTGCATCAAACTCGACGGCAACGACCTGAGGGAGTTGCAGCAGCGCTCCCTGCGGCGGCAGATCGGGGTGGTGCTGCAGGACGCCCTGGTCTTCAACGACACCATCCGCAACAACATCGCCTACGGCAGGCCCGACGCCACTGACGCCGAGATCGAGGACGCAGCCCGGGCCGCCAACGCCCACGGCTTCATCGGCAACCTGCCGGGCGGGTACGACTTCGTCGTGGGGGAGCGGGGCTGCCGCATTTCTGTGGGTGAACGCCAGCGCATCAGCATCGCGCGCGCCCTCTTGAAGAACCCTTCCCTGTTGATCCTGGACGAGGCGACTTCAGCCTTGGACGCGGAGTCGGAGGTGCTGGTGCAGGAGGCGCTGGACCGGCTGGTGCAGGGACGCACCAGCTTCATCATCGCCCACCGCCTCTCCACGGTGGTCGGCGCCCACAGGATCCTGGTGCTGAAGGACGGCGAAATCATCGAGTCGGACAGCCACGAGTCGCTCATGGAGCAGGACGGCTACTACGCCTCGCTGGTCAGGTGCCAGTCGCGGGGGCTGCTGCCGGCGTAAAAGCCCATCACAGAGGACACCGAGAAAATTAAAGGCTGGTATTAACGCAAAGCCGCAAAGGCGCAAAGAACGGCAAAAGGCTCGGGGAAACCTCGGGCCTTTTTGTTCAACCCTCACCACAGAGGACACGGAGGTACACAGAGGGCACAGAGGGCACAGAGGGCACAGATGGCACAGAGGGCACAGAGGAACGGTTTGAGGGGAGAAACAAAACATTCTGGTACTCTGTGTCCGCCGTGTCTTTTCCTTCGTGTCCTCTGTGTTTCGCTTTTCTGGTTTTGATGTCGGCCTGGGAGGTGGTACAACTTAAGGGTGATTGTTAACGCGGGAAGGGAAGGAGCTTCATTATGACGACGCCTGCGGAAACCTCGTTCCTGCATACCCTGTCGCTGGGCGACGACCTGGCGCTGCGGCGCCGCTTCATGGTGGTGGACGAGGACTTGTTAGGGAACCTGCGCTTCGGACTGCTCCTGGAGATCCTGGATAAGGTGGCGGAGGAGACTGCACTGCGCTATGTGAACCGGTTCTACCCGGACGCGCGGGTGGTGACGGCCGCCATTGACAACATCATCGTGCGCCACGTGGCGGATGTGACGCGGGATATCGTGTGCGAGGCGCGCATCAACCAGGTGGGGAGGTCGTCGCTGGTAATCGGGATTCGCGTGGAGCAGCCGGGTGAGCCGGCCAACCATGTCGCCTCCTGCTACTTCACCATGGTGGCGCGGTCAGGCATGGGGGAGGGGGCGGTGAGCGTGGCCCTGCCGCCGCTCGAATACGCGACGGAGCGGGAACAGGCACGGGCGAGAAAGGCCGTGGCGCGCCGGGAGGAGTACCGGCAGCAGCAGGCGCTCATGTCAGGGCCACCGAGCTCGGAGGAGTACCGGATGCTGGCCGCGCTGCACAAGGCACAGGACGAGCCGGATTTCCAAGGGCTTTTGGCGGGGCGTGTCGTGACGGATTCCTGGGAGAGGATGTACCCGGAGTTCGAGAATGTGCCGCAGAAGATCTTCGGCGGGTACCTGGTACGCAAGGCGTACGAACTTTCTTCGATCTGCTCGGAGCTGGTAGCGCCGGACCGGTCGGTCATGGCGGCGGTGAACCGCATCAACTTTTTCCACCCGGTGCGCATGGGGGACAAACTGCACTATACCAGCCGCGTGGTGTTCACCTGCGGCAGCTACATCTGCGTTGAGGCCAATATCGAGCGCATCAGCCGCGACCGCACCAGCAAGGCGCTATCCAACTCCTGCCTCTTCACCTTCGTCAATGTGGACCAGGATCTGGTGCACCGGCCGGTGCCGGCGGTCTACCCGACCACCTACGCCGAGGATGCCAGGTACCTGGAGGCCGAGCGGAGCTTCAAGGCGCTTTCCGAGCATATCCACCTTATTTAAATGGACGTTCAACGTTCTACGTTCTACGTTCTACGGCGCCCAGGGGTGACGGAAAGACCCTCGCCTGTGGCTTGCGAAAGGGGACAGGCACCTGCGGAGCCAGTCCCCTCGGTCATTCCGTCTTTGTTTTATCAGATTTTCTCCGAGCCTTCGCGCCGAGCGCTATGGCCCGCAAGCGTGGCCGATGGTTTACCGTAGCAGAGGGGAGCGGCTGCGCAGTTGGCGCACATCGAGGGGATGCCACGGGCTGACGCGATCTGCATCGCACGCTCCTGCACCTCTCCGGAAACCCCTTCCGAGCCTATCACCAGGGCGTCCACCCCTTCCATATCTTCCAAACTGGTAACCAGCGCGGGATGCACCATGCGCAGGTCGAACCCCGCCCGTGCG
The DNA here is from genome assembly GCF_014193585.1 of Geomonas paludis. GTDB lineage: Bacteria > Desulfobacterota > Desulfuromonadia > Geobacterales > Geobacteraceae > Geomonas > Geomonas paludis. The sequence goes on from NZ_BLXY01000001.1 coordinate 1,347,667, forward strand.
GCGGCCGTCATCCAGTCCCATCCTACCGTCTTCTCATTGCCCACAACCGCTATGCACATACTGCCCCCTGCTGGAACGGGCAACCCGTTTTCGAGACACCTCGTTGGAAAGTGAATGTTATTTTCAATAGCACTGCCCGACGGTGGTTGTCAATAAGAAAACCGGTGCCGGGGGGCGCGATGGTCAGGGGGGGAGGAATGGGAGGAATGGGAGGAATGGGAGGCGGAGGAGAGAAGGGGGACTAGAGCGACGAGAGCGACGAGAGCGACGAGAGAGGGCAGGGGCAGGGGGCAGGGGGCAGGGGGCAGGGGGCAGGGGGCGCGGTTTGCAACTTTGCAAAGACGCTTTTTGCGCTTGCGCGAAATAGCGGGGGGTGGGAACTGTTTCGAACCCGGTGATGCCTCCTTAGCAAAATCTCCTGTGGAAAACTTAAGGGGGAATCGGAACACCTCGTTGTGTTAAAGTGGCGCATCTTGCGACATTTTTGAGCATGGGGCGCTGCGATGTGTGCGCCTGCGACAAGGACTGTCGCGCATTTCGGGTGTGCCTGCTGCATTGGTATACATCATGCTATTTGACGGAGCATACCACTTACCACTGCTTTAGTGACGGAGCAGAATCGAGGGCGGAGATGGACACATACACGATCGATGTCGAACTGGAACACTACTATGGCGACCGCATGGCTACCAGCAGCAGGGAAGCCTGCCGCCGTTTCTACCTGCGCGCCGTATCGCGCTGCAACGGCGCGGAACTGGAGCGCTACCTCAAGCTGGTCAAGGCGCACGCGTCGGTGTACTCATCGGTGCACCACATGTTTCGCTCTCCGTTCAAGCACGTCGAACTGCCGCTTTTGCTGACGAGCCTCGTGCTCCTGGTCTCCAGCCTGGTCATGGTCTTTTCCGGTGAAACCAGCGCCCTGATCGCAGGGGGGACCTCGGCGGGGTTGATCGGCGTGCTGCAGTGCGTCCGGCAGCTGATCCGGAACTGGCAGCAGCACTCGGTACGCGAGGCGGTCTTCACCGAGTTCGCCGAGTTCCTGCAGCGGGAAACCCTGCAGTAACCAAAACAAAAAAACCAAACCATTGGCCACGCTTGCGGGCCATAGCGCTTCAGCGCAACGGCTCGGAGCAAATCTGAGGACTTCTGAGAAAACCTGAAACCGTAACAGGCTTTAGGTTACAATCTTTTGCTTCTCTCAGATTTTCTCAGATGTTCTCCGTGGCAAATGGTTTTGAGGTTAGGTATAGTGTTTCCTGCCTGTTGCGGCATATCATTCCATTGATGGAGGTAGGAAACATGAAACGCCTGATTTTACTTTCGCTGGTTCTCGTGCTTGTGGTGCCCATGACTGCGTTTGCCAGTCTGGATTCGTTCCTCTCCAGCCTCAACGTTCAGGCCCGCGCCGATATGAACGGGTTCTCCGCCAAAGTGAGCGCCCAGTTCGGAGTGCCGACGGCCAAGGTCCAGATGGTGCTGCAATCGGTCCCGGAGCCGGCGGATGCCTTCATGCTGTTCCAACTGGGGCAGTTCTCGGGCAAGCCGGTGGACCAGGTTTACCAGGTATACCAGCCCAACAAGAAAAAGGGGTGGGGCGCCATCGCCAAGGAACTGGGGATCAAGCCGGGCTCTCCCGAGTTCCATGCGCTCAAGAGGGGGGACCTGCGCCTGACCGGACAGCCGATGGGACATGGCGGACAGGAAGATGGCGGCCCGGGCAAGGGCAAAGGCAAAGGCAAAGGGCACGGCAAGGGGCACAACAAATAGAGGACAATAGTCCACAAAAAAAGAATTCAATGAAGGCCGGAGCTCTGCCCCGGCCTTTTTTGTGTCGTAATTGTGGCAAAAACCCCTTTTTATGGGCAAAAAAGCGCTTACGACGGTGTTTGTTCTGGTTTTTGTTGAATTCTCATGATAGCGTAAACGCTATTTTATTTTATGTATGTGGTGCATCTATCATGTCAAGGGAGGAGTGTTTGTGAAAAGGAGAATGGGAAAAGTCATCGCAGCACTGCTGCTCGCCGCGACGACAACTCTGGCCGCGCCGTCGGCCTGGGCCATGTCGGTCGCCAGGGTGAACGGCAGCTACAACTTCGTAAGTCAGGAGGCAGGGTTTTACGCGCCCACCGGCGGCGGGGTAAGGGATAACTTCCACGGCGGCAACGGGACGATAAACTTCAACGGTGCCGGGGCCTGTTCCCTCACCTATGTCGACCATGGTTACGAGAGCGCGGTCGGGAACTCCACGGTGGAAACCTGGACCGATCCGGTAACGGACGCAGCCTGCACCTACACCGTGTCGCCGGCCGGGGGCATGACTATCCGCTTCCCTGACGGCGGGTCCAAGGACTTCCAGCTAAGCCAGAACGGCAACTTGTTCATTGCAGGATCAGGCACCAGGGAGGTGGATGGCACCTACGGCACCGACTACTGGGCGGACCAGATCATTGCGGTCAAAAGCGGCAGCGGCATGAGTGCGGCATCCCTGAACGGCACGTTCCACTTCGTGAGTCAGGAGTTCGCCTTATGGCAGTCCACAGGCTCCGGCTCGTCCTATATTGCTGACAACATTTATGGCAATACCGGAACGATCAGCTTCGACGGCAGCGGCGGCTGCAGCGTGGGCTACTCCGGGAGCACCTACGAGGTCGGGCTGACCGCTGACAGGAGCAGCGTCAACGAGTGGCCGGATGCCATGGGGCCTGTTTCCTGTAGCTACACGGTTTCTGGAACCGGGCATGTCTCGATCACCACCCCCGACGGCGGGAAGGATTTCGAGCTGAGCCCCGATGGCACAGTGCTCGTGGCCGGATCCCCGCTCCAGGAGACCTCCTCCGACGGCACCTACTATAGCGCAGACCAAGTGGTCGGCGTGAAGCAGGGAGAGAGCTTCACCTTTGCGTCCGTGGCTGGAAGGTATAACTTCGTCTACCAAGAGTCCGCCTTCTATGCCTATAACGGCAGTGTAACCGACGGCATCTTCGTCAACAACGGCTCGCTTGTCCTCGATGCCAACGGCGGGTGCACCATGAGCTACACCGGCACCATGTTCGAGGCGAACCTGGCTGCCAACTCGGGGGTTATCAGCCAGCCCGACAACGCCGGCCCCTTCCCCTGCAGTTACACCATTTCCCCCTCGGGGCACATGACCCTTGACCTGGGCGACGGCGACGGCGGCACCTTGTGGTTCAGTGCCGACGGTAAATTTCTTCTCGGTGGCGGCCTCTTCAGTGAGACGACCGCGAATGGGACTGACTATGACGTCTTCCAGGTCTTTGCGACCAGGGGGCCTGAGGCCACCTGCGTTCAGCCCCCCACCATCACGGTCCCCGCGGCTGACGCGGATGGCAGCTACACGGTTTCATGGGGCGCCTCGACCACCAAAGGGGTCACCTACATCCTCGAGGAGTCGACTGACGCCGACTTCAACGAAAACGTGCAGTCCTACAGCACCTCCGGCGTAAGCCAAGTCGTGAACGGCAAGAGCCTCGGCAGCACCTTCTTCTACCGGGTCAAGGCGACAGCCTCGGGCTATTCCGACAGCAGCTGGAAAACTGCCGGCGCCGGATGCGCCGTTCCCGGTACCGCCCTGCCGACCCTGACCACCATCACCGTGCCGCTCGTCGACGCCGACGGCGCCTACACGGTTTCCTGGAGCGCCTCTGCCACCCCGGGCGTCACCTACGTGCTCCAGGAAGCGATCAACTCCACCTTCACCGCCGGCGTTCAGGAGGTCTACAGCGGCAGCGAAACCAGCGCCTCCATCATCGGGGGGGTGCTGGGCGCCACCTACTACTACCGCGTCAAAACCGTGGCAGGGGGCTACAAGGACGGCCTCTGGAAGAGTTCGACCACCGGGTGCACGGTGATCGGCCCGGACGTCGCAGCCGTGGCACCGGCCGGCCTCACCGTTCCGGCGGCCGATCCGGATGGCTCCTACATCGTTTCCTGGACCGCCTCGACCACCAAGGGGGTAAGCTACCTCCTGCAGGAGGCCACCGACGCGGACTTCACTCAGAACGTCACTGACTACATCGTGACGGGCCTCAGCAAGGCGTTCACCGGCAAGAGCCTCGGCACCACCTTCTTCTACCGCGTCAAGGCCGTGCATCCCGAATACGTCGACAGCGCCTGGAAAACCGCCGCTGCCGGTTGTGCCGTGCCGGGCACCGCGCTCCCGACGCTCACCACCCTCACCGTGCCGCCGGTCGACGCCGACGGCAGCTACACGGTTTCCTGGGGCGCCTCGGCCGTCCAGGGGGTGACCTACGTGCTGCAGGAGGCCACTAACGCCACCTTCACCGGTGCGCAGGAGGTCTACAGTGGCAGCGATACCAGTGCCATCATCTCCGGGCACAGTGCCGGCGCGACCTATTTTTACCGCGTCAAGACCATCGAGGGGGGCTACAAGGACGGCCTCTGGAAGAGCTCGACCACAGGCTGCAAGGTCATCGGCCCGGATGTTCCGGCCGCGGCGCCGCTCACCCTTACCGTGCCGCTTGGCGACCCGGACGGCTCCTACACCGTTTCCTGGGGTGCTTCCGCCACCAAGGGGGTGACCTACCTCCTCGAGGAGGCCACCGACGCCGCCTTCACCCAGAACGTCATTGATTACCCGGTGACCGGCCTCACCAAGGCCATCTCCGGCAAGAGTCTCGCCACCACCTACTTCTACCGGGTGAAGGCGGTGCACCCCGAATACGTCGACAGCAGCTGGAAGACGGCTGCCGCAGGCTGTGCCGTACCCGGTACCATCCTGGCGACCCTGACCGGCCTGGTCGTCCCCGCCGTCGATGCCGACGGCAACTACACCGTTTCCTGGGGCGCCTCCGCCGTCCCGGGCGTCACCTACGTCCTGCAGGAGGCGACCAACGCCACCTTCACCGGCGCGCAGGAGGTGTACCGCGGCAGCGACGCCGGCGCGGCCATCACCGGGAAAAGCGTGGGCGTCACCTACTTCTACCGGGTCAAGGCCATTGAAGGGGGCTACAAGGACAGCGCCTGGAAGAGCCTCCCCACCGGGTGCAAAGTGATCGGTGCGGGTGTCCCGGCAGCGGCCCCGCTCACCATCACCGTGCCGGCTTCCGATCTGGACGGTCTTTACACGGTTTCCTGGGGGGCTTCGGCCACCAAGGGGGTGACCTACATCCTCGAGGAGGCAACCGATGCCGGCTTCACCCAGAACGTGGTAGATTACCCGGTCACCGGGATCACCAAGGCCCTCACCAAGACGCTCCCCGCCACCTTCTACTACCGCGTCAAGGCGGTGCATCCCGAGTACGCGGACAGCGCCTGGAAAACCGCCCTGGCACCGTGCCGTGCGCCGGGAACCATCATCCCCATACCGGCCACCCTGACCGTGCCGGCAACCTACACGGACGGCACCATCAGCCTGAACTGGAGCGCTGCGGCGGTACCGGGGGTGAGCTACGTGGTCCAGGAGGCGACCAACAGCACCTTCACCGCCGGCGTGCGCGAGGTCTACGCCGGGACCGATACCGCAACGGTGGTCACTGTCCTCAATGCCGGCCCGACCTACACCTACTACTACCGGGTCAAGGCTGTTGCCACCGGCTACAAGGACAGCGCCTGGAAGAGCTTCCTGGCCGGGTCCAAATACGCAGGTTTCCTGTAACGGCGACACCGCTCCCCCGGCGTCAGCCGGGGAGTACCTGCCGCAACAAAAGAGGGGCCAGGCGTTTCGCCTGGCCCGTCTTTTTCCTTTCGCCCCTGTGACCGCTTTTACAGCCGGAACTGCCGCACCAGGCTTTCCAGGCTCTGGGCGCTGTGCGCCAGCTGCGACGCCGCGGCAGCGGTCTCGTTGGCGCCGCGCGCCGTGTGCTGCACCACGTCGGTGACCTGCTGCACGTTCATGGTGATCTCGCTGGTGGTCGCGGTCTGCTCCTCGGCCGCGGTGGCGATCTGGTTCACCTGCATGGTGACCTCGCCGATCTGCTGCAGGATCATCTGCAGCGCCTCGCCCGACTGCTGGGACGACTGGGTCCCCTTTTCCACCTCGACCACCCCCTCCTCCATGGCGCTGACCGCCGCCTTGGTTTCGTCCTGGATGGCCTTGATCATGTTGCCGATCTCCTTGGTGGCCCTGGTGGTCCGCTCCGCAAGGGCGCGCACCTCGTCAGCCACCACGGCGAAGCCGCGTCCCTGCTCGCCGGCGCGCGCCGCCTCGATGGCGGCGTTGAGCGCGAGGAGATTGGTCTGGTCGGCGATGTCCTCTATGGTGGCGATGATGTCGCCGATCTGCTCCGAGCGCGCCCCGAGGCTCTCCACCGTGGCGGCGCTGTCCTTGACCCGCTCGGCGATGCGCACCATGCCCGCTATGGTCTCCTGCACCACGTGCCCCCCCTGCGCCGCCGACTCGCTGCTCTGGCGGGAGGCCTCGGCGGCGCGGACGCAGTTTTGGGCGATATCGCCGCTGGTGGCCGCCATCTCCTCGCTGGCGACTGCCACCGACCCGGTCTGGGAGGCGAGCTCCTCGGCGCCGGTGGCGATCTGTTCGGCGGTGGCCTTTAGCTGCTGCGATGCGGAGGCGATCTCGCTGGAGTTCTCCGATACCCTGCCGAGCATCTCGCGCAGGTTGCCGACCACCTTGCGGGCGGAGTCGGCGAGGTGCCCCAACTCGTCGTTGCCGCTCAGGGTGATGGTCACGGTGAGGTCATTGTCAGCCAGCCGGTCGTTGACCGCGATCAGTTCCGCGACCGGGGCGGTGATGCTGTGCACGATCATCATGGCCAGCAGGACCGAGAGGATGACGGCAAGGACCAGGAGCCCTATCACCACCATGCGCGCCTGGTCGATCATCTGCTTCGACTCTTCTCCGACCCGCACCATTTCCTTGTCCTGGTGGGAGAGCATCTTGTCCATCGCCCCGAAGTACGCACTCTGCGCCTTGCGCATGGGCCCGATCAGTTCCTGCCCCGCCTTATCCTTGTTCCCCTCCTTGAGGGTGGCAATGACGTGGTGCTGGGCTTCCTGGTAGGCCGTCCTGGCATCGATCAGCTCCTTCAGAGCCGCCTTGCCGGAGTCGCTGCGCACGGTCTTTCCAAGCTCCTCGATGCGCTTGTCGGCCGCCTGGAGGCACTCCCCGATGCGCTTCTCTTCCTTTTGCACCTCCTGCGGGTCCTGGAGGATGACCATGTTGCGCAGCCCGCGGGCCACCACGTTGACCTGGGACTTGAGGTCGTTGAGCGCCACCGTCTTGGGCCACTTGTCCTCGATCAGGGACCGGACCTTGCCGTCGAAGAGCGCCATCCTGTTGATGGAGTACCCTCCGACCACTGTCATAAGGACCACTACCACGGCAAAGGCTATCCCAAGTCTTGTGCGAAGCTTGACTCCGGAAAGGGTCATCGTTGTTTCCTCCTGGGTTCATAGTCTCAGAGCCACATGTCGTCTTCTCTCAGACAGGATCGACATAAAGATCTGTCATCTTGAGTGAAAAACCGCCATAGCCGGAGACTTCAGACTTTTGCAGTTGACTTGTCGTATGAAACACCATACTGTATTTAACAGTATTGCGTGCACGGGTTGACAGTGGAGGAAGAAGTCATGATGTCGGCAGTTTTGTACGGCGGGACGGTGTTGGCAGTGCTGGTATCCTGGCGGCTGGACCCCGAGAAGACGAAGCGGGCCCTGCGCATCGGCGCGAAGTCGCTGCACGGGCTGGCCCCGCGCATCCTGGGCATGGTGGCCCTGGTCGGGCTGGTGCTCGCCCTGGTCCCGCCGGAGGCGATCAGGAAGCTGTTCAGCCATGGCGGAATAGGGGGCTTCAGCCTGGTGGCAGCCATCGGCTCCATCGTGACCATGCCGGCACCGATCGCCTTCGCGCTGGTGGGTTCGCTGTTCAAGCTGGGGGCCGCCCCAGCCAGCCTGGCCACCTTCGTCACCACGCTGACCATGGTGGGGGTCATGACCGCACCCATGGAGATCTCGTGCTTCGGCAAACGCTTCACGCTGCTGCGGCAGGCCTTGAGCTTCGTGGTGGCCATCGTCATCGGACTGGCCATGGGGGTGCTGCTATGAGGGAAAAACTGGTCGACTACCGGCTCTTTTTCGTCGTGCTCGCCGCCAACCTGGCCCTTTCTTGGTGGCAGCCGGAGACGGCGCGGCTGGCCGCGCTCAATTCCAGCGGGTTTCTCCTGGAGGTGCTCGCGATAGTGCCGCCGGTCATGGTGCTCATGGGGCTTTTGGACGTCTGGGTGCCGCGCCGGCTGGTAGAAGCGCACCTGGGACCGGATTCGGGTGCGCTGGGCGCGGGGGTCGCCATGCTGCTGGGGACCGCGGCCGCCGGTCCGCTGTATGCCGCCTTCCCGGTGGCGGTCTCGCTCCGGAAAAAGGGGGCGCGCCTGGCCAACATCGTCATCTTTTTGGGGACCTGGGGCGCCATCAAGATCCCCATGATACTGATGGAGAGCAGTTTCATCAGCCTGCGTTTCGCCCTGCTGCGGCTTGTGCTCACTGTCCCCTGTATCCTCGCCTGTGGCTACCTGATGGAGCGGCTCCTGCCGGAACGGGAGCTCGAGGAAGAAACCGGCGCCGCCCAGGCCTGAGCGCGCCTTCCCTGCCTGAGAGTTGTGACCGAGAAAGGAACCGAGATGCCTCCCAGAAGAAAGCAACAGTACCGACACCTCCCGGCCTTCATCCTGCTTGCCCTGGCCGAGGAACCGATTCACGGCGGCGCCGTCCTCAACGTGCTGTCCCAGCGCATCCCGCTCTTCAAGCCGGACAGCGCCGCCGTCTACCGCACCCTGCAGCAGCTCGAGGACGAGGCCCAGGTAGTGTCCAGCTGGGATACCAGCGGCAGCGGCCCGGCACGCAGGGTGTACCGGCTGACGCAAGCGGGGTGGGACAAGCTGGAGGGATGGCGCGAAGACATCGAGATGCGCATGGCGAACCTGCGCTACTTCCTCGATACCTATGCGGAAATCAGAAGTCACAGGAAGGTGTGAATAACGCTGCTGATAGAACCCCAGCGTATCAGAGAGTGCGCAGGTGCGAGATCATCATGCCGGCTCTTGACAGTGGCCAAGCTGCTGCTAGTCTGGTGAGCGTCGCGCGTATGCGGTTTGGGATCAGGAAGAGCCGGGCAGATGCCTGATACTTGGTAGGAGGTGCGCTATGAGTGAAGATTCCCTCGCCAATAGCACCGATTCTCGAGTAGTGATCGTCGGCCCCAACCATTTTCAGAACACCCTCCTGGCCACTTTCATTGAAAATTACAGCATCTGCAGCTGCTGCGTCATGGACAGCCTGGACAGCTTCATCCTCTGCCATCAGCAGACCTTCCCCTGCCGCATCGCCCTGCTCTACGACTGTTTTCATCTGCAGCAAAAGGCGCTGAGCGAATCCCTGCAGCTCAAAATGGGCCAACTCCCCTGTGAGATCTCACTGGTGCTCTTCAACCTCGACCGGCAGGCCAGGATAGAGAAACAGGCCATCGAGGTCGGGGTCCAAGGGTTCTTCTATGCCGAGGATTCGGTGCAGACCGTGTTGAAGGGGTTGGCGGCGATCTTCGAGGGGGGGCTGTGGATCTCGCGCCAGATGATGACCGAGGTGATCCTGGAGCACGGTTTCGCCCACCGACGCAGAAAGGTCGTCGCGCACGACATGGTGCAGCACAGTCTGACCCACCGCGAGGTCGAGATCCTGGGGCTGCTCTCTGCGGGCGCCACCAACAAGTGCATCTCGGACACCCTTTTCATAAGCCCCCACACCGTGCGCACCCACCTCAACAACATCTTCCGCAAGATCAACGTCTCCAGCCGGCTCGAGGCCGCGGTCTGGGCGGCTGATTCCCTTTTCCTGCCCCAGTACCGGAACTGAAGATTGCCCGCCCCATGGCGCGTAGGAAACTGGCGCGGCTACGTCATCCTGCGTAGGAGCCGGGGGGGAGCAATATACCGCAGCAAATACTCCAATCCTCGTATTTATTCCTCTTGAAGCCTGGATGTACAATCGGCCCAGTAACATCAGCAGCGTCTGTCGCCACCTTGCGGAGGGAGCCTCCAACGCAAAGAACAGCATGAAACCTTGATGTCTTCAGCACTTGATATGCCTCTATTTTGGGACGGCAGCGCATGGTCGCCGGGAACACCAAAAGAGACAGGAGGATGCCATGTGCGGTCAGAAGGTGCTTGCCTCGTTCGTAGTTCTCTCCATCCTTTCCCTCACCAGCCCACAAGGACCCACGTGCTGGGCCAAAGATACCGTGAGGCACCAGGTTAGCGTAAACGGCCTCGCCGTGGGGGGCGCCGGCGACGGTGTCGTCCCCGCGGTGCTGCAGGCCCGCTCGGAGCGGGGTGTGCGGTTGTGGGTGTTGCAGTTCAGGGGCCCGATTACCGAACAGCAGCGGGGAACCGTGGAGCGGTTGGGGGTGCATCTGGATGATTACCTGCCGGAATTCGCCTTCCTGGCCGGCATGGATGACGCGACCAGAAAGAAGGTGCTGGCACTTTCCTTTATCGAGGGGGTCACCCGCTTCCATCCCGGTCACAAGATGAATGGCAAGTTGCGCGAGATGGCGCTGCAGCCCGCGCCGGGCGAGCCGGTGACCCTGCAGTTGAAGCTCGATAACCCGGCGTCGCTGACGGCGGTACTGTCGGAACTACGTCGGCAGGGAGTGGCGCTGCTGGACGTGGGGCGCGACACGGTCAGGGTACGGGCGGAGGCGGGCGGCATTGCGGACATCGCCGCGCTGGAGCAGGTCATCTGGGTGGGCGAGCACTTCGAGATGGAACTCTTCAACGACAACGCCCGCTGGGTCATCCAGAGCAACGTCCCCGGCCGCCTCTCCATCTGGGACAGGGGGATCTACGGCGAAGGGGAGACCGTTGGGGTGGGGGACTCGGGGCTGGACCACGACATCCCCTGGATCCGCGACCCGGCCGGCACCGCGATCGGGGCGGCGCACCGCAAGCTGGTGGGCTACGACACTACCTACGGCGACGACTACGACAGCGCCTACCCCGGGCATGGCACCCACGTCTGCGGAACGCTGGCAGGCGACCGCACCCCGGTGGACGGGCTGGACAGCGCCAACGGCATGGCCCCCAAGGCCAGGCTCTTCCTGCAGGACCTCACCCCGGGGGCCAGCAGTTATGTCTACCCCCCCGACGATCTCGGCCTGCTCTTCGGCCGTGCCTACCAGGCAGGTGCGCGCCTGCACAGCAACAGCTGGGGGAACAGCGACCGGAACTACAGCCTGTTCACCCAAAGCGCCGACCGGTTCCTGTGGGAGCACAAGGAGTTCCTGGTGCTGGTGGCCAACGGCAACTCCGGCTCCGCACTCTCCACGGTGGGGAGTCCCGCCAACGCCAAGAACGTGATCAGCGTGGGGGCGAGCTACAACGGCAGCACTGCCCAGAACCTGGCCTCCTTCAGCAGCAGGGGGCCTACGGCCGACGGCCGCATCAAACCGACCCTGACCGCGCCGGGGGTGAACCTGGTATCTGCCGATTCCGACGGGGTCAAGGACAGCTTCAACAGCGGCACCGTGGCCATGAGCGGGACCTCCATGGCGACCCCGACCGTAGCCGGTGCGGCCGCCCTGGTGCGCCAGTACTTCACCCTCGGCTATTACCCCCTGGGCACCCCCACCCCTGCCAACGCCTTCTTCCCCTCGGGCGCTCTGGTGAAAGCGGTGCTGATCAACAGCGCGCAGGATATGACCGGTTCCGGGACCGAGGGGGCGATCCCTTCCCCGGGACAGGGGTGGGGACGGATCCAGCTGGACCGGGTGCTTCCTTTTTCGGTCGAGGCCGGCAGGCTGGCCGTGGTCAACAACGAGGCAGGACTCGCGACCGGAGGGACGTGGGACGCAGAATTCCCGGTGGCAGGAGGAGAGCCCGTCAAGGTCACCCTGGCGTGGACTGATTACCCCGGCGCGATCGGGGCGGCGAAAGCTCTGGTCAACGACCTGGACCTCACGGTGACGGCACCGGACGGTACGCGATTGGCGGGCAATGTCTTCGCTGCGGGCGAGTCGGTGCCGGGTGGCGCGGCGGACCGGCTGAACGTGGAGGAACAGGTGCTGGTCAAGGCTCCGCTGGCGGGGATGTACCGGGTCACCGTGTCCGGCTACAACGTGCCGCTTGGACCGCAGCCGTTCGCCCTGGTCGTCACCGGAGTCGTCGGCGCAAGCCAGCGCGGTACGGTGAGCCTCGACCGCAAGAGCTACCGTACCGGGTCGACGATGCAGGTCCGGTTGATCGACACGGGACTGGACCGCGACCACCTGGCCGTGGAGCAGGTCTCGATCAGGGTGACCAGTTCCGGTGAACCTGCCGGTGAAATGGTGTCCCTACGGGAAACCGCCCCCGACAGCGCAATCTTTACCGGTCAGCTTAGTCTGGCAGCGCCGCCCGCGTTGTCGGGCGATGGGGTGCTGCAGGTAAACGGCAGCGACACCGTTACCGTCAGCTACCAGGACGCCGATGACGGGTCGGGAAGGGGGACCGTGGTGACGGCGAGCGCGGTGGTGGAAAACGTGGCGCCGGTCTGCTCCGGGCTCGGCGTCAGCGCGAAAACGGACACCAGCGCCACCGTGGTCTGGCGTACCGATGAACCGTCAGGGACGCTGCTCGGGTACGGGACGACGCCGGCCCTGGGCGCCAGCGTCACCGACAAAAGGCTGCTCACGCAGCACGAGATGACCCTTGCCGCACTCAGGGAGGCGAGCGGCTATTACGTTACCGTCACCGCGACCGACGAGGCGGGCAACTCCTCCACCTGCAGCACCAGCTTCGCTACCCTGAGCCTGCCACCGTCGCTGCTGGCCACCGCCTCCACCGGAAGCACCACCTACCGTGCCACCACGGTCATCTCGGGGACCAGCACCGACCCCTCCGGGGTGGCGTCGGTAACCGTCAATGGCGTTGTCGCGAATTACCGGTCCAGCGACGGCTATTTCGAGGTGGAACTGCCGCTCGCGCTGGGGGACAACCTCTTCCGCGTCCTTGCCAGCGACACCCTCGGCAACACCAAAAGCCAGGATCTCACCGTGACCCGCTTGGCCAAAGCGGACCTGACGGTGCAGTCGGTAGCGGGGCCGCCCACGGCAGTCCAGGGGGGGAGCATCACGGTTACCGACACCGTCTGCAACAACGGACCGGGTGCCACGACCTCTTTCCTGGTGGGATTCGTGCTCTCCGCCGATGCCGCCTATTCCGCCGACGATCGCTTTGTCGGCAGCCGCAGCCTTACTGCACCTCTGGCCGCGGGAAGCTGTGTCAGCGCCAGCACGCAGGTTTCCATCCCTGCTTCCCTGCCCGGCGGCACCTTCTACCTCATTGCCTGCGCCGACTACAGCAACCAGGTAGAAGAAGAGAATGAAACCAACAACTGCCGGGTCGGTACTGTCCTCGTGGTTCCCGCGCTGCCATTGCCTGCTCCGGGCGGCATCAGCGTGCCGGCCGGCAACAGCACCGGCAAATTCACGGTCTCCTGGGGGGGGTGCGGCGTGAGCGGGGTGACGTACGTCCTGGAGTACAGCCGCGATGGTGGGGGATGGAGCCAGATTTACAGCGGCACCAGCACCTACAGCTACACGAGCGTGACGCAAAACGGCAGCTATGCCTTCAGGATCAAGGCCGTCAAGAGCGGCTATGAGGACAGCCCGTACGTGGTATCCGGCACCCCCTGCACCGTGGTCCTGACCTGCGGCGCCCCGGCCTCCATGACGGTTCCGGCCAGCAACAGCACCGGGAGGTTCCAGGTCTACTGGGGGACCAGCAACATCTCGGGCGCGGCTTATGTGCTGGAAATGCGTCGCGACGACGGCAACTGGACCGAGACAAACCGCGGCACCAGCACCTACGGCTATCCGGCCGTGACCCAAAACGGCAGTTACGCCTTCAGGGTAAAGGCGGTCAAGGACGGGTATGCCGACAGCCCCTACACCGTAAGCGCCAACACCTGCACGGTGGTGTTACTCTGCGGCGCCCCGGCCTCCATAGCCGTTCCGGCCAGCAACAGCACCGGCAGAGTGCAGCTTACCTGGGGGGGGAGCAACGTCTCCGGCGTGACCTACGTCCTGGAATATCGGCGCGACGACGGCGACTGGAGCGAGTTCAGTCGCGGTACCAGCACCTACGCCTACCCGACACTGACACAAAATGGCAGCTATGGCTTTCGGGTCAAGGCAGTGAAGAGCGGCTACGTGGACAGTCCCTACACCGTCGGTGCTAACCCCTGCCTTGTCTTTCTCGCCTGTGGCGCCCCGTCATCGTTGGCAGTCCCCCCCTCCAACAGTACCGGCAAATTCCAGGTCTATTGGGGAAGCAGCAATATCTCCGGTGTGACCTACGTGCTGGAATACCGCCGCGACGGCGGGGATTGGAGTGAGATGAGCCGCGGTACCAGCACCTACGCTTACCCGACCGTGGCCGACAACGGCAGCTACAGCTTCAGGGTCAAGGCGGTCCGGACCGGCTACGCCGACAGCCCCTACACCGGGGCAGCCAACCCATGCCTGGTCTTCCTGGCCTGCGCCGCCCCATCCACCATCACCGTCCCCGCCTCCAACAGCACCGGGAAGATCCAGATCAACTGGGGAACCAGCAACGTGGCGGGTGTTACCTACGTCCTCGAGCATCAGCGTGACGGCGGCGGTTGGACCGAAGTCAGCCGCGGTACCAGCACCTACGCCTACCCAAGCGTGACGCTGAACGGCAGCTACGTCTTCCGGGTCAAGGCCGTGAAGAATGGCTATGCCGATAGCCCTTACGCGACAGGCACCCCCTGCACGGTTTTCCTGGCCTGTGCCGCCCCCGCGTCCATAACCGTGCCGGCAACCAACAGCACCGGCAGGTTCCAGATCGCCTGGGGCAACAGCAACGTCTCCGGCGTGACGTATGTGGTAGAGTACAGCCGCGATGGCGGAGCCTGGCTGCCCGCCTACAGTGGGACAGGCAACTACGTCTACTTCAGCACAGCCACCAGCGGCAGTTACAGCTTCCGGGTGAAGGCGACCAAAACCGGCTATGCGGAAAGCCGCTACATAACGTCTCCTGCCCCGTGCGTCGTGACACTTTAAGGTGAGGCGACAAAACGAACGCCGCGGGGCAGGGGAGCCCGCGGCGCTTCATTGACTTGCCCGGAGGTACTGGTAGTGTTTCGGCGTTGAGCCCACCGGGGTGGGTTCCGCGCGTGGAGGAGAGCGATGCGCCAGCCCGAATCCGACCAGGCGATGGCCTCTGTAGTGAGCCGCAACATCGCGGCTCTTCTGGAGCGGCGCCAAGCCGAGGAGCGCAGCAAGGGAGCGCAGGAGCGGCTGGCCGACGCCATCACCTCCTTCACCGGCAGCATGACCTTCGTCTACATCCACCTGGTCCTCTTCGGTGCCTGGATCCTCATCAACGTCGGCTGGCTTACCTTCCTGCCCCGTTTCGACCCCACCCTGGTAATACTCGCCATGTTCGCGTCGGTGGAGGCAATTTTCCTCTCCACCTTCGTCCTCATCAGCCAGAACCGGATGCAGGCCTCGGCCGACCGGCGCGCCGAGCTGAACCTGCACATCGACCTGTTGGCGGAGCACGAGGTGACGAGGATCATCACCCTTTTAACCGCCATCGGAGAGAAACTCGGTGTGGAGGAGTCCAGGAACCCCGAACTCGAGGAGTTGACCAAGGATGTGCAGCCCGAGAAGGTGCTGGACACCATGGACCAGGTCGAGCAGGAGAACAAGGAGGAGTAGCTCAGGCTACGCAGACGGCGTCGATTCCCTCGACGAAGCCCGCCTGCCGGGTGCTCTCCCGCACCACGGCACGCGCCCCCCGGGCCCCCACCGTCATCAAAAGTTTTGTGCCGCTGGTCTCAAGATCCCTTGTTGCCAGCACCGGCGCGCCGTGCAACTGCCTCCCGATCTTCTTCGGGTCGACGTCGACCCAGGCCTCGACCCGGATCCCCACCTCACCCAAAATGCGGTACCAGGCACGCCCCTCGAGTCCGGCACCGGCGAGGATCACGCTCCGCTCCCCTTTGAGAAATCCCTGCAGCAGGTGGTGCAGCTTGCACAGTCTCATCGCCTGCGCGGCGTAGGCGGGGTTGGTGCGGGTGGTCCGCTCGGGGCGCTCGCGCCAGAAGAAGAGCGTCTCGGGAAGGCGGGCGAACCGTGTCCCGGCCGCCGCCAGGCGCAGCCACAGGTCATAGTCTTCCGCCCACCCCATGTCGCGGTAGCCTCCCACCTGCAGGACTTCTTCCTTTCTGAAGATGACGCTGGGATGAACGAAGGGCGATTCGACGAAGATGTCGGCGAGGATGGCATCGTGGCACAAAAGCGAGTTCTGCCACTGCTGGTAGCCCATCATGCCGCTGCCGATGTGGCGCCGGGGGAAGTGGTGGAAGCTGGTCGCCAGGAGCCCCACCTCGGGGTGCGCGGCCAGGTAGCCGATCTGTGCCTGCAGGCGGGCAGGGTGGGAGATGTCGTCGCCGTCCATGCGTGCCACCAGCTCCGATCGGCACTCGGCAAGCCCCAGGTTGAGAGCTGGCACCAGCCCCTGCCCGCCGGTCGCCAGTACCCGCACGCGCGCGTCGGCCGCGGCGGCCCGCGCCAGGATGTCGGGGGTACGGTCGGTGGAGCCGTCATCCACCGCCACCAGTTCCCAGTCCCGGAAGCTTTGCGCCGACAGCGAGGCGAGCGCCGCCGGCAGGTGCTGCTCTTCGTTTCTGACCGGCATCAGTATGGAGAGTGACGGATTGGACGTTGCTGGTGCCATTGGGACTTCCTTCCTTTTTGACGTTGCGCCGCCACATTACCAGCTGCCGGGCCGGCTGCCAAAGGGAAAATTGGACCTCCGGAACTGCCGGAAGGTTCTGCCTCCCACTGTCTGAGACAAATCCCCTCTGTCTCCCCTTCGCAAAGGGGAGGACGTGAGGGGGGCGTTCTCCGCTTCGTGCAGAGAGTATATTGAGCTACTGGACCTCTGAGTCATGGAGAAAAGGAGACATCGAGAAAAGGAGAAAAGGGGACAGGCTGCTTTTTTAAGTAAAGAAGATGTTGTGTTACCGCACTGCCAAACCTGGGACTGGCAGAGGGGGGCGGGCAATACTGATCCAGTGATTGTGGATTGTAATGGTAACAGTTCACGTCTATGATAACTGTACCCTTTTGAAATGAGCACAACTGTGACTGTGGCCTGTGACGGATATGCGGTACAGTTGCCCAGTAACTTTCAAGAGTTGGCGGCTTCTGACGACGGCAGCCCTGCCGCGGCACGCACGGCAGGTGAGGACGGGGGAGGTGGTATGGCCTTGGAAACGGTGAGAGAGTGCAGGCCTCTGTACGAGCGGGTGGGGAGCGAGATCGTGTCGCTCATCGACGGCGGGACCTTCCGGGTCGGGGAGCGGCTCCCTTCCATCCGGCAGCTAAGTTCCAAACTCAACGTGAGCATCAACACGGTCATGCAGGCCTACGCGGTGCTCGAAGACCGCCGGGTCATCCAGGCACGGCCGCAGTCCGGCTACTACGTCTGCCCCAAGGTCCCCGAAATCACGGCGCCGCCCCTGGCAAAAAACCAGCGCCTGCAGCCGACCGCGGTCACCTTCAGCGACCTCTGTGAACTGGTGATACGCAACATGATGAAGCCGGAACTCCTCCCCCTGGCGAGTGCGGTTCCCAATCCGCAGCACTTCCCGATGGACAAGCTGAACCGGATAACTGCTGCGGAAATGAGGCGCTTCGGCGCCCAGAGCATCTCGTACATGATGCCGCCCGGCAGCGAGCGGCTGCGCACCCAGATCGCCAAGCGTTCGCTGCTCTGCGGGGTCAGCGTCCGTCCCGACGAGGTTCTGATAACGTCGGGGTGCGTCGAGGCGGTGCAACTCGCCCTGCGGGCCACCTGCAAGGCAGGCGACACCATCGCGGTCGAATCCCCTTTCTACTTCAATTTCCTGCAACTGATCGCGGAGATGGGGCTGAAGGCCCTGGAGATCCCGTCCACGCCGCGTGAAGGCATCAGCATCGAGGCCCTGAGCTACGCCATCGAGAACAACAAGATCAGCGCCTGCCTGGTGATCCCCAACTTCAGCAATCCGCTGGGGGCAGTGATGCCCGACGAGCGCAAGCGCGAACTGGTCCAGCTCCTGGCGCAGCACGACATCCCGCTCATCGAGGACGATATCTACGGCGACCTCACCTTCGCGCAACAGCGTCCCATCGCGGCCAAGTCATTCGACCGCAAGGGGCTGGTGATCTACTGCTCATCGTTCTCCAAGACCCTTGCTCCCGGTTACCGTGTCGGCTGGGCCATCGGCGGCAGGTTCCAGGCGGAGATGGAGCGGCTCAAGATGATGAACAACCTGGCTACCGCCTCGCCGACCCAGCTGGGCATAGCCGAATTCCTGGCCACCGGCGGCTACGACCACCATCTGCGGGCGATTCGGAGGCTGTACGCCAAGTACGCGTCGCAGATGACCGACGCGGTGGTGCGCCACTTCCCTGAGGGAACGCGGATGACCCGTCCTTCCGGAGGTTTCATGCTTTGGATTGAAATGCCGGAGCAGGTGGACTCGGTGCAATTGTTCCACCGCGCCCTGGAGCGGGGCATCAGCATCACCCCGGGCGCGATCTTCTCCCTGTCCGGAAAATACCGGAATTTCATCAGGCTCTCGACCGCCTTCTGGGATGAAAAAGCCGAGCGCGGCGTCGAAACCTTAGGAGATCTGGTCAAGGAGATGCTGTAGATCTTCGATCTGCAGATGTAACAGTGCCGTTCAGGAATTGACAGTCGGAGGCATGTTAGAGGAAATGGATGTGACTGGAAGAACGTTATGAGGATGTCAGGTAGATGAGGGAGCAGCAGCGGCATTTCCCGTAGCGCGCGGGAAGATAGAGTACGTTGATGGTAAGACACTTTTTGCATTCCCAGAAGGTATAGCCGCTTACCTCGTGCCCAGCCTGTTCGGTGAAGAACCATTGGTAATACGCATCCCAATCATACTCGGGCTCCTGGTTTGCCTTTTCAATCAGTCGTTCCAGTAGCATGGCGGGCCGCTCCTTGAAGAATGATGACGTAAACATACAACCAAAAACATCAATGGCAACTGTGATATTTTCTAACACCTGACCTTGTTTGTTGTCCATCTTGAATACATGACCTGCGTCAGGAACATGAAGCCGACATGAAGTTCATGATTTAAAGGACTATTTATGGATAGACTTCCCTTTTTGAAGAGCGGTAAAATGGGGCATCAGTAGATATCGTCCTAAAGGAGGCGCTATCATGGCAGAAAGGATGAAGAGACAGATGACAGGCCTGATGATGCTGGTTGGCGGCGGGGTGCTCGGTGCTGGTCTGGGGCTTCTCTTTGCTCCCTGCGCAGGTGAGAAGAGCCGCAAGAAAATGATGCGCATGGGTAAGACGATCGGCAACAAGAGCGACAGGATGATGCGCGACCTGAGCGACCGGATGGATGATATTGCGGGCATGATGTCCAGCATGAGCGGGAAGGCAGGGAAGTTCATGCACCTGCGTTAAAAAGACAGGCCGATCCCCCTTCTGCGGAAAACAAACGATTTTGGCCCGCGGTTGCACAAGCCGCGGGCCTTTCTTTGTCCTACCCCAACCGGATCAGGGCCGCCCCGGCCACGATCAGGGCCGCCGAGATGAGGCGCATCCGGCCGAAGGATTCCCGCAGGAAAAAGATGCCGATCAGGACTCCGACCATAATGCTCACCTGGCGCACCGGGACAGCATAGCCGACCCGGGCCATGTTCAGGCCGTAGCGGAAGCTCAGAAAGGAGAGCATGACGGTGGGGCCGCTCCACAGGATCAGGCGCCAGTTGGTGCGCCATTCCTCGGCAATGAGGTCGCGGTACTTGGGGCGGCACAGGTTGAGCGACATCAGGCACAGCATGGCGATCACCAGGAAATAGGTGAAAAAAACGGGAGGGTAGTCCCTGACGCCGGTCTTTTCGGCTATCGAGCCGATGGAATAGATGAAGCCGGCCAGGAGGGCGGCGCGTACCGCGCTGCTCTTGAGATCGCGAAAGGGGCGGGCCACCTCGGCCAGCGACACCCTTTGCATCTGGACGCAAAACGTGCCGAAGATGACCAGGAGGATGCCGCAGACCCCGACCAGGGAAAGCCGCTCTCCCAGCAGCAGGACTCCCCAGATCGGGACATACACCATCGAGGTCTGGGAAAGCGGGTAGATGATGGAGAGGTCGCCGTCGCGATAGGCCCGGCCGTTGAGCAGGTGATAGAGGACAAAACTAACGGAGCCGATGGAGATCATGGCCAGGGTGTGTGGGCCGGGCCAGTGGAACGGTTCGTCCACTATCGCGATGATGGCGGTGAAGGGGAACATCGAGGCGATGAACATCCACCATATGAATACCGTCTTGTGCCGGCTCTGTTTTACCAGGGTATTCCAGGTGGCGTGCATGACGGCGGAAAAGATGATGAGGGCGAAGGCTAGGTTGGACATGGCCGGAGTATAACCGAGGCGGGTGGAGAAAGTGAATCTTTTCGCCCTTCTTTTTCGGTTAGAGAATTTTATTCATTAATTCGTTGACGCTCGGGATGCGCTTTGCTATAAAGCTGGACTCCGCAGCAACGACGTTCTTTGCAACCGAATATTGAGCCGGCAGGAAGAAGGGCCACAGAAGCACCTCGCGGTGTTCTGACAGTCCTTCGGGCGCGATCTCCGGATCGAGCCACTGCAAAATGCCTCGAAAAATTTTTGAAAGAAAATCTTGACAGGCAGCAACGGTTCAGGTAGGGTGCTGAGTCTGTCGCAACACGGCGGCTTGGTCTTTGAAAACTAAATAGTAGACGAAACAGCATTTGCGAGTTTCAAAATGTAACAAGTCAGTTGTTTCAAACTAGAATCGGATTTTCCGGTTTCACTTTAAACTGGAGAGTTTGATCCTGGCTCAGAACGAACGCTGGCGGCGTGCTTAACACATGCAAGTCGAACGGGAT
>NZ_BLXY01000002.1 GCF_014193585.1 Geomonas paludis
AACCGTTCGGGCTGTGAAGAAGAGGACATGGCGTTTTACGCTTTGCGACGGGCTCGAACCCAAGACGCGAACAAACTGCCATGTCCCGGAACAGAAAATCTAGCTGCTTGATCGTAAACATACAAGACGCACGTTCTAACACTGCCACACCGGCAGGCGGCCGAGCAGACGCAGCAACCGTTGAAACGCTCGGCTTTTTTTCGGCCGACGGGAGTTCCCATGGCGCCATCCTACATCCTGCTCATCGAGGACAACCCGGACGACCTGTTCCTGGCCAGCCGCATCATCGGCAAGGCCTGCCAGCACGAGATCCTTACCGCGCGCGACGGGGAAGAGGCCGACGAGCTGCTCAAACGCATGGAGCGGGATGAGAGCTACCGCCAGATCAAGTTGGTGCTGCTGGACCTGAAACTCCCCAAGATCAGCGGGCTCGACCTGCTGCGCGGCATCCGCGGCAGTGACAAGCTGCAGCGTCTCGCGGTAGCCATACTGACCTCGTCGGACAACGAGACCGACCAGGAGCAGTGCCGGGATCTGGGCGTGGTCGATTACATCTACAAGCCCATGACGGTGGACCGGCTCAAGGGGATCCTGTCCCGCAGCGAGGGGGCTCAATGAAAGACGAGGATCGGGAGGGCGCAGCCGTCAGCATGCTCTACGTCGAGGACGAGGCCGACGCGCGCCAGATGGTCACCCGGATGCTGGCCATGAACTACCCGAACCTCACCGTTTACTGCGCCGACAACGGTTTGCAGGCATTGGAACTGTACCGGCAGCACACCCCGGAGATCGTGATGACCGACATCAACATGCCGGTCATGGACGGCATCCGGATGTCCCGCGAGATCAAGGCGATCAACCCCGAAGTCCGCATCATCGCCGTCACCGCCCACAGCGACACCTCCTACCTCCTGAGCGCCATCGAAATCGGCGTGCACCACTACGTCCTCAAACCGCTCAACTACCAGGAACTCTTCACCGTGCTCGACAAGGTCCTGGAGCAGATCGAGCTGAAGCGGCTGGTGAGCGAGCAGCACCGGCGCCTGGCGCAAAGCGAACGGCAGCTGGCGGTCGGCCAGCGCATCGCCCACCTGGGGAGCTGGCAGCGCAACCTCGATAGCGAGAGCATGGACTGGTCCGACGAGATGTACCGCATCTGCGGCGTCGAGCCGGGCGCCGTCCCTGCTTCCTACCGGTCCTTCCTGGAGCGCTTTCACCCGGACGATCGGGCCGGGGTGGCCGACTCGATGCAGAGCGCGCTGGATCCGCATCATCAGCCGGAACACAGCTTCGTTCGGGTGGTGCGGCCGGACGGGGCGGTACGCATCGTGCGGCTCGACGTGGAGGGGGTCAGGGAGGGGGAGAGCGTGGCCGGCGTGATCGGCACCTGCCACGACGTGACCGAGCTGAAGCACGCCGAGGAACAGGTCCGCTCGCTCACCGAGGAACTGGAACGGCGCGTCCTGCAGCGGACCTCCCTGCTGCAGGCCACGGTGAGCGAACTGGAAAACTTCAGCTACTTCGTCTCCCACGACCTCAGGGCGCCGGTGGCGCGCCTGGAAGGGTTCTGCACCGCGCTCTTGGAGGACTGCAGCGCCTGCGGCCATGCCAACTGCCGACAGTACGCCGAGCGGAGCTCCAACGTGGTGCAGCAGATCAAGCAGATCATGGACGCCTTCAACAGCCTGACCCACCTGGCGCGCTGCGCCCTGGACATACGCGACACCGATCTGAGCCAGCTGGCGCGCGACATCGCCCGGGAACTGGCCGCCGGCGCGCCCGGCCGCAGGGTGGAGTTCGTCATAGCCGGCGGGGCCCGCGCCAAGGGGGACCCGGAGCTATTGGGCAAGGCACTGCGGCACCTGCTGGAGAACGCATGGAAGTTCACCTCCAGGACCGAGCGGGCACGCATCGAATTCGGCTGGAGCGACAGGGAGGGGGGGCGGACCTATTTCGTGCGCGACAACGGTGTGGGCTTCAACATGAAGTACGCCCAGAAGTTGTTCAAGCCCTTCCAGACCATACACGCACCCGAAGAGTTCGGCTGGACCGGGACCGGGATCGGGCTGGCCACCGCCCACAGCATCGTGCTCAGGCATGGTGGACGCTTGTGGGCGGAGGGGGAGGTAGGGGAGGGGGCCAGCTTCTACTTCACCCTGGAACCCAATCCCGAGTCGGGCAGCTATCTCAAGGAGACCTGACGGCTTGCGAGGCTTCATGACACGAAAACCGGGGGCAATACAGGCTGCGGACAAGGAAGACGCCATGGCGCATCTGGCCGCCATCGTGGATTCGTCCAACGATGCCATCCTCAGCAAGGCCCCCGACGGCACCATCACCAGTTGGAACCAGGCGGCGCAGAACCTGTACGGCTACCATGCCGAGGAGGCCGTCGGCCAGAACATCACCATGCTGGTCCCCCCGGACCGCCTGGAGGAACTGGACCAGATCACCCGCAAAGTCTTGAGCGGGGAGAAAATCAGAAACCTGGAGACGGTGCGCCTGGCCAAGGGGGGGCGCGAGGTCCACGTCTCCCTCACCCTTTCCCCCATCTTCGATGCCAACGGAGTCCTCACCGGCATATCCATCATCGCGCGGGAAAATGCGGAGCGCATCCAGAAGGAGAGGCTGCTGCGGGAGAGCGAGCGCTACTACCGCTCCCTGGTGGAGATGGCCCCGGACGCGGTGCTGGTACACCGCGATGGCGCCTTCCTCTACGCCAACTGCGCGGCCCTGGGGGCCTACGGCGCGCGCACCCTCTCCGAACTGCAGCAACACGGCGTGCTGGACCTGGTGCACCCGGCGGACCGCCAGGCGATGCGCGAGGGGATCGAGACGGTAATGGGGGGAGAGGAGCCGTCGACGCTCGAATACAGGCTGCTGCGCCTGGACGGCGGCGAGCGGTGCATGGAAGGGTCGTCGACCCGCATCGACTACCAGGGCGTGCACGCCATCCAGATGATCGCCCGCGACATTTCCGAACGCCGGACCGCAGAGGAGGAACGGGAGAGCATGCTGAGGCAACTGGCCTTCCAGCAGGAGCGTTTCGAGGCGATCGTCGAACAGCTTCCGGTAGGTGTGGTCATCGCCGAGGCACCTTCGGGCAAGGTGGTGTACCAAAACGGGTTGACCCGGACCATCTTCCGCGAGGACGTGGAAGACCTGGCCGGCACGGACGAGTTCGACCGCTGGAAGATGTTCACCCCTGACGGGAAGCCGGTGCCCATCGAGCGTTACCCGCTGATCCGCGCCATCCGCCAGGGCGAGACGGTATTCGCCGAGGACTACCAGATCCTGCGCGGCGACGGCACCCGTGGCTTCATCAGCGTCAACGCCACCCCCCTGCGTGACATCTCCGGCGCCATCATCTCCGGCCTCATCGCCTTCAACGACATTACCGAAAGCAGGACCGCCGCCAAGGCCCTGCTGGAAAGCGAGGAGCGGCTGAAACTCGCCCTGGATGCGGCGCAGATGGGCTCCTGCGACATGGACACCTCCAGCGGAGTCGGCATCTGGTCGCAGCGCCACTTTCTCGTCCTGGGATACGCCGCGCCGCAGGAGCCAAGCGGGCCGGCGACGCTCTCCATGTGGCAGGACCGGATCCACCCCGACGACAGGAAACGGGTCCTGGCGGAACTGGACCGGGCCAGCAGGGAACACGCGCTGTTCAGTTCCGAGCACCGCGTATTCCGGGCCGACGACGGGGCGCTGCTGTGGGTCAACGTGCTGGGGCGGTTCTGGTGCGAGGAGGCGTCCTGCCGCTTCATCGGCGTCATTTTCGACGTCACCGGGCGCAAGGCGATCGAGGAGGAACTGCGCAGGTCGGTACAGCGTTTCCGCGACCTGGCCGACTCGATGCCGCAGATCGTCTGGACCGCCAACCCCGACGGCAACCTGGACTACCTCAACGCCCACTTCGAGAACTACACCGGCGTGCGGCGCTGCATCCTGATCCAGACCAAGGGCGCCCCCGGCAGCCTGATCAACGACTGCATCCATCCCGAGGACCGGGAACCGACCGCGCACGCGTGGAGCCACGCCGTCGCCACCGGCGAGATCTACCAGATCGAGCAGCGCATCAAGCACCGCGACGACGGTTACCGCTGGCACCTGACCCGCGCGGTCCCGCAACTGGACGAGGAGGGGAGGGTGGTCAAGTGGTACGGCACGGCCACCGACATCAACGACCTGCGCGAGATGCAGGAAAAGCTGCGCGCCAGTGAAACCAGGTTCCGCTGGCTGTACGAGTCCAGCCTGATCGCGATCTTCTTCTGGAACCGGGACGGGGTCATCACCGACGCCAACGAGGCCTACTGCGAACTGGTCGGCTACAGCGGCGAGGAGTGCCGCGGTGGGACCCTGAGCCTGGCCGAGGTCACCCCTCCCGAGGAGTACGCAAAAGACCGTGCCGCCATGGACGAGACCATCACCCGCGGCATCAGCAGGACCTACCAGAAGGTTTTCATCAGGCGCAACAGTAAGGAACCGGTAGCCGCGCTCACCGCGATGGCCCGGATGGCCGACACCACCGCCGAGGGGATCGGATTCGCGGTGGACCTGACCGACCTGAAGCGTGCCGAGCAGGCGCTCAAGGAGAGCGAAGCGAGGCTGAAGCTCGCCATCGAGGCCACGGGCCTGGGCATCTTCGACGTCAACCTGCAGACCGGCAAAGGAGACTGGTCCCCCATCGCCAAGGAACATTACGGGCTCAACCCCGACCTCGACCTCGACCTCGATTCGGTGCTGGGCATGGTGCACCCCGAGGACCGCGAGCGGCTGGAACAGATCGTAACGGACGCCCGCAGCACCACCGGCGCCGGGCTGTACCGCGCCGACTACCGCGCCATCCCCCCCGACGGCAAACTGCGCTGGCTCAGCATGCGGGCGCGGGTATCCTACGACGCGTACGGCGCCCCGCTCAGGCTCGTCGGGGCCTGCCTCAACATCACCGACAGCGTGCTGGCGCAGGACGCACTCAGGGAGGAGATGACCGAGCGGATCCGTGCCGTGGAAGAACTGCGCCGCCAGGAACAGCTCTTGATCCGGCAGGGACGGCTGGCGGCCATGGGCGAGATGATCGGCAACATCGCCCACCAGTGGCGCCAGCCGCTGAACACGCTGGGGCTCATCGTCCAGGAACTGCCCAGCTTTTACGAGCAGGGGCTGTTCAGCAAGGAGTACCTGGAAAACAGCGTCTCCCGGGCCATGCAGGTCATCAATTACATGTCGCAGACCATCGACGGGTTCCGCAACTTCTTCGGCCCCGAAAAGGAGAAGCAGAAGTTCCTGCCGGCCGCCGTCCTGGAACAGACCCTGGCCATTCTCCAGGCCGCCTTCGCCGCGGCCAGGATCACCTTCGACGTAGCGGCGGACCCCGAGGTAGAGATCTTCGGGTCGCCCAACGAGTACTCGCAGGTACTGGTCAACATCCTGATGAACGCCAAGGACGCGCTGCTGGAACGCAAGATCCCCGAACCCAGGATCGAGGTACGGCTGCGCCGGCACCACGGCAAGGCCGTGCTCTGCATCGAGGACAACGCGGGCGGCATCCCCGCCGACATCATCGACAAGGTGTTCGACCCTTATTTCACCACCAAGGGGCCCGACAAGGGGACCGGCATCGGTCTGTTCATGTCCAAGACCATCGTCGAAAAGAACATGAAGGGGACCCTGACCGTCACCAACACGGAACAGGGCGCCCGCTTCTGCATTGAGGTGTGACCGATGGAACAGCCCCGCCAGCGTTTCAACGATGTCTCCCTGCTCCTGGTCGAGGACGAGATCGAGTCGCGGGAGATGCTCGCCAGGATGCTCTCCCTCAACTACCCCGGGATCAGGATCTACTCGGCCGACGACGGCAGGGCGGGCCTGGAGCTGTACCGCCAGTACCAGCCGGACCTGGTGGTGACCGACATCAACATGCCGCAGATGAACGGCATCGCCATGGCACGCGAGATCAGGCAGCTCAATCCCGACGCCACCATCGTTGCCGTCACCGCCCACAGCGAGACCGCCTACCTCATGAACGCCATCGAAATCGGCATGGACCACTACATCCTGAAGCCGGTCAACTATCCGGAACTGTTCCGGGTGCTGGACCGGGTCGGGGAGAAGATCACCCTGCGACGGCTGGTGGCCCAGCAGGTGGCGGCGCTGCGCGCCTCGGAGCGGCGCTTCTCCGCCATATTCCAGGCCACCCCCGACCTGTTGAGCATCGCCGGCCTGACTGACGGCCGGCTGGTGGAGGTGAACGAGGCCTTCCTCAGGGTGCTGGGTTTCGACCGGGACGAGGTGATCGGGCGCAGCAGCGAGGAACTGGGGCTGTGGCTCGAACCGGCCCAGTCCGAGGCGCTGCTGCTCGAGCTGTCGGAAAAGGGTTCGGTGCGCGACCTCGAGGTGCGCATCAGGGCCAAGTCGGGGCAGGAACTGGAGGGGCTGGTGTCGGCCGACTGCATCGAGATGGACGGCACTCCCTTCCTGCTCACCCTGTTCAAGGACATCAGCGAGCGCAAGCGGCTGGAACAGGTGATCAAGCACCAGGCGCAGCACGATCCGCTGACCGACCTCCCCAACCGCAAGCTCTTCCTGGACTTCCTGGCGCTGGAGCTGGCCCAGGCACGCCGCAACCGCAAGAACCTGGCGGTGCTCTTCCTGGACCTGGACCACTTCAAGCAGATCAACGACACCCTGGGGCACGCGGCGGGCGACCTGCTGCTGCAGTCGGTGGCGCAGAGGCTGAAGGGGTGCGTGCGCGAGTCCGACACGGTGGCCCGCATCGGCGGCGACGAGTTCAACGTGCTCATGCCCGACCTGGCGCAGACCGACGACGTCGGCACCGTGGTCAACAAGATCATGGGTGTGTTCCAGATGCCGTTCCGGCTGGAGGGGGTCGAGGTGAAGGTGGGGACGAGCGTCGGCATCAGCATGTTCCCGGCTGACGGCGACAGCAGCGAGGAACTGCTGCAAAAGGCCGACGGCGCCATGTACGCGGCGAAACAGCACCGCAACAGCAGCTACCAGTTCTACAACAGCGAGATCAACGAGCGGACCATGAACCGGCAGAACCTGGAGCGGCAGCTGCGCCAGGCGGTCGCCAGGGGGGAGTTGGAACTGCTCTACCAGCCGCTCATGAGCCTGGGCAGCGGCCGCATCATCGCCGCCGAAGCCCTGTTGCGCTGGCACCATCCGGACCGGGGGCTGCTGCTTCCGGACCAGTTCATCACCGTGGCCGAGGATAGCGGCGTCATCGTCCCCATCGGCGAGTGGGTCATCCACCATGCCCTGGCGCAGGTGAAGCAGTGGCAGCAAAAGGGATTCGACCTCTCCCTGGCCGTGAACCTCTCCAACCGGGAGTTCCACCAACCCCATTTTCTCGAGCAGACCCTGGCCGCCCTCTCGGAAACCGGCATCGGCGCGGGGACGCTGCAGATGGACATCCCGGAGCGGGCCATCATGGACAACGGCCTCTCCTCGCGGCAGAACATGCTGCGCCTCACCGAGGCGGGGGTGGCCTTCTCGGTGGACGACTTCGGCGTCGGGTCCTCGTCCCTGCAGCGCATTAGGCAGCTTCCCATCGCCAAGCTGAAGATCGACCGCAGTTTCATCAGGAACCTGGACAACCCGGACAACCTGGACGTGGTGACCGCGATGATCTGCATGTCGCACAGCCTGAAGCTCAAGGTGAACGCCGTGGGGGTGGAGCGGCCGGAACAGTTGGAGCTGATGCAGAACTACGGCTGCGACGAGGTGCAGGGGGACCTGATCGGCCGGCCGCTGCCGGCGGCGCAGTTCGAGGGGATGCTGGCCCGGTCGGCGCTCCGGGGAGCAGTCCCGCTGTAGCGACTAGCGGCCGAAGGCCTTCAGGAAACCGGGCAGCAGCAGGGGATTGTCGCACCTGATCGCGCCGCCCAGGAAATCCATCAGGCCGGGGCGGTAAGCGTCGTACCAGATCTTTGTGAACATTGCGGCGCTGGTGCTGCACTCGCAGTCGACCGGCTCCGGCGTCGCTCCCCTGACCACGCGATACCCGTCGGGACCTACCGCGATGGTGACGGTATCCTGTTCCAGGTGAAACCGAAAGACGGTGACCTTGTCGAAGACTCCCTTGCAGAATGCAGCTTCCATTTCCGATATCATCGGTTCAATCACAGCTAACTCCTTGCGTGACGGCAAAATTTTCCGTTGATCATGTCAAGAGCGATCAATCCGGTTGGATGTGGCAGGTCGGGGAACCGATTCTTTCTCGCAGCAGGCGTGGCAAATCGGTCATCGTGATGATATTGGTCGATCCGCAGCGTGTCAAACTATTCCTGTACCAGCAGTTTCATCTTTCTTCGAATTTCCTGCTTCATGCTGTGCCAGTCTTTTTTGCCAATGTGTCTGCGTCACTCTTGTATTATCCGAGCCATGCACTATCTTTTAAGTACAGGGATGGTCTTTCTTCTGTATTAATTGGAGCTTATCGTGGAAAAGGTGCCTTTTAGATCCATACCTGACCTGCTACGGCACCAGGCAGCCCGGCTGGACACAAAGCTGGCGGTGAAGTACAGAAAGCAGGGTAGCTGGGTCACCCTGAGCTACTCCCAGTTCTTCAATCGCGCCCTCATGGTGGCGCGCGGCCTGCGCAAGCTCGGCATCAAGCCGGGCGACAAGGTGGCCATCCTCTCGGAAAACCGTGTCGGCTGGACCATAGCGGACATGGGGATCCTCTGCGCCGGCGCAGTGACGGTCCCGGTCTACGCCACCAATACCCCCGACCAGGTGGAATACACCCTCAACCACAGCGACGCGCGCATCGTCTTCATCTCCGGCAAATGGCAGTACCGAAAGCTGCTGAAGATCAAGGACGCCATTCCCATGGTGCAGCTGGCGGTCTCCTTCGAGCGCTTCCTGGGAGAGCCGTCGCTGCCGCTCACCACGTTCTACCAGCTCTCCGAGATAGACGACCCGATCACCGACCAGGAACGGGAGGAACTGTTCGGGGTCATCGACGCCATCGGGCCCGAATCGCTGATGACCATCATCTACACCTCCGGGACCACCGGCGTTCCCAAGGGGGTGATGCTCTCGCACCGGAACCTGCTCTTCGACGCCTTCGCCACCATCGAGAAGGCGGCGGTGGGGGAGGGTGAGGTCTTCCTGAGTTTCCTGCCGCTAAGCCACGTCCTGGAGCGCTGCACCGGCTATTACCTCCCCATCGCCAGCGGAGGGATGATCGCCTTCGCCGACAGCATCGAGAAGATAGCGGAAAACATGCTGGAGATCCAGCCCACCATCATGGTCAGCGTGCCCAGGCTGTTCGAGAAAATCCATTCACGCATCTACGAGCATGTGCACCAGCTTTCCCTGTTCAAGAGAAAGCTGTTCCGCACCGTGCTCGCCGTCGGACGCAGGTACGTCTACGCGCGGTACATCGACAAGAAGGTGCCGCTGTGGCTCGCGCTGCAGCACGCCGTGGCGGACCGCCTGGTGTTCAGCAAGCTGCGGCAGCGCTTCGGCAACAACCTCAAGTTCTGCTCCAGCGGCGGCGCACCGCTGGACCGCGAGATCAACGAGTTCTTCTGGAGCATCGGGGTTCCCATCCTGGAAGGGTACGGGCTCACCGAAACCAGTCCCGTCCTTTGCAACAACACCTTCGAGCAGCTGCGCTTCGGCACCGTGGGGACGCCGCTGGCGGAGACCGAGTTCCGCGTGGCGCAGGACGGCGAACTGTTGGCGCGCGGCCCCCAGGTCATGCTCGGCTACTACAAGGACGAGGAGAGCTCCCGGGAGGCCTTCAGCGACGGCTGGCTGAAGACCGGCGACATCGGACGCATCGAGGGGGGCTTCGTGGTGATCACGGACCGCAAGAAGGACCTGATCGTCACCGCCGGCGGCAAGAACATCGCGCCGCAGCCCATCGAGAACCTCCTGAAGAGGGACAAGTACATCTCCCAGGCCTACGTCTACGGCGACAAGAGGCCCTACCTCACCGCGCTGCTCGTGCCGACCCTGGAGAAGCTCCTGGAGTTCGCCCAGGAGAAGAAGATCGTATATACCGATCTCGAGGAGTTGGTGGTGCACGAGCCGGTGCTCGAGCTGTACCGGCAGCGGGTCGAGGCGGTCAACGCGGAGTTGGCGCACTACGAGACCATCAAGCAGTTCGCGCTGCTGCCGCGCGATTTCACCATCGAGGCGGGAGAGCTCACCCCGACCCTGAAAGTGAAAAGACGGGTGATTTCTGAGCGTTATAAAGATAAGATAGAGCGGATGTATACCGTCGCGGAGAACTGAGGCCGCGTCCGGAGCCGGAGGATGTGATGAGACAGATGAAGAGGGTTGCAGTTTTGGGGGCCGGGGTCATGGGGGCGGCCATCGCCGCGCACCTCGCCAACGCGGGGATAGAGGTCCTGCTGCTGGACATGGTGCCGGAACAGGCCAAAGGGGCGCCCGCGGAGGACAAGGCGCAGCGCAACCAGATCGCCGACCGGGCGCTGGCGGCCCTAGCCAAAAGCAGGCCCGCCGCCTTCTACGCCCCCGAATACGCGGCCTGGATCGAGACCGGCAACTTCGACGACGACAGCCACCGGCTCACGGAGTGCGACTGGGTCATCGAGGTGGTGCTGGAAAACCTCGAGGTAAAGCAGCGCCTGTTCCGGGACAAGGTGGTCCCGAACCTGAAGCAAGACGCCATTCTCTCCAGCAACACCAGCGGCCTGTCGGTGAACGAACTGGCGCAGGCGCTCCCGGCGGAGTTGAGGCGCCGCTTCATGGTGACCCACTTCTTCAACCCGCCGCGCTACATGCGGCTCATGGAGATGGTCCCCTGCAGCGACACCGATCCCCACCTGCTGCGCAGCATGGCCTCCTTCATGGACAAGCGGCTGGGCAAGGGGGTGGTCTTCGCCAAGGACACCCCCAACTTCATCGCCAACCGCATCGGCACCTATGCCGGCGCCGCCACCTGGCGCCACATGGTGGAGATGGGGCTCTCCGTCGAGGAGGTCGACGCCGTCACCGGACAGGCCATGGCGCGCCCCAAGACCGGCACCTTCGCCCTGTGGGACCTGGTGGGGATCGACACGGTGGTGCGGGTCATGGACAACAGCTACGAGCTCCTCACCGGCGACGACGAACGGGAACTGTTCCGGGTGCCGGAAAGCACGCGCCGCATGGTCGCCGAGGGGCTGACCGGGAAGAAAGGGAAGGGGGGCTTCTTCAAGCGGGAGACGGTGGACGGCAACAGCGTCAAGCTCTGCTACGACCCGGAGAGCGGCGCCTACCGCGAGTGTGTCTCGCCGAAGTTCGCCTCGGTGGGGGCGGCCAGGCAGATCGACGACCCGGGCGCCCGGGTCAAGGCGCTGCTGCAAGGTAGTGACAAGGCGGCGGATTTCGCCTGGCGGACGCTGCGCGACACCCTGATCTACACCGCCAAACGGATGCCGGAAATCGCGGACGACGTGGTCAACGTGGACAACGCCATGAAGTGGGGCTACAACTGGGACCTCGGCCCCTTCGAGCTGCTGGACGCCCTGGGCGTCGCCTCCTTCGTGGCCCGCGCCGACCGTGACGGCGTCGCGCTACCGCAGTGGCTGCGCGAGGTGGAGAGCTTTTACCGGGTGGAGCAGGGGAAACGCTTCTTCTACAGCATCGTGGACAAGAAGTACCGGGAGGTGCCGCTCAACCGCGGCCAGGTATCGCTCACCCTGCTCAGAAGCGCCGCAGGTGTCGTGGAACGTAACGCCGCCGCCTCGCTCATCGACATCGGCGACGGCATCTTCTGCCTCGAGTTCCATTCCAAGATGAACACGATGGGCGGCGACACGCTGGCCATGATCCAGAAGGGGCTGCGCCGCAGCGAGGCCGACGGCCTGGGCATGGTGATCGCCAACGAGGGGAGCCTCTTCTCGGCCGGGGCCAACCTGATGCTGATCGCCATGGCCTGCGCCGAAGGCGCCTGGGACGACCTGAACCTCACCGTGAAATCGTTCCAGCGCGCCATGATGGCCATCAAGTACTCCGGGATCCCGGTGGTCGCCGCCCCTCACAGCCTGGTGATGGGAGGCGGGTGCGAGACCTGCCTGCATGCCGACGCCATCAACGCCCACGCCGAGACCTACATGGGGCTGGTGGAGATCGGGGTGGGGCTGATCCCGGCCGGCGGCGGCACCAAGGAGATGGCGCTCAGGGCCGTCCGGCTCGCCGAGGCCAACGGCGCCGACGTCACGCCGTTTCTGCTGAAGAACTACCAGAACATCGCCATGGCCAAGGTGAGCAGTTCCGCCACAGAACTGATGGCGATGGGGCTCATGCGCCCGGGCGACGGCATCACCCTGGCCCTGGACCGCCGCATCTTCGACGCCAAGCTGAAGGCCATCTCCCTCGCGGCCAACTACCGCCCGGGCAAGCCCGAGGCAGCGGTCAAGGCGCCCGGCCGCGGCATCGCCGCCAGCATCAAGACCCAGCTCTGGAACCTGGAGCAGGGGGGCTTCATCTCCGCGTATGACCACTACCTCGCCTCCGGCATCGCCGACGTCATCACCGGCGGCGACGTCCCGGCCGGGACCATCGTCAGCGAGGAGTACCTGCTGGACCTGGAACGGGAAACCTTCCTGAAGTTCTGCGGCCAGAAGAAGACCCAGGAGCGCATCCAGCACATGCTGAAGAAGGGGAAGCCACTGCGGAATTGAGTTACCCATCCCCCTCTCCCTCCGGGAGAGGGCTGGGGTGAGGGCGCTGCAATAGGCAACGATCCCGCTTCGTGGCTCCTCCCTCACCCGCCCTTCGGGCACCCTCTCCCGGGGGGAGAGGGGATTATCTGATGGCGGGCAGGGCCCGCACCACAAGCTCCCTCCCCAGGAGGGGGAGGGCCGGGGAGGGGGAAGGAAGCTCGACCCAGTTCAACCGAAGTCAGCAAAGGAGCAACGCCATGCGAGCAGCATATATCGTGGAAGCCGTACGGACGCCGGCCACCAAGGCCTACAAGGGGAAGCTGAGGGACGTCCGTCCCGACGACCTGGCCGCCATCGCCATCAAGGGGCTCGTCGAACGCACCGCCCTGGACCCGGCGCTGGTCGAGGATGTCATCATCGGCTGCGCCTTCCCGGAAGGGGAGCAGGGGATGAACGTGGCGCGCATCGCCGCGTTCAAGGCCGGCATCCCGTACCAGGTCCCCTGCATGACCGTGAACCGCTTCTGCTCGTCGGGGCTGCAGACCATCGCTTCGGCGGCGGACCGCATCATGGCGGGAAACGCAGACTGCATCATCGCCGGGGGGACCGAGAGCATGTCCATGATCCCCATGGGGGGCAACAAGTACAGCGCCAACCCGGGGCTGGTCGGCTCATGGCCCGAGACCTACGCCTCCATGGGCATCACCGCCGAGCGGCTGGTAGAGAAGTACGGCATTTCCCGCGCGGACCAGGACGCTTTCGCCATGGCGAGCCACCAGAAGGCGGCGCGCGCCCTGGCGCAGGGGACCTTCGTGGAGGAAACCATTGCGGTGCCGGCCCGGCACTGCGCGCTGCACAAGGGGAAGATGCAGTGCGTCGAGGAACTGGTCGACGCCGACGACGGGGTGAGGGGCGACACCACCATGGAGGCACTGGCGAAACTCAAGCCCGCCTTCAAGGCGGACGGCACCGTTACCGCCGGCAATTCGTCCCAGATGACCGACGGCGCTGCCGCCGCGCTGGTGGTCTCCGAGGAATTCCTGAAACGGACCGGCATGAAGCCTTTGGCCCGCTTTGTCTCCTTCGCGGTGCGAGGCGTCCCTCCCGAGATCATGGGGATCGGTCCGGTGGAGGCCATCCCCGCGGCGCTGAAGATGGCGGGAATGAGCCAGGACCAGATCGAACTGATCGAGTTCA
This sequence comes from Geomonas paludis, assembly GCF_014193585.1. Taxonomy (GTDB): domain Bacteria; phylum Desulfobacterota; class Desulfuromonadia; order Geobacterales; family Geobacteraceae; genus Geomonas; species Geomonas paludis. The sequence continues at coordinate 13,848 of NZ_BLXY01000002.1, forward strand.
ACGAGGCCTTCGCCGTGCAGACGCTCGCCTGCCTCGGGGAACTGGGACTCGATCCGGCGCGGGTCAACGTCAACGGCGGCGCCATCGCGCTGGGGCATCCGCTGGGGTGCACCGGCACCAAGCTCACCGCCAGCCTGTTGCACGAGATGCGGCGCCGCGGCACGCGTTACGGCATGGTCACCATGTGCATCGGCGGCGGCATGGGCGCGGCGGGTATTTTCGAGTTGAGCTGAGCCGGGCCGACCGGGGTTCCACTTACAACTAACGAGGTGTGTCATGGCAGCAAGGGTATTCAAAGGAGCGGAGTTCCTGATCACGGAGGCCGGCAAGGACGAGGTGTTCGTCCCGGAGGATTTCAGCGACGAGCAGCGCCAGATCGGCGCCACCACCGAGCAGTTCGTGGCCAACGAGGTGATCCCGGCCCGCGAAGAGATCGAGCATCAGAACTTCGACAAGGTGGTGCAACTGCTTAGGCGCTGCGGCGAACTGGGGCTTTTGATGATCGACGTCCCCGAGGAGTACGGCGGACTGGAGCTGGACAAGGCGACCAGCATGCTGGCGGCGGAGAAGATTTCCGGCTCGGGCTCCTTCTCGGTCGCCTACGCCGCCCACAGCGGCATCGGCACCTTGCCCCTGGTCTACTACGGCACCGAGGAGCAGAAGGCCCGCTACCTTGAGAAACTTACCAGCGGCGAATGGGTCGCCGCCTACTGCCTCACCGAACCGGACTCCGGCAGCGACGCCCTGGGGGCCAAGGCGAGCGCCACGCTCTCCGCTGACGGCAGCCACTATATCCTCAACGGCACCAAGCAGTTCACCACCAACGGCTCCATCGCCGACCTCTACACCGTCTTCGCCAAGGTGGACCGGGAGCACTTCACCGCGTTCCTCGTGGAGCGGACCATGGCCGGGGTGAGCGTCGGGCCGGAGGAGAAGAAGCTGGGCATCAAGGGGTCCTCGACCACCCAGGTCATCCTGGACAACGTCCAGGTCCCGGTCGGAAATGTCCTGGGAGAGATCGGCAAGGGGCACAAGATCGCCTTCAACGTGCTCAACATCGGCCGCTTCAAGCTCGGCGCCGCGGTCACCGGTTCCGCAAAGTTCGCCCTCGCCGACGGGGTGAAGTACGCGGTGCTGAGAAAGCAGTTCGGCCGTCCCATCGCCTCCTTCGGCGCGATCCAGGAAAAACTCGCCGACATGGCCGCCGAGATCTTCGCGTCGGAATCGCTCGTGTACCGCCTGGCCGGCCTGATCGACGACCGGCTCGCCACCATCCCCAAGGAGACGCCCAACTACTACGATGCCTACCAGAAGGGGATCGAGGAATACGCCATGGAGTGCGCCATCGCCAAGGTGTTCTGCTCCGAGATGCTGGCCTTCGTGGCCGACCAGGTGGTCCAGGTGCACGGCGGCTACGGCTTCATCCAGGAGTACCCCGCCGAGCGCTACTACCGCGACGAGCGCATCAACCGCATCTTCGAGGGGACCAACGAGATCAACCGGCTGCTGATCCCGGGGACCCTGCTCACGCGGGCGCTGAAGGGCGAGATCCCGCTGCAGCGCGAGGCGATGAAGGCGCTCGACGCCCTCACCACGCCATCCTTCGACGAGCCCGACGACAGCGTCCCCTTCGCCGCGGAGAAGGCCCTGCTGGCCGGACTCAAACAACTGTTCCTGGTGGTGGCCGGTTCCGCGGCACAGAAGTACCAGACGGCCATCAAGGACGAGCAGGAGGTGCTCCTGGCGCTGGCCGACGTCGTCATCAACATCTTCGCCATGGAAAGCGCGGTGCTGCGCGCGGACAAGATCCTGCCGCGCCTGAGCGATGCGAAGGGGCGCGCGGTGACCGCGGCGGTGCGCAGCTTCTGCTTCGGCGCCAACGAGAAGATCGCCAGCGCGGCCCGCAAGGCCGCCTTCTACAGCGAGGAGGGGGATACCCTGGCCGTTTTATTGGGCGCGGTCCGGCGGTTCACCCGCTACCAACCCGCGGGTCTGCTCCAGGACAAGCGGGTCCTGGCCCAGACGGTCATAGAAGCCGAGAAATACCCCTTCTGACAGACATGCTGCGGACACTGGCCCGGGCCGGCTCTGAGTGAAACTTCAGCAGAGCCGGCCCGTTGTTTTTCCAAGACCCAGCCTGCAGCTTCCAAACAGAGAAAGGGTATGTCAGAAGGTGCAGCTGAGAGTAAAAATGTTTATTTTAAGAGTGGTGCAACGCAAGGAGTTGTGGCAATATTTGTTTTTAAGAGAGTTTTAAGCGGGCTGAGTCAGTAGCAGCGGGAGGAGCACATGGACGCGCCTAACAGCAAGGGCGAGCGCAAGGGGGGCGCCCGGAAGGGCGCCGGCAGCGGCGCACAGGTCGCGGCGCGGCGCGACGGCTCGCAGCAACCTGATCGCGAGCCGGCCGACGACTGTGAAAGCAGGCTCGCCGAGGCCCAGCGGGAGCTGACCCGGCACAAGGCCACGGCGGAGAACCTGGGCAAGGAGTTGGAAACCTTCAGCTACGCCGTCTCCCACGACCTGCGCGCCCCGCTGCGGCACCTGATCGGCTTCAGCAACGCCCTGCTCGAAGACTACGGCGACAGCCTGGAGCCGACCGCGCACAGCTACCTCGACTGTATCGTCCGGGCGGGACGCAAGATGGAGGGGTTGGTGGACGCGCTGCTGGCGCTGTCGCGCATCGGGCGCCAGGACATGACCCCGCTGAACCTCGACCTGAGCCAGATGGCCAACAGCTACGCCGCCTGCGCCAAGGAGGGGGATCCGTGCAGAAAGGTGACCTTCAAGGTCCCGGATCGGCTCCCCGCGCACGGAGACGCGGTGCTGCTGCGCACCGCCCTGGAGCAGCTTCTGGAAAACGCATGGAAATTCACGGCCAAGAACGAGTCCGCCACCATCGAGGTCGGCAGCAGGCAGGACGGGGATGAGGTGGTTTATTTCGTGCGGGACGACGGGGCCGGCTTCGACATGCGCTTTGCCGACCGGCTCTTCGGCCCGTTCCAGCGCATGCACCGGGAAGAGGAATTCCCGGGGCTCGGGATCGGGCTCGCCATCGTGCAGCGCATCATCAACCGGCATGGCGGCAGGATCTGGGCGGAGGCGGAGGTAAACGGGGGGGCGACCTTCTACTTCACCCTGGGCAGCTGACCGGTGCCGTTGGGCTAGGCCGGGGCAGGGCAGTCCGGATTGAGCGAGCCGAAGTACAGCTTGAAATCGTTCAGCCTCATCAGCATTGCCGCCCGGGTGATGTTCTCCGCCAGCAGGGCGTTGCCGGCAGTGGCGGCGGCCAGCATCTCGCGGTAGTAGTCACGCAGCTGCAGCCGGTGCTTGTCCCTGGAAAAGAGGGCCGACCTGAGCTTGGAGTAGACGCCGGCAAAGCTGTTCAGCATCAGGGGATAGATGCGGTTGCCCGACATCACCGCCATGGCCAGGTGCAGCTCCCAGTCGAAGTTGACCAGGGCCGACGAGCAGTTACGCAGTTTCTCCGCCTTCTTGAGCACCGCCGCCACCCCGGCGGCGTTATTCTCGACGGCCCGGCGGGCATAATCAGGAGCGAACTGGACCCTCAGTTCCAGCAGGTGGGTCGCCAACTCGAAAGGAAAAGGGTCGCTGTTCCTGGTGATGGAGGAGAGGATCTCCAGGTCCCCCTGGGACCAGAAATCCTTGACGATGGTGACGTGGCGCTGCTGCACCGAGATCCATCCCGCGTCCTGCAGCTTCTGCAGCGCCTCGCGTACCGTGGTCCTGCTGACCGCGAAGCGCTCCGCCAGGTCCCGCTCGCTCAGCAGCGGACTTCCCGGCTTGAACTCCCCCTTCAACATCCCGTCCACCAAAGCCTTCTCCACCATCTGGCAGGTTTTCCTCATAGGCGCCTCGCTTATATTCGACCGCAGGCGGGCTGGCATGCCTTTGGTCTGCTGCGCTGACGGTTTCGGGTCAGTCGCAGGTGTATACACATTTAAAACATAGTTTTGATTATTTGACAATCAATTTTTTTGTCAGCACCGGCCGCCAACATGCACTACTGGCGTGGGAAATCGGGCATTAGGGAAAACTCCCCAGCCGCTGCAGTTACTGCATCCGGCAATGGGACTGCAGTTGTGGCGATCGCAGACGCCATAGTAGTAGACACCGTTTTAATACCAGAAGGGTGAAAAGCAGGGAGAGACGGTTACGGACACCGTGCCTGTAGGGGCAAATAATCATCCTGACTGCGATGATCTTCCTCCCAGATGCCCATCCCCCTCTCCCTCTGGGAGAGGGCTGGGGTGAGGGCGCTGCAATAGGCAATGATCCCGCTTCGTGGCACCTCCCTCACCCGCCCTTCGGGCACCCTCTCCCAGAGGGAGAGGGAATTAGCGGAGGATTGTCGTAATCAGGTAAATCATTCGCCCACGCGCGCGGGCCCAACTGATGCGGCGTCAATGTCCGTCGAGAATCGGGGCGAATTGATTATTCGCCCCTACAGATGCAATAGGAAAGGACCGCCCCGCGGTGCAGGGAGTGTCAACCGGCAGGATGCTCTAGCGGGAACTGGAGTCGGATTTGCGCGGGTGGGAGAGGGTGAAGTAGAAGGTCGCACCCTCGTGCTCCTTGCCTTCGGCCCAGATGCTCCCCCCGTGGCGCTCGATGATGCGGCGCACCGTGGCGAGGCCGATGCCGGTCCCCTCGAACTCGGAACCGTGCAGGCGCTGGAAGGGCTGGAACAGCTTCTCGACGTAGGCCATGTCGAAGCCGACCCCGTTGTCACGGACGAAGAAGGCGTGCCTTCCTGCCACCTGGGTCTGTCCGAACTCGATGCGCGGGAAGGGTGCGCGCGAGGAATACTTGACCGAGTTGCCCAGGAGGTTCTGCAATACCAGCCGCACCAACGCGCTGTCGCCGTAGGCGCTGATGCCCGGCTGCACCACGAATTCCGGGGGATTGTCGGACTCCTCGCTGAGCATGTCCACCACGTCGGCAGCAAGCTGGCTGATGTTGAAGGTGCTCCGTTTCATGATGGCCCGGCCAACCCGGGTGAGGGCAAGCAGGTCGTCGATCTGCTTGCCCATCCTGTTGCTGGCGGTGCAGATCCGCTCCAGGTAGTAGCGTGCGTCCTCGGGGAGGGATTCGCCGTACTCCTCGATCAGGATGGCGCTGTAGCTGTTGATGTGCCTGAGCGGCGCGCGCAGGTCGTGGGAGACCGAGTAGCTGAAGGATTCAATCTCCTTCTTGGCGGCCTCCAGTTGCGAGGTCCTCTCGATGACCCGGCGGTCCAGTTCGTCGTTGAGGTTGCGGATCGCCTCCTCGGCGGCCTTGCGCTCGGTGATGTCCTTGATGGTGCCGATCATGCGCGCCTGCTTGCACGCCGCGTCCCAGGTCAGCTCGCTGCACTCGGTCACCCAGCGTTCCTCGCCGTCGTTGTGCCTTCTGATCTTGTACTCGTGCTCGAAGGGGCGGTTTTTGCTGATGGCGGCGCGGTAGCTGTCGATGAACTGCTCCCGGAACTCCTCGTGCACGATGTCGAAGTGTCCCTGCATGGTCTTGGGGTAGCCGGCGTCGATGCCCAGGATCTCCTCGAGCTTGCTGGAGCAGGCCCAGTGGTCCTGCGCGATATCGAGCACGTAGCTCCCCAACTGGGCGATCCTTTGCGTCTCCCGCAGCAGGCGGTCGTTGTCCGCCAGCACCTGCTCACGCGTCTTCTGCTCGGTCACGTCCTCCAGGGTCACCACCGTGCCGCTTACCGTGCTGGCGGGGTCCAGGAAGGGGGCCGTGCTGATGGAGAGCACCGCGCTGCCGCCGTCGGGGCGGGTGAAGACGAAGCAGGATTGCAGCAGGCAACGTCCCTGTTCCAGGATCTGGCCCAGCGAAACTTCGATGCCGGCGCCAGCATCATCCTCGACGGAAAAGATGGCGTCGACGACGGCCGGCTCCCGGTGCGCCATCTGCTGCTTGGTCAGGCCGAGGATCCGCTCCGCCCTGGGGTTGACGAAGGTGATGTTGCCGTCGGACTCGATGAACATGATGCCCACCGGGCTGGTCGAGGTGATCAGGTTCAGCAGGCCGTGCTCCATCTGCAGCAGGTGCTCCATGAGCTTGGCCTGGTTGATGTCCAGCAGCGTGCCGGCCAGGCGGCTGGCCCTGCCGCCGGCATCGCGCTCGGCTGCCTTGCCGGTACAGCGGTACCAGTGCCACTTCCCCTCGTTGGTCTTCAGGCGGAACTCCAGCTCGAACTTGTCGATGCTGCCGCTGATGCAGTCCTCCAGTACCCGGCGCGCGTTGTCGAGGTACTGCGGGTGGATGATGTTGGTCCAGTCCTCGAGCCGCACCTGCATCTGTCCGCCGCTGTAGCCCAGCATCTGGTAGCACAAAGGGCTGAAGTAGCAGTCGTTGCCGGTGACGTCGAAATCCCAGATGCCGAGCTCCGCCGCATCCAGGGCGACCCGTTGCCGGTCGTCGCTCAGGGCCAGCTCCTGCTGGGCATGGTGCTGTGCCGTGACGTCGATGGTGCAGACCTGGTAGCCGGTGGGTGCGCCCCTTTCATCGCGCAGCGGGGCGACTACCGCCTGAAGCACGCTGACCGCGCCATCGGCGAAGCGGTAGCGGAACTGCTGCTGCCACTGGTGTCCCGCCTCCATGGCGGCCTGGAAGGATGCGGCCAGTCCCTTGCGCTCCTGCGGGTTGATATAGCCGGCCCGGTGGGCGCCGACGCCGGCGGGGCCCGCCGGGCAGCTCAAGACCGAAGCCGGCGGGTGGCCGTCGTTATCGGTCTGGTACACCCCCAAGGGGGCGGCCCGGAACATGTTGCGCAGCAGCTCTTCGTAGGCAGGCCCGGACGGGGCGGGCTGGGACAGCGCCAGGGCGTCGCCGCCGATGCAGGTGCGGGGAGCGCTGCTGTTGTGATCGGCAACCTGGTTTACCTGCGACAATCGATTCATGCACTCCCCCTTGGGCAACGTCGTGTCCAAGCGTTCGAGGTTCCCGCTCACTTCTGTCACAGCGCGGGCAGGACAGGTATAGTTAAAGTTTTTTCTAATATAACCACAATATCAAAAAGTAGCAACAATAAATTATAAAAAAATAATGTCATAAAGTTTATGACATTGCCGTACGCCGTGACAATAAGCGACCTAGGAGTTGACTGCCACAGCAGGTTTGCAGTAGTAATGAGGGATACGTCAGACAAAGGGGGATGATATGGAAGCCACGCAAACCTGCCACTGCGGCGCCAAACACACCGGACACATCTGCATGCTCAAAAGCGCCGGGCGCCTGGACGATGTCGCTCACATCACCGACCGCCCGACCGTGGTCTGTTTCACCTGTGGGGCGGAGGCGAACTCGGAAGACAACGTCTGCAGCCCCATGCCGCTGGACAAGTAACCGGAGCGGTCATGCCAGAGTTACCCGAAGTAGAAGTAACCCGGCTGGGGATAGCGGACCACCTGGCCGGCGCCCGCATCGCGTCCGTGGAGATGCACATCGCCAAGCTGCGCAACATGGTCCCGGAGGGGCTCCGCGAGCTCCTCGTGGGCCAGACCATCCGTTCGGTCCAGCGCCGCGGCAAGTACCTGATCCTCACCTGCAGCGCCGGCTCGCTGCTTCTGCACCTGGGCATGACCGGCCACCTGCGCCTGGTGCCGGCCTCGGTGCCCCCCGGCCCGCACGACCATTTCGACCTGCGCCTCGACTCCGGACTCGTGCTCCGGCTCAACGACCCGCGCCGTTTCGGTTCCATCCACTTCACCGGCTCCGACCCGCTGCAGCACCAGTTGCTCAAGAAGATCGGCCCCGAGCCGCTCACCGACGCCTTCGGGCCGGATTACCTGTACCGGCTGAGCCGCGGCCGGAGGGTCGCCCTGCAGCGGTTCCTGATGGACAGCGCCGTCGTGGCGGGCATCGGCAACATCTATGCGGCCGAAAGCCTGTTTCGCTGCCGCCTGCACCCGGATACCCCGGCGGGCGAGCTGACCGCGGCCGGCTGCGCCGCACTGGTCAGCGCCATCAAGGAGACCCTCGCCGCGTCCATCGCCGCCGGGCGCGCCAGCATGGACTTCCGCAAAGCCGAAGAGAAGCTCGCCTATTTCCCGCAGCAGCTCTACGTCTACGGCAGGGAAGGGCTGCCCTGCCGGGAGTGCGGCACCGCCATCCGCAGGGGGAGGCTCGGCAACCGCTCCACCTTCTTCTGCCCGCAGTGCCAGCCGGAGCAGCGGACAGCGCCGTGACCGCCCCTGATTTCGTTGCAGTTGTCCCGATGCCTGCTAAACTGCCGCAGACGCACCCCTGCCACATCACGCCAGCTTCAGGAGGTTTTCCAGCATGAGCATCCTTTTCACCCCGCTTACCCTGCGCGAGTTGGTCTTCAGGAACCGCATCTTCGTGTCGCCGATGTGCATGTACTCCAGCAAGGAGGGGCTCCCCACCGACTGGCACATGGTGCACCTGGGGAGTCGCGCCGTAGGCGGCGCCGGGCTGGTCATGGTCGAGGCGACCGCGGTCACCCCCCAGGGGCGCATTTCCCCCGACGACAGCGGCATCTGGAGCGCCGAGCACGCCGCCGCCTTCGTCCCCATCACGCGCTTCATAAAGGAGCAGGGCGCCATCCCGGGCATCCAGCTCGCCCACGCCGGGCGCAAGGCCTCCACCGACCTCCCCTGGAAGGGTGGACGCCCGGTGGACGTCAACCATCGCGGCTGGCAGACCATCGGTCCGAGCCCGGTACCGTTTTCCAGGGAGGAGCCGGTGATCCCCCGCGAGGCGACCCTGCAGGACCTGGAAACGCTGCTGGGGCAGTTCACCGCCGCGGCACGGCGCAGCATCGAGGCCGGGTTCGAGGTGGTCGAAATCCACATGGCGCACGGCTACCTGCTGCACCAGTTCCTGTCGCCGCTCTCCAACCAGCGCAGCGACGAATTCGGCGGCTCGCTCGAAAACCGCTGCCGGTTCCCGCTGCGCGTCGCCAAGGCGGTGCGCGAGATCTGGCCGGTGCACCTGCCGGTCTTCGTCAGGGTCTCGGCCACCGACTGGATGGAAGGAGGCTGGGACCTGGAACAGACGCTGTACCTGGCCCGTGCGCTGAAACAGATCGGCATCGACCTGATCGACTGCTCCACCGGCGGCATGGTCCCCGAAGCCATGCCACCGTTCGGCCCCGGTTTCCAGACCCCCTTCGCCACGGCCATCAGGAACGGGGTGGGCATCCCGACCGGCGCGGTGGGGGTGATCACCGACCCGGTCCAGGCCGAGCAGATCGTGGCCACCGGCCTTGCCGATGCCGTATTCCTGTCGCGGGCGATGCTGCGCGACCCGTACTGGCCGCTGCACGCCGCCAAGGCGCTGGGCGTGGATCCGCCCTGGCCCGTGCAGTACGAGAGGGCGAAATGACCTGTGCAAGTTTCCCGCATCCCCCCTTGCACTTTCCGGTGTCGATGCTTATTTTCCTGACTGAGCCGACGCTTCATGCTATAAAGAGGGACGTGAATCACTGAATACAGCGGCGGGAATATTGTCTCGGTCGCAGCAGCAATCAAAGGGAGCAATTAATGGAAAGATATCAGACTCAGTACCGCACCATAGCGGTGGTCAACAGCGGCGTAATGAGAGGAGTGTACGGCTGGATGAGCGGCGGCCTGCTCCTTACCGCACTCGTCTCCGTAATAACCGCCTCCTCGCCGGCCCTTTTGCAGGCGATCCTGGGCAACCGCATCCTCTTCTACGCGCTCCTGTTCGGCGAACTGGGGCTGGTAGTGGCCATAAGCGGCGCCATCAACAGGATCAGCGCCGCCACGGCCAGCATGCTCTTCCTGCTCTACGCGGCGCTGAACGGCCTGACCATGTCCACCATCTTCGTCGCCTATACCCACTCCTCCATCGCCTCGACCTTCCTGGTCAGCGCCGGGATGTTCGGCGCCATGAGTCTCTACGGCTACCTGACCAGGAGCGACCTCTCCTCGTGGGGGAGCTTCCTGTTCATGGGGCTGGTAGGGGTGGTGATCGCCTCCCTGGTGAACATCTTCCTGCACAGCTCGATGCTCAACTGGGTGTTGAGCCTGTGCGGCATCATCGTCTTCACCGGCCTTACCGCCTACGACACGCAGAGGATCAAGCAGATGGGCAACACCGGCGGCAAGGGAGCCATACTCGGGGCGCTCACCCTGTACCTCGACTTCATCAACATGTTCCTGCTGCTGCTCCGCTTCCTGGGCGACCGCAGGTAGAAAGACAAATAGGCACCAAAAGGCAAAAAAAGCCCCCGGCGCACCATCACGCCGGGGGCTTTTTATTCGACAGGGGAGGGGGAGCCTAGCGCAGCCGGATCCCTTCCCTGGTAATCTCGATTACCCCTTCCCGGTACAGGTTGCCGATCACGGCCTTGAAGTTCTTCTTGCTCATCCGGAACATCTCCGCGATCAGTTCCGGCGGCGATTTGTCGCCCACGGGGAGAAAGCCGCCCCGCTCGCCCAGCACCCGCAACAGGGTCTCGCGCCCGCCGCTCATGTCCTGCCGGCCACCCTTTCTGAGGGTCACGTCGATCTTGCCGTCGTCCCTGATCTTCTTCACGTACCCCTGCACGCTGTCGCCGGTACGGTATCTGCCGAAGAGCTCGTTTTTGAACAGCAGCCCGTCATAGCGGCCGTCGATGATCACCTTGGCGCCCAAGTTGCCGAACTCGTAGAAGGTAAGGGTGACTTCCTGCCCCTCCTTGAGGCCGGCACCGGATTTTTCCAGGAACTTCCCTATCTTGGCCGAAGCCGCGATGCGCTCGGAGCGGTCCAGGTACACCCGGACCAGGTGACGTTCCCCCTTGTGCATGGGACGCGGCTGCTCGCTGAACGGCACCAGGAGGTCCTTTTCCAGACCCCACTCCAGGAATGCGCCCACCGGGCTTACGTCCTTCACCTCCATGAGCGCGAAGTCTCCCACCTGCGCCTTGGGCTCCAGGGTGGTGGCGATGAGCCGGTCCTCGGAGTCGAGGTAGACGAACACCTTCAGGTGCTCGCCGTGGTGCAATCCCTCCGGAACGTACTTGGTGGGCAACAGGATGTCCCCCAGTTCCGACGCGAGGTAGGCGCCTATGGCGCTCAGCTTCTTCACTTCCAGACGGTTGTACTTGCCGATCTCCAACATCTGTCTTTACTCCTCCGTGCGGCTCTAATGTTTTGCCGCCGCAAACCGAAATACTATATCAAATCCCTGCGGGAACCTATCAATCTTTTCAGCATCTGGGTGAGCTCCATCGTGCGCCGCCCGGCCGCCGCAGAAAAAATCATTATTAAACAGCGATTTGCGGCAGCCACTCATAATCTTTTTACACTGGACAGCCCCGACATTTTCATACTATGGTAACTAGTTCCGACAACGCCACCTCGGCGCCCCTGTTAACGGAGGCTGATTGCGCACCTTTAGCCTGAAAACCAAGATGACGGTAACCATATCCCTGTTGATTGCGGGGTTGCTGTCAATTCTTGCGCTCACCACCCACCTGTACGTCACCGACCAGATCAAGGGACTGCTTTTCACGCAGCAGTTCGACATGGTCACCGCCCTTGCCGACCAGATCGACGACAAGCTCCGCCTGTCGCAGACGGAACTGGCAGCCACCGCCCACACCCTCAAGACCGCCACGCTCCAGGACCCGCGCACCCTGCAGAGCTTCTTCGACCAGCGCCCGGGCAACCTGTCCATGTTCGACAACGGCCTGTTTCTCTTTTCGGCCCAGGGAGCGCTCATCTCCGGCAATCCGCTCGACAGCGGCATCATCGGCAAGAACTTCCTGTTTCGCGATTACCTGAAAAAGACCCTCGCCACCCGGCAACCCCAGATTTCCGCCCCCTTCCTCTCGTCCCAGACGCACCGGCACCCCATCATCATGCTCACCGCGCCGATACTGGACGACAGGGGAGAAGTGGCTGGCGTGCTGGCAGGGAGCATCGACCTCACCAAGGACAATTTCGTGACCCGGGTAGGCAGGATCACCCTCGGAGACAAGGGGTATCTCTACCTGTACAACACGGACCGGGTGATGATCGCCCACCCCGACAGCCGCCGGGTCTTCAAGCAGGACGTCCCGGTCGGCAAGAACCGCCTCTACGACGAGGCCATCGCGGGGTACGAGGGGACCGGCGAGACCGTCAACTCCCGGGGGCTGGCGGTCATCAGTTCCTTCAAACGGCTCAAAACCACCAACTGGATCCTCGCCAGCAACTTCCCGCAGCAGGAGGCCTATGCGCCGATCTACCGCGCCCGCAGCTACATTCTGATCGCGCTGTTTGTGGTGTTTCTCATCTCCATGCTGGTGGTCTCACTGTGCATGAAGTTCCTGACCGCACCGCTTACCACCTTCACCGAGCAGATCAGGGTACTGGCCCAGAACAAGGACGGTGACGTCGCCCCGCTCAGCATCGCGACGGGCGACGAGATCGGCGTGTTGGGGGATGCCTTCAACCAGTTGCTGCAGGAGTTGCAGCAGCAGAAATACGAGTTGAAGCGGCAACTGGAGTTTAGCCAGAAGCTGATCGAGGTCACCCCCATTCCCGTCTTCTACAAGGGGGCCGACGGCCGATACCTGGGGTGCAACCAGGCCTTTTCCAACTTCACCGGCTTCACCAGGGACCGCGTCATCGGCAGGACCGTCTTCGACCTGACCCCCGCGGCACTGGCCGAAGTGCACCACCGCTCCGACCAGGAAATCATCGCCGGCGCCGGGGTGCAGGTCTACGAAAGCAAAACCATGCATGCCGACCAGGCCGAGCGGGACGTCATCTTCTTCAAGACCAGTTTCACGACCACGAGCGGCAGCTGCGGCGGGATCCTCGGGGTCATGCTCGACATCACCGAACGCAAGCAGGCCGAGGCCGCCCTGCAGTCGCAGAAGGAATTCGCCGAGAGCCTGGTCCTGAACATGACCCAGCCCACCTTCGTGCTGGACTGCCAGCACCGCGTCATCATGTGGAACCATGCCCTGGAGAACCTCACCGGGATCAAGGCCGCCGACGTCCTCGGTTCCGCCCATGCCGGCAAGGTCTTTTACGGCATCGACAGGCCGGTGCTCGCCGACCTGGTACTGGACGAGAACTTCGACGAGGGGGTCAGGTTTTACAGCGACTGCCGCAGGTCGCCCCTGATCGAGGGGGGGCTGCAGGCCGAAGGGTGGTACCAGGACCCTGACGGCAAGGGCCATTACGTCACCATCAACGCCGCGCAGATCCGCGACCGGCAGGGGAGGGTGGTCGGCGCCATCCAGAACCTGGAGGACATCACCGAGCGCAAGCAGGCCGAGGTCGCACACGAACAGACGCGGCGCCAGATGCAGCTCATCCTCGATGCCGCGGGAGAGGGGATCAACGGCGTCGACATGCAGGGACGCATCACCTTCGTCAACCCGGCGGCGGCGCACATGGTGGGATGGACCCAGGAAGAACTGCTCGGGCAGCATCAGCATTCCCTGATGCACCACACCCGTGAAGACGGGTCCCCGTTCCCGGAGCAGGAGTGCCCCATGTCGGCCGCCTGCTACGAGGGACGCCCATACCAGGGAAGCGACGAGCTGTTCTGGCGCAAGGACGGCAGCAGCTTCTACGCCGAGTACAACTGCAGACCCCTGCGGGAAGGGGGAGAACTGGTCGGCGCCGTGGTCATCTACAAGGACGTCACCGAGCGGAGGCAGGCCGACGAACAGTTGCTGAAGCTGTCCCAGGCCGTGATGCAGAGCCCGGTGGCCATCATGATCACGGACATCAGAGGCGACATAGAGTTCGTCAATCCGCGCTTTACCGAGATTACCGGCTACAGCTCGGAAGAAGTCATCGGAAAAAACCCTAGCATCCTGAAGAGCGGCAAGACCTCGCCCGAACTGTATCAGGGGATGTGGGACACCATCACCGCGGGTCGCGTCTGGACCGGCGAGTTGTACAACCGGCACAAGAACGGCTCCACCTTCTGGCAGCACTCCACCATCTCCCCGATCCTCAACAGCTCCGGCGTGATCAGCCACTTCATGGCCTTCATGGAGAGCATCAACGAGCGCAAGAAACTCGAGGAGCAACTGAGGCAGGCCCAGAAAATGGAGGCCATCGGCCAGCTCGCCGGCGGGGTTGCCCACGATTTCAACAACATACTCACCGTCATCCTCGGGTTCGGACAACTGTTGCAGCACTCCCTGCCCAAAGACGACCCGATGCTGGAGCACATGGAGCAGATCCTCGACGCAGCGGACCGGGCCACCCACCTCACCAAGAGCCTGTTGGCCTTCAGCCGCAAGCAGGTGATGGTGATGCAGCAGGTGGAACTGAACGAACTCACCCGCAGGCACGCCAAGTTCCTGGTGCGCATCATCGGCGAAGACGTGACACTGAAGACCGCGTTCAGTGACGAGAAGCTGCTGGTAATGGCCGACAGCGGCCAGTTGGAGCAGGTGCTGATGAACCTCGCCACCAACGCCAGGGATGCCATGCCCAGCGGAGGCGAGCTCACCATCAGGACCGAGGTGACCACCCTGGACAAAGAGTTCCACCGCCAGTACGGGTACGGCATGCCCGGGCGCTACGCCCTCATCACCGTCGGCGATACGGGGACCGGTATGGATGCCGAAACGCAGCAGAAGATCTTCGAACCCTTCTTCACCACCAAGCTCCCCGGGCGCGGCACCGGGCTCGGCATGTCGATCGTGTACGGCATCATCAAGCAGCACGGCGGCTACATCACCGTCTTCAGCCAGGTCGGCTTCGGCACCACCTTCAGCATCTATCTGCCGCTGATCACGGAAAAGGTGCAGTCGGGCGAGAAACCGGCGACCTTCATCCCCGAAGGGGGGAGCGAGAGCATCCTGGTCGTGGAGGACGACGCCGCCGTCGGACGATTGGTCGAGTCGGTCCTGAAGAGATATGGATACCAGGTGATACTGGCGAACAGCGGCGACGAGGCGCTGGAACTGTTCCCGTCAAGAGGTCAGGAGATCAGCCTGGCGCTGCTTGACGTGATCATGCCCAAGATGAACGGGAAGCAACTCTGCGAGGAGTTGCGCCGGCACTCACCGAAGTTGAAAGTGCTCTTCCTGAGCGGCTACACCGCCGACGTGATACAGGACAAGGGGATCTTCATGGAGGAGGGGGTCGACATCATCAAGAAGCCGGCCCGGCCTATCGAACTGGCCAAGAAGGTCCGTGAGATGCTCGATTCCTGACAGCTGTGCCCCCTCCCCGGCCGGCAGCAACAGGGGAGGGGAACGCCGCCATCAAAAAGTATTTAATTTCAATAACTTAAGAGGGCATTGTTATGCTGATTGAGAACATCACCATGGAGGAGTTCGCCCAGGGGCTGGAGGTCTGCAAAACCGTTTACATTCCGTTTGGCTCCGTGGAGGAGCACGGCAGCCATCTGCCGCTGTCCACGGACACCATCGAAGCTTACGAGGTGGGAAAGCGTGCCGCCGAACGGATTCCGCTGTTCGTGGCGCCGCCGATACATTATGGCTGTTGCCGCTCGACGTCGCGCCATCCCGGCACCGTATCCATCAGCACGGCCACGCTCAAGGCGTTACTGAAAGACATCGTGCGCTCGCTGCACGCCCAGGGACTGGTCAACTTCGTGGTCCTTACCGGGCACGCCGGCGGATCGCACCGCATGGCGCTCCAGGACGCCGGCGAGGAACTGATCCAGGAACTGCCGCAAATAAATATGGCCGTGGTCACCGAGTACGAACTGGCCAAGGAAAGCGGAGCCCATCTCATCGAGACGCGCGGCGACGCTCATGCCGGAGAGATCGAGACCTCGCGCATCATGCACTCGCATCCGCACCTGGTCAAAGGGCTGGCTCCCGCCGAGTACCCGAATTTCCCTATCGGGATCCTGGTGCGTGACAAGCGCAGCTTCTGGCCCGGCGGAGTCTGGGGTGACCCGGGCAAAGCCAGTGCTGAAAAAGGCAAAGTTCTGGAATCACTGGTGGCAGACAAGGTTGTCGAGCTGGTCAAGGCGCTGGAGAGCCGCCGCTGGTAATTGCCCAAAAAAGCGGCTTCCAAATTTGCCGTTTAAAGGGACTTTTCGATCCGGTGCAGGGGTAGCCCTGGGCCGGATTTTTACCGTCACGCGCCAGAAGCGCTTTTACGGCGCTCAATGGAGTCCACCGGCGGCTCAACCTCGATTTTTGCCGGCCGGCAGTAGCCGAGCGAACGAAGGGTGCCGAACGAATGGAGTGGACGGGCGGGGGCGACTGGTAAGTGAATGTGAGGGCGAAAACGTGACCAGCGGAACCTGGCCCGGGGAATGGCTTGACAGCACAGGGCGTCCGTCACAGGGCATCCGTCAAGCGCGGTGCCCGAACGTCTGTAGGGGCGAATAATCATTCGCCCGTCGAACCAGACCACGTGGTGCAGTCGGCCGAGACAGGATAGAGCGTGCGGGAACCACCACATAAGCGGAGCGTTCCACTTGCGCCGTTCGCTTTTGCAGCCGATGTCACTGCCTTCCGCGATAGCCCCCGGGGGTCGGGGGAGTCCAGCCGGGGTGAACGCCACAAATAGAGACCTTCAACTTGACATAATATATCTTATGGGACAAAAACGGGTTTGGAGGCCGTGGACTCGGAGGCCCGGCTCTGCCGGGCGGCTGTGGCCACGAGACAAGCGAAGCGCGTCAGCCAGCAGGAGCCCCCATCGTATAACATGGGGGTGATTCCCGTTCAGACGTCTCTAATGCGTAGCGTAACCTATCGGAATAACAGGCTTTAGTCCAGCCACTGGCTGACAGCAGCCTTGAGACATATTGGAAATGCTGATCATACTGGAATCATTGAACTTTGAAGGGCCGCCCCATGATGAACATGCACCGGAAAATCAGCCTCCGCCTTGATGCGGATCTTGCCGACCGACTCCAGCTCCGCGCCGATCGTGAGCGCGTTCCAGTGTCGTGTCTCCTTCGTCACCTCGTCGTGCGCCTCCTGGACGGCTCGGAAGTCACTGAAAAGACTGCCCCTGCCCCGTGGCGCAGTGAAACTCCGCAACACCTGAAGTCTCGGGCCGAACAGCTGCAGGCAGAGTTCATGGTCGAGGTCTGTACGGCATTCGACGGCTTCATACGCCAGGGATGCGACCCAAAAGAGGCCACGAAGCGGACGAATTTCGCTCTCAAGGCCAGAAAACACCCATGGGCAACATACGAGGTCGTTGCGGGGGTACTGAGAAAAGCAGGACGATTTCGGAAGCCGAAACGGGTCTGAGTCTGGATCAGCTTGACAGCGGTCGGACAAAAGCCGCAAGATGCCCGACAAAGTTTGCGGACAGCTGCGGGAAAGGGAGCGCTATGCGCGGCAAGTACCTGATATGACAAGACAAAGTATATCTTATGGGACAAGAGCCTCTATCCCACCTCATCCCCTCCGCTGTTGCGCTGCTTGCTGCTGTTTGGCCCGAACGCCCTGTTGGAGCGAATAATCATTCGCCCGTCGAACCTGCCCACGTGGAAAACGACGTTGCCACGGGCCACGGGCCACGGGCAACGCCGGCAGTTCGGAATCCTGGTCGGCTCCTCAGGGCCAGTCTAACCGACTGGTCGAGAACCCCTGTGGGATGGTTACGCCGCTGTTCGTCCTCTATACAGCATCACCCGCGCCCTACTCTTTCACCACTTTCGCCCCTCCAGGGTGCACTCGACGAAACTCCCTTTGACACTCCCACAGCCCAGAGCTTCCCGGATGTCGCCGTTGGCTCCCATGATGCCGTTGACGCGCAAATGCACATCGGGATGACTGTCGTTGACACTGAAACCGCCCTTGAAGTAGCTTCCCGCCGTCCTTGACGGCCCTTTCTTTGAGGGAACCGTCACTTTGCAGGCACGCCGCCTTGAAAAGATCATCACAGGGATCGAAGGCCAGGCTTGCGGAGGCCAGACGTGCAGGTCCGGCGGCGCCAAAGGGGGTGTGCCCCCCCGCACCATCGAAGGGAGGCGCGGAAAAGGGATCGGCCGGTGCAGGTCCAGCGGCCAAGGTGGTGGTGGAAAGCAGGAGGCAAAACAGGATAGGTCCCAGAAACCTTGCCAGACATGGGGTTTTGAAAGCCATTGAACCGTCCCTCCCTGACGTTCTTCAGGGAATCCATGGGAAACAGGAGCCGCTGCCATGGGGAGCGAAGCGAGTCCTTCGTCTCCCGTCACGGGCGGGGATTGCTGGAGGGAGCCCCCCCTTACCTGGCGGCGATGAACACGCCGAGCACGACGATGGCGAAAGCCCAGTACTCCATCTTGATGAAGAAGAAGGTGTGCGTTTTCTTCAGCAGCACTTCCTCGCCGGTTTCCTTGTCGACAAGAGCCCGCCCGGGACCGGCGTTCAGTCGCCTGCCGACGAACCACACGATGGCGGCCGACAGTGCAACTGCCACGACCTTGGGCCAGACATGCCCCGTGTAGTAGTGCTCTCCCATCATGCCATCAACGGCCAGGTTGACGACAAGCGCTGCCACCATTGCCAGTATCGGAGTCAGAATCCCCAAGCCAGTCCAGAAAATAATCACGTCAAGCTCCTTTCGAACGAATTTCGCGGGCACGCTGCCGCGGGAAGCACCCCGCGCGGGCCACCGCATCGGGATCGTGCCCGGACCATCTCAGCCCGGGCTCACACTACACGAGACGGACAGCGCCGGAGTTTCCCCCGGGCAAAGGCGAAAGAGACGGCCCATACCGACTTCGACAGACGGCAGCATCAGAAAGTCACCGCGCCCCCCGCGCCGGGCACGAACTCGAACTCCCGGTTTGCCTGCGCGATCGGGAAAAGTATTTGGCGTACAGTTGGCCGAGATGCTCGTGTTGACCCGCCAGGAAGTGGACGCAACATTAGGAGAGGCACGACTGTCAGACGCTTACAGGAGCACATCATTTTTGTCAATCAGGTTTTCACGCAGGATCCGGAGCAACATTGTTTCGAACATATGCATGCTTATGCTGTCCCCCTACTCTTTTATGTGCTGATGCAGCAGACGAGAACCTTGCCAACGGCGAAAGTTGATTGCAGGAGAATTCGCTTGAAAGGCATTTACATATAAATTAGATTGTCTCAAACATTCCTCAAGGTCTCCATTGACTGTACTCGAAGACCTAATCGTAGCAATCGTATCGGGGCAGGAGTAGAAAGATGGCCACCAGAAAGCACAGGCGTCATGACATCGGTTTTATTGCCACGGGAGGGGACCTTCAGGCGGAGATCCGGTCTGGAGAAGACCTGGTCGCCCTCGCCGGGCTCGAGATCAGCCGGTGGGTCACCTGGGCCTGTCCGGTCGACGTACCGCACGTCGACCGCACGACGCTGAACCTGCTGGATGCCGACGGCGACGGCTTCATCAACGCGACCGATGTCGTGGAAGTGCTGCATCATGTCAAAGAAGCGGTCGCAAGGCCGGAACTGTTGAAGGATAACCCGGGATCGCTGACCCTGGCCGATCTCAATCCGGAGACCGAACTGGGGGAGAAACACCTTGAGAGTGCGGCCCGCATCCTGAAACTGCTGGGAAAGGAGAGGACCGACGCCCTGAGCGTGGCAGAACTCGATGATCTCACCGCCTCTTTCCACCAGGAGCCCTGCAACGGGGACGGCATCATCACGGAATCTTCAACAGATGACCCCGACCTGCAGCGGTGGATCTCCTTCCTCATCACCCAGTACGGTGCGACCCAAGACAGCAGCGGCTTGCCCGGGATCTCCCTGGACCAGGTCCGGTCCCATGCCGCCACGGTAAGGGCATGGCACGAATGGCAGGACGGCTGCGACTTTCTGCACTGCCTCCCCCGGGACAAGGAAATGGTGCTGCTGCTGTGGCACAACGTGAGAGAGAAGCTGGAGGATTTCTTCCTGCGCTGCCAGGTGGCGCAGTACGACGACAGGGGCGCCGCGCTGATGAACAGCCCCGAGCACGACCTGGTGCAGCTAGGCTCGGGCAGCCTGAGCGAAGCGGCGGAGCAGTTGGCGCATCTGCCGCTATCCCGGGTCGATGCCGCTGCCATCCTGTCGCTGGAAAGCGGTCTGAACCCGGCCTGGAAGAGCCGGATACGCCAATTTCGGGAGCACATCGTCGTCCCGCTCTTGGGGGAGCGCCAGGAACTGACCCTCGCGCAGTGGGAGGAATTGAAGGAGCGCATGTTCTTCTGGGAAAACTGGTGGCGGGACCGGCCCGAGAGCGCCGACGGGATGGATCCTGTGCTGCTGGCGGAATGGGAGAACGGCGGCGTGGAAGCCGCCCTGGCCGGGCTCATCGACCGCGACCTGGCGCGCAAACCCGAGGCCGACGCCCTGCAGATGATGACTGCCCTGCTCCGCTACAGCAGGGATCTGTACCACGTGGCGAGGAACTTCGTATCTTTCGGGGCGCTCTACGGTGCCCGAAAGGAGCCGACCTTCTGCGCCGGTACGCTCTTTGTGGACGGCCGCAGGTTCGACCTCTGCCTTCCCGTAAGCCATGTCAAGGCCCATGCCGAGAGGTCGCAGGAAGGTAATCTTTTCCTGCTGTACTGCGCCTGCAGCAAGCCGGGGGTCAAGGAGAACCGGGCCGTCGTGGCGGTGGTGACCGACGGCGTCTGCGGCAACCTGCATGTTGGCCTGAATGGGGTTTTCGTGGCGGCCGACGGGGAGGAATGGCAGGCGACGGTGACGCAGACGGTTGGCACCCCGGTCCGGCTGCGCGATGCCTTTTTCGCGCCGTACCTCAGGTCGGCACGCCTGTTTTACGGTTACCTGCAGCAGCCAGCGGGTGGCCGCCCCGGGAAGCAGAAAGAACGCGCCGAAGGGAATGGCCAGGCCAGGGAAGGGAAAAGCGGGATCAGGGAACCTGGCGGCGCGACCATCTTCGCCGCGGCAACCGGCCTGAAGATGGTCGCGTCCAGGCTGGGAGGACGAGTGGCTGCCGTGGGGCTTTCGCTGGGGGCCATCAGCACCGGGGTCTTTGGCGAGGTCAAGTTCTGGGACCGCCTCTCCCCATGGCAACTGGCCCTTCTGGCTGTAGCACCGTTTATTCTCATTTCCCTTACCTCGTTTCTCATGGCCTGGCTCAAAGTGAACAGTCAGAGCCTCGCCCCGGTGCTGGAGGCTTCCGGCTGGGATATCAACCCCGCCATGAAACTCAAGCCCCCCAAGCGCCATCTCACCCAGAAGGCCAGGATGCCGAGGCACAGCGCCTTCCGGCACAAACAGGGGCAGCAAAGACAGCCGGCCCTGCAACCGGATTGATGGTTCGCCCCTGCCGGTGGGGACGCGGCAGGGGCGAACCTCCTCTTCACCCCGGGCGTAACGGCAAGTGTATGGCCAACGACAATGCGACCGGAGTGGTCATGTAAACCAAGTCGCTCGTGGAAATGCTACTGAACATGTTTCCACACGGCACGACGCCGATATCAGCAAAGAGCGATTCAGTAACAGCCAGAATTATCAGCGGGAATATCACCGACAAGAAAGCTACAGGCACCACGACGGCAGCTTTCGACCTGATATTCAAAAGGCGGCAAGCCAAGGTAAAGATGCACGAATTGGCCACGATGATGAGCCGAACATGCTCCGCCAATAAGAGAACAGGGGTCGCCCACAACAGGGAGACCAGCAGCAGGTAAAGGACGATCCGGACCGTCGCGTTCATGCTGCCACGGATGACCGGCATGATGACAGCGCCTGCTTCAGTTCATCCGCCTCTGCCTGGCGGCCGGCCACTTCCCCGGTCCGGGGCACCCCGCATTCCCGCACCATTTTCTCCGCAAGCAGGTCCGCGCGGGCAAACCCCAGCGTCGCCCGTACCGCCTGGCGCAGCGCCGCAGGTTCTGCGGTCATCTCCCGCACATCGTCCCGTACCCCGGGGTAGCGGCAATCCCGGTCCGGCAGAGAGGCGCTCCGGCGTGCCAGGGCCAGGCGGTACTCCGCGGTAAGCCTGAAAAGTTCGTAACGCTGCCACAGGTTGTGGCGGCTGGAGCGATGATAGAGGGTATTCAGGCGCAGCCGCGCCCGCTCCAACTCCCCGGCGGCCAGCAGACATTCCACTTCCCACACCACGGACCAGACTTCCTGGGGAAACTCCAGGTTCACCCACCTGGCAGACTCCAGCCACTGGGAGAGGGAAACCGCCCTGGGCCGGTCGCCGCACCGCCGTGCCAGGATGACCTCGGCCAATTGCGCCGCGAAGAGCCCCTCTTCGCCCTGGCGCCGGAGCCGGGTCAGGAAACCTTTGGCCTGGCGCACTTCCCCGGCATGGGCGGCCAGTAGTGCCGCGCAACTCAGCACGAACTTCCGGTATTCCCCGGGCACCTGGGGCAGCGCCAACTTTGCTTCCTGAAGCCCCTCACGGTAGCGGCCGGACCGCTCCAGGTAGGTAAGGCGCGCCAGCCAGCGCATGGTCCTCAGTTGGGACGTCGCCTCATCCGCCGGGTCCAGCGTCTCCAGGAGTGCACCCAGTTGGGTCAGGCAGCCCTCAATGCCCTGCCACCCGGCAGGAAGGGCCATGGACGCGAGGGAAAAATGGAACAGGGCGATGGCGCGCAGGATGCCGCCGCGGATTCCCTCGCAGATACAATCCGCCTCGTCGGCATAGGGTGCGTGGTCATGGATCATCGGCAGCAGCGCGACCAGGCACTGCCTGTGTTTTCCCTGGCTCAGGAGGGTCGTGCCCAGGTGCCAGCGCAGGTGATCCAGTGTCAACGGGTTCTCGCAATCCCCCGCCAGTGCAAGGCACTTCCTGAAGGCATCCTCCGCCGCCTCGTAATCCTCGCGACCGCTCAAGTCGCATCCCTGGCTATGCAGTTCCTGGAGCTGCGACCTGCGGTCGTCAGCTTGCGCGGTAAACTCAGTCGGCATCTCGTGCTCCTTAGCAGTTGTAGTCGCCCAGCCCATGGCGCAGGCCGGTCGTTCCCCCCTGCTGTTCCAGGCGGGTGATCAGGTCTTGTTGCTCGTCATGCTTCTCCAACAGGCGCAGGACGCAGCGGAAGAGCCCGCCCAACTGTTGCCGGAGCAAATCCCCCTCCTCCTTGCCAGAGCCGCCGGAAGCCATCAATGCCGTGGTAAAGAGGCTCCCCAGCAGCGCGTCGAGCAGCCCCGCATCCCACCCCAGCGCTGCGTCCTCCAGCCGCTGCCAGCGGGCCAGGTCGACCAGGCGCGCGACCGCGGGGTTGCGGGCATTCAGGGTGAGGGTGACGGGCGCGATCTTGCGCTTGGAGAGGAGGTCGCCGGCAATCATGCGGGCCGCCTCGGAGATGCCGGGGTTGCCCAGGGAGTGGCGCAAGTCGTCAAGGTCCTCGTCGTCCCGGTGGTGCATCACCAGGGCGGGGATATCCGCCGGCTCGAAGCTGCGGGTCCGCACCACCAGCCGTTCCACCCCCATGCGGCGCAAGCGCCCAGCGATCTCCCCCTCCAGGAGCCGGAAGCGCTCCTCCTGCACCGGTTCAAGCGCGGCGAAGAGCCCCGGCGGATCGCCCGCGTCCACCCGGACCAGGGTCACTTGCCCCCGGTGCTCCCCCGCGTAACTTTTCAACAAGGAAGCGTCCAGCGGGAGAGAGGCGTCGACCACGAGCCAGCCTCGCGACTGGGCCATGCGGCGGAACTGGCTGAATGCCCCCTCCCCTTTCTGGTAGTACAGCACCGGGACGGCTTTCCCGGCCGCGTCTTCCCGCGCCGCAGCCAGGCAGTGACGAAGCGTCATGGTGCCCCGGCTGGTGGGAAGCGGGAGATACGGCGCGATCTCCCTGAAAAACTCGGGGTAAAGACAGGCCATCCCCTTGAGGTGGTAGTGGTGCCAGTCGACCAGGCGGGCGAAGCGCTCCGGGTTCGCCTCCGCCAGGGTGCGCAGGTGCCTGACGATCAGATCGCCCAGGTGCCGGCTCAACTCGACGGTGGCGGGGTCATCATCCTTGATCCCGTCCCTACTGGCGGTCGGTTTGAGGTCGGGGCAGTCGATGACCCCCTTCACGAATTTGGCCCAGGGAGGAAGGATGTGGCGTGAACCGCTGGTGACGAACATGCGGCGCACGTACAGGTCGACCGTCCCCTTGGCACCGTAGTCGGGGACCCGCTCGCCGGTGATGTAGAGGACCCCCCGGGCCCGCGTCCCCCCCTCCGGGAGCACGGGGATCACCTCGATGGGAAAATCGTGGTAGGCGGATTCGATGAAGGCGCGGCACTGCTCCAGGGAGGGCTCGCCCTTGGTCCGGTGCCAGGGGGCGTTGACCGCGTTGACCGGTCCCATGCCGTTGAGCGAAATGGGGAAGGGAAGGAAGTTGCCGTAGCGTACCACCGCGCTGCTCAGGTACTCCTCGTCGAGCAGGAAGTCGTACTCGTCGCGCAGAAAGAGGGTGACTTCGGTCCCTGTCTCCGGCCGGGCTGAGGGTTCCAAGGCGCACTGCAGCGAGCCGCAGTTGGTCCAGTGCCAGCCGCAGTCGTCCCCCGCCTTCCTGGTGAAGACCTCGACCCGCGCGGCGACGGTGAAGGCGGAGAGAAAGCCGATGCCGAACTGGCCGATCAGCTCGGTTTCCGCCATGGTGCGCAGGTCGGCGAGCCCCTTGCCTCCCCGCTTGCCCGAGGAACCGATCACCGAGAAGACGTGGCGGATATCCCCGTAGTCCATGCCGATGCCGTTTTCCCGGAAGGTGATGCTCTTTTCTGCAGTGGAAGTGGTGATGCAGATGTGCCCTGCCAGGTTGGGCTCGCTCCTGCGCCTCAGCACGAGCGCGTCATGGCAGTTTTGCAGCAGTTCGCGGATGAAGACGTCGGGGGAGGAGTAGAGGCTTTCACCGAGGAGGATGAGGATTCCATCCAGGTCGGTTTCCATCTGGAAGAGCTCCGGCCCGTCGGCAAGAGAGGGGGAAAGGGGAGTGTTCGTTACTATGTTTCGGGGCATGGCCCACCTCCGTCAAGTGTCGTTACCACTTAAGACGGAAGGGAGCCGTTTTTCCCCCGACGGTTACTTTGCCCCGCGGTGATCCCGAGAATCGTACACCTGGACCAGCCGGGGTGAATTGAAGATTGCCGCGGGTGTCACCACGGTTTCATCGGGGTTCAGCCGTTGGCCCTTGCGGGTGTACCGCTCCTCGATCATCCTCTTGGCCTGGGGGCCGGCCAGATCCATGTCCCTCATACGCTGCGGCTTGCTGAGTGAGACAAAGGGCTGATAGACCTTCCACACCAGTTCGCTGCAGTAAATGGTCTCGTCGTCCCACTTGAAATGGATATCGTAGGGCCTCCCCAGAAAGCGGGCGACCTGCTTTGCCAGCTTGGGACCGGCATCGGTGCTGCCGAAGGGTGATTTTTCGAGTCGCTTGGTGACGAAACGGTGCCCCTTCCCGTTGCCGATGAATTCCTCGATGGGAGTGTACTTCACCGTCGCGGCAGCTTCGGCGACCATCCAGCGGTTGTCCCGCCTGAGAATGATGCCGGTATGGGTCCAGCGGGAATGAGTCGCTTCTTCCAGTGTGGACGATTGGCGGGATGAACTCTGCAGGAAAATGATATCGCCGTTCCTTAGATCCGCGGGGAGGACGATCGCCCCCCCCTCCTCTTTCCGGCCCGAAAAACCGGTGCAAAAAAGCAGCAACAGAACCAGCAGGAGGTTGCGGACTGGCAGGAGCACCATGTCGAAGAGTGTCACGTTGACCATACCCGTTACTGCTCGAGATAGGTCAGGGTGCCGACATAGTCCATGCGCCGGAACGGGCTGTCACCAGGCACCAGCGTCAGAATCAGGTAGCTGGTGGGCGAATAGTTGTCCTTCATTTTCGCGTTGAACTGGTCGCGGATTTCCTTGGAGGCTTTCGGGTCGAGGAAGACTCCCAGGTACTCCCCTTTCAGCAGGGCGAAGGTCGGCCCCATTGTTTCGGCGACCTTGCGATGTCCCGGTGACATCTTCGCACTCCTCTTGGGATCGGTCATGAAAACGGAGGCAAGCAGCTGGTCACGCTTTTGGTCGGCAAGATGCATCGCGTTGATGGTGAGCAAGGGACCATCGGACATGCCCGGCCCCACCTGTTTTTCACCGCCGGAACCGACGGCATCGCCGACCATGTGCAGGGGGGGAAAGATGGGACTGATGCAGGCGGGAATGCCTTCCTGCTGGAACGACGCGGCATCGCTTGGGTTACAGTCGCGCAGCGAAAGCAGCGACCAGGCGAATTCGGAGCAGTACATCTTGAGGGAGATGCCGTCCGTTTTCCCCTGGGCCAGTTGCCCGAGCTGCTTGACGAAGTTCAGCGGCTGGCCCGGCTGGTAGTTGGGGACCATGTAGTCCTGGTTGAAGGAAATGCGCGAGGGGTAGATGGCCGGGGCCCGGGCGGCGAGTCGCTCGGCCCATCCCGCGATGTTATTGCGCTGCTGGTCGGTGAGCCCGCGCGGCCTGACGACATGGAGCGCCTTGGTCTCGCGGTAATGCTCGGCGCTCAGTTCCCCGAGGTATTGAGGGCTAAGCGGCATGTCGATGTTCTTGACCACGCCGTTACTGACGTAGGCCACCCCGGCATGACTCACCCCCATCTGGATGTTGGGATAGGGACCACCGCTACCCCATTCGGGGCGAAAGCTCAACAAGATGTCACCGGTCTGGATAAGGCCGCTGGCGGCCAGGTCCCTGGAAAGCGAGGCATCGGGCTTGTGGGAAAAGATCCTCAGTCCCAGCTTGTTCTGAGCGGCCGAAGACCCGGGGTGCTTGAAGTCGACCACCCGTGTATCCGGGGCTTTTATCTCTTTCAGGGGGGCGTAAGAGCTCTCGGGGAAGGCGTAAAAGACCGGTATGTCCAGCCTGGCGCTGACATAGTCGTCGGCGAGGCTGGCCGATTGATCGGATTCTGCTCTTGATGCGGTGGAAAGGAACAGCGCTGCCGCGACCAGCAACCAGGACATTTTCTGAAGCATAGGGGATTCCTTAGCACAACGATTTCGACACCTACCATCGTCCACCCGGGAGCGATTGGCACAGATGTATAGCAAATCCTCAGTGGAAAAACTATCAAAAAGGCATAAAAACAGCGGCCGTTCTGTCTGTGGGGGCAAGGTGAAGCCGTCACACGGCACTTTGCTTTGACACAGGTGACGCCTCACGCTATAACTCATCATCTTATTCTGCTGCCCCTCGCCTCTTTCAGGTTTCCGATCACATGGCCCCACTGACGACTTTCACGACGGCGCTTCTCTTGGTAATCCTTGGTCTTTCCGGCTGTGCAGCCGCTCAGGCCCCTTTTTCCCTCGTCCTCGATCCCGGCCATACGACGGCAGCGCCCGGGGCGCTCGGATGCAGCGGCGTCTATGAGAAAATCGACAACGACCGCCTGGCGCAATCGATTGCCGCCGCCGTCGCCGCTGACGGTACCACGACGCTCCGCCTTACCCGGACCGCCGATGGTGCTCCCACCCTGCTCGATCGGGTGAAAGGAAGCGAAACTGCCGACCTGTTCCTGAGCGTGCACCACGATTCGGTGCAGCCAGGGGACGGCAGGATCGTTGCCGAAAAGGGGCGTCAGGGCTTTTGCTCCTCCGCCGCCTCCGGCTTCTCCATCCATGTCTCCCGGAAGAACCCGGCCTATGAGGCGTCCCTGGCATTCGCCGAAATCCTCGGCGGCAAACTGACCGCCGCCGGGTTCCAGCCCAACCTGTACCACGCTCGAAAGATAGAGGGTGAAAACCGCCCGCTGCTGAATCCCCGACTCGGCATCTACGCGCAGGACGACCTCGTGGTGCTCAAGAGGACGGCAACCCCGGCGGTCCTCCTGGAGGCCGGCGTCATCGTCAATCCCGAGGATGAGGCGCACATCACCAGTCCGGCGTCTCGCGATGCCATGGCCCGCGCGGTCGTGGAGGCGCTTGGCGGGTTCAAGTTGTGGCAGCAAAAGAATAGGTGACCGGGACGGGATTGACGCTACTCCCGCACAATGGTGATGATCTCTCCCTCCTCAGGCACGGCGTCCCGCTTGATGCGACAGGTCGACGCCACCCGCACCCTTGCCGCATCGATGCGTTGCTGCAGGAGGTAATCGCGTACCGCCCGGCAACGCGCCTCGTGCACCTGCGCCGGTTCCCTCCCGGACGGGCATCCTCCCACCACGAACCTTGCCCCCGGCGCGCCGCGCAGCGCCGGGAGTTTGCCGGCAATGGTCTCCCGCGCCCGTTTGTCGAGCACCGTCTCCCCTTTCTTGAACCACACCTGCACCAAGGCCCCCTCGTCCTTCATGGCACACCATCCCGGCGCCGGCAAGCTCCAGGTCACCGCCAGCACCAATAGCAGGCGGAGCGCGGCACCCGGCCGGCGCCGGGCTACACCAGAGCATGATCCTCCGGTCATGGCTTGGGCCCCTTGACCTGCGCGGTCCCCTCCGCTGCGGCAGGGTGGGCCGCCTGCTTCGCCTGGAGAATCAGGGCGTCGATCTCTTCGAGGTCCGCACCCTCCACCACCTTGCCATTGATCAGGACGATGGGAGTGGCATCAACCCCGACCTTTTCCGCCAGCTTCACGTGCGCATCGACCACCCCACCGTCCTCAAACTTCTTGGCCGCGAATTCCGGATCGTCGTCGAACAACCCGCTCATAACCTCGCGCAGCGCCTTGGACTTGTCCGTGGCTGCCGCAACGTAGCGCGCCTTCTGCAGCGATTCCCCCTCCCCTACCATGAAGATGCGTCGGGTGATGTCGCGGTTGCGATCCAGGTGCTTGGACAGCTTTCTGCAGTAGCCGCAGTCGGGGTTGGTGATCTCGATGACCTCCACCGGCCCCGACCCCACCGCAATCCCCTGTTCGCGGGCAGCGAGGAACGGCTTCATCTTCTCCTGCGCCGCCTTTCTCATGCCCTCCTCGGCAATATTCTTCCCTTCCTGGTCGTAAATCTTGCCGACCACGACGTATCCGCTGGCCGGATAGAAGTACACCGCGGTCCCATCGCTGCCGGAGAACTCGAAGAGCCCCGGGATGGCGGTTTCACGCACCGACGTGATGAATTGCTTCATGTCCGGGTATTTTTCTTCGAAGCTGCGCCGGGCATCATCCAGGCCGAGGGCAAAAACCACTTGAACCCCAGCTACCACCGTCATAACTACCAGGAAAAGAATTACCTTCAGTTTTCTGTTCATTGTCGCCTCCTGAGCATAATAGTGTTTAGTTCGAAGATGTGACTGATCTATCTTTCTTAAGTTCGTGCCCTGCTCCCAGCCTGCCCCAAACCTCCATCTCACCGCGCCGCCGCCCAGACCGGTTCGGCATCGCTTCCCGCTCCGCTCGAGACGCGGATCTGTGCGGAACCGTCGGCGCGCATGAGGTAGATGCCATCCCCGCCGGCGCGGGACGAGTTGAAGACGACGAAACGGCCGTCCGGTGACCAGCGCGGGTTTTCGTTGCGCCCGACAGCGGTGAGCCTGACGTTGTCCCTGCCGTCCGGCATGATGCTGAAGAGTTGGAAGGTCCCCTCCACCTGGCCGCTGTAGACGATGCGGTCCCCCAGGGGTGACCAGCTGGGGTTGACGTTGTAGGGACCGGAGGTCGTCAGCCTGCGGACGTTTTGGCCGTCAGCGCCCATGATGAAAATCTGCGGTTTCCCCAAGCGGTCTGAGACGAAGGCGATCTCCCTGCCGTCCGGCGACCAGCAGGGAGAGACGTCGATGGCGCGGTTGCTGGTCAGCCGCCTGAGCCCGGTCCCGTCCCGGTTCATCAGGTAGATCTCCGCGTTGCCGTCGCGGCTGGAAGAAAAGGCGATCCTCCTGCCGTCGGGGGAGAAGGCGGGCGTGATGTTGCCCCCTGCCGACCGCGTCAGGCGCGCCTCGCTGCCCTGGTAGATCTCGCGCCGGTAGAGGTCGGGCCCGCCGTTCTTGTAGGAGGTGTACACGATTTCAGCTCCCCCAGCGGCGCAATCCGGGTGCAGGTTGAGCGAGCCGTTCCCGGTCAGGGGTCGCATGTTGTGACCGTCGTAATCCATGAGGGCCAGTTCCTTGGCACCCCCCTTCCTGGTGACCAGGGTGATCCCACCGGAAAAGGGGCCTCTCTTCCCGGTGACGGCGAGGAGAATCTCGTCGCTGAAAAGGTGACCGATCTGCCGCAATTCCTTGACAGTCGCGGTGAAGCGTTTGGCGACCTTGAGGGAACGACTCGGCACGTGGTACAGCCGGAGTTCCACCGTCAGGGTGCTCCCGGCCACCGTGTAGCCGCTCAAGACCAGGAAGTCCACGGCGGCAGCTTCCAGGGGGGCGAAATCGAAGAGCCCCGGGGCGATGCCCCTTCTGCGCACCTGTTGGGGATCCGCGGCCGGTTCGAACGGCCCGGCAAAGGAGAGATCGAAGCTAAGGAGATCCCCCAGTTCCTTTGCGCAAGCCGGCTCCTCTTTACCATCCGACAGCGGTTTGGCGACCACCGTACGCAGCAGACGTTGCCCGGGTGCGGTAACGTCTATGGGGACCTCCTCGCCATTGTCGCCGGCCGTGCTTTCGGGTACCGCCGGAACGGCGAGGAGTGCCAGGATAAGCAGACAGAGAAAGACGCGGAGCACGGCCGCGCCGGTCCGACCAGTTCCGGCGCCCGCCCCTCGGCCCAGGCAGGATGAAACACTCATGACCCAAGCCCCGCCGTCAGTTGCCGGCAGCCCGGCGCCGCACCCCGGGGCCGGGGCTCCCCGCAGGTACGATCTCGACCCGGCGGTTCAACCGCCACGCCTCTGGCGAGTGCCCGGGGTCGGCCGGGAACTCCCTGCCATAGCTGATTTGCTTCAGCCGCCTCCCCTCTATCCCCCGCGCTACCAGCCAGTTGACTACCGCCTGGGCCCTGCTTTCCCCGAGGGAGATGTTGTAACGGTCATCGCCGCGCTCGTCGCAGTACCCTTCCACCTCGAACGTCCCCTGCTCCTTGGCCAGCACCTGGTAGATCCGCTCCAGCGCCTCAAGCGCAGCAGCGTCCAGGGTGAAGGCATCGTACTCGAAGAGCACCGCCTCGAGTTTCACGGCAGCGGGCGGAGGGCCGGGCGGTACCGGGGGATCGACGACGGGCGCCGGTTCCGGGTGCTTTACCGGAGCAGGCATGGGCTCGACAACCGGCGGTTTGGGCTTAGGCTGCGGCGGGGGTACCGGCTCCCTGGCGGGAGGTTGGGGAGCAGGTGCGGGAACAGCCTCGGCCTTACCGGCGCCGCCTGGTGGTGGCACTGTCGGGGTGGCCGCGCAGGCTGCCAGCCAGACTGTGACAAGGCACAAAAGACAATAACTAAAAACTCTCATCCGGTTCATGGTCGCTTCTCCTCCTGATTGGTACGGCAACATGTGCAAGATCTCGGATGGCTATGCAGATTGCCTCCGTACTGGAACAAGACGGACGGGGCTGAATTTTCCCTCAAAGAATTCTCGCCTTTCCGTATGTGCGCGTTTTTTTTGTTCTGCGCGCTGCGCCGACATCCTCTTCCTTTGCGAGAGGGTCAGATGACGGCATCGACCGGGAGTTGAGAGGGCTAGTAAATCTGGAGAGGGAACTGCTCAGGAGGGGGAAGGAAGGTACTGCGGGGGTAAACGGTCTAAAAGGCCACGTCTTCCCGGTAGGGTTGGTCGGCCAGGGACGGGCCATCCTGTATTTTCACCAACTGCAGGGTTCGGACATCGAGGGACCACACGGAAGCACAGGGTGACCAGGGATCGATCAGTATGCGCACGGCAGCCGGTGGCTCAAAGCGGATCGCATGCACAAAAGCCGGCGCCGGTTGGTCGTCCCCGTGCGTATTGCTCTCGCGGAAGAACGAGCGCATCCCTTGTTTGAAGTCGAAGTAGACGATCCCTTCGCCCGCGGTGACGAACCAGGATTCATCGGGACCGATCAGCGCCGCAACGGGATCGCCATAGTGCCGGCCGATTTCGGTCCTGCTCCCGCTCGTCTTGCGGACGAGATAGGCCTGCTCGAAGTCATGGCAGATCAGATAATTTGCTGATTCGGCGAGAAGTTTCATAGAGGCAGACCTCGGCAACGTCCTTTCAAGGTGACTGCGCAGCACCACATCCGGCCGCGAGGTTGCTGCGCCCGCAGGGTTAGCCCTTGCGGCTACCTCGTGGGGTTGAACAACCAGTACTTGCGATGCTGCGGCGATTCCCGACGCACCAGGAACTCGCGCTCGTCGGGTTTCTTCAACTGCAAAGCCTCGCTTATATCGGTAATGATGGAGCGGTTGCTGCCGTAGTAGGAATGGCCCAGAAGGCTCGTATCGACTCGTGAAACGTCGATGGAATCAACCCCGGGCACCACAACGATCTCGGGGTTGGAGTCGCCGGCGCGCCGGCCGTCGTTGTAGCGGTGGGAAACGGCCAGGGCCAGGTCGTGGGATGAGGCGTAGAGCGACACCCTGCGGGCGAGGTGCGACAGCTTGGGGGCGATCTCCTCGCGGAACAGTTTCCCGTCGATGTCGGGGGCGGCGAGCACCAACTGGTTGAAAATCACCTTGTGCCCCTTCTTCTGGGAGTCGCTGATGCGGGCCAGGGCCTGGGTCAGGCCATGGGTCCCCATGCTGTGGGCGATGACGTGGATCTTCTCCGGGCGGTAGCGCTCGATCAGGATGCGCAGGAAACGCTCTATGTCGGGCACCGAGGCAGCCACGGTACGGGCGTCGTCGGCGTATCCCAGGATCTTTCCCTGGGAAGGCCAGCTGAAGAGCACCGGGATGCCGGGGAACTTGAGATCGTAAGCCAGTTGGGCGGTACGCCGTGCGGCCTTCTCAAAGGCAACGTTGTACCCGTGCACGAACAGGAGTATGTCCCGGGGGCCCGCCTCGGCTTTCAGCTGGCGGTAGAACTCCTGCTCACCGAGCTCCCTGGCATCCTTCAGGATGATATGTTTCTCCGGATCAGCGCTCAGTTCGAGCAGGAGCGTCGAAGGCCCCTCCAACTCTCCCGGAACGTGCGACACCGGGATGGTGACCTCGCATTTGCCGTAATGCAGCTTCGCGTCACGCTCGGCGCCGTATTGTGCTGTTCCTTTCACGGGGGCAAGCGGCTTGCGGTTGGTGGAGAAATAAAGAGGCACGGTAACAAAGCGCTGAACACCGCGCACCTTCTCCCCACCACCAAACTGCTCCAAAAGAACCACCAGGTTGCCGGGATCCCCGGCCGCCTCGGCATAGTAACGTGCGGTGTGACCGTCCCCGTCGCGCCGTTGCGGGTCCGCACCCGCCTCCAAAAGGGCCTGCACCACGGCCGTGTGCCCCCCCTTGCAGCCGGCGATCAAGGGGGTTGTCCCGCTGGGGTCTGCCGCGTTGACATCCGCCCCGGCAAAAAGCAATGCCAGCACCACATCTGCCGCCCCGCGTCCAGCCGCGGTTACCAGGGCAGGCACCCCGCGCGCGTCGACAGCGTTCGCTCCCACCCCGCTCTTCAGGAGCGCCTCGACGCGAACGGCATCGCCCCCCTCGACTGCAGAGAAAAGCTCCTGCGGCGGAGCGGCTGCCAGCACCGGCAGGGCAAAGCCGGCGCCAACGAACAGGAAAACGACAAGGAAAAGCCCCCTGAAGGTTTGGGCGAACATACGGAACTCCTAAGGCATCGAAAAGTTGAGGTGTCTGCTTGCTATGACACCATCTCTATGAGTGCTACTCCAGCGGCAATGCGCCGATCTCTTCCAACACGTCCCCAGCTACCGTTGCCACCCACGAGTCCCCTGCACATGACAGGCGCATGACAGCTTCGAGGAGCGTGGTTTCTCCCGGCATCAGCTCTCGTACCGCTCTCATGGCCGTCACGGTGACTTCAGGCTCGCGGGCGTCACCATCCAACAACCCAGCGCCGACAATCGCCTCGACAACGCCGCTTCCCTGGAAGCCAAGCGCCCTGCCATAGTTACGGACAAGTCGCAGCGCCCCCGATTGGAGTTTTTGATTGCCGGAGCGCAGCAGTTCGACAAGATGCGGAGCAACTGACTCGGCAGGAACGGTATCCGATATCCGCGCAGCAGCATAGGATGCAATGGCGTCATCCGGATCCTCCAACGCACCAAGGGCGGCCTCCAGGATGGCCTGATCGAGATGGGCGGCATCGACAAGTCCGGCTGCAGCCCAGTACCTCAACTCGACGGGTTCTTGCCGCAGCACCTCCTCAAGGACCGTGACCGCCTCCCGGGACGACGGGACCAGGAGCAGCAAGGAACTGGCGGCGGCCACAACTACCGCCTTTTCCTGGTCAGCGAGCAGATCGCGAAGGCGCGATACCACCGTGACGGACGCGCCCCCGATGCGCCCCAAAGCAAGTGCTGCGTGCTGCCGCAGCGGCGCCATATCGGAAAGAGTACACCGTACCAATGCATCGCTGACACAACTGACAGACGGACCAATCTCGCCCAGTATTCGAGCAAGAAGCCACCGATACTGGCCATCCTTGTCTGCAAGGTACTGGATCAGAGGTTCGACAGTGTCTATCTCGGCTCCCGAAAAGTCGAGGTAACCAGTGCTGCTCCCTCCCGATCGGACATAATCGAGAATCTCTTGAGCGGTAAATTGCATAGGTGGTTCCTGTGTAAGGACGGGGACGTGCCTGGATACTGGCGGACGGTACTACCTGACACGAAACCGTGTCAAGATCTTTCCTCACCTTGCCCTGCCCTTCCCCCCATAGCCTTGCTCCGGTTCCAGCCAAAATGATCATCCGCATTCTGGCTCAAAAAAACGCCGGGGGTTTTCAGCCTCTTTACCGTCTGATAGGTAAAGCAGTTCACTCGAAAAGAGCACGGAGGAAAACATGAAACGATTCAGGGCATTTTGCATAGGAGTGGTGGTGCTGGCCGCAACCGTGGCAACTGCCGCCACCCCGGCTTTGGCCGAGGTAATCATCCGCAACGGCGACTTTCGCCTGGTGCAAACTGACCTCGGAGAGCACGAAGGCGACGCTCCCCGGGTGACCCGCTACTACCACTCGACCTGGAAGGTGGAGGGGATGTTCGGGTCCGGATGGCTGAGCGAGTACGAATTGACCGTGGAACGGGGAGAGCGCGACACGCTGCTGGTGATGGATCCGTGCTCCGGGAAGCCGATGCGGTACCTCCGGGCCCCAGCGGGCGTCTCCCAGGGCGCTCCCTTTAGCGAGGGGGCCGTCTACCGCGGATCGCGTTGCGGTTGCCAAACGATCACCACCACAAGGGAGGGCTACCTGCGCAAGTCAGGCGACCGGGTGGAAACCTACGACCCGGCTGGCAAGCTGGTCAGGGTACAGCAGGGACAGGGCTATACAGTGGACGTGGTCCGCAACGCGGCGGGCCAGATCGTGGCGCTGGTCGATTCCAAGGGATGCCGCCTCAATTTCACCTTCGACGGCCCGCGGGTGAGCCAGGTGACCAGGGACGGCGAGGTGCTGGTCGACTACGGCTACCGTTCCGGCCGGCTGGCAAGCGTGACTCCGGGCGAGAACGAGGGTGGCCAATTCCGCTACGATTCCGGCGGGCTGTTGACCCGCTACACCACCGGGAGTTCGGATGAGACCATAACTTACCTTACCGGCGGGGCCACACCCCGGGTAGGTACCCACACCTACGCTTACGGGGCATGGGAGCGTTACAGCTACGAAGACGGCTCCCCCGACGGCCTGACGCATGCGACCACCGTGACCTCCGGCAGCGGTTCTGGAGAGTATGCATATCAGGAAACAACCCTGCACCTTTTCACCGAGCAGCGCAACGAAGCAGGCGAGCTTTGGCTGTCGGAAGAAGTCGAGGTACAAAACGGAAAGGTGATGGGAGTGTCACGCTATAGCAGCTCGGGTCTGCCGCTTGAGACCACCAGTCTCGGGGAAACCACCAGGAGGACCTATGACAGTAACGATCGGCTCACCCGCAAGGAAAGCCCGACCGAGACGGTGGAGTTGAGCTACGACCAAAAGTCCGGCAAGGTAAGCCAGGTGCGTAGAAGCTCGCACAACGGGGAGCTGATCCTTGAGACGACCTACAGCTACGACAGCAAGGGGAACCTGCTCCAGGTCAGGGACAGTTCCGGCACGCATGTGGTCATGCAGTACAACCATTTGGATCAGATCGAGAGCCTGGACGACGGCAGCAGGATCCTCTTCATCAAGTACGGCCCGGCCGGCAAACCGACCCGCCTGGAGATTCCGGGCGTAGGGAGCATTGAAGTCAGCTACGACGAAAAAGGGGTGATTCAGGAGGTGCATGGCGATCAAGGAAGAGAGATTTCCCTGCAGATAACCGATGCCTTCCGGGTGCTGCTCGACCTGGTGAGGGAGGCACAGGCAGGGGAGTAGCGGGAGTAACAACGAACTTCTTCGGCTTACGCCGCAAGTCGATCTGGACGCATGAAAATGGCCCCTTCACATGGCGAAGGGGCCATTTCTGTTCGTGCCGAGACGCGAAAGAGATTGCGGGTAGCCGGAGACGGTGCCGCAGCTTACCGGGCAGCTAGATCCCTTCGTAGCTGAACTGCACCGTTCCCCACTGGGCCCGCTTGTTATTCGTGTAGATGCCCCCCCTGCTGGCCCCTCCCATGGCCCTCGCCAGGAAATCCTCCAAGGGGTTGCCTTCACCCTTGGTTGCGCCGCGGGTTGCAAAGACGGTCTGCTCGAACAGGGAAACATCGAGCGGCATCTGCGAAGCGATCAGCTTGACGATGTCTTCCCCCGGGTCCTCAATGAGAATTCCGGCGACTTCGCCGAAGTTGCGCCTGCTTCCCGCTTTGACCAGGACGACCGCGTTATCGTCACCCACCCTGGGATACACCGCCTCGATCTTTCCTTTGGCCGGGGAAATGTCGAGCAGGTAGCAGTAGAGGTCGTTTTGGGTGTTGTTTTTCACGGCAAAAGTGAGGATTTCACCCCGCTTTATCTGGTTCCCCTGGAACTGATGGGCGGGGACCGTCGCTACAGGTCTGAAACGCCCCGTGGCTTTTTCGTCAGGAACATCGAGGCACTGCTCGCCCTGGCACGAGGGATCGGGGGTGTACCGGGTAACGAACAGCTCGACCACCGGCTCACCAGCGCGCCCGCCCGCACCGAGGTGCTTGATTTCACGGATGCGGGACA
The DNA here is from genome assembly GCF_014193585.1 of Geomonas paludis. Classification (GTDB taxonomy): domain Bacteria; phylum Desulfobacterota; class Desulfuromonadia; order Geobacterales; family Geobacteraceae; genus Geomonas; species Geomonas paludis. Next base: position 50,776 of record NZ_BLXY01000002.1, read on the forward strand.
CCTTCTTCAGGTTCTCCACAACCAGTTCGACCGCGCGCTTCTCGTCGGGCGGCTGGAGTTGCATATTCTCAACAGTCGGCTGTTCATCCGGCGTAAGCGCCCAAATTTCCGCTTTGGCATTCCTGTCGGCCATCGGCAGCGTCGGTGCCGGTCTGTTGGTTTTGCGGGTCTCGTAGACCAGCTTGCCGTCCTTGCGCATGGGCCGGATCACCATCAGCATGAAATCGGCATCTTTCTGGGAACCGGCCAGTTGGTACCCGGGAAGCGTGGCCACTTCCCTTTTCAACGTGGCCACCAGGGCCTTATCCTGTTTGCGTTCGGCGGGACTCACCATCTGCGGATCCTCGGCAATGAAGATCTTGAGCGGTGTGTAGGGGTAGGCGTGGGATTCCTCAACGGCCAGGTCGCCGTTTTTGAAGCTCCCGCTGGTCACCTCTCCCTCGCTATCAAAGGCTTTCACGGACTTGATGACGAAGGAGCCTTCACCATCCTTCTTCTTGTAGACGGAGCCGGCCGTAATGCCCGCGAAGGTTCCCAATTTCATCTTGAGGGTCTTGCCGTTCGCCGACACCCCACCGACGGAGACGCTGCGCACGGACGGCGGGAAATCGCCGGCAAAAATGGCGCGCTTCACCTTGCCCTGGATCTGCGGATGCTGCCGGGTGTCACGTTCGCTACCGATCAAGGCCAGGGTGCGTTTGAAGGCGTCCTCCCAGGTCTCGCCGCGATCAGCCTTGTTGAGGGCCTGGACCCAGTTCCAGGTGAAAAGCCCGTAGGATTTGCCGTCGGGTGCCTCGTACTCGCCCGCCTGCTGGTCCTCGCGCGCCGCACCGACTACGACTCCGGTCACATCGGCGTGTTTGAAGATGCGCGGTCCAAGCGGGTGCTTGCGCATATCGATGTCGATGGCCCTTACCTTGGGGGCCTCCCCCCCTCCCCTGGTCATGTTGCCGGAATGGCAGGAGTCGGAGACGAAGGCGATGTTGTCGGTCTTTTGATAGATCGGCAGCAGCCACTCCCCCACCTCCTCGTTGAGGACGTCGTAGTAGTCGAGCTTTCGGGCATCCGCCCCGGCCGGGAGGGATTCCGGCTTGGGCCGCGAACCGAAGGGGACCCAGGTGGAATCGTAGGCAATGCCACCCTCGAATCGGGGCTTCTTCATCCCGTTGAGGTTGGGAGTGAGAGAGCCGTGGCCTGAGTAGTGGATATAGACGATGTCATCCTTGGCCACCTTCTTTTCCAGTTCGGCAAAGGCGCGCTGGATCCCTTCGTGGGTTGCCTCCGCGTTCTTGAGCACCCTGATGTCCGCGTCCTTGAAATCGAAACGCTCCTTCAACAGCGTCCGCACCAGCTCGATGTCGTTGATGGTCCCGTCCAGGTCGCTGAAACCACTGGTGGCCTTGTAGTCGGCAATGCCGATCAAGAGTGCGTGCTTGGCGGCGTAGGCGGGGAGCGCGCAAAGGCACCAGCTCAAGCAGCATACCAGCAGTAGCAAGCGGCGTATTCTCTTGGTCATCTGTTTCCTCCCTTTGTTTACCGTACCTTCGATTTGTTCTGCTTAAGCTCAACGCCGGCGCAAGGCGGCGCGACTTTAGTGCACGGGGGCGCTGCGACGGAAAAAGCCGGCAACCGTGGCGGTGAGGTGCATAAGGAGCGCGGCACCCCCCAGATACCAGCCAATGCAGAGCCGCCACCAGTCGGAAAAGGCAAGCGAGCCCAGGAACCACGCGGTGAGGCAGCATCCGCACAACTCCAGGATGCCCGACAGGACGCGGCCCCTCCTGTCCCGCCACAGTCGCAGCACGACGAGGGGCACGGGCCAAAGGAAACACGCCGCCGGAAGCCACGTTTGGGGATCGTCACGCTCCATCAAGGCAAATACCCTGATTTCCCTGGGCCACTGGCGCTTGCCGGACCCGGGTTGGTGCAATTCCGACCCCGGCTCAGGCTGCGGCGTTTCCGCTTCCTTGACGCCGGGACTGGCAGCAGGCGCGGGCGCCGGCGCCGGTGCCGTTGCCTGAGACGATTGCGCAGTACTGGAGGAAGCGCTTTCCTCGCTGCATCGGGCAATCGGCAACGACGCCGCAAGCAGGAACAGTACGGCAGCCAGCCTCTTCCACGTCTCAACGCTCATTATTCATCACCCTGGTTTTCGTCCTCCCCGGCCGGCAGCCGGATCGTTGTACCATCCGCCCCTAGATGCCATTACGGTTGAAGAAGGTGAGGTTGCGGATCTCGCCCCCCTCCACGTCGGCCAGGAAACCGTCGTAGACAAGCACCGTGCCGGAGTTGCCGGCAAGTTCGCGGCGCGGGGCGCCCTGGGCGGCGCGGAAGAGCTCGGCGCTGACCGGTTTTGCCTGCGCCACTTCGACCATCTCCACGGTCTGGAATCCGGAGGCACGGTCGATTCGCACCAGGGCGAGCATCCCCTTCCCCCGATAGAGGGCCCAGTCGTCGTTGCCGATGACGAATTCCCTCCGGTTCATCCCGGCGAGCGTCTGACCGGCAGCAACGCGCAACTGGCCCAGCGCGATGGGCGACTTGGGTTGCTCCGTGCGCGGCGCGGGCCGGGGCTGGGGCTGCCGGCCGAGTTGCCGGCGCGCAGCCGCCGCATACCCCCCGGTGCCTTCCAGCGCGAGAAAACGCTCCAGGTACGCCGGCACCAGGTCCGCCTTTCCCCGCTCCCGCTCCAGCGCCGCCAGGTTGTAGAAGGCGTCCGGCAAGGGGGCCGGGGAGGCGGTGAGCCCGGTCAGGATGGAGCGCGCCGGCTGAACGGTGTCGACGCCGTTTGCGGCGCCAAAGAGGTAGAGGGCGACCGCCTTCACAGCCAGAGCTTCCGGCTTCCCGGGTTGCAGACGCAAGGCCTCCTCCACGGCGGCCAGTGCCTTGGCGTTGTCCCCTGCCACGATAGCGGCCGAGGCGAGATTCAGACGGGCCGGGAGGTAGGAAGGGTCCCTCTCCCGCGCCAGTTCCAGGTGCCGCACCGCCTGATCGATGTCGGCGCGAAACTCCCCGTCCTCCTGGCAGATGACGTTTTCTCCCCTCTCACCCTTGCCTCCCCTGGTGACCGTGGTGACCGTGGCTTGCGCCAGGGTGACGGTGTCCAATAAGGCAGGAAGCTTGAATCGGTAGGGAAGCGACGCGTCGCATCGGGACAGGCGCTCCAGCGCCTGTTGGTAATAACAAAGGCCGATGTCGTTGAAGAGTTCCCGGGCCGGGAAGAGTTCCCGGAACTGCGTGAAGTAGGTGATGGCCTCGTCGTACCCCCCCTGCTGGTAGAAGCGCACGCCGATATGGAACAGTTCGACCTCGTCGGCCACCTGCAGCAGCTGTGATTTGAGAAACTCGGCCCGCTGCTCGGCGGTCGGGTGCTCGTCATCTTTGGAGGGTAACTGCGCGGCGATCTGGGCGAGGTAGTCCCGGAAAAAATTGGTGCCGTCCCGATCGACTACCGCGTGGGGATCATAGCCGGCCATGGCCATGAAAACGATGCCGTAGCTGTCGGCCTGCAGCTCCTTGACCTTGGTCACCTCGAGGTTGTGGCCCTGCTTCACGTCGCTTGCCTGCTCCAGGAAGCGGGCCACCGACCCGATCTCGTCCTTGCCGCCGGAGGCGAACTCCAGCACCGCCCGGTAGGCCCTCAGGTGCCAGAAATCGTTCTTGGAGAGATGGGAGAGCTCGTGCCCCAGGATAAAGGCGAGCCTGGCATCACCTTTGCCCTGGTCCACGCCGGCCCGGCAGGCGCGGATGCCGTCCAGGGAGAGGACTATGGTGCCGTCGGGAAGCGCCGCTGCATAGGTGTCCTTGGCTCCGTCGATGACGAGCAGCCGGGGAAGCCGCGCCTCCGACTTGTCGGCGGCTGCCAGCACGCGGGCGAACACCCGCTCGGCCCCGGCAACCAGGGGCTCCCCCTTGACGGCGTACTGTTTCCACCACTCGTAGCTGTCCTTTGGGTCCCCCTCCGCACGGGCCGCCCCCTGCCAGGCGACGCCCCACAGCAGCAGCAACAAAAGAGGTCGCACAAACCTCATCCTTCTCACCTCGTGTTCCGGCACTGCCGCGAGCACCCCTGTCCGGGGCCGCCGCCGCATCGATCCCGGGCAGGCCGGGCCCGCCGCGATAGCCCGTAAGGGGCGAAGGTAACAGGGGGAGAGGCCCCGGTCCGCCCCCTCACCTCTAACCTTCCTCCCTCTGGGAGAGCCTGACCCGGATCTCCATGAGCTTCTCGCCGCGCGCGATGGTGAGCGTCGCCGTCTCCCCGGGCTTTTTGCCGCGCAGGAGCCTGAGGACCGCATCCGCACCGGCAACCCTGCGCCCGTCAACACCCACGATCAGGTCGCCGGGTTCCATCCCCGCGCGCGCCGCCGGGCTCCCCTCATCGACGCTGTCGACGACGGCGTCCTGCGCACTGTTCTTGAGACCGATGCCCAGATAGACACCGCCCCCGGATCCCGATCCCGGGGCGGGAGTCGCAGCGGCCAGGAGATCCTTCGCCCGGTTGACCGGCACCGCAAAGGCGAGCCCCACGTTGAACGCCTCGCCGTCTACGCCCTTGCCCGGGCTGTAGATGGCATCGCTGATCCCGATCACTTCGCCGTTCAGGTTCAAAAGGGGACCTCCGCTGTTGCCGGGGTTGAGCGGCGCGTCGGTCTGGATCAGCTTCCTCGTCCCCTCCCCCAGGGTGCGGTTCAGGGCGCTCACGATGCCGCTGGTGACGGTGAAGGTGATCCCGAAGGGGTTGCCGATGGCGATGACCGGTTCGGCGATCTCCAGGTTGTCCGAGTTCCCCATCGGCATGAAGGGGAAGCTCCCTCCCCCCACTTCCATGGTCAGGATGGCAATATCATCCTCCTTGGATTGCCGGGCCAGCTTGGCACGGTACACCTTGTTGTCCCAGGTGGTGATGTAGACAGAGCGGTGGCCGTCGATTACATGCTGTGCCGTTACGATGGTGCCGTCCTTGGCAACGATGAACCCCGAGCCGACCACGGCGATATCCTCCACGGTGATGGTGTCCTGTCCCTTTTCCCACTGCGGCTGTCCCTTCTGGCGGAACTGCTTCTCCTCCTGCTTGTAGTACTTCTGGAATTCATTCCAGTACGAGTCGTTACCGGAGAAGCGGTAACCGACCCGCGTCCGTTTGTCGATGCCGATGCCGACGACGGCTGGCATGACATTTTTCACCATGGCCACCTGTGGGAAAAGAGAGGAGGCCTGACTGGCGCAAAGGGCCGGTTGGGAAATCGCGAGTAACAAGGACACAACGACAAGCATACGCTGCAGCATACAGTACCTCCTCAAATATCAGGAACCGTTATAAAACGGGCGCATCAACAGGTGACTGTATACCATCGGGCTGAATACAGGTCAACGCAAATCCAATGGCCTTAATGACTGTCTCCACAGCAAAAACAATGATTTAATTCTAATTGGCAACCACGTTTTCCCGACACTGACAGCTTGCCGCCTAGGTTAGAACTCATCCTGCAGGCGGGATCACCATATTGCCGCTTTTGAGCATGCGCATGATGAGTTCTTTTCCCTCCGCCTTACGGCCGTTATTGAAGTAGTGGTTTGCCAGGGCATAGACGCCCTGGATGTATTCCTTGCTGCCCTGACCGAGAAGTTTCTCCTTCAGGTTCAAGGAGCGCCGCAGGAGAGCCTCCGCCTCCAATGGGCGGCCGGCAGAGGTGCAGATTCCCGCCAGAAAATCGAGGGTGGCGGCGACTGAGAGATGCTCGCTGCCGAAGAGCCTCTCCCGCGTTTCCAGGACGGACCTGCCGCACTTCAGGGCGTCGTCGTACCGGCGCGCAGCGAGGTATTTGCCCCCCAGGTCGACCATGCCCTGCAGGGTTTCGGCGCCGTCAGGATCGATCTGTTCCCGAATGTCCTGGCTTTTGCGGTAGAGCGCCAGGGACTCCTCGGTCCTGCCGGTTTCTTCGTAAAAGGCAGCAAGGTAGGTCGCAACCGTGATGACTTCCCGATGAACGGGACCGTAGCTGTACTCGACGATCTCCAAGGCCCGCTTCAGGAATATTTCCGCCTCGATGACCTGGGCCCCGGCCACCAGGACCGGCGCCAGATCAAGCAGGATCACGGCCACGGCCGGGTCGTTTCGGCCCAGCATCTTCTCCCTGATCTCGAGCGCCTCCCTGAGCATCCGTTCGGCCTTGGAGATTACCCCACCCGCAAAATAGCAGTAGCCCAGTTGCCTCAGCGTCTCTACGTACTCGGAGCTTTCCTTCCCGGGGAATCTCTCCTGCATTTCCAGTGCGGCAAGTAAATTCTGTTCCGCCTTCTGGTAATCGCCCGTGTGCCGGAAAAGCTTGCCCAGTTCGGCCAGTCCCGTGGCCACCTCGGCGGCCTCCTCACCGTAGATCCTCTTCCTGATCTCCAGGGCCTGGAGCAGGTTTGCTTCGGCCTGCTCGTATGCGGAGGATTCCAAATACCGCCAGGCTTCAAGCTCCAGCTCCCTGGCACGGAACAGCTGCCGGGCGTTGTCCGCCTTCTTGGATGCAAGGAGCGCATCCGCCTTGAGCGCAGTGATAAAGGCCCGGTCGAAGTTGCAGCCATCCGCGGCGGCATCCAGGTGCGCCTCGCGCATCTCGCCGGAGAGGACGTCGTGGTCGAAGGAAAGACTCAACCTGTGTTCCCCGGAGGAGCGGTCAGCCCCGGGGTAGACCACCGTGAGATGGGCCGGGTCCGTGCCCCTTATGCGCCCGGGTTCCATCTGGGGACCGTACAGATATCCCTCGATCGCGGTCAGCGCCCCCCCCTGGCGTCGTTCCAGGACGAGTTCGATGGGGCGGGAGTTGGTGTAGCCGCGGCAGTCCCTGCCTGATACTTCCACAAGGTCCAGCGTCCCGACATAGACCTCCTGGACCGCAAACGCCGGGGCAAGCGGCAACGAAACGGTGATTACCAGAACTACGGCCTGCAACACGCGTAACATCGGTCTCCTCCCTTTCCTATGAGAAATCAATTTCCATAGGTAAGACGGACAGCGGGCCGTTTTGCCGGGTACTTTTTTTCGTGCCGGGCAAGCCGCACCATGGAGCCGGAAAATTGTGAAGGAAAAAAATAGCCCCGGCTGGTACGACGCCGGGGCTATTGGAACTCACTGAACAGCTTGAGCTCTTACCTGGAGAGTTTCCAGGTAAAGTTGTCATCGCAGTAGATTGCCTCAGGGCCCCAAGACTTACGCGAGCCGTCGTCGAATTCCGCCACGCCGTACACGACCAGGGGACCTCTGGAGTAGAAACCGTCAGCCTTGCCGTAACTGGAAACCAGGCCCACGTAGTCGCCTTCAACATAGACCTGGATTTTCCAGGGAGTCCAGTTGTCGACGGTAAGATCGCAATAGCCGCCGCGAGTTTTGCCGCCCTTTTTGGCAGGGGCTTCGATCTTCGCGTTGGGGTCGTTCTGGTCGGACTTGTGTTTGATGTTCTCGTCCGCCTCGCCTCTTGTCTTTGCACTCTTGGCAACCGAAGTCTGCTTCTTGACCTTTTTCTCGGCAGCCGATGCTGTGCCGGAAAAAAGAGGACTGCAGATAAACGCGCCTAGAGTAAGAACCATCAGACCTGCCTTCCAATTCATAAGTTACCCTCCAATCAGTAATTTCACACACGATAGTGTGCGTGCCGCAAATAATAACGTACCATCAAGCTGACAACAACTAAAATTAATTACTTTGTAACTTTATTTTTTTAAGTAAACAGGTTCCTCTCTGACATTGACTACCGCAAAATGATTAGAATAAGATAATTCGCAGCAATAAAAGAAACACTTTTCACTTCTGTTGTACTTACTCAGGACACGCGCATCTACCGTACTGCTGCATCGATCAGCCGCGGCGGCGTCACCTCTGCCTCGCAGCACCATGCTCTCACTAGATCAGGACGCAACCTGCCGCATTTTCCCCCTCTTTTTTTCGAAATTATCTTCTCCGCCAGCAGGGGGACGGCGGCAACGGCCAAGGCATCCGGCCGGAAAAGCTATTGGCAGTGCAGGATGCCCGCCTCCATAAGCTGCGCCGCAGCCCTGTCGCCGGCGGCGAGGCCCGCGGGAAGCTCTTGTATCAACTGATACTGCAGCCATCCAAAAGCAAATTCGCCACCGTAGTTGTCGGAGAGAAACTTGACCATGGCAGCTTTCCGGAGCCCCTTTTCCGCGGCGCTTCCCTCCTCCCGGTCTACGGCGTTCAGTGCATCCGCCACCATCTTGGCGGCCGGCCCACCAAGCAGACGGATGCTTCCCTCCTCGCCGGCACCAGTGAGTTCCCACCGATAGGGCACCCCTGGCACCATCCCCAACTCCTCCGGGGTTACGCTCATGGCCCGCGTCCCTGGCGCCACCTCGATCTCACGGACGGTGGCCCCGCCGGCGTCACGGATCACGAGCTTGTGTGCCTCTTTGCTACACCAGCGAAAGCTCACCCGCTGCCCGGGGAGCAGGGTAGCCGCGGCGCCAGGGAGCCGGGGCGGCTCGACCTCGGGGCCCCGGGTCGCGGCCCGGTGCGTCTGGCGCCCCGCATGGCGCGCAAAGCCCACCAGGTCTCCCAACACCGCCAGGACGCCGCTCCCCCCGGGAGGCGGGGAGAACGCCACGCGGTATCCGCGCTGCACCGGGTCCAGGCGCACCAACTCAGGGGAGAGCCACTGTATGGGAAGCGCGGCGGCCTTCACCTTGGTCTCGATGACGTCACCGGCCTTCACTGCAGCGTCCTTGGTGCAGCTGCGGCTAACGGTGGGACCGATGATCCTGCAGTCGGGCTGGTCGCCCAGGAACATGCCGACGTCCTGAGCGGTACCGACCCCGGGAAGGGCGCCGACCGCAAAGAAAGCCGCTGCAGCGAGGCAGAGAGTGCGTTGTTTCATGACCAAGCTCCTCCTAATGGTGATGGTGGTGCTTCTTCCCCCGGGAGGCGATCATCTCCTCGAAGCCGTCGGCCGTCTTGTGCAACTGCATGCCGAGCACGGGGACGAGGAAGTTGAAAAAGAGCCCCCACTGCTGGTAGATGGCCCAGCTGAATGGCACCAGCAGCACGATGAAAACAAGCGACGACAGGATCTGGGCCAGGGTGGAGTGAAAATGCAGAAACAGCCAGGCGGCGAAAACGATGATGAGGGCCTCGATGGCGAAATGCTGCCAGGCCGGCAGGTGCACCGGCATCTTCCCGGACACGATGGTGTTGATGGCGTTTCCGATCAGGAACATCCCGGGCATGCGTCCCACCGGCGTGGCGAGGATGTCGCCGGTTTCGGGGCTGCCGTTGCCGATCAGGACGATGCGGCCCGCGAGGGAGTCGGGGGAGAGGCCGGGGCGGAAGTTGCCGGCGTCGCGCCGGTCGCGGACCCCGGCAGGGATCAGGAAGCGGATGCGCTGGGTGTAGGGGAGAGAGTGCGATTCCCCGGCCAGGTACATGGTGGTGGCCGCCTCGGGGGCGGGTCCCGTCTGAAGCGCGGAAAGATGGATGAGGGACGTGCCGATGCTGACATGGTGCCCCTCCCCCTCGCTGCCGTGCGCCTCACGGGGTTCCCTGGAGCCGGCCGCCAAGAGGGCCGCCGCCGCACGGTCCAGTTCTGCGCTCGCCGCAGCAGTGCCGCTGCGCGCATCATGGTACAGTGCTGCCGCCACGACGGGGAGGCTCCAGATGATCTGCGGCTTGCCGTGTGCGTCCCGGCCGACCTCGTAGGCGCCCCAGAACCGGTTCAGCAGGTCGCTCTCGCTGGCAACGACGATGGGGGCCGCACGGTGCAGGATCTTGCGCCCGTCGGCCGTGCGGCGCTCCAGCAGGTCCTCGAAGAGGTGCGGGCGCAGGTCTCCCTCGCTTCCGACGCGGACCGGAAGGACGACCTGGGTGCGCGCGTTTTCCCTCAGCATCCGCTCCAAGAGCCCGCGCAGCTTGGCATCGCCGGCAGGATCGAGCAGGTCCGGTTTATCGAGGATGACGTCGAGCGCCACTACCGGCGCCCCCTTCTGCCACGCCGTTTCGACGAGGCTCGCCAGCCGGTCGCGGGGGGTGATGAGCGGCTCGCCCCACTGCCGGTATTCCTGAGGGGTGATCTCCACGAAGAAAAGCGGGCTCTTTCCCTGCGCATCGGCGGTGAGGCTGCTGTGCTCGTACCGGACCATGACGTCGAAGGCGGCGTTCAAAAGCACCTCGCCCCACTGGGTGGTGGCGGTCACGGTGAACACCAGGGCGATCAGGACCCCGATGCCCAGGTTGACCAGGAAGTGGGCACGCAGGATGCGGTCGCGCCAGAAGGTGGGGACAAAACTCATTGCTACTCCTTCTTTAAGGCTCTATTAGCGAATGCTGTTGGTATTTCCTGGTTCCCAAGCTCCAGCTTGGGAACCCCATATGGTGCAAAGCTCCAGCTTTGCAACCGAGGGAAGTCGGAGCGAGGCTTTGCGTTCCCAAGGCGGACCTTGGGAACGAGATCACCCTTGCCAGTCGGCCACACCGTCAGTGGCTGGCGGGCTACTGCCAGTTACCCATCAGGATGAACGGCGCCCAGTAATACGGGTGGGCGTAGGGCCTGCCGGGATCGACGGGCTCCGCCTTTGCCGACGGCCGCGCCGCCACGCGGGCCAGGTTCACCGCACCCCGTTCGCCCTCACCCGCCCCAGGGGAGTTCGCGCCTCGCAGCAGTTCGAGTTGGGCCTCCCGCAGCGCCTCGGCCTTGGAAAGGCGCTTCTCTTCGCGCAACCGGTAGAAGCGCTGCATCAGGGTGGACGTGCTGGGGTCCGCCACCGGCCAAAGCGTGGCGACCACGGCCTTGGCCCCCTGGCGCTGGGCCAGGATGGAGAGCCCGTCCACCTCGCGCCCGTCCTGGTCCTTCCCCCCCCCCACGGCGGTTTCGCAGGCAGAGAGCGTCAGCAGGTCCACCCCTGCAAAGAGGTTCACCTGGTCCTCCACCTCCCTCAGGGTCAGAGGGGTACCGTTGCCCAGCACCAGGTAGCTGCTCGAGTCGTCACCGGTCTCGAAATGGAAATGGCTGGCGATGTGAACCAGCGGGTAGCTTCCGGCATCCTCGAGCCGCCCCCGCAGCAGTTCCCAGGTGAAGGCATCGTCGAGGTAGGCATCGCCCGGGATGACCCCGCCGGGAGCCGAGGCGCTCCTGACGATCCCCTTTAGCTCCTCCGGCACACCCGGAAGCGGGCTGTAGCTTCTCCCCAGGACCGTGCGCGGCTGGCTGAGCCCGAGACCGAGCACCCGCCAGGTTCCGGCCGGCCGGTCCTTGAGCCTTGCCTTGCTGGCGGAGGTGTAGAGGACGTTGCGGTAGCGGGCCACCACGAAGTCGCTGCCGTCGTGGAGGGCCGACAGGGGGAGGTAGCGCAGGGGGCCGTCCAGGTGCCAAAGGATCGTCTGCGCGCCGGCGGCCTCCAACTCGGGTGCCAGGGGACGAAACACCAGGTCGTAGAGTTCCCGGGCCGCGGGGACCGGGTCGCGCAGCACCCCGGCGGCATCGGGCTGCAAAAGCCTGCGGAAGGCGAAGATCTTGTCGGCAAGCTGAGCCGAGCCCACCTTGCGGGTGAAGGCACGGCGGTATTTCGGGGCGATGAGGAGCAGCGTCAACTCCTCCTGGTCGACGATGGTGTAGACGGCGACGGCCCCCGCCCCGAGTTCGGCGAGATCGGCCTGGATGCCGACTGCCTCGCGCACCTCTTCCTTCTCCCTGCGCCGCTCGGCGCCGAAGGAGGCGCAGACCCGGACCAGGGTGGCGTTGAAGGCCTTGGCCGCCTGGTCGATCTCCTTGCCCAGCCTCAAGTACTCGGCCTCCTCATCGGGAGAGCGCGGGGTTTTCTCCTTCAGCGCGCTGCGACGCGCCGAGAGGGCGCCCAGGGGGGCGGCCGCGCGCTCCAGTTCCTGGTGCCGGTCGTTTTCGTACCCGGTCAGGGTCACCCGGCCGGCGGCAAGCCCGGCGGACTCGGCCGAGCGGCGGGCGAACTGTGAGAACTCCTGGTCCTTGAGCAGCTCCATGACGTGCTCCGCCTCCGGGAGTCGCCCCTGGGCCACCAGCAGCGCCGCCAGCTGGCGGTACACTCCCTCTACCGTGGTGCGGAACACGCCTGCATGCTTCACCCCGGAGCCTGCCATATCCTGACGCATGGCCTGGATCCTGTTCACCGCACTCTTGGCAAGGAGTGTCGCCGGGCCCGGTTTCCCTTGGGCCAGCAGCACCTTGGCGTAGGCACTTTGCACCGCCCAGGTCAGGGCCGGTTGCTGCACGAGGGTCGCGATGGCAAGGGCTTGTTGCAGTTCCTGTTCGGCCTCCGGCTCCTTCCCCTGCAGGTGGTAGACCCAGCCCAGATTGTAGTGACGCAGACCGACGGTGGCGGAGACCGGCCCGTGCTGTTCCTCGATCAGCCTGATGGATTCCAGCAGCAACCGCTGCGCAGGCTCGGTTTTCCCCTTCTCCAGGTAGAGGCCGGCAAGGTTGTTGGTGACCGCGGCCAGACGCGCCGCCTGTGAGCCCCCCCCCTCCCTGAGAATGGCCAAGGCCTTGCTGTAGGTCGTCTCTGCGTCCACCATACGTCCGGTGACATCGTAGAGAAGGCCGATGTTGTTTCGCAGCACCGCAGCCTCGAAGCTCCCCTCGCCCAGCTTCTCCTTGACGATGCGCCAGGAGGTTTCGTATTCCTTGTCCGCCTCCTCGTACCGGCCCCAGACGCGCAACAGGACCCCGAGGTTGTTGCGGACGGCGGCCTCGGCCACCTTGCATTTGGACAGGATGTCGGGATCCGGGGGGAGCTCACGCTCCTCGACCCGGCGGCTGGTCTTCAATTCCGGCGCCACCGTAACGAATTCCCTGGCCGCCTCCTCCCGGTCGAACCCCTTTTCGTCCAGCTCGAGGGGGAACTGCTGCAGCCCGGAGGGAGCATGCCCGTCCCTGATGGCGAGCTCGATAACCTGGAGGGCCAGGCGGTAGCAGTTCTCGGCCTCGGGGTAGTTCCCGGTCTGGCGCAGTGCGCCGGCCAGCCCGTTGAAGCCGAAAGCCAGTTCGGGGTTTGCCACCCCGGTCCGTTTCAACAACCCGGACACGGCGCCCCTGTGGTAGGCCAGCGCCTGGACCGGGGTCATGGAGGGGTCGAACGTGGTGGCCTGGTCGCCACCTTTTGCAGGATTGCTGCTTGTCGCGCCGGGGAGGCTTCTCACCCTATCTTCCCGGTTCGGATCCATCCCTTTCATCTTCAGTTCGATGCCGTACACCTCGGCCAGCTCGCGCTGGCACGACGCCTGGAGTCTGCGGCGCGCGAGCATTTCCTTGGCGGCCGAGGGAGCTTCGGCTGCCTCCCGCGCGCTTCTCTGTGCCGACTCGGCTTCAGCACGGGCTTTGGCCATTTGCCTTTCCCGGGCCTCCATCTCTGCCTGGGCCCTGAGGACCTCCGCCAGCGCCTTGGCCTGTTCCTCTTCGCCGGTACCGGTTGGGGGTTGCAAGCGGGCGCCACCCGCTGCACACCCGGTGAATACCAGCAGACACAGAAGTAAGATCCAACTTTTGACAGGCATAGGCAACCCCTGAGTCAGAGCGGTTAATGGTATTTCAGTATCACCAACAGCCGCCAGGAGTAGCACACGCGTTCTACCGGTTACGGACTGTATTTGGCAGCCCGCAGTTTACTCAATACGAGGATAATTTCAAGATCGATTGCGTCGAAGGTGGGCATTTATGGTGTAGGTTGCGGCTCCCTTTGGGCGGCCTTCAGTTCCTGCACGTACTCCCAGAGCTTTTTGAGTCTGGCGGCAGGGAGCCCGGGATACCGGCTGGCGAATTCATCCAGGGCGTAGTGCCGGGCCCTGAGAAACAAAAGGTCCTTGTCGAGCTGGTCGTACGTCTCGGGAAGAAAGGGTTCCATGCCGGCGCAGACGAATACCGTGTCCCTGAGCGCCACGCTGGGGAGGTCCCCTTCTCTTTTACCCTCGGAGCGCGCCAGCTCCTTCATGTCGCACCGCACCGCCGACGCGGCTCCCTGCGCCACCCAGGCCGCAACCAGCAGAACGGCTACTGTCAGAGTCTTCATACATATCCTCCGGCGCCGGGCCGTCTCCCCCTCGCCCCAGCCCTCAACGTCGTGGGGGCTGGGGCGGTATGGTCTGCTGGTTGAGGGAGCTGAACTTCTAGTTCTTCCCGATGACTTCCGCCGCCTCGACCAGGCGGACGAACTCGGACCGGTCGCCGTGCTCATCGGCGCCACGCGCTCCGCGGGCGAGTTCGAGCACCTGCTGGTACGAGGCGTTCCCCCGGTCTTCCGCATCCTGGAGCAGCAGTCCCCATTCCGCCACGGCGGCGGCAAACCGGGTAGCCTCGGAGGCCTGCGGCAAGGAGACGGCGCTCGCGCTCACCTTCTCCACCAGCTCAACGCTGTCGTCACCTTCGGGCTTTTTGTAACGGAAGCGGATCAGGGCCAGTTCGTCCGACCGGTAGGCCGCCTCCTTCACCTGGGTCGTCTGGTAGGTGAGCTCCTGGCTCCCCGCCGCGCCCGGCAGGGCCAGTTCGATCTCGTAGAGCGCGGTTACCGTGTGACCGGAACCGAGTTCCCCCGCGTCCTTCTTGTCGTCGGCAAAGTCCTCGTTTCTGAGCGCCCTCTTCTCGTAACCGATCAGCCGGTAGGACTTCACCTTGGCCGGGTTGAACTCGACCTGCAGTTTGACGTCCTTGGCGATGGCCATCATGGTGCCGCCGAACTGGCGCACCAGTACCTTCTGCGCCTCCATGAGGTTGTCGAGGTAGGCGTAGTTCCCGTTGCCACGGTCGGCCAGCTTCTGCATCCGGGAATCCTTGTAGTCCCCCATGCCGACGCCCAGGACGCTCAGGAAGATGCCGTCGTTGCGCTTGGTCTCGATCAGGCGCACCAGTTCACCCTCACCGCTGACGCCGACGTTGAAATCGCCGTCGGTCGCCAGGATGACCCTGTTGTTGCCGTTCTTGATGAACTGCTCCTTGGCGATCCGGTAGGCGACTTGGATCCCCTCTCCTCCGTTGGTGCTCCCCTCGGCAACAAGCCCGTCCAGCGCTGCCAGGATGGTGGCCTTTTCGGAGCCGGCGACCGAGGGCAAGGCTACCCCGGCCTGCCCCGCGTAGGTGACGATGGCGACGCGGTCCTGAGGGCGCAGTTGTCTGACCAGCATCTTGAACGATTTGACCAAAAGCGGCAGCTTGTTGGCCTCGGCCATGGACCCGGAGACGTCGACCAGGAACACCAGGTTCGCGGGGGGCAGCTGTTCGGTGGGGATCTTGCGCCCCTGCAGGGCGATGCGCAGCAGCTTGTGCCCGGGCTGCCAGGGTGCGTCGGTCAGTTCGGAGCTGAAGGCAAAGGGGATATCGCCCCGGGGCTGGGGATAGTCGTAGCCGAAGTAGTTGACCAGCTCCTCGATACGCACCGCATCCGGCGGAGGAAGGGTGCCACCGCTGAGATAGCGGCGGACGTTGGCGTAGGAGGCGGTATCCACGTCGATGGAAAAGGTGGAAAGCGGGTTTTTCAGCACCTCGAGAAACCGGTTTGCCTCGATACGGGAGTACTCCTCGGTGTTGAAGCTCGAGGGAGGGGGCGGGGCAGGAGCAGCCGTCATTCCCGCCATGCGGTACGCCCCGGCGGCCGGCGGCGCCATCACCGCGGCGGGAGCGGCCATGGCCTTCTTGGCACGCGCATGTTCCGTCTGGACCTGGTAGGCAGCAACGGACGCCTCCCCTGCGGCTGCGGCGAGCGCAGCCTCCCGGCGTCTTGCCCGGTCACCACATGCGGTCATGCTGGCGACGCACAAAAGAAGCAGTGACAGCCAAAGCAATCTAAGCCGCAGGCTGCCGCTACCCGCTGCGCGACTCTCTCTCTTTACGGCACGGTTCAGCACGGATCTGGTCATTTCTGTCCCCCCTGTCACTCAAAGTCGTGGTGCAAACTCTGAGAAGGGAGACGGAAAATGCCGACATTTCCCCCGCACATTTTTTTTGCGGACCGGATGCCGCTCTTCGGCCAAGGCAGGCTTTGGCGCCGCCCCTAGCGGGTGACCTCCGCCAGGTTCCTGGCGAGGGCCTTCAGCCGGCTGAACTTCATCGGCGAGTCGCCCTCGGCCGCGACCGCCAGTATCTGCCGGATCAGGCCGGCGGTATCGCTGGAGAAGGGGCCTGACACGAGGGCGTTGCCGGTCGCGGTGAACCAGCCGGTGGCAAAAAGCGCAGGGTCGTTGGCCGAAGCGGCAACCAGCACCGCCTTCGACCAGGCCCCGAGGGCGACATGGGGGTCGACGGAGGGGGTTACCGGGGTAAAGAGCTGCTCGATCCGGCGCGCCAGAATGTTTTGCTCCGCGCTTTTCAGGTCGGTGACCAGCCTGGCCAGTTCGTCACCAGGCGCGCCGGCGCCCGGCTGCAGGTGCGTCGCCGCCTGCCGGAGCAGCTCTGCCGCAGGCTCGCGCTCGCCCCGGGCCAGGGACAGCCTCGCTTCCAGGAGCTCTCCGCCGGCAAGGAAACGGGCGCGGGCCCGCGACTCGGCAGCCGAACCGGCAAAGGAGCGCATCTCTGCTTGTCCCGCACGGGGTTGCGGCAGTTTTGCCAAAACGGCCAGCGCCGGGGCAAACCCTCCGGCAGGGGCGGCTTTGGCCTTGGCGCTGGCAGGCTCGCCAGGCTGTGGCGCGGCCGGCTGTCCGGGCGTCACGGCTGCAGCGGGAGCCGTCGCCTGTGCCGGGGGAGTGGCCTGCATCGGCACCGACCCGGACGGTGGCACTTGCTGCACCACGGGAGGCGCCAATTCCTTCATGGCCAGGCGCGGAGCTGCCGACTCGCGGACCAGACGCAGGGAGAGTGCCACCAGCAGGAGCGCTGCCAGGGCCAGCGGCACGCGAATGCGCCACCTGCGACGGGCCAGCAGGCGCTCCTCGCGTGCAAGCTCGGCGGCGACCCCGAAGGAGCGCAGACAGCTGTCGCAACTTGCCAGATGCGCCATCAATCGTTTGCGCACCTCCTCCCGTGCCCGCACCTCGACCAGCAGGTCGATCTCCTCGGGAGCAAGGCACGGCCCCTCAGGCGGCGCGGAGCGCAGGACCGCAGCCAACGCCTCGCCGGCGCGGTCATGTTGCATTCCGCTATGGTGACCTTTATCTTCGCTCATAGTCCCTCACCTGCTCACAGGATATCGTCGGGGCCGATCCCCTTCCCGGCCAGGTGGTTCCGGAATCCGTCCAGGATGCGGCGCAGCTTGTGATCCGCCGCTTTGGGGGTCTTGCCCAGGTAGTTGGCAATGTCGCTGACCGTGCACTTGCGCTCCCGCTGCTCGAGGTAATAAAGGCGCACCATCACCTTTCCCTCGTCGTCGAGCAGTTCCTCGAGGTCCTTCAGCACCTCCCTGCGCAACAGCTCCTTCCTCTTCTCGATGGTAAGCCATTCCGGGTTCCACCTGTCGTCCACAATCTCGAAGTCCGACGGCTCCGGGTCCCCCCCCTCCTCGGGTGGGGAGAGCACGACCTTGTTGCCGTCGGTGGGCGGCAGGGCGTTGGATCCCTTGATGCGCTGCTCCATGGCATAGACGTCTTCCCAGGACAGGCTGCCCCCAAAGGAGTATGCCACCTCGGCGTGAATGGCGTCGGTCGTGTGCCCTCTTTTCATAAGCTCACGCACGCGCACGCCGACGGCGCCGAATTCCCTGGCCCGTTCGCCGCCGCGGTCTTTGCCGTGCCGCTCGGCCAGAATGTCCTTGAAGAGGTTCTCGATGCAGCTGCGGAAAAAGGTCTTGACGTTGCGGATCTCGCTGGTGCGCAGCCGCCGGTAATCATCGGCCATGAACTGATCCAGCACGCGCCCCAGCAGGTACTCGGCGTCGTCGGCTGCGGCGTCGTCCAAAGAGCCTCCGTGCCAATGCACCACCTTCACACACACGCGCTTTATGAAGGGGTAATTGGCACTGAGCAGCTTTTTGTAGTGGTCGCTCAGATGCAGTATGTTGAGGAAAAAAAGAAACATTGGCGGTTACCTGAAAGAACCCGTTTGAAGCCAGGTGCCTTTTCTATCAGATTAAATAGCCTATATCCAGAGTTTTATACGCATGGCGGATGTGATACATTGCAGCTCACTCAAACTGGTACCTGATCAGCGCCAACGCCCTCACCCTAGCCCTCTCCCGGAGGAAGAGGGGATGGCGGAAGATGATCCTACCGGGAAATGAAAAGGAACTACTGGTATGCATGGGCTTCTCAAACTGGTGATGAGCAGACTCGAGACGGTGATGCTCAGGTCCTGGCATGGTAGTGCCACCTGCGACAGCGCTGCCGGGCGGAAACGGGCTGGTATGGTCGTCGCCGCGGTTTCCTTCTTGTTCGCAATCGCGGTAACCGTTCCTGCCATGGCCGAAGGGGACCGGACCAACTCCTTCGCGGGATCCGCCTCGCCGTCGGCAGCCCCCCCACCCTTGAGTCTGGAAGTGGTCAAGGTTGCGGCCGACCGCCGGCAGGCAGAAATTGCTCTCAGGTCCCAGGGAGACCAGGGGGAAAAGAGACTTTTTCTGGACGAAGAACCGCTGCCGGTGACCCGAGATGCCACCTTCCAGGTGCCACTGCACCCGGGCGAGAACCTGGTTACCGGCACCGTAAGCGCCAACGGCGCGTCGTTCCGTACAGACATCGTGCTCAAGGGACCGCCGGTCGAATTGGACAAGGCCGCGGTGCGCACCGTGGTGCAACAGCCGCAAGATGCACAGGGTGTGTTGAGCCCGGATTCGCGCTACCTGGTGCTAACCTGGAAAGAGTTCGCAGGCGTATGGGACGCGCGCAGCAACCTGCTGCAGCGCAAACTTTCGGGCCACAAAGGGTACGTATCGTCAGCGGCCTTCAGCGCGGGGAGCAAGCTACTGGTCACAGGTGCGGAGGATGCGGTCCGCATCTGGCGCTTGAGAGACGGGCAGTTGACGGCGCAGTTCCCGGCGGAGAATCCGGTCACCGCCGTGGCCATCAGTCCTGACCTGCGGCGGGTGGCGGCGCTGGAAAGGGGGCCTGCCGGCTCCAAGCTTGTGCTCTGGGAGACAGCTACAGGCGTGCGCCGCCCCTCCAGCCTCGACATTTACGACGGGAGCGTCTCCCTGGCCTTCAGCCCCGATTCGGCCCAGCTTGCCTTGGCCATGGGGGGGTACACCTTTTTGGTCGATTCCCGAACCGGCCAGGAAACAACCGGTTACCTCCCCCTCACTTCTCCCGTGGTATACGCAGCAGACGGCAGGACGCTTACGGGAAGCGCAGGGCGCACCAGGATCAACCTGAAGTCCGGCGAGGTCCAGGACCTTACCGCACCGTTCAAGGGTCTTGCTGTCCAGGGGCAGCTACTGTTTTCCAGCGACGGGTCGTGGGCTGCAGATGTCGCCGGCGACTCGCTCCGCATTTACCGCACGTCGCAGCCCGGGCAACCGGCGTACTCGTTCCCATTCGGCGGCACCGGTATGTTCAGCGACAACAGCAGGTTTCTGTACGTGATGACAGGCGGCGGTGAAGTAAAGATCGACCTGGTAAGCGGACGAGCCCTGGGCAGTTACCGCCCTGCCCAGGCAAACCTTGAGCATGTGAACGCGGTGGCCTTCGGGACCGACCAGTTGCCCCTCATCAGCACCTACCACGGCGTGCTCCGGGTTACTCCCCAGGGCCCCCTCGAGAACAGCACCCTCCAATTCTCCAGCGACCCTTTTGAATTTGCCGTTATCCTCCCCGGCCAAAACCTGGTCGCCTCCGCCCGCTGGATCGGGGGAGGTGTGGCCTGGTCGGACGCCATGTCCGGCAAGGTGGTGCGCTCCACCAGGACGGAAAACGGCGCAGGACTGCTCACCAGCATTGAGGCCAGCCCGGATGGCCGGCTGGTGTCGGTAGCACGGGCCGATTCCTGGGTCGACGTCTTCAATTCGGCAGACGGTGCGTCGGTCCTGCGTGTCAAGGGGACCGATATCCCGCAAGCTACCGCGTTCGCCCCTGATGGTGCATCCCTGGTTGTGGGGTACGGAGGGGGCAGCGCAGATGCACTGGTGCTGGATGGTTTCCCAACCCAAGACCTCGTTGTGGACCACCGTCTCCACATCAGGTCGCTCCCCATGGGTAACGTGCTGCGCTACCTGGAAGGACACACCGCGCAAGTGACAGGGGTGGCCTGGAGCCGTGACGGCGCCTACATCGCCAGTTCCGGGGCAGATGGCTCTCTCAGGCTTTGGGATGCCAATTCCGGAAAGCTGCTCACATCGACTGCATCTCCCGCTTACCGCAGCTTGCGCTTTCTGGCCAAGTCGAACCTGCTGGTTGCAACGGGGGCCCGGGAGACCGTGCTGCACCTGTACCGGGTGCCTGACCTGACCCTGGTAAGCCAGGCGCCGCTGGCGAACACCGCTGGTTCCCTGGCCGTGAACGACCGGGAGGACCGCCTTTTAACCGCCGAGAACCAGACCGCCACCCTGTGGCAGCTCCCGGAACTGAAGGTGATAGCGACCTTCCTTCCTGTCGCCGGAAACGGTTACCTGGTCTACAGCCCTGACGGCTACTACATGAGCTCCGGCGCCTCCGGGGCCCTGGCCTTCGACGTCGGGGGGCGCATGGCGCCTTTCGACGAGTTCGACCTGCGCTTCAACCGCCCAGACCTGATCCTGAAACGGCTGGGTGCAGGTGATGCGGCCAGCATCGCAGCCTTCGAAACGATCTACCGGAAGAGGTTGTCGCGCCACGGTCTCACCGCACAGGCAGCCGAGTCTCCCGCCCCCCTTCCCGAGGTTCGTGTGGACCAGTGGTCCCAGCAGGGAGACCGGGTCACACTGGAACTTTCCGGGGCGGGACATGGTCAACCGGTGCGCGCCTTCAAGGTCTGGGACAACGGGGTACCCGCCTTCGGCAGGGGTGGCGCCGCAGCGCTGTCCAGCGATGGGAGCGGCGCGACGGCGAAGCTGGAGGTACAGCTCTCCGCAGGGGTGAACCACCTGGAAATCGCCGCGGTCGACGCCTCCGGAGTGGAGAGCATACGCGAGTCCCTGGACCTCTTCCGCCCGGGCCTCCCGGAAAAGCCTGTGTTGCACGTACTGGCTGCCGGGGTGTCGCAGTACGAGCAAAAGGAACACAACCTGGTCTACGCCGACAAGGACGCCACCGACATCGCCTCCCTCTTTCAGAGGCAGAGTGGCTTCCGCTACCGCAGCGTCACCGCCGATATCAAAACCAACGGTTCGGCCCGGCGCGCCGATCTGCTGCAATCGCTGGAGAAGCTGAGAAACGTCCCGGTAAACGACTACGTGGTAATCTTTCTGGCCGGGCACGGGCTGTTGGACAACAAACTCGATTACTACTTCGCGACCGCCGACACCGACTTTGCCAAACCATCACAAAGCGCGATCAGCTTCAGCGAACTCGAGGATGCCCTGTATGCCATACCGGCCCGGCACAAGATACTGCTGATTGACAGCTGCCACGCCGGAGAGGTCGACACCTCCACCTACGCAGCCAGCGCGAGCAACCAGCCGCAAGATCGCCAAGAGGTGGGCATGACGGCGACCGGAGTCGCGAAGACCCCGGTGGTGGTGCGCGAGGTGCCCCGTGGCAGAGTGGCCCTGGCCAAGATCTCGGGCCGGCAAGGCGACGACCAGTTGGAGGCGCTGCTTGGAGACCTGCGTCGCGGTTCGGGGGCGAGTATCGTGTCGGCCTCAGCCGGCCAGCAGTTCTCCTACGAGTCGGACAAGTACCGAAACGGCATCTTCACGCACGAACTGGTGTACGGGGTAGAGACGGGAGAGGCGGATCTGAACGGAGACGGTAGCTTCGACGTCTCGGAGTTGCGCAGTTACGTGGAGACCAGGGTGGTGGCCGCCACCGGGGGACGTCAGCGCCCGACCTCGCGTGGCAGAGATATGGTGGAGCAGCGTATCGCCAACCTCAACATGCTGGTGGGAAGCGACCAGGTGCATCCCCTCTCCGCTCCGAGTTACCAGCGCAAGGCAGCACCGATTGCAGCCCAGGGCCGCGGAGGGCTTGCCGCAGCCGCCGTCGGTGAATTCGTGCGGCTTTACGATCTCGATAACGGCACCCTTGCCACGGTCCTTCCTGTGCTGCCCCGGCAAGAAGGGAAAACTGTCAGTGCCACCGACGCTTATGCCAATACACTGCTGGCCCTGGCTGCTGACGGCACCGCCTTGGTGGCGCTAGGTAGCAGGTGGGGGAGCGTCGTCAAACTGGCAGACCGCAGCAACCGTTACCTTGACCTGCGGGGAGCCTACCTCCACGCTGCCGCCATGGCGCCGGACGGCACCCTGCTCCTGGTACAGGATCCCCGAACGTCCAAGGAACTGGTGCGCGAGCTCAGGATGCTCGACCCGGCCGGAAACGACCTCAAGATCCACCAGTTGGCGAAGCAACTCCCATCCTTCGTCCATGCGCTCCACATAAGCGACGACCACTCGGTGGCCAGCGCGGCATGCAGTGAAGGTGGCGACGACTACCGCATCATCACCTGGGAGGTCAACACGGGACGGCTCCTCTGGGAAAGAAAATCCAGGTTTGTCTTGTCGGTAGCACTGTCGCCCGACGGGAAATCCGCCCTGGTTACCCTCCCGCCTCGGGACGAAAGCGGGTCCGAAGGGGAAGGCCTCGTCCTGCTGGACGCGCGCTCGGGCACGGAGAAGGCCCGGCTGGCGCCGCCACGTGATGGCGCCCCGATCACCGCCCTGTCGATTGCGCCCGACGGGACCACAGCCGCAGTGGCCACTGTTCACGCTGGTTTGCACGGGGCAAACCTGGGCAGGGTAGACCTTCTGGCACTGCCGGGACTGCAGCGTCTGTCATCCGGTCTGATGCACCACGGTTGGGTCAAGTCACTGGGGTTCGGCAACAACGGAAGCTCCATCATCACCTCTACGGAGGAGGGAAAAGTTTCGATGTGGAACATCTCTTCACTATTAGGGGACCTGCGTTTGCGTTCGCGCTAGGGCGGTCGAAGATCGACACAAAAGAGAATAAAGTGTAGCCGGTTAGATGCCGATAAGAATCAGGGATTATCCGTACCACCCTCACGCGGTGCGGATCAGTACCAGGCTTCTCGTACAAAGAGTACTTTTTCGTCACGTCACAAAAAACTACTTTCGAGGAGATTCTTATGTCAGGTATCAAGGCAAAGCTGCACTGTCTTGCGTTTGCTTTTGTCATGATGGCAACCCTCCCCTGCCAGGCATCCGCCTCAGAAAAGGTATATTCGCTGGCGGTAGTGCCTAACCTCCCTGCGGTAACGCTGCACAAGAACTGGACTCCGGTGGTGGATTACCTCTACCGCCAGGCCGGCGTCAAAATCGAACTCAAGCTCTACGACAAGATCACCACGTTCCTCGAAGAGGCCAAGGGCGACGATGTCGACTTCGTCTACGCTGCTCCCAACATGTTCTACCTGGCCTACCAGAAGCAGAAATACATCCCTTTGGTGCGGGGCTCCAACATGCTGCGGGGCCAGGTCTTTGTCCGCAAGGACTCGCCTTACAGCCAGGTCAAGGACCTCAAGGGCAAGACCATCGCCATCGTCGGCCCGAAAAACGTCTGCAGCGTCATCACCCGTCAGGCGCTGCTCTCCGGCCAGCAGATCGATTTCAACGTCTCCTTCAGCGGTTCCACCATCAACGTCGCCAAAAGCGTCCTGGTCGGCAAGGCCGATGCCGGAGCCACCCTGGACAGCAGCATGATCGACGACTTTCCGGAAATGCAGAAGGAGTTCCGGGTCCTAATGAAAACCCAAGAGGTAGCCCCCCACCCTCTCGCCGCCCATCCAAGAGTTCCCAAGAAGGTTCGCGACGCGGTCACCACCGCCCTGCTCAGTCTGGGCGGCACCGAACAAGGGCGCAAGATGCTGAAAGCGGTCAAACTAGACACCCCGGTGAGGGCGGATTTCCAACGCGATTACGCATTCTTTGCCCGCGTCGACTTCGACCTGCTCGACAAACAGCAGCCCAAATAACCGCCCCGATGTTCAAGCGCCTCGAAGTCAAAATCATCGTATCGCTGGCCCTGATCCTCACCGCCATGATAGCCGTCTACGGCCGATGGACGGGGAGCCGGCAGCAGACGATCTACGTCCAGGCGCTCACGGACAACCTGCGGGTTCTCGCCCATAGCCTCGCCGACAACGCCGCCGGATTCATCGTGATCAAGGAATACGCCGGTCTGGAGGCGCACATGATGAACGCGGCCCAGATGCCGGACGTGGTCACCATCCAGGTCATCGAGCCCACCGGCAACCTGTTGTGCAACGTGGTGCGCCCCTCACGCGACACCTCCCCCCGGCTCGTATATGACAGCAGAACCGTAACCGTCCCCACCTCGCCCAAACCCGTGCTCAAACGCAGTGGCGACCAGCTCGTTTGCTGGGCGCCGATCACCGCCGGCACCCACTTGGGCTGGGTGCGCATGGCCCTCAGCCTGGAGACGGCGGACCAGTTGCAGCAGGCCACCTGGCACAGCAGCCTGCAGATCGGCGCCCTGTGGATCGTCGTCGGCACCCTGCTGATGTTCGTGGTGGTCCGGCGCCCGCTGCGGGCGGTACGCGAATTGAGTCTGTTCGCCCAGGACCTGCAGGACCGCAAGGGAGCACAGGTGTCGGTGCGGCGCGGGGTCTACGAGATCGACCTGCTGGCTGATGCTCTGAACCACTCTTCCACCGAACTGCGTGACGCCGAGCAGCGCCTCATGGCGGAACAGGAGCGGCTCACGGTCACCCTGCAATCCATCGGTGACGGTGTCATCGCCACCGACACCGACAACAGGATTGTCCTGCTCAATCACGTTGCCGAGGTCCTCACCGGCTGGAGCGAGGCGGAAGCGCTATGGCAGCCACTGGACGAGGTGCTGAAGCTTAATGGGAACAAGGAAGTGTCCGAAGTCATGGCGGAACTGCACCACGTGATCGAGGCGAGACAGGCGCTCGAGTTGCACGGGCAGCACAGGCTTCAGGCCAGAAGCGGCGCCGAACGCACCGTCACCGTCAACAGCGCTCCCATCATCAACAGCTCCGGAGAGCTGGCGGGGATGGTGCTGGTAATCCATGACGTCACGGAAAAAGCGAAGATGGAAGCGGAGAAGCAGGGCCTGGCGCAGCAGTTGATACAGTCCCAGAAGATGGAGGCGGTCGGCCAGTTGGCAGGCGGTGTAGCGCACGATTTCAACAATATGCTCGGCGTGATCATCGGGCACGCCGAGTTGGGTATGCTTACCGCCGAACCGACCTCTCAGATGCACGACCGGCTCAAGGAGATTCTCGATGCCGCCAAGCGGTCGGCGGAGATCACCAAGCAGTTGCTGGCCTTCTCCCGGCAGCAGCACGCCGAGCCCAAGGTCCTCGACCTCAACGAGACCATCGCCAGGATGCTCAAGATGCTGCACCGTCTGATCGGCGAGGACATCGACCTCTCCTGGTCGCCGGGATTCGATCTCTGGAAGGTGAAGCTGGACCCGTCACAACTGGACCAGGTCATGGCCAATCTCTGCGTCAACGCCCGCGACGCCATCGCCGGGGTCGGCACGATACAGATCTTCACCGAAAACGTCACCCTCGACCTGCATGCCCACCCCTGCATGGCCGACCTGGCGCCGGGGGACTACGTGATGCTGGTGGTGGCGGACAACGGACGGGGGATGACGCGGGAGGTGATGGATCGCATCTTCGAGCCGTTTTACACCACCAAGGAGCTTGGTCGCGGCACCGGTCTCGGCCTCGCCACCGTGTTCGGCATCGTCAAGCAGAATTGCGGCAGTATCGAGGTGGTCAGCGAACCCGACCAGGGAGCAACCTTCCGGGTCTACCTGCCGGCGGTGCATGAGGCAGCCCAGGAAGCGAAGCCGGAGGGGGTAAGGCCGGAGGGAGGAACGGAGCGAATCCTGCTGGTGGAGGACGAAGCGGCCATCTTGGCAATCGGATCTACCATCCTGACCGGGCTGGGCTACACCGTGTACCCGGCAGCCTCACCGGAGCAGGCCATCGATATCGCTGCCGACCCGGGCAAGGTGATCGACCTGCTTCTTACCGACATCATCATGCCGGGCATGAACGGCCGGGACCTGTCCGAGCAGCTGTTGAGAAGCCGCCCCGGCTTGAAGTGCCTGTTCATGTCCGGCTACACCTCCGACGTCATTGCCCAGCGGGGCAAGGTCGAGGAGTACATGTGCTTCCTGCAGAAGCCCTTCACCATGCAGACGCTGGCGGCCAAGGTCAGGGAGGCACTGGCCAGCTCCTGAAACGACAGCGGCACGGGCCGGTCAGTGTTCCTTTACCTCCAGGGGAATATCGGCGTCACCCGAGGCACTGCGCCCGAGTTTGTCGGTGATCTTCCAGTGCACCTTCAGCGGGGTGCCAGCCTGGTACTGCTGCGGGTTCCTCGCTTTGAGCACCCCTGCCATGTCGAAGACCGACTGGTAGGTATCCCCTTCTATCTTCCTGCCATCGGCGCCGGACATGGTCAACTCCTTGATGTCCACCGGGCGATCGAAAAAGGCGTCTATCTCCTCGATAGTGGTTGCTCCCTTCTCCTTCATGCCGACAACGCCCAACAGCCGCGGCGCGGCAAGCGGGAGCACCGCACGGTCATCGGCATTTGCTACCAATTTCTCCAGCGCACTTTCGCCCCCCTCGATCTTGATGACGACCTTGGTGACTCCGGCGAACTGCCGCAAGGTCAAGGCGACCGCATTGACCAGCGCCTGCTGCAGCTGCGGATCGGGCTTTACTGCACTGACTTCCTTGCTGAAGTCTACGGTTACGGTGCCGGCCGACTGGGAAACGTCGAGAACGCGACTGCCGGCGGGAAAGGGCTGAGCCAGCTCGCCCTGGTACGCCTTCTGGTCCCCCATGCCCGCAATCAGTTTGCCCAGCGCCACCTTCTTCATGCTCGCCTCGTCGAAGGTGAAGAACGGAAACGGAAGCACCTTGCCGGGTTGCTTTGCCGACGGGAAGTAAATGACGAAACCGTAGCAGGTCCCCTTGTCCACCGGCGGGACCGGCCCGAAGTATTTGACGAAGGCAGCCGTGGCGTTCACCCTCCCCTTCGGCTCGGCAGGAGCCTGCTGTGCCGAATTGCATCCGGCCAGAGCAAGGAGCAGCAGGCTCAGAAGTAAGAATCGGACCATCGAGACCTTGACGTTGTGCATGGCAGACTCCTTTGGACACCAGCGGGCCATTGACTGTAAATCAGGAAGTTGTGCAACCGGACCTCGAGCCTTGGCTCAAGAAGCAGAAGGTAACCAGGGGGGAATAAGAGAGGCGGCTTCGTTGCTGAAGCCGCCTCGGGGTGAACCTACTTCACGGTGTACCAGAACTTGGAGCTGCGCACCTGGCCGTCTTTGACCTTGAACTTGCACATGACGCCGTACTTGCCCTTCTTGGAGAGGTCGAAGTCCGCGCCGAAGTGGCCCTGCATCCCCATGAGATCCTTGGTCTGCTCGGCATTGTCCGGTCCCTGGACCTTCACTTTCACTTCACCCTCGGTGATCGGCTTGCCGGTCTTGGCGTCCTTGAATTCGACCGCCAGGTGGTGGGTTTCTTTCATCCCCTTGGGGAGTTCCATCTTCATGGCAGCCATGTGCTCTTTCATGCTCATGACCTTGAAGGTAGCCTTGACGCCGTTGACAACCTCTTCGTGAGCGGCGCTACCCATGTCATGGTCCATCTTCATGGAACCATGGTCCATGGCATAAGAAGCGATCGGGGCAGTCAGAGCGAGTGCGGCGGCAACCAGGACGACGAGTTTTTTCATGTTGTTTCTCCTTTGCGTGAAAAATAATCTGTTACTGGATAAGCACGCGTTATGCCAAGAATTAAAGTACCGTTTCAGCGGCACGTCGATGCGCCGGACTACAGCGACATCGGAGAATATTCTACTACGACCGTAGCATATTCGTCTAATGCTTCATCCCCGAGTACTTCAGCTTCCCTTTCTTCAGGTCGTGTTTCTTCATCAGTACGAAGATCACCGGGGTCATGATCAGTACGTGCACCGCGGAGGATATCATGCCGCCGATCATGGGCGCCGCGATCGGTTTCATGACGTCCGCGCCGGTGCCGGAGGACCACATGATGGGGACCAGGCCGATCAGGGCCACCGCCACGGTCATCAGCTTGGGCCGCAGCCTCAAGACCGCCCCCTCGAAGGTCGCGTCGTCGATGTCCTGCTCGGTGACCGGCCCCTTAAGGAGTTTCTTGTCCAGAGCCTCGTGCAGGTAGATGACCATGACCACCCCTGTTTCCACCGCGATGCCGTAGAGGGCGATGAAGCCGACCCAGACGGCAACCGACATGTTGTAGCCGAGCAGTTTCACCAGGTACACCCCGCCCACCAGCGCAAAGGGGACCGAGAGCATGACCATGCTCGCCTCCAGCGCGGAGTGGAAGGTGAAGTAGAGCAGGATGAAGATGATCAGGATCCCGGCCGGGACCAGCATCTGCAGCCTCGCCTTGGCGCGCACCTGGTTCTCCCACTGTCCCGACCAGGCGATGTAGTAGCCCGGGGGAAGCTTCATCTGCTTCTCGAGCACCGTCCTCGCCTCGTTGACGAAGCCGCCCATGTCGCGTCCGCGCACGTTGAGGAACACGATGGAGCGCAGAAGCCCACCCTCGCTGTTGATCTCGGGGGCGCCGGTGGAGACCTTCAACTTGGTCACCAGCGACAGCGGGACCTGCGAACCTTCCATGCCGGAAACAAGGATGCGCTGGATGGAGGGGATGTCGCTGCGCATCTCGCGCATGTAGCGCAGGCGGATCGGAAAGCGGTTGCGCCCTTCCACCGAGGTAGTGAGCATCTCGCCGCCCAGCGCGGTGGAGATGACTTCCTGGATGTCGCCGACCGAGACACCGTAGCGTGCCGCCGCCTCGCGGTCGATGTCGATGTCGATATAGTTGCCGCCGGTGACCCTCTCGGCGACCACGTCCGCGGCGCCCGGCACGGTCTTCAGGATCCCCTCGGCCTGCACGGCCAGGTCCTTGAGCACGTTGAGGTCGGCGCCGAAGATCTTGACCCCGAGGTCGGTACGCACGCCGGTGGAGAGCATGTTGATACGGTTGATGATGGGCTGGGTCCAGCCGTTTCTGACCCCGATCTGCTGCAGCCTGCCGTCCAACTCGGCAACGATGTCGGCCTTGGTGAGGCCCGGGCGCCACTTCTCCTTGGGTTTCAGGATGATGATGCTCTCGAACATGGAGACCGGCGCCGGGTCGGTCGAGGTCTCGGCGCGGCCGACTTTGCCCAGCACGTGCTCGACCTCGGGCACGCTCTTGATCACGGTGTCCTGCACCTGGATCAGGCGCTTGGCCTCGTTGATCGAGATGTTGGGCAGTGTCACCGGCATGTAGAGCAGCGACCCTTCGTCCAGGGGCGGCATGAATTCGCTGCCGATGCTCATGAACATGGGGATCGCGACGGCGAGCGCCACCACGTTCAGCGCGATGGTGGTCTTCTTCCATTTCAGCACCCACCGGATCACCGGCGAGTAGAGCCTGATGAAGAAGGTGGAGACCGGGTTGGAGCTCTCCGGCGGCATCTTGCCGCGCATCAGGAAGTACATGAGGACCGGCACCAGCGTGATGGCGATGAAGGCCGAGCCCATCATGGAGAAGGTCTTGGTGAAGGCGAGCGGGTGGAACATCTTCCCTTCCTGCCCTTCGAGCAGGAACACCGGCACGAAGGAGAGGATGATGATGGCCAGCGAGAAGAAGATGGCGCGTCCCACCTGCTTCGCCGAGGTGATGATCACGTCCAGGCGCTTTTCCTTGCGCTCCTCGGGGGGCATCTCGGAGAGGTGGCGGTAGCAGTTCTCCACCATGATGACGCCGGCGTCGACCAGGACGCCGATGGCGATCGCGATGCCGCCCAGCGACATGATGTTCGAGCTGACCCCCATGAGCTTCATGGTGATGAAGGAGATCAGCACCGCGATGGGGAGCGTCAGCACGATGACCAGCGCGCTCTGGAAGTGGAGCAGGAATACCAGGATGACCAGCGACACCACGATGGATTCCTCGATGAGCGAGGCTTTCAGCGTGTGGATGGCGCGCTCGATCAGGTCGCTGCGGTCATAGGAGACCATGATCTTGACGCCCGGAGGAAGCCCCTTCTCCAGCGAGACGATCTTCTCCTTGACCCGGTCGATGACGTCCTTCGCGTTCTCGCCGTAGCGCATGACCACGATGCCGCCCACGGCCTCGCCCTGCCCGTTCATGTCCAGCATGCCGCGGCGTATCGCGCCGCCGAGCTGCACCGTGCCCAGGTTCTTCACGTAGATGGGCGTGCCGCGCATGTCGGCGCCGACGACGATGTTCTCCAGGTCCGCGGTCGACTTCACGTAGCCGCGGCCGCGGATCAGGTACTCGGCGTCGGCCTGCTCCAGGAGCCTGCCGCCCACGTCGTTGTTGGACTTCTTGATCGCCTCCATGACCTGGCCGACCTTGATGTTGTAGGCAAAGAGGCGGTTGGGGTCGAGATCGACCTGGTACTCGCGCACGAAGCCGCCGATGGAAGCCACCTCGGCCACGCCGGGCACGGTGTTCAACTGGTAGCGCACGAACCAGTCCTGCAGGGTGCGCAGCTGTTCGAGGTCGTACCCCTTCCCTTCCAGGGTGTACCAGAAGACGTGACCGACACCGGTGCCGTCCGGCCCGAGCGTCGGCACGACGCCCTGCGGCAGCAGGCTGGCGGCGTAGTTCAGGCGCTCAAGGACGCGGGTCCTCGCCCAGTAGATGTCCGCCTTGTCCTCGAAGATCACATAGATCATCGAGAAGCCGAAGGCGGAGGAGGCGCGCACGGCGCGCACCTGCGGCAGCCCCTGCAGGTTGACCGCCAGCGGATAGGTGACCTGGTCCTCGACCACCTGCGGCGAGCGGCCCGGGTAGTCGGTGAAGACGATGACCTGGTTGTCGGAGAGATCCGGTATCGCATCGACCGGGGTCTTGTAGACCGCCCAGACGCCCCAGGCGATCAGCAGGGCGAACAGCATCAGCACTATCACCCGGTTGCGGGCGGAATATTCGATGATCTTTTCAATCATGTAAAACCTCAGTGCTCATAGTAATTCCAACAACTACATCTTCATGTCGCCCATATCCATGCCGCCGCCTTTTTTCGGCGCGGCGGGTGCAGCCGGGGCGCCGTGCCCCTGGTGCTGGCCTGCCGCACCGGGAGCTGCAGGGGCCGCGGCGCCGGGAGCTGCAGCTCCGGCGTGCCCTTCGTGGCCGCCTCCGCCACTGCCGCCGGCAAGCTGCGACTCGGAATCGATCAGGTAGCCGCCGGACGCCGCCACCTTGTCCCCCTGCTTCAGGCCGGACAGGATCTGCACCTTGTCCCCGACGCGGGCACCCACCTGGACGTCATGCGGCTCGAACATGCCGGGCTGGGATTCCACCCAGACCACCTGACGCTTGCCGGTGTCCATGAGCGCCGTGGCCGGCACCACCAGCGCGCTCCCCAGCGGCGCCTTGATCTGCGCGTTGACGAACATGTCCGGCTTCAGCTTGAGCCCCGGGTTCGCCAGTTCCACCCTCACCTTCACGGTACGGGTCTTGGGATCGAGGAAGGGATAGATGAAGGAGACGCGGCCGGCGAAGGTCTTGCCAGGGTACGACTGGGAAAGGATCTCCACGCGCTGCCCCATCTTCACAAAGCTGAACTCGTTCTCGTACACCTCCACCTCGACCCATACGGTGGAGAGGTCGGCGATGTTGAAGAGCGGGTCGCCCATGTTCACGTACTGCCCTTCCTGGACCACCTTCTCGATCACCACGCCGGAGAGCGGCGTGTAGATGGGGAGCTTGATGTTGGGGTGCCCGGCCTTCTCCAGCCCGGCGATCTGCTCATCCTTGACCCCGAGAAGCTTCAACCTCTGCCGTGCCGACGCGACCAGGCCTTCGCCCCCCTGGGAGATGGCGTCGATGGTGGATTTCTTGAACTGATCGCGGCTTCTCAGCGCCAGGAGGTATTCCTGCTGCGCGGCGACCAGGTCGGGCGAGTAGATTTCCGCCACCGGCCTTCCCTTGGAGACGAAGGCGCCTACCGTGTTCACGTTCAGCTTGTCGATGCGCCCCGCCACCCATGCGGTCACCTTGGCCTGCCTGGACTGGTCGTACTGCACGATGCCGACCGCGTTGATCTCCTTGGAAAGCGGCGCGTACTCGGCCGGCACCGTGGCGACGTTGGCCATCACGGACTGGGTCGGCGACAGCGAGACGTGCCCGAGCATCTTCTGCTCCTCGGCGCTGGCCTGGGTCCCTTCCACCTTCTTGATCAGCTGCATGCCGCAGATGGGGCAGGTCCCGGGCTTGTCCTTGATGATGAAGGGGTGCATGGCGCAGGTGTAGAGCACCTGACCCTGGGCCGCCTTTTCCTTGCCGGCCGGCGCCTGGCGCTTCTGGTGGTACAGGTAGTATCCTCCACCGGCTGCCGCGGCGACCAGGATCAGGACGATGGGAATTGCGACCTTGACGCTTTTGTTCATGGGTAAATACCTCGCGGGGTAATAAATTCAGTGTTCAGAAGTTACTGCAGGTCCTTGCCGACCAGCGCTTCGAGCTGGGCCAGCTTCATCTGGTAATCCGCCATGGAGTCGTAGTACTCGCGCTCGTAGTTGAACAGGGTGACCCGGTTGTCCAAAAGGGTCAGGAAGTCCACCTTGTTGACCCGGTAGCCGATCACCGCCGACTCGAGCGACTGCTCGGCCTGGGGGATGATGCCGGTGGTGTAGAGGTCGATCAGCTTCCTGCGCCGTTCCATCTGCGCCAGGAGATCGTTGACACCGGAAGAGATGGTGTTGCGCGCGCCGTTCAGTTCCTCACTGGCCATGTTGATCTCGGAGGAAGACTCGGCCCGCATCGCAGCACGACGCTCCTTCTGGATGGGGAGGTTGAAGGTCACGCCCAGCGAATACATGTCGGAACCGTCACTCCCCATCGCCTTCTGGCGCTGCATGTACTCGAAGGAGACGTTGAAGTCGGGATAGGATTCCTTCTGCGCCAGCAGGTGCCCCGCCCTTCCCTTCTCGATCTGCGCCTTGACCGACTTGAGCTGCGGCCGGTTCTCCTCGGCCATGTCGACCAGCTGTTCCGCGGTGTAGCCGAAGGGGGCCAGTTTGAAATCGGCGACAGCGCCGACCTTGGTGCTCTGGGGGCGATTGAGCAGCGAATTGAGACTCACCTCGAGGCTCCTGCGCTGCTGCTCCAGCGAGATCTTCATGTCCAGCATCTTGGAACGCTCGAGAAGCGCTTTGTAGATGTCCTGCTGCGCGCCCTGCCCGACCGAGTACTTGGTCTGCGCCAGGGTGATGAAGTCGTCGAGGATCTTGATGTTCTTCTCGATGATGGCGAGGGATTTGTCGGTGAAGTAGACCTGGTAGTAGGCTTCGCGCACCATCCGGGTCAGTTCGAGCTTGCGCTCCTCGACGCTCCAGCGGTAGGTCTCGGCCTCGGCCGCGGCGATGTCTTCCTTGAGTTTCCTCTTGCCGGCGAAGGGGATCTGCTGGCTGATGCCGACCACCTTCTGGGTCATCGAGTCCTTGGTGAAGCTGAAGGGATCGGTGACGATCATGTTCTGCAGCTTGAACATGATCATGGGATCTTCCAGGGCGCCAGCCTGCTTGATGCGGCTCTTGTACATCTCCCAGCGTGCCGACGTGGACCTGAGCTCCGGGTTGTTGGCCAGAGCAGTCTGCACGAGCTGGTCGATGTTTTCCGTGGCGGGCTTTGCATCATCGGCGAGAACCGCAGGGGCGGTCATCAGGATGGTCAACAGCAGGTACAGCGGGAAAAGCCGGTATTTCATGGTGACTCCAGAAACTTGGCAGTAGCTTTCACAAAGTATTTACACAATCCGTGCCCGTTTTCTAAGCGCCTGTTTTACAGTTGTTTGTCTGAAACGCAGTCAATTTCTCAGAAGGATATTCGGCAGTTACCGTGGAATATTATACACAGTAGCAGGGGCTTTTACATATTCACTCAGAAAAAATCGGCATAAAAAGAAAAATCTGAAGAGCACGAAGTAAAAGAAGAGTGTGCTCCCCAGATCTTTTGGGGTGTTCAGCAAGTCAAACCGAATCTATGCGCTGATCAAGCCGTCCTTGAGATGGATGGTGCGGTCCGAGTAAGCACCGTTCTCGGGGTTATGAGTAACCATGACTACGGTCTGGCCCGCTTCATTCAGCTGCCTGAACAGCGCCATGACTTCCTCACTGGTTTTCGAGTCCAGATTTCCTGTAGGCTCGTCCGCCAGCAGGATGTGAGGATTGTTGACGATGGCGCGCGCGATGGCGACGCGCTCCTGCTCGCCGCCGGAAAGCTGGTTGGGAAGCCGGTCCGTCTTGGCGCCCAGGCCGACACGCTCCAGTGCCTGGCGGGCAGCTTCCTTCTTGGCGGCCGTACTCATCTTCACGATCGCTAGCGGCAGCATCACGTTCTCCAGTGCCGTCAGGTACTGGATCAAATGGAAGGACTGGAATACGAAGCCGAGGTTCTGAGCGCGGAAGTCAGCCAACTCCTCGCTCTTCAGCTGGTACAGCTTCACACCGGCCATCTCCACTTCACCGCTGGTAGGATGGTTCATGCCGCCCAGCACTGACAGCAGCGTGCTCTTGCCCGAACCGGACTGCCCCATGATGGTGATGAACTCGCCCGCCTCGATGGTTATGTCCACGCCGCGCAGCGCCTCGACCAGGTCCGAGCCCGTCTGGTACTGCTTCTTCACGTTCTTGATTTCTATGATAGCCATGTCGTCCTCTCTTAAAGCGCCCGCAGGGCTTCGGTCGGGTCCATCTTGCTCGCGTGCAGCGCCGGGTAGAGACTGGCCAGGATGCCAAGCAGCAGCGCCAGCGCTATGGAACCGAAGGCTATCGTGGTGTCCCAGACCAGGTGCGCATTCTTGGTTTCGGCCATGAACGGGAGCGCGAGTTTGGCGCCCCCCATACCCGCCGCGTAACCGAGGACCCCGGCCAGCAGGCTCACCAGCGCGGCCTCGAGCAGGATGATGCGCATGATGTGGCTCTTTCTGAAGCCGATGGCGCGGAACACGCCGATCTCGGTGGTGCGCTCGTTGACGCTCCCCATCATGGTCACGAAGACGATGAGGGAACCGATGAAGACGACCACGCTGGCCATGGCGTAAGAGAAGCGCTTGAACTGGTCCAGCGCCTTCAGGCGCCCCGCCACGACCTGCTGGATCGCGGACACCTTGCTCTCCGGCAGCAGTTCAGCGATCTGGTTCACCATGTCCGAGATGGGGCAGCCGGAGCAGAGGGCTGCGACCTCGGCCATGGTGATCTTCCCTTCC
This sequence comes from Geomonas paludis, assembly GCF_014193585.1. Lineage (GTDB taxonomy): Bacteria > Desulfobacterota > Desulfuromonadia > Geobacterales > Geobacteraceae > Geomonas > Geomonas paludis. The sequence goes on from NZ_BLXY01000002.1 coordinate 86,047, forward strand.
TTGCCCAGGAGCTTCTGGGCTTTCGGGAGCGCAACGAAGACCAGGGAATCGTCCTGCGACCCGGTCTGGTTCAGCACCCCGGCCACCTTGAACTGCTCACCCTTGATCTCGATGCTGTCGCCGGAGCTGGCGTTGAGGGTATTGGAGGCGTCGCTGCCCAGCAGCACCTCGTTGTCCCCCTTGGGCTCGCTGCCGAAGATCTGCCACCACTGCTTCATCTTCAACTCGGCGGCGAAGTCGACACCGACCAGCAGCACGTCGTGGGTGCCGATCTTGACGCCTCCCAGCACTTTCGGGGAGATGGCGGAGATGTTCTGGCTGTTCTTGATCTTGCGGACCCTGTCCAGGTCCTCCTGCTTGATCTCGCGCTGGTCGAAGGTGACGCCGCCCAGGTTGATGCCTCCGTAGTTCATGGAGAGGCCGTTACTTTGCGGGGTGATCAGGATGTTGGCGCCGAACTCGTCCATCTTGCGCTCGATGTCGGTGGACATGGAGCGGGTCAGGGTGACCAGGGTGACGATGGTGGCGATGCCGACCATGAGGCCGATGGTCAGGAAGGCCATCTTGGCCTTGCGGCGCTTCAGGTTGTTGATCGAGATGGTGTGCAGTTTCATTGTGTCTCCGTGCTGCGGTGTCGATCGGTGTCATGTAGCGAAACGCCCTCACCCCACCCCTCTCCCGGAGGGCGAGGGGGGAAACAAGCATGTTGGGCGGCGCCGTCCATTCCCTCTCCCTCCGGGAGAGGGTGGCCGGAGGCCGGGTGAGGGAGGAAGCTGCTGTCAAAAGATGCCGCGGGACCGAGGAGGCGGAACCCCGCGGCATCTCCTTTCAACAACTACCGGCTAGCTCTTTATCAAGTGTCATGCCAAACCGGCGGCACATGCCTAACTACCCGAAAAACCACGACCGGCGCCTGCCTGCGGCCAGGACATGGCAACGGCCGCGGGAGAATATTCAACGTGATGCGCAGAATATTCCACACACGGCCGTTGCAACCGCTACTTGCCCACCTCGTCGCTGCTGACCAGCTTCATGCCGCAGATGGAGCAGTCGGCGGTCGGGTCGTCGCTGGTGATCCACGGGTGCATCGGGCAGGCGTACAGGGCTCCCTTGGCGGCAACAGGCTTGATGGTAGCCTTTTTGCCGAAAAAGAACCAGAGGTTGAATGAAATCAGGGCAACTCCGCCCAGGGTGACGAAGATCTGAGACGTGTCCATGGTTACCCCCTCTCTACGGTGAAGCCGCGCAGCCGCAGGGCGTTGGTCACCACGCTCACCGACGAAAGCGCCATGGTGAGCGAGGCGATGATCGGGCTCAACAGCCAGCCGGTGAACGGGTACAGGATGCCGGCGGCTATCGGGATGCCCAGGATGTTGTAGATGAAGGCGAAGAACAGGTTCTGTTTGATGTTGGCGATGGTGGCCCGCGACAGCGCGATGCTGGAGATGACGCCGTTCAGGTCGCCGCGTACCAGCGTGATATCGGCCGCCTCGATGGCGACGTCGGTGCCGCTACCCATGGCGATCCCCACGTCAGCCTGCGCCAGCGCCGGGGCGTCGTTGATGCCGTCGCCGACCATGGCGACGACTTTCCCCTGTGCCTGGAGCTTCTTGATCTCCTCCCCCTTGCCGTCCGGCAGCACCTCGGCGACCACGCGGTCGACGCCGACTTGGCGGGCGATGGAGTCGGCGGTGCGGCGGTTGTCGCCGGTCAGCATGATCACCTCGAGCCCGAGGTCGTGCAACCGCTTTACTGCGCCGGCAGAGCCTTCCTTGATCGGGTCGGCAACGGCGATGACACCGGCGAACCTGCCGTCGATAGCCACCAGCACCGGGGTCTTGCCGGCATCGGCCAGCCGGTGGGCTTTGGAAGGATCGACTGCGATTCCGTGGTTGGTAAGCAGCAACTCGGTCCCGACGAGGATCTTCTTGCCGTCCACCTCAGCCTCGATGCCGTGCCCGGGGATCGCGTTGAAGCCCGTCACCGGCAGACGCTCGAGCCCCTCCTCCTCTGCGGAACGCACGATGGCCTCCCCTAACGGGTGTTCACTGCCCGCCTCAGCCGAGGCACAGAGTTGCAGCAGGGTGCGGCGATCGACCACGAAGGTCTCGACGTCGGTCACCGAGGGAACGCCGCGGGTGATGGTGCCGGTCTTGTCCAGGACGATGGTCGTCAGTTTGTGAGCGGTCTCCAGCGCCTCGCCCCCTTTGATCAGGATGCCGCTTTGGGCGCCACGCCCGGTCCCAACCATGATGGCAGTCGGGGTGGCCAGACCGAGGGCGCAGGGGCAGGCGATGATCAGCACCGAGACGAAGGTGAGCACCGCCATGTTGAGACGCGTTTCCGGCGGCGTGACATCAAACCAGATCACGAAGGTGGCGATGGCGAGACTGATGACCACTGGCACGAAGTAGCTGGCGATCAGGTCGGCGAGGCGCTGGATCGGGGCCTTGCTCCCCTGGGCCTGCTGCACCAGGCGCACGATCTGCTGCAGCACGGTGTCCTTGCCGATCCTGGTGGCGAGCATACGAAAGGAGCCGGTCTTGTTCAGGGTGGCGCCGATGACGGTGTCGCCCAGTTTCTTTAGCACCGGTAGCGGTTCACCGGTCAGCATGCTCTCGTCGATCGAAGAGCCCCCCTCGATGACTTCACCGTCCACCGGCACCTTTTCCCCGGGGCGCACCACGATGACATCGCCAAGTACCACCTCTGCGATGGGGATGTCCTCCTCCCGGTCACCTCTCACCACGCGGGCCAATTTCGGCTGCAGGCCGATCAGGGCGTGGATGGCGCCGCTGGTCTTGCTTCGGGCCCGCGCTTCCAACAGGCGCCCCATCAGGATCAGGGTGACGATGATGGCGGCCACCTCGTAGTAGACGCCCACCGGCGAGGCCATGGCATGTCCGTGCCCGGCAGCGCCCGTCTCGCCGGCGGCGCCGGCCATGAGCCATTCAGGCGCGATGGTGGCGACCAGGCTGAAGAGGTAGGCGGACAAGGTGCCCAGGGCGACCAGGGTATTCATGTCGGCGACGCGGTGCTTGGCGGCAGCCCAGGCGCCGGTGAAGAACTCGCGACCGGCCCAGAACAGGACCGGGGTGGTCAGTGCAAGTTCGACCCAGGAGCGCCCCGGGAAATTGAAAACGTCGGCCAGGGCAGGCACCACGTGTCCGGCCATGGCCAGCACGGCCACCGGCAGGGTCAGGGCCAGCGCCAGCAAGAACTTCGTCCTGTTCTTCCGGTACTGTGCCTCGTGCACCTGGGTCTGCGCTTCCAGCATGCCGGCCTCGTCGCTCTCCGCTGCGCCGCCAGCCTCCAGCACGTCATACCCCATGTCGCGCACCACCTGCTTCAGGGCGTCCGGGCTGGTTCCATTGGGGTCGTACTTGATGGTGGCGCGCGTGGTGGCGAAGTTGACCGCAGCGGTCACGACGCCTTGCGTCGCATTCAGGGTCTTCTCGATCCGGCCGGCGCACCCGGCGCAATTCATGCCCAAAAGTGGCAGTTCGCACTGTTCTGCCTGCTCCGTTGCAGGCGCATCGGGCGCGGCGGGCGACTCTGCCGATACCGGCGACTCCTCGGTTCCAGACGCGGTGGGTTGGCTCAGGTACCGCTCCGGAGACGCCAGGAACTTCTCCAGGCAGTTCGCCGAGCAGAATTTGTAGCTGGTTCCCTGGTGCGTGGCGGAAAGGGGTGCAGCTGCGCCGACTTCCATCCCGCAGACAGGGTCACGAAACGTTGTGTTCTCAGTCATTACCTTTTCCTCCGTAAAGCACTACTTCAGGAAACGCGACAGTGCCGTTTTCACCTCGTCCAGCAACTGCTGCTGGCTCATAGGCTTGGCCTGGTCGTGCTGCTTGTCGCCCCCCTGCCCCAGGACGCAATTCTCCAGGTGGCGGGTGAGCAGTTCCACGCCCAGGGCATCCAGGGCGGAGCGCACTGCGGATATCTGGTTCAGGATGTCGACGCAGTAGCGCTTCTCCTCCAGCATCCGCTCGATACCGGCCACCTGCCCGGCGATCCTTTTCACGCGCGTGTTCAGCTTGTTTTTCGACGAGTCGCTCATAGCTCCCTCCGGCTCTCCAATACCCCCCACGGGGTATATCGTTACAACAACAATACCCCCAGGGGGTATCAGTGGTCAAGAGGGTTTTTTATAAGCGATAGCCAATAATGTGATGAAATAACGGGGTGCAAAGGTTAAAGAAAGGTGGGTCGGACACTCCTCCCCCCGGAGGGGGGAGGCAGGGAGGGGGGATGCAAACTTTCCCCCTCCCTAGCCCTCCCCCTCCTGGGGAGGGGATTTTTGGAAAAGCGGCAGGCTACTTCTTCAGAAACTGCCTCAGCACGAACGGCAGTATGCCGCCGTGGTGGTAGTAATCGAGCTCGTTGGAGGTGTCGATGCGCACCAGCACCGTGAATAATCCGGCCGATCCATCCATGCCCGTGTACTTCACCTCGAGCTTCTGCCCCGGCGTGATTTCGTCCAGCCCGGAGAGGTCGAAGCTCTCGGCGCCGTTGAGGCCGACGCTCTTGTAGCTCTCGCCGGGAAGGAACTGCAGCGGCAGAATCCCCATCCCGACCAGGTTGGAGCGGTGGATCCTCTCGAAACTTTCCGCTATGACCGCCCTGACCCCGAGGAGCTTGGTCCCCTTGGCGGCCCAGTCGCGCGAGGAACCGGTGCCGTACTCCTTGCCCGCGATGACCACCAGCGGCGTACCCTCGGCACGGTACTGCTCCGAGGCATCGTAGATGGACATCTGCTTGCCGCTGCCGTCCCCCTTGGCGAAGAACATGGTGACGCCGCCTTCCACGCCGGGAACGAGGACGTTCCTGATGCGGGTGTTGGCGAAGGTGCCGCGCACCATCACCTCGTGGTTGCCGCGCCGCGCCCCGTAGGAGTTGAAGTCCTTGGGCTCGATGCCCAGCGACATCAGGTAGCGCCCGGCGGGAGTAGCCTTGCCGATGGAGCCTGCCGGCGAGATGTGGTCGGTGGTAATGGAGTCGCCCAGCAGGGCCAGGCAGCGCGCTCCGGTGATGTCGGGTACCGTTTCGGGCTGCGGCGGCAGGTCGAGGAAGAAGGGAGGCTCCTTGATGTAGGTGGAATCCTCCTGCCACTGGTACAGTTCGCCGGTGGGAACGACCAGGCTGCGCCACTCGTCGTCACCGTGGAACACGTCGGCGTAGTTGGCGGCGAAGGACTCTGCGTGGACGCAGCTTTGCACCAGTTCCGCCACCTCCTTGTCGTCGGGCCAGATGTCCTTCAGGTAGACCGGCTCTCCGTTGGGGTCGGTGCCGAGGGGATCGCGGGTGAGGTCGATGTTGATGTTACCGGCCAAGGCGTAGGCGACCACCAACGGGGGCGAAGCGAGGTAGTTGGCGCGCACGTGGGCGTTGATGCGTCCTTCGAAGTTGCGGTTGCCGGATAGCACCGCCGCGACCGCGAGATCCCCGTCCACCACGGCGCGCGAGATGTGTTCGGCCAGCGGGCCGCTGTTGCCGATGCAAGTGGTGCAGCCGTAGCCGACCAGGTGGAAGCGGAGCGCGTCCAGGTAGGGCGTGAGCCCTGCGGCGGCGAGGTAGTCGGTCACTACTTTTGATCCTGGGGCCAGGCTGGTCTTGACCCATGGGCGCACCTGGAGCCCACGCCGCACCGCGTTTCGCGCCAGTACGCCGGCACCGATCATCACCGAGGGGTTGGAGGTATTGGTGCAGCTGGTGATGGCCGCGATGACGATGGAGCCGTGGCAGAGGTTGTAGCTGGTCCCGTCGGGTTGGCGCACCGGGACGCACTGGCCCAGCGAGCCGAGCGCCTTGTCCGGGTGCTCCGCCATCAACTCCGGCGCCACGGTGACCGGCGACCCTCCTTCACCGAGCCAGCGGTTCAGGGTCTCCTTGTCCACGTTGGCCGCGTCCTGCTGCCGCAGGGTGACCAGCTGTCTGCGGAACGAACCGCGCACTTCCTTCAGGCGCACCCGGTCCATGGGGCGGCTGGGGCCGGCAAGGGAAGCCTCCACGTCGGCCAGATCCAGTTCCAGCGTGTCGCTGAAGACGGGCTCGGGACGGTCGGAGGAGAGCCACAGTTCCTGCTCCTTGAAGTACGCCTCCACCAGCGGCACCACCTTGCCCCTGCCGGAGAGTTGCAGGTAGGCGGTGGTCTGCTCGTCGACTGGAAATACGCCGATGGTGGCGCCGTACTCGGGGGCCATGTTGCCGATGGTGGCCCGGTCCGCGATGTTGAGGGAAGCGGCGCCGGGGCCGTAGAACTCGACGAACTTGCCGACGACACCCTTCTTCCTGAGCATCTGGGTGATGGTCAGAACGAGATCGGTTGCGGTGGCGCCCGGGCTCAGGGCGCCGGTGAGCCGGAAGCCGACCACCTTCGGGATGAGCATGGAGCAGGGCTGTCCCAGCATGGCGGCCTCGGCCTCGATCCCGCCGACGCCCCAGCCCACCACGCCCAGGCCGTTGATCATGGTGGTGTGCGAGTCGGTACCGACCAGGGTATCAGGCAGCACCCACTCACCCCCGTCCTCCCCCTCGACCGTGTTCACCAGCGCCACCTGCGCCAGGTATTCCAGGTTCACCTGGTGGCAGATGCCGGTCGCCGGCGGCACCACGCTGAAGTTGCGGAAGGCGGACTGCCCCCAGCGCAGGAACTGGTAGCGCTCGTGGTTGCGCTCGAACTCCAGCACCGAGTTGGCTTTGAGCGCCAACTGGCTGCCGTACTGGTCCACCTGCACCGAGTGGTCGATGACCAGGTCGGCGCGCTGCATGGGGTTGATGTCGGAGGGGCGCCCGCCGAGCCGGTTCAGGGCCGAGCGCATGGCCGCCAGGTCGGCGACGGCCGGCACGCCGGTGAAGTCCTGCAGCAGGATGCGGGCCGGCATGAACTGAATCTCCTGGTCCGGCTCCGCCAGCGCGTCCCAGCGCGCCACCGCCTCGACATCTTCCTTTTTCACCACCACGCCGTCCTCCCGGCGCAGCAGGTTCTCCAGCAGGATCTTCATGGAATATGGGAGGCGGCTGATATCGATGCCCGAGTTGGCCGCGAAGGCCTTCAAGGAGTGATAGCGGTAGGTCTTACCGTCCACGGTGAGCGTGGCGAGGGTGTTGTAGCTGTTCAGGACACTCATGTGTTCTCCTCAGACTTTTTTTAATGCCACGTTGGCCGCAACGAGGACCGGGTCCCAGACAGGCGCGTAAGGCGGTGAATAACTCAGGTCCAGTTCGGCGATCTCGAACACGGTCATATTCTTGTAGATGGCGGTCGCCAGGATATCCAGCCGCTTGGCCACCACGTCCTCGCCCACCATCTGGCAACCCAGCAACAGGCCGCTTCCCTTCTCGCACAAAAGCACGATGCGGATGGTGCCGCCGCCGGGGAACTCGCCCCGGGTGGGCCCGTCCACCACCACCTTGACCACGTCCTTGGACAGCGTCTGCAGCTGCCGCTCGTTGAGCCCCGTGGTGGCGACGGTGTAGTCGAAAAACTTGAAGACGGCGGTTTGGTCGATGCCCCAGAACTCCGTCATCCGGTCGGGATTGCAGATGTTGTGGCCGATCACCCGTCCCTGCTTGTTGGCGGCGGGCCCCAGCGGGAAGTACGAGTTCAGCCCCAATTGCCGGACGTAATGCTCCGCGCAGTCACCGCCGGAAAAGACGCCCTCCAGGTTGGTGCGCAGGTAGCGGTCCACCTTGACGGCGCCGGCAACCCCCAACTCCCCGCCTGCCGCGGCAAAAAGGGCGGTGTTGGGCCTCGCCCCCGCGGCGACCACGACCATGTCGGCCTCGAAGGTCCCGGCAGAGGTCTTCACCCGGCGCCCCGCCTTCTCCTCGATATCGACGCCGGTCAAAAGCTCGATCCCCTTTTCCCGCGCCTTTTCCATGACCTTGCTGCGCACCTCCTCGCAAAAAGCGGGGAGGATGACGGGAGCCTTTTCGACGATCACCGGTTTGAGCTTCAGGTTGGTGAGCACATCGGCAACTTCGAGGTTGGTGTAGCCTGCTCCGACCAGGAGCACCTTGGCAGGTGGGGTCCCGTAGAGGAATTCCTTGGCGCGGCGGGTATCTTCCAGGGTCCGGAAATAGAAGACGTCGCTGCTGTCGAAACCGGGGGTGTCCAGGCGGATCGCTTTATTTCCCGTGGCGTAGACCAGAAAGTCGTAACCTTCGCTGTAAGTCCGGCCGGTTTGCAGATCGGTGACCTCGACCTTTTTCCCGTCGGCATCGATGCGGGTCACCTCCTGGTGCAGCCGGTAGTCGACCCCGCGCTCGCCGCGGATGGCCTCCAGGGGGATGGCGTACAGTTTCTCCACCGGACGGTCCCTGAAGAAGAGGTTGTACGGCATCCCGCACGCGGCGTAGGAGACATCGCCGCTTTTCTCGAGGACGATGACCTCGGCCTCCGGAGACTGTCGCTTGATCTGGCTTGCCGCCGAGAGGCCGGCGGCGATGCCGCCGATGATCACGCACTTCATGAGATCTCCCCTGCTGCCTATTCCGGCTCGAACATGCTCTTGTCCACACCGCACACGGGGCAGACCCAGTCATCAGGGATATCCTCGAAAGCAGTCCCCGGGGCCACGCCACTATCGATGTCACCTACCTCAGGATCATAGACATAACCACAAACTGTACAGCGGTATTTCTGCATGACTTCCTCCTTTGCCATCCAAGGTTTATTCAGTCCACTCCCTGCCATTACCATTGCAGGCGGGCGTACACTGTGCTGAAAAACATTCATAAAAAGTAGCTGGCGCCCCATTAATGTCAAGCCGCCCCGCGATCATTAGAGAGAGCAGTATGTACAGCTGAGGCCATCGGTGCTAAAGATAGCGCTCTGAACAAATGGGGACAGGCTACTTTTTTAGATGGACAGACGGAGGTTGGAAAAGCAGCCTGTCCCCTTTTGCTGTCCCCTTTTGCCTCATTTTTACGACCGGAGTTTGCATGAAAGGTGTACTGGGAAAATTCGACACGGGGCTTTTGGCCTCGGAGCAGCGCCCGATACTGCGCTTTCTGGTGGTGCTCACGGCAGCCTCCACCATCGGCCTGCAGGGCTATACCATCCTCTTCAACAACTTCGCCGCCGAGATGGTGCATCTGAACGGAAGCCAGGTCGGCGTGACCCAGTCGGTGCGCGAGATCCCAGGGCTGTTGTCGCTGCTGGTGGTGTTCGTGCTGCTGCTGGTCCGGGAGCACAAACTGGCGGCACTTTCCATTGTCCTCCTCGGCCTCGGCACCGGCATCACCGCCCTGATCCCCTCCTACGGCTGGGTCATCTTCACCACCGTGGTCATGAGCTTCGGCTTCCATTACTACGAGAGCACCAACCAGTCGCTCACGCTGCAATATTTCTCGACGGCCGTGTCGCCACTTATTTTCGGTCGTCTGCGTGCTCTGGCGGCGGTGTCAAGCGTCGTCGCCGGCATCATCGTGTATTGCCTGAGCGGCATCGCGCAGTACCGCGAGATGTACCTGACCATCGGCGGTCTCGTGCTGGCCGCAGGGATCTGGGGACTGTTCCAGAACCCCACCCACGCCGGCATCGTGCCGCAGCGCAAGAAGATGATCCTGCGCCGCCGCTACTCGCTCTTTTACCTGCTGACGCTCCTGTCCGGCGCGAGGCGCCAGATCTTCGTGGTGTTCTCGATCCTGCTCCTGGTCCAGGTGTTCCATTTCACGGTGCGCGAGATGACCATCCTCTTCATCGTCAACAACGTGGTGGCCTACATCCTCAACTCGCTGATCGGCAAGGCGATCAACCACTTCGGCGAGCGCACCATCTCTTCCATCGAATATTCCGGCGTCATCGTCATCTTCCTGGTCTACGCCTTCACCACCTCGAAAAATCTGGTCATGCTGATGTACATACTGGACAACATCCTCTACAATTTCGAAGTTGCCATCAGGACCTATTTCCAGAAGGTGGCCGATCCGGCAGATATCGCGTCCTCCATGTCTGTGGGGTTTACCATCAACCACATAGCCGCCGTCTTCCTGCCTGCTCTGGGCGGGTACTTCTGGATGATGGATTACCGCATACCGTTTATCGCCGGCACCGTGCTTGGCGTGGTCTCGCTTGTTGCGGCACAGTGGATGAGGGTTCCTGATAAAGCGCCGGAAGCGGCACTCATAGCGGAGGCGCAGTAAATATCGCAGCAGGTAATACGGTAAGTAGATACAGCGATAAGGAGACAAACGTGTTCAAAAGGATTGATCACATAGAGATTATTCCCACCGACTTCGAACGTTCCATCCGGTTTTATACCGATGTCCTCGGCTTCACGGTGCGGCAGCAAATGACAGTGGCCGCAGCGCCGCTCGAGGAAATCGCCTACCTCGCCCTGGGAGACACGGTGCTGGAACTGATGCGGGTGAAGGATCCCACGCTTACCGCACTGGAACCGTGGGGCACCGGCTACCGGATGATGGCGCTGGAGGTGGATGACATGGACGCCGCCCTCGCCTACCTGGCCGGCAAAGGCGTTACCCCCAGTTGGGGTCCGGTAGCGCTGGGACCTTCCAAACGCGCCGAAATACGGGATTGCGACGGCTTTCCGATTGAACTGAGACAGTGGTAGCCACCAAAGGAGGAGCTATATGATGATTCCCATTCCTGACAAGATGAAAGAAGTAATGGCGCATGAGGGCGTGGTGGCCATAGTGACGCAGGGGATCGAGGGCCCGCACATGGTCAACACCTGGAACAGCTACCTGCGGATCAGCCCCGACGGGAAACTGCTGGTGCCGGTCGGTTACATGCACGTGACCGAGAACAACCTGGCCCAGAACCCGAGGGTATTGATCACGCTGGGGACCCGCGAGGTGGAAGGTAGTCACGGCCCGGGCACCGGGTTTTTCGTGGAAGGGACCGGGACCGTCCTCGATTCCGGCCCGACCTTCGACTCGACCAAGGCCACCTTCCCCTGGGCACGGGCCGTGCTCGAGATCAAGGTCACTGCCGCCAAGCAGACGCTGTAAAGGGAAAGATGAAACTGCCGGCCAATTCCCCCTCGCCCTCCGGGAGAGGGGCAGGGGTGAGGGCGCCGCAATAGGCAAGATCGTGCATCTGGGTACCTCCCTCACCCGCCCTTCCGGCACCCTCTCCCGGAGGGAGAGGGGATAGAAGCCTGCTCGGGAAACAAGAAGAGCGCCGCTGGAATTTCCTGCGGCGCTCTTTGCTTATGCCGTCCCTCTACCGCAACCAACCCTTACCCCTTCATCCTCCTGCGCTGCACATTGATCGTCGTCTGCGGCTCACGCGCCGCCGCCTTCCCCGATTCCAAAAGCGCGAAGCGCAGGCAGATGGCGCCGATGGTGGTAAGGGCGCCACTGACCTTCCTCTTCAAGGGAGAGCGCACCGGCAGCAACTCGACCAGAATGCCGGACACCAGCGCGGCCTTGGCCGCCGTCCACAGCACTCCCCCCTTCCCTTCCCTGGCGGCCGCCGCCACCTCCGGCACCGTGGCGTCATTCCTCTGCATAGCCACCATGCAGGCGGCTTCGCCCGCCTTGCCGACCATGCCGAAGCGCTGCACCACCTTTTCCTCGCGCTCGTCGAGCGGCATCATCTGCAACACGCCGGCAGTGCTGGCTGCGGCCGAAGACATGAACAGCGCCGGCAGGAGCAGCCGCCGTTCGCGCCAGAGCGGATTGGCGGTGTTGCCCAAAAGCACCCCCGTGTAGCCGGCCACCAGGAGCCCACCGACCGCCGTGCCGTAACGGGTAACAGCCCCGGAACGATCCCCCTGCAACAGCGAGAGGGCCGCCATCATCCCGGTACCGGCAAGGGACCAGGAGCCGATACTCATCGGAGAACTGGGGCGCAACACGCGCAGCATGTTCAGGAAACGGCTCATCTTCCCCAGGTCGTAGGTGAGCAGTACCGGGCCTATCGTGGTACCGAGAAAGGCAAGGAAGCGGCACCAGTTTGCCAACCGGCGCAATCGTTTCTTGCCGTGCAGGGCGGCGGCCAGCATGGCGCTTCCTCCCGCCACGCCACCCATGTAGAAGTACGCCGGGACGGACCAGATCCAGACCGGCTCCTTGAGTAGCGCCAGGTCATAGTAGTTGTGGTCGGTCCGGTGTTGCGACGGCACTTGCCGCCACAGCGGCACGATCCCGCCGGCATCCGGCTCGGCATGCTTCACCTGCTGCGCGGCCCCCTCGCCGATCTGCAGCGCCAGTCCCGGGCTCATCTCCCTTCCTACGTGCAACCTGCTCTGTGCCAGGCTCATTTCCGGTCACCTCCCCTGCTGTGGGTGGCGGCTAGTGCCGCTGCCGCCATCCCGGCCGCGGCCAGCGCCATAACGCCCCACGACCCTGCCACTCCCTTGGTCGGCACGATAGGGTCGGGAGGGAGGTTGTAGGCCTCGGGTCGGTCCAGCAGCAGGAAGAAGGCATGCAGCCCTTCCGTGCCGGGCTGGTCCCGTTCGCTCATCCCGTAGAGCCATGCCTCGGTCACACCGCGCCGGTGCAGCTCCTGCAGCCTGGCCTGGGCCATCTCCCTCAGGTCATCGAGCTTGCCGAAGGCGATGGAATCGGTCGGGCAGGCCTTGGCGCAGGCAGGCTCCACCCCGTCTTTCTGGCGGTCGTAGCAGAGCGTGCACTTCCAGGCGCGGCCGTCGTCCTCGCGCCGGTTGATGACGCCGAAGGGGCAGCAGACAACACAGTAGCCGCAGCCGTTGCAGACGTCGGGCTGGACGTAGACGGTGTCGAACTCGGTGCGCACGATGGCGCCGGTGGGGCAGGCCTCCAGGCAGCCGGCGCGCTGGCAGTGCTTGCAGACGTCGGACATGAGGAGCCAGGAGAATGGCCGTGACGTGGTCTGCCCGGAGAGCCGGGCCTGGCGCTCCACGAACGCGACATGGCGCCACGTGGTCGCCTCCAGGTGAATGGTGTTGTCGTAGGAACGGCCGCTGAAAAAGTCACCATCGGCGGGGAGTTGGTTCCACTGCTTGCAGGCGACCTCGCAGGCCTTGCAGCCGATGCAGACGCTGGTGTCGGTAAAGAAACCGGTAGCTGGAGTGGTCATGATTCCTCCGTCATTTCGGTCTTGCCTGCGTGTAGGCCGTGTTTGCCGCCGGGCTTTTCATGTACCGGCGCGAGATCCCGCTCGGGTCCGGACACCTCGCGCTCCACCAGCGGCCCCTGGGCCGCCGCCCGCCGTTTTTTCGCCCTTCTCCCCGCCACCACCTGGACCGAGAACGCCTTCGACTCCTCGATGCTGACGTTGGGGTCGGCCACGAAGGCGGTGAGCTCGTTGGCGGCGTCACCGGTGGAACGGCCGATCCAGCTCCAGTGATACGGGATGCCGACCGTGTGCAGGGTCCGCCCCTGCTGCACGAAAGGCTGCATCCGCCCGGTCACCAGGACCCGCGCCTCGATCTCTCCGCGGATGGTGCTCACGGTGGCCCAGCCTCCGTTTTCCAACCCGCGCAGTTCGGCAAGCTCCGGCGAGACCTCGATGAACATCTCGGGCTGCAGTTCGCACAGCCACGGCAGCCATCGGCTCATCCCCCCGGCGGTGTGATGCTCGGTGAGGCGGTAGGTCGTGGCGATGAAGGGGTAATCGGGATCGCCCCATGCCTTGTGGTAAGGGTTGTCGTTGCGAATCCACTCCATGCGCGCCGGGTTGCACTGCTGTCCGTAGAGCGGGTTTTTCAGCACCGACTCCTCGGGTTCGTAGTGGGTGGGGAGCGGGCCGTCCAGAAGGCCGTTGGGGTCATACATCCAGGCCTTCCCTTCCGCCTGCATGATGAAAGGATCGATGCCGGAAAGGGTGTCGATCCCCTTGGCGCCGGGCCCCGGACGGTAGTCGGGAGGACGGTCGACAATGAAGTCGGGGTTGTCGTAGCCGGTCCACTTGCGCTCACCGGGATCCCACCAGACGTACTTCTTGCGTTCCGACCAGGGCTTGCCATCGGGGTCGGCAGAGGCGCGGTTGTAGAGCAGGCGCCGGTTGGCAGGCCACGCCCAGCCCCATTCCGGCGCCACCCAGGTCTGCTCCGATGCCGGCTTCCTGCGGGCTGGCTGGTTGACCCCATCCTTGTAGCAACCGCAATAGATCCAGCAGCCGCAGACCGTGCTGCCGTCATCCTTCAGTTCCTTGTACCCGGGCAGGTACTTGTGATCCCCCAGGGTGTAGCCGCTGATTTCGGCAAGCACTTCCTCGGCATCCGGTTCCTCGATCTCGCCGATGCTGCGGTAGTCCCAGGTCAGGTCGCGCAGGGGAAAATCCTTTTGCTCGGAGGAGCTCCGGTACAGCTCCTTCAGTCGCCTGCCCAAATGCCAGATGAAATGCAACTCGGAGCGGCAGTCGCCGGGCGGTTCCACCGCCTTATGGTGCCACTGCAAAAGGCGCTGCGTGTTGGTGAAGGTGCCGTCCTTCTCGGTATGGGCGGCGCAGGGGAAGAAGAAGACTTCGGTGCCGATCTGCTCCGGTTTGACGTCGCCGGCAACGATCTCGGGTGCGTTGCGCCAGAACTCCGCCGTCTCGGTGGGGGCGAAATCGCGCACCACGAGCCACTTCAGGTTATGCAGCCCCTTGCGCTGCAGGGCGCAGTTCATCGACCCCACCGCCGGGTTTTCCCCCATGACGAAGTAGCCCTGCACCTGGGCGTCGGCCATGGCCGCCACCGTGACCATGTGGGAGTGATCGCCCGAGATGTGGGGCAGGTAGTGGTAGCACCAGTCGTTTTGGGAAGTTGCGGCGGGGCCATACCAGGCCTTCAGCAAAGACACGGTGTACTTGGGAAATTCGCTCCACCAACCCGAGGCCGATTCGTTGTACTCCAGGTATTTCTTGAGGTCGGTGTCGTAGGAGGCCTTGGGCATGGGGAGGTAGCCCGGCAGCATGTTGTAGAGGGTGGGGATGTCGGTCGATCCCTGGATGGAGGAGTGCCCGCGCAGGGCCATGATGCCGCCCCCGGGACGCCCGATGTTGCCCAGGAGCATCTGCACGATGGCGGCGGTGCGGATGTACTGGACCCCAACCGAGTGCTGCGTCCACCCGACGGCGTAGCAGAACGCGCTGGTCCGGTCCCGACCCGAGTTGTCGCACAAGGCGCGCGCCACCTTCTCGAACAGTTCGGGAGGAACGCCGCATGCCTCCTGCACCACCTCCGGCGTGTAGCGGGAGAAGTGCCTTTTCACGATCTGGAATACGCACAGGGGATCGGTAAGGGTGAAATCGTGCTGCTCCGCCGATACGATGGCGCCGCGCTCGGCACGGGGTTCACCGGAGAACATCTCGCGGTGCCCGGCGGCAGGTGTCACTTCCACGCCGCGATACTGCCAGGAAGAAGGATCGTACTGCCCCTTCTCCGCATCCCAGCCGCTGAAGAGACCGTCCAGGTCCTCGGTGTCCCGGTAATCCTCCGAAACCAGGGCGGCGGCGTTGGTGTAGTTGACCACGTAGTCGCGGAACCAGCGCTCGTTACTGATGATGTAGTTGACCAGTCCCCCAAGGAAGGCGATATCGCTGCCGGGGCGGATGGGGACGTGGATGTCGGCGACGGCGCTGGTGCGGGTGAAACGGGGATCGACATGAATGATGGTGGCGCCGCGGCGCTTGGCCTCCATAACCCAGCGGAAGCCGACCGGGTGGCATTCCGCCATGTTGGAGCCCTGGATTACGATGCAATCGGAGTGTTGCAGGTCCTGCTGGAAGGTGGTCGCCCCTCCCCTGCCGAACGAGATCCCCAGACCGGGGACGGTTGAGGAATGTCAGATGCGTGCCTGGTTCTCCACCTGGACCATGCCCAAGGCGGTGAAGAGCTTCTTGATCAGGTAGTTCTCCTCATTGTCCAGCGTGGCGCCGCCCAGGTGTGCGATGCCCAGCGTGCGTCGCAGCGGATGGCCTTTTTCGTGCTGCTCCTCCCACGTTTCGTCGCGGGTCTGCTTGACCCGGTCCGCCACCATGTCCATGGCCTGTTTGAGCGGGATCTTCTCCCATTTCTTGCCGTAGGGGCGCCGGTACAGGACGTTCATGGTCCGGTGCGTCCCGGTGACCAGTTGCATGGTAGCCGAGCCCTTCGGGCACAGGCACCCCTCCGAGATGGGCGAGTCGTAGTCCCCCTCGATGTCCAGGATCTTGCCGTCCTTGACATAGACCTTCTGGCCGCACCCGACGCCGCAGTAAGGGCAGACCGACCCCACCACCTTGTCCGCTTCGGCGGTCCTTGGTTTAAGGGAGCGCGTTCTCTCTGTCATAGCGGATTCACCCAATCCGGCCGGATCGCCGCTGGCAACCTGGCGCAGGGCCGGCCACTTCAAGAACCAGTTATTCTTTGCCATCGCCTGCTCCTTGGTAAACCGGGTTAAAAAACATTAGTTGTGTTTAACATTGGAGGCAGCAAAGTCAAACGCCAATGTGAAGACATGGCACCATATTCCGCCGTACAGGGAAGGTTCTTCGGCTCCCCCCTCGCCCTCCGGGAGAGGGGCAGGGGTGAGGGATTTGAAGGTAGAGGGATTGATTGGAATAAAAAAAGCACCTGCCGGCGCTAGGGCGGCAGGTGCTTTTTACTTTTAGGGACTGGCTCCGCCAGGTGCCTGTCCCCTTAGTGCTTTGTCCCCTTAGTGTTTGGGGAAGGCGGCTGAGCTGAAAGGAGCGTTCCACTAGGGGGACAGGCACCTAACGGAGCCTGTCCCCTCTGGCAAGCGGAATTACTTGTAGGTGGCCAGGATGTACTTGGCGATGGCGTTGGCTTCGGCATCGGGCACGGCCTTGGCGTCGAACTTGGTCATACCGGGACCGGGATTGCGCATCTTGGCGACGATGTCCTTCTCGGTCTTGATGCCGTTGGCGGCAAGGTCCTTCTTGCCGAGACCCTTTTTCGGATTGATGATGTTGCCGCCTTTCGGGTGGCAGGCGACACAGTGCTGGTCGAACTTGGCCTTGGCGTCGATCTTCTCGCCTTTCTTGGCTTCGGCGAATGCCGGAACGGCGATCACCGACATAGACAGCACGGCAGCAGTAGCAATAAGAACTTTTTTCATCCTGATTCCTCCTTGGTAGTATCGGGGGGGCGTACCCCAGTTGAATATGCTTGCAGCCTTGTCAATGACACCCGGCTTGAAAGCAAAAGCGGAATCAATGCTAGTCTAGATTTTCCTGTTGTCAATGACGCGGCATGCTTTGCCTTCGGCTCTAGGAATGCTGTTGGGCTCAACCAGCTTCACCACGGCGCCGACGCCGAGCACGGAGTCGATCTTCTTCTCCACCTTGTCCAGAAAGGCCTTCTGCTTCTTCATCTCGTCGAAGAAGATGTTTTCGGTCACCTCGATGCGGATCTCCAGGGTGTCGAGGGCGCCCTTCCTGTCCACGACCAGCTGGTAGTGCGGCTGGCACCCTTCGATGGCGAACAGCACGTCCTCGATCTGCGACGGGTAGACGTTGACCCCCTTGATGATGAGCATGTCGTCGGAACGCCCCATGGTCTTCTTCATGCGCACCATGGTCCTGCCGCAGTCGCACTTTTCATAATCGAGCGAGGTGATGTCGCGGGTCCGGTAGCGCACCATGGGGAACGCTTCCTTGGTGAGCGAGGTGAGCACCAGCTCGCCCACGCTCCCCGGAGGGAGCACCGCGCCGGTATCGGGATCGATGATCTCGGCGATGAAGTGATCCTCCGAGATGTGCATGCCGCGCTTGCACAGGCACTCGCCGGCGACGCCCGGGCCGATCACCTCGGAGAGGCCGTAGTTGTCGGTGGCGGTGATGCCGAGCCGCTCCTCGATCTCGCGGCGCATCGCCTCGGACCAGGGCTCGCCGCCGAAGAGACCGACCTTGAGGGTGAGCCCCTTGGGATCGATCCCCATCTTCTCCATCCGCTCCGCGATGGTGACCGCGTAGCTCGGTGTGGAGACCAGCGCGGTGGTGCGGTAGTCCTGCATGATCATGATCTGCTTCTCGGTGTTGCCCGCGCCCATCGGGATGACGGAGGCGCCGATCATCTCGGAGCCGTAGTGCAGGCCGAAGGCGCCGGTGAAGAGACCGTAGCCGAAGGCGATCTGCACCACGTCGTCGCTGTTGACGCCGGCCGCGGTCATGAAGCGGGCCACGAGGCTGGACCAGACCTTGAGATCGTGCTTGGTGTAGCCCACGACGGTGGGCTTGCCGGTGGTGCCGGAGGAGGAGTGGATGCGGACCACCTCGCGCAGTGGCACCGCGAACATGCCGTACGGGTAGTTGAGGCGCAGATCCTCCTTGGTGGTGAACGGGAGCTTGGCCAGGTCGGCGAGGGACCGGACGTCCTCGGGGACGATCCCCATCTCCTTGAACCTGGTGCGGTAGCAGGTGACGTTCTTGTAAACGCGGTTCAGAGTAGCCTGGAGCCGCTCCAATTGGAGCTGCTCGATCTCCTCCCGCGGCATGCACTCGTATTCGGGCTCCCAAATCTGCATAGCTACCTCTCCCAAATTTCTTTCTTGTCGCGCCCGAGATAGGCGCGCTGCACATCCTTGTTTTCCAGCAGTTCGGATGCCTTTCCTTCAAGTATCACTTTACCGGTCTCGAGGACGTAGCCGCGGTCGGCGACCTTCAGCGCGGCGCGCGCGTTCTGCTCGACCAGGAGGATGGTGGTCCCCTCCTCGCTGCGCAGGCGCTCGATCACCCTGAAGATGTCCTGCACCACCAGGGGGGCGAGCCCCATGGAGGGTTCATCGAGCAGCAGAAGCTTCGGGCGCGCCATGAGCGCACGGCCGATGGCCAGCATCTGCTGCTCTCCCCCCGACAGGGTCCCCGCGGCCTGGCGACGGCGCTCCTTGAGTCTCGGGAACATCTGGTACATCCGCTCCAGGTCCGCGGCGATCTCGCTTCGCTGTCCGCCGGCGCGATAGCGCAGGTAGGCGCCCAGTTCCAGGTTTTCCTCGACCATGAGCGGGTTGAAGACCTGGCGTCCTTCAGGCACCTGGGACAGCCCCAGCGAGACCACGCGGTCGGCCGCCTGCCCCACGATATTCTTCCCCTCAAGCAGGATCTCGCCGCTTGCGGTGGGGATGATGCCCGAAAGGGTGTTGAGCAGCGTGGTCTTACCCGCGCCGTTGGCGCCGATGAGGGTGACTATTTCGCCGGCTTTGAGGTGCAGCGAGACGTTCTTGAGCGCGTGCACCTTGCCGTAATAGGCGTTGATGTTCTTGATCTTTAGCATTAGCAAATTCCTTGGTTATGCCCCCTCGCCCTCCGACAGAGGACGTGAGGCATTCTCCCCTCGCCCTTTGGGAGAGGGGCGGGGGTGAGGGCGCTGCAACAGGCGCCTCTCACACTACGTGGCGACTCCCTCACCCGCCCTTCGGGCACCCTCTCCCACAGGGAGAGGGAACTGGAGGTCTTCCCCCCTCGCCCTCCGGGAGAGGGGCGGGGGTGAGGGAGTGGAGCTATTCCTCTCCGAGGTACGCCGTGATGACGGCCGGGTTGTCCTGGATCTGCCGCGGGGTCCCTTCGGCCAGCATGGTGCCGAGATTGAGGACCACCAACTGGTCGCAGATGTCCATGACCAGGTCCATGTCATGCTCGACCAGCGCCACCGTGACACCCAGGTCGCGGATCTTCTTGATGAGGTCCGCCAACTCCGCAGTTTCACTGCTGTTGAGCCCCGCCGCCGGTTCGTCCATCAAGAGAAGCTTCGGCTCCAGAGCCATGGCCCGGGCGATCTCCAGGAGCCTCCCCTTGCCGAAGGAAAGCGTCCCGGCCTGAACCTCGGCCAGTTCGGGAATGCCGACGAAGTCGAGCAGTTCCATGGCCCGCGCCCGGATGCGCTTTTCCTCGCTCATCTGCCAGGGCATGCGGAAGGAGCAGGCAAACAAGCCGGAGCTGCTCTGCGTGTGCAGGCCGACCATGACGTTCTCCAGCACGGTCATCTTGCCGAAGAGTTCGATGTTCTGGAAGGTGCGCACCAGTCCCAGCCGCGCGCGCCCTTCCGGCGGCAGCTTGGAGATGTCCTTCCCTTCCAGCAGCACCGCGCCGCAGGAGGGGGGATAGATCCCGGTGGCGACGTTGAAGAGCGTGGTCTTGCCGGCGCCGTTGGGGCCGATGATGCCGGTGATGGATCCCTTGCCGACGTTGAAGCTGATCCCCTCCAGGGCGGTCAGCCCGCCGAACCTCTTGCCGATTCCGTTCAGGCTAAGCATCGCTCCCCTCCGTTACCTTCTTCGCCGGCACCAGGCGCCGGAACAGCGCCGGAATCCCTTCAACCAGGCCGCCGGGGAGGTAGATGGTCATGGTGATCAGCAAAAGGCCGTACACGATGATGTCATAGTCCTGGAAGGTGCGCAGCATCTCGGGGAGCATGGTCAAGAGCAACGCCCCCAGGATGGAGCCGTACACGCTACCCAGGCCGCCGATGACGATCATGGTGAGGAGCTCGACGGAGAAGTGGAAGCCGAACGAGTTGGGCGAGATGAAGGTCATCACGTGGCAGTACAGGCTCCCCATGATGGCCGACATGAATGCCGAGAGGGTGAATACCTGCACCTTCATGAGCCTCGCGTTGACCCCCATGACGCGGGCGGCCACCTCGGAATCGTGGATGGCGCGCAGACCGCGGCCGAAACGGGAGTTGACCAGGTTCAGCGACAACAGGATCATGCCCAGCGCGAACACCCAGACCAGGTAGTAGTTCTTCAGGTCCGAGTCGAAGGTGAGGCTGCCGATGCTGAGGTTGGGGATGCCGGAGAGCCCGGAGGGTCCGCCGGTAAGGTCCACGGTCTCGTTGAAGGCGATGTTGACGATGACGCCGACGCCGAGGGTCGCCATGGCCAGGTAGTGCCCCTTGAGGCGCAGCACCGGGAAGCCGATGGCAAAGGCGAACAGGGCGACGCAGACCGCGACCGCGATCATGGCCAGCCAGGGGTTGAGGCCGTAGGCGGTGGTCAAGACGCCGGAGCCGTAGGCGCCCAGGCCGAAGAAGGCGGCCTGCCCGAGCGAGATCTGCCCCGCGTAGCCCAAAAGGAGGTTGAGCCCCAGGGCGAGCACACTGTTAATCCCGACGAAGATGAGGACGTTGGTGAGATACCCACCGGAGAGCGGCAGCGGCATGAGCAGCACCACGAGGGCAAAAACGAGAAATTTTATTCTGTCCGATTTCAAAGCAAATTCATCCTTCCACGTCATTGGTACAACGGCTACCGGTAAACACCCCCTCGCCTTCCGGGAGAGGGGCAAGGGTGAGGGCGCTGCAACAGGCGCCTCGCTCACTACGTGGCGTCTCCCTCACCCGCCCTTCGGGCACCCTCTCCCGAGGGGAGAGGAACTAGACGCGCTCTGTTTCGCCCTTCTTGAAAAGCCCCTGCGGCCTGATGAAAAGAATCAGGAGCAGGATGAAAAACGCGATGGCGTCCTTGTAGCCGGACGAGATAAGGCCGGCGCCCAGCGACTCGAGGGTGCCGAGAATCAGGCCACCCAGGACGGTGCCCAGACCGCTCCCCATGCCCCCCATGATGGCGGCGCAGAACCCCTTGAGCCCCAGCATGACGCCGACGTCGTAGGCGGTCATGGTGAGCGGCGCAATGATCACGCCGGCCAGCGCGCCGACGGCCGCGGAAATCACGAAGGAGAAGAGCACCATGCGCCCGACGCTGATGCCGACCAGGTTGGCGGCCCGGCGGTTGAAGGAGCAGGCGCGCATGGCCTTGCCGCTGATGGTGTGGTTGAAGAAGAGCCGGCAGCCGATGATGACCAGGACGGTGACCCCGAAGATCCAGAGGTGCTGCGGCAACAACGTGGCGCCGGCGACGCTGATGGGATCGGTCCCGGAGAAGGCCGGCAGCGCCTGGGTGTCCTTGCCCCACAGGAGCATCACCAGACCGCGGATCAGGATGCTGGCGCCGATGGTGATGATGATGAGCATGAGCGGGGTGGCATTTTTGAGCGGCCGGATGGCCAGCCGCTCGAAAACAAGGCCGATGACGGTCGTTACCGCTACCGCGACCAGGATGGCCGCCAGAAGCGGCAGGTGCAGCACGTTCAGCGAAAAGATGGTCAACACCCCGCCAAGCATGACGAACTCACCCTGGGCGAAGTTGATGATCCCTGTCGAATTGAAGATGATGGCGAAGCTGAGGCCGATCAGGGCGTAGATGGAACCTGTGGCGAGCCCCGATATGACGAACTGCGTTACCTGGTTTAAAAGCTCCATGAATCCTCTTTACCTACTTGACCAGCACCCAGTCTTTTTTGCGCACTTCGACCAGGGTGAAGGCATCCTTGGTCAGACCGGCGTGGTCTTTG
The DNA here is from genome assembly GCF_014193585.1 of Geomonas paludis. Classification (GTDB taxonomy): domain Bacteria; phylum Desulfobacterota; class Desulfuromonadia; order Geobacterales; family Geobacteraceae; genus Geomonas; species Geomonas paludis. Next base: position 108,281 of record NZ_BLXY01000002.1, read on the forward strand.
GCGGAGTAGCTGAACACGCCTCCGATGCCCGGGAAGTTGCGGGTCGCTTCCAGTGCATTGCGGATGCCGGCCGGGGTGTCACCTCCCCTCTCGATGGCGCCTTTCAGCAGCATGACCGCATCCCAGGCGTGACCGCCGAAGTGGTCGCCCTCGGCCTTGAAGTGGTTCTGGTAGTCCTTGATGAAGGCGAGCAGCGACGCCCTCTGCTTGTCGTTCTTCGGCAGCAGGTCGGCGACCAGCACCTTGCCGGACGGGAGACGAATCCCCTCGGCGGCATCGCCGGCCAGTTCGATGAACTTCTTGGAGGAGACGCCGTGGCTCATGTAGACCGGGATGGAGAGCCCGAGCTGCTTGGCGTTCCTGGCGATGACGGCCGGACCGGGGTTGGTGCCCCAGCAGATGAGGGCCTGGGCCTGGGAGCCGCGGATCTTGGCCAGCTGCGCGGTCATGTCCGTGTCTTTCGGGCCGTAGGTGTCGTCGGAAAGGATCTGGATGCCGTAGTGGGCCGCCTGCGCCTTCAACTGCTCGCGCCCGGAGGAGCCGAAGCCGTCGGAGACGGTCAGGATGGCCACCCTGGTCTTCTTCTCTTTCTTCAGCTGCTCGTAAATCTTGGCCACAGCCAGCCCGTCGTTCTGGGCAGTCTTGAACACCCACTTTTTCACCGGCTCGGTGATCTTGCTGCCGGCCGCGCAGGAGATGAGCGGGATCTGCGCCTTCTCAACGACCGGGATGATGGCCATGCTGTCCCCGGTGGTGCTGGGGCCGATGATGGCGACGACCTGGTCGTTCTTGACCAGCTTGTTGGCGAGCTGGACGGCCTTGGTGGCGTCCCCGCCGGTGTCGTAGGTGATCAGCTCCAGCTTGCGCCCCTTGACGCCGCCGGCCTTGTTGATCTCGTCGACCACCATCTGCGCCGTGTTGCGCTCGGGCTCACCAAGGAACGAAGCCGGGCCGGTCACGGCGAAAAGCGCGCCGATCTTGATGGGCTGGGCTGCCAGTGCAGCAGTGGACAGGCAGAGCAATGCAAACGAAGCAAAAGCAGTCGAGACAAGTTTTTTCACGATTTCCCTCCCCTTTTGAGCGGCATCCCGCCGCCGGTCGTTATTTTACGATGACCCAGTCGCCCTTGACGATGCGGACCATCTCGAAGGCGCCCAGGTCGAGGCCGTTGTGGTCGGTGGGCGTCATCTTGAAGATGCCGGACACGCCGACCATGCGGCCGTTTTTCTCGATGCCGTCGCGGATCTGGGCCGCGGTGGCGGCCCCTTTCCTGATGGCCGCGGCGACCAGCTGGAAGCCGTCATAGGCGTAGCCGCCGAAGGTGGAAGCCTCGACGCCGTAGCTCTTCTTGTAGTCGGTGTTGTAGTCCTTCAGGAGTTTCGCCTGCGGGTCGCTGGGCTTCAGCAGGTCGAACACGGCCAGCTTGCCGGCCGGGAGCATGATCCCCTCGGCGGCCTGGGCGGTGGCGAGCTCGATGTACTTCTTGGAGGCGACGCCGTGGCTCTGGTAGACCTGGGTCTTGATGCCGAGCTGCTGGATGTTGCGGGTGATGATGGCCGGGCCGGGATTGGTGCCCCAGCAGATGATGGCGTCCGGCTTGGCAGCCTTGATCTTGGTGAGCTGCGGGGTCATGTCGGTGTCTTTGGGCGAGTAGACCTCGTCAGCGACGATCTTGAAGCCGCGCTTGGCCGCCATCTGCTTCAGCTGTTCGCGCCCGGAGGAGCCGAAAGAGTCGGAAACGGTGATCAGGGCGATGTTCTTCTGCTTCAGTTTCTCGGCCTGAATCAGGATCTTCTCGGCGGCGACGTGATCGTTGGCCGGGGTCTTGAAGACCCATTTTTTCACCGGGTCGGTGATCTTGATGCCGGCAGCGCAGGAGACCAGCGGGATCTGCTCCTTCTCGGCGACCGGGATCACGGCCATCGACTCGCCGGTGGTGCTCGGTCCGATGATGGCCACCACCTTGTCGTTCTTGATCAGCTTGTTGGCGAGCTGCACCGCCTTGGTGGCGTCGCCGCCGGTGTCGTAGATGAAGAGCTCGATCTTGGAGCCGTTGATGCCCCCCTTGGCGTTGGCCTCTTTGACCAGCAGTTCGAGGGTGTTCTTTTCAGGTTCGCCAAGGAAGGAAGCAGGACCGGTAACGGCGAAGAGTCCCCCGATCTTGATCGGAGCCGCGGCGAAGGCCGCGCTGGCACTGCACAGAAGCAGCATGGTGATACCGATTACAGCGAACATCTTTCTCATCTGTTGCCCCCTCTTTGGTTAAACACATTGAATATGAACAGGTTGTACGACAGCCGTTAAAGAAACGGTTCAGGTGCGGGCACGGGTGCCGGGCGGATGATTATTTGCGCCTACGACCTTTTCCCCCTCTCCCTATGGGAGAGGGCCGGGGTGAGGGATCTTGCCTGCGCCACCGCCCTTTCTCCCTCTCCCTCTGGGAGAGGGTCGGGGTGAGGGGATCTTGCCTACGCCCCCCCTCACCCGGCCTTCGGCCACCCTCTCCCGGGGGGCGAGGGGACCAAGGGCTAAAACCTACATGCTATACAGCCTCTCCCCCGGCAGCACGTTGAAGCTCTTGCCGGTCAGGGTGGCGATGGCCTTGTCGGTCTCGTCGAAGCGGAAGATCATCACCGCGTTCTCGCCGCAGCGCTCCACGAAGGCGTACATGTACTCGACGTTGATGCCGTCCGCATCCAGGACCTGCAGGATGTCGGCGAGCCCGCCGGGGCGGTCCGGGATCTCGACCGCGACCACCTCGGTCTTGCTCACGGTGAAGCCGCGCTCCTTGAGCACGGTGCGCGCCTTTTCCGTGTCGTTCACGATCAGGCGCAGGATGCCGAAGTCGGAGGTGTCCGCCAGGGACAGGGTGCGGATGTTCACTCCGGCGTCGCCCAGGATGCGGGTCACCTCGGCCAGACGCCCGAACTTGTTTTCGATGAAAATGGAGATCTGTTCTACGTGCATGACGTTCCCTCCTTAGGCCTTGTTCCTGTTGTCGATGACGCGCTTCGCCTTCCCTTCGCTGCGGGTGATGCTCTTGGGTTCCACCAGTCTCACGCGGCAGGTGACGCCCAGCATCTCCTTGATCTGCTTCTCGATCTTGGCCGACAGCGCCTGCAGGTGCTTGATCTCGTCCGAGAAGATGTTCTCGCCCACCTCGACCTGGACCTCGAGCGTGTCGAGGTTGTCCTTTCTTTCCACGATGAGCACGTAGTGCGGCTCGACCCCCTCGACCCCCATGAGGATCGCCTCGATCTGGGACGGGAAGACGTTGACGCCGCGGATGATGAGCATGTCGTCGCTTCTGCCGCTCATGCGGGCGATGCGGGCGTGGGTCCTGCCGCAGGCGCACGGCTCGTAGGTGATGGAGGTGATGTCGCGGGTCCGGTAGCGGATGAGCGGGATCCCTTCCTTGGTGATGGTGGTGATGACCAGCTCTCCCATCTGCCCTTCGGGAAGCACCTCGCAGGTCTCCGGGTTGATGATCTCCGGGATGAAGTGGTCCTCCCAGACGTGGAGCCCCTTCTTCGCCTCGCAGCACTCGATGGCGACGCCCGGTCCCATGATTTCGGAGAGGCCGTAGATGTCGACGGCGGAGAGGTTCAGCTTGGTCTCGATGTCGCGGCGCATCTCCTCGGACCAGGGCTCGGCGCCGAAGATGCCGACGCGCAGCTTGAGGTCGCGGAAGTCGATCCCCTCTTCCTTGGCTGCCTCGGCCATGAACAGCGAGTAGGACGGGGTGCAGGTGAGCACGGTGGAGCCGAAGTCCTGCATGATCATGATCTGCTTCTTGGTGTTGCCGCCGGACATCGGGATCACCGAGGCCCCCAGCCGCTCGGCGCCGTAATGCGCGCCCAGGCCGCCGGTGAAGAGGCCGTAGCCGTAGGAGTTGTGGATGATGTCGCCCTTGTGTACCCCGGCCGCCACGAAGGAGCGCGCCATCAGCTCGCTCCAGGTGTCGATGTCCTTCCTGGTGTAGCCGACCACGGTCGGCTTGCCGGTGGTGCCGGAGGAAGCGTGGATGCGGACGATGTCCTCCATGGGCACCGCGAACAGGTTGTACGGGTAGGAGTCCCGCATGTCCTGCTTGTAGGTGAAGGGGAGTCGCTGCAGGTCGGCGAGCGTTTTGATGGAATCGGAAGTGACACCGGCCTTGGCGAGCGCCTCCTTGTAGAAGGGAACGCTCTTCTCGACCCGGGCCACCATCGCCTTCAGTCTCTTGAGCTGCAGCGCCTGGAGCGCCTCCCTCGGCAGTGTCTCGAATTCCTCGTTGAAAAACATGACTGACTCCTTAACTCAAATGCGACAGCAGAGGCCTAAAGGCGTATTTAACGCAAAGCCGCAAAGGCGCAAAGAAACCCGGGAAAACTGGTTTAAACCCAAGATCTTTTGCCTTTGTTTTGCGTCTTTGCGTTACAAATGTGCTTTTGACTTTAGGTTTGTTTACTTAAGCCCGCGCCCCATCTGGAAGGCCTTGAGGTTAACCTCGAGCGCCTTCTTGGGCACCATCTTTTCGATGGCCTCGATCCAGTACTTCTCCTCGATGTCCAGACGTTTGGAAACCGCACCCAAGAGCACCGTATTGGCGGCGCGGGCGTTGCCGGCCTGGATGGCGAGGTTCTGGCCGTCCACCAGCAGGCAGTCCGGGCAGAGCTCCTGGATCTTGAGCGCCATGTCCGCCGGGTACGTCTCCTGCCCGACCAGCACGGACGGGGGAGCGATGCAGAGGTCGTTGACAACCACGGTCCCCCCCGGTTTCAGCAGGGACAGGTAGCGATAGCTCTCCATCAGCTCGAAGCCGAACAGGATGTCCCCCTCCCCTTCCGGGACCATCGGGGAAAAGACTTCCTTGCCGTAACGGACGTGGGACACGACGGAGCCGCCGCGCTGGGACATGCCGTGGATCTCGCTCTTCTTGACGTCGAAGCCCGCCAGCATGAAGGTCTCGGAAAGGATCTCGGCGGCGAGCAGAATGCCCTGGCCACCCACGCCTACCAGGACGATGTTGGTTACCTTGTCGCTCATTTTGCCTCCTGGATCGCAGAGAACTTGCACAGCTGGCTGCAGACGTCGCAACCGTTGCATAACAACGGATCTATGTGTGCCTTGCCCTTCTTGCCGCTGGACGGCACCCACTCGATGGCGGGGCAGCCGATCTTCAAGCAGGCGCGGCAGCCGGTGCAGGAGTCCTCGACCACCTGCAGCGGGGCACCCGCCTTGAAGATCCCCTCCCTCTTGATAAGGACGCAGGGCTTGTCGGTGATGATGACCGACGTCTCGGGGCGCTCCATCTCCTCGGAGATCACCGTGCGGCACTCGTCCAGGTCGAGCGGGTTGATGGTGCGCACATTCTTGACGCCGATCGCCTTGCACAGAAGCTCGAAGTCGACGGCATTGGTGGGATCGTCCATCAGGGTGTGCCCCGAGCCGGGGTTTTCCTGGCGGCCGGTCATGGCGGTGATCCTGTTGTCCAGGATGATGACGGTCGCCGCACCCTTGTTGTAGACCATGTCCATCAGGCCGTTGATGCCGGTGTGCAGGAAGGTGGAGTCGCCGATAACCGCGACCACTTTCTTCCTCTCCTCCGGGGAGAGCACCTTGACCGCGCCGGTGGCCATGCCGATGGAGGCGCCCATGCAGACGCAGGTGTCCATGGCGGACAGCGGCGGCATGAATCCAAGCGTATAGCAGCCGATATCGCCGGAAACGTAGGCCTTCAGTTGGTTCAGGGTGTAGAAGACGCCGCGGTGCGGGCAACCCGGGCACATGTTGGGGGGACGCGCCGGGAGTTTCTCGACGGTAGCCTGGGCGTTCTCGGGAAGCCCGAACGCCTTCCTGACCCGGCCCGGAGTGAGCTCACCGCAAATCGAGATGATCTCCTTGCCGATGACGGGAATGCCGATCGCTTTCACCTGCTCCTCGATGAACGGGTCCAGTTCCTCGACCACGTAAAGCTTTTCCACCTTGGCCGCGAACTCGCGGATCAGGTCGAAGGGAAGCGGGTGCACCATGCCGAGTTTGAGCACCGAAGCCTCCGGCAGTGCCTCGCGCACGTGCTGGTAAGCGATACCGGCAGTGATGACGCCGACCTTCGCGTCACGCATCTCGACACGGTTGATGGGCATGCTGCAGCCGTCTTTGGAGAGTTGCACGGTGCGGTCCTCGACCACAACGTGGCGCACGCGTGCGTTGCCCGGCAGCATGACGAACTTCGCGGCGTTCTTCTCGATCTTCGCCTCGCGGACCAGGTCGGTGCGCTCGCCCAGGTTTACCACCGACTTGCTGTGCGAGATGCGGGTCGTCGTGCGCAGCAGGACCGGGGTGTCGTACTTCTCGGAAATCTCGTAGGCCAGCTTGGTGAACTCCAGGCACTCCTGCGAATCGCCGGGCTCAAGCATCGGCACCTTGGCGAACTTGGCATAGTTGCGGCTGTCCTGCTCGTTCTGGGAAGAGTGCAGTTCGGGGTCGTCGGCGCAGACCAGCACCAGGCCGCCGTTCACGCCGGTGTAGGAGAGTGTGAACAGGGGATCGGCGGCCACGTTGACGCCGACATGCTTCATGGTGACCAGGGCCCTGGCGCCGACGAAGGAGGCGCCGATGCCGACTTCGAGGGCCACCTTCTCGTTGGTGGCCCAGGAGGAGTCGATCTCCCTGTAGCGGACGGTGTTTTCCAGGATCTCCGTGGAAGGGGTGCCGGGATAGGCACAGGCAACTTTCACCCCTGCCTCGTATGCGCCTCTGGCAATGGCTTCGTTGCCGGAAAGAATTTCCTTCATGGGTTACGTATCCTCTTTTGTTCAGGGGACTGGCTCCGCCAGGTGCCTGTCCCCCTTGTTGTTTAATGTGAGAGTCGGCGAAATATACCCGAGTATTGGCAGCGCTGTCAACTGCTTTATAGGAGCAAGTTAATCGCTATAATCAATATTTATGCGGAGTTACAATACTGCCACCACCAACCATAAACCACCTTTAATGCTTTTGAGAGGGGGTGTCGAGCAGGCGTTTACTGTCTGATTGAACATCGTTTTGAGGAGCCGAAACAACCGCTCAAAACGAAGCCCTGCCCCCCCGCTGCCGGAGGCATTTAACAGAGCTTTGTCACGGAAGAGAATCAGGTATAATGGGCGGGTTGTTTTTTTGCTGGAAACCAAGGAGGTTAAACGTGGGATTTATTGTGAAGTGGTTGATTCACGCCGTGGCGATCGTCATCACCGCGTATCTCTTGCCGGGGGTGCGCCTGTCGGGTTTCGGTGCGGCGCTGATCGCGGCACTGGTGCTCGGCCTCATCAACACCTTTATCCGGCCGGTGCTGATGCTGCTTACCCTGCCGCTCAACATCCTGACCCTGGGGCTGCTCACCTTCGTGATCAACGCCCTACTCATCATGCTGACCAGCGCCCTGGTGAGCGGCTTCTCCGTGGGCGGGTTCCTTTGGGCGCTCTTGTTCAGCCTGGTGCTCTCGGTGGTCAACTTAATTCTGAACGCGATTTTCTAGAGCGGCTCGCCCATCAAAAGGCGGTTCTTCGGCGTGATGTCGGACGGGATGGTCTGGGTGTAGACCCGGTACCCCTGGCAGCGCAGCCAGGCGGCCCGGGTGGCGTCGACGGCGAGGGGGCCGTCCAGCCAGCCGGAAAGACCACCATCGTCGCAACTGCGCAGGTCGTGGCAGCAGGGAAGCACCGCCACCCGGCACCGGGCTGCAGCGGCCTTTGCCAGGACAAGATCGGTAAGCGAGCCGCAGGCATGGGCGGAAACGACGATGTCGTCCCGGTGCAGTTGGACCAGGTTCAGGTCCTGTTCCAGGAGGGTGAAGCGGTCCGAGGCAGCGGGCCAGTCGGCGCGGATCTCGGAGGCCAGGAGGGCCGCACTGGGCGGAACACGCAGGTCGACGCCGATCCCCTCGCGCAAATCGCGATCCAGGACGAGCAGCACCTGGGCCAGCAAGCCATGACCGGCGGCGAGGTCGATCACCCGCCCACCGCGAAACCGGCGGTGCACCCGCCGCGCCACCTCCCACGCCTCGTACAGTTCCTTGCGCGGCAGGCAGCCGGCCCGGCACACGGCGCGGGCGATCCGGTCAAAGAGGGTGTCACTGGCAAAGTGCGGCAGCATGTGCTCGGTCAGTCGGTTCTTGGAAGATCGGTCCATATGACTTGAATCCTTTGTCCCCCCTCGCCCGCCGGGAGAGGGGTTGGGGGTGAGGGCGCTGCAACCATTTCACGCAACAGGCATCTCCCTCACCTGCCCTTCGGGCACCCTCTCCCGAGGGAGAGGGAATGTGAAGGGGCTGGGGGTGAGGGCGCTGCAACCATTTGGCGCAACAGGCATCTCCCTCACCCGCCCTTCGGGCACCCTCTCCCGAGGGAGAGGGGATGTGGAGCAGGGAGGTCTCATGGCACCGGGCAAGATCCGCATCGGCACCTGCTCCTGGACCGAAAGCAGCCTCATCGAAAGCGGCGCCTTTTATCCGCACGGTGCTTCAACCCCAAAAGCCCGCCTGAAGTTCTATGCCCGGCAGTTCGACACCGTGGAAATAGAAAGTTCCTACTACCAGATTCCTTCTGTCGAAATGGCGCAGGCCTGGGCCGAGCGCACGCCGCCGGGATTTCTTTTCCACGTAAAGGCCTTCGGCGCCCTTACCGGCCATAACATCGACCCGCGCCGACTGCCGGAAGAGCTGCGCGTCATGCTGGCGCCGGGGGACCTGGAACGGGAGGAACTGCACGTGGCCGAGCCCGAGTTGCTCAAGGCCATGGCCCGGACGCTGGTGGCAGCCTTAGAGCCTCTAAGACAGGCGCACAAGATGGGCTTCGTCATCTTCCAGTTCCCGCCCTGGTTCGGCTACAAGAAGGCCAACCTGGACTATCTTCACTACTGCAGGGAACTGATGGCAGGAATCCCCATCGCCGCAGAGTTCCGTCACGGCAGCTGGTTCACGTCACAGCACCGGGACGACATGCTGGCCTTTCTCAAGGAGCACAAAATCACCTATGTTACCTGCGACGAGCCCCAGTTCGGCAACCTCTCCACAGCCCCCTTCCATCCCGCCGCCACCACCGGCATCGCCTACTTCAGGTTGCACGGCAGAAACGGCGACAGCTGGCACAGCGAAGCCCCCACCGACGAGTACCTCTACCCGCACCACGAGTTGCAGGAGATCGCACGGCATGCCGAACGCCTGAGCCAGTCAGCACGAACGACCTTCGTCATGTTCAATAACAGCCGGTACGGCTATTCGATGCGCAACGCCCTCGAATTGTGCACCGCCATCAGAAAAAGAGAAGAATTCCAGTAATGATTGCGCGAAAAGCCTTAATAGTATAGGATGGCGGCTCCCGCGGCTTTTATCGTAAAAGTAGTCCCCACCCGCTCGCCACGTGCGCGCAAAGCGAAGGAATAACTCAGTGACCGTTTTCAGACAGCATCATTGCCCGAACCGGCCCTCTCAAGAGCACAACCTGCAGCGCCAGCGCGGCTTCACCCTGGTGGAGTTGTTGGTGGTAGTGGCTATCCTTTCCGCGTTGACCCTCATGGCGCTGGCAGCCTTTGGCGACGTCAAGCGCAAGGTTTACAGCGCCCGTGCCATGGAAGAGTTGCGGGGTATCGAAAAGGCGATCGCCGCATACAGCCTGGAAACGGGGGCACTGCCGGCCAACCTGGCCCAGCTGAACCAGGGCCAGTTCCTCGATCCCTGGAAAAACCCCTACGTCTACGTGAGGCTCTCCGACGGCGGCCCTCCCCGCAAGGACACGGCGGTGGTCAGCATCAACACGGACTACGACCTGTACAGCATCGGGAATGACGGGCTCACGGACCAGCTCCTCTCCGACCCCAAGAGTTTCGACGACATCCTCCGCGGCGCCGACGGCGCCTTCGTGGGAGTGGGAGAGGCCTACTAACACATACGGTCGGTGCACCGGCACCGTTTCAAAGAGGATCACCTACATGAAGTCCACTTGCCCCAAATGCCAAGCCCAGATCGAACTCGACCTCGAAGCCGTGTCTGAAAAAGGGACTGCTACAACCTGTCCGTCCTGCAAGGCCAAGCTCTACGTCCACAGGGAGTCGTTCGGAGCGCGCGCCTTCCGCAAGATCGGCCAGGTTTCCTGCGCCGCCTGCGGGGAGCAGCTCGGCCAGGAGATCTTCTGCCTGGGGTGCGGCGTCCCCTACCCGGAGTACCTGGTCACCTCGCAAGGGAGCAAGCCCACGCCACTGCCCAAGACGGAGGGAGGATCGGGGGGCTTCTCACTCCCGGTGCCCTCGGCGAACCTTTATCTGCCGCAGGTCTCCCGTTCTGTCGACACCGGTACGACGGTGAAAAGACCGCAGAACCTGACCGCGATAATAGCCCTGGTGCTGGTGGTGGCGCTTGGCGCCGGCGGGTTCACCTACTATAGCAAGATGAAAGCGGAAAAGGCCTACGTGGAGAGCTTCGTCAAGCTGACCTACTGCATCCACTCCGGCCAGCAGCGCAGCAAGGACGCGGCGACCAAGATAGCGACGGAATGGAAAACGGCGAACGTCCAGAGGACGGCGCCGCACATGCCGGCCGACGAGGAGAAGGATTTCTCCATCCTGGCCACACAGATAGAACAGCTGCAAGCCAAGACCGCCACCCCCCCGGAGAAATACAAGCAGAGCAGCGAAGCGGTGGCGGCCCTCAATGTCGCTTCCAAGAAGATGCAGGCGCTGGCGCTGTCCCCCTCCCCCACGGTCAACGAGCTGGTGGATGCAACCGCCAAGTTCGACACCGAGTACCAGGGGGCGGTCCGCAACTTCAAATCCACCCTGCCCGACGACATGAAGCAGGAGTTGAAGAAAGCCAGCAAACGCTACAAGGCGCTGCAGACACTGCTCTAACGGATCGCTTTACCCGCCAACAGGTCGTTTACCACCACCCCCGCCATGGTCAGTCCGAAGATGGAGGGGATGAAGGAAACGCTACCCAGGATCACGCGGCGGTGCTCGCAGGAGAACTTCTGATCGTCCTTGTTGGGACAGATGCAGTTTCCCTTGCAGCCGCCGTCCTTCATCTCCTGCTCGCGGTACTCCTCGGTCGAGAAGACCACCTTCACTCCGCTTTCAATCCCCTGTTTTTTCAGAAGCTTGCGCACTGAACGCGCCATGCGGCACTTGTGCGTCTGCGAGATGTCGGCCACGCCGATCTTGGTCGGGTCGAGCTTGGCTGCGGCGCCCATGCTGGAGATGATGGGAATGTCCTTCTCGCGGCAGGTGCGGATCAGGTGCAGTTTGCTGGTGATGTGGTCGATGGCGTCGACCACGTAGTCATAGTGATCGTGCAGCAGGAAGTCGCTGTTCTCGGCCGAGTAGAAGTCGTGGTAGGGGACGATTTCCGCCTGCGGGTTGATCAGGCGCATGCGCTCGGCCATGACCAGGGCCTTGGCCTTGCCCACCGTGCCGTCCATGGCGTGCAGTTGACGGTTGACGTTGGTGAGGCAGATCTCGTCGAAGTCGACGATGACCAGGCGCCCTACCCCGGCACGAGCCAGGGCTTCGGCGGCGTAGCTCCCTACCCCGCCCAGGCCGAAGATGGCGACGGTCGAGTTTTTCAGTTTATCGAGTCCAGCAGGTCCAATGAGAAGTTCGGTACGGGAAAAACGGTGCAGATGTGACATTGATTCCTTTGCCTTTGACGCTTTTGCGGAGATGGTGACGGCAAAGTATCGCACAGGTGGGGCGTTTGTTGGAAGCAAAAAGGGGACTGGCTCCGCAAGTGCCTGTCCCCTTCATCATGCTGGCAACAAAAAGGGGACTGGCTCCGCAGGTGCCTGTCCCCTTTCTCAACTTTGTCCCCCTTATCGACCATCAGCGGCGCGGCAGCGGGTTTCCCGACTCGGTCCGTATCCGTTCGAACCCCTCCTGCTCGGCGACCTCCTCATCGTAGGTGTAAAAAATGGCGTAGTTGCTCCCTACGCCATGCGGGTCCAGCTGTATTCCTTTTTCTTCCCAGTGCTTGAAGAGCTGCAGGCTCTCGTCGAAATTGCGGATCAGGTCGGCAATGGTCCTGGCCCCGATGGGGGTGCACTTGATCTGATGAACATGCTCGTAGCGCACCTTTTGCATAGCCACCTCCGCCCGCTGTATTAACACCCGCCAATTGTAGCGTGGATCGTGCGGCTGGCAATCGAGCGGCTCTGGTGACTACTTCATCTTCTGATACAGGTGGTCGGCATCCGTGTCGGTCACGCTGATCCCTTCCTGGTCCAGGATCTCCCCGGTCGCCCGCCACAGTTGCGTGATGGAGTTGTTGTAATCCACCAGGGCCTGAATCTGGTTCCCCTTGGCAGCCACCAGGTCGTTCTCCACGTCGAAGACGTCCTTGGTGGTGGCCAGGCCGACATCGTGACGTTTCTGGAAGGCGCGCAGCCGGTCCTCGGCGTACGCCCTGCCGCGCGCGGTCACGTCCAGCTGGGTGTAGCTTGCCGCCACCAGGCGTAGCGCTGCCTTCACGTCCCGCAGCACGCCCGATTCCAGGTTTTGCAGCTGGGTCTGGGCCTGCTCGAGGGCAAGCTTCTTCCTGATGTAGTCGTTCTCCGCGGCGCGGTTGCCCAACGGGTAGCTGAACTGCAGCCCTATCCCCCAGCTCGGCTCATCGATGGTCGCGGTTTTCTCCATGCCGCGCAGGAAGCGGCGGTCGAAACCGCCGGTGCCGACGCTGGCATTGAGGGTGACATCGGGCAGGGTCTGGTTCTTGGCCACCCGCTGCTGCAGGTCGTTGATCCTGATCACGTCGCGCTGCGTGGCCAGTTCGGGACGGTTGCCCAGTGCATCTTCCACCGCTTCCTGTTCCGAGACATTGTAGCTGCCGCGGAAGGGCTGGTCGGCAAGAACGATCTCCGCCGTAGGCGGAAACTGCAGCTCGACGCGCAGCACGTCCATCTGGTCCCGGACCGCCCGCTCCGCGTCGATGACCTGCTTTTCACGGGTGGCGACCTGGAACTCGGAGTTCAAAAGCTCGTACGCCGGGAGCACGCCTGCCTTCACCCGCCCCTGGTCATCCTGCAGGATCCGTTTGGCCAGCGCCAGCGAAGTGCGACGCACCTCGAGCACCTCGAGCAGGTTGTAGAGCTGGAAGTAGTCGTTGCGCACCTTGGCGACGGTGTCGCTCAGCCGGGTCCTGAACACGTTCATGGTCTCCCCCTTGGTGAAACGGGAGACGTTGATGGCCAGTTCCGTGTTCTCCTGTCCGAACCCCTTGAGCAGCGGCTGCTGCAGCGTCAGGTCCACGGCGTTGGAGTAGTACTTGGCGGAGTTGCTGATCCAGCCGCTCTGCGCGGTGACGCCGACCACGGCGCCGGTGGGGAGCAGCTGGCTCACCCCGGCGTTGGCCGTCACCTGGTCCATCGGTTGCGAGCGGAAGTTCAGGATGTTGCTGCTGTTGCTGCGTTCGTAGTTGATCCCCAGGGTAAGCAGCGGATCGTAGATCCCAAGGTTGCGCTGGATATCGGCCTCGGCCATTGCGGGATTGTACAGTTCCACCTTCAGGTCGAGGTTCTTCTCGAAGGCCATCCTGATGGCATCCTTCAGCGTCAGGTTGACGGTGGGCTGCGCGAAAGCCGAGGTGGCGGCGCCGAGCACCAGGCCAAGGGAAAGGGCCAGCGCGGTATTCCTGTTTCTCTTCATGTGCGATCCTTTCGACCAGCTAGTTAAACGGTTACTCGTATCTGAGTGCGTCGATCGGGTTGAGCGACGCCGCCTTGCGCGCCGGGTAGAAGCCGAAGAAGACCCCGACCCCTGCCGAGAAGGCGAAGGCGATGATGATGGTGTTGACCGAGATCAGGGTGGGCCAGCCGATGAAGCTCGCCACGAGCTTCGCCCCCGCCACCCCGAGCAGCATGCCGATCACGCCGCCGCAGGTGGTGAGGAGCACGGCCTCGGTCAGAAACTGCAAAAGGATGTCCCGCTTCTTGGCGCCGATGGCGATGCGGATACCGATCTCCCGGGTCCTCTCCGTCACCGAGACCAGCATGATGTTCATGATGCCGATGCCGCCCACCACGAGGGAGATCGAGGCCACGGCACCGAGCAGGATGGACATCACCTTGGAGGACTGCTCGGTGACCGCCAGCAGTTCAGAGAGGTTCCTGATGGTGTAATCGACCTCGCGGTTGGGGCCGATGCGGTGGCGCTGGTTCAAAAGCTCGGTGACCTCGTCCTCGGCCTTGTCCAGCACCTCGGCGTTCTTGGCCTGCACCATGATCGAGCCGACCACGTTGGGGAACTGGCTCCCCAAGAGCTTTCTCTGCGCGGTGCGCAGCGGCACGTAGATCACGTCGTCCTGGTCTTGCCCCTGGGGCGACTGCCCTTTCCGCCCCAGCACTCCCACCACCGTGAACGGGATCTTCTTGATCCTGATGATCTTGGTCACAGGGTCGGTGCCGCCGAAGAGGTTGTCAGCGACGGTCTGGCCGATCAGGCAGTTCTTGGTCGCGCCATCCACGTCGGACTGGGTCAGGTTGCGCCCGGCCACGATGGTCCAGTCGCGCACGTCGACCATCTCCGGGGTCACGCCGTAGACCACGGTGGACCAGTTCTGGTTGCCGTACACCACTTGGCCGGAGCCGCGCACGTTGGGGGCGACGGCAGCGACCGACGGGCACTCGGCCTTGATGGCGCGGGCGTCGTCATAGGTGAGCGTCTGGGTGCCGCCGGAGCCGGAGCGCATGCCGCCGGAGGTGACCGAACCGGGTAGCACCAGGAGCAGGTTCGAGCCGATGCTGGAGATCTGGTCCGAGATCATCTTGCTGGCGCCCGAGCCGATGGCGACCATGGCGATGACGGCGGCGATGCCGATGATGATGCCCAGCATGGTGAGCAGGGCGCGCATCTTGTTGACGCGCAGGGCGCGCAGGGCTATGAGCAGGCTTTGATACAGGGTGGTCATCGCTGCTGGGCCTCCGCGGGCAAGACGGCGCTCTTGGCCTGGTAGGGCTGGTCGGAGATGACCTGACCGTCCTTGAAGATGATGTGCCGGCTGGTGAATTCGGCCACGTCGGGCTCGTGGGTGACCATGATGATGGTGATCCCCTGCCGGTTCAGTTCCTGGAAGATCGACATGATCTCGATGGTGGTCCTGGAATCGAGGTTGCCGGTGGGCTCGTCGGCCAGGATGATGGAGGGGCGGTTCACCAGTGCCCGGGCGATGGCCACGCGCTGCTGCTGTCCGCCGGAGAGTTGGTTGGAGTAGTGACCTTCCCTCCCCGCGAGCCCCACCCGCTCCAGCGCCTCCAGCGCGCGGCTCCTGCGCTCGGCCGCCGGCACCTGGGCGTACACCAGCGGCAACTCCACGTTCTGCCGCGCCGTGGTCCGCGCCAGCAGGTTGAATCCCTGGAAGACGAAGCCCAGCTTCTTGTTGCGCACCTCGGCCAGGGCATCGGCGGAAAGGCCGCCCACGTCCACGCCGTCGAGAAAGTAGCTCCCCCGCGTGGGAACGTCCAGGCATCCCAGGATGTTCATGCAGGTGGATTTGCCGCTGCCGGAGGCCCCCATGATGGAGACGAACTCGCCCCGGTGCACGGTGAAGGAGACCCCCTTCATCGCCTCGACGCGCTCCTCACCCATGGTGTAGATCTTGGCCACGTCTGTGAGACGTACTACTTCGTCCATTAGAACCTCGGCCCCATGGGCGACCCCATGCCGCCTTTCTTCTTGTCCTGGCTCACCTGCTCCACGATGACGTCGTCGCCTTCCTTCAGGTTGCCGGTCAAGACCTCGACGAAACTGCCGTCGGTGATACCGGTGGTGATGGAAACCGGCACAGGCTTTCCTTCGGCGTTTAGGGTGTAGACCTTCTGCCCGCCGTCCTTGCCCCCCGGCCTTCCCTTGGCACCGGGGCCTGAGCCCTGTCCACCGCCGGTGCCGGTCATGCCGCCACTCCCTGGCTTGCCGGAGGCCTTCGTGTCCTTGTCGGAGCGCGGCTTGAAACGGAGCGCGGCTGCGGGGACCTTGAGCAGGTTGTCCTTCCTCAGGGTCTCCACGGTGACGTTGGCGGTCATGCCCGGTTTAAGCTTCAACTCCTTGTTGTCCACCGCGATGACGGTGACATAGGTGACCACGTTCTGGGTCACCACCGGCGCGTTCCTGATCTGCACTACGGACCCCTCGAACTGCCGGTCCGAATAGGCATCCACGGTGAAGGTCGCCTTCTGCCCCACCTTGAGCTTGCTGATGTCAGACTCGTCGACGCTGGTGTCGATCTGCATCTTGGTGAGGTCCTGGGCGATGGTGAACAGGGTCGGCGTCTGGAAGGAGGCCGCCACGGTCTGCCCAACGTCCACGTTGCGGGAGACGACGGTGCCGTCCACAGGCGACCTGATGGTGGAGTAATTGAGGTTGGTTTCCGCCTGCTTCAGGGCGCCCCTGGTCTGCATCACGGAGGCCTCGGCCGCCTTCACCCCGGCGAGCGCCGAGTCGTAGGCGGTCTGGGCCGCATCGAGGTCGCTCTGGGCGATGATCCCTTCTTTGAGCAGTTCCCTGTTGCGCCCCAGCGTCCTCTTGGCGTCGGCGAGCGTCACCTTGGCCTTGGCGAGACTCGCCTCGGCGTTCAGTGCGTTGCCGCGCGACTGCTGCACCGCGGAATTGAACAGGGCCGGGTCGATCTGCGCTATAGGCTGCCCTTTCTTTACCGGCGAGTTGAAGTCCACGTAGAGCTTGGCGATGGTCCCGGAGACCTGGGTACCCACCTGGACCGTGACCACCGCGTTCAAGGTGCCGGTGGCAGAAACCGTGGAGGTGATGGCGCCGCGCTCGACCTTCTGAGTCTTGTACTGCGCTTTCGGGGGTTGTTTGAAGTAGAAATAGCCGGCCACTCCCAGAACGGTCAACAGTATGACGGCACCTACGATTCTTTTCACGAGACCACCTCTTGGTTGATTCTTATGACTGTCCTTGCACTGAAAAGGGGACAGGCTACTTTTCCAAGTGCCTATCTGCCACCGCATGCAAAAGTAGCCTGTCCCCTTTTCCTGTCCCAACGGCATCGGCAAGCGACACAGTAACTACTAAATGTGCAAGAAAGATGAAATGGAGAGTGTTTGTCCAATTCACAGTCAAACCGTCACTTTAACCATCGAAGCACCAGCGGTCAATGAAAATAATCTATGGCAACCAGCCGGCAAGGCCTCCCTGCTTACTCAACATTTGACAGCACTAATCATCCTTGTACAATTGGTCAGTATTTTTGCGGAGCCGCTGCAAAGGTCCAATACTACATAAAAAGGAGAGAGACATGACGGCGTTCACGGCGAAAGACTACTCCCAGCTGATCGGGATGCCCGGCTTCAGCGAGGCGCTTCTCAACAATCATTTCACCCTGTACCAAGGGTACGTGAAAAACAGCAATGCCCTCGACGAGCAGCTCACGCAGTTGCGCAAGGACGGCAAGGGCTCCGACCCCACGTTTGCCGAGTTGAAGAGGCGTTTCGGATGGGAGTTCAACGGCATGAAGTTGCACGAACTCTACTTCGAGAACCTCGGCGGGAACCAGCCTATCAACCAGGACGGCAGGTTGGCGGCCCGGCTGCACCAGGACTTCGGGAGCTACGACGAGTGGGTCCAGGACTTCAAGTCCGTCGGCGCCATGCGCGGCATCGGCTGGGCCATCCTGTACCAGGACGCGCACAGCGGCAGGCTGATGAACTGCTGGATCAACGAGCACGACGTCGGTCACCCCACCTGCTGCGTTCCCATCCTGGTGATGGACGTGTTCGAGCACGCCTTCATGACCGATTACGGCCTCAAACGCGCCGACTACATCAACTCTTTCTTCCAGAACATAGAGTGGACCAAGGCTGAGGAGCGCATGCAGATGTAAGTCACAGACTTTGCATTACTCGTTAAGCACAAAAGGGTCTCCTGCAGAGGCCCTTTTGTTTTACCTCAAACTTCAAGGGGGATCCCCCCTAAGGCCAGCGTGTAGGGCTGAACGGGGGTATGGTCAGGGCTGACCGGCATGCCGTTAAGGCTGAACGGGGGTATGGTTAGCGTTCTTCAGCGGCGGCAGGACTCGCAGAACTTGTCGTCGGTGCCGGCGAGCTGGCAGCCGCAGGAAGCGCAGGCGTTGTCCCATTCCGGGTGTCCCGCCTCCGTCGCCCTCTTCTTAGCCTCCAACCGCCGCACCTCTGCTTCCATCTCCTCGTTGTACTGCATCTCGAACATCGTGCTGCTCTCCTTTTGCATGGGTAACTATCCGACTCGCGCTGCTTGCTTACTTTTTTCCTTCACGAAAAAGGAAAGCACCATTCCCGTGCCGAGAAAGCAGACGGCGGCGGCAAAGCTGTAGAACGAGGCCAGCGCGGGTTGACCGGGAAAGCGGTCTTTCATCGCCGCCACAAGCTGTGGCCCGGCAACCCCGGCAGCCGACCAGGCAGTGAGGATGGCGCCGTAAACCGCGGGCATGAGCCGCGCTCCGAACATGTCCAGGACAAACGAAGGCATGGTCCCGAACCCGCCTCCATAACAGAGCAGGATGTAGCAGACAAGGGCCGCGAACAGCCATGGATGCGAGGCCTGCATCAAAAGGGCGAACGCTGCGATCTGCGAAGCAAGGATCAGCCTGAAGGTCCGGAGTCTCCCCAGACGGTCGGATAAAGCGCCCCACAGAAAGCGCCCGATGCCATTGAACACGGAACTTGCGGCGATCAGGGTTCCGCCGTAGCCGGCGAGGGTTTCCGCCCCGAGTGCCGGGTCGAGCTTGGCGCAGACATCCTGGAACAATGGGGATTGGAAACCGATGAGTGCGATCCCGGCGGTTATATTGCAGAAGAAGATCAACCACATCAAGACGAAGGGGGTTGAGGCGATGCAACTTCCGGCAGTGCCCGCGTCACCGTCCGAAACAGCACTGGCTGTAGCGTTGGCAGGCGAAGAAACGGGAGGGTTGCAAATAAAGGCGGCGGACAGCAGCGAAAGAGCGAGGAAGATTACGCCCATCACCGTGAAGGCGAGCACCATGTCTCCGCCGACGCTGCGCAGCAAAAAGGGAGCGATTACCTTCGACATGAGCAGCGCGCCGAAGCCGAACCCCATCACGACCGTCCCGGTTGCCAGTCCCTTGCGGTCGGGAAACCATCGTGACACAGTGGCGACGGGAGTTACGTAGCCGAGCCCGAGGCCGATGCCGCCGACAACACCGTAGCCGAGATAGAGAAGCGGCAACGAGTGCATCCGGAGTGCGAGCGCCGCGAGGAGATACCCCGAACCGAAAAAGACAGCGCCGGCAAGAGCAAGCGGACGCGGCCCGCTTTTGGGGAGGATGAGACCGCCGGCAGCGGCGGAAAGACCGAGGAAGCAGATGGCGAGGCTGAAGGTCCAGACGACCTGGCTGTTGGACCACCCATAGGCTTCGCACAGCGGTTTCTGGAAGAAGCTCCACGCATACACCGTCCCCAGGTTCAACATGAGCAGCGTGCAGGCAGCGGCAATGACTACTCTACGAGTTCCGTTTTCAGATGGCAATGTGGCTCCTGCGATCATTTTCTTTAGTCGTGGGTAACGTAGATGAGTTTGCTGGTGTCAAAGCCGAGTGAAGCAGCCTTTGCCACGAGGCGGTCTTTAACCGAAGCTTCCATAGCCGGGCTTCGTGACAGTATCCAGAGGTAACCTGTGTTTGGACCGCAGACCAGCGAGTATTGGTAGTTGTCATGGTCAAGGTCGAATATGACGTACGAGCCATAAAAGGGGCCGAAGAAGGAGACCTTCAGGAAACCTTTGTCAGGGGCATCTGCAAAATACGCCTTGCCGATGGCTTGCTTCCATCTGTTCTCTTTTGCCAGGTAGCCTCGGTTGATTACCTTGATGCCGCCATCCTCTCGCAAGCTGTATTCCGCGCTGACGCGGCTCAAGCCTCGTTCGAAGGAATGATCCAGTCGCGCGATTTCGTACCATTTCCCCAGGTACTTCTGCACGTCGAAGTTGTCAACCGGTTTCACCCGTTCCGGCATTCCTGTGCAGCCTGACAACAAAAGCGTCAACCATAGCGATAGTTTCTTCATGTCGCTCTCCCTGCCGGCGTATTATCAGAGACTATGACAGCACCAACAGAGTTACCCACGCTCTGCACTGTGCTGGCGCAATGACACCATCGTCCCCCAGATGATGGCAGCTGCCATGACGACACCACCGGCTGCAAAGAAAAATGTGCCGATCCCGTGATCCCATGTCAGGAGTCCAAGCTTCCCGAGCATCACTTCCCAGTCGTGGTAATCTTCCACCTCGCTCCCGGTCACGCCGCCCAGAAGCGGGAGCTGCCCGGCACGCGCATCGTCCGCGTAAGGAGCCACATCAGCCATGCTCTCCCCCAACCACCAGATACCAACGGCTGCAGCGTAAAAGTCACGGCGCATGTAGAAGGAGATTGCCACAACCACCGGGACGAGAAGCTGCATGATCGTCCCCCCGGCAACCTGGAGGAATCGGCCCAAAGGCGAAAACAGGACGTGCCCCGCCTCGTGGAAGGGAAGATTGACCAAGTGCAGGAATGTTTCGCCGACGTAATTGGAGGCAATGGAATGGCTCAGGATACGCAAGCTATAGAACGCGAGCAGGGCGAGGAATGCGCACCGGGCCGCGACCACACCAGAGGCGGCAGGTCCCCCTGCAACAGCAGCAGGAGCATAAACGGCTTCCTCTGACTGGGCGGGCGCCTGGTCCGAACGTTGCCGCACCTTGGCGAAGATAACCCCGCACCTGGGGCAGGTGTCAGTATTAGGTGGCCGCATTGCTGCACACTTAGGGCAAACCGCCTGTTCAGTCCTTGTCCCCGATGTATTGTCTCTCGATGAAATCACTGTCGTAATCCCGTTAATCCTCTGATGAAGTCTCCTCCGGTTTGACAACCGGCACCCCGGTAACTGCATCGGCTATGTTATAGACCACCACGGGCAGGCTGTGGTCGTCAAGAAAGGCCACGGCCAACATGCAGCGTGTGTCCCGCCGGGACTAGAGGCACAACTCCTCGCCCCGGTTACTTCGTTGGCAAAACAAATAAACCCGTCCCTAAGGTAGCAATGATATCAGGCATATCATCGCTAGTAACATCGGCCAGTGCCATTGCCTGATGAACTGAGGTTCCTCCAGCAAACCGCGTCTGTAAATAAAACGATTTCGAGGTATCAAATGAATGATCTGCTGACTGAGGTAGGATGTGTACCATGCTTTGCCCACTCAATATGACGATATCGTTCAATCCGTCTCCGTTCATATCGGCAATTTTAACTTCATCCTGGGCAGTCAAGAGCGTCAACTGAAGAATTTGAGGGCCGGTTATGCCTCCATCGGAGTTTTGAACAAAAATATTGAGACCATTACTCGCAGGGTCAGCGGCAACAATATCTGCTAAACCATCGCCGTTAATGTCCCCCACCGCAAACGATCTAAAATCCGGCCAATAACTTGTTTGGACGGTGTAAAAATCGGGTGTTATATCGAAGCCCCCCATCGAAAGTTGCTTAATTACCGCCACCTGTTTCAGGTCGCTTTGAACGATGATATCGTTGCGGCCATCATTGTTTACATCCGCCACATGAACCTCTCCTCCATATACAACCGAAACCGAGGTGTAGGTTTGTTCAGCGCCTAGTCCACCGTTTTCTTGAAAGAAGATCGATAAAAGTCCATTGCTTCCTTGAACACTTGCTACCACAATATCCTTGCGACCGTCACCGTTGAGGTCAGCGATTGCGAGTGTTCCTGCGGTAGCGGTTGAGAGAGCATATTCCCGGGCTTCGTTGAGAGCATGTGTTGATCCATTCTGAGTATAAATTTTTACTCTGCCACGTAGTCCTGGAAGCCCAGGAATGTCTCCGGTAATCACTAAATCCGCCAAACCGTCATTATCAACATCTCCGATGGCAATTCCCTTTAGTTCTAAGGATGAATTAACAACTAGTGGCTCATTCAGCATGCCTGTTGCATTCTGGTAATAGATAAGGATTCCTTTACTACCATTTGCCTCGATAACCACAACATCATTTCGTCCATCACCATTTAAATCACCTGTAGCTGTATCGCCGAATGCGTTGGAAAAAGCTGTTGCAGGCACCGGATATTCAATGCCAGTGCGGAATCGCAGTTGGGTATTCCGGGGCTGTTGGTTGTTAGGATTCTGCCCCCCACAACCAGACACCAGTATAAAGATGCAGAGCCCCACAAAAATGTTCAACAAAGTACGTCCCATAATGATTTAACCTCTTACCAGCAAAATTTTTCCTTGAATGATCACTGTCGTTGTGACCCGTTTGCAGGCCGAGCCGCTTGGTACCCTTCTGCCCCGGTTTCAGATGGGCCTGTTTCTTCATGTCCTGGAGGATGAACGCCTCCGATGGGGCTGCTCGAACAGCCGCCCGGCACACTAACACGCAGAGTTAGCCTTGATCAATGTAAAACTTCTTGTAAAGGGCTGAAACCACTAGGGGGAAAGATGGAAAGCGGTCACGGGAGCGCTCCATGATGCCATATCGGGAAGGGATTCCAGGAGGCGTAGACGCGGCGGCGCGTGCTCGTGGCATGGAAAGACAAAAGGCTTAGCCCGAAGGGGCTAAGCCTTTTGATTGTATATATGGTACCGGAGGCCGGGGTCGAACCGGCACGCCTTGCGGCGCTGGATTTTGAGTCCAGTGCGTCTACCAATTTCACCACTCCGGCATCTTTTAAAACGGAATTGTTATCCCGCCGCAAAAGAGACACATCTTATACCAACAAAACGAACGCGGGTCAAGTAACTTTCCCTAACCTCTTTCACTCTCCGCCCGTTGCGCCAGATACTGCTCCGCGTCTTCTTCTGTCAGAGGCTTGCTGAAGAAATACCCCTGGATGATGTCACAGCCGTGCTGAACGAGGAAGTCAAGCTGGGCCTGAGTCTCCACCCCTTCCGCCACCACTTTCTTGCCCAGTGTGTGCGCCATGCCGATGGTCGCGGAGGCGATCGCGGCATCGTCGGGATCGACCTCGATGTCCTTCACGAAGGAGCGGTCGATCTTCAGCTTGTCCACCGGGAAGAGCTTCAGGTAGCTCAGTGACGAGTACCCGGTGCCGAAATCGTCGATGGCAAGACCGATCCCCATGGCTTTCAAGGCGCCCAGGATCCTGACGCTCTCCACGGGACGCTCCATGGTCATGCTTTCGGTCACCTCCAACTCGATCATGTGGGGATCGGCGCCGCACTCTTTCATGATCTCCGATAGCATCTCGGGAAGATCGGGCTGCCGCAACTGCCGGGCGGAGAGGTTGACGGCAATGGGTACCACCGGATGCCCCGCTGCGCGCCACCGTGCAGCCTGCCGGCAGGCCTTCTCGAACACATGCCTGCCGATCTCCAGTATCATCCCGGTCTCTTCGGCGACGGGAATGAAGCGGTCCGGGTAGACCAGGCCGCTCTCCGGGCTCTGCCAGCGCACCAGGGCCTCGAAGCCGACCAGGTTGCCGGTGGCCGCGTCCACCTGGGGCTGGTAATGGAGCACGAACTGGTCGCCGGCGACCGCGCTGCGCAGGCTGTTCTCGATGGCGAGCCGCTGCTGCGCGGCGGTGTGCATCTCCTTGGTGAACATCTGGTACGTGTTACGCCCGGCGGCCTTGGCATGGTACATCGCCGCGTCCGCGTTCTTGAACAGTTCCGCAACGGTGGTCCCGTCATTGGGGAAGACGCTGATGCCGATACTCGGGCTGGTGTAGACCGTGTTGTTGTCCAAAAAGTACGGGGCCGCCACGGTCTTGAGGATCTTCTCGGCCAGGTGCGCGGGTTCCACCTGTGACCGGATCGTGGGCTGCACCACCACGAACTCGTCCCCGCCGAAACGGGCCACGACATCCTCGGCCCGCAGCGAGCCCTTGAGCCGGGAGGCCACTTCCATGAGCAGCAGGTCGCCGACATGATGCCCGAGCGTGTCGTTGATCATCTTGAAACGGTCCAGGTCGACGAAAAGGACGGCGAGCAGGTGGCCGCCGCGCCTGGCCTGTTCCAGCGCCTGGGTCAGCCGCTCTACCAGCGTGTGCCGGTTGGGAAGCGAGGTGAGGGTATCGGTATGGGCCAACTGCTCGATGCGCTTCTCCGCCTCCTTGCGCTGGGTGATGTCCGAGAAGGTGGCAAAGTAGTTGGTGATGACGTTGTCCTCGCCGCGGATGGCAGTGATGGTGAGCCACTTGGGATAGAGCGAGCCGTCCTTGCGCTTGTC
The DNA here is from genome assembly GCF_014193585.1 of Geomonas paludis. Classification (GTDB taxonomy): domain Bacteria; phylum Desulfobacterota; class Desulfuromonadia; order Geobacterales; family Geobacteraceae; genus Geomonas; species Geomonas paludis. Next base: position 132,472 of record NZ_BLXY01000002.1, read on the forward strand.
CCAGATTTCTCCCTGCCAGTAATTGGTCTCCAGGATGGAGCGCCACATGTTCTCGTAGAACTTCTTGTCCTCTATGCCCGACTTGAGCACCCTGGGATTCTTGCCGAGGGCTTCCTCGCGCGAATAGCCGGTGAACTGGGCGAAGGCCTTGTTGGTCTCCATGATCCTGTTTTCGCTGTCGGTTATGACGATCGCTTCGCCGCTCTCGTTGAAGATCTTTGCCAGCAGCTTGATCCGCTTCTGCGCCTTCATCTGCTCGGTGTTGTCCCGGATGCACTCGATGGCGCCGATGACCTCCCCCTTGGAGTTGCGCAGCACCGAAGCGGCCGAGGTAAGGTACGCTGGGCGGTCTCCGACACACGGGACCCAGCATTCGCCGTGCACGATGTCGCCGATGCGGGTAAACCCTTCATAGCGTCCGTCGCAGTCCAGCACCGGATTCATGGCCACATCGATCAGGAGCGGGCGACGGTGCCCGTAGAAAGGGAGGGAATACTGCAAATCGCCCCGACCGATCATGGCCTCGGCCGCCACGCCGGTCAGCCTGGCTAACTCTCTGTTCCACCCGACCACCTGCCCCGAGCTGTCGATGATGAGGGTGGCATCGGGCAAAAAGTCGATGATGGTCAACAGGTACTGCCTGGAATCCTGCAACTCGAGGTTTTTCTCCTTGAGTTGGGCCTCCTGCTGCGAGCGCTCCACCTCGACTGTAATGGTGCGGCGTGTAAGAAAACCGATGGAGACGAGTCCAAGGAGCCAGATGGCACCGTGACTGAGGGCGACTCCCCGGGCCTGTTTTCCTGCAGCTGCATAAAAAGGAGCCAGCGGAATCGAGACGTCGGTGCCGCCGCGCAGTTCACCCACCTTGATACCGGTCCAGGCGTGGCACTTGAGGCAGGACTCCTCCATGATCATGGGCTGCATCATGCGCAGGTACGGCTGCCCGTCGATCATGGTGGCGGCATGGTAGTTTTCGCGGGTCCCCTCGACGATGAACAGGGCTGTCTGCTCCCACGGGTCGGGCGCGTCCAAGGGGTTGAGGTACAGCCTGGAGGTAATTCTGGTGTTGACGCCGTGAAATTCGGGCGCCTCCCGGATGATCTCGTTCATGATCATGGCCGGATTTTTCAGCGTCAGACGCAGTCCCCGGGTCGTCTCCAGGTCCCGGTCCGGTACGTGGTTCAGAAAAGGGCTCGGAGAGACCAGCGGGCCGTGCTCCATGTAGATCCGGCCTCGTTTGGAGGCCCACTTCCTGAAAGCGAGGTCTTTGGCCAGCGCCATCTCTGCCTGGGTCTTGGCGAGCTCATGCGCCTGCTGGTAGGCAACGTGGACGTTCCACCATACGGCGAGGGCCAGCAGCTGGGTCCAGGCCAGGGCGGTAACTACAGCTCTAGAGAGGATTGTTTTTACGAAGCCGTTGTGCTGGAAGGAATTTTGGGGATCGGATTTCACCTCAGCCACTCTCCCGGGGGTTCAGAGTACTCGGCCGATAGTTCATACAACGCAAGCTGGATAGCCAGCCATGGTGACAACTGACCACAGTTTGGCTGCAGTTGTTACTATCGGGTCACAGAGGCGATGGCTGTATAGGACGAATGGAAATAACGATTTCGCAGAACCCTCATGGATGAAGGGGACAGGCACCTGCGGAGCCAGTCCTCAATTCACTATCACAGGAGGGTGGCAGCCAACTCATCATGCAGGGCACAATCTTAGGAGACTGGAACAGGAAGTGGTTAATTGAGCAGGCACGGGAACGTAGAGCCGCAACCAGGGCGGCTATGCGGGATAATTTTTTTTGGTCCAGCACAGAATTATGTATTGACAGTCAAATCAGCGTTTGCTATAAACAGGACTCCTTCGATGGGGCTGTAGCTCAGTTGGGAGAGCGCTTGAATGGCATTCAAGAGGTCGACAGTTCGATCCTGTTCAGCTCCACCATCATTTACAAAGGACTTAGGGATTTCCTAAGTCCTTTTTTTGTTTCTGCATTAAACACAATCTGCTACTCAACGTGAAAAGCACCAGGCAACAGCGCCGGGTGCTTTTCTTTTTGGGGCTCTCTTAGCCCGTGGGCCCTCATCCGAAGGAGGGGACTGGCTCCGCCAGGTGCCTGTCACCTTGGGGCATGGCGAATTCGGCAGGGCTGAAATGAGCGTCCCGCTAGGGGGACAGGCACCTGCGGAGCCGGTCCCCTCTGCTTGCCACACTGCCTCAGCGCAACGGTTCCTTGTTTTCCGCAGCAGCACCCTTGTACCCAGTCATCTCCAAGTACCCGGAACCGCCGGGGCTCCCATCCAAACCGCGCACCGCGACTGCCCCCTCCCAATAGCGAAACGCAGTAAGCAGCTCCTGTTCTGCTAACCAGGGCACCACCTCCAGGGCAAGCCCCTGTGTCGGAATCCGCAGCCGCCACACCGAGGGGTAGCGGACGCCGCTGGCGGGGCTCTGCCACCAACTCACCACTTCCAACTGCACCTCATCACGGCTCAGGTTTCTGCTGCTGCCGTCGGCGGCGACCAGGGTCCCACCCGAGAAGGGATCGCTGCTGCCGTCGCGCCTGCGCAGCTGGTAGAACATCAGGTCCCTGCCGTCATCGAGGTGCAGGGCGAACCAGTCCCAGCCGACCTGGTCCGGTTCGAGGGCGCTGGTGCTCCATTCACGGTCTAGCCAGGAGAGCCCGCTCACGGCGAACCGCTCCGTGCCGAGGCGGAGCGTCCCCGAGGTTGCCAGGCGCGGTATCGAGTAGTAGTACGAGGCGTTTCCCGGCGTCGCCCCCTTGCGGCTCAGCCCCCCTGCCCCATTTAGTACCTCGGGCTTGACGCTGACCAGATCGAAGTCGACGGCGAAATCGGGCTCGGCGGCAGTCAGGCGGACACCCCAGGGGCGGGGCGAGGTCTGCAGCGCGGACCAGTCTTCCAGGCGCACCGCGAGCGGATCCCCGCCGGCCCCGGCCAGCCCCAGCGCGGCCCGGCTGAAGCGCTCGGCGAAGCGATACTTCCTGCCCGCCACATCGGTCACCGCGAAATGCGCCATGTAGACCTCGTTGGTCCCCCAGGCCGATGCCCTGGTGACGGCAACGGGAGTAAGCGCGGTCTTGAAAAAGGTGAGCTGGTAGCCGAAACGACGCCCGTCGGCGGCATGAAGGTTGCCGGTGAAGTACCACCACTCGTTGCGAAAGCCAGGATGCGGTCCGTGGTCGGCGGGAAAGGAGAAGCGGCGCGGCTTGTCGGCGCGCAGATACCCGGGTGCGGCGGCACCGCCCAGGGTCTGGGAGACGCTGAAGGTCTCCTGGCGCGTGTTACCGGCAGGGCGCGTGGCGGACCACAAGAACCAGATCAGCAGCAAGGCGCAAGCAGCAGCCGCGCAGATCAGGATCCGTCGCATGCTAATCCTCCTCCTTCAGGGCCAAGGCGGGAGAGGTGCGGGCGATCCTGAGCGACGGATAGATGCCGGCCAGGAACGCTGCCGTCACCGAGAGGAGCAAGGCCTGGCCGAGCTGCGCCGGCGTGATGGCGAGCTGCATGGTCCAGCCGAAGGAGCGGAGGTTGATCACGTAGATCAAAACCAGCGCCTCGGCGATGCCCAGGGGGAGCGACAGCAGCCCGGCGATGAGCCCGATCAGGACCGTCTCGCCACAGACGACACCCCAGACCTGCCCCGGTGTCAGCCCGATGGCGCGCAGCACGGCGAGCTCGCGGGCCCGCTCCACCTGCATGGCCATGAGCGCGGAGAGGATCCCCACGAAGGCGACCAGCATGGTCAGCATGCGCAGCACCCCGGTGATGGCGAAGGTGCGATCGAAGACCTCGACCGTGGCCTGGCGTAACTGCGCGTTGGAGACCACCGTCACCTGCTCCCCCCCTACCCTTGCCCGCACCAACTCCAAAAGCCGCGCCAGGTCCAGCCCCGGCCGCGCCGTGAAGGACATGCCGTCCACGCTCTCATCGGCGAAATTGGCGAGGTAACCGGCGCGGCTCATGATGACGATGCCGGTATCGGAGCCGTAGTCGTAGATGACGCCGGCGACGGGGAAGCGGCGCTCGCCGCGGCTGGTGCGCAGGGTGACGCTGTCCCCCGGGTGCAGGTGATGCCGGTAACTGTAGGGCTCGGAAACGAGCACGGCTGCGCCGCTGCGGAATGTGCTCCAGGCGCGGGCGGGATCGCCCTCCTTGAAGGGATAGCGCAGGAAGGTCCGCTCCGGGACCTGCAACGAAAACAGTTCCGTCCCACCGGCCGCGCCCTCGATGCGGACCCGGCGCGACAGCGTCACCAGGGCCTCCCCCTCGAGCACGGAGAGGCGGCGCACCAGGGCCGGGTCGAGCGGAGGCCGGTAGCGCCCGCCGCCGCGATCCGCCGAGGTCACGTAGACGTCGGCCTGCAGCCAGTTGGCGAGCCAGTTCTGCACCGTGAGCCGGAACCCTCCCACCATGATGCCGACGCCGATCCCTGCCGAGACCGCAACCACCAGCGCCGCCGTCGCCACCCCGGTGCGGGAGAGGGACACCACCACGCCACGGGCGGCCATCCTGCCCAGCGAACCGAGCACCGTTTCCAGCAGAGGGCGCAGCAGCGCAGAGAGGAGCATGACGGCGGCCGGAACCAGCAGGGTGTAGCCGACGATGACGGCGAAGAGCCCGAGGAAGCCGCCCACGATGCCGCCACGCTCGGTGAAAAACAGCCCACAGCCGGCGGCGATAAGGACAAAGCCGCCGCAGGTCGCCAGCGGCAGGAGCCTCCTGCGCCGGGTCTCCACCTGCGAGCGCGACAGCACCGCGCGCGGGGGTGCGCCGGTCGCCTCCAGGGCGGCGGGCATGGTGGCGGCCAGGGTGGCGGCCACGCCGAGAAGCGCCCCTTTCCAGAGCGCGCCCGGTAGCAGCGGCACCCGGCGCACCTCCATGACGAAGTAGAGGTCGTTGATGGTCCTGGTAACCAGCCGGGTCAGTTCCGAGCCAAGCAGCGCCCCCGCCACCAGGCCGGCCACGGTGCCGGCTACCCCGATCAGCAGCGCTTCGGCGCAGATCATGGCGAAGACTTCCCTGCGGCTCACCCCGAGCGCCCGCAGCATCCCGATCAGACGTCGTCTGCGTACCACCGAGAAGGTCATCGTGTTGTAGATGAGGAACATGCCGACCACGAGGGCGAGCAGGCTCAGGGCCTTCAGGTTGAGCCGGAAGGCGCGGGTCATCTGGTCCAGGGCGCCCGCCCTGGCGCCGGCGGGGACGATGTCGGCGCCGGGGGGGAGGATGGCCCGCACCTCCCTGAGCACCCTGCCCCCCTCCGCCCCGTCCGGCAGGATCAGGTCGATGCGCGACAGTCGCCCCACCATGCCCAGCAGCTCCTGCGCCGTGGCGATGTCGCACACCAGCACCGAGGCAAGCGCCACCCGGCTCACCTGGTCGGGAGGCTCCAGGAACCCTGCCAGCGCCAGCTGCCGCCTGACACCGGCGCTGTCGGCGGGATAGGTCGCGCCGCGCTCCAGGCGCAGTTCTGCGGCACTCTCCGGGAGCATCAGCACGGTGCCCGGGCGGGTCATGAGGGTGGTGAGCAGGCCGCGGTCGGCGAAGCGCGAGGAAAAGCTTCTCAAGGGAGGTTCGGCAAAGGGATCGATGCCGATCAGTTGGAAGGTACGGCCGGCGAGTTGCAGGTGCCCGGACACCACCGGGGCCGAGCCCCGCACGCGCAGCTCCACGCGCATCCTGCGGTAGATATCCTCGGCAAGGCCGGTCGGGCCGCCGACGACCTGGTGCGTGGCGCGCCCGGCGACGGTCTCCGCGGCAAGACGAAAGGCACGCTGGGCCGCCTCGTTGGCGTGGTCCACCGCGGTGACCACGGCTACCCCGAGCGCGACGCCCAGGACCGCCAGCACCGTGAGCCAGGGGTGGCGCAGCACGTTGCGCATCCCCGCGCGCCACAGGATCATGCCCCTGCCCCCGGGACGCCGGCGGCATCGACCAGGACGCCGTCCTTGATGCTGAGCACGCGGTCGGCCAGGGAGGCCACCTCGCCGCTGTGGGTCACCAGCACCAGCGTGGTGCCGGCCGGGCGGAGCAGGCGCTGGAACAGGTCGAGCACCTGGCGCCCGGTCTGGGCATCGAGGTTGCCGGTCGGCTCGTCGGCGAGGACGAGCTTGGGAGCGTGCACCAGGGCGCGGGCCACGGCGACCCGCTGCTGCTCGCCCCCGGAGAGCCGGTCGGGAAAGGCGCGCCCCCGGTCGGCAAGGCCCACCGCGTCCAGGAGCTCGGCGGCACGGCGCCGTCCCGCCGGGGTCAGGGTCCCGGAGAGCTCCAGGGGAAGCAGGACGTTCTCCTCGACGGTAAGGGTGGGGATCAGGTTGTAGAACTGGAAGACGAAGCCGATGTGGTTGCGGCGAAACAGGGTGCGCTCGCGTTCGGAGAGGCGGGAAAGATCGGAGCCGTCCACTCTCACCTCTCCCCGGTCGGGAAGGTCGATGCCGGAGACCAGGTTCAGCAAGGTCGACTTGCCGGAACCGCTGCGCCCGAAAAGGAAGACCCAGGCGCCGGGCTCTATGGACAGGGAGGCGTCGCGAAACACGACCCGCTCCCGGTCCCCCTCGTGGAAACTCTTGCCCACCCCCCTCAGTTCGACAATCGGTTCTGCCATCACATATCCTTTTCCGATCAGGCATGATCTTCCGCCACATGGTTCCAGCCCCCTCTCCCTCCGGGAGAGGGCTAGGGTGAGGGCGTTGCCCAGAGCAGATTATCTGAGCCGGCAAACGCTTTCACCCGCCCGTTGGGCACCCTCTCCCAGAGGGAGAGGGACTAGCGGATGATCGTCGCTAGTCACATATCCTTTTCGGTAATGGGAGGGCGCCGATCAGCTCCCCTGCTTGGCCTGCAAAGCCTCCTGCTGGGCCCGCTCCATTTTCTTGTTGCTCAGGTAGGCGGCCTTGTCGATCTCCTTCAACTGGCGCGGGTACTTGGCAGTCATGTCGTACCAGCGGTTCAGGCGCTGCTCGAATCGCTGCCCCTCCGGGGTCTTCAGGGTGTCCAGGTAGGTCTGTAGGGCCAGGTAGTAGCGCATGGTGTTGCGCTCCACCGCGCCGCGCACCCCGTCGATGTAGGTCTGCTTCCCGTCCTCCCCGACCATGGTGAAGCCCACCTTGTCCCGCCCCAGCGTGGCGAAGTAGGTCTTGATGGCCATGCGCGCCATGGTGCCGTGGCTGTAGGTGTAGCTGAAGTGCAGGAAAGTGGCCTGTCCCTCCAGGGGGACCGCCTGCACCCCGATGCGGTGGTCACGGGTGCCGAAAGGCCCCTCCTCGCCCACCAGTGACAGCTCCAGGTAATCGGGGCGGCTGGCCCCGACCCGGAAGGCAAGCTTCAGCGGATAGGCGTCGGAGGGGGGCTGAAAGTACTTGCGGCCGCTGTAGAGGGTCAACTGCGTCTGCTGCTTGGTGGTCTTGTAGACGCAGGCCTTGATGTTGATGTGCAGGGGGGTGATTTCGCACCACGCCGCGGGAGACTGCAGCGCCTCGCGCACGGTCTCGAAGGGGTGATGGAAGACGCCGTACATGTCGACCCGCACCGAGTCCTGCCCCTCCGTCGACTCCAAGTAGATGGGGGCGCCGAACTGGTTCTTGTCCAGCTTCCCTTTCAGGGCGGCGTACTTGGCAAGAAGGGCGTGTTCCCCGGCGGACTCGCCGTCAGCGGCGCAGGCGAGACCGTAGCAGAAAACGGCGATCAAAAGGACCAAAGCGGCGAGGGTCGCCCGGGTTATCCTCTGGGTAGCTACCATACGAAAAATCCTCCTCCGCCGCCCGCCTCTGCAGCCGGGCCAAGGCGCGGGCATCAGGGAATTTCTGCTTCGTTCGTTGCCTCGGCATCGGCTACGGCATCATCCCACAGCGAGAACAGGACGGCGAAGATGACGGGCCCGACGATGAGACCAAGGAGCCCCAGGCTGACCACGCCGCAGATGGCGCCCAGCACCACGGCCAGGGTCGAGATGTCGCTGGAGGCGCCGATGGCCAGGGGGCGGATGGCGTTGTCGGCAATGCCTACGAAGATGATGCACCAGGCGGCCAGCAGCCCTGCGGCGAGGTAAGAGCCGTTCAGGGCGAGGACGCCGACCAGCGGCACCCAGACCACCGCGGTGCCCACCACGGGGACCAGTGCGGCGATGGCCGTGAGCGCCCCGCAGAAGATCGGCGCCGGCACCCCCGCGACCCAGTAGCCGAGCCCGGCGAGCGCCCCCTGGGTGGCGCAGGTAAGGACCGTACCCACCGTCACCGCCGTGGTGATGGAGCGGACCTGGGAGGCGAAGTGCTGGGCCTTGCGCGGATCGGGGGCCAGTCTGCCGATGAAGGTGGCAACCGCCCGTTCCCCGTCGCGATAGATGAAGTAAAGGATGAACAGTGCAATGGCAAGGGTGCCGAGAAAGCTGAACATGTTGCGCGCCAGGTCCGCGGCAAGCCCCAGTACCAGTGTGGAACTGGTGGAGGCGATCTTGCCCCCGAGGCCGGCCAGGTCGATGTCGAACCGGTCCACCAGCGACATGATCTTCTGCACCACGGGATAGTGGCCGAAGTTGGTGGTGCCTGTCTTCGCTACCGTCTGCACCAGTTGCACCACCTGCCTGTACCACTCGGGGGCGTTGACCGCCGCGGTGACCACCAGTGCTGCCACCGGCAGGACGAAGCAGATCGCGACGGCGAACACCATGATTCCGGCCGAGCGGTCGGGATGCTCAGGGTAGCGACGCAGCACGCGGTTGTAATGGGGCATGGTGGCAACGCCGATGATGAGTCCCCAGGCCAGCGGCTTCAAGACGGGAGCGGCCAGGATAACCATCACTACGACAACAGCGGCCGTTATCAAGGCCGCAAGGATGCTGAGATAGAGTTTTCTGTCCATCGGGCTCCCCTTGGAGGGTGGTATGGCATTGCTGGATTACCGGGGTGCTTCGGGAAGTGCCATGGCTGGACCGGATCGGTCCATGATGTAGGCGGGCACCGGGGGCGCCCGCCTGACGGGTAAGGTAGCTATAGGGGGACTGGCTCCGCCAGGTGCCTGTCCCCTTAACGCGTGGTTTCGATCTTGCGTCCCTTCTCCTCGGGCGCCGCGGTCGGGCGCTGGGTCCCCTCGGGCTGCACCGACTGCTCGGTCTGGAACGGCAGCCGCTCGCGCCGCTCGTTGCCCAGGGCGGGCGGTTCCTCGACGACTTTCCAGTTCTTGCCGACCGGGACCGAGAGTTCTTTTACCGGTGCCGGTTGTACCTGGGGCTGCTGTTTGGCAGCGAAGATGGTGCAGGCACTGAGTGACAGCAGAGCGATTACAAGTAGCGTTGAACGTGCGTGTCTCATGGCGTCGACTCCTGAAGGATTTGTTGCCGGTGAGCTGAGTCTGCTTCTGCTGCTGACCGTTCTTACCGCACTCCCCGCCGGTCCTGAGAGTAAGGATAGCAAGACGCGGAAATAATTAAAAGTTTTGTTTTGAACGGCTCAGCAACTGCAGCCATAGCAACAACAATTCCTTCTGATCGAACTGCCGTCGAAAACACAACCAAGGGCTAATTATGGCAAAGAACCGGGCGCGGTCAACCTTGTCGCGTCACATGGCCCTGAACTCGGAGAGCGGATAGACCGCCATTCCCGACAGCTCGGGTTTCAGCGTCGACGCCTCCACCGGCGCATTCAACTGCGGCTCGTCGAAGACGATGCGCACCTCCCCCCCGGCGGCGCTGCGGATCTCGATGGTCTCCGGGAAGGGGACCCCGTCCAGGCTTTGATACCCCTGGTAGCGCACCTGGTCACCGGACGGGGCGACCTTGCGCTCCAGCATGCCGATCTCGTCGAAGTAGTAGGTGGTCCCGGCGACCTCCACCTTCTCTTTGAGCGGCCCGGGCAGCGGCAGCGGGGACGGCGCCATCACCCAGCGGAACAGCTGCAGGCTCTTCAGCGAACTCTGCTGCGGCAATTCCGAGAGCAGCCCGGTGAAGGCGACCTGCTTGGAGGGGATGACGCAGGTGAAACGGTCGTCCTCGCCGAAGGCTTCCAGCATGGTCTGCCCGAACGGGGACAGGATGAGCAGGTGGTACAGGTCGGGCGCCTGGTAGACCAGGTAGCCCCGGCCTGCGCTGCTGCGCTCTCCCGAGGTGGCCGACAGGCTCACCGATGACTGCAGCGTGGTGATGCTGCGCCCCGGCACCAGGCCGGTAAGAGGCTTCTTTACGGTGGCGCAGCCGGAAAGGGTCGCGGCGCAGATAAGCAGCACAATCAGGAGCAATGAACGAAAAGTGTTGTGAGCGTTCAAGGTAACCTCGCGTCGGGTAATAGGGAGTCCAGGGGTCAGGGGGCCGGCTCGGCCTGCGCCATGTCATGGGCGACGAAGCGGCCGCAGACGAAGCAGAAGACGCCGGCCAGGGCCATCACCAGCGGGGTCGACAACAGCGCGTTGCGCAGCCCCCACTGGTCGGAGAACCACCCAAGGATGGACGGGGAAATGGCGTCGCCCAGGGCGTGGATGAAGAAGATGTTCACCGCGAAGGCCATGGCGCGCATGCCGGGGTTGGTAACGTTGATGATGACGGTGTTGAGCGGACCGGTGTTGAGGAACAGGAAGAACTCCGCCATGAAGATCGCCGCCATGCAGGAGGGGACGTCACCGGCCAGGATGGCCCAGGCGGCGAAAGGGGCGCCGATGAAGAAACCCCACCCCGATACCAGCAGGTATCCCTTGCTGCTCTTCTTCTGCCAGCGGTCGCCCAGGATGCCCCCCGCCAGTGTGCCGAGGATACCGGCCACCACGGTCACGGCGCCGAACATCAGGTTGGCCTTCTCCACGTTGAGGGCATGGGTGCGGAACAGGAAGGTGGGGATCCACTGGGCCAGCCCGCCGATGGCGAAGGTCATGGCGGCCATGGCCAGCGTGTTGGTGACGAAGGAGCGGTTGTAGAACAGCTGCAGGTAGCCGACGAGCCCCTCCCCCTGCCCCGCCGCCGGCTGGTCGTCCGCCATCTGGCGCTCGGGGGTGCGCAGGAACCAGAGCGGCACGGCGACCAGAAGCCCGGGCAGGCCGACCATCAGGAAGGCCGAGTGCCAGCCGAAACGCTGGCCGAGCACGCCGCCCAAGAGATAGCCCAGGGCGCTGCCGACGGGAATGGCGACGTAGAACCAGGAGAGGACGCTGCCGCGTTTCTCCTTTTCGAAAAAGTCGGCGATGAGTCCCGGCGAGACGGTGCCGAAGCTGGCCTCCCCTACCCCGACGGTGGCGCGGGCGGCGAGGAGCGAGCGGTAGCCCGGGGCGAAACCGGCCAGGATGGTGGCGAAGCTCCAGATCACCACGCCGGTGGAGGCGAGCTTGACCCGGTCCCAGTGGTCCCCCAGCCAGCCGAATACCGGGGCGATCACCATGTAGCTCACCATGAAGGCGCTGCCCAGGAGGCCCAGTTCCGTGTCCGTTATGGAGAGGTCCGCCTTGATCAGCGGGAAGACGGCAAACAGCACCTGCCGGTCGATGTAGTTCAAGAGGTTCACCGCCAGCAAAAGCCCGAGGGCATAGCGGCGGTAAGCCAGAGAAACGGGTTCCTTCATCCCACACACTCCTTCATCGCAACATCATTGAATTTCAGCCACCGCGGCCTGCGCCCGCGCCACGATCTCGGCCGGTTCCTCGAACCGGAAGCGGAGCGGTTTGCCGAAGCTGACCGTCACCGTGCCCCGGTTGGGAAGGCCGGTATGTTTAGGCGGGAGGATCTTGTCGGTCCCCACGATCTTCACCGGCACGATGGGAATCTCCAGCTCCTTGGCGATGATGCCCAGGCCGAGCTGGAAGTCCTGCATGGCGCCGTCGTGCGAATGCCCCCCCTCCGGGAAGATGAGGGTGTTGAGCCCGCGGTCGGTCAGTTTCCCCATGTACTTGACGGCAGTGGAGAAGCCGCTGGTCTGCGGCAGCGGGAACAGGTTCAGGAACAGGGTCCCGTACTGGTAGGCTGCCAGGCGCAGGAAACGGTCCAGGCCGTGGTAGTCGCCGAAGAAGAATTCCTCCCAGGCCGCGGTCGCCGTGCGGTAGCGGACCTCCCTGGGGAGCGCGAACATCAGCGAGGGCTGGTCGAAGTACCCCAGGTGGTTGCCGATGAAGATCACCGGCCCGTCAAGGTGTTCGACGTTCTCGCGCCCGCGCACCTCGAGCTTCACGAAGAGCCGGTACAGGGGGTAGTTCAGGAGCGCGTCGCCCAGCATGCGCAGCGCGCGCACCGGGGCCGAGTTGGTCCAGAAGCGGTAGTGGCCGCGCCGGTGCCCCTTTTCGCGCCGGGCGATGATGCGGCGCACCTCGGCGACCCTGGTCTGGGGCCCGATCTGGGAGTCCTCGATGTCGAGACGGAACTCCTGCTCCAGGTAGTTGACCAGTTCCAGCCGCCCGATCGAGGTGAGCCCGAGGTCGGCGACCAGCAGGGATTCCTCTTTGATTTCAGCCGGGTCGGCACCGGTCACCTTGGCCAGAAGATTAACCAGGTGGTCCTGGGTGGTACCGGCGCCTCCCGCGGCGGCGCCTTGTTTCACCTGCTCCTTGACCTGGAACTTCTTGATCTTGAGCGTGGTGGTCTTCGGGAACTCGGGTTCGCGCCAGATGGTGCAGCCGGTGATCTGGTGCATGGTGTCCAACTGGGCGTTGGCCCGGGCCAGGATCTCGTCCGGCTTGGCGCCGCTATCGTCCAGCAAGAGGACCGCGTGCACCTCCTCCCCTGCCCCGCGGTCCAGGCCGATGACGCAGGATTCCTTGACGCCGGGAACCTTGTTCAGCACCGCTTCCAGTTCGTCCGGGTAGACGTTGACCCCGCCGCCGGTGACGATCAGCTCCTTCTCGCGCCCCTTGATGGTGAGCCAGCCATCCGGCCCGATCTCGCCCAGGTCGCCGGTCTTGAACCAGCCGTCGGCGGTGAAGGCGTCCCGGGTCGCCGCCTCGTTCTGGTAGTACCCCGGGAAGACGTTGTCGCCCCGCACCACCACCTCCTTGCCGTCCAGCCTGAGCTCGACGCCCGGAAGCGGCGGCCCCACCGAGCCCGCCACCTGCTTGTCGATGGTGTTGACGCAGAGGACCGGCGAGCACTCGGAAAGCCCGTACCCCTCCAGCACGGTGAAGCCCATGCTGTCCCAGAAGCGGAACACGTCCGGGTCGAGCGGAGCCCCGCCCGAGACGAAGACGGTAAAGTGGGCGCCGAATTTCCTCTGCACCGGGAAGAAGAGCTTCTTGCGCGCCGGCTTGGAGAGCCCCGCCCCGATCCTGGCCAGCGCGGCAAAAACCCCGGTGAGATGCTTCTCGGCCAACTCGCGCTCGATGGTGGTCTTCAAAAGCTGCATCAGGCGCGGCACGGACATGATGACGTAGACGTCTTCCTCGCCGAGGGCCTCCATGATGGCGGAAGGCTTGAGCGTGCGCGGGTAGATGACGGCGCCGCCGCGGTACAGCGGCGTGAAGAAGCCACCCATCTGCTCGAACATGTGCGACAGCGGCAGCAGCGAGAGAAAGGAAAACTCCGGGGTGATGATGGGCACCTGCCGGTTGATCTGCAGGATGTTGGCCACCAGGTTCTTGTGGGTCAGGATCACCCCTTTGGGGTTGCCGGTGGTTCCCGAGGTGTAGATGAGCTGCGCGATGTCGTCCGGCGCGGGATGCACCACGTCCGGGTACGGTGCTACCTCCTCCAGCAGGTACTTCAGGTCCTCGAGCAGCAGGGAGTTTTCCACCTGGAGCCGCTCCGGCTTGAAGCGGCTTTGCAGCACCACCTTGGCCTGGGTCAGCTTCAGGATCGATTCGGCGCGGCCGCGGTCGGACATGAAGTCGACCGGAACGGCGATGGCGCCGCGCATGATGATGCCCCAGTAGGCAACGCCCCACCAGGACGAGTTGGGACCCCACAAGAGGACGCGGTCGCCGGGCTCGACGCCGTGTCGCGCCAGCAGGGCCGCCATTTTCAGGGACAGTACCGAAAGCTCGCCATACGAGACAGCGAAACGGCGCACGCCGGTGCGATTCACCAAGGCGGTCTTGTCGCCCCGCGGCGCGAAACTATGGAATAGATCTACCAGTGTCCGCATATCTGACTCCCGTAGGCGGCGCATGTCAGTTGCAGCTTCACGATATACATCTGATTCGAACCAAGAAAGACCCGGCGGCACCACCTACTGACACTATTTCATCCGTGTCTTTTCTCCCAAGCAAGCATTGTCACACGCAGGCATCGCTTTGGCAACCAAACAAACGCAATGAGCAATCAATGGCCACTTTGTGAGCAACTGCGCCGGGGTGGCGAGTTTAACCGAAGCTGCCGGCAAAAACCAATGCAAAAAAGGAATAAGGGGACGCGCTGCGACACGATGAACCTCTCCCCCTGGGAGAGGGTGCCCGAAGGGCGGGTGAGGGCTCTGGCGAGCTGCAATTATTTTGACCTTGGCAACGCCCTCACCCCTGCCCCTCTCCCGAAGGGCGAGGGGGTGTGGAATATAAAAAAAGCCGCCCCGGTGTGGGAGCGGCTTTTTAACAGAGTCGGGAACGATCGGGATCAGGCCACCTTGGCCTTGGCGCTTTCCTTGGGAGCCTTGGCGACCTTGGTGACCTTGGCGGGCTTGGCAGCCTTCGCGGCCTTGGCAGGCTTGGCTGCCTTGGCGGGAACGGCCTTCTTGGCCTCGATGTTGGCCATGCGCACGCCGCGCGCCTTGGCGAGATTGTCGGCCAACCCACGGTCCAGCGCCATCTTCCGGCGCGCCTCGGAGTAGTTCTTGGCGGCCAGCGGCTGCTTGCCCGGAATGCCGAACTGCTTCTTGTACTCGCCCGGCTTCATGCCGTGCGCGGTGTTCAGATGGCGGGCCAGCGTCTTGAAGCCCCCTTTACCGCACAGCATGCAGACGACCTCACCTTTCTTGAACGCTTCTTTGACGGTCATGGAAGCCTTCGGTTCCTCTACACCCTCGACAGGTTCGCCGGCTTCAAGGTTTTTGAGGGCGCTGTGCACTTTGCTGATTTCGAATATAAGCTGATCAGAAGTCATAGGAGTGCTAGACGCATGTGACGCTACGATCTGAGCCGCAATCTCTACCAAAGTTGCCATTGATTATCCCTCCATTGATCATTATCTGCCTTGCAATATAGTGGCAGGTTTCCATGCATTGTCAAATCCACAAAATAAAGTTTGTTTGTGTCAGCCGGTATAGCCACTGAGGGTAAGCAATGACAGGCAATGTGACTAGCGGATGTCAGTAAGCGAAAAAAGGAATCGACACAATGTTCGATTGCCGTCAGCTATGAAAGAGAAATAGGTGATAACCGTTGCTCCAGATATAGGAACAGGCCTCCATATACCACAAGCGCTCCAGGCGCGCCGCCAGCATAATGCGGCGGCACCAGGCAACACCAGCAGCGCGGTAGGGTAAAGATTTGCCGAAAATAACTTTTACATTAGTCAAAGAGTCGAGATTTACGGTTGACAAAACTTCAGCGTCCCAGTATTAGTAAGACACTGATTCAAGCAGAACCCCTTACAACCGAATAGCATTACTTATCTAGAGCGATCGAGGGACGGGCCCTATGACGTCGCGGCAACCTCCCCATGTGGGGAAGGTGCCAAATCCTGCGGAACGGAAGTTCCGGAAGATAAGGAAGTGCGGACCGAGCCATAGAGACAAGTCCCCTTCCGACCCCGGAAGGGGACTTTTTTCATTCGGAGGCTACGATGAACATCGCAACAACCGCAGCACAGATAGGCCTGGAGCGTGAGAGCCGGACCGGCGCCGTCACCGTTCCCATCTACCAGACTGCCACATTCCGCCACCCCGGCCTCGGTCAGAGTACCGGGTACGACTACAGCCGCTCCGGCAACCCGACCCGCCAGGCCCTCGAGGAAGGTCTGGCCCGGCTCGAAGGCGCCAGCCGCGGCTTCGCCTACGCCTCTGGGATGGCCGCCATCACCAGCCTCATGTTCCTGTTCCAGCAGGGAGACCACCTGATCGTCACCGAAGACCTCTACGGCGGGAGCTACCGGCTCTTCGAGAAGCTGTTCCAGCAGTTCGGCCTGACCTTCAGTTATGTCGACACCAGCGACGTGGAACAGGTGCGCCAGGCGATCCGCCCCAACACCCGCGCTCTCTTCGTGGAATCGCTCACCAACCCGCTTTTGAAGGTCGCCGACGTGCGCGGGCTGGCCGAGGTGTGTAAGGCCAACGACATGCTCTGCATCGTCGACAACACCTTCCTGACCCCCTACCTGCTGCGCTGCCTCGACCTTGGCGCCGACATCACCGTGTACTCCGGCAGCAAGTACCTGGCCGGCCACAACGACGTCGTCTGCGGCCTGGTGGCGGTGAAGGACGCGGCGCTGGCCGAAAAGGTCTACTTCCACCAGAACGGCGCCGGCGCGGTACTCGGGCCGCAGGATTCCTGGCTCACCATCCGCGGCATCAAGACCCTCGGCCTGCGCATGGACCGCCAGCAGGAAAACGCCCTGGCGCTGGCGCAGTGGCTCGAGCAGCATCCCAAGGTGGGGCGCGTGTATTACCCCGGCCTCCCCAATCACCCGGGGCACGCGCTGATGCAGCACCAGTGCGGCGGCTTCGGCGCCATGATCGCCTTCGAAGTGACCGAACCGGCGCTGGTGAACCAGCTCTTGATGAAGACCCAGATCATCTCCTTCGCCGAGAGCCTGGGCGGGGTCGAGAGCCTGATCACCTTCCCCCAGGTGCAGACCCATGCCGACATCGAGCCGGAGAAACTGCAGCGGCTCGGCATCAACCACCTGCTCTTGCGCCTCTCCGTGGGGATCGAAGACAAGGACGACCTGATCGCCGACCTGGCGCAGGCTTTTGAAGGAGAAGACGCATGAAATTCGCCACCGAACTGATCCACGGCCTGGACCCGATCGACGCCCAGCACGGCTCCGTCAGCCACCCCATCTACCTCTCCTCGACCTTTGCGCAGCGCTCCATCGACAGCTTCGGGCGCTACGACTACGCCCGCTCCGGCAATCCGACCCGCGAGGCGCTGGAAGAGGCGGTAGCCGGGCTGGAAAAGGGAGCCGTCGGCCTCGCCTTCGCCTCGGGAATCGCGGCCACCGCCTCCACCCTGCTCCTGTTCCGGCCGGGCGACCACCTGGTGGTGTGCGAGGACGTCTATGGCGGCACCTTCCGGCTGCTCACCACCCTGTTCAAGGGGTGGGGGCTGGAGGCCACCTTCGTCGATGCAACCGACAACGACGCCATTGCCGCGGCCATCCGTCCGGAGACCAGGGCGCTCTACCTGGAGACCCCGTCCAACCCGCTGATCAAGATCACCGATCTCTCCGCCGCGGTGGCGCTGGCCAAGGAGCACGCGATCCTCACCATCGTTGACAACACCTTCATGACCCCGTACCTGCAGCGGCCCTTGGAGCTTGGCTGCGATATCGTCGTGCACAGCGGGACCAAGTTCCTCAACGGCCACTCCGATGTCATCTGCGGGTTCGCGGTGGCGAAGGATGCCGAGTTGGGGCAGCGGCTGCGTTTCATCCAGAATGCCTTCGGCGCCGTGCTCGGTCCGCAGGACTGCTGGCTGGTGCTGCGCGGGCTGAAAACCCTCAAGGTACGCATGGAGGAACACCAGGCAAGTGCGCGGAAAATAGTGGCATGGCTTGGCGAGCAGAAAGAGGTGCGGCAGGTTTACTATCCCGGCCTCCCCGACCATCCCGGTTACGAGATCCACAACCGCCAGGCAAGCGGCCCCGGTGGTGTGCTCTCCTTCGAGCTTGCCAGCTACGACACCACCAAGCGGCTGTTGGAAGGGGTGAAGCTGGCGGCCTTTGCCGTGAGCCTCGGGGGCGTCGAGAGCATCCTCTCCTACCCCGCCAAGATGTCGCACGCGGCGATGCCGCCGGCCGAACGCGAGGCGCGCGGGATCAAGGATACGCTGGTGCGTCTGTCGGTGGGTCTCGAGGACCCCGATGACCTGATTGCCGACATGGCAAGGTTCCTCAACGTTTAAAAAAAATACAAGCAGTTACGCAAAGAACGCTGAGTATCCGCGATGGACGCAAAGAAAGACTCGGGATGGTAACCCCAAAAGCTTTCATTGCGTTCTTCGCGCCTACTTGAAGTTCTTTGCGTAACTGCTTTTTCAACAAAAAAAAGCCCAGGGAAATCATCTCCTGGGTTTATTCTACAATTTGTACAGCGTCCCCCGCCCTTACCTCACCTCTTCCACTTGAAGCTCACCGTCTTCACCCCCGGGATCGCCTGCTGGAATACCGCTAACCCCTCGTCCGTGATGCTGTTGCCGCTGCTGGTAAGCCCCTGCAGCCCCTGCATCCCCTGCAGGTACACCAAGCCGCGATCGGAGATGCGGGTCTGGTACAGGTAGATCCGTTTCAGGTTGGCGAGCGTCGAGATGCTGAGCAGCGCCGCGTCGCTCAACTCCGGCCCGCACAGGTAAAGCTCCTCGAGCCCGGAGAGGTGGACGATGCTGTCCAGGTCGGCGTCGCAGACGTCGTACAAAAAGAGGGCCTGCAGATCCTCCGGACCGAGCCCCTGCAACGACTTCAGCTTCCGCGGCGCCCCCTCTTTCACATCCAGCCGCAGGGCCTGGTCCAGGTAGACCTGCACCGGACCGATGGCGGGCCCCGCCTTCTTCCAGGCGTTGAAACTGACCGAGTTGAGCTCGCGCAGGTATAGCGTGCCGCAGGGAAGGTCGTTGGGGAAAGTGACCGTGCGGCTGCGTTTGCTCGCGCCTTGCGCACGGACCCGCCCCTTTTCCCCCTGCAGGGCGGCCAGGCGCCGCTGGGCGCGGGCGATGTTGATCTCGGCAGCAGCCACCAGGTCGGCAAAGAGATCGCTGCCAGCCGCGGCGCTTTCATCGACGCGCAGCTTGAAACGGTGCACGTAGCTGCCGCGCAACTGCTCGACCTGCTCGTTGATCTCCCGGATCGCCTCGATCTCGACCGCTATCTGCTTTTTCAGCCGGGCCAGCTCGGCCCTCAGGTCGCTCTGCTCGGCCTGCTCCGGGAAATGCCTGCGCCAGTTCCTGAGGATCTCGCGCAGGGTACGGTGGTCCTCCTCGGCGTAGGCCTTGTTCGCCTTCAGCATCAACTCATGCCGCAGCGAGCCGGCGCCCTCCCCCGCCAGGTCGGGATGAATGGCCTTGGCCACCTCGCGATAGAGAGCCTTGATGTCGCCCTCATCGGCCTTCCAGACCCGCCCCCGCACCTGTCCCTCGCCGCGGAAGGCTGTGCCGCGCCGGTAGGTCTGGCCATCGCTGACATCATCTTCGTCGCGCCGGCAGGTCTGCTCGTCGACGCCGTCCGTCTCGGGCGGGACGTAGCTTCCGGAAAGGCGGGCGATCTCCTCTTCCAGCCGTTCCAACTCGGCCATGCGCCGCCCAAGCGTCTGCTGGTAGCTTCTCTCGAAACCGGCGATCTCCTCGCGCAGATGGTGCAAGACGGCAGCGGCCTCGGCATGCCGGGCACGCAGGGAGGCCAGCTCGGCACGCTTGTGCTCGAGTTCCACTTCCTGGGCAGACCTTTGTTGATAGTGTGCTGTCATAGGCGTCGCACTGTCTCAGATATTATTGAGAAGCCGTGAATTTTGAGCAGACATTAACACGACCTGAGCCTGAGTTACAAAAGATTTTATCACACTGAGGGAAATGTAGATTCAGGGCAGGAGAAAGACTGTAACAGGAGAGAAGCCCCTCACCCTGACCCTCTCCCAGAGGGAGAGGGGACTGTGTAGGGTGGACCCTCTCCAGGCGGAGAGAGGACTGTTAAGGGTTGGAAGGTTGGAAGGGGATCGTAAAGGTCAGGGACGGTCGCCGCGCACCATGCGGGTCAGCAGGCGGTCCAGTGCCGAGGCGAAACGCTGCCGGTCGGCAAGGTTGAACTGGGGCGGGCCACCGAGCAGCATGCCATCGTTGCGCAACTCCTGCATCAGGTTACGCATAGACAGGCGCTCGCCGACGTTCTCTTCGGTGTAGAGCTCGCCGCGCGGGTCGAGCGCCACGCCTCCCTTTTCAACCACGCGCGCGGCCAGCGGGATGTCGGCGGTGATGACCAGGTCGCTCGCCGCGGCATGGTCGGCGATATAGTCGTCGGCGATATCGAAGCCGGCAGCGACACGGACGGATGTGATCAGGGAGGTGTGCGCGCGGGACAGGTCGCTGTTGGCGACCAGACAGACCGGCACCTTCAGGCGCTGGGAAGCGCGGAACACTATCTCCTTGATCACTCGCGGGCATGCATCGGCATCGATCCAGATCTTCATAGGCTCATTTCCTCGGGTTACAGCTCTAGCAAGCTTATCGATACGGCGTTCTGGCATAGCAGCAGGATGTGCCGAAACCGGTTCAGTGTGGCGGTCAGGTCACGCTACTACAGCGGACCGGCTATGTCAACGCGGCGAATTCCGTATACAAAGCAAAAAACTTTAAATCTAATTTAAAATAGATTGACACGCCTTTGGCTGGGTGGTATTGTTACGCGTCCTCGAATACCCGTGGATTAAAACCAAAAAGAAGTAATATGGGAGAAGTAAGTAAATGGTAAACGGTACTGTAAAGTGGTTTAACGACAGCAAGGGGTTTGGCTTTCTTGAGCAGGAGAACGGCGAGGATGTCTTCGTTCACTTCTCCGCTATCAACAGCGACGGCTTCAAATCCCTCACCGAGGGCGACAGCGTGACCTTCGAAATCGTCAAGGGACCGAAAGGCCTCCAGGCAGCCAACGTCAGCAGGGTTTAATCCCAATCACATAGCGTAGAACTTTACGAAAGCCCCGGAGGAATCCGGGGCTTTCTTTTTTTCAGAAGGGACTGGCTCCGTCAGGTGCCTGTCCCTCTAGCGTAACGCTCCTTTCTGCTCTGACAGCTCCCCCAAACAACTAAGGGGACAGGCACCTGGCGGAGCCAGTCCCCTCCTTGCCGCAGACGGGGCACCCCTGCATGGAAAGCGGCTTTTCCAGCCGGCACTCCCTGAGCAGCACCTCGTCCCGGAAGATTTCCAGCGTGGGCCCGTCGGCCCGCACCACCCCTTGCGAAAGCACCACGGTCCGCTCGCACACCTCCAGCACCATGTCCAGGTCGTGGCTGGTGATGATCTTGCTGTGGTGGAAATCCTTCAAAAGCCCGATCAGCTGCCTGCGGGCGTACGGGTCGAGTCCGTTGGTCGGCTCGTCCATGACCAGGATGTCCGGCGACATGGAGAGCACCGTGGCGATGGCCACCCTCCTCTTCTCCCCGGCGGAGAGATGATAGGGCGCCTTCCCGGACAGGTGCTCCGCGTCGACCCGGCGCAGCGCCCCTGTCACGCAACTCTCCAACTCGGCGCCGGTCAGCCCCAGGTTCAACGGCCCGAAAGCGACGTCCTCGTACACGGTGGGCATGAAGAGCTGGTCATCCGGGTCATGGAACACCATGCCCACGGTGCGCCGCGCCTCGTGCAGGTTGGTCCGGTCCACCGGGACGTGCCCGATGCGCACCTCGCCGGAATGGGGCAGCAGGTGGCCGTTCAGGTGCGCCAGGAGCGTGGACTTCCCGGCGCCGTTGGCGCCGATCACGGCCACCGACTCGCCGTGGCAGACACTGAAGGTGACGTCGCGCAACGCCTCGGTGCCGTCGGGATAGACGTGGCGCAGGTGGTCGATTTCCAGAATGTGGTGGCTCATGGCAGATACCCCGTTACCAGCGTCCCGAGCAGTTCGGCGCCGTTGTACAGCCTCAAGATGATGCAGAGTGCGCTCCAGAAGAGCACGAAGGCGAATTCCCGCGCGCCGAAACGCCCCCCTTGGGCAGCGGGAAAGGTTCCGGTGTAGCCGCGCGCCAGCATCGCCATGTGCATCCGCTCGGCCCGCTGCCAGGTGCGCAGCAGCAGGTGCCCCAAAAGCGAGCCGTAGCTGGCGAGGCCCAACCCCTTGCGGCCGAAGGAGCGCAGTTCCCGCGCCCGCGACGCCCGCCCCCCCTCCTCGGCCAGCACGAACAGGTAGCGGTACAGGAAGAGAAGCTGCATGGCGAACGCCTTGGGCATCCCCAGCCGGACCAGGGCGCGGCAGATGGAGGCGAACCCGGTGAGTGCGGTCAGGGTGAGCGCGGCGGCGACGGTAAGCGCGGTGCGCACGACGATGGAGGCAAAGGAGAGCCATCCCCCGGTGATGCCCAGCGGCCCCAGGTGCACCAGGACGCTACGGTCGAAGAAGGGGTTGCAGATGCCGACCGCAACGGCGAACGGCGCCACCAGGGCCACCTTGGCAGCCAGGTAGCCGGCGGGAAGGCGTCCGGCAGCGATCAGACAGGCGGGAAAGATGAAGAAGGGAATCAGGGCCGAAACCTGGTAACGGCCGAAGGAAACGACGCAGACGATGAAGACCAGGGTGGCGAGCACCTTGGCGCGTGGGTCCAGCCGGTGCACGGCGGTGTCCCCCGCCGCGAGCTGATCCAGCCGCTTCAAATCCAGCAATGCCCCGTGTACCGATGCCATCAGGCTCCCATCCTCGCCGGCCGAAGCCGGGCCACCGCTACGCCTCGGGGGCTACCGCTCCACGGTTCGACCTGCGCAGCAGGAAGGCTGAGCCCGCAACCAGCAGGACGGAGACGACGGTGCCGACGATACCCGCTACCGCGCTCCCCTTGCCGGCCACAGCACCCGCCTGCGGGGCGCTGCTTGCCGAAGCGGATGCGCTGCCCGGCACTGCGGCAGGAACGGCCTGGTACTCGGGAAAACGGGCGGTCTTTTTCTGCAGCGCGGCCAGGAAACCGCCCACCCCGGCGCGGTGCTCGGAGAGGGAGGCTTGTCCCGCGACCTTGGCCACCGACCACTCCAGCCCGTCAGGTTTTTCCGAAGCGAACCGGGACAGGCCGCCTGCAACGAGCACGGCACCGACCAGCACAGACGCGAGCACGACGCGACCGGAAACGGCGCTGGGACGGTTCCCCCTGGTGAGCAGTTCGGGGCGCGCCTTGCGCAGGAAGGAGACCACGGCCAGCGTTACCGCCCCCTCGACCAGGCCGATGGCCAGGTGAATGGGCTGCATCAGGAGCAGGAATTTGTCCAACGGCAGCGCGGAGATGCCCGAGACCGCCGTTTCCAGGACCACGCAGAGCGCGCCCAGTTGCATGGCGATAAGGGCCGAGAACATGGTGACCGCGGCTTCGCGCCGACGCCCGGGAGCGGGACCGACGAGTCTCCGGTAACAGAGCGGGTAGACCAGCAGCGCAGGGATCATGCCGAGGTTGAAGATATTGCAGCCGAGGGCAAGGAGTCCCCCGTCGGCAAAGAAAAACGCCTGGATCATCAGGACGGAGGCGACGGTGAGGAAGGCGGCGCTGGGGCCTAGCAGTATGGCGAGGAGGATCCCCCCGGTCAGGTGGCCGCTCGACCCGGTGCCGGGGATGGAGAAGTTGATCATCTGGGCGGCGAAGAGAAAGCCCCCCAGCACGCCCATGAGCGGGGCCAGGCGGTCGTCCCGCTCCCGGCGTAACCGTGCCGAGCCCAGGGCGACGCCCCCCGCGGATACGGCCCACATGGCCGCGCCTACCGTGGGCGAGAGCAGAGCGTCCGCCATGTGCATGATCTTCCTCCCCGTGCCGCGCCAAGCGCAGTAGCACGAATTTCCATTCAGTAACACCGCAATTTATACAAGAAGCCCCTGACAGTGTCAATCGCATATGGGCGCTGTTGACGGTGCTGATACGTATACATCAAATACAAACCTGGAACCCTTCACAAGGAGAAAATCTGAGAACATCTGAGAAAAGCGGAGAAAGAGGAGACAGAAAGTTTTCGTTTTACCCCGATGAGTGGTTATCTCCCGCTCCTGGTTGTCTCAGATCTCCTCAGATGTTCTCCTTGTTAGTGGTTTGCCGTGGTAACTGGATGAACGTTTTTAGGTGAAATGCGTACAATGTTCTTCTCTTTTTCCTAAAATGGTGCTAATTTACGTCGCTGGTGATCGAGGCAATTGGCCACAGCCTGATCGCAACGCACGAGATCCTGATTTGGTCGCTGCGCAAGGAGCGCTTGCCATGACTGGTTCTGAGAAGCAGACAGCCCACTTTACCGCCAACTGCACGGTTTTGCTCGCCTTCTTCGTAGCACTGTTCTTTCCCGTCGGTTACTTCGCCATCAGCTACCAATACGCCGTCGGCAGCCTCGAAACCGAAGCCGAAATAAACGCGGGGATCATTTCCGGCCTCGGAGACCTGGTCCCCCAGTCCTGGCACAGCGAGGCGCACCGCCTGGACACCCTGCTCTCCAACCACTCCCACAAAGAAAACGAGAAGCACCGTATCCTCGACGCCCTGGGCAAGGAACTGGCGGCCAGGGGCCGCACCCCTGACATCCCAGTAATCCAGCGTTCGCAACCCATCCATTACGGCGACAAGGTGATCGGCAGCGTCGAGATCAGCCGCTCGCTGCTCCCCATCCTCAAGAAGACGTTCGTGGTGGCGGTGATCGGGCTCAGCATCGCCCTGATCGTCTTCATACTGCTCCCCTTCCGGGCCATCAACCGCGCCAACCGCAAGTTGCAGGACTCTTACGACTTCCTGCGCAAAGTGATGGAGAGCAGCGCCAACGCCCTGATCGTGCTCAACCTGGACGGCACCATCGGCATGGTCAACGGCCGTTGCACCGAAACTAGCGGCTATACACCGGAGGAGCTGCACGGCAAGGGGATCCCGGAGTTGGTCTGCCCGGAGTCGCAGGACATGGTGATCGAGCAGCTGCACCTTGTTGCCACCGGCATGGAGGACCTGGTCCAGTTCGAAGCCGACCTGGTCTGCAAGGACGGCAGCAGCATCACCATCGCCTGCGGCGCCACCCCCGTCTATCAGGAAGGGCGCATCGCCGGCACCGTCCTTTCCGTGGTCAACATCACCGAGCGCAGAATGGCGGTGGAAGCGCTCCGGTCCGCCAAGGAGTACACGGAAAACCTGATCCAGGCCGCCTGCGTCATGATCCTCGGGCTTGACCTCAAGGGGAGAGTCACCCTGTTCAACAGGACCGCCGAGGAGGTGACCGGCTACAGCCAGGAGGAACTGACCGGCCGGAACTGGTTCGAGACGGTGATGGGGGCGGAGGCATTCTACAAGATGTGCGGCGCCCCGCAACAGGGCAAGGACAGCCAGCGCATGGACGCCTGCGAAGGACAGATCGTTACCAAGACCGGGGGGGTGCGCACCATCTCCTGGCGCAACAGCGCCATCATCGAGAAAGGGGTCCGCATCGGCACCCTCTGCTTCGGCATTGACATCACCGAACACAGAAAGATCGAGGCGCAGTTCAGACACTCGCAGAAGATGGAGTCGGTCGGGCAACTGGCGGGGGGCGTCGCCCACGACTTCAACAACATGCTCAGCGTGATGCTGGGCTACGCGCAGCTGTGCCAGCTGGAAGCGTCCGAATCATCCCCGTTATGGATGTACCTTCAGGAGATCATCAGGGCAGGCGAACGCTCCCGCGACATGGTGCGCAAGCTGCTCGCCTTCTCCCGCAAGGAGATCATTTCGCCGAGGACGGTGAACCTCAACGATCATTGCCTGGAAACGGAGAAGACGCTGAGCCGGCTTATCGGCGAGGAGGTCCGCTTCAGCTTCATCCCGGACCCCACGCTGTGGACGGTGAAAATCGACCCGTCGCAGGTGGACCAGATCCTGATGAACCTGGCCGTGAACGCAAGGGATGCCATGCCCGACGGCGGCGAACTCACCATAAAGACCGAGAACGTGGTGGTGGACGAAGAGTTCTGCGACTACCGCCTGGACGCGAAGCCCGGCCCCTATGCCTGCCTGAGCGTCATGGATACCGGGACCGGTATGGACCGGGAGTTGGTGAAAAGGATCTTCGAGCCCTTCTTCACCACCAAGGAGGTGGGCAGAGGAACCGGCCTCGGCTTGGCCACGGTCTACGGCATCGTGACCCAGAACGGCGGCTTCGTCGACGTGGAGAGCGAGCCCGGGCAAGGCACCGCCTTCCGGATCTACCTCCCCCGACTGACCGGGGAAGTGCTCCCTGCCGCCCACAACGCGCCGGCCACGCTGCGCGGCACCGGCACCGTGCTGGTGGTCGAGGACGACGACATGTTGCGGGCCATGGCGACCCAGATGCTCGAGAAGATCGGCTACCAGGTGATCCAGGCGGCAACTCCGCACGTCGCCCTCTCCATCTGCGGTGAACCCGGCCACGACATCGACCTCGTGCTCTCGGACGTAATCATGCCGGAAATGAACGGTCTGGACATGGCACGCGGTATAGCCGACCTCCGTCCGGACACCAAGGTGCTGTTCATGACCGGCTATTCGTCCGACATCATCGCCAAGTGCGGCATCAGCGCCGACCGGCAACTGCACTACATCCAGAAGCCCTTCGACATGGAGGGGCTGCACGCCAAGATCTTGGAGATGCGCGCCGCCTGCTGACACGCCTGGCGCGGTTTTCCATGCGTTTTGCCATGCCTGGCGGCTTCTGCTAGACTGAAGCGGTGGCTAAAGGCAACGCAGCTTTAGGAGAAAGCTATGAATAGGTTATTGATCATCCTGCTGATGGCAGTACTGGTTCCGGTTACTGTCACTACCGCACCGGTTCAGGCACAGTCGGAGCCGGGATACTACCAGATGTCGGACCAGAGCGGCTACCTTGACGACGACCTCCTCTATCCGGAGGAACTGGATGACCTGCTCGCCCGGATCGCACTCTACCCCGATCCGCTGATAGCGCAGATACTGCCGGCGGCAACCTTCGTGGACCAGATCCATGATGCGGCCAATTTCGTCCGGCTCTACGGCGATACCCCGCGCATCGACAACCAGCCCTGGGACTACAGCGTGCGCGCAATAGCGCATTACCCGCAGGTGCTGTACATGATGGACCGCGAGTACCAGTGGACCGCATCGGTGGGACAGGCCTACATCGAGCAGCCCCAGGACGTGATGGACGCCATCCAGAGACTGCGCCGCTTCGCCTACGACCAGGGCAACCTGTTCTCGACCCGGCAGCAGCAGGTCTTCTTCGAAGGCGACGTGATCCGCATCGTGCCGGGGCGTCCGGAATACGTCTACGTGCCGGTGTACGACCCCAACGTGGTCTACGTCGAGCGCTACTACCCCAGTTCCCCCTTCATCACCTTCAGCGTCGGCTTCGCCATCGGGCCGTGGCTGAACCGTGACTGCAACTGGCGCGAACGCCGGGTCTACTACCACGGCTGGCGCGGAGGCGGGTGGGTCACACGCTCACGCCCCTACATCCATGATCGGCGCGGTATCTACATCAACAGGCGCGCTGCCACCATCACCATCAACGAGCGCGTGGTGCAGCGGGACACCCGCCGGTATCGCGAGCAGCTGCGCGTGGAGACCAGGCGTCACCGGGACGAGGGAAGGATGCCTCCGGTGCGGGTAGAACCGCGCCGCCCGAGGGTGGAGCAGCCGGCCGCCGGCAAGGTGGAGCAGCAACGCCGTGGCCAGGTTGAGCAGGTGCGTCCCGGCAAGGGACAACCGGCAACCGAGCGACGCAGGGAGCCGTGGAACCGCCGCGATGCCGCGCCCGCCCCAGGCGTGCCTGCCCCCGCGACCAAGCCGGGCCCCACCCCGCCTGCAGCACAACGGCAGCCTGCCCCGACCCAGCCCAAAGAGCAGCCCCAGGTCCAGCCTGCCCCACAGCAGCCGGCACCTGGCGCCACCAAGGAACCGACGGGAAGGACCGGCAAGGGCGAGAGCAGAGGAGAAAACCGGCGCAGGGTACCGCGCCCGATCAATCGCCCCGGCGCTGAGCCTCCCGCCGCCACGACCGCCCCGCCCCCTGCGACAACAGGTCCTGCGGTGCGCGGCGCAGCACCCCACGCTCCGGCAGCAGCACCCCACGCTCCGGCAGCAGCGCCCGCAGTGAAGGCACCGGCAGCAACCCCGGCAGTCCCGGCCGCTCCGGTGCGCCCCATCACGCCGCGGGTCGAGAAGCCGAGGGTAGCACCGACGCCGCCCCCGGCGGTAACACCGGCGCCCAGGGCTGCACCGCCCCCCGCCCCGGCAGCGACACCGGCGCCCAGGGCCGAGCCCGCAGAACCCGCACGTCCTGCGCGTGAGCACGAGCCAGGACAAGGGCGCGGACGCGGAGAAGGCGGCGGAGGACGCGGTATGCCGAGAGAGGACCGCTGATAGTAGCTGGCCTTATCAGTCCTCGTTCCCGTTCCGCATTATTGTAGGGGCGAATAATCATTCGCCCCCTCCCCCCTCGCCGGCGGATTGGATGACTGGGTAGCACGAACAAAAGGGGCGTATCTTGCGATACGCCCCTTTACTTTTGTTGTTCAGATAATTCCGGGGACAGCTCCCCTGCTCCCCCCTCCTCTTGCTTCACCCCCCCCGGCCCCCTCCCGTCAAGGGAGAGGGAGGTTGGACGACTATCCCACCGGCAGCAGGTCGCAGGCCGCGGCGACCAGTGCCTTCACCCCCGCCCGCAGCGTAGGCTCCGGCAGCGGCGCATAAAGCGGCGAATGCTGCGACGGCAGCGACACCCCCTGGCGCTGCCCCTCCTCGAACAGCACCGGGTCGGCGGCCCCGAGCCAGAACATGCAGACCGGGATCTCGCCGCCAAGCCCCCAGGAACCGAAATCCTCGCTCACCATCTTGGCCGCCGAGCGCACCACGTTGTCTTCCCCGAGTGCCGCCCGCAGCGCTTCGGCCACCCGCCCGGCAAGGACCGGATCATTGTAGGTCGCCGGATGGCAGGCGAGCACGGAAACCACGGGAGCGCGCTCCCCGGGGACGCCGGCGGCGAGGGCCACCCCGGCGCAGATGCGCCGCACCGAGTCCAGGATCTTGTCGCGCACCCGGTCGTCATAGCTCCTGATGCTCAATTGCAGCACCACCTCTTCGGGAATCACGTTGCACGCGGCGCCGCCGTGAATGGAACCGACGGTGACCACCGCCGGCTCGTGCGGGGTGATCTCGCGGCTCACGATGGTCTGCAGGGCGAGCACCAGCTGTGCCGCCATCACCACGGGGTCCTTGCCGTGCTCAGGCGCGGAACCGTGCGCCCCCACGCCGCGCACCACGATCTCCACCTCCGTGAAGCTGGCCAGGAAGTTGCCCGGGGCACAGCCCGCGCTGCCCGCCTTCAGGAACAGGGTGCTGTGCAGCGCCAGTGCGTAGTCGGGCCTTGGGCAGAGCCGGTACGCGCCGTCGTCGATCATGGCCTGGGCGCCGTCACCCCCCTCTTCCCCGGGCTGCCCCACCAGCACCAGCGTCCCGGACCAGGACTCCCTGGAACGGGCGAGCACCCGGGCGGCGCCCAGCAGACAAGCGACGTGCACGTCGTGCCCGCAGGCGTGCATCACCGGGACCTCGGTCCCGTCACGGTACATGGCCCGGGCCTTACTGGCGTACGGGAGTCCCGTCTTCTCCTCCACCGGCAGCGCGTCCATGTCCGCCCGCATCAGCAGCGTCGGGCCGGCCCCATTCTCCAGCACCGCCAGCACGCCATAGCCGGGCCAGTCGAACCTGCGATACCTGCCGATCCCCTCGGTTACCGTAAAGCCCAGTGTGTTGAGTTCCCCCGCCAGCAGCGAGGCCGTGGCACGCTCCTGTCCTGACAGTTCGGGGCAGGCGTGCAGGTGCTTGTAGATTTCCACCAGCGACGACAGTTCAGCTTCCACCAGTCCGCTCACTGATTCGAGCTGCAATTGAGTCGGCATAAGATCTCTCAGATAGGTGATGAAATACCGGTGCAGGGTACTATGTCTGGCCTTTGTTATCAACTCTCATGTTACGGGGACTGGCTCCGCAGGTGCCTGTCCCCCTTGCTTTGCTGCCAACTCATTGCGCGCTCAACTGCCCGATCCTAGGTGGAAGCAACGCCCCCCCGTGCCCACGAACAGGCACGCTGGCTATTTAATGAGCAGTTGGCGGGGTCCATGCGGCGGTGCCGCCGGCTGTTACCTCGGGATTCCAACGACTTCCAGGTCAAAACGAGAGTGGCATGCTCCATGTAAAGCGCTACAGCCAAGGAGGAGTTGCCATGACAGAGATCATCGACGGGATAGCACACGTCACCGCAGCGGAGGCTGCCATCGAACTCTCCACCACCGAGACCCGGGTGCTCATGCTGCTCAAGCAGAAGGCGCTGCAGGGGACCCTCTCCGACCAGGGATGGTTCATCACCAAGGCTTCCCTGGACAGCTACGAGGAGGCCGGCGAGACAGCACCGCAGCAGCCGGCCTGCCGCACCGCCTGCACCGCTACCAGGTGCGGCTGCCATTAGGAGCACACCATGCAACTTACCGTTCTCGCCTCCGACCTGAAGTACAAGTACCCGAAGGTGACGCAGACCCGATTCGACGCCAAGTTCTCCGGTCCCGGCGACGACGCCCCTTTCAACCGGGACGACCTGTACGACATCCTGCCGATGCTCACCGCGGTC
Source organism: Geomonas paludis (assembly GCF_014193585.1). Classification (GTDB taxonomy): domain Bacteria; phylum Desulfobacterota; class Desulfuromonadia; order Geobacterales; family Geobacteraceae; genus Geomonas; species Geomonas paludis. The sequence continues at coordinate 162,849 of NZ_BLXY01000002.1, forward strand.
ATGAACGACCTTGAGCGCGACGACGCCGGCACCCTCCACTTCCTGGAGGACCTGATGAACCAGGACATGCCTCGCTTCCTGGTGAGCCGCGGCGAGGTCTTCGACTTTCTCACCGGCTGCGGCCGCGAGATGCTCTCCTACCGGTAGCAGGACAGAAAGTAAAAGACGGGCACAGCGGCCTGAAATTCCCTGACGCGCTGCAGCGTCAGCCACATAAAGGAGAGCGGCAATGAACAGCTTAGCCACCATGACAGCGTCAACGACAGACACGGCCTACGCCGGCTTCCAGGAAACCGGCTTCACCATAGAGCCCATGCCCGCACGCCCCGGCGGCTACCGCCTGGAGATGTCCGGCTTCCTTGCACCGGGATGGAGCGGCAGGCTTGCCGCCGGACTCGCGGAGCATCGCGTGGGCATCGTGCGGGGGAGCGCGGAAAAGATCAACGCCAGCAGTTGGCGCTCCAGCTTCGAGTTGAAGAGCGCCTCCTTTGCCGGAAGCCCGCAAGGAATCGATTTCCTGCGCCTTGCCGGCACCGAGCCCAACCACAAGGCCGCCGGCATCGAGCTCCTCTCCTTCACCATGGAGCCGACGACGCGCCACGACGGCAGCCTGTTCGTCGAATTGAAAGGCGTCGACCGGCTCGGCTTTCTCGGCGACCTGCTGGACTACTTCAGTATGCGCTGCCTGTTTCCCGTGAAGATGACCATCGACACCCGGGGTGACACCGCCGTGGACCGGTTCTGGCTCAGGGGCGTAGGGGGCTCGGTCCCCTCCGAGGCCATCACCGCCGCCATGAAGAACAACCTGGAGCAGCTCCTGGTGCGCTGAGGCTACGTCCTGCACACTGACTTCCCGCGGGTCCACCCTCTCCCTCTGGGAGAGGGCTGTCCCCTCCCCCACCGGAAGGGATACCTTTCCCCTTCGACCTCACCTGCATCTCTCATCACATTTCCCCGCTCACTCACACGAGTGCCCCTGCCACTGTCGGGCCGCCAACGGCACGTTTGCCCGCCCAGTCGGCCACAGGTTGAGACAGCCGGTTGCAAATTGAAACAGATTCGTTAAAGTCTTTAACGTTGCCTAATCCAGGGGGACGTCCATGATCATCCACATAGTCAGACACGCGGAAGCCATTGAGAGAACACCGGAGGTGCCCGAAGAGCACCGCTACCTCACCCGCCGCGGCAGGAGACGCTTCCGCAAGGCGGCCAAGAGCCTCGCCACGCTCGGTATCGAGCCCGACCTCGTCCTTACCAGCCCGCTGGTGCGCGCGGTGCAGACCGCCGACATCCTGGCCGAAAAGCTGCGCTACAAGCGCGAGCTGATCGTGGCGCCCCAGCTCTCGCCTGGTTTCCGCCCGGAAAAGCTCGACGAGTTGCTCAAGCTCTACCCCCAGGTGACCGAGGTTGCCCTGGTCGGCCACGAGCCGGACCTGGGGCTGGTGACACAGGCGCTCCTCGGGGAGGAATCATCCCTCACCCTCCCCAAGGGGGGCACGGTATCGTTCAAAAGAAGCGCCAGCGGCAGCGGCGAACCACTATTCCTGCAACTGGTTACCGGAACCGGCCGGATCGTCACCTCAAAGACCAAGGCGCTGGAACGCCTGCGCCAGGGTGGCTGACCGGAAATCACGCCGGGAAAACGAGGGGGACAGGCATCAGGCAAACGAGGGGCACCTGGCAAACGAGGGGGACAGGCACCTGCGGAGCCAGTCCCCAAAAAACGCACAAGGAGTGTCAAAGATGGTCCAGTCGGCAGCAGATTTCAGACAGCTGAAAGGCGTCGGCGCGATCCTCGGCAAACGGCTGTACGACGCGGGGTTCGACAGCTTCACCAAGATCGCGCAGGCAGGAGAGGAAGGCTTGAGCAAGGTGCGCGGGGTGAACCGGCGCCACCTCACGTCGATACTGCAACAGGCCCGGGAACTGGCCGGGAGGGAGCAGGACGAACAGCAGGAGCCGGCGCAGCTCATGCAGCAGCGCGTGACGGGGATGCGGGAAAAGGTGGAAAACCTGGCGCAGGCGACCCGCGATCGCTTCGCCGGGGAGATGTCGGAGAAGTGCGGCAGAAAACTGGGCTCCGACCTGGAAAGGATCGAGAACGCCTTGCTGCAGATGCATGACTTCGGCAACAAGCGCTCCAAGCGCATCGCCAAGATACTCACCAAGGCGGAAAAGAAAGTCAGCGGACTGGAAGACGCAACGCTCAAAAAGGTGCGCAAGGGTTTCAAGAAGGCGAGAAAGGCAGTGTTGAAGGCTCTGACGTAGCGTCACCACTCCCGCCCTCCCGGGTTGTCACAATCCGCCCCGTCCTGATACAATCTTGGCATCCCATCATGCTCAAGGAGTAGGCGTTGAAACAGAACCGGCTGGCCGCCATAGACATCGGCACCAACTCGATCCGCAGCATCATCGTGGAGACGGCGGGAAACGGCAAGTACAAGATCCTCGACGACGAGAAGGTGCTGGTGCGCCTGGGTGAAGGACTGCACCAGACCGGCCTCATCTCGCCTGCGGCGTGGCAGCGCGCCATCGAGGCGCTGTCGCGCCAGAAAAAGATCATCGACGGCTACCGGGTCACCTCAATCGAGGCGGTGGCGACCAGCGCGGTGCGCAAGGCCGGCAACGGCCGCGAGTTGATGGCCGCGGTGAGGGAGCAGACCGGGCTGGAAATCGAGGTTATCAGCGGCGAGGAGGAGGCGGAGCTGGCCGCCCTTTCGGCCCAGCACAACTTCGAGCTGGAAGGGGTGCGGCACCTGATCTTCGACATAGGAGGCGGCAGCCTGGAACTCATCTCCGCCTTGGGGGCGCACACCGAGGAGATGCTGTCGCTGGAACTGGGCGCCGTCTTTCTCACCGAGAGCTTTCTGAAGAGCGATCCGGTGCAGCAGGCCGAGCACCAGAAGCTGCGCAAGCATGTCCGCAAGAGCCTGAAGACCGCCTACACCGGGGAGCGCACCGGCATGCAGTGCCTGGTCGGCTCGGGGGGCACCGTCACCTCCATCGCCGCCATGGTCGCCGCCGCCAGGGGCGAGAAGTTCGATTCCCTGCACGGCTACGAGTTGCTCCGCTCGGAGCTGGTGCACCTGCTGGCCATGCTGGTGAGAAAGAGCGACAAGGAGCGCCGCGCCGTGCCGGGCCTGAACCCGGACCGCTCCGACATCATCGTCGCCGGCGTCACCGCCGTGGACGAGCTGATGGATTTCTTCCAGGTGAACCACCTGAAGGTGAACGAGCGCGGCATCCGCGAGGGGCTCATCCTGCGCGGCCTGCGCCGGCGCAACCTGCTGCCGGAGAAGAAACAGCGCTCCTGGCGCGACAGTTCCCTGGAGTTCGCCCGCTCCTGCCACTGCGACGAAGGGCACGCCCAGCAGGTAGCAAAGCTGTCACGGCAGATCTTCCTGGCGCTCGCCAAGCGTTACGGCTGGGGGGAGAAGGAACTGAGGCTGTTGGAAGCAGCCGCCATCATGCATGACGTCGGCTACTTCATCAGTTATTCCAGCCACCACAAGCATTCCTACCACCTGATCCGTCACGCCGACCTGTTCGGCTTCACCCCGCGCGAGCGCGAGCTGATGGCCAACATCGCCCGCTACCACCGCAAGTCCATGCCCAAGAAAAAGCACGACGAGTACACCCGGCTGTCCGCTGCGGACCAGCTCCTGGTCTCCCGGCTGGGTGGCATCCTCAGGTTGTGCGACGGCCTGGACCGGCGCCGCAACGCGGTGGTGCAGCAGCTCGACTGCGTGCTCGACAAGGACCTCCTGCGGCTTACCCTGGGGGGGGCCGAGGACATGTCGGTGGAACTCTACGGCGCCAAGGCCAAAAGCGATCTGCTCCAGGAATCCTGCCGCCTCAAGCTCGAGCTCCAGTCCCTTCCCCAGCAGCCTGCGCCCCCCCTGTAGGGGCGAATAATCATTCGCCCGCCTCTCTCGCCCCTGCTAATACCTCTATCCACCGTGTAGGGGCCAATAGAAAGCGCACCTCCCCCTGGAGGGGGGAGGCTGGCAGGGGGGAAGCCGGATCGAGCCGCTACGCTTCCCCCTCCCTGTCCCTCCCCCTCCGGGGGCGGGAACGCTTCGGAAACTTTCTCAGAAGCGACAATTTTCTGCAAGAACAAGCAAAAAGGCCGGGATCGATGTTCCCGGCCTTTTCACGTCTACCCGTGCTGTTAGCACCGGCCGTCCAATGTCATACGCAACAACCTACAGAAGGAAAAACGAGATGATGATTATCAGGAGACCGCCCGTTATCCTGACCGGCACCGATGACAGGAGGTGGCGTGCACGCCTGAACCACACCGGCAGCACATCCAGAAGCAGATGGCAAAGAAGCAAGATAAGAACAATGTAGATGATGCATTCGTGGCCGTAGCTTAAATATTCCATACTGGCCACCTCCTCCATCGGCGGAAATTCTGTGCTCTGCAACACATCCAGAAAGGAACCGCCACCGACTTATCCGGATAGTAGCATAGACAGTGCCATGAGCCTCTTTAACAGACGCGGACGGTTGTTGCCGGAACAAACAAAGGATCCGCCCGTTTAAAAGACAGCCCCCCGACGCTACCGGAGCAGGCGCCGCAGGCTGTTAAACTTATCGACACTTCTCTAGAAAACCTCTGTCGATTTCCTTTACAGCTTTACACTTTTGCCCGCTGCCAGGAAAAAAAGCGGCGGCGGGATGGTCCCGCCGCCGCGAATGCAGCTTCAGCCTGGTGAGGCAAATGCAACTTCAGCTGGTCAGGGCTGAACAGAGTTGTAATTCTGCCCGTCGTCCACTATGGAGTCGCCGGGGTTCTTGCTGTGGGGCACGCCGACCTGCACCGCACCGTCACAGACGCCGCCTTGACCGTCATCCGCGCTGAAGTTGATCCGGTAGACACGGCCGTTGCCGGTCCCGGAACGCTCGGCACGCAACAGTGCCTTGCCCCCCTGGATGATCGCATCGGGGCTGGTATCCCCGTCGCCAAGACCGTCAATGGGTTCATCCTGGGTGATGCCGGTGATGGTAAGGGTCACCTTGTCGTTGTCAGGGTCGCTTACACCGGTGAGGGTAACCGGGACCAGCTTGTGGTTGGGCGGCCAGAGCGCGCCCGGCACGACCTGGGCGTGATCACAGGAGGGAGGATCGTTTACATTCAGTACCTGTACCACCACCTCATCCGCCACTTCGCTGTCGACGAGAGCGTCATTCACGACCAGCTTAAAGGTCAAGGTCTCGCCCCCCAAGCCCACGAGAGGCGCGGTGAAGGTGGGATTCGGGCTGTGGGCGTCGGACAGGGCGACGGCGGGACCACCGACCTGGGCCCAGGTATAGCTCAGAGCATCGAGGTCGGGATCGCTGCTTGCGGTCCCGTCGAGGGCGACGATGCTTCCCTCATTCCGGGTCAGGTCCGCTCCCGCGTTCGCGACCGGCGCGTGGTTCACGTTTTCCACGACAACGTCCACCGTGTCGGTCGCGGTATCAATCCCGTCGCTTACGGTGAGCAGGAAGGTAAGCCTGGCGCCATCCACACCCACGGCAGGTGCCAAGAAGGTCGGGGCCGCCACGGTACTGTCCAGCAGCGGCACCGTAGGACCCGCAACCTGCTGCCAGGCGTAGAACAGATTTTCACCGTCGAGATCCCAGCTGTCCGAACCATCCAGCTGCACCTGGGACTTCTCGGCGACGGTCTGGTCGTCACCCGCGAGGGCCTGGGGCGGGTGGTTCACGTTCTTGACCGTGACGTTTACCGTATCGGGAGCGCTCGGAAAGTGGGTATCGTTGACGATCAGCTGGAAAGACAGGGTGCTCCCCCCGGCCGAAACCAGCGGGGCGACGAAGGTAGGATGAACCGGATCAGCCGTGTTCAAGGCCACCTTAGGACCAGCGATCTGGGACCACCCGTAGGACAGAGGGGCTCCGCTGATAGAGCGGCTGGCCGATCCATCCAGAACCACAACCGTACCTTCATTGAGGGAATTGTCGGCGCCCGCGTTGGCGATGGGCGGCGCTCCCTTGGCAATGCTGAAGAAGGTGCCGTTTGCGCCGGCGGGGGCGTAGAGGCCACCTCTACCACCGGCGACGGAAACAGTTCCGTAGTTCTGCAGGGTCCCGTAGAAGATCTTGATCCGGCCGCCGCCACCTCCGCCGCCGCCGTCATCCTGTCCGCACATGCCGGGGGTGCCGCAGCCTAAGGTCCCGCCCCCACCGCCGTTGGCTTTCAGAGTCCCGGTGTTGACGATGGTGCCGCCGTAGAGGAGGATGCCGCCCCCCGCGCCTCCGCCGGTGGAATCGTTGTAGTAAATCTTGCCGTCTTCGCCGCCGGCGCTGATGATCCCGGCGTTGCTGATGGATTCCGCCTCGATCCAGAGAGCGCCGCCACCGTTGCCGCCGAAGCCGCCGTTGTTGAGGTAGTCCCAAGGCGCGGCAGCACCGGCAGCCGACCCCATTTCGATGCTGAGCGTGTCCGCTGCCCCGTACGGGGTGCCGCCGAGGCCATCGATCGTCCAGCCAGCGTCGGTGACGCCGTTGCCTCCTTTGCCACCATAGGCGCCGCCGCCACCGCCATCGCTGTTACCGACGCGGCCGAATCCGGGTCCTTCACCGTTGCTGTTGAACACACCGCGATACCCCCTGCCATCGGCTATGATTGCCGATGTGGAGTCCACGATGACGCTCTTTGCCGTGAGTTTCAGGTAGCCGCCTGTCGAACCATTGTAAGGCTCAACGTACAACCTGCCGCCATTGACAATGGTCACATTGTCAAAACTCTGCTCACCTGACAATGTCTGTACCCCGCCACTGACCATCAAATCGGCAGCCGTGGCAGGAGAGACGCAGGAGATTGACAGAAGAAGCGATACTGCGGGAAAAGCCGTCAATCTGTTTCTAGACATCTTGAACCCCCCTTGAAATGGTTATCCATGACACAGAAGAAGGCAGGGGCCGATTGGGGCAAGCGTTGGCAAGCGCTTTCAGCAACGGCATCGTGCCGCCCAGCGGCGTCAAGGTGGCCGCGAATATATGTGCCATAATTTAATTTGTCAAATTCAATTTATTTTTTTTAACTTACGAAAAAGCATATCGAGGCGATCAATACGGCTGAGGAGATCATTGAGGAGGCGAAGAGGAAGCAGCAGGACCTGGGAACGGCATCGAGAATATGGCGCTGCAGGGGAAGCGAAGCGGTGGTGGGGATGGCGTGGGAACGTGAAAAGGGGAGGAAGGCTCCGCCCCCCTCCCCTCTTATTTTTACAGTCACTTCTGTTTCACATACCTACCCGAAACTGGCGAAGGCATCCTGCTCGGCGCTGGTGAACATGCGGTCGAGCTGGAGCATGAGCAGCAACTGCTCGCCGTGCTTGATGACACCGCAGATGAAGTCCTGGTCGACGCCGCCCGCGGCGATGCTGGGCGGGGGCTGAATCTCGCCGCTCGATATCCTGATCACCTCCGAGACACCGTCGACGATGAAGCCCATGAGCTTGCCGTCGATGTCCATCACCATGATCCGGGTGTGCTGGTCGTCGTCGGTGCTGCACATGCTGAACCTGTTTCTCAGCGAGATGATCGGTATCACCTTGCCGCGCAGGTTGATGATCCCCTCCACGCTGGGCGGGGTGTTGGGTATGTGGGTGATGGGAGTCATCCTGATGATCTCGCGCACCTTCAGCACCTCGACGGCATACTCTTCTGCGCCCAGGTTGAAGCTCACCAGTTGGATCAGTTCGCTGCTCGACTCACCTTTTTTGATCGGCAAATTCGCGGTAGACATTTATTCCTCCGAGGTTTTTTGGATCTATCTCGCCACCGGATTGTGACACGCGACTGCACAGTTTCTGCTGTCAGGTCGTCAATCTCGACACTTTGTGTGACGTATCGGCACCCGCAAAGGAATCTTGAGGAGAAGTTGGCGCCGCGGCGGGCGTCACCCCTTCGCCTCCGGGTCCACCGGGCGGAGGTGCCATATCCCCTCGTTGTATTCGGAGATGGTGCGGTCGGTGGAGAACTTGCCGCTCCTGGCGCTGTTGACGATGCTCATCCGCACCCACGCCTCACGGTCCTGGTAGGCCTCGGCGGCCTGCCGCTGGGCCCTGACGAAGCTGCGGAAATCGGCGGCGACCATCCAGGGGTCGTGCGGGCTCATGATCGCTTTCACGATGGGATCGAAGATCCCCTTCTCGAACATGTTGAAGTGCCCGCTGGTCAGCAGCTGCATGACCCGCTCCAGGTCCGGATCGGCGGCCACGATGCCGGCGGGGTTGTAGTTGCGCCGCTCCCGTTCCACCTCTTCGGCGGTGAGGCCGAAGACGAAGAAGTTCTCGTCCCCCACTTCCTCCCGGATCTCGATGTTGGCGCCGTCCAGGGTGCCGATGGTGATGGCGCCGTTCATCATGAACTTCATGTTGCCGGTGCCGGAGGCCTCCTTGCCGGCGGTGGAGATCTGTTCGGAGAGGTCGGTGCCGGGGCAGATCACCTCCATGGCGGTGACGCGGTAGTTGGGCAGGAACGCCACCTTGAGCCGGTCCCCCACCACCGGGTCCTCGTTGACCACGCGGGCCACGTTGTTGATCAGCTTGATGATCAGCTTGGCCATGTAGTAGCCGGGCGCCGCCTTGCCGCCGATCAGCACGCAGCGGTCGGTCCAGCCGTCGGTGTCTCCGCGCTTGATCCGGTCGTAGAGGTGGATCACGTGCAGCACGTTCAGCAGTTGGCGCTTGTACTCGTGGATCCTTTTCACCTGGACGTCGAAGAGGCTGTCCGGGTTGAAGGTGACGCCGCACTGCTCCTGCACCAGGGCTGCCAGCCGCTCCTTATTGGCCCTCTTCACGTCGTGCCACTCCCTGCGGAACTCGGGGTCGTCGGCAAAACGGACCGCCTCGGAGATCTTGGAGAGGTCGGCCACGAAGCCGTCACCGATCCTGGCGGTGAGCAGCCGAGTGAGCCCGGGGTTGCAGCGGGCCAGCCACCGGCGCGGCGTGACGCCGTTGGTCTTGTTGTTGAACTTCTCCGGCCACAGTTCGTAGAAGTCGCGGAACAGCCCCTGCACCAGCAGTTCGGAGTGCAGGGCGGCCACGCCGTTCACCGAGAAGCTGCCGACGATGGCGAGGTAGGCCATGCGCACCTGCTGCACCTCCCCTTCCTCGATGATGGACATGTTGCGCAGGCGCTCGCTGTCGCCGGGCCAGCGGCTGGCAACCTCGCCCAGGAAACGGGCATTGATCTCCAGGATGATCTCCAAAAGGCGCGGCATAAGCTGCCTGAACAGCGGCACGGACCACTTCTCCAGGGCCTCGGGGAGCAGGGTGTGGTTGGTGTAGGCCATGGTCCGGGTGGTGATCTGCCACGCCTCGTCCCAGGTGAGCCCCTGCTCGTCCATGAGCAGGCGCATCAGCTCCGGGACCGCGCAGCTCGGGTGGGTGTCGTTCAGCTGGAAGCAGTTGCGCTCGGCGAAGTGTGCGAAGGTCTTGCCCTGGCGCGAGATCCAGCGCTGCAGGACGTCCTGCAGGCTCGCCGAGGCCAGGAAGTACTGCTGCCTGAGCCTGAGCGCCTTGCCGTTTTCGCTGGCGTCGTTGGGGTAGAGCACCATGGTGATGTTTTCCGCCTCGTTCTTCATGGCGACCGACTCGGTGTAGCTCCCGGCGTTGAACTCCTCCAGGTCGAACACGTCCGTGGCGGCGGCCTTCCACAGCCTCAGCGTGTTGACGGTCCCGTTGCGGTAGCCGGGGATGGGGAGGTCGTAGGGAACGGCGAACACGTCATGGGTGTCGAGCCAGCAGAAGCTCACGGTGCCGTCGTCGTTGCGCCTGGTTTCGCAGCGCCCGCCGAAGCGGACCCTTTGGGTGTACTCGGGGCGCTCCATCTCCCAGGGGTTGCCGTCGCGCAGCCAGTGGTCGGGTTCCTCGACCTGGCGCCCGTCCTCGATGCGCTGGCGGAACATGCCGTACTCGTAGCGGATGCCGTACCCCATGACCGGCAGTTGCAGGGTGGCGCAGCTGTCCAGGAAACAGGCCGCCAGGCGGCCCAGACCGCCATTGCCAAGGCCTGCATCGATCTCCTGGTCGGCCAGGTCCTCCAGGTGCAGCCCGAGCTGCTGCATGGCCTCCGCCGCCGGCTCGTCGAGCCCGAGGTTGAGGACGGCGTTGCCCAGGGCACGCCCCATCAGGAATTCCAGGGAAAGGTAGTAGCCGGTCTTGGTGTTGGCGTTGATGTAGGCGTAGCGGGTGTTGTTCCAGCGCTCGATCAGGCGCTCGCGGATCGTATAGGCGATGGCCTGGTAGTGGTAGCGGATGTTGCGGCAGAACCTGTCGCGCCCCAGGTGGTGAAAGTAGTGGTGTGCGAAATCCTTGACCAGGCCTTCGGCGTCCATGGGGAGCGCCTCCAGCTCGCAAATGTTCTGGGGGCAAAGGATATTCTTTTCCTTGTCGTGCATAAGCGAGAACTCCTTTCGCGGAGGGTTGGGTTGACGGCGATACATTGTACCTATTTCGGCAGAAAAACGTTTAGCTGAAGGCGATTCCCTCACCCCGGCCCTCTCCCAAGGGGAGAGGGGCATGGACAGAACAGCGTGACCGGATGTTGTACCCTCGCCCTCCGGGAGAGGGTGGCCGCAGGCCGGGTGAGGGAAGACGCGGCCTCAGCCCGGCTCGAACAGCTTGGCCGCGGCGCGCATCTGCTCGGGGGTGCCCAGGAGAAGCGCGATGTCCCCCTCCAAAAACTCCCAAACCGGGTCGGGATTGGCGGCGATGTCGTCTCCCCTCTTGACGGCCACCACGGTGGCCCCGGACCGGGAGCGCAGCATCCCTCCCCTGAGCCTCTCCCCCTCGATGGGCGCACTCCTGCGCACCCTGAAGCTGCCGATCTCGGCGCCGGAAAGAAACCCGGCGATGCCGACGGCGTGGCTGTGGCGCTTGCTGACGCTGCGCAGCATGTCGTATCCGTCGCGTCTGACATCGGCGATGCAGTCTTCGATCACGTCCTGCGGGATCAAAAACCGCTTCAGCACACGGGACAGGATCTCCACCGAGGTCTCGAACTCCTCTGGGATCACCTCGTTCACCCCCAGCCGGAACAGGGGCTCCATCTCCAGCAGGTAGCGGGTGCGCACGATGACGTGAATGGAAGGGTGCATGGATCGGGCCTGCGCGGCGATGCGGCGGCTGGCCGCAGCGTCGGAGATGGCGACCACCATGATGCGTGCGTCATGGATCCGGGCGTGCTCCAGTATCTCGGGTTTGGAGGCGTCGCCGAAAATGATCTCCTCCCCCTCTCTTCTCAGGCTGCGCACGGTGAAGGGGTTGGTCTCGATGATGACGCGCGGGATCTCCAGGTTCTTCAGGGTACGCGCCAGGTTCTTGCCGTTGACCCCGTAACCCACGATGATGACGTGGTCCTGGTAGCCGACCTTGTCGCCGTTTTGGGCGAGGCTGCTGCGGCCGCGGGTCCAGGAGTGCGGCAGCGTCGCGGTCATGAAGTCGGCCACCGGTCCCGCCAGCTTCATGCACAGCGGGGTGAGCGCCATGGTGGCGATGGAAGCCCCCAGGAAAAGCTGGTAGGTCTCCGGGGTGAGCAGGCCGTACTTCAAGCCGCTTCTGGAAAGGACAAAGGAGAACTCGCCGATCTGGGCCAGCGACAGTCCGGCAATGAGGGCGATGCGCATGGGGAGCCCGAGGGCGATCCCTGCCGCGGAGGCGAGCAGCGCCTTGACCACGATGATGGAAAGCACGAGGCCCAGCAGCAGCACGGGGAACTTGAACAGGATGGCGGGCTTGAGCAGCATGCCCACCGAGATGAAAAAGAGGCTCATGAAGGCCTCGCGGAAGGGCATGATGTCGCTGAGCGCCTGGTGGCTGTACTCCGATTCCGAGATGGAGAGCCCCGCGATGAAGGCCCCGAGAGCCAGCGAGAGCCCCACCTGCGCCGTGACCCAGGCGGTGCCCATGCCGACGAAGATGATGGAGAGCACGAAGAGCTCGCGGCTCCTGGTTTTCACCACCTGTTCGAAGAGCCACGGCACCACGAAACGGGCGCCGTAGTGGGCGCCGACGATGACGGCCGCCGCCTTGGCCGAGACCAGGGCGATGTCGGCCAGCCCCTTGCCGCCGCCGGCGAGGAAGGGGGTGAAGAGCATCAGCGGTACGATGCAGAGGTCCTGGAAGATGAGGATACCGAGTGCGGCCTTACCCTGCGGGGTGTCCATCTCGCCGGCGTCCATCATCAGCTTCATCAGGATGGCGGTCGAGGAGAGCGCGACCAGGAAACCGAAGAAGACCGCCTGGGGAAGCGGGAAGCCTCCCAGGGAGCCCAGCGCCGCCACCGCGGCGATGGTGAGAACGAGTTGCAGACCGCCGCCGAGGAGCACCATGTGGCGGATGCGCATCAGCTCCTTCAACGACAGCTCGATGCCGATGGTGAACAGCAGGAGCACCACCCCGTACTCGGCCATCTGCTCGACCTGGTGGGTGTTCCGGATGAAGCCCAGGGCATAGGGGCCGGCCAGCAGGCCGGTGATCAGGAAGCCGACGATGGAGGGAAACTTGAACCTGCGCAGCACTACCACGGTGAGGAGGGCCAGACCGAAGAGAACAACGATGTCGCGTAGTGCGTGAAAATCCATGAAACCTCACTTTATGTCAATTTGCGGCGCCCCGCTGCCGCACAACCCACTTGGCCAGTTCCAGGGCCGGGACGATCGATCCCGAAGCAAGGATGATGACGCCCCAGTCGAGGGGTGTCAAGGAGAAGGTGCCGAAGGGCCGGTGCAGCACCGGCAGGTAGACCACCACCAGCAGCAGGCCGATCTCCCAGAGGACCGCGCGGTTCAGCCACCTGTTGGCGAAGGGGCGCCTGAAGATGGAATCGCGGTCCGAACGGAAATTGTACGCGTTGAAAAACTGGATCAGCACCAGCGACACGAAGGTCACCGTCATGGCCTCGGCATCGGAACGCCCCGAGGCGCGGGCCCAGGCGAAAAGCGCCAGGTTCACCAGTGCCGACCAGGCCCCGCCCGCCAGTATCAGCGTCACCACGGCGCGGGTGAAGATGCCGCGCGTGGCGTCCCTGGGCGGACGGCGCATGAGACCGGGTTCGGCCGGATCGACCGCGAGCGCCAGGGCGGGGAGGCCGTCGGTGGCCAGGTTCACGTACAGGATCTGCACCGCGCCCAGGGGCAGCGGCAGCCCGGCCAGCATGGCGCCCATCATGAGACCGATCTCGCCGATGTTGGAGGAAAGCAGGTACATCAGGTACTTCTTGATGTTGTCGAAGATGGCCCGCCCCTCCTCCACCGCGGCCACGATGGAGGCGAAGTTGTCGTCGGTGAGGGTCATGGCGGCGGCCTCCTTGCTGACCGCGGTGCCGGTGATCCCCATGGCGATGCCGATATCCGCCTTCTTGAGCGCCGGGGCATCGTTGACCCCGTCGCCGGTCATGGCGACCACCTCGCCATTTTTTTGCAGGGCGGCGACGACCCGGAGCTTGTGCGCCGGCGACACCCGGGCGTAGACCCGGATGTCGGGGACCGCGCGCTCCAGCGCTGCGTCGTCCATGGACTCCAGTTCGGCGCCGGTCACCACCCGCTCCCGGTCCAAAAGCCCCAGTTCGCGTGCCACGGCAGCGGCGGTGACCGGATGGTCCCCGGTGATCATGACGGGGCGGATGCCCGCCTCCCGGCAGACGCCGATGGCGGCGCGGGCCTCGGGACGGGGCGGATCGATCATGCCCACCAGGCCGAGAAAGGTCATGCCGCTCTCGGCCCCGTTGCGGTCGGTGCCGCTTTTGCGCGCCACGGCCAGGACACGCAGGGCGGCAGCCGCCATCTCGCGCGCGGCCCCGGCGATGCGTGCCAGCGAGGCCTCGTCCAGCGGTGGTTCGCCGTTTCCAAGGGGACAGGCACCTTCGGAGCCAGTCCCCCCTGCCAATTGGGTGGTGCAGGCGGAGAGGATCACCTCGGGCGCCCCCTTGGCGCAGGCAAACAGAGCGGAGCCTTCGCCGTGCAGCGTGGTCATGCGCTTGCGCTCGGAGCTGAAGGGAATCTCGTCAAGGCGCGGGTATCTGGCGGCCAGCTCGGCCTGGGATAGCCCCGCCTTGGCCGCAGCGACGACCAGGGCCGCCTCGGTGGGGTCCCCCTGCGCCGACCAACGCCCGGATGCCTCGTCCCGGACCACCCGGGCGTCGCAGGCCAGCACGGCCACGCGCAGCAGTTCAACCACTGCGGCGGCGGGGGGCACCACCCTCCCCTCAAGGGAAAACTCCCCCTCCGGGGCGTAGCCGGCGCCGGAAAGGTCGTACCATGCGTCGGCGCAGTACACTCTGCGCACGGTCATCTCGTCCCTGGTGAGCGTCCCGGTCTTGTCCGAGCAGATCACCGTGGTGCTCCCCAGGGTTTCCACCGCGGCCAGGCGCCGCATCAGGGCGTGGCGCTTGACCATGCGCTGCACGCCCAGGGCGAGCGAGATGGTGACCACGGCGGGTAGTGCCTCGGGGACCGCCGCTACTCCCAGGGCGATGCCGAAGAGGAGCATGCCGATGAACGGTTCGCCGCGCCAAAGCCCGGCAACAACGATGACGACGACGGCGACCAGGGCGGCCCGGGCCAAGAGGTTGCCCACCCGGTCCAGGTTTTCCTGCAGCGGGGTCCTGCCGGTCTCGATGCCGGAGATCATCCGGGCGATGCTGCCGAACTCGGTCTGCATGGCGGTGGCGACCACCACGCCGGCTCCGCGGCCGTAGCTCACCACCGTGCCGGCGTAGACCATGTTGCCGCGCTCGGCAAGCGGGGTTTCGGGTGAGAAGGCAACCGACGCCCGTTTATCCACGGGCAGCGACTCTCCGGTCAGCGCCGCCTCGTCGAGCTGCAGGTTGTACGCCTGGGCGAGCCTGACATCGGCGGCGACCCGGTCGCCGGGGCGCAACAGGAGCAGGTCGCCCGGCACCAGGTCGCGGGCCGGCACCGTCACCTCGGCGCCCCCCCGAAGTACCGCGGCATCCGGCGCCGCCATGCGCCGTAGCGCCTCCAGGGCCCGTTCCGCCCGAAATTCCTGCCAGAACCCGAGCAGCGCCGCGAAAATGACGATGACGGCGATGGTGACCGCCTCGACGGCATGGCCGAGGAAAGCCGACAGCAGGGCCGCGACGAACAGGATGACGATGAGGACGTTTTTGAATTGCCGGAAGAAGACGGGCCAGGGCGAGAGCGGCTTGGCGGCGGTCAGTTCGTTGGCGCCGAAGCGGGTGAGCCGCCGCGCCGCCTCGGCAGGGTCGAGGCCACCCGGGCCTGTTTCCAGGCGGGTGTAGAGCTCGCCCGGATCGAGGCTGTGCCAGGGGACCTGAAGCTGCGCTGGCTGGTCTGGGTGGTTGCGCGGGCCGTTCCCCGATGAGATCACGGCTGCTCCTCCCGCAAAAGGTGCGGCGGCAGGCTACCTGGTCCCCGGACGGATCACCTGTCCGGGGCTGACGAAGGAAATGCCCTGTCCGGAAGTGGCGCCGATCATCACGGTTTCGATGATGGGCGCGTTCATGGTGCGGTCGGCCTGCCACTTCACGATGAAATTGGCGCCGAAGCCGCCGGCCACGTCCTTCTCCTCGATATGGACGTAGGTGCTGGCCAGCGGCGCCAGGGAGAGCGGCTTGTCCTGGTAGCGGCGCAGCAGTTTCCCGCTGGTGTCGTAGTAGTCGATGGCGGTGATGCGCAGCCAGGAATCCATGTCCGTGTTCCTGATGCTGAGGGTGGCGGCCAACTGGTACGGCAGGTTGCGCGGCCCGCTGAAAACGTTGGAGTAAACCGGAACGTACACGGTCTGCCCCTTGGAAAGGTGGACCTGGTCCGGCGCCGACCAGACGGACACCGGCAGGGCGACAAGAGCGAACAGCAACAAAGATGCGGCAAGACGCATGGCTTCCTCCATTTCCGGCGCTGACCGGAGCAGTATATCAGGCGTCGCCGGGGCGGCTAGCGGTTCAGTAACGGAACCAGGCCACGCACGAGGTCCATGACGAAATTGATCCCGGCCAGTGCGCCCAGCGTCCCCACCACGCCGCAAGCGAGGGAAACGAAACCGTTTCGCACCTTCCATGCGACGGGAATGAGGCAAAAAGACATGAGCAGGTAGAGAAACAGGGTGAGCAGGTGCGCGGAAAGGCGCAGGTTGGCCGCAACGCTGAATCTGTCCATCACGGTCAGTATCACCGCGACCGCCGCGGCACGCACCAGCATCCCGGTTCCGTCGCTCCTGAGTGCGGAGCGAAAGACTACGATCCAGACGATGGCCTTAAAGAGAATAGCAAAAAAAATCATGAAAGCTCCCTGTTGCTGTAATTTTGTTGTCCTCGCTTCATTACTCGCTGGAGCAGAGTAACATAATTCGTTCGGGATATGGTTATTCAAAGGATAAAGTGGTATTATCTAGACCTTTGCGACCGTATGTGACACTGAGACAGTAGCGATGCCGGGTCTGACAGAAACCACATGCCCCAGATACAGAGGAGAGCCTTGTCCCGCCCTCTCATCTGAGGGAGAGGGATCGGCGCAGATCGGCGCCTGGACAGGTTTTCCCTTGACAAGAAAGGCTCCGGCGAAAGATAGTGATCCGATGTCTACACAATCCGGGGCAACTCCCCAAAGGCCGTGCAGCGCGCCGGGAAGCACAGCCGCCCCAAGTCTACAGGTGACCAAGAACTATGTATAACGGCAAGGTGATCATTTGCGACGACGAGGTCGAGATCCTCAGGTACCTGAGCAAGATTCTATCGGCCAAGGGGCTGGAGCTCGAGGTGTTCAGCTCCGGCACCTCCCTGATGAACTGCCTGGAAAACCGGGGGCTTGACGACGGCGACCTGATGCTCCTCGACGTGAAGATGCCCGACCTGGACGGGCTGGAAATACTGCAGCGCGTGAAGAGGATGAAGCTGGACGTCCCGGTGGTGATGATGACCGCCTACGCCTCCATCAACTCGGCCATAGAGGCGATGAAGCTTGGGGCCTACGACTACGTCACCAAACCCTTCCCCAAGGAAAAGATCTTCGGCATCCTGGAAAAGGTGCTGGAGCGCAAGGAACTGCTCAAGGAAAACAGCGCCCTCAAGGACGAACTGGGCATCCCCTCCGCGTCCACCCCGCTCATCTTCAGCTCCGAGACCTTCAGAAGGGTGCACGACATGGCCATGCTGGTGGCGCAAAGCGAGTCCAACGTGGTGATCCTCGGGGAGTCCGGCACCGGCAAGGAACTGGTCGCCAGCCTGATCCACAACAACAGCCCGAGGGCCAAGGAGCGCTTCCTCACCATCAACTGCGCCGCGCTCTCCGACACCCTTTTGGAAAGCCAGCTCTTCGGCCACGTGAAGGGCGCCTTCACCGGCGCCATCACCGCGCAGAAGGGGCTTTTGGAGGCCGCCAACCACGGCACGCTGTTCCTGGACGAGGTGGGCGACATGAGCCCCGCCATCCAGGCGAAACTGTTGCGCGTGCTGCAGGAGGGGGACTTCATCCCGGTCGGCGACACCAAGGCCAAGAGCGTCGACATCCGCTTCCTGGCAGCGACCAACAAGGACCTCGAG
The DNA here is from genome assembly GCF_014193585.1 of Geomonas paludis. Classification (GTDB taxonomy): domain Bacteria; phylum Desulfobacterota; class Desulfuromonadia; order Geobacterales; family Geobacteraceae; genus Geomonas; species Geomonas paludis. The sequence continues at coordinate 180,387 of NZ_BLXY01000002.1, forward strand.
GAGGAGGTGCGCCAGAAGCGCTTCCGGGAGGACCTCTTCTTCCGGCTCAACGTGATCTCGCTGCACCTCCCTCCCCTGCGGGACCGCGGCGAGGACATCGAGCTTTTGGCGCGGCACTTCCTGGCCAAGTACTCGGCGCGCATGAAGCGCGACATCAACGACTTCACCCGCGAGGCCATGCAGCTGTTGAAGTCGTACAACTGGCCCGGCAACATCCGCGAGCTGGAAAACGCCATCGAACGCGCCGCCATCCTGACCCGCGGCAGCACCATCACCGCGGAAACCCTCCCGGTCTGGCGCACCCCGCCCCCGCTTCCCGAAACCAGGCAGGAAGGGGGCAAGCGCCTGGTCTCCCTGGAGACCGTGGAGCGCGAGCACATCCTGCACGTCCTCAAGGCCTCCGGCAACAACAAGAGCCGCGCCGCCAAGATCCTCGAGATCGCCAGGCGCACCCTGGACCGCAAGATCGAGGAATACGGGCTGGAAGACGAGGGAGCGCGCTGATGCTCAGGCGTTTCCCGATCCGGGCCAAACTCACCGTCGGCTCCGTCGCCCCCCTCTTCGTCGCCTTCTTCATCTGCTCCCTGGCCGGCCTCTACATCATCAACGACAAGATCGCCAGCCAGGCCCAGGAAAAGGTGCGCACCGACCTCAACTCCGCGCGCGAGGTGTACCGCAACGAACTGGAGCGGATCCGCGAGCTGATGGATCTCACCGCCACCAACCCCTACAACTCCAACTCCATCGTGGCGGGGGAGAAGAACATCCAGTCCCTCTTGCGCACCCGGATGGAGAACAAGCACCTCGACATCCTGACCGCGGTGGACGCTTCCGGACGGGTGCTGTTCCGCGCCCACAGCCCGCAGCTCAAAGGGGACCGGCAGTCCGCCTACTTCGTGGAACAGGCGCTCAAGGGGATCGCCGTCACCGGGACCACCGTGCTCACCCCGGACGATCTGGGCAAGGAAGGGATATCCCTCACCAACCGCGCCACCATCCCCCTTATCTCCACGCCGCATGCCCGGCCGCGCGCCGACAAGACCGAGCGCTCCGGGATGGTGATGGTGTCGGCCTTCCCGCTCAAGAACAACGCCGGCGCCGTGATCGGCGCGCTCTACGGCGGCATCCTCCTCAACAACAACAACGCCCTGGTGGACAAGATCAAGGAGATCGTCTACGAGGGGGTGCAGTTCAAGGGGACCGACGTGGGGAGCGCCACCATCTTTCTCGGCGACACCCGCATCGCGACCAACGTGCGCACCACCGACGGCGCCAGGGCCATCGGCACCCGTGTCTCCGAGCAGGTCTACAAGCAGGTGATCCAGGAGAAGAAGAAGTGGATCGGCCGCGCCTTCGTGGTCAACGACTGGTACTTCACCGCCTACGAGCCCATCATGGACCTGCAGGGGAAAGCGATCGGCTCGCTCTACGTGGGGATGCTGGAAAAGCCCTACACGCACATGCAAAAGAGCGTCAACTCCATCCTGTACCTGGTGCTCTTCGTCACCTCGCTGATCGGCATCGCCGTCTCCGGCTTCATCGGCACCCTTTTGGCCCGCCCGATCAAGGAACTGGAGAAGCTGGCGCACCGGGTGGCCCGCGGCGAGCGCGACCTGCAGATCGAGGTGCAGTCGACCGACGAGGTGGGGGACCTGGCCGAGGCCTTCAACCTGATGACCCGCGCCCTGGGGCGCCAGGAGGCGGAGATCGGCCTCTTGCACCGGGCCCTGGAGCTGAAGATCGAGGAGCGCACCGCGCAACTCTCGGACAAGACCAAGCTCCTGGCGCAGACCCAGGCGGACCTGGCGCGCGCGGAGAAGCTCGCCGACCTCGGCATCGTGGCCGCCGGCGTGGCCCACGAGATCAACACCCCCCTGGCCATCATCCGCGGCAACACCGAGGTGCTGGAGATGTGCCTCCCCGAGGATCACCCCAACCACGAAGAAGTGGAGATCATCAGCCAGCAGACCGAGCGCATGGCCAAAATCGTGGGCAATCTCCTGACCTTCGCCCGCCAGAAGTCGCTGAACCAGCGCCAGTTCATGGTGCACGAGGTGCTGGACGACATCGTGGCGCAGATCAGGCACCAGGTCCCCATGGACGCGGTCTCGGTGAAATGGGAATACGACATGAACCTGGGGCCGGTCACCGGCGACACCGACCAGCTGAGGCAGGTGTTCAGCAACATCATCCTCAACGCGGTGCAGGCCATGCTCCCCGACGGAGGGACGCTGAGGCTCACCACCCGCCGCCACGGACCGGGCAACGGCTGCATCGTGGAGATCCGCGACACCGGCAAGGGGATCTCCGCCGAGCACCAGGAGAAGATCTTCACCCCCTTCTTCACCACCAAGGACACCGGCACCGGCCTCGGCCTCTCGGTCTCCTACGGCATCGTCAAGGACCACGGCGGTGACATCCGGGTGTCGAGCACCCCGGGGATGGGCACCTGCTTCGAAATAGAACTGCCGGGGGTGGACCCGCTCGCCCCCGCCGAAAACGAACTGTGACGCTCCGCAGCAACCGGTACCAGAGCGCACCATAACGACAGCAGACAAACCGAAAAGGAGCACAACATGAACATCGAGTGGACCAGTGACCTGGCCATCGGCGTGAACGAGATCGACGAGCAGCACAAGGAGATTTTCAGAAGGTTCGACCGCCTGCTGAGCGCCTGCAACGAGGGAAAAGGCAACGAGGAGGTCCTCAAGCTGCTGCTCTTCCTGGAGGACTACGTCAAAGAACATTTCGCCGCCGAGGAGCAACTCCAAAAGGGGAGCAACTATCCCGACTACCCGGCGCACAAGGCGCAGCACGTCGCCTTCATCGCCGACGTGCACAAGCTGACCGACTCCTTCCGCAACGAGGGGGCCACCCTGCCCCTGGTGATCCAGACCAACAGGACCCTGGCCAACTGGCTGATCCAGCACATCAAGAAGGTGGACACCGCCTTCGCCAAGTACCTACGCGAGAAGTAACAAAACCTGATGAGCGACAATCTTCCGCTAAATCCCTCTCATCATCACCCCTCAGGTAACAAAAAAAAGGTCCCCCTCGTGTTCGAGGGGGACCTTTTCATTTTCGAGCCGCAAGCGGCGGCGGGAGGAGCGCGAAGACGGGGCGTTCAGGAGGGCTTCTTCGCCTCGGACGCACCCTCGGGCTTGCGCCCGCCATCCTTGCCGTGCCGGAAGGACTTCCTGTGCCGGGACCGGCTGCGGGGACGGTCGCCCGCCGCAGGTTTCGCCTGCTGCTGTACGGCGCCCTTTTCCTTTTCCTTCTGCGGCTGACTCTTTTGCGGCTGTTCCTTCGGCTGCTGCTCGGGACGGTTGGGCGACTTGAGCCGGGCGATCAGGTCGCGCGCCCAGTCGGCATCGCCGTCGCAGCATTCCTTGGCCACGTACTGCAGGTCCTCGGGCGTGGTCTTGCTCGACTTGATCTTGAAGAGCCGCTCGATCAGCTCGCGGGACCAGTAGTACTCCCTGATGTATTTCTTGCCGTCGATCTCGTCGTAACTGTAATCGGTGCAGGGGACCACGCTCTTCAGCCACTGCGGGGTGACCTTGAGCCGGGCCGCGGCCGCCTCCTTTTCGTGGTGGTCGTGGTCCTGTTTTTTGCGCACGATGTGGCTGCCCGGTCCCTTTTCCTCGACCACCGGCGCCGCCTGCGCCTGCTGCACCAGGTGCTCCAGGTGACGGCCGAGATCCTCCAGCGCCGGGACGCTGAGCCGGGAAACGGGGGCATCGGCGCGGTAGACGACTCCGGGACGATCGACGCGGTAGTCCACCGTCGGTTCGGTCTCCCCTTCCTGGACCCCGACGCTCACCTCCAGGTCGAAGGAACCACTGGCCAGTTGCTCGGCGAGATCGCCCTCGACCGCATCGAGGATCAAGCCGGTGAGACACTCCTTGAGCGTTCCCTCTTCTACCCTGAAGTAGGCGTGACCGTGGAGCTTGGCGAGCTGGTCGGTTACTTTTTGCAGATGTTCTGAGGTCATGATGAAATACCCACCCTACCGTTCATTGTATTGCCTGTAGCGGACGCAGGGGCAGCGCCCGGCGCATGGCAAAACACTACCCTAGCACAAGCAGGGGCAAATCGCATACATCAAATTGGCAGCCGGCTCACAGCAGCAGGTAAGAGCACCCACTGAGGAGGCGGCGGCCAAGGCAGACGGAGGTGTGTCACTTCCTTCCGGACCAAAAAAATGGGAGCCCAAACAGGCTCCCAGTCACGACTCAGATACAGACAACGTTAAAGTAATCAGACAACATTTGCGGCCCAAAAGGCCATAACATCTACAAACTGCAGGTCTCCATCATATCAGCAAGACAAGTACATTAGAAAGAACATTGCATTCACCACATCACATCACTTCATCACACTACATAACATCACATCATTGCAACCGATACAGAACAATCCATGACAAGCAATCACGGCATCACATAAAGGTACGGATCAGGCAGCAATTGCCTGGTACAACTGTGCAGGCAGAAAGGGCTTGCGCAAAAAGGTGCTTCCCTCACTGCGCAGTTCCTGGGGGGGCGTCTCGAACTTGGAATATCCCCCGCTGCAGAAAACGATCCGGGTGCTGCCACCCATGTCGCGGATCTCCCGTGCCGCTTCGACGCCGGTCATCAACGGCATGTCGATGTCCATGATGGTAACGTCCGGGCGGTGCTCGCGGTACTTCTCAACCGCCTCGACACCGTTGGCGGCCTCCGCCACGATGACGTGCCCTTCCCTCTCCACCATGAAACGCAGCATCTGCCTGATATCTTCTACGTCGTCAACTATCAGGACCCTTCTCTTCATTTCACACCCCAATGCATTCAACCGAGTACTGACCGCGCCCCGTGGGCATTTGACCACACACATTTGCCTAAAACGTGCCCAAATTGTGCAAAGTTCGCACATTTAGCCTCAGGTACCATGATTATTAAAAAAGGCCGCCACAGTTGGTCCTGCCAAGTTGAAGAAATCTCTGTCGATTTTTGGAGCCCGTTGAGAGCGAAATTAATGCGACGTGGGCGGGGTGCGACCGCGCACCAACAAAACGCGGCCGTGTCCGGGGCTGGCCGCGCAGTCTTTACGCCGAATCCCGCGCCCCCCTGCGCTAAATGACGTAGCGCGTGAGGCGAAATGCCCCACCTGTTGCCCAGGGAAGAAGTCTCTTGCTTTTGCAAAGGATGTGATTAGAATTTGCTAAGCCAAATCCGGGACAGTGCCACATGCCGACACGCGGCTGAACTAAGGGGCCGAGCAACACCACGACGAAAGGAGGAACGGACAATGGAAAGGTTATTGCTGACCAACGACAGCTGGAGTGGGACGGTACTGAGAGTAGGGCTGGGGCTCGTGATGTTTCTACATGGCGCACAAAATCTGCTAGGATGGTTCTATGGACTGGGATTCGAGCACGCTATGGCTGTGATGACCACACAGCTAGGGATGCCGAAGATAGTCGGCGTTCTCATCATCATGACCCAGTTCTGTGGAGGTATCGCACTAATGCTGGGAGCCTACGTACGTATCGCAGCCGCTGCCGTCATCCTGGTGATGCTGGCATCATTTGGTGTGCTGAACTACGACAACGGATTCCTGACCACCTGGAGCGGAAAACAGCTGTCCCCGGGAGTGGAGTTCCAGCTTCTCGCCCTGGCGGTGGCGGCGAACATCATGATGTTCGGTGCAGGTCGCTGGTCCGTCGACCGCGCCCTGGAAAGCCCGCGCAGCAGGATCAGCCGCGAGCGTGCGGCACGAGAGGCGGAGCTGACCGTTCAGCCCCCCTCCCACCTCTGAGGCGCCCCAGCGAACAAGGAGGAAACCATGGTGAAGTTCTACGATGCCAAGAGCGAGGCCGAACTGGCCCGCGTCGAGGCGGTGCTGAAGCAGGGTGGGATCGAGTATTTCGTGACCGGCCTTGGCAAGGAAGAGGTAAGCGGTGAGATCGAGGTAGCGGAGGAAGACCTGCCCAGGGCAGAAGAACTGCTCCTCAAGACAAAGTGAAACTGGCAGCGGACCTACCCGAGCGGGCGGTCCGAATGAGCATCGGCAGTAAAAGCCATCACACCTTCTACCCTGATCTCGAGCCTCCACTGCACCTGCGGCAACCCGGCAGGCTCGAGTTCAGGGGCATATCCGTTCAGGACCGCCGTGTCGGTCGCCTTCTCCACCTTCCCCACAAACTGGTACCCGTTTCCCGTTTCGTCGGCCACCACCACCGACACGTGGGGATTTTCCTGCAGGTTCTTCATGGTCGTGGGACAGAACCAGGACTCGAACACCAGCCGGTTGGGCTCGAACAGGGCGATGCCCCTTCCTGCCGCGAGGTGCGGGCGCCCGCCGCTATCGCAGCTAGCCACGTAGGCATGTCCCACCTGCTCCGCCAGTTCTCTTATCTTGTCGCTGATCATGTTCACGTACCTCCTCTTGCCGATGCGGATCAGCCGGCGGTGCCAGCGCATCCTGATGGGCCACCGGCGTGAAGGATGACGGTGCCTGCCACAAGGAGCGCCGCAACGTCCAACGAGAGGCTGCATCCCCTGCGGGTGCGCCGCTATAGCCAGTCTGACTCTGGATCGCATCCTCGTTTCTCCTTGGGATCAATCTTTCCGTCAGCCCCCCCTTGATTTAACCGTGCGTCAGCACTAGCTTCTTGTAGCACTGGGACAAAAATAGTCAAGGAAAGGGGTCTCTGGCCGCGGTTTGCAGCGGGCCGGCGGCGGGTAATGGCAGCATGGAGCGACCAGGAGAAGAAGCCAGCGGTGAAAGGTCCCCTTTATTGGTGACGGCGCGGGAAGGATCTGACATACTGCCGGGCATGACCGAGGACCATGAACAAGGCGTAGAGCCTCAGGATGATTGGCGTATCGTTCCGGTGTGGCGGGTGGAGGAGCGGGGGCGCAAGCTGTCCCTGCGCCAGGCCCGCCTGTGGGCGCTGGTGCTGGAGTCGCGTTTCATCGAGTGCCGCCTGGAGCCGGGGCCGCGGGGGTGGCAGGTGTGGGTAGCGCCCGAGAACTATGACGCCGCCTGCCGCGAACTGAACCTCTACGTCGAGGAGAACCGCAACTGGCCGCCGTTCCTGCCGCCGGTGCACCCCATGAAGGAGAACACCCTCCCTACCCTGTCCATCCTGGTCCTGCTGGCCACCTTCCACAACCTGACCAACCTGGATGTGAAGGTTTTCGGGCACTATCCGGTGGACTGGCTCGACATCGGCAACGCCCATGCCGGGCTCATCCTGAAGGGTGAGTGGTGGCGCCTGGTGACGGCGCTCACCCTGCACGCGGACGCGCTGCACCTCATCAGCAACCTGGCCATCGGCGGCGTCTTCATCGTTTACCTGTGCCGGGACCTCGGCTCGGGGCTCGCCTGGACCCTGCTGCTCGCCTCCGGTGTCTGCGGCAACCTCGCCAACGCCTACGTCCAGCTTCCCAGCCACACTTCGGTAGGCGCCTCGACGGCCGTGTTCGGGGCGGTCGGCATCCTGGGCGCCCTCACCATGATGCGCTACCGGCACCACCTGCGCAGGCGCTGGCCGCTCCCCATCGCAGCGGCGCTGTCGCTTTTGGTACTGCTGGGCACCGAGGGGGAGAGGACCGACCTCGGGGCGCACCTCTTCGGTTTCATGTTCGGCTGTCTGTTGGGATTCGTCGCTGAGCTGCTGGTGGGGTACCTGGGCAGGCCGGGGCGGCTGGCCAACGCCCTGCTCGCGCTGGCCAGCGCCTCGGTGGTGCTTTACGCCTGGTGGCTGGCCATCGGCCACTCCGGCTGAACGTTAGTCGTGGCCGCGACCATGACCGCGGCCGCCTCTGTTGCCGTGTCCCCCGCGTTCTTTCTTCCACTGACCGTAGGGGATATGGCGTTCCTTACCGTACATGTCGCGGTACTCCCTGGGCACCCGGTACACGGGGCGCGGCACGGAACTGCGGGCCACCATGCGCCACGGGCCGTCGTAATCCCCCGCCCGGTACCAGCGATCGCCGCGCGGCGACCACCAATAACCGCCGTAGAAGAAGATGTCCGCTTCGAATCCGGGTGCGAAGTAAACCCTGGTCCCCGGCACCATCACCATGGCCGACGGAGCGCCCATCACGACCGGCGGGCCGATATTGATGCTGAGGTTCACCTCTGCCCAAGCGTCATGACCACTAGCGCCGATCAACAGTAGCGCTACGAGGATCAGAAAAGTTCTTTTCATAACTCCTCCTCAACCATTACAGGTTTCCCTCTCCAGCCCTCTCTGTCCCAACATCCGGCAGTTAAACTTCCACTGCCCGGCGAATGGCACTCACAGGCGAGCCGGATCAAGATCATTATAACTCTGTCGTGTGATTGCTGTCACTATCGGCTGAGTGCGGAGAGTACTACTATCGCTACGACTGGCCCTCTGTGAGAAATGGGAGCGGCTTTCCCGTGCGATATGCCAGTGCCTGACATACCGCTATGAGCATGCCGTCTTGATCATGAACCTTTATGTCATAGCTGGCCGTCTTCCTGGTGCTGTTCACCTCCCGCGCCTCCGCCCTGAGCCTCGCACCGACCTCGGGGCTGGCCACGTAGTTCACCGAGACGTTGAGGGCGACGGTGACGCTGCCGACGGTCTGGCAGACGGTCTCGAACGCCTCGTCGATGAGGGCGAAAATCGCGCCGCCGTGGGCTCGACCGAACATGTTGTTCATCGCCTCCGGCTCGTAAGCCATCTCGACAGCGGAAAACCCGTCATCGAGGGCAACCAGTTCCATCTTCAACGCCTGCGCGAACGGTTCGCGCTCAACCTGCTGAAAAATCGCCTCTTTCAGTTTTTCATCCATAGTGACACTCCCTCCCAAAAAAGGTAAAAAGGGGACAGGCTACTTTTCTAAGTATGTCCATCGCCAAAAGAGAATGGAACGCTCCTTGCGCTGCCGACTTGCGAGCTTGGTACCACCACTTGGAAAAGTAGCCTGTCCCCTTTTTATCTGTCGGTTTTAAAGGCACACCTGGTGGCGCAACCTAACACAGTGGGAAGTCGGCTGCAAAGACAAATGACGCCTGTTCCGACACAGCCTGGGCGCCCTCCGGGCGGTGCGGGACTCCCCTAGGTCCCGCCTTGACAGGTCGGCATCCCACCCTATACTGTGAATTTGTTTTAATTTTCACAGCAGAGCGCCAGCTCGAAGGGAGGCAAGGGATGCGCACCAACTTGAACCTCAGGGCCAAACTCCTCGTCGGTTTCGGCATCAGCAGCGCGCTGTCGGTGATTCTGGCAGCCACCGCTTTGTACGGCATGGGGGTCGCGGCCAGCAGCGCGCTAGGCCAAGCCGATCTGCAACTGGTGCAGATGAGGGCTATCGCGGAGATAGGTTCCGCAAACGCCGGCGCCGGCCAGCGACTGGCGGAAGCGATGGCCACGGGGGGAATCGCGGCAGCCCGATCCGAATTGAACACGGCAGCCACATCCGAGAAAGCCGTTGCCGACCAGCTCGCCAAGCTTAAGTCTGTTCCGGCCAGGGATAAGGATAAAGCACTGTTGGAAGCCCTGTCGGCGAAAATTGCCGCCGCCCAAGCCACCCGCAGCAGGGCGTTGCAGCTGATAAACGCGGGGGACAAGGACCTGGCGCTCCAGGCGCTACGGGACCTTAAGGCGCGGCGCGGGGAGATCCGGGAGGCGCTGGGGCAAGTGAGCGCCGCCGTCGCGGACCGCGGCGCGCTGCAGGTCCGGGCTCCAGCAAACGCACGGGGGGCCAGGCTGGCCATACTCGCCCTGCTGTTGATCTCGGTGGGTGTTGCGTTTGTGGGCGCCCTGTGGCTGGACCGGAGCATTAGCGCTCCCCTGCAGGCCGCCGTCGCTACCGCCGGGCGCATCGCCCAGCGCGACCTGACGGCAAAGGTCGAGGCCGACGATTCGGCGGAAACGGGACGGCTCATGGCTGCCATCGCCAGCATGCTGCAACACCTGCGGGACGTGGTCACGCGCACCGGCGACATCTCCAGCTGCATCGCCGCGTCGTCGAGCCTGCTGCAGCGCAGTTCCCAGCAGATGGCCAGCGGCGCGGAACAGGTCGCCTGCCAGGCCCAGACGGTCGCCACCGCAAGCGAGCAGATGTCCGCCACCTCCAACGAGATCGCGCTCAACTGCCACGAAGCCGCCCGGAATTCCAAGCAGGCCAGCAGCGCAGCCGAGACCGGGGCGCAGGTAGTGGCACAGACCGTCGAGGTGATGAACCGGATCGCCGACCGGGTCAACGAGACCTCCCGTACCGTGGAAAGCCTCGGCGAGCGCTCCGACCAGATCGGGGCCATCGTGGGGACCATCGAGGACATTGCCGATCAGACCAACCTGCTGGCGTTGAACGCGGCCATCGAGGCGGCCCGGGCCGGTGAACAGGGGCGCGGCTTCGCGGTCGTTGCCGACGAGGTGCGCGCCCTCGCGGAGCGGACCACGAAAGCGACGCGGGAGATCGGCGAGATGATCAAGGCCATTCAGGGTGAAACCAAGGGGGCGGTGCTGGCAATGGAGGAGGGCGTGCGCGAGGTGCAGCAGGGGACCGAGGAAGCAGCCAAGTCCGGGTCCGCCCTGCAGGAGATCCTGGACCAGATCAACGCGGTAAGCATGCAGGTAAACCAGATCGCCACCGCGGCGGAGGAGCAGACGGCCACCATCAGCGAGATTACCGGCAACATAACCAGGATCTCCGAAGTGGTGCAGCTCACCGTGCAGGGAGCCCAGGATTCTTCGATGGCCGCCGCGGAGCTGGCCAGCCTGTCGGATGACCTGGGCACACTGGTGACCCAGTTCAAAGTAGCGTAGGGAAACGGCGGGGCTGCAGCCTGCCTGGAGACAACTGCAGCCCCGCCGGCAATGGCTAACGCTTCATCAAGCCCAGCTTGGACAAGACGTTGAAAAGCCCCTCTTTGGAAACCGGCTTCACCAGGTAGGCCGCCGACTGCGCGTTGCAGAACGACTCCATGGCATCGTTGGAAGAGTTCAGAGCGGTCAGCATGACGATGTTCACGCGCTTGGCCGGTTTCTGCTCCTTCTCGATATGCCTGATCGCTTTGGCCGCGTCATGGCCGCTCATCCCCGGCATCATGATGTCCATGATCACCAGGTCGAAGGGTTCGTCGCTGGCCAGGGCGGCGTTATATTTTTCGAGAGCCTCCATGCCGCTGGTGGCTTGGTGACAGTCCGCCGTCGCGCTGAGCAAGGTGGCGACAAAGTCACGGCAAAAAGCCTCGTCATCTACTATCAAGCACTTCATAGCTCTCCCCCAGTTCTTGGTGTGTGTTGATGCCGTCAGGCACTTCCCTTCAGGGAGTGTTTTGGTCCTGCAGCACTTTTTCCTATCGGCTCATGGGAACCATTCTTTAGCTTCATAATGAAAAAAGAGGACGGACGGGACAGGGGGAGCCCTGCCATGCCGGCCGCCTTGAAAAACGGTGCCGCGCCGGGATGAGACTGTCGGGTTATGGGAAGGGATTTCAAAGGGATCGGTGCACCATGGAGGGAAGCCGGGAGGGGAGGAAAGACGGGGGCAGGCCGAAGACCTGCCCCTTTTCGGTTACATGAGCAGGCGCACCGGATGTTCCAGCACGTCCCGCAGTTCGACCAGGAACTGGGCAGCATAGGCACCGTCGACCACGCGGTGGTCGGCGGAAAGGGTCACCTTCATCACCCTGGCGTTGGCGAGCAGTCCTGAACGCAGCACCGGGACGTCCACCACGGCCCCGACCGCGAGCACCCCCGCCTGCGAGGGGGGAATGATGGCGCTGAAGCTGCTCACCTGGAACATGCCCAGGTTGGAGACGGAGAAGGTCCCACCACTCATCTCCTGCTCGGTCAGGGCGCCCGATCTTGCCCGCTGCACCAGCCGGTCGGCCTCCTGGGCTATCGCCGTAAGGGAAAGATCCTGGCAGCCGTGGATCACCGGCATGAGCACTCCCTCCGGCACGCCCACCGCCACGCTCACGTTCACTTCGCCGTGAAATTGCAGCCCGTCCTGGGCGTAGCTTGCGTTCAGTTGCGGGAACCTGGTCAAGGCGAGCGCGACCGCCTTGACGATGATGTCGTTCACCGTGACCCGGATCCCCCCCTGTTTCAACTGGCGCCGCACCGATTCCGCCTCGTCCATGGCTATGTCCATGGTCACGGTGAAGTGCGGTATGTGTGCCCAGGAATCCGCGACGGTCTTGGCTACCGCCGCCCTGAGCCTGGACATGGCCTTCACCTCCTGCACCAGTCGTGGCCCCTGCGCCTTCGCCTCAGCAGGCGGCGCCTCCCCCTGGGGCTGGGGCTGGGGCTGGGGCTGGGGCTGTGCCTGGGCCTGTGCCTGTGCCTGTGCCTGTGCCTGTGCCGGACGAGCGGCCTCGGCAGGGTGGGAAGCTCCCCCCCCCTCCCCCTCCAGATCCTGGAGCAGGATGCGCCCCTCGGGGCCGGTGCCCCGCACCTGGGCCAAGTCGATGCCGAGTTCCCTGGCGCGGCGGCGGACGACCGGCGCAGCCCGTTCTCTGCCGGGGGCGCTCATTTCCGGGGCAGGACCGCCGGGCGAGGGGGCCCGGGTCTGGATGTACTGCGTAGCAGCGCCTGGGGATTCTGCTGCCGGCTGGGTCGCCTCCTCTCCCGGAACAGGCGGTGCGGCGGGAGCCTGGTGCTCACCCTGCTGGGCGGCAAGATCTTCGACACGGGCCGGTTCAGCGGTCGGCGCGGCGCCCCCCTGGCCACCCTGAGGGCCTTCCTCGGGCGCCCCCTTGGAGGCCTCGGTCCCCTGTCCCTGCACGGTGTCCAGTGCCTCCCCTTGCGCCAGGGGGGCTGCCTCGGGCTGCGCAGCTTCCGTCTCCGGCTGGGAGCTTTCGGCGGGGGACGCAACGCCTCCCTTTTCGCCCGCCTTGCCGATCACGGCGATCACCGTCCCCACCTGCACCATCTCGCCGGCCTGCACCTTGATCTCCAGCATCACCCCGGGCACGAAGGCCTCGAGTTCCATGTTCGCCTTGTCGGTTTCCACCTCGGCGATCACCTCGCCGCGGCGCACCTCGTCCCCTACCCGCTTCTTCCAACTGACCAGCCTCCCCTCGGTCATGGTATCGGAGAGTTTAGGCATGACGATCTCGTTCATGGTGGCTCCTCAGAAAGGTTCGTTAAGAAGGTCACGTACGCCCTGGACGATCCCCTCCAGCTGCGGGATGCAGAGCTTCTCGATCTTGCGGGAATAGGGCATCGGCACGTCCAGCCCCGATATGCGGCGCACCGGCGCGAGCAGTGTGTCGAAGCATCCCTCGTAGATGCGAGAGGCGATGTCCCCACCGAGCCCTGCGCTTTTCCAGCATTCCTCGATCACCATGGCGCGCCCGGTCTTGCGCACCGACGCGAGCACGGTCTCCATGTCCAGGGGGACCAGCGTGCGCAGGTCGATCACCTCGCAGGAGATCCCTTCCTTTTCCAACTGCTGCGCCGCCTGCAGAGCCAGGATCGCCATCCGGCCGTACCCCACCAGGGTTGCCTGCTCCCCCTCCCTCATCACGACGGCCTTGCCGAAGGGAACAAGGAACTCCGGATCCTCCGGCACTTCCCCCTTACTGTTGTAGAGAAGCTCGTGCTCAAGGAAGATGACCGGGTTGTCGTCGCGGATCGAGGTCTTCAGCAGCCCCTTGGCATCGGCGGGCGTCGCCGGATACGCGACCAGCATGCCCGGGCAGTGCATGAAGTAGCTCTCCAGGCTCTGCGAGTGCTGGGCGCCCAGTTGGCTTCCCCCGCCTCCCGGCATCCGGATCACCATGGGGACCTTGGTCTGGCCGCCGAACATGTAGCGCACCTTGGCCATGTGGTTCACGATCTGGTCCATGGCGAGCAGGGCGAAGTTCACCGTCATCAACTCCGCCACCGGCCGCACCCCGGCCATGGCGGCGCCGACCGCGACCCCGACGATGGTGTTCTCGGAAATGGGGCAGTCGCGCACCCGCAACTCCCCGAACTCCGACAAGAGCCCCCGGGTCACCTTGAAGGCCCCCTCGTACAGCGCCACGTCCTCGCCGTAGGTGACCACGGTCCTGTCGCGCCGCATTTCCTCTTTGAGCGCCAGGTTGATGGCGTCCCGATAGGTCATTTCAGCCATACATCGTCTCCGTTAGCGCAGGTAATCGTTACTTTCGCAATACGAGGTTCCAATACTATCAAAGCATTAAGCGAACACAACGATGCAGAGTTCAAATTCAGTCAGTTGCAGCCCATGGGATCATGTCTACACAACCGCGGATGCAAAAGTCTTGCAACGCCACACCAAGTACGATAGGGTCGCAGGCATGAAATGGGTCATGAAGCGGTCGACATCGAAAATAAACCTGCTGGCGTTGGTTCTGGCCGTCGCAGTCTTCTTTGTCGCGCAGGGAATCATCGTACCGAATCCGTGCGACGCCCCCCTGCTGTCCGCCAAACACCTGACTCAGAGCTTCCACGATGCCTGTCTGCTGCACTCCACCAAGGGGAGCCAGCCGCTCAAAACGGCGCACGCGTCTCCCCTGGCCGCCTTGGCGGAAGTCCCCACACAGGCGCCTCTCATCCTGGGCAGTCATACCGTATCGCCGCCTCCCACCCTCGCCTTCGCGTCTGCTGATCGCACCCCCCCCCCTGCCAGGGCTCCTCCAGCCTAGCGTCCCACTCTCTCGTCATTCATCCGGCCCACTCGCCGACAGGCCCGGCGCCCGGCGCGAGCTAGCGCCCAACGTTCGCCGACCTGTCTCCGGTCCGCCCAGGCGGAACTGCGCGCCCGTGCGCGCTCCTGCGCCGTTGTGCGCCCTTTTCCCACCTGGGCGGCCCTGCCCGTCGTTGGGCCGGCATTTTCGGCTACGACAGCCGTTCCCCCACAGACAGAGCCGGGACCACCCGGCACCAGGGAGCCATAACCGTGCAATTTATCAGCAACACCAAGATAGACTTCATCGGAAAGCGCAAGTTCAGCTTTGCCATCTCCGCGCTCATCACCATCATCGGCCTCTTCGGGGCGCTGCAGATCGCAACCAACAAGGCCAACATGGGGATCGACTTCTCCGGCGGCACCTCGGTCCAGGTGGCCTTTACCCACCCCGTCGAGCAGGAAAAGGTGCACAAGGTCCTCACGGCCGAGCTGCACAAAGAGGTAAGCCTCCAGGAGATCAGCGGCGGCAACCGCCTCCTCGTCAAGGTCGGCAAGTCCGGCGCCGATTCGCTCAACGTGGCCGACAGCATAACCGGGCGGCTGCAGACGGAGTTCCCCGACAACGCGTTCGTGGTGGAAAGTTCCAACAAGGTAGGCCCGTCCATCGGCGACAAGCTCAAAAAAGACACGCTGCAGGCTGTGGCACTCTCCATGGTGGGCATCGTTCTCTACATCGCCTGGCGCTTCGACTTCAACTTCGGGATAGGAGCCGTAGCAGCCACGCTGCATGATGTCCTGGCCATGATCGCCCTCTTTCTTCTCCTCGACAAAGAGGTCAACCTTCTTTTCATCACTGCCATTCTGACCATTGCCGGGTATTCTTTGACTGACACAGTGGTGATCTTCGACCGTATCAGAGAGAACCTGAACAGGTCGGTGCTGGAAGCAAAAGGAGAACTCTTCAACCGGAGCATCAACGAGGTACTGCCCAGGACCATCATCACCTCACTTACCACCTTTCTGGCCGCCATATCCCTGTATCTCTTCGGAGGAGACGCCATAGGCGATTTCGCCCTGGCCCTGGTTGCCGGCATCGTCATAGCGACCTATTCATCCATCTTCATCGCCAGCCCGATCGTCCTGGAATTGGAGCAAAGGGACGATGCGAAGAGGCTGGCTCGGCGCGAGACGCCCGGCGAGCCGAAGAGCGATAGTGAACAAAGGAGAACCTGATGCACGACCTCAACCTCATCATGACCGTGACCGGCGGCTTCGTGGCCGCCCTGTGCTTCGGATACCTGGCGCACCGCATCGGTCTGTCTTCCATAGTCGGCTTCCTTCTTGCCGGGATCGCCGTCGGCCCCTACACGCCCGGGTTCGTCGCCGACCGGCACATGGCCGAGCAGTTCGCCGAAATCGGCGTAATTCTCCTCATGTTCGGGGTAGGCCTACAGTTTCACTTCAAGGAACTGCTGGAGGTAAGGCGCGCCGCCGTTCCCGGAGCCCTGGGGCAGAGTGCGGTGGCGACCCTGCTGAGCGCTGCCGTGGCGATCGGGCTTGGGTGGAGCTGGCCCGCCGCCATCATCTTCGGCTTGGCCGTCTCCGTGGCGAGCACAGTTGTGCTGTTGCGGGTCCTGGTCGACAACAACGAACTGCACACCCCGGCCGGGCACATCGCGGTAGGGTGGCTCGTGGTCGAGGACCTGCTGACCGTCTTCCTGCTGGTAATCCTGCCGGTCCTCTTCGGGCCGCAGGCGAGCGGCGGCAGCCTCCCTGCCGCCGTCGGACTGGCGCTTGTGAAGATCGCCCTGCTCATCGTGGTCACCTTCTGGGGGGGCGGCAAGGTGATCCCGCGCATCCTGGAGCATGTGGCGGAAACGCACTCGCGTGAACTGTTCACCCTGACCGTGCTGGTGCTGGCCCTGGGGATCGCCGTGGCCTCCGCCAAGTTCTTCGGCGTCTCCATGGCGCTGGGCGCCTTCCTGGCCGGGATGGTGGTGAAACAGTCCGACTTCAGCTTCCGTGCCGCGACCGAGGCGCTGCCGATGCGGGACGCCTTTGCCGTGTTGTTCTTCGTCTCGGTGGGGATGCTGTTCGACCCTGCCCACCTCATGCAGCAACCCGGCCTGGTGCTCACCGTCCTCGCCATCATCGTCATCGGCAAGCCCCTGGCCGCCGTCGTCATCATGTCTGCCCTGGGCTACGCCCCCCGGGTCGCCCTCTCGGTGGCCTTCGCCCTGGCGCAGATCGGGGAATTCTCCTTCATCCTGGCGTCGGTCGGGAGGGATCTCGGGGTGCTGGAGCAAAGCGGCGCCAACACCCTGGTGGCCGCGGCCATCATCTCCATCAGCCTCAACCCGCTTCTGTACCGCACCATCCCGTTCCTGGAGCGGCAGACGAAAGGGACACGGTTGTGGCAGTGGCTGGAAGCGCGTTCCCGCCCCGACTACGCGGGCGCCCGCGTGGAAGGCGCCACCTTCACCAGCAGCGATCGCGCCATCGTGGTCGGGTACGGCCCCACCGGGAAGACGCTGGCGCGCCTGCTCACGGAGAACGGCATCGAGCCCTTCGTCGTGGAGATGAACCTGCACACGGTGCGGCAACTGCAACAGGAAGGAATAGGAGCGCTCTACGGCGACGTCACCCTCAAGGAAACCCTCGAGGCGGCCGGGATCGAGCAGGCGGTGGCGCTGGTGCTGACCTCGGCGGGGATGCAGGGCGAGGAGGAGGTGATCCGGCTGGCCCGTCAGCTCAATCCGCAGTTGCGCATCCTGGCCCGGACCAGCTACCTCAGGGACATGCCCACGCTGTACCGCGCCGGAGCCAATGCCGTCTTTTCAGGAGAAGGAGAGATCGCGCTCAACATGACCGAGCACATGCTGCGCGGGCTGGGTGCGACCGACGAACAGATCGACCGGCAGCGCGACCGGGTCAGGGCGGAGCTGGCCACGGTCGGCCGGTGACCGACAAGGCGGGCAGGGCTTTCACCGCAGGGGTAACTGGGTAACGGGCGGACAAGCGGGCGACGTGACGGAAACGGCCGCGATGGCGCCCCGGAACGGGGCGCCATCGGTACGGCGTCAAACGTAGATATCCTCCCAAACCTCGCCGTCCTCGGGCCACGGGGACTCCTCGGCGAACCGGACGCTTTCCTCCACCTGGGCCAGGCAGCGCCTGGTGATCTCATCGAGTCGTTCCTGGTTCGCCATCCCCTCCTCTATGAGCCGGCGCGACAGGTTGATGATCGGGTCCCGGCTTTTCCACACATCGGTCTCCGAGGAACTGCGGTACTTGGCGGGGTCGGACATGGAGTGGCCACGGAAGCGGTAGGTGACCGCCTCGATGAAGTAGGGGCGCTGCCGCTCCCTGACCCACTCGGCGGCACGCTTGGTGGCCTGGTACATGGCGATGACGTCCATGCCGTCCACCTTCTCGCTGGGGATGTCGTAGCCGCAGGTGCGCCGGTGCAGGGCGGCCTGGGCGGAGGCGCGATGCACCTCGGTGCCGATGCCGTAGAAGTTGTTCTCGCAGACGAACAGGACCGGCAGGTCCCAAAGGCGCGACCAGTTCAGCGACTCATGGAAGGTCCCCTGGTTCATCGAGCCGTCGCCGAAGAAGCACGCCGTGACGCGGTCCTCTTCGAGCAGCTGGCTTCCCCAGGCGAGACCGGTGGCGATCGGGAACTGCCCCCCCACGATGGCGTACCCTCCCATGAAGTTGAGCTCCGGTGCGAAGAGGTGCATGGAGCCCCCCTTACCCTTGCATAGGCCGGTCGCCTTGCCGAACAGCTCCGCCATCACCTTCTTGGGCTCGGCGCCGCGCACGATGGCCTGGGCGTGGTCGCGGTAGGCGGACAGGATGTAGTCCTTTTGCTGCAGCCCGGCCGTGCAGCCGACCGCGACGGCTTCCTGCCCGGAGTACAGGTGCAAAAAGCCGGTGATGTGCCCCTTGGAGTACTGCTCGGCGCAGCTCTCCTCAAACTCGCGGCATAGCACCATCTGCTCGTAGAAACCAAGCAGCTCTTCCTCGGAGAGCAGCTCCCTAAGGGTCTCAGCCATGATTCTCCTCCTTTACTGTATTGAGCAGTCCCCCCGCCACCAGCTCGCGACGCTCGCGTTGCGACGCGTTCAGGAGGGTCACGATCTCGGCTCCATCGACCCGGATCGGGATCTCGGTGGCGCCGCTCTCGGTCAGTTCCCGCAGCCGCGGGATGGTGATGCGGTCCCCCTGCTTGATGCGGTCGTAGTCGGCGGGGTCCTTGAAGACCAGCGGCAGGATGCCGAAGTTGATCAGGTTGGAGCGGTGGATCCTGGCGAAGCTCTTGGCGATCTTCACCCGGATGCCGAGGTAGCGCGGCGCGAGCGCCGCATGCTCGCGCGACGACCCTTGGCCGTAGTTCTCGCCCCCCACCACCGCACCGTCCCCCTTTTCCGCCGCCCTGATCGCGAACTCGGGATCGGCCTGCTCGAAGACGAACTTGCTGATGGCGGGAATGTTGCTGCGGAAAGGGAGCACCTTGTTCCCGGCCGGCATGATGGTGTCGGTGGAGACGTTGTCCCCCACCTTGATGATCACCTCCACGTCGAGCTGGTCCGGGAGTGCGGGGAACTCCGGGAAGGGGACGATGTTGGGACCGGTGACGATCTCGACCGGGCCGCCGTCCTCCGGCGGCGCCTGGATGCCGGCGTCGTCCACCAGGTAGCGGTCCGGGTTCTTCACGTCCGGCCAGGGGAGCAGTTCCGAGAGCTTGCGCGGGTCGGTGACCACGCCGAAGACACCTGCCGCGGCGGCCGTTTCCGGGGAGCAGAGGTAGACCCGGTCCTCCTTGGTGCCGCTGCGTCCCGGGAAGTTGCGCGGGAAGGTTCTAAGCGAGACCTGGTTGGTGCCGGGGGCCTGCCCCATGCCGATGCAGCCCAGGCAGCCGGGCTGGTGCACCTGGCCGCCGGCCAAAAGGAGCATCATGAAGCCGCCGTGGGCCACCACGTTCTCCAGCACCTGGCGGCTGCCGGGGTTGATGTGGAAGGCAAGTCCGGGGGCGATGCGGCGCCCCTCCAGGATGCGGCAGACGGTCATCAGGTCGCGGAAGGAGGAGTTGACCGAACTGCCGACGATGACCTGGTCCACCTTGAGCCCCTCGATCTCGGAGACCGGCACCACGTTGTCCGGCGAAGACGGGCAGGCGATCAGCGGCACCACCTGGGACAGGTCGATCTCGTCGTACTCGTCGTAAGATGCGTCCGCGTCGGCTGAGAGTTCGCGCCAGACGTCGCCGCGTCCCTGCGCCTCCAGAAACGCCCGGGTGTTATCGTCGCTTGGGAACACAGTCGTCGTCGCGCCCAATTCCGCCCCCATGTTGCCGATGGTGGCGCGGTCGGTTGCCGATAGGGTGGCGATGCCCGGCCCGTAATATTCGATGATCTTTCCTACCCCGCCCTTAACCGTGTGACGCCTGAGCATCTCCAGGATCACGTCCTTGCCGGAGACCCAGGGTTGCAACTGCCCGGTCAGCTTGACACCCCAGATTTTGGGGCAGGTGAGGTGGAAGGGATACCCCGCCATGGCCAGCGCCACGTCGAGCCCCCCGGCGCCGATGGCGAGCTGTCCGAGACCTGCGGCCGTGGGGGTGTGCGAGTCGGCGCCAAGGAGCGTGGTGCCGGGGACGCCGAAACGCTCCAGGTGCACCTGGTGCGAGACGCCGTTGCCCGGCTTGGAGAGATGGACCCCGAACTTCTGTGCCGCCGTGGCGAGAAAGACGTGGTCGTCCGCGTTCTTGTTATCGGTCTGCAGAAGGTTGTGGTCGACGTACTGCGCCGCCAGCCCCACCTTCACCCTGGGGATACCGGTGGCCATGAACTCCAGCATGGCCATGGTGCCGGTCGCGTCCTGCAGCAGGGTCTGGTCGATCCGGATCGCGATTTCCCGCCCCGGCACCAGCTCCCCTTCCACCAGGTGTTCCTTCAGTATCTTTCTAGCCAGGTTCTCTCCCATCTTAGCCTCCTAAACCGCGGGCTGGCCGCGGCCTCAGCCGATGCTGGAGTCCTCCAGGAGTTCCTTCAGTACGACCGCATTGTTGTGCTCTTCGTCCTTCGCGGCATAGAGCAGGGTCACCGTGCTGTGGGCGCACACTCCTGCCAGCTCCTTGAGCAGCGCCCCCTGCCCCTGCAATTCCTGGCGGTAGCGCGCCCGGAAATCCTGCCATTTCTCGGGATCGTGCCCGAACCAGTGGCGCAGCTCGTCCGAGGGAGCGAGTTCCTTCTCCCAGCGATCCAGGTGCGCCCCGTCCTTGGAGACCCCCCGGGGCCAGAGCCGGTCTACCAGCACGCGCACACCATCCTGCGCTGCCGGCTCGTCGTATATTCTCTTTATCCGGACCATGGCTTCACACCGCAACGGGGTGCAGCCCCGCCAAGACCCGCTGCAGGCCCTGCTTGACCGTGACCGAGAGCTCGTTCAGTTGACTGTTCCCCACCAGGGAGAGTCCCGCCACGGGATCCATCACCATGACCACGGTACGCGCTTCGCTCACCGAGTAGACCGCGACGTTGCAGGGGAGCAGCGTCCCGATGTCGATCTCCGCGCCGAAGGCCTGGTAGGCGAGGCCCGGGTTGCAGGCCCCGAGGATGTGGTAGTTGCGGAAGTCCTTGTCGAGCTTCTCCTTGAACTTCTGTTTCACGTCGATCTCGAACAGCACCCCGAACCCCTCCCTTTGCAGCTCCTGGTGCACCCTGGGCAGGGCATCGGCAAAGGGGAGCGCCATGGTGACGCCGAATGCGTACGATGTGGAAAGGGGTTTCGCCTCCTGCGCCTCCATCGCTTCGGCTTTTTCTTTCAAACTGATCACCTCTCTCTGGATTTGCTCCGGGAGGTCGCTGCGGATCATCCGCTCGGCCTCGTCGTCCTTGGGCGCCCAGTCCACTTCAATGGTCAGCACCTGCGGCGCCACCGGGCTTTGCACCGAGGACGGCACCACCCGGTTCACCACCCGACCGGTAAACAGCGGGTGCTCCAGGAGAAAGTAGCGCACCTCCCCGTGAGTCTTGTCGAGGACCACCTTCTCGGTGATCAGTATCCCCTCCCCTCTTATTTCACGCAGCAGACCGTTGCCGTAGTGTTGCAGGGTGCGCGACTGCGTCACCCCCGGCAGGTAGGAATGCGGCTGTTCCATTTTCTCGATGAGAAGCTTCCACACGGTATCAAGCGCAGCGTGTACTTCGCAGCTATGAGAGATTTTGCGCATGGCGTGCACCTCCCGCTCGCTTTGCCCCCGAGGGCTCATTAGATATTGTATCCCCCAAGTGAAACAACTGGAATACTTTACCCGATTGTCGGGGGCCAGCAACGACCGACCGGCGGATTTTTCATGGGAAAATGCCGCAGGGGCGCGGCGGCTGGCGGCAACGGGAGTGCAGCACAGCCAGGGTGGGAACAAGGCAAGCTACGCCTTGTGTTGGACGTCGATCTAAATTAATATAACGCCCGCAACGGCGCGACTGCGCCCAGGAGGAACGACATGGAGAAATGTGCCCTCATTACAGGAGCATCGTCGGGATTTGGGGCCGCCTGCGCGCGGGCGCTGGCTGAGTTGGGCTGGAAACTGGTGCTCACCGCGCGGCGGGAAGACAAGCTGCAGGCCCTCAGGGAGGAGCTTGCCGGCAAGACCAAAGTACACGCGCTGACCCTGGACGTGCGCGACGGCAACGCCGTTGCCGCCGCCTGCGCCGGTCTGCCGCCGGAGTTCGCTGAGGTGGACCTGCTGGTCAACAACGCCGGCCTCGCCCTCGGGCTGGAGCCGGCCCACCAGGCGTCGCTCGAGGACTGGGAGACCATGGTGGACACCAACGTCAAGGGGGTCATGTACTGCACCCGCGCCATCCTTCCCGGGATGGTGGCCCGCAACCGCGGCCACGTGGTCAACATCGGCTCGGTGGCCGGAAGCTGGCCCTACCCCGGCGGCAACGTCTACGGCGCCACCAAGGCCTTCGTGCAGCAGTTCTCCCGGAACCTGCGCGCCGACCTCTTGGGGACGGCGGTGCGGGTGACCAACATCGAGCCGGGCATGGCGGAGACCGAGTTTTCCAGGGTCCGCTTCAAGGGAGAAGACGAGAAGGCGCAGCGGGTGTACACGGGGACCGAGCCGCTGCGACCGGAGGACATCGCCGATATCGTGGTCTGGGTGGCCTCGGTCCCGGCGCGGGTCAACATCAATAGCGTCGAGGTGATGTGCGTGCAGCAGGCCTGGGGTCCCCTGGCGGTGCACCGGTCGTAGAGGGATATACGGCAGATACGGCGGCTCCCTTGATCTCCCCCCCCCAACCCTCTCCCTTCGGGAGAGGGTTGGGGTGAGGGCGTTGCCACAAGGAGACAGCGTAACCGGAGGCCGGCGCCCTCACCCGGCCTTCGGCCACCCTCTCCCGGAGGGAGAGGGACTCAGATACGCTGGCAGGGCTAAACACAAAGGGGAGCCCGATCAACCGGGCTCCCCTTTATATATATGCTGCTGCCGGGCTAACATCTCTGCTGCCGCGCCCGAACCACCCGCTATTGCTCGCCGTTCCCCTCGGGGCTATCGCTGTGACCGTTGCCGTTGCCGTTGCCGTTCTGGCCGGTCTGCTTCACAAAATCGATGAACTCCTTGTCCAGCTTGTTGAAGTGGGAGCGGAGCCACTCGCACATGGCGGTAATGACGGCCACGATCATCAGAGTGTTGTCCCCCTGCTCGGCGTGCAACGTCTCCAGCCGCAGCACCTCCCGGAAAAAGATCTCGTGCTGGGTCTTATGGGAGTGGTAGCCGGGATAGCCGGCTTCCAGCATCAGCTTCTCCTCGTCCCGGAAGTGCCACCGCAC
This sequence comes from Geomonas paludis, assembly GCF_014193585.1. Lineage (GTDB taxonomy): Bacteria > Desulfobacterota > Desulfuromonadia > Geobacterales > Geobacteraceae > Geomonas > Geomonas paludis. Next base: position 203,846 of record NZ_BLXY01000002.1, read on the forward strand.
GTACTTTTTCAAAAACCACATCAACCTGCCGATCTCGTCGGCGCCCTTCCTGCTCTTGGCCCCCTTGAGCAGGTCGTCGACGCGGCGCAGCAGCTCCTTGTGCTGCTTGTCCACCGCCTCGCTGCCCGTCGCCATATCCTCGTGCCACTGCGTCAGCATCTACCGTCTCCTTGTCACGACACGGCGGCAATCATTGCCACCGAAACCGCAGAACCGGCTTTTTCAACCGGTTATCGTTTAGATCGGCAGACGCCCCCACTTCCTTGAGAACTTTCGTTAAAAAAAAAGGCCCCGGGAAACCCCAGGGCCTTGAAAGTATTGACCGGCCTTTGCCGAGGCTAGGCCTTTTTCTCCTCGTTCAGCTGGACCAAGTCCTCGCCTGCGGAGGCTTTCTTGAAATTCTTGATGCTGCTCCCCAGTGCCTGTCCCAGCTGCGGGAGCTTGGCGGGGCCGACAACAACGAGGGCTATCACGAGCACGATGATCATTTCCGGCATACCGAATCCAAACATTTACCTTCTCCTTTGAACTCCCGCGCCGGGGAGCTGTTGCGTTGACGCCTCTTGGTTCAGACCGCCCCCTGGGCTAGGCCTGCGCTTGCTGTGCTTCTTCCGCGGCAGGGAGGCTCTCGATGCCCGGCCTCGCCTTGTCGCCGTTTCTCAACTCGTAGTATTCCTGCGGGGTGTTGATGTTGCTGAAGGAGTCGAAACTCGGGTCGAAGCCCGCCACCTCCTCGGCGGCGATCTCGTTCACCTTCAGCTGCGGCAGGATGGAGACGATGCGCCGCTTCCCCTGCTCCAGGCACTCTTCCATGGCGGCCAGGGCGCTCTTGTTGTACAGGGCGTGCAGCGGCTCGTAGCCGTGCTCGCTCTTGGGGAGCACCAGGTCGCAGTCGCCGCGACGCCCGGCGATATGCCTGATCAGGGCGGGATCGAGGTGCGGCATGTCGCAGGCGACGGTGAAGACGCTCGGGGTGCCGGCCTGGGCGAGCCCCGCGTGGATCCCTGCCAGGGCCCCCATGCCCGGGTAGAGGTCGGGCACCTTGCGGCAGGGCAGAAACTGGTACTGCTCCGGGGTGTTGGTCACCAGGATCACCTCGGGGAAGATCTCGGAGAGTTCCCGGTAGATGCTCTCGATGAAGCGCCCACCCTTGTGCGGCAGGAGGGCCTTGTTGCTCCCCATGCGGCTGGAAGCGCCCCCAGCGAGGATGACGCCGGTAACGCCTGCGATCTTCTCCTGCCCCGACACGCTGATGGCTTCGGCGTGGGTGTATACCTTGAAGCTGTCGGCCCGCACGTACCCCACCAGGGTGATGCCGGCCTCCTCGGCCATCTTCACCGCCATGTCCGTGGGCGAGGTGCGCGACGCGATCAGGTCGATGCCGAGCATGGATGCCTTGGCGACCAGTTCGGTGGAAACCCGCCCAGAGGTGACCAATATGGTTCCAGCCAGCGAGATCCCCTTCAGGAGGGCCTCGCCGGCAATTCTGTCAATGGTATTGTGGCGGCCGATGTCCTCGGCATGCAGGAGCAGCGTGTCGCTCCCCACACCCGCGGAGTGCATCCCGCCGTGGTTCTTGTACCCTTCGCACTGCTGCGCCAGCTGGTTCATCAGCGCGAAGATGGTCTCGGGTGCGTGCACCCGGGAGGGGCCGGACTTCTCGACCGGCCTGGGCATGTTGAAGCTGATCCCGGTGCCGCAGCCGGAAGTAAGCACCGGCTTGAGACGCTCGGGAAGCTCGCCCCGGATGGTGACGCTGGCGGCGCCGAAGTCCTGGCAGATGGCCAGCGCCAGGAAGTCGTCCACCTTGGAGACGAAGCCCTGCAGGCGCAGGAAGCCGGCGACCAGAAAACGCAGGTCGTGGGGTGAAGCGATCAGGGTGGCCATCTCGCGCCCGTTCACCACCAACTGCAGGGGGTACTCGGTCACCACCCCGCCTTCCACCTGCTCCATGACGCCCTTCTTGAAACTGTAAATGGTTGCCACCTGCGCACTCCTTGAATCTGATCTGGCTTAAAGCTGTTGCTCCCCCGCCCTGCCCCTCCCCCGCCTGTGCGGGAGAGGGGACTTCGGGAGGGTTTCCTCGTACTTCTAAGCTGTTACTGCGAAAGATTCAAACTGCTGCTGCAACTTCCGCTAGGCCTTGGCCGCACCGTGAGCGTGGCCTTTCTCGGTTTTGTGGAAGTGGTCCGGAATCGAGTAGTCGACGGTTTCCGGATGGTGCTCGAAGATCGGGAAGTACTTCGCGATCAGCACGAAGAACAGGACGTGCGCAGCGATGATGCCGACGGTGACCAGGGTCTCGATGAAAGACGGGTAGTAGAAGGTGCCCGGAGCCTCCATGCCGAACATGGAAACGTTGAAGCGGTTCAGGATGATGCCCGCGATCACCAGCCAGGCGGCGGTGGCGCGCAGGCGGCCGTCTTCGCGAACCTTCCTGCTCATCAGCATGAAGAGCGGGATGATCATGCCGCCGACCACTTCAACCACGAAGAGGATCAGCAGGCCGGGACGGTTGGTGAGCGGCCCCTCGGTCAGAGCGAAGAGGGAGAAGAACTTCACGGTCAGGTACACGGTGATGACCCACGGGAGGATCTTGGCCAGGGTCTCGAGTAGTTCGCTCTCGTCCGGCTGCCCCATGTACTTGTGGCTCATGGTGGCCTCCACGATGATGATGGAGATACCGGCGCACATCGCGGAAAGCCAGAACAGCAGCGGCAGCAGCGGGTTGTACCAGAGGCTGTGCAGTTTGTCGACCGCGATCAGGAAGAAGGTGCCCAGCGAGGACTGGTGCAGGGTGGAGATGGAGGCCGCGGCGACCACCAGCGGCATCTCCAGGGTACGCAAAAGACGCAGCGGCACGTGGTAGCCGAACTTCTCGCACACCGGCGACAGGAACTCGAGGAAGAGCACCGTGGTGTACGCCATGACGCACATGGAAACCTCGAACATCGGGGAGTGCGGGTTCCAGTACACCAGGGTGTGCCAGCCGCGCTGCGGCTGCCCCAGGTCGAGCAGCAGACCGACGCAGACCAGGGAGTAACCGAGGAAGCCGGTCACGATGGCCGGACGTACCAGCGGCTCGAGCTTCTTGATGTGGAAGCAGTGCACGATGGCCCCGAGGGTGAAGGCGCCGGCCGCAAGCGGTACCGCGGTGACGACGTCGAAGGAGATCCAGAGACCCCACGGGAAGGTGTCGTTCAGGTTGGTGGTGACGCCCAGGCCGAACACGAAGCGGGCCAGGGAGGCGAGCGCGCCCACAGCCACCAGGACGATCAGGAACTGCACGAAGCGGTGGTAGCCCTTGATCTCGTTAGCGATTATCTTTGCAGCGGTCATCTAGCTCTCCTCCTTCGGCGTAGCGCCGGATTTTCTCTGCTCCTCTTCCTTGGCGATCCTCTCCTTCCTGTGGTTGAACCAGGACAGCAGCGACAGCGAGCTGCCGACGGTGAGGAAGATGCCCGGGACCAGGCGCAGCGCCTGCCAGGTGTAGGACGGGAGCGGACGCTTGGTGACCGGCTTGAAGCCGAGCTCGTCGAAGGGAAGCGCGGTCAGGTAGATGACCGAGGTGCCGCCCGCCTCTTCGGAGCCGTAGAGCTTCTTCAGGTACTTCTCCGGACGTGCCGCGATCCTCTTGTTGGCTTCCTTGATCATCTCATCGCGGTTGCCGTAGGTGATGGCGGAGACACAGGTGGTGGCGCAGGCCGGCTTCAGCCCTTCCTTCACCCTGGAGTAGCAGCCGGTGCACTTTCTCACCAGCGGCAGCGCCTTGCTCCACTCGTACTTGGGCACCCCGAACGGGCAGGCGACCATGCAGAAGCGGCAGCCGATGCAGCGATCCGCGTCATAGGTGACCGGGCCTTCCTTGGTCTTCTTGAAGGCGCCTACCGGGCAGACCGATGCGCAGGCCGGCTCGTTGCAGTGCATGCACATCTCTTTGTAGAAGGCGAACTCGTTCTGCCCGTTCTTCTCGTAGTCCCGGAACTTGATGCGGGTAAAGGTGTATTCCGACATGAGCGGCGGGTTCTGGTAGCCTTCGCCGGTGAAGAACTCGGTCTTCTCGGCGCCCAGCTGGTTCCACTGCTTGCAGGCAACCTGGCAGCCGCGGCAGCCGGTGCACTTGGTCATGTCGATCAAAAATGCCTTGCTTTTGTTGAAATCCTGGTTCTCGCTGCTCATGCGCGTTTACCCCCTTTCTCGATGTTGCAGAGGAATGCCTTGAACTCGGGGATGCTTGTGTTCGCGCAACCGACCGACGGCGTAAGGACGTTGCCGGAGTCGCCGGTAGCCAGACCTGCATAACCGAAGTGCCAGGGGAGACCCACCTGCTCTACCTCTTTCCCCTGCACATTGAACGGCTTCAGCCTGGAGGTGACCAGGGCCTTCGCCTCGATGGAACCGCGCTCGCTGGTAACCTTCACCATGTCGCCGTTGTTGATCCCCTTGGCGCGGGCCAGGGTCTGGGAAATCTCCACGAACATGGTCGGGACCAGTTCCACAAGCCACGGGAGCGAACGGGTCATGGCGCCTGCCTGCCAGTGCTCGGTCATCCTGTAGGTGGTGCCGACGTACGGGAACTTCGCCGTGTCGCTGGTCATGTTGGCCGGCACCTTCACCGCCGGGTTGGTCTGGGTTTTGGAGAGAAGGTTCTTGGCCGGGCTTTCGATCGGCTCGTAGTGCTCGGGGAACGGACCGTCCTTCATGTCCAGAGCGTAGAGACGGCCGTGGCCTTCAGCCAGCATGATGAACGGGTACTTCCCTTCCTTGGCGTCGTTCATCGGCGGCCACGGACCGTCGGGCACGTCGCCTTTCCATTTCTTCTCCAGGGCGTCCCAAGTGATGACGACGCGCTTGGGGTTGAACGGCACGCCGTCCGGGTTGACCGAGGCGCGGTTGTAGATGATGCGGCGGTTTACCGGCCAAGCCCAGGACCACTTCGGGTACATGCCCAGGCCGGTCGGGTCGGCGAGGTCGCGACGCGCCATCAGATTGCCGTCCTTGGTGTAGGAACCGCAGTAGATCCAGTTGCCGGAGACGGTGGAGCCGTCGTCCTGCAGATACTTGAACATCGGGACCTGGTCGCCGGCCTTGAACTCCAGGGTCTTGTCCTTGTCGACGATGGTCATGTCCTTGGTGAAGTAGCCGTTGATCTCCTTGGCGACCATGTGCACTTCCGGCTCCTCGCCCTGCCCATAGTTCCACGCCAGCTTGGTGATCGGCTCGGGGAATACACCCCCTTTCTCGTATGCCTTCTTCATGCGCTTGGCGAACTGATCGATGATCCAGAGGTCGCTCTTCGCGTCACCGACCGGCTCGGCGGCCTTGTAGCGCCACTGGGCCCAGCGGCCGGAGTTGGAGATGGAACCTTCCTTCTCGACGGAGGAGGCTGCCGGCAGCATGAAGACTTCGGTCTTGATGTCCTTCGGGTTGACGCCGGGGCGCTTCCAGAAGATCGAGGTCTCGGTCTCCCAGAGGTCGACGGTGACGAGCCAGTCGAGTTTGCCCAGGGCCTCGCGGGTCTTCAGGGAGTCCGGACCGCCGACGGCCGGGTTCTGGCCCATGCAGACCAGGCCCTGCAGTTCCCCTTTACCCATCTTCTCCATCAGCTTCACGAAGGAGTAGTTGCCGCTTCTCTTGGGGAGGTAGTCGTAGCAGAAGTTGTTTTCCTTGGTGGCGTTGTCGCCGTACCAGGCTTTCAGCAGACTCACGGTGTACTTCGGGGTGTTGCCCCACCAGTTGGCGCTCTTCGCGTCCTTGGTTTTCGGGGTCCACTTCTCGAGGTAGGCCTTCAGGTCGACGTTGTCGAACTCCGGGGACTTCAGGTAGCCCGGCAGGAGGTGGAACAGCAGACCGTAGTCGGTCGACCCCTGGACGTTGGACTCACCGCGCAGCGCGTTGACGCCGCCGCCGGCGATGCCGATGTTACCGAGCAGCATCTGCAGCATGGCGGTAGCGCGGACGTTCTGGGAACCGTGGGTGGACTGGGTGATGCCCATGGCGTAGAGGATGGTGCCCGCCTTGTCGGCGCGGCCGGTGGAGCAGTAGGTCTTGGCGACAGCGAGGTAGTCTTCCTTCTTGGTGCCGGTGATGTTGCAGACCATGTCCACGGTGTAACGGGAGTAGTGCTTCTTCAGGAGCTGGTACACGCAGCGCGGATCCTTCATGGAGTGGTCGCGCTTGGGGTTGCCGGCGCCGTCGACAGCGTAGGCCCAAGCCTTGGCATCGTAGGTCTTCTCCTGGTCGTCGAACGCGCAGAAGATCCCTTCGTTGAAGTCGTACTTGTCGTTCACGATGAAAGTGGCATTGGTGTACTCGCGGACGTACTCCTCGTGAACCATGTTGTTCTGCAGCGCGTAGTTGATCATGCCGCCCAGGAAGGCGATGTCGGTGCCGGGACGGATCTGCGCGTAGTGGTCCGCCTTGGAGGCGGTCCTGGTGAAGCGGGGATCGACGGCGATCAGCTTGCCGCCCTGATCCATGGCCGCCTCGATCCATTTCATGGAAATCGGGTGGTTCTCGGCCGGGTTGCAGCCGATGGCGAGAATCGCGTCAGCGTTTCTCAGGTCGATCCAGTGGTTGGTCATTGCCCCACGTCCAAACGAAGCCGCCAGACCGGCGACTGTAGCGGAGTGTCATATTCGGGCTTGGTGTTCGAGGTTGGCGACCCCCATGGAGCGGGCGAACTTGCTCCAGAGGTAGCACTCCTCGTTGTCCAGACCTGCGCCGCCCAGGAATGCCATCCCTTCGGTGCGGTTGACCACGTACTCCTTGTTGTCTTTCTTGTTGATCTCTTTGGCCTTGAAGGACTTGTCGCGCGTATCCTTCATCTTCTGCGCGATACGCTCCAGGGCCCAGTCCCACGACTTCTCTTCGAACTTGTCGCTACCGGGGGCGCGGTACATCACCTTCTGCAGGCGACGCTCGTTGTTGGCCACCTGGAACAGCGCGCTACCCTTCGAGCAGAGCGCACCCTGGTTGATCGGGTGCTGGGTGTCCCCCTCGATGTTCACGATCTTGCCGTTCTTGGTATGCACCACAAGCCCGCAACCTACCGCGCAGAAAGGACAGATGGTGGTCGAGCTTTTCAGCCCCTTGGTGCGCATCTGCGAGCTGTCTGCGCCGCCCGCTTCTGCTTTTTTGCCGGAGAGGATCAGTGCCGCAGCAGCCGCCCCCCCCTGCAGAAACTCCCGTCGTGAAACTGCCATGTTGAATCTCTCCTTTTTCCATGATAAACGTCGTCGACGCCGGATAAGCACCGCGTATACGGCAATTGCCATGCCAGCCCGTAAACGTTTACGAGAAAAATAGTTGTGTACCGTAAACGTCCGAAATGATAATGTTGTCTGCGCTAGTCGGGAATTTTCAGAAGATTAACTTTAATTAACAATTGTGACGTTTTGTCAAAACGTGTGACATTTTGTCCAAGACGGCCCCTCCAGCAACGGCGCGGGAAAGAAGCGAGGAACGCCCCAAAATGACACAAGAACGAATTCTCATCTGCGATGACGAGGAAGGGATCCTCATCTACCTGAAGAAGCTGTTGCAGACCCAGGGCTACCTCGTGGAGACCTTCAATGCCGGCGCGCAGCTTTTGCGCCGCCTACGCGAGGGGGATCCCGGCGACGCCGACCTGATCCTGCAGGACGTCAGGATGCCCGACCTGGACGGCATCAGCGTGCTGCAGGAGGTGAAGCAGCTCCGCCCCTCACTTCCCATCATCATCATGACCGCCTTCGGCACCATCGACGCCGCGGTGGAGGCGATCAAGCTGGGCGCCTACGACTACGTCACCAAGCCCTTCCCCAAGGAGAAGATCCTGAGCGTCCTGAAGAACGCCCTGGAGAAGGAGCAGCTGTTGCAGGAAAACCGGGCTCTCAAGACCGAGCTGGGCAAGCCGATCCTGCAGGACGCCATCATCTTCAGAAGTGCCGTGTTCCAGGAGACCTACGACCTCACCCTGCAGGTCGCGGCCAGCGAGGCGAACATCCTGGTGCTGGGGGAGTCCGGCACCGGCAAGGAACTGATCGCCGGGGCCATCCACTACAACAGCCCGCGGCGCGAGCGCCGCTTCCTCTCCATCAACTGCGCCGCCCTCACCGAGACCCTGTTGGAAAGCCAGCTTTTCGGGCACGTGCGCGGCGCCTTCACCGGTGCCATCACCCACCAGAAGGGACTTTTGGAGGAAGCCGACGGCGGCACCCTGTTCATGGACGAGATCGGAGACATGAGCCTTCCCATCCAGGCGAAGCTTTTGCGCGTGATCCAGGAGCGCGACTTCATTCCCGTGGGCGCCACCCGCGCCAAGAGCGCCGACATCCGCTTCGTCGCCGCAACCAACAAGGACCTCGAGGAGGAGGTGCGCGCCGGCAGGTTCCGCGAGGACCTCTACTACCGCCTTAACGTGATCAACATCCCCCTCCCCCCCCTGCGCGAGCGCAAGGACGACATCGAGCCGCTGGCGCAGCACTTCCTCAAGAAGTACAGCCTCAAGATGAAAAAAGAAGTGACCGGCGTCACCCCGGAGGCGCTGCACCTCCTGTGCGGCTACGACTGGCCAGGCAACATTCGCGAGTTGGAGAACGTGATGGAGCGCGCCGTGATCCTGGCGCGCACCCCGCTGGTCACCCCCAAGGAGCTCCCCATCTGGCGTAGGCAGCAAAAAGCTTCGGCGGCGCCCGTCGAACCGCAGCTGGTTTCCCTTGAGAACATGGAGAAGGCGCACATCGAGCGCACCCTGCTCGGGACCGGCTACCACAAGAGCCGCTCCGCCGAGATCCTGGGCATATCCAGGAAGACCCTGGACCGCAAGATCGTCGAGTACGAGATCACCATCCCCTCATGAACATCCCCAGGCTCCGTTTCCCCATCAAGACCAAGCTCACGGTCGCCACGCTGATCCCGCTGGCGATCGCCATCCTGATCTGCTGGATGGCCGGCGTCTTCATCCTGAGCGCCAAGGTGGCCGCGCAGGCCCAGGAGAAGGTGCGCTACGACCTCTCCGTGGCGCGCGAGGCATACCTGAACGAGCTGACCCGCCTCTACGACGCGGTGAAGCTCTCCGCCTCCTTCGGCAGGACCTCGGAGACCGTGGTCGCCGCGGACCAGCGCGCCCTGGCCGCCACCCTTGCGCCGGTGCGCAAAAGCGAGCACCTCGACGTCCTGGCGGCGGTGGACGCCTCCGGCAGGGTGATCTTCCGCGCCAACAACCCGCAGCAGTTCGGCGACGACAAGCTGCGCAACCAGTTCGTCGCGCGGGCGTTGAAGGGGGAACTGGTGAGCGGCACCACCATCATCCCCACCGCAGAACTGGCGCTGGAGGGGGAGGAACTGGTGCGCCAGGCGCACGTCCAGGTGACCGGGACCCGCTCCGACCCCACCCCGCCCGCGCCGCTCAACGGCGCCATGTTCCTGTTTGTGGCCGCGCCGGTGCGCGACCCCGCCGGCAACGTGGTGGGCGCCCTCTACGGCGGCGTGTTGCTGAACAACAACAAGAAGCTGGTGGACAAGATCAAGACGGTGGTCTACGAGGGGGCCAAACTGAACGGCCGCGACGTGGGCAACTCGACCATCTTCCAGGGGGACGTCCGGATCGCCACCAACGTCCCCAACACCGACGGCAGCCGCGCCATCGGCACCAAGCTCTCGGCGCCGGTGTACGACCGCGTCCTGTTGAAGGGAGCCAAGTGGGTGGGCCGGGCCTTCGTGGTCAACGACTGGTACCTGACCGCCTACGAGCCGATTCTCTCCCTGCAGGGGGTCCCCATCGGGGCGCTGTACGTGGGGATGCTGGAGAGCCACTACTCGGCGGTGAAGACCGATATGGCCGTGCTGCTAAGCTTCGTGCTCCTCCTGAGCGGGCTGACCGGGGTTTCCATGTCCGGCTTTCTGGGACGCAAGCTGGCACAGCCCATCAAGGAACTGGAGCTGTTGACGCGGCGGGTGGCGGCGGGCGAGCGGGACGTGAAGAGCACGATCGACTCGCGCGACGAGATAGGCGATCTGGCCGAGCGCTTCAACGACATGAGCCAGTCGCTTGCCGAGCGCGAGGACAGTATCATCGAGCTGAACCGGAACCTGGAGCAGAAGGTGCAGCTGAGGACCGCGGAGTTGGAAGAGAAGAACCGGCTCCTGGTGCAGACGCGCGAAGAACTGCTAAGAGTCGAGAAGCTCGCTGCTATCGGCGAGTTGGCGGCAGGCGTCGCCCACGAGATCAACAACCCGATGGCGATCATCCGCGGCAACACCGAACTCTTGCAGCTCTCGGTACCGGAGGATGCGCCCAACCGCGAGGAAGTGGACACCATCTTCCAGCAGGTGAAGCGCGTGGAGCGCATCGTCTCCAACCTGTTGAAGTTCGCGCGGCGCGAGCAGATGGAGCGTGGCGAAGTGCACCTGAACGAGCTTTTGCACGAGATCGTGGGGCAGATCGGGCACCAGGTTTCCCTAGAGAAGATCGAGGTGTTCGAGTTCTACGCCGAGGAGGTGGCCGTCGTCGAAGGGGACCAGGACCAGTTGCGGCAGGTATTTACCAACCTGATCCTGAACGCCGTGCAGGCCATGCCCGAAGGAGGCGTGCTCGATATCAGGAGCGCGCCGGTGGGGAGTGGGGACAACTACGAGGTGAAGATATCGGACACCGGTGTCGGCATCCAGTTGGAGAACCTGAGGCAGGTATTCAACCCCTTCTACACCACCAAGGCCAACGGCACCGGGCTGGGGTTGTCGGTGAGTTACGGCATCATCAGGGAGCACGGCGGCTGCATCGACGTGGAAAGCGTCCCCGGTCGCGGCAGCAGTTTCACCGTGCTGCTCCCCTGCGAGCACTGAGAAGTCCGCAGATTTATGCAAAAAAGCCGCGAGCGCGTAGCGCCTCGCGGCTTTTCAGTTTATATCAGTTGCAGCGTCCACAAGGTCCACTGAGTCCACCGGGTCCATGTGGTCCACCAGAAAGCCGCACGCCAGTCCACCGCTGCCGGTCGGTCTTACACCACCACCCTATCCCCCGGCCTCACCACCCCGCCCTTGAGCACCCTGGCGAAGATCCCCTCCTTGGGCATGACGCAGTCGCCTGCCTGGTAGTAGATGGCGCAGCGGGTATGGCACTCCTTGCCGATCTGGGTAACCTCCAGAAGCGTCTCCCCCAGCTCGATTTTGGCACCGATCGGGAGGCTTACCAGATCCACCCCTTCGGTGGTGATGTTCTCGGCGAAATCGCCCTCCTTCACGTCCAGCCCGAGCGCCTGCATCTTGGCGATGCTCTCCTGGGCCAGCAGGCTCACCTGGCGGTGCCAGTCCCCGGCATGGCCGTCGCCGACGATGCCGTGCTCCTCGCGCAGGGTGACCTCGGGGACCGGGGTCTTCCTCTCCCCCTTGTTCTTGCTGATATTGACGGCGATTACCTTTCCGATCATGCCTTCTCCTCTACCCGCCTACGCGGGACATTGCGAATGGTTTGGTTTCCACACCTTCATCGGTCACCTCGTGCCGCCCCGGCTTGGCGGCCACGATGCGCCGGATTTCCTTGCGTAACAGTTCGTCATCTCCGGTTGCCAGCACCGGCTTCAGGTCGACACCGGTCCCGGAGAACAGGCACCCCTTGGCCACTCCGGACGCGGTCACCCTGAGGCGGTTGCAGCCGTCGCAGAAGTGCCCGGTCATGGCGGTGATGATCCCCAGCGACCCCGGCGCTCCCTGGACCCGGAAGTTCTTGGACGGGCCGGAGCGCTCGCTGTTGGTGCTCTCCTCGATGGTGTACTCGCGTGCGATGCGCTCCCTGATCTCGGCGCCGGGCACGGTGAGGTCACGCCAGTCCGCGTCGCCGCAGGTAGGCATGTACTCGATGAAGCGGACCGCATAGGGACGCTTCAGGGTCAGCGCCACGAAGTCGAGGATCTCGTCGTCGTTCACCCCGCGCATCACCACCACGTTGATCTTGTGCGGCGGGAAGCCCACCCGCTCTGCCTCGTCGAGCCCGTCCAGCACCCGTTGCAGGTCCCCTCCGCGGGTTATGGCGGCAAACGTTTCCGGCTTGAGCGAATCGAGGCTTACGTTGAGCCTCTGCACCCCGGCGTCCCTCAGCCCCTGGGCCATCTCCTTCAGCAGCAGGCCGTTAGTGGTCAGCACCAGTTCCTTCAGGCCCGGCAAGGCCGCCAGCCGCCCCAGGAAATCGACGATCCCCTTGCGCACCAGCGGCTCACCGCCGGTGACGCGGATCTTCTCTATCCCGGCGGCGACCGCCTCGGCCGAGATCCTGAGCAGATCCTCGTAAGAGAGCATCTCGCAGTGACTCAGCTTCTCGACGCCCTCTTCCGGCATGCAGTAGCTGCAGCGGAGGTTGCAGCGGTCGGTGACCGAGAGACGCAGGTAGTTGATACGCCTGCCGTAGGTATCTACCAATGACATAATTATTTCCTGATTCCAGGTGTTTGAACCACTTAACCTCAAGCGGAGGGTCATCCCGCAGCCAGCATATCCCGCTCGACTGCCGGGTACACGCTAAAAAACCATACCCTGTTTGTCAAACGGAAATCAACCACTTTAATGAGCCAGCTACAGGTGCACCTGCAGAGGGACAGGAAAAGTATACGGCTCCACGGCAAGGCAGGACCGCGAGCAAAAACAGCTGAATCACGCGGAGTTACCGTCCTAGGGGCACGCCCAGGGGTGCCACCCTTAAGGTAAAATAATTGTTTATTTTCGCCCAAATATGCTATGGCTTTGGGAAATATGCAGAACGTCTCCGAGCGGCGGTCGTCTAAAGGGAAAAACCCCAAGGCGCCGCAGCCGATGGGTGCTGCCGGAAACGGCACCGCCTCCCTCTTGGAAAGGAGAAGCACCGCCGCATCAGCGCACGGGCCCCTCTTCCTTCACGGAGTCGGGCCCTTTTTCGTTTCTGCCATTACCACCAAACAAAGAGGGACAGATGACGAACTACGAGCAAGCCAGACGCATGGTCATCGAAAAGGTGGCGCCCGTTGGCGTGGAAAGGGTGCTGCTTCTGGAAGCAGCCGGACGGGTGCTGGCCGAAGAGTACGTGGCGCCCAAGGACATGCCGCGCTGGGACAACTCCGCCATGGACGGGTTCGCAGTCAGGAGCGCCGACTGTGCGCCGGGCACCGTGCTCAAGGTCACCGACTACATCCCCGCGGGGGTCAGCTCCGAGGACGCGGTGACGCCGGGATGCGCCGCGCGCATCATGACTGGAGCCCCCATCCCGCCGGGCGCCGACGCGGTCGTGCCGATAGAGGAGACCGAGAACACGGCGGAGACCGTTAAGCTGCTGCAGCAGGTGAAAAAGCACGACCATATCCGCTTCCAGGGCGAGGACGTGCGCAGCGGCGAGGCGATCATGGCGCGGGGCACCGTGATCGGCGCGCCCCAGGTGAGCCTCTTGGCCTCCTTCTCCACGGTCCTCGTCCCGGTCTACCGCAAGGTGCGCGTCGCCATCCTCTCCACCGGTGACGAACTGGTCGAAGTGGGCACCGAGCCCAAGGAGAGCCAGATCGTCAACAGCAACACGCTTGCTCTCGCCACCGCCATCAAGCTCTGCGGCGCCGAGCCGGTCATCCTGGGCATCGCCCGCGACGACCGCGACAGCCACCGGGCCCTGCTCGCCGAGGGACTCAAGGCCGACGTGCTGATCACTTCGGCAGGGGTCTCCGCCGGCGACCGCGACCTGGTGCGCGAGGTACTGGCAGAGCTGGGCGTGGTGGAACAGTTCTGGAAGCCCGGCATCAAGCCCGGCGGCCCCACCGCCTTCGGCATGAAGGGGAACGTCCCGGTCTTCTCCCTCCCCGGCAACCCGGTCTCAACCATGATCACCTTCGAGGAGTTCGCCCGCCCTGCCATCCTGCGCATGATGGGGCACGAAAAGGTGTTCCGCCGCACCGTGCGCGGGGTATTGAAGGAAGGGGCCCGCAAGAAGGCGGGCAAGGTCAACTTCCTGCGCGTCCACGTCGCCATCGAGGCAGGGCGCTATATCGCCAGCACCTCCGGAGATCAGAACACCGGGATACTGAAGACCATGCTGCGCTGCAACGCGCTCGCCATCCTCCCAGCCGAGGCGACCGAGTTCGCCGCCGGCGCGGAAGTCGATCTGCACCTGCTCGATCCCACCTTGGAAATGGAGGTTTAACATGTCGTTCAACCACTTTGACGCCAGCGGCAACGCCATCATGGTCGACGTAAGCCAGAAGACCCCGACCATGCGCACCGCCGTAGCCGGCGCCGTGCTGACCCTGAAACCCGAGACCGTGCAGTCCATCGTGTCCGGCAAGATGGCCAAGGGCGACGTCCTCGGCGTGGCAAGGCTGGCCGGCATCGCCGGCGCCAAGAAGACCCCCGACCTGATCCCCCTCTCCCACCCGCTGGCCATCCACCACGTCGCCATAGAGTTCGAGGTGGACGAGGCGAAGGGGACCATCGGCGTCATGGCCACCGTGCGCGCCTTCGAGCGCACCGGTGTGGAGATGGAAGCCATGACCTCCGCCACCGTGGCCGCGCTCACCGTGTACGACATGTGCAAGGGGACCGACAAGGGCATCGTCATATCCGACGTGAAGCTGCACTACAAAGAAGGCGGCAAGAGCGGCGTCTTTAAGCGCGAGAACTAAGACACGCGTCGATGGGGACTGGCTCCGCAGGTGCCTGTCCCCCTTCCGCTGCCTCAGACCAGTCGGACGTCAAACGTCCACCCAGCAAAAGGAGCCTCTACATGCGAGCAGCCATTCTCACCCTCAGCGACCGCTGTTCCACCGGGGAGCGTGCCGACGGCAGCGGCCCCGCCCTGCGTGCCTGGCTCGAAGAGCGCGGCGTCACCGTCACCTGCACCGACGTGATCCCCGACGAGGGCGCCCTCATCTCCGCCAAACTCACAGAGTGGGCCGACAGCGGCCTCTACGACCTCATCCTCACCACCGGCGGCACCGGCGTCTCGCCGCGCGACGTTACCCCGGAGGCGACCGAGCGCGTGGTGGAGCGGCTGCTCCCCGGTTTCGGCGAGGTGATGCGCATGGAAAGCCTCAAGAAGACCCCGCACGCCATCATCTCGCGCGCCGTCGCCGGCATCCGCAGGAACAGCCTGATCATCAACCTCCCAGGCAGCCCCAAAGGCGCCACCGAGAACATCGGCTTCGTGTGGGCGGCGGTGCCGCACGCGGTCGCCAAACTTCAGGGAGACCCTGAAGAGTGCGGGACGCCCCTCCCCCGCTGAGCGCCAAAGGCGGCTTTTTTATTGACCGATCCCGCCTGCTGGGTTATATAACTAACACGGTTTTATAATTCAATTACGGAGGAATGCTCATGCCGTTGGTTAAGCAGATTCACGAGAAGGCGAAATCAAAACTCAAGACGGTGGTTCTGCCGGAGAGCTATGACGAGAGGATGCTCTTCGCCGCGCAGCAGATCGTGGAACAAGGTTTGGCCAAGATCGTGCTTTTGGGCAAGCCGGAGGCGATCCAGGCAGCGGCCGCGGCCAAGGGTATCAACCTGGCCGGCGTGGAACTGGTAGACCCCGCCACTTCGCCCAAGCTCGACGCCTACGTCGGCAAACTCGTGGAACTGAGGAAGTCCAAGGGGCTCACCCCCCAGCAGGCCCAGGAGATGCTGACCGCACCGGACAACCTCTACTTCGCCGGTATGATGGTGCGCGAAGGGGACGCCGACGGCGAGGTGGCCGGCGCCACTGGCACCACCGGTGACGTGTTGCGTGCCGCTTTCCAGACCGTCGGTCCCGCTCCCGGCATCAAGACCGTTTCCTCCTTCTTCCTGATGGCCACCCAGACCCCCAACTTCGGTGAGAACGGCGTCATTCTCTTCGCCGACTGCGCCGTGAACCCGAACCCGGACGCCCAGGCGCTGGCAGAGATTGCCATCGCCACCGCGCGCAACTGCAAGTCCTTCCTCGACGTCCCGGCCCGCGTCGCCATGCTTTCCTTCTCCACCAAGGGGAGCGCCAGCCACCCCGACGCGGACAAGGTACTGAAGGCGCTGGAACTGGCCAAGGGAATGGACCCGCAGCTTTCCATCGACGGCGAGTTGCAGGCCGACGCCGCCCTCATCCCCGCGGTGGGCGCCAAGAAGGCCCCCGGTAGCGGCGTGGCCGGCAAGGCCAACGTGCTTGTCTTCCCGACCCTCGACGCCGGCAACATCGCCTATAAGCTGGTCGAACGCCTGGCCGGCGCCAAGGCGATCGGCCCTGTGATCCAGGGCCTGGCCAAGCCGGTCAACGACCTCTCCCGCGGCTGCTCCGTGCAGGACATCGTCGACGTCACCGCCATCACCGCGGTGCAGGCGCAAGGGTAACCCGCCGCATTCTGCAGAGGCTTGCACCAAGTCCCCTCTCCCTCCGGGAGAGGGTGCCCGTAGGGCGGGTGAGGGTGCTGCCAGAATTTATTTCTTGCCGATTGCGATGCCCTCACCCCAACCCTCTCCCGGAGGGAGAGGGGGCAATGAAGGACGGGCAACAATCGCAGTAAAATAGAGAAAAAGGCCGGCGGGGTTACCCCGCCGGCCTTTTTAGTGCCTTGCATTTTGCTGTCTTGCCCTCGCCTGCCACCTACTTCCTGACGAAGTCCGGCCTGGAGAAGCTGTACTCGAAGTTCATGTGGTCGGTGTAGGTGCCGTTGAGGATGGCGGCCACGTCTTCGGTAAAGACCAGTTCCTCGTCGGTCGGGATGACGTACACCTTCACCGGCGAATCGTCGGTGGTGATCAGCGTCTCGCGCTTCCTGGTCATGGCCGAGGCGTTGCGCTCCTTGTCCAGAACGATGCCCAGGTGCTCGAGCCCGGCGATGGCACGCTCCCTGATCGGCGCCCCCATCTCCCCTACCCCGGCGGTAAAGACGACCGCATCCAGCCTGCCCACGACCGCCATGTAGGTGCCGATGTACTTCTTGAGACGGTAGGCCTCGATGTCCAGCGCCAGCGAACAGAGACGGTCTCCGCCATTGGCGTTCTCGATGACGTCGCGGCGGTCGGTGAAGCGGCCGGTGATGCCGATGACGCCGCTCTTCTTGTTCAGGATGGAGTCGATCTCCTTGGCGGAGAGGTTCTCCTTCTGCATCATGAAAGCGGGGATGGCAGGGTCGATATCGCCGCAGCGGGTCCCCATCATGGCGCCTTCCAGCGGGGTGAGCCCCATGCTGGTGTCGACCGATACCCCGTTCTTGATGGCACAGTGGGAGACGCCGTTGCCGATGTGCATGGTGATGACGTTGCACTGGTTGGCGGGCTTGCCCAGGATCGCGGCGATGCGCTTGGAAACGTAGAGGTGCGAGGTACCGTGGAAGCCGTAGCGGCGTACGCCGTACTTCTCGTACCACTCGTACGGGAGCGGGTAGAGGTAGGCATGCTCGGGCATGGTCTGATGAAACGCCGTATCGAAGATGGCGACCTGCGGCACGCCGGGGAGCACCGCCATGGCGCCTTCGATGCCGGCGATGTTGGGCGGGTTGTGCAGCGGCGCCAGGTGCTGCACCTCGGTGACGGCGGCCAGCACCTCGTCGTCGATCAGCACCGACTTGGTGAACTTCTCACCGCCGTGCACCACGCGGTGACCCACTGCCGCGATCTGCTTGATGTCCTTCAGTACACCGTGGGTCGGGGAGGTCAGGGTTCTCAGGATCAGGTCCACTGCGGTCTTGTGGTCCGGGCAGTCGGAGTCTTCACGGTAGGTCTCCTGCCCGGGGACCTCGTGCAGGATGAAGGAGTCGCCGATGACGACGCGTTCCACCATCCCCTTTGCCACAACCACTTTTTTATCCCAGTCAAACAACTGGTATTTTACAGAAGAACTCCCGCAGTTAAGTGCCAGAATATCCATCGATTAACAACCCCCGTGATTGTAGTTTGCCCAGTGATACGAGGAAGATCCGCACCGGACAAAAAGTACACAAATAAAACCTTTTTTTATATATACAGGAGAGTGGCCCGCAGTTCAAGATTTTTCTCCCGATTAGCAGTTTATTGTCTACAGCTTTATGGTGGACTTTTTGCGAGCGCTGTGCTAGTTTCCACCTCAACTTTTAACTCCAGGTGAAGGAGGTGAATACTTTGGCACATACCATCAGCGACGAATGCATCAACTGCGGCGCCTGCGACGATTCCTGCCCGGTCAACGCTATCAGCGAGGCTGGCAGCAAGAGGACCATCGCTGCAGATACCTGCATCGACTGCGGCGCTTGCGTCGACACCTGCCCGGTGTCCGCAATCTCCCCGGCCTAATCAGCAACCGCACCACAAGAAACATGTAATGCCATGGCCTGCAGCCGGCTCGTCCGCTGCAGGCCTCATTTTTTGCGGCACAGCGATGAAAAAAGGAGGGCGCCCCGTGGGGGCGCCCTCCTTTTCTTTTCCGCCCTACCCTCGCGCTACTTCGCCAGCACGGCGATGGCGCGTTCGATGCGCTTTTTGGTCTGCTCCAGGCCGAGCACCTCGATCATCTCGTAGATCCCCGGGGACGCGGTGGTGCCGGAAAGGGCGAGACGCACGGCGGGGCCGACCTGGCCCAGCTTGATCCCCTTCTCCGCCATCAGTTCCTTGAAGGCGAACTCGATGTTAGCCTGGTCCAGGGCCGGCAGGGCCGCCAACTTCTCAACCAGAGCCGTCAGCAGCGCCGGCGTGTCGGCGTTGAACGCCTTGGCGACACCCTGCTCGTCGTAGGAAAGCTCGTCCCTGTAGTAGAACAGCGCACCGTCGGCGAGCTCCAGCATGGTTTTCGCGCGCTCCTGCAGGGTCTTGATCACGGCCACCAGGTCCGGTCCCCCCTGGGCCGGATCGACGCCGCGTTCCTTCAAAAACGGTATCAGAAGGTCGGCCAGGCGCGCCGGGTCGCCGGTCTTGATGTAGTGCGCGTTCAGCCACAGGAGCTTGTCCGGGTTGAAGACCCCGGCGGAGCGCCCGACGTTCTCGATGGAGAACTTCTCGATCAGGTCCTGCAGGGAGAAGATCTCCTCGTCGCCGTAGCTCCACCCCAGGCGCACCAGGTAGTTGACCATCGCCTCGGGGAGAAAGCCCATGTCGCGGTAGGCCATGACCGAGGTGGCGCCGTGGCGCTTGGAGAGACGGGCCTTGTCGGCGCCGAGGATCATCGGCACGTGGGCGAAGACCGGGACCGGCGCACCGAGCGCCTGGTAGATCAGGATCTGGCGCGGCGTGTTGTTGACGTGGTCGTCACCGCGGATCACGGTGGTGATCTTCATGGTGACGTCGTCGATGACCACGACGAAGTTGTAGGTCGGGGTGCCGTCGGTGCGCTGGATGATCAGGTCGTCCAGCTCCGCGTTCTCGAAGGAGACCTTCCCCTTGATCAGGTCGTTCCAGGTGGTGGCGCCTTCCTTGGGGGTCTTGAAACGGATCACGTAGGGACGGCCGTCGTCCTCCTGGGGAGGGAGATCACGGCAGGTACCGTCGTACTTGGGTTTTCCCCCTTCCGCGAGCGCCTTCTCGCGCTTCGCCTCGAGCTCCTCGACGCTGCAGTAGCACTTGTACGCCTTGCCCTCCGCGACCAGCTTGTCGATGTACTCCTTGTACACCGGGAAGTAGTCGGACTGGAAGAACGGCCCCTCGTCCCAGTCCAGGCCCAGCCACTTCATCCCTTCGAAGATGGCGTCGACCGACTGCTGGGTGGACCGGGTCACGTCGGTATCCTCGATCCTGAGCACGAACGTGCCGTGCTGCTTCCTGGCCAAAAGCCAGTTGAAAAGCGCCGTGCGCGCCCCTCCAACGTGGAGAAAACCGGTCGGGCTCGGTGCGAAACGGAGACGTACTTCTGACATGAAAGGCTCCTTTACTGCTTTGATCATTGCATGGCTGCAATAAAATGATGTGTCTCAAACGGTGGTGGAAACGGTCCTGCTACCCCTCGTCCTCATCGTCATCCTGGTGCTGCGGCGCCTTCTCGCCGGGGATGCGGTACCCTTCGCTGGCCCAGGTGCCGAGGTCGATCATCTTGCATCTTTCCGAGCAGAAGGGGCGGTACGGGTTCCCGGCCAGCGGGGTTTCCTTGCGGCAGTGCGGGCACTTGACGGTCTGTATGGCGCACATGGCTCTTCCTCAAATAAATACCTCCAGCGCCGGACGGGGCTGGAGGGTGCGTGGTCCTGGTCAGATTGCGGCGAACCGCTTAGGTCAACTGGTACTTGCGCTCCCTGAACTGCAGCGCCCTCTTCACCCGGGTGATCAGGGTCTCCTCCCGCACCGGCTTCTCGATGAAGTCGAAGAACCCCTTCTCGAAGGCCTTCACCTCGTCTTCGGGCTGCAAAGAGCTCGTGATCAGTATCACCGGTATGGCGTTGAAATCGGGCACGCTGCGTAGCGCGTCGAAGAGCCCGAAGCCGTCCAGCTTGGGCATCATCAGGTCGGTGAGCACCACGTGCGGCTTCTCGGTGAGCACCGCCTTGTAGGCCTCCAGGCCATCCGCGGCATGGATGACGCGAAACCCTTCCCGCCCCAGGAAATCGCCGAACATGGTCCCGATCAACTTGTCGTCTTCGACCACCAGCACCGTGTGGGCTGCGGCGCTGGACACCTCTTTCTGCAGGTAGTTCCTGCAGATCGCGGCGTAGATTTCCTTCCTGGTGGCGATGAAGGGGGTGATGGTCAAACCGAGGTTGGCCGAGATGTTGCGCACCACCCGCGTTTCGGTGGGGTCGGCCATGGCCAGCGCCAGCCTCTTCTCGTCCAGCTTGAGCGGGAAGATGTTGTTCTGCATCGCCACGTCCACCGAGATGATCCTCAGCAGCTGCGGCGAGAAGCTGTAGCCGGCAAAGTTGCTGGCAACGCGGCAGCCATACTGCGTCGCCAGGGCCTGGGCCAGTTCCTCACCGGTGACCAGTTCCAGGTCTTCCAGGACCGTCCCGAAGCGTTTGCCCAGCTTCTTGGACACCGCCAGCATCCGCTCCACCGTTTTCTCGGTGAGCAGCCCGTTCTCGACGAATATTTCGCCCAGCTTTTTTCGCTTTTCCATAGTGCCTCCCCATCCCGGGGTTAACTGTAGCTCGGGGAGAGAAAAAAAACTACCGAGGGGGCAAAAAAGCTATTCGGCGACCACGGTCGCCCCGCTCCCCACCTTCCCGGCCACTTGCTGCGCCTCCTGCCTGGAGAGGTGCCGCCCTACCCTGATCCGGTACCACACCCCCTTGTCCGGCAGCTTCGATTCCACCAGGTAGGCGGCCACCCCCTTGGCGACCAGCTTGGCGCGCACCGCGTCGGCCTCTTTCCTGTCCTTGTAGGAAGCGACCTGCACCAGGTAGCGCGCCTCGCCCCCCTGCTTTTCAGCGGCCGGCTTGTCAGCGGCGGTATCGGCAGCCTTGTCGCCGGCCATGTCAACCGGTTTCGCCTCGGGCGCCTTGGCGGCCGCAGCGGCAGCCGCGGGCTTGGCCGATGCCGGTTCGGCAGCGGGCGCCGCGTTCGCGGCCGGCGCCGGTGCTGCCGCCTTGGACTGCACCTCGGGAAGCTTGGTGTTGATGCCGCTCCCCATGGCCCCCTTGCCGCCGGAAGGGAGGGTCTTGTAAAAGGTAAGGGGGACGTCGGGAGCGGGCTGCCCCGGCTGGCCGGGCGGAACCGCCTGCCCCGGTTGAGCGGCGGGCGCCGGCTGCGCCACGGCTGCGGCCTGTGCCTTCTGCTGGGCCGCGGCCTGCGCCGCGGCAAGGGCCTTGGCGTCGACCTTCCCCTTGAACAGGAACCATCCGGTCAGCACCCCGGCGCCGTACCCCAGGGCAAGCAGCAACAGGCCGACCACCGCAAAGGTGCCGATCGGTTCGCGGCGCGGGCGGTTCTTCTGCACGGGCTTCACGCGCTCCGCGCTCTCCCTGACCGCCTTCATCTTGTCGCTGTAGTCAAGCCGCATGCGCTCCTCCTACATCCTCTCCGGAGCCGAAATGCCAAGCACGGTCAGCGCGTTCTTCAAGGTGACCGCCACGCAGTGCAAGAGGAACAGACGGGCCTGGGTCAACTCCGGCTCCTCCGGCGTGATCACGCGGCTCTTGTTGTAGAAGCTGTGGAACTCGCCGGCCAGGTCCTGCAGGTAGTAGGTGATCCGGTGCGGTTCGAAGTTCACCGCCGCCCCTTCCAGGATCTCCGGGTAGAGGGAGAGCTTCTTGATCAGGCTCATGTCGTCGGCCGTTTGCAGAAGCTCCAGGCGCACGCCGGAGAAGTTCGGCTCCACGCCGCGCTCTTTTGCCGTGTCGAAGATGCTCTTGATCCTCGCATGGGCGTACTGGACGTAATAGACCGGGTTGTCGTTGCTCTGACGCTTGGCGAGCTCGAGGTCGAAGTCGAGCTGGCTGTCGGAGCGGCGCATCAGGAAGAAGAAGCGGGCGGCATCGCGGCCCACCTCGTCCACGACCTCCTTGAGCGTGACGAACTCGCCGCTCCTGGTGGACATGGCCACCGGCTGGCCGTCGCGCAAAAGCGATACCAGCTGCACCAGGATGATGCCCAGATCGTCCGCCGGGCGGCCGAGCCCCTGCACGACGCTCTTCAGCCTGGGTACGTAACCGTGGTGGTCGGCGCCCCATACGTCGATGACCCAGTCAAAGCCGCGCGCGTACTTGTCGCGGTGGTAGGCGATGTCGGAGGCGAAGTAGGTGGTGACGCCGTTACTGCGCACCACGACGCGATCCTTGTCGTCGCCAAAGGCCGTGGTCCTGAACCAGAGCGCCCCTTCCTGCTCGTAGATGTGCCCCTTCTCCTGCATCTCGGCGATGGCGGAGGTCACCTTCCCCTCGTCGAACAGGGACTGCTCGGAGAACCAGTTGTCGAAGCGGATGCCGAAGTCCTGCAGGTCGTCGTCGATCCCCTTGAGGATCAGGTCGCCCCCCATCTTGGCGAAGAAGGCGACGCCCTCTTCCTGGGGCGCCTTGAGGAAGCGGTCGCCGTGCTTGGTGATGGCGTCCCGCGCGATGTCCTTGATGTAGTCGCCCTGGTAGCAGTTCTCCGGGAAATCGATCTTTTCGCCCAGGAGCTCCTTGTAGCGCAGGAGACCGGAGAGACCCAGGGTGTTCATCTGGTTGCCGGCGTCGTTGATGTAGTACTCGCGTTGCACGTCGAAACCGGCGGCGGAGAGCAGCGATGCCACCGCATCCCCGGTGGCGGCGCCACGGCCGTGGCCGATGTGCAGCGGGCCGGTGGGGTTCGCGCTGACGAACTCGACCTGGACCTTCTTGCCGGCGCCCACCCTGCTCTTGCCGTAGCCGTCACCGGCGCGGTCGATGTCGGTGAGGATCTTTCTCCAGGCGCTGTCCTTGATGAAGAAGTTGATGAAGCCCGGCCCCGCGATCTCAACCGACTGGATCAGGTCGGACGCCTCGGCGAGCTTCTTGACCAGGGCCTCAGCCACGGCGCGGGGCGCCTTGCGCTCCAGCTTGGCCATCTGCATGGCGACGTTGGTAGCGAAATCTCCGTGCTCGGCGTGCGCCGGCTTCTCCACGTTGATGGCCGGGACCGCACCAGAGGTGAGCGTGCCGTCGGCGAAACACCCCTCGATTCCCTTCAGGATGCATGCGCGCAGCTGCTCCTTCATATCTTCTCCTCCCTTTCCTTATCCTTTTCCGCGTCGGGCACGGGTTTTATGGTCACGTCGCGTGTGAAGTCCGGGCAGCGGGCGCCGCCGTCGGGCACGCAGAATTTCTTGGAGCAGTGTTCGCGCCAGGCGCAGACCACGCAGTGTTGCTTTCCAGCCTGAGTCATACCTTTTCCCTCAAAATGCCCGCTGGGGGCTTGGTTACTTGCCGGAGCGCGGCGCCGGCTGCGCAGGCTGGGCCGGTTTTGCCGCCGCGGGCCCCGGTGCCGGAGTGCCGGCAGCAGCGGGTTTGCCGCCTCCCGGGAACTGGTAGATCACCTCGTTGCTGCGCACCAGGCCGAAGTCGCGTCTGGCGATGCTCTCCAGGTAGCGCCGGTCCGACTGCAGCGCGGCGATCTCCCGCTTCAGCTTGTCGTTTTCCTCTTTCAACTCGTTCAGGCGCTTCTGCGTCTCGTCCAGGTCGCGGTGCAGGTGGTTGATGCGCAAAAGTCCCCGGTCACCGAAGACGGTGAAGCAGAGAATGAAGATGATCACTGCGGCCGGTACTAGAAAAAATCGTTTCTGCATGCGTTCCTATGCCGAGGTGAGGACGGAGCGGAAATAGTCGATGGTTTGCTTGAGCCCGTCGTCCACGCTCACTTTGGGCTCCCAGCCCAGCATCTGCTTGGCCAGGGTGATGTCCGGCTGCCTCTGTTTGGGGTCATCCGCCGGAAGCGGGCGATAGACGATGCGCGAGGTGGACCCGGTGAGAGCTATGATCTTCTTGGCGAATTCCAGGATGGTGGTCTCGGCGGGGTTGCCGAGGTTGACCGGGCCGGTGAAGCCGGGGGTCTCCATCATGCGCACCATCCCTTCCACGAGGTCGGAGACGAAGCAGAAGGAACGGGTCTGTTCCCCCTCGCCGTAGACGGTGATGTCCTCCCCCTTGAGGGCCTGCAGGATGAAGTTGGAGACCACGCGGCCGTCGTTTTCGGCCATCTTGGGGCCGTAGGTGTTGAAGATCCTGATGATCCTGACATCGACGTGGTTCTGGCGGTGGTAATCCATCATCAGGGTCTCGGCGACGCGTTTCCCCTCGTCGTAGCAGCTTCTCAGTCCCAGGGTGTTGACGTTGCCCCAGTAGGCCTCGGTCTGCGGGTGCACCTGCGGGTCGCCGTACACCTCCGAGGTCGAGGCCTGCAGGATCCTGGCCCTTACCCTCTTGGCGATCCCCAGCATGTTGATGGCGCCCATGACGCTGGTCTTGGTGGTCTTCACGGGGTTGTACTGGTAGTGGATCGGCGAAGCGGGACAGGCCAGGTTGTAGATCCGGTCCACCTCGAGGAGGATGGGCTCGGTGACGTCGTGGCGGATCAACTCGAAGCTGCTGTGGTCCAGCATGTGTGCGATGTTGCGCTTGCTGCCGGTGAAGAAGTTGTCGAGGCAGATGACGTCGTGCCCTTCCTTCAGGAGCCTCTCGCAAAGATGTGATCCGATGAAACCGGCACCGCCGGTGACCAGTATGCGCATAAAACCTCTCAAAACCCGTTCGACGTTCAACGTTCAACGTTCGACAGGTTCCCTGCCTTCGAAGAACTGTGCCTTGGCGGCAGGGACACCAGCTGCCGCCAGGAAGAAAAGAGCCAAAGCAAAAAAACTGGGCGAACGTTGAACGTAGAACGTTGAACGGCCGTTATTCCATTTCACACGATGCCGCACCGTTTCTGCCGATGGGGTGGTACTCGTAGCC
This sequence comes from Geomonas paludis, assembly GCF_014193585.1. GTDB lineage: Bacteria > Desulfobacterota > Desulfuromonadia > Geobacterales > Geobacteraceae > Geomonas > Geomonas paludis. The sequence goes on from NZ_BLXY01000002.1 coordinate 229,096, forward strand.
GATCTCGCGCATGCGGCCGGGCTGGTACAGGTTCCTGCCGTCGAAGATGAGCGGGTTGACCAAGAGCGCCTTGATCCGGTCGAAGTCGGGGTTTCTGTACTCGTTCCACTCGGTGATGATAACCAGGGCGTTGGCGCCCTTGAGCGGCTCGTACTGGTTCATGTGGTAGCCGATGCGGTCGCCGAAGTGCTTCTTGGCCTCGTTGAGGGCCTCGGGGTCGTGGGCCTGCACGGTAGCGCCCAGCTCCAGGAGCCGGTTGATGATGGTGAGCGAGGGTGCCTCCCTCATGTCGTCGGTGCGCGGCTTGAAGGACAGGCCCCAGACGGCGATGCTCATGCCGGCGAGCGGCTTGCCGCCCCCCTGCCCCAGGCGACGCTCGATCTTGTCGGAGAGGATCCGCTTCTGGCGCTCGTTGGCCTCCTCCACCGCCTTCAAGAGAACGAAGTCGTAGTTGCACTCGTCCGCGGTCCGCACCAGCGCCTTCACGTCCTTGGGGAAGCAGGAGCCGCCGTAGCCGACACCGGGGAAGAGGAAGTCGTAGCCGATGCGGGAGTCCGAGCCGATCCCCTCGCGCACGGCCATGACGTCGGCGCCCATCATCTCGCACAGGTTGGCGATCTGGTTCATGAAGGTGATCCGGGTCGCCAGCATGGCGTTGGCGGCGTACTTGGTCATCTCGGCGCTCCGGATGTCCATGACCAGCATGCGGTTGGACTTGCGCATGAAGGCCGAGTACAGCTCTTTCATTATTTCCGCGGTGCGCACGTTGTCGGTCCCGATCACGACGCGGTCAGGCTTCATGAAATCGTCGATGGCCGCCCCTTCTTTCAGGAACTCGGGGTTGGAGACCACGTCGAACTCGATGTGCAGGCCGCGGCCGTCGAGCTCTTCCTTCACCGCCGCGCGCACCTTGTCCGCAGTCCCCACGGGGACCGTGGACTTATCCACAATGATCTTGAAGCTATCCATGGAGCGGCCGATGTTGCGGGCCACCGAAAGGACGTACTGCAGGTCGGCGGAGCCGTCCGCGCCGGGCGGGGTCCCTACCGCGATGAAGCAGACCAGGGACTCCTTGACGGCGGCATCCAGGTCCGTGGTGAACTTCAGGCGCCCTTCCTCGCCGTTTCTGAGCACCATTTCCTTCAGCCCGGGCTCGTAGATGGGGATTACGCCACGCTTGAGACCTTCGATCTTTTCCTGGTCGACGTCGACGCAGATGACGTCGTTACCGCTCTCGGCGAAACAGGTGCCGGCCACGAGGCCGACGTATCCGGAACCGATCACGCATACTTTCATGAGGCGCACTCCTCTTATGACAAAAAATTAGCGTTCTTATATAGCACACTCATGTGTGTTTATGCCAGACTTTTCCCCGAGCACAAGTCCCTGGAGAGCGCCGCGAACTCTTCCAGCGACAGGGTTTCCCCGCGCCTGAGCCCGTCGATGCCGCAGCGGGAGAGCGCGGCGCTAAGTGAGCCGTCGCCGTCATCGAAACCGGCCGAGCGCAGCGAGTTCAACAGCGTCTTTCTGCGCTGGATGAAAGCACCCTTCACCACGCGGCGGAACAGCTCCTCGTCCCCCACCTCGACCCGCGGGGCGGCCAGCGGCGTGAAGGTGAGCACCGCCGAATCGACCTTGGGGACGGGACGGAAAGAGCCGGGCTTCACGATGAACTCGCGGCGGATGTCGAAGTGCAGCCTGAGCAGCACGGTGAGAGCGCCGTAGTCCTTGCAGGCGGGAGGCGCGGTGAGGCGGTCGCCGACCTCCTTTTGCAGCATGAGCACCAGCGATTCGAAGAGGTCGCAGTGCTCCATGAATTTGAAGAGCACCTGGGAGGAGATGTTGTAGGGGAGGTTCGCGGCGACCTTCCACTTGCGCCCCGGAGCCCGGGTGCTGAGGATCTGAGGGAGGTCCACCCTCAGGATGTCGCCGTGGCCGATCTCGACGCGGTCGTTGCCGGCGAACTCGGCATGCAGAAAGGGTATCAGCTCGCGGTCCCACTCGACCGCCACGAAGCGCGCCCCGCTGGCCACCAGGAGGCGTGACAGCGCCCCCCTCCCCGGCCCGACCTCGAGGATGCAGTCGTCGCTTGCCGGCGCCACGCAGGAAACGATGCGGTGCAGCACGTTGTCGTCCACCAGGAAGTTCTGGCCGAACTCCTTCTTGGCCTTGATCTTTTTCTCCATCACTTCCCTCCCTGGAAACGCGCCGCGAGTTTGTCGAGGGGCCAGACCGGAAGCGCGTCCAAGTCGAAGCCGCTCTGGTAACCGGCGCCCAGGTAAAAGTCGCCGGGGACCGCGATCATGGCCGCGTTGTCGGCGCACAGCTTCGGCGAGGGGATGGAAAGCTCCACCCCGTTGGCCTCGGCGTACTGCGCCATGGAGCGGCGCAGGCCGCTGTTGCACGCCACCCCGCCCGCCACCACCAGCCGTTTGATGCCGGTCTCGGCGATCGCCGCCGCCGTCTTCTTGGTGAGCACCTCGCACACCGCTGCCTGGAAGGAGGCGGCCAGGTCGTTGATGCCCGCCTCTTTTGCCTCCGGGTGCTTGCTCACGTGGGTGAGCACCGCGGTCTTCAGCCCCGAGAAGCTGAAGTTGAAGGTGCCGTCGTGCAAAAGCGGTCGCGGGAACTTGATGGCCTGCGGATCGCCACCGGCGGAGAGACGGTCGATGGCCACGCCCCCCGGGTAGGGAAGTCCGATCAGCTTGGCAACCTTGTCGAACGCCTCGCCGGCGGCGTCATCCACCGTCTGCCCCAGCGTCGTGTAGCGGCCGATGCCGTCGACCCGGTACAGGTGCGAGTGCCCCCCGGAGACCGCCAGGGCGATGAAGGGGAACTCCACCGGACGCTCCAGGAACACGGCCAGCAGGTGCCCCTCGATGTGGTTCACCCCGACCAGCGGGATCCTTCTCCCGAAGGAGAGCCCCTTGGCGGCGGAGATGCCGACCAGGAGCGCACCGGCAAGCCCCGGCCCCTGGGTCACCGCCACCCCCTCGATGTCCGCGATCCCCACCCCCGCTTCCTGGAGCGCCTGCTCCACCACGATGGAGACCGCCTCCAGGTGCTGCCGCGAGGCGATCTCGGGGACCACCCCGCCGTACTCGGCATGGGTGCTGATCTGGCTTGCCACGATGCTGGAGAGGACGGTCCTGCCGTCCCTAACCACCGCCGCCGCGGTTTCGTCACATGAAGATTCCAGCGCAAGTAAAAGCATAAAAAAATAGAGAGGGCACCAGCAGCGTGCCCCCTTTTTTCTCCCGTTCTAAGGTTTTCGCGTCCGTTACAGCAGGTTCGCCGCCAGTTCGGCCAGGTCGCTGCGTTCCCCCTTGGTCATGGTGACGTGGGCGGAGATGGCCTGTTCCTTCAGGCGTTCGACCACGTAGGTGAGACCGTTGCTCTCGGCATCCACGTAGGGGTTGTCGATCTGGTACGGGTCGCCGGTCAGGATGATCTTGGTCCCCTCGCCGGCGCGGGTCACGATGGTCTTGATCTCGTGCGGGGTGAGGTTCTGCGCCTCGTCGACGATCATGTACTGGTTCGGAATGGAGCGCCCCCTGATGTAGGTGAGCGGCTCGATCTCGAGGATCCCCATCGCCATCAGTTCCTTGTACCCCTTGCTGTGGCGCTTCTCCCCTTCGTGCCCGCTGAGAAGGAGCTCGACGTTGTCGAAGATCGGCTGCATCCAGGGGGAAAGCTTCTCCTCGATGTCGCCGGGAAGAAAGCCCAGGTCGCGCCCCATCGGGAACACCGGGCGCGATACCAGCAGGCGGTTGTAGACGTTCTCTTCGGCGGTCTTCTGCAGGCCGGCGGCGATGGCGAGGAGCGTCTTGCCGGTACCGGCTTTCCCGACCAGCGTCACGATCTTGATGTCGTCGTCCAACAGGGCGTCCAGCGCGAGGGACTGCTCCAGGTTCCTGGGGAAGAGGCTCCAGACCCCTTCCCGGTCCAGCTTGGAGAGCGGCACCATCCTGCGCGAGACGTGGTCGAAGCGCCCCACGGCGCTGTGCGACGGGTTGCCGACCTCGGTGAGGCACAGGTACTGGTTGGGCAGGTAGCCGTTGGTATCCATGTCCAGCCATCCCTGGCTGTAGAAGCGGTCGATGGCATCGGCGCCCACCTCGAGGGTGGCGCAGCCGGTGTAGAGCTCGTCGATGGCGACCTTGTCGGATTCGTAATCCTGTGCCGAGAGCCCCAGGGCGTCGGCCTTGATGCGCAGGTTGGTGTCCTTGGTGACCAGGATGACCGGCATCTCTTTCTGCGATTCCATGAGGTCCACGGCCACCGCCAGAATGCGGTTATCGCCCCTTTCCTCGCGCAACTCAGGCGGGAGCCGCTTCATCACCTTTTCTTCGTAGATCTCGATCTTCAGGGTGCCGCCGCTATCCAACTCGAGCCCCTGCGACAGCGACCCCTCCTTGCGGAAGGCGTCCATGAGCCGGGACACCTGGCGGGCGTTGCGGCCGGTCTCGTTCATGTCCTTCTTGAACCGGTCGATTTCCTCGATAACCGTGATGGGTATGATGATGGAGTTGTCTTCGAACTTGGTGAGAGCCTGCGGGTCGTACAGAAGTACATTTGTATCAAGAACATAGATTTTCTTCATATCCACTCCCTGTACGTTGCTGCCTTCAGAAAAACCGAATACCTCATCCCTGACCAACAAAGCTGAACTTTTCGTAGTATCCCCTTCCACGGCTCCATGGCCGTCTCGTGCTGGTTAATGGTAGGGGCGAATGATCATTCGCCCGGCGCCGTCCTCATCAGCAATACCCTCGCAGGCTCGTGCAGCATGGTGACGTGCTGCGCCCGACTAATGAGTCGGCGCGGCGCTCATGATATTATCTCACGCAGCGCCTTAATAAAAAAGTCGATATCCGATTCGGTGTTGAAAAAGCCGGGGCTCACCCGCACGGTCCCCTCGGGAAAGCTGCCGATGCTGCGATGCACGTCCGGTGCGCAATGGAGCCCCACCCGCACGCTGATGTCGTACTCGCTGTCGAGCAGGTAACCAAGGGCGGCCGGATCGTGCCCCTCCACGTTGAAGGAGACGGCGGCGCCGCGCTCGCCCTGGAGCGGGCCGTACAGCCGCACCCCGGTGATACCCGACAGTCCTGCCAGCAGTTGGTCCACCAAGGCGGTCTCCCGGGCCCGGATCACGTCGAGGCCGGTCGCCTCGATGAACTCCAGCCCCGCCTTGAGACCGGCGATGGCCGGTGTGTTGATGGTGCCGCTCTCCAGCCGCTCGGGCATCTGCTCCGGGGGCTCGGGGTTGCTGGCACTGCCGCCGGTCCCGCCCACCTGCAGCGGTTCCAGGACTATGCCCGGGCCGACGGCGAGGATGCCGGTGCCGGGAGGACCGTAAAGGCCTTTGTGGCCAGGCGCCGCCAGGAGGTCGATCCCTATCTGTTCCACATCGATGGGGAAGAAGCCGGCGCTTTGCGCTGCGTCGACGAGGAACAGCGCGCCCCCCTGCCGCGCCACCCGGGCGATCCCGGCGATGGGCTGCACCGCGCCGGTGACGTTGGAGCAGTGCGCCAGCGCGACCAGCCTGGTGTTGGGGCGCATGGCGCGGGCGATGTCCTGTTCCGACACCACGCCGCAGGCCTCCGACGGCACGAAGGTGACCTCGACGCCGCGCTTCGCTGCCAGGTGCAGCGGACGCGACAGCGCGTTGTGCTCGACGCTGGTGGAGACCACGTGGTCGCCGGGTTTCAGCAGTCCGAACACGGCGATGTTGATCGATTCCGTTGCGCTGTGGGTGAAGACGAGGCGGGAGGAGTCCGAGACCCCGAAAAAGCGGGCTAATGCGGAGCGTGCTTCGAAGACGATGCGGGCGGCGGCAAGCGACTGGCGGTACCCTCCCCTACCCGGCGCGACACCGACTTCCCGCATGGCAGCGTCCATCGCCTGGTACACGGCATCCGGTTTCGGGAATGAAGTCGCTGCGTTATCTAGGAATACGGACATACCGTATTTACTAGCATTTTAAGGGGGCTTTGGCAACCGCTTTCATGAATTGTTTACGGGACTAACGCTAATGGTGGGTCGGTCACCTGGAGCTCCGCCAGGAACCTCTGAGTCAGCACCGCTTCGAGTTCCGCGACCCGCTCCGGCGCCACGTTGTCGATCTTTCCCCCCGCCATCATGCCATGTCCGCCGGCGGCGCCGATGCCGGCCACGAGCTTGCGGATCAGTTCGCCAGCGTTGATCTCCTCGCTGGTGGTCCGGATGGAGAGAATCAGTTCCTGGCTGTAGTGCCCCAGGCAGAGAACGGTCTCGGTCCCCTCCAGCCGCACCAGGAGGTCGGCCAGCTCCGAGACTACCTCGGGGAACTGCACCCCGTCCAGGGAGGCGACCAGGACCTTGCCGTAGAGGCTGGCATGTTCCAGCGCGCTGTGCAGCGCGATGAAGTACTCCCTGGGGAGGTTGGGCCGGGTGATGCTGTTCAGCAGGGTCTTGTTGGCCAGGGGGAAGAGGACCAGGTAAGCGTCCCGGTCCGGCCTGGTTGCCTCGCGCCCCAGGTCCTGGGTCTCCGACTTGATGGCGTAGAAGAGCGCGGTGGCCAGCTTGGTCCCCACCGAGACCCCCTGCACCTTCAGATACTCGTACAGGATGGTGGCGGTGGTGCCGTAGTTGGGGCGGATATCGACCCAGCGACAGGACGCGCTGCTGTCGCGCATGGGATGGTGGTCGATGACGATGTCGGCGCGCACCTCGGGGGGAAGCGAGTTGTTGCCGGTGCCGGGCTGGGTGTCCAAAAGACAGATTACGGGGAAGGCCTTCAGGTCGATCAGCGGGAACGGCGTGAGCGGGATCTGCAGCAGCTTCGCCATGGCCAGGTTCTCGCTTCGCCCTATCATGCCGGAGAAGGCGATCACCGCCTCACGGTTCAGTCGTACCGCGAAGAGGTGCCTGAGCGCCATGGCCGAGGCGAGCGAGTCCGGGTCGGGATTGTCGTGCACCACGATGAGGATGCGGCCTCGTCCGCTGACCCAGGTGAGCATGGCGTCGGTATAGGAAAGCAAATCGGTGCGAGTTTCGATTTCCGCCAATGGGCACCCCCGGCTGGTGAACTGCAAACCCGTGAAGTTTATCCCACGCCCGGCGCGGGTGCAAAAAAAAAGGGAGGCAAGAGCCTCCCTTTGGGTCGTTTGGATGAGGGTTTTGGATCAGAACTTGCCGCGCAGCAGTTCGGCCATGGCGACGATGTTGCTCTGCCCCTTGACGTTCCCTTCCCTGAATTCGGGGTGGATGGTGGGAATGGCGAACTTCACCTTGCCGTTGTCGTATTCGGCCAGGGACCTGGAAGTGGTGACCGCGCCGTAGACGGCGCCAACGATGACACCGATACCCGCGCCGATGCCTACGTTCTGCAAATGGTCACCGGGCTTGTCGGTGAAAGCGAGCATGGCGGCGCCGACCAGGCCGCCGGCGAGACCGCCGTAGAAAGAATCCTCGAAGATGGTCTTCATTGCGTTTTCGTCTGCGAAACAGGGAGTTGCAATAGAGAGGAGGGTTACTACGATAGCCACGGCGCGCTTCAGGTTCTTCATACGTTCCCCTTTTCCGGTTCATGCAGAGATGCGCCATCACTACTGCAAATCAGAGGCCAAAAAAGGTATGACACCACAATAATCCGCTAACCATCTGAAATTACGTAAGCGACACGTCAAGATGAACTAAAGGGGAAAAGGTGAAACACTGGGGAAGGGTTCTTTAATGTGCTGTAAACGCCTCACATCACTGGCTCTTCTGACAAAAAACGTTATTAACCGGGATTTTACGTCACCACCGTGAAAAGACGGTGGTGTGGCAAATTTGCAACAGCTACGCGATAAGCTTAAGCACCCACCGGATTTCGTCGTCCTTGCTGGAGACCTTTCCGTTCATCCTTGCGCTCAACACCGCGTCCAGAAGTTCCCGGTAGATCGGACCGGGTTTGATGCCCAGCCGTTTCAGCTCTTCCCCTCCGATGAGGGGCTCCATACCGTGCAGCTTGGTGAAATAAAGGGAGATGCAGCGCTTGGTTTCGGGGTTGTGGCTTCTGGCCATGTGATAGAGCAGGATCTCGACGGAAAGCACGCGCAGGGTGAAGTAGATCTCGCTGCTCTCCAGCCGCTCCTGCCGCGCGAGTTTGCGCTCCATGGCGCCGATCAGTTCCTCGCCCTGGCGCCGCATCTCGGCCAGGTGCTCCCTCTGGTGCTCACTGACGGCAAGCCTGGTGCAGGTGGCCCAGAACTGTTCATGCGAGAGCACCTCGCACAGCGCGAGGAAGTACACCGCCCAGCGCTCGTAGGGACGCTCCAGGTACAAGAGGTCGAACCAGGACACCACGTAGCGCACTTCCTCCAGGGCGGCCTGCAATTCCGGCGTCAACTCGATGGAGGGATGGATAAAGCGCAAAAGCCCCAGCGAGGCCATGCGGCCGATGCCCTGCAGCGGTTCCTTTTCCCTCAGGATCTGCACCAGTTCGGAGAGGAGCCTCCTGCCGCCGAGCTTCACCAGGAAGTCCATCTTCACCGCGTTCTTGATCAGGTCCTCGGTGTGCTTGGCGATCTTGAAGTTGAGGCGCTGCTCGAAGCGGATGGCGCGGAACACCCGGGTCGGGTCCTCGACGAAGGAGAGGTTGTGCAGCACGCGGATCACCTTGGCCTGCAGGTCGCGGTAGGCTCCGAAATAGTCGATCAGCTTCCCGAAGGACTGGCTGTTGAGCGCGATGGCCAGGGTGTTCACGGTGAAGTCGCGGCGGTACAGGTCCATCTTCAGCGAGGAGCGCTCCACGGTGGGGAGTGCTCCGGGCGAGACGTAGTACTCGAGCCTGGTGCTGGCCACGTCGATCTTGAAGCCGTTGGGGAAGACGATCACGGCGGTGCCGAACTTCTCGTGGCTCTTCACCCGGCAGCCGAACTCGGCGGCAAAGGTCTCGGCGAAAAGGATGCCGTCACCGTCGACGGTGACGTCGACATCGGCATTCTGCTGCCCGAGCAGCAGGTCGCGCACGAAGCCGCCGACCGCGTAGACCGGGAGATCGAGCCGGTCGCCGACCCGCCCCAGGTTGTGCAGGATCTCGACCGAGCTCTTGGGGAGGTAGCGCCTCATCATCCCCTCGACCTCGCGGTTCTTCACCTGGATGGCGTCGCGGGACAGGTCGTAGATCGCCTCGCCCCCCAGGCTGTAGCGCAAAAGGTCGGTCCGGGTGATTACGCCCACCAGCCGCCCCTGGTCGAGGACCGGCACCAGGCGGGAATCGCCCCCCACCATGTAGCTCTGGATCTCGCTGATCGGCGTTTCCGGGTTGGCGGCGTAAAACTCCGAGTGCATGTACTCGGAAATGGGCACCGCGTTGAGGTTGTGGTAGAGGGCCTTCTCCACCGTCTTGCGCGAGATGATGCCCAGCACCTGGTCGCCCGAGAGCACCGGCATGGCGCTCACGTTGTAGCGCACCAGTCGCTCGCGCGCCTCCTCGATGGTGCAGTCGGGGGGAAGCGTCTTGACCGGCGAGGACATGATGCTGCGCGCGACGCGGATCGGATCGACCCGTTTTTTCAGCACGGCGTCCAGCTGCTCCAGCACCTGGATCAGGGTAAACCCGCGCACCGTGGCCGACGCCGCGGTAGCGTGCCCTCCCCCGCCCAGTTCGCGCAGGATCTCGCCCACCCTCACCTCCGGGATGCGGCTGCGGCCGACGATGAAGACCCGGTCCTGCATCCCCACCACCAGGAACAGCACCTGCAGGTTCTCCATGTCGCGGATCATGTGCGCCAGCGAGGCGATGTCGCCGATATAGCGGTCCACCGAGGCGTGCGCAACCGAGACGTCCACCCCCTTGAGCGAACTGGTCTTCAGCGAGGTGAGCAGGTCGTTCAGCAGCGAGACCTGTTCCACGGTCAGTTCCCGGCCGATGGAGTCGGCGACCTCGTTCAGCTGGGCGCCGCGCTCCAGGAGCCAGGCCGCCACCGCGTAGTCTTCGGCCGTGGTCGAGGGGAAGGTGAGGTTGCCGGTGTCCTCGTGGATGCCGAGCATCATCAGGGTGGCCTCAGCGGGACTCACCTCGATGCCGCGCTGCATCAAAAGCGTCGCGAGGATGGTGGTGGTGGAGCCGCAGGGACGGATGATGCCGCCGTCGGCCTTGAGATCGCCGGAACTGATGGGGTGATGGTCGTAGATCAGCAGCTCCACCCCCTCCTTCTGGGCGAGCTCGCCCAACTTGGCCAGGCGGGCGGAGTGCTGGCAGTCGACGACGATGAGACGGGTTACGGTGGAGAAATCCACGTCCTTGATGCGCAGGGACTCGAATTCAGGGTGTGGCGCTTTCTGGAAGAAGTCCCGCACCCCTTTTTCCTGGGCGCCGGAAAAGACCAGGACCGCATCGGGATGGAGCTTTTTGGCAGCGACCATGGACCCGATGCAGTCGAAATCGGCGTTGACGTGGGTGGTGATTATCTCCATCAGGAAACCATCAGGGCGGCGTAGGCGACGACGCTGTTCAGGTCGCCGTTCACCTCGCCGCTGGTGGTGTAGTGCACCAGGCGGCAGGAGTCGGCTCCCATGATCTTGGCCGCGACCAGGAGCGCGGTGGCCGGGATGACCCCGCACATGGTGATGTTCTTCTCGCGGCAGACTTTCAAAAGTCCCTCCGGATCCAGGTCGGCGAGCCGGGCCAGCGCCTGGTCGTCCTTCACCTTGGCAGCGGCGGCGGACTCGTAGTGGGTCATGTCGGAGCTGGCCACGATGAGCACGTCTTCGCCGTAGGCGGCGATGGCACGGGCGATCCCCTCGCCGATCCGGGCGATGGAGGGATAGTCGGGGAGCGCCAGGCAGAGGGCGGCGATGGAGACGCGGGGGTTACGGTACTGCAGGAAAGGGACCTGGACTTCCAGGGAGTGCTCGAAGCGGTGCGCCAGCGGATCCTCACGGACCAGCGGGGCGTTTTCGAGGATGAGTTGCGACAGGCGCCGGTTGACCGGCACCGGGCCCAGCGGCGTGAGCCATTCGTTCTCCGGGGCGAGCGCCGCGGCTACACCGGCGCCGGTGTGGTTCGGCCCCAGGATCAGCACGGCATCGGGGACCTCGATCGCGGCGTAGACCTTGCCTGCCGCCTTGCCGGAATAGACGTAGCCCGCATGCGGGGCAATGATGCCGATTGCCTTGCGGGTCTCACCCTGCGGCATCATCTCTGCGAGCTCCCGGCGGAGCCGGTTGGGATCGCCGGTGTAGAACTTACCAGCTACTGCAGGTTGCCGTACCATACCAGCCTCCTTTTGCGGAAATGCTAATGAACAGCGCACCAGGCAATATTTTAACTCAGCAGCGATTACCCTTCAACGGGTTCCAAGGAGTCAATGGAATCAACGGATTCGAGGGAAGCGTCGGTTTCCACAGAGTCGGCGGCAGGCGCGGAGTCGGTGGCAACGCCGGATCCCAGCGGGAGCGCCGGCTGGTCGGCGAACGGATCGGGCGGCACCAGTTCCTGGATCTCCTTGAGCGTCGGGAGCTGGTTCAGGTCCTTCAGGCCGAAGAGTTCCAGGAATTCACGGCTGGTGCCGTAGATGAGCGGCTTGCCGGGAACGTCCTTCTTGCCCATGATGCGCAGCAGCTTCTTTTCCAGGAGGCTCTTCATGACCCCGCCGGAATCGACGCCGCGCAGGTACTCCACCTCGGCGCGGGTGATGGGTTGGCGATAGGCGACGATGGCCAGTGTCTCCAGGGCGGACTGGCTGAATTTCACGCCTTTGGTCTTGTTGAGCCTGCGGATGTAGTCGCCGTGCTCGGGACGGCTGCGCAGCTGGTAGCCCCCGGCCACCTGGATCAACACTATGCCGCGCTCGGCGGTTTCGTAATCCTGGATCAACTCGTCCAGCGCGGCGCGCAGGTCGGCACGGTCGTACTCCTCCAGGATGCCGGCCAACCGGTCCAGCGTGAGCGGCTGGTCGTGGACGAACAGGATGCTTTCAACGATTCCTTTTAGCGACTTTCCCGACAACAGATGCCTCCGTAGACCTTAAAAACCAAACCTGACTAGCGATGAACTTCCGCCAAGATGCCAACCCCCCTCTCCCTCCGGGAGAGGGCTGGGGTGAGGGTGCTGCAATAGGCAATGATCCTCCTTCGTGGCACCTCCCTCACCCGCCCTTCGGGCACCCTCTCCCGGAGGGAGAGGGGCTTGCAGGTGCCTGTCCCCTTAGGGGTTGGGTAACGTGGCTGGGCGGAATGGAGCGTTCCGCTAGAGGGACAGGCACCTAAACGGAGCCAGTCCCTTCCGCAACGCCCTCGCCCTCTTCGCCTCCCTCACCCTCTCCTTCCTCTTTGGCTGCCAGATGGAGCCAGATGGAGCCCATGCTGTCCATCTGCACTACCTTGATCAGCTTGAGCTTGCACAGCTCGAGGATGGAGAGGAAGGTGACCACCAGGAGATCGCGGGTCATGCCGGTGTTGAAGAGCGAGTCGAAACAGACGGTCTTCTCGGCATGCAGGATGGAGAGCACTTCGCCGATGCGGTCGGCGATGGAGATGCCGTCGGCTACGACGTCGTGGAAGGTGTCGACCGAGACGCGCGCCAGCACCTTCTGGAAGGCCTCGATCAACTCGAACAGCTCGACGTCGGCCGGCTCTTCCACCGGATCCAGTTCACCCAGTTCGGGGGAGTCGAACTTGCGGGCAAAGACCTCGCGCCCCAGGAGGTTGCGGCAGTTGAGCATCTGCGAAGCGTCGCGGTAGCGCTGGTACTCCAGGAGGCGCCGCACCAGTTCCGCGCGCGGGTCCTCCACCTCGCCATCGGCGTCCTCCTCCGGGGTAACCGGCAGGAGCATGCGCGACTTGATCTGCAGCAGCGTCGCCGCCATCACGAGGAACTCACCCGCGATATCCAGGTTGAGATCCTTCATGATCTCCATGTAGTCGAGGTACTGCCTGGTAATGGCAGCGATAGGGATGTTGTAGATGTCCACCTCGTTCTTCTTGATGAGGTGGAGCAGGAGGTCCAACGGTCCCTCGAACTCCTCGATCTGCACCCGGTACGACTGCTCCAGGGCTTCGGAGAAAAGGTTGCTTTGCATCTCTTCGAGCGACAAAAAAACTCCTAAAAAGCGGTTCAACGTTCAATGTTCAACGTTCGAGAGGGATTTCCGCGACGGGCGAGGTCGCCGTTACTTGTTACTCCCCTGACCGCTCAACGTGACAAAGGTGCCGCCGAGATGCCGCTCCCCACAGGCAGAAGGTACATCGAACGTTGAACGTTGAACCTTGAACGTCCGTTAAAGCCGTTAAAGCCGTTAGACTTTGAGCGCCGCGCGGGCCTCGTCCATGGTCTGCTTGGCGACGACTTCGGCCTTGCGGCTCCCTTCGGCCAGCACTTCATCCACCAGGCCCGGCTTCTCGGCCAGCTCCACGCGCTTCTCGCGGAACGGCGCCAGGGTATCGACCATGGCCTGGGCCAGGATCTTCTTGCAGTCTACGCAGCCAAGCTGCGCGCCGCGGCACCCTTCGACGATCTCGGCACGCTTGTCGGCATCGACGTAGAGGGAATGCAGGGTGAAGGCCACGCAGCGGTCCGGCTCGCCCGGATCACGCTTGAAGGGGCGCAGGGTGTCGGTGACCATGGACATGACCTTCTTCCTGGTCTCCTCGGCGTCATCGGACAGGAAGATGGCGTTGCCGTAGCTCTTGCTCATCTTGCGGCCGTCGATGCCCAGCACCTTCGGGGTCTCGGTCAAGAGCGCGGCCGGCTCCGGGAAGACCTCGCCGTAGAGGTAGTTGAAGCGGCGGGCGATCTCGCGGGTGATCTCCAGGTGCGGGATCTGGTCCTGCCCCACGGGGACGCGCGCGGCCTTGTACACGATGATGTCGGAAGCCATCAGCACCGGGTAGCCGAGGAAGCCGAAGGTGGAGAGGTCCTTGGTGGTCAGGTTCTCCTGCATCTCCTTGTAGGTCGGGTTGCGCTCCAGCCAGGAGACCGGGGTGATCATGGAGAGGATCAGGTTCAGCTCCGCATGCTGCGGCACCCGGCTCTGCTTGAAGATCACGCTCTGCTCCGGGTCGATTCCGAAAGCGAGCCAGTCGAGCACCATCTCGTTGATGCTGTCCTGGATACCGTCCGTGCTGGCGTACTCGGTGGTCAGCGAGTGCCAGTCGGCGGCAAAGAAGAAGCACTCGAAGTTGCGCTGCAGTTCCATCCAGTTGGACAGAACCCCGTGGTAGTGCCCCAGGTGCAGCTTTCCGGTCGGTCTCATGCCGCTAACGATACGGTTGTTGCTCATAGAATCGAACTCCTTTTTGGATTCTGCTCCCCTACCCCTTCATCATCAGCTTGGTGACACCGAAGACCAGGTTCGCGTAGGGACCGGCCAGCAGGTGCACGCCGAAGTTGAGGGCGGGTGCAATTACATAACTAAAGGCATTGGTTAGAAACACCAACGCCACGATGATGATCATGCCGAACGGCTCCACCCTTGCCAGCGCCATGGACAGCCCGTACGGCAGCAATCCGACCGCGACCCGTCCCCCGTCCAGGGGCGGCACCGGGATCAGGTTGAACACGCCCAGCAGCAGGTTGATGTAGACCGAGAACGCAAGCATCAGGGTGATCGGGTCGGCGAAGGCGGCCAGCATCGACCCGTCGGCGGCGCCCTGGGTGCCGGCTATCACGGCGCGCATGGCAACAGCCGAAACCGTTGCCAGGCAGAAGTTGGTGATGGGGCCGGCGGCTGCGACCCAGATCATGTCCCGTTTGGGGTGACGCAGGTTGCCGAAGTTGACCGGCACCGGTTTGGCCCAACCGATCCCGATCACGAAGATCATCAGCGTGCCCAGGATATCGAGGTGTTTCAGCGGGTTGAGCGTCAGGCGCCCCAGGTATCTCGCCGTGTTGTCGCCGAACCTGTCTGCGACCCAGCCGTGCGACACCTCATGGCAGGTAATTGCCATCAACGCGGGAACCAACATGATGGACAACTTTATGAAGAACTCTTCCATGTCTTCCTTTAAGCCGGGTTAGCTACAAGCCCTATGTCTCTAGCAGATCGGTGCCGGAAAGTCAACGATAGCAGGCGATTGGCGGGGATGAGCGCTTCACCGTGTCCCCTCTCCCTCTGGGAGAGGGTGGCCGGAGGCCGGGTGAGGGCGGCGCCACGAAGCGATATCTAGCCTAAGGCAGTGCCCTCACCCCAACCCTCTCCCGGGGGGAGAGGGAGAGTGGACGAAAGCCGACGGTCCTCTAAACTTCTGTGACCGTCTCGTGCCTTGCCTCGTGCCCCCAAAGCTGCAGGATCAACCCGCCGAAAAGGAGCACAGCACCGCCGAATCCCTGCAGCGGGGTGATGCGCTCGCCGAGCAGGATGACGGACAGGAGCACGGTGATCAGCGGCTCCAACATGCTGATGATGGAGGCGTTGGTGGCGCCGATCAGGCGCAGGCCGGCAAAGAATCCCATGACGCCGAACAACGTCGGGAAGACGGCGATACCGACGATGGAAAGCCACCCACGCAGGCTAACATCCAGGATCAATTCACCCTTGGCGGCGCCATAGCAGAAGAAGGCAAGCCCGGCGGCGGTGCAGACCCAGAGCGAGGTCACCATGGGATCGATGTTCTTGAGGATTCGATTGCCGATGATGATGTAGCAGCTGTAGATCACCGCGGCCCCAAGGACGGAAAGGACGCCTGCAAGCTGCGCCCCTTCGAACGACGCCCCCAGCACCAGGACGAGTCCTACCGAACAGACCACGAGTGCGATCCCCTTGGGCGCGTTGAAGCGCTCGTCCCCCACGATCAGCGCCAGAATGGTGACTAGGGCGGGATAGGTGTACAGGAGCATGCCGGTGAGCGACGCGGGGAGGTAATGGATGGCGTTGGCGTAAAGCCCGGACATGCCGCCGTAGCCGACCGCGCCCATGAGGATGAGCTGCAGCGCGGTCCTGCGGTCCAGGCTGCAGTTGATGCCGCGGGCGCGCAGGATGCCGAAGAGAAAGAGGCCAGCCAGCAGGAAACGCCCGGCCAGTACCGTGCTGATATTGGCGCCGCCGGCGAACGCGCTTTTTATGAGGATGCCGAGCGTGGCGAATCCCGCCGCCGACGCGACGATGAACCAGGCTCCACGGTGTTTGTTATTCATGAACAAATGTCCTTATTGATTAGCAACGCGCGAAAATCTTCCGCTAATGCCCTCTCCCTCCGGGAGAGGGTGCCCGAAGGGCGGGTGAGGGAGGTACCACGAAGGGGGATCATCGCCTATTGCAGCGCCCTCACCCCAGCCCTCTCCCAGAGGGAGAGGGGGCGTATGAATGAGGGTTAGTCGAGTTGTATGGTCTGGTCGGTAATCTCGGTGAAGCTCACGTCGTGACTGACCAGGAAGAGCTGGTCGTACCAGTGTTCGGTGACTTCCTCCTGGCCGACGTCGATGGCGCGGAAGGCCTTGGCCAGGTTCTCGCGCCGCTCGGCGTCGAGGTTCGAGGTGGGCTCGTCGAAGAAGGCGATGCGGGCGCCGATGGTTTGCAGCAGGGCCAGGCGCAGCGCCACGACGGCGCTCATCATCTGCCCTCCGGAGAGCTGGTCGTCGCTGCGCTCCCTCATGTTACCGTCCACCATGTCCTTGAGCACGATCTGGTAATTTTCGCCCCAGAGCAGTTCCTCGTCGGACTCGCTGATGCTGCGGTAAATGCGGTCGGCGCGGAAGCTGATCTCTTCGCGGAACCGCTCGGAAAGCTGGGCCGATACATTCTTGAAGACCTGGTTGCGCAGGAACTTGACCAGGTCGGCCTGCTCCTTCAGCTTCTCGATGGCCGCCAGTTTCTGCTCGATCTCGGCGGCGACGGCGCGCAGCGCCGAGGTCTCCCCTTCCAGCCGCACCACCCCTTCGGCTATGGCGCCAATCTCGGATTTCAGCCTCGTAGCCGCCATCACCAGTTGCTCGCGATCGTTCTTCGCGGCCTCGTGCTGCTCAGGGCGATAATCGGCCACGAGCTTTGCCAGTTCGGCCTGCTTGGCGGCCAGTGTCGTGGCGAGCGCCTGCAGTCCACGTTGGTATTTCTCCAGCGTCTCCTGGTGCTTGCCCAGCTCTTCCGCCGCCTTCTGGTTGGCGATGTAGGTATCGCGCGCGGGCTGGAAACGAACCAGCTCTTCCTCGGCGTCCTTCAGGCTCCGCTCCACATCGGCGAAAGCGGCGACTTCGGTTTTCCGCGCTCCCACCTCCGTGAGCAACGCGGCAAGCCGCGCGCCGTGTTGCGCCACAGACTGCTCGCGCAGGACAGCCTTTTTTTGCGCGTCGGCCATCTCGCGCTCCTTTTGTTCCAGCGCCTCCCCTCGTGCCGACAGTTCGGCGAGCTTGCGTGCACATTCCTGGACCGGCTCGGCCGCCTGCTTCACACGCTCTTCCAGGGCCGTTTCCAGCTTGCTGATAACACCCTGCCAGGCATCCGTCGCCTGGGCCAGTGCGCTCCGGCGCTGCTGTGGTGCGGCCGCCAGTTCGACGTCGGCGCCGGACAATTCCGCAAGAGAAATCCCGGTAACACCGGCAGTTGCCAACCACTCTTCAAGCGGAGCACGAAGTGCTGGTGTGGCGATCTGGGCGTAGTTGCGGCTGAATTCTTCCTCCTGCCTGGTCCGCTCCAGCCCCGCCTTGGTCAACTCCAGGGCCACCTGCTCCACCCCTGCCAACTCACGAGCGGCCTGCTGCGCGGTGCTGACCTGTGCCGCTAGGTCAGCCGCCTTACGGTCCAGGGCTGCTATCTCATCATCGAGGGCGGCGATGCGGGCATCGAAGAGATCTGCCGGGTCACCCCCCTGCAGGATCTGGCAGGGCTCCTGGAAGAACGGGCAGGCCCCTGCCCCGATCTTGTCGCGCCCCTCGATCAGGGAATGCCTGCGCCCGGCGAGTTCGGACCGCTGCGTCTGGATCTGCTCCAGTTGAAGCTGGCGCGCCGCCAACTGTTCTGCCTCCGCCTTGAGCGGCGCAGCCCCCGCCAACACGCTCTCGCGTTCGCTGATCTGCCGGTCGATATCTTCGATCCGGCTCAGGGCGACGTTGAGGTACGGGAGCGTCGTCTCAAGGTTGTGCATGGGGAGCTTGCGGAAAAGAATCCGGCTCTGCTCCGCCGCAGCCAGTCCCTGGGCCGCCACGGTCTCGAGCTTTTTCTGCTCCGCCAGGGCCGTCGCCAGTGCGTCCTGGTCGCTCTTCAGGCGCGTGCGCTCCGCGTCCATCGTCGACCTGGCCAGTTCGAGTTCGCGGCTCTCCGCGTCCAACATCGCCTGAACGCTCCCCTGCTCCCGCTCCAGGTCGGCAAGCTTCTTTTCCAGTTGATGCTTCTGCTGTTGCTGCTCGCGCAGTTCTTTGAGCTTGGCCTCGGCCGCGTCGTATCCCTGCTTCCCCGCGGCCGACGCCGCGACCACCGCCGCCGCCTGACGCGATTGCTCGACCAGCAGTTGTTGGGTGGAGACGTAGTTCTTGCCGGATTCGACCCGCTCTTCCAGCCCCTGCACCTCCTGCTGGATGGCCTGGATCGCCTCCTTCTTCGACTCCAGCGTGGCCAACAAGGCCGTCGCATGCTCAAGCTCCGCGGTCTTCGTCGCCAGCTCGGTCCGCTTGGACTCGCCCTGCGCCCGTAGGAGCGCCAGCTCCTCTTCCTTGGCGGGGAGGACGGCAACCTGCTCCGACTTGCTATCCACCTCGGCCTGCAGCACGTCGACCTTTGCCTTAATGGTGCTGGTCAAAACCTTTGTTTTGTCTTGTGTCTTGCGCCATGCATCGATGCCGAGGATCTCGTCAAAGGCATCCTGGCGCTTGGCGGGCTGCTTGATCACGAAGGGGCCGAGGAAGTCGTTCTGGAAGGGGCCGATCACCAGCTTGAACTGTTCCGACAGCGGCCGCCCGGCGGAGAGTCCGAGCAGTTGCGCGATACGCGCCTCGGTCTCCTCCATGTTGGCGTGTTCCTCGACTTCGAACTCGCCGCCGATCTCCCTGGCCAGGAGCCATTTGCCGGCAGCCCCCACGGTGCGCGTCACCCGGTACATCTCGCCCGGCGCGGGTTCGAAAACTACTGCGATCTCGCCGCGCTTGGCGCCGATGGTAAGGAAGCGTTCCGCATTGGAGACGAAATCCTTGGCGTCGACGCCGAAGAGGGCGTAGCCGATCGCCTCGAAGATGGTGCTCTTGCCCGAGCCGTTGGCGCCGGAAAGGACGTTGATCCCCGGGGAGAAGACCAGTTCCTTGTCGCGGTGCGACTTGATGTTCCTGAGGTGGACCGAGACTATGCGCACTGGTCACCTCCCGAAGAGAGCAGACTTAAAAGCTCCTCGCCTTCCACGTCTCCCTTGAGCACCAGGTCCCGCAGCGCCAGGCTCAGGCGCGTCAATTCATCCACGCGCCCCTGGTAGTGGCTGTTGGCCCCGATCAGCTCGCCCAAGACGTCCCGCTCTATCTCAGCGAGGCTCTTCTTGACCTTCTCCTCCCCTCCCCCGCCGGCGACCAGGGAGAGGTGGTTCTTGATCTCCAGGTGCAACGGCTCGCAGATCTCGCACAGCGACGCGCGCAGACGGTCGCGGCTCAACTCGAAGGGGTGGAAACCAACCTTACCGGCCAGGCGCACTTCGACAAGCGGTGCCCGGTCATCCGCGCAACCGGCGAGCTTCTGCGCCATTTGAGCTTTGAACAGCTCCAGGGCGTCCGTTGCGTTGCCCGCCCCGTCCAGGTTGGCGGTGACCACCAGCATCGGCCGCGGCGTGGTGCGGCGGAATTCATGCTGAACCTTCCCGTCCTGATCCAGCGCGACCAGGTAGTACCCTTTGTCGTAGCGCTCCTCCCCGAAGTTGACGCAATCGGGCGAGCCGGGGTTGAAGGCGTAGGGGCGACCGTCGGCATCGTTGACGATGTAGGGCTTATGCCCGTGGCCCAGAGCGACGTAATCGAAGCATGCCGCCAGGGGTTGCGCCTCTTCGGGCTTTATGTTGCCGATCTCGACCGGAGAATAGGTCCAGACACCGACGTGGAAGAGCAGGATGTTGCGCCTGGTGCTGATGGCGTCGCAAATGCGGGGGACATGGTTGCCCGCCTGGGAGCCGATATAACCGAGGCCGTAGATGTTCACCCCTTTGACCTCGATGTGCCCGCCGCTCCCCTGCTCCGGGTCGAACGCGTCGAAGAGGTAGCCGCCATCGGCGCTCCTGGAGGGGCGCAGCAGGTAGATGTAGCCCAACTGCGAGAGCGCTTCCATCCAGGAGATGCTGTCGCGGCGGTGGATCCAGTCGTGGTTACCTTCCACGGCAAGGCAGGGGATGCCGGCATCCTTCAAGGGCTGCAGGATCTCGATGGTCTTGGCGAAGGTCCTGGGGAGAATCTGGCCGGTGTGGAACAGGTCGCCGCCGATGAGGACGAAGTCGACCTGCTCGCGCACGGCGTCGGTGACGATGGCGGCGAAGGTGGTGAAGAAGTCCTGGTAACGCTGGGCGTCACAGCCGGAGGCGCGGTAGGTCTTGCCGAGATGAACGTCGGAGGTGTGGATGAAGCGAACGGGCATGCATGCTCCGGGAAAAGTGAATTGCACAGGTATAACGCCGCCCGCGGGGGCAAGTCAAGCTCTCTAACCTGGCAACTTTTGACGAAGCTCGAAGTATCCCGGCCACGGGTCCTGCGATAGTGCCGCGAGGCGTTCAGGGATGTTGCGCAGGTTGAAGTAGGCGGGCCTTGCCCCGGCCACCATTTCCTCCCAGGTGATCGGCGTGGCGACCGGCGCACCGGGGCGGGCCCGCAGTGAATAAGGCTCCGCGGCGTTGGCGCCCCGGCCGTTGCGCATCCAGTCCAGGTAGATCCGCCCCCCTCTCTTCTCCTTGGCGAGTTGGGCGGTGAAACGGTCCGGGTACTTCGCCTCCATCTCCTTGGAAATCCGCTTGGAGAAGCCGGTCATCTCCGGCCAGGCGGCAGCGGGAAGAAGCGGCACCACCACGTAGTACCCTTTCCCTCCCGTGGTCTGCAGGTAGCTCTCCAGACCGTACTCCTGCAGGTGGATGCGCAGCATCAGTGCCGCCTCGACGAGGCGCTCCCACGGCAGGCTCTCGTCTTCGGGCGGGTCGAGGTCGAAGAGCATCCGGTCGGGGTGTTCCAGGTCGGTGTAGCGCGACTGCCAGGCATGGATCTCGACCACGCCCAACCGTACCAGGACCTGCAGCGCGGGCCACGAATCAATGGCGATGTAGCGTTCCTCGTGTCCGGCGTCCACCGCCTTGACCGGCGCGGGGATGTTGGTCGCGTGCTTGGTGAACTTGCAGGCGTAGATGTTGGTGCGGCAGGAGATGAGCGTCAGCGGCCGGTCGGCCAGGTAAGGGAGCATGCGCGGGGCCACCGCTTCGTAGTAGCGCTCTATGTCCTCCCGGGTAATGCGCTCGTGGGGGAACACCGGCACCACCTTCCCCGGCCGCGGTAGTTCTCCCCTCGCCCTCCGGGAGAGGGGCGGGGGTGAGGGCGGCGCCTCGGCTTGTTCGCCGGTATGGCGGACGTGGTGGACGTCGTGGACATCGTCGACAGATGGGACTCCCCCTCCCTTGACGGGCCTGCGCGCCGTAGCGCTCCGGTCCGCGAAGGCGGGAGGGGGCTGGGGGGTGGGTGGCACCGGTTCGTCCTGCAGCAGTTCGGGCTCCTCCAACCGCACCTCGATCGCCTTCTTGTCCTCCCGCAGCCCCTTAAACGAGGCATGACGCAGCAAGCCGCTCCCCGAAAGCTCCACAAAGGCCACTTCAGCAACCAGCTCGGGTTTCAGCCAGTGCGGGTTCCGGTACTCCTCGCCGCTGGGCGGGTTCACGAAGGAAGGCTCGGGCTGCTCGTAAGGCTGCATGGTCTGCAACAGCGCCAGGCTTGCATCGATGCTGTACCCGGTCTTGATCTTCCCGGCAAAGACCAGTTCGTCCCTGTCGTTGTAGTAGCCGGCGAGCATGGAGCCGAAAGGACGCCCGGCATCGGACTCGGTGAAGCCGCCGACCACGAACTCCTGACGCTGCGCGCACTTCACCTTGAGCCACGTCTTGGTCCGTTGCGACTGGTACTCCGCGTCAAGACGCTTGGAGAGTACCCCTTCCAGGCGCTGCTCGCATACGGCGGCGAAGAATTCTCTCCCCTGCCCTACCACGTGATCCACGAACCGCACCGGGCCGTCCGGGGGAAGCAACTCCTGCAAGAGCGCCTTGCGCTCGACCAGCGGCGCCCCCCTCAGGTCATACCCTTCGTAGTTCATCAGGTCGAAGACCAGGTAGACGATGCCGGCTTCCTTCCCTTCCTTGAACGCCTGCTGCAGCGCGTGAAAATCGCTCCCTCCCGAGGCGCTGAAAACGAGGATTTCGCCGTCGAACCATCCCTGCTCAAGCGGCAGAGCCAGCATCGCCTGCTTCAGGCTTTTGAGCCGCCCGGTAAAGTCGTACCCCTTCCGGCTGTAGAAACGGACCCCGTTGCCCGGCTTGTCGATCCGGCACACCATGCGGTAGCCGTCGTACTTTATCTCATGCAGCCATTCGTCTCCAACCGGCACCTGCTCCACCAGCGTGGCAGCCTGCGGTTCAAGATAGGCGGGGAGACTCCCTCCCGGGACGTGCCCGAAGCCGGCACGGGAAGCGACCTCCCCCTGGTCCGAGGTCCAGAGCCGGTCCCGGTCCTGCGCAATCTCCTCGAGCGTTCGTCCGCTGACCACGCTGGTCTCCTGGCTGAGCGGGTCCTGCTGGGTGGCGTACTCGTCGTTGTCCTTGGTGAGCATCCACTTCTTCGGATCGTCCTGCTGCCGGGTCAGGGTCCAGCGCCCCTTGAGCCGCTCCCCGTGCAGTATGAAATGCAGCCTGCCGCGGTAGTAATCACCCTTCCCGCCTTCCAAGGGTTCCCAGGTGCCCTGGTCCCAGATCAGCACCGTGCCGGCGCCGTAGTTGCCGGCGGGGATGATTCCTTCGAAGGAGGCATAGTCCAGGGGATGGTCTTCGGTCTGGCTGGCGAGCCTGTGTTGGCCCGGATCGAGGGATGGGCCCTTGCTGAGGGCCCAGCTTTTGAGGGCGCCGTGCAGGCGCAGGCGGAAGTCGTAGTGGAGGTGGGAGGCTGCGTGCTTTTGTACCACGAAGATGTCACCGGGAGGCGATTGTGAACCGGAGGGCTCGGGGGTGCGGCTAAAGTCCCGCATCTCCCGGTAGCGTTGCAGGCCTTGTTGGTGCGGCGATTTATCGGTTGGATCCGCCATTTCTGCACGCCCTCGAACGATCCGCCCATGTCTGCACGGTATCTAACTGAATCGGTCGAATCCGCTATGTCTGCACGGTATCAACGTAGGGGCGAATAATCATTCGCCCCCTCTGCCGCACAGATGCCGCTCTGGCCGAACGCGGTGGTCGGGCACCGGGGCTGGGCAAATGATTATTTGCCCCTACAGCGTCCGGTGGACCAGGGGCGGAGCGCCACCCATGATCACCACTTCTTTTGCCTTTCAACGATTTGCGAATATCTCGTTGAAGAACAGCTTCATGGCCTCGAAGGAGCGCCGGTCGGCCTTCTCGTTGTAGGCGGCCCCTTTACTGTTGTCATTGCCTGACTTCGGATTGGTGAAGCTGTGCACGGCGTTGCCGTAAAAGTTCATCTGCCAGTCGACCTTGGCGTCCCGCATCTCCTTCTGGAACGCGGCCACTTCGTCCGGCTTCACGTACGGGTCGTCGGCTCCGTGCAGCGCGAGCACCTTGCCGCGTATGTTCCTGGCGTCGGCCGGGTTGGGAGTGCTAAGCCCGCCGTGGAAGCTGACCGTACCGAGCACGTCGGCGCCGCTTCTGGCCAACTCCAGCGCGGCCGTGCCGCCGAAGCAGTACCCCATGACCGCCATCCGCCTGGGATCGACCTTGGGTAACCCCGCCAGCTTCTCAAGCCCAGCCGCGGCACGTGCGCGGATCAGGCTCCGGTCGTTACCCCGGTACTTGGCAGCTTCCTTGGCCGCCTGCTCGGGCCCGACCGGGCGCACCCCCTTGCCATAGATGTCGGCGGCAAAGGCAACGTACCCCAGCTTGGCAAGCTGCTCGGCACGCATCTTCTCGTATGGGCTCACGCCGGTCCATTCATGGATGATGAGCACGCCGGGGCGCTTCTCCTTGATGGTGTCGTCATAGGCCAGGTAGCCCTCGAGGACCGTGTCCCCCTGGCGGTACTCCACGTTGTGCCCAACCACGGCGGCCCCGGCTCCTTGCGCCACCAGTGTCATCATCAAAGCCAAAAGATACTTTTTCATGATCTCCTCCACGCTGCTGATCACCAATGAAAACGGCAAACGCAGCTGTAATTGAAGCGCTTTCAGTCTCATTAGCATGAGAGCTAAGTACGCTCATTTTACCAAAAAGCACATTCTGCCGCAGCGCCTTCTTGGTAAGAGTCGTAGCCAGCACGGCTCATACGGCGGCATGGATATTGTTCCACCAGCCGCGTTGACACCTGCTGCACATTAAGTACGATTAACCAATCGCATTAGCATAACAGGAGCCTGTCATGAGACAACTGAACTCACCGCGCTCTCTCGTTTGGCTGGCAGTAGTCTTCATTGGGATTTCATTGACGGGATGCACATCGTGGTGGGGTGGATCGCGGCAAGGAAGCAGTGCCTCGCTGCAGACGGTGCAGGAGGACCTGCAGTACGCACAGCTAAAGACACAGGAAACACGTAAGGCGCTTGAGGATATAAAGTTCGCCGACGAGGCCGACCTGCCGCGGGCCTACCGGGCCTTCAGGGAAGAAGTCAACACCATGACCGGTGCCGGTGAAAAACTGGTGCAGCACGCCGACGGGATGAACTACCAGGGGAACTCCTACCTGGTCGAGGCGGAAAAATCCGCCGGAGAGTGCCGCTACCCGAGGCTTTCGCGCAATGCGCGGCTGCCGCGCATGGAATTGGGAGACGCATTCGAGCCCATCGCCGAGCAGGGGCAGGCGGTACAGCGCGCCTACCGCGCCTTCGAATTCGACATCGAGGCCATTGAGGAGTACCTGTCCCATGAGTTGAGCGAGCAAGGGGTGAGGGACATGGAAGTATTGATGCGCAAGAGCGAGGTGGATGGGGACAGCCTCTTGTACGCACTGGAGGCGGAGCTCTCAGTGGTGGACAGGGCGCAGAGGGCTTACAGTGAAACGGCCCAGGGAAAAGGAGCAACCCCGCCCTAGAGCTTGTCGCCTTTGTCGGCGGTGAGGGGAAGTTGACAGTGCAGGCACTTGCGCAGGTAAAGCAGCATCATGCCGTGCATGTGGTAATAGTTGCGGCAGCGCGGGCAACGAGCGGTGGCGGAATAGAACATGACGCCAAGCAGCACCGCGAACCAGCAGAAAAACACCGGCATGGATCCGCTGAAGGAATGGGTAATCTTCTGGGTCACGTACATGGTGGGCAGGTAAACGATGAGGACGATCCAGAGGCACCAGCGGCGCTTGCGTACTACTGCTAAGCCGGTGGCGATGGCAACCGGGTCGACGACTTCGGCAGCTTTGACTTTGGTATTTCCCGCAGCAGCAATTTCGGCAGTTTCCGCTTCGGCAGCTTCGGCAGCTTCGGCAGCTTCGGCAGCTTCGGCAGCTTCGGCAGCTTCGGCAGCTTCGGCTTCGGCAGTTCCGGCCGCGGC
Organism: Geomonas paludis; assembly: GCF_014193585.1. Classification (GTDB taxonomy): domain Bacteria; phylum Desulfobacterota; class Desulfuromonadia; order Geobacterales; family Geobacteraceae; genus Geomonas; species Geomonas paludis. Next base: position 254,692 of record NZ_BLXY01000002.1, read on the forward strand.
GGCGGCATCTTCGACTTCGTGACGGTCCAAGCGAACCTCCCTTCAGCCTTTAGTTCTGGGCACCTTCCCGGTATTTCATGGTCAGCCCCTTCAGGAAATTGCGCAGCATCTGGTCGCCGCAGGGCTTGTAGTTTTCCTGCCCCTTGGCACGAAAGACCGCGCTCAGTTCGGATTTGGAAACCGGGAACTTGGCCAGCTTGAAGATCGCCAGCATCTCGTCCTCTTTCAGGCTCAGTGCAATGCGGATCTTCTTGAGGATGTCGTTGTTGGTCAGCTGCTCCGCTGGCGCTGCCGCCTTGCCCTCCGCCCCTTCGCGCTTACCCCGCTTCAACGCGATCAGGCCGTCCAGGAAGGCCTGCAGAACGTCGTCGCCGCACTCGCGGAACCCTTCCTCGTCGTCCTTCTTGACCAGGCTGGTGATGTCAGCCTGCCCCATCTTCATGTCCGCCAGGCGGAAAGCCTCCACGACAGCCTGGGTGTTGAGGTTGAGCGCATAGCGCAGTCTGCGGAAGACGTCGTTATTGGTCATCGGGTGCTCCTCGATTCTGATCGGCCAAAGCCAGGCTCTTTCATAACATCGATCGGCTGGGGGGGCAAGCTTTTGCTGCTGGCGGGAAAAGTGAGGGGGGACAGGCGCTTGGTGAAGAGCGCGCCGGTCCCCCCGGTTGGTCGCGGACAGGAGTGGTTAGGCTGCTGCAGATATGGGCTCGTCGCTGTCGTCGCCGCCGAATCCGAGAATGGCGTCGATCTCTGCAGCGTCAAGGGTCTCTTTGACTACCAGTTCCCTGGTCAGCCGCTCCAGTGCGTCCATGTTGGCCTGCAACAGGGTCACGACGTCCTGGTAACAACCACTGACGATGGAGCGGATCTCGTTGTCCATCTCGCGCGCGGTGACGTCACTGAAGCCTTTCTTCCCGCCGTTGTCGGTGTTCTCGTTATGCCCGAAAGCGACCGGGCCGAAGGCACGCGACATGCCCCACTCGCTGACCATCCTGCGCGCGGTGTCCGTGGCGCGCGCCAGGTCGTTGCCGGCTCCGGTGGTGGTCGTGCTGTAGATCAGCTCCTCGGCGGCGCGTCCCCCCATGAGCACCTTGAGGTGGGCGACCAGCATCTCCTTGGTGTAGCAGTAGATGTCGTCCTCGGGGATCTGCACCGTCACCCCCATCGCCCTGCCCCTGGGTATGATGGTCACCTTGTGCACCGGATCGGAACCCGGGGTCAGTTTGGCGACCAGCACGTGGCCCGCCTCGTGGTACGCGGTGGAAAGCTTCAGCTTGTCCGAGAGGACCATGGACTTTTTCTCGGCGCCCATAAGCACCTTGTCCTTGGCCAGGTCGAAGTCGATCATCTCCACCACGCCCTTGTTGGAGCGCGCGGCGAGAATGGCGGCCTCGTTGACCACGTTGGCCAGGTCGGCGCCCGAGAAGCCGGGAGTGCCGCGGGCGATCACCATCAGGTCGACCTCGTCGTGCAGCGGGACGTTCTTGGCGTGCACCTTGAGGATGGCTTCGCGCCCCCTGATGTCGGGGGAACCGACAGTTACCTGGCGGTCGAAGCGCCCGGAACGGAGCAGCGCGGCGTCCAGGATCTCGGGTCGGTTGGTGGCAGCCAGCACCACCACACCGGAGTTGACCTCGAAGCCGTCCATCTCCACCAGCAACTGGTTCAGCGTCTGGTCACGCTCGTCGCTGGCGCCGCCACCAGCGGCGGCGTCACGCTTGCGCCCCACCGCGTCGATCTCGTCGATGAAGACGATGCAGGGTGCGGCCTTCTTGGCCTGGGCGAAGAGGTCCCTGACGCGGGAAGCCCCCACGCCTACGTACATCTCAACGAACTCGGAACCGGAGATGGAGAAGAACGGGACGTCGGCCTCGCCGGCGACCGCCCTGGCGATCAGGGTCTTGCCGGTGCCCGGAGGGCCCACGAGGAGCACGCCGGTGGGCATCTTGCCGCCCAAGGTCGAGAACTTCTCCGGGTCCTTGAGGAACTCGACCGTATCCAGCAGTTCCGCCTTGGCCTCCTCGGCGCCGGCGACATCGCCGAAACGGGTGGTCGATTCGGAGTAGTCGACCATGCGGGCGCGGCTCCTACCGATACCGGTAAAACGCCTCAAAATGGCAAACAGGAAGATGCCTATGGCTACCAGGAAGCCGATCTCGAACCAGTTCGGCCCGCCGGAAGGAGGTGTGGAGGAAAAGTCTACCTTCTTGGCGATGAGCAGATCGCCCAGGTAGGCTCCGGCCGGGAGATAGAGACTGAATTTTTCGCCGTTTTTGGCGTGTGCGGTGATCTCGTCCCCGACAATCCTCACCTTGGCTATGTTGCCGGCCGAAACTTTCTGGATGAAGGTGGTGTAGCTGATCTGCCTGCTATGGTCCGCATGTGACTGTTGCCAGGAATAGAAGCCGTAGCCAGCGACGGCCAAAAAGCTCAAAGACAGCCCCAACAACATAAGCTTCTTGTTTCTCGTGTTCCCCATAGTTCTCCCATTACTACTGTAGTAGTAATAACGTCACGGCTTATACAATACTATGTTCAGCTTTGATAACCGTAACAGTGAATAGTGCTTATTGTTATTACTGCACACGAACAACAATTAGCACATGCTAAAACCGCTGCAATCGCGCTTTAAAAAATTGAATATCTATTTTTACTGCAGCTGGCTGATTTTTGTACACACAATTTTTTTTCATTTTCAGCAGCAGTTGTAAATCAAAGGAGGTGTTACGACCGTCTGTAGGGGCGAATAACTATTCGCCCGCCTTTGACGCAGCGGCGGCGGAGAGGCAAATCCCCCCTGTCCCCCCTTCGCAAAGAGGGGAACGTTAGGCTCGGGCGGTGCTTGAGGGGGACTGGCTCCGCCAGGTGCCTGTCCCCTTTGGGCTTGGGGGACTGGCGCCAGGTGCCTGTCCCCTTATGTTTCGATATTGTGGAGAGCGGGATGGAGCGTTCCGCTAGAGGGACAGGTGCGGAGCCAGTCCCTTCCAGCAAAGAGGGCGAATGATTTATTCGCCCCTACAGGACAAAAAAAAGAGGCGCCCTTTTTGGGGGCGCCTCTTTTGACAGCGGTATCGGAACGTAATTACTTGCGCAGCAGCTTCACGATGGCGGAGAAATCCTCTTCGCCTCTGCCGTCCTTGACGGCCTGGTCGTAAATGGAGGAGACGGTCTTCGCGGCCGGCAGGTCGAGCTCCAGCTTCTCGGCCATCTCCAGTACGCGCCGCATCTGCGAATCGACGTACTTGAGCGCCAGGTTACGGCTGAAGTCGCCGCGCGCAATGGAACGCCCCTTGGAGTGGAACAGCGGCGAGGCAACCCCGCCGGAGTCGAGCACCTCGAGGATCTTGTCCGGCTTGAAGCCCATCTTCTCGCCGAAGACGAGACCTTCGGAGAGGGATTGCATCATCTCGGCCTGCAGCAGGTTGACGATCAGCTTCATGCGGGTGGCGTCGCCGATCTTGCCGATGTGGATGATATTGAGGCCGAAATAGGAGAACGGCTCGCGGCAGCGCCCCAAAAGGGCCTCGTCGCCACCGGCCAGGATGGTCAGCAGCCCGTTGGCCGCATGCTCCTTGCTCCCCCACACCGGCGCCTCGAGGAACATGACGCGGCGCTTCTTCGCTTCCTCGGCCATGCGCTCGATGGTCTCCAGGCAGTGGGTGCCCATGTCGACCAGGATGGTGCCGGGATCGATCCCTTCCAGGACGCCGTTCTCGCCAAAGACCAGGTACTTGCTCTCCGGCACGATCACGATGACCAGGTCCTGCCCCTTGGCAGTCGCCATCGGCGATTCGCCGACTTTCACGCCCAGCTTGGCAAGCTCAGCCATCGCATTTGCGTCTTGGTCAAACACCGTTAACTGGTAGTCCGACTTGGCAAGGTTAGCTGCCATGTGAACACCGACGGTGCCCAGACCGACGAAACCTATCTTCTTAAGCATAATCCCCCCAGAGTGGCTGATGCTCGGCACCAGCGGATAGCATTATCGCTTTGCTGTAAAAACTCAAGGCCCCATTATACTCAAAGAGCCAGTTTGTGCAACACTGTTTTATCTTGATTTAGTAACTGACACCCTATCACACAGATCGTACAACGGGCAGGTAGAGCATTTAGGTGAAAGCGGCGTGCACTGGTTCTGTCCGAAAGTTACCAGAAGATCGTTGATTATGATCCAGTACTCAGCCGGCAGCTTCTCTCGCAGGGCAAATTCAGTCTGCTCCGGAGTGCGGGTCGTGACGTAGCCCCAGCGGTTGCAGATCCGGTGCACGTGGATGTCGACGCAGATACCGGGCTTGCCGAAACCGAGGGTGAGCACCAGGTTGGCCGTCTTCCGCCCTACCCCCTTGAACTTCAACAGCGTTTCCAGGTCGTCCGGCACCGCGCCCCGATACAGTTCACACAAGGAGCGCGAGATCTCGAGGATCTGCTCGGCCTTGACGCGGTAGAAGCCGACCGGGTAAATGGCGGCCTCGATCTGCGGCACATCCAGGCGGGACATCTTTTCCGGAGAATCCGCCAGTGCAAAAATCCTGGCCGATGCCACGGCGGTGACCTGGTCGCGGGTCCGCAGCGACAGGATGCAGGAGACCAGCACCTTGAAAGGATCCTTGCCCTGGGTGGCTACGATGGTCACCGCGGGGCTCACCCACGCCTTGACGGCCTCGGTGAGGATCGCTATCGCCTGGTGGATCTGGTCGTCCTTCATGTTACAACCTGTTGTTGATCACACGCATTACCAGTACGCCCATGATGGAAGCGAGAAGGCCCACACACACGAACAGTATACCGATACTGCGCCCTTCCCCCCAGCCAAGCAGATCCTGGTTTTTCATAAACGCTATGAGCCCCAATCCCGTGAAAGTGAGAATCCCCCCTATGATGAACGTGGACAGTGCGAATACCGCTCCTGCCATCCCCTTGGTCTTTGCCACACACACCCCTGTTGTTCCAAAAAGTAATGCTTCCTTATACAAGATGGTACCCGCCAAGGCAACTGCTAAGTGCATCCTTAACGGTTGCACAAACGTGAGAAACCCCTATAATGGCCAGATCAAAAATGAGGGAGATACATGAAAGAACTGGTAGATCTGCATTTACACTCCACCTTTTCCGACGGGGTACGCACCCCCACCGAACTGGTGGCCATGGCCAAAGGGCTGGGCCTCAAGGCGATCGCGCTGGCTGACCACGACACGGTGGACGGCATCGACGAGGCGGTCGCGGCAGGCGCAGCCGCCGGCGTGGAGGTGCTGCCCGCGTTGGAGTTCTCGGTGGCGTACAGTTCCTTCAAGGACGTCCATCTGCTGGGATACCTGCTCGACCACCGCGATGCTCAATTGCAGTTGATTCTCAAGGAATTCAGGGACCGCAGGGAGGCCCGCGGCGAGGCGATCGTGGGACGCATCAACGAGAAGCTGGCGACGGAAGGGAGAGCCCCCATATCCAGCGCCGAAGCGGCCGCACTGGCGGGAGGGGCGCTGGGTCGCCCCCACATCGCCCAGGTCCTCATGGGCAAGGGGTACGCCAGGGACATGCAGGACGCCTTCGTGCGCTACCTGCTCCCGTGCGACGTCCCCAAGCGCTACTTCCCGATGGAAGAGGCCCTGGCAGCGGTGCAGAGGCTGGGCGGGGTCGCGGTGCTGGCCCATCCCACCACCATCACCAACGACCGCGACACCCTGAACCGCATCATCGACGAACTGTGCACGATGGGGCTTGCCGGCGTCGAGGCCTTCAACAACGTCTGCAACGAGCAGGAAAGCGCCTTCCTGGTAGCTACGGCCGAAAAGAAGGGGCTGATCTGGACCGGCGGCTCCGATTATCACGGCATAGAGGAAGGGATCAGCATGGGCACCGGCAAGGGGAGTATGGCCATCCCCTACAGCTGCGTGGAGGCGCTGAATCGGGCGCAAAAACAAAGAGCCTAACGGCTAGATTAAGATTAAGACTGCATTGAGATTTAATAAGATGATGAAAAAGGGGCTGGAGATGAGGTGTATTCCTCGTTCCAGCCCCTTTGTTATTCTTAATCTTAATCTTAATCTTAATCTTAATCTTAATCTTAATCTTAGTCTTAATCTTAGTCTTAGTCTTTCACCGGCTTGTAGCTCAGCACATCCAGCTCGTTTTCGACGTCGGTGACGCCTTCGACCGACCGGGCCAGTTCGATCGCTTCCTCGATCTCCTCCTCGGTCTGCACGTGGCCGGCAAGTGTGACCACCCCGTCCTCGCAGCTGATGCAGAACTTGAGGGCACGGGCCAGCGAAGACTTGAGCAGCTCGGCCTCAACCCTCTTGGCAATGATGAGGTCCTCGAGCAGCGCCATAGACTCCTCCTCCCCTTCCTTGAGGCGGGGATCCTTGGAGGCCGCGATGATGGCCTCGATCATGGCGTGGGAGCTGGAAGCTTCGGTATTGAAAATGAGGTCGTACGCCAGCGGATCGTTCCAGTCGCGGTTGAAGTAGAAATGAATGAAGCCGCCCAACTGGTGATCGCTCCTCCTGATCAGTTCGCGGGCCAGGTCCGGATCGATCCACTCCCTCTCGGCGAACTTCTCCACCCTGTCCTCAAAGGGCGCAATGAAGCGGACCCTCAGCACGTTGGTGAGCACCTTGATCAGATCCTGCGCCCCCCTTCCGTAAAGGATCACGTTACCCTTCTTGGCGCAGTCCAGCAGGATGAGCTCCATGGTGGCAAGATGCGCGGCTTGGAGGCGGTCTTCGGCGGTGCGATAGGACGGCGGCTTCTCGTCCACCCTTTCCAGGATCTCGGGGGTGAGCCCGTAGGCAGGGGCCAGTTCCTCGATCTTTACCCGGTCAACGAGGGTGTACTTGAGCTTCTTTGCCAGTTCCTTGGCAATGGCGTAGGCGCCGGTACCCATCTCCCTGGAAATTGTGATGATTGCCATGCAAGCCTCCTTTGCTAATGAGAAACCGCCGCATCATAACACGTAAAGTCTGCCGTATACAAGGGATTTTGCTGTCTTGGATGAACTGCACGCAGCGTGGAGGCAGGCCCAACGGGGATGGAGCGGAACAGGGGTGAGGGAGAAGGTGCCTCCCCCACCCCGGCAGGTCAGTAGTTTTCGGCGAGACGCTCGAAGTGCGCCTTGGGGTGATGGCACACCGGGCAGATGTCGGGTGCGTCGGTCCCCTCGTGGATGTGGCCGCAATTACGGCACTTCCAGCTGGTCGGGGCATCTTCCTTGAACACGGTCCCCTCTTCTATCGCTGCGAGCAGAGCCTTGTAACGCTCCTGGTGCGCCTTCTCGATGGCGGCAATGCCGTCGAACATGGCGGCGATGGCGGTGAACCCCTCTTCACGGGCCTCCTTGGCCATGCGCGGGTACATGTCCACCCACTCGGCGTACTCCCCTGCTGCCGCAGCTTTGAGGTTGGTGATGGTGTCGCCGAGCCCGGAGAGCGCCTTGAAGTGCAGCTTGGCATGCTCCTTCTCGTTGTCGGCCGTTTCGAGGAACAGTGCCGCGATCTGCTCGTACCCTTCCTTCTTGGCCACCGCCGCGTAGTAGGTGTACTTGTTGCGCGCCATCGACTCGCCGGCGAACGCTTCCTGCAGGTTCTTCTCCGTCTTGCTTCCTTTCAGTTCCGCCATGCTCTGTTCTCCTTTCCTTTGTTACCTGCTTTTAAACGGGGAATTAAAAGGGGACAGGCTACATTTCTATCTGTATGCAGCCTAGCGGTTGCAAAACTAGCCTGTCCCCTTTTGGGTCAGTCGATTCCGATCCTCTTTACCCCGTGCACTACGCTCAGGCGCGCCATGAGGTCGGCCGCGCTCGATTTCTTGGGCTGCTTGACCTGGAACTCCATGAATATCACGCCGTGCTCGATGTCCTTCTGCAGTTTGGCGTCCACCCTCGCGACCCCGGCGCCGCTGAGAGCCTCGTAGACGCGGGTGACGAAGTCGGCCCGGTCCTCACCCCACACCTTGACCAGCACGTAGGTGTCGCGCGACAACCGTTTCTCAACTTCCTTGAGCAGCAGCAGGTTCGCCAGGGCCACCAGGGTGACCGAAACCGCAAGCCAAAATAGACCTATGCCGCAGGCAACGCCGAGAGCGGCGGCGACCCAGAGGCAGGCCGCGGTGGTAAGCCCGCGGATGGAGGCGCGCTCCCTGATGATGGCGCCCGCCCCCAAAAAACCGATACCGGTGACCACCTGGGCGGCCACGCGCCCCGGGTCGACCCCGACCGCCCCCCCGGTGAAGTTACCGAAGATGCGGTAGATCTCGATGGAGGTGATGGTGAACAGGCACGCGCCGAGCGAGACCAGCAGGTGGGTCCGGAACCCGGCCGGACGGCCGTGAATCTCCCGCTCCAGGCCGATCAGTCCGCCCAGGAACGAGGCCAGCAGCAGCCGGCACAGCAGGTAGATATCGAAGTCGGGCCCCAACGGCTATTCCTCGGAAAGCCCAAGCGACAGGGTCAGCACCACGGTCTTTTCCCGGTCCCCGCTGCGGATGGTCAGGGGCACCCGGACCACATCGCCGGTGGCCACCGGGTCACCGGCTATCTCCAGCGATAGCGGGGCTTCCTCCGGCGCCGCCGGCGCAGACGGTGTCACCGGTGCGACCGGAGGCTCGGGAACAGCGGCAGCGGCGGGTCGAGCGGGCGCGGGCGCAGCGGGGGGCTCCACAGCGGGACGGGCCGCGGCTGCCGGCGGTTCCACCATCTGCTGCAGTCCTTCGCTGCTGGCGATGGCATCGGTCCCCTTGGCGCGCAGCCCGGTCAGGATGCTCTTTACCAGCGCCATGAGCCCCTGCAGTACCCCTTCACCGGTGTGGCTGCTGGTCTTGAAGCTGACCAGCCGCGACGGGTTCAGCTGCTGCTCCAGTTCCGCCAGGGCAGCGGCGTCGGCGAGATCGCTCTTGTTGTACTGCAGGATGGTCGGCATGGTGGTCAGGCTCTGCCCGTACCCCTTCAGGTACTCGACCAGCTGCCCCAGGGCGGCCTGGTTGTCGGCCAGACGCTGCGGCGCCGAGTCGGCCACGAACACGACGCCGTCGGCGCCCTTCAGCACCATCTTCCACGCCGCCGGGTCCACCAGCGGGCCGGAGACGGTGTAGAGGTGGAAACGGACCCGGAAGCCGTCGACGTTGCCGTCGCCGGGCGGGGTGAAGTCGAAGAAGAGCATGCGGGCGCCCTGCACGCTCATCACCTTCAACGCGCCGCGGAACTCCGGCTTGAGTTTATTGAAGACGTGCCTGAGGCTGGTACCTTTACCTGCCTGACCGGGGCCGAAAAAGACTATCTTCGCGTTGATTTCACGCTTTGCCTGGTTCACCAGAGCCATTCGAGATCCCCCTGAATTACCTATTTTCCTTCTTGCTCAGCAAAATCTTGCGCGCCTGCGTCGCAATGATGCTGTTGATGTTCTTGCTTTTGGCGAGGTTGGCGAGGTCCTTCTCACCCAAGGTCCCCAGGAAGCGGAGCGCGTTGGGCAGAGGGGTCTTGTGGTTCTCCACCAGGGCCTTCCTGATCTGCGGGTTCTTGATCCAATCCTTGTTGGCGCAGATGACGCGGATCACCTCGTCGTTTTGGATCTGGGACTTGGCGATCCCCAGCACCTCAGACTCCGTCATGCGCGGATTCTTGATGGCGGCGCCGGAGACCAGCTTGTTGTTGTCCTTGATCATGATGGCGCGCCACTCCTTGTCCCCGGTCATGGCCACCTTGATCTTGTCGCTCACCCCCATCGACTGGGCCATCTGGTACTTGGACTGGTACTCCTCCTCGTCGATAGGCTCGTCGCCATCGGGACCGGTCTTCTCGTCGGCCTCCTCCAGGTCGTGCTCCTTGTGGGGCGCCGCATGCGGCGCCGCGGCCCGGGGATCAGCGGCAGTTGCGGCCCCCCCCTGCGCCTTCAAGAAGGCGGCGGCCTTTTCGCTGAGGTTTTGATGTCCGGCGAGTAGCGGCGCGATCTCGGGTTTCCTGCCATGCAGTTGCACCAGCGCATCCAGGATCTGCGGATGGAGCTCGCGGTCGGCCAGGATCTGCTCCAACAGCGGCCGTTGCAGCGAGCGCAGCGTCCCCATCGCCTGCTGCTTCACCTCCGGGTCCGGGTCGTGGCAGAGGTAGTACAGCAGCAGCACCAGGTCACCCGGCGGGAGCACCACCCGTCCTGCGGCGGCCTGCAGCCGGTTCTCCCTGGGCTTGTCGGCCCCGACGTACGGGGCCGCAGCCGCAGAAATCCTGAAGGTGACCTTCGACACGTTGCTTACTTCCCTGCCTTGACGACCTTGGCGTTGAGGCCGGTCTTCTTGAGGTTCGCTGCCGCCTTCTCCGCGCTGGAGGGATCGGCGAAGCTGCCGCCGCGCACCTTCACCACCGTCACCGGGATGTTGGCCTTCTTGAGCACCAGGCGGACCCCCTTGTCATAGAGGCGGTCCTGCTCCACGGCGGCCTTGCCTTCCCTCATGAAGGAACCGGCGTAGACCGCGTAGCGGCCGCCTTCCTTGAGCATGAAGGCGTTGGGCGCGACGCCTTTGAGGCGTGACAGCTCTTCGGCGGCCTCGTCGCGGTTGGCGAAGTCGGCCAGGAACAGGCGGTGCATCGGCTCGCCCTTGTGGGTTTTGGTGGTGACCACCGGCGTGACGCCGGCTTTTTTCAGCTTCGCGGTGACCGAGGGGACCTCGCTCTCGGCGACCTCGCTGTCGAGTTCCAGTGCGAAGGCACCTGCTTTCGCCTTGGCAGCGGCCTTGGCAGCGGCCTTGGCAGCGGCCTTGGCCGCCGGCTTGGCGGGCTTGGCTTCTTTGGCCTCGGTAGCGGGTTTGGCCTCCTTACCCGCTGCCGCGGCTTTGGCTTCCTTGGCGGCCGGTTTGGCCTCCTTGCCGGCGGCAGGCTTGGCTTCTTTCGCTGCAGCGGCAGGCTTGGCCTCCTTGGCAGCTGCGGCGGGCGCTGCTGCGGGCTGACCCGGCTTCGCCGCAGGCGCCCCAGGTTTTGCAGCGGGTGCACCGGGCTTGGCAACGGGCGCCTCGGGCTTGGCTGCCGGTGCTCCGGGCTTGGCGGCAGGTGCCCCGGGCTTGGCTGCGGGCGCTTCGGGCTTTGCCGGCGCTGCCGCGGGCGCACCCGGCTTGGCCGGGGCGGGTTTCGCCTCAGCCGGCTTGCCGGCCGCAGCCTCCCCAGCCGGTTTAGCAGCAGCACCGGCAGCCGACTTGTCGGCCGTAGCCTTGGCGGAGGCCGAAGAAGCGGCGCCCTGCGGGCGCGGCGGCAGCGGCTTTTTCACAACGGCCGGTGCGGGCGCAGGCGGCGCAGGCGCGGGCGCTTCTTCGCGCGGCTTGATCAGCCCGGTGAAGAAGTAAAGGTAGGCAAAAAGGGCGATGAGCAGCAGCAGAAGCAAAAGGAGTCGCTGTTGCGAACTCTTCTTGGGGTCTACAGTTTCATCTTCATCGGGTGTAAATTGCTTCGCCATCTGGCTCATCCTCCCTGTCATGACATTCGAAATTAACCCCACTTCGCCAAGGCTTCGTGGGGCAAGCCCCCCTTGGCAAAGGCTTCGTGGGGCAAGCCCCCTTGGCAAAGGCTTCGTGGGGCGAGCCCCCTTGGTCAAGGCTTCGTGGGCGAGCCCCCTTGGTCAAGGCTTACTGGGGGCCTGCCGGCCGTAGCCTTGGCGAAGGTGGGGCCTGCCCACCGTAGCCTTGGCGAAGGTGGGCTGAAAGGTCAGCTATGCGCTCTTGTGGTTGTTGTTCTTCTGGTCCTGCGCCTCGGCGATGATCTTCTGGGCCAGGTGGCTCGGGACCTCCTCGTAGTGGGAGAATTCCGAAGTGAACATGCCGCGGTCGCTGGTCATGGAGCGCAGGTCGTTGGAGTAGGTCAGCACCTCCGACATGGGCACCACGCTCCTGATGATCTGCGAGTTCGCCTTGGGCTCGACCCCGACCACCTTGCCGCGCCTGGAGTTGAGATCGCCGATCACGTCGCCCATGTTCTCGTCGGGGACGGTGATCTTCATGTTGACGATCGGCTCCAGAAGGACCGGCTTGCACTGCTCCATCGCCTTCTTGAAGGCCATGGAACCGGCGACTTTGAAGGCCATCTCCGAGGAGTCGACGGTGTGGAACGAGCCGTCGAAGAGCGCGACCTTGAAGTCCACCACCGGGTTGCCGGCCAGGAACCCTTCCTTGGCCGCCTCCTGGATCCCCTTGTCGACCGCGGGGATGTACTGGCGCGGGATGACGCCGCCCACGATCTTGTCCTCGAACCTGTACCCCTCGCCGCGCGGCAGCGGTGACAGTTCGATCCAGCAGTCGCCGTACTGGCCGCGCCCGCCGGACTGCTTCTTGTATTTCCCCTGCACCTTGGCCGAGCCGCGGATGGTCTCCAGGTACGGGACCTTGGGGGTCTTCAGGATGACGTCGACGCCGAACTTGCGCTTCAACTTCTCGACCACGACTTCAAGGTGCACCTGCCCCATACCGGAGATGATGAACTCGCGGGTCTGCGGGTCGCGGTGGCTTTCGATGGTGGGATCCTCTTCGATCATGCGCTGCAGGGCGCCGTGGATCTTATCCTCGTCGTTCTTGGTCTTGGGCTCGATGGCGTAGGAGATCACCGGTTGCAGCGGCTGGGCCGGCTCGTAGACGATTGCCTTGGCCTCGTCGCAGAGCGTGTCGCCGGTAACCGTCTCCTTGAGCTTGGCCACCGCCACGATGTCGCCGGCCACGGCCTGCTTGATCGGGTGCTGCTTCTTCCCTTCCAGCTCGAAGATCTGCCCGATGCGCTCCTGGACCCCCTTGGTCGAGTTGTAGACCAGGGAGTCGGAATTGAGCACGCCGGAGTACACGCGGAAGATGGTGATCTTGCCGGTGTAGGGGTCCGAGGTGGTCTTGAACACCAGCGCCGAGAACGGCTCGCTCTCGGACGGGGCGCGCTCGATGACCTGCTCGGTCTTGGGATCCACCCCAACCGCCGCCGTCCGATCCAGGGGCGACGGCAGGAAGTCGCAGATCGCGTCCAAAAGCTGCGCCACGCCGATGTTCATGGCCGCCGAGCCGCAGAATACCGGGGTGAAGGTGCTGCGCATGGTGCCGACCCTGAGCCCGTCCAGGATCTCCTCTTCGGAGAGCTCGCCGGTGTCGAGGAACTTCTCGGTCAGGGCGTCGTACGCCTCCGCCACCGTCTCGACCATCATCTCCCTGAGGCGCTTGGCATCATCGAGGTACTCGGCCGGGATCTCCCCTTCCGTGAACTTCCCGGACAAATCCTTCTGGTAGCGGTAGGCCTTCATGCGCACCAGGTCGATGACCCCTTCGAAGTTCTCCTCCGCGCCCAGGGGCATCTGCACCGCGACGCCGCGTGCGCCCAGCGCCTTCTCCATGTCGTCGATGGCGCGCAGGAAGCTGGCCCGTTCGCGGTCCATCTTGTTGACGAAGGCGATGCGCGGGATCTCGAACTCGTTGGCCCACTGCCAGACCTCCTCGGTCTGGACCTTGACGCCGGAGATGGCCGACAGGATGACGACGGCGCAGTCGAGCGTCCTCATGCAGGCGCGGGTGTCGGCGATGAAGTTGCCGTATCCCGGGGTGTCGACAATGTGGATGGAGTGCCCTTTCCACTCGCAGTGGTCCAGGGAAGAGGTGATCGAGATGCGGCGCTTGATCTCTTCCGGTTCGAAATCCATGGTGGAGCTGCCGTCGTCGACCCGCCCCAGCCGGTCGATCATGCCCGTGTCGAACAGGATCGCCTCGGCCAGCGAGGTCTTGCCGGCGCCGCCGTGAGCAACAATACCGAGGTTACGCAGTTTTGCCGTTTCATACCTTCCCATAACGCCCTCCCTTTAGAATGAAGATCATGAATGACCTACGCTTCAACGAGAAACCGACTTGAGTAAAGCAGACGAAACAAACAACGAACTACCAACTACCTGGCTGAACTCTCACTGGATTTTGACGTACCTCCCTCACCCGCTATCTAGCGCGTGACCTTTTAACCCCTTACGGCTTGTTTTCCTGGTTTTCCTGGTTCCCAAGCTCCAGCTTGGGAACCCCATATGGCGCGAAGCTCCAGCTTCGCATCCGAGGGAAGTTGGAACTTCGCAGAGTCTTTGCGTTCCCAAGGTGGACCTTGGGAACGAGATCAACAACGCTCCGCCAAGGAGGGGACTGGCTCCGCCAGGTGCCTGTCCCCTTAGTTCTTGGAGAAGCCGGCTGAGCGGAAAGAAGCGTTCCGCTAGAGGGACAGGCACCTAACGGAGCCAGTCCCTTCCGCCGACCTTACGGCTTGTTCCTTTTGTAGATGATGCGCAACCCCTCCAGGGTGAGGAACTCGTCCACCGCCTCGATGGTGGTAGATTCCGGCGCGATCAGCGAGGCCAGCCCGCCGGTGGCGATCACCTTGACGTTTTCCTTCCCCTCGGCCTTCATGCGCTGCACGATGCCGTCCACGAGCCCCACGTAGCCGAAGAAGATGCCGGCCTGCATCGAGTTGACCGTGTTCTTGGCGATGATGGCCGGCGGGCGGGCGATGTCCACCCGGGGCAGCTTGCTCGCCTTCTGGAACAGGGCCTCCATGGAGATGGCAAGCCCGGGGGCGATGGCGCCGCCGCAGTACTCGCCCTTCTTGTTCACGTAGTCGAAGGTGGTGGCGGTGCCGAAGTCCACGATGATGAGCGGCGAACGGTACTTCTCGAAGCCCGCGATGGCGTTCACGATGCGGTCCGCCCCCACCTCTTTCGGGTTGTCGTAGTGGATCGGCATCCCGGTCTTGATGCCGGGGCCGACCACGTACGGGGTGATCTTGAAGTACTGGCGGGCCAGTTTCTCCAGGACCCCGGTCAGGGTCGGCACCACCGAGGAAACGATGATGTCCTTCACGTCCGAGAACACGATGCCCGACAGGCGGAACAGGTCGTGGAACAGGATGCCGTACTCGTCAATGGTCTTGGACTTGTCGGTGGAAACCCGCCAGTCCTGAACCAATCGTTCCTCATCGTAAATCCCGAGAACGATGTTGCTGTTCCCGACGTCGATCACCAAAAGCAAGTCAAACCTCCTGAAACCACAACCAGTTTTTTAACGCAAAGCCGCAAAGCCGCAAAGAAAATCAGAAACGGGATATCGAACTGCAAAAGCTTTAAGACCTGAAAAGATAGGTATTTCCTTTGCGCCTTCGCGTCATTGCGTTAAATAAACGCCTTTTTCTTTCTGGTCTCAAACCAGGGCGACGTCGCCGGAGAGCACGGTCTCGACCTTGCCGTCGGACAGCTGCACCAACAGGGCGCCGAAGGCGTCCACCCCCTGCACCATGCCAACGAACTCGCGCTCCCCCTGGCTCACCTTGACACGGCGCCCCTTGATGGCGGAGCGCTCCAGCCATTCGGCACGCACCGGCGCCTCCCCCTCGGCCAGAAACACGTCGTAAAGCCGGTCCAACTCGACCAGCAGCGCCCGGGTGAAGGCGAGCCGGTCCACCTCGACGCCCCCCTCCTGTAAAAGCGAGGTGGCCGGATGGCGCAGGAGCGACTCCGATATCGACGCCATGTCCAGGTTGAGGTTGACGCCGATGCCGAGCACCACGAAGTTCACCTTCTCGGTCTCCGCGTTCATCTCGTTCAAGAGCCCGGCGACCTTCTTGCCGTTGATCAGGATGTCGTTGGGCCACTTGATCTGCGGCGTGAGCGTAGTGCAGCTTTCTATGGCGCGGGCCACGGCGACCACGGAGAGAAAGGTGAGCTGGCAGGCCGCCATCGGCGCGATAGCGGGACGCAGCACCACTGAGCAATACAGGTTCACACCCGGCGGGGAAAGCCAGATGCGCCCGAGCCGCCCCTTGCCGGCGCTCTGGGCGTCGGCGATGACCACGGTCCCTTCCGCGGCGTCTTCCTCGGCCAACGTGAAGGCGACCTTGTTGGTGGACTCGGTTTCCTTGAGACAGATGATGCTGGAGCCGACCCTCTTGGTTTCGAGGCCTGCTGAGAGATCCAACTGGGTGAGAACTTTGGGTGAAGAGACCAACCGGTAACCCTTGGAGGGGACGGCTTCGATCAGGTATCCGCTGGCGCGGAGCCCCTTGACGTGCTTCCAGACTGCGGTTCGCGATACCCCCAGGAGGCGGCTCAGCGCAGCGCCGGAAACCACCCCGTCGCCGGAGCGGAACAGCTCGATTATCCTGCCGTCGACCCCGGAGTCTTTCAAACGCCCTCCATCAGCATGGAAATATCGGTCGCGCGTACCGAGTGGGTGAGCGCTCCGACCGATATGATGTCCACACCGGTCTGGGCTATGGACCTGATCGTTTTCAGGTTCACCCCCCCGGACGCCTCGACCAGCGCCCTCTTATTTATTATCTGCACGGCCTCGGTCATCTGCTCCAGGGACATGTTGTCCAGCATGATGATGTCGGCACCCGCCTCGAGCGCCTGCTTGACCTCGTCCAGCGTCTCGGTCTCCACCTCGATCTTCAGGGTGTGCGGGATGTAGGCACGCGCGGCACGCACCGCCTCGGCGATGCCGCCTGCTGCGGCGATATGGTTTTCCTTGATGAGGACCCCGTCGTAGAGACCGGTACGGTGGTTGGTGCCGCCGCCCACCCGGACCGAGTACTTCTCCAGCACGCGCAGGCCGGGGGTGGTCTTCCTGGTGTCGACGACGCGGGCGCCGGTCCCTTCCAGTTCCTTCACGTACGCGGCGGTCTGGGTGGCGATACCGCTCATCCTCTGCAGCAGGTTGAGGGAGACACGCTCCCCCTGCAACAGCGTTGCGGCGTTCCCCTCCATCACGGCGATGATGTCGCCTTTGGTCAGCCGGGCGCCGTCCTCGAAGTGGGCGGTGAAAACGATGCCGGAGTCGAGCCTGGCGAAGACGCGGCGGGCCACGTCGACGCCGGAGAGCACCATCTCCTCCTTGGCGACCAGCCTGGCGCGCATGCGGCGCGGCTTGGCAACCACGGAGAGAGTGGTGATGTCGCCGGTATGGATGTCCTCGGCAAGGGCGTTGTCGATTATGTTATCGATTTGGTTCATATAATCCGGATTCTCCCTGAGTTGAGCGGCAGTTTTTTATAGCACAGCTTAACTAGGCCCGCAACCGCTAATAAATTGCGCGAGGAAGCTACTGACGCCACTCTAGCGGCACCGCGGCCTGGGCTGCGGCGAGGTCGAGGGCGGCTATGCGGTTCAGCATGTCGCTGATCTTGGCGTCGATGGTGGAGACCTGTGCTTCCATGGTGTTGATCGCCTCCCGGTCCCGGGCGCGCTGGAAGATGGTGCGCTTGCGGCGCAGCTCTACCAGCTGCTGTTGCAAGGCGGTGCGCTGGTCCTGGAGCGACTTCAGTTCGCTGCGCAGCGACTTGTAGCGGTCCCGCCACCAGCGTTCGTCATGCCCGCCCGGAGCCTGTTCCGGGGTGGCTGCCGGCCGGGGAGCGGCTGTGGCGCCAGGAGACACGACAACCGGAGCGCTGTCAGAGACCTCGACCCGGTGTGCCTTGTCGCGGTACTGCTTGGGGATGTTGTTGCGATTATCGGTGAAGTGAACGACGCCCTGGGCGTCGGTCCACTGGTAGAAAGCAGCGCGGGCAGCGGAGGGGATCAGCAGAGAAAGCAGCAAAAGGGAGAGCAAAATCGTTTTCATCTTCCCTCCTTATCAAGACGCCAAATTGGCCAAACATAAAAAACAATCAATAGTTTTGAATTGACGATGCCCTTTGCGATGTGTATATTATCCCGGCTATTGCCCTAGGTGGATAGCAAATAAACAGCCAGAAGGAGTGTACCATGCAGTTTCGCCTCGCCTTGCTTATGGTTCTTATCGTCTGTGCGTCGCCGGTTGCGCTTTTTGCCAAGGAGACCAAAGACGTCAAGTTCCCTCTTAAGAACGGAGAAGCCGTTGTCTTCAGTCACGACGTGCACCTGTTGAAATATAACAACAATTGCAGGATCTGTCACAACGCCATCTTCAATCTGAAGGCAAAGCGTCACTTCACCATGGCGGAGATGGAAAAGACCAAGTCCTGCGGTGCCTGTCACACCGGCATCAAGGCTTTTAGCGTAGCCGATGAAAAGAGCTGCGTCAAATGTCACAAGGGCAAACCGCGTAACGTAGAGTTCAAAGTCAAAGGTGTCGGCCAGACTGTGTTCAGCCACGCCACGCACCTCGCCAAAATCAGCGACGGCTGCAGAGCATGCCATAACGGCACCGTGATCACCGGCAAAGACGGCCGCGTGACCATGGCGCAGATGGAAAAAGGCAAGACCTGCGGGGCCTGCCACAACGGCAAGAGGGCCTTCACCGTCGTCGGCAACTGCGGCAAGTGCCACGCCGGCATGAAGCCGCGCGAGATCACCTGGAAAGCAAAAGGGGTGACCGACGCCAAGTTCAGCCACGACTTCCACCTGGAAGCCTTCAGCTGCAAGGACTGCCACACCAAGCTCTTCGCCTTCAAGGCCGGCGCCAAGCACTTCACCATGGCCGAGATGAACAAAGGCAAGTCCTGCGGCGGCTGCCACAACGGCAAAGAGGCGTTCTCCGTAGCCGGCGATTGCAACAAGTGCCACAAAGGCTACAAACCGGGCAACATTCTCTTCAAGAACGAAGGCGGCGAAGTGAAGTTCAGCCACGACTTCCACCTGGAAGCCTACAAGTGCGCTGACTGCCACAACAAGATCTTCCCGATGCAGGCCGGCGCCAAGCACCACACCATGGGCGACATGGAGAAGGGTCTTTCCTGCGGTGCCTGCCACAACGGCAAGGACGCCTTCACCTCCAGCGGCGAGTGCGACAGGTGCCACAAGATGTAACAGGCAGTACACGACGAACACCGAGGCGGGACCGAAAGGTCCCGCCTTTTTTATTGCCCGCGCCCGCCCTTCACCGAAGGAGGGGACTGGCTCCGCAAGGTGCCTGTCCCCTTAGGGGGGTGGGTAAGGTGGCTGAGCGGAATGGGCCAGTCAAGGGCGGCCGTCGTGCCCCCTCCCCTTGCGGGAGGGGGGAGAATCTCTGCCATCCTCGAAAACTGGCCCCTACAACAGCATCGGGTATACTTGCCAGGTTTGTAAATTTTAACGTCACCGTCGCGCCAGGTCGCATAGCCCGCAGCCGGTGTGCCAACACCGGATGCCACCAGAAGGAGGCCGCAGATGTCATCATCACGCTCGTTCCTGGTAATGCTGGTCCTCTGGTTCTCGCTGTTCAGAGTCTCGACAGCCTCTGCCGACAGCGCGCTCATCGGCCACACGGTCATGGCAGCCATCCCCGTGTCCGCCATCGCGATCGCATTCTTCAAGCACGACACGGAAGGAGAGAAACAATGGCTGCGCAACCTTGCTGCCAACCAGGCACTCACCTCCGTGGCCCGGCTCGGCTTCAACGAGACCGACTGGGGCCGGCGCCCCAACGGTCATCCCTACGGGTTCCCATCCGGTCACGTTGCTTTCGCCGGTTCCGGCGCTGCCTTCCTCAGCGAGCGCTACGGCTGGAAATACGGGGTGCCCGCCTGGATCGCCACGGCATACGTGGGGTACAATCGCGTCGACAACAACAGTCACCGCTGGCGTGACGTAATCGCCTCCGGGCTTTTGTCCTACGGCGTCGGCAAGCTCTTCGTCACCCCTGAAAACGCCACTCACATCGCTCCGGTGATAGGACCGGACTGGCTCGGCATGCGCTGGCAGCGTTCCTGGTAAAGAGGAGGCAAGGCAATGGCAAAGCTCTATCTCGGCTGCAGCGGTTTCAGCTACAACCATTGGCGCGGCAACTTCTACCCGCCGGAACTGAAGACCAAGGACTGGTTCGAACACTACCGGTCCGTCTTCGACACGGTCGAGCTCAACGTCACCTTTTACCGGACTCCTACGGCCGCCATGTTCAAACATTGGCACGACGAGAGCGAGCCGAACTTCTCCTTCGCGGTCAAAGGGAGCCGGTACATCACCCACATCAAGAGATTGCACGACATCCAAGATGCCCTGTCGAAATTCTTCGGGCCTACCCGTCAGCTACAGGAGAAACTGCAGGTCGTGCTCTGGCAGTTCCCACCGCAGTTCAAGGTGGACCTGAAGAGGCTGGAGAGTTTCCTGGACCAGGTCGCGCCGTACCATGGCAGGCACACGCTGGAATTCAGAAACGAAAGCTGGCTCACCGACGAGGTCGTCGGCCTGTGCAAAAGCCGCAACGTGTCGCTGTGCATGGCGGACCACCCGGTATTCATCGACGCGCCGCCGATTACGGCGGACTTCGTCTATATCAGGCGGCATGGTATGGAGGGGAGCTACAACGGGTTCTACACCAGGGAACAGCTGGAGAAGGACGTGGTGAGGATCAGGAAATATTTGAGCCGCGGCCTGGATGTCTATATCTATTTCAACAATGACATGGGTGGCGCTGCACCGCAGAACGCCAAGGATCTGGCTGTAATGATGCAGGCGCCGCTGGACAAAGAGTAAACCTAGCGGGTTCCCTTTCCGGGCCGGACCAGGTCACCGGCCCGGCCTTTCGACTCCCCTCCATCCTTTCCTTCCGGCACCAGCACCAGGTCAAGTTGCGCCCCTTTGGCCCCTCGTTTGGGATAATGCTGCGTCACCAGTCCCTCGAAGTCCTTCACGTCCACCAGGATATGGATATGCGGCGGGCGGTTGGCGTAGGGAACGGCCGGATTGGTCTGCAGGCGGTAACCCCCGTTGCTGTCGGAGTAGACGGTCGCGCGGTAGGCATCGTCATACCGGCCATCAGGACCGGCCTGCCAGAACTCGATGCGGGCCTTGGGGATGGGCGAGCAATCGGCTGAGGAGCGGACCGTGCCGCTCAGGAGATAACCTTTGCCGATGGTGTCGCGCACCGGCGCGTTGGGTCGGTAGAAGGGACCGATCTCGTCCCATGGGGTGGGCGGACAGGAGGCGGCAAGACCAGAGGACGAGGTGACGTTGACTAGCAGGAGCAGTGACAGAGAAATGACGTAACGAGGCACAAACATAGTATTGCCCCCTCCTCTCCTCCCTCTATCAGCCTACCAGGGGAGGACCGCAGACATGTTCCAGTGTAGTCTCAATGGTCTGATCGCCGGCGGTTAGATAGATGTTTCCCTCTGTGACAGTGACGGACCAGTTGATGACCCGTTCCAGTTTAGCAGAAAGCAGGGTGAGAAACTTGAAATCGAGGGTGAAAACGGAGAGGTTCTTGATGCCGGCCAGTTTTGGCTGATGCTGGGGCAGCCAACGGCTGACGTTGGCGCCGAAGGCGAACAGGAAAGCGCGCTCGACGTGGCGGCTCGATTTGGCGAGCCGCTCCGGATCCGGTTGGCCCACCTCGACCCAGAGCTTTACCCGCCCGTCCGGCCCCTTGCTCCGCAGATCCGGCTCGTCGCCGGAACCGACTCCCTTGGTGAACGCGAGTTCCTCGTCGTAGCAAAGCGCATACGCCAACAGCCGCGCCAGCAGTCGTTCCGCAGTTTCGGACGGGTGCTGGGCGATGGTCGTTTGGATATCGGCGTAGATCTGGCGGTCCAGATCAGAGAGTTGAACGGAGGCGCGGTAAATGGTGGAAGGAAGGGCCATATTGATATCCTTTAAAAAGATTCGTCTTGCCCATCCCCTCTCCCTCCGGGAGAGGGTGGCCGGAGGCCGGGTGAGGGCCATGGGCTATGCAGCAACTATCAGTTCCGATGAGAGAGCGACGCCCTCACCCCAACCCTCTCCCGAAGGGAGAGGGAGAGTTAAAGCGTTTCCAATCAAACCGGTCGAAGTCGATCATCAGCGCCAACGGAATGAAGGTGTCCAGCTCACTCACCCTCTGCCCGAGCAGCTTCTGGGTGAAATCCCGGAACAGCGCCACCTCCTCTGTGAAGATGGCATCGAAGGGAGCGGTGAGCGCGGGGAGTTCGAGAGGGTCCACAGCGGTGAAGTTCATGGTGCACCACTCGTCGTGCATCACCTCCCCTTCCGTGTCCACCAGCGGGATCCCATGCAGCCGGCAGGTCATCGGCCGGTGCTGGTAGACCAGGCAGCGGCCGTCCTCGCCGAGCAGCACGCAGGGCGTCTCGTCCTCGTCCGGCATGAGCAGTTCCCAGTCCTCCTCCGGGCGGTAATTGAGCACGAAGGGGTGGTCGAGTTCCGGCCACTGTTGCCGCATCAGGGTAAGGCGCTGCCGGCACTTCACCAGCACGCGCTCCTTCACCTCGTCGGCGAGCGCATCGAAGCCGCGCTTGAGGTAGTACGCGTCCAGCAGCGTGATGTCGAAGGTGCCCCGGCAGCAGCCCGAGCAGCCGCCCTGGCAGGCGATGTGCTCCGGGTGAGCCGTCATGCAGCGGGCGAACCAGTCATCCACCTGCGCTAGCAAGGCGCGATTTCTTTCCAGGATTTCTTGCATAAAAACCTAAGGCAAAAGCATTAACACAGAGGTCACAGAGGTACACGGAGTACACAGGGAAAAGGCAAAACGAGGGGAAAAACAAAACCCGCTTTAAAGATTTTCCTCTGTGACCTCTGTGCACCTCCGAGTCCTCTGTGTTCCGAGTTTGAGGTTCAAAAAAAGGCGGCAATGGATAATTGCCGCCTTCGGTAACACAGGTGACGCCGGAGATTATGCGAGAATCTCGGCCTTGGTGAAGATGGATTTCAGCCAGTACCCTTCGGCCTCGATGTTCTCACGGCCGCCTTCCTCACGATCAACGAGGGTGACCACGCCAAGCACCACCAGCCCTTCCTCTTCGGCGCGCTTGATGGCCTTCAAAGAAGAACCGCCGCTGGTCACGACGTCCTCGACGATGACCACCTTGGAGCCGGGCTTCAGGTTCTTGCGCCCTTCCAGCCAGGCGCCGGTGCCGTGCCCCTTGGGCTCCTTGCGGATGATGAAGCCGGGGACCGGCTTCCCTTCCAGGAAGCTGACCACGGAGGTCGCGGTGGCGATCGGGTCGGCGCCCAGGGTAAGCCCGCCTACCCCTTCCACACCTTCCACGTCCTTGATGGCCTCGAAGAAAAGCTTGCCGGTCAGGTAGCCGCCCTCGGGGTGCAGCGTGGTCTGCTTCCCGTCAAAGTAAAAATCGCTCTGACGACCGGAAGCCAGGGTCACGTTCCTCTTCTCGTAGGACAGCTCAATGATGATCTTTTTCAGTCTTTCCTTTTCGGTCATTGCTCGGCGGTCTCCTTTTCGAATAGTCCCATCTGCGGCTCATCCTGATCCATCAGACGCGGGAATTTAACCGGGTACCCCCCGGTAAAGCAGGCGGTGCAGAAGCCGGCATTCTCGGCGCCGACGGTAGACATGAGACCTTCTTCGGAAAGGTAGCCGAGCGAGTCCGCAGTTATGTAGCGGCGGATCTCATCGATCGAGTGCGACGAGGAGATCAGCTCCTTGCGGTTCGGGGTATCGATGCCGTAGTAGCAGGGGTAGCTGGTCGGCGGCGAAGAGATGCGCACGTGCACCTCGGCGGCCCCGGCGTTCCTGATCATCTTGACGATCTTGCGGGATGTGGTGCCGCGCACGATGGAGTCGTCGATGACCACGACGCGTTTGCCCTTGAGCACCTCGCGCACCGGGTTCAGCTTGATCTTGACGCCGAAGTGGCGGATCGCCTGCTGCGGCTCGATGAAGGTACGGCCGACGTAGTGGTTGCGGATCAGGCCCAGTTCGAACGGGATGCCGGACTCCTCGGCATAGCCCAGCGCCGCGGGGACGCCGGAATCCGGGATCGGAATGACGATGTCCGCATCGACCTTGTGCTCACGGGCCAGCTGGCGCCCCTGCTCTTTGCGCACCTGGTACACGTTCTTGCCGAAAATGAGCGAGTCGGGACGGGCGAAGTAGACGAACTCGAAGATGCAGGGGGTCGGTTCGACCTTCTTGAGCGGGAAGAAGGAGGTCAGGCCGTTCTTGTCGATGACGATCACCTCGCCCGGCTCGATCTCGCGGATGAACTCGGCGTCGATCAGGTCGAGGGCGCAGCTCTCGGAGGCGACCACGTAGGCGCTCCCCTGGCGACCCAGGCAAAGCGGACGGAAGCCGTTGGGATCACGCGCAGCGACCATGCGGCTCTCGGTCAGGAAAAGAAGGCAGTAAGCGCCCTGGATGCGGGAGAGTGCGTCCGTGATGCGGTCCAGCAGCGAGTTCTGCTTGGAAGTGGCGAGCAGGTGGACGATGATCTCGGTGTCCATGGTGGTCTGGAAGATGGAACCGTAGGCCTCCAACTCGTCCTTGATGATCTGGGCGTTGACGATGTTGCCGTTGTGGGCTATGGCGATGGAGCCGCGGGAGTAGTCCACGTTGATGGGCTGGACGTTCTTGATCACCGAGGAGCCGGTGGTCGAGTAACGCACGTGACCGATGGCGGAACGGCCGGGCAGAGTCTTGAAGATTTCGGGATTGCCGAAGACGTCGGCTACGAGTCCCATGCTTTTATGCGCGTGCAGATTGCTTCCGTCCGAGGAGACGATACCGCAACTTTCCTGTCCCCTGTGCTGCAAGGCGTAGAGCCCGAGGTAGGTGAGGTTCGACGCCTCCGGGTGGTTGAATACACCGAAAATGCCGCACTCTTCTTCGGGCCTGCGCATCATCATTTCTTCCACGACTGCTCCTTATTCAAAAGAACTGCTGTCTAATGTCGCTGCTTATTCAGCATTTGAGGTTTGGCAAGCGCCCTCATCCGCCCCTACGGGGCACCTTCTCCCGGGGGGAGAAGGGACCGAGTACCCTCGCCCTCCGGGCCTGCGCCCACCGTAGGGCTACGGCCCGCAGGCGGGAGAGGGGTGGCCGAAGGCCGGGTGAGGGAGATACTTCTCTTTACCTGATACTAGAAGTTCTCTTTCACGTACTTCGCCGCGTTCTTGAAGAAGATCAGGCCTTCGCCCTCTTCCGGCAGTTCCTCGCGGGTCCACCGCGGGTGCTGGGTGCGGTGCACGAATGCCTCCGGGTGCGGCATGAGCCCCATGATCCTGCCGGTCTCGTCGCAGATGCCGGCGATGGCGTTCACGGAACCGTTGGGGTTCTCGGGGAACTCCATGCTCGCGGCGGTGTAGTTCTTGTCGGAGTACTTGAGGCAGGAGAGATGCTTGGTCTCGATCGCCTCCAGGGTCTTGGCGTCGTCGACCAGGAACTTCCCTTCGCCATGGCGCACCGGGAGGTAGACGCCCCCTTCGATGCCGCGGGTGTACAGCGACGGGGAAGCAGCATCGACCTTCAGGTAGCACCAGCGGTCCTGGAAGCGGCCGCATTCGTTGTAGGTCAGCGTCGCGGTCTGGTTCAGGTAGTTGCCGCCCAGGGCCGGGAGCATCCCCATCTTCACCAGGAGCTGGAACCCGTTGCAAACGCCGAGGATCAACTTGCCGTCCGCGATGAAGCGGGTGATCTGGTCCACCAGGCGCTCTTCCTTGCCTTCCACGGCTGCGTAGCGCAGGCGGTTGGCCTGGGCCTTGGCGCTCCCGAGGTCGTCGCCGTCCAGGAAGCCGCCGGTCAGGTTCAGAAAGTGGTAATCGTCCAGGGTGACCTCACCGGTCAGCAGTTCAGCTATATGGGCGATGCGCGCCTCGTCGAAGCCGCCCAGCTTGCAGGCGTGGGCCGCCTCGGTTTCGCAGTTGGTGCCGTTGCCTGTTATGACAAGCGCTTTAGCCTTGGTCATCAATAAAGTCCTCTATCGGATGGTTAGTAGCGGGCACAGCGGTTCTCATTATTACACAACCCGCTTTTTTTCTGCATATAAAAGATTCGCGATACAACGTCCAGGTCCACATCCTCCCTCTCCCCCCGGAAAAGGTGGGGTGAGGGGCTTGTCAGATGCTCCAATTCCTCCCTCTCCCCCTGGGAGAGGGCCGGGGTGAGGGCGTCGGCAGCTGCGCGGTCCTCACTTCGTGGCACCTCCCTCACCCGGCCTTCGGCCACCCTCTCCCGGAGGGCGAGGGTATGGGATAGGAGCGGAAGAAGTTCCTAGAGGTCCTTGAGCGGCTCCTGCCAGGCGGCCTTCAGTTCGGCATTGGCGGCGTTGACCACCACGTTGCCTGCCAGGCCCTTGACCTTCACGGCCGGCTCGGCGGTGACGGCGCCGATCTTGGCGCAGGCGGTGCCGGCCATGGCCTTCTCGAAGTCGGCCGCCTTCTCGGCGCGCACCGTCACCAGCAGGCGGGACGCGGACTCGGAGAAGAGGAGCACGATGTCGCTCTTGTCGGCCGCGTCGCCCTTGAAGGGCACCTGCGCCAGGTCGAGCTCGATGCCGAAGCCGCCGGCAAAAGCGGACTCGGCCGCGGCAACCGCAAGGCCGCCGTCGGAGAGGTCGTGGCAGGAAGCGACCAGCCCGGCCTTCAGCGCCGCACCGTAGGCGCGGTAGGTTGCCAGCGCCGCCTGTGCGTCTACCTTGGGGACGTTGTTGCCGATGAAGCCCTTCTGCGCCAGGTACTCCGAGGCGCCCAGTTCGTTGGCGGTGGCGCCCAGCAGGTACACCTGGTCACCGGCGCGCTTCACGTCCATGGTCACGGCGAGACGCGCATCCTCCATCTTGCCGATGACCGAGAAGAGCAGGGTCGGCGGGATGGAGATCTTGGTGGTGCCGTCGTAGAAGTCGTTCTTCATGGAATCCTTGCCGGAGATGAGCGGCATGGAGAAGACGGTGCAGTAGTCGTAGAGCGCCTTGTTGGCGCGCACCAGCTGGGCCATCTTGTAGGGGCCGTCCGGGGTCCGATCGGACAGGACCGGATCGCACCAGCAGAAGTTGTCCAGGCCGGCGACGAGGTCGAGCGAGCCGCCCACGGCCACGTAGTTCCTCAAGCCCTCGTCGATGGCGTTGGCGGCCATGTCGTAAGCGTCGATGTCGCTGTAGCGCGGGCAGATGCCGTGACCGACGACGACCCCCTCGAAGGAGTCGAGGATGGGGCGCACCACGGCGGCGTCGGACGGGCCGTCGTTGTCAACGCCGGTGAACGGCTTGACGACGGAGCCACCCTGGACTTCGTGGTCGTAGCGGCGCACCACGCTCTCCTTGGAGCAGATGTTCAAAGAGGAAAGGAGCGCCTTGACGTCGGTGGTGTAATCCGCGGCCGGGACCAGTTTCGGCTCTTCGTGCACCGGCTTTTCCCAGCGCGCCGGGATCTGCATCGGCGGCAAACCGGCGTGCATGAAGGAAAGCGGCAGGTACGCGACGGTCTTGTCGCCGTAGAGCATGTGGAAGATGCCGGAATCGGTGAAGGTGCCGAGTACGGTGGCCTCGACGCCGTAGCGCTTGGCCATTTCCATGAACTCGTCGATCTTCTCGGGCGGCACGGCGAGGCTCATCCTCTCCTGCGCCTCGGAGATCAGGATCTCCCACGGGGCCAGGCCCGGGTACTTGAGCGGAGCCTTGGAGAGGTCGAGCTGGCAGCCGCCGCACTCCTCGGACATCTCGCCGATGGAAGAGGAAAGCCCCCCTGCCCCGTTGTCGGTGATGAAGCGATACAGCGCCTTGTCGCGGGCGCGGATCAGGAAGTCGAACATCCGCTTCTGGGTGATCGGGTCACCGATCTGCACCGCGGATACCGGCGAGTTCTCGTTCAGCTCTTCCGAGGAGAAGGTGGCGCCGTGGATGCCGTCCTTGCCGATGCGGCCACCGGTCATCACGATCAGATCGCCCGGGATGATGTTCTTCTTGTGGGACGCCTCACCTTTGATGGTGGCGGGCATGAGTCCGGCGGTGCCGCAGAATACCAGCGGCTTGCCGGCAAAGCGCTCGTCGAACACCAGCGAGCCGTTCACGGTCGGGATGCCGCTCTTGTTGCCGCCGTGCTCCACACCCTCGACCACGCCTTCGTAGATGCGGCGCGGGTGCAGGAGGCGCTTCGGGAGTTCCTTCTCGTAGAACGGGTCGGCGAAGCAGAACACGTCGGTGTTGAAGATGAGCTTGGCGCCCTTGCCGGTGCCGAACGGGTCGCGGTTGACGCCGACGATGCCGGTCAGCGCCCCGCCGTAGGGGTCCAGTGCCGACGGGGAGTTGTGGGTCTCCACCTTGAATACCAGGGACCAGTCGTCGTTGAACTTGATGACCCCCGCGTTGTCCTTGAAGACGGAGAGGCAGTAGTCCTTGTCGCCCTGGGCGGCGCGCACGTCGGCGGTGGTCTTCTGGATGTAGCTCTTGAACAGGGAGTTGATCTTCTCGGTCCTGCCGGTGCCGTCGTCGTAGGTGACGTCGGCGGAGAAGATCTTGTGCTTGCAGTGCTCGGACCAGGTCTGGGCCAGCGCCTCCAGCTCGACGTCGGTGGGCGCCGCGCCCAGGCCGAGAGCCTTGCGCTTCTCGACCACCTGCGGGTCGCGGTAGTGCGCCTGGATGATCTTCATCTCGTCCAAGGTGAGCGCCAGCACGCCGTCGCGGCTGATGCGCATCAGCTCCTCGTCGGAGACTTCCAGGTTGATGGTGTTCACCTCGACCTTCGCCTCGACCTGCACCTTGGGGACGAAGGGAGCGACGCCCCCCTGGGCCTTGAAGGTGGCCGCGTCCAGGATCTGGTAGCGCTGGATCAGCGTGTTGCAGAGCAGGCCGGTGGCGATCTTCTCGGCGTCGGACTGGGCCAGCTTGCCGGAGATCAGGTACTGTACGGAGGTGTAGACCCCCTCCCCTGCCGCCAGCGGGCGACCCAGCAGGTAGCCGATCGCCTCGCCCGCGGTGCGGCCGACGTTGTCGGTGACGCCGGGACGGAAGCCGACTTCGACCAGGTAATCGAAACCGGCGGCAGCCGGCTTGTCGATCGAATAGTTCTGGATGACCGGGTCGCTGAAGGGACCTGCGGCAACCTGGGCCAGTTCGTCGGCGGAGAGCGGCGCGTCGACGGTGTAGACGTCGATGGTGCGCACGTCGGCCACTTCAAGGTGGAGGAAGTGCGCGATCTCGCGCTTGATGCGCTCACCGCGCGGGTCGCGGACCTCGTCCTTAAGGGTGATCTCAATCCTGTGGGGCATTGTTGGTGTCCTTTTCATGGATAACCGTACGCGTCGGGTACGGGATGGTGATGCCGTTACTGTGGAAGCTCTTCAGGATGGCGCTGTTGATCTTGTCGGAGGCGGCGAAAACATGAGTGTAGTCGGCGACCCAGAAAAAGAGTGAGAGGTTCAGCGCGCTGTCCCCGAAGTTGACGAGGAACGCCTCCGGAGCGGGTTCCTTAAGCACCTCGGGGATCTCGATGGCGCTCCGCACCATCAGTTCCTTGGCGAGTGCGACATCACAGCCGTAGCCGATACCGACGTTGATCCTGCCCTTGCCGCGCACGTCGGGGAAGGCCATGTTGATCAGAGTGCTGTTGCAAAGCTCGGAATTCGGGATGATCAGGTAGGTGTTGTCGAGCGCTTTGATCTTGGTGCTCCGCAGGCCGATGTCGATGACGTCCCCCACCTGGGCGCCCAGCTGGATGCGGTCGCCGATCCGGAAGGGACGGTCGATCATGAGCGTGAAGCCGGACACCATGTTCGCCAGGGTGTCCTTGGCGGCAAGGCCGATGGCCAGGGAGCCGACGCCCAGGGCGGTGACCAGCGACAGGATGTCGTAGTTGAAGTGCTTGAGGGTGATGATGAGCGCGGTGACCACCAGGAAGATGGTGCACAGCTTCTCCACCAGCGGCATGATCTGGCGGCTCACCTCGGCCCCGGCCACCCGCGCCCCGTACGCCTTGAGGAGCTCGTCCAGCACCCGGTAGGCGATCACGGTGAGGATGGTGATGTTCACCACGAACAAGAGCCCGGAGGCGGCGATGCCGACCTTGTCGTGCAGCGGCAGACGCTTGATGGCCAGGTACAGGCCCGCGCAGTTGACCAGGAGCATGGCGGGTCCGGAGACCCGCTCAAGGATCCTGTCGTCGAGATCCGTCTCCGTGGCAGCGCACAGGCGGGTGCCGATCTTGGCGATCAGCACCTGCAGCAGCCTGGAGAGGAGGTAGAAAACGGCGATGATGACGACGGAAATCAGCGCCTGCTTGGCCCAGAAGAGATAGAACGGGTCCATCTCGTCCGGTTTCAGGTAGTAGAGGAGGCTATCCACCAAAGACCCTCGTGAAAATGGTGTCGACGTGCTTCATGTGGTAACCGAGATCGAAGGCTTCCTTGATCTCCTCGGCCGGCAGGAACGAGGTGACTTCCTCGTCGTTCAGGAGCTCGGTCTGGAAGTCTTTGCCCTCTTCCCACACCTTCATGGCGTTTCTCTGCACCAGGGCGTAGGCCTTCTCGCGGGAAGCGCCCGCCTCGGCGAGTTTCAGGAGCACGCGCTGGGAGAAGATCAGGCCGCGCATCTGGTTCAGGTTGCGCATCATGTTTTCCGGGTAGACCACCAGGTTCTCGATGAGGCCGATGGCGCGGTTGAGCATGAAGTCCAGGGTAACGGTGGCGTCCGGGCCGATGATGCGCTCGACGGAGGAGTGGGAGATGTCACGCTCGTGCCACAGCGGCACGTTCTCGATCGCGGAAAGCGCGTAGCCGCGGATCAGGCGGGCCAGGCCGGTCAGGTTCTCGGAAAGCACCGGGTTCCTCTTGTGCGGCATGGCGGAAGAGCCCTTCTGCCCTTTGCTGAAAAACTCCTCGGCCTCGAGCACCTCGGTCCTCTGCAGGTGCCTGATCTCGACGGCGAACTTCTCGATGGAGGAAGCGATGATGGCGAGGGTGGTGAAGTACTCGGCGTGACGGTCGCGCTGCAGCACCTGGGTGGAGCAGGGAGCGGGCTTCAGGCCTGCCTTCTTGCAGACGTACTCCTCGACCTGCGGGTCGATGTTGGCGAAGGTGCCGACGGCGCCGGAGATCTTGCCGTAGGAGATGGTCTCCAGGGCCGATTCCATGCGCTTGAGGTTACGGGCCATCTCGTCGTACCAGAGCGCCATCTTGAGGCCGAAGGTGACCGGCTCGGCGTGGATGCCGTGCGAGCGGCCCATCTGCGGGGTCATCTTGTGCTCGTAAGCGCGGGTCTTGATCACGGCCATGAGGCGCTTGATGTCGGAGATGATCAGTTCGCCCGCTTCTTTCAAGAGCATGGCGAAGGAGGTGTCGAGGATGTCGGAGGAAGTGAGGCCGAGGTGTACGAAGCGGGAGTCGTCGCCGATGTAGTCGGCAACCGAGGTGAGGAACGCGATGACGTCGTGCTTTACGGTGCGCTCGATCTCGTCGATGCGCGCCACGTCGAAGCTCGCCTTGGCCCTGATGCGGGCTACCGCCTCTTTCGGGATGCGCCCCATCTCGGCGTGCGCCTCGCAGGCGTAGATCTCTATCTCGAGCCACTTGGCATAGCGGTTCTCGGGTTCCCAGATGCGGGTCATTTCAGGACGGCTGTAACGTTCGATCACGAATTCTTCCCCCTTGGTACTGATGGATTAGATTGAGATTAAGACTAAGACTAAGACTAAGACTAAGATTGAGATTGAGATTGAGATAAAGAAAAGATAAAGGCTGACCAAGTACCAGGACGGTGCCTAGGGCACAGTAACCAGCATCTTAATCTTAATCTTTATCTTAATCTGCTTTAAACACGCCGCTTACCTGGTGCTGACACCCCAGGAAGAGATCGGGGCCGCACAGGTTCTGGCGGCTCAAAAGCCCGCGCGCGGCGGCAAGCGCCAGCGCCGGATCGTTGTTCACCTCGGAAAGATGGGAGAGAAAGACCCCCTGCAGGTCGCCGTGCAGAAGTTCCTCCAGAAGGTTCGCCCCCTCGGCGTTGGAGAGGTGCCCGTGGCGGGAGCGGATGCGCTGCTTGAGGTGCCAGGGATACGGCCCGTCCTGCAGCATCTGCTCGTCGTGGTTGAACTCCAGCACCAGCGCCCGGCACCCCTTCAGTTTCTCCTGGGTGAGCCGGGTGGCGATGCCGAGGTCGGTGGCGAAGCCGATGCACCCCTCGCCGCTCTCGATCCGGAAGCCGACCGGGTCGCAGGCGTCGTGCGTCACCGGGAAGGGATCGATGGAGACCCCCTTGAAGGTGAAGGGCGCGCCCGCTTCGAACTCGATGCACTCGGCCTTGCCGATGACGTGGTGCGCCGCCTGCAGCATCCGGCTCGAGCCGAGCACGGGAATCTTCAGGCGCCGGGCCAGCGTGCCGACGCTGCGAATATGGTCGGTGTGCTCGTGGGTGACCAGGATGCCGTCCAGGGTGGCGGCGTCGACGCCGATGGAGGCGAGCCGGTTGGTGGTCTCCCGACCGGAGAGGCCGGCATCGATCAGCAAACGGCAGGAATCGGTTTCCAGAAAAAGGGAATTCCCCTTGCTGCCACTTGCCAAGAGGCTGAGCCTCATGCATCCCTCCAAACTAAGCGTGAATCACCCCGGCAACGGGGACTCATGAACGGCAGAAAAACCTTATTTTTATACAGGAGTTGGTCGGCAGATTCAAGATGAAGTTGCTGAGATTTGGTTAACGCAAAAGCCTGCTGTAGTCCGTGGTTCCCGCGTTCAGCCCGGGGGAAACGGGGAGCAGGATATGGAAGGTGGAGCCGGGGAAGCGGTCCGGGTTGTAGCCGGTGGACTCCACCCAGATCTCGCCGCCGTGCATGTCGACGATCCCCTTGGCGATGGAGAGGCCGAGCCCCGCCCCTTTCGCCTTGAAGGCGACCTTGCCGCTGGAATGCTCCTGGATGTTGCCCACCTCGTAGAACTTGTCGAAGACGCGCAGCTGGTCCTCGCGATCGATACCGATGCCGGTGTCGGTGACCGTGATTTCCAGGAACAGGTGGTGCTCCCGCCCGGGGTGGCTTTCGTCGGTGGCGCCGGCCGGCCCGCGCAGCAGGTACTTGGCCGAGGTGCTGACCGTGATGCGGCCGCCGTCGGGGGTGAACTTGATGGCGTTGCCCAGGATGTTGGAGAGGAGCTGCATGAGGCGCAGCGCGTCGCCGCGGATGGTGGGAAGCGACTCGTCCAGGCTCAGCACCACCTCCTGTTTCCTCATGGAGAAGAAGAAGCGCAGCTCGTTCACGCTCGCCTCGATGAGGCGGTTCAGCTGGATTTCCTCGACCTTGAGCTGCAGCCTTTTCTCGTCGATCATGGACACGTCCACCATGTCCTTGATGATGTTGTCCAGGCGAGCCGCGGCGTTGGCGATGTTGACCACCATCTCCAGCACGGTCTTGTCCACCTTGTCGGCGAGGTCGGTGGTGATCAGTTCGGAGTATCCCATGATCACGGTGAGCGGGGTCTTCAGCTCGTGGGAGGCGAGTCCCAGGAAGGAGTCCTTCATCCGGTTCAGGCGCGCGAGGTCGGCGGAGCTCTTCTCCAGGTTGAGGATGATCTCGCGCTCGCGGGTCACGTCGCGGAAGATCGCCTGCACCAGGGTCTCCGAGCCGCTCTTGATGCTGGAGGCGTGCAGCATGGCGACCATGGCGCCCCCCTCCTTGCGGGAAAGCTGCATCTCCTCGGCTATGTGGGCCCCTTCGGCGGCCTCGCGGAAGATCCGGTGCACCTTGGGGATGTTGCTGATGTTCAAAAGGAGCAGCATCTTGGTGAGCGGCAGCCCCACCAGCTCCTTGGCCTCGTAGCCGAAGAACTCCTCGGCCATCTTGTTGACCATGCGGATGCACTCGTCGGCCCCGATCACCACTATGGCGTCGCTTGCGTCCTCCATGAGCGACTTGTACAGCTCCTCGGAGCGCTCGAGATCGGTGGAGAGCTTCTCCAGCTTGCGGTAGGAGGCCTGCAGCTCGTCGAAGGTGCGCTCCATGTCCTGGTAGTTCTTCTTGATCTCGGCGTCCCTGTTTTTCAGGAACTGGGACATGATGTTGACGTTGCGGGCCAGTTCGTTGAACTCGTAGACCTGCACCTCGCCGATGTGGGTGTCGAAGGCGCCCTCGGAGATCTGCTTCACCCCTTTGAGCAGCATGGAGATGGGCTGCATCACGTACCGCTTCATGAAGAGCATGATGAGGGTAAAGGAGGTGACCAGGGAGATGGCCAGCAGGAACAGGGTCTTCAGCACCATCCCCTTCATCTTGTCGAAGACGACCTGGTCGCTGAAGCCGACGTGGGCCTGGGCCAGCGGCTTGCCGTACGGGCTCATCACCATCACGGCGTTGTCGTAATAGGAGTTGGTGGAGCCGTCCACCGTCATGGTGATGCGGCGCTTGTAGACCGGCTCTTCCCCAAGCCGCGCCTCCTCCTTCTGGGACTCCTGGATGGGCATGGCCATGAAACGGGGATCACTGGCGAAGAGCACCTTGCCGTTCAACTCGGTCACCACGCAATAGGCGATGTCCGGGTTCCCCTCGATGATCTCCCGGCACTTCTCGGACACACCGGTCATGTCCTTCAATTCCAGACCGAGGTTGATGACCTTCTCGATGTTGGATTTGAGAGCGACGGCAAGTCCCTTGGAACGCAGACTGAGTGCGTTCACCTGGTCCTTGCGCAACGCCATTATGTCCATACCGGAACCAATGAAGATGGTGAGGAAGAGGATCAGGAAGGAGAACAGTAAGATGCGTTTTTCCAGTGTCATTTTCATCTATAGTCTATTTCCAGCAACTGCGTGGACGAAAGAAATGCGCATCATGGGCCACGCCAGCATAATTTATACTTCAACTGAAAGTCAATTATTATGTGGGTTTTTTCACCCACAAAAATACCTCCCTCAAACATGCGGATCGCCGCTGAGAGCATGGCGATTCACGCCCATTGTCGCTATCGACCGTAGCAGAAAAAGCTTGAATAAAATCTTGACGGGCACCGGTTCGGCTGTTAGTATCCCCAATTGTGAAGGAATACTTAATTAACAGGAGGGGGACATGGCTTTAAGAGTAGCTGTTAATGGATTCGGCCGTATAGGACGTTGTGTACTCAGAGCTGCAGCACAGTCGAAAGAGTTTGAATTTGTTGCAATTAATGACCTCACTGATGCTAAAACGCTGGCGCACCTGTTAAAGTATGACTCTGTTCATGGGAAATTCCCCGGGGAAGTTTCCGTAGACGGTGACCAGCTTATTGTCAACGGCAAGGCCATCAAGGTTCTGGCGGTGAGAAACCCGGCCGAACTTCCCTGGAAAGACCTCAACGTCGACATCGTGCTCGAGTCGACCGGCCTGTTCACCGCACGCGACAAGGCCGCCCAGCACCTGACCGCCGGCGCGAAGAAGGTGATCATCTCCGCACCCGCCACCGATCCGGACC
This sequence comes from Geomonas paludis, assembly GCF_014193585.1. Classification (GTDB taxonomy): domain Bacteria; phylum Desulfobacterota; class Desulfuromonadia; order Geobacterales; family Geobacteraceae; genus Geomonas; species Geomonas paludis. Next base: position 289,699 of record NZ_BLXY01000002.1, read on the forward strand.
TCACCATCGTCCTCGGCGTCAACGACAAAGAGTACGACAAGAACAAGCACCACATCGTATCCAACGCCTCCTGCACCACCAACTGCCTGGCGCCGGTCGCCAAGGTGCTGCAGGACAGCTTCGGCATCGAGAAAGGCCTGGTCACCACCGTCCATTCCTACACCAACGACCAGAACATCCTCGACCTGCCGCACAAGGACCTGCGCCGCGCCCGCGCCGCCGCCCTCTCCATGATCCCGACCACCACCGGCGCCGCCAAGGCGGTATCCCTGGTGCTGCCGGCACTGAAAGGAAAACTCGACGGCATGGCCATCCGCGTGCCGACCCCGAACGTCTCCGTGGTCGACCTGGTGGCGACCCTTTCCAAGCCGACCGACGCCCAGCAGGTCAACGCCGCGCTCAAGGCCGCAGCAGAAGGGCCGCTCAAGGGGATCCTCGGGTTCTGCGAAGAGCCGCTCGTTTCCTGCGACTTCAACGGCAACACCCTCTCCTCGATCGTCGATGCGTCCTGCACCAAGGTCATCGACGGCAACATGGTGAAGGTCCTCTCCTGGTACGACAACGAGATGGGCTTCTCCAGCAGGGTGGTCGGCCTGATGAAAATCATGTTGTAAGAAGATACGAAACCGAATACATATTGCGGGGGGGGAGCTTTTCTCCCCCCTCGTTTATTTTTTTGTGTCTAGGAGGAGTCATGTCAATTCGTTACATCGATGAGATCGAAAACCTTGCCGGCAAGAAACTGTTCATGCGCGTCGACTTCAACGTGCCGTTGGACGACAACCAGAACATCACCGAGGACACCAGGATCCGCGCCGTGCTGCCGACCCTGAACTACGCGCTCGACCAGAAGGCGAAGATCGTGCTCGCCTCGCACCTGGGCCGCCCCAAGGGGGAGCGCAAGGAGAAATACTCCATGGCGCCCGCCGCCAAGCGTCTCTCCAGGCTCCTGGGCAAAGAGGTGAAGCTGGCTTCCGATTGCATCGGTGACGACGTGCGCGCCATGATCGACGCCATGCAGCCGGGCGACGTGGTCATGCTGGAGAACGTGCGCTTCTATGCCGGCGAGGAGAAAAACGACGTCGACTTCGCCAAGGCCCTCGCCAACGGGTGCGAGGTCTACGTGAACGACGCCTTCGCCGTTTCGCACCGCGCCCACGCCTCCGTCGAGGCGATCACCGACTTCTTCCCCGTGGTGGCCGCCGGCTTCCTGATGAAGAACGAGATGAACTACTTCGAGAAGGCGATGAAGAACCCGATCCGCCCGCTGGTCTCCATCCTGGGCGGCGCCAAGGTATCCGGCAAGATCGAGGTCCTCGAGAACCTGTGCGACAAGGTGGACAAGATCATCATCGGCGGCGGCATGGCCTTCACCTTCCTGAAGGGGATGGGCTACAACGTCGGCAAGTCGCTGGTCGAGGATAACCTGATCGACACCGCCATGAAGACCTACGAGAAGGCGCGCTCCATGGGGGTCAAGTTCTACCTCCCGGTCGACTGCGTGGTCGCCGACCAGTTCAACCCCGCCGCCGAGACCAAGGTCTGCCCGATTCAGGAGATCCCGGAAGGATGGATGGCGCTGGATATCGGCCCCGCGACCGTGGCCCTGTTCACCGAGGCACTGCAGAACGCGAAGACCATCGTCTGGAACGGCCCGATGGGCGTGTTCGAGATGGATGCCTTCTCGCGCGGCACCTTCGCCATGGTCTCCGCCGTGGCCAACTCCTACGCCCTGACCATCGTTGGCGGCGGCGACACCGACGTTGCCGTGCACCGTGCCGGCGAGTACGCCAAGATCAGCTACATCTCCACCGGCGGCGGCGCCTTCCTCGAGCTGCTGGAAGGCAAGAAGCTCCCGGGCATCAAAGTGCTGGAAGACAAGGGGCACAAGTAAAGCAGACTAAGATTAAGGTTAAGACTGAGAAAACCCTCTACTGCGGGTGTTGGAGGTTGAGGTTGTGAACTCCAGCCTCTCCTTAATCTTAATCTTAGTCTTAATCTAAACCTAAACCTGACTTTCTGGAGGGATTCTAGATGCGCAAGCCGGTCATAGCAGGCAACTGGAAACTATATAAGACAAAGGACGAGGCGCTGGCACTGATCGAGGAACTGGCGCCGCTGGTCGCCGGGGTGGACAACGTCGAGGTGGTGGTGGCGCCGGTATTCACCGTGCTCCCTTCCCTCCCCGCCGCGCTCGCCGGCACCAGCATCAGCCTCGCCGCCCAGGACGTTTTCTGGGAGGAGGAAGGGGCCTTCACCGGCGAGGTGTCGCCGCGCATGCTGCTCGACGCCGGCGCCAGCCACGTCATCATCGGCCACTCCGAGCGCAGACAGTATTTCGGCGAAACCGATGCCACCGTGAACAAGAAGATCAAGGCCGCCCTCAAAGGCGCCCTGGTCCCCATCTTCTGCATCGGCGAGACGCTCGAGGCGCGCGAAGCCGGCGACACCTTCAAGGTGCTGGAGCGCCAGGTCCAGGGCGGCCTGGAAGGTCTCACCGAAACCCAGTTCGCACCGGTCATCATCGCCTACGAGCCGGTCTGGGCCATCGGCACCGGCAAGGTCGCCACCGACGAGCAGGCACAGGAAGCACACGCTTTCGTGCGCGGCGTCGTCGCCAAGATGTTCGGCCAGACCGCCGCCGACAAGGTGCGCATACTGTATGGCGGGTCGGTCAAACCCGACAATGTCAAAGGGCTCATGTCCTGCGCTGACATAGACGGCGCCCTGGTCGGAGGCGCCAGTCTCAAGGGAGCATCTTTTGCTTCCATCGTCCGTTTCGGCGAATAAAGGCTTGGTTATTTTTTGCAAATATGCTAAACAGTCTCTTTGGCAGTCTCGTGAACACTCTCGGAGGTTAGGTTTTTAATGACTATTTTACTGGTAACCCTGCACGTCATCGTTTGTTTCGCTCTCATCGTTGTCGTCCTGCTGCAGTCCGGCAAAGGGGCCGAGATGGGTGCATCCTTCGGCGCCAGCGGCAGCCAGTCCGTGTTCGGCGCGGGCGGCGGCAACACCTTCATGAGCAAACTGACCACCTATGCAGCGGTCATCTTCATGCTGACCTCCCTCTCCCTGGCCTTCGTGTCCGGCAAAGGCGGCGGCTCTTCCATCATGTCCAAGGCACCGAAGGCAAAGCCGGCCCCCATGGGCGGCATGCCGTTGCAGCAACCGATCAAACCGGCAGCACCCGGCAACGCAGCAGCACCCGCGGCGCCCGCCGCTCCGGCTGCGCCTGCAGCACCCGCGGCACCGGCAGCACCCGCAGCTCCGGCAAAGTAGTTAATTAGAAGTTTGCTGTTGACATCTCCTTCGGGGGATGCTAAAAACTGGGTTCTTCTTGCCGAAGTGGTGGAATTGGTAGACACACCATCTTGAGGGGGTGGCGGGCGATAGCCTGTACGAGTTCGAGTCTCGTCTTCGGCACCATCCAGAAATAACAGGGGTTACGGATATTCCGTAACCCTTTTTTTATTTCCGCTTGAAACCAGAACCATTAGCCACGGAGGAGATCTGAGGACATCTGAGAAAACCAAAACAAAGATTTGTTTCTCTCAGATTTTCTCCGAAGTTCTCCGTGGCTAATGGTTGTAATGTTTCTCTTGACTTCAGCCTCATCAGATGATACAAACTGGGTTCTTCTTGCCGAAGTGGTGGAATTGGTAGACACACCATCTTGAGGGGGTGGCGGGCGATAGCCTGTACGAGTTCGAGTCTCGTCTTCGGCACCACAAAGAAACCAAGGGTTACGGACATTGTCCGTGACCCTTTTTTTATTCCAGCTTCGTCTTTACCAAAAGGGGACTGGCTCCGTCAGGTGCCTGTCCCCCTGCTTCTTTGGAGAAGCTGAACTTACCACGCGCAGGTGACAAGTTACCATGCGCAGGTGACAAGTTGTCATGCGCAGGCGACAAGTTATCATGCGTAGGTGACAAGTTGTCATGAGCGGGTGACAAGTTGTCATGCGCAGGTGACAAGTTGTCATGTGCAGGTGACAAGTTGTCATGCGCAGGTGACAAGTTGTCATGCGCAGGTGACAAGTTGTCATGCGCAGGCGACAAGTTATCATGCGCAGGTGACAAGTTGTCATGCGCAGGTGACAAGTTGTCATGCGCAGGTGACAACTTGTCACGAGCAGGTGACAACTTGTCACGAGCAGGTGACAACTTATCACGAGCTCGTGGCAACTCGCCCCGGTGGTTGGTATAGTTGGACCAAGACACCCTGCTCTTTTCTCGCGCGCCCTTTTCTCTCAGCAACTGGCATAGTCAGGCAATTCCCGTTGCACCAACGACTGATCCGTTGCGTCACCGTTTGATCTTGTGCCACGACGTATTACACGCCGCTCATCTTGCTTATTCGCCGCCGCCCCCCCCTTCCCCACTGGCATTGCCAAGTCAAAGCGGTCCAGTTGACAACCAAATAACACCCCATATAATGTTTACACCAACCACTTTAATGATATTCGAGGGTACAGGAGGTGTGAATGAAAGACACGCAAGACGCACTGAAACAGGCCATACAAACTGAAAAGAACGCGATGAACTTCTACCAGATCGGCGCACAGCATATGAAGGATGCGGAAGCCAAGCGGCTGTTCGAACAGCTGGCACGTGAAGAGAAGGAACACGCTGCACAGTTCTTCAAGGCCTATCACGGCAACGACCTTGGCTCCTTCGAGGAGTTCATTACCGCCCCGCCGCAAAACGAGGCGCTTTGGGTGACTTCGATCCAGAAGGCCATCGACTCCGACTTCACTGAGCAGAAGGCCCTGGAGTACGCGATGGACAAGGAGACCCACCTGGAGAATGCCCTGCGCGAAACGGCAAACAGGATCTCCGACCCCGCCATCAAGGAAATCTTCCTGTGGAACGCCAACGAGACCCACAACCACTTCCTGACCATCGAGGCCGAGTACGCGAGAATCATGGCAATGGTCGACGAATCGGACATGGATACCTACGTCAGGGAGTAACAGAGTAGCTGGATAAACCGGTCATACCAAGGGGGGCGCGAGCCCCCCTTTTGCTTCCCTCGGTTTTTTAATAATTTATGCCGCCGGGCAAAAAAAGATAATCATTCAGGCATTTTTTTCTTGCACGGAAGCGGCTCCTTTGCTATAAGTAGGTCTCTCGCAAGCCGGAGTGGCGGAATTGGTAGACGCGCTAGATTCAGGTTCTAGTACTCGCAAGGGTGTGCTGGTTCGATTCCAGTCTTCGGCACCAAAAGATCAAGAGGTTGGGCGTTAGCCTAACCTCTTTTTTCTTCCTTCGATCCGCGAGAAACATTGGGGCTGTAGCTCAGTTGGGAGAGCGCTTGAATGGCATTCAAGAGGTCGTCAGTTCGATCCTGATCAGCTCCACCATCAACCAGAAACGGGGTCCGGCACATGCCGGGCCCCGTTTTTTTTGTGCCTGAAGAGGACGCGGCAGGATATTGCCCAACGGGGAGGCAAATTGGCGTAAAATCAAGGGGTGCGATGGCATGACAGGTTCAGGAGGCGGACCCGGGAGGTCTACCATGAAAAAACACGGTCATCAATTCAGACACGCCAACCCAACGGCGGAGTTGGACCGCAAACACCAGGGTTCCATCGGCGGCCAACACCTGGCGAAAGCAGCCTCGATCCCCGACGAAGAAAAGGTATCAAGCATGCGCTCAAGCATCTCCGAGGACTTCACCCCGGGGCGGGACCCCGCCGAAGGTCCGGACGTCGCCCTGACGGCACCGGTGCACGAGCGGTGGGCGCAACACACGGCGGAACGGGACCCCACCGAGGGAGCGGCCTTGACGGCGACGCCGCCCCCCAGGGTAAGGCGATGACACTATCTGCTCCATAAGCGGGATGTTTCCGGAAAGCATCCCGCTTTTTCACGCACCGGTCCCGTCCGTACCGTTCTCCCGTTTGTACCGCTCTCCCGTCACATCGCTCCTTCGGTCCTCCTCCCCTTGCTACTGACACCATTGACTCTCAGCACATTGCCACCCTCCTCAGCGAGGATATAATTACCACGTTTTAATTTTCTCAAACAATCAGCCAAACGATATCTCAGTCACCGATCACAACTCTCGTTACCAACAGGCGGATTACTGTGAACTTCCGGAGCCGTATCTTCATCAGGCCGGACCGGCCCCTCTATGCAGTGATAGTCGTTGTTGCCGCCCTGCTCGGCCTGCTCAACGTCGTGGTCTATCTCTTTACCCCGGCAACCAGGTATGAAGTAGTGTCGTGGTATCTGCCGACGGTGCATACCTTCGTCGCCCTTTGCTCCTTCTGTGTCGCCTTCCTCGCGCTGGGGCGGCACCAGGTCCTGAGATACCCGGCCCCCTTCTGGATCGGGATCGCCTACCTGGCCCACTCCATCTTTTCCATTTTCCGCCTGCTGGTATTCCCGACCCTGCCGGGAAACCGGGGCATCATCGAGACCCTCCCCAGCGTCTCCCCCTGGTTGGTGAACCTGCAGATGACGACCCTGGCCGCCTGCATCATAGCCGCCCCGCACAGTCCGGTTCCCCGTGACAGGCGTTCCGCCTGGATACTGGCGGTGACAGCAGTCGGAGCCGTCATTCTGGCCGCGATTGCCGTAGTGACGCTCGATTACGCGCTCCCGGTCATGGTGATAGCCGGCAGGTTCACCGAGGCGGAGGTCGCCCTGCTCTTGTTCCTGGCGGCGATGCTTTTCGCAGGCGCGGTGTCCGCCACTGCCACCTACCTCGATACCGGAGACCGTCTCTTCGCCTACACCGCGTTCTCGCAGCTGGCCGCCACCTCGTCGGTCACCATGAACGCGCTGGGCGCGAACTGGTTCAACCTCCCCTTCTATCTCGGGCGCAACATCGTGGTGCTCGGCGCACTGGTCATGCTGTTCGGTCTCCTTTCCGACTACGTGGAACTGGCGCGCATGGAGCAGGAAAAAAGCCAGGAGCTCGCCAAGCGGTCCGAGGAACTGGCGCATAGCGAGGAAAAGCTGCGCTACAACGAGGCCACCCTGCAGATGGCGATCAACGCCACCGGGCTGGGGACCTTTGAGTTCGAACCGCAAACAGGGAAGGTGACCTGGTCCGAGCAGGCCAAGAAAAACTTCGGACTGGCGCCGGAGGCAGCGGAAAGCTACGAACTGTTCACCTCGTCACTGCACCCGGAGGACCGCGCGCAGGCACAGGAGGCGCTCAAAAAGGCACTGCAACCCGACGGGGACGGCTCCTACCGGGCGGAGTACCGCGCCATCGGCATCCAGGACGGCAAGGAACGCTGGCTCATGGCGAGGGGACAGGTATTTTTCGACCGGACCGGAGCGCCAACGCGGGTCATCGGCGCCACGCTCGATATCACCGAACCCAAGAAAGCGGAGGCCCGCCTGCGCCGGATCTTCGATTCGGGAATGATCGGCCTGATCTACTGGAACATGCGCGGGGACATCCTGGACGCCAACGACGCCTTCCTGCAGATGCTGGGGAGGAGCCGGGCCGAACTGGAAGCGGGCACGATAAAGTGGAGCGATCTGACCCCGCCCGAGTTCGACGCGCTGGACCAGCATGCCCTGGACGAGCTGCGGGCCACCGGCCTGGACACCCCCTACGAAAAGGAGTTTCTGCGCAGCGACGGCACCAGGGTCCCGATCCTGATCGGCGCGGCCACCCTTCCTGAGGCGCCAGAGGAAGGGGTCGGCTTCGTCCTGGACATCACCGAGCGCAAGCGGGCAGAAGAAGAGGTGCGCCAGGCCAGAAACAGCCTGGAAATAAGGGTCCAGGAGCGGACCGAGGAACTAAAGCGCGCCCTGCAGCACCTGAGAAGCGAAACCGAAGAGCGGGTACGGGCGGTGGAGGAACTGAGGGTCAGGGAACAGATGCTGATGCAGCAAAACCGGCTGGCCGCCATGGGGGAGATGCTGGTCAACATCTCGCACCAGTGGCGCCAGCCCCTCAACGTGCTCGGGCTCATCCTGCAGAACCTCGCCCGCAGCTACGAACGGGGTACGCTGTCCGTGGAGGTGGTGCGAAAAAGCGTAAGCCGCGGCACGGAGCTTATCGAACACATGTCCAAGACCATCGAAGACTTCTCCGCCTACCTGAACCCGGACAAGACCAAGCTCTCCTTCGACGTGGGCGACGTCATTGCCAATGCGGTGTCGATGGTGAGGGAAAGCCTGCAGGGGGTCGCGGTGACAGTGCACGCCCCGGCCGAGCCGGTCTTCGCGGACGGCTACCGCAACGAATATGCACAGGTGGTGATCAACATCCTGGTCAACGCACGCGATGCGCTGCGCGAGAAACGGATCTCCGATGCGGAGATCGCCATCAGCATCAACAGCGACGGCGACAAAAGCGTGGTGACCATCTCGGACAACGGGGGAGGCATCGCGGCAGACGTCCTGGACAGGATCTTCGATCCCTACTTCACCACCAAGGACCCCGGCAAGGGGACCGGCATCGGCCTGTTCATGTCCAAGTCGATCATAGAGAAGAGCATGGGCGGCAAACTGACCGCACGCAACACCGACCGCGGCGCTGAATTCACAATCGAGGTATGACATGCCTACTGCCAGAGAGCGGGTAACGAGCATCCTGTACGTGGAGGACGAGGCCGAGCCCAGGGAGCTGATCGGGAATCTGCTGAGCGAGGAACATCCCCACATCAGGATCATCATCGCGGCTGACGGGGCGGAGGGACTCGCACTGTTCAAGGAGCACCGGCCGCAGGTCGTGGTGACGGACATCCGGATGCCGGTCATGGACGGTCTCACCATGGCCGCGCACATCCGGGAGATGGACCAGGAGGTCGACCTGATCGCGGTGAGCGCCTACAGCGATACCAGCTTCCTGGTGCGCGCCATCGAGCTCGGCTTCAGCAACTACGTTTTCAAACCGGTCAACTTCTCGAAGCTGCTCACCGCGCTGACCAGGATCATCAAGGTGAGGGAGTTGAAGCATCGGTTCAGCGAGCAAAACGAGCGGCTGCGGCAAAGCGAGCAACGTCTCCAGGCCACCTTCGACCAGGCCGCCGTCGGAGTGGGACACGTCGCCCTGGACGGCACCTTCCTGCGCATCAACGACAAATACTGCGACATCGCAGGATGCAGCAGCGGCACCGCACCGGCCACCATCTACGACTTCACCCATCCCGACGACCTGCCGGCGTGCCGCAGCCACCATGAACTCCTGCTGGCAGGCGAAAAGCGCAGCTACTCCCTGGAAAAGCGCTACGTCCACGACGGGGTCGTCGTTTGGGCCTCGCTGACCGTCTCCATGGTGCAGGACCATGCCGGCAAGGACACCTTCATGGTCGCCATCGTCGACGACATAACGGAACGCAAGCTTCTGGAGGGTCGCATCGCCGACCTGAACCGCGCCCTGTCCGCACGGGCGGAGGAACTGGAGAGCGCCAACCGCGATCTCACCGCCTTCAACTACACGGTCGCCCACGACCTGCGCCAACCGTTGAACCTGATCAGCGGCTACTGCCAGGCCGTCAGCATGACCTGCGGCAAGGCGGTCAACGAAGAGTGCCGCGAGTTCCTGCAAAAGGCCTACGAGGGGACGGTGAAGATGAACAAGCTGGTCACCGCCCTGCTCGAATTCGCGGAAATGGCGCACGTGGAACCGAAGCGGGAAAGCGTCGATCTCAGCCGCGAAGCGGAGGAAATTGCGGCCGAACTGGCGCGCTCGGAACCGCAGCGGCAGGCGAGGTTCGTCATCGCACCGGGATTATCGGCACAGGGGGACGGACAGTTGCTCAGGGCGGTCCTGGCAAACCTGCTCGGCAACGCCTGGAAATACACAGCCCAGCGCGACGAGACGGCGATCGAATTCGGCAGCAGCGTGCATGAAGGCAAGGTCGTTTTTTATGTCAGGGACAACGGCATCGGCTTCGACGCGGAGCAGACCAAGGAGATCTTCGTCCCCTTCCGGCGCCTGCCGGGGGCACAGCGGCGGGGAGGTTTCGGTATCGGGCTGGCGACGGTGGAGAGGATCATCAAACGGCACGGAGGCGAGGTTTGGGCGGAAGGCGAACCGGACAAGGGAGCCACCTTCTACTTCTCGCTCCCATGAACCCGGCTGACGAACTAATCCCTCTATGGCAGGCGTCGCCAGAGAAGGGGGACTGGCTCCGCCAGGTGCCAGTCCCCTTACTGCGTGGGGAAGGCGGCCAAGCTGAAAGGAGCGTTCCGCTACAGGGACAGGCACCTGACGGAGCCTGTCCCTTCTGCCGCGCAGCTTGAAATACAAAAAGCCCCGGCATTGCTGCCGGGGCTTTTTGGCTAAGGGACGCCCGCCTCGTTAAAGACGGGCCACATACTGCAACCTTCTTTGCAGTGCGATACAGGGCGAATAGCAAACTTAGAGGTCCACATTGCCATGATCTCCTTTCCCGAAATAGAAGTTATCTACTCATACACCGCCGCGGCGGTACAAGTCAACATAAAAAGATCAATTTGATCCTTTTTGATTTACTGCGCGGCTCAGGAGGTCTGATGGCACCCTTCGCAGGCGACGGGACCTTCCATCTTGCCGGCTTCGGGCTGATGACACCCGATGCAGATCCGATGGGCATAGGCCTTGCCGAAGGTCCTGATGGCGCCCACCTCCCCTTCGTGACAGACGCTGCAGTCCATGTCGGCCAACTTCTCGTGCTTTTTGTGTGCGAAGACGACGGTCCCCTTCTTGTTGGGGAACTCCATCCTTTCGTTGATGCCGGCAAAGGCCACTCCTGCCACGCCGGCAATGACCGCCGGCACCACAATCCATTTCATAACATTCTCCTCCATCAATCAGTGCACAACACAGTTGCTCATAGCGACAGTATCTAGTACCTTTCCAAGTCAAAGTCAATGAATTAGGTACCGAGCCCACAGGGCGGACTGCCGATCAGGCACAAAGGAGGAAGCAATGCGCGACATTCCCGATCTGCTCGACTCACTCAAGCGGGCACCCAGCATCTTGTCCCGCTTCGTCGAGAGCATCCCCGAGCAGAAGCTGGATCTCAGAAGAGGCGACGGTTTCTGGACCATAGCCGAACATGTGAGCCACCTGGCAGGGGTGCAGCCGATGCTGCTGCAGCGGATCGAACGTTTTCTGAAGGAGGAGCATCCCGAGTTCGTCCCGTACCTTCCCGGGCAAGGGGAAGAGGAACCGGACACACCGGCGCGGATGGAAATGACGGCGGCTTTGGACCAGTTTGAAGGCTGCCGCATCAAGCAGTTGGAGCTATTGAAAGGGCTGGACGAAAAAACGTGGCGCAGGACGGGGACCCACCCGGAGTACGAGGCGTACTCGCTGTACATCCTCACCAGGCACATCCTCATGCACGATCACTGGCACATGTACCGGATGGAAGAGCTCTGGCTGACCAGGGACGCCTACCTGACCCAGCTGGCCTAACCGGCGCTAAGAGCGGTGTCCGGCCGGCTTTTCCATGAACACGATGGCGAAGCTGCCGGGCACCTCCTTCCGTGCGTAAATCTCGTACCCGAGCTTGCGGTACAGGCGGATGTTGCTGTCGCTCCTCTCGCCGGTGAAGAGACGATAACAGGAGGCTTCGGGAAAGGCGCCCTCGATGGCCCGCATCAGGGCCGCCCCGATCCCCCTCCCCTGCCGTTCCGGGTGCACCATCAGGCGGCCGATGAGGCAGCGCCCCTTGCTCATCCTCCCGTTTACCGACCCCACGATCCTGCCGTCCTCGACTGCCTTGAGGACCGTGTTCACCGAGAAGCTGTCGGCCAGCTCTTCCAGGGTCTGGGTGAGCGGCGGGATGGACCAGTCCTGGTAGATGGCCGCCTCGCTCACGTAGGCAGTCTTTTGCAGAGCCAGTATTTCGGCGGCATCGTTGCGGCCGGCACGGGTAATGTTCACGAGGCGCGGATCTCCTTCACCTTGGCGGCGATGAGAGCGGCGGCACGGTCCACCTCCTCGGCGCTGGTGAGGCGGCCCAGGCTCAGGCGCACCGCCCCGAACCCCTGCGCCCGGGAAAGACCCATCGCCTTCAGGACGCCCGAGAGCTCACCTTTCCCGTCGTGGCAGGCGGAACCGGTCGAGGCCGCGATCTCCGGAAGACGAGCCAGGAGGTCCGCCCCCACCACGCCGTCGAAGCTTACGTTCAGCGTGTTGGGCAGCCGCTCCTTTTCCGGCCCGTTCAGGACCACCCCGCCCGCCTGCTCCTGCAGTTGCGCGTGCAGCCGATCCCGCAGGGCCTGTACCTTGCCCGGTTCGCCCGCCGCAATGCGCTCCGCTGCCAGCTGCATCGCCTTGCCCAGGGCCGCCATGTAGGGGACATTCTCGGTCCCGGCCCGCAGGCCCGCTTCATGCCCCGCCCCGTGCAGGTAGGGCGCCACGCGCACGCCGTTGCGGATGTAGAGGGCGCCGACGCCTTTGGGAGCGTAGAGCTTGTGTCCGGCAACCGTGAGCAGGTCCACCCCGAGCTGGTCCACCAGGGTCGGCACCTTCCCCACCGACTGAGCCGCGTCGCTGTGCAGAAGGACGCCGCGTTCCCTGGTGATGGTGCTGATCTCCGGGAGGGGCTGGATCGAGCCGACCTCGTTGTTGGCGTGCATGATGCTGACCAGGATCGTCTGGGCGGTGATCGCTTGGCGCACCTCAGCCGGATCGACCATCCCCGCGCCGTCCACCGGCAGGTAGGTCACGGCGAAGCCCTGCTCCTCCAGCCAGCGCAGCGGCTTGAGCACCGCGGGGTGCTCCACCGCAGAGGTGATGATGTGGTTGCCGCGCTCCCGGTTGGCGAAGGCGGTGCCGATCAGGGCCTGGTTGTCGGACTCGGTGCCGCCGCTGGTGAAGATCACCTCGCCGGGGGTGCAGCCAAGTGCCGTTGCCACCCTCCCCCGCGCCAGTTCCACCGCCTCCTTGCCGGTCCTGCCGTAAGGGTGGTTGCTGGAAGGGTTGCCGAAGTGCGCGGTGAGAAACGGGATCAGCTCGTCCACCACCGCCGGGTCGACCGGGGTGGTCGCGTTGTAGTCGAGATAGATGGGGTCCATTGGTTCCTCGGGTGTCTTTGCTGATGTTGCCGCTATTGCGCCGCCTGGCGCAGGATGACTGACGATAATGCAAAAGAAGCCCAGAGGCAAGACTTTACCGAGGTTTGTGTGGCTGACGGCATGAGCGCCGGGTCGGCTCCTTGAGCGCCCGTTTCACATGGCGGGGCTACCTCAGAAACCGGACTCGGCACCTGAGGCCGGAGGGGACCTGCATGGACGGGTTTGCGACATCAACCCGGGCCATAAAGGTACTGCTTGCTGCATCGACCACCTTGTCTACTATGGCAACCCTGCCATAATACCTTCCGCCGACCGGCGCCTCCGGCCTGATCTCAGCCCTCATCCCCCGCTTCACCAGCCCGAAACTACGCACAGGTATCACGACATCGACCCTGAGCGGGTCGAGGCAGGCCAGCTTGAAGATAGGCGCTTCGCCTACGTAATCGCCAGGCGCCATGAGTCTCTCGGTGACCACGCCATCGATGGTGCTTACTACGGTCCTTGACTTGAGCTTCTCCTCTAGTTCCTCGAGCTGCAGTTGGGCTTTCCGGAGGTCCGTCTCCAGCTCGTCGTTTTCATTGGCGGAGACCAGCTTTTTTCTGACCAGACCCGCGTTCCTTTCCATTTTCCGTCTGAGAAATTCCACGTTGGCGAGGGCCAGATCGCGCGCGGCCCTTTCCTGGCCTGACTTCAGGCGCGCGAGCACCTGCCCTTTCCTGACCAGGTCACCGCGCTCGACCGTTACCTCCTCCAGGATGCCGGCAGCGGAGCTGCTGACTTTGACCACCTCGCTGGGATAGATCACCCCCTCGAATTCCTCGACAGCAGACGCTGCCGATATACCGGCCAGGAAGAGGAGAGCGCAAATCCCGACAACGAAAACCCTGACCTTCATCATGTCCTCCTATTGCTCCTGTGACAATGACAGGAGCCCTCTCGTCTGGACATCCCGATGTAATAGTTCCCTTCTTAGCCTCTGGTGGAGCCGCTCCGTTTCCTTCTGCATGCGCAGCAGTACCCGTCCGGCGACAAGTTCCCACAGGCCGGTTCCTGCCGGCAGAAGTCTCAGGAGCAGGGACGCCGTTCCTCCTGCCTTGACCAGGACGGAGTCATCCAGCACCGTGAGCGTCTGGCAGCTGCCGGGATCGCCCTGGCGCGCGCATCGTCCGCGCAGTTGCCGGTCGACCCGCGCCGCATCATGCAGTTCCGTGAGGATCACGTGCAGCCCCCCCACCTCGGCTACGCCCGCGGCGAGCTTTATGTCGGTGCCGCGACCCGCCATGTTGGTGGCGACGGTTATGGCGCAGCTCTCCCCCGCCCTTGCCACGATGGCGGCCTCCTCTGCATCGTTTTTGGCGTTGAGCACTGCATGGGGGATGCCTTCCCCCCCGAGAACCCTGCTTACCCCTTCGGACGCGGCAACGGAAGCGGTGCCGATAAGCACCGGACGCCCCCCCCTGCGGAGTTCGGCCACCCGATCGAGGAGGAAGCGGTCCCGTTGCTCGCGATCATAGAAGATCCGGTCCGGGAGGAGCGTGCGCCGCGAGGGGCAACGGGTCGGAAGGCGCACCACCGGCAATCGGTACACCGACCACAGCTCCCCCACAACCTCGCCGGCGGTTCCGGTCATACCGGCGAGGTGCAGGTAGCGCCTGAAGAAGCTTTGGAAGCTCATCCTGGCGACCGTCTCCTGCTGCGAGCTCACCTCGCACCCCTCCTTTATCTCGATCAACTGCTGCAGTCCCTGGTCCCAGCTGCGGTCCGGCATCACCCTTCCGGTATGGGTGTCGATTATGTGCACCTTCCCGTTGCGCACCAGGTACTCCCTGTCCGGTTGATAGCGGTGCAACGCCGCGATCGCCCGGCGCACCAGTTCGCCCTTGCGCAAGGCGGCCGTCCCCCTGGTCCCCGGGGGGAGCTCCAATAGATGCAGCTTACGCTCTCCGGCCGGCGTGATGTGAACCTCGCGCGTGGTGGGGTGGACGGTGAACTCCCCTCCCTCCGCCAGGGTCCGGGCGAACTCGAGCACGCCCCTCAGGACCTCAACATCCTCCCGATGCAAGCCCGAGCCGGAAATCACCAGCGGGGTCCTCGCCTCGTCGATCAGAAGGCTGTCCGCCTCGTCAGCGATGGCGTAGTGCAGGCCGCGCAGCAAGAGGGCGTCCCCGCAGGGGGCCGTGCGGTAAAGATGCTCCACCTGCAAACGCAGGGCGCCCGTCCCTGTTGCCTTCAAGGTCAGCCTGTCCCGAAGATAATCAAAGACCACCTCCTTGTTGGTGCAGTAGGTGATGTCGCTCAGATACTGGCGCCGGCGCGACTCGACGGGGACCTCGTGGACGACGCACCCCACGCTGAGCCCGAGGGCGCGGTAGACAGGGCCCATCTCGCCTGCATCCCGCCCGGTCAGGTAATCGTTAACGGTCAGGACGTGAACCGGCACCCCGGCGAGGGCGGCCGTTGCGGCAGCGAGGGTCGCGGCGAGCGTCTTCCCCTCGCCGGTTTCCATCTCGGCGACCATACCCTTGAGCAGGGCAAAGCCTCCCAGCAACTGGACGTTGTAGTGCCTTTTTCCCAGCGTCCTTCCGGAGACCTCGCGCACCAGTGCGAAGGCGCGTCCGACCAGCGCATCGGTGAAGCCCTGGCGGCGCAATTCAAGCCGCAGCAGGGAGGCCTCGCGCTTCAGTTCGGGGTCGCTTTTCTGCCCCAGCGTCGCCGCGTGCCTCTCGACCATGGGAAGGATCCTGTTCAAAGGGCCAAGGCGGGAACGCCACCTTCTTGCCACGACCCCGGCGGCGCCCCCCAAGACCGCCTCCAGGGCTCCCGGACAGAGTTCAGGCTTTTCGGGACGAAGGTCATGGGTAGCAGGCGGGTGGTTGAGGAGATCATTCAGCATGAAAGGTCCTAGGATTCGAATCTCTTGATCAGCACCCGGCGGAGGTTGCGATAAAGCCTCGTCGCCACCGGCTCCGGATCATGCTGGAAGCGGACGAATGCCCGCTCCCCTATGCGCTTCAGGTGGGCGCCCGCCAGGTCCACGTCGAACTGAAAGTTCTGCCTGAAGGCGAGGGGCTTGTCGCTTTGGGTGGGGGCGAGGGCAATACCGCCGCCACCGTTCAGGCTCAGGGCCAGGCTCGGCAGTTCCGTGGAAGCAGCAGGGACCTCCCGCACCACTTTGGCCGGCAGCACGATCGAGAGATCACTCGCGAGCCTCGCCTCTACCTTCGTGGTCCTGTTACGGACCCAATCCACATCGTCCTGCCCGACGACGATCCTCACGGTGGCCTTGGAGAAGTCAACGACCTGTCCCAGCGCGTCCCCTTTGTTCACAAAGCGCCCCGGGAGGTCGCCGGCGAGGGGAAAGATGTAGACGCCGTCGGCGGGGCTGCGCACCACGAGCCCGGCAACGCGCTCCCTGGCCCGCCCCAGCTCCGCCCTCGCCTTGCCCATCTCCTCGCTGAGCACCCCGGCCTCCACCCGGTCGGTGACCAGGCTGACCCGGTATCGCGCCTGGGTCTCAGCCAGGCGCCCCCTGAGGACCCCGACTTCTTTCTCCAGCTTTCCCGCCTCGCACAGCACCAGGGGGCGCCCCCGCTCAACCGTCGCGTTGGGCTCCGCAAGCAGCCGCGCGACGAAACCGTCGGCACCGGCTGTAACCTGCGCATCCGCCGGTGCGATCACCACCCCCTCCACCACGGTAAACACGGGCACCGGCACCGCAACCAGGGCCAGCAGCAGCGCGCCTCCCCCCACCCCCACCGCCGTCATGCGTGAACCGAGGCGCCACGTGGCCGACCTGACGCTCCCCATGATCCTCACCAGAGGACGCAGGACCAAAAAGGGAAGCGACCAGAGCAGCATCAACACCCCGAGGTAGCGAGACTTCCCGGCCAGGAACAGCAGGATGGCGGCCATGATGAAAAGGCGGTACAGCGAGGAAAGGACGCCGTACAGCAAAAGCCAGCGCGCCTCCCCGGCGCTTGCGGCGGTGGAGGGGAGTGCGCTCATGCCAAGGAACCTGCGTTGGAGCAGATTGCCCAGGTATTCACCGCTGCGGGAGTAAAGGTTGGGAATCTCCAGGAAATCCGCCAGGACGTAGTAGGCGTCGTAGCGGACCAGCGGGTTGGCGTTGACAAGGAGCGTGGAGACAAATCCGATCAGCATCATGTTGTAGGCCGCCGACCGCACGGCACCCGGTTCCGCGCTGAGCCAGATGATGACTCCGACGGCGGCCAGAAACAGCTCCACCAGGATCCCGGCCGCTCCCACCAGCATCCGTTTGCTCTTGTCACGGAAGCGATACGAGGCGGTGGCGTCGACATAGGGGACGGGGATGAAGACCAGCAGCATCACCCCCATCTCATGCACCTCGCCCCCCCAATGCTTCACGGCGTAGGCGTGTCCCAACTCGTGGAAAACCTTGAACGCCGGATAGAGCAGTGAGAGAGCCACCACGTTTTCCAGGGTCAGCACCCGGTCCGTCACGTTGGCTGTCAACTCGTTCCAGTGCACGCACGCCTGGAGCAATCCGTAGAGCACCACCGAGAGCCAGAGCACCCCTCCCCGCCAGTTGACCAGCGGTGCGACCAGAAAGCGCGTGCGGTCGAGGAACCGGTCCGGATCGAACAGCGGAAGGCGCTGCGAGGTGGGTGAGGAGAGACGGCTGAACCATCTGTCCCGCCTGGCACGCAGGCTGCGCGCGCTCAGAGCGGTCATGTCCGGGGGGAGGTCGCATTGCAGCCCGACGTTGTCATGGAGCTGCGCCATCAACGCGATGGTCTCATCCTGGGTCGGCAGCCGGTCCCCGAGACGGGCCGCGGCGGCCTCCCAGATTTCGGACATGGTGCGCTTGCCGTCCATGAGGGCGACCAGGAAGTATGCCTCCGGCGACACCCGGTGAAATCGCCCCGTGCAGCGATCGTGGAGCACGTACCACTCCCGATCCCGGAACACCTGCCTCTGCACGTGGATGTGGCTTCGCAGACGGGGCCTCAGGGGCGCCACCCGATACCAGGACTGGCTGTAGAGATGCCGCTCCCCCTGCCCCTCCACTAGGGCCACCACTGCCACAGCTTCATGCGCGCCCAGTCCGTCACATCTCGGGACCAGATGGAAACGAGCAGGCGCCGGCCGATGGATACCTTGCCGACCCCTTCCATCCCCGGGCGCAGCATCGGCGAACCTGCCGTCAGCGCGGCTTCGACCCGGAAGTAGTTCTTCCCATCCTTCTGGGCGGATACGGGGGTTATCCTTTCGACCACGAACGGGAAGCTCACCCCCGGGAGGGCAGGGAGGAGCATGGTCCCCCGCTGCCCGGCCCGGACCTCGGCGATCCGGTACTCGTCCACCTGGAGAACCACGCGATAGGCGTTCAGGGGAGCGATCTCGAACAGCAACTCCCCCTGCCCCACCGCCCCCCCGACCCTCTGGCTCAGGTCGCCGCTCACCACCACCCCGTCGAAGGGCGCCGTCAGCGCAGTCCGCCTGAGCTGGTTCCGCACCAGGTCGAGCTGGGCCCGGCCCTGGTCGAGTTGGGAGGCAATGATGTTGGCCTTGGCCCACTCCCCTGAGGCGACGGCCTCCTGACGCTGGCGCTGGTACTGGGTTTGCTGGTTGACCCACTTCACCTGCTCGAGGATGAGATCTCTGCCGTCCAGCGTGCAGAGCACGCCCCCCTTCCTGACCACCTCTCCGGCCCGGACCGCGGCGGAGTTGACGTACCCGTTGAAGGGGGAAACGACCGCCCTGCGCACCGAAGGTTCCACGGTGGTCGGCGCGGTGACCCGGTAGTTTCCGGTGGCGTTGGCCAGCAGCAACGCCGCAGCCAACAGGGTAAGGACGGACAGTTTGCGGGCGATTCGCCCCGGGCCGAAGAGCCGCTCCAGTTGCGTGACGAGCGAGTCCGCGGCGGCGCGGGCCAACGGCCGGTCGTTGAGCCGCCGCGCCTCCAGGATCGGCGCCACCAGGGCGAAAATCCCGCTGCAAAGGCGGAGGTCGGCCTCCTCAAAGGGGAGCTCCGACGGCCGCTCCAGTGTGAGGGCGCCGCGGTAGCGCCCCCGGGCGTGCAGCGGGATGGTGAGGATGCTCTCCCCGTGCTGCCCCCTTGAAAGTTCCTCGTGAGCGCGCGTCACCATGAGCCTCGCCCCCGGCGGGAGCGGGTACGCCACCTCGCCCCCCTGCAGCACGGCCTCCTCCATGGCGCCGGATATCAGGCGCACCAGGTTCATCTCCTTCGCGAAGCCGGCGCTGTGGGAGATCGCCTCCAGGGCAACGTGGCGCTTCCGTATGAAGCCGAGGCTCACCCGGTCGCATTTCATCCGCGTGGCCAGCTCCGTGACGAACACCATGCAGGCCGCCGCGAAACGCTCCTCGGCCACAACAGCCGCAAGGAGGTCGAGGGACAGCTCCCCCAGCGAACACTGGCGCTGGTTCCGGGCGACCTTGCCGCGCAGGCGGTCCAGCTCCAGCCATGAGACGCCCCACTGGAGCTGTTCCATGCAGTGGGCCAGCTCGCTCCTGGCGGCTGCGGTCACCTCCAGGGCGACGACGGCCACCAGCTCCTGGTCGGCAAAGACAGGGTACGACACGGCGTAGCAAGGGTGGCCGGCCGTTGCAGCCGGGGGGGGAGGCAATTCGGAGATCAGGCCGCAGCGCTGCTCCACGGATGCCTCGCACATCTCGACGAGCCCCTCGGCTGCGCCGGAGGAATCGGGCCACACCGCAACCGGCTGGTATGCACCGTCGCCCCCCTTCAGCACCAGTATCCCCTGCACCGTCGTCTCAATCAGCGAACACTGCAGGGCGAGCCAGTGCTGAAGGTACTCGACGCCGCCGGCATCCCGAAAGCGGGCCCACAGTTCGGGAAAGGCGCCGGCGAGCCCCCCCCGCGGTTCGGTATTGTCAGAGAAGTGTGCCATTTGGGTTGGTTATTCCGTGTGCACAATGCCCGTACCATGGGGTACGGGGCTCACGCCTGGTATCAAACCGGCGCGGTTCTAGATCCACCTCTTGAAGCGCCGGCCGCCCTCCCCCCACTCGGTTCCGTGATGCCTCTCGCCCCGGGTTCCCTTGCGCGCGTGGAGCGGGGCCGACCTCACCCGCCACCCCAGCAATCCCGCCACCACTTCGAGGGGGATGTCGGCCCCGTCCGCATCTGCGACGGGGGCGCTCTCCGCACCCCCTGCCCCGGCGGCAGGGACCACCACCCGTCCGAGTGCCCGCACCGGCAGCCGGCGCTCGGCGCCATCCGCGCCCTGCGGCGACTCCGCCGCGGGTGCGGTTTCAGGATAGGCCGTGTCTTCCTCCTGCACCGGTTCGTCGTTTCGGCCCGGCTGCCCCTGTGGGCCCGTATCGTGGAAGCTCAGTTGCAGGCGTTCATCGATATCCCCTCCGTCGCTCAACTCGCTCGCTACCGCACCGTGCCCGTTGCCGGTTGCGCCGTCGGCGGGACCGGATCCGCGGGGATACAGGGCGAGGATGGGCGCGGAAGGCTCCAGCGACGACCCCTCCCGAACGCCCGACGGGCGAGCGAAAGTGATGGCCTCGGCAGGTTTTATGATGTCGTCCCCGGTTCCGCCGAGGATCACGTCGCCTCCCCCGAAGGTCCTGATGATGTCATCGCCGTCATAGGCGGGGTCGCTGCTGGAAATGGTGGCGAGCCTTCCCGATGTGAAGGTGGCCCGGCCGTTGTCGCCGATGACCACGTCGAACCCGGAGCCGCCGGTGATGGTGTCTCCCCCCGTCCCGCCCAGCATGATGTTGGTGCCGTTAGCGCCGGCGATGGTGTCCCCATCCCCCCTGGCGGGGTCCCTGGTCGCCACCGAGGTGATGACGCCGCCGTCGGTGAAGGCAGCCTCGCCGTTGTCGCCGATGATGATGTCGTAACCGTTGCCCGTGGTGATGGTGTCCTTGCCCAAACCTCCGATGACGGTATTGTTTCCGCCCCCCGCATGTATGACATCGTCTCCGCCGTTCGCGCCGGGGCCGGACGCGATCCCGACCAGCACGCCGCCCCTGAACGAGGCGCTGCCGTCGTCCCCGAGGATGACGTCGTTACCGCTCCCCGTGGTGATCAGGTCCCCCGCGCCCCCGCCCGCGACCACGTTGTCGCCGTCGCCACCCATTATGCTGTCGACGCCGTCGGCCGCAGTCGCCTCGCTGACGACAGAGAGGAGTCTGCCGTCGCTGCCGTACTGGATCGCCCCGTTGTCCCCCAGGACCGTGTTGTCGCCGTTGCCGGTCATGATGCGGTCGTCGCCGCCACCGCCTAAGATGCTGTTGGTGCCGTCGCCGGCCATGATGCTGTCGTTTGCTCCCACACCGGTATCGGTGCCGGTCGCCGCAAGCAGCGCTCCCTCCCCGGAAAGGGTGAGCTCTCCGCTGTCCCCGAAAACGACCAGCGCCGAGTTCCACGCCGCGCCGTTGATGACGTCCGCCCCTCCTTCTCCGAACAGGGCTAGCACACCGTTATCGGCTCCCCCCTCACCCTCCGCGGCAAGCAGGTCCCTCCCCTCCCCGGCTTTCACCGTGGTCACCGTGCCGGAGAGGGTGCTCTCGACGGCGATACGGTCGTTGCCGCTGCCTGCATAGATATTGACGCCCCCCGTGAACCTTCCGCTTGTCTGGAAGCTGATGGTTCCCGAGTGCAGTCCGTCCCCGGTCATGCCGGTGATGTCGTGGTCGGTGATGACCGCATCGGCGCCGATACTCCCGCGCCCGGAGGCGTTGCCGCGGTCGCTGACGTTCAGCGTGTTGTCGCCGCCGCCGGCATCGAGGCGCAGGTCGCTGCGAATGCCGTCGAGGTTGCCGAGGTTTTCCGGTGCGTCGGAGGAGACGTTGAAGATGTCGTCGCCGCGCCCCCCGACGACGGAGGTCTCCGTGCCGACCGCCGTGGAGCGGATGCCGATCGAGTTGGGACCGGCGCCAGCCAGGACGGTGAGGCTCTCGATCTCCCGGTAGTGAACCACTCCCCCCATCCCGAAGCCCGAGACGAGACTGTCGGTGACGATGCCGCTGTCGGCCGAGGTGTCGGCGGAATCGTCGAGCAGCAGCAGATCGGTGTCGTTTTGCTGCCCGCCATCGACGGTAAGCCGCGCGTCGATCCCGTCCAGCAGGCCGTCACGGTCCGATCCTCCCACTGAACGCCCGAGGTAGATGAGGTCATCCCCCCGGAAGGCTTCCACCGATGCGGACTCGGCGGCGACGCTCACGATGCCGATCCTGTCGTCGTCGTCGCCACCCAGGATCGATACGGTCTTCCCTTCTACTGCTCCGATCAACTCCAGCGTCGTCCCGATGCCGGGGTCGGCGTCCTGGTAGTCGCCCTGGATGCGCACCGAGTCGCCGGCGGTGATCCGGCCCAGCACCT
This sequence comes from Geomonas paludis, assembly GCF_014193585.1. GTDB lineage: Bacteria > Desulfobacterota > Desulfuromonadia > Geobacterales > Geobacteraceae > Geomonas > Geomonas paludis. The sequence continues at coordinate 312,049 of NZ_BLXY01000002.1, forward strand.
GGACGTTGTCCCCCGCCAGCAGCTCGACCTTCCCGCCCGCTTCGACGGCACCGAAAACGGTTGCCGAGGAGGTGTCTCCCGGCTGGTAGCTGTCGTACACGACCAGCGTCACGGCGCCGGATTCGGACGTGATCTCACCGATCCTCATGTCGTCGACGGTCTCGGTCAGGTGGATGTCTCCTGCGGCAGTTGCATCGAGCAGTCCCGCCTCCGACGCGGAGGAGTCCACCTGCAGTCCGTCGGGGCCCTCACCGATGTGCCCGTTTCGGGAGACGAGCGAGATCCCCCGCGCGATCACGTCGGCTTCCCGGTCGTTGCCGCTATCCACTATGGAACCGTCGGCCTCGAGGACGACATCGCCGGTGGCGGAGAGAACCCTGTCGAGGTTCAGATCGCCCGCCACCTCCTCAAGATAGATCCCCTCCCCGGCCGTGGCCTGCAGCAGCCCGGAATCGATCTGCACCATGTCGTCCGCCGTCCCGATGCCGCCGGCGGCGACGAGGGTAACATCACTGCCGGAGATGCTCGCGAAATCTCCGTTGCTGCTGTCGGAGATACCCCCGGCGGAGGAGAGCGCAACGACGCCTGCGTTGGTGAACACCACCCCCACCCTCATGTCTCCGGAGACCTCTGCCAGATGAACATCTCCCGCCGTGACGGAGCTGAGCGTTCCGGTCCCCGTATCGACGCGGATGGGGTTGAAGAGCTCTCCGACATCGGCCGATCTCGAATCGATGACGATGGACCCGGCAGAGATCACTTGCCCCGCAGAGACGGATTTGATGGAGCCCGCGGTCGATATGACAACGTCGCCGCTGCCGTAATCGATCGCGCCGGCAAGCTCCAGGTCGTTGTCGCTGCTGAAAAGGTAGAGGTTGCCTGTATCCGTCCCCCCCTTGTCGACCAGGTACGTGGAGGTCCCGGCCGTCGGCGAGGATGGCTCGGGAAGGGTGGTGAGAGGGGGCGTGTTCCCTATCGCGCCGGGTCCGAATTGACGGCTGTCCCAGAGATTGAGCTCCCCAAGCCCGCCTGCGCTGATCTCCTTGATAAAGGCGCGATAATCGAGGCTGCCATTGCCGTCCAGGTCGAGTCCCCGCACTTCGGCGTGGATGTCGCCGGCGGCTACCAGGGTCAGTTCGGGATTCAGGACCACGCCGGAAAGGGCAACCTGCGTGAGTTCTATGGGGAGCAGCGCGCCGGAGGCGCCGATGTCCCCCCGGCTGTCGACCTTGACCGCGCGCGACCTGACCGTACCTCCCTGGGCGAAGATGTCCCCCCGGCCGAAGTTGTAGATTGCGGTCGTGCCGTAACTGTTGTCGATGAAGCCAGCCAGCCTGATGGATGAATCGCCGTAGTTCTCGATGGTCAGCGCAGTCTCGCGCGGAGCGGTTCCGACCGTGTAGTGGAAGTCGCGGCGGTCCGCGACGGCAAAGGTCAGGTCCGGGGTAACGACGCCGGCACCGATGGTGTCGATGTCGTTGACGACCAGGTCCAACTGCGAGCGGTTGACGATATGGACCGGCATGCTGGTCGAGAAGACGAAGCTCGCGTTTCCCTTCAGCGTCCCGAAGGGGGAATCGAAGCGGACCTTGCCGGTCCCGGTGTTGGCGACGGCGTCGACCACCACCGAGCCGTCGACCACGTGGGCGGAGATCCCGTCCCCGGTCACGGTGCCGTCCGCGTTGACGACCAGTTGCGCGGGCGGGGTCAGGACTTCAACGTCCGAGTTGAAGGTGATGAGCGTCTGGTCCTGGGTGTAATAGGCGGTTTGCTCAACCAGCAGGTTGCCGGTCACCATGGCTGTTCCATCCTCAGTGGTGATCAAGGACCAGGTGCTGTGAGTGAAGGTGTTGGAGTCGTATGTTCTAACGAAGCGGGATGTGGCCGTGGCCTTTGCCTCGGTCCAGACGAACAGATGCTCCTGCAGGGAAGACAACCGAATGCTGGCTGTTCCTTTTATATCGGTCCCCTGTCGCACCACGACCTGGGTGGTCGACTCTGCGGCTTCCGACAGGCGTGAATCGGATGTGCCGACTGCCGATCCCGTGTTTGAGCTGGTGGCCTTGGCGACGATCTGTAGGGAGAGATCCTCCGACCTGAGTTGGACCTCCTCTGCCTCGATATGACTTGAGGGACCGACCATCACGTTGGTGCCGTTTCCTTTCATGAAAGCTTCAGCGACCGCTATGATGTCATTTTGCAAATTACGTGTGCCATTCCCGGCCAGTTGGGCCTCGGCCCGTATGTCGGTAATCTTCTCCGCCTGAACCGTCAATGCCGCCGCGGCACTGAGAGCGTTGTTCGCGCCGATGGCTGCGGTGGTCTGCAGCCCTTCCGAGGTGGCGGTAGCCCGCGTCTTGCCGCCGGAGACGCCCCCCTCGACGGAACCGCCTCCCTTCGCACTGGAGTTGGTCTGGGTGTGGGCCGCAATGAGCAGGTCCTCTCCTGCCTTGAGAGTCACGCCAGCCCCGGTTGATACGGCGGTGCTCCCGTACTGCAGTGCTTCACCGACCACATCGAGGCTGCCTATCGCCCCGGCAGTGAGTGTGCCGGTCACCTCGGCGTGGGCTTTGTTGAACGCATAGGCAAGCAGCGATATGTCGCCAGTGGATGTCACGGTGGCGCCGTCACCGACATCGGTCAGCACATCTGCCACCAGGTCCGCCCTTGAGGTCACCCCACTACCGCCGAACACCGCTTCGCTGGAGAGTGTTGCAAAAGACTCGTCGCCCTGTTCGAGTATCGAACCATCCGCCTTCATGTTGTGCAGGGCCTGCAGGGAAACTTCCCCCGCGGCGATCCGTGCACCATTGCCGACACGAGAGGTGATCACCGGCTTCAAGCTGGCGTTAGAGCTGATGCCTCCCTGCTTTAGCACACCCAGCGTGCTGCTCTCTGCTCTTGCGTTTGCCCTGTCGTACGCCCCAGCGGTCACCGACAGCATACCGGTGACGGTAATAACCGCGTTGTCACCTATAGCCGCCGTGACCCGGGGTGTCACCGGGGCGGTCACCTCCGCGCCGGTGACATCGACGACGCTGGCGACGGAAGCGGTCCCGAAGGCATCGGCGCCGGCAGCGCACTCCGAGGAGATCGCCAGCGCCCCACCCTCGATCCGTGCACCCGGTGCGACGGCGGCCGAAACGGTGGGGCTGACCTGGGCCCTGGATTCCGATTCGCCGACGGCGCCCACCGCCACCAACCTCCCCTTCACGTCCGTGTCGGCCGCTACATCGCCCCGCGCGGTTACCCCGATCCGGCCGGCTGCGATATGCGCATTGCCGACGAAGGCGGCTACCGTCGGGTCGATCGTGGCCGTCGCCGCGTTGCGTCCGCCGGCCAGGACGCCTCCCGTCAGGCCTTCGGCGTTCGAGGTCAAGCTGACGCCGGAGCGTGCCTTGATCCCGATGTCGTCGAGCGACGCCGCCGCCCCGATTTCCACATGGTCCCCCACGTATGCCTTGGTGGCGCCCAGGACCGTCGCGGTCGCCTCCGAACTGCCGGCAGCTATCAAGGCGTCCGCCAGGCCACGGCTTCTCCCGCTCACCGAGTAGTCGGAATCGGCCAGGATATCCAGAGAAGCGGCTTTGACGATCTGCGACATCCCGGCGGAGCTCCCTTCAAAGAAGGCGTGCGTGTTGTCGACGATGGTAGTGCTGGTGCGGGCGCCTCCGACGGCGCCGGCGCCGGCAGCGAGGTTGAGCGCCAGCGAGTCCACGGCCAGGTTGTCGGTTGCCGAGATCGCGATGTTCCCGCCGGCGGAGACGGTCGATCGCCCCGAGATGTCCGCGGTCGTTTCCGTGGTCGAACCGTTGTCAACAGACGACGCGCTTCCGGCCACGGCCGCGATGCTCCGACCTGCGGCAAGAGCCGCCACCCTCTCCCGCGAGCCGGCAGAGATGGCGATGTCGTTAGCAGCGGTGAGGTTGGCATTCACCGCCTCGGCCTTCACGGTATTGTCTATCTCGTTGTCTACCAGGGCGGCGCCGGCTGACACCCCCAGCGCCGCCTGGAAGCTCGCTGCCACGGCGGCGATGTTGGCGCCGGGATCCACCTCGGCGACCCCATTTCCTGCCAGTACGGCATTAACCTCCTGGATGACTGAATTCTCCGCCTGGGGCACGGCGGGCGCGGCGTCTGACGCGGTAATGGAGACGCTCCCCCTGGAGGTGACCGTGGCATCGTGGACAGCGGCGTCGACGGCGTTGGCCACGGTGTTGGTCGCTTGCGCCGCTGCGATGCCGGCGAACCCGGCAAGCCCCATCCCGCCGGCAAAAGACCGCGCTACGGGGGTCGAGCGTGCGGCCAGCGCGATGTCCCCGCCCACCACGGTGGCGTTGCTGACCGTCGCATGAACACCGTTGCCGATCTCGTTTCGGGACGCGGCGGCACCTAAAGCTCCCCCGGCTGCTGCTGAGAACCCGACCCCGACGGCCTCGACCGTGGTAAGGTCCGTCGCCACAAGCGCCACCCCCTGATTGGACCGGACATAGGGGCAGTCGGTTATCGAGGCGGTGGTCGTGTTGCCTACTTCGTTGACGGCAAGTGAAAGCGCGGCCGATCCCCCAGCGGATGCAGCCACCCCGCGTACGGAGCTGAAGACATCGGCGTCCTCCAGGGCGGAAAGCTGCAAGCCGAGGTCGGCCAGGACGGTGGCGCCCTTGATGTCGGCGGAGACCGCGTTGGCGATGTCGTTCACGGCGACCATCGTTGCACCGGCTAACCCTGCCGCGCCTGAGAAGCTGAGCCCCGCCGAGTCGATGGATGAGGCATCCTGTGCCGACAGCACCACCCCGCCGATACTCGCCCTGGCCATGGAACCGTTGTCGACGGCGGATTCGATGCGGTTTCTCACCGTGTTTCCCATCCCTCTGGCATCGATGGAAACTCCGCCGGATACGGCAAGCCCCGCGGTCAAGGCGACGATGCCGGAGTCCGAGCGGGCGTCCAGGTTGATGTCGTGGTGCGTCGAGGTGACGTTCGAGGCGCTTATCGCGGTCCCGATCGAATTGCCGATGCTGTTTCCGACCAGCGCAACGTTCAGGGCGCCGGCACCGGCTCCGGCCGTGCCGACCACCAGGGAGAGGATGTTGCTGCCGGTGAGGGTTTCTGAGGAAAGAGGCGAATCGGCGGTGGCGTCTGCGATGGCTGCCTGCTGTTGGGCCGGTATGGCCAAGGGGGGCAGTATCCCGGCCTTGCCGTCTCCCGCAGCCAGGTTCACGTCGCCCCGGACACGCACCGTGGCGCCGTCGATTCGCGAGGAGATGCTGTTTCGGACCACGTTGCCGACACCGGCAAGGTTGAGCCCGAAGCCGCCGGAGCCTGCCACACCATAGGAAACCGAGCGCACCGCCTGGGACGAGGCGGCGCTCATGTTGAGCCCCCCGTCGGTGCAATCGAGCGTGGAGCCGCTGACGCGCGTCTGGATGGAGCCGCCAACCTCGTTTACCGAAACGGCGGCTCCCGCCGCGCCGCCACCGCTTCCCGCAACGCCGAAGGCGAGGGCGTCGATGGTGGAGTTCGACCGGGCGGAGACGGTGATGGTGTCCTCGGCGTCGACGTCGGAGGCCGCAGCGCCTTCGTTGACGACACCTGCCGCCACCTGGTTGTCGACGGTGTTGGCCGACAGCGAGAGGATGCCGGAGATGGCGCCAGCGCCGGCGACTCCGCCGGAAAAGCTCAACAGGTCAGCGGATGAGGCGGCCCACAGCTCCAACGTGTAGCCGCACCGGACCGAGGAGCCGGAAACCAGCGCCTCGGTGGTGCCGGAGATGACGTTGGAGCCGATCAGGGCGCCGGCGGCGATCGCACCCGAGCCGGTGACGCTGTGGGCTACGGAACGGATTTCCGATCGGTCGCTCGCGCTCAGGGTTGCCGCCCCTCCTGCCTTGACGGTGGAGCCCGACCGTATCGAGGCGGAAAGGGTGCCGTGGATCACGTTTCCGAAACCGGTTGCGGAGGCGGCGACTGAACCGGAGCCGACCATGCCGGTGGTGACCGCGGAGATCTTCGATCCGGCAAGGGCCGTGAGCGTGACATCGGCGAGGGAATTGCGGACGGCGCCCGAGCTGTCGACCCCGGCCTGCAGCGTCGAGTTCACGATTTCCGCCTCGATCCTGCCGTTGATCGAGTTGCCGGTGAGAGCGATGCCTGCCGCCACGCCGCCTGAACCCTGGAGGTTGACGTTCAGGGAGGAGACGTTGGCGCCCTGGAACCCCGAGGGGGTCGCGCCGAGGGCGCGGTCCCGTTCCGATTTCTGGGCGTCCGACAGCGGCATCTCGCCTGTCGAAGCGGGCGCCGTCTCCAAAGCCTCGACCCTGACGTCGTCCGCGGTGTAGACCGTCGAGCCGGTCACCTTCGAGGTGACGGTGGTGTCTATCGAGTTGCCCAGCACGGCGAGGGTTGCCCCGATACTCCCCGAACCGGTGCAACCGATGGCCAGCGCACGGACGGTCGCCGAGGACCGGGAAACCATGGTGAGGAAAGAGCCGCTCTCCAGTGAGGAACCGGCAACGGCGCTCCTGACCTCGCTGGTCACGAGGTTGGCGGCCACGGCGGCTCCGGCGGCGATCCCCCCCGAGGCCGAGACGCCGAAGGCGACCGAGTCGATGCGGGAGGTGTCGGTCGCGAAAAGGGAGACGGCGCCGGCGGCGTGGACCTCGGCGCCGTTTTCGATGGAGGCACCGGTAGTGTTCCAGACCCGATTCACCGTGGCGAACAGGACCCCTGCGGCGTTGCCGGAAGCCGCCGCGGCGCGGGCGAAGGAATCGATGGCGGCGTTCGACACCGCGCGCAGCCCCAAAGCGGCCCCGGTCTTCACCTGGGAGCCGTCGACAGCGGCCCTGGTGGTGTGATCTACCAGGTTGACCGATCCGTTGACGCCGCCGGCCGTGCTTCCGGAGGCGGCAAGGTTCAGGGCCACGGAAGTTATCGACGAGTCGTCCGTCGCCCTCAGGTCGAGCGCCTGCCCCGCAGTCACCGAAGCACCACCGTCGATGACGGCCTCCACCGTCGCTGTGGCGTCGTTGAGCGCCCCTGCTGCGTCCAAGGCGAACTCCCCCGAAGCCGACAGGCCGGCCGTATAGGCGGCGGCGCTCGATTTGTTGAGGGAGCCGAGGGTCACGCTTCCTGCTGCGGACACCTCGGAATTTCTGATCCGCGAGCGTACCGTGCTGACCAGCTCATTGCGGCCGATCGCCCCCCCCACGGCGCTGCCGCCGGCTGTTGCCAGCCCGACGGACGCGGCAAGCATGTTGGCGCTCCAGTCCAAGGGGGTGTCCGCCGCGGTGGAGAGGATCTCGTTCGCCACCCCGCCCGGAAGCAGGTGCCAGAATCCCGGAGCGGTACCCGAGGCGGCTTCCCTGGCATCCAGCACTACGTTCCCCGCCGATTCCAGCGCCGAGTCCTCGACGTGGGCCTCTGCTGAGGAGGTGATGGAATTGGCCCGGATCGCCCCGGAAACCGCCGTCCCTCCCGAACCGGACACCCCTGCGGAAAGGGAGCGGATGCATGGCAGGGAGCTCGCGGAGATGGTGACGCCGCCGGCCGCGACATCGGCGTGCGCAATACGCGCGACGGCCGTGACGGCGACCAGGTTCGTTGCCGTAGCCGCTCCCACAGCCGTGCCCGCTGCAGCGGGGAGGGTGACGGCCGCGCTATTGAGGTTGCTGGTGTCGCTGGCCGAGACCTCCAGGGCACCCCCTGCCCGCACCGTTGCGGCGTGGTCCGCGGTGCCGTCGATCGCGGCCCGGGTCAGGCTCTTCAGGTCGAAGACGGTGAGGCAGCCGGCGGTGCCCCCATCAACTGCGGCTCCGGCCGACAAGGCAAGGGAGGTCACGTTCTGCACCGAGGAGGCCTTCAGGGTGACCGAGTCGTGGGCGTAGACCTTGGCGCCGGCGGAGATGTAGGCCTCGGTCTCTTTGGTCACCACACCTACATCCAGGCAGATTCCCACACCCGTGGCGCCTACCGTGCCGGCCAGCCCGCCGGCGCCGTTGACGACCCCCATCGTGCTGGTGGCGGCGACGGTCACGCTTTGTCCGGCGCCGGACGCCCCCCCCTCGCTTGCGTTGAGGGTGGCGCCATCGGCGACACCGGCCTTGGTGCGTTGCGCTACGACATCCACAATCCCCGAGCCTGCTACCGACGGCCCGCCGGTGGTAGTCGCGTGGCCGATGGCTACCGTGGCGTAATCCGGATCGAGCTGACCGATGGAGGCGCCGGCCGCCACCGTGGTCGCTCCCGCTGCGTCGGCCTCCACCCCGGAGCCCAGTACGGCGTAGGCCTGCTGGCTGATCAGGTTGGCCGCGAGGGAGGCCCCGACACCGGTCCCGACACCGCTCCCCGCCCCGCCGGCCCGGTTACGGTAGGCCAGGGCGTCGGTGGCGGTGATGTCGATCCCCCCGCCGGACGCGAGGCGGGCGCCGGCGCCGACGGACGCCTCGGTGACCATGTCGAGGTCGTTGACCCCGGCCGCGCCGGCGATCCCGTAGTCGCGCCCCCCTCCTGCCGCCTCCGCCGACACGGAGAAGTTGTTGTTTGCCGTAGAGGGGGTCATTGCCGCGCGCACGGTGATGCCATCGGCCGAAACCTCCGCTGCGGCGCCGATTGCGGCCCGGTTCAGCAGGCTCGCCTCGTTGACCGCCACAGCGGCCCCGACACCGGTGGCATTCGCCAGCCCCTGGGCGGCGCCAGTTGCCTTGGCCGTCGCGGCGCTTGCCGAGCGGGCGTCGATCCGGGCCGCGCCTGCGGCCGTCAGTTTGACGCCTGCGGCGACGCTTGCCGCGTTTTCAGATTCGAGCCGGTTGACACCGATGGCGGCGGCCACGCCTACCGCGGCCCCGCTGGTGCCGCTCTGCAGCAGGGCGGTGGCGTTGGCGCCTGCCACCTTGTCCTGCACCGTCGGTACGGAAGCACCGGCGGTCGCCGGTGTCCCCTGGAGCTGGCGGCTGATTTCGCCGTCGACGCTGCTCCCCAGCGCCGGCGTCCCCTGGGCCCCTCCGGTGACGTCGACGCCGCTGGTCTGGCGGGTGCGGGCGGTGATGTTCACCGTCCCCCCCGCGTCGAGGTCTCTGGCAAGGGACGCGGAGCAGGAGCCGCTCGTCAGGCTGACGCCTACGGCGACGTCGCTCCCGGCCGCATCGGCGTCGGCGCTCAGGGCCGCGGTCGCGGTACGATCCGCCTCGATGACCACCTCGCCGGACACGGTGAGTGCGCCATCGGCCAGGGCGCCCACCCGTGCGGTCACCTGGTCGTCGGCGATGGCGACGGCCACGGCAGGGGTCACCGTCGTGCCGCCGGAGGCCCCGCCGGCCGCAGTCGTCGCGAGAGACCGGGAAGAGATCGAGGAGAGCAGCACGTCGCCCGCGCCGGCTATCGTGGCGCCGTCCTCGATTTCCGCCCTGGTGGTCGTGTCGCCTACGTTGATGGCAACCGACGCCCCGACGCCGACGCCGGCGCCGGGAAGGAGGGCCTCAGGCCTTGCCTTGGCCGTGAGGCCGGCCACGTTTTCGGCGGCGAGGCTCACGTCGCCGCCGGCGGTCTCGATCCGCGCACCGCTGCCGATGACCGCGCTGCTCACGGCATCAGACGTGTTGACCGCCAAGCCCCCCGCGACTCCGACGCCCCCCGCGCATGCCCCCGATACCGCCTCTGCGGCGAAGGTTCGACTGCCGCCGCTTTCCACGTACAGGTCGCCCGCCCGTACGCTGGCGTTGCTCCCTACCAGGGCCGCGCAGGAGGCTTCGGCCGAGTTGATCGCGACCGCCGCGCCGATGCCGACCGACGCGAGCCCGGTGGCGCTGCCGTCAGCCGTGGCGGAGGCGTCGCCTGCATCGGCTGCGCTCACCGTCACCGGACCTGCCGCGGTTATCGAGCCCCCCTCGGGGAGGTAGGCCTGGACGCGGGAAGCGGACAGGTTGACGGCAACCGCGGCCGCCACGCTGACGGCGCCGCCCGGGGTCTCCGCCTTGGGGGTCGCCGGCGCGTCCGCGCTCCCCTTGCTGCCGGCGGCGGCCGCTTTCCGATCCGCCTGTTCCCGCTCCTGCGCCACCTGGCCGTCGACGCCTCCGTCCACGCCGGGGGTCGCCTTACCACCGGCCGCGCTCGCCTTGGCCTCCGCGCTCTTCGCAGCAGAGGACTGCGCCGCGAAGGTGGCCCTTTCCGAGGCGGCAACGTCCCTTCCGGTAGTGGCGGTCGTGGTGTCGTCGCCGACGTTCAGCGCCAGGACCAGGCCGACACCGGCGCGGGTGCCGGTCGAGCTGCCGTCGCCCTGGGTGACGGTGCGGCCGGTGTGGCTCGCGGAGACGGTCAGGTCGCCCGCGATGCCCAGCTCGCCCCCGCTGCCGAGATCGGCGCGGGTTTCGCTGTTGGCCACGGTGCAGGCGACTGCGCCGCCGATGCCCGTTCCGCTTCCGCCGCCGGCCGCGGCGCCGGCCCGGGCGGTCGTGCTCGCGCTGTTGTCGGAGCTGGCGCTCAGGGTGACGTCGTCCCCCCCCAATAGTGCCGCGCCGTCTTCCAGTTCAGCGACGGTGGCGGCGTCCGCGATGTTAAAGGCCACCGAGGCGCCTACCCCGAGATCCCCTGCAGCGGCGCCCACGCCTTCCGGGGCCGCCCAAGCGTTGCTGACGCTCCTGGTCTCCGCCGAGAGGGTTGCGTCGCCGGCGATGGTGACCTCGGCGCCGCTCTTCAGCACGGCGCCGGCGCTGACATGGGCGACGTCGACAGCCAGCGCGCCGGCGACCCCCGTTTTCCCGCTGCTGGCACCGGCGGTCGCCTCAGCCGAGAAGCTCTGGGTGGTGTCGCCGAAGCGGTCGGGCACCGTCGCCTCGACCAGCAATCCCCCGGCACGCACCCGGGCGTTGGAGCCGATGCTCGCCTCGCTGGTGACCCTGGGGGCGTTGATCGCCACGGCCGCGCCGATCCCCGGGGACGAATCAGAGGTGGTGCTGCCGTCAGCCTTGGCCGAGCCGTCGCTGTTGTTCCCGGCTCTGACCGTCAGCGTGCCGCCGCAGGTGATGGAGACGCCGTCGGCAACGATCGCGCGGCTGCCGGAGTCGGCGAGATTGACGCCGATGGCCGCGGCGACGCTCACTCCCCCCGCGGAGGTCGCGGCCCCGGGGGACTCCGGCGCGTCCGATGCCCCCACGGTGCCGGCAGACGCCGCCTTCTGGTTCACGAGTTCCCGCTCCTGCGCCACCCGGCCGTCGACCCCGGCGGGGTCCGCCCCGTCACTCTCCCCCTGTGCCCCGACCGTGCTCGCCTTCGCGTCCGCGACGCCGGAGGCCAGCGTGGTGGCCGCGAGGGTGACCCCTCCCCCCGCCTCCACGTCACGGCCGGTTCGCGCCAGGGTCGTGTCGGCGACCATGTCCAGGGCGAGGGCCGTGCCCATGGCTGCATTGTCCCCAGCGGCAGAGCCGTCCGCCGCAGTCGCGTGCCCCCCGATGTGGCCGGCGATGACCGTCAGGTCGCCGGAGAGGCGCTGGGCCGGGCCGCTGCCAAGGTCGGCCCGGGTCAGGCTGTTGGCCACGGTCACCGAGACGGCGCCCCCCTCCCCCCCTACACCGTTTGCCGCACCGCCCCCCTTCGCCGCCGTCTCGGTGCTGTTGCTCGAGACGGAGATCAGGGTCAGGTCGCTTGCGCCGGTCACGGTGGCTCCGTCCTGCAACTCCGCGACTGTCGCCGCGTTTCCGACGTTCAACGCCACGGACACGCCCACTCCCGGGTTCGCCTCGCCTTCGCTTTCCGGTCGGGCGGTTGCCGTGCACGAGGTGTTGCTCTGCGCGGTGAGAGCGACGTCGCCGCCCATTATGACCACCGTGGCTCCCCCCCGGATGGTGGCGCTGTTCCCCACGTCGGCTATGTTTTGTGCCAGTGCCCCGGCAACCTCTGCCTCCCCGGCGCTGTGGCCCGAGACGGCCACGGCGGAGACCCCCTCCCCCTGTGGCGCGACTGCCGCGTCGGGCGCCCCCCCTGCCTCCAGAACCACTCCCCCCGCGCCGACAATGCCGCTCCCCCCGATGTAGGCCTCGTGGTCCACGTCCGCCAGGTTGAGGGCGACGGCTACGCCTGCTCCCGTGGAACCGGCAGCGACGGAACTGCCGTCGGCCGTCGCCGACGAGCCGGCAGCCCCGAGGGAGCGGACCGTCAAGAGGCCGGAGGTGAGTACCGGCCCGCTGGAGGCGATGCCGGCGCGGGTGGTGCTATGGTCGAGCTCGGTCACCGCCACCGCTGCCGCGAAGGCGACGTTTCCTGCGCCGGTTCTCGCGTCATGCTCCGCCAGCGTCCTCTCCGATGCCGTGGGGGGCGCCGCGCCGTCGTTGGTGGCCCCGCCGGAAGCGGCCTTCGCTTCGGTGGAGATGTCATCGACGCTGGAGGCAACGACCGTGATGCTGCCCGCCGAGACCGATGCGCTCTCGTCGATGACCGCCTCCGTGTTCCCGGACACGACGGCGACGGCCACGCTACCGCCGGCTCCGCCTGCCGATCCGTCGGCGACGGTCCGCACGGTGCGCCGGTTGGCCGCCCCCATCACCAGGGTGCCTCCCGCCGTAACGGAGGTGGAGCCGCCGATGTGGACCGCGGCGGCGCTGTCGACGCTGGAGGCGGCTACCGCAGCATCGGTCTCGGTATCCTCTTTGGAGGTGTTCGCCAAGGCCACCGCCGTGGTGTCCACCGTCGACGAAGCGGTCAGGGTGACCTGTCCCGCGCCGGTCAGCAGAGATGCACCGCCGACCTCGATCTCGGCGTGCGAAGCCACCTTGATCAATGCGACGTCGGCGTCGGGCGCGTCGATCAGATCCCCGGCTGTCGCTGTCACGGTAGAGGCGGCCGTCAGGAATATGTTGGCGCCGGTCAGTTCGGCATCGTTCACCGTGATGCGGCCCCGGACATCGCCCAGGATGCCGTCCCCGGTTGCAACGGCGACCAGGGAGATGTCTCCCGCCGCAGCGGTGACATTGCCGTTAACGGTTATGGTCTCCGCGGCGAGGGATACCCCCTTCTCCAAGACGATGCTGCTGCCGACCAGGATGTCATCGGTCCCCGCCCCCCCGTCGATGCCGATCTTTTCAAACCCCTCGTATGAGATCGAAGTGGAGTTGACCGTGACCAGGTGGTGTTCCCCGTCCACGCTTATCACGTCGTCCCCGTCGGTCCCCGTGATGACAAGGGTGTCGTTGCCGTCCCCTCCGTCTATCCGCAGCAGGTCCCCCTCCAGGATGACGGGTGTGCCCGCTCCCCCGGCAACGGTCATGGTCGCGAGGTCGACGCTGAAGGCGTCGTCGCCGCCGGTCCCGGCGATGGATACCTCCGGCCGAGTCTCGCCCTGACCCGTGGCGCCGAGGCTGCCGAGAAGGGTGACGGAGGCCTGCAGGGCGACGCCGCTTGCCGGTGTGGCGTCGGCGGCGGCGAGTGCGCCCTGCGCATCGGCGAGTGGCGCCGCGCCGGGAGAACCGCCCGCGCTGTCGGCCAGCGGGGCGACGACGTCGGCGGCCTGGACGACAACCGGAGCGAGAATCGGGTCAGCAGAAAGCAGTACGCGGCATTCCAGAGTCTCGAAATGAACCACCCGCGGCGCCACCTCTCTCTTCCCGGAAGCCACCTTTTCGGCGAACCTGCTGAACCGTCCCAGCATGCCCATCGCGCACCTCCATGCCCCGACCACACGTGTAGGTCACTGCAACCACTGGTTTATCAGCCCTACGTCCTCGCCAGTCAGCGTCCCCGTCACCTGTTTCAGCCTAAGAGAACTCAGGATGTAATCGCGTCGCGCCAGCGAGTACTCTCTTCGATACCTGTACAGGTCCTGCATGGCGTCCAGTACCGCTATGCTGGTGTACATCCCTGAGCGGAAACCCTCTTCCTTCCCTTCCACCACAAGCGTCTGCGCGCTGACCGATTTCTTCATCGCCTCGGCCCTGGTCGCGGCGCTGACGATGTCGTTGTACGCCGCGCTGGTCTTGCGTTCGACCGCCCGGCTCGCCCCCTCCACCTCCTGGAGGGCGCCCTGGAGCAGGTGAGCGGCCTCTCTTGTCCGTGAAGACGTCATCCCCCCTTCGTACAGAGGGATGTTGAGCCTGACCATGGCGTTCCAGATGACCGTGTTGCTCCCAAGGCCAAAGAGTGAGCCCCGCGTGACGCTCTGGTTGTAGTCGGCCTGGAAATCGAGGGTCGGGTAGTGGGCCGATTCCCGCAGCCGGACTTCGCGCCGTGCCACCTCCGCGTTTTCCTTCTGGATGCGGAGCTCCAGGTTCTTCCTCCGTGCAGCCTCCAGCCAGAACGCCCCCCCCTGGGGGAAAGGGAGGGGCATGGGGATGTCGTCCTTCAGTGGCCTGACCTCCTGGACCCGCTCGCCGCAGATCTCCACGAGCGCCTGGAAGGCGTCCTGAAGCAGATATTGGGCCTCGCCCCGCTGGGCTTTGACGGCGGCCAGACGCGCCTCGGCATCGTAGGCGTCTGTCACCGGCGCAAGTCCCGTCTCGAAACGCGCCCTGGCCAAGGTGTGATGCAGTTCGACTGCGGTCTCTTCGGCTTTGATCGCCGCAAGCCTGTCCTGGTAGAGCAGGATGTTCATGTAGGCCTCGACCACCCTGAGGGTCACATCCTGCCGTGCCTTTTCGAGCTCGAGTTCGGACCGTTGCAGCAACCTTTTTGCCTGACCGATGCTGAGGTAGGAGGAATACCGGAAGAGCGGCTGGGAGAGCGCAGCACCGTAGAACCTGGTCGGGTAGTCGATCGTCCCCACGACGTAGACGCTGTTTTGGGAACTCCTTACATCCTGGAAGGTGTGGGTGTACCCGGCGAAACCGTATATCTTCGGCAGCACCCCCGCGTACGCCTGTTGCAGCGTCTCAACCGTTGCCAGGGACCGGTACTCGGCGCCCCTAAGCTGCGGGTCTTTGCTGAGGGCCAAATTGTAGTAGTGAAGAAGATCGGCTGCCAGGGCGGATCTGGGAAAAACAAGGAAGGAGCACAGCAAGGTCACTGAAAAAAGGACGAACGACGCCGTTTGCTTTACCGACATGCTGCCCCTCCTGGCAGTTCAATAAGTGCCGCGTACCGCATAGCATAATTAGCACTTTTTAATAAATCAGGTCAGCAGACATCGCCACCATGCCGGGTTGTCAAAAAAAAATCGATGGGTCCTGGGTCGGAACAGGAGGTACAAGGCGGGGGGGGAAATGTGACACAGGGGCACCGGCGAGAGCAAAGCCGGCGGAGCAGGTGAATCATGTAAGATCTGACGCGGTAGCCGATTGCGTGCACCACGACCGTATGAAAAATGGCCAAGGCGCGACTCGCGTGAGCTGCCGCCGCCTTGGCCATTTTCTATGTGAAGGTACGCTCTGAGACGGGCTAGATGCCGGTGCCGTCGTCACCGTACCCTTTTACCGGGCTGGTGCCGCGCTTGAAGAGCAGGATGCTGACGCCGTCGCCGTTTCGGTCAAATTCGAAGGCAAGCTCATGCTCGTAGGCCAGTTGCGCCACCGGCTCCAGCTGGGAGAGATCGCGCAGCCGGATCAGGATGCGGTTCCCCTTGCCCAGGTAGTCGTGGATGCTCTGGGCCAGATCGAGGATGAAAAGCCCCTTCTCCTCGGTGAGATCGACGACGTTCAGGTTGGTGGCGGCCACGGCATCGAGGGTGATGTGCCGCGGGGCCCAGGGGTTACTGTCGCTGGCGGAGAGATGCGCCCGCTGCGACTCGTCGGGAGCGCTCAGCACCATGCCTGCCGCCACCGTCGCGTTGGTGAACCGGTCGATGAGGATGAAGCTGCCGGTATCGCGGTTGGCGCCGTAAGGGTCGAAGGAAACCGGACGGTCCAGCTCGATACGCGCCAGGCCGATCTCGTTCAGCCCCAGGGTGCTGACCTGCTTCTGCTCCAGGGTGTTCACGTCCACCGCGTACTGCACCGCGGTAACGCGCCCGGGGGTGACGCCGGTGGCGGTCTTGACCAGGTAGAGCTGCCCGGGCTGCAGCGGCTCGTCGTGCATCCAGACCAGGTGCGCCTCGGGATGCCGGGTGTACAAGGGGGGCGCCTCGGGACGGGTCAGCATGTCGCCGCGGCTGATGTCGATTTCGTCCTCCAGGGTGAGCGTGACCGCCTGTCCCGCCACTGCTTCGTTGAGATCGCCGTTGAAGGTGACGATCCGGGCAACCTTGCTGGTTTGTCCCGAGGAGGCCACCCTGATCTCGTCGCCGGGGCGGACCGTGCCGGAGGCGACGGTGCCGCAGAAGCCGCGGAAGTCAAGGTTGGGACGGTTCACCCACTGCACCGGGAGACGGAACGGCTGCTGGTCGCGGTCGTCCTCGACCTGCACCGTCTCCAGGAAGTGCATCAGGGTCGGCCCCTGATACCATGCAGTCTCGCTGCTCTTCTCGATGATGTTGTCGCCGTTCAACGCGGAGATGGGGAGCGCGGTGATGCTGGCAAAGCCCAGCGGTGCTGCGAACTCGCGGTAGTCCGCCTCGATGGCGCGGAACTTCTCCTCGTCGTAGCCGATCAGGTCCATCTTGTTGATGGCCAGGACGATGTGCTTGATCCCCACCAGGGAGACCAGGAAGCTGTGACGGCGGGTCTGGGTCAAGAGCCCCTTGCGGGCGTCGACCAGGATGACGGCGACCTTGGCGGTCGAGGCGCCGGTCACCATGTTGCGGGTGTACTGCTCGTGTCCCGGGGTGTCGGCCACGATGAACTTGCGGCGGTCGGTGGAGAAGAAGCGGTAGGCGACGTCGATGGTGATCCCCTGCTCCCGCTCGGCCTGCAGACCGTCCAGAAGCAGCGCGTAGTCGATGGCGCCCCCCTGGGTCCCCACCTTCTTGCTGTCGGCCTCCAGCGCGGCGAGCTGGTCCTCGAAGACCATCTTGGAGTCCCACAGAAGGCGGCCGATCAGGGTGCTCTTGCCGTCGTCCACGCTGCCGCAGGTGATGAAACGGAGCAGCGACTTCTCCTCCTGGCTCTTCAGGTAGGCAAGGATATCTTTCTCGATCAGTTCTGATTGATGTGCCATTAGAAGTACCCTTCCTGTTTCTTCTTCTCCATCGAACCGGCCTGGTCGTGGTCGATCAGGCGCCCCTGGCGCTCGGAGGTGCGGGTGAGCAGCATTTCCTGGATGATCTCGGGGAGCGTGTCGGCCTCGGACTCGACCGCACCGGTGAGCGGATAGCAGCCCAGGGTGCGGAAGCGGACCGACTTGTACTCGACCTTCTCGCCCGGCTTCAGTTCCAGCCGGTCGTCGTCGACCATGATCAGCATGCCGTCGCGCTCGACCACGGGGCGCACCGCCGCGTAGTAAAGGGGCACGATGGGGATCTCTTCCAGGTGGATGTACTGCCAGATGTCCAGTTCGGTCCAGTTGGAGAGCGGGAAGACGCGGATGCTCTCGCCCGGCTTGATGCGGGTGTTGTACAGGCTCCAGAGCTCGGGGCGCTGGTTCTTCGGGTCCCAGCGGTGGTTGGCGCTACGGAAGGAGAAGATGCGCTCCTTGGCGCGGGATTTCTCCTCGTCGCGGCGCGCGCCGCCGAAGGCCGCATCGAACTTGTACTTGTCCAGCGCCTGCTTGAGTCCCTCGGTCTTCATGACGTCGGTGTAGAGCGCCGAGCCGTGGGTAAAGGGAGAGACTCCCTTTTTCACCCCGTCCTCGTTGACGTGCACCAGCAGCTCCATGCCGGACTCCTTGGCCATGCGGCCGCGGAACTCGATCATGTCGCGGAACTTCCAGGTGGTGTCCACGTGCAACAGCGGAAACGGCGGCGGGGCCGGGTAGAAGGCCTTGCGGGCCAGGTGCAGCATGACGGCGGAGTCCTTGCCGATGGAATAGAGCATCACCGGGTTGTCGAACTCGGCCACCACCTCGCGGATGATGTGGATGCTTTCGGCTTCGAGTTGCTGCAGATGGGTCAGATTTTTCTTCATGGCATTATCCCGTATCGATCTTCGTGTGCCGGAGCCGTAGCAGCGCCGGGCGCATGTTCCCCTACCCTGTTTATCGGCGGTGCAGCCCGCATTCCTTATGCTCAGGGTTCTCCCACCACCACCGTCCGGCGCGGGCGTCTTCGCCCGGCTGGACCGCGCGGGTACAAGGGGCGCAGCCGATGGAGCGATACCCCTGCTTCAGGAGGCGGTTCTGCGGCAGGCGGCGCTCCTGGACGAAGTCCATAAGCTGCGCCTCGCTCCAGTCCAGCAGCGGGTTGAGTTTGAGGATGCCGCCGTTCAACTGGTCCAGCTCGATGGCCTTCAGGTCGGTGCGGGTGACGTTGTGTTCGCGGCGCATGCCGGTGATCCAGCCGGCGAGCCCTTGCAGCGCGCGCCCCAGCGGTTCCACCTTGCGGATGTGGCAGCACTCGTGGCGGTTCTCCAGCGATTCCCTGAAGGAGAAGAGCCCCTTCTCGCGCTCCAGCTTCTCGACGGCCTCGTGCTTCGGGAAGTACCAGTCGATCTGGATGCGGTAGCGTTCGGTGAGGGCGTCGGCCACCTCGTAGGTTTCCTCGTTGAGCCTGCCGGTATCGAGCGCGAAGACGCCGATCTCCAGACCGGCCTCCTGGGCAAGCTCGATGATGGCGACGTCCTCCAGCGAGAACGAGCAGGCCAGTTTCACCGGCCCTTGGGCTGCTTCAAGGCCGAGACGAAGGATCTCCTGGGCGGTTGCGTTGGCGGGGACTTCAGGCACAGCGTTCATGGGTGCGTCCTTTCAAGATACGGTTCGATTGCGCGATCGAAGTGATAAAACCCCAGATCCGAGCTTGTGTGACGTTGTAGCTTATTCAACCAAAGCAGTCAAGAAAATTTATCTTAATTGCACAGCTAACAGCTAGGTTTTTGTATTACCTTGTTTCCGCCACTGGCAACCGGACAACACATGGCACTGTAACAGGCTGATTATGCGCAAAGATTTAAGGCACCGCGCTATCAGCCGCGGTGCCGTTCTGGAGCAAGCAATGGTGGGATAGTGAACCGTGGGGAGCAGTGACAGAAGAAGATACTACAGCTATGTCAGTGGGAAATGGTGATGACTCCCCGGACAGCTTCAGTGCGAGTCGTGCAGCACCCGGATCGCTCTCCAGGCGCCGGAGCGAAAACGCAGCGACCAGATTACGGCGGTAAAGAGGACGAAGCAGGTACCGAGAGTCCACTCGGCGATCAGGCCGGGCATGAAGCTGTCGATGAGCCACAAAAGCAGCAGGAATCCGGCGGAGGAGTACACGAAGGTGCGGGCGACCCAGTTGGTGTCGCCGGCTGAGGAGAGCACGCAGCCGGTCATCACGTTGGCGGCGTCGAACAGGCAGTAAAAGGCGACGAACTTCATGATCAGCGTCCCGGTCTCGACGATACGGGCACTCTCGGGGCCGTGACCGGCGAACACGGAGATGAGCGGGGCCGAGCAGGTGGCGAACAGCACGGCCATGATCAGCATCCAGACCTCGCATACCAGCAGCGACTGGGAGGCGATGGCCGGAACCTCGTCATCCTCCCCTGCCCCGCGGGCGTGTCCCACCAGGATGCCTGCCGCCTGGCCGAGGCCGAGCGCGGGAAAGAAGGCCATGCCGTTGATCCGGAAAGCGATGCTGGAGGCGGCCAGTTCCACCGTCCCCAGCCGTCCCAGCACCACCAGGAAAAGGG
The DNA here is from genome assembly GCF_014193585.1 of Geomonas paludis. Lineage (GTDB taxonomy): Bacteria > Desulfobacterota > Desulfuromonadia > Geobacterales > Geobacteraceae > Geomonas > Geomonas paludis. The sequence goes on from NZ_BLXY01000002.1 coordinate 331,665, forward strand.
TCCAGGCGAGCAGTTCGCCGCTGATGCGCAGCCCCATGGGCATGGCGAGTTTCAGGAAGCGGCCGAGCTCGACCCGGTCCAGGCGCCTGGCGCTACGGTCGGAGCAGCCGCGGCCGACGACGAAGATGGCGGCGTAGAGGATGGCGGCCACCGCCTGGGCGGAGACGGTGGCAAGCGCGGCGCCGGTGATGCCCAGGCGCGGGAAGCCCCAGACGCCCAGCACCAGACCCCAGGCCAGGAGGGCATTGATCACGAAGGAGAAAAAGGTGACCGCGGTGACGATGGCCGGGCGCCCGATGCCGGAGAGCCAGCCGGCCAGTGCGGAACCGAGCACCGGGAAAAGCGAGCCCGCCATGCAGATGGTGAAGTAGCTGATCTCGTCGGCGGCGACGTCGGGCGTGTGCCCCGCCAACAGGAAGAGTTGGCCGATGGGCCAGGCGACGGCCAGGGCGAGGATGCCGGAGGCGAGCGAGGTATGGATGCCGAGCCAGGCCGATTTGCGCACGCCGGCGGCGTCGCCGCGGCCGTGGTTGTGGGCCACGAAGGTGCCGGCGTACCCGGCCGTGCCGAAGAGAAAGCCCTGGAACAGGATCACCGCCAGCCCGGCGGGGCCGATGGCCGCCACCGCGGCGCTGGAATGCCGGGACAGGACGATGGCGTCCACGATCTGCATCAGGGTGATGGCCGAGGTGGAAAGTATCATGGGGCCTGCCAGTTTCAGCAGGCGCGGAACGTGGTTGGTCACTGGACGGGGCTACCTTTCAGAGTCGGAATCGCAGCATGTGGCTCGTCCACACATTCTCCGGCGGGAGCCGGTCAGATCCGCAAAGATAACGCCAACAGCCTGAGAAAACAAGGAGGGAAAACGAGATGACGATGCCGGGAGGTATTGCATCAAAGCTTTCTTGCACGGGGAGGAAGATCTGAAAACAGTCAAAGCGGAAGGGAGGAATTATCCCGTACGGATGATTCCTCTTCATTTTGCATGATAGCGTGGCATCAATGCAAAAAAACTGCTATAACAAGTCCATTGTTGACCGATATGTGTGCTTATATCCTGCTACTAACTTCCATCCTATACCACTCCCAAAGGAGGAAACGTATGTCCGTACCAAGAATGAGCTGTTCGCTGACTGCTCTGTCTGTCATAGCCTTGTTGACAGCGCATGGCGTACTGGCAGGCGAGACCGCACCGGCCAAGGCGAAGGTAAAAGAGGTGAAATCGTGCGCGGTCTGTCACAAACCTGCCGAAGGACAACTGCGCGGCTTCTTCGACAACGTGGCCATGAAGTCGCAGACCATCCAGCTAAAGTTCGACGACGGTGCCGAGGTAGTGGCCTTCGACAAGGACACACTCAATGTCGTCAACGCAGCCGTGCCGGGGAACCTGGAGAAGTCGCTTCGGGCCATCAAAAAGGGCCACGAGGTGCGGGTGGCGTACGTGGCAGGGAGCAACGGCATCAAGAAAATCAGCGAGATCTCCATCAAGCCGGCCATGAAGGTGCCCGCCGAAAAACAGCTGAAGGTCGAGCAGGTGGAAAAGCTCATCGCCGGGAAGGAGAAGTACACCCTGGTGGACGCGCGGCCGACTCCCAAGTTCCAGGAGGGATCCATACCGACGGCCATCAACATCCCCTACCCCGCCTTCCAGAAGAACCTGGACAAACTCCCCAAGGACAAGGGGGAACTGCTGGTCTACTTCTGTGCCGGCGTCACGTGAGCGCTCAGCCCCTCTTCCGCCCGTGAGGCGGAAAAGCTCGGTTACACCAACGTAAAGATCTTCCACGATGGCATCCCGGAATGGAACAGCCGCAACTTCACGGTGCTGAAGGCGAACGCGTTGAAGGAAGCCTGGCTGGACAAGGACCTCTCTTTCGTGCTCCTCGATGTGCGCCCCGAAGGCGAGGCGCGCCAAGGCTTCATCAAAGGTGCCGCCAACGTGCCCGAGCAGGCGCTCGACCAGACCTTGGCGACCTTTCCCAGCAAGGAACTGAAACCTCCCATCGTGATCTACGATGCCAAGGGTGACGGCAGCGCCGAACGGGTTGCCATGAAACTGCTCAGGGCAGGATACCCCGGTCCGCGCGTCCTCTCCGGCGGCTACGCCGCCTGGCAGGGCGCAGGGTACGCGGTGGCCACAGGCACACCGGCAGATCACGTAAGCTACGTCCCCAAACCCAAACCAGGCACCATCGCCGTCGCTGATTTCCGCACCTTTGCCGCGGGCATCCCTTCCGGGGTGGCGGTCGTCGACGTTCGCGGCAGCGATGAAGTGGAAAAAAACGGCCTGATCAAGGGAGCCGCCAACGTCCCGGCCGACGAGATCGCGGACCGCCTGGCAGAGATACCGCGGGACAAGAAGGTCGTGCTGCACTGCTCCACCGGTGCCAGGGCGGAAATGGCGTACACCATCCTGAAGGAGAAGGGATACCAGGTCCAGTACCTGGACGCCACCATAACCACCAGCAAGGACGGCAGTTTCACAATCAAGTAGCAGGTCACGGCAGGAGAATTGGTACGCCCCGGGCAGGGTTACTGCCCGGGGCGTACTTTTTCGAGATTCCCGCATTGTCACAGGGGAAATCAGGAGTACCCTTTTCAGGGTCTGCTACAAAAATCTCTGACTGGAGTACGAGATATGAAAGCAATAATCCTCCTGGTTGCCTATCTCATCCTGACGAACCCAGGCTTCGCGGCCGATACCAAGTCTCAGTGTGTCATCTGTCACAGTGACAAAGCCATGATGAAGAAACTGGGGGCTGAATCACTGTATCTGGACCCGGCCCAGGTAGACCGGGAGGTCAGGATGCCGGGTGCCACCTGCGTCGACTGCCACCTGGGTGATGGCGGGAAGGCCGACAAGGAGGGAGCACACCAGGGGATGGTGCGGCCTTTCCTGGTGGGGGTGGGCCCGAAGCTGAAGGGACAGGCACTGTCCCGCGAAGCCGCCGGGGCCTTGAAGGCGCTGATGCCGCGGGCCAATGACATGGAGAGCATGATACCCGAAGGGGATGCGGCTAAATTCGCCGCCGCCGGGATCAAGACGGTCGCCAACATCCACTGGCAGGACCGTGACCCGAACAGCTTCGCCTTCTCACCGGCGGTGGCGGAGAAAACCTGCGGCAGGTGCCACGCCCAGGAGGTGAAGGACTACAGCAGCTCCGAGATGGGGCGCCTGAAGCACCAGAGATCGTACCGCAGTTGGTCGGAGCAGCTCCCGGGACCCCAGAACTGCGGCATGTGGTTCGGCCAGAACTACGACAACCTGAAAGGGCAGACCGCCGTGCCGTACAGCGAGGCGCAGAACGCGGCGTCGGACCGCAGCTGCAACATGTGCCATCCCGGCTGTAACGACTGCCATTTCAAACCGCACGCGGGCAAGGGAAGCCACAGTTTCGGCCTCCCCGATACGGCCAGCTGCTACGGCGGCGGACGGGGGAGCATCTGCCATGCCGGTCCCATGGACCGCAGACGCGGCGCCGGTTTCTTCCGCGGCGACTACTCGTTCCCGCCCAACCTGCCCCAGGACACCCATTTCAAGGCCGGGCTGCAGTGTACCGACTGCCACAAGCCGGTGAACCACAAGTTCGGCCATCTCGGATCCGACAAGGCGCGCGCCTCGTGCGGCAACTGCCACGCCGACATCGTCCAGGCGCTGGCCAGTTCGGTCCATGGCAAGGTCGACTGCGCGGCCTGCCACGTCACCCTGGTGGGCGCCTACCAATACACCTTCTGGGGACCCGGCATGACCTTCGGCGTGGAGACGCCCTACGGCAAGCACAAGGAGTACTACGGCACCCGCGACCTGCCCACCATCATCAGGAACGCGGACGGCCGCTGGATCGGCGTGAAGCCCTACCCGATGGCTGTGATGAACCAGACCCGGGAGCTGGCGCCGACCGGGCTTTTGTTCCGGGCCATCCCGAAAAGGGAGATTCCCGGGAACCCCGCCATCGGCGAGCCGGCGCTCTTCGAGGCGGTACGCGGCGTCCGCGACGTCAACGACGCCTACATCGGGGTCGGCACCCGCAGCGACCTGCCCTCGGGGAACAAGGCCATACTTTGGGTGCAGATGGACAAGATGAGCCACGCCATCGGCAAACCGCGCGGCTGCAGGACCTGCCATGACTCCTACGCGCAGGTGGGGAAATCGCAGTGGAGCTATTTTGAAAAATCTGACGTAAAGAAGGCGTTCAAGGGGAGCTATACGGTGGTGGCGGACCGGGACGGCATGCGCTTCACCGATCAGGTGTGGGAGAAGCCGGAAATGGCGGGCACCCGCAAGGTGGAGGACATCGCGCCCTTTACCCTGCTGCCGTCAACCGCCTGGGACGTCAAAGGGATCGATTTCTCGCTTCCCTACGACCAGCAGAAGACCGATGCCGCCCGCAGGGAGCTGGATGCCTTCCTGGCTGGTTATATAGCCGCTGGTGCGGAGGCGAAGAAAATCAGGAGCATAGCCTACCACAACCTGGCGCTGGCAAAAGCGATGCTGAAGCAGCGCTAGCCGCCGGGCGGGCAAAGAAGAAGGGCGCGCTTCGTGTGAAGCGTGCCCTTTCCTCGCTACCGGCCATCGGTCCGGCCCAAGGGACTGGCTCCGTCAGGTGCCTGTCCCTCTAGCCACCAGAGAGAAGCCGGTTTAGTGCCTGTTCAGCACGCGCAGCGTCTCGTTGGCTTCCTGGAGCTTCTTCTTGAGAATCTTCAACTCCTCGACGGTGTAGGTGCTGGCACCCTTCTCGTTGATGGCTACCTGCAGCTTTTTGATCCTGTCCTGAATGCTGTCGACCTGGTTGTTGCAGTCCTTGATGAGCATGGCGCACTCTTTCTCACACTGCGCGTCACCGGCTTTGTGCATGGAGCCGTGGTTGGCGGCTTCGTCAGCCAGGACCGGGGTTGCTGCTGCGAAAAGCGATACTGCCATAAGGACCAAGAGTTTCTGTTTCATAGTTACTTCCTCCTTTAGTAGGTGGTCATGCTAAGCGCTTCATTGCGCTTGCTGACCTACATAGAGCATCGGCCGTGCCAACTCCATAACTGGTTGTAAATACACAAATATTCACAACCAACAACATTAAAGCTAGAGAATATTCGACAACACTCGTGGCATATTCGGCAGGAAGCAAGGAGCAAAGGACGGCGGAATATTTCCAAGAAGCGCGCGCCGGCAAACTGTGTCTGACCAACCGTTTGCAACTGGCATGAACAAAAGCGCCCCCTGCGGTGATACCGCAGGGGGCGCAGTTTGCCGAAGTTTTTTATCGGTCAGGCCGGAATGCTGACCAGCGAGACCACCAGTTTCCTCCCCTCCGCATCACAAAGGACGTCCAGGCTCACCTCGCGGGCATCGACACCGGCCTCCCTGCGTTTGATCCCCATCCGGTCGACCACGAGCGTCTCCTTGCCCAGCCACAGGTGCTCCTCGGCCCGCCCCAGCACGTCGGCAACCACACCGAGATAGACGTCCAGCATCTTGTCGTCCTTCCCCATCGCCAGCAGTTGCGCCTCGATGTCCGCCAGCCTTTGCTCCAGTCCGGCAACGTCGGTCTCTCGGCCGGAACGGGGGTCGAAACCAAAGCCGCCGCGCTGCAGCAGGGAGAGCTTCGAACTCAGCAGGATCCGGTGCTTTTCCAGGTTCCCCCTTCTCGTCTTCAGCTCCGTGATCCTTCCTAAGGCGATACGCAGCAGGTGGTCGTAGGCCCGGCGCTTCAACTGGTAACGGGTTTCCTCCTCGTTGCCGTTCAGGTCCATGAGACGGTGCGCCTCGAAGCTCACCGACACCTGCGGCACGTCGCGCAGCACCACGTCGCCTGACAGCGATGCCCCAAGCGTCATCCGCTCCCGTTTTTCCATGAGCAGAAGAGCGGTGGCACCGTGCTGATGATTTCCGCGCTTGCCGCGCAACTGCACCAGGTTGGGCTCGTGCTTGAGAAAATCGCCCATCTCGGAGGCGGTAAGGAAATAGGTGCGCAGGTTGGGATTACTGTCGTAGCTTTGCGGGTCGAGGGGGAGGACCGGCCCGGTGCCGTCCACCAAGGCCACCACGTGGTCGATGGCGTGAATGACGGCGGGGCGGAGCTTTTTCTTGTAGCCGAAGACGGCACGGATCCAGGGATCTGTGCCGTCCACTGCGCGTTCGATGGCCTTGTTGACCAGGGAATCGGGCACGGCACCTGACTTGGTGCCGCGCCGGAAGATGGAGTGTAAAAACCTCAGCAACTGCCGCCTCCGGATTTACTTCGTCTCGTTGGTCTGACTGATGTCGTAGTCGCGCTTCATTGTGTACAGGCTCCTGATCAGCTCGTATTCGAAAGGCGAACCGGTCTGGCGATACCTGAAGGGGGTGCGGTGCCTCCTATCCACGGCATAGATGCCGGAATAGGCGTAGGTGAAGGTGGTGTCGTTGATCCAGGCCACCGGCCCCAGGTAGTTGGAGGTGGCCAGGTCCGCGACCAGCCCGGTGGTGTCCCGGACGTTGGAGGCGCCCAGCACGGGAAGCATCAGGTAGCTTCCGCTGCCCGCGCCGTAGTGCCCCAGGGTGAGCCCGAAATCCTCGGTCTGGCGCTTGAGTCCCATCTTCTTCGCCTGGTCCCACAGCCCGCCCACGCCGACAGTCGAGTTGATCACGAAGCGGCTCACCGTGATGCCGGCGGCCTTGAGATTGAACTGCATGAGGTTATTAGTCAAGTTCGTAAATTCACCCAGGTTGTCGATGGCATCGGAAACTCGGTCCTCCAGGTAATTGGGCATGATGAACTCGTAGCCGCGCACCACCGGACGATAGAGGTATTCGTCGAAATAATAGTTGAACCGGTAGCTGCCGCGGTTGAATCCCTCGACCTCATCCTTCACTTCCAGCATGTTGGGCTGCCCCGGCTTCACCAGGTCCTCGTAGCGTCTAAGCGGCGGCTCGACCGGACCGGTCACTATGGGCGCGGTGCTGCAGGCGGAGAGGAACAGCAAAATCAAAAGCGGCACCAGGAGACTCCCCCTCGTTACGGCACGGCTGCTGCGCGTTACTGTCCCATGAGACGTCGAGCAAGGCATGTGATCGGCGTGCGTTTTCATGATCACTCCTCCTTCCCTTTGAGGAAACCGGTGATGGCGGAGGCCACGTCGGGCTGGAACATGTTGCCCATGTGTCCGCCGCTGGGAAAGATCCAGGCCCGGTCGCCGAAGACCCGCTGCAGGTACTCGATGTCCCCGGGGACCAGGATGATGTCGTCCTCGTTGTGAATCAGTCCGAACTTCTTGGAGCTCTTCAGGTATGCCTCCATGCCGCGCAGGCTTTCGCGCTGCAGCAGCGCCTCGCGGGTGAGCCCCGGTTCCTGCTTCTGGTAATGGGGGAAGAGCCACTGGTCGAAGTAGTCCGCGAAACTGGTCTTGTAGGCGACGATGGCGTAGCGGGTCAGCGAGGTCGTCGAGGTGAGGCGGACGTTCTTCGGCACGATGTACCCCCCGCCGTTCATGACGTCCGCCGTGAAGATCATGTCCGCCGCGTTCATGCGCGCCGTGAGCCCGATCAGCGCTGCCAGGTTGCTCTCGCTGGGCTGCATCCGCTTGTAGGTGCGGTACATGGATTCGCCGCTCAACCCGCCGGGGCCCCACGACTCAGCGAGATGCATGGTCTCGCTGAAGACGCCGCGGAACCAGTTGTCGAAGTTGTCCATTCCGCCGGGGACGTTCTCCACCAGCAGCCGGTCCAGGGCCGACACCGAGTCGTACAGGCAGACCGGCGGATTGATCATGAGCACGCGCTTGAAGTTGAAGCGGTGCTCCTGGTCATCCTGCCTGGCGACGAAGGCTGCATCGAATCCCCCCAGGCTGTAACCGGCCAGCAGGAAGTCGGACACGTCGACCCGGTGCCGGACCTTCTGATAGGCAAGCTCCATCACCCGGTACAGGTCCCTGGCGTCCTCGGAGGCGATGCCGGGGAGCCCGCTGGCGGCGTTGACGACGAAGTCCATGTGGGTCGGCGAGGTGATGGAGATGACGTGGAAGCCGGCCTGGTACAGCACCTTCTGCAGCTTGAGCATGCGCGGCACGTCGAAACGGGAGCCGGAACCGGCGACCAGGAACACCAGCGGAGCCTTGCGATCCTGGTAGACCAGCGAGCAGGGAAGTCCCTTTTCGTACCAGAACACCTCGGGGATGTCGCGCTTCGGGAAGGGGCGCACCACGAACTCCTCGACCGGGACCTGCTCCGGCAGCCGGACTTCGAACTGCTTGGGGAGTTCCATCACCGTCGCCTCGTACGGGTTGACGAAGGGATAGAAGTAGGACTGCGGGGGCGCCGCGGCGGCAGACCGGGCGGCAAGGAGGGAAACAAGCAGCAGAGCAAGGGCAAGTAGACGTTTCATGGGTACCTCCCCACTGCCGGCCGTCAGGGCATCAGGCCGGACTCTTTGAAGTAGCGCGCCGCTCCGGGATGCAGGGGGATCACCGTGATGCGGGCGGCCTGCTCCGGGGTCAGTTCCTGGAGGATGGGATGCTGGCGCCGGAACAGGTCGAAGTTGCCCAGGATCTCGCGCACCACGCGATACACGGCTTCATCGGACTGGTCGGAACTGGTGAAGAGCACGGTACGGACGCCCAGGCTCTGGACGATGCCGCTCCCCTGCACGTTGGGATAGAACCGCATCGGGATGACCACCGGCGCCAGCAGCTGGTTGTTCGAGGTCACCTGCTTGATCAGGGTGTCGTCCAGCGGGACCAGCAGCACCTTGCGCTTGCCGGAGCTCGCCTCCAATACGGTGAGGTTGGGGTGCCCCACGATGCAAAGGTAGGCATCGATGTCCCCTTTTTGCAAAAGTTCCGGGGCCAGCGCCGTGGAGTGCTGCGTCGTGATCACCTCGCCGGGGTTGAGCCCCGACATCTGCAGCAGGGCGCCGGCGTAGGTGTTGTCGATGGAGCCGGGGGCGCCAATGTTGAGTCTCTTACCCTTGAGATCCGGGACGCGCTTGATGCCGCTGTCCACCGCCGCGACGATGGTGACGGTGGCCGGGTACAGTCCCAAGACGGCCCGCAATCCGCCGCGCGCCTTCCCTTCCCAGGGACGCACCCCCTGGGCCGCCCTTTTCAGGAGCTCCGTCTCGGCGATGCCGAAAGAGGCCCTCCCCTCGGCCACCGCGTCTATGTTGGCGACCGAACCGGCCGAGGCGACCGTGGCGAGTTTCATGCCGTAGGCGGCGCTTTTGCGGTTGAAGACCTTGGCGGTTGCGCTGGCAGCCGCGTAGTAGGAACTGGTGGTGGTGCCGGAGGAGATGGAGAAGGATTGCAGCGGGGCTGCAAGGAGACGGGAAGGTGCAAGCGGTAACGATGCAACTGCGAGGAGCGCCAGGAAGCGCGCGGCAGGTCGGCAACCATGCATAGGGTCCCCCCGTGAAGCAAGTTTGAGCAACAAGCCTAAGTTATACCATTTTTTCGCAGCGAGGCAGCAAAGGAGTGACAGGGTCCACGGTACTGCTTCCCGGGGTTCATCCGCAAATTCCTGGGAAATGTACGAGGCTGATCTCCCCCTCCCCTGACGGGAGGGGGACGGGGGGTGGGTGAAGCCGCAAGCTGTGGAAACGATAGCCAGTTCCCCCACCCCCTACCCCCCTCCCGCAAGGGGAGGGGGGACCCAAAGCAGTACTCACCGGAATTCTCTTAAGAAGCTGCCCCGGGCCGGGGAGTTGCTGCCTTACTTGCTGCCGCCCCCCAGCACCTTGTACAGGGTCACCATGTTGTTCAGGCGCGCGAGGCGGGTGGTGATCAGGCTCTGCTGGGCCGCGTACAGCGAGCGCTGCGCGTCCAGGACGTTCAGGTAGCTGTCCACGCCGCTCTGGTAGCGGGCCTGGGAGAGACGGAAGGTCTCGGCGGTGGCACCGGTGAGCGATTGCTGCGCCGCCACCTGCTCGTCGATGGTGCCGCGCTGGGCCAGGGCGTCGGCCACTTCGCGGAACGCGATCTGGATCGCCTTTTCGTACTGCGCCACGGCTATGTCGCGATCCACCTTGGCCACGTCGAGGTTGGCCTTGTTGCGCCCCCCCTCGAAGATGGGGACCGAGATGCTCGGTGCGAAGCTCCAGGCGAGGTTGCCACCCTTGAACAGGCTCACGAGCTGGTCGCTGCCGAACCCCACGCTGGTGGTCAGGGCGATGCGCGGGAAGAAGGCGGCGCGCGCCGCACCGATGTTGGCGTTGGCCCCTTTCAGATTGAACTCGGCCTGCAGGATGTCAGGACGGGAGAGGAGCACGTCCGAAGGAAGCCCCGGCGCCACGTCCTTGACCGCGGTCAGCGCCCCGGTCAGCGACTTGGGCAGGAGATCCTGCGGGACGTCGGAACCGACCACCAGGACGAGGGCGTTCAGGTCCTGCGCCACCTGGGTGGTGTAGCGGGCTATGTCCACCCGGGCGGAGTCGACGCTCGTCTGGGCCTGCTGCAGGTCCAGGGCCGAGGAGACCCCGGCTTCGAACCGGCTCTTGCTGAGGCGGTAGGACTCCTGCTGGTTGGCCAGGGTGTCCTTGGCGAGTTGCAGGCGCTCCAGATCGGAGCCCAGGGTCAGGTAGGCGTTGGCCACCTGGGAAACCAGGGTGATCTGCACGCTGCGCCTGGCCTGCTCGGTAGCAAGGTACTGCTCCAGGGCCTGGTCCTTGAGGCTCCTGATCCTGCCGAACAGGTCCAGTTCGTAGGAACTGATACCGACCGAGACGTTGTAGGAGTGCCCCACGCCGCCGTTGCCGTTCTGGGCCAGGTCGTCGGCGGTCTTTCGGACGGCAAACGCGCCGTCACCGGTGACCGTGGGGAGGAGGTCGGCGCGTCGGATCTGATACAGGGCGCGGTAGCGGTCCATGTTCAGGACCGCCACCTTGAGGTCACGGTTGTTGTCCAGCGCGAGGCCGATCAGTTTCTGCAGCTGGGGCTCGACGAAGAACTCCTGCCAGGGGATCTCCGCCAGCGGCTTCTGCGCCGCCGCTTCCGCCTTGTAGGAGGGGCCGGCGGGCCAGTTGTTGGGGACCGGAGCCGCCGGCTGGGTGTATTTGGGTGCCATCGAGGCGCACCCTCCCAGGAACAGGAAGGCGGCCAGGGCAAGAGGTCTGGCGATCGTGCGTGTCATGCTAGTGCACCTCCGCAGCGGCAGCGGCTTTTCTGGCCGATCCGTGCTTCTTGGAGAACATCTTCGTCACCATGACGAAGAAGAACGGGATGAAGATAAGGTCGATGAAGGTCGCCGACAACAGGCCGCCGGTCACCGCGGTGCCGATGGCGTTCTGGGCGCCCGCCCCCGCCCCCTTGGTGAGCGCAAGCGGCAGCGTGCCGAAGAAGAAGGCCAGCGAGGTCATGATGACCGGACGGAGCCTGATCTTGACGGCGGTCAGCGTCGCCTCGACCAGTTCGTGCCCCTGGTGCAGCTGGTCCTTGATGAACTGGATGATCAGGATCGCGTTCTTGGTCGACAGGCCGATCGTGGTCAAAAGACCGATCTGCAGGTAGATGTCGTTGGGGAGCACACGCAGCGTCACCGCGGTCACCGCGCCGACCAGGCCCAGCGGGAGCATGAGCAGGTTGACGAACGGGATGCTCCAGCTCTCGTAGAGGGCCGCGACGGCCAGGAAGACGACCAGCAGCGAGATGGCGTAGAGGGCGGGCGCCTGCCTGCCCGCGTTCTTCTCCTCGAAGGAAAGGCCGGTCCACTCGTAGCTGATCCCCGGGGGGAGCTTGGCGGCCATGGCCTCCATCTCGGCCATCGCCTCGCCGGTGGAGATCCCCTTGGCGGCGTTGCCCATGATCTCGGTGCTCGGGATGCCGTTGTAGCGCTCAAGGCGCGGAGAGGCGTGCTCCCACTTGGCGGTGGCGAAGGCGGAGAAGGGTACCATCTCACCCTTGTCGTTTCTCACGTACCACCTGTTGATGTCTTCGGGCACCATGCGGTAGGCCGCATCGGACTGCAGGTACACCTTCTTCACCCTGCCGTTTTGCAGGAAGTCGTTGACGTAGGAGGAGCCCCACGCCGTACCCAGGGTGTTGTTGATGTCGGAGAGCGACACGCCCAGGGCGCCTGCGCGGACGTCGTCGATGTTCAGCTTGAACTGCGGGGTGTCGTCCTGGCCGTTGGGGCGCACCGCCATGAGCTTCTTGTTCTGGCTGGCCATGCCCAGGAGCTGGTTCCTGGCGTCCATGAGCGCCTGGTGCCCGAGGCCGCCGCGGTCCTGCAACTGGAAGTCGAAGCCGTTGGCCTGGCCCAGCTCGACAACGGCCGGCGGCGAGAAGGCGAAGGCCATGCCGTCACGGAACTGGGAGAAGGCGCCCATGGCGCGGCCGGCAACGGCGGGCGCCTTCAGGTCCGGGGTCGGGCGCAGCTTCCAGTCTTTGAGTTTGACGAAGGCAAGACCCATGTTCTGGCCGCGACCGGCGAAGCTGAAGCCCGCCACGGTAATGAGCGAGTCGACCGACTTCTTCTCGTTCTCCAGGAAGTGTTTCTCCACCTTCTCGAGCATCTTGATGGTCCGCTCCTGGGTGGCGCCCGCCGGAAGCTGGATCTGGCAGACGATGAAGCCCTGGTCCTCGTCCGGCAGGAACGCGGTGGGGAGGCGCAGGAAGAAGAAGACCATGGCGCCGACCAGGCAGCCGTAGAAGACCAGGTAGCGCAGCGGCTTGCCGAAGGAGTTGCCGACGATGGACTCGTACTTGTGGCGCGCCTTGTCGAACATCCTGTTGAACCAGCGGAAGAAGCCGCAGTACCACCCGGACTCGCACGGCTCGTGCCCCTTCATCACCGGCTTCAGCAGCGTGGCGCACAGGGCGGGGGTCAGGATCTGGGCGGTGAGCACCGACAGGATCATGGCGGAAACGATGGTGATGGAGAACTGGCGGTAGATGACGCCGGTGGAGCCGCCGAAGAACGCCATCGGAATGAAGACCGCCGAAAGTACCGTGGCGATGCCCCATAGGGCCGAGGTGATCTGCCCCATCGACTTGACCGTCGCGTCGTGTGGCGAGAGCCCCTCCTCGGTCATGATCCTTTCCACGTTCTCGACCACGACGATGGCGTCGTCGACCAGCAGGCCGATGACGATGACCAGTGCGAACATGGTCAGGGTGTTGATGGAGAAGCCGGCAGCGAACAGCACGCCCAGGGTGCCCAGCAGAACGACCGGGACCGCGATGGTCGGAATCAGGGTGGCGCGGATGTTCTGCAGGAAGAGGAACATGATGATGAAGACCAGGCAGACCGCCTCCATCAGGGTCTTGACCACCTCCTCCATCGAGATCTTGACGAACGGGGTGGTGTCGTACGGGTACACGACCTTGGCGCCGGCCGGGAAGAACTTCTCCAGGTCCGCCATCTTGGTCCTGACCCGCTCCGCGGTGTCGAGCGCGTTGGCGCCGGCGGCAAGCCTGAGCGCCATGGCCGCCACCGGTTTCCCCTTGTAGCGGGCCAGCGTGTCGTAGTTCTCGGTGCCGATGTCGATCTTGGCCACGTCCCTGAGCTTCACGGTGGAGCCGTCGGGGTTGGTGCGCAGCACGATCTCCTGGAACTGCTCCGGGTTCTGCAAGAGAGTCCGGGCCGTGATGGTGGCGTTCAACTGCTGCCCCTGCATGGCCGGCATGCCGCCGAACTGGCCCGCGGACACCTGCGCGTTTTGTGCCTGCAGCGCGGTGGTAACGTCGTTGGGGGTCAGCTTGTAGTTGTTCAGCTTGTCGGGGTTCATCCAGATGCGCATCGCGTTCTGGGAACCGAACACGGTCACCTCGCCCACCCCCTCGACGCGGCTGATGATGTCCTGGACGTTGGACACCATGTAGTCGGTCAACTGATAGCGGTTGAGGCTGCTGTCCTCGGAGACGATGCCGACGATCAACAGGAAGTTACGGGTGGATTTCACCACCTGGACCCCCTGCTTCTGCACCACCTGCGGCAACAGCGGCGTGGCCAGCTGCAGCTTGTTCTGCACCTGGACCTGGGCGATGTTGGGATCGGTCCCGGCCTTGAAGGTCAGGTTGATGGATACCGCGCCCGCGGAGTCGCTGGTGGAGGACATGTAGAGCAGGTTGTCGATGCCGTTCATCTTCTGCTCGATCACCTGGGTGACCGTGTCCTGCACCGTCTGGGCGGAAGCCCCCGGGTACATGGCGTTGACAGAGATCTGCGGCGGCGCGATGGGCGGGTACTGGGAGACCGGCAGCGACTTCATGGCCAAAAGGCCCGCCAGCATGACCGCGATGGCGATGACCCAGGCGAAGATGGGTCTGTTTATGAAAAACCTGGACATGGAATAAGCTCCTTGAAATCCGTTCAACGTTCAACGTTCGACGTTTACTTCACATCGACGAGAGTGGCTGTTTTAGTGGTCGCGCCTACTTCTTCTGGGGCTGTGCCGGGGCTGCCGGGGCACCGGGGGCTGCCGGTTTGCTGCCTGCGGCGCCCTGGCCGCCCTGCCCTGCGGCTGCCGGAGCGCCCTGCTGCGGGCCACCCGCGCCGGGGCCACCCGCGCCGGGACCACCCTGCCCTTCGGGGGACTGGAACGGCACCACCTTCACCTGGGTGCCGGGACGCGCCTTCTGCAGACCTTCCAGGATCACCTTCTCGCCTCCCTTCAGGCCGGAGCTGACCAGCCAGGCGTCACCCACGGTGCGGGCCACCTGGATCGGCCTCGGCTCGACCTTGTTGTCGGCGCCCACCACCATGACGACGGCCTGGCCGGCAGCGTTGCGGGTCACGCCGCGCTGCGGGATCAGGATCGCCGCCTCGTTGATCCCCTCTTCCAGTACCGCACGCACGAACATGCCGGGGAGCAGGGTCTGCTTGGGGTTCGGGAAGACGGCGCGCACGGTGATGGAGCCGGTGCTCTGGTCCACGGTCACGTCGGAGAACTTGAGCGAACCGGTCACCGGGTACGGTGTGCCGTCCTCGAGCAGGAGCTTCACCCGGGCCTGGCCCGCCTGGTCGCGCTTCAGAAGACCGGTGGCGAGGCTGCGGTTCAGCTTCAGCATGTCCGAGCTGGACTGGGTCACGTCGACGTACATGGTGGAGAGCTGCTGGATGGTGGCCAGCGCGGTCGGCTGGCTCGCGGTCACCAGGGCGCCGTCGGTCACGGTGGAGCGGCCGATGCGGCCGGAGATGGGGGCGGTCACCTTGGTGTAGGCAAGGTTGATGCGCGCCGTCTCCACTGCGGCCTTGGCGGAGGCGACGTCGGCCTCGGCCTGCTTGAGCGCGGCGTAGGCGGCGTCGTAATCCTGCTTGCTGACCGCGTTGATCTTGACCAGTTCGCGGAAGCGCTCCTCTTTTAGCTTGGCGGGGAGCACGTTGGCCTCGGCGCGCGCCTCGCCGGCCTTGGCGCTGGCGTAAGCGGCCTGGTAGGTCGCGGGGTCGATCTGGTACAGCACCTGGCCGGCCTTGACGTCGCTCCCCTCGGTGAAGACCCGCTTCAGGATGATGCCGCTCACCTGGGGACGGACCTCGGCGATCAGATACGGGGAGGTGCGCCCCGGGAGCTCGGTGGTCAGTGCCACGCGCTCGGGCTTCACCTCGATGACGCCCACCTCGGGGGGCCCCATGGGCGGGCCGCCGGCCTGCTGCTGTTTCTTGCCGCACCCGGAAAGAAGCAGGGAGCCGCTCAGAACTACGACGACGGATAAAAACTGTGCCCTGTACTTGATCTGCATGAAAACACCTCGTTTGGTTGGTTGCTGCCCGTATAAAAGGTCACGCGGGCGCTGGGGCCCGCCGTTGTTTATTTGCGTCTAAAGGAAACTATCAGCACGATGCCGCCCCAGGTAAGGGCGAACAGGATCAGACAAAGCTTCATCAGCATGAATAACCTCTCCTATCAGGAATGAACGATCCGTCAGCTAGCGGCGCAGGGCGTCCCAGCAGGCCCCGACCACCTGCTCGATCAGGGCATCGTCCAGCTTGATGAAGCCAAGGATGTGGTCGCGACAGATATCCACCAGCGGGCCGAAGAAGAGCGAGAAAAGGATGGCGAGCTCGAGCGGCTTGAAGATCTGCTGCGCCACCGCCTCGTGGAACAGTTCGCTGATGATGTCCTTCTTCTGCTGGCCGAAGATCTTCTCGCGGCGGTGGTCCACGCCGTACGGGGAGTTGTGGAACTGCTCGACGAAGCGCAGTTGCAGCGGCTCGTTGATCAGGTGGCGCACCAGCGCGGTGCCGATGTGCACCAGGCGCTCGCGCACCGGCCCGTGCTCGGGATACCCCTGCATCATCACCTCGACGAAACGCTCTTCCACGTTCTTGTAGATCCAGCGGATCAGGTCGTCCTTGTTCTCGAAATAGCGGTAGATGGTGCCGGCGCCGACGCCGGCCTTCTCGGCGATCATCGCCATGGGGGCGCCGTGGAAGCCCTGTTCGGCCACCAGTTCCAGCGCTGCCTGGATGATCAGGTCCCGCTTCTCGGCACACTTGTCAGACTTGTCACACTTGTGGGTTTTATCCATTGTTTCTCTCCTACGGAATGACCGTTCATTCCCTTATATGCCCCTCGCTGGATGCTGTCAATAAGGCAAAACGGCAAAAACGATTAAAAACAGGTTAAAATGAGGCGCCGGGCGGCCCCGCAGCACTCACCAGGGCGGGTTTGACTGGAAGAGGGTTTTGGAGTAGATTTGCGCCTCTGTCACAACCAAGCCTGTCATCTCACTGAGAAGGGAAAGCCATGATCGAACTGTTACGCAAACGCCGCAGCATACGAAAATTCACCGATGAGCCGGTGTCCGCCGAAGCCGTCGAGACACTGATCGAAGCCGCCCTGAGAGCGCCGGCGTCGCGCAGCCTGAACCCGTGGGAGTTCATCGTCGTGGACGATGCCGGACTGCTGCAGCAACTCGCCGCCGCCAAACAGCACGGCTCCGAATTCGTGGCGCGGGCGCCCCTGGCCATCGTGGTCTGTGCCGACAGCACCAAGTCCGACGTCTGGATCGAAGACTGCTCCATCGCCGCCATCCTGGTCCAGTGCACCGCCCTGTCGCTGGGGCTGGGGAGTTGCTGGGCGCAGATCCGCGAGCGCAGGCACGACGCCCAAAAGAGCGCCGAGCAGTACGTCCAGGAACTGCTGGGACTCCCGGAGCAGGTAAAGGTCGAGTGCATTCTCGGGATCGGTCACCCCGCCGAGCGCCCGCGCCCCCTGCCCGCCGAGAAGCTGCAGCGCGAAAAGATCAGGCGCAACCGCTGGGCCTGACGCCCAAGGAAATTGATAAGGCCCGCTCCGGAATGGGGCGGGCCTTGTTGGGTACTTCGGACCAGGTAAGCAGAAGGGACTGGCTCCGTTAGGTGCCAGTCCCTTTAGCGTAACGCTCCTTTCAGCTCAGCCACCTTCAGGGGACAGGCACCTGGCGGAGCCAGTCCCCTCCCCTTTTGATATTGGCGCAGCTAGGTGAAGGAAAAAAAGACACACCCCGGAGGAGGTTTACAGGGGTGTGCCAATAACACCGTTTAGCCGCCGTTGATATTGGACTTGATGTTTTGCAACAGGGAGCCGATCGACTCGTCCAGTTGCTGTTCGAGTTGCCGGCGCGTCTCCGCGCTCATGCCGTGGGACTTTGGCGGCGCGGCTGTCGCGACCTCCGGCACCTCCTCGCTCTCCCCGGTCACCGGACGGCCGCCCGGTATCTGCTCGTAGTGGACGTGCGGCCCGGTCGACCTGCCGCTGTTGCCGGAGAAGGCCAGCACCGCACCCGCCTGGACCATTTCCCCTGAATGAACGTTCACCCGGGAGTTGTGCCCGTACAGGGTGCGGTCCCCGTTGTCGTGCTCGACGATGACGGTGGCGCCGTAGCCGCGGCGCTCCCCCGCGAAGGTCACCCTGCCTGCCCGCGTCGCCCGTACCGGGGTGCCGGTCGGGACGGCGATGTCGATGCCGCGGTGAAAGGCAAGTTTGCCGCTACCGAAGGGATCGAGGCGCCAGCCGACACCGGAGGTCACCACGCCGTCAACCGGAAGGGAAGCGCCGGCCAGCGCAGGGAGCGGCGCCAAGCACAGAAGAATGGTCACTATGAAAGAGAAATGCCGTACTGCAGTCACCCTGGTCCCCGACGTGAAGAGATGTGATGCTCGAGACAGCGAGCCTGTATCAAGTTGCGTGCCTGTGCCGTCGCTTCCTACTAATGCGCTGATTCTAGGGAGGTTTATCTTATGACAGCAAGGGGAGCTGGCGCGGTTGCTGCAGAATATTCCCTGCCAGTTGCAGAATATTCCGCAACGACGCTGCAGCTCTTTCATACCCTCGCCCTCCGGGAGAGGGTGGCCGCAGGCCGGGTGAGGGAGGTGCAACGAAGCGGGATCATTGCCTATTGCAGCGCCCTCACCCCAGCCCTCTCCCGGAGGGAGAGGGGGATGGGCATCTTGGCGGAAGAATTTGCTGATCGGTAAAGAAAAAGGGACCGCTGTCAGGCGGTCCCTTTTGCATCGCTTACTCCCCTGCCCGTTTACTGGTCGCGGAAGCGGTACGGCCAGGCCATGATGCCGCCGTCCATGAACTTGACGTCGGCAAAGCCGGCCGCATCGAGGATCTTCTGCGCCTCGTACCCCCTGAGGCTCACCTTGCAGAAGGCGACGATCTCCTTGTCCCGGGGGAGTTCTTCCAGCCGCTCGCGCAGCGCTCCCAGCGGGATCAGCTTCGCCCCGGCAATCCCGATCTCGCCGTGCTCGGCGGGGGAGCGAACGTCCAGCAGGATGAAGTCATCCCCCTCCTCCAGCTTCCTCTTCACCTCGCGCGCCGAAATGCCCCGGGCATGGCCGGCAAGCTTGTTCTTCATGATGTCGGCGGCAACGATCAGGTTGTCCATCGCGGCGCTGTAGGGGGGCGCGTAGGCCAAGTCCAGTTGGGACAGCTGCTCGGCGTTGGCCCGGAAGGTGATGGCCGCAGCGGCCGCGTCGAGCCGTTTGTCCACCGCCCCCTCCCCTGCCGCCTGCAGGCCGAGGATGCGCCCGGTGCCGCGCTCGGCGACCAGCTTCAGCAGGATCGGCTTGGCGCCCGGGTAAAAGTGGGCCCGGTCCGGCGCCGGAGAGAGCACCGTCTCCACGTCGAACCCCTGACCGCGGGCCTCGCTCTCGGTGAGACCGGTTTTGCCGGCATTGACGTTGAACACCTTGAGGATGCTGGTGCCGATGACGCCGGCAAAGGTCGCCGCGCCCCCGGCTGCGTTGATCCCGGCAACGCGCCCCTGCTTGTTGGCGGTGCTCCCCAGCGGGACGAACACTTTCCTGCCGGTGACGAGGTGGGTGGTTTCGCAGCAGTCGCCGCAGGCCAAGATGTCGGGGTCGCTGGTAGCCTGCCGCTCGTTGACCGCGATGGCGCCGGTCACCCCGATGGCCAGCCCGGCCTCGCGGGCCAGGGCCACGTTGGGCCTCACCCCGGGGGCGAGCACCACCAGGTCGGCGGCGATCTGGCGGCCGCCGGCGATCACCTGCTGCACCCGCCCCTCGCCGTCCAAACCGGTGACGGCACAGCCGGTCAGCACGGTCACTCCCTGCAGCTTCACCTGCTTCTCCACCACGGCCGCGACCTCGGGGTCGAGCACGCCGGGCAGGAGCTGGTCCCGCATCTCGACCAGGGTCACCCGCATTCCCTTGCCCTGCAGCGCTTCCGCGGTCTCCAGGCCGATCAGCCCCGCACCGATGATGCATGCGGCGGCACCGGGCACCGCCCGTTCCTTCAGCAGCTCGGCATCCTCGATGGACTTGACGGTGAAGACGTCGTCCAGGGTGACGTTGTCGATGGGGGGCACCAGGGGAGAACTGCCGGTGGCCAGCACCAGCTTGTGGTAGCAAAGCTCGCTCTCCTCGCCTCCCCCTTCACGCAGGCGAACCACCTTGCGCGTCCGGTCGATGGCGGTGACCTCGGTGTTGGTGCGTACGGAAACGCCCTTGACCTTGCTGAAGAAGTTGCGGTCGCGCACCACCCCGACCGGGGTGCTCATCAGTTCCTTGAGCTCCTTCACGGTGTCGGAAAGGTAGTACGGGATGCCGCAGGCGCCGTACGATATGAAGCTGCCGCGATCGAGCACCACGATCTCGGCCCGGGGGTCGGTGCGCCGCGCCTTGGCTGCCGCCTTGGCACCGGCGGCGTTGGCGCCTATTACCACTATCCTGTTGTTCATCACTTCTCCCTCACTACCTTATGCAGGCTCCGCGCCCCCGAAAGCGGAAAAAAGAGAGGAGGCCGCCGTGAGCCCCCTCTGCGCGACTTCATGCTGCGCCCAACTGGGCGGCTGGTCAGAACCTTCAGCCGCCGCTGTGGCACTTCGTTTCCGACGTCCCCCCCGCCGCGAAGGTGGACAAAGCCTTGTTCACAGCGGCGGAACCGCAGGTCGGGCAGCTGCACTCGTCAGCCGCACTCCCTTTGTGCAGTTTCTCGAAACGGGTACCACACTCTTTGCAGACGTACTCGAAAATGGGCATTGCGGCTCTCCTCGTCCTTCATATTCAAATTCTGGCATATACTATAGCCTGCATTATCCTATGTCAAGGGATGATCGTGCCCCTCCCCTTGCGTCAGCACTTTCCAGATCCGCTCCGCCGCCCGGCCGTCCCAAAGCGGAGGGATGCGTGCCGTATCTTTTTTGGCCAGGCTCTGTTCGAAGCCGGCCAGTATCCCCCCCGGCGAGGTCCCCGCCAGCACGTTGCTCCCCAACTCGACGGTGATGGGGCGCTCGGTATTCTCCCTGATGGTGACGCAGGGAACGCCCAGGGCGGTGGTTTCTTCCTGCAAGCCGCCGCTGTCGGTCAGCACCGCCTCGGCATCCTTCCACAGGTACAGGGCTTCGCGGTAGCCCAGAGGCGGCAGGAGCACCACCTTGTCGGACAGGTTGACGCCGTGTTCGCGCATCATCTTCGCGGTGCGCGGATGCACCGGGAAGAAGATGGTCCGGCTTTGGGCGAGCTGGTTCAGGGCCTCCGCGATCCCCGAGAAGGTCTCGCGGCAATCCACGTTGGCGGGTCGGTGCAGGGTGAGGAACAGGTAGGGGCGCGCCTGCTCCTTGAGGGCGAAGCCGTTGAGCAGGCTCTGGTCCTGGCGCGAGAGGCACTCGACCTGGTGCAGCAGGTTGTCCACCATCACGTGCCCCACCGCGTGGATGCTCGCGGCAGGCTTCCCCTCCCGGAGCAGGTTGTCCACGGCGCTCTCCTCGGTGACGAAGAAATGGTCCGAGATGGCGTCGGTGACCATGCGGTTGATCTCCTCGGGCATGGCGAGATCGAAGCTGCGCAATCCCGCCTCCACGTGGGCCACCTCGATGCCGCACTTCTTGGCCACGATGGAACAGGCCAGGGTGGAGTTGACGTCCCCCACCACCAGGACCAGGTCGGGGCGCTCCTTCAGGCAGACCTCCTCGAAGGCCACCATCACCGTGGCGGTCTGGGCGGCATGGCTGCCGGAACCGGCGTTGAGCGAATAGGCCGGTTGCGGGATCTCCAGTTCCTCGAAAAAGGTGCCGGACATCTCCTGGTCGTAGTGCTGACCGGTGTGCACGATGCTGCAGCGCACGGACCGGCAGGCAAGCGAGGCGCGGTAGATGGGAGCAATCTTCATGAAATTGGGCCGGGCACCGGCTACCAGCAGGACGTTCATGGCTTCCTCGTCTTCAGCAGCCCAGGGGGAAAAGGCGTTGCCAGACTGCCGCAGGGGTTTATTGGGGTCCCAGAAACATTGTAAGTTTTTAACATTAGGCCGGACGATTGCAATCGCCGCGGGCCGGGCAAAGGCATAAAAGATCAAAACATTATTCTATCGATGAAATTAATTTTAGTTGACCTGCCCGAGCTAAACCAATACTATTGATGTGATTTCGGCTTATTACCTTTTAC
This sequence comes from Geomonas paludis, assembly GCF_014193585.1. Taxonomy (GTDB): domain Bacteria; phylum Desulfobacterota; class Desulfuromonadia; order Geobacterales; family Geobacteraceae; genus Geomonas; species Geomonas paludis. The sequence continues at coordinate 353,464 of NZ_BLXY01000002.1, forward strand.
CAGACCGTTTTATTTTGATGTACACCAGCTTTACCGCCACCTGCCACGCTGCCAGCCTGTCGCCAAGATATCCAGGAAGAGGAAACGGCCCTTGCCACTGCAAATCCTCATTATCAGTGACAACGAATCCTTCACCACCTACCTCGGTGAACTGCTGCAGCGCGCCGGGCACCTGACCCGCTGCGTTGCGCAGGAAAAGGAAGCCTTTCCCGCCATCAGGCGACAGAAGCCGGACCTGATCATCCTCGCCCTGGAGGCGTCGAAGATCGCCTCCCTCGCCATCGAGCACCGGGTGCAGACGCCGTCGGGCCCGCGCTCGGTCCCGGTGATCGTCATCTCGGAGTGCCTGAGGCTCGAGGCGGAACTGCTCCAGGTTTTCGATTTCATCGGCAAGCCGCTGGACGTGAAGCGCCTTTTGGACGACGTGAACGCGGTGGCGCTGAGAAAGGGGGTGCCGCCCCAGGACCAGGAGCTCGATGGCCGGCTGGCAGCGGCGTTCTCCCGGCACATCCTCTCCCACAGCGGGCTGCACTTCGACCGGCGCAACCAGCCGGCCCTGACGCGGGGACTGCTCAAGCGGATGGCGGCCTTGCGCCTGACCGACTTCAAGGAGTACCTGCAGTACCTCAAGGAGCACGGCGAGGACCGGCACGAGCTGCAGAAGCTGCTGCAGTTCCTGACCGTCGGCGAGACCTACTTCTACCGCTATCCCGCCCACTTCGACGTGCTCAAGGAGCGTTTCGCGGGGCTCCCCGCATCGAGCGCCCCGATCCGGGTCTGGTCCGCGGGGTGCTCCACCGGCGAAGAGCCCTACTCCATCGCGATGGCCCTCATGGAGGCGCTCCCCGACTGGCGCGAGCGGGACATCAGGATCATCGCCACCGACATCAACAACCGTTCCCTGAAGCGGGCGCGCGAAGGGGTCTACTCCCCGTGGTCCATGAGGATCACCACCCCGGAGCAGTGCGCGCGCTACTTCAGGAGGGTCGGCGAAAGTTTCCTGATCCGGGACGAGGTGAAGCAACTGGTGCAGTTCTCGCACCTGAACCTCTCCGTCCCGTGCCGTGAACCGGTCTGCGACGAGCTGCGCGACCTGGACGCCATCTTCTGCCGCAACGTCCTGATCTACTTCACCCCGGAGACCGCCGCCGGGATGCTGGAGCGCTTCACCGCCGCGCTGCAGCCCGCCGGCCTGCTCTTCCTCGGGCACTCGGAAACGCTGTTGCAGCGGGGCCTGGATCTGGAACTAAGGCGCAAGGAGCGCAGTTTCTATTACGTGAAAAGCGGCAGCGCCGCTGCGCCGGGCGCCCCCCCGCCCCCCCCGCCGCCGCAGGTGGCGGACGACGGCGACGCCCTGACCGACGAGCAGCGCCGGCTGGCTGTGGCGTGGCTCAGCGAGCAGAAGCCGTGGCAGGGGGATGACGAGCCGCTTCCGGCTGAGAGCGCCGACAGCGCCGACAGCGCCGATAGTCCTGGGCTTCCCTCACCCCGGCCCTCTCCCGTAGGGCGAGGGAGGGAACCCCAGCCCCCGCCTGACAGCGAGGGCGCCCCCAAGGCACCGGCGAGGAGCGAGGCACCCCCACACGCGCCTGCGCCAGAGGACGACTTGCTGCAGGCGGCGCGCGAGCTGTTCGACCGGGAGGAGTTCGACCCCGCCCTGGAGATTCTGGAACTGCTGCTGCGGCGCACCCCGGACCTCCCCGACGCGCTGGTGCTCAAGGGTTTCATCCTGGCCGGCAAGGGAGCCCTGGAGCAGGCGCTGGCGACCAGCGAGCGGGTGCTGGCCCTGAACGACCTCCTCCCGGAGGGGTATTTCCTGAAGGGGGTGCTCCTGGACGCGGCGGACCGGTTGGACGAGGCGGCCCGGGAGTACCGCAAGGCGCTCCTTTTGGACCACGACTTCATCATGCCGCGCTTCCACATGGGGCGGCTGCACCTGCGCCAGGGGCGCATCGCCGAGGGGACGCGGGAGATCAGGAACAGCATCAGGATCCTGTCGCGCTGCGGCGACCACGAGACGGTCCCCTTCTCCGGGGGACTCACCAGGGCCGTGTGCATGCTGCAACTGCAGAACACGCTGGCGCGGGTGGCCTAGCCGCCGCTGCGCCATGAGAGGTACTTGAGATGGGAGACGACAACAGCTACGACATCCGCACCATCCTGACCCAGATGCGGGAAGAATACTGGCAGGCGCTCGCCGAGGAGGAAAGCGAGGCGAAGGAGACGCTGGAATGCCTGGTGTTCACCCTGGGGGGGAAACGCTACGCCTTCGAGACCCACTACGCCTCGGAGGTGATCCGCATTCCCAAGCTGGTGCGGGTCCCGGCGGTGCAGAGCCTGATCAGGGGGATCTTCAACCTGCGCGGAGAGATCACCGCCGCCATCGACATCCGCCCCATGCTGGGGCTCCCCCAGCCCGAGATCGGCCCGACCGGGCGCATCCTCGTGGTGCGCGGCGACAACTTCGCCACCGGGATCCTGGTCGAGGCGGCGCACGGGGTGCAAGCCCTTTGCTTCGACGATTTCGAGCCGGTCGCCGCGGGTTGCGGCATCAAGGCGCAGTTCCTCAGGGGGCACTTCACCGTCGAGGAGGGGAGCGTCATCCTGCTCGACATGGAGGCGCTGCTGGCCGACCCGGAACTGGTGGCGGGCGAGGCCTGAACCGGCCTCCCTCCGACGCACAACGCGGATAAGGAAATTGGGAACATAAACTAGAAACTGGGGTTTCGACATGTCCAACAAGCTATCGGTAAAGATCGTCAGCGTCCTCATCATGGTCATGGTGGTCATCATGACCGCCTTCTCGGTGTACTTCGTCCGTTCGCGCCGCGCCAACATGGAGGAGGAGCTCCTCTCCAAGGGGCGCATCCTGGCGCAAACCGGGGCCCGGTCGATGGAACGGATCATGGAGGAGGCGGTGGCCAACGGCACCCTGACCCAGGAGCAGCTCTTCGACGATCACTACGTCCCGATACCTAACACCGACCCGCCTAAGTTCCACACCCAGTTCGACCGTTTCATGGACCAGTCGGTGCAGGCGCTCGAGGACGAATTCCTCAAGGACGACCAGATCGTCTTCGCGGTCCTCACCGACAGAAACGGCTACATCGCGACTCACAACACCAAGTACTCGGCCCCCCTTACCGGCGACCGGGAGAAGGACAAGCTGAACAACCGCACCAAGCGCATCTTCAGCGACCCGGTCGGGGTCGCCGCGTCGAAGAACGTGGATCCGATACTGAAGCAGGTCTACAAGCGGGACACCGGCGAGACCATGTGGGACCTCTCCGCCCCGGTCTTCGTGAAAGGGAAACACTGGGGCTCCTTCCGGATCGGCTTCTCGATGGAGAAGACCGAGCAGAAAGGGGCCGACCTCAGGAACCAGATCGTGGGGAGCATGGCGGTCATGCTGCTGGTGGCGAGCATCACCATCCTGGTGGTGGTGAGCCGCGCGGTGCAGCCCTTGCGCAAGCTGACCGAGAAGGCGCACAAGATCACCGGCGGCGACCTGGACGAGACCATCCCGGTGGAAAGCAACGACGAGATCGGCGAACTGGCCGAGGCCTTCAACGTGATGACCACGGTCATCGTCAGGGACCTCAAAGACGAGATCGGCCGCTCCGGGCGCCTGATCGCCTCGGTCAAGGAGGCGGTGATCCAGCTCTCCAGCGCCGCCAACGAGATGATGGCCATCAGTGCCCAGCAGGCCTCGGGCTCGACCCAGCAGGCGAGCGCGGTCCAGGAGGTGACCACCACCAGCGAGGAGATCGCCATCACCGCCAAGATGATCACCGGCAACTCCAAGAGCGTCGAGGCGGTCGCCGAGGACACCACCAGGAACTGCAACAGCGGCCGCGAGGACGTCACCAACGCCATCGACGGCATGGGCCAGGTCAGAAGCCAGGTGCAGAGCATCGCCAAGAGCATGCTGGAGTTGGGCGACAACAGCCAGAAGATCGGCGGTATCGTGGAGATCATCGACGAGATCAGCGACCAGACCAACCTGCTCGCCCTGAACGCCGCCATCGAGGCGGCGGGCGCCGGCGAGGCGGGCAAGCGCTTCGCCATCGTGGCCCAGGAGGTGAAGCGCCTGGCCGACCGCACCGTGGAGGCGACGCGCCAGATCAAGGGGCTGATCGGCGAGATCCAGCGCGCCACCAACAACACCATCATGGTCACCGAGGAGGGGACCAAGGCGGTCGACGCCGCCTCGCAGCTGGTGGACAAGGTGCAGTTCTCCTTCGCCTCCATCATGTCCACCGCCCAGGAGACCGCCCGCACCGCCAAGGAGATCACCCTCTCCACCCAGCAGCAGACCTCGGCCTGCGAGCAGATGGCGGAGACCATGACCGAGGTGCGCGACGTGGCGCAGCAGGTGGCGCTGTCGGCGCACGAGACCGAGAAGGCCATCGCCGAGATCCTGGAACTGGCCGAGCGCCTGAAGGAGATCACCGAGGAAGAGGCCTAGATGGGGAACCGTTACCTGGAGATCTTCTGCCGGGAGGCGGAGGAGCACCTGGCCTCGCTGCAAAGCGGCCTGTTGGTGCTGGAGAAGAACCCGGCCCGCACCGATCTTCTGCACGAACTCTTGCGCAACGCGCACACCCTGAAGGGGTCGGCGCGCATGGTGGGGCTGGCCGACATCAGCGCCATCACCCACACCATGGAGGAGCAGCTGAAGGGGATGGAGCGCGGCGAGCGCACGGTGGACGCCCAGGCCATCGACCTTTTGCTGCGCGGCGCGGATGCGGTGGCGCTGATCACCTCGGCCCTGATGCGGGGCACGGCGCCGGAGCTGGACGTGGAGCGCTTCGTCGCGGAGTACGAGCGGGGCGAACTGGGGCAGCACATCTCCGCCGAGCCCAAGGAGGCCCAGGCCGAGGCGCACGCGGACACGGTGCGGGCCGACGTGAAGACCCTGGACCACCTGGTCAACCTGGTGGGCGAACTGATCATCAACAAGAAGCGCCTGGAAGCGAAGCTGGAGCGCCTGAAGGAGATCGGCTACGCCCTCCCCGACCAGCACGCCGCCACGCTGGGCGCCTTCCGCGGCGAGCTCGAAGAGGACGTCCTCTACCTCGACTACCTGATCCAGGAGCTGCACGGCAAGGCGATGGGGCTGCGCATGCTCCCCTTGCGCACCATCTCCGACGGACTGGAGCGCCTGGTCCGGGACCTGGCCCAGCAGTTGGGGCGCGAGGTGCAGTTCCAGATCGTCGGCCAGGCCATCGAGATGGACCGGGTGCTCCTGGAGGGGCTCAAGCCGATCCTGATCCACCTGTTGACCAACGCGCTCAGCCATGGTATCGAGGCCCCGGATGCGCGCGCCGCCGCCGGCAAGCCGCGCCGCGGCACGGTGCTGCTCTCGGCCCGCCACCAGGGCAACTCGGTGCTGGTGGAGGTGCGCGACGACGGACGCGGCATGGACCCGGCCGGCATCAAGGCGGCCGCGGTGGCGCGCGGGGTGCTCGACCCGCGCGAGGCGGACGTGTTAAGCGACGAAGAGGCGCTCTACCTCACCTTCCGCCCCGGCTTTTCCACCGCCGAGATCGTCACCGACGTCTCCGGGCGCGGGGTGGGCATGGACGTGGTGAAGAAGAACATCGAGCGGGTCAAGGGGAGCGTCACCCTCTCCAGCGAGCCCGGCCGCTACACCCAGGTCACCCTGCAACTCCCGCTCACCCTTTCCGTCCTGGACGCCCTGATCGTGGCCTGCGGCGGCGAGACCTTCGCCATCCCCACCAACTACCTGCAGGAGATCGTCAAGGTGCGCGCCGGCGAGATCGACACGCTGGGGAGCGGCGAGGTGATCAAGGTGCGCGGCGCCACCACCCCCCTGTACAGCCTGCCGGGGATGCTGGGGCTCCCCGAGCGCCGCGAGGCGGGCGACGCGACGCTGTCGGCGGTGGTATTGAAGCACTGCGACCAGCGCATCGCCTGCATCGTCGAGGCCCACCTGGGCTACAGCGAGGTGGTGGTCAAGGGACTGGGGAAACAGTTCCGCAACGTCCGGTTCCTGTTCGGCGCCACCATCCTCGGCGACGGCAACCCGGCCCTGATCCTGAACGTCCCGGACCTGTTCGAATCCGGCCGCGGGGTACAGCGCGCGCCGCTTTCCGCCGAAGAGGTGCAGGCGGCCCAGCGCCGCCTCAAGGTGCTGGTGGTGGACGACTCCATCACCACCCGCACCATGGAGCAGAGCATCCTGGTGAGCCAGGGGTACCGGGTGGTGACGGCGGTCTCGGGCGAGGACGCCCTGGAGAAGAGCGCCCAGGAGCAGTTCGACCTGGTGATCTCCGACGTGGAGATGCCCGGCATCAACGGTTTCGAGCTGACCCGGGCGCTGCGGGCTTCGGAACAGTACCGGGAAACCCCGGTGATCATCGTTTCTTCGCTGTCGCGCGACGAGGACAAGCGCCAGGCGCTGCAGGCCGGAGCCCAGGCCTACATCGTCAAGGGCGCCTTCGACCAGGGGCTCTTGCTGGAAACGGTACAGATGCTGATCGGCTGAGCCGACGGTTTTCGCGCGCGCACGCGCCGCTGCCAAGGAAGGAACTACTATGAGCACGAGGGTACTGCTGGCCGACGACTCCCTCCTCGCACGCCAGTTGCTCAAGGACATGCTGCAGGCAGGGGACGACATCCGCGTGGTCGGCGAGGCGTGCGACGGCAGGGAGGCGGTGCAACTGGTCCAGGCGCTGCACCCGGACCTGGTGATCATGGACCTGCTGATGCCGGTCCTGGACGGCCTGGACGCCATCGAGGAGATCATGGCCGTCTGCCCCATCCCGGTGCTGGTCCTTTCCGCCGCCGTTGAGGCCAGCGAGGTGGACCGCGCCTTCGTCGCCATCAAGCGGGGGGCGCTGGACGTCATGGAGAAGCCGAGGCTGGACGGCGACGGGATGCTGGAGGGGTTCGCTGCCGCGCTGCGGGAAAAAGTCCAGTTCCTGTCCCGGATCAGGGTCATCAGGCACCCCCGGCGCAAGCTGCGCGCCTGCGAGCCGCTCAGCGTCCTTAGCGACGGCTGCGGGCACAACCTGCTCGCCATCGGCGCCTCGACCGGCGGCCCCAAGGCGGTGATGCGCCTGCTGAAGGCCCTGCCTGCGGGTTTCCCGGGCGCGGTGTTCGTGGTGCAGCACATCGCCCAGGGCTTTGCGGCCGGCTTCGCCAACTGGCTGGACCGGGAGTGCGCCCTGCCGGTCCGGCTCGCCCGCGACGGCGTCCCCTACCGCAGCGGCGAGGCGCTGGTGGCCCCCGACGGCAGTCACCTGACCGTGGTCGACGGCGTCATCCGGCTCACCGACGCCCCCCCAGTCAACTGCTGCCGCCCCTCCATCGACGTCTTCTTCGATTCGCTGGCCCGGCAGCGCTGCGACCAGGTGGTGGCCGTGCTGCTGACCGGCATGGGACGCGACGGGGCCCAGGGCATGCTGCACATCAAGGAAGCCGGCGGCAGCACCATCGTCCAGGACGAGCCCTCCTGCGCGGTGTTCGGCATGCCCAAGGCGGCCATAACCCTCGACGCGGCGGACCAGGTGGTCCCACTGGACCTGATACCGGCCGCCCTGGAGAAACTCTTCGTGGCGGAGCGCCACGAACCCGCATCCACCGGTGCCTCCGCGCCGTAACCCCGAACAGATAGGAGACGCGCCTTGAACAAAAAGATACTCATCATCGACGACAGCGAACTGGTGCTGGCCATGGCCAAGGACGCCCTTGATCAGGCAGGCTACCAGGTGCTCACCGCCACCAACGGCATCGAGGCCAACCGCTTCATCTTCGCCAAGGACCGCCCCGACCTGATCATCATGGACATCATGATGCCCATGCTGGACGGCAACAAGAAGGCCAAGCTCCTGAAGGAGAACGAGGTGAGCCGGGACATCCCGATCCTGCTCCTCTCCTCCAAAAGCGAGGCCGAGATGCGCGAACTGGTGGACGAGGCCAAGGCCAACGGCTACATCCTCAAGCCTTTCACGCCGGCGCAGATCATCAAAGCGGTGAGCGCGGTGCTGGCCCGATAACGCCGGGCCCACCGGGCTCACCCGGTGTAAAAAAACGAACAGTTCCTTTTTTTACACCGTCCGGACAACTCCCCGTTTTGCCGTCGTTTTGCGCGCCGAGGTGGAGCAGCCGTAAAAAAACGCACACCCGGCGCCCGCGTCGCCCCCAAAACCGCCCCCAGCAACCAGCCGTTTTCGCAGGGTTTTATCTCGACGTCGTTGGCACGGATATTGGAACTACGGTCAGGTGTTTCGATGTCAATGCAATCGGGAGAAGACCATGGACCAACAGTACTGCATCATCAACCAGTGCCTCCAGCTGCTCAAGCAAAGCGATCTGCCCACCATCAAGAAGCTGCGTGTCGAGATACAGCTGATCCAGATGAAACGTCTGCTTTTGAACGACCGGCTCACCAACGACATGGTCACGGGGGCGTGCGGCGAGGATGTCTTCGAGGGGCTTTTGAACCAGATGCGCAGGATCTGCGGCGAAGGGTCCCAGGGGGATGCGCTAACGGACCTGATGGAGAGGATCGGCGGGATGCTGACCGTGCTGGGCGGAGAGCACGCCCACCACTGAGGCCGGGGCGACCGGGAGCACCACCGTCGCCACGGTCCCCCTGCCGACGGTGGAGTCGAGCTGCAGCCGGCCCCCGTGCTCGGACACGATGAACTGCGAGATGTACAGCCCAAGCCCGCTGCCGCCCAACTCGAGCTTGGTGGAGTAGAAGGGTTCGAACAGGCGCTCCATGGTCTCCGGGGCGATGCCGGCCCCGTTGTCGCGCACCTCGACCACCACCTCCCCCTTCCCTGCCTCATGGCGGGTACTGAGATGAACCTCGCCGCTCCCCCCCGGACAGGACTGCATGGCGTTGAGGATCAGGTTGATGAGCACCTGCTCGATCTGCTGCTGGCTTCCGGCGATGGCCGGGATCGAGGTCCCCAAAGAGGTGTGCAGCTGCACGTCCCGTTTCATCTGGCAGGCGAGCACGGAAAGGGCCGCCGTGACCGCGCTGTTGATCTCCAGCCTCTGGCGCAGCTGTCCCCCTCCCCCCACCCCGTAATCCCGCAGCCCCTGCACCACCTGGGCGATCCGTTCCGAGTTCTCCACGATCTTGCCCGCATTCTCCGTGAGCACCAGCCGCGCCTTCTGGTACGGCACCCCGCCCAGGTAGAATTCCCCCTCTTCCTGCCATACCCCGTCCAGCAGGGGGAGGGCGTCGGCCAGCATCTTGCCGATCATGTGGCCGGAAAAGCGTATCGAGGCGTTGGGGTTGTTGATCTCGTGCGCCATGGAGGAAAGGAGCAGGCCCAGCGAGGTCATCTTGTTGGTCTGGATCAGCCGGGCCATGACCCGTTTCTTCTCCTCCTGCACCTCCAGCCTCATGGCGCGCAGCAGTTCGTCCTGCAGCGCCAGGTTTTCCAGTTCGCGCAGCTCCAGGGAGGCCGCCATGGCGTTGATGGCGTTGGCGGCCCGGGCCAGTTCGTCGTCGCCGTCGAGGTCGACCCGGGCGGAGAGGGTGCCGTTGCCGATCTTCTCGATTCCCGCCAGGAGCAGGTTGAAGGAGCTGGTGACCCTTTTCAGGATCTGGTAGCACAAAAGGGAGACCAAGATCCAGAACAGGGTGCCGATGGCCAGCGAGGCGGCCACCAGGGTGACCAGCCGCTCCCGCGCCCCGGAGGTGTCCAGTTTCAGGCGCACCTCGCCGATGACCCGCTGCTCGGTCCCCTGGGGCTGCCCCAAAAGCGCCGACTCAGGAGAGAGGACACCGCTTGGGGAGCTGATGGGGACCTGCATGTCGATCACGTCCCCGGCGACGGTCTGGGTTTTCACCTGCTGTGCCAGCAGCTTTCCCTCGCGATCGACGATGGAGACCGACAGGACGGAGGGGTAGCGCGCAGTTCCCTCGGCCAGGATCCCCAAGGCCTCGCGGTTTTCGGCAAAAAGCGGCAGGCGCGCGTTCTGGGCCAGCACTGTCGCCAGCAGCTTCCCTTCCCGCTCCATGTTGGAGCGGTAGGCGTTCAACTCGGTGAGAACATAGAAGGTGACGAAGGCGGCGGTCAGAAGCGCTATGGTGCCGGTGAAGATCAGGTAGAGCCGGAACCGGAAGCTCTTGGCGTACGGCGGCAGGCGCAGTTTCCTTCTTTTCATGTCAGCGCCCCACCACGGTGTTCAGTTTCAACTGGCGCACCACCCCGTCGTTGGTCCTGGTGACCACCCGTCGCGGCGGGTCCCCCCACTCTTCGGGCTGGTTCCCGTCCAGCACGTTCTGCGCCAGTTCGGCCAGTTGCCGCCCGATGTCGTAGCGGTCGATGGTCAGCGCGACCGCCCCCCCCATGGAGAGGTAGACGTCGGCGAAGGTGACCACCGGCACCCGCTCCGCCTGGGAAAAGAGGAAGTAGGCCTCGGTGGAGACCGGGGAGACCGCCGTGGTGTCGGGGAGCATCCAGAGCGCGTCCACCTTCCCCTTCAGCGAGGCGAGCATGGCCGGCGTCTCCTTGGCGGCGTGCACCTCGCGCAACACCAGCTTGATACGGCTGCGCGCGGCCATGCCAAGGGCGCGCTTCACGTAGGCGCCGCTGCGGGCCGGGTCGTAGAGCACGCCGACCCGTTCGCACCCCATCTCCTCCAGGACCGACAGGTACTTGCCCGGATCGAGCAGCATGGTGACGCCCCCCGCCAGGCGGCGCGGCTTGGCGTTCAGGGCCATCATGTAGACCACGGGCGTCGCGTGCTGTTTTTGAGCCAGTTCCAGGGCGCGGTCCCCGACCGCCACGATCAGCTTGGGGTGTTCCTCGCGGTTGATGCGGGTCAGGTCGAGCTCGGCGTAGTCGGTGAGGACGATGCGTCGCACCGAGCCGCGGTAGTCGCGCTTGAAGCCGCGCACCGCCTCGTCGTACCCCTTGTCGTGCATGGACTGGAGCAGCAGCACATCGTAGGCCAGGGCGAGGGTGGGGACCAGGGTGAAGAAGAGCAGGAGCAGGAGTCTCAGAAGTGACATCTTACCCCCGCTTCCGCCCAGCGCCCCGTGTTCTTGTAGAGGTCGGAGACGTACTGCTTGCCGTCGAAGATGTTCCTGAGCGAGCCGAAGATTTCCACCGCCCCGAACTGGGGGTACTCAAAGGTCTTGCTGAGGTGCAGATCCCACAGGACCCCCCCGCTCTTGCCGGCAGGCGCGTTCCAGTCGATGTAGTAGCCGGTCAGCTGCGCCTGCAGCTGCGACGGGTCCCGGTAGTGCAGGCCGAGCTTCAGGGTGTGCCTGGGTATGGAGCTCAGCTCCGGACCGTCGTCGCCCTCGGTGGCATGGATGTAGGTGTAGCCGGCGCCAAGCGAGGTGTTGAGGAGCGGGACGGTGCGCAGTTCGAACTCTCCCCCCTGCTTGAGCTGCCGTTTCTTGACCACGCGCCCCCATTCGTTGCTCAGGACGTCCCAGGTGTCGTTTCTGAACAGGGTGGCCTTGAGCCAGAGATAGGGGATCTCGCCCGATTCGAAGCCCAGTTGGGAGGTCCAGACCTTTTCGGTGGCATCGCCGCGGTTCAAGGAGGTGAGACTGTACCCCCGGGCGGTATAACCGCGCAACAGGCTGTTTTCGCTCAAGGCGTAGGTGATGCCGAAGCTCGGGCTGAAGCGGTTGCCGCCGAAGCCGGTCCAGTCGAAGCGGGCACTGGGGGTGATGGCGAAGTTGCCGAGGCTGAAGGTGTCGTTGAGGTAGACGCCGAGCCGGTCCGCGCTCTTGTCCTGCTCGCCGGGCAGCTGCCCGCCCCGCAACAGGACCCGCACGTGGTCGTAGTCCACCCCGGCCACGACCAGCTGCCAGTCCCCCTGCCAGGAAAGTTTCAGGGTGCCGCCGGTGCTGTCGTCGTCCTCCAGGCCCCTCTGCAGCACGTTACGGGTCGCGGAGCTGACCACGAACATCTCCATGACGCTCTGCCGTGTTCTCACTGCTGCATCGAGGGAAAGACGGTTGTCCAGCGGCAACTGCAGGGCAAGCGAAGATATCAGCTCGTGCTTCTGGTCGTTGACGTGGAAGTTAGGGAAATCAAGGATGCCGGTCTTCTTGTTGGTATAGAGAGTGGAGAGGGTAACCCCTCCACGCACCGGGAGTTCGTAATGCAGCTTGCCGTACAGACTGTCGAGGTTGGACTGGTTGTTCGGGCGCAGCCCGTCCGAGCGCAGCTTGCCGGCGGAGAGGTAGTAGCCGAGCCGGTCCACCGTGCCGCTCCCTTCGATGCGTCCATCCACCGTCTCCCGGGTCCCGAAGGAGCCCGAGACCGTGCCCCCGTAGGCGCTGTCCTGCTGCGGCATCTTGGTGATCACGTTGATGACGCCGCCCAGGGCGCTCCCCCAGGAACTGGACGCGGCCCCCTTGACGATCTCGATCCGGTCGATGATCGCGGCCGGGATGGCGGCCAGGTCAGGGAAATTGTCGGCGAGGCTGTTGATGGGGACGTTGTCGATCAGGACCAGCACGTGGTCGAAGTCGGAGCCCTGTATCTCTATGTTGGTGTTGGTGCCGGGGGTGCCGATTATCTCCAGCTGGACACCGGTGATGCTGTAGAGGATTTCGGGCAGGGTGTGCGCGTTCAGGGCCGCGATCTCTTCCGCAGTGACGACGGTGATGTTTTCCGCTGTTTGGGAAGCGGGTCGGGGCGACCGGCTCGCCGACACCAACTCGGCCCCGCCACCGTTGAAAAGCTCAACCGTACTCAGGTCGTCGTCACAGGTGGCCGGCACCACTGTCAGCAGGCAGAGCGCCACAGTCAGCAGTATCGGCCTGACTGCGTCGTACACTGACAAAAACGGGGACGTCTTCCTCACACGCCTCTCCTCATAAAAAAAATCAAATTTATTATTGCAGACAATTTAAACTTTTGTTAATTTATCACAGCAGGTTAAATAAGTCCAAGGTTTTTACCACATCAAAGGAGGAAACCGCTATGGCAACAGAAAATCTGGCAGTGGAGATTCTCGATGAGGGCAACAACATGTCTGAGTCTGTGACGAACGGGTTGGGGTGCTGCTTCTATATGTACATCTGGGCCAGCCCGTTATGACAAACCCCTTGTCTCGCCTTCCTCCCAGGCGGAAGGCGAGACTCTGTACCATGCCGCCTAGATAGGATTTCCGTCCGCAAAATCGACGTTGCCACACAGGTGTCAATCACCATGAGACTTTCCAGCTACCTGAAGATCTTCCCCTCCCCCGACCGTCCCGGTCACGTCCTCCTCTACTCGACCCTGCGCGGCTCGGTCGCCGCGATCTCCTCGGAGACGCTGGCGGCCCTGCAAGCGGGTGACGTTCCCGCCGCCGGCTGCGAGGCGCTGACCCGACTGGGCATGCTGGTAGAAGACCCCGTTGCCGAAAAGGAGACGATGCGCGGCCTGATCGCGCGCGCCAACGCCGAGGCGCGCGAATTCAAGGTTTCCGTGGTCCTGAATCTCGACTGCAACCTCGACTGCGGCTACTGCTTCGAAGGGGAGTTCCGCTGCGGCCACTACATGTCGGAGCAGACCGCCGACCTCCTGGTGCAGACGCTGGTGCGGGACCGGGTCGCCCGGGGATGGGATCTCACCGTTTCCTTTTACGGTGGCGAGCCGCTCCTGTCGCTGGACCTGATCCTGCGCATCTCGCAGCAGCTGCACGATGCCGCCCAAAGCCACGGCGTCAGGTACGCCTTCACCCTGGTTACCAACGGCACCCTCCTGGACAGAAGCACCGCGTTGCGGCTGCTCCCCCTGGGCCTGCAGGGGGCGAAGTTCACCCTGGACGGCCCGCAGGAGATTCACGACGTCCAGCGCCCCTACGCCTCCGGCGCCGGGAGCTTCGACGTGGTGGCGGGAAACCTCGCCCAGGTCTGTAACCTCATCTCGATCCAACTGGGAGCCAACTTCAAGCGCGACAACTACCGGGAGTTTCCGCGCCTTTTGGACCAGCTCCCCCTGTACGGCATCACTCCCGACCAGCTGGCCGTGGTGATGTTCACGCCGGTCATGTCCACCGGCGCCTGCGCGGATTTCAACTCGGGGTGTGCCATATCGGAGGAGCCGTGGCTTTTGGAGGCGATTCCGTTTTTGCGCGAGGCGACTCTGGCGCGCGGGTATCGCGCCCCGTCGCCCAAGCCGTCGGCCTGCATCGTGGAACTGGACAACTCGCTGGTGATCGACTGCACCGGGAAGTTCTACAAGTGCCCTGCGTTCATGGGGTGGGAAGAGCTGAGTGTCGGCAGCCTGACGGAGGGGTTACGGGATTTCGGAGTTTCGCATGGAATCGGGAATTGGCAGCAGGAGGCCTGCCTTGAGTGCAGCTACCTCCCACTTTGCTTCGGTGGCTGCCGGCTGGTGACCAAACTGCAGGATAAGGCATTGACCGAGGTGGACTGCCGGCGCACGTTCTACGACGCCACCCTGGAACAGACCGTGCTGCAGAACCTCACCTACCTGGCACCCAGGAAAAAGGCGGCCGCCCAGAGCGCTCCGCCCCCGGTCGCCGCACCTTCCTACTGACGCTCCTGTTTCAACCTCTTGTTCAGGGTCGGCCTGGTAAGTCCCAAAAGCTCCGCCGCCTGGGTCTGGTTGCCGTTGGTCAGTTTCATGGCCTCGGCAATCAGGTACTCCTCCACCTGCATCACCGTGGGAAATCTCCCGAACACCGAAAACAAGGCGTTGCCGCCGCATTCGACCGGCTGCGCCGCCCGGACCGGCACCGCCGCCACCCCCGGGAAGTCCGCGACCGACAAGGGCGCCCCCTCGTTGCAGGTGACCGCGTGGTGCACCATGTTGTACAGCTCGCGCACGTTACCCGGGTACCGGCACTGCTGCAGGGCCGCGATTACGGTCTGCGGCACCCTGGGAGCCGGCTTCCCCTGCTGCGCCGCGATCTGGTGCACGAAGTAATCCACCAGTGCCTCGATGTCCTCGAGGCGCTCGCGCAAGGGGGGCACCCGGAACTCGTGGGCGCACAGGCGGTAGTAGAGGTCGTTTCGGAAGGTCCCGGCGGCGCGCAGGGCGGCGAAGTCCATATTGGAGGCGGCCACGATCCGGGCGTCGCTTTTGAGCAGCAGGTCCGAACCGAGCCGGTAGTACTCCCTTTCCTGCAAAAGCCGCAACAGCTTGATCTGGGAGGCGAGGTTCAGGTCGCCGATCTCGTCCAGGAACAGCGTGCCGCCGGCGGCGGCGCTGATGAGACCGTCGCGCTTGCTGTCGGCGCCGGTGAAGGCCCCCTTCTTGTGTCCGAAGAGGGTGTCGGAGAACATGAAATCGTCGAGCCCTGCGGCGTTGAGCGAGATGAAAGGCCCCGGCACACCCGAGACCGCGTGCACCGCGCGCGCCAGCAGTTCCTTGCCCACCCCGGTCTCACCGGTGATGAGGACCGGCAGACGGGAGCTGGCGATGGCCTCGATGTACTGGAAGATGCCGCGCATCTTCTTGGACGTGGTGATGATGCCGGCGAAGGCGTCCGGGTTGCCCAGGGTGTCCGCCAGCAGGTAGTCCTTGAGCTTGCGGTTTTGCTGCCCGAGCTCGCTCACCTGGAGCGCCTTCTTGACGCTGGCCACCAGGCGGTTGGGGTCCACCGGCTTGGTGAGGAAGTCGAAGGCCCCCTGGCGCATGCAGGTCACCGCGGTCTCCACGTCCCCCATCGCGGTCATCACGATCACCGGGATCTCCGGGTGCTCCACGGTCAGGCTCTGCAGGATCTCGGCGCCGGTCACGTTGGGCATGACCCAGTCCAGGATCACCGCGCTCACCTTGTGCTCCCGGACGTAGCGGATCACCTGGCGGCTGTCGGAGATGGTCGCCACCCCGGGGATGTCGCTCGAGGCGAGCAGCAGCGACACCTCGGTGAGGATCCCCGGCTCGTCGTCCACGAGCAGCGTGTGTTGTTGTGTGGTCATCGTGGCTGTCATTGCACCGCCCAGGCTAGAAGTGTCTATTTAAAGGATTCACATCATATCCGTTCGCGGGGCGATATTCAACTGTTTCTTGACCAGGTTCGCAAAACCTGACGCCGACGGCAGCGCGACGGTGTTGCAATTCCGGACGAAATGGGCATAATCTAAACCCTTGATCCGAACCATCACCCATTGGGAGGCGTGCCTTGAACCCCAGAGCTCTCCTTGAGAAATACTTCCACAACAACAGCCAGGGGCTGGAAATCGTCTACCGGCACAGCCGCCGCGTCGCCGACAAGGCGCTCGCCATCGCCGCACGCGGCGGCAGAAGCGAAGCCGAACTGCTCTTCATCGAGGAAGCGGCCCTTCTGCACGACATCGGCGTCGCCCGCACCTACTCCCCCAGGCTCAACTGCTTCGGCAAGGCGCCCTACATCTGCCACGGCGTCATCGGCCGGCAGATGCTGGACTCCGAGGGACTGCCGCAGCACGCCCTGGTCTGCGAGCGCCACATCGGCGTCGGCCTCACCGCCCGCGACATCGTGGACCAGAAGCTGCGCCTGCCGCTGCGCGAGATGTCACCGGTCACCGACTGCGAGCGCATCGTGGCCCTGGCCGACCTCTTCTACTCCAAAAAAGGGGGGGAACTGGACCTGGAGAAAAGCACGGACCAGGTGAGGTCCGACCTGCTCCGCTTCGGACAGGAGAAGGTGCGCATCTTCGAGAGCTGGCTGCGCGAGTTCAGCCTCGACGGCGCCGCCCCCGCCCCATCTAATTAGCTCCCCGCCCCTTTCCGGCCAACGAAGTGTGCTATACTGTAAGCGCCCAGCCTCACTGGGCATTTTCCGGGATAGCGCACCTGTTACGCCCCCGGTCTATCATGTGCTTGCCACGGTAGGTGTTTTCATGGGTAAACCGCTCCGCGTGCTGATTGTGGAAGACTCCGAGGACGACGCCCTGCTCCTCATCTTCGAGTTGCGCCGCGGCAACTACGCGCCGGTCTCCCGGCGGGTGGAGAGCGCCGAGGCCATGCGCAGGGCGCTGGAGGAGGAGGACTGGGACCTGGTGGTCTCGGACTACGTCCTCCCCGGCTTCACGGGGCTGGAAGCACTGCAGGTGCTGCGCGACTCCGGTCTGGACATCCCCTTCATCATCGTTTCCGGCAAGATCGGCGAAGACACCGCGGTGGGCGCCATGAAGGAAGGGGCCAACGACTACCTGATCAAGGGGAACACCTCACGCCTGATCCCGGCCATCGAGCGCGAGATGCAGGAAGCGCAGGTGCGCCGCAAGAAGCGCGAGGCGGAAGCGGCGCTGGTAAGGAGCGAACGGCGCTACAAGAGGCTGG
Organism: Geomonas paludis; assembly: GCF_014193585.1. Classification (GTDB taxonomy): domain Bacteria; phylum Desulfobacterota; class Desulfuromonadia; order Geobacterales; family Geobacteraceae; genus Geomonas; species Geomonas paludis. The sequence goes on from NZ_BLXY01000002.1 coordinate 370,704, forward strand.
TGGCCGCCGTCACCGACTACATCTACACGGTCACCATCAGCGAAGGCAACGTGACCAGGACCTCGCACGGCCCGGGCTGCCTCTCGGTCACCGGCTACAGCGACGAGGAGTACCAGGAAAACCCCTTTCTCTGGTACCAGATGATCCACGAGGAGGACCGCCCCGCCGTGACCAGCCTGACCGAGGAGCTGCGCGCCGGCAAGGAGATCCCTTCGGTCGAGCACCGGATCCGGCACAAGGACGGCTCGCTGCGCTGGGTCATCAACACGGTCGTGCCGCGCTACAGCGAGCAGGGGGACCTGATCGCCTACGACGGCCTGATCTCGGACATCTCCGAGCGCAAACAGGCCGAGGAGTCGCTGCGGGTGCAAAGCGCCGCCCTGGAGGCGGCGGCCAACGCCATCGTGATCACCGACAGCAACGGGCTGGTGCTCTCGGTCAACGAGGCCTTCACCAGGATGACCGGCTACACCAAGGAGGAGTCCGTCGGGCGCGACCTGGGTTTTCTCAAATCGGACCGGCAGGACCCCGCCCTGTACCAGGACCTTTGGTCCACCATCATGGCCGGCAAGATCTGGCACGGCGAGCTGGTGAACCGGCGCAAGAACGGCGAGCTCTACCCCGAGGAACAGACCATCACGCCGGTCCTGGACCCGGACGGCCACATCAAGCACTTCATCTGCATCAAGCAGGACATCACCGAGCGCAAGCTGGCGGAACAGGCCCTCTTGCAGAACACCAGCATGCACAAGGAGATGGAGATCGCCAGGCAGATCCAGCTCTCGCTGCTGCCCGCCGCGCCGCCGCTTCTGACCGGTATCGACTGCGCCGGGCGCTGCGTGCCGGCCAGCCACATCGGCGGCGACTACTACGATATCCTGCTGCACGGCGAACGGCTCGACCTGGTGATCGCGGACGTCTCCGGGCACAGCGTGGGGGCGGCGCTGATCATGGTGGAAACGCGCAGCGTGCTGCGGGCCCAGATGCCTGCGCTGGACGGCCCCGCCCAGGTGGTGGCGGCCCTGAACGAGATCCTGCACGACGACCTCTCCCGCGCCGAACTGTTCATCACCATGTCCTACCTGAGCTACCACAGGACCTCCGGCAGGCTGCGCTACAGTAACGCCGGCCACCCCCCGCCCCTGCTCTACCGCCCCGGCGAGGAGCGCTTCTTCGAACTGGATGCGGAGGGGCTCATCCTGGGGGTGCAGCGCAGGGTCGCCTTCGACGAACCGGTCATGCAGGTGGAAAAAGGGGACCTGCTGCTGCTCTACACCGACGGCATCACCGAGACCCAGAGCCGCTCGGGAGAGCTGTTCGGAGTACAGCGGCTGAAGGGGGTGCTGGCCCGCGAGTACCGCAAACCGTCCGCAGCCATCATCGACGCCACGCTCGATGCCTTGCGCGCCTTCACCGGCAACACCGCCTTCGACGACGACATCTCCATGCTCCTGCTCAAATTTATCCCCTGAGTCATCTCCCCTTCCCGTATTACTTTTCTTGACGGCACGCTCCGTGATGGTGTAAACATACGCCATTCCATCGAAACAGGGGTGTGCACATGGCGAAAAAGATCTTCGTTGCGGCGACCGGACAAAACTGTGGCAAGACGACCATCAGCATTTCGCTCATGCACCAGGCCAGGAAGAAGTACCAGCGGGTCGGTTTCGTGAAACCGTTCGGCCCCAAGGTGCTGCTCTACGACGACTTCATGGTGGACATGGACGCCCTGCTCATGGCCAAGGCGTTCGGACTGGAAGAGGACATCGCGCTGATGTCGCCGGTGGCGCTGTACCGGGATTTCACCAAGGATTACCTGGCGGGGAAGCTGGACGACCTCTCCCTGGCCGACTGCATCCTGGAGGCGGTGCGGGAGCTGGAGCAGAAATACGACTTCCTGATCATCGAGGGGGCGGGACATGGCGGCGTCGGCGCCGTGATCGGCCTCTCCAACGCCAAGGTAGCCAAGCTGATCGGCGCGCCGGTCATGATCGTGAGCGAGAGCGGCATCGGCAAGGTGATCGACGCGGTGCACCTGAACCTGGCCCTGTACGAACGGGAAGGTGCGGACGTGAGGGGGATCATCGTCAACAAGATGAAGCCCAGCAAGAAGGAAGTCACCACCAAGTACCTGAAGCGCGCCTTCGAGCCGCAGATCAAGGTAATCGACGGCTTCAACTACTCGCCGATCCTCGCCAACCCGACCCTGAGCCACATCTCCAAGCTTTTCGACCTGCCGCTGCAGGGGAACATCAACGAGAAAAGCAGGATCATCCACAACATCCAGCTGGGCGCCGCCTCTTCGCAGCGGGTGATCGACGGGCTGCTCGATTCGACCCTGATGATCGTAACCAGCTCCCGTGACGAACTGATCGTCACCCTCTCTTCGCTGTACCACATCCCCGCCTACAAGGAGAAGATTGCCGGGCTGGTAATCTCCGGGCACGTGCCGGTGTCGGAGGTGAGCCAGCAGATCCTGCACGACTCGCACATCCCCTACATCCGGGTCGAGGAGACCACGGCCGAAGTCTTCACCGCGCTCTCCGACGACGTGGCCAAGATCACCTACGAAGACCAGGAGAAACTGAACTGGATCATGGCCAACGCCGAGCGCGACGTGGACTTCGCGGCCATCGATGCGCTGCTGTAAAACAAAAACAGGGGCTGGGGACCCCCTTGCTCCCAGTCCCCAGCCCCTACTCCCCTAGTCCCCTGCTTTAAAGGGGACTGGCACCTGGCGGAGCCAGTCCCCCTAGTCCCTAGCCCCTGCCTTTAAATCTTGTTCCCCGGAGGCTTCGTGGGTATCTCCTGCTCCTTCTGGCACTCGACGCAGTACGGGGTGAAGGGCATCAGCTTCAGCCGCGGCAAGCCGATCGGCTGGCCGCACCCCTCGCACGTGCCGTAGGTCCCCAGTTCCACACGCCGCTGCGCTTCCTCCAACGCGGTAAGCTGCTGCCGCCTGATGTCGGCCACGGCGAGCCCGGCGTCGGAGAGCACGTCCAGCATGCTCTTCTCACCCGGGTCCTGCGGTATGTCGTACTGGGTCGCCAGGTCCTCCCCGGTCTGTGCAAAAACCTCGTCGCGCAGGTCGGCCCAGAGCCGGCGTTTATACTCCGCCAGCAGGTTACTGAATTCGAGCTGATCACCTTCCAGTTTTTCCGGCATGTCATCCTCCTAGAACCGGAAGCCGCCCCCGGCCCCGGCGCCTTGCCACATGAGGGGAAATCACCACATCAGGGAACGTCCTCGACGTCGCACAACGGACAGAAGAGTTCGCCGCTCTCCTTGTCCCGTTGCAGCGGCGAGCCGCAGATGGCGCACACCTCCGTCGCATCTTTTACCACCACCGGCCGGTCCTTCAGGATGTCTTCTTCCACACTTACCCTTCTCATAAGGCCTCCTTTGGCTGAACGGCTGCGACCAAAACAGGGCAAAGTATATCGTAAAAACAAGAAAGGGCTTGAAATACCCCTCTTTTCCCAGGGTAACCAAGCCCGATGTTGTTTTTGTGCCGCCCGTTGCCCAACCCGGGATCAGCAGCCGCTCCCCAGGGGGAAACCGGCGTCGATGCAGTCGAGGAATTCCACAACCGCGGCATCCTGCCTGCGCTCGCTCTTCACCACGACGCTGCGCCGGCGCGACTGCTCGAATCCGGCAACGACGTGCGCCAGCAGTTGCCCGGACTCAAGTTCCCGGGCGGCGATGCTGCGCGAGAGGAAGGAGACTCCGCCTCCGGAAAGGACGGTCTCCAGCGCCAGGCGGAGGTCATCGACCACGACCACGGCCTTGAAGTCATCGACGCTGCGGCCGCAGCGCGCGAGGTTCAGGTCCAGCAGGCGCCGCGAGGTGCAGTCGGGTTTGCGGGCAATGAGGCAGCAGTGGAAAAGCCGCTCCAACTCCACCTCGCCGGCGGGGAGTCCCAGCGACGGCGCGCTGACAAAGACCAACTGGTCGCTGGGAAGCTCCACGATGTCGAAGCCGGGCACCTCCATCGCCTCGCAGTGCTCGATCACCGCCAGGTCGAATTCGTTCTCCTGCAGCTCCTTCACGGCGCGGTCCAGCGAGTGGAACATGAAACGGAGGTCGACGTTGTCGGCCTTGCGGGACATGAACTTTTCCATCACCTGCGGCAGGAACCCCACCCCGAAAGTAGGGGTACAGCAGATGGCCAGGCGCGTCTTTTCCCCCCTGAGCTTCAGGTCATTGGCGAGCTGCGCCTCCAAAAGCAGGATCTGCTCGGCCCGTTGCACCACGAGCCGCCCGGCCTCGGTCAACAACAGCAGTTTCCCGGAGCGGTCCACCAACTGGCAGCCGTAGTGGTCCTCCAGGTATTTGATGCGCTGCGACACCGCCGACTGCGTGATCGAGAGATCGGTCGCGGCCTTGGAAAAGCTTCCCACCTGCCCTAACACCACCAGCGTTTTCAGATACTCTGTCTGCATTCAATTCGACCTATATATGAGAATATCGATTCGGGTATACGCTTATAGCACGCGACGCTCGGGCAAGGCAAGGTTCCTTTCCGGTAAATCGACACACAGTAGAAACTGTCTAGATTATCGACGCAATTGCCGCACAACTTGAGTGGAAACATTGAGGGGACAAAAAATGCCGGATGGGGAGAACCATCCGGCTTGGGGGCGGGCGCGCGTGTCAGGCGGGGAGGTCAGGTCTCCCGGTACTCGATCTCGTCGCCGAGGTAGTTGCGCACGGTAAGACGGCTGCCGTCGGGGCTGAAGCGGGCCGAGGCGACTTCCACCTTCCCCTTCCCCCCGGGGAGATCGATGACGTAGTGCGGCACGGCGAGACCGGAGGTGTGGCCGCGCAGGGCGGCCATGACCGTGATGCCGTCGGCGACCCTGGTCCTGAAGTGGGCGGTCCCCTGCACCAGGTCCATCTGGTGGATGTAGTAGGGACGCACCCGGATGGCCAGCAGGCGCTGCATCAGGTCGCGCATCACCTGCGGGTCGTCGTTGACCCCCTTCAGGAGCACGCTCTGGTTGCCGAGTTGGATGCCGGCGTCCGCCAGCCGCGCGCAGGCCCGGGCCGACTGCCCGGTGATCTCGCGCGGGTGGTTGAAGTGGGTGTTGACGTAGAGCGGCTGGTGGCGCTTCAGCATGCGGGCAAGCTTCGCGGTCACGCGCTCCGGCAGGGTCACCGGGGCGCGGGTGCCGATCCGGATGATCTCGACGTGCGGGATGCGGCGCAGGGCGGTGAGGATCTGGTCCAGGCGGTCGTCGGAGAGGAGCAGCGGGTCGCCGCCGGAAAGGATGACGTCGCGGATCTGGGGCTGCGAGGCGATGTAGGCCACGGCCTCGTCCACCGGCGCGGGGCTCATCCCCTGGCACCCCACTCCCCTTTTCCTCATGCAGAAGCGGCAGTAGACGGCGCAGGCGGTGGAGACCAGGAACACCACGCGGTCCGGGTAGCGGTGGATCAGGCCGGGGACCGGGGAGAGACGCTCCTCGTCCAGGGGATCGGGGGACTGGGTGAAGTCGTGCAGTTCGGCCGGGTCCGGGACGCACTGGCGCCAGATCGGGTCCCCCGGCTCGCGGATCAGCCCGAGGTAGTACGGGGTGATGCGCATCGGGTAGCGTCGCACCACCTGCGCGAGGTCCTCCCCCTGCGCATGAAAAAGCCCGGCAAGCTCCTCCGGGCTGGTGATGCATTTTTTAAGGCTGTTCTCCCAGGCTTCCATCAGACCTCGAGGGCCCCGATCAGGGAGCGGACGTTGTCGATGCCGTTCTCCACCAGGTACTGCTCCATCTCCCCGGCGATGCGCTGGGCCGCGGAGGGATCGAGGAAGCTGGCGGTGCCGACCTGGATGGCGGTGGCGCCGGCGAGCATGAACTCCAGGGCGTCGCGGCCGTTCATGATGCCGCCGATGCCGATCAGCGGCAGCTGGACCGCTTTCGCCACCTGCCACACCATCCTGAGCGCCACGGGTTTGATGGCGGGACCGGAGAGGCCGCCGGTGACGTTGGCCAGCACCGGGCGGCGCCGGTCGAGGTCGATGGCCATGCCGGTCAGGGTGTTGATGAGCGAGAGCGCGTCGGCGCCGGCGTCGGCGCAGGCCTTCGCCATGAGCACCACGTCGGTGACGTTGGGGGAGAGCTTCACGATGAGCGGCTTGGAGGTGTTCCTCTTCACCAGGGACACCACTTCCTGCGCGGCGCCCGGGTCGGTGCCGAACACGATCCCCCCCTGCTTCACGTTGGGGCAGGAGATGTTGACCTCGATGCCGGCCACGCCGGCCAGGCCGTCCAGGCGGCTCGCCACCTCGCCGTACTCCTCCAGGGTGTTACCGTAGAGGTTCGCGATCACCGGGGTGTTGACGTCCTTGAGGTAGGGAAGCTTCTGCTCGATGAAGGCGTCGATGCCCACGTTCTGCAGGCCGATGGCGTTCAGCATCCCGCCCGGCGTCTCCACGATGCGCGGGGTGGGGTTGCCCGCCTTGGGCTTCAGGGAGAGCCCCTTGGTCACCATGGCCCCGATGCTTTCCAGGTCGAGGTAGTCGGCGAACTCGGCGCCGTAGCCGAAGGTGCCGGAGGCGGTCATCACGGGGTTGCGCATCTGGATCCCGGCGAGGACCACGGACATGTCAGGTCGTTGCATTGCTAACTCCATTGCAGTTCAAAGCTGTCGAAGACGGGACCGTCCTTGCAGACGCAGCGGTAGTCGGGGGTCTCGTCGCTGTGGTTGGCGCCTTTCATGACGCAGCCAAGGCACGCTCCCACGCCGCAGGCCATGTACGCCTCCATGGAAACCTGGCAGGGTACGCCGTGCTTTTGGGACATCTTGGCCACCGCGTTCAGCATCGGCGTCGGGCCGCAGGCGAAGATGCGCATGCCGGAGGCAAGGTGGCGCTCCAGCACCTGGGTCACGAAGCCGCGCTCGCCCAGGGTGCCGTCGTCGGTCGCCACGTAGGTCTCCACGCCGAGCCTCTCGAACTCGGTGATGCAGAGGACGTCGTCGCGGTTGCGTCCGCCGGCGAACAGGCGCACCTTCTCGCCGCGCTCCTTGAGCTCCTTGGCGAGGTAGTACAGCGGGGCCAGGCCCACGCCGCCCCCCACCAGCACCTTCTCCTCACCGGCGGGTCCCATCTGGAACCCCTTGCCCAGGGGGACCAGGAGGTCGACCAGGTCGCCGTGGTGCAGTGCGGCGAGGAGCTTGGTCCCCTTCCCCACCACCTTGTACAGGATTTCGCAGTAAAGCTGGGCGCCGCAGCCGGCGTACTCGGGGACGAAGCTGCCGACGTCGAAGAGGCCGAAGGGACGCCGCAGCAGCGGGTCGATGGCGTCGTTCACCTTCAGCATGACGAACTGCCCGGGGACCGCGCAGGCGAGTTCCTGCGGGGCCGTCATCCTCATCCTGAAGTAATTGGGCGACACCTCGACGTTGGAGATAACCATGGATTTAAACTGCATCGCTTTCCTCTACTTGAGCTATGGATAGGTCCATCAGAATGGCATCGTCGCCATTTTCGTAGTAGTTCTTGCGCCGCCCCACCTCGGCAAAGCCCAGGCGCCGGTACAGCGAGATCGCCTCGTGGTTGCCCACCCGCACTTCCAGGCAGAGCATGCGCAGCGTGTGCCCGCGGCAGAAGGCGACGGCCCAGTCGACCAGCGCGCGGCCGATGCCGCACCCACGACAAGCAGGGTCAACGGCGACGTCGAGGATCTCCGCCTCGTCCAGCACCTGCTTCAGGCAGAGGTAGCCGGCGACCTTGCCGTCAGCGGTCAGCGCCACCATCGGGTAGCTGCCGGGACTCTCCATCTCGTCCAGAAAATGGCGTCGGGTCCAGGGACGGGGGAATGAGGCGGACTCGATTTCAAGCACCGCGTCTAAGTCCTCAATAGACATGGGACGCAGTGTTATTTTCTTCCCCGAGGCTGGCACAGCAAGGCATATTAAGCAAAGGACATGTCGAAGTAAACAACTTTTTCACTTTGACTTTTACGGGGGAATGGGATAGATTTCGTCTTTACTTTATCGGAGGTTTCGCCTTGAAAGAGAAGAAAATCACATACAAAGACGCCGGGGTAGACATAGACGCCGGTAATACTTTCGTCAAGATGATCAAGCCGTTGGTGAAGGCTACTTCCCGTCCGGAAGTCCTCGCCGATATCGGCGGATTTGGCGGTCTCTTCTCACTGAACACCGGCAAGTACAAGCATCCCGTGCTCGTCTCCGGCACCGACGGTGTCGGCACCAAGCTGAAACTTGCCTTCCTGGCCGACCGTCATGACACCATCGGTATCGACCTGGTGGCCATGTGCGTCAACGACATCATCGTCCAGGGCGCCGAGCCCCTTTTCTTCCTGGATTACCTGGCCACCGCCAAGCTCGACCCCGAGAAAGGCGCCTCGATCATCAAGGGCGTTTCCGAGGGGTGCGTCCAGGCCGGCTGCGCCCTGATCGGCGGCGAGACCGCCGAAATGCCCGGTTTCTACACCGGCGACGAGTACGACATGGCCGGCTTCGCGGTCGGCGTCGTCGAGCGTGAAAAGATCATCGACGGCTCCTCCATCACCGTGGGCAACAAGCTGATCGGCCTTTCCTCCTCCGGCCTGCACTCCAACGGCTACTCCCTGGCCAGGAAGGTCATCCTCGAGCACATGGGGCTCAACATCAACGACGAGATCCCGGGCCTGGGCAAGACCGTGGCCGAGGAGCTGCTCACCCCGACCCGCATCTACGTCCGTTCCGTGCTGAACCTGCTGCGCGACTTCAACATCAGCGGCCTGGCTCACATCACCGGCGGCGGCCTGCTCGAGAACGTCCCCCGCGTACTTCCCAACGGCTGCAAGGCCGTCATCAAGAAGGACAGCTGGGACGTCCCCGAAATCTTCAAGATCATCGAGAAAGGCGGCAACATCGAGGAGAGCGAGATGTTCCGCACCTTCAACTGCGGCATCGGCATGGTGCTCGTGGTCCCGGAGAACGAGGCCGACGACATCATGATCAGGCTCACCGGCCTCAACGAAAACGCGTTCGTCATCGGCGATGTGGTCAAGTGCGAAGCCGGCAAGGAGTGCGTGGAGCTGGTCTAGTCCGCGCGGAAGCCTCATGGGAAAAGAGCTCAAAATAGGGGTACTGATCTCCGGCAGCGGCAGCAACCTGCAGTCGATCATGGACGCCTGCGCGGCCGGCGCCATCAACGGGCGCGTGGTCTGCGTGATCAGCAACAAGGCCGACGCCTTCGGCCTGGAGCGCGCCCGGAAAGCGGGCATCCCCGCGCTGCACCTGGACCACCGTGCCTACTCCGGCCGTGAGGCCTACGACGAGGCGCTGGTAGCGACCCTGCGCGAGTTCGAGGTGGAGCTGGTGGTGCTGGCGGGCTTCATGCGCATCATCACCTCGGTCCTTTTGGACGCCTTCCCGATGCGGGTGATGAACATCCATCCGGCGCTGCTCCCGGCTTTCCCCGGACTGCACGCCCAGCGCCAGGCGCTGGAGTACGGCGCCAAGGTCGCAGGCTGCACCGTCCACTTCGTGGACTGCGGCACCGACACCGGCCCCATCATCATGCAGGCGGCAGTGCCGGTCCTGCAGGGGGACACCGAGGAGAGCCTGTGCGCCCGCATCCAGAAGGAAGAGCACCGGATCTACCCGGAAGCGGTGCGACTCTTCTCCGAGGGGCTGTTGCAGGTCGACGGCAGGGTAGTCACCGTCTCGGCGTAGGTCTCCGATCAAACCATAAAACATAAAATGAAAAGCCCCCTGGCAATGCCTCGGGGCTTTTTTTTATTCGGAGCGATGGCGCTTGCCACCGCAGCAAAATCCCCCCTGTCCCCCCTTCGCTAAAGGGGGGAACGCCTGGCCTCCTGTATCGCTTCGACGGAACGTGGACCCTGCTCGACTGAATGTCCGTGGACCGCCGAGTCATTTGCCAGTCAAGCGCGGAACGTGAATAACGTCCCCCACTTTTGCGAAGGGGGGACAGGGGGACTTGCCTTTGTCAGCGCTGCATGGGGATTTGCTCTTTCCAATAGCGCCTTGCCGCCGTTTCTGTTATAACCACGCCCATGTCCTCCCACCGCGCCGCCAAGTTAATGCTGCTCTCCCTCCTGGTCGCCCTGCTCTGCGGCTGCTCCATCTCGCAGGCCATGCGCATGAGGGACGGCGCCACCGTCGACGTCGACACCATGATCGCCGAAGTCTCCGACACCCCGGTCCTCTTCCTCGGGGAGCGGCACGACGCGCCGGCGCATCACCGCCTGCAACTGCGGGTGCTCGAAGCTCTCCATGCCCAGGGAAAGGATCTCGTCATCGGCATGGAAATGTTCGAGAGCGTGACACAGCCCGCCCTGGACGCCTGGAGCTCCGGCAGGGTGCCGGAAGACGCCTTCCGCGATGTGTACCACTGGAGTTGGCGCCACATCCCCTGGGACATGTACAGCGACATCTTTTTCTTCGCCCGTGACAACCACATCCCGATCGTGGCGCTGAACGCGCCACGCTTGGTGGTGCAGGCAGTGGCGCAGAGCGGTTTCGCCTCCCTTTCTCCCCGTGAGCGCGCCGAACTCCCGCCCGACGTCGATGCCAGCGTTACCGACCAATTCCTCAACTTCATGCGCGGCTCCTCCCCTAGCCACGGCAGAAGCCGGGAATCCTTCCGCTACATCGCCGAGGCGCAGATGCTGCGCAACATGGTGATGGCACGGCGCATCACCGGTTACCTCTCGTCACATCCCGGCAAGGTCATGGTGGTGATTGCAGGTGGGGCGCATGCGCGCGGGGTGGGTGGAGTACCAGCTGAGTTGAAGGGGAACCTGGAGTACCGGATCGTGCTTCCCCCCGTCCCGCCGCTGAACGAGGAGAGCGCCACGCTCCAGGACACGGACTACCTGCTGAGGGAGCGTTTCTAGCGCTTCACATGGAACTTTAAAGCTCCCGCTCCAGTTGCTGGTCCAGCGAATAGAGCCAGGCCAGCAACTCGGCGACGGCCTGGTACAGTTCGGGCGGGATTTCGGCGTCGAGGTCGATCTGCATCAGCATGGCGACCAGTTCGGGAGACTGGTGCACGTACACGCCGTGCTCCCTGGCCAGCGAGATGATCGCTTCCGCGCTGATGCCGGCCCCCTTGGCGATGACCCTGGGCGCGCCCCCCTCGTCGGGGTTGTAGGCCATGGCCACCGCGCGCTTCATGTCGGTGTTTTTCCTAGTCATCCTTGGCCGCCATCTTGTTCAGGTGCAACCCTTGGGCGGCCAGCGAGGCGCGTAGCTCACCGCTGGCCTGGCGCATCACTTCGGAGGCGCCGGGACGGTCGCAGACCATCTCCACGTTGATCCCTTCAGGGGTGAAACGAAGCTTCGCCTTCACACCACCCAGGCGCGGCAGTTCCAGGGAGAGGTTGGCCTCGATCCCCTGTTCCCACTGCTCCGCGCTCCCCTCCCCAACCACCAGCGTCATCTCCTGTCCGGGCCAGGTCTCTCCATGCCAGGCCAGCACGCCGGAATTGAGCAGGTGCAGCTGCTCCTTGATGAGCGGCAGCGTCCGGCTGTCGGCGATGGCGCCCCCGGTGTCGTCCCCGGCCGAGCCCCTCTCCCCGTCCGCCAGCAGGCGGGACAGCTTCCCCTGCGGCTCCTTGAGCAGTTCCTTGAGGGGGAGCCCCCCCAGGGCCCACTGGGCCAGGTGCGATTCGTAGAACATCCCGTTCTGGGTCAGGCTGGTCTTCAGCCGCCCGGCGAGTTGGGCCGCTGCCTGCTCAGGATGCTCGACCAGCGGTTCCATGGCCGGCGGCAGCCCCGGCGCGTTCTCCACCACGTCGGCGAGCCACTTCCCCATCGAGCTCAGTTGCACCGACTCGGTCTGCGGGCGCAGCATCTGGAAGGTGACGCGGGGATCGGCGGTGACGAAGGTGAGTTCCAGGGTTTCACCCGGCTGCACGTTGAGCGGGATCTCCAGCTTGTACAGCTCGCCGGCCACCCGCGCCATGTACATGCTGTTGGGGAGGTTGGCGATGATCTCCGCCTTGACGGATTGCCCGGGATTTAGCTGCAGCAGCGAACTGGCGCGCTCCTGCACATCGGCGGTCGGGGTGACCGCCGTCTTGGCGAGGATGGTCAGTACCTGTTTTTGGACTTCGTCGTTGATCAACATGGCGCGTCCCCGGGAACGGCAGAAACCGTTCTACGTTCTACGTTCTACGTTATCCCCCCGGGGATCACGGCTCCGGCTGAGGCGACGGCGCTTTCCTCCGGAAAAACTGCCGCCCCCTCTGCACGGAACGGTCCAGGTAGTAGTAGACCACCGGCGTGATGTAGAGGGTCAGAAGCTGCGACACCAGCAGTCCCCCTACTACCGCCAGGCCCAAGGGGCGTCTCCCCTCTGAACTTGCCCCGATGGCGAGCGCGATGGGAAGCGTCCCCATCAGCGCGGCCATGGTGGTCATCATGATGGGACGGAAACGGACCAGACACCCCTGGTGGATGGCGTCCAGCGGGCTCTTCCCCTCACGCCGCTGGGCGTCGAGCGCGAAGTCGATCATCATGATGGCGTTCTTCTTCACGATCCCCACCAGCATGATGATGCCGACGAAGGCGTACAGGTCCAGCTCCTTGTGAAACAGCATCAGCGTCAGCAGCGCCCCCAGGCCTGCGGAGGGGAGCCCGGACAGGATGGTGATCGGGTGCACGTAGCTCTCGTACAGGATGCCGAGCACCAGGTAGATCACCACCACGGCCGCAAGCAAAAGGAGCGTGAGCCCCTTGGTCGAGGACTGGAAGGCCTGGGCCGCGCCCTGGAAGCCGGTGTTGATGCCGGGAGGAAGCGTGCTCGCCGCCAGCTTCTCCACCGCCGCCACCGCCTCTCCCAGGGGCACCCCGGGCTTCACATTGAAGGAGACGGTGACGCTGGTGATCTGCCCCAGGTGGTTCACCGACAACGGCCCCAGCGACTTGGCCAGCGTGGTCATGGTCGAGAGCGGCACCAGCACACCGGTCGACGACCTCACGTAAAGCAGCCCCAAGGCCGAGGGATCGAGCCGGTACTGCGGCTCAAGTTCCAGGATCACCTGGTACTGGTTGGTCGGCGCGAAGATGGTGGAAACCTGCCTGGAGCCATACGCGTAATACAGTGCATCCTCGATCTGCTGCGCCGTCACCCCGAACGCGGTCGCCTTGTCCCGGTCGATCTTTAGGTCGACCTGCGGGTTCTTGAGCTGCAGGTCGCTCGTTACGTCGAGCAGTTGCGGCAGCTGCTTCAGCTGCTGCTCGAAGGCGGCCGCGTTGTCGTAGAGGACCTGCGTGTCCGGGCTCTGCAGCACGAACTGGTACTGGCTCTTGGACAGCTGCGCCTCCAGCCTTATCGGGGGCGGGTTCTGCATGAAAGCCTGGATCCCCGGCACCTCGGCCAGCTTCGGGCGCAACTGCTGGATCACCTGGTCGACCGATTCCTTCCTTTCACTTCTCGGCTTCAAGGTGACAAACATGAAGCCGGAATTGGAGCCGACACGGGAGCCCGAGGCGCCGACCGTGGACATGAACCCCTTGATGTTCTTGTTGGCTGCGATCCTCTTGGCAAGCTCCTGCTGGTGGCTGACCATCTCGTCGAAGGAGGCGCCCTGCGCCCCTTCCGTGGTGCAGTAGAAGGAACCGAGGTCCTCACTGGGGAGCAGGCCCATGGGCATCACCTTGAACAGGTAGACCGTGACCGCGGTCATGGCGAGAGTTACCGCGAGGGTGGTGCGGCGATGCCTGAGCACGGTGCTGAGGGTCCTGCTGTAGGCGGCAAGCATGGCGTCGAAACAGCGCTCCAGGAGGAGGTACATCCTGCCGTGGCGCTCCTCGGCGGGCGGGTGCAGGAAACGGCTGCAGAGCATGGGGGTGAGGGTCAGGGAGACCACGCCGGAGATCAGGATGGCGCAGGTGATGGTGACGGCGAACTCGTGCAAGAGCCGCCCCAGCATGCCGCCCATGAAAAGCACCGGGATGAAGACGGCCACCAGCGAAATGGTCATGGAGACGATGGTGAAACCGATCTCCTTGGCGCCCTTGAGCGCCGCCTCCATGGGACGCTCCCCCTGTTCCATGTGGCGCACGATGTTTTCCAGCATGACAATGGCGTCGTCGACGACGAAGCCGACCGAGAGCGTGAGCGCCATCAGGGTGATGTTGTTCACCGAGAAGTTCAGGGCGTACATGGCCGCGAAGGTGCCGATGAGAGAGATGGGGAGCGCGAGGCTCGGTATGACCGTGGCGGAGAGGTTCCTGAGGAAGAGGAAGATCACCATGATCACCAGCGCGATGGTGAGCACCAGGGTGAACTTCACGTCGGCCACCGAGTGCCGGATGGCCTGGGAGCGGTCGTAGAGCTCGTGCAGGGTGACCGCGCCGGGAAGCTGGTCGCGGAAGCCGGGCAAAAGCTTCTTGATGGAATCCACCACCTCGATGGTGTTGGTGCCGGGCTGGCGCTGCACGGCGAGGATGATGGCCCGCTCGCGCCCGTTGAACCAGGCGGCGATCTTGTCGTTCTCTACCGAATCGACCACGCTCCCCAGGTCGGAGAGGCGCACCGGCGACCCGCCGCGGTAGGCGACGATCAGCGGACGGTAGGCGGCGGCGTCGAGGAGTTCCCCCTGCGACTGAATGGCGAACGACTTGCTGGCGTCCTGCAGGGTGCCGGTGGGTAGGTTCACGTTGCCGCCGGAGAGCGCCTGCGAGACCTCGTCGATGCCGATCTTCCTCGACGCAAGCGCCATCGGGTTCAGCCGCGCCCGGACCGCGTACTTCTGCGAACCGTAGACCTGCACCTGGGCCACCCCGCTCACCATGGAGATGCGCTGCGCGATCATCGTGTCCGCGTACTCGTTCACCTGGGACAGCGGCAGGGTCTTGGAGCTGAGCACCAGGTAGAGCACCGGCTGGTCGGCCGGGTTCACCTTCTGGTAGGAGGGCGGCGACGGCATGTCCTTGGGGAGCTGGCGGCTCGCCTTGGTGATGGCGGATTGCACGTCCTGCGCCGCCGCATCGATGTCGCGCTCCAGCGCGAAGCGCAGCGTGATGCGGGTGACACCCTGGCCGCTGGTGGAGTTCATGGTGTCGATGCCGGCGATGGTGGAGAGCTGGCGCTCCAGGGGCGTGGCGACCGCGCTGGCCATGGTCTCCGGGCTCGCGCCGGGCAGGTTGGCGGTGACCTGGATGGTCGGGTAGTCGACGTTGGGGAGGTCGTTCACCGGGAGCAGCTGGTAACCGATCAGGCCCGCCAGCACGATGGCGAGCATGACCAGGCTGGTCATCACCGGCCGCCGGATGAAGAGTTCCGCAAGGTTCATGAGGGCGCCCCACCCTTCACGGCCACCTTGCCGCCCGGCACCAGCTTCACCTGCCCGTCGGTAACCACGGTATCGCCGGGAACGAGCCCCCTCTCGATCACGGTCACGCCGTCGAGAGAAGGCCCGGTGCTGACCGGACGCACCTCAGCCGTGGCGTCAGGCTTGACGAGGTAGACGAATTCCCCCTGCTGCCCGGTCTGCACGGCGCGGGTCGGGACCACGGTGGCGCCCTTCCTGGTGTCGAGGGTGATGGCGACGTTGACGAACTGGCCCGGCCAGAGCGTCTTGCGGGCATTGGCGAAGGTCGCCTTGACCTTGATGGTGCCGGTGGCGGGATCGACGCCGTTGTCCAGGAAGGTGACCGTCCCCTGCTCAACAACCGCACTGCCGGCCACGCGGGCCTGGACCGGCAGCTTGCCGCCCATCCTCCCCTTGATGGTGGCCAGCTCCTTTTCCGGGAGTGAGAAGGTGACGTAGAGCGGGGTGATCTGGTTGATGGTGACCAGGGGGGTGTCGTTTTCCTTCACCAGGTTGCCGGCGTGGGTGGTGAGCCCGCCGGTGCGCCCGGACATGGGGGAACGGATGAAGCAGTAATCGAGCTGCAGCTTGGCGTTGTCCACCGCGGCGCGCAGCGAGGCCACCGAGGCGGAGAGGGAGTCGGCGTTGGCCTGGAGCTGGTCGTACTGCTCGCGGGTCACGATCCCCTCCTGCCAGAGCGACGCGTACCGCTTGGCCTGTTCCCTCGCGTTGTTGGCGCTGGCAAGATCGCGGGCCAGGTTCGCCTGGGCCTGCGCCAGCTGCGCCTGGAACGGGCGCGGGTCCACGGTGAACAGCAGCGCCCCCTTGGCGACGTCGTCCCCCTCTTTGAATTGCACCCCGGTGATCATGCCGGCGACCCGGGACTTGAGCGCCACGGTGGCGTAAGCCTCGACGTTGCCGATGGCGCGCAGTTCGATGGGAACGTCCTTCACTGAGGCCCGTGCCACGGTGACCGGCGGGGCAGCTTTCACCTTCGGTTTCTCTGTCTGCTTGGAGCAGCCTGCGCCAAGGGAGGCGGACAAAAGTACTAACAGCAGGATCTTGGGCAGGGAACGGGCAAAAGAAAGGACGTGCACGCTGTTATTCTCCTTTGCGGCGGGTAAGCTGCCAGATTCATAGCACACTCCGCCGTCAATTAGTAGACAAGAAAGCAGCGTTCACACTCTTTCCTTTTTTTCATAAAAATAAGGACGCAGCTAAACCTATCGGGGTAGCCCGCCGATAAGGAGGTGAAGGAAGGTTGCGAATCAGATGCACCGACGCGAGGGAGCCCGGCCCAGATGAAACATCCACTGCGCATCCTGATCGTAGACGATTCCCCCGAGGACGCCATCCTCATCGTCCGGCACCTGCAGAAAGAGTTCTCGCCCATGTACGAACGGGTCGAGACCCCGGACGAGATGAATGACGCGCTGGACCGCGGGGGATGGCACCTGGTCGTCTCCGACTACGTCATGCCGCGTTTCAGCGGGCTGGGGGCGCTGCAGCTCATGCACGAGCGGGACATCGACCTTCCCTTCATCATGGTGTCCGGACAGATGGGGGAAGATGCGGCCGTCGAGGCGATGCGCGCCGGCGCCCACGATTACCTGATCAAGGACCGCCTGTCCCGGCTGATCCCGGCCATCAAGCGGGAGTTGCGGGAAGCGGTGGTGCGCCGCGAGCGGCGCGTGGCGGAAGAGGCCCTCTCCGCGACGGAAGCGCGTTTTCAAAGCCTGGTGGAGCAGTCCCTGGTCGGCATCTTCATGCTGCAGGAAGACATCTTCATCTATGCCAACCCCAAGCTCGGGGCCATATTCGGTTATGCACCCGAAGAACTGATCGAAAAGCGCAGCCTGGTGGACCTGGTCGCCGGCGAGGACCAGATCCGGGTACTGACCCAGTTCCTGCGCCCGCTCAAGGAGGGGAGCGAGCCGCTGCACTTCTTCTTCCGGGGCAAACGGAAGGACGGCGCCGCCATCGACCTGGAGGTGAACGGTACCAGGACCCTGATCAACGGCGCCGACGCCGTCATCGGCAGCCTGCTCGACATCACCGAGCGCCGGCGCGCCGAGGCCGAGCTGAGCAAGCTATGGCGCGCGGTCGAACAGAGCCCGGTGGCGGTGGTGATCACCGACCTGCGCGGCTGCATCGAGTACGTGAACCCGAAATTCATCGAGGTCTGCGGCTACTCCGGACCGGAACTGATCGGCGTGAAGACCAGTATCCTCAAGTCGGGGGACATGACCGACGAGTTCTACCGCGATCTGTGGCAGACCATCTGCTCCGGGAAGGAGTGGCACGGCGAACTGCACAACAGGAAGAAAAACGGCGACCTCTACTGGGAGAGCTGCTCCATATCGGCGGTGAAAAACCCGGAGGGACAGATCACCCACTTCGTCGGCGTGAAGGAAGACATCACGGAGAGGAAGCTGGTCGTGGACCAGTTGCGCCAGGTCCAGAAGATGGAGGCCGTGGGGCAACTGGCCGGCGGCATCGCCCACGACTTCAACAACCTGCTCACCGTGATCAACGGCTACAGCACGCTGTTGATCCGCGCCCTGGACGAGAAATCGACCATGCACAAGGAGGCGGAGCAGATACTGCGCGCCGGCGAGCGCGCCGCGGACCTGACCCGGCAGCTGTTAAGTTTCAGCCGCCGCCAGATCATGGAGCCGCGGGTGCTGGATATCAACCGCCAGGTGAAGGCGGTTCAGAAGATGCTGGAGCGCTTGATCGGCGAGAACATCCGGCTGGTCACCGACCTCGCTCCGGATGCCGGGCTGGTCAAGATGGACCCCGGGCAGCTGGAACAGATCGTCATGAACCTGGTGGTCAACGCGCGCGACGCCTCCGACACCGGCGGGGTGATCACGGTCGAGACGGCCAACTGCGAACTCGGCCAAAGCTACACGCATCTGCATCCGGGCTCCCAACTGGGCAGCTTCGTCAGGCTGAGCGTCACCGACCGCGGCCAGGGCATGACTCAGGAGGTGAAGCAGCGGCTTTTCGAGCCCTTCTTCACCACCAAGGAGATGGGGCGCGGCACGGGGCTGGGGCTCGCCACCGTGTACGGCATCGTGAAGCAGTGCGGCGGCTACATAGAGGTCATCAGCGAGCCGGGGCAAGGGGCGCGCTTCGACATCTACCTGCCGCGCACCTTCCAGGAGGCGGAGTCCCAGGCCAGGCAGCAACTCGACGAGGCTATCGACACCGACCACACCATACTGGTAGTGGAGGACGAGCCCGGCGTGCTGAACCTGGTGGTGCACACCCTGAGGATGCGCGGATTCCGGGTGCTGGAGACGACGGACCCCGAACAGGGCATCGTCCTGTTCGACCAGCACGCCGACGAGATCGACATGCTCCTGACCGACGTGGTCATGCCGTTTATGAGCGGCCCCACCCTGGCGGAACGACTGCTGGCCAGGAAGCCGCAACTAAAAGTACTTTTCATGTCTGGGCACACGGACAACAGAACCAGCTTTGAGAAAACGCTGGAGAGAGGAATGCAGTTCCTGCCCAAGCCCTTTGCAAGTGACGCCCTGATCAGAAAGGTGAGGGACACGTTGCAGGGGACCGGGTCGCAAGAAGCGGCGCGGGCAATTCCAGGAGGTAGCAATTGAAAGGGAACATACTGATAGCCGACGACGAGGACATGATCAGAGAACTGATCAACATCACTCTGTCCAAGGAAGGTTTCACCTGTTTCCAGGCTGGCAGCGCCGAAGAGGGCCTGGACATAATCAACAGCCAGCAGTTGGACCTGGCGCTTTTGGACATCATGATGCCCGGGCGCTCAGGGATCGATCTTTTGAAGGATATCAAGCAGGTCGCACCGGACACCACGGTGCTCATGATCACCGCGATGAACGACATGGACACGGCGCTTTCCTGCATCCATAACGGCGCCGAAGACTACATCACCAAGCCTTTCAACCTGGACCGGGTGCTTTTGACCGTGAAAAACACGCTTGAGAAGCGTCGCCTGGTCATGGAGAACAAGGAGTACCAGGCCAACCTCGAGCTCAAGGTCCGCGAGCAGACCGAGGTGATCAGGACCGTCATGGGCGAGATCAACCTCGCCTACGAACACACCCTGGCGGCGCTGATCCGGGCGCTGGACGCGAGGGAAAAGGAGGTCGGGTCGCACTCGGAGCGGGTCATGGCCTACACCTGCCTGCTGGCCGAGCGAGCCGGGATCGGGCCGGAAGAGCGGATCATCATGGGCAAAGGGGCGCTTTTGCACGACATCGGCAAGATCGGCGTCTCCGACAACATCCTCTTGAAGCCGGGAAAACTGGACGACGAGGAGTGGAAGGTCATGCGCCAGCACCCGAAGATCGGCTACGACATCCTGGCGGGGATCAAGTACTTCACCGACGCCGCCGAACTGGTGCTGTTCCATCACGAGCGCTATGACGGCACCGGCTATCCCCACCGCACAGCCGGCGACGCCATCCCCATCAGCGCGCGCATCTTCTCGCTGGTGGACACCCTCGACGCCATGACCTCGGACCGTCCCTACCGCAAGGCGCTCACCTTCCAGGCGGTCCTGGACGAGGTGGTGCGCTGCTCGGGCCAGCAGTTCGACCCGAAGCTGGTGGACGTGTTCCTCGCCATCCGCAAGGAAGATTGGGAAAAGGCGGCAGGGAAGACGCTGTAACCGCGAATGCCCGCAACGCTGTAGGGGCGAATGATTATTCGCCCAGCACAGGCGGCACCACAGCAACGGTCGGGATTGTTGAAAAAACAGGGCGAATGATTATTCGCCCCTACAGAAAAAGAAGAGCCGGCAGACCTTATGGTCGCCGGCTCTATTCATTTTCCCCCTCCCCTTGCTAGAGAGGGCCGGAGGGTGGGGTAACGTGCCATCAGCAGGGAAGACGTTCGCAGAGTAAGGGGACAGGCACCTGGCGGAGCCAGTCCCCTCCGCAACCTGCTTACGAAGACTCCCCCGTCCCGATCCGGTAGCGCTCCAGGCGGTCGCGCAGCGTGTTGCGGCTGATGCCCAAAAGCTTCGCCGCGAAGACCTGGTTGTTGTTGCTCTTCTCCATCGCCATGTGGATCAGCGCCTTCTCCAGCCCCATGTTGACGCTCTCGTAGATGGCCCCCTTGTTCTTCGCGCAGATGCCGTCGAACACCGGCTCCAGCATGCTCCAGAACACCTCGTAGTAGTCATCCCCCACCACCTCGAGGTCCACTTCCTTGAACCCCGCCTTGGCGGTCAGGAACGATTCGAAATCGCCGGGCACCAGGATGTCGCCGCGGCAGAAGACGACGGCCGAGTTGATGACGTTCTTCAGCTCCCTGATGTTCCCCTCGAACTGGTGGTTCATCAGCAGCGCCATGGTGTCGGGGGCGACCCCCTTCACGTTCTTGCCGTACTTCTTGGCGAACTTCCTTACGAAGAGGTCGACCAGGAGCGGGATGTCCTCGGTGCGGTCCCGAAGCGGCGGCAGGAAGAAGTTGACCACGCGCAGGCGGTAGAAGAGGTCCATCCGGAACGACTTCTCCTTGACCGAGGCCAGCAGCGAACGGTTGGTGGCGGCGATGATCCTTACGTCGACCTTGATGGTCTCGTTCCCCCCTACCCGCTCGAACTCCTGGCTCTCGAGGACGCGCAGGAACTTGCCCTGGTTGGCGAGGCTCATCTCCCCGATCTCGTCGAGGAAGATGGTGCCGCCGTTGCATTGCTCGAACTTGCCGATGCGGCGGGAATGGGCGTCGGTGAAGGCGCCCTTTTCGTGGCCGAACAGCTCGGACTCGAGCAGGGCCTCGGGGAGCGCGGCGCAGTTGACCGCCAGGAAGGGACGGTTCTTGCGGCGGGAGTTGTTGTAGATGGCGCGGGCCAGGAGTTCCTTGCCGGTGCCCGATTCACCCTGGATCAGCACGGTGGCGTCGGAATCGGCGACGGTCCCCACCATCTTCCAGATCTCGATCATTTCGGGGGAGGAGCCGATCATCAGGTCCTCGGTGAGATCCTCCTCGACCTGGGCGCGCTCCTTGGTGTAGCGCACCTTGCGGCTCAACAGGTTGCACTCGAGCGCCTTTTTGACGGCACCCTTCAGCTTGTTCATGTCGAAGGGCTTGGTGACGTAGTCGAAGGCGCCGTGCTTCATCGCCTCGATGGCGTTCTGGGTGGTCTTGTAGCCGGTGGCCATGATCACGGCGAGGCCGGGATCGATCTTCTTGGCCTCCTTGAGCACCTCGATGCCGGACTTCTGGGGCAGGCTGATATCCATGATGGCAACGTTGGGACGATCGGCGATGACGCGCTTCAGTGCTCCTTCGCTGTCGCTTTCCAGCAGCAGTTCGTATTCCTCGCCCGCGAAGATCGCCTTCAGCATGAGCAGGATGTCGTGATCGTCATCCAGAATAAGCAGTTTAGCAGTCATGGCCGCCCTCCCGATGGGCTATTATAATCCGCGCCGACCCGTTGCCAAGGCCGGGCGTATCAAAGTCTGTGTCAGTAGCGCAGGGTGATAGCAAAAGAACCGCCCTTTTTTGGAGAAGCGGTTCTCTTGGTTTACCTCTAAAGATCGCAACGATTACTGGTCGTCGTCCTCGTAATCGTCATCACCGTATGCGTCAAGGTCGTCAGCGTCCTCGTCTTCCTCGTCGAACTCGTCCGCAAGGTACTGCGGGCGGTCATCCTCTTCTTTTATGGCCTCGAAGCGAGACAGGATGACAGGGTTGGTGCAGAAGCGCCCTTCCTTGCAGGTGCACGTGTCGAGATCGCACAAATCGAAAAGCTGGATTTCGCTGCACAACCTTTTGGTACCAGTATCCATTTCTTACCTCTAAAGAATTGCGGTCAATACTTTTATCGCCCCGGAGCGTGACAACTTTAGCAGAAATTCCTTCCAGGACGATCAATCCTACAACAAAAGCCTAGCCGTTGACAAATGAAGCAGCAGCGACCGGTTGCTGCGCCGATTCGGTGAGGAAGTCGGTGGCAACCTTGACGTCGGCCTTGCAGCCGATGTAGATCGGCGCCCTCTGGTCCAGCGACTCGGGAACGATGTCGAGGATGGGGATGTGGCCGTTGCTGGCGGCGCCGCCGGCGTGCTCGATGATGAAGGCCATCGGGTTGAGCTCGAACAGCACGCGCAGCTTCCCGTTGGGCGAGCCTTTGAGCGCGGGGTACATGAAGAGTCCCTTCCCTTTCATCAGCACCTGGTTGATATCGGGAACGAAACCGCCGGAGTAGCGCAGCTTGCACCCCTTTGCCTCCAGGTGGCGGATGAACTTCTCGTCGCCGTCGTTGTACTTGTTCCTGAGGCCGCCGGGGGCGTAGATGTTCCCCTCTTCCTGCATCCTGATGTTTTCGCGGGTCAGGGTGAACTCCATCAGGTTGTTCATGGTGAACTCGTGCACGCCGTCGCCCACGGTGTAGACCAGCGAAACCCTCGGTCCGTACAGGATGTACATGGCGGCGACCTGGTTGCGCCCCGGCTGGAGCAGGTCGCACCCTTCGTAGATGGAGACGATGGTGCCCACGGCGAGGTTGACGTCCACCAGCGAAGAACCATCCAAGGGATCGTAGGCAACGGAGTAGAGACCGTCGGCGGAAGCCTGGGCCTGGTAGATCTCGTCCATCTCTTCCGAAGCGATGTTGCAGACCACGCCGGAGTGGATCAGGCGCTTCCTCATGATGCGGTCGGAGAGCACGTCGAGGGCAAGCTGCTCCTCGCCGTAGAGGTTCGAGGTACCGGCGACGCCCAGGTCACCGGTGCGCACCGCGTTGATCACGTACTTGCTGGCCTCGGCGATTTCACAGATGAGGTGGACGAGGTTGTCGCTGATGTTCTGACCGCGCAGATGACGGCGCAGTTCTATCTGGAATTTCGACGTTCCCGGTGCAGCAGGCATAGGTCCCTCCCTAGATTAAATTAAAATTATTTTACGACCCGGTAGAGTATGTCAAAAAAGGTTTCAAAGCAAGAAAAAAAGGGCGAACAGAGTGCACATACAGCAACCAAATTGGTAAACAAATTTACCCACATGTGAGAGCAATAAGTTACGACTATCACGTCCTCTCTCCCACTGGGAGAGGGTGCCCGAAGGGCGGGTGAGGGAGGCGCCACGAAGCAACTTCGGCGCAGTCATCAGCGCCCTCACCCCGCCCCTCTCCCGGAGGGAGAGGGAGTGTGGACCACAGAAAAAAGCGCCTGCACTCGTAAAGTGCAGGCGCTTCATTATCACCGGTGCTTCTGTAGGGGCGAATAATCATTCGCCCGCCTTTCCATTATGCGACCCAGTCGTCGTCCTCCTCGACCGGTGCGAAGCCGCGGCGCATCGTGTTCTCGGTGACCACCCTCGGATCCATGAAGTGCAGCAGGTAGTCGTGCCCGCCGGCCTTGGTGCCGACGCCGGACATCTTGGAGCCGCCGAAGGGCTGGCGGCCGACCAAAGCGCCGGTGTTGTTGCGGTTCAGGTACAGGTTGCCGACGCGGAACTGGCGACGGGCCTGGGCCAGGTGCTCCGGGCTCCTGGAGAAGACGCCGCCGGTGAGGGCGAACTTGGTGGAGTTGGCCCACTCGATGGCCTGGTCGAAGTCCTTGGCGCGCATGACGGCGAGGACCGGTCCGAATATCTCCTCCTGGGCGATCCTGTGCTCCGGCTTGATACCGCCGATGATGGTCATCGGCACGTAGAAGCCGCCGTCGCTGGGCACCTTGCTCTCGTAGAGCACGTGACCTTCCTTCTTGCCGATTTCCGCATACTCCTTGATGGTCTTCATCGCCTTGTCGTCGGCGACGGCGCCCATGTAGTTGGCCGGATCCTCGGAGGGACCGACCAGGGTGGCCTGGGCCATGGAAACCAGACGCTCAATGAACTTGTCGTACACCGCGTCGAGCACGATGACGCGGGAGCAGGCCGAGCACTTCTGCCCCTGGAAGCCGAAGGCGGAGTAGAGGACATGCGGCACTGCCTCGTCCAGGTCGGCGTCGTCGTCGATGATGATGGCGTTCTTGCCGCCCATCTCGCATACGATCTTCTTGACGTTCTCCTGACCCGGGTAGACCTTGGCGGCGCGATCGATGATCCTCAGGCCGACCTCCATGGAGCCGGTGAAGGCGATGAGGCTGACGTCCGGGCTGTCCACCAGGAAGTCGCCCATCACGGAGCCGCGGCCCGGGGTGTAGTTGAAGACGCCTTCGGGGAGGCCGACTTCGCGGAACAGTTCCACGATGTGGTAACCGATGACGGAGGTGATGCCGGAGGGCTTGAACACGACGCAGTTACCGGCCACGATGGCGGCGGAGGTCATGCCGAGGCTGATGGCCAGCGGGAAGTTCCACGGCGCGATGACCGCGGCGACGCCTTTGGGCTCGTAGAAGTAGTGGTTCAGCTCGCCCGGCGCGTTGCCCACGCGCTTCGGGGTGCCCAGGGTGATCATCTCGCGGGCGTAGTATTCAAGGAAGTCGATCGCCTCGCAGACGTCGGCATAGGCCTGGTCCC
Organism: Geomonas paludis; assembly: GCF_014193585.1. Classification (GTDB taxonomy): domain Bacteria; phylum Desulfobacterota; class Desulfuromonadia; order Geobacterales; family Geobacteraceae; genus Geomonas; species Geomonas paludis. The sequence goes on from NZ_BLXY01000002.1 coordinate 395,468, forward strand.
ACTGCTTGCCGATCTCGAGTACCTGCCATGCGGAAAGCTCGAAGATGCGGCGACGCGCCACGGCGGCAGCCTTGATCAGGTACTGGGCGCGGTCCTTCGGATCGGTGTCGCGCCATGCCGGGAAGGCCTTCTTGGCAGCCTGGATGGCGTCGCCCACTTCCTTGGTGCCCGCCTGACAGATGACGCCGATGGTCTCGGACGGCTTGTTCGGGTTCACCGACGGGATGGTGTCGGCAGTCTTCACTTCCTTACCGTTGATGAAGAGCGGGTAGGTCTTGCCGAGCTGCTTTCTCACCGCGGCGATCTCGTGCGGGAAGGCGGCGCGATGATCGGCACGGGTGAAGTCGACCATGGCCTCGTTGTAGAACGGCTTGAGGCCGCCAGGGCCCTTGGCTTCCGGCTTCTTGGCAGCGGCGCGTGCGGCGCGCTCGCGCTGGACGGTGACCTCCGGGTCCTCGAGCAGGCGCTCGATCTGCGCGTCCTCGGCGAAGCTCTGGCGCAGGAAGGACTCGTTGGCGGTATTCTCCAGCAGGCGGCGCACCAGGTAGCCCATGCCCGGCACCATGTCGCCGTACGGGCAGTAGAGGCGGATGCGGCCGGCAACCTTCAGGATGCCCCTTCTGACCGGCTCGGCCATGCCGTAGAGCACCTGGAACTCGTAACGCTCGTCGGGAACGTTCAGCTCCTTCGCCATCTCCATGACCGCTGAAATGGTTCTGATGTTGTGGGAAGCGCAGGCGAAGTGGCAGATGTCGGAGCTCTCCAGGATCATCTTGGCCTGGCGCTCGTAAGCCGCGTCGGACTCGGCCTTGATGGTCCAGACCGGGATCGCCCAGTCATTCTGCTTGGCCTTGACCGTTTCCATATCCCAGTAGGCGCCCTTCACGAGGCGGATGGAGATCTTCACGTTCTTCTGGCGGGCCCAGGCGAGCAGCTCCGGGAGATCCTTGTCGGTGTCCACCAGGTAAGCCTGAAGCACGAGGCCGAACTGGTCGTAGTTGGGGAACTCGAGTTTAAGCCGCTTGTACACCTCGATGATGATGTCCTTGTGACGGTAGGACTCCATGTCGATGCAGAGGAAGCCGTCCAGTTCCATGACCTTCTGGGCGATCTTGCGAACGCGGTTCAGGATGGCGACCACGGAGCCCTCGAAGTCCTGCGGGTTGGCCAGGCAGAAGAGCGCGGTCGGCTTCACGGCAACGTTGACCTTCGGCGCGTGTCCCCAGTCGAGGTTGCTGTCGCCCCCCTTGCCCGGCAGCGGTTTCCAGTCCTTGTACTCCTTCTTGAGCGAGTCGAGCAGCTCGAGGTAGGTGTTCATGTACTCGTCCGCTTCCTTCTCGGAAAGCGTCGCCTCACCCAGCACGTCCACGACGAACGCGAAGCCGTCCTTGCGCAGACGCTCCATGTTCTTGATGGCTTCCTTGGTGTTCTCGCCCACGATGAACTGGCGGGCCATCTCCTGGATGTTGGTGGTGAGGAACTTGTTCAGCATGGCCCCGCCGAAGGAGCCGAGCATGCCCGCCACCTTGGCGCCGGTGGAGAGGACCGGCGGCATGTCCTTCTCTTCGCCGAAGTATTCACGGATGTGGTCGGTGAGGAGCTTGCCGGTGGTGAGGGACGGGAAGACATCGACAAAGCGGAACATCTGGATCTTGAAGGTTTCGTTCTGCATGCTCCAGTCCATCACCTTGCCCATCCAGGCCCCCTTGTTAAAGAGGGACGGCTTTTCGCCGGAGATGGTGGAGAAGAACTCCTTGCCCCGCGCAATGACTCTGTTGTTCAGTTCGGTGTTGTTCATCCAAAGGCTCCTTTATTACAGGTTGTTCCAAGAGGAAATCATAAACGTGTAAAGCTAGAGCACAAGCTGTGCCATCGAGTATACGATTTCGTTCCTGGTGGAGACGTGGAGGCGGCCGCTAGGATCTGAACTGCCGTAGAGGGAGGTGCTTCATCCAGCTAAACAGCCGGAAGTATTATAGCATTGTTGGGGGAGAAGGGTAACGCGGGGCAAAAATTGATTAGATGGTGAGACCTGAGCGTTTCGATAATCAGGAGGCGATAGGAATGGAGAAGTAAATACAGAATATGCAGCAATGCATAAACGTCCCCTCCCCCGGAGGGGGAGGGACAGGGAGGGGGATCTTTTCCGCACCGCAAGCCCCCCTCCCAGCCTCCCCCCTCCGGGGGGAGGAGTATGAACCTAGGCAATACCGTGCTTCTTCAACTTCCTGGCGATGGTCGACTGGTTCACCCCCAGCGCCTCAGCCATGCGCACCTGGTTGCCATGCGTAGCCAGCGCCTTCTCCAGAACCGCCTTCTCAACCTTGTCCAGCGTCTCCTGCAGGGTCACCTCGTCGTGCCACACGCCCCCTACCCCGGTCGACGCTACGCTGCCGGAAGCGATTTCCGCGGGCAGATCCTTGACATCGATGAGGTCGGTTTCCGTCATGACCACCAGCCGCTCACAGATGTTCATCAACTGCCTGACATTGCCCGGGTAATCGTAGGCGAGTAGCGCGTCCGAGGCGGCGCGGGTGAGACGCTTGCGGATCGAGTCGCGTGTCCCGAACAGGTCGACGTAATGCCGGACCAGCGGCAGGATGCAGTCGCGCCGCTCCCGAAGCGCCGGCACGTGAATCGGGATGACGTTCAGGCGATAGTAAAGGTCGAGCCGGAAGGTGCCGTCTTTGACCATCTGGTCAAGATTGCGGTGGGTCGCCGCCAGTATCCTGACATCGAGCGTGCGCGCCTTGGTCCCGCCAAGCCGCACCACGCGGCCGTTTTCCAGGAACCGGAGCAGCTTCACCTGGGCTGACTGGGGCAGTTCCGCGATCTCGTCGAGGAACAGAATGCCGCCGTCAGCCAGTTCAAGATAGCCCGGTTTGCCACTGACTTGCGCGCCGGTAAATGCGCCCTTCTCGTAGCCGAAGAGTTCGGATTCGATAAGAGATTCGGGGATGGCGCCGCAGTTGATCTCGATGAGCGGCTTGTCGGCCCGGCTGGAGTTCTTGTGGATCAGTTCAGCAATAAGCCCCTTGCCGACGCCGGACTCGCCGAGGATCAGCACCGTCGAGTTAACCGCGCTAACCTTGAGCGCCTGCTTCAGCGCGTTGACCATAAGAGGGCTACGGGCGATGACGCTGCGCGAAGCCAGATCGGCCTGCTGCATCTCCAGCATGTGGCTGCGAAACTGGTCCCGAAGCGCCTCCTGCTCTTCCAGTTCGCGTTGCAAGTTGTCGATTTCAGTAACGTCCCGCTCGCTGACCACGACCCGGATCACCTTGCCGGTCGCGTCCAGTACCGGCGTGCCCGTCGAAATCAGCTTGCGCCCCTGCCGGTTCTGCAGTTGGCTCACGACCTTGCCAGTAGTGAGAGCTTCCAGCGCCGCAGAGCGGTCGATGAAACCCTGATCCAGCAGCTCGTGCATGTTTTTGCCGATAACTTCGGCGGCAGTAATGTTGTTGATGCGCTCGGACGCAGGATTTATGCGGATTACCACAGCATCGGCATCACAGATCCAGAGCCCGTCAGAGGACGAATCGATGATGGCATCGAGTTCACGTGTCAGATCCTGGAAAGCGCGCATCTGCCGCGCCATCTCCTCCAGGTCGAGAGCCGCCATGGTTCCAGTTGTAGCTTCAGTCATAAAAACCTCCGGCAAAAGTAGCGCCGGCGACCATTATGCATAAACGCATTGGATATGCAAGAGGGAATACAGAAAAAGCGGAGACTATCTGAATTTGACGGCAAGAACGGGATATGGTACTTTGAATCGTACTTTAAATGGCACGATAAAGAACACGCAAGAGGTGAAGCGAAATGTCATCCATAAGCGCAAATGACCTTAAAACTCGTGGCGTAGCTGCCATAGAAGCTGCATTGACCGACGATAGTGAAGCCATCATTTCAGTTCGCGGCAAGACCCGCTACGTCGTCATGCCGATAGAGCATTTCCATTACTTGCGCGAATGTGAGTTGGAAGCAGCCTTGGCACAAAGTAATGATGATATAGCTGCGGGTCGGTTTGTTGTATCGACTCCAGAAGAACATCTCAGAAGGATAAAAGAAGGTGATGAGGCATGAAGTACCGCTTGGTCTTTACCAAGCAGTATGAGAAGCGCGTCCGGCGCTTCTTGAAGCATCACCCCGAGTTGGAATTTGCCTACCTCAAGACTCTGAAACTACTTCAGGCCAACCCCTTCCACCCCTCGCTCAGGCTGCATCGCCTTACCGGTCGCCTGAGCGGGCTTCACTCGGTATCGATAACTCTTTCCTACCGCATTACACTTGAATTCCTCGTCACCGACGATGAAATTACCCCCGTCAACGTGGGCGATCACGAGGCAGTCTACAGGACTTGACTTCCTTACGCTCTTAGGGAGCGATAGGCATGAAGGGAGTAAAGTGCCAACCCGGCCCAGATGAACAGGAAGCTGATCAAGTGGGTGTGGGTGAAGGTCTCACCGAAGAGGGTGATGGCCAGCAGGAAGTGCATGGTGGGGGTGATGTACTGCAAAAAGCCGATCGTTGCCAGACGCAGCTTCTTTCCTGCGGCGGCGAACAGCAGTAAGGGGATGGCGGTCACTATGCCCGACATCGGGATCAGCACGTCCAACGCAATACCGTGGGTGAGGAAGATGCCGGTTCCCTTCTGGTTCAACTGCACCAGGTAGAAGAGCGCAAACGGCATCAGGAGCAGGGTTTCGACGGTAAGCCCGACCAGCGGTTCGACGTGCAGCACCTTGCGGATCAACGCGTAAAGCCCGAAGGAGAGCGCAAGGAGTAGCGAGATCCAAGGTACGTTGCCGTATTGAATGGCGAGATAGAGGACGCCGGTGAAGGCAAGCGCGAGACTGATCCACTGCGGGCGCTCCAACCGCTCGCGCAGGAACAAGAAACCGAGCAGCACGTTGACCAGCGGATTGATGAAGTAGCCCAGGCTCGACTGCAACACCTCGCCGACGCTGATGGCGTAGATGAAGACCAGCCAGTTGGTAGCGATGAGAATAGTGGTAACGAAAAGGACGGCGAGTGCCTTCGGCCGTTTCAGAACCTCGATGGTGGCCGGCCAGACGCCCTTCCAGGTGAGGAGCAGTACCAGGAAGGCAAGCGACCATACGATCCGGTGCGAGACCATCTCCAGGGGCGGGACGACCTTGACGCTCTTGAAGTAGACCGGGAAGAATCCCCAGCAAAGGTAAGCCGCCAGTCCGTAGATGACGCCCTGGCGGCTTTTTTGTGCAGCGGTGAGCTCGGTATGTTCGGTGGTAGTGCTCATTCGAGTAGGTCCATTTCTCCTCCCCCCGGAGGGGGGGAGGTCGGGAGGGGGGGAAGGATTGGACAAGAGACGCCCCTTCCCCCTCCCCAGCCCTCCCCCTCCGGGGGAGGGAGCTTAGCTTCGGCGACTAAATAACTTTAAGCCCGCGCAGCAGGATGACGGTGATGGTGACGGGCGCCACGTACTTCACCAGGAACAAAAAGATACTGATGATGGCACCGTTTCTCAACTGTCCGTCGTTGGAGAGTGCCGCCCTCACCTTCTCCTCGCCCCATACCCATCCGACGAAGAGACAAATGAACAGACCGCCCACCGGCATCAGGAAGTTGGAGGTCACGAAGTCGTAGAGGTCGAACATGGTCATGCCGAAGAGCTTGAAGCCGGCCAGCGTGCTATTGGAAAGCGCGGCGGTCGAGCCGATCAGGGCCAAGAGAACCACGGTCAGCACGGTGGAGATGAAACGGGACATGCCGAAGCGCTGGTGCAGGTAGGCAACCGGGACTTCCAGGATGGAAAGCATCGCGCCGGTAGCGGCGATGGCGCCCAGCACGAAGAAGAGCACGACGAAGACGTTACCGAACGGCATCTGGGAGAAGACGGCCGGGATGGTGATGAAGAGCAGCGACGGGCCAGCTTCCGGCTTGAAGCCGTAGGTAAACACGGCCGGAAAGATCGCGATGCCGGCCAGGATGGAAACGGTCAGGTCGGCGAGCATGACGCGCAGCGCGGTCATCGGGATGTTCTGATCATCGCGGAAGTAGCTGCCGTAGGTGATCATGGTGCCCATACCGACGGAGAGTTTGAAGAAGGCGAGTCCCATGGCGGTAAGGACGACGGCCCCGGTCACCTTGGAGAAGTCCGGACGGAACAGGAATTCAAGACCGGCCGCGGCGCCGGGAAGCATCAGGCTTCTGACGCCGATCATGACCAGGATCAGGAACAGTACCGGCATGAGGCGCTTGGTGGTTTTCTCGATGCCTTTGGAAACGCCGGCGATGATGATGGCGCCCACGAAGACGAGCACCAGGCACTGCCAGAACACGGACTGCACCGGATCGGTGATCAGTTTCTCGAAGCCCGCCGAGGTGACCTTTGGGTCGGCGGAGAGGACGCTGCCGGAAGCGGCCTTGAAGATGTAGGCGAAGACCCACCCGGCCACCTCCGTGTAGAAGGCAAGGATCAGGAAGGCGGAGAGGACGCCGGCCGCGCCGATGAGGGCCCAGCTTTCGTTCTTGGGGTGCAGCACCTTGAAGGTGGTGAGCGCGTCGGACTTGGAGCGGCGGCCCAGCGTGAGTTCGGCAACCATGACCACGAGGCCGGCCATGAGGGTCGAGAGCAGGTAGACGATGATGAATGCGGCCCCGCCGTTCAGGCCGGTCAGCGCGGGGAATTTCCAGATGTTGCCCAAGCCTACCGCCGAACCGAGCGTCGCGGCGATGACTCCTAAACCCGATGTGAAACTGTCCCGTGCCTTGGTTACTTTTACGTTTTGCATGTTGTTGCCTGTGTCCTTTGCTCTCTTCCTGGTAATTAGCGGCAGCATTGCCGCGACTGCTTGGTTTAAATTCCTCCCTCTCCCCCTGGGAGAGGGTCGGGGTAAGGGCTGCTTTGTTGCTGGTGCCACCGCCCTCACCCGGCCTGCGGCCACCCTCTCCCGGAGGGCGAGGGTAAGATAGGGCGAATGATTATGCGCCCCTACTGGCAGAAGGGACTGGCTTTGTTAGGTGCCTGTCCCTTTAGCGGAACGCTCCTTTCAGCTCAGCCAACTTCCCAAGTAAAGGGGACAGGCACCTGGCGGAGCCAGTCCCCCTCATCCTTATTTTTTCAGTGCGGCAACCTGCCCGGAGGTGATGTGGCAGAGTTGCTCCGGAGTCAGCGCGAAGACGGCGTTGGGGGTGCCGGCGGCGGCCCACAACTCCGTGTAGCCGAGCAGGTCCTCGTCGATGAAGGTGGTGAGCGGCGCCGGGTGGCCGACCGGCGAAACCCCGCCGATGGCGTAGCCGGTCTGCTCGCGCACAAAGTCCGGCGTGGCCCGCTCGATCTTCTCGCCGGTGAGACTCGCCAGAACCTTCTCGTTCACCATGTTGGCGCCGCTTGCCACGACGAAGACGGCCTTGCCGCTCTCCTTGCCACGGAACACCAGCGACTTGACGATCTGCCCCACTTCGCAGCCTACCGCGTTGGCTGCGTCCACCGCGGTGCGGGTGCTCTCGCCGAACTCCTTGACCCGGCAATCGATACCGAAACCTTTCAGTGCGTCCTGTACCCTTTTCGCGCTTGCACTCAATGCTGAATCCATTCCTGCCTTCCTCCTGAGAAAGTCATAGAATAAAAACCGTTGGCCACGGAGGAAATCTGAGGACATCTGAGAAAGGCCTTAACCCGTTTAAAGGTTTTCTCCGATTTTCTCAGATTTTCTCCGTGGCTAATGGTTTATCGGTTTTGGCCGTTACCCTGGTGAAGAGGTACAGTCCGGCGAAGATGATCGATCCCCCCACCACCTGCCTCGGCGTCGGGTTCTCACCCAGGAACACGGCCGCCCACAGGATCGCCCCCAACGGCTCCCCCAAAATGCTCACCGACACGACGGACGCCTGCACGTAGCGCAGCACCCAGTTGAAGACGGTGTGCCCGAGGATGGTGCAAACAAGCGCCAGCGCCACGAAGATGAGCCAGTCCTGCCCGGGGTACGGGTGAAACGGCACGCCGCCGACGGCAGTCGCCGCACTCAACGTAATCGCGCTGGCGCCGTAGGTCACGAAGGTGTAGCCGGTAAGCGGCAGGCCGTGGCGCAGTCTCCTGCCGATCAGGAGGTATCCCGAGACCATCACGGCGGCGAAGAGCGCCAGCAGGTCGCCGATGAATGCCTTCTCTCCCACCTGAAAATCGGTGGCGCCGATCACGACGCTCCCCACGAAGGCGAGGAAGCAGCCGTAGAGCGCCTTGCGCGGCACGCGCTCCTTGAAGAAGATCCAGGAGCCGAGCACGACGAAGAGCGGCTGGGTGGTGACCAGCACCACGGAACTGGCGATGGAGGTGTACTTGAGCGAGATGAACCAGGTGACGAAGTGCAGCGCCAGGAAGACGCCACTGGCGGCGGAGAGGCCAACCTGGCGCGCGGTCATGCCGCGCAGAGCGGGCGCGCCGCCCCAAAGCGTGAAGGGCGCGAGGAAACAGAAGGTGAAAATGAGCCGGTAGGCCGCTATCACCAAGGGGGGAGCCGTGCAAACCCTCACCAGGATGGAGGAGAAGGAGACAGCAAAAACCCCTACCAGGATGGCCAGGTAGGGGTTGATCCAAGGTTTGGTTGTGGTGTCAGACACCCTACTCTCCCAGGTAAGCCTTTCTCACTTCGGGGTTGGACGCGAGTTCCTTGGCGTCGCCCTGCAGCACCACCTCGCCGGTCTCGAGGACGTAGGCGCGGTGGGCGATGGAGAGCGCCATGTTGGCGTTCTGCTCTACCAGGAGGATGGTGGTGCCGCTGGCGTTGATCTCCTGGATGATCTGGAAGATCTGCTCGACCAGCATCGGGGCGAGGCCCATGGAGGGCTCGTCCAGAAGGAGCAGTTTCGGGCGGGACATGAGCGCCCGGCCCATGGCCAGCATCTGCTGCTCGCCGCCGGAGAGGGTCTTGGCGGGCTGCTTCTTACGCTCGTTCAGGCGCGGGAAACGCTGGAAGATCTTCTCCATGTCGGAGGCGACCTCGTTGTCGCTTCTCGTGTAGGCGCCCATCTCGAGATTCTCGAGCACGCTCATCTTGGCGAAGACGCGGCGCCCCTCGGGGACCTGGGAGATGCCCAGCTTGACGATCTCGTGGGGCGGAAGCTTGGTGATCTCCTTGTCGAGGTAGGTGATCTTGCCGCCGACCGACGGAACGATGTTGGAGATGGTATTCAGGATGGTGGTCTTGCCGGCGCCGTTGGCGCCGATGAGGGCCACGATCTCACCCTGGTTGATCTGGAAGGAAACGTTTTGCAGCGCCTTGATGGCGCCGTAGTTCACGCTGACATTCTCTACCTTAAGCATCCGCTGCTCCTTTGCCGAGGTACGCCTCGATGACCTTCGGGTTCTTCCTGATCTCCTCGGGCGTGCCCTCGGCGATCTTGACCCCGTAGTCGAGGACGGCGATGCGGTGCGAGATCCCCATGACGAACTTCATGTCGTGCTCGACCAGGAACACCGTGACGCCGGTGGCGCTGATGGCCTTCACCATCTCGGCCAGAACCTGCTTCTCCTGCGGGTTCATGCCGGCGGCCGGTTCGTCCAGCAGGATGATCTGCGGCTTGATGGCAAGGGCGCGGGCGATCTCGAGGCGGCGCTGCTCACCGTAGGGAAGGTTCCCCGCCAGTTCGTACGCCTTGTGGGTCAGGTCCACCTGCTTCAGGCAGGACATGGCCAGTTCGGTCAGTTCCTTCTCCTCTTTGCGGACCCAGGGGAGGAACTTGAGGGCGGCGCCGGTCAGGTCGAAGGAGCCCTGGGTATGGGCGCCGATCAGGACGTTCTCGAGCACGGTCAACTGGGTGAAGAGCCTTATGTTCTGGAAGGTCCTGCCGATGCCGGAACCGGCGATCTTGAAGGCAGGCTTTCCGGAGATGCTCTCCCCCATGAAGGAGATCTGCCCCTCGGTCGGGGTGTAGATGCCGGTGATCAGGTTGAACATGGTGCTCTTGCCGGCACCGTTGGGCCCGATCAGGGCCATGATGCTCCCCTTCTCGACCTCGAGGTTTACCTTGTCTACGGCGACCAGGCCGCCGAAGCGGATGGTGACGTTATCGAGTTTAAGAATAGACATGCGTTACTCTCGTTTCGTGAGTTATTTGAGTAAGTTACTTCCCTGCCGGCTTCCTGCCAATTGCGCGCAGCAAAAGTTCGGTGACGTTGACGCCCCCCAGGAGCCCGTTGGGGCGGAACACCATCAGGAACACCAGCAGCGCGCCGTACACCAGCATGCGGTACTGGGACATGAAGCGCAGGAACTCGGGCGCCGAGGCGAGCACCGAGGAGCCGATCACGGCGCCGGGGACGCTCCCCAGGCCACCCAGGACCACCATGGCCAGGATGTCGACCGATTTCAGGAAGCCGAAGTCGGAGGGGTTGATGTAGCTCAGGAAGTGCGCGTAGAGCCCGCCGCCGATGCCGGCCATGAAGGAGCCCAGCGCGAAGGCCTGGATCTTGTACCGCGCCGTGTTGATGCCCATGGCGTCGGCCGCGATCTCGTCCTCGCGGATCGCCTTCAGCGCGCGCCCGAAACGGGAGCTCTGCACGAAGGTGACCAGGACGATGGCCAGGATGGCAACCACCCAGACGTAGATCGGCATGGGGATGGCGGTCTTGGCCGGCGGTACGGTGAGGCCGAGCGCCTTGTTGGTCGGCTCGAAGTTGAGGAAGAAGACCTTGACGATCTCCGCGAAGCCGAGGGTGCAGATGGCCAGGTAGTCGCCGGTGAGCCTCAGGATCGGGAAGCCGATGGCAGCCGCCACGATGGCGGTGACCACGCCGGTGACGGCGAGGTTGGCGACGAAGGGAAGACCGGTCTTGATGGTCACCATGGCGCTGGTGAAGGCGCCGATGCTCATGAACGCGGCGTGCCCCAGGGAGAGCTGGCCGGTCAGGCCGGTGATGACGTTAAGCCCCAGCGCCAGCACGACAGCGATGCCGACGTTGACGAGGATCTGCAACATGTACGGGTCGACAGAGCCGACCAAGCTGTTCAGGAAGTCTGCCATCGAATCTATACCTTCTTTGTAATTTTTTGGCCGAGGAGACCGGTCGGTTTGACGAGGAGCACCAGCACCAGGATGGTGAAGGCGATGGCGTCCCGGTAGGACGAGTAGCCGATGGCGACGCCGAAGACCTCGGAGACGCCCAGGAGCAGGCCGCCCAGCATGGCGCCGGGGATGGAGCCGATCCCGCCCAGGACCGCGGCGGCGAAGGCCTTCAAGCCGGCCATGAGGCCCATGTTGAAGGAGACCGCGTTGAAGAGGACGCCGACCAGCACGCCGCCGGCCGCCGCGAGCGCGGAGCCAAGGGCGAAGGTGAAGGAGATGACGCGGTTCACGTTGATCCCCATCAGGGCGGAGGTGTTGTAATCCTCGGAGGTGGCGCGCATCGCCTTGCCGATCTTGGTCTTCTGGACGATGAACTCGAGGGCCATCATGAGGACTGCCGAGACGCCGATGATGAGGAGCTGCAGGGTGGAGATGTCAGCGGTCCCCACCTTGATCTGCCGCACCGGGAAAGCACCGTCGGGGAAACCCTTGGCGTCGGCGCCGAACACCATGAGCGCCAGCGAGGAGAGGAAGATGGAAACGCCGATCGCGGAGATGAGCGCGGAAAGGCGGGAGGACTTCCTCAGCGGGCGGTAGGCGATCAGTTCGATGATCACGCCCATGAGCATGCAGAAGACCATGGCACCTGCCATGGCGACGAACACGTTCACCTTGAAGGCGGAGACCAGCAGCAGGCCGATGAAGGCGCCCGCCATGAAGATCTCGCCGTGGGCGAAGTTGATCAGGGTGATGATCCCGTAGACCATGGTGTAGCCGAGGGCGATGAGCGCGTAGACGCTCCCCAGGGCCACGCCGTTTACTAGCTGTTGTAAGAACATGTCGACTTCCTTCCGACTGGATTTGTCTGACCAAAAACCCGCTTCCCGCTAGGTGGTCGAATTTCAGGTTAAAATTTTCTCAAAATAAAACACAGGAATAGCTTGAGATGTATACCATAAGGTCTTGGAAATAAGCAAGCTATTGGTAAACATGATGTAGTCGGCAAAACCGAGCAGGCACCGAAAATAAAACAAGAGCAGGTCCTCTAATGAGTGGCCTGACCCTCGACCGCGCGACACTTTACAACAGCTGGAACTGTTTCGCAATCTTAAACTTTTGATTAACGCAAAAAACGGCCCCGCAAATCGCGGCGCCGTTACCGAATATCTTCATATTCATCGTTTTAAAACAGTGGCTGAATTCTCTGCTCAGGTCCGTAGTCTGTGGGACCAAGTCATCAAGTTTAGCGTCGATTTAAGTCGAAAGCCCTCACCCGGCCTTCGGCCACCCTCTCCCGGAGGGCGAGGGGGCAGGCTCCTTTTCCTGGTTCCCAAGCTCCAGCTTGGGAACCCATATGGCGTAAAACTCCAGCTTTGCATCCGAGGGAAGTTTGTGCTTCGGAGAGGCTTTGCGTTCCCAAGGCGGACCTTGGGAACGAGATCAAGGGCCATAAAAAAGATGCCGTGGACGGAGGAGGAGGCGTCCACGGCACAATTACATGACAACTCTTTCTAACCACTACTTTTCCAAAGGGGACTGGCTCCGCAGGTGCCTGTCCCCTTTTGGACTTGTCCCCCCTCCCCTAGCGGGAGGGGGTTAGGGGGTGGGGGAAGTGGCCATCGTTTCGGGACTTGCGGCTTCACCCACCCCCCTGCCCCCTCCTGTCAAGGGAGAGGGAGATCGGTGGCTCCGCCTTGCTCTTCTCGAACCACCCATACACTGCAGGAATAATCAACAGAGTTAACAGCGTCGAGGTGATCAATCCGCCCACGACTACTGTGGCCAATGGCTTCTGGATCTCGGAACCGGTCCCGCCGGCAAAGAGCATCGGCATAAGGCTGAAGATGGCGATGGATGCCGTCATCAGCACCGGCCGCAACCGGTCCACGGCTCCTTTACGAACCGCCTCACCTAAAGCGAGCCCCTCCTCGCGCAACTGCGCGATTCTCGAGACCAGCACCAACCCGTTCAGTACCGCGACACCGAAAAGGACGATGAAGCCGACGGAGGCCGGCACCGACAGGTACTGCCCGGACAGGAACAGCGAGAAGATGCCGCCGATGAGCGCGAAGGGAAGATTCGAGAGCACCAGCAGGGCCAGCCTGATGGAACGGAAGGTAACGTAGAGCAGCAGCAGTATCAGCGCGACCGCCACCGGCCCGATGATCATCAACCTGCTCATGGCGCGCTGCTGGTTCTCGAACTGCCCCCCCCAGGTGAGGTAGTAGCCGGAAGGGAGCTTGACCTGGTCCTTGATCTTCCGTTTCGCCTCGGCTACGAAGCTGCCGATATCCCGGCCGCTCACGTTCATCTCGATGCCGATCCTTCTCACCCCGTCCTGGCGGCTGATCTGCACCGGCCCCTCCACCATCTTCACCTCGGCTAGCTGCTCCAGCGGGATGTTCATCCCCGATTTCGTGGACACCAGCAGATTCTGGATCGCCTCCAGCGAGTTCCTCTTCTCCTCGGGGAGACGGACGTTGATGTCGAAGCTGCGGTTGGATTCGTAGAAGGTGGAAGCGGCCTTCCCCGCCACGGCGATCTCGATGACGTTCTGCACGTCGCTTATGTTGAGCCCGTAACGGGCGATCCTGGCGCGGTCGATGGCGACGGTGAGATAGGGCTGCCCGGACACCTTTTCGGTGTTCAGGTCGGTCCCGCCGCGCACCGTGGAGAGCACCCTGGCTATTTCCGCCGACTTGTCGCGCAGCACGTCCAGGTCATCGCCGAACAGTTTGACGATGAGCTGCGCCCTGGTGCCCGCCACCAGTTCGTCGATGCGGCACTGGACCGGCTGGCTGAAGCCGAAGCTGATCCCCGGGATGGTCTCCAGCGCCTCCCGCATCTCGTTGGTCAGCTCTTCCTTCGAGATGTCACGCTTCCATTGTTCCTTGGGCTTGAAGACACCGACATACCCGGTCTTGTCGGGTCCCCGGGTGTCGAGGGCGACGCCGGTCTGCCCGATGCGCCCCACCACCACGTCCAACTCGTCGAACTTCTTGAGCCGCGCGGTTGCCTGCTGGTTCACCTCGAGCGCCTTGGCCAGGGAAACCCCGGGGAGCATGGCGATGTCCATGTCGAAGGAACCTTCGTCCATGATGGGCATGAACTCGGTGCCGAGCCTCGTCACCAGGAACAGCGAGAAGACCAGCAGGCCGCCTGCGATGCCGAGCACCACCTTCCTGCGGTCGAGTGCGTACTCCAAAAGCGGCAGGTACTGCCCCTTCGCCCAAACCATGATCCGGCTCTCCTGTTCAGGCTGAGGCTTGAGAATGATGCTGCAGAGCACGGGGATGACGAAGATGGAAAGAAGCAGCGATGCCAGGAGCGCGATGGCGACGGTGATGGCCAGGGGGCCGAACATTTTCCCCTCGATCCCCTCCAGGGTCAGGATGGGGATGAAGGTGAGCGCGATGATCAGCTCCCCGAAGATGCTGGGTTTGCGCACCTCCATCACGGCCTTCAACACTGTCTTCAGTTTCGGCTCCCGTTCGCCTGCCTCGCTCAAGTGGCGTTGCACGTTCTCCACCTGGATGATGGTGGTGTCGATGATCATGCCGATCGAGATGGCCAGGCCGCCCAGGGACATAAGGTTGGCGGTGATGCCGGTCAGCTTCATGACGATGAAGGTGGCCAGAAGCGACAGCGGCAGCGCCAGGAGCACGACGACGCTGCCCCGGATGCTGTTAAGCAGCAGGTAGAGCACAATGAGGACCAGTATGGCTCCCTCGACGAGCGCCTTGTTCACCGTCCCCACGCTTCCCTTCACGATGTCGCTGCGGTCGTAGTACGGCACGAGCTTGACGCCCTCGGGGAGCATGTTGCTCTCGTTGATCTCCTTCACTTTCGCGGCCACCCGGGCCACCACGTCGCGGCTGTTTTCACCACGGAGCATCATCACGATGCCCCCCACCGCCTCGCCGGCGGCGTCTTTGATGGCGGCGCCCATGCGTACCGCTTCGCCGACCTTGACCTGGGCCACGTCGCGCAGATAGACCGGCGTCCCCCCCTGCGACTTCAGGACGATGTTCTCGATATCCCCGGTACTCTGGATGAGCCCCACCCCGCGCACGATGTACTGGTCGGCACCCCGCTCCAGCACGTTGCCGCCGACGTTGCTGTTGTTGCTGCCGATGGCGTCGTGCACGTCCGCCACCGTTACCCCGTACTTGAGCAGCTTGTCCGGCGAGACCTCCACCTGGTACTGCTTGAAGTAGCCGCCGAACGAGTTGATCTCGTTGACGCCCGGGACGCTCTTCAACTGCGGAGTGATGACCCACTCCTGGAGGGTGCGCAGGTTGGTGAGGTAGGCGCGCCGCTCATCCGGGTTCTGGGGCACCTTCCCTTCCAAGGTGTACTGGTAAATCTCACCCATGGCGGTGCCGATGGGACCCATGGCGACCTCGACACCTTTTGGGACTTTCTCCCTGGCCTCCGCCAGCCGCTCGAAGACCAGCTGCCGGGCGAAGTAGATGTCGACGTTATCTTTGAACACCACGGTGACAATGGAGAGGCCGAACTTGGTCACCGAGCGGAGCTGCTCGATATCGGGAAGTCCGCGCATCGCCATCTCGATGGGATAGGTGACGTTGCGCTCGATTTCCACCGCAGAGAGCCCATCGGCATGGCTCACCACCTCGACCTGGATATTGGTGACATCAGGGAACGCGTCGATGGGGAGCTTTTGATAGGAATAGAAGCCGAAGACGACGATCACCAGCGCAGCGAAGATGACCATACCCTTCTGCTTCAGCATGTATGCGACTGTTTTTTCAAGCATGGGTGCTGGTCTCCTTAGTGGTCGTGCCCCTCGATTTCGCCCTTTTGCAGCTCCGATTTTAGGACGAAGCCCCCCTTCACCGCCAGCCGCTCCCCTTCCTTGAGGCCGGAGACGACTTCCACCAGGCCGCCCGACGTCCGCCCCAATTCAACCTTGCGCGCCTCGAAGGCGGCATCACCCTCGGCAACGAAGACGAGCTTCTTCCCCTCCAGTTCGACGACCGCCTCTTCGGGCACGGCCAGAACCGGCGCTGCGTCCGCCGCAGTAGCCAGCTCCACGGTGGCGAACATCTCCGGCTTCAGCTTACGGCCCGGATTGGCGACCTCGACCCTGGCCTTGATGGTGCGGGTCGCCTGGTCGACGACGTCAGCCAGGTAGGTGATGCGGCCGCGGAACTTGCTCTCGGGAAAGGCGCTGACGGAGACGGTCGCGCTCTGCCCCCGGCGCACCTTGGCAATGTCCTTCTCGTGGATGTCCACCAGCACCCATACCGAGGAGAGGTCGGCGATGGTGTAAAGACTCTTGGCGGGGTCGGAGAGCTCGCCGACGATGGCATGCTTTTCGGTGATGACACCGCCGATGGGCGCGCGCACCGGCAGCAGCGGTTTTCTATCCGCCTTCAGGTCGGCTGCCGAGACGCCGTACAGTGAAAGACGTTCCTGGTCGGTGTGCAGTTCGGTCTGCGCCGTCTTGAAATCGGTCTCCGCCTGGAGGATCTCCTTTCTGGCCGCGATCTTCTTGTCCACCAAGACCTTTACCCGCTCCATGTTGGACTGGGCCAGGGCCAGCCTGGTCTTGGACTGGTGGTAGCGGCTCAGCGCCTCGCCCAATTCCACGCTGTCCAGGATCGCCAGTACCTGCCCCGCCCCCACGCCATCGCCAAGCGAGGCCTTTACAGCCACGATCTTACCGGGAATGCGCGGCGACACGTGCGCGATCCGGTCGGCATTGGCCTCGACTTTGCCGGTCGCACTGATAACGCCAGGCATCTGCGTTTTCTTGACAGCAGCCACCGTCACTCCATTTTGTTTCTGCACCTCTGCGGCCATCTTGACGAGCTTCTCGCCATGCTCGTCGTGTCCCTTCTCTTCCTTGCCCTCGACGTGCCCCCCCTTCTCTTCCAGGTGAGCGTCCTTCTCTTCGCCATGTGCCGCCTCGCCATGTTCGGCGTGCCCGCCACTTCCCGGAGTGTTGATCAGCCGGTAGGCGACACCGCCCCCGAGCGCGATGGTCAGGATGAGGCCGATGATGATTCCCTTCTTGTTCACTGCGCACCTCCGTTGATGTCAGCGGCTACCGCCGATTCCAGTTCGTTGAGAGCTACCTGCCTTGCGTGCAGGGCGGCGAGGTAACGGTCGCTTACCTCGAAGTACTTCTTCTGCTCCTCGATCACCGCCAGGATGCCGACTTCGCCGAGACGGTAGGCCTCCTGGGTCAGCTTCAGGTTTTCGTCGAGCTGGCGCAGGATATCCGAACGGTACAGGGAGAGCACCTTTTCGGCATTGGCGAGGCTTGCGTGTGCGCTCTCTACCTCTCGCTCCACGCTCACGGCCGCACCCTGTAGCCGGATCTCGGCGCTGGAGCGTTTGGCCCGCGCCTCCTGCTGCCCGGCCTGATTTCGGTCGAAGACCGGGATCGGCATCGAGAGTTTCAGCCCTATGGTGTAGGACGTTTCCCGCCCCTCGACGCCCCCGATCTCCATGGATGAAGTGTCGCGGCTCAGCGCGACGCCGGCGGTAAGGTTGGGAATCCCTTCCGCCTCGGCGAGCACGACCTCGGCGTCACTCTTCTGCATAGCTGCATGCAGCGCCTTCAGGTCGGGACGGCTCTGCATGGCAGCCTGCTTCAGGTCCCCCACCCCCTTTATGCGAACGTCATTGCGGTTCAACGTCCCACCCAAAAGCGGCGCTGCTGTCGGCGGGAGGGCCATGAGCGCGAACAGTTTCGCCCTGCTGTCCAGCAGGGTTCGCTGCAGCTCGATCAGGTTGGCCTCGCTGCGGACCAGTTCGACCCGGACCAGGTACATCTCAAGTTCTGGGATGTCTCCCGCCGTCAAGCGATCCGCCGCCACCTGCAGCAGTTGCTTGTTGAGATCGATGGAATGATGGGCCAGTCCGACCCGCTCCTGGGCGAGCAGCACGTCGCAGTAAGCCGCCTGCACCTGCTCCTTGAGAGCGCGCTCGCGGTCCGCCACCTGCCAGCGGTAGCCTGCAAGGTCACGCTCCGCCACGGTGCGGCGCTTGAGGCGCTTGTCCCCCAGCAGGAACTCCTGCGAGATACCAACGGAAACGTTGCTGTCGTCGCTGCTGCCGGTAAGCGCGCCGGTGGCCGCTTCCAGTTCCAGCGTTGGATTGGGGATTACCCCGGCCCGTACTGCGGCGGCGTCAAAGACACCGGCTTCTTTGCGCAAAGAGACGAGCTCCGGGCTGTTGTCGAGCGCAGCCGCCACGGCCTGCTGCAGTGAAAGTGGCTGCGGCTCCGCCCATACGGGTACGGCTGCCAATAGAGACAAGGCGACGGCCACGGCTAGGCATGCGCCGCTGAAGGGGTTGGTTGCCAAGAAAAACCTCCTGAAAGCAATTGGAAAAGGAAAAGAGATAAGGCAGAACACGGCACGACTACGCCGGGAGAACAGGCTCCGGCAAAGGACGTACTACGGCCGTGAAAGGGGTGTTACGCGCGTAACTGCGGGGGAACGAACTTGGAGAGGAAAACTTCGGGTATGAAGGTAAAGCGGTCGAAGGTATGGAGAGCGGCAAAAACAGGATGGTAGTCGAGGGAGAAATGACCGACGCTCAACGAGACGTGGCAGGCGCAGTCACAGCAGAAGTCACAGTTGTCATGGCCGGCGTCGCCCTGCAAGGGGCAGTCGGGGGTGTCGCAGCCACGGTCGACATGGGAAGCGGCCTGCATGCAGTCAGCGGCCGTCCCGCAGCCCTCCAGGGCGTGCGCGTTGTCACAGGCGCCGCTCAAAAAGGTGCAGAAAATCACCGCGAGCAGCAGGAAGGAGCAGAATTTGACGGGGAATGAATTACGCATGCGTTGGTGAAGATAACGAATGAATAAAGACAGTGTCAAGACAAAAGGGGCGAATTACTCGCCCCTGATCTCAGTATCAAGATGCGGCTCATGCAGCTTGACCGGCTTGCCCCGCCTCATCCTCAGGTTGAGCATTTCCACCATGACCGAGAAAGCCATGGCGAAGTAGATGTACCCCTTGGGGATGTGCATATCGAAGCCCTCCCCGATGAGCGAGACGCCGATCAGGAGCAGGAAGCTGAGAGCCAGCATCTTGATGGTCGGGTGCTTTTCCACGAAGGCGCTGATCTTGCCGGAGAAGAGCATCATGAAACCAACGGCGATCACCACGGCGGTGACCATGATGAAGAGCTGGCTCGCCATGCCGATGGCGGTGATGATGGAGTCGAGCGAGAAGACGATGTCGAGCAGCAGGATCTGCACGATGACCGCGCCGAAGGTGGCGCCGACCTTGGCGGCATGCACCACCTCGTCCCCTTCCAGTTTCTCGTGGATTTCCATGGTGCTCTTCCAGATCAGGAAGAGGCCGCCGGAGAGGAGGATGAGGTCGCGGCCGGAGATATCATTGCCGAAAAGGGTGAACAGCGGCGTGGTGAGCCCCATGAGCCAGGAAAGCGAGAAGAGCAGCGCCACGCGGATGAACATCGCCAGGCCGAGGCCGGTCAGTCTCGCCCTCTCCTGCTGGGCTGCGGGGAGTTTGCTGGCCTGGATGGAGATGAAGATGATGTTGTCGATGCCGAGCACGATCTCCAGTGCGCTCAGTGTCACCAGTGCCATCCAGACCTGCGGGTCGGTAAGCCAGTCCATTATGTCTCCTATAGAACCGCGTCCCTGTAAGGGAACGCGGCGTACTGTAGGGGCGAATAATCATTCGCCCCCCTTGATCGCGTCATAACCTCTCGCGCCATCGGCACAGGCTAGGGCACCGGCGGCTGGGCAAATAATTATTTGCCCCTACAGGTCCCCTCTCCCCCTGGGAGAGGGTGGCCGCAGGCCGGGTGAGGGGTCTTGCCACATCGTGACAAGTTGCTGGTTGCCCTGCCCTCACCCCGGCCCTCACCCCGGCCCTCTCCCGGAGGGCGAGGGAGGATGGGACGGTATTACCGCCGCACCGCCATCTGTTCCAGCCGCGCGATGCGCTCCTCCATCGGCGGGTGGGTGGAGAAGAGCTGCATGACACCGCCACCGGTCAACGGGTTCACGATGAACATGTGCGCCGTTGCGGGCCGAGCCTCCTGCATCGGCAGCGCCTGCGATGCCATGTGCAGCTTCCTGAGTGCCGAGGCGAGCGCCAGCGGCCGGCCGCAGATCTCGGCGCCGGAGGCGTCGGCCAGGTACTCACGCGAGCGCGACACCGCCATCTGGATCAGCATGGCGGCGATGGGGGCGATGATGGCCATGGCCAGCGAGCCGACCAGGCCGCCGATACCGCCCCCCTCTTCGTCATCGCCGCGGCCGCCCCCGAGCATGGCGCCCCACTGCAGCATGTTGCCGATCATGGAGATGGCGCCGGCGAAGGTGGCGGCGATGGTGCCCACCAGGATGTCGCGGTTTTGCACGTGGGCCAGTTCGTGCGCCATCACGCCTTCCAATTCCTCGGGGGACAGGATGCGCAGGATCCCTTCCGTGGCGGCGACCGCGGCGTGCTCCGGGTTGCGGCCGGTGGCGAAGGCGTTGGGGCTGTCGGACGGGATGATGTAGACCTTGGGCATGGGGAGCCCGGCCCGGGCAGCGAGGTTGCGCACCAGGTTGTAGAAGGTGGGGTGGTCCTGCGGGCCGATCTCCTGTGCGCCGTACATGCGCAGCACGATCTTGTCCGAGAACCAGTAGGAGAAGAAGTTCATCCCGAGGGCGAGGACGAAGGCCATCATCATGCCGGACCTCCCCCCGAGGGCCTGCCCCATGGTCACCATGAGGACGGTGAGAAGAGCTAACAGGAAAGTTGTTTTTAGTCTTTGCATGACATTTACCTCTACGAGAGTTGTGTCCCGAAGGACTTGTTTCGGCCGAGGGTAAATAAAAAGACCTTTACCCTCGGCATATAGTTACCAGGATAAAGGTCTTGTTGACAGGTTAACTGTCCCGGCTCCGGGTCTTGCGACCGTATTGACGAAGTCCGGGTCGGCCTTTTTCTGTGGCCGATAACTACTCCCCTTTAACGATACGAAATATAAATTCTCCTATCAGAGTTGTCAAGGGTAATCGGCAACAGCAAAGGCTGAGTCAAAGGCCAAGGATAAACAAACAGGGATGAAGGGGATAAAAGGGATAAAACCACACCTAAACCCTTATGGGTTAATCCCTGACAGGTTTTAGCCGTTATCCTTTTTATCCCCTTTATCCCTGTTAAACGGTTTAGGGTTAAAAAAAACGGCCCCTGCCGAAACAGGGGCCGTCGGTACTGCGTTTTCAGGCATTAGTCCATCTTGACGGGTACTTTTGCCTTGAGGACGAACTTGCCGTCCTTCACAACCAGCAGGGACAGCGGGCTCTTGATCGGCTCGCGGTTGGCCTGCATGCTGATGGTGCCGGAAACGCCTTCGAACTTCTTGGTCTGTGCCAGAGCGGTTTTGAAGACCTTCGGGTCCACGCTGTTAGCGCGCTTCATAGCGTCGGCCAGCAGCATCACAGCGTCGTAGCCCTGGGCGTCGAACAGGCCCGGGAGCTCGCCGTTGTGCTTGGCTTTGAAGGACTCGATGAACTTGGCCGTAGCCGGGGCTGCCTGCTCGGTGGAGAAGCCCAGAGCGGACATGGAGCCCTCGACGGCCGGGCCGCCCAGTTCGATGAATTTCGGGGAGAACAGGCCGTCGCCGCCGAACATCGGAGCCTTCAGACCCTGCTTGCGGGCCTCTTTCATGATGAGAGCGCCTTCGGTGTAGTAACCGGAGAACAGGATGACGTCCGGCTTCTTCGCCTTGATGTTGGTGATCTGAGCAGAGAAGTCCTTGTCGCCGTCTTTGACTTTCTCGTCAGCAACGATCTTGATGGACGGAACCTTGGCGGCTGCGTCGCGGAAGGTCTGGGACAGACCGACGGAGTAGTCGTTGTTGTCGGAGGTGATGATGGCGACTTTCTTGAAGCCGAGGTCTTTCGCGAAGTACTCGATGCAGGCGGGAATCGCGATGGAGTCGAGCAGGGTGTCGCGGAAGATGAAGTCGCCCACTTCGACGACGCCCGGGCCGGTTGCGCCTGCGGAGAGGAGCACGACGCCGGCTTTCTGAGCGATCGGAGCGGCAACCTTGGTGATGCCGGTGGTCGGGTCGCCAACGATGGCGGTGACATTGTCACGGGAGATGAACTTCTGGGTAACGGAAGCACCTTCCTGCTTGTCGCCGCGGTTGTCGGCTTCGACGATCTCGATCTTCTTGCCCTGGACGCCGCCGGCTGCGTTGATCTCGTCGGCAGCCATTTTCATGCCTTCGAGGGTCGGCTTGCCGAACATGGCCACGTCGCCGGTGAGGGCGCCGAGGAAGCCGATTTTGATGGTGTCGCCGGCGGGTTTCGCCGCCTCGGCGCCAGGGGCCGGGGCCTCTTCTTTCTTCTTGCAGCCGAATGCACCGACTGCGAGCATTGCTACGAGCAGCAGCGCGCTGATCTTCTTAAAGCTCATGCAGACTACCTCCTTGGGTTGATTAATCACATTGTTAGGTCCAGCTTCAGTACGTCAACAGATTCTAATTGTCACTACTCGATTGTCAAGACAGTGGCACTGAATTCCTCCTCTCCGGCTCTGGTTGAACCGGAGAGGAGGAAGTATCTGTCTTAGAAGTTGTACTTCACAATGAGTTTCACGTCGTACGGGTCGTCTGCGTCGAGCGCCTTGAAGTAGTCGCCGAGGAAGAGGTAGCCGGCACGTGCGCCAAGGGTCACGTTAGCGGTGAGCTTGTAGTAAGCTTCCGCGTTGATCTCGGTGCCGAGGTAGTCGCTGCCAGCCTGGGTCTTGTCTTCAGCAACAGCGGCGAAACCGGCGTTGACGCTGCCGGATACCTTGTCGTTGAAGGTGTAGTCGTAGCCAAGAGCAGCCATTGCCACACCGCGGCCGCCGTTGTTCACGTCGTAGATGATGGCGTTGTCGATGGAGGTGGCGTACTTGTCGCGGCCGAGCATGATCATCTCGGCATCGTAGAACTGGCCGCCTTCGGTGCCGCCCGGGCCGTTTGCGACGTAGAACGCCTTGTCGCCGCCGGTCACGTAGAGGAATTCGGAGCGCAGCGTGCCGCCAGCCAGCGGCATCTTGGCGCCGACGTTGACAGCGTAGCCCTTAGCATCGACATTGGCTGCCCAATCGCCGAACTGCTTCAGGAAGAAGCCGCTCAGAGCGACCGGACCGACGTTGGCGGCAGCATTGACGCCCAGGTTGTGAATCTTAACGTGGTTGGCAACAACATCGCTGCCGGAGTTGTTGGTGGAGTTGTCCTTGATGTAGTAGTAAGCAGCGCCGAGGCTCAGGTCCTTGGACACGTTGTACTTGGCATCGAGGGAGAACATGTCGTTAGTGGCGTGCCCCAGGCGGGTGTAATCCTGCTGGCGTCCATCTGTAGGGTCGACGGTGTCAGCATCCTTAGTGGCATCGTTGAAGCGGAAGAAGCCCGCGGAAACACTGGCCTTGTTGTACTCGTGGGAAAGGAGGACACCAGCCATGTCGCCGTCGAACACAACGCCTTTGAAGGAGTCATTGTAGGGCATCATACCGATTTTGGTGTTGAGGATGGGGTAGTTCAGGTCGAGGTAGAGGTGCTTGGTTTCCATGTTGACGGAGTCGGCACCGATAGCGCCACCCTGGCCACGGCCAACACTGTAGGAACCGTTGCCCCAGAAGTTGTAGTCGAACTCGAACTTGGTGACCAGTTTGACGTGGTCGTCAGCTTTTGCGGTGTAACCAAGGCGCACACGCTGTACGAAGTAGTTCGCATTGGGGGCATCCTTCTGTAAAACACCGCTGGAAGCGAAGTTGCCAGCGTCGAAGAACGTGGTGAATGCGCCGTTGAACTGGTTCTCGAGAGCGAGAGCGGAGCCTGCGGATGCTGCGGTGAGTGCGGTTGCGATGGCTACTACTAACAGCTTCTTGTTGCTTTTTTTCATACTGCCTCCTCGTTGTGTAGTAATTGCATTACAGCTTTTTGTACAACTGTGTTGCCAGGCTAAACTGAGAAGAAACCTGTCCCCCCTTTCCTTTTATTAAATAAACAGATTGCAGATACAGAACTGGCCCCTGCTGACGCAGGGGCCAGCAATGAACTACAATATCTGGCTCAAAAACAACTTGGCGCGCTCGTGCGTGGGCGCGGTGAAGAAGTGCTCTGGCGTGCCCTCCTCCACGATGCGACCCGCGTCCATGAAAATGACGCGGTCGGCCACCTCGCGCGCGAAGCCCATCTCGTGCGTCACCACGGCCATGGTCATACCGTCCTTGGCGAGGTCCTTCATGACGTCGAGCACCTCACCGATCATCTCGGGGTCGAGCGCGGAGGTCGGCTCGTCGAACAGCATGAGTTTCGGGTCCATGGCGAGCGAACGGGCGATGGCCACGCGCTGCTGCTGACCGCCGGAAAGCTTGCCCGGGTACGACTTCGCCTTGGCGGCGAGGCCCACACGCTCAAGAAGCATCATCGCCTTCTCCTCGGCCTCCTGCTTCGAGCGCTTGCGCACCACGATCTGGGCCAGGGTCAGGTTCTCCAGCACGGTCTTGTGCGGAAAGAGGTTGAAGGACTGGAACACCATGCCCACCTCCTCGCGCACCTTGGTGATGTCGGTCTTCGGGTCGTAGAGGTCCATGCCGTCCACGACGATGGTGCCGCGGTCGATCTCCTCCAGCCTGTTGATGGAACGCAGGAGCGTCGACTTGCCGGAACCGGAAGGCCCGATGATGACCACCTTCTCGCCGTCGTAAATATCCAGGGACACCCGGTCCAGGGCACGGAAGGAGCCGTAGACCTTGATGATTTCTTTCGCCTCTACCATTTTCCTGCGGCTATTTGTTGACACTGACACGCTCCTCCATTACGCCGATGATCTTCGAGAAGAACAAGGTGATGATCAGGTAGATCAGCGCGATGACCGTGTAGGTCTCAAAATAGGTGAAGGACTCGGAGGCGTACTCGCGGCCGCGGCGCAAAAGGTCGGCGACCGCGATGATGGAGACCAGCGAAGAATCCTTCAAGAGGGCGATGAATTCGTTGCCCACCGGCGGGAGAATCACCTTCACCGCCTGGGGGAGGATGACGTGGATCATGGTCTGGCGACCGTTCATCCCCAGGGAGAGGGCTGCCTCACGCTGTCCCTTGGCGATCGACTCGATCCCGGCGCGTACCACCTCGCCCATGTAGGCGCCGTAGCATACAGCCATGGCGATGATGGCGGAAAGGATGGCCGGGACCTTCACGATGGTGCCCAGTGCGTAGTAGATGTAGAAGATCTGCACCAGGAGCGGGATGCCGCGGATGACCTCGACGTAGAGGGAGGCAACGCCGTTGAAGAAGCGGTTCTTGGAGATACGGCCCAGGCCGGTGATGAGGCCGATGACGATGGCCAGCAGTATCGCCCCGAGGGTCACCTGGAAGGTTACCGCGATGCCGTCGGGAACGAACTTGATAATGTTGAGGTACGGGTCCGGCTTGCTCCAGACCAGGTAGGCAATGGTGCCGATGGCGCCAAAGAACGCTATGCGCCAGGCGGTAAAGAGGCCGCGGTCGCTTTTACGGGGGATGGCGGCGCCGTCCCCTACATCGATGATCTGCTTTTTTGCTTCAGTACTCATGCTTTCTTGTGACCGCCCCGGGCCGGTGTACCGGCTTTTGTTGATGCGCTGCTGTGCTGCTGTTTCTGTTACAGAAAGCTCCTGCAGAATCGGTTACTACCGTCGGGTAGCGTTCCATTCTGCAGGAGCTTTGGGTTGTTACTTAAGCTGCCACTTTTTCTTGAGCTGTACGTCGATCTTCTTTTTCTGAACCGCTGCGATCCCCTTGTTCAGCTGGGCCACCAGGTCCTTGTTGCCTTTCTTGACGACGATGCCGTAGGCCTCTTTGGTGAAGGACTTGCCCACGATCTTGAACTTGGAGCTGTACTCCTTCTTCTGCAGGGCGTAGGTAATGGCGGTCGGCTCGTCGCAGACGACACCGGCGATGCGGCCGGCAGCCATGTCCTCGAAGGCAAGGCCCACTTCGTCGTAGGTCTTCAGCTCGACGCCGGCAACTTTCTTCACCTCCATGGCGCCGGTGGTGCCGATCTGAGCGCCAACCTTCTTCCCCTTCAGGTCAGCGATCTTGGTGCCTTTCTCAGCCTTGGGCACAACGAGAATCTGGCCGATCTGGACATACGGGTTGGTGAAATCGTATTTGGCCTGGCGCTCCGGGGTAATGGTAACCGAGGAGATGATGGCGTCGTACTGGCCCGCTTCAACGCCGGCGAAGATGCCGTCCCAAGCGGTGTTCTTGAAGGTGACCTGCAGGCCGGCCTCTTTGGCGACGGCAGTCATGAAGTCGATGTCGAAACCGACGATCTTCTTGTTGGCGTCAACAAACTCCATCGGCGGCCAGGTTGCGTCGGACGCGACAGTGATCGCCTTCGGTGCGGCGAAAGCCGCGGACACAAAACAGAGTCCCAAAGCCAAAACTGCAGTCAGAGTACGAAGTGCTTTCATGCTTCCTCCATAAATTGTCTTTAATATTAAACGGAATACACCATTTAGCTTATCGCCGCATACTTTTAAAGCTATTCCACCCTCTTGTCAACCACTTATTAATTATGGATTGCGCTCGTTTTAAGCCCATGTTAACTTGTCATACCACAATTTAAGAAATTCAAGGTTTTATGAGGTCAAAATTACTTTGGGATCTGTGAAAAAAATTCGCGCGGGTATACTTCTTTTGATAACGACGTTCTTCTGGGGCGTAACTTTCACTGTGGTGAAGGACGCCATCAGCAGGGTGGACGTATTCGTTTTCCTGTCTCAAAGATTTCTAATCGCAGCTGCAATCATGCTACCCATCGCCTTAACGCGCACTAACAGAGTTGAAATTAAATTACTCACGCATGGATCCATTCTTGGCATTCTCTTATTTGCATCGTACGCCTTCCAGACCGTCGCCCTGAAGTACACCAGCGCGTCCAACACCGGTTTTCTTACCGGGCTCAGCGTCCTCCTGGTGCCCCTCTTCGGAGGCGCCATATTCAGACATACCGTGGGAACAGGGATCAAGTGGGGGGTAGGCCTGGCGACACCCGGGCTGTTCCTGCTCTGCACCGACGGCAGCCTGAGCTTCAACGTCGGCGATATCCTGGGCGCCATCTGCGGGGCTTGCGTCGCGCTGCACCTGCTCTACACCAGCCATTTCGCTCGCCACGCCGACAGCGACGTCTACCTGCTCACCACCTTGCAACTCTCGGTGGTAGGCCTCCTGAGCCTTGCCTCGGCACAGGTGCGCGGGCAGGAGGTCTTCGTCTGGCACCCGGAACTGCTCGGGACCCTGGTGGTCTGTGTGCTGATCGCCACCATCTTCGCCTTCCTGGTGCAGACCACCATGCAGAAGTGGATCAGCCCCGCCCATACCGCGCTGATCTTCTGCACCGAACCCGTCTTTGCCGCAGCCTACGCATACTACGCTGCCGGCGAAAGGCTGGGAGTCCTGGGCTTGCTCGGGGCAGTTCTCATCCTTGCCGGCATGGTCGTTTCCGAGTTGCTTCCCGATGGCGCCGAAAGCGAAGCGAGCGTGAGCGTCGCCGCCGAGGGGTGACGGTAAGTTATCGGTTGACACCGGTTTCTCCTTATAATAATTTTTTCGACCTGGCCATACCGGCACACGCACAATAGGCGCACCTGCCGCGCCAAAAGGGGAAGCGATGATAAACACAGGACACCACAGCGAACTCAAGCACCATTTCGCCAGCGACAACTACGCGGGGATCTGCGCCGAAGCATGGCAGGCGATGGCGGAGGCCAACAGCGGGCTGGCGAGTTCCTACGGCGACGACCGCTGGACCGCGCAGGCGTGCGAGAAGATCCGGGAGCTATTCGAGAAGGATTGCGAGGTTTTCTTCGTGTTCAACGGCACCGCGGCCAACTCGCTGGCGCTGGCATCACTGTGCCAGTCCTACCACTCCATCGTCTGCCACGAGATGGCGCACATCGAGACCGACGAGTGCGGCGCCTCCGAGTTCTTTTCCAACGGCACCAAGGTGCTTTTGGTGCCGGGCGACAACGGCAAGATCAACCTCGACGCCGTCGAGCACACCATCACCAAGCGCAGCGACATCCACTACCCCAAGGCGCGGGCCCTGAGCATCACCCAGGCGACCGAACTGGGCACGCTCTACTCCGTATCCGAACTGCAGGCAATCGGGGAACTGGCGAAGCGGTTCGACCTGCGGGTGCACATGGACGGAGCGCGTTTCGCCAACGCGGTGGCGGCCCTGAACGTCGCGCCCAAGGAGATCACTTGGCAGGCCGGCGTTGACGTCCTCACCTTCGGCGGGACCAAGAACGGCTTTGCCGTGGGCGAAGCGGTGGTCTTCTTCAACAAGGAACTCGCCTACGAGTTCGATTACCGCTGCAAGCAGGCCGGCCAGTTGGCCTCCAAGATGCGTTTCCTCACCGCCCCGTGGATCGGCATGCTGGAGAGCGGCGCATGGCTTAGAAACGCGACGCACGCCAACAGCTGCGCACGTCTTTTGGCCAACGAGATCAAG
Source organism: Geomonas paludis (assembly GCF_014193585.1). GTDB lineage: Bacteria > Desulfobacterota > Desulfuromonadia > Geobacterales > Geobacteraceae > Geomonas > Geomonas paludis. The sequence continues at coordinate 424,017 of NZ_BLXY01000002.1, forward strand.
AAGATACCGCAGGTCCGCATCATGTTCGAAAGCCAGGCCAACTCCGTATTCCTGGAAATGGCGCCCGAGGCGCTGGAAGCCTTGAGGGCCCGCGGCTGGCACTTCTACACCTTCATCGGCTCCGGCGGCGCCCGCTTCATGTGCTCCTGGGACACCAGGGTCGAGGAGGTCGCCAACCTGGTGGCGGATATCAAGGCCGTGGTCTAGAAGGGACTGGCTCCGTCAGGTGCCTGTCCCTTTAGCGGAACGCCCCTTTCAGCTCAGCCATCTTTGCCAAGCATTAAGGGGACAGGCACCTGTCGGAGCCAGTCCCCTTCCTTTCCTGGCCACCTCCCTCACCCGCCCTCCGGGCACCCTCTCCCGGAGGGAGAGGGCATCAGGTTAAAAGAAGGGACGCTGAGTTTGTTCAGCGTCCCTTTCTATTGCATCAGAAAATTCCTGATACCCTTTTACGTTTATTCCTACTGCATCTCCAGCTGCTGTGCCTTGGTGAAATAGCTCCGGTAGCCTTGTACCACTATAAGATAAGCGGTGATGGCAACGGCGCCGGTAATGGCGCACATGATGGCTATCTGGTAACGGACCGCCACCATCGGCTCGGTACCGGAGAGGATCTGGCCGGTCATCATCCCCGGAAGAGAAACGATCCCCATGGCGGCCATGGTGTTGGCGGTCGGCATGATGGCGGCGCGAAAGGCGTTTCTCAGCGCCGGCTTCGCCGCCTGGCGCGCGCTGGCACCAAGACAGAGCGCTGTCTCTATTTCCTCGCGCCGCTCCCGCATCTCCGCTCCCAGGCGCTCGGCCGCAAGGCTCGCGCCGTTCATGGAGTTGCCGATGATCATCCCTGCCAGCGGGATCAGGTAACGGGGATCGTACCAGGGGGAATAGTGCACCACCAGCGAGCAGAAGACGAAGGTGACACCCCCGCAGCCGACCAACAGCGCCGTCCCCACCACCTGGTAGAAACGCGGCATCTTGCGCTTGATGCGCGCGCCGATCACCTGCAGCGAGAAGCCTCCCATCACAAGCAGGATGGCCAGTACCGGGAGCGGATGCTTGACGGCGAAGATGAAGTGGAGCAGGTAGCCCACCGCGAGCAACTGGAACACCATCCGTAGTGAAGCCCACAACATCTGAGCCTCCTGGCCGATGCGTTTCAGCTTCGCGAGCCCGATCGCGAGCAGCACCAAACTGTAGGCGACGACGAGATCGAGGATACCGAGATTGACCAAGCCTTGGTTGTCCATCACACCTCCTGGTCCGCAGGCTCCGCCAGGAACCTCTTCAACTCCATGCTCGCCGGGTGTGCCAGCAACTCGGCAGCCCTTCCCTGCTCCAGTATCCGCCCCGCTTCCAGGTAGAAACAGTAGTCGGCCACCTTTTCCGTCAGGCGCAGGTCGTGAGTCACCATGATCATGGTGAGGTTCCTGCCGTGGCAGATCTCGCGCAGGGTCGCGGCCAGGCCATCCGAAGTCCTGCGGTCCAGCGCACTGGTCGGTTCGTCCAAAAGGAGCACCTGCGGCTTGGTGATCAGGGCTCGCGCCACGCCCACCCTTTGCTGCTGTCCCAGCGATAGGGATCGTCCGTCCCGTTCCAGCAGTTCCCGGTCCAGCCGCGCCAGCGCCAGCACCTCGGCTACCTCCCCGCTTTGCGCTGCAGGCGGAGTCTCGTGCCGGTAGCGAAACGGCATCTGCAGGTTGTCGAGCACGGTCCCCTCGAACATGAACGGCTTCTGCGGCACCAGCGCCACCATGCGGCGCAACTGAAGCGGGTCCATGGTGGCGATGTCTGTCCCACCGACCTCGATCCGTCCCTCGCTCGGGTCGGCAAGCCGGTTGATCAGGCGGATCAGGGTACTCTTCCCGCCCCCGGACGGACCGATGATGGCCGTTATTTCCCCTGCCTTGGCAGCAAAGGAAATGCCGTCCAGCAACTTGACGACGCCCCCATCAGCACTGCGCCCTAAAAAAGAGACACTGTCGACGGTGACCATGTCGGTATCGGCTCTACTCAAAGCTTCATCTCTCCATTGCACCCTTCGCTACCTTGAATTGACATGCCCCCCAAAGTACAGTATTGTACGTTTAACGGTACAACTAGCAAAGGGTGACAATCATGAATACAATTACTTACAGCTCAGCCCGCAGCAACCTTGCTGAAACGATGGAGAAAGTATGTGACGACCATGCCCCGGTAATCATCACCCGGAAAGCTGCTAAACCAGTCGTCATGATGTCGCTGGACGACTATGAGGCACTTGAAGAAACGGCGTACCTGCTCAGAAGCCCAAAGAACGTGCGCCGCCTGATGGAATCTGTCGCCGAATTGGAAGCAGGCAAAGGACGCGAAAGGGAGCTTGTCGAGTGAAGCTGATCTTCTCGGAATTTGCTTGGGAAGATTATCTGCACTGGCAAAGCGCGGATAAAAAGATATTGAAGCGTATCAACACACTCATCAGGGAAATCCAAAGAACGCCTTATCAAGGGATAGGCAAGCCAGAACCTTTGAAGCACGCCTTGTCAGGCTTTTGGTCTCGCAGAATCAACGATGAACACCGCATCGTCTACAAAGTTGATGATGACGCCGTCCTGATCGCTCAGCTTCGCTACCACTACTGATCTAGTCCCTACCCGATCGAGGCCAACTCCAGCCTCCCGCCCCAACGCAGCATCAACTCTCCACGCAGCCTTTCATGCCCGGGCTGGTTCAGCTCCGGATCCTTCTCGACCAGGGCGAAGGCATCCTTACGGGCCTGCTCCAGAACGCCGCCGTCGCGCAGGATGTCGGCTACGCGCAGTTCCGGCATACCCGCCTGACGGGTGCCCAGGAAATCACCGGGACCCCTGATCTGCAGGTCCGCCTCGGCAATGACGAAGCCGTCCGAGCTTTTCACCATTACCTCCAGCCGCTTCTGACCGTCCTCGGAAAGCTTGTCGCCGGCCAGCAGGATGCAGCGCGAGCGCTCACTGCCGCGCCCCACCCTGCCCCGCAACTGGTGCAACTGGGAGAGCCCGAAGCGCTCGGCGTGCTCGATCACCATCACCGTGGCGTTAGGGACGTCGATGCCGACCTCGATGACGGTGGTGGAAACCAGGATGTCGGTCTCCCCCGCCTTGAAGCCCTTCATCACCGCTTCTTTCTCGGCCGCGCTCATCCGGCCATGCAGCACGGCAACACGCAGGTCCGGGAATACCTCCTGGGCCAGGTGCTCGGCCATCTGCACGGCAGCCTTCAGGTCGATCTTCTCGGACTCCTCGACCAGCGGATAGATGACGTACGCCTGCCTCCCCTTCCCCACCTCCTCGCGCACCAGCGAATAGACTTCGCGGCGGCGCGACTCGCGCACCATGCGGGTTTCTATCGGCGTCCGCCCCGGCGGCAGTTCGTCGATCACCGAGAGGGAGAGATCGCCGAAAACGGTCATGGAAAGCGTGCGCGGGATCGGGGTCGCGGTCATGACGAGGATGTCCGGATTGCTTCCCTTTTTCTTCAAAAGCGCGCGCTGCACCACGCCGAAGCGGTGCTGCTCGTCGATGATGCCCAGTCCCAGCCGGTGGAACTCGACCTTGTCCTGGATCATGGCATGGGTGCCGACCACGATGCGTGTCTCTCCCGACGCGATCTTATCCAGGGTGTCGCTCTTTCCCTTGATGCTGGCGGTCAAAAGCGCGACCGAGATGCCGAGTTTCTCGCAGTAGCCGTGAATGTTCAGGTAGTGCTGCTCGGCCAACAGTTCCGTCGGGGCCATGATGGCGACTTGGTAGTCGTTCTCCACACAGATGAGGGCGGCCATGAGGGCCACCAGCGTCTTGCCGCAGCCGACGTCCCCCTGCACCAGGCGGTGCATCGGGTGCGGCGCGATCATGTCCTCCTTGATCTCGGAGAGGACACGCTTCTGAGCGCCCGTCAGGCTGAAGGGAAGGAGTTTGAGCAGTTCCTTGGTGTAGCGGTGGCTGACCTGGAAGCTGATGCCGTCCTCGAGCGCGATGCCCCGTTTCTTCATCGCCAGCCCAAGCTGCAGGAAGAACAACTCGTCGAAAGCCAGTGAACGGTGCGCCGCGGAGCGCCCGCTGTTGAGATCGGCAAGAGAACTGGAGGGGTCGGGCTGGTGCGCTTCCCTGAGCGCCACCGGAAGACTCAGGAGGCGATGCCGGCGTAAAAGCTCTTCCGGGAGCGCCTCTTTGACGTAGCGGCTGTAGCGCGGCACGGTGTCGCGCATGATGCGGCGCATGACCTTCTGGCTCACCCCCTCGGTCAGCGGGTACACGGGGAGGATCCGGCCGAAGTTTTCGGGATCCCGCGCCATGACCTCTTCGATCCCCTCCCCCTCGCCGGCCCACTCCACCTCGGGATGGTGCATCTCGCGCTGGAAGCCGAACTGCGCGACGTCGCCGATGAAGATGCCGCGCCTGCCGGCATAGAACTGCTTCTTGAGGAAGTTGGGATGGAAGTTAAACCACTTGAGCGGCAGGCTGCCGCTTTCGTCCCTGACGATGGCCTCGAAGTAGCGCCGTCCCCCCTTGGTGACCTGCGCCTCGGCGGAGACCACGGTGGCGAAGAACGCCTCGGAGTTGCCGGGACGCAGTTCCGAGATGCGCTTCAATTGGCGCCGGTCCTCGTAACGGTTGGGGAGTACATACAGAGCATCCTCGACCGTCGCGATCCCCTTCTTGGCGAGGATATCGGCGAGCTTGGGCCCCACCCCCTTGATGGCGGTCATCGGGGTCTTCAACTCTTCGGGGACGGAAACGACAGAGGCTGGTGCTGGTTTAACGGGCGTAACGGTGTTGGCGGGTTTAGCTGGAACGTGCCTGGTAACGCGGAGGACGCCGTCGACGACATCGACGCTGACCTGATCGCCGGGAGAGAGCTTCAGGGCATCCCTAAGCTGTTCCGGAAGCTTGAGCGACCCGTCTGGCGCGAGCGTTATGATCGGCATGGGAAGAAAAGAAAGGCGCCCGGAGCAGGCTCCGGGCGCCGGTCGTGGTTATTCGAAGATCTTGTTGAGGTCGGCGACGATGTCGTCCACGCTGATGCCGTGGGCGGCGCAACCCTGCTCGAGGGACTCGTTCTGAGCACCCATGCAGCCGATGCAGCCGAGGTTGTATTTAGCGAGCACCTTGACGACGTCCGGGTGCATCCTCATCACTGCGGCAAAAGTCATATCCTTGGTTACCTGAGCCATGTAAATCCTCCTGGTCACGCGCTGGCGCGCATGTTGTTTGTGGTGCGAAACGGATGGGTGCTGCTGCTACTCGTAGCGAATCTCGATGATCTCGTATTCCTTCATCCCCGAAGGAACACTGACGCGGACGGTGTCATCCAGCTTGTGCCCGATCAGCGCCTTGCCCACCGGCGAGGTACAGGAGATCTTGCCCAGCTTGATGTCGGCCTCGTCCTCGCCGACGATCTTGTAGGTGATCTCTTCCTCGGTCGCGGTGTCGTACACGGTGACCGTGGCGCCGAAGACCACCTTGTCCGGCTTCAGGTTGGAGAGGTCGACCACGTAGGCCCTCGCCAGTTTGTCCTGCAGCTCCAGTATGCGCCCCTCGATGAAACCCTGACGGTTCTTGGCCGCATCGTACTCCGCATTTTCAGAAAGATCGCCATGCGACCTCGCCTCGGCGATATCCTGGATCACCTTGGGGCGTTCTTCCTTAATCAGGCGTTTAAGGTCCTCCTGGAGGGCCTCGTAACTCTCCTTGGTCAATGGAACTGTCTGAGACATCGCTTTTTGCTCCTTGATGAACTTATAGGGGGGCCTGGAGGCCCCCCGCTGTGCTGCATGTGCTGGATTTGGAAAGGGAGCGCCTTGTGCGGCGCTCCCCGGTCGGTTACTTCAGATATTCCTGGATGGACTTCACTTCCAGCTTGGACTGTGCCGTGGCGATGATGCCGTCGACCGCCGCCCGTGCCCCCGATGCCGTCGTGTAGTAGGCGACGTTGTTGATCAGGGTGTTCCTGCGGATCGAGTAGGAATCCGCCACTGCCTGGGCGCCGTGGGTGGTGTTGATCACCATGCAGATCTCGTTGTTCTTGATCGCATCCACGATGTGCGGGCGCCCTTCGAGGACCTTGTTGACCACCTGGACGGGGATGCCCTTTTCCTGCAGGTACGTTGCCGTACCGCGCGTGGCGACCAATTCGAAGCCCTGATCATACAGTCTTTTTGCCGCGCTGACAATATGTTTTTTGTCCAAGTCTTTCACTGATATGAAGACCTTACCGGTTGTCGGCAGCTTCACGTTGGCACCCATCTGGGCCTTCGCGTAGGCCTTGGCGAAGGTGTCGCCGATGCCCATGACCTCGCCGGTCGACTTCATCTCCGGTCCGAGAATGGTGTCGACGCCCGGGAACTTGGCGAAGGGGAACACCGACTCTTTCACCGAGATGTGCTCGGGAATGATCTCCTCGGTGACGCCCAGTTCGGTCAAAGTCTTGCCGGCCATGACGCGGGCGGCGATCTTCGCCAGGGGCCTGCCGGTCGCCTTGGAGACGAAGGGCGAGGTGCGCGAGGCGCGCGGGTTCACCTCGATGATGTAGATCTGGTTGTCCTTGACGGCGTACTGGACGTTCATCAGGCCCTTCACGTTCAGCTCCAGCGCCATCACCTTGGTCTGGCGCCTGATCTCCTCCACGATCTCCGGGGAGATGGAGTACGGCGGCAGGGAGCAGGCGGAGTCGCCGGAGTGGATGCCCGCCTCCTCGATGTGCTCCATGATGCCGCCGATAACGGCGATGTTGCCGTCGCACAGGGCGTCGACGTCGATCTCGATGGCTTCATCGAGGAACTTGTCGATCAGGATCGGGTGTTCCGGGGAAGCCTGCACCGCGGTGTGCATGTAACGGCGCAGGTTGTCGACGTCGTACACGATCTCCATGGCGCGGCCGCCAAGGACGTAGGAGGGACGGACCACGACCGGGTAGCCGATGCGGTCGGCGACGGCCTCGGCCTCCTCGAAGGAGCGGGCGGTGCCGTTCTCGGGCTGGCGCAGGTTCAGCTTCTGCAGCATCTCCTGGAAGCGTTCGCGGTCCTCGGCGCGGTCGATGGCGTCGGGCGAGGTGCCGATGATGGGCACGCCCGCCTTCTCCAGGGCGACGGCAAGTTTGAGCGGTGTCTGCCCGCCGAACTGCACGATGACGCCGGTCGGTTTCTCCACGTCGACGATGTTCAGCACGTCCTCGAGGGTGAGCGGCTCGAAGTAGAGGCGGTCCGAGGTGTCGTAGTCGGTGGAGACGGTCTCCGGGTTGCAGTTGACCATGATGGTCTCGTAGCCGTCCTCGGAGAGGGCGAACACGCCGTGCACGCAGCAGTAGTCGAACTCGATCCCCTGGCCGATGCGGTTGGGTCCGCCGCCCAGGATGATGATCTTCTTGCGGTCGGTCGGCTCCGCCTCGCACTCCTCCTCGTAGGTCGAGTAGAGGTACGGGGTGTGGGCGACGAACTCGGCGGCGCAGGTATCGACCCGCTTGAAGACCGGCTTGACGCCGTTGGCCAGACGCAGCTCGCGTACCTCGCCTTCGGTGATCTTCCAGAGCTGGGCCAGGTACTTGTCGGAGAACCCGTAGCGCTTGGCGTCCCAGAGGGTGTCGCGCAGCACGTCGCCGCCCGCTTTCACGTCGGCCTCTTTCAGGCACTCTTCCATCTCGATGATCTGGCGGATGTTGTGCAGGAACCAGGGGTCGATGGCGGTCAGGGCGTAGATCTCCTCAACGGTCATGCCGCAGCGGAAGGCGTCGCCCACGTACCAGAGACGGTCGCAGTTGGGGGTGCGCAGCTTATCGAGGAGCAGGTTGCGCTCTTTCTCGGTAAGCGCCCGGCGGGTGTCGCCGCCCACGCCGAAGAAGCGGGACTCGAAGCCGCAGGAGCCGATCTCCAGCGAGCGGAGCGCCTTCTGGAAGCTCTCCTTGAAGGTACGACCGATGGACATGACCTCGCCCACCGACTTCATCTGCGTGGTCAGGGTCGCGTCGGCAGCCGGGAACTTCTCGAAGGTGAAGCGCGGGATCTTAGTGACCACGTAGTCGATGGTCGGCTCGAAGCAGGCCGGCGTCTCCTTGGTGATATCGTTGGTGATCTCGTCCAGGGTGTAGCCGACGGCAAGCTTCGCGGCGATCTTCGCGATCGGGAAGCCGGTCGCCTTGGAGGCAAGCGCCGAGGAGCGGGAGACGCGCGGGTTCATCTCGATGACGATGAGGCGGCCGTTCTTCGGGTTGATGCCGAACTGGATGTTCGACCCGCCGGTGTCGACGCCGATCTCGCGGATGATCTTGAGCGAAGCGTCGCGCAGGATCTGGTATTCCTTGTCGGTCAGGGTCTGCGCCGGTGCCACGGTGATGGAGTCGCCGGTGTGCACGCCCATCGCGTCGAAGTTCTCGATGGAGCAGATGATGACGACGTTGTCAGCCGTATCGCGCATGACCTCGAGCTCGTACTCTTTCCACCCGATCAGCGACTCCTCGACCAGGATCTCGTCGGTCGGGGAAGCCTCGATGCCGGCCATGGACATGCGCTCGTACTCTTCCATGTTGTAGGCGATGCCGCCGCCGGTGCCGCCCAGGGTGAAGGAGGGGCGGATGATGGCCGGGAAGCCGACGTGCTTGATCACATCCATGGATTCCTGGTAGTTGTGCGCCAGACCCGACCTCGGGATATCGAGACCGATCCTTACCATCGCCTCCTTGAACAGGGTGCGGTCCTCCGCCTTCTTGATGGCCGGGAGCTTCGCGCCGATCAGCTCCACCCCGAACTTCTCCAGGGTGCCGTTCTCGGCCACCGCGACCGCCGTGTTGAGAGCGGTCTGGCCGCCCAGCGTCGGCAGCACCGCGTCCGGGCGCTCCTTCTCGATGATCCTCGCCAGGACCTCCGGGGTCACCGGCTCGATGTAGGTGGCGTCGGCGAAGTCCGGGTCGGTCATGATGGTGGCCGGGTTGGAGTTGAGGAGGACGACCTGGTATCCCTCCTCCTTGAGGGCCTTGCAGGCCTGGGTGCCCGAGTAGTCGAACTCGCACGCCTGGCCGATGACGATCGGTCCCGCGCCGATGATGAGGATCTTCTTGATGTCTGTGCGTTTAGGCATTTAAATCTCCCGTAAATCTGTAAATCTAGTTCTACGTTCTACGTTCTAAGTTCTACGTTAAAAAACAGGTCCCTCGTCGTCGCACATTCCACGTTAAGCAGCCCCTACCGAAGGCAGGTTTAAACGTAGAACGTAGAACATAGAACGTAGAACTTGTTTTTTGGTTACTCCGGTTCTTCCTGCACCCACCCGTTTTCCAACTCCAACTTTTCCAGCGCCTCGACCGCCTCGGCGTACTCGTCGCTGGTGATCCTTCTCTCTATCCCTGGGGTCTGCGCCGCGGCGTGCGCCGGGAAGTACTGGCTCATAAGGGCAATGTGCGTTTCCATCCCCAGGTTTTCCGCGATCCAGGCCAGCGTTTCCGGACTCCCCGCCTGCCCTTCCGGCAGCACCAGGTGCCGCACGATCAACCCGCGCACCGCGATGCCGTCCTCGTCGCACTCCAGGTGCCCCACCTGCCTCAACATCTCGGCCAGGGCCCGCCGGTTCACCTCGGTATAACCCTTGGCGCCGGAGAGCTTTACAGCCACATCGTTGTTGCAGTACTTCATGTCCGGCAGGTAGATGTCCACCACGCCGTCCAGCAGGGCCAAGGTATCCAGCCTCTCGTAGCCGCTCGTGTTCCACACGATGGGGATCCGGAATCCCTTGCGGATGGCGAGGTAGAGCGCGGCCAGGATCTGCGGCGTGAAGTGGGTCGGCGTGACGAAGTTTATGTTGTGCACGCCCTTCTTCTGCAGCCCCACCATCTTGTCCGCCAACTGTCCCACCGTCAGGTCGGTGCCGTTTCTGAGCTGGCTGATCGGGAAGTTCTGGCAGAACTTGCAGTTCAAAGTGCAGCCCGACAGGAAGATGGTGCCGGAGCCCTTGGTGCCGGAGATGGGCGGTTCCTCGCCGCGGTGCACGTTGGCGGAGGCGATGCGCACCTCTTTGCCGCTTTCGCACAGCCCCGTCTCCCCCTTCAAGCGGTTCACACCGCAGGCATGGGGGCAGAGGTCGCAGGCTGCCAGGCGGGCGTAGGCCATCTTGATGCGCCGGGACAGCTCGCCGTTTTCATAAAGCTCTTGGAATTTCATCAACCTACTGCAGCTTCCTTCAACTTGTTTCTCGTTCCCAAGCTCCAGCTTGGGAACGCAAAGCGCCAGAAGCTCCTGCTTCGACTTAGACATGCAAAGCTGGAGCTTTGCGCTGCAGTTGGTTCCCAAGCTGGAGCTTGGGAACCAGAAAAGGTCAGGGTGAGGTCAAGGATGAAGTTCTCAACCTTAACCTCAGCCTCAACCTAGTTTTTATGCTTCTCCATCAACTCCACGAACCTGTTGAACAGGTAGTGCGAGTCGTGCGGCCCGGGGGACGCCTCGGGGTGGTGCTGCACCGAGAAGATCGGGAGGGTCTTGTGCGCCATCCCCTCGACGGTCTGGTCGTTCAGGTTCTCATGGGCGAGGCCGGCGACGTTGGAGAGCGACAGGATGTCGACCGAGAAGCCGTGGTTCTGGGCGGTGATCTCCACCTTCTTGGTGGCGATGTCCATGACCGGCAGGTTCGAGCCGTGGTTGCCGAACTTCAGCTTGATGGTGCGCCCGCCCAGGGCAAGGCCCAGGAGCTGGTGACCGAGGCAGATGCCGAAGATGGGCTTCTTGCCCACGAACTTCTTGATGTTCTCGATGACTTCCTTCATCGGCTCCGGGTCGCCCGGGCCGTTGGAGAGGAAGATGCCGTCCGGGTTCATGGCCAGCGCAGACTCGGCCGGGAACGTAGCCGGGACGACGGTAACGTCGCAGCCTGCGGAGACCAGGCAGCGCAGGATGTTCAGCTTGATGCCGAAGTCGTAGGCGACCACCTTGTATTTCAGGTCCCTCTTGTCGACTTCGGGGTAGCCGGTCTGCAGGTCCCACAGCCCCTGGGTCCAGTGGTAGGGGGCGGAGCAGGTGACGCCGGTGGCAAGGTCGAGGCCGCTCATGGACGGGATGGCGCGCGCTTTTTTCACCAGGCTCTCCGGATCGAAGTCGATGGTGGAGATGATGCCGTTCTGGGCCCCTTTGTCGCGCAGGTGCCGGGTCAGGGCGCGGGTATCGATCCCCTGGATGCCCACCACGCCGTTCTCCTTGAGGTAGGCGTCCAGGCTCATGGTGGCGCGGTAGTTGGAGTAGCAGTCGAGGTACTCGCGCACGATGAAGCCGGAGAGGTAGAGCTGGTTGCTCTCGATGTCCTCCGGGTTGATCCCGGTGTTGCCGATCTGGGTATAGGTCATGGTGACCATCTGCCCCTTGTACGAGGGGTCGGTGAGCACTTCCTGGTAGCCCGACATGGCGGTGTTGAACACCACCTCGCCGCTGGTTTCGCCCGTTGCGCCGAAGGCCTTCCCTTTGAAAATCCGGCCGTCCGCCAGAGCAAGCACTGCTTTCATGTATCTTCTCCCGAATCCGTTATATTTCTGCCGCGCATCACGCGCGTATCTCATTTACACTCAAAGCCCCTCACCCGGCCTTCGGCCACCCTCTCCCGAAGGGCGAGGGGGCAGGTTCCTTCTCCCCTCGGGAGAAGGTGCCCCGGAGGGGCGGATGAGGGCGTTGCCTAAGTCCCCTAGGTAAGGAGACCCTAGGCCTGGTACACCACCTGTCCCTTGACCACGGTGTACACCGCCTTGCCTTTCATCTTCCACCCCAGGAAGGGCGAATTTTTCGACTTCGACTCCAGCTTGGCCGCGTCTACCTGCCACTCCTTGCCCGGGTCGATGACGGTGACGTCGCCGACCGCGCCGACCCTCAGGGTGCCGCGATCGATCCCGAGGATCTTCGCGGGGTTGCAGGACATCACCGAAACCAGCCCTTTAAGGTCCAGCACCCCTTCTTCGACCAGCTTCAAGGAGAGCGGCAGCGAGGTTTCCAGGCCGACGATGCCGTTCAGCGCCACGTTGAACTCGACGTCCTTCTCGTCCGGGTGGTGCGGGGCGTGGTCGGTGGCGATGGCGTCGATGGTGCCGTCGGCGAGGCCCGCCTTCATGGCCGCCACGTCGGACTCGCCTCTGAGCGGCGGGTTCATCTTGGCGTTGGTGTTGTAGCCGCGTACCGCATCGTCGGTAAGCGTAAAGTAGTGCGGCGCGGTCTCGCAGGTCACCTTCACGCCGCGTGCTTTGGCGTTGCGGATGATGCGGGCGGAACCGGCGGTGGAGATGTGGGCGATGTGCACCGGCGCGGAGGCGAACTCGGCGAGGTACACCTCGCGGGCCACCGCGATATCTTCGGCCGCCCAGGGGATCCCCTTGAGCCCGAGCTCGGTGGCGACGAACCCTTCGTTCATCACCCCCTCACCCACCAGGGCGAGGTCCTCGGAGTGCGAGATCACGGTGATGCCGATCCCCTTGGCGTACTCGAGGGCGCGGCGCATCAGTTCGGAGTTGCACACGGGCTTGCCGTCGTCGGAGACCGCTACGCAGCCGGCCTCTTTCAGGTCGCCCATCTCGGCCAGGCTGTCCCCCTTGCTCCCCTTGGTGATGGAGCCGATCGGGAAGACGTTGACCAGCGCCTCGCTCTGGGCCTTGTTGACCACGTAGCTGGCCACCGCCTTGTTGTCGATCACCGGCGAGGTGTTGGGCATGCAGGCCACCGAGGTGAAGCCGCCGGCCGCAGCGGCGCGGCTGCCGGTGGCGATATCCTCTTTGTATTCGAGGCCCGGATCGCGCAGGTGCACGTGCATGTCGATCAGGCCCGGGGTGACCAGGAGCCCCGTTGCGTCGATGGCCTGGGTCCCCTCCGGCGTCGCGATCCCCTGCCCCAGTTCGAGGACCACACCGTCCGCAATCAGCACGTCCATGATTTCGTCGATCCCCTGCGAAGGATCGATCACGCGCCCACCTTTTATCAGAAGATTCATCTCTAACCCCTCCTAAAACCCGTTAAAAGGTTCAACGTTCAACGTTCGAGTTGCCGTCCTGCCTGTGGCTTCCGACGCGGAACGGCTAGTTCACTTCAGGATTTCATAAGGTCAACGTCCAGGCGAAGCGATGAGGTTAACATCGAACGTTGAACGTTGAACGGCCTCTGGTTATTCCACCGGCTCTCCGCCGCAGACGTGGTACAGCATGGCCATCCTGACCGCCACGCCGTTCTCGACCTGCTTCAGAATCGCGGACTGGTCGCAGTCGGCCACGGAAGAGGCGAGCTCCACACCGCGGTTGATCGGGCCGGGGTGCATGACGATGGCGTCTTTCTTGGCCAGGGCCAGCACGGCGGGGTTGAGACCGAAGTAGCGGGAGTATTCACGCATGCTGGGGAGCAGGGTCTTGCCCTGGCGCTCCAACTGGATCCTGAGCATCATGACCACGTCGGCCTGGTCCACCGCCTCGCGCATGTCCTTGCAGACGGTCACGTTGCCCAGGCGCTCGATGCCGGGGGGCATCATGGTCGGCGGGCCGGCCAGGAAGACCTGCGCGCCCATGGTGGTGAGGCCGTAGATGTTGGAGCGCGCCACGCGGCTGTGGGTGATGTCGCCGACGATGGCGACCTTCAGACCGGCCAGCTTGCCGAACTTCTGGCGCATGGTGAGCATGTCCAGGAGCCCCTGGGAGGGGTGCTCGTGGGCGCCGTCCCCGGCGTTGATCACGGAGCAGGAGACGCGCTTGGCGAGGTACTCGTGGGCGCCGGAGACCGAGTGGCGCATGACGATGATGTCGGGCTTCATCGCGAGGATGTTGGCGGCGGTGTCGGAGAGGGTTTCACCCTTGACGACGGAACTGGTCGACGCGGTAATGTTGACGGCGTCGGCGGATAACCGCTTGGCGGCGATCTCGAAGGAGGTACGAGTCCTGGTGGAGGCCTCGTAGAAAAGGTTGATCACCGTCTTGCCGCGCAGAGTCGGCACCTTCTTGATGTCCCGCTGGTTGATCTCGCTTAGGCTGTCCGCCGTGTCGAGGAGCAGTTCGATCTCCTCTTTGGTCAGATCCTTCAGGGCGATGATGTCTTTGTGCCTGAAACCCATGGTCCCCCCCCAGAAACTAGTTTTGCGCCACGCACCGTTACGTGGCGCGTTAATCATCACAGAATTAAAGCTGATCTAAAACCTTCCCTCACCCGGCCTCCGGCCACCCTCTCCCAAAGGGCGAGGGCTTCACTTAACCCTTCTCCCTCCGGGAGAAGGTGCCCCGCAGGGGCGGATGAGGGAGGAGGCGCGGAGGGCGAATGATTATTCGCCCCTACGCCCCCCATTGTTCCGTTATTTCTGCAGGATGACTTCGGTCGGCTTGTTATCGGCGTCGAAGGCGACCATGATGTTTTCGCTGCGGCTGGTCGGTACGTTGCGCCCTACGAAGTCGGCACGGATGGGAAGGTCGCGGTGCCCGCGGTCCACCAGCACGGCCAGCTGGATGCAGGAAGGACGTCCCTGGTCGAAAATGGCGTCCATGGCGGCGCGGATGGTGCGGCCGGTGAAGAGAACGTCGTCCACCAGCACCACCTTCTTGCCTTCCACGGAGAAGGGAAGCTCGGTCTTGCCGACCGGCAGATGCTCGTGGTGCCCCTTGATATCGTCGCGGTACATGGTGATGTCCACCGCCCCTACCGGGATCTCGACCCCTTCGATCTCGCTCAGGCGCGCGCCCAGTTCCTGGGCCAGGTGCACCCCGCCGGTCCTGATGCCGACCAGCACCAGTCCATCGACCCCCTTGTTCTTCTCCAGCACCTCGTGGGCTATCCTGGTCAGGGCCCTTTTTACGCCGGTGCCATCCAGTATCACAGTGTTTTCAGCCATAATAACCCCCTGTCATCGGCGTAAGCGCCTGTGGTGAATCGGTTTTCGTCTCGCGCCTGGGCGCGTAATTAAAAAGAGCCTTTCCGCGCAGGTGGGCGAAAAGGCTCTTTCTTTAGATAGTAAAAGAGTGCTTTATGCTTCACCTTTGCTAACCTCACGGGGCTAATTTAAAAGGCAACGAATAAATTTGGGACAAGGTAGCATCGAGCCTCGGCAGAGTCAAGGAAAAGGAGTAAGAACAGACAAAGATTTAGATTAAGATTAAGCAATAAATCAAAGACATTGGCACCAAACCTCAAGTGGGTGTGAATACTCGATCGGGAGCCGCTCTGCCCCCCTTACCGCCCCCCTTAATCTCAATCTTTATCTCAATCTTTATCTCAATCTTTATCTTGATCTGCGTCTAGTTGTCTTTATTTGCCTTTAGTGCTATAAAGCTCGCACCGTTTTTCGGAATAATGCAGACTTGTTGCAGTGCGTACCGGGCTTGCCCCCTACCCTGCATGGGTACAAAGGAAGAAGTGATGTTGACAGGAAAGCAGAAGAGATTTCTCCGCGCGCTCGGCCACGGCCTCAAGCCGGTGATCCAGGTGGGCAAGAGCGACGTCAGCGAGGCGCTGATCAAGGAGACCGTGGAGGCGCTGGCCAGCCACGAGCTGATCAAGGTGAAGGTGCTGGAGAGCTGCCTCATGGACCGCCACAGCGTGGCGGAAGAGCTGTGCGCCGCCTGCGAGGCGGAACTGGCGCAGGTGCTGGGACGCACCCTGCTGCTCTACAAGCAGGCCAAGGAGCCCAAGCTGGAGCTCCCCAAGGGGAAATAAGCGCGGGCAGAAGGGACTGGCTCCGTAAGGTGCCTGTCCCTTTAGCGGAACGCCCCTTTCAGCTCAGCCACCTTCCCAAAGCACTAGGGGGACAGGCACCTGGCGGAGCCAGTCCCCTCAAGAGAAAAGCCTCCCCGGACCTGCCGGGGAGGCTTTTTATATTTGAGGTCCACATCCCCTCTCCCTCTGGGAGAGGGTCAGGGTGAGGGGAGTTGCCAAGAGCAACACGGTTGTCACCGGCAGCGCCCTCACCTGCCCTTCGGTCCCCTCTCCCAAAGGGAGAGGGGACCGGCGAAATCGATGTCTGAAAAGTCTTCGGCCTAGCGCAACCCTGACGCGTTGAACAGGGCCGAGTACTTCATGTCGGTCCCCATGATGTGGTCCTGCAGCCAGCGCTTCAGGAATTCCAGGATCTCGGCCGTGAAGATGAGCCCCTGGTTGTCGACCCGGTTCTGCAGGTCCAGGGCCTTGGCGGCGAACTCGTCGTGCTCTCTTTTGTGCGCCACGAATTCGGGGTACTGGTACTTCTGCATGTACGCCTCTTCGGTCTGGAAGTGGCTGGCGACGTAGCCCACCATCGACGCGATGATTTCCTTCTGCGCCTCCTTCCCCGCCCGCGCCATGTGCGCGTCGTGCAGCGAATTCAGCATGTCCACCAGGTTCTTGTGCTGGTCGTCGATCTCCTTCACCTTCACGCTCAGTGCATCATTCCATTCAAGATAAGCCATCCAGATCACCTCTACAGATAGTGTTTTCCCTGAGCGGCTAATTATCACAGCTTTTGGGTAAGGATCAAGTCGCAGAATTGCAATTTGTTGTTTACAGAACCGCTGTCACCAACTCTATTGTCAGACCCTCTCGTACGGCTCGAAGAGCCGCTTGAACTCGTCCAGGGCAAAACGGTCGGTCATGCCGGCTATGTAGTCGCAGATGACCCGCTCTCGCCCTTCCCGCTCCATCTTCATCTGGTGCTTCATGGGCAAGAGCGTCGGGTGTTTCAGGTAGACCTCGAACAGCTCGGCCAGGTAGCGCTCGGCCTTGACGCGCATCCTCTCGACCTTGTAGTGGCGGTACAGGTTCTGGAACAGGAAGCGCTTAAGCTGGGCGTTGCGTTCGGTCATGGCTGGGCTGAAGGACACCACCGGGACGTTCACCCTTCTCAGGCCCTCCTGGGTCTCTATCTTCAGCTTGACGAGGTTCTCGGCCGTGGTCTGCACCAGGTCGTTGATCAGCACGCCGATCAGGGCGCTCACGGTCTGGCACACGCCGCGCTCCGCGTCGATGTCCGGGTAGCTGGCCACGATCCCCTCGTGCACCTCGTTCCAAAGGTCCACCTTCTTGAGCTGGCTCAGGTTGATGTAGCCGGACTTGAGGCCGTCGTCGATGTCGTGGTTGTTGTAGGCGATCTCGTCGGCGAAGTTGATCAACTGCGCCTCGACGGTGGGAACCGTCCCGGGGAGAAACTCGGCGTAGATAGGTGCGGGGGAATCGTAGGGGGAGGAATGTTTGGCGATGCCTTCGCGCACCTCCCAGGAAAGGTTGAGGCCGTTGTAGCCGGGGTGGCGCTCCTCCAGCTCGTCCACCACCCGCAGCGACTGCAGGTTGTGCTCGAAGCCGCCGCACCCATCCATCAGCCGGTTCAGCACTTCCTCTCCGGTGTGCCCGAACGGGGTGTGGCCGAGATCGTGGGCCAGGGCCAGGGCCTCGGTCAGCTCTTCGTTCAGCCCGAGCCGCCGCGCGATCCCCTTCCCTATCTGGGCCACTTCCAGCGAGTGGGTGAGGCGGGTGCGGTAGTAGTCCCCCTCGTGGTTGACGAAGACCTGGGTCTTGTACTCCAGGCGCCGGAACGCGGCACAGTGAATGATGCGGTCGCGATCCCTTTCGAAAGCGGGACGATGGTCCCTGAATTCCTCGTGGTACTTGCGTCCCCGGGATGTGGCGCTGGTGGCCGCGTAGCCGGCCAGATCGCTGCGCTCCAAGGCATTGCCCTCTTTCATCCGCCCCCCTGCTCAAGTCAGTTAAAAGTAGGTAATTTATATACTGGCCGCCAACCCTGTCAACAGCAAACTTGATTGACCTTATCCATGCATCGTGCTAATAGAGCAGCCTGCGGCGCAATGTCATACACACCTGCCGCCCGACACGCTGCCACAGGCTCAAGGCCTGTGCAGAAGAGGGAGTTGTTCTTTTTATGACGTACCTACACCGGAGATGCTCTTCATGCGGGTGATTGCGGGCAGCGCGCGCGGCCGGCAGCTGCTGGCCCCGAAAAACCAGCGGGTGCGCCCGACTGCGGACCGCGTCAAGGAGGCGCTCTTCAGCATCCTCGTGAGCCGCCTGGGCGACTTTTCCGGGATGCGGGTGCTGGACGTCTTCGCCGGCACCGGCAACCTCGGCATCGAGGCGCTCAGCCGAGGTGCGGAAAGCGCGGTGTTCATCGACTCGCACCGGGAGTCCGCGGAGCTGATCCGCAAGAACCTGGACGTGACCAGGCTCGCCGACCGGGCTAAAGTGGTGACCCAGGAAGCCGCCGCGGCGGTACGATGGCTTTCCCGCGGCGAAGCACCGTTCCACCTGGTGTTCCTCGACCCTCCCTACGCCGAGGGGCACACGCAAAGGTTGCTGGAGTTGCTCTCGACCTCGCCGCTCATCGACGCCGGCACCACCGTGGTCGCCGAGTTCTCCGCCAAAGAGGATGTACCAACGTGTTTCGGCAGGCTGGCTGAAAGCGAGCGCCGCGTCTACGGCGACACCGCCCTCTCCTTCCTGACCCTTTCAGACAGAGGTGAACCGTGCCCTTGAGAGTGGCTGTCTACCCCGGCTCCTTCGATCCCGTAACCTACGGCCATCTGGACATCATCGATCGCGCCCTGAAGATCTTCGACGGCGTGATCGTGGCCGTCGCCAGAAACTCCGAAAAGAACGCCCTGTTCACCGTCCAGGAGCGGATCGACATGCTCACGGAGATCCTGAAGGACCGCCCCCAGGCCAGGGTGGAGACCTTCGAGGGGCTCCTGGTCGACTACGTGCGCCGCGCCGGCGCCACCGTGGTCATCCGCGGTCTGCGCGCGGTTTCCGACTTCGAGTTCGAGTTCCAGCTGGCGCAGATGAACCGCAACATCACCCGCGAGGTCGAGACCCTGTTCATGATGACCTCGGTCCCCTACAGCTACCTTTCCTCCTCGATCGTGAAGGAAGTGAGCCACCTGAACGGCCCGGTGGACAAGCTGGTGCCGCCCTTGGTGAAGAGCGCCCTGGACGCGAAGTTCAGGCCGGGACACTGACATGGCCCGTTTCAAGGAAAAGGGGACAGGCTACTTTTGTAACCCGCTCGCGGTAAAAGTAGCCTGTCCCCTTTTTTTTCAGTGGTAGCATGAAAGGCGTTGCCGGATAGCAGCGCCTTTTTTTATTCCCGCAGGACAGTCACAGGAGGCCGTATGATCAGCAAGGACATGACCATCAGCGAAATCCTCAGGCGTTACCCGCAAACCCTCCCCGTCTTCGAACGTTACGGCCTGGACTGCTACGACTGCCAGATCGCCGACTTCGAGCAACTGGAACACGGCGCCACCGTGCACAAGGCCGACCTCGCGGCCCTGCTCGAGGAGTTGAACAAGAGCATCTCCTGAAGGCACCATCCTCCGAACCTTAGTTCCCAACCGTTTAGCGGCCACCTCCCCCCCGTCCCCTCTCCCTTCGGGAGAGGGTGCCCGAAGGGCGGGTGAGGGCTCTGCCGCCTTCAAGCTCCCTCACCCTAGCCCTCTCCCAGAGGGAGAGGGGATGTCGTGCCCCCCCCTGCCTCGAAAAATTCCCGGCTCGCACGTGCTGTCCAAGCGGCAGGACCAGTCACACGACCACAGCGTCAGCACCTAAAAAACGCCTCGCGCAGGCATGCCGGTTCGATATCAGTAAACGCGATTTTAAAACAGGGTGAAGTGATTTATTATCCGCCCAAAGCACCCTTGCCTGAAGGGCGCCGGACGTGCTACCCTCAGTCACCTCGCGCCCTTATCGTCACGATTAATTTTTTCTTGTATTCATTATTTAAATTGACTTTTTACCAAAACTGAATAATTTTAGCCGAAGTAAAACGGTGGATTATTCACCACAGGAGCAGCGTCATGTCAGAGTACAACATCGGGTCGAGACTGAAGAAACTGAGACAGGCCCGGAAGCTGACCCTGCAGGCGGTGGCCAACGAGACCGGTTTCTCCCCGGCCCTGATCTCGCAGATCGAGAACGACAACGTTTCCCCCCCGATAGCCACCCTCTCCAAGATCGCCAAGTTCTTCGACATCAAGCTGGCCCAACTGTTCAGCGAGGACGAGGATGACCGCAAATGGGAGGTGGTGCGCGCGCACGAGCGGCGCATCGTGCCCCGGGTCATCTCCAAGGAGGGGACCAAGCAGGGGTACTTCTACGAGTCCCTCTCCTTCTACAAGCAGAACAAGAAGATGGACGCCTTCATGGTCACCCTGACCGAGAAGGCGCCCGAGGCCAACACCTACAGCCATGACGGCGAAGAGTTCGTCTACGTCATGAAGGGCAACGCCGATTTCCTCTTGGACGACAAGAAGATCACCCTCCACGAAGGTGATTCCCTTTATTTCGAATCGAGCATCGGGCACCGTCTGCTGAGCCACGACGGTAAAGAAGTGCGGGTCCTGGTGGTCGTGACGAAGTAGTTCACAACTCACAAGCAGAACTGGATTCAATGGCGGGCAGCCGCTCCATCCCTATGGGTCAAAGGAGGACGTACATGAGCAAGAAACTGGGAGCACTCGACTACCACTCCAGCGGTAGAAAAGGGAAGATAGAAGTAATTGCCACCAAACCGTGCCAGACCGCGGCAGACCTGTCGCTTGCCTATTCTCCGGGTGTCGCCGAGCCTTGCCTCGCCATCCAGGAGAACCCGGACGACGCCTACAAGTACACAGCCAAGGGGAACCTGGTCGCCGTCGTTTCCAACGGCACCGCGGTCCTGGGCCTGGGCAACCTGGGCGCGCTGGCCGGCAAGCCGGTCATGGAGGGGAAAGGCATCCTCTTCAAGCGCTTCGCCGACATCGACGTCTTCGACATCGAGCTGAACACCGAGAACCCGGACGAGATCATCAAGGCGTGCCAGCTGCTGGAGCCCACCTTCGGCGGCATCAACCTGGAGGACATCAAGGCGCCGGAGTGCTTCTACATCGAGGAAGAACTGAAGAAGACCATGAACATCCCGGTCTTCCATGACGACCAGCACGGCACCGCCATCATCTCCTCGGCCGCCCTTCTCAACGCTCTGCAGCTTACCGGCAAGAAGATCGAGGACATCCGCATCGTCGTCAACGGCGCCGGTGCCTCGGCCAACTCCTGCGCCAAACTCGCCATAGCCCTCGGCGTCAAGCCCAACAACATGATCATGTGCGACACCAAGGGGGTCATCTACAAGGGACGCGTGGAAGGGATGAACCCCTACAAGGAACTCTTCGCCGCCGACACCCCGTTCCGCACCCTCGAGGAGGCTGCCAAGGGCGCCGACGTCCTCTTCGGCCTGTCCGTCAAGGGCGCCTTCACCCCCGAGATGATCCGCAGCATGGCGCCCAACCCGATCATCTTCGCCATGGCCAACCCGGACCCGGAGATCACCCCGGAGGAGGCGCACGCGGTGCGCGGCGACGTGATCATGGCCACCGGCCGTTCCGATTACCCGAACCAGGTCAACAACGTGCTCGGTTTCCCCTTCATCTTCCGCGGCGCGCTGGACGTGCGCGCCACCGCCATCAACGAGGAGATGAAACTCGCCGCGGTGCACGCGCTGGCGAAACTCGCCCAGGAGGAGGTGCCCGACTCCGTCTCCAAGGCCTACGGCAACGAGAAGTTCTCCTTCGGCGTGAACTACATCATCCCCAAGCCGTTCGACCCGCGCGTCCTTCTGCACGTGGCGCCGGCCATCGCCCAGGCCGCCATGGATACCGGGGTGGCGCGCCAGCCCATCGAGGACATGGCGAAGTACATAGAGCAGCTCGAATCCTCCCAGGGGCGTTCCAAGGAGGTCATGCGCATGATCATCAACAAGGCGAAGAGCGACCCGAAGAAGGTCGTCTTCCCCGAGGGTGACAACGAGAAGATCCTGCGCGCGGCCCAGATCCTCGTGGAGGAAGGGATCGCCCAGCCGATCCTGGTCGGCGACAAGAAGAAGATCCAGCAGAAGATGGACGACCTGAACCTCGACCTCGACGTGCCCATCGTCGACCCGACCGAGAGCGAGCATACCGAGGAGTACGCCCAGGAGCTGTACCGCAGGCGCCAGAGGAAAGGGCTCACCCTCACCGAGTGCCAGCGCATCATGCGCCGCAAGTCCCGCGTGCAGTTCTCCACCATGATGGTGGCGCAGGGACATGCCGACACCCTCTTAGGCGGCATCGACACCCACTACCCCGAAACGATCCGCCCGGCGCTGCAGGTGCTGGGCAAGCAGGCCGGCCTCTCCAGCGTGCACGGCCTGTACATGATGGTGTTCAAGAAGGAGGTCTACTTCCTGGCCGACACCACGGTGACCATCGACCCGACCGCGGAGGAACTGGCCGAGACCGCCATCCTGGCGGCCGAGAAGGTGGCCATGCTGGGCATCGAGCCGCGCATCGCCATGCTCTCCTTCTCCAACTTCGGCTCGGTGGACCACCCGCAGACCCGCAAGGTGAAACGCGCCGTGGAACTGGTCAAGGAGCGCGCGCCCAGCCTGATCGTCGAGGGCGAGATGCAGGCGGACACCGCCGTGGTCCCGGAGCTTCTGGACGGCTTCACCTTCTCCAAGCTGAAGACCCCGGCCAACGTGCTCATCTTCCCGGACCTCAACTCCGGCAACATCTGCTACAAGCTTTTGCGCCGCCTGGGCGGCGCCGAGGCCATCGGCCCCATCCTCATGGGGATGAACAAGCCGGTGCACGTGCTGCAGCGCGGCGACGACGTCAACGACGTGGTCAACATGGCCGCCATCGCGGTCGTGGACGTGCAGAACGCCTAGACAGGGAGGCCTCCGCACGTATACCGGGCGGAGGCCTCTTTTCCTTGACTTGAGCGGAGTTTCGGCTTAAAAAACCGTTTTGCACACCTAACGACAAGGAAACGGAGAACAATGACTCTTCTCGACAAAGTCCTGAATCACAATAAAAAATTCGTACGCCCCGGAGCGTTCCCTCCCCTCCCGAAAGACCCCAAGAAGCAGCTTGCCATCTTCACCTGCATGGACACCCGCCTGGTTGATTTCCTGGAGCCCGCGATGGGGATCAAGCGCGGCGACGCCAAGGTGATCAAGAACGCCGGCAACACCCTGGTCGATCCCAACGGCGGCGTGATCCGCAGCCTCGTGGCGGCCGTGTTCCTGCTCGGCGTCGAGGAGATCTTCGTCATCGGGCACAAGGACTGCGGCATGGGGTCGGTGGACGTGGAGCAGCTCAAGGTCAAGATGGTGGAGCGCGGCGTGGATCCCGCGGCCATCGAGGCCCTGGACCCGGACCTGGGCCAGTGGGTGGGCGCCTTCAGCTGCCCCGAAGAGAACGTGGAGCGGGTCGCCGGCATCATCCGCAACAGCCCCCTGATCCCCAAGGACGTGCCGGTGCACGGACTGATCTTCTGCCCCAACGACGGCCACCTCGAAGTCGTGGTGGCGGGGTACTAACGGCGGCCTGCCGCTGGCCGACCGCAACAGCCATCAAGCACACAGGCCCGCGGCCTCTCTCTCAACCGGAGCGCCGCGGGCCGTTTTTTTGCTCACAGCGAAACCGGGCTCTGTCACTGTGGCCTTTCGGCACTGAAGCGGCGCTTTTTGACCTTGACAACTGTGCGAAAAACTACCTAAAGTGTCAGCTGTGAAGAAAGGTCCCTCGCGCATAATGGCCATCCTGTTACTGGTAGTGGCCCTCGTCACCCTGAGCGGTATCACGGCGACGGCTTCCGCCATGATCGGCGCGGCCGCGACCCACTCCTGCTGCGATTCCGACAACGGTGCCCCCGCCGCGCCCGCCCCCTGCTCTTCGCCTGACTGCAGCTGCTTTTCCTGCATCGCCTTGATGGTCTACCCCGCGCTGACTCCCCAGCGCGACGGCGGGGCAGTTCCCCTTACCCTCACCCCCCAGAGGCTTCACCCGCTCAGCACCTACGTGCGCAGCATCGACTATCCACCCGAACAGGCGTAACTGCGCGCTGTCGCGCGTGTGGAACCGCCGGTCCTGCCAGGACCGAGGCGGCTCCGACGGCAGTGGTGCGCCCTGCGTCACCTTTTGATCCGAAATTCCATCTACAGGAGAATCAGCATGAAAAAGTACGCACTTATCGCAGTCGTGATCCTCATCGGTGCAGCCATCGCCTTCGGCGTGGCCAACAAAGACGCGGGTAAATCCCTCAACGTGAACGACATCGGCCCGGATCCGTCGGCCTTCACCGGCACCATCACCATCACCGGCATCAATGCCGGCGTCTCCCCCTACGACAACTCCGTCATCGGCATCATGGACGTCAAGGAACTGCAGTGCAAAAGCGCCAACTGCAACCGGATCTACATCCCGGTCAAATACCCGGAGCAGCAGCCCAAGGTCGGTGACGAGATCAAGGCCACCGGAGCGTTCCACAAGTTCCCCACCGGCTACATGTTCATCGCGCAGAAGCTCAAGGTTGTGAAGAACCACAAGATCGGAGGGTAAATGACGCTCTCCAAGCTGGTCATCAAGAACATAACCAGGCGCCGCGGACGCTTCGTCTTCACGCTGATGGGGATCACCATCGGCATCGCCTCGTTCGTCACCTTCCTCTCCATGGGGGGGAGCCTGAAGAGCGAGATCAACCGCGAGTCCGCCGCCCTCGGGGCCAACCTCGTCGTGACGCCGATCGGCTCCTGCGCCTACGAGCAGGTATCCATCCTGACCGGAGAGATCCTCCCCTCCAACATCACCATGAGCGAGGTGGCCAAGATCCGCTCCATCCAGGGCGTCAACGCGGTCCCGGTCCTGACCGAAAAAAGCGCCATCAACAACAAACCGGTATCCCTGAACGGCATCGACGTGGTGCAGATGATGAAGTTCAAGGGATGGCGCGTGGCGCAGGGCTCCTACTTCTCCGGCCACGACGACCCCTCCCTGGTGGTCGGTTCCGCCGCCGCCGAACTGTTCAAGCTGGCGCCGGGCTCTACGGTAACCGTGCGCGGCCAGCAGTTGACCGTCAGGGGGGTGCTGCAGGAGACCGGCGGCCGCGACGACCTGACCGTGTTCCTCTCCCTGCCCCAGGCCCAGCGCCTCTACAACACCGGCGACACCGTGTCCTACGTCGCGGTGAAGGTGGACGACCTGAAGAACCTCGAAGGGTACATCCAGACCATCAGGGACGCCACCAACCTCGGGGTCGTCTCCGACAAGCAGATGCTGAAGTCCGTGCTCTCCATCGTCGGCACCGTCAACATCACGCTGCAGATGATCGCCGCGGTTTCCGTCCTGGCGGCCGCTTTCGGCATCGTCAACACCATGCTCACCGCCACCTACGAGAGAAAGCGCGAGATCGGCATCCTGCAGGCCTTGGGGGCGCGGCAGCGCACCATCTTCACCATCTTCCTGTTGGAGTCCGGGTTCTACGGGATCCTCGGCGGCGCCGCCGGCGTGGTGCTGGGGCTCCTGGTCTCCCTCACCGCGGCGCCCTACATAAGCCAGAACGCCTTCACCTCCTTCGTGAAGGGGTCCGGCGGCGGACTGATCGATCTGAAAACGGTGGCGGGGTCGATCCTCTTTTCCGCCCTCGTTGCGGTTGCGGCCGGAGTCTACCCGGCCTGGCGTGCGGCGCGCCTCTCGCCCGTGGAGGCCATCAGCTATGAGTAACGTCATCATAAAGGCCAGCGACCTGGCCAAGTCGTATGAAACCGGCGCCGTGACCACCCACGCGCTGCGCGGCGTCAGCCTCGAGATCGAAAAGGGCTCCTTCACCGCCATAGTCGGCCCTTCCGGCCACGGCAAGAGCACGCTGATGCACCTCCTCGGCGGGCTGGACCGCCCCAGCGCGGGCAGCGTCTTCATCGAGGGCACCGATCTGCGCGGCTTGGACAACAGCGGGCTGGCTCGGCTCAGGGGCGAGAAGATCGGCTTCGTGTTCCAGTTCTTCAACCTCTTGCAGGGGCTGAGCGCGAAGGAGAACATCGAGGTCGCCGCCATGCTGGCCGGGGTGCCGGAAAAGGACCAGGGGGCGCGCGCCCTGGCGCTCCTGGCGCAGGTGGGTCTTGCCGACAAGGCCGGCTCCAAGCCGTCGCAGCTCTCCGGGGGGCAGCAGCAGCGGGTGGCCATAGCCCGTGCGCTGGTGAACGACCCCGCCCTTTTGCTCATGGACGAGCCCACCGGCAACCTCGACTCCGCCTCCGAGGCCGAGGTGCTGGAAATCCTGCGTAAGCTGCACGTGCAGGGAAAGACCGTGGTCGTGGTAACCCACAACAACGAGATCGCGCAGAAGGCCGAGCAGGTCATCTGCGTGAGAGACGGCCGCATCGCCGCCTAGCCCGCCTAGTCGAGTGGAACACCCACAAAAAACCTGATTGACGATCATCTTCCGCCAAGATGCCCATCTCCCTCTCCCTCCGGGCCTTCTCCCACCGTAGGGCTTGCTGCCTGCAGGCGGGAGAGGGCTGGGGTGAGGGCGCTGCAATAGGCAACGATCCCGCCTCGTGGCACCTCCCTCACCCGCCCTCCGGGCACCCTCTCCCGGAGGGAGATGGATTTAGCGCAAAATCGTCACTAATCAACAAAAAGCCTGCCCGGCAACCCGGGCAGGCTTTTTTACGTTAACGGCCCCCTCTTTTTACCTTACAGGATCGACGCCCCGAAGGCGGACGCGGTCAGCTCCACGGCGATCTTGGCGGTGCGGTTACTGTGGTCGAGGATCGGGTTGATCTCCACGATGTCCATCGACCGCAACAGCCCGCTGTCGGCAATGATCTCCATCAGCAGCTGCGCCTCCCGGTAGGTGATCCCGCCGGGCGCGGTGGTCCCCACCCCCGGCACCTCGAGCGGGTCCAGCCCGTCCAGGTCGAGACTCACGTGCAGGCGGGTGCGGTGCGCGAGCCGCCCCAGCGCTTCGTGCGCGATGGCGGCCATGCCCCGCTCGTCGATGTCGCGCATGGTGTAAGCCTTGATGCCCGAGGCGCGCAGGCGCAGCTTCTCTTCCGGGTCGAGCTCGCGCAGGCCGATCAGGATGATGTCCGAGGCGTGCAGCTTGGCGCCGGGACGCCCCACGTTGACCAGTTCCGGGAACCCTTCCCCCAGAAGCGCCGCTAAGGCCATGCCGTGGATGTTGCCGGTGGGGCTGCTCTGGGGGGTGTTGTAGTCGCCGTGGGCGTCGACCCAGATCACCGCTGCGGGCGCTTCGTCGGTCACCCCGCCGATGGAGCCTACCGCCATGGAGTGGTCCCCTCCCATGAAGATGGGCATGAACCCCTGCGTGACGGCGCTACGCCCGGCCTGGTAGACCGTCTCGCAGACCTGCCGGATCGAGGGGAGGTAGCGCAGCTCCCGCTCGGCGCCCAGCACGTCGCGCACCGGGACCGGCAGGTTGCCGACATCCTCCACGATGTACCCAAGTCCCGAGAGCCGCGCCGAAAGCCCCGCGTAGCGCAGGGCGCCCGGCCCCAAGTCCACACCGCGCTGTTCCTGTCCCAGATCGACCGGTACCCCTATCATCCTGATGCCGTTTTCCATGACCTGACCTTTCCTGATCAATCGAACTGCTTGAGGTGGTTCCAGAGATTCACCACGAAGTCCTGCGCGTTGGTCAAAAGCCCCACCGCCTGGGCGGAGCCGCGGTTGGCCAGCTTGTCCACCGAGAACTCGGCCATGTCGACCACGTAGAAATACACCGGCCGCACCCGCCCGTCCGGCTCGACCCGGTAACTGGGCACCATGTTGCCGAAGGCGATGGAGTGCAGCTGGGTGGCGATGGCCAGCACCGTGGTCGCCTTCCTGGCATGCACCCGCATCGCGTCCTGGGCTTGGTAGGCGTCGGGGATCACCTCCGGCAGCGGCCCGTCGTCGCGAATGGAGCCGGCCAGCACGACCGGGATCTTCTTCCTGCTGCAGGCGTACATGATGCCGTCGTCCAGCCCCAGCTTCTCGATGGTCTGCGAAATCCCTCCCGCCATGCGCGCCTCGTTGATGATGTCCAGGTGGTTGTAGTGCCCCATGGGCATGATGGCCTGGGTGTAAATGTTCTGCCCCAGCCCGGTGCGGAAGCGCGCCGCCTCCAGGTCGTGCGTCGCCAGGGCGTTCCCCGCCAGAAGCGCATGGCAGTAGCCCGCCTCGATGAGCCCCTGCATGGCGTTTCTGCAGTCCATGTCGAAGGCGACCGCCGGGCCGAGCACCCAGACGATATAGCCATGATCGCGGTCGTGGCGCAGCACCTGGTACAGCTCGTCGTAGGAGCGGGAAAAGGGGGTCTCCCTGGTGCCGCGGCTTCGGAAGGAGAACTTGTCGGCGAAGGGTTCGGCCAGGTTCAAGAACCCTCCGATGTGGAGATAGATCCCCTCCTCGCCGTTCTCGGTGCGCCCGATGGCCACCATGTCCCCCCGGCGCACCCGGCGCGGTTCGACCACGTCGAGCTCCTTGCCGCGCAGCACCATGACGCAGTCCATCCTGCTCTGTGGCGCTAAGAGCCACTCCCCTCCCCCCAGGTGCACGTACTCCGGGTGGTTGGAGGTGGCGTGAAAGTTCTCCGGCAGCACACCGTCGGCAGGAGCGGGCGCGAACTTTGCCGCGGGAGCAGCCGCAAGTTTGGGGCGGCGGAAGTCGGGAGGCGTATAGGACGGGATGACATCGCTGTGCATATGAACGCTCCTTGACAGGAAATGCTGACTCGACGATGGGAAACTTTAGCACGCATCCAACGGGTTACAACGGCCACTTACAATGGATCGCACTCATGATCAAGTTGGCAAATTCCCTCCTTAAGTTTGTATGAATACTGCCGATAGCACTAAATATCTATCGCATTCCTACACCAGAACCGCACCACAAGGGGGACTTGTTATGAGTTTTTGGATGAACCTGAAGGTAAAAACAAAGGCGTTATGCCTGGTAGCTATAGCCGTAGTCACTCTGCTTGCCATTGCCTCGGCAAGCCTGCACAAGATGCGGGTGATGTCGGAAGACCAGGCGGAAATGAACACATCGGTAACGCACGTCGCGATGCTCAACGACATGAAGAACGACTTGCTGGCGATCAGGCTGAACCTTGTCTACATGATGCTTCTGGAAGACCCGGCGAAGATCAAGGAGCGTGCTGACGACCTGGAAAAGAGAAAGCAGCAGATCGAGGACACGCTGGCCAAGTTCCAGAAATACGATCTCGGTGCCAAGGAGAAGACCCTGATTGCGACGTTCAAACAGGGCTACGACGAGTACCTGGTGCAGGGGACCAAGCTACAGCAGTTGACCCAGCAAACAGCCGGCAACCCCGAGGCCCGCAAGGACACGGTGAACTTTGCGACGAGCTCGGTGGCGCCGCTCTACAAGAAGCCGGCTGAGGCGATCAGCGAACTGGTAGCCGGCAACGAGAGGGACGCGAAGGACCTCTACCAGCAGGACCTCGCCGCATACCACTCCTCCCAGATCTTCATGATAGCCCTCACCGCGCTGGCAGCCGTGCTGCTGGCGGTGGTCGGGCTGCTCATCGCCAACTCCATCAGCAAACCGCTCAAAATGGTATTCGACACGCTGGCCGAGGTGGCGGCGGGCGACCTCACCGCCCGCTCCAGCATCACGACCCGCGACGAGATGGGGATGCTCGCCGCGGAAGTGAACGAGATGGCGCAGAAACTCAACGACACCATGAACCAGGTGGTGGCCAACAGCCTCCAGGTCGCCGCGGCGGCCAACGACCTGCACAGCACCTCCGAGCAGATCGCCACCGGCGCCGAGGAGGTCGCGTCCCAGACCAGCACGGTGGCGACCGCCAGCGAGGAGATGGCCGCCACTTCCGCCGACATCGCCCAGAGCTGCCACAGGGCCGCTGAAGGTGGCGAGCAGGCGACGGGCCGCGCCCAGGCCGGCAGGGCAGTCGTCGAGCAGACCGTGCAGGTGATGAACCGCATCGCGGCCCAGGTGCAGACCTCGGCGGCGACGGTGGCTGGACTGGGCGAGCGTAGCGACCAGATCGGCGCCATCATCGGCACCATCGAGGACATCGCCGACCAGACCAACCTGCTGGCGCTCAACGCCGCCATCGAGGCGGCCCGCGCCGGCGAGCAGGGACGCGGTTTTGCAGTGGTCGCCGACGAGGTCCGGGCGCTCGCCGAGCGTACCACCCGCGCCACCCGCGAAATCGGCGAGATGATCAAGTC
This sequence comes from Geomonas paludis, assembly GCF_014193585.1. Lineage (GTDB taxonomy): Bacteria > Desulfobacterota > Desulfuromonadia > Geobacterales > Geobacteraceae > Geomonas > Geomonas paludis. The sequence continues at coordinate 454,004 of NZ_BLXY01000002.1, forward strand.
GATCCAGAGCGAGACCCGGGAAGCCGTGGGCGCCATGGAGGAAGGGGTACGCGAGGTCGAGAACGGTACCAGGGAGGCCGCCAAGTCGGGCGAGTCGCTGCAGGAGATCCTGCGCCAGATCAGCGAGGTGACCGAGCAGGTGAACCAGATCGCCACCGCCGCCGAGGAGCAGACCGCGACCACCGGCGAGATCACCAACAACATCATGCAGATCACCGAGGTGGTGCAGGATACCTCGCGCGGCGCCCATACCTGCGCCAACGCCGCCAGCAACCTCGCGTCCCTTTCGCAGGACCTGCAGCGCCTGGTCGGCCAATTCAGGCTGGCCTGATTAAAATCCTGGCTGACACGAAAGACAGCGGCCGGATGGGGAGTCGATCCTCATCCGGCCGCTGTTTTCGTTCCAAGGATCGGGAACGCGTTACCGTTGCCGGCGGTCTTGGTGATGCACCCCGGATATTTCGCCGATGGAGCACCAGGGTAACAGGGATGTGCTAGGTGGAGGCGCCCCCCTGCTTTTCCAGCATGATGTGCAGCATGGTTTGGTCGGCAAGGGCCATGCCGTGGTCGGTGATCCGGCTCCCAACGCGGGAATGCCACCCTTGCCACGACAGCCGGCACTACGGCTCGAAGCCCCAGAAATTCCTTTACAATCAGAGGTCGAATCTATATATTTCATGAGTTAATCTCCGCCCGATAAAGGACAATATGGTACTCGAGCATATCCGCAATTTCTCCATCATCGCCCACATCGATCACGGCAAATCCACCCTCGCCGACCGTCTTCTCGAATTCACCGGCACCCTCTCCGCACGCGAGAAGCAGGACCAGTTCCTCGACAAGATGGACCTGGAACGGGAACGAGGCATCACCATCAAGGCCCAGACCGTCCGTCTCAACTACCGGGCCGAAGATGGCAAGGATTACGTCCTCAACCTGATCGACACCCCGGGACACGTCGACTTCACCTACGAGGTCTCCCGCTCGCTGACCGCCTGCGAAGGGGGCCTGCTGGTCGTGGACGCCTCCCAAGGGGTCGAGGCGCAGACGCTGGCCAACGTGTACCTCGCCCTGGACGCGAACCTCGAGGTCTTCGTGGTGCTCAACAAGATCGACCTCCCCGCCGCCGAACCGGAGCGGGTCAAGGCGGAGATCGAGGAGATCATCGGCCTGGACACCCATGACGCCGTGCTCGCCAGTGCGAAAGAAGGGATCGGCACCAAGGAGATCCTGGAAGAGATCGTCAAGAAGATCCCGCCGCCGCAGGGCGACCCCAACAAGCCGCTCAAGGCGCTCTTGTTCGACTCGTGGTACGACCAGTACCAGGGCGTCATCATCCTGGTGCGCATCGTGGACGGCACCGTGAAAAAGGGCGACAAGATCCAGCTCATGTCCAACCGGAAGAACTACGAGGTGCTGAAGGCCGGCGTCTTCTCTCCCGACATGCGCGAGGTGGCGGCGCTCACCGCCGGCGAGGTCGGTTTCATCATCGCCGGCATCAGGGAAGTGGCCGACGCCAAGGTGGGCGACACCGTGACGCTTTTGCACAACCCCTGCGACGCGGCCCTTCCCGGCTACAAGGAAGTGAAGCCGATGGTGTTCTCCGGGCTCTACCCGATCGACACCTCGCAGTACGAGAACCTGCGCGACGCGCTGGCGAAGCTCAAGCTGAACGACTCCTCCTTCTCCTACGACCCCGAGACGTCGCTCGCGCTCGGCTTCGGTTTCCGTTGCGGCTTCCTCGGTCTGTTGCACATGGAGATCATCCAGGAGCGCCTGGAGCGCGAGTTCAACCTCGAACTGATCACCACCGCCCCCACCGTCGTGTACCGCGTGCACGGCACCGACGGCAACATGATCCATATCCAGAGCGCGAACCAGCTCCCGCCGACCCAGGAGATCGCCTACGTCGAGGAGCCGTTCATCCTCGCTTCCATCCACGTCCCCAACGACTTCGTAGGCGGCATCCTGGCCCTGTGCGAGGAGAAGCGCGGCGTGCAGCGCGAGATCAAGTATCTGACTCCGACCCGTGTCATGGTAGTGTACGAGCTGCCGCTGAACGAGGTGGTCCTCGACTTCTACGACCGGCTGAAGTCGATCACCAAGGGGTACGCCTCGCTCGACTACGAACTGTTGGACTATCGTCAGAGCGAACTGGTACGCCTCAACATCATGATCAACGGCGAGGTCGTCGACGCCCTGTCGCTCATCATCCACAAGGACAAGGCCTATTACAGAGGCCGGGAGCTGGTTTCCAAGATGAAGGAACTGATCCCGCGCCAGATGTTCGAGATCGCCATCCAGGCGGCGGTTGGCACCAAGGTCATCGCCCGCGAGACGGTGAAGGCGATGAGGAAGGACGTTCTCGCCAAGTGCTACGGCGGCGACATCACCAGAAAGCGCAAACTCCTGGAGAAGCAGAAGGAAGGGAAGAAGCGCATGAAGAACGTGGGCAACGTGGAACTGCCGCAAGAGGCGTTTCTGGCCATCCTTAAAGTCGAAGGTTAGCCGTAATCAAGGTCGGCTCACGCCCTCCCATCCCCCCAAAAGGAAGCAACAGCGAATGGAAGATTACAAGAACGTTTGCGATGATAAACCCGCCGAACCGGCCAAAGAAGTGAAGCCCGCCCAGGGCAAGCACATCGTCCGCGAGTACCTCGAGTCGATCATCATCGCGGTGCTGCTGGCCATGGTGATCCGCACCTTCGTGGTACAGGCATTCAAGATCCCCTCCGGCTCCATGGAAGACACCCTGGCCATTGGCGACCATCTGCTGGTCAACAAGTTCATCTACGGCACCAGGATCCCCGGGCTGGACGGGCGCATCCTGAAGATCCGCGATCCCAAGCAGGGCGACGTCATCGTCTTCGAGTACCCCGAAGATCCGACCAAGGACTTCATCAAGCGCGTCATCGGCACCCCCGGCGACGTGGTCGAGATAAAGAACAAGCGCGTCTACGTGAACGGCAAGCTGTACGCCAACCCGCACGAGGTGCACAAGGAGCCCGACACCGTTCCCAAGGAGTACAACCCGAGGGACTTCAAGGATCCGGTCACCGTCCCCCCCAACTCCTATTTCGTCATGGGCGACAACCGCGACCGTTCCTACGACAGCCGTTTCTGGGGCTTCGTGAAGATGGACAAGATCAAGGGCCTGGCCTTCATCAAGTACTGGTCCTGGGACAAGGACAAGATGCGCCCCCGCTTCGGCGCCATCGGCAAACTGATAGACTAAAACAGGTTCTACGTTCTAGGTTCTACGTTCTACGTTAAACCTGTTGTACGCGAAGGGCTCTCTGCATCGGAGAGCCCTTTTTTTGATCTCGTTCCCAAGGTCCACCTTGGGAACGCAAAGCCTCTCCGAAGCTCCAACTTGCCTCGGATGCAAAGCTGGAGCTTTGCGCCATATGGGGTTCCCAAGCTGGAGCTTGGGAACCAGGGAACCAGGGAACCAGAGAAAGACGTTTTAACAGGGATAAAAGGGATAACAGGGATTAGACCACGTGTCCTTGGTTCATCCCCTTTATCCCCTTTATCCCCTTTATCCCTGTTCATTTTGTTTTGAAAGGACAGAGGCGGGCGAATGATTATTCGCCCCTACAGGTACGGTGGACCTGGTGAAAAGAAAAAAGCCCCTGCCGCGCATGCGCGGTCAGGGGCTTTTGTTTTGCTTTAAACGTAGAACCTAGAACGTAGAACCTAGAACAGGTTCTGCCGTTTAAGCCAGGTCCTGCACACCCTTGTAGATGATGTCGAACAACTCCGGGATGTCCTGCTCTGCGATGCAGGAGAAGGCGATGCGGAGGTCGGTCTTGGTGGTGGAAATGGCGCCGACGCCGTACTTGTCCAGCAGGTGCACGCGCAGCTTCTCGGCGTCCACGGTCTTCAGCTTCAGGCACATGAAGTAGCCGGAGTTGAACGGGTAGTAATCCCAGGCTGCGTCGTACTTGCCGCTGTTGAGCACTTCCTTGGTCTTCAGCGCGCGGCCCTTCATGATCTGGAACTTCTCCTCCTTCTGCTTCAGGAACTCCGGGGAGCGCAGCGCCTCGATGACGAAGGTCTGGGACGGATGCGGGCAGTTGGAGATGCGGGCGCGGATGATACCCATGGCCTTCTTCTCCAGGGCGGTCATCACCGGGGCGTTCTCGTACTCGTTGCCGTCGGCGAAGGTGATGAAGCCGGTGCGGAAGCCCCAGACGAACTCTTCCTTGGTGGCGCCGTCCAGCTTGACCGCCAGGATGCGCGGGTGGAGGTTGGCCAGCTTGCCGAAGAGGGACTCCTTCAGGCTGTCCTCGTAGAAGAGGCCGAAGTAGGCGTCGTCGGTGATGGCGACCACGTTGCAGCCGGCCTCGGCGACTTCCTTGATGGCGGCGACCAGGGCGTCACCCTCGGCGACGGTCGGGGTGTAGCCGCTCGGGTTGTTCGGGAAGTTCAAGAGCACGATGACCTTGCCCTTCTCCTCCGCCGAGTTCTGCAGGGTCGCCTTGAAGGCGTCGACGTCATAGCCGCCGGTAGCGGTGAAGGTCGGGTACTTCTTGACGATGGCGCCGCTGCAGGTGCCGAAGGTGAGGTTGTAGTTGCCCCAGAGCATGTCCGGCAGGATCAGGTGGTCGCCCTTGTCGACGAACATGTCGGCGACGATGGAGAGGCCGTGGGTGAGCGCGTTGGTGACGATGGGGCTGCTGAAGTGCTTGCCGACCTGGCTCGGGTTCTCACGCAGCATCTTCTCGCGCCACAGGGCGCGCAGCTCCGGCTTGCCTGCCGGCGGTGCGTACGGGTAGATGTCCTTGGGATCGAAGGAGGAGAGTTTGTCCTGGATGCAGGAGAGGTACATCGGGCCGCCGTTCTCGGTGGCGATGCCGATGGTGGCGTTGAACTTGTTTGCTTTTTCTTTGGCTTCAGCCGACTGGGTGAGGATTCCCTTGGGGAAGAAGAGGTTCTTGCCGAGATCCGACAGCATCTCCAGTACGTGGGGGCTGTGCTGGGCTAGAGACTCGTTTAACTCCGCGGCTAATGGATTCATCAAATTCCTCCTGAAGCTTAATGTGATATGCCCGAGGGCAGTACCGATGAGAATAGGAAGTAACAGACTGGCCATTAAAACCCGAGGCCAAGCAGTTGTCAACGCTTAATGTGATTGAACGGGCAAGGGGCGAATGATTATTCGCCCCTACAGGGATGGCATAGGTGGTGGTTGAGACAAAGGGCGAAGATGCAAACAGTCAGACAGGAGAGTCTGTGTCATGTTGCAAAGGCAGGGGCGAATGATTATTCGCCCCTACAGGGTCCCGATAATTAGTTGTCCGTGCCCCCGTGCGTCAGACTGTAGGGGCAAATAATTATTTGCCCAGCCTCCGGTGCCCGACGTTGGTCTCCCTTCCGGATTCCGGAGACCATTCTACCGCTGCAGCAACATCTCCATCAGCTTGTATCCCGGCTCCACCTTGAGCCCGGTTGCCGCGGCGGCGATCTCGTCGTAGCCGGCCACACCCGCCTTCTCCTTCTCCTCGCCCGCATAGATCACGAAGGGAACCGGGTCGGAGCTGTGGGTCATCAGGGCGATCGGGGTGGGATGGTCGGGCGCGCACAGGATGCGGTAGTCGCCGAACTGCTTCACCCCCTGCAGCACCGCACCCACCACCTTCTCGTCGAAGAGTTCGATCGCCTTGATCTTGTCGGCGAGCTTGCCGGAGTGCGATGCCTCGTCCGGGGCTTCCACGTGCACGAACACGAAGTCGTGGGTCTTCAGTGCGTCGATGGCGGCCTGGGCCTTGCCGTCGAAGTTGGTATCGAGGTAGCCGGTGGCGCCGGGGACGTTGATGATGTCGAGCCCGGCGTAGACGCCGATCCCCTTGATCAGGTCGACCGCGGAGATGACGGCGCCGGAGAGGCCGAAGCGTGCGTCGAAGGTGTCCATGGCCGGAGCCTTGCCGTGTCCCCAGAGCCAGATGGAGTTGGCCGGCACCTCGCCTGCGGCGGCGCGGCGCTTGTACTGCGGGTGGTTGTGGAAGATCATCTGCGACGCGTTCATCAGGTAGATGAGCTTGTCCGCGCCTTCCCCCGACGGCATGTGTTCGGTAACTGACTGCCCGGAGATATCGTGAGGCGGGGTCATCTTGATCTGGGTCCTGCCGCCGTGCCAGACCATAAGGTGGCGGTAGCTGACGCCGGGGTGGAAGGAGAACTCCTCGTTGCCCAGTTGGCGCTGCAGTTCCTCGACCAGTTCACGGCCGTCGGCGGAGGAGATGTGGCCGGCGGAGTAATCCTCCATGATCAGCTTGCCGCCGCGCGCCTCCAGGTGCACCAGGTTGAGGCGGAAGGCCACGTCGTCGGGGCCCAGCGAGACGCCCATGCTGGCAGCCTCCAGCGGCGAGCGGCCGGTGTAGCAGTCGACCGGGTTGTAGCCGAACATGGAGAGGTTGGCGACGTCCGAGCCCGGAGCGTATCCCTGCGGCACCGTATGGGCGAGACCCAGCGTGCCGCGCTTGGCCATGAAATCCATGTTAGGCGTCTTAGCCGCCTGCAGCGGCGTTTTCCCTTCCAAAGCCCCGACCGGCTGGTCCGACATCCCGTCACCGAGCAACACAACGTACTTCATAGCAGTATCCTTTTCCAGTTGATAGAGTTCACAAACTTCAAAAGCGAGTCAAAGTCAAAAGCAGTTACGCAAAGAACGCGAAGGGAAGCCACGCAAAGACACGAAGTAGGCTTTTGGGGTTAAACCAAATCAAGCCTTCCTAGCGTGCTTCGCGGATACTTACCGTTCTTCGCGTAACTGCTTTAGTTTATTTGTTTTATCCCCTTGGGTGCGCCTTCTCGTGCAACCGCTTCAGCCGCTCCCGCGTCACATGCGTGTAGATCTGGGTCGTGGAGAGGTCGGCGTGCCCGAGCATGATCTGCACGCTCCTCAAATCGGCGCCGTTCTCCAACAGGTGCGTCGCGAAGGAATGCCGCAAGGTGTGCGGCGAGATGCCGCTCCTGACGCCCGCCTGCAGCGCCCTCTTCTTGATGATGTTCCAGAAGGCCTGCCGCGTCATCCCCTCGCCCAGCCGGCTCAGAAACAGCAGCGGCGAACTATTCTGCTTCAACAACTCCTGGCGCGCCTGCTCCAGGTACTCCCCCACCGCCTGACAGGCGCTCGCCCCCATCGGGATGAGCCGCTCCTTGTCACCCTTGCCGATGGTCATCAGGTAGCCGGCGTCGATGTTGACGTCGCCTATCTTCAGCCCCACCAACTCGGAAACGCGCAACCCGGTGGCGTAGAGGAGCTCCAGCATCGCCTTGTCGCGCAACTCGATGGCACCGGTGTCGAGCGGCGAGGCCAAAAGCGCCTCCACCTCGCGCGAAGTGAGCACACCCGGCAGCTTCTGCAGCCCCTTGGGCGCCTCCACGATGGCGGTCGGGTTCACCTCGCAGTACCCCTCGCGCACCAGGAAGCGGTGCAGCATCCTGAGCGCCGAAAGCGCCCGGGCGCGGCTCCGGGGTGAGATCCCCTCCCCTTTGAGCCTGGCGAGATAGCCGGTGACGTCGCTCGCCTTAACCTGAGCAGGCTCCCGCTCCCCGAGGTAGGCGAGGTAACGGGTCAGGTCCCTGCTGTAGGCGGCCACGGTGTTGGCGGCGGCGCCCTTCTCGACCACCAGGTAATTCAGAAACAGGTCGAGGTAGCGGTCCACTAGCCGTCCACGGCGGCAAGAAGTTCGGTACGGATCTCCTCGAGCTTGCCAGGCTCGGAGATCTTCTGCCCGAAGATGTTCTTCACGTAGAACACGTCGGCGACCTGGTCCACCTTGGTGGAGATCTTGGACACGCCGATGTAGAGCCCGAGCCTGGTGAGCGTGCTGGTGATCGAGTACAGAAGCCCCACCTTGTCGTGGGCGTAGATGTCGATGACCGTGTAGTCGGAGGAGACCTCGTTGTCGATCTCCACCCGCGCCGGCACGGTCGGCTTCGCCTTCTCGGTGAGGATGCTGGGACGGTTGCGCTTGGCCACCAGCTGCCCCACCCGGACCTTTCCTTCCAGCACCTGCCTCAGGTCGGTCTCGAAGCGGGTCCAGCGGCTTTCCTCGGTGATCACGAAGCCCTGGGGCGAGTTCACCTGCAGGATGTCCAGCACCTTCTCGTTGGTGTTGGTGTGGATCTGCGCCCCCAGGATGTTCATGCCGTTGGCGGCCATGACGCCGGTGATCATGGAGAAGAGCCCCGGAATGTCGTAGGTGCAGATGGTGCAGTTGGTGTAGCCGCGGTCCACCTCGTGGGACAACTGCAGCACCAGAAGTTTCTTGGGCATCTCCAGCAGCGTGCGCACGTGCCCGGAGAGGACCTCAGGTGTATAGGAGAGCAGGTGCCTGGTGGTGAGCGCCTGCAACTCGTCCTTGATGAGCTGCCCCGGGTAGTCGTCCGCCAACAGGTCGAAGACGGTCCGCTTGACCCGGCGCACCCGGTCCCCGGACGCCTCCAGCTTGAAGTCGCCACGCTCCAGCACGGTGAAGGCCTTCTCGTAGAGCTCCTGCAGCAAAAGCGCCTTCCACTCGGTCCACACCTCCGGCCCGACCGCCTTGATGTCGGCGTAGGTCAAAAGGTAGAGCATCTTCAGGTTCTCGCTCTTCTCCATCTGGCGCGCGAACTGGATGATCATGCGCTCGTCGTGCAGGTCGCGGCGCTGGGCGATGTGGGCCAGAAGGAGATGCTGGCGCACCAGGAACTGCAGCCGTTCCGAATCCTCCTTGATGAGCCCCATGCGGCGGGCGATGGTCTTGGTCAGCTCGGCGCCCACCTCCGCGTGTCCGCCCCCGCCCCCCTTGCCGATATCGTGGAACAGGACGGCCAGAAGCAGCAGCCAGCGCTTGTCGATCTCCATGGCGAGCTGGGTCAAAAGCGGCAGGGTGTCCTTGTGCTCGCCGCGCCACAGCTTGGCGATCTCCTCGACCGCGAACAGGGTGTGGGTGTCGACCGTGTAGATGTGGTAGACGTCGTGCTGCACCTTGCAGTAGATGCGCTCGAACTCCGGGATGAAGCGGATCAGAAAACCCAGGTGGTGCATCTGCTGCAGGGTGTCGTAGACCTTCTTCTCGGACTGCAGGATGTTGATGAAGGAGGCGTTGGCCTCCTTGGAGCGGCGGAACTTGTCGTTCACCAGGTCCAGGCTGTTGCGGATCAGGGTCTTGGTGGCGAGGCTGAGCGCCACCCCCTGCTTCTGGGCGTGCTCGAAGATCTTGATGAGCCGCACCGGGTCCTTGGCGATGACGCTCTCGTCCGGGACCACCAGCTCCCCCTTCATGACGTAGAAGCCGTCTCCCACCGGGCGGCGGGTGAAGTAGCCCAGGATCTTGCGGGTGGAGTCCTCGCGCTGGCTGCACTTGGTGATGAGCAGGGAACTGAAGTGCTCGACGCGGTTGGCGTGCAGGTAGAAGTCCTGCATGAACTGCTCGACGGCGAGGGTCTTCCCCTTGTCTTCGTAGCCGAAGAAGCGCGCGATGGAGGTCTGGGCCTCGAAGGTAAGCTGATCGTTCTTCCTGCCGGCCAGGTAGTGCAGTTCGTTGCGGATACGCCAGAGATAGGAGAGCGAGCTGTAGTACATGCCGAGCTCCTCTTCCGAGAGGACCCCCTTCATGACCAGCTCGCGCGGCTCATCCACTTTGTACTTGATCTTGGCGACCCACATCGCGGTGTGCAGATCCCGCAGGCACCCCTCCCCTTCCTTGATGTTGGGTTCCAGGATGTAGACGCTGGAGCCGTACTTCTCGCGCCGTTTCCTGAGCTCCTCGAGCTTCTCGTTGATGAAGGAGTCGCTTCTCTTGGCGAGCACCTGGGTCACCATCATCTTCTTCAGTTCGCCGAAGAGGTGGTCGCTGCCGGTCAAAAGGCGCGCGTCCAGAAGCGCCGTCTTCACGGTGACGTCGTTGCCCGCCATGTCCAGGCAGTCGGCTATGGTGCGCACCGAGTAGCCGACGTCCAGGCGCAGGTCCCACAGGAAATAGAGCAGACGGTTGGCCGCCTCCTCCACCACCTTGGAGTCCTTGCCGCTGTAGAGAAAAAGGAGGTCCAGGTCGGAATACGGGTTCAGTTCGCGCCGGCCGTAGCCCCCCACCGCAATGAGGGCGAGCTGACCGGTCTTGTGCATCTGCAGGTCGTCCGAGAGCGCGGTGAACAGACGGGTGACCAGGGCGTCGGTCATGGCGGTGATGGATTGCACCACCGAGATGCCGTCCTCTCCTTCCCGGTGCGAGCGCTTGGACTCCTCGCGGAAGTGCTCCAAAAACTCGCGCGCAGCGGCGAGGTAGGCGCCGCGCTTCTCCTCGAAGCTCTTGCCGTCCCCCTTCATCGCCTCGGAGAGGTATGCGTTTATGTTGAGGCGCATCACTCTTCCTTGGCGATACGCACTACCTGCAGGACGCCCGGGAAGGCCTTGATGTCAGCCTCGGGGAGGCTTTCGGTGTCGCCGATGACGCCGATGATGACCCGGTTCGCGCCGGTGGACTGGTGGATGTCGAAGCCACGCTCGATGAGGAACGACTTGATCTCTTCCTGGGCCTTTTCGTCGGCCGTCTTACGCATAACGATCAGCACCTGCAAACCTCCCTTTAGTGTTCGCCGCGGGTCATGATGCGCTCCAGGCGGCGCGATTCGTCGATCACCCTCTCGAAGAGGCGCACGATGGCCTGGTCGTCCAGGGGCCCCTCGTTCTCTGCCGTCATCCTGGCGAAGATGCGCTTCTCCCGGGCCGGGTCGTACACCGGCAGGTCGAGCCCCTTCTTGATCTCCCCGATTTTCAGGGCAAGGGAGGCGCGCTCGTTGAAGATGCGCAAAAGTTCGCTGTCCAGCCGGTCGATTTCGTCCCTGATGTCGTCAATGCCCATGGCGGCGTCCTCAGAACTTCTTCTTGATGTGGGTGTCGCGTTTCCAGTTCACGTCGTCGACGCCCGGGTAATCGATGTTGTAGTTGAGCCCGCGCGACTCCTTGCGCATCTGCGCGCAGGCGACGATCAGTTGGGCCACGGTGGCGATGTTTCTGAGCTCGATCAGGTCCGAGGTGACGATGAAGTTCCAGTAGTACTCCTCGATCTCGTCCTGGATCAGCTCGATGCGGCGCATGGCGCGCGCGAGACGCTTGTCGCTTCTCACGATGCCGACGTAGTTCCACATGAAGCGGCGGATCTCGTCCCAGTTCTGGGACACCACCACCATCTCGTCCGAGTTGGTCGCGGTGCCCGCGTCCCACTCGGGGATCTGCGGGAAGGAGAACGTCTCGTCTTTCAGCACCTGCACCGCGTGCTCGTAGGCGCGACCGGCATAGACCGCCGCTTCGAGGAGCGAGTTGCTGGCGAGCCGGTTGCCGCCATGCAGGCCGGTAAAGGCGACCTCACCGATGGCGTAAAGGTGCTTGATGTCGGTCTCGGCATTGAAGTCCACCTGTACCCCGCCGCAGAGGTAATGCGCCGCGGGGACTACCGGTAGCATCTCGGTGGTCATGTCGATACCGTATTCCAGGCAGGTCTGGTAGATGTTGGGAAAGCGCGAGGTGATGTACTCGGCGCCGCGGTGCCTGATGTCCAGGTAGACGCAGTCGTCGCCGTAGGTCTTCATTTCGTTGTCGATGGCGCGGGCCACGATGTCGCGCGGGGCCAGGTCCTTCAGGTGGTGGTACTTTTCCATGAAGGCGGTGCCGTCGCGGCGCTTGAGGATGGCGCCTTCGCCGCGGACCGCTTCGGAGATCAGGAAGGAACGGGCGTTGGGATGGTAGAGCGTGGTCGGATGGAACTGCATGAATTCCATATTGGCGATGGTGGCGCCGGCGCGGTAGGCCATGGCGACACCGTCGCCGGTAGCGACGTCCGGGTTGCAGGTGTAAAGGTACACCTTGCCGGCGCCGCCCGAGGCAAGCAGGGTGATGCGGGCCGCGAAGGTCTTCACCTCGCCGGACTCCTTGTCCAGCACGTGGGCGCCCAGGCAGCGGTTGTGCTCCAGCTTCTGCTTCAGCACCTTCGATTCGGTGACCAGATCGATGGCGATGTGGTTCTCGTAGATGGTGATGTTGTCGTGCTTCTTGGCTGCCTCGACCAGGGCGCGCTCGATCTCGCGGCCGGTGATGTCCTCGGCGTGCAGGATGCGCCGCGCGCTGTGGCCACCCTCGCGGGTCAGGTCATAGGCATCGCCGCTCTTGGTGAACTGCACCCCCCAGTCGATCAGGTTGCGGATCACCTGCGGCCCTTCCTCGACCACCATGCGCACCACGTCCTCGTGGCAGATGCCGGCGCCGGCGACCAGGGTGTCCTGCACGTGCGCGTCGAAGGTGTCCTCTTCCGACGAGACCGTCGCGATACCACCCTGCGCGTAATTTGTGGCCGACTCCGAAATATCCCTTTTGGTGACCACCGCGACCTTGCCGTGGGCCGCAGCCTGCAGCGCGAAGGAAAGCCCCGCGATACCGCTGCCGATCACCAGAAAATCAGTTTTCTCCTTCATCAAACTACCCCCCGATAAGCTGGATTAGGCGTTTCTTGAGACCGAAAGTATGAGACGAAGCCGTGCAGCAGTCGCGAGTACTTCAGGAAAGGCTCAGGGGGTCATGGCGGCAACGTTGGGCCTGTGCCCTCAAAGGAGATTTCTTGGTGTGCGTCGCGGGTACCTTGCGTTCTTCGCGTAACCGGCTCGGGAAAACCCGCAAATTATTGATCCCAGCGAGATTTTTGTCAAGACTTTTGACGGGTTAGAGGCCGCCAAGGTCACATTAGACCTTGAATTATCATGCTTATTGGTCTATATATTTCGATGGCAGAATTCCCTGTCCCACTAAAAAGGAAGCTCATGCGCTTAACGTCACACCGACTTTCCCTGGCAGCCATCCTGACCGTGGCCGCGCTGTCGTGGTGCATTCCCGCACCGGCGCGCGCCGATATATATAAGTACGAAGATCCCGACGGAACCGTTCACTTCACCGACGCCCCCACCGACAAGCGTTTCAAGATCTTCATGCGCGACATAAAGAAGGACAAGCGGCTCAGAACCGCCTTCAAGCTTTCCGGCTATGCCCGCAACCCCGCCGAGTTCGAGCCCATCATCAGCTCCTGCTCGCGCGAGTTCGGCGTGGACAGTTCGCTGGTGAAGGCGGTGATCCATGCCGAGAGCGGCTACAACCCCAGCGCCGTGTCGCCCAAAGGCGCCCAGGGGCTGATGCAGCTCATGCCCAAGACCGCCCAGGGGCTCAAGGTCGCCGACTCCTTCAACCCGTCCGACAACATCCGCGGCGGCGTGCGTTACCTGAGGTTCCTTCTGGACACCTTCAAGGGGAACGAGTCGCTGGCCGTCGCCGCCTACAACTGCGGGCTCAATGCCGTTGCCAAGTACGGCGGCATTCCACCCTATCCCGAAACCCAAACCTACGTGTCCAAGGTACTCAGTTACCGGAACAGCTATAGATAGCGCAAAGGCCAAGCATGCCCTCCACCCAAGCCCAGATCATGAATCTCCCGAACATCCTGACCATGCTGCGCATAGCGGCCATCCCGCTTCTGTGCGTCCTTTTGCTGTCGCCCGAGCGCGAGCCCGGCTTCTGGGCCGCGGCGCTGTTCGCCGCCGCCTCGGTCACCGACTGGCTGGACGGGTATCTTGCCAGGAAGATGGGCATCGTGACCGTGTTCGGCAAGTTCCTGGACCCGATCGCCGACAAACTGATCGTCATGGCCGCGCTGATCATGATCCTCCCCTTCGACCGCGTTCCCGCCTGGATGGTGCTGGTGATCCTCGGGCGCGAGATGATCATCACCGGTCTGCGCGGCATCGCCTCCACCGAGGGGATCGTCATCGCCGCCAGCAACTTGGGCAAGTTCAAGACCATCTTCCAGTTGGTCGCCATCATCGGACTGCTGCTGCACTACGACTACCACTGGTTCTTCGGCATCGACCATCCGCTTCTGGTAGTCAACATGCACAACGTCGGCATGTTCTACTTGTGGATCGCCACAATCATAACCATCTGGAGCGGCGTCGATTACCTGAGCAAATTTGTCAGAGTGATAGCCAAATAAAAATTTCGTATTGACACAGGCGAGGGAATCAGGTTATAAACGGGCTCCTTCGATGTACAAGGCGGCATGGCCAAGTGGTAAGGCAAAGGACTGCAAATCCTTCATTCATCGGTTCAAATCCGATTGCCGCCTCCAATAATAAAAAGGGCTTACAGTGACATACTGTAAGCCCTTTTTTCTATCGCTGTAATAATCGCTGTAATAAATTCTCTTTCCCATCGCTGCAAAAAAATTCTTACCCTTTCCTGTGAGGCAGGACGGAACCCGGCTCACCTCCCTGCAATGATGTGATGTCGCTAGTGACCGAAACCCGCTCACGCTCCCGTACCCACTCCTCCACCTCCGCTAGGTGCCAACCGACCGAACCGGATCCAAGCCTCACCCTCGCCGGGAAGCGTCCCGCTTTTTCCAGGCGCCACTGGGTCGTGTGGCTGAGCCCGATCAGTTCCAACACCTGCTTTCGCCTGATCAGTTTGTCGTGCTCCATGTGGGACCTCCTCTGATGCAAGCCGGACCCTTTATAACCAGCTGTTGAATGAAGCGGCCGGGAGGCAAAGGCAGCTGCGGACCGGGGCGGAATGGCCCCGCTTACCCTGCTCAGGAAAAGTTCTCTTATTTTGCCCACCCCACATCCATCCGTCATTTTCGGTCAGCAAGTGATGCTCTTGTATTGTTCAGAGCAGGCGGCATACTTTTATCGTGGGAGGTTTCTCCATCTCCCGGCGAAGGCTCCGAATCCTCGTGCATCATGTGAGGGACTCGGGGCCTTTCGTTTTAGAGCTTTAGCAAAGGGCCGAGGTGTTGTCTCCGCCATCGGACTTAGGTTTATAATTATTTTATTTACATTAGTAAACCCAACATGATACACAACAACCTCCTTGGTTTGTGTAGTAGAAGCCCCCTATCGAAGTTGATGGGGGGCTTCGCATTCCGACTCTCTGCCCCAGACAGACCAGCCACAACCATGACTAAAAGGAAGGCCATGCCAGGTACCAGATACGAGGTTGTTCAAAGATGCTCAGACTTGCTCCGACTCTCCACCATCCCTCAACGCGACAAGCTAAGACTAGAATTCCAGCTTATTCAAGTGAAGAGACTTATTCTGAAAGACCACGATCAGAGGAGTTGCCGACACAAGCAGTGCACCGTCGCTGCATTTGAAAACCTGGAGGCAATGTTTGCAGGCATCACAGAAAAGAAGTCGTCTGGACATACGCTGGACCGTGTCACACAGGAACTCGAAGAGATGCTGGTGGTGCTGTGGGCGCTGGATAAAGCATACGCCTGTTACTCCGGCCTGTGATCGCCCTCCCCAAAGATGATCCTTGCTCCCCTGCCCCTGACCGAACTACCGTAAAAGAAGGGGGGTAGTGTTCAACATCACCCTAGGTTTATCCACTCAACTGTTTTCGGCTGCAGGTCATGTTTTTCTTTTTAGCACTTATATGGCGAAGCAGTACCCATATTCCCATTGACACGGTATTTCAACCAGTTACAATCGTGCGCATTATACGGGCAATTTGCTAAAGTCATGAGAAAGACGGATAAAGTAGAAGCGATATCCACAGGCACAGAGTAGTTATCAACAGGCACAGTGGATAAATTGTTTTAATTATTTCAGCACATTCACGTCTTAAACTAGATCCTCAGTGCCTTGTAACAATAACTACAGCCATCTGTTGTTTTTCCGCTTATGCTTCCTGACTCTGATGCAGCCACCCCCCCCAGCAGCAACCACTACGGAAAATCTAAATCTAGTTGGATGGTAAAAGTGTCCTCTCCTGAAAGCTCTCTTTTCCTGAACTTGTCGTATCCGAAAAGCAGAGAGACGTTCCGGTTGAACCTCCAGGCGGCACCAAAGCTCAAGGCGCCGTTCACGTTCTCTCCCCCCATGTAGTCCGCCGCTATCCATAATTTTTCGCTAAGCTCGCTGACGGTCCTGTCCCAGGAGAGCAGGAGCCCCTTGTTGTCCGGCGCCAGGGCCTTCTTGCTGCCGTGATAGTAGCCACCGGAAAAGCGCCCCAGGGAGAAGCCGGGTCCTGGGATGGTCTTCGCTGTCAGGCCGTACACGATGTTCTGCCCAGACCGGACGAAGGAGAGGTTGCCGTCGGTAGCCTTTCTTGCTTTTCCGGTGTTGTAGATTCCGCCTGCCAGGGCCGGGGAAAATGGAAAGAGCGCCTCTTCACGTATGCCCAGCTTTGCATTACCGCTCCAGGGGTACCGGTCGTTGGGGTTGCCGGCGCTGGTGAGGTAGTCGCCTCCTATTTCAAGCTGCAGTTTCTCGAAGGGGAGCAGTCCGACGGTGAGGCCGACCTCGAGTATATTGGGGTCCCGATCCCCGGCATCGTTGTGGCTCTTGCGGAAGTAGTTGTCCACGCCGATGTGCCCCACCAGGAACGGCTGCACGTCGGGGGAGGGAATCCAGATCTGTGTGGACGGGGTAGCGTGAGCCGGGAGGGCCAACCAGAGAGATATTAGGCAACCGGCGATGAGCGCACGAACTCCGGTCTGTAAAGTTGTACTTTCGCTCCATTTCATGTGCACCTCCCGCATCGGTTTCTGTTCACCCGGAACCTTCGGCGCCACCTCCAAGCCGAGCAGATACTCCGAGGATGGCATTTTCGCCGCCAAGGACTGTCCTCCCCTTTCCTTCTTTTGTCTCAGCCTGATCCGATTCAGCTCTGGTTGCGGACAGGCTATTAGAACTGCCTGTTTGAAGAACGATGTCCCCTTCTCTCATGCCTCCCCTACTCACGGCTGCACCAAATCTACCGGCGCTGCAGGCTCGGCAGGCAACACAGCCCTTTTCCTCTCCTTCTTCGGCTTGGTTTGCTCCGCTTCGCTCCCCTGTTTTACATAAGCGGCGAAGGCGCGATCTAACTCGAAGAAACTGGAAAAAATCTGTTCGGCCACGAAGTCAGGGCTGGGGTCCTGCCCGTAGATCTCCTTGTACACAGCAAGGTAGGTGTTGAAGGTTTCCAGCACGGGTACAGGTAGCCTGAAGGTTATTTTCTGCTTTTCCGGCGGGGCTGGGAGTGGTTTTATGCGTAGTCTCGATTCCATCTTGCACCTCCTACTCCATGAATGGTTTAAGGATCATATCCTTGGTGACGAAAACGTTGATCTTGTCGCCGGGGGAAACCTCGATGCTGGGCTGCATGTTGAGGACCTTGTTGGTGTGCTGCTGGGCGGCCTGGTTTATGTTCTGCGCGGCACCGGACACGGCGAGGTTACCGAAGGTGGGGGGGACGTTGGGGGCACCCTGCCCTCCCACGGCGACCTGGGCGCCTGCGCCGATGACGCTTCCCAGCACCACGCCGGTGACCAGCTTCCCGTAGTGGTTGTTCACGCGGCCGCCCATCCCGGCGTAGCCAGATAGGTCGGCGCCCGGCATCCCCTCCAGGTTGATGGATTCGCCGTTGGGCATGATGAGGCGAGTCCAGACCACCAGGACCCGCTCCTGTCCGAAGGCGACCTTTGAGTCGTACTCGCCGATCAACCTGGTTCCCTGCGGCACCAGTAGGTAGTTTCCGGTCACGGTGTCGAACACGTTTTCCCTCAACTGGGCAATGATCTGACCCGGGAGATCCGAGTTGATGCCGGTGATCAGGGTCGCGGGAAGAATGGTCCCGGCCTTGATCTCGTACTGGGAGATCGGGGCCATCAGGGTCGTCTTCAGGTACGGGAGGTCCTGTTGCCGCTCCCTGGAAAAATCCCGTTTTTCCCCCTGCATGTTCTGGTCATCGGGGACCGGCCGTTCGCCTAACTGCGGCAGCCCCGGCAATGTCGGTACCACAAGGGGGCGGGGTTCCTCTCCCCTCCCCTGCTGCGGAGGCTCCCCCTGGCTGAAGGTGACCGGGGAGCTGATTGCGGTGAGGCCGTCCTTGTGCGCGTGGCTCTCGGCGGTCTGCCCTGGCAAGGTGACGGTGTAGGCGGAAGTTGGCTGCTGCGTGGGGGCCGGCTCCGCCACAGCGTCGGGTCCAGGATCACGGCCGGCCTTTCCGCTCTGCCCCGCCGCCGGTCGGGACGCCTGCTTGCGCCCCAGTTCCTGATAGTTTCCTGGAGCCGAAATCATGGGATCGGGAAGACCCGGCGCAGTCTGGCTTTTCACCTCTTCTTCCTTGACGGGTTTGCGCTCCTCCCCCGTGGCGGTCTTCTTAGGGGAGAGGCCGGCGACCAGGGCGAAGGTGATGCTGGCGGTGAAGACCACGGTCAGGACGGTGAGGGCCTTCCGGTTGAAGCGCACCACCTTCACGGTAATCTTCTCAAGCGGCCCCGGGGTGGATTCTTCGCCTTGAGTTTCTTTGGCTGCCATGCGTGTCTCCGTTTTCAGCGCCCGTTTTTCCCAGGCTCGGTGTATCTCTCGCCGGAGGAGAACCAGGGGATCTGCCTGATGATGCGGACCTTGTCCTTCTTGCCGCTTCTGAGCTCCGCCTCCTCGAAGAGGCGGTCCACGATGAAGTAGTCCCCCTTGATGCGGTAATTGACCAGGTTCAGCTTCTTGCCGTCCTTGATGAAGAGGACCGGGGCCTCGCTGCTCTTCATCTCGGGGGCTATCTGGATGTAGGTCTTGCTCCCGTCGTCGAAGGCTCTCAGCGGCACCCAGGCGTACTTCTTGTCGGCCTTGATCTTGTACTTGAAGTTGAGGTTGGCGGCGATGATCGCGGGGGCGGCCACCATGCCGTCCAGGCGCTGCTGCTCCTTGCGGATCTGCGCCGACTTGGCGGTCATCTCCTCGTCCGAATAGGCCCACCCCACGGTGGGGATGAAGAAATCGTCGTTACTCTGGGCGTAGAGACGGTAGGAATGGCGGTCGGTGACGATCAGGAAGTTAGTCTCGATGCCGGCCTGCTTGGGTTTGATCAGAACGTGGGTGGTGACGTTGCTGCCGCTGCCGTCCTCGACGGTGCCGACTTCCCAGCGGAAGGTGTCCCCCGCTACGATCTTCCCCGTCAGCCGCTCGCCCGGCTGCAACTGAATGTCCACCACGTGGTTCAGCGCGGCGTAGATCATGTAGATGGCGTCCGGAACGTAGGAATAGATGGTCTTGCTCTCGACGGACATCGCGTTAACCGGGCGCTGCACCGACTGCTTGACCCGGTGTTCCATGATCTGCCGGTCGCTCAGCCCCTCTTTTCGCACCGGTTTTTTCGCCTGCTGTTTCTTGATCTGGAGTCCCTTAGGTTGGGCCGGCTGCGGCGCTGCCTGGGCCTGCGGCTGCGGTACGGTTTGCGGTGGAGAGGTTTGCACGGGGGCAGATGCGGGTATTGCCGGGACGACCTCGCTGTGCACGGGGGGAGGCCCGGCCAGGGATGAGGATGGGAGGGCCAGCAGCAAAAGGGCCAGCAGTATCCTTTTCATTTGGCCGCCTCCTGGGACCAGCTGAAGTGCCTGATGTAAAGGCCGAGCGGGTTTTGCTTCAGCATAGCCTCCTCTGTGGGAGGGGAGATTTCCACCGTGAAGAGGCCGGTCATGTTCCGGGCCCCGCTGCTGATCCCATCCTTGCTGAAACAGTTCTCCTCCCAACGCACCTGGTAGGTGTCGCCGGAAAGAGGCACCACGCTCTTGATCTGCACCGACACCGTTTCCTGCCCGACCTTCTGCAGCGGCTGCTCCTTCTGCGCGATCTCGTTCAGGGTGTTGGCGGCGCTCTGGCGCAGGTAGCCGTAGGCGGAGAGCCAGCGCTCCTTGGCCACAACCGGGTCGAGGGGAACCGAGCGCACGTAGGTGACGAACTGGGAGAGGAAGTACTGCAAGACGGCCCGGCTCGGCGTGTAGTTGGTCCGGGTGGCAGGCCCGGCGGCCTGCACCAGGCCGTCCCCGTTCACCTGCACCACGTAAGGGACCACCTTGGACTTGGCGGACTGAAAGATCAGGCCGCCGGTCAAGAGGGCGCAGATCCCCGCGAGGGCAAGGGCCATGATGCGCCAGTTTTTCGCCTGGACCCTCGCGGTGCCGATGCGGTTGTCCCACTCCTCTCGGGCCTTCTGATAGGGGGTAAGGGCAGCCCCTTCCGGGACGTAAGCGATCGGCGGCTGGTTCAATTCGTTGGACGCCATATCGGTTTCCTCATTCTCTAAGCTTTACTTGGCAACACCACCTGGGC
Source organism: Geomonas paludis (assembly GCF_014193585.1). Classification (GTDB taxonomy): domain Bacteria; phylum Desulfobacterota; class Desulfuromonadia; order Geobacterales; family Geobacteraceae; genus Geomonas; species Geomonas paludis. The sequence goes on from NZ_BLXY01000002.1 coordinate 474,134, forward strand.
GTTTTTGCCGGTCCCCAAACTCGTTTTCATAGCCGTCCAGGAATGAAGGGGCCGGGCGCACCTTCCGCTCACCCCTGACGCCCCAATCGCGAAACCTATCGTTTTTGGCATCCTCGCTCTTTCCGCAAGAAACGACCATCAACAGCATCGCTACCACTAGAACAACGCCAAATAGCTTTCGCATGGAGACCTCCCTTTGAAGAATCAGTTTCATACTTCTCTCAGTTGGACAGACACACCGCCTCCGGAATGGGTATCGTGGGGAACAACTCCGCGAGCCATCAGAACATTTTGTGCCCAACGAGGGCTGGAGGAAGGGTTCGGTGAGGGTCCTGCCCCTTTCTTTTGAAGAAGGTCCCGTGCCCATTGTGGCGGCGTGTCCTGTGACGAGCTAGCAATGGTGCCCGAGGATGCCCCTAGCGATGTCGAAGTTGTCGCCGATGGGACATTTCCACCAGGGGAAGGAGGCGGATGTCCCGTGGGTGCCGCCCTCCTCATGCCATCGCCGCCAGACGCCGCAGCTGCGGTGGCTTGAACTCCCGCCCGCGCAATTTGCTGTGCCGCTCCCGTTATCATTGCCCCCCCAGCGGCGATTCCACCAGCTACAGCCACCCCTGTTGAAGCCACGGCTCCAAGGCCAAGACCTGGAGACCCTGCCATCAGACCACCCGCGACAGCGGGTGCGTGCCAAGCAAGCCCCATGATGGTCAGGGCAACAAGCAAAATGAGGGATATTTCTTGGAAGGTCGGATCTGGAGGGAGGGTGAGCGTAGCTAAGGTTTGCTGCGAAACTGAAAGGATAAAGGCTAGAACCATGAGCCGAATACCAAAAGCGATGATCGCCCCGAATACTTTTTCAGCTAAGAAAGCAGTGTGTTTAAACACCCCAAAGGGGACAAGCATCAAGCCTAAAGCGGATATTATGTAAAATTCCAAATAAGTCACGAAGACCAGCAAGGCTATGCCAAAAAAAGCGATGACAATAAGAACTGCGGCAAATTGGGTCAGTAACATATCCATCGCATGGCGGATGCTGACGTTCCAGAGGCTATAGTTCTGCGTGTGCTCGAAAATCGGCGCAGTGACCGCGAAACCGTACTCAACGATGCGGGAAGGATCCGTGATAAGATTGACGGGAGTGGTGCCACCTCCGGCGATGGTGCCGGTTTGAATAAACCCGAGCAAGATTATACGAACCAGCCACTCGTAATTATTAACCACCCAAACGAAGAAGCCGATTTGCATCACTTTTTTCAGGAAGGTTACCTCGATTTTGTGACCGCCATCAAACGCCATCCATAGCCCAGCAAGACAAATCTCCAGTGTTGCCAACATGGACAGAAGGGTTTTGGCGTTGGGCAAGACCTTCCCATACCCGGGGACGATGGAACCCATGAAAACATTAAGAAGATCGGTCAATATTCCAGAACTAATAGCCATAACTAATGCCCTTTCCCTTTTTTATTTCAAAAAACCGGGATTTGGTTTTACGGCTCGTGCACCTTTTTTGCCCCAGTCCCGGAATAAATCCTTGCTCGCGGAACTGGCAGCCTCACCGTTTGAAGCCTTCTCCGCAAGATAAGCCGCATCCGCCTTGGCCGTAGTGGAAATCAGTTGTTGCAGCTGCATCAGCTGTTTCGTCTGTATGATGAGCAGCTGGTTCATGTTCTGCAGAAGGTCCTTGGTCCCCGAGGCGGAATCCGAACGGCCGCTGAGGTACTTGAGGGTTTTCTGGTCCCGGGCCATGGACTCCTGTAGCTTGGTTGTAACGGTCAGAATGTCGTAAGCGTTTTGCTGGTTTTTCTTGGACCATTCCACCGACTGTTTCGCGTAATCGGAGCTCTTTTGTCCCTGGTAGGTCTTGAAGTCCGGGTAAAGCTCTTGGAACTGCCCCTGCATCTTGGAGAAGTCGTTGCTTATTCCAATCGATGAAGCCATCACCCGCTGCATTTGGTTCAGGTTGGAAAGGTCGATCTGGTAACCAAGGTTGTGCAGGTTCGCATACTCGTTTCGCAGCTGCTGCATCTGCGTCGCATATTGCTCGGTTTGCAAGGAATACTGGTCCAAGGACAGAATGTAATTGATCAACTGACGCTGAAAAGCAGCGGGGTCGAAGACGATATCACCGACACCCAGCACAGCCTGTGCGGAGTGTGGAAAAGCGATCTGCAGCAATGCCAGCAAAAGGCAAAGAAACAGCAATCGTTTGATCATGGTTTTCCTCCTGTCGCGGACCACAGAGCCTCCGCTCCCCAAGAAAGGCCCTTGTGGTTGAGCCATTGCGTGCCGAACTGGTCCCTGCCGCCCTCCGCCAGGATCTTCTTGGCCTGGATCTGGTCCTCTTTGGAAGTGGCCGCACAAAAGGCGAGTCCCAGGGGACCGAGTCCCAGCTCGAAGAGCCGGTTCCCCAGGGTGCTCTGGTAGTAATACTGGCGTTTGGGCTGGGCCATGGCGAGCATCTGGATCTGCCGCTCGTTGAGGCCGAATCGGCGGTACACCCTGGCGGTTTCCTCCTCCATGGCCCTGTCATTGGGAAGGAAGATCCTAGTGGGGCAACTCTCCATGAGCGCCGCTGAAATGGGACAACTCTCGATGTCGGTTAGCCCCTGGGTCGCGAAAATGACGGAGACGTTCTGCTTTCTGAGCGTCTTCAGCCACTCCCTGATCCTGGGCGCGAAGGCGGGGCTGTCAAAGAAAAGCCACGCCTCGTTCAAAAAGAGCAGGGTGGGAATGGCGGCGGAAAACCTCTGTTCGAGGCGGTGAAACAGATAAGACAGGGCGGGGACCACGGCGGCCGACGTCCCCATGAGGGCTTCCATCTCGAAGACCTGCCAGCGGGAGTAGTTGAGGGTATCGCGGGTGGCGTCGAAGATGTGGCCCAGGGGGCCGTCTACGGAATAGGGAAAGAGCGCTTGCCGGATCACCTGGTCCTGGCTCAAGGCGATGAAGCCTGAGATGGTGCGCTGTTCCAGAGGGGTCGTGGCGAGGCTGGTGAGGGTGCCCCAGACTTCCGCCTTGATTCTCGGGGTCACAGTGACGTTCTCCTGCTGCAGCACGTCGAGAATCCACTGGCTGGCCCAGCTCCGCTCCCTGTCGTCGTCGATGCCGGAGAGGGGTTGGAAGGCAAGCTGGTTGTCCCCGCCACCGCTCCCCAGATCGTAGAAATCGCCACCTAGTCCTGCGCTTATCACGCGGGAAGAACCACCTTTGTCGAAGATGTAGATCTGGCTGTTCGGGTAGCGCAGGAACTGCGCCTGCAGGGTGGCCATGAGAACGTCCTTGCCCGCGCCGGTGGGACCGCAGATCATGGTGTGCCCGACGTCCCCGACGTGGAGGTTGAAGCGGAAGGGGGTGTTGCCGGAAGTTGTGGCGTGCATCAGGACTGGGCCGTTGAGGTGCTTGTTCTCCGTGGGGCCTGCCCACACTGCTGAAACCGGCATGAGGTGGGCGAGGTTCAGGGTGTTCAGAAGCGGCCGCCGCACGTTGGCGCGGGCGTGCCCGGGAAGGGAGCCGAGCCAGGCGTCAACGGCGTTCAGTGTCTCGTTTATGGTGACGAACCCCAAGCCGTTGATCGCCTGCTCGACCGCCCTGCTCTTCGCCTGCAGCCGTTCTGGATCACGGTCCCAGATGACCAGGTTGGCGGTGAAATAGCCGTAGCTCACGTGGTCGCCGGCGAGTTCCTGAAAGGCGGCGTCGGCGTCATAGGCCTTGTTCTCGGCGTCGCTGTCGGACATGGCGCTTTCCTGGTTGGTGATGCCCTCCTTCACCAGCACCAGCACGCTTTTGCGCTTGGCGAACCAGCGCTTCTTGTACTTGGCGATCTCCGAGAGGGCGTCGGTCTTGTCCATGCAGATGAACCTGGTGCTCCAGCGGTATTCGATGGCCAAGCGGTTCAAGTCGTCGAGGAGGCCGGGGATGGACTGTCCGGGATAGCCCAAGACCGACAGCACCTTGATCGGCGTCTCTCCGAGCCTCGGTTCCAACCCTCCCACCAGGGGGGAGTCGGCGAGGACCGCGTCCAGGTACATGGGGATCTCCGGCACCCGCACCGGGTGGCGCTTGGGGCTGATGGTGTCGTGCAGATAGGTGAGGGTTTCCTGATCGTCCAGGGGATGGATCTCGGGGAAGATGGCGTGCATCAGGTCGAAGATGCGGTTGGTTTCGTCCACGAAACGGTCCAGTTGGGCACCATAATCCACAGAGACCCTGGCTGTGTTTTCCAGGAACAGCCCGGCCAGCCGGCTCTTCTGCTCGGAGGGTGGGAGATAGAGAAAGGTGAGGGAATAGGCGCTTTCAAAATGGTCGTCGCCCTGGAAGGAGGCGCGGCGTTCCTCGTCGATCAGGTAAGCGAGCGGATGGTCGAAGGTCGAGGGGGGATATTCCCCGGCGACCATCCTCTGGGCCTCCGCCCATACGGCCCACCCTGCGGTGAGGCGTTTAAACACGTTGTTCACCCGCGCCGCAACGGAGACCAGTTCGGATTCCGTGGCGCTGTCCAGGTCGGGGCCTCGGTAGGAGAATGTCCTCTGGAAGGAGCCGTCCTTGTTGAGGACCACACCTGGCGCGACCAAGGCCGCCCACGGGAGGAGGTCGGCCAGCCGGTCCGGCTTTTTCCTGTACTCACCGATGTTGAACAAGGGACCTCCCTTTTCAAACGGTGTAGAGGTTCTTTTGCCTGATGTGTCGACGAAAGCAGCTGAAGAATTCTGGGTCGGCTTTGGTGGCCGCCAAGGCCAGCATATGGATTACGATCCCAATGGGGAGGGCCAGAAAGGAATGGAGCCCAAGCCCCAGGGCAGCCACTAGGGTGCCATTGATGAGGGCAATGGTCCGGGGCACGCCGCCGATCAGAATCTGGTCGATGAGACTCTTGTGAATCGGGATTTCGAATCCTTCCAGGGCCATCCTTTAAAACCTCACGCCGCCTGTGTACCCAAGGAAATCGGTGATGAAGGTGGTTGCCGAGAAGGTGATGGCCAGCCCGAAAACGACGCCTATGACCTTGCGCATGAACCCTCCTCCTTCGCTGAAAGCGAGACCGAGACCGGCCAGGACAATGGCCAGGATCCCACCCGCTTTGGCCACCGGGCCGGTGATGCTGGCAAGGATTCTGCTGAGGGGAGATTCCCACGGCATGCCGCTCGCTCCGCCGGTGGCGAAGGCGGGGTGGGTGGAGAGGAAGACAAACAGGGTGATGCAGAGCCCGACGATCTTTTCTTTGCTCTTCATGCTGAACCTCCGTTGCGGGAAAAGATGACGCCGTTGGGAATTTTACCTAGTTTTTTAAAAATTGCTAATTTTTTTCACTCCGCAGCGAACAGCCGATATTTTCCGTCCTGAACCTCCAAAACCTCCACCACTTCGCGCACAATCCTGCCGCTGCCGCCTCTCTCGATATGCACGATGATATCCACCGCTTCGGCCACCAAGTCCTTGGAAACGGAGACGGCGGCCTCCTGGATCAGCTGCTCCAGGCGGATCAATCCACCAATGGCATTGTTGGCGTGGACGGTGGCGCACCCTCCGGGATGCCCGGTGTTCCAGGCCTTCAGAAGCGACAGGGCCTCCCCTCCCCTAACCTCCCCCACCACGATCCGGTCCGGGCGCAAACGCATAGTGGCTTTCAGTAGGTCGTTCATGGTGGCTATGCCCTCCCGGGCACGCAGAAAGACCGTGTCGGGAGCGGAACATTGCAGCTCCAAGGTGTCTTCGATGATGACGATGCGGTCTCCGGTCAAAGCAATCTCGTCGAGAAGCGCGTTCACCAGGGTGGTCTTGCCGCTGCCGGTCCCGCCGGTGACCAGGATGTTTTTCTTCTCGGCCACGGCCCGGCTCAGCACCACCTTCTGGCGCTCGCTGAGGATCCCCTGTGTCACGTAATCAGCCAGGGAGAAGATCATGAGCGCCTTTTTCCGGATGGTGAAGACGGGCGCCGTGACCACCGGGGGGAGGAGCCCTTGGAATCGGCTGCCGGTACCGGGGAACTCGGCGGAGAGAATCGGCGTGTTCTCGTTCACCTCCCCGCCGGTCCCCGAGGCGACCAGCTTGATGATGCGCTCGGCATCCTGGCAACAGACGGTGAGCCCGGTCCATGCGCGCCCGCTCCCGAGACGATCCACCCAGAGTTTCCCGTCCGGGTTCAGCATCACCTCGACGACCTGGTCGTCGCGCAGGAGGTCCCCCAGTTGAGGGCCGACGGCGGTGGTGAGCATGGCGATGAGGCGTTCGGAACTGGACTGGCCCGACCCTTTTGGGTGGCTGGGCGCGCTCTCGGTCATGGCGTTTCCTCCGGATCGGGCTCCAGCGTCTCCGGATGGAGGACGTTCTCTGGACGAACAGGGATCTCATCCTTCTTGGTCGGTTCATCCGCCGCCACAGACGGGGGACGCACGCCGCTGACTGCATTGTGGGTGACCTGGTTCTTCAATTCCTCTGGAGTGGGACCATCCAGCACCTTTTGAGCCATGAGCGATACTTCCTGATCTCTCGCTTCCAGTTCCCCAAGCGAAAGACCGGGGCGCAGCGTGAAAGCCTGATGTATGACCGGGCGTTTGTTGGCACTGGTCCAGGGAATCTTCACCTGTGCCGGGTTGCCGCCGGGAAGCATGAAATAACCGCTGCCGACGGCGAGGCGCATGATCTCGGCAGGCATGATCACCTTACGGGTTCTGACCTGGCGGTTATGATTCTCACCGCCACGGTGGTCATGTTCGGAGATGGAATAGTAGGTGGAGGATTCCCAGCATTCCTCCTCACTGGCGAGATCAGAGAAGAAGCGGGCCGCCTCTGGATCCCCGAGATTCAAGATCAGTTTGGAGCCGCAGGAGTTGATGATCGTGTGGGCATCCTCGCGACCGTACACGCTCTCGATGCTGCTGAAATCGGGGATGCCCACCTCGACCACCACGCCTTTGGAGCGTCCCGCTGTGAGGAGGCGTTTCACGCTCGGGAGGCGCTGCATGTTCCCCAGTTCGTCCAGGATCAGGTAGATGTTTTTCTCCGGTTCGGAACTCTCCGGCAGGGCCAGGAACCTCTTGCCGGCGAGATCAGCGAAGAGGGAGAGGTACGGCCTCATGATGTTGGACACTTCATCGGTGCTGGTGATGAAGATCATCTTGTCTCCCGGCTCCTCGGCCCACTGCCATAGGGAAAACGGACCGTCACAGGCGAACTCCAGCCAGGAGACGTATGACATCAGAACGGCGATAACGCCGGCCGCTTGTTTCGAACTCGCGTCCTGGATGTAGGTGTACCCGGCGTGCCCCGACTCGGTGGCCCGGCACATCTCCATGATCTCGTACACAGGCGATGTGACAGCCCGCCATAACTCGGCGTTGGTCCTCATACCGTTCTCGTAGCAGTAGGCCATCACCCCCCGCAGGACGTCCTGAGCTGCAGCGCTCCAGAATCGGTCCTCACCCTTGGCAGGAGGGATCAGCGAACCGGTGACGGCGGTCAGATCCGGTTTCGACCTCAGCTCGTTGAAAATGGTCCACCCCACTCCTCTGGCGTCGAGAGGATTGAGGATCAGGTCCCTGTCCGGCCGGTAGAAGCGCTCCACGAGTTCGCCCTTGAAGTCGTTGGCGATGGCCCGGCGCCCGGCCTTCTGGATGGCGGCCAGGTGCTGGATCAGCACAGTGGATTTCCCGGAACCGGTCTGGCCTGCGATGAGGATGTGGCGCCTGGAAAGCAATTCGGGGATGCAGATCGATGCGATGGGAAGTATTCCCGTGCCATCGGTTTCGGAGCGGATGGACTTCTCGGTTATGAGCCGGGCGCCTCGGATATGCTCCTGGTCCTTGATCCGGGCAGTGACACGCCGCGCGTACCAAATGGCGGCCGGACATACGCAAAGCCAGCTCAAAAAGGAGAAGAAAAAGGGGAACCGATACCCATTGAGGACCTGCCGATAATCGACGTTCCGCACGATGGCTTGTGCTTTCATGGTGACGTAGCCGCGTGTGTTGTGCGGCCACCCCGCCAGCCGGTCCGGGGCATAGATGTGAAAGGTGGGATTGAGCCGAACCGACTGCACCAAAAGGGCCACAGGGTATTTCCACAGAAACTCCCGGTACACCCCGGGTACCCGCTCCGCGCTCCTGATTACCCACGACGCGGGCTGGCCGGTAACTGCCACCGTCCGCTCTACTGAATAGCGAGGAACCTTGAAGGCCAGCAGAAAAAAGAGGGCCTGCAAGGCCAGACAAAGGGCGGAAATCTGGAAAAACATCTTCACGGTCATCAGGAGGCGATGCTTCTGCACCTCGTATCCTTGGTAGCTGTTTTTGTCCATGATGAATCTCCTTTTGGCTAGTTCCCACCAGCAGACTAAACCGGGACCGAGCGCCCTAGGCCACTAAGTCTCTTCCAAAGGTCCGCGCGGGCTTCTTTGCGAGACCTCTTGTCGGCCTGGATCACCTCACGCACCACCTTCGCTGCCTCCTCCCAAAACCGATTTTCCTCCTCCGCCGGGTCGTCCAGCTGCTTCGACATCAGCTTGTTGAATAGGTTCCAGGCACGTCCCCGGTTCTCGTTGTGGTCGAGGATCTGTTCCTTCTCCTTGTGGTGGATCGGCACGTTGTTTTTGTCCATGGCAGCCTCCTCTGTGTTACGAAGTTCGTGGTGGGACAACTCGGTCCAGGCGGGCCTGAATCGCCTGGCTGTGGCTCCTCAATTCTGTCTCTACAAGCCGGAACAGGTATTCCAACCGCTCCTTTTCGTTGAAGCTCGCCTCCTCCATTTTCTCTTCCAAAAGCTCTAGTCTTTCGATCACCTCGGCAATCTGTTCTTCAAAAGTTTCGGCCCGTTCCAGTGCATCAAGTGCCTCGGAAATAAGGCCAGTAATTTCCATGCAGCGGGAGGTCGCCATTGTCCCCAACCGCTCCAAAAGGTCGGGCTCAAGCCGGACCGGGAGATGCTCTTTTACCCGCATGGTTTGCTCCTTTCCTGGCGGTACCGGCGGTACCGCAAAAAAATCAGGCAGATAAGCACCTTTTCCAGCCACAGGGGTACCGCTCAACCTCCCGCATACACTGAAATTCCACCTGAGGCGGCCCGCAGGGCTGCGTCAGGTGTATACGGATAAGGGGGGGGAGGTTTTGACGTGCTGTGCCTTCCCGTCCTCGGCTCGTGCGATGGCTCCCAGATGCAGCACGCTAGCGTTTCAGCTCCAGCTCGCGGTCCGGTGCTTTGATCGGTTGCGAAGGTGGCATCGGTGGAGGGGGCGATGGAGGTCTCGGTGACGGTGCGGAAGGGAGAACGTGTGGTATCTCCGCTGCGCTTGTCTGCCGGGCACTCCGCTGCTCCAGCATCTCCTTGGTTATGGTTGAGGTCTTCATGTCGATGACCTGGACGGCTTGTTTCAGACCCGGCACTGAATTAGTGAAGACAGCGGCGTCGTAACGTGACCGGGTGAGGGCGACGTTGAAGAGGTTGTAAGAGGCTCTGCCGTAGCGCTCGGTGTCCGCCGTAGTGTCGATCTCGGCACGGGGGGTGCCGATCTGGTTCGGGGTAGCGGGCGGGGCCGGCTGAGCCTTTGCCTGCACCAGGTCATTTTTGAGCTGGGCAAGGTAGCGCTGGTCACGCAGTGGATGATTAGACATCAAGTGGAAGGCGCGGTCGTTGGTGACGGTGGCGACCCAAGCCTGCTGGTCGGGGGACCAGTGCATGCCGGCCTCGCGCATCTGATGGCGGGTGGCGGCGTCATCCATGACGGCGCGGCCGTTGAGAAAGCTGACTGCGATGCCTTTCTGCTCCTGAACGTCTTGGCGGTTGGCGATCATAACGAAGGAGACCGTGCCGGTATGGCCGCCTATCGTGGTCTCGGCGCGGTAGCCTTTGTCGTAGTCGGTAAGGCCGGCGTTCCAGCGCTTGAAGTCGTCGGGGGTGGTGTCGATGCCGGTGAGGGCCTTGAGGCTGCTGTCGCGGTTCTGGGTGGGCTGGACGTAGTTGTAGGAGAGGACCACGTCCACCGTCGCCCCCTGCCCTTTGTGCACGGTGACGGCGTAGCCGTGCTCCAGAAACTGCGGGCCGTGCCCGTCCAGGTTCACCTCGACGCGTCTGCCGTCGGCCAGTTTCACCGTGGCCACATGGCAGGCGTTGGCGGTTGTCTTCTTCTCGATCTCCCCCCGTTCGCCATTTCTGACCTTCACCTTCCGGCCGCTCTCGGCTGAGACGATGCTTTTGTCGAAGATGTTTTTGGTGAAGATGACGCTGTCGCCGGGGGCGAACTCCCTTGGTTGCACCTCGTACAGGGTGGCCTTTTGTGCCAGTTCGGATGCGCCGAAGCTCCTGCTCCAAGCGCCCCCTTGCCTGTCCCTGAAACCCACCGTCGCCTGGTTGCGGAGTTGGTCCACGGAGAGGATTTCCCCCCTGCCGTTTTCGGGCATTTGGTTGCTCTCTTTTCGGGTCCGATCCTGGCTTCTGTGTCCGGTGAAGAAGACGGTCATGCCGGGGTGGTAACCGGCGACGGTGACGCCCTGCTCGGCGGGGACGAATGTGTCGACGGTGACGCCCTGCCCCAGCGCTCCATTCTCTCGCCGGGCGGCGCGGATCTGTCGGTTCAGTTCCTGCCGGTCGGCGTTGAGCGGGGTCACCACCAGGACGCTTTGCTTGTCCCCAGTGTGGTCGGCGGACGGTGAGGGTTTGTCAGCCTCGGCCAGGTACCGTTGCACCGTGGCGCGCACGAGTTCGTCGCGGGTCGGGAGTTCGTGCACCCGTCCCTGCTGCTCTAGGAGCTTCAACGCGTCGGCGGCGTTCTGTCCCAGGCTGGAATTGCTCCGGTTCAGGGTGGTGGCGACTTCGAGAAGGCCGGCTTCTTTCTGGCGGGAGATCTCTTTCATCAGGGCGAGGTCGCCGTGCCCGCCCCGCGCGAGTTCGGCGGCGTGGCAAAAGAAGGGGCTTGCCTGGATGCTGGATAGCTGTTTCGCGTCGCCGACGAGCGCCAGCTTCACCTGGTGTCCTTGCGCCTTCAGGTCCTGGACCACTTTCAGGAGTTGCTCGGCCTGACGCCCCCCGACGAGGGATGCTTCGTCCACCCTGATTACCACCTGCGTTTGCGGTTGCCTTGGCTCAGGAAACATGGGGGTGGGGCTCGCCCAGTATCGGTCCAGGAAGGCGTGCAGGGTGGAGGCCTCCTTGCCGCTGGCGGCCTCCATCTCCAGGGCCGCCTTGCCGGTATAGGCCAGGTTCAAGGTGTGATGCTCCCTGCCGGTGGGGTTGAGCACCTCGGCGTTGAAGCGCTCGATGACTCCGGCGGCAAAGGTCTTGCCGGTGCCCGGGTCTCCCAGGGTGATCGCGAAGCCGCTGCCGCCGGTGAGCTCGTTGACAACGTGCTCTTTCTGCCCATGGCTCAGATCTGCGCAGCCTGGTGCGGCTGCAGCGGCTCCTGCCGCGAATGCGTTTTGGAACCTGGCTTCTTCAGGGGTAAGAGTTTCGGCCGCGGCTCCAGTGAGACCCTTGAGGTAGGCTTCGACTTCGGGACGGGACGTGATGCTGGTGAAGGAGTGCATGTCCTCCAGGGACTCGACGTTGTGCGCCTCGAGCTTCAGCATCTGTCGGGTCGTAAAGTATTCCTTGCCGGCGTCCCAGCCGTGTGACTCGGCACCAAGGTAGTGGAACTGGCGCCGGTCGTTCAGGGCGCCTTCGAACTGAGCGATGCTGTGCTCTCCGCCCGAGAGCTGGACGGCGGTCTTCATGACCTTGGCGCGGTCGAAGGTGACTTCCTTGTCGGTGAGGAATGTGGAGGCTTCTTTCAGCACTTCGCGCGCGCTTCTAAGCTGGTGTGGAGGTGGAGCCAGTGACGGTGCTTTGGCAACCTCTATCCTCTCCCTGACCTCCTGGGGGGTAGTGCCTACCTCCCGGAACGACTTGTCCCACAGCTCGCGGATCTCCTGGGTGGTGACCTTGAACTTGGGATCTCGGGTCTCGAAGGCGGCCCACTGCTTCAGGAGCGTCTCGCTCATCCCCGGAAAGGCCCCCTCCTTCTGCCACTCGGCTACCTGCTCCTCGATGGCGGCGCTGCGCGTGGAGAAGATCTCCATCTCCTCCTGGCTCACGCCTTTTATTTCGAACAGGAATTTTTCGCGATCGTTAAAGTAGACTTGGTATCCGGCTTCCCGCAAGAGGCGGATCGCCTCCTCACGGGCCAGCATGCCTATGGAGATCTTGTCTTGGTAGATGGCCTTCGGTGCGTTGGCGAGCCACTTCCCCTCCGGGGTGTGCACCATGTTGACCAGGAAGACATGGCTGTGCACATCGGGGTCGAGGGCACGGGAGGTGACGTGGTCGAATTTGGCGGCCACGATGTTCCCGCCGACTCTGGTACCGTCGGGGGTGCGGTAGTGGCTGTAATGGTCCTCCACGTACTTCATGGTGTTGATGACGGCCTGGTCCCAGATTTCCTTCACCTGGTGGTTACCGGCGGCGTAGGCGACGGATAGGGATTTGGGGGCCGAAAAGGTGAGGTCGTTGCCGGCGCGGTGCACCTCTTCTTTCTCCCCCTGTTTCATGATCGTCTTTGGTGCGACCAGCTGCTCTCTCCCATCCGGGGTCTTGCCTGCGGCAACGTTTCGGAAGGCCTGCTCGTCCACCCTCCCCGTGAGCTTCAGGTCCTTCGCCGTTTTACCCAGCCATAAGCTGGACTCGCCCCCCCTGAGGTAGTAGTCCTCGGTGGCGAAATACTTTCCCGCCTGTCCCGCGGTCATGCCGCCGTTGGAGAGGGAGAGCATGGCTAGAAGTCTCCTGCCGTCATGGTGCCGGTGCGGTTATCGAAAAATAGAGGGGAGTCCGCCGCGGACTCGGGCGCAGTTTTGGGTTTGGCAGGAGGTTTGCCGGTAGGGATGGCGCCGACTGCAACGGGGAACTGCGCCGCCGGGGTGGCAACGCGGTAACCGGCGCCGGCAGCCTCCAGGATCTTGTTGATGTAGCCGGTCCCCTTCCAGGCCTGTCCGGTATTGTAGGCGGAGAGGGCCCGGAACAGGGATTGCGCGGGATCGTCGGTCCTGTGCTGGCGGTAGAAGTCGGCCAGGATCGTGGTGCCGATGCGGATGTTGCGGCAGGCATCGAAGAGGTCCTCAAGGATGAGCCTCATGGGCCTCAGGTGGCAACTGCTCACCTGCATGAGCCCCATGTCGATGTTGTGTCCCTGGCGCATTAACCGGATGGCTAGTTGCACCGCTTCCGCGGCGGTTTTGGGGGCGAAGGTTTTTTTAAGGGTGTTGTCGCCTATGGCGAAGGGATTGCCGCCGCTCTCGACCTGGATGATGGCCTGGGTGGTCTCGGGGGAAACGGCCGGGCCGCATTCGGCGAGCATGGCCGAGGTGTAGAGCGTGATCCCCATCAAGAGCATGGCTCCCCTCCCCTAGTCGAACGGTGAGAATCGGCTTGGCTACCGTTTTAGCTACCGAGCTTGATGACCCGACATAGAGCAACGAAAACGAACCCCTGCGCAAAGCAGGCCTCACAGGGACGCCGACCCCGCTGCAGAAGGCTGTAAGTGGTCACGTCATGGGCGCAGTCATTAACACAGGTTCATTGCTTTTCCTTGCAATTCCAGATATACCTTTGAGAAGCAACACGCCGGGTTGTCGGGCGGCAGAATTGGTCGGCAATGTTCTTCGTTTAATAGCAATCCGCAGACGGCAGGATTTGCTTTAATGACGACGAGACGTGCTCCCACAGGAACTGACATGAAAGAATATCCATCAAAAAACTATACTTGCCTGCATCTTGCTATCTCACTTTGTATAGCAACGGCGATAATATTTACCGCAGTGTTCATGCTTTCGACAGACAGTAAATTATACATTGCTGTTCTTTCACAGTTAATTGCCATCATCATAGTTGGTTTTACTTATTCAATGCCTTTTTTGCGTCATCAACAGTCATTTGCTCCGATGTCACACTTACCTGACTTGGACAAACAATTGTTTAAGATTTCCATTGCAGGCGTTGTAGTTTCTGTACTGTCCCCATTCGTATTGCCACATGGAACAATGGATTTAGGATCTGCGACCAATAAGACCTTTTCTATAGTTGGGATTGCAGCTCTTACTGTTGTTCCTATCAGCATCGGTGTGCACTCCCTGCTGCTTCTGGTTGCACGGCATATTCGTCCGTTTCGTGCCAGGAGCCGGTAACATCCCAATGGCGTCCGCAATCAGACAACCTCCCCTCCCCTAGTCGAAGGTCACCAGCGGCCTTGCCACTCCTTGAATCGCTGCAAGCTTTATGGCACCCATGTAGCGCCCGTCGAAGGACCGCGGGATGTGAGTGGCGACCGGAAGGAAATAGCCGGCCGGCACCCTGCAGCACCCTTCGATTCTCGGCAGCGGCCGCCCCTCCTGGTCGGAAGCGTAGACGGGGCCAATGACCTTCCCGTTGACGCTGAAGCGCCAGTTCTCCACGCAGTAGGAATCGCCGGCGACGGCTCCCACGTGCTTCAGCAGCGGCCTTCCTTCGGGGAGCCAGCCCCGGCCGTAGACGTACTGCCGGAACTCTTCCGGGACCGCCATGATGACCATCTCACCGCGCTGAACTTCCCCATCAAGGGCATGGAGGCGGTACAGGCCGATCGCTTCGCTGTCGGTCAGGTTGATCCAGAACACCCCGTGATACCGGGAGGCGATGATCTGGAGCACTCCGAGGAGAAGCAGGATCGCCGCCACCCGCCTCAGCGCCCTCTCATCACGTATCGGTATAGCCATGCAGTCACGATCTCCGGCTACAGGGGGAATGTGGGGCTGCTAGAGGGTCATTCTGCCCCTACTCCTCAGGCTTAAGGCGTTCAGCCATCGACCTAAGCGGCACCCTCCGATGGAGTATATTTAGATATTTTTAATTCTCAAGCGGGGGCACGGAATTTTGCCCAGAAGGTGCGGCCGTGTCCGGCCGCTCCTTCTGGCGCTTTTGAATGTTCCGGCTGCCGGCCTGCCGGGACGGCAGCCGGGGAGACGGTGTCGTTAAGGAAGGCGGTTTTCGGGGGAGAGGCGGAGCTGGAGCTGAGGCGAAAGCGGAGACGGGAGCACGGAAACGGGCTGAGGCCGGGAAAGCGGCCCGAAGGGGTCGCCTTCGGGCGGCTTTGGCCCATTTATGGCGCGGGGTATTCCGGGGGAGATTACTGCAGGCAGGACCCTACAGCCCTCTCGCTTTCTTAATCCTGGAAGAGATCGTCGGCAAACTCAGCTGACATCGAGGCGGCCTCGTACAACCTGTCCAGCAGGTGTAGATATTCCGGCGACTGACGATGGTAGGACGTGCCTTGCCACCAGAGCGTCTGACTCCGCTGCCACGCTTCGTTTCTGGTCAGGCCCATGGCCTTCGCGTCCTTGCCGGACTCCACACCATCCAGGACAAAAGCCCGTGGGATGAAGTTTGACAGCCTCGCGCCAATGCCCACCGTATAACCACCAACATCCATAATTCACCTCGTACCAGCTTGAGAATGCCCCTTTTGTACAAGACAACCGTCTCTCTGTAAACCCTTCTAATTCTTTCGGCAGGGACACCTCTTTTTATCTCGTCGGACTGCAAATAGTTCCTGACATCCTTATCCATCACATGATCGGAGTGCAGTGCATGCTGTTCCTGAACCTCTTCCCGGTGGGCCTTTTGCAGCTGAACGAGATCCTCACCAACTCGCTATTGACAGGGGCGGCAGCGGGAATTCTTCACCGATCCCACCGTGTGCGTCTTCGAGTGGCTGCACCTGCCGGGGGTCACCATGTTCATCATCGGGATCCTGCCGGTGGTTTACCTTGCCGTGCGCATGTTCATGAACCGGAACCGTCCGCGTCTCATGTAGGTAGTGCGGCAGTGTAGTGCCCCCACCGTGGGCGTTTAAGAACAGGCAAAAAATGAAAAAGGGCCTTGACCTGGTTCTCGGCGAGTCCGCGGGACAGGGCCATCTCACGGCCATGCGCCGAGAAGTCCCTTGCAGTCAGGGGCTGTTCCTTAGGGATACCGAACTTGCTCACTCGATTAAAAAATAAGTTATTTACATTGATTACAGTTAACGCCGCATGTTAACCTGCGGCGTGCAAGTCATAAAAAAGACAAGTAAAGCGATCAACCTGCTCACGCTCGCGCCGCTAAACATTGGAATTGAAGGAGACTAAAATGGAAGAAAAGAAGAATGCTTACGATTACTTAACCGGATCCCAAATTGCTAACGACATAGAAAAAACACAGATAAATAAATTTCATACCAAGGGCGGAACAGGATTTGCCGCCGAAGAAGCAAACGCTTTGAACGACCGACTCTGGGGCAGAACTGTCGATCAAGTCGGGACAGCCAACACCTTAAACGGGGCGGATAGAATAGTAGACGGCATACAAATTCAGACCAAGTATTTCGATACACCGAGCAGGACGGTTAATTCAGCATTTGACCTTGATGGGAACTTCAAATATCAAGGGCAATTACTGGAGGTTCCTAGCGACCAATACACCGACTGCATCGAGTTGATGCGCAATAAAATTAGCGAAGGAAAAGTTCAAGGGGTCATCGATCCGAACGATGCAGAAAATATTGTAAAAAAAGGGGATGTCTCTTACCGGCAGGCAAAAAACATCGCAAAAGCTGGCAACATTAACAGTCTCATATATGATGCTCAAACACACTGTGTTTCGACGGGGTATGCGTTCGCCATTTCGTTCACCATCAACTTTGCCAAACTCAAATGGGCTGGGAAATCAACCGAAGACGCTATTAACGATTCAGTGTCATTGGCGTTTCAGTCTGGCGCTACATCATTTATTACTGGCATTGCAACCGCTCAAATTCTTCGCAGCAAAACTGCTGCAATTGGCGTGGTGACTTCAAGATGTGGTGTTAGAACCGTAGTACAGACTGATGCTGGGAAAAAAGTAGTTGAAAAAGTCGCTCAGGCCTCACTCGGAAAGGCTGTATATGGCGCTGCCGCAACTAACCACGTTGCAAAGTTGCTTCGGAGTAATGTTGTAACGTCCGTGGTAACGACTGCTGTTATCACTGCCCCCGATTTTTACAGGGCTGCATTTACAGGAAGCATCTCGTGGGCCCAATTTTCAAAAAATCTTGTGGTCAATGGTGCTGGAGTTGCCGGTGGTGCAGGAGGATGGGTTGTTGGTGCGGCTGGAGGTGCCGCTGTCGGATCCTTCTTTCCAATAATTGGAACTGCCGTAGGCGGGGTCGTTGGCGGTTTGTTTGGAGCGTTTACTGGCGGTTCGGCAGCGACTCTCGCTTCTAAAGCCATTCTGGATGGCCTCATCGAGGATGACGCTAAAGAAATGATTAGAGTTCTACCTGACTGTCTTCAGCCACTAGCTTTTGATTTCTTGCTGTCAGAAGATGAGGTCAAAGCTTTTGCTGAAGATTTAAAAGATAGAATAACCCCCGAGTTTCTCAGAGACATGTACCAGAGCACTGACCGCCGTAGGTTCGTTTACAATTCATTTGAGAATGCATGTGCAAGGATCATCGCGAAGCGGCCCCACATAACTCCTCCAGCAATTGACGCTGTCCAGACTATCCTGACCTTGAAAGAAGAAGAAGTCGAAGCTGCTATGGAGTGATACTTTCAGCACGCCGCCTCTCCCTGAGTTGGCGGAGGAGCCTCATAGCCACATGACCTTACTTTAAACACTTGTGTGACATGGTCCGGGTTGTCTACCGGCAAAGGTTCTTGTACCCGTCGTTACCAAACATTCATTTAACCAACTTCGAAATTGTCCAACTTGCTCTTATAAGCTTCGGAGGCACGAAAAATGCTCTTTATCTTAGATGGGACAAATATAGGTTTCTGGAAGAATGATGGCACCTTTACTATGAGGGGCATAATCCAAATAGCACTGGAACTTATCGAGCGAGGGCATACAGTGTACTGTTTTTATGACGCGAGTACACCATACAAATTTGATAAACACCATGTCGATTACGAAACTGAACGTAGATTATTGGACGATTCATTAAAGCTGACAAGGATATTTTCCAAGTGTCCAGCCAATGAACAGGCTGATGATTATATCATTAGACATGCCAACGACGATCCATCTTCGGTAATAATCACAAGTGACGTCTACAAAGACCAAAAATTCAAAGATTATACATGGCTCAAAGAGCCTAATAGATACTGTAGAGGAAAGGTATTTGCCGGCAAACTTTCTATCCCTAGTCTTGATTACCATAATGACTTAAAAGATTTTTCCACGTTGCAAAATGAGTTTGACGCACTTTTTCGGACAGAGCAGGCTCAAAAGGACGAGCAGGCCAAAAAGGACGAGCAGGCTAAAAAGGATGAGCAGGCTAAAAAGGATGAGCAGGCTAAAAAAGATGAGCAAGCCGAAAAAGGCGGGCAGGCTAAAACATATCCAAAAGATTCAGACGTGGATCTTGATGCACGATCTTTAAATAAGCAGGGCGTTGGAAGTCTGATAATACCCACGCTTTGTTTGGTAGTATTAGCCTTTGTCATAAGCAACTCTTCCAATTTCTTCAATACTCAAAAGCAGTCAACTGAGACTGATAAGGTGAACTCAGAGCCTCCCCCAGCAGTTCCAGCAAAAGCATCACAGCCTGAGGCGAGAAAGGATGTTAAAAAGAAATTGCATAGAGGCACAGATAGGGCAAACACTGAGATGACGAGAGACGTCACGTTCTCTCTATCCTCACCGGAAGAAATTGGGCATTTTGAAGTGTGGTCGTTTAAAAATGGGAAAAGGAAAAAGTACGCGATCGAAAGTAGCCATCAGTTAAATGACACCCTCTATGTCACCCTCGCGATGGACGTACCTGCAGACACTAAATTTATCCTCAAATGCGAGCGCCCCCCGACAAACGCCACCGTTAGGTAGATTTCATTTGGTTAGGGCACACGATGTGACTTTCGCCGTGGGCTCTGGGCAGCGGCCACCGAGCATCTGACATTTCCTTGAGGGTACGGGGGCGTTGCGGGGGGAACCCCGCAGAGGGGGTAGCGGAAAACGTCAGGGGCGCCTGGCCCCTGGCGTTTGCAGCGAGGGGGAGACCTCCCCCAAAAACGGCGTAGTGTCAGCGATCAAGACATGCTCGGCTGCCTGAGCCCGAACCTGGGTAAACAACGCATCTACGAGCCGTACTATCTCCCAACATGCGTCTTCGGATTGACGATACGCGATAAACACCTGCACCAGTTGCTGAAGGTCCTCAAAAGGAGCAGTGTCCTGAACTCCCCCCCATGCACTGTCATCTTTCAGCAACTCTACCCTTAGCTTAAGCAATTTCACCTCAAGCTCGAGTTGTTGTCGCATGTGAGGTAAAGCAGTAACTCGCAGGGCGTAGAGGCAGTCATTCACAATGCAATATCTCGCGTCCATTTAACCCCTCACTCTCATTTCATGAGGCAACGGTGCCAGCGGCACGCACACCATAACGTATACAACCTCCAATGTAAACATTTCTAATTTGTTACCATCATCCTTTCAGCCTGAGTTCTGCCCCGTATCTCTCGCGCTGTGGGGTGGCAGGTTTGCCTGAAGGTGCGGCCATTCGGCCGCTCCTTCAGGCGCTTTTAGTTTTCCGGCTGCCTGCCGGAACGGCAGGCGGGGAGACGGTGCTGAGGGGGAAGCCGGTTTTCGGGGGAGCGGCGCAGCTGGAGCGGATGCGAAAGCGGAGGCGGGAGCACGGAAACGGGCTGAGGCCGGGAAAGCGGCACGAAGGGGTCTCCTTCGGGGGGCTTTGGCCCATGGTTCGGGCCGCAGGCCCCGCCGTCGAAGCTGCCCAAGTTCCAATGAGTCGACAGCTTACCGTCGACGCAGCATATTGTAAGCCTTGGTAAGAAGATTGCTGGTTTCTACGTAGTTTTCCCTGGTTTCGCAAAGGAAGCGGCGCAAAGCCGCGGCAAAATACATGCGTAAATTAAGGGCCGAAGGTCCTCCACCGTCGATTGCTCGGATGGGTTGAGTTGAACGCCGGTCGCCAACGTTCGGCGTTGCGCCGAGAAGTTCTTTGCTTTCTTGGGGACGTACAACTCACACCTTATCCACAGCTGCCGCATCAGGAAAAGTCTGTAGCGATTGCGCCTTTGAAGCGCTATCCGCTTCTGGTATTTCTCCCATCACCGAGAAAATATGAGGCCAATTACCCCAGCAGAGCACGGTTACCGGCCCAGACCTTGAGCCACGCCGGCTCCAATGGAGGGTTGACAATTTATTTAACTTTACTAAACCTTCCTCTGAAATCGTTCGCCGTCTGTCGTCGAAAGTAGCGCCCACAAGAGTTTCTGTGGCATCCGCAGGAAAAGGAGGTGGAGAACATGGAACGAGATCCTATGTATGAGGCAATTTCCAGGATGAAATTCGGCATGACCGTCACCGAGGCTAGAAAGAAAAAAATCTGCATAAAGTGCAGAGAAACAGTCGATTCACTCCTCGAGGAATATGAAATACATGCTTTATGCAGTGACTGTTCAAAAAAAGCCGGTTCCTATGTCTAACTTGGCTGGAAAGGATCTACTCCCAGAGGAGGTCTTTACATGGCACGCTGCCCCCATTTCGACTCATGCCTGATCCATGACGAAAAGGCGACTACCTCACCTGAGGCGACTGATTTCCTACGCGGCCACTTCTGCAACGATAATTTCACCAAGTGCAGGTTTTATACAACTGCAGCTGAAATTTGTGAAAAGGTACCTGGTGACGCGGTTTGCTTGCCCTGCGGGGTAATGCTGTGGCTTATGTCTGGCAGGATGTGAGGAAACGGGTAGTTCTGCCCTCAGCGTGCCGCAGATCCGGCCAACCAACCAGGAGAGTGATCATTTCCGCCGTCAGGATGCACGATCCGATTACCGTCACCAGGACGGCGGACGCTGCTCTCAGCGGAGATCTGCAGGCCCAGCGCCGTTTTCGGCTAGTCGCCTTGATAGCGGAGCACTTCAGGGAGGCCCCATTGTCAAAACCAAAGAGGTCGAGGCGCAGAAACGACAACAGGGCTTTGTCCTTCAGTGAAGCGCGTTACCGGGCGCTATTCGAACAGAACCCGACCATGATCGTAACCCTGGATGCAGAGTTGAGGATGTTGTCCGTCAACCCTTCTTGTGCATCCCAACTGGGTTATCGTGTTGACGAGATGAAGAGACAATCGGTCTTGATGCTGTTTCCGCAATACGAGCACGCTGCCGTGATCGATCAGTTGCAAAAGTGTCTTGAGAACCCGGATCAGGTGTATCATTGGCAGTTCCATAAGGTACGTAAAAACGGGGATCGACTGTGGGTGGAGGAAACGGCGCAGGCGGTGCATGATCTCGAGGGCGCGCTCAACCTTTTAGTGGTCTGTCAGGACATCACGGAACGCAAGCGAGCGGAGGAGGAACGCGAACAGTTGTTGCTTCAACTTGAAGCCGTTCTGGATAACATCAATGAAGGAGTGATGATCTCCGACCTGGAAGGCAACGTTTTGAACATGAACAAAGAAGCCTTGGCCATGCACGGCTACGAAGGCTCTGGAAATTTTCGCAGGCAACTGTCGGAGTATCAGGATGTGTTCGAAGTGACCGACTTCGCAGGAGTCCCTGTCCCGTTAGAGCAGTGGCCCCTGGCTCGTGCGCTTCGCGGAGAACGGTTCATCGATTACGAAATTTGTGTGCGACGCAAGGACACGGGTAAATTCCTGGTAGGGAGCTACTCCGGCGCGCCTGTACCCAACAAATCAGGGGAAATCATCCTCTCTGTCGTGACCATGCGGGACATCTCGGAACTGAAACGCGCACGTGAGGAACTGCAGCGGGACAAGGTGTGGCTGGAGCAGAAAGTCGAGGAGCGGACGGCGGACCTGCGCGACACGATCGCGTCTTTGAGAGATGAAGTGAACGAGCGAATCCGCGTCCAACGAGCGCTGGAGGCAGAAACTGGTGAGCGGTACCGGATGGAGCAGGAACTGCGAGAGAAGGAACTTTTGCTTTTGCAGCAAAGCCGTCTGGCAGCCATGGGAGAAATGATCGGCAACATAGCCCATCAGTGGCGTCAGCCGCTCAATATATTGGGGCTGCTGGCCCAAGATCTGGCCATGACCCACAAAAGCGGCAATTTTACCATCGAGTACCTTGATGGCACCACGAAGAAGATGCTGGAAACGATAAACCACATGTCGAGAACCATCGACGACTTCAGGAACTTCTTTGTCGCCGGCAAGCAAAAAGTGGATTTCTCGATAGCCGAGGTCGTTCAACAAACCCTTTCCCTTTTAGAGGTCAGCCTGAGCAACCTGCAGATAAGGACCACCCTGGTATCGGACTGTGACGCTGTGGTAAACGGATACCCCAGCGAGTATGCTCAGGTTCTTCTGAACATACTCGGCAACGCCAAGGATGCACTTGTGGCAAGACATGTGGCGGACCCGACGATCCGGATAGAGATCGGCAAGGAAGGTGACTTGAGCGTGGTGACCATCACCGATAATGCAGGCGGAATCCCTGACGAGATATTCGACAAGATATTCGATCCCTACTTCACCACGAAAGGCCCGGACCGCGGGACGGGTGTGGGTCTGTACATGTCAAGAACCATCATTGAGAGGAACATGGGCGGGTCACTGACGGTCCAAAACGTTGCCGGCGGTGCGCAGTTTCGCATCGCGGTTCAATGCAGGCCGGTTGAGGTACAAGTCGATGCAACTTCCACCGGGGTTGAAGCACTAGGCGCCGAAGGGGATCACGTTCGGACGGATGGACTTCCCATGCTGTTCGCGGGGGTGTGGGAGAGACATGAGTCCTAACATGTCGGGCTTATCAATTCAACTCACTCAGCAGCATTTTTTCCTCTTCTAGTTTCGATTGTGATTCCTCTGTGCTGTCATGTGCATCGGCAGCTGCAGTGATCTGAATCAAATCGTCCATACAGGCATTTTCAAGCCGCTCTGCATCAGCCGCCTCATCAGCTGCATCACGTGCCTCTACAGCTGGACTCTTTGCATCTTCCATCTGCGACCGGATTTCCGCTAGCCGATCATCGCCACGATCCGAGGTGCGGGCCTGTGCCACATGAACTGGATCTGTCCGTGCAGGAGGGATAGTGCTGCCACTGTTTTCCAGCCCGTATCCTATACCTATGGAAGCAACAGCGATTATAGCTATCATGATAAGCGGCTTTTGCATTGGCATCCTCGCATGTATATAAGCATTGTATTAAATCCACAAGAATTTCATGGTCACCCGAAAAACTTGCGGCCCTGAATAATCCAGTTCCTTCGGGCTGCTTCAGCCCACACTATGACTTAAAGCTCCAAGGGGTTTGGCGCTGACACCCACAGTTGCTTTCTGCGGCCAGGCATCACGTTTTGGCCATACTGGCTGTTCTCTTGGCGCTCAGGTTTTCTTGCCGAACCGCACGGGCCTTCACCAGGTAGTCCGGCAGCCCGCGGGAGAGCGCCATATCACGACGCAACGCCGAAAAATTTGGTGCTGTCAGGGACTGCTGGTGAGGAATGCCGAACCTGTTCCGATACTCCTTGGGCTTCATGGCGTGCGTCGTTGCCAGGTGCCGGGTCAGCGTCTTCATTGCCTTGCCACACAACAGGCATACTACCTCGGATTTTTTGAAGGCCTTGCGGATGGGCACAGCAGACAAAGCCACTGTCTTAGGGCGTGAGTCGTCGCTCAAGGTGGAAAGCGTGCTATGCACCTTCGCGATTTCAGCGACAATTTCCTCGGAAGTCATCGGGCTCTTTGAGGCGTGTGCCGCTACTATCTGTCCTACTGCTTCTATCAGTCCATTCATAAGCATCCCCCTCCTCATGTTTAACTATACAATTAGAGTATATTAACATTTGCCAATGTCAATAAAAAAGAAACGTGTGTCACGGCTGTTTCTACCTCCTACAAACGATTGCTAGGCTGGTGCCAGTCGGTACAGTGCCTGGAAGTGAAAGTGTGACTGAAGAGCATAGGATACTTAATCCACCCCGTCCCTCCGAGTACTGGTCGGCGGATGCCGGGACGAGCTGGGCTGGGGAGTTGGGACTACGGGTATGATGTTCAGGTGTTGGGTGAAGGTGGATTCGTTGCGGCCGGTCAGACGACGTCCTTCGGGGGCGGATGGGTGGGAGGCATACCTGCTGCGCACGGACTCGCAGGGAGGCCGGTTATGGCACCGGATCTTCGGCCGGGATGGCGCTGATTGCGCGTACGGGGTGCACAAGTTGGGCGGCGGGGGGGGGCGTGTCTGTCGGAGATTCGTCCGCTGCCGCCCCACCCCCTCCGATGCGTTTCTCCTCCGGACGGATTCCCAGAGGGTAGCGCGCTAAGACCCATTGGAGACCATACGGAAGCAAAGGTGAATCACGGCAACGGGCTGAGGCCGCTTGTCGCTACTCACCCATGGTCGAGCAAACCGCTTGAAGAAAGTCAGCTGGAAAGAAGGGTTTCATGATGAAACTGACCCCATCGGGAGGAGGTTGCTCTGCAGCATATCCGCTCATAAGGAGAACTTTGATTGACGGGGTGATGGTCCTCATTATCTTGATGCTCGATAGACCGTCCAACCGAGGCATAATGATGTCTGTCACAACCAAGTCAATTTCTTGCGGGTTTACTTTAAATTTTTCCAGTGCGTCAAGGCCATCAGCCGCCTGGATCACCTTATAACCACGGTTCACCAAGAGGGCAAACATCATCGACCGTATTTGGGGCTCGTCATCCACGAGAAGGATCGTTTTCCCACCGCTAGGCTCTCCCTCTTCCAAAATATCCTCCTGCTCAATTCATGTGTGATCGACCGCCATCTGTATATCGCCAACAAAAAGCACAGGGCTGGCGCTACGAGGCAGAGGCCTCATACGACGGGGAGACGCGAATCCGGGTCATGATGGTATCGATGCCCTGCAAAATCTCACCAGCGGTGTCTTCGGATGATAGGCCTGCAACAAACTCCTCGACAAGAAGCTTGAGCTTCTGAAAAAAAGCCGCCTCCTTAACCTCACTAGACTCCCCTTCGTGCTTCAGTAGTTCTACCCTTAACCGCAGGAATTTCACCTCAAGTTCAAGCTGTCGTTTGTGTGGTGAAGACCTTTTGCGAAGTACGTGCGCACAGTCATTCACGATCTGCTTTCTCTCATTCATATGGCCTCCACTGTCTTAAATGAGGCGCCAGTGCCAGAGGGAGAACCAATCTACAACAAACTATTTCTAATGTAAACTTTTTTAAACCGTTACCCTCTGCAGCTTCTTCCCCATCCGAAAATGGCTTATGCCTAGCGCGCGCAAGACCGGTTCACACCTCTATCCTAAACTCTGTGCCACCGGCAACGTTGCGAACGGAGAGAATGCCATCCATGTGTTTCTCTATTATATTACGCGCCATATATAAGCCGATTCCCGTCCCTTTGTCTGGCCCCTTGGTGGTGAAGTAGGGATCAAATATCTTGTCAATGACATCATCGGCAATTCCTCCCGCGTTATCGGCTACAGTCACCACCGAGCGCCCCTCTTCCTTGAATATCGTGATCGTTATACGCTTGTTCTCGATGTTCCTGACTTCGAAAGCGTCTCTGCTGTTGTTCAAAATGTTTAGCAAAACTTGAGAATATTCATTGCCGTATCCGTCAACCTCCACCCGGTCACGCTCTATCTTTTCAATTGATATGTTTTGCTTTTTTAGAGAGGATTCGATGAGCAGCAACGTCTTTGCGATGGCTGCATTGATGCTGAACCTGCTCTTCGTGGCGTTGGGTTTGAAGAAATTCTGGAATTCGTCAATAGTTTTGGACATATGAGTAATCAAAAGCATCGCTTTATCGACATTCCCGTCAAGGTATTCCTTGGTAAATCCACCCAACTCGTACGTCAGTTTCAGCTCTTGTACGATCAGCCCCAACGTGTTGAGTGGCTGCCTCCACTGGTGCGCGATGTTGCCAATTGTCTCGCCCATGGCAGCTTGCCGGCTTTGTGCTATCAAAATTTTGTCCTTCTTTCGCAGTTCCGAGACCGATTCAGCCACTTTCTGCTCGAGGTACTGGTTTAATTCTTCCAACTGGCGTTGCTTTTCTATCAAAGCCTTTTCAATCTTTTTCCGGTCAGTTATGTCCTGCGCGGTACCTGCCATTCCGATTACCTTACCATATGAATCAAGTACCAAATCCCCGCGACCCGAAATATATTTCAGGCATCCGTCCTGGGTAAAGGCACGAAATACAAGCTCATGATTGCAATCCCCACCTTTACATGCCTCTATCCACTCTACCATCGCATCTTTATCATCGGGGTGGATGAGCTCCAGAAACGTTTCTGTACTAAGGTCAAAGCTATCTGGTGAAACCTCGAAGATCTTGTACATCTCGGATGACCATGTCAGCTTTTCATTTTCATCCATTTTCCAGCTGCCCAGCTTCGCCAGTTGGTGCGCTTTTTTCAAATCACTTTCACGCTGCAACAACACTTCCTGTCGCAATGACAGTTGTTGCGCCATGTGGTCAAAAACCTCTCCGAGCATACCGAGTTCACCTCCTTCTACCAGATGTGAGACTCGAATCTGGTCGTCGCCCTCAGCGAGTTTTTGGGATGCCATTTTTAACAGCTCTATACGGTCAGCAATGGCTTTCTTGCCGATAAACCAGGAGAGGATCAACGCTGTGCTCAGGACTAACAGCAGTTGGCTCATTTTTATTGCGATTTGCCTGTTGACTTCAGCAACGATGGGACGTGAAGGAACGGAGACCAAAGCGTACATATACGGCTCCGGATCGGCATCGAGACGCATTTTCCGGTAGCTGATATATCTGGTCCTGGAATCGCCACCTCTGCCCACAACTGTTCTAGTATCTGCGTCCGGGCCGCTGCGCATTGTGGCGAAGAGGTCTTTATCGAAAGATTGACCTCTCATGCTGTCCCGGCCGGTGCTGAAGAGGATCGTGCCCTTGTAGTCCATCAGCACCAGGTTACCGCCCGCCCCCATTTGAGCCAGCCGTAGAACTTCTGCATACTTGTTCAGCTCGATGCCGACACAGATGACGCCGACCACTTTCGCTGCCTGATCCCTATAGGGAAGCCCCAGATTCAGACTGGGACGGTGGGTGATCCTTCCGACTTGGAAGTCTCCGGCTGACAGACGCCCCGTCGCCATGGCATTCTTGAAATACCGTCGGTCTGATATGTCGACAGGGTGTGTGTAAGGGATAGCGGAGGCCCACACCGCCCCCTTCCGGTCAGCTACAAATATGTTCAGGAGGTTGGGGTGAAGGTTGAGAATCATGCCGAGGAAACGATTGGTAGCGTCCCGATCCTTATCGTTGATCTCAGGAAGTTGGGCCAGAATGGTGAGCAACTGCTGAGTAGAAGCGACAAGAACTTGCTGTTCAGATGCAACGGTCTCGACGATGTTTTGGGTATCAATACGGGCGTGTTCCAACTCGCGGTTTTTGGTCTGCATTTCGGTGTAAATGATGATGAAAGCAGCGGGAATGGCCACGATGGCGACAATTAGGAGCAGCTGCACTCTGATAGGAACTCGAAACCATGATTTCATCACCGACCACCCGCTCTAGCGCGACATGGATACTTCCATCTAGCAGGAAATGGCCTAAGCGCCGCACCGGAGAAGCCTTTAGTGCTGCATGAGTCCCTGGCCAGGGCAGGTGCCCTTTCCTGCCGTCCGGCATCTAGTCTATCAAAGGTTTCTGCCTCCATTGCGTGTGGAAGAATAAGTTTTCAAGCCGATGGCCGATCCCCTACCCGGCGGTAAGTTTTTTACTACCACGACCTCCTACTTTGCTGTCACACGTGCAGGTGGCCTCGCTTTTGTTGTACCAGTGCCGAGGGAGAACCAACATACAGCGAACATCCTCTAACTTTCTCAAAGGCTCCGGCGAAAAAGGCAGTTGCGTCTAAGGCGCAGGTGCCCTTAAAACTGTTAGTCCGAAGTACTTACCCGGTGGAGCAGCTGCGAAACTGCCTCCCCTAGTTCAGTTCAACGGGCACTCCCCTTCATTATGTGTTCCCATCCTGTTTTTACCGTTGTTGAGAGTCCCGGACAAGTTCTCTAGGGCTTGGGTCGTGGTGTAGCGGTATTGCAATACGACTGTCATCACTGCAGCGAACTCATCCTTTTCCACGCTCGCTGGATACTCCGACCAGTATCGTCCTACACGTAAGGAAAAACCTTACCTGCACACCAGCGATTTCCTGGTGTTATCGAAGTCAACTCATATACGTCCAGGTCTCAATTGGAGGCACTCCCATCCTTTATCGTCACGTATGGGCCTGAAAAACATGACAAATTTAATAAAACTTGATCGGTACGCCATAGAGTGATAGGGTCCCTCTGTTTGCCCACCATTGGCATTCGAAGTATCAATCTTGTTCAAAGGAGGAAGTATGCAAAGAATTGTTTCATCGATGCTGGCCTGTGCTACTGTTCTCACGATGGCAACGGTTGCCGTCGCCGGTGAAAGGGAAGGGGCCTTCTCGGTTTCACCCTTCGTAGGTGGTTACACTTTTGACGGGGAGCAACACCTGGAAACGGCACCCGTGTTCGGGCTTCGCCTGGGGTACGACCTGACCAAGAACTGGGGTGTCGAAGCGGTTGCCGACTTTCTAGCGACCGAAGGGACGCGCAATGACAGGAGTGTCAACGCCCTGTCCTATCGTTTGGACGTTCTCTACAACTTCTTGCCGGAGGGGCCGCTGGTGCCGTACCTTGCGGTGGGCGGCGGCGGCATCACCTATGGACACGGCCACAATGGTCTCAAAATCAGCGACAGGACTACCGACGCCACCATCAACGCAGGCGGGGGCATCAAGTACTTCGTGACCGATTCCGTCGCGCTACGCGCCGACGTCCGCCAGCTGTTTTTATTGGAAAGCCCGGACAGTCCCAAGTACAACTGGGAATATACCGCCGGCCTGACCTTCCTTTTTGGCGGGAAGGGAGTTCCCGCGCCAGTAGCGGCACCGGCACCTGCGCCAGAAAAGGTTGCTGCCCCTGCCCCTCCCCCTGCTCCTGCGCCGAAGCCGGCTCCGGCCCCGGTGGTTGCTCCTGTACCGGCCCCGGCGCCTCCGGCTCCGTCCGCCAACCTGTCGGTCACGCCGGGTTCGATCACCAGGGGGGAAACGGCCACCTTGGCGTGGAACTCTAAAAACGCCACCGACTGCAAGATCCAGCCGGAGATCGGTGCGGTCCAGCCCCAGGGTTCCCTGACGATCACCCCCGTTGACAACGCGGCGTACACGCTGACCTGCAATGGCGCTGGCGGCACCGCCGAGAGCGCAGCAAGGATTGCGGTCGCCGCTCCTGCACCGGTAGTGGCAGCGCCCCCGGCTCCAGTTCCCGCCCCTGCCCCGAAGCTGTGCCGGCCGGCGATCATAAACATCCAGTTCGACACCAACAAGGCCGACCTCAAACCCCAGTACCGCGACGAGCTGAAGGCGCTGGCGGATTTCCTCAAGGAGTTTCCCAACGCCAAAGGGGTCATTGAGGGACACACCGACAACGTCGGCCCCAAAGCGCTCAACATGAAGCTGTCCCAGCGGCGCGCCGACACGATACGTGACTACCTGGTCAAGGAGTTCGGCATCGCCCCTGACAGGATCAAGGCCGTCGGATACGGGCCCACCAGGCCCGTCGCCAGCAACAAAACCAAGGCAGGCAAAGCGCAGAACCGCCGCATTGAATCGAACTTCACCTGCAACAACAAGTAGTATTGCAGCCCGGCATGTTAACAAGCAGAACACCCTTTAACATGGGTGTTCTGCTTGCCGCCAAAATATCCAGTGATATCCTCGATGCAGTTGACTATGACTGAATGCCGCTTGCCCCAAATCAGAATTATTAACGTCAATGAAATCCCATGGGACCGCCAAGTCCTGTGCGGCTCGCTGCACCTTCTGGACGGACATGGTGTCCATGTCGGCAACCTACGCGAGTGGCCAGCCTCTCGCGATTGTCAACACATCCCAAATCGTTATTCTTCACGGAGGCCGAGACTATGAGCATCGTCAAAGAGTTCAAGGAATTCGCGGTGAAAGGCAATGTTGTGGATATGGCGGTAGGTATCATCATCGGTGCGGCGTTCGCGAAGATCGTGTCGTCATTCGTCGGCGACGTGGTCATGCCGCCCATCGGAGCCCTGGTGGGGGGAGTCGATTTCTCCCAGCTTTCCATCGTGGTGAAGGAGGGTGTCGGCAATAAACCACCGGTACTGATCAGTTACGGCAAGTTTATCCAGACCATCATCGACTTCATTATCATCGCAGCCGCAGTGTTTGCTGCGATCAAAGGGATTAATTCGCTCAAGAAAAAGGAAGCCGCAGCACCGCCGCCTGCACCTACCAAGGAAGAGCTACTCCTCACCGAGATCAGGGACCTGCTCAAGGCAGGAAGATAAGTCACCGCCGCAGCCTGCTGACGTATCTCCTCCTCTAGGCGCCCCGACTTGAACGGCGGCTGAGTGCTCTTAAAAAGGTTCTAGCGAGGACATAGTCAGTCTAAGCACTCACAGAATGGGAAGGGAATCAAGAAAGCCGGGTTACTGAAATATCTTCGGGTATTGAGGTCCCGGCTTTTTGCATCTATGGCAGGCCAAAGCGACACAGGCCACGTCCGAATCGCCCAGGAGAGGGAGACCATATTTCGTTCGAGGTGGAGCAACTCCTGTATTCATGTTGTAGGCTTTGTAGACCTCGTCCTGCCACATATTTGCAGGAAAGTACTGCCTCAATATGAGAGAATTCCTGCATTTCCGAACTGGAAACTTGATGTAGATTGGTACGCGAGATACGAGCTTACACCACTGCGCTAGGGATGCGGGCATTAATCCTAATAATGGAGGGGGAACGGTGAGCATCACTGACATCCTGCTGCTAGCACCTGAAGAACTTCTTGAACTATGTGACCACTATCCAGGTTGTCATTTCGAGAAGACTAGCAACTGGAAAGGAAACATCCAGGAATACCGGGTGCAGATAGAGGGAGAAGGCCAAGACAGATATTACAAGGTCTTGCTGGATATAGGCATAGCCATGTCATCGCATAGCTTTTATACCAGAGTGAAAACGGACCAGAGTTTTCGCAGACAGGGCTAGGCAGAGGAACAGATTACCCAGGTGAGGCAGCCTGTCGCTAGTCTCCCAAGGTCGAGCGAACGGCTTCAAGAAAACCGGCTGGGGTGAAGGGTTTCGGGATGAGGCTGACGCCATCGGGCGGCGGTTGGTCTAAGGCATACCCGGTCATGACCAGAACTTTTATGGACGGGGTGATGGCCCTCATTATCTTTATGCTCGCCAAACCGTCCAGGCGCGGCATCACGACGTCAGTTACGACGAGCTGTATTGCTTCGAGGTTGAGCTTGAATTTCTCCAGTGCATCCAGGCCGTCGGCAGCCTGTATCACCTGGTAACCGTTGCCTACCAGGAGAGCACAAAGCATCGACCGTATTGGGGCCTCATCATCTACGAGAAGAATGGTTTTCCCGCCTGCAGGCTCTCCCTGTATCATAACAACACCCTCCAGCTAAACTCATGCATGATCGACCGCCACCTGTATAACGGCAAGTAGAAGCAACTGACTAAAGACAACCTGTACGGGCGCTACGCGGGGGATGCATCCCACGCTGGGGAGACCTGGATCCGGGTCATGATGGTGTCGATGCCTTGTAAAATCTCGCTTGATGTGTCTTGGGATGAAAGACCGGCAACAAACTCCTCAACCAGAAGCTTGAGCTTCTGAAGAAAAGCCGCCTCCTCAACCTCGCTCGACTCCCCTTGGTGCTTCAAGAGTTCTACCCTTAACCGCAGGAATTTCACCTCAAGCTCGAACTGTCGCTTGTGGGGTGAAGACTTTTTGCGCAGCGCGTGCACGCAATCATTTACCATCCGATATCTCTCATCCATGTGGCCTCCACTGTCTGAAATGAGGCGCCAGTGCCAGAGGGACTGTCAACTTATCCCAACTTATCTCTAATGTAAATATTTCTAATTTATTACTTTTGGAGATTCTGCCTTGTCGGTCATTGAGGTACGGGAGGAACGGAGACTGAAACGAGGGAGGGGGCTGCTCAGGAGTTAAGGCGGTATGTGGAATTGTCATGGTCTTCCACAACAGAGGCCGCCTACACGGTTGTCTGTGGGCAGTGGTTCTTGTATAACTATCATGGGTAGAGCAGTTAGTCGGATCTGAAGCGAGGTACACCGTGTGTGGTAGATTTTCCACAGATGTTTCTGCAGAGGTGCTGTTGCAAACATTTAACCTGTCGGAGTTACCTGTTACAAATCCGCGCTACAACGTGGCGCCGACACAGCAGGTGGCGGTGGTAAGAGAAGGCGCCGACGGGGGGAACCGGCTCGACCTCTTGCACTGGGGGCTGATTCCGGCCTGGGCCAAGGAGCGTACCGTCGCCTACAAGATGATCAACGCGCGGTCGGAGACGCTCCTGGAGAAGCCTTCTTTCCGTCAGGCGTACAAGTATCGCCGCTGCGTGGTGCCGGCGTCGGGTTCTACGAGTGGCGGCACGAGGGAAAGGCGAAGCTCCCCCACTACATCCGGATCCGCGACGGGCTTCCCATGCTCTTTGCCGGGTTGTGGGAGAGCTGGAAGTCTCCCGAGGGGGAGGTGGTGGAGTCTTTCACCATCCTGACGACGGCTGCCAACAAGCTCTTGGAGTCCATACACGAGCGCATGCCGGTCATCCTGCACCCGGCGGAGTGCGGGCGCTGGCTGAACCGGCACCTTACCGATCCGACGCCCCTCTCCCTTTTCTTCCAGCCCTACCCTGCCGACCTGTTGGAGATGTGGCAGGTGGCGCCGCTGGTCAATACGCCTAAATATGACAACTGCGAACTGATCGCGCCGATTTGAGCACCCCGAGAGCATCACTCGGTCAACCATTGACGCAGAAACGGAGGAATCATGAATGCAGCAGATTACGATGCATTGAAATTGGCCGTTGATGATCTGAACATCCGGTATCCGAGGCCAAACCTCAATTTAGTTCTCAACTCGCTTGCCCCGGTTGCCACGAACGATATGTGGCAAAATGCAGACAAAAAGGGCTTGTATTTTCTGTTTGACGCAAGTGGAACTCTGCAGTACATCGGTAAAGCATCTTTTAATTCCAACATTGGGATTCGTCTAGGAGTGAGGTTTTCCTGTAAAGACTGCCGATGTCTCGATGACAGATTCTCGTCAATATCAATGCTAGCCACCATCGCTTTGGAGGATGAAAGAGCATTCGAAGCGTCATCAATCGAGGAATACTTAATAACCGAGCTTCAACCGCCTCTGAACGTGGTTGGCATCAGGTAATCGTGGGCAGCCCCAATGAGTGGTTATTTAAATTGTTGACGGCTCAACGTCCTAACCAGCCGCCAGACCGGCCACGTCGGTCCGCCTTGTGATGTTGAACTTGTTTGAGTGTTCCAGCATCGCCGCCATTTCGAAGAGTGCCCCAAGTGAATGCGGGCGTTTTCCGGAGGACAGCATGAGAATACCGTTTCTGATGGCGCTTCTTTTCTCTTTGTGTAGCATTCCCTCTTGGGCCAAGGAGCCGATCAGGGTTCTGGAAGGGGTGGTCTCCAAGGTAAGTGACGGGGACACGGTGCAGGTGCAGGATACCCTGGGGACCAAGGTGAAGGTGCGGCTGTACGGCATCGACGCGCCGGAGACGGAGAAGAGGAACCGGAAGACGGGGAGGGTCTCGAAGCCGGGGCAGCCATTTGGTGAGGAGGCGTTTCAGGCGCTGAAGGGGAAGATCGGCGGGCAGAGGGTGACGGTCGAGGTTCGGGACATCGACCGGTACCGGCGGGCGGTGTCGTTGGTGCGCCTTGGGAAGCGGGATATCAACCAGGAGATGGTGCGGGAGGGGTTCGCCTGGGCCTACCGGCAGTATCTGGACCGGCCGTATGCCTCCGAGTACATACAGGCGGAGGAGGAGGCAAGGCGGGAGAGGCGGGGACTGTGGCGGCTGGGGAACCCGCAGCCGCCCTGGGAGTTCAGGCGGTTGTCGAGGCGCTGACCGAGCCGAGGCTGCATTATCGGAGACGGGTGGCTGGTGATCTCCAAAATTTACCGGACCACACCGGCGAGAGGCAGCTTCATGCCTTGGGTAGCGAAAAACGGAAGGTCGCGCCAACGTCGACCGCACCTTCAGCCCAGATCCTGCCGCCGTGCCGCTCTATTATGCGCCGCACGTTGGCAAGACCGATACCAGTCCCCTCAAACTCCTCCGCCGCGTGCAGGCGCTGAAACATGCCGAACAGCTTGTTGACGTACCTGCCGTCAAAGCCGACGCCATTATCTCTGACAAAAATGACGGTTGCTTCGCTCTCATCGAGCGCGCCGACCTCTATTTTCGCCAAAGAACGGGACTGGGTGAACTTGACGGCATTGGCAAGGAGGTTGAACATCACCAGACGCAGCATCTCGGGGTCACCCGCCACGGTCGGCAGGGGGGGCACCTGCCACTCGATGTCCCGTCCTTCGGCCTTCCTGGCCAGTTCCGTCACGATATCCCCTACCATCCTGTTTAGGTCTATCCGGGCCTTCACCACTTCGATCCGTCGCAGTTGCGCAAAGACCAAGAGGCCGTCAACCTGATCGGCCATTTTCCGGGATGACTGCATGATGACGTCCAAGAAGTGCCGACTCTTCTCTTCCAGGACGTGGGCGGACTGCGCCATGAGCATTTCCGCGAAGCCGATGACATGGCGCAGCGGAGCACGGAGGTCATGGGATATGGTGTAGCTGACATCAGCTAATTCTTTGTTGGCTGCGGTCAGTTGCTCGATCTGGCTCTGCAACTGGGCATTAAGGTGACGAAGGTCGGCCTCATACCGTTTTTGCTGGGTGATGTCCCGGGCGACGGCGAGAATCCAGCGTCTTTCCCCGCACTCGATGGGAACCAACATGATGTCCAAAGGGATTTCCCATCCCTGGCTGTGCTTGCCATACAGCTCCAAGGCGCTCCCCATCTTGCGGGGCTGTGGGTCCGCCACATAGTGCCGGCGGTCCTGGCGATGCCGTGCGCGGAATCGGTCGGGGATCAGGATCTCGACATGCCGGCCGATCAGGTCCTCGCGCCGATAGCCGAAGAGAGCCTCCGTGTGCTGGTTCACCTTGACGATCACCCCCGCGCCATCCACCACCAAGACCGCATCCGGAGACTTTTCGAAGAGACGCTCAAATAAAGCGTGCTCCTCCAGTTTCTCGTTCGCCTGCTCCGGCGCAGGGTGCTCGCTTCTTGCCGCGGTTGTGTCTGTTCCTGCCTCTTTGACCATAGCGAACCTCTATCAACGCCCCTCGACAGGCAGCGCAACCGAGACCTTTGGCGCGATTGACCGCGATCAAGGCCGGGGCCGCTGGCAGCTCCCCGCCAGGGTTTTCATTATACGCCGATACCCACAGGGACCACTAGCAGGAACTTCAAATAGCGGCCAAAGGTGCAGATCCTGACGGTTGATGAGCCCCTTCCCCGGCACTGTTTGGCAAGGGAAACCATCTGGGATTTATGGGGAGGCGTTTCCGGCTGCGAAGGGGAAGATCGGCGGTAAACTCGACAGGCGGGTACTAAAGGGGGGCAGATGGGGAATCCACGCCCCTGAGGGGGCTCGCATCCTGCACCAACTTTTACAGAACGTAGCTGGGGCCTTCAGTGAAATAAAAGGTAGCGCCCTGACCGACCTCAGCCACGGCCCAGACCCGGCCACCGTGCATGTCGATCACCCGCTGCACTGTCGCGAGCCCAATACCGTTCCCTTCGAACTCTCCAACCCGGTGCAGCCGCTCGAAGGGGAGGAATATTTTCTTCGCGTAGGACATGTCGAAGCCGATGCCGTTGTCGCGCACAAAGAAGATGTTCTGCTCCCCACTGCAATAGCTGCCGAATTCAATCCTGGTATCGGTCTTAGTGGCGCTGTACTTCCAGGCATTGCCAACGAGGTTCTGCAAAGCCAGCTTGACCATGCCGGGGTCCCACAGCCCCCTAATTCCGGTGGGAATCTCCACCGAAACCTGGCGGCCCGGGGCCTGCTCCCTCAGGCTGTCGAGAATCTCCAGCGCCATGGCGCTCAGGTCCACGGTTTCACGTTGCACCTTCCTGCGGGTCACCCTCGAGAGCATCAGGAGGTCCTCGACCTGGCGCCCCATCCTGGATGCAGCAGCAGCGATCCTCCGCAGGTAGCCAATCCCCTCAGGGTCCAGCCGCTCGGCGTACTCCTCGAGCAGAATCTCGCTGAAGCAGCTCATGGTGCGCAAGGGTCCTCCCAATTCGTGCGTGACGGAGTAACAAAAGGACTCCAGTTCCTTGTTGATAGCCGTAAGTTCGACAGTCCGTTTTTGAACCCGCTGCTCCAGGTTGAGGTTCATTTCGGTCAGCGTTTGCTCCGTCTGTCTGCGCTCGATCAGGTCGGCAGCCTGGCGTGCCACGATATCGAACAGGCTAAAGTCCCGCTCGGATAACCGGTGCGGCTGCCGCCAGTGGGTGGACAACATGCCAACCATGAACCCGGTGCGGCTCAGTAGCGGTGTGCTCTGGACGGCGTAGATGCCGTTTCCCAGGTAAACATTAATCTCCTCTCTCATCCACTGTGCCGACTGGACATTCGATTCCATCACCCGCGTGCCTCGCTTCAGGGCCTGCCCACAGGTGGTGCCGGTGCTTGGTTGCACCCACTGCCAATGCTCGGCCGCCTGGGGGGGGAAGCCGCGATGAGCGAGGAGGTACAGCTCGCCCTCGTTGCCCCGGTCCGGATAGTACATCTGGAGACTGGCGCAATCCGAGTGCATGATGGTGGCGGCGGCGTCGACGATGCGCTGGTAGAGACCCTGAACGTCACCCTCCTCGATCAGCGACTCGCTGATCTGCTGCAGCATCCTCAAGTCGCGCAGCTCAGCCTCCACGCTCGCTTCCCGTTGCTTGCGCTCAGTGACATCAGTGAACACAACTCCGACCACTCGGTCTTCCCGTGCCCCGACGCAAAAGGCGGAAACGTCATACCAACGGCCGAGTGCTCCGGCGAGGTTGACGCAGCGTTCCGGCGCTCCCGTCTTCACGATGCGTCCGTAAAGCTCAAACCAATGCTCGTCAAGCTGAGGCACCAGCTCCCTTATTCGACGGCCCGTCGGGTTCACAAGGCCCGACTGTCTTTCGAAGGAAGGGCTCACTTCGAGGAAACGGTAATCTATAGCCCGATCCCTGTCGTCGAAAATAACCTCGATAGTGCAGAACCCTTCGTCGAGGGACTGGAATAGAGACCGGTACCGCTCCTCTGACGCGCGCAGTGCCTCCTGGGCCAGGATCTGATCGGTGGCGTCGATGCCGATGCCGCCGAGGTAACGGCGTCCGTGCGAGTCGGTGAAGGGGAACTTGTAGCAGAGCCAGCAATACCTGTTGCCGTCGATGTCCTTCGAATCCTCCAGGAACTGGTGCACCCGATTCGTGGCCAGCACCGCTGCGTCATTGGCGCGGAACAGTTTCGCGCTGTCAGGATCCCAGAAATCGAAATCCGTCTTGTGCAACCAATCTCGCCCCTGAACAAAGCGTTGCTCGTAGGTCGCGTTTAAGTAAACGTAGCGCCCCTCTTGGTCTTTGAGAAACACTAGCGAGGGCATGAAATCCAGAAGCAGCCTGAAGTGCTCCTCACCTTCAGTGACGGCCGGGTCACGGTTGCCTGAGTCCGATAGAATCGAGGCAAGCTGCACCTCGAGCAACTGTGTACGTTCACGCAGCTCCCGTAATTCGGCGAGCAGCTCTGCTTTGGTTTGGCTGCATCTTGCCATAGAATCTCCTTCCGTTTTGGACCAAGAATCTACATTTTATACAAAATAAGCCATATCTAATCAAGTTTTTCCTTTAATTGATCCGAGTGTCGATCTAGGCGGAGAAACATACGAGGAAGCGATAAGGCAGGGAGGTCAATCGTCCATAGCTTTTTGACTGATTTACTGGTATACAGACCCAAAGGTAGTTGAGTCGTGTACTCAAAACGAGGCTTGGTATGAGTGGTGCAGAAAAGACAGAAACAATTCTGGTTGCCGATGACGAACCGCAGATCAGGGAGATCGTCCATACTCTCCTTACTCGCCAGGGCTACACAGTGGTTACCGCAGCCAATGGCCAGGAGGCCCTGGAGAAGTTCATTGTAGATCCGGCTGCGTTCGACTTGTTGGTAACAGACATCGTAATGCCCGGCATGGACGGCATTTCAAGCTACAAAGAAATGACAAAGATCAACCCTGCACTCAAGGTCATTTACATGTCTGGATTCGCCGACAACCTACCACCCTATGTCCACATCATTCTTAAGCCCTTCAATCCGGTACAGTTACTCCACATG
This sequence comes from Geomonas paludis, assembly GCF_014193585.1. Lineage (GTDB taxonomy): Bacteria > Desulfobacterota > Desulfuromonadia > Geobacterales > Geobacteraceae > Geomonas > Geomonas paludis. The sequence continues at coordinate 512,401 of NZ_BLXY01000002.1, forward strand.
ATCAGAACCGTTTTGGACAATAAGCTTTTGGATCTATAGTTTCACGTCTCTCGCCCTGCCCTTTCCCAGCATTCTACAGCTCCTCCTCACAACCCGGGCAGACATCCTGGTTATCTCGTGGTGTCAGCACCTAGGGGAGTCGCCAACTATAATTAACATCTTATAATACCAACCAACTGCGGGTCTGCTTTGGACTTGCTGGCATGCCACAGTGACCTCTGGCTGTTTTACTGTTCCCTTTGTCAGATGCAGTACGAGGAGCACAGCATGGGAGAAAACATTTCCTCTGAGGTAGTTTCAACCGGTGTCCCTGGCCTCGACGATATTCTGCACGGGGGGCTAACCGCTGGCATGATGCACCTCCTTTCCGGTGGTCCCGGCACCGGGAAAACCACCTTCTCTCTCCAATTCATTGCCGAAGGTATCAGGAGGGGGGAACAGTGCCTCTATATCACGGTCGGAGGCGCCGGCGATGAGTTGGTCGCCTTGGCGAAGGCGGGGGACATCAATCTCGATCCGGCATTTTTCGCCATCTATTCTGCAAAAATCACGGAGGAAATCCTCCAGGGTCCGGAGCAGAGGATTTTCCACTCGGCCGAAATGGAGCCGGCAGCTGTGCTGAAGGATTTGGTGGCTAAAATCCGGCGCGTGAAGCCGAAACGGCTGGTAATCGATTCACTGTCGGACCTGCGCCTTCTCACGGAAGACTACATCATGTACCGCCGGCTGGTCCTGTCCCTGCGGCAGGAATTGGAGGGGGGTGGTTCCACCGTCCTCCTTACCTACAACATCAATGTGGAGCGGACAGACGTCGATATGCACCTGGAGACCATCTGCCACGGGGTCATCTACCTGGAACAGGTGGTGCTCGGCTTCGGCCCTACACGTCGGAGGCTTCTCGTGCTTAAGATACGGGGCAGAACCTACCGCAGCGGCTGGCACGACTTCCGGATCGTGACAGGAGGTATCCGCGTATTCCCCACCCTGATCGCCGGCGAGCACAGAAGGCCTCCGAAAAGGGGACTCATTTCCAGCTGCAACGCGCAACTGGACCTCCTTTTCGGCGGGGGCTTGGACAAGGGGAGCGTGGTGGCCATCATCGGGTCTTCCGGCACGGGAAAAACGACGGTGGCTAGCCAGTATGTAGTCGCCGCCGCGAAAAATGCCGAGCACGTTGCGGTGTACCTTTTCGATGAGACGGAGGAGTCGTATCGGAAGCGGGCCGAGGGAATGGGGCTTGCGGTGGAAGAAACTGTCGACAAAGGTGTCATTGCGCTCAGCCATGTCGACATTGCCGAGTTCTCCATAGGAGAGTTCTCCGCGAAACTGCGCCAGGAGGTAGAGGAGCGGGATGCCCGCCTTCTGGTGATTGACACGCTGAGCGGCTACGCCAACTCCATGCCCGACCAGGACTACCTGGCGATCCATCTGCACGAGCTATTGACCTACCTGTCGCACATGGGAGTCACTACGCTACTGATCGTGGAACAGGAGGGTTTCTTCGGCAAGGAGCCGCTCGAGTTGAAAGGTGTCAGCTATCTAGCCGACACCATCTTGCTGCTGCGCTTCTTCGAGCACCGGGGAGAAGTCAGGCGCGCCATCTCGGTGGTCAAAAAAAGGGGATACGACCACGAGAAAACCATACGGGAGCTCACCATCAGTGGCAAAGGGCTTTCCATTGGCGAGCCGCTGGTGGAGATGCAGGGGGTGCTGACGGGGGTCCCCAACCTTGCCGTCTAGCGCGGAAGGGTCACACGGCGGCTTGGAAGAGCGGGTGCTCATGCTCCTGCCGGAGGGACGGGATGCCTGGTCGATGCCCCGGGTGCTGGAGCGGATACATGTGACCTACAAGATGTGCGCGACCCAGGCGGAGCTCTGCGCTGAAATCGGCAAGGGGGCCGGAGCACTGCTGGTCGAGGAGGAAGCCCTCTCTTCCGCCATGAAGCAGTGCCTGGTAGGCGCCCTGAGCGTGGGGGAGCCCCCCGCCTGGTCTGAATTGCCGATCATCGTGCTCTTGCGCCCAGGTCCCGAAACCCAGATGGCCCGTGACGCGCTGCTACTGCCAGGCGACGTGACCCTTGTGGAACGGCCGGTGCGGGTTAATACCCTGGTGGCCATCATCCGTTCCGCCCTGCGCAGCCGTCGGCGGCAGTACCTGGTGCGGGATCAGTTGCAGGCTCTGGAGGAAGCGAAGACACGCTACCACACGCTGTTCGTCTCCATCGACGAGGGGTTCTGCATCATTGAAATGCTCTACGATGCAACGGGCAAACCGGTCGACTACCGTTTCCTGGAAACCAGTCCTTCCTTCGAAAAGCAGACCGGGCTCAGGCATGTCGAAGGCAAAACCATCCGGGAGTTGGCGCCAGGGCAGGAAGAGTACTGGTTCGAAATATACGGACGAATAATCGAGACCGGGGAGCCCCTGCGTTTCGAGCGACCGGCCCAACAGCAGGAGCGCTGGTTCGATGTGTACGCCTTTCGTTTCGGCCCGCCGGAAAACCGGCAGGTTGCCATCCTGTTCAACGACATAACCGATCGGAAGCGGGCCGAATCGGAACTGCGCCGGGCGAAGGACGAACTCGAGGTGCGGGTCCAGGAAAGAACGGAGGAGCTGACTCGGGCGCTGCAGAGCCTGCGCAGCGAAACCGAGGAACGCTTCCGCGCTGCTGAAGAGCTGCGCGTCAAGGAACAGCAGCTCATGCAGCAAAGCCGGATGGCGGCCATGGGCGAGATGATCGGCTACATCGCGCACCAATGGCGGCAGCCATTGAATGCGCTGGCTCTGATCGTTCAGGAAACCTACGCGCTCTACAAAATGGGTCAGCTCCACGACGAGGCCTTCAATACCAGCACTGCGCAGGCGATGCGGGTGATCGGGCAGATGTCGCACACCATCGACGACTTCACCAGCTTCTTCAAGCCCGACAAGCAGAAGGTCCCCTTCTCGGTACAGGACATACTCGCCAAAACCATCAGGCTTGTCGACGCGAGTTTCCGGCACGCCAATGTGGCCGTCGAGGTCATCCCGCAGGATGATACCGTTGTCGAAGGTTTCCCCAACGAGTTTTCCCAGGTGCTGCTCAACCTCCTCATGAATGCCAAGGACGCTCTCTTGGAGCGAACAGTAAGAGAGCCGGCGATCACCATCCGCATCTTCACGGAAAACGGCAAGGCGGTGACAACCATTACCGACAATGCAGGCGGCATTCCCGAGGACGTGATAGAGAGGATCTTCGACCCGTACTTCACCACCAAGGGTCCCGACAAAGGGACGGGCATCGGGCTTTACATGGCCAAAGCGATCATCGAGAAACACATGGGCGGCCGCCTATCGGTCCGCAATGTCGAAGGCGGCGCCGAATTCAGGATCGAGGTGTGACTAGGTCATCTCCCCAGCAACCTTTCTGTCATCTGCCCGGAAAAACCGACGTTTCCCCCCTGTTTGCAGAGAGCTTGTTTTAGCGATGTGTGCCGGCTCGGCCTGGGCCAAGGAGCCGATGAGGGTCCTCGAGGGCGTTGTCTCCAAGGTTACAGGGACACCGTGCAGGTGCAGGATGCCCTGGGGAGCAAGGTGAAGGTGCGGCTCCATGGCATCGACGCGCCGGAAACGGAGAAGAGGAACCGGAAGACGGGCAGGATCTCGAAGACGGGGCAAACTTTTGTGGAAAGGTGTTTCAGGCGCTTAAGGGGAAGATCGGCGGGCAGAGGGTGAGTGTTGAGGTGCGGGAAATCGACCGGTACCGGTGGACGGTGTCTGTGGTGCGGGAGGGGTTCGCTTGGGCCTACCGGCAGAACCTGGAGCGGCCGTATGCCTCTGAGTATATCCGGGCTGAGGAAGAGGCCAGGCGCGAGCGGCGGGGGCTGTGGCGGCAGGGGTCCCGCAGCCGCCTTGGGAGTTTAGGAAAGGGCTGAGGATGCAATAGAAAGGAGGCAAAAAGCCTAACGGTCGGGCCGCCGTCCTTTAGATGCGTTTTTCCGGGTTTTGCCCTCCTCAGAGTGTCGGCAGGGCTAGCGGAGAGGTGGCACCTTCAAACGAACCGGTGCGGGAAGAACTGGCGCAGCCGGAAGCTGAGGCACAACACAGGCGGTTCGAGCGCCGGGAAAGCAGCCCGAAGGCATCCGATCTTCTGGCTTTTCCGGTCCACGGCCCGAGTTGACTCTATTGGGCGTGGATGCCACACGTCCTACGATGTAGCGGCGCCCCAGGCCCAGTCTCCACCAATAACAACAAAAATCTCAGACTTGAACTGTCGAGCAGTGAAAGCACGTTGCACCTGGCTCGTTACGTCATCCCTTACAGATGTTGCGCTGGCACCGTTATAAGTGCCCATTGCTGCAGTGGTTGGGATCACCACATCATGGCCCTGATCGGCCTTGATAACCCTTTTCAAGCCAATTTTTTCCAGATCAGCATACGCATTCTTGTAGTCAGCACTGGTTGCATTCTTGAGGTCAAAGGTACAAAATACCAAATAGCTCATAATTCCTCCGTAGAATTAGAATAAGTAATTGCTGCAAAACAGAGAATCTACTTAAGCTGAGACCTGCAGCCCCCTTTGCGCAAACTGTGATTCATGAATGGCAACAATATCGGAGCCGCGGAAAACCTGGGGGCCTTGAGGAACCCAAACACCGAAGGCAGCAGGTCAGCTAAAGGCGGTGGATTTGTTGGATTCTGTATAAATTCCGTCACAACTGGAGGTGGACGCCGTACCCCACCCATCTCTACATAGAAAGACACAAAAACTTCAAACGCATTCAATGTATTATCTTTGTCCCTACAGCACTCACCATAAAGCTTATCGCTGTTGTCACAACCACAGTATTCATCCCCTGATAGTTCAGTCAGCCTTTCATAAGGATGATGAGCAACCTGTCGCCCTGGCCATCTTCCAAAAACCTGCAAGTGCAGATGTCGAAACGCCCAAACAGTATAAAGGTCTAACAGATCAACGATAGGTTTGCCCAGTCGCCAGGTACCGTCACTATGATCGAAAGCACACACAGAACCGTCTGGGAAATTTGTGTGCCGAGGACCAATCCATTTAGGAGCTGTCAACGGGGGACCGACCCAGAATCCCCAACTCCGGGGAAATCGTACAGGGGAGAAGGGGATTCCGGTTAAAAAGACTACTCTTCGTGCTGGCATGGGAACCAACAAGCTTTCAGAAAGCAACCAAAGACCATCTGGTTGCACCCATACTTTGGTGCCAGGATAGGCTTCGGTTATCTCGCCTATCTGTTCTCTGTAGAGGGCTTCACAACTTGGGCCGAAGAGCGGTGCGGTTGTACCGGCCGGCCATGCTCCGTTGGTTGTCCCTTCCCGTCCTTCGGTCCCTGTCCATGCTGCGGCTGCGGGTCTTTTCTGTTCTGATCGTCCATAACTTTGCTCCTTCGCCCCATGTTTTTTTTGGGCTTCGACATCGTGGGGCAAGACGATGCCGGAGTTAAGAACCCTTACCTCAAGATTCAGATCAAGTTGCTGCCCGACCTCACGAACTAGCTCTCTCATGACCACCTACCCGAATTTTGACGACACGGTATCATAATCATTTTGATCATCACAAGACTTTTTATTGATTACTACATTAAATATTTTTAGCTTTCATGGTGGGGGCTGCAGTGGTATATTCCGCCGGGGCACTTCTCACCGAAAGGCCACTTTTTATCTAGGAGAAGATAATGGTGTCAGAGCAAGCCATAGAGATGGCGCGCGCACAAAAAATCCGCTTGGCGCATATTGATTTCAGGGTCAATTTTCTTGGGAGCATCGGAAGGAATGACTTGATTAGTCGTTTTGATGTCAAGGAGGCGGCAGCAACACGGGACATTGCGGAGTATAGACGCTTGGCGTGCAACAACCTTGTCTACGATGGTGCCTCAAAACGATACATACGTTCGGAGGTTTTCAGCCCACTGTTTAACTTTTCGCCAAGTCAAGTTCTAACCGCTCTGACCCAGGGCCTTGGAGATGACTTTGTAGGAATCCATAGAGCATATATAAGCTGTGAAACGCCAGCTCACTTAAGTAAACCATCTATTCTAATACTTAGCGCTGTTTCACGTGCTATATTCCAAAAACGGGCTTTGCATATCCAATACAGGTCTCTAACAAGCGGCATCTCTTCTAGGCAAATTGTTCCTTTCGCTTTGATTGACAACGGGCTTCGCTGGCATGTGAGAGCCTTTGATCGAAAAAGAGGACTGTTCACTGATTTTGTGCTTACAAGGATGATGGAAGCATCGGTGCTTGAAGACACAATATTGGAAAATGAAACGCGCGACGCAGACATTCAATGGAACAGGATTGTGGAATTAGAAATTGCACCACATCCTAAGGTGCAATACCCAGAGACGATTGAACTAGATTATGGCATGACTTCAGGGGTTCTGCAGGTGAATGTGCGAGCAGCAATGGCTGGATACATGTTGCGACACTGGAATGTTGATTGCTCCAAAGGGCATAAACACGATGGGAACGAAATGCAGCTATGCTTGCGCAACCCCGCCGCACTCTATGGTGTTCAAAACGCCCTAATGGCCCCTGGTTATGATGCGGAAAGCTGGAAGTAACAGACTACAAGACCGCCTGAGTGAGTTCCGCTAGTGAAGGCAGATTCCTCCTTCGGCCTACAGTATGTTATCGACATTTGGAAACGCTCCCTGAGAGGAAGAGGTTGATGCCTCTTTAAACAAAATGCCCCGGCTTTACCGGGGCATTTTCTGTTACAGCTACTTCGCCTGCTTGGCGACGATCTTGTCTTTTACCTTGTCATAGGTCGCCTTCGGCAGGATCTTCTTGCTGAGAAGCTGGTCTTTCTTCGCATAGGGGCGGCCGGCGAGGATCTTTTTGGAGTAGGCGTCGCCGACACCGGGAAGGGCTTTCAGGTCGGCTTCCGAGGCGGTGTTGATGTCGACCACGGCATCCTTGGGAGCGGCTGCGGCTGCCTTCTCTGCCGGTGCGGGTTTGGCTGCTTCCGCTGCTTTTGCAGGCTTTGCGGTCGGGGCTTTGTCGGCGGCGAAGCCGGTGAGGCTGACAGAGAGAGAGATGAAAACAGCGGAAATCAGGGTGACGATTTTCTTCATGCAGAACCTCCTGTTGGAATGTGAGCTGAAATATACACAAAATGGAAATCGGCGCAAGGCATAAGAGCATTCACGCGGGGGTGGGTAAAGAGAGCAACTTCTTTAACTCTGCAACTGTTAAAATTTTGTTGGGGCGCCTGTGTATCATCTTGTGGCAATTTGAGCATAGCGTAACCAGGTCCGTCTTTGGGTCAACCTGTTGCTTTCCCTTTAACGTACTAATGGGCTTAACATGATGCACCTCGACAAAGCCACTCCCGCGTTCACCGTACACCTTTTCAAAGTTGAAGCCACAAACCTTGCAAGTCAGGCCGTGGTGTTCTATGGCTCTGCGGCGATTTGGGGCGTCACGCTCGTATCTTTTGCCATAATATTGCTTTACTCCTCCTTCACCCCTTGGACCTGCATCTTCCATTATTTCGGCTTCGATGTCCTGAACAACAAGCGACTCAGGCAACTCGGCACCAAATGTTACGTCGTAGGATCTTGAATTACTACGCCGCTCCATGCACATAACAACGCGGTGAGGAGGCAGTTGATCCTGCTGGTATTGTTTCAGATGGTTGGGGAAAGATTTGTGCAGCAGAGATACGAATGACGAGTCCCAAAAGAGCCTAGTCCGCGCTGTCTGTTGCGACTCCATTGCTATGTGGGCAGGGTATGCCTTACCATCAGCTAGGAGCATTAGGTCAACTCTGTCACCGGGCTCCAGTTCGCGATCAAGGAAGAACGATCTGACGTCCTTGGGGATACCACTGCCATGATGAAGAAACGCAGATTTGTCCAATACCTTGGAAGCCCTGCTACGCCCTTCTATTGTCCAAGAGTATGATGCAATTAGGCGATCCTCTCGCGTCAACTGGTTGTAGAGAGTGAGAAGACGGTTACCTTCCTCGTCGGAAATAAAGTAATTGGTGTTCTGGCTGAGTCGCAAAATGCGGAGATTGCTAAGCAGTTCGTCACCACGTATATGTTCGGTAGACAGAAGCGTTCCTTTAGATATCGCACAGTGGTCAATATCAATCCAGCAACGCAATGCCACATCCTCTTCCGGCTTCGTCACCCAGTATGGCAGTGCCTCAGGGTGATCCGGCATGATGACTGGGGTGGAGGCTATATTACCTATAGCTACGATACCGTAAGGCCCCTTCTTTCCTCCCTTTGACCTCCAAAAGAAAACGCGATCCCCAACGGCGATATCGTTCTTGAAGTGTCCTTGCCGGATTGTCCAGGCAACCCGGCTAAAGGCACTAAGATAGCCGTCGATGTCAAAATCCTTCGGGTTCCCTTGGAAGATCCATGGCATGAGGTCTGCCTCCTCTCGGTGCTTTTGTGACTCCGACTTTTGCTGGTCTCCTTTTACTTTCTTCCAGAGGTCTACCAGCTACACCTTTTTACTGTTTCCCCACTGCCCTATCTTTGACGCGGGTGCCCTTCCGGCTAGCTTTGGCTGGTGCCTTGGCTGCCAGCGCTGCCATCGCAGCTTTGCCAGGTGCCTTGGCTGCCGGCGCAGCTTTCACAGCCCTGGCAGGGGCCTTTTCCGCCTTGATCTTGGCCATCCTCACGTCTCTTGCTTTGGCAAGGTTGTCGGCCAGACCACGGTCGTTGGCAAGCTTGCGGCGTGACTCGGAGTAGCTCTTCGCCACGAGGGACTGCTTCGATGGGATCCCGAACTGCTTCCTGTAGGCGGCCGGCTTCAGGTCATGGGCCGTAGCCAGGTGGCGAGTAAGGGTCTTGAAGCCGCCTTTGCCACAGATGAGGCAGACCACCTCGTTCTTCTTGAAGGCATCCTTGACTCGGACTGCCGGTTTTATCTCCCCTTCTGCCTCTAGGGTTCCTCCGGCATCGAGTTTCTTCAGGGCGGCGTGTACCTTGGCGATCTCAGCCAGAAGTTCGTCTGAGGTCATTGGGGTGCTGGAGGCATGAGCGGATACGAGTTGTGCGGCGATTTCTACGAGAGTGGCCATTGGTTCCCTCCTGGTGTTTAAAACCGCCCTGTACCTACTCATAGGGCTGGCAATGTCTGGATCTACCTGAGACTCGCCTTGACAATTAATCGACTTTTATAATAAAACCATTATAAATGCAATCGAAACTGCCCTGAAAAAGACATCCTGCTTGAACAGGGGACAAATTGCTGAGGAGCTTATGCACGGAATGGACTCCTGTACTTGAATTGGGAAGCGAGGGGGACACCATAAATGACATATCCCCGAACAAATGCCGAGCAGGGGTGTCCGGCTTCTCTCCTCCGCTGTGAGGGGAAATGAACATTTTCGAGGGAGGAAATGCATGGGCGCTTCAATAGAAAATCAGATTCAGGAGGTGATCAGTCGCTATAAAGACTCGGTCCACCTTAGGGTAAGCGACGCCTACCCGGACGGGGGCGTGGCAGGAGGCCTAGACCTTCTGTACATGCGTCTGGAGCGCGCAGCGCTAAATCAGGTTTGCGATGGCGATGCAACCTTTTCGCGCTATGCAATCTGGGCGAACACTTTACGCGACACCATTATTTCCTGCATACGGGAACTGGGGGAAGATGCTGCAAACCTTGAGGCGATCAAAATACTAGTTCAAGTGGCTAACGCTCTGTCTGCATTTTCGGATATCCAAGGGCTATTCGAACAGAGGCAAATGGCTACGTCAGAAGGCGAGTAGACAGACAAATCTGCATCAAAGGCCTTTCGGTGAAGGCTTGGGACCTCAGAAATGGTAACAATTAGCCTCAAAGTTATTTAATTATTGACATTGAAGATTATGAGGTAGACACTTCCTCTGTTTATTAAGTTTTAACCGGAGGAAAGACATGAAAAAACTTACAACTGTGACTTTCCTGATCCTCATGGCAGCGCCCTCGTTCGCTGATGAGTATGTTAGGGGGTACGCCCGTAGCAACGGAACCTACGTCAACGGGTACACCCGTAGCGAAAGGGACTCCAGCTACAACAACAACTACAGCACCTCCCCGAATGTCAATCCATACACTGGTGAGCGTGGCACCCGCTCTCCGACCTACAACGACCGCACCCCCACCTACAATACCAACACCTACGGCAACTCTGGCACCTACGGCAGCGGCAGCTATGGCACCCGCTCCGGTAGTGGTTCCTCGAGATCGTACGGCGGTTACGGCTACTAGGCGGTTCGGCTCAGAATGAGCCTATTCCCAATACAGGAGGTAGAAAAATGAAGTTGAAAGTCATGGCAGCGGCGGCACTCTTGGTGGCAGCATCGGCTACGTCCGTAATGGCGGCACAGGAAGGACCGTATGTTGGTCTTAACGCAGGGGTCGTATTTGTGCATGAAAGTACACTGGATGCAGGAGGCGGCGACAAGGCCGATCTCTCCTTCGATCCGGGTTTTGCCGTAGGTGGTGTCCTGGGCTACGAGTTCGCAACCGGCCCAAGGCTTGAAGCTGAAATTGCCTATCGGAAATCCGACACAGACGAGCTTTCGGCCCCTGGCTTCGGTTCTGAGAAGGTGGACGGAGATGTCGGCGTAACCAGCTACATGATCAATGCCTACTACGACTTCTCCAAGGAAGCCTCCGTCTCGCCGTTTGTCGGCGTTGGCCTTGGTATCCTTGACGGAAAACTCTCCGATGGATTCGATGACGCAAGCGATACCACCTTCGGTTATCAGGCCATGGTGGGCGTCACAGTTAAGGCCGCTCCGAACGTCAACCTTGACCTCAGCTACAGATACCAGGGCGCTGCAAGCGACTTCTCTGTGGACGGCGTCGACATGTCTTACGGCAGCAGCAACATCCTCGCCGGCGTAAGGGTGAAGTTCTAAGTACTTAGACAGCCGGATGTCAAAAGGCCCACACATTTCATGTGGGGGCCTTTTGCATTAACTACTTATCCCGATCTGCTGCTGTCGTCTGGGGCAGGGCTTGTTACTGGAGCCGAATTACTTTTGCTCTCATCCCTCATGAGCTTTCCAGCTCGTTGGAAACGGTCTGAAAGGACACGTAAATCCTCAACATCAGCCCCTGTGCGAGTGTACCCTCCCTTGTCTCAGCAGTCCGCCTATAAGAACAGCCGGTAATCGAGCTGGAGCCCCGTAGCCAGCTTCTTGGCGGTTTCCCTGCCGATCGGCCTCTTCCCCCGCTCCATTTCCGAGAGGTGGCGCTGCGGTATGCCGGAGAGTTCCGAAAGCCGGGTCTGGGTCAGCCCCGCCTTTCCTCTCGCGCCGCGAAGGATGGAGGCGGGCACGCTGCCGCGCCTTGCTGCCACCTCACGCCAAGGGACGGACTCCGCCTGCTCCAACTGCTCGGCGTACCTGGTGATGGCCGCGACATTGGCGGGATGCACCATCAGCTGCAGCGGGACCAGCCCTTCAGTAGGGCGCTTTTTCGTGCGTGCCAACATAGGTTACCTCCAAAAGCCTTACCCGGTCATCGATCACTTCCCACACGGCGACGTAGGTCGGCTTCCCCTTCTTTATATGGCAGTGATACCGTTGGGTCGTACCTTCCAGTTTGGAGTAGTTCTTCCAGTTGTAGCGGTTGGGGCCTAGAAGCTCAAACTCCGCGGTCAGCAGGTCCAGCCGGTCCTGCACAGCCCGTGGCAGGTTGTCGTACTGCTTCGAGGCTTTCCTGCTGTAACTCACGATCCATTTCATCCGGCATCCTATACTACTTTTTAGTATAATGTCAACACGCACTCCTGCGGCGGCGCCCTACTCCGCAGCTCCCGCCTTGCGCCGAAGCGGTATCACGTTATCCGGCAATTCCGGCACCAACGGTCCGCCCATGATCTCGACCAGTTTGTCGCGCCAGAGGGTCAAGGCGGTCTCGATTTGGCGCAGGTAGCGGTGGTGGTCGTAGTTCTTTTTGGTCCCCTCCCTGGCGTGGTTGAGGATCGCCTCGGCGGCGCTGGCGCTGATGCCGTCGATGTCCGACATGAAGGTGCGGCAGGTGCGGCGCAGGTCATGCGGCCCCCAAGGGGGAAGCCCCAGGTAGTTGTTCACGAAGACCACGTGTCCTAAGGCATTGGTCGAGATCGGCCTCAACTCGGCCGCCCCCCCTCCCCGCTTCTTCACCCTTGATTCGAAGATGTAACCCTTCTTGTCGCCGATCAGCGCCAGCGCCTCAGGCACCAGGAAAACTTTGTGGTCCATCCGGTTCTTGTCGTAGCGCGCCTTGGTCCTCGCCTTGGGAAGGGTCCACCAGTTGCCATCAATCTCGTCGGAGTGGAGCCCGAGCACCTCGCCCGGTCGCTGGCCGGTGAGGAGGATGAGGCGCAATGCGTTCCGGATTTCGACGCTCCCGGTGGCCCTTGAGAGCTCCTTCCAGAAGTGCTTTATTTCGTCCTCGCTGAAGGTCCTGCTCCTGACGCCCGGCACCAACCTGACCTGCACCGGCTTGGAGAGGAAACTCTTCACGCTCCCAAGGATGAAGGGGTTGGTCGGGATCATGCCTCGCGCCAAAGCATAGGAGAACATCGGACGCGCGGTACGGATCAGGTTACGCGCTGCGGCAGCGGACCTTGCGGAGACGTCCTTTACGAGTTTGGCGGCCTCCTCAGTGGTGATGCCGGCGACCTTCCTGGTGCGCCAGGTCTTGAAGTCGTCCAGCGTTCCGGGCTTGCCCGTGCTCAGGAGGATGCGCTTGATGCCGTACACGGAGATGTCGACCAGCTGTCCCTCGACGTTGTTGGTGATGTACTCTCTCGCCAACTCGTCAAAGGTCAGATCGTGTTTTGGGGCCTCGACTACCGGCTCGGGCACGGCCTGGGGGTTCACTCCGGCTTTCACCTTCTTACGTGCCGCTTCGAATTGATCCCGCGCCTCTTCCAGTGAAACCTGCGGGTAAGTTCCGAGACTCATCTCCCAGCGCTTGCCGTCCAGACCGTAGAGGTAAAACCACACCTTACCGCCTGAAGGAAGAACCCTAATGGTGAAGCCGTTTCCCTCGGAGCGGGTGTACTTTGCTGCTTCGGGTTTCAGCTTCCGGATCATGGTGTCGGTAAACATCGTGCTCTTGGAGCGTGCCATTTGCCCCTCGTTTTTTTGCAGCGATCGCTGCAAAATCGCTGCAATAATGTTGTGGGCTAGGATGTTCCGCGGTGAAACACCCTGAGCAACAAACTACAGTTAAATACGCGATTAGTCAAGGGTTACAAGCTGTAAGGAAACACAATGAACAGTGTTGAAACGGGGTGAAAGTGGAGTTTTTTTAAACTGCAAATCCTTCATTCATCGGTTCAAATCCGATTGCCGCCTCCAAATAAAAAGGGGCTTACAGTGACACACTGTAAGCCCTTTTTCTTTGTGCCCTAGTAGGTGCCGTAATTATCCCGCCCCTCCCCCAATGGCTATCGCCCTCCTCTGCAACATATTTCGCGCGCACCGCTGCCGATATGTTAAATCAGGTACCCTCCAGCAGCGAAAATCTGCAAGACCTTTGCCTCCCACCTAATCCGGATTAGTCGTACCGGCTTCCCAAAATCAATGCCCTGCCCCCCCTGCGCCTGTCCCCAGCCTTCCGCCCGCTGCAGGGAAAATTAGCTTGATACGAAGTATGTCTTAATTTAAAGTGCTTCAGCCGACCAAGAGTTGGGTGGAGGAAGAGGATAGTTTTCGCCACGCCTACGTACCATCGAAAAACAATCTCTGGAGGTTTCCAATTGAAAAAGCTAGTGATCCTAGCAGTTTCGCTTACTGCAGTGCTCGTAGCAGGGTTTACCTTTGTCAAAGGAACTCCGCAATACTCCCTTTACCAATTTAAACAAGCTGTCCAGAACCATGATCCTGATGCCGCTTTTAAATACCTTGATGTCGACTCTGTTGTCGACAATCTCGCCTCAGACCTTATGAACTCTCAAGAGATGAACAAACCGACCAGCAACCCTTGGGAAGAAGCGGGACAGAACATGGCCAAGGGCCTCGTGACGGTAATGCTCCCTAGCATTAAGGAGGCAATGAAGGGACAAATCAAGACCGCCATCACGACTGCCGAATCCGAGAAAAAGGAAGGCGACAAGGGCACAAATCCCATTAAAGGCTTGAGCAAGGGCAGCTGGTCTGATTTCGATGTCAAGGTGGAAGGGAAAATGGCCATTGTCTCCAACAAGCAGGACGACTCCCTGAAATTTAAGATGGTAAAGAGCTCAGAAGGACACTGGAGAATCACTCAGATTATGATCCCAAAGCCCATGAAATGACATAGATCCGGTTTTGGGCTGTGGCCAAATGGGGAATAGAAATAGTGAAACGGCTTTGAGATTTGAACAAAACTCAAAAGGAAAAGAATGAAACTGCTGATTTTATTGATTACCACCTGCCTGCTCTGTTCCTGTAGCCAGCTATATTATGGTTATCTGCCCGGTACTGATTACAAGATCCTGGAGCCGCAACGGAAAGTTGACCTTAAAGGAAAGAGCTTCGACATCCAGTTCGTAGACAGCAGGGACAACGTAAGCAAAATAAGTTGCTCCGACCATGATTTGGACCGGAACACTGAGCTAGAAGGCGAACTCGGTGCAAACCTTTTCCGGCAATCGGTGCTGACGATGGTTCGCCAATCAAACGGAAAGATCGATCCTCATAGCCCAAATAAATTGGTGGTCGAACTGGAAGTAGAATCTTTTGTGCTGATCGGAGCGGGGTACATCGTTCCGCATGGTTTCACACAATTTAAAGTTACCTCACCTTTCCTTTCGAAGAGGTATTGCACCGACATGTCCGACCATGACGATGATTCGCCATTAAAATGGTACTCATTTGCTACAAGAAAATCGGCGAGCCGGTTAATAGTTTCAGGAGCAACCCGTAGAACTGCCGAGCAGTTCGTGAAAGATCTCGCCGACAGCAACATCTGACCCGTCAAAGAATAACCTTTGCCCCTACCCTCGGAGTCAGCAGATGTCTCATAGTATCCAAATAACCTGCCCATCATGCGCATTGAGCCGCTTGGTATCTCTTGAAAAGATGCCGCAAACAGCGGTGACGGTCACGTGTCCCAAGTGCAACACCCCGTTCCTCTTCGACGCCCATGTCAGCGCACCGCTCCCCGCAATAGAGACACCACGACAACAACCTGAAGTTACCCCCTGTCTTTTGAGGGAATCGGGCGGAGAACCGCCAGGCGAGATTAAAGCGGCAAAAGGGACCACGGATTCGACTGGGACCGAGCCGGATTTGGAACTTGAGCGCCTGGCAACTGAACTGCAGGTGATAAGTTCCGGGGAGAGCAAAACAGGTTCCCTGGTGCTGCTCATTATCACGGTGATGTTCTTTTTCAGCGCGCAAATCGTATCGACCACGTGGCATGAAGTTCTTATCCTAGTGGGTGTCTTGTTCTTCCACGAGCTTGGCCACATGGCGGCAATGAAGATTTTCAAGTACACCGACCTGAAGATGTTCTTCATCCCCTTTTTCGGGGCCGCCGTATCCGGGAAAAACAGCAATCCTACTGCGGTGAAAAGCTGCATCGTCTCGCTGATGGGGCCGCTTCCGGGAGTAATTCTCAGCGTGGTGCTGTACATCCTGTTCTTTCTGACAAAAAACTACTACCTGTTCAAAACCGCACAGATCATGATGATGCTGAACGTCTTCAATCTGCTGCCGATCATGCCGTTGGACGGCGGCAGGTTTGTGGATGTGCTGTTCGTCAATCGGAGATATTTCCGGTTTGTCTTTGCCTTTCTGGGGGGCGCCGCATTTTTGCTCCTGGCCAAATCGGCAGGCGACTTCGTGCTTGGTTTCTTTGGCGTAATTACCATCTACGTCGCACTGTGCAACTTAAAGCTGCACGGTATCTGCAGTGAGCTGAAAGCTGAGGGGATAACGGCCGATTCGGTAGCAGAACTGATCGCTAACCCGAATGCACTGAAACGGGTTGTCGACAAAATGAGGCTTCCGTTTCCGAAGCTTTTCTGTCCCAACATGAATTACAAGGGCATCTTTGACAAGCTCACGGTCGTCATCGACACGATGAAGTTCAAGCCGGCCAGGGTTTTGCCAAAAACTTTTTTATTGGGCACCTATATTACCTGTATCTTGGCGTCTATCGCCGGGTTGTTCCTGTTCTTAGGGCTAAATTATAAGGAAGTCTCCCGTACCGTTGAGGTGGATGGAAAGAAGTGTACCTATGCGGAGCATCATGGTTTCGGGAAGAAGAGAAGTGAATGCCCGATCAACAGTCAACTCTACTATGACGGCAAGGGGACTGCCTACGCAGACGACGGTTCTGTGTCAGACATCTACTACTACAAAGATGGGTATCGGACCGGCGAGTGGCTCGGCCTCGAAAAGTCAGGCAATGTGGTAGAGAAGAGGAAATACGACCGTGGAAGGCTGGTAACGGTTGCGACATTGGAAAATGGTGCGTGGAAAACAACATCGGCTGAAGACAGGCCGGTCCTAAAAAGGTGGTCTGAGGAAATAGAGCGGATGTCTCAACCGTTCAAGTCAAACCACGAACATTTCTATGGGAAGTAGGGAGCAGGAAGAGCCACGAAATCACGCATCATCCTTCTTTTCCTTCGAAACGGGCGTGTCCGGTGGCGCTGGCCCCCTGGCGATCGGGAGATGCCAGCCCAAGCGGATAGCCATGAGCCGCAGCCCGAAACAGAGGACGGCGCCGGCAATGGTCACGGCCGTCGCAGGAAGCCCAAACGCAGAGCCGATCACAACCACGACGGCGCCAGCCAGCGCCGCTACGGCATAAATGTCGGAGCGCAGTACGGTGGGAACCTCGGTCAGGAGCAGATCGCGGGTCATGCCGCCTCCGATCCCGGTCAGCATGCCGAGCACCGCTGCCATGGCAGGGTTGAGACCAAACACGAGAGCTTTCTGTGTGCCGGCAACAGCGAAGAGCCCCAGTCCCGCGGCGTCGAACAAAAGCACCGGGTTGCGCAAGCGATCGATGATCGAGGGGCGCCAAAAGGTTGCCATTCCCGCAAGCAGCGAAGCCGCCAAGTAGTACCAGTTGCTGATTGCTGCCGGTGGCGTAGCGTCGATCAACAAGTCGCGGGCTATGCCCCCGGCATTACCAGCCGCAAACGACAGGACCAGGACCCCGAACAAGTCGAGGCGGCGTTTTGTTCCAGCCGTTGCTCCACTTAGCGCGAAGACGAACGTACCAGTGAGATCAAGCACCAGGAGAAGTGTTGCCATCCCGTCCTCTCTCATCTTAAACTCCGCAACCCCTCACCACACCGTGGACCGGCTTCCCTACCCCCTATGAGGCGAGCCACATAAGCGCCGCGACGACCATGGCCTCGACACCGGTTTCCAAGGTTGGATGGAGCACTGGCGCGAATTGCGGGCTATGGTTGACCGGCAGTTTATTGACCGTCCCCCCCTCTTTGGCCTTTGCATAGGTTTCCCGGTCGGTGCCGCCGACAAACCAGAAAACCGACGGCACGCGCCAGGCCGTACCGAAACAGCCAAAGTCCTCGCTGGCCGACGCCGGTCCGGTATGGTGCACGCGCACCGGGGAGAAATGAGCGCGGAAAGCCTCTGCGATCCGCTGGCTTGCCGCCTCATCGTTCACATTGAGCGGATACCGGTCCAAAGGCGTGATCTCCGGGCTCCGCGGAGCACCTGAGGCTACCGCCTCGGCGTTGACGATCCGTTCGATGGCAGCCAGTACGCGCTTGCGGACACCGGCATCAAAGGTCCGGACGTTCAGCTTTATGATCGCCTCGTCCGGTATGACGTTCTCCTTCGTGCCGGCTTGCAAGACGCCGATGGTGACGACCGCTGCCTCGGTTGCGGCGACCTCGCGGGAAACGATGGTCTGAAGCCGCAGGACGATGGTCGCGGCCATGACCACGGGATCAACGCTGGCTTGCGGCATCGATCCGTGTGCGCCACGACCGAACAGCCTGATTTGAAGACTGTCCGCCGCCGAGGTGATGGGGCCGGCACTTCCGGCGATGTCGCCGGCCGCTCCAAGCATGACGTGCTGCCCAAGCACCACAACAGGTCGGGGAAAACGGGCGAGCAGGCCGTCGTCGATCATGGACTGGGCTCCCTGCGCCGTCTCCTCGCCAGGCTGGAAGACCACCATCAACGTCCCGCGCCAGGCATTGCGTTCCTGGGCGAACAGGGCGGCAGCGCCGGCGAGCCAAGCCACATGCATGTCATGGCCACACATGTGTCCCACCGGCACGGCTTTGCCTTCTGCATCAGCCGTGGTCTCCTGGCTCGCATAGGAAAGACCGGTTGCCTCTTTAATAGGTAGTGCATCCATGTCGGCACGCAGCATCACCGTCGGCCCTTCGCCGTTGCGGAGCAGGCCAACCACTCCCGTCTGGCCGACACCGGTCGTCACCTCGTAACCTGCCTTGACAAGCCAGTCCGCCGCCAGCGCTGCCGTTCGCGTCTCTTGCATCGACAACTCGGGGTGGGCATGCACGTCTTTGTAAAGTGCTTCCAGGTCGGGGAGCAGTTGATCGAGATTCTTCAGGACGAGATCCGTGGGAATTGCTCTCTTTGTGTTCATACCTGTCTTCCTCGCTAGTCTGGCAAAGACCTACCTTTACGTGCCACCGGCGGCCGTCTGGCATGGCGCGGACTTGTAAAGTAAACCACAAAGGTTTTTTACAGCAATCATCGAAAATAACAGGAGACGTTGTTGATTGCGTTGGTCAGTGAGCAGTAAAAGTGTGGGCTGGTTGAGGTAGAAGCTTCGGTTTATCTTCCGTGGCGATAACCTGGCCAAGAAACACACCGCCATGTGCTTCAATAAGCCGCTCCGACACGTATGCCTCAGGTAGGTGACTTCCAGGGAAGCCAGCCATGCTCCGCGTGCCGAGCTCAAACGTTGCTCCTGAACGAAAAAGGAGGAGCTGCAGCTCCTCCCCCTTGTCCTACCTATCCTGATTTTTTTATCAGTCTGCCGATTTCTCTTAGCAACCAGGCCAATTCGGAATCACCACCAGCCTGAATCACGAAGAAAATCGCCCCCAATTCTGAGGAAGGATGTATTAGAAAAAACAATCCGCCGATAATACGCGTTACTTGTACTAGGACCCCCCGCAAAGCCGGCAGGTCCATGAGTTAGGCACCCCAAAAGGATATTTCTTTCATAAGTTTGACCTATAAGTTGTCACATAACCGTCATATCCACCTTTCCCAGGAACACGTACACAGGACTACCCGTTTCGTCTGAGCTACGTCATGACTTCCCTCCCACCCTTGATGATGTATAAGGTCGATTTTACTCTTGACGCCATGTCGAAGTCAATCAGGAAGCCCCACAAGCATTCGATTTACCACGACTTTAAATTATCAACGCTCCCCCACGCCTAGTACCTGGGATCGACTCCGACAGCTCTAACTGCCGGACCTAAGCCCGATGGCTAGCCTGCTATAATACGCGACTCCCAGAATCCTTTTCCTGCCCTCGAACTATATGTGTCCCTCTTCCCCCAACCGAACAATTAATTCATGTTTACATTAGTATTTTCTTGTGTTAAAAGGAAACCTCCTCGGTTTGTGTAGTATAAGCCCCCTATCGAAGCTTGGTAGGGGGCTTTGCTTTCTGCCTTGAAATCCACAAGACTCCCCCACCACGTCTTACCGCCAACCGAACCCGACAGCCCAACTGCTCAGCACAAGCCGGTAGACTCATCCATCCCGATTGGTGGGGTGCTTATCGCAGTTGAGGGCTCGTCTATCGCAGTTGATAACTCAGTTACCGGGGGGGACGACTCGTCTATGGGTTTGAGGACTCGTCTACCGGGTTGTTGGGTCCCCGCGGCGGTGCGAGCGATGTTTAATCCGGTCAAGCCGTGACACCTCCTGCGACAGCTGCCATGCCGCTACTTTGGCATCCCCCAAACTGACTTCAACTCCACAACTCATTACTTTACTATTTCACTTTAGAGTTTCTCCTTGATTTTTACGACTTTTTTAGTTAGTGATGTCTTCACGCATTACTTTACTACGGAAGTTGTAAAATGAAGGGGTCCATAACCAGAGTTTTCTTGACAATTGTGGTGTTATTATTGTTCTCCACGGGGGCGTATGCATCGGGGACGAAGCCGGGGTACAAGGGTTATGCTCGGGGCAACGCGCTGATCACGGCAGCCGAGTTGAAGCACCTCATCGACTCCAAGGATCCCAACCTCATCATCCTTGCTGCCGAGAACGAGCTCGAGTACCGCATGGGGCACATTCCCGGTTCGTTCATGGTGGATCGTCCCGACTATGAAGCTCCGGCCGAAACTCAAAACGGCATCACCGGCAACCTCATCAATGCCGAAGGGTTCACAAAACTGGCAAGGCAACTCGGCATCAATAAAAACTCGAAGGTCGTTGTCTACGACGCAAAGTACGATGCGACGCGGCTTTGGTGGGCCTTCTTCTATTACGGTAAAACCGACGTAAGGGTGCTGGACGGCGGGATCAAGGCCTGGAAAGACGCCGGGTACGACACCGAATTCCTGGCCCCCGAGAGGCGCAATGGCGGCAACTTCGTTGCCAAAGTCACCTATCCGCGCTTGAGGGTCGATACACCGGAGATACTGGCTCTCAAGGACTCGCCCAAGGGCCAGCTTTGGGACGACCGTGAACAGAAGGAATTCTGCGGCGAAGAACTGAAAAAGGGAGCCCATCGTAAAGGACGCATCCCGTGGGGGAAATTCGCCAACTGGGAACTGTTCAAACAGAAGGCCAACAAGGCGGAGTGGCTTCCCGCCGAGGAAGCGGCCGCCGCTGTCAAAAAGCTCGGAGCGGATCCTAAGAAGGACCAGTACTTCTTCTGCCAGTCCGGGGTGCGCTCCACGCAGGCGCTGTTCACTTTTTATCTCCTGGGCTGGTCCCTGGACAAACTGCACAACTACGACAGTTCCTGGATCGGCTGGTCCAAGGATGCTTCCCTCCCGATCGTCACCGGGTGCGGCACTGCGCCTACCGTAGCCTCCATCCCCTGATCATACATCTCAACTGCGGTGGGGAGGCTCCTCCCCACCTTCGGAACAGCTCATGGCAGTATCTGACCAGACAACCGTGGCAACAAGTGCAGCCGCCGGCAATGTCGGCCGTTGCACCGGATGCAATATCTGTGTGAAGGAATGCGGTTTCCTGCAGCGAACGGGAAACCCCAAGGAATTGGCAAGTGGAGCAGCGGAGTGCGACCCTTTCGAGTGCACCCTTTGCGGGCTCTGCACCGCAGTCTGCCCACTGGGGATCGACCCCGCCGCCTATTTTCTTGAGCGTCGGCGGGAAGTGCGGCAAGCAAAGGGAGCTGACGATCCCCGACACGCTCCGCTGATCGCATATGAACGAAGAGGCACCTCGCGCGCCTATACCTTCTACGGGCTGCCCGAGAACTGCAGCGCCGTCTTTTTCCCGGGGTGCGCCCTCCCCGGTTCCCGCCCCGAGGCGGTGTGGAAGGTGTACGAGGAGTTGAAGCGGACGCTTCCCGGTCTCGGTATCGTCCTCGACTGCTGCCTCAAGCCGTCGCACAGCCTGGGCAGAAAGGAACATTTCGGCGCCTCCTTCAGGGAGATCACGGATTATCTCCTCGACAAAGGGATTCAGAAGGTGCTGGTCGCCTGTCCCAACTGTCAGAGGATCTTCAGTGAGTACGGCAGCCACTTCACGGTGCAGACGGTGTATGAGGCTTTTGCCGGCATCCCCGGCGCAATTCCTGCCAGCCCCTCAGCCACGGTGGTCATTCACGATCCTTGCGTATCGAGGGGGATGAAGTCGACGCAGGACGCCGTCCGGGAACTTGTTGCGCGGCGCGGGCTTCACGTGGAGGAGATGAAGCATGCGCGGCAAAGGACCCAGTGCTGCGGACGCGGCGGCGGGGTCAACTTCGTGCGCTCCAACGCGCTCGAAGAGGCAGCCGCATCGCGTGCCGCCGAAGCGGCGGGAAGAGCGATGGTGACCTACTGCGCGGCATGCGCGGAAACCTACCGCGGCAAGACGACGACGATGCATGTGCTCGACCTCTGGTTGTCGCCGGAACTCGCCAAGGCCGGCAGGTCGAAGGTGTCGAGGGCTCCCTTCACCTATCTGAACCGGCTGGCACTGAAACGGAGATTTCGCAACAGTGGCTATTTCGCCGTCATGCGGGAACGGGGAGGGAAAGACGTGACAATTGAAACCACGAGACGCATAAAGGCCGCTACCATGGTGCTTGCGATAGCCGCAGCGGCGCTGCTGTTTCGGCTGGCCGGAGGGAGCCAGGTCTGCGATCCGGCAGCCCTGAAGCAGATGCTCCAAGGGCACGAGATACTGGCTCCGGTGATCTTCATCCTCTTGTACGGCATAACGCCGGTGCTCTTTCTGCCCGGCCTGCCGATGGCCATTGCTGCGGGCTTGCTGTTCGGCCCCTTTTGGGGAGTGGTCTACGCCATCACCGGGGCCACCTTGGGAGCCTCTGCGTCCTTCCTGGTGGCGCGGTACCTGGCAAGGGACTGGGTGACAGCGAAGCTCAGCGGGGAGATGTGGCAGAACCTTGACCGCAGGGTAGCTGAACAGGGATGGAAGATCGTGGCCATCACCCGACTGGTCCCCCTCTTTCCGTTCAACTTGCTCAATTACGCCTTCGGCCTGACCAGGATCCCGTTCCGGCATTATGTCACTGCGAGCTTCCTGTTCATGCTGCCGGCCTGCATAGCCTTCATCGTATTCTCAAGTTCCTTGCCGCAACTCCTCAAGGGAAAGGCCTCGCCGGCGCTCTTTGCAGGTGCGGCACTGATTGCTGCGGTCATGCTGCTCCCGGCCTGGTATCGGAAACGGGCCACGCCGTAACGATAGCATAGAGGCAAATCCCCTCTGTCTCCCCGCCGCAAAGGGGAGGACGTAGGGGCGTGTGGAAAAAAGTAGCCTGTCCCCTTTTCCTTTAAATCCGATTGCCGCCTCCGAAATGGGGCTGACAGTGTCACACTGTAAGCCCTTTTTGCATCCACCCACCTTCCCCATCAAACGCTAAGAGATCCTCGATGAAATCAGTCCGCCTCCCCTGGCTACGACCACACGTCTTTCGACGCCTTCTTGATCCGCTCGAATGGCTCCCGTTCACAAAATACCACGGCGTTTTTGGACGGGAAGTCTGCGAGCTTTTGGATAATTTCCTTAGGTAGGTACAACATGTTTCCTGTCCTTCCCTCGGCCTGCCAGACCATCGCGCTGTACTCCTCCTGATTTCTCACCGTCTGGATCTCGATAACCGCAACCAAGCCCTCGTTGAAATACTTCTGGTGCTCAGGGCAAAGGCCGAGATTTTCCGGGTGCACCGGGGGGCGGTCCGGGCGGGACAGGATGCCCTGCGGGGTGGAGGAAGGGTGTATGCTGTCGTCCAGTTCGTACAACTCTGCAGCGACTGAGTTGCTACATCTTTTGAGGCAGACCACGCAGAGCTTTTCGGTCATGCTGCACCTCCGGCTTCTGAGTTTTCAAGAATCCATTGGCCTTTTTTATTCAGTCCACGTGACCTGTCCGCAGCGCAGGAGTGGGACCTCTACCTACACCCCTTCACGGTCGGCAGTGTAGACGGTACGAGGGTATCACCGGCCGCGAGTTTTCCAACCGGGGTAATGTCGTAGAGGATATGGACGTCCTGACGCTGAAGGCAAAAACGGTAGGCAAAAGATCAAGGTGCTGGAGATCGATTGGTATAGGCGCGGCATGGGGGGCCTTCCGCCATAATTAATTACTGGAAGGATCGTCTCAGGCGTCTGGACTCAGTCCCTCCCCCCCGTTGAGCTGCAACCTCATCAGGAAACCCTTTGCGCGTGCTTTGGCCTAAGTAGTAGTTTTGGCAGCGGTCATGTATTTGGCCCCAACATCTTGCGCCCCTGCCGTGAAGCCGCGGCAGGGGCGCTTTTCTATGGGAGGACAAGCACCGGACTATCAAATAGAAAACCGATTTCTGGCTGTGGTGCCGCCCCTGATACTGATAATTCGATCTCCCCACCGATAAAACTACTGTCTGGGTGCCTTGGCGGCGTTTTCCTCAGGTGTCAAGCGACTTTCGACGCTTAGCGTAAACTGCCAAAGCAAAACAACCAGCTCCAAGCAACGTCACTGTGCCCGGTTCGGGCACAGGAGGGACAGGCCTACCCGAGGACGCGAATTGAGCACTTTCATAGGTTTTGCCGTCCGTTCCGACCTCAGAAAAACCTCCTATCTGACCAGCAAACATGTATGCCGTGTTGGGTGACGTCACCGCAAAAGCGGCTGCAGACAAGGGCCCCGTCGGAGAACTCAGGTAAAAATCTAAATAACCTGTCCTGTCGCTTCCAGAGCCGGACGTTACCAATTCGAACTTGCCATAAGGTCCCACTCCCCCAAGCTCACTACCAGGGGAGTATTTATAGGTCCAAGTGCTTGGATACGAGAATTCCAAGCTGAGATTAGTTAGGCCGGTGTTCTCATTGAAATAAAAATCTTTAAGGCCAAAGTTTGATCCCGTTGAATCGTAGCCTGCCTGAAGCAGGTCAACTGTGATATGAACTTTGCCCTCCTTAGCATCATCCAGGGTAATGTTAGCCCATGGTCCACCCGTGAGGTTGGAGTTGTTCTGGTCAAAACTGTAGGTTAGAGTTGTGGCCCTTGCTTCTACTGTGGCCAGCAATGCCATCGCAGCGATAGCACAGGAACACATTATTTTCATGACAACCTCCTCTTTCTGGGCACTTTAATCATGCACCGCCTCAGCATGCCCCCCAAGGATTTGTTTTCGCTCCCCGTAAGCCGATGTTGGAGGATCTGGGGTCGAATTCCGGGAGACGTAGGTTCCCTCGAAGAGGGTTAAGTATCTGAGAAGGTGGTGGCGAAGGGTGCTGAGGCTGGTGACAGGGGCACTGTGCTGCACAAAAAGACCTTCTTTGTGAAAGCGCTTTTTGTGCAGCATCGATATCCCTACACCGTTTTTTTCCTTCTCCAGAAAGCGAGGCCGGCAAAACCGACGCCAAGGAGGAGGACAGTGGTCGGTTCGGGGACAGGGACAACACCAACAGCAATGTTGTCGGCCTCGAAGGCTCTGCCAACGCTGGTCAGTGAAAATGAATCGAAATCAGGTAGACCCAAAAGGTTGACGTACCTGTTGTTGTCATCGCTGGTCCAGCTACCTGCGGCCACCAAGGGCGCAATCACTTGGTCCCCGGTGACGGTTTCCACCAAATTTCCGTCTTTATAAAAACTCAACTTATTGTTAATACCAAGACCGCCATTAACCCCGTCAATAGAGCCCCACCATAGGCCAAAGTAGTTAAAGGTGTCGCCCAGAACGGCTGTAGTTTGCGTTGCGGTAGCAGTACCGTTCGACTCCCGAAAAGGTACCGCGATATATGGGGTAGCATCGGCTGTTGAAAGCGGATTCATGTATGCCGGAGCAGCTGCCAGGCCACTTGCAGAACCGGTACGGATAAGGTAGTCCCCCGACCAGTTCCAGAGGAAAGGGGCGGAGTCAAAGGTTTCTACCTGAACTCCGGCGTAGGGGGAGCTATACCCCCCGTTTTGAGGCAGTGGTATGGCATGGTCGTAGTTGATAGTGTATGCGCCGGCCCCTCCTGCAGCCAGCATCAACATCGACCCCGCAACTAGTGACGCCATTTTTTTCATTGCGTTACCTCCTTATTTTAGGTGTGCAGCGATAGCTGCCGGGTGTTACAGGGAGCAAAAAACGGAGAAAACTTTAACGTTGTTTTTGGGCGTCGCAATGCAGGGTTTTGCTGGACTTGCTTCTGTGGTTTTGGATGACTCGAATACGGTTTCCACTCTTGCAGGTAGGGGTGCACGGAGTCCTACGATACAAGCATTTTGATAAATATCTAATTTTTACCTTTACATTGATTGCAGCACATTGTATACAATTAATCCTCATCGTTGTGTAGTAGAAGCCCCCTACCGGAAGTTGGTAGGGGGCTTTGCACTTCCAAACCGGTCTCAGTTGTACCCCAACAAGCAGGCAGTGAAAGGATAGGTATGCCCGGCAAACGATATCTGGTAGTACAAAGGTGCTCGGAATTGCTCAAACTCTCAACTGTTCCACAGCGTGACAAGCTTAGGCTGGAGTTCCAGCTTATCCAGGTAAAGAGACTTCTTCTGAGGGACCAGAACTTGAAGAGTTGCCAACTCACGCAGTGCAACCTTGCTGCGTTCGAGAAACTGGAAGTCAGGCTGAGAGAAGTAATCGAGGCGGAATTGCTGGGACCTGCGCTGGACCACCTTTCACAAGAACTTGAAGAAATGCTCGTGGTGCTGTGGGCAGTCGATAAAATCTACGCCGACTGCTCCGGGGTTTACTTCAACAACAGTCCCTCCGGCCATCCCAGCCGATAGCAGGCTCCACGGGTTCCGTGCCGGATATCCCGTGCTGCTACTTGAACGGGCTCAAAAAGCTCCGTCCTAATACACCATCCTTGCTTCTTACAGCTCAAACCACGCCTCCACCCCTGACTCGACCTCCGTCACTATCGAAAGATGCCTAGGGGGCTCTTCGCGCGCAGAGGAACCAAGTACTATGAAAGAGCCGCTCTGTTGTCTTTCTTTCCTTTAAGTCTTTCCGCCCTGACTGCGCGAGCCTTCACTAGATAGTCAGCCAAGCCGTGGGCGGTCGCCAAGGTGCGACGGTGCGCCGAGAAGTCCCTTGCGGTCAGAGGCTGTTCTCTGGGAATGCCAAATTTCGTCCGATACTCCCCCGGGTTCATCGAATGGGCATATTTCAGATGACGCGCTAGAGTGCGCATCCCTCCCTTCCCGCACAGCATGCACACCACTTCAGTCTTTTTAAAGGCCTGCTTTCGTGATACGGCGGGCATTCCTTCATGCCTTGTCGTCTTAACGCTGGCATCCTGGTGGAGATTGGAGAGAGTGGCATGGACGCTGTTGATTTCAGCAAGCACTTCTTCCGATGTCATTGCGCACATGGATACGTGTGCGCTCACTATCCGGCCAACGACTTCCAGCATATTTGTCATGTGCAACCTCCACCCTTAACAATTTCTAACGAAAGGACCATCTTTTTACCTGAGTCAAAGGTGAAAGTCAAACCTTGTCCACAGCCGCGGCTTCAGTAAAAGTCGCTATCGATTGCGCCTTTGGAGCGCTATCCCTTCTGGTATTTCTCCCATGCGCCTGACGACGTGAGGGCATCTGCCCCAGCGGAGTACGGGTACAGGTCCAGACATTGAGCCACACCTGCTCCAGTTGGAGGGTTGACAATTAATTTAACTTTACTAAACCTTCCCTCTGTAATGGTTTTGCCGTCTGACGACGAAAACTGCGCCATTTCTTTGGAACCCGCAGGAAAAGGAGATGGAAAACGTGGAACGGGATCTGATGGATGACGCCACTTCTAAGGACTTAATGGTCCAGTCGATCGGGTTCGCACATATGACTGGGTATCAAGGACTAACTACTCTGCTGGCATGGGAGGTCTGTAATGGCACGCTGCACGCAGTTTGACTCATGCCCTTTCAGCAACAAAACGATAATCACCTCGCCTGCAGTGACTGAATTCATGTTTGGTTTCTTCTGTAACGACAGGTTCACCAAGTGCAGGTTTTACAATTGTGCATCCGATCTTTGTGCAGAAACACCTGATGCCCCGGTTTCCTTACCAGCCGAGGTAATCATGTGGCTTGCCTCTGGCAAGATGTGAGGAGCGACTGAACCTGCAGCACGGGTTCGAATGGCTCTTTGTCTGAGAGGCAGTGTGACGCTGCGGGACATCGACATGACAACCAGGAGGGAAAGGAGTACGGGTGATGAAAGAGAATGAGACCCTTTCTCCCCCATTCGCTTCGACGCTGATGCCTCAGAGAATGCCGGATGACAGGATCTGCGTCGAGTATTCCAGGGAGCGGGGCTTTCGTGCTTACCGTGTATCGGAACCACCCCCACAGTTTGCTGACAACAATGCCTGGGAGGCATACCTGTGGGTATCAATGAAGCCCCAAGAGTTGGATGTATTCCAAAGCAAGCTGGCGCAGTATACAGCAGTGGTGCGAAAAAATGCGGAAGTCACCGGTTTCCTGCACAAGGTGCTGCTGGAGACCGGGGACGCTACCCTCGTTTTCGACCAAGACCAAAGCCACCACGACAACCTGAACGACTGGGAGGTTAACGCCTGGAACTGCTGCAGCGACTTGGACGCTTGGATTCGCGATCAGGATTACGAGTTTGTGTGGGATGATTGGGAAGATTGCTTGTACACCCATCGACTTGAGTGGCTGTTTTTCACCATCCTCAACACGGCGGCCCAAGTTTTTGGAGCCCGTAGACGAGCTCAGCCGCAGCCGCGTTGGGTCAGACGCTGATAGAGCGCTGAACAGGCAACCTATGGACCGAAAGCTTTTGAATCATGGTTCCCCGGGATCACCTGCACACGTCAGACGGCCAGTCCTGATCTGAAAAATATGGAGATGATTTGGCCCGCATGGCGGGCGTTAAGGAAGGGGACCATGAAAAAACACGCCAAAATTTGGATCGATCTGGATAACTCGCCTCACGTCCCTTTCTTCGCTCCCATCATTGCAGGACTGGAGCGCAGAGGCCATAGGGTCTGGGTTACCGCGCGTGACCGCTTCCAGGTAGCGGAACTGGCGGTCCTGCACGGCATCCCCACCATCATGGTAGGCAGAGATTACGGAAGGAATAAGCTGATAAAGATTTCCGGTCTTTTGTACCGAGCGATGCAGCTTTTTCCTATAGTGCGTAGGGAAAAGCCGACTCTTGCGCTGTCCCACGGCTCCAGGTCCCAGGTGGCCGCCGCAAAGATGGCGGGGATACCGACCGCAGTAATGCTCGATTATGAGTTCATAGATCTCTCGTTTCCTTTTAGTATCGACGACATCTTCATGCCCGACGCTATCCCGGAACAAGCCATCACCGTGAACTGCGCCAACATCTGGCGCTACCCAGGCATCAAAGAGGACGTATACGTCCCGGGGTTCCGGCCGGGCAAGGGCCTCCTCACCGATTTGGGTATACCGCCCAACCGGATTGTCGTTACGATGCGTCCTCCCGCGACCACTGCCCATTATCATAACGTGAAAAGCGAAGTGCTGTTCCAAGATGTCATCTCGTTGGTAGCGCGCACCCCCAATACCGTCATCATCATGCTGCCAAGAGACGACCAGCAGCGTGAGGAAATAAAAGAAACCTGGGGTCATCTCCTGGAGGCGGGAAATATGATCATTCCGCGCAAGGCTGTGAACGGCCTTGATCTAACCTGGCACTCAGACCTGGTAGTTAGCGGCGGAGGCACGATGATCCGGGAAGCGGCTGCCCTTGGAGTTCCGGCCTACAGTGTTTTTTCAGGGGTGACAGGGTGCGTGGACCGCCGCCTTGCCGAGACCGGGCGTCTGAAACTTATCACCTTTTTCGATGATATATCGCGCATCGCCATAAGGAAGAAGGACAGACTGCACGAGGCACGTCGAAAGAGCGAAACCCTCGATTACATACTGGATCGGGTTGAGGAGGTGATAGGAAGATGAAATAAGTAACTGAGCAGCCACAAGAAGGATTTCTGCATACGCCGGCCGGCCTCCTCTATCTGAAACTGCGCTCAGACCTCTCGGAAAATTTCCCGGGTGAGAAATAAAACCCCTGCATGCTTTTCAAGCCGTAGTGATAAAAGAGTTGAAACTCAACAAGCAGCGCGCTCTCCTGCCATAACGCCACCATTTACCGTTGAACTTTTTTCATGTTTACAGCATAATACACACCCGCCTGCCGCGGCGAACTTGTCGCTGCAGCCGATACTGCTGTCATGTTGAGGAGCGAGAATTGCCGATGAATGCAGAACAGATCAAAGAGTTTTGTGATGCTGTGAAAGATGCCTGCTGCAGCGTCGATATGGCCGGCAACTTCCTATCGATTAACGATTCGTTTTGCGCTCTTGTCGGGTATAGCCGCGCTGAGCTTCTTACCAAGCGAGCCCGCGACCTGACTCCTCACAAATGGCTTTCTTACGAGGAGGCGATCGTCGAGAAACAGGTCAAGGTCAGAGGTTTTTCTGACATCTATGAGAAGGAGTATCGCCGAAAGGACGGCTACCTCGTTGCGGTAGAACTGACGCGTACCCTGATCCGTGACGACAACGGATCACCGATGGGGATGTTCGCTATGGTTCGGGATCTGACGTCCCGCAAACGCATTGAGCAGGAACTTCTTGTTACTCAAGAGGAGTACCGTGCCCTAGCTGAGGAGTACCGTGCCCTAGCTGAGGAGTACCGTGCCCTAGCTGAGAACTCCCCAGACATCGTTTTACGTTTTGACCGGGACCTCCGGCACATCTATGCCAACTCCGCAGCCGGAAGGGCCTGCGGCATCCCCGTCAAAGACCTGGTTGGGACAACCTTGTTCCAGATCGGCCTCCCACCGGCAGTTACCGATGTCTGGAAGGAGCGCATCGCGTCCGTTTTCCGGACGGGTGTCCCTATTAAAGTTGAAGACGTCATGGCGTTTTCGGAGGGGCGAAGGGATTTCGAGTACCAGTTGGTTCCGGAGGGAGGGGCGGCGACTATGCCAGTGTCGGTGCTGGTCGTGGGGCGGGAGATAACCGACCGCAATCATGCCGCGGCTGAACTCGACGCGGCACGGCAGGAGTTGGAGACACGCGTCGCAAAACGGACGCAGAGCCTGCAAAAGGCGCTACAGGAACAGGAATCTTTCAGCTACACCGTTTCCCACGATCTCCGGGCGCCGCTGCGCCACATTAATTCCTACCTTGCCATTCTCCATGAAGAATTCGGCGACATCCTCCCTCCGGAAGCGCAGAGTCTGATAGGAAAGACCCGGCTGGCTAGCTGCCACATGGGGAATCTGATAGATGACCTCCTGGATCTGGCCCGCGTCGGCAGAATCGCACTGACCAAGGTTGAAGTGAATATTAGTGCGCTCGCCTCCAGTTCCTGCGAAACACTTCAAGGGGCCGAGCCTTCCCGCCAGGTGCGGTTCCTCGTTCAGGACGGCATGAGGGCGAAAGGCGATTGGCTTCTGTTAAAGCAGATGCTGGACAACCTCCTGGACAACGCCTGGAAGTACACCGCTGGAAATCCAGAGGCAACAATAGAATGTGGTACGGAAGTTTGTGGCGATGAAGTTATCTTCTTCGTCCGGGACAATGGCGTTGGGTTCGAGATGGCATACAGCGACCAGTTGTTTCATCCCTTTCAGCGCCTGCATGGTCCGGAGTACCAAGGGAACGGCATCGGGCTTGCCACGGTGAAGCGGATCATCGACCGGCACGGCGGCAGGGTCTGGGCGGAATCACAACTAAATAAAGGGGCAGGTTTCTACTTCACCTTGCCGTAGACCAGAAGGGTAGCCTGCCCCCTATTCCTTTATTCTTGTGAACTTCACCTTCTCACGAGATATATAATACAAAAATAATGTATTACATTTCTGGTTGTGTATACTTTTTTTCTGAATCTATTCCTCCGGTTATACACCTCAAACACGCTCAGCGCCCCTCTTCTACTGCTGTTCTTCAGCAAACCTAATCATTTTCCCCTTCATTTACTCAACCAGCCGCCGAAAGCAACTGCAACTTCTGGATGAAGATGCAGAAGCTTCAGGCGCATTGAGCCGTCCCGGCGCGCCGACCTGCTTTTTAAATGCCCGTAAAAATACACGCGTCGGGGTGACGCCATCACTAAACCGGAAACAAGGACAGGAAGGTATGGAAAAGATGAAACTCAAGGTAAAGGTCATCATCGGGTTCACTGCTGCGGCGCTGTTCGGTGGCGCAGGTTGTCTCGCGACGGTGCGCGGCTCTACCCCAGTCGGATTGGGTGCCGGCGCAGCCGCTTTCGCCCTCACCCTCGCCATCGGCTGGTTCCTGGCGCGTGCAGTCGAAGCGGAACTGCACCGCCTCGCCGAGAACAGTTCCGGCACGGTCGAAACGATGAGGAGGGAGTTCGAAGGGGAACGTGCCCGGCTGATCGAGGATAGCGCCCGGGCGGCGGAGGCGATGAAGAAGGAATTCGAGGGAGAGCGTGACCACCTGATCGAGAAGAACGACTGGTTCCGCGCCATCATCGACGCGGTGCCGTTCCCGGTACACGTCACCGACAACGACATGAACTGGACCTTCATGAACAAGCCGTTCGAGACGCTGCTGGTCCGCGAGGGGCGCATCAAGGACCGCGACTCCGCCGTGGGGCATGCCTGCAGCAACGCGGCAGCCAACATCTGCAACAACGAAGGGTGC
Source organism: Geomonas paludis (assembly GCF_014193585.1). Lineage (GTDB taxonomy): Bacteria > Desulfobacterota > Desulfuromonadia > Geobacterales > Geobacteraceae > Geomonas > Geomonas paludis. Next base: position 544,628 of record NZ_BLXY01000002.1, read on the forward strand.
GGCATCAAGCAGCTCAACAAGGGGGTGAACGAAAGCTTCTTCACCTGGTGCGGCTCGGAATGCAAGCAGGACACCGCCTACCTCCTGAACCGCAAGGGTGAGCGCATCGGTTATGTCGAGACGGTGACCGACCTGACGGCGATCATCAGGAACCGCGACTACACCCAGGTGGAGGTGGAGCGCATGGCGGGAAACCTCACCAAGCTCGCGCTGGGGAACCTGGACCTCGACCTGAAGGTGGCGGAGGCGGACCAGCACACCGTGGTGGCACGTGAGAACTTCGTCAAGATCAACGACAGCCTCTCCAGGGTGAAGGACGCCGTCGGCGCCATGATCGTTGACACCGAGACGCTGGTGCACGCGGCGCTGGCCGGCAACTTCCAGACCCGCTCCGACGCCTCCAAGCACCAGGGGGAATACCGGGCCATCGTGGACGGAGTGAACCGGACCCTGGACGTGGTGGTGGAGAAGAACGACTGGTACGAGGCGATCATAGACGCGGTCCCCTTCCCGATCCATGTCACCGATAACGACATGAACTGGACCTTCCTCAACAAGCCCTTCGAGGCGCTCCTGGTGAAAGAAGGGCGCATCAGGGACCGGGTCACGGCGCTGGGGCTTCCCTGCAGCAACGCGGCCGCCAATATCTGCAACACCGAGGGGTGCGGAATCAAGCAGCTGCATCGGGGGGTGCCGGAGAGCTACTTCGACTGGTGCGGTTCCGGGTGCAAGCAGGACACCACCTACCTGATGAACCGCAAGGGGGAGAAGATCGGCTACGTGGAGGTGGTCCAGGACCTGACGGCGATCATCAGGAACCGGGACTACACCAAGGGCGAGATCGACAGGATGGCGGTGAACCTCCACCTCCTTGCGCAGGGGGACCTGGACCTCGACTTCGCCATCGCCCAGCCGGACCAGCACACCAGGGAGGCACATTCCGACTTCACACGCATCAACGACAGCCTGAAAAGCGTGAAGCTGGCCATGGATCGCGTCATCGGCATCACCAAGGAAATCGCCGACGGCAACCTGAGCGTGGAGGTGACGCCGCGCTCCGAGAAGGACGAACTGCTCAAGGACCTGGCTGCGATGGTGCAAAAGCTCTCGGACGTGGTGCTCGACGTCAAGCAGGCCGCGGACAACGTGACGCTGGGGAGCAAGGAGTTGGCCGACAATGCAGAGAACACGTCGCAAGGGGCGACCGAGCAGGCGGCCTCGGCCGAGCAGGCGTCCAGCTCCATGGAGCAGATGAGCGCCAACATCAGGCAGACGGCGGACAACGCGATGCAGACCGAGAAGATCGCGGTGAAGTCGGCGGTCGACGCGCAGGAAGGGGGCAAGGCCGTCGCGGAAACGCTGGCAGCCATGAAGGAAATCGCAGGTAAGATCTCGATCGTGGAAGAGATCGCGCGGCAGACCAACATGCTGGCGCTGAACGCTGCCATCGAGGCGGCGCGAGCCGGAGAGCACGGCAAGGGTTTCGCGGTGGTCGCGGCGGAGGTGAGAAAGCTCGCCGAGCGGAGCCAGAAGGCGGCAGGGGAGATTTCCACCCTCTCCACCTCGAGTGTCCAGATCGCCGAAACGGCGGAGGCGCTGCTGGGCGAAATCCTGCCTAACATCCAGAGAACGGCGGAACTGGTCCAGGAGATCAGCGCCGCGAGCAAAGAGCAGGACGGCGGCGCCCAGCAGATCAACCAGGCGATACAGGTGCTGGACCAGGTGATCCAAAAGAATGCGACGGTGGCCGAGGAGATGGCGTCCACCGCCGAGGAGCTTTCCTCGCAGGCTGCCCAGTTGCAGAACACGATCTCCTTCTTCCAGGTCAGGGACAACGAGGTTGCAACAGGTAGGGTCGCGGAGGGGATGAAGCGGCACAGCGGCCGCAAAGCCGCATCGATGACCTATGCGGCTTCGGAACCCAAAGCCAGCCCCAAGGCGCGCGGCAAGCAGGCCGCCATCGACAAGGGAGTGGCGCTGAGCCTGGATCACAACGACTTCGAACGTTTCTAAACCACAAACAAGAGGCCGCCTTGTCCAGGAGACAAGGCGGCCTCAGCAGGCCTAACCCGCTCGCCTTTCGTTCGGCGGGGGCTACAGGAGGAGCCGGTAATCAAGCTCCAGGGCCGCGGCAAGCTTCCTGGCAGTCTCCCTGCCTATCGGCCTTTTCCCCCGCTCCATTTCCGAGAGGTGTCGTTGCGGTATACCTGAAAGTTCCGACAACCGGGTCTGGGTCAGTGCCGCCTTCCCTCTCGCTCCACGCAGAACTGAAGCGGGCACACTGCCGCGGCGTCCAGCCACCTCACGCCAAGGCACCGACTCCGACTGTTCCAATTGCTCGGCGTACTCAGTGATTGCTGCTACATGGGCAGGATGCACCATCAGGTGCAGCGGGACCAACTCTTCAGTAGGGCGCTTTTTCGTGCGTCCCAACATACGTCACCTCCAAAAGCCTTACCCGGTTATCCACCACTTCCCACACCGCGACGTACGTCGGTTTTCCTTTCTTGATGTGGCAGTGATACCTTTGAGTACTGCCTTCCAGCTTGGAATAGTTCTTCCAGTTGTAGCGGTTCGGGCCAAGCAGCTCAAGCTCTGCCGTCAACAGGTCCAGTCGGTCCTGCACCGACGGCGGCAGTGCATCATACTGCTTGCCCGCCTTCTTGCTGTAGGTCACTATCCATTTCATCCGGCATCTTATACTAGGTTTTAGTATATTGTCAAACCAGCGAACGCTCCCCCCCTCCCCCCACCACTAACCAGAAGGAGCGCCTCCCGCACCGTTACTGCAGAGGCCGGCCGGCTTGGTCGGTGGCGAGCAGGACGTTGCTTTTCCGGAAATAGGCGGCGTAACCGCGGTTGGCCCAGTGCCGCGGATCGGGATTGAGGAAGGTGAAATAGAGGCTGGCAGGACGGTTGACGACGTCCCGGACGGTGCAGACATCACAAGGGTCCTGCGTCAATTGGGACTGCTTTTGCTCCATCTCCTTGCTGTAGCGATAGGAAAGCCCGCTGGCAAGATCCCGGCTCACCATCACCGCGTTGGAACTCTGTATGCTGAACAAGGCGGCCAATCCTGCCGTTAGCAAGCCCCACCTCCTGCTGCAGACATTCCTGATGGAGCCAACAACAGCCTCCCCCGCCCCCGCCGCGATGATGGCGACCAAGATCAGCCAACCTGCCAGGAAGCAGAAGTAGATCATGTTGAGTACCCTGTTCTGCGGGTAGCTGCCGGTGGCCCAATAGGGCACCAGGAAGCTAGTGAACATGACCAGAAACAGGATCAGCAATGCAGACGGCACCGTGACGCCGCTGAGGGCGGCCCGGAGGCGGGGCCTGCCGGTCACGGCGAAGAAGACCGCGGCCATGAGCATCAAGGCGAGCGGTGTGGTCACCCACACCGCCATGGACGCAAGCGATGCTTGCAGCGCATCCCAGGCGACCACCGCCAGATCCCTCTGCACGTGGTATTGCCCACTCATGCGCGCAAAGTTACCCGGCGCGAGGGCCGCCAGACTGCCGCCGGTCAGCGCCGCCACAAGCGTGCCGACGTGGAACAGGCCCACCCTCCCGGTGGCCCGGTACCGGAACCAAAGGAACAGAGTCGCGCCGAACACGGTCAGCACCAGCGCGATCTCGTTGGTCCCTCCCAGTAACAGTGACAGCAGTAACACGCCTCCTTGCAGGTGGGTCGTGTTGCGGTGCCGATCCTGGTGCAGGAGAAGCACCAGGGAAAGCCACAGGGCCATCATGGCCTGTGCCACCCCGTAGGTGACCACACCGGCCATCCAGTAAAGCCCGGACCTGACGTCATTCATCTGGTCGAGGAAAGCAAAGAAGAGGGCAAGGGCAATAAGCACCCTTTCCCGGCGCGATAGCACGTCCCGGGTCAAGGCGCCGGCCAGCAGATACAGCGAAGCGATCTGGGCTGCGATGACAACCGCGAAGACCGTTCTGTACCCGGTCAGGGAACCATAGACAAGGGGATTGATGCTTAACAGTGCAGTGGATGTGAAGCGACCGGACCAGTTGATATAGGTGTCGTACTGTGCCTTGAGAAAGCCGCTATCGCGGGAGGCTACCGAGAACATGAAGTCGTCGGTCTGCGGGTAGGCGAAGAAGCAGTTGACGATGAAAGGTGCGATCAACACCACCAGGAAAAGAAGGGCGGCTGTTTTCAGAGAGTCGGAACGGGTCTGTGCCATATGGTGTTAGTTGCTGCCCTCACAGCGCTCTTTGGTTATTCACAAATAAATTGCAAATCTTAATTGACATTCACAAATATTAGATCATACTCACTCTTCTCACCAAACAGCAACAGCGTGCGAAGCACCGAAGGAGTGAAACGATGGGTATCTGCAAGGATTGTCATGACAAGAAGGTCGTCACCTGCCCCGAATGCGCCGGGACCGGTAACCGCTACTACGTCGCCGTGCTGGACATCTGGGAGTCCGACTGCAGCTCGTGCTTCGGCAGCGGCATGGTCACCTGCCCGGTCTGCGCGGTCACCCCTTTGGGGGCGCTGCGCCCAAGCCCCTCCGCCACCTGGAATGCCGCCGCCTCCCATCAGTAGAGTGCCGGCGGCACCGCCCAAAAGGTGCTACTGGTGAATGGACAGCTTCTTCATCAGGTCGTAGAGGGTGGGACGGCTCACCCCCAACTCCTCTGCGGCCTTGAGAATGTTGCCGGACTGTCGCTCTATGGCGTTCAGGATCATCTCCCGTTCCATCCGCTCGCGCGCTTCACGCAGTGACAGGTTGTCGCTGCTGGAGACCGGCATCGGCGGCGGTTCCTCGTCACAGCCCAGGTCAAGCGGGCCGATGCTGGAGCCGTCGCACATGATGACGGCCCGCTGGATGCGGTTCCTCAACTCGCGCACGTTGCCGGGCCAATCATGCCTCTTCAGGAAGGAGATGGCCGCCGGCGACAGCCGCACCTTCTTCTTGTTCTCCTTACAGTACAGCTTCAGGAAATTCTCCGCCAGCAGCAGGACGTCGTCGCCGCGCTCCCTCAGGGGGGGAAGCTTGATGGTGACCACGCCGATGCGGTAGTAGAGGTCTTCACGGAAGCGCCCCTCCTCGATCGCCTTCTGGATATCGATGTTGGTGGCGCAGGTGGTGCGGGCATCGATGGGGATCTCCTCGCGCCCGCCGACACGCTGGATGGTCCCTTCCTGCAGAAAGCGCAGCAGCTTCACCTGCAGGTTCACGGGGAGCTCGCCGATCTCGTCGAGAAAGAGCGTCCCCTTGTGGGCGTACTGGAGCTTGCCGCGCACGGCGGTGTGGGCGCCGGTGAAGGCCCCTTTCTCGTGCCCGAACAGCTCGCTCTCGAGGAGATTCTCGGGGATGGCACCGCAGTTGATCGCCACCAGCGGCCCCTTGCGGCGCTGACTCGCCTCGTGAATGGCGGCCGCCACCAGTTCCTTGCCGGTGCCGCTTTCACCCACGATCAGGATGGGCGCGTTGGAGGCGGCCACCTTCCTGATGGTGGTGAAAACCGCCTGCATCTCGGCGCACTTGCCGACCATGCCCCACTGTTCTTCGGCCTCCGTGTGCGAGGAAAGGGCGCTGTTTTGCTCTTCGATATTGGCGATGTGGAAGGCGCGCCCGATCATCACCTTGAGCTCGGACAGGACGGGGGGCTTGGCGTAGAAGTCGAAGGCGCCCATGCGCATAGCCTTCAGTGCGTTTTCCCGCTCGTTGTTGCCGGTCAGCATGATCACCTTGGTCACCGGGTTCAACCCCAGCATCTCGTCCAGGCAGCGAAACCCCTCGACGGAGCTGTCCGGGTACGGAGGGAGCCCCAGGTCGAGCACCACCACGGCGGGGCATTCGCTCTTGAACAGGGAGAGCGCTTCCCGGGCATCGGCCGCCAAAAGTACGGAGTACTCCTGGTTCAAGCCCCACTTCAACTGCTGCCTGATATCCTCGTTGTCGTCGACAATCAGAAGCTTTCTCACTACTCCTCCTTCACGCAGCAGCAATCACGCCGGAAGCGGCATCGTCCTCGGCGACCGGCAAGTGGACGGTGAACACGGTCCCCTCCCCTTCCACGCTGGCGACGTCGATCCTGCCGCCGTGAGCGGTCACGATCTGGCGCGACTGGTACAAACCGATGCCGAGACCGGTCCGCTTGGACGTGCGAAACGGCACGAACAGGTCGTTTCTGATGAAGCGCGGCGACATGCCGCACCCCTGGTCGGTCACCTTGACAAAGGGGGTGCCGTTGCACCCTACTTCCGCGGCGATGGGGGTCTCGGGTGGGGACGCCTCGACCGCGTTCAGGAACAGGTTCAAGAGCACCTTCTGCAGTTCCTCCCGGTCCCCCAGCACGACCTGCTGGCTTCCCAGCACCGAGATGGCCCTCCCCTGCACCATTGCCGCGCAACTCTGGGTCAGGGTCAGAAGATCGACGGGGCGCCGCTGCAACAGTTCGCTCTCGCCCAGGTTGCGCAGGCGGCCGATCATGTGATGCATCTTCCTGGTGGTGTTGCCCAGGCTGTTCAGCATGTCCTGCTGGAACTCAGGGTTGTCGATGTGCTCACGCGCGTTCTCGAGTACGAGAGAAATCGTCGCCGCCAGGTTTTTCAGGTCGTGCACCACGAACGTCGCCAGGCTCCCCACGGCCTCCATGGCCTTGGCCTGGGTGAGCTGCTCGGAGAGGCGCTGGTGCTGCATGGCCACCGACACCTGGCGCGCGATGGTCTTCATCAGGTCGAAGTCTTCGTAGCGGTACTGCTCGTCGGGCACGACCTGCGCACCGAGCACGATGAAGCCGGAAAGGCTCTCCCCCTCGAACAGGGGCACCACGAACGAGATGCCGTACCTTGCCAGGAAGTCCCACTCGCGCGGGGTCAGTTCGCGGTTGGGGTCGCTGCTGCAGAAGACCCACTGGCGCTCCCGCAGCGAGGTGAGGATCGGGTTGTCGTCGCTGATGGTCTCCCGAAGCGGCTCCAGTTCGAGCGTGGAGGCGACGCAGTACCAGCCGCACCCTTGCTGGTGCTGGTACAGGGCCGCGCCTTTTACGCCGAAGATCTCGCAGTAGGCGAGGAGCACCCTTTTGACCAGGTCGTCGCCGTCCTCGAAGGTGGACAGTCTCTCGGTAAGCCCCAGCCACTGGGCGCGGTAATCGTATTTACTCTGGTAGAAGTGCTTGTGCAGCAGCACCTTCAGCTCCCGCTTGGCGCGGTCGGAGAGGAGCAGGAGCAGCAACAGTATCCCGGCGACGAACCCCAGGGACAGGATGAGCACCCGCGGGAACAGGGGGCCGAAGTACTTCATCCCCTCCCCCAGGGCGCCCAGCATGATCAGGTAGGCGGCAACCACCGCCATGACCACGGATTTCAGCACGACTGCCTGGGAGATCTTGACGCGGGCGCTGCCGCGCCAGTGGGAACGGGCGTAGAGCATCATCACCGAGGCGATCACGAACAAAAGGGACCGCAGCGGCGCGAGCTCCAGGTTGAGGGAGCGGTACAACAGGGCGTTGGAGTAGTAAAAGACGAGCACGGCGAGCATGGAGCCGAGCGCGACGATATCGAGCTTCACCCGCCACAGCGCCTCCGATGAGGCATTCGCCAGGGTGGCCTCGAAGTTCATCAGTGCCACCACCAGCAGCACCAGGATGGCGACGTAGAAGTAATAGCCGACGTCGGCCAAAAACAGCACCGGCTCGGCGGGAAAATCGGGCGCGTAGTAGAAGGAAGCTACCGGCAGCAACGCGGGGACCAGCACCAGCATCAGGCTGGCGCCGACCAAGAGGCGGTGCTTCAGCGGCACCCCCCGTTCCGGGATGTCCCGGGCATAGGTGAGGCTCAGGATGAGCCACACGGACGGCAAAAGCGCCTCGACGAACAGCGCGCAGCGCTTCCAGTCCACCTCCGGTTGGAAGTAATTGAGGGCGAAAAAATCGAACAGTTCCAGGACCGCTATGGCGAAAAAGGGGGCGGCTAGGTAGCTTGTCGCTCCGCTTCGTCGCTCCAGCAGCACGATGCGCAGCACGGATACCAGCAGCAGCAACACTGAAATCAGCATAAGCGCCATCGCCACCTCTTGGGGGAGCCATCGGATGCCCCTCCCACCTCATCTGCTCTGCCGGCTGAAGACCAAGTCAAAGCTCGGAGCCGATGTCTTTGCGCTCGTCAAGCACCTTCGGGCAGACTGTGAGCCGCCACAGCACAGACAGGAAATGAAGGCCAGTGCCTGCTATACCTATACAGCTTAAGGCATAAATTGACAAGTGCTAATTGTTTGTGTTAAACATTTGAACGGCTGAGGTAAAATGAGAGCCGGAGGCACTGTGATGACTTGTCCTACATCGCAAAGACACAAGCACGAAACCAACATTATCAGCAGCATCCCCTTCTTCGCGTCCCTCACCGTTGGCGAGGTGGACCAGGTTGAGAAGCTGTTTAGAAAAAAGAACTACGAAAAAGAACAGATAGTGCTTTACGAGGAGGACACCTCCAGCTACATGTACCTGATCTATTCGGGCAAGGTGCGGGTAGTGAAGATGAACGACGAGGGTAAAGAGCAGATCATCACCATCCACAAGAAGAACGACTTCTTCGGCGAGATGTCGCTTCTGGACAACAAGACTTCCCCGGCCACCATCATCGCCCACGAGGACTCGGTGATCGGGCTGTTGCACAAGGACGATTTTCAGCAGCACCTGATGAGCAACGACGCGATCCGCAAGAAGATCATCGAACTGCTGTGCAGCCGGCTGCGCGAATCCTGGGAGATGATCAAGATCCTGAGCTTCAACGCGGAGAACGCCCAGGACCGGGTGCTGTCCCTGCTGGACCGGCTGGGGGAGCTGTACGGGGTCCGGGATGACCGCGGCGTGATCATCGACGTGAAGATGACCCACCAGCAGATGGCCAGCTACGCCTCGGTGACCCGCGAAACCATGAGCCGCGTCTTGCGCAGCCTGGAGAAGTCGGACGTGATCAGCATCCTGGACAGCAAGGCGATCCTGCTCAACAAGAATTTCTTCGACACACGGAGCAACGGCAAAAGACAGTAAAAAGGCAACGGATGTTCAACGTTCAACGTTCTACGGCTGATTCCAGTCCCAACTCCGAACTCCCTTCCTTTCCGCGCGCTATGACGGCGCGAATCCTTCACCTGCTCAATTCGGCGCTAACCTCTCACGCCCGCAAACCAAATCCCCCCTGTCCCCCTTCGCAAAGGTTCATCCGTGAATTCCGGGGAAATGTCCGAGGCTGATCTCCCCCTCCAATCGGCACTCTATTGAATCAAGTTACCGTTACCGTCATAGACGGCTGATACTGCTATGCCGAAGTCGGAGGGCTGGGCACCGGAGGGCACGTTGGCAAAGGTGACGGTCATGATCTGCCCTGAGGCGACCGGACTGCTGGCGAGAATGAGACTGTTGGCACCGGAGATGGTGGCAAGCCCGCTACCGGCATAGGGACCGGAGGTGCTGACTCCGGACAGGGTGCCCCCTGCGGGCATGGTGACCACGAAGTTCACGCCGTAAGGTGCGGCAACGGGTATGCCGGCAAGGGATACGGTGCCGACGGCACCGGTGCCGGTCACGACGGTAGCCATGGTGGCATAAACCGGGACGGTAACGGTAACGGCGGCGGAGTCGCGCTCGTTGCCGGCGGCGTCATACGCCTTCGCAGCCCAGGTGTAACTCCCCCTGGCAAGTGTCGACGGGTCCCAACTGTAACTGTAAGGAGCGGTAGTGTCGCTCCCCTGTTTGACGCCGTTCAGGTAGAAATCGACTCTGGCCACTCCGACATCGTCGGCGGCATCTGCCGTAACGGTCGTCGTCCCGGTCATCGTGGCACCGTTTGCCGGGGCGGAAAGCGCGACAGTCGGGGCGGTGACATCTGGAGTCGAGGCCGTTCCCCCTCCCCCGCCGCCGCAGGCAGCCAGCACCAGCATCCCTCCCCCCAACAACGATCGTTTCAAAATGCGCATAGCTCCTCCTGCTGCTTAAACCGCGAGCTTCACCCTGGTTACAGTTTTCCGGTCAGCTTGGCGAGGATAACGACGACATCGCCCGTATCAACCTTGCCGTTGGGAACCGACTGGCCATTCAGATAAGGCGCCAAGTCCAGGCGCTGCAACTGCTCGACGGTAGGAATCTGCTGCCCCGAGGCGATCTGCAACGCGAACTGGGCGTCTGCCAGGGTAAGCGGAGCCGCGGGGGGCGAGGTTGAGGTTGAGGTTGAGGTTGAGGGCGGAGGCGGGGCGGCCTGGCTGGCGCCGTTGTCGACGACGACGGTGGCGGAGGCGACGCCGCTGTTTCCGGCCGCATCGTACGCCCTGGCGGTGATGACGTGGCTGCCGTCGGCAAAGCTCGTGGTGTTCCAGAGATAGCTTGCCGGGCTCTGGTTGCTGCCAAGCAGCAGCGTGTCGTCGATGGAGAGCTCGAGCCTGGTGACCCCCACGTTGTCCCCGGCGCTTGCCGCAACGTTGATGGTCCCGGCTACCTTGCTACCGGAGGAAGGCGCCGCCAGGGAAACCGTGGGCGAGATCACGTCGCCGGGCACGGAAACGTGCACCGGTTGCGAGAGCGCCGCATTGCCGGCAAGATCGACGGCCCTGGCGGCGATGGTATAGGTCCCCCCGGCAAGGGGGGCGGCGTTGAAGGTATACGTATAGGGAGCGGCGCTGGTCTCGTACACCTGCGTGCCGTTCACCAGGAACTGGACCTTGGCGATGCCGACGTTGTCGGTTGCGGCCGCGCTGACGTCGAGGGCGGTGGCTACGGAGGTGTTGTCCGCGGGGGAGGTGATGCTGACCAGCGGCGGGAGGGTCTCGGGGATCTGGACGATGTTGGAGTAGACACTCTCCTGGCCGAGGGAATTGTAGGCGGTAACGGCGAAGTAATAGGATCTGGCGGGGTCAAGACCGCTTATGCTCGCCACGGTCACCTTGCCGCCGTCGACCGGGGCCTTTCCTTCCAGGGCTCCCGTCCCCCGAAAGGGGAGTTGGTCGCTGTTGGCCTGGTAGTAGATCCGGTACCCTGCCAGGTCGGCATCGGGACTTGGGTCCCACGCCAGCGTGACGGTGGTGGCAAGACAGTTGTGGGGAAGGGACAGCAGCAGGAGGGAAAAAAGCGCAGCGACGCGGGACCGGCCCGCTTTTCCGTTTACTCCCATCGTTTACTCCCAAGGATCGGCGTGGGGCCTTGGGCGTTTCTCGCCGGGAAGGAGGAAAAAAGAAAAGCCGGGACCGCAGCACCAGTACTTGGCATTTCGGCGACCCGGCTGTCTCAGAGAGACCCTGTAGGCTTTCCGTCCCACCCTCGCGGATGGTTTAGTATTATCGTCTACCTGTGTTATGGATGGCCTCTCATCCCGGCCATCGGTGGCGCATAGTAGTTGATTTATAAAAGGAAAGCAACTTTTTTAATAAAGCGGTAACAGGTAGCGCCCGCCGGGCCCGGCGGGACCCGCTCGCCGGGCCGAAGGCTACCTGATGACGGAGACCGTCCTGCTCCCCTTGTTTCCTGCCGCGTCATAGGCGTTGACGGCAACCGTATGGACGCCGGCGGCGACCTTGGCCGATGCGCTGATGGAACCCGAGTTGGTCCCAAGAAGCAGGGCCCCGTCCAGGTAAACCTCCATTCTGACAACCGCGACGTTGTCCTTGGCCGAAGCGGAGACCTTGAGGTTGGCATTGCTGAGCGTGGAGGAGGAAGGGGAAAGGATGTTGACGCTGGGAGAGGTGACGTCGTTGGAAACGGTGACGGTCACGCTGGAGGATCCGGCGTTCCCCGCGGCGTCGGACGCTATCACGACCAGGGTGTGGCTCCCGGCGCCGGCTGTGGCCGTGTTCCAGTTGTAGCTGAGCGGGCTCTGGTTGGCGGCGTACACGAGGGTGGAGTTGTCGTAAAGGGCAAGACCGGTAACCCCCACGTTATCCGTGGCGCCGGCCGTCACGGTCACGATGCCGCTTACCTGCTTGTTGTTGGACGGCGCCGTGATGGTGACCGTCGGAGCCGCCGCGTCCCCGGAAACGAAGACCACCTGCTCGGCGGTGCCGACATTGCCGGCCGCGTCGTAGGCCTTTGCGGTAAGAGTGTACTGGCCGGGGGCCAGCGAGGCTGTGGGCCAGTTGAACACGTAGGGAGCCGAGTTGCCGCCGGCAAGGAATTTGCCGTTCGCGTACAGTTCCGCGTTGGTGACGCCGACGTTGTCAACGGCGCTGACGTTGACGGCAACCGAGCCGGTAACGGTGACGTTCGGGGCCGGTGAGATGATGCCGACCACCGGTGGCACCATTTCCTTTACCTGTACCACGTTGGAGTAGATGCTTTCCGCTCCGCTGGCATTGTAGGCCGTGACCGCGAAATAGTAGGAATTGCGGGGATCGAGGCCGCTTATGGAGGCGGTGGTGCCGGTGGAGACATCGATGGGGGCGGCCCCCTCCACGGCGCCGCTGCCGGCGAAGGGCTGGACGGGACTGTTGGCCTGGTAATATACCCGGTAACCGGCCAGGTCGGGGTCCGTGGAAGGGTCCCACTGAAGGCTCACCGACGAAGGAAAAGCTGCAACGGGAATGAGAGTCAGAACGAGAAGGAACAGCGGTACATAAGCTTTCAACGTTGACCTCCACGAGAGGCGGAAACCCGGCGGCAAGGCGCAAAAAAACCGGGACCGACCTGTAGTGCAGGTATTTCGGCGACCCGGCTGTCTCAGAGAGACCCTGTAGGCTTTCCGTCCCACCCTCGCGGATGGTTTAGTATTATCGTGTACCTCTTTTTTTTATCCCTTTCTAACTGAAGACGTTCTTCGCCGTTGTATTTCAAATCACAAAATTTCCTTTCTGGACCTGTTCCACCGTTTTTTATGGCCAGGTTTCATGCTTCCGCCCCTGCCGGGCTCGCCGGGAGGATGATTACGTCGGGGCGCGCATCGAAGCTGCCCAAAGACCATACGGTGCGGCCCGCCCCCGGGCTGAAACCGGTGAAAACGAACCTTGTTTTTTGGTTTTTAACCCTGAATTTTCCGCCGCCCCGAAAACGCCTATATACTACGGCACATTGCACGAACCAAAACGTAACCTGTTCCGCAAAAGAGCAGACTTATTCAGCCCAAAACCAAACCGGATCAACGCGAAACCAAACCTCATCAAGGCAAAAGCAAACCTGATCAAATGCAAACTCGATCCACAAAAAACGACGCCCGATCGGCCGCTTGTACGATTTCAGCACGCGGAAAATAAACCTGCTTGACGCAATAGGATACCGGGATAATATTAGGCAAAACTAAGAAAAAGAATGAGGAGGTCGTCATGTCCACCGACAGGGTCATTATCAGTTTTCCTGCTGCCATCGTGGCGTTTCTGGAGCTGGCCCGCAGAGTACTGATGGCGCTTACGGGAAATCCGAACTTCCCGGAGCCGTGGGTCGGGTGTTCTCTGGCGGAGTTGGGGGAGTGCGTGGAAAGGCTGCAGCGGGCGGTGGACGAGGCAAAGTATCACGACTCGCAAAAGATCAAGTACCGAAACCAGGTGAAGGAGGAAACGAAGCAGGTTTTGCGCAAAATCGCCAACTACGTGCAATTGGTCGCCGCAGGTAACATCCAGGCGCTGCAAAGTAGCGGTTTCAGCTTCCAGAAAGAGCGCCGAACCTTCCACCTGGGGCAACTCCCCTTTCCGGAGCTCATGCTGAAGCATGGCGAGCGGAGGGGCAGCATCATCGCCAAAGCGCGGGCCCTTCCCGGCGCGGGAAGCTACGAGGTTCAACTAACGGATAAGGATCCCAACATCGAAGCCAACTGGGCCGGCTACTGCAACGTGAAGACCTGCAGCAAGATAAACATCAACGACCTGGTCAGTGGCCAGAACTACTGGGTCCGGATGCGCGGCATCTTCAGCGCCGGCGCCGGCGATTGGTCCACGCCGGTCACCATCATGTCCCTTTAAAGACCTCGGGCCCGGTTCCAGATCGCCATGGAACCGGGCCCGTTTCGTTTACCAGGCTCACCCCACCACGACGTAGAGGGCGAGCTTTTAAACGGTCACCTTTGCGACGGAGTCCACATCACCAAGCGGTTGCCGCGCAAGTAGCGCAGCCACGCAACGGCGATGGCGAGGTTGACCGTGGCGAAGTACAGCGGTAGTTTGACGGCAAGGCTTCGGGCCAGGGACGGGCTCCTCCAACCGGCAAGGGCGCACACGTAGAAGCCCGCCTGGGCGAGAAAGAGAAACAGGTAAAGGCCCGACACCGGGGCCAGCGCCGCATTGATCAGCAGGGATGCCGCCAGGAAGAAGGGGACCAGCCAGCGCAGCAGCTTGTGGCAACAGAACTGGTAGGCGAACAGGCCGTAGCGAAACGGGTTCAGGAACTCGAGATTTCTGAAAAAGACCGTGAGCCCCCTGAGCACCGTCCTCACCTTGCGGTCGAATTCGCGGCTGGTGTCCGCGACGTCCTGGTACAGGCCGATCACCTCAGGGTCGCTTACCCCGCGCAAGCCTAGCCGCATGCTGTTGAGAAGCGTCCTGAAGTCGCTCTGCATATCGGGGGAAAAGTCGCGGCAGACTTCTTTTCTCGCGGCAAAGAAGGAACCGCTCAGCCCGACCAGCGAGTTCACCCTCCCCTCCAGTTCTCTAAGCCACATCTCGTAACGCACGTACGCCCCTTCGCCGCACGGCTTTCCGTCCCGCCCGAGCACCCGGTCCACGCTGCTCACGCAGCCGACCGAAGCATCGGCGAAGTTGGCCATCATCCGGCGCAGGGCACCCGCTTCGATCATGGTTGCCACATCGGAGAAAACGAGGATTTCCCCCTGCGCGACGGCGACCGCCTCCCGCTGGGCGTTCTCCTTGCCGCCGCGGTTCTTCACCTCGACGAGCCGGACGCCACGCCCCTCGAATTCGCGCACGATGTCGTTGGTACGGTCGGTCGAGCCGTCGGAGGCGACGATCACCTGCAGGAGGAGTGCGGGGTAGTCAAGCGCCACGGTGTTTTCGAGCTTCTCCCTGACCCGTTTCTCCTCGTTGAAGGCGGTGATGATGAAGGTGACCCTCGGCGTGATGTCGCCCTTTTCCACCCCGCGCCCATGCAACAGCGACAGCAGGTACAAGGAGAGCGGGTAGCCGAAGTAGGCGAAGAAGACCAGGAAGATGCAGCTGCATAAGAGAATCGGCATGGGCGAGCTCCGGTTTCAGTCCGCCAGGAGTTCCCGGTAGACCCGTTGGTAGTCCTTGGCCATCTTCTCGACCGAAAACATGGCACCGACCTTCTGGCGCGCGGCGCGGGACATGGCGGCGCGCAGCGCGGCGTCATCGACGAGCTCGATCAGACGGCGGGCGAAGGAGGCGGGATCCCGGTCCCGCACCAGGTACCCTTCCACCCCGTCGGTCACGATTTCGCCGATGCCCCCTACGGCCGGCGCCACCACGGGGAGCCCGCAGGCCATCGCCTCCAGTATGGTCATCGGGATGCCTTCGTGCAGGGAGGTGTTGAGGTAGAGATCGAGCCCCCGGTAGAAGGGCTCCATTGCGTCGAGATGGCCGGTGAGGGTGAAGTTTTCCCGCAGCCCGTGGCGCTCGACGGCCGCAAGGATCTCGTCCCGGCAGGGACCCTCGCCGGC
This sequence comes from Geomonas paludis, assembly GCF_014193585.1. Classification (GTDB taxonomy): domain Bacteria; phylum Desulfobacterota; class Desulfuromonadia; order Geobacterales; family Geobacteraceae; genus Geomonas; species Geomonas paludis. The sequence goes on from NZ_BLXY01000002.1 coordinate 560,208, forward strand.
GAGACGAAACACCACGTCGCGCTCGCGCCGCACCATGTCGGTCACCTCGACCATGAGGGGGTAGTCCTTGACCGGGAAGAGCCGCCCCGAAGAACCGACGCACAGGGGGGCGGGGTGGTTGTGCGCGGCAGCCGCGCCGGACGGCACAGGGACGCCGTTACGCACCGCCGCGACCCTGCGCCCCGCGAAGCTGCGTTTCATTACCAGGTAATTGCGGATATCATCGGAGACCGCAACCGTCCTGCCGAAAAAGCGGCGCATCAGCGCGAAGTTCAGGCTGACCTTGAGGGAGGAGAGCGGGCTCCCCACTCCGCCGACCTCGGGGAGCCCGTGCTGCGTCGCCACCAGCCGGGCGCCCAGTCCGGCGCTCCCTAACAGGGCGAGCAGGTTCTCCTTGTAGCGGTGCGAGTGGATCAGGTCGGGGCGCATCTTCTTCAGGTGACCGCGCACTTGCCCGAGCAGGGAAGCAAAGCCGTGACGTTTCTCGTCCAGGATGGTCACGGCGCATCCGGCCGCTCTCAACTCCGCGGCCAGCCTCCCCTCGTTCAAAAGCAGCACGCTGAGCTGCAGTTCCGGGTCCCCGGCCTGAGCCCGGAGCAGATGGCAGGCCATCACCTCGGCGCCGGCCCAGAGGTCGCCGGAGATTATGTGACAGAGCTTTATCATGACAAAAATATAAAGTCACAATGAAAATTATGCAATCTGAATCTGCCTCCCGCATGGCATAGGCAATTTTGGCATGGCCACTGCGCAAATACCTGTCGTCGAGGTAATTGGTTGAGAAAATGACGAAATAACAAATTACTATGACATTGCCATGAGGGCGCAAAGCAACTACAATATCAGGTAGCCCCCGGATTCCCAGCCCTTTACCAGACACCCGTCCCCACCGACTGAACCTGGCGATGTTGCAGCACTCTTAGGCGTACGTCAGACAAACGCCACTGCGGAGCGAAACAGAAGCCCCTCCCGCAGAAAGGAGCTGACCATGCAGAGCCCGAACCCTCTCCAACTGATATCCAGACGTGCGCTCGGCCAGATACTGGTCGATGGCAAATTCGTGTCGAAGCGTGCCCTCAACCAGGCCCTTATGGAGCAAAAGACGACCCACGAACTGTTGGGGGGCGTCCTGGTCAGGATGGGTATGCTGAAGCCCGAAGACGTCATGGCCCCGCTGTTCATCCAGCCGCATTTGGCCCGCGTGGAGGATGCGGTGAAGCTGGCGGCCGGCGACCGGCAGTTGCTGGGCGCCCTATTGGTGCAATCGGGTAAGGTAACGGCGTCGCAGCTCGATGAGGCGATCACCGAGCAGAAGAGGACCGGGGAGCGCCTCGGCGAAGTGTTCATGCGAATGGGCATGCTCACCGAGCTGCAGCTCAAGGGGCTCCTCGATTGGCAGCAAAACCAGGGCGCCCCAGCCGACACGCCGCTCAGACTGGGCGAATTGCTGGTCGCCACCGGCCACATCACGCGGGAGCAGTTGGAGCGGGCCCTTGCCAAGCAGGGGCAGACCGGCAGAAAGATCGGTGACGTCCTCGTCGCCGAGGGGTACGTGCGCAGAAGCGAGGTCAACCACGCGGTACGACTGCAGAAGATGTGCGTCAACGCCGTGGTTGCCGCCATCCTCGCCATGGGGATGAGCAGCGCGGCAGCCGCATCCTCCGTTTCCCTGCAGTGGGACCCGTCGCCGGACACCTCCGTGGTGGGCTACAAGGTCCACTACCAGCCCGACTCCTCCACGCAGCCGTTTCAGGGACCGGCGCCGGTCGACGTGCAGAACGTCACCACCGCCTCCATCGCCAACCTCGACCCTGCCCATTCCTACAGCTTCGCCGTCACCGCCTACAACGCGGCCGGAGAGGAGAGCGTCTACTCCAACGTGGTGACCATCGCCGAGATGCAGGCTCCCAGCACCGCCCTCACCTACCCGGCAAACGCCGCGACGGTTGCCGGCACCGTGTCGGTCACGGCCGACGCGACCGACAACGTCGGGGTCAGCAAGGTCGAGTTCTACGTGAACGGGGCACTGAAGGCGACCGTACCCTCCTCCCCCTACGTCTATTCCTGGGACACGAGCGCCCTCCCCGCCGGCAGCTACACCCTGATGACCAAGGCCTACGACGCGGCGGGCAACATCGGGCAGTCGCAGACGATCACGGTCACGGTCGCCAACGACCTGACCGCGCCGACGGTCTCCCTCACCTCCCCGGCGAACAACATGACCGTGAGCGGGTCGGTGAATATCGCCGCCAACGCGACCGACAACGTGGGGGTGAGCAGGGTCGAGTTCTACCTGAACAACGCCCTGCTCTCGGCTACCAACATGGCTCCCTACGCCTACACGTGGGACAGCAAGACCGTCGCCAACGGCGTGTACAACCTGACGGCCAAGGCGTATGACGCGGCGGGGAATCTGGGGCAGTCCCAGGTGTTGACGGTCAACGTCTCCAACGACCTGATCGCCCCGACCGTAAGCCTCGCCTCCCCGGTGTCCGGGACCACGGTCAGCGGCACGGTGGCGGTCACGGCCAACGCCAGTGACAACGTCGGGGTGAGCAAGGTGGAGTTCTACCGGAACAACGTGCTGCAGGCCACCGTCGCCGCATCCCCGTACAGCTACAACTGGGACACCACCCAGGTCGCCAACGGCAGCTACACGCTCACCGCCAAGGCCTACGACGCCGTCGGCAACGTCACCACGTCCACGAGCTCGTCGGTCAGCGTAGCCAACCCGGTACCCGACACCACCGCCCCGGTGGTCTCCGTTTCCTCGCCCGCGAACGGCTCCAGCGTGAGCGGGACGGTCGCGGTAACCGCCGCCGCCTCCGACAACGTCGCCGTCACCAAGGTGGAGTTCTACCGCAATGGAGTCCTGGTGGGCACCAGCACGGCGGCGCCCTATGCCTATAGTTGGGACACCACCAAGGTCGCCAACGGCAGCTACAGCCTGTCGGTGAAGGGGTATGATGCGGCCGGCAACGTCGGTGTCTCGCAGAGTTCGGCGGTGAACGTGTCCAACCCCGTACCCGACACGACCGCCCCGGTGGTCTCCGTCTCCTCGCCCGCCAGCGGTTCCAGCGTGAGCGGGACGGTCACGGTAACCGCCGCCGCCTCCGACAACGTCGCCATCACCAAGATCGAGTTCTACCGCAACGGGGTCCTGGTCGGCACCGATGCGGCGGCACCGTACGCCTACAGTTGGGACACCACCCAGGTCGCCAACGGAAGCTACACCCTGACCGTCAAGGGGTACGACGCAGCCGGCAACGTCGGGGTTTCCCAGAGCTCGACGGTGAACGTGGCCAATCCGGTCAAGGACACCATAGCACCCACGGTTTCCATAACCTCTCCAGCCAACAGGACCACCGTGAGTGGGGTGGTGACCATCAAAGCGAGTGCCAGCGACAACGTCGGAGTCACCAAGGTCGAGTTCTACATAGGCGGCAGGTACCTGACCAGTCTTGGCAGCGCGCCCTACAGCTATGCCTGGGACACCACCAAAGTATCGAACAGCACCTACGTAGTCACCGCGATTGCGTACGATGCGGCAGGAAACAAGAAGCAATCATCCAACGTGTATGTAACGGTGAAGAACAGAAAATGGTGAGCGGATGGAGCCGGGGGTTGTAACAGCGGTTACTGTGTTTGCAATCACAGTATCCGTGCAGGATTTGCCGCAGTATGACATAGAACCAGGTAATCGAAAAAACCAAACCATCCGTGAGGATGGGACGGAAAGCCTAGGGTCTCACCGAGACAGCCGGGATGCCGAAAGACCACGAAGCGGTTGCGGCCCCGGCTTTTTGTTTTAACACAAGTTGGAAAGCATCTACCTCAGACATGATTTGGGAGGATCATATGCACAAGAAAATCATCAATTGTATTTGGGGCGTTATCCTGGTCCTGGGCATTGCGACCTCCTCATATGGTGCAGTGCTTTTCACGGATAACTTCGAGTATACTGACTCACCTAACAATCATGGATGGGGCGTCGGCCCCACCTCCTCAATTGCAGCAGGGGCTGGACCTGATGGTTCCAACGCTCTGAAGATTACCTTTGATTGTGATTCCAACACCTGCGGTGACCGCTGGAACAACTGGAACGTCCCAGCTAATAATCAGGAACTCTACATCAAATTCAACTTCAAATTTGATTGTGGAACAGGGAATTGTATAGGTGGGGCAAAATTTTTGAAGTTACGAGGCATAATAAACGGTACCAACTATGCGAACAGTACCTTTCAGGTTGTTTACCAGACCAGCAAATTCGAAGGCATACTCTTCGGTTGCAGCGGTACCGCTCGGGATGCAAACTCGATAATCCGGTACGATGGGACAACAGGCTTGACTTCAGGATGCCCTACCCCCACCTTATCAGGTACACGCCCAGGTCTAATAGATCCACGCGATGGGAAGTGGCATACCTGGAAGGTTCACATGAAATACAATGATGATGCCCAGAACAACGGTCTATATGAAGTATGGTACGATGGCACTAAGGTTCTCGGTGCGACAGGTATAAACAACAGAGATACTGCAGACTCGAAATTTTTCGGTTACATCATACTAGGTGGTTGGAATCAGTATTACGGTGGCATTCCGTACTCTATCTACTATGACAATTTTGTTGCATCAACTACTGATCCTGACCAAGTCATTCCACCTTCCAGTCTGACCGGATCGGGGAAGCCATAACCAGCCAAGCTGTTTATCAGCTCTATTTTACGGCAGTAGTTGCTACCCCCACCACTTGGGTAGCGCTACTGCCGTTTATTCATGAACGCTCAGGAATGGAAGTAAGGTAAGACTTAAAGTCAGTAATCATACTATCCCAGCGTTCTCCGAGACGGCACTTCAGGTCGCTGACCTCTCTCTGTAATTTCTCCTTCTTCTCGATGACGGTCAGGATAGCTTCTTTTACAGCATCAGCAGTAGGAAATGCGTACTCAACTCCTGCAGAGAAATATTCTCGCATTATAGAAGTGTCCGACAGAACCATAGGTTTGTTTAGTGCAACACCTTCATAAGCTCCGCAAACCAAACAGTTTTCCCGCGTTGTTAAAACAATAATTGCATCAACAGATGAGATGAGGCTCCAATAATCATTATCAGGAATAAAACCAAGCAACACTAAGTTCTTAGGCAGTTCATCTCGGCTGATTCCTTTAGGGTACCTACCTGTGACGTATACACAGATATCATCTGGCAAACGTTTAACAGCTTCTACAACCTCGTTGAACGGCTCATCGGGATTGAATGAGCACACGAAAGCAAAATTAAATTTAGCTTCAAAACTGAAAGGGTAGATGCCACGCGGCACTTCAGGAAGTCTGTCAGGCAGCACAAAGGCTCGACCTCCATTTTTTACTACGACATTAGCCAACTCTTTATTGGTAACAACAGTAACATCAGCAAGAAGCTGTATTATTTTAGAAATAGCGCATAAAATTTTGCTCCTTCCTTCCAAGGGAAACACTCCTGCATTGTGAGCATCAATTATGCTAACATATCCAAATAGGAATTTGAGAAGTACCACAACTAGCGCCAAAAGAAGAGACGGATTTTGTGCTGCAACAAATTCCGGTTTGTTCCTCAACAGGATTTTCACCGTCCGCAAAAATGATGTGATGTAGCGCTGGACACACCCCCCCTCGCAAAGGATTTCGTGAAGTTCCCATCCCAGCGCATCACTCATTCCTTTGTTCCTGCGCTGTTTTTCCCATGTCAGCCAAACCCCTTTGGTCAACTCCATCGCCACCTCCTGAATCGGTCTTCAAATGAAGTATATAGCGTTGAGTAATTACCAATCATGGCTTGGTTAGAAAATTTGGCATTGGCTGTAAGGGAGGCATTCTTGGCAATTTGTCCCCGAAGCTCCGCCGAGGCTAAAAGCATCATTATCGCATCTGCTATATCCCGTGGATTTCCGGCTCCGGCGAGGACACCATCGATATCATCACTTATGATTTCCTCAGGTCCGCCACATTTGGTTGCCACAATAGGAAGAGAAGAAGCCATGGCTTCGATTGTTGATATAGAGAAACCCTCCGATAACGAACTTAGAACAAATATGTCCAGATTGTTCAAGAACTTAGCAGGGTTGGAATGATGTCCAATAAAGAAGAAATTATTATTTAGTCCCAGTTCCTGCTTTAAGTCCACTAACTTCTCGAAAATTTCACCCTTCCCTTCACCAGCAACAGCGAAATAGGTGTTTGGGTAGTTATCCACGACGATACGCGCTGCTTTTAAGAGTGAATCGTATCCCTTAGCAGGTCTGATGTTACCCAAGGCACCGACCAGCATGGAGTTGGTTGGAAGGTGCAAATCCAACCTCACGGAGACATCGGGATTTTTCCTGTAGATAGAGGTGTCGACAGAATTATAGATGACTGTAGCCTTGCTATTATTGAGACCATAATTGGTGACAAAATAGTCTTTTAAGCATTGAGAGACAAAAACAACTTTCGAAGATCCAAGATTTATGATCAGTGACTTAAGTCTGGCAAATTTGTCGTTCCGTTTAATGTCTACAAAACCATGAAAAGTTGAGATAACCGGAACCCGAGTAAAAAGGCCTGCCAAGCAGCAATAGAGGTTGGATCCAAGAAGGTGTGACTGTATAACATCAATTTTGTGCTTTTTGATTAATAAAACCAACTGCCAAAGGTAGTTGAAATTGAAACGCCCTTTGCTGTTGAGGAAAATGGGGGTTATTCCCTCGTGTTCTAGTTGCTGGGAAACCCACCCTTTCCCACGTATGACGACGAAAGCTTGGAAAGTGTTTTTATCCAAACTTCGAATGAGGTCGAGGAACACCGACTCGGCCCCACCTGGTCCTGTCGTGTCGATAGTGTGAAGGACTCTCATACCTTTCTACCTAAAAAAGAGTTAAAGTAATCGAGCGTTTCTTGCATGAAAGGGCCCATATCTTCTGCCCTGAATACATCCGAAGAAACCGTCGGTCCCGAGGCAAAGAAGGCCTCAAGCACTTGCATAAAAGACGGTAAGGCGGTGCGGTATGATTTAACCTGAAAAGCCTGTTTTGCCCGGATGAGACAATGGTCTAGGATGCCATATGACCATTTAAGCTTATGACCTAGGAGATAAGGGTGCTCCAAATAGGGCAAGTTCTGGCGACTATAGTAGCAAAAAGCCAAATATGGGAAATCGACACCGCAAGAAACGGCAAGTTGCAAACTTCCCCAGAACCTGCCGTTTATCTCCATCAGCTTCGCCTGACCGCTCTGATCTTTTTTAAATTCCACCATCGCTACCCCCGTCCACCCCACGGCACTCAAAAGGCGCGTTGCAGAATCCACCATTGTGGGGTCAAGCGGCACACTCTCTGATAGAACACTTACCCCGCCTGAAGGCGGCTTTTCCAGCAATCGACGATGAGAGAACAGAGCTAGATGGTGGTCCTTATCAAAAAGAGTGAATATGCCTGTCCCTTCACCGAGGATCAGTTCTTGTATCAAGGATGGAGATTTCAGCACATCACAGGTACGATATAAAGATAAAAGTTCTTCCTCATTACTTGCATACATCACGCTCGACGGCACTAGGCGCCCATCGATAAAAGTCTTAGAATAGGCAGGTTTTACTACCAGGGGGTAGGAAGGTAATTCAGGAAGTTTGGTGACGAGGTCTTTTTCATCTCTTACATTAATAGTAAATGGCGTTTCAACACCTAATGAGCGTGCTAATTCCATTAGGCTAGATTTGTTGCAGATGCTATCCATCTGCTCTTCAGAGGGGGATGCTATTATCGTATCCATGCATAGATTCCGGCCCTTGTTCAGCCAGAAAATTGTCTGTTCTGTAACAGGGAAAACTATTTCGACGTTTTCATCTTTTATAACCTTGATGATATCGCCCAGATAATCCTCGCCGCGTTCCATTGGATCAGTTACAACACGATAACGGCTGCAAAATTTGGATCTTGAGGACAGGCAAGATATTTTTGTGCCAGTCACGATGACTTTGACCCCGCGACTGCCCAAGGAGCGCACAATCGCCAAGGCTGATCTGTTTTCGCCATCAGTGACAAGTACATTCACAGCTAAAACCCCTTGAGGAACAGCCTTCCTTGCAGTAACGCTTCAGAACGAGAAACATCTTCATGAACCCCGATTCGGGGTAATCGCATCAAATCTGATTCGTTGGAAACCATACCTTTTTTTGTTGTCACAGCTGCCACATAATTGTTGCGTGACAAGACGTCCTGAATTTCTGCATTGAAATTTCCGTTTGGGTACGCAAAAGTGAAGACAGGAGCGTTCACTCGTGATTCGATTGCTTTCCCGGAAAGTATTATCTCATTTTCAATTTGCGCTATGCCAACCTGATCTAAAAGTTCGTGATTTACCGTATGTGATCCAAATGTCACCAGACCACTGGCATACATCTCAGTCACTTGCTCCCACGTCAGCATCTGATTTCGCGGGTTGTCTTCCAAAGGACGAAAATCAATTGAAGCGATAACACGTTCTCTGGTCGACGGCGGTTGTTCTTTCAGAAATTCTATCACATGGTCAATGGTAGGAGCACTTTTCCAGCTAGGGCATCTCTCCTGCAGTACAGACGGACACCAATTGTAAAAGTCATTCAAAAGAGATCCATTCTGACTCAAAAAGCAGGAGATCTTTTCGGTCCAAAATGTATCGGAAGTCCCGACGTAACCAGTTGCCAGGAAAATGGTTGCGGGGACCCCAAGGGTTTTTAGAATGGGATAGGCATGGAAATAATTGTCACTCCATCCGTCATCGAAGGTAATACAACAACAACGCCTTATACTTTTCCCTTTTTGTATTCTAACAATCAATTCTTCAAATGGCAGGATGTTAAAGAATTTGTTTAAAAAGAGAACATGTTTCTCGAATGTTTCCGACATTACATACATGCCCGGCTGCAAGTAGTAGGAAGGAAAATTGCGCTCATCGAGTATCCGATGGTACATAAGTATGAACGCGCTGTTTTTAGTCATGTAATCGCGTATAACTTTGAAAGCACCTACATTAGAAAGAAGGCTGCAGAAGCTGCTCTTGATAAATGATTTCAGGATATTTTCTTTAACCATGGCGGGAGTACAGTCGCGTCATCAGGGAAACAAGATCAGATATGTGCTTCTCCAAATTGTACTTTTCCACAACCCTTACACGACTGGCTTCTGACATGGAATCTCGTAATTCGTGGTCGTCTGTCAACAATTCTATCTTATCAGCCAGATCCAGATGGCTTCCCGGCTCGATCGATAAGCCAGTTTTACCGTCGATTATTGTTTCCTTGAGCCCCTGCAACCGTGAAACGATCAGGGGCAGCCCTGACGAGGCCATTTCCATAGATGACATAGTGAAGGAATCCCATCCTGTACTGGCTATGATGCCGGCATAGCAGGATTTATGGATGCAATCAACGTCATTGCGATACCCACCAAATGTTATGTGATCCCTAGCTCTGGACTTAGATATCATGTTTTCAAACCGGCACGCCTCATCACCTCTATTTCCCAAGATGAGAAAGTGAATGTCCTCTCTTTTCCTAGTATCAAGCAATTCTTTTGCTGCATTTACAATGACATGAACCCCTTTTCGATCTTCCATATGCCCGGAGTAGAAGAAAAGTTTCCTACCTCTCGGAATATCGAACACATTATAGGCATATTCTGCATGTGCCTTGTCGGGGTAGAATATCTTGGTATCCACAGCGTTAGGAATGACACTGACTCGATTCCGCGGAATACCGCGGCCAAGGACTGCAGAGTCAGCCATCGCTTCGGACTGAAATATGTAATGGTCCGGTTTGTGGGATGTCAAAGCGACACCAACACGTTTAAGCAAGAGTTTCATTCCATGATTGAGGCTACTCATAGGAGCACCCCAATAGGATACCAAAACCTTAACACCAGCCTTCCTCATCACGGTGTAAAAAGGGTTCGCGACGGGTTGGTCGAAGCCAAACGCCGTGTCGATTTCGTTGTGTTTGATGTAGTCATAAACAAGCTTCAAAGACTGCGGGTTCGGCATCTTCGGATCAAAGACAATGATATTGGCGAAGTTTGGGGGCACATAGTCAGGATGTCCCCCCTTAAGACTCGTGTACCCTAAATGGACGTTTCGCAAACTACCGGTTAACTGTTCGGCCATTTCAAGAAAGTCGGGTTCATGTCGTCCAATAGCATAGCCCGTATTTGATCGGCAATGATAGTAAACAAGAATACCCTTAGGCGGCATTGTCACCTCGAGTTTCTACAAACTCCAGACTCGCTGTTTTTGCTTCGTCAGGCGTGTAACGGCTAGCCACATTGTTCAACGCTACCGTCATCGACAAGTTAATCCAAAAGTAGGGATAATATAAAACGGTTACAAAGAATCCAGATATTAAATATCCCACTAGAGCGGCATCTGACCCGTAGGTCATATAGTAGATGAAACGGTCGGATTTCCCAGTACTTTGAACCATTGCCCTGGTTCGCCTATTGTTGGCAAAGGTGAACACTACCATTAGCATGAAAACTGCTAAACCTGTGTAACCGAGTTCAGTTGCACACTCTAAAAAAATATTGTGGGGCAAAAGTTGATTATCCAAACCAAAATGTTCCTGCTGTGCAACGCCCCAGTTCCGATACCCTACTCCTAAGACCGGGTACTTCTTTACTAGCTCCAGTCCTCGATCCCATAGCTGAATGCGACTTATGGAGGTAGAATCTTCGCCAGCAGTCTTGAACCTCTCAAGTTGCTGCTGTGGCATCATAACGAAAGCAACTGTTACGATCGCACAGACAGCAATAAGTCCTTTCACCTTATGTTTGCTGCACAGTAAAAGATACATCACGACTCCAGCACCACCTAAAACAGCCCCGCGAGACGAACAAGAGATGGTTCCAGACAAGGCAGTCACAGGAAAGGATAAGAAGATTATTTTCTTCCATCTTGGCCAATATTCTTTCAATGCTTGGATGAAGCACGCTGAATATGCGAGAAAGATGCACATCTGGATGCCAAACTCTCCTGAGTTTTTGAACCATCCCGGCCCTCCCCCGGAACCATCCTTGAGGAAAGAGAAACCGTGACTGACCCACTTAAAAAACGAAAATTGGGCCATTTTGAAGCTATATAGAAGAAATGCGAATATGAAGATAAATATCCGGCCAGGAGTGTTCACTATGTTGATAATCAAAAAATATATGATCATCCACGCGATAAAATCAGGTACGCGCTGCAAAGCGATGCTACTAGACATGGCATTATAGGATGACATTAATATGACTACAAGAAACAGGATAATAAGTTTATTTTGGATATTGCTCACAAGTAGTTCTTTTTTCTGCAATATGAAAAACAATAAGGTGACAACTATGGTTGTCTTGGCAAATGGGAATATATCAATGGAGGGATACAAGGTCTGTGGTCGAACGTACTCCAGGAAAAGATACACGTTTATCAACAGGAACGTAAAGCCTTGCTCCTTGATAAACCTGATAATACACGAAACTTCAACTTTGTATAGATCCATCATAATCACACCCTTACATTTCTGCTGCAAATCAAAGCATTAATACAAGTTTTAATCTTATTAAAACAGGCATCGTAATCTTTTTCCTCTCTGCCAAACGGGTCATAAATATTCAGACACAGCTTGTACGAGGCTGTGGAATAACATCCGAGAAGATGAATTTTGTCTTTGGATGAAGGAAACATCTCCCGTAAATTGTGGTATTGAGAATACTCCATGGCCAGGATTAAGTCTGCGCCATTCACATCATGAGCAGTCACTGGCCTTGAGTAATGACCAGTGAGGTCAACACCGTGTCTAATAGCGGCCGAAATAGCTGTATTCGGAGATCGTACCTCACGATCCACTTGAAGACCGCGTGATTCTACCTTCAAACTTGTATCAAAGTTTTTCAAATAACCTGCTGCAAACGCACTTCTACAAATATTCCCTTTGCATACGAATAAAACCCGATCAAAGGTAAGCGTTTTAGCCTTTTGTATCTGAGCAGAATATCGGATCAGGTCGATTAAACTTTTAAGCATCTCTTTAGTGAATCTTCTATGCGAGTTGAGCAATATTTTCATAGGCTTATCTAACCCTTAAAGTAGCATGCACGCAAAACACCTTTAGCTTCTTTAAACAGAATGTATTCTCTAACACAAGACATACCTAATACCTTGTAAGCCACGGTTTTAAGACCGTTTTCAAGGAAGGATCTGTAAGCCCAGCGAGGCGCTTTTTTCCCAATGAAATTGTAGAACCCAAGTCCTTCCCTTCTATCGGCGATGTGTTTCAAAGAAACTTTGGCCGCTGGTACAAAGTGGTGGAGTGTCGCATCCGGCAGGTACCATCCCACATACCCCACGGAACGCAAACGGTCCATCAACTCGGTTTCTTCTCCTACAACGAGACTTGGAACTGAGGGGTTAAGTCCCAACGATTCGTTAAATACACCCGCCTCGTTCAACGCCCGTCTAGGGCAGGCCCAATTGGCGCCAACGAAATATTCAGGCGGGTTGATACACCGCTCACACTTTCCGAGGTTCATTCCAGAAACCGAGGGCGGCGCATATTGAAGAATTTCACGGCTCGGGACCCCCGCTTCGTGGTCAGAAACTATGCTCCCGCCCCAAAATCTTCGCGCGCCCCCCAAGCGGAAGGCCTTCCAGTAACTTTCGATCCACCCCACAGCAGGTTTGACATCGTCATCTGTGAAGATAACCAAATCCCCTGTAGCTTCACGAATCCCCGCATTTTTGGCGCAACTAATTCCCTGGCGTCCCTCTGCTACCAGTTTGAGCGGCAGTTTCCCGATATAAGACTTCACGACAGCATCAGTATCGTCTTGGCAGTTATTGTTAACCACCACCATTTCAACCTCAGCATCGGGAAATCGAACCTGCGTAACAAAGTGTTCCAAAGTTCGCTTTAACAACTTGCTGTTGTTATATGTAGGAATCACAATAGAAATGTCCATTACATTACCTTTTAATACCACATACTTCCTTCACACTTTCTTTGTCCAACGACCATATTAGAACCCCATAAACCACCACACCAGCAAAGACATTCATGAATATATAAGACACTGAGGTTATTGGAACGAGACGCTTTAATACTACTATGGCTCCCAGCATCACTAGTGAAATGAGGAAAATTCTGGCGACAGTGGTTATGAACGGCATCAAACCAATATTGAAGGCTCTCCGTATCAGGTACCAAAGTACTACCTGCTCAATAATGATCGGCAAGGTAAGCGCAAGGGCAGCTCCCACAGTCCCATAGAGGCGGATGAGGGGATAAAGCAAGACCGTGATTAAGCAGAATTTGAAAAGAACAACCCAAAACACCACGTTAGGCTTTCCTATGGCAGTCAATATAGGACCGGTCGTTGCGGCTAGTGACCGTATCACGCCGAAAACCACTAGAACTTTTAAAGGGGCAATTGCAGGCTGCCACCCCGGCCCCAGGACGTAAACGACTATTTCCTCCGCAAGTGCGAATATACCGACACCTGCGGGTATTGCGACTATTGCCACTAGTTTAAAAATGTTCTGAAACGCCGAAATCAATTTACGTGCATCGGACTTGATCGCGTTGTAGGCGGAAAACACAATTTCAGAGATAACAGCTGAGACATGCGTGGTTGGCAAGTTAGCCAAGGTAAAAGCATAGCTGTAGTATCCCAACTCCTTAAGGCTCAGAAGTTTGCCCAGCACCACATCTGCCGCTGTCAGTGTGAAAAAGACCAATATGCTCGTTCCAGTGACGAACTTACCGTAGTGGAATAGCTCCCTCGCCAACCTCTTGTCAAAACACAGACGAGGTCGCTTGGGTTGAATTACGTATGTTATCAACATATTTGAACAACTTGTCAGCAAACTGCCAAATAACAAGGCCCATATACTCCGATAAATATAGGCAAGAGCCAGAACGGTCACAATACTAACTGTGCTTGTGAATATCCTGCCGATCGTTATTTTTTGATAGTTCAGCTCCTTTTCGAACACGACCGTATTTATATTCCCAAACGATTCAATCAGAAGGGCAAAGGCAATGAATCTTATTGCGGGGCTTAGTAATGGTTCCTGGTAAAAGCTCGCCACAGCCGGGGATACCACTAACAGGAAACCAAAGAGCACAGCTCCTCTTAGGATGTTGAGGGTCCAAGCTGTGTTGGCAGCGGCTTCCACATCATCCTGACGGTAAATGAGTGCCGACTTGAAACTGGTACTGGTAATTACGTCTACAGCGCCCCGGACGAAAAGAACTATAGCCATGATTCCGAAAAGCTCCGGGAGCAGAATTCGTGCAAGCACCATCGATCTGACAAACTCAAAGAACCTTACGATCCCTGAAGCAATGCTGATCCAGATACCACTCCTGATAGTTCGCTCCCTGATCGAACCGTTATCCTCAAACAGGAACCTTGCTTTGCCAACTAACTTAGGGAATTCCATAACTATCCTGCAATAAAAGAGCGTTAGTGAGGCGTAGCCTTTTCAAGAGGCCAGTATGATGGCAAGGTGTTAAGCAGCGTCCTGGAAAACTGTACGGCCTTTTCCTTTTGGGTTGAAAGATCTTTATCTGTAGCGGACACACTGACCCGAATGAACGCACCGTCATTCCTGTTATCTAAGACACGCCCCCTCAGACGTTCTATGTTCTGTTGCCAGCCATTGGAAACAACCTTGTTCCCCGCTGTCTGGTACCAGTGGATCATGATCAGGTTCCGATCTTCGGTATGAGCCAAAATATAATTCACTGGGACCTTTTTATTCGTTTCCAGTTGTTCCAGCTTCACAACATCGCTGTCCACTATGGCCAGCCCTGCACCGGGAAGGCAGGCGTAGGGGTTGTGGCCGGTCCTGCCTCCCTTGGCGGTGCCGTAGTAGCCGATGTAGAGATCGATGACGCCGCCGTCGGCTGAGCGGTAGTGGCGGTAGATGTGCTTGTCGGCGTTCAGCTCCTTGTACACGGACTCGGGAAAGGTGTCCTCGACGGCACGGTAACCGTCGATCTCCATCGGCAGCTTTTCCAGGTTGGTGGCGACCACCACGGGTACGGGCCGATAGGCCATCAGGGTGCTGGCTACGCCGGTCAAAAGCAGCAGGATCAACGCGGTGATGAAGCTTGCGTTTCGCATCACGCCACCTTCTTCGAGTTCAGCAGGGTGTACAAAAGCCCGAGGACGGCCAGGCCGAAGACGAATACCACCAGCCCGGAAAACTCGTGAAGGAAACCGCGGGCGACCCGGTCTCCGAAGAAGTTGGCCAAAACGCCGGTGCCGGTGATCCTCAGGATGTTGGCGGCCATGGCGATCGGCACGGCGGCAAGCACCAGGGCGATGCGCCGTCCCCACCCGTTGCGGGACATGTAGGCGAAGATGGTCCCCAGCATGGTGAGCGACATGATGGATCGGACCCCGCTGCAGGCCTCGGCTACCTCAAGCTGGGTCCCCACGAAGTAGAGCATATTCCCTTCGCGGTACACCGGGATGGACAGGTGCTGGATGATCTGGGCGGAAAGCTTGGTGGCCATGAGCTGCAGCGGCATGGAGACCATGCCGATCACGGATACCGGCACCGGGATCATGAAAAGAAGAAACAGCACGGGGAAGGCGAGGAGCCTGGTCCAGCGCGCCCCGGTGCAGTACCAGATGAGGCCGAAAAGCGATATCACCACCGCCACCCGGGCGGTGAAGGCAACGCCGCCGGCAAGACTCAACAAAAAGGAGACGAGCCCCGCCACCAGCACCACCCACCCCCACCGGGAGCTCTCCAGCCCCGCGCCGGCAAGCTCCTCCTTTTTCTGCCAGACGAGGTAGAGCGCGATGAGCGGCACCAGGAAACCGTGGTTGTTGTCGGAATGGCCGGACCACTCCCGCACCATCTCGGGCAGCACCGGAGAGATGACCACAAACCACAGCACGAGCAGCAGTGCCAACTTGATCTTGTCGTTTCGTGCCAGTGCCATCGCCACCTCTGCCCCCGTTACCGGCCCTTTTGTTCACCCTGTTCCGCCCGAAACAGCGCCGCGATCCGCTCCAGGTCGCGCTGCGTGACCAGCGGATGGACCGGGAGCGACACGATGCGCCGCGCCACCTGCTCGGCCTGCGGCGCCGCCCCCCCCGCCAGTGCCCCCTGCAGTTCGGGGATCCGGGTCACCGCCTCCGGGTAGACCGCCGCCACACCCAGCCCCTGCTCTGCGCTCATTTCGATCAGGCGCGCCCTTTGCGCCGGGTCCCCGACCAGCACGGGGAACCGGACCAGGTCGGGGACCGCGCCGTGCAGGGGGACCGCCGCGGCGACGCCGGCCCGTTCCAAAAACGTGGCATGGCGCAGGCGCGCCTCGCGCAGCCGGAGAAGCTTCTCGCGCCACCCGCGCGCCAGCCCGGCCTGGAAGGCTCCCAGCCGCTTCAGCGCAAAACCAGGGTTGAACACCGTCTCCCCGAGCCCCAGAAAGGGAAGCGCCCTGGGGAGCCAGAACAGGGAAGGACGGACCAGGACCACGAGCGCGAGCGCGTAGCATAAGGCCTTCAGGGCGTCGCCCCACCCCTCGCGCGGCAGCGTCGCCACGATGTTTTCGATGGCGCTCCCCACCGGGCCGCTGCCGGCCAGGATGATGCCGCCGGATACGGTGCAAAGCCCCTTGCCGCGTCCGAGACTGAAGAGGGCGACGTCGCCCAGGGTGCCGACCTTGCTCCCGTTTACCTCCCCGCCCATGGCCTGCGCCGCATCCTCTACCACCGCGACGCCGTACCGGGCAGCCGCGGCTTTCAGGCGCCCGACGTCGGCGGGTACGCCGAAGAGGTGTGTCGCGACGGCGCACAGGACGCGCCCCCCCTGAAGGGCCTCTTCCAGCCGCTCCCAGTCGAAGTCGAGGGTGCGCGGGTCGATGTCGCACGGGCGCACCCTGAGCCCCGCCCTCACCACGGCGGCCGGGACCGAGTAGCAGGTGTAGGCGGGAATGAGGACCTCGTCCCGTCCCGGCCGGTCCCGCTTCAGGGCGGTGAGGATCACGGCCAGGGCCGCCTGCCCGGAGCTCAGCAGGAAGGCGTGCGGGACCGCGTAGTGTTGCCTGAGCTCCGCCTCGAACCTCTCGACGGCCCTCTTCCCCGCGAAAAGGGCCGCCACCCCGGAGAGGACCTCCTGCACGGAGAGGGGCGCCGCCGCCGGGGGGAGTGTTCTGCCGATGCGCATCGCTTCTCCTCTAGGGTATGTTCCTGACGATGGCCGGCCCAAGAAACCTCGTGAGCGCCACGGGAAGCCTGCGCCACCCCTCGACCGCCAGGCGGAACTTGGGGTTCGCCGGGTTCAGCTCGGGGGGGTGCGCCCCCGGTGCCAAGAGGTACTGCCAGTGCAGCGCGACGGCGCGGGCGCCCCACTGCTTCTTGAACCGGTAGGTCCCTTCGCCTGGGGTGGAGCGCCCGAAGTCGAAGCAGGCCGCCCCCTCCCCGATGGCGAGCCGGATCGCCTCCCAGTAGAGCAGGTTGTTGGGGCAGAGTTCCCGGTAGTCACGGACCGAGGAGGCCCACGGGACCTCGACCGTGTCCCGGAACCGGGTCATGATGCCTGAGGCCACGGGCTCCTTCCCCAGCAGCACCGAGACCACGCGCGCCTGGGCGTCCGGCGCCCGGAGCACGTTCTCGAAGAATCGCCTGCCGTAGACGGGGGTGCCGAGGTCGCGCATGTTGCGGCAGAACACCCGGTAGAAGCCGTCCAGAAGTTCGCAGCCGCCGCTCACCACGTGGAGGCCGCTTTTCTGGGCCTTGCGCACCTGGTTGCGCAGCTTCGGCGTGAAGCCGCGCCACTGGCTGTCCGCGTCCTCCGCGAGGTCGAGGATCATGGTGACCTTGTGGCTGCGCGTGGCGAGCCCGGGGAGCGGTTCCCCGCGGTGGCGCAGCTCCAGGTGCGCGGCGCCACAGCGCGCCATGACCTTCACCCCCTCGTCCAGCAGGGGCTGCACCGCGGCCGGGTCACCGGCCAGCACGCCGCCGTAGTTGAAGAAGGGGACCGAGACCAGGAAGTTGCCAAAGAGCACGCTTTTCATGTGGATGAGCGGCAGCACCCCGACCGGCTCGCCCCCCCGGCGGGCCATGAGGTAGTAGCCCGCGTGCCCGAAGCTTTCCTGCACCACGTCCTTCCAGAGGTAGCGGTGGTAGCTGGTCGCCCCGGGGCGGGAGGCGACGAAGCGGTCCCACTCCGCGCCGTCCCCCCGGTAGATTTCCACGGCGACCCCGCTCACGGGTACGCCCCGCATGGCGCCGCCGGCAGCGCGTCCTCCCCGTAGCGCGCCGCCATGGCCTCGCTCATGGTGCCGAACTCGAGAGCGCCGAGAAGGGACCTCAACTTCCCCTCGGTACGCTTCAGGTTCAGGTAGTGCCTGAAGCGGCTCCTGGCACCGGCCCGGATGCGGGGCTGGTCCGGGTCGAGCTCCCAGGGGTGGAAGTAGAGCACCGCGGGCTCCCCTTCCCTGCCGTTGATCGAGCCGATGCAGCGGGCCAGGAAGGAGGCGGGGAAGAGCCTCAGGTACCCTCCCCCCGCCACGGGGAGCCGGTACTCCCGCCCCGCCAGCCGCAGCGGGTAGGTGGTGAGCGGGAACTCCCGGATCACCCCCGCCGGGCGCCGGATCAGGTGCGGAAAGCGCGGCGCGCCGGGGATGCCGTAGATGTCGTGGTAGACCGGGAACACGCTGGAATCGAATTCGAATCCCTCCTCGATGAGGACGTCCAGGGCCCACAGCGACCGCGCCGTGATCGAATAACTGGGGGCGCGGTAGCCGCGCACCCGGCAGCCGGCGGTGTCCTCCAACAGGGCCTTGGCGCTGCGCACGTCCTCCCTGAAGGCCTGCGCATCGAGGTCGTAGATCAGCTGGTGCCCGAAGCCGTGGCAGGCGATCTCGTGCCCCCGCTCCCCGATCCTGCGCACCAGGGCGGGGCAGCGCCTGGCCACCCACCCGAGCACGAAGAAGGTCCCCTTGACGCCGAAGCTGTCGAAGAGGTCGAGCACCCGGGCGGTGTTGTGCTCCACCCGCAGCGGGTAGTTGTCCCAGCCGCCGCGGTCCACGTGGCGCGCGAAGGCGGAGACCTGGAAGTAGTCCTCGACGTCGACGGTGAGGGCGTTTATCAGCGTCACCGCGACAGCCTCAGCTCGACGATGACGCGGTTCACGTCGATCCCCCCACGGGTGCTCCCCAGGTCGTTGCGGTAGCTGATGTAGCTGTAGTTCGCCCCCAAGACGGCGTGGCTCCCCAGGGTGTAGTCGACCCCGGCGCCGGCGTTCAGGTGGTAGGGAAAGTCGTTGCCGACGCTGCGGCTCAACCGGTCGCCCGAGACGGCGAGGTTGAGCCCGAGGTCGGGGCGCAGCTCGTAGCGCCCGTTCAGGGCGAGGAGCACCTTGTGCTGGACGTCGCGCACGGCAACCCCGTCCTTGTCGTACTTGCCGTAGGAGGCGTTGAAGCCCGCCGTGCCGCGCGAGAAGACCCGGCTCAGGGTGAGGTAGTGGTTCACGTTCCTGGTCGAGATGGTCTGCGGGTCCTCGGTGTACTGCACCCGCGTCCCGGCCGTCGCGGTCAGGAAGCCAAAGTCCCGGCTCACCCCTGCGTCCCAGAAGGGGTCGTTTCTGTTCCTGCCGCCGTCGATGCGCTGCCAGTCGTACCCCGCGTTGCCGTAGACGAAGCTTGCCGCGCTCCAGTCGTAGCGAAGCCCCGCGTAGGCCTTGTGGCGGGTCAGGGTCTCCAGCTCGGAGGCGATGCGGGCATGGCTGTAGGAGGCGCTCAATACGAGCCCGGCGGTCAGTTCTCGGCTCCACAGGGCGTAGCCGTCGTGCTCGGTCTTGTCGACCCCGCTGCCGCTCCAGTAGCGCACGTCCCGGTAGCGGTAGCCGGTGGTGAGCGTGGAGGCGCCGGGGAGGCGCCAGGTCAGGTAGGGGGAGACGAGGGCGCTGTTTTGCAGGGTCTGGTTCACGACGAGGCTCTCGGCGGTCACGTCGCGGGCCACGTTGGCGGAGACGCGGCTGTAGGTGTCGGAGAGGTCCAGGTGCAAAAAGTCCCCCGGCGCCCCGAAACCGGCCACCAGGGCCGCGCGGTGGTCGAACTGGTCGGCGCGGCTGTTCCTGGCGAAATAGCGGTAGTCGAACCCGTAGGAGAGATCGGCGTTGAACCCTCCCCCCTTGGCGTTGAAAGCGAGGTTCGGCTGCACCCGGGTCACGTATTCGGTGACGGGGCGGGTCGAACTCTGGAACAGGTTGTCGTTATACTCCTCCCCGACCACGAGCGACGGGGTGAAGCGGAATTCGGCGGCGCAGGCTGCGCCCTGGGCGAAAAGCGGCAGTGCGGCCGCCGCGAGGAGCGTGGTCAGGGGCGAGGGCTTCATTTCTTCCCCCCCATGCCGAACCCCATGAGGCGCCGCGCGAAGCCCACCGCCGCGGGACGGGCGGGGGGGGAGAGCACCAGCCCCTCGATGGCGCAGGAGACCGTCTCCACCTTCTCGCCGAGCTCGGCGACCTGCCGGTCCTGTTGCCCGATCCGGCCGGAGAACTCCGCCTGCATCCGCTGCATCCCCTGCTCGACCCCGGTCAAGGCGCCTTCAAGCCGCGCGCCCAGTTCGACGTCGATGGCGTCCAGGCGCCGCTCGATCCGCTCCAGCGCCTCCACCCCGGCCGCGGGGCGCGGCGCGTCCGGCTCCCGGGGCGACGCCGGCGCGGCGGTCCCCCAGTAGGTCCTTTCGAAGTCCAGGTCCTGCGCCACCTCGCGGGTCATCTCCTCGGTGATGACCCGGGTCTCGTCGGCGAAGGCGGCGAGCATGAGGAAGTCGCAGATGATGTTCACCAGGCGCGGGATGCCGCGGCTGAAGCGAAAGATCTGGTCCAGCGCCTGCTCGTCGAAACTGACCGCGTCCCGGTTCCCCGCCACCTCGAGCCGGTGCCGGATGTAGGCCGCGGTCTCCGCCGGCCCCAGGGCGTGCAGGTGGCAGCTCACGCTTATGCGCTGGCGCAGCTGCATGAGCCCCGGGCTCGCCATGGTCTCGCGCAGCTCCGGCTGCCCCACCAGGATGATCTGCAACAGCTTGTTGTGCGAGCTCTCCAGGTTGGAGAGCAGGCGCACCTCCTCCAAAAGCCCCGCCTCGAGGTTCTGGGCCTCGTCGATGATCAGGATGGGGTGGTTGCCCGCGGCGTACTGTTCCAGCAGGAAGTCGTTCAGGTCGCGCAACAGCGCCACCTTGTCCTTGCCGTCGGCCTTGAGGCCGAAGTCGTCGTTGATCATGCTGAGAAGCTGCTCTACGCTTACGCGCGTGTTGAACACCTTGGCGAGCACCGCCCGCTCGTACTTCTTCCCGATCAGGTCACGGATCAGGGTGGTCTTGCCGCTTCCCACGTCGCCGGTCAGCAGCAGAAAGCCCGCCCGCTCCCGGATGCCGTAGTCGAGGTAGGTGATCGCCTTCTTGTGCGAGCGGGAGAGGTAGATGAAGTCCGGGTCCGGCACCAGCTCGAACGGCTTTTTCTTGAAACTGAAGAACTCTTCGTACATGTCCGTTGATCCCCCCGGCTAGGACGGCGCCTGGGCCTCGTAGTACCTCGCATAGCTGTAGCGCTGGTCCTTCAGGGCGGATTGGGCCGCGTTGTAGACCACCCCGAGCACCGCCCCCTTCAGGTGATCGTAGGCCTCCTTGATCTGGGCCTGGCTGGCCAGGCGCTCCATGACCACGAAAACGACGCCGTCAACGACCGAGGTGAGCGCGCGGCTCTCCGCGAAGGGGAGCACCGGGGAGGTGTCGAAGATGAGGTAGCGGTCCGGGTAGCGGCTCTTCAACTCGTCGACGATGGCCCGCATCTTCTGCGAGGTGAAGAGCTCCACCGGGTTCTCGACCGGCGAGCCGCTGCCGATGACGGCGAGCTTGCCGATGCCGGTCTGGATGATGGTGTCCTCGATGGCCGCCTCCCCCTTGAGGACGTCGGCGAGCCCCGCCCGCGGTTCGAAGCCGAGGTAGCGGTGCAGGGAGGGTCGGCGCAGGTCGGCCTCCACGAGGAGCACGGTGTGGTCGAGCCCCTGGGCCAGGCTGACCGCGAGGTTCAGCGCGGTGAGCGATTTCCCCTCGCCGGGGACGGAACTGGTGACCATGATGGCGTTTTTGAAGGGGTCGCCGTCGGTCAGATTAACCAGCACGCTCTTGAGCTTTCTGTACTCCTCGGCCGCCTGGCTGTGCGGCTCGTGGATGGTGACCAGGAAGGGGTTTTTCGGGGTCAGCGCCTGCGCCGCGGGGACCTGCGGGGGAACCGCCTGCGCGTCGGTGGTCCGGGGTGCCTGCCGCGCCGGCTCCCCCTCCCCCTCCTGCCTCAGACGCGCCGCCTTTTCCATTGCCATTTCGATTCTGCTCATATCACCCTCGCTTTATTGAGCTGCAACTCGTCAGGTCAGCGCACCAGCCCCCGGGCCAGCTGGGGGGACACCGCCTGGGTCGCCCGGTCCAGGACCCGGTCCATGTAGGGAAGCCCCATGAACTCCATGGCTGGAAAGGCCAGAAGGAGCAGGAAGTAGAGCGCGGCCACGGCGAACACCCCCTGGCTCTTCCGGCGCGCCCGGGCCACGTCCTCGCTCACCTGCATGCGTGGCACCACCGCGAGCAGCGGCGCCCCCAGCGACTTGGCGAACTCCACGTCCTTCGCCGAGGCGTCGAACTGGTCCAGCATGACCAGCAGGAACAGGCTTCCCGCCAACCCGCCGGCGATGCCCAAGAGCATGATCGCCAGGCGGTTGGGGCTCGCGGGGCGGGTGGGGAGCACCGCCGGGTCGACGACACGGAAGGTGGTGGACTTGTCCTGCACCTCCATCTGCTTGCTGACCTCGGACTGGCCGTGCCGGGAGTAGAGCTCGTCGTAGATCTTCTTCTGGTTTTCCCGCTCCACCTCGAGCTTGGCGAGCCCCGCCTTCGCCTCGGGGATCCGCTGCAGGGTGGCCCGGTTGGCGGCGATGTGGCGCCTGAGCCCCTCCTCGGTCACCCTGAGGGCGGCGATCTCGGAGTCGATCTTGGCCATTTCCTGCGGGTCCAGGGGCTGGGCCTCGGCGGCCCCGCGCGCCTTCATCTGCTCCCGGACCGCCTCGATGTCACCCTTCACGGTAACCACCTCGGGGTAGCCGTCGGTGTACTGCACCCGCAGGTCGTCCAGCCTCTTCTGCAGCGCGCCGAGCTTGGCCTGCAGCGGATCGTTGGCCTTCCTGGTGACCTGCCGCATCCCCTCCAGCTGGCGGCGCCGCAGTTCCAGATCGTAGAGCTTTTGCTGGGCCACGTTGATCTCCTCGAAGAGCTTCCCCTCGTCGATGGAGATCACCCCCCCCTGGGACCTCTTGTAGCTGTTCACCTCGTCCTCGGCCTTTTGCAGCTTCTGGTTGAAGTTCTGGATCTGCTCGGAGAGGAACCTGGTGGCGTCGTAGGACTCGCCCCTTTTGGAGGAAGTCTTCTCCTCGATGTAGAAGCGGACCAGCGTGTTCACCAGGTCGCGCGCGATGCGCGGATCGTTGTGCACGAAGGAGATGGTGAAGAGGTTGTTCTTCTCCTTCACCTTGACGGTCAGGTTCTTCTGCAGGTCCTTGATGAGCTCCTCGTTTCCATCCCTGCCGAGGTTCATGTCCATGCTGTCCACCACCCTGGTGAGCAGGGTGCGGCTGGTGATGGCGTAGGTGAGGACGTTGATGGTGTCGTCCATGGAGGGGGTCACCGTGAGCCCCTTCACCAGGTCGGAGATCACGTTCTTCTCGATGAATACGGTGCTCGACGACTCGTACTTCCTCGGCAAGAGGTAGCTCACCAGGAAGACTACGGTCATGATGACCAGGGCGCAGACGACGAAGAGCTCCTTGCGCCTGGCCACGAGCTGCATGTACTTGCTGTATTCCGATTCCTGCACGGCTTACCTCCTGTCCGCTAGAAAAACGCTTCCTTGACCATCACGTAATCGCCGGCCTTCAACTCGATGTTCTGGGACAGGTCGCCGTCCTTGAAGAGCCTCTTCGCCTTCACCTCCAGGGCCTGGGCCTTGTCCCCGTCCTTTCTGCGCACCACCACGTCGTTTTGGTCCGCGAACCTCGTGAAGCCCCCCGCTTCGAGGATGGCCTCCATCACCTTCATCCCCTCGCGGTACTCGATCGCCTTGGGCGCGGCCACCGCCCCCATAATGTAGACGCTGCGGTCCTGCAAAAGCGGCACGAAGAGCGAGTCGTTGGACTCAAGCGGCAGGTCCTGGGTGGTGTCCCCCTGGATGAACAGGCGGTGCAGGTCGGTCTTCACCTTCTTGCCGTCGCGCAAGAGATAGGCGTTTCTCAGATCGGCGGCCTTCACCTCGGGGAGGGTGCACAAAAGCTGGAGCAAGGTGGTGCGCCGGGACAGGTCGTAGACCGCGGCCTTCACCCCCGAGCCGAAGACGTAGACCTTGGAGTTGGTGATCTCCCGGACCGTCACGGTGACGATGGGGTTTTTCACCAGTTCCTTAAGGCGCCCCCCCAGCATGGTCTGGAGCTGGCTCGGGGTGGCACCGCTGGCCACCACCTCCCCCAGCCCCGGCACCGTGATCTTGCCGTCGGGGCGGACCTTCACCGGGAAGTTCAACTCCTTCACCCCCCACACGGAGATGTCGAGGCTGTCCCCTTCCCCGATCACGTAGTCCGCGCCCCTCACGCTCACGGGGGCGAGGGACACAAGGAGCAGCAAAAGCAAAAGCACGACTTTCATGACGTCCTCCCGATGCGGCGCGCCGGCCGCCTTGTCAACCCAACCTACCTGCCGCGTCCGAACAGGACCACCTTCACCGTCTCGAAGAGGATCTCCATGTCCAGGAGAAAGGAGAGGTTCTTGATGTAGTACAGGTCGTAGCGCAGCTTTTCGATGGCGTCCTCTACCGTGGCGCCGTAGGGGTAGCGCACCTGGGCCCAGCCGGTCAGCCCGGGCTTTATGGTGTGGCGCTTGGAGTAGTAGGAGATGCTGCGCTTCAGGTCCTCCACGAACTCGGGGCGCTCGGGGCGGGGGCCGATGAAGCTCATGTCTCCCTTGAGCACGTTGTAGAGCTGGGGGAGCTCGTCGATGCGCGAGTTCCTCAAGAAGGAGCCCACCCGCGTGATGCGCGCGTCGTTTCTGACCGCCCATACCGCCCCTTCGCGCTCGGCGTCCACCCGCATGGAGCGGAACTTGTAAAGGGTGAAGTGGCGCTCCCCCTGCCCCACCCGGACCTGCTTGAAAAGTAGCGGCCCCGGCGAGTCCAGCTTGATGGCCAGGGCGATGAACGGGAACAGCGGCGCGGCCAGGATGAGCCCGGCAAGCGCCAGGACCACGTCCATGGCGGGCTTGTACACCTTGGCGAAGGCGCTTCGGTGAAAACCGCTGGAGAAGATGATGAAGGAGGGGGTCATCTCCTCCAGAAGGAGCTTCCCCTGGACCATCTCGTAGAACGCCGGGGCGTCCAGCACCTCGACGCCGTTTAGCTTGCAGCGCATCATCTCCTGCAGGGGGAGCACGCCGCGCCTCTCCGCGAGCGCCACCACGATGGCCGAGGCCTTGTACTCGCCTGCGGTCTGCAAAAGATCCCCGCACCTGGGGACGACCTGGGAGCCGAAGAGCTCCTTTTGGTGCACCGTCTGCACCGGGCGCCCCTCCCCCTGGCACTCGAGGTACCCCGCCAGGGTGAAGCGACCCGGCTGGGAGGCCAGCAGCCCCCCCAGCTGGCAGGCAAGGTCGCCCGAGCCGAGGATCAGGACCCGCTTGGAGAAGGGGACCCTGCGCGCCCCGATCCCCGAGGCGGCGTACCAGGCGAACTGGAACAGCACGAAGAAGCCCAGCGCGAAGAAGAGCACCCCGCGCCCGAGCATCAGCTCCGGGGCGAGGTAGTACACCACGGAGAGGAAGAAGAAGGCGGCGCACCCCCCCTGGACGCAGGTGGCCAGGATGTCGCGCTTTCTGCTGTCCCTGGGGAGGGTGTACACCTCCATCAGGTACGAGGAGAACAGCGCCACCAGGACGAAGATGGCACCGGCCTTGACGCCGGTGGTGAAATCCCACTCCCCGCGGGGGGTGAACCGACCGAAGCGGACCCCGGCTGCCAACACCAGCGACATCAGGGCCAGCACAGCGTCGGTGCAGATGTAAAAGGGAACGCGCAGATCCATGGCTTCTCTAAAACGGCTAGCGCTTCAACTGGGCCAGGAGGGTCCTCGCCGCCGTGCTGTCCGGGTATTCCCCCAGGGAAAGGGAGTCCTGCAGCGCCTTCTGGGAACGGGCGCGGTCTCCCGCCTGGTGGTAGGCAAGCCCCAGGTGATAGCGCACCGTCGGGTCCTTGGGCAAAAGCGCCGCCGCCCGCTCCAGGACCTTGACCGCGTCCTGGCTGCGCCCGTTTTTGTACAGGGCGTACCCCACGGTATCGGTGACGCTTGCGTTGCCCGGCTCAAGGCGGTAGGCATCGATGGCGTAGCGCAGCGCCTGCTCCTTGCTGCCGTAGCCGTCGGCGCTCAGGTAGGCCAGGTTGTTGAGCGCCGGCACGTACCTGGGGTTCAACTCCACGATGGCCCGGTAGCGCTGCGCGGCCTCCCGCTTCTTGCCGTTTCCCTCCAGGAGCGAGGCCAGGGCGAAGCGTGCCGGCACCGAGTCCGGCTGCACCTTGAGGGCACCCTGGAAACAGGCCTGGGCGGCCGGATAGTCCTTCCTGGCGCGGTGCAGCTCCCCCTTGAGGATGCGGGCCTGGACGCTTGCCGGGTCGACCTCCACGGCGCGCGAGGCCTGGGCGAGGGCCGAGGCGGTGTCGCCGGTCCCCTGGTACACGTTGGCCAAAAGGAGATAGCCCCGCACCGAGTCGGGACGGCGCGCGATGTACCCCTTGGCCTGCTCCACGGCCTTGCCCCCCTGCTTCATGGCGAGGTAGGCGGCGACCCTCAGGAAGGCGCCCCGTTCCTCATCTATGGCCGAGAGATCCTCGAAGGCCCTGAGCGCCTTCTGGGGCTCCCCCTGGGAGAGCAGCAGGCGCCCCTTCGCCTCGACCGGTGCCGCGGAGTGCGGCTCGCGCTTGATCGCCTCCTCCAGGGTGGCGAGCGCCTTTTGCGGCGTTTTCTTCTGCTGGTAGGCGGCAAGGGCCAGGTAGCCGTCGAGCTTGCCGGTCGCCGCCCCCTTCTGGTACCAGGCCAGGGCCTCGGCGTCCCTGCCGGCGACCTCGTTCAGCGAAGCGAGCCCGAGCAGCGCCTGGAGGTTGCCGGGGACCCTCGACTGCAGCAGGGTGAGCTCGGCTATCGCCTTCTGGTAGTCGGCCTGGGAGGCGTAGACGCCGGCGAGATTGTGGTAGCTCGCGGCAAGGAGCGGGTCCGCCTTCTTGGCCGCCTCGAGGCTTGCCACCGCCTCGTCCTTTTTCCCGGCGGAGAGCTGCAGCGCGGCAAGCGCGTTGTACAGGGGGGCGTCCCCTTTCCCGCCGGTGAGCCCGGCCTGCAACAGGGCGGCAGCCTTGTCGCTCTTGCCCAGGCGCCGGTAGTGCGAGGCAAGCAACAGCCTGCCGGTCTGCGCGTCGGGTGAGGCCTTCACGGCGTTCAAAAGCTCGCTCTCACCCTGGGCTTCCTTCCCCTTGCTGAAGTAGAGGGCCCCCTTCCTCAGGTACGCGCTCACCTGCTTCGGGTCGAGCCTGGTCGCCCGGTCCAGTTCGCGCATCCCTTCCTCGAATTCCCCCTGGAGCACGTAGGCGCTCCCCAAAAGGTTGTGCGCCGTCGCGTCCGCGTCGTTGGCGGCGAGGACCTTCTTCACCTCGGCTGCGGCATCCTCGGTCCGCTTCTGCATCAGCAGGATCTGGGCGGTCATGAGCCGGGCGCGCCGGGAGTCGGGCATCCGGTCGAGGATGACGCGGAACTGTGACAGCGCGGTCTCCAGTTCCCCCTTGCTGTAGTAGCAAAGCCCCAGGAAGTGGTAGGCCTCGAGGGTGGGGGCGAGCTTGTTGGACTGCTGCAGCTGCGCGATGGCGTCGGTGTAGTTCTTGCGGTAGTAGCCGACCATACCCTTCAGGAGGTAGCCGTCCCCCCGCGTGGGGAAATCCTTGATGAGCCCGTCGGCTGCGGCGTCGGCCTTGCCCGGCTCCCCCTGCTCGAGCCAGATCGCCCCCTGCCTGAAGCGTGCGGGAACCTGGTTGCCGTCCTGCTTGATGATGCGCTCGTAGGCCGCGGCGGCCCGGTCCCTGCGCCCGGCGGCGAGCTCGAGGTTCGCCTGCATGTAGAGCGCCTTCAGGTTGCGCGGGTCCGCGGCCAGCAACTGGCCCAGCTCCTGCCCCGCCGCATCGCTTCGCCCCATGGAGAGTTGCACCGTGGCGAGGGCGAGCCGCGCCGACGCGCGCCCGGGATCCGCCTTCACGGCGCGGGTCAGAAACGAGAGGGCCTCCTGATACCTTTTGCCCACGGCGTGCGCCTCACCGGCCACCTCGAGCCCCTCGGGGCTCCCGGGATGCCGGGCAAGGTATTGTTGCGACAGCTCCGCGGCGCGCTCTCCCTTGCCGGTGGTGCTGGCAAGCCTGGCGAGCTCCAGGACCACCTCGTCCCGGGAGGGGTTCTGGGTGAGGACCTTGTTGAATTCCTTTTCCGCCTGCTCCGCCTTCCCCAGCGCAGCGTAGGCCTTGCCGAGCTGGAAGCGCGCCTCGAAGAAGTTGGCGTCCTTTTCCAGCGCGTTTTTAAGGTAAACCACCGCCGCGCTCGGATTGGACTGCATCTGTTTCACCCCCTCCTCATAGAGGGTCTCTTTGGTCTTGCTGCCACAGGCAGCACACGTCGCGACTACAACCAGAAGCAGGAGCGATATTCTCACAGCGGGACCTCCACTAAGGCAGCTGGCGTTGCCAAACAGTGAACCGACAAACATTAAAATCTATGTCGGAAAATTTAACACTTAATGGCAAAAACGCAAGCAAAATGTTTGACGGCCTGAGTGACAAGGGGGCGCGGATATGAGCAAACTTGTTCAATCAACGTACTTTTTCATACAGACAAAGAAATGCACAGCCAGGGGGTTACCCCGTCGGACGCCTCTTCCCGGCACCCGCATCTATAAATTTTTTAACATTAATTTATGTCAATACTGCGGACACACCTCCCCCTCCCCCCCATCTGTCGGGAATCTTTACATCCGCCCCAGCGCCGCCTCCCCCGCCCGGCAGCAAACGGCGCAGTTTCAGCAGGGTGCGCCGCATGGCACGCCCGTTGCTTTATTGGTATTCGCACATTAACCCAAGCAAAGGAGGACAACGATGAAACGGATAGCAGCAACACTCGCCGCGGTGCTCTGTTTGGCAGCAAACAGCGCAACAGCGACGGCCATCAACCCCTCAGGAGGGGGAGACGGCTCGGAATTCAACATGCAGCAGATCCTCGACGGCATCACCGCAGGAGGCGTAAGCCGCGTCAACGCCTTCTCCGACTACATGCCGGACCGGCACGACGCCCTGTGGACCACCGGGGGGTGCGGCACGTCATCGGCGACCATGATCCTCGAGATCGCCGGCAACACCAGCGTGAACAGCTTCGGGATCTACGACACGAGCAACGTCAACAACAGGGCCGAGCTCTTCAGCGGCAGGGCCGGCGCGGGGACCAGGGTCTCCTTCAGCTTCGACCGGGACCTCACCCTGACCGTGGCCGACTACGCGCGCAAAACCTTCACCGATCACCGCTTCGACTCCAACGTATTCGGCTTTTATTTCGACAACGGCGCCGGCATCTTCTACAGCGACACCGCCCGCAACGCCGACGGGTTCGACCACATGGTGGCCTACGCGAGCCAAGGGGGAGACGTGAGTCTTCCCGGCAGCCCGGCCTATACGCCGTGGCTCCCCAACGAGTACGTGCTCGGCTTCGAGGACACCTATGGCGGCGGCGACGGGGACTACAACGACATGGTGCTCATGGTTGAGTCGGTGGCGCCGGTTCCGGAGCCGGGGACCATGCTCCTGCTGGGGTGCGGCTTCCTCGGCCTGGCCGTCTACGGCAAGCGGCGCAAAAACGCCTGATGCACCCGGGCGGGACGGCCGCGGATGGGGGGTCCCCCCTTACCTCCCGCCGCGGCGCGGCAGGTCCCAGGGCGCCGGGGACCCTTCCCCGGCGCCCCCTCCCCGCGCCGCACGGACAGCGGCGCTGTCGGCGTCGAATATGCCGGACCTGGTCCCGTTCAGAAGGAGCCGCGCGGCGCCCCGGCACTCCTGCTGCTCCCGGCCGCAGGGGCAGAAGTCCCCAAGGCGAACCTCCTTCAGGGTGCAGCACTCGATCCCGGTATCCCGGGCGTAGCGAAGAAACTGCTCAAGGCTCTGGAAGAAACGCTCGGTATCGCCGTCGCGCTTGTTGAAGGGGGAGAGTCCCTTGACCAGCGTGTTCGAGTGGAAGAACAGGTTCAGGTAACCGATGAGCAGGGCCCGGAAGCGCTCGGCCAGCTTGACCATCATCGGCCCGGTCGCGGTCTCGGGGGAGAGCGCCACCTTGTTCAACAGCCTCAACCGGTCCAGGATGCCGCACAGCCGCATCTTCCTGAGCGGCGGTTTCTTCAGCAGTTCGTGCGCGCGGCGGCAGATCTCGAAGTCGTGCTGCAGGAAGCCGACCGACGCCGGGAACTGCAGGAGCTCACCGCTGTCGTCGCTGAGAAAGATGTCACGGGAGGAGAAGCGGTAGGGGTGGGGGGGGACCCTGCTGTAGTCGACCCCGTTGGAGTCGGCCCAACTGGTATAGGAGGTGACCGAGGTGTCTATCCTGAGGCCGAGCCTTTGGATCGAGCGCGCGGTGGCGCTGCCGAAGGCCCAGCGCCCGGCGCGAAACGATGCCGGGGCAATGCCCAGGTTGTCGCAGATGGCGTTTCTGAGCGTTTCCAGCTTGCGGAACTGCAACTGCTCGGGGAGGTTGCACAGCATGCTGTTGTAGGAGCACAGCGACTCCTCGAAGGGGGGGGTGTTCCAGGGGTGGCAGTGCATGCCGACCTCGCACCTGCCGCGGTCCAGCAGGTCGGAGAAGAGCTCGATGGCCATCGGGTCGGTGGCGACCGGGTAGTTGATCAGGTAGGTGGGGCGCACGCCGTAACGGTCGAAGAGGGCCTGAAGGTCGTGGATGCACTTCAGGTTCTCCAGGGAGTAGCTCCGGTCCGTGTAACCGCCCCAGTTGTCCTCTTCCGTGTCGATGGTGATGACCAGCACCATGATCCACCTCCCCTTCGGGGCCCAGCAGTTGTGGCGACGAGGAATGCCTCAGGGCGCGCCCGCTGCGCAGGCGCCCTTACTCCTGACCCGATCGAGCCCGTAGCGGACCGGGGGTAATTTTTTCAGGAACTCCTTCCACCCGTAACGGGTCAGGTAGCTGAGCGTGCCCGAAAAGGAGGCGGGAAAGATCCTGACCGTCCCGCTCGCCCCGGTCCGGTCGGT
Organism: Geomonas paludis; assembly: GCF_014193585.1. Classification (GTDB taxonomy): domain Bacteria; phylum Desulfobacterota; class Desulfuromonadia; order Geobacterales; family Geobacteraceae; genus Geomonas; species Geomonas paludis. The sequence continues at coordinate 591,605 of NZ_BLXY01000002.1, forward strand.
CCATTCCATCTTCCAGGGCTCGCAGACCCCGCGCAGGTCGCAGACCCGGTACCCCCCCGCCTCCCGGCACCAGGTGAGCACCTCGGCCAGCAGCAAAAGCCCCGGGGCGAGATGCCGGTACCGCTGGTCGTAGCCGGTTTTCAGGATGAAGAGGGTGCCGCCCCGGGCCAGGCAGAAGCAGGCCGCGGTGACGCGCTCCTCCAGCCTGAGCAGGAACAAGACCAGCGCCCCGCTCTCCCCGGCCCACCGGGCCAGGGCACGGTAGTAGCTCTCCGCGTCGGCCCGGCACTTGATCGCCGTCCCCGCCTCCCCCTTCCAGCTGCGGTACTCGGCCTCGAACAGCTCGGAAAGGGTGGCGTCGAGGGCGTCTCCGCCGGTCACCGCCTGCAGGTGCACCCCTCCCTCCCGGGCGGCCCGCTTCCGGCTTTGCTTGAGCGAATTCTGCACCCTGCCCGACAGGCGCGCCAACAGCTCCGCCTCGCTTGCAGGCACCTCCAGGAAGGGGGCGCTGGGGTGGAAGCCATGCTGGGAACAGCCGCTTCTGCGCGAGAGCAGTTCCAGCAAGGGGGCCGTGTTCGGTCCGTCCGCGGGGAGCTTGTCGATCGTGATGGTCTCTCCCGGGAAAAGCCGCGCCGCCGCCAAAAGAAAGCCCGACAGCGCCGCGCTGCGCTCCTCGCCGGCCACCAGGAAGTCGTAACAGTGGGTCTCGCAGTTGGCGAGGGACCGGATGCCGTTGTCAGGTCCCGTGCCGTCGGTCACCAGGCGACAGGGGAAGATCCCCTTCACCTCGCCCTCTCTCGCAAGGACGGTCACCAGGGGGCGCGCGGCGCCGCCGAAGGAGCGCCACCAGCAGGAGAAGCTCTCGAAGGTGAGGAAGACACCGAGGTCGCCGTAGCCGTGCGCCAGGTCGTTCCAGCGGGGGGGCAGTTCCCGCGGGAAGGACCACTGCCGGTAGGCGGTCGCCTCCCAGCCGTCGGCAAGCGTGACGGTGAGCGGGGTGGAGTCCGTGGCCATGGTCAGCGTACCCTGCGCAGCCAGTCGGCCTTCCAGAAGTAGTAACAGCAGCGGTCGCACCCCTCCTTGTCATAGAGCTCGACGCCGTCGCAGATCACGTCCCGCAACACCACCGTATCCTTCACCCGGACCATCTTCCAGGCGCGCTCGTCGAACATGGTCCGCACCGGCTTCAAGACGGTGCACCGCTTCCCGGCGTAGCGCGCCATCCCCGGCATGAACTGCAGCTTGCCGCAGCAGCCGTTGTCGTCCAGGGTGCGCCGGATCTCCTCCATGGTGAGCACTTCGACCTCATCCCCGGGCTGGTAGCAGGCGCCGGGGGGGGAAAGGAGGCGGTTTGCGGCCCGGTTTATGGCGCTCGCCCCTGCCGCGCTCGCCTCTTCCATCGCGCTGAAGTGGTGCACCAGGCGCCTTTTAAGCGCGCTGTTCAGACGCAGCAGGAAGGTCCTCACCCGGTCGGAAAGGGTGAGGGGACCGCCCGAGTGGTACACCACCTGCAGTTGGCACCTGTCGTCCCCTTGCATGACACGCCTCCTTCCACGCTCCCTACCTGAGGAGCAGCTTTCCCGCCTGGCGGGCCATCCTTGCCAAGGCCTCGGCCAGCCCCAGGGGGGTCTTGCGCCACAACCTGACCTGCAGGCTGCGCCGCCCGCCTGCGGCCCAATGGAACTTGTACGGCTCGCCTCCTTTTAAAAAATCGTAGCGGCGGTACCCCTTTTGACCCGCGTCCAGGATGCACTTGCCCAGAAGGAGGTGTCCGATGCTGACCTTGGGGTTGAACGTCTTGTCCACCGCCACCAGGTACAGGAACAGGGAGTCCCGATACCGGAAATGAAGCAGGGAGGCGATCTCCTTTCCCTGCACGGCCAGGGTGTCGATCCTCACCCCCTCCCGGGGACCACGGCGCTCCAGGTATCCCTGGAGCAGGGAGATAAGCCTCGTGCCCGGCCTGCCGCTGACGGCACGGTAGAGGCGGAAGAAGCGCTCAAGCGACGCCGCGCCGGCCTCTTCCTCCACCAGGTGAACCACCTCCCCCTCCCGCTGCAAGAGGGCGAGTTCCTTTTCGTATTTCTTTTTACAGCCGGCGGAAGCCCGCCGCGGCCACCCGTCCTCCCGGCTCTCCCCCAACTCCAGCGCCGGGCAGTAGGCGCCGGGGGCAAGCTCCAGATACCGTCCCGCCTCGTCCACCCGTTCCAGGAAGCGGAGCAGGAAGACGGAGTCGGCGGGGATGTCCTGCAGGTGAAGGAGGTCCCACTTTCCCCTCCCCTCTTCCAAGAGGAACCGGTACAGCGCCCCGGCCACCTGCTCCTCGCATCCCCTGCGGCAGATCACGTCGAGGTAGTCGCTCCCCCCCTCCGGCGCCCCGAGAAAGCGGATGGTGCGCACCCCGAACGCCCCCTTGCGACGCTCCCGGTAAAAAGGGGCGACACCGGCGGGGCGACCCCGCTCCGAGAAGCAGAGGACGAAGAGCTCGCGCCCCTCTTTGAGGCAGCAGCCAAGCCAGGCCGACATCCACTCCCAGGTCAGGAACACGCCGTCGGCCGCAGACGCGGCCAGCAGTTCGTTCCACTGAGGCGCCAGCCCCTGCAGTTGCTCCGGCGTGTCGATGACGGTGACGGACAGCTCGCTCATTGCCTCTCGCGGTGATAGAACCTGTGCCGAAGGGTGCACTCTCGGGGACATGGGCCGTTGTCTCAGAAACGTTCACTGAATGTATGGTGCTAATTGTACAACGCGGCTTGCTAAGATCAAGTTAACTAAATAACTATTTAATTACACCAATGAGAGAGGCCGTGTCTTGGCGTTATCTATCAGATACAGTGCAGGATTCAAATAGACAGTATTGGTAAATTCTTATTGCCCATAAATAGTGAATCACTGCTTATTCTGCACTTTAAATTCGTCCTGTTCCTGCTACAATTACTCCCGCGCTTTTGCCGACACCACGCTCTGAGGGAGAATCATGCCCCATTCCCCATTCCGGACACGGCTTCACGGAGAGGCGCTCTGCCGCGTTCTCCCTTTTGCGCTGTACATGGGGTTCATCGCCGTCCAGGAGGCGCTCGGCATGGCACAAAAGGCGGGGGTAGTGCACCTTCCCGCCGCGGCCCATCTTTACCTATACCCGGTCAAGATCCTGTCCGTGGCGGCGCTCCTCATCACCTGCCGGCACACGTACCGTGAACTATGCCTGGACGATTTGCGCAACGTAAAAAGCAGCGCCGCGGTCATTGCCGTCGGGGTGGCCACCTTCATCGCCTGGATCTTTATCACCTGGACCATGCCGATGGCCCCGCCTCCCCCTCCCTTCGCGCCGGGCCTTCTCCCGGAGGGTTCGGTGCGTGTCGTGATGACCGGCCTGCGCGTGGCCGGGGCCGTGCTGGTCGTCCCGGTCATGGAGGAGCTTTTCTGGCGCTCGTTCCTGCTGCGCTACCTGGTGCGTGCACAGTTCAACTCGGTGCGCGTGGGCGATTTCACCCTCTCCTCCTTTCTGATCACCACCTTGCTGTTCGGCCTGGAGCACCACCAGGTCCTGTCCGGCATCCTGGCCGGCGCCGTCTACAACCTCGTCTGCTACAAGACCCGCAGCATCGCCCTGTGCGTGCTGGCACACGCCACCACCAACCTCGCCCTCTCCTGCTACATCCTTTGCACCGGCAACTGGCATCTCTGGTAAGGCTCTCTGTCGGAATCCGTTACACCCCCGGCTAAACTCCCCTGCGCCAACTGACCGTTATCACGTCGTCTTAGCAGGCAAAACCGCGACACGCTGTCGGTCACCTTTACACCTGGCCGGTGGACTCCAGCGCGAACACCGTGATGACGGGCACTTAGCCGATCGGCCCGTAATTTGCTGCACGGTGGTCACGTGGCCAAGTTCGTAGAAACAAAAAGGAGGGTGTCATGAAGAAACTGCTTGTTCTGATCGGAATCGTCGCGATGTTCGGAACGTCCGCAGCTTTCGCTGTTTCGGTTCCCGACCCACTGGATCCTGCGGTGATGCACATCGGCAATCCCCCCAGCACCGGGACGTATCTCTACAACGGGAACGAGGTGAGGCCAATATCGAACACCTACCTGGGCATTCAGGAGAACGGCAACGGCCAGCCCGCTCTGGTCGACCCGCTTTTGATGATCATCGGGGTTCCCGGGGCCGATAGCGGGTACCAGGCACCCTCCATCACCCTCTCGACCGGCACCGGTGCCGCCGGCGGCGCCAACGCCTACTCCGGCACCTGGAACGTCACCACGGGCTATGCCGGGTCCTTCGGTCCCGCCGCCGATGACCTCTACGACTGGCTCGGCCTCAACCCGAGCGGCAACGCGTCCAACAGGTTTGTCAACTGGCATGACGCCGACCTCGCGGTGAACAACATCGACGCGGCCTTCTTCGGCATCTTCGTCTATACCCTGAACGACACCATGATCACCGGCGGTAACACCATCGGCGTCACCTTCGGCGCCCCGCTGGAGAACGGGACCTTCGTGGTCGCCTACGGGCAGGATTCCCGTGAAACCCCGCACTCCTACACCACGCCGTTCACCGAGGCCGGGCTCACCACTACGCCGCCGGTCCCCGAACCGGGTACCATGATCCTGCTCGGTGCCGGGTTTCTGGGGCTTGCCGTCTGGGGCAAACGCCGCAGGAACGCATAAGGTGCAGCTGGGCCAGGAAAGACCCCGGGGCGCCGCGAGGCGCCCCTTTGTTCGCAAGACCACTGTGCAGCCAAGGTTAAAGCGAATTCTCCACCAAAAAAGAAAAGGCGACGCCCGTCCGGGCATCGCCTTTTTTTGCACCTAAATGTGGAATGGGTCCCATCCACTGTGCCACCGTTGTCAAGGATCCCGACAGGGTTTTCCTGTCGTGTCAAGGTATCCGACACTTGCCGTTACGCCGCGGCTCCCCCCATGTGCCTTCGTTCGGGGCCGCGATACCCCCCCTTGTTTTTCCCCGACCGGATCGGGTCGACGCCCACGGTCACCCACCCCGAAGAGCGCAGGAATCTGGCGACGACGCCGGCCTCGATCAGGCTGTCGAGCATGTAGTCCTTCACGTAGTCGTACCTCTTGTTTGTCCAGTTTACTTGAACCAGCATAACCGCCCCCTCGCGCTGCGGCTTCAGCTACCTCAGCCAGTTTCGGGTTATGACTCCTCAAGCTGTAGCATCTGCAATTTCCAGACCCCCTCTAGCAAAAACGTGCAGGTTGTCGGGGGGTTACCGGCGCACCTAGAACTGGCCCAGGACCACCTGGGCCTGTCGCGACGAGGTCGCCAAAAGCGTCTGCGCTTCCTGCTGGGACTGGACCAGGCGCAGCATGTTGGCCCCTTCCTCCCTGAGATCAACGGGCGCCTCGCCCTCTCCCCCTGCCGTTGACGCCGCGCCGAGCGCCCCGTGGTCACTCCCGGCCGGCGGGCTATCCTGGAGCAGGCGGCATACCGTCATAAGCTGTGACTTTTTCATACCCGCTCCTTGTTCCACGTTGGGAGTGGGAGCGGGATGGCTGGCGCCACCCCGCCTGGAAAGACTAGAACAGCTTCAGGATGGACTGCGCCGCCGACGACGAGAGGCTGAGCGAGGTGGTGCCCAGCGACTGGCGGGTCTGCAGCATGAGCATGTTGGCGCCCTCCTCGTTCATGTCGGCGAGGGTCAGGTTGTCGGCGCCGGTCTGCAGGGTGTTGATCATCTCGTCGGTGAAGCTTTGGCGCGTGGTGATGATGTTGAGGTTGGCGGCCAGGGCCTGGGTGTTGACCCTGAGGGTCGAGATGGCGCTGTCCATCTTGGCCGTGTCGGTGGTGATGTCGGAAGTGGTCTGCCAGTTGCCGCTGGCCGCGGAGAGGCTCAGTCCCCCCGAGTTGGCCAGGAAGCCCACTACGTCCAGGGTGGAGCCGGCGTCCTCGTTGAAGTTGACCGTGAGGGTGTTGATGCTGCTCAAAAGGTTCAGGCCGCGGTATCCGGAGTCCGAGGAGAGGTTGTCGATCTGGCTGCGGATGGTGTTGTACTGGTTGGCCAGCTTGGACTGGACCGTGGTGTCACTGGTGGAGAGGGCGGACTGGGCCACACCTTTGGCGGCGTTGATCAAACCGGTGATGGCGGTGATGCCTGCGTTGGTGGCCTGTACCGTCTGCACCGCTTCCGACATGCCGTCCTTGCGGTCGGACAGGTCGCTGGCGCGCTGGTTGGCATTTTGTGCCGCGAAGTAGTTGGTCGGGTTGTCCAGGGCGCTGTTGACCTTCTTGCCCGACGACAGCCTCTGCTGGGTACGGTTCAGCAGCTGGCTGGTGTTCTGCAGGTACAGAAGGTTGGTCCTCATGCCGGCGGTCAAAGAGATATCACTTACTGTCATGGCGTAGCTCCTTTTCTGGGCGACCCGGCGTTCTGCCGGTGGTTTTCCAACCGTTGGCGCTGTCTCGCACGGAAAAAGGTCGCAGAGTGGCCAGTTCGGCGCCCCCTCCGCACGCACGATAGTCTGCTTATCGACGTCGGGAAGCATAACTTAAATGATTTTTAATTCAAAAAAACAAACTTTTTTTAGGGCGGAAAGGTGACGCGGGGACGAAGCGGGGCTGCGGCGGGACCGGCGCCCCGGGGAGGGGCGCCGGCGAGCGCTAGGGGCTCTGCTCGGGGAAGCGGACCACCGCTGCGCCGTCGGCGGGGGGAGCGGTGGCCTTGCGGCGGTTGGCGCCGCCGGCGAAGAGAAGATAGCCGTATTTGCCGTAGTGGGTCACCTTGGCACCGTACCGGGCCGCGGCCGCCGGCGACCCCGGCTCGAACAGGGCCACCACGCCCTGCTCGGGGGCCTTGCGCTGCAGCACCGTGAAGGTCAGCGTGTCCCCCTGCTCGGGCTCGCCGCCCCGGCTCACCGCACCGGTGCCGGCGGGGAGCAGCGCGGGGTCGCGGGGGAGACCGCAAAAGATGAGGTCGTGCCGCGCCGCCTGCCCCGGTTTCAGGTCCGCCTCGTCGACCACCGCCGCGTTGCCCTGCGAGAGCGAGGCAAGAAAGGCGCGGAAGCTGTCCCGGTCCACGCGGCAGTTCCGGGTTGTCACCCCGACCAGCTTGCCGGACCCCTTGATGCTGTTGACGGTGGCCGGAATCTCGCCGGGAGAGAGGACACGGAAGATCTCCGCATCCGGATCGAGCAGCAGGCGCTGCGGCTGTCCCGGCGCGGGGAACTGGAAGGACGTGCTCTCCTGCGCCGCGACCGGCACCGGCCGGGTGAGCGCCCCCGCCGGGCCCTCCAGGCGCAGGGGGACGTCCTGCGCGAAGTAGGGCGGGGACTGCCTGAGCGTTCCGCTCACCTGCCACCCCGCGGCCAGCGGCCTGCTCTGCACTCCGGTGAGGGCAAGCCGGGGTCCCCCCGTGCGCTCGATGAGCGGCCTGATCGGGGCGAGGTCCTTTCCCGAGGCCCGCCCGAAGGCGGCCATGAGGTCGCTCCAGGAGGCGGAGCGGTACATGCGCTGGCGCGCCAGTTCCCGCAGTGCGCTGAAGAAGGCCTCGTCGCCGATCCGCGAGCGGATCATGTGGAAGACCATGGCAGCCTTGCCGTAGCCGATGGCCCGGGAGGCGGGGTCGTTGCGGCTTACGAAGGCGGTGAGCGGGAAATCGTTGTCCGGCGTGACCAGGGAGGCGTAATCGATGAGGAGCTGCCTGCGGTATTCGGCAGCCTCGGCCTGGGAGCGGCGCTCCTTCAGGAGGTAGTCGGCCAGGTAGGTGACCAGCCCCTCGCACCAGTTTCCTTCGCTGAGGTCCACATCGATGCCGTTGCCCCACCAGGAATGCGCGATCTCGTGCGGCAGGCTGGTATCGACGATGAAGGGGAGCCTGATCACCGAGCCCCCGAGCAGGGTGAAGGAGGGAAAGCCGTAACCGGTGGGGAAGAAATTCTCCACCACGGCGAACTTCTCGAAGGGATAGGGGCCGAAAAGCTCCTGGTACAGGGTGAGGTACTTCGCCGCGGCGTCGAGGTAGCGTGGCGCGAGCTCGGCGTTGTCACGGTAGAAGTAGCTGTAGAGCGTGATGCCGGCCGCCTTGCGCTCCTCGACCAGGTACGGTCCGGCGCACAACGACAGTTCCCCCACCGGCCTTTTCTCCTGCCATACCGAACGGGTGGCGCCGCCGGAGGTCTCCCGTGCCAGCCGGGCGCCGAAGGTGAGGGCCTCCGTTCCGGCCGGCGCGGCGACGTTGACCTTGCGGCTGGCCGGGACCTGCTCCGGCACCGGATACCAGTGGGCGCCCCCCCCGAGGAAGGTCCCCTCGCTGCCGATGGTGGCGTTGACGCCGTAGCTTGGGTCCTCGCCTGCGGCGGGATGCCGGGACACCTGGTCGTTGAAGCTGACGCGATAGGCAAGCGTGACGCTGCTTTCCCCCTGCGGCAGTTCCAGGTCGATGGCGCCGGAGCGGAAGGTGAAGGGAAGGTCGCGGCCGGCGCAGCGCAGCCACTCGACGCGGGCGTGCCTGGCGAGGCTTAGCCGGACCTTGCGGCTGCCGGGGGCGAAGGCGATGCGACTTTCTCCCGCCAGCTCGTGCCGGGGCGGGTCCAGGGTGACCGCGATCTCCTGGCTGACCACGGCCGCAGCCCCGCTTGCCGCGGCCGGGAGGGCGGAGCAGACCAGAAGCAGCATGAAAAGAAGCGATGACAACATGGCGATAACCCGCACGCGCACCTCCTGCCGGCGCGGCACCCCGCGCCTTGCGCCTCCTGCACCCTTATGGCCAGGAAGCAATTAACGTTTGTGATCTCAACGCCGTTGGTGTAGGCTGCAGCTTCCAAAACCAAACGGACCCAGGACCTTAGATGACCATGCCCAAGACCATCGCCCTGTTCTTCGTACTCCTCTGCACCTTGGCTCTTCCCTTCAGCGCGCGCGCCGGCCAGACCATCACCCGCGTCAGCGACCGCCAGGCGGTCACCCTGCAGCAGCTGTGCGCCCAGGCCGAGACCGCCGACCTGGTCATGATCGGCGAGGTGCACGACGCGGCCCCCCACCACGACCTGCAGCTGGAGGTGATCCGCCAGCTCAAGGCCCGCAAGCTCCCCCTGGCCATCGGGGTGGAGGTGATGCAGTCGGACAGCCAGAAGGAGCTGGACGCCTTCATAGCGGGAACCATGTCCGAGGCCGACTTCCGGCAGGTGTTCGCCAGGAACTGGTCCTACGACTGGCGCCTGTACCGCGACATCTTCATGTTCGCCCGCGACAACAGGATCCCCATGATCGCCCTGAACGTGCCCAAGGAGCTGGTGATCAAGGTGTCGCGCCAGGGGTACGCCGCCCTCACCCCCGAGGAACGCAGGAACCTCCCCGAGGGGACCATGTGCGACCTCAACAACCCGCATACCGAGTTCCTGAAGCACTCCTTCGGCGAGGTGTTCAAGCACGTCGCCAAAGGGCGCGTCTTCCAGTACTTCTGCGAGGCGCAGACCCTGCGCAACTCCGGCATGGCCATGAACATCAGCCAGTACCTGAAGAAGTCCCCCAAGACCAAGATCGTCGCCCTCACCGGTGTCTGGCACGGGGTGAAGAACGCGGTCCCCGAGCAGCTCGCGCGCAACGGCGCCAAGCTTGCCAGCCTGGTGCTCATGCCCGAGATAAAGGAGTTCAGCGCCGGCAAGGCCTCGCCCGAGGCCATCGACTACCTGGTCAGCTTCCCCTCACCCTGAGGGTGAAGCGCTGCCACATTAAGGCCATTCCCCTCCGATTGCAAGTGTTCCCTTAGAAAAGCTTGTTCCAGATCAACGTGACGCCGTTGCCCGAACGGCCGTTGCGCATCACCCCCGACTCCCAGCTCCAGGCCAGGTACAGCGACGAATCCCAGACGAAGGCGCTGTCCAGGGCGACCGTGGCGGCGGCGCCGTGCATCTCGTCGAAGTCGACCCGGTTGTTGCCGACGGCACTGGAGCGGTCCGCCCAGATGTAGGAACCGAGCGTGCTCAGGTAGAGGAAGAAGGCGAGCTCGCGGCGGTAGCCCGCGCTGGCCGTGGCGTAGCCGCGCGCCAGCACCCGGTCGTAGATGACGCCGGAGTAGTGCGGCCATGCGAGGTCGTACTGCTCGCTCGGAAAGGGGGCGCCGTCCAGGCGGAAGGCGTTGAAGCGGTCCCCCCTCCCCTGGGCGGTCATGCCGCCGTAGAGGCTGAACAGGAGCCGGTTGCGCTCGGAAAGCCCGGGCACCCCGCCCGCCGCCACCAGGTGCCCCTCGACCTGGGTGTAGTCGCGGTTGCCCCGGTCGCCCGGACCGCCCTCCCCCTGCCACCGGTCCCGGTGCAGGTAGTCGACGTCGAAGCCGGCTGCCACCCCCTGGTGCGGTAACTCCAGCAGGTTGCGTCGCAGCCCGTCGTAACGGCAGCGCAGCCGCGCCCCGTACAGGGGGGTGTTGGGCGGAACCCAGAGCCCCGGTGCCGTGTCCTTCTCCGGATGGGCGTAGAAGTACCCCCCGCGCCCGACCAGCTGCACCCGCAGGTCGTTGTCGACCTGGAAGGGGTAGACCGGCGTGCGCCAGCCGGCCCCGAGCGAGCCGAGCACCACCCCGTGGTAGAGCGCCGTACCGCGGATCTCCTCGCCGTTACGCAGCTCCCGTCCCGCCACCGGGAGCGTGTCGTTGTCGAACTGGGCCACCAGATCCCATCCCCCGAGGTCGCGCAGGTAATCGAGCTCGTTGACGAAAACCGAGACCATGGCCCGGCCGTAGCTGTTATCGGTGATGCGCCGGTGGTAGAAGGCCGCCACGGGGATGATGGGACTCTGCCCCTGGGCCGGCGCCAGCAGCGACGCCCCCACCGTGATGGAGGTCATGTTGGTGCGGTCCACGGCCGGTATGTCCACCTGCTGTCCCATGAAGGTGACCTGCTTCGCCTCGCCGGCCAGTGGGGTATGGTATACCGGCTCCTCCGCGGCCAGACAGGACGGGCACGGCTGCAGGGTGAGCCATGCCGCCAGTACGCACAAGGCGAGCACCGCCCCTCGGCCCCGCCCCTCCCTGGCGCCCCCGCGCGGGGCGCTCCGACCGTCCCCGCCGCCCGCTGGCGCCCGCCTCGGTGCCCCCCCCCAAGTTGCGATTTTTGTATGCCCTATCTCGCTTGCCATGGCTGCCTCCTTTTCAGTTGGACTGGCGCTGCCGATGCCAGGAACGACGCTTCACTATAATTGGAAATTACTAATTCTCAAGGAGCGAGACAACACACCTTTTTGCAGTTGACAGCGCATGGTTACCATCTGGTAAGGTTGCCATCAGATAACCAGGAGGTGGTTTTAGATGGAGCAGCTGACGTCACGACAACAGCAGGTGCTGGATATCATTTCCCGGCATATAGAGGACTACGGCTACCCCCCCACCCTGCGCGAGATCGGCGCCAAGCTCGGGGTCACCGGCACGCTGGGGGTGCTGAAGCACCTGGAGGCGCTGGAGAAGAAGGGGTACCTGCGCCGCCAGGAGGGGAGCACCCGGGGCATCACGCTGAACCGGCAGGGGCAGGGGGCGAGCCTCCCCATCGTGGGGACGGTGCGCGCCGGGGTGCTGCACCCGGCCATCGAGGACATCGAGGGGCACTTCACCATCGACCGCTCGCAACTGGACAAGGGGGGGACCTTCTTCCTGCGCGTGAAGGGGGACTCCATGATCCACGCCCACATCAAGGAGGGGGACCTTGCCCTGGTACGCCCGCAACCCGACGCCCACAACAAGGACATCGTGGTGGCCATGGTGGCGGGCGAGGCGACCTTGAAGCGTTTTTACCGCGAGGCGAACCGGATCCGCCTGCAGCCGGAAAACCCCAACTACGATCCCATCTTCGTGCACGAGGGGGACGGCGAGGTCTCCATCGTGGGGAAAGTTGTTGGCATCTACCGGCAGATGGAGTAATTTCATGCAGCGCCTGTGCGACAGTGTCAGGGTGGCGGCCATCTTCGCCCCCGGCGCCGGGGTCCGGCCGGTCTGGTTCGAGTGGCGCCGGCAAAAGTGCTGCGTCACCCGCCTGGCCTACAGCTGGCGGGACTCGCTGGGGGGAGCCACCCGGCTGCACTTCGCGGTCTGCGACGACAGCAACCTCTATGAGCTGATGTACGACACCTCCGACCAGAACTGGACCCTCGTGGGGGTCGAGGAGCAGTAGCACTTGGCAGAGAACAGGATCATCCTGCACATCGACATGAACGCCTTTTTCGCCTCGGTCGAGCAGCAGTCGAACCCCGCCCTGCAGGGGAAACCGGTGGCGGTGATCGGCGCGGCCAAGCGCACCATCATCACCACCTGCTCCTACGAGGCGCGCGCCTTCGGGGTCAGGACCGGGATGAACACCTGGGAGGCGCGCCAGAAGTGCCCGGAGCTGATCTTCGTGGTCGGCAACAACAAGAAGTACAGCTACACCTCGAAGCAGATCATCGGCATCATGCGCGAGTACACCCCGCTCGTGGAGGTGTTCTCCATCGACGAGGCCTTCCTGGACGTGACCGGGAGCCTGAACCTGTTCGGGCCGCCCGAGGAGATCGCCCGCATGATCAAGGAGCGCATCAGGGAGCGTTTCGGCCTCACCTGCTCGGTCGGCATCGCGCCCAACAAGCTCCTCGCCAAGCTCGCCTCCGACATGCAAAAGCCCGACGGCCTCACCGTCATCGCGCCGGACCAGGTGGCCCGGGTCATGGAACGGCTGCCGATCCAGGAGCTGTGCGGCATCGGGGCCAAGACACAGCAGCAGCTGGCGGCGTTCGGCATCAGGACCTGCGGCGAGCTGGCCCGGTTCCCGGTCGACATCCTCAGGAAGAAGTTCGGCGTCACCGGGGAGCGGCTGCACTACATGGGGCTCGGGGTGGACGACGCCCCGGTGGTCCCTGAGGAGGAGGCCGAGGAGGTGAAGAGCGTCGGTCACAGCACCACGCTGGACACGGACCTTTGCCAGCGCCCGCAGATACTGGCGGTGCTCTTGCAGCTCTCGGAGATGGTGGGCAGGCGCGCCCGGAAGTACCGCGTGACGGGGAAGACGGTGACCCTGACCGTCCGCTACCCCGACTTCACCACCTTCTCGCGCCAGATGAGCCGCTCCGCCCCCACCAACAACAGCGACGAGATCTACCGCGATGCGGTGCAGCTGCTGGACCAGCTGGAACTGGCCCAGCCGGTGCGGCTGTTGGGGGTGCGCATCACCAACCTCACCCACCAGGCGGAACAGTTGCCCCTGTTCGAGAGCGAACGTAAAAAGGCGCTCGTGGCGAGCGCCATGGATCACGTCAACAACAGGTTCGGGGATTTCTCGGTCACCTTCGGCACCCTGCTCGGCAAGGAGTGCGGCGCCAAAGTGATATCACCGGCGTGGAAGCCGGAGGGGGTGCGCAACGTGGACGCGGACTGAGGCGTCAGACTTGCGCGGTGAGCGGGTGAAGAAGGAAGGTAGCGAAAGCGATGCGCGCCGTTTGGTTGCGGCGCGGGTTTACAGTCTCCGGATCAGCTGCATCAGCAGGTTGCCGTTGGCGTCCGGGTCGAAGTAGCGCTTGCACTTGTCCGCCCCGCTCCGGCCGATCTTGGCCGCCGTCTCCGGGTGGTCGAGGCAGTACTCGAGGGCGCCGGCAATGGCGGAGACGCTCCCGGGCTCCACGATGATGGCATCCTCCATGTGACTGAGGTAGCGGCGCACGTCCCCGACGTCCGAGACGATGACGGGGTTGCCGGTGGCAAGGTACTCACCGAGCTTGAAGGGGAAGCCGGCGTTGGCGTAGGTCGAGCCGGTCCGGGTCACGCAGAGGACGTCCGCCCCCAAAAGGAACCGGTAGAAGGCGCGGTCCTCCAGGTAGCCGATGTACTGGATGGCGGGGTTGGCGGCGATGCGCGGCTGGTACAGCTTGACGCTCGCCCCGGTGCCGCAGAGCATGAGGGTGCAGTTGCCCTTTTTTTCCTGCACCTTCTCGAAGGCGTCCAGCAACTGGTCGATGCCGTCCTTCTTGGCGAAGGACCCCGCGTAGACGATCTTCATCGGCCCCGGCTCCCGCCCCGGGCGGTCCTCGCCGGCACAGCGCGCCGAAATGGGGATGAGCACCAGGGGCACCGAGGTGGCCACCTTCCTGGCGTAGAGCTCCTTCAGGTAGTTGGAGATCACCACCACGCCGTCGGCAAGCCCCAGGAAGAACCGGTCCAGGATCTCCCCGGCGGCCCACCTGATCTTGCCGGGGAGGCTCAGCTTGTCGTCGATGAAGGTGTTGTCCTCGACGATGTCGAAGATGACCAGGTACCCCAGCCGCTTGGCGGCCAGAATGAAGAGGACGCTTTCCAGGGTCACGCCGCCGTAACTGTAGAGGACGTTTCTCCCCCCCCGGATGTGCCACCCTTTCAACGCCCCGATTCCCTGCTTCAGGTAGCGCCACAGCGCCGGGACCAGGAACCGGTCCAGCTTCAGGTCGACTCCGACGCGCCGGTACTCGGTGCCCAGGTAGTTCCCGGCTTCTTCCTTGCCCACGTTCTCACCCGTCGAGCGCAGCTGCAGCACCCTGGTCGTCGTCGACAAGCCGTTCAGGTAGTCCAGGAAGTGCTGGATGCGCTTGGTGGACGCCATGCCGGAGGGGTACCCGAATTTCCCCATGAAGACCACGTTGATGTCGTTTCCCATGACTTGCTCTCCCGTTTTCCCCTAGAACCCCGGCACACCGGTCGGGACCTGGTCCCAGTAGGTGACCGAACCGTTATGCCAACGCACGATCTGGACACTCTCGTCCTGGGAAATGACGATGGCTATGGCCTGGTGCAGCCGCTGGCACAGGCGGTAGGCCGCCCGGTGCCGGGTCCCCACCCCCTCGCTCAGGACCGACTCGCACTGCCCCCCCTCGGTGTCCAGGGCGTGCGCCACCATCCCCACGCTGTCCAGGTCCCCGGAGATGACCCCGCCGAAGCCGAGCAGCTCCTGCCGCTTGGTGATCACCACCGCGCCGTCCACGGCGGAAAGGGCCGCGATGAAGTGGGCGACGTCGAAGATGGCCTCGTCCAGCAGCGCGATGTTCTCGTTCTTGCTGTTCACGTACTCGTGCCACCCCACCATCCTCCCCTCGGCGGCCGCGCTCTCGTTGATCTCGGCCAGGGTGTTCATGATGCGCAGGGTGAGCGACAGGAAGCGCTGCCGCGAATCGAACTCCAGGAACTGGTACTTCAGGGTCAGGTACGGGTTCTGCTCCATGATCTCGTCGGCCATATCCGCCGGCAGGTAGACCAGCAGCCCGCCGTGGTTGGAGTTCCTGATCACGCTGATGATGCGGCGGATCGCCTGCTGTCCGATCTTGCTGCCGAACTCCGGGTCGAGGTCGGCCCAGGGGCGCTCCGCACGCTGCCGGGCCTTGCGGTGCAGGGCGAAGGTCTCGTCGTTCAAGGGGGAGAGGCTCTTTCTCATCCAGTCCGAGTTGAAGACGTCCAGGGTCGGACAGTTGATCTGCCCCCCGTTCAGCGACGCGATGATCTCGTCCCCGATGCAGACCGAGATCTGCCCGGGACCGGTGACGTAGACCACGAGGCTGGGCGGCATGGGGGGCGAGGTCTTGCGGCCGCCGTAGACGGCATGCATCCACCGGGTCCCGGAGTGGAGCAGCCCCCAGATCTGGGCCCCGAGGGCGGGATCGATGAAGATGCCGATCAGGGTCCGGTAGAAGTCGGCGGCGGGGGCCAGGCGGTGCAGTTCGTACTCGTTGAACGGGCGCGTCCTGGAAAAGATGAGCCGGTGCATCCCGGTCGGGGGTCCCTCCTGGGCGGCGAAGAGATAGGAGTCCCGGATGATCAGCCGGAACATGACCGGGCGCTCCTCCTCGCGCAACAGGCTTGCCTGGTAGCAGGTGGAGATGACCTGCTCCAGCACCCCGCGCTCGGGAAGCTGCGGGTTCCCCTGCTCCCGTTCCGGGCAGACCCGGTCCAGGAAGGCTTCGTCCCGCCACCTGGCGTAGATGAAGGCGACCAGTTCCCTTGGGTAGCTGTGTCCCTCTCTCATCCCCTCCCCCACATCCTACAGGCACCAGAGTCTGATCCCGGCCGCCGCCATCTGGCGGGGGTCGTAGATCCCCTTGACGTCGATCAGCACCGGGTTTTCCACCATGAGGCTCGCGAACTTGGCCGGGCTCCACTGCCGGTAGCTGTCGTGGGCCACGGCGGCGATCACCGCGACTGCGGGTTGCAGCCGGTCCGGGTCCTTGAGCGTCACCCCGTAGGCGCTCCTCGCCTCGTGGGGATCCGCCATCGGATCGCAGACCTGGACCTTGAGGCCGTAGTCCCCCAGCTCGTTCAGGATGTCCACCACCTTGGAGTTCCTGAGGTCCGGGCAGTTCTCCTTGAAGGTGAGCCCCAGTACCGTCACGTAGGAGCCGAGCACGTGGTGCCCCGCCCTGATGATCTCCTTGACCGCGCGCTGGGCCACGAATTTCCCCATGCCGTCGTTGATGCGCCGCCCGGCCAGGATCACCTGCGGGATGTAGCCGATCTTCTCCGCCTGGTAAGTGAGGTAGTACGGGTCGACCCCGATGCAGTGCCCGCCCACCAGCCCCGGCTTGAAGTTCAGGAAGTTCCACTTGCTCCCCGCCGCCGCCAGGACCTCGCTGGTGTCGATGCCGAGCCGGTCGAAGATGAGGGCCAGTTCGTTCATGAGGGCGATGTTCAGGTCGCGCTGGGTGTTCTCGATCACCTTGGCCGCCTCCGCCACCTTGATCGAGGGGGCCCGGTGCACCCCCGGGACCACCACCTCGGAGTAGACCGACGCGATCACGTCGAGGGTGCGGGGATCCTGGCCCGACACCACCTTGAGGATGCTGGTGAAGGTGTGTTCCTTGTCGCCGGGGTTGATCCGCTCCGGGCTGTACCCCACCGTGAAGTCGTCCGGGCTCTTCATCCCGGAGACCCGCTCCAGGATCGGAAGGCAGATCTCCTCGGTGACCCCCGGGTACACGGTGGACTCGTAGACCACGATGTCCCCCTTCTTGAGCGCCTTGCCCACGGTCTCCGACGCGCTGCACAAGAGGGTCAAGTCCGGCTGGTTGGCCGGGTCGACCGGCGTCGGGACCGCCACCACGTGGAAGTCCGCCTCGCGCAGGTCCTCGATCCTGTTGGTGTAACAGATGTCCGCGCTCACCAGCTCCTCGGAGGCCACCTCGCCGGTCCGGTCGCACCCCGCGCGCAACTCGTCGATCCTTCTCGTACTGATGTCAAAGCCGATGGTGCTGCGCACCTTGCCGAAGGCGACCGCCACCGGCAGCCCGACGTAGCCAAGCCCCACCACCGAGATCTTACGCCCGTGCCCCATGCTGCACCTCCCTTTGCCGGCACCCCCTGGTGGTGCCGGTCCGCTCTTGCCTGCGTCGCCGCGCGCCCTTGTTCTGCAGCCGGAACCGGAGGCCGCAGGGCGGGCGCCGCCCCGAAAAAACATTGGACAATTTTAAGGTATTTGTCGCAAAGCTCCAGAGAGCGAGAGCAAAAAAAGCGTTTTTAGGTTGCCGCGCGCAAAAAGCCGCCCCCCCTCCTCGCCGCAGGCCGGTTCCCGGGCGCGGAAGCTTTACATGGACCCGCTATTTTGCTAAGATGCCGGCGTTTCTCTTCCCCCGAAAAGGTTTCCAAATGTCTGAAATGACGCCCATGATGCGGCAGTTCCTCGAGATTAAGGCAGAACACCCCGACGCCATCCTCTTTTTCCGATGCGGCGACTTCTACGAGATGTTCCTGGACGATGCGGTGAAGGCCTCCCGCATACTCGGTATCACCCTCACCTCGCGCAACAAAAACGCCGACGGTTCAGAGGTCCCCCTGTGCGGAGTCCCCTACCACTCCTGCGCCCCCTACATCGCCAAGCTGGTCGAGGCAGGCGAGAAGGTCGCCATCTGCGAGCAGGCGGAGGACCCCAAACTCGCCAAGGGGATCGTGAAGCGCGAGGTGGTCAAGGTGATCACGCCGGGGCTCGTGGTCGAGGACGCCTCCCTTTCCCCCAAGGAAAACAACTACCTCTTGGCCCTTTGCTGTGACGGCGACTGCTACGGCCTCTCCTGCCTGGACCTCTCTACCGGCGAGTTCCGGGTCACCGAACTCTCCGGGCTGCAGGCCGCGCTGGCCGAGGTGGCCTGCATCGCGCCGCGCGAGATCATCCTCCCCTCCTCCTTCCGCGAGCCGCAACGGGCCAAGGAGATGGCGCCCGCCGCCACCGACCGCAGCGTCACCTACTTCGAGGAGTGGGTCTACGACAGCGACTACTGCAACCGCCTGATCGGCAACCAGTTCAAGGGGGCCACCGCCGAGACCCTGGGGTGCCATGCCCTCCCGGTCGCGCTCCTCGCCGCGGGGGCCGTGCTGCACTACCTGGTGGACACGCAGAAGGGGAACGCCCCCCACGTCACCGGGATCACCCCGTACAACCAGAACCAGCACCTGCTCCTGGACGAGTCGACCCGGCGCAACCTGGAGCTGACCCAGACCATCTCCGACGGCAAGCGCAAGGGGGCGCTGCTGGGCCTCATGGACCGGACCGTCACCGCCATGGGGGGGAGAAAGCTCAAGCAGTGGATCAACTACCCGCTCATGGACCAGGAGAAGATCCGCGGCCGCCAGGACGCGCTGCAGGAACTGATCGAATTCCCCGGGGTGCGCGCCGAACTGAAGACGCTCCTCTCCGGGGTCTACGACCTGGAGCGGCTGAACGGGCGCATCAGTCTCGCCTCCGCCTCCGCCAAGGACCTGGCCGCGCTCAAGGCGTCGCTGTCCCGGCTGCCGGCCATCAAGGACCAGGTGGCGGCCTGCGCGGCGCCCCTGTTGCAGGAGCTGAACGACGGCATCGATCCCCTCGCGGAGATCTGCGACCTGATCACCCGCGCCATCGTCGAGGATCCTCCCTTCGTGCTGCGCGACGGCGGCATCATCGCCGACGGCTACCACGCCGAGCTGGACGACCTGCGCGCCATCAGCCGCGAGGGTAAGGGGTTCATCGCCCGGCTGGAGGCCCAAGAGAAGGGGCGCACCGGGATCTCCTCGCTCAAGATCCGCTACAACAAGGTGTTCGGCTACTACATCGAGGTGACCAAGGCCAACGTATCCGCCATCCCCGAGGACTACATCAGGCGGCAGACCCTCGCCAACGCCGAGCGCTACATCACCCCGGAGCTCAAGGAATACGAGGAGAAAGTGCTCGGGGCCGAGGACCGCATCAAGGACCTCGAGTTCAACCTGTTCCAGGAGGTCCGCGAGGCCGCCGCGGCGCAGGGGGAGCGCATCGCCAGGAGCGCCGACCGCCTGGCCTGCCTGGACGTCCTGGCCTCCCTCGCCGAGCTCGCCCACGACAAGGGGTACTGCCGCCCCGAGGTGCACGAGGGGAGCGAGCTCTCCATCACCGAGGGGAGGCACCCGGTCATCGAGGACATGTACTCCTCCGAGCGCTTCGTCCCCAACGACACCCTGCTCGACAACGGCGAGAACCAACTCATCATCATCACCGGCCCCAACATGGCTGGTAAGTCGACCTTCATGCGCCAGGTGGCCCTGATCACCCTGATGGCGCAGATGGGGAGCTTCGTCCCCGCCGAGAAGGCGCGCATCCCGCTGGTGGACCGCATCTTCACCCGCGTCGGTGCCTCGGACAACCTGGCCCGCGGCCACTCCACCTTCATGGTGGAGATGATGGAGAGCGCCGCCATCCTGAGGGGGGCGACCGCGAAGAGCCTGGTGATCCTGGACGAGATCGGCCGCGGCACCTCCACCTTCGACGGGGTCTCCATCGCCTGGGCCGTCGCGGAGTTTTTGCACGACAACAAGGCCCACGCGGCCAAGACGCTCTTCGCCACGCACTACCACGAGCTCACCGAGCTCGCCGTGACCCGCCCCGGCATCAAGAACTTCAACATCGCGGTGCGCGAGTGGAACGAGCGCATCATCTTCCTGAGGAAGATCGTCCCGGGCGGCGCCTCGCACTCCTACGGCATCCAGGTGGCGCGCCTGGCCGGGCTCCCCCAGGCGGTGATCGACCGGGCCAAGGAGATCCTCGCCAACCTGGAAAAGGGAGAGTACGGCGAGGGGGGCGTGCCGCGACTGGCGCGGGGCAAGAAGAACCCGCCCCCCTCCCCCCAGCTCTCGCTTTTCGGCGGCGGGGACGACCTGATCCGGGAGAGGCTGAAAGGCGTCGAAGTGGCGCTGTTGACGCCGCTCGAGGCGTTGAACCTGGTGGACGAACTGAAGAGGATGATCTAGATGGCACCCACGAGAGGCAAGGCGCATGAAGCGTAGGGAATTCGTGAAATACCTCGGGCTGGCCGCCCCCTACTGCCGCTGGCTCGCCTGCCGGGCCGTCGCGGCACAGGGCTCCATGCTGCTCGCGCCGCTGTGGGCCGGTTCCGCGCAGGCCGCACCCGGCGCGCCCCTGGTGCCGGTAACCGAGCTGAAGCACTGGTCCACCCCGGACTACACCAGGGTATCGATCACCCTGGACCAGGAGGTGCGTTTCGAGCACCACAAGCTCCCCAACCGGCTCTACCTCGACCTGCAGGGGACCCGCCTCAACCCCGGCGTGAAGGACCTCAACATCGGCGACGGACTGCTGAAAAGCGTGCGCATCGCGCAGTTCGCAGCCTCGACGGTACGCGTGGTGCTCGACCTGGACAGCATCAAGGAATACAAGGTCTTTACCTTTGCCGATCCCTACCGGGTCATCGTGGACGTGAAGGGGGACCGCAGGCAGGAGATCTCCGCGTCCAAGGAGGTCATCGAGAGCGCCCCTGCCGAGCCCAAGAGCGTGGAGAAGGTCAACCCGCCGGAGAAGGCCAAGCCGGTGGAGAAAGAGAAAGGTAAGCAGGCGAAGTTCAAGCCGGGGCGGATCCGCCGGATCGTGATCGACCCGGGGCACGGTGGCCATGATCCGGGCGCGGTAAGCCCGTCGGGGACGCGTGAGAAGGACATCGTGCTGCAGATCGGCCTGGACCTGGCCCAGAAGATACGGGAGGAGCTCGGCCTCGATGTCGTCATGACCCGTTCCACCGACGTCTTCATCGAACTGCAGGAGCGCACCGCCATCGCCAACAAGGTGGGGGCGGACCTCTTCGTCTCCATCCACGCCAACGCCTCGCTCAACCGCAACGCCAACGGGATCGAGACCTACTACCTGAACCTCGCCAAGACGGAGAAGGTGGCCCAGCTGGCCGCCAAGGAGAACGGGACCTCCCTGGAGAAGGTCAGCACGCTGCAGGCGATCCTCTTCGACCTGATGGCCAACTACAAGCTGAACGACTCCGCCCACCTGGCCGACGAGGTGCAGAAGTCGCTCTACAAGAAGGCCCAGACCGGCTACCCCACTGTGAAGAACCTCGGGGTGAAGCAGGGCCCCTTCTACGTCCTCGTGGGCGCCACCATGCCCAGCATCCTGGTGGAGACCGCGTTCTTGAGCAACGAAAAGGACGAGCAGAAGCTCAAGGACCCGCACTACCAGGCACTCACCGCCGACGGGATCCTCGCCGGGATCAAGGGGTACATCACCAGCCTCAACAAGGCGTGAGCAACCGGCGGTGTACCGTTTCCTGCTCTCCCCCTCCCTTGACGGGAGGGGGCAGGGGGGTGGGTGAAGCCGCAACATATGGAATAGGTGGCACCCTCCCCCACCCCCTACCCCCCTCCCGCATGGGGAGAGGGAATAGCGCGAAGGAAGGCGTATAAAATAAAAAAAAAGGCCGGCATGATGCCGGCCTTTTTCTTATTGTCCTCTGCCTGCTTGTTCCGATTACTGCCCTGAAGCCACCGTGGAACCGACCACCTCGACGCCGAAATCGGCAGCCTCCTTGGGCACGTTGGCGATAGCCACCACGAAACCGATGGACTGGTCCGGCTTGACACCGAGGTTGGAAAGTGAGTCGCCGAACTGGTTGTTCATGATGGACTCGATCTTGGTCATGGGGAGCGTGCTCAGTTGCTCCGCCGACAGACGGTTGCCGCAGTAGGCGGTCTTTTGCACCAGCACTTTGCCGGCCTTGTCGAAGATGCTCACCTTCACCTGGATGGAGGCGCGCGCCTTGCGGTAGGAATTGACCGCCTCGCCGTTGACAACGAACAGCTCACCGGCCTCCTTGTTCTGGTGGAAGGAAGCCAGGGCGTTCTTGATGGTGATGCGCCCCTCCTCCGGGACCTCCATGCCGAACCACTTGGCTACGAAGCCGATGCCGTACTGGTCCAGCTTCTTCATGGCCTCGGGGCCGCTTTGCAGCAGGTACAGCCCGGCCCCGCTCAGGGCCAGCACCACGACCACGCAGATGGCAACGATGGCGATGGTGACCACGGAACGTCCCTTGCGCCGGGAGGAAATCGACAGCGGCGGCAGTTCCTCTTCGCCCCCTTCCTCCGGAACGGCAGCAGCGAAGGACTTGTCGCCGAAGCTGAAGTCGAGGGAGGACTTGGCGGCGGGCTTAGTCTCGGCGGTTGCACCGGGCACGGCCGCCGCTTCCTTATCCTCAGCGACAGCGGCTGCCAGTCCCGCAGCGGCAACCGCCGCAGGAGCAGCTGCAGGAGCAGCCTGGTCCGTCTCCGGCTCGGCCTTGGCCGCTTCGGAAAAGGAAAAGTCGCCGAAGCTGAACTCCTCGTCCTGGGCCGGGGCAGCCACCTTTTCAGCAGTTGCCTTGTTGAAAGCCGAGCTGTCCCCGGTGTCCTCGCTGGGGGCTTCGGCTAGCGTGTCGTCGAAAGAGAAGCTCCCGGCTTCCGGCCCGGCAGGCTCTTCCTGGGCGGGAGGCGCCGGCTCCTCGAAGGAGAAATCACCGAAGTCCAAAGAATCTGCGCCAGCGCCAGGGGCAGGCTGTTCCTGGGGAGCAGCAGCCGGTTCCTCGAAGGAGAAGTCACCGAAATCCGTGGATTCAGCGGCAGGTGCGGCTTCCTCCTTGGCAGGTGCCGGTGTCTCGTCAAAGGAAAATTCGCCGAAATCCGGCTCGGCGGCAGGCGCTTCCGGGGGAGCCGCCTCAGCCGGGGCAGAGGTCTCCTCGAAGGAGAACTCGCCGAAGTCGAAGGCGTCGGCCGCGGGTTCGGCGGGGGCAGCGGCCTCTTCCTTGGGCGCGGGCGCAGTTTCCTCGAATGAGAACTCGCCAAAATCAAGCCCATCCGCTGCCGGCGGCGCGGCCTCCTCCTGCGTGGCTGCCGTCCCAGGCTCATCGAAGGAAAACTCGCCGAAGTCCAGGGAAGAATCTGCGGCAGCCGGTGCGGGTTCCTCTTTTGCCGCCGGCGCCTCGTCGAAGGAGAGCTCGCCGAAATCAAGGTCTGCCGCTGGCGCGGCCGGGGCCGTAGGTGCGGCAGCAACCGGCTCCTCGTTGAACTCGAACTCGCCGAAATCGCTCTCGGCGGCGGCCGGAGCCTCTTTCCCCGCCGGCATGCCGGTTTCCAGGTTGATGTCGCCGAAATCGATATCGCCTGCGGCGGCTGCGGGTGCGGCCGGTGCGGGTGCGGGCTCGGGTTCAAAGCCGAAACTGGCAAGGTCCTCCTGGTCCGGCTGGGGAGCTGCTGCCCCGAACCCGGGGGCGGCGGTTTCCTTGCCGGCCTGAGCGTCTGCCGGTTCCTGTTCGGCCTGTGCCGGGGCCTGCGCCCCCAGTCCGGACAAAAGGGCGTCGAAGTCCGACTCTTCCGCCTTCTGCTCGGCACCGGCCACGAAGACGTGCCGGCACTTGGAGCAACGGACCTTGACACCGCCCGGCTTCAGCTTGGAATCGTCCAGCCTGAACTTCGTATTGCACTGGTCGCATTGAAGAATCATCGACCCCTCCGGAATGTTTGGATCTTCCATTAATTTTCTCAACGGTTTCCTATAACAGAAGCAAATTATAGTGTCAATGATTCTGGTCGCCCCGGCACCTTTGTGGTATATATAGCCGGTGTGCCGCATCCCAGCGAAATCTTAAGAGGAACACCATGCCCCAGACCCGTTTTGTATACCTTTTGTTCTTGTTGCTCACCCTGTGCGGCGCCACCGTCGCCCTGGCGGCGCCGGAACTCGTCGTAGACCGCGGTAGTTTCAACTTCGGCACCGTTGCCCAGGGCAAGAAAGTCCAGCATACCTTCACCATCAGGAACAACGGCGATGCCCCCCTGCAGATCAAGAAGCTGGACGCCTCCTGCGGCTGCACCGCTGCCAAGCCCTCCACCTCGGTGGTCTCCCCCGGCAAAACGGCCGAGATCGAGGTCACCTTCGACTCCGGCTCGTTCTCCGGCAAGATAGAGAAGACCGTGACCCTCACCAGCAACGCCGGCAGGACCCCGGTTTACACCTTCACCATCGAGGGGACGGTGCTCGAGCAGCTCCAGGTAACGCCGCGGCAGGTAAGCCTCGGCGCCGTGAGCAGCAGCACCGCCACGCAGAGCAAAGTGAGCGTCACCAACAACAGCAACGTGACGGTGAAGCTCTTGAACGTGAGCGTCACCTCCTCGTCGCTGCAGATCAAGCCCACCATCAGGAAAGCAGAATTGAAACCGGGAGAGAGCGGCACCATCGAGATATCGGTGCTGGCAAAGCCCGAGGCGAAGATCCTGAGCGGGTACCTGCATATCAGCACCAGCCATCCGCAGAAGAAAGAGATCACCGTGCCGGTGTACGGCTCCATCCAGAAGTGATTTTTTAAAGTTTCATCTTGAGTTGGTTCTCAAAATAGTGTAGTAATGAGTTCTTTCCCGGGCGGGTAGCTCAGTTGGATAGAGTACTGGCCTCCGAAGCCAGGGGTCACGGGTTCGAATCCCGTCTCGCCCACCAGCTTAAATTCAGACATACCAGTCTAGACAGAAGGCCCTGAGAGATCAGGGCCTTTTTGTTTGCCCGCCTCCCGTTGTTCATGAACATTTCCGCGAACTGTAACGAAGCTGTAACATCCATGTCCCAAGCTATGGGCGTATCAGAAGCGGTCCCCCGAGGCACAACCGGGAGACCATCCACTCGGAGGAAGCTACGTGGAGTTAGAGATGCGTTCCTGCTGCACACATGAGACGGACCGGCCGGCCGCGGCGAGCAAAAAAACGGAGCCGGCCCTGGCCAGGAAACTGGGGGGGGACGCCGTCTTTCGGTACCTGACCACCTTTTTCGCCTTCAGCATACTCGCCATCCTGGCGCTCATGCTGTACGAGATGACCGGAGAGAGCCTGCCCGCCATCAAGGAATTCGGCTGGAAGTTCGTGGGATCGAAGGATTGGGACGCGGTGCAGGGACATTTCGGCGCCCTCCCCTACCTGTACGGATCGGTGGTGTCATCGGTGCTGGCCTTGCTGCTCGCCACTCCCTTGAGCATCGGCGCGGCGCTCTTCATTACTGAGGTGGCGCCCGGGCGGCTCGGGGCCCTGGTGGCGCCGCTGGTGGAGTTGCTGGCCGCCATCCCCTCGGTCATCTACGGGCTCTGGGGGGTGCTGGTCATGGCGCCCTGGCTGCAGAGTACGGTCCAGCCCTTCCTGATCGAGCATTTCGGCTTTGTGCCGTTCTTCGAGGGGGCGCCCTACGGAGTCAGCATGCTGGCCGCCATCTTCATCCTGATGATCATGGTAGTGCCCATCATCACCTCCATCACCCGCGAGGTGCTGCTGGCGGTGCCGCAGAGCCAGAAGGAGGCGGCCATCGCCCTGGGCGCCACCCGCTGGGAGACCATCAGGGTCGCCATCCTCCCCTACGGCAAGTCCGGTATCCTGGGCGCCGCCATCCTCGGGCTGGGGCGGGCCATCGGCGAAACCATGGCCGTGACCATGGTGATCGGCAACGCACCCAACATATCGCTTTCCCTGCTCTCCCCTGCCTACACCATGCCCAGCGTCATCGCCAACGAGTTTGCCGAGACCACTTCCAAGCTGCACGCCTCCGCACTCATGGAAATCGGACTGATCCTGATGGTGGTCACCCTGGTCGTGAACGCCCTGGCGCGGCTTTTGATCTGGAGCGTGTCCAGAAGCGCCCAGGGAGGTGCGGCATGATGCAGAGCGTTACCTGCCGCAAGATAAAGAACCACCTGATGAGCGGCGTCATGCTGGCCTGCACCCTGGCCGTGCTGATTCCTCTGGGGCTCATCTTCTTCCACATCCTGAAGATGGGGGTGAGCTCGCTCTCCCTGGACTTCTTCACCCATGTGCCCGCGCCGACCGGCGAACCGGGCGGGGGCATGGCCAACGGCATGTTCGGCTCGGCGCTCATGATCGCGGGAGCCTCCCTGATCGGGCTTCCCATCGGGATACTGGGGGCCATCTACCTGTCCGAGTTCGGAGGTTCCAAGGTGTCGACCGTGATCCGGTTCGCCGCCGACGTCCTTTCGGGCACCCCGTCCATCATCACCGGCATGGTCGCCTACACGCTGCTCGTGGTGCCGATGAAGGGCTTTTCCGGCCTGGCCGGATCGGTGGCGCTGGCCATGATCATGATCCCCATCGTGCTGCGCACCACCGAGGAGCAGTTGAAGATGGTCCCGGGCTCGCTGCGCGAGGCCTCGCTGGCGCTCGGCGTCCCCTTCTGGCGCACCAGCCTCAAGGTCACCCTGAGAAGCGCCCTCTCCGGCGTGCTCACCGGGATCCTTCTGGCCGTGGCCAGGATCGCCGGCGAAACGGCGCCGCTTCTGTTCACCGCGCTCGGGAACCAGTTCTGGAGCAAGAACGTGCTGCAACCGATGGCGGCGCTCCCCCTGCAGATCTTCAGCTTCGCCATCGCACCCTACGAGGACTGGCACCGGCTGGCCTGGGCCGGCGCCCTGGTGCTGGTAACGGTAATGTTCGCCCTGAGCCTCACCGCCCGCTACTTCGGCAGGATGAAGCAGGCTGGGTAAAAGACGGACTAAGATTGAGACCAAGATCAAGATTAAGTTGAGGTTGTGGTTCAGGTTGTGGCCGCAGGCTGCGGGGGTTGCACCAGCTTCAACGTCTAACGGGATGCGAGAGGAAAAGATGAACAACAAGGTAAAGCTGGAACAGGTCAACATACACTTCGGCAGGACTCACGCCGTGCGCGACATCAGCATGACCTTCCCGGAGAACAGCGTCACCGCCATCATCGGACCGTCCGGCTGCGGCAAATCGACACTCTTGCGCTCGATGAACAGGATGCACGACCTGGTCGCATCGGCGCGGGTCACCGGAAAGATCCTGGTCGATGACGGCGACATCTATGAGAAAGGAGTGGACCCGGTAGCCATCCGCCGCCGCGTCGGTATGGTGTTCCAGAAGCCGAACCCCTTTCCCGCCATGTCCATCTACGACAACGTCATCGCCGGTTACAAGCTGAACGGCAGGCTGCCGCGCGAGGAGGCGGACGAGATCGTCGAGAGCTGCCTGAAGCGCGTGGCGCTCTGGGACGAGGTGAAGGATCGCCTGAAGAGCAGCGCCATGATGCTCTCCGGCGGCCAGCAGCAGCGCCTTTGCATCGCACGCACCATTGCGGTGAAGCCGGAAGTGATCCTCATGGACGAGCCCGCCTCCGCCCTCGACCCCATCTCGACCTTGAAGATCGAGGAACTGATCGAGGAGTTGAAGGAACGCTACACCATCATCATCGTCACCCACAACATGCAGCAGGCGGCGCGCGTCTCCGACTACACGGCGTTCTTGTACATGGGGGACCTGGTCGAGTGCGGCGAGACCAAGAAGATCTTCACCACCCCCGAAGAGAAGCGGACCGAGGACTACATCACCGGACGTTTCGGCTAAAGACAAAGGGGACAGGCACCTTGCGGAGCCAGTCCCCCTCAGACAAACGAAACCAGGACAGACCGGAGACAACTATGGAGAGAGAGCATTTCAGCAAGCAGTTCGACAACGAACTGAACGGGATACGTGAAAACCTGTTGGAGATGGGTGGCAAGGTCGAATCGATGATCGCCAACGCCATGAAATCCCTGGTGGAGCGGGACACCGAACTGGCGGAGCGCACCATCGCCTTCGACCACGAGATCAACACCCTGGAGATGGTGATCGACGAGAAGTGCCTGGAGGTTCTGGCGCGCCGGCAGCCGGCGGCCCGGGACCTGCGCTTCATCACGCTGGCCTTGAAGATCGTGACCGACCTGGAGCGGATCGGCGACCAGTGTGCCAACATCTGCAAGCGTGCGCGGGAGTTGAACCAGGAGCCGTCCCTGAAGCCCTACATCGACCTGCCGCGCATGGCCAAGGCCGCCTCGGACATGGTAAAGGAGGCGCTCGACGCCTTCGTGCGCGGCGACGATGCCCTGGCCATCAAGGTCTGCCAGGACGACCAGTGCGTCGACGAGTTGAACGAGCAGATCCAGCGCGAGCTGTTGACCTTCATGATGGGGGACCCGAAGACCATCAGCCGCGCCATGAAGATCATCCACGTTTCCAAGTGCCTGGAGCGTATCGCCGATCACGCCACCAACATCGCCGAAATGGTCATCTTCATGATCAAGGGGAAGGACATCCGGCACACCATCGCGTGAGGCCTTCTTGAAAGATCTAGGGCAGTAGCGGATCGAAATCCCCCCTACCCCCCCCTTTCACAAGGGGGGAACGTGAGGGGGTCGCCTCGTCGTCCTTTTTTGATCTCGTTCCCAAGGTCCACCTTGGGAACGCAAAGCTCTCCGAAGTTCCAACTTCCTCGTATGCAAAGCTGGAGCTTTGCGCCAAATGGGGTTCCCAAGCTGGAGCTTGGGAACCAGGAAAAAGCTGGAGATTGGGAACCAGGAAAAAGCTGGAGATTGGGAACCAGGAAAAAGAAAAAAGCCCGCGCTGGGTGCGCGGGCTTTTTACATGTCTGTGCGGTCGTAGCAGCCGCTTTGTCAGGCTGCCGGCCGGCCGGTGTCGCGGCGCGATCAGGCCGGGGCTAGAACGCGGGGATGATGGCGGCGCCGTACTTTTCCTTGAGGAACTGCTTGAGCTCGGGGGACTGCAGCGCCGCAACCAGTTTCTTGATGTCGTCGCGGCTCTCCTCACCCTTGCGCACAACGACGATGTTGGCGTAAGGGGACTTGGCGTCCTCACGCGCGATGGCGCTCTGCGGGTCGATCTTGGCGTCGAGTATGAAGTTGGTGTTGATCACCGCGCCGTCCACGTCCGGCAGCGTCCTGGTGAGTTGGGCCGCCTCGACCTCGACGAACTTGATCTTCTTCGGGTTCTCCACGATGTCCTGCGGCGTGGCCTGGAAGTTGGAGATGCCGGGTTTGAGCTTGATGAGCCCCTGCTGCTCCAGGAGCGCCAGGGCGCGGTACTCGTTGGAGGGGTTGTTCGGAACGGCGATCTGGGCGCCATTTTTGAGCTCGGCCACGGACTTGATCTTCTTCGAGTAGAGACCGATCGGCTCCACGTGGATGCTGCCGGCCACGTTGAACTGGTACTTCTTCTCCTTCACCACGGCCTCGAGGTAGGGGACGTGCTGGAAGTAGTTGGCGTCGATCTGCTTCTCGGCGAGCGCCGGGTTCAGCTGCACCTCGTCGTCGAAGGTCACCACCTCGAGGTTCACCCCCTGCTCCTTCAGTTTCGGCACCACGAACTTCAGGATGTCGGCGTGCGGCACCACCGCCGCACCGACCTTCAAGGTCTTCCCTGCCACCGGGGCCGCGCCCTCGGCGCCCTTACCGGCCTCACCTTCCTTTTTCTTGCAACCCGCCGCGGCCACTGCAACCAGCGCCAGTGCGACCAAGGCGACGCTCAACCTGCCGGTAAATCTGTTTTTCATCTTTACTTCCTCCGTTGTAATGAGGCCCTTAGCCGAGCCTATGTTGATATTTGTTGATCCGCCGCGCCAGCCGGTCGACGCTCCACTGCACACCTTGGACTAAGACGGCGAGCGAAGGAGGGGACTGGCTCCATTGGGTGCCTGTCCCCTTAGTGCTTGGGTAAGGCGGTTGGGCGGAGTGGAGCGTTCCGCTAATGGGACAGGCACCTAACGGAGCCAGTCCCTTCTGCTATCAGGCCCTTAGC
This sequence comes from Geomonas paludis, assembly GCF_014193585.1. Lineage (GTDB taxonomy): Bacteria > Desulfobacterota > Desulfuromonadia > Geobacterales > Geobacteraceae > Geomonas > Geomonas paludis. The sequence goes on from NZ_BLXY01000002.1 coordinate 621,442, forward strand.
CGAGCCTATGTTGGTTTCTGTTGATCCATCGCGCCAGCCGGTCACCACTCCACTGCACCCCCTGGACGAAAATGACGAGGATGAGGACGGTCGCGAACATGACGTCCTCGCGGTAGCGCATGTAGCCGTAACGGATGGCGAGGCTCCCCAGCCCCCCCGCCCCGATCGCCCCGGCGGTCGCCGTGAACCCGGTTATGGTGATGACCGCGAGGGTGAGGCCGAGCACCAGCGACGCCAGCGCCTCGGGAATCAGCACCTTGGACACGATCTGCAGCGGCGTCGCCCCCATGGCCAGCGCCGCCTCCACCTTGCCGCGGTCGACCTCCTTCAGGCTGTTCTCGATGATGCGCGCCAGGAACGGGGCCGCCGCGATCGAGAGCGGGACGCTGGCCGCCGTGGCTCCCAGCGTAGTCCCCACCAGGAAGCGCGACAGCGGCAGCAGCAGCACGATCATGATGATGAAGGGAAAGGAACGGGTGACGTTGATCACGGCGCCCAGGACGCGGTTCAGCCGCGGCGACTCCAGGACATGGCCGGCCGAGGTGATCACCACCAGCACCCCGAGCGGGAGTCCCAGCACGATGGCCGCGACGGTGGACAGCACCACCATGTACAGCGTTTCTCCGAAGCCCGTGAGGAGCATCGGTAACAGGTCTTCATGCATAGTTGTCTCCTCTCCCGGCCTAGATACCGGCTCCGTAGCCCTGCAACAGCGCGCTATGCTCCAAAAAGAGTCGCATGGTCGCGCTGGAAGGCGCCGTGAACACCTGCTGCACCGCTCCGGACTCGACGATCTCGCCGCGGTCCATGACCGCGACCTTGCTGCAGATCTGCCGTATCACGCTCATTTCGTGGGTGATCAGGACGATGGTCAGGCCGAGCTTGCGGTTGATGTCGGCCAGCAGTTCCAGGATGGAGCTGGTGGTCTGCGGATCGAGCGCGGAGGTGGCCTCGTCGCTCAGGAGCACCTCCGGATGGTTGGCGAGGGCGCGCGCGATGCCGACCCGCTGCTTCTGCCCGCCGGAGAGTTGCGCCGGGTAGTTGCCTGCCTTGTCCGACAGCCCGACCAGGTCCAGGATCTCCTCGACCCGCTGCGCGACCTCCTTGCGGGGCCAGCCGGCGAGCTCCAGGGGAAAGGCGACGTTCCCCTGCACCGTCCGCGAATCGAGCAGGTTGAAGTGCTGGAAGATCATGCCGATCTTCTTGCGCGCCTCGCGCAACTCGTGCGTCGCCAGCCGGGTGATCTCCCTGCCGTCGATGACGATGCTGCCGCTGTCAGGCTCCTCGAGCCGGTTCAGGCAGCGGATCAGGGTGGACTTGCCCGCCCCACTCAGCCCGATAATGCCGAAGACGTCCCCTCTTTCTATCTGCAGGTTGACGTCGCGCAACGCGGTGAACGTTCCGCGTGGCGTATGGTACAGCTTGTTGAGGCTGTCGATGGTAATCACGTGCCCCCCGGGAGAATACGACGCTGATACAAAAAGACGGCAGGCAACTTTCTGCTGCCTCTAGCAGTCTGGTCGGCGTTTAACGCTTTTTGCTTTAGTCAAATGTGGTGTTTGTGTTTATCAAATTTGACCGACAAAGTCAAGTACACAATCAAATTAACGAGACCAAACACACACAAAGATACTGTACAATTAACACCCCGCATTCCCGCTCAAATCCCGCCCCCTATGTCTTCAGAGTTGCCAGGCCGCGCCCGGCTCACATGAAACAAAAAAGGTGCGCCGGCAATACGCCGACACACCTGCAAACAAATAAAAGGACAGGCACCTTGCGGAGCCTATCCCCTGCTTGTCGCAACCGCAAATAAAAGGGGACAGGCACCTATCCGAGCCTGTCCCCTGCTTGTCGCAACCGGACTACTTGATGGTCTTGATGGTCTTCTGCACCATTTTCACCACGCTGTCGGGAAGAGGCGCGTAGAGCATGGGGGCTGCCATCTTCTGCCCCTTGGTCATGCTCCAGTTCAGGAACTCGACCAGCTTCTTCCCCTTGGCGGGATCCTTCTGGTTTTCGTACACCAGCAGCCAGGTGAAACCGACCACCGGGTAGGCATCCTTGCCGGGCTGGTTCACCAGCGAGATACGGTAGTCGGCGGGCATGTGCTTCACGGCTGCCGCGGCAGCAGCGCTGGTGGACTTGATGGAAGGCTCCACGAAGACGCCGGCCTGGTTTTTCAGCGAGGCGTAGGGGAGCTTGTTCTCGAAGGCATAGGCAAGCTCGACGTAGCCGATGGAATACGGCGTGGTCTTGATCTGCCCGGCGATGCCTTCGTTCCCCTTGCCGCCCAGGCCTACCGGCCACTTGACGGAGGCGCCCTTCCCAACTTTCTGCGCCCATTCGGCGTTCACGCCCGAAAGGTAGTCGGTGAAGATGCTGGTGGTGCCGCTGCCGTCTGAGCGGTGCACGACGATGATCGGCTTGGCCGGCAGGTTGATGCCTTTGTTGTCATCGGCGATCCTCGGGTCGTTCCACTTGGTGATCTTGCCCAGGTAGATGTTGGCCAGGTCCTCGGAGTTGAGCTTGATGCCGGAAGATACGCCGGGGAGGTTGTAGGTTACTACCACGGCACCCATCACCGTCGGGATGTGGATCAGCTTGCCCGGCGCCCCCTTCAGTTCGGCATCGGTGAGGAACTTGTCGCTGGCGCCGAAGTTGATGGTCTGCGCGCTGATCTGCTTGATGCCGCCACCGCTGCCGATGGACTGGTAGTTGAATTTCACGCTCTTGTCGACCTTGGCGTACTCGCTGAACCACTTGGAGTACAACGGGTACGGGAAGGTGGCGCCGGCGCCGTTGATCAGGATCTCTGCGGACGCCTCGCCCGCCGCGCCCACTGCGGCAACCAGGGCCAGAGCCAGGAATGCTTTCTTAATGGTCTGAATCATCTTTTCCTCCTCATTGGTTTTGAGGCGACTATAGCTGCGTTATGTTGCAGTCCGGTTACAACGGCAGCAAGAGTTTGTAAAAGCCGTAAGAAAATCCGCAGCACCCTGTTTCCTCCTTGCCACATAAAAATAAAACGGTATTAATAAAAAGTTCTAACCTCTCCGGCATCCCTCCCGAAAAGGAGTTAAGAAAGGGAGTGCAACGGATCAAGAGCGGCTGACCTGCGGGACAGTGCGTGGGGGAAGAGATGGCTACCGCCAGTGTACAAGCGCCCAATCAAGAGCGGCAGCGCACGGTGCAGGGGCATACCATTCTGCTGGTGGACGACAGCCCGACCCAGGTGAAGCGCCTGCAACATCTGCTCTCGGCCGAAGGTTATCGCGTGCTGGTGAGCCGGGATGCCGGCGAGGCACTCGCGGGAATGGACGTCACCCAGCCCGACCTCGTCATCAGCGACGTCGTCATGCCCGGCATGGACGGGTTCGAGTTGTGCCGCCGGATCAGGGACTTGAAAGAGGCCAGCCAGCTCCCGGTCATCCTGCTCACTCACCTCAACGACCCAACCCACGTACTGCGCAGCCTCGAAGCCGGGGCCAACTACTTCATCTCCAAGCCCTACCATAACGGCATACTGCTGTCGCGGGTGGCTGCGGCCTTGCGGCGCGAGGGGGGATGCTGCGTGGCCGCGCAGGACGGTACCGTCAGCTGCAACTACTACGGCAACCGGTACGCCATCGCAGCATCCAAGTCCCAGATCATCGATCTGTTGCTGGCGACCTACGAGCTTGCGGTGGAGAAGAACCAGGAAATATCCAAGACGCAGGACGCCCTCAGACGCCTCAACGAAGAATTGGAAACAAGGGTTGCCAAGCGGACGGCGGAACTGAGGAACACCATCAGCGAACTCAGGCAGGAAATAGCCGACCGGGAAAGCGCGGAGGAGTGCGTGCGACGGCTGAACCGGCTGCATTCGGTGCTCTCGGAGACGAGCAAAGCGGTGGTGCACATCAAGGACCGGAAATCGCTGTTCCACGACTTCTGCCGCATCGCGGTTGATCACGGTTGTTTCAAACTGGCCTGGGTGGGGCTGCTCGACAAAGCGGGAACGATGGTTCAGGTCGCCGCCGCGCGGGGAAGCACCGCCTACCTGAACGGCATCACCATCACACTGGACCAGGAACCGACCGGTAGCGGTCCGACCGCCAGCGCCATCAAGAACGGGAGTTTCTACATCTGTAACGACTTCCTCAATGCCGCCAACACCGCCCCCTGGCACGAGCGCGGCAGGGAGTACGGCATCCGTGCCTCGGCCAGCATCGCGCTGCAGCAGGAGGGACGGGTCATCGGCGCGCTCACCCTGTACGCCGACAAGAAGAACTACTTCGACCGCCCCCAGGTGGAACTGCTGCGCCAGATGGGGGCCGACATCTCCTTTGCCCTGGGCAACATGGAACGGGATGACCGCAGGCTGGCGGTGGAACGGGCTCTCCTCCAAGAGACGTCACGCCGCCTGCAGGAACGGGAACAGCATGCCCAGAAGATCGAGTACCTGGCGCACTACGACCCGGTCACCAAGCTCCCCAACCGCTTCAGCCTCATGGCCCGCCTGGCCCACTCCCTGGAACTGGCCAAACGATGCAGCAACCGTCTGGCGCTGATCTTCATCGACCTGGACCGTTTCAAGAACATCAACGATTCCCTGGGGCACCACGTGGGCGACCAGCTGCTCTTCCAGGTGGCGGGGCGCCTGCTGGAGTCGATCCGCAGCGCCGACATCGTGGCACGGCTGGGTGGCGACGAGTTCGTGGTGGGGCTCCCCCTGATCCGCTCCAACGTCTCGGCCGCCCACGCCATCGGCAAGATCCAGCATGCCCTGTGCCAGAGCTACTACGTCGAGGGGCACGAGTTGAGCGTCACCCCGAGTATCGGCATCAGCATCTTCCCGGACGACGGCGAGACGGTGCAGGAGCTCATGAAGAACGCGGACCTGGCCATGTACCACGCCAAGGCCGGTGGGCGTAACAACTTCCAGTTTTTCACCCAGGAGATGAACCAGACGGTGCAGGAGAGGCTGGTACTGGAGGGGGACCTGAGAGTGGCGATCGAGCGGGGGGAATTCCTGCTGCATTACCAGCCGCAGGTAGAGATGAGTACCGGGCGGGTGGTCGGCGTCGAGGCGCTATTGCGCTGGCAGCACCCGGTGCACGGGCTGGTCGCGCCGGACCGCTTCATCCCCGTGGCGGAGGAAACCGGGATGATCGTCGCCATAGGGGAACTGGCGCTGAAGGCCGCCTGCCGCCAGCTCGCCTCCTGGCTGGCCGAGGGATTGCCGCCGATCAGGGTATCGGTCAACCTGTCCGCACGCCAGTTCAGGCAGGACAACCTGCCCGCCGTTTTGCTGGACATCCTCCGGGAGACCGGGATCGGGTCGCACCTCTTGGAGCTCGAGATAACCGAGAGTTCGGCGATGGACAACCCGGCGGAGGCCATCCTGCACCTGCAGGGGTTCAGGGAAATGGGGGTGGAGCTGGCCATCGACGACTTCGGCACCGGCTACTCCTCGCTGAGCTACCTGAAGCTCTTCCCGGTGCACCGCCTGAAGATCGACCGCTCCTTCGTGAAGGACATCGACACCGACACCGACGACGCGGAAATCGCCGCGGCGACCATCGCCCTCGCCCATACCCTGGGCAAGGAAGTGGTTGCCGAAGGGGTGGAGACCGAGGCGCAGTGCCGCTTCCTGCAGGGGCAGCGCTGCGACATCGTGCAGGGATACTACTTCAGCCGCCCCCTCCCGCCGGAAGAGCTCGTCCCCTATCTGCGCAACACTCCTGTCCCCTCCCCTCTTACCCGGGCTTGAAAAGGCAAATCCCCCCTGCCCCCCCTTCGCAAAGGGGGGGGAACCCTGGTGCACATGCGGCGCTGTGTGGCAAAGACAGTAGTCATTCCAAGCTTGCGGCGCGCCCCCCCTGTCCCCTCCTTCGCTAAATGGAGGGGACCCTGGTCTAAATACGGCGCGGCGTGGCAAAGACCGCTGAACTCCCTAGCCCATGTTTAGAGAATGTAGTCGGTGGAGAGGAAGTGGGATTTTCTTTCTTTGACGATGCCGGTGATGATGTCGCGGTTGGCGTCGGTTTCGCGGGCGGCCACAACGATGCGGATCGAGAAGACACGCAGGGCATCGGCGACGGACTGGGTCCCCTCGGCCGAATTCTTGCGACCGTTGAAGGGGAAGCTGTCGGGGCTTCTCTGGCACTTGCTGTTGATGTTGATGCGGCAAACCTGGTTCACCAGCGCGTCGATCAACTGCGACAACTGCTCCTCGTTCCTGCCGAAGATGCTCGCCTGCTGCCCGTAGTTGGACTGCACCACGTAGTCGATGGTTTCCTTCAGGTCGTCGTAGACCACCACCGGGACCACCGGGCCGAACTGCTCTTCGTGGTAGACCCGCATCTGGGGCGTAACCGGGTAGAGGAGCGCCGGGTAGAAGAAGGAGCCGCTCCGGGTGCCGCCGCCGGGGTTCACCACGCGGGCGCCGAAGGCCTCGGCGTCGCGCAAAAGCCCCTCCAGGTATTCAGGCTTTTCCGGCTCGGGGAGCGCGGTGATGGCGACCCCGTCCTGCCAGGGGACGCCGCATTTCAGCGCCGCGATCTCCCGCGCCATACCCTGCAGGAACGGCTCGGCGAGGTCGCGGTGCACGAAGATGATCTTCAGCGCGGTGCAGCGCTGGCCGTTGAAGCCCAGGGCACCGGAGACGCACTCCTCGACGGCGAGGTCGAGGTCCGCATCGGGAAGGATGATGGCGGGATTTTTCGCGTCGAGCCCGAGCACGCAGCGCAGCCGGTGCGGCCGGGGGTGGCTCGCCCGCAGCGCGTCGGCGACCTTGCTGGTGCCGATGAAGCCCAGCACGTCGATGCGGCCGGTGGCCATCAGCGGGGGCAGCACCTCCTCGCCGTCGCCGTACACGGTGTTGATGACGCCGGCCGGGAAGCAGTCGCGAAAGGCCTCCAAAAGGGGCGCGAACAGCAGGATCCCGAAGCGCGGCGGTTTGAGGATGATGGTGTTACCCATGACGAGGGCCGGGATCAGGGTGGTGAAGGTCTCGTAGAGCGGGAAGTTGTAGGGGCCCATGCACAGCACGACGCCCAGGGGCGCGCGGCGGATCTGGCCGATGATCCCCTGCTGGATCACGAAGCGGGAGGAGACGCGGTCCAGTTCCTTGAGCGCCTCGATGGTGTCCTTGACGTAGGCAAGGGCGCGGTCGAACTCGGCCTCGGCTTCCTGCAACGACTTGCCGATCTCCCACATGAGGAGCTTGACCACCTCGGTGCGCTTTTCCTGCACGGCGCGACTGAAGCAGGTGACGCACTTGATGCGCTCGCCGACCGACATCGTGGGCCAGGCGCCCCGGCCGTTGTCGTAGGCGTTCACGGCGACGTCGAGCGCCTCCAGCGCGGCGGCCACCGAAAGCGCGGGCGCCTCCCCTACCCGCTGCGGCTGCGGCTCTACGCCGTCTAGCACCTGCACCGGCGAGAGCACCTCCTGCATGGGGCCTTCCCAGCGGCGCAGTTCGCCGCCGATCAGGTAGTGGTCCTGGCGGATCGGTTCTTCTATGCGATAGGGAGCGGGGATTTCCTGCGGCAACGGAAACAGTCCTGCGATCTTCTTCTTCACTTTCACTTCCTTGCTGACAGACGTGATTGCCGGTGACTGGATCCGGCCTCGGGTCGACGCGAGCGTCACTCATGAGCTATACGCCAACACAGAAGCAGGGTCAACCTTTTGATACTGTCTTTGGGCATGAAGGGCACTCATTGCGCAATGACAAAGCGCCAGTATACTCGTCTGAGTCTGCGTAATTCCCCAATGACACAATAACGACAAAAGGAGATATGGCTATGGGATCTAAGGGACGTGAAATAGTCGGCATGGACGTCGAGGAACTGCTGAACCTCTTGAACCGCGCCTTCTGCGACGAGTGGTTTGCCTACTATCAGTACTGGCTGGGAGCGAAGTTGGTCAAAGGGCCGATGAAGGACGCGGTCGGGGCCGAGCTTTTGGTTCATGCCACCGAGGAACTGGCCCATGCCGACATGGTGGCGCTGCGCATCATCCAGTTGGGCGGCACACCGGTCACCAAACCCGAGGAGTGGTACAAGTTCACCAACTGCGGCTACGATGCGCCGGACGATCCCTTCGTGAAGACCATCCTGGAGCAGAACATCAGGGGCGAGCAGTGCGCCATCACCGTGTACAAGAAGCTTCTGGACCTGACCCGCGAGAAGGACCCGGTCACCTACAACATGGTGCTCACCATTTTGCAGCAGGAGGTCGAGCACGAAGAGGATCTGCAGGCGCTTTTGGAAGACTACGAGCTGCTGGTAGGTGCTATGAAGGGATAGCCGTCCGGGAATTCTCGGTACTAAAAAAGCCCCGTCCACTCGGACGGGGCTTTTACTTTTCCGGACTAGCGATGATCTTCCGCCAAGATGCCCATCCCCCCTCTCCCTCCGGGAGAGGGCTGGGGTGAGGGCGCCTGCAATAGGCAATAATCCCGCTCCGTGGCGACTCCCTCACCCGCCCTTCGGGCACCCTCTCCCGGAGGGAGAGGGAATCAGCGGAAGCTTGACTCCTGGGCTGTCGTCAGATCGGCACCGAATCGTCGTACAGTGTCTCCGGGGCGATATCAATCTCTCCCGGCCAGACGACCGTGCCATATTCAGCGCGCACCATGTTGAAAACTTCGGGAGCGGCAACTCTATTCCACGGCTTCATCTTGAGCAATGGCCGCATGTCGAACCGGCGCTGTTCCCCGTTTGCGTAAAAAAGATCCAATCGAAAATCAGCCTGCGGAATAACCTTTACGACATCTACCATCATGATCACCTCACTGAAGAGGAGCGATTCGGAACGGCTCGTCGCCGTTCACCGCCAACTCCCAATCAACCGTTAACTCTTCTTTGTGTATCTCGATCCAAGCCTGCACCAGCTTGAGCTGCTTGGCTGGTAATGAGCCATCCAGAACAGTGCCATCGTCAATTGCAATTGCAGCTTCATCCCCCTGGTAGCGGCAGTGGATATGAGGACGATGGTGACGGCGGTTGTCCCTGAAGTACATCAAGACCAAGATCCCGTAGAACATGCTTATGGTCGGCATATTGCCTCCATAAAAACCGGATACAGAACCATTCTTCTGACGGCAAACTTTAGAGGAATTGGCAAGTTGTGTCAACATCCCCGCTGTGTCTTCGGCAAGGAATGGCAGGATCTGCTGGTTCGTTGTCCTTGAACGTGAACCGCCGTTGTGCAATGATTCCCGCAGGCTAGCAAACAAGGAAGCAGGAGGTCCCCATGCACGAGCCACTTACCATCGCTGTCGCCGCCTACGAAGGGGCGGAACTCTTGGACGTCACCGGACCGATCGAGGTGTTCAACATGCTGAACCGCTGCCTGGGCGAATCCGCCCCCGAGCGCCCCGGCTACCGGATCGTGATCCTGGCGCAACAGGCCGGACCGTTCAGCACCTGCCCGGGAGTGAAGATCGTGGCGGACCACGCCTGGGAGGATCTCCCGGAAAGGGCGGACACGATCCTTGTCCCGGGCAGCCCGGATGACGCGCTGGGGCGGGCCATGCAGGACCAGAGACTCTTGTCCTGGCTGGCAGCCGAGGGGCAGCGGGTGCGGCGCCTGATATCGGTCTGCACCGGATCACTCATCCTGGCCGAGGCGGGACTGTTAAAGGGGAAACGGGCGACCACGCACTGGATGGATCTGGAGCGGCTGCGGCGCGACTACCCGGAGGTCATGGTGGAGAACGACGCCATCTACACCCGCGACGGCATGATAGCGACGTCAGCTGGAGTGACCGCGGGAATGGACCTGGCGCTGGCCCTGGTGGAGGAGGATTTCGGGAGGAAGCTGGCGCTGACAGTGGCCAGGCGCCTGGTGATGTTCCTGAAACGTCCGGGGGGACAGGCACAGTTCAGTACGCAACTACGAGCCCAGATGGTCGAAGGGGGACAGATGGCGCCGCTGCTTGCCTGGCTCAGGGAGAACCCGTGCAGCAAGGCGACGGTGGAGGATCTGGCACAGCGGGCGGCGATGAGCCCGCGCAATTTCGCCCGCGTGTTCCTGCGCGAGACCGGGAAAACGCCGGCCAAGTACCTCGACCAGCTCCGGCTGGAACACTCGGTCGCCCTTTTGGAGGAAACGACGCTGCCGCTGGAACGCGTGGCCCGCGACAGTGGCTTTACCTGCGCCGAGCAGATGCGGCGCGTCTTCATCCGGGAGGTCGGGGTCACCCCGCTCGCCTACCGGACCAGGTTCTGACCCAGGAGGTTCTTTCCCTGGTTTCCCTGGTTCCCAAGCTCCAGCTTGGGAACCCCATATGGCGCAAAGCTCCAGCTATGTATCCGTGGGAAGCTGGAGTTTCTGAGAGGGCTGCGTCCCCAAGGCGGACCTTGGGAACGAGATCAAACCAGGAAAAGCTGGAGCTTTGGAACCAGGAAAATCCCCTCTGTCTCCCCTTCGCAAAGGGGAGGACGCGAGGTCTCATCCTGCGCTTCGTGAACAGCAGTTGGGGTGACGCCGGAATTCCCGTTTAACGTTTTGAGATGAAAGGAGGTTCTTATGCGCTACCTGTTGGCTAAAGGAGAAATCGTCACCCTGCAGGCGGATGACGCCATCGAATCGCTGTCGCTGGTCGCCGGGGCGATCTGGCTCACCCGCTCCTCGGATACCCGCGATTACTGCCTGCACGAGGGAACGCGTCTGGCGGTGGTGCGCGGCGAGACGCTGATCATCGAGGCGATCTCCCCCGCCACCCTGACGGTCAACTGCCGCGAGCGCCGCGCCGGGGTCCACATCACTACGGCCTGGCCCCACAGCTCCCCCCGCACCGCCTGAACCTGGCTTATCCTTTCACAGCCGGGGCGACCGGCCAACTGATGATGACCACACCCAGAATGCAGGTGGCAATCCCCACCAGCCGCAGCCAGTGCATCTCTCCCCCCAGGAACCACCAGGAAAGCAGCAGCACCAATGCGGACTGGCAGCCGATGATGGCCAGCGCGTAACCCGCATTGGCGCTCGACGCCGTGGCCAGGAACATGGCCCAGTTGCCGAGCACGCTGCACGCTCCCGCCGCAACCAGCAGGGGCACCGCGGACTTCCAGGCCGGCCACATCCCCCAGTCCCCCGCCGACCAGACAGCAAAGCTTACCGTGAGCACCAGCGAGAGCACCAGCATGGAAAACTGCACCGAGACGCCCCGCTTCACTGCGGCGGTCATGAACAGCACCATGAAAGCGAAGCTCACCAACGCGGTGAGGGCCTGGGTTACGTAGTTCCACATGCCTTGCCTCCTTATGCCTCTTTGCTGGCGACTTATTTGTGATCGAGCACCTGTCGGATGGTCCGCCCCAGGCTCCGCGACGTGTACGGCTTCATCAGGCAGGCACGGATGCCGTACTCGGCGTCCCTCTCGTCGACGGTCTCTTTGAACCCGGTACAGAGGATGATGGGAATGTCGGGCCGCAGCGTCGAGATTTCCTTGGCCAGGGACTTGCCCGAAAGGCCCGGCATGGTGAGGTCGGTGATGACCAGGTCGAAGCGGGCGGGATCGGCGCGGAAAAGTTCGAGCGCGCTCACGCTGCTGCAGCAAGTGACCACGCTGTAGCCCAGAGTTTCCAGGATCCCCTGGCCCAGCACGGTGAGCGACTCCTCGTCGTCAACAAACAGCACCCGCTCGCTCCCCTGCAGCAGCTGCTCCGGCACCTCCTCTTCGCGCTGGATCTCCAGGGAGACCGCCGGCAGGAAGACCTCGAAGCAGGCACCCGCGCCCGGTTCGCTGTGCACCGCGATGACGCCGCCGTGATTCTTCACGATCCCCTGGACCACGGCCAGCCCGAGGCCGGTCCCCTCCCCGGCCGGTTTGGTGGTGAAATAGGGATCGAAGATCCGCTCCAGCACGCGGCTTTCCATGCCGCGGCCGGTGTCGCGCACGCACAGATGCAGGTGATCGACGGGGTCGAGGAAGGGATACGGAGCGAGTTTGGGGGAGCCGGTTGCAACCGCCTGCAGGGAGACGGTCAGGGTGCCACCTTCAGGGAGCATGGCGTGGGCGGCGTTGGTGCCGAGGTTCATCAGCACCTGGTGCAGTTGGGTGGGATCGGCGAGGACCTTGTCCGCATCGGGGGCAACCTCGATCTCCTTGACCATGGCGATCGACGTAGGCAGCGAGGAACGCAGCAGGCGCAAGGCATCGTCGATGACGGCCGTCAGGTGCACCGGCTTTCTTTCCTGCTCGGTGTGCCTGCTGAAACTGAGGATCTGCCGCACCAGGTCCGCCGCCCGCAGCGCAGCCGTGAAGACCTGCTGCATTTCCGCCCGCCCCACGCCCCCCTCGGGCACCTTGTGCAGCACCATGTCGGTAAAGCCGAGAATGGAAGTGAGGATGTTGTTGAAGTCGTGGGCGATACCGGCGGCCAACGTCCCGATCGCCTCCATCTTCTGCGCCTGGCGCAGATCCTTCTCGGTCTTGCGCAGTTCCGCGGTGCGGGCCTCGACCCGCATTTCCAGCAGGTCGTTGGCCTCAAGGACGGCGCGCGTCGCCACTTCCGCCCGCTCCTTGGCCGCCACCAGTTCCTCGGTCCGTTCCCGGACCAGGTCCTCCAGGTGGTCGCGGTACTTGATAAGTTCGGCTTCGGCGACCTTCTGCTCGGTGATGTCGGTGCCGCTGCCGATCCAGCGCACGATGCGGCCATCGGCGTCCTTCTGCGCGACGGCCCGCGACAGCACCCAGCGGTACTGGCCGTCGAACCTCCGGTTGCGGTGCAGACAGCTGTACGGCTCCCCGGTTTCCAGGGAGTGTTTCCATTTTTGCGCGGTGATTTCGACGTCATCGGGATGGATAATGCTGCGCCACGGCTCGGGGTCGGGCTCGCCGGGAGTCAGGCCATTGAACTCGTACCAGCGCAGGTTGGCGAAGTCCTGGGCGCCGTCGGGCGTAGCAGTCCAGACGATCTGGGGGATCGTATCGATGATGAAGCGGTACAGTTCTTCACTGGGGTGGAGAGTATCTGTCACTCGGCCCTCTGTTACAGAACATCTCTTACATAGGGGTCAGACGAGCGAATACTTTGATTGGGAAAATATACTGAGCTTTTATGACAGTTCAAGCCCCGCATCTCTTTCTTGTCGATTTGAGGCAGACAGAAAGGGTATACAGGGCAGGCACAGTTCATCTTTATTTCAAGAGCGTGTGCTCCAGGAGGATCTTGAGACCTATCAGGCAGAGCACCACCCCGCCGCAGACTTCGACGCGTTTGCCCCAGTTGTCCCCGAGCCGGCGCCCCAGGAGCATCCCGGTCACGGTCAAGACCCCGGCCACGAGACCGATGACCACCGACGGGACCCACACGCTCACCCCGAGCATGGCCAGCGACAACCCGACCGCGAAAGCGTCGATGCTGGTGGCGACCGAGAGCATCACCATGGTGAGCCCCTTGGTCGGGTCGGAAGGCGCTGTGTCCTCGTCCTCCTCGAAGGCCTCGACGATCATCCTGCCGCCGACGTAGGCCAGAAGACCGAAGGCGATCCAGTGGTCATAGGCGGTGATCCACTTCTGGACCGTCAGGCCGAGCAGCCACCCCGCGATGGGCATGAGCGCCTGGAACAGGCCGAAGTGGAAACCGAGGCGAAACAGGTGCCGTCCGGTGACAGGGTTCAATACCGCGCCGGTAGCCAGGGCGACGGCGAAGGCATCCATGGCCAGGGCCAGGGCGATGCCGAAGATGCTGATCCAATCCATAAAACTCCAGAGGGGACTGGCTCCGCCAGGTGCCTGTCCCTTTTAATTTCAAAACCCCAGAGGGGACTGGCTCCGCCAGGTGCCTGTCCCCTTTTAATTTCTGTCCCCATTTAATTTAAGCAGAGTCCCCTTTAAACAAAGGGGGGATTGAAGCAGAAGGGACTGGCTCCGTGAGGTGCCAGTCCCTCTGGCGGAACGTCCCTTTCGGCTCAGCCACCGTTCTCAATCACTAAAGGGGACAGACTAAAGGGGACAGGCACCTGACGGAGCCAGTCCCCCAAAATCGTTAGTAGCCGTAATCGAGGCTCTGGATGCGGGAGACGCGGCCGTCCTGCAGCTCCAGCTGGTACTGGAACTCGTTGCGACCGAAGTTGAAGATCCAGTTGTCGACGATGATGTTGGTGATGCTCCTGGTGGGGCCGGCCTGATCCTTCTGCAACACCTTCTTGGAACTCTGGGTGGTCGTAGCGGGCTGGCCGCACTTGGCGAGTACCTCCCCCGCGGAGTCGCCGACCGAGACGATGCCACCTTTGCACCTCATGGTGTCGCTGTCGGCATAAGCGGTGGCGGACAGCATCGCGACGGCCGAGAGGGCGGCGATCAGGTTAGCGGCTTTTTTCATGCTCTATCCTCCTTGTTCTCCTGTTGGCAAAACAGATAGGAATATAAGGCACAAGCGATGTTTTGCAAAGCCCTATTTATGCGGCGCGCCTGCGGATGAGATGGACCGAGGTGGCCTTGAAGGAGGCGTACACCTCCCTCCCCTCGCACAACTCGAGCTTGGCGAACGATTCACGGGTCACGTAGGAAGTGAGCGGAAAGCCGCAATCCAACTGCAGCCGCAGAAACGGCCCCATGGAGGCCACGTCCGTGACCCGCCCCGGGTAAAGGTTCCTCGCGCTGCTTTTCTCGTCGGGGTGGCTCACGCTGATGGTGACGTTTTCCGGTCGGATGCAGCAGTAGACCTGCGCGCCGGGCTCAGCGTCACCGATGGTGTCCACTTCCCGTCCAGCCACCATCACAGCCATCTGCTGTTCGTTGTTGCTGATAACCTCCCCCTCGAGGATGGTTTCCATGCCGACGAAGTTCGCCACGAACTCGTTGACCGGGTGGTTCATCACCTCCGCGGGGGTGCCCTGCTGGACGATGCTGCCGCGGTTCATCACCACGATGCGCTGCGACATCCTGAGCGCCTCGGACTGGTCGTGGGTGACCAGGATGGCGGCGATGCCCCGGTCCCGGATGATGCGGTCCATGTCGTCGGTGAGGGCCTGCCTGGTGGGAGGATCGAGGTTGGCGAAGGGTTCGTCGAAGAAGATCACCTCGGGTTCCACCGCAAAGGCGCGCGCCAGGCTCACGCGGCGGGCCTCGCCGCCGGAGAGCTTGCGCGCCGAGCGCTGCGCCATGTGGGTCAGGTTGAAGCGCTCCAGGTAGGTCGCCACGCGGGTCTTGATCTCGGCGCGCCCCAGCCCCCTCAGTTTGAGGCCGCTGGCCACGTTGTCGAAGACGGTGCTGTCGAAAAGGAGCGGGTCCTGCAGCACCATGGCGGTGCGGCGGCGCAGTTCCAGCCACTGCGACTGCGACGCCACGGCGCCTCCCCGGTAGCAGACGGTGCCGCTCTGGCGGTTGATGAGCCCCAGAAGCGACAGGAGCAGCGTGGACTTGCCGGCGCCGTTGGGGCCGATCAGGGAGACGAATTCGTTTTCGGACAAAGAAAAAGAGGGTATGTCGAGCACGGTCACGCCGCCTCGATCGACCCTCAGCTCTTGCAGGTCGAGCAGGTTTTGTTGCTGGGTCATCTGGGTCTTTCCCGCTGCTGGATATAGGTGAGGATGTAGTTGACGGCGAAGCAGAATAGCAGAAGTATCACCGACAGGGCAATCGCCATGTCGAAGTTGCCCCGGCCGGTTTCCATGACGGTGGCGGTGGTCAGCACGCGGGTGTAGCCCCGGACGTTGCCGCCCACCATGATGGAGGCGCCCACCTCGGAGATGACGCCGCCGAAGCCGGCCATGACGCCGGCCATGAGCGGCAGCCGCGCCTCCTTGATCAGCATCCAGACCATCTGCACCCGGGTCGCCCCCAGGGCGAGGATCTGCAGCCTCAGGGTCGTCGGCAGGTTCTGCATGGCGCCAATGGTGACCCCCATGACGATGGGAGTCGCGATCACCGTCTGCGCGATGATGATGGCGGTCGGCGTGTAGAGGAGTTCCAAATAACCCAGCGGGCCGTTTCTCCAGAGCATGATGGAGACGAAGAGGCCCACCACCACCGGCGGCAGCCCCATCCCCGTGTTCACCACGCTGACCAGGATCTTCTTACCCGGGAAGCTGGTGAGCGCCACCAGCGTTCCCACGGAAAGACCGATCACCAGCGAGAAGAGCGTGGCGAGCCCGGAGACCTTGAGCGACAGCCAGGCGATGCCCAGCACCTCGCGGTCGAGCGCCGCGAGGAGCTGAAACGCCTTAGTGAGACCTTCAAGAATTACGTCCATTCAGCTTCCTCCGTGAGGGGGACTGGCTCCGCCAGGTGCCTGTCCCCTTTGTGCTTCACGGGGACTGGCTCCGCCAGGTGCCTGTCCCCTTTGTGCTTCACGGGGACTGGCTCCGATAGGTGCCTGTCCCCTTTGTGCCTGGAAAAGCTGACTTGGGCTGAAAGGAGCGTTCCGCTAAAGGGACAGGCACCTGGCGGAGCCTGTCCCTTCTGCCGTTCCTTCTGCCGTCCCTTCTCGGGCACCACAGTCCTAGCTAAGGATCGCTGAACAAGCCCTGACGTCCCCCCCTTTTGCGAAGGGGGGAGAGGGGGGATTTGCCTTTACAGCCCCAGTGACTCCGGCTTCTTGCCCGCATCCGGGAAGAAGAGCGGCGAGCCGAACTCCTTCTTGCCGAAGGTGGCGATGATGTCCTGGGTCTTCCTGGAGACCATGAAGTCGGCGAAAGCCCTGGCGCCGGGGTTGTTCACCTTGGGCCACTTGGCCGGGTTCACCTCGATGACGTGGTAGATGTTGAGGAGCTTCGGCTCGCCCTGGACCATGATCTCCAGCCCGAGGTGCGCTTTCTTGTTGAGCGCCAGGTAGGTGCCGCGGTCGGCCAGCAGATACCCTTTCTTCTCGGCGGCGACGTTCAAGGTCTCGCCCATGCCCAGGCCGGTCTGCTGGAACCACTTCTGCCCTTCGGGGTTGATGCCGGCGGCCTTGAAGAGCCCCTTTTCCTTGGCGTGGGTACCGGAGTTGTCACCACGGGAGAGCCACAGTGCGTTGGCCTTGGCGATGGCCTTAATGGCGTCGGCAGCAGTCTTGGCGCCGCGGATCTTGGCCGGGTCGTTGGCCGGTCCCAGGACGATGAAGTCGTTGTGCATCACCAGTTTGCGGTTCACGCCGAAGCCGTCGGCCATGAACTTCTTCTCGGCGTCGGGGGAGTGCACCAGCAGCACGTCGGCCTCGCCCTTCTCACCCATCTTCATGGCCTGGCCGGAGCCGACCGAGATGGTCTTCACGAAATACCCGGTCTGCTTCTCGAAGATCGGGATCAGCACGTCCAGAAGGCCCGAGTCCTGGGTCGAGGTGGTGGTGGCCAGGATCAGGTTCTTTTGCTGCGCCGCCCAACCGGTGGGAACCGTGGCGACTGCGGCGAACAGGAACAGGGCAACAAACAGCGGCAACATCCTGAAAAAGCGGCTCATTGTGAAACTCCTTCTTTGATTTATCCTGCTATGGTTGTCGAGCGTTATGGTGTTTTCGCTACAGCGGGTGGCCTAAAAAACGGGGCGGTCCCCCTCTTTTACTCCGATTCCTTACCCGTCTTCCCCCTCCCCTTGCGGGAGGGGGTTAGGGGGTGGGGGAAGGTGCTGCTATCGCCCTCACCCGGCCTTCGGCCACCCTCTCCCGGAGGGAGAGGGGACATTCGGGAAAACTAGCTCACCCCGAGGATGACGCTGGAGGCCTTGAACAGGGTGCAGGCGTGGGCGCCGACCTTGAGGCCGAGAGTGGCCCCGCTTTCGTGGGTGATGACGGCACTGATGGTGTTGCCGCCCCCAACCTCGACGTCGACCTCGGTGGACACGGGTCCTTCCACGATCTTGGCCACGGTGCCGCACATGACGTTGCGGGCGCTGATTTTCGCGTCGTGCAGGTCGGTGCCGACCATGACCGAACTGGCCTTGATGATGGCGTAGGCCGAGCTTCCCTCCTTGAGGGCGAGGTTCTCCACGGCGCCATTGGTGATGACGGCGACCAGCGGCGCGCCGCCGGTGAGCGCCAGGGTCACCTCCGCATTCACCGCGCCTTTCGTTATCTTGGTGATGGTTCCGGACAGAACGTTACGGGCACTTACTTTCATGGATATCCTCCGTAAAAGCTGGTAGAGGCTGGCGCTGTCGCCCAGCCGCCCCTCCAGGTTCTCCAGGAACCTGCGGTGCTCTTCCTGGAGTACGCCGTACTGCTTGACCACTTCCTTGCCGTAGGTGGTGAGGGTCGTCCCCCCGCCCCCCCTGCCGCCGGTCACCCGCTCCACGAGCGGCTTTTCCGCCAGGTTGTTGATCATGTTGACTAGGTCCCAGGCGTTCTTGTAGCTGATACCGACGGCCTTGGCGGCCTTGGTGATGGAACCCAACTCGTCGATCTTACCCAGCAGCGCGATCCGGTCCAGCCCCAGGAACTTCTGCTCATCCTTGTGAAACCACAGAGCCCCTTCGAGCTCTATGCCGCGTTTGACGCTACGACTCAAGGCACACCTCGTTCAAGAATTGAGACTGTGATTGAACCGTTATATCACAAACGACATAACGTAAACAGAAAAAGTTGCGCGCGTTGCGTATACCTTTTTCAGTCGGCATAACAGGCGGTTGGATGACTGAGAGGACTATGCCATTGGCATTGCCGGCTCATTCGCCGGCGTTGGTGGCTGAGAGGTATTCCGGGCGGTTCCAGGTAGTCATGCAGGAAGGATGCTCCGGGTCGGGGTGGCAGAGGTAGATCTCGTCTCCGGGGTGCCCGGCGATCTTCAACCCGGCGGAGCGGAGCATGGCCTCGACCCCGGCGTGGTTGGCGATCCACCAGTTGGTCGGATCCCCGGCGAAGCGCTCCTCAATGAAGGCCATCTTGGGCCATCCCTCGTCGTGCAGCGCGTCGCGTTCGTTGATCCAGAAGTCGTGCTGTCCGGCGATCTCGCGGCCGGGCATGGTGATGGTCTGGAACAGCATCATCCCCGCCGTCTTCTGCGCCACGATATCGAGCGCCAGCAGCGGGTAGCGCAGGTGGTAGAACACCCCCATGAAGAGCACCAGGTCGAACTTCCCCTTTATGCGCGCCAGGTCGTAGACCTGCATCTGCCGGAACTCCACCAGGCTCTGCAGGCCGTACTGCGCCGCCGCCCAGTTGGCCTGGTCGAGGTAGTGGTTGTCGCAGTCTATGCCGAGCACCCGGGCGCCTCGGCGCGCCAGTTCGAAGGAGTAAAAGCCCGCGTTGCAGCCGATGTCGAGTGCGCTCCACCCGGTCAGATCCTCGGGAATGCTGTCGGAGATCTCGCGCCACTTGAAACTTGGGAAGTCCCCAAGGAAATGATCCGGGGCGGTCTCGGTTCCGTCGGGGAGGTGCAGGTTGTGGAACCAGGGGGACAGTTCCCTGATGTCGTCTTCCAGGGTCCTTGCTTTGGCGTGCGTCATGCGTTGTTTCTCCTTCACAGCGCGGTCAGGTATTCCTCGAGTTCTTCGGCGCGGCAGGCGGCCGAGTGGGACTGCATGACGCGGGCGCGGGCGCGTTCGCCGATGGCGCGGCGCTCGTCGTCGGGGAAACGCTGCAGGATGCGCAGCATCTCCTGGCTGCCGGAGGCGAGCAGGATCTCCTTGCCCGGCACGAAGAACTGCTCCAGTCCCGGCCAGTGGTCGCTCACGATGGGGACGGCGCAGGCCGCGGCCTCGAAGAGGCGCACGCTGGGGGAATAGCCTGCCACCTGCATCTGTTTTCTGGTCAGGTTCAGGGTGAAGCGCTGCGAGCTGTAGAACTCGCTGTGGCACTCCGGCGGCAGGTGCTCGATGCGGTGCGTGTTCTTGGACCACTTGAGTTCCGAAGGGTATTGCGCGCCTGCGACGACGAAGCGCCCCTTTTCCCAGGAGGCGGCCGGCTGGCACAGCAGCAGATCCAGGCCGGGCTGGCGGTCGCGGCTGTAGGTCCCCAGGTAGCCCAGGTCCCAGCGCGGTGTGATCTGCATCGGGTAGTGCACCAGGGGATCGACCGAGCAGTACAGGGGGCGCGCCGCCCGCGAGCCGTAGTGGCGCTCGATGTGGTCCAGGGTCGGACCGCCGGTGAAGGAGAGGTAAAGGTCGTAACAGGGGATGAGGTCTTCGCTCAGGTACTGGCACTCGCCCCGGTCCAGGGCGGCCAGGGTCACCGGGGTGTCGATATCGTAGAAGGCCTTGATCCCCTTGGCGTGCTTACTGACCCACTTGCCCACTTCGATCCCCTGGTAGACGTAGGAGCCGACGATGACGCAGTCGGCGTCGCAGATCTCGGGGCCGTACTCCGCGAAGAGCTCGTCCAGCGACTTGTAGATCAGCGTGTTGCAAAATGGGGGCTCGGGGAGGTCGCGGTGCGCCTCGTACCAGGTGGCGTCCCGCTCCAGGAACAGGATCTCGTGACCGCGCCGGTCCATTTCCCGCAACAACCCCCGGTAGGTGGTGGCATGGCCGTTGCCCCAGGAGGAGGTGATGGACAGGCCGAAGACGACGATTTTCATGGCGCACCTCCGATGTAAGCCCGGCGGATGGGCCCGGCGGCAAAGATCTCCTGGAACTGCCGGGCCCGGTGCGCGTAGGTGTGGTGCGCCCGCACCCGGGCCAGCGCCCGCACCCCCATGGCCGCCGCGATGGAGGGGGAGAGCCGCTCCAGGATCTGCGCCACCTCGTCGCCGTTGCGCGCCACACAGATCTCCCGCTCCGGTTCGAAAAAGTACTCGATGCCCTCCCAGTGGTCGGTGATCATGCAGGCGCCGGCGCCGGCGGCCTCGAAGACGCGGGTGGCCGGGGAAAAGCCGTTGCGCGCCATGCCGTCGCGGCTCACGTTGAGAATGGCCATGGCGCTGCAGTTGAAGGCGTTATGGTCGCCGGTTCCCAGGTGCCCCAGGTAGTGCACGTTGTCGGCGCGTCCCTTGTCCTCCCAGCCGCTGCCGGCCAGCAGGAAACTGCGGTGGGGCAGCTTGCCCGCCACGGAGAGGAAGAACTCGTCGACCCGGCGCTCGCGGTCCGGCAGGCGGTTGCCCAGGAAGGAAAGGTCCGCCTTGAGCCGCGGATCGGGCGGAACCGGGAAATGGGTATCGGGGTCGAGCGCGTTGTAGATGGGGATGCAATTGCGGGCGCCGAAGCCGCGGTAGGCGTGCACGATGGGGTCGCCGCCGCCGTAGGTGAGCACCAGGTCGTACTGCGGGACCAGGCTACGGAACGGGTCGCGGGCGTTGCTGGCGATCCGCTCCAGGGTCGCCGGTGCGTCGACGTCCCAGAAGATCACCTGGGTCCCCGGCCGCTTCAGGCGCAGCACCTCGCGTTCCAGCAGTTCGTCGAAGACGCCAACGCCGCTGGCCTTGATGACCAGGTCCGAGCCCCGGGCCGCTTCCAGGGAGCGCAACACCCCCTGCTCGGTGGCCGGGTAGACCACCACGGCGGCCCACTCCGGGTCGTCGATGTCCCGGTGCGCCTGCCGCTCGTAGGCGTCGGGCTCGTAGAAGGTGATGCGGTGTCCCAGGCGGGAGAGCGCCCGCACCATGCCGCGGTAGTAGGTGGCCGCGCCGTTCCAGTAGGCGGAGACCAGGCTCGAGGCGAAGAAGGAGATGGAAAGAGGAGCGGCCATGGTGATCCTTTCTAGAAAGAAGTTAAAAACCAGGAATTCAAAAAGCAGTTACGCAAAGTCACGCGAAGCAGGCGCAAAAGACGCGAAGGAGGCTTTTATTGTTCCCCCCAGTTTTCTTTCTTTTCTTAGCGGATACTTCGCATCTTTGCGTAACTGCTTTTCGATTTTCACCCAATGCCGAGTTGACGACAGATGCCGAGCAGCTCCTCTACGCGGTGCCGGCAGGTGTGCCGGTTCAGGATGGTCTCCCTGCCGTGTTCAGCAAGGCTCTGCGCCAGCGCCGGGTCGTGCAGCAGGCTCTGCATCTGCCGCTCCATCTCGCGCCCGTCCCGGGCGTAGAGGAGGTCGACGCCACCGGTGAAGAGCCGGTCGCTGTCGACCCAGGGGGCCGAGACCAGCGGGATGCCGCAGGCCAGGGCCTCGAAGGGGCGGATGGTTGGAATGCCGGGAAGGGCCTCCACGTAAGGGCGGCGCGGGATGTGGACCGTGAGCCGGAAGCGGCTGAACACCCGGGGCACCTCGAAGTTGGGGAGCCAGCCGCCGTAGCCGATGCCGGCCTCGGCCAGAAGCTGCAGCGCCTCTTTGGGATAGCGCACGCCGTACACCACCCCTTTCAGGTGCAGCCTGCGCACCGGCTCGACGAAGAACTCGCGGATCTCTTCGGTGCGTTCGTCGTCGCCCCAGTTGCCGATCCAGACCACGTCTCCCACCTTGTCCGGCGACTGCAGCGGCTGGAAGACACGTACGTCCGCCGCCTCATGCCACAGCCAGACCCGCTTGGCCCACCCCCGCGCCAAATAGATCTCCCTGATCTGGGCGCCGTAGGCGAGCACGCCGTCGAAGCCGGAGAGGTCGTAGGCGGCCATGGCCTGCTCGTCGGTGACGCTCCTGTGGTGGGTGTCGTGGAACAAGAGCCGGTAGCTGCCGCCGCTTTTACGGTGTTCCCCCAGGCGCCGGACCAGTTCGTGGTCGCTCCACTCGTGGACGATGACCAGGTCGGCCCCGGACAGGGCCCGGTCCAGGTCCAGGCTTTCCAACCGGTAGCGTGTGCCGGTCAGCCCGGGGTAGGCGCGCTCGAAGCCGCGCAACGCCGCGTCGCCGCTGTCGCGCAGCATGTTGCTGTAGCTCCAGCCGTTATCCGGCTCGTAGACCGTCACCTGGTGCCCGAGCTGCCCCAGTTCGGTGACGATGCCCCGCAGAAAGTGGGCATTGCCGTGGTTCCAGTCGGAAAGGATGGAGTGGTAAAACATCACGATGCGCATCGTTGGGTCTGCCTCCATTTCACGCCTACCCCCCTCCCAACCTCCCCCCTCCGGGGGGAGGAGTTGATGCTACGCCCCCGCCCCCGGTGGAGTAGAGGCTGGCTTCGTCCCTGGCGGAGAGAGGCTGGCTGCGTCCCCGGCGGAGTAGAGGCTAGCTACGTCCCCGCCCCCGGAGGGGGAGGGCCAGGGAGGGGGATTTCCGTCATTGCCGGCTGAGATCAGCTACCCCGCGTAGCCGGCTGTACAGGGCCAGGTAACCATCGGTCATCTTGGCGGCGGAGAAGCTGCGGCTGCGCTCCAGCGCTTTCTCACGGAGGCTCGCCTGCCGGTTGCGGTCGGCGCAAAGCGCCCGCAACTGCTTTTGCAGGTCCATGGCCGACTCCGGGTCCACGAACAGTGCCGCACCGTCCCAAAGCTCGCGCAGGCTGGGGATGTCCCCGAGCACCAGCGCGCAGCCGGACTGGGCCGCCTCCAGAACGGTGAGGCCGAAGGGCTCGTAGCGCGCCGGGAGGACGTAGATGGCGGCAGCGGCGTACCACGGGGCCAGCGATTCCGGCGCCAGGAAGCCGAGCCGGTTGACGCCGTCGACGTTGGCGGCTCCGCCGCCGGGCTGGTTGATCTCCCCCGCCACGTACACGGGCCAGGGAAGATCGTAGGCGTTGCGCACCAGGGCGCAGATGTTCTTGGCCTCGTCCCAGACCCGCCCCACCGACAGGATGAAGTCCTCCTTCATGCCGGGACGAAACCGGGTGCGACCGCGGGCGTTGTAGACCACCTGCGCGTCGGGCAGCGGCAGGTAGAGCCTCCTGATGCAGTCGAGCATGGCCGAGGAAGGGGCCGCCACCAGGTCCGCCGCGGCCAGCCCCCGGGACACCCGCACCCGGTAGTCGTCGAGCCGCTGCGGCGCCTTTTCGCCGCGCACCGCCTCCCACCAGGACAGGACGCAGGAGTGGGCCACCACCAGGCACGGACTGCGCCAGGGAAGCGCGGCGTGGACGTAGCCGTTCAGGTGCACCAGGTCGGGCTTCAGTTCCGCCTCCAGCGCCAGCAGCCACTCGCCGCTCTTTTCCACGTCGGCCCAGGGGTCGTCCATCCACTCCAGCCGGTACCCGCTCTCGAACAGGGTGACGTTGGCCTCGTCGGCCACCTCCCGGCGCTGCCCCGGCGAGAGGGGGCGCCCCATGGTGGCGAGCGCGATGCGCACCCCGTGGGAGGCTAGCCCGCGGCTGAGTTCCAGCACGTAGTTCCAGACTCCGCCGATGGGGTCGGCGGTCATCAGTATCAGCCCCGGCGCGCTGGGAGGGGCGTGATGGTCTCCGGCTGTTGTGGGCGCGGCTTTATTCATGAATAAAAAGTCCCCTGCGGCAGCACTGTTGAAAAATCGCCTGAAAAATTAGGCACTAAACCGTCGCCATCTCATGAGATGCAGAGGCCGCTTCAGGCGAAGCGACAGCCCTGCCCCCTGCCCGGCTCAGCCGGGGGGGCTTGCTGAAGCGCCGCCTGGCGCGACGTATCGACTTATCGCTGTATTGGCTTATTTGCTTACCGACTTACCTTGATCATCTACCGTAGGCGGCGTCGAGCACCTCGGCCACCCGGACCAGTTGCTCCGCCTGAGGATCGAAACCGTTGCCTCCTAATCTCAGCTGGCGCGCCCACGCCACGGCGCACCTCCCCCCCCACTCGTCCGGAGGAGCGGCGATGGTTTCAGAAGCGGTGCCGCGAAAGCGTTCGGCCACGAAGTCGTAGAAGGAGCCCTGCACGTTCTTGAAGCTGACGCCGCCGTGGGTGCCGTAGAAGCTCGATTCGATGACCGCGTCCCGCCCCGCGGAGACGTTCCAAGAGCAGGCAAGGCGCACCGCGTGGCCGTCCTCCAGCACCAGGGAGACCACGGCGTAGTCCTCGACCTTGCCGGAGCCGACTTTTAACCGCTCGCCACCGGCAAAAATCGAGCTGGAGACGCTGCGCACCTCGGGGTAGTTGAAGAACCACAGGGCCAGGTCGATCAGGTGGCTCCCCAGGTCCATGAGGCAGCCGCCCCCGGAAAGTTCCGGGTCGTAGAACCAGTCCTTGTCCGGGCCGTAGGCGTTGTGGAAGACCAGGTCGGCGGCGTAGACCTGCCCCAGCTCCCCCGAGGTCACCAGTTGGTGCATCTTCTGGATGGCGTCGGTGTAGCGGTAGGAGAAGTCGACCCCCAGGAGCCGGTTCACCGCCCGCGCCGCCCCCACCACGAGCTGCGCCTCTTCCGCGTTTCTTCCCAGCGGCTTCTGGCAGAACACGGCCAGGCCGCGGTCCAGGGCGCGCAGCGCCTGGTAGCAGTGGCCGGCGCTCGGCGTCGCGATCACCACGCCGTCCAGGTCGAGTTCCAGGAGCTCTTCCAGCGATTCCACCAGCGGCGCCCCGGGTGCGAGCTTGCCCGCCTCCTGCGCGTTCTCCGGGCAAAGGTCCGCGATGGCGGCCACCTCGGCCTCCCCGCTCTTCACGATGGCCTCCATCCGGTGCCGGCCGATCCAGCCGGTGCCGAGAAAGCCGAGCCTCGGTAATGCCTGTTTCCTCTTCATCCCTTCCCCTTTCCTAGTGCTCGATGCGGATCATCCCTTTCAGGAAGCCGTCGGGTCGTCCTTCCAGGGCCTGGTAGGCGCACCCGAGTTCGTCGAGGCTGAAACTGTGGGTGATCAGCTCCTTGAGCGGGAACATGCGCGATTCGACGGCGGCGATGCCGGCGCGCATCCCCTCGAGGTAGACCCGGGCATCGCGCTCGTGGGCGTTGATGACGTCGATCCCCTTCCAGTTCCAGAGCTGGACGTTGACCTGGCGCAGCCCGTCCTGGTGGTAGCCGGCGATGACGATCTTGCCCCCTTCCCGCACTAGTTCTCCGGCGAGGTCCAGCGGCCACTGGTGCCCGGTGGCTTCCACCACCCGGTCGCACCCCCGCTCCCCGGCCAACTGCCGCACCCGGTCCATGACCCGCTGGTGGTCGTCCAGGACCACGGTCTCCTCGGCGCCGCAGCGCTTGGCGAGCTCCAGGGCGAAGCCGCGGCGGGAGATGGCGATCACGTGCGCCCCGCGCGCCGTGGCGAGCGCGGTGAAGATGGCGCCCAGAAACCCCGCGCCGATCAGGGCCACGGTCTGCCCCGGCTCAATGGCGCTGCGCCGGAACACGTTCATGGCGCAGCCGACCGGCTCACCCGGGAACGGCTGCCCGTCCAGCGAGGCCGGGATCTTGACCAAGGCGTCGTCGCGCACCATGTCGTACTGGGCGTAGGCGTTGTAGGAGAGGAAGGTGACCCTATCGCCGATCTTTACCCCCTGCACCCCGTCGCCCAGCGCCTGCACCCTGCCCCACCCTTCGTGCCCGGGGGCGCCCGGCAGCGCCGGGTAGTTGAACCAGCTGCGTCCCTGCCACAAGGGGAGGTTGGAGGCGCAGACGCCGCACCCCTCCAGGGCCACCAGTACCTCTCCCGCCTGCGGTTCCGGACGGGGCACCAGTTGCACGGCCGCCTCGCCCGGCCCGGTGATCACCGCCGCCTGCATCATATCGCTCATCACATGGCCTCCACACCCGGTGCCGGGTAACTTTTTCTCTTGTCGACGTCAGCAGCTTCGGAGCCGCGCCCCGGAGTCCCCAGCGACTGGCACAGCCAGCGGTAGAGGCTCTCCACCCCCTCGCGCACCGAGTGGCGCGGGCTCCAGCCGGTCGCCTGGGCAAACTTCCGGGTGTCGGAGACGTAGTAGCGCTGGTCCCCGGTACGCCAGTCGTCGAAGCTTACCTGCGGCAGCGAGCCGTGCAGGTCGCGCAGCAGTTCCAACAGTTCCAAGAGGCTCGCGGCGCGCTCCGGGCCACCGCCGATGTTGAAGGCCTGGCCGGCCAACTGCGGCATCATGGCGCCGGCGCGGCACATGGCGTCCACCAGGTCCTCGACGAAGAGGAGGTCGCGCACCTGGTAACCGTCGCCGTAGAGGGTGATGGGCTCCCCCTTCAGGGTCCGGATGGCGAAGTGCGCCACCCACCCCTGGTCCTCGGTACCGTACTGGTGCGGCCCGTAGATGCAGCTCATGCGGAACACGGCGGCATTGATGCCGAAGCTGCGGGCGTAATCGAGCACGTACTGGTCGGCGCACCCCTTGGAGCAGCCGTAGGGGCTCAGGAAATCGAGCGGGGTCCCCTCGCCGAAGCCGTAGCGCCTGAGCTCCGGGTCCAGCGGCTGGTAGCGGGTGCCGTTCTTGCGGATGCGGCACCCTTCGATGCCGCCGTAGACCTTGTTGGTCGAGGTGAACAGGAGCGACGGGCGTTCCTTGGCGGTGCGGATCGCCTCCAGGAGCGCGAAGGTCCCCTGGCCGTTGATGGCGAAGTCCGCGGCCGGGTTGTCGATGCTGGTGGTGACCGCGACCTGGGCGGCGAAGTGGTACACGTGGGAGCACTGGGCGATGGCGTCGTGCAGCGCCAGGTGGTTTCTGGTGTCCGCGATCCTCACCTCGAGGCGGTCGCCGCAGTTCTCCTTGAGCCAGATGAGGTTCTCCTCGACCCCGGGGCGGGACAGGTTGTCGTAGACGATGACCCGCTGCCCCTCGCGGGCCAGGTGGTGCACCAGGTTGGTGCCGATGAAACCGGCCCCGCCAGTGACCAGGATCGCCTTGCCCCCAGCTGCGCCGACCCGCGCCGGCGCCGCCGCCACTTGTTCGACCTTCTTCAGGGCCGTCACCTTCCCCTCCTCGAGCAGGCGGTAGAGCAGCTTCGGTGTGCCGTCCGCCTTGCGGAAGCCGAAATAGTATTCACGCTCGTCCAGGTGGAAGCGGTCCACCGCCGCCAGGCCCGGATCCAGGTCGTCGGCGCCGTACCAGTACAGCCGCTGCGCCGGGGCCTCCAGGAACTCCAAAAAGACCCGCGCCTGCTTGAACTCGTCGTGCTGCCAGGTGGAGAAGCCGGCCTCGGTGACCCAGACCTCGCAGGGGGAGTCGTGCTGGTCCAGGATCTCGCGCACCATGGCGATGTTGCGCGCCCACCCCTTCCAGGTGTAGTCGAAGATGTCGGGGAAGCCGTGGATCCCCACCACGTCGATGTGCTCCATGACACCGAGGTCGAACATGCGGCACAGCCAGTGCCCGTCGATGGGGCTCATCCCGCCCAAGACGGTCTTCTTGCCCCGCTGCCTGGCCCAGTAGGCCGCAGCCCCGATCATCTCGCCGAACCCGGTCCAATGGGGGTCCAGGGTCCAGTCCCACTCGCTCAGGTTGTTGGGCTCGTTCCACAGTTCCACGTACTCGAAGTGCTCGCCGAAGGCGGTGATGAAGAGATCGATGAAGTCCGCGTAGTCGAGGGCCCTCTTGGGGGGCGAGGAAGTCTTGGACTCGAGGCCGATGGAGGGGGGTGTGTACAGCACGCAAGGAAGGAACTCCACCTCGCCGGAGAGGCGCGGCACCAGCCAGTCGTACCACTCTCTCCCCTCGCTGGTGTACCAGTCGGCCCAGGAGATGCCGGTGCGCAGCCTCCTCGCCCCCAGCCGCTTCATGTCGGCAAGCACCCGCTCCACCCGCTCCCGTTCGCCGGGACGGAACCACTCCACCAGGCCGAATTTCTCCGGCAGCGCTTCGACACCCGGCCGGCTCATAGTGTCAATCCCCGCTGGGCCAGCTCGGCGTGCGCCTGGGCGACCCGGTCTATGGCCACCTCCCCTTCCAGCCACCCCGCCAACTCCCTGAGCCCCTCCTCGAATTTGACCCGGGGCGCGTACCCCAGCACCTCGCGGGCGCTGGTGATGTCGGCGAAGCAGTGGCGGATGTCGCCGGCACGGTAGCTGCCGGTGATCTCGGGTTCGATGGAATCCACGTTGAGCACCTGGCAGAAGCGCTCCAACACCTGCAGCACCGAGATGTTGGCGCCGCTCCCTATGTTGAACAGCTGCTGCTTCTGCTGGTCCACCTCCAGGGCCAGGCGGCAGGCGGTGACCACGTCGTGCACGCTGACGAAGTCACGCTGCTGCCGGCCGTCCTCGAAGATGCGCGGCGGGTTGCCGTTCATGAGCCGGGAGGCGAAGATGGCCAGGACCCCGGTGTAAGGGTTGGAAAGCGCCTGCCTGGTGCCGTAGACGTTGAAAAAGCGCAGCGCGATCACGGGAATCCGGTAGCATCCCCCCACGATGAGCGCCATGCGCTCCTGATCGTACTTGGAGAGTGCATAGACCGAGGCGAGCGACGGCGCCTTCTCTTCCGGCGTCGGCACCGGAATCAGCGGCTCGCGCTCCTCGAGCAGCGGCTCCCAGTCACCCCGCTGCAACTGCCCGATCTCCCTCGTGACGTTGTCGTAGTAGGCGCCGCTTTGGTCCCGGTAGCGCCCCTCCCCGTAGATACTCATGCTGGACGCGACAATCAGCTTGCGCTCCCCCCGGGTCTGCGCCATCGCCTCGAGCAGCACCGCGGTGCCGCAGTTGTTCACCGAGGTGTAGCGCTCGATCTCGTACATGCTCTGGCCGACCCCCACCATGGCAGCCAGGTGGAACACCGCCTCGGTGCCGGCGAGCGCCTTCTGCACCGCAGCCTGGTCCCGCACGTCCCCCTTGATCAGTTCGACCTCGGGGTCCAGGTAGGCGGGGCGCCCCGCGTCGGGGCCGTGGACCTGCGGCACCAGGCTGTCCAGCACCCGCACCCGGTAGCCGTGACGCAGCAGTTCGTCGGCCAGGTGGGAACCGATGAAACCGGCCCCCCCCGTGATTAGAACGCTCCCTGACATAGGATCCTCCCTGAGGGGTGAGATATCTGCGGTAGCGGTGGTCTAATTAACATCAAGTTAATTGATTCAAATTAGCAAAACCCAATACTAGCAGTGACGGATTTTCTGTCAAACAACTTCACACAAAAAAGTGCTCTTTCCCCCAGTAAGTTGGCGGACATGGGGGGCCTGCCCGCCCCTCCCGTCACTGACAGTTGCGTCATTGGACAGGTTCCGGCGAAAGAAAGAAAGGCACATGAAGATGGCTCGGCGCCACTTCGGTTTTAAAATTCGCGGAGTGTGTTATTTTAAAGCGTGTTAATTTTTCACTACACGCCCCCCCTCCCTTGACGGGAGGGGGCCGGGGGGTGGGTGAAGCCGCTATGGGTGGCAATGATGGCACCCTCCCCCACCCCCTACCCCCTCCCGCAAGGGGAGGGGGACAAAGGGCCTGACTTTCACCAATCAGCAGGTTTGGAGGCGTGATGGGTGTACAGAGAAGGATGCCGATCGGTGCGGAGGTGGTGCCGGAGGGCGTGCATTTCAGGGTCTGGGCGCCGGGGCACATGGAGGTGGAGGTGGTGCTCGAGGGGGCTCCCTCGCCGCAGGCGACGCTGCTCGCCCCTGAAGAAGGGGGCTATTTTTCCGGCATCTGCCGCGAGGCCGGTGCCGGTTCCCGCTATCGCTACTGCCTGGACGGCGCAGACTGTTTCCCCGACCCGGCCTCCCGGTTCCAGCCCGAGGGGCCGCATGGTCCTTCACAGGTGATCGCCCCGGCGAGTTTCACCTGGAGCGATCAGGAGTGGCCCGGTGTGGAGCGCGAAGGGCACGTCATCTACGAACTGCACCTCGGCACCTTCACCATGGAGGGGACCTGGCGCGCCGCGCAGGAGCAGCTCCCGGCACTCAAGGAGCTCGGCATCACCCTGGTCGAGGTGATGCCGGTGGCGGACTTTCCCGGCCGTTTCGGCTGGGGCTACGACGGGGTGAACCATTTCGCCCCCACCAGGCTCTACGGCCAGCCCGACGACATGCGCCGCTTCGTAGATCGCGCCCACAGCCTCGGCCTCGGGGTGCTGCTGGACGTGGTCTACAACCATTTCGGCCCCGAGGGGAACTATCTCGCCCGCTACTCGGACTTCTACTACGGCGAGAAGGAAAGCGACTGGGGCAAGGTGATGAACTTCGATGGCAGGCAAAGCGGGCCCGTGCGCGAGTTCTTTATGTCCAACGCCGCCTACTGGATCGAGGAGTTCCACGTCGACGGCCTGCGCTTCGACGCCACCCACGCCATCATCGACAACTCCGAAATCCACATCCTGGGGGACATCACCAGCCGGGTCCGGGAGCGCGCCGGCAAGCGCAAGCTGCTGCTGGTGGCCGAGAACGAGGAGCAGGACTTCCGCTGCCTGCGCCCCCGGGAGGAAGGAGGGTTCGGCATGGACGGTGTCTGGAACGACGATTTCCACCACAGCGCCCACGTCGCCCTCACCGGCTACCACGACGCCTACTATTCCGAGTACTTCGGCTCCCCGCAAGAGATGATATCCTGCGCCAAGTGGAGCTACCTCTACCAGGGGCAGTTCTACTTCTGGCAGGGGAAGCGGCGCGGCTCCCCCACCATGGGGTACAGTCCGAGCCGCTACATCAACTACATCCAGAACCACGACCAGATCGGCAACTCGGCCTGGGGCATCCGCATCGACCGGCTCACCAACCCGGCCGGGCTGCGGGCGGTGGCCGCCCTGCTGTTCCTGCTCCCCCAGACCCCGATGATCTTCCAGGGGCAGGAGTTCTCGGCCAGTTCCCCCTTCCTCTACTTCGCCGACCTCAGCCCCGAGACATCGCAGCAGGTCCACGCCGGCCGCATCGAATTCCTGAAACAGTTCACCAACGTCGATTCCCCCGAGGTGATCGACACCATCGACAAGCCCTACGAGCTGGAGACCTTCCAGCAGTCGCGCCTGGACCTGAGGGAGCGGGAGCGCCACGGCAAGGTCTATGCGCTCTACCGCGACCTGATCCGCCTCAGGCGCGAGGACCCGGTCTTCAGCCGCGGCTACGCCTGCCATATCGAGGGGGCGGTGCTGGGGAGGTCGGGACTCCTGCTGCGCTACTTCCTGGAAGAAGAGCAGCGCCTGGTGCTGGTCAACCTGGGGCGCGAGCAGCACCTGGTGCCGATCCCCGAGCCGATGCTCGCCCCGCCCCTGGGATACGCCTGGCAGATACTCTGGAGCAGTGAAAAGATCGAGTTCGGCGGTTCCGGCACGCCGAAATTGGACACCGAGAAGTTCTGGCGCCTGCAGGGGTACGCGACGCTGGTACTGATCCCGGTGCCGGAGGGAGGGAAGCAGCCATGACCACGGTGACGCGGGAATTCCATTTCGACCGCCACGACGAGGAAGTGAAGACGCGGCAAATGCTGGAACAGGAATGGCTCTTAACCAACGGCCTGGGAGGATACGCCTCCGGGACCGTCTGCGGCGCGCTGACCCGGCGCTACCACGGTCTGCTCATCGCCGCCTACCCCTCCCCCATGGGGCGCATCGTGATGCTTAACCGGCTCACCGAGGCGATCCGCTTTGCCGACGGGAGCATGGTGCGCTTCGGTGGCGACCAGAAGGAAGCGGGGCTGGAGTTCCACGGCATGGAATACCTGACCGGGTTCCGGCTGGAGGACGGCCTGCCGGTCTGGCGCTACGAGATCAACGGTGCCGTGATCGAGAAGCAACTGGTCATGGTGCACCGGCAGAACACGGTGCATTTGATCTACCGCCTCATCTCCGGCGAAAAGCAGGTGCGCCTCAAGCTGCAGCCCTACCTGCAGTTCCGGCCGCACGACGCATCGGTGGACGTGGTCACCGACGATCCCTACATGTTCACCGCGGTGCAGAACCGCTACCAGATCTCCTCCGGCCCGAATTCGCCGCAGCTGAGGCTGGTGATCGACGGCGGCAGGGGGAACTTCACCCTCGAGGAAAAGCACAGCACCGACATCTTCTACGACGTGGAGAGCTCCCGCGGCTACGACTCGCTGGGGACGCTCTGGACCGCCGGCTACTTCGCGGTCGACCTCGCCATCGGCCAGGATGCCGCCCTCACCGCCTCCACCGAGACCTGGGAGACCATCGCGGCGCTCGCCCCGGCCGCCGCACTGGCCATGGAACGGGAGCGGCGCCGGCTCCTTTTGGCCGCGGCGGACCCGAGGGCACGGAGTGGCATCCCCGCCGAACTCGTGCTGGCCACGGACCAGTTCATCATCACCCCGGCCGGGCGGCACAAGGAAAGCGTCCGTGCCCACGCCATGGGGGACGAGGTCTGCACCGTGATCGCCGGCTACCACTGGTTCACCGACTGGGGACGCGACACCATGATCTCGCTGGAGGGGCTGACCCTGGCCACCGGGCGCCACACCGAGGCGGGATGGATCCTGCGCACCTTCGCCCACTACGTCAAAAACGGGCTCATCCCCAACCTCTTCCCCGAGGGGCACAGCGAGGGGCTCTACCATACCGCCGACGCGAGCCTGTGGTTCTTCCACGCCCTGAACCGTTACCTGGAGTACACCAACGACCGCGCCACGCTGCACATGATCATGCCGCAGATGCGCGAGATCATCGACCGCCACCTCTCCGGCACCAACTTCGGCATCGGCGTCGACCCCAGCGACGGCCTGCTGAAACAGGGGGCCGAGGGGTACCAACTGACCTGGATGGATGCCAAGGTGGGGGATTGGGTGGTGACGCCCCGGCGCGGCAAGGCGGTGGAGTTGAACGCGCTCTGGTACAACGCCCTGCGCCTGATGCAGCAGTGGACCGAGCAGTTGGGGGACGAGCAGTACTCGCGCCAGCTGGGGGGGTACGCCGACCAGACCTACCGCTCTTTCAACCAGCGCTTCTGGTTTGCCGACGGCGGCTACCTCTACGACGTGGTCGACGGCGAGCTCGGGGACGACAGCGCCTGCCGTCCCAACCAGCTCTTCGCCATCTCGCTCCCCTACCCGGTCCTGGAGCGGGACCGCTGGCCCAACGTGCTGGACACGGTGCGCCAGCGCCTGCTGACGCCGGTGGGGCTGCGCACCCTCGCCCCCGGGCACCCCGACTACAAGCCGACGTACCACGGCGACCTCCGGGCCCGCGATGCCGCCTACCACCAGGGGACCGTGTGGCCCTGGCTCATCGGCACCTTCATCGACTCCTGGCTCAAGCTCTACCCCGACCAGGTCGGCGCGGCGCGCAGCTTCCTGGACGGCCTGGTGCAGCAGCTGAACCAGCAGTGCATCGGCTCCATCAGCGAGATCTTCGACGCCGAGCAGCCCTACAGCCCGAGGGGCTGCATCGCCCAGGCCTGGAGCGTCGCGGAGATGCTGCGCTGCTGGCTGAAGACCGCCCACTGACGCGGGGGATGCGCGTCTTCCAGATCACGGCGCTTCTGACCACGATCACCGCGGCCTTCGCCTACATCAACTACCGCTTCCTGAAGCTGCAGCCCACGGTCGGGCTCATGCTGCAGAGCCTGCTCTTTTCCCTGTTGCTGTGGCTGTTGCTGGCGCTGGGGATCGACGTGATGACCCCGGCGCAGCGGATCATGAGCCGCATCGACTTCGACGTGCTGTTCCTGCAGGGGATCCTGAGCCTGCTCCTTTTCGCCGGTGGGCTCTTCGTCAAGGTGGAAGAGCTCCTCAACGTGAAGCTCAGCATCGCGCTGTTCGCGGTGGCCGGGGTGCTGGTCTCGGCCGGGGCGATCGGCGCCGGGTTTTACGCCATCACGCTCCTGTTGGGGCTCAAGGTCGGGCTGGCCCAGTCGCTGCTCTTTGGCGCCATCATGTCCCCCACCGACCCGGTGGCCGTGCTCCCGATCCTGCGCAGCCATGGCATCCCGGACCGGCTCAACTCCTGGATCGCCGGGGAAGCGCTCTTCAACGACGGCATCGGCATCGTGCTCTTCCTGACACTCTTGGCCGTGGCGCAGGGGACGGCGCAGCCGACGGCGCGGATGGTCTTTGACACCCTGGTGACCCAGGCAGCCGGGGGGATCGCGTTCGGAACGGTGCTGGGGTGGTCGGGGTATCTGATCATCAAGACGGTGGACAACTACCGGCTGGAGATCCTGATCACGCTGGCGCTGGTGCTGGGGGGGTACTCGCTGGCGCTCCTGGCCGGCGTCTCCGGGCCGCTGGCCATGGTGGTGGCCGGCCTGTTGATCGGCGGCCGGGGCAGAAAGCTGGCCATGAGCGAGCACACCCGGGAGCACCTGGACCAGTTCTGGGACCTGGTGGAAAAGTACCTGAACGCGATCCTGTTCACCCTGATCGGCCTGGAGGTGCTGGTGTTGAGCAACCGGCTCACCCTGGTCCACGTCTCTACCGGCCTCATGGTCATCCCCGTGGTGCTGCTGGGGAGGTTCCTGTCCGTCCTGGCCGTGGGGGGGCTGGTGCGGCTTCGCGAGCCGTTCTCGCTGCGCGACGCCACCATCATGACCTGGAGCGGCCTGCGCGGCGGCATCGCCATCGGGCTCGCCATGTCCCTGCCCCGCGGACAGGGGCTGCATATCCTGGTGATGGCCACCTACATCGTGGTGCTCTTCTCGATCCTGGTGCAGGGCCCCACCCTGGGACGCCTGCTGAACCGCCGCTAAGACTTTCGGCTTAAATTGCCCCCCGTTGGAAGAGCCCCTCCTCCCTCTCCCTCCGGGAGAGGGTCGGGGTGAGGGCGCTGCAATAGGCGATACGTCCCTTCGTGGCACCGCCCTCACCCGGCCTCCGGCCTCCCTCTCCCGGAGGGAGAGGGAATAACGCCGAAACACATCGTCCAGCGAAGCTGACAAGGAAGTTTATTCATGAATAAAAAAGCCATCACCATCGCAGTGGTCACCTGGTTCCTCTTTCTCGGGCTGTACCTGCTCTTTTGCGCCAAGGCCGACCCGGCCGAGGCGGTCACGGGGGGCGCGGCGGCCCTGCTGGCACTCTGGCTGGTCGGCATGCTGCGCGATTCCTTCCGCAGCCCGTTGCGCCTGAAGCCGTCCTGGCTGCTCCTGCTCTGGCGTATCCCCTTTGCCATGTTCTCCGAGTCCTGGCTCCTGCTGGTCGCCCTGCTGCACAGGATTGCCGGCCGGGAAGAGGACGGAGTCATGATCGAACACCGCTTCGACTTCCCCGCCGACGAGCACGAGTCGGCCCGGCGCGCCTGGATGACCTTCGGCGTCTGCATCACCCCCAACAGCTACCTGGTCTTCCTGGACAAAAAGAAGAAGAGGGTGCTGATCCGGCAACTGGTGGGAAAGGAACTATCCACCATAGACCGTCTTTTCGTGGAGTTGCCATGAACCTCTGGCTCATCGGCGCGTTGGTGCTGGTCCTTTTGATGTTCCCCTGCGGCTGGGTCTGCTACACCGGCTCGCTCATGGAACGCTTCGCGGCGCTGCAGATGGCGCAGCTTTTTGCGGTGCTGATCATCCTGCTCCTGGCCGAGGGGTACCGCCGCTCCATCTACTTCGACCTGTCGCTGGTGCTGGCGGTCCTCAGCCTCGCCTCCGGGCTGGTCTACCTCCGCTTCCTGGAGCGTTGGCTGTGAGCCCCGATCTCCCGGCAGGAATCGGGGTCACCCTGCTCCTCTGCTTCGCCCTGGCGGTCTGCGCCCTCTCCTGTCTCGGGCTGCTGCTGATGAAGGGGGTGTACCGGAAGCTGCACTACCTGGCTCCGCCCGCCATCCTTGGCTGCGCGGCCATCGCGGCGGCAATAGGGATCCAGGAAGGATTCGGCGCAGCGACCATCAAGGCGGTGCTGGTCCTGCTGGTGCTGGTGATCGGCAACCCCGTGATCACCTTCGCGGCCGCCCGCGCCCACTACCTGCGCGAGGAGCACGCGAAGCACCAAAAAGAGGAAGGCAGGTAAGGGGACTGGCTCCGCAGGTGCCTGTCCCCCTTCGGCACTCCGCATTGGCAAGCACCAGGGCGGGAACTACCGGCAAGGGGACTGGCTCCGCAGGTGCCTATCCCCCTTCCGCAGTCCGCATTGGCAAGCACCAGGGCGGGAGCTACCGGCAAGGGGACTGGCTCCGCAGGTGCCTGTCCCCCTTCCGCAGTCCGCATAGGCAAGCACCGGGGCGGGCGCTACCGGTAAGGGGACTGGCTCCGCAGGTGCCTGTCCCCCTTCGGAGTCCGCATAGGCAAGCACCGGGGCGGGCGCTTCCCGGGAAAAGGAGTGAAACATGGACCCTCTGCAGGCGGTGATCTTTCTCCTGGTCGGGGCTGCGGGGTGGGCGGTGGTGACGACACGCGA
Source organism: Geomonas paludis (assembly GCF_014193585.1). Classification (GTDB taxonomy): domain Bacteria; phylum Desulfobacterota; class Desulfuromonadia; order Geobacterales; family Geobacteraceae; genus Geomonas; species Geomonas paludis. The sequence continues at coordinate 658,231 of NZ_BLXY01000002.1, forward strand.
TCCCCTGCCGCAGTCGCTGGTGGCGGGCTTCTTCGGACTGACGTTGGGCCTGCTCTTCGTGGTGCTGCAGGCCGCTGACGTGGCCCTCTCCGAGATGGTGGTCGGGGCGGTCGCCTTCCCGCTCATGGTCCTGCTGACCGTGGCCAAGACCCGCTCCGGTAGCGCGAAATGAGCGGCAAGCTGCGCCACTACCTCCCCTTCCTGCTGGGCGCCCTCCTGCTGGGGGCCACCCTCCTGCGCGCCCTCTGCGCCCTCCCCCCCTTCGGCGGCTACCGTGGCGCCTACGGCCCGATAGTGCTGAACACCATGGAGCCGCTGCGCCACGCCCAGCAGGCCGTCGCCGCGGTCACCTTCGACTACCGCGGTTTCGACACCCTGGCTGAAGAATTCATCCTGTTCGCCGCCGTCGCCGGCTGCCTGTTGCTGCTGCGGCGGCAGGAATCGGAGGCGGCGCACGATCCGGTGGACCAGGCGGGGGACCGCGGGGACCTGGAGCCTGCCCCGGCCATGCTCGGCCTTGGCGTGCTGATGTTCCCCTTCACCCTGCTGCTCGGCATCTACGTCGTGCTGCACGGACACCTGTCCCCCGGTGGCGGTTTCCAGGGGGGGGTACTGCTGGCGACCGCCTTTTACTACGTCTACCTGAGCGGCGAGTACGGCGACCTGCTGGGGATGTCCCGCGACCACGCCGTATCGCACCTGGAGGCCACCGGGGCTGCCGGCTACGTCCTCGTCGGGGTGCTGGCCCTTCCCGCCGGATACAACTACCTGCACAACCTGCTCCCCCTGGGGGACAAGGGGGAGCTCCTCTCCACGGGAATGCTCCCCTTGTTGAACATCGCCGTGGGAACGGAAGTGGCTGCCGCCTTCCTGCTCCTCATCGCCGCCTTTCTCAGGCAGGTGCTCGTGATCCGCCGGGAGAAGAAACCATGACCATCCTCCCCTACCTCGTCGTCATCGAGCTGTTGCTGGTCGGCCTCTACGGCATCGCCGGGAGCAGGAACACCATTCACCTGGTAAGCTGCCTCTTCGTGGCCCAGTCCTCCACCTACCTGCTGCTCCTCTCCATCGGGTACGTGCAGGGGGGGACCGCGCCGATCACCGACGAGATCCCGGGCAACGCGCGCATGGTGGACCCGGTGGTCCAGGCGCTCACCCTGACCGATATCGTGGTGGGAGCCACCGTGTCCGCCCTGCTGCTCGCCTTTGCCCTGCAGCGCTACAAGCTGACCGGGACCATGGACCCCAGGCGGGAGCCGCCCCAAAGGGGCTAGCCATGTCACTCGCCCCCTTCCCCGTCATCACCGCGCTGTTCATGGCGGTCTTTCTGGCGGCCCTGGAGCAGTTGAGCTCCCGGCGCCGGATCCTGGATATACTGTCGCTCCTCACCGCGCTCGCCGTCGCAGCCGTAGACTTCCTTCTCCTGGATGGCTCCCTCTCCGGTACCGACGTCTACTGGTTCGGCGACTGGACCCCCATGGGGCGCTTTCCCGCCGGCATCGCTTTCGTGATCGACCCGGCATCTGCGGGGCTTGCGCTCCTTTCGGCCCTGCTCACCGTGGCGGCGCTGCTCTTCTCCTGGCACCATTTCCACGCCGTGCGCACTTACTACCACACCCTGATGCTCCTGTTCCTCGCCTCCCTGCAGGGGTTCGCCCTGACCGGCGACCTCTTCAACATGTTCGTCTTCTTCGAGCTGATGGGCGTGGCCGCCTACGCCCTGACCGGCTACAAGATCGAGGAGAGCGGTCCTCTGGAAGGGGCATTGAACTTCGCGGTGATGAACAGCGTGGCGGGATTCATGGTGCTCCTGGGCATCGCGCTGCTCTATGCCGAAACCGGCGGCCTGAACCTCGCCTGGGCCGGCGCCGTCCTTTCGGGAAAGCCCCCCGGACCGGCGGTCAGCGCGGCCTTCATCCTCCTCGCCATCGGCTTCCTCACCAAGGGGGCGGTGCTTCCCTTCCATTTCTGGCTGCCGGACGCGCATTCCGTTGCGCCGACCCCGGCATCGGTCCTGTTCTCGGGGATCATGGTGCAGCTCGGCCTCTACGCCGTGGCACGGATCTACTGGGTGGTCTTCAGCGCGACCCTCGACGCAGAAGCACTGCGCGGGATCTTTCTCGGCATCGGTGTCGCCACCGCGCTTACCGGCGGCGTCATGGCCTGCCTGCAGCGGCACCTGAAACGGCTGCTGGCCTACTCCACGGTGAGCCACAGCGGGCTCATGCTGGCGGGAATAGCCCTCCTGGACCCGCGTGCCCTGGGGGGAACGCTCCTTTACATCGTCGGGCACGGCTGCGTCAAGGGCGCCCTCTTCATCGCCACCGGGGTTCTGGTGTACCACCACCGCTCGGTCGACGAGAAGCACCTGCGCGGCAGGTGCCGGCGCCTGCGCTGGACCGGGGTGCTGTTCTGCCTGGCCGGGCTCGCGCTCTCCGGGCTCCCCCCTTTCGGCACCTGGGCCGGCAAGGGGATCATCGAGGAGACGGCGTCCCAGCTTGGCTATCACTTCCTCCCGCCGCTCCTATCGGTGTGCGCGGCACTGTCGGCAGGCGCCGTCCTGCGCGCGGCAGGTGGCATCTTTTTCGGCCTGGGACATCCCGACGTCATCACCAGCACTGCCCCCGCCACTGGGGAGGAAGCTCCCGAGACCGATCACTCCCGGGGGCCGACACCGCGCATCATGCTGGTCCCCCTGGTCCTGCTGCTTCTGGCTTCCCTGGCCGTGGGCGCGCTGCTGCGGGTGCAGCAGGTTGCCGAACTGGCGGCTGCGCGTTTCGTCGACCGCACCGGCTACCACGCCCTGGTCCTGGAAGGACGCCGGACACCGGTGCACCAGCCGGCGCCGCCGGCGAGGCCGGGGATGGCGCCCGCCTTGGCTGCCACGATCGCGGCGCTGGCCGTTGCTGCATTTTTCCTTGCACCCGGTCCACTGCAGGGACGGACCAGGGAAGGCGTGAAAGCTCTGCTGAGCGGACCGGTGGCCCTCCTGCGCAGGCTCCACAGCGGCTACATCGGCGATTACGTTACCTGGTTCGTGTGCGGCACCGGGATCTTGATGGTCCTGGCCCAGCTCTGTTTTTGATTCCGACTGTACTCATTGCACCGGCTTTTTGTATTGATTAAAAAATACCAATTCAATACAATCGACTTGTGATCGGGAGCAAATACTTCAGCAGAAGGAGGAAGTTATGGCAACCAGGGGTACTGGTCATTCACCGGCCAACGTGACGAAACATCTCAAAGGCATAGACTTCCCGGCTGAGAAACAGGACCTTCTCAAACATGCTCAGCACATGAAAGCTGAGAAAGTGGTCCTCGATGAAATCCAGAAAATGGAAGACCGGGAATACGGCAACATGGCTGACGTCATGAAGTCCTTCAGGAAAGAGCGTGGCGTTGAGGAATCCGGCGGCCAATCCGGCAAATCCGGCAGGGCGAAACAACAGACAGGTGGGCAGGCAGGCCAGGGTAAATCCCACAGCAGGGCGCATCACTAGACGACAAAGGCCCCCTCCCTTTCGGGAGGGGGCCTTTTTTTTGCCCGGCTACTTGGTGATCAGGTCGTTCTTCACTTCCTTGACCCCCTTCACACCGCGAGCGATTTCGCCGGCCCTGCGCGCATTCTCAGCCGAATCCACGAACCCGCTCAGCTGCACCACGCCCTGGTAGGTGGTCACGTTGATCTGGAAGGTCTTCAGCGCCAGTTCGTCGAAGATGGCGGCCTTGACGCGGGTGGTGATGACGGAGTCATCGACGTACTCACCTGCCGTTTCATGTTTGGTGGTGTGGGTGTGGCTGCACCCGGCCAAGGAAGTGAGCAGGCAGGCACTGACAAGGACCATGACGATGCGTTTTGCTTTTCCCATGACGATCTCCTCTCTCGCAGAATTTGCCATCCAAAAACCGATTAAGGATAGCTAATCGAACAAGGGGAGTCAAGAAACGGGGTCCGGCTGGATTTGAATTATATAATCTGAAATCTATACTTGGCGGGGTGCATCGGGGGAAGTTACCACTGTCGCTGGAGGTGATCCATGAAACGGATGCTGCTGATTCTGACGTTCCTTCTAGCTATGGCAACAGGGCGGGCACAGGCGCTGGATGCAACCATCTGCAATGCCGGCTCGGACATCATCTACTATCCCAACGGCGATCTCAAATCGTGCAACCTGGGTGACATCACCATCTTGAGCGGTGTCACCTGCAACATGCTGTCGACGGCGGAGTTCTACGAACAGGGGATGCTCAAAAGCTGCATCACCAAGAACTTTTTCTATTACGAAGGATTGGTCTGTAACGAGTACAGCCTGATCAGCTTCTACCCTTCCGGCAAGCTGGAGAGCTGTGTGCTGGCCACGCGGGCCGAGGTGGACGGCAAGATCTGCGTCGAGCAGCAGCCCATCGCGCTGTTCGAGACCGGCAAGTTGAAGTCGTGTACCAACCCGCGTTAGCCCGCACCGGCCAAGCGGCGCATCACGAGCTTCATGTCCTCCCATACGTGGCGTTTCAGCCCTTCGTCCGCCAGTAGGAGTTCGGGATGCAGAGTCGGCATCACCCCCCTGCCCCGCACCTCCTGCCACTGGCCGCGCACCTGCTCGAGGGAAGTCTTGCCGCCGAGCATCAGCCCGGTCGCCTCTTCGCCCAGCGTGACCACCACCTCCGGTGCCACGGTCTCGATTCTCCGGGCGACGCTCTCCGCCATAGCGGCGCTCTCCCCCCCCGCATCGAAGCTCAGCAGGCAGACCTGGTCCGTTTTGAATTTCATGGCGCCGATGATCTTAGCCAGCAGGTCCCCGGCAGCTCCGGCGTACCCCGGGCCGGCCATCAGGAAGAGCAGGCGTGCCTGCGGGTTCCCCTCCTGGCGGCAGGTTGCGTCCAACCCCTTCACTGCCGGCGCTGCTGCGGGTGCTAGGGGTGCGGCGACGGCAGACTCAGCCAGCGCTGCAGCTTCATCGGGAATGGCCGCCTGAGGCTGAACTGGAGCTGGAGTGGCTGCGGCCGCAGGAGCGGCCGCAGGAGCGGACGCAGCGGAACCTGCAACGGCCGAAGGCGTAACAGCTCCGGTGCCGTAGGCGAGCTCGTCCACGCCGCTCTCCGCCAGGTCCACGAGGTACCCCTTCAGCGAGCGCAACAACAGCTCCCGATTCTCCATCTCCGCCATGGTAAACCCCTTTACATTTCCGGTTTCATTAACTATGCTCGAAGGCATGCCGCTTTTACTTCTCGTCACATCCCTGCTGGTCCTGGCGCTCCCCGAGCAGGCCCTCGCCTGGGGCGCGGGTGTCCATCTGCAACTGGGCATGAACGTGCTCAACAACCTCGACGCCCTGAAGCCGGCGGTCGCCGCCATCATCTCGGCACACCCCTACGACTTCCTCTACGGCACCATCGCCGCCGACATCACCCTGGGCAAGAAGTTCACCCACTACCTGCAGCACTGCCACCGCTGGCGCATCGGGCACCGGGTCCTGGACAAGGCGGCCGACCCGACCCAGCAGGCCTGCGCCTACGGGTATCTCTCCCACCTGGCTGCGGACTGCATCGCCCACAACTACTACGTCCCCTACAAGGTGATGCGCAGCTTCTCCTCGCTCACCTTGAAGCATGCCTACTGGGAGATGCGCTTCGAGAACTACGTGGATAAGGAGATCTGGGAGACCGCCAGGAAGGTTTCGCTGGAACACTTCAGCAGCAACGACCAGCTGCTGCGCAAGGTTCTTTCGGACACCATCTTCTCCTTCGGCACCAACAAGAAGATCTTCAACTCCATCCTGCTGGTGAGCCGCCTGGAGAAATGGCAGGGCATCCTGCAGACCCTCTCCGACACCTCGCGTTACGCCCTCGAGGAAAACGACCGGGAGGAATACATGCAGCTGGCCCAGGAAGCGGTCTTCGACTTTTTGAACAACGACGAGTCCTCGCGCTTCTTCCACGCCGACCCTACCGGCGAGCGGGCGCTGGCGGCGGCGGAAGCGGTGCGCAAGAACCTGAGGCTTCTGTACCGCACCGGCAAGATCACCAAGCCGCAGGCCCACGCCGAGCTCGACGAGTTGAAGCTGAAACTGAAGGAAGCCATCTGCGAGCCGGAACTGCTGCTGCAGATCCTCTCCAAGTAACTCCTCCCTGAGCATCTCCCAGCCCCGCAAGCATCTCCCGCCCCCGGAGGGGGAGGGTCGGGGAGGGGGAAGCCTCCAGGCGAATGATCATTCGCCCCTACAGCAGGAGCGCCCTCACCCCTGCCCCTCTCCCAGAGGGCGAGGGGGGTGGACAGTCCTGCTGCTACCCCTTCGCCGCGCCGCGCTTTTCCCCGCGCAACGTCTCCACGTTGTCCAGGATCACCCCAGCCAGCTCCTCTTTCCCCATCATCGGGAGTTCCTCGATGCGGCCGTCGCTGAACAAAAACTTGGCGATGTTGGTGTCCACGTTGAAACCGGCGCCTTCCTGGGACACGTCGTTGGCCACCACCAGGTCCAGGTTCTTGGCCTTGAGCTTCGCCCCCGCGTTGCGCACCAGGTCCTGGGTCTCGGCGGCGAAGCCGACCAGGATCCGCTCCCCCTTGTGGGCGCCCAGCTCCGCCAGGATGTCCGGGTTCTTCTCCAGTTCGATGCAGAGGCTTTCCTGGCTCTTCTTCACCTTCTCGCCGGCGCGCGTCTTGGGCCGGTAATCCGCCACGGCGGCCGCCTTGATGACCACGTCGATGCGCGGCAGGCACCCCTGCACCGCGTCCCGCATCTCCTGCGCGCTCTGCACCCGGACCACCTCCACGCCCAGCGGCGGCGTCAGGCAGCTCGGCCCGGTCACCAGCGTCACCTCCGCCCCCCTCAGGCGAGCCTGGCGCGCGATGGCGTACCCCATCTTGCCGGAGGAGTGGTTGCTGATGTAGCGCACCGGATCGATCTCCTCGAGGGTCGGCCCCGCGGTGACCAGTATCCGCTCACCGGCCAGCCGCTTCGGGGTCAGGGCCGCCACGGCCTCCTCGAAGATCACCTCGGGGGCCTGCAGCTTCCCCTCCCCTTCGTAGCCGCAGGCGAGCATGCCGCAGGCGGGGGCGACGAAGAGGTAGCCGTGGGCCTTGAGGCGCGCCTCGTTCTCGCGGTAGATGGAGTTGCGGTACATGTTCACGTTCATGGCCGGGGCGATCAGGACCGGCGCCCGGGTCGCCATCACCGTGGTGGTCAGGAGGTCGTCGGCGATGCCGTTGGCCAGCTTGCCGATGCAGTTGGCCGTGGCCGGGGCGATGATGTAGAGGTCGGCGCGGTCGGCGAGGGCGATGTGCCCGATCTTCTCCTCGGAAATGAGGTTGAAGAGCTCCAGGTGCACCGGGTTGCGGGACAGGGTCTGGAAGGTGAGCGGCGTCACGAATTCGGTGGCCGATTTCGTCATCACCACGTGCACGTTGGCGCCCGCCTTCACCAGCAGGCGCAAGAGCTCCACCGCCTTGTACACGGCGATGCCGCCGGTCACCCCGAGAACGATCTCCTTGCCTTTCAGCATGTGCTCCCCCTACTCGTTGAGGTACGGGTTGAAGCTCCGCTCCTGCCCGATGGTGCTGGAGGGGCCGTGGCCGGGCCAGACGACGGTGTCGTCCGGAAGCGGCATGAGCTTGCTCTTGATCGATTGAATCAGCTGCTCGTGGCTGCCGCCGGGGAGATCGGTACGGCCGACCGAGTCGGCGAACAGGGTATCGCCGGTTATGAGCAGCTTCTCGTTGGCGAGGTACAGGCAGCACCCCCCCTGGGTATGGCCGGGGGTATGCAGCACCTCGATCACCCGCTTACCGAGCTGCAGCTCCATGCCGTCGGTGAGGAAGGCATCCGGCTCCGGCGAGTTCTCCACGGAGAGGCCGTACTTCTGGGCCGAACGGGCCGCGTTGACCAGGAACGGTACGTCCTCCTTGTGGGCCAGAAGCTGCGCGCCGGTCTTCTCCTTCAGGACGCGGTTGCAGCCGATATGGTCGAAGTGGCCGTGGGTGTTGACGATGTACTTGATGTTGATGCCGAAGTGGCTCACCGCGGCGAGGATCATGTCGCAGTCGGCGCCGGGATCGACGATCATCCCTTCGTTGCTCTGTTTATCCCCGAGGATGAAGCAGTTCACCCCCAGAGGTCCCACCACTATGGTCTCAAATAACATGACAATTCCTCCGTATCACTTCTTCAGGATGGCAAACGGGTTGTTGCTGAAGGCCTTGCGCCCCTGGTCGCCGCCCCGCTGTTCCTGGCGCGGCTTCTCCTGCGCGGGCCGGGCCGGCTCGCTGCTCTGCGGGGCCGGCGCCGGCACCGTTTCCGGCATCAGCTCCGACGGCTCCAGGCAGTCGGCCAACCCCGCCGGGGCACCTCCCTCTGCGGGTTCCCCTCCCCCCGGCTCGGCGACCGGCTTCTCCTTGAAGAAATAGCGGTCGTAGAGGCGGTGGTACGAGGTCCAGCGCGACGGGTTGTCCGGCTCCTTGCGGATGTGGGTCCTGATGCCGTTGATCTTGGAGTCCAGGTCGTCCAGGTAGTTCAGGATGGTGGCCTCCAGCGTCTTGGGGCGCTTGGGGGAGCCGTACTCGTACTGGCCGTGGTGCGACAGGATCATGTGCTTCAGGAGCATGGCGAGCTCGACCGGGAAGCCGGGGAGCCGCGCGATCCGCTCCTGGAGCATCTCGACGCCGATGGTGATGTGGCCGAGCAGCTTCCCCTCGTCCGAGTAGTCGAAGCAGCGCAGGTAGGTCATCTCGCGCACCTTGCCGATGTCGTGCAGCAGCGCGCCCACCACGAGGAGGTCGCGGTTGAGTCCCTGGTAGAGCGGCACCATGGCGTCGACCAGCTTGGCGACGGCAAGCGAGTGCTCCAGGAGCCCCCCCAGGTAGACGTGGTGCATCCCCTTGGCCGCCGGGGCCGTACTGTACTGGGCCAGCAGCTCCGGGTCCTCGAAGAAGGAGCGCAGAAGGCGCGCCAGGTCCGGGTCGGTGAGGCTCGCCACCAGGGCGTGCAGTTCGGCGACCATGGCTTCGATGTCGCTCTCCGTCTCCGGGAGGAAGTCGGCAAGCTGCACCGCTTCCTCGGGAACCCGCTTCAGTTCGGAGACGATCAGCTGCATCTTGCCCAGGTAGACGCTCGCCTTCCCCTTGACCGCCAGGAAATCGTTGCGGTCGAAGAGGGAGCCGACCTGGTCGGCGTTGTCCCAGACCTTGGCGTCCACCTCCCCCGTCTTGTCCATCAGCTTCAGGGTGAGGTACGGCTTGCCGTTCTTGGCCATGGCGACGATCTTTTCCTTGACCAGGAAGACCGCTTCGACGATGTCGCGGTCCTTTATTTCGGCAACGGTTTTTTTCAAAGTAAGGCTCCTTGTATTGAAAGCTCCATGTTGAGTCAAAAGCAGTTACGCAAAGTACGCCAAGTAGGCGCGACGTACAGAAGAAACCTTTTTGTTGTTAAACCCAAAGGCTTTCTTTCCGTTCTTCGCGGATACTTACGCGTTCTTTGCGATACTGCTTTTAGTTTGCGGCGATTCTCGCCGCGATGGCATCGGCCACGCGGATGCCGTCCAGGGCCGCGCTCATGATGCCGCCGGCGTAGCCCGCCCCCTCCCCGGTCGGGTAGAGGCCGCGGTGGCTCAAGGACTGCAGATCCGCACCTCTCACGATGCGCAGCGGCGCGGAGGTCCGGGTCTCGACCGCGGTAAGGGTCGCCTCGGCGCTGATGAAGCCCCGCATCCTGCGGTCGAAGTGCTCGATCCCCTCCCTGAGGGTCGCGGCGACCGGCGCGGGAAGCAGCGTGGCGAGGTCGTACTCGGTGACGCCGGGGCGGTAGCTGGAGAGGATCCTCCCCCCGCCCCGCCCGATGAAGTCGAGCAGGCTCTGCGCCGGCGCCCGGTAGTTTTCCCCTCCCGCCACGAAGGCGCGCCGTTCCAGCTCGCGCTGGAACTCGACCCCCGCCAGCGGGGACGTGCCGGTGAAGTCTGCCGGTCCCACGGTGGCCACCAGGGCGCTGTTGGCGTAGGGGCCGTTGCGGCGGTAGCCGCTCATGCCGTTCACCACCACCCCGCCCGCCTCGGAGGCGGCCGCGACGACCACCCCGCCCGGGCACATGCAGAAGGAATAGGCGGAGCGCCCGGTGGCCTCGTTGTTGTAGGTCTGCGCGTATTCAGCCGGCGGCAGCGCGGGGTGCGCGTTGCGGCCGTACTGTATCTCGTTGATCAGGGCCTGCGGGTGCTCCACCCGGAGCCCCACCGCGAAGGGCTTCTGCTCCAGGGTGACCCCCAGCCGGTGCAACAGGGCGTAGGTGTCGCGCGCGCTGTGCCCGGGCGCCAGCACCAGGGAGTCGCAGGGCTCCTCGTCGGCGTCGTTCACCACCACGCCGGTCACCCCCCCCTGGCCGACTTCGATGCCGGTCAACCGGCTCTCGAAGCCGACCTGGAACCCCTCCTCGATCAGGCGTTCCCGGATGCCGCGCACCACCGCGCGCAACCGGTCGGTGCCGATGTGGGGCTTGGCGGCGTAGAGGATCTCGGGGGGCGCGCCGAATTCGACCAGGCGCTCCAGCACCCAGCCGCAGTTGGGGTCCTTGACCCGCGTGGTGAGCTTGCCGTCGGAAAAGGTCCCGGCTCCCCCCTCGCCGAACTGCACGTTGCTCTGCTCGCACAGCTCGCCCAGGCGCCAGAACCGCGACACATCCGAGGCGCGCCGGTCCACGTCGCGCCCGCGCTCCAGCACCCGTGCCGTAAGGCCGTACTGTGCCAGCCGCAAGGCGGCGAAGAGGCCTGCCGGCCCCATGCCGACGATGACGACGCGTTCGGAGGAGGCGAGCTTCGGGAAGCGCGGCGGCGCGGCGGTCTCGACCCGCGTGACGTCGCCGTGGGGGCGCACCCGCGCCTCGTCCCTGAGCGTCACCTGTACCGTGTACACCAGCTTGATGGCGCCCTTTTTCCTGGCGTCGACGCCCTTTCTGACCAGGGTGAGCGCCGTGATCTCGGCTTCGCGCACGCCCAGCTTGGCCGCGGCCAGCGGGCGTAGCGCGCTCTCCTCCGCCCCCGGGCTCAGGGTGAGGTTGCGTAACAGAAATGGCATGGGGTGTCCGTCAGGCGGCGCCGGTGTCGCGCCGTTTTCTTTCCAGGAGCTGTTCGACGATGATGACGATGTCCAACGGAGGGGTGGATTTGGGTATGTGCACCTTGGCGCCCATCTCGGGGATGGGGTGCTCGTGCGGGGCGCCCTGGAACATGGAGGTCAGCATGATGATGATGGGGTCCGCCTCCTTGGCCAGACGCCCGATCTCCAGGGAAGCGCTCACCCCTCCCATCCTGGGCATGACCAGGTCGAGTATGACGGCATCGAAAGTATCGGCGGCGTAGGCCTCGACCCCGAGGACGCCGTCCTCTGCGGTCACTACGGAGAAGCCCGCGCCGGTGAAGACATCGGACATCACCTTCAGGAAGAACTTGTCGTCGTCTACCAGGAGTATTTTGCCCCTGTTCTCTGCTGTCATTTCGACCTCAAGGCATGATGGAATGGGCCATCATACAAAAATGCGGCCGAAAAGGGAAGTGGAAACCGCCGCTTACCTCGGTGCGTTGAGCGGCAGACGCACGGCGAAGGTGGTGCCGCTGGGGTCGCTTTTCTCGACCTCGATCTTGCCCCGGTAGGTCTTGACGATGCGCAGCACCACCGAGAGCCCCAGTCCCGTTCCCCGGCTGTTGGTGGTGAAGAAGGGGTCGAAGATGTTGGGAAGGTTTTCGGGCGGGATGCCGGGGCCGGTGTCGGACACCCTGAGCTTGATGTAGTCCTGGTCTTGGTCCAGCTCCACGGTCAGGGTCCCGTCCTCGGGCATGACGTGGATCGAGTTCAGGAACAGGTTGGTGAAGATCTGCTCGATCTCCATGGGGTCGGCCTTGATGGCGGGGGGGATGTTCCGGTAGTCGCGCACCACCTTGATCCGCTTCTGGCGCAGCTGCGGCGTGAACGCCTCCAGGGTGTGCTCCAGGATGCGGTCCATGCGCACCTCGCTGATCTCGAACCTGGGGCGCTTGGAGGCGTCCAGCAGTTTGCCCAGGATGTTGTCGATCCGGTCCACTTCCTTGAGGATCTTCTCCACGTACTCCTGGCGCTCCGGCTCGTCCAGCCCCCCCTTGATGAGCTGCACGAAGAGCGCGATCGAGTTGAGCGGGTTGCGGATCTCGTGCGCCATGCCGGCCGAGAGGTAACCAAGGGAAGCCAGCTTCTCCGACTGGACCACCTCGGCCTGGGCGCGGGACAGGGCCTCGCTCTTCTCCTGCACCCGGGCCTCGAGCTCGCGGTTCCAGTCCGCGATCTCGGCCAGGAGCCGCTCGCGCTCGCTCAACAGGGCCTTGTTCTGCAGTTCGATGCCGCGCAGCTTCAGGACGCTCTCGATCCTCTCCACGAGGTCCTGGTTGTTGAACGGCTTCAGGATGTAGTCGGAGGCGCCGGCCTTCATCAGCTCGACGGCTATCTCCTCGCTCCCCTTGCCGGTGAACATGATCACGTAGGTGTCGGGATAGAGCCTCTTGATCTCCTTGAGCGCGGTGAGGCCGTCCATGTTGGGCATCATGTAGTCCAAAAGGACCAGCTCGGGACGCTCCGCCTCTATGGTAGCCAGCCCCTCCTGCGCGCTCAGGGCGGTAAAGACTTCATAGCCGCGGTTTCTGAGGATGATGCCGGTGAGATCGAGGATGACCTTTTCGTCATCGACGATCAGCACGCGGCCGCGCGGCTCTTTCTCTGTGGTGGTCATATCGGGGCCTGCTCCTTCCCATCAGGATCACAGTCGTCAAAAAAAAGGGGCAGCGAACGCTGCCCCGCATGGTTGTATGCCGCTGCCGTCAGGGGAGCCTGACGGTCACTACCGGGCAGTGGGCCTTTCGTACCACGCGCTCGGCGGTGGAGCCGAACAGCAGGTGGTCGATGCCGCTTCTCCCCTGGGTGCCCAGCACGATGCAGGAGGAGCGATCGGCCTCGGCCCGCTTCAGGATCTCCTCCCAGGGCACGCCGGTCACGATGGCGGTCTCGTAGTTTTTGAAATCGGTGACGTTGTTGGCCACGAAGGTGGCCATCATCTTCTGCGCCCCTTCCTCGATCTCCTTTTCCAGGTTCTCGAAGGAGACGTGCGGCACGTAGAAACCGCGCAGGTCCACCGGCTCGTTGATGACGTGGATGATGGTCAGCCGGCTGTTGAACTGCCTGGCCAGGGTGACCGCGTACTCGAAGGCGTGGTCTGAGTTCTCGGAGAAATCGGTGGCGAAGAGAATCTTGTCGAAGCTTGGCATCTGCTCCCCCCGTTCTGCCATTGGGTCAGTGGCTCAGTGGCTCAGTGGCTCGTTTCCTTGAAGATTTTTTTCAGGATCGACTTCAGCTCGTCGATCTTCACCGGCTTGTTGATGTACTCGAAAGCACCCAGGTTCATCGCCTCGATGTAGGATTCGACGCCGCCGTACGCGGTGATCATGATCACGTTGCTGGACGGGTAGCTGCGGTTCAACTCCTTGAGGAAGGTGATGCCGTTCATCTCCGGCATGTTGATGTCGGTGACGATCAGGTTCACCTCCTGCTCGCGCAGGTAGTTGAGCGCCTCGAATCCGTTTGCCACACTGTCTACCAGGAACCCTTCCTTGGCCAGCAACCGGGAGAGGCCGATGCGCGCATTCTCCTCGTCGTCTACTACCAGTATTCGCTTCGGCTGCTTTGGCAAGATCGGCTCCAGATTCTTATTAAAAACCGCAGGATTGATTCTAACACTGCGACTAGATGTGTCAAGCGTGGTTGCGCGCTCAGCGCGCGATTATCTGACACCGGGTCAACCGCCTGTAAAGCTGCGGCGTTACGACTTTGGCGGGGAAAGTGTTCCCTTCAGAGGTGGGGCGTCCCCGCTCTCATCCTTCCCATTAAGTGGCAGCGCTGCCTGCCGTCATTCACGGCGCCGGCTGGTCGCCCTTGAGCTCCACGTGGGCCGGTTTGCCCGCCTCGCCCAGCGCCTTCAGCGGCCGGCCGTTGAATTCGCCTTCGACGGCGGCGCCGTCGCCTAGATCGAGCGCGAAGGAGCGCTGCCCCTTCCACTCGATGATGTCGCCCGCTTTCAGGTCGTAGCGCTGGGTGATGCTGTCGTCGATGGTGATGCTGAGCCAGCTGTCGCGGTTGAAGCGCAGTTTCAGCACGATGCCGCTTTGCTTGCCGGCAGGTGCCGCCGCTGGGGCCTCGGTTCCGGCCGGCGCGGCGGCCGCGGCGTTCTGCGCACTGCTCACCGGCTTCTGCACCGGTTGCGCGACCGCAGCCGGAGCCGGGGGAGCGGCCGGGGCCGGCGGGGTCGGGGGCGCCTGCACCCTGGGCTGCTCGCCTTCGGTAAAGAACAGGGCGGCAACCACCACCGCGCCCAGAAGCAGCGCCGGCACGATCCAGCGGCCGGGGGTGCGGATCTTGGCCCGCTCCAGGGTGTCGATCCCGGTCTGCGTCGCCATCCCCTGCGAACGCGGCGCGTGGGTCGCACGCGGGGCGGCCGCTTCGGGTTGCGCTCCGGGCGGCGGGGCCAGCCCCTTCTCGTAACGCGCCACCACCTCGTCCCCGGAAAGGGAGAGAAAGCCGGCGTAGAGCCTCAGGAACCCCTTGATGTAGGCAGCGTTGGGAAGCTTGTGAAACTCCCCCTGCTCGATGGCGGCGAGGTAGTTCTTGCCGATCTTGGTGACGCGCGACGCTTCCTCGAGCTCAAGCCCCTTCGCCTCACGTACACCGCGCAGGTATTCCCCAACCGGTACTTCCGTGCTGTCGACCTCTGGCTCAGCCACGTTACCTCACCTTGAGCAGGTCCAGGTACTCCCTGGAGAGCTGCCCCATCTCGGAATCGGGGGCGATCCGTACTACTTCCTGGAAGGCGCTTTTGGCGGCTTCGGCGTCCTTCAGTTTCATCAGCGCCAGCCCCAGGTGATAATGGGCGCTCGCGTAGGAAGGGGTCAGCCGCAAGGCCTTCTGGTACTCGTCCACGGCCAGTTCGGTCCGGTCCATGGCGAAGTAGACCCGGCCCAGGTTCACCCTGGCGCGCGGGTCGTTGCCGTTTTTGGCCACCAGGCCGCGCAGCACGGCCAGAGCCTGCTGGTAGTCACCCTTGCCCAGGTAGGCGAGCCCGAGGTTGCCGGCGGCGTTGTCCTGCCCCGGGAAGAAGAGGTCCTCCTGGACGATCTTGAACTGGGCGATGGCGTCGTCCCAGCGCTTCATCTCCAGGTAATTGACGCCCAGGTTGTTGCGCGCCTCGGAGTAGTTCCTGCGCAGGTCGATCGCTTTCAGGTACTTGGCTTCCGCAAGCTCGTAGCGGCCCTTGCGGAAATAGGTGAGACCCAGAAGGTTGAGCAATTCCGGATCCTTGGGCGTGAGCTTCTCGGCCTCGGTCAGTTCCTGGAGGGCGCCGGTGAAGTTGCTCTCGGCAAAGAAAGACTGCCCCATCTGGTAGTGATAGATGGACTGGTTCTTCTCGGCCTTGCTCAGGGCGCATCCCGAGGCAAGCAGGAGGAGGAGGACAACCGGCATGAAGGTTCTGGGACGGATCATAAACCTCACGGAATACTGGCGAAAATGCACCTGCAAAAATTAACAGATGTGATGATCATTGTCAATGAGGAGCGCTTTACCTGAGGCCGCCCCAGCGCGTCTCTACAGCTCCCCTACCCCCTGGAAATGGGTCATGTTCTTGAAGCTGCGGTAGCGCGCCTCGATCTCCGGGTAGGTCAGGGTCTTCAGACGGTCCAGGCTGAACGCCTCGACGTTGAAGGACGCCATCACCGAGCCGAAGATGATCGCCTGGCGGATCCCCTCATCGGAGAGGTTGCCGGTGTTGGCGAGATACCCCATGAAACCGCCGGCAAAGGTGTCCCCGGCGCCGGTGGGGTCGAAGACCTCCTCGAGCGGATAGGCGGGCGCCGCGAACACGGAGTGGCCGTTGAACATGAGCACGCCGTACTCGCCGCGCTTGACGATCAGGTTCTTGACCCCGAGGGCGATGATGGCGCGGGCGGCCTTGACCAGGTTCACCTCGCCGGAGAGCTGGCGGGCCTCCCCCTCGTTGATGATCAGGAAGTCGACCCGGCTGATCACCTTCTTGAGCGCCTCGATCTTGGAGGAGATCCAGAAGTTCATGGTGTCGCAGGCCACCACGCGCGGCTGCTTCACCTGGTTCAGTACCTCCATCTGCAGTTCGGGGTCGATGTTGGCCAGGATCAGGTACTGGGCGTCGGCCCACGCCTGCGGGATCACCGGCTTGAAGCTCTCGAACACGTTCAGGTGGGTTTCCAGGGTCTGCGCCTCGTTGAGGTCGTAACCGTAGCGCCCCTTCCAGTGGAAGGTCTGGCCCGGCACGCGGGAAAGGCCGGTCAGGTCGATGTTTCTCGAGGTGAGGAAACGGGTATGCTCTTCGGGGAAGTCTTCGCCGACCACGGCGACCAGGTTGACGTCGGTGAAAAAGCTGGCCGAGGTGGAGAAGTAGGTGGCCGAGCCGCCAAGGACGCGGTCTCTCTCCCCGAACGGGGTCTGCACGGAATCAAGCGCTACGGATCCGACGACGAGTATGCTCATAAAGCCTCCAGTGTGCTGCGGGATCAGGGTTGGTTCTGCTGGCAGATGAAAGCGGCGCCGCCGGTACGGACCGGGGCGCCGCAACGGGCGTTACAGGTATTTGCCGAGGATCAGCTCCAGGTTCTCGCGGGTCTCGACCGGGATCACCGAGGTGTCGCTGATCACCGCGTACTTGAGGGCCTCGCCGCAGGCGCAACCGCGTCCGGCGGCCACCTGGGCCACGGCCTGGCGGATGATCTTCTTGGCGGTGGCGACGTTGTTCTTGATGATCTCGATGATCGCCTCCACCGAGACGTCGTCGTGGGATTCGTGCCAGCAGTCGTAGTCGGTGGAGAGGGCGATGACGCCGTAGCAGATCTCGGCCTCGCGGGCGAGTTTTGCCTCGGTGAGGTTGGTCATGCCGATGATGGAGGCGCCGAAGGAGCGGTACATGTGGCTCTCGGCCCGGGTGGAGAAGGCAGGCCCTTCCATGCAGACGTAGCAGCCCCCCTTGTGCACCGTGGCGCCCACCTCGCCCGCCGCGCGGTAGAGGATGTCGGAGAGCTCGCCGCAGACCGGGTCGGCGAACTGGACGTGGCCGACGATGCCGTTGCCGAAGAAGGTGTCCTTCCTGAAGCCGCGGGTGCGGTCGATGAACTGGTCCGGCACCACGATGTGCCCGGGGACGATCTCTTCCTTCAGGCTCCCCACCGCGGAAACGGAGATGATCCGGGTGACGCCGAGTTTCTTCATGCCGTAGATGTTGGCGCGGTAGTTCACCTCGCTGGGGGTGAAGCGGTGCCCCTTGCCGTGGCGCGGCAAAAAGACCATCTGCACGCCGTCCAGCGTTCCGGTCACGTACTCGTCGCTGGGGCGGCCAAAGGGGGTATCCACGGTCACCTGGGTCACCCCGGTCATCCCCTCCATCTCGTACAGGCCGCTGCCGCCGATTACACCGATTACCTCGTTAGCCATAGCTCCCTCCAGCGTCATTGAAATATATAGTAGCGATATCTTGTGTCAGGCACGTCCACATCCCCTCTCCCTCCGGGAGAGGGTCAGGGTGAGGGGTAGCGGCGGCTAATCCTGCTGCCCCATCTGGTCCAGCTTCCCCTTCAACTGCCCGCAGGCGGCGGAGATGTCGCCGCCGCGGCTGGAGCGGGTGATCACGGTGACGTGCTTGTCCAGGAGGTACTTGTGGAAGCGGTCGATGGTCTCCTGGGTCGGGCTCTTGAAGCCGCAGCCGTCGTGCTCGTTGAACGGGATCAGGTTCACCTTGGACGGGATGTTGCTGATCAGGCGCACCAGGCGCTTGGCGTCGTCCAGGGTGTCGTTCAGATCCCGGATCATGACGTACTCGATGGTGATCCAGCGCCGCGAAGGAAGCGGGAACGCCTTGCAGGCGGCGAGAAGCTCCTTCAGGGGGTAGGCGCGGTTCACCGGCATGATCTGGTCCCTGACCTCGTCGGTGGTGGCGTTCAGGGAGACCGCGAGGTTCACGGTGCAGCCGCGCCCCAGCTCCGCCATCTCGGGAACGAGCCCCGAGGTGGAGACGGTCACCTTCCGGGTGGAGAACTGGAAGCCGTCCGGGTCGGTGAGGATGTTCACCGCCGGGATCACGGCGGAGAGGTTGGCCAAAGGCTCCCCCATCCCCATGAAGACGATGTTGTTCACCGGGTGCTCGCGTTTCACCGCGCAGACCTGGTTCACGATCTCGGCGGTGGTCAGGTTGCGGGCCAGGCCGAAGGTGCCGGTGAGACAGAAGGCGCACTTCATGGCGCAGCCCACCTGGCTCGAGATGCAGAGCGTGTTCCTCCCCTCGTCCGGGATGAGCACGCTCTCGACGCTGGCGCCGTCGGCGAGCCGGAACAGGTACTTCCTGGTGCCGTCCCCGGACGCCTCGACCGCCTCGGGTGAGAGGTTGCTGATCTCGGCCCGCTCCTTCAGCACCGCCCGGAATTCCTTGGAGACGTTGGTCATCTCGTCGAAGTCCATGGCGTCCATCTGGTAGAGCCACTTGAAGATCTGCTTGGCGCGAAAACGCTCCTTGCCCAGGCCGGAGATGTAGGCCTCGAGCCCGGAGAGGGTCAAATTCTTTATATCGGTCTTTTCCATGCTTTCCGGATACTAAAAAAGCCCTTCTCGCGAAGGGCTCTTGATCTGCCTGAACCTGCTTCGAATTAAACCAGTTCCAGCTGATTGAAGAAGTAGGGGATCTCGTAGGAAGCGGACTCCGGGGAGTCGGAGCCGTGTACGGTGTTCTCCTCGATGCTCACGCCCAGTTCCTTGCGGATGGTGCCGGCCTCGGCGTTAGCCGGGTTGGTCGCGCCCATCAGGCCGCGCCAGTCGGCGATGGCGTTTTCTTTCTCCAGTACCAGCGCGATGACCGGACCGCGGGACATGAAGGTGCAGAGGTCGCCGAAGAACGGACGCTCTTTGTGTACGTAGTAGAAGCCCTCTGCCTGTGCCCTGGAGAGAAGGATCTTCTTCATGCCGACGATCTTGAAGCCGCCTGCCTCGATCATGGCGAGCACCTTGCCGGTGACGTTCCTCTCGACTGCATCAGGCTTTATGATGGCAAATGTTCTTTCCATTGTTTCCTCCGAACTCATTGTAGTTGACGACCCTTCTAATTAGCATTCCGGTCCGCCCCTTGTCAAGGCAAATGGCCGGATAGAGAGACAAAAAAAGCCCACAGATGGATCTGTGGGCTTCGTGAAACAGGGAGACCCTGTTTCAGCTTACTTCTTCTCAGCCGGAGCGGCCGGAGCAGCAGGAGCAGCTTCCGGAGCTTTAGCGGAGGACATCGGAGCCTGAGCCGGAGCGGCCGGAGCAGCCTGCTCAGCAGCCGGAGCAGCCGGAGCCTCTTCTTTCTTCTTGCAGCCAGCAGCAAAGGACAGGGCCAGAGCCAGGCAAAGTGCCAAGGAGATCAGTTTTTTCATTGACGATATCACCTCTTTTCTTTTTAGATTTACCATTACTGCGCAAAGCGCATGGTTTTTTTCGTGCGACAACAAAGGCCGAATATACTAGCATTCCTGGAAAAGTCAATACTTTTTAAAGCTGGAAATCGCAAAAAAATATTAAAAGATTATCCGGAACTTTTGGATGATCTGGCCAAACATGCAGCATGCCATATCGGGCCGGTTGACGCGCACGGAAGCCCTGCCCCGAAAACGGAACCGGCCGCGCAAAGCGCCGATTTTGCGCCGGAAACCAGCGCGGGCGCGGCTCCCGCAGGCTCCACCCCGGCACGCCTCCCCGGTCTCCCCTTCGACGGGCAGGCGCAGCGCGCCTGTCATGGGCGGTACCAGGAGAAAAAACGACCGGGAATCGGGGCGCGCAGGACGGTTCTTTCTTGTAAACAGCTCGCAAATATATTATTTTGGCCCAATTAATCTCCGGCGAGCACGGAGCAACGCCACCCAGGGGGACGCCGTGAACGATACGCTCAATTCCGCAGACAAAAAACTTCTTCTGGATCTGGCCCGGGAGGCGATCACCGCCACGGTCCAGACCGGCAAATTGAACATGCAGCAGGTAACCGACGCCAAGCTCTCCGTACCGCAGGGGTGCTTCGTCACCATCAAGAAACAGGGGGCGCTCAGGGGCTGCATCGGCAACTTCAGCTCGGACAAGCCGCTCTACCAGTTGGTGCAGGAAATGGCCGCCTCCGCCGCGACCAGGGACCCGCGCTTCTACCCGATGAAGGAGGCCGACCTGGCCGAGTTTGAACTGGAGATATCCGTGCTGTCGCCCCTGAGCAAGATTTCCTCCCCCGAAGAGGTGGAGGTGGGCAAACACGGCCTGTACCTGGAGAAGAACTTCTCCCGCGGCGTCCTGCTGCCGCAGGTGGCCGTGGAGCACCACTGGGACCGGGAGACCTTTCTGAACCAGACCGCACTCAAAGCGGGCCTCAAGAAGGACGACTGGAAGGAAGGGGCGGACCTCTACGTCTTCAGCGCCGACGTGTTCGGCGAAAACAATCCTTAACAGGGATGAAGGGGATGAAAGGGATAGAGGCGTAAAACCGCTTTGTAACGCAAAGCCGCAAGACGCAGAGAAGAAGATTCGCTCCTACCTGGAGCTTTGGGGCTGATCTGGTTGTTTATCCCCTGTATCCGCTTTTATCCCTGTTAAACGGTTTTGTATAAAAAAAGGGGGCACCGAGGTGCCCCCTTTCTGTTGTGCAGTTTCCGGCAGAGCCGAATTACATCTTCCTGCCGCCCTCGGCAGCCCACTTCTCGAGCATGTCGGTGGTGACGGACTTCGGACGCTCGATCGCGTAGCCGAGACCACGGTCCCAAGTGATGTTGGCCATGCAGCCCAGGGCGCGACCCACACCGAAGAGAACGGTGTAGAAGTCCCACTCCTTGAGGCCGTAGTACCACTGGATGACGCCGGACTGTGCGTCGACGTTCGGCCAGGGGTTCTTGGTCTTGCCGTGCTCGGTGAGGACGCCCGGGGCGGTCTCGAAGATCATGGCGACCAGCTTGAACAGCGGATCGTCCTTGAGGCCCGGGGTCTTGAGGCAGAACTCGCGCTGTGCGGTGTAGCGCGGGTCGGTCTTCCTGAGAACGGCGTGGCCGTAGCCCGGAACAACCTGGCCGGCGTTGAGGGTATCCCAGAGAGCCTTGGTGACGTTCTCTTTGGTCGGCTCGGCGCCGTTGAGCTTCTTCTGGAACTCCATGATCCAGCCCAGAACCTCCTGGTTGGCAAGGCCGTGCAGCGGGCCGGCCAGACCGTTGAGGCCTGCGGAGTATGCGTAGTACGGGTCGGAGAGGGCCGAGTGCACCAGGTGGGTGGTGTGGGCCGAAACGTTGCCGGACTCGTGGTCGGAGTGAAGGATGAAGTACATCCTTGCCACGTCCTTGTACTGCTCGCTCTGGCCGATCATGTGGGCGAAGTTGGCGCCCAGGTCGAGCTTGGGATCGATGCCGATCTGCTTGTCACCGCGGTACTTCAGGTTGTAGATGAATGCGGCGAGCACCGGGATACGGGCGACGATGTCGCTGGCATCCTCGTACACGTACTCCCAGGCGTCCATCTTGTTGAACTTGCCGCCGCTGTAGAAAGCAGCGAACTTGGAGTCTTTCTGCATCGCCATGATGCCGACGGAGAGCATTACCATCGGGTGGCTCTCTTTCGGGAGCGCGCGTACTGCGGTGTAGACGTACTCGGGCACAACCTGGCGGGTCTTGAACTCGGCCTCAACAGCGGCGACCTGGTCCAGGGTCGGGACTTCGCCGGTCAGCAGGAAGTACCAGAAGGACTCGACGGTCGGATACTCGGAACCGGCAGCTTTCGGCAGAGCCTCGAAGGTCTCAGGAATGGTCTTGCCGCGGAAACGGATGCCTTCCTGCGGGTCGAGATAGGAGATGTCGGTGACGAGCGACCTGATGTCGCGGGCGCCGCCGATGCACTGGCCGATGTCGACCTTGTCGATTACCACAGAGCCGAACTCTTTGGTCAGACGGGTGATGCGGGGACGGTGGGCCTGGATTTTCTCAAACAACTTCTCTTTTAATTGCGTCATGTGCCAGATCTCCTTTTCTGTTGGGGTTGAGGTACATACGTCGAATTACCTGAATCGAATCGCCCGCTGACACCGTGCCGGTCGATGATGACACTCGGCCGGTTGCGTGAGGTAGGTATACTGTATACAAAGATTTTTCAAATGTATACCATTGCGCAGATCCAATTTCAACACAAAAAAATTGTGTTCTAGTATTTTGCATACATTTTAATTCACGCTATAGCAGTACCAGTTCCTGACTTGAGAAGGTGAGACGCTTAAGTCCTTGTTCGGAGAGATAAAAAGAATTTTCGATGCCGACCGCCCCCTCCCCGGGAAACACGAGTTTCGGCTCGAAGGCGAAGGCCATACCTACCTGCAAGGTCTCATCGGAGAAGCCTTTGGCTATGAAAGGATATTCGTCTATTTCGATGCCCAGACCGTGGCCGATGAAAGAGATTTGACTGCCGGGAATCCCCATGAAGTGCTCTGCGTACCCCATGCGCCGGGCCAGGTCCAGGCAGGCATCGTAGATCCCTCCCCAACTGGCGCCCTCCACGGCCCGCTCCACCATCAGTTCCTCGATGCGCAGCATGTCCTGGTAGCCGCGCCGCATGCGCTCCGAGACCGACCCGATGGCGAAGACCCTGGTCTGGTCGGCCAGATAACCGTCATAGCAGCTGGCGAGGTCGACGATGACCGGCTCGTCGCGCCGGATCCTGTTGTAGCTGGCGCCGTGCCCGAAGGCCGGGGTGAGCCCCATCCCCCCCAGGGCGGTGTTGGTGCAGGCGGGAGCGGCGCCGTCAGCGCCGGAAAGGACCTGGACCCCGGAGAGCTCGCCGTTGAAGGCGCGCATGCGGACGTACCCCTGGTGCCCCTCCTGGCGGGAGATGTGCTCCAGCTCGGCGGCGAGATCGACCTCGCTCATCCCCTCGCGGATCACCTCGCAGGCGCGCCGGTACACCTTGTCGGCCTGGGTGCCGGCATCCTGGAGGATGTGGATCTCGTAGTGGCTCTTGATCATGCGCACCCGCCTTATGGCGGGAGAGGCGTCCAGCGCCTGCACGTTGGGAAACAGGGACAGATACTTCTGGTAGAGGTTGACCGGCAGGACGTCCAGTTCGAGCCCCAGACGTTGCGGCAGCGGATGGCCGTGCTCGGCGATGAGCCCGGCCAACTGGTTCAGTGAGGGGAGCGGGACCACGTGGGCCAGGCCGCTTTCCATGCGCGCCCGCATGAAGTCCCTGCGCACCAGGTACAGCGGAGCCCCGGAAACGGGGATGTAGAGCACACCGGTCTGCACGGTCCCGGTGAAATAGAAAAGATCGGCGTTCTGCACCATGAGGACCGCGTCCATGCCCGCGGCCGCCATCTCGACTTGCAGTTTCCTGTAGCGGTATTCCAGTTCGTTCTTCGGCGTAAGCCGCATATCCCCTCCCCTCTCCCCACGAGCAAAGCTCATGAGGAGGAGAAGGAAAGATAACTCACAATCGGTACCGCGTCAACCCCGCACGCCAGTGAGATCAAGGGGTTATTAGAGAAGCTGTGCTAACGATCAGACATTTTCTTCCAGCTGCAGTTCGCGAATCGCCATCTCGCGCAGCTTGAACTTCTGGATCTTGCCGCTGGCGGTCATCGGGTAGGAGTCGACGAAGCGGACGTACTTGGGGATCTTGTAGTTCGCGATCCTGCCGCGGCAGAACTCCTTGACCTCCTCCTCGGTCATCTCGCTCCCCTGCTTCAGGACCACGGCTGCCATCACCTGCTCGCCGTACTTGCGGTCGGGGACGCCGTAAACCTGGATGTCGGAGATCTTCGGGTGGGTGTAGAGGAACTCCTCGATCTCGCGGGGGTAGATGTTCTCGCCGCCGCGGATGATCATGTTCTTGATCCTGCCGGTGATCTTGCAGTAGCCGTTCTCGTCCATCACCGCCAGGTCACCGGTGTGCAGCCAGCCGTCGGCGTCGATGGCCTTGGCGGTCTCCTCCGGCATCTTGTAGTACCCCTTCATGACCAGGTAGCCGCGGGTGCAGAGTTCCCCCTGCTTGCCGGGGGGGAGCTCGGCGCCGGTCTCGATGTCGACGATCTTCAACTCGACGTTGGGGAGCACGCGTCCCACCGTGGCGACCTTGAGTTCGATGGGGTCGTCGGTGCGGGTCTGGGTGATCACCGGGGAGGACTCGGTCTGGCCGTAGGCGATGGTGATTTCGCTGGCGTGCATGTCGCGGATCACGCGCCGCATCACCTCGATGGGGCAGTTGGAGCCGGCCATGATACCGGTCCTAAGCGACGTGAGATCGAACTCGGCGAAGCGGGGGTGCTCCAGTTCCGCGATGAACATGGTGGGCACGCCGTGCACGGCGGTGCAGCGTTCCTGCTCGATGGCCTGCAGCACCTTGAGCGGGTCGAAGATTTCCACCGGGACCATGGTGGTGCCGTGGGTGACACAGGCCATGACGCCCAGGACGCAGCCGAAGCAGTGGAAGAACGGGACCGGAATGCAGAGGCGGTCCTTCTCGGTGAAGCACATGCACTCGCCGATGTTGAAGCCGTTGTTGACCACGTTGTGGTGGGTCAGCATGACCCCTTTCGGGAACCCGGTGGTGCCGGAGGTGTACTGCATGTTGATCACGTCGTGGATGGAGAGGGTGCGCTCGACCGCCTCCAGTTCGGCGTCGGGAACCTGCGCGCCGAGTTCGACGATGTGTTCGAAGTTGATCATCCCGTCCGGGGCGCCTTCGCCGAGGAAGACCACGTGCTTCAGACAGGGGAGTGCCGCGCTGGTGAGCTCTCCCGGTTTGCTGCCGGCAAGCTCGGGTACCACGCTCGACAGGGTCTCTATATAATTGGTGTCCTTGAACCCCTGCACCAGGAACAGCACGCTGGAGTCGGACTGCTTCAGAAGGTACTCCAGCTCGGCCGACTTGTAGCTGGTGTTGACGGTGACCAGCACCGCGCCGATTTTGGCGGTGGCAAACTGCAGCGTCACCCACTCCGGCACGTTGTAGGCCCAGATGGCGAGGTGATCGCCCTTCTTCACCCCCATGCGCAGCAGCCCCTTGGCCACCAGGCGGCACCTCTCGTTGAACTCGCGATAGCTATAGCGCAGACCGCGCTCCACGTAGACCAGCGCCTCGTTGTCCGGGTATTTTCCGGCGATGTCATCCAAAAGCGCCCCGACCGTCAAATTGATCTCTTTCGACATGATCCCCCCTGCTGTTTCTTCACATCAAACAGTCGTTCGCGTAAAAACAACTTATTGGAAATAAAAGGTTTTACCAATTAACACAGGCTCCCGCGGCATGTCAAGAATTAAGGGGGGCCGATCATTTGTTCGATGGGTGACAACAAGAGTGCGCCGCACAGCCAGCAGAAAAAGCTTGACACATCTTTTCCCCGCAAGACCGGATGCTTAGCCTAAATACCTGAAATCATTGACCGTGCAACTGAAACCTTGTTACGGTGACGGTGCCTATTCTGTAGGCAATCTGCAGAGGCGACCAATTTAAAAAGAGTTTTCTCTGTCTTCAACGCCTTTTCCACAGCGCTTTCCACAAACGATGTGGACCAGAGGGAAAAAGGGCAAATTCTGATGTGATACTAAGTACTTGCACTTCCGTTGGGTGGAAAAGCAGTTACGCAAAGTTACGCGAAGTAGCGCAAAGGTCGCGAAAGAGAGGCTTTTGGTTTCACACCAAAGTCTTCTTCCCGTGCTTCGCGGATACCCGGCGTTCTTCGCGCTACAGCTTTTAAAGCAGTTACGCAAAGCACGCGAAGTAGGCGCAAAGGTCGCGAAAGAGAGGCTTTTGGTTTCACCTCAAAGTCTTCTTTCCGTGCTTCGCGGATACTCGGCGTTCTCCGCGCTACAGCTTTTAAAGCAGTTACGCAAAGCACGCGAAGCAGACAAGAGGATGCCTGCCACGAAGTGCTGCACCAGAATCGGCGCCCCCCCTTTGCGAAGGGGGGGACAGGGGGGATTTGGTTCGGTGGTTGGACCAGCTACAGCCCGTTCACCACGTTCCGGGGAGCACCTGCGAGGAAAGCGGCGATGTTGCCTGCCGTGGTCGCCATGAGACGGCGCCGGGCGGCCAGGGTAGCCCAGGCAATATGCGGGGTGATGATGCAGTTCTTGGCGTGCAGCAGCGGACTCTCGCAAGGAATCGGCTCGGTGGCGGCGACATCGACCGCGGCCCCCGCGATCACCCCGGCGTCGAGAGCATCGGCCAAGTCGCGCTCGTTGACCAGCCCGCCGCGCGAGGTATTGATGAGCAGCGCGTGGGGCCGCATCAGGCGGAGCCGCTCCGCATTGACCAGTCCCTCGTTCTGGTCGGTGAGCGGGCAGTGCAGGCTGACCACGTCCGCCTTGGCGAACAGATCGTCCAGCTCCAACCACTGGACCGTAATTCCTTCCGGAGCCACCCTGCTCCTCGGGTTGCAGGCGAGAATCTCCATCCCCAGTGCGGCGGCAATGGCAGCCACCCGGGCGCCGATCCGTCCCAGCCCGACGATGCCCAGCGAGCGCCCCTTGAGCTCGGTGAGCGGCTGCGCCACCAGGGTGAAATCGACGGAACGGCTCCACTCCCCCCGCTGCACCGCGGCATGGTATTGCGCCACGCGGTTGGTCATCTCCAGCAGCAGGGCGATGGTGTGCTGCGCCACGGAGTCGCTGCCGTACTCCGGGACGTTGACCACCGGGATCCCCAGTTGCGCCGACTGCGCCAGGTCGACCACGTTGTACCCGGTCGCCAGCACGCAGATCAACCGCACTTCGGGAAGCTGCTTCATGGTGGCGGCGCTGAGCCGGGTCTTGTTGGTGAGCACGATCTGCGCGCCCCGGCAGCGCTCCAGCACCAGTTCCTCGGGGGTGCGGTCGTAAACTACCAGTTCTCCGAAAGCGGCGACCTCGTCCCAGGGGTTGTCACCGGGGTCAAGGGTGTAGCCATCGAGCACCACGATCTTCACGACAACCTCCTAGTGGACCACCACGCCGCCCGAAACCACGAACTTCACCGCGTCCTCGACGCTCATGCCGCAGTCGTACACTTCGGACTCCCTGAAGAAAAGGGCAAAGCCGGAGGTGGGGTTGGGCATGGTCGGGACGTACACCACCACCAGCTTCTCGCCGTCGCGCTCCACCTCGGCGGTCACGAAGCCGACGGCACGGACGCCGGTGCGCGGCCACTCGACGAAGACGGCCCTGCGGTAGGAGGTTTTCCCCTCCTTGAACACCTGGGTCAGCTGTTTGCTGGAGTTGTAGATCGACTTCACCAGCGGGATGCGGGAGAATAGCTCGTCCCACCACCTGAGTATCCTGGTCCCCATCACGTTGGTCGCCAGCAACCCGGAAAGGTAGATGACGATGACGCCGGTCAGCATGCCCAGGCCGGGGATGTAGGAGTGGTCGCTGATGAGCGCGGCCAGCAGCGAGTCGAGGTAGCTCCCCAGGATGCCGTCCGCGAAGTTGAACAGGAACTTCAGGATGAATATGGTTATGCCCAGGGGCACCACCACGAACAGGCCGGTGATGAATTTCCCCTTGAAATGCTTGATGATCTTATCCACTTGCGCCTCCGTAATAGACTTCGTTGCGTTATGCAACAAAGTCGCCGCAGTGTCAACGGTTTTGGGTGCGGCAGAAGGGACTGGCTCCGACAGGTGCCAGTCCCTCTCACGGAACGCTCCCTTTCAACTCAGCCTGCTTTCCATGCACGCTTCCCCCTTTGCCAAGGGGGACTTTTAGGGGCAAATGGAGTTGACAACTACACGCGCAAAAACATACAGTAGCACGTTACGGATTTATCCACAGATTCCACGTCAAAGGCTCCCTCCATGCTGAAAAAAGCGTTCGCCATAACCGCCGTCGCCGCCCTCCTCTCCGCCGTCTTCTTTCTCGCGCCGCTTTTGGACAAGGATGAGCGCGCCCGCAGGAGTGAAGCGGAGTACGTCTCCATGTTCAAAGAGGTGGTCGACATCGTCAAGGAGAGCTACGTCGACAAGGTCGACGACAAAAAGCTCATGACCGGCGCCATCAACGGGATGCTGGCCGCGCTCGATCCGCACAGCACCTACATGCCGGTCACGGAGTACTCCGAGATGAAGGTGCACATGGCGGGCGCCTTCGGCGGCGTCGGTATCGAGTTGGACATGCGCAACGGCAAGCTGATGGTGAACGCACCCATCGAGGACACTCCCGCCTTTCGGGCCGGGATCCTGGCCGGCGACCACATCTTCCAGATCGACGGCAAGCCGACCAAGGACCTCCCCATCAACGAATGCGTGAGCCGGATGCGCGGCACCCCCGGGACCCAGGTCACCCTCACCATCGTCAGGGAGGGGACGGCGAAACCGCTCACCTTCCGCCTGACCCGCGCCATCATCAAGACCAAGAGTCTCAAGGCCCGACTTCTGGAGCCCGGCTACGGCTACGTCCGCATCGCCGAATTCCAGGAGCGGACCGGCGAGGACTTCGACAAGGCGCTGAAAACCCTGGCCGCCGACAACGGCGCACCCCTCTCCGGACTGATCCTGGACCTGCGCTACAACCCCGGCGGGCTGGTGGACCAGGCCTACCGCGTCGCGGACCGGTTCATAGGCGAAGGGCTTACCAACGGCGACATCGTCACCACCAAGGGGCGTGACGCGAAATCGGTGCAGACCCTGACGGCGACCATCGGCGAGAAGGAACCCAAGTACCCCATGGTGGTGCTGATCAACGGCGGCTCCGCCTCCGCCTCCGAGATCGTGGCCGGCGCGCTGCAGGATCACAAACGCGCGGTCGTCATGGGGACCCAGAGTTTCGGCAAAGGGAGCGTGCAGTCCGTCATGACCCTCAATAACGGCGACGGGCTCAAACTGACCACAGCCCGCTACTACACCCCGAGCGGTCGTTCCATCCAGGCCAAGGGGATCACCCCCGACATCGAGGTGGAATTTGCAAAACCGGCGGCGGCGAAAAAGGAAACCGAGCCGGAAATCCGCGAGCAGGACCTGGACGGGCACATGCAGGGAGCGCAGGAGAGCAAGCCGGCCCCCGAGACCAAGCCGGCCGTGCCGGAAACGAAGCCGGCCGCGCCGCCCAAGCCTGCACACCCGACCCTGCTGCCCAAGGTCAATGGCGCCGGCAAGGAGCCAAGCGAGCAGGAACTGCTGCAAAAGGACAACCAGCTCGCCCGCGCCCTCGAGCTCATCAAGGGAGTCAATGTCCTGAAAAAAGGCCTGCTCCGTTGATGGTAACGGGCGGCATCCAAGCGCCCGGAGCCCCGAACCTGCTGGTGATACTCGGGGCGACCGCCTCCGGCAAGACCCGGCTCGGAGTCCAG
The DNA here is from genome assembly GCF_014193585.1 of Geomonas paludis. Lineage (GTDB taxonomy): Bacteria > Desulfobacterota > Desulfuromonadia > Geobacterales > Geobacteraceae > Geomonas > Geomonas paludis. Next base: position 687,596 of record NZ_BLXY01000002.1, read on the forward strand.
CTTGCCCAGCGGCTGCAGGGGGAGATCATCTCGGCCGATTCGCGCCAGGTATTCCGCGGCATGGACATCGGCACCGGCAAAGACCTGCACGAATACCAAGGGGTCCCCTACCACCTGATCGATGTGGCGCCCCCCGGCCACGAGTTCAACCTGTTCCAGTTCCAGCGTCTTTTCCTCGACTCCTTCTCCGACATCTCCGGGCGCGGCAGTCTTCCGGTCCTGGTCGGCGGCAGCGGCATGTACCTGGACTGCGTGCTGCGCGGCTACCGCCTGGTCGAGGTCCCGGAGCATCCCGCGCTGCGGCGGGAGCTCGCGCCGCTCTCCATGACGGAGCTTGCCGAGCGCCTGGTCCGGGCCAATCCCAGGCTGCACAACAGCACCGACCTCACCGAGCGGGATCGGCTGGTGCGCGCCATAGAAATCGCCGAGTATCAAGGGGGGAGCGAAGAGCCCTGGCCGGACATCACCCCCTTCACCATCGGCATCCGGTGGGAGCGCGCGCAGCTCAGGGAAAGGATCACCAAGAGGCTCAGGGAGCGGCTGGAGGCCGGGATGATCGAAGAAGTGCAGCGGCTGCATGAAGCCGGCACCGGCTGGGACAGGTTCGAGTTCTACGGGCTGGAGTACCGGTACGTGGCGCGCTATCTCAAGGGGGAGCTTTCCAGAAACGACATGTTCCAGAAGCTCAACGCCGCTATCCACGATTTCGCCAAGAAGCAGGAGAACTGGTTCAAGCGGATGCAAAGCCACGGCATCGAAATCCACTGGGTGGAGGGAGCGGGCGACCCGCTCGCGGAGGCGCTGGAACTGCTAACACCATTCAAACAGGGATAAAGGGGATAAAAGGGATAACGGCATAAAGACTTTGGTAACGCAATGACGCAAAGGCGCAAAGTCGGGCCGAACCGACAACACGCTTGTTTTACCCCAAGTTTTTATTGGTTTCAGGTGTCATCCCCTTTATCCCTTTTATCCCTGTTAAATGACTTTGGTTCAGATTTCGGCCGTAGCAGTTAATTCATTTCGCCAAGAAGCAGGAGAACTGGTTCAAGCGGATGCAAAGCCACGGCACCGTGATCCACTGGGTGGAGGGAGCGGGCGACCCGCTCGCGGAGGCGCTGGAACTGCTAACACCATTCAAACAGGGATAAAGGGGATAAAAGGGATGAAGGCATAAAGGCTAAAGGCTTTTGTAACGCAAAGCCGCAAAGGCGCAAAGCCAGGCAAACCTACAAGCCGTTTTTTTGTTTTACCCAGAAATCTTTTGCTTTTAGGTGTTATCCCCTTTATCCCTTTTATCCCTGTTAAATGACTTTTGCTTTGGATTTCGGGCGCGGCAGTTAATTATTGACGTAATAAGTGTGGTATGTTACGAAAAAAAGGCGAAGCAGATAGTGCTTGTTTCGTTAACGTACTAAGAGCCAGGGAGGAGACCGATGTTTGCAAGACTGAAATCGGACATTAAGGCGGTGTTTGACAGGGATCCGGCGGCAAGAAGCGTGCTGGAGGTGATCTTCTGTTATCCCGGCCTGCACGCGCTCTGGTTCCACCGGATCGCGCACTGGCTTTGGACGCACGAGCTGTACTTCCTGGGCAGGTTCACCTCCCACATTGGCCGTTTCATGACCGGCGTAGAGATTCACCCCGGCGCCACCATCGGCAAGGGCTTCTTCATCGACCACGGCATGGGGGTGGTCATCGGGGAGACCGCCGAGATCGGCGACAACGTCACCCTCTACCACGGGGTAACCCTGGGCGGGGTGAGTTGGGAAAAGGTGAAGCGCCACCCTACCCTGATGGACAACGTGGTGATCGGCTCCGGAGCCAAGATCCTCGGCCCGTTCACCGTGGGCAAGGACAGCAAGGTCGGCTCCAACTCCGTAGTGGTCAAGGAAGTCCCCCCCAACTCCACCGTGGTCGGCATACCGGGGCGCATCGTCATGGCGACCGAGAAGCCGCAGGACCGTCCGGACCTCGAGCACGGCAAGATGCCCGACCCGGAGGCGAAGGCGATCTCCTGCCTGTTCGATCAGATCAGGGAACTGGAGAGGAAATACGCCGCCCTCGCCGCCGATCACGAGGCCCTCAAGAAAAGGCTCGGGTAGAACCAATTCAAACAGGGATAAAGGGGATAAAAGGGATAGAACCTAAACACGATCAGAAGCTTTAACGTGAAGACGCGGAGCCGCCAAGACGCAACGAAAACCTTTAGACTTAAATCACAATGGTTTTGTCGTTCCACCCAACAGTCTTGTCTTGGCGTCTCCGCGCCTTGGCGCCTTTGCGTTAAAAGAGATTTTAGCCTTTATCCCCTTTATCCCCTTTATCCCTTTTATCCCTGTTATAAGTTTTTTGTCTTTATCCCCTTTCATCCCCTCCATCCCTGTTTGTGTTAGGACTTTATGAATAAAAGAATCGCCATCACCACCCTCGGCTGCAAGATCAACCAGTTCGAATCCGCCGCCATGACCGAAGCACTGGAACAGGACGGCTACAGCTTTGTCCCCTTCTCCGAAAGCGCCGACATCTACGTCATCAACAGCTGCACCGTCACCGCCAAAACGGACGCGGAGTCCCGCCGCCTGATCAGGCGCGCCACCCGCACCAACCCTGAGGCACGCGTGGTGATCACCGGTTGCTACGCCCAGATGGCCGGCGACGAACTGCTGAAGCTCCCGGGGGTGAACCTGATCCTCGGCAACAGCGAGAAGAAGGACATCGTCGGTTTCATCAAGGGGCTGGGGAATGAACCACAGGCGGTGGTGAGCGATATCTCGCAGCAGCGCTCGGGCGAGAGAACCCAGCTGGAAAGCTTCGCCGAACACACCCGCGCCTTCCTCCAGGTGCAAAACGGCTGCGATGCACGCTGCGCCTACTGCATCGTCCCCTACGCCCGCGGCGCCAGCAGGAGTGTCGCCCCCCAGGAGGCCCTGGACGGCATGGCAGCCTTCGCCGCCAAGGGCTTCCAGGAGATCGTGCTGACCGGCATCCACCTGGGCGCCTATGGCCTGGACCTCGAACCGGCCACGGACCTGCTCGGGCTGATGCGCCTGGCCGAGCGCCAGGGGGTGGTGCGGCGGCTGCGGGTCGGCTCGGTAGAGCCCACCGAGGTTCCGGCCGAGATGATCGAGTTCATGGCGGCATCAAAGATGGTCTGCCCGCACCTGCACCTGCCGCTGCAAAGCGGCTCCGACGGCGTCCTGGCCCGCATGAACCGCGGCTACGACACCGCCCTCTTCCGCTCCGTGGTCGAGGCGCTGGTAGCAGCCATGCCCGACGTCAGCATCGGTTCCGACGTCATCGCCGGCTTCCCGGGCGAGACCGACCAGGAGTTCCAGGAGACGCTCTCCTTCATCGACTCGCTCCCCTTGGCCTACCTGCACGTGTTCCCCTTCTCCCAGCGGCCCGGGACCCCGGCAGCAACCATGGCAGCCCAGGTGCAGCCGCGGGTGATCAAGGAGCGGGCCGAGGCGCTTCGGATCCTGTCGGAAAAGAAAAAGGCGGAATACGCGGCGCGGTTCGTCGGGCGGGAGCTGCAGGTATTGGTGCAAAAAGATGAGGGAGGGCGCAAAGGGTTGTCCAGAAACTACCTTGCAGTGCTCATCGAGGAGTGTGACGGCTTGGTCAACCAGGAGGTCGCGGTCTTGATTACCGGGACTCGCGGCGGTGAATTGACCGGGAGGCTGGCAGCGCGCTAGACGGTGAAGGTCACCGTGGCGCCCCGTCCGACTTCAGCTTCTATCTTCACCTTGCCGCCGTGGCGGCTGACGATGCGCTTGACGATGGCAAGCCCGATGCCGCGCCCGGGAAACTCGTCCTGGCCGTGCATGCGCTGGAACGGCGAGAACAGCTTCTCCGCGTAGGCCATATCGAACCCTACCCCGTTATCCCGCACCGCGAACGCGGAATGCCCCTCCCACTCGGTCGGGAAAATTTCCACCACGGCGTGCTCTTGGGGCTGGGTGAACTTCCAGGCATTGCCCACCAGGTGCTCCAGCACCACCTTCAAAAGGCGCGCATCCCCCCGCGCCGCCATCCCCTCCGCCACACGGAGATCAACCTTGCGCTCCGGTTGCGAACGGGCCAGTTGCCCCGCGACCTCCCTGGCCAGCGCGCTCAGGTCCACGTCCTCCCTGGCCAGTTTTCCCCTGACGCTGCGGGACAGTTCCAGGATCGCGTCCAGCATATCCGCCATGCGGCGGCTGGAGCGCCTGATCCGTTCCAGGTAGTCGTTGCCTATGGTGTTGAGCTTGGCAGCGTACTCTTCGGTCAGGGCCTGACTGAACCCCTCGAGGTGCCGCAACGGCGCCCGCAGGTCATGGGAGACGGAGTAGCTGAACATCTCCAGGTCGCGGTTGGCCGATTCCAGCTGCGAGGTCCGCTCCACCACCCTGCGCTCCAACTCGCCGTTCAGCCTGAGCAGGCTCTCGTTCTCCTCGGTCAGCTCCCGGACCTTCTCTTCCAGCCGCGTCGCAACCACCTGGCTGTAGTCCCTGAGGAATTCCTCCTCGTGCATCGGGGGCGCCTGCGCCTCCCGTTCGCTCGCCAGCTCCGCCGCGAGAAGCCGCCCTACCTCATCCCACAACTCATCGGGACGCATCGGTTTCTCGAGGAAGGCCGTGGCCCCCAGGGCAGCCGCGAGTTCAGCCTCCCTGCTGCCGGTGTAGATCGCTGAATAAAATATGAAGGGGATCGCGTTGAGTTCTTTGAACTTCTTGAGTTCGTGGAGGAACCGGAAGCCGTCCATGACCGGCATGAGGCAGTCGGAGATGATGAGGTCGGGGACTTCGGCAGCAGCGACTTCGAGCCCCTGTTTGCCGTTGGCGGCCTCGACGACGTGGCAGCCGTGCCACTCGAAGTTGTAGCGGATGACCTTGCGATCGTTTCTGGAATCGTCGACGACCAGGACCTTCATCCTACCCCCTTAACGGCAGCGGCAAATGCATAAGAGGATATCAATGAGGGGGAGGATTGCAACGAAAGGGGACGCAGGGGGGACCCAAGAAAGAAACATAAAGACGATTAACAGGGATAAAAGGGATAAAGGGGATAAAACGCGTTAAAACCTGATTTTTGAGACTTTATCCCTTTTATCCCCTTTATCCCTGTTAAACAGGTTTTATTGTCCCTGCAACTGAGCCAGCAGGTCGGAAACCCGCCGCACGTCGTCGAGGTCGCGGAATTCGCGGTAGCCGTCGACACCGTCGGCATCGAGCCCGCGGTAGAAACGGGGGCGCTTGGATTTCAGCCCGGCCAGGAGCTTGCCGGTGGCGTAGTCGACGGTTTCGGTGTCGCGTGCGGCGAACTTGAGCTGCAGCACGATGCTGTACCCCAGTTGGAACAGCCGCTTCAACTCCTCTTCTGCCAGGAGCTGCGCCGCTTTGTTCTCATCCCCGGGGGCCAGCGTCTCCAGCGCGATGTTGAGGTAGCCGCAAACCCGGTGCATCACCCCGAGCATGGACTCGGGCTCGTGAAAAGCCTGCCCCTCGGCAACCAGGGCGCTGTTGACCAGGTAGTTCAGCTCCTGCGAGATGATATCCGAAGCCGCGCGCGCCAGGGCGCGAGACAACAGGGTTCCCTCGTCGGCAAAGACCGGCATCAGGTGGCCACCCTCCCCTGCCGAGGCGAGTTCCTTGCCCCCCTGGAGCTCGAAACGGTCCGGGTGGATCCGGGCATAGATCGACAGCGCCTCGTCCAAGGGCGGGAAGCCGAGGTCCTGCAGCCTGCCGGTGCGGAAACGCTGGCATTGCTCCTCGAGTTCCAGGTCTACATCCCCTTTCACCCCTTCCATGAGTGCCGTGTACAACTCGTTGTCCAGCTTGACCAGCATGGATAGGAAAGAGCCGATCAACTGGCTGTGCTTGGGGTTCTTGAACTTGATCATGAAGACATCGTCGAAGGTGTGATCGTAGTCGGCCTGGCGCTCCTCGTCGTTACCCTGGTCGCCGATGCCGCCGCCGACGATGATCTCGCGGCTCAACAGGAGTTGCAGCAGCTCGAAATCGAGGTGCTTGAGCAGTTCATGAATGCGCGGCTCGCCCCCCTCCATGAAGTAGGTGAGCCAATGGCAGGCTTGATCTTCGGAGAAGGTCCAGCCGTCCCAAAGCTCCATATCCATAATGAAGACGCACTGCTCCGCGGAAGCCAGGCGCAGCAGATCCACGGCATCCGCCTCACCCACCTCTTTCATGAGCCAGAAGAATTCCTGCGGCTGCAGACCGGCAGCCAGCCTCCTGGCGTCCGGGTCGGCGACGATCAGGTCCATCTTTTCCTTGCCGGAGACCGTCCCCAGGTAGTCCTTTTTCTGTTGCAGGGGAAGCGCCTGGAAATCGCGCTCGGAAAGTTTTACCACCGCTACTTGCTTCATTTCTGCCATTTCACTCCCTTTGAAAACCGTTTCTAACAGGGATAAAAGGGATAAAGGGGATAAACCAAAGACTCTCGTTCCCCCCCCCCGCCCTGTGCCTGTATTATGTTTTCCTTGCGCCTTTGCGGCTTTGCGTTAAATATCTGGTTTTATGCCTTTATCCCTTTTATCCCCTTCATCCCTGTTAAAGAATGCCTTTGCGCATCGCCTTCTTGTAGCCGCAGCTTCGGTGCAGCCACTTGAGCTCTTTTACCAGTTCCGGGGTGAGCTGGACGCATTCGGGAAAGATCTTGAAACGCTTCTTGTAGATCTTGCAGCGCCTGGTGGTGATGTCGAGGTAGCGACAGGGGGTCGAGGTGAACATGATCCTGCCGTCTTCATCTTCCAGCTTCACAAAACAGCAAAGGCCGCATTGCTCGCAAAGGGCCTCCCACTGCTGCTGATCCATTTCGGTTCCTGATGACACGTGCCCTACTCCTCGCCCGCCCCCAGCGGCACCACCAGGGTATTCCCCTTGCTGTTGGAAAACCGGACGCTGTCTTCATAGATCTGCTCGATCTTGTAGCCATTGACGACGTTGCCCTGGCGCATGGCAGTCCCGTTCACCATGGCGAAGCTCGACTCGCTGCTGTTCTGCCATGCGATACCGGTAACACGGATCTCAGGTCGTGACTTCTGCGGGGCCGCCGGCGCCGCCGCTGGTGCGGATGCGGCAACTACCGGCGCCGGTTGCACGACCGCCTGGTGCACGGGAGCAGGCTGGGCGACGGCAGCAGCCTTGGCCGCGACAGAGGGCTGGGCCAGTTGCCTGGCGGCGACCTTGGCCGCGATCTGGGGCTGGGCGGCCGCCTTGGCCGCCGCCTGGGTCACCGGCTTCACAACCGGTTGCGCCGCCTGTTTGGTCGCAACAGCAGGAACCGCCGCCGGTTTCGCCGCAACCTTGGCAGGCTCGGCGACAGCACGCGCAGGTTTGACGGCCGCGGCGGGTGCGGCTGTCGCAGCGGCAGACCTCTGCTCGGTAACGACCTCCTTGGCCTCCACGCGGACAGCTGGCGCAGCCTTGGCGGGTGCGACAGCCACCGGGGCTGCAGTCGTCACGGCATCGGCGCCCTTCGCCGCAACCGGTGCGGAGTGATGGGAGAACCCGCCCATGAGGGCATAGGTCGCCAAGGTGGCGAAAGCCGCTCCGCCAAGGGTGCATACCGGGATGATCCACGCCGGCCTACGCACCTTGGCCTTGGGAAGCCCCCCGGTGCCGGCGGGACGGCGGGAGCGCTGCGACTCGTCCACTTTCTCCAATGCCTTCAGTATCGAACTCATAAGTCCCTAGAAAAGTTGAGAATCAGCTGCGCCAGCGCGGCAGGCCGCCGGTCAGGCGCCGCAGCACCTGCGCCGCCAGGCCGTACGGGGATCGGCCGCCGACTTCGGCAACGGCCTGTGCCGCCATGCTTCCCGTGATGGTGCGGGCCTCCTCGGTAAACCCGATCAGCAGGGCCCGATCGCAAACGACATTGACCAGCCGCGGCACCCCGCCCGAGAAGCGGTAGATCTGCTTCAAGGCCGCCTTGGAGAACTCGGCGGCGCGGTAGCATCCCGCCAACTCCATGCGGTGGTCGATGTAGGAATGGGTGCTGTCGAAGTCCATGGGCAGCAGATGGTAACGCACCGTGATGCGCTGGTTCAACTGGCGCAACTCCTTGCGGCCGAGGACCGAGAGCAGTTCCGGCTGCCCGGAGAGGACGATCTGGATCAGCTTGTCGGTCTCCGTCTCCAGGTTGGAGATCAGGCGGATCTGCTCCAGCACCTCGATGGGGAGGTTCTGCGCTTCGTCCATCACCAGCACCACGCTGCGCCCGGCCTGTTTCTGCTCCAAAAGGAAGGCGTTCAGCACCTGCAGCAGTTCCACCCTGCTCTCCGACTCCCAGACGAGGCCGAACTCGCGGTTCACGCTCTTCAAGAGCTCCAGGTCCGAGAGGCAGGGGTTGAAGATGAGTGCGGTGCGGTGCCCCTCCTGGTCCAGGCGATTCAGGAAGGTACGCAAAAGCGTCGTCTTCCCCGTGCCGACCTCGCCGGTCAGTTCCACGAAACCGGCGCGGTTGTCCACCGCGTAGAGCAGGTGCGCGTAGGCCTCCCGGTGCTGCTCGCTCATGAACAGGAAGCGGGGATTGGGAGTGATGGTGAACGGGCTCTCCCTGAAGCCGTAAAACTCACAGTACATCGCAGGCATGTGGGTCCTTTGTGACGGTTGCCGTTATCGAGGGAGTGAATATAGCGCGAATCTGCTGAGAAATAAAGGAGAAAGGGCCGAAGGGCATGGGTGTTGACGTTTAGACAACAGCGAGGTTGATAATCTGGTTCAGCCGCGCACAGCACTGCTCGAAGTATACGTCCTCAAGTCGCTTGAGTGGGTGCGGCGCACCCTGTCGCACACGCCAATCAAATGACTTCGGCTGATGGCAAAGAACGAAACTTGTCTTTCCAGCCTTTTTCCCCGATGCACGCCCTACAGCAACGGCAAAAGGGTTGTCGGCATTGTAATCAGCGGTAGTCATGGGAAGACCGATAACGATAGAAGTGCGGTCGTTGAAAACAGCAGGGGACAGCACGAGGAAAGGATGCATGTCTTTCATCTCTGTCCCGGCCTGAGGGTTACAGTTTATCCAGATTACATCCTGCCGGTCTGGAACCCACCCCACTCTACCCGCCACCAGCCTTACCACTTTTCTGCTCCGACCGGTTCGGCGGTCACCATCGCTTCGCCACCATGCCTTGCGGGATCGTACAAGGCTAGGCGCTGCTCAAGGCTGAGCCCTTCGCGATCAAGCGGTGTGATGACAACCCGGCCATCTTCGACCGCTATCCTGACCTTTTGGTTGACGTGCAGGTGAGCTGCTCGTGCCACCCCAACAGGTAGACGAACACCGAGATTATTACCCCACTGCTTCACATCGAGCACAGCTTCAGTTCGAGACATATTCCCCCCGGATCGTTTAAACATAATTTAAACGACTCCTGCCACACTGTCAACATATGTACAGTCTTCCCGTTCATGAGACAAGGGCCACAGCCGCCGGCCAGGCCGAGGCAACGGGAAAGGGGAGATAACGCCTGGAGTGCATAGCGGAGGGCGGGATGGTTAGGGTTCACGGGTAGTCGAAAGGGGCATTTCCACAAAATTGTTTATACACCCGGGTACATCGTTAGGGCTCGGGTACATCGTTAGGGGTCGCGGGTGCATCGTTAGGAGTCGCGGGTACATCGTTAGGGGTCGCGGGTGCATCGTTAGGAGTCGCGGGTACATCGTTAGGGGACGCGGGTACATCGTTAGGGGTCGCGGGTACATCGTTAGGGGACGCGGGTACATCGTTAGGGGTCGCGGGTACATCGTTAGGGGACGCGGGTACATCGTTAGGGGTCGCGGGTACATCGTTAGGGGTCGCGGGTACATCGTTAGGGGTCGCGGGTACATCGTTAGGGGACGCGGGTACATCGTTAGGGGACGCGGGTACATCGTTAGGGGTCGCGGGTACATCGTTAGGGGACGCGGGTACATCGTTAGGGGTCGCGGGTACATCGTTAGGGGTCGCGGGTACATGGTTAGGGAACCCGGGTTCAGGGGTGCATTGTGCCGTGCAAGTCAGGGCTTTCAGTATTTGTACGACAACTCCGCACGTACCAACTGGTTCATCCGCGAGTCGCCGGCGTGCAGTTCGTAGTTGTGGATCCACTCCTGCCCGTAGAGCAGCAGGGCGTTCCACTCCTTCGAGAAGGGGAAGGTCCATGACGCGCGCAGGGCATTCTTGCGCTCGATGGACTGCATGGTGCCGGCCGCATCGAAGCGGCCGGTGGCGTCGACGGTCACCCGGCCGTAGTCGCCGCGCCTGGTGTGGAAGGCTTCGAGAGCCAGGTTGTTGCGCACCGAGAACCAGTGGCTGTAGCGGAGGAAGAAGTCCTGGGTGGCGCCCCCCTGCGAGTGCCCGACGGGCATGTTGTGGTACAGGTAGCCTCCCGGGAAGGTGCCGTTGGTGTAGAGGATGCGATGGCCGCGGAAATACTCGAAGCGGAGGTCGTCGTTTCCGCTTGCCGTGAGCCGTGGGATGAAAATCCCTGTAACGTAACTCTCGACGATGGGCCAAAATGCGGCGGAGTCCTCGCCCGAGAGTTCGCCGTACAGTTCGGTGTTGCGCAACCCGGGGAACCGAAGGCGCAGATCGAAGCCAGCGAGGGTGTTGGAGTTGTCGTCGCTGGTGCCACCGACGATGCCGCGGACGGTTGCACCGAAGCTGTTGTCGACGCCCGGGCCGCCAACTTGGCGCCCGAGGTTGATGCCGAATTCGAGATCGTTAAGCGGCTTCATGGACAACTTGCCCGCGAAAAGGTAAGGCCGCCGCTCCTCTCCGTCCGTGACGGTCTTCTCGAAGCGGGAGAAGATGAGGGAGTATTTCAGGTCCCACAGATACTTGGACTGCACGGGCTCCGGGCTGGAGAGCTTGATGATGTCGAAGTTCCTCGGGTTGTTGCTGAGGGTAATCGCCCCCCGGTAGCCCGGTCCCAGCCAATTCTCGTCGCGGCCGACCTCCAACTCCAGCCCCTTCCCGCCCAGCTTTGCATAGCCCCGGTTCAGCCTGAGAGTCGCTTCGCCGCCGGCTTCGGACCACAACAGCATGGGCTCGATGGCCGCGGAGGCCATGGAACCGAAGTACACCTCACCGCTGCCACGAAGTTCCACGTTGGAACCGGAGCGGTAAACGACACCATCATTGTTTTCAAAAAGAGGCGTACCCTCGGTACCGCGCTGCTGGGCTGGCGAAGGATAGGGGTTTGGGGGCCTCAAGCCGCTGCCGATGCCGAAGACCCCGTCGTTGCCGGGATCGTGGACCGCGCGGAAATAACTTCTGGGGGCGCCTTCGAGGTAGACATAGCGCAGGCGTGCGGTCTTGAGGGGATCGTAATCGAATGCCGGCGCGGCTTCATCGCGGCCGTAGTAGGACAGTTCGCGCGGCAGCAGTTCCCGCAGGCGGTCGAGCAGTTCTTCGGCCAAGGCGGAGTGACCGGTAGCGGCCGCCCGCGCTTCAGCCTCCTTCACCAGGCGCGCAGCCTCCGCCCTGGCGAAGGGACGGATACCCTTGATGTCCGATGTGATGAGCCCGTAACCCGAGAGCTTGTCGAGATATGAATAAATGGGGCTGTCCAGCGGAATGTTCGGTGAGGAAAGCGCAAAAGCAAGACAGGGATACCAAAGGAGTATGGATGCCGCAACCATCACGATAAACTTGGACAATTTCATTTAATTCTCAATCATTTAACAGGGATGAAGGGGATAAAAGGGATAAAATCTACAGTCACATTCGATTGTCAAACCTTCTAAACTCCAACTTCGGACTGCCAAAGTTGATCAATAATCCAACCTCGATGCCAGTCGCTTTAAGGTAATTCAGAACTTGGGCTACATGTTCAGGTGCTAAAGCTCTTACCGCTTTAAGTTCCAGCAGCACCGCCCCCTCAACCACAAGGTCGGCATAAAATTCGCCGACGACTTTGTTGCGGTAAAAAACCTTTAGCGGGACTTGCGACTGTGCCTTCAGCCCCATCTCTACGAGAGCGATCAGGAGAGATTTTTCGTAGACGGACTCCAGAAATCCAGCGCCCAGTTCGTTGCTCACCTCAAAGCACGCGCGAAGCACCTTTCCTGTCAGTTCGTCATGGATCACTGGCATACCCCCTAGAGGTATTTACCCCAGAAGAATACCAGACCCCCATGACGGCCGTTGTCCCTTAAGTTGTTTTTATCCCCTGTATCCCTTTTATCCCTGTTAAATAGGGTTTGAGTCTCGATTCTGTTTATGCAGCCGTTCCCTCGCTGGTGCCGGCTACACGAAGGTTCCTGATGAAGGTGAGCTTCTGGGGCGGGAACAGATCGGGCCTGACCCGCTGGAAGGCAAAGGGCGGAGCGACGTCGAACTCGTAGCGCGGCACGAACTCAGGCACGATGCTGCGCAGCGTGTCAAGCACCGCTCCCAAATCGTGGGCCTTGGCGTGATTGAAAAGATGTTCCAGATCTGCCGTAACCTTCTTCAGATCGGTCTCCACCGGCGCCATGACCCTGATCTTCTTGTGGCTGGTCGGCTTGATCCCCTCCCCGTCGATCAACAACTCCTCGAAGAGCTTCTCGCCCGGCTTCAACCCGGTGAACTGGATCTCGATCTCCTTGTGCGGTATGAAACCGGAGAGCCTGATCAGTTCCTCGGCCAGCGAAAGTATGCGGACCGGCTCCCCCATGTCCAGCACGAAGATCTCGCCGCCGTGACCGATGCAGCCTGCCTGCATGACCAGTTGCGACGCCTCCGGAATGGTCATGAAGTAGCGCACCACGTCCTTGTCCGTTACGGTCACCGGTCCGCCCTTGCGGATCTGCTCCTTGAAGAGAGGGATCACGCTCCCGTTACTCCCCAGGACGTTGCCGAAGCGCACCGTGGTGAACTTGGTCTGGCTTTTCGCCGCCAGCGCCTGCACGTAGATCTCGGCGCTTCTCTTGGTGGCCCCCATGACGTTGGTGGGGTTGACCGCCTTGTCGGTGGAGACCATGACGAAATTGCGCACCTTGAACTTGTGCGCGGCGTCCGCCACCACCTTGGAACCCATCACGTTGTTGAGCACCGCCTCGGCCGGGTTGTACTCCATCATGGCGACGTGCTTGTACGCCGCTGCATGGAAGACCACCTCAGGGCCGAACTCGTCGAACAGCGTCTCGACCCGGTCCTGGTTCTTCACGTCCCCCACCATGGGGATGATGCGCAGGTCCGGGAAGGTGGCGGCGAGTTCCTTTTCGATGTAGAAAAGCGGCGTCTCGGCATGGTCGAACAGCACCAGCTTGGCCGGTTTGAAAAGCGCCACCTGCCGGCAGATCTCGCTGCCGATGCTCCCGGCTGCGCCCGTCACCAGCACCCTCTTGTCCGTCAGGTAGTTGCGGATCGCCGTCTGGTCCAGCACCACCGGGTCGCGCCCGAGCAGGTCCTCGATCTCCACATCCTTGATCTGGCTCATGGAGAACTTGCCGTCGATGATGTCGGTGATCCCGGGCAGCGTCTTGAAACGGGCTTTCGCGCGCTCGCAGTTGGTTATGACGCGGCGCATCAGTTCGGGCCCCCCGGAGGGAATGGCAAAGATGACCTCCTCGACGCTGTACTTGCGCACCAGCGCGCAGAGCCGGTCCGTCCGCCCCAGCACCCGAACCCCGGAGAGGCGCATGCCGGTTTTTTCCGGGTCATCGTCAACGAAGCCGACCACGTTGTAGGTGGCGTCGACCTGTTTGCGGATCTCCTTGAGCAGCAGGTTCCCCGCTTCGCCCGCACCGATGATGAGCGTCCTCCTCCCCTTGCGCAGGCACGGCACCAGTTTGGTCTCGCGGTAGATGCGCCAGAGCAGACGGCTGGTGGCCACCATGGAAAACAGCAGGAACCAGTCCAGCAGGTAGATCGACCGGGGCAGACCGAAGGGACCTTTCATGAAAACTAGTGAAATAGCCGAGACAACCGAGGAGAGCGTCACTACTTTGAAAATTTCGTAACCGTCCTGCAGGGAGGCATAGCGCCAGATGCTGCGGTACATGCCGGAGGCAATGAACAGGATGGGCTTGGCTACCAGTACAACGGCCAGTCCTGACAGCATGTTACTGAGTTGTTCGGGGGGGATCTGAAAGTCGAAGCGAAGCAGGAAGGAGAGACCAAAAGCACCGGCAATGAGCATTACATCAAGGAAAAACACCAGGATTCTTCTTGCGCGGAACATGTTCCCCCCACAGCACAGCAAGTCATTGAGAAAGCTAAAGGGTCTACATTAAGGTAAACAGAGGATGACTATATCACCAAGAAAAGAAAAAGCAAACTCTAATCTGTAATTTCAGTATGTGGTTCACTGACTGGATTAATAATCACACGGCGCAAAAAAGGGTTCAGAGAAAACACCTTTCCAGACACTGCAGGCACTGTGAGTTCCGTATTTATTGACACGGCAAAGGAACTGGTACATGAGCTAGCTAGTAATCGCGCACCACACAAAGAAAAGGGCCAGTTCCTGTGACTGAAACTGGCCCCTGTTTTGTTGAAATGTAAGAGAACTGCTATTGCGCGGCGTAGCTTACCCGGTGCAGCAGCGCGAGTTCTTCGTGGCAGGGCTGGACCAGCCTGTTGACCGCGTTCACGATGTCCGCACTGGCGGGATAGTAAGCGGCTTCGAGGGTCCGACTGGCCGGAGCGGGAAGGTCGGGAAGGGTAACCCGCTGTACCGGTGCCTTCAGGCAGGTGAAGGCTTTCTCGGCAGCCAGGGCGGCGATTTCAGCTGCCACCCCGCAGGTCTTCCAGCCGCCGTCGGCCACCACCAGCCGCCCCGTTTTTTGCAGCGATTGGTGAATCAGGTCGAAGTCCAAGGGTTTGACCGTGCGCGGGTCGACGACCTCTGCCTGGATCCCCTGCTGCGCCAGTTCCTCGGCGGCCTTGAGCGCCTCGCGTACCATGTAGCTCACCGCCACGATGGTGACGTCGCTGCCCTGCCGGCGCACGATTCCCTTGCCCAACGGTATGCTGTAAAACTCCTCCGGGACCACCTCTTCTTCTCCGTAAAGCCAGCGGTCGTCGATGAATACGACGGGATTGTCATCCTGGACCGCTGCGATCATAAGCCCCTTGGCGTCCGTCGGCGTGGCCGGCATTACCACCTTGAGCCCCGGTATATGGGCGAACAGGGCATGCAGGGCCTGGGAGTGCTGTGCCCCCTGCTCCCCTCCCCGGTTGATCACCCCCCAGATGACCGCCGGGACCGGGAGCTTTCCCCCGTTCATGTAGAACCAGTTGGCGGCCTCGTTGACGATGGGATCGATGGCGTAGAGCATGAAATCCATGCGCGGGTGCTCCACGATGGGGCGCATGCCGGCCAGCGCGGCGCCGACTGCGGCCCCGGTCATGGCGTTCTCCGAAACCGGGGTGTCGATGACACGCCTCTCCCCGAATCTGGCCAGCAGCCCTTGCGCGGTGTTGCCGACGTACCAGGGGCTCTTCACCCCCTGGCCGATCAGCATGACGCTTTCGTCCCGTTCCATGAGTTGGTGAAAGGCCTCGTTGATGGCCAGACTGTAGCTGAGCGTTCTATTAGGCAAAGACATAGCTGGAAAGATCCTCCTTGGCAGGGAACGGGCTCTGCCGTGCGAAATCGAAAGCTTCGCTCACCTCGCGGGAAATGGCTGCCTGTACTTTCTGCAGTTCTTCTGCCGTGAATCCTCCCTGCTGCAGCAGGTATTTTTCCAGGCGCTTGATCGGGTCCTTCTTGAGCCATCTTTTCACTTCCGCCGCCGGCCGGATGTCGGTGTGGGTCCCCTGGACGTTGTCGTCCGGGCCGACATGTCCGCGCTGCCGGTAGGTCAGGCATTCCAGGAACACCGGTCCCTCGCCGTTGCGGCACAGTTCCACCGCCTGCTTGGCATGCTCGTACACCTTCAGCACATCGTTGCCGTCGATGCGGTGCCCCTTCTCGCCAAACGGCAGCGCCATCTTGTAGATATTGCGGCTGACGCGGATCTCGTCGATGCACAGATGGGTGGAGTAGAGGTTGTTCTCGCAGACGAAGACGATGGGGAGTTTCTTCAGTGCGGCGAAGTTCAGGGATTCGGCGAGGGTCCCCTCGCCGGTCGCCCCGTCACCGAAGAAGCTCACCGCGACCTGCCTGGTGCCGCGCACCCAGGCCGCCATGGCGGCACCAAGGGCGAGCGAGATGGTCCCGCCAACGATGGGGGCCGAGCCGAGCATGCCGCAGGAGGGGTCGATGAGGTGCATGGAGCCGCCGCGCCCGCGCGAGCAGCCGGTCTCGCGGCAGAAGACCTCGGCCACCATCTCCTTCAGCCCCCCTCCCTTGGCCAGGTAATGTCCGTGGGAGCGATGGTTCCCGAAGATGTAATCGTCCTTTTCCAGGACCGAGCAGACTCCGGCGGCTATCGCCTCTTCGCCGGAGCAAAGGTGGACCGGGCAGCGTATCTCGCGATTGAGGATCGGCTCGACAAACCCTTCCTCGCTCATGCGGATGCGCAGCATCGTTGCGTACAGATCCTGTAGTAGTTTTCGCGAATAAGTCACGTCACCTCCTGGGTAAAACCGGTAATTGCATCGATCATGTCAAGCTCGGCGCTGGTCAGGCTCCAGCCGTCGCAGCCGAGGTTATCCCTTACCTGCAGTTCTGTCTTGGCCCCGAAAAGCGAGCAGGTGAAAGGCGCGCGGTCCAGCACCCAGCGCAGCGCCAACTGTCCCACCTGGCACTTGTGTGCCCCGGCCATTTCCTTGAGTCGTGCCACCGCCTGCAACCTGCGCTCGAACTCCGCGCCGCAGAACTCGGGCATGCGGCTTCTGTGGTCGTCGCTTGGAAAGCGGGCGCCGGCGGTGAATTTCCCGGTGAGCAGACCGTCGGCAAGCGCCCCCCAGGCGACCAGGGTCACGTTGTGCCTGGCGCAGGTTTCCGACAGCTCCAGGAATGGCTTTCTGTCAAAGACGTTCATCTTTACTTGCATAGCGCTGATCGGCGCAACTTTGAGCGCACGTTCCAAGTCCTCACAGGAGAAGTTGGAGATGCCGATTGCACCGATTTTACCTTCTTCGCGCAAACGTTCAAGCTCACCGACTGAATCTTGAATGGGAGTGATGCCATCGGGCTTGTGAACGTAATAGAGCGGAACGTGGTCCAGCTTCAGCCGTGCCAGGCTCTTTTCCAGTGCTGACCTCAGATAAGAAGGAGATATGTCGATCCACACCCCTCTTTCTTTGCTCCAGCACACCCCGCCCTTGGTGGCGATCACCACCTCTTTGCGGTGCCCTTCCAGGGCCCGGGCCAGCAGTTCCTCGGATTTGCCCACCCCGTAGGCATCGGCGGTGTCGAAGAAGGTGACCCCACGCTCGTAGGCGGCACGTATCGCCCGCAGCGATTCAGATTCGTCCACCGCCCCCCAGCCGTGCCCACCCACGGCCCAGCACCCCATCCCCAGGCGGCTGATGGGAACGCCGCAGCCCCCAAGCGGCATCTGTTCCAGTGCGCTCATCGGTCCGTGGCCCTCTTGAGAACGCGCCAGGCGGTCTGCCACAGGATGACGAGGTCGCTGCCGAGGCTCCATTGCTTCACGTACTTCACGCGCAGTGCATTCTTGCGCGGCAGTATGTGCTCCCGGAAGAAGCGGTCGGGGTCCTCGCTCCCCACCTGGTCGTCCAGGTCGGCGAACTCGATGGAGGCGTAATCGGTGATGCCGGGACGCATGCACAGGATCAGGCGCTCCTCGCCCCGGTACTGCGAGGTGTACTCGAGCACCTCCGGCCGCGGCCCGACCAGGCTCATGTCCCCCTTGAGAACGTTCAGGAACTGGGGCAACTCGTCCAGTTTCGTCTTGCGCAGGAAGGCCCCGACGCGGGTCACCCTGGGGTCGTTGGTCCCGGTGGTGGGGCCGCCCAGGGCCTCCGCATCGATGACCATGCTGCGGAACTTGAGGATCCTGAAGGTGGTCCCGTTCAGCCCGGAACGGACCCCGCGGTAGAAGACAGGGCCGGGGCTGGAGAGCTTCACCGCGACCGCGGCAGCCAGCAGCAGCGGCCACAGCACGGCGAGCACGGACAGGGACAGCAGTATGTCCGCCGACCGCTTCAGGGCCAAGGCCCAGCCGGGATGTCTGATCAGCGCCTCCCCGTTCATGCCTTGACCGGCTGCCGGTATTCCATCACGGCCACCCAGGCCATCCGGCGCAGCAGCGGGATGGAGAGCAACAGGCGGTCGATGCCGTTGAGAAGACCCAGAAGCGGCTCGAAGATGGGGAGCCTGCGCAGCGGCACCGCCCCGAGCGCAGCCAGGTGGAACGTGCGCATGTTGAGCTGGGAGAAGTAGGTCCTGCCGCTGTAGATCTCGGGAAAGCCCAGGATGTGCTCCACCTCCCACGCCGTCCGCAATTGCGGGGTCCGCTTGCGGTACCAGTGGATCAGCGGGTTGTGGCGCAGCGCCTCGGTGCAGACCAGTCTCCCCCCCGGTTTCAGGATCCGGGAGAGCTCGCTGAAAGCGGCCGGAAGGTCGAGGTGGTGCAGCGCGCCGTATTCGTGGACGATGTCGAAGGTGGCGTCACTGAACGCGGTGTGCTCCGCATCCATGACCGCGAACTCGCAGATGTGCCCCACCCCCTCCAGCTGGGCCAGTTTGCGGGCGTTGTCGATGGCCACCTGGCTTATGTCGATGCCGTAGACCTTGGCGGCCCCCCGCTTGGCCATGGCGATGGCGACCTCGCCGTTGCCGCAGCAGTAATCCAGGGCGACGGCCCCCTTGATCCCCTGGTACAAGAGCGCGTCGCGGTGGGCGAAGCTCGACTTGGTGATGCTGTAGAACTTCATGTTGCTGAAGTGCTCGTCGAACTCTTCCTTCTCCTGGACGAACGTCTCCTCCAACTGCTCCGCGGAGGCGTCGGTATGGTACTCGTAGGCCCTAACGATGGAACGGCGACGGTCGGAGTGTTCAATCTCCTTTAGTTTCCTCTCCTCTAGCTGCATCTAGCTGCCTCCTTGTCCTGGATAGCCTGCATTAAAAGTGTTTCCATCCGCCCCGACAGCACGCTCATGTCGAAGTCGTTGATGTAATCTCGACCCTTCTGCCCCATCTCGGCACGCTGCGCGGGCTGCATGGCGCGCAGCTTCAGGATCGCCTCGGCCATCGCCGCCGGCTGTTCCGGGGGGATACTGAAACCCGCTCCCGCCTCGGCCACGGGATCGTTGGGGGCCTTCCCCGAGAAGATCACCGGCCTGCCCGAGGCGAAGTAGTCGAACATCTTGTTCAGGTTCAGGCCGAAGCGGTAGATGGGGGAGTCGAGAACGGCGGCGACCAGGATGTCCGATCCCATCTGCACCTTGGGGATGTCGGCCTTGGGGATCGGGTCCCGGAACTCCACCTGCCTGAGTTGCGCCTCTTGCGCCTCCCGGATGCACTCCGCCTTTTTGGGGCCGTTGCCGATGATGACGAAGCGGATGTCATCGACCCCCTGGTCCTGGAGGATCTTGGCCGCCCGGACGATGGTGATGACGTCGTGGGCGGTGCCGAAGCCACCGATGTACATGACCACCAGCGGGCTCCCGGTGCCGCCGTCGTAACCGGTGTACTCGGCAAAACGCTCGAAGTTGACCCCGTTGGGGACCCAAGTCACCTTGGCCGGGTCGCTACCGCTTTCGGCGATGTGGTTCGCCACGAAGGGCATGGTGGCCGAGATGCGCTGCGCCTTTTTGTACAGCGATTTCTCCAGGTAGCGGAAGGCGTAGTAGACCGGGTGGTTCTTGGAAAGTCCGCCGTCGTCCACCAGTGCAATAGGCCAGACGTCGCGCACCTCGAAGACGAAGGCGGCACCGTTTTGCTCCGCGATCCGGGACGCGGCCCAGCCGGTACCAAGCGGCACCGTCGGCCCCACCACCACATCTGGACGGTCGGTTAGGGTCCTGGCCACCTGCAACGAGCGCCAGGCGTTGGAGATCATGTTGGCGCCGCGCTTCAAGCCGTTGCCGGTGTAGTGGATGGTGCGCAGCCAGACCACGCGGATCCCCTCGATCTCCTCGATACGCCACTTCTCGTCCGGTCCCAGCAACTCCTGGTGGGTCCAGTGGCAGTAGCTGTTGGTGAACATGGTGACCCGGTGGCCGCGTTTCAAAAGTTCCTGGCAAAACTCGTAGGTCCGGGCCGACTGCCCCTTGGGCTGGTCGTGGGCCGAGAGATACCAGACGTTCATCTTCTTCATGACACTCCTTTCGCCGTACTAGTAGAGCTTGGGGATGGCGTTGATGGTCTTGATGGTGGCATCCCAGTCCAGGTTCACGATATCGAGGTACCACTTGAGCGAGGCATAGCGCGGCCGGTTCTCCTCGTTGACCAGCCGGAGCCCCTCCTCCCGGCTCAGCGCCCCCTCCCTGATCTGGTTGCTCCTGAAGGTGTCGTACTCGGAGAAACCCGCCACCGTGTAGTAGATGTAGTTGTAAAATGGGGCGGTGCCGTCGCCGATGCGCCAGGTGGTTTTGGTGTCGATGGCCGTCTCCCACTGGTACTCGCCCAGCACCAGGTTGTCGATCTCCTCCTCGTCCCAGCGGTAGTAGTCGTACATGTGGTAGTAGTCCCGGTGTGGCACCACGGAGCGGGAGACGAAGGAGCCGATCGTGTCCAGAACCGAGCGGTTTATGTAGGCCGGGTTGCCGGCGTAGTTCTGCGCCATGCTGAGCATGAGCTTCGCCTTGCGGCTGGCCGACAGCGAGTAGATCCTCTTCTTGTCGTGGTCCGGGGGAACCCCCAGGAAGCCGACCTTGAAGTCGGTGTTTTCCAGCGGGTTGATGCCCCAGATGTTCAGGTCGATGCCGGTCTGCCGCTTCACCTGGCCGGCGTAATAGAAGAAGAACTTGTCCCCCGCCATGAACAGCGGCACCATGCCGAGGTTTGGCTTTTTGAGCCACGCCGCGATGTTCTTGCGGATGTTCTCGCGCTTCCAGGTGATGTCCGCGGAGACGATGATGTTTTCCACCCCCAGCCTGCCGCAGACCCGGGCGATGTTGCGCCGCGCCAGGTCGTTTACCATGCCCCAGTCGTAGGTGAAGGCGATCGGGTTGAGCCCCAGCACCTTCTTCACCATGTGCAGCGTGTGGGTGCTGTCACGCCCGCCGCTGTAGGGGATGATGCAGTCGTGCACCCCGCCCGCGCGGCGGTACGGCTCGACCAGTTTGAAGAGCTCGTCGATCGGCTTGGGCGTGTTCTTGAGCTTGTAGTTCCTGCAGTAGTTGCACACCCCTTTGTCGTCGTACTCGATGTAGGGGAACGTCTCCGGCAGCAGGCACTTCGAGCAGCGGCGCAGCGCGCTGATGCGCTCGATGTTGTACTGCAGGAGCTTCGCCTCGGTGAGGGCCTTCGGGTGGGCCGCGATCTTGGCCGGGTCGAGGATCAGCTCGTGGCGCTTCTTGCCGTCGCCTACCGACTGCACAGCGATGCGGTAACTCTCGACGCCGGGCTTTGCGGGCGCAGGCGCCGCGATCTCCGCTTCGAAACAGAAATCCCTCAGCGTGAAGTCGTCCAGGTCGAGCGTCACCCCCTGCCCGGCCTTCAGCTGCCGGATCTGGTACTCGAAGCGCCCCTTGAACTGCATCTTATGGGCGAGCTGCTCCAGGAAGTATCCTTCGGAGGCGAAGGCAAGGATGTCGCCGCCGGTAAGCACGTAGAGCGAGCCGTTGTTGGTGGCGAGGGCGAAGACGTTCAACTCCTCGAAGAGAAAGGCCGCCGCCACCGTGCCGAAGATCTCCGTTACAGTCCTGGAAACGGCAGAGGCGACCCCGGCGCCACCGCGCAGGTAGTGCCGCACCAGGGCGAGCATCACCTCGGTGTCGATCTCGTAGTCGCGCTTCAGGTCTGCAGACGATCCCCACAGGTCGTCCTCATTGACGATGATCCCGTTGTGGATGCCGACGATGCCGTCCTTCACCACCGGCTGGTTGTTGTCGTCGCTTTGGTGCGAGCCGTTGGTGACCAGGCGCGAGTGTCCCATGACCGCAAAGACGTCGCCGCGGCCGGCGCCGGCGCCGCAACCGGCCAGCAACCGGTCCAGCTGACGGGAAACCTCAGGCCGCTTCAGGAGGTAGTTGAGGGGGACCGCCCCCTTCAGGACCTGCAGCTGGCGGTCGGCCTCGTTGCGAAAGACCAGGCCGGAGGAGTCCTTGCCCCGCGACTCGGAGAGGCGGGCGAGTTGGGCCAGCGTGCCCTGGTAGAAAGCAGGCTCGAAGGTGGCGCCCCTGTTGACGATGAAACCGAAGATGCCGCACATGATGGTTGTCTCCCTGTTGCAGTTCTACTTGCTGCGCACGCCACGGAAGAAGATGTCCGTGAAGGTCCTGAAGAAGAGCCCGACGTCGGTTTTGAGCGGGCTTTTCATGTAGCTGGTGAGATACGCCATCTCCACCTCGACGATCCGGTCGAAGCTGTCGGTCTTCTCGTCGAAGATGGGGGGGATCAGCCCCGGCTTGATCTGGATGTAGAGGTCGTAGAGTTCCTGCGGGTACAGGCTCAGGTAATGCCTGCTGGTGGCCCGCATGCCGACCAGCTTGATGTCCCCCCTGAGCCAGTCCCAGATCTGGGGCAGCTCGTCGATCCAGTACCTGCGGATGAAGTTGCCGTACTCGGTGAGCCGGAAGTCGTTGGCGAACTTCCCGGTCGAGGCGAGGCCGTTGTCCTCGAAGATCCTCTTTTGCAGGAACTCGCTGAAGGGGTACATGCTGCGCACCTTGTGCAGGCGCACGATCTCCCCGTCGAGCCCCACCTTCTCCAGGGCCACCACCGGGTAGTAGGAGGGCCTGGGGTTCTGGGAGGGGGGAAGGTTGCGCCGCGCCACCAGGAAGACGCGGTCTCCCACCCGCTGCTCCGCGACCACGTGCAGGCCGAAGTAGGAGAGCCGCCCCCAGACCTCCACCTTGGAGAGCATCCGGTTCCTCCCCCTGGTGAGGGAGAAATAGACGCTGTTCAGGTACGGTGTCTTGGGCAGCGCCCGGTGCACCAGGAAATCGAGCAGGTAGCCTGCCCGGCCAGGACGCAGCTCCGGCGCCGTTTCGATCGGGGTGTAACTTGCCGCCAGGTACCCCCCCATCTCCAGCCGGCCGATGCAGGAGCGCAGGAACCGGTTGATGCGCCGGATATCGTTGATCCTTGGCAGACAGCAAATGAAGTTGACCGTGCCCCCCGGCGCCACCTCGCAGTGGGCGGAGAGCTCGGGCCCGACCAGGAGCAGCTCGCTCCCCCCCGGCTCGTCCGGAAGGGCCGCCGCGATCAGGTCGCGCAGCGCCGGTGCCACCGTGGCCGGGAGGCCGGCCAAGACCCCGTCCCGGTCCACAGGGCTCAGGGGCGGCGCAGGCGCGGCAGCGGCAGCGGGGGTCACCGCCGCGGCGCGGGCCGGCGCAACTGCGGGAGCCGTTCGCCTGCGGCAGAAGGAGGAAAGCAGCAGATCGCCCACGCAGAAGACGGCAAAGGCGACCAGGGCCGGCTCGGGAGGGACCGTTGCGGGTCCGGCCAGCCAGGCGGCGGCCGCGGCCGGAACGGCCATGACGGCGGCGGCCTTGGCGTGGCTGGCCGCCAGGTAGCTGTAGTAGCGCTGCGGGTATTTGTGCACATACTTGTCGGTGCAGACGACGGAAACAGCCCAGGACAAGCAGAGCACGATGCCGGTGGCGCCGGCAGGCGTGTTGAAGGCGCTCCCGGCGTAGACCACGGCGGCGGCCAGCAGCAGCAGGCCCAGCAAGGTTCTCAGTTTCACATTCTGAATCAGCGGTATGGCGGACACGTCACTCTCCGTTGGCATGATGGTCAGCAGCCCTGCGCGGGGAACCTACCCCGGACCTGGTCGTAAAACCGCAGCAGCTTCGTTATCTCGGATTCCCAGTTGTAGCGCGCGAGGACCGCCTGCCTCCCCTTTTCTCCCATGGCCCGGGCTGCATCGGGGCGCTCGGCGAGCGAACGCATGGCAGCGGCAATGGACTCCGGGTCGAGCGGGTCCACCAGCAGGCCGCACCCCGCCCCCTGCACGATTTCCCGCCAGAGCGGGAAGTCCGAGGCGATCACCGGGAGCCCGCAGGACATGTACTCGAACAGCTTGATGGGGAGCGACACCCGGTAACGGTCCAGAGGGTGCAGCACCACCAGACCGGCGCAGGCGCGGGAGAGCAGCGCGCTCACCCCCTTGCGGTCCAGAAAGCCGCATTCCTCCACCTGCTGCCACTGCGGATAGCTGCGGCACTCCTCGTGCAGTTCCTGCGAGTTGAACCTCCCCGCCAGCAGCAGGCGCGCCTGGGGCCCGGCCAGCGGTACCGCCCGCACCATCTCGCGCACCCCCCGCTCCGCGGTGATGTCGCCGATGTAGACGAAGTGCCCCGGCTCCCCTCCGGCGCCCGGCGTCGCCAGTTCGTGCGCCAGGGGATAGTTGAAGATGGTCTCGACGCGTGGCATGCGGGCGAAGCGGGCGGCGATGGTCGGGGTGGCGGCCACCACGCCCCCCAGCCGCTTCACGGCGCGGTCCTCCACGAAGCCGAAATAGCGCGAGACCGCGCTGCGCAACAGGGGATGGATCCAGGCCTTGTCGCAGATGGCGGCGCGGTAGTCCTCGTGGGCGTCGTAGACGAAGGGACGCTGCAGTCGGCGCTGCCAGGAGGGCGCCTGGTGCAGGAAGTCGGGGTCGTGGAAATGGTACAGGTCCGCCCCAAGCCCACCGGCGACCTCCAGCACCTGCCGCACCGTGGTGGTGTTGCGATGGTAGCGGTTTTTGGGCAGCGGCACCGGGTGGACGGTCACCCCGTCGCGCAGCTCGCGGCGCTCCCCTTCCGGACAGGGCACGACCAGGTGCACGTCGAGGCCGGCCTGGGCCAGGGAACGGCACATCTTCAGGAAGATCCTGGAATCGCTTTTGTCGTGCGCGCTGGTCAGGTGCACAACTTTCATGTCACTACACCTCCCTTGTCAGCGCCCACAGGGGCCGCTTGGTCGCTCACCCGGTACTGGCGCTCCCAGACCGCGATGTTGTACAGCCGCCACCTGTGGTCCAGGGAGAGCGACTCAAGCCGCGGCACCTCTTGGCAGATGCTGCGGATCAGGGGCGAGTCGTCCACCAGGCTCTGCATACGCGTTGCGTGCTGCCCAAGCCAGAGCGAGGTGGGTGCCTCGAAGCCGATCTTGTTAGTGCGCCAGGCGACGGAACGGGGCAGCACCGCGTCGGCCAACAGGCGCAGGGGGTGCTTGGTGAAGCCGTCGCGGATCTTGTCCCCCGGCGCCAAGGACACCGCGGTTTCGATGCAGTTGCGCTCCACGTAGGGGACGCGCGCCTCGATGGAATGGGCCATGGAGTTGCGGTCCTCGTAGAGAAGCAGGTTGGGCATCTGGTAGGTGCCGATCTCCAGGTCCTGCAGCGAGCGCAGATTGAAGAAGGCGCGGGCCGGCGCCTTAAGCACCTCGAAGATCCCGTCGAGGAGCCCCTTTTTCACGAAGGAGGCCCGTTTCTCCAGGATCCGCTTCCGCACCGGCAGGACCAGGAAGTAGACCGTGTAGCTCGTCAGCGCGGCAAGGGAAAGCCGGGAGTTGCGCGATGCCTTCAGGTACTCGGAGCAAAGGCGCAGCACCCTGCCCCGCTTGGCCAGGTTCAGGAAGAAGCCGGGATAGTAGCGCTCGTAGCCGAGCAGGGTCTCGTCGCCCCCCTGGCCGTCCAGCATCACCTTGAAGCCCGCCTCCCGGGCTTTTTTCATAACCCAGTACTGCATGAACAGCGACGGCCCACCCACCGGCTCCCCCTGCGCCAGGAGACAGTCCTCGACGTGGCGCTGGAAGTCCTCGAAGGTGGGTTGCACCGGGTACCAGTCCAGGCGGCAGTGCTCGGCCACCTGCCGGGCATAGCCGCTTTCGTCGTTCTCCTTGGACTGCGACACCGCGGTGACCGCGCCGAAGCTGCGCGCCCCCCCGGCCTCGCTGAACAGCGGGGCCGCCAGGGCTGCCACCACCGAGGAGTCCAGCCCACCGGAGAGGCAGGTACCCACCGGAACGTCGCTTCTCAGATGCAGCCGCACCGAGTTGCGGATGCAGTCGATGTAGTCGGAGGGGGAGACCCCGGGGCGGCTCTGCGCCGAGAGGTCGTAGTAGCGCTCAATGGTGCTCCGGCCAGAGTACAGCTCCACGCGCAGGTTGCGCCCCGGCAGCAACTGGTGCACCCCGGAGAAGAAGGTCTGCGCGCCGTAGTTGATGAAGCCGACCACGAGGTAGGTGAGCAGCACCTCGCGGTTCACCAGGGACGGCACCCCGGCGGCGAGCAGCGCCTTGATCTCGGAGGCGAACAGGAGCCTTTCGTCGTCCTCGTAGTAGTAAAACGGCTTGATGCCGAAGCGGTCGCGCGAGCAGAACAGGCGCCCGGCCCGGCCGTCATAGAGGGCGAAAGCCCACATCCCCTCGAAGCGCTCCAGGCACCCTTCCCCCCACTGTTCGTAGGCGTGCAGGATCACCTCGGTATCGGTGCCGGTGAGGAAGTGGTGCCCCAGCCCGGCCAGCTCCTCGCGCAGTTCCAGGTAGTTGTAGACCTCGCCGTTGTAGGCGATGACGTACTCCTTGTAGCGCATCGGCTGGTGCCCAGCCTCGGAGACGTCGAGGATGGAGAGGCGGCGGTGCCCGAGCGCCAGGTTGCCCGCGAGGAAGGTGCCCGCATCGTCGGGGCCGCGGTGCACCAGGGCCGAGAGCATGCGCTCGATGCCGGGCGCGTCGGCGTGCGCCCCGTTCTTATGGATGATGCCGGCTATGCCGCACATGGTCTTGTTCTCCGGTAGTAGGTGGCGCCGACCAGCCAGGCGGCCAGGGCCACGATCAGCACGCCCGAGGTGTTAAGCGAGACGAAGAAGGCGGTCGAGGAGAGCGCCATCAGCGACCCCAGGAAGACGGCGTAAAAGGCGACCAGCGCCGCCCCCCTGAGCCTCGCGAAGCTCAGGATGAGCAGGTCCAGGAGCACCAGCGAGCAGAAGGCGACGATGAACCCCGGCACCAGCCCGAAGGATGCCTGGTAGTCAAACAGGAAGCAGGTGTTCATTCCGATGTTCTCCGTGGCGCCGGCCACGTAGCGCATGCCGACCGCCTGGGCCAGGTTCAGGTGCTCGACCCCGAACAGCGAGGCGAGCGGCCTGATGTTGGCGTACTCCAAAAGTCCGCTGTGCTGGGCGTAGAGGTTGGTGTAAACCCCCGTGGAAAAGGGGGAGATGAAGATCCTCTCGAAGATGCCGTGCTGCAGGTAGAACCAGAGCAGGGCCAAGGAAAGGCTGTTCATCATGTTGTCCCGGGCGATGGTCAGCAGGGACGCCACCACGAGCGCCCCGGAGGCCGCGACCGCCACCACCTGCCCGCCGCGCCTGACCCCGTAGAGCAGGAGGTACCCGATGCCGAGCTTCATGATGAGGCTGCCGCCGGGGGACCGGGCGCCGGTCAGCATCACGCTCACCACGATCAGGGCCAGCAGGGCCAGCACCAGCAGGGTCTCCAGGCGCCCCCTGGTGAGCCGGCGCGAGAACCAGAGCAGCCCGGCGCAGGCGGGGGCTATGGTGGACATGTACCAGGAGTAGCCGTAACGGACCACCGGGCTCTCCACCAGGGTCAGCGAGTTCTCCCGCGCCTCCTCGCTGTTCAAAGGGTCGAACAGGTTGGCCCACAGCCCCGTGGTCTGCAGCGGCACCTTGGCGAGGTAGAGCGCCACGATCAGCAGCGCCGCCCCCGCCAGCCAGAGGGTCAGCTTCTGCTCCCGCTGCCGCCACGGTTCGCAGCGGTCCACGCTCACCGCGCGGCAGCGCTGGTAGATCCTGCGCGCCCGGACCGTGAGGAGCGGAGTCAGCAGGGCGAAGCAGAGAACGCAAAGCGGAAACAGGAGCGTCGCGACCCGCAGCCCGGGCAGAGCGGCGAACTCGTACAGCCTCGGTGCCCCGAAGTAGTTGTACTCGTCGGAGACGAAGGCCGCGGCACCGCTTAGGTGCACGGTCATGAGCAGCGCGACCCACACCGTCGGACGCAGCACCATCCAGGGTTTGCGGAGCACGATCGCGATCAGGGCGAGCCAGGTGGCGCAGTAAAGAATCACGAACATCTCAGATACCTTGCGCCTGCCGTTGCAGCCAGGAGCCGAAGAAGTCGGCGGCGCCCGGGTAGTACCAGTCGAAGGTGTTGTGGACCAGGATGGAGAAGCATCCCCCCGTGGCGGCGCAGCGGCGCCGGATCCGGGTGATCGCCTCCTCCTGGGCCGGCAGCGAGTCCTGGCTGGCCGCGAGCATCACCGGGGAGTCCATGACGATGAGCGGACGCTCCACCAGGGGCATCACCCGTTCCCCGGCAGCATCGTACACCGGGAAGGGGTGCGCGGTACCGCAGCGGAAGCCGCCGGGGCGGTAGTTGTAGCCCAGGCTCGAATCGTAGCTGAAGCCGCTGTCGGCCATGCGGCGCCAGGAGTGGGCGCCGCGCCAGGCCAGGTAGTGGTGGCGCACCCCGCAGGGGTGGGCGCCGCAGATCTCGAAGAAACGGTCCCGCTCACGCTGGAAGACGTCCGGCTCACGCGAGGCCAACTCGCCTATGTGCCACCCCACCTCGTGCCCCCGCTCGCGCACCTGGTCCAGGAGGCGGCGCAGGGGGGGGTGGGCGAGGTCGTACCCCTCGTCCACTCCGCCGGGGCGGGCGGTCATGAAGAAGAAGGTCCCCTTCTGGCCCAGGGACTCGTCCAGGTCCATGAGGTCCAGTACCCCCCGGTAGCAGGGATCGTGCTCGGGGCGGCGCAGCGAACGGAGCCCGCACACCAGTTGCCCCAAGGCGCCCAGCGGGGAGCGCTGGCGCACCAGCCTCTTGGCCACCCCGCGTCCCACCCGGGAGAGGTCCCGGTAGAACCAGGGGACGTCGATGTCGTGGCTGATCCAGAACGAGGCCGCGGGGGGGAGCGCACGCCAACCGGGGCAGGCGGCCTCGACCCGGCTGCGCAGCACCAGCGCCCATTCATCGAGGACCGGGCGGTCCAGGAAGCCCTGGCGGTAGCATTGGGTCGCTTGCTCGTCGTGGCAGCCGAAGGCGTCCGGCACCGGCCGGTTGGCCTCCTCCCACCGGGTCAGCGCCATGAAGAGCGCGGCCGGCAGGTCCAGCGGAAAGGTGGCGCTGCCGTCACAGCCTGGTGCGCCGGGCGCGATCCGGCACAGGGCGGGGAGGTGCCCGGTGTCCAGCCCCAAGGAGGCGCCCCGGGGCAGGAGTGCGGCAAGCTCCAGCCAAGGGAGTTCCCCCGGCGCCAGGTCGAGCTCTTGCTGCACCTGGTCCGCTGTGATGGCGGCAAAGGTGAGCACCGGCTCCCCCTGCCACCCGGCGCAACCGGCAACCAGCTGCCAGAGCCGCTCCAGGGCGTAGCGTGCCTGGGGCTCGCTCAGGAAGGCCCGCTCGTGCCAGGCATAGGCGATGCCGCCATGGCGCAGCAGGGATATGTCCGGGGCCGGCTTCAGCATGCCCCCCGCTCGACCATGGTGGCGAGCAGCACCGCTATAGAGTCGATGTTGGCCATGTCGTCCGCGGTGAAGCGGATGTTGAAGGCGTTCTCGATGGAGGCCAGCAGGTTGACGTGGGCCAGCGAGTCCCACTCCTCGATGTCGGCGGGTGTGGTGTGCTCGGTGATGGCCAGGCTGTCGTCGAAGAACTGGTTGCGGAAGATGTCCTGGATCACCTGCAGTGCATTTTCTTTCCAAACTGTGTTCATGTCGGTCTACTCCGTTTAGTTGCCGCTGCCGTTTGCGTCGGCGATGTAATGGGTCAGGTCCGGGGGGGGCGCGACGAGATCGAAGTGCCAGCGACTTTCCTGCCCGCAGTCCTGCTGCACCGAGGATCCCCCCAGCCGGTCGTACAGGGTGGCCACCACGCCGTTTTTGGGCGTGGGGCGGAAGGCTCCCTCGAGGCGGGTGCAGCCGCGACCTTTCGCGACCTCCCAGATCTTGAGGAAGATGAAATCCTCCATGCCGCGCGAGAAGACGCGGCAGCTCATGGTCCAGGTGTCGACCAGCGCCGCCTGCCCGCGGAACCTGAGCACCACCGCCGCGATAACGCCGTGGTCGCCGAAACGGTCGCTCAGGGAAAACCAGCCCACCCAGGCATCGTCGGCCAGGGACAGGGCGGTCAGTTCCGGCTCGGAGTAGCGCGTGGTGGTGAGGTGGAACTGGTTGGTCTTGTTCACCAGCTGCGCCAGCCGGGACAGCCGGGCCTGGTCGGCGTCTCCCCAGCAGGCGCGCATCTCGAGGCTGCGCAGGTAGCCGTCCAGGTCGCTCGACTGCGCCAGGCAGGCGTTGCGGGCCGCGTTATCGCGATAGGCCCGGCTGCGGCTTCTGTCCTCCTCCACGAAGGTGAGGGTCTCGAACCAGGCGCCTTCGGCCAGGACACGCATGTAGTCGGCGGGGTCGGCGGAAAGTTCCGGGACCGCCACCTGCGGCAGCTCCGCCCGGACCAGGGCGCGTTCCGCTGGGTTGTCGTCGACAAAGACCAGTGCCTCCAGGCCCAGGTTCAGCTCGCGGGCGATCTGGCGCAGGTTGTCGGCCTTGTTGTCCCAGTTGGCGCGGAACACGGCGAAGTCGTCCAGGGTGAGCGCCATCCCCTGCCGGCTGCGGAACGGTTCCCTGGCCAGATCGGGATCGTTCTTGCTGCAGACGGCAAGGGCGATGCCGCGCAGGGAGAGCGATTTGGCGAAGGCCTGGAAGGCCGCGTAGGCCTCGCCCGCCGCCCCGGCATCAGGCCCGACGCGGATGCCGTCCACGCCGTCGTCGCCGACCACCCCGCCCCAAAGGGTGTTGTCGAGGTCGAGCACCAGACACTTGCGCGCTTTCCCCTTGGCGGCGGCGATAAGCTTGGCGCCGGCAAATGCGACCGGGGCGTGCGCCTCCAAGGAGAACGGGTGCTTGGAGTGGCACCACAGGCGGTGGTCTTCCCATCGCTCCAGGCCGAAGCAGCTGGCCAGGTGCTCGAGGTCGAAGACGGAGGCCCCGGCGGGCAGGGCCTGGGCCAGTTCCAGGTTGTAGCGGCGCTGCAGCGACGCCGCGCTCCAGGAGACCGAGCCTTCGAAGTTGCCCAGGACGCGGGTGGCGCTCGCTTCGGCGTTGTTCACCAGCACCGTGGCCGGCAGCGTCGCCAGCACCTGCCGAGCCAGCGTCGCCACTTCCGCCGCCCTCCCCGCCGCTGCCTCCTGCCACTGCTGCGGCTGGTCCCCCCAGAGCGCCTCCAGTTTCAGGTCCCGGGCGGTGAGGAAAAACCAGACCAGGTCGGGGCGGAACGAGTAGAGCCCGGAGCTCGGGTCGGCGGCCTCCTGGCGCCAGGTGTCGAACGGGGCCAGGTAGGGCTCGAGCCGGAAGCCTTCCAGCAACAGCCAAAAGCGCAGCGCCCCCACCAGGTGGTCCAGCGTCGAGCCGGCCAGAAAGGCGACCCGCAGTACCGGAAGCCCCTCCAGCCCTTGCGCGATGGTGAGCGCGAGGCGGGCGTACTGAGCCTGCATGGGGAGCGGGTCGTGGCGGCTGGCCAGGGAGCGCAGCACCTCCAGGGCCCGGGCGTGTTCCCCGGCCTTGCAGTGTTCCTTCGCCATCATCAGCATGTGTGTCGGTTCAGCCATCGGTTCACCCCTTTGCTGCGGTATCTGGGCCGGTGGTCGCCATCGCGGTGAGGATAGGCAGCATCACCTGGGCCGCGTCCAGACCATCGGCGGCCAGCGGGTTGGCGGTGAGGTCGGTGCGGATCCGGGGCAGCCGCGGCGCGACGATGGTCAGGTCGGGGTTGCCCCGCATCAGGGCCTGGCAGAGCAGTTCCCCGGCGGATTTGGCCATGGCGTACTCCACCATCCCGGAGGGGACCTCCTCGACGGCCACGGACGAGGGCCAAAGCACGTGGCGCAGCTGCGCGGATTCCCGCCTTAGCGCGTCGAGCACCCGGGCGAAGAGCGTCACGTAGTACAAAAGGT
Organism: Geomonas paludis; assembly: GCF_014193585.1. Lineage (GTDB taxonomy): Bacteria > Desulfobacterota > Desulfuromonadia > Geobacterales > Geobacteraceae > Geomonas > Geomonas paludis. The sequence continues at coordinate 719,491 of NZ_BLXY01000002.1, forward strand.
AGCGCTCCAGGTTGGCGGCGTTGAAGTCGTAACGGTCACCGGCGATGGGGGGGGTGACGAAGTAGTACAGGTGGCTGGGGTGCCACCCCGACGGGAGCAGCGCGGCCGGGTCCGCCTCGCTTTCCACCTCGAAAGAGACGGCCTGAGCCCTCCCCCCGCCGGCGACAATCTCCGCGGTAACGGCCTCGGCGCTGCGCGCCGACCTGGCGTAGGTGAGCACCACGTCGGCACCCCCGGCGGCCAAAAGCTTGGCCGTTGCCTCCCCGATGCCCCGGCTCCCCCCCACCACCAGGGCGCGCTGCCCGGCAAACGCCCCCGCCTCGACCAGGGAGGCAAGCTCCCGGTACCCCGCCTGCGCGCAGGGTTTGGGGCGTACGAACGCCTGCAGTTGCGCACGCCAGCCGGCGCCATCGGCCTCGACGTCGCAGCGGCGGATGGTGGGGTGCAGCTGCACCACCCGGAAGTTGACCCGCTCCGGCTGCGGCGCGGCGCTGGCGTAGTCAAAGCTGATGTCGAGGTTAGAAAACACCGAGTGCAGCCCCGGAGCACGCATGCCGACCACGTAGGTGGTGGCCAGCATGCCGTGCAGAAACTGCGCAGGCCACGAGGAGGCCAGTGCCGGGAAGAGCCGCGCAGCCTCCCCGGCCGCGGGAAGCGGCAGGCGCGCCTCGCCCTGCATCCCCTCCAGCTCAGACGCTTCCAGCTCCCAGGGGAGCTCCGCTGCTGCGGGAGCTGCCTGCGCGCCCGGCGCTGCTGCGGCGGCACCGGAGGGCTGCAGGTGGACCAGGGCCCGGAAGACCTGGTTTCCCTGGCACAGTCCGTTCAGTCGCAGGGTTCCCGTCGCCGCGTCGCCCTGCACGAGGTACTCCACGGTGGCGCCGGTCGGTACCGGCTTGGTAAAGGCCGCCCGCACCTGCCTGGGCACCAGCTCCGGGCTCCCGGAACATACACGCTCCAACCCCTGGAGCAGCAGGTGGATGCCGTGCACGATGGTCTGCCCGAAATATGTGCGCCGCGCCGCCTCCTGGTCCAGGTGCATCGGGTTGCAGTCCCCGGAAAGGCGGGCGAAAAGCTGCGACATTTCAGCGCTAAAGGTGCAGTGCCCCATATCCCCTCTCCCCTCCCTCACGACCTTTTGGCCACCACGTAGGCCACGTTGATGGGGAGCCTGTCCTGGGCGCACTGCTCCAGGGTGCATCCCTGCTTGGGTAGCACGCAGGAGTCGAGCACGCGGAAGCCCCCCCGGTCAATGAGCGCCTCGAGCCCCTGCAGCGTCTCCGGGTTGTAGATGTGGTCCACGGCAGGGGAGTTGATGCAGGTGGTCAGGAAGACATAGGCGTCATCGGCGACCGCCGAGCGCGCGGCCTCCAGGAAGCGCTCCGGCTCCTCCACGTGCTCGAGTACCTCCCCCATCACCAGAGCGTCGGCCGGGCGCTCGAAGCGCTCGCTTAGGAAATCCCCCTGCCATATGCTCGCCTTGTCGAAGCTGCCGAAGTAGCCGCTGGCCACGATGCCCTGGGTGAGCGCCACGCTGGTCGCGGAGATGTCGACCCCTTCGTAGCGATCGAACCCGGAGCTGCGCATCGCCTCAAGGAAGTAAAGGCCGTGGCCGGGCCCGACCTCGCGGTAGACACCCCTGCGGGTGGCAGGCAGGGTCTTCTGGAAGAAGCGCAGCATCTGGATGTGGTTGATCCACCAGTAGGAGGAGAGCGCAAGACCGATCATGTAGCGGCGCATGTAGTCGCCGTTGTCGTAGACGGCGGCCGCGGCTTCGGCATAGCTGGCGCAGCGGTACTTGCCGGTCTGCTTGAAGTGCATTTCCTCCCGGAACATGTCCTGGACGATGGTGAGGTAGCACTCGGCCAGCTCTTCGTAGCTGGCGTCCTGCTGCAGCAGGTAGCGGATGTACTGCTCCGCGGCGGCGCGTTCGCTCTGGGTCAATTCGGCCAGCGAGCCCTGCAGGAACTTGCGGTGCATCGGCTTGCGCTGGAGGATCAGGGCGACCAGGCGGTCGCTGGCGTTTTGGCTGGTCTCGTTCATCGGTAGTGTATGATCCCCCTATCTCGCAGTGCCGCCAGCTCTTGCGACAAGCGGTCAACCGGGTACAAAGCTATGCTGGTGCCCCGCAGCTGGAAAAAGTTCATCGCCTGCGGGGAAAGGTTCCTGGCCAGCCCGCGGTAGTCCATGCGCGGCGCCACTTCCTGCGCCACCTGCCAGTCGGCCACCTCGACCGCGCTGCCGTCGGCCTGGACCACCCGGCAGAGCAGCGGCTCCGGGTCGTGCACCCGGAAGGGAAGTTTTTCCGGCTCGAAGTCCTCGATCCAGTGCAGGAAGGAGATGTAGCCCGGCGGCAGCCCCAGGGTCAGGATCCGTGCGTCCGGCCTCAGGCGCAGCCGGTCGAAGGGGGAGTCCGGCCCGTCCGCCCGCAGGCAGCGTTCGTGCCCGCCCAGCAGCGCCTCGGCCATGGGCCCCGCCCCGCAGATGGAATGCCTGGGGTGCAGGCTGCGCAGCACGCCGGGGCTCCTGCGGAACATCTCGTTGACGATTCCCGTGTAGGTCGGCTCGCGCTCCACCAGGAAGTCCCGCGGCGGGGTTTCGAAGATATTGTTGGTGTAGGCCGGCATGAGCAGGGTCCCTTCCGGACCCACGGCACGGCGCAGCGCGTTCAGGATGTCGAGCGGGTTGCCCCGGAAGGTCGGCATGTCGTTGAACGAGCTCTGCACGAAGAGGATGCTACCTTGCGTTACGCCGGCCCGGTGCAGGGTCTCGACCAGCTCGTTGGCGTCGAAGGTCCCCAGCCGGCGCACCAGCGCCTCCCGCTCCTTCTTGCGCCGCGCCCCTTCCCTCTTTCTGAGCTTCTTGCTGATGCGCTGCACCAGGAACTCCGGGAGCAGGGACCTCAGCCGGTATTTAAGCAGTGTGAGCGTCAAGTTGGGCACCTTCCTCGCGGTAATGGGGCGACGTCAGTTTGGAAAACTTCCACTCGGACCAGTAGTCGACCAGGTACAACGCGGTCTGCTGCAGCGAGAACAGCACCAGGAACGCGGTCATGTCGAGCTTCAACAGCGCGGTGGCAGCCACCACCATGATGGTGGTCACGGTGCGCGCGGCGTGCCACAGCGGGACGTACCACCAGGCGCCGACCACGAGGCATGCCTTGTCCAGCGGGCTGGTGGCAAACGAGAAGAACGCGCTGAAGCCGAGGATGGCCGCGTACCTGCCGGCCGGGACCCAGCTCTGCCCGAAGACCAGCGGGAAGATCCAGGGGAGCACCGCTATGGCGACCGCGTACACAGGCAGCCCGATCAGCACCAGTTTCTTGGCGGTGGTCCTCCAGACGTCGTCGAAGCTCATGCCGCGCGCCCAGCATTCCGAGGCGCGCTGGTAGTAGACGTTGCCGATGGCCCCCCCCAGCAGCGACGAGGGGAGGCAGACCGCCTGGTAGGCCAGCGCGTACTGCCCCAGCGTCTGGTCGCCGTAGTACTTGGCGATGAAGATCGCGGGGATGGCCGTGGTGCAGGAGAGCAGCACGTGGGATACCATGAGCGAGCCGCCCAGATTGAAGTAGTTCCCGAACACCCTCCTGAAATCGGCGCCGGCGCCGAACCTGGGCCAGCGGTTCTCCCGGTACAGCCAGAACATCTTCCCCAGCGAGGCGCCCAGCCAGCCGAGCACCAGGCCGAAGGCTCCGGGGAGCAGAAGCCAGCCGGCCAGGATGGTGAGGGCATAGGCCGCCTTCCCGGCCACCTCGGCCTCGCCCGAACGCCGGAACGCCCTCTGCCTTTGGGCCAGCCCCTGGAAGGCGACCGCCACCGACATGCACGCTGCCGTAACCGGGATGAGCGCCATGGTCGGCGCGAGCCCCGCGCTGCCGCAGAAGGCGGCTACCGGCTGTCGAAACAGCCACAAAAGGGGCGTCAGCAGGAGGCTCGCCCCAAGCCCCATCAGGCAGACCAGCTGGACCAGGTACAGGGAGTCGTCCTCGTCCTTGGGGAGTTGGACGAAGTACTCCAGCCGGTAGGTAGCCGCCACGGCCACGAAGGTGGCGATCTGCGAGAAGAGGTTCTGCACCGCGAAATCGGCGGGAGAGAACAACCGGGTGAACAGCGGCATGGTGGCGAAGGTCACCACCTGGGCCAGCACGGTCCCGGAAGCAAGCCACGCGATATCTTTCCAGTAGCTCGATGCCTTAAGTTTCAGCCAGACGTTGCGAATAATGACAATCCCCTGCGCCCTTAGGGGCGACTCCTGTATCACTGCACACCCAGCCCGGCCAGCGTCCCGGACAGTTCGCGCCTGAGCGCCCCAAAGCGGGCCGGTTCCCTTTCAACCAGGTTCGCCGATTCGGATGGATCGCGCTCCAGGTCGAAGAGCTCGTAGCGGCCGGTGCCGAGGTAGCTGATCAGTTTGAACCCATCCCTGACGATGGCGATCGAGCCGCTGCTCCCCTGCTTGCGGTCCGCCTCGAAAGTCATCACGTACTTCGCCTGCGTGCGCCCCGCCGGCGCGGCTCCCAGCACCGCTTCCCCCACCATGGCGGACGGTGTCTTCAATCCGGCAAAGCCCAGCAGGGTGGGAGCGATATCGACGTGACTGACCGGGAAGTCATGCCGCGCCGCCACGGCGCTCCCAGGCTCGCGGATCAGCAGCGGCACCTTGACCACCGGGTTGTAGAGAAAGGGACCGCCGTGGCCCAGGTACCCCTTCTCGAACATCTCTCCGTGATCCGCCGTCACCACGAGCAGCGAGTCCTCCATACGCCCCAGTTCCCGCAGTCCCCGGATGAATTCCCCCAGCGCGTGGTCGCCGTACATCACGTTCTCGTCGTAGCGCATGGCCATCTTCTCGATGGCCGGCTGCTGCTGGTCCCCCCCGTACACGGCCAGCCCGTCGAAGTGTCCCATGAACTTCTCCTGCTCGGCTGCGGTGTCGTAGTCGCCGCTTGAGAGCACGCGTCCCAAAAAGTCGCTCCCCGCCACGTAAGGGGAGTGCGGCGGGTACAGGTGCAGCCAGAGGAAGAAAGGAGCCCCCCCCTGCCGGGCCGACTGCAGCGCCTGGCGCACCGTGAGCTCCGGGGGCGTCGCGTAGTTCCCAGGGGAGTCCAGCATCCCGGTGGAGTGCAGGAAGAACAACTGATCGTTGGCCATGCTGCGCAGCCAGCCGCCGTGGATGCCGACGCGATTGAGCCATCCCGTATCGCGGGCGCCACCTGCACTGCAGGAGTCGCCGTTGTAGAGGTACTGCTCGCCGAAGCCATCCACCTGGATGGAACCGGGTTTGGCCGCCCCTGCGTTGGCCACCACCGCGACGGTCCGGTAGCCGGCGGCGCGCAGCAGCCCCGGCAGGCTCTGGGACATCTTCTGCCGGAAGGGCCGGGAAAAAAGGTCGATCTTCTGGTATGAATGGGCCACGTAGCGCCCGGTCATCAGGCTGGAGAGGCTTGCCGAAGTCCAGTTGCCGCTGGCGAACATGTTGCGGTAAAGGTGGCTCTCCCGGGCCAGTGCGTCCAGGTTGGGGGTGGTCTTGCGGCCGTAACCGTACAAGGAGGTGTGTCCGGCGGCCAGCGCGTCGAAGGTGACCACGATGATGTTGCGCCCCCCGGCCGCCGCCACCTCAGGGACGACCGGCGCAGCGGCCGCGTCGCTGCCGACAAGGTAGCCCCAGCAGGCCGCGCCGCTTCCCAACACGGGAAGCGACAACACCAGCACGAGGAGTACCGGCCTGGCCCGGCCGGCAGCAGCCCGGATGCTGCCCCGCGCCGCCTCCATCAATACCGTTCTCCAGCAGAGGATCCCGCCGACCGCCACCCCGAGCAGGAATAGCCCGAGTTTGAGCGGCCGCGCCATGATGAAGTAAGGCGGGAGCACGTTCTTCAGCCACTTGATGCCATAGAAACCCCAGGCATTGACAAGCAGGATCACCAGCGCGGCGAGGTTCAGGTAGAAAAGCGTCGCCGCCGCTCGCTCTACGCCCACCAATCGGGCCACGAGACGCAGCACCATCAGGGCGGCCGCGGCCAGGGCCAACGCAACAGCCACGGCGACGGTGAGCAGAAAGAGCCCCTCCACAACGATCTGGCGTCCCGTGTAGAGGTTAAGCAGCGAGCCGAGCCGATACGGGAGCTCCATGGGGAAAAAAAGCAGCAGGAAGGCGAAGCTCCAGAGCTGGAACACGGCCAGGGCGAGCCGCTGCCCCTGCGCCGCCGCTCCGGTTTCTGCTCCCCGGCCGCCCTTCCGGGCGTCACTACTTGACTGAGACTGAGACAACACTCCCCCTAGCGCCCCGGCACCGGCCGGTGCGCGGCCTGCATCAACTCCTGCATGGTCTGCCGCTGGGCCGCCGTGTAGATGTTGACCTTCTCGTCCCTGTCCCGGTGCAGGTCGTAACTCTCGCACCGCGCGCCGGTCACGTCACAGATATACTTCAGGTCCCCTTGCACAAGGGCCAGAGTACCCTTCCCGATGCGGTCCCGCACCGTGTTGCCGTCAAAGGCCATGCTGTAGATCCGGCGCTGCGGCGAGACGTGGCTGGAAAAAAGGTCGACACCCTCGGTCCCCTGCGGCACCTTGGCACCGGCGAGCGCCAGCACGGTGGCGTAGATGTCGGTCTGCGACACCGGCGTGGCGACCCGGGTACCGGTCTGCTGGCCGGGAAGCCGCACCAGCAGGGGAATCCCCACCACATCCTGGTAGAGCTGATCGCCGCCGTGGGTGACGTAGCCGTGGCTGAAGGACTCGCCGTGATCGGCGGTGACGATGAGCACCGTGTCATCCAGGTAGTTGCGCTCGGCCAGGCGGTCCAGGAACTCGCCCAAGCGCCGGTCCGCGGACAGCACCGACTCGTCGTACTTGAGCCGGAGCCGGTCGACGGCGTGCTGGCTCCCGGCCGGGTACGGGCCGAAGAGGGCATGCTGGGACTGGTAGCTGGACAGCTCCGAGCGCGGCAGGAAGGTGTCGGCGCATTCTTTGGCGGTCACGTACGGGGCATGCGGCGGGGTGACGTGCCCCCACACGAAAAACGGCTCCCGGTGCCCCTGTGCCCGGACACCCTCCAGGTAGTTCAGTATGGCGCCGAAGACCAGCTCGGGCGGGTAAGGCTGCCGGTCCTGGGGCAGCAGCCGGTCCAGGCTGTTATTGAGCCCCTCCGAGGCCGCCGCGAGCCACTCGCCGGCCTGCTGCGCCAGGGGCGAGTGCAGGGCGCTCGCGGCGCGGTAGGCCAGGTAGCGCAAACGGGTATCGACGGTGGGGAAGGCATCCAGCTGAACCGGGGCCTGGTCCAGGTCGAAGTAGCGCCAGGTGTTGTTGGTAAGCGGCGTGGCATAGCCCCAGTTGGTCACGAAGGACGCGGTGCGGTACCCGCTGCGCTTGAGCTGCGCCGGCAGGGACAGCGCCGGGTCCAGGGCCGGGGTCACGTTGCCGATGCCGGTGTTGAACAGCCTGTGTTGCCAGGGGTAGACGCCGTAGAGCAGGCTGGTGACGGCGGGCCTGGTCCAGTTGCCGGCGGCAATGGCATTGTCGAAGACGTAGCTTTCACGCGCGAGCCGGTCCAGGTTCGGCGTGGTCTTCAGCCGGTAGCCGTAGAGCGACATGTCCCTGGCACTCAAGGCATCGAAGCTGATCAGGATGATGTTGGGCCTGGTGCCGGCCTGCGGCGCAGGTTGGGCCGCCGCGCTCGCGGGGCCGGCTGATGGCAGCGCGGCGTGCCCCACCACCAGCAGGAGCGCTACTGCCGAGACGGCAGCCAAGGGATTCCGGACCGAGGTCACCAGCTCCGACATCCTGCGGTTCATCCTCCCCCTGAACAGCACCAGGAGCAGCAGCCAAAGGGGCGCGGCGACGGCCAGGGTGCGCAGGGGAACCTGCACCCCGAGGGTGGCCAGCCAGAGCCGGGAACTGCGCAGCAGCGCGTACAGCAGGAAGAAAGAGAGCGCGTAGTTGAGCGAGCCCACTGCCAACCGCTCCCCGGTCGCCCCCGCCAGCCGGCTCAAAGGCGCCAGCAGCAGGAACAGGAGCAGCGCCGCCAACAGCGAGGCCGCCACGAGCAGCAGGACCATGGCGCCGGTCAGGACCGCCAGCTCCCCGAAAGAGAGGGAGAGCTGCAGCGAAGCCAGCCGGAACACCAGGTCCAGCGGCAAGATGCAAAAGACCAGCAGCAGGGCCGCGGCCAGGTAGGCGTGCCGGAACAAGGCGCCCGGGGCGCCCGCTCTGATCTTGCTGCCCTTGGTCATGGTCACCCCTGTCACGCCGACAAGACCCCCGCTATCTGCGCCACCTCCGTGATGGCGTCGCCGAAAGAGCCGCTGCTGAAGCGGACCCCGGGCACCAGGGCCGGGTCGCAGCAGTGGTCGCCGCTCCATTTCTTCAGGTTGTCCTCGACGACGCTGCCCCGGCTGAAGGCGCCGATGGCGCTCTGCCAGGAGGCACGATAGCCGTCGGCAAAGCCCACCACCAGGTCGGGCCCTTGCTCGGGGCCGCCGTAGAGTTCCAGGGCGTCGTAGCACCCTTTGACGGCGTGGACGTCGCCGTCGCTTAACTGCGACAGTTCCCCGCACAGCCGCTGCTTCAGGGCCGGCACGTGCGCCGGATCTACCGCGCCGTGGCGCTCCCTCCCCTTCACGTTGAGGTAGATGCTGGTGAAGCCGACCGCGTAGGCGCTGCTTTGGGACCAGTCCACCCCGTCGAAGAGCCCGGCGCAGGAGTCGAGTCCCTGCTTGAGCTTGAGGTACCCCTTTTCCAGGAGCCAGGCATTGAGGTGCACCGAGCGCCTGAAGGTGGTGAAACCGTGGTCGGAGCAGACCAGCAGGTTCGCCCCGGGCGCCCGCTCCATGACGTCGCCCAGGATGCGGTCCATCCAGCGGTAGTACCTGCCGATGACGTCGCCGCAGCTTTGGGCAGCCTGCGGGTCGTACATGGGGTGCGAGGTGTCCTGCAGGCGCCAGAACATGTGCTGGATGCGGTCGGTGGTATCGAAGACGCACCCCAGGAGCCCCTCGCGGAAGCGCCCTAACTCATGCATCAGCATCGCCTCGCGCTCCGCCATCACCTGGTCGCACAACCCGACGAATTCGAGGTCGGAGAGGACGCCGTCGTTGAGCGCGTTGGTGTCCTCGCAGATGCCCAGCGTGGCGTACGGGCCGATGGCCTGGCACAGCTCACCCGCGTACCCGGCGGGGGTGGCGATGGGGAACTCGGCGCTGGCGTAGTCGACCTGAACCGGGGTCAGGTAGAGCCTGAACTCGGGGACGGTCTGCTGCAGCAGGAACCGGCACAACCCGGTCACGTTCCGGAAAAAGCCGACATCGAAGGAAAGCTCGATCCAGGGGCTCCACGAGCCGACCGGCAGCGACACCACCTTCCTGCCCATCTTCAGGGTGGCCTGCCGCTCGTCGAAGTCGATGAAAAGCGGCAGGGTGGCCGCCTTTCTGCCTGTGAGCGAAGCGGTGAAGGGGCCGGCTATGTCGGTCTGGATCCTGCCGCCGCGGGGAGAGACCTCGACGATGCGCCCCTTGCTGTCGGGTGCCAACTCTCCCTTCTCGGTGGTGTACCAGGCGTAGCTTCCCAGCATGCCGCGCACGTCAGGGACGCCGAGCCCGGCCAGGAGCTTGCCGTCCTGGAAGGGGCGCGGGGGGAAGCCCATGGGCCACTTAAGGAGCGTGCCCTGCTCGCCGCGCCGGGACGCCCGTTCCCAGAAGGTCTCCCCCTGCACCGGGTTCACGTACTTGCCCCCCTGCTGGCGGTGCAGGGACAGAAACGGCTGGTAGGTCGCCGGGTCGCGGTGGATGAAGTCGAAGATGCCGTGGGCGCCGGGCGCCTTGCCGGTGGCAATGGTGGACCACACCACCGGGCTTTGCGGCGGCGCGATGGTGGCGAGCCTGCCGTAGGAGCCCATTTTTGCCAGGCGCTCGAAGCTGGGGAGGCTCCCCTCTCCCATCATGCGCTCGGCGAGGACCGGGTCCATGCCGTCCACTCCGAGGAAAATGCGCCCCGTCATGCCACGATCCCTGCGCCGGCGGGGACCCCGTCGCACTCGATCACGAAGCGTCCCAATTCCGGGACGCTGGCAAAGGGGTCGATCACCAGGGGGGCATCGGTGCGGATGCGGCAGCGAGCCATCTCCCCTATGTTCAGGCTCTCCGGGTCCAGTTCCTCGTCCGGCGCGGCCGGGTCGTACACCTTGAGCAGCTCGATACGGCCGGCAACGGCCTGGGTGGCGCAGCGGATCACCACCGGGCGGCCGGAGACGTAGCAGTCTGCGAACCAGAAGATGGTGGCGCCAAAGAGCGAGACGGTTTCCGGGGCTGGCTCGCCGGCGACGACCTCCCCGCGCGCGGGCACCCGGTCCAAGTCCAGGAACAGGCCGACCGCGTCACCGTAGCTGGCCGCTCCCACGTCAGGCGCAGGATACTTTGCGATGGCACGGACCCGCGCGGCGGCACCCGCAGGCCAGACGGCGACCTGGTCGCCGGTGGCGAGGCGGCCGGAATCGACCTTGCCCACCAGGACCGCCCCATCCTCGTGCTGGTAGACGTCCTGCACGGCGAAGCGGAAGGGACGCTCCTCAATGGCGGGGGTATCTATGGCGTCGAGCGCTTCGAGAAAACAGGGGCCGTAGTACCAGGAGAGCCCTCCCTCGCGGGCGCGGCTGGCGACGTTCTCTCCGGTCAGGGCGGAGATGGGGATGATGGCGAAGGGGGTGCCGGAGAACTCCGCGAACAGGTCGCGCACCTGGGCGGCCACCTCCAGGTAGCGGGCCCGGTCGTAGCCGGCCTGGTCCAGCTTGTTGATCAGCACGCAGATGTCCTTGATCCCCACCAGGGCGAGAAGCTTCGCGTGACGCCTGGTCTGCGGGCAGATCCCCTCGACGGCGTCCACCATCAGCACCGCGGCGTCGGCGTAACTAGCACCGGTCAGCATGTTGCGGATGAACTCCCGGTGCCCCGGCGCATCGATGATGACGTAAGGGCGCCGCGCACTGGTGAAGTAGATCTGCGAGGTGTCGATGGTGATGCCGCGGGCGCGCTCCTCCTCGAAGGCGTCCAAAACGAAGGCGAACTCGCTTGCCTTGCCGGCATCCTGCGAACTCTGCCGCATCTCTGCCAGGCGGTCGGCCTGCAGCGCGCCGGTGTCGTAGAGCAGCCGCCCGATGAGGGTACTCTTGCCGTGATCGACGTGACCGGTTATGACGATCGGGAAGGGACGCATCACATATACCCCAGCGAGCGCAGTTTCTGCATGGTGTAGAGATTCTCCTTGTCCTGGGCCCGCCCGGCACGCTCGGACTCCGTGGTCAGTTGCAGTTCCTCGATGATCTCCTCGATGCTGGCTGCGGGCGAGGCGACCGGCGAGCAGCAGGGAACGCATCCGATACTGCGGTAGCGATGCCCCTGCCGGCTCAGGTACAGGTCGACCAGTGGGAGCTTTTCGCGCTGGATGTAGCGCCAGATGTCCAGCTCGGTGAAGTGCAGGATCGGGTGCACCCGGTAATGCTCGCTCTCGTTCAAAAACGAGTTGTACTGGTCCCACAGCTCGGCCGGCTGATGCTCGTAGTCCCACTGGAACTGCGAGTCGCGCGGCGAGAAGTAACGCTCCTTGGCCCTGATGCCGTGTTCGTCCCGCCTGATGCCCAGCAGGATGGCCTGGAACCCCTCCCGGTCAATCAGCTGCTTCAGGGCGTTGGTCTTCAGTTCGGTGCAGCAGTCGAGCTTGGCCCCCTGGTCGGGTCCCATGCCACAAGCCAACTGCTCCTCGTTTCTGGCCACGATGACCTCGAAACCCCACTCCTTGGCCAGCCGGTCCCGGAACTCGTACATCTCCGGGAACTTATAGCCGGTGTCGATGTGAATCACCGGGAAGGGGATCTTGCCGAAGAAAGCCTTGCGCACCAGGCAGAGCAGGGTCGTCGAATCCTTGCCGACGGACCACAGCATGCCGGTGCGCCCTTTGAACTTCTGGTAGGCTTCGCGAATCACGCAGATGCTTTTACTTTCCAAGGCGTCAAGGTAGTCCATAAGATCCCCTACTTGCCGTCAGGCCTGCGGAAGATCTTCCGCACCAGTTTCACAATGCCGTCCCTGCAGAAAACGAAAGCCGCTGCTATCCCGGAGATGATCGGGAAGAGCACCTGGAAGACGTAGCCGCCGGTGTTGGGGTCGATGTAGGCGTGGGCGTCGGTGCGGGTCAGCGCCACCAGCGCCAGGGCCAGCGCCGGCACCCAAAGGGATGCTCTCAACATGGGCTCTCCTTGACCGCCTGTCTGACCGACGCGGCGATGCGCTGCTGGTCCTCGACGCTCAGGTACGGATGCATGGGAAGACTCATGACCCGGTCGGCAGCCGCCTCGGCCACAGGGAAGCTCCCCTTGCCCAGCCCGAGGTCGGAGAAGACCGGCTGCAGATGCAGCGGCACCGGGTAGTGCACCGCCGTGGGAATGCCGGCATCCCCGAGCGTCTTCTGCACCTGGGCCCGGTTCTCCACCTGCACCGTGTACTGGGCGTAGACCGAGCTGCAGCCCGGGGCGAGATGCGGCGTCACCACCGCGTCTCCAAACAGTTCCCCGTACCTTGCCCCGACCCGGGCCCGCTCCGTCACCTCGTCGGCAAACACCTCAAGCTTGGCCAAAAGGACCGCGGCCTGCAGTGTGTCGATACGACCGTTGACACCCAGGGCGGGATGGTGGTAGCGGCGGTCCTGGCCGTGCACGCGCACCTGGCGCATCCTGGCCGCCAGTTCGTCGTCGTCGGTGAAGCAGGCCCCGCCGTCGCCGTAGCAGCCCAGGGGCTTGGACGGGAAGAAGCTGGTACAGCCGATGGTGGAGAGGGCGCAGGAGCGCTTGCCGTGATAGAGGGCGCCGAAGCTCTGGCAGCCGTCCTCGATCACCGGCAGACCGTGGCGGGCAGCGATGGCGTTGATAGTGGCAAAGTCGGCGCACTGCCCGTACAGGCTCACCGGCAGGATCGCCCTGGTGCGGGGGGTGATGGCGGCTTCGATCTTGCCGGGGTCGATGTTGTAGGTGCGCGGATCGATGTCCACGAACACCGGCTTCGCCCCCAAAAGCGCGATCATCTCTCCGGTGGCGATGAAGGTGAAGGGCGAGGTGATCACCTCGTCCCCGGGACCGACCCCCAGCGCCATCAACGCGATGAGCAGCGCGTCCGTCCCGCTGGCCACGGCGATGGCGTGGCGCGAACCGGTGTAGGCGGCAAGCTTCGCCTCCAACTCCCCCACTTCCGGCCCCATGATGTACTGGCCGTGGTTGAGCACCGCCCTCATCCTCTGGTCCAGGTCGGGCAGGATACGCTGCTGCTGTGTCTTCAGGTCGATGAAGTCGATTGCGCTCACGGTCATGCCCCCGCCTTGAAGTTGTCGTAGAATTCCTTGCCGACGGCGAGCTCCGCCGGGAGTGCGGCCTCTTCGTCCAGGTCCAGACAGCGCAGGACCTCACCGTTTAACTGGTAGCGCAGCCCGCTTTCCGGGCAGGTCATGATCCCGGCGGCGTCGGGCGCGGCAAGCAGGTGCCCGTGCCGGCTCATCCATCCCTTCTGGCGCGCCGGCACGCCCACCATGAGGGCGTAGTCGGGGACGTCCTTCGCCACCACGGCGCCCGCCGCGACGAAGGCGTAGCGCCCGATGCTGATGCCGCAGACTACGGTGGCGTTGGCGCCGATGGAGCAGCCCCTCTTGAGCAGGGTCGTCTCGTAGAGCGAACGCCTGAGCACCTGGGAACGCGGATTGGTGACGTTGGTGAGGACGCAGGAGGGTCCCAGGAAAACGTCGTCCTCGATGACGGTCCCCTCGTAGATGGAGACGTTATTCTGCACCTTCACGTTGGAGCCGATGACGACGCCGGGGGAAATGACGCAGTTCTGACCGAAGCTGCAGCGCTCGCCGATCTTCGCCCCGCTCATCACGTGGCAGAAGTGCCAGATCTTGGTCCCCGCGCCGATCTGGCATGGCTGGTCGACGAAACTGGATTCATGGACAAAGTAGTCAGACACGCTTGGCCTCCTTGAGCTCTTGCAGGAATTCGTGGGAGGCCGACGACACCCCTTGCGGCTTCGCCTCGCGGATCTCGTGGGCGAGGACGATGGCGGGGCGCGCGTCTTTGAGCCCGAAGCCGTTGCCTTCCAGGGTGCGCTGGTAGACGACCGTGTGCAGGTCGGTGAACCCTTCGGAGAACTCGACCTCCTTGCCGTCGACGGTGATGGAGCGGAAGGTGGAGAGTCCCTGGTCAGTGGCCGCCTGCGGCAGGTCGCTGCGGTCCACGGAGAGGAACCAGCGCACCCGCGCCCGCTCCAGTTCCACGACGCCGCCGGTGCGGTGACCGTCGGCATGGTGCACCTCGCTGTTCTGCACCGACCCGAAGAGCCAGATCAGCAGGTCGAAGAAGTGGATGCCGATGTTGGTGGCCACCCCACCCGCCTTGTCGAAGTTCCCTTTCCAGGAGTTGTGGTACCAGGGGCCGCGGGAGGTGATGTAGGTCAGGATGACATCGTGCTTTTTCTCGTTGGGCCGGGCCTCGTGCGCGGCCGCGAGGGAGTCCTTGAGGGCGACCAGCGAGGGGTGCACGCGAAGTTGCAGGATGGTGTTCACCTTTTTGCCGCTCTCCGCCTCCATCTCCTCCAGCGCGTCCAGGTTCCAGGGACTCAGCACCAGGGGTTTCTCGCAGATGGCGTTGGCGCCGATGCGCAGGGCGAAGCGGATGTGTGCGTCGTGCAGGTAGTTGGGGGAGCAAATCGAGACGTAGTCGATCCGCCTGGCCGGGTCCTGGCGCCTGAGTTTCTCGACGTAACGGTCGAAGCGCTCGAACTCGGTGAAGAAGGAAACATCGGGGAAAAACCGGTCCAGGATCCCGACCGAGTCGTTCACGTCCAGGGCCGCGATCAGCCTGTTGTTGGTTTCCTTGATGGCCTTCAAGTGACGGGGCGCGATGTAGCCGCCTACTCCTATCAATGCGAAGTTCTTCATCATGATAAAGCTCCCCTTCTTTAGCGTTTTGGCGTTGCCAGCTGCGTTTTCAAAGTCTCCAGAACCGCACGTCGTGCTGTTCCAGCTGCTCCCGGTCGTAGATACCCTTGACGTCGATCAAAAGCGGCGCACCGTTCATCATCCCCCTGATGTCGGGCACGCTCAGCGTACGGTATTCGTCGTGGGCGACCGCGACCACCACCGCGTCGCTTTTGTGCAGCTGCGCCTTGGGCACCAGCTTGACGCCGTACTCGTGCAGGGCCTCCCCCGGGTCCGCCAGCGGGTCGCTCACCTGCACGGTGATGCCGTATTCCTGCAGCTCGCGGATGATCTCGATCACCTTGGAGTTGCGCAGGTCGGGGCAGTCCTCCTTGAAGGTAAGCCCGAGCACCGTCACCACCGACTCCCTGACGCTGTGCCCGGCACGGACCATCTCCTTCACCGTGCGCTGGGCGATGAACTTGCCCATGCCGTCGTTGATCCTGCGGCCGGACAGGATTACCTGGGGGATGTAGCCGACCTTTTCGGCTTTGTGGGTCAGGTAGTAGGGATCGACGCCGATGCAGTGCCCGCCCACCAGGCCGGGCTTGAACTTGAGGAAGTTCCACTTGGTTCCGGCCGCTTCCAGCACGTCGGTGGTATCGATGTCGAACTTGTCGAAGATGACGGCGAGCTCGTTCATCAGGGCGATATTGAGGTCGCGTTGGGTGTTCTCGATGACCTTGGCGGCCTCGGCCACCTTTATCGAGGAAGCACGGTGCACACCGGCGGTCACCACGGACTCGTACATGCTGGCCACGATGTCGAGGGTGCGCGGGTCCTGGCCGGAAACGACCTTCTTGATCTTGGTGAAGGTGTGCTCCTTGTCGCCAGGGTTGATGCGCTCGGGGGAATAGCCGACGGTGAAATCGGTGCCGTTTTTGAGCCCGGAAAGTTTCTCCAGGACCGGAACGCACTCCTCCTCAGTGACCCCCGGGTACACCGTCGACTCGTACACCACGATGTCCCCTTTTTTAAGGGCGCGGGCGACGCTCTCGGAGGCGCGCAGCACCGGCGTCAAGTCCGGACGGTTGGCGCTGTCCACCGGCGTCGGCACGGCGACGATGTGGAAATCCGCCTCGGCGAGCACCTTGATGTCGTCGGTATAACGGATGTCGGCGGCCGCAAGCGCCTCCGCCGCCACCTCCCCGGTCCTGTCGTACCCCTGCTGCAGCTCCTTGATGCGGGTGTGGTTCACATCGAAGCCGATAGTCTGGTGCTTCATGCCGAAAGCCACCGCCACGGGGAGCCCTACGTACCCCAATCCAACAACAGATACAGTCCGCCTGGTCATATGCCTCCTCTTTCAGCGCCGAGCCTGGTGTGGCCCGGGCCAATCACAATACTGACTGGAGATGTGGTCGCTACTTCATGCGAAAGGCATACTTCTTTATTTCACTAAAGGTGCTGCGTTCTTCTTCTGAAAGGTTGGACAGGTATTCAAGCAGGAAGGCGAGCAGCACGCCGGCAAAGAAAGCCACCGCCGTGGCCACCACGACCATGCGGGCCCGCGCCGGGCGGCTCTTTTCCGTGGGGACCACTGCCTCGTCCAGCACTTGCAGGGCCGAGGCGTCCTTTGCCTCGTTCAGCTTGGCCACCTCGTACTGCTTGGTCAGCTGCTCGAAGATGGCTTCCTGCGCCTTCAGGTTGCGCATCCTGCGCGAATATTCAAGCCCCACCCCGGGTACCTCCCCGGCTGCGGGAATGGCCTGCACCGAGCCGCCGCCACCGGTGAGGGCACCAATCTGGCTCTTCAGGCCACGGATGCTGCTTTGCACGGCCTTCACTTCCGGGCTCTGGTCGGTCTGCTTGCTGCTCAGTACCGCAAGCTGGACCTCCTTGCTCGCCAACTCGGCCCTGAGCTTCGCTATCCCCTCTATGGAGGCCTTGGCCTGCGATTCCACCTGAACGATCTTGTTGCTCTGTGCGAAGGACTTCACATCCTCCTCCGCCGCTTTCAGGTCCCTCTTCACGACCTCCAGCCGCTTCTCCAGGAAGGCGCGCTCTCCGCCAGCCTTGGAGAGATTGAGTCGGACCGTGGTTTTGCCCAACTCTTCGACGAAGGCGTTGGCAAGAAGCGCGGCGCGCTTGGGATCCTTGTCCTCGGCCGTGATGGTGATGATGCCGTCCTTGCCGGCCTGGAACTTTACTGCGGCAGCCAGATGCAGCCGCGCCATCTCCATGGTCTTGCCCCTGAAACCCTCAGCGAACTCCGGCCGCTTGATGATGGCATCGGCGACCGAGCGGCTCCTCAGGATGCCGAGGTACAGGTCGCTGCCACCGGTAAAGCCCGCGGCGGCAAGGCCGGCAAGACCGCCCCCTGCCTGCCCGAGGAGCGCGGATATCCCACCGCCGCTCTCCTTCTGCGGCGGCAGCACCCGTGCGGTGGCGGGATAAATGTTGGGCAGTGTCAGGCTGTAACCGGCAGTGACGACGGCGACAACGGCGCAGACCGCGAAGATCAGCATCTTGCGCTGCACCACTACGCGCAGCAGTTCGAGCACTTTTATTTCGTCGTCCACAAATCGTTCTTCCGCTTCCATACCGTCCCTTTTAGCCGCAAGATGCGCCATCAAAGCCCCGCCGCGACGAGTACGCCTGCAGTGACCGCAATATTGCCTATGACTGAAGCGATATCTTTGGCACCTCTCAGCCACGCAGTCTTCTCGTACTGCCTCGGCACTATGATGGTGTCGCCGGAGTCAAGCTTCTTGCCCCAGAAGGAGTTGTAAAACATGAACTTGGAGGAGTTGGCCTGGCTTATGACGGAGCCGTCGACCCTAACCACGTAGATACCGTCCAGGTCGGCATCGCCGGTCGCCCCTCCGACCTGGTGCAGGTACCAATCGATATCTCGTCCGCGCTGGGTAACGACGGTGCTCTGGTTGTAGACGTCGCCGATAACGTTGACGCCACCGGGATCGCTGGGGACGGTGAGTTGGTCGCCCCCCTGCAGTTCGAGGTCGTACATGCTCCCCTTCAGGTCGCGCAGGGAGGTGATCTCCATCAGGACGCGCCCCTCGGCCTTCTTCGCTTTCAGGATCTCTATGCTGCGCATCAGGTTGTCGAGGGTGGTCTTGGAACTGGCGACCTCTTCGGCCGAGGCTGCCGTCTGGGAGACGTTGCTCTGCAGTTTAATGATCTGGTCCTGCGCCCTATCCAGTGCCTCGTCCATGCGCTGCTGCTGCAGCTTGCGGACGTTCTCCCTGGTGAAGCGCACGCCCTTCAGGTAAGCCAGGTCGGTAAACCCTCCGGCGCGGGCGATGACGGAACTGAGCCGCTCTCCCTTGTAGATGGGATAGGTGCCGGGGAACATGACCTCGCCTTTGAGGGTGACGTAGCGCTCGGTCGCCTCGGCCCAGTTGGGGATGCGGCGCACGGTCAGTTCATCGAAGGGCTCCAGCTTGATGTTTTCCTCGCCGCCTTTCAGCGCCTGCTCGAGGTTGACGGTGATGGAGTAGGAGGTGACCGAGCCGCCGCCACGCTTGATCCTCGTGATTTCTGCGCTGCCAAGGTAGGCGGAGAGCTTCACGTTGCCCACCTGCATGAGCAAATCGCGCACGGTCATGTTATCCAGGTAGCGGACCAGACCGGGCTTTTGCACCTCGCCGCTCACCTTGACGACGGGGGTCTCCTCCATCTGCTCGCGGGAGAATATCTTCACCCGGTCGAACTCCTTGAGCTCGACGTCCTGGGCGGGTTCGCCCTTGAGCGCTGCGGTGACGTCGAAGTAGACGATCTCGGGATGCAGGTCCGGGGGGTAGAGGCGGATGATCTGCGCGGCACCCCCGTGGTACTGGGGCAGGAGGTTGTCGCCCTGCAACAGGGTGCTCACCTTCATGCCCGGCTTCAGGGCGTAATCACCCGGGCGCAGCACGTGCCCTTCGAGCCTCACGTAGCCGCGCAGCACGCTGTCTATGGGGAGAACGTTGACCAGGTCAAGATCCTGCATCTTGATGGAGGAGGTCTGCTGATCGGCAGCAGCGCCACTGAGATCCAGGTTGAAGTCGTTGACGATCTTCTTGTCGTGCGCCTCGACGCGATACAACTGCACTCTCTGCAGGTACCCGGTGGGATTGACGCCGCCCCCCAGCGCAAAGAGGTCCTTCAGGGAACTGTCCCCCTTGAGCTCGTAGATGCCGGGGCGCTTGACGTTGCCGACGATGCCGGCGACGCGGCCGATGACCGGCACCAGGATGGTGTCTCCCGGCTGCAGCCGGATATCCTTCCCCTTGTCTCCCTTCAGGAAGAAATCGTAGAGATCGACCGTCTCCACCACCTTGCCGTTGCGGTTGATCTGGATGTTACGCAGGCTGCCGTTTTTGCTGGGACCTCCTGCTGCGGAGAGCGCGCTGATCACGGTGGAGAGCGACGTCACGTTGTAGTCACCCGGGGCAGCGACTTCCCCTACCACGTAGACCTTGATCATCCTTAGCTTGTCGAGGTTGACGTTGAGCTGGAAATCCTTGTAAATCCTGGCAACGCTCGCCTTCAATACCGCCGGGAGTTCGCCGTAGCTTATCCCGGCAACCTTGACCGCGCCCACTTTGGGGAGCACGATCTCGCCGCTGCGATTCACGTCAAGCTTGTAGGTGCCGTTGATGCTGCCCCAGAGCGTGACCACCAGGCGGTCTCCCGGGCCGACGAGGTAGTCGGGCCCCACCGGAACGTCGGTCTGGGCGGCAAGGGGGTCCTTGCCCCGCTTGAAGAAGCTGTAGCCAAACTGGGTCAGTTGGTCCCACCCGTACGGCTGCGGCCGGGACTTGTCGATGATGAGCGGGTTCTCCCCCATGGCCTGCTCCAGTGCCGAAGGCTCCTGCACCGGACGTCCCGTCTTTTTGACAGGCGCCTTTACCGTCTTTTTCTTTTCCTTTGTTTGCTTTTTTTCGGTTTTGTCTTTCTTATCCTTGTCGTCGCGGATGCTCTCGCGCTCTTTACGCAGCGTGCCGTCCACCGTTTGCCGCTCTTCTTTGCCGGTGGAGGGATCAAAGAAGTCCCGCTCTTCCCTGCCGGTTGTCTCGGTCAGGTCCTCGCCCTGTCCTTTGCTGTCTTTTGCAAAACCACCTTCGATGGTTTCATCAACTGAGTCCCCCTCACGGGACGTCGACGTGCGACGATAGCTGGAGCGATCGCCGGCCTTGTCCCGCGGCGCGCTGTCTTCGTCGGCGTCATCGGGAGCGCTGAAGTAGTCGGAAGAAACAGCGAAGGAGCTGTCTTCTTTATTTTGTGCTGGAGTCGCGTTCGAGGAGGAATCCTCGGAATTTGAGGCGGAGAAGGCGGTTGCAATGGACAGGAGCGTAAGCGTTACCACGAGAAACAGGATTCTTTTCATGCTTAGTTGTACCTCTTACTGGAATCACAGGAAACGGCATCTGAAAGGCACAAAAATTAACGGCTACGGGTGCATCGTATATCATGTGGTCATTTAAATGTAAACGAAAACCTGCTGAAAAATAACGGAATCTTGTTCGCAACCCGGCGTTGGTGTCTTTGCAATGAGGTGGTTTGCTAATTAAGGAGGGAACAGCGTTAGGAGATCAGACAGTAGCTCACACCGAAAACACGAAGGATGTTCTTTGTGACATTACCGTGACTGCCCAGAGGCAAAGCCGATCGCAACTGCACCCAACGAAATGAAAACCATTACTAATGATCAGGCTCTAGTCTATACCACTTACACATGGGGTTGTAAATGCAAAAACAACGGCGTCGGAAGATCTGTAGTTAATAGTGGGCAGAGCCTGCACGCCGTTCCAGACATGGTTGACGAGAGCAGGTTTCGTGCCGGAACTTTCATGTAACAGACCTAAGCAATGCCTGCAGGTGAATGAGGGGAACAGGGGATCATAAGGCCTCGCCGTTTTCCTTCTCATCCTCAGCGACTTAGAACACATTTGAGAGTGTATCAGAAAATATCTGAATGGGAACTGACTGATAATTTTTTTTGATGACTGGCATAGCGTGCCATGGAGGAAGGAAGAGACAGAATATCTTAGCGGTGCTGAGAGTAAAAGGTGTCAAAGAAACTGCCAGTGTCTGAAATTTGACTGTGCGGCGCCGGTTACATTGACTACCGGCGCCGCCTGATCGCCGCCGGCCGCCCTACAATCTCCAGAGCCGGATGCCGTGCTCGGCCATCTGCACCGGGTTGAAGACACCCTTCACGTCTATGACGAGCGGCGAGTCCTTCATCATTCCCGTGAGCTGCGCCGGGGTCAGGGAACGGTACTCCTTGTGCGCCACCGCTATCACGACCGCCTCGGCGACCTGCAGCTTGTCGGAGGGGGTCAGGGTGACGCCGTACTCGTGCTGCGCCTCGTCCGGGTCGGCCAGGGGGTCGCTCACCTGGACCTCGACCCCGTAATCCTGGAGTTCGTGGATGATGTCGATCACCTTGGAGTTGCGCAGGTCGGGACAGTCCTCCTTGAAGGTGAGGCCGAGCACGGTGATGCGCACACCGCGCACGTTGTGCCCGGCGCGAATCATCTCCTTCACGGTGCGCTGGGCGATGAACTTTCCCATGCCGTCGTTGATGCGCCGCCCGGCCAGGATGACCTGCGGGATGTAGCCCAGCTTTTCCGCCTTGTGGGTCAGGTAGTACGGGTCCACGCCGATGCAGTGCCCCCCGACCAGTCCGGGCTGGAACTTCAGGAAGTTCCACTTGGTCCCGGCCGCCTCCAGCACGGCATTGGTGTCGATCCCCATGCGGTCGAAGATGAGGGCCAGTTCGTTCATCAGGGCGATGTTGAGGTCGCGCTGGGTGTTCTCGATGACCTTGGCGGCCTCGGCAACCATGATGGAGGGGGCACGGTGCACGCCGGCGGTGACTACCGACTCGTAGACGTCCCCGACGATCTGGAGCGTCGCCTGGTCCTGGCCGGAGACGACCTTCTTGATCTTGGTAAAGGTGTGTTCCTTGTCACCGGGGTTGATGCGTTCCGGGCTGTACCCGACGAAGAAATCGGTGCCGCATACCAGGCCGGAAACACGCTCCAGTATGGGGACGCACTCGTCCTCTGTGACGCCGGGGTACACCGTCGACTCGTAAACGACGATGTCGCCCTTCTTCAGCGCCCGCCCCACCGTCTCGGAAGCGCGCAGCATCGGGGTCAGGTCCGGCTGGTTGGCGCAGTCCACGGGCGTAGGCACCGCGACGATATGGAAGTCTGCCTCCCTGAGAACGTCGATGCTGTCGGTGAAGACGATGTCCGCCTCGCGCAGGTCCTGCGCAGTCACCTCTCCGGTCCGGTCGTACCCCCTTTTCAGCTCTTCGATGCGCGCTGCATTTATGTCAAAGCCGTAGCTTTTGCGCGCTTTGCCAAAGGCCACTGCCACGGGCAGGCCGACATAGCCCAACCCGATTACTGAAACAATTCGGTCGTGCTTTAACATCAGAGAGGCTCTCCTCAACGTGGATTTAACTCCAGACAACCAGGGACAGGAGTATATCAGAAAATTTTCCGGGAACGCCACAGTTAAAGCAAATTAAAAAAGGGATATCCCATTGAGAGATATCCCGGTGTTAGAGGGGGGGCTGGCTCCGCCAGGTGCCTGTCCCCTTAGTGGTTTGAGGAAGCTGGCTGAGCAGAACGAAGCGTTCCGCTAGAGGGACGGGCACCTGACGGAGCCAGTCCCTTCTGACCAGTTCTAGACGTAATACCTGGAGGTGACGCTCTCCCAGGTCCCCTGTGCCTTGAGGATCAGGTCGCACAGTTCGCGCACCGCGCCCCAGCCGCCGCGGTTTTTGGCGACGAAGTGGGCAAAGGGAAGGACTTCCTGGACGGCGTCGACGGGTGCCGCGGCGAAACCGACCCGCTTCAGCAGCGGGATGTCGATGACGTCGTCGCCCATGAAGGCGACCTGCTCGTCGGTGAGGCCGGTTGCTTCCAGCATCTGGCGGTAAGGCACCAGCTTGTCCAGGGACTTCTGGTACACCTGCCCTATTCCCAGTTCCACGGCCCGGTTGTAGACTACCTGCGATTCCCGCCCGGAGATGATGCCGACCTCGATGCCGGAGCGCTGCAGCATCTTGATGCCGTGGCCGTCCTTCACGTTGAAGAACTTGCTTTCCACGCCGTTGGAATCAAAGATGATGCGTCCGTCGGTGAGCACACCGTCAACGTCGAGTATCAGGAGCTTGATCTTTTTCAGTCTTTCTTCCATGAAAACCTCACATCGCCTCACGCAAACGCTAAGGCGGAAAGAACTACAAAACGTTTAAACAGGGATAAAGGGGATAAAAGGGATAAACCGAAAACCTATTTTTTCAACGCAATGACGCAAAGACGCAAAGAAAAACAGGCATTGTGTAACTACAGAAACATGGAGACTGAAGTACCCCATGCCTACGGTTTCTGTTTATGTTTCCTCTGCGCCTTTGCGGCTTTGCGTTAAATACGCTTTTATGCCTTTATCCCCTTTATCCCTGTTTAAGGTGCAAGCGGATACAGGGGATAAAAAATGTCTATCCCTAACTTTCTTTTACTCTGTAAATCCCGTGGTGGGCTTCGGTGTCGGCCCGGTGAGCGGCGATCTCTGTGCCTATCCCCTCAACTCTCGCTTCCAACTTGTCGAATCTTTCCTCGAGGCCCTCTAGTTTATCCAAGACGGCATGATGTCCTTCAGCCAGTAAGGAAATCTGGTGGCCAACAATCTCGATGGCCGAGCTGACATGCTGTTTATACTCTTCAGTGGTGGCCTGCAGCTCCTGTCGGAAACTTTCGGAGGTGGCCTGTAGCTCCTGTCGGAAACTCTCGGAGGTCGCCTTTAGCTCCTGTCGGAACTCGTCTCCCTGCCTGGTAAACAGCGCCTCTATAAACTGCCTGTCCTGCTCGTTCACCACACCCTCCCGATATGCCCCCAAAAGGCGCTAGAACTGCAAAACCTTTAACAGGGATAAAGGCGGATAAAAGGGATAAACCGAAAAACCTGTTTTTCAACGCAATGGCGCAAAGACGCAAAGAAAATCAGGCATCGTGTAACTACAGAAACATGAAGACCGAAGTAACCCGATGCCTGCGGTTTCTGTTTATGTTTCCTCTGCGCCTTTGCGGCTTTGCGTTAAATAAAGCTTTTTGCCTTTATCCCCTGTATCCCCTTCATCCCTGTTTGAATGGGTTTAAGCGATGCCGGCCTTCAGCAGGTCGTGCAGGTGCACGATGCCGACCGGGGCGGTGGCGTCGTCGTCGGAGAAAACGAAGAGCGAGGTGATGGAATACTGCTCCATCTGCTGCAGGGCGCGCGCCGCCAGTTCGTCGCGGCGGATCCGCTTGGCCCCCTTCTTCATCAGCGCCGATGCCGGCAGGTTGATGATGTCGAGTCCCTGCCCAAGCGCCCGGCGCAGGTCGCCGTCGGTGATGACGCCGACCAGGGCGCCGTCCTCGGAGGTGACGCCGGTGATGCCCAGCCCCTTGGAGGTGATGGTGAAAAGGGCCTCGCGCATGAGGGTATCGGAGGTGACCAGCGGCAGCCCGTCGCCGGAGTGCATGATGTCCTCGACCTTCAGCAACAGTCTCCGCCCCAGCGCGCCGCCGGGGTGGAACATGGCGAAGTCCTCGGCCTTGAAGCCGCGGCTCACCAGGAGCGCCACGGCGATGGCGTCACCCATGGCCAGCGTCACGGTGGTGGATGCGGTCGGGGCGAGACCCAGCGGGCAGGCCTCCTCCTTCACGGAGATGTCGAGGAAGATGTCGCCGCTTTTGGCCAGGGTGGAGTTGGGGTTGCCGGCCATGGCGATCAGGGACGCACCCAGACGCTTGATGATCGGGAGGATGCGCACCACCTCGTCGGTTTCGCCGGAGTTGGAGATGGCTATGACGACGTCTCCCTTCATGATCATGCCCAGGTCGCCGTGGATCCCTTCGGCCGGGTGCAGGAAAAAGGCGGGGGTGCCGGTGGAGGCCATGGTGGAGGCGATCTTCTGGCCGATGAGGCCCGACTTGCCCATGCCGGTGACGACGACGCGCCCGGTGGTGTTGAGGATCATCTCGACGGCCTTTTCGAAGGTCCGGTCGATGGATGCTTCCAGGTTCAAAAGTGCCTCGGCCTCGACTCTGATTACCCGCTTCGCTTCTTCTAAAATCAAGATCAACTCCTTAAACCATTTAACAGGGATAAAAGGGATAAAGGGGATAACAACCAAAACAAAAAAGATCAGGGTTTTACCCGAAAGCTCCAGTTGTTTTCTTTGCGCCTTTGCGGCTTTGCGTTAAGATCGCTTTTCCGCCGTTAGCCGTTTTCCGCCGTTATCCCTTTGATCCCCTTTATCCCTGTTCGAATCGGGGTTTTCTTTTACGCCTGTTTCACGATGGCGTCGATGGCCTTCAGCTTGTTCAGAAGTGCCGGCAGGTCGTCCAGGCGCACCGAGTTGGGACCGTCGCACAGGGCGCGCTCCGGATCCTCATGCACCTCCATGAAGACGCCGTCCACACCGGCGGCAACCGCGGCGCGGGACAGGAATTCCACGTACTCGCGCTGGCCGCCCGACGAGGTCCCCTCCCCTCCCGGGAGCTGGACGCTGTGGGTGGCGTCGAAGATGACCGGGTAGCCGGTGGAGCGCATGATGGGGAAGCTGCGCATGTCCACGACGAGGTTGTTGTAGCCGAAGGAGGCGCCGCGCTCGGTGAGGATGATGTTCTCGTTCTCGCAGGAGCGGATCTTGCCGACCACGTTCTTCATGTCCCACGGCGCCAGGAACTGCCCCTTCTTCACGTTGACGACCTTGCCGGTCTTGGCGGCGGCGACCAGGAGGTCGGTCTGGCGGCACAGGAAAGCCGGGATCTGCAGCACGTCGAGCACGTCCGCCGCCGGCTCCACCTGCTCGATGGAGTGGATGTCGGAGAGGACGGGAACGCCCAGCGATTCCTTTACCTTGGCCAGGATCCTGAGCCCCTCGTCCATGCCCGGACCGCGGAAAGCGGTGACCGAGGTGCGGTTCGCCTTGTCGTAGGAGGCTTTGAAGATGAGCGGCATGCCGACGCCGTTGCAGATGCTCATCAGGCGCTCCGCGTGACGCAGCGTCGCCGTTTCGTTCTCGATCACGCAGGGTCCGGCGACCAGCACCAGCGGCCTGTTCCCGCCTATTTTGACATTACCTACAGAGACCTCATGGACCATGATCTACTCCTTTAATCGTCTAAACCAGAAACGTTTAACAGGGATAAAAGGGATAAAGGGGATAAAACCTAAAGAATTATTGGGTTACCAAACCTTCTTTATGCAGTTATCCCTTCCATCCCCTTCATCCCTGTTCGATGTGTTTTTCTTGGCGTCTTTGCGGCTTTGCGTTAAAAAACGCTTTCAGCAGTTATCCCTTTCATCCCCTTTATCCCTGTATTAATTGCCTTTCCTTGCCTTGGTGGCGCCGATGAAGGCCTTGAACAGCGGATGCGGGTTGAGCGGCTTGGACTTGAACTCCGGATGGAACTGGCACCCCAGGAACCAGGGGTGGTCGGCGAGCTCGATGATCTCGACCAGGTTCCCTTCCTTGTAGATGCCGGAGATGATCAGCCCCTTCTCCTCGAGTGCGGCGCGGAAGGCGTTGTTGAACTCGTAGCGGTGACGGTGACGCTCGGAGATCTCGGTGGCGCCGTAGGCCTTCTGCGCGAAGGTGCCCTTGGTCAGCGAGCAGGGGTACGCGCCCAGGCGCATGGTGCCCCCTTTCTTGTCCACCCCCTTCTGCTCCTCCATCAGGTGGATCACCGGGCTGGTGCAGGCGGGCTTGAACTCGCTGGAGAAGGCCTCCGGGAGCTGGCAGACGTTGCGCGCGTATTCGACGGCAGCCATCTGCATGCCGAGGCAGATGCCGAAGAAGGGGACCTTGTTGACGCGGGCATACTCGATGGCCTTGATCTTACCCTCGGTGCCGCGCTCGCCGAAACCGCCGGGGACCAGGATGCCGTCCACGTCGGCGAGGTACTTGTCCGCGCCCTCCTCCTCGATCTTCTCGGAGTCGAGGTAGACCAGGGTGACGCGGCAGTCGTTGGCGATGCCGCCGTGGGTGAGCGCCTCGGAAAGCGACTTGTAGGATTCCTTGAGGTCGACGTACTTGCCGACCACGGCGATGCGGACCTCGCCGCAGCCCGGGTTGGTCAGCTTGGAGACCACCTGCTGCCAGTGGGAGAGGTCCGGGGCCTTGGTCCAGATGTTGAGCTTCTCGACCACCTGGTCGTCGAGCCCTTCCAGGTTCAAGGCCAGCGGCACCGCGTAGATGTGCTCGGCGTCGCGGGAGGTGATGACCGCCTTCTCCTCCACGTTGCAGAAGAGCGCGATCTTGGCCTTCATGTCCTGGGGGAGCTCCTGCTCGCAGCGGCACAAGAGGATGTCGGGCTGGATACCGATCTCGCGCAGCTCCTTGACCGAGTGCTGGGTCGGCTTGGTCTTCAGCTCGCCCGCGGTCCTGATGTAGGGGACCAGGGTGACGTGCAGGTAGAGCACGTTGCCGGCGCCGCGGTCGCTTTTCAACTGGCGGATCGCTTCCAGAAACGGCAGCGACTCGATGTCGCCCACGGTGCCGCCGATCTCGACGATGGCGATGTCGCTCCCCTTGGCGTTATCGAGGATGTTGGCCTTGATCTGGTCGGTGATGTGCGGGATGACCTGCACGGTCCCGCCCAGGTAGTCGCCGCGGCGCTCCTTCTCGATGACCGAGAAGTAGACCTGCCCCGTGGTGAAGTTGCTCTTCTTGGAGAGCTTGCTGGAGGTGTAGCGCTCGTAGTGGCCGAGGTCGAGGTCGGTCTCGGCGCCGTCGTCGGTGACGAAGACCTCGCCGTGCTGGAACGGCGACATGGTGCCCGGATCGACGTTGATGTACGGATCCAGTTTCTGGATGGTGACCCGAAGCCCACGTGCCTCCAGCAGAGCGCCCAAAGAAGCGGCGGCGAGTCCCTTACCTATGGAGGAGACAACGCCGCCGGTAACAAAGATGAATTTTGTCTTCACTGAAAAAACCTCCGAAATAGAAACCGTTCAACGTTCAAGGTTCAACGTTCGACGAGACTGCTGGCAGAACACCAGCAGCACCGTGACGCGATCCCTCAGCGAAGAACCTGATACAGAAAACAGCAGCAGCCAAAAACGTTGAACGTTGAACGGCTTTAGCCCTTTAATTTGGCCAGCACCTTCTCCAGGTCGGCCGGGGTGTCGACACCTATCGACTCGCACTCGGTCTCGACGATCTTGATGCGGTAGCCGTTCTCCAAGACGCGCAACTGCTCGAGCTTCTCGGCCATCTCCAGGTAGCTCGGCGGCAAGGCCGCGAAAACGGGGAGGAACTCGCGGCGGTACACGTAGAGCCCCACGTGCTTGTAGCACAGAAGCTTCCCGCAGCAGAAGGCGTCATCCTTCAGGTCGTTCCACTTGTCGCGGAAAAACGGCAGCGGCGAACGGGAGAAGTAGAGCACGTTCCCCTTGGGATCGGCCACCACCTTGACCACGTTGGGCGAAAGGAAGTCGTGCAGCGTCTTGATGCGGCACTTGAGCGTCGCCATCGGGATGGACGGGTCTTCCAGCATCGGTGCGATGGCCTGGTCGATCATGGCCGGATCGATGAGCGGTTCGTCTCCCTGCACGTTGACGATGATGTCGGCATCGAGCCTTGCCGCCACTTCGGCCAACCGGTCGGTCCCGGTCTCGTGGTCCACCGAGGTCATCTCCACGCGGCCACCGAAGGCGCGCACCGCGGCGGCGATCCGCTCGTCGTCGGTCGCCACGATCACCTCGGAAACGAGGTTGGCCTTGGAAGCACGCTCATAGACATGCTGCACCATGGGTTTCCCCATGATGTCCGCCAATGCCTTAGCCTCAAAACGCGTAGAAGCATACCTGGCGGGAATTACCGCGGTTATTTTCATTTGGCGTCTCAGTACGACCCGCACCGGTTCACTGCCGGCATCGAGTCCTGGTTGCGGTTGTGGTTTGGTGATTTTTGGTGGCTGGCTTTTGCTGCGATTTTAGCCGGTGGAGCGCAGCCTGAACCGCTGGCTCCGTCCCTTGTCTGGCGGGACGAAACAAGTTACATCAAAAGAAAGGTTCGTGTCAAGGAGTGAAATTAGAGGGATGCGCTCAGCTTGTCGGCCCACGAGAAGGTCTCCAGCTGGGCGGAAAGAAGCTGGTCCAGCTCCAGCTCGCAGATGTCCAACTGCTCGCTCACGGCAGGGAAATCGGCCTGTTCCAGCAGTTCGGCCAGTACCAGGAGCTCTCCCAGGTCCCCCTCGTGGTGCAAAAGCGCGCTCTTCACGTTCTCCACGAGGTTCAGCTTCCCCACCAGCTCGGCCATGGCATCCTCGAACAGCACGTCGATGAGCGAGAGGATGCCGACCATGAAGGCCTGGTCGGCAAGCTCGCCGGCGCCGCGCCCCCGGGAGGCAAGGACCAGGAGCTCCATCAGCTTGCCGCGCGTCGCCGCCATTTCCAAAAGCGGGCTCTGCACGCCGTTTTGGTCGTTGCTGGCGTACAGCGCCAGGGTGATCCAGCGTTTGAGCTGCTCCATCCCCAGTACGGTCAGGGCATGGCGCAGCGTCTTGATGCGCACCCTGAGTCCTATGGCCACGGAGTTGACCAGGCGGAGCAGGTTGTAGGTGAGGCCGGGGTTCTGCTTGAAGGTTTCCTCGATCTCGGACCATTCCGCGTCGGACATCACCTGCTTCATGAGCTGCATCATGGTGATCTTGCCGATGTCGATCTTGTTCTGCCTGAGCACCACCGGCCGGGCGAAGTAGTACCCCTGGAACAGGTCGAACCCCAGTTGCGAGCAGAACTTGTAGTGCTCGGCGTTTTCAACCTTCTCCGCCAGCAGCGTCAGCGGCCACTTCCTGAGGTTTTCCACCATTTCCGGCAGGGACTGGGCAGGCGTCTCCAGCACGTCCACCTTGACGATGTCGACCAGGCGGTAGACCTCGTGGAAACTGGGGGAATAGATGTGGTCGTCCAGGGCGAGGCTGAAGCCGAGTTTTTTCAGGGAGCGGCAGCGGTCGATCACCTCCTGGTCGGCGACGATGCTTTCCAGAAGCTCGATGACCACGCGGTCCTTGGGGAGAAGCTCCACCGCGTCGCTCATCAGCACTTCGCGGGTCACGTTGAAGAAGCCCTTGTGCCGCCCGAGGACGTCCTGGATGCCGAACTGGGTCAGCGCGTTGACGATGACGCTGGCGCTGGCCATCTGCACGTCCAGGAAGCTGGCCGCGTTCAGGCTTTCCGGCGAGCGGAACAGGAGCTCGAACCCCATGATCTGCTGGGTCCGGTCCAGTATGGGCTGGCGCCCCAGAAAGAACTTTTCTTCAACCATGAAAACCTCAAAAACCAAAAGACGTTCAAGGTTCAACGTTCAACGTTCGAGAAGATCACTGCTTCGGCCAGCCATACTGTGACGGCAACATACTCACCCGACGGGAAAACCTGGGCCACGGCACAACAGCCCAACGTCGAACGTTGAACGTTGAACGGCCGTTGTACGGTTGGGCCGTTAATTGCACAGCTTGATCACCTCGCGGCTGATGGCGTCCAGGGGACGGATGTAGTCGACCCCCCCCAGCTTGATCGCCTCGTTGGGCATCCCGAAGACGATGCAGGAGGCCTCGTCCTGGGCGATGTTCAACGCGCCGGCCTGCTTCATCTCCAGCATGCCGTGCGCGCCGTCGTCTCCCATGCCGGTCATGATCACCCCTACCGCGTTCTTGCCCGCATAGCGGGCGGCGGAGCGGAACAGGACGTCCACCGAGGGGCGGTGGCGCGACACCAGCGGCCCGTCCTTGATCTCGACGTAGTAACGCGCGCCGCTGCGCTTCAAAAGCAGGTGGTGGTTGCCCGGCGCGATCAGGGCCCGGCCGCGCACCACGGTGTCGTTGTTCTCGGCCTCCTTGACCGTGATCCGGCACAGGCCGTCCAGCCGCTGCGAAAAGGCCCGGGTGAACCCCTCGGGCATGTGCTGCACGATGACGATGCCCGGGGAGTCCGCCGGCAGCGACTCCAGGAAGGTCCGCAGCGCCTCGGTCCCCCCGGTCGACGCCCCGACCACCACCACCTTCTCGGTGGTCTGCATCATCGCCTGGCTCTTGGGCTTCTCCATGATCACGTCGGCGGTGAGCTTGGGCGAGACCTGGTGGCTCACCGCGGAGACGCGCCTGAGCCTGGCCTGGCTCGCCGCCTTCACCGCGTCGCAGATCCTCACCCGGGACTCCTCCAGGAACGCCTTGGTCCCCAGGCGCGGCTTCTGGATGATCTCCACCGCCCCGTATTCCAGCGCCTTCAGGGCCGTCTCCGATCCCTTCTCGGTGAGGCTCGAGCACATCACCACCGGGATGGGGTGCTGGCTCATGATCTTGTGCAGGAAGGTGATCCCGTCCATCCTGGGCATCTCGACGTCGAGGGTGATCACGTCGGGGACTTCCTGCCTGATGCGGTCCGCGGCGATGAAAGGGTCGCCGGCGGTCGACATGACCTCGATCTGCGGGTCGGAGGAGAGGATCTCCACCATGGTCTGGCGCACCACGGCCGAATCGTCGACTATCAGCACCTTTATCTTCTTGGGCATCTAACAACCCCCTGATTTTCTCATCCGTTTCAGAAGCACCTCTCCGGTGTGGGAGTGGAAGATGATCTTCCGGCCGCGTTCCCCTCCCAGGTCATGCTTGGCCACCCGCACCGACTCGTGCGCCAGGACCTTGAGCGCCATCTCCGAGTTCTGCCGGCCGACGGTGCGCAGCTTGCCGCGGGCATCGAACATGTCGGCGCCGCCGAAGACCTTGGCCTCCAGCTCCCCGCGCAGCGCCCCGCGGTGCAGCAACCGCTCCAGCATGACCCTGATGGCGGTGTCGACGTACTTCCCCTGAGGCCCCACCTCGTCGAAGAGGTCGCCGCCGGGGAGCTGGGCGTGGCAGATGGCCCCCAGCCGGAGCCGGAAATTGAAGATGGTGACCGCGACGCAGGAACCGAGCAGGGTGGTCACCAGCACAGGCTCAGAGCTTACCATTATCTGACCCGGTTTCAGGAAGACCACCTTTCCCTGCGTCGGCGGCATCATCTGGCCCGGCGGTACACCGTCGGGTAGACGCTCACCAACGGCACGTTCAGGCCGCTCAACGTCTCCGAGTGCCCCATGAAGATGAAGGCGCCGGGCTTCATGTGGCGGTGGAAGCGCTGCAAAAGCCTCTCCTGGGTGGGGCGGTCGAAATAGATGATGACGTTGCGGCAGAAGATGATGTCCAGCTGCTCGCGCATGCCGAAGTCTTCGTCCATGAAATTGAGGCGGCGAAAGCGCACCTTCTCGCGCAACTCCGGCACGATGCGCACCATGCCGCTGGAGCGGTCCTTGCTGCGCAGGAGGTACTTCTTCTTCAGTTCCACGGCCACCGGCTCGACCTGGCTCTCGGTGTAGATCGCCGTCTTGGCCTTATCCAGCACGCGGGTCGATATGTCGGTGGCCAGGATCCTGAAGTCGAACCCGGGGTTCCTGAGGGCGAACTCGGAGAGCACCATGCACAGGGTGTAGGGCTCCTCGCCCGAGGAGCAGCCCGCGCTCCAGATGGAGAGGGTGGCCCCGGGGTGCCGCTTGACCCACTCGGGAAGCACCGTCTGGGTCAGGTAGTTGAAGTGGTCCGGCTCCCGGAAGAAGTCGGTCTTGTTGGTGGTGACCATGTCCAGCATCTGCACCAGTTCTTTCTCCATCCCCTCGGGGGAAAAGAGAAAGTCGCAGTAGTCGGTGAAGCTGTGCATGCCGAGGCTCCTCAGCCGCTTCTGCAGGCGCGCCTCCAGCATGGTTTTCTTCACGTCGGGCATCTTGATGCCGCAGGTATCGTAGATAAACCGGCTCAACCTGCCGAAGTCGCGCGCGGACAGGTTTGCGCTGTGCTCGATGACGCCTGGTTCTGCCATGTTAACGGCCCTCGCTGCTTCCATAGGCGCTACGTCCTCCCCTACTCGTCAGTTCTGTGCCACCTCGGCCGCCTGCACCAGCTGCGGGACGTCCAGGATCAGCGCCACGGAGCCGTCGCCGAGGATGGTGGCCCCGGAGATCCCCTCGGTGTCCTTGTAGGCCCGCCCGAGCGACTTGATCACCGTCTGGTGCTCGCCGATGACGTGGTCGACCACGAAGCCGACCCGCATGCCGTTCACCTGGGTGATCACGATCTGTTCGATCTCCGGCGGCGCCCCGGCGATGCGGAAGTGCCGCCGAAGCGGTATGTACGGGACCAGGTGCTCGCGCACGCGGGCCAGGTTCCTGCCGTGCGAGCGCGCCACGTCCTCGCGGGTCAGCTCGACGCATTCGTCCACCATGGCCAGGGGAAGCATGAAGGCGTCGTTGCCGATCTTCACCAGCAGGCTCTCGATGATGGCCAGCGTGAGCGGGATCTTGACCGTGATGCGGGTCCCCTGGCCGCGCACGCTGGTGATGTCGATGCTGCCGCGCAGGGCCTCGATGGCCCGTTTCACCACGTCCATGCCGACGCCGCGTCCCGAGATGGAGGAGACGGTCTTGGCCGTGGAGAAGCCCGGCGCGAAGATGAGGTTGAAGAGCTCCTTCTCGGAGAGCTCGGCGCTGGCGGAGATGATGCCCCGCTCGATCCCCTTGCCGCGGATCGCCTCCTTGTCCAGCCCCGCCCCGTCGTCGGCGATGGTGATGAGCACGGAATCGCCGGAGTGGACGGCGGCGAGGTGCACCGTGCCGCGCGCCGGCTTGCCGGCCGCCTCGCGCGCCTCGGGAAGCTCGATGCCGTGGTCGATGCTGTTCCTGATCAGGTGCACCAGCGGGTCGTTCAGCTTCTCGATCACCGTCTTGTCCAGCTCGGTCTCCTCCCCTTCCGTGGTCATCTCGATCTGCTTGCCAAGCTCAGCGGAAAGGTCGCGCACCAGGCGCTTGAACTTGCTGAAGGTGCTGCCGATGGGGAGCATGCGGATGTTGAGGGCGCTGTCGCGCAGCTCGGCGGTCAGGCGCTCCACCTCTTCGGCGATGGCCATCAGCTCCGCGTCGTCGCGCAGGGCCGCGGTCTGCGACAGGCGCGCCTGCACCGTGACCATCTCTCCCACCAGGTTCACCAGGAGGTCGAGCCGCTCGGCCGGGACCCGGATGCTGGAGGAGGCGTCGGCCACCTGTTTCTCCTGGCGCACCTCCTTGACGTGCTTTTGTTCCGCCAGGGCGGAGTTCACCTTCCCCTCGGGGAGGATCCCCTCCGAGACGGCAAGCTCGCCGAACCTCTTTTGCCGGGACAGCACGGCCTTCATCTCGTCCGGCGTGATATCGCCCCGCTCCAGGAGGATCTCGCCCAGTTTCTTGTAGTCCTGCTGCTCGTCGTAGCGGCTGTGCTCGGCCACCACCTCGATCTTCAGGTCGCAGTCGTCCTCGACGAAGATGAAGATGTCGCGCACCGCGTTCTCCCCCTGGTCGGTGGTGAGGATCACGTCCCAGTAGACGTAGCACCCCTCGGGGTCCATCTCCTCCAGCGGCGGGAAGCCGTCGGTCTGCGCCACCACGGTGCAGGTACCCAGCTCCTTCATCTCGGCCAGGAGGTTCAGCGGGTTGGTGCCGGTGATGAAGATGTCCCGGGGGGGGACGAAGCGGATCCGGTAGGTGACCGGGTCTTTTTTCTGGGGCGCCGCCTCCTCGCGCCGCTCGGGCGCCGCCTGGCCGCCTGCGCCGAAACCGGCCAGTTCGCGCAGGCCCACGATGATGCCGGCGCTCGCCTGCAGGTCGGTCTCGGCGCCGCTGTCGGCGGCATCCAGCATGGCGCGGATCTGGTCCCGGGCGGCCAGGGTCAGGTTCACCAGGCGGCTGGTGACGGTGAGCTTGCCGTTGCGTACCATATCGAAGACGGTTTCCACCTCGTGGGTGAAGCTCGCGATGTCGTCGAAACCGAACATGGAGCCGGACCCCTTGATGGTGTGCATGGCCCGGAACACCCGGCCGATCAGGTCCTGGTCATCGGGGCGTTCCTCAAGCTCCAGCAGCGAGGACTCCAGTTCCGCCAGGAGCTCGTACGCCTCTTCCTTGAATGCCTGCCGATGAAGGTCGATCATCCCAGCACCTTCTTCACCACGGCCATCAGCTGTTCAGGCTTGAACGGCTTCACGATCCAGCCGGTGGCGCCGGCGGCCTTTCCTTCCTGCTTCTTGGAATCCTGGGATTCCGTGGTCAGCATGACGATCGGGATGAACTTGCAGCTGGCCAGCGCTCTCGCCCCCTTGATCAGCCCGATGCCGTCCAGGTTGGGCATGTTCAGGTCGGTGATCAGCATGTCGACCTTGGTGTTGGCCAGCTTTTGCAGCGCGTCCTTGCCGTCCACGGCCTCCACCACGTCGTAGCCGCCCTGCTTCAGGGTGAAGGTCACCATCTGCCTTACGCTTGCCGAATCATCCGCTGTCATTATCACTTTGGCCATTAGCTCTCTCCTCCTACCCAGATGCAACTGCAAGCTCGATCTTGCGGACACCCGGTGTGCCTTTGAAATCCGGCGCCGTTCGCCGCTTCACGGAAGGTGGCGTTACCACCGTCGAAGATATGCAGGGTCTTGCCCCGGCGCAGCGCACTCTGGTGCGCCGAGCACAACAGCTGCAGTCCGGTAAGATCGATCCCGGTCAGGGCGGAGACATCCACCCGCACCTCCGGCGCCTCCTCGAGTGTCGCCAGGAGCGCCTCCCGGAAATCCCGTGCCTCGCAGATGGTGACGCCGCCGGTAACCCTGAGCGTCTCCGTCGTCCCTTGCGGGTCTTTGACCCGTTCCAACTTCACCTCGTCCATATGGTCCTCGTCCCCGATCTAGAAAAGTTCGACGTTGCCGCCCAATTCGTCCTCGTCGGCCGCCGGTGGGGGCGGCGCCGACAGGGTGGGCATTCTCCCCCCGGTGGCGGGCCCGTTCAGCGACTCATGGATCCTGCGTTCGCTCTGCATGGTGTAGCGCTGCGCCAGCTGGTCCAGGTTCCCGGCCGTGCCGGCCGGGGCCAGCCTGCGGGCTTCGGTCGCCACACCCGAGATGGCGCGGATCGACTCTTCCAGCACCTTGGCCACCTTGCGGTGCACCGTGATCCCCGACACCACCTGCTCGATGTCGGTGGAGAGCCGGGTGACGGAGTCGTCCATCTGGTGCAGCGAGTGCTGCAGCGTGTCGTTCACCTGCCTCAGGGTCTGCACCAGGTCGGAAAGGGTCTGCACCATGCCGTGCACCTCGCTCTCCAGCCCCGTGGTCTCGACGCTCACCCCCTGGCTGAGCCGGTCGGTGACCCCGATGATCCCCTGCAGCGTCCCCGAGACCGCACCGGTATGGTTGATGGCGTCGATGGAAAGGCGCTGGATCGCCTCGGCCAGCACCCCGAGCGCCGCCCCCTCGTCGCCGGTGTAGGCGGACTTGATCTGGGCGTTCAGGGCGATCAGCTTGATCTCCTCGCCGATCTTCTCGATGTCCCCGACGAAGGTGGCGATCTCCCCCACCGTCTCCGCCACGGTCCCCATGGCCACGCACAGCGCCTGGTTCACCTTGGAGCTCTCCAGGAGCGCGTTGGAGACCACCGAGATGTCCCTTTCCATCCCGGTGAAGAAGCTTCCCCCGGCCTGGTCGGCGATGCCCGACATGCCGCTGGTCTGGGCGGAGAGGCCGGACTGCTTCCTGGCCACCTCCCGCAGGCTCTCCATGATGATGCGCACCGCGCCGTCCAGCTCGTCGGAGG
Organism: Geomonas paludis; assembly: GCF_014193585.1. Taxonomy (GTDB): domain Bacteria; phylum Desulfobacterota; class Desulfuromonadia; order Geobacterales; family Geobacteraceae; genus Geomonas; species Geomonas paludis. Next base: position 756,144 of record NZ_BLXY01000002.1, read on the forward strand.
CGTGGTGCAGCTGGGCTATCTGCAGTTCGCAGATGGTGGCGGTCGCGTCCGCGCCGCAGCTGCCGGCATCCAGACCCTGCTTGACCTCGTCCAGGGCCTCGTGGACATGCTCGATCTGCTGGCGCACGATGTCGTGGGCCTGCATGGACATGACCACGTCGCCGATGGAGCGGTACACCTCGTCGGAGACGGCGGAGACCAGCGCCACCGAACTGGAACAGCGCGTGTTGATCTCGGTGAGCGCCTGCAGGCTCTTCCTGGTCCGCGCCAGCACCTCGATGACCCGGTCATGCTGCTGGGCGCCGGACTCCAGCACCCCGCTCAGGGTCTGCGCGATCTCCCGGGCCAGGTCGTCCTTTCTCTTCATGATGAAGGCGGCCTTGTCGTTGACCTGCACCGAGAGTTCGCCGACGTCGCTGGCCAGGGTGTCGAACCCGGCGGCGCTCTGCCCCAGCCGCGCGCTCTCGATCTTGGTCGAGATGCCCAGCATGCGCAGCACCTTGTTCACCTTCTTGAAGCCGGAGAGGGGATCACTGACCTTCTCCAGGAGACCGAGGATCTCGCGCAGCGTCTGGGCGCTCCCTTCGATCTCGTTCTGAGCCCGGTCCACGTAGTGCCCCATGTGGTCGAGCATCTCCCCGAGTCGGTCCATGGCGCCGATCACCTGATCGCCGGCGACCTCACCCACCATTTCCGAGGCGAGCCCGGAGATCCCCAGGCCGCGCTGGTAGAAATCCTGCAGCCTCCCCCCGATGGCCAGAAACTCGTCCTCGGTGGTCCCCGCAATCACGGCCAGTTCCACCGCAGCCTTGGCCAGGATCCCGGACCATCCCGGCGCGAGCGCCCTGACTTCCGCATCCCGGGTGCCGCTATCGTTGCCGCCAGCTATCATAGCTTTCCTTTTACTCTGTGAGGGTTGTCTACCGCGGCCCCGCCAGGGCTTTTCCCCGACCGGTCCGGTTGAGTTATTTTATCGACAGTCCGGCAGAGATCTTGAAGCCTTTTTCTCATGTAATTCAAAACTTCGGCAATTTAATGGGAAGTGCGCGCCCCCATTGGTGTTCTTACACCGGCGGACGGGGTCGCCGCTCCCGGTCCAATGGCACATCGCCAGTAATGTCGGGCACTTTTGACCACAAAAAGCAGTTACGCAGAGAACGCCAAGCATGCGCAAAGGACGCCAAGAGGGGCCAATGCCCTCTCCCGCCGGGAGAGGGTGCCCGAAGGGCGGGTGAGGGAGGTGCCACGAAGCGGGATCATTGCCTATTGCAGCGCCCTCACCCCAGCCCTCTCCCGGGGGGAGAGGGTGATGGGCATCTTGGCGGAAGATCATCGCTGGTCATGAAACAAAAAGGGCGCCCCCGGTGAAGGGACGCCCTTGTTTGCTGCATAGGTCGGATGCGCCAGCTAGCGCCGGACGAAAATCTCGCGCGCCATGGCCGAATCGATGGCGAATTCGGAGAAGCCGACCCTGAAGATGTAGGAGGGGAACGCCTGCAAGAGGGAGATCCGGTTGCCCGGGAGCACCCCCATCGCCATCAGCTTCTGCATCTTCTTGCTGTCCTCGGTCTGGATGTAGGCGATGTCGCCGTCGTCGCCGGGCTTCAGCTCGGTCAGCGGCACCACGCCCAGGTCGCCGCTCTTGCGCGCCTCCTCGCAGCACTCCCCGGGCGGGATCGGCTTGCCGTGCGGGCAGGTCGCCGGGTGGTTCAGCATGGTGCAGACCTTGCTGTCCACGCCCTCGTTCAGGAGGTGCTCGAACTGGCAGGCCTTGACGTCACCGCTTTCGCCCCTGATGTTCAACACGTCCATCATCAGCCTTTCGGCCAGGCGGTGCCGCCTGATGGTCATGCGCCCTTCCTCGCGCCCCTCCGGGCGGAAGTAGATGCGCCCGTCCCTGATCTCCACCAGGGCCTGCGCGGAGAGCTCGTGGTAGGCGGGGTCGGAGGCATCGATCTCCATCCGGTCCAGTTCGGCGTAGCCGGTCCCCTTCTCCTCGGACTCGATCCAGAGCGCCTCCAGTATCTCTTCCGCTTTATCGCTCAGCTTCATGACTTCTCCTTTTTACCCTCACTCGGGGTCATCTGTTGCGGCCCACGGGCGCTATTCCCGGTCCTTCTTGCGGAACATCTTCTTCAGTCCTTTAACGAGAGCCGGCTCCGGCGGGTTCTCATAATTGCAGCGGGGACATTTTACCATCTTGCAGCCGGATGACATCGGGCAATTTTTGCACCCCACGTTTCCTTCGCTCTCCGCGAACTCATGTCCGCAAAATCCGCACCTCATCGAAAACCTCGTTAAACCGAACCACTTAACAGGGATAAAGGGGATAAAAGGGATAACACCTTAAGCAAAAACGGGCGTCACCCCAAGACGCAAAGTCCCAAAGCAAGCAAGGTTTAAATGCTTTCAGCGTCTCGTAGTTGCTAGCGTCCTTGCGTCTTTGCGTGAGAAACCGGTTTATGCCTTTATCCCTTTTATCCCTTTTATCCCTGTTCGAATCGCTTTTGGGTGTTTCGTTACAGAATGTTGGTCAGCAGCAGGGCGCGGTTCAACACCCACCCGGTGCCGAAGGCGAAGGTGGAAACGAACAAGCCGATGCCGATGGCCACCTTCCAGCCGCGCTCCTTCTTCATGATCAGGAACTGCGCCACGCACGGGATGAACAGGGTCAGCGTCACGGCGGCAACGGTCAACTGGCGCGCGTCCATCAGCCCCTTGGTCTGCAGGTCGTACAGCCCGGCGGCGCCGTAATCGCGGCGGAAGAAACCGAAGATGAAGGCGACGGCGCTCTCCTTGGGAAGCCCCAGGGAAGCCATCACCGGGGTCATCGCCTCGATCATCTTCTCGAAGAAGTGGGTGACCTTGCCCAGCCACAAGAGCACCGACGCCAGGATGAACAGCGGCAGGATCTCCATGAAGTACCACTGCATGCGGGTGTAGGTCTTGGTCAGGACGTTGGAGAACTGCGGCAGCCGCATGGGCGGGATCTCCATGTAGAACATCGGGGTGTCGCCGGGGAGCACCTTGGCGGCCAGCAGACCGACCAGCAGGAAGATGCCGAACAGGCACAGCCCCCAGACCAGGAGCGCGCCGGGGGTCTTGGACAGCAGCGACATGATCACGCCCAGCTGCGCCGAGCAGGGGATGGCCAGCGCGAGCAGCACCGTCGCGATGACGCGCTCACGCACCGTCTCCAGGGTCCGGGTCACCATGGTGGCCATGGTGTCGCAGCCAAAGCCGAGCACCATGGGGATCACGGCACGGCCGGTGAGTCCCATGGTCTTGAAGACCCGGTCCACCAAAAGCGCCAGGCGCGGGAAGTAGCCGCTGTCCTCGAGCATGGAGAAAAAGAGGAAGAAGGTGGCCACGATGGGGAGGATGATGCCGACCGCGTAGCGGAAGCCCAGGGTGATGATGCCGTACTCGCCCACGAAAAGCTCCTGGATGATGGGCCAGGGGACGCTACCCTTGACGACGCCGGTGATCCAGGGGTTGAAGAACTCCTCGAACCCCTTCCCTTCAAGGAAGTCGACCAGCGTGCCGGCGCCGAAGACACCCACGAACTGGTACAGGCCGAAGTAGAGCACGACGAGGAGCAGCGGCACCCCGGTGCTCGGGCGCACGGTAAGGCGGGAAATGCGTTCGGCAAGCGTCACTACCCGCTTCTGCGGCGTCCGGAATGCGCCGTCCAGCACCTTCTTGACGATCGTCTTGCGCTCCATGGAGAGATCGAGGTGGAACGACTCCCTGCGCTCGAAGCGCTTCTCCCTCACCGTGGTCTCGACCAGGACAAATCCGTCCCCCTCGCTGTCGCGCACCAGATCGGCGACCTCGGTGTCGCCCTGCAACAGGAGCAGCGCCAACGACTTCTTGGAGAGGATGTAGTCAGCCTTGAGGCAGCCGGCGATCCCGGCGATGTCGGCTTCCATGAGCCGGGAATATCCGAAGGGAGCGGTGGTGCTCGCGCTGGAGCCGGCAATGGCGGCACGGATCTCGGGCAGGCCGACCTTTTTGGCGGTGGCCGCGCCGATGACGGGGATACCCAGGCGCTGCGACAGCAGGGGGATGTCGATCTCGAGCCCCATGCGCGCCGCCTCGTCCATGATGTTCACCACCAGCACCACCGGGAGCTCGGCCTCGATCAGCTGCAGCGTCATCGGGAGCATGCGCTCCAGGTTGCGCGCGTCGAGCACGTGCAGCACCAGGTGCGGCCGCTCGGTAAGCAGGATCTCGCGGGCGACCCGCTCCTCCTCGGTGATGGGGAGGATGGAGTACATGCCCGGGGTGTCGATGATCTCGTACTCCTCGCCGCTGATGGTAGTGGTGCCGCGGGAGACCTCCACGGAGGTGCCGGGATAGTTAGAGACGGTGACGTAAGCGCCGGTCAAGGCGTTGAAGAGCACGCTTTTCCCGACATTGGGATTCCCTACCAGGGCCACTTTCTTGGCGCCGGTACTGCTGACGGTTGGTGTTTCGTGACAGGAACCCTTCTTACCAAAGAATGACATGACTCTACCTACCCCTTTTTAACGTTCGTTTGCCAATGAAATGTCAATGAATGTCACTTTCATGATGGCGGGATTGCTTTCCACAAAAAACCAATTAACAGGGATAAAGGGGATAAAAGGGATTTTGGCTGAAGCCTTGCTCTTCGACTTCATCCTTTTCATCCCCTTTATCCCTGTTAAACGCCTTTCTTACTTTCTGCAGTTGGCGCAGAGGCCGTAAATCTCGAGGCGATGGCGCTCGATCAGGAAGCCGCGGCTGTTGGCCACCTCGTCCTGCAGTTTCTCGATGGTCTCGTTTTCGAATTCTTCGATGTGGCCGCACCGGGTGCAGACCAGGTGGTCGTGGTGCTCCCCTTCGCTCACGTGCTCGTAGCGGGTCTGGCCGTCGCCGAACTGCATCTCCCGGGCGATGCCGGCCTCGGCGAAGAGCTTGAGGGTGCGGTACACGGTGGCGTAGCCGATGTTCGGATGCTTGGACCTGAGCTTGAGATACAGCTCCTCGATGCTCAGGTGCCTGTCGCTGGAAAGGAAACAGTCGAGGATGATGTCGCGCTGTTTGGTCGACTTGAGTCCCTTCTGGGACATGAAGTCGGCGAATACCTTTTTCTTGGCTCGTTTCATGAGGACCCCAATTGAAAGTGGATGTCATGATAGCGAGCGCTACAGTCACTGTCAACTCTTTTTTCTAAGACTGAAGGAATAGCCGGGGAGACTGTGTCAGACAAGTGGAGGGAGAAGCACAAGAGAGACATGGCCGGTACCAGCCTGAGTCGCAGGGGCGGGACAGAGACTGACCGAACTGAGGGTTCCGGTGCGACAGAGTGCTGTAGTGAGAGCAGTTACAGGCCGGCAGGGAGTGTAGCAGGGCAGGTCGTGCTACATCATCCCTGCCGCGGCCATCACTTGGGGGCAGGCTTGTTGATGATCTCGGGGGGGATGTCCTCGGGGAGCGGCTGTACCGGGCGGCCGCATTTGCGGCAGCATTCCTCGCAGCCGGTTTCCTTGCTGGTGTCCTCTTCCAGGTGCGGCTTGATATCCTTCTTCGCCGCCTTGCACTTCTGGCAGCAGTCGCAGGCATTTTCCTGGGTCGGACTTACCTCTACATCACGCTGGTCGGGGAGGAACTTGCCGTTGCCCCGGTGCACCACTTCACCTTCTCCAGCACACGAGAGCACGACTTGAGACAAGAGCAGCAGCACGATGGCGATCGGCGTCCTTTTCATGGCGGTCTCCTCCACTATGGCAGGATGGCGGGAACGGTTAACATTAGCATTCACCAACCAACTGTCAAACACGGCTTTGCAAATGGCGGTCACCAAAAGAGCAGCTATTACGGCACGGATTGTTTTCTCTGGTATACTCGCCGGATGAATAAACTCTAACAGGAGGTGTCCCCATGCAGAGGCGTTTGGTGGTAACAGTGGCAGTACTGGCACTCATTGCCGGTGGCGTAACAGGATGCAAGAAGAAGAGCGAAGAGCAGGCCCAACCTCCACAAAGCGTGGTATCGACGGCCAAGTCGGCAACGACCAACGCGCCGCCGTCGCCGTCGGCAACCGGTCTCACCGGGGAGCAGCTCTTCAAGCAGCACTGCGCGGTCTGCCACCCCAACGGCGGCAACACCATCACCCCTTCCAAGACCTTGAGCGCCAAGGCCATGGCCGACAGAAGCAAGATCACCAAACCCGAGGACATCGTCAAGGTCATGCGCAACCCCGGTCCGGGTATGAACAAGTTCGACGAGGGGATGATCTCCAACGACGACGCCAAGAAGATCGGCGAATACGTCCTGGCCACCTTCCCCTAAGCCACAACTCCGGCGGGGGCGCCCGCGCCCCCGCCGACTCGCCCCCCTCGCCCCCCTCGCCCTCCGGGAGAGGGGCTGGGGGTGAGGGAGCGTCCCGCTTTGTGACCTAGTTCACCTCCCCCGGGACGCTGGTGTAGCAAGGTGTCCCCACCATGACCTTTCTTCCGGCTCTCAAATCTCTCTACGCAGTGAACGGCTTCGTCGCGGTCCTGTTGTACCTGCCCCAAATAGCGAGGGCATGGAGCGACCGCAACCATGCCCTTTCCCTGTCACCGGTCACCTTCGGCGGCTGGTGCATCGGCTCCATCATCACCGCGCTCTACGCCTGCCTCTCGGTGCACGATCACATCTTCACCGCGGTAAGCCTCGGCAACACCGTCGGCTCCGGGGCACTTTTCCTCATCGTCATTTCCAGCCGCATCGCCGCGCGCCGGGATTCCTCCACCTGCTGACCCTCCCGTCACGCTTCCGCCACCAGCAGGTCGCCCTCTCCCGCCGCTAGCGGCAGGGAACGAAGCGCACCGTCTCGGCGGTCTCGCGCAGCAATTTCCCCAGGCAGGACAGCACGTAGTCGATCTCTTCCTCGCTGTTGGACCACCCCAGCGAAAAACGCACCGAACAGTGCGCCTGCTGCGGCGTGAGCCCCATGGCGAGGAGCGCGTGCGACGGGTCGGGATTGCCGGACTTGCAGGCCGAGCCGGAGGAAAGCGCGATCCCGTGCCGGTCCAGGTGCAGCACCAGCGATTCCCCCCGGATGCCGGGGAGCTCCATGTTGAGGGTGTTGGGAAGACGCAGCAGCGCCGGCCCGTTGCGCCGCGCTCCCGGCAACATCTCCAGGATCCCCTGTTCCAGCCGGTCCCGCAGTCGGGCCAGCCGTTGCTGCTCTCCGGCGTGCAGCCTCTGCAGGGCGAGTTCCACCGCCTTGGCAAAGCCGACGATGCCGGGGACGTTCTCGGTGCCGGCGCGCAGCCCCCGCTCCTGCCCTCCCCCGGTGACCATCGGCTCCAGCCGCACCTCCCGCCCGACGTAGAGCGCCCCCACCCCCTTGGGCCCGTGCACCTTGTGCGAGGAGAGCGTCAGCAGGTCCACGCCCAACTGCTCGACGTCGAGCTCCACTTTCCCCAGGGCCTGCACCGCGTCGCAGTGAAAGAGCGCACCGTGGCGGTGGGCGATGGCCGCCAGTTCCGCCACCGGCTGCAGCGCTCCCGTCTCGTTGTTGGCCAGCATCACGGAAACGAGGAGGGTGTCGGGACGCAGGGCCCGCTCCAGGGTCTCCGGTCGCAGCACGCCCTCGGCGTCCACCGGCAGCACCGTGAGCTCACAGCCGCTTTTTTCCAGCGCCCGGCAGGTGTTGAGCACGGCGGGGTGCTCGACGCTGCTGGTGACCAGGTGGCGCCGGTGACCGTCACCGGCCATGACCGCGCCGCGAATGGCGAGGTTGTCCGCCTCCGAGCCGCCGCCGGTGAAGACGATGCGGCGCGCGGTGCAGTTCAGGGCCTGGGCCACGACGCGCCGGGCGGCGTCGAGGGCGCTGCGGGCGCGGCTCCCCGCTGCGTGGATGCTGGAGGGGTTGCCGAAGTCGTCGGTGAGCAGGGGGAGCATCGCCTCACGCACCTCCGGGTGCACCGGCGTGGTGGCGTTGTGGTCCAGGTAGACCAGGCGCTGCGGTGAGGCGGCCGGGAGCGGCCCGGGCTCGACCGCACAGGCGGCGGGCGCCGCCTCGCCGGTACGGGCCGGGATCCCCCCCTGCTCCCCGGCCTTGACGATACGGCAGAGCAGGGTCTTGTAGACCGGGAACCCGGAGATGGGGTCGTAGCGGTTGGGGTCGGTGAGCCGGTTCACGTTGCACTCCTGCCATGCCTGCGGCCCCAGCGGGCCTCCCCCGCCCATGGCGGCGTCGATGCAGCCCGGCGCGATGTCGTCGGTCACCTGGGCCCGGTACAGCGCCCTCCCCCGCGGCGTCTCCACCCAGGCCCGCTCGCCGTCCGCCACCCCGAGCTCCGCCGCGTCCCGGGCGTTCAGGGTGACCGGCGGCTCGGGGAGCGGATCGGAGAGATCGGCCACGCCGTGGTGCTGGCTGCGGAAGTCGTGCATGTTGCGCGCCCCGGAGTTGAACACCAGCGGGTAATCGCGCGCCAGCACCGGATCGGCCAGCGGTCCCTCGCCGGGCTCGGTGTAGACCGGCAGCGGCGGGTAGCCGTGCTCGGCCAGGATCGACGAAGCGATCTCGAACCTGCCGCTGGGGGTGTTGAAGCCGGGCTGACCGTCGGGGCGCAGCAGCCCCTTCTCCCACTTCTTGTACTGCATCATTACCGTCGGCACCCGCGCCTCCCCTCCCGCGGCCCGAACCTCCTCGAGGGTGAACCCGGAACCGGCCAGCGCGCAGCGGAGCAGTTCCTCTTCGTCTTGCGGGTAGAGATCGCCGTAGCCCAGGCGCCGGGCCAGCTCGGCCTGGATGAAGAAGTCGTTTCTCGCCTCCCCCTGCGGCTCGACCAGGCGCTCCCTCACCTTGAACAGCGGGCCGTAGCGCATGTAGGAAACGTTCTCGTAGTAGGTGGTGGCGGGGAGGACGATGTCGGCGTAGGCGGAATCGGCTGTGTGGTAGCGGTTGATGGTAACCAGGAAATCAAGCGCCCCCAGGGTCCGGCGCCACAGTTCCGGATCGGGCCAGGCCGTGATCAGCGAGCCCCCGAGGACGATGAGGGCGCGGATCGGGTACGGTTTCCCCTCCAGGACCGCCTCGGGGAGTACCGAGGCGTGGGATTCGCCGCGGTAGGAGCTGTACACCGGGAAACGGTCGCGCCCCAGCGCGCGTTTCAGGTCGGGGTTGGCGATGAGTTGGGAGCGGTTCTGGGGAAAGATGTTCTCCTTCATGCGGAACAAAAGGCCGCCGGGAACGTCCAGCTGCCCCGCCAGCGCGAACAGGGTGAAGACGGCGCGGATGGCCTGGACGCCGCTGTCGGAGTACTCGAGGCCGGTGTACATGACCGGCACGGCGCCCCGGGCCGCCGCCAACTGCCGCGCCAGTTCCCGGATGGTAGCGGCGGGGACCCCGGTGATCTCCTGCGCCGCCTCGGGGCGGTAGTGCTGCACCAGGGTGCACAGGTCCTCGAACCCCACCGTCCACTCCCTGGCGAAGCGCTCGTCGTACAACTCCTCCTCGACCAGAACCTCGATCAGGGAGAGCGCCAGCGCCCCGTCGGTGCCGGGGCGGATGGGAATCCAGAGTGCCTGCGCCTCGCGCGCCGTCTCGCCGCGGCGCGGGTCTATGGCGACGACCCGGGCGCCGCGCTGCCGGGCCTGGAGGATCTGCCGGTGCGCCAGCGGCGGTGAGTCGGTGGCGGGGTTGGCGCCCCAGAGGACGATCAGCTCCGCCTGCTCCAGGTCGGTCTCCATGGTGATCAGCATCTCCCCCATGGTGACGTGCGGGGCGATCATGGCGAAGGAGACGTAGCAGAGGGCCCCCACGCCGAGCGTGTTGGGGGATCCGAAGGGGAAAAGGACGCTGGAGGCGGAGGAGACCGCGGCGTCGGCGGGCTGGAACAGGTCGCACAGCGCCATGTCGAAGCTGCCCCGGCCGGTGTAGATCGCCGCCGCTTCCGGACCCCGCTCCTCTTTCAGTTGCTGCAGCCGGGAGACGATGGTGTCGAAGGCCTCGTCCCAGGTGATCCGCTCGAAGTCGTAGCCCCCCTTGGCGCCCCGGCGCCGCAGCGGGTAGAGCAGGCGGTCCGGGTCGTGGACGATCTGCGGCGAATGACGACCGATCCGGCACAGCATCCCCAGCGGCGTACCCGACTGCGGTTCCACGCCGATCAGCCGCCCCTCCCTCAGGGTCGCCGTGACGAAGCACCCGGCCGGACAGATACCGCACAAGCCGTCCCTTTTTTCCACCCCCTCCCCGCTCATAACGGCCTCTTCCCGGCCCGGCGCGGCGAGTACAGGGGACGGCGGCGCAGCAGCAGCAGTGCGAACCAGCGCTGAGAGTCGGTGAAGACCCTTTCCGCGGCAAAGCCGCAGCCCTCCAGTTCCGGGATCACCCGCTCCATGCGGAACTTCCGGCTGATCTCGGTCCGCACCAGATCCCCCTGCCCCATGGTGATCACCCGCCCCGGCGGAGTCAGCCGGAAGCTCTGCTCCCGGGTGAAGCGCGCCGAGATTTCGACCAGTTCCTGGTCCTGGCGGTACCAGGCCGCATGCTCGATGGCGTCCAGATCGATGCCGGCGTCCAGTTCCCTGTTCATGCGGACGAAGAGGTTGCGGGTGAAACGCGCGGTGACCCCGGCCTGGTCGTTGTACGCCGCCTCCAGGATGGAGCGCTCCTTGACCAGGTCCACCCCGAGCAGGAAGAAGTCCCCCGGGCGCAGCGCCGCAGCCAGGGTGCGGACAAAGGCAAGCATCTCCGGGGGTGCAAAGTTGCCGATGCTGCTCCCCAAAAAGGCGACCAGCACCGGCGAGAGTTGCGCCAGCAGGGGGAAAACCTCCCGGTACTGGCACTGGATACCCACCATCTCCACCGCCGGGAACCTGGACCTGATACCGGCGCAGGCGGCGGAAAGCGCGGCAGAGCTGACATCGACGGGATAGTAGCGGGTGGGACCGCCGCGCTCCAGCCAGGCCTTCAACAGGTGATCCGTCTTCAGCGAACTTCCCGATCCCAGTTCCAGGATCCGCGTCGGCCCGGTCAACTCCCGTATCTCGGCGGCATGGGCGGCCAGGATCGCGGCTTCGGTGCGGGTGAGGTAGTATTCGGGCTGCCGGGTGATCTCTTCGAAGAGGGCGCTTCCTTGCGCGTCGTAGAGGAAGCGGCTTTCCAAGGTGCGTGGGTCGGCGTACAAGCCGCGCACGCAGGAGCGCGCGAAATCCACGATGGGATCGAGACCGGGCGAGGACTGCACGATGGTGGGGGTGCGCCTCAGGCAGGCGTCGCGCAAGTTACGGCAGAGGTGCGGTTCGGGCGAGGCGAAAAAAGCATCCATTGTTCCCTCCTGGCTCATTGCCACTTGCAAAAAGATCAAAAGATTATAAATAATTAATCTTCTGCGTCAACGAACCGGCGACGAGCGGGAAGCTTTTGCAACCGGCCGCAACAGCAAAACACCCCCTCCTCGCGGGAGGGGGTAAGGGGGTTGGGACAGGTGCCACATTTACCGTCATGGCGAGGTCACCCACCCCCCTGCCCCCTCCCGCCTTCGCGGGACGAAGCGCTTCGGCGCGCAGGCCCGTAGAGGGAGGGGGAGAGTAACCGGACACCGCTGGGCAACGGCGGGATTTAAAAGGATTTCGCAACGGGAGGAGGATCGATATGACAGGCGAAGCGACTATGAGAAAGGAACTGCTGGCACTGCTTGAGGGGGGCAATGCCCACTTCGACTTCAAAGAGGTGCTGGCGGACCTGCCGCCGGAATCCATCAACGCCAAGGCAGCCAACACGCCCTACTCGCTGTGGCATTTCGTGGAACATCTGCGCATCGCCCAGTGGGACATCCTCGAGTTCATCAGGACCCCCGCTCACCGCTCCCCCGAATATCCCGCCGGCTACCGTCCGGCACCGGACCGGACCACGGACCAGGCCGGCTGGCGCGAGAGCTGCGACCGTTTTCTGGCCGACCTGGAAGCGCTCAAGGACCTGGTCCGGGACGAAACGCTCGACCTGATGGCCCCGCTGCCGCACGCGCCGGGGTACAGCATCTTCAGAGAGGTGCTGCTCGCAGCGGACCACAACGCCTACCACATCGGGGAGATCGCCATCCTGCGCCAGGTCATGGGGCTGTGGCCCGCTCACAACCGCTACCTCACCGGAAGCGCCGACTGATCAAGGGAGCCGACATGGACAAAGAGGAAAGCGTCACGTTGGCCGGAGAGATCATGCTCGATTTCGCGGCCCAGACCGGCGTATCCAGGGAGGACAAGCCGCAGCGCCGTTATCTCTGGACCGACGCCTTCGCGGTGTGCAACTTCCTGGAGCTTTACCATCACAGCCAGGACGAGAAGTGGCTGCTGCTGGCACTGCGGCTGGTGGACCAGGTACACCAGACTCTGGGGCGGCACCGGCCGGACACGGCGAAAAGCGGGTGGCTCAGCGGGCTCAGCGAAGAGGCAGGTGAGCGGCATCCCACCCGGGGCGGACTGCGCATCGGCAAAAAGATGGAAGAGCGCGCACCGGACGAGCCGATGGACGAGCGCCTGGAATGGGAGCGGGATGGACAATACTACCACTACCTGACCAAGTGGATGCGGGCGTTGACCCGCACCAGCCGGGTCACCGGGGAGGCCTGCTACCTGCGCTGGGGCATGGAACTCGCGCAGACTGCGCACCGGGCGTTCCGCTTCAGCGACGGGCCCGACGGGGCCTTGGGGCTGCATTGGAAGATGAGCGGCGACCTCAGGCGCTCCCTGGTCCCCTCAGTGGGCCAGCACGACCCGCTGGACGGCCTGGTGACCTGTTGCGAGATGGTCTGCGCCGCCCGCCATTTCCCCGACCAGGAGCTGCCGGAGCTGGGACGGGAGATCGGGGAGTTGACGCAGATGTGCCGCAGCCGGGACTTCAGCACCAGCGACAGCCTCGGCATCGGCGGCATCCTGGTCGACGCCTGCCGGACCGGCGAACTCATCATCAACGAGGCCTTCCAGGACCTCGCCCTGTTCCAGTGCATGGTAAACGACGCTCTGTTGTCGCTGGAAGACCTGGGCCCAGGCTTCATCGATCAGCCCGCCAAGTACCGGTTGGCGTTTCGCGAGCTCGGCCTATCCATCGGCCTGAAGGGAACCGCGCGACTGGCCCGGCTCTTCGAGGAATATCCGGACGTGCGCGGGGGCGAACTGGCAGAGTGGCTGCAGCCCCGGCTCGAAGCAATGCTGTGGTTTCAAAAGATGTCGGGAAAAATTGAGCGTTTCTGGATCGAGGAAAAGAGAAAGGGGACCGAGCACTGGAGGTCCCACGGCGACATCAACATGGTCATGCTCGCCACGAGCCTCGCCCCGGGGCAGTTTCTCAGGGCCAACTGATTCAGCCGCCGCATCACAGTTGATAGGTGGCGCCGTCCTGCAACAGTTCCAGTCCCGGGATAGCCAGCGACTCCAGTTCGCTGCTGATGGCCTCCTCATACTGCGGCTTCAGGTGGGTGATCAGGACCCGCCGGGGGGGACATGGGAGCTTCGCCAGCTCCCTGGCCAGCAGGGCCGGGGTAAGATGCCCGGTCATGAGGGCGATTTCCTCCATGGCAGTCGGGAAGGACACCTCCACCACCAGCGCATCCAGTGCGCCGGCCAGTTCCCAGATGCGTTGCGTGGGGCCGGTGTCCCCGGTGTACAGTAGCGACGTGCCGTCCCGGGTAACGCGGTAACCCAGCGCCGGAACCGGATGATTGACGCGGCACGCCAGCACCGTGTACTCGCCAACCTGGAACTCCCGTTCCACCGGCACTTCCCGGTAGCTCAGCACCGGGTCCTGCGGCGTCGGGATCCTGGTGAAGTCGGGCCAGATCAGCCCGTTCAGCAGATGGGAGCCGATGGCGGCGATGACTTCGGCGCTGGCGAGCACCTGCACCTTCTGAGAGGAGCCCGATACCACGATGTTGTCGGCCAGGAAGGGGATCCCGCGGACGTGGTCCATGTGGCAATGGGTTACCAGGATGTGCTCGATGCTGCGCTGCTCCTCCTGGTCGAGCGCGGCGCCCACCGTGCCGGCATCAAGCAGCAGGGTGCCGTCGATCAGGAAACCCGACGGGCTGTGCCCGGGAAACTCGGCACCGGAACAACCTAGTACACGTAACTTCACGGCATCTCCTCTACTTCCCCCCCAGCGCGGCCAGTCTCTCCTGCGCCTGCTTGGCCACCGGGCTATCCGGGTACTTGGCGACGATTTCCTGGTACAGCTGCTTCGCGTGCTCCCGGTTGTTCTGTTTCTCCTCGAATTGTGCCGTGTCGAACAGTTCCTTGCCCTTGTCTCCGGCACAGCCACCAACTGCTGCCAACAGCAGCACCGCCAGTACCACTCTCTTCATAGTGACCTCCTCAGGTTTCATTGCTGCGGTGACCTATCCGGACAGCACCAGCAGGAGGCACCATTACCATTAAGAGAGAACCCATGTAAATGTTTTTCGTTTCCGGAGGGTCCACCCGTTATTTTTCGGCTCGAACCCAGGGGAGCTTGAGACATTACCTGCCGGCCGTTCAGGTTTTTTATTAATTTCTTCCTAGCATTGTGTGGCACCATAATATGCTGCAGTGGTGATGACGGTCACATGAAAAACTTAGATTAAAAATATATAATCTCACCATAAACGAGAGCAGTTCTCACGCCGGTACTGGTGCCACTCTTTGCGGCCCCTGGAACAGGCAAACCTACACATGCGGAGGAGGTCATGACGATGAGCGAGTTGAAGAGGATGTGCCGGGATGCATTCATCGTAGTCGCACTGGGTCTGTCGGCAGCCTGTGGTGGTGGCGGAGGAGGGGGTGGCGATCAGCCCGTAGACCACTCCAAATACACCGGCCAGACCGCCAGGGCGAGCATCACCACCAGCAATGCCGTCGCCTTTACTACCGATGCCTACGCGGCCGGCAGTATCGGCTCGTCCGCCAACGTGATCGGGGTCATGGTGCAACATGACGACAGTCCCGGCGGCAAGCTGACCACCCTTCCCGAGATCGCCGCCACCGTCCGGGGTAGCATTCCGCAAGCCTTGGCCCGCGTGAAGCAGGCCCCCCCGATCCCCGGCGTCGCCGCCAGCAGCACGGTCTATGGTGCGGTGGGAGGATCAGCAGCAGTCAGCATGAACCTCAACGAGAGCACGGGCAACTTCACCGGCACCATGACCTTCAACAAGTACCAGAGCCTGAGTAACGGCCCGACCATCACCGGGAATGTCGCCATGACCGGCATCTACAACCCCGCCACCGGCAGCTACGACTCCATCACGATGGATTTCGCCCCGCTTTCGGCCGACACGGCCAAGGGGACCGCCACCATGTACGGCTCCTTCGCGTTCAGGGCCACCACCACCAGCGAGACGCTCAGTATGTCGTGCACGTTAAGCGTCAACGGCAGCCCCAACCACTGGGTTAAAGATTGGACGTATACCTTCTCCGGGAACACGCTCGCCATCACCGGGGTCTACTATCACCCGAGCTACGGATACGTAGAGGTGACCACACCGACACCGTTGACGGTAAGCTCATTCTCGGGCGTCCCCACCACGGGGGTGTTCCAGGCCGCCGGCGCCCATTGCACCAAAGCCAGGCTCACCTTCAGTTCGACTGGCACCACGGTCACCGCCCTCACCAACGAGAGCAGTGAATGGCAACTCTGTACGGAGTAGCCTGCACAACGTCACGACCGGATCTCATAGAGCCCCCTTCCCCCCGCTGGAGGAAGGGGGCTTCGCTTTCAGCACCTGCGCTTCTATGTGCAGCAACGCCCCGCCTTGAACAAAGCGCCTTTGTAGCCTAAAGTCATAGCTATGCCGCCATCCGTACTGAGACATTTCCACCCGCTGATCCAGCAATGGTTCATCGAGAACGTGGGAGGCCCCACCGACGTACAGGTGCGTGCCTGGGACGAGATCAGCCGGGAACGCCACGTCCTGGTCACCGCGCCGACCGGCAGCGGCAAGACACTGGCCGCCTTTTTGTGGGCCATCAACCAGCTGGTGACCGGCGCCTGGTCCCGCGGCCAAACGAGGGTGCTCTACGTCTCGCCCCTGAAAGCTCTCAACAACGACGTACGCCGCAACCTGCTCGCCCCGCTCGGCCAACTGCGCGAGTTTTTCCAGGCCCACGGGGAGGAGTTCCCCGCCATCGCCGTCCAGACCAGAAGCGGTGACACCCCCGGCGACGAACGGCGCAGGATGCTGCGTCACCCCCCCGAGATCCTGATCACCACCCCGGAGAGCCTCAACATCCTGGTCACCTCCAAGGGGAGCAGGGCCACCCTCACCGGAGTAGCCACCGTTATCCTGGACGAAATCCACGCGGTCGCCGGCGATAAGCGCGGCACCCACCTGATCACGGCTGTGGAAAGGCTCACGCTGTTAAGCGGCGAGTTCCAGCGCATCGCCCTGTCGGCCACGGTGCGCCCGCTGGAAACGGTCGCCGATTTCGTGGCGGGGCTGCGCCTGGTCGGCCAGCGCCACCAGCCGCGCCCGATCTCGCTGGTCCGCGGCGAGCAGGAGAAGCGCTTCGAGCTGGAGATCAGCGCCCCCGCGGCGGCGCTCTCCGGCGCCGAGGAGGATTTCTGGCCCGGCCTGGTGGAGCGCTTCACCGACATCATCACCAGACACCGTTCCACGCTCTTCTTCGCCAACAGCCGCAGGACCACGGAAAAGGTGACCCGGCTCATCAACGAGCTCTCGGGGGAAGAGCTTGCCTATTCGCACCACGGCTCGCTGTCCCGGGAGATCCGCCTGGCCGTCGAGGACCGCCTCAAGCGCGGCGAACTGAAGGCGATCGTGGCCACCAACTCGCTGGAGCTTGGGATCGACATCGGCAAGCTGGACAGCGTGGTCCTGATCCAGACGCCGCGCTCCATCTCCTCGGCCATCCAGCGCATCGGCCGCTCCGGGCACGGCGTGGGCGAGGTGAGTAGCGGCATGCTGTTTCCCACCTACGGCATGGACTTCGTCTGCGCCGCCGTCATCGCGCGCGCCATCGCCGAGGGCGAGATCGAGCAACTGCACCCGGTCGAAGCGCCGCTCGACCTGCTGGCCCAGATCGTCCTCGCCATGGGGCTCCCCGAGCAGTGGCACCTGGACGAGCTCTACGATTTTCTCAGGTGCAGCTACCCGTACCGCAACCTGTCCCGGCAGCAGTTCGACCTGGTCATCGGCATGCTGGAGGGGAAGTATGCCGATTCCCACGTGCCGGAGCTGCGCCCGCGCGTCACGGTGGACCGGCTGGAAGAGACCATCGTCACCCGTGCTGCCCTCTCCATGCTGGTCTACCTGGAGGGGGGGACCATACCGGAGCGGGGGTACTACGAGTTGCGGCTCAAAGAGAGTGGCGCCAAGATCGGCGAACTCGACGAGGAGTTCGTATGGGAGAGAAGGCTCGGCGACACCTTCGCGCTCGGGGCCCAGGTCTGGCAGATCACCGACATCAGCCACAGCACCGTGCTGGTAGTCCCGGCCCGCAAGTCCCAGCAGATCATCCCCTTCTGGCGCGCCGAGGAACTGGACCGCGACTTCTTCTACTCCAAGAGAATCTCGTCATTCCTGGAGTCCTGCGATGGGCGGCTGGGACGGCAGGACCTGGTCGAAGAACTGATGCAGCGCCATTTCATGGATGAGGGCGCGGCGAAGGCGCTGGAGAGTTACCTCGAACGGCAAAGGGAAGCCACGGGCGCTCCCCTGCCCCACCGCCACCACCTGCTGGTGGAACATTTCCGGGACCCGGTCGGCGGGGCCGAAACAGAGCAGATCATCCTGCACACACTGTGGGGCAACGCGGTGAACCGTCCCTTCACCTTCGCGCTGGTCGCGGCCTGGGAGCGGCACTACGGCTACCCGCTGCAGGCCTTCTACAACAACGACGGCATCGCGCTGCTGCTCCCCCACGAAATGGAACAACTGGACGAGATCCTCGAGTTGGTCATGCCGGACAACGTCGAATCCCTGCTCAGGGAGTCGCTGGAGGGGACCGGCTACTTCGGCGCCCGGTTCCGCGAGAACGCCGGTCGGGCCTTGCTCCTGTCGCGGAGTAATTTCAAAAGAAGGATGCCGCTGTGGCTGAACCGGCTCCGCTCCAAGAAGCTGCTTGCCTCGGTGCTGCGCTACCGCGATTTCCCGGTGCTGCTGGAAACCTGGCGCTCCGCCCTCAAGGACGATTTCGACCTGGGCAGTCTGAAGCAGCTTTTGGATGAGATCCAGGACGGCAGCATCGAAGTCAGCCGGGTGCATACCAAGGAGGCCTCTCCCTTTGCCAAGGGGCTGATCTGGCAGCAGACCAACAAGTACGTCTACGAGGACGACACCCTGGGGGGCGGCCGGAAGTCGGCCATCGGCAGCGACTTCCTCAAAGAACTGGCGCTCTCTCCTCACCTGCGGCCGCACCTCCCCCCGGAGCTGGTGCGCCAGTTCCAGGAGAAACGGCAGCGGTTGGCGCCGGGATACGCCCCGGATTCGGCACGCGAGTTGATCGACTGGGTCAAGGAAAGGTTGCTGGTGCCGCTCCGGGAATGGCCGGAGTTGTTGCGCTCCGTCGCCCGTGACGGCGGTCCCGGCCAAGAGGAGCTGCTGCCGCAGGTCGCGGAGCGGCTGGTCCTTCTGGAGCTTCCTGCAGCGGAGGCGCCACTGGTCGCGGCGCTGGAGATGATCCCGGAGATCGCGCAGGGACTGGAACGAAGGCGGGAAGAAATGGCCGTGACGCCGCTGGTTGCCGACCCGCGTCTGCCCGGACTGCTGCAGCAGTCGCTCGACCGGCTGTGGCAAAAAAGCACAGCTGCGACCGGGGCCGGGGACGAGGAAGAACCCGGTGCGGCAAGGATCTTGGCAAGGTGGCTGGGCTACTACGGTCCGCTAGGACTGCCCGTGCTGCAGCGTACCCTGGGGCTTGAGGAGGGCCTGCTGCGCGACGCGCTGCAAAGCCTGGAGGAAACCGGCGCCGTCCTCATCGACCAATTCACCGAGAGCGCGGCCGAGATTGAGGTTTGCGATGCGGTGAACCTGGAGACCCTGCTGCGGATGCTGCGCAGGTCCAGAAGGCCGGCCTTCGAGGCGCTGGACCTCGCTCAACTACCCCTGTTCCTGGCGCAATTCCAGGGTATCGTGCAACCGGCGGGGACGCCCGAAGACCTGCGCGACCGGTTCGAGCAACTGCTCGGCGTGCCGCTTCCGGTGGGGCTCTGGGAGGAGGATGTCCTTCCGGCTCGCCTTGTCCCCTATTTTGGCGCCTGGCTCGACAGCCTGATGCAGAGCAGCGATCTGCTCTGGTTCGGCTGCGGCCCCAAACGGCTCTCCTTCGCTTTCCCGGAAGACCTCGACCTGTTCCAGGACCAGGATGACAGCGGGACCGTGGCTAGGGAACCGGAGCACCCGGCACTGATTCCGGATGACCGGGGGCACTACAACCTGAGCGCGATCTGCTCCATAGCGGGAGTGACGGCGGCAACGGCAACCACCGAGCTTTGGCAGGAGGCCTGGAGGGGGGCGGTCAGCAACGACTCCTTCGCCGCGGTGCGCAAGGGAATCCTGAACCGCTTCGAACTGCCGCAGGGGGACGCGGGTCACCGCCATCCGGTGCACGGCCGCCATCCGCGGCGGCCTCCGGGCAGCCGTTGGAACCGCGTGCAGGAAGGGCCCGGCAACTGGTTCCTTCTGCCGGGGCCGCAAACGGATATCGATGTATTGGAAAAGGAGGAAAGAAACAAAGACCGCGTGCGGGTGCTGCTGGAGCGTTACGGCATTCTGTTCAGGGAGCTGTTGACGCGGGAGCTCCCCTCCCTGCAGTGGAGCCGCCTGTTCAGGACCCTGCGCATCATGGAGATGTCGGGGGAAATCATCTCCGGCAACTTCTTTAACGGCATCCCCGGGCTGCAGTTCGTCTCGCAGGAGGCGTACCGGCAGCTGGAGCGCGCCCTGCCCCAAAACGCCATCTTCTGGCTCAACGCCGCCGATCCCGCCTCGCTGTGCGGCAGCGGTCTGGAAGGTCTGCGCGAGGCGCTCCCTTCCCGCATACCGTCAACCCACCTGGTCTACCACGGCCCGCACCTGGTCCTCATATCGAGACGCTTCGGCAAGGAGTTGGAGTTCAGGATCGGGGCGGACCATCCCCAGTTGGAGAGCTACCTCGCCTTGTTCAGGGTCCTGGTCGGCCGCGACTTCAACCCGTTGAAGCGCATCACCGTGGAGCGGATCAACGGCGACCCCGCCAAGGAATCAGAGTACGCCGAAGCCCTCAGGCGCTTCGGCTTCCAGGAATCCTACTCCGGGCTGGAATACTGGCGCCAGTACCCCTGACGCCCGAGCTACGACGTGATCCGCGCCGTGAACCCGCCCGCTTCCGCAGGAATCAACTCCATACTATTTTCGATGCACGGGATCCGGTCCTCGGCGTGGTGGTTCACGTAGAGGATCTGCGTGTTGCCGGTGCGCCCCAGGTGATCGATCAGTTTCAGCACCATCTCCCGGTTCACATCGTCCAGCCCCTGGCACGGCTCGTCCAGGATCAACAGGTCCGGCTGCTTCACCATGGCGCGGGCCAGCAGCACGAGCCGCTGCTCACCGTAGGAGAGATCCCGGAAGGCGTGCTCCTTTCTGTGATCCATGTGCAAAAGCTTCAGCCACTTCAGCGCGATCTCCTGCTGGTGCAGGGTGTACTGCGAGTACATGCCGATGGAGTCGTACATCCCGGAAATGACCACGACCTTCACCGTCCCGCCGACCCGGTACTCCTGCTGCAGCGAGGTGGAGACCAGGCCGATCCGTTTCTTTATGTCCCAGACGCTCTCCCCGCTCCCCTTCTTGCGGCCGAACAGGCTGATGTCGTTGGCGTAGGCCTGCGGGTTGTCGCCGCTGATCAGGCTCAAGAGCGTCGATTTCCCCGAGCCGTTGGGCCCGCTGATCTTCCAATGCTCCCCGGCTTTGACCGTCCAGTTGACGCCGTTCAGGATGTACTTCTCGCCGTAACGAACCGTCACGTCCTTCATCTCGATGAGCGGCTGACCGGGAATAAGCGGCGGCGCGCTACGCGCCGTGTCGACCTCCGGCAGCGTATCCGGCAGGGTGTAGTGGAAAGCGTGGAACCGGCGCAGCGCCTCCGAGCCCAGCATCTCGTCCCTGGTCCCCGACCTGAGAATGCGGCACTCCTTAAGGTATGCGATGTGGGTAGTTTCCGGCATGATCTCGCTGAAGCGGTTTAACAGCAGCACCACCTGGATGCCGCGCTCGATGCAGCGGCTGATCAACTGTCGCAGCACTTCCGATGATTCCCGGTCCAGCCCGTCGAACGGCTCGTCCAGCACCAGCAGTTCCGGCTCCTGCAACAGAGCCTTGCAGATGAGGGTCTTGCGCATCTCGCCGGTGGAGAGGAACTTGATGCCGCGCTCCAGGATCTTGGTGAAGCCAAGCTCCCGCGCCAGTTCAGAGAGTCGCGTCTCGTCGGCGTCGGTGCCGGCGAGGATGAACGTGTCGACGCGGGTCCCCTCGGTCACGTAGCCCAGGAAGTCGGAGTCGTCGTTGTAGCGCTCCTTTTCCAGGATCTCGTCGATCTTCTCGAAGGAGACGAAGCCTGACCGGGTGGGGATGCGGCTGGTGCCGGAGATGATCGGTAGATCGTTGCAGAGGAGTTTCCCGAGGGCCGATTTTCCCGACCCGTTCGCCCCAACGACGGCCCAGTGCTGCCCCGGAGCGATTTCCAGCCTAATCTCCTCCAGGCATTTCCCTTCCGTAATCCTTGCTTTCACATGCTGCAGACTTATCCCAGCCAATTGACTATCCCTTTCACATTAGATTTCAAGCCTTTGGAGTCGGGGAGTCCCCTCTCCCTACGGGAGAGGGTGCCCGAAGGGCGGGTGAGGGAGGCGCTTCCGCAGCAATCTTGCCCTCACCCTGACCCTCTCCCAGAGGGAGAGGGGATGTGAACATGGGAGCAGCTCACAACGAAACAAGGGGTGAGCACACGATATGCTCACCCCTCTTCTTATGCCCTCTGCCCTGATGCGGCAGGCGTTATTACTTGTTCAAGAACTCGCGCCCAAACGGCGACATCGCGCGCAGGCGGGCGATGATGGGCGGCAGCGCTTCGATCACGGCATCGATGTCGTCATCGGTGGTGAACCTGGACAGCGAGAAGCGGATGGAACCGTGAGCGCAGGTGAAGGGAACGCCCATTGCGCGCAGCACGTGGGACGGCTCCAGCGAACCGGAGGTGCAGGCGCTGCCGGAAGAAGCACAGATCCCCTTCTCGGAGAGCAGCAGCAGGATGCCCTCCCCTTCCACGAACTCCATGGCGATGGAAAGGGTGTTGGGAAGACGCTCGGTGCCGCCGCCGTTGATCCTGGTGTTCGGGATCAGCGCGGTCAGTTCGCGCTCCAGACGGTCGCGCATCTCGCGCACGCGCCCGGCCTCGTCCGCCATGTACTGCTCGGCCAGCTGACAGGCCTTGCCCATGGCGATGATGGATGCGGTGTTCTCGGTGCCGGCCCTGCGGCCGCGCTCCTGGTGCCCGCCCACCAGCATCGGACGGAACGGCGTGCCGCGACGCACGTAAAGAACGCCGACACCTTTGGGGGCGTGCAGCTTGTGCCCGGAAAGGGAGAGCATGTCGATCGCCGACTCCGCCATGTTCAGCGGGATCTTGCCGACCGCCTGCACCGCGTCGGTGTGGAACAGGGCGCCCTTCTTCTTGACGATCTTGGCCGCTTCCTCGATCGGGAAGATGACACCGGTCTCGTTGTTGGCGTACATGAGCGAGACGATGGCGGTATCTTCATCCACCAGCCGCTCCAGTTCGTTCAGGTCGAGTTGGCCGTTGCCATCGACGTTGAGTTCGGTGACGCGGTAACCGCGCTTGGAGAGGTTGCGGCACTGGGTCAGCACCGCCGGGTGCTCGACGCGGCTGGTGATGATGTGACGCTTCTCCGGAAAGACCTCCAGCGCCGAACGGATGGCGGCGTTGTCGCTCTCGGTGCCGCAGGCGGTGAAGACGATCTCGTCCGGCAGGGCGCCCAGAAGCGAGGCGACCCGGGCACGGGCCTCGTCCACCTTCTTTTGCACCTGGCCGCCGAAGAAGTGCATGGAACTCGGGTTGCCGTACAGCTCGCAGAAGTAGGGACGCATCTCCTCGAAAACCCGCTCGTCCACCTTGGTGGTGGCGTTGTTGTCAAGATAGATCTCTCTCATCCCTGAACCTCCTGTACCGTGATGTCGGGGGAAACCAGTTCGCGCAGCTTCTGCTCGACGAACTTGGCGGTGTAGCCGGAGGAGGCGCAACCGGCGCAGGCCTTCCTGAAGGCGACCTGGACGTTGGAGCCGTCGATGTCGATCAGTTCGAGATCGCCGCCGTCAGCCCACAGCTGCGGACGCACCTCGTTCTCCAGGGTCTCCTGGATCAGCTGCATCTTCCTGAGGTTGGTGAGTTTCGCCGGCTTCTCGGCAGCCGCTTTCTTCTCTTCGCCCAGGACCTCGGCGATGAGCTCCTTGATCTTGGGAATGCAGCCGCCGCAGGCGCCGCCGGCCTTGGTGAAGTGGGTGACCTGCTCGGCGGTGGTCAGCTTGTTGGAAACGATCACCTTCTTCAGGAAGACGTCGGTCAGGCCGAAGCATTTGCAGACCAGTTCACCCTCGGTCTCGACGTGGTCGTGGCCGTGGCCGTGGACCGGCGCCTCGACGCCGCGGTACTTGGCGATGGCTACTTCCAGCGCCTCCTGCCCCATGACCGAGCAGTGCATCTTCTCTTCGGGAAGCCCGCCCAGGAAATCGGCGATCTGCTGGTTGGTGATCTCGAGCGCCTCGTCCAGGGTCTTGCCCTTCACCATCTCGGTCAGCGCCGAGGAAGAAGCGATGGCGCTGCCGCAGCCGAAGGTCTGGAATTTGGCGTCAACGATGCGCTCTTTGTTCTCGTCCAGCTTTATAAACAGCTTAAGGGCATCGCCGCAGGCCAGGCTGCCAACCTCGCCGACCGCATCAGCATCCGTTATCTCGCCCACGTTCCTGGGGTTGAGGAAATGTTCTTTTACTTTATCGGTGTAGTCCCACATAGACCCTCCCTTCTAATTAGTCCGGTTATCATAGCGCAAAGCTTGCGAAAAGAACAACCCCTAAACGAGCATAATTCACAGCGGCGCGGTAGGGTACCCGGAATTAGTTAACGTTTCCGGCAGGAACTGCAATTCCCGCTCCGCTTTAAGGTGGATCCCGGCGGCAGGCAATCACGAAGCGATAACTGCGGGAATCTGCGAGAAAAGTTCTGCTGCGCGAGTGCGCGACTATCGCTGACGGAGCCGCGACGATGCCGACGGCGTGACCGTCGACTGCCCCACAAAAGAGCACCTGTAATAAAATGGGACGCAGTCGGCGGCAGGGCCGAAAGCCCTGCGCGGAAACAGCGTCCCGGATGGAGGGGACTGGCTCCGCCAGGTGCCAGTCCCCCTTTAGTTGGTCTCGTTGATCTCGTTCCCAAGGTCCACCTTGGGAACGCAAAGCCTCTCCGAAGCTCCAACTTCCCTCGGATGCAAAGCTGGAGCTTTGCGCCAACATGGGGTTCCCAAGCTGGAGCTTGGGAACCAGGAAAAGGTGGCCGAGCAGAAAAGAGTGTTCCGCTAGAGGGACAGGCACCTACGGAGCCTGTCCCTTCTGCCGCTCTGTTTACCCTTTGCCCAGAATGAACTCGCGGCCGGCTTCCACCAGCGCCTGCAGGCGCTCCTCGCTGGACGCCTCGCAGTACAGGCGCACCACCGGCTCGGTTCCCGATTTGCGGAACAGGAGCCAACTGCCGTCCTGGAGGATGAACTTGTTGCCGTCGACGGTGATCTTCTCCTTGACCGCCTCCCCGGCGAAGCTGGCCGGTGTCGCCGCGATCCGCTCCGGGAAAATCTCTTCCAGTTCCGGAGAAAGGGTCAGGTTGACCCTCTTGGTGAGGTAGCGGCCGACCTTGCTGTAGAGCCTCTCCAACAGCGCCTTGACCGGCATCCCCTCGCGGGCGACCATCTCGGCGACCAGGAGACAGGCGAGAATGCCGTCCTTCTCCGGGACGTGCCCCTTGATGGTGAGGCCTGCGCTCTCTTCGCCGCCGATGATGATCTTGTCCTGGGCGATCAGTTCGCCGACGAACTTGAAGCCGACCGGCGTCTCGTAAACCTTGATGTCGTGCATCTTGGCGACCGCGTCGACCAGGTGCGAGGTGGCAACGGAACGTCCGACGCCCCCTTTCATCCCCTTGACCCGGACCAGGTAATCGAGCAGCAGCGCGATGACGTAGTTCGGCTCGATGAAGGTGCCGTCGCCGTCGACGATGCCGAAGCGGTCCGCGTCGCCGTCGGTGGCGATGCCGAGGGCGATCTCGGGATCCTGCTGCACCAGCTTGATGAAATCCTGAATATATTTCTCGCTCGGCTCCGGCGGGAAGCCGCCGAAGTACGGATCGCGGTTGGCGTTCATCTGCACCACCTTGACCCCGTGCGCCTTGAGCGGCTCGGCCAGGTACCCGCGCGCGGTCCCGTAGAGCGGGTTGACGGCGATGGTGCCCAGTTTCGCGATGGCGGCGAAATCGACCTTCTTGGCCAGGTCGTCCAGGTAATCCTGCATGGGGTCGATCTCTACCAGAAGCCCTTTCTTGACGGCATCGTCGATGGAGCACTCGTTGTAGCAGATCTCGCCCAGCATCTCGTTGGCGCGCCGCTCGATGTCGTTGGTGGTCTGCGGCAAGGCGGGTCCCCCCCAGGAGGGCGAGAACTTGATGCCGTTGTACTCGGGAGGGTTGTGGCTGGCGGTGAAGTTGATGGCGCCGGCGGCACCGCGGCGGAGAATCTCAAAGGAAATTACGGGTGTGGGGGTGTCGCGGACACAGAGGAAGGTGGGGATGCCGGAGCCGGTCAGGACACGGGCCGCCTCGCGGGCGAACGCCTCGCCCATGAACCTGGAGTCGTATCCGACGATGATCCCCTTGTTCCCTTCGCCGTTACTCTTAACATGATCGGCGATGGCCTGGGTGACGACCTTAACATTCTCAAAGATGAAATCTTCACACAAGATGCCGCGCCAGCCGGAAGTGCCGAAAGTAATCCGCTGCATAATCCCTCCAGGGTGTTCGATAGTAAGGTCACCTCTATCTGGCAGAGCCCCCACTTGTGATCGATAACCTATCGAAAACAGGAGTACCAGGCGACCCGATAAAATAATTACTAGAGATTAATGCAGACGCCGAAGAGAGTCAAGTTTTAGCGAAAAAAGTGGGTTGACATTTTTCTTTCGAAATTGGTAGAGTGTCCTCTATCAACCGATTACGAAGCAATTGAGGAGGCTTAAACATGCAATGTCAAACCGTACTTCCTGGTGCCGAGTGCACTTTCTGGGGTAAACAGGGTTGTGTATTCACCGAAGGTTCCTGCCAACTGATCGTGGAGAACTGCGAAGGTTGTGACAGGATCGTAGACGGCTCCATCGGGAAGGTTTGCAGCGCATACCCGGCTCCCGAGAAGAAGTGGGTCGGCGGTATCTGCAACTTCGCTACCCACGTCAAGGTCGAGATCAAGACCGACGACGCCAAGATCAACCCGCTCAAGGCTTCCAAGAAAGCCGCAGGCGCCAAGAAGAAGAAGTAGTACCCACAGTATTTTGCTGTACCCTAAGAAGGGAGGACTCAGGTCCTCCCTTTTTTTTACTCTCAATCGTAGCAACGGAGGTGTCCTATGCCTTTCGACTTCCTGGCCTGCCCCGCCTGCGGGGCCCAGGTGAAACAGTACAAGAATCCTCTGCCGACCGTGGACGTGATCGTCGAGCTTCCGGAAGGGATCGTGCTCATCGAGCGCAAGAACGAACCGTTCGGCTGGGCCATCCCCGGAGGCTTCGTGGACTACGGCGAGTCGCTGGAGCATGCCGCGGTGCGTGAGATCCAGGAGGAGATTTCGGTGCAGCTGGAGGAGAAGGACCTAAGGCTGTTGGGATGCTATTCGGATCCCGCTCGCGACAAGCGCAGCCACAACATCTCGACCGTCTACGTCGCCAAGGCCTCCGGCACGCCCAAAGCCGGCGACGATGCGGCCGCCTTCGCCATCTTCCCCATCGACGCCCTACCCGAGCCGCTCTGCTTCGACCACGCACGGATCCTGTCCGACTACCGTTCCAAGAAAAAGGCGGGGACGATCTAAAAGAAAAAGGGGTGGCCTTCAGGCCACCCCTTTTCACCTCGACAACGCCCAGAACGTTCTGTAGGGGCGAATAATCATTGCCCCAACCCTCCCCCTACTCGAAAAACCGCAACTCCGGCAGGCTCGGAATGAGCCCCATCTCGAAGGCGTACCGGAAAAAGAGCCGGGCCCCTTCGAGGTGTGCGTCGGTCAGCTCGTAGGAGATGGTCTGCCAGTAGTCCACCAGCGCCTCCTCGCTCAGCCAGGCGCGCTCCTCGCACTGCGCCGCGATCTCGGCGTAGCTTGCGTAGGCGAGTTTCTTGGCCGCCACCAGGTCATGGGCCAGCGCCGCCAGTTCGGCGCCCTTCTCCTGCGCCGCCTCACGCCGCACGATCCAGAGGGCGAAGACGAAGGGGAGCCCGGTGAACTCGTGCCACAGTTGCCCCAGGTCGTAACAGAAGAAGCCGGAACCGGAGGCGGCCCCTTTCAGAGCGGCATCGCCGATCAGCAACAGGCCGGGATACTGCTCCAAAGCCTGGGAAAGCGGCAGCGTGGTCCGCTCGAAGCTGTTGGCAAAGCCGAACTTCCGCGCCAGCAGCACCTTCAGCAGGTTCACCGAGGTGTCGGACTCGGCGGTAAGGCCGATGGCGGCGCCATCCAACTCGTCAACCGGAACCCGCGAGAAGAGGAACACGCTCTTCACCGGGCCGATGGCGCTGATGGAGAGCTCGGGAAGCAGGCAGTACTGCTCATGCGCCATGGCGTACTCGATCGAGGAGGAAGGGCTGAGGTCTATCTCGCCGGCGCGCAGCATGGCGTTCAGCCGTGCGGGCACGCCGTCGACGAAGCGGTAACCGGTACAGTCGAAATGGGAAGCGAGAGCGGTGAAGATGGGGGTGCAGTTCGCGTACTTGATGTGTCCGATGTTGATGGTCACTGAGAAACTCCGGTTAATCTTATGACAAGAGAAATGTGACTGACATGACCTGCCAGCACATCCACTTCCCCTCTCCCTCCGGGAGAGGGCCAGGGTGAGGGAGTCGCCGATGGCAACATGCCTGCAGCCGGCAGCGCCCTCACCCGCCCTTCGGGCACCCTCTCCCGCAGGGAGAGGGAACTAGCGGAAGACAGAGCTCGTCGGGAAAGGAAAAGGAAAAGGCGAGAGGATCTCTCGCCTTTTCAGGTCTATCTCAAACTGCTGACGGTTAATCTTCGGAAACGGATACGGTGTCCTCGTACAGCTCGGCGGACATGAGGAGGTTCAACTCCTCGGCGTCGGCCATCTCGATGACGACCAACCAGCCGCCGTCATAGGGATCGTCGTTGACGAACTCCGGTGCGGTCCCAAGCTCGGAGTTGACCTCGAGCACGGTGCCGGAAAGAGGTGCGTAGAGGTCGGCAACCGTCTTCCTCGCCTCGATGGAGCCGAAAGAATCGTCCTGCTCCAGTTCGTCCCCCGGCTCCGGGAGTTCGACCGAGGTGACGTTGCCCAACTCGACCTGCGCGTAGTCGGTGACCCCGATTACGGCGCGGTCACCTTCGACGCGGACCCACAGGTGCTCTTTGCTGTACTTAAGCTCTTCTGGAAAGTCCATAGCTTACTCCAGTACCAGCCTTTCGATGAAGCTGGTGTCTATGTTCCCTTCTATGAAGTCTTTGTTGGCCATGATCCGCTTGTGGAACGGGATGGTGGTCTTGATGCCGTCGACGATGTACTCGTCCAGCGCGCGTGCCATGCGCTTGATGGCCTCGTCCCTGGTGTCGGCATGCACGATCAGCTTGGCGATCAGGGAGTCGTAGTGCGGCACCACGCTGTAGTTGGTGTAGACGAACGAGTCGACGCGGACGCCGAGACCGCCCGGGGTATGGTGATCGGTGATCTTGCCGGGGCACGGGGTGAACTTGACCGAGTCTTCCGCGTTGATGCGGCACTCGATGGAGTGACCCTTGATCTTGATGTCGTCCTGGGTGTAGCGGAGTTTTTCGCCGAAGGCGGAGCGGATCTGCTCCTTGACGATGTCGACGCCGGTGACCATCTCGGTAACCGGGTGCTCCACCTGCACGCGGGTGTTCATCTCCATGAAGTAGAAGTTGTTGTTCTTGTCGACCAGGAACTCCATGGTGCCCACGCTGTTGTAGTTGACGGCCTTGGCAGCGGCGACCGCGGCCTCGCCCATCGCCTTCCTGAGCTCCGGGGTGGTGACGGTGGAGGGAGCCTCCTCGATCACCTTCTGGTGACGACGCTGGATGGAGCAGTCGCGCTCGCCCAGGTGGATGACGTTGCCGTGCTTGTCGGCCAGGACCTGGATCTCGACGTGACGCGGGTTCTCGCAGTAGCGCTCGATGTAGACTTCCGGGTTGCCGAAGCCGGTCTGCGCCTCGGTCCTCGCGGTCATGAACGCGTTGGGGAGCGCCGCCGGGGAGTGCACGATCTTCATGCCGCGCCCGCCGCCGCCCGCCGTCGCCTTGATGATGACCGGGAAGCCGATTTCCTTGGCGACCTTGACCGCCTCGTTGACGTCGTGGACCCCTTCCTTGGTGCCCGGCAGGATGGGCACGCCGACCTTGATCACCGCCTGGCGGGCGGAGATCTTGTCGCCCATGATGCGCATGCTCTCTGCGGTGGGGCCGATGAAGGTGATGCCGCACTTCTCGCAGATCTCTGCGAACCTCGGGTTCTCGGACAGGAAGCCGTAGCCCGGGTGGATCGCTTCCGCGTCGGTCAGTTCGGCCGCGGAAATGATGGCGTTGATGTTGAGGTAGCTGGAGAGGCTGGGAGCCGGGCCGATGCAGACGCTCTCGTCGGCGAGTTTCACGTGCAGCGACTCGGAGTCGGCGGAAGAGTAGACGGCGACCGTCTTGATCCCCATCTCCTTGCAGGTCCTGATGATACGGAGGGCGATCTCCCCCCGGTTTGCGATAAGAATTTTATGAAACATGATGTCTCCAAGAAACAGATAAAGATTGAGACCAAGATTTAGATTGAGGCTAAGACCAGAACCCGCGGCGAGACCGCCACAACGGGATCCTGGTCTTAATCTTTATCTTTATCTCAATCTGTTTTTACAGCTTCTCCACCACGAACAGGGCGTCGCCGTACTCGACCGGCTGCGCGTTCTCCTTGCAGATCTTGACGATCTTGCACTTGAACTCGGCCTCGATCTCGTTCATCAGTTTCATCGCCTCGACGATGCAGAGGACCTGCCCCTTCTCGACGATCTGGCCGACTTCCACGAAGGGAGCGGCGTCCGGAGCCGGAGCACGGTAGAAGGTGCCGACGATGGGGGAGGTGATCACGTCGCCCTGCTCTTTCTCGGCAGCGGCCGGAGCGGCAGCGGGAGCGGCAGCCGGCGCTGCGGGAGCGGCGACGGGAGCGGCCGGAGCGTACTGGTAGGCGACGGGCGCCTGAACCTGGAACTGGGCGCTGCTGCAGCCCCTCTTGATGACCACTTTGTCATCGGCGTTCTCCAGCTCGAACTCGGTGATGTCGGTCTCCGTTACCATCTTGATCAGCATCTTCAGGTCTTTTATATCCACATCATTCTCCTTTTCTTCACTTTATTGCATGGTTAAAGGCCTACCGGTCGATGCCGGACAGGCCCGTGAAACTCTCAGAGGATCATCAACTCCTTGGGGACCCGGGTGATGGGCCGGCAGCCGTTCTGCCCGACCACCACGGTGTCCTCGATGCGGACCCCGCCCCACCCGGGAATGTAGATCCCGGGCTCGATGGTGAACACCATCCCCTCCTGGATCACGTGCTTGCTGCGCGGCGAGGCCGTGGGATGCTCGTGGATGTCGATGCCGACCCCGTGTCCCAGGCCGTGCCCGAAATACTCGCCGAAGCCTTTGGCCCCGATGTAGTCGCGCGCCTTGGCGTCCAGGTCCCGGAAACTCATGCCGGGGTGCACCGCATCCAGGGCCGCCCGCTGGGCCGACAGTACCGTTTCGTACACCTCGCGCTGCTTCGCGTCCGGCTGTCCCAGGCAGACCGTCACCGTCTCGTCGGAGCAGTAGCCGCGGTAGATGGCGCCGTAATCGATGGTGACCAGTTCTCCGGCCACCAGCTTCTTCTCGGAGGCGCGGCCGTGCGGCAGTGCGCCGCGCTCGCCGGAGGCGACGATGAAATCGAAGGATTTCCCTTCCGCCCCCCTCTCCCGCATGGCGACTTCCAGCATCCAGGCGACCTCGCTTTCGGTCATCCCGGGCTTCAGACGCGCCACGGTCTCCAGGAGCGCCTCGGAGGCGATCGCCGCCACCCGCTCCAGGATCTCCAGTTCGCCGGCGTCCTTCACCGTCCTCAGGCCGACCATCTCCGTGTCGGCGGAGAGGTACTCGATCTCCGGGGTCCTGGCGCAAAGCTCCTGGTAGAAAGCGACTGTGGTGGAGCCGGCTTCGAAGGCCACCCTGGTCGCGCCGCTTTGCTGCAGCAATTCGACCAGCGTATCCATCCGGTTGGAGAACTCGATAACCTTGGCGCCCGTGACCTCGGCGCCAGCCTGTGAGGTGTAACGGGAGTCGGTGAGAAACCACCCGTCTTCTGGAGAGAGTAGCAGCAGCCCCTCGCTGCCGGTGAAGCCGGCGAGGTACCGGATGTTGCTCAGATTGAGAACCAGCAACAGATCGGCATCCAGACGTTTCAGGCATTCTCGGGCCGCAAGGATTCTGTTACCTATCATAATTCCGTCCGTAAGACAATCTTATTTTCCCAGCCGTTTGGCAAGGGCGCGCAGCCCCAAAAGGTAGCTGTCAGGGCCGAAACCGCAGATCTGTCCGACCGCTACCGGGGCTATGAAACTGTGGCTCCGGAAGGGCTCCCGGGCATGGACGTTGGAGAGGTGGACCTCCACTGCGGGGAGCGCGGTGGAGGCGATGGCGTCACGGATGGCGACGCTGGTGTGGGTATAGGCTGCGGGGTTGATGAGGATGCCCTGGCAGGTGCCCATGGCTCCCTGGATGGCATCAACGAGAGCCCCTTCACTGTTGCTCTGGACGATTTCGAGCTCCAGAGACAGTTCAGCCGCCAGTTCCCTGAGCGCCTGGTTGATCCCCTCCAGGGTGGTGGTGCCGTAGACGCCCGGCTCCCGTACCCCCAGGAGGTTCAGGTTCGGCCCGTGCAGGACCAGGATCTTCGCGGCACTCATTGCAGCGACTCCCGGAAGGCCGGCGCCGAGCGTTTCAACAGGAAGCGGGCCTTGCCGAAGTTGCCGTCGGCGGGGAGCACCAGCGCCGCGAAGAAGTCTTCGCTGACGCCGCGCACGATGATGCAGCACTTCTCGGTGATGATGGAAACCTCTTCCAGCTCGCCGGTCTTGAGCACGCCCACCGTCCTCTTGATCTCCTTGAGCACCGAGGCGTACTCGATGGTCAGGGTTTGCACGTCCAGCCCGGCCGCCTCGCGCAGGTACTCCTCGATGGCGATGCCGTCATACCCCATGATGACGCCGCCCAGGCCGCCGCTTTCCACCACTATCTCCTTCAGAATCCCCTTAAACCCCATCTTTTCTTCTCCTTATGTTTTCCAGCCAGCGCTGCAGCGAGCTCTCCAGGTCACCGTCCTCGATGGGCTCCTCCGGCACATGGGGCTGCTCCAGCGGCGCCGCTTCCTGTTGCGCCGGCGATTCCATCCCGGCAATAGCAGCCGGGACGGCGACTTCCTCGAAACTGATGGGCACTTCCATGGCGGCGGGCGCTTCGTGCCCGGCAAAGGCGGGGGGGGCGGCAGGTGCTGCGGGAGCGACAGGCACCGCCGGGGCTGCTGGAGCGACAGTTGCCGCCGGTGCAGCCGCGGGAGCAGCAGGTGCTGCGGCAACCTCGCTGTGAGCCGGCTGCGCCGATGCAGCCTGCTGCAACTGCTGCTGTTCCACGATCTCTTCGCACCTGAGGCGGTATTGCTGGTTGCCGGGATGCGCAGCGATCAGCTCGCGGTAGATGCCGATCGCCTTGTCCAGGAACCCCTGCGAGACATACAGTTCCGCCAGGGTGGCGGTGGTGAGCGGATCGGGGACGGCGGCACGCGGTTGGGCAGCAGCAGCGGGCGCTTCGGCAACCTCTTCAAGATCCTCTATGGCCCAGATGTCTTCGGCGTCCTCCACCGCAGGCGATGCCGCGGCGGGCGCGGCCGGGGCCGGCGCAGGTGCCGCAGCCGGCTCTGCCTCCGGCTCCTCGTCGAGCACTTCGAGCTCCTCGATGATCTCCAGCTCTTCGAGCACCTCCTCGTCTGCCGCCGCTGCGGGGGGAGCGGCCGAAGCCGCGCCGATGGAATTGAGCAGCATGCTGCTCTCCATATCGTCGGGATCCTGCGCCAGCACCTGACCCAGCACCTGGCGGGCAAGGGTGACTTCGCCGAGTTCCACGTAGAGCTGGCTCAGCACCTTCATGGCCTGGATGTGATCCGGCTTGAGGGCGATCGCCTTTTCCAAGGCCTGCCGGGCTTCTTGCGGCATCCCCTTGGCGTAGCAGGCGTTGCCCAGGGCCACGAATCCCAGCGCATACTCGGGGTGCGCGGTGCATCCTTTCTGTGCCACGGAGACGGCATCGTCCAGAAGGCCGAGCTTCCGATACAGGTCGGAGAGCGGTGCGAAGCAGAGCGATTTCGCATCCGCCGCCAGCATGTCTTCGTAACGCTGAATCTCAGTCCAAAACGACAACGCGTCCTCTACCATGTCACGCTCCTATGCAGATCTCCAGCAGTGCTTTGAGGTCGGTGACCCTTTCCATCTTGTAAGCGCCGATGCCGCGGTTGCAGATGAAGAGCAACCCCTTGTCGCGCACCTTCTTGTCATGGGAGAGAGCCTCCACGTACTTTTCCGACGGGAACGCGGGGAGCTCGGCGGGAAGTCCCAGTGCGGCGATGAGCGCCTCGATCCGGTCCCGGTCGGCCTGGCTGCAGTAGCCGAACTGCTGCGAGATCTTGGCCGCCTGGACCATGCCGATGGCGACCGCCTCGCCGTGCAGGTAGGTGGTGTACCCGGTCAGGGTCTCGACGGCGTGCCCGAGGGTATGCCCGTAGTTGAGCACCGCGCGCACCCCCCCTTCCCGCTCGTCCACCGCCACCACTTTGGCCTTGATGGAACAGCTGCGGGCGACGGCCTCGATCAGGGCACCCTTGTCCCGGGCCAGCAGCGCCTCGACGTTGGACTCGAGGAACCTGAAGAAGTCGCCGTCCAGCACGGCGCCGTACTTGACGATCTCGCCCAGGCCGGCGCGGAACTCCCGCTCCGGCAGCGTGTCCAGCGTCATCACGTCGATCAGCACCCCCTTGGGCTGGTAGAACGCGCCGATCAGGTTCTTGCCGCGGGGATGGTTGATGCCGGTCTTCCCCCCGACGCTGGAATCGACCTGGGACAACAGCGTGGTGGGCAGCTGTACGAAGGGGATGCCGCGCAGGTAACTTGCCGCCGCGAAACCGGCCATGTCCCCGATCACCCCGCCACCCAGGGCGAGGATGAAGGAGCCGCGATCGAGCGAGGCGTCCACGAGGGCGTCGTAGATCTGGTTCAGCGTGGCGCTGTTCTTGTACGCCTCGCCGTCGGGGAGGGAGACCAGGAGCACCTGGTATCCCGCCGCCTCCATGGCGGCGCGCACCGTCTCGTAGTAAAGCGGTGCGACGGTGGTATTGGACACCACGGCCGCGGTGCCGGTCAGCCCCAGTTCACGGCAAAGGGTGCCGACGGTTCCCAGGATGCCTGCACCAAGTTGTATGTCGTAGCTCCGCTCACCGAGCGCCACTTTTATCTGTTGGATGTTCACAAAGACCCCTTGCAGAAATCTAGTACTTCGTCGGCAACCGCCGCAATGTCTTTGCCGGTGGTGTCGATCCGGACGTCGGCGTCGGCGTAGAACTGCTCGCGGTTTTCCAGCATGGTGCGGATCTTCAGCACGGATGCGTCGTCCGCCAGCAAGGGCCGCTCGCTGTCGCCGCTCACCCGCTGGGCGATGGTCTCCACAGTTGCGGTGAGGTTGACGATGCAGCCGTGGCTGCGCATCACGGTCCGGTTGGCGGGCGCGATGACCACGCCGCCTCCGGTCGAAACCACCTGGCCCGCCCCGGTCGCCACCCGCTCCAGGGTTGTGGACTCCAGCGCCCGGAAAAAAGGCTCGCCCTCTTCGGCGAAGATCTCCTTGATGCTGCGCCCCGCCTGTTCGACGATGACCTGGTCCAGATCGACGAAGGACCACCCCAGCCGCTGCGCCAGCACCTGCCCGACGCTGGTCTTGCCGCACCCCATGAAGCCGGTGAGAAAGATGTTTTTCAAAGGACCACCCTCAAAGCTTGGTTCCCTCTCCCGCCGGGAGAGGGTGGCCGGAGGCCGGGTGAGGGTGCTGCGCTGGGCACCACACGCTGGTACTTGATGCAACACCCCTCACCCCGCCCTCTCCCGGAGGGAGAGGGGGTTCTGATGTCTAGAATTCCCGCAGGTACTCGATGTAGGACGAGTAGTTCCTGGCGGTCTCGGCGACGGAATCGCCGCCGAACTTCTCCATGAACGCATTGACGATCTCCACGGCGACCACGGCCTCGGCGACAACCGAAGCGGCAGGAACCGCGCAGCAGTCAGAGCGTTCCACGGTGGCCTCGAAGGGCTCCTTGGTCAGGATGTCGACCGACTTGAGCGGCGTGTACAGGGTAGGGATCGGTTTCATGGCTCCGTACACCACGATCTCCTCGCCGTTGGTGATGCCCCCTTCCAGTCCGCCGGCCCGGTTGGTGTTGCGATAGAAGCCGGTCTTCTCGCCGCGCGCCATGCGCTGCTCGTCGAAATAGATCTCGTCGTGCACCTGGGACCCGGGGAGCCGCGCCGTCTCGAAACCCGCGCCGATCTCCACCCCCTTGAACGCCTGGATGCTCATCACTGCCGCGGCCAGGCGCGCATCGAGCCTGCGATCCCACTGCACGTGGCTTCCCAGGCCGACCGGAACTCCGGTCACCCTGACCTCGACCACGCCCCCCAGGGTGTCGCCGGCGGCCTTGGCGCGGTCGATCGCCTCGACCATCTCGATCTCGGCCTTGGCGTCGTAGGTGTACACCGGCGAGGACGCGATTGCATCCTGCAGCGCCTTCACGGAAAGGTCGGGACGTTCCGCCTTGACCCCGCCCAACTCAGTAACGCAGCCGGTCACGGCGATGCCGAAGCGGGCCAGGTAGGCCTTGGCGACTGCCCCCACCGCGACACGCACCGCGGTTTCCCGCGCACTGGAGCGCTCGAGGATGTTGCGCACGTCATTGTGGGCGTACTTCATGGCGCCGGGAAGGTCGGCGTGACCGGGCCGGGCGCGGGTGACGCGGATGGAGTCGTCGCGGTGCTCGGGGTTGACCGACATGCGCTGTTCCCAGTTCACCCAGTCGGAGTTTTCCACGACCAGGGTGATCGGGGAGCCCAGAGTTTCGCCCCAGCGCACGCCGGAGCGTATGCTGGCGCGGTCGGTTTCTATCTTCATGCGGCCGCCGCGGCCGTAGCCCCCCTGCCTGCGCAGGAGGTCAGCGTTGATGTCGCTTTCGCTGAGCTTGAGCCCCGAGGGGAGTCCTTCGATGATGGCGGTCAACTGCGGGCCATGCGATTCGCCCGCGGTAAGGTATCTGAACATTGTTTCTCCTGCTGAAAATTGAATCAACTGTGGACATGCCTGACAGACGTTAAACAAATGCCAGGGGTACCCCCCTGGCATTTGGCCTACCTCAAAAAATGGGTGGGAATGCTTAACTTGGTTTGGTCAGACTCACGACAGTGGTCCCGGTACGAACAAGGCTACTTGTCTGATCCGTTACAGTCCAGGTTATGGTAGCCGTCTCGGTTGTCAAAACTGCCGGTACCGTGAGATGAACTACAGTTGCCGGAGACAATAACGTGCCACCAGACCAAGTAGTTGTTGTCGACGTGGGAGTTATAGTCGCACTACCGCTGGTGGAAGTAACCTCTGCAGTGATAGTGACGGTATGTTCAGCGGTGGAAAACGGATCTGTTATTGTAATAAAGGAATTAGATGGAATGGTAATATCAACATTCGTACCCGTAGCGGCCGTAGTACTCTGAGTTATGGCAGAAGGCGGCGTTAGTGACATTGAACGACCGATTACATCAACAAGTTCTGAATCCTCAAGCTTATCGGATTTAGCTATGACTATAATTTGCTTCGCACCATTGAAAGCAGGGACTTTGAACAGCGCGCCAACCTCACCGGTGACTGAGTCTACACTTCTCTCCGTTATGAAATAGGTGGTGTCATCAAGTTGAACATAAAATGATATTTTTGTGCCAATGACATTACCTTTGTCAGGGCTTACATATTTGGCTAAAGCTGTAATCCAAGGTCCATCAGCCGTAGCACTCACAAGGGCAACCTGACCATTAACCCCATCTCCACCACTAGCTCCGCAGCCACCTAAAGCAAGCAAGGTCGTCAACACAATCAGAATCAGCTTCAATTTCATAGTTTCTCCAATGCCAGACTAGCGTCTGCTTAATTTAAAGTACGATTTTAGGTGTTATGAAGATCAGAAGTTCTGTCTTCGTTTTCTGCTTTGAGTTGGACTTGAACAACCACCCCAGCAGCGGAATGTCCGCGAGGAAGGGGACGCCGGTGTCGATGTCGGTCTCGTTGTCGACGTAGATGCCGCCGATGACGGTGGTGTCGCCATTGGAAACGACCAGCTCGGTGGTGGCCTCTTTCTTGTTGATCGGCGGCGGCGAACCGGTCCCCGGGGAGTTGTTGCTGGCCTTGATCTTCATGCTGACGGAGCCGTCGGCGGTGATGTGCGGCGTCACCTCGAGGGTCAGCGCAGCCTCGACGAATTCCGTCTTGGTCCCTTCGGCAGAGGTGGTCTGGTATGGGATCGACTGCCCCTGGGAAATCTTCGCCGCCTTGTTGTTCAGTGTGACCACTTTGGGAGTGGAAATGATCTTCACTTGGCCGATGGTCGCGGCGGCGGCGAGCCTCATGTCGAGCTGAATGTTGCTGGTCAGCTTTCCGAAGGAGACCCCCATTCCGAGGCCGCCGGAACCCGAGACGCCGGGGCCGACCGTGGAGACGACACCGCCGAAGGTGGTTTCGATGGAGTTGATGCCGGCAATGGATGCGGAACCGTCTGCGTACCCCAAGGACCACTGCACACCGAGGTCACGGGTGAAGGTCGAGGTGGCCTCCACGATGCGCGCCTCGATCTGGACCTGCTTCTCCGGCAGGTCGAGAGTCTTCAGCAGAGCCCTCATGTCGTCGAGGGCGGGCTGGATGTCCTTCACGATGACGCGGCTGGTGCGCTCGTCCCTCGTGATGATGCCGCGCTCGCTCTTCATGATGTTGAACTGGGTGGCGACGTCGCCAATGTTGGCGTAGTTGACCTCGAATACCGCGGTGTGCAGTTCCATCAACCGTTCAGCCGCTTTCTTGGCCGCGGTCTCCTCGTCGGCTTGGTTCTGCATCTTATTGCGCGCCTTGATCTGGACGATGTTGCCCTGCTGCACCATGGCGAGGCCCTTGGTGTCGAGGATCACGTCCAGAGCCTGGTCCCAGGGCACGTTGACCAGCTTGATGCTGATGGTGCCGGTGACGTCGTCGGAGATGAGGAAGTTCAGGTTGCTGACCTCGGCGATCAACTGGAAGATCTTCCTGATATCGGCATCGGAGAATTCGAGGGTAACCCTCCTCCCCTTGTACACCTTCTTGACAGCCCGCTTCTCGATGTTGCCGGAGATCTCGGTCATCGGCTCCTCGGCGCGCGGGGCCAGCTCGTCGGCAGCCTCGGGAGCCCTGGGCTTGGCGGCAGGCGCCGGGGGCAGCTTCGCCGCCACCGCGGGGCCGGGGTTCACGATGTCCCAGGTAAGGACGTCACCCTTGCGGCTGGTGGTGTACTCCGGGTTCCCCTGTAGCTTCACGGCGATCTTGGTGACATAGCCACCTTTGACCTTGACCTGATAGGGGGTCACCGAAAGCACCGGTGAGCCGAACTTCGAGGTGTCCATGGCGCGCTGCAGCGACTTGGGCACCTGGCAGTTGTTGATGGTCAGGGTCAGCCCCTGGGGGCTCCGCACCGGTTCGCCCGGCTCGCAGGTGCCGTGCAGTTTCATGGAGATGCGGGAAACGCCTTCGACGACCTTGAAGTCGACCGCCTCCAGCGCGCCTTTCACGTTGCGCCCCGGCGGGACTTCGGCCTTCATCTTGGCCACAGGTGCCGGTGCCGGTGCCGGTGCCGGTGCCGGTGCGGGTGCGGGTGCGGCTACGGGTGCCGGAGCAGGTGCCGGCGCCGCGGCTGCAGCCGGGGCGGGAGCGGGAGCCGCCGCTGCGGCCGGGCCCTTCCCCTTCAGCTTGATTTTCACGCCGAGGTCGCTCTTGACCACCTCGAAAGCGGGGAGCCCTTCGCCGGAGGCATCGAGCACCACGCGCACCTTGTCGGGGGTGGAGCCGACCCGGGCGTTGGCGACGCCGAAGGCGCCCACCGGAATCACGTTCTGCGGCAGCACGTTTTTGACCTTGAACAGGTCCACCACGATGCGGTCGGGCTTGGCGAGCTTGAAGGAGTTGAAGGTCTCTACCCCTCCCTGCACCGAGAGTTCGACACCGTCCGCCGCGGTGATCACCGCGTTCAGCTTGGACTGGCCGCCGTTTTCGGCCTCGCTTTTAGCGGCCGGGACCGGCTTAGCGGCCGGTTTGTCGGCAGGCGGTGCGGGCGGCTCGGGGACAGCCGTCTTGGCGTCGCTGGCCTGGGGGGCCTGGCTCTTCGCGGCCGCATCGGCTACCAGCGTCTTCTCCTCGATGCGCGGCTCGGCGATGGGAGCTTCCTTGGTGGCAGGCTCACTCTTGGCCTCCGCCTCACGGGGCAGACTGATCAGGAGCTTGTTCTTGCTGGCGGGGTCGGTGGCGACCGAGAAATCGACGTCGTGGTTAAGCACCAAGGCGACCCGGGTCAGCACGCTGCCGCCCACGGGCTGGCGCTCGATCTCGATCCGCTTGACGCTGCCGCGGTTGACCTCGATGGGCGAGGCGACCGCGCCGGGCTCGGTCTGCGAGATGTCCACGATGATCCTGGCCGGCTCCCCACCCTTGTAGGAGGTATAGGTAAGGGGCCTGTCGCTGGTCAACTCGACGCTGGAGCCATCGTCCGAAACCGTCACGGAGCGCAGTGTGGCAAAAGCCGCGGCCTCTGCCTGAGCAGGCTCGTTAACGGCGGTCATCCTCTTGACGCAGCCGGCAGAAACCGTCAACAGGACGATGAGTGCCATGGCATGACAAAGAATTCTGCTCTGGTACATGGTCATCTGAAACGCTCCTTACCTTTTCTTGGCCAGCGTGAGCACGGTGGTTTTACTCTTGCGACCGCTCTTCTCCACGACCTCCACCGTAGAGGAGGTGATCCTGGAGATCCTGCCGTTGGCGTTGCCTATCTGCATGCCGACCTGGACTACGTAACCCTTGCCGTTGGGGTCGACCACCAGGGCCTTGTTCTCCCTGAGCCCGGCGATGATGCCGGCAACCTTGAACTTGTTCACCTCGAAGCTCTGGATCGGCAGCAGATCGGCAGGAGGAGGCCCGGCGGGACGGGCGGCCTGGCCGGCCGGCGCGGTCGGCGCCTGCGGCACCAGCAGCGGCTTGAAGGGGTCCTTCTTGAAAACGACCGCGGAACCGACCTTGGCCGCGGAGGAAAGCTGCTGCTGTACCGGCGGCGCCGGCTTGGGCGCGGGCGCGGGTTTCGGCGCGGCGGGGGCGGGAGGCGGAGGTGCGGGGGCCTCTTCCTTTTTGCAGCCGTACGAAAACGCCAGCAACAGCGTCAAAAGCAGCGCGCTATTTCGGTTTATTGGCATTCGCATTCTTGCTCTCTTTGGGATCGAGGAAGCGGAAGGTGGTGGCCAGGCAGTTCACCTTCATGATAGTGCGCCCTGCGGCTTCCTTGATCTCCGTGACGTTGACGTTGGTGATGTTGACGATGCGCGGCAGCTTGCCCACCGCGACGAAGAAGTCGGCCACGTTGTAGAAGGTCCCGGAAACGGAGATGTCAACCGGCACCTCGGCGTAGAAGTCCTTGGGGACCTCGGGCTTGGGCCTGAACAGCAGGAATTCGAGGCCGGCCCCCTTGCCGGAGTTGGAGATGCTGGTCAAAAGCGACGGGATCTCCTTCTGGTTGGGGAGCTCGGTCAGGGCGCTGTCCAGGTCACGCTTCAACTGCTCGTACTCGGCCTTGAAGCGCGGCAGGTTGTTGGCGATGCGACGGTTCTCGTCGATCTGCTTTTGCAACTCCTGCTGCTGGGTCTTCAGCGTATCCAGTTCCTGGAGCCGGGGACGGTGCAGCCCGTAGTACAGGCCGGCCCCTTCCAGGGCCAGCAGCAGTATCAAGAGCGCGACCTTCTCTTTGGTCGGGAGCTTCAGCAACTTCTCTATCTGTGGATCCATGGCAATGCCTCTGATTCAGCTTCTTGGTTTGCGCGCTGCCTGCTCGCGCCGCATCCTGGGCCGGAAATCCCGGCGCTACGGCTTCTGGTCCTTGATCTGGAATCCCAGGTCGAAACGCTTGTATTTCACGCCGGCTAACTCCGCCTGCTCCGAGACCACGAGCTCCACGTTGGTGAAGGCACCGGAGGCCTGCAACGTCTTCATGAACACGGCGATCAGGTCCTCGCTCATGGCGCCGCCGGAAAGCGTTACCGCCGACCCGTTCTCAACGTACCTGGTGAGCCAGAGCTTGTCCGGGGTGGATTCGGAGAGCGCCGCCAGCCGCGCTGCTGGGCCGGTCTTACCGCGGCGCAGGCGGTTCAGCACGTCGAGCTTCTTCTTGACGTCGGCCTGCAGCTTCTTCAGGTTGTCGATGACCCCGATCTTGGTCTTCAGCTGGGCCAGTTCCGTCTCGGCGCTGGCGATATCGCTCTTCACCGTGCTGATCTGGCTGCGCAGGTAGATCCACCACCCCAGCCCCACCACCAGGACGGTTACCAGGGCGATCACCAGGATGGTGACCTGCTGGCGAATGGTTTCCTTCTTCTTGGATGCCCGTATCGGGAGGAGGTTTATCTTGATCATTTGTCTCCGGCCCTCCTCGTAGCGAGCCCCACCGCTACCGACATAAGCGGAGCGATCTCCTCAAGGTACCGTGAATCGAACTCCTTCTCGTTCACGGTGACCCGGGCCAGCGGGTTCAGGATCTCGACCGGGAGCGCGAGCCTCTGCTGCACCGCATCGATCAGCTGCTGCGTCTTGGCCGCTCCGCCGCTCAGGAAGACCTTGGTGATGCGCTCTTCGCCCGCGGTGGAGTTGTAGAAGTCCAGGGAGCGGCGCATCTCCAGGGCGATGGTGTCGTTGACCCGCTGCAGCACGTCGCCCAGGCGCGGGTCGGAGGAGTGCCCCGCGCCGAGCTTCATCTCCTCGGCCTCGGCGCTGCTGATGCCGAACTGCTTCTGGATCTCCTCGGTGTAGAGGTTGCCGCCCATCTGCACGTCGCGGGTGAACAGCGAGACGCCATCCCTGATGATGTTGAGGTTGAAGATGCTGGCGCCTATGTTGACCAGCGCCACCACCTGGTCCGGGTCGACGGCGTAGTTCAACTCGAAGGCGTTCTGGACCGCGAAGGAGTCGACGTCCACCACCGCCAGCTTGAGCCCGGCCTCCGCAAACACGGAGATGTAGTCGTTGATGATGTCCTTCTTGCTGGCAACCAGCAGGACGTTCATCTTGGAGGGGTCCTGCTCGTCAGGGGAGAGAATCTGAAAGTCGACGTTGACGTCGTTGATGTCGAAGGGGATGTACTGCTCGGCCTCCCAGTGGATCTGGTCTTCCAGTTCCTCGACCGGCATCACCGGCAGGGAGATCTTTCTGATGATGACCGAGTTCCCCGAGATGGAGCAGACGGCCTCCTTGGCCTTCACTCCCAGGGTCCCCAGCAGCTGCCTGACCGTCTCGACGATCGAAGAGCTGTCCATCAGGGTGTTGTCGACGATGGCCTCGGCCGGCAGCGGCAGGATCCCGATCTTCATGAGCTGGAAGCCCCCCTTGGCCGGGCGCAGCTGCACGAGCTTCACGGCACTGGATCCTATGTCGACCCCTACTATGTCCTTCTTCTTGGAGAAAAGCATCGTGTGGTCCTATCTACCTAGTCCTGGAATACCTTGTTCTTGTCGGAGAGGGAAAACCCCAGTGCAAGCAGGATCTTGCGCTTGGTCTCCATCCTGCAGTCCTCACCCCGTTCGATCCGGTCGATGGTGATGGGCGACACCCCGGCCAGCCGTGCCAGCTCGGCCTTGCTCATCAGGCGCTCTTCTCGGAGTTTCTTGACGCTGTTCATGATCATAAGTAGGCACCGCTTGAAGACAGATGTAACGAATTTTGGCGCACTTTCTCATCAATAAAAAGGAAAGTCAACATTTTATTTAAAGTTATATGTAATTATACTTCACAATAAAAACTTTCCCATGGGGGAGAAGCGGCACCTCCTGTCTCACGCGCGCTTTTCTAATGGGCGGGATGGGGAGATCATACCAATAAAAAAGCGAGTTGCAATTTGCAGCAACCCGCGTAATTAAAAAGCCGCCTTCAGCCGGCAGCCGGGGGACAGCAACAGGGGGACAGCCGGCGGCAGGGGGACAGGCACCTGCGGAGCCAGTCCCCTCCTTCAGTAGGCGTAGAGGACGGAGAGACGCGCCTTCTCGCGGCTTCCCACTTCTTCCCGCGTCCCCTGCACGTAGATGTTGTACATGGCAGGCACGTGCTGCGGGCGGATC
Organism: Geomonas paludis; assembly: GCF_014193585.1. Classification (GTDB taxonomy): domain Bacteria; phylum Desulfobacterota; class Desulfuromonadia; order Geobacterales; family Geobacteraceae; genus Geomonas; species Geomonas paludis. The sequence goes on from NZ_BLXY01000002.1 coordinate 799,941, forward strand.
ACGTCGTCCTGGGCCGCGACGGCTCCCCCCGAGTCCAGCAGGTAGTACCCGGAGCGGTCGGTATTGCCCGGCACGGTGTCGATGATTTTGGTGCTGACGTTGAACCCGGCCGTCGGGGGCTCACCCGCCAGGCGAAAGGAGGTCTCCGGGGCCTGGGCGGGATCCGGGCCGGCTTGCGCCTCGTTGCAGGCGGACCACTCCGCGCGCCGCAGGGTGAGTTTTTGTTGCAGGCACGGATCGAGCGTCACCTTGAGATCGATCCCGGCGAAGTCCCGCTGGAAATCGGAACTGCCGTAGCCGGTCTGGAACAGCCTGGGAAGTATCTCGCTGGTGAAGAGGTCCAGGCCGCCGTGCGCGGAGGTGAGCGCGCTACGGTAGCGCTTCTGGCTCGCGGCCACCTGGGTCCCGGCGATGATGGTGGACAAAAGCGCCATCGCGATCACCAGGGAGAGCGTCGTCAGCATCAAAGCGGTAATCAGGGCTGCGCCCTTTTCGGAACATGGAGCCGCCATCGCCCCCTCCCCTGCTACAGGTTTTTGGGCTGCACCACGATCGTGTAGAGTTTCCAGCGATAGCTGCGCCACTGTGCACCGAAGGTGTCGCTCATCGCCTGCGCGCTCCAGACGTGCCCCACGTAATCGGGCAGGTCCGGATCGCCGACCACGATGGCGCGCTCCGGGTCCGCCACCGGGTAGCGGTATCCCGGTTCCTCCCTCCCCTGCTGGGCCAAGATGTAGACCCGAATCTCCTTGAGTTCCTCGCGCAGGTACTCTGCCGTCAGAACGCCGTCCTCCGGGTCCGGGTGGTAGTCGGCTTTCCCGTCCCGGTTGGTGTCCATGTAGAACACGACCTGCATGTCGGCGGCACAGTCGAGGATGGGGTACTTGGTGTGCCCCCCCTGGTGGTCGATGGTGGTCTTGTAGAGCGTGCCGGTCCCGGGGTTGCACAGGGCCGAGATGTCGGACTTGCGGTTGATGTAATAGTCGGACCGGTTGAAGGGAAAGGCGAGGTCTCCGCCGCCGTCATCATTGGCCACTGCGTAGACCACGTGGCTGTCGGTCCGCTGCCGCGGGGCGAAATTCGCATCGGCCCGGTTCAGGAAGAAGGTGAAATCCCCCCCCGAGGTGACCAGGTCCCGGACCGGCTGGCCCGAGGCGCCGGCCCCGGTGCGCAGGACGATGGCGCGGGCCTTGGTGCCTATCTTCAGCTCCGGCTCGACCCGCGAGGGGGGGGTCACCGCGCTGTAGTTGAGATAGCACCAACTGCGGCAGACCGTGTTGGCGCCCAGGGCGGTCCCCTTGACCACCAGGTAATCGGACCCGTTGAAGCCGACGCCGCTGCCGACACGGTAGGCCGGCGGCGCCGCGAGAGCGGGGCGGTCGTTGAAGTTGCTTGCCTTGGCGCCGGGGTGGCCCGGCACCAGTTGCAGGTCCTCGGGTGCTTCCGCGTAGTTGAGCCCGGCAGGGAGCGTGTAGGGCAGGCCGAACCCCGCCAGTTCCAGGTCCCGGCGCATCAGCTCGAGCCCGATCAGCCCCCCGATCTCGGTCTCGGTCTTCTTGCCCAGTTGCCCCGTGCTGCGCACGATGTTGGCGAAAGAACTGCTGATCAGCGTCATCACCACCGCGAAGATCAGCATGACCACGACCAGTTCGACCAGGGTATATCCGCGCCTCCCCCGCCAGTGCCTCATTCGCCCGCTCTCCTCGACCTCAGCGCGAAGATCTCGTGCCGGCTCTCCGTCCCCTTGACGGACCATTTGACGACCACGTGCAGTTTCCTGGTGGCGCTTCCCACCGTGCTCGCTTCCCGTGCCACCGAAAAGCGCCACGGGGACCCCGCTACCAGTTTCCCGCTCGCCTCTTCCTTGATCACGCTGCCGGTGATCCCGTCGAAAGGGAGCCTGCACCAGTCGTGCATGCGCTCCTCTGCCAGTTGGGTCGCCTCCTTGCGCAGCTTGTCCCTGAGGTTTTGCTGGTAGGCCACGCTCACCGACTGCAGCAGTCCCAAAAGGCCGACCGTCATGACCAGCAGGGCCATGAGCATCTCGACCAGGGTGAAACCGGGGCTACTTGAGCTTGATGTTCTCGGTTTTACAGTCATCACCCGCGCCCTTCTTGCCGATACTCACCCTGGTGGCGGCAATGACCACGCTGTCCACCCCGCCGTAGCCCGGAACCGACTCGAGGCAGATGGAACCCCAGCTGTAGGTGACCCCGGTCTCGTCGAAGTCGATGTTGCCCCCCGCGGCAAGGTCCAGGTTGGCGGTGGCGCTCACCGGGTACCGCAGCAGGTGTGTTTGCACGGGGTGGACCGTGGCGCCGTCCTGCAGCGAGGAATAGACCTGGAAGCGGTCGGCGTAGACCTTGACCCGCGTCCCCCTGCGCTGGTAGATGGCCTGGATGCGCGCCTTCAGCAGTTCCGTGAAGAGCAGGCGCGTCTGGGCCTCGATACGGTAACTCTTCTGGTACTTGTGAAAATAGAAGGATGCCGTGGCGGTGAGTATGGCCGCGACGCCGATGGCTATCATCATCTCGATAAGCGAATAGCCGCGTGACCCCATAGCCCCTCCGGGCGCGACCCCGACCAGCAGGAATCAAATTTGAACTTTCCAATCTTATCAGAGCGGGGATAAAAAAAAAGCCGGAGCAGACCGGCAAGTGACAGGTAAAACGACAGCGGCCCTCCTTGTGGGAGGGCCGCCGGAAGCAGTCGCGGGTGCCGCGCTCTAGAAGGCGTACAGCACCGAGAGCAGCGCCTTTTCCTTGGGGTTGGAGGCCTTCTCGCCGCGCACCTCGAAGGTGTAGAGGGCGGGGTTGTGTTTGGGGGAGATGCCCGAACCGGTGCCGGCAACACCGACGCCGCTGTCAAGGAAGTCGACGCCGGTGGTGTCGGAGTTGCCCTGTACCGTGTCCACGATCTTGGCGTAGACCTTGAAGTTGCCGGCGGAGGAGACGCCGCGCAACATGAAGGTAAGGTCCGGCGTGTCCTTCGCGTCGATGGTCTTGGAAAGCGCGCCCCAGTCGCTGGTGGAGGTGGAGAGCTTGGTCTTGAGGCTGGCGTCGTTGGTGACCAGACCGATGTCCCCCATCCCGCCGGAACCGTAGGCGAGCTTGAGCGGGTTGATGGCCGAGGAGTAGTTGTTGAAGAGCTTGGGAATGAACTCGCGGGTGATGAGCTCGGTGCCCCCGTAGGCCGCCTCGATGGAGTTGCGATAGTTCTTCTGGGTGGCGGACACCTTGGTCTCCAGAAGCAGCATCTGCATCAGCCCCGCCACGATGCCCAGGCAGATCAGGGTGAACATGAGCGCCGTGACCAGGGCTATACCGTCTTCATTGCCTAACTTTTTCATAACCGTACCGTGTTGCTACTGAATGAGATTTTGCGGCCGCACCACGATGGTGTAGACCTTCCAGCGGTAGTTGTCCCAACCGGTCCCGATCTGGGACGGCAGGTCGAAGGTCCTCCCCATGAGGGCTCCGCCGAAACTCTCTCCCACTGCAATCTGGGAATTGGGATGCTTGTAATTGGTGTCCTTTTTGCCCTGCTGCGCCAGGATGTAGATCCTGATTTCCTTCAACTGCTGGCGGATGTCCTGGGCGGTTCCCGTGAGCGTGGCCTGGTGGAAGTTGACCTCGTTGGAGCCCGCCTGCCCCATGCCGTACACCACCTGCATGTCCGCGACGCAGTCCAGCAGCGGAATATCGGTGAAGTTGCCGCCCTGGTTCAGCACCGACTTGTAGAGCACGCCGGTGTTGGGGGCGCACACCGCGGGGGCCGGAGTCGGGCGGTAGACGTAGTAGTCGGCCCGGTTGAACGGCATGCGCAGCGCGCTGCTCTGGTCCACGCCGTACACCTGGAACACGTCGCCCGACGAGTGCGGCACGGTGAGCGTGGTGTAGTTGGCAAAGGTGGCCGAATAGGCGCCGCCGTTGATCTGCAGCTCGCGCTTGGCGTTGTTGTCGGTGAAGGTGTTCCTGATCACCATCACCCGCTCGGTATTGGTGAAGTCGCGGGTCGCGTCGTTCCAGCGCGGAGCGCTCTTGCCGGCCTCGCTGTAGGAGACCGTCATCCACTTCTTCTGCGTGGCGTTTTGCGAGTCGGCCACGGTGAGCGATTTGATCACTAGGTACTGCGACCCCACGCCGGACCTGAGGTTGAAGGTCGTGTTGCCGCTTTGCACGGCACGCGGCGCGCCGTCGGTGTCATAGGTGTAGCTGGCCGGGACATCGTTGAAGCTGGCGGGGCTCTTGCCCGCCGGCCAGAAGCCCGCGGTCACCGGGATCCCGGTGTCGCTGTTGGTCACCTCGGTGTAGGTCCCGGAGCTCGGCGCCGCCCGCAAGGTGAAAGGAAGACCGTAGCCGGCATTTTGCAGGTCGGAACGGAACAGCTCCAGCCCGACCACGTTGCCGATGTCGGTCTCCATGAGCTTGCTCTGCTGGCCGACCTGGGTCAGCACGGTCTTGAACCCCTGCGAGGCCACGATGATGACCGTGAGGAAGATGGCCATCACCACGAGCAGTTCGACCAGCGTGTAGCCGCGCTCCCCGGTCAGGGGGCGCGCGTTCCCGGCAGGTAGGCGACGGTCGCGCGTCATGGCTTGGCCACCACGGATACCACCCTGTTCAGTGTGGACATGTTGCGGTAACTCCATTTCACCGTTACGGTGAGCTGCTTGGTGCTGGGCTGGGTCCCGTCATAGGCGAGGACCTGGCTGGCACGCTCCACTACGAAGGTCTTGGTGCCGCTGCGAATCTTTCCCTGCTCGTTGAAGGGGGCGTAGCTGGTGGAAAGCTTGTCGAAGGTCTTCCCCCTGAGGTCGGCCATGTACTTCTCCCCTACCCGGACCCCCTCGTTGCGCAGTTCGTTCTTCAGGTTGTACTGCAGGCTCACGTTTATCGATTGCAGCACCCCGAACATCCCGACGGCGAGAATGACCACCGCCACCAGGACCTCCACCAGGGTGAAGCCGCTGTTATCTCTGATTAATGTTGGCTGGGACACAAGTTCCTCCGGTTTGTCTTTTGCCCATGTAGCTGCGCGCCGTGGAAACGACCACGCTGTCGATGTAGCCCGGGTTTTCGGCCACGCCACCGGGCTGGACGCAGATGGAGCACTCCGTCTGCAGTATCCCGTGCGAATCGAACACGATCGCGCTCCCCCCGGTGCTGTCCGCCATGGCAAAACTCAAGGGGATTACGGCACTGGGGGTGCCCGTTGCGGTGCCCGAGGGGTAGATCTGCAACTGCATACCGTTCAGGAGCACCGCGCGCGCCGTCTTGGTGTACATGGCCTCGACCCTCACGTCGGTGAGGGTGCTGTAGATCTTCCTGGCCTGCGCTTCGACCATGGACTTGCGCTGCATGCTGCTGAACTGCATGCTGCCGATGGCCAAAAGAGTGCCGATGATGGCCACCACCACGACCAGCTCGATCAGGGTGAATCCTCTCTCTCGCATGGATCAGCGCTCCTGGATGTGCATGATCTTCTTGACCGGCTTGTTGCCGCTCTTGCTGACGATCGGGAAGGCGTCCGCCGGCGGCTTGCCGGTCATGGGGACGCCCGAGCGCCGGTTCAGGCGCGCGGCCCCGCTGCCGAAGGCCTGGGCCAGGTCGACCTCCTTGAACTCGCCGGTGGAGAGCTGGATCAGCGCCTTGCCCGCCAGGGCCGCGTCGCTGGGTCTCCCCCCGGTATCGTACCCCAGCGCCCACAGGAAGGAGTTGCCGCCGAAGCCGCACGGGTCGGCGGTGGGCTGGAACGAGGTGAGGAACACGGTGCCGTTGGTGAGCGCCACGGCGTCGGTTACCACGCGCTCAGCGCCGAAGTTGCCGCTGGACAGGTCCATGTCGATCTTCCAGCCGCCGGCGCCAACCGAGGTGATCTCCTCGGACTGGTCGGTGACCCCGGAGGTGACCGTGGCGGTGCAGTTCTTGTCGTAGACGTTGCCGGGCAGGGCATTGGTGTTGTAGCAGGGGTCCTTGATGCCGTAGATCGAACGCTGGTTGCTGAAGTCGTCGATGTCGGTCCCTGCGCGGTAGTAGTACCTGCCGGAGCCGAAGTAGAGCCACAGGCGCTTGTTCTTGCGGTCCTGGAGCCGGGATATGGCGGTGACCACCGGCCCGGTGTCCTCGATGACGTGGCTCCACCCCCAGTTGTTGACGGTGCTGCTCTCCTTGGTGGTGATCCTGATCACCCCGCCGTCGCTCCAGGTGTTGGTGGTGGTGTTCTTCTTGGTGTAGCCGACCAGGATGGCGTCGTCCTGGTAGTGCCCGTTGGCATAGGAGTCCCAGCGGTCGGCGTCGATGGGGCCACCCAGCATGGAGCCGGCAAAGGCGTTCTCGATGCCGGTGTCGATGGTGCGCAAGAGCGTGCCAGTGCGCAGGTCGACGATGAAGAACTTCAGGGTCTGGTTGGACTGTCCCTTGAACTGGTTGTTGTTGGTGTCGATCTTGCCGGTGGGGCCGGAGCCGAAGACGGCGTACCAGTGCCCGTTCTTGTCGCGCGGGCCCACCCTGACCACGGCCGGGCCGGTGGTGGCGAAGCCCATGGCCGGGTCGTTGAACTCCCACATCAGCGACGGCGCTTCCGGGTCGGAGACGTCGAGGGCGAAGTAGGTCGAGTAGCCCAGTGCCTTAGAGGTGTCACTGGGGTCCTCCGCGACCGGGGTCTGCACGCACTCCGCGCCGCTGGCGCAGGTCTTGGTGGAGGCCCCGCCGATACCCATGCCGCCGATCAGTACCGTCCTCCAGGTGTTCCTGGTGGGGTCGAGCTGGTTGGTGCCGTTCACCACCGAGGCCTGCTTGGGGCAGTCGTAGTACGTAGCCCCGTCAGGGCAGATATTGGTGTTGGTGTCGGTGTTCAGCGTCGTGGTACCGATGCTGGCATCGAAGAGGACGGTGGCGCCGTCAACATAGTAGAGGTGGTTGTACTTGGGGTCGCCGTAGTACTTCAGGAACGGCAGCACCTGTTTGGGTATGTAGGCCCACTGTTCCTCGCCCAGTGCGGAGCCGGTCAGGGTCGCCTTGTGCGTGCTGCTCGCGGTCACGTCCAGAAGGCCCAGCTTGAAGCTGTGCAGCATGCCGTCGTTGCCGCCGACGTAGACCATCCCCCTGTGCTTGTACTGGTACGAGTTGATGAAGGAGGTATAGGAGGCATCGCCATAACCGCTGGGGGCGGCGACGTTGTACGTGTTCAGTTTCCCCGTGGACTGGATGCGCGGCGTCGAGGAGATGATGTCGCCCAGACGCCACTCGCGGGGGGAGCTGATGGTATTGGTGGCCTGGTCCTTGATCTGGACCTTGCGGCTGCGGTACGAGGCGAACCCCTCCAGGTCGTTCTGGTCGACCCCGTGCACGTAGTCGATAAGCCTGGTCGCCTCTCCGGCGCTGACGTTCAAGTAGGGCGCCAGCGTGGCGGAGTTGTCCGAGTTCGCGGTACCCCGGAAGGTGTCGGACGAGAAATCTATCAACGAGGTGCCGTTGATGGAGGTGAAGATCTTGCGCGGACTGGAGCTGAGGTTGCGGGACCAGAGCTGCTTGCCGGCGCGCCAGATACTCTTGACCAGGTCGGTGTCCTCCTTGACCTCGGTAGTATCCCCTATCCCGTCGCCGTTGGTGTCCTGCGACGCGAAGGCATAGGTGGTGTTGTCGGTGGTGTCGAAACGGAAACTCACCACCTTGTCCGCGATCAGGTCGAGCTGCTTGTCGGCATTGGTGTCCTCACGGATGGTGGAACGGCTGATCTGGGGATCGACGTAGTACCACAGATTCTGCATCTCGCCGATCCAGTCCGAGTAGGTCTGGTTCTCGAAGACCTTCTTCGGGAAGAAGACCGCCTGCAGGATGTTGGCGCCGCTCCCCTCGCTGTTACTGAGGATGGAGGCCGCCGTACCCGAGGACGCCTTGGCGGCGATGGTCTGGAAGATGGTGGAGAGCTTGTCGCGTTGCTCGACCGGGTCTTTGGCCATTTCCAGCGTGGTGCCGCCGTTGCTTGCCGTCTTGCCCAAGAGCATTTCGGCGGAGCAGACATCGCTGGTGCCGGTGGACTCGCCGTTCAGCACCACGTAGGTGGTGAAATAGTCGCGGGGGTAGGTGCCGTTTTGGCAGGTCTCCCCGGACGGGCAGTCGCTGTCGCGGGTGCAGGTGGTGGAGGTGTGCCCCGAGCAGTGCACCGGCGTCACCGCCGTGGTGCTGAAGCTGGCCAGGTTCTGGTGCCGCCCGAGCCAGGATATTACCGGCAGGTTGGAGGTGCCGCCATGGTCCACGGAACCGCTGGGCACCGTGCAGGCGCCGGCCGTGGTGCCGGCCTGCGCGGCGTAGAGGCTGGCCAGGTTGCCGACCGTGGTGTTGCGGTCGGCAGTCGAGCTGCCGTCGCTTACCAGCAGCACGTAGTTCTGCTGGCAGCGGTACTCGGAGGGGTGCAGGACCTCGTTGAAGTCGACGGCGTTGGTGACGCTGGTGGTGTCGATGGCGTTGATGCGCAGGCCGGTGAGCCCGGTGGCGGCGCCGGTAACGCGGCTTTTCAGGCTCCCCCCCGTTTGCGGGATGGCGGCGAAGTAGCCGAGCACGTTGTACAGGGTCTCGGCGAGCGGCGTCCAGGAGGCGGCCCTGATGCCGTCGATTTTCCCCACCAGGGTATCGGACGCGGTATGGGCACCGGCAGTGTCGCGGACGCAGGCCTGGGAGGAGCCGGAGCAGTTGCTCACCGTGGTGCAGACGTCGGTGCTCTTGCTGCCGCAGAAGCCGTTGAGACAGGTGTTGGTCCCGCTGCACTGGGCGTTCGTGGTGCAGGCGGTGCCGGTCATGGTGGCGCAGACCCCTTTGCCGACCGGGTAGATGATGGCGCCGCCGTCGAGGTTGGCGTTACCGGAGGCGACGTCGCAGCGGTTGCCGGTGCCACAGTCGATGTTCTGGACGCAGGCCTGTACCGGTGTCACCTGGGTGCTGCCGGCCCCGACGTAGCAGACCTTGGCGTCCTTGACGCCGGCAAGCGCGGTTTCGGACGCGGAGCCGAAGGGGTTGAAGGTGGCCACCCCGAGGCGGATCTTGTCGGAGAACTCCTGGACCAGACCGATGGGCTGGCAGGTGCCGGAAGTGCAGGTGAAACTGCGCTCCGGGTTGGTAGTGCCACAGTCGCTGACCGTCGTGCACGAAGTGGCGCCGATCTTCACCCTCATCTTCTGGATGGGTGCGCCGAGCTGCGCCTCCACCCCGATGCCGCTCAGGATGGCCGGCATGTTTTCGGTGAGCGTGGTATCGGAGGGGGAGTCGGTCGGGTCGGTAACGGGCGGGGACGCCATGTCCCCGCAGAAGCGGTACTGCGCCTCCTTCATGGCCAGGTAGTTGTCGGCGGAGCCGGCGGCGGTGACCACCCAGTTACCGCTCGCGTTCTTGGTGAAGAACGGCCCTTCGTAGCTGGCCCCGCACAGAAGCGCCGGGCTGCCTGCCCCGATGGCTGCGGGACCGGAGTCGCAGGATACCGTGCCGTCGGCCGCGCAGTCGGTGTTGACCGTGCACTGCTTGAGGTGGTCGTTGTGACAGGTCTTGTACGAGGCGTAGATGTCCGGGCACTGGTTCAGCACGGTGTTCATGTTGGGAAAACCGTAGCCGTCGGCTGCGGTGTGGGTTTCCCCCCTGATGGTCCAGCATTCCTGCATGGACTGCTGGAAGCTGACCTTGGTCTTGGTGGCGGCCCCCTGCGCGGTGAGCTGGCAGTCGCCGACGTAGTTGGCGACGCACGGGCCGTAGTCCTGGGCGGCGGTGACCACGCAGGGCCCCTTGTAGGAGGTGCTTGCCGCGGTGTATCCGACGCAGGAGTTGGCCTTGCCGACGAAGTTGGTCCCGGTCGACTTGAACTTGCAGTCCGCGTCCGCGGTGCAGGAAATAGCCGGCACATCGTCCTTGCTCCCCGGCGCAGGGGTGTACATCGACTTGTCGGTGGAGCAGTGGCCGGGCGTGGCGGGAACGGCAACGTTGCAGTCGGAGTCGACGCCGCAGGCGATGGTCGGATCGACCGTACAGGAGTTCCGGGCGGCGATCTTGCACGAGGCGGCATCGGCCAGGCCGGTGCAGGTTCTTCCCAGGTAGGCCTGGCAGACATAGGCGGATGTGGTCGCCTTGTTGAGGTAGCAGTCGGAACTGGTCGAGCAGGCGGCAAAGGGCCGCAGTGCCTCGGGAACGGTCTGACAGGTGCCGGTGGCGGGCGCGGTGCTGGCCAGGCAGGAATCCACAGTCTGTTTGATGTCGGCGTTACCACCGGTGGCGAGGGCCGTGATGGCGTCCTGGCAGTTGCCGTAGTTGAAGCTCGCCCCGCCGAACAGGTTGATGTAGGTCTGGCCGCCGTTGGAGGGGGCGGTCGAGTTGTACTCATTGGACGGCCCGGTGATGGTGTAGGTCACCTGGAGCGAGGAGTTCGGGTCCGGCGTGCCGTCGGCGAAGTTGATGAAGTCGGCGGTGTTCTGGTCCTTGACGAAGGCCTGCCCCACGCAGCCGCGCGACTCGGGGATGAAGTAGCTGCCGTCGAACTTGCCGCCGGTCAGGGTCTGCTTCTCGGCGTCGAGCTTGGACGCGGTGAGCCAGTTGAGGTAATTCCCCTTGGCCACGAAGGCGACCAGCGACTTGCCGGTGGTGTACTCGAGGCACATTTGTCCCGGGAAGGTCTTGTTGATGTTGGTGCCGTTGGCGCCGCAGGACACCACGGTCAGGGCCTGTGCGAGCGTGCTTCCCGCTACCGGCCTGAACTCGTCGCCGGTTCCGTCAGCCTGCTTCTTGTAGTAGTAGTAGAACTTGTCCTTGTTGAAATAGCCGTAGTAATCCTTGGTGCTGTTGAAGGTCTGGTCGTAGCAGTAGAAGGGGCGGCGGTCGAAAACGCTGCAGGTGCCGCCGTTCGAGCAGTCGGCGTTGGAGGTGCAACTGGTGGAGGAGTTGGAGCAGTGCTTCTTCCCCTCGTCCACGTACTGCAGGTCGTACATACTGGCCGAGTTGTCGATCATGAGCAACAGGTTCGGCGACACGTTGCCGGCGACGAAGGCGGGCTTGACGCAGTACGGCTCGCCGGGCCAGGAAAGCGTGGCGTGGGCCGGCGTCGGTTGCAGGGCGCAGGTCAAGGCCAGGAAAGAAGCAGCAAGGGTCAGTTTATTTTTCATATTTCCCACCACACACCTCCATATCCAGAGGGACGTTACTCCAATAGATGCGCCGGCTAACGCAGCAACTCCTGCATCGCCTTGGCGTCCTTGTACCCCACCATGATCCGCCCGTCCGGCAGGACCAGGGTCGGCGTGGAAAGGAGGCCGTTGGCCTCGGCGAACTTGATGGTTTCTTCAACCGGCTTGCGAGCGTCCTTGTCCGTGGCAGCCGGCAGCTGCTCGCCCGCGAAGGATTTGTCCAACAGGTCCAGGGAGCCCCGCGCCAGGATCACCCGCGACTTGTCGTACGCCTTGGGGTGCATCTTCAGGGGGTAGAGCTTGATGTAGATGGCCAGATCGGGCTCCAGGGCCGCCAGCTTTTTCAGCTCCGCGTGCGCCTTGGCGCAGTAGGGGCACTCGGGGTCGGTGAAGACGAAGAGTTTCTTTTTACCCTTGGGGTTGCCCATGACCAGGGCATGGTCGGTGCTCAGGCTGGCGGGGTCGAGGCGCTCCTTGCGCTCCACCTTTTTGGCCTGCTGTGCCGCCCCTCCCACCGGTTGCCGCGAGGCGATGTCGAAGACCTGGCCGGCGATGATGTGCTTCTTGCCGTAGTCGATATAGGCGACACCGCTCTGCCCCGCCTGCTCGAAGGTCACCTCGTACAGCCCCCGCACCGGCGCCGGTTTCACCTCCTTGACCGGGCCGATCGCCTTCAGGAGCGTGCTGGCCTCCTGCAGCGTGATGGAGTGACAGGAAGCGCAATCCCCACTGCACCCTTCCGACATGGCGAAGGCGGGTACGGCAAAGGCAATGATGAAGAGGGTAACGCAGGCGGTACAGATGCGGGTGAGATTTGATGCAAAGGACATTCAGCTACCTCGTAGGTGATTTCGTTGCTGCGACAGGGCGAGCAACAACCGTGCCCTGGTCCCGCCGCGACGCTAAGTACCGGTTTCAGCGCCAATACCGTCAGTTGTGGCATACCATAGCACGGCGACACAGCAAAAAACTACGCATTTTTTTCATAGCAACGGCACCTACCCCGCAAAAAATTGGCACTTGGCGCAGGTACCAGTGAAAGCCGGCTACCCCAGGTCGTACTCCTTGAGCTTGTACAAAAGGGCCCGGTGGCTGATCTCCAGCAGCCGCGCCGCGTGGGTCCGGTTGCCGGCGGTCTGCTCCAGGGCGCGCATGATCAGCTGCCGCTCCAGCGCCTCGGCCCCCTTCTTGATGGAGAGGGAATCAGGCAGTTCCCCTCCCCTGCGTTCCGGTCCCGCCCCCCTGCGCACCACCTCCGGCAGACAGGCAAGCCCGAGCAGGGCGCCATCGCACAGCACCAGGCCGCGCTCGACGCAGTTTTCCAGTTCCCGCACGTTCCCCGGCCAGCCGTAGCGGACCAGCGCCTGCAGCGCCTCGGAGGTGGGGCGCACCCCGGGCATCCCCATGCGCTCGCCGTGCTTCTCCAGGAAGTGGTCCACCAGGAGCGGCACGTCCTCGACCCGCTCCCGCAAGGCAGGAAGGGAAAGGGCGAAAACGTTGATGCGGAAGTAGAGGTCCTCGCGGAATCGCCCCGCCGCCACCTCCTGGGTCAGGTCCCTGCTGGTGGCGGATACCACGCGCACGTCCACCTTCTGTGCCGCGGCGGCGCCCAGGCGGCGGATTTCCTCCTCCTGCAGCACCCGCAGCAGTTTGACCTGAAGCGGCAGCGGCAGCTCGCCGATCTCGTCTAAAAAGAGCGTCCCGCCGTTGGCCTCTTCGAAGAGGCCGACCTTGTCGTAAGCAGCGTCGGTGAAGGCGCCCTTGACGTGCCCGAAGAGCTCGCTTTCCAGGAGCGAGGCGGGTATGGCGCCGCAGTTGACGGCGACGAAAGGACCCTGGCGGCGCACGCCGCAGTTGTGCAGCGCCCGCGCCACCAGTTCCTTGCCGGTGCCGGATTCGCCCTGGATCAGCACCGTGGTCTTGTGCCCGGAGAGCTTCTTGACCAGGTCCATAATCTGACCCATGCGGTCGTTTCTGGTGATGATGTCGGGGAAGGCCCGCTCCCGCACCGCCTCGCGCAGCCTGCGGTTCTCGTCCTTGAGCCGTTCCCGTTCTTCCGCCTTCTTCAGCACCAGCGAGATCTCGTCGCTGTTGAAGGGCTTGGAGATGTAGTCGTAGGCGCCGAGCTTCATGCACTCGATGGCGTCGTCGACGGTGCCGTAGGCGGACATCATGATGATGGTGGCGCCGACGCCGGACTCAGTGCAGGCGGCCAGAAACTTCTTGCCGTCCATGACCGGCATCCGGATGTCGCACAGGATGAAGGCGTAGCCACCGGCGCGCGCCTTGGCCAGCGCATCGGCGCCGTCTGCGGACTGCTCCACCAGGTACCCCTGCTTCTTCAAGAGGACCTGGAGCATGTGGCGCAGGTTGGCCTCGTCGTCCACCACCAGGATTTTCTTCTTCTCGGTCAACATGTGCTCCTTCCCACCTGCGCTAACCGCCTGCTAGCGCAGGCAGCTACGGTGGGTAACCCGCTGCCGCCCCTAGCTGCGCTCTGTGGCGGGGAGGGTCAGGGTGAAGCGGCTCCCTTTGCCGAGTTCGCTCTGCACGCCGAGCCGGCCGCCACAGGACTCGGCTATGCGCGCCGCTATCGCCAGGCCGAGACCGGTCCCCTTCCCGGGCTCCTTGGTGGTGAAGAACGGGTCGAAAACCTTGCTCAACAGCTCAGGGGGCATCCCCTCGCCGTTATCCACCACCTCGATGACCACTTCGGCTCCGGCCCGGCTTCCCTTTAACCACAGTTGCCCACCCTTGGGCATCGCATCCCGCGCGTTGACGATCAGGTTGATCAGCAGCTGCTCGAGCTGGTGCGGGTCGGCGTGCACCGTGGCAAGGCCGGCCTCGACCTGGACCGACACCTCGAGGTGCTTCAGCACGCCCTGGTCCGCCAGCAGCGCCACCACCTTTTCCAGCAGGGGGCGGATCTCCACATCCTCCCACTGCACGCGCTTGGGACGGGCGTAGTCCAAAAGGCCACGCACGATCCGGTCGATACGCCGGGATTCCTCTTCGATACGACGCAGGTAGTCCGACTTTTCCGGATCGGCGGCCAGCTCCTCGGCGAGGATGGTGCTGTACCCCATGATGGCGGCGAGCGGCGTGCCGATCTCGTGCGCCATCCCCGCGGCCAAAAGGCCCACGGAGGCCATCTTCTCGGAACGCACCGTCTCGTTTCTCGCTTCGACCAGTTCCTTGTTGGCCCACTTCAGCGACGCCACCTTCTCCTCGACCTCCACCCTCTTCTCCCTGAGCGCCACCATCATGCTGTTGAACCCTTCCGAGAGCTCGGCGACCTCGGTACTGCCGGCCACGTTGACGGAGACGCCGAGGTCCCCGGCAGTGATGCGCCGGGTGGCGGAGAGGAGGCGCTTGATGGGGGAGACCACGGTACGGGACAAAAGGTAGGAGCCGAAAACGAGCAGCAGCAGGAAGTCCAGGGCGAAGTAGGCGAGGAAGAGGTGCCGGGACATGGAGAGGCGATCCTGGACCGGCTGCAGCGACAGCGTCAGGCGCGCGGCCCCGACCACCTTCCCCTGCTGCACGATGGGGGCGTAACAGCGCCCGCTGCGCTTGTCCGGGGCGAGCTGGAACAGGGAACGACCGCTGGCCAGGACGCTGCTCAGGCTGCTGTCACTCTCGCTGCCGTCGGTGACGGCATAGAGCCGGCGTCCCTCCTGGTCCACCACCACGAGTCCCGTGAAGCCGCGGTCCCGCCTCAACTGTTCGAGATACTGCACGATCTGGCTTTCCGGGTCCGGCGGGGCCAGGGGACGCGGCAGTGCCGAGACGATCGCCGCCAGCAGCACCTTGGCATCCTCACCCTTCTGGGCCAGCAGGTCGTTTTCCGAGGTTTTGAAAGATATCAGGGAGAGGAGGGCCCAGGTGAGCACGAGCAGCATGCTCAAGGCGGAGAGGATGTAGAAGCTTAGGCTGAAACGGAATGGTTTCATAGGGGCTGTGTCAGCGTCCCATGTTCAGGTACCAGTGAATGATCTGCCTGCCGTAGAAGACGTACAGCACAGCGGCGGCGGCGAGGAACGGGCCGAACGGTATGGCCAGTGTCGAGTCCTTCTTGCGGATCAGCATCAGGGTTATTCCAATCACCGATCCCAACAGCGAAGAGACGAAGACGATGAACAGGATCGACTTCCACCCCAGGAAGGCGCCCATCATGGCCAGAAGCTTCACGTCCCCCCCGCCCATGCCGTCTTTCTTGGCGACGACCTGGTAGCCCCAGGCGATGAGGAGCAGGCTGCCGCCTCCGGCCACGATGCCAATCAGGGAGTTGAGCCAGCCCAGTTGCGGGATGAAAAAGGAGAAGACGAAGCCGAGGACGATGCCGGGCAGGGTGATGCGGTCCGGGATGATCTGGTGCTCAAGGTCGATGAAGGTGACCACGACAAGGGCGCTGCAGAAGAAAAAGAGCACGCCGAAGTAGAACATGCCGGTGAACAGGTACTGGATCGGCGCCCCTTCGGCGAACAGGCGCTGGGGGAAGAACTTGAAGAAAAGGGCCAGGGCAAGCAGGCCGTTTAAGAGCTCGACCAGCGGGTACTGGATCGAGATCGGGGTTTTGCAGGAGCGGCATTTCCCGCCCAGCAGCAGGTAGCTCAGGATGGGGATGTTGTCGTACCAGCGGATCTGGTAGTCGCACTTGGGGCAGTGCGACGGAGGCGACACCACCGATTCGCCGCTCGGCATCCTGCAGATGCAGACGTTCAGGAAGGAGCCCACAACGGCCCCAAAGAGGAAAGCGAATACGGCGTAGGTGATGTAGGGAGTCAAGGAAACCTCAGAAGCCGTTCAACGTTCAACGTTCGACGTTAAAATCTTTCCTCACCTTGTGGCACGTGCCGTAGCGACTCGGTGCCACGAAGTGGTGTGGACTCAAACGTTGAACCTTGAACGTTGAACGGCCGTTCTTACTTCAGCCTCAGTATCTTCTCCAGGCTCTCCTGGAGGAGCTTCTTCTTGTTGCCGAAGTCGGCGATCTTCTCGCGCTCTTTTTCGACGACGTCGGCGGGGGCGCGCTCGATGAAGCTCGGGTTCTCAAGCTTCTTGGAGAGGAACTCGATGTCCTTCTCGATCTTGGCGATCTCCTTGTTGAGACGCTTCTCTTCTTCCTCGACGTTCACCAGCCCCTTGAGCGGCACGATGATCTCCACGTCGCCGGCCACCTGCAAGGAGGCCTCGGCGGGACGCTCGATCCCCTGGCCGATGGCGAGGTCGGAGAGACGGGCCAGGCTCATCACATAGACTTCGTTCTTCTTGAGCAGCTTGAGGCTCGCCTCCGACTTGCAGTCGAGGATGGCGGCGATCTGCTTGCTGGGGGCCACTTCCATCTCGCCCCTGATGTTCCTGATCCCCTTGATCACTTCCATGACCAGCTCCATCTCAGCGGCGGCGGAGGCGTAGTCCGCCCACTCCGCGCACGGGGTCGGGAAGTCGGAGATCATGATGGAATCGGCGGCGCCGTTTCTCTTGGGCAGGGCCTGCCAGATCTCCTCGGTGATGAAGGGCATGAACGGATGCAAGAGGCGCAAGAGGTTCTCCAGCACCAGCCAGAGCACGTACTTGGCCGCGGCCTGGCGCTCGGCGTCACCCTTGTAGAGATCGTCCTTGGCGAGCTCGATGTACCAGTCGCAGAACTCGCTCCAGGTGAAGCGGTACAGCTCGCTGGCCGCCTCGTTGAAGCGGAACCCGGTAAGGGCGGAATCGACCGAGGTGGCGGCCTCGTTCAGACGGTACAGGATCCAGCGGTCGGCGTTGGAAAGCTTGAGCGACGCGACGTCGACCTGGTCCGGGTCGAAGCCTTCCAGGTTCATCATGGCGAAGCGGGAGGCGTTCCAGATCTTGTTGGCGAAGTTGCGGTAACCGGCGATCCTCTCCTCGGCGAGTTTGATGTCGCGCCCCTGCGCCGCGAAGGCGGCCAGGGTGAAGCGGAAGGCGTCGGTGCCGTAGGCGTCGATCACGGTGAGCGGATCGATGACGTTCCCCTTGGACTTGGACATCTTCTGCCCCTGGGCGTCGCGCACCAGGGCGTGGATGTAGACGTCGGTGAAGGGGACCTCGTCCATGAAGTGCAGCCCCATCATCATCATGCGGGCCACCCAGAAGAAGAGGATGTCGAAGCCGGTGACCAGGCAGGAGGTCGGGTAGAAGGCGGACAACTCCGGGGTCTTCTCCGGCCACCCCATGGTGGAGAAGGGCCACAGGGCCGAGGAGAACCAGGTGTCCAGCACGTCGGTTTCCTGGCGGATCTCGTCGGAGCCGCACTGGCTGCACGCGGTCGGATCTTCCTTGGCCACGGTGATGTGGCCGCAGTGGTCGCAGTACCAGGCGGGAATGCGGTGACCCCACCAGATCTGGCGCGAGATGCACCAGTCGCGGATGTTCTCCATCCAGTCGTAGTAGGTGTTTTCCCACTGCTGCGGCACGATCTTGGTGCGCCCGTCCTTGACGGCGCCGAGGGCGCGCTCGGCCAGCGGCCCCACCTTCACGTACCACTGCAGGGACATGTAGGGCTCGACCACGGTCTTGCAGCGGTAGCAGCCGCCGACGGAAAGGGCGTGATCCTGGATTTTCTCCAGGAGCCCGGCCGCCTCGAGGTCGGCCACCACCTGCTTCCTGGCGGCGAAGCGGTCCATCCCCTCGTACTGCTTGCCGGCGGCGTTGACCACGCCGGACTCGTCGAACACGTTGATGCGGTCCAGGTTGTGCCGCAGGCCCATCTCGAAGTCGTTGAAGTCGTGCGCCGGGGTGATCTTCACCACGCCGGTACCGAACTCGCGGTCGACGTAGTCGTCGCCGATGACGGGGATCTCACGGTTCACCAGCGGGAGCAGCACCTTCTTGCCGATCAGGTGGCTGTAGCGCTCATCCTCGGGGTGCACGGCCACCGCGGTGTCGCCCAGCATGGTCTCGGGACGGGTGGTGGCGACCACCACGTACTCGTCGCTCCCGACTACCGGGTAGCGCAGGTGCCAGAGGTTCCCCGCCTTGTCCTCGTGCTCGACCTCGATATCGGAGAGCGCGGTGTGGCAGCGCGGGCACCAGTTGATCAGGCGGTTGTCGCGGTAGATGAGCTTCTCTTCGTACAGGCGCACGAACACCTCGCGCACCGCCTTGGAGAGACCGGCGTCCATGGTGAAGCGCTCGCGCTCCCAGTCGCAGGAGGCGCCGAGCCTTTTGAGCTGGCCGATGATCTGCCCGCCGGACTCGCCCTTCCACTGCCAGACCCGCTCGATGAAGGCGTCGCGGCCCAGTTCGAAGCGATCCTTGCCTTCCGCGGCCAGTTGGCGCTCGACCACGTTCTGGGTCGCGATACCCGCGTGGTCGGTGCCCGGCATCCAGAGCACGTTGTAGCCGCTCATCCGCTTCCAGCGGCACAGGATGTCCTGCAGGGTATTGTTCAGGGCGTGACCCATGTGCAGCACGCCGGTGATGTTCGGGGGGGGGATGACGATGGAGTAGCCCGGTTTGTCGGAGGGGACGGCGGCGTGAAAGTAGCCCTTCCCTTCCCACTCCTGGTACCACTTCTGCTCAACGCTCTTCGGCTCGTAAACCTTTTCCAGCTCTTTGTTTGCCATCTAATCTACCTCATAAGAAAAATGCTTTAGCAGGGGGTGCCCTGCACAGCTTGAAAGTTTCGTAAGCGCCTGCGCGGCAGCCCACCCAGGTACCCTCTCCCCCCGGGAGAGGGTGGCCGAAGGCCGGGTGAGGGAGACGCCACCGCAGGGACATCGCCTGTTGCAACGCCCTCACCCCGACCCTCTCCCAGGGGGAGAGGGAGGTCAGGGCGTCAGGGGGAGTCTCCAAGTATGAAAAAAGGGGATCGTGAAATCCCCTGTTTCATAAGCGGATGGGAGGGACGTCCGCGTTAGCCGCGTACGCCGCTCTTCAGTTTCCTGATCTCTTCCTTGATAATGACCTCGGCCAGGTCCGGCACCACTTCCCAGACGATTCGCTCGATCACCTCGCGCGACACCTTGGAGAGGGCAGCCACCAGCTGGTCTTCGGTAAGTTCGGGGACGGCAACCGGCTGCGCTGCGGGTGCTGCCGGTGCCGCGGCAGGTGCCGCCTGAACCGGTGCGGCCGCTGCAGGCGCAACGGGAGCAACGGGAGCAACGGGAGCAACGGGAGCAGCGGGAGCAGCGGGCGCAACAGGTGCCGCCGGCGCTACGGCCTCAGGCGCGGGCTCCTCCACGTCGAACTCGAACGGCTCATACTCGGGCACGCCGAACGCCTCCGCCTCGGCCTGGGTCTCGGCCTGCGCGGGCACCACTACTGCGGCAGCCTCGGGCTCCTCGCCGAAGGCGAAGAACTCTTCTTCGCTGACGGTGAGCGAGGAATCCACCGCCGGCTCTTCCAGTTCCAGGGCGGGGCCGGTCTCTTCAATCTCTTCCGACTCGTCGAAGCTGAAAACTTCCTCCGCCTCAAACTCGGTCTCGAAGGCGCCTTCCGGCTCCACGACGCCGAACAGCTCGGACGGCGCCTCTGCAGCGGCGGGCGTCTCCTCCTCGAGCTCGAAGGCGCCCCAAAGGTCGTCCTCCATGCTCGCCTCGACCGGTTCCACCTGCGCCGCCGGTGCGGCAGCGACTGGCTGCGCCGGGGCTGCCGGGGCTTCCCAGACCGGCTCCTGTGCAGCGGCAGGCTCTTCCCAGGCGGGCTCGGTCTCCATGCCCACGCTCTCCCAGATGTCCTCCGCGGCGGGTGCCGGGGGTGCTGCGGGTGCTGCGGCGGCCGGCGCTGCCGCGGCCGGGGCCATGGCATCGAGCGAGGAGAGGTCACCCCAGATCTCTTCGGCGGCGGGCGCAGCGGCTGCGGGCTGAGCCACCGGGGGAGCGGTCTTGCGGGTCTTGCCCAGCTCCAGCATCTCCTTGACCCGGTCGATCAACTGCTGCGATTCGAACGGTTTGGAAATGGTGGCGTCGGCGCCGCATTCGCGCGCCTTCTCCTCGTCCAGCGGCTCGAAGGCGCCGATCAGGAGGATGATGGGAACCGCGCCCAGCACGGGGTCGCGGCGGATCTCGGCGCACACCTCGTAGCCGGTCTTGCCGGGCATCAGCGCGTCGACCAGCATCACGTCGGGCTTGGTCTCCCGCGCCTTGTCAAGGGCAGCAGTACCGTTGTCGACAACGGTCAGTTCAAACTCCTCGTTGGCGAAGATGATCGCCACGACCTTCTGAATGGTGATGCTGTCATCGGCGAGGAGCAGTCTATTGCCCATCTATCCCCCCTCTACTTAGGAAGCTTTCTGCAGGAGTTGTGTTGCCACGACAAATTCGAGTCGTCCGGCTGATACAGAGAGGATCCGGGAAAAGGCTCACAGGATTTCTCGCATATTGGACAGACAGAAATGACGGTTGGTAATAAGGCGCAAATACAACCAGTATGACACTAAAAATGGTAAAAAAAGCTAGCATAAAGGGCGTAGGGTGTCAAGGTTTTTGCCCTTTCTTATTAATCACTCGTCATTGAAACGTGCCATGTCCCCGAACTCGACGGGAATACCGAAGATCTGCGCGGCAAGCGTGGAGATATCGCCGCGCAACTTGTTGATCTCGTGGACCTTTTTGTACTCCAGGCGCGACGTGAGCAGGATGACGAAGGTATCGGTGGCCGGGTCGATCCAGATCGACGTCCCGGAGTACCCGGTGTGGCCGAAGGAGACCCGGGAGAAGCCCTGTCCCCGGGGCGCCGAGAAGGGAGAGGAGATGTCCCAGCCCAGCCCCCTGACCACGGTCCCGCCGCGGGAGAAGTAGGGTGCGGTCATCTGCTCCACCGTGCGCTTGGCGAGCACGCGTCTCCCGTCCAGCATGCCGCCCGCGAGCATCATGCGGCAGAAGCGGGACAGGTCCCGGGCGGTGGCGAAGAGACCGGCGTGCCCGGCTACGCCCCCCAACTGGCGGCAGAGGTAGTCCTGGGGCTCTCCGAAGAGGACGCGGTCGTCGCTGATGGTCCCGGAGCAGCGCGCAGCCTCCTTGGGGTGAAACGCGGTGTCGGTCATGCCCAGCGGGCGGTAGAAGGAGACCTGCGCGTAGAGGTCGAGCGGAGCGCCGGTGGCGCGGCGCACCAGCTCGGCGAGCAGGATGAAGTTCAAGTCGGCATAGCGGAAGCGGCTCCCCACCTCGCCCTTGAGCTTCTGGGCGGCGGCGCCCTCGATGGCGCTCTGCATGGGATTGGCGCTGGCAAGCGGGACGTCGTCCAGCCCCGAGGTGTGGGTAAGCAGGTTCATCACCAGGATGGCGTCCTTCCCCTTTCCCGCCAGTTCCGGGAACCACTTGGTGACCGGGTCGAGCAGCGAGATCCTCCCCTCTTCCGCCAGTTTCAGGATGGAGGGGGTCGTCGCGATGACCTTGGTCAGCGAGGCGACGTCGAAGATGGTGTCGGTGACCATGGGAGGTGCGTCGGGAAACGGGGAGATGCGTCCGTAGGCCTTCTCGAAGAGGACCTTGTCGCGGTTGCCGATGAGGACGACCCCGCCGGCGATGAGGTTGCGTGCCATGGCCTCGTTCATCAGGGAGTCGATGCGGGGCTGGTCGGCGGCGCGGGCTGCGGTGGCGAGCAGGATGACCAGCATGCAGCCGCAGATACTGCTCAACAGGGGGCGCAAGCGCACCCTAAAATACGTGTTCAATCTCAAAGTGACTCTCTCGGTCCTTGCTGGCTACTGCCCTGTTTAGTTCATCCTGAAACTGACCGACTTGAGGACCTTCCCCTCGCTGTCCACCGCGTCGCAACGCCAGTCCCCGGAGAGGCCTTTTTCCACCACCTTGCGGCTGTAGGTGCGCCAGTGCGCTCCCTTCACCGGCAGTTCGTACTCCGCCACCGCCTCGTCGTTCAGGTACCAGATCTGCTTGATGGTGGTGTCGGTGTCTTCCGGCGCCGAGAACCTGGTGAAGCAGTACAGGGCCTTGACCGAGGTGGACGAGATGCGGCGCACCGAGTCGATCGGGTTTCCCTTGACGATCTTGGTGGTGACCGCCATCTCCGTGATTTTCAGGTCGCCCGCCCACGATTGGCTCCAGCCGGCGAGGGTTAACAGTACAGCGGTTGCGGTCGAAACAATCGTGGTACGGCTCATTGTGCCTCCAGCAGCGTTTGCGGAGAGTGGGATAACCGGCTTGCAGCCGGCGCCGCCCCGGGCGGGAAGCGGCAGCGTTGGGCGCCTGATCAGGTCCTGTAGTCGCCGTTGATGCGGACGTAGTCGTAGGTGAGGTCGCTGGTGTACACCACCGCCTCGCCGCCGCCGATCTTGAGATCGATGGTGACCTTGAATTCTTTTTGCTGCAGCACGCGGGTGCCTGCCGCCTCGGCGTCGCCGCCGGCAAAGATGCCGCCGGTGGCCATGACCACGTCGTCGAACAGGATCTCTACCCGCTCCTGCTCCACCTGGGCGCCGGAGTACCCGACGGCCGCGATGATCCTGCCCCAGTTGGCGTCCTGTCCGAAGAAGGCGGTCTTCACCAGCATCGAGTTGGCGACGGCAAGCGCGGCCTTCTTGGCGTCCGCCTGGGTCGCGCCCCCTTTCACCCTGATCTCGACGAACTTGGTCGCCCCCTCGCCGTCCTTCACGATCAGCTTGGCAAGGGAGAGGAGCAGGTCGTGCAACAGCGCGGCGAAGGCGGTCCCCTCCGGGGTCCCCCCCTTGATGACCGGGTTGCCCGCGGCGCCGTTGGCGAAGATGAGCGCCGTGTCGTTGGTGGAGGTGTCGTTGTCCACGGTGATGGCGTTGAAGGAGCCGTCCACCGCCTGGGTGAAGGCGCTTTTCAGGAACGCGCCGTCGACCGCGGCGTCGGTCACCAGGAACGAGAGCATGGTGGCCATGTTGGGATGAATCATCCCCGCGCCCTTGGCGACGCCCCAGATGCTGTAGGGTTTGCCGCCGGCCTCGCCGCTTCTGCGCTCGATCTTCTCGAAGGTGTCCGTGGTCATGATGGCCTTGGCCACGTCGTCCAGCGTGCCGTGGTCGAGCCCGTCCACGAGCGGCTGGATCCCCTTTCTGAAGCGCTCCATGGGGAGGGCCTGGCCGATGACGCCGGTCGAGGCGATCAGGAGCTCCTCGTCGGACAGCCCCAGCGCCTCGGCGGTTCTCCTGCCGCACTCGAGGGCGTCGGTCATCCCCTGTGCGCCGGTGCAGGCGTTGGCGTTACCGCTGTTGACCAGGAGCGCGCGGCAGTTGCCGCTTTCCGAGCGCTGCCGCGAGATGATAACAGGGGCTGCCTGCACCTTGTTGGTGGTATAGACCGCCGCCACCTGGGCGGGGAAATCGGAGAATATCAGCGCCAGGTCGAGCCGGCCCGGCTTCTTGATCGCCGCCTCGACGGCGGAAAAGCGAAAACCTTTCATAGAACCTCCAGAAACGGTTCAACGTTCAACGTTCAATGTTCAATAGAGCTGGTTGCCTGAGGCCGGCGGACCGGTACGGCTACCTGTCAACATCCGTTCGACGTTCAACGTTCAATGTTCAATAGTGCTAGTTGCCTGCGGCCGACGAATCGGTACGGCTACCGGTAACGGTGGGCCCTTACCTTCACGCTCAATGTTCTATCAGGCTGCACCTGCGAAACTGTGCGGGGACAAGTCACCACGCCAGTTATATCGCAGATGTGCGGTCCTTTAACGTCGAACGTTGAACGTTGAACGGCTTCTTACTTGCCGCAGCACTTCTTGTACTTCTTGCCGCTGCCGCAGGGGCAGGGCTCGTTGCGGCCGGCATTCCTCGCGCTCTTGGCGGTGCCGCCCTTGCCGGGCGCCTCTTCTTCCTCTTCCTCGACCAGGTTGAAGACCATCTTCTGCGGCTTGGGCTGCTCCAGCTCGTACTGCTCCAGATCCTCTTCGGTGCCGACCTGCACCCAGAAGATCTTCTCCACCACTTCCTGGCGGATCCTGTTCATCATGTCCATGAACAGCTGGTACGCCTCGCGCTTGTACTCCTGCTTCGGATCCTTCTGGCCGTAGCCGCGCAGGCCGATCCCTTCCTTCAGGTGGTCGATGGAGAGAAGGTGGTCCTTCCACTGGGTGTCGATGACCTGGAGCATGATCACCTTGATCAGGTGGTCCATGAGCTCGTCGCCGAACTCGGTGACCTTCTGGTTGAAACGATCGCGGCTGCCGCTTCTCAGCGTCTCCTCGAAGTTGACCGGGGTGATGCGGTCGAAAAGCTCCGGGGTGAGGTCGAGGTTGAAGCCGAACAGCCGGAACACCGTGTCGGTGATCCCCTGCCAGTCCCACTCGCGCGCCGGGGTGCGGTCTATGACGAAGGCCTGGACCACGTCGGTCACGGTCTCGTCCAGCATGCCCACGAAGCTCTTCCGGATCTCGTTGCCGGCGAGGATCTCCTTTCTCTGGGTGTAGATCACCTCGCGCTGCTTGTTCATGACGTCGTCGTACTCGATCAGGTGCTTCCTGATCTCGAAGTTGTGCGCCTCGACCTTCTTCTGGGCGTTCTCGATGGCCCTGGTGATCAGCCCGTGGGTGATCGCCTCGCCCTCCTCGATGCCCAGCTTGTCCATGATCATGGAGACGCGCTCGGAACCGAAGATGCGCAAGAGGTCGTCCTCCAGCGAGAGGTAGAAGCGCGAGGAGCCCGGGTCGCCCTGACGGCCGGAACGGCCGCGCAACTGGTTGTCGATACGGCGCGACTCGTGGCGCTCGGTGCCCAGGATGTGCAGGCCGCCCAGGGCCACCACCTCGTCATGCTCGGCGGCGCAGGTGGGCTTGTACTTGTCGACGATGGCGTCGAACTGCTTCTTGAACACGGGGAGCACCAGCCCCTGCAGCTCCTCGAAATCGATCTCCTCGTGGGCGTCCAGGTAGCCGGCAACGGCCGCGCTGCAGCCGGGGTAGTCACGCTCCAGCGCCTGCAAAAGCTCCTTCTCGGACTGGCCGTTGGCCTGCGCCTCGACGTAGGCCTGCACGAACGCCTCCGCCTTGGAGTCCGGCGTGCCGCCGTACTCCTGGCGCGCCAGGCCGTCGGGGTTGCCGCCCAGGAGGATGTCGGTACCACGGCCCGCCATGTTGGTGGCGATGGTGACCATCCCCTTGCGGCCGGCCTGGGCCACGATCTCCGCCTCGCGCTCGTGCTGCTTCGCGTTGAGGACGAAGTGCGGGATTGCCTCGCGCTTCATGAGCTCGGCCAACTGCTCGGACTTCTCGATGGAGATGGTGCCGACCAGGATCGGCTGCCCCTTTTCGTGCAGCTCCTTGATCTCGGCGATGACCGCGTTGAACTTCTCACGCTCGGTCTTGTAGATGACGTCCGGGAAGTCCGGGCGCAAAAGCGGACGGTTGGTCGGGATGACCACGACGTCCAGCTTGTAGATCTTGTGGAATTCCTCCGCTTCGGTGTCGGCGGTACCGGTCATGCCCGACAGCTTCTCGTACATGCGGAAGTAGTTCTGGAAGGTGATGGTGGCGAGGGTCTGGTTCTCGTTCTCGATCTTCGCCCCTTCCTTGGCCTCGATGGCCTGGTGCAGGCCGTCGGACCAGCGGCGCCCCGGCATGAGACGGCCGGTGAACTCGTCGACGATGAGGACCTCGTTGTCGCGCACCACGTAGTCCACGTCGCGCTTGAACAGGGCGTGTGCCCTGAGCGCCTGCTGGGTGTGGTGCAGGATCTCCATGTTGCGCGGATCGTACAGGTTGTCGATCTTCAGGAGCTTCTCGACCTTGAGCACCCCTTCCTCGGTGAGGGTGGCGCTCTTCGCCTTCTCGTCCACGGTGAAGTCGCCGGTGTAGGTCTTTCTCTTGCCGGAGAGGGTGTTGGCCTCGACCTCGATCACCTCCCCCTTCTTGAGCATGGGGATGATGCGGTCGATGATGTAGTACTTGTCCGTGGAGTCCTCGGTGGGACCGGAGATGATGAGCGGGGTCCTCGCCTCGTCGATGAGGATGGAGTCGACCTCGTCCACGACGGCGAAGTTGAAGGGACGCTGGACGTAGTCGGCCAGGTCGAACTTCATGTTGTCGCGCAGGTAGTCGAAGCCGAACTCGTTGTTGGTGCCGTAGGTGACGTCGGCGGCGTAGGCCTCGCGGCGCTCCCAGTCCTCCAGACCGTGCACGATGACCCCGACGGAGAGCCCCAGGAACTTGTGGATGCGCCCCATCCAGTCGGCGTCACGCTTGGCCAGGTAGTCGTTGACCGTGACCACGTGCACGCCCTTGCCGGAGATGCCGTTCAAATAGGACGGGAGGGTTGCCACCAGGGTCTTGCCCTCGCCGGTCTTCATCTCGGCGATCTTGCCGGAGTGGAGCACCATGCCGCCGATCAGCTGCACGTCGAAGTGGCGCATGCCGAGCACGCGCTTGCCCGCCTCGCGGCAGACGGCGAACGCCTCGGGGAGCATGGAGTCCAGGCTCTCCCCCTTGGCATAGCGCTCTTTGAACTGGGCGGTCTTGCCGCGCAGCTCGTCGTCGGAGAGCTTGACCATCTCGGGTTCCAGCTGGTTGATGCGCTCCACGATAGGCCAAAGACGCTTCAGTTCCCGCTCGTTCTTGCTCCCGACAAACTTCTTTATAAGCGCGCCAAACATCTATGAAATCTCCTTAGCAGTGAAAACAGGATAAAAAAAACAGTGTACGCTACCATAAAAGTGAGAAACCCTCAACTGAAAAGGCGCCTGCTATGAAGGGCTTCCGGGCTTTGAGGAATGGGTACTACCGGTGCAGCGATTACTGTAGGGGCGAATAATTATTCGCCCTGATTGTTGCAATCGATGCGGCGCATCTCTATAATGAGCCCGCCAAAAAGGAGCCTGTGTACGTGGAAACGACCCCATTCAACGAAGAACTTCTGGACAGCCACCTGCTGGTGGACGTCCGTTCCCCCCTGGAATACCAAGAGGACCATATCCCCGGCGCCATCAACGTCCCGCTTTTGGACAACGAGGAAAGGGTGGAGATCGGCATCCTGCACAAGGAGGCCGGCCCCTACGCCGCGCGCCGGCGCGGCCTGGAAATGACCGCGCACCGCTTCCCGGAGATGGTGCGCCAGATAGCCGACGCTGCCTGCGGCCGCCCCATCCTGGTCTACTGCTGGCGCGGCGGACTGCGCAGCAAGACGGTCACCTCGATACTCGACCTGGCCGGGCTGAAGGCGGTGCAGCTGATCGGCGGCTACAAGAGCTACCGGCACGTGGTCGGCGGCTACTTCAACCCCTTCCTCCCCAAGACGCCGCTCATCGTGCTGCACGGCATGACCGGCATCGGCAAGACCACGCTGTTGCAGCGCCTTGAGGCACGGGGCAACTCGGTGCTCGACCTGGAAGGGCTCGCCTGTCACCGCGGTTCCGCCTTCGGACAACTCGGCCTGAACCAGGACCTCACCCAGAAGCGCTTCGAATCACTGTTGTGGGACGCCATTCGCAAGGCGCCGGCAGGACAGCCGCTCATCCTCGAAGGGGAAAGCGAGCGCATCGGCCGCGTGTCGCTGCCGGGGGATTTCTACCAGAAGATGGCGCAGGGAATCCGGGTCTGGTGCCACGCCAGTCTCGAGACCCGGGTGGCCAGGCTGATCGAGGAGTACGGCCTTCCCGAGTACAAGGAGGAGATGGCGGTGGCGCTGCAGCGCATCAGGAAGAAGCTGGGCGGCAAGCGCTGCGACGAACTGGCCGAAAACCTGGAGCGCTGGGAGATGGAAGAGTTCATGAAGGGGCTGGTCTGCGACTACTACGACAAGGTCTACTATAAGAACCGGACCTGGGAAGCGGACTACCAGCTGGACATGGAGGATTTCGACCGGGCCGCCGAGGAGTTGGAACGTTTCCTTGCGTCCGCCTGTAGGGGTGAATAAACATTCGCCCCGGTGGCACCGGCGCCTCGTGCGCCGACCGCGGATGAAGGTGCACCGGCGGTTGGGCGAATAATTATTCGCCCCTACAGCCAGTCTCATCCCCCTAGCCCCTAGCCCCTGCCTTTTTCACCCTATACTTCACCACCAGCTCCACCGGGTGGTAGGACAGCTTCGCCTGCCTAAGCGACTCCTCGCCCAAGTCCTGCTCGCGGTTGAGATAGGTGCAATCGGTGAACAAAAGCCGGGAGAACTCCCGGTCCAAAAGCTGGTACAGCCCCTCCATGAAGAGATCCCCCTTCTCGAAGTGACACACCGCCGTCTCCCGGTTCAGCCTCTCCCCCAGCGCAAAGCCGCGCACCGCACCATCCACCAGGATCACCACCCCGGAAAGCCCCAGCTCGCGGTGCAGCCTGAGCGCCTCCGCCGCGCCCTCGATCTCCCCCTGCACCGAGCCCCCCTGCCCCGTCCCCCGCGGCACGATCTCGGTCCTGACCCGGCCCCACTCCCCTAACAGCGCCAGCGCCCCCGCGAGGTGCCCGTCATTGAGGATCTCCACCTGGTGCCGGTGGCGATTGAGAAAGTAGTTCACCCGGTTCTTCTTCTTGTGGTACTGCTTCCCGCTTAACTGCGCCATCTCATCCTTCAGGTGCAGGTAGTCGAAATTGTTGCGGTCCGCCAGCGCCTCCAGCCCCTCCCCCCCGTCCAGGTGGCGCTCCAGGAAGCCGTCGTCGGCGCCGTACAGGGTGAGCCCCTGGTCCAAAAGCTCCCGCGTCGCCGCGGCGATGTCGCCGCCAAAGGGAGGCAGGAAATAGGTGGAGCCGTCGTAGCCGCGCCCCAGGGCCAGCACCGCGTCCCCCAACAGCGTCAGCCGGTACTCGTGCACCTTGCGGAACAGGTACAGGTTCGCGAAGGTCAGCTCCGAAACCCGAGGCTGCAACTCGGCGAAAAGCCTGTCCAACAGCGGCTTGTCCTGCAGGTCGATGGCGCGGCTTTGTGGGTAACGCGGAATCTCCATGACTCTCTCCCGGGAAAAATCTGTCACAGTATACTCATTTTTTTGCAGAATTGCGAAAAAAGGCTGGCATTTCTCGCACCGTATACGGTAGTATCGCGCTTACTCTACCCGTAGTATTTGCAAAAAGCTGTTTGGCTGACGCAAAGCCAGTAATCTAAAGCAAAATGCAGCGCCGCCGCGTGCACGGAGTCACGACAATGGCGGCGAAAAGAAACGGATTTTTCCGGGGGCGCAGTGCAGAGATATCTCTTCAATGTCATAAAGAACCTGAAGCTGCGCTGGAAGATGGTGGTCCTGGTGCTCCCCCTGGTGATCATCCCGATTTTCCTGGTGGGTGGCATCATCGGCTACATCTCCACCAAGCAGGCCTACCTCGGCATCACCCAGACCAGCAAGGACGACCTGCAGCACATGGCCTCGTTCACGGTCGACCTTCTCAACTCCCACTACCAGCAGTTCCAGGTCTACAAGCAGGACAAGGAAAAGACCTTCCACGAAGAACTTAAGACGGTGAGCGAGCTGGCCTATAACGTGGTCAAGAGCCAGCACAACCTGCAGAAGTCCGGGCGCATGGACCTGGCCACGGCGATGCACGAGGCCAGAAACGCCCTTTTGAAGGTGAACGTCGGCAAGACCGGCTACATCTACGCCATGAACAGCCGCGGCGACCTGAAGGTCCACGTGGCCCAGGAAGGCGCCAACGTCTCCGACAGCCGGGACGAGACCGGCCGCTACTTCATCAAGGAGATGATCGAGAAGGCGCACCGCGCCAAGCCCGGCGAGGTGCTCTACATCGTCTATCCCTGGAAGAACGCGGCACTGGGCGACAAATCGCTCAGGAAGAAGGTGGTCGCCTACCGCTACTTCAAGGAGTGGGACTGGATCATCGCCGCCGGCGGCTACCTCGAGGAGACCTACGAGGACTTGGCCTTCGAGCGCCGCTCCTTCGAGGCACTCAAGGAGAAGATCAAGAGCAAGAAGGTGGGCAAGACCGGCTACATCTACGCCATGGACAGCTCCGGCAACTTCATGATCCATCCCACCGGCGAGGGGCGGAACTTCCTCAACGCCCAGGACTTCAACGGCCAGCACTTCATCAAGGAGATGTGCGAGCGCAAAAACGGCTGGATCCGCTACCCCTGGAAGAACAAGGGTGAAGAGGCGCCGCGCATGAAGATCGTGCGCTACGAGTACTTCGAGCCCTGGAACTGGATCGTGGCCGTCGGCTCCTACGAGGAGGAATTCTACCAGGAGGCCAACGCCATCAAGGGGCGCATCCTGGAGAGCATGGTGGTGCTCACCATCCTGATCTCGGTGCTGTCGGTGTTCATGGTGCTGCTCGCCTCGCGCGTCATGACCGAGCCCATCAGCCGCATGATCGAGGTGATCCGCAAGGTCAAGCAGGGAAGGCTGGACGAGACCATGCCGGTGGAGAGCGAGGACGAGTTGGGCGAGCTCGCCCACGCCTTCAACCGGATGACCAGGATCATCAAGCACAACAAGGAACTCGAGGCCAATCTCGCCCAGCAGGGGAAGATGGCCTCGCTGGGGGTGCTCTCCTCGGGGGTGGCCCACGAGATCAACAACCCGCTGGGGGTCATCCTGGGGTACGCGGCCTACATCGAGAAGAAGCTCACCCCGGAGGACCCCAACTACAAGTTCATCCACGAGATCAAGCGGGAGAGCAAGCGCTGCAAGAAGATCGTGCAGGATCTCCTCTCCTACGCCCGGACCCCGCAGCCGGTCCTGGAGGAGACGGACATCAACGACCTTTTGGAACAGATCGTCGACTTCGCCGCCAACCACACCGACATGCACCACGTCACCGTGAAGAAGAGCTTCGACCGCACCCTGCCGCCCATCATGGTGGACGGCGACCAGCTGCGCCAGGTGGCCATCAACCTGATCCTCAACGCGGGCGCGGCCATGCAGAAGGGGGGCGAGCTGGTGGTGAGCACGGAGCCCGGGGGCGAGGAGTGGGTGAGCCTCAAGTTCCGCGACAACGGCGCCGGCATATCGCCGGAGCACATGGAGCGCATCTTCGAGCCCTTCTTCACCACCAAGGTGAAGGGGACCGGCCTCGGGCTTGCCATCACCAGGCAGATCGTGGAGCAGCACCACGGCAAGATCGGCATCGAGAGCGAGATGGGCGTGGGAACCACGGTCGAGGTGCGCCTCCCCCTGCAAAGGGAAGAATACTGCTAACAATGACCGCCAAGCGCGGCTGACGGAGTAGGTCCATGACCAAGAAACGGGTGATGTTGGTAGACAACGAGGAGGGGCTGTGCCGGATGATGGAGGCGGTCCTGTCGGATAACGGTTACGCCGTATCCGCGTTCACCAGGAGCTTCGAGGCCGCCGAGAGCTTCCAGGCCGGGCAGTGGGACCTGCTGGTCACCGACATCAAGATGCCGGGCATGGACGGGCTGGAGCTTTTGCAGAAGGTGAAGCAGAAGGATCCCGCCATACCGGTAATCATGGTGACCGCCTACGCCACCGTGGAGATGTCCATCCAGGCCCTCAGAAAGGGGGCCTACGACATGCTCACCAAGCCCTTCGAACCCGAGGAGCTTTTGTACCGGGTCAAGAACGCGCTGCAGCACACCCGCCTCATGGAGGAGAACCGCGAGCTGCGCGAGGAACTGGTGGGGCGCTTCAACTTCGGCAACATCATCGGGGCCTCCACGGCGCTGAAAGAGGTGCTGGAGCGGGTGGAGAAGCTCGCCGTGCGCGACACCTCGGTGCTCATCACCGGCGAGTCCGGCACCGGCAAGGAGTTGATCGCCCAGGCCGTGCACTACAACTCCCCCAGGAAGGAGAAGAAGTTCGTCGCCATCAACTGCGGCGCCCTTCCCGCCTCGCTTCTGGAGAGCGAGCTGTTCGGCTACAAGAAGGGAGCCTTCACCGGCGCCACCGAGAACCGGCGCGGCCTCCTGGAAACCGCCGACGGGGGGACACTGTTCCTGGACGAGGTGGGCAACCTCCCCATGACCGTGCAGAAGACGCTCTTGCGCTTTCTCCAGGAGCAGGAGTTCAACCGGCTGGGCGACCCGACCCCGACCAAGGTCGACGTCCGCATCCTCTCGGCCACCAACGCCGACATGAAGCAGGCGGTCAAGGCCGGGGAGTTCCGCGAGGACCTCTACTACCGGCTCAACGTGGTCAACATCCACCTCCCCCCGCTGCGCCAGCGCAGAGACGACATCGCCCTTTTGGCGGCGCACTTCATCTCGCTGCAAAACGCCAAGTTCGGCACCCAGATCAAGGGGCTCAGCCACGACGCCATGGAGGCCGCTGTCGACTTCGCCTGGCCGGGCAACATCCGCCAGCTCAAGAACGTGATCGAGGCCTGCATCGCCATGGAGAGCAGCGACTACATCACCCTGCCGGTCTTGTCCCAGTTCATCGAGGTGGTCCCCACCGACAGCGCCGGCGAGGCCATCGCCGAGGAAGGCGAATACTCCAAGGCGCTGATGCGCTTCGAGACCGAGTACCTGAGGGGACTTTTGCGCAAGAACCAGGGCAACGTCGAGGCGGCCGCCAAGGAAGCCGGCACCAACATGGCCACCATCTACCGCAAGATCAAGAAGTACGGCATCCGCAAGGACGAGTACAACAGCTGAGGCCGCGAAAAAAAGGGGGCGGACGCTTTTGCAGCATTGCAAAAAGTGGCGCCGCCCCAGTTGCAGGCTTGCAAAGCCGGGTTCCCCACCCACCCCCAGCCGTACAAACTCCCGTTTTCACGCCACTTTAAGACAATCCAACGCAATCGGCGCCCGCCGCCAAAGGTTAACTCCCGCTTGGTCCCCCTTTAATCTTTCTTCGCGATTTTGCGAAAGCCCCCTTGCCGCCTCCTGCCCGCCCTTCTCCCCTGCCGGCACAAACACATGAAATCAGGTGGCTTTACGACACCAGCCCCGGTAAACGGCAAATTGGTACGGCAGTTGCTAATACTGTCTACGTCACCCTTTCTTTACGTTGTAAAAAGGTATGAGGTCCTATGCAGGAAGCAACGGTCTGCCCCTTCTTCGGCAAAAATGATGATTACTGCGACGTGGGTTGCGGCTACATCTCGCCGCACGACGTGAAGCAGATCATCACCTTCTGCAGTTGCCGGTACCGGGAGTGCCTCAAATACCAGGAGCTGTCCGACCGTATGCCGGTGGGACAACTCGATTCCAACCTCTGCCTGGTGTAGCCGACGGGTGAAGCCGGGCGGGGGCGAATCAACAGCAGCTCTGTACTACTAATGGAAAAGGAGAACGGCGATGAGTGAGAAAGAACTTGAACTGCTCTCGAGGCTTGAGGAGTTGGAGCGGCATACCTGGCGCAACTCAGCGATCCTGCGCGCCGTCGCCATGGTAGCCTTTACCGCCATGATCGGCATCGTGATCGCCTCCGGCGTGGTTGGCGGCGGGCGCGGCAGCCACTGGTCCGGGCCGGCCTGGAACACTATGTGGCTCTATGGCCTCTTCGCCGCCAACGCGGTCTCCATGTTCTGGACTACCCACAAGGAATAACGCGCCTGGCGCCGATTGGGAGGAACGTCACATGCCGATGAAACTGTCAAACGTGATTCTTCTTTTGGTCGTCGTCGTCCTCTGCGCGACCTTTTCCCTGAGAATCTTCCAGGGGCTCGACGAGATGATGGGGGACCAGTACTGGGTGGTGGACACCACGCAGGGCGACCATGGCTGGTACGGCATGGGGCTTCTCCCCCACGTGAAAAAGGTGCCCAAGGAAGTGGTGCAGGCGGTCAACACCGACCCCGACAACGACGACAAGTACATCATCTACGCCCAGAACGGGGACTTCGCCGGCAACTCGGTGTACGGCATCTGCCTGGGCATCCCGCTCATCATGTACCTGATCTGGTTCGCCTTCATCCTCGGCTTCCCGGACCGGATCGACCCGTACCTTTTGCCGCGGCGCATCTTCACCCTCACCGTGATCATCATGTGCTCGGTGATCGTGAACCTGTTCCTGATGCGCATCGCCGCCGACTTTGCCCGGGATCCCATGTCCCGCATCGCCAACGTGGCCGGCAACCACGCCTCGCTTCTGTTCCACAACGCGGGGATCTGGTTCGCCATCCTCTTCTCGGCGCTGGGGACGCCGAACCACTCCATGCGCGAGACCGCGGCCCCCGACAGCCGCAACTGGCAGACCCAGGCCAACGAGAAGTTCAACTGGATGTTCGTGCTGCTGTTCGCGGTCACCATCCTCGAGGTGGCCCTGGTCAAGAACAAGCTGGCCCTTCCCGATGCGGCCGTCGACTACTCGGTCTGGATCATCCTGGTGGTGATCTTCATGCGCATGTTCGGCTTCTCGCCCAAGTACTGGGTCAAACGGGGACGCGGCATCGCCATCATGTTTGCCGGGACCCTGATCACCCTACCCGTCTTCTACCTCCTGGAGCGGGCCACCGGGACCCTCGGCGCCGGCTTCGCCTCCCCGATCCTCTCCAAGGCCCTGGGGCCGGAGAACGCCAACATCGGGCTCTCCCTGATGATTTCCATCTATCTCATCTTCTGGATGGAGTTCGCAGCGGCGATCCGAATGAACGGACCTTCGCACCGACTGACAACTGAAAAACAAGTATAGTTCCTTTCCAGAATCCATCTGTATCAAAAGGGGAAGCCAGCAATGGCTTCCCCTTTGTTTGGAACCTTTTCCGGCGAAATACTTGGAAACTCAAACGTTGTCACATCAAATTTCCATTTACTCATGACCCATTCATGCAAAGCCTGTCAGCATACCTTCTGCCATTTCCACTCAAAGCTAAAACAATCGCCGCACATTGGCACTTCCAGTCATTAGCTGGCATGTGACGGCTTCACAAAGCTGCCCTGACCCGTGAAAGCCAGTCCCAAGCCTGCAGCCAGCCACCAAGACCAGCCCGTTCGTCACGGGATAGTGCGCCTGCGGGCTCACCGGCACGCGAAATTGAGTAACAGAATTGTTTGACACAATAATGCGACAGCGTTTGAGCAAGTCGCAAAACAACCGCACAAAATCCGCCCAAACGCTCCCTTCCGCGACACCAGCCAACAATAATAAAAAATAATTTACCGTGCACTTTTCTTTTTTACCGTGTAATTTACAATATTTGCAGCCAACCAGATCGTAAAACAAGGCGCGTTTCGGACGCCAATTTATTTAGAACGCTGTTTATTTTTATTGTACATTTGAAAATCATGTGGTACAACAAACTCACGTATACGGAAAATGCGCCGGAGGGCGGAAGCAGACCAAAGAGCCAGATCCGGGCATCCGACCGATTCAACTCCGCAAAAACAGTAACTTGCAAAGCAGCGGTCCAAACAGAACGCTTTAACCATTTTCAGCAAAACAGCACCGACGATTTTAGAAACAAAATTTAGAGATCAGGAAAGGGGGATTTATCGGTAACTGAAACCAGAGGGGCGGGACGCCGCCGCAACGCATCTTACTGAGAAAGGAGTGACAACCATGGCAGAAAAACAGTACGACTGGAAAGCAATCGCAAAAAATCCCAAGTTCGTGGAGCTACATCACAAGAAGACGGCCTTCCTTTTCGGGTGGTGGATTTTCTCCTGTGTGTACTATTTCCTGCTCCCCATCGGGGCGGCCTACACACCGGGAATCTTCAAGGTCAAAATCATTGGCGTGGTCAATTTCGGGTACATCTTCGCACTCTCCCAGTTCTTCGTCTCCTGGGGGATTGCACTCTACTACTCCCACGTTGCCAACAAGGACTTTGACCGGTTGACCAGGGAACTGATCGACGAATTACATCTCTAGGAAAGGAGGACAGGACATGACCATCAAGAAGATATTCATAGCAGCCAGCTTGGCCCTCTCGGTCGCCGCAGCCGCCTATGCCGAAGAGGCGAAGGCCCCGGCAGCCGGCGCAGCCCCGGCGATGAGCGCACCCGCAGCACAGGGAGCGCCCGCCGCGACAGCAGCAGCCCCCGCGCCCAACGCAGCCGCTTCCGTGGCCACCCCTGCCCCTGCCGCCCCGGCACCGGCCAAGAAGGAACTGAAGACCAACAAGACCATCACCATCGGGATGTTCATGATCATCATCGCCGTCACCATGGGCGTCGTGGTCTGGGCAGCCAAGCAGACCAAGTCGGCAGCGGACTTCTACGCGGCGGGCGGCGGCATCACCGGCACCCAGAACGGCTGGGCCATCGCCGGCGACTACATGTCGGCAGCATCCTTCCTGGGTATTTCCGGCCTCATCTCGCTCTACGGCTATGACGGGTTCATGTACTCGGTCGGCTGGCTGGTGGCGTACATCACCGTGCTTCTGATCGTGGCGGAACCGTGCCGCAACGCGGGCAAGTACACCCTGGGGGACATCCTCTCCTTCAGGACCTCGCCCAAACCGGTACGCGCCTTCGCCGCCCTCTCCACCGTCGCTGTCTCCACCTTCTACCTCACCGCCCAGATGGTCGGTGCAGGCAAGCTCATGGCACTTCTGATCGGCATCCCCTACAAGATGTCCATCATCGGCGTCGGCGTCCTCATGGTCGGCTACGTCGTCTTCGGCGGCATGGTCGCCACCACCTGGGTACAGATCATCAAGGCGGGCCTGCTCATGTCGGGCGCCTTCCTGCTCTCCTTCCTGGTCATGATCAAGGCCGGCTTCAACCCGATCGGCTTCTTCTCTACCATCGTGAGCAGCCCCGAGATCCAGGACCACGTTTCCAAGCTGGTGCTCAAAGATGGCGTCATCCTCTCCGGCGTCGACGCCGGCCAGCGCTTCCTCGAGCCCGGCCTGTACCTGAAGAACCCGCTGGACCAGATCTCCCTGGGCATGGCCCTCGTGCTCGGCACCGCCGGCATGCCGCACATCCTGATGCGCTTCTTCACCGTGCCGACCGCCCAGGCCGCACGTAAGTCCGTCATCATCGCCATGTTCATCATCGGCGGCTTCTACGTACTGACCACCCTGCTCGGCTTCGGCGCCGCTATCCACCTGACCCCGCAGGGGATCACCTCGGTCGACCCGGGCGGCAACATGGCTACCCTGATGCTGGCACAGCAGATGGGCGCAGACATCGCACCGATCATCGGCGACCTCTTCCTCGCCTTCCTGTGCGCCGTCGCCTTCGCTACCATCCTCGCCGTCGTCTCCGGCCTGGTACTGGCAGCCTCCGCGGCCATCGCACACGACATCTACGTAAACGTGATCAAGGACGGCCACGCCGACCAGCACGAGCAGGTCTTCGCAGCCCGCGCCACCTCCTTCGTGGTAGGCGCCTGCGGTATCATGATCGGCCTCGCCGCCGAGAAGCAGAACGTTGCCCACCTGGTGGCGCTGGCCTTCGCGGTCGCCGCTTCCGGCAACCTCCCGGTCGTCGTGCTCTCCCTCTTCTGGAGGAAGTTCAACACCGCCGGCGTCATCTCCGGCCTGCTGGTAGGCACCATCGCTTCCATCGGCCTGGTGATGGTATCCCCGAACATGACCTACCCGAAAGTGGTCGCCGAAGGCGGCAAGAAGGTCATCGCAGCCATGGAGAAGAAGCAGGCGGCCCTGCCGGCCGGCCAGAGCCTCTCCGAGAAGGATGCCAAGGCGCTTGCCAAGGCCAAGGTTGACGCACAGCAGACCGGCACCTCCATGGTAGGTCTGGAGAAGCCGCTCTTCACCCTGAAGAACCCGGGCCTCATCTCCATCCCGCTGGGCTTCATGGCCGCCATCCTGGGCGCCCTGGCCTTCCCGAACAGGCGCTCCGAGGAGATGTTCGACGAGGTCTACGTCCGCCAGAACACCGGTTTGGGTATGGCCAAGGCAGTCGAGCACTAGTACCCGGCAACACAGCAGCATGGAATTGGGGAAGGGAAACCTTCCCCAATTTTTTTTTTGCCCGCGCCCAATCGTTTCCTCCCCTTCCCCGCCGCCGGCCGGGACAAAAAAGTCAACGAATCGTTTCGGTTATCAGCAAAACAGTTTTACATCGTTATTTTTTTCTGTAGAATCAACGCCAGCTGAATCCAACAAGAGGTGGCCGCACATGCCCCATCAGATCTACCCACCGGAGCCAGGCGACGGGGAACTCCTTGCGGAGTTGCTGGGGGAGGTGCACGCTCTGCTCCCGCTGTTGGACCGGGACGAGGGGAAGAAACTGCTGCAAGGGCTCGTGTGGCACAGCTCGGAGGAGCTGGGCAAGCTGCGCCTGTACTCGTCGCGCGAAGAGGCCATCATCGAGCGGGTCCGCACCGAGACCGACTACGCGATGCTCCTGAAGCTCCACGAGGAGTTGAACCAGCTCGAGATGGAGCGTTTCCTCAACTTCTACTCCGTCACCGCCCTGCACGAGAACTGCACCTGGTACCGCGACGCCCTGGCCGGCCGCGCGCTGGAGCTGGTGGCGGCCGAGATGCCCTCCCCCCCGCCGGCACCCTTCGCCCTGGTCAGCATGGGAAGCGACGGCCGCGAAGAGCAGACCCTGATCACCGACCAGGACTACCTGATCGTGTACAGCGACGAGGGGGGCGAAGAGGCCGACCGCTACTTCCAGGAGTACAGCCGGATCCTGGTGGAGCGCCTGGCCGAGATCGGCTTCAAGAAGTGCAGCGGCGGCATCATGCCGGTGAACGACAACTGGCGCGGGTCGCTGTCGCAGTGGCAGCGCCGGCTGCACGCCATCGTGCGCTACGAAACCGAGGACTACGGCAAGAACATGATGGACCTCATCGTCCTCTCCGATGCCCGCTTCGTCGCCGGCGACGCCGAACTGGCGGGGAAGCTGGTCTCCCTGATCCGCTCCCTGCTGCAGGACTACTTCATGGCCCTTTGGGGCATGGCCAAGGCCGCCACCGAGATGAAACTGGCGCTGGGCTTCCTGAAGCGGTTCTGGACCGAGGGGAGCGGCGAACACAAGGGATCCTTCAACCTGAAACTCCTGGCTTGGGCCCCCCTGGTGATGAACGTGCGCATCCTGGCCATCAACCAGGGCATCCCCGCTACCTCGACCGTGAAGAGGATCGAACTGCTGGAAAAGGAACACAGCTTCTCCGCCAACATGGCGCGGGGGCTGGTGGCCGCCTACCGCATCCTCACCAAGCACCGCATCCTGCTCCAGATCAAGGTGATCAAGGGGATCCAGAACGACGCCTACTACCTGAACCCGTATTCGCTTCCCGCCGACGAGCGGGAGCGGATCAGGCAGGCGCTGCTTCTCATCGAGGACTTGCAGAAAACCATCCACACCAACTTCTCCATAGTCTAGGAGCGAGCGGTATGCGGTCCTGCGGGGTTCCCGCGGCGGGCCGCCATGAGCGGAGGAGACATGAGCCGGCCGGAAAAGTCCCACAAGGTCAACCTGTTCCGCCCCAAGGAGGGGCACATGCGGGACGAGGTGCACATCATCCTCGCCCTCCTGTTCGGCTGGGGAGTCTGCACCTTCGGGTTCCAGTTCCTGGTCTACGCCTGCCGCGGCACCGGCGCCGGCAGCCTGTTGACCCGTCTCACCCTGTTTAACCTGCCGCTGCACTTCTGGTTCACCGGGCAGTTCCTCCCCCTGTGGTTCATCGTCCTGTGCGTCATCTTCAACATCTACGTGGACCGCATCAGCGAGTACCACAGCCGCAGGAGAGACAGAAGCTATGAATGACTCGTCCTGGTCCATCTTCGTCGTTCTGCTGGTGCTGCTTTCCTTCATCCTGGTCGGGCTCAGGCAGAAGTCGCGCGAGAGCCACGAGTACGGCTTCGGCGGGCGCTACACCGGCAGGATCGGCGGCGGCGCGGCCATCGCCAGCAACTGGATGAGCGCCGCAAGCCTCATGGGCCTGGCCGGCATCATCTACCTGCGCGGCTACCAGGGGCTCGCCTACGTGATCGGCTGGACCGGCGGCTACGTGCTGCTACTGGTGCTGTTGGCAAGCCAGATCAGGCGCTTCGGCAAGTTCACCACCCCGGAGTTCGTGGGCGAGCGCTACGGCTCCCCCGCGGCGCGGCTCATGGCCGCGGTGATCGCCATCGCCATCTCGGTGATCTACTGCGTGGCCCAGTTCAAGGGGATCGGGCTCATCTTCGCCTTCATGTTCGACATCGGCTACGAGCAGGGGGTCACCTACGGGGCGCTGGCCGTGGTCTCCTACCTGGTGATCTCCGGGGCCCTCGGGGTCCCGCGCAACCAGCAGTTGCAGTACCTGGTGATCTGCGTCGCCTTCATCGTGCCCCTCATGTGGCTGGCGAAGAAGCTCGGCTATTTCTGGCTGCTGCCGCAGTTCGGCTACGGCCGGGCCCTGACCGACCTGGCCCGGGAGTTCCGCATCGACTTCACCCTCCCCTTCGCCGGGGACTCCCTCTTCGAGTGGTGCGCGCTCTGCTTCACGCTCATGGTGGGGACCGGCGGACTGCCCCACGTGCTGTCGCGGTTCTATACCGTTCCCAACGTACGTGACGCCCGCTGGAGCGTGGTCTGGGGGCTCTTCTTCATCGCCCTCATCTACTGGTCCGCCCCTGCCTTCGCCGTCTTCGGCAGGCTTTTGGAGGCGCGCCACGGCATCGTCTTTGCCCCCGAGACCGCCCGCGCCGCGGCCGACGTCATCGCGCTGAAGACCGCCCTCATGGCCGGGCTCCCCGGGTGGCTGGTGGGGGTGCTGGCGGCCGGGGCGCTGTCGGCCGCCTTCTTCACCGTGGCCGGTCTGTTGATGACCGGGGCCGCCTCCATCTCCCACGACCTCTACTACAGCTTCGTGAACCCCAAGGCCAGCGAGAGGGCGCGCATGCAGGTGGCCAAGGGGGGGACCCTGGTACTGGCCGCGCTGGTGCTCCTGGTGGCGATGAATCCGCCCGGGCTCATCGCCGAGATCACCGCGGTCGCCTTCGCCCTGGCCGGCAACACCATCTTTCCGCTGTTTCTCCTCGGGATCTGGTGGGACCGTGCCAACCGTTACGGCGCCATCGCCGGCATGGTCACCGGCGTCCTCTGCACCGTGGCCGCCCCGCTCCTGGGCGGGATACTGCCGGGGGTAGCCTCCTATTTCCCGGTCACCGCCTCCGCCCTGTGCGGCGCACCGCTGGTCATCTGCGTGATGATCGCCGTCTCCCTGGCGACCCCCGCCCCCCCCGAGGAGATGAGACGCTTCCTGGAGCAGGAGGTACACGGGCACCTGGATTAAGAGGCAAAAGATGTTCAACGTTCAACGTTCAATGTTCGACGTTAGGCTCATCCTTGAATTGCGGCTTTTAGCTGGTGCGTTGCCGTCACGGTGCAGGTGCCACATGGCGGGTAGAGAATCGAACGTCGAACCTTGAACGGCTTTTCAGTCTGTTCCAGTTGGTGCGCTTGCCGTCACCACACAGGTGCCAACGGAGCGCGCACACAATCGAACGTTGAACGTTGAACCTTCTAACCGGTTTTTCCTGTTTTTGGAGCTTTTATGCCCATGCTTTTGGGAACCAAGGGTGACGAGATCCTCAAGTGGCGCGCCAGTACGGAACTGGTGGCAAGCCTCAAGACGCGCCTGGAGCGCAAGTGGGGCAGCAGTTCGTCCCGCGAGGCGGAGGCCTTCCTCGGCACGCTGATCGACTCGCTCAAGGAGGAACTGGCCTACGAGGGGCAACTGGACCAGGAGCTGGCGACACTGGACCAGGCCATCGCGGAGGCCCCCACCCCGGCCTCGCTGGTGCCGCTCCAGACCCGTTACCGGGAACTGCTCGCCGCCCATTTCCGCCGCCGCAACTCCCCCCTGGCCCTGTGCGGCGCCTGCAACAAGCTGCACGACCAGGTGCTGCTGCGGGCGGCACAACTGGCCGAGGAGCGCATGCGCGACCTGGGGCAGGGGACGGCGCCGGTCTACGCGCTGCTCGTCTCGGGGGACCGTGGCCGCGGCGAACAGACCCTCTACAGCCGCAACCGGTACCTCTTGCTGCACCAGCTCGACTCCCAGCGCTTCTTCCTGTTCAGCCGCCAGCTCACCCAGGCGCTCCTCGAGGCGGGACTTTTGGCCGCCGGGGAAACGCCCTGGCACGGCTCCCTCACCGAATGGCGCTCGCTGCTGAAAAACGGGGACCGGCACGAGCCTCCCACGCCGGAACTGGAGCCGATGCTCCCCTTTGCCGCGGCCCAGAAACAGGCGGCGCCCCCGCTTCCCGAGTGGCGCTGGCGCCTGGAGTCGATGGCCGACCTGTGCCACGTGGCGGGTTTCGAGCCGCTGGCCGAACAGGCGCTCACCGCGGCGGCAGCCGCCCTCAGGGAGCAACGCGGGCGCGACCCCTTCTTCCAGCTGGCGCGCCGGGTCATCAGCCTCCCGCTCGCCCTCGGGCACTTCGGGCGCTGGCGCCTGGAGCGCGGCGGCGAGCACCACGGCGAGATCGACGTCGAGACACTGGGGCTCTCCCCCCTGGTGCAGCTGGTGCGCATCCTGGCGCTGCAGGCGGAGGTGCACGAGGGGGGCACGCTGGAGCGGGTGCGGCAGCTCCTGTACCGGGGCGCGCTGGACGTGGACCTGGCCGAGCGGCTCCTGAAGGCGCTGCAGTGCCTGATGCAGTTGAGGATCGAGGGTGAGATCCGCAGCGAGGGGGCGGCAGCCTTCGCCAACCCGGAGGAGTTCAGCATGACCCTGGACGGGCGGCTGCGGAGTGCGCTGGAGGCGGTGCTCAGCCTGCAGAAGATCGCCTACCAGCGGTTGGTGGGACAGGTATAGGTACCGGGCATGCGTATATCGATTTCCGCAGGAACGCTGTTCACCTTCCCCCTCCCCAAGGCATTCGCCATGGCGCGGGAGGCCGGCTTCGACGGCATGGAACTGGTGATCAACCAGGAGTTCCAGAAGGTGAACACGCGGCGGCTGGTGAAGGAGCTGGCCGAGATCATGCCGATCTTCTCGATCCATGCCCCGTTCCTGCAGTTGGACGGCTGGGGGAGCCCGGTCGATTCTCTGAAACGTTGCGTGGAGATCGCCGCGGACTGCGGCATCGGGCTGGTGAACTTCCATCCCCCCTCATGGATGGGACTGGAGTTCGCTTACTGGCGCTGGCTGTACCGGATGCAGGATTTTCAAAAGGAGATCGGGGGGGACCAGGTGGCGGTGACCCTGGAGAACATGCCCTGGACCGGCAAGTACCGCATCAACGGCTACATCCTCTCGGACACCCAGAAGCTGATCGAGTTCCTCCACGAAAGGAACCTCTACCTCACCTTCGACTGCACCCACATGGGGAGCGGGCGGGCCAACTTCATCAACGACTTCTACCTCTGTTACAACAGCGGCCGGATCAGGAACATCCACTTTTCCGACTACGGGCACGGCCGTCAGCACCTGCTGCCGGGGCACGGCATCCTGCCGCTGACCCGCTTCTTGAACCACCTGCGCAACACCGCCTACAACGACATCCTGACCCTGGAGCTCTCCCCACACGAGTTCCCCAAGGGGGAAGGGATCATCCAGGAAAGCCTCAAGGAGATCCTCGCCTACCTGAGGCAGGAGACCGCCAAGCCTACCCCCTGACCACGTAAACCGAGCACTTGGCGTCCCGCACCACCTTGTGCGACACGCTCCCCAAGAGCTTCCGTTTCAGGAACCCCTTGCCGGTGCTCCCGATCACGATCACGTCGATCTCCTCCTTCTGGGCGAAACGGATCAGTTCCTCGGCGGGATCGCCGTAGACCACCGCGGTCTCCAGCGGCACCTCCAGTTCGCCGGCGAGCTTCTCCACCACGTAGAAGATGCGCTCCTTGAGTTCGGTCCACTGGTCCTGCTCGGTGATGGGGCGTGCGGGGACGAAGTCGGTGAAGGTGTTGCGCGTCGCGTTGGGGAGCACCAGGAGGCCGTAGACCTTGCTCTTGAACTGGCTCGGGATGCCCGCCGCGAAACGGACCGCCTCCTCGGCGGCCTTGTCCGAAAGCGGTGAGCCGTCGATGGCCACCAGGATCTTTTTGCGCAGGTTGAGCATCTTTCCTCCGGGGTGCGGCTGGGGTGAAAGGCTGCACAACTATATAACATCGCCGCGGTTTTTCCTACAGGATTTTAACGCAAATCCCCCCTGCCCCCCTTCACAAAGGCTCTATTAGCACGCGCGGCAGAAGGGACTGGCTCCGAAAGGTGCCTGTCCCTTTAGCGGAACGCTCCTTTCAGCTCAGCCACCTTTAAGCCACTGAGGGGACAGGCACCTGGCGGAGCCAGTCCCCTCCTTCGGGGAAGGGCTCTGAGGTGTGACACAGGGGGGGCTGTAACAAAAAAAGGCGCCCGAAGGCGCCAGTTTGTCAGGATGCTCCGCCGCTCACAGCACCGGCTCGGCCTTTTCCGCCCGTTCCAGCAGCGTCTCTATCTCGTCGTGAATGAGCCCGTTGGTTGCCAGGATACGGTGGTCGTCGATGCGGTGCGGCTCGCCCTTGTGGTTGGTCACGGTCCCGCCCGCTTCACGCACCAGCAGCGCCCCGGCGGCGACGTCCCACGGCTTCAGCTTGCACTCCCAGTAGCCGTCCAGCCGCCCCGCCGCCACGTAGGCGAGATCGAGCGCGGCGGCCCCGGCCCGGCGCACCCCGCGCGCGGCAAGCTGCAGCTCGAAGAAGTTGCGGAAATTGTTCTCGTTGCCGCGGGCGGCATCGTAGGGAAACCCGGTGGCGATCAGGGACTGCCGCAAGGGCTTGCGCGACGAGACGCGGATGGGTGCGCCGTTGAGAAACGCCCCTCCCCCCCGGGTCGTCGTGAAGAGCTCGTCCATCATGCAGTGGTAGATCACCCCGAGGGTAAGCTCCCCCTGCCGTTCCAGAGCGATGGAAACGCAGAACCACGGGAAGCCGTGGGCATAGTTGGTGGTACCGTCCAGGGGATCGATGACCCAGCGCCAGGCCGGGTCACCGTCGGCGTAGAGGTTTTCTTCGGCCAGGAAACTGTGGCTGGGAAAGGCGCTCCGGATCCGGTTGACGATCATCTCCTCGCAGGCCCGGTCCACCTCGGTCACGATGTCGACCTCCCCCTTGAAGGAGAAGCTGAAATCGCTCCACAGTTTCTGCTTCTGGAGCGCCCCGGCCTCACGTGCGGA
Organism: Geomonas paludis; assembly: GCF_014193585.1. Lineage (GTDB taxonomy): Bacteria > Desulfobacterota > Desulfuromonadia > Geobacterales > Geobacteraceae > Geomonas > Geomonas paludis. The sequence continues at coordinate 844,900 of NZ_BLXY01000002.1, forward strand.
TGCCACCGCGACCTCGAGCATCTGACCCAGCCCGACATCATTGGACATCAGTATCCTCCAGCAGTTCCTGCATCTCCTCGAGCAGCGTGAAATGGATCTCGTCCTCGTCGGCCATGGTCTGGAACATCGCGCGCTCCCAGGGGTGCAGCGCCTCACGGGCCAGTTCGGCGCAGGCCCGGGCGGAAAGCGCCTCGAACTGCATGGCGTGCCGGTATACCCCGAGGTCGCCCCGGTACCGGGACAGTTCCTCGGCCGAGAGCCGGCGCAGGATGCTGCGCGCCCCCTCCAGCGTCGCCGAGTGGCGCAGGTCCACCCTCCCCCCGTCCCGCAGCGCACGCAGCGCCCCCGCGTGACGCAGTTCATCCTCGCTGAACATCCTGAAGATGGTGGAGAGTCCCGCCACGCCCGCCTCTGCGCTGCAGCGTTCGTAGTACCCCATGCCGTCGCCTTCCTTCCGGAGCTCCATGTCCCTGGAATTCATAATCTCCCTCCCGAGATGTCTTTTTATGGCTGGAAAACAGTAACAGGAAATCTCTATATTTCAAAAAGGTAGGCGAGTTTTTTCGCGGCGCGGGAGAGGATCAAAAGGGGACTGGCTCCGCCAGGTGCCTGTCCGCTTAGTTGGAGAAGCTGGCTGAGGTGAAAGAAGCGTTCCGCGAGAGGGACAGGCACCTACCGGAGCCAGTCCCTTCAGACAAAAAGAGAGAGGGACCTGGCGGTCCCCCTCTCATTGCAACCTGTTGGGCAATCCTAGTTGTAGGCGGTCTCGGAGTGCTGGGTCTGGTCGAGGCCCATGATCTCGTCTTCCTTCTCGACGCGCAGGCCGATGGTCTTGTGCAGCACGAAGGCGATCACGAGGGTCACCACCACCGCGTAGGCGGCTGCTGCGCCGACGGCGATCAGCTGGGTGACGAACTGCTTCATGTTGCCGGAGGTGAGGCCGGTGGCGCCGACGGTGGCGAAGACGCCGGTCAGGATGGCGCCGGTGGTGCCGCCCACGCCGTGCACGCCGAAGGCATCCAAGGAGTCGTCGTACTTAAGCTTCGCCTTGAGCAGCACGCCGCCGTAGCAGACCAGGCCGCCGGCAACGCCCATGAGCAGGGCGGCACCCGGCTGCACGAAGCCGGCTGCGGGGGTGATCACGACCAGGCCGGCCACCACGCCGGAGCCGAAGCCCAGGGCGGAAGGCTTGCCGGCATGGATCCACTCGGCGATCATCCAGGTGAGACCGGCAGCGGCCGGTGCGATGGTGGTGGTCATGAAGGCGAGGCCGGCGAGGCCGCCCGCAGCGTCGGAGCAGCCGGCGCCCACGATGGCGGAACCCGCGTTGAAGCCGAACCAGCCGAACCACAGCACACCGACGCCGAGCAGGGTCAGCGGCAGGCTGTGCGGAGCCATGCGCTCGGTGGGGAAGCCGTGACGCTTGCCGAGGAAGGCGAGTACCACCAGGGCCGAGATACCGGAGGAGAGGTGAACGACGGTGCCGCCTGCAAAGTCAAGGGCGCCCATCTTGAAGAGCCAGCCGTCGGCCATCCAGACCCAGTGCGCCAGCGGATCGTAGACCAGGGTGGTCCAGAGCAGCACGAACAGGCAGTAGGCGGAGAACTTGATCCTCTCGGCCAGGGCGCCCGAGATGAGGGCCACGGTGATGATGGCGAACATGGCCTGGTACATGGCGAACACGTACTCGGGAATGGCGCCCGGCTCGGTGGGGACGTTCTGGAACAGCGCGTAGATGGCGTTGCCGTCCTTGAAGGTGATCAGCCCGTTCAGAAGGGCCTTGCTGAAATCGCCCACCAGGCCGTGCCCCATGTCCGGCCCGAAGGCCAGGGAGTAGCCGATGATGGCCCACTGCACGCCGACGATGCCCATGGCCACCAGGGAGTGCATCATGGTGGAGAGGACGTTCTTCTGACGGACCATGCCGCCGTAGAACAGGGCCAGGCCCGGGGTCATGAAGAGGACCATGGCCGCGGAGACCAGCATCCAGGCGGTGTCGCCGGTGTTGAGCACCGGTGCGACATTCTTGGCGGCCGGGGCGGCGGCGGGTGCGGCGGCGGCCGGAGCAGGCGCCGCTGCGGCGTCAGCGGCGGGGGCGGCGGCTGCGGGGGCCGCGGTGGCGGTGGCGGCAGCCGGCGCGGCGGCGGAATCGGCCGCCTTCTCCTCGGCTATGGCGAGGACCGGCACCAGCATCAGGCTGGCCAGAAGGGCCAGCTTGCCAAGTTTCATGGTGAGGCAGCTGGAAGCGGGCTTAGCTGCATCCTTTACCTTTCTAATGTCACGCATCATAACACTCTCCGTTGATCGTATTTTGGGTTGATTGAAAGAACCTTACGTCCTAGATCGCCTCGTCGCCCTTCTCGCCGGTCCTGATGCGGACCGCCTCTTCCAGCGACAGGATGAAGATCTTGCCGTCGCCGATCCTGCCGGTCTTGGCGGTATCTTCGATGGTGGTCACGGCTTTTGCCGCGAGCTCGTCGGCCACCACGATTTCCAATTTCACCTTGGGTATGAAGTCCACGACGTACTCTGCGCCACGGTACAGTTCGGTGTGCCCTTTCTGGCGCCCGTACCCCTTCACCTCGCTCACGGTGATCCCCTCGATTCCGATCTCGTTGAGGGCGTCCTTCACCTCGTCCAGCTTGAACGGCTTGATGATTGCTTCGATCAGCTTCATCGCATGCCTCCTTTGTTAGTTAATGGCGGTGGATTGGTCGTTTGCACACTGCGTGCATCACAGGTCTTGCAGAACATTCAGCAGGCCGATCAGCCGGCTTGCAGACATAGCATCCATCGGTTCCAGGTTTCACCCTCTTTTCAGGCCCCTGAAGGCTTCGATGCCCTTGCCTCTTGTTCAACTTTGAATAAACAGATCTTTGCAGCCTTGAAAACAGTCCCCCTTTCCCAATAATGATGCCCCTCCACCACGACCTGTGCACCATTGCCTAAACGGGCGGGAAAGCCTTCTGCGGCACACCATCGTGCCGTGTGACCAACCCTTAGCATAGGCTGTGCCAGCGCACATTCCCCGCCACAACCTGCTGAAAGTAAAGGATTTTTCACCGCAAAGCCGTAAACGCCGCCACGAGGCGGTCTTTTATTGCGGCAGCCATGATGTTTTTTTAGGCAGGAAAAACGGGAGCAGGAAGAGAGGTGGTGCGGCGGGAGGTCAGGGCGTGGCGGGCTCGGGGGCTGCGTCGTCGAGGGGGGCTGCGGGAGCGTGATCAGGGGCGGCGGCAGCGGCATGGCCGGCGGCAAACAGGCGCGGATACTCCTCCGGCCGCATCGGCCTGCTGAACAGGTAGCCCTGGTACATGTCGCACCGGTTCCTGGTCAGAAATTCAAGCTGCGCCTGGGTCTCGACCCCTTCCGCGATCACCTGAAGTTTCAGGGTATGCGCCATCTCGATGGTGGCGAGGGTGATGGCGGCATCGTCGGGATCGTTGGTGATGTCGTTGATGAAGGTCCGGTCGATCTTCAGCACGTCGAGCGGGAACCTTTTCAGATAGGAAAGCGAGGAGAAGCCGGTGCCGAAGTCGTCTATGGCCAGGCGCACCCCCATCCCCTTGAGGGCCTGGAGGGTCTTCACGGTCCGCTCGGTGTGCGCCATCAGCACCCCTTCGGTGAGTTCCAGTTCGAGCAGGCCCGGGTCGAGGCCGCTGCGCTGCAAGACGGCGGTGACGGTGTCCAAAAGCTCGTTCTTCAGAAACTGCTGGCCGGAGATGTTGACGGCGATGGTGACCGGCGGCAGCCCCTGGTCGATCCAGAGCTTGTGCTGGCGGCAGGCCTCCTTCATCACCCATTGGTCGATCTGGATCACCAGGCCGATCTCCTCGGCCAGCGGCAGGAAGCGCCCCGGTTCGACCACCCCCAGTTCCTTGCTGTTCCAGCGCACCAGCGCCTCGATCCCCACCACCTCTCCGGTGCGGCAGCTGACCTGGGGCTGGTAGTAGACCTCGAATTCCTCCTCCTTGAGCGCCTTGTGCAGTTGGCTCTCCAGGATGATCCGCTCCAGCGCCTTGGCGTTCATCGACTCGTCGTAGATCTGGTAGCCGTTGCGCCCCTGCTCCTTGGCCTGGTACATGGCGCCGTCCGCGTTGCGGATCAGGTCGCTGGCCGTGGTCGCGTCGAAGGGATAGAGGCTGATGCCGATGCTGGTCGAGACGAACACCTCCTGCCCTTCCAGCGAGTACGGGACCGACACCGCGTCCAGGATGCGCCGGGCCACCTTGGCCACGTCTTGAAAGTGCTCGATGTCCGAGAGCATGATGGTGAACTCGTCGCCCCCCAGCCGCGACACCAGCGACGGGGGGCAATCGTCCTCGGCGCGCGCCAGGCAGTCGCTGCGGCGCACGCAACGCAGCAGGCGGTCGGCCACGTCCTGCAGCAGCCGGTCCCCCACCCCGTGCCCGAGCGTGTCGTTCACCAGCTTGAAGCGGTCCAGATCGAGAAACAGCACGGCCAGCATGCGGTCGTTTCTGTTGGCGTAAACGAGCGCCTGCTCCAGTTGCTGCTGGAAGAAGCGTCGGTTGGGGAGGCCGGTCAGTGCGTCGTAGTAGGCCAGGAGGCGAATCTGCTCCTCGGCCCTTTTGCGCTCGGTGATGTCCTGGATGGTCCCGGTCAGGCTGACGGCTTCCCCTTCTTCATCCAGCACGGTCACCAGTTCGGCGTGCAGGGTCCGCTCCCCCCCGTCCAGGGTGATGCGGTAATCGAAGCTGAGCGGGGAGCGTTTGGCGATGGCATCCTCGATGGAGCCCTGCACGAAGGCGCGGTCCTGGTGGTGCACCGGGTCGAGGATGGGGTTGCCGTCGCGCTGGGCGGGATCGATGCAGCAGATGCTGTACACCTCTTCTGAGCAGCGGATCTCGCCCGTGGTGAGGTCCCATTCCCAGGAGCCGATGTGGGCGAGGCTCTGGGCGTGGGCGAGGCCGGCCCGGCTCTCCCTGAGCTGCTCCAGGGCGCTGCTGGCCCGGAGCATGTAGCTCACCCGGTAACCCAGGATGTGCCAGTTGATCGGTTTGGTGATGAAGTCGGTGGCGCCGACCTCGTAGGCGCAGTCGATCGATTCCAGGTCGTTCAGGCCGGTCATCATGAGGACCGGCGTGTCGCGCCCCCCCTCGGTGCGGCGGATGGAACTGCAGACGGAGAAGCCGTCGACGCCGGGGAGCATCACGTCCAGCAGCACCAGGTCGGGGGCGTGCGCGACGAAGTCCTCCAACGCCTGCTCGCCGGTCTCGGCGTCGCGCACCGCGAAGCCGGAATTCTCCAGGGTCTCCCGGGCCAGCAGACGCACGGCCTGGTCGTCGTCCACCACCATGACCAGCGGGGTGGCCCGCTTGGACTTTCTGGTCAACATAGCGGCCCTCCCCGCAGCGCGTCGCGCACCAGCCGGTACTCCTCCTCGACCTGGTGCAGCAGCGGCAGCGCTCCTTCCGTGGAGCCGGCTCTCCCGAGGCTCTCCAGTTCCATGCAGACACCGGCCAGGCGCAGGGCGCCCAGGTTGGCGCTGCTGGACTTGAAACTGTGCGCGGCCGCCTTGAGCTTCTCCGCGTCGCCGCCGGATTCCGCCTCGCGCATGGTCTGCAACAGCGCCGGGGTGCTGGCGAGATACAGGTCCACCACCTTGCGCAGGATCTCCATGCCGCGGTTGCCGGGGAGCGTGCGGATCATCTCCAGCGCGCCACTCATCTTGTCGTGGGAGATGACCTGCAGCGACTCCTCGGGGGCTCTCTTGGCATCCCCGTCCCCCTCGGCCGCGGTCGCGGTCGCAGCAGAGCCGTCCAGCTGCCGCTCCATCGCCTTGGCGATCTGCTCGCAGGTGAAAGGCTTGGATAGGTAGTCGTCCGCCCCGGCCTCCAGACAGGCCACCCGGTCCCCGGGCATGGCGTAGGCGGTGAGCGCTATGATGGGGACCCGGTTGCCGCTCCCCTGCTCCCACCCCCTGATCCGCCTGGTGGCCTCCAGCCCGTCCAGGACCGGCATCTGGCAATCCATGAAGACCACGTCGTAGCGGTTGCGCTGCACCTCGCTCACCGCGGCGGCGCCGTCCTCCACCACCTTGACGCGGCACCCCAGGCTCTCCAGCATCCCCCTGCCGACCTCCTGGTTCACCACGTTGTCCTCGACGAGGAGCACCTGGCGCTGGCGCGGCGCCGGAGCGCCGCAGCACCCGGCATCCAGCCGATCTTCCTCGTCCATGCCCAGTGCCGCCATCACGGCCCGGTAGAGCCCCTCCTGCCCCAGCGGCCGCCTCGGGAAGGAAGTCGCCTCCAGCTCCGCCAGGCGCGGGTCGCCGCCTTGTTCCTCCCGCTCGGTGAGCAGAAGGATCCGGACCGAGCGCCCCGCCGGCACGGTGCGGAAGGTCGCGGCCAACTCGATCCCGTCCGTGCCGGCCAGGCGGTGGTCGAGGACCGCGAGGTCGAAGGGGGCGGTCACGATGCGGCAAAAGGCATCAGGGGCGTCCCCCACGCATTCCAGATCTATCCCCCAGGAGGAGAGTTGTTCGCCGATCCCCTCCCGGGTCGCTTCATCGTCGGTCGCCAGGAGCACCCGTTTGTCCCGCAGCGCCGTGCAGCAGCGCTCCAGGCGCGGGGCCTCCTCGTGCACCTCGAGCCGGGCGGTAAAGCTGAAACGGGAGCCTTTTCCCGGCTCGCTCTCCAGCGCCAGCGAGCCCCCCATCAGTTCGGTCAGCTGCCGGGCGATGGCCAGTCCCAGTCCGGTGCCGCCGTACTTGCGGGTCATGGACTCGTCCCCTTGGGTGAACTGGTTGAAGATGCGCAGCTGCGCCTCCGGTGGAATGCCGATGCCGGTATCCTCGACGGTGAAGCGGAGCAGGGACGGGGTCTCGGCGACCGCCAGGGAGAGGCGCACCCACCCCTTCATGGTGAACTTCACGGCGTTCCCCAGCAGGTTCACCACCACCTGGCGCAGCCGTCCCGGGTCGCCGAGGAACATGCGCGGCAGCCCCGGCTCCATTACCAGGGTCAGCTCGAGCCCCTTTCTGGCCGCGTCTTCCGCGCAGACGGCGATCGCGTCCGAGGCCAGCTGGTGCAGGTCGAAGGGGATCTGCTCCAGTTCCATCCGCCCGGCCTCGATCTTGGAGAAATCCAGGATGTTGTTGATGATGGAGAGGAGCGCCTCCCCGGAGCGTCGCACCGTGTCCACGTAGCGGGTCTGTTCCTTGGTCAGGTCCGTCCCCAGCAGGAGTTCCGTCATGCCGAGCACGCCGTACATCGGGGTCCTGATCTCGTGGCTCATCTGCGCCAGGAAGTCGGACTTGGCGCGGTTGGCGGACTGGGCGCTCTGCATGGCGTCGCGCACGCTCTCGAGACTCGCTTCCAACTGCCGGTTCACCTCCGACAGTTCCAGGGTCCGTTCCGCCACCTCCAACTCCAGTTCCTCCGAGTGCAGCGCGAGACGCTCGTCCCGGACGGAGATCTCGGCCAGCATGTTGTTGAAGCAGGCGAACAGCACCGCCAGCTCGTCTTCGCCGGCGCGCTCCACCCTGACCCGGTAATCCTGGCTCCTGGAGACGATCTCCATCTTCCGGCTCAGGTCACGGATCGGCTCAGAGATGGTCGAGTCGATGCGCTGGGAGAGGAGCGCGGCCAGCCCCGCCGAGCCGAGCAGGGCCAGGGTCAGCTGGAAGCAAGCGAAGAGAGGCAGCGCGGAATCCGGGGCTGCCGGGGAAGAAGCGGGATAGTGGTAGCAGATGAAGCTGAGGGTGAGCGACAGGAGCAGCAGCGTGTTGCAGCCGAGGAGGAACGTGATCAGTCTGGACTTCAGGGAGCTTTTTCCCGGCCACGGCAGCTGCACGACACCTCCTTTGTCGCATTCCGGAGGGGGAATTGACCGGAAGCGCCCCCGGAGGGGGCGCGGTCTCGTGATGCCCGGAAGGCAAACGTTAGAACTTTACAATATAAGGTCTGGATTTCAAGAAAGGCGGGAGGCTGCGGCGAGGGAGATGAAGTTGGCCAGAATGGCGTGGGAGTCCGCATTGAAGGCGGCTTCCGAGGCAACGAAGCCGGAAAGGTAATCGGCCCGGGGGGAGAACAGGCCGTCCCAGTCGTCGACGATGGCGCGGTCCACCTCGGGGTGGAACTGGACGCCGTAGACGCAGCAGGGGAGCCGGAAGGCCTGCGCCGGGCAGGCGGCGGAACTGGCGAGGAGGGTGCCTCCGGGCGGGACGGTGAAGCTGTCGTTGTGGAGCTGGAAGGTGACGAAGGGGCTGGCAACGCCGGCAAAGAGCGCGTCGGCGCAGCCGTCGGCGTTGAGGTCGACCGTGCAGATCCCCATCTCGCGGTGGGGAGACGGGGAACTCACCACCCCGCCCGCCGCGTGGGAGAGGAGCTGACCACCGAGGCAAATACCCAGGAGTGGCGTCCCCACTTTGATTGAGGCGCGGATGAAGTCGATTACACGGGCCAGGTGCGGGTGTTGTGCGGTATCGTGCACCCCCATCTCCCCGCCCAGCACCACAACACCGGTCAGCGTTGCCGGGTCGGGAAAGGGCTCCGCGGCGTAAGCCGCCAAGCACCGGTACGGGTGCCCGGAGTCATCCAGCAGATGCAGCAGCCCCCCCGCCGGGCATTGCGGGTCGTTTTGGACAATCAGGAACATCTGAAATTCCTCGCTTGTGTGGTTAATGCGAACCGCCTCCCTCTCCCCTCTCCCCTCTCCCTCTGGGAGAGGGTGCCCGAAGGGCGGGTGAGGGCGATGCAACGAAGCGCTAAGGTACCACCAGTAGCGCACAGAAATCCTGCAGTTGTTACGGTCGCCCGGACTGCTTCACGCTGATCCGCCCCCCGTCCCCGAATACCAGCGGCGAATCCGGGAAGTCCTCCGCCGACAGCCGGCGCATCAGGCGCAGGGCGCGACCCTTGGGGTCAGGCTGCGGCCCGGTATAGCGGAACTGCCGGAAGGAATCGATGCTCCCCCCCAGGAACGAACCGTCCGCGGAGAGCTCCACGTTGAGCAGCGGTGCATAGCCGCTCTCGCCGGCCACGCTCACCCCGCCGTAGGTGGCGAAGTTCCCCAGGCTGTAGGCGATCAGCCTGCTGCGGTACAGCTCCAGGGCGCGCGGTACGTGCGGCCCGTGGGCGAGTACCAGGTCGGCGCCCCGGTCGATGGCGTCGTGGGCGAAGCGGACCAGGTCGCCGCGCGGCTCGTCCAGGAAGCGCTCCTCCCCGGGTGCCACGTGCAGCGCCCCCCTCCCCTCAGCGCCGGCGTGGATGGAGAGGATGACCACGTCGTACTCGGCCGCGGCACGGGCGATCTCCTGCAGCGGCTGTGCCGGAAAAACGATGGAACGCGGCGGCGGGCCGAAGGAGAGCGCGATCACGGCGACGCGAACGCCGTGCAGGTCGAAGCGGGCAATCTCCCCTTTCTTGCTGGAGAACTGCAGTCCCGCCCCGGAGAGCGCCTGCCTGGTCGCCTCGATCCCGGCGCGGCCGAAGTCGAGGGCGTGGTTGTTGGCCAGGGTCAGCACGGAGAAGCCGGCTTGCTTCAGGTTCTGGGCGTAGGAGGGAGGGGTGCGGAACAGGTAGCGGCGCCCGGCAAGGGGCTGTTTGGTCGGCGTTTCCTCGCTGCAGAGCGGCCCCTCCAGGTTGCCCAGGGCCAGGTCGGCGCGATGCAGGTAGGGAGCGACCGCGGCGAAGAGGTCCCGGCCGCCGCGAGGGGGGAGCTTCGCGGTGGGGAAGTCGCTACCCATCATGATGTCGCCCACGGCCGCCACGGTGACTGTCGGCGCGCCGTACGCGTTGAACGGCAGCAGCAGTAAAAAAAAGAGGAAAATGCCCAGGAAGGAGCTGAGGCTGGCGGCGATGCGGGTGAAATGGGACAGGGGAAGATCCTTTCCTTGCCTAATAAGGGTGCAGCGCGGCCTCGTTTTTAGGCGGCACGTCGTGTACGTGAGAAGGCGTCAGGACAGGGCGAATGATTATTCGCCCCTACAGGGACGGTCTGTCTTTCCCCCTCTCCCCTCGGGAGAGGGCTGGGGTGAGGGCGTCGCAACGAAGGGAATCTCCAGCCGCCGCCACCGCCCTCACCCTGCCACAAAGCTGCGCCACGCGTTCCCGCCCCCGGAGGGGGAGGGACAGGGAGGGGGTGTAGGTTACGCGTTCTTTCTCAACAGCCCCTCGGCGAGCACCTCGACCACGTCCCTGACCCGGACCTGGCCCGCCCCCTTGTCCTTGAGGCCGTCCTCGACCATGGTCATGCAGTACGGGCAGGCGACGCAGATGGTGTCCGGCTTCTGCGCCAAAAGCTCGTCCACGCGGGCATGGTTCACCCTCTCGCCGGTGAACTCTTCCATCCACATGCGCCCGCCGCCGGCGCCGCAGCAGAACGAGTTCCTGCCGTGGCGCTCGGCCTCGACGACAGCAGTGCCGGTGGCGGCCTGGACCAGGGTACGCGGCGCGTCGAAGATGTCGTTGTGGCGCCCGAGATAGCAGGGGTCGTGGTAGGCGATCCTTCCCATGCTGTCGTCCTTCCGGTCGAGCTTGATGCGCCCGCTCCGGACCAACTCGGCGATCAGCTCACTCTGGTGCACCACCTCGAGCTCGAGACCGTACTGGCGGTAGTCGTTTTTCAGGGTAGTGAGGCAGTGCGGGCAGAGGGTGATCACCTTGGTGACCCCGCGCTCGCGGAAGAGCTCCACGTTTTCCAGGGCCATCTTCTCGAAGAGGTACTCGTTGCCGAGCCTGCGCAGGGAGTCGCCGCAGCACTTCTCGTCCTTGCCCAGGATGCCCCAGGACACGCCGGCCGCGTTGAGCACGGTGGCGAGCGCCACGGTGACCTGCTTGGCGCGGGAGTCGAAGGAGCCGGCGCATCCCACGTAGAGCAGGTACTCGGTCTCGCCGGCGACGAACGGCTTAACCGGCAGGGTGGAGACCCACTTGGCCCGCTCGCCCGGGGCGATGCCCCAGGGGTTGGAGCGCTGCTCCATGTTCTCGAACAGGTTCAAGAGCTCTTCGGGGAAGCGCGACTCGGTCTCCACCAGGTGGCGCCGCATCTTGACGATCTTGGGCATCTGCTCGATCAGCACCGGGCAGGCCTCGATGCAGGCGCCGCAGGTGGTGCAGGACCAGATGGCCTCCTCGGTGTTGGTCCCCTCCCCCTCGTCGCCGATGAGCGGCAGGGTGCCGCTTCTCCCCTCCCGGAGCGCGTGGCTGTTCTCCAGCAGGTTGGTCTTGATGGCGTGCACGATCTGGCGCGGGTTCAAGGCCTTGCCGGTATTGGTGGCCGGACAGGCGGCCTGGCAGCGGCCGCACTCGGTGCAGGAGAACGAGTCGAACAGATCCTTCCAGGTGAAGCGCTCCACGCTCCCCACCCCGTAGACCGCCCCCTTCTCGAACTTCTCGCGCGGTTGCGTCGCGGGCCAGGTGAGCGCCCCGAAGTAGCAGTTCGGGATCGCGGTCAGGATGTGCATGTGCTTCGAGTGCGGCAGGAAGCAGATGAAGGCGAACAGCACCAGTGCGTGCAGCCACCAGGAGACGCTGTACACCGTGCCGATCAAGGACTGGTGCGGCGCGAGCCACCCGCCTACCAGGCTCGAGATGGGCATGGCCGCAGGATCGTTCTCCACACCGAGGGCCGCCAGCGCGCCGTGCATGCCGAAGTAGGCCAGCATCAACAGCGCGATGAAGGAGAGGATCAGGAAGGCCTCCGGGCTTCTCCCCTTCACGTAGAGGCTGTCCAGGTACGGGGGCTTGACCACCACCCTGCGGATGAAGGAGAAGGCGATGGCAAACAGGGTCAACAGCGACACCACGTCGAAGGCGAGCAGCAGCACGCGGTGCACCCCTTCCGGCAGCAGGGCGAGGCTCACCGAGGGGAACACCCCGTTGACCAGGAACTCGCCGTTGGCGAGCGCCAGGATGACGAAGGACCAGAAGATCACGAAATGGTTCAGGCCGAAGGGCTTTCGCAGCACGCGCAACTGGGCGAAGGCGTACAGGAACATCTCGGAGAGACGGCGCGCCGGCTGGTCCAGCCTCTCTTCCGGCTGTCCGTAAAAGACCAGCGAGAAGCGGCGGTACACGCTCCAGCAGAAAAAGAGGAGCGAGGCGACCAGGAGCGTCGTGAAGATAACGGTTTGCGGCGTCATAGGGGTACCTCGTTATGGAATGCGGCGCTGCCGCGCAACTTGATCTTGCCGGCCATCAGGCCCTGGAGCGGGCGGCCTTGAGCGCCCTGAGCTTCGTAGTCAGCGCCGGGATGATCTTGAACAGGTCGCCGACCAGGCCGTAGCTGGCCACCTCGAAAATCGGGGCCTCGGGGTCGCGGTTGATGGCGATCACCACGTCGGAGTCCTGCATGCCGACCAGGTGCTGGATGGCGCCGGAGATGCCGCAGGCGATGTACACCTTGGGGCGCACCGTCTTGCCGGTCTGCCCCACCTGGCGGTCCGGGGGCATCCAGCCGGCGTCGACGGCGCTCCTGGAAGCGCCCACCACCCCGCCCAGGACCTCGGCCAGTTCCTCGAGCATGGAGAAGTTCTCCTTGGCCATCATGCCGCGCCCGCCCGAGACGATGAACTCGGCACCGGCGATGTCCACCTTGGAGCCGCCGCCGTCCATGAGGATGTCGAGCACCTTGACCAGTACCTGTTCCTCGGCCACCGGCACCGGCTCGCGCACGATCTCACCCCTGGCCTGCGGGTCGAAATCCGGCATGGGCATCACGTGCGGGCGCACCGTGGACATCTGGGGGCGGAACTTGTCGCAGACGATGGTGGCCATGATGTTGCCGCCGAAGGCCGGGCGGGTCTGCATCAGGTTCCCCTTGTCGTCGATGGAGAGACCGGTGCAGTCCGCGGTGAGCCCGGTGGCGAGCACGGTGGCGACCACGCCGGCCAGGTCGCGCCCAAGCCCCGTGGCGCCCATCAGGATCACCTCCGGCTTGTACTTCTCGACCAGGGCGCACAGGCTCTTCTGGTAGGCCTCGGTGCGGTAGTGGCGCAACACCGGCGCGTCCATGAGGTAGACCTTCTCGGCGCCGTAGCCGAAGGCCTGGGCGCACAGCTTCTCCACGCCGTCACCCATCACCACCGCGCACAGCGGGCACTTCCGCGCCTGGGCCAGTTCCTTCCCTTTCCCGAGCAGTTCCCAGGAGACCTTGGCGGCCTCACCCTCGGTCTGCTCCACGAAGACCCAGACACCCGAATAGGCGGAGAGCTTCTTCTTGAGCGCCGCTTCCTCGGCGTCCTCCTCGGACGGCTCCCCGCCGGAGGCCGCCGCCATTTCCTGCAGGATGCGCAGTTCCTCCGGGGTAAAGGCCATCTCCAGGGCCTGCACCGGGCAGACCTTGACGCACTTGACGCAGCCGATACAGCGGGAGGCGTCGACGATGGGCTCCCCCGCGTCGTTCATCTGTATGGCGTCCACCGGGCAGGCGCTCTGGCAGCGGGCCCCGCAGGCGATGCACTTGTTCTCCAGCAGCCTTGCCTTGCCGCGCGGTTTCTTTGGTGGTTTCACAGCATCGGTCATTGCATGTCCCTTGATAATTTAATTAGAGAGCCAGGAGGTCCTTCTCCAGCATCTTGTCGATCAGCAGCTGCGCCGCCCCTTCCGGGTCGTGCACCCCGTCCCCCAGCATCTCCCCCTTGGCGCGCTCGGGCGAGAAGATGCGGCTCACCCAGGTGGGGGAGCCCTTGAGGCCGATGGTGTTCACGTCGAGCTGCAGCACCTTGTTGTCCCACACCTCGACCTGCGCGTCCGCCGACTCCAGGCGCATGGCCACGGTCGGGTAGCGGGGCCGGTTCAGCTCGCGCACCACGGTCAAAAGCACCGGCAGCGGCGCCTCCACGTGCTCGTGGCGCCCTTCCAGCTTGCGGCTCACGCGGATCTTCTTGCCGGAGAGGTCGAGCTCGTCGACCCGGTCCACCAGGGTGAGCTGGGAGAAGTTGAGCCGGGTGGCGATGCCGGGGCCGACCTGGGCGGTGTCGCCGTCGATGGTCTGCTTGCCGCAGATCACCACCCCGACCTCCTCTTCCTGGGCGAGCTTCTCGATCGCCGCCGCCAGCACCTTGCTGGTGGCCAGCGTGTCGGCGCCGCCGAAGGTGCGGTCGGAAAGGAGCACGGCGCGGTCCACACCTTGGGCCAGCGCCTTTCTCAGCGTCGCCTCGGCGTTGGGCGGCCCCATGGAGATGGCGGCCACGCGGCAGCCGAAGCGATCCTTGAAGCGCAGCGCCTGCTCCACGGCATGGGTATCGTAGGGGTTGACGATGAAGGGGACACCCTCGCGGATCAGGGTGTTGGTGACGGGATCGATCTGTACCTGCGTTGTGTCGGGGACCTGCTTAACACATACCACTACGAGCATGGCGACCTCGGATGTTTTAATGCCTTCAGGTTACAAGGAGATTTGGTAAAAAAAGTTGATCTAGGTCAAGGAGCAGATGTTTACGGAAGGGTTTAGGGGTGTCAGCAATAGATCGTGGTGCCCGGGAGCCCCCCAAACCCCTTGCATTTTGCCGGATGATCTTCTACCATCACGCGAAATTACTAATCACCCGGAACAGCGGGTGGAGCTACATGTCCGACAGATATATCGAAAAAAACTTCCTCTACCTGCTGGCGCTGTCACTACTGGTGCATGTAGCGGTATATCTTGTTATCACGATAATCCCCCCGGGACAACCCAAAACGGCACCGGAACCCACCATGGTCGACCTTACCGACCTGCCGGACCTGCCGCCGCAGCCCCAGCCCCCCAAAGAGAAGCCGGAACCAAAGCCGGAAATCAAGCGTTACTCCGAAAAGCCGCAGCGCGTTGTCAAGGAGACGGCGCCGAAGGGGCGGGATGAGGTGGACCGGATGCTCCCCAGGACGAAAGCGCTGCCGCAGGTGAGCCGCACCGCGCCGGCGCCGAGGCAGCCGGTGCCGCCTCAGGCGGCGCAGCCCTCCCAGGAACCGGTTGCCCCGGGACAGGGGATCTTCAAGCCCAAGGCGGCCCAGCTTCCCGACCGCGCCAAGCTCTTTCCCAGCGCCACCAAGATGGCGCGCCTGGAGGAAAGCTACCGGGAGAAGTACCGCAGCGAGGTCGAGGAGGGAGAAACGCGCTTCCTCAACACCGACGACATCCTGTTCGGCTCCTTTTTACGCCGTCTGGAGACGGCCATCTACGGCGTGTGGCACTACCCCCAGGCGGCGCTTCTGCGCGGCATCGAGGGGACCACGCCGGTGCGGATCACCTTCAACCGCAGGGGAGAGATCGTCCGGGTGGACATGCTGGAGAGCTCGGGGAGCAAGATCCTGGACGACGAGGTGCTGCGCACCCTGAACGCCATCGGCCCCGTCGGCTCCTTCCCCAGGGGGTACACCGGCGAGACCTTCAAGCTGATCGCCTTCTTCCACTACGGCAGCGGCAGCGGCAGGCTGCACTAGCAGTCCCCCCGCCGCCTCGCCAAGTGGCTCCAACTAGCAGCCCAGCCGCTGCCTCAGAAATGCCTCGAAATCCCCGTTGAACTCGCCGCGCTTGAGCGCCATGTCCACCGTCGCCTTCAAAAAGCCGAGCTTGTCGCCGCAGTCATGGCGCACGCCGTCGAAACGGCAGCCGTAAATGGGCTCCTTGCGCGACAGCGTCTTGATGGCGTCGGTCAACTGGATCTCCCCGCCCTTGCCCGGCTCCTGGTTCTCGAGAATCGGGAAGATGCCGGGGGTCAGGATGTAGCGGCCGATGATGGCCAGGTCCGACGGCGCCTCCGCGACCGGCGGCTTCTCCACCAGGTCCAGCACCTCGAAGGCGCGTTTGGCGAGGTGGTTCGCCTTGACGCAACCGTACGAGGAGATGGTCTCGATGGGGACCTGCTCCAGGGCGAGCACCGGCGAGCGGTAGGTCTCGTAGGTCTCCAGGAGCTGACTGAGACAGGGCTGCTGGGCATCGATGATGTCGTCGCCCAGAAGGACCGCGAAGGGCTCGTCACCCACGAAGTCCTTGGCGCAGAGGATGGCGTGGCCAAGCCCAAGTGCCTCCTTCTGCCTCACGAAGAAGATGTTGGCCATCTCCGCGATCTGGCGCACCTGCTGCAGTTCGTGGTCCTTCCCCTTCTCGTAAAGCAGCGACTCGAGCTCGAAGGAGATGTCGAAATGGTCCTCGATCGCCCTTTTGCCGCGGCCGGTGACGAAGAGGATCTGCTCGATCCCCGAGGCTACCGCCTCCTCCACCACGTACTGCACCAGCGGCTTGTCTATGAGCGGCAGCATCTCCTTGGGTGTGGATTTGGTGGCCGGCAGGAACCTGGTTCCCAGGCCCGCGACCGGAAACACCGCCTTCTTAACGCGCATAGCGAACTCCTTCCTGACATTGAATAAAAATAGCAACAGCGCCCGCCTCGGTCCCAGCGACACGCCTTGTAGGGGCGAATAATCATTCGCCCGCCTTTGCTCCCAGGTTTCCCACCCTTCGAAGGACGGGGACTGGCTCCGTCAGGTGCCTGTCCCCTTAGTCAGGGAAGCTGCCTGAGCTGATAGGAGCGTTCCGCTATCAGAGGGACAGGCACCTAACGGAGCCAGTCCCTTCTGCCGCGCAGCCGCCGCCCGTCCCCAAGCGTCCCCCCTTTTGCGAAGGGGGGACAGGGGGGATTTGCTTTTGCCGAACTCGACCTAGAGGCCCCTCTTCGCCGACTCCAGCGTATTCTGCAGCAGCATGGTGATGGTCATCGGCCCCACGCCCCCCGGCACCGGGGTGATGGCCGAGGCGCGCTCGCTGGCGGCCGCGTACTCCACGTCGCCCACCAGCTTCTTCTCGCCCACGCGATTCACGCCCACGTCGATGACCACCGCCCCTTCCTTGATCCAGGAGCCCTTGATCATCTCGGGCACCCCCACCGCCGCGATCACCACGTCGGCCTGGGCGACCTTGCCGGCCAGATCCCGGGTCTTGGAGTGGCACAGGGTCACCGTGGCGTTTTGCTGCAGGCACATGAAGGCGACCGGCTTGCCCACGATGTTGGAGCGCCCCACCACGACCACCTCCTTGCCGGAGAGCTCGACCCCCGCCTCCTTGAGCATGACCATGACGCCGTAAGGGGTGCAGGGCTGGAACAGCGGCTTCCCGATGACCAGGCGCCCCACGTTGTAGGGGTGGAAGCCGTCGGCGTCCTTCTCCGGGGAGATCGCCTCCAGGATGCGCTCGGTGTTGATCTGCTTGGGCAGCGGCAGCTGCACCAGGATGCCGTGGATCTTCGGGTCCGCGTTCAGCTTGCCGATCAGGGCCAGAAGCTCCTCTTCGGTGGTCTCGACCGGGAGCTTGTACTCGTCCGAAAAGATCCCTACATCAGCGCATGCCTTCTCCTTCATGGAGACGTAGACCTTGCTGGCCGGGTCCTCCCCCACCAGTACCACGGCCAGACCGGGTACGATCCCCTTCTCCTTGAGTCGAGCAGCCTCTGCGCTGATTTCTGCGCGGATCTTCGCCGCGATGGCCTTCCCGTCGATGATTTTCGCCATTAACGTGCACCCCTCTTTTCACTAGAATATGCAGGCGCGGTGCGGGCGCGCGGGCCCGACCGGCATCAGGTTTTAAGCTGTCGATAATAAGTAAAGAGAGGGTCTTTGTAAAGGACTTTGCCCGCAAACGGGACAAAAAAAGGCCCCCGCGAACGGGGGCCTTGGTGGGTTTGCATCAGGAGGCAGAAGGGCAGCCGGCGCAGCTTCCGCCGGAGGGGCATGCGGGTGCGGCTTTGGTGGTGCCATAACCGTCGCCGTACCACCCTCCCCCTTTCAGCGAAAAACCGGACTGGGAGATCAGCTTCTCGACCGGACCGCCGCAGGCGGGGCATTCGGAAGCGGGTGCATCGGAAAACTTCTGGCGCAACTCAAAGGTATTATTGCAGCTTTTGCATTGATACTCGTAAAGTGGCATTTCTTTACTACCTCCTAATAAACTGTGACACCGGCCAAAAGACGGCTAAGGGCAGGATTAATATAAGGACCCGCCCCCTTCTTTGTCAAGGGGCAACCTGGAGACTCTGGGAAATAGCGAAGAGCAGGCGCGAGCGGTAGATGATGCCCACCACCTTCTTGCCGTCCACCACCGGCACCCGCTGGAAGCGGTGGGTGAGGAAGAGCCGCGCCACGTCGCTTACGCTGGCGTCCTGGGTTACCGAGATGGGCTGGTGCTCCATGATGACGGAGATGGGAAGATCCTTGATGCGGTCGCACAGGGAGCCGAAGAAGGCGGGGTCGGATTTTCCCTCCGGCGCGCCGTCCATGATGGCCGTGATGATGCTGAGCGGCGTCAGGATGCCGGCCAGCCCTCCCCTTTCGTTGACCACGATCAGACCCGGCGCCGCGTTCAGGAAACTCTCGTCGCCGAAGTTGCTCTTCATGATCCGGACCGCCTCTGCCACCGTGGTCTTGGTGGTGATGGACGGCACGTCCGTTACCATAATGTCTTTCGCCTTCATGGATGCTCCTTGTCTATTTTGAATAGCGGGTCGAGATCATCCTGCTCTACCCCCTCCACCCTCACTACCTTGTGCCGGGACTTGGCCCCGGACTTGATGCTCACCTTGGACTTGGCGATGCCCAGGCTCTTGGCGATCAGTTCCACGCACTGCTTGTTGGCCGCGTCGTCGACCGGAGGCGAGGTCAGCCTGACCCTCAGCTCACCCTCCTTGGGGCCGCAGATCTCGCTGCGCGAGGCGCGCGGCTGCACATGCACCGTGAAGAGGAGCCCTTCCGGCGTCTGCGTTACCCGTACCGACTCTTGGCTCATTATTTATCCAGGGCGAGCAGCTTGTAGTAGGTATCCAGGAGGTTCTTGAAGCCGGTCTCGAACTGGAGCTTGTCCCGTTTCAGGTCCTGGATCTGGTTGTTGAGCTGCACCAGCTTGTTCTCAGCGTCGGCGACGATCCGCTCCCCCTTGAGCTCCGCCTCCGAGATCATGAGGTGCGCCTCCTTCTGGGCGTTCGCCTTCATCTCCTCGGTGATGCGCTGGGCAGCCAGCATGGTCTCGCGCAGTTGCGCCTCGCGGGCCTCCATCTCGGCCATCTGGGTGGCGTTGCGGTTCAGGCGCTCCTTCAGGTCGTTGTTCTCCCTGATCAGCTCCTCCATCTCGCCCGCCACCAGTTGCAGGAAGGCATCGACGTCCTCGGGGTCGAGACCGCCGAGCATCTTCCCCTTGAACTGCTGCTGCTGGATATCCATCGGGGTAATTTTCACAGGGTCCCTCCTCCTTTGAGCTGGTTACTGAGGATCATCAGGTAGGTATAGGCGGTGTCGAAGACGATGATCTGCACCAGGTAGATGAGGGCGAACAGGACCAGCGGCGAGAGGTCGAGCATGCCGGTATCCGGCATGTAGCGGCGGATGCGGCGCAGGGCCGGCTCCGTCACGCGGTAGATGAAGCTGACGATGGGGTTGTAAGGATCGGCGTTGACCCAGGAGATGATGACGCTGGCGAGCAGTATGTACTTATAGATGGTTAAAAGACCACTGGCCAACTCGACGATCTTCGCAAGGGCCAAGAGGATGTTGGCAAGCAGGATCATTTTTCCCCCTCAGAGATTGGGTGGTTAAGCATGCCATGCTATACAGAAATCACGATGGTTTGTCAAGGGCGAGCGGGGTAGCGAGAGAGCGCTAAGTAATGGCAATAACGAATACAATTCAGACTCAGCAACAAATTAAAGAGAGACAGAGCGCCGCTCAGATCGAAGTCAGAGGGTTTATATTCGATTTTATATATTGACTTCATGTTGGAGATGTTTTAAACAAGTGCGACAGAAACTTGGATAAGGAAGCACCACCGTCGCTGGTGGGCGGCCCGGTCTTCAAAACCGGTGTGGGGGGTGAGAAACTTCCCAGGTGGGTTCGATTCCCATGTGCTTCCGCCAATTACCATTTCACCACGTTTCAACGTGTTTCTAAACCCGCTAAATCAGCGGGTTTTTTATTTTGCAACGTCCATTTCGGTGTTATACTGACCGACAGAATACGGGTAACTTTTGGGTAACTTGTGGGTAACTCCCGCCCAAACATCCCCAGAAATGTGGGTAACTGGGGCTTTTTGGTGTGGGTAACTGGAGGTAAGTCATGAGACTCAGTGACCTTCAGATCAGGAAAGCGCAGCCGAAGGAAAAGGTCTACAGGCTGTCGGACGGCGAGGGCCTTTACCTATACGTTCATCCCAGGGGCGGGAAATGGTGGCGCTTCAGGTACCGCTTCGATGGGAACGAGAAGCTGATTTCCTTCGGGGTCTACCCCTACATTACGCTTGCTGATGCGCGGGAGCGCACATACCAGGCGAAGTGCATGGTCGCCAAGGGCATTGACCCGTCCCAGGAGCGCAAACGGGCAAAGGAGGCCAAGCTCGAACGTATTGCCAACGCCTTTGAGGCCATTGCACGCGAATGGCACAAACACATGGTGGGCAACCAGATGTGGTCCGCGGACCACGCCGCCACCATCCTGACCCGGTTGGAAAAGGATGTCTTCCCTTGGATCGGCACGAAGCCCATTGCCGAGGTGACAGCGAAAGAGATCAAGGGGATCCTGGACCGGGTGAGGTCGCGCGGGATCATCGAGACGGCGCGCCGGGTCCGCACCATCCTGGGGCAGGTCTACACCTACGCGATCGCAACCGACCGGGCCAACTACGACATCTCCGCGGGCTTCAAGGGGTATCTGCCGCCAACCAGCAAGACCCGGAAGCACATGGCGTCGGTCA
Source organism: Geomonas paludis (assembly GCF_014193585.1). Lineage (GTDB taxonomy): Bacteria > Desulfobacterota > Desulfuromonadia > Geobacterales > Geobacteraceae > Geomonas > Geomonas paludis. The sequence goes on from NZ_BLXY01000002.1 coordinate 865,573, forward strand.
CCGATCCAAAGGAACTCGCCCCGCTGTTGCGCGCGATGGACGGCTACCAGGGGAGCCTGGTGGCTCAGTCCGCCCTGAAGCTCCTCCCCATGCTCTTCGTCCGGCCGGGGGAATTGAGGCACATGGAGTGGGCCGAGATCGACCTGGAAGCCGGAGAGTGGAGCATCCCCGCCTCAAAGATGAAGATGGGGCTACCGCATCTGGTGCCCCTTTCACGGCAAGCGGTGGCTATCCTCGAGGAACTAAAGCCCTTGACCGGCCACGGCAAATACGTCTTCCCTTCCACCAGATCTTTTTCCCGCTGCATGTCCGACAACACCATCAACGCCTCCTTCCGGCGCATGGGCTTTGACGGCAACACCATCGTCGGCCACGGCTTCCGGGCTACGGCGAGGACCATCCTGGACGAGGTCCTGAACTTCAGACCCGACCTCATCGAGCACCAGTTGGCCCACGCGGTACGGGACCCGAACGGCAGGGCCTACAACCGGACAGCTTTTCTCCCCCAGCGAAAGGAAATGATGCAAATCTGGTCCGACTACCTGGACGGTCTGAAGGCCGGCGCCAAAGTGCTCCCGTTCCGGAAAACCAGCAAGGAATGATCCGCCAAGGGGCGCTGGCTGTTTGTCGGCGCCCCCCCAACCTTCCCTCCCGCCGTGGCAGAAAAATGCCAATATGCTAACCTTGCACAGTCTAAGCGACCCACCTGCACAACGAATAAAACGCATGCGAACGGCGCTCGGCGCCGGGGAGGCTGACATGGGAGGCGAGATCCCGGAGTACGGACTGTTGCGACTTTCCAAGGTCCTGCAATTGATTCCCGTCAGCAAGACCACCTGGTGGGCCGGAGTGAGAAGCGGCCGGTTTCCCAAACCGGTAAAGCTCGGGCCGCACACGACCTGCTGGTATTGGCAGGACATCCAACCCCTGATCGAGAAGCCTCCGCCCAGATCCTGATGTATGGGAGCAGGCAGCTCTCTATCCGTTAATAACGAATCTTCTTATTTACGTTTATGAACTCATGTGTTAATAGTGCCAAAAACTATTAACGGATAAGCCATGCGTAAAACCGACCTCAGCCCTGACCGTCAACAACTGCTGGTCCCCCTGGACTCGCACCCGGGCGCGCTCGCCCTGGTGCCTCCCCCTACCCCCACGCACCTGCAGCTCCCGAATCTGAGAGGCGAGATCGCCAAGGCCCACGAGGCGCTCGGACGCCTCCAAGCCTCGGCCGCCTCCCTCCCCAATCCGAACCTGATAACAAGGACCCTGGACCGCCGGGAAGCGGTGCGAAGCAGTCAGATCGAGGGGACAAGCTCCGACCTCGATGACGTCCTCACCTTCGAGGCGACCGGCAGCGACGAAGGGCTTCCCCCCGACGTCGTGGTCACCCTGAATTACGTGAAGGCCTTAGAGTATGGCCTCGCAAAAGTAGGCCCATACGGGGTGGGCGCGCTCGACATCGAGCTGATAAAGGAACTGCATGCCCGACTCATGGATGGCGTCCGAGGTTACGGCGACAAGCCGGGTGAACTGCGCACCAGACAGAACTGGATCGGGGGGCTGAGGATTTACGATGCAAAGTTCGTCCCCCCTCCCCCGGACCGCGTGAAGGACTGCCTGGAGGACCTGGTGCGCGTACTCCAGTACGTCCCGGCCGAGGAGGATTTCTACGAGGTGCCGCTCGTCATGCGCATAGCCATCGTTCATGCGCAGTTCGAAACCATCCACCCTTTCATCGATGGCAACGGCCGCGTCGGCCGCATCCTCCTCCCCCTCATGCTCGCCGCCGAAGGGTATCCCCCCGTCTACCTCGCGGGGTTTATGAAGGCCAATCAGGCCGCCTATTACGAGACTCTTGCAGCCGTGCAGCTTAAGGGGGAATGGACCGAGTGGGTAAGATTCGTCGCCACCGGCGTCGAGGTCGCCTGCCGTGAATCGATCCAGACCGCGCAGGAACTGACCGCCCTTCTAGCTCAGTGGAAGGAGCGGATCAAGGCCCTTAGCCTTCGCAGTGACGCCGCCGCCTATCGGCTCCCGGAACTCCTGATCGGGACCCCTGTGCTGACCGCGACCCGCGCCGCCGAAGCCCTTGGTATTGCCTTCCCCGCAGCCAACCGGGCCCTGGCGCAACTGCAGGAAGCCTGCATCGTGGAGCCGCTGACCGACAGAAAAAGAAACCGTGTCTTCGTGGCTAAAGAGGTGGTTGAACTCCTGAGCCGCCCCACGTTGCCCGAGCGGTACTGATGCGATGAAAGGAAAGGAGGCCGGTCCGGAAACCGCGAGCACGTCGCAGCTTCCGGACTGGCCGCGACCGTCAAAGCGGCCGGTACGCGGTGCCGGCGGCTTTGGTCCAAGCGCCCGCCTTGGCAGTTGCAGAAAAGCCGTCGGCGGATCAGTAATAGGTCCCTTCAGGCCGCGGGAAGGTATTTTGGAACCGGCCCACCTCGGCCTTGTCGTGCTCGACAATCTTCTTCTCCAGCAGAGCGTAAAGGTACTCCAGGCGCTCTTTCTCGTTTATGCTTGCCTCACTGAATTTCCCGTCCATCCTCTCCCCGAAAACGGCAATGAGGTCGTAGAGTGCGAGCATGTTTTTCTCCAGCACGGCGACTCGGTCCAGAAGTGCATCCGCCTCCCGATTCTGCATTTCGACGAGGCCGATTGCATGGTCAATCAGGTCGTTCACCGAGACATCTTTATGCCGCGCCATGCGGTTGATTTTTTCCACCAGCTCCCGCTCCAGGCGGGCCGTCAGCATCACCTTCGAGGACATGAACCACCTCCTTTTTCCCGCCTAAGGGGCGCCGGCGGAAAGCTTGCGATTTGGCGCCAGCCAAACACGCGGTATCTGGAATATTTTGCCCAAGTTGGCGCCAGAGTTGCTAGCAAAACGATAGCAAACCGCAGCCGTGATAACGGCAGGTTGCGATTTGGCAGGGCCAAAGGCACTGCGTGAGGTGTGAAAGGAAAAAACCGCCGAGTGAAGCGAGGCCCGTCGCCTCTCTCAACTCACCGCTCAAGCTTCCATCCGCCCTTCCTGGTCAGGGAAAGTTCCAGCTGCCGTCCGACCTCCTTGACCGCCGGAGTCGGGACGTTTTGTGAGCGCGGCAAAACCGGAGCCGGCGTCACCTTCGCCGCCTCGTTCTCCAACTTGAGCTTCACCTGCAGGCGCCCAATTTTCTCCTCCAGATTCTTAAGCTGCTCCACCCGCTCCTTACCGTTCAACTGAGGGCTCTTCGTCCTCGCCCTGTCGACCTCGATCATGGGATTCAAGGTGGAGCTCTTCACGTCCACCTGCTGCACCGCCTGGGAAAACCTTTCCAGGGAATTGGTGAAGACCCTCGTCTCGAACCGGGCGCGGGTGAGTGTCACGTTGAGCTCGTTGTACGTAGAGCGACCCGGTGGTTCCACCGTCACCTTATCCCCCTCCCCGTCCATGCCGCGACTCTCGGGCTGCAGGCGCATGGGAGCGTACATGATGCTTTGATCTACCGTCGCGCCCTGGCTCTTGTAGATAGTGACCGCGTAGGCGTGGTCAACGAAGCGATATTTACTCAGATCGATCTCCACATCCCGCCCGTCCAGGTCGAGGCGCATGCGCCCCGATGCATCCACCTCCCTGACCACTCCAATGGTGCCGTTCTGGAGCTTCAGCTTCGAATCGTTTCTGAGCAGCACCACCCGGTCGCCGACTGCAAAGTACCGCTCCTCTTCACGAAAGACGGTGGTGCGCCCGGACATCTCGGCGGCAGGGAAAATCTTGCACACGGTCTTAGTAACACCGCGATCCTCCCCTTTCGACGAAACAAAGCTGTAGCTCACCTCTACTTGGTTGCTGTTTCGGTCCAGAGAGGTCACCGTCCCCTTCGTATTCAGGCGCGCCCCCCACGGTTCCACCCCACCGTCCTCCCGGATTCTACCGTCGAAGTGAATGATGTCGCCCACGCGGTATGTCTCCACCGTCACCCCCTGGCGCACCGGTGAGAGCACGAGAAAGGTGTTCCCTTCCCCGATCTCCCCGGCCTTCACCCGGGCCTCGCGGATCTCCCGGTTCAGCAGCTTGCGGGACGCGTTGGTCGTGGTTACCAGGAGCAGTTCCTGGGGCTGGCTGGCACGCTCCGGCATCGGCGACGGCTTGCGGGTCTCTCCGAGGTAGTAGTCGACCACCTCGCGGTGCAGATCTGCAGGGTCCTCCCTGACCACGATCCGCCCTCCTTTCTCGAGGAGGGCCATCGCCTCCCGTGCGTTCTCGGCGAGCGGCCGGTCCTCCCGGTTCAGCGCCTTGGCGATCTGCAAAAGTTCCGGGTTGCGCTGCCTCAGGATCTCGGAGAGACGGACCTGGTCCACCTCCCCTGCCTCCTGCAGCTGGGGCATCAGGTTCCCCGCCTGGATCCCCTGCATCTGCTTGGCATCCCCGAGAAGGTGGAGCTTCACGCGGACCCCGGAGGCCTGCAGTTCATGGATGACGGACAAGAGCGAGTCCGCCTGCCTGGCTCCCAGGAACCCCGCCTCGTCCACCCGGAACACCACCTGTCCCGACGCCCCCTGCGGCATGAGGATTTTTTCACCCGCGACCACTACCATGGGCGGCTCGCCGTTCGCCCTCTGTAGGGCAAATTTGGAAGCCGGATTGGCCTTCTCGAAACTGTGGAGGGTGCAGGCGGGCCTCCCGGTGGCGTCGGCGAGTTCCTTGGCCGCCTTCGCCGTGTAGGCGAGGTTCACCGAGACGTGCTCCTCCCCCCTCGAACGCAGCACATCCTCGTTGAAGCGCTCCACGTACTTGAGGGTCGAGGTCTTGGCCGTGCCGGGGTCTCCCCTGGTCACGAGGCAACCCCGTTCCCCTGCGATCTCCAGGCGCACCTCCCTACGCTGCCCTTCGGTGAGCTTTCGCTCCCCCGCCAGGAAGCGCTCCACCTCGTCCGCCGGGACAACGCTCCTGAACTCGGGGAGCGCCTTGATCCGCTCCAGGTTTCTTGCCTCGAGGTCGACCATCTCGGCCGTGGTGCAGAACTCCCGCCCCCTGTGGTCCTGCCCGAGCAGTACCAGCCCCGGCGTGCCGCCGTCGATGGCACTGTTCAGTGCCTCGACACCGTGTTCTCCCCCCGAGATGCGGACGGCCTGGTCCAGAAGCCTCGCCCGCTGCAGCACCGCCTCGTGCTCTGTCATCTCCCGCACAGCTAGATCTACCACCCGCTCGGCGGGGACCGGTTCCAGTTGGGGAATAGACACTGCATGTGCCTGCTCCACCTCCCCCTTCACCTCCCTCATTGTGGTGCCGCAGGCCGTAAAGCCGTTCTCGAAGAGCCGGTCTACGTCCTCCTTCAGGATCTCCCGTTTGGGATCTCGGGTCTCGAGCGCAGCCATCTGCCAGAGTCTTCCGTGCGAGACACCCGGGAACTCCCCGGCGGCCGTCCAGGCCTTCACCTGCTCCTTGATCTCTTCCCTTCGTGACGAAAAGTGCTCAACCAGCGAGCGCGGCACTCCGGAGAGGTGCAGGTACATCCGGTCCCGGTCCTCAACCTCGACCCCGAACCCGCGCACCCTCAACTCCACGGCAAGCGCCTGCCGGTACAAGAGCCCCAGCGAGAGCTGATCTTTGTAGATGCGGTCCGGCTCATTGGCACGCCATTCACCGCTGGGGATCCTGGTGGCGTTGATGATGAAAACGTGCGAGTGAAGCTGCGGGTCGATGTTGCGGGAGGTGGCGTGGTCGAATTTCGCCGCAACCATGATCTCCCCGCTTTTTACCACATCCGAGGGGCGGTAGTGGCAGTAGTGGACTTCGATGTGCTTTAAAACCGAGGCCACCGCCGCATCATGCGCCTCCTTCACCCCCTCTACCCCGGCGACGTAGGCGATGGAAACAGACTTTGGAGCCGAGAAGGTGCAGTCGTTCCCGGCCCGGCGCGTCTCCACGATCTCCCCGGTCTCCGGGTCCCTCATCGGCCTTGAGCGCACCAGCACGCCGCCGTCCGGTGCCTTCCCCGCACAGAGGAGACGAAACTCCTCCTCCCCGACCTGCCCCGAGAGCCCCAGGGCTGCGGCACCGGAGCCACACCAGGAACTGCACCCGTCCTCCGTCCCCCGGATGTAGTAGTCCTCCCTGGAGAAGTACCCCGTTGCCTGGCCTGCAGCCATACCTTCGGAGAGCGACATCATGAGGAACCTCCACTTGGCTGGCCTGTTAGGACCTTGGCCATCGCAAAGGTTACCAGAGGATAAAAGTTTGAGAACAGTGGCTTTTAGTAGGCACAGCCCCGACAAAATTAGCTTGATAAGGAAATCTCTTTAATTTAAAGTGCCAAAACATCGTGCAACGGAGCGGGGACACGATCAGGGCTCACCCACATGTGGTCGTTGCGGACTTACGGGCTACCACTTTTGGGTATTTGTGGGTGTTTTTGTGGGTGTAAGCGGGGCGACTAGGAGCGCGAGGGGCACCTTCGGCAGCAAGGCAGGGGCAGGGTTGGGCACTGGTATGAGCTTGAGATAGACCTTCATAGGCGGCCTTAAAAAGATGAATGAACTATTCAATTTTAATTATTTCAGTAGAGCAGAACGCGACTCAATGGATCTGCATAAGGTTGATTTTAGCAAGTATTTAAGTCAGTTATCTGACAAGAGCCGAAGGGACTCGAAACCTTCACATTGCTTTTATTGCCGAGAAAAAAATAACAGATTTTGCAACTCTCACTCAGTACCAGCCTCTTTCCTTAAAAATATCGCCGTAGATGGAAAAGTCTTTACTACAAATGTAATCATAGACTTGCCAATACTAGAAACAGAAAAGGGTGTAAACAGTTCTGGAACATTTCAAATAATCTGCAGAAAATGCGACAGCGAAATATTCAGAGAATACGAAAATGCTAGTAACTACGAAAACATGCCTACCGATAAAATGCTTGCTCAAATCGCCATGAAAAATCATTTAAGGAATATCGGGAAAAGGCTTTTCGAGAAATCACTTTATGAACATGCGATTGCAGAATTGGGAAATAGACTAGGCAAGCAATATGCTAATATGTACTTTAAAGAAATGTTAAATGTAAGCAAAATCGACTTACTTGATTACATTAGAGATTTTAAAAAAGCTAAAAAAGCAATAGAGAAGGAATGGGAGAATGAGTATTACTTGTTTTTTTATGAGAGGTTGGAATATGTTGTTCCTATAGCTTTTCAAGGAGAAGTCTGCTTAAACTTTGACTTTAACGGCAACACCATAAATGATGTTTACAATAAATCTAAGCATTACAACCTACAATCACTGCACATTGCAATTTTCCCTATGAAATCTTATAGCATTGTAATGTTGTTTATAAGCAAAAACAGCAATCGGCTTAGACAATTTTATAAACGCTTTAACTCGCTAGAACCTAGCGATAAACTCTCAGTTGTAAACTACATTATCTTAAGTTATTCAGAAGATGTGTTTATGAGCAAAAGCATTCATGATAGGCTAGTAAATGACGAAGAACTTAAAAGAATTGTTGGTTTAACTACAATTCATTTTGCTGACTCTCCGATCAAAAACAATGATCATCTAGAGCACCACTTCAATTTGTCTGACAGACACAAGACACCAAACTTCCTTTTAATGCATCACGATAATGTCTAGCTTAAGACTGTCGGGACCATTATTTTACTAGGCTACCGGGCCGGGTATTGCAATATTGATAACTGTGGGCAAATGATGCCCAACCAGCAGTGACACCCAGTCTCCGCTACGCACCGCCGGCGCCCTTGTGACGTTAGTCAAAGGAAACTATGACTCGAATTGAAGGTCGTTTAGGAAAAATTTTGAAGAAGAAGCCAACGGTGGTCACGCGCGCCGTATTCTGGAAGATTCCACACAATACGGAAAAGGAAGATATCCACCTAAAGCTGGGTCGCTATAAGAAACCAAAAGACTTCCATGGCGAGGAGGAACCTGAATCATTACATCCTAAGAGCGAACTGACGCTTGACCAGGAAGAGTTCAGGTCATTAATCGACTTCCTGCAAGAAAATTACGAACCGTTCCGTCAAGGCGTGAAGGCATTCATTCCACTTGATCGTCCGTTCGATTCGGAGAATGCTAAACAGATCCGAGCGCTCTTTTCACTCCCGAACAAGCGGGCCCTTATTAAATTCGTCCTGGACAATGAAGTCATTCCACAGGAATTGGCTGCCGGTTTGCGGCAAGCCCGTCGAGCGCGTGCGGTTCTCGAATTCGAGAGTATGCTGAATCAGAATCACCGTGAAGATGTATGGCAGCAATGGTTTCAGAGCAATAGCTGGGTGCTGGGGAGCCAATTTGTTCGTATCCTCGACGAAAGACACATCGACACGCAGCACATCTCAGACTTCCTCATGGAAGCGTACGACGGCTTTCTTGATGTTGTCGAGATTAAACGTCCTGAAGGAGGACTGACTTTCTGGTCGTCTACTCTCGATCACGGCAACTACGTTCCCTCGACCGACCTTACAAAAGCAATTACCCAAGCTTCGCGGTACATTTACGAGATCGAGCGGGAAGCCAATAGCATCAAATTTTTACAAAGAGTCGGGGGCGTGAAGACCGTCAAGCCACGTTGTATTCTAGTTTTCGGCCGATCAAATAACTGGAACGCCCAACAAGCAGAGGCCTACAGAATCATAAACACCAGCTTCCACAATCTGACCGTCCTCACCTACGATCATGTTCTTGCGCGCGCACGCTGCATTAGTGGCATTGACGCCTAAAAACCAAGAGACAATACAAGAGTAGTCCGCTAGCTGCAAGTTTCTTTTAATGGAATGTGATATAGGAGTTACTAAAGGTGACAGAATACATCGTGGTGGTTCTTTTAGTCGTAATAGCGATTCTTCTTTTTAACATCCAGCACTTCTGCAAAGGCATTAAAAGAGACCTTTACCACCTTATTAATAAGCGTCCATACATTGACGATGAGTAATCGCATTAACAACCACTTCCGTAGACGCGGACGCTAACACAGCGGTCGACTTCCAACCGTTTCCTGATACGTGAAATCATACTCAAGTTTTGAGATGATTGAGCTTCGCTCTCGACGGAAGGCCTGAAATCTTCTATAATGAATTAGTTGGGTGGGAGGAGTTAATGAACAATTTGCCAACTCGACTCATCATTTTCTGAAGCGAACCCGCTGAACTAATTAATTATTTATAATACAATATGGGTAACTACCCTCTGTTACAACTAAACACCTTCTGTAATTTAAGTTACTTGAGTGTAAAACCGTAATCCCATGTGCTCCGCCATTAACTGTCCCAACAACTTCTGTCTTTGACCAAAAAGAGAGGATGATTATCCTCTCTTTTTTTGTGCCAGAAACATAACGACGAGCTTCTACCCCCTTACCCTTCAGGTCGCGCTTTAACCGACCTCACGGCAGCATGGCGCCGAACTGCTGCTCGACCTCTCTCGGGGCGTTGAGCAGGCCGCGGTAAACGTCCTGGGACATCGCGTCCGGGAAGATGTACTCTTCGTCCTTCGCGATCCCGTCCAGGATGATCTTGGCGACCTGCTCCGGGGTGGCTTTGTCCATGTCCTGGCCGGCGGTCATCCTGGTGTCGACGGGGCCGGGATACACGCCGTACACCTTGACGCCGCGCGACGCGAGCTCGGCGCGCACGCCCTGCAGCAGGGAGTGGCCTGCGGCCTTGGAGGCTGAATAGGTGCCGTTGACGGGGAGGTTCACAAGCCCCAGGATGGAGCAGACGTTGGCTATCGCCCCACTGCGCGCGGCCAGTACCGCCGCGAAGGCGCGGCACATAGAGAGGGTGCCGAGATAGTTCACCTTGATCTCCTGGCGGGCGGTTTCCAGCCCATCCGGGTCGAGCAGGCTTTTGCAATGGTTGACGCCGGCGTTATTGATCAGCAGGTCCACATCCTGGCACTGCGCCGCGGCCGTGGCCACGCTGGTCTCGTGGGTAACATCGATCCTGAGCGCCACCACATGCCCCGGGTCGAATTTCGCCATCTGCGCCACCGCCTCTATGTTGCGCGCCGCCGCGTAGACCTTGGCTGCTCCACGCTCGAGCAACTCATTCACCAGCGCCCAGCCGATGCCGCCGTTGGCACCGGTAACCAGAACCACTTTTCCTGACACGTCCATCTTTCATTCTCCTCTTCTAGTTACTGTCTTTCCGCCCACAACAGCCGGTTCCGCGGCTGCCGGACGACGCCGGAATTCCCGGCTGTCCCTGCTGTTTCACTCACCAGCCCCTTCATGACGGCGCCCTCTTCCAAAACGGCATAAAGCGCGCGTGCGGCACGGCTCAGAAGTTCCCGGGCATTGTGCGGTTGCGGCGCCAGGACCGCTATCGTCATCAGCGCTTCCCGTATGATCCGTTCCGAGGAGGGGGCGAGCTCTTTGCCATTCAGTTTCTCCCACAGCGACGTGACGCATGCCGCGATGCCGAGCGCGGTCACCCCGCCTTCCACGGTCCTTAGATGCTCAGGGTCGTGGCGCGCGGCCATGTCCACCAGGCGGATCACCCTGTGATGCAGCCTTTCCTGTGCCCGGTTCAGCACCTGCGGCGAGCCGTCCTGCGCCATGCGCACCAGATCGCGGGAAACGGCGGCGAGAATGGACCGCATCCGCACACCGGGGTTGATGGGGACCAGCACCGCGTAGGAAAGCCACGCGGTGCCGACACCGGCCACCATGGCCATGGCACCGATGGCGAGATCGATATTGGCGACGTTGACCGCGACTCCCGGCTGGACCACGAAGATGAAGAAAAGGGTCGCATCGGTCGCGGCTATCATGGTGCGCGGGTACTGCATGGCTAAAAGCCCGAGCAGCACGAATGGAGCGATGACGGCGACGGTGAGGTCCGGGTCGTGGACGGCGGAGAGCAGGAATATACGGCAGAAAACGGCGGCAGCGGAGCCGGTCGCCGCACCGACGAAGATGTTACCGACGAAGTGGGCGGGATGGTCCTTGTTGGAGAAGATGGTGGCCATGATGGAAAGGGCCATCAGCATGAGCGGCCCCTTGCTCCAGCCGGTAGCGCTCCAGGTGAAGCCGACGGCGGCGATGACGAGCCCCGAGCGAAAGGCGGCCCGGCCGGCCTCGACCCAGTCCCGGTGCCGGATGAGCCGGCGCTGCGGTTCCCCTGGCGCATCTTCGGCAACGGCTTCGAACCCTGCACGCACCTCTTCGATGGCCGCCACCAGCTTAGCAAAGGTCTGGCCCAAAAGCGGCAGGTGGGTGCGGGTTTCGCAAGCCAGGGCCGCCAGCTCGGAGCAGCCCCCCGCCGCGGGGGAGGAGGCGAACCTGGACGCGACTTCGAGAAGCTGCCCGGACATCAGTTCGCGCCATTTCCCGTGGTTCGCGTCGCCATCGCCGTGACGGTCCAGGTGCTCCGCTGCGAGGCGCCCCACCGACAGCAGGGAAAGAAGTGCCGCAATCAGGCTCTTCACGTGGCGTTGCGTCTTTTTGAAGCCGGGGGATGCGGCTCCGGTCGCATCGACCAGGAGTTCCAGGTCGGCCAGTTCGATGAGCAGCGCCTGTTCAAGTCTCGCGACCTTGTCGGTGCGGCCGTGGCTGATCAGTTCCGACAGCCACCGCATGGCGTCGCGGATCGCCTCGCGGAGCCGCCGCTTCAGCTCCTCGCGCGGCGCAGGCGGCGTGAAAAGCGCGGTCACAACGGTGGTGACGATGATGCCCACGACGATGCAGGCGATGCGGCCGAAGGCGATCTCGGCCATGCGGGACGGGTTCATGAAGCCGCTCATGACGATGACGGCGCAGGTGCAGCCCGCCATGAGAAAGGCGTAGGAGCGCAGGCCGTGGAAGAGGTTGCCTATGCCGACGCACCCGGCGATCCAGAAAACGAGGGCGAATGTGAGAAGAAACGGGGACCTGGTGTACTGGAGAAGCAGCAGGGCAGCCACAGAGCCGAAGACGGTGCCGACCAGGCGGTAGAAGCTTTTTTCGAACAACAGGCCGCGCGTAGGCTGGATGACGATCAGTGCAGTCATGGCGGCCCAGTAGGGGTTCTCGATGCCGAAAAACTCGGCGACGCCCAGGGCGGTCAGTACGGCCAAGGTCCCGCGCAGGGCGAGGACGAGCTTCAAGCGGTGGGGCGAATTCATCCTTTGAGTCTCGAACGGGTTTCCTGCAACCTATGCTCCAGTCGCTCGATGAAGGCGCTGATCTGGCTGATTTCCGGTTCACTGAACCCGTCCAGGAGCTCGTGTTCCAGGGCGGAGACCTTGCCGGTAATCTCAGTCACCATCGTGCGCCCCTTGGGCGTCAGGGTGAGGAGTTTGGCCCGCCGGTCGCTGGCGTCCTCGCTCCGCTCGACGAGCCCTTTGGCTATCAACTGGTCCAGGATGCGTGTCAGCGTGGGCCCCTCTATGCCGAGGGAGGCGGCGAGGTCTTTCTGCCTGATGCCATCGCCCATGTGGTGCAGGTGCAGCAACGGGCGCCATGCGGCGTCGGTCACCCCCAGCGACTGGAAGGCGCCATCCAGCACCTGACGCCAGCGCCTGGTCAGAAAGCCCATGCGGTACAGGAGGTTTTCCTTGTCTACTTTAGCGTTTGCGGTTGTCATGCAATATAGATAGCATCCTATCTATTATTTTGCTATCTATTTTTTTCCGACGGCATCGCGCCGCAATGCGAAGGTCAAGCACGGAGCTTTCAGGCAACCCGGGTCTTCTGCCGTGCGGACTTCCCTCCCGACGCCGGGCGCGGCTTCCGGAGCGTGGTGGGCGGAAAGACGGCCAGGCGCCCCAAGGCCTCCCGCACCAAGTCGGAGATGGTCATGTTCTTCCCGTTCAAAAGGCGCTCCAGGAACTTGCGTTCGGCATCGGTGATGCGGACCGAGATGATGTTGCGCCGACAATCAAGGTCTCCATAATCGTTCATACTTCCCCCACGAGCCGCAGCGCCTTCTCCCGCCTTCTCAGATGAACTGCAGCATATGTCCCATTTTCTCCCGCTTCGCGCGGAGGTACTCGATGTTGTTGCTGCCGGGCACGACCTCCAGGGGGACGCGCTCGACGATGTCGATGCCGTACCCCTGCAGACCGACCAGCTTCTTCGGGTTGTTGGTCATGAGCCGGATCTTTTTGAGCCCCAGGTGGGCCAGGATCTGGGCCCCGATGCCGTAGTCGCGCATGTCGGCCTTGAACCCCAGGGCGAGGTTCGCCTCCACGGTATCCTTGCCCTGGTCCTGCAGCGCGTAGGCCTTGAGTTTGTTGGTGAGCCCGATGCCGCGCCCTTCCTGGCGCATGTAGAGGACCACCCCCCTCCCCTCCGCTTCCACCATCTCCATGGCATGGTGCAGCTGGTCGGCGCAGTCGCAGCGGACGCTGCCGAAGACGTCGCCGGTCATGCACTCGGAATGGACCCGTACCAGCACCGGCTCGTCGCCGGCGAGGTCCCCCTTGACCAGGGCGATGTGCTCTAGGTGATCGACGTCGTTTTCGAAGGCGATGGCGCGGAAGGAGCCGGTCCTGGTCGGCAGGGCGACCTCCACGGAGCGCCGCACCAGGAACTCGTGCCGCAGGCGGTAGGCGACCAGGTCGGCGATGGTGCAGATCTTGATGCCGTGCTGCAGCGCGAAGCGCTTCAGGTCGGGCATCCGGGCCATGGTGCCGTCCTCTTTCATGATTTCGCAGATGACGCCGGCCGGTTCCAGCCCGGCCAGCCGCGCGAGATCGACGGAACCCTCGGTCTGCCCGGAGCGGACCAGGACGCCGCCATCCCGGGCGCGCAGGGGAAAGATGTGCCCGGGCCTCGCCAGGTCGCAGGCCTGAGCATCGGGCGCCACCGCGGTCAGTATGGTGCGGGCCCGGTCCGCCGCCGAGATGCCGGTGCTTACGCCGGAGCGCGCCTCGATGGAGACGGTGAACGCGGTGCCGAAAGAGGAGGTGTTGTCCCGCACCATGGGAGGGAGCGCCAGTCGGTCGCAGCGCTCCGCGGTCATGGTAAGGCAGATGAGGCCGCGCCCGAAGCGGGCCATGAAGTTGATGGCCTCGGGGGTCACGAACTGGGCGGCCATGGTGAGGTCGCCTTCGTTCTCGCGGTCCTCGTCATCCACCAGGATGACCATCCGGCCGGCCCTGATCTCTTCGATCGCTTCTTCTATGCTCGCCACGGACATGACACCCTCCTTGAGGTATTCGCGCCGGTTGAAGGTCGCACCACGCGCAGGGAAGCCAGGAAAACCCTGCGCGTGGTGCTGTGGTCCCAGGCACTGTGTCCCGAGCCATTTCGGAAAATACTGGTAGTCATGTTGCCGGCAGGCGGCGTTTCCCCCTCTCCCTCCGGGAGAGGGTCGGGGTGAGGGAGGCGCCCTGATCCGGCATCTTGCCTGGTAGCGGCGCCCTCACCCGGCCTCCGGCCACCCTCTCCCGGAGGGAGAGGGGATGGGGAATAACGCGAGGTCAGAGTGCCGTTACGCCGCGCGCAGTTTCTCCGCGAGGACCGGCGCCAGTTGCAGCACGTCGGCAACCACCATGACGTCGGCGGCCTCGCTGATGGGGGCTTCCTTGTCCTTGTTGATGGCGACGATGAAGTCGGATTTCTTCATCCCGGCCAGGTGCTGGATGGCGCCGGAGATGCCGCAGGCGACGTAGAGCTTGGGCGATACGGTCTGGCCGGTGGTGCCGACCTGGTGGCTGTGCCCGACCCATCCGGCGTCGACCACGGGGCGGCTCGCGCCGAGCTCGCCGCCGAAGGCCTTGGCCAGGTCCGCGATGACGGCGACGTTCTCCTTCTTGCCGACGCCGCGGCCGGCGCTGACGATGATCTCCGCGCGACCCAGGTCGACCTCTTTCTTCTCGGCCGGCTCGTAGCCGACGAACTGCAGCGCCGAACTCCCCTGCGAAATCTCGATCGCCTCCACCTGCGGGGCGCCGGACTTCTGGCCGGCATAGTTGAAGGCGCCGGCCTGGACGGTGAGGACGGCGCGCGCCCCTTTCGGGCTCACGGTGCGACGCAGCTTGCCGTTGCACAGGCTCACTTCCAGCTTGCCGTCCACGATGTTGACGACCTCGGAGACCTGTCCCACCCTCAAGGTCGCGGCCACCCGGGGAGCCAGGTCCCAGCCGTAGGAGGAGTGCGGGAAGATGATGTAGTCGGGGTTCTCCTTGAGGACCGCTGCGACCACGATGTGCTTGTGCAGCTCGGGGCTGTACTCCCCGTATTTGTCGACGTCGGCCAGGTAGAGTTTGCCGGCCACCTGCGGGGCCTGCGCCTCCTTCCCCACCAGGACCAGGCTCACCTCAGCCCCCAAACGCTCCGCGAAGGCCACCAGCTCGTAGCTGGTATCCAGTAATTTTCCTTCCCGCTGTTCACAGACAAGCAGTGCTTTCATGGCTCACCTCCTTATTTCATGACCGTGGTCTTTTCCTTGAGTATGCCCAGCAGGCGGTCCGCGACGTCCCCCAGATCCCCCTCGAGCACGATGCCGCCGCCGCTTTTCACCGGCGGGTAGAGCTTCTCGGTGCCGGTCGCGGCCTCCTCTTTCAAGAGGCTCGCAACCGGTACCAGCTGCAGCTCCTTCTTCTTCGCCTTCATGATGTTGGGCAGGGTCGGGTAGCGCGGCACGTTGAGGCCCAACTGGCAGGTAACCAGCGCCGGTACCGGGACCTTGACCACGCTCTTGACGCCCCCCTCCAGCTCCCTCTTCGCGGTCACCACGCCGTCGGCGTACTCGAAGCCGACCAGGGTGCTGGCGCAGTTGTGGCCCAGGAGTTCCGCGACGGTGACGCCCACCTGCGCCGAGCCCCGGTCCTGCGACTGCATCCCGGTGAAGATGACGTCGAAGTCCTTGTCGCCCGCATAGGCGGCGATGATGTTGGCGATCTGCCACGGGTCCTTGCGGGCGCTGTCGTTGTCCTGCACCTGGACCGCCTTGTCGCATCCCATGGCGAGCGCCTTCTTGAGCGCCTCGCCGACGCGGT
The DNA here is from genome assembly GCF_014193585.1 of Geomonas paludis. Classification (GTDB taxonomy): domain Bacteria; phylum Desulfobacterota; class Desulfuromonadia; order Geobacterales; family Geobacteraceae; genus Geomonas; species Geomonas paludis. The sequence goes on from NZ_BLXY01000002.1 coordinate 881,498, forward strand.
CGGCGCCGATGGAGAGGACGGTGATCTCGGGCTGGTTCCCCAACTGCTCCTTGAGCTGCACCGCCTGCTCGACGGCGTACTCGTCATACTCGTTCATCCTGTAGGCCAGGTCGGCCTCGTCGTACCAATCCCCCGTCCCGTTCACCTTGAAGCGGGATTCCATGTCCGGTACCTGTTTGATGCAGACTAGAATGTTCATGTGCGCCTCCCTATCGGTCGTTTAATGCCTCGGCCATTACCTCTGCGATGTCCCTTACCCGTACCTTCTCCGCCCCCTGGTCCTTGAGCCCGTCCTCCAGCATGGTCATGCAGTAGGGGCAGCTGACGCAGATGGTGTCGGGTTGCTGCTTGAGGGCTTCCTTGACCCGTTCGTGGTTGATCCTCGCTCCGGTCTGTTCCTCCATCCACATCCTGCCGCCGCCCGCGCCGCAGCAGAAGCCGTTCTCCCGGTTGCGCTCGAAGTCGCCGGGGCTCGCCCCGGTGGCCGCCTCGATGACGGCGCGGGGCGCCGCGTAGGTGTCGTTGTGGCGTCCCAGGTAGCAGGAGTCATGGAAGAGCACCTTCCCCTGCCCTGCCTTCTTGGGCGCCTTGAGCTTGCCGTCGCCGACCAGTTGGGCGATCAGCTCGCTGTGGTGCACCACCTCCAGCTCGACGCCGTACTGCCTGTAGTCGTTCTTCAAGGTGCTGAAGCAGTGCGGGCACGCGGTGACGATCTTCTTCACGCCGCGCTCGCGGAACATCGCCACGTTGTCGCGCGCCATCTTGTCGAAGACGAACTCGTTCCCCAGGCGCCGGACGCTGTCGCCGCAGCAGATCTCGTCCTTGCCCAGGATGCCCCAGCTGATGCCGGCCCGGTCCAGGGTGGTCGCCAGGGCGAGCGTGGTCTGCTTGGCGCGGCTGTCGAAGGAGCCGGCGCAGCCGACGAAGAAGAGGTATTCGGTCTCCCCCGGTTTGAAGCTGCGCTCACCGAGGACCGAGGTCCACTTGCCGCGCTCGGAGGGGGCGATGCCCCAGGGGTTGCTGCGCTGCTCCATGTTCTCGAAGAGGTTCAAAAGCTCTTCCGGGAACCGGGCCTTTTCCTGCACCAGGTGCCGGCGCATCTTGACGATCTTGGGGAGGTGCTCGATGAGGACCGGGCAGACCGAGAGGCAGGCGCCGCATGTGGTGCAGTCCCACAGCGATTCCTCGCTGCTGGTCCCCTCCCCCTTGGGTCCGATGAGCGGCTTGCCACCCTTTTCCAGCAGGTTCACCTTGACGTCGTGGACGACGCGGCGCGGGTTCAGGGATTTCCCCGTGTTGTGCGCGGGACAGAGGTCCTGGCAGCGTCCGCATTCGGTGCAGGAGAAGGAATCCAGCAGGTCCTTCCAGGAAAACTGCTCGACGCCGCTGACACCGAACCGGTTCCCCATCTGGAACTCCTCGCGCGGCGGGACCGCCGGATGCTCGAGGTTTCTGAAGTAGCAGTTGGGGATGGCGGTCAGGATGTGCATGTGCTTGCTGCGCGGCAGCAGGTTGAGAAAAAGAAGCAACACTATCGCATGCGCCCACCAGGAGACCGAAGCGACGCCGTCCAGTGTTGCTGCAGGAAGACCCTGCAAGAAAAAGGAGACCGCCCGTGAGACACGGCTGCCACGTCTGCGACCCGGGGGCGAGGCGGGCCGCGTTCATCAGGAAGTACGCCGCCATGAGCGTCGCGATCATCCCGAGGATGAGGAGCGCCTCGCCGCTGCAGGGCTTGGTGTAGTCGTTGCCGAGATACGACGGCGCGAAAAAGAGCCGGCGCGCCAGTGCCACGAGAACGCTGACGAGCGCAAGGAGCGACACCAGGTCGAAGGCGAGTTCGAGCGGGTGGCGGATCGCTTCCGGCAGAGCGGAGAGCCCGCTTCCCGGGAAGAGCCCCTGCCACAGGAAGTCACCGTTGGCGACCAGGAGCAGCAAGAAGGCCCAGAACAGCACGAAGTGGTTCACGCCGAACGGGCGAGACAGAACGCGCCTCTGCCCGAAGGCGTAGGAGAAGACCCCGGCCAGGCGCTCGCCCGGGCGGTCGAGCGATCCTCGGCGGCGCCGGCGGTGACCAGTTGCAGGCGCTGGTAGCAGCTGTAACAGAAGGTCAGGACGGCGACGAGCAACAACGGCATGAAGTACGGGTGGCTTTGCATGTGATACCTCGCAAGCGGTTGATGGGACTGGCCCCGCAGGCGCCTGTCCCCTTACAACTGTCGGTCAAACGGCGAGCCGGTCGGGGAGTCTCCCGCCGCGCTGCTCTTTCATGGTGCGCACCCTCTTGGTCAGGGCCGGCACGATCTCGAACACGTCACCCACGATGCCGTAGGTGGCGACCTGGAAGATGGGGGCCTCGGGGTCGCGGTTGATGGCGATGACGACGTCGGAGTCCTGCATGCCGACCAGGTGCTGGATGGCGCCGGAGATGCCGCAGGCGATGTAGATCTTTGGGCGCACCGTCTTGCCGGTCTGCCCGACCTGGCGGCTGTGCGGCATCCACCCGGCATCGACGGCGCTCCTGGAGGCGCCGACCACGCCGCCCAGTTCCGCGGCGAGCTCGTGCAGCATGGCGAAGTTCTCCTTCCCCATCAGGCCGCGCCCCCCCGAGACGATGATCTCGGCCCCGGCGATATCGATGTCCTTGCCCCCCTTGTCGCTGATCGACTCGATCACCTTGGCGAGCACGTCCTCCTCGCGCAGGCCGTACTCCTCGTTGACCACGACGCCGGTCCGCCCCGGGAGCCGTTCCGGCATGGCCATCACGTGGGGACGCACCGTCGCCATCTGGGGGCGGAAGCGGTCGCACATGATGGTGGCCATGATGTTGCCGCCGAAGGCCGGGCGTCCAATCTGCCGCCCGCCAACTCGTCCACGTCGAGAACACCGGCGAGCTTCCTCGCGCTGGCCATCTTCATGATACGGGCCACCTGCACCGGAAGGTCCGCCGCGTACACCCTGAAACCGGCTTCCGCCATGAAGGCGGAGTTACGCAGGGTGCCTGCACCGTAATCGAGGACCGAGCGCACCTCTTTCTTCCTGAAAAACTCCAGATATTTGCTGACACTCAGTGCTGCTGTCGCCATATATGCTCCTGATACGGCGGCGAAGGCGGTGTGCCGCTCGGACCAGAAGGGGCGCCAGTCGTCGGAATCGTAGCGCGGGTCGATGTTGGGCGCGACCGCCCTCCCCCCGTGGCGCTCGACGAAACGGATCAGGGAACGTCGCACCACGTTAAGGAACTTCGAGCCGTTCCATTTCCCGGACGAGAACTCGATGGCCGAGTAGCGCTGATCTTTCGTGTAGTGGTCGGTAATGTGCCCGGTGAAGGGGAGAAAGACGCTGATCACGGAACGAGCGCCCGGGAGCCATTCCTGCGGCAGGCGGCGTCGCTGTAGGAGAGCCCGAGATTCCGTCACTGGTTGCCAAAGCCACTCTCAACCCCATACTGCACCTCCGACTGTTTTTGTAGTTCCCCAAAGCGTCCCCCTCCCAGCCTCCCCCCTCCGGGGGGAGGGGCGTAGACACCTGCCCAAGCGTCTTCTTTGAGGGGGCGCGGATACGTGCCCAAGGCAGAAGGGACTGGCTCCGTTAGGTGCCTGTCCCTCTAGCGGGACGCTCCCTTCAGCTTCAGCCACCTTCCCCAGGCCTAAGGGGACAGGCACCTGGCGGAGCCAGTCCCCTCCCCCCGGACCACCAAAATGAAAAAAGGCCAAGGTAGCGCCTCCCATGAGGGGTTCGCTTACCTTGGCCTCCAGTTTGTCTGGTCAACCAGTTTATGATGATGAAGCTTGGGGAGCCCCACCGTTATTGATGGCGCTGATCATAGCGCCTGGGCCTGATCAAGTCAAGCCATTTTCTATCTATCCTACAATTTTTATAGAGTGTTGCTAGATCTGGTAATCCTCAACGAAGACGCGCATCTTGCGCGGCCTTGCGTAGACCTGTTCCCCTACCTGCAACTGAAGCCGGTCCGCCTCGTCGCGCGGCAGCTCCGCCTCGATGGTCCGGTCACTGCCGGAAAGAACCAAGTCGACGCGCACAAGAGGACCGACAGAGAGGAGGTAGCGGACCTCTGCCTTGATGGCACCGGAACCGTTGCCGTCCCGCTCGATGGCGATGTCGTGCGAACGGACATAGCCGACGGCGGGGGCATCCTGCGCCGAGGCGTTCTCCGGCGAGGACAGGTCGAGACCCGCCATCTGCGCGGTCCCCTCGTGTACCCTGCCATGGAACAGATTGACGCTGCCGAGGAAGTCGTAGACGAACGGGGTAGCCGGGCGGTCGTACACCTCGGACGGCGTCCCTTCCTGCTCGATGCGCCCCTCGTTCATGACCACGATCCGGTCGGCCACCTCGAGCGCCTCCTCCTGGTCGTGGGTCACGAAGACACTGGTGACGTGGATCTCGTCGTGCAGGCGTCGCAGCCACCGGCGCAGTTCCAGCCTCACCTTGGCATCCAGCGCCCCGAAAGGCTCGTCCAGCAAGAGCACCTGCGGCTCGACGGCCAGGGCCCGGGCCAGCGCCACGCGCTGCCGCTGCCCGCCGGAGAGTTGCGCCGGGTAGCGGTCGGCCAGGTTTTCCAACTGGATCAGCTTGAGCAGGTTGTGCACCTTGTCCCGGATCTCCTGTTTGCTGGGGCGGCTCTTCTTGGGCTTGACGGTGAGGCCGAAGGCGATGTTATCGAAAACGGTCATGTGCCGGAACAGGGCGTAGTGCTGGAACACGAACCCCACCTGGCGTTCCTGGACCTGACGCTTGGTGGCCTCCTCGCCATCGAAAAGGATTCTGCCGCTGTCAGGGCTCTCCAACCCGGCGATGATGCGCAACAGCGACGTCTTTCCCGAGCCGGAGGGGCCGAGGAGTGCCACCAGTTCCCCCGAGGGAACCTTGAGACTCACATCCTTCAAGGCGGTAAAGGTGCCAAACGACTTGCTTACGGCTTGGATTTCGATGCTCATGGGGTTACCTTTCTGTCTCTGCTGCTGATATCGTCTGCTGCATCTTCCATTCGGACACGGTCTTGACCGCCAAGGTCACCAGGGCCAGCAGCGCCAGGAGTGATGCCACCGCGAAGGCCGCTGCGTAGCTGTATTCGTTGTAGAGAATCTCGACCTGGAGCGGGATCGTGTTGGTGGAGCCACGCACGTGGCCGGAAACGACCGATACCGCGCCGAATTCCCCCATGGCCCTCGCGTTGCAGAGGATGACGCCGTACAGGATGCCCCACTTGATGTTGGGGAAGGTCACCCGCAGAAAGGTCTGCAGGCCGTTGGCCCCAAGGGTGAGCGCCGCTTCCTCCTCCTCGCGCCCCTGCGATTCCATGAGCGGGATCAACTCCCGCGCGATGAACGGGAAGGTGACGAAGATGGTGGCGAGGATGATGCCCGGGACCGCGAAGATGATCTTGATGTCGTGCTCCTGCAGCCAGGGGCCGAGCCACCCTTGCAGGCCGAAGATCAGCACGTAGATGAGGCCGGAGACCACCGGCGAGACCGAGAACGGCAGGTCGATCAGCGTGATGAGGAAGCTCTTGCCGGGGAAGCTGAACTTGGCGATGGCCCAGGCCGCAACGATGCCGAAGAAGAGGTTCAGGGGCACGCACACCGCGGCGGTGATCAGCGTGAGCCGGATGGCCGAGATCGTGTCCGGCTCCTTGAGTGCAGCCAGGTAGGCCTCCCATCCCTTTTCCAGCGCCTGCGCGAAGACCGCAGCCAGCGGCAGCACCAGGAACAGCGCCAGGAAGGCCAGGGCAACCGAAATCAGCAGCCAGCGCACCCAGGCCGGCTCCGTCACCGTCGCCCCTTTCCTCTCCTTTTTGTGAAGACCCTTACCAACCATGTCCTATCCCTCCCGGCGCCAAGGCCCGTTTATTCCGCAAAGCGCCTGCTCCACTTCTGCAACAGGTTGATGCAGAGCAGCATGAAGAAGGAAACCACAAGCATGACGGTGGCGATGGCGGTCGCGCCGGCGTAATCGTACTGTTCCAGCTTGGTGATGATGAGCAGCGGCGTGATCTCGGAGACCATCGGCATGTTGCCGGCGATGAAGATGATTGAGCCGTACTCGCCGACCGCACGGGCGAAGGAAAGGGCAAAGCCGGTGAGAATGGCGGGGAGCATGGTCGGGAGCAGCACCCTGCGGAAGGTCTGCCAGCGGTTGGCACCGAGGCAGGAGGCAGCCTCCTCGATCTCCTGGTCCAACTCTTCCAGCACCGGTTGGACCGTGCGCACCACGAAGGGGAGGCCGATGAAGACCATGGCGACGGCAATGCCGAGGGGGGTGAAGGCGACCTTGATGCCGCGCGGCTCCAGGTAGCGCCCCAGCCAGCCGTTTTGCGAGTAGATGCTGGCCAGCGTGATACCGGCGACGGCGGTGGGGAGGGCGAACGGGAGATCCACCAGGGCGTCAATCAGCTTCTTGCCCGGGAAGCGGTAGCGCACCAGCACCCAGGCCACCAGCACGCCGAAGAAGCCGTTGATGACGGCGGCGGCAAGCGAGGCGCCGAAGGTAACGCGATAGGAAGCCAGCACCCGGGGCGCGGTAACCGCAGCGACGAAGTCGTCCCACGTGAGGGTGGCGGTCTTGAAAAAGAGCGCCGAGAGGGGGATGAGCACGATCAGGCTCAGATAGAAGATGGTGTAACCGAGCGCCGGGGTAAAGCCCGGTAAGACGTTGTTCTTTGCTCTCCCCCCAGCCATACCCCCCCCGTTCGATCCGCAACCAGCGGCTTTAATTCCCATATTTCCATCGAATTGGTGGAGTTATGTTTAACACTACCATCCTGCCGTTGTCAACTCAATTTTATACAAAATCTGTAGAGTAATATCCTGCAAAAAGGACGGCAGACAGGTAAAGTACGCACAAGTGGTCAGAGTTGGAGTGGTGGACGTCCGTAACTCCGCGCCGCTGCTACCAACGCGTCTATATTGGCGGGTGGTGTGTCGATGGGGAGGCCGCAGCCAAGCCCGAGGATGTATCCCTTCGGATTGTCCCACGCCTTGGCGATACACTCCCTCGCATTGGTGAGGACATCGTCGGGAGTGCCGAGGAACATGGTCGCGGTGGGGCGTATGTTGCCCAGAAGCGCCACCCTGTCCCCCACCTCCGCCTTCGCGTCGGCCAGATCGACCACGTCGTCGAGGCTCAGCACCGATGCGCCGGTGTCCGCCATCTCGGACCAGATCCTGGTCGTGTTGCCGCAGATGTGAAGGGAAGGAGCCGCGCCGCTCTCCGCCTTGATGGCGGCGCAGACCTCCTTCAGGTAGGGGAGCGCGAACGCCGTGAACAGTGTGGGCGAGATCATGGTCCCGGAGGCGGTCGGGTCGGCGAGGCCGATCCTGGCGCCGCGCTCGAGGGCCGCCCTGGCGAAGCGGATGATACTCTCGGTCGAGTGCCGCAGCAGGCGGTGGGCGAAGGCCGGGTTCCTGCGCAGGTCGCGGAGAAACTTTTCAGTGCCGCGGATGCCGGCCGCCGTGGTGAAGGGTCCCGCGCAGGTCATGCCGAGGGGAACCTCATCGCCGATTTCCTTGAGCACCTGGGTCGCCGCGTCGAGAAACAGCGGCAGGCGGCCGTCCTTCTCGGGGTCCGGCACCTTCAGGGAATCCAGCACCGACTCGTGCGTCACCACGCTCTCGGCGATATAGGGGGTGCTGTCGGGAAAGGCGACCTTGCTCCCGATCGCCTCGGCGACGCCGGTGAGTCCCGGACCGGTGTTGACGTTGTCGGTGCCGTACCTGCGCCAGGCCGCGATCTGGCCGCGGGCCAGGAGGTCGGCCGAGTTGTTGTAGTCGCCGACGCTCACGCCGATGACGCGCGCCGCGTGGTCGCTGATCAGGAGGTTCACCGGGATGCGATCGTACGGCTTCCCGTTAAGGGCCGCAATGGTCCTCTCCCTGGAGGACATCCATTCCTGCACCGGCTGCGCTACCGCCTCTTTCATGATTGCGGGCTCCTTGCACAGCCACCGATCAGGCCGACCGCGTCGGCGCGGCACTGCTGGCAGCCGCGGAACTGTGCGATGGTGGCTTCGTTGGCAGAGCGGACCTGTTCCAGGTGCTCCGGGGTCGGCCGGGGGACGTGGGCGAGATTCGCCTGTGGGATGATGGGCATCACGTTCATGACAAAAGCCCCCGCCTCGCTCGCCTTCTGTGCGACAAGCGGGATCTGCTCCTCGTTGATTCCCGGGATGAGCACCGTGTTCACCTTGACCACCATGCCGCGCTGCGCGGCAACGCGCACCCCCTCGAACTGGTTGCGGATCAGGGTCTCCGCTCCCTCGGCGCCACGCAGGACGCGGCCGCGATACCGGACCTCCCGGTAGATCCGCCCCCCCACCTCCGGGTCTGCGGCGTTGATGGTGACGGTGAGACTGTGCAGGTTGACGCCGGAGAGGTGGTCGATCCGGTCGGGGAGCGCCAGCCCGTTCGTGCTCAGACAGAAGAGCAGGTCCGGGAATTCCCGCTGCACCAGTGTGAACGTCTCGAAGGTTTCTGCGTTGGCCAGGGGATCCCCCGGCCCGGCAATGCCGATGACCCTGATCAGCGAGCCGCACGTGGCGCCGGCCATGACGCCGCGCACCCGCTCCAGCGCCTCAGGCGGCGTCAGGAGCCTGCTGGTCACGCCGGGGCGCGACTCGTTGGTGCAGTCGTGCCTTCTGTCGCAATAGCCGCACGTGATGTTGCAGCGCGGCGCCACGGCGAGGTGGATGCGCCCGTTCCTGTGCCGGTCCCCGCCGAAGCACGGATGCCCGTGCAGGAACTTGTCCCTCGTGCATGAAGTCGCCATGCCTCCTCCCCTCCCCACTCCGTCCGCTCTAAATGCTGGCACCGCTGCTTCTTACCTCGCCGGCCGGAGGCGGCTAGGGCGGCACTGATGTTGGAGGTGGTGGTCGATTTGCCGATCCCCCCCTTGCCGTAGATGGCGATGGTTTTCACTTTTTTGCCGGACATGTCGTTTGCTCCTTTGCTTGTTGATTTGGCCCCAAGGCCGCAGCGCCGTTGCGCTGTCGTGGTTGAAAAAAGTCCTGTCAGATGCCCAGTCCGCCGTTCACCACGCCGGTCTCGAGCTCGGCGATGATGCTCCCCCACTTCCCCGCCCAGCGTTGCATGGCGTGGTCGTCCAGTGCCTTGGGACGGCGCAGCGCGCCCCCCTCGGAGAGGTTCCGCGCCAGTTTCCGGTAGGCGTAGGTGACGTGGGAGAAGGGTGCGGACTCCAGGAGTGTCTGGCCGTAGAAGTCGCTCACCGAGACCATGATGGAGTGCGGGATGGTGGCCAGCACCGAGGTCCCGGTCTGCGCTGCGAAGTCGGATACGATCGCCTCCTGCAGCGGCCCGGACAGGTTGTTGGCGACCACCCCTCCCAGTCGCGTGTTGGCCGCGGCGATGGTGTTGAGCCAGGCAAAGAGCCCGTTCACCACCTGCAGGGAGCAGCGGTCGGCGGAAGTCACCGCCACGAGGCCCACCACCCCGTCGACTCCTGCCGGCAGACGCACATCCCCGCCGGATTCCCAGGTGAAGTCGTGCAGCACGTACTCCGGCTGGAATGACTCGACCAGGGGATGGGCAAGAAGCGCCTTCTCCAGCTCTTCCCTGCGTGCCACGGCCGCTCCGGCCTCGAGGCATAGGGTGCCGCGGTAGCCGCGCGAGTAGAGGGGGACATCCTCGCCGTGCAGCCACCCCGGCAACGCCTCCATCTCATTGCCGCCGCTCAAGGTACCGGCAGAACTGCGGTGGCTGTCGTAACCGACCAGTAGGACGCGCCTACCCGCCTCGGCCAGGGCTCCGCCGAGGTTCGCCGCCACTGTCGACTTCCCCGTGCCGCTTTTCCCCGCGATGACAATGTGCCGTCCGGCCATCTGTTCCTCCTTTGCGTTTCGTCCCCGTGCGGCCGGGTTGATGCTATGCAAACAAAAAAGGCCAGGCATAACCGTGCATCCGGTTAAAGCCTGGCCTCCAGTTTATCTGGTCAGCTGCAGGTGGTTTTCTCGTTGTTCTTCTCTACTACTCTGGTTGTTCTTTCGCTATTGGATCCTGATCTTCTCGTTCTTGTCGAGTTGGATCACTTTCCCGTCCTGGACCACGAGGGTAACGGTGCCGTAACGAAGGTCCCGGAGCGCCAGGCGGATCCTTTGCTCGAGGTCTCTGCTCAGCTTGCCAGACTGTTCCGATGTCGTCTCCATGCTCCCCATGACCTCCTTTGATACGGTGCCTCGCGCGCCGCTTTATTTCACGCCGTAGATCTGGTCGAACATCCCGCCGTCGGTGAAGTGGGTCTTCTGCGCCTTGCGCCAGCCGCCGAAGGTGTCGTCGATGGTAACGAGCTTCACCTTGGGGAACACCTTGGCGTACTTGGCGGCCACCTTTTTGTCGCGCGGACGGTAGTAGTGCTTGGCCGCGATCTCCTGGCCCTCAGGCGAGTAGAGGTACTTCAGGTACTCCTCGGCGAGCTTCCTGGTTCCCTTCTTGTCGACCACCTTGTCCACCACGGCGACCGGCGGCTCGGCCAGGATGCTCAAGGACGGCACCACGATCTCGAACTTGTCCTTGCCCAGTTCGTTGACGGCGAGGAACGCCTCGTTCTCCCAGGCGAGCAGCACGTCGCCCTGGCCGCGCTGCACGAAGGTCGTGGTGGCGCCGCGGGCGCCGGAATCGAGCACCGGTACGTGCTTGAAGAGTTCGGAAACGAACTGCTTGGCCTTCGCCTCGTTGCCCCCCTTCTGCTTCAGGGCGTAGGCCCAGGCCGCCAGGTAGTTCCAGCGGGCGCCACCGGAGGTCTTCGGGTTCGGCGTGATGACGGCAACGCCCGGCTTCACCAGGTCGTTCCAGTCCTTGATCTTCTTGGGGTTACCCTTGCGCACCAGGAAGACTATGGTCGAGGTATAGGGAGAACTGTTGTTGGGCAGCCTCTTCTGCCACTCGGCCGGAAGGAGCTTCGCCTTGTCGCTGATCTCGTCGATGTCATAGGCCAGCGCCAGGGTGACCACGTCGGCCTCGAGACCGTCGATCACCGCCCTTGCCTGCTTGCCGGAACCGCCGTGGGACTGCTTGAAGGTGACATTGGAGTGCCCTTTCTTGGCAAAGGCCTTGTTGAAGTCCTGGTACAGCTCGCGGGTCGGATCGTACGAGACGTTGAGGAACTCCTGTGCCGCAAAGGCGCTGAGGGGCAGTGCTGCGGTGAGCAGTGTGACAAAAGCGGTGCGGATCTGTCTCTTCATGGCGATTCTCCTTTTTCTGTTTAGTCTACAGATTTGATAGATTTAAAAGGCAAAAAAAAGTGCTGCCGTGCTTAGATACAAAAATCGATGACGTTCTTTTCAGAGAGTTCGGCGTGGTCGACGCGGTTGAGCACATCGGCCAGGGTGGTGTTGTCGAGGATCTGGGCGATCGCGTCGCGTACGTCCTTCATCACCAGCCGGATGCCGCAGGTGTTCTCGTTGCCGCACTCGGTACACTTCGCGTACGCGGTCTCGCTGACGCAGGGAACCGGCGCCAGGGGACCTTCCATGACACGGATGGCCTGCCCCATGGTAATAAGCCTTGGCGAACGGCCCAGGTAGTAGCCGCCCCCCTTCCCTTTCCGGCTCTGCAGGATGCCGCTGTTTTTCAGGGCCAGCAGGATGGCTTCCAGAAACTTTTTGGGTATATTCTCGTCACGCGCGAGGTCCGCGATCAGGATCGGTCCCTGCTCGTACTGGCGCGCAAGGTAGATGAGGGCCTTGAGGCCGTATTTGGTTTTCTTCGATATCATCTATTACCCTGTCGTTTTTGTAGACTTGTGTATAACCCCTGCGTCACTTTCTGTCAACATTTTTTTGGAACTTTCGACGCCGCGGCAGCATCAGGCAGAAATCATTCAGTTTTTTTCAGCAGTCATTCATCCACTCTCTTACGTTGAAACCGGCGCAAAAACGATGTACAGTCCGGGCCTATGCACTCTCATCCTGCCAGTGGTTCAGTCAAAGGAGTTTCCCATGCGTTACATCAATACCGACAAGATACTCGCCGCCCAACTCACCACACCTGCCGAAAACCCGCTCGTCGGTGACGACACGCGCCTCATCGATGTCTGGTTTGACGGCAGCGCCGTGCGCAAGCAGCTGTTCAAGAAGGTGCACAAGACCGAGCAGGAAGCGATGGCCCAGGAGCTCGAGCAGAGAGGCTTCATCCGCTCCGGGAATCTGCTGATCAACCCGAAGGCGGTCCTCTTCGCCGAGATGGAGCACGAGATCGTCGGCGGCCTCGTCACCATCGGCTACCAGGACAACGGCAAACCGGTAGAACTGAAGATGGAGACCCAGGCCTTCAAAGCCCTGTGCGAGCGGCTGGCGAAACAGGAAGGCTGAGCGGAAAAGCGGTAACTTGAGGGATGTTATGAAGACACAGTACTACGCAGCATCCAGTCTGGACGGGTTCATTGCCACCGAAGACGATTCGCTGGATTGGCTTTTCACGTTAGGCAACGTCGACGAGAGCAGCTATCCCGCGTTCATCGCCGAGGTCGGCGCACTGGCGATGGGTTCAGCAACCTACGAGTGGATGCTGCGTCATGCCGACGAGGTGGCCCGGGAGACCGGATCGGCGTGGCCGTACATCCAGCCGGTGTGGATCTTCTCAACCAGGGAGCTGCCAGCCATTGCGGGAGCGGAGATCCACTTCGTCCGAGGAGACGTGCGGCCGGTCCACGCAGAAATGAGCAAAGCGGCCGGTCCCAAGAACATCTGGATTGTAGGCGGAGGTGATCTAGCCGGTCAGTTCTATGATGCCGGGCTGCTGGACGAAATAATCGTTCAAGTAGGTTCGGTCACCCTCGGCAAAGGCAAGCCGCTCTTCCCGCGTCGTCTGGTCGCCCCCCCGTTGACCTTGGTATCAGTGCAGCAGTTCGGCTCCGGCTTCGCCGAATTGCGTTACCAGGTACCGAAAAGTGCCCCATGAGACTCCTCTGGACGCCGCGCTCCCTCAGGCTGCTTTCCGGGGAACCTTGAGAACCGACAAAGCCTCGGGATCCCGATCCAGCAGAATGAGCGCGTTGCAGACGGCTCGGCTGGGAAGAAGATCGCCTTTTTCGTATTTCTGGAAAGCCCTGGGACCACCTCCGATGACCACACCCGCCGCCTCCTGTGTCAGGTTCAATTTTTTCCTGATGCGTCGTATCTCCTCGGGCGGGAGGAGCCCCTCACAAGAAGCCTTCAGCCTGTTCAACATTCTGTCCGACACTTTCAGGTCCTCTCCTGTATGGATGCTCTCTTCAGACCGATCACAATACCATCCGGGCATCTCGAAGGTAATCGATTCCCCCTTATAGGTAAGGGTAAAGGGCCGCGCGTCTCGGTACATAGTCGCCCCGGTTTCAGGACAAACAGGATTACTCATTGATCCATTTCCTTAAAAAACAGACTTCTCAGCGACTCTTTTTTACACCATAAAGGCCCGTTTTATCAAAACAAATACTTACCGACAGCCTTCATCCATCCGATTATGGGGCAGTTATTCGTCATCGTCTAAATACTCCTGCCCTTTAAGCACAACTCCGTCCAGTTTTTCCAACCGATCAAAATAAGGCGCACCACAGTGTAGGGTTTTGGACCCTTTTTTTTCTCCTGCCACAGTGATCGTTACGCCCGCATCTCGTTGTGGCCGAGACTCTTCTCCTTCGAAATTGCTAAAAATTTCGTAGGTCACCTTGGCGTTAGTGAAGGACACGGCCCTCCTATCCACTCGTGCCCTGAAATAGTGTGCAGCGCTAAATTTTTCAACAGATCTGGCAGAGTCTGCAGGATAGGAGAACTCCTTTTGGCCTAACGTTCCAAATCGATAAACCAAGTACGCGTCTGGCGCATGTAGCGATTTTGAGCCACAAAGAGAAATGTATTTTTGCGATGAGCGGACTTTGCAAGAAAACACCACGGTTTCGGTACTCGTGCAATGTGAAGGGAACGCAGGTGCACCCGCAGAGATCTCAGGTGGGAGGCAACATACAACTATGGTAATGATTGCAGATTGGATATTGAGCCTCGCGGAGAAACGCCTGTGGAGATTTGTTTTCATTATAGGGGTAGACTCCTCTTCTTATAATGTTGATATGCCGTTTCCAACTTCAGATCATAATGATTCTGCTTATAGGCGGTGCCATTATACCCTTTAGGGAATAGAGCCCATTTTCTGTCCCTTAGAAGTGGGATCAGATGGTGATCCTGGCAGTACGCAAGGAAACTCTTCAAATGTTCTTTCTCGGAAAGAAACATCGCGTCACAGAAGTCAAAAACATTTTTAAATCCGCTGTGGTTAAAACCCATGATTTGAAACTTCCCCCAAGAAGCTGATTTCACCGCTGATTTAGGGTCAATTGAAAAAGCCTCAAACAGTCTCCTCCACTGTCCCTTACCATAAAACCTTCTTGCCCCCGCCCAAGTAGTTTGCGAAAGATGGGGGTGAGAATGGTCGTATCTGCCTGCAGTAAAGTGGTGAAACCACCTGGCCTCAAATAAGACCTTAGGTCTTCCCTTACTGTCAAACCCAGTCCGCCCCCCTGATTCAACTTCGGAAACAGCAAAGATAGCGGCAGCGTCAACGTCATAAGCCTTGGCTGTAGTTTCAAAGTCGAGATCGGAGAGAAGCGGAGGTGTTAACGAGAGGGGTTGGGGGATGACGTAGCCTGCCGAAGAATCTGCGGCTCGTGCCTTTCTCAGAAGATAGTGCAGAGAATTTACCGTACCGGGATCAGCATCGTCATTCATTCCTAACGGCCCAGGCGTAATCCCAAGCCGCGTCCGTAGATTTGGATCTGCTTGATCATTGATGCCAAGAGGTCCCGGCGTCCTTGATGGCAGGTCCCGCAGCAGACATAGTCGGTTGAAAAGGTAAGTTGACCGCATCAATTAACCTCCCGATAGTTCCTGAGAACAGGAACCATCTGCTGTCTTCCATGCGACCGCCGCCCTGAAAAGTATTAGATAATACCAACCTTAATACCTATTTCAATCATTCAGCAACACGCCTCTCCCGCCCCTCGCCGACTACGCCGTTTTCCCCTTCCAGACTTTCTTGCCACCGCCACATCCACTCCTTTTACCTCCCCACACTCAGCCTCTGCCCCCCAGTCCCCTCAGTCCCCCCAGTCCCCTCAGTCCCCTCAGTCCACCCAGTCCACCCAGTCCACCCGGTCCACCCGGTCCACCCTGCGCGGGTTACTATTGCCCCCAGCCCGTTGACATCATTGAGAAAAAAATATATAGTTCGCCGCTAATTGGCCAAGCTTTAATGAACAGCACTTTCCCGGAGGAAAACCTAAATGACCGCTGCGATCGTCATCGGCGTCATCGCCGTTATCGCCGTCTTCGTTGCCATTTCGTCGTACAACAGCCTCATCAACCTCAAGGAACAGACCAACAACAGCTGGAAACAGATCGACGTGCAGCTCAAAAGACGGCACGACCTGATCCCCAACCTGGTGGAGGCGGTGCGCGGCGCCATGCAGTTCGAACGCGAGACGCTGGAGGCGGTCATCACCGCCCGCAACAAGGCCGTCAGCGTCTGCACCGGCGCAGGTCCCGGCAACGTCGCCGAGATCGCCGCGGCCGAGGGCGCCCTCACCGCCGCCCTGTCCCGCTTCTCCGCCATCGTGGAGGCCTACCCGGACCTTAAGGCCACCGGCAACGTGGCACAGTTCCAGGAAGAACTCACCTCCACCGAAAACAGGGTCGGCTTCGCCCGCCAGGCCTACAACGACACCGCCACCAGCTACAACGTCGCACAGCAGCAGTTCCCCAACGTCCTCTTCGCCGGCATGGCCAAAGCCGCACCGGCAACGCTTTGGGAGATCAGCGAACAGGCCGACCGCGAGGTCCCCAAGGTGAACCTCTCTTTCAAGTAACCCTCAGCAAAGGAAATCCATGGCTTCAGGAGAAATGGCGGTCAAGGTCGCCTTCAGGAACAACCTCGTCATCTTCGTGTTCAAGCTTTTCGCCGCCCTCACCACGCACAGCGCCGGCATGATGGCGGAAGCGGTGCACTCCCTGGCAGACACCGGCAACCAGGTCCTGCTCCTTTTCGGCATGAAACGGAGCAAGATCCCTCCCACCGACACCCATCCTTTCGGGCACGGCAAGGAAGAGTACTTCTGGAGCTTCATCGTCGCCATGCTGCTCTTCGTCCTGGGCGGCGTCTACTCGCTCATGGAAGGGTTTCACAAGCTCCAGCACCCCGAACCGCTGCAGCACCTCTATCTCAACTACGCGATCCTGATCTGCTCCATCGTGCTCGAAGGGCAGTCCTGGCTGATTGCCCGCCGCAGCATGGGGAAACATTCCTCCTCGGATCTGCTTCGAGGCGTGGTCGACTCCAAGGACAGCGGTACGGTCGTAGTCTTCGTGGAGGACTCCGGCGCCCTGCTGGGCCTGGTTATCGCCCTCCTTGGTACCGCCCTCGTTTCCCTGACCGGTAATCCCCTCTACGACGCGGCCTCCTCCCTCTGCATCGGCGCGCTCCTCTTCGTCATGGCGCTGTTTCTGGCCAACGAGATGAGGAAGCTGATGATCGGCGAGGCGATCGACCCGGTCCAGGTCCGCTATGCGCGCCGCATCATCAACGGCCACGACCACGTGCTGGCGGTGGGCGCCATCCGCTCCATGCAGCTCGGCGTCGCCGACTCCCTCATCTGCATCGACGTCGACTTCAGGCAGGAGTTGCACGACCACGAGCTGGAACAGACCATAGCCGAGTTGAGGGACAAGGTGCAGAAGACGGTCCCGCAGCTGAAACACATCTTCATCCAGCCCGCGGCTGTAGTAGCGCGCAGCGAGGGGTAATTCGTGGCGACCTTCTTCGAGCTGCAGGAAAAGAACCGGAGCAAGACCAAGTGGGTCGTGGTCCTCTTCGTCGCCTTCTTCCTGTGGCTTGGACTGGGACTCGACCTGGCGCTCCACTACAAGGCCCGGGCCCACACCCGCCCCGTCCCCGCCGAGGTCTACCGGGAGACGGGGCCGGGTTCCTACCAGGAAGCGCAACTCCCGCCGGGGGCGATCCGCCCCTACCAGAAAAAATCCCCACCGTTTCGCCCCGTGTTCACCGTCCTGATCGGACTTCTGGGCGCCGGCCTCGCCTGGTGGGAGCTCTCCAGCGCCGCCACCACCGTGCTCAAAGCCGTCCGCGCCACGCCCGTCAGCGAGGACACCAAGGGGCCCGGGCGGGTCTTCCACAACGTGGTGGAAGAGATGTCCATCGCCGCCGGCATGCCCATGCCGTCGGTCTGGGTCATCCCCGACCGCGACCCGAACGCCATGGCGGTCGGCCTCAAACCGGGCGATTTCCACGTCGCCGCGACCGAGGGACTGCTCCTCTCCCTGACCCGCGAGGAACTGCAGGCGGTGGTGGCCCACGAGATCGCCCACATCAAGAACCAGGACGTGCGCCTGATGACGACGCTCACCGTGCTGGTGGGGATATCGGCGCTGATCGCCGAATTCGTGGCGCGCTGCCGGTATCACGGCGGCAGCGACAGCAGCGGGGACGACGACAGCCGCATCGGCACCATCATCTTCGTGATCTGGCTTCTGACCGTGCTCCTCGCCCCATTGGCCACCCGCATCATGGCGCTCATGGTCAGCAAGGAGCGCGAATACCTGGCCGACGCCTCGGCGGCGCAGTTCACCCGCAACCCGCAGGCCCTCATCTCGGCCCTGGAGAAGATATCCGGCGCGGCCGGCGCGACGCACAGCATCAGCCAGGCCAGCGCCCACCTGTGCATAGCGAGCCCCACCGCGGCCGATCTCTCCGAGGAAGAGGGGCTGTTCTCGACCCACCCGCCCATGTCGCAACGGATCGCGCGCCTGCGCCTCATCGGCAGGGGCATGACCGTAGCGCCGTCTGGAGGTTAAGCAATGAAATGGAAACCGAGGACCGAGGTCCCGTTCGCACTGGCCGTGCTGGCCATGGGCGTTTTGCAAGCGCAGGCGGGAACGTCGGGGGACTGGTCGGACGGCAAAAGCCCACAGGATCTGGCCAGCCGCGTGGGGGTGAAGATCCACCTGAAGGAGGTCTGCGACAACGGCCACGGCATCCCCTCGTTCGGCAAAGGGGGGAGAAACGGGCGGCTGGTCATCGTGAGCCAGGAACCGGCCAACGTCAGCAGCACCATCATCGACCGCTGCGACGGCACCAGGGACATCCTCGATGACGAGACCATGCGGCAGGAGTACGAAAAAGGTCCCGCCTTCGACGGCTCCTCCGGCGGCCACTACCACTACAACTCCTGGCTGAACCACTACTACAACAACACGCTCTACTCCTACCGGCAGGGACGCACCGGTTCCTACGACCACGTGAGCCCGGCGCGCTTCGCCAACCGCGCGGCGGCCCTGCAGTCCAAGGGCGCGGCCAACCACGTCGCCTCCGCGATGTCGGGAGGCAAGGTCTCCTCCGTGTCCGGCGGACGCTCCGGATTTTTCTCCGGCGGCGGCAGGGGAGGCGCCTGACATGGTGCGGCTCGTGGAGGCCAAACCGATCAGCTCGGACGATCTCGCCCGCGCCGGGTTCGACTGGTTCGACCAGGAGTACCAGTGCGCCGGCGAGATGGTCGAACTCACCGAACCGGAGGTGGATGCCTATCTCGACGCGGCGGAAGAGCTGTACGAGATGTTCGTGGACACCGCCGAGGAGATCATGTCCAACAACCTCCTCCCCGAGTTCGGCTTCCCGCTCGAGATGAATGCCCAGATCTGGGAGAGCTGGGAAGAGGACCGTTACTGGCACGTCTACGGCCGCTTCGACCTGGCCGGCGGCATGGACGGCGTGCCGATCAAGCTGATCGAGTTCAACGCCGACACCGCGACCCTGGTGCTGGAAACGGCGGTGGTCCAGTGGCTGCAGGCGAAGCTGAACGGCTTCGACGAGGCGGCGCAGGCAAGCGATCTCTTCGAGGCGCTGCGGGACCAGTTCGACAAGCTGGCAGCGCTCAACCCGCAGCTCGAGCGGCGGCTTCTCACCACCTGCTTCGACTCCTCCGAGGACTACTGGACCTGCCGGCTTATCGAGAAGGCGGCCAACGACGCGGGGTTCGACTGCGACTTCGAGGACGTCGACGCCGTCACCTTCGCCCCCGGCGGGGTCTTCACCACCGATCCCGAGGAAGTCTGCTGGCCCTACCTCTACAAGCTCATCCCGTGGGAGTCGATCGCCTTCGAGGAACCGGAACTGCTCGACCTGTTGGGACAGTCGATGAAATCGGGATCGACCATGGTGATCAACCCGCCCTACACCCTGCTCTTCCAGCACAAGCGCTTCCTCGCCAAGCTCTATGAGAAGTACCCCGACCATCCGTACCTTCTGAAGACCTCGCTCGCCCCCCTGCCCGCCCCCTGCGCCAGGAAACCCGTGCTCGGGCGCGAAGGGAAGAACGTCGAGCTCCTCCTGGGTACCGGTGCCATAGCGGGCGCCGACGGCGGCTACGGTGCGCAGCAGTCGATCTGGCAGGAGCTGGCGCAATTCGCAGTCGACGGCAAAGGCAACAAGTACCAGGCAGGCGTGTTCTTCGCGGGGCGCCCGGCCGGGCTCGGCTTCCGCAGGGATCCCCGCATTCACTCCGACCGGTCGCAGTTCATCGGCCACATCATCAGGTAGCCCGGAGTCTTCATGGCAAAGGCAAAGAAAAGCGACTCGTCCGGCCTGCTCTCCAACTTCGGCGTCATGGCCAGCATGATCGGGATAGGGATCGCAGTAGGCGGCGTGTACCTCGCCAACCTCTACAACGAAAGGCAGGAGCGCAACGAGAAGCTGCGGCAGTTTTGCGCCGGGGCGCTGGCAGGCGTCGCCCAGTGCCAGAGCGAGTACGCCGCCCTCACCTCCCAGAAAGAGTGGGCCGAGATAAAGCCGCTGGCCGACCGTGAGAAATGGAGCCAGGCCATTGCCGAGGGAGGGGCCAGGATCAACGAGGCCAGGAAATCGGTGTGCGAGGAAGGGGCGAAAGATCTCGACGCATGCCAGGAAGTCGCCGACACCGTGAAGGAAGTGATGGCGGGGCTGTCCGAGCACATGGAGGACATCCAGGTCGCCTCGCTGGACCGTACCGGCATCAAGGAGCGCCTGCACAAGGATCTTTCCGAGAGCAGGACCCTGTTGCGCCGTGCGGAAGAGCTCCTGGGAAACCCGAAGAGCCTGCGCGAAGGAGGCGACCGCACGCTGGTTGCGAGCATCAAGCACGAGCTGTCAGGCGCGAAGGAGGGAGACGCCCTCACCTTCAGCGAACTCTACCTCAGTTCCCGGATCGCCGAAAAAAGCGCCGAGCGGCTGCGCTGGCTGGTGCAGAGGCTTATCGGTGAGAAGGCAGTCCAGGCCGATGAGTGGGTGGTGCACGTCCTCGACAGCCGTCCCGCCTATCTCGCGACCCTGGTGCGCTACACCTGGGACAACAGCAAGGACTCGCCCCCCGTGTCGAGCACCGAGTCCACCGTCGAAGTGAGCAGGGACATATTGGACACCATCAGGAGCAGCACCGGCGCCACCATCGCCGAAACGAGATCCTCCGGGGCGATCTTGCAGTCCCGGGTGAACGAGGAAGTTGCCACCGCGCTGGGCCTGCCCGCCCTGGCCCAGGCCCCCTACCCTTATTACGACAGCCACGGCGAGATCTACCTGGAGGAATGTTCCGAGGCGTTGAAAGTCACCTTCCAGTTCAGGTTCAAGGGGCGGACCGTCGAACGGGCCGCAACGATTTACAAGGAAGAACTGGGCGTGCTCTACCCGCTGACCGCCGCCCAGACCTTCGTGCTCAAAGAGAAAAACGCCTCCACCGACCAATTAAAGATACCGGTGTGGCTGGCGCAGACCTGGAGCCAGGTTTACAACCAGCGCAACCCGCAACAAGGAGGGATCTAGGATGGCCATCGCGCTCGATCACAACATCATCATCAACTACGGTATCTACCTGGTCCTCTCCATGGTTTACCTGGCCCTCTTCTCCTGGATCTACATCCGCTTCACGCCCTATGACGAGATCGGCCTGATCCGCGAGGGCAACATGGCGGCAGCCGTAAGTCTCACCGGAGCCCTGCTCGGTTTCGCCATCCCCGTAGCCATCGTCATCGCCCACAGCGTGAACCTGGCCGACATGGCCGCCTGGGCGTTAATGGCCACCATGGTGCAGCTTTTCGTGTTCAGTGTGCTGCGCAAGGTGTTGGGTTTTGTAGTCGACGACATAAAAGCCGGCAAAGTCCCCTCCGCCCTCCTCCTCGCCGCCTTTTCCAGCGTCGCAGGCATACTCAACGCGGCGTGTATGACGTACTGACAAGGGGTTAAAATGTCCCTTCTGCAGACTAACCTGAGCGAACAGCAAAAGATACTTCCAACACTGAGGTCTCGGCTGCGGGAAGCCTACCAAGGTGCCCGCCATGATGCCTTGGTGTTTGCTGCCTTGACGGTGCTGCTGACACCGGTAGCAGTGGTTTTCTTCCTTCTCACCCTGTTGTTCGCGTTGGCGCTGGTCGACCTGCCGGTCATCGACCACCTTGGGTACCGAGCATCTCTGATTACCGGAGCAAACCTCAGCCTCGGCTTCATGGCCGCGTCCTATTTCCTGCGCCCTAAAGAGGCATACCAGCAGAAAAGCGATGACAGCATGTGGTTGCTTATAGGTGGCGGCTTATTCTGCGCCCTGCTTTCCCTCTGCTATCTCACCCAGCTTTCCGCGAGCCACCCGGCATGGTTTTGGGCGCTTTACCTCCTGTTAGCACTCGTGATGCTCGGCTGTATCGGGCACGCCTATGAACCCCATGACGACTACTATCTCGGCTGGACCTTTGGACCGGTACTGATAGATAACCCTTTCACTATAAAGGACGATATCGATCGTGCTCATATCGGTCTCGGTTTTGTGGTCGCCGTGTCCCATCTGATCCTGGAATCCTACGGCTCCATCTTCGGCAGCCGTTGGATTTGGTCCCGAATGGGTGAATCAGAGATCACAGCGTCGGTCACGTTACTGCAGCGGTTGGCGGTACAGGACTCTTCAGGTGTGGTAGCTCTTCTCCACGACCTGGAAAGGAAATCAGCAGCCGATGTTGTTAGAGCACTGGTAAAGCTCGACCTGGTTTCCATGTACAAGGGGCGACCAAAGCTGAGTACAAAGGGGAAAGCATTTTTGGAAGTAAAAGCATAAGAGTCACAATTAGCTAGGCTCTCCAGCGAGGTAACACGTCTGCACGTTTAATATCATGGGCCTCCCCATGCCTCCCATGCCTCCCATGGAATGCGTGCGTAGCAGGAGGGGACGACATTGCGGAGGTTTCCTGGAATTAGCGGGCCGCTTGGGCGTTGATGGCCACCATGGTGCAGCTTTTCGTGTTCTCGTTCTGCGCAAGGTATTGGGTTTTGTAGTTGACGACATAAAAGTCGGCAAAGTCCCCTCCGCCCTCCTCCGAGCCGCCTTTTCCAGCGTCGCAGCGATACTGAATGCGGCGTGCATGACGTGCTGACGAAGACAGTAAGGGATGAACGGTTGCAAGTTTCCAGTGGCCCCTCCTGCCCTAGCCCTAGCAATTGCCACGCAAAAAGGTAATTTTATTCCAACAAGTTTAATATTTAGTGCAAATAAAGCAAAAACTCTAGAATTGGTGAGGCGCAAAAATGACTGAAACTTCAACAAGAACAATCGTGCACTACTCTCTCAAGCTTATTTCGAAACATGATAACAGTGAAGCTAATCCAGCTTTGATAAAAAGTTGTTTTGAAGCAATTGCAAGCCTACCAAAAGTCGAGAGGAAACACGATGATGCAACAAGCAAAAAAGTTCATTTCCTTGATCACACAGTTAGAAGCGGCACAAACATTTTAAGCGGCTACTTCAAATCTGCAAAATATGATTATCGTCCGCCACTTATCGATAAAAACACATTGGCTGAGAGAAGGAGCCCAAAATCAAAGTCAGAAGGCGAGCAGGAAAAAACTCACTTTGCTTTACGTGTAGACAAGGATGATGCGTTGCTTTTACTAGAACAAAAAAAGGCAGGTATATCTATAGGCACTCACCTTCCTTGCTTCGCACCAGCGAGAGCCTTGTCGCTTTTAATTATTTTATTCCAATCTCACAACCTTATTCAGAATACAACGCAGATGGCGCAATGCAAGGGGAGCGGTTAAATACTTCAACCGCCCCTGAGGGGGCTAAAAAGCCGCGGTCTGCAGAAAAGAGATGTGATATGGGGAGGGGAAAGGTGTCGGAGCAGAACTGGGGATCATGGCTGTAACGTTTCAGGTGCCGGCTGGTTGGCCTTCATCCATGCGACGAAACGTTCCCTGTTCCTTCTGGACAGGATGCGTGGGAACTTCTCCGGATCGTAGAGATAGAGACAGTGCCTGATCGAGGTGTAGGCGCTGAAGGTTCTTTCCGGATTCTCCGCGACTATGTGGTCGCGGTACTCCCTGACGACCTTCAGATTCTCGTTCAGGCACCGGTGCAGTTCGGCCTTTAGCAGGGTGCTGTTTTGTTCCAGGATGTCCTGGACAAAATCATCCACCTTCTCGTCGTCGAAGACAAAATCGCGAAAAAAGTGCGCGGCAATGGGCACGAAGTTGAAGGCGTTCACCGTCCTGGTGCCTGCGCTCGCCGCCTGGCCCGGCGCTTCCGGTTCGATCTGCGTCACCGTCGCCTGCTGCATCAGGTCGGAGGTCGCGTTCCTGATCTCTTTGAACTCACGGTCCGCGAGCTCGAAAAGGGCGGCGAGAACGTTGATCCTGCGCTTCAGGTCGACCGGGATCGATTTCTTGTACTTGATCTTGTGGTCCAGCCTGCTCCACGCATCTTGAATCAGTGACCGAATCTGCACCTCGAAGCTGATCTCCATCGGCGGAAGATGCTTGGCGAGGCAGGGAGCCTGCGGGTCCAGCGCCAGGTCCATGTGCAGACCTTTGTAACCAAAAGAGTCTTCCGTGCTCTCCACTGCAGACGTCTTGTCCGTGACGTTCAGTATCGTATAGTGCCGTTGCAGCAGCGCCGAAACGACCGGGACTTCATCCTCGTAGAGGCAGACGACCCGGATGCCGACCAGGTCTGATATGAAATCCTTGATCGCGTAGGGTTGCTCGTCAGCCTCGAGCTTGCCCTGATACTTGCGCTGGAACTTCTTTATGCATTCCTCTCTTTCCTTGACGCGCCCTTCTATCTTGGTGACCTCACCAACATCGCTTTGCCTGACCAGGGTCCTGATCATGCCAAGATATGCATCCTTGGCGGCGATCAACTGCTTGTGGTTGCTTTCGTAGTACTTGTTGAAAATTGCTTTTTCCTGTTCAAAATCCAGTGATGCCATGTATCTGTCCTTATGTGACGCTGTTGTTGCCCTCTACATCTTCGATCTCAGGTACAGTTCCTCTACCTTGTCTCTGGCCCAAGGCGTCCTTCTTAGGAACTTGAGGCTGGAGGGAATGCAGGGGGTGTGGGTAAAGCAGCGAATATCGATCCGTCTGCCCAGCTCTTCCCAGCCGAGTTCCTCCACCAGTTCGGTGAGAATCATCTTCAAAGTGACGCCGTGGAGCGGGTCGTTTGGCGATTGAGCGGTCATTGTTTGATCCTGATGGCTGTTAGATACAGATCTGAGAAAAAAGACATGCTGCTGATATGGCTGATTTGCTGAAAGAAGTCAACCGAATCTCCCCCCAAGCTCCCCTGAGACCATTGGCCACGGAGAAAACCTGAGGACTTCTGAGAAAACCGGAGAATAAACAAAGAGAGAGCGGCCTATGCTGGCCGCTCGGGATCTGGTGGAACGCTTGGGGAGGGCAGAGCGATGAACGGAACAACCAAGGATTGTGCAGTTGCCGGGGTTTTACTGTGCGATTGCCTTCACATCGTCAAAGCAGGTCACCGAATCGGCCTTGGTCCACAGGCCGACACCGCCAGCCTTGAACGTGCCGTCACGAGCCTCGACAACAAGTTTGCCGTTCAGGTAGCCTCGGATGTCGCTGCCTTTGACCTCCACGCGCAGTTCCTGCCATGTGCCCGACGGCACCTTGCCCGACCCTTCCTTGATGGCTTGGCGCGATCCGGCCACGTACCTGTAAATGTTGATATTGTCCTCCAAGGCGTTGGCCCGGAGGATGTAGAAGTTGTCCTGGTCCTGGATGCGGAAAATGATGCCCGCCGCCCGGTCCTCGTTGCCGGAGACGGGCTTGAACCGGGTCGACACGGTAACGTCGGTAAAGACCTTGTCACTGAGCACGATGGCCGGGAACTGCGACGCCCCCGTCTGGCAAAGGACGTGCGGCGGGCTCGGGGCGTCGCTCTCCGCTTTTACAGCCCACGTGCCGCTGAAGGCGTGCGCTCCCGACGGGATACTCCCCACCTTTTCCTTATCGAAAGACCACTGTGCTGTCTGTCCCCTCACCACACCCTTTTCACCGGGTTGATGTTTGACCGCGGCACTGGAACTGCCACCTATTCCGACTAACAACGCTGCCACCACGGTACCTATTGCTATCACCGATTTGGTAGTCATGTCGGGTTCCTCCTCTCCTGCTTGAGTCATCATAACATCTCGGATAAAAACCTGAAACCATTGGCCACGGAGAAAATCTGAGGACTTCTGAGAAAACCTATACTACAGGAGAGAGAAATGTTTATGTGATCACCACGGTCGGTTTTCTGCTTTCATTCGTGCTGAGCAAACTGCAAGGATAGGAGCACGCGCCAATTCTCTGCTCTCATTGACCTCGGCAACAACGCTTCCCCCGCGTGCCTCACAATTACCTCCAGATTCCAGGGATGCCCGGTCTAGGAGATTTGCCTCTCTCAGACGTTCTCTGATTTTCTCCGTGGCTAACGGTTCTTTGTCGGTTCGGGCGTGAACCAGAGACCGCGCCCCTGCACCGCGTGCTTAGCAGCTTAGAAATGCCGCTCTTCCACCTCTTCGGCTGCTTTATGGCGCTTGGCGGGAGGCTTCCAGAAGCTGGCTTGCCAGTTGTCGATCCCGTTTTCCCGTGCCACCCACGGGGGAAGACCGACCTTGAAATGCCGGGAGAGCGCGTTGACGTAGGGCTCGTACATGAGGCGCAGTTCGGCAAGGTTCTGTTCCAGTATCGCCCTCTCCTTCAGCTTGTGTCCGCTGCGGCGCAGGATGTCGCAGATCTCGTCCAGCTTCGCCGGCGGGAGCCGGTCGGAGGTCAGCTGCCGCGGCTGGGTCCTGAACACGAGCGCGAGATCGACCACCGCGTGGCGCGACATGGCGAAGGTAAGCTCGGCCTGCCGGTTGCAGGTCCCCTCCACCCCCGCCATGATCAGGGCGCAGGTATCGAGGATCGAGGTAAGTGCGGCCAGCCAGGACTGGTTGTCATGCTGTGAGCGGAAATAGGCGAGCACGGGGTAGGAAAGATGACCTTCCAGAAACTCGGCAGCCCAGCGCTCCCACTCGTGCAGCAGTTCGCGCAGCGATTCCGCGCCGCCGTGATGGCTGTGCCTGCGCAGCATCTCCGAAGCGGTGGGAGGTGAACCGGCCCGGGCGTCGAGCAGGGAGATGCTCACCTCGCGCCGGGCGAAGGATTGGTTCAAAGCGGGCAGGTAGCTGATCACCAGGGCGAGAAAGGCGAACCCCATGCCCGATTCGACCACCACCAGCAGGCGCCCCAGGCTCGTCTTGGGCACCACGTCGCCGATGCCCAAGGTGAAGAAGGTGGTGCCGCTCAGGTAGAGGTCGCTGATCAACTCGGTGCCGCCATTGGGGTAGAAAAGCCAGGAACCGCCCCAGTGGATCAGGGCGAAACCCAAAATCAGCACCGCCGCCCAGATGCTCAGAAGCAGCAGCAGCGACAGCGGCCCGAAGTAGCTCAACCAGGTTTCCCGGCGCCTGGGCGGCACGAAGTTGTGGATGAGCCAGGTCCAGGGGCGCCAGCTGCTGCGGTAGAAGACCCGCGTGATGCGGAAGCGGCGCGTCACCCGGCGCGGCAGGATGATGGTTTCGAACCCTTCCCACAGCACCAGGAGCACCAGCACAGCCCCAACGATCATCGCCACGATAGCCATAACCTGCCTCTCACCTCATAGCAATTTCAGAAATTCTCTCACCAAGACCGTCGGATGCAACGGCAGCCAAAAATATGGACCTAAAACATTGGCCACGGAGAAAATCTGAGGACTTCTGAGACAACCGGAACCAAAAACAAAAAGAGAGGGGTTATCCCCTCTCTAGTGTTCTGCCTCTCTCAGATTTCTCCGTGGCTAACGGTTTTCGAAACGAAGTTGGAGACTACCTGCGCCCGCCATACGGGCCGCGCCCATAATGGCGGTCGTAGTCATCGTAATAGTATCCGCGGTGGTGCCCGTAATAACCGTCCACCGGCACGATGATGCAGCCCGACAGCAGTGCAGGTAGCACTACTAGTGCCATGAGGTACCGGATTCTCTTTTTCATATCCCTGCTCCTTTTCACCCGGACATGCCATCGTCCTCCTTTGATTATAAAGAGATTGAGGTGAAAAGTGGAGGTGCGCGGCAAAAGGGACTGGCTCCGTTAGGTGCCTGTCCCTCTCGCCGAATACTCTTTTCAGCTTAGCCACCAAAGGGGACAGGCACCTGGCGGAGCCAGTCCCCCTCAGGTGCCTTGTTTGCCTTGGGCTATCACCGCTTCGAAAGAGGTGGTCGGCCTGCCGATCAGTGAGCTCAACTGGTGGCCGTCATCGAAGAGCCCCCCTTGCGCCGCGCCGCTGTCGGAATCGGCCAAGAGCGCCGCGAGCGGCTCGGGAAGCCCTACGGATACGAAGAGTTTTTTGAACTCGAGCTCGGGGAGGTTCACGTAGTTGACCGGCTTGCCGTACTGGCGGGTAACCTCGGCGGCGAATTCGGTGAGGGTGTAGGAGGTGTCTCCGGCCAGTTCGTAGGTCCGCCCCCCCTGCCCTGCCGTTGTGAGCACCGCGGCGGCGGCTTCGGCGTAATCGACGCGGGCGGCCGACGCGATGCGCCCTTCGCCGGCGCAACCGTAGAAGGAGCCGTGCTCGACCGCCGGCGGAATGCTGGCCGCGTAGTTTTCGGTGTACCAGCCGTTACGCAGGATGACGAAGGGGACGCCGGATTCGCGGATCAGCGTCTCGGTGGCAGTGTGCTCGGCGCCAAGGCCGAGGGGGGTGGTGTCGGCGCGCAGCAGGCTGGTGTAGGCGAGCAGCTTCACGCCTGCCTTTTTGGCAGCATCGATGACGGTGCGGTGCTGGTTGATGCGCTGACCAACTTCGCTGGAGGAGATCAAGAGCACCTTCTCGGCGCCGGCAAGCGCTGTCCCCCAGGTCCCGGGCGCGTTGTAATCTGCCTGGCGCACCTGTACACCCAGGGAAGCGAGATCCTTGGCCTTTTCCGGGTTGCGCACGGCGGCGACGATGCGGGAAGCGGGAACCCTTTTGAGCAGCGATGCGATGACGAGACGTCCTAACTGTCCGGTTGCTCCGGTGATGACGATCATGTGAGTATCTCCTTTATGTGTCGGTGCGATTTATGTTACAGGTGGAGCATAGCAACGACGATTACAAAAAGTAAGTACGCACAAAAAGGTAAGTGTCATGAGTGAGCTGGAAGTAGTAACCCTGTCGGACCAGATGCGCCGCGGGGAGCTGTTCTGCGTACAATGCCCTTCGCGGGAAATACTGAAGCATGTCACCAGCCAGTGGGGCGTCCTCGTGCTGGTCGCGCTGATGGAAAAGACGCACCGATTCAGCGAATTGCGACGCAAGGTGGGGGGGGTGAGCGAAAAGATGCTGGCGCAGACGCTGCAGTACCTGGAGCGGGACGGATTCGTCGACCGGGTTTCCTTCCCGGTGGTGCCGCCTCACGTGGAATACTCGCTGACCCCGCTGGGAAGGGCCATCGGCGAGAAGGTCGCGGCCCTGGCCGACTGGATCGAGAGCAACCTGCCCAGCATCATGGCGGTTCAGCAGGCAGGGGGGCCGGAAGAGGCCGAATAATGGACGAAGGGGGCGCAGTCTCGCAACTGCGCCCCCTTCATGCGTACTTCCACCGGTCGGAACGATGGTCTGCGTGGGTTTCCTGTAGGGGCGAATAATCATTCGCCCCGTTTTTTTACGCACAGCGAGATTCTCCGTGGTGCCTCCAGCGGCTGGGCGAATGATTATTCGCCCCTACGGGTGATCCGACTCCTACTACTTCAACTTTTCCGTAAAAAAGGTTGCCAGCTTGTCAAACGGGATGTAGTTCACCCGGTCGTAGAGGTCAACATGTCCCGCACCGGGCACGATGTAGAGCTCCTTCGGCTCGGCGGCAAGCTGGTAGGCATCCTCGCTGAACTCCCTGGAATGGGCCGTCTCACCGGCGATGAACAGCATGGGACGGGGAGAGATGGTCTCGATGTCGTTGAAGGGATAGAAGTTCACGAATTTCACCTCGGAGGTAAGCGCGCGGTTTTGCGTCTGCTCCAGGGTCATCCCCTCAGGAATGTGAATCCCGCGCGGCGTACGGTAGAAGTCGTGGAACTCACGAGTGATCGGGTCGGCATTTTCGCCCAGCTTTACCGGCAGGTAATTGAGGAACTTGGGCTTGCCGCTGGTGAATTCGGCGTAACGCTGCTCCGCCGCAGCTTCGACCATTTTCTTTCTCTGCTCCACGGTCTGCGAGTGTTTGAGTCCGCTACGGGCGGCGGCACCCATGTTGTACATGCTGACCGTTGCAATGGCTTTCAGGCGCGGGTCGATCTTCGCGGCGCTGATGGCGAAGCTGCCGCTGCCGCAGATGCCGATGACGCCGATCCGTTTCCTGTCCACGAAGGGGCGGGTGCCGAGAAAATCGGCCGCGGCGCTGAAGTCCTCGGCATAGACATCCGGCAACACGGCGTTGCGGTATTGCCCTTCGCTCTCGCCCCAGAAGGAGAGATCGATAGCAAGGGTGACGAATCCCCTTTCGGCCATCTTGGTGGCGTAGAGGTTGGAGCTTTGTTCCTTGACGGCGCCCATGGGATGCCCGACGATGATCGCCGGGCTTTTTGCATCGGCGCGCAACCCTTTCGGGATGAAGAGGTTCCCGACCACCTTCATCCTGTACTGGTTGTTGAAGGAAACCTTCTGCACGGTCACCTTGTCGCTCTTATAGAAGTTGTCCGCTCCCTCTACGATGTCCTTGGCGGAAGCCACGCCTGCGGTTGCCGAAACGATGCCCAGCACCGCCGCGCCAATAACAGCAAAGCTGCGAGAAATAAAACCTTTCTTGTTCATATCTAACTCCTTTCCATGTTGTCGTTCAGTCTCCTGTTGAAAGACTGGCATTAGGCCTGCCAACTACTATTGCCTTGCGTTGCTAAGTCTTCAATTTATAAAGGCACCCCGGGGCTCGGGGAGCGGCTGGTGTGGCGGAAGATTATGGCTAATAGCGTCAGCCTTTGATGCGGTTCCCGCTTCCAATCACTACGGCGGCAAGACCGAGAAGAATGGTCCCCCCAATGAACGTCGCCGCGATGGAAAGGTGATCGAGGAGCAGGCCGCCAAACGCCGCACCCAGCAGGATCGAGAGCTGTATGGCTGCGACCATCAACCCGCCGCCGCTTTCCGGCTCGTCGCTGATCCCTTTGGTCAGCCAGGTAGACCACGCAACCGGGATTGCCGAATTCAGCGTCCCCCAAGCCATCATCATGACCGCCACTTGCCATAGCATATGGCCGACCGCCAGCAGGCCGAGCGTCACCGCCGCCAACCCGATGGGGAGCAACCTGAGCAGCGCATAAAGATGCCGCCCAAGCAGTGCGCTGGCGCCGTATGTGCCTGCGAATCCTGCTCCGCCCAGGCCGAGCAGGAGCAGTGACAGTTGCGGGACGCTGACCCGCGTGTAGGTTTCCAAAAACGGCCGCATATAGGTAAACGTAGTAAAGGCTCCGGCAAAGGTGAGCATGACTCCCACCATGGCAAAGATGACGTTGCGCCTTTTCAGCAGGCCAAGGATCTTACCCACCGGGTGGGCTGTCTGCGGGGGCATGGACGGCAAGCTGATCCACTGCCAGATCAGGTTTATTACGACCAGAGGTACCAAGGCCCAAAAGACGCCGCGCCAGCCGACAATCCCTCCCAGATAGCTGCCGATGGGCGCAGCAAAGGTGGTGGCAAGAGCGTTACCGGTGTAGATGGCTCCCAACGCCTGAGGAACGGACTCATCCGGAACAAGGCGCATGATGGTTGCCGTAGCCAGAGCCCAAAAGCCGCCGACCACGATCCCCAGAAGCGCCCGTGCCGCCATCAACGTCCCGAAGGTTGCCGCCTCGGCCATGAGGATCAAGGAGACCAACATCAGCCCCGTAAGTCCCATGAGCACGTGGCGGCGATCAAACCGACCTGCAACGGTGGCGATTAAGAGGCTGGTTACCACCGCGAAGAAGCCTGAGATGGAGATGGCCTGGCCTGCCGCTCCGGCGGTCGCCCCCAGGTCGGCGGCAATCGGCGTGAGCAGGCTGACCGGCATGAACTCCGAGGCGATCAGCATCGCTACGCACAACGCCATAGAGCCGACAGCGCTCCATGTCTGCCGTGCGGAAACGGCGCGCTGCACCGCCGCTGGAGTGGCGGCCGCCTCAACAATAAATCCTTCCGATGCGGAGAAAGCTGCATCCATTCTGTTGTCAGCGAGAACGGCTGTAGATTCCACGCAGTTTGCGAAGGTGACTTCGTCATCAAAAATTGCACTCATGATCCAGGTACTCCTTTGTGTTGCCATTGCCTTGTCTGGTGATTTCATCCTAGACCAAGCCATGAAAATGGAGATAGACCGATCCTGGAAAATTATTGCCTGATCCCACAAAGGGTCGCGTATTCATTGTAATGCGGGTTCCGGGTTGGTATGATGGGCGCTAGAGATGAATAGGAAGTTTTTCCTGCGAAATCAGTCCGATGCGAGGGTGACATGTACAACAGGATGGAAGCTGCGCTCGAGACGATGAAAGAGAGTCTTGCCCGATGGACGAAGGGTGGCAACCTGAGCCAGTCGTCCGTCCCTGCGCTCTGGTTCTTCAGGGAGAATGGCCCTACCGAACCGACCAGCGCGGTTTACGAGCCATGCGTTTGCCTGGTGGTGCAGGGGGCCAAACGGGTACAGCTTGGGACCGAGCAGTACATCTACAACGACCGCCAGTATCTGATCACGTCCGTCAACCTGCCCACGTTCGTCCAGGTTATCGAGGCGAGCAGGGAAAGGCCGTTACTGGGCCTCAAGTTGACCTTCGACATACAGCAGGTTTCCCAGATGCTGGTGGACAGCAACTTCCCGCATGACCGCTCGCAGCAGTCCCGCCATGGTATGGCGACCAGCGAAATAACCCTGCCGCTGCTCACCGCCTTCCAGCGTCTCATCGACCTACTCGACGAGGAGCGCGACATCCCGATGCTGGCCCCCATCATCGAGAAGGAAATCATCTACCTTTTGCTGGTTGGGGAACAGGGAGCGCGGCTGCGGCAGATAGCGGCGGCGGGGAGCCAGAGTCAACAGATAGCGCGGGCCGTTGAATGGCTGAAGAACAACTACGCACAGCAACTACGCATTGACGACCTGGCATCCCAGGCCCGCATGAGCCCATCGTCCTTTCACAACCACTTCCGGACGCTGACCGCGTTGAGCCCGTTGCAGTACCAGAAGCATCTGCGCTTGCACGAGGCGAGGCGCTTGATGTTGGCGGAGTCATTGGATGCCGCTGCCGCAGCGTTCCAGGTTGGCTACGAGAGCCCCTCCCAGTTCAGCCGCGAATACAACCGCCTCTTCGGGGCGCCACCGTTGCGCGACATCACCAGGCTGCGCCAACTAGCCGTCGCCCAATAACCCACTTCCCAAGCGACTAAGGGGGAACAGTCCCCCTCCTTGGCACAGGCACACCTCGCTCGAGACTTTCACCCTCCCAGGGTGAAGTAGAAGGTGGCGCCCTTGCCCACCGCCCCCTCGCCCCAGATCCTGCCGCCATGGCGCTCGACGATCTGGTGCGAGGTCGCCAGCCCTATCCCCACCCCATCGAACTCGGAACCGTGCAGTCTCTCGAAGGGCTTGAAAAGCTTCCCCTGGTAGTTCATGTCGAAGCCTGCTCCATTGTCAGTCACGAAGAGAACGTCCTTGCCGGAGATGGTGGTCTTGCCCACTGCGATTCTTGGGAAGGAGGTCTTTGCAGTGTACTTCCAGGCGTTGCCCAAGAGATTGCCCAGCAGTTGGTTGACCAGGTGGATATCCCCCTGTACGGTAAGGCCGGGCTCTATCTCCTGGCACACCAGCCGATGCGGTTCGGTTTCCTGCAGCATCTTCAGGATAGCGCCAGCAGCGGCACTGAGGTCGACGGGCTCCGGGGTGATGGTCGCCCTCGCCACCCTCGAGAGCTCCAGCAGGTGGTCGATGAGCGCGCCCATCTGGTTGGCGGCGCCGCGCATGCGGTCCAGGTAGGTGCGGGCCTCGTAGGGGAGTTCCGGGCCATAGTCCTCGATGAGAATGGAACTGTAGCTGCTGATGTGTCGCAAGGGGGCACGCAGGTCGTGCGACACCGAGTAGCTGAACGATTCACGCTCGCGGATGGCTGCCTGCAGATCAGCGGTGCGCTGGCTGACCCGCTGTTCGAGCAGCTCGTTGGCTTCTTTGAGTTCGTCCCTCTTGGCGAGCAGCTTGTCCTGCATCTGTTTCTGCTGCGCTACGTCCCAGGTAAGATCGGCGAACAGGTTGACGGCATCGACATCACTTTCCGTATAGTCAGAAGGCTTGTTGCCGACGCCTAAAATGGCGACCACCTCTCCGTGTCTTTGCACCGGGACCACCAGGATGCGCTGGATCGGGGCGTGCCCGGGGGGAAGTCCCTTGCGGTGCGGCAGGCTGTTGTAGTCGTTGTAGATAATTGCCTTGCCGGAGCGCAGGCAGTCGGCCCAAACACCGGCTGCTTCGATGCTGTACTGCCTGACCCGATCCTCGACACGGCAGAAGTTGTCCAAGGTGCTGGTGGACCAGGCCTTCAGCGACACGGACTCGGCGACGGAGTCAAAGAGGTGATAAAAACCGATGGTGCTGTCGGTCAGCAGTTCCACCTCGTCCAGCGCTTTCGTCATCAGTTCGTCGAGGGGATGAGCGGCGGCATACTGCACCACACGCAGGCGCGAGAGATGGATGTCACTGAGCCGCTTTTGCCTGGAGATGTCATGCATGGTCACGAAGACCTGGTACGGCGTGGACTCGCCGGGCCGGAACATCGGGATGGCGTTGAGGTTGAACCAGCGGAAAGATTCTTTGAGTGGGTTGAAGACCCCGGCGATGAAGTCGCGTACCGGCAGGCCACTGCTGAGCGAAGCCATCGAGGGGTGCCGTTCGGGCGGGAGGTCGGATCCATCTTCGGCGATGACGCGCCACTGCGGGTTCATCGAGGTGCGCCCCAGGAATTCGTCGAGGCTTAGACCGAACATGTCGAGGGCGGCAGGGTTGACATCGGTCAGGGTGCCGTCCGCCGACTGGAAGAAGGCGCCTTGGGCCATCTGGTCGAACAGGGCGTGGTATTTGGCTGCGTCGTCTCCCATAGCGATCCCTTCCGTTTCGGCAAAGTGCCGCAAAACCGGGACAGGCTACCACATTAGGAGAGGGTTAAAAAGTATTTTAATCTAACCAGACTCGCTTATCGATTCCTCCTTGGCACGTTTTCAGGCGCGCAGCCCTTCCACAACCACCTCGGCCAGGTCCTTCACCCGGACCGCCCCCCCCTGCAGGTCTTTCAGGCCGTCCTCCATCATGGTCAGGCAGTAGGGGCAGCTGACGCAGATCGTGTCCGGTTTCTGCTGCAGGGCCTCCTTGACCCGATTCAGGTTGATCCTCTCGCCTTCCTGCTCCTCCTGCCACATTCGGCCGCCTCCGGCACCGCAGCAGAAGGAGCGCTCGGCGTTGCGGACGAATTCGGCGGGTGAAGCGCCGGTGGTGGTGGCCAGCACCTGCCGGGGCGCGCTATAGACGTCGTTGTGCCGTCCGAGGTAGCAGGAGTCGTGGAACAGCACCGTTCCGAACTGCGCCACCCGCTGCTTCAATTCCAGTTGTCCCGAAGCGAGCAGCCCGGCTAACAGTTCCGAGTGGTGCACTACTTCCAGTTCCATCCCGTACTGGCGGTAGTCATTCTTCAGGGTCGTAAAGCAGTGCGGGCACTGGGTGACGATCTTTTTCACACCGCGCTCGGCAAGGAGTTTGACGTTGTCCCGCGCGGTGCGGTCGAAGACGAACTCGTTGCCCAGGCGGCGCAGGCTATCGCCGCAGCAGCGTTCCTCCTTGCCCAGCGTCCCCCAGGAAACCCCGGCCGCGTCAAGGATGGTGGCCAGCGCCACCGTTACCTGCTTCTGCCGCGCATCGAAAGCGCCCGCGCAGCCGACGTAGAGCAGGTATTCGGTCTTTCCCTGCTCGAAGGGGCGCACCGGCAGGTTGGCGTGCCACTTGGTGCGCTCGGTCGGGGCGATCCCCCAGGGGTTGCTCCTGGCTTCGACGTTCTCGAAAAAGGCGGACAATTCTTCGGGGAAGGACGCCCTCATCTGCACCAGGTGACGGCGCATCTTGACGATCTTGGGCATGTGCTCGATGAGCACCGGACAGGCGTTCATGCAGGCGCCGCAGGTGGTGCAGGCCCAGATGGCGTCATCGCCCGCACTCCCCTCCCCCGGGCCCGTGTCGCTGGCATTGGCGAGGAGCGGCAGGGTCGGGGTCTCCCCCGCACGCAGCGAGGAGCCGTTGGCCAGGAGGTTGGTCTTCAGGGCATGGATTATCGATCTGGGGTTGAGGGATTTGCCGGTCGCGGCGGCGGGGCAGGCTTCCTGGCAGCGGCCGCACTCGGTGCAGGAGAAGGAATCGAAGAGGTCCTTCCAGGTGAACTCGTCCACCCGCCCCGCGCCGAAGCGCATCCCCCTGGCGAACTCTTCGCGCGGCTGGGTGTTGGGGCGTTCAAGCCCGGCAAAAAAACAGTTGGGAATGGCGGTGAGGATGTGCATGTGCTTGCTCTGCGGCAGGTAGGCGAGAAATGAGAGCAGCGCGAGGGCGTGCAGCCACCAGGACCAGGTCGCCACTGCGGTGGGATCTGTAGCCAGCGGCGCCGCCATAAGCGCGGCGATGGCGGCGGAGACCGGCATGGCGGTGGGGTCCTCCATGCCGATCATAATCCGGGCGGCGTGCAGGCCGAAGTAGGCCAGCATGAGGACAGCGATCAGGGAGAGGATCAGCAAGGCTTCGGGGCTGCGGGCCTTGACGTAGTCGCTGCTCAGGGAGGGCTCGGCGAAGAAGAGCCTGCGGGCGAAGGCGATGAGGACGCAGACCAGGGCAGCCAGGGAGACCAGGTCGAAGAGGAACAGCAGCGCGTGCTGGAGCGGCGCCGGGAGCGCGGCAAGGCCGGCCTGCGGCAGCACTCCGCTCACCACGAACTCGGCGTTGGCGGCGGCGAGGATGATGAAGGACCAGAAGATGACGAAATGGTTCATACCGAAGGGCTTGCCGAGCACCCGCTGCTGGCCGAAGGCGAGGCGGAGCATGCGCGCGAAACGGGTCCCCGGCGCGTCGAGCCGGTCCTCCGGCCGCCCCAGGGCGACCAGGCTGAACCGGCGGTAGCAACCGATGACAAAGGCTGATGCGGAGAGAATAAGGAGTAGCAGAAAGAGTTGTGGGTTAGGTGACATGGACAATCCTTAAAGGCATTTTTAACGCAAAGCCGCAAAGTCGCAAAGGTTGTGAAGACGAAACCCTGTAGAATTAGTTTTTGAAAGTCTCAATGCCGCCTCTCTGTTGCGAGACTCAGAGCAATTTATAGCCGTGGTTCTCTTTGCGGCTTTGCGGCTTTGCGTTAACAAACGGTTTGGTCTTCTAACCGTTGCTACAGGCGGCTGTTTCCGGCGCCTTCTGCTTCAGGCTCCTCAGGCGCTCGGTGAGGGCCGGGACGACCTGGAACAGATCGCCGACGATGCCGAGATGGGCGACCTCGAAAATTGGGGCATCGGGATCGCGGTTGATGGCAATGATCAGGTCGGAGTCCTGCATACCGACCAGGTGCTGAATAGCGCCGCTGATGCCGCAGGCGATGTAGATCTTGGGACGCACGGTCTTGCCGGTCTGCCCTACCTGCCGCTCGTGCGGCATCCACCCCGCGTCCACCGCGCTACGCGAGGCGCCGACGACGCCGCCCAACTCGTCGGCCAACTCCTGCAGCAGCACGAAGTTCTCCTTGCCCATCATGCCGCGCCCGCCGGAGACGATGAACTCCGCGCCGGCAACATCGACGTGGTCCCTGTTCCGGTCCGAGACCACCGCCAGCACCTTGGTGAGCATCTCTTCTTCCTTTACGCCGCTGGCGACCCTGATGACAGGCCCGCTCTTCCCCTCGACGCGCTCGGGCAGGGGCATGACGTGAGGACGGACCGTGGCCATCTGGGGACGGAACTTGTCGCACATGATGGTGGCCATGATGTTGCCGCCGAAGGCGGGACGGGTCTGCATCAGGTTGCGCCGGTCATCGATGCCGAGCCCGGTGCAGTCGGCGGTGAGCCCGGTGCCCACCACGGTCGCCACCGCTCCGGCCAGGTCCCGTCCCAGCCCGGTCGCACCCATGAGCACGATCTCGGGCTGGTAGTTTTCGATCAGCCGGCAGACCGCCTTCAGGTAGGCCTCGGTGCGGTAGTGCCGGAACACGGGTTCGTCCACGAGGTAAGCCTGGTCGGCGCCGTAGCAGAAGGAGTGGTAACAAAGCTCCTCGACGTGCGAGCCGATCACGACGGCGGAGAGAGGCACGCCGAGGGTGTCGGCCAACTCCCTCCCCTTACCCATCAACTCCCAGGAGACCCGGGCCGGCTCGCCTTCGGTCTGCTCCACGAAAACCCACACGCCGCGGTAGGCGGCGAGCTTCGCGGCAAGGGCACGGGCTTCCGGGTCGCCGTCTTCGGCGTCGGCGCCGCTCTCCCGGGCCAGTTGCTCCAGTATCCGCTTTTCTTCCTCGGTGAAGACCACCTCCAGCGCCTGGGCGGGACAGACCTTGACGCACTTCACACAGCCGATGCATTGCGCCACGACGATTTCGGGCTCGCCGCTCCCGCTCATCTCCACGGCGTCGACCGGGCAGGCGCTTTCGCAGCGCCCGCCGCAGGCGATGCAGCGTCCTTCGATCAGCCGCGCCTTCCCCCGCGGTCGTTTCACCCCTACCTTCGCCTCGCTCATCTTGTCTCCTATACGACCAGCAGATCCCTGCTCACAAGTTTGTCGACCAGCAGATGGGCGGCCCCTGCCGGGTCGGCGACGCCATCACCCACGATCTCGCCTTTTTCCCGTTGCGGTGAGAAGATCCGGCTCACCCAGGTCGGGGAGCCTTTGAGGCCGATGCCGTTTTGGTCCAGCTGCAGTTCCTGGTTGCTCCAGACCTGCACCGTTGCCTGCTCGGACTCCAGCCTCATGGGAACGGTCGGATAGCGGGGACGGTTCAGTTCGCGCACCACGGTGAGCAGCACGGGAAGCGGCGCCTCCACGGTCTCGTGGCGCCCTTCCAGCTTGCGCCGCACGGTAATCCTCCCCTGGAAGGGATCGAACTTCTCGACCCGGTCCACCAGGGTGAGCTGGGTATAGCCCAGGCGGGTGGCGATGCCGGGTCCGACCTGGGCGGTGTCGCCGTCGATGGTCTGCTTGCCGCAGATGACGATGCCCACCTGCTCCTGCCGGTTCAGCCTGTCGATCGCCTCGGAGAGCACACGGCTGGTGGCCAGGGTGTCCGCCCCGCCGAAGGCGCGGTCGGAGAGGAGGATCGCCTCATCCACCCCGAGGGCCAGCGCCTTCTTCAGCGTCGCCTCGGCATTGGGAGGCCCCATGGAAATGGCGGCGACGCGGAAGCCGAAGCGGTCCTTGAGCCTCAGTGCCTCTTCCAGGGCGTGGGTGTCGTACGGGTTGACGATGAAGGGGATCCCCTCGCGCACCAGGGTGTTGGTGACCGGGTCGATCTGTACCTGGGTGGTGTCCGGCACCTGTTTGATGCAGACTACGACTAGCATTGCCAGCTCCGTTGACGTTGACGTAAGATGCGAAACGTGGTCAAAAAAAATTCTGCTGCTTCTTCTGCCGCAAACGTCCACATCCCCTCTCCCTCTGGGAGAGGGCAGGGTGAGGGGACTCGGCAGGTAACAAACATCCCTCACCCGCCCTTCGGGCACCCTCTCCCAGGGGGAGAGGGGACTGGTGGACTGGCACCCTCTCCCGGAGGGAGAGGGTACTAGGGGGAAATCTCGACTATAAGGAGAATGGTGTTGTTACACCGGCTTTACCTTCGGGATGAAAATCTGCTCCGGGTCGAGCACTTCGTGGATGTAGTGCAGCTCCTCCCTGGTGGGGGGAAGGGTTTCGCCGCTGACCCGGCTGATGTCGAGGTCGAACTGGCACATGTCCCGGATCTGCTCCGGGGTGTTGCCCGCGTGGCAGGTGTCGAGGTAGATGCGCCCGCTTTCTTCGTCGAAGCGGAAGACGCCGAGCGTGGAGATGACCGCCGAGGGGCCGCCGCGGTAGGCCGCGCCGTAGAGTTCGCGCCGGTGCACCGTCTCGCCGCCGGGCCAGTTGCGCACCCGCCAGCCGGGGCTGGTGATGTAGCTGACCTGCTCGGTGAAGCGGCGCTTCTCGTGCACCATGATGAAAACGGTGCGTTTCGCGAAGGAGTTGATGTCGGGGTTGCCGCCGCTGCCGGTGAGGCGCAGTTCGGGGCTCAGGTAATCGCCGATGCAGGTGGTGTTGACGTTGCCGTACTGGTCCACCTCGGCGCCGCCCAAAAAGCCCAGGTCGACGTAGCCGCGCTGCGCGATGCTGAAGGCGTCATGCAGGCCGGAGGAGCGCGAGGCGCCCATCTCGCAGCGGGCATCGCCGACCGAGGTGGGGATCTCGGGGGGGCGGCCGTCCAGCGTCCCGGCCTCGAAGATCAGCTTGAGGTTGGGCGCGTGGGTCTTTTGCGCCAGCATGATGGCCACCATGGGGAGCCCCGTGCCGGCGAAGACGATCTCGTTGTCCTGCACTTCGCGGGAGGCGGCGCAGCAGAGGAGGTCGGCCAGCCCGTATTCTTCCGGTTTCGCGAACTCTTTGTTCATGTCACTGCCCCCTTTTCACGCCGGTGCTGTACTTGAGGGCGGTGTTCGCCTTCAGGTTGAGCATCTTCGGCCATCCGAGTTTCTCGAGGTAGCCCAGGTGGTCCAGGCCGTGAATCCATTCCTTGGCGAAGTCGTCGAACCCTTCCTGGGTCCTGGTCCTGCCGTAGAAGTCCTTGAGGAAGGCGCCGTCCACATCGTAGCGGCCGAACATGCCGGTGGGGTGGGCGCCGAAGGGGACCTCGAGGATGTGATCGACCTCGAAGCTGGTGATGGTATTCAGGTCGCTGTCGCGCCGAAGGTACTCTTCAGGGACGATCTCCTCCGCCATGACGATGGTGACGTCGGCCGCCCTGGCCACCTCGGGATCGGAGTAGAACTGGCCGTTGACCCGCACCGTCCCCTCCTCCCCCACCTGCTGCACGCAGAGGATGGCAACGTCGACCTTGGCGGCGGGGACCATGACCTGGGCGCCGGCGCCGAAGAAGGGGTCCTCGGTGAAGCGGTACTTGTGAAGGGGGATGCGCCTGCCGTCGCGGAGCCCGGCGTTGCCGAGCGTGTCGTAGGCGGGGTTGTGGATATCGGTGCCCAGCGAGGTCTGGGTCACGGCGTAGGGGGCGCCGGAAGCGGCCGCGCTGAAGCGGAACAGCATCTCGGCGTGGCTGTAATCCTCGACCAGGATCTCCTTGTTGCCGACCTTCCTGGAGAGGTTGGCGCCGTACTTGCCGTAGAGTTCGTGGCCGACCCAGCACGACTCCCAGATGTCGACGCATCCGGCGCCCACCAGGAACTCGGTCTGCGGGCCGCCGTTCACCTCGATGAGGTGGAGCCCCTTCCTCCGTTGCCTGATCAGTTCGTAGACCAGCGCGAAGGGGCGCCGCCAGATGGTGAAGCCGGAAAAGGTCAGGCTGGAGCCGTTCTTCACGATCTCGGCCGCCTGCTGCAACGTGATCCGCTTGCCGCTACTCATGCGTCCCTCCACTAAGACAGATTAAGATTAAGAGTGAGATTGAGTTAAGGCTTAAGGCAAAGACTCTTCTTAATCTTAATCTCAGTCTCCCTGTGCTTTTGGTTACCCGATGTTCTTCAGGATTTCCCGGGCGATGATGACGCGCTGGATTTCGCTGGTTCCCTCGTAGATGGAGGTGATCCTGACGTCGCGGGCATAGCGCTCGACGGGGAAGTCCGCGGTGTAGCCGTAGCCGCCCAGCATCT
The DNA here is from genome assembly GCF_014193585.1 of Geomonas paludis. Classification (GTDB taxonomy): domain Bacteria; phylum Desulfobacterota; class Desulfuromonadia; order Geobacterales; family Geobacteraceae; genus Geomonas; species Geomonas paludis. The sequence continues at coordinate 922,741 of NZ_BLXY01000002.1, forward strand.
GGACGGCGTTGTAGCAGGCACGGTTGGCGGCCTCGGTGGCGAAGAGCTTGGCCATGGACGCCTCCTTGGCGAAGGGACGACCGCTCTCCTTGCGGAAGGCGGCGTTCATGAGCAGCAGGCGCGCCGCCTCCAGTTCGGTATAGCTGTCGGCGATCTTCCACTGGGTGGCCTGGAAGCTGCTGATCTTCTGCCCGAACTGCACCCTTTCCGTGCTGTACCTAGTGGCGTAGTCCATGGCGGCCAAGCCGATACCGAGCGCCAGGGAGCCGATGCCGATCCTCCCGCCGCCCAACTCGGCGACGGCGATCCGGAAACCGTCGTTCAGCTTCCCCATCAGCGCGTCCTTGGGGATGCGGCAGTTGTCGAAGACCAGTTCGTTGGTGGCGGAGGCATGCTGGCCGGTCTTTTCCTCCTGCTTGCCGATGACGAGGCCCGGCGTCCCCTGCTCCACGAGGAAGCAGCTGATCCCCTTCCCTTTGGGCGCCTCCTTGTCGGTGACCGCCCAGACCACGAAGACGCCGGCGTAGGGCGCGCTGGTGATGAAGATCTTGGAGCCGTTCAGCACCCAGCTGTCACCGTCGAGGACCGCGGTGGTGGTCATGCCGGCGGGATCGGAACCCGCGCCGGTCTCGGTGAGGGCGAAGCTCCCGGCGGCGTAGGCGCCGGAGCAGATGCGCGGGATGTACTTCTCCTTCTGCTCCTGCGACCCGATGGCCTGGATCACCTCGCAGACCATGTTGTTCACCGAGACGGTGACCGCGGTGGAGGCGCAGGCGCGGGCGATCTCGGTCATGGCGACGCTGAAAGCGACCACGCCGGCCTCGGACCCGCCATATTCCCCCTGGACATTGAGCCCCATGAAGCCCAGTTCCGCCAGCTTTTTCAGGTTGGCCAGAAAGGCGGGATGGTCCCCTTCCCGGTCCAGCTTGGGCGCAAGGGGTTCCAGCACGGAACGGGCAAAGTTGCGGGCAGTTTCCTGGATCAGCTTCTGTTCTTCAGTCAGTTCGAGAAACATCGGTGTCTCCCTCTTAGTCAATCGGTTACGTTTCGCATTTTCCTGCTGAGCGAACTGCCCCCCTCCCTACCCCTCCCCCTCCGGGGGCGGGAAGCTTATACCCTCTCCCTCTGGGAGAGGGCTAGGGTGAGGGTGTTGCCAAGAGCAATTACCTGCAGCCGGCAAAGCCCTCACCCGCCCTTCGGGCACCCTCTCCCGGAGGGAGAGGGGACTCGTGAGGGGACTCGGGACAGGACTAGCGGAAAGTCCGCGACTCATCAGGATCGGTTACAGCCTTATCGCGCGCACTTGGCGGTGAAGGCGGGGACGAACTGCATCACGTCGGCCACCACCAGGACGTCGGCGATCTCGCCTATGGGTGCGTCCTTGTCCTTGTTGATGGCCACGATGAAGTCGGCCTTCTTCATACCCGCCAGGTGCTGGATGGCGCCGCTGATGCCGCAGGCGACGTAGAGCTTGGGGCTCACCGTCTGGCCGGTGGTCCCGACCTGGTGGCTGTGATCGACCCAGCCGGCGTCGACCACCGGGCGGCTCGCGCCGAGTTCGCCCCCCAGGGCGCTGGCCAGCGCCGCGATGACGGGGACGTTGTCCTTCTTGCCCACACCGCGGCCTGCGCTCACGATGATCTCCGCCTTGCTCAGATCGACCCCCTTCTGCTCGGCGGCTTCGTATCCCACGAACTCGATGGCGGAGGCGGTGCCGGAGAGTTCCAGTCGTTCCAGTTGCGGCGCACCCTGGGGTTCGCCGGACGGGCTGAAGGCACCGGCCTGGATGGTGAGGACCGCAAGGGGACAGGCACCTGACGGAGCCAGTCCCCCTTTAGGCGTCACGGTCCGGCGCAGCTTGGCGTTGCAGGCATTCACCTCGTAGGCCCCATCGTTGAGCGCCACGATCTCCGAGACTTGGCCGGCCTTCAGGGCGACCGCGACGCGCGGGGCGAGGTCCCAGCCGTAGGAGGAATGGACGAAGACGATGCAGTCCGGGTTCTCCTTCTCGACCGCCTGCAGCACCAGCTGCTTGTGCAGGTCCGGGTTGTACTCGCCGTACTTGCCGGCATCGGCCAGGTAGAGCCTGCCCTCGTATTTGGGGAGGTCGGCATCGCTTCCCACCAGCAGCATGACGCTGTCAGCGCCGAGACGGTCGGCGAAGGCCTTGAGTTCGTAGGTGGTGTCGAGGAGCTTCCCCTGCCGGTATTCGCCTATCAGTAACGCTTTCATGGTCTCCTCCTATCTGAGCACCGCAGTCTTTTCTTTCAGGATCCCCATCAGACGGTCCACCTGGATGCCGATCTCCCCTTCCAGCACGAGGCCGCCCCCTTTCTTGGCGGGGGGGTAGATCGCCGCGGTGGCGGTCAGTTCAGCCTCACCGGAGAGCTCGGCCGGCGTCAGGGATGCGATCTCTTTCTTCTTCGCCTTCATGATGTTGGGAAGCGTCGGGTAGCGCGGGGTGTTGAGCCCCAGCTGGCAGGTGACCAGCGCCGGGAGCTTCAGCTTGGCCACCCCCTTGATCCCGCCTTCCAGTTCCCTCTTGGCGGTGATGGTGCCGCCGTCATAGCTGAAGCCGACCAGGGTGGTGGCGCAGGCGATGCCGAGGAGTTCCGCCACGATGACGCCGACCTGCGCCGAGCCGCGGTCCTGGGACTGCATCCCGGTGAAGATGAGGTCGAACCCCTCCCCCTTGGCGTAGCTCGCAATCATGGAGGCGATCTGCCAGGGATCTTTCTGATAGTAGCGGTCGTCGCGGATGTGGACGGCGCGGTCCCCACCCATGGCAAGGGCCTTCTTGATCGCCTCAACCGTCCGCTCGGGGCCGATGGAGAGGACCGTGATCTCGGGCTCCCCGCCCAGTTGTTCCTTGAGCTGGACCGCCTGTTCCACCGCGTACTCGTCGTATTCGTTCATGCGGAAGGCGAGATCGCTCTCGTCGTACCAGGTCTTGTCGCCGTTGGGCCTGAAGCGGGACTCCATGTCCGGCACCTGTTTGATGCATACCAGTATCTTCATAACTTCCTCCTCTGGATTCTTTGCGGCGTCATGCCGACACACCTTCCGCCGCCGCGAGCCGCTCCTGTTCCGGCGCCGCCGGCTCGATTCTGCCGGCCACCTCGGCCAGGGCGGTGACGGCGGCCATGGTCAGTTCCGGTCCCGTCTTGCCTATTTCGAGCGGCGTCGCCAGCCGTTCCGCCACCACCTCGGCCAGGTCCCGCACCGCCAGTTTCCCTTCGCAATCACCGGTCTTGATGCCGTCCTCGAACATGGTCAGGCAGAAGGGGCAGTTGGATACGATGAGCGGGGCGCCGGTGGCCTCGGCCATTTTCACCCGCTGCACGTTGATCCGGCTCCCAAGCTTTTCCTCGGCCAGGATCCGGCCGCCGCCGGCGCCGCAGCAGAAGCTCTCCAGCCCGGAGCGCTGCATCTCGTTGATCCTGCCACCGGCGACGTGCAGCACGTTGCGCGGCTGCTCCATGATCCCCTGGTAGCGACCCAGGTAGCAGGAGTCGTGGTAGGTGTAGTCGAACTGGTGCGGTGCGAGTGCAAGGGTCCCTTCCCCGATCAGGCGGTTGATAAAGACGGTGTAGTGCTCCACCTCCACGTCGAGCCCGAGGTCGCGGTAATCGCGCCCGAGCGTGTTGAGGCAGTGGGGGCAGGTGGTGACGATCTTCTTCACGCCATACCCCTTGATCAGTTCGATGTTCTCCTGCGCGGTCATCTGGTACAGGTACTCGTTGCCCAGCTTGCGCAGCGGCTCGCCGCAGCAGCGTTCCTCCTTGCCCAGGATGCCGACGCTGACACCGGCCGCATCGCAGATCTTCACGAAGCTCTTGGCCACCTCCTGGTTTCTCTTGTCGAAGGAGGCGTAGCAGCCGACGAAGTAAAGGATGTCCGCCTCCTCCCCGTCGGAGAGGTGCCGTACCGGGAGGCCGTCGGCCCACTTGCCGCGCTCGGCGTAGGCCATGCCGAAGGGGTTGCCGTTGACCTCCACGTTGTTGGCCGCGACCATGACCTCCTCGCCGGGGAACTCACCCTGCATGAGCACCAGGTTGCGCCTCATCTCAATGACCTTGTTGACGTGCTCCACCTGTGCCGGACAGATTTCCTGGCAGGAGCGGCAGGTGGTGCAGGACCAGAGCGCGTCCCGCCCCACCGTCTCGATGAGGTCCGCCTGCGGCGCCGTGCACGCGGTCTCACCTATCTGCTGCACCACCTGCATCGGGGAGAGCGGTTTCTCCGTGTTGAAGGCGGGACAGCGGTCCTGGCAGCGCTTGCAGCTGGTGCAGGCGTCGGCGTCGAAGATGTCCTTCCAGGTGAGGTCGGCCACCTTGTCCACCCCGAAATGCTCCACCCCTTCGGCCTCCAGGTCGATGGTGTCGATGCTCCCCTTGGGCCTGAGATCGACGAAGAGGTAGTTGGCGGGGGTGGTCATGAGGTGACGGAACTTGGTCCAGGGGATGGCGGCGATGAAGCCGGTGACCAGCAGGAAATGGCACCACCACCAGAGCCGGTGCAACTCCTTGAGGGACTGCAGGTCGAGGGCGGCGAACTGCCCGGCGACGAAGAGCCCTACCGGCGAGAAGCGAGCCAGGTCCGGGTTCTGACGCAGTTCCGTGGCGGCCATGCGCACCCCTTCCGCGAAGAAGCCGGTGACGATGATGGCGGATAACAGGCCGTGCATCAGGTAATCGTCGCGGGTGATCTTGAGCCCCTCCGGCCGCGCCACGAAGCGCCGCAGGGCGAGGCCGAAGAGGGTAAAGAGCGCGGCCAGCCCGGCCAGGTCCAGCACCAGCGAGTATCCCTTGTAGAAGCTGCCGGTGAGAATCTTGATGCCGAAGAGCGGCTGCGAGAAATCGGCCTGGGCCATTACGAAAAGCGTCCCGATGAAGAGGACCACGAAGCCCCAGAAGAACAGTGCGTGCGGGATGCCGGGGCCGGCGACGCGCAGCACCCTGGTCTGGCCGAACAGGTTGCCGGCCATCAGCGTGATCCGCTCGCGCAGGTTGTCCAGGCGGTTTATCGCTTTCCCCTGCCGGTACACCTCGACCCGCTTCCAGCACCCGTAGGCACAGGCGGCGAAGGCCATCAGCGTGACGAGGTACATCGGGAGCACCACGCCGTGCCCTACGTTCCAATAGATTTCCCTGGTAGCTTCCATAAATCACTCCTGCGTGTTGACCGATGCCGATTGCCCCTGCCCGGCTTCCACCCACCCAGCCTCCCCCCTCCTGGGGGAGGAGTTACGCGAGCAGCATCTTCGAGATGACCACGCGCTGCACCTCGTTGGTCCCTTCGTAGATCTCGGTGATCTTGGCGTCGCGGAACATGCGCTCGACCTCGTAGTCGCAGATGAAGCCGTAGCCGCCGTGGATCTGGATCGCCTCCTTGGTGACGTAGGTGGCCGCCTCGGAAGCGAGCATCTTGCACATCGCCGACTCGGCCGTGTAGTTCTTCTTGGCGTCCTTGAGGCAGGCGGCCTTGTAGGTCATCAGCTTGCTGGTCTCGATGCGGGTGTACATGTCGGCGAGCTTGAACTGGACCGCCTGCAGCTCGCAGATGGGATGGTCGAACTGCTTGCGCTCCTTGGAGTAGGCCAGCGCCCGCTCGAAGGCCCCTTCGGCGATGCCGAGCGCCTGCGAGGCGATGCCGATGCGCCCGCCGTTCAGGGTGTCCATGGCGATCTTGAAGCCCTGCCCTTCCTGCCCCAAGAGGTTCTCGGCCGGGATGCGCACGCCGTCCAGGGCGAAGGCGGTGGTGTAGCTGCCGCGGATGCCGAGCTTGTTCTCGTTCTTGAGGATCTCCACTCCCGGGGAGTTGAGGTCGATGATGAAGGCGGAGACGCCCCTGTGCTTCAGGCTCTTGTCCGAGGTTGCGAAGAGGACGCCGGTGCCGCGGTAGCCGCCGTTGGTGATGAAGATCTTGGAGCCGTTGATGACGAACTCGTCCCCTTCGCGGCGGTAGGTGGTGGAGATGGCCCCGGCATCGCTGCCGGCATCAGGTTCGGTGAGGAGGAAGCAGCCGATCACCTTGCCGGTGTTCAGCGCCGGGAGCCACTTCTTCTTCTGGGCCTCGGTGCCGAAGGTGTAGATCGGGCCGCAGGCGAGCGAGGTGTGCGCCGAGATGAGCACGCCGCTGGAGCCGCAGGCCTTGGAGACCTCCTCGACCACGATGGCGTAGGAGAGCATGTCGAGCCCGGCGCCGTCGTACTCCTCGGGGAAGTAGCTGCCCAGGAAACCCATCTCCGCCATCTTGTTGACCAGCGAGTCCGGGATCATGTGCTCCTCGTCGATCTTCATCGCGATCGGCTTGATCTCCTTCTCCACGAACTCGCGCACCGAATCCCTCAATACCTTGTGGTCCTGGCTCAATTCGAAATCCATTGCATCCTCCTATTTGGTTACCCGGTCAGGGAACGATTCCTTTCTAGTCTTCCCCCTCTCCCTCTGGGAGAGGGGCAGGGGTGAGGGGAGCACCACCAGCGATTGCTCGGGCAATCAGCAGCGCCCTCACCCGGCCTTCGGCCACCCTCTCCCAGAGGGAGAGGGGACCTGACGCGCCCACCTATTTGCCCTGGAACTGCGCCTTGCGCTTCTCCACGAAGGCGCTCATCCCTTCTTTTTGGTCCGCGGTGGCGAAGAGAACCCCGAAGAGGGAGCTCTCGTAGCGGAAGCCGTCCTCCTTGGTCATGTTGAGACCGTTGACGATGGCGTTCTTGGCGTAGCCGACGCCGAGGCTGCCGTTTTTGGCTATCTCCCGCGCCAGGTCCAGGGCCTTCGCCGCAAGCTCCGCCTGCGCGACCACCTCGTTGACCACACCCCAGGCGAGGGCCTTCTGCGCGTTGATCATCCTGCCGCTATAGATGAGCTCCTTGGCCCGGTTGGGGCCGATAAGACGGGCGAGGTTCTGGGTGCCGCCGAATCCGGGGATGATGCCCAGGGTTACCTCGGGGAAGCCGAGCTTGGCGTTGTCGGAGGCGTAGATGACGTCGCAGGCGAGCGCCAGTTCCAGGCCGCCTCCCAGGGCGTAGCCGTTGACCGCGGCGATGACCGGCTTGGTCATCTTCTCCATGAAGAGCATGACCCGCTGCCCCTGGAGGGCGAAACGGTGCCCCTCGAAGGAGTTCATCTCGGCCATCTCTTTTATGTCGGCGCCGGCGACGAAGGCCTTTTCTCCTGCCCCGGTGAGGATGACGACACTCACGCCGGCATCCTGCTCCAGCTTGTAGAGGGTGCACTCCAGTTCGCCGAGCACCTGGCTGTTCAGCGCGTTCAGGCTCCCCGGGCGGTTCACGGTGACGGTCGCCACACCTTCGGCGATCTCGCAAAGGATGTTCTGGTTTTCCATGATGATCGCTCCCCCCGGGCCCTAGCCCTGATAGTCGTAGAATCCCTTGCCCGACTTCTTGCCGAGATACCCGGCGTTGACCATGTTCACCAGGAGCGGACAGGGGCGGTACTTGGGATCCTTGAAACCGTCGTGCAGGACGTTACAGATGGCGAGCACGGTATCGAGGCCGATGAAGTCGGCCAGGACCAGCGGCCCCATGGGCTGGTTGGTGCCCAGCTTCATCCCCTTGTCGATATCCTCGGCGGTGGCGATCCCCTCGTAGAGGGCGAAGATCGCCTCGTTGATCATCGGAATCAGCACCCGGTTGACGATGAAGCCGGGGTAGTCGTTGGCGACCGCCATCTCCTTGCCCAGGCGCGCGACCAGGGCGCCGATGGCCTGGAAGGTCTCCTCGCTGGTGCCCAGGCCGCGGATCACTTCGACCAGCTGCATGATCGGCACCGGGTTCATGAAGTGCATGCCGATCACCTTGTCCGGCCGCCTGGTGCAGGCCGCGATGCGGGTGATGGAGATGGAGGAGGTGTTGGAGGCGAGGATGGCCTCTTCCGCCACGATCTCGTCCAGCTTCTTGAAGAGCTCGAACTTGAGGTTCTCGTTTTCGGTCGCCGCCTCCACCACCAGGTCGCACTGGGCAAAGTCCTTGAGCTCCTTGGTGGCAGTGATGCGGGCCATGATCCCTTCGATGCTGGTGGTGAAGATGACCCCTTTCCTCGCCTGGCGCTCCAGGTTCTGTTCGATGGACTTGAGTGCCTTGTCCAGTTGAGCCTGGGAAATGTCGTAGAGCAGAACCTGGTACGCATGCTGGGCAAAGACATGGGCGATACCACTCCCCATCTGGCCGGCCCCTATGACGCCTACTACCTTGAACATGTCATCCTCCTATCAAAACTTGGATTCTTGAAGTGCGGGTCAAACCCTCTCGAATACTACCGCGACTGCCTCGCCTCCGCCGATGCAAAGGGTGGCGAGCCCGTAGCGGGCGTTGCGCCGGTGCAGTTCGCGCACCACCGTCGCCGCCAGCCTGCCGCCGCTGGCGCCGATGGGATGGCCGATGGCGCAGGCGCCGCCGTTCACGTTCACCTTCTCCGGGTCCAGGTTCAGATCCTTGATGGCGATCATGGCGACAAGGGCGAAGGCTTCGTTCACCTCGAAAAGGTCGATGTCTTTGGTCTTCAGGCCCGCCTTGGCGCAGGCGACCTCGATGGCCCCGACCGGCGCCTCGGTGTAGCGCTCGGGATGGAGGCTGCAGGTGGCATGGGCGACGATGCGCGCCTTGGGCTTCAGGTTGAGGCGCTTCACCGCGTCGGCGCCGGCCAGCAGCGAGAAGGCCGCACCGTCGTTGATGGTGGAGGCGTTGGCGGCGGTGATGGTGCCGTCTTTCCTGAAGACCGGCTTCAGGGCGGGGAGCTTGGCGAAGTCCACCTTGAAAGGCTCCTCGTCCTCGGCCACGGTCACCTCGCCGCCGCGCCCCTTTTTCAGCACCGGCACGATCTCGTCCTTGAAGATACCGCCGCGGACCGCTTCCTGGGCCCGGGTGTAGGAGCGGATGGTGAACTGGTCCTGGGCCTCGCGGGAAAGGGCGTGCCGCGCGGCAGCCTCTTCGGCGATGTCGCCCATGTGCCGACCGGAGTACGGGTCCTGCAGGCCGTCGTAGATCATCAGGTCGGTGAGCTCGCCGTGCCCCATGCGGTAGCCGTAGCGCGCCTTCTTCAGTACGAAGGGGGCGAGCGACATGTTCTCCATCCCTCCCGCGATAACCACCTCGGAATCACCCAGCATGATGGAACCTGCGCCGAGCATGATCGACTTCAAGCCGCTGCCGCAGACCTTGTTGATGGTGAGCGCGTGCGCGGCGTCGGGGATGCCGGCGTAGCGCATGGCCTGGCGGGCGGGAGCCTGCCCGACCCCGGCGCCGAGAACCTGGCCGGCGATGACCTCGTCGACCTGGGCCGGATTGAGATCGGCCCGCTCCAGGAGCGCCTTGATCACGGTCCCCCCCAGCACGGGCGCTTCAACGTCGGACAACGCGCCGCCAAAAGAGCCAAAGGGGGTTCTCAGCGATTCCACTACGAAGACGTCTTGCATCGTTTCCTCCCGGTGATGATGTGTTGACTACAACTTTATCTATCGTTTACGTTAAAGTCAAGCAAAAGTATAACAAGATTCTAAATTCATGATCTTATTGTACCCTAACACCCGAGCCGCCGCAGCAGGGTGCGGAAAAAGCACCAACCGCCATGCCACAAACATGCGTAAATACAAAAAAATATCAACTTAACCACAAAAAAGGGGCTCGACATGACGAGCCCCACCGTAAAACAAAAATTGTTTTCCACGTTTACACAAAGGCGATATCGTCGGGCAGATCCGTGATTTTCACCCCACCATCCGGCGCCACAGCAAACGTGTTTTCGATACCTATAACGCCCAAACCGGGGAGCACGAACTTGGGTTCAATGGCGATGGTCTGGCCAGCACGGAGTTGGGACTTGAATCCCTGGGCCAGCACGGGGAACTCGTCCAGTTCGAGCCCCACCCCGTGTCCGACGAACTTGGCATTCTCGCCAGGCGCCCCCATGAAGTTGCGCGCAAGTCCGGCGCTTTCCGCGATATCCGCGGCCTGGGCGAAAAGATCCTCGCACACCGCGCCCGGCTTCAGGTTCTCGGTCAGGTGCTGCTGGATCCGCAGCGAGGTGTCGAAGGCCCGCTGCAGCTCGGGCGCGAGCCGACCCACCACGAACATGCGGGTCATGTCCACGATGTAGCCGTTGAAGACCCCGGTATAGTCCACCAGCACCGGTACGTTGGCCTCGATGGCATCGGTCGAGGCGCCATGGGGTGAGGCGTTGGAGAGCCCACGGCCGGTGACCGCGCCATCGAAGAAACCGGGATTGCCGGCGCCGGCGCTGACCGCCAGCCCCTGGAACAACTCCTGGTTGTAGGCGCGCATGCGCACGAACCCTTCTCCTCCCGCTTTGCGCAGACGGTATTCGAACTCGGCGGCGAGGTCCAACTCGCGCATCCCCTCTTTCAGGAAACCGGGCACCTCCTTGAACACACCGCACAGCCTGGCGCCGCTTTCGCGCATCCGCTCCAGCTCCAGCTCGGACTTTACGCTACGCAGTTCCCGGTTCAGGGGGGAGACATCCACGAACTCCACCCCGGGAAGTAGCTTCGCGTAGTACTGGTACTGCTGCACCGGCGCCACGTCGAAGGTGAAGCCGATCCGCTTTGCCTTGGGCGGGAACTGGGAAGCGAACTCCTTACTGGAGGGAAAGGGGCGCGTGTCGTCGATGACGCTTTCGGCCTGGGCCCGGAAGTAGCTTTTGCGCACCATCAGGCGCGGCTTCCCTTCCGCGGGCACGAACAGCGCGGAGTTCTGGCGCGTGCCGGAAAAGTAGTAGATGTCGATGGGATAGATGAACAGGGCGCCGTCGATGCCTTGTCCCCTCAGTCCATCCTGCAGCCGGGCTATCCTTTGCTCCGATTCGGTCTTGGTCAGCATGCGCTCCCCCAGTCGTTGTGATAGGCGATCTCCGCCAGGTCCTTGCGAGGCCGGGCCTTGGGCTCCTGGTCCGGGTAGCCCAGCGGCGTCACGCCCACGACCCGTATCCCGTCCGGGATGCCGAGCGACTCCTTCAGGGTCCGCTCGTCGAAGAGCCCCATCCAGCAGGTGCCAAGGCCGAGGCCATGCGCGGCCAGGCAGATGTGCTCGAAGGCGATGGCAGTGTCGGCGACGTAGTACTCGATGCCATTCTCGACCCCGGACTGAGCCGGATCGGCGCAGACGACGATGGTCACCGGCGCCTGCGTGAGCGCCTTCTTGCCGGGGTTGTCATCGGGGAAAGCGTCGAGCAGCGCGCTTCGTTTGCCGCCCGCCGAGAGCACCAGGAAGCGCCAGCACTGCATGTTCTTCCACGAAGGGGCCAAGCGCCCCGCATCGAGCACTTGGCTCACCTTGTCCCACTCCACCGGGGTGTCGCGGTACTTCCTGATGCTGCGTCTGTCGTTTATGGCTTGAAAGACATCCACGGTTTGTCCTCCTCGTTCTTGCTCGTTGTCTCTTCTGCTGCTGATTCCGGAAGCGATGCTTCCCCCTCCCTGTCCCTCCCCCTCCGGGGGAGGGAACCAGCGGGCGTCCGGTTAGAAGGTTGCAGCGACTAAAAAAGTCCCCCCTCCCCTCGCGGGAGGGGGTTAGGGGGTGGGGGCAGGTGCCACATTTGCGGTCATGGCAAGGTCACCCCCCCCTGCCCCCTCCCGCCTTTACGGGACGAAGCGCTTCGGCGCGCAGGCCCGTCAAGGGAGGGGGAGATCTGAAAACTGGCGCCGGCGCGGGAGCTTTCCGCTACATGTTGCGCCGGTACTCGCCGCCCACCTCGTAGAGGGCCCGGGTGATCTGCCCCAGCGAGGCGCACTGCACCGTCTCCATCAGTTCGGCGAAGATGTTGCCGCCGCTCACCGCCGTATCCTGGAGCCGCTTCAGGGCAAGCGGCGCCTCGTCCTTGTGCCGCTCCTGGAAGGCGCGCAGGTTCCTGATCTGCTGCTCCTTCTCCTCGACGGTGGCACGGGCCAACTCTCCCGGGATCTGGTAACCCTCCTCGCCCGCGCGCGGGTTGAGGAAGGTGTTGACGCCGATGATGGGGAGCTCGCCGGAGTGCTTTCTCGCCTCGTAGAGCATGGACTCGTCCTGGATCTTGCTGCGCTGGTACTGGGTCTCCATCGCCCCCAGCACGCCGCCGCGCTGGTCGATCCTCTCGAACTCGGCCAGGACCGCCTCCTCCACCAGGTCGGTCAGCTCGTCGATGATGAAGGCACCCTGGAGGGGATTCTCGTTCTTGGCCAGCCCAAGCTCCTTGGTGATGATCATCTGCACGGCCATGGCCCGGCGCACCGACTCCTCCGACGGCGTGGTGACCGCCTCGTCGTAGGCGTTGGTGTGCAGCGAATTGCAGTTGTCGTAGAGGGCCATCAGGGCCTGCAGCGTGGTGCGGATGTCGTTGAAATCCATCTCCTGGGCATGCAGCGACCGGCCGCTGGTCTGGATGTGGTACTTGAGCTTTTGGCTGCGGTCGTTGGCGCCGTACTTCTCCCGCATCACCACAGCCCAGATGCGCCGGGCCACGCGGCCGATCACGGTGTACTCGGGGTCGAGGCCGTTGCTGAAGAAGAAGGAGAGGTTCGGCGCGAAGTCGTCGATGTGCATGCCCCGCGACAGGTAGTACTCGACGTAGGTGAAGCCGTTGGAGAGCGTGAAGGCGAGCTGCGAGATGGGGTTGGCCCCGGCCTCGGCGATGTGGTAGCCGCTGATGGAGACCGAGTAGTAGTTGCGCACCTGCTGCTCGATGAAGTACTGCTGGATGTCCCCCATCATCCTGAGTGCGAATTCGGTGGAGAAGATGCAGGTGTTCTGCCCCTGGTCCTCCTTGAGGATGTCGGCCTGGACGGTACCGCGCACGGTCTGCAGGGTGCGGGCCTTCAGCTCGGCGAACTCCGCGGCCAACGGCTCGCGCCCCTGCACGGTCTTGAACTGGGCCAACTGCTGCCTGATGGCCGCGTTGAAGAAGAAGGCCAGCATGATGGGCGCCGGGCCGTTGATGGTGATGGAGACGCTGGTCGAAGGGGCGCAGAGGTCGAAGCCGGCGTAGAGCTTCTCCATGTCCTCGACGGTACAGATGGAGACCCCGCTCTCGCCCACCTTGCCGTAGATGTCGGGCGGGTAATCCGGATCCTCGCCGTAAAGGGTCACGCTGTCGAAGGCCGTTGAGAGGCGCTTGGCGCCGTCGTCCTGGCAGAGATAATGGAAGCGCCGGTTGGTCCGCTCCGGGGTCCCCTCACCGGCGAACTGACGCTTGGGGTCCTCCTCGGCGCGCTTGAAGGGGAAGACGCCAGCGGTGAACGGGAAGAAGCCGGGGAGGTTCTCCTTCATGGACCACTTGACGATCTCCCCCCAGTCCTGGTAGTCGGGGAGGCAGACCTTGGGAATCTTCGTCCCGGAAAGGGACGTGGTGTAGAGCTCGGTGCGGATCTCCTTGTCGCGCACGCGGGTGACCTGGGCGTCCTGGCGGTAGCACTCCTTGAGCGACTTCCAGCCGTCGATGATGCGCCGCGGCTCCTCCTGCAGCTTCGCGGAAAAGGCTCCCATCAGTTGCTCCAGCTCGGCGATGGCCCCCTCACCCTTGACCGCGGCCCTGGCCCCGGAAAGCTGGAACAGGGTGCGCGCGACACCGGCCTGCTCCTCCACATCCTTGCGGTAGCCGCGCACGGCCTGCACGATCTCCCCCAGGTAGTGCACCCGGTCGGGCGGGATGATGTACTGCTTCAGGCTCTCGCGTTCGGTGACCTCCAGGCGGGAGTTCCACCCCACGTCCTTCTTCTCGTTGACCCGGTCCAAAAGGGCCCGGTAGAGCACGTTGGTGCCGGGATCGTTGAATTGCGAGGCGATGGTGCCGTAGACCGGGAGTTCCGCATCCGGTATCTCGAAGAGGTTGCGGTTGCGGCGGTACTGCTTGCGCACGTTGCGCAGCGCGTCCTCGGCCCCCTTGCGCTCGAACTTGTTGAGCGCCACCAGGTCGGCGAAATCGAGCATGTCGATCTTCTCGAGCTGCGTCGGGGCGCCGAACTCGCAGGTCATCACGTAGAGCGAGACGTCGCAGATCTCCACCACCCCGGCATCCCCCTGCCCGATCCCCGAGGTCTCCACGATGACCAGGTCGAAGCCGGAGGCGCGCACCACGTCGAGGGCGTCGCGTATCGCCGCCGACAGCTCCGAGCGGGAATCGCGGGTGGCCAGGGAACGCATGTAGATGCGGTCGCTGTTGATGGAGTTCATCCTGATCCGGTCGCCCAACAGCGCCCCGCCGGTACGCTGCCGGGACGGGTCCACCGCCAGGATGGCCACGCTCTTCTCCGGGAAGTCCCTGATGAAGCGGCGCACCAGTTCGTCGGTGAGCGAGCTTTTCCCGGCCCCGCCGGTCCCGGTCACCCCGACCACCGGGACGTCGCGCCCCATGGCCCGGATCCGGTCCCGTACCGCCCCGTACCCCTCGCTTTGGTCGTGGACCGCCTGCTCGGCCAGGGTGATCAGCGTGTTGACGGCGCGGATGTCGCGCTCCTTGAGCCGCTCGATCTCCCGGTCGGTGTCGCGCTGCGGGGTGAAGTCGCACAGCTCCAGCATGTGGTTGATCATCCCCTGCAGCCCCATGCGCCTGCCGTCCTCGGGGGAGAAGATCTTGCTCACGCCGTACGACTCGATCTCGCGGACCTCCTCCGGGACGATCACGCCGCCGCCCCCTCCGAAGACCCTGATGTGGTCGGCGCCGCGCTCGCGGAGCAGGTCGCAGATGTACTTGAAGAACGGGACATGCCCCCCCTGGTAGCAGCTCACCGCGATACCCTGGGCGTCCTCCTGGATGGCGGCGGTGACGATGGCGTCCACGGAGCGGTTGTGTCCCAGGTGGATCACCTCCGCGCCCGAGGCCTGGAGCATCCGCCGGATGATGTTGGTGGCGGCGTCGTGCCCGTCGAAGAGACTGGTCGCGGTGACGAATCGTACCTTGAGTCTGGAGCGATAAGGCTCCGCAGCGGCTATGTGCATGTCGTTCCTCCTTGCGGGGTGGTCTTTACGGCTAATCGGTTTTCAAGGTGAACTCCCAGGCGCACCAGAACTCTTCGGGGTGCGGGTCGGGAGGGCAGGCAATGCAGCGGGTGGTGATGCGCGGGTCGATGGTCCGGGCGAACTCCGAGTATTCGACGATGCCCACCGACTTGCAGGGGTGGTCCGCGAGCCCCTTGCGCTTCCGGGCGGACTGCACGCGGCAGTCGAGCATGCGGAACACGGCCCGGGTGTCGCTCACCTCGATGCATTCCTGGAGGTTCAAGCGGGCGTAGAAGCGGTGTTTGAGGCACTCCACCAGGGCGGGGATGCCGCCGCCCGGCTTCATGGAGAGCCGCTCCATGATGCGCTTCGCCTCGATGACCGTGAACAGGCGCCACGCGTCGGTGTCGATGTCCACCGCCACGTCCATGCCGTACTTTTGCTCCAGCGACTGGAACCAGACCCCGTCGTGGGCGAGCCAGTTCTTGGCGTCGTCGACGATGATCCTGACCAGTTCCTCCTTGCTGAGCGAGTAGAGGAGTTGGATCCCCTCGTCCCCCGCCGGCGGCTCAACGGCCGCTATTTCCTGCAGGTTGTTAGCGTGTGTCACGGGTTCACCTCCTTGTCGGTTGTATATCGAAGCTGTCCCCTGCTGTCCCTCCCGGAGGGGCGCTGGCATGCGGCTCTATAGGAAGGAGAGCAGCGGGAATCTTTCCCCCTCCCTGTCCCTCCCCCTCCGGGGCGGGGACGCGTTCGCGCCCGTTCCCCGGAGGCAGAAGACAACTCGCCTGGCTGGTGAAAGCCAGCGGCCCCTCCCCCCGGAGGGGGGAGGTCGGGAGGGGGGGCCGGTTTGGTGTAAAGAGCTAGTGGTCGGCCGCCTTGGCGATGCCGATGCCGGTATTCTGGCGCACGTCGATCTCGTCGAACATCTCCTCGGCGCGACGCTCCCTGAAGAGCAGACAACCGAAGAAGGCGGCCAGGAAGCCCAGCGGCACCGAGACGATGCCCGGGTTCTTGAGCGGGAAGATCGGGGCGTCCAGCCCGACCATGGACTTGCCGTCCTTGTTCTTCACGTACTCCGCACGCGACTTCTCCAGGGCCTGCAGTTCCTTCTCGGCCAGCACCGCACCACCCGCCTGCTTCTTCTCCAGGGTCTCCACCACCTTCTTGGCGTCGGCAGCGACCTTCTTGGGATAGGTCATCACCGGGGAAACCATGACCAGGGCCAGGGCGGAGACGGTCCCCACCACCAGGCCGGAGACGATGCCCGCCGTGTTGAACTTGCGCCAGAACAGGGAGAACATGATCACCGGGAAGTTGCCGGAAGCCGCGACCGCAAACGCCAGCGCCACCAGGGCCACCACGTTCTCCTTCTCCGCCATGAGCCCCATCACGATGGCCGAGGTGCCCACGAAGAGAGAGGTGATGCGCGCCACCTTCACCTGCAGCTGCTGGTCCGCCTTGCCGTCCTTGATGATGTTGACGTAGACGTCGTGGGCGATGGCGGCGGAGGCGGCCAGCACCAGGCCGGAGACCACGGCGAGGATGGTCGCGAAGGCGACCGCGCAGATGAAGGCGAGGAAGATGTCGCCGCCGAGGCTCCCCGGGCCGCCGCCCATGTGCTGGGCCAGGAGCAGGGTAGCCATGTTGCCCCCCTTGTCCACGGCGGAGATCGCCTGCGGGGTGAGGTAGAGCGCGGCGCCGAAGCCGATCACGCTGATCATGAAGAAGAAGCTGGAGTTGAGGAAGAGCGCCACGATGATGGATTTGCGCGCATCTTTGGCGCTGGGAACGGTGAAGAAGCGCATCAGGATGTGCGGCAGCCCCGCGGCGCCCAGCGCCCAGGCGAGGCCCAGCGAGATCTGGTCCAGGGGATTCTTCAGGAACAGGCCGGGCTCCAGGAACCTCTGCCCGTAGTCGACCCCGGGTTTCGCGATGACGTCCTTCAGCACGTTCATGCGCACGTGCTCCTGGATGGCGCTGTTACTGACCACGTCGGTGAAGAAGCCGACCGGGTTGAAGCCGGCCTTGATGGCGACCAGCAGGCACAGGATGGTGGTGGCCCCCATAAGGAGCGACGCCTTGATGATCTGCACCCAGGTGGTGGCCTTCATGCCGCCGAAGACGACGTAGGCGACCATGAGCGCGCCGACGCCGATAACGGAGACGCGGTAGGGGATGTTCAGGAGCATCTGCATCAGCTTGCCGGCGCCGACCATCTGGGCGATCAGGTAGAAGATGGAGACCGTCACCGTGGAGAGCGCCGCCACGCCGCGCACCACCTTGGGCGAACTTCTGAAGGAAAGGATGTCCCCCAGCGTGTATTTGCCGGCGTTGCGGCAGGGCTCGGCGATCACCAGCAGGATGGCGATGAAGGAGAACATCGGTCCCACGGCGTACATGAAGCCGTCGATGCCGTAGAGCGAGATGAGCCCCGACATCCCCAGGAAGGAGGCGGCGGACATGTAGTCCCCGGCGATGGCCCAGCCGTTCTGGAAGCCGGTGATACCGCCGCCGGCGGTGTAGAAATCCGCGGCGGTCTGCGTCTTCTTGGCGGCCCAGACTACGACCCCCATGGTGACGGCGATGATCAGGGCGAACATGCCGATGGTGATGCCGCGGTTGGGCGTGATCTTGGCCGGTGCGCCGCCCCCCTTGGCCGGCGCGGTGGCGGCCTTGGCGGCAACGCCCGCGGCGGGAACCGCCGTCTGAGTGGCTGCGGCAGCGGCAGGTGCGGCGGCCTGAGAAACTGCGGCAGTGGCTGATGCGGCGGCCTGGGGAGCCGCGGCGGTGGCGGACGGCTGGGCGCAGACGGCGGCCACGCCGAACATCGATAGCGACAGTGCTACGGTTAAAGCGGCGATCCTCTTTTTCATACCTGGTCCCCCTCTTTGATTGATGGACGCGTCTATTGCAAGGCTTCCAGCAGCTGCTTGGTGAGTCGATCGAAGGTCTTGTTGGCGACGTGGGCGTAGTAGATCGCCACGCCGATGGCCATGACGAACTGGGACAGGATGAAGAGGTACCCGAAGTTGATGGGGCCGATGACCTTGACCCTGAAGGCCTCGGGGAAGTAGCCGGAGATGACCGGGAGCAGGAGGTAGTAGATGGTCGAGATGATCCACCAGCTGAAGAGGAAGTTCCGTTTCCTGCGCTTTAGCTCGATGAACTTGCTGTGGTTGGCGATTGCTTCCCATTGCTGTTTTTCCGACATGGCCGTCACTCCTTCTGTTAGGGTTACCAGCGTCTGGAAGCGGCGCCGCCGCTTCCCTGTTCATTCCCCGGCCTGCGCCGGGGGGCCAATAGCTCCAAAGAGGTCTCGGTATTTCAGGGACGGGCGTAGCCGAACCTGGCGGAGAGGAGTTCCGCGCTCAGCCGCAGGGAAGGGATGATCTCCTGCTCCAGCCGGTCCCCCAAAAGCCGGAAGGACGGCCCGATCAGCATCAGGGCCCCCACCACCTTGCCGGCGTAGTCCCGGACCGCCACCGCCACGGTCACGACGCCGTCCCCCATGCCGCTGCACTCCACCGCGACCCCGTGCTCCCTGATCTGCTCCAGTTCGATGCGCAGCTTGGCAAGGTCCGGTTGCTCCCCCCGGCCGCCGCGCCACCTCCGGCCGATCTGCTCCAAGAGGTCCCAGGAATCGATGGCCCGCATCACCTTCCCGGCGGCGTTGGCGAAAAAGGGGAAGCGCCTTCCAACCAGCGGCTCCCCCCGCTCCTGCCGCAGGGGGTCCACCATGTCCAGCAGCAGCACCTCGTCCCCCTTGGAAACCGCCATGTAGACCGCCTCGTTGTGGCGGCGGGCCAGGGCTTCCAGTACCGGCCGGGCATCCTTCAGGATCGTCACCTCGAGCTCGTCGTCGTGCTCGGACAGCACCGACCGGACCACCGGCCCCAGCACGCTGCTGTTGCGGACGTTGTGCAACAGGGTGCGGGCGAGTTTCCTGGCGCGGCTCTCGTCGTACTTGCCGCTCTGTATCGCGCACTGCACCAGCCCCTTGTCCTCCAAAAGCGCCAACAGGAGCCGCGCCCGGTACGGGGTGATGCCCGCCTGGCGCGCCAGCGCCGACAGGGAACATCCCTTGCCCCGGGCGGCGACTATCTCGAGCAGTTCAACCGCCTTCTGCAACTCGTCAGTGGAAAGCTCACCGTTCTCACGTTCCATGACTCCACCCTCTCCCGGTCCAGCTAGTTCCAGTTGTCGATCTTCATGGTCCCTTTTTCCGCGAGGTGCTGCTGCATCTTGAACACCTTGAAGAGCAGGTGCGGCTCATGGCCGACGTTGAGCTCGCAGCACTCGCGCCTGGCCCGCTCGTAGTATTCCTGCATCAGCGGCTTGTAGTCCGGGTGGACGCATTTGCTGATGATGGTCTTCGCGCGTTCCTGGGGCGAGAGGCCACGCAGGTCGGCGAGTCCCTGCTCGGTGACCAGGACGTCCAGGTCGTGCTCGGTGTGGTCGACGTGCGGCGCCATGGGAACCACGCAGGTGATGCCGGTGGGGTCGGTCTTCGAGGGGCGCGTGGACGGGGTGTGCATGATGGAGAGGTAGGCGTTCCTGAGGAAGTCGCCGGAGCCGCCGATGCCGTTGATCATGCGGGTCCCCCCCACGAGCGTGGAGTTGGCGTGGCCGTAGATGTCGAATTCCACCGGCGTGTTCATGGCGATCACGCCGAGGCGGCGGATCGGCTCCGGGTTGTTGCTGATCTGCATGGGGCGCAGCACGACCTTCTGGACGTAGAAATCCCAGTTGTCGTAAAGCCGCTTGAAGCCCTGCTCGGAGAGGGAGAGCGAGGTGGAGGAGGCAAAATCGAGTTTGCCGGAGTCGAAGAAGTCCAGCATGGTGTCCTGGATGACCTCGGTCCACACCTTGACGTTGGAGAAAGGCCCCTTGACCATGCCCCCCACCACCGCGTTGGCGATGTTGCCGACGCCGGACTGCAGCGGCAGGAGGTTCTTCGGCAGCCGCCCCGCCTTCACCTCGAACTGGAAGAAGTCGAGAATGTGCGCGGCGATCTGCTCCGAGGTCTCGTCGGGGTCGGAGAGGGCGCGCCCCTTGTCCGGCAGGCGCGACTCCACGATGGCGAGGATCTTGTCGGGATCGCAGGGAACGTAGGGGGAACCGATGCGGTCGTCGACCCTGCTGATCAGGTAGGGCTTCTTGTAGGGAGGGCGCTCGGTCATGACGATGTCGTGGATCCCCTCGAACGAGGGAATGGCGGTGTTGATCTCGATGATCAGCTTGTCCGAGTGCTGGATCACTTCCGTGGCGCAGCCGATGGAGCCACCGAGGATGATGTGGCCTTCCTCGGTGATGCCGCTGGCCTCGATGAGCCCCAGGTCGAAGCCGCCCCCCCTCTCCTTGGTGTAGAACCCGTAGGCCAGGTCCTGCGCGTAGACGGAGAGGTGCTTGTCCCCCATGCGCACCGTGCCGTTGTTGACCTGCTTCTGCACCACCTTGCCGGTCTGGTAGGGCCAGCGTTTGTCGGTCATCAAAAGCGAAGCCCAGCGGTCCTCGATCTCGGCCCCGATGGAAGCGCCGATGAAGAGGTTGAAACGCATCTTGCCCTGGAGGTTGTTTTTCTCCACGTAATCGGCCAGCGCGGCCGGCACCACCTTGGGATAGCCCACCGGGGTGAAGCCGGACCAGCCCAGGTCCATGCCGTTGCGGAAGAAGGGGATGGTGTCCTCGGGGCTCATGATTCGGGTATGCAGGCTCGTCTTTCGAATCCTTTTATGCAGCTCGCTCATTTCAACCTCCGTTATTTAATGAAGCACTTTGAGATCAAGATTCGGGGAACCAGTTAGCCATACAAGCTGAAATAACAGGTAAATTTTCAAGACCAGCAGCTTCAAAACATAGGTTTGACATGCATAGATACGCCTCCCAATCTGCCGGGATCAGCTGCAGCTTGCCGCGCACAACGCCACCACGTACCGCACAAAACCGCACCCGTCCTCCATGAACACATTTGACGCCAAGGGCAGATGTGCACCGGAGTTTCCTTTGCAGCACCGGCGAAACAATCAGCAAGTGGCGGCTTTACGGCACTTTTTATACGGCAACCGGACATCGCGGTAAAAAAATAACAGTCGTTTACGTTAATGTCAACAGTAAATAAAACAGAATTATATAAAATTGGTTTCGCGGCTTGTTTCCGTCCGACCGCCGCGCGTTTTCTCCGCACCGAGTATTGGTTGACAAAAGAGGGGGCTTAGCTGAGAATGTCGCAATTTACGTAAAGGTGAAACAAATGACGAACGTGCAGAAGGAAGGCGAGACCATCGTTTCGATCAGCGACTTGGCGAAGGACCTGGGGCTGACGACGAGGACACTGCGTTACTGGGAAGAGGTGGGGATTGTCGAATCAGTTGAGCGGCAGGACGGCGCCACCAGGGGGTACACCCCCTACTACGTCAGAAGGATAAAGTTCATCATCAAGCTCAAAGAGTTGGGGCTGACCATCAAGGAAATGCAGGATCTGTACGCCGCCTACGGGGACGCCAAACAGACGGAAAAGATGATCCCGCGCCTCATACAGATACTGGACCTGCATGTGAACAAGGTGGATGAAAAGATGGCGCAACTGGCATCGTTAAGGCAGGACATCGTGGGGTATCGCCAGAAGATGATGAAGCAGTTCGCGCTCTCCAACGAAAGGGAGCAGTAGGCGGTCTGCTGCTGCCCCCCTCCAACCGCCTATCAATCCTGCAGCGTTTCCTTCAGTTTCCGGCCCAGCGACAGCAGGTCGAAAGGCTTCTGTATGAAATGCCTTCCCTCGTCCACCACGCCGCGCTGGGCCACCAGGTCCCTGGTGTATCCCGACATGAACAGCACCTTGAGGCCGGGACGGAAGGCCTCGATGGCATCGACCATCTCCTTGCCGTTCATCCCCGGCATCACCACGTCGGTGAGGATGGCATCGATGCGCGTCCCCCCGTCCCTGCAGATGGCGATGGCCTCGTCGGCGCCCGAGGCATGGATCACCGTGTAGCCCAGGTCCCGCAGCGCGCGCAGCGTCATCTTGCGCACCAGGGCATCGTCTTCGACCAGCAGGATGGTTCCCGAACCGACCAGCGCCGCTTCGACCGCCTCGCCCTCGCCGGCCGCGGCGGCTCCGGCGCACCTGGGAAAGTTGATCTGGAAGATGCTCCCCTGCCCCGGCTCGCTGTAGACGTTGATGAAGCCGTTATGCTGGCGCACGATGCCGTAGACGGTCGCCAGCCCCAGTCCGGTCCCCTTCCCCACCTCCTTGGTAGTGAAGAAAGGCTCGAAGATGCGATCCAGGGTGTCGCGGTCCATGCCGCAGCCGGTATCGCTCACCGAAAGCTGGACGTAGTCGCCCGGCGAAGCATCGAGGTGGTACTGGCTGTAGCTTTTGTCCACGGTGACATTGGCAGTCGCCACGGTAAGCACCCCGCCCTTCTCCATGGCGTCCCGGGCGTTCACCGCCAGGTTGACCAGGATCTGGTCCAGCTGCGTCACGTCGGCATTGACCGGCCAGAGGTCGGGGGCGGGGTGGAAGGTCATCTTGATGTCCTCCCCGATTAGCCGCCCCAGCGTTTTCTGCATCTCAGCGAAGTGCTCGTTCAGGTTCACTTCCCGCGGCGCGATCACCTCGTTGCGTGAGAAGGCCAGCAGCTGCCGGGTGATGTCGCTGGAGCGCTTGGCGGCGTGGATGATCTGGTCCAGGTCCTGCCACAGCGGAGTCCCCTCCTCTGCCTCGCGCAGCGCCAGTTGCGCGCATCCCAGGATCACGCTCAACATGTTGTTGAAGTCGTGCGCCACCCCGCCGGCCAGGCGCCCGATGGACTCCATCTTCTGCGACTGGAACAGCTGGGTTTCTAGGAGCTTGCGCTGGGTGATGTCCTCCTTGACCGCCAGGTAATGGGTGATGACCCCGTTTCTGTCCCTGATGGGCGACACGGTGGCGTGCTCGGAGAAGAGCTCGCCGTTCTTCTTCTTGTTGAGAAACTCCCCTTCCCACACCTTGCC
The DNA here is from genome assembly GCF_014193585.1 of Geomonas paludis. Classification (GTDB taxonomy): domain Bacteria; phylum Desulfobacterota; class Desulfuromonadia; order Geobacterales; family Geobacteraceae; genus Geomonas; species Geomonas paludis. Next base: position 945,683 of record NZ_BLXY01000002.1, read on the forward strand.
GCCGGCTATGGTCTGCCACAGTTTCCGGGACTCCTCCGGATCCGATTTTCCCGACTTCAAAAAGCGCGGGTTGCGGCCGGCGACCTCCTCCAGCGTGTACCCCGTCAACTGGACGAATTTCGGGTTGACGAACTCGATGCGCCCGGAGGTGTCGGTGATGACGATGGAGACCGGGCTTTGCTCCACCACCTGGGAGAGCTTGCGCAGGGATTCCTCGTCCCGCTTGCGCTCCGTGATGTCCTGCATGATGCCGTCGATGTGGGCCAGCACACCCCGGTCGTCGAAGGTGGGGCGCGTGCTCAGGTTGACCCAGATTTTGGTGCCGTCGCTGCGGTAGAACTCCACCTCGAAGTTCTTCACGCTCTGCCGCTGGTTCATCATGCGGTACAGATCGTCGCGCCGCCTGGGATCGACGTAGAGCTGCGGCCCGATGTCCACCACGTTTTCCAGCACTTCCTCCGGGGTCTGGTAACCGAGTATGGCGGCGGTGGCGACGTTACAGCTGAGAAACCTCCCCTCCGGCGTGGTCTGGAAGATCCCCTCCATCGCGTTTTCGAAGATGCCGCGGTACTTGGCCTCGGCGAGCCGCTCCTGCTCCAGCGCCTTCTTCATGCCGGCGTAGTGGATCAGGTTCTCGATCGCGGAGGAAAGGAGCCCGACCAGGTTGCCGATGCCGAACAGGGCCTCCTCGCCGTCGCTGACCCTGCGGTTGAACTCGGCGTTCTCCGCGGAGTTTCCCACCGCGATGAGCGCTACGGGATCGGCAGGGTTGCCCAGCGAACAGAGCAGATACTCGTTCATCAACAGCTTGGCGCGGTACTCGGAGAGCGCGTGCTGCCGTGAGCCTTCGGTGCAGATGCGGTAGGTCTCGCCGCCAAAGAGCGGAGAGAGGAAGGGGGCCTTGCGGGGGATGCTCAGGGATGAAACGGCGCTCTCCTCCTCGGCATCGTAGTAGCCGTCCCAGGCACAGACCGCGTAGGCGGCGCCGTCGTCACCTTTCTGGAAGATGAGCACCCGCTCGTAGTTGAGGCTGTTGATGGCGTAGCCGGTGGCGAGTTCGAAGATGGCCGGGAGGTCGCCGCAGGTGGAGAGCTTGCGGCTCAGGTCGTAGAGCTCGCTGTACTCCTTGACCTGGGCATCCAGCTGCTCCTGGTAGTCGTAGAGCCTGCTTTCGGCCTTGACCAGCCTCTTCACCTGTTCCGACAGGATCTCGTTCTCGCGGCGCAGCTGCTCCAGCTCGGCTGCCGGCACCATGTCTTTTGCGGACTCGTTCATTTGGTCTTTCAGCTTAGTACACCACGGTGACTACTGAGGTGAAGTTGTGGAAACAGTTGTACTTGCGGATCGGCCCGATCTCGCCGTAGGTGTAGAAGCCAAGCCACGGCACCTTTCCCCCCAGGTCGCGCTGCAGGGACTGCACCAGGTCCATGCGCTCCTGCTCCTTGAACACCACCCGCCCCCGCCCCATGCATTCGAACTGCAGCACGAACTTGGGCGGGTCGCCGCAGAGCTGCTCCTTGATCTGCCGCGGTATCGAGCGCAGGCCGTTCATCATCAGTTCCTTGTCGCGCCGCACGATCCAGAGCTCGGTTCCTTCGGCGACGTCGGACTGGATGGTGACGGAGCCGTCGCGGTCGTCCTTGTCGGTTATGTAGCGGATGAAGTACTCCTCGTACCCCTGGCGCAGGTGTTCCGGCGTCTTGAAGCCCAGGCACAGGTTCAGGGTCGCCTTGTTCCACTTGATGGCCCACTCCTCGTCCAGGTACTCCTTGAGCACCTCCAGGGCCGCCACCCCGTCGATCTCGTAGATGATGTTCCCCTTGCTGCGGGTGATGGTCCGCTTGGTTCCCACCGGGACGCAGCCGTGGTTGATCCCCCAGGCCACCTGCCCCTTGCCGGACATGACCACGCAGCAGGCCCCGTCACTGAGCACCTGGTCGTCGTGGTACTGGTAGGTCTTGCGCGAGGCCCAGTTGTCGGCGGCCAGCCCGCCGAAGATGGGGAGCCGTGCCGGCGGGGCAAGCCCTCCCTCGAAGGCGGCCACGAAGGGGTCGAAGTCGAAGGCGAGCCCGTCCGCCAGCAGGAAGAAGGCGCGGCTGTCCGGTGCCACCAGCGGCGCGATCTTCTCGGCCAGCCGCTGGCCGGCGACATCGCCCCCCTCCCCTATCCCCGATATGGAGGCGATGGCGAAACGCAACTCGTCGGAGGCTATCGCCATGACGCCGACGGCGAAGTTGGATTCGGCGACATCCTGCTGCGCGATGATCCCTTCACCGGAGCAGCCGCACAGCGGCGCGCCGGCGGTAGCCTCGCGGATGGCGGCGATCAACCGCTGCTGGTGGTACCCCACCGTGGCGAAGACCATGACGAAGTCCGGCCTGGCCACCCCCGCCTGTTCCAGTGCGCTGCGGGCCGCCTCGTGCCCCGCCTCGACCGGGTTTTTCCGCATGCTGAACCCTATTCCTACCGACGTCCCCATACATCCTCCCATCGCCGGGTTAAAACCGAAAACCTTTAGAACTGGTGCCCCACCCCAAGGTGCAGCGCCACGTCGGGAGAGGCGCCGACGGTGACGTCCTCGCTCAGGGCGATATCCAGGGTGGTGCGTGGCGAGAACGCGACGGTCCCGCCGAAGATGACCTGCATGGCGCCGGAGCTCAGCTCCGAGAATGCGCTGTCCCTGAAGAAGGCGCTGTGACCGGACAGTTGCGCCTTCAAGGCGAAGCCGTCGGCGGGAGCCCACCCCAGCCCCAGGGTGCCGAAGCCGGCCAGGTTATTGTGCTGGTCCTTCAGCACCTGCCCGTCGGTCATCGCCAGGCCGCCGGCGGCCGCGAAAACGGTGGCATGTCCCCATCGGCCCGGCAGGGCATAATCGCTGCTGCCGGTGAGCCACAGGGCGAGATCGGTGCTGCCGCTGCCGGTCAGACGCGAACTGCTTCCGGTGGGGAGCTTGAGGCTTCCCCGTAGCGCGACGGCGACCGGGTTGACGCCGCCATCGCGGTAGAGCTGCCATGCCCCGTTGAACCTCACATCGCCGATCCCCAGACCGTCGCGGTCCATCTCCAGGCGCTGCTGTCCGTCCCTGGCGTACGCGAAGCGGAGCTGCCCCTTGGGGGCGTCCGGCCTCTGCCCCTGGGGGAGGCCGAAGAACTCGTGCCAGTCCTCGATGAAGCCGTCGAAGATGCCGCCGTTGTAGGCGACCAGCGGGAGGTCCATCCCCACCTCCCCCCCTTGCCCGACACCGTAGCGCAGCGCCAGCGTGATGCGCTCCCCCTCGCCATCCACGAGGAGCGTCTCCCGGGCCGTTTCCCGCTTCAGGTAGCTGTTGGCGACATCCACGGCCACAAGCGTCCATGCCTTCCCCGTCCGCTGCACGACCGCGCTTTCCGCAGCAGGAAGCCCGTAGATCTGGACCAGCGGGCTTTGGTTGAAGGTGTAAAACGGCGTGATCGCCAGCGGTTCCGCCTGGCAGGGACGCCCCCAGACTGCGAGCAGTAGCACCGCAGCACATAAGACTCTCTTAATCGGAGAGCGCATCGTCATTGAAAAGGACATGGTTGTCATAGCGGGTCCGGTGGACTGGTAGATGTAGACGGTTCAACAGATGGTACATGAGGTTGAAGATAATGGCAAACAAAGCTGAAGGTAATGGCTCACACTGCGGCAGGGGGAAAGCGGCATGAAAAAAGGCTGTCCGCTGGCGGACAGCCCCTGCTCGAACTTACCGGCTCAACACCCGGCGTTAGTGATACTGTTCCCTTTCCTCAATATTTGAAGATAACTCCGACACTTTTTCTTCCGCGTATTCCCGCCCTCTGCGCAGGTTCCGGTTCAGCTTGTCCTGGGCCTCAGCCGTGAGCCCTTTCATCTTGGCGATGGCATCCCCGGTCACGTCGGATACCTTCTCTCTCATTTCGTGCCCTGTCTTCGGGGCGTAGAGCAGGGCCAGCCCGGCGCCTACCAGTGCCCCTGCCGAAAAGCTGACTACCTCAGCCGTGGTGCTCGCGTGTCTTCTCATGACGTCCTCCTTTGCTGCGTTCTACACTCTGCGGGTCTTGTGGGTGTACCAGTAGTTCCCCAGAGCAGCTCCGATCGTTGTCGCCAGCCCGCGCCACGCGACCTTTTCCCCTTCCCTCGGGGTGCCGCTTTTCTCTGAGGCTCTCTTGCCTCCCAGGAACGCCTTGGCCGCAGTCGCTGCCAAGGACCATCCCGATACCGGCACCTTCTCCTTCCCTTTCCCGCCGCCAAGCTTGCGCATCAGCAGCCACATCGCGCTGGCACTGGCCGCGCGCGCCACTGCGGGAACAGGATGCTGTACCTCAATCACGTGTTTCCTGGCGGTTGCGTGTTTCATCCTGTCGCGCACCCGCCTGTTCCCCAGCAGCATCAGCAGCGCGCTCCCTCCGACCAGCGAGGCCTGCACCGTGGTCCGCTCGGCCAGTTCCAGGGCTTTGGCGATGGTCTGCCAGGCAAAGAGTTTCGCCTTCCGCACACCCCGCCGCTTCAGGTACTGCGGGGAAAGTCTCTGTTCGAGGCTCTGCACCGTTTGGGTTATATCGCTTTCCGTGTGCCGGATTTGCTCGCGAATCCTCTCCGGCGACTGCTCGTGAACTTTAACGTTTTCGCCCATTGTACCGTCTCCTTCAAAGCCCCCACCGTCTGTTCGGGCTTCGCGTCCATCTCCTTCACGTCCTTACCGCCTTTGAGGACCAGGACCGCTCCGATGGCGATCAGGCCCAGGGCCACCACCAGTGCTGCACCCCACGCCGGCATCACCGTCGCCAGCCCCAGGACGATGGCCGCCAGGAGCACGAGGAACCCGGTATAGAGCAGTACCCCGCCCACTCCGATGGCGGCGCCGTCCTTGGCCAGAGCAACAAGCTTCTCTTTCATCTCCGCCGTGAAAAGGTCCAGTTCCTGCCGGAAAAGTACCCGCACCTCCCCGGTCAGCTCGGACACCAGTTCGCCAATAGTCTTTTCACCTTTATCCGCCATGGCAGCCTCCTTTCGCCGCTGGAAGATCATCTCTCAACCAATCATTGGTACAGGTTAATGTTAAGGATTTTCCATTTTAATTGCAAGGCTATTGCCGGGTGCTGCGCCAGGGGCTGGCCAAGGGAGGGGGCTGGCGCGCACCGAGGACGCCGTTCATCCCCGCTGCCGAGCCGCAGCTGCGCCCGGCGGGTTCCGGTCACGATAGGCAATGGAAAAATCGTGCGGACTGTGTTACTGTCGCACCCCTCCCGCCGTATACACAATTTGCTGGCATATTTTTCTCGATTAGTAGACAATTAGAAAAACTCAATAAGCAGTTCTGTCACAACTTTTTATTGCAATGCAAGGAGAAGGAGCGTGTCATGAGTACCAAAAAAGAGTTCACAGCGTATACCCCGGATGAGCTGAGGGAGCTATATAAGGAGGATCCGGCCCTTTTCGACCAACTGGCGGCTGAGGCTTTACAGAAGGCATGCGTGGCGAGAACCCCCGAAAAAAGCCTGAAACTCCAGCAGATGCAGTGGTCGATGACCATGCAGATGCGCAAGGCAAGCAGCAACCTCGGCAGGATGCACATCATGGAGAACATCTTTTACACCCAGGTCTACGGCAAGGAGGGGCAACTGGAGCAACTGGTGGACAACTGCAACTCCCTGCTGCGCACCATCGGCAAGAAGCAGCAGATCATGGGGAAGGAAGAGGAGACCATCAAGCTACGCAGGGTGTAACGGTGCACACGTAACTTGGCGGACTGCTGTTTAACGAAAAAGAGCCATCAGAGCCCGACAAAGTCGGCCTTGGTGGCTCTTTTTTTGGGGCTCTATACGTCGCGGCAGAAGGGACTGGCTCCGACAGGTGCCTGTCCCTTTAGCGGAACGCTGTTTTCGGCTCCGCCCCCCTTCCCAGCTACTAAGGGGGACAGGCACCTGCGGAGCCAGTCCCCTCCATCAGAGGGGGGACAGGGGGGGATTTGCCTTGAGATGCTGCCCCTGCCGCTTACCTTCCCCCGCAGCAGCCGGCGAAGAAGGCGTCGAGACCGGCGATCCACCCCTGCCTGATCTGGTCCGGCACGAAGCTCGCCTCGAAGCTGTTGCGCGCCAACTGGTACGCCTCCCGCGCCCCCAGTTCCGGCAGCGCCTCGAAGGTGGCCGCGAAATTCTCGTTCAGGTAGCCGCCGAAGTAGGCGGGATCGTCGGAGTTGATGGTGGCGACGATCCCCGCCGCCAGGAGCCTGGCAAGGTTGTGGCGTCCCAGGTCCGGGAACACCGCCAGTTTCACGTTCGACAGCGGGCATACCGTCAGCGCGATCCGCTCCGCCGCGAGACGGCAGACCAGCTGCGGGTCTTCCAGGCAGCGCACGCCGTGATCGATCCTTTCCGCCTGCAACAGGTCCAAGGCGTCGGATATGTAGGAGGCCGGCCCCTCCTCCCCGGCGTGGGCCACCCGCCTGAGCCCCAACTCCCGGCACCGGGCGAAAACTGTCGCGAACTTTTCCGGGGGGTTGCCGCGCTCACCGCTGTCGAGACCGACGCCGATGAACTTGTCGCGAAACGGCAACGCCTGCTCCAGGGTGGCAAAGGCATCGGCCTCACTCAGGTGACGCAGGAAACAAAGGATGAGCGAGGCGGAGATGCCCAGTTCCTCGCGCCCGCGCTGCACGGCGCGGTCCAGCCCGTTGATCACCGTCGCGAAGGGAACGCCCCTGGCGGTGTGGGTCTGCGGATCGAAGAAGATCTCCGAGTGGATGACGTTGTCGGCCTTGGCCCGGTTCAGGTAGCTCCAGGCCATGTCGAAAAAATCCTCCTCGGTCTGCAGCACCCCGGCGCCGGCATAATAGATGTCGAGAAAGCTCTGCAAGTCGGTGAAGGCATAGGCGGCGCGCAGGGCCTCAATGGAGGGATAGGCGAGTTCGATCCCGTTTTTGCGGGCCATGGCGAAGATCAGTTCCGGCTCCAGGGAGCCCTCGATGTGGATATGCAACTCCGCCTTGGGCATGCGGCGCACGATGTCCGCCAGTTCCTGGCGCGGGATCGATTCCAGGTTCATACTCTACTCCGGTAGTGGTTCGTTGTGCGCCCTGAGGCGCGGACCAGGGATACTGCCACAACTATACCCTCACGACCAACACCTTTCGCGGCTGGCCCAATTATAAAAGATCAACCGTTTCTGTCAGCAACTGGAGGTCGCACCTTGACGGTGAAGGGTACTCACCCGCCGCCATCAGGCATTGCCTGCAGTCCCCGCCGTCGTGCCCCCGTTTTTGGGGGCAATAGGCCTCTTGATGAACGACTCCTCCATACCGTATATGTGTCCTGCGGCGAGCGCGCGTCGCGACGGCGTCATGTTCCTGCTCAAGTGCAGGCCGATAGTGCCGAAAACAGTTGTATGGGCGCGGATTTTCGCGTGGCGGGCAGTTTCGGAAATGGGATCAAAGCTGGGGCGGGCTGCGGAACCCGCATGGAGAGAAGGATGACCGGGACCTGGTTCTTGAACCGCCTGCTGCACATGATGATCGGCGTCTGCCTGCTGGGGTGGGTGGCCGGCGCCGACTGCGCCGAACCCGTCAGAAAGAAGGTCCTGGTCCTCAACTCCTACCATTCCGGCTACAAAGGGTCCGACGACGCCGTAGCAGGGATCAAGGAGACACTGCTGCGGGCGCTGCCGGAAACGGAGATCCAGGTCGAGTACCTGGACTCGAAAAACAACAGCGGCAAGGAATTCGATGCCAAAGTCGTCGACCTGCTCAGGTTCAAATACCAGCAGCGCCACTTCGACCTGATTCTCTCCACCGACGACTATGCCTTCAACGTCATTGAAGCGCACCGCCCGCAACTGTTCGGCGCCACACCGGTCGTCTTCTGCGGCACCAACTCATTCGACGGCTCCAGGCTTGCCGGCAAGCGTGGCATCGTCGGCATCGACGAGCGCCCCAGCTTCAAGGCCACCCTCGACCTCATCTTTGCCCTCCATCCCGCGACCAGAAACATCGTCGTCATCCGTGACGATTCCGTCACCGGCCAGTTGAACGAGATGGAGTTTCGCAAGGCCGCGGCGCAACTTAAGGACAAGGCCACCTTCTCCGACTGGGCCGGGCTGCGTCTGGACCAATTCATCAGCCGGACCAGGGAGCTAAAACCCGGCAGCGTCATCGTCTATTTCGCCTCCTTCGTGCAGGACGGAAACGGCGACCGGGTCTCCAGCAACGAGGCGCTGCGCAGGATCTCCAGCGCCAGCCCGGTCCCGGTGTACGGCGGCTGGGAATTCAACCTGGGCAAAGGCATCGTGGGCGGGCGGCTGCTGAACCTGCGCGAGCATGGTGCCGCAGCGGCGACGCTGGCCGTGCGGGTGCTAAGAGGGGAGTCGGTTGACGCCCTCCCCCCGGTCACGCCCAGCCCCAACAAGGATATGTTCGACTACAACGAGTTGCGGCGCTTCGGGATCGCACAGGGAAAGCTGCCGGCCGACAGCATCATCATCAACCGCCCCCCGGGCTACGTCTACAGCCACCGGGTCGAGATGCTCTCCACCATATCCGTGCTGCTTTTGCTGGCCCTCGCCACGAGCTTCGTCAAACTGGTCAACAGCCGCAAGCACCTCCAGGTCCACCGGGACGCCCTGGTGCAGCGCAACGAGGAGCTCGAACAGGCCCTGTCCAAGGTAAAGGTACTGGAGGGGATCATCCCGGTCTGCATGTACTGCAAGAAGGTCAGGAAAGACGAGCGGAGCTGGCAGCAGATGGAGTCCTACATATCCCAGCACACCGAGGCCCAGTTCAGCCACGGCATCTGCCCGACCTGTTTCGACGACAATTTCTCCGGCAAGAAGCCCAAGCAGTTGTAGGACCGCCCCTTTTCCGGGTCGCCAGCACGGCGACCTGCGCCCGTCACTCTCCCCGCCGGCCCAACCCGCCCCCGGAGGCCCGCCAGTAGAATACCACTCCGTATGACGGCGTGCCGCATCCCTCGCCCCCCCGATTGCCGCACGACTCGTGCGAAAAAGACTTTCAGCCTGTACTTCAATATGATATACGAATCGATATAGACGATAGATAGCAATGATCGGATCAATCACGACCGCGACCGGATTGATCTCGCCCAGCCGTCAAGGCCACTGAACGTCGTTTGGCAAGGAGAGTGTGAGTATATGTTGTCGCGGATCAAAAAAGATCGCCGGTACTCCCTGATCACGGGCAGCGCCCTGATACTGGCGTCCTGGCTCGTGGACAGTTTTCTCGATGCCGTGGTGTTTTCCGAAGGGACCTTCCTTGAGCAGTTGCTGCACCCCAAGGTGCAGGAGCTGACCTACCGTCTCCAAACCATCTTCTTTCTGCTGGTTTTCATGGCCTGTGCCTGCCGCAAGTCGACAAAGATGCAAGAAACAACCTCTGCGCTGGAAGACAGCCTGGCCAAACTGGCACTGGAAAAAAGCCGTACCGAAGCCATCCTCGCCAGTGTGCCCGACGCGGTGACGGTCCAGGACCGGGACTTCAGGATCCTGTACCAGAATCCGCAGGCCAGGCAGTTCAAGGGCGAGCGCGTGGGGGAGCATTGCTACAGCGCCTACCACGACAGGGATGACGTCTGCCCGGGTTGCGCCGTCGACGACTGTTTCAAAGATGGCCAGCCGCACCGGCAGGAGGTGACCCATGTCATCGACGGGCAGACGCGTCACATCGAGAGCGCAGCCGCCCCGCTGGTGGATGCCACGGGCGCCGTCACCGCGGCCATCGAACTGGTACGTGACGTGACCGAGCGCAAGAACAGGGAGAATATGCTGAAAAAGCAGTTCGCCGCCATGGAAGCATCCATGGACGGCATCGCCCTGTTGACCCCCGCCGGCGATTACCTCTACCTCAACAGGGCGCACGCGGAAATCTACGGCTACCCCTCGCAGCAGGAGCTGTTCGGCCAGAGCTGGAAGAAGCTGTACACCGACGAGGAGCGCCTACGGCTGGAGCCGCTCGTCTTTGGGGCCTTCGAGAAGGGACACGGCTGGCGCGGCGAGGCGACCGGGCTCAAGAAAGACGGCACCCTGTTCCCCCAGGAGATATCCCTGTCGCTTCTGGAAGATGGAGGCATCATCTGCGTGGTGCGCGACATCTCGGAGCGCCGGGCATCGGAGCAGGAGATCCGCACGCTGAACGCGAGCCTGCGCCAGCAGACCCTCGACCTGCAGGCCACCAACCGGGAACTGGAAGCCTTCAGCTACTCGCTGTCGCACGACCTGCGCACGCCCCTTACCACGGTCTACGCGGCCGGCCAGGCCCTGGCTGACATGTACCGCGACCTGCTCGACGAAACCGGCCACTGTCTCGTCGATGCCATCCACACCGGCTGCGAAAACATGGAGCAGTTCATCGAGGCGATGCTGGTGCTGTTCCGGGTGACGAGAACGGAGCTAAGTTGCGAGGAAGTCGACCTGGGGCGTGTGGCGGATGACATCATTGCCGAACTGCGCATGTACGACCTGCAACGCTCGCTGGACTGGCGCAACCAGGCGGGCATGACGGCTTGGTGCGACCCCCATCTGGCCCGGGTTCTGCTGCAGAACCTGCTGGGCAACGCCTGGAAGTACACCTCCAGGAACGAACATACCATGATCGAGTTCGGACAGAGGCTTTGCGACGACAAGTACGAGTTCTTCGTGCGCGACAACGGCATCGGTTTCGAGACGAGCGACGCCGAAAAGATCTTCAAGCCTTTCCAGCGCCTGCGCCCCTCCAGCGATTTTCCCGGCACCGGGGTGGGGCTGGCCACCGTGTTCAGGATCGTCGACCGGCACGGCGGCACGGTCCGCGCCGAGGGCGAGCCCGGCAAAGGCGCCTCTTTCTACTTCACCCTGCAGGGTCCGCAGCACCACATCTAAACGTCGCGTCCACACACAGTACGTTTTGCGGCCGCCTGCCAAGCACAGCCTGCAGCCCTTGGCGACCCGACAGACTGATCACCGCCTCATCAGCGCGAACACGCCCCAGCCCAGGTATTCACGCGTGTAGGTGGCGTAGCGTTCCGGTTCCGAGGTCAGTTGGGATCGAACCTCGTTGAATAGCTCGTCATCGCGATTGGCCTCTAGCCAGCGGCGCATGGTGAGCCATTTAGCCGCCTCGTACCTGTCCCAGCCGTCCTGGTCAGCCAGAACCATTTCCACGACGTCGTATCCCAAGCGGGAAAACGACGCGAGCAGTTCAGGAAGCATAAGAAAATCGGAGATTGAGCCGGCGTGACACTGCTTGGCAACGTCCTCCGACGGCGGTAATTGCCGCCAGTAGGGCTCGCCGATGAGGATGATCCCTCCGGCGCACAGGCTGCGCGCCAGGAGCTCGATGGTGCCGGCGGCTCCCCCGCCGATCCAGGTGGCACCGATACAGGCCGCCACTCCGACCTTCGCATCGGAGACGTATCCCGCGGCATCGCCGTGGATAAACTCGACCCGATCTGCGACGCCGAGTTCGACAGCACGGCGTTTGGCCTGTTCCGAAAACAACTGGCTCAGGTCGATACCTGTGCCGACGATGCCGTGATCACGCGCCCAGGTGCACAGCATCTCTCCCGATCCGCTGCCCAGATCGAGCACCCGGGTCCCCGCCTCCAGACGCAGTGCCGCGCCGAGCGTGGCAAGCTTTTCCGGCGTGATGGGGTTATGGATGCGATGGGCGCTTTCTGTGATGTTGAAGATCCGCGGGATGTCCATTGTGGCAATTCCTTTCGAGCGTAATGTGGTGCAGGCTGACCATCAAAAGGGAGAAGAAATGGAGCCGAAAGAACTTCTGGAACGGATGAAACGAAACAAAGGACCTGTCATAGTCGATGTCCGGACCGGATTGGAGTTTCGCAGAGGGCACATTTGCGGTGCGCACCATGCCCCGACCTGGAAGATCTTTCTGGGCCTGGCAAAGTTGCCGGCTGACCGTGGCACGGAACTCGTGGTGACCTGTGAACACGGTCCCCGGGCGCAGATAACGCAAAAGATCCTGCATAGCCGCGGCTATCACAATGTCACCCTGCTTTCCGGCCACATGGCCGGCTGGCGGCGCTCAGGAATGCCTGTGGTAAAGTGACACGAGGCTGCCCAGACTCAGGAGTAAGTGGGAGTCCGCAGTCGTGTGGCCAGAGCTGAGAGATGACGGCCGTCCGTGCCGCAGCACCCACCAAGGATCTTCAACCCGAGCTCCCTGCCCAAGGCGGCCACGGATTTCCCAAATGCCTCCGGTTCCTGCTCCACGAGAGCGGAGCTGTTGTCCAAGTCTTCCGGGCTAAGAGCCGCCGTATTGGCCAGAAGACCGATGACTCGCTGGCGCACTTCTGCAGACGAATTGGTCTCATGCAGTAGCGCAGACCTGGCAAAGGTCACATGGGTGCAATTGATCATGAACGCGAGCGGTTTGGGATTGGCTACGGCGTCGATTACCGCGATGGCTTCCTTTAGCGGCGTGCCATCGAGGAGGGTGCCGGTTGGTCGGACCACGAAACTCACGATGTAAGGTTTTCCCGTCTTGGCCAGCGCCATGGCAAGGCCGGTGGCTTCACTCAGAGCCGGCAGAGTGGCCGCCAGGAGAAAGTCCACCGTCGTCGCCGCAAGTTTTTCCGCCTGCCACGCATGATATTCCGCGGCCTGGTTTTCCGGGAGAGCCTCGTCGGGGTGGTACGCGTCACCTTTACAACTCATCAACCCGCAGATGAGGATCTTGTCGGCGTATCCCTGGTAGCTCTGTCTCAGACCTTCCAGAAAAGCCGCGTTGTCGCCGTTTAGGTCGGTGCCATCGAGACCGGCCGCGGCGATCCGCTCCCTGCTCGCCCGCCATGTCGGTGTAGACATGAGGAGAGGCAGCCCGGCTTGGCAGCCGATGTCCAGGTACTCCCGGCAGATCCCCTCCAGCGCCCTCCGCTTATCATCATCATAGATAAAAGCCGAGTTCACGATGAAAGGATCAAGCTCCAATCCCTTCTTGCGGCGCAGGCGCTCGATAACGGCGCCCTCGCCAAGGATGAAGGAGTATCGGCTAAGAAAGGCGTCGATGGTGTTCACTGTCTGCCTCCCTTCTTCCAAGCACAGCCTGCTGATAGCTGGCCAGTAATTCCGGTTCTTCGATGGAACCGTGGTGGTGTACCTGGCGCCACTGTCCGTTGATCAGTCTGAAGATTCTGCTTGTGCGAATCCGCATTTGAAGGACGATATCCCCGGTCTTGAATGTACCGCGTTCACGGCCGACAACGTAAAACAATTCGCCTGCATCGTGCAGGGTGTAGTCGTAAAACTCGAAGTAATAGTTAGAAGTGCTCCCAAAGAGCCGCTCGTAGACAGACCTGATCTCCTCCCAGCCTCTCTTGATCCCACCAAGTGGATTGTCCATTGCTGCTTCGTCACCTTGCAGCCAGTTCTGCGACATCAGTTCCATGTCCCTTGAGTTAAGGGCCTCATAAAACTGCGACAGGGCTCTCAACATCGGTGATAGCTCGTCCTTGTTCTCTTTCCCTGTAACGGGAGTGTTTTCTATTTTCATGGTCTGTTCCTCGCCTACGACCGGGGAGTGGACCGGGCGGTATTGCCCAGGTCCAACCTCATGGTTGGCAATGCCATTGTCGACAACAGCTCGAATTAGCACGTAAGCGAACCAAGGAGATTGCGGCATGAGCAACAAAAATAAACATCTTGGATCGTCTCTCGATGATTTCCTTTTCGTCTTCAAAAACGGTTTCTGATCCATTTGTCCATTGATATCACCGGCAGCACGACAGCGCCTGCTGCCATGGCATACAACCAGCCTCTGGCGTCGAGCGGTGCCGAAGTAAAAAGTGCCTGCAGAGGCGGCAAGTAGATGAAACAGGAATGGAGCAGTAGCAGGAGGCCGATGCCGATATAGACGGACGGATTGCTGAACACGCCCTGGATCAGGAGAGAGTTGCGCAGGGACCGGCAGTTGAGCAGATAGAATACCTGGGTGAAGGTGATGCCGGTAACGCACATAGTCTGTGCTTCGGCCAGCGCCAGAGCGTGCCGGGCGGCCGTCACCGGTTCAGGCCCGATGATCCGGAAATACTCCCAGAGAAACAGGCCGCAGGCAGATGCGGACATAAGCAGGGCCACCATGATGAGGCGTGCAACAATGAAACCCGAAAAAACCGGCTCATCCGGGGATCGGGGCATGCGCCGCATTGCATTAGGGTCCAGCACCTCGAAGGCCAGCGGGATCGAGAGAGTAACACTTGCCACCAGGTTGATCCAGAGAGTCTGGCTGGGGGACATGGCCATTAACAGCTCATTAACCCCGTCGACCCGCACCGTGGGGAAAAAAAACATGGATGCCGTCAGAGTGCAGGCCAGACCAAGATTGGTGGGGAGCACGAATGCCAGGGATTTTAAGAGGTTGTCGTAGACCCGACGTCCCTCTTCCACCGCTGCGGTGATGGAAGCGAAATTGTCATCCATCAGGACAACCTTGGCCGCCTCCTTGGATACCGCCGTGCCGGTAATCCCCATGGCGATTCCTATGTCGGCCCGCTTGAGCGCCGGGGCGTCGTTGACTCCGTCGCCGGTCATGGCAACCACGTGGCGCTGCGTTTGGAGAGCCTGCACGAGCCGGATTTTATGTTCCGGTGCCACGCGGGCGAATACATTGGTACTCATGACAGCCGACCGGAGTTCCGTTTCAGAAAGGTCATCGAGGTCGCGACCTGTCAGGGCAACCTGCCCATGCTGCAGCAGACCGAGTTGCCGGCCGATGGCTTCCGCCGTCACGGGATGGTCGCCGGTGATCATCTTGACCGTGATGCCGGCACTATGGCAGATCCTGATGGCGTCCACGGCTTCGCTACGCGGAGGATCGATCATGCAGAGCAGTCCGGAAAATTGCAGCCCTTTTGCAACATCAGCAGGGGAAATCTCTTCTGCCGCAACGTTGCGGCGTTGGGCAAAAGCAATAACCCTCATCCCCTGGCGTGCGTAGGTGGCCATGGCTTCATTCACTGTTTGCTGCTCCGTTTCGTCCAGGCCGCAGCGATCAATGACTGCTTCCGGTGCCCCCTTGAGCAGGATGCGGTTTTCGCCGTCAATCCGGTTCAGGGTGGCCATGAATTTCGTGTCGGACTCGAAAGGGATAACGTCAAGACGCAGGTGGCGACTGCGAAAGTCATTGGCATTCACCCCCGCTTTCTGACAGGCAACCACCAGAGCGGCTTCTGTCGGATCGCCGGTGATGGCCCAGCCATCACCCTCGGGACGAAGCGCGGAATCATTGCACAGGACGGCAATGGAGAACAGTTCCTCCAGTTCCGGAGAAAATCTCGACAATCGGACGCCATCATGTTCGATCTCGCCTTCCGGGGCGTAGCCGATACCGGAAAACCGGTATTCGTGCCCTTCCAGCCATGCCACCTGGACCGTCATCTCATTGCGGGTCAGGGTACCGGTCTTGTCAGAGCAGATGATGGTTGTGGAGCCCAGTGTTTCCACCGCCGGAAGATGACGGACAACAGCATGTCGTTCGGCCATCCGTCGGACGCCGATAGCGAGGCAGATCGTAATAACCGCCGGCAACCCCTCGGGAATCGCTGCCACGGCCAGGGAAACGGCAACCATGAGGGATTCGCCGACCGGGGCATCCTTGATCCAGATACCGAAAGCGATCAAAACCGCTACAACAACAACCACGGCGATGGTGATGCCGGTAGTGACCTTGGCCAGCTGTCGCGTCAGCGGGGTCTCCAGTTGCGTGGTCTGATTGAGAAGTGCATTGATTCTCCCCAATTCCGTCCAGTTCCCCGTGGCGACAACCACGCCGGTGGCCGTACCTTGGACCACCATGGTTCCGCTGTAGGCCATGCAAAAACGGTCGCCCAGCGGCGAGTTCGGCAGCACCTCATCGGAACGCTTTGCCACCGGCAGAGACTCGCCGGTAAGGGCGGCTTCTTCGACGAGCAGGTTCTTGACCCGGATCAGCCGCAAATCGGCCGGCACTTTGTCTCCGCTCTGCAATGTTACAACGTCGCCGGGTACCAATCCGTCGGCCGGCACCGCGATGGGCTGACCGTCCCTCAGGACCGTCGCCGATTCGGGAATCATGGCAGCAAGCGCCTCGATAGCTTTGCCGGCCCGATATTCCTGAATGAAGCCGATGATGGCATTGATCACGACTGCGCCGAATACGACAGCAGCGTCGGTGGGCTTTTTAAGGGCAAGGGCGAGAACGCCTGCCGCAAGGAGCAGCCATCCGATAGGATTGTTGATCTGTCGCCAGAAGATCAGCCACGGGCTTGTTCCGGCGCTCCGGTCAAGGGTATTGGCACCGAAGCGCTGCAATCTTTCTGTGACTTCCCTGTCATTCAATCCATCCGGATCTGTACCCAGTCGGGTCATCACTTCCTGATCGGATGACGCATGCCACGCAATTTCACCCGACTGTGCTGGACTCTTGTGCATCTTATGGCTGCTCCTGTTGGCCAACGGTCATGAGGCGCAGCAGGTTCACCGCTGCCGTCGATGGTCAGACATCTATTTTAAGCATCGACTGTGCTTTTGCAAACGAACTGACCGTCGTGGCAATGTCATAGGATGGTGTCGCACAGGAAGAAAAGTCAACGAAATCGCCGCTACCCAAAATTCGTTCGTCTGCAGACTCATGGGTGTCGTGCCTTTTTGATAGCAGAGCAACTAATCCGCCAGCATTCCTGACGAGTCCACCTCCACGAAGGTCTTCCCGTTGTCCTTGTTCAATTCCCGCCTCTCCAGATTCACCAGACATTTGAACCCTGATTTCCGATAGGGGCATCTGGGGTCAGCCTGTTTGCCTCGGTACGGGTAGAACAAGCCAGCCAGTAATAGCTGCTGTTGTTGAACTGGAACTCGTTCAAAACAGACAAACCAAGCTTTTTGGTATGAGCCGAAAGCGAGCGAGGGTTTGTTTTGTTTATGAAGGTGACAAGGATGGGGTACCTTTGGGACATCGACTCCAGGGCGTATGCAAAGATCTTCTCGAGAACACCGGCGCCTCTAACCGTTGTGTCGATACAGATTGGGCCGTATTGGTATGAATTCTCGGCACTCAACGTTTCCCCGTTGAACTTGTAATTGTGGAGTTGACCGATCATGTATGCCTTAACCGGGTATGTCGACCAGAAATGCCACGATGCAGCCATTACGTAGGCAACTACTACGCCATCATCTTTCGCAATGAACAGGCCGTTTTCACCTAGAATCAACTCTGACAGCTGATCCTTGGTAAAAGCAGTTGTAACAAAACCGTCCTTTTTATCTTCCTCTTTTATCGTATCGATCTGAAATTTGCTGTGCAACGCCAATACACCGTCGATATCCAAAAGGTCTGCAAGCTTCAATTGCATCTGAATCTCCTGATGATCCCGGAATAGCACGTCCAACTTTCTTGTTGGGCCCTTCCTTCGGGCAGTTGCTGGTGCCTTTTTTTGTGCCTTTGCGCAGCTTGTCTTTTTGTAATCGTTCGACTACAATAGCGACATGTACATCGTCAAGACCCTTCCCGAATTTGACGCTTGGCTAAATGGCATCAAAGACCGCACCACTCGGTTACGGCTGGCTCGACGCCTTGACAAGGCCCAGCGAGGCAATCTCGGTGATGTCAAATCCGTTGGCCACGGCGTTTTCGAGATGCGTGAATTCTTTGGCTCCGGCTGGCGAATGTACTACATAGAACGTGGCAACATGCTTATCGTTATGCTCGGCGGTGGGGACAAGTCCACACAAGCAGCCGACATTGCCATTGCCTTCGAGCGAGCAGCCAGATTGGAGGATTGACCCATGCCGAAAAAAATCGTTGTATCCGGCCTGCCAGAATTTGATCTTGCCACGCAGTTAAAAAGCGAGGCCGACATTGCGGCGTATATCACCATGGTGATTGAGGAAGGTGACGCAGCAGAGTTGGCCCATACCTTAGGAGTAGCCGCACGAGCGCGCGGCATGGCTGAAATTGCTCAGGCTGCCGGGCTGACTCGCGAGGCCCTGTACAAAGCCTTGCGTCCCGGAGCTCATCCACGCTTCGACACCATCAGCCGAGTTTGTTCCGCCCTTGGAGTCCGCTTGGTAGCTCAGCCTCGCCATTAGACCTCGCCCTTTTACCTGGGGACATGGGGACGGGGACATGGGGGGACATGGGGACGCCCATGATTTCATGCGTTTCTTCGGACGTCATGGCAATGAGAAACGCATAATTTCATGGGCGTCCCCCTATCAGATGGGCGTCCCCCTATCAGAAACCTGCCCCTCAGGCCTCTGCGCCTTTTCTCGGTAGGACGTTATCTGATCGTGGCCAAGGTGAAATCGGCAATGAACCCCGGCTTCATGACATCGGGCTCCTGCCGGTTATTGGTCAGTCTCTTGACCCGGCGATTCACGTACAAGTTAAGGTTGGCCACCGTGACCACCCCCTCATTGTTCACATCGGCCTTGCCGCTCAACCCTTCCAGTAGCGCCTTGGTAAAGGCGCCATTGTTCCAGGCCTCGTCTTCGTAGGAAAACTGGGAACCCGAGGATGAGGCGAACACCACGACCCCCCTCTCGGCCGAACCGAGTTCATTGCCGACCCTGGTCATATCCCATCCGGTCCTGATGCCACCGGCAAGGCTGCCGCTGTGGCAGGTATCGAGGAAGATCACTGCCTTCCCCTTCAGGATGCTCAAGGTGTTCCTGATGTCCGAAAAGACCAGCCCGGTGTAGTCAAGCTCGTCCAGGTCCGTATCCGCAGGCAGGAAGTAGTAGAAGCCGGCCGCATCGTTCACCCCGTGACCCGCCAGAAAGATCATTCCCACATCGTTGGCGGTGACCTCCTTCTTCAACCAGGCCAGCCCGCTGATGATCTCCCGCTTGGTCCCGTTCGGGAGCATCTTGACCTGCACCTCGCGGTACAACCTCCCTGCCTGCGTCTTCTGCGCCGCGGCAAAATCCTCCGCATCCTTGGCGGCAAACCGCAGGTTGAGCCCCTTGTCGCGATAGTCGCTGACCCCGACCGCCAGGAGAAAGAGCCGGGACTGTGGCTGACGTTTGGCCGCCGGTTCGCCCTTCAGAGCGATGACCGCCCGAGGCACAGGTTCCGATTCCTTTCCCCGCCAGTTCACCCGCACAGACCCCGGTACCGATGGCGCATGGCGATTTTCGGCAATGATGCTGACCACGCAGTCGCGGCTGGGGATAGCGATGGTCACGGTCTGTTCCGCTTCGCCGGCGGCAGCGGGGAACACGGTGACCGGCCTGCCGTCCACCATGACCCGGATGCTGGTGGCCGGTGCGTCGGTCGGGGCGCGGACGGTGTAATGGATGGCCAGCGTACTTTCGACGGCAATGACGTTGTCGTCAGGGGCGGTGATCGCCACCACCGGCGGCAGGAACCGGGAGATGGCAGCCTCCTTCCGTGCCCCTCCGCGGGCCGCATCGGCCAGGCGCACCGCCTCGTCTTCGTCGCCCGTCCCTACGATCCTGGCGATGATATCGGGACGGTACCGGGTCTCCCTGAAGCGCGAAGCCGGATAAAAGTCGGCCGCTGCATCCTTGCCCCTGTTCAGATGCCAGCCAATCAGTTCTTCCCCCCCCAGAGAGGCGTCGTAGTACCCTGAGGCGGTCCAGAGGATCCAGCGTTTCCTGTCGGCGTGGGGGAAAAAGGCCAGCAGCTCCTTGCCGTCGCGGTAGCGATACCAGCGGATGGTGCCGTCGCCGCAGGCGACCACGGCCAGATTTCCCTTCCGGTCAATATTGACGGCCCAGGCATCGCCGGGAACGGGGACACTCCACTGTTCACCCCCGCGTTTATCGAATCGGCGCAGTGCCCAACTGGTACCGAGCAGGAACGACTCCCGGTCCGGGGCAATGGCCAGGGACCGGGAGAGCTCGAATTGGTCCAGCGGGAGCGGCGAGCCGGAAAGGGCGGGTTCCGGGGTGTTCTTCCAGCGAGTGATCGGTAGGGAAGAGGTGTCCGGCGGGGTGAGCCCGCTCCGGGCGGAGTCGAGGCTCAGAGAACGGTCCGCGAGGGAGAAGGTCCCCCGTTCCGTGCCGTATTCCTTATAGCCGAACTGAATGGTACCCCCGTCTTCCGAGAGGAGCAGATCCCTCGACGTCCCCCGGAAGTCCGCCAGTTCCGGCAGAATCAGCAGTCGCCGGACGCCATCCGCCCCCAACACACCAATGGTAGGATCGGCGGCGCCATAGGCGAGTCCTCCGTCGGGCAGGGGCGCCAGAGCCGTAATCACGTTGGAGACGCCGGACTCCCGATCACGGTATGCCCCCTTTCCGCCTCCTGGCCAGCTGCGGATACAGACACTGCCATCAACAAGCAGCCTCCCCCCGCCGTATAGGGTGCGTCCGTCTGCTGACCAGGCAACCGAAGCAAAAGCGCCGTTCGCCCCTCCGGTATCCGCAGCGTTGACCAGCCCCAGGTCCGACGATGCGAGGACACTGACAGCGGCGGTGTCATCGAAACAGACCGCAATTTGGGCCCCATCGGGGGAAAACCGGACCGAAAAGGGTCGCTCCCCCCCCGGCACCTTCCTGATAATCATCGGAGTCGCGGCAACCGCCCCCCCTTCACCTTTGCCCCAGGACGTGGTGTCATACACCCGCACCATGCCATCGTAACAGGCAGTCACCAGCCGGTTCCCGTCTGGAGAGAAGTGAGCGCCGTATGCAGGTCTGTCGTAGGCGACATCCCTGGCTGTCAGGCGTAGCCCCACGGAAGAGGCTCGCCCCCCATCACCGGCAGGAGACACGGTAAAAATGCGGACGCCGCCATCACCCAGTGTCGCCGCAAGAAAACGGCCATCGGGTGAAAAGGCCAGTTGCAGGATCACGTTGCCCAGCCCCCCGGCTCTTCCCACCAGGCGACCGTCGGTGCGGGAGAAAAGGTAGACGGTATGGCCGGTAGTGCTGCCAGCTTCCGTCCATCCCCCAGCGGCCACCAAGGCGCCATCGGGGGTGATGGCAACGCTGTACAGCTTCCCTTCTTTTCCCGGAGCGATGGGGGGGCGAAGGATGCGGGCCGGTTGCAGTTGCGGTCCGGGCGATCCGCCGGACTCTTTGCCGATGCTGGCCAGATCCCAGACCCGCACGGTCTTGTCGTTGGACGCCGATACAAGCCAGCGGCCTCCCTTGTCCACGTCGATCCGGTTGATCATCTCCATATGCATCCCGGTTTCGACACGCAGCATCGGTTCGGTGGTCGGAACAGGCGCGGCTCGTCCCGCCAGGGGGCAACTGCAGACCAGCAGGAGCATGGTGATCAGGGAGACAGCAAAACGCTTCATGGAACATCCTTTGGGGTTATGTAGAATCGACATGATGATTTGCAATTGTTCCCCATATGGTGAGGATTACGTTTTGAGAGGCATAAAACGGGCGGCGGGGCATCAGCGGATACCGCTGTCGCCGCTGGTTGGCATCAGGTTAGTGTCAATACTGTTGCTTCAGGCATGCAGTTCAGCCTGACCGGCGCAAGTAGACATCCCACGCCCCGGGAAACGTAAGTCTGTCGTTCTTCGTCTCGAACCAGACCTTGACGATATTTCTGTCCGAATTTCGAAGGGATGACAGGCTGACCAATAAACGGTACTACAACTTGACCGCCATGGGTATGACCTGACAACACTAAATCAATGCGCTCTTTTGAAAGAGAAATGTCATCGTTGATATCTGGGTTGTGGCTTAGAAGAATCTTGATCGAATCTCTGTTTATTCCCTCGCATGCTGCCGAAAGGGAGCAGCTTGATTCCCAATAATCGTCGACACCGAGAAGGTGAAAGGACGCTCCTGACTTTTTAAGCTCGACATTGGTGTTCCTAAGCCAGGTCACGCCAACTCGCTTGCTGAGCGTGTCACAAATCGCCTTAACCGACGCCGACCCGCTCCAGAAGTCGTGATTTCCTAAAACTCCATAAATCCCCATAGGCGCTTTCAACTGTGAGAGGGCGATTGCGCAGCGTTCTAAATATTGGAGTTTAAACTCTCCGATGGAACCTGAAAGGAATTTGGTGGAACCGGAGATGAAATCGCCGGTGAGGACAATAATGTCAGGGCGTTCCGACATCACTAAGTCGGCAGCGGCCTTTATCAAATCTTTAGATACGATGAATGATGAATGAAAGTCTGTCAGGAGGCCAATCTTCATTCCTTGAAGCGGAGCTGGCAGCTGCTTGATTCTTACCGGAACCCGGACAAGTTCAACCTGTGCACCGGTCGAATTGAAATAGCCCTTTCCAAGCGTTGCGACAATTAGGCCTCGAAATGAATATTTTAGAAAGTCACGTCGGTTCAAATTATTCTCTTTCCTTTTCGGCCAACGGCTCGGCCTTGACCGGTGGAGCACCAGGCTCCTTTCAGCTTTCCGCAAACTCTCAGGGATTGCGAAGTCCTGGTCTACGCGCTTGATTGGGACACCTTCTTCTAGTTATCAATTTATCAATGCCAGGTTCGGCAGTTTCCTGGTTGTCCCGACCTCATGACTCTGGATCAAACCCGAATACTCGAAGCTCCTGATCACAGCGACACGCTCTCGCGATACGTGCGGCCCATGCGATGGCCTCCCTTCTTGAAGGCAGCTCAAGTACAGTGAAACCACCATTGAGCTGAGGCGCCCATGGGTAGCCTCCCTCAGCGACTGAACCATTGGCCGAAACAAGAACGGGCGGTACTGTTTCATCAATACCACCGCCGAAAACGTAGACGCCCGCCTCCTTCGCCTCGCGCATTACGGCATGAGCATCTCGACCAACCGCCTCCCGCTCACTGTCGGGTACATTCATTGCGACACTGGGAAATGAAATTAGATATTTTGCCATGATCTTCTTTGTTCAAGAACGGTTAGTTGATACAGGTCATGCCCAACGGCTCGCCGCTGAGCCGTGAGCGTCAGCAGTCGGCTCCAGTGGCGTGTTGGCGGTCACTCCTCCCAGACAGATTCATCCTCTGCAAACTGCGCGAGAAGTTCTGAACGCCTTTTCAGAAGATCTCCCAGCATTGGCCAGTCTTTTGGAGTACCGATCTTAATGGCTGGGTGAGATTCGCCTCGCAACAGGTACCCTGAAACTTCTCCCCATACTTCTGCAAACCTTCGCATCGCTTCTCTTGGATGCTTTACCATCTCAGCTGAAATATAGTCTGTCGGCAAGTCTCCGGTGATGGCCCACCACCCAACCCAACCTGGGCTTTTCTTGCTTTCTATTGCCCAGATCGCAACGTATGGCGGAACATGCCATGCTGGCCACTCTCCAATCTCTCCGTGGTCAACGTTTTGCTCTTTCAGGTACTCCTCAACCCGGGAACGTTGCTCTGCACACCACCGTTCCTCAATCTCTGGATTTTCATAATCTTCAGTCATGATTTTCCTTCTCGCCAACGTGGCCGGCCTTGACCCGCCCGCCCGGCCTTCTCGGGCGGTCGGCGTCTAAGGACGTGGTTAGATTCCTTTGTCTCGCCTCATTCGATTAACAGCCTTCGTTGGTTCATCATCGTATGGTGCGCGTCGCAAGACTTCGGCAATCTCCTCCCTCAAACGAGCAGCCATTTTTGAACTGATCCTTGTCATCAATTCAATCTGCTTCGGAAAAGCGATTCTCCGGCAGTCTTGATCTTCGATTCGACTTTTTAACTCGTACGCGAAAGCTAAGTTATGTGTTGCGTCTTCGAAGATCCAGTACAGCAACTCGTCGTAGTCATTGGTTGTTTTTCTCTCAAGCTCTTGGCCTCGCTCCACAACTACATAGTGGTATCCAAGCTCGTTCACTTCAATGTGCGGGTACCCGAAGTCTCTCGTTCTGCCATATGTCGGCAGATCATTTGTCGAAGCGCCAATTAGTTTGGCTAGAAGTGTCACTTCAGCCTTTATTTCATTTAGTTTTTTCATCATTGTTCTTCCATCTAACGGTGTGGCCGCTGAGCCGCGAGCGTCAGCGAGACGGCTCCAGTGGCGTGTTGGAACTCCTTCGCATTCTCCAGTATAGGATGGAGAAGATACTGATAGAGTACATCACTAAAGCAACAATAATGAACTTGCCTACGTTGTCGTTATTGAAGCCTTCCCACCCACTGATCGGCTCCGGAATCACATACTCGTAAAGGTACATAGGCCAGAATGTGAGCATGTTTAATATTTCGTGAATGTTCTTGCTTAATTGCTTTATTCCGTTTTTTTCTGCGGCTTCACTTGCCAACACCAAGAGGGCCAGTGTGCCTGGTGGAATAATGATCGAAGCCAATATGATTTTTGCTGTTTTCATAAATTTCATGTTCCAACGAGTCAGAGTTTATGCGGCGCGCAGCCGCCGCGTAAACTTTTGTTGAACGAAGCCGCTGCCTGCTGGCTATCTGGATTTTTAGCACCGGTTTTCTGTTTTTGGCGTGTGGATAATACGGTCTTTATGAGAGGATTTCAATAGCGATTGTGGCAAAGGGATCGGGATCTCTGCCTTTATTGGACCTTCAGGCAATTTCTCCGGCAACTATAAGGACTATTTTTGCCAGTCCGGGCACACCTATAGGGATGCGCCTGGTACTCCACGCGCCGCCCCTTTCGTTTTACCAGCTACCTTCACTCGCCCCTTGGTGGGCTCCTCGATCTGGAAATCCAGCCGACAACAACCATCACGCCTGCGCAGCATGGACATGCCGCTGACGAGCTCTGCGTGCTTACCGGTTCTTCTTCTCTTTCCCTGGGTTGCCTTTGCGCCAACAGCAACTGCAGCCGCTTTAGAGCCCGTCGGTTCGCTGGACTCAACAGACCGTAGTAACGAACCTTGTGGAATCGGGAGGGACGCAGACCTGAGTCCCCAGAATTCCCCGATGAACCTTTCTGCGACCCACCTGCTGCAAGCGAACTACGACATTCGCCTCATCCAGAAACTCCTGGGCCATTCCAGCCTGAAGACGACCATGATCTACACCCACTGCGTCCCCGTCCTGACGCTGCAAGCACCGAAAAGCCCGTTGGATTTTTGATGGCCCGAGCAACAAGGGGCGCGTTTTCTGATTTTACGAGCACGTTTCATGATTTTGTGATCACGTTTCACGATTTTCGAGGGACGTTTTGTGATTTTACGATGGCGTTTCACGATTTTGTCGGGTAGTTTTCCGATTTTGCGATCACGTTTTCTGATTTTAGGGGCACGTTTTGCGATTTCATGGGGACGTTTACTGATTTTGACGCGACGTTTCACCATTTTACCGGCTAATGCTCGCAAACCGCACTGCAAGGGGGGGGAGTTTGGGGGCGAGTGCCACCACCGAACCCGCGGGTAGTCGATGGTGGCACTGGAGAGGAGAGCTAAATCGCCATCATGCTGATGAAGGTGGACCAAGGCCCTGCGTCACGGGCACCAACAGCCCTGATCCTGAAGTAGTAGAGCCGGCCGGGCGTGAGACCGGTTATTTCGATTTTGTTGATCTTGCCCGAGGTCGCATGGTGCCTCCAACTCGCCTCCGCGAGCGGGTCGCCCTCACAGACCCAGATCTCGTAACTCCTGGCACCCTTCACCGCGGACCCGCGGGCGATGATGCTGCGCCCCTCGTACATCATCCTGAAGTTCCCCGGCACCGAGAGGCCCGCAGCGGAGCCCCGTTTACCGGCATTCTGATGCACCAGACCCAGTTTTTGCGGGATGCTCGGGTCGTGCTTGCCGGTGAGGGTCGCCATGCCGGTGACGAGGCTCATCTTGGCGATGTGGTCGTTACGGGCCGCCTCCAGTTCCGGCTCCTTGTCATGGGCGCCGTCCACAACCTGGTGGAAGAGACTGCGGTGCCGGTCACGGGCCTCTTGTAACTTCTCCTGGTTGGGCAAGACATCATAGATGCTTTGCATGATGGAGGGATCCTTGCTCAAGCTGGTGAGGAGATCGTCGGATGCGCGGATGATTTCGTCGTCCTTCCCCCAGCCGTCACGATTTTTACTCATGGCTTTACCTCCGTTTACTGAATTAAAAACCTCCAATACCGTAACATGCAGAACGGTCATTTCAAGAGCAAAACTTAGGGAGGAGAACCGAAAGCAAAATTAACGCAAAGGCGCGAAGGCGCAAAGAACGGCGATAGCTTAAGGATCACATGGCGGGCGTATGGGGAGGGGCGATGACGCTACTGACTGGCGGATGGAAACCCTCACCCCCATCACGCTTTTGAAAACTACATGCACGAAATCACAGTGGCCACGGCGCACGGGAGGCGGTGCTGGGGCGAGTTGACGTAGCGGGCGCAAAAAGAGGGCGAATGATTATTCGCCCCTACGGTGTGAGTGGCAGCGTCCTCAGCGCATCGCGAGGTCACTCAAATCCCCCCTGCCCCCCCTTCGCAAAAGGGGGGGACCTGCGTTCGTCTGAGCACTTGTGGCAACACCTCCGCGTTTCCCGGAATTCCCAAAGGGGGGACGCTAGGGGGCTGGCTCCGCCAGGTGCCTGTCCCCTTTTTGCTTAAGGAAGGCGGCTGAGCTGAAAGGAGCGTGCCGCTAAAGGGACAGGCACCTCACGGAGCCTGTCCCTTCTGCTGTTAGAGCTTGAACTTGCCGACGATGCGCTGCAGTTCGCCGGAGAGCTCGGAGAGACGGGAGGCGGACTGGGCGGAATCCTGGGCGCCGCTGGCGGTCTCCTGGACCACGGCGGTCACCTGCTGGATGTTGTTGGTGATCTCACCGGTGGTGGCGCCCTGCTCCTCGGCGGCGGTGGCAATCTGGCTCACCTGGGCGGTGACGTCGTTCACCTGCTCCAGGATCTTCTTCAGTGCCCCCTCCAACTGCTCGGCCTCGGCGGCGCCCTGCTCGGTGCCGCGCACCCCTTCCTCCATGGAGGTGATGGCATCCCTGGTCTCCTGCTGGATCGCCTTGATCATGTCGCCGATCTCCTTGGTGGCGCGGGTGGTGCGCTCGGCTAAAGCCCGCACTTCGTCGGCGACGACGGCAAAACCCCGCCCCTGCTCGCCGGCGCGGGCGGCCTCGATGGCTGCGTTCAGGGCCAGCAGGTTGGTTTGGTCGGCGATGTCCTCGATAGTCGCCACTATGGCGCCGATCTGCTCGGAGCGCTCGCCGAGTGAGGAGATACGGTCGGCGTTCTGGCGGGTCTGACGGCCGCGGTAGCGGATCCCTTCCACGGTGCTGGAAACGACCTTGAACCCTTCCTGGGTGGTGTCGGCGGCGTGCTGCGCGCTGTCGGCGGCACGGTGACAGTTGCTGGCGATGTCGGCGGCGGTGGCGGCCATCTCCTCGCTGGCGGTGGCCACGGTGGCGGTCTGCCCGGCCACGGACTCGGCGCCCACGGATATGGACATCGAGGTGGAGGTGAGCGCGTTGGATTCGGAGGCAAGCGACCGGGAGGCGGAGGCGATCTGGGAGATGATGCTCCCCATGTTCTCCACGAAGGTGTTGAGCTTCTCGGCCAGAAGCCCGATCTCGTCGCTGCGGTGCCCGACGTCGACCCTCTTGGTCAGATCCCCCTCCCCTTCGGCAAGGTCGGCAACACGGTGACAGAGCACACCCAGCGGGCTCAGCAACCTCATCACGATAAAGAAGATCACGGCGATGCCGCCGGCCAGGAAGATGACGCCGATGATCATGAGCGCCCGCACCTGCTTGTTGACCGGTGCGAAGACGTCGGCCTTGTCGGCGGTGACGCAGATGTACCAGTCCGCGGCGGGGATGCGCGCGTAGGAGGCGATCTTGGCTACGTCCCCCATCTGGTACTCGATGCTCCCGCTGGGAGCGGCCGCAAGTTTCGCGCTCAGGTCGGCCAGCCCGGACGTCACTTCCTGGAACTTCTTCTTGAGCACCAGTTCCTTCTTCGGATGCACCAGGATCTTCCCGGTCTTGTCCATGATGAAGGCGTAGCCGGTGCTGCCGACCTTCACGTTCAACACCTGCTTGATGACGTCGTCGAGCATGATGTCGGAGCTCAAGACGCCGGTAAAGCTCCCGCCGGCCGTGATGGGCGCGATGAAGGAGATGATGGTCTTGCCGGTCTGGGCATCGACGTACGGCTCGGTCTGGGATACCTTCATCTCGGCCTTGGCCTTCTCGTACCACGGCCTCTTGCGGTGGTCCCACCCCGCATCGGGGATCCAGCCGTCGGAGGAGATGAACACGCCGTTCTCGTAACCGGGATAGACGGTGGAGAAGCCGCCGGCATCGGCCAAAAGCTTCACCATGCTCATTTGCTGGTCTTTTGACTGTCCCGGCTCCTTGGATAACTCCTTGGCTCCTGCAGCGATAATGGCCTGTTTGCTCAACAGCCATGAGTTGACGCTGGCGGCGTTGTCGCTGGCAAGGGACTCCTGGGAGGCATGCACCATGGTGCCCATGATCTTGCGCGAACTGCTGGTGGCGGTAACGACCAAGGCAACGATCGCTACGGCAAAAGCGACCACGACGGTAAGATTCACCTTGTTTCTCAGGTTCATAGGCCACCTCTCGTTTTCTTGCTAAAGGGATTTCTCATTCGTATCATTTCGGAACAACCTGCAATGTGCTTGAGGACTTTAAGCGACAAAACAGGCAACATTGGTGCAAAATAATGCATCAGCCGCAGTCTTATTCCTGCCGGTGACGTCAGATGATCTTGCAAGCGGCGAATTTGAAAGATAAGCTGCATCCATGCCATCAGCCAGCTACAGTGAGCGCCACAAACACCGCTATCGGCCCCTGCGCCTTTTCTTTGCCGCCCTCCTCTCCCTGTGCGCCCTATTGGGCGCCAACCCTGTTCACAGCGCCGATGCCACTCCGTCGCTGGTTATCGTCGGCGGCGACCGCAGCTATCCTCCCTATGAGTTCCTGGACAAGGACGACAAGCCTACCGGCTACAACGTGGAACTGACCCGCGCCGTGGCACGGGTGATGGGGCTCAAGGTCGAAATCAGGCTGGGGGCGTGGTCGGAGAGGCGCCAGGACCTGGTCAGAGGGGACGTCGACCTGCTGGAGGGGATGTCCTACTCGGAGGAGCGCGCCAAAAGCGTAGACTTCTCGCCGCCGCACACCATCGTGCACCACTCCATCTTCGCCCGCAAAGGGGGGAACAGGCATCCCACCCTGGCTGACCTGCGCGGCAAGGAGGTCCTGGTGCTCAACGACGGTATCATGCAGGAGTTCCTGGCGGCACAGCGCATCGGCGCCAGGGTCATCCCGGTCCCCACCCATGCCGACGTGCTGCGCGCGCTGGCGTCGGGAAAGCACGACTTTGCGGTCATGGCGAAACTCCCCGGCCTGTACCTGATCCGGGAGCTGGGCCTTTCCAACCTGGAAGCGGTGGGCGACCCGGTATCGGCGCAGCAGTACTGCTTTGCGGTGAAGAAGGGGAACGCGGCGCTGTTGGCGCGTTTCAACGAGGGGCTCGCCATCCTGAAGAACACCGGGGAGTACCAGAGGATCTACAACAGGTGGCTCGGGGTCCTGGAACCGCCGGGGCTGTCCTGGAGCGAGGTGTTCAGGTACGGGGCGGTGGTGGTGCTGCCGCTGATCCTTGTGGCCGGCGGCGCCGTGCTCTGGTCGCGCACCCTGGGGCGCGAGGTGGCGGCGCGTACGGCAGAACTGACCCGCGAGGTGGAGGAGCGCCGCCATGCCGAGGAGGAACTGAGAAACCGGCAGCAGCAGCTGGTCCAGGCCGACAAGATGGCGGCGCTGGGCATCCTGGTCTCCGGCGTGGCGCACGAGATCAACAACCCCAACGGCCTGATCCTATTGAACCTGCCGGTGGTGATGGAGGCGTTCCGGGACGCGGAGCCGATCCTGGAGGAATACTACGAGAAAAACGGCGACTTCGAGTTCGGGGGGCTCGCTTACTCGCGCATGCGCGAAGCGCTTCCCAAGCTGATGCAGCAGATGCAGGAGGGGTCGCGGCGGGTGAAGCTGATCGTCGAGGACTTGAAGGATTTCGCGAGACAGCAGGAGCCGGGACAGGCGGCGGAATTCGACCTCAACGAGACGGTGCAGGCGGCGCTGCGCCTGCTGGCCAACCTGGTGGAGAAGAGCACGGCACATTTCAGCGTGAGCCTCGGGGCCGGCATCCCGATGCTCAACGGCAGCGCCCAGCGCATCGAACAGGTGATCGTGAACTTGCTGGTGAACGCCTGCCAGGCGCTTCCCTCGCCGGAGCGGGGCATCGAGCTTCTCACCTGGTTCGAGGCTGACAGGAGGCAGGTGATCCTCGAGGTGCGGGACCAGGGGACCGGGATCGCGCCGGAGCACCTGCCGCGCCTCACCGATCCTTTCTTCACCACCAAGCGCGACAGCGGCGGCACCGGCCTCGGGCTGTCGGTGTCGAGCGGCATCGTCAAGGAGCACGGCGGCGAGCTCTCCTTCAGCTCCGCCCCCGGCGCAGGCACCACGGCACGGCTCACCTTCACGGTGCCCGACAAGGAGTCGACAGCATGACCACCACCCTCTATCCATCCTTCAGCATCCTGCTGGTGGACGACGAACCGGACTGGCTCTATTCCATGAGCATCACCCTGGAGCGCGCCGGGCTCACCAACATCATCACCTGCGCGGACAGCCGCGAGGCCCTGAAGATGATGACCGAGCACGCGGTGGGCGTGGTGCTGCTCGACCTCACCATGCCGCACCTCTCCGGGGAGGAACTCCTGGAGCGGATCGCGGAGGAGCATCCCGAGGTGACGGTGATCATCGTGAGCGGCCTGAACCAGCTGGAGACCGCGGTGCACTGCATGAGAAGCGGCGCCTTCGACTACTACGTGAAGACCGCCGAGGAGGGTCGCATCGTCAAGGGGGTGAAGCGGGCGGTCCGGGAGAAGGAGCTGCAGCTGGAGAACCGGGAACTGAGAAACCGGTTCCTCTACGACCGGCTGGAGCACCCGGAGGCGTTTCGGGACATCGTGACCGGCGACAAGGGGATGCGTTCCATCTTCCAGTACGTCGAGGCGGTGGCGCTTTCTTCCCAGCCCATCCTGGTGACCGGGGAGAGCGGCGTCGGCAAGGAACTGATCGTTGCCGCCCTGCACCGGCTTTCCGGCAGGAAGGGGGAGCTGGTGGCGGTGAACGTGGCGGGACTGGACGACGCCATGGTTTCGGACACCCTGTTCGGGCACGTGAAGGGGGCCTATACCGGCGCGGGCGAGGCGAGAAAGGGGATGATCGAGCAGGCCGCCGACGGCACCCTGTTCCTGGACGAGATCGGGGACCTGAGCCTTGGCTCCCAGGTGAAGCTGTTGCGGCTCTTGCAGGAGGGTGAATACTATCCGATCGGCAGCGACCGCCCCCGGCGCATCCGGGCGCGGGTGGTGGTGGCGACGCACCAGGACCTGGCGGCGCGGCAGGCGGCGGGGCAGTTCCGGAACGACCTTTACTACCGTCTGCGGGCGCACCACCTGCACGTCCCGCCGTTGAGGAAGAGAAAGGACGACATACCGCTGCTGCTGGACCACTTCCTGGGGCTGGCGGCGCGGGAGTTCGGCAAGAAGAAGCCGACCCTGCCCAAAGAGCTCGCCGTGCTTTTGTCCACCTACGATTTCCCGGGCAACGTGCGCGAGCTGAAGGCGATGGTCTACGACGCGGTCAGCCTGCACCAGGGGGGCGTGCTCTCCATGGAGGCCTTCGTGCGCGCCATCGGGGAGCGGCCGGTGCAGGCGGCCGCGGAGCAGCCGGCGGAGCCTTCGGAGAATCCCTTTTTCGGGGTGGACCGGCTGCCGGGGTTCACCGAGGCGATCGATTTGCTGGTGGCCGAGGCGGTCAGGCGGGCGGAGGGGAACCAGTCCATTGCGGCGCGGCTGCTGGGGGTGTCGCAGCCTACGCTGAGCAAGAGGTTGAAGCAGCAGCGGGGGGAATGATCGCGGAAGGGGGACTGGCTCCGTCAGGTGCCTGTCCCCTTTGATCTCCTCGTCAGGTGCCTGTCCCCTTTGCCTTTGATCTCGTTCCCAAGGTCCACCTTGGGAACGCAAAGCCTCTGCGAAGCTCCAACTTCCATCGGATGCAAAGCTGGAGCTTTGCGCCATATGGGGTTCCCAAGCTGGAGCTTGGGAACCAGGAAAGCTGGCTGAGCTGAAAGAGCGTTCCCAAGCTGGAGCTTGGGAACCAGGGAAATACCGTTGGCAGCTGGCTGAGCTGAAAGAGCGTTCCGCTATAGGGACAGGCACCTGACGGAGCCTGTCCCTTCTGCTCATAGGGGTATTCCCTTGGGCATACTATGACGATTGTCATACATCCCCCTAACTGGCCGTAACTTCGTACCATTCCTCGCTCGATCCTTCCCCCCTATTCCCTGCGGCATACCCCTCATGAGAAGCAGCGACCTCATCACACCACGATAAGCTGCCGATTCCAGGACCTTTCCGGCTCCAGACCCCTCTTGGCATCGCCGATGCTATGTACCGGTCATGGGCGATACTGCGCCCGACCATCTCAGAGGGGAGAATCATCATGTTCTGGCTAGAGTTCACAGTGGTACTGGCAGCTATCTTCGTCGGAGCAAGGCTGGGCGGCATCGGCCTCGGGGTCATGGGGGGCCTGGGTCTCGCCGTGCTCACGTTCCTGTTCCACCTGCAACCGACGGCACCCCCTATCGACGTGATGCTGATGATCGCCGCGGTGGTGACCGCCGCAGGCGTGCTGCAGGCGGCGGGCGGTCTGGACTACCTGGTCTCGCTGGCGGAAAGGATCCTCAGGAACAACCCGGACCGGATCACCTTCCTGGGACCGATGGTCACCTACTTCTTCACCCTCTTCGCGGGGACCGGACACGTGGCCTACTCGGTGCTCCCGGTGATCGCCGAGGTGGCGCGCGAGACCGGCGTCCGCCCGGAGCGCCCCATGTCGATCTCGGTGATCGCCTCGCAGCAGGCCATCACGGCAAGCCCCATCGCGGCGGCGACGGTGGCTCTGCTTGGCCTTCTGGGTGGATCGGCCGCAAAGTTCGGCTTCAACGTGGAACTGATCGACATCCTCAAGGTCTGTATCCCCTCCACCTTCATCGGCGTCATCATCGCCGCCTTCGTCTCCAACAAGATGGGCCGCGACCTGGACAAGGATCCGGAGTACCAGAAACGCCTGCAGGAAGGGCTGGTCCCCCCGCCGCGCAACGCCGGTGCGGACAGCGCCAAGGTGAACGAGGCGATCGCCAATACGCCGGCGAGCGCCAAGGTGGCGGTGGCCCTGTTCCTGGTGGGGACCATCCTGGTGGTCCTCTTCGGCTCCTTCCCGCAGATGCGCCCGGAGTGGAGCGTGGGGAGCGACACCCGCATCAGCCACATCGTGGTGAAGAGCGAGACCGAGGCGAAACAGGTGCTCGCCCAGCTGAAATCAGGCGGCAACTTCTCAGACGTCGCCAAACAATGCTCCGTCGACGCCACTGCGACGACCGGCGGCGACCTCGGCTGGCAGGCCAAAGGGAAGATGATCCCGGAGTTCGAGAAGGCCTGCGCGAAACTGAAGAAGCCGGGCGACCTCACCGAGGTGATCAAGACCCCGTTCGGCTACCACATCGTGAAGTTCGATGACAAGCGCCCCGCCCAGAACAAGGAGAAGATGGGTATGCCGCACGTGATCGAGATCGTCATGCTGACCATCGCGGCGCTCATGCTGCTTCTGTGCAAGGTGAAGGTGTCCCGCGTGGTCGAGGGGAGCGTCTTCATCGCGGGCATCCAGGCGGTCATCGCCATCTTCGGCATCGCCTGGATGGGTGACACCTTCTTCCAGGGGAACATGGAGTTTTTGAGCGGCTCCATCAAGGGGATGGTCACCACCGCCCCGTGGCTCTTCGCCTTCGCCCTGTTCGTCCTCTCCATCCTGCTCTACAGCCAGGCCGCCACGGTCCGGGCGCTCATGCCGCTGGGGATCAGCCTGGGCATACCGGCACCGTTCCTGATCGCCATGTTCCCGGCGGTGAACGGCTACTTCTTCATCCCCAACTACCCGACCGTGGTCGCCGCCATCAACTTCGACCGCACCGGCACCACCGGCATCGGGCGCTACGTGCTGAACCACAGCTTCATGATCCCGGGGCTGGTCGCCACCTTCTCGTCCATCGGCATCGGGTTTCTGCTGGTGAAGCTGATGTTCTAGCCGCTTAAGCTCCCTCCCCATCCCCTCGCCCACCGGGAGAGGGTGGCCGCAGGCCGGGTGAGGGCGATGCCATAGGCAACGAGAGACGTAGCAGGAGAGAACAGGCACCCTCACCCCGCCCCTCTCCCAGAGGGAGAGGGAGGATGGGAGCGGGATCGACAATTACCCAAAAATTTCCTTTGAAAGGGAGTAACGAGCAATGAAAACCACTACCGCCGCATTGAAGAGACTGAGCGCCGCTACCATGGAGAACCGCAGCTGGCTAATGGAGCAGTTCCCCCCCTATTTCTTCATCGCCATGAAGGACGAGCCCGAGGCGATGGCCATGCTGGAGCGCGAGATGGCGACGCTGGCCCACAACCGCCGGCTGGTGCTCGCGGACCGGGACAAGTGCCTGATCCAGGCGCTCCCCAACGTGCCGGGGTCGCTGTACGACACGCTGCGCCGCATCCCGGAACGCGAGATCTCCTACGCCATGATCGCCCACTCGGAGAGCCCGCTCCCCGGCAGCGACCGCACCCTGGAGATCCAGCGCTTCGAGTTCGATAGAAAGAGCAACAAGGAGATCCAGGACGGCGGGGACGTGGTCATCCCGGCGGGGATCCGCGCCAAGGTCGCCGCCTCGCTGCGCCAAAGCTACCCCGACTTCGTCATGGGGGAACTCGACCGCCTGCTGCGCATGCTCTGGCTCAACAACGAGAAGTACGTGCGCATGGCATGGCCGGAGCGGGTGGCCCAGGTGGTCAACCTGTACCAGAAGGGGGTCAAGGCCGGCGGGCTCTACCTGGACGTCGAGGAGATGGAGGGGGGGCGTGAATCGCGCATCCACTTCGCGGTGGGCAACCCGCCGCAAAACGACTTCCTGCTCCAGGTGATGGAGGTCTTCAACCGCCTGGACCTGGGGGTGAACCGCGCCTACTGCCTCACCATCTCCAACGGCACCCACCCCTACTTCCTGGGGACCTTCTACGTGCGCCGCCGCGACGGCCACGTGCTCTCCCGCGACAGCGAACTGTTCAGCCGCCTGAAGGACGAGCTGTGCAACACCCAGATCCTCGCCACCACCTCGATCGCCTACCGCGACTTCGTCACCCGCGGGACCTTCAGCGGCAGGGAGGGGTCGCTCATCAACGCCTTCATCGCTTTCACCCACACCAACCTCGCCCACAACCAGCCGGACCGTTTCGGCCTGGACGACGTGAAGAGCGCCTTCTTCGCGCACCCCGAGATCGCCCTGCAACTGGCCGAGCTCTTCTCGGTCCGCTTCGACCCGGCCGTCAACGAGCGGGCGACGCGCTACGCCGAGAAGCTCGAGGAGACCGAGCGGCTGGTCTCCGACTACAACACCGGGCACCGCTACCTGGACGAGGTGCGCCGCGCCATCTTCCGCTGCTGCCTCATCTTCATCAAGCACACCCTGAAGACCAACTTCTACGTGCTGCAAAAACAGGCGCTCGCCTTCCGGCTCGATCCCTCCTACCTGACCGAACTGGGTGCGGACTTCACCTCGGACCTCCCCTCCGCCCTCCCCTTCCGGGTCACCTTCTTCTTCAGCCGCTTCGGTTTCGGCTACCACATCGGCTTCTCGGACATCGCCCGCGGCGGCTGGCGCACCGTCATCGCCAGAAACGGCGACGACTTCATCACCAACGCCAACACCATCTTCCGGGAGAACTTCGTCCTGGCCCACACCCAGCACCTGAAGAACAAGGACATCTACGAGGGTGGCTCGAAACTGGTGCTGATCCTGGACGCGGGAGACCTGCAGAGAAGCGGCGAGCGCGACCAGGAGGTGTTGCGCCTGTACAAGCTGCAGTACGGCGTCGCCAACGCCTTTTTGGACATCTTCGTCACCGACCACGGCGTGGCCAGGCTCCCGGCGGTGGTGGACTACTACCGTGAGGACGAGCCGATCGAGCTCGGGCCGGACGAGAACATGCACGATGCCATGATCGAGAGCATCGCCCGCATCTCCAAGGAGCGCGGCTACCTCCTGGGCATCGGCATCATGTCCAGCAAGAAGGTGGGGATCAACCACAAGGAGTTCGGGGTCACCTCGACCGGCGTGGTCCGCTTCGCGGAGATCACCATGGCGGACCTGGGCATCGACATGGTGCACGACGCCTTCAGCGTCAAGTTCACCGGCGGCCCCAACGGGGACGTGGCGGGCAACGCCATGCGCATCATGCTGGAGCGCTACCCGAGGATGCAGATCCGCCTGATCCTGGACGGCACCGCGGCGCTGTTCGATCCGCAGGGTGCGCGCCACGGCGAACTGTCGCGCATGCTCCTCAAGGAGGACCTGGACGGCTTCAACCCGCAGGCGCTGCACGAAGGGGGCTTCATGCTCTTTAGAAGCGGCAGCAGGACCGAGGGGCTGAAGACCCTGTACCGCAAGGTGACCATGGGGGCGGACGGCCTTTGCGAGCAGTGGATCTCCATCGACGAGTTCTCGCGCGAGTTCGGGGACCTGGTCTTCACCACCGAGGCCGACCTGTTCATCCCCGGCGGCGGGCGCCCGGAAACCATCGACGCCGGCAACTGGGAGCGCTTCTTCCTCCCCGACGGCACCCCTTCGGCGCGGGCCATCATCGAGGGGGCCAACTCCTTCATCACCCCGCAGGCGCGGGAGCTCTTGCAGAAACGGGGCGTCATCATCATGCGCGACGCCTCGGCCAACAAGTGCGGCGTGATCTCCTCCTCCTACGAGATCATCGCCAACCTGCTCATGAAGGACAGCGAGTTCCTGGCCGACAAGGAGGAGTACGTGGCCGGGGTGATCGCCATACTGGAAAAGCGGGCCGCCGACGAGGCGCGGCTGATCCTCAAGCGCCACCGCGAGAGCCCGGCGCGCCCCTGCACCGAGATCTCCGACGCCATCAGCACCGAGATCAACGGCCACTACGCGCGCCTGTTCCGCTTCTTCCAGGGGCGCCCCGAACTTTTGGCGCAGGCGCCGTTTCGCCGGGTGATCCTGGCGCACCTCCCCGCGCTGGTGGCCGACAAGGCGCTGTACCGCCGCAGGATCGCGACCCTGCCCCAGAAGTACCTCTGCGCCATCCTGGCGGCGGAGTTGGGCTCCTCCATGGTGTACCGGGGCGACCAGGAAACCGAGTTCGAGGACATCCTGCGGCTGCACATCGACCGCAACTTCGCCGCCTGAGCCCCCGTCCCCCTTCCCTCACCGCGGCACCCTTACCAGCCCGCCGGCAACGGCGGGCTGCTTTCGTTTGTGCAACAAGGTTTTGCTGCTATTATCATTAAGTTGCGCGCGGGCCGCCCCCGCTCAACCGCGTCCCCTCCCGTCAGGGGAGGGGAAGAGCCGGCGTCCGAACAACACCGGGGCTCAACCTTTCTGGCCAACTGCCGATGAGGAGCGCATCGCACCGATCTTCCGGAGGAACGCAGTGTCTTACCTCAACGGCCCACATCCCCACCCACGCAACCGCTCGGCGGCGGTACGCTACAGCGCCATCCTGTTCGCCACCTTCCTGGTCGTGTTCGGCCTGATAGTCTGGTTCACCGAAGGCAACAACCTCAAGGCGAAGCAAAGCGACCTGGCCAGCAGGGCGCGGACCTTCAGCGGATCGCTGCAACTGACCCTGGAAGGGGACGCGAGCTACCTGGGGCTGTTGGCCCTGGACCGGGCCTCGGGCAAACTCACCCACGAGCTTTTCCAGGAGCGCGCCGGGCAGTACGTGCAGGCCCACCCCCAGCTGATCAACATCACCTGGGTCGACGCCGACTTCTTCATCACCGACGTGGCGCCGCTGGCACAGAACCAGCAGATCGTCGGCCTGCAGCTGAACCTCCCCGAGCCCAAGCGGGCCTCGGCCCTGGCCAAGCAACTGCGCAAGCCGGTCTATACCCGCCCCTTCGAGGCCATCCAGGGCCGCGCCTCCTTCGAGGTCTGGGTCCCGGTGTACCGCGGGGACACCTTCCTCGGGCTCTTCGGAGGGATCTATTCCTGCGACAGGCTCCTGCAGCAGCTGATCGCCCATACCCAGCAGCGCCTGTACCACCTGAGCCTCACCGACCCAAACGGCCGCCTTTTGGCCACCATGCCGCATGCCGCGCCCCTGGACCGGCACTTCGCCAAGGAGTGGGCGGTCACCGATCCGGAGAGCGGGGTGATGCTGCGGGTAACCCGCTACCAGGGGCGCACAGACTGGCGCCTGTACCTGTTGAAGGCGATCTCGCTCCTTTTGGTGCTGGGGATGTCCTACACGCTCTACAACCTCAAGGTCGAAATCGAGGAGCGCAAGCACGCCGAGGAGGAGATCAAGAAGCAGGCCGCGCTTTTGGAAGAGGAAATCTCCGAGCGCCAGGCGGCCCAGGAATCGCTGCAGGAGCAGGCGGCGCTTCTGGAGGAGGAGATCACCGAGCGCTGGCAGGCGGAGGAGGCGCTCAGGGAGAGCGAGGAGCGGCTCAGGCTGCTGCTGGATTCCACCGGCGAGGCGATCTACGGCATCGACGTCGACGGCATCTGCACCTTCTGCAACCGGGCCTGCCTGAGGATGCTGGGCTACCAAAGCGACAGCGATCTTTTGGGCAAGAACATCCACGACATCATGCACCACAGCTACCCCGACGGCCGCCCCATGCCCCAGGAGGAGTGCAGCGCCCACAACAGCATGTTGCAGGGCAAGGGGAGCCACGTGGAAGACGAGGTGTTCTGGCGCGCCGACGGCAGCAGCTTCCCGGTTGAGTACTGGTCCTACCCCCAGGTGAAGGAGGCAAGGGTGGTGGGGGCCGTGGTGGCCTTCATCAACACCACCGAACGCAGGCACCTGGAAGAGCAGTTCCGCCAGTCGCAGAAGATGGAGTCGATCGGCCGTCTGGCCGGCGGGGTGGCCCACGACTTCAACAACATGCTGAGCGTCATCTCCGGCGCCGCCGAGCTTTCCAAGCGCAAGCTCGAGGACGGCGAGCCGATCGGGCAATACCTGGAGCTGATCATCAACGCCGCCAGGCGCTCCGGCGACATCACCAGGCAGCTGTTGGCCTTCTCCCGCAAGGAGGTGGTGTCGCCCAAACCGGTGCAGCTGAACCGGCTCATCGAGGACTCCATCAAGATCCTGACCAGGCTGATCAGCGAGGACGTGAAGCTCTCCTTCCATCCCGGCCCCGAGCTCTGGAGCGTCCTGATCGCCCCGTCGCAGGTGGACCAGATCCTGATGAACCTCGCGGTGAACGCCCGCGACGCCATGCCCGAGGGGGGCAGTCTCACCATCGAGACCGGCAACGTCAGGATCCCCAGCCACTACGCCTACCTGCATCCCGAGGCGAGGCCGGGGGACTACGTGCAGCTTACCGTGAGCGACACCGGCCATGGCATGGACAAGGCGACCGCCGCCCACGTCTTCGAGCCCTTCTTCACCACCAAGGGACAGGGCAAGGGGACCGGACTGGGCCTCGCCACGGTGTACGGCATCGTCACCCAAAACGGCGGCTTCATCAACGTCTACAGCGAGCCGGGCCAGGGTGCCGTGTTCAAGATCTACCTGCCCCGCCTCCAGGAGAGCCCGGCGGCGCCGCAGGGGGACCGCCCCGAGGACGCCCCGCTGTCGGGGACGATCCTGCTGGTCGAGGACGAGGAGATGCTTTTGTGGCTCACCACGAGGCTCCTCGAGGAGATGGGGCTCAAGGTGATCCAGGCGCAGAGCCCCCTGGAGGCGCTGGAGATCAGCCGGCAGCGCGGCGCCGAGATCGACCTGGTGCTGACCGACGTGGTGATGCCGGAGATGAACGGCAGGGAGTTGTCGGAGCGGATCAGGGATAGCCTGCCGGAGATGAAGGTGCTCTTCATGTCCGGGCACACCTCCGACAACGTGATCCAGCGCGGGGTGATAGAGGCCGGGATGCACTACATCCAGAAGCCCCTGGAAATGGAAAAGCTCAAGAGGAAGCTCTCGGAAATGCTGGCCAAGCGGCAAGAGCCTTGACGCGGGTCGCCAGCTACGCGGCGGGTGGGGCATGAAGGTCGAGAAATACCAAAACGGCGAGCGGGTCACCATCGCGCCGGGCGAATTCTACGTCACCGGGAAGCCCGGGGTGATCACCACCCTGCTCGGCTCCTGCATCGCCGCGTGCCTGTACGACCCGGGCCGGCGTCTGATCGGCATGAACCACTTCATGCTGAGCAACCCGCGCTACTCCAAGGAGTTGCCGCTCAACATCACCGACGCGGGGCGCTACGGCATCCATGCCATGGACCTCTTGATCAACGCCATGATGGCCAACGGGACCGACCGCTTCCGGATCAGGGCCAAGATCTTCGGGGGAGCCACCATCATCAACCCGGGCGCGGTCACCGACAACTTCTTCTGCGTGGGGCAGGTGAACTGCCGCTTCATCCTGCAGTACCTGGAAAAGGAACGGATACCGATCGACGCCATGGACATCGGCGGGGACTTCGGGAGGGTGATCCACTTCTCCAACGGCGACTTTTCCGTGCACCGCCGCAAGGTCGATTCAAGCCGCAGCAGCAAACTGGCCGAACGCGACCGCTACTGCTGGCAGAAGGCGATCGAGCAGCAACAGGCCGCGCTCACCGAGGTCGACCTGTGGTAAACGGGAAAGGAAGGACCAGCTGATGAAGATGTACCTGATGAAGCAGGAACAGCTGCTGCCCCTGTCACCGGAACAGGCCTGGGAGT
The DNA here is from genome assembly GCF_014193585.1 of Geomonas paludis. Classification (GTDB taxonomy): domain Bacteria; phylum Desulfobacterota; class Desulfuromonadia; order Geobacterales; family Geobacteraceae; genus Geomonas; species Geomonas paludis. Next base: position 986,324 of record NZ_BLXY01000002.1, read on the forward strand.
TTTTCGTGCACCCGGGCAACCTGCCGCGCATAACACCGCCCAACCTCGGCTTCAAGATCACCGGGGAGCTTCCCGATAAGATGCACGCCGGCATGATCGTCACCTACACGGTGACCCCCTTTCTCGGGATGGCGGTCAACTGGGTCACCGAGATCACCCACATGCAGGAGCCGTACTTCTTCGTGGACGAACAGCGCTTCGGGCCGTACCGGATGTGGCATCACCAGCACATCTTCACGGAGACGCCGCAGGGGACGCTGATGACCGACCTGGTGCACTACGTGCTCCCCTTCGGGCCCCTGGGGCGGGTCGCGGCGCCCCTGGTGGCGCGCCGGGTGCGCGGCATCTTCGACTACCGCCGCGAAGCCCTAGCCCGGGAACTGGGCTTTCCCGTGTAGACCAGGGGCAGGCGCAAAAAGAGCCTGCCCATTTTTTATGCAAAAAGGTAAAAAACCATGATCTGCGGGGAGAAAGGAGTCCCATCCCAAAAGTTATCCACAGCCTTTTCCACCAAACTGTGTACAGCGAAGCCGCGCCCAGATGGGTGCTAGCTCCAGGGCGCTGTTTTTATGCACTTTCCCGCCATTTTGCGCAGCTTCGACATTATATTGACGAAAACTAATGTTGAAGACTAGCCCTTGCCGCCCCAAAGCGGGTCGTCGAAGAACTGGCGCCTGAGCTGTTCGTCCGGGTTCTGCTCGTAGAACTCCTCTTCTGCAAAGGAAAAACGGTAGTCGGCAAGGTAGTCGAGCAGCACCCGGTAGGCGGCATTGACCTTCCTCATCTCGTCGCTGTCCGCCGGTGCCCCCAGGTCGGGATGATGTCTTTTCACCAGTTCGCGGTGCCGGTTCTTGATCTCCCTGAGGCTCGCCCGCTCCTCCAGGCCAAACACCGCCAGGGCCAGCTGCAACTCCTTGTAGGTCATCCCCCTCCCTCCCGGCCTCCCGCGAGCGCCGCGCTCCGTTTCAGCTCGATGTTGCGCAACAGGCTGTCGTAGGGGCGGGCCAGCCGCTGCACCCCCTCGTCCTCCAGTTCCTGGGCCAGCCGGTCCGGGTCGATCCCCAGCGCGCAGAGCTGTTCCAGCAGGGCCTGGGCGTCCTGCGCCCCCAGGTCGAGCCGGCTCACCGGGCGCCCCCGCTCGCGGTAGGCGGCCAGCACGCCGGGGGACATGACCTGCACCGTCTCCGGCCCGACCAACGCCTCGGGATAGCGCAGGTCGAAGCTCGCGGCTTCCTTCGCGCCCGAGCAGACCCAGGCCAGCCGCTGCGGTCTTCCCCCCCGCGCCGCCAGCGCCAGGAAGCGGCTGTCGCGGTGCATCTCGCGGTTCACGCCGCGCAGCACCTTGGCCAGGGCGATGCCCCCCTCCCCCCTGAGCGCCCCGGCCAGCACCCTGCCGGAGTCGCTCGCCAGCGCCACGCGGGAGAGAAGCGGCTCCAGCACCCGGTCGATCCCCCCCAGCGGCAGCCCCACCACCGAGGCCACCCGTTCCAGCGGCAGTCCGCGCGCGGCGCGCCGGGAGAGGCCGTCCAGGTACGCCTCGGCGACGGCGCGGTAACGGGGGACGCTGAAGACGGGATCCACGCGCACGTTCACCGCCTCGCTCACAAGCTGGCGCAGGGCGGCCACCGCCTCGAGGGTGCCGGCCATCTTGATGAAGACGTTGGGGCGGTCGGCAAGGTCGCGCAAACGCCTGGCCTCCAGGACCATGGCGGAGGCGTCGTGGGCGAGGTGGGGGGAGAGCTCCAGGGTGACGAAACCGTCGCTGCCGCCGCTTTGCTGGTACACGGGAAGCAACAGGTCCGCCGCGGCCCTGACGTCGTCGACGAGCAGCGCGTCGTAGATGGAAAGCGGCGGGAGGCCGCTTTGGGCCAGATGCGCGATGTCGGCGTCGTAATCGCTTCCCGCGGCAATGGCATGTTCGAGGACGGCGGTGCTGCAGCCGACGCCGCTGACGCCGTCCTCCTGGATCAGGGCGACCAGCTCCCCGGAGAGCAGGGCGCGGCGGCTGACGCCGTCGAGCCACACGCTCTGGCCGCACTGCAACAGCCTCGAGACCGGCGTATCCCTCATGGTCGCTCCTTGCCGGGGCGCGCCCCGGACCGGCGCTACGCGCCGCGGTTTACCGGCCCGCGAGCTGCAGGGCGAGCCGGCAGACGTGGGCCACGGTGAAGCCGTACTCCTCCAGGACGCGCTCTCCCGGCGCGGAGGCGCCGTACCCCTCCACACCGAGCACCACCCCGGCGTCCCCGACGTAGCGGTGCCACCCCTGCGGGCTTCCCGCCTCGATCGCCAGCCTGAGCGGCACCTCGCGGGGCAGCACCTCCTCGCGGTAGGAGAGGGGCTGCTCGTCGAAGATCTCCCAACTGGGGAGCGACACCACGCGCACGGCGAGCCCCTCGCCGTTGAGCCTTAAGCGCGCCTTGAGCGCGAGCTGCACCTCGGAACCGGTGGCGATCAGGATCAGGCGCGTCCCCTCCCCCTCGAAGTCGGCCAGCACGTAGCCTCCCTGCAGCACCCCCTGCGCCGGGGCGTAGCGCTCCCGGTCCAGGGTGGGCAGCGCCTGGCGCGACAGCACCAGCGCCACCGGGCGGTTGCGCACCGAGAGCGCCGCGCGCCAGGCGAAGGCGCTTTCGTTGGCGTCGCAGGGGCGCAGCACGACAAGGCGGGGGATGGCCCGCAGCGAGGCCAGCTGCTCCACCGGCTGGTGGGTGGGGCCGTCTTCACCGAGCGCGATGGAATCGTGGGTGAAGACGTGGATCACCTTGAGCTCCGAGAGGGCGGCCAGGCGCAGCGACGGGCGCAGGTAATCGGAAAAGGTGAGGAAGGTGGCCCCGAAGGGAATGGTGCCGCCGTGGGCGGCCATGCCGTTCAGGATGGCCGCCATGCCGTGTTCGCGCACGCCGAAGTGGACGTTGGCGCCCGCAGCCCCCCACTCCCCGCCCACCGCCCCCTGGCGGTCTGCCGGCTGCCACGCCTCGCCTTGGAAGTCGCCCCGGCCGGTAAGCGCCGTGACGGTGGAGGGGTTCAGGTCGGCGGAGCCGCCGAAGAACGGCAGGCGCGCCGCCAGGGCGTTGAGCACCTTGCCCGAGGCGGCGCGGGTCGCCATCCCCTTCTCGTCGGCGGCGAAAACCGGGAGGGCCTCCTGCCACCCCTGCGGGAGCTCCCCGGAGACCGCCGCCGCCAGCTCGCGGGCCAGCTCGGGATAGGTTACCGCATAGCGGGCGCGCAGTTCCTCCCACTCCCGCTGCGCTGCGCCCCCCTGCTCCAGCGCCAGCCGGAACCGCTCCAGCGCCGCCTGCGGCACCAGGAATTCCGGTTGCACCGGCCACCCCAGGCGTTCCTTGCTGCGGCGCACCTCGTCCGCGCCCAGGGGCGCCCCGTGCGCCTCGAAACTGTCCTCCTTGCCGGGCGAGCCGAAACCGATGCGGGTGCGCACCATGATCAGGGAGGGGCGCCGGGTGTCGGCACGCGCCTCTTGGAGCGCGGCGGCGATGGCCGCGAGGTCGTTGCCCTCCTCGACCACCAGCACCTGCCAGCCGAAGGCGGCGAACCTGGCGCCGCGGTCCTCGGAAAAGGAGAGCGAGGTCGAGGCGGCCAGCGTGATGCGGTTGTCGTCGTAGAGGCAGATGAGCTTGCCCAACTGCAGGTGCCCGGCCAGGGAGGCCGCCTCGGAGACCACCCCCTCCATCAGGTCCCCGTCGCCGGCGAGGACGTAGCTGTAGTGGTCTATGAGGCGGAAACCGGGGCGGTTGAAGCGGGCGGCCAGGTGCGCCTCCGCCATGGCCATGCCCACCGCGTTGGCAAAGCCCTGCCCGAGCGGCCCGGTGCTCACCTCCACCCCCGGGGTGAGGCCGCGCTCGGGGTGCCCCGGGGTGCGGCTCCCCCACTGCCTGAAGCGCTTTATCTCCTCCAGCGGCAGGTCGTAGCCGGTCAGGTGCAAAAGCGAGTACAAAAGCATGGAGCCGTGCCCGGCGGAGAGAACGAAGCGGTCCCGGTCGAACCACCCCGGATCGGCCGGGCTGTGCTTCAGGAAGCGGGTCCAGAGCTGGTACGCCATGGCAGCGGCCCCCATCGGCATGCCGGGGTGGCCGCTGTTGGCTTTTTGAACGGCGTCTACGGCCAGAAAACGCAGGGTGTTGATGCAGAGCTGGTCCAGGTCGGCGGCTGGATCGGTAACGGTGTGCGTGGTCATGGCGCTGCTCCTCGAGGTTGAAGTTGCGGGAGCATCGGCACTGTTTCCGCCACGCCTGTTCAGTGATCCCCACGGTAAGCTGTGGCGGGAACCTGCGATGCTTCCTGCCATGACTATAACAAGTGAAAGGGGAAATAGGAACTGAGTCCTCAATTGACAATGGACGAGTGACAATTGACAGTGTCTGCCGATCCTATGACTGCGCCTTTCATTCCCGATACAGTTTCAGCCCCGTCCGTCGCCGCCTATTCGGTGTTGTCGACGAAACGGAGCGCGGCCTCGGGCGAGCGCGCGCCGGCCACCTGGAAACCGCACACCGACTCGTCCAGGCGGCACCAGACTGTGTCGCACAGCTTAAGCCCCACCGCCTGCGCGTTCTCCTCCAGGTAGCGCAGGTGCCTGGTCCCGGGGATGGGGACGATGTCGCTGCCGCGGCGCAACAGCCAGGCGAGCGCCACCTGGGCCGGGGTGGCATCGTGGGCGCAGGCGAGTTCGTTGACCATGGAGACCAGGGTGAAGTTGTGGCGCAGGTTCTCGGCCAGAAAGCGCGGGTTCTTGCGGCGCCAGTCGCAGGGCTCCAGGTCGTCCGTGCTCCTGATCTTGCCGGCGAGAAATCCCCTCCCCATGGGGCTGTAGGCGACGAAGCCGATGCCCAGTTCGCGCAGGACCGGCAGGAGCTTGTCCTCCACCCCCCGCTCCCACAGCGAATATTCCGACTGCACCGCGGAAAGCGGGTGCACGGCGTGGGCGCGGCGCACGATGCCGGGGCCCACCTCGGAAAGGCCTATGTAGCGCACCTTCCCCTCGGCCACCAGTTGCGCCAGGGCGCCCACCGTTTCCTCGACCGGTACCGCCGGGTCCAGCCGGTGCTGGTAGTAGAGGTCGATGTAGTCCGTCCCCAGGCGTTTCAGGGAGCCCTCGATGGACCTGCGCACCTGGGCGGGGCTGCTGTCGAGCCCGATCTGCCTGCCGTGCGGGCCGAAGCGCCAGGCGAACTTGGTGGCCAGCACCAGCTTCCGGCGCGGGACCTCCTTCAGCAGGCGTCCCAGCAGCTCCTCGTTGCAGAAGGGGCCGTAGACCTCGGCGGTATCCCAGAAGGTGATGCCCAGTTCGATGGCGCGGCGCAGCACCCGGATCGACTCGGTCAAGTCGCCGCTGCCGTAGCAGTAGGTCAACCCCCGGCAGCCAAGCCCCAGCGCCGACACCTCCAACCCCTGTCGGCCAAGTTTGCGTTTGTGCATGGAAACCTCCTAAGAGCTTCAAATACCGTTCAAGGTTCAACGTTCAACGTTCGATGATGACATAGGCTCCGGCCACGACTTCCCGACGGCAACTGTTGCGCTCGCTGCTAACCTCCCAAGCCTTCGACCTTCAACCTCGCCCTCGCCCTCGAAACGTTGAACATTGAACGTTGAACGGGTTTTGCCTCTCCCCTCTCCGGCAACAAAAATAGCCCATACGGATATGGGCTATTTCTGCGGCAGGGTGGTCAGGATTGCCGAAGGCCAGGGTGCTGCAGGTGAGCGCGGGAGCCCTGGCCGGTCATGGCTACTTGTTGACGACGCAGTCGATGATGGCGTTGATCCTGCGGTTTTGCTGCCGCCCTTCCGCCGTCTTGTTGTAGGCGATGGGGCGGGTGGACCCGAACCCTTTGGCGGAGAGGCGGGAGCGCTCGATACCGAAGTTCTTGACCAGGTAGTCGACCACGTTCTGGGCGCGCTGCTGGGACAGCTTCATGTTGTGGGCGGCATCGCCGGTGTTGTCGGTATGCCCCTCGATGACCGCGGTGGTGGTGGTGTAACGCTTCATGTAGTCGGCGACCTTGGCGATCTCATCGCGGTACTGCGGCTTGACCTCGGCCTTGCCGGAGTCGAAGTCGACCACCAGGGACATGCACAGCCGCTCCGGCGGGGTGACCTGCTGCACGTCGAAGGCGCAGTCGATGATGGCCTCGATACGGCGGTTCTTCTGCTTCCCTTCGTTGGTGGCGTTGTCGGCGATGGGGCGGGTGAAGCCGTACCCCTTGGCGGCAAGACGGGTGCGCTCGATGCCGTACTGCTCGGCCAGCACGTCGACCACGGCCTGGGCGCGGCGCTGGGAGAGATCCATGTTGTGGTTGTAGGAACCGACGTTGTCGGTGTGCCCCTCGATGACGGCGGTGGTGGTCGGATACTTCTTCATGAAGTTGCCCACCTGGGCGATCTGGTCGCGCAGCTCCTGGCGCACGATGGCCTTGTCGATGTCGAACTCACCCTGCAGGGTGATGCAGTACTTGTAGTGCCCCGGGGTCGGCTCGGCGGCGACCGGCTGCGGCTGCGGCTGGGCTTCGGGCTGCGCCGGCGGCGGGGTCTGGGCGACGGTGCCGCCCGGCTCGGCTGCCGCAGCCTTGGCGGGAGCGGCTTTCATGGTCCGCCCACCCATCACGAAGGTGAGGCCGATGCTGTATTCCCAGTTCCTGGCGATGTTCTCCTCGATGTCGGAGCTCTGGAAGTCGATGATGCGGCGGGCGTCGGCCCTGAAGGCGATGTCGTCGTTGAAGAACAGCTTGAAGCCGGCGCCGCCGTTGGCGGTGCCGTCGTGGAGGTTGGCGCCGTGGTACCTGATGGTGTACCCGCCGCCGCCCAGGGCCAGATAGGGGACGAAGGCCGACCTGGGCATGAAGTTCCAGATCAGGTCCAGGTGGTAGGAGTACATGCCGTTCTCGCGATCGGTGGCCTGGTCCTCCACCCTCAGGTAGCTCCCCACGAGCTCGGTGGCGAAGTTGTCGGTCCAGTCGTAGCCGAGCCGCAAACCACCGGTGATCCGGTTCTCCCTGTAGGTGCGCTGGGGCAGTTTCGAATCGTCGAAGATGTAGCCGCCGACGAAGGGGGAGATGGAGAACGCACCCGCACGTTCTCCGGCGTGCGCCGTGGCGGCCAGCGCCATCACGGCCAGGACCATGATGCAGATGAAGCCGGTGATCTTTTTCATCGTGGTAGCCTCCTTGTTGAGAAGGATCGTCTCCCGATCCTCCCGCTAATTTTTTCGAGCCGGCCTCTGGCTGGCCCATCCCATCCCGGCCCTTGCCGGCGTGAAAGATCCTGTAACCCGCTGATTCGATTCCCCGATGCCCCGTCGGGCAGTGCCGGAAAAATTAACGTTTACCAATATAGCTGCATTCGCTTCCGTGTCAACCTGCCAACCCGCGCTGGAAGCCGCTGCGCAAAGGCTGCACAGTCAGGTTTACTCGCCGCGATTGCGGGTCATGTCCCGGGCGGCCGGTACCTCCTGCGCCGGAAGGCCCGCCTCGAGGTATGCGGCGAGCCCTCCCGCCAGGGTCCGCGCCTGGAGACCGTTCTCCTTGAGCCATGCCGCCAGCTCCAGGGCAGGCTCGTCGTTGGGCAGAGCGGAGACCACCACGACCAGGCGGTCGCGCGGAAATTCCGGCAGCTGCCGGCGGGCCTCGTCGAAATCGACCCTGAGCCCCCCGCGCACCCGGTGCACGGCGTAGTCGGCATCGCCGGGGTGGTGCAGCTCGATAAAAAAGAGCGGCTCCCCTTCCTTGATCCGCTCCCATACCCAGTCCGTCGATACTGCCAGGTCGCTTGCCATGCCCCCCTCCCGCTCAGTCTTCCCCCTCGTCACCGGCTTTCTGGTCGACGTGTTTGCCGTCGACCTTCCTCCTGAGGGTGAGGTACACGAAGAGGGCGAGGGCCAGGACGATGAACAGGGTGACGCTCAGGGCGAAGGTCCCGAAAGAATGCTTGGCTACCGGAACGGGAACAGTGGACGGCGCCTGGGTTTGCGTCTGCACAGTGGCCATGGCCTCCTCCTTTTGCCGGTCTTCCCGCTCTTACCCGGCGGGCGGCACCCATTTAAAATAACTTAGAGGCTTTTAATGTCAACAGATTAATGTTTGTTTTTTTGCTGTGACTGGAGCAGAACCCGGCCGGTGAGCACCAAGGGCGGCTGTGAAGAAACAGGGGACAGGCGGGGGAAAAGGTTCTGCAACGGGAGACTGATGAGCGAGCAGGGAACTGCACTCAGACGGGATGACAATGACTGTCCCGACAGCGGGGCAACGACGCCGCCCCCTGTTGCAGGCAGTCCCAGGTGGCATTGATAATGAAATAAAAATCACTGGGTTTTGTCGACAAAAACTATTACCATTCAAATAGTTCCTGCGTACACAACCACAACGAGCAAAGAGCCGGAGTTATGAACATCACCGATAAGATAGAGCAGGCCAAGCCTGCCGTTCCCGTAGAGGGAAGGATGGACGCCCCGCAGCGGACCCGGGCGCGGCAGCCTGAGGGGCGCCCCGAGCGACAGGAGGACCTGGTCGAGCTTGCCACCTCCCTGTCCCAGATCTCAACCGACGAACTGGACCGGCAGCAGGCCCGGCGCGTAGCGGACCTCAAGGCGCGCATCCAGTCAGGAGCCTACCGGGTGGACAGCCGCCAGGTGGCGGAGAAGATGCTGGCCAACGATAGCGGCATCTGACGCCAAGCTCCCCCTGCAACGCCCAACGGCGCGTCACCTCCAGGTGACGCGCCGTTGTCTTTGGTACTCCACTGTCCCCGCCTTACTCCCTCTGTTTCAGTCTTACTCCCCTGTCCTAACCGACCGGCCCTTGCCGTGGCCATCCAGCCAAGCGCACAGTGCCATGCCGACTCATGGAGGTGGCCCCGGTGATGCCGGAGGCAAACAGAAAAATTGCCACAGCAGACCGAACCAAAGCCAGGTTAGGGAGGTGATAGGAGCTTCCCCAGGTCGTACTCGAGGTGCTGGTAGTCGGGGAAGCGCCAGCTCCCCCCCCAGGTGAAGCCGCGCTGGCGGAAGGGGGCGGTGAGCGGATCGCCCTGCTGCAGCATGCCGGGGCGCTGGTTGTGCCGGTCGAGGTGGTCGGCCGAGGCGGCCGGCAGGACCCGGCACAGGGCGGGGTTCCCCAGGCAGAACTGCTGCGCCGCTGCGGCGGCCGTGATCCCCGCCGCCTGAGCCCGCCCCCCCTCTTCCAGCATCAGGTAGGGGTTCTGGCGCGGGTTGATGTCGATGGCGGCGCCGAAGCTGTGCCTGGAGAACACGCCCGGCCTGCCGGGGACCTCGCGGCAGTTGAAGGCGGAGGAGTTGTTGGCCGCCATGGAGCGGAAGTCGTCGCCGTCGTAGGCGTCGATGAGCTCCATGCGCTCGATGGGGAAGCGCCCGTTGTAGGCGTGGTGCAGGGAGTCCATGAAGAAGGCGGCCAGCGCCTGGTGCACCACCAGTTCGCCGTAGTGGGGGGCGCCGTCGAAGCCCCAGTAGGAGGTGACCAGGTAGGCAAGCTGGTCCAGGGGGACCGGGCACTCCGGGCGCCAGCTTTGCTTCTGCTGCATCTGTTGCCCGACGCTGGCCGGCAGCGACACCGCCGCGGCGAAGAAGCCGCCGGCGCCGTGGCGCAGCGCCAGGATGCGCTCCCCCTCGGAGAGCCTCCCCTTCAGCCCGGCCGGCAGGTCGGCGGGAAGCTGCTCGACGATGCCGGCCAGGGTGGCCGCCACGGCGGAGGCGCTGCCGATCACCACCTGGGGGCGCTGTTCCGGGTCGAGCCAGCCGATCAGCTGCACCAGTTCTGTTTCCGGCAGCGAGACGCAGCCGGCGGTGGCGCTGCCCGCCCCGCGCTCGACGTGGATGAAGATGGCGCTGCCCAGGTCGCGCACGACCGGGTCCGTGTTGTAGTCGAGCACCAGGGCGTACTTGTAGAGCGGGTCGGGACGCAGCAGTTCCTCGAAGGAGGCGGCCCTGGTCTCGCCGCGCCAGACCCAGCGGTTGTAATCCGGGGAGTGCGGGTCGTCCACCCAGAGGTCCTGGGTATCTACCCGGCGGTAGGGGAAGCTGCCGGGAAGGCCTTGCGGAGAGCCGAAGGCGGTGCGCAGCGGGAAGATGCCGGCGGGGGTCCGGCCGTCCCCCTCCCGCTTCTCGAACGGTGGCGCCACGCCGTTGCGCCCCAGGTTCACCGGGACCGGCGCCAGGGCGAGCTCCCACCCCAACAGCGAGCGCCGCACCGGGTAGAGGGTCGCCTGCGGGTGCCCCGGAGTGCCGGGGTCGACGTAGAGGAACTGGCTGCTTCGGGAACTGCGGGCGATGCCGTCCAGGCTCTCAGTGATACGCCGCGGCAACTCGCGGTTGGAGCTGCATCCCGCGCCGAGGGCCAGGGTCGCCAGCACCATGCCCGCCAAGATGTATCGCCAAGTCCTGTCCATGCGCCGCCCCCGGTCGTTAGATTAGAGAGGTCTATACGATTTTGGAGCGGGAAAGGCAAGGAAAAGTTGTCAGGCTCACAGATGCGAAAGCCCCACGATGCTGCGCAACAATACCAGCAGGTCGCCGACGTCGATCACCCCGTCGGGCCGGGACACGCCGTTCACCACCGGGGCCAGGTCACCGTGGGCGAGCGCCGCGGCGCCGGCGGGTTGCGTCCCCAGGGAGATCTTCAGTAACTGCAGGGCGTCCTGGATGTCGACGCTGCCGTTGCCGTCCAGGTCGCCGCCGATGCGCTCGATGCGCACCAGGTTGCGCTGCGCCAGGCTCGCGGTCCCGCTGCCCGACACCGCCCGCACCGTGACCCGGTTTTCCCCCGGGGCCAGCGGCAGCTGCTGCCGGAAGGCTCCCCCCACCACCTCGGGGGTGTAGAGCGCCCCCGCGGCCTCGAGCTGCACCCCCCCGGCTGCGGCACTCCCCACCGTGCCGCGGACGGTCACCGACTCCGCCTCGGTCCTCAGGTCCTGCACCGGGTCGGTAATTGCCAGCGCCGGCGCCGCCGGGTCGCAGGTGACGCTCCGCTTGCTGCGCGAACTGCGCCCGTCCCGTTCCGCGGTGAGCTCGATGGTGTTGACCCCTTGGGCCAGGAGGGCGCTCCCCGTGAAGCTCCCCCCGCTCACCGGCAGGAACTGCAGCGCCGCGCCGTTCACCGCCATGGTCACCGTGCTCCCCGGGGTCACCGTGCCGGTGACGGCGCAGCTCACGGCATCGGTGACGCTGTTGTCGGCCGGTGCGGAAAGCGTAAGCACCGGCGCCAGCGCATCCAGGGTGACGGTGAAGCTGTGCGTGGTCACGTTGCCGGCGCCGTCGCGGGCGGTGACGGCGACGGCGTTTTCCCCTTCGGCCAGGGGGACGGCGGCGCTGAAGAGCGCCGCGTCGGCGCGCCGCTCCACGCCGGCCACGGTGAGGCTCGCGATCCCCGAGGCGTCCCGGGCCCGCCCCATGATGTTCAGCACCGGGTTGGCGGTCGTGGCCCCGGAGTTCAGTGTGGAGAGCTGCAGCTGCGGCGGCGTCCCCTCCTGGGCCACGGTGAGCGTGCGGGACACCGGCAGCGCCGGGAGGTAGTTGCCGCTCCCCCCCTGCAGCGCGCTCAGCACCGTGGTCCCGGCGCCGACCACGGTCACCGTGCTCCCGGCAACGGTCGCCACGGCGGGGTCGGAACTGGCGTAGCTAAGCGGCAGGCCGCTGGAGGCGCTCCCCTTCAGGTCGAAGGGGGGATCCCCCACCACCCTCTGGGCCGGCGAGGAGAAGCTCACCTGCTGCCCGCTTCTGTGCACCACGAAGGGCTGGGACTGCTCGGGCGCCGTCTCCAGGTCCCCGCTGCCCGGCTGGCCGGCCGTGATCACGGCGCTCCCCGCCCCGACGACGGTGATCACGTTGCCGTCCACCCGGGCCACCTCCGGGTTGGAGCTTTTGAAGCTGAGCGGCAGCCCGCTGCAGGCGGAGGCGACGATCTCGAAGGGGGGATCGCCGAAGGTCCGCTCCGGGATGACGGGAAAGGTGATCTCCTGGCACGACTTGAACACGGTGAGGGTGCCGTTGACCGGGACGATGTCGTAGTTGGCGGCGCGCAGGGTCCCGGCCGCGGCGACGATGGGGTAGCTCCCGACGGCGCTGGTCAGGGTCGCGGCGGTGGAGAGGAGCGGGGTGCCGGTGAGGACGGAGGAGCCCTCGCCGTAGACAAAGCCCAGAAAGTTCACCGTGAGCTCGGGGTTCGGCGTCAGGTAGGCGCGGCTTTTGTCCTGGGCCGTCATGCGCAGCGCCGCCCTGCCGACGTCCAGGGTCACCCGGACCTCGGGAGCCGGATCCCACATGGCGTCCCCCCCCTGCGTGGCGGTGATCACGGTGCTCCCCGCGCCCGCGATGCGGATCTCGCCGTTGACTACGGTGGCCGCCCCCGGGTTGGAGCTCGCGTAGCCGACCGGCAGGCCGCTGTCGGCTCTGGCTGCCGCGGCGAACGGGGCGTCGCCGTAGCTCTTTGCCGGCGGCTGGTTGAAGGTGATCAGCTGCGGTCGCCCGGTGACGGTGAAAGTGCCGTCGGCGAAGCTGTAGCGGTAGTTGGCGCTGGTGATCCCCCCCAGGGCGGCGTGGATGGGATAGCTCCCCCGCCCGGTGGCGGCGTCGACGGCGGTGCTGATCAGGGGGGCGCCCCCCAGGGTGTCCTTGGTGTCCCAGGGGGCGAGGCCGGTGTACCTGGCGCTCAGGGGCGGGTTGGCGGAACCCGCCGTCTTGGTCTGATCCGCCGCGGTGATCAACAGGTCGGCCTGGGTGATGGTCAGGTTCGCCCCGCGGTAGACCAGCTGGTAGCCGCTCCCCAGGGCGAGGGTGCCGGCCGTGATGGCGTACACACCGACGTCCCGCCCCGGGATCCGGGACAGGGCGCCGGTGAACTGGTCGCCGCCGTTCAGGGCCGGGGTAAAGGTGTAGGTGAGCGGGGGGTCGTCCTGGCCGTACACCTTGCTCTGGGCATCGGCGCTCACCGTGATGGTGATGGTCTGCGGCTTCAGGTAGTAAAGGCGGACCGACTCGACCGGCGAGCCGAGGGTGCCGCGCTCGGAGGCGACGTACCCCCTGGCACGGACGTAGCGGTTCACGCTGGTGCCGAACTGCGCCAGGTCGAGCCCGTCCAGCTCCCACCTCCCCGCGACCCAGCGCGCGTTCCCCAGCGGGACCCAGATCGGAACCGCGGCGTCGGGGTTTTCCGAGTACTCGAAGGTCACCCGCCACAGCTCGGGCGAGGTCCCGGAACGGAGCCAGGTCACCTTGTCGCCGGTATCGGAGACGGAGAGTTCTTCCGAGCTCCAGCCGTTGGAGAAGCGGACCAGCTTGTTCCTCCCGTTCAGGCCGATGAAATCCCCCCCCACCAGCATCTTGCCGTCCGGCTGCAGGTTGACCGTCTCGACCTGGCTCACCGGGGTCCCGCCGGCAAAGGAGAAGGGGCCCAGGTCGAGAGCGGGGTCGAGGCGCCCCTCCGGTGTCACGCGGGTGACGTAGTCCCGCTGGATGACGGTGCCGAAGCCGTCGCGGATCTGGTCGAAGACGCCGTAGATGATGAGGCTGCCGTCGGTCTGCACGGTAACCCCCAGGACGTGGTCATCGAAAGAGCCGTCGTGGGTGTACAAGGCCTCGATGACGAAGCCGTCGTCGACGATACCGTTGCCGGAGATGCGCACCAGGTTGCGCGACACGGCCACGGTCGCCCCGCTCCCCGCCTCGACCACGCTCCCCGGACGCAGGGTGTATCCCGAGACCAGGATGCGCCCGTCCGGGAGCAGCACTAGGTGGTCGATCTTTCCCCCCAGCTGCAGGGGGGTGCCGCCGTGCCAGGCCGGGTCGAGCGAGCCGCCAGGGAGCAGCCTCAGCACTTTGCCCGTGTCCGTGGTGACCAGGAGCAGGCCGTCGGGCTGTATGGCTATGGCGGTCACCACACCATCCACCTCGCCGGGCGGAACGAAGCCCGGGTCGTGAACGCCCGTGCCGAAGAGCCGGGACATGAACCGGTAGGGGGACACGTCGACGTTGTCCCCGCCCAGGTAGATCGTGCCGTCCCCGGCAACGGTCAAGGCGTTGATATAGCCGAAGAACTGCAGGTAGCCGCCGAGTACGCTGTTGAAGGAGGCAGGCCCGGGGACCCCGGCGCCGTCTATCCGCACCATCTGGACCTGAAGGTCGCCGTTGATGGTGATGAAGTCCCCTCCCATCAGGAGCGCGTCGTCGGGCAGGGGCACGAGGGTGAAGGCCTGCTGCCCGAGATTGAGGTTGGGGTCGTAGCCGGGATCGATGGACCAGTCCCCCCTGAGCCGCGCGATGTGGAACCTCCCCGCGCCCAGCACCTGTTCGAAGAGGCCGGTTACGGTGGTCCGGCCGTCGGGGTGCAAGGAGAGGCGGTTGACCAGGCCGCCGTCATCGACCACCTGGGGCAGGTCGTCGTCCAGGGCGCCGTAGGGGTAGAAACGGGCCAGCGAGGTGCGGGTGACGCTGCCGACGTTGCCGAAGGCGCCGGCGGCGAGGAGGCAGCCGTCCCCCTGCCGGGCCAGCGCCCGGACCGCCCCGTCGGGCGGGGGGAACACGGTTTCCGAGAGGGTCCCGTCGATCCTGAGGCGGGCCAGGTTCCAGCGCTGCGTCGGACCTGCGCCGGCGCTGAAGGTCCCCGCCGCGATGATGGCGCCGTCCGGCTCCACGACCAGCGCCAAAACCCCTGCCCCGGCGGCGCTGGCGAAGCCGGGATCGAAGGCATCCAGCGTCCCGTCCCGGTTCAGCCGCGCCAGGTAGTTGCGGGACAGGAATGCGCCGGAGAACTCCCCGCCGAAAAGGATCTTGCCGTCGGCCTGCACGGCCAGGGCGCGCACCGCGGCGTTGGGAGAGGTGGGGCGAAAGCCCGCGTCGTAGACGCCCGATGCCGAGAAACGGGCCAGGTTGGCGGACCAGGGAGTGACAAATTCCCCGCCCACCACCACGGCGCCGTCCTGGAGCGCTATGGCGTTGACCGCCACGTTGCCGGCGTCGTCGTTGAGCCCGCCCGTGTAGGTCCAGTTGAGCGTCCCGGCGGCGCCCCCGGCAACCGCGACCCCCGCCAGGTTCCTGGTCGGCAGGCCCGCCTTGAGCTCCCGGAACTCACCCCCCACCAGCAGGCCCGCGCCCGCGGGGAGCAGGTCGAGCGCGAGTACGGTCACCGCCAGCGGGGTGGTGACCGGGTCGAGGGGGTCGAGGGTTCCGGTCCCCCCGGCAAGCCGCGCCAAACCCTTGCGGTTGGTCCCCCCGACGTCGGTGAAGCTGCCGCCGATCCAGATGTAGTCCGGGTTGCCCGGGGCCACCGGGTCGGGCTGGAGCGCCAAGGCGTAGACCGGGCCGGCGGGCGCCGGCGGGTCGAACGAGGCGTCCAGGGTGCCGTCGTGGTTCAGCCGGGCCAGGTTGGTGCGCGTCACCGCCGGGATACCGCCGGTCAGGGTGAACTCCCCCGCCACCAGGATCTTCGCGTCCTGTCGCTGCACCGCGACGGCATGGACCACGCCGTTGATGGCCGCGCTCCCGCCGGGGCGGATGCCGAAACCGTCCAGGGTCCAGGCGGCCCCTGCCCGGGCGGGTAGAGAGCACAGCAACAGGAAAAGGATTGCTGCGGCTGCCGCTGCCAGGATGCTCCGTCCTGATGCCGGGGTGATCCGTCTCATGCCTTAGCGCTCCTGAATATGGATGATCTTCTTCAAAGCCTTCAAGCCGCTGTTGGTGACCAGGCGGGGCTTGACCCCTTTGCCGGTCTGGGGAGGGGTGCGCCGGTGGTCGCGGTCCGGCATGAGAGCGATGTCGAGGCTGGGGATGCCGCCGCTGGAGAGCGGCATCAGGGCCTGGGCCGACAGCGACCTGGTGGGGCCGCCGGTGCTGTAGTGGGCCCCCCACAGGTAGGAGACCCCCTCCTGGCAGGGATCCAGGGACGGCTGGAAGGTCGGGAAGAAGACCGCGCCTCCGGTCAGGGTGGTCGGGCTGTCGATGGCGCGCTCGCTGCCGAAGGTGCCGGAGGCGGCGTCGAGTTTTATCACCCAGCCATGGTAGCTCTCCCCTTGGTCCCTGGGCTGCACCACCCTGGCGACATCGGTGACGTCGGTCAGGTCGGACAGGCGCAGCGTCGCGCTGCTGCAGGAACCGGCCCCCTTGAAGAAGGTGTTCTTACCGGCGTCGTAGCAGGGCTCGCTGACACCGTAGAGGGCGCGCGCTGCCGAGAGGTCATCGTCCCTGTTGAAGTATCTTCCGGCGCCGAAGTAGAGCCACAGGCGCTTGTACTGCCGGTCCTGGAGCTTGCCGATGGCCCCGGTGACCGGACCGACGTCGTCTATGACGATGCCCGGTTTCCAGTGGGCCGGGTCCGGGTCCTCGTAGGTCAAAAGCCTCAGCACCCCGCCGGTCCACCCTCCCCCGGTGGCGGCCCTGGTGTAACCGACGTAGAGGGCATCGTCCTCGTAATTGCCGTCGGCAGAGCCGCTCCACTTGTCGGCATCGATCCCGGCGCCGGCCATGCTGCCGCCGAAGGCGTTGGGTATGTCGGTCTCGATGACCCAGTAGTTGCGCCCCTGGGTGAGCGGCGGTACGGCGTTCAGGTCCACGACGAAGAGCCTCAGGGGCTGGTCCGACACCGCGGTGAACTGGCGCGTTTTCCTGTCGACCGCTCCGGTCGGTCCCGAGGCGAAGACGGCGAACCAGCGCCCGTTCTTGTCCGGATCGTGAACCTCCTGGTTTTGACCGTTGACGGTGCGCGCCTTGACGCGGATGATGGCGGCGCCTGAGGTGGCGAAGCCGAGGTCCGGGTGGGAGAACTCCCACAGGAACCGGGGGGTGCCGGAGCCGTCGCCCGCCTGGGTGGTGACGTCCAGGGCGAAGTAGGAGGAAAGCCCGCCCACGCCGGCAGCCGGCGCCTTGACGCAGGTCGCCGTGGCCCCGGCGTCCACGCAGGCGGGGCCGTCGGGGAGGCGGCTGGCGCCCCCGAGCCCCATGGCGCCGATCAGGACCGTGCGCCAGTTGCTCCCGGCGCTGTTGTCCTTGGCGCAGTCCCAGTACCTGTCGCGGCTGCACAGGGCGGGGTCGCCCAGGCTTGCGTCCAGAAGCGTACCGGCGCCGTCCACGTAGTACAGGTGCAGGTAAGGGGGCTCCTTGAGGTACCTG
Source organism: Geomonas paludis (assembly GCF_014193585.1). Classification (GTDB taxonomy): domain Bacteria; phylum Desulfobacterota; class Desulfuromonadia; order Geobacterales; family Geobacteraceae; genus Geomonas; species Geomonas paludis. Next base: position 1,003,440 of record NZ_BLXY01000002.1, read on the forward strand.
AGGTAGGGGAGCGCGTTTTTGGGGACGAAGGCCCACTCCTCCTTGCCCGGATCGCTCCCGTCCAGAACCGCTTTCTGCGTGCGGGGCCAGACCTCCTGGTCGACCGGGTGCACCCGGCTCTGTCCCAGCCTGAAGGCATGCAGCATGCCGTCGTTGGCCCCGACGTACACGGTGCCGCGGCCGGCGTAAGCCGGTTGATCGATGAATTTGCGGTAGGAGAGGTCCCCGTAGCCCGCCGGCCCCGTGAGATGATAGCTCCCCAGGGGGGCCGCCGACTGCAGTACCGGGGTGGACGAGATGATGTCGCCGAGCTTCCAGACCTTGGTCCCGGTCCCGCCATAGGCGTTGAGCCGGCGGTCCCTGGTGGCGGCCCCGCTCTCCCCCTTGATGTCGTCGCTCCCCTTGACGAAAGCCACGATCTGGTTCGCTTCCGCCTGGTCCTGGGCCAGGAGCAGCTGCCGGTTGACCGCCGACGAGGTGTCCAGGAACGGGACCAGGGAGGTGCCGCCGGTCTGGGTGTAGATGGTCCTGGTCTCCGGGGCACGTTCCCAGAGCTGGCGCCCCGCGCGCCACAGGCTCTGCACCGCCTCGGGGAGGACGGTGAGGGGGTACCCCGCGGCCTGGACCGGATCGACGCTGCCGTCGCCGTCCGCATCGACGGAGAGCCTGGCACGACTCTCCTTTAAGGCGGGATCGACGGTGAACTCGACCACCCGGTCCAGCTTCAGATCGAGGACCTTGTTGCCCCGGGTGTCCTCCCTGATGCGGCTGCCCCCCCCGGAGCCGCCGCCCATGAAGTTGTCGATGTAGTACCAGAGCGTCTGCAGCTCTCCGATCCAGATCCCGGAGGTTTTGCCGCCGTCGAAGCTCTTCTGCGGATAGTACTGGGGCTGCAGGAACAGGGCCCCGTTCCCCTCCCCCGTTGCCAGCAACGAGCTGCTGGTTCCCGTGTTGAAACCTCCGGCGATCTGCAGCAGCACCGTCACCAGCGCACTCTGCAGGCCGGCCGGGTTGTAGACGCTCCTGATGCCTCCCCCCCCGTTGGCGGCGGTCAGCTGCATCAGCTTCTCGGGCTTTCCCTCGTCGGACGTGGTGCAGTTGCCGTCGGCGTCGTACCCGGCCCTGCTGGCAGGATCGCCGCAGGGGGGGCCGGTGTAGACCACGTGGGTGGTGATGTAATCCTTGTGCCGCGCGATGGGCTGGGCAGGGTCGAAGATGTTCTTGTGCCGGGCGATCCAGGCCAGGTCGTCGAGGTTGTAGCTGCCGAGGTTCTCCGGGGGGGATCCGGCGGGCGTGCTCGCGGTGGTGGTGAGGCTGGCGGGCATGCCGTCGGCGGGATTGACCCAGGCCGCTGTGGCTGCGGCCAGGTAGCTGTTGACGGCGGCGGCACGGTCCGCGCTCGACATGCCGTCGGTGACGATGAGGATGTTGTTTCTCTGGCAGCTGTACTTCGAAGGGGGATAGGCTGGGTCGAAGTCGCCGGACTGGAGACGGAAGGTCCCCTTTTCCGCATAGTACCCGATCGCTTCGTAGAAAGCCTCGGCCAGCGGCGTCCAGGACGTCCCCCTGACGGCGTCCACGGCCGCGACGAGCCCCTTGCCATGGTCGCCGGCCTCCCCGTAGTTGATATAGGAGATGATCCGCCCCCCGTCGGTACGGGTGTCCTCGCTGCAGGTCCCGGTACCGCAGTCGCCGTCGGAGTAGCATTCCCTGCGCGGCGCCGGATCGCTGCTGCAGTGCTTCACGCAGGGAATGGCGCCGCACTCGGAGCCGGCCCCGTTGTCGTTGAAGATCATGGCGCCGAAGTTGATGTCGTCGGCGAACTGCTGGATCAGCCCCGTCGGCGCCGCTGGCGGGGCCAGCCGGACCTGGAGCGTTGCCGTGACCTTGCCGAGGTTGGTGATCCCCGCGTCCAGGATGAAGGCGGGGAGGCTCGCGTTGGTTCCGGCCTGCGCGGCGTTGGCCGATGGGTCGTCGAGCCACGGTTTCTCCACCTCGGCGCAGAAATCCTTGGTCTGGTTCACCGAGCATTCCTCGCCGAAGCCACCTTGGCTGTAGCACTGCCCGAGGTATCCCTGGGTCGAGGCGGTGCTGCCATGGTACAGGAGACTGTGGAACAGGTCTTTGCCGCAGACGTCGTCCCCGACGTTCTTGGGTATCTTGGTCGGTTGGGCGCTGTAGAAGAAGACGTAGCGTTTGCGGCAATCGGGCAGCAGGTTGTTCAACAGGTCACTGTAGATGATGTCGGTGCCGGCCAGGTAGTTGTAGCAGTAGCTCATGATCTCGGCGAAGACCTTGCCGGCGGTCGGCACGCCGACGGGGTCCTCCAGTTTACCCATGCAGGTGGCGGCGGCGGTAGCCACCTCGCTGGCCGGTGCCCGCTCCTGCCATTTCTGCACGGCTAAAAGGCAGTCGCTCTTGTTGTAGGCCGCGGGGTAGATGTCGATTCGGCTCGGGCCGCCGTGGTTGCCCTGCTGCACATACCCTGTTTCGGCGGGGATCGGCCCGCGCACCCCGAAGGTGACCGGCAGAGGGGTGCCGTTGGCGTCCTTGACCATCTTCACGTAGCGCTTCCCAAGGCAGCCGCGCGACTCCGCCTGCAGCAGGCCCGTCCCCGGGTCGTACTTGCCGCCGGTCAGGGCCAGCTTTTCCAGGTCGAGCTTGCTCATGGCGAGCCAGTTGAGGAACTTGCCGGTGGCGATGAAATTGTCCAGTTTCTTGCTGGTCTTGTTGAGGTTGACGCAGACATAGGCGGCCTTGGCCTGGTTGCAGGCGCTACTGTCGATGCCGGTCCCGGCAGCGGCCACGAAGCGGTCGGTGGCCGTGGAATATTGGTAGACGGTGCCCTGCTGGAAATACCCGGGATAACTGGCGGCAGGGTCGAAGCTGTCGTCAAGGCAGAAGGTCTGCGGGGTCGTGTAAGCGAGGTCGTACATGCTCGCCGAGTTGTCCAGCAAAAGCAGCAGGTTGGGCTTCACCCCGGGAAGGGGCGGGACGCTGCAGTAGGCCTGCATGTCCGCAGCCGCGTCGGCTTGCGCCTGGCGCGCCACAGACAAAAGCACGCAGACGCTCAGGCAAAGAATCACCACGCCGGCGCGCACGGGCGCAGGCACTCTCCCCTTTCCCATCGTGACTCCTTTCACATTAAGTCCGTCGGCCCAAGCCGGTGCGCCGATCAAAATATTGGAAAATTCCAATCAGAAGAGTATAGCCTTCGCGTTGAGAAAAAAAAGTCCCCTCTCGATTCGGGGGGTTCCGGGCCCGGCGCGCGCCGCTGCGCTCATTGACACGGTTTTCTTTACTGTTAATCTTTTTTAACTTTTAATTGGAAAGATCCAGACGAGGACCGTTGATGGGGAGTGAGGGCAGGAACAACATGGGATGGCCCGGCAGGCTGGTGCTGCTCGCTGCCGCCTTGATGCTGGTGACGGCCAGCGCCGGTGCCGCCCCCAAGGTCAAGTCGTTGTGCGACATCAGTTACCCGAGCGACTCGCGCATCAAGTGGAGCTGCCGCAAGCTCACCTGGAGCGACACCCCGCAGCGGCTTTTCGGCGGCTACTGGCGCGACGTGCTGCGCTTCAACCGGATGGACCGGCGCCATTTCCTGGGGGGCGTCTCCATCAAGGTACCCAGGGACCTGGCGCAGGTGAAGAACTTCAACCCCATGCCGCTTGCCTACCCGCAGGGAGCGCGGGAGCCGAAACTGATACTGGTGGACCAGACCGAGATGTTCCTGGGAGCCTACCAGTACGGCAAGCTGATCTTTTCCTCCCCCATCGCGCTCGGGGTGCAGGGGATGATGGTCCCCAACGGCACCTTCCGGGTCGATGCCGCCGACCGCAGCCACCACTCCAACGTGTACCAGGTGGAGGAGATCGGCCGCCCCTACCCCATGCACTACGGGCTCAGGTTCTGGGTGGACACGAGCAAGGACGAGGAGCCCTCCTACTGGATCCACGGCCGCGACCTCCCGGGCTACCCGGTCTCGCACGGCTGCATCGGGCTCTATGACGAGGAGATGCAGTACGACTACTACCGAAGATACGACCGCAAGGTGAACGGGAAGCACTACCACGAACTGACCAGGCCCTTCCTGGAGGACGCCAAGGCGCTGTACCGGTGGGCGGTCGATCCCCGCAGCGATACCGGCGGGTTCCACAAGGTGAAGAACGGCCCCCTGGTGGTGATCACGGGGCGGCCGGCCAACAGGCCGGGAAAGTAGCGATCTGCAGCCGCAGATAAAGCCCTGGAAATGATGTCCACCTCCCCTCTCCCTCTGGGAGAGGGCCAGGGTGAGGGCCTTGCCACAGGCAAAATATTCCTGGCCGGCATCCCCCCTCACCCGCCCTCCGGCCCCCCTCTCCCAAAGGGAGAGGGGGGCTTGAAACAAAAAGGCCGCGCCCGTTAGGGGCGCGGCCTTTTTTGCTGCTGCTTTTGAGGGGTCAGCGCCAGTGAATGCAACTCACCGGGCAGACGTCGATGGCGTTACGTTGGATTTCGTCCTCGGAAGCGCCGGCCGGGTCATAGGCTTCCGCCTTGCCGTTGTCGGCAAACCGGAACACTTCCGGCACGTTGTCCGTGCAAAGCCCGCAGCTGATGCAGACGTCTTGGTCGACCCAGGGTTCTTTTGCCATGGTAGTACCTCCAGTTTTTGATTGTGAAGCGTCGAACGCAACGCTAGATGCTGTCCGCCAACCTCTTCCTTTGCTCTTCCAGTTTTTCCTGGGCCTTCTCCAGGGCCGCCAGCAACGTCTTCTTGGACTCCTTGGTGAGCCCTTCCTTCTCCTTGAGGAAGTCGGAGGCGCGGTCGCTGGCGCGGTCCACGAAGTCGGAAACGGTCTCGGCGAAGTCGCTCACCGCCTCGTTCGCCTTGCCCCCCATCTCCTCGGCCAGCGACGCCAGGTACTTCCGCGTCTTCTTCCCGGCTTGGGGAGCCAGCAAAAGAGCAAGGCCCGCTCCGATCAGGCCGCCCACTACCAGCTTCACCATGCATCCCCCTTCGCAGCACTCTTTGTGTCCCATACCGTCTCCTCCGTCCGCTGGTTTTGACAACAGCGGTAATACTACCAATAAAATTAATTTCGTCCAACGCCTCAAAAATGTCGGTTGTGCGGGTGACACAAAAGCAAATCCCCCCTGCCCCCTTCGCAAAGGGGGGAACCTTCGTTCACGGGCGACGCTTTGTTCCTGGTTCCCAAGCTCCAGCTTGGGAACCCCATATGGCGCAAAGCTCCAGCTTTGCATCCGAGGGAAGTTGGAGTTTCCGAGAGGCTTTGCGTTCCCAAGGCGGACCTTGGGAACGAGACCAAAAGGCAGCAGAAGGGACTGGCTCCGTTAGGTGCCTGTCCCTTTAGCGGAACGCTCAATTCCGCCCATCCACCTTACCCCAAGCCCCTAAGGGGACAGGCACCTGGCGGAGCCTGTCCCCTCCTTCGGTGAAAGGAGGATTCAGCCGGATTTTCTCCGTGGCCAATGGTTTTCATTTTGTGTAAGATGGCGGATCGACACAGTTACAACGGCAAGGGAAGGACGCGACATGAACGTGGAACAGATGAAGATCGTGGTGAAGGAGATCCTCTCCAAGACCGACCTCACCCCCTGCGTGGTGGGGCACCGCGGCGTGGGCAAGAGCGCGGGGATACTCCAGGCCTGCCGCGAGCTGGACCGGCGCTACGTCTCGCTGCGCCTGGGGCAGATGGAGGTGGGCGACCTGGTCGGCATCCCGTTCCGAAGCGGCGAGGTGATGCAGTGGTCGCGCCCGTCCTGGCTCCCCGGCGACGAGGACGCCCCCACCGTGATCCACTGCGACGAGTTGAACCGGGCCCAGCAGGAGGATACCCTGCAGGCGATCTTCCAGTTCGTGGAGCCGCCGGCCGAGGGGATGCTGCGCGCCATCCACACCCACACCCTTTCCCGCAGCCACAAGGTCGTGGTGAGCATCAACCCTCCCGACGGAAGCTACCAGGTGGCGACCCTGGACCGTGCCCTCGTCGACCGCATGGTGATGCTCTTCGTGGAGACCGATTACCAGTGCTGGGCCCGCTACGCACAGAAGCGGGAGTTCGCCGGCGAGGTGCGCCAGTTCCTGGCCGGCAACCACGGTTTCCTCGCCAAGCAGGGGATGCCGATGGAGATGCAGGTGGAGCCGAGCGAGCGCGCCTGGGAGATGGTCAGCGTGCTCAAGAAGAACTGCCGCTTCCCGGCCGAACTGGAGATGGAGGTCTACTCCGGCATCGTCGGCAAGGAGGCGGCCATCGCCTTCATGCGCTGGCTCTCGGACCGCAAGGGGAGGCCGGTGACGGCGGACGAGATATTGAACGACTGGGCGGCCGTGGCCGGGCGGGCCGAGGCGCAGCGCGACGACGTGCAGGCCGCCACCATCAACGACCTCTCCGCCCTGCTCCAGGTCTCCCCGGAACTCACCGGGGAGCAGGAGGACAACCTGGTCGCCTACATCGCCGTGCTGCCGCGCGACCTCCGTTTCGGCTTCGTGAAGTCGCTTCTGAAGATCCCGGAAGTGGCGCTCGTGCTGGTGAAGGACAAGCACGACGCGGTCATCTTCGACGCCATGCAGGCGATCAGCCAGCAGGCCGGGTAAGCCGTGTCGCCCGGCACGCTGCAAAACGCCGTGGTGCGGCTTTTGAAGGAGCGCCCCTTCTACGGCCACTTCCTGCTCAACCTGCGCCGCGAGGAGCGCCCCCTCTCCGGCAAGCCTGCCGGCGTCACCATCCGTAACGGCACCCCGACCCTCGCCGTCGATCCCGCCTCCTTCTCCATGCTCAGCGCGTCAGAACAGCAGGCGCTGCTCGAACACCTGGTGAAGCACCTCTTGCACCTGCACATGCTGCGCGGCAAGGGGAAGAACTCCCATGACTGGGACCTCTGCTGCGACCTGGCCATCAACCCCGACACGCCGGGTCTCCCGGAAGGCGCCGTCTACCCGGCCCAGTTCGATCTCCCCGACGGCTTGGCCGCGGAGGAGTACTACCGGCTGCTGGTGCGCCCCTTCGACGTCGGCAACCTGGCGGGCAGCGGCTTCGGCGACGAGGCGCAGGAGATCGAGGGGGCCTCGGGCGCGGGGAAGGACCCGGCCGGCGCCTCCACGCTCGACGACCACGCCATCTGGAGCGACGCGGACAGCACTCCACTGCCCCTGGCCGAGGAGATGCTGCGCGCGGTGACCCGGGAGAGCCTGCGCGGCAGCGACGGCGAGGCCCCGGCCGAGGTGAGGGGGGTGGTGGATGCCCTGTTGCGCCCATCCCCCATTCCCTGGCGCCAGGTGCTGCGACAGTTCGTGGCCACCGCGGGGAGGATCGGCAGGAAGAGCACCTGGATGCGCGAGCACCGCCGCTTCGAGCACGACACGCCGGGGTCGCGCAAGCGCCACCGCCTGACGCTCCTGGTGGGCATCGACGTGAGCGACTCCACCGACATCGTGGAGCTGCGCGAGGCCTTCGCGCGCGAGCTGGTGCAGATCGCCCGCGGCCGCGACGCCGCCATCACCGTGCTCTACGCCAACAGCCGCATCCAGCACGTCGAGGCCTTCAAGGGAAACGCGTTCGTGCCGGAGCGCTACGACGGCGGCGGCTTCACCGACCTGCGCCCGGTCTTCGAGTACGCCAGGACCATGCATCCCCTCCCCGCCGCGGTCATCTATCTCACCGACGGCATCGGCCCGGTTCCGGAGCAGATGGAGCTGCCGACCCTGTGGGTCCTGACCGCCCAAGGGGAGAAACCGGCCCACTGGGGCATCGAACTGAGACTGGAGGTTTGAACGATATGGAAGAGACGACGTCGGCGCCGATGACCGCCGAATCGGTGGGAGAGATATTGAGGGAAGCGGGCGCGCAGGTGATGGTGCGCTCCGGGCGCAGCGAGAACTACAGCGCCCCCAGGGAGTTCTCCTTCGAGGTGAAGGCGATCTTCGACAACGGCATGGCCCTGCACGTGGTGGCGCGCCAGTTCAACTACCGCGACCCCTGGGAGGCCGAGGGGAGGGTCAACGACCTGGTGGACGTGATGCTTTTGCGCGACGGCGCGCTCACCCCGCTCCCCAAGGGATTCCCGTACTTCCAGGGCATCGACGAGGAGTGCGGACTGGACGAGGCGATGCTGCGCGAGGTGATCGACTGCGTGCGCAAGGTGAACCCGAAGCTGTACCTGTTACAGGAGATGACCGGCGACCTCTGAAGCCTTGCCATCGCCGGCAAAGACCGATCAGCCGCATTGATTACTGAAGTTGTGCTGCTAAACTTCCGATAATGTCCAGGGGAGTATCCGCATCTTCTGTCAAAGCTGGTGTGTTCTTCACTATCGGAGCGAGTCCAGGTCCATGACGTCAAGCTCCAGGTTCAGTAGCAGATAGCAGGAGGCACGTGATGAAATGGTTGGTAATCATTGTCGCCCTGGTCTGCGCTCTTCCGGGTGCAGGCGTGACAGCATCGTCTGCCGAGGAGTTGAAGTTCGGCGTCGCGGCCATGATATCGCCGCAGGAGACGATCAAGTACTACCAGCAGACCATCGACTACGTCGCCAAAAAACTGGGACGGCCGGTCGAAATGGTGCAAAAGCACAGTTACGACGAGACCGACAAGCTGCTGGAGAGCGGTGAGCTCAAAGTCGCCTTCATCTGCTCAGGCCCGTACGTGGTCGACAAGGAGAAGTTCGGCGCCGAGCTCCTGGTCGCGCCGCAATCCTACGGCGAGCCCTTTTACTACGCGTACATCATTGCCCACCGGGGCAGCAGTATCACCGACCTCTCCCAGCTCAAGGGGAAAAGCTTCGCCTTTACCGATCCCAAGTCCAACACCGGCAAACTGGTCCCCGCCTACATGATCGGCAAAAGGTTCGGCATGACGCCGGAGAAGTTCTTCGGCAGGATCATCTACACCAAGACCCACGACAAGTCCATCGAAGCGGTGGCCAAGAAGATCGTCGACGGCGCCAGCGTCGACAGCCTGATCTACAACTACGCCGCCAGCAAGAACCCCCGTTTCACCAGCCAGACCAGGATCATCGCCAAGTCCCCCCGCTACGGCATCCCTCCCATCGTCACCCGCAAGGACCTCGACCCGGCCCTGAAAGCGCGCCTGCGCGACATATTCCTGAACATGCACAAGGATCCGGAGGGAAGGGCCATTCTGGCAGGCATCAGGGTGGACCGGTTCATCGTGCCCAAGGACTCCGACTACGACTCGGTGCGGGAGATGGAGAAGTGGCTCAGGATGAACATCCGGTAGGGAGCCGCCACTACTACGGGAAAGGCAGGTACGCATGGCCAGGTGGCAGATCAAAAATCTGAGTCTGCAGCGGAGGTTTTTCCTCCTTTCCTTCTGCATCATCCTCATCTTTTCCGTTGCGGTTACGGCAACCTTGTTCGTCGCCCAAAAGAACAAGCTGGAACTCTCCCTGGAGAACAAGGGCCACGCCTTCGCCAGGTACATCGCATCGGTGTGCACGGATGCGCTGATACTGCAGGATGCCTTGCAGTTGGACTCACTGGTCGCGGAGGTGCATGACGACGAGGTGGTCTACACGGTCATCGAGGACGAGGACGGCACCCCCCTCACCACGGCTACCGCCAGCCTGAAGAATCACCACCCGCTGCTGGCAAGGCACCTGCACAAACTCCCCCCGGATGCCCCCGTGGCGACCATCATCGAGTCGCTGAGGCAGGACGAGGACGTCATCGAGCTGTCCCAGGGGGTCAAGGTCGATTCGTCGCAGCTGGGCCGGGTCCGTATCGGGCTCAGCAAACGCAACATCCAAGCGCAACTGGTGCGCCAGGCGACCATCATCCTGATGGGGATGCTGTTCATGTCGCTCACCCTCGCCATCACCCTCAACCTGGCCGCCAACCGGCTGGTCCTTCGCCCGGTCAGCGAACTGGCCCAGGTGGCCAACCAGCTCTCCGCCGGCAACATGGCCGCCCGGGTCAGGTCCACATCGGTCGGGGAAATCGAAATGGTATGCCGAAGTTTCAACATGATGGCGGAGCGACTGGAACGGGACATCGCCGAACTCAAGCAGGCCGAGGCGAACGTACGCCTGGCACAGGAGTCACAGGAAGCGATCCTCAACTCGATGCCTGACCTCATGTTCCGGACCGACCGCGACGGCGTCATCGAGGAGTTCCACTCCTCGGAGACAAACCTGCTGTACCTCCCGCCGGAAGGGTTCCTGGGGAGGAAGATCGCTGACCTGCTGCCGGAGGAGCCGACCCGGGTGGTCATGGCGGCCTTGAGGGAGGCGGAGAAGACCGGCTCGCACCGGGGCGCCGTTTATTCCCTTCCCCTGGCGCAGGGGGAGGTGTGGTTCGAGCTAGCGGTGACCGCAATGGGTAACCCGTGCACCGGGTTCATCCTGCTGGTCCGCGACATCACCCAGCGCATGCGCATGGAGGAAGAACGGCAGCAACTCGAAAAGCAGCTGCTGCATGCCCAGAAACTGGAAAGCCTGGGCGTGCTGGCGGGAGGGATCGCCCACGACTTCAACAACATCCTGATGGCCATCATGGGCAACGCAGAACTGGCCCTGATGCGCGTCAACAAGGAATCGCCGGCCATAGGCAACCTGCGCAACATAGAGCAGGCCTCGGCCCGGGCCGCCGACCTGGCGGCGCAGATGCTCGCCTACTCCGGCAAGGGGAAATTCGTCGTCGAGAGCCTCGACCTCAATCGCCTGCTGCAAGAGATGCTGCACATGCTCGAGGTATCCATTTCCAAGAAGGCCCAGCTCCATTTCGACCTGGCTGTAGCGCTCCCACTCATCGAGGGGGACGCGACCCAGATCCGCCAGGTGGTCATGAACCTGGTCATCAACGCTTCCGAGGCGATCGGGGACGACAACGGGACCATCTCGGTGAAGACCGGCAGCATCGCGTGCGACCGCAACTACCTGAGGAACGTCTGGCAGAACGAGGAGCTTGCAGAAGGGCAGTATGTCTACCTGGAGATAGCGGACAGCGGCTGCGGCATGGACAATGACACCGTGGCGAGGATGTTCGATCCCTTTTTCACCACCAAGTTCACCGGCCGCGGCTTAGGCATGGCCGCCGTCCTCGGCATCATCAGGGGGCATAAAGGCGCCCTGGTGGTGGACAGCGCACCGGGACGGGGCACCACGATCAGGGTGCTCCTCCCGGCGGACGGGCAGCAGACGGCGGTCGAACCGGCGCCGGCACCGGAACGGGAAGAGTGGCAGGGGGCGGGGTACGTGCTTCTTGTCGATGATGAGGAGACGGTACGCAACATCGGCACCGAGATGCTCAGTGCGCTCGGCTTTACCCCCATTACCGCCAATGACGGCAGGGAAGCTCTCGAGGTCTACCAGGTGACGCCGGGTATCGTCGCGGTGATCCTGGATCTGACCATGCCCCACATGGACGGCAGCCAGTGCCTGACGGAGCTGAAGAAGCTGGACCCGGCAGCCAAGGTCATCATGAGCAGCGGCTTCAGCGCGGTCGAGGTGAAGCAGAAATTCTCCGGGGATGAAATCGCCGGGTTCATCCAGAAGCCCTACAGCCTGTCGGCGCTCAGGCAGGTGCTGAGGGAGATCAGTCCAGGCACCTGAACACCCCCGAACTCCACAGGCAGCTGCCGCAGGGCTCGGTGTTGACGTAGCAGTCCTGGTCGAAGCGCTCGGCCTGAACCAGGTCGCAGGGGGAGGTGTTGCACTCGGCGCAGGACGGGTAGTCGTGGCGCACCACGTTCTCCCGGTAGCGGCGAAAGGCCGGGCTGTTCCAGATATCGAGCACGCCGCGGTCCTTCACGTTGCCGAACACCCAGGGGTGCACCGGGTGCTGCCAGCCGTTGGCGTAGGAGCGGCAGCTGTGCCAGAGGTGGTAGCAGGGGTGCATGCCGCCGTCCCAGGAGACGAAGGCGCTCCCCTTTTCGACAAAGCTGCAGCCGCGTTTCTCGCGCCGGGCGATCTCCGGCAGCCTCAATTCGATCCCGGTCCGGCGCGCCACCTGCGCCGCCTCCTCGAAGATCCCCTGGCTTTCATGGATCTGCACCATGTCCATGGCGAAGAGCCGCTTCAGGTCCAGCGTGATGCCGCGCTGGTTCGCATCCGCCTTCATCGCCGCCACGAAATCGATGACCCGCCGCTCCTGCTCGGACTTGTGGTAGCTCCACAGGATCTCGAAGTAACGGCGGATGTCGATCCCCTTCAGGTCGGCCTTGCTCTTCCAGCTCTGGTACAGGGTGATCGCTTCGTCGCTGCAGAGGTCGTAGCTGCACTGCTTGAGGTGCGGTTCGTCGAACGGGTGCAGGTGGGAGACCAGCGCGAAGCTGACCCCGAACTCCGCGGCCCAGGAGAGCGCGGCGGGAAGCTGGGCCAGGTTGTCGCGCATCACCACGAATTCGACGCCGATCTCCATGTCGGGGCGGTGACAGGCGGCCTTGGCGGCCCCCAGCGCGTTCAGGGCGTGCTCCAGGTCCACCAGCTGGCTCCCCGAGCGGATGGAGCTGAAGGTGGTGGCGTCGACGCCGTCCATGGAGAGGCAGACCCGGTCCACGCCGGCGTTCAGAAGCGACACCGCGCGCAGGTGCGACAGGAGCAGGCCGTTACTCTGGAAGCCGATCCAGCTTCCCGCCGGCATCAGCTTCTTGGCCCGGCTGATGAAGTGCTCCAGGCGCGTGTTCAAAAGCGGCTCGCCCACCCCGTTCAAAACCAGCGCCTCAAGGTTGGGAAGCGCCGGTTCCAGTTCACTGAAGGTGGCGAGGTCGAGGTCGCCGTCCTTGGCCCGGCTGCCGTCCCCGTTCTGCTTCATGCACATGACGCAGTTCAGGTTGCAGCGGCTGGTCGTTTCCACGAACAGCTTGGAAGGGTACTCCCGAAAGGCCGGCTCGTTGGCCGGCATGAACTCAGACAGTGCCGCTGCGTTGCTTTGCATTAGGTTGGTCCTCATCGTTCGCTGCTCCCCCCGCCCCCCGGAGGTGTCCGGACCGGGGAGGTGCCGCCCGCGTCAAGACGTCCCGTCCGGCCCCTCCGGAAGGCGGAGAGTCTCGTGGAGCCGGTCAAGGCCCCGATTCCTGTTCTGACTAGCGATGATCTTCCGCCACGATGCCCATCCCCATCTCCCTCCGGGAGAGGGCTGGGGTGAGGGCGCTGCAATAGGCAATGATCCCACTTCGTGGCACCGCCCTCACCCACCCTTCGGGCACCCTCTCCCGGAGGGAGAGGGAACTAGCGGAAGTCGCTAACCAGGTTTTCCCATATCTTGCGGCTTCCCCCTCCCGCCTTCGCGGACCGAAGCGCTACGGCGCGCAGGCCCGTCAAGGGAGGGGGAGGAGACGACCTTTTACTTCTAACCTCTTAACCCTTCCGCAACGAGCTCCGCGATGTCCTTGACGTTGGTGCCGCCGCTGGAGCGGTCCTTCAGCCCGTCTTCCATCATGGTCATGCAGTAGGGGCAGGTGGTGCAGATGGTGCCGGGGTTCCCCTCCAGCGCCTCGCTGACCCGGTTCAGGTTGATCCTCTCGCCCAGGTGCTCCTCCATCCACATGCGCCCGCCGCCGGCGCCGCAGCAGAAGGAGTTCTCGCGGTTTCGCTCCATCTCGGCCGGCGCGGTGCCGGTCGCCTGTGCGATGACCGCGCGCGGCGCCTGGTAGACCCCGTTGTGGCGCCCCAGGTAGCAGGAATCGTGGAAGACGATGTTGCCCCCCTTCTTGGCGTGGTGGTCGAGCTTCAGTTTCCCCTGGGCCAAGAGCGATTCGATGAACTCGGCGTGCGGGATCACTTCCAGTTCCAAACCGTACTGACGGTAGTCGTTCTTGAGGGTGGTGAAGCAGTGCGGGCACTGGGTGACTATCTTGGTCACACCCTTTTCCTGGAACTGCGCCACGTTCTCCCGGGCCATCTTGTCGAAGAGGTACTCGTTGCCCAGCCGGCGCAGGCTGTCGCCGCAGCACTTCTCCTCCTTGCCGAGGATGCCGTAGGAGACGCCGGCCGCTTCCATGATCTTGGTCATGGCCAAGGTCACCTGCTTGCTGCGCGAGTCAAAGGAGCCGGCACACCCGACGAAGTAGAGGTACTCGGTCTTCCCCGCCTCGAACTGCTGCACTTCGCGCCCGCCGGCCCACTTGCCGCGCTCGCCCGGCGCGATGCCCCACGGGTTGGAGCGCTGCTCCATGTTCTCGAAGAGGTTCAGGAGCTCTTCCGGGAAATCCGCTTCCATCTGCACCAGGTGGCGGCGCATCTTGGTGATCTTGGGCATCTGCTCGATGAAGACCGGGCAGGCGGCGAGACAGGCGCCGCAGCCGGTGCAGGACCAGAGGGCGTCCGGCCTGATGCTCCCCTCCGCCTCGCCGATCACCGGCACGGTGGGCTCGCCGCCGCGCTGCAGCAGGTCGCCGTTGGCCAGCAGGTTCATCTTGATGTCGTGCATCACCACACGCGGGTTGAGCGGCTTGCCGGTGGTTGCTGCCGGGCAGGATTTCTCGCAGCGCCCGCACTCGGTGCAGGAAAAGGAGTCGAAGAGGTCTTTCCAGGTAAAGCGGTCGATGCTGCCGGCGCCGTACACGTTCCCCTCGACGAACTCCTCGCGCGGCTGCGTGTTGGGCGTCTCGAGCCCCTTGAAGAAGCAGTTGGGGATGGCGGCCAGGATGTGCATGTGCTTGCTGTAGGGAAGGTAGTTCAGGAAGAACAGGAGCACGCCGGCGTGCAGCCACCAGGAGATCTCTGCCAGGCTTTCCAGGGTGTACGGCCCCTGCCCCGCCAACAGAGAGGCCAGCGCGGAGGAGACCGGCATCGCCTGCGCCGCGGGCTCCTGCCCCAGCGCAATTTCCGCGGCGTGCAGGCCGAAGTAGGCCAGCATCAAGGTCCCGATCATGGACAGGATGCCGAAGGCCTCGCCGGTCCGGGCTCCTTCGTAGGGAGGAGCCACCGCCCTCCTCACCAGTGCGATCACGACAGCGCCAAGGGCACAGAGCGAAACGACGTCGAAGACGAGGACCAGCGGCTGGTAGAGCGCCATGGGCAGCACCCGCGACAGTTTCGCCGCCGGGAGGACGCCGGCCACCAGGAACTCGGTATTGGCAACGGCCAGGATCAAAAAGGACCAGAAGATGAAGAGATGGTTGATGCCGAAGGGACGGCTGACCACCCGTTTCTGGAGGAAAGCGAACAGGAACATCCCCTGCAGCCGTTCCGGCAGGCTGGAGCAACGGTCCTCGGCGACGCCCACGCCGACCAGGCTGAAGCGGCGGTAGCAGCTCCAGGCGAAGATGAGCCCGGCAGCCGCCAGAAGGGGGGTAAAGATCATGGGATCAGGTTGCATATCATGTCCTTGTAAGTGTGCTGAAAGCGGTGACTATCGGTTGCCTTTTCGGCCGGCGTTCACTTCCCCTCGCCCTTCGGGTCTTGCCCACGGTAGGGGCGCCGGTCCGAAGGTGGGAGAGGGCCAGGGTGAGGGCGGTGCCTCAACCCCACGTCGACGCATTACCTGTTGAGTGCCACGACATCGTGGACAGATTTTGATGCCAGGACATCGTGGACACTCGTTCCCTCAACGTAATTTGTAGTCGAATTCCTCGACCTGGATTCGGTCTTGGAAAACTTTCAGTTTCTGC
>NZ_BLXY01000003.1 GCF_014193585.1 Geomonas paludis
AAGAAGAGGACATGGCGTTTTACGCTTTGCGACGGGCTCGAACCCAAGACGCGAACAAACTGCCATGTCCCGGAACAGAAAATCTAGCTGCTTGATCGTAAACATACAAGACGCAAAGGCGCAAAGAAACGACTGAGGCTTATAGTCTTACCCCCCAAAAGGTTTTCTTAGCGTCTTTGCGGCTTTGCGTTAAATAAAAGCTTTAAAGGTTTGTTTTTTCCCTTGCGTGTTTTGCGGCTTTGCGTGAGGTGCTTTAGGTTTTACTCCCGCACCGAAAACCTGGCGTAGGCGTCGCAGCGCATGATCTGCACGGCGCTGGTGTTGCCGCGGGGGTAGATCTCGCGCGCAAGATAGGCCAGTTCTTCCGGTTCCTCGTGCGCCGGCACATCGCGCCACCACGCCTTGCTCCCCCCCTGCGTCCCGTCGCTCCAGCGATACCCCCGCTCCTTGAGTACATCCTTCTTGTCGAAGGGCGCCGACACCGCATAGATGCGCGAGGTGACCTCGTGCGCCCGCTTCAGAAGCTCCAGGAAAATCGGCGCGCCGCTCACCGGCAAACGCTCCAGCAACAGCCCCAGCACCCCCTCGGCGTCGTCCAAGGCGCGGTGCGCGTTGATGGTGAGGGAGCCGGTCTTGAACAGGAGGAATTCGAGGGTGCGCGAGGAGAGCCGCTCCGCGCCCCAATCGATCTGGCAGACGGTGCAGGCCCAGGGGAGCTTGACGAAAGAGGGAAAGCGCGTCTCGACGAACTTGCGGTCGAAGGCGGCATTGTGCGCGATGACCAGGTCGGATTTCTCCGCCAGGGCATTGACGAAGGCGTCGTCGAAGGCCTGACCGCGTACCATGTCATCGGAGATGCCGGTTATCTCCTGCACCTCGGGAGGAATGGCGAAGCCGGGATCCTCGAAGCCGGAATAGCGGTCGGTGATGCGAAAGATCTCGCCAGTGACCGGATCGAACTCGAAGGCGACGATGCCCAGCTCGATCACCTTGTCCTGCTTGTGGTTGAGCCCGGTGGTCTCGGTGTCGAGGCAAAGCGCGACCTTGGCGTGCTCGGGCCCCTTGCACCCGAGCCTCGCGTCGCGCGCCAGGTTCAGGCGCCGCAGCACCTGGTAATCCCCCGTGTTGTGCAGGGCCGCGATGGCGATTTCTATCTCCAGCGCGTTCATCGGGCCCCCTTTTTGCTTCACTGCCATGTCGTCACCTTGTACCTTGGGGTGTGACCGGGAGAGCGCCTGCAGCAGCCAGGGCGATTCCCGATAGTCGGGCACGATATCACAGACTTAGCCTGGCAGGCAACCATCAGCATTGCCGCTTTGCAAAAACCGGCCGGGCGGCGCCCCACTGCCCGGGCCGACAGACTGCAGCAGGCGCAAAGGATAACCGCAATGGACGAACTGAGCAACTATCTCAAGGAACACGCGCAGGGCCGCCTCGTCTCCTGGCAGCACCAGGGCGAGGCGGCGCGCCGCTACCGCATAACCGTCGCACAGGCGGAGCGCACCATACTGGAGATGGGCCTGCTCCCGGCGCGCTACCAGCGCAACGTCGGCTCGCTAACCGCCGAGGGGCAGCTCGTCCTGCATCGCAGCCGGGTAGCCGTGATAGGATGCGGCGGGCTGGGGGGGTACATCGTGGAGCTGCTGGCTAGGGTGGGCATCGGCACCATCGTGGCCGTCGATCCCGACGTGTTCGAGGAACATAACCTCAACCGGCAACTCCTCAGCAGCATCGAAACGCTCGGGATGCCCAAGGCCGCGGCCGCCGCACAACGGGTCGCGGCCATCAATCCGGCGGTGACAGTGGTGCCGGTGCAGGAGGCCTTTGCGACCGCCAACGCCGGCGACCTTATCGCCGGGAGTTCGGTGGCCGTAGATGCTCTCGACAACGTGCAGGACAGGCTGGACCTGTCCGATGCCTGCAACAGCCACGGGGTGCCACTGGTGCACGGCGCCATTGCCGGATGGTACGGGCAGGTCGCGACGCAACTGCCGGAGCAGGCGACGCTGCGGCACATCTACCGCTCCTGGGGCTCCGGCTCCGGCGTAGAGCGCGAACTGGGCAACCCTTCCTTCACGCCTACGGCCGTGGCGAGTTTCCAGGTCGCCGAAGTCTGCAAACTGCTGCTCGGGTCAGGACGCCTCCTGGCCGGGCGCAAGCTGGTTATCGACCTGCTGCACATGGACGTGGACCAGTTCACCATCCCCGTCTGACCCGATCCGGTTGCGGCCCATAAACGGGAATGTGGCCCTGCATCCTTGATGCAGCGCCGCATCACACCGTCGCGGCTGCCGCACCGCCTTCGGTCCACCTATTACCTCCGCTCGCTCCCGTTAATCCCCGCAATTGCATGCAACAGCGCCTTCACCCGGCCCTAACCACAGCTTCCCTGCGCCGTTTTGCCTGCGGATGCGCCCCTGCATCATCCCATGCCGGAACGTGATGCGGCAGGCAGGTTCCGCGGCGCTCCATGCCAAGAGCAGGCGGCACAACGGAGCGCGTTCGTCGCAGCGCGATCAACGTAAAAACAGCAGGTTGCAGGTCACCCTCCGCCGTGGCCCGCGCCGCATTCTCCCTGTTCCTCAGCGGCTCAGCCTCGTGGCACACCCTGTGCTATCAGGTAAACGCCGACCAAGGGGCGCACGTGTTCCAGGGACGGCCCCGCTGCATCCAATTTCAGACTAAATATCGGGGTGAACATGAATCTTTACATGGGAAAGATGCTGGTGGTCGATCTTACCGCGGGGTCGGTCACGACTGAACCGCTGCGCGCCGAGTGGCTCCGCGAGTACTGGGGAGCCTGGGGGCTGGCGCTGCGTTACTACACGGATGCGGTCTCACCCGAGGTCGATCCGCTCGCACCGGAGAACGTCGTGGTCATCATGACCGCCCCCCTGTGCGGGACCATGGTGCCGCTGGCCTCCCGGATGTGCCTGGTCTCCAAGTCCCCGCATACCGGGACCATCTTCGAGTCCAACGTGGGGGGATCTTTCGGCCCCGAGCTCAAATACGCCGGTTACGACGGCATCATCATCAAGGGGCGCGCCTGCGCCCCGGTCTTCCTCAAGATCGACGATGACCGGGTCAGTCTCGAGAGCGCCGAACACATGACCGGCCAGGGGATCTTCGAGACCGAGAAACTGATGGAAGCGGCCATCGGGGCCCACGGCGCCAAGACCCTCGCCATCGGCCCCGCCGCCGAAAACATGATCACCTACAGCATGATCGGCTCCGAATCCTACCGCCAGTTCGGTCGCGGCGGCACCGGCGCCCTCTTCGGGAGCAAGAACCTGAAGGGTATCGTCTGCCGCGGCACCGGCGCCGTCCGGGTCGCGGACATGGCGAGGTTCCTGGAGCGCACCGACTACTACACCAAAAACGACCTTTTGTGTGACGACAACCTCTGGGCCAAGACCGACGGCACCCCCATCCTGGTGGAGGTGACCAACGAAATGGGGATCCATCCCACCAGGAACTACACCAAGGGGTTCAATGGCAGAAAGGAAAAGCTCAACTCCGACGCCATCCAGGCCGCCAAACTGGGCAACCGCGCCTGCGCATCCTGCCCGATGGCCTGCGGCAAGTTCACCAGGGTCAACTCCGCCGAGATCGAGGGGCCCGAATACGAGACCCTGTGCCTGGGCGGCTCCAACTGCGACATCCACGACCTCGAGGCGGTGATCCGCTTCAACCGCCTGTGCGACGACCTTGGGCTCGACACCATGACCTGCGGCAGCACCATCAGCCTTGCCATGGAGATGACCGAGAGCGGCGTTCACAACTTTAACCTGCGTTTCGGGCAGGTGGACGAATACCTCAAGATCGTCTACGAGATCGCCACCCTCTCCACCGAGCGCGGGCGCGACTTGGCCAAGGGGGCCAAGCATCTTGCCGCCAAGTACGGGGCCGAGGCTCTCAGCATGGAAGTCAAAGGGCTCGAGATGCCCGCCTACGAGCCGCGCGGCAACTTCGGCATGGGGATCGCCTACGCCACCAGCGAGCGGGGCGCCTGCCATCTGCGCGCCTTCCCCATATTCGCTACCGACCCGCACGACCTCGAAGCGCTGGTCTCCGACGTGGTCGATGCGCAAAACGCCAACTCGATCAAGTGGTCGCTTGGTTTCTGCGACTTCTGGGGCACGATCAACACCACCATCGAGGCGGACCTCATGTCGGCCGGCCTGGGTGAGCCGGTGAGCGCCGAGGAACTGGATCGGGCCGGTGAGCGGATCTGGAACCTGAGCAGGCTCTTCAACCTGGCGGCCGGCTTCACCGCTGCGGACGACACCCTTCCCAAGAAGATCATGGAGCGCCCGCTGGAAGGGGGGCGCCATGAGGGGCGCGTCTTCAGCCGGGCCGACCTCGCTCGCGCCATGCAGTCCTACTATGAACTGCGCGACTGGAGCGCAAAGGGGATCCCTTCATCGCGCAAGCTGGCTGCCCTCGGCCTCGACACCACGATCTTATAGGAGACCTGACCTTGAAAAAAGAACTCTTCGCCAACCCGGACCTGTGCACCGGTTGCAACAGGTGCACCCTCGCCTGCTCCGCCAACAAGGAGGGCGTCTTTCAACCCAGCAAGGCCAGGATGCGCGTGACCAACTTCCCGCTGCGCGGCTTCTCGGTCCCCAACATCTGCTTCCAGTGCCCCAAGGCAAACTGCCTGGAAGCCTGCCCTACCGACGCCATGTTCCGCGGCGCGGACGGGGTGGTCCGTCTCAACCGTGACCTGTGCTCCGGATGTGGCGCCTGCGTCACCGCCTGCCCCTACGGCATGGTCGAGCAGGACGCCAAGGGTATCCCTTACAAGTGCGATCTCTGTGACGGCGATCCGGCCTGCGCCAAGGAATGTCACTCCGAGGCCCTGGTCCACGCCGCCGGGGATGCCGCGCTCTTCCAGCTCAAGGCGGCGCAGATGAAGACGAGACACAACTCGGGCACGCCGCTCGAGAAGCGGCACAAGATTGCCGAAGCGTTGAAAAAGAACTCACGAGGCTAGAACCTGCACCTTTAAGCGGAAAGGTGCTATTGATAGCTCTACACCAGATGCTTCATGCGAAGCGACAAGGAGATTCAGTGATGATGAGAGATGTAGCGTACGCACAAAGCGAAGCCCAGAGGATGCTGAACCTGCTCCTGACCCCGGAGCACGAGGTTCCGGCGGCGGAGCGCGAGAAGATCGAGCAGGAAACCGTGGAGAACTTCGCCAACCACATCAACAAGGGGTGGCTCAAGTACAGAAAGTCCATGACGGAGGCCGGCGACTACGCCTCCGTCGAGTGGACCGGACAGGGCTCCATCCTCACCGACACCCGCGGCCGCGAGTTCATCGACATCCTGGGCGGCTTCGGCCTCTACTCCGCCGGCATCAGGCACCCCAAGATCGTCGCCGCCGCCAAGGCGCAGCTCGACCGCAGCCCGCAGTACAGCCAGGAGATGCTCGACCCGCTGCGCGCCCACCTGGGCAAGGTGCTCGCCCACCTGCTCCCGGGCGACATCCAGTACGGCTTCTTCATCAACTCCGGCACCGAGGCGGTCGATGGTGCCATGAAGCTCGCCAAGCTCTACACCGGCAAGGCCGGCTTCATCTCCACCGAGCGCGCCTTCCACGGCAAGACACTGGGGCCGCTGACCCTGATGGGCAAGGCCATGTACCGCGAGCCGCTCCTGCCGCTTCTGGGCAACGTGCGCCACGTCCCCTACGGCGACGCTGCCGCGGTCGAGAAGGCCATCCAGTCGGCGCACCAGGTCGGTGACGGCATCGCCGCCATGATCGCCGAGCCGATCCAGGGTGAAGCCGGCGCCATCATCCCGCCGGACGACTACTGGCCGAAACTGCGCGAGATCTGCGACAAGTACGGCGTGCTCCTCATCGCGGACGAGGTGCAGACCGGCCTCGGGCGCACCGGCACCCTGTTCGGCGTGGACCACTGGAACGTGACCCCGGACATCATCTGCCTGGGCAAGGCCCTGGGCGGCGGCGTCATCCCCTGCTCCGGCTTCTTCGCCAGCAAGAAGGTGTGGGAATGCATGGAGCCCAACCCGTTCATGCACTCCACCACCACCGGCGGCAACCCGATCGCCTGCGCCGCTGCGTTGGCCTACATCAACGTGATGCTGGAAGAAGATCTCCCGCGCCAGGCGCGCGAGAAAGGCGAGTACATCGTAGAGAAGCTGGAGGGACTCAAGGCGAAGTACCCGAAGGTGCTGAAGGAAGTACGCGGCAGGGGCCTCCTGATCGGCATGGACTTCCCGACCGACGAGATGGGGTGGCAGGTTGCCTCGGGCATGTTCAGCCGCCGCGTCTTGACCGCGGGCACCTTCATCAACGCCAAGAGCATCAGGATCGAGCCCGCCCTCACCATCGGCTACGACCTGATCGACGAGATGCTGGTCAGACTGGAAGACGTGTTCAAGAGCATCGCCGGCGACCTCTAGCCGCCGCGGCAGAAGGGACAGGCTCCGTCAGGTGCCTGTCCCTTTAGCGGAACGCTCCTTTCAGCTCAGCCAACTGCCATAAACACTAAGGATCGCCAAGTAATCCAGATCGATTCAAATTAAGGGGGGGCGCTTTCGCGCGCCCCCTTTTGACAACTATGCTGCAGCAGCTGATTGCGCCCCAACCCTCAACCTCTACCTCAAAGGTGAACCACCATGCTTTCCGTACTCTGCGGCCTCGCGACCGCCTTTTGCTGGGGGACCTGCGACTTCATCGGCGGCACCAGCAGCCGCCGCACCGGTGCCTTCTTCATGACCCTGGGCACTATCGGTTCAGGGCTCGCCATGCTGATTCCGGTAGCCCTGTTGGTACGGGAAACGCCGGCAACTGCCGCAGGGTGGGCGCTCAGCATGCTTGCAGGCGGTTTCGACGCCCTGGGCATCCTGCTGCTGTACCGGTCCATGACGCTTGGCCGGCTGAGCCTTGCCGCGCCGCTGTCCGCACTCACCGCTGCAGCGCTCCCGGTGATCGTAGGTATGCTCACCCAGGGGGTTCCCGACGGGAAGGTGGTGGCCGGGCTGGCACTTGCCCTGGCCTCGGTGTGGTTTCTGTGCCGGGAAGATGCGCAGGGGCCGGTAGAACCGCTCAAGCCCATCCACGTCTGGCTGCCGCTACTTTCCGGGAGCTGCCTGGGGCTGTTCCTGATACTCATGCATAGCGCGAGCGGCGGAGCGGTACTCTGGCCAATGGTAGCGGTCCGCTGCGGCGGGGTCCTGGTGCTGCTCTTGTTTATGGCTGCTGGAAAACAGGGGGGCGGCGACTGGGGCGCCCTCCCCTGGCGCATGGTGCTTCTCAACGCATTTCTCGACGTTGCCGGCAACGGCTTTTACATCGTGGCAGGACAATCGGGGAGGATGGACGTGGCGGCGGTGCTCAGCTCCCTCTTTCCGGGCGCCACCGTCTTCCTGGCCTGGCTGATACTAAAGGAGCGGGTTTCGCGCCTGCAGATGGGGGGGATTGCGACCGCACTGGCGGCAATCGCACTTTTGACCTGAAGTAGAGCGAGGTACGGGGGCTACCCCCCGGAAATGAGCGGAAAGAGGGCCACGGTGTCCCCCTCCTGCAGCACGTGGTCCAGCGGTGCCGGAGTACCGTTGACCAGGATCACGCCCGGGCCGGGCTCGTTGAACCTCAGTTCGGCGATGCCGGCGCGCACCGAGGTGCCCGGAGCGTACTCGCGCACGGCCTCCCTGAACCTGCCGATGCGGTAGTGAGCGAAAAGCTTGATGGTTACTTTCAATGCACCCTCCTATGCGGAAACGGCGCAGCCGGCAGGGAGTCACCCGCCGGCTGCGCCTTAAGCCTAGCCCCGTAGCTCCTGCAGGGACTCCTCGAGAATGGACATACCGCGCTCCAGCTCGGCGTCGGTGATGACCAGCGGCATCAAGGTTCGGATCACGTTGCCGTGGTTGCCGCAGGACAGGACCACCAGCCCTTTCTGATAGCAGAGGTTGACCAGTTTCTTCGCCTCAGCCGCAGCCGGCTCCTTGCTCTCCCGGTCGCGCACCAGTTCCAGGGCCAGCATGGGCCCCTTGCCGCGCACCTCGCCGATGATCTCGTGGCGCTTTTGCATCTCGTAGAAGCGGGCACGCATCTTCACGCCCAGTTCCTCGGCGCGCGCGAGCAGACCGTCCGTGGTGAATATCTCCAGCACAGCCTGGGCCGCTGCCAGCGCGATGGGGTTCCCCCCGTAGGTGCCCCCCAATCCCCCTACGTGCGGCGCGCTCATCACTTCGGCCTTCCCGGTTACCGCCGAGATGGGGAGACCGCCCCCCAGGCTCTTGGCAGTGGTGACCAGGTCGGGGACGACTCCCCAGTGATCGATGGCGAACAGCTTGCCGGTGCGTCCCATCCCGGTCTGCACCTCGTCGATGATCAGCATGATGCCGTGCTTGTCGCAGATATCGCGCAGCTTGGGGAAGTATTCGGCTGGCGGGGTGACGAAGCCACCCTCCCCCTGGATCGGCTCGGCGATGACCGCGGCAGTCTTCTCGGCGGCGACGTGGCTTATGAAGAATTCCTCCAGGTGCTCGGCGCAGGCGGTGTTGCAGCCGGGGTGCTTGAGCCCGAAGGGACAGCGGTAGCAGTAGGCGTAGGGCATCCGGTAGATTTCCGGCGCGAAGGGCCCGAAACCGAGTTTGTACGGCTTCACCTTGCTGGTGAGGGTCATGGTGAGGTTGGTACGCCCGTGAAAGCCGTTTTCGAAGGCGATCACCGAGGGACGGCCGGTGGCGTGGCGCGCGATCTTGATGGCGTTTTCCACGGCCTCCGCGCCGGAGTTGAGGAAGATGGTCATCTTGTCCCCGTCGCCCGGCGCCAGTTCGTTCAACCGCGCCGCGAGGTCGATGTACAGGTCGTAGGGAACGATGTGGAAGCAGGTGTGCAGGAACTTCTCGGCTTGATCCTTTACAGCGGCGACGACCTTCGGATGGCAGTGCCCGACGTTGGCGACGCCGATCCCGCCGGCGAAGTCGATAAATTCGCGACCTTCGGTATCCACGATAATGGCGCCGCGGGCCTCCTTGACGAAGGACGGGGACAAAATGCTCACACCGGGCGGTACATGCTTGTTGCGCAACGCTTGCGACACTTCTGGGGTTCTCATCGATTCTGGCTCCTTTGACTGAAGTAGATTGCATGCGCGCCCGGTGCATGCCGCCGGGCACCAGGTAACCAGGTTATCAAGGAACGTACCAAAGCTCCCCCGCCTCACCCTGCCCCTTCTTTCGCCCTTTTTCCCCCACTTTGCCTCGCACCGGCCCTGCCCTGCCCCGCAAACTCTCCCATCGAACGGCATCGGTTGATGCTCAATTGCATCCATAATGCGAATCGGCATCAACTCCGGCATCACGGTTATCGTCCTCTCAGGCGGCTTGCCGGCACAGATGAGGAAAACCGGCGTTAAGACAAAGGCGGCAACCTCGGGTTCCGAACCTGCCCGGCACATAAACTCCCCTTTCATCGCGTCCTCCTACCAGGAGCGCGTCCCGTATACGGAATCGGCGCGGATCGTGAATAAATCCTGCCACGGCATTCCTTCTTGCATTTTTGATGCAGCTATGCATTTATTGGCACACCACGGCATCCCAACCGCCGCGGCAGGAGACCCAGATGACGATAATGGCCGATTTCGTGGGCGAAACCGCCCCCACCCCGGAGCAGACCCACCAGGACGCATTCAATGCAGCGCAGTACAACGCCATGGGCGACGGCATCATCTCGGTGAACACCGCCGGAACCGTGCTGCTGTCCGACCGGGTCAGTCGCGTTAGCCTCGACATCTACCCGGGCAGTTCCCTGAGCGAACAATTCCCCGCGCTATGGAGCAAGGTGGTGGAGACCATGCGCGACCGCAGGCCCCGCTTCGAGCTGTCGGTTCAGAGGGGGGAAACAAGCTTCCTGGTCACGGTGAGCCCGGTGATGGTCGACGACGAGGTATCCGGCGCCATCTGCGTTTTCGTGGAGAATACCGATCTCGAGATCATGACCCGGCAGTTGCGGTCGTTCCGGGAACTAACCAAGGAGCTGACTGCCATCATCGACTCCTCCTCGGAGGGGCTCTGGGTATTCGACGGCTACGGTGTGGTGCTGCGCGTCAATCCGGCCGCCGAACGCAACAACCGGGTCAAGAAGGAGGTGGTGGTCGGCCTGACCGCGCGCGAACTGATCGAGCAGGGATACATGGAACGCTCGCCTGCCCTGGAAGTACTCGGGTCCAAGGGCGTGGTCAACATGCTGGTCAACGAAGGAAACCGCAAGCTCATCGTCACCGGCACGCCGGTTTTCGGCGACGAAGGGGGCATCATCAGGGTGGTGGTCTCGGAGCGGGACATCACCGAGATCGACAAGCTGCAGCGGGAACTGGAGGACCAGGAAGCCATCAAGGGGCAGTTCTGGCACCACATGCTTGAGCAGCAGCAGGCCGAACTCGCCTCCCAGACCATCATCGCCAAGAGCCCGCGCATGATCACCGCCCTGCGCCAGGCGGTCAAGGTGAGCTCCGCCGACTCCACCGTGCTGATCCACGGTGAATCCGGCGTCGGCAAGGGGCTCTTTGCCGACCTGATCCACAAGAATTCGAGCCGCAGCGCCAAGCCCATCATCAAGCTCAACTGCGGCGCCATCCCGGAGTCGCTCATCGAGTCGGAGCTCTTCGGGCACGAGCGCGGCGCCTTCACCGGCGCCCAGACCGCCAAGCCCGGCTACCTCGAGCTCGCCGACAACGGCATCCTCTTCCTGGACGAGATCGCGGAACTGCCGCTGGCCTCACAGGTGAAGCTTTTGCGCTTTCTCGAGGACGGGCGCGTGACGAGGCTCGGCGGCACCACCGGGCGGACCGTCGACGTGCGCATCATCGCCGCCACACACCGCGACCTGGAAAAGATGGTGGTGGAAAAGACCTTCCGCCTCGACCTCTACTACCGCCTCAACGTGATCCCGCTCTACATCCCCGCGTTGCGCGAGCGCCAGGAATGCCTGCTGCCGCTCATCCGCCATTACCTCGACTATTTCAGCCAGAAGGTCGGCAAGCAGAAGCGGCTGGCCCGCGCCGCCCTCGACGCCCTGCTCGCCTACAGCTATCCCGGCAACGTACGCGAACTGATGAACCTGTGCGAGCGGCTGGTGGTCATGTCCGAGACCGAGGTGATCGACCTGCAGGACCTCCCCAAGCAGCTTTTCGGCAGCCTCGAAGAAAAACCGCTGTCGCAGTCGGAGCAGACCCTGCCGGTGTGGCCAGGGGACATGACCCTGGAGCAGATCCTGGAAAGCGTGGAGCGCACGTTGCTGAGCGACGCCATGAAGGAGCACGGCAACCAGTACCGGATCGCCGAGGCACTGGGGATCAACCAGTCCACCGTTGCCCGCAAGCTCAAGAAGTACGGCATTTCCTAGCTTCCCCTCCCTCTTCCCCACCGCGGCGGATGCCTCGCCGCATCCATGATTCCGGTTTGCATCAAACAGGGGTTGGCGCCATCGCCGCCAGCCCCTCGCCGACCATTTCACAACGCCCACCGCCTTACCCGACCGCCCCCCTGTCGTCCTAAATCATCCCGCAAAACAGGTTCTTCCTGCCAATCTCCCGGGAATACGCCACTGCATCGCCAACCGTATACGCATCTGGCACGCCTCGTGCTGATCATCCCGCCCAAAAGTCCCCTCATGAGCAACTGCAATGTAGAAAACTGTTGTACTTCACCCAAAGGAGGAAGAGATGAGCAAAAGCGGTTTATTGGCAGCAGCGTTGGTACTGATGTTAGGTTCGGCGGTAATGGCGGCGGACGGCGATCCGCATGCCAAGGGCGAGGCGCCAGCCCTTCCGCCCGGGCCGAAGGTGAACGGCGATGCGTACATCGGGGTAATGAACAAATACCTGTTCCGCGGCAACCAGCTTAACGCCAACAGTTCCTTCGTCACCCAGGGGGGCATGGACCTTACCTACAACTCCTTCACTTTCAGCTACTGGTTCAACAATCAGAACCGCGCCAACGGCTACGCCAAGGCGAAGACCACCGAGAACGACGCCATCATCAACTACGCTGTCCCCGAGCTTGTGAAGGACGTTACCATCAACGTCGGTGCCCAGTACTTCTCGCTCGACGCCGCCGAGGATACCGCCGAGTTCTACCTGCGTGCCACCTACAACACCCTGCTCAACCCGACCCTGGGAATCTACTGGGACTTCCTGGAGGCGCGCAACGACGGTCTTTTCTATACCGCCTCGGTCGCCCAGCCCGTACCCCTTATCCAGGACAAGCTGACTCTGAACCTGGGGGCGTTGGTTTCCTACAACCAGCACAACCCCAGCGCCGCCTATACCGATCTCGATTCCCGCAGCGGCATCTACAGCGACTGGCATAACTACGAACTCTCCGCCACCCTCGACTACAAGGTATTGGATAACGTCACCATCACCCCTTCCTACACCTTTTCCGACCATCTGAGCAGCAACGCCAAAAACGTCGGCATCGGCGCGAAAAACTGTTACGGCATCAAGGCCATGCTCTCGTTCTAAATACCCCGCCTATCTGCAGGGGGGACGCCCCCCTGCAGCCTCCCCTTCCAGTTTTCTCCTCAGCCTCAGTCCACGTTCCTGTCCACGTTCCTGTCCACGTTCCTGTCCACGTTCCTGTCCACGTTCCTGTCCACGTTCCTGTCCACGTTCCTGTCCACGTTCCAGTCCACGTTCCAGTCCACGCCCGGATGCAAACCCGCAGCAAAGATGCGGCAATGCATCACCCGCTCCTCTCAGTGCCCCTCCCCTCTGCGCCCCGACCGCGGCGCCACCGGTAATTCTGTAAAAAATTTACCCACTCCGTGGCCCTCGTTTCGCCCGCCGCGTATACGAAATATTGTTTTATATCAGCCGTATACCAAAAAACCTACTGCCACATCGACAGTTGCACGCTCCCTTCCGCCCCTCTTTCTGGGGTGCCTGGATTTGGACGTGGCATGTCACGTGCAAAATTAGAATGCGATATCACATCGCATTTTGCAGCTCAAAGGAGATTCAGTGATGACGAGAGACGTAGCGTACGCACAAAGCGAAGCCCAAAGGATGCTGAACCTGCTCCTGACCCCGGAGCACGAGGTTCCGGCGGCGGAGCGCGAGAAGATCGAGCAGGAAACCGTGGAGAACTTCGCCAACCACATCAACAAGGGGTGGCTCAAGTACAGAAAGTCCATGACCGAGGCCGGCGACTACGCCTCCGTCGAGTGGACCGGGCAGGGCTCCATCCTCACCGACACCCGCGGCCGCGAGTTCATCGACATCCTGGGCGGTTTCGGCCTCTACTCCGCCGGCATCAGGCACCCCAAGATCGTCGCAGCCGCCAAGGCGCAGCTCGACCGCAGCCCGCAGTACAGCCAGGAAATGCTCGACCCGCTGCGCGCCCACCTGGGCAAGGTGCTCGCCCACCTGCTCCCGGGCGACATCCAGTACGGCTTCTTTATCAACTCCGGCACCGAGGCGGTGGACGGCGCCATGAAGCTCGCCAAGCTCTACACCGGCAAGGCCGGTTTCATCTCCACCGAGCGCGCCTTCCACGGCAAGACCCTGGGGCCGCTGACCCTGATGGGCAAGGCCATGTACCGCGAACCGCTGCTGCCGCTTTTGGGCAACGTGCGTCACGTCCCCTACGGCGACGCTGCCGCGGTCGAGAAGGCCATCCAGTCGGCGCACCAGGTCGGTGACGGCATCGCCGCCATGATCGCCGAGCCGATCCAGGGTGAAGCCGGCGCCATCATCCCGCCGGACGACTACTGGCCGAAACTGCGCGAGATCTGCGACAAGTACGGCGTGCTCCTCATCGCGGACGAAGTGCAGACCGGCCTCGGGCGCACCGGCACCCTGTTCGGCGTGGACCACTGGAACGTGACCCCGGACATCATCTGCCTGGGCAAGGCCCTGGGCGGCGGAGTCATCCCCTGCTCCGGCTTCTTCGCCAGCAAGAAAGTGTGGGAATGCATGGAGCCCAACCCGTTCATGCACTCAACCACCACCGGCGGCAACCCGATCGCCTGCGCCGCGGCTTTGGCCTACATCAACGTGATGCTGGAAGAAGATCTCCCGCGCCAGGCGCGCGAGAAAGGCGAGTACATCGTAGAGAAGCTGGAGGGGCTCAAGGCGAAGTACCCGAAGGTGCTGAAGGAAGTGCGCGGCAGGGGCCTGCTGATCGGTATGGACTTCCCGACCGACGAGATGGGGTGGCAGGTTGCCTCGGGCATGTTCAGCCGCCGCGTCTTGACCGCGGGCACCTTCATCAACGCCAAGAGCATCAGGATCGAGCCCGCCCTCACCATCGGCTACGATCTGATCGACGAGATGCTGGTCAGGCTGGAAGACGTGTTCAAGAGCATCGCCAAGGAGCAATGATTTACTGCCGCGGCCGGGATTCTTCCCGCCGCGGCTTTTTGTATACAGAGGAAACCATTTTTGTTATTTATTCCAATGAACGGAGAACCCAATGACAGATCAAGTTAAAGAAGTGCATCTGTTGGAAACTGGATTTGAATCGTTCGACGACGGCGGCCTGAAGCGCGGGCTCAAGGACCGCCACGTCATGATGATCGCCCTGGGGGGCATCATCGGCTCTGCTTTCTTCCTCGGCACCGGTTCCATCGTCAAGGACGTAGGCCCGTCCGCCTTCATCACCTACGCCCTGGGCGGCCTCATCGTCTACCTGGTCATGATCGCCCTGGGCGAGTTGGCCGTCGCCATCCCCATTTCGGGCTCCTTCGTCACCTACGCCTCCGAATTCATCTCCCCCTCCTGGGCGGCCGGGGTCGGCTGGAGCTACGTCTTCAACTGGATGGCCTACATTCCCGCGGAATGTATCGCGGGGGGCATCATCATGAAGACCTTCGTGCCAGGCACCAGCGAATTCATGTGGGCCGTCCTCTTCGGCATCGTCATCACGGTGGTCAACATTTCGCACGTCGAGGCCTTCGGCGAGATCGAGTTCTGGCTTTCCATCGTCAAGGTCATGGCCATCGTCGTCTTCTGCGTCGTCGCCGTCCTCATCTATTTCAACGTGATCCCCAACCAGCACCCGGCCGGCCTCGGCACGACCTACCTCACCGGCAACGGAGGCATCTTCCCCAACGGAGGATTCGTGTTGCTGACCACCATGGTCATGCTCCTGGTCAACTTCCAGGGGGTTGAGATCATCGGACTTACCGCGGGTGAGGCGAAAGATCCCAGCAAGACCATTCCTACCGCGGTGCGCAGCATCACCATCAGGGTCATCATGCTGTTCATGGTCCCGGTGTTCCTGCTGGTGACCATCTTCCCGTGGGCCAATGCCGGCGTGGAAGGGGGCTCCGTCTTCGCCGCGGCACTCGAGCAGTACGGCCTGCACTGGGCCGCCGGCCTCTTCAGCTTCGTGGTCCTCACCGCCGCGCTTTCCTGCGCCAATTCCGGCCTCTACTCCACGGTCCGGGTCACCTGGGCCATGGCGCGCGAAGGTATGGCGCCGAAGTTCCTGGGCGCTCTGAACAAGCACCAGGTTCCGGGCAACGCAGCCCTCTTCGTCATCGCAGGCGTCTGGTTCTTCCTGGCGGGTTCCTACTTCTTCGCCGCCTCCAAGGTGTTCGTCGCCCTTTTGTCCATCTCCGGCTTCACCGGGACCATCGCCTGGATCTCCATCATCTGGTCGCAGTTGAACTTCCGCAAGCGTCTGGTCGCCAACGGCTACAGCACCAAGGATCTCAAGTACGTGGCGCCGGGCTTCCCCTACCTCGCGCACCTGGGCATCTGGAGCATGGTCGGCTGTCTGGTCTTCACCGCCTTCAACGAGAGCCTGCGCATCGGCTTCTACGCAGGCGTTCCCCTGCTGATCCTGCCCATCGTCATTCACAAGATGCGCAAGGTAGATCACGAGTTACTGGCCAAGCTGCACAGCAAGGTCCGTTTCGACGACCTCTTCAAGCCGCGCACCAACTGCGCCGTCGACTACGCAGCCGCCGAAACCGATTAGCCCTCCCCTACAGCAAGCACGAAAAAGGGCCTCCCAAACGGGAGGCCCTTCTTTATTCATCCACGAAACGCCGCACGTCATCTAAGGTCCCCCCCTTTGCGAAAGGGAGGGAGGGATTTGCTTTTGTTGGTACTGTCACAACGGAAGATGCCGCCCCGCATCCAGAGATGCAAGCGAGCATGAACCAGCAAAAAACAAAACGGACGCATCTACAGCCACTTACGCGAACATACAGACCAATCCATCCACCACTTCCTTGAACCTACAGGCAAGATGCACCGCGCATGCATGACCGCATTACAGTCATACTGCGCCCCATGCATCGCCGTCGCCTCATCCCCCTCTCAGCATCCAGTCGCCTGGTTCAACTCCCTCGTAACTCCGCAAACTTACCGCGCGCACGCCACCCCCTCCGCCGCAACCGCCTCTCCCCCCTTCCTCCCCCACACAATGGCACACCTTATGCTGTTTACACAAACGGCCGCCCTGGACGTGTAGCAACAGTCCGAACCCAGGTGTCGCGCAAAGACAGGCATCAAGATGGCAGCGTTGCCATTTCATCCCGGCCACTGGCCGTACTAGGGGAGTTACCGATGGATATTGTTGATGACCGCATTTCGGGGAAGGTGCAGCGCGTCATGAAGCAGAACCGCTTTCTCGCCGACCGGAACCTCGCATGGATTCACTCCCGAATCCATCCCTACTTCTTCATCACCATGCAGGAGGAGATTGACGCCATCGCCATCCTGGCCGACGGGCTGCACAACCTGTCCCGCAACCGACGCATGATCCTGGCAGACCGCGACCGGATGCTGATCCAGGCAGTCCTCAACCGCCCCGGCTCGCTGTACGAGACGCTGCGCACCTTGAAGGAGCGCGAGATCTCCTACGCCCATTTCGCCGTCTCCAATGGGCCGCTCCCAGACTCGGAGCACCACCTGGAACTGCAGCGCTTCGAGTTCGACCGCAAGACGCCCCAGGAGGTGGCGGCAAGCAACGACAAGGCCCCCACCGCCATCAGGCGCCGCATCGCGGCGGCCCTCAAACGCGACTACCCGGGTTTCGACCATAAGAGGCTCGATTACCTCCTCAACATCCTCTGGATCAACAACCAGGACTACGTGCGCATCTCCCCAGCCACCCGCGTGGCGCGCACGCTGGCGCTGTTCCAGCACACCAGAAACAACAGCGGGGTCTACCTCGACGCCGAGCCCGCCAACACCGGCGAGACCCGGCTCATGTTCGCGGTCGGCAACCCACCCCAGCGCGACTTCCTGCAGCAGATAATGGAGGTGTTCAACCGCCTCGAAGTTAGCGTGAAGCGGGCCTACTGCCTTACCATCAGCAACGAGATCCACCCCTACTTCCTCGGCAACTTCTACGTGACCACCCGCGACGGCGCCGAGGTCACCCGGGGCTCGGAACTGTTCCTGCGGCTGCAAAGCGAGCTCTACAATACCCAGATACTCTCCACCGCCTCACCATCCTACGCCGAGCTCGTGGTCAAGGGGGTGATGAGCGGCGAGGATGCGCTGCTGGTCAACGCCATGATCGGTTTTTGCCACACCAACCTGGCGCACACCCATCCGGACAGCTTCGACCTGGAAGGGATCATGCGCGCCTTCCACAACCACCCCGACATCGCGCAGCAACTGGTGAAGCTCTTCCGCGCCCGCTTCGATCCGGCCGTCGCCGACCGCGAGGCGCACTACGCCGCGGTGCTGGAGGAAACCACGCGGGTCGTGGACAGCTACAACACCGGGCACGGCTTTTTGGACGAGTTCCGGCGCACCATCTTCCGCTGCGCGCTGCTCTTCATACGCTACACGCTGAAGACCAACTTCTACGTGCTGGAGAAAAGCGCCCTCGCGTTCCGCCTCGACCCGGGCTACATGTCCGAGATGGAGCCCAAGTTCTCGGCGGACCTCCCCCCCGAGCGCCCGTTCAGGATCACCTATTTCCATGCCCGCTACGGGCTGGGCTACCACATAGGCTTCTCCGACATCGCCCGCGGCGGCTGGCGCACGCTGATCACCAACGGCCGCGACGATTACGTGACCTGCGCCAACTCGCTCTTCCGCGAAAACTACGTGCTCGCCCACACCCAGCACCTCAAGAACAAGGACATCTACGAGGGAGGGTCCAAGATGGTGGTCGTGCTGGATGCGGCCGGAATCCAGGATCGCGACCTGGTCACCCAGCGCCTGTACAAGCTGCAGTACTCGCTGATCAACGCCTTCCTGGACATTTTCGTGACCGAGAAGGGAAAAGCGAAAGACCCGCGCGTGGTTGACTACTACGGCGAGGACGAGCCCATCGAACTGGGGCCCGACGAGAACATGCACGACGCCATGGTCGAGCTGGTGGCGGCCCAGTCGGTGCGCCGCGGCTATCTCCTGGGCATCGGGATCATGTCCAGCAAGAAGGTGGGCATCAACCACAAGGAGTACGGCGTCACCTCGGCGGGGGTGATCCGCTTCGCCGAGATCACCATGGCCGAACTGGGCATCGACATGCACCGCGACCCGTTCTCGGTGAAGTTCACCGGCGGCCCCAACGGCGACGTGGCCGGCAACTCCATGCGCCTTCTGCTGGAGCGCTGTCCCAAGGTCGCCATCAGGCTCATCATCGACGGCACCGGCGCGCTCTACGACCCGGCCGGAGCCGACCGCGACGCCCTGGGCAGGGTCGTGCTGCAGTCCGACATCGACGCCTTCGACGCCGGCGCCCTGCATCCGGGCGGCTTCATCCTCTACCGCAACCGGACCCGCCGTGACGGGATGAAGGAGCTCTACTGCAAGGTCATGCGCGACCAGGATGGGCTCAAGGAGCTCTGGATCTCCAACGACGAGTTCTACCGCGAATACAACTCGCTGGTGTTCACCGTGGCGGCGGATCTCTTCATACCCGCGGGCGGCCGGCCGGAAACGGTCCGGGAGCACGACTGCGATCGCTTCTTCGCCGAAGACGGCACCCCGCTCACCCGCGCCATCGTTGAGGGGGCCAACTCCTTCATCACCCCCAAGGCGCGAGTCGAGCTGCAAAAACGCGGCATCGTGCTGATGCGGGACGCCTCCGCCAACAAGTGCGGGGTCATCTCCTCCTCGTACGAGATCATAGCCAACCTGCTGTTGTCGGAGAAGGAGTTTCTGGAGCAGAAGGAACCCTACGTCCGCGACGTGATCCGTATCCTGAACAAGAGGGCCGAGGACGAGGCGCGGCTCATCTTCCGCCGCCACCGCGAGGCCGGCGGCGCGCAGCTCTTTACCGAGATCTCCGACGCCATCAGCACCGAGATCAATGCCCAGTACGCGACGCTGTTCAACTTCTTCCAGAAGCACCCGCAGCTGTGCGACCGGCCACTGTACCGAAAGGCCATCCTCGCCCACCTGCCCGGCATGCTCGCCGACAGGCCGGGATACCGGATGCGGACCAAGGGGCTGCCGCCCAAGTACAAGTACGCCATCCTTTCCAGCGAGATCGCATCTTCCATGGTCTACCGCGGCGAAAAGGAGAGCGACGGCTACCGTGAGCTCCTGGAGGCGCACCTGAAACGGTTGTCGGCCTGACAACGCCTGGCTGGCGAACCTGCACACCAAAACAATCAAAAAGAGGTCAAGAGATGAGATTTACCACCACTACCCCGGGGAGCGACCCGTCCGCGGTACTCTACAACCGCTGCACGGTCTACCTCGGAGACGGCACCATAACCATGGAAGAGATACCCTGCCGCAACCTGGAGGAGGTGCTGGGCGGCTTCGGCAGGTCGTTCCAGATGCTGGCCACGCGGCCGGTGCAACAGGCATATACGCCGGAGAACCCGCTCATCCTCAACACAGGGCTCCTTACCGGCAGCAACGTGATGACCGGGCTGCGCAGCTACTTTTCCGCCTACAGCCCGCTCAAGCAGTCCCACAAGGGGCTTCCCGCAGCCATGTGGTCCGCCGCAAGCGGCAAGTTCGGCAGCAAGCTCAAGTGGACCGGCATCGACGAGGTGGTCTTCGAGGGGCGCGCCGAGGAGCCGGTCTACGCCGTCTTCCGCGCCGGGGCAAACGGGCCGGAAGCGGAACTCAAACCCGCCGGGCATCTGCTCGGTCTCAGCAGCCACGACAAGATCATGGCCCTGCAAAAGGAATATCCGGAGGCGCATTTCGCCGCCATCGGTCCCGCAGGAGAGCGCTACCAGCAGGTGCTGATGGGCGCCGTCGCGCTCAGCACGGAAAACCAGCTGAAGTCCGGCGAGGACAAGTGCCGCTTTGCCGGTCGCGGCGGCATGGGGAGCATGATGGGCTACAAGAACCTAATCGCCATCGTGGCGCAGAGCGAGGACCGGCTCCCGCCCATCGCGGCGGAGATGAGGGACGTGAACCGGGACGTGGTTAAGGGGGGCGGCTCCAACAGGTTTCAGCCCCTGACTCAGGGGGGCGGCGGCGGGACCTGGGCCAACCTGGAAGTGCTGGACGTTTTCAAAGCGGTGCCGGAAAACAACTTCCGCTCCATAGCAGGCAGGCGGATCGAGGGGCTTTACCGCGACAGCGTGGAAAAGTCGCTCCATGTGCGCAGCGAAGCCTGCTTTCGTTGCGGGGTGCGCTGCCACAACAACCTGTACCGCAAGAACGAGGACGGCAGCGCCGGCGAATTCATCGCCAAGTTCGACTTCGAGCCGCTGAACCTCTTCGGCACCAACCTGGGCATCCACGACGGAGAGCAGGTCGCCGAACTGATCAGGCTGTGCGACAACCTGGCCATGGACGCCATATCCCTGGGCACCACCATAGCCTACGTCCTCGACTACAACGCGCGCCACCCGGAAGATACCATCCTCAACGGTGCCACCTTCGGCGACTACGACAAGGTGCGGGAGCTGGTGCTTGCCACCGGTAACGGCAGTTGCGACCTTATCGGCCATGGCGTGCAGCGGCTCTCCAGACGCCTGGGCGAAACAGGCTACGCCATGCAGGTGAAGGGGCTGGAACTCCCCGCCTACCTCCCGGAAACCAACCCCGGCTACGCCTTTGCCATCGCCGGCGGGCACATGTCCATGGGAACCCACATGATGGTCGCCCGCGAGGGAAAAGTGGGCATGAACGATTGGGTCAACGCCATCACGCAGCAAGGGCTGCTCCAGGTGGGTTACGACATGATCGGGCTGTGCAAGTTCGTGGGGATCGGTCTCGGGCACGACTTCGTGGTGCGGGCGGTCAAGGCTGCGACCGGCCTGGAGGTCACTTCCGAGGAGATCGTCGCGGCGGTACGGCGCGCCTACCTGAGGGGGCTCGCCCTGGAACTGCGCCAGGGGTACCAGGACGACGAGTACACCCTGCCGCAGCAGGTCTTCAGCGACCCGAACCCGAACATCACCCTGCCCCGCTTCGTCACCCAGGAGTTCCTCGACGAGATGAAAAAGCGGGTCTGGAACGCATTCGAACCGGAAATGGCAGGACTCTTCGCCTGAGCCAGACGGGAAAACAAAGAACAATAAGGGAGGAACGATGATTACTGAAATGAAGACGTCCTACCGGGTGGTCTCCGATGCGCGGCTGGTCGAGCTCAGGGACCGCGAGAACCGGCTCTTTCTGGAGCGCACTCCCGCGTCCCAAAAGACCTTCGAGCGTGCCCACGAAATGCTCCTGAACGGTGTTCCGATGCCGTGGATGGGCGACTGGGGCACGTCCCATCCGATATTCGTAAAAAAGGCGCAGGGTAACAAGATCACTGACATCGACGGCAACGAGTACCTCGACTTCTGCCTGGGGGACACCGGGGCCATGTTCGGCCACTCCCCCGAGCCGACCGCCGCGGCGGTCGCCGACCAGGTGCGCCACGGCATCACCACCATGCTCCCCTCGGAGAGCGCGCTTGCCATCGGCAGCGAACTCGGGCGCCGGTTCGGCCTCCCCTTCTGGCAGGTCGCCATGACCGCCACCGAGGCGAACCGCTACGTGCTCAGGATCTGCCGCGCCCTCACCGG
Organism: Geomonas paludis; assembly: GCF_014193585.1. Taxonomy (GTDB): domain Bacteria; phylum Desulfobacterota; class Desulfuromonadia; order Geobacterales; family Geobacteraceae; genus Geomonas; species Geomonas paludis. Next base: position 21,947 of record NZ_BLXY01000003.1, read on the forward strand.
ACGGCACAAGGTCCTGGTGATGAACGAGTGCTACCACGGATCCATCGACGAAACCCTGCCACACATTGGCCCCACCGGTAAGCTTGAGCTCCGTTCCGATTTCGACATGAACCCTGGCGTCCCCAAGGACGCGCTCACCCGTGTGGTCGAATTCAACGACGTCGCCGCCCTGGAAAAGGAGCTGGCCCACGGCGACGTGGCCTGCGTCCTCGCCGAGCCGATCATGACTAACTGCGGCATGGTGCTTCCGGCGCAAGGGTATCACCAGGCGCTCAGGGAGCTTTGCACCAGGTACGGCAGCATCCTGGTCATCGACGAGACCCACACCCTCTCCACCGGTCCCGGCGGCTACACGGCGGCCTACGGCCTCAAGCCCGACTTCGTCACCCTCGGCAAATCCATCGCCGGCGGCATCCCGGTGGCGGTGTACGGGTTCACCAGGGAGATCGCAGACCGGATCAATGCCTCCTTCGGCAGAAAGAGCGTCTCCGACCCCATGGGAATCGGCGGCACCCTGTCCGGCAACATGTTCGCCATCCGTGCCATGGAAGCCACCTTGAAACACGTCGCCACCGACGAGGCCTTCGAGCGGATGATCGCCGGGCAAAACCGGCTTTCCGACGGGCTCGACGCGGCCTTGAAACGGTACGACATCCCCTGGAGCGTAACCAGGAGCGGGGCGCGCTGCGAACTGCAGTTCATGCCGCGTCTGCCCAGGAACGGATCCGAGGCCAAGGCGCAGTTCGACTGGGAGCTCATCTACTACACCCACCTCTACCTGGCCAACCGCGGGATACTGATCACCCCGTTCCACAACATGATGCTCATCCCACCCATGGCGACCGACGACCAGATCGACACCCTGGTGCAGGTGTGGAGCGACTGCATGGCGGAGCTGTCCACCCGCTAGTGCCACGCCTTTAAACAAAAGGGGAGACCGACGACGCGGTCTCCCCTTTTCCCTCATACTATTCCTGGTTCCCAAGCTCCAGCTTGGGAACCCCATGGGCGCAATGCTCCAGCTTTGCATCCGAAGGAAGCTGGAGCTTCGGAGAGGGTTTGCGTTCCCAAGGTGGACCTTAGGAACGAGATCAAGGAGATCGAACGAGATCACCCCAGCCGTCGCCCCTACCCTAGATACTTCTCCCTCAGGGCCACCTTGTTGATCTTGCCGACGCTGGTCTTGTCGATGGCATCGACGAACTTCACCTTCACCAGCACCACCTGCTTGCTGACCACACCCTTGTCGGCGTACTGCCTGACGTGGTGGGAGATGTCCTTCTCGGTGATCTTGAACGATGGCTTGGGCACCACCAGCGCCAGCGGGCGCTCGCCCCACTTTTCGTCGGCCTTGCCGATGACGGCCACCTCGGCCACGGCGGGATGGTGCGCGATGATGTCCTCGAGTTCCAGCGAGGAGACCCACTCGCCCGCCACCTTGATGACGTCCTTGCTGCGGTCGGTGATGCGCAGGTAGCCCAACTCGTCGCGCACCGCAACGTCGCCGGTGTGCAGGTATCCCCCCACCCAGAGCCGCTCGGATGCCTTGTGGTCTTTGAGGTACCCCTGGGTGAGCCAGGGGGAGCGCACCACCACATTGCCGGCGCTCACCCCGTCGCGCGGCAGTTCCTTGAGTTCAGCGTCGACCACGCGCAGGTCCACCAAGGGAAGCGTGAGGCCGGTCTTGCAGCGGATGTCCGCCTGCTCCGCGTGGGAGAGTTCCAGCATCTCGGGCGTCAACTGGGAGATGGTGAGGATGGGGCAGGTCTCGGACATGCCGTAGCCGGTGAAGACATCCATCCCCGCCTTGAGCGCCTCCACGCAAAGGTTGCGCGACAAGGCGGCCCCGCCGATGATGAGCTTCCACCCCTTCAAATCCATCCGCGCCGCATGCGGGTGCTTTAAAAGCATGTGCAGGATGGTCGGCACGCAGTGCGAGAAGGTCGCCCCTTCCCTCTCCTTCAGCTCCAGCAGGGTTTCCGGCAGGTAGCGCCCCGGGTAGACCTGCTTCAGCCCCAGCATGGTGGCGATATAGGGGACGCCCCAGGCGTGGACGTGGAACATCGGCGTGATCGGCATGTAGACGTCGTCACGGTGCAGACAGCCGTGTGCGGTGGCGGTGCCGAGCGTGGTCATCAGGGCCATGGTGTGCAGCACGAGCTGCCGGTGGCTGAAGTAGACCCCCTTGGGCATGCCGGTGGTGCCGGTGGTGTAGAACGTGGTCGCCCTGGTGTTCTCGTCCAGGTCGGGGAAGTCGAACTGCGGCGAGGACTGGGCCAGGAGCGCCTCGTATTCGCCGGCGAAGGGGACGGTGTCGTCATCCTTGGCCTCCTCATCGCTGATCAGGATGTAGGTGCGCACGTTGTCGATCCTGCCGCGGATCTGCTCCAGGATGGGAAGGAACTCGGCGTTCACCAGCAGCACGTCGTCCTCGGCGTGGTCGATGGTGTACAGGATCTGCTCCGGCGACAGGCGCACGTTGATGGTATGCAGGACGGCCCCGATCATGGGCACAGCGAAGAAGAGTTCCAGGTAGCGGTGGCTGTCCCAGTCCATCACGGCGACCGTCTGTCCGGGGCGCACCCCGAGGCTGGTCAGCATGTTGGCGGCCCGCCCTACCCGCTCCCTGAGCTGCCGGTAGTTGCCGCGGTAGAGGTCGCGGTAGACGATCTCCTGGTCGGGGTTGTCCACCACCGGGTAGAGCAGCATGTTCTTGATCAGCAGCTGGTAGTCGAAAGCGGAAGGGGTGCGGGGAATCAACAAATCACTCATCTAAAGCCTCCTCATTGAAGCAATGGTTAAACTAAACCTTCTGGCAGTCATCCAGGAAATTCTGCAGCACGTCCTCCTCGACACCGGCCAAGGCCGCAATCCGGGACAGGCGCGGGAAGGACCACGTGGTGCGCCCCTCGGCGAGGCGCTGCCCGCCGGCATCGTAAATCGCCATCGCCACCTCCGCCTCAGGGGGATCGAACTTCAGCACCTGCCCCACCACCCGGATCTCGGTGCCGGTAGCGACCGGTTTGAGGAAGCGCACGGTGATTTCGCGGGTCACCCCTAACCTGCCGTGGCGGGCGAAAAGCGCGTAGGCCGCCGCCTCGTCCATCAGCGCGGATATGATCCCGCCGTGCACCATGCCGTCGAAACCGCAGTAGCCCGCGGGGACGGTGGTCAGACAGGCGACCCCGTCGGCGGTATGGCGAAAGCGAAGGCCAAGCCCGTGGGGATGCCCCTCGGAACAGACAAAACAGGAACCGGGCCAGCGGCCCTGAACCGGCGGCAGGTTAAGAACGGACGCATGCTGGTCCGCTGTGCAACACTCCTTCATCGATCCCTCCTGGAAATAAAGCAGTCTCTGAACCTGGTCGAGTCACAAGACCTGCAACTTTACTATTTTTCAGCAACGGATGCCATATTTGTTTGTATACCGCACTATAAATTTTGACCTGGGCAAACAAAAAGCCACCCGTTGGGGTGGCTTTGCGTGAACATGCTATTTAAGAGAGCACTACCTTTGGAACAGAGAACCTTTCTCGATCTGGTTCTTGCGAATCTCGTACTCTCTCTTGTTAATCCTGCCAGCCTTGTAATCGTTTTCAACCTGTTGCATCTGCCTGTGTGCGCTGTACTCGTAACCGCCGACGCCTAGCGCAGCGCCGCCCAATGCACCGCCGACCGCGCTTCCTTCACGGGAGGCACACCCGGAGGCGAACGCAGTAAACACCATGCTGATTATGATAAGCATCCTTTTCATAGCTGCACTCCTTGTGTCGAGGATTGGGGCAAAATGCCTAGTTCAGGTTAGCATAAAGGTTAAATTTTTCACACCTTTTCCTGTTGCCCCGCTCACGGCTCCTTCCCGGCAGGCGGCAGTTCCGGCGCCGGCTCTCCCCTGAAGGTCCAGTACAGGAACCACAGCGAAGGAACCAGTATCGCGGCGCCGATGGGAAGCACGGTCAGGTAGGCGATGAGCGTACTGCGCGGCGCAGCGGCAGCCCGTAGCGGCATCTCCTGTATGATGAGATCGGGATGGAGCGCGGCAGCGAAACCGGCCAGGGTAAGGGTCACGGTGGCTCCGGTCATAACCTGGGCGAACCGGTAGCGCCTCACCAGCAGCAAAAGCTGGGTCGTGACCCCGGCCAGTACCGCGAGAACCACGCAGAGCATCGGCCAGGACCCGAGCAGCCTGTGGGAGAACTCAGGGGCGGTATGCAGGGCCAGCGGGATCATCACCGCCGTCACGACACCGAGGGCCACCCCGGCGGCCATCGAAGCGTTGCGAAAATCCTCCTGCAGCGCCCCGCTCACACGGACCGTCATGTACACCGGAGCAAGATAGGCACAGATGCAGAGCGCGATCACGCCCCCCATAACGGTAAAGGGGGTGAGCCAGACGGCTGTGCCGGTGGCGACCACGTCGTTTTCGATGGTAATGCTCCCTGCGGCGGTTGCCGACACCGCCATGCCCAAGGCAAAGGGGGTGAGCACGCTGGCGATCTCGAAAACGCGTGCGCTGAAGGGAACCTCCCTCCCCGAGGCCCTCCCGTAGTGGCGGAAGGCGTAGGCGGCGCCCCTGAAATTGATCCCCACCAGGGCGACCACCAGCGGCGTCATGAGGGCGATGAACAACGCGGAAAAGCCGGCCGGAAAGGCCGTGAACAGCGTCACCACGACGAAGATGAGCCAGACATGGTTGGTCTCCCACACGGGCCCGATGGCATTGAAGAGCGCCTCCCGCTGCTCCCGTGCCCGTGGCCCGAAGGCGAACGCGGTCCAGATGCCGCCTCCGAAGTCGGCGCCGCCGAAGAGCGCGTACAGCACCAGGGCGAGAGCGGCCACCAGCGCGGCCAGCGATACCGGGTCAGGCATGTCCCACCTCCTTCCCGTCCTCCCCGTGGCGCCCCTGGTGCCGCAACAGCAGTGTCAGCATCCCTGCGGTCAGGCAGAAGTAGACCACGACGAAGGTGACCAACACCGAGACGACGCCGCTGTTGGGGGTCACCGATTGGGAGGTGCGCAGGTACCCCTGCACCACCCAGGGCTGCCGCCCGAACTCCGTCACCAGCCAGCCGCTCTCCAGCGCGATGATGCCGAAGGGAGAGGCGAAAATGAGGTACTTCAGCAGGCGTGGACCGTCGGGAACCGACTTTGTGCGCCAGCGCAGCCACCAGAACCAGGCGAGACCGGTCGCCATGACAAAGAAAGAGCCCACCATCAGGTCGAAGAAGGGATGCACCAGCCTGGGATCGGGCGTGGTTCCCTGCGGAAAGGCGTCGAGCCCCTGTACCACGGCGTTGGGGTCGTCGTGGGCGAGAAGGCTCAGCAGCTTCGGGATGCGCACGGCGTACAGGACCTGCCCCGTGTCCGGGTCCGGCCACCCCCCGATCACCAGGGGCGCGGCAGCCGAGGTTTTGAAGTGCGCCTCCATGGCCGCCAGCTTCGCCTTCTGGAACTTGGCCACCGAATCAGCGGCCCAGTCACCGCTCACCAGCATGAGCGGCGCCGTCACGGCAGCGACCGAGAGCGACAAGACCAGCGCCTTTTTCGCATCGGCAGCGTCCCTCCCCCTGAGGACCAGGGCAGCGTAGTAGCCGGCAACGGCAAAGGAAGTGGCGACATAGGCGGCGAGAGTCCCGTGCAGCGCCTCGTGCGGCCATGCCTGGTTGGCAAAAGCCTTGAGCGGCAGCACGTCCGAGGGGGAGCCGTTCACCATCCGGAAGCCGGACGGGGCGTTCATCCAACCGTTGGCGCTGATGACGAAGATGGCGGAGATGGCAGCGGCGAGGGTGAGCGGTATGGTGCAAAGGAACAGAGCGCGCCTGGAAAGCCGTCGTTCGCCGTAAAAGTACAGGGAGAGAAAGATCGCCTCGGTGAAGAAGGCGAACCCTTCCATGGAGAAGGCCAAACCGATCATGGCCCCGCTGAAGGCCATGAACCGGGGCCAGAGCAGTCCCAGTTCGAAGGAGAGGATGGTTCCGGAAACCGCACCGATGGCGAAGACGACGCCCGCCGGCAGGACCCACCGTCTTGCGATCCGGTGCCAGCTCTCATCACCGGTCTTCAATGCCAGTCCTTCCGCGAGCATCAGCAAGAGGGGCAGCCCGATGCCCAGCGTTGCATAGATGATGTGAAAGACAAAGGAAACGCCCATGAGGGCACGGGCAGCGAGGAGGTTGTCCATGATGCCTCCAGTCAGACGTTAAAAGCCATTAAAGTTTCCTGATCAGAGCGGGGTTGTCAAGAAGCGGCCGTGGGGGGAGTGCCATCGTCTGATCTGCCACTTCCCCCCTGGCATCCCGCCAGGGGGGACCTCCCCTTTCAACGTCTCCCCCCTTCTCTCTCTAAAGACCAAACGAATCTTCCTCGGGATCTAGCGATGAAATGACGCCGTGGGGCTAGATCGCCAGGATTCACCTTTACCGAACCGAATATGACAGATACACTCGAAAAAGTTACTGTCCCAAATCAATCGACATATGTCCCTCGGGCCACTGGCAGGGGCTGGTGCAATTGGCGATAATGCACCCATACCAACCCAAGGAGGCACGAGATGAAGTTCATGCAAGTTCGCAACGCGACAGCGAGGATCGAATATGGCGGCAAGAGAATTCTGATCGACCCGGTTCTGGCAGAGAAAGGGGCGTACCCGGCCTTTGCAGGAACGGTGAACCAACATCTGCGCAACCCACTGGTGGACCTGCCGGTTCCTGTGGAGACGCTGCTCGAAGTCGACGCCGTCATCGTCACCCACACCCACCTCGACCACTGGGATGAGGCGGCCAAGAACCGAATCCCGAAGGACATTCCTATCTTCGCGCAAAATGACAAAGATGCCGCCGGGCTAAAGGAGGCAGGCTTTACTGCCGTCACCGTGCTCACGGAGCTAACCGGATTCGCCGGCATCACCCTCATCAAGACATCGGGGCAGCATGGCAGCGACGCGGCCATGGCGAAACTGGGAGATCGCTTGGGAGAGGTATGCGGAGTGGTCTTGCAGCATCCCGACGAGAAAACCCTCTATCTCGCCGGCGACACGGTCTGGAACCGGCATGTGGCTGACGCGCTGCAGAAGTACGCACCGGGCGTCATTGTGCTGAACTGCGGAGATGCCCAGATAATCGGGATCGGGTCCATTATCATGGGTAAAGAGGATGTGTATGAAGTATACAAAGCCGCGCCGGACGCCACCATCATAGCGACCCACATGGAGGCGATGAACCATGCGGTGTTGTCCCGGAAAGAATTGCGTGACTTCTTGAAGGGAAATGGCATGATACAGCGAGTGCTGGTGCCTGAGGATGGGGAGACCTGCGAGGTGTGACCCTCATCAGGTGCGGATAATTTCGGAGCAGTGCAAGAGGATCACATGTCGGTTCCGTCTGTTGCAGTCGTCGCCATCAACCACTTCAGCCCGTTCCACTTCTCGGTGCCGTGCATCATCTTCGGCGACGTTCTGCCCGGTAAAAAGCTTTTCAACTTGAAGATCTGTGCGGGAGAGCCCGGTACCTTGCGCTCCCGCCAGGGCTTCAGCATCGAGACGTCCATCGGGCTGGAGGCTCTGGAGGAAGCGGACATTGTCATCGTCCCGTACTGGCGTGATCCCGCAGAGAGGCCGAATCAGGAGTTGCTCGACGCCCTGGTTGCCGCGTACAACCGGGGCGCGCTGGTGGTGGGACTCTGCCTGGGGACCTATGTACTTGCCTACGCCGGTCTGCTCGATCAGCGCCGGGCCGGTACACACTGGGAGTTCGAGCAGGACTTCGTCGCCCGCTACCCCAACGTGCAGTTGGACACCAACGCCCTCTACGTCGAAGACGACCGGCTGGTGACCTCGGCCGGAACCGCGGCTGGTCTCGATTGCTGCCTGTACCTGGTGCACCGGGTACATGGCCGGGCCATTGCCAACAAAGTTGCACGGCGCATGGTCATCCCGCCGCACCGCGAAGGCGGTCAGGCGCAGTTCATCGAGCAGCCCGTCCCCCTTTCCACCCGCGACGCCAACGTCAACAGGTTGCTGGAATATCTGCGCAACAACCTCGACAAGGTGCACAGCCTGGACGATCTGGCCGATTACAGCCTGATGAGTCGCCGCACCTTCACGCGTCACTTTCAGAAAGCCACCGGCATGTCCGTCGGCGCCTGGCTCATGAGCGAGCGTCTGCAGCGGAGCCAGGAGCTATTGGAGACCACCAGCCACTCCATAGAAGCCATAGCCGAGTTCGTCGGCTTCCAGTCCGCCGCCACGTTGCGTCAGCACTTCCGGTCAAAATTCAACGTCACCCCCACCGAATGGCGCAAAACCTTCCAGTCGGATAGTCCCGGGCGTTACCAGGGCCACTCCCCTCGACTTTGAAAGCTATCCTACCTGGTACCACTTGGTCTTCCCAACCTGGCGTGAAAGTCATACCATCCTGCTGGAGCACGTTTGAGCCTTTCGTACACTCTGTGAAAAATGGTATTGTAAAATTTGCCGTTTGCCCCGAAATACTTCTGCTCCAATAAGAGCCTCTTGTACTTTGCGAATGTCTCTTCGATCCCCATCCATTCACCAGGTGATTCCTCTCCAAAGGGGCCACTACACAGCCCGTCGAAGCGGTAGTCTACATAGTCACCCTCGACAGGAGGGTTTGGGCACCTCACAGCATAGTTCTGAGCTTGATTTACAATCTTGAAATCGCGGTACCCCAACCGCCAGAGCAATGAGAGCTCGTTGAATGTTTCTTCAAAAGAAGTCAATCCGGCTTCAATTGATATATACTGCGGTCTCTCTGGACTGGCAAAGAGTTGTTCAAGGCAAAGGGCATCCACTCCTTCAACATCAATTTTCAGATAATACGGAACGCTGAAATCTTGCAGGATTTTATCGAAGGTAGTGCACTTGACCTTGATCACCTCGCTTGATGATCCAAGGCGCTCATTTCTTTCGGCAAACTCTTTAGAAATCGTACCCCAGTCATCATGCTTGGCGTTTACAAAGAAATCAATTTCTCCTTCATAAGGCGCGATGGCTACATTTTGGATGATTAGACGACCGGATGTCACATACTCAGCAAGTGCAGTTTTTGCCGTGGCAACAAGTACTGGATTCGCCTCAATAGCAACAACATTGAACCCCTTCTTTAGGTAAAACTCGCTATCCTTGCCCACATGCATGCCAACATCGATGATGAGCTTTTTATCCACTTTTGCTTCTCCTTTGCACATGACCTGCCGCCCCCCTCATAGTTCGACCTCCCAAACAGGCTTTGCCGTACGCGATGGCTCGATATCCATCTTCTCGCCGGGAACCGAAAGGCTGCCCTCAGCTTTTACCTTTACGTCCCTACAGGGAGACTGAGGTGACGGAGGTTGATTTGTTAACTATTCCTGCGCCGTTTTCTGCTGTTAGTCGATTTGAACTCCGCCCCCCCTGGTTCCTCTATGTAGTATCTTCTGCCTTTCCTACTGCTTAAGATACAGCACTAGCGATACATCAAGCCGACCGGCCTGTGCGACCAACACATCAACCTTTGCCCGGTCTCTTTCTACAGCGTGTTTAAGCCGAGTCATACTGAACACCTCGCTAAGACTACTTTGGATGACCAGGATCGTATAACAGGTTTCGAGGGCCGGCAACAAAAACGATGACGCCCAGCAATGTGGGAGCCGCTCCTTTCAGCTCAGCCAGTTTCCCAAGCGCCAAGGGGACAGGCACCTGGCGGAACCAGTCCGCTCCATCCCTTTGCATTTTGCCCGCTTTATACTATAGTGCATTGGCAATTGTAGCGCCTTAATGATTCACCTCACCCGAAATGAAAAGGCGAGGCATGTTGTGAAAGCCATTTCCATAATCCTCATACTGGCCTATCTGACACTGCCAGCCATCTGCTTCGGGCACCCTTGCGACGAGTTTCCGACAGATGCGCAGCAAAGTAGCGCCGCTGTCATTCAATTGAATGACTGTCTCCTGGACATTGATTCGGACAGTTGCCAAACAGCCTGTTGCTGTGGCGCCCATCTCCCTACCTCCTCAGTCCCTCCCCCCTGCTCTGCGGTCGTGCGCAGTCAGCCGCCCTCCGAGCCATACCTGGCGCTGCCTCGCATTATAGACACCTTTTTTGTCCCTCCAGAAATCCGCCCCGAAAACACCCTTTGCACCTGACAACACCCTTATTACATCGCATGGCATTTGTGCCAAGCCGCTCGACCACCTGAACAACGCTATCGGCACAATGAGTGTTGTCATCTATGCGCGATGGTTGTACTGCCTGCCCGGCAGCAATCGGTGGATGCATCATCAGGCATCCACCGCGCGAGTTTGCCTCGCGTAACCGTGCTGCAGACGACCGGACCGGTGGCAAGGTAACCGAGCCATCATCAAACAATCAAAGGTAAAAGGAGAAAAGGATATGAAATGCCCGATATGCACTGGAGTTGATCTCAAAATGACGGAGCGGCAGGGAGTTGAAATCGATTACTGCCCAGAGTGCCGCGGAGTGTGGCTCGACAGGGGGGAACTGGACAAGATCCTGGAGAGGTCATATGCAGCGGCTGCTCCCCCCCCTCCGACCGGCGGGCCTCAAGCCTATCGGACCGACCAGAACCAGCGGCACTATGAGGATAAGCATCATTTCGGCCATAATGAGCACGACCGACACAAACGCAAGTCGTGGTTGACCGAGTTATTTGATTAGCCAGTACCCGCGGCAGGGGGAGCTCCCTCCCCCTGCCCTCCCCCTGCCTTCCTACATCCGATGGAAGTATGTGTCTATCGCAGTCAGGCATCCCAAGAAGACCAAGCCGTGGACAGCCTCTACGATCTTTTGGTGAAGACGCTCAGGATGGCACGCAGCCTTAGCCGGAACCGACTTTTGCTCCCATTACGCAAACAGCCTAACGGCGGGAACCGAAAGGCTGTTTGTGTCGACACAGAAGGGCCGAGAAACGCATAATTTCATGGGCGTCCCCCTGTCCCCCTGTCCCCCTGTCCCCCTGTCCCCCTGTCAACTTATCAGAGTGCTCGTAGATGTCATCTACCGATTCTATTGCAATACGCTCTTCTTCCTTCTTGTCATTAAAAATTCCGACTGAGAGCTTTTGGCTGTTGTTAAACCGTAGGCGGCAGATCGGTTTCCTGTTGTTGTCGTCAAGCAGGATAGCGCAGTAGCTCTGTGCATCACGCATAAACACACGGCGTGTCGGAACTACATTGCGGAGAATGGCCCGAATGACATGAAACGCTTCAATCTCTTCGGGAGTGGTGATAACTTGAGTGTGACATAGGGACGCCCATGGTTTTATGCGTTTCTTCCATGAGTATGGCAATTGGTAACGCATAATTTCATGGGCGTCCCCTTGTTGCACAGGATTCGTCGTAAGTGAGAGAACTCGCCATATAGAAAGAACAACGGGAGAGTTGCGTCCTACGACCGGCAAGCAGGTGTAACTGGCCAATTTATCAAAGAACTCGTTTTTCAGTTGACGCGGAGACTATAGAATGTCCCCTCATGCCTCATGCCCCTGATGCTATATAGCATCCACGAAACTTTTAAACGACTGGAAGGACGTGCACTTCGTATTAATCATATTTATGTCAATACGCTCTGCTAATTTTGAATTATGCTTGGTGTTAATGTAATCAACCTTTCTATTAGTTTCCTTTCTCACGGTGTCCCTTATGAATTCTTTCGGTGACTTAATTGATTCGGGATGTTGAGGTAAATAATTTGTCCGGGAAATGTTAAATACACTATTAAAGGCAGCCTCATCTGCAAGCAGCCAAGCCTCTAACTCTTCAACAGGTATTGAGATAAGAAACTTTTTCACAGGAGATGGTGAAAAAGATTTGTGTATTTTATCATAGAGGTCAGTAAGGTTGTTCCTATCAAGATCATGAAGTAGAATAATAGCCCCACAACCCTGCATTTTGAGCATGTTGGCCCATGCGTTTGCCTTCCTACTAATTTTACCGCACCCATTACCTACATATTTCTTGAAACCGATTTTGCGGGTTGAATGAATGCGCCTAACGAAGTGTTTGACGCATTCAACATCAGAGTCATCTTCAGCTATAATACCAACCGTTACTTTACTCATCGAACCCTCCCTCCTTCCAAAAATCACCAAGATTGCCAACCTCTTCAAGATAGGCATGCAACGCTTTGTAATTGTTTTTGGTTAGAGTTTTACTTAAGGTTTTCGCAGTAGTTCCTTTTTCGTTTGACCTAGACACAATGACTAAATGTTCTGGCTTTAACTGGTCCAACACGAAATCTGAATGAGTCGAAATTATTATCTGCTTAAAATCCGATTCATCCTTGATAATAGATATGATGCTTCTAAGCAGGCCATGGTGCACACAAACCTCTGGTTCTTCAAGAAGCAACACTGAGTCTTGCTTATGTAAAATGTAAAACAATAAAGCAGCCGTTTTGAACGTACCTTCAGACAATTGGTTAAACGACAAGATTTTTTTACCAAGTAAAATTTTTGGTACCACGATAAACTTCGTCCTAACATCCGTGACCACTTTGCCACCAGATTTCACATTAATCTCTTCTGAGCTAAAATTAATCTCATCAAAAACTAAATCATCTATGAGACCTATACCTCTAGGTCCAATTAAGTTTAAATATCTTATGTACTTATCAGGGGATTCTCTATGCAGATTTACCAAATCCATAATAAAAGCAGAGTGAGGGCCTGTCGCTCTTTTACTGTAACGATAAGCCGAATCGGCTTCTCTTGCTTCTAGTTCAATTGAAGTAGGACACCTTTGTGGATCAGAGAACTGCGTAGCAGAGTAATAATTAATAGATTCGATAAACTCAATTGCTCTGGCAGCATATTCAAAAAAATCCTTAGGTATGTTATCTTTTAAAGTTCTGAATTTTTCATAAGCTTTGTATGTTAAATACATTTTATCGCTCATTGTTCTACGCCGATGCGACCTAAACTCCGACAATAAAATTTCAACAGGTATATCTATCCATTTTTTAGGATAGATGTTTTGTATTCTCCATTCAGTTTTAATCGATGCAATTTCTTCTTGAGAGTGACTACCAATATCGTAGTCAAAAGTAGACTTAAGTTCTACCTTTATGTTTTGATATGTAAAAACAGCTACAACAATCGTTTCTAACAAATTTTTTGAATTATTTGAGAAATAATGATATCTGTTATCTGTTATCCTTTTCAATAACTTAATTGCAGAAAGTATACTTGTTTTCCCTGATCCATTTACCCCTATCAGTGCTGTCAAGGTGTCGTTTATATTTAATAATGTCTTCTCGCATGATTTGTATTTTATTATTTCAACTTTTTCTAGTCTCATACCCACCTCTCATTATGAATTTTGCGCCACCGTGGGGTCACGCTTGCAAGTTAGAATCTTTGTACCTTCAATCTTAGCTTCCAACAAACTCAGAGGATAACATGTCCAAACTTATAATACTTTCGGTCAAATCGCGGTCGCTTACAGGACACATATATATTTCGATTTTACAGTCATAACAGTAATATTTTTTTGCAAACGTGAGTAAGAGGGACGTTGTCGACTTTTTGAGTACCCCATCGTACCCTATCTACCTCTCCCAGTGTAAGCTATTGGTCATTCGGGGCTATATGAATACTCATACATTTCTCTTTGATTGGATCAAGGTCTTCTTCCCAGATGCTTTTAACACGACTTAGAGGGCATCTGAAGTCGATGAAGCCATCATGGATACCAATAAGGTAGTTTTCTGCTGTGATACCCTGTCTGCTACCAGCCCTTGGCCGATCCCAATCTTGAAGGGCATCACAAACTCGCAAAAGCCAAGGTAAGGGAGCCACGTCTTTGTCTATCTTATTTAGATCAAAATTGGTTTTATGAGCATCGTGCAACATAATCGCTGCACATGCAGGAATGATATTCTCACGGAAAGTTCGTCTCGACCATGAAACTTCCTGTTCGTCGTTTCCTTCATAAATATCGGAAGGGTTGTTCTTCTTATAGCAGAGATCAATATGAGCCATTAGGAGAAGGGAGCTAACAACTCCATGTTTGAGCTTGCCCGACCTAAGCATATTAGCATATAAGCTCTGTGCTTTAACGGTAAGCCCCCACTGCTCCTGCAAAAACACCTGCATCAAATCCAATGACTTTTCTTTTGTAGTAAGAGTCTTAAAACGTGAAAAATTATATTTGACTAGATATTTTTGACCTCTTATATCAGGGTTGACAAGTGTATTTAATGGATCAACCACAGATTGGTCAACAAGCTTCTGTGCGATTTCAAAAGGATACCCAATGTCGTGGAATAAGGAGGTTATTTTCCACTGGAATGAGAACCCTGGTATAGCTGGAATGTTTAATTCCCTTACCAGCAACAGCCCCAGTAAGTATGTGTTTAGTGCATGGATCACGTGATCACGAGATTTCCTTTGGACCTCAAAAAATGGGTCGATTTGTTCAGCAGTAGGTAGTGGCCTCCTCAGCATTTCTTCAAAATGATAAAGACGCTGCAACGTCTCGGGCAGGGCAGGTTTCTGATGCGGATTGATAAGGCGCTCGATTGTTTGGATTGCTATAGCAGCTTTTAGTGATGGATCCTCTTGATCTAAGAAGTTTAGTAAGCTCTCCACGCAACTGGGCTCAGTGACTTCTGCGCCATGATGAAGAAGAAGGTTTCTTATATGTATTTGCGGATTGTTTAGCTCAATACTCATGTGTGATCTCCATTTGTGCCTAGTACGGACCTCATAATCAGGAAATAGGCAAACAAAAATAACTTTCAACTGTTTCTGAAGGACTTACTGCAGACCTGAACAGCCCCCTTAACGAGCCACTCAGTCAACCTTATACCTGTTCTACCGACTCCCGCTCTTTTCGGCGTTTACGCCTTCGGCAACGCGGCCTGCTTGTTCACCAGGGCGGTGAAATCGACGCCGGGCAAGAGCCGGCTTAACTGGCCCATTAAGCCGTCTCCTGCACTGCCGCCGCCGGTGACGAGGACGTCGGGGACGATCTTGATCTTGCCTTCCTGGATGGCGGCGGCGATCAGTTCGACGATCTTGATCTGCTTGATGGCTTCTTCGCCGATGGCTTCCTGCTGCTTGTTGTAGTCTTGCGCGGTGGCTTCGCCGATGGCGGCAATCTTGGAGGCTTCGCCATCGCCGATCGCCTTCAACCGCTTCCCTTCACCTGCCCCTTCCAACGCCTTGGACTCGGCGTTACCTTCCGCGAGCGTGATCATCTCGGCTTTCTTCTGAGCCGGGGGGACGTTGTTGAGATTTTGAGCCGGGGGGACGTTGTTGAGATTTTGTTTTTTGAATACGCTAACTTCTTGAACATAGTGGATAGCCAAAGAAAGTCAAAATCATAACGCCCCGCCGATGCTCTATCCGAGTTCTGTACCACAAACTGGACAAACAGTTGAGCCCCCTGCCATCTTCGCGTCACATCTGACACAGTTGGTATTAGTAAATACACTTTGTGGGGGGTGCCCGAACCAGTGCTGCTTACTGCACTTGACGCATCCATAAACGGGTATTTCGGAAGAAAACAGAGCAGAAGTGGCACCCCACCAAGTGCTAAGGGATATCTTACCGAGAGTGAATTCTTCACCTCCACAATGCTCGCATTTCAGCACTGTATCTGCGTAAACAACGGAAGTAACAGTGTCCAAAGTATTCTCCTTGTCTGTCACACACACTACACCAATATGGCACCGGGGGGACGTGGTTGAGATTTTGATTTTGAATACCCCAACTTCTTACGCCCCCCGATGCCAATGCCCCTAAACAGAAGGGAGAAGATTTAACAGATATGTTCGCGCAGCCGCTGCTGCCTTTGCACGTGCAGATGGATGATGAATTCGAAAGCTACGGGTCTTGCCGCGCAGTTGAAACTCCCACAGATGACGATTCGGAATCCCTTGGGCACTATAATCCCGCCCGTTTATACACTCGCTGAGTGGAAAATATTCTCGTCTATGGGGAACAGAAACCATGCCGTTGGCAAAGATGATGATGTCTGGTTCCAGGATTTCGATTTGCTTCTTCAATAGAAGTTCGGAATGGCGCCTGATGGTGTCAAAATGGGGAGTATTTATCGGGCTGCCCTTTTTCCAGTCAAAGCAGAAAAGGTTGGAGTAAATCAGCCCCTCCTTGCCACATCTTTTACCGACCGCTCTTGTGAAGTTGTGGAATGAATACCCCCGCGAGTTTTTACCTCCAAGTTCCCGTTCAAAGTAGCTTTTGTGCTTGTCCATGCTGCTGCGAACATAGCTTTCTAAGCACTTGAACCGTTCACCTTTCGTCAGAACGTTCCATCCAGCAGTCTCACTACCTACGATCATGATCTTGTTTTTCGACTCTGCGTACCCGTCATTTACGCTGGTCACAAAAAGGCCTGAGAGTTCCTCTGGCCTACTTCCGTGGGGCACTCTAGCATCTAGAAACTTCGGATCTATATTCTCCAGAATATTGCAATATGCACCCCACAATCTTTCATTAAGCACAATGATACTCCTCATATTTCCGACAATAGTCTCCCCCAGTTGGGGACTGTCTAGAGAACACTCTACATCTTATAGGTGTCCTGCCTACACTCTAGCTCATTCTAGTCTCTTACGTCTTCGGCAACGCCGCCTGCTTGTTCACCAACGCTGTGAGGTCGACACCGGGCAAGAGCCGGCTCAACTGGCCCATCAGGCCGTCGCCTGCATTGCCACCGCCGGTGACGAGGACGTCGGGGACGATCTTGATCTTGCCTTCCTGGATGGCGGCCGCGATCAACTCGACGATCTTGATCTGCTTGATGGCTTCTTCACCGATGGCTTCCTGCTGCTTGTTGTAGGCTTGCGCGGTGGCTTCGCCGATGGCGGCAATCTTGGAGGCTTCGCCATCGCCGATCGCCTTCAACCGCTTCCCTTCACCTGCCCCTTCCAGCGCCTTGGACTCGGCGTTACCTTCCGCGAGCGTAATCATCTCGGCTTTCTTCTGGGTCGCCACCTTCACAGCGATCTCGGAGGCGACAAGGGTGGGCTGCTGGTCGGCGGTGGCGCGCATCTTCTCCATCTCGGTTCGCTCCGCCTGGCTCTTCTGCTCCATCTTGTACATCTCCTGCTGCTGCTCGGCGATGATCCTCTTGGTCTGGGTCTGCATCAGGTCCTCGGGGAGCTTTATCTGGCAGATCAGTACGGAGACGCACTCGACGTGATACTTCTCCAGGTCGATCCGGGCGCGGGATTCGGCCTTGGCCTGCTCCTCTGAACGGCTCTGCAGGAAGTTCATGGCCGAAGCGGTGGAAGCCTGGTTGCGGAAGGAGGAGTCGATCATCGGATGGATGACGTGCTGGATCAAGTTGTCGATGGAGCCGACCTTGGCCACCATGTACGGCGCCTGGTCGGGACGGACGCGGATGACTACCTTGACGGATACCTGGATCGGGAAACCGTCCTTGGAAATGACGGTCAACTGGTCGAAGCGGGTGTCTTCCTGGTCGTCCCAGTCGATGGTGATGTTGGTGGTGTCGATGATGTAGGCCATGAAGGCGCGACGGTTGAGATAGTAACGTCCCGGGCCGGCCACTTCTTCCTGGATGCCGCGGAACCCCTTGGGGACGACGTACTTCTCCTTCCCCTCTTCTTCCGAGGCGCCGGTCTGTGAGGATCCGAGGCGTTTCTTCATTTCTTCGGTCGGGTCTTCCCCGACGTTGGAAACGATGACGCCGACCTGCCCGCGCTCGACAACGGCCACGTCGTCGATGGCGACGCTGAACATGAGCGGGTTGATGTAATAGGTCCCCGGGCGCAACACGTCGAGCTGCGGGCCGCGCTGTCCATACTTCAACAGGAATGCCGAGCCGTCCTGATAATCGTTATGGCCGGTGATGGGCGAGGCGACATACTCCCGCTCCGGCAACGGAATGCCGTCGAGTGCGGTGACGAGACCGATCTTGTTCGCCTCGACCACGGCGGCCGACGCGACCTGGATGTTGAACAGGTTCAGGTTGATGCGGTAGGTACCCGGGAGCAGCACGTCGATCTGCGGACCCTTCTGGCCACCGTTCTTGAGGAAGGCTTCGCCATTCTCGAAGTTCGAATGCCCTGGCACGCTCTGGGCCAACAGGCGCCCCATGGGAATGGGAGCGCCATCCTGGGCGGTGACCATGCCCACCTCCCCTTTCTGGATGATCACGGCCTCGGCCTTGGTCACCTTGAAAAGGTTCGGGTGGATACGGTACACGCCCGGCGGCAGGATCTCGGTTTGGGGTCCCTTCTGGCCGCCGTTCATGATGAAGTCCTGGCCGGATTGGAAGGAGTTGTGTCCCGAGACCACGGTGGCGAAGATGCGCCCGGCCGGGATGGCGGAACCGTCGGCCGATTCGACCAGGCCGATCTCGCCGTCGCCGATCTTGGTCGCCGAGCTCTTGGTCACCTTGAAGAGGTACGGGTTGATGCGGTAGTTGCCGGGAGGGATGATCTCGATCTGCGGGCCTTTCTGGCCGCCGTTGTTGATGAAGGCCTCGCCGTTCTGGTACGAGGCATGCCCTTCCACCGCCTGGGCGAAGATCCGTCCCTCAGGGATGGCGACGCCGTCCACGGACTCGACGATGCCGATTTCGAAATCCTTGATCTCTGTTACGTTGCCCTTGGTCAGCTTGAAGAGATAGGGGTTGATGCGGTATTTGCCCGGAGGAAGTATCTCGATCTGCGGCCCCTTTTGGCCGCCGTTTCGGATGAAGGCTTCGCCGTCCTGGAACGAGTTGTGGCCTGGTACGACGGCGGCGAAAATGCGCCCGGACGGGATGGAGGTGCCGTCCACGGATTCGATGAGGCCGATCTCGTTCTCGAGGATCTCGGTGAAAACGCTCTTGGTCGCCTTGTAGATGAAGGGGATGAGGAAGTGCAGTCCCGGGCCGAGGGTGCGGGCCTGGATGCCGACCTCGTTGCCAAGGGCCACGACGCGTCCCTGCGGCATCTTGCTGCCGAACCAGCGCCGCTCGATGAGGGCGATCTCGTTGCCGCCGACGATGACGATGGAGTTCCAGAGCAGAATTACGACTGCGGCGAAGGCTAGAAGGTAGAGGTAGTGGTTACCAATCCAGATGAAGAGATTTGCGGGGTCGGACATGGTGCCTCCTGGTGGATGTACTGCGGTCGTTGAGACGGCGGTTGCGGTAAAGGCGCAGCGATAAGCGTGCGCCCATTAAAAAAGCCGCCAGTGCGGGTAGGTTGCACTGGCGGCTCCAAAATAGGATGGGTTTCCTCTTCCTGGTGTCATGCTGACCTCTTAGAAGATTCGGGATGGACTTCGTTTATACCCTCTTTGGCCCGGGGGCGTCAATGAGAATGGGTGAAGATAGGGAAATTCCTGATCTTTGGATTTGATTCTGCGGTGGGCGTGAAGATGAAAGGCAAATCCCCCCTGTCCCCTCTTTCACAAGGGGGGAACGATATGCCTCCGGCTTCGCAATGGGGAACGATATGGCAGCCGGCTTCTACGGCAAAAGGGACTGGCTCCGTTAGGTGCCTGCCCCTTTAGAGGAACGCTTCTTTCTGCTCAGCCACCTTTCCAAAACACTAAGGGGACAGGCACCTGGCGGAGCCAGTCCCCCGGCCACATTTCCAAAACACTAAGGGGACAGGCACCTGGCGGAGCCAGTCCCCTGCTGCAAAGCAAAAGAGCCTTCCGGAATTAACCGGAAGGCTCTTTTTGTATGGTGGCGGTGCAGGGACTTGAACCCCGGACAACACGGATATGAGCCGTGTGCTCTAACCAGCTGAGCTACACCGCCAAGCTCTTTATTGTAATAATGTCAAATACCTACTGCTGTCTCAGCGACTCTTTTGCGCCGCGTCAAGAGACACCCTTTATATTCTAGAGTGCCTTCTTTGTCAATAAAAAACTCTGCTAAAAGTTTTTCATCTGTCGCGGCGTAAAGAACAAAGCAAGCTACTTCACGATATCGAGCAATTCGACCTCGAATACCAGTGTCGCGTTGGCGGGGATGAGCCCGGAGCCGCGCTCGCCGTAGGCCAGATCAGGAGGGCAGATGAGCTGGGCCTTGCCGCCCACCTTCATCTTCTGCAGCCCTTCGGTCCAGCACTTGATTACCTGGTTCAGCCCGAACTCGACGGGACGGCCGGAGGTGTAGGAACTGTCGAATTCCTTGCCGTCGACGAGGGTACCGCGATAGTTGACCTTCACCTTGTCGGTGGCAGTCGGGCTGGCGCCGGTCCCTTCCTTCAGAGACTTGTAGAGGAGGCCGGAGGGGGTCTTGACGGCATCCTTCTCCTTGGCGGCCTTTTCGACGAACTCCTTGGTTTTCGCTGCCAGTTTCTCACCCTGCGCGTTGCGGCGCGAAAGGGCCAGGTTCTGGATCTTCGCCTTGTACGGCTCCACGTCGAAGTTCGGGGTCTTGCTTTCGACGCCGTCCTTTACCCCCTTCAGCACCTGGTCGATCTCGTCTTTCGACATGTCGAAGACAGCAAGCTGACGGGCCATGACCTGCCCGATGGCGTAGAAGGTTTTCTGCTCGTCTGCTTTCTTCTCATCGGCGCCATAGGCCGGTAAAGCAAAAAGCGCTACCAATGCAACAATCAAAAGTCTGCTCATAGTTCAGTAATCCTCCTGTAGTGTTTTTTACGAAGGTACAACTATACCAGTTATTGCACGGTGTGCATTCAACAGCTGTCCGGGAGAACCAAACGAAAAACAGCACCCCGGCTGGAGGTGCTGTTTTTGATACAGGTGCGGGTCGCCTTACTTCTTGGCCTTGGGAGCGGCTGCCTTGGGAGCAGCCTTCGGTGCCTTGGCAGCCTTGGGCGCTTTGGCGGCCTTGGCAGCTGCAGGTGCCTTCGCCGTCGTATTGGCCGGCGCCTTGGCCGGTTTTGCGGCCTTGGCGGCCTTGGCAGGCTTGGCGACGCCCTCTTTCTTGGCCTCGATGTTGGCCATGCGGACCTCGCGGGCCTTGGCAAGGTTGTCGGCGAGGCCGCGATCCTGGGCCATCTTGCGACGCGCCTCGGAGTAGCTTTTGGCAGAGAGGGCCTGCTTGCTGGAGATGCCGTACTGTTTCTTGTAGGCCCCCGGTTTCATCTGGTGGGCTGTGCTCAGGTGGCGGGCCAGGGTCTTGAAGCCCCCCTTGCCACAAATGAGGCACACCACCTCATTCTTCTTGAACGCCTCCTTGACTGAAACTGAAGGACGTGTCTCTTCTACTCCTTCGATCGCCTGGCCGGCTTCGAGGTTTTTCAGTGCTGCGTGTACTTTGGCTATTTCTGCAAGAAGCTCGTCCGAAGTCATCGGCGTGCTGGAGGCGTGCGATGAGACGAGTTGTGCCGCTATTTCTACCAATGTCGCCATTAATCATCCTCCTCGGTGATATGATTGAGTGATTAATAGCAGAGCCAAAAATATTGTCAATAATAAAATACAAATAATGTTCAGCTTAACTGCGGAATTTCTGGAATAAGGATCATTGAAAGCAAGCAAAGAACGACTATCGAGGGCCTGATGCCTTTAGTTACGATCTGAAAGGTAGCGGAAGTAAACAATGCAAGACGGGATGTAGCAGAAGAATCTTGTGCGAAGATAACCGCAGCAAAAAGATCAACGGGCGTAAAACGCTGCCCGACCGGCACCAAGAAGAGCGGTATCCTCGTTGAGAATGACGTGCACCGGGATCGACTGTACCAGCGGGCTCAGCCTTCCCTTGGCGGTAAAGGCGACCATGAAGGTGGCGCCCTTGAGCAGATCCAGTATCTTCGGGGCGATGCCGCCCCCAAGGTAGACCCCGCCGGTGGCGAGGAACCTGAGCGCCGCGTTGCCTGCCTCGGCGCCGTACACGCCGATGAACAGGTCCACCGCCTTGATGCACATGGGGCAACTTCCTTTCAGGGCGGCACGGGTGATAACCGCAGGGGGATCCTGGTTACCTATTGCTTCGGCGATAGCGGGCTGCTCGTCGAAGTAGCGCCGGTCGCGCAGGAAGCGGTAGATGTCGTGCAGGCCGGGGCCGGACAGGACGCGCTCGTAACTTACCCGTCCGTGCTTGCCCTGCAGGTACAGCAGCAGCTCGGCTTCCAGGTCGTTGCGGGCGGCGAAATCGGCGTGCCCCGCTTCGGAAGGGAGCGGACGGTGGGTGTCGCCGTCCCAGTAGGCCAGCGACTCGCCCAGCCCGGTCCCGGCGGAAACGACGGCGATGGTGCCGTCGGGTTTAGGGGTGCCGGGGTTGAGGGTGAAGAGATCGTCCTGTTTCAGCGCAGCGATGCCGTAGGTGTTCGCTTCCAGGTCGTTGATCAGATGGACATCGGAGAGCCCCAAAGTTCCGGCGAGATCGGCGCTGTCGATGGTCCAGGGAAGATTGGGGGTGTGGACGCGCCCCCCGATGACGGGACCGGCGATGCCGAGGCAGGCCCGCTCGGCGGCGATGCCGTGCTGCTGGGAAAAGTGGCGCAGTATCTCGGCGAGGCTGCCGTGCGCCGTGCTTTTGTACTGCGCCTGGGACAACACGGTGAGTCCGGCGGCGTCCGCCTCGAAATAGGCCAGCCGCGTCGAAGTTCCACCCACGTCTCCTGCCAGGACCAGCATACTGCCTCCTTCCGGCTCAGTGCCGGCAACGTCTCAGCATAAGGGGGGACTGGCTCCGCAGGTGCCTGTCCCCTTTTCACACTCCCCCCTGCAGGCATAAGGGGACAGGCACCTGGCGGAGCCAGTCCCCTCCCCCCCGCCCTCACCCGCCCTGCGGGCACCCTCTCCCGGAGGGAGAGGGAACAAGATTGAAGGGACAAAGTGGAAATCAGTGGGGAGCGGTTAAGGTCTTGGCGATCTGTGCGCTCAAACCGGCCAGGGCACGGCTGAAGGCGGCGGCAACGGCCTCGTAATCGGAACCGTTGACCTTCTCCCGGATCTCGGCCCGCCCTTCCCTTCTTGCATTACCCGGGCCGCGCACCACCCACCCCGCCTCCACGGTGACGCTCTCGCCGGGCACGGTTTCCAGGCGCACGATATCCACCAGCACGCGGTACTGCGCCGCTGCGGCGGAGACCTGGTCGTAGGCGAAGACGCGGCTCGAGCCGAGCAGCGGCCCGAGATCCTGGGCCAAAAGGTGCGGCAGCTCGTTTTTCAAGGGCTCGGCCCAGCGGTGCGATTCCAGCACGGCGACGCGGTTGGGCGCCTGCCGCACCACCAGTTGCGGCCGGTTGACCAGTTCGGGGATGGTGACCGGGCCGACGGCGACGGCGCTGGAGAAATTGTGCTGCACGGCGCCTGCTGCGGTCAGCGGGGTAAGGGTGTAAAAGGTGACGCGCGGCGACCTGCTGCAGGCGGAGGCAAGCAGCAAGGCGGCGATGATGGCCAGGGCGACTGTTGTCCTGCGCATGGTTACTTTTCCTCCTTTTTGCCGCGTATCAGCGCTTCGGGGTGCTGTTCGAGGTAATCCCCGAGCACGCGCAGCGACTGGGCCGCACGGGACACCTCGCGCATGGTGTCGCGCAGGTCGACCTGCACCGGCGCGTCGGCGGAGAGGACCTGGCTGGCCCCGCCCAGGGTCCCCCTGGCCTCGGTCAGGGTCTTCCTGACGTCCTCCAGCGTGGTCCTGGCGTCGGTCAGCACCGATTTGGCCTCGGGCACCAGGGAGCGGTCCATGTTCTTCAGCAGCTGGTCCGCGCTCTTCAACGTGTCGTCCAGGGAGCGCATGGTGCGCCCGGCGTCGCCGGCCAGTTTTTCCAGCGGCAGCTTCTCGATCTTCTGGACGATCTCGGTCAGGTTCTTCTGCAGCTTTTCCATGGAACCGGGTACGGTCGGGAAGCGCGGAGGCGCTGCGTTCCAGTCGATCTTGGCGGGACGCGCGCCGGGGACGAAATCGAGGGCGACGTAGAGCTGACCGGTCAAGAGGCTGCCGCTCTTGATCTGGGCCCGGAAGCCGCGCGCCACCAGGTCGTCGAGGAGGTTCCGGGTTTCCCCGCCGCCGGTCAGCGGAAGCATACCATCCTTGCCCTGACGCAGGTGGGCGAGCAGGTGCTCCGGATAGAAATCGATCAGCACCGAGACCGAGAAGTCGGAGCGGGAGCGATCGAGGGTCACGTCGATGCTGCTCACCTCGCCCACGGTGACCCCGCGCAGGTCGACCGGCGCACCGACCGCCAGTCCCCGCACCGACTCCCGGAACAGGAGCGCAAACTTCTGGGAGACCACCGAGTTCTTCAGGGCCTCGTCGTGGGTGTCGTAGAGGGTGTAGGCGGTATTGGCAGGCGCCGGCTGCGCTTCGGGTGCGTTGGGACGCTGTTCGAAGGAGATGCCGCCCAGAAGAACGGCCAGCATCGATTCCGTGTTCAGCTTCACCCCGCCCGGGGAGACAGTGAGGTCGACGCCGCTGGCGTGCCAGAAGAAGGTGTTGGGGGTGACGAAGCGGTCGTAGGGGGAGCGGATGAAGACCCGGACCGAGACCCCCTTGCCATCGCTGTCGAGGTCGGTGGAGATGACCTGCCCCACCTGCATGCGCCTGAAGAAGACCGGGGATCCGGTGTAGAGTGAGCCGACGTCGTCGCTGTGCAGCACGAACTGCCGCCCCGGGACTTCCATGGAAACGGCCGGCGGGGACTCGAGCCCCACGAACTGGTCGCGCGGCTCGGTGGAGGCACCCGCCTCGACGCCGATGTAGGAGCCGCCCAGAAGCGTGGTCAAACCGGTGACGTTGCCGCCGGAAATGCGGGCACGCACCACCCAGAAGCGGGTGTCCTTGACCATGAGCCCCTTGGCGTCCTTGGAGACCTCGGCGGTGACCACGACGTGGGAGCGGTCGTTGGAGATGGCGATCGATTTCACCTCGCCGATCATGACGTCCTTGTACCTCAGCTTGGTCTTGCCCGCTTCCAGCCCCTCGCCGGTCTTGAAGGAGATGGTGATGGTCTCGCCGCGGTCGAACCAGGCCTTGGCGGCGATGGATAGCCCGATGATGGCGGCCACGATGGGGATGATCCAGACCAGCTGGACCGAAAAGCGGCGCCTGGGCTCGCTGACGGCATCCGGTACGTCCTGCATCTCGTCTTGTCTGTCAGTCATGAAACTCCTCTTTCTGCAGCGGGTCCCAGATCAGGCGCGGGTCGAACTCCATGGTGGCGAACATGGTGAGCACCACCACCGCACCGAAGGCCACCGCGGCGGGCCCGGCCTTCACCGTGGCCATGGAACCAAGTTGCACCAGCGCGGCCAGCAGGGTTACCACGTAGATATCGAGCATGGACCAGCGCCCCACCGCCTCCACCAGCCGGTACAGCCGGGTGCGCTGGCGCGGGTTCCAGGTCGAGCGCCGCTGCACGGAAATGAGCAGCAGGGTGAGCGAAAACAGTTTCAGCAGCGGAATGGCGACGCTCGCTATGAACACGATGACCGCGATCATCCAGGAGCCCGTCTTCCACAGGTGCACCACGCCGCTGACGATGGTGTCCTTGCGGTAGCTGATCAGGGAGCCGGTCTCCATCATCACCAGGGCGTTGGCCGGGATGTAGAGGATGTACGAGGCGATCACCAGCGCCCAGCAGCGCTGTACGCTCCCCGGCTTGCGGAAATGGAGCCTGGCGCCGCAGCGCGGGCAGTGGGCTACCTGCGCCCCTTGGGCGCGGCGCGACACGAATTGGCAGACGTGGCAGGAGCACAGCCCCCGCGCCGCCGCGATGGGAACCGGCGAGGTCACGGCTCGCCCTGCCCTTGCCAGGCGGCATCCAGCTGCGCCCAGACGTCGCGGGCGTTGAACGATGCCGCCGCGGCGGCCAGCAGCAGGGTTAAAACAGCGAAGGACCAAAGCGCCATGCCGGGGATGACCCGGAAGTTGTTGGTCAGCT
The DNA here is from genome assembly GCF_014193585.1 of Geomonas paludis. GTDB lineage: Bacteria > Desulfobacterota > Desulfuromonadia > Geobacterales > Geobacteraceae > Geomonas > Geomonas paludis. The sequence goes on from NZ_BLXY01000003.1 coordinate 47,755, forward strand.
TCACCAGCGAGACCAGCACCCCCAGCATGAGCACCTCCACCATGCACCAGGGCTCGATGAACTGCAGCACGCGCATGAACAGCGGGTAGCTCGGCGGCACCTTGCCCAGCTTGAGCGGCAAGAGGAGATAGGTGAGCGAGAGGAGCTCTACCGCGGGGGCGACCATAGCGGTCAGGAACACCAGCAGCGAGATGGTCCTCATCTCCTGGTCCCACAGGGACAGGACGGCCTCGAACAGAGTGATGGCGCTGCGGTCCCCCTGCACCTCGATGCTGAAGATGGGGAACACGTTGGCGCCGAGGAAAACCATGGCCGCGGCCAGGGTATAGGCGAGGGTACGATCGACGCTGTCGGTGGCGTTGCGGTACAAGACGGCGCCGCAGCGCGGACAACTGGCATAGCAGCCGGGATTCAACTGTATGTCGCGCTGCAACAGGTCACAGTCGTGGCAGGCGATGAGTTGTGCGGTTCGATCGGGCATCAGGAGGAGAGCCCCCTATGTTTAAGGGATTGGGTTAAAGGGGACAGGCACCTGGCGGAGCCAGTCCCCCTCAGTCTCAAAGGGGACAGGTGCCTGGCGGAGCCAGTCCCCCAAAAGATACCACATTTGCAGGCTGAAAACTGAATCAGCCGCTCAGGAAGTATCCCAAGCGGCTGATTGAAATGGTCGGTGCGACTGGATTCGAACCAGCGACCACTAGACCCCCAGTCTAGTGCGCTACCAGGCTGCGCTACGCACCGATTAAACCTGATAATTACAACTGATCCCTCAAACTGGTCAGTTCCAGCTTCACGTCGTGAAGAAGCGCTGCGAGCGCCTCGCCGGAAAGGTCGGTTTTTCGGTACTTTTTCTTCCCTTCCAGACGCTGCCTCGCTCCCTCGATGGTGAGCTTTTCAACGTAGAGAAGTTCTTTAATCTTTGCGACCAGCTCCACATCCTGCCTGGTATAGAGCCTTTGGCCGCTGCTGCTCTTCTTTGGTGCCAGCGAGGAAAACTCGGTCTCCCAGAAGCGCAACACCGAGGTGGGGAGTCCCGTCGCTGCGGAAACCTCGCCGATCCTCAGGTAATGCTTGTCCGGGATCCCGGTAATCATCGTTATTGGCTGTTGATCGCGCTCTTGAGAACCTGGCTCGGCTTGAAGGTGAGGATCTTACGCGCTACGATGGTGATCTCCTCGCCGGTCTGCGGGTTCCTGCCACGACGATCGGACTTCTCTTTCACTACGAAGTTGCCGAAGCCGGCAATCTTGATTTTGTCGCCTTCTTCAAGAGTGGACTTAATCAGGTCGAAGACCGTCTCAACGAGTTCGGCGGATTCTTTCTTGGAGAAACCGACCTTCTCATAAATTTTTTCTACGATGTCCGCTTTGGTCATAATCCCCTCAACAGGTGAAGCATTTCAGTGTGTTCTCAACAGCGGCTTAATCTAATACCATAGCGTTTTCGATTTCGCAACCGTTTTTATCTGAACGAAACATTTAATTTTTTCTGCAGTGCATCGATTACCCTCTGGTGCAGACGGGTGACTTCGTCGTCGGTCAGGGTCCTTTCCTTGGAACCGTAGCGCACGCGAATAGCGACACTCTTTTCATGAGACGCGATGTTACCGCCCATGTACAGGTCGAAGATTTCCACCCCTTCCAGTTCGGGCGCCTTGACGCCGTTGACGCAGGAAATCACGTCGGCAACCGGCAGTTCCCTGGGGAGCAGCATGGCGATGTCCCGGAAGGTGGAGGGGAAACGGGACGGCACCTGGGCCGCACCCTGCTTCTTGCGGCAGGCAAGGAGCGCCTCGAAGTTCAGTTCGAGGTAGTACAGGGGGGTCGCGATGCCGTAATTCTCCTGTACGGTCGGGTGCAACTCGCCCAGCGAGCCCAGCACTTTCCTGCCGCTGAGGATGCGGCAGGCCTTGCCGGGATGGTAGTACGGGTCGAGTTCCTCGGTGCTGAAGTTCACGCCGCCGACGTTCAGCTCGGAGAGCAGGTTCTCGGCGATCCCTTTCACGTCGAAGAAGTCGATCTCGTCCTTGCCCTGGTTCCACCCTTCCGGGTCGCGCCTGCCGGTGAGAAGCGCGGAAACGTAGAGCGGCTCCTGCGGCAGATCCTCCCCTTCCACCGGAAGGTAGATGCGACGCATCTCGAAGATGCGCAGGTTGAGGGTGCGGAAGCTGATGTTCTTCACCGCCGTGTCCAAAAGCCCCGGGAGCATGGTGGTGCGCATCACCGAGAGCTCGTCGGAGATCGGGTTCAGGAGCACCATGCCGTTGCTGCGCAGGTCCTCCCCGGGCAGCAGGATCTTCTCGCAGGAGGACGGGGCCACGAAGCTGTAGTTGATCACCTCGTTGAGCCCGTGGGCGACCAGGAGGTCTTTGACCCTGGCGGCGAGCCTCTGGGCGTCGGAGGGGAGATCGGAGAAGACGGAGGCCTGCGGCAGGGTCGCCGGCACCTTGTCGAAACCGTTCAGGCGCACCACTTCCTCGACCAGGTCGATCTCGCGCTCCAGGTCGACCCTGAACAGCGGCACCTTGACCTGGAATACGCCCGGAGCTGTCTGGGCCACGTCGAACTCGAGGCGGCGGAAGATGTCCTCGACCTCGTCGGCGGAAAGCTCGAGGCCGGAAACGGCGTTGATGCGGGACAGACGCGCGCTGATCACCCGCGGCTCGACCGGCGCCGGGTAGACGTCAATGACGCCCTTGGCCACCTTGCCGCCGGAAAGCTCGGCGATCAACTGCGCGGCACGGTCCAGGGCGCGGGTAAGTCCGGCGATGTCGGCGCCGCGCTCGAAGCGGTGCGAGGACTCGGTGTGGATGCCCAGGCGCTTGGAGGTCTTGCGGATCGCGGAGGGATTGAAGTAGGCGCTCTCCAGGAGCACCTCGGTGGTTCCCTCCCCTATCTCGGAGTTGCCGCCACCCATGATGCCGGCCAGTGCCACGGCCTTTTCCCCGTCGCGGATGGTGAGATCGGTGGCGGTGAGCTCGCGCTCCTGCCCGTCCAGGGTGCCGAACTTCTCGCCATCGCCCGCCGCGGCGACCACGATCTTGCCGCCGGCGAGGAGTTTGAAGTCGAAGGCGTGCAGCGGGTGCCCGTACTCGAGCAGCACGTAGTTGGTCACGTCGACGATGTTGTTGATGGCGCGGATGCCGGCGGCCATGAGCCGGTTGGCGAGCCAGGCGGGGGAATCCGCCAGGGTGCAGCCGGTGATGTGGCGCGCGGTGTAGCGCGGGCAAAGCTCGGGGGCGAGGATCTCGACGCTGGCGATGTCAGCGATGGGAGCGCCGGTCTCGTTCACCTCCAGGCCCGGGTAGTGCACCTTCTTGCCCAGCTTGGCGGCGACCTCGCGGGCGATACCCACCACGCTCAGGCAGTCGGCGCGGTTGGGGGTGAGACCGATCTCGAAGATGACGTCCTTGGTGCCCAGCGCGTCGAAGAGCGGCGTGCCGACCTGGAACTCCTCGGGGAGGATCATGATGCCGGAGGACTCGGTGGAGAGGGCCAGTTCCTTCTCCGAGCAGAGCATGCCGCAGGACTCTTCACCGCGGATCTTGGAGCGCTTGATTTTGAAGTCGCCGGGAAGCGTCGCGCCGATCTGGGCCAGGGCGACCTTGTCGCCGGCCTTGAAGTTCTGCGCGCCGCAGACCACGTCGAGGATCTCCTTGCCGTTGTCCACCTTGCACAGGGAGAGCTTGTCGGCGTTGGGGTGCTGGTTCTTCTCCACCACCTGGGCCACCACCACGTCGTCCATGCCGCCGCCCACTTCTTCCATGCGCTCCACCTCGAGGCCGAGCATGGTGAGCAGGTGGGAGAGCTCCGCGGGGGGGAGGTCGCAGTCGACGAATTCCTTGAGCCAGTTGTAGGTAACTATCATGTCTTTGCCATCCATTTGAGAGTCAAAGGCTTCGCACACGGATTCAACGGATATCTTACGGAAAACTTCAGATCAAACGAAACGTTGTATGTAAAGCTTGATCCGTCTCTATCCGTGGCGTTTTAGGCTGTATCCGTGTGCGAGCTTTAGACTTTGATTTTAGAACTGCTTCAGGAACCTGAGATCGTTCTCGAAGAGCAGCCGCATGTCGGCGATGCCGTACTTCAACATCGCTATCCTCTCGATCCCCATACCGAAGGCGAACCCGGTGTACTGCTCGGAGTCGTAACCGACGTGGCGGTAGACCTCGGGATCGACCATGCCGGAACCCAGGATCTCGAGCCAGCCGGTTTCCTTGCAGACCCGGCACCCCTTGCCGCGGCAGATGACGCAGGCAATGTCGACCTCGGCGGAGGGCTCGGTGAAGGGGAAGAAGGAAGGACGCAGCCTGACGCCGATGTCCTTGCCGAAGAGCTGGCTGATGAACAGGGTCAGGATCCCCTTCAGGTCGGCGAAGGTGATCCCCTTGTCGACCATGAGCCCCTCGATCTGGTGGAACATGGGCGAGTGGGTGGCGTCGGAATCGCAGCGGTACACGGTGCCGGGGGCGATGATGCGCACCGGCGGCGGCTGCTTCAGCATGGTGCGGATCTGCACCGGCGAGGTGTGGGTACGAAGCAGCACGCTCTCGCCGAAGTAGAAGGTGTCCTGCATGTCGCGCGCGGGGTGATCCTTGGGGAGGTTCAGCGCCTCGAAGTTGTAGAAGTCGAGCTCGACCTCGGGACCTTCGGCGACGGCGAAACCGAGCGCTGCGAAGATGGAGCAGATCTCCTCGGTCACCAGGGTGATCGGGTGCTTGGAGCCCAGCGGGCGTTTGCGCCCCGGCAGCGTCACATCGATCTTCTCGGCGGCGAGGCGCTGCGCCTTGACGGCGGCGCGGATCTCGGCGCCGCGGGCGTCGAGTGTCTCCTCGAGCTTCGCCTTGACGGTGTTCACCACCTGGCCCACCAGGGGACGCTCCTCGGGAGAGAGGGCGCCCAGCCCTTTCATGACGCCGGTGACGGCGCCCTTCTTGCCCAGGTACTTGACCCGCAGCTCCTGCAGCCCCTCTTCCGTGGAGGCCTGGGCAAGCTCGGCAAGTGCCTCTTGTAAAAGTGCTTCCAGTTGTTCCTTCATTGCAATCGCCCTATTGCGGATAAAAAAAAGAAATGGGACATCGCTATCCCATTTCTTTTTATGCCCGCGGTATGTATTAAAATTTTGCTTTGGCTGCTGCCGCGATAGCTGCGAAACCCTTGGGATCGGAAACGGCCAGGTCGGCCATCACTTTCCTGTCGATCTCTACGTTGGCGAGCTTGAGACCGTGGATCAGCTTGCTGTAGGAGAGGCCGTTGATCCTTGCCGCAGCGTTGATCCTGGTGATCCAGAGAGCCCTGAAGTCCCTCTTTTTCACCCTTCTGTCCCTGAACGCGTAGTTCAGTGCGCGATCCACCGCTTCGGTGGCGCTCCTGAACAATTTGCTCCTTGCGCCGCGGTAACCCTTGGCAAGCTTCAATACCTTGTTTCTTCTCTGTCTCGCTTTAAAACCGCGCTTTACTCTTGGCATACGAACTCCTTCTGGTTTTTAAATTAGCCGGATCCGCAAGGGGAGACGTTTCCTCACGGTTCTCGGACTTCGGCAAACCGGGGCTGGGGGCTGGGGCTGGCAGAATCACAGCTTGCCGGCACCGCTGCAGCACGCACCCTGGTCATAAGTTTTTATGTCTCCGGTTCCAGTTCCCGGTTTCCAGGTTTTACCAGCCCCTAGTCACCAGACCCTAGTCCCTGCTTTTCAACCCTGCTTACTTGTAGGGGATGAGGCAGCAGATGTTCTTGTGGTCGGAAGCTGCGACGATACCGCTCTTGCGGAGGTTGCGCTTGGTCTTCCTGGTCTTGGAGGTCAGGATGTGGCTGGTGAAGGCGTGAGCCATCTTGATTTTGCCTGTGCCGGTCTTGCTGAAACGCTTGGCGGCGCCCCTATGGGTCTTCATTTTAGGCATTGTTTTACTACTCCTTTGTTGGTGGTGTTTATTTTTTTACTTTCGGGGCGACGATCATGAACATGCTGCGCCCTTCCATCTTCTGCCGAACCTCAACTATGCCGATATCGGCCAGCTCGGCAGCAACTTTTTCCAATGCGGCCATGCCGAGTTCCTGGTGCGTGATTTCGCGCCCGCGGAAAACGACGGTGATCTTCGCTTTGTTCCCTTCTTCGAGGAAGCGGCGTACGTGCTTCACCTTGAATTCGAGGTCGTGCGTGTCGGTCTTGGGACGAAGCTTAACCTCTTTGAGCTCGACCTGTACCTGTTTCTTCTTCGCCTCGGCCTGCTTCTTGGCCTGCTGGTATTTGAACTTGCCGTAATCCATGATACGGCAGACAGGGGGGACGGCTGTCGGCGAAACCTCTACCAGATCCAGTTGCTGGCTCTCAGCCAACGCCAGAGCCTCGCGAAGCGGAAGAATACCAAGCTGCTCACTTTCGGCACCTACTACCCTCACCTCTTTGGCCCTGATTGTCTGATTGATGTTGACTGTAGGTTTAGCTATGACGCCACCTCCTATTTGTAGGTTTTAACTTCGTTTTCTATGAACGCGATGAACTGTTCGGGGGTCATCGCATCGAGGTTCTTTCCGTCGCGGAAGCGCGGAGCCAGCAGGCCGCCTTCGACCTCCTTGTCACCCACCACCAGCATGTACGGTATCTTCTGCAGCTGCGCCTCGCGGATCTTGAAGCCCAGCTTCTCGTTTCTGAAATCTTTCTGTACCCTGACGCCCGCCGCGCGCAGCTTGTCGAAGGCAGCCTGTGCGTAAGGGATCTGGTTGTCGGTAACCGTGAGAACGGTCGCCTGAACCGGCGCCAGCCAAGTCGGGAAGTTTCCGGCGAAGTGCTCGATGAGGACACCGATGAAGCGCTCGATGGCGCCCAGGATGACCCTGTGCACCATGACGGGGCGCTTTTTCTCACCGTCCGCGTCCACGTAGGTGAGGTCGAAACGCTCCGGGAGGGTAAAATCGCACTGGATAGTAGCACATTGCCATCTTCTGTCAAGTGCGTCGCGCAGCTTGATGTCTATCTTGGGGCCGTAGAAGGCGCCGTCGCCTTCGTTGATCTCGTAGGGGCGGCCGGAGTCCTTGAGCGCGTTCAAGAGGGCGCTGGTGGCAAGCTCCCAGGCGTCGTCGGAGCCGATCGACTTCTCGGGACGAGTGGAAAGCTCCATCTCGAACTCGAAGCCGAAGATCCCCATCACCTCGGTGACGAACTGGATGACGCCCTTGATCTCGGCGTCGAGCTGGTCCGGGGTGCACAGGATGTGCGCGTCGTCCTGGGTGAAGCCGCGCACGCGCAACAGGCCGTGCAGAACACCTGCCCGCTCGTGGCGGTGCACCGTGCCCAACTCGAAGTAGCGCAGCGGCAGGTCGCGGTAGGAACGGAGCTGCGAGCGGTAGATCATCATGTGGGCCAGACAGTTCATCGGCTTGACGCCGTAGCCCTGCTCGTCCACCGTGGTGAAGTACATGTTCTCGCGGTAGTTCTCGTAGTGGCCGGAACGCTGCCAGAGCTCGGTCTTCAGGATCTGCGGACCAAGCACGATGTCGTAGCCGCGCTTCAAGTGCTCTTTACGCTCGAAGTCCTCGAGGATGGTGCGCAGCATGGCCCCTTTCGGGTGCCAGATCACCAGGCCCGCGCCGACCTCGTCGTTGAAGGAGAAGAGATCGAGCTCCTTGCCGAGCTTCCTGTGGTCGCGCTTCTTGGCTTCCTCGATGCGCTCCAGGTACGCGTCCAGCTCCTTCTTGTCGGCGAAGGCGGTGCCGTAGACGCGCTGCAGCATGGCGCGCTTCTCGTCGCCGCGCCAATAGGCGCCGGCGATGGAGGTGAGCTTGAACGCCTTGCAGTAGGAGGTCTTGGGGAGGTGCGGACCGCGGCAGAGGTCGGCGAAGTCGCCCTGGGTGTACAGGGAGACATGGTCGGCGCCCAGGTCCTCGATCAGCTCGACCTTGTAGTCCTCGCCCATCTTCTTGAACAGCTCGATGGCCTCGGCGCTGGAGAGCTCGGAACGCTCGATCTTGAGATCAGCCTTGGCCAGCTCGCGCATCTTGGCCTCGATCTTCTCGAGGTCTTCCGGGGTGAAAGGATGATCGACGTCGAAGTCGTAGTAGAAACCGGTTTCGATGGCGGGGCCGATGGTCACCTTGGCCTGCGGGAACAGCGCCTTGACCGCCTGCGCCATGAGGTGCGAGGTGGAGTGCCTGATGATCTCGAGGGCCTCGGGGCTCTTCTCGGTGATGATCTCCACCTTGGCGCCGTCGGCGAGCTTGGTGTTGAGATCGACCAGGTTGCCGTCGATTTTGCCGGCGATGGCAGCCTTGGCGAGACCCGCTCCGATGGAAGCGGCCAGATCGAAGATGGAGGAGCCTGCAGGCAAGGGCCTTTGGGAACCGTCCGGAAGCGTGACCTTAATCTCGTTCATGCAAGACCCCTTTTTTGAAAAACTGGTGGCAAAACAGAAAGAGGCATCGAAACTCGATGCCTCCGTCGAACCTCGTACTGAAGGTCTCTTTTGATTGGTAGGCGCGGGCGGTTTCGAACCGCCGACCCCTAGCGTGTCGAGCTAGTGCTCTACCCCTGAGCTACGCGCCTGTTTTTGTTGCTGCTTCGTGGAACTCGGACTTTGTACCAATTTGCCATTTCAAAGTCAAGGCTTTTATTTCAGCCAAATGAATTTTTCTCATTGGAGAAATCGCCTAGCCGTCGAACAGCTCCGTAAGCAGCTGAAGTAGCGTCTTTGACACCTGGACCGGATCGGCGTCGATGCAGCCACCTTCGTGCGTGCAGGGCGGGATGGTGCCCCACTTGGCGCAGGAAGCACAGGGAAGCGTCGAGGCGAAAACGCGATGGCGCTCCCCTTTGGGAGCCCACTTGGCGGGGTCGCTCGGCCCGAACAGAGAAACCGTTGCCGTCCCTACCCCGGCCGCTATGTGCAGCAAACCGGAATCGCCGGTAACGAGAGCCATGGCTGCCTCGATAATCGCCGCGCTCTCGGCCAAAGTGGTCACCCCTGCCAGGTTGACGCCTCCGGTGGCACGGCAAATGGCGTCGGCAACATCTTCGTCCGCTTTACCGCCGAGTACCACCACGGCGCAGCCGGCAAGCACCAGGGAGGCAGCCAACTGCCGGAATTTCACGCCCCCCCACTCTTTGCGCGGCACGCTGGCGCCGGGGAAGATGGCGACGAAGGGACGCCCCCCCAGTCGAGCCAGCAGTTGTGTGGCGCGCTCCCGCGCTGCGGCCGGCAGTTCCAGGAACGGGACGGCGAGGTCGGCCGGCGCCTCGATGCCCAGGGGGGCCAGCAGCCGGAGGAAGGAAAAGGGTTCGTACTCTTTCAGATCGTAGGGAACGGCATCGCTGAAGAGGCGCTTGCGCTCGTTGGTGGCGAAGCCGATGGAGCGGCCTGCGCGCACCAGGCGGGCCACCAGCGCGGAAAGCCGGTACCACTGTTCGGTGTCAATGACCAGGTCGTAGCGGTTCTTAAGGACCGCGCGCAACTCGCCCGGCTCGTCGTAGCGGTGCACGGCGTGGAGCCCGGGACAGAAATCGAAGGCGGCGGCGTTTCTGTGCTCGGCGAGGACGTCGATGCGGCACGCAGGGTAGGCGGCCTGCAGCGCGCGCAATGCGGGGATGAGAAGAATTGCGTCGCCGATGCCGCCGGGGCGGATGATGAGGGCTGAAGCGGGCGCCGTGGCCGTCGCCGGCTTGTTCCGGCGCGGGAGGAGCCGGACCAGGAGCGGGCCGGCAAGTGAGTCGAAGCGTTTCAGATGGTTTGCCTGCAAGACAAGCTCCCTTGGAAAAGAATTCGCTGCAGCGGACGCGGCAGGCGAGCTTTTATCTATTACCAAAAAGTAGGGGGTGTTTGCAATGGCGTGTGCAGCCCCCCCAACCTCCCCCCTCCGGGGGGAGGAGCGTGGACGAGGAGCGAGGACGAGGAGCGAGGACGGAAGCGTGGAGGGAAGAAGCACGGGCGTCCCCTCCCCCGGAGGGGGAGGGGACAGGGAGGGGGCTCCCAGAGAGGAAAATACTACCGCCCGGGCAGTTCCAACTCCTTCATCTTCCTATAGAGAGTATTGCGCGCGATGCCGAGGGCCTTGGCGGCTTCGGTGATGTTGCCGTCGTACTGGCTCAGCGCTTCCTTGATGGTCTCGGCTTCGGAGTCCTTGAGGGCGTGCAGCGGCGGTACGATCTTCTTCCTGCGCATCACCGCGAGCAGATTGGACTGGGCCTGGCGCAGAGAGGTGAGCATCCCGGTCAGTTCGTCGGCCCCGAGCCGGTCCAGACACTCGCAGCTGCGACATTGCTCGACGAGGTCGCCGCCGGCATGAAATGACTCCGGCTCGGCGGAACGCAGCGCCGGTTGGGCTGCCGAACGCACCGGGGCGGAAGGCCCGGCCAGGAAGGTGCCCCCGAGGTGCTCGGGGAGGATGGTGTCGCCGTTACAGATCACCACGGCGCGCCGCATCACGTTGGCGAGCTCGCGGATGTTGCCGGGCCAGGAGTATCCCTGCAAAAGGCGCACGGTGCCCGGGGCGAGCCGGAGATCCCGGTTCAACTGCTGCACGAAGTGCTCCGCCAATAGCGGTATGTCCTCGTGACGCTCGGCAAGGGACGGGATCTCCAGGCGCACCACGTTGAGCCGGTAAAAGAGGTCCTCGCGGAAGGTCTTCTCCCTGATGGCCTGCTCCAGGTCGACGTTGGTGGCGGCGATCACCCTGACGTCGGTCTTGATGGGACGCTCCCCCCCTACCCTCATGAACTCGCCGGTCTCCAGCACCCGCAACAGCTTCACCTGGATCTGCGGGGTGGCGTCGCCGATCTCGTCCAGGAGCAGCGTCCCGTTGTTGGCCAGTTCGAAGATGCCGCGCCGGGTCTGGTTGGCGCCGGTGAAGGCGCCCTTTTCGTGACCGAAGAGCTCGCTCTCCAAGAGGTTCTCGGGCAGCGCGCCGCAGTTGACCGGGATGAAGGGCTGACCGGCCCGGGCGGAGGCGGCATGGATGAAACGCGCCAGCACCTCCTTGCCGGTGCCGGTCTTGCCCTGGATCAGCACCGAGATGTCCTTGCCGGCCACCTTGTAGGCCAGGGAGACCATGCGCTTCATCGGCGGAGAGACACCAACCCGGAAACCGACCCCCTGGGCCACCTCGGCCCACTCGTCGGCGGCGGCAAGCCCCCGGCCGCGCACGAGGCCCGCACCGGCGGCGCGCTCGATCATCAGCTCGATCTGGTCGATGTCGTCGAAGGGCTTTTCCAGGTACTCGTAGGCCCCCAGCTGCATGGCGGTGACCGCGGTCTTGACCGTCGAGTACCCGGTCATGATGATCACCTCGCAGGAGGGCTGCCTCGTCTTGATGATCTCAAGGAGCGTGATGCCGTCCGTATCGGGGAGCTTCAGGTCCACCAGGGCGACGCTGAAGCGCCCCGCTTCCAGCGCCGCCAGGGCCTCGGGCTCGTTGGCGGCGGTGACCACCTGGTACCCCTTGCGGGTCAAAAGGCGGCGGAAGAAGGTGCACACGTCCCTCTCGTCATCGATTATCAGGATTTGCATTTGAGATTCTGTCACGGCCTGCTCCCAACTATTCGTCGTTGCTTTCATCTACCGGCAGTACGAGACTGAAACGGCTCCCCTGCCCCAAGGTGCTCTCCACCTCGATGTTGCCGTGGTGCGATTCGGCGATGCCCAGGCTGACCGAGAGACCGAGTCCGGTCCCCTTGCTGGCTTCCTTGCTGGTGTAAAACGGTGTGAAGATCTTGGAGACGTTCTCGGGCGCTATGCCGATGCCGTTGTCACTGACGCTCAAGACCGCCCAGCGCTGTTTGCCGTCGAGCCGTAGCGAGGTGGCGACCTCGATCACCTTCTCCTTGCCGTCCACCTCGGTGAGCGCATCCCGGGCGTTGATCAGGAAGTTGGTCAGCACCTGCTGGATTTGGGGACCGTTGGCGCTGATCTTGGGGAGGTCCCGGTCGAAGTGCTCGAAGATCGCTATCTGGCTGCGGTTGATCTGGTACTGGATCATGTCCAGCACCCGCTCCGCTTCGGCGTTGAGGTCCACCGGCGAGAACGGGGCCTGGTCCTGGCGCGAGAAGGTGAGCAGGTTCTGGATGATGCGCTTGCAGCGCAGACCGCAGTTGATGATGTCGGAGAGCGCCTCGACGTGCTCGGAATCCTCCTCCCCCTGCAGGTCGCGGGCGAGCATCTGGGCGGTGCCGATGATCACGGTCATGGGGCTGTTCAGTTCGTGGGCGACGCCGGCCGCCATGACGCCCAGCGCCACCATCTTGGCCGACTGCACCAGCTGCGCCTCCATCTTCAGCTTCTTGGTCACGTCCTTCATGATGATGGTGACCGCGGCGAGCTGCTTCTCCTCGTTGAAGACCGGGTAGTAGGAAAGTTCCAGGAATTCCCCCTCCGGGGTGTTCCACTGCTGGAACACCGGCTTGCCGGTCTCCTTGATCTCCTGGATGGGGCAGTTCTGGCAGGGCTCGGTGCCGCCCCTCAGCTTGGCGAAGCACTTGTTGCTGATGGCCTGGTTGAAGGCGTTGCTCATGCCCGGGGGGAGCTGGCCGTTGTGCAGCAGCACGTTGTAGTCGGTGTCGATCAGGAAGATGGGATCGGTCACGGCGCGGAAGGTGGCTTCCCACTCCTTCTTGGCGCGGGAGACCTGCTTGTACAGCCGCGCGTTCTGCATGCTGATGGCGAGCTGGTCGGCCAGGTGCTGCGCGAAGTTCAGTTCGGCACGGGCGTAGGCCGCGTCGATGGTGCTCCCCAGGAGCAAAAGCCCGGTCACGGAAGAGCGCTCGAACAGGGGAGCGGCAGCGAGGGAGCGCAGCGGCTCGACGTGCTTTTTGGTCACCTGGGCCAGGCAGAGCGGGTCCAGCATCGGGTTGTAGCTGGTGGCGCCCTTGTCCCGGAAGGCATTCCAGAGGATGGACTGCTTGGGGATGTAGCCGAGATCGGTGAAGTCGCGCGGGGCCACGGCGATCAGCTTGAGCTTCCCCTCGGTGAGCTTGGCCAGCGCCAGGAAGTCGCAGGGGAGCGCCTCAGGGAGTTTGCGGAACGCCCTCTCGATGATGTCGCCGATGGACATGTCGATGTTGATGTCTCGGGTCAGCTGCTGCAGGATCTCCAGGCGGCTGTTTTGTTTCAGCACGTCCTGGTTCCTCTTTTTGAGCTCGACGTAGTAGTTGAGCTTCGAGGAGTCGACGCCGGTCAACTGTTCGAGGAGTTTACCCCTGTTTTTCACGGCACTTCCTTTGCGGCCCCAGGCCTACATGGCGTTGCGGTAGATCTGCTCGATCTGCTCGCGGGTTGCGTAGCGCGGGTTGGTGACCAGGCAGGCGTCCTTGGTGGCGTTCTCGCTCAATAGCGGGATGAACTCCTCCTTGAGCCCCAGCTCCGAGAGCCCCTTGGCGAGCCCGATGTCCTCGATGAGACGCTGCACCGCCTCAATGGAACGCTCGGCGGCGGCCACAAGCTCCAGCCCGGCGACATCCTCCCCCATGGCGACGGCGATGTCGCGGAAGCGCTCCGGGCACGCCTGCAGGTTGAAGCGCATCACGTGCGGCAGGATGGAGGCGTTGGTCTCGCCGTGGTGCTGATCGAGCAGTCCGTCGACCTGGTGGGTCATGGCGTGGGCGGCGCCGAGGATGGCGTTGGAGAAGGCGAGGCCCGCGGTGAGGCTCGCCATGGCCATGTTGGTGTTGGCTTCCATGTCGCTTCTCTCGGCAACGGCCCTTCTCAGGTTGCGGGAGATGAGCGAGATCGCCTTGAGGGCGTGAATGTCGGTGAGCGGCGTGGCGGCCAGCGACACGTAGGACTCGATACCGTGGGTGAGCGCGTCAACCCCGGTGGCGGCGGCGAGCTTGGCGTCCTTGGTCTTCAAGAGTTCCGGGTCGACGATGGCGATGTCCGGGATGAGGGAGCGCGAGATGATGGACATCTTCAGCTTGCGGTCGGTGTCCACGATGATGGTGAACTGGCTCACCTCGGACCCCGCCCCCGCCGTCGAAGGGACGATGACCATGGGGGGAAGCGGCGTCGAGATCTTGTTGATCCCCTCGTAGTCCTTGAGGCGCCCGCCGTTGGAGGCGATGGTGGCGATGGCCTTGGCGACGTCGGTGGGGCTCCCCCCGCCGACCGAGACGATGCCGTCGCAGCCGGAGGCAAGGTACTTGGCCGCCCCCTCGGTGACCTCGCAGTCCTTAGGATTGGTGGTGAGGCTGGAGAAAATGACCGTGTCCAGCCCGGCGGCACGAAGGTAATCCACCGCGGTGTCGACCCACCCGGCCGAGATGACGTCGTCGTCGCTGACCAGGAAGACCTTGGACACGCCCAGGCGCACGACGCTCTCGCCGATCTGGCTCAGGGAGCCCCGGCCGAAGATGATTTCGGGTGCAACGAACTTGCTGATTTCCATAGTGCTGTGACTCCTGAAGCGGGCTCTGCACCTGCGCTGTGGCGCCGGCTGACAACGTATACACTGGCAAGATCGATACCAAAACCGGGCCCGAGCAGCCTCGGGATGGCAGCATCTCTAATGAAGAATGCCGGTAAGCATTGAATACAAAACAATGAGACGGTTTTTTACGATCTGCAAAAAGAGACGCCCCGATTTGGAACACCGCGCTGCTCCAACCGGTAACAGTGTCACTATACCTAACAAATGTAACTTTTTGGAACAGAAAAAATGTCCTGCTTTGTAACAGTGGAGAGTTGGAGGGCGGCGCCGGCGGCGTAAAGATGGGACAAGTCTTTGAGAAAAGGGAGCTTGCACTGCTTGATGGTACGAAAGGGAGACTTACCCCTCCTGCAGGGGCGAAAGGTTCTATTTATGTGTAAACAAAGGCGCAGAGAGGGACTGGCTCCGTCAGGTGCCTGTCCCTATAGCGGAACGCCCTGTCAGCTCAGCCAGCTTCACAAGCGGCAAAGGGGACAGGCACCTGGCGGAGCCAGTCCCCTTTAGTTCTGCTTTGCTTTTACCTTGAGGTGGGGCTTGAACTCCCAGGGGGGCTGCGGGTTCTCCTGGGTCCAGAGGCCGTTGCGCCTGGCGCGGGCCATACGCTCGGTGGCAAAGTACTGCGGGTGGTCACCCCTGCTGAGCAGCCTGCGGTAGGCCCAGGCCCAGCCGTCGTTGACCATTTCCAGGTTGATGTTGCGCCCGTCCAGGAAGACCACGGCAACGGCAACCTGGGTGGGTTCCGTTTTGAAAACCAGGGTTTCGCGGATTTCGATGCGCACCACCTGGTGCAGCACCTTCAGGGAAAGGGCGCGGAAGGCGTCCTCGGCGTAGGGTTGGCCCTGCTTGTACCAGCCGGTGAACCTGTCGATCTTGGCGGTTTGGGGTGCAGCGATTCCGTAGAGCCGGACCGGTATCTCGGTGCCGTAGGAGTTGACGGTGAGACGGTCACCTTCGCTGACTCCCACCACCAGTCCTTCGATGATGTGCACCTGGTGATGGGGATCGTTCTGGGCCTGGGCCGGCACTACCAAAAGGAGCAGGCACGAACAGAGCACCAATAAACAGCCGGCTTTTTTCAACAACAGCCCCCTTTCCACCATCACAACCGGTTGATTTGCAAATGCGTGCGCCATGTTAACAAAAGAGAGTGGCCAAAGCAATGCTCAATAGCGCGCCTGTTGTGCAGGAAGCGGAGGAAGAAGCTTGATCAGCAACTGGTAGGCAAGTATTTCGAGGGAAACGATGCCGACTGCGATCATGACTTCGGCGAAAGAAGGGAAGTAATGCCAGCCAGTGCCGGGGTTGAACCCGATCAGGTAGACGTTGAACCGGTACAGCCCTCCCCCAAGGAGCATGACGACCGCGGCGAGAAAGAGACGGCGCGGTGAGTGCCTGGTGCCGACTCCGAAAAAGGGGATGGCACCGATGCCCATCAGGAAACACTCGGCCAGGAAGAAGATGGAGTAGAAATCGCCGTGAAAGACGGCGGGGACCTGGTCGCGGCGCATGACGTCGCCGATGCGGATCACCAGCCAGGCCATGGTGAGCCAGGGGATGACCCGGCCGACCGCGGCGAGTTGCGCGTTGTAAAAGCCCCGCTCCAGGACGAACGAAGACAGTATGGAAACGAAGATGACGATGGCGTAGCCGAAGTAGATGCAGTTGATCAGGAACAGCAGGGGGAGAAAGGGGCTGTGCCAGAGCGGATGCAGCTTGGTCGAGGCGATCAGCATCAGCGAGCCGAGCGCGGACTGGTGCATGGTCGGGAGGATGATGCCGGCCACAGCGGAGCAGATCAGGGTGCGGTTGATGATGGTGGCAAGCCGGGCCGAGGCGACCGGAGTGCTCCCCTCCCCTGCCGGCTGCCAGGCCACCAGTGCCCGGCGCACAAGGCAGTTCAGCGCCAGGGTGCGCAGCGCGGTGGGCGTGCCGCGCCCCATGGAGGCAAGCAGGTTGGGAAGGTATTCCAGGCTCAGCGCGATCAGGTAGCCGAAGAGGCAGAGCACGAGCTCGAAGAAGGCGGAGTTGGGCTGCCAACTGGTGGCGGAGAGGAGTCCGTGGGCGTTCCAGGGGCGGCCTATTTCCACCACGATGGAGGAGGCTGCCAGGAAAGAGCCGAACAGGCTGGTGAGGATGGCGGATTTGACCAGGGTGTGGTAGCGGCCGCGGTTGATGATGTAGCTTAACAGGGCGACGGTGTAGCCGCCGCAGGAGACGGCGGTGCCGATGGCGACGTCGTAGGCGACCCAGATCCCCCAGGGGTAGCCGTCGCTCAGGTTGGAGACGGCTCCGATCCCCTTGGTGAAACGGACCGCCGTGAAGAAGATGCCGACCAGGGAGAGGATAGACAGGACGAAGAAGGATTTGGTGAAGATATGTCCGTTGGCGCCGGGATGGCGGGTACTGTCAGCGATCATCTCTGTCCCTGTTGTGTTGCGCTATGAAGCGCCGCAAGTGTAAGGGGTGCAAGGGGTGACTGTCAACAGTTGCGTATTACATGAGTTAGAAACAGATCCCCCCTGCCCTTCGCAAAAGGTGGCTCGAAGCCGACCATACCCTCGCCCTCCGGGAGAGGGTATGGTCGCAGGCCGGGTGAGGGCGACGCCACGAAGTAGAGTTTTCCTGGTTCCCAAGCTCCAGCTTGGGAACCCCATATGGCGCAAAGCTCCAGCTTTGCATCCGAGGGAAGTCGGAGCTTCGGAGAGGCTTTGCGTTCCCAAGGTGGACCTTGGGAACGAGAGCAAAGCCGACCATACCCTCGCCCTCCGGGAGAGGGTGGCCGCAGGCCGGGTGAGGGCGACGCCACGAAGTAGAGTTCAGTGTCGGTGGCAGGGTCAGCGCAGATTGCTGCGCCCTCACCCCAGCCCTCTCCCGGAGGGAGAGGGGGCGAGAGGTGAACAATCCCCGGTCGCTCGCCGGAGGAGGAGTGCGTGGAAAGGTGGCTGAGCTGAAAGGAGCGTTCCGCTAAAGGGACAGGCACCTGACGGAGCCAGTCCCTTCTGCTCACAAAAAAAGCCCCGGGGGGACCCGGGGCGAGGGACAGACTTGAGGTTGTGGCGGTTACGCTTCTTCGAAGAGCGCGGTGGAGAGGTAGCGCTCGGCGAGGTCGGGGAGGATGACCACGATGGTCTTGCCGGCAAACTCGTCGAGGTTGGCGAGACGGACGGCGGCAGCCACGGCGGCGCCGCTGGAGATGCCGACCAGCAGGCCTTCCTCCTTGGTCAGGCGCTTGGCAAACTCGAGCGCCTCGTTGCTGTCGACCTGCTCGACGCGGTCGATGACGGAAAGGTCAAGGGTATCCGGAATGAACCCGGCACCGATGCCCTGGATCTTGTGCGGACCGGGCTTGAGCTCCTGGCCGGCCAGCTTCTGGGTGATGACCGGGCTCTCCTTGGGCTCGACGGCGACGGAGATGACCGGTTTGCCCTTGGTCTGCTTCAAGTAGCGCGAAATACCGGAGATGGTGCCGCCGGTACCCACGCCGGAAACGATGACGTCGACGGCCCCGTCGGTATCAGCCCAGATCTCGGGACCGGTGGTCTTCTCGTGAATGGCAGGGTTCGCGGGGTTCTTGAACTGCTGCGGCAGGAAGTAACGAGCGGGATCGGAAGCGGCAATCTCCTCGGCCTTCGCAACCGCCCCCTTCATCCCTGCGGAGCCGGGGGTGAGGATCAGGTTGGCGCCCAGGGCGGCGAGCACCCTGCGGCGCTCGATGCTCATGGTCTCCGGCATGGTGAGGGTGAGCTTGTAGCCGCGTGCGGCGGCGACGTAGGCGAGCGCGATACCGGTGTTGCCGCTGGTCGGCTCGACGATCTCGACCCCGGGTTTCAACACGCCACGTTCCTCGGCGTCCCAGATCATGTTGGCGCCGATACGGCACTTGACCGAGTAGGCGGGGTTGCGCCCTTCGACCTTGGCAAGGACGGTAGCCTTGGCCCCCTTGGTCACATGGTTCAGCCGCACCAACGGTGTGTTGCCAATGGATTGGGAGTTATCTTGGTAGATACGGGACATGGTGGTTGTTCTCCTTTCGGGTGGGTGACCTTCGTTGGCTGCGCCAACTTTAACATCTGCGAAATTGTCGGCAATCTCTCAGCGTTTTGATAATTTTTATATTTAACCTGCAACATTGTCAACTATTTTATTCGGGTACTTGATCTATACGATGTGTTTTACGAAGAATCAGGGTGAATTCATCCACCTGTGGGACCGCCGGCACGGCCATCACAAGGAGCGCCACGTGCAGCTGCCACGCCGCCACATTGTCGCACGACTGTGTCAATTATTGCCTTTATTCAACCCACTCCCTCAACACTCCCGGGGTAGAGATCACAAGGTAAGCGGCCGAGAGTCCGTCTCTTTGTTTGATCTCGACGCCGGCACAAGATGCTGACAAAGGATGCGCCATCTGTGTCGGCTCCCCCCCTTTCTGTGACAACCAGAGCCAGACTGAAACAACACCTTGCCACTATGACAATTGATAATTATTTCTTGACAAAAGGACTTTTAAAAACTACCCTCCCCGCAGTTATTGTTGCACTATGAGAATCGGCATACGCCGGTCCGCCGTGAACCGGCGAACGGAGGGGATGTGGCAGAGGCGGGACAGGAGCTAAAATTCGACACGAAACTCATCCATGGCGGGACCACCCTCGGCCCTTCCGGCGCGACCAAGGCCCCCATCGTGCAGGCTTCGGCTTTCGCCTACCAAACCGCTGAAGAACTGGAAGACATCTTCAAAGGACGCGCAGTAGGCCAGGTCTACACAAGGATCGGGAACCCTACCCTGGAGGGGTTGGAGAAACGGCTGGCGGTGATAGAGAACGGCATCGCCGCCGTGATTACCTCCTCCGGCATGTCCGCCATCACTACCGCGGTAATGGCCGCGGTGAGAAGCGGCGACGAGATCCTCTCCTCGTCCTCCCTCTTCGGCGGCACCTACTCGTTGTTCCACGACACGCTGGCCAACTACGGCATCAAGACCCGCTTTTTCGACCCCACCGATCTGCAGGCCCTGGAAGCGGGCATCAACGAGGCCACGCGCCTCATCTTCGTGGAAACCATCGGCAACCCCAAGATGGACGTCCCCGACATCGCTGCCTTCTCGGCCATTGCCCGGCGACACGGCATCCCGCTCATGGTCGATGCCACCGTCTCCACGCCCTACCTCGCCCGCATGCGGGAACTGGGCGCCGACCTCATCATCCACTCCACCAGCAAATATATAAACGGCACCGCCAACTCCATCGGGGGCGCCATCATCGACGCGGGAAGCTTCGACTGGCGCAGCGACAAGTTCCCCCACTTCGAGCAGTTCCACCGCAAGTACCGCAACTTCGCTTTCACGGCCCGGGTACGGAAGCTGATCCACAAGGATTTCGGGGCATGCGCCGCGCCGCTGAACGCGTTCCTCTCCGGCGAGGGCCTGGAAACGCTCGCTCTCAGGATGGAGCGCCACTGCTCCAACGCCCTCGAACTGGCGAGATTTCTCCAGGCGCACCCGAAGGTCGCCTGGGTCAACTACCCGGGCCTGCCCGATTCGCCCTTCCACGAGGTGGCCTCGCGCCAGTTCGGCGGACGCTTCGGCGGGCTGCTCACCTTCGGCCTTGCCGACAAGACGGCGGCGTTCCGGGCCATCAATGCGCTCAGGCTCGCCAAGAACCTCGCCAACATCGGTGACACCAAGACCCTGGTGATCCACCCCGCCAGCACCATCTGCGCCGACTATACCCCCGAGGTTAAGGCACTCATGGGGGTGAGCGAGGAACTGGTCCGGGTCTCGGTGGGAATCGAGGATCCCGCCGACATCATCGAAGATTTCCGTGTCGCGCTGGAAGGGGTTTAAGGCTGTTATTTACCAATCATCTATGCTACTAAACGAGGAGCGCATCTAATGAATCTGACTGTGAACGGCAAACCCGCCACCATCGCCGAGGAGACACCGGTCTCCCTTACCTACCTGCTGGAGGCCCTCAACGTCGAGCAGCGCGAGTACGTCACCGTGGAACTGAACGGCGACATCATGGACCGCGGCGACTTCGAGGGAACCACGGTCAAGGACGGCGACACCGTCGAATTTCTCTATTTCATGGGCGGAGGTAGATAGTGAAGCTCACCGAAGAGCAGATTAACCGCTATTCGCGGCACATCCTTCTCAAGGAAGTCGGCGGCAAAGGGCAGCTGAAGCTGATGAACGGCAAGGTGCTGGTGATCGGCGCCGGCGGCCTTGGCTCCCCCATCGCCCTCTATCTCGCGGCCGCCGGGGTAGGCACCATCGGCATCGCGGACGCCGACCAGGTCGATCTCTCCAACCTGCAGCGCCAGATCATCCACAGCACCCCCGACGTGGGCAAGGCCAAGGTGCTTTCGGCAAAGGAAAAGATGCTCGCCATCAATCCGGAGCTGAACGTGGTCACCTACGAGACCTGGGTCAACGCCGACAACATCCTGCCGATGATCGCCGACTACGACTTCATCATCGACGGCACCGACAACTTCGCGGCCAAGTTCCTGATCAACGACGCCTGCGTGCTGGCCGGCAAGCCCTACTCGCACGGCGGCATCCTGCAGTTCGACGGGCAGACCTTCACCGTGTCCCCGGGCGAGTCCCCCTGCTACCGCTGCGTCTTCCCGGAACCGCCCCCGAAGGACGTCATCCCGACCTGCTCGCGGGCCGGCGTGATCGGCGTGCTCCCCGGCGTCATCGGAACGCTGCAGGCCACCGAGGCGATCAAGTACCTGCTGGGCGCCGGCGACCTGCTGCACGGGCGGCTCCTTACCTACAGTGCGCTGCGCATGCGCTTCCGCGAGGTACCGATCCGGAAGAACCCGAAGTGCCCGATCTGCGGCGACCACCCGACCATCACCGAACTGAAGGACGAGCTGGACGCCCTGACCGTCTGCGACCTGGGGCACTGAGATGCTGGAGATCCCGAGGGAGATACTGGACGCGGTGATCGAGCAGGCGCAGCAAGGGTTCCCGCTGGAGGTGTGCGGCCTGATGGGGGGGGCGGGCAACCGCGTGGCGAGCCGCTACCCGATGACCAACACGGACGCGAGCAACGAGCACTTCATGATGGACCCCAAGGAGCAGTTCGCCGCGGTGAAGGCGATGCGCGCCGCGGACGAAGAGATGCTGGTGATCTACCACTCCCACCCGGAGTCCCCCGCCCGCCCCTCGCAGGAGGACATCCGTCTCGCCCTGACCCCGAACGTGTGCCACCTGATCGTGTCGCTGGAGAACCGGGAAGAGCCGGTGGCGAAGGCGTTCCGGATAGCGGCGGGCGTGGTCGAAGCGGTGGACATCGAAACCATTTAACAGGGATAAAAGGGATAAAGGGGATAACGGCAAAAGGCTTTGGGTAAAACCTTTAAACCTTAAATCTTTCAACAGGGATGAAGGGGATGAAGGGGATAACGGCAAAAGGGCTTGGGTTAACCAAAAAGCTCTTGAGGTGTTCGGTTTTATCCCTTTTATCCCCTTTATCCCTGTGAATAAAGGTTTGTTTTTTAAGGAGAGAACTGTGGCAGAACCGAAGATCGATCTGAAAAACCTGAAGGCCGGCGGCTTCATCAAGGAACGCGGCAAGGACCTGTTCACGGTGCGCCTGCGCGTGCCCGGCGGCAGGATGAGCGTGGACCGCCTGTCCAAAATCGCGGCGGTGGCACAGAAGTACGGCAAAGGATACGTGCACCTGTCGGTGCGCCAGTCCATCGAACTGATCAACATCAACTTCGCCGACTTCGACGCCGTGGTGGCGGAATTGGGCGAGGAGCAGCAGAAGGTCGCCTCCTGCGGCGCCCGCGTGCGCGTCCCGACCGCCTGCGGCGGCTGCGAATACAACCCCAACGGGCTGGTCGGCACGCAGAAGTCCGCTCTCGAGGTGGACCAGAAGCTGTTCGGGACCGCCACCGGCCATCACAAGTTCAAGGTCGGCTTCGCCGGCTGCCCCTTCGACTGTCCCAAGTCGGCAACCAACGACGTCGGCTTCCAGGGCGCCGTGTGGCCCAAGCTCGACAGCGACGGCTGCATCAGCTGCGGGCTGTGCGCCAAGTCCTGCGCCGAGGGGGCGCTCTCCATGGGCGCGGACAACAAGCCGGTTTTCGATGCGGCCAAGTGCATCTACTGCGGCGACTGCATCAAGGTCTGCCCGACCGGCGCCTGGAGCGCCGAGAAGAAAGGGTACACGGTAAGGATCGGCGGGAAGTGGGGGCGTCGCCCGCTGGTGGGGACCCTCTACGCTACCTTCGTCCCGGAAGAGCGCGTGGTGGACTTCATCGCGGCAGTACTGGGCTGGTACCAGGAGAAGGCCGAGGGAGCCGGGCGCGTGCGCCTCGGGGACATCATCATCCGCGAGGGGTGGCAGTCGCTGCTGGAGCGCCTGCGCAGCGAGTTCCCGGAATACGTGGTCCAGGAAACCATCGCGCCGCAAGTGATCCAGAGCCAGCTGCCGTTGCCCGGCCAGCAGGCTTAAAAGCAGAAAGCGAGGAAACAGCATGCAAAGCATAGATCTCAGGGGCGTTACCTGCCCCACCAACTTCGTCATGGCCAAGCTGAAACTGGAGGACATCGAGGTGGGCACCACGGTCGAGTTCCTGCTCGACGACGGCGAGCCGGTCAAGAACGTCCCCAGGAGCCTCAAGGATGAAGGGCACAAGCTGCTCGGACTGCAGGAGCGGGACGGGTACTACGTGCTCACGCTGGAGAAAGGCGCGGAGTAAAGGCAAATCCCCCCTGCCCGCCGGCAGGAGGGGGACTGGCTCCGCCAGGTGCCTGTCCCCTTGGTGTTTTCCTGGTTCCCAAGCTCCAGCTTGGGAACCCAATATGGCGCAAAGCTCCAGCTTTGCATCCGAGGGAAGTTGGAACTTCGAGGCTTTGCGTTCCCAAGGTGGACCTTGGGAACGAGATCAATCCCCCCTGCCCGCCGGCAGGAGGGGGACTGGCTCCGCCAGGTGCCTGTCCCCTTGGTGTTCGCGAAGCTGGTTTAGAACTGAAAAGAGCGTTCCGCTAGAGGGACTGGCACCAAACGGAGCCAGTCCCTTCCGGCACGCCCCGCCCTCTCCAACGGCAACGAAGCCACTCAACGGAAAAGAATAAATGTCAGATAAAAAACGCGTAGTAGTGGCAATGAGTGGCGGCGTCGATTCATCGGTGACCGCCGCTCTTCTTAAGGAACAGGGGCACGACGTGATGGGCGTGTCGCTCCAACTGTACGAGCGCCCGGAACAGACGCCTTCGGGCGGGAAAACCTGCTGCTCCCTCACCGACGTGATGGACGCGGCACGCGTCGCCAAACGGCTCGGGATCCCCTTCCAGGTGGTGGACCTGCGCCAACGCTTCAAGGAACTGGTGATCGACGATTTCGTGGCGGAATACAAGGCCGGCAGAACACCGAACCCCTGCGCCCGCTGCAACGAGAGGATCAAGTTCGGCCTGCTCCTGGAGATGACCGCCTCCTTCGACGCGGACCTCCTCGCCACCGGGCACTACGCCCGTATCGAGCCGGACGCCTCCGGAATCTACCGGCTGCGCAAGGGGCTCGATCCCCGCAAGGACCAGACCTACTTCCTGTTCGGCATGAACCAGCAGCAGCTCGCCCGCACCATCTTTCCGGTCGGGCACCTGGAAAAGCCCGAGGTGCGGCAACTCGCCGCGCACTTCAACCTCCCCGTGGCGCAAAAACAGGAAAGCCAGGAGATCTGCTTCATCCCCGATAACGACTACGTCCGCTTCCTGGAAGAAGCAGGCGTGACGCCGCGGCCGGGCGAGATCGTGGATCGCGACGGCAAGGTGCTCGGGCGCCACGACGGCATCCACCGCTACACCGTGGGGCAGCGGCGCGGCCTGGGCATCGCCTGGAAGGAACCGCTCTACGTCACCGGCCTCGATACCGCCAACGCACGGGTTGTGGTGGGCTCGAAAGAGGATCTGCACCGCAGCAGCCTCTGCGCCGACCAACTCACCTGGACCGACCTTCCCATCACCGGTACCTTCCACGGCACCTGCAGCATCCGCTACCGGCAGCAGCCGGTGCCGTGCCGCGCCGAACTGTGCCCGGACGGCAGGCTGCGGGTCGAGTTCGACACCCCGCAGGCGGGGGTCACCCCGGGACAGGCCGTGGTGCTCTACGACGGGGACACGGTGGTCGGCGGCGGCTGGATCCTCTAGCCGCCAGTTGCCTTCAGCTCAGGCGGCGGAAGGACGAGGCCTTGATCACGGCGTACACTTCGTGACGTGCCTGGATGGCCAGGTCGTCGGCCGCCTGCACCACTACCTCCGCGATCAGCGTCTCGTGGCCGCAACGCAGCTCCACCCCCACCTTGTTTCCCGAGGGAAAGGTGTCCATCACGGTGCACTTGAGGAGATTGCGGGCGCTGACCGCCTCGGGATGCCTGGTGAACAGGATGATGTCCCGGGAGGAAAGCTCGAACACCGCCATGGGCCCGTCGTCACCGGCAGAGACGAAGAGTTCCTCCATTCCCCAGCGGTAGACGTACAGCCCTCCCATCTTGCGCAGTTTCTCCACCTGCAACAGGTTGATGTACCCCACCTGGCTCTGCCCCATCCGCTCGCGGGCCAGTTGTTCCGGCGTGGTCTGGCCGAGCACCCTCCCCCCTCCCATGGTCAGCACCTGGTCGGTCAAGAGCCGTATTTCCAGCAGCGAATGAGAGATAAATAAATAGGGAATCCGGAACTTTTCGCTGGCGCGTTTCAAGTAGTGGATGATCTGCAGCTTGAGGGCGTCGTCGAGTGCCGACAGGGACTCGTCCATGAGCAGCAGGCGCGGGTTGGAGAGAATGGCCCGCCCCAGGGCGACCCTCTGCTTCTCCCCTCCCGAGAGCCGGTTGACGCCGCGGTCGAGCAGGCCGTCCAGCTTGAGCACCGACACCAGCGCCTTGACGTCGATCTGCCGGTGCCGGGTCGGACAGCGCCGGTAGCCGAAGAGCAGGTTGGACTCCACGCTGAGATGCGGGAACAGGCAGCTGTCCTGGAACACGATGGCGACCCGGCGCTCCTGCGGCGGGACGTTGATGCCACGCCCGCTGCTGAACAGGCAGTCGCCGTCGAGGACGATCTCCCCGTGGTCCGGCTCGATGAGGCCGGCGAGAAGCCCGACCAGGGTGGATTTGCCGCTCCCGGAGACGCCGAATACGCCGACCTGCTCACCCGTCACCGTAAAGTCCGTCCTCAGGTCGAATGCGCCACCGAAATTCTTGGCAACCGCCATGCTCAGTTCCATGTCACTGTCTCCTGGTGAGCTTCCTGGTAAGGCTTTCGTGCACCAGCAGTACCAGAACCGAAAGGGCGACGGCGACGGCGCACAGCAGCAGGGCGGCCTGTTCGCCGCCGGGTGAGCCGGCATAGTCGTAGATGGCGAGCGGGATGGTGCGGGTAATCCCCGGGATGTTGCCGGCGACGATGATGGTCGCCCCGAACTCCCCCATGCTGCGCGCGAACATCAGCGAGGAACCGGCCACGATGCCGGTCCGGGACAACGGGAGGATCACGGTCAGCAGCGTGTCCACGGAGCCCGCGCCCAGCGTGCGCGCAGCCTGCACCAGGCGGCCGTCGATGGATTCCATGGCCAGACGGATCGAGCGCACCAGCAGGGGAAAGCCGACCAGCGCGGAGGCGAGCACGGCAGCCTTCCAGGTGAAGATAAGTCGCACCCCGAGGGGCTCCAGCAAGGGGGCAAGCGGGCCGTTCTTCCCCAAGGCGACCAGGAGCAGGTAGCCCATGACCACGGGAGGCAGCGTGAGCGGAAGGTTGACCAGGACTTCCAGGAGCACCTTCGCCCTGAACTTGAAGAAGGTCATCAGGTACGCGTAGAGGAAACCAAACGGCAGGCTGAGCAGGGTCGCGGTGAGGGCGACCTTGAGGGAGAGGACGATGGCATCGATATCGGGACTGCTCAGAACCGGCATGGCTCACCTCGCTGTGATGCCGTACCGGTAGCAGGTTTTGTTCCAGATGCGGTAAACGGCGCAAGTGGTTGAGCTGGCGCGGTTGTTGGGGCTGGGGGTGGCATGGGGTAGCGGCCGGGGTGGGCGGTCGGTGCTGATTTTTAGGGCAAATGGAGGCGGACTCAGGCAGAGAGAGTGGCAAAAGGGGGGACGCGAGGGAACGTACAGCACCGCCGTAGCGATTGCATCGCAAAAGTTGCAGTGCTTGACAGGCGGCCGTCTTTCCGGCCGCCTTTCTCTTTTTCTGTCAGGGCATGCTGTCCGTTAGCACGCGACCTTGAACTGGCTCATGATCCGCTCCAGGTCCTTGACGCAGACGGTGAGCTGGGAGGCCTGGCCGGCACAGTTGTGAGAACCTTCGGCGGTGCTCTGCACCAGGTCGGTGATCTGCCTTATGTTGCCGCTGATCATCCCGGTGGTTGCGGTCTGCTCCTCGGCGGCCTGGGCGATCTGCACGATCTCGCCGGCAACGATGTTGACCTGGTCGAGGATCTCCCGCAGCGCCGCGCTCGACTTGGTCGCCTCGCTGGTGCCGGCCTCCACCTCGCGCACTCCTTCTTCCATGGCGACCACCACTCCGCGGGTTTCCTGCTGCATGGTATTGATCATGTCGCCGATCTCGCGGGTGGCCCGGGTGGTCCGCTCGGCAAGCGCCCTCACCTCGTCGGCGACGACGGCAAAACCGCGCCCCTGTTCGCCGGCGCGGGCAGCCTCGATGGCAGCGTTCAAGGCCAGCAGGTTGGTCTGGTCGGCGATGTCCTCGATGGTGCCGATGATCTGACCGATCTGGTCGCTGCGCTGCCCCAACTGTTCGACGGTCCCGGACAGCCCCTTGACCCGCTCTGCGATCTGCTCCATCACCGTGATAGTGCCGGCGACCACGGTAACGCCGGTCTCGGCGATGCCGCTGGTGCAACGCGAGTTTTCGGCAGCATGCTGGCAGTTGCGTGAGATCTCGTGCGAGGTGGCCGCCATCTCTTCGCTCGCGGTGGCCATGGTGACCGATTCGTTGGCGGCGTGGCCTGCGTTGCCGGCTATCTGCTCCGAGGTGACCGAGAGCTGGTCGGCAGCGTCGACCAGCGTTGAGGACGTGGTTTGCAACTGCCGCATCACCTCGCTGAACCTTTCCACCATGGTCTTCAGGCTGATCATCATGCTTCTGACACTGCCGCCCCCTTCCACCGTGACGTCGACGGAGAGGTCGCCCCCTGCGATGCGGTCCATCACCGTGGTGCAGGCAAGGAAGGTGTTGTGAATATTCCTGATGATGAACGCGCTCAGGAGGAGGCAGCCCACGGTGACGGCGAGGCAAAGCGCAACGAGTAACGCGGTGGAGCGGCTTAGCTCGCCACCCGCACTCTTCTCCAGCGCTGTTCCATTGGCGTTGGCCAGTTGGACCAGCTTGTCGATGCTGATGCGGTGCTGTTCATACAGCCCGGTCAGTGTTGCGACCGCCTGGCCTGCCTTGGCCTGGTCGCCGGAGAGCAGCGCCGGGAAGAACTCGCTCTGCGCGACCTGGTAGAACTGTGCCGCGGGGCGGTACGAGGTCTCGGAAATGAGCCGTTTTTCCTCTCCATCCTTGAGTTTCTTGCCCCAGTAGGCATGGCGCTCATTGTACTCTCCCTTGAGCTTCTTGAAGGAGTCCTGCAACGCCCGGACCTTGGCCTGATCGGTCTCCCGCGCGGCCTGGAGCACCACCAGGTACGATTCGATGATGTATTCCGGCGGCGGGAGGATGTCGGCGACCAAGTCCTTTCCCTGCACCAGTTCGTTGTAGATCGGCCCGTTGACCTTGACCCGGTTGATGATGGAGTATGCGGTGACGGAAACGAAGCTGAGCCCTACCACGCAAACAAGCGCGAGGAAGACGATCTGCTGCAAAATGCTGAAGCGGGAGATGGAGGATTGCCTCATTGCACACCTCTGATAATGATGATCGTTGATGCAACCCAACGAGTATCGGCAGACGCGGCCGCAACTTTAGCGAGAAGAAGGAGCTGCTGCACAATTGGAGGGGAGAGCCTGGAGGAGAATCGGATGAAGGTCAGGCGCCGTTGGCCAGGAGGGTGCCGCGCAGCAGCTCACGGGCACGCTCTTCGCCCAGGAGGGATTCGATAACCGAATAGCCGCCCACCAGCATCTCCCACAGCTTTTCGCTGCGGTGCCCGTCGCTGCCGACGCAGGAGTACAGGCCGTGCCGGAGAAACAGCAGGGCGCGCTCGCGAACCTCGTAGCCGTAGTATCCGGCGAAGCTGCCCAGGTTGCCCTGGAAGCGGCAGCCCAGCCGCTTGAGCGCCACGACCTCCGACTCCTCCAGTTGCGGTTCGCTTTCCTTGCCCAGCACCTGGGAAAGCGCGCCGCGCAGCACCCCAGTCGCCCGGGCAGGATCGAAGGCGTTGCAGCGTTCCGGATGGGCGATGAGCGGGGCGAGACCGTGGCCGGCGAAGGTCTGCACCATGGGACGCAGCAGCTCGGGACCGGCATGGAAGGGAACCTCGACCAGCAGGTAGCGGGTGTCGCCGGCTCGAAGCGCACCGTGGAGCATCTCCGGCAGGTACTGGTCCAGGTAATGCTCGTTCCCCGGAACCAGGCGCAGGGAAATGCCTTCGTCATCGAGCCGCCGCTGCATGAACTGTACGGCGCGAACAACACGGGCCGGATCATTCTCATAGCCGCCGCGGATCAGGTGCGGCGTACAGTGCACCGTACCGAAACCGAAGCTTGAGAGCGTGCGCGCCATGTGGAGCGACTCTCTCAAGTCGACGGCTCCGTCATCGAGCGCGGGGAGCAAATGGCAGTGATAATCGATGAAGTCTGAAGGCATGCCTCATTCTGTAACACCTCAAAGGTGTGAAGTCAAAGATGGACATGGTTACAATGCTCTAAAACAGTCAATTGGCCTGTCAGTGAATCCCGCGGTAATGCCTTGCCATCATCAGCTCCCCCGGTAGAATTGTCACTTGTGCAAGGAGGTACCGTGGCGAAGAACTTCCTGAAAACCTCACGGCTGGACCAGTTCCTGGAGACGCTGCGCCTCTTCGGAGAACTGCACGCACCGACCATCTCCGAGAGCGGGGTGCACGGGTTCGCGCCCCTGGACGACCCCGCCGATCTGAACCTTGACTACCGCCGCACCCAGATTCCCCCCAAGAAATACCTGCTCCCCTTCAGGGAAGAGATCCTCCAGTGCGCCGGCGGCAAGTACCGTGAAGGGAACTCCGGAGCCGGCGACATGGTCCTGTTCGGCGTCCACAGCTGCGACCTGGAAGGTATCGCCTACCTGGACCGGGTTTTCCTGTCCGACCCCGTTGATCCGGGATATTCCGCGCGCAGGGCCCGCCTGACGCTGGTGGGCATCTCCTGTGTTCCGGACGACTACTGCTTTTGCCCGGAAGAAATGACATCCACCGCCTGCGATCTCTTCCTGGGCGCCTCGGCAGAAGGCTTCCATCTCAGCTGTTACAGCACCAGGGGACGCGCCCTGCTCGCCGCGGCGGAGCACCTGCTCGAGGAAGGAGCCCCCCTGCCGGCAGCGACCTGCTCCGGCCCCTGCTTCCCCCCCCAGGACCCGGACCTTCGCTTTTCCGACCACCCGCTTTGGCAGAAGTTCGCCTCCACCTGCGTCTCCTGCGGGGCCTGCTCGGTCTGCTGCCCAACCTGTTACTGCTTTGACGTGCGCGAGTACCCGGGGCTTGCCGGGGGAGGCACGCGCATCAGGGAGTGGGACAACTGCCTGTTCGCCACTCACGGCGAGGTGGCGGGGGCGAACTTCCGCCCGGACCGGCTGGACAGGCTGCGTTACCGCTTCCTGCACAAGTACTGCGGTTTCACCCCGCTGCAGGGGACCAGTTCCTGCGTCGGCTGCGGCCGTTGCAAGGCGGTCTGCCCGGTGGATATCGACCTGCGCGAACTCACCGTCGCGCCGAAACGGGTGCAGCCATGAAACAGCCCCACCACTCGCCTCACCTCCCCTATTCCGCGTACCTGGTCGAGCGTCGCGACCTCTCCGAGGACACCTCCCTGTTCCGCATCGCGCCCGAAGCGGACGCGTTGACCGAACTTTCCTCCTTCGTTCCCGGGCAGTTCGTGCAGCTCTCGGTCCCCGGGGGCGGCGAGATCCCGATTTCGCCAGCGGACCTCCCCGCTGCCCAGGGAACGGTGGAGTTGTGCGTGCGCCGCGTGGGACACGTCACCGAACTGCTGCACAAGCTCGAACCGGGGGCCCAACTGGGACTACGCGGCCCCTTCGGCTGCGGCTTCCCCCTCGACGACATGGCCGGCCGGCCGGTCCTGCTCCTTGCCGGAGGGCTGGGGATCGCCCCCCTGCGTTCGCTGCTCATGCACCTTTTGCGGCAGAGGGAGCGTTACGGCGACATCACCCTCATGTACGGCGCCAAGCAGCCCGGGCTCATGCTGTTCCGCGAGGAGTTGGCCGCCCTCGCCGCCGCCGGTGGCATGCGGCTCTACCTCACCGTCGATTTCGCACCGGAGCAGCTGGAAGGCGGCTATTCCTGCGCCATCGGTCTGTTGCCCGACCTCCTGAAGGGTTTCCGCTTCGATGCCGCCAACACCTATGCCGCCGTGTGCGGTCCGCCCCCTCTGTACCGTTGCCTGGTCGCCGACCTCGAACGCGCCGGGGTCGCGGCGCAGCGGATCCTGCTCAGCCTGGAACGCAGGATGCGCTGCGGCGTGGGCCGCTGCTGCCACTGCGCAATCGGACAGAAACTGTGCTGCGTGGACGGGCCCGTGTTCCGGGCCAGCGATCTGAAAGGCATTCCGGAGGCGCTATGAGACCGATGAAAATCGCCATAACCGGCCTCACGGCCTGTTCCGGCTGCCAGCTCACCCTGTTGAACTGCGAGGACCAACTCCCGGACCTGCTGGCGCGCTGCGAACTGGTCTACTTCCCGCTCGCCGAAAGCGGCAACACGCTGGAGGTGAAGTTCGACGCCGCCATCGTGGAAGGAGCCGTTTCCACCCCGAAAGACCTGGAACTCCTGTTCCAACTCAGAAACGCCAGCACGCACCTGGTCGCCTACGGGACCTGCGCGCTCTTTGGCGGCGTCGCCGCCATGAACAACAGGACCAGTTGCAGGCAGGATCTGCTGCACACGGTATTCGGCGCAGCAGAGAAGCTGCCGGAGAGCTTTGCCCCCGCCCCGTTGGCCAACTACGTCAGCGTGGACGCCGCTGTCACCGGGTGTCCGCCGGAAAAGCAGGAGATCGCGGAACTGGTGGCAGCGCTCGCCGCCGGCACCCTCCCACCGCCCCGCTCCTACCCGGTCTGCACCGAGTGCCGCAGCCGGGAGAACCTATGCCTGCTACTGGAGAAAAAGGAGCTTTGCCTGGGGCCGGTGGTGCAGGGAGGATGCAACGCGCGCTGCCCCGCCACAGGAATCGTCTGCGAGGGGTGCCGGGGACCGGTACGCGAGGCCAACGTGGCCCAGGAGCTGGAGCTGTTGCTGGAGCGAGGCTTCGGCAGGGACGAGATCGAACGCAGGATGAGCCGTTTCAAACCGGAGTGGGACTATGGGCAGCGTCGTTGAAATAGCGCCTCTCACCAGGCTGGAAGGTCACGGCAGGGTCCGCATCTACCGGGAGGGATGCCGGGTCGAGCGGGTCGAACTGCAGTTCGTCGATTCGCCCCGCCTCTTCGAGGCGCTCCTGGTCGGGAAGAGTTTTGCCGAGGTGCCGGAGATCATCTGCCGCATCTGCGCGCTCTGTTCCACGGTGCACAAGGTGACCGCGCTTCTGGCCGTGGAGAACGCTTTCGGCGTCGAGGTCTCCGAGGTGACCTCCCTCACCCGCGACCTCATGCTGCAGGCGGGCATGGTCCAGGACCACGCGCTGCACCTGTACTGCCTGGTGCTGCCGGACCTGTTGGGTGTGCGGGGTGTGGCCGAACTGGCGCGGGTCGCCCCGGAACTGCTCAAGACCGGACTGGCGATCAAGAAGGCCGGCAACCTGGTCCTGGAAACCGCCGGGGGGAGGCTCATCCACCCGGTCAACATCTGCCTTGGGGGGCTCGGCCGTTGCCTGAACAGGAAGGAACTGACGCTGCTCAGGGATGAGCTTCAGAAGGTGCTCCCGGCGGCGCAGGAGGCGCATCGCCTCTTCAGCACCCCGTTCCCCTTCCCCGAACTTCCCGCCCCCGATTTTCTCGCCCTGCACCCCAGCGACCGCCCGCTGCAGGCGCAACTGTGCCGCATGGGCGACGACCCGGCGTTTCCGCTGCGGGACTACCGGGAGCACATCGAGGAGACCGTGCTCGAGTACTCCCACGCCAAGCTGTCGAAGGTGCACGGCAAAGAAGCCACCGTCGGAGCCCAGGCCCGGCTCAACCAGGGGCCCGACCTGGAGCCGCTCGCCGCGAAGCTTTTCGCCGACCACAGGCATGAACTGGTCGGCAGGGACATGCGGGGCAACAACCTGGCCCAGGCGATAGAGATGTGCCACGCCACCGAAAGGGCACTGCGCCTGGTGGAACGGCTCATGGAGCTTGGTACCCGGCGGGCGGACGCGGCGCCCATTGCCCCGCGTGCCGCGACAGGTTGTGCCGCCTGCGAGGCGCCGCGCGGCACCCTGATCCACAGCTATAGCTTCGACCCGCAAGGGATCTGCAGCGCGGCCGACGTCATCACCCCCACCGCGCTGAACCAGGGGGCCCTGGCCCGCGACCTGCTCGCCCTGGCCCGCGGCATGGAGGGCGAAGAGACCAGCCGCATGACGACCGCAGTGGAGCGCCTGATCCGCTGCTACGATCCCTGTATCTCCTGCTCGGTACACGTCCTGTCACTCTAACAGTCTTACCGGTGTGACACCCGTCACACTATCAGGCAACCGATGCGCACCTCGCCGCTGCAATCTTCGTTGCACCTCCCCCCTTGCCACCCAAACAAAACGAAAGGCAACTGTCATACCAACAATGAGAAAAAGTGGTCTGACAGGGCGGTAACCGATCTGACTCAACGAGCCGAAAGGTGCGAAATGACAGCCGCTTTGAGCGCCAAGCAAAATGCATAAAGATACTATTTTTCAATACGTTGCATCAGATGAAATTAATTTCATGTCAGCCTTGACACTCATAGCGCGGTTGCTAGACTTGGGTCAAGCTTTAGCATGTCAATGCGAGCGGCTCTGGAATACTCGTTGCGCATCCGTTTGGGTCCCTGACTACCTTTATTATCAAGATGTCCCTGGTTTCAGTCGTGGTGAGCAAGCCCTCAACAAGGCAGAGGGAAGCCTGAAGCGTCTCACCGGGGTATGTTGCGACACAGGTCAGTAATCCAATCTTCCTCGTGGCGGTATTCCGGAGCAAAAAAAATTGGCGTTAGTCGGGACAACGCTGAAAGCGACTTATCTCATCCGCCAGGCGGCTGCGCTTGAAAAAGGGAAGCCGACCGGTACGCGCTGCGAGGAGGCACCGACCGCGCAGCACCCGGCCGCGAAGCTTTACCGACGGATTGGAAGAAAGTGCCCCGCTCTAACGCCAATGCAGGGAAAAGGCCCATGGAACCCATGGGCCTTTTTTAGTGTCCGTAAAAGTCCGGCAGGGGACGTTTCTCATAAAGCACCCAATTCGCGGCCAGTTGCGGTAGTTACCCCCATGCCGCGAAGCCCCCCGCAACCGGTTGAGCGCAAGACGGTAAGACATTATCTAACTACCTATATTGTTGGGATAAATGATGCAAGCGATCTTCCACAAGAACTGTGGAAAACTCTGTGGGTAACGCCCCTTCAAAACGAAAAAACCGACGTGGCAATCGCTAATGATAGCGTTTTGCTCATTTTTTAGGCAGACCAATCACACCAATAAAAAAGGCGCAGCCAGCGCCACGCCCTTCCCCTCCTACAGCGCTTCCGGCGCCGCTATCATTCGACCTGCAGCTTCCTGAAGTGGTCCTTGATCATCTCTGTTTTCTTAAGCGCCCGCACCTCGAGGATGCCGTCCCTGAATGTAGCCTTGGCGGTGTCGGTGAGGATGGCCACCGGGAGCCGGCAGGTCTTGATGAACGAGCCGTAGGAGCGCTCCATGCGGTAGTAGTCCTTGTCGTCGATGCGCTGCTCCTTGCTCTTTTGCCCGGAGATGGTGATGTTGTCCGCGGAGAGTTGCACGTCGAGGTCTTCCCTTTTGAGCCCCGGGATCTCGGCCTTCACCACCACGGAGTCTCCTTCCTGGTAGATGTCGATGGGCGGGTTCAACTCCTCCATCTCCTCACCCGACATCCTTTGTGACAAGTGGTGGAAAAAGGGCCTCTTGAATACCTCGTCGAACAGCCGGTCCATCTGCGCCAGCGCAGAGAGTTGCCGGTCATCCTGGTCAGCGCGGCGCCCCGTCTGGGGGCGTCGATCCGCCTCGCGCCGGTCCTCCCGTTTCAGCAGGTCGCTTTCCTTTTCCAGCATCTGTGCACCTCCCCATCGCGTTTTTTGGAATGGGAAAACACTAATGCAGAGCAGGGTATTGTCAAGAAAACGCGGGGAGGCAAAGGCGGGCGAATGATTATTCGCCCCTACGGGTGGACCGGTGTCACTCCTTCAGGCCGGCCTCCAGGTTGGGGTAGAGCAAGGTGATGCCCAGTTCCTTCAGCATCTTGCTGCTGTCGACGATGCGCCCCTCGGAGAAGTAGGAGATCATGAGCGGGGTCATGAGCTGGCGCGCCTCGGCCATGGTCACCTGCCTGGGCCGGGGAAGCCCGAGTTTGTCGGCAGCCGCGTTGAAGTAGGCGGTCATGGTACTGGGGGCGCCGTCGCTCACGTTGAAGACTGCGCCGTCCCGGCCGCGTTCCAGGGCCGCCAGGCAGATGCGGGACAGGTCGTCGGCGTGGATCCTGTTGCTGGGGAGGCATTCCTCCTCCAGGAGCACCGGCTGGCCGGTGGTGAGCTGGGTGACCGGGAGGCGGTCGGCCGCATAGATGGCAGTGACCCTCAGCACGACCACGGCGACCCCGCGCTCGCGCCCCCAGGCCTGCAGCAGGCGCTCCGCGTGCAGGCGTCTCTTGCCGCGCGCGGTCTGCGGGTCGGGCTCGGTCTCCTCGGTGACGACACTGCTCCCTCCGCCGTAGACGCCGCTGGTGCTGATGTAGACCACCTTGGCGGGCTCGTCCCCGGCGGCGATGCTGCCGAGGAAGCTGCGCATCCTGGTATCTTCGTGGCCGCCGCCCGGTGGCGGAGCGAGGTAGATCACCCCGGCGCCGCGGGTGGGGAGCCCCCGCAGCGTATCCGGCTCGTCGAGGTTGCCGCTATGGTGCTGAACCCCGGAAAGCGGGGCCTCGCCCCTGTTGAAGGTGCAAACGCTCTGTCCCTGCGCGAGCGCCAGTGCCGCTACCCGGCGGCCGACGGCGCCACACCCGACGATCAATAATGGTTGCATGTAGAGACCCCTTTACCGCGTAGTTCTACCGCAGCAGGCGCTGCAGCCCTCCTTTTCTAGCAGAAACCCCGTCGCCATGTCAGCAAAAAACACCCGAGGGTGGGGACTGGCTCCGTCAGGTGCCTGTCCCCTTAGTGTTTTTGTAGCTGAACTGAGCGTTCCTAAAGTTTGCTGAGCCGAACGGAGCGTTCCGCTAAAGGGACAGGCACCTGCGGAGCCTGTCCCTTCTGCCGCGCCCCCTCTCCCGATCTGCCTCCGACATTTTTGTAAATGAAATTTAATGTGCTATCGTTTTGCTTTTGGGCGGAGGTAAAGGCATGAAATATCGTGCGGGCACCTGCATTGCGCTGCTTCTGTTCACGGGAATGGCCACGGGGGCGCTGATCCCCACCCCTCCGACCATCCATATCGAACAGGAGGAATACCTGGAGGCCGACGACTGGTTCCAGGCCGGTGTGGAACTGAACAGCGAAGGGAACTACCGTGAGGCCACCGAGGCCTTCGCCAGGAGCGTCGCCTTGGCCCCCAGCAACGCGCTGGCCTGGCTCAACCTGGGCACATCGCAGGCACTGATCGGAGACTACCAGCGGGCCATAGACTCTCTCAAGAACTCCCTGTTGTTGGACAATACCCTGGCACTGGCCTATTCCAACCTGGCAGAAGTCTGTTTCAGGGCCGACCGCTACCAGGAAGCTGCCGAAGCCTACAGTTCATTGCTGAAGCTGTGGCCGGGCAATGCCAATGCACTGTACAAGCTGGGACTGACACATCTGCTGCTCAATGAGACAGAAAAGGCCCAGGGAGAGTACCTTACCCTGAAAATTGTGGACCCCGAACTGGCGGAAAAACTGCATCATGCGATAATTCAGGGTGCTGGTAATTGAACGGGGGGACACCATGACGTACTCGGCACTGCTGACCGACCTTTACGAACTGACCATGCTGGCGGGATACCATGACCAGGGAATGCACCAGCGGCCGGCCGCCTTCGATCTTTTCTTTCGCCACAACCCGTTTCGCGGCGGCTACGCGGTCTTTGCCGGGCTCGATACCGCCCTCTCCTTCCTGGAAGAGCTCTCCTTCAAAAGCGACGAGCTCGCCTACCTCGACAGCCTGAAGATCTTCAAACCCGCCTTTCTCAATTACCTCTCCGAGTTCCGCTTTACAGGCAAGGTAACCGCGCCGCCCGAGGGGACAGTCGTGTTCGGCGGAGAACCGCTGCTCACCGTGGAGGGTGGCCTCGCCGAGGCGCAGTTCGTCGAGACGGCACTGTTGAACATCATCAACTTCCAGACCCTGGCGGCAACCAAGGCGGCGCGCATCAAGATCGCAGCCGGCGCTGCCACCGTGCTGGAATTCGGACTGCGCCGCGCCCAGGGTCCCGACGGCGGGCTTTCCGGAGCCCGGGCCGCCTTCATCGGCGGCGTGCGCTCCACCAGCAACGTGCTGGCGGGGATGCGCTACGGCATCCCGGTGCGCGGCACCCATGCCCACAGCTGGATCATGGCCTTCCCGGACGAACTGACCGCTTTTCGGACCTACGCCAAGGAGTTCCCGGACAGCTGCGTCCTCCTGATCGACACCTACGACACCTTGCAGAGCGGCCTCCCCAATGCGCTGATCGTGGCGCGCGAGCTGAAGGAGCGCGGCCATGACTTGGCCGGCGTCCGCATCGACTCGGGCGACCTTGCCTACCTCTCCCGCCAGGTCCGCGCCGCCTTCGACGAGGCCGGTTTCCCGGGGGTGAAGATCGTCGCCTCCAACGAACTGGACGAGCACGTGATCGAATCCATGCGCCGGGAAGGAAGCAGGATCGACATCTACGGGGTCGGCACCCGCCTGGCCACCTGCGCCGGCGAGGGAGGCGGCGCCCTGGGCGGAGTGTACAAGCTGGTGTCCATGAACGGCGAAGCCAAACTGAAGCTCACCAGCGACGTGGCCAAGGCCACCCTTCCGGACCGGAAGAAGGTGCTGCGTGCCATTGCCCCGGACGGCTCCTTCATCCTGGACCTGATCGCGTTGCAGGACGAGGAAGTGCTGCCCGGCACAGTGGTCTTCGATCCAGCCAACCCGGTACGGCACGTCCGGATCCCGGAGCAGGCGCGACTGGTCGATCTGCGTCGCATGGTGATGGAAAACGGCCGCAGGTGCCTCCCCACGCCGGACCTGGAGAGCAGCGCCGACCTCGCCTCGGCACAGCTGCAACTGCTGCCGGAAGGATGCCTGCGCCTGGTCAACCCGCATATCTACAAGGTATCAATCAGCGCCGGGGTCAACACGCTGCGCCTGAAACTGATGACCCGAATCCAGAGCAAATACCGCATCTAGAGCCGGTCGGCAGCTGCGCCGACGAAACGGCAAAGGAGGTACGCGATGCAACGCAGAGCCGCCCTGCTCGTGATCGACGTACAGCTCGATTTCTGTCCCGGAGGCGCCCTCCCCGTGTCCAACGGTGACCAGGTGGTGCCGGTGCTCAACCTCTACCTCGAACTCTTCAACATGAGGAGTGTGCCGGTCTTCGCGTCCCGGGACTGGCACCCGGAGCACAGCAAACACTTCAAGGAACAGGGCGGCATCTGGCCCCCGCACTGCGTCCAGGGCTCGCCGGGCGCCGACTTCCACCCCGGCCTGAGACTGCCGAAAGGGACCATCGTCATCTCCAAGGGGATGTCCAGCTGGGACAACGGCTACTCGGCCATGCAGGGGACCACGGAAAACGGCACCCCCTTCGCCATGCTGCTGCGCCGCATGGAGCTGGACCGGCTCTACGTCGGGGGACTGGCGACGGATTACTGCGTGAAGGAGACCGTGCTGGAAGCGCTCAAGGAAGGGTTTGCGGTGACGGTGCTGACCGATGCGGTACGTGGAGTCGACGTGAAGCCGGGCGACACGGAGCGGGCGCTGCAGGAGATGCGGCGAGCCGGTGCCGACCAGACTACCTTCTCCTCGGTCCGCAGCGCCCTGCTCGCCGATGGTGAGGCGCGCCCCCCTGCCAGAACGGGGTAAAGTCCCCAAGCTGGTTCAGCTTTTTATACCTGCACCATACAAAAATATGCTCCCGGCAAAATTCAGTGCCGACGGGGCATTTTTTTTTGACAGCGTCCCGGAAACGCGCTAGATTACGCCACATTAAAAACTGCTAGCGCGGGAGCGTACCATGATTAAGACGAACAACCTCAAGGTAAAAAGCATCACCCCGATCATCGCACCGACCGATCTGAGGCAGGTTTTCCCGATCTCCGAGCAGTCCGGGACCTGCGTGAGCGAAAGCCGCGCGGCCATCGCCAAGATACTGCGGGGCGAGGACAAACGCCTCATGGTCGTGGTGGGCCCCTGCTCCATCCATGACCCGAAGGGCGCCCTGGAGTACGCCGAGAAACTCGCGGCCCTGGCCAAGGAAGTTTCCGGGGAACTGCTCCTGATCATGCGCGTCTATTTCGAGAAGCCGCGCACCACCGTCGGCTGGAAGGGGCTCATCAACGATCCCGGCATGGACGGCACCCACCTCATCTCCAAGGGGCTGGGCATCGCCCGCGGTCTTCTGTGCAAGGTGACCGAGATGGGGCTCCCGGTCGCCACCGAAATGCTCGATCCCATCACGCCGGAGTACCTGGCCGACCTCCTCTCCTGGGGCGCCATCGGGGCCAGGACCACCGAGTCGCAGACCCACCGCGAGATGGCCAGCGGCCTCTCCTTCCCGATCGGCTTCAAAAACGGCACCGATGGCAACCTGCAGATCGCCATCGACGCCATGAAGGCCGCGCTGCATCCGCACAGCTTTTTGGGCATCAACCGCGACGGCCTCACCTCCATCATCCAGACCACCGGCAACCCGGACGTGCACATGGTGCTGCGCGGCGGCAACAAGAAGCCCAACTATGCGCCGGAGGACATCGCCAAGTCCGAGGAGATGCTCTCCAAGGCGGGGCTCAATCCGACCCTGATGGTGGACTGCAGCCACGGCAACTCGGAGAAGAAGTTCGAGCGCCAGACCGAGGTGCTGAAAAGCGTGGTCGACCAGATCGTCGCCGGCAACCGTTCCATCTCCGGTGTCATGATCGAGAGCTACCTGAAGGAAGGGAACCAGCCGCTGCCGAAGAACCTGGCCGACCTCACCTACGGCGTCTCCATCACCGACAGTTGCATCAGCTGGGAGACTACCGAGAAGGCGCTGCGCGAGGCGCACCAGAGGTTGAGGGCGTGCGGCGGTAGAAAATTAGCCTAACCCCGGAACACAGAGGACACGGAGTCCACAGAGGGCACAGAGGAGACCGAAGGACCTCTTGATGAGGCATGAATAACTGTAGGGGCGAATAATCATTCGCCCCCCTTATGCGTGCCGGCAACGCCGCCGATACCTGCGACGGCGTCCTGGCGTCACCGGCGCTGGGCGAATGGTTATTCGCCCCTACACTCCAAGGCACCCCTATACGAAAAAAGGCCCCCGAGCTTGCGCCGGGGGCCTTTTCTGTTCCTGCTTTTCTATCCCGCCTTACTTCGCGGTTGTGCTTGGGAAGGTGGCTGAGCTGAAAGTAGCGTTCCGCGAGAGGGACAGGCACCTGACGGAGCCAGTCCCTTCTGCAGCGCCCCCCTCTCTCACTGCTCGTCCTTTCGCCTTACTTCGCGGTGATCAGGTAGAGGGGCTTCACGAAGGTCGCGTCGGTCGCGGCCCTCACCTCTTCCACCACGTCCGCAGGGACCGCGGAGTCGAGGGAGAGGATGACCATCGCCTCGCCCTTCTTCTCGCGACGGCCGAGGTTCATGGCGGCGATGTTGATCTCGTGCTTGCCGAGGATGGTGCCGATCTTGCCGATGATGCCCGGACGGTCGCCGTAGGCCAAAAGCAGCATGTGCTCTTCCGGACGGAAGTCCATCTGGTAGTCACGCAGCTTGACGATGCGGGGGACCCCTTCGAACACGGTGCCGGAGATCAGGCGTTTCTCGCCCGGCCCCTCGATAGTCACGGTGATGAGGTTGGAGAAGTCCTCGGAGTGGGTGGACTTCACTTCTTCGACCACGATGCCCATGTTGTCGGCCACCAGCTGCGCGTTGACCATGTTCACTTCCTGCTCGACCCTGCGGTTCAGCAGTGAAGCGAGACCGCAGACGGTGATCGGGGTGCAGTCGTACTGCGCCAGGCCGCCGGTGTAGGTGAAGGTGATCTTGTTCAGGTTGGTGTCGACCAGCTGGATGATGAAGTCGGCCAGCACGTTCACCAGGTTCAGGTACGGACGCATCTGCCCCATGAGGGAAGCGTCGAACTTGGGGATGTTGATGGCGTTCTCGATGGGCTGCTCGTCCATGTAGCGCAGGATTTCCTTGGCCACGTCGACCGCGACGTTGACCTGCGCCTCGAAAGTGTTGGCGCCCAGGTGCGGGGTGACCACCATCTTCTCGTGACCGATCAGCTTCTTGAGGGTCTCGGAGTCGGGCGGCTCCTGGCTCCAGACGTCGAAAGCGGCACCGGCGACGCGGCCGGAGTCGAGGGCTTCCAGCATCGCCTCCTCGTTGATGATGCCGCCGCGCGCTGCGTTGATGATGATGACACCGTCCTTCATGGCGGCCAGTTCCTTCTTGCCGATCATGTTGTGGGTCTCGCTGGTGAGCGGGGTGTGGACGGTGATGATGTCGCAGTTCTTGATGATCTCGTCGAGGGTGACCAGCTTCACGCCGAGGTCATGGGCGCGCTTCTCGGCGATGTACGGGTCGCAGGCGAGCACTTCGCATTCGAAGGCCTTGAGGCGGGTGGCGACGCGGCCGCCGACCTTGCCCAGACCGATGACGCCGGCCGTCCTCCCCTTGAGCTCGTAGCCGGTGAAGGGAGCGCGTTTCCAGGCGCCGCCTTTGAGGGAGCCGTTGGCCTTGGTTACGTTGCGGCAGAAAGAAAGCAGCAGCGCCATGGCGTGCTCGGCCGCGCTGTTGGTGTTGCCGAAAGGTGCGTTGACCACGATGACGCCCTTGGCGGAGGCGTAGTCCACGTCGACGTTGTCGACGCCGACGCCGGCGCGGGCGACGAGTTTCAGGTTGGTCGCTGCGTCAAGCAGGGGCTTGTCCACGGTGGTGCCGCTTCTGGTGATGATAACGTCGTAATCACCAATGATCGAGTAAAGCTCCTCCTTCTTCAGTCCCAGCTTGATGTCCATCTGCACGCGCGGGTCACGCTGCAAAATCGCCAGTCCTTCCTGAGCCACCTCATCGGTTACGATAATCTTCATTGCCACTCCTTTTTTTGGGTTGGAAACCGGTTCTGCGTTCAACGTCTCCGTTGTACGTACTCTTAACATTCACCTGCTATGTCTTTGTTGCTCAATCAGTTTGTGTATCAGACCGGGTGCGGGTGCTTTGCCAACTGGATGAAGCGGCGCACCTTGTCGGGATCCTTCCTGCCGGGGGATGACTCTACCCCGCTGGAGACGTCCACCCCGTAGGGGCGCACCCGCGTCACCGCTTCCGCAACGTTGTCAGGGGTGAGCCCGCCGGCCAGCACGATGCGCCCCTTTTCCTTGGCGGCAATGGCGCACTCCCAGTCGAAGACCTCACCGGTACCGCCGTAGGCGTTGGGCGAATAGGCGTCGAGCAGGTAGGCCGAGACCTGGTACTCGGCGAGCGGGGTCAGGCTCTCGGGCCCGCGCACGCGGAACGCCTTCATCACCCTGCGGTTCACCAGGCGGCAGTATTCCGGGCTTTCCTCACCGTGCAACTGGACGATGTCGAGGCCGCAGCAGTCGGCGGTACTGTTGACCACGTCGAGATCGGCATTGACGAAAAGGCCGACCACCTGGATGAAGGGGGGGAGCTTGGCGATGATCTTCTGCGCGGCCGCCGCTCCGATGAAGCGGGGGGACTTGTCGAAGAACACGAAGCCAAGGGCGTCGGCCCCGGCATCGACGGCCATCAGAGCATCGTCCTCCGATGTTATGCCACAAATCTTCACCTTTGTCATGCGCGTATACCCTTAGAATTATTCAACTTCCCAAAAACCAAAACCATTGGCCACGGAGAAAATCTGAGGACTTCTGAGAAAACCTGTTCCACGTCTTTTGGGGAAACCTTCAGCATCCTCTCTGCTTGCCGGCCTCAGTTGCCCGGGATCCTCTTCCGTTACAGGCTCACCTTGGGGAGCCGCTCCAGTGATTGACGGATCGATTCCTCCGGATACTCGTAGTCTTCGAGCCGGCCGGAGAGATAGGCATCGTAGGCGCCCATGTCGAGCTGGCCGTGACCGGAAAGCCCGAAGAGAATGGTCTTCTCCTTCCCCTCTTCCTTGGCAAGCACGGCCTCGTCGATGGCGGCGCGCAAGGCGTGGGAGGATTCCGGCGCGGGGACGATCCCCTCGGTCCTGGCGAAGAGGAGCGCGCCCTCGAAGCAGGCGTTCTGCTTGTAGGACTTGGCCTCGATCTCACCGGCATGGTAGAGCTGCGAGATGAGCGCGGACTCGCCGTGGTAGCGCAGGCCGCCGGCGTGGATCCCCGGCGGCATGAAGTCGTGCCCCAGGGTGTACATCTTGGTGATGGGCGCAAGCTTCGCGGTGTCGCCGTAGTCGAAGGCGTAGACCCCCTTGGTGAGGGTCGGACAGGAGGCGGGCTCGACGGCCAGGCAGCGCACCTTCTTGCCGTTGGCGCGGTCCATCAGGAACGGGAAGGTGAGTCCCGCGAAGTTGGAACCGCCGCCGCAGCAGGCGATGACCACGTCCGGGTAGTCTTGGGCCAGCGCCATCTGCTCCTTGGCCTCCAGGCCGATCACGGTCTGGTGCAGGCAGAC
Source organism: Geomonas paludis (assembly GCF_014193585.1). Classification (GTDB taxonomy): domain Bacteria; phylum Desulfobacterota; class Desulfuromonadia; order Geobacterales; family Geobacteraceae; genus Geomonas; species Geomonas paludis. The sequence continues at coordinate 91,262 of NZ_BLXY01000003.1, forward strand.
GTGGTTCAGCACGCTCCCCAACGCGTAGTTGGTATCGTCGTGGGTGGCGGCGTCCTCCACCGCCTCGGAAATGGCGATGCCCAGGCTCCCCAGGTTGTCCGGGTCGTGCGCCAGGATGCCGCGCCCGGCATTGGTGAACTCGGACGGGGACGGGATCACGGTGGCGCCCCAAAGCTGCATCATGCTCTTTCTGTACGGTTTCTGCGTGCAGGAAACCTTCACCATGTAGATGGTGCACTCCAGGCCGAACATGGAGCAGGCCAGGGCCAGGGAGCTCCCCCACTGCCCGGCGCCGGTCTCGGTGGCCAGCCTGCGGATACCGGCCTGCTTGTTGTACCACGCCTGCGGGATGGCGCTGTTGGGCTTGTGGGAGCCCGCCGGGGAAACGCCCTCGTACTTGTAGTAGATCTTCGCAGGGGTCTGCAGCGCCTGCTCCAGCCTGCGCGCGCGGAACAGCGGCGACGGGCGCCAGATCCGGTACTTCTCGCGCACCTCTTCCGGGATGTCGATCCAGCGCTGGTTGGACATCTCCTGCTCGATGAGAGACATCGGGAAGATCGGGGTCATGTCCTCCGGGGTGACCGGCTTAAGCGTCGCCGGGTTGATCACCGGCTCCAGCGGCCCCGGCATGTCGGGAATGATGTTGTACCACTGTTTCGGGATGCGGGACTCGTCAAGCAGGAACTTGGTATTCATAGCCACTCCTTTGTCAGTTGGAACATTTCAATTCAAATGTCTACCTTGGGTGAGAAGCAAATCCCCCCTGCCCCCCCTTTGACAAGGGGGGACGCTGGGTCGCGTGCAGCGCGTTGCGGGCTATCTTTTCCTGGTTCCCAAGCTCCAGCTTGGGAACCTCATATGGCGCAAAGCTCCAGCGTTGCATCCGTGGGAAATCGGAGCTTCGGAGAGGCTTTGCGTTCCCAAGGTGGACCTTGGGAACGAGACCAACGAGATCACTCCCTGCCCCCAGCCATTTACCCCAGCAACTCGGTGAGCTTCGCACCGACATCGGGCTCGCGCATCATGGACTCGCCGATCAGGAAGGCGTGCAGGCCTTTCCCGGTGAGACGCACGATCTCGGCGCGGGTGTTGATGCCGCTCTCGGCAACGATGATCCGGCCGGCGGGAATCTGGGCCGCCAGACGCTCGGAGGTCGCGATATCGACCTGGAAGGTGCGCAGGTCGCGGTTGTTGATGCCGATCAGGCTGCAGTCGGTCTGCAGCGCCATCTCCAGTTCCTTCTCGTCGTGCACCTCGAGGAGCACGTCCATGGAAAGCTCTTTGGCCAGGCTGTGAAAGTCGCGCAACTGCGGCACGTCGAGCATGGCGGCGATGAGGAGGATGGCGTCGGCGCCGGCGGCGCGGGCCTGGTAGATCTGGTAGGGATCGAAGATGAAGTCCTTGCGCAAAAGCGGCAGCGAGACCTGCTCGCGGATCAGCGCCAGGTAGCTTAAGTGCCCCATAAAAAAGTGCTCGTCGGTGAGGACCGAGAGACAGGTGGCGCCGTTGTCCTGGTAAGTGATGGCGATCTGCAGCGGGTCGAAGTCGGCGCGGATCAGCCCCTTGGAGGGGGATCCCTTTTTGACCTCGGCGATGATGGGGGTCCAACCGGAGCCGAGCGCGTTGAGGATGGCGTTTTGGAAACCGCGGGGGGTGTCTTCGAGGTCGGCCAGGCGGTCCATGATCTCGTTGAGCGGGACTGCCCGCATGGCCTCTTCAAGCTCGCCCTGCTTGTAGTCGACTATCTTCCTGAGTACGTCGGGTACCTGGGTCATCTGCTATTGCACCTCGTTGGTGAGCGCCACCAGCCGCTCCAGTTGCTTCAGGCCGCGCCCGGAATCGATGGTCTCGGCGGCAAGCCTGATCCCTTCCGGGACGTCGGCTACCTTGCCGGTGGCCAGCAGCGCGAAGGCGGCATTGAGGAGGACGATGCGGCGCTTGGCGCCGTCCTTGCCGGCCAGGATGTCCCTGACGATGACGGCGTTGCCCTGGGCGTCGCCGCCGTGCAGTTCCGCAAGCGGTGCGCGCTCCAGGCCGAACTGCTCCGGCGTGATCTTGTAGACCTTGACGCCGTCGGGGCCGACCTCGCCGATGGTGCTCTCACCGGTCAGGGTCACTTCGTCCATGCCGTCGCAGCCGTGTACCACGTAGCCGCGGCGGCAGCCGAGCTTTTTCAGCACCAGGGCCAGCTTTTCGACCAGTTCCTCGCGATAGACGCCGAGCACCTGGCAATCGGCGCTGGCGGGGTTGGTGAGGGGGCCGAGGATGTTGAAGATGGTGCGGACGCCGATCTCGCGGCGGGGGCCGATGGCGTGCTTCATGGCGCCGTGCAGCGCCGGAGCGAAGAGAAAGCCGATGCCGATCTCGGAGATGCAGCGTTCCACGGTTTCCGGCGTCACGTCCAGGTTCACGCCCAACGCTTCCAGAACGTCGGCGGAGCCGCAGGAGGAGGAGACGGCACGGTTGCCGTGCTTGGCGACCTTGACGCCGCAGGCGGAAACAATGAAGGCGACGGTGGTGGAGATGTTGAAGGAGTTGGTGCCGGAGCCGCCGGTACCGCAGGTGTCGAGGATGGTCTCGCGGTCGAGGTTGATGTCGTCGCGGTCGATGCCGAGGACGCTCTTGCCGACGCGGATGGGAAGGGCCCGGTCCCGCATGACCCGCGCCGCGCCGGTGATCTCGTCGACCGTCTCGCCTTTCATCCTGAGCGCGGTGATAAAGGACGCGATCTGGGCCGGGGTGGCCCCGCCGGACATGATCTGGTCCATCACCTCGATCATCTCCGCCTCGCTGAGATTTTCCCGCTCCACAACACGTGCAATGGCCCTACGAATCATAGCAGCTCCTTCCAAACGGAATTCAAAGACACAAAAAGACAAGCTCGCATTTCCCCTCTCCCTATGGGAGAGGGTGCCCGAAGGGCGGGTGAGGGGTTTTCTGCTACTTTGGCGCCGCTGCCGCCGCCCTCACCCTAACCCTCTCCCAGAGGGAGAGGGCACACTACCGAAGACTTCTCTCTACCGGGACGCCCTGGACATCTTCAAGAAGTTGCGCAGCAGATCCATGCCCCCCTCGGTGAGGATGGACTCGGGGTGGAACTGCACCCCCCAGATCGGCAGCGTGCGGTGGCGCATCCCCATGATCTCACCCTCGGCGACCCAGGCGGTGATCTCCAACTCGGCCGGCAGCGTATCGCGCTCGACGATGAGGGAGTGGTAGCGGGTCGCGGCGAAGGGGTTGGGGAGTCCCTCGAAGAGTCCCTTGCCGTCGTGCAGGATCGGCGAGGTTTTGCCGTGCATCAACGTGGCGCTCTTGACGATGTTGCCGCCGAAGGCGTAACCGATGGACTGGTGGCCGAGGCAAACGCCGAGGATGGGGATCTTGCCGGCGAAGTGCCGGATCACCTCGACCGAGATGCCGGCCTCCGCCGGCGAACAGGGACCGGGGGAGACCACGATGCGATCGGGGGCGAGCGCCTCGATCTCGGCGATGGTGATCTTGTCGTTGCGGAAAACCTTCACCTCCTCACCCAACTCGCCCAGGTACTGGACGATGTTGTAGGTAAAGGAGTCGTAATTGTCGATCATCAGGAGCATAGATGGCAACCCTGCTGGCGTCGGGCCGAAGGCGCGAAAAGCGATGCGAACCCCACCCGTTTGCTGTTAATTGGAAAGGCTGAAATATATAGGTTTCGCGGCAAAAACTCAAGAAAATCCGACAGGAAAAGCACAAAAAGAGAGGAGAGGAGCAGGCCGCCATGGGCAAAAACGTCGTTACCCCAGTGGCCGGGGAGGAAATATTTATCCTCCCTAAAACAATATTTACCGAGGCTAGCTTGTGGGACGCCTGTTCCAGGCGAGCCAGTAGAAGCCGAGGTCACGCAGCAGGTTGCTGAAAGAATCGAAGTCGACGGGTTTGGTGAGGTAGCTGTTGGCGTAATGGTTGTAGGCCTGGGCCAAATCACGCTCGGCTGCGGAAGTGGTCAGGATCACCACCGGTATGGCCTTCAGCTGTTCCGAAGACTTCACTTGCTTGAGCACCTCGATGCCGTCCACCTTGGGCAGGCGCAGGTCGAGCAGGACCAGGTGCGGGCGCGGGTAGGCGCCTTGGTCCGCGAACCGGCCGCGGTTGTTGAGGTAGTCCAGGGCGGCCTCGCCATCCTCGACGTGGAACAGGTGGTTGACCAGCCCGGCATCGGTCAGGTTGCGGATGGCCAGTTCGGCGTGGTCCGGGTTGTCCTCAACCAGCAGGATGCACAGCGGTTCGCCTTCTATCATGGTTCGCTCCTTTCAGGCCAATCAAACTACCAAAGGCGTTTAACAGGGATAACAGCGGATTAAAGGGATGGGTAAACCAAACCGTTTAAAGGCCTTTATCCCTTTCATCCCCTTCATCCCTGTTTGAATCAGTACACAAAGACATTCACTGCAAAACCGTTTAACAGGGATAACGGCGGATAAAAGGGATTGTAAAACCTATAAACAGCCTTTATCCCTTTTATCCCTTTTATCCCTGTTCGAGTGGTTCTGGAGGGCGGGTGTTCAGGGTGAAGCAGAAGGTGCTCCCCTGCCCTGCCCCGTCCGACTCGACCCACAGCTTGCCGCCGTGAAATTCGACGATGCGCCGCGCCAGGGCCAGCCCGATACCGGTCCCCTCCGAACGGGCATCCAACTGGTTGAATAACCCGAAGATGGTTTCGTGGTACTGTGCGGGCACCCCGATACCGTTGTCGCGCACGATGAATACCGCCCCTCCCGCTTCGTCACGCATGCCGATCTCGATGCGCGGTTGTCGCTGCTCACCCCTGTACTTGATCGCGTTCTCCACGAGGTTCTGCAGCACCTCGCCTATCCGGGGCTGGTCTCCCCATACGGTGCCCAAGCCCGGCTGCAGCACCACCTCCACCCCGGCCTGCTGAACCGGCCCGGAGAGCTGGGCAAGCACGTCTTTCACCAGCAGGTTCATGTCGATCAGGGAGGGTGCGTTGACGATGCGGCCGATGCGGGAAAGTTCCAGCAGATCGCTCAAAAGGGCCGACATCTTGTCGGCAGCCCCCATGATGCGACGCACGTCGCCGTCCAGGCGCTGCAGGTTGCCCCCCTCGACGTCCTTGAGCACCGCACCGGCGAACCCCTTGATGGTGATGAGCGGGCTCTTCAAGTCGTGGGACACGGTGTAGGTGAAGCGTTCCAGCTCCGCGTTCTTCGCCTCCAGTTCGGCTTCCCGCTCCATGCGCTCGCGCACTTCCTTTTCCAGGAGCACCGCCTGCTCGCGCAGGGTCTCGCTGGCCATTTTCCGGTCGGTGATGTCGCGGTTGCTGCCCCGGATGCCGTTCTCGACGCCGCTGGCGGTGTAGACCAGACGGCAGATATGGGCGATCCAGCGGATCTCGCCGTCTTTTCTGATGATGCGGAAGTCGATCGGCTTGGGCGTACCGCAAAACGACTCCCGGACGTGGTTCTCGTAGCACGGCTGGTCATCCGGGTGCACGATGCGGTGCAACAGGTCCGGATCAGCATAGAACTCCTCGCGGCTATAGCCGGAGAGCTCAAGACAGGACGGCGAGACGTACCGGAAGGTGCGATCCGGCCCCTGCCAGTACTCCCATCCCTCGGTGTAGTCGGCCACGGTCCGGTAGCGCTCCTCGCGCTCCTCGATGGCGCGGGCGCTGCGACCGAGCACGCGTGCGCCGGTGCCGATCAGCCCCACCCCCAGCAGCCAGATGAACCCGTGGCTCACCGCCGCGCCGGTAACCACGTCCCCCATCACCGCCGCATCGACGTCCAGCGGCACCGAGGCGCTGACGCCGCCCCTGATGTCCCCGACACGGTACCCCTGTGCCGCGTGGCACTTCAGGCAGGAAGGTTCGGTCACGAAGGGGCGCATCAGCCTCATGTAAGGGCGGCCTCCCATCTGCTGGACCTCGCTCACCTCTTTCACCCCGGTTTCAAACTGTTTCAACGCCTTGGCCTCCCACGGGTCGGGCTTGTTTTCGGGCCGGATGGGGTTGAGGCTGGTGATGTGACCGCGCACCAGGTTGTTCTGGCTGTCGGCGAGCTCGAACACCTGCCGGGTCATGTACGCCGGGTTGACCAGCGTCAGTGCCTTGCCTGAGGGGGTGGTGACGTCGCGCTCGGGAACGTGCTGCAGGTACGGGTTGGCAGGGCTTTGTTCCGACGCGGGCACATAGACCCCGCCATGCCGGGTCGCCCAGCGCCGGTACAGGGTATCTTTCTCGAAGGTGGCGCGCGCCTCGGCGCGGCCGATGGCCAGCACCGTTTGTTGCTCGCCCCGGTAGAACCAGTAAAAGGAGAATGCGATCCCCGCACTCCAGAACAGCACCAGGACCAGGGCAAAGCGGCGTATCTTGTGGACCTGCGTGATCATGCCAGCCACCTCTTTAGGGGCAGATTAAGACTAAGACTAAGACTAAGACTAAGATTGAGACTGAGATTGAGATTAAGACTAAGACTAAAATTAAGAGTACGAGTAAGAGGAACAGGAAGACTGAGAAAGATCTGTCCTACCTTAATCTTTATCTCAATCTTTATCTGCTTCACCACGCCGGTCCAGCATCTCACGGACCTTTTTCAGCAGCACCATGGGCTTTACCGGTTTCATGACCAGCTCGGCGCCTTCCTCGAGATCGCTCCGGCTGCGGATGATGTCGGCCGTGTAGCCGCTGGTGAAAAGAATCTTCGCATCAGGCTGATATTCCCTGATGGTCTCTGCCGCTTCCTTGCCGTTCATGACCGGCATGATGATGTCCATCAGCACCAGCCTGATGCCGGTGTTTTCCTTGAACCGCTGCACCGCCTCCAGTCCGTTGGCGGCGTGGATGATGGAATAACCGTACTGCTTGAGGATGGAGGAAACCAGGTCGAGGACATGCAGATCGTCCTCGGCGACCAGGATGGTCTCGGTGCCGCGCACGTCCGGCTCCGCGGTCGGCGCGCTCTTTTCGGGTTCTGCGGCGTTGATGGCGGGAAGATAAATCCTGAAGGTGCTGCCGATACCCGGCTCGCTGTAGACGTTCACGAACCCCTTGTGCTGGGTGATGATGCCGTAGACGATGGCAAGACCGAGCCCGGTCCCCTTGCCGACCACCTTGGTGGTGAAGAAGGGATCGAAGATCTTCTTGCGGGTGGCCTCGTCCATCCCCTGCCCGGTGTCGGAAATGGTAAGCAGGGCGTACTGTCCGGGGATGCCGAAACCGTGGGCGTGCACGAAGGCGGCGTCGATGTCGTGGCGCTCGGTCTCCACGAAGAGCCGCCCTCCCTTGGGCATGGCGTCGCGGGCATTGGCCGCCAGGTTCATCAGCACCTGCTCGATCTGCCCGCTGTCCACCACGGCCCAGAGCGCCCCTTCTGCCAGCGAGGTGGTGAGAGCGATGTCCTCTCCGATGATCCGCTGCAGGAACTTCTCCACCCCCTTGACGATGTCGTTGAGGTTGGCAGGGGCGGCCTTCACCTCGCCTTTGCGGCTGAAGGCGAGCAGGCTGCGGGTCAGGTTGGCGGCCCGGTCCGCCGCCGCCGAGATCTGCATCACCTTGTCGCGTGCTGGGTTGTCCTGGGGCAGGTCCAGTTTGAGCAGTTCACAGTAACCGCCGATGACGGTGAGTATGTTGTTGAAGTCGTGGGCCACGCCGCCGGCCAGCACCCCCACCGCCTCCAGTTTCTGCGAGTGGCGCAGCTGCTCCTCCAGCTTCATCCTCTCGGTGATGTCCAGGGCGATGGCCAGCAGGCGCTCGCACCCGTCCACGGTGATCCGTTGGCAGTAGTACTCCCCCTTCAGGGTCCTGCCGTCCTTGGCATGCAGGGTCACCACGGTCCCGGCGACCTGTCCCTCCTGGTCCAGCTTGTCGATCAGGGCCTTGCGGTCGAGAGGGCTGATCCAGCCCAGGGAAGTGGAGGTCCGTCCCAGCACCTCGTCACGGCTGAAGCCGGAGAGCTCCACGAACTTGCGGTTCACGTCGAGGAAGGCCCCCTCCTCGAGGTCGGTGATCACCATGATGAGCGGCGCGCTGTCGAAGGCCTTGTGGAACTTTTCCTCGCTGAGCCGCAGGGTCTCCTGGGCCAGCTTCCGTTCCGCGATCTCCTTTTTCAGCAGCAGCGCCTGCTCCTGCAGCGCCTCCTGGGCCAACTGGCGCTCGGCCACCTCGTGTTCGAGGCGGTGGCTTTGCAGCTTGAGCGCCTCCTCCGCCCGCTTGTGCTCGAGCATGTGGTCCCACTCCCGCAGGGCGCGTTCCACGATGCGCGGCATGGCGTCGAAGACCTCGGGCATCTTCACCACGTAGTCGATGGCTCCGGACTTCATCACCTCGACCGCGACCTGCTCGCTGCCGTGCGAGGTCATCATCACTACCGGCGCTATGTCCGCCGACTGCGCCACCAGGTCGCCACCTTTGCCGTCGGGAAGGAGGTAGTCGGTGAGCACGATGTCGTAATTCCTGCTGCGGATGCGGTCTAACGCCTCCTTCACTGTGGCGGCGACGGTCAGCTCGTACTGGCCGGACAGGTCGCTGAACCCCCGCCGGATCAACTCCGCGTGGGCGTCGTCATCCTCCACAACAAGGATCTTCTTGATTGGGCTAAGCGAGGCCATACTCATCACTCCCGCATCTTCTGTCTGAAGAGCTCTCACAGCATTTCAGTAAATCTCACAGCGACGGCGTCCAAATAAACAAGGCTGGAACCAAACAATTGATCGAAAGAATTTTACAATAAATTTGCCATTAGTCTGCAACCGACTATTCTTTTTGAGATTATAATTCGACAACATGTGAATCTGTTTTTCGCTGAGCCTGCCCTATGACAGCAGGTAGTAGCAAGACGTGGACGAAAGCCCCCAAAGACTAAGCAACGCGGTGCGGAAATTGGGCTGGAAGGGTTCAGGGCAGAAAAAAAGGGCGCACCGGAAACCGGGCGCCCTTTATCGAATGCGGAGGGAGGGGACTGTGAGTTGAAAGGGGCGTTCCGCAAAGGGACAGGCACCTGACGGAGCCAGTCCCTCCTACTCTCAGTCCAGCCCGCGCTCGGCCATCTCGATGGCCTTCACTACGGCCTTGGCCTTGTTGACGGTCTCCACGTACTCGGCGGCAGGATTGGAGTCGGCCACGATGCCGGCGCCGGCCTGGAGGTGCACCTTGCCGTCCTTGATCACCAGGGTCCTGATGGCGATGGCCATGTCCATGTTGCCCGAGAAGGAGAAGTACCCGACCGCGCCGCCGTAGACCTCGCGCCGCACCCCTTCCAGTTCGTCGATGATCTCCATGGCCCTCACCTTGGGAGCCCCGGAAAGGGTCCCCGCCGGGAAGGTGGCGCGCACCACGTCGAAGGCGTCGTGCCCGGGCGCCAGTTCCCCCTGCACGTTGGAAACGATGTGCATCACGTGCGAGTAGCGCTCGATCACCATCAGCTCGGAAACCTTGACGCTGCCGATCTCGCAGACGCGCCCGAGATCGTTTCTCCCCAGGTCCACCAGCATGACGTGCTCGGCGCGCTCCTTGGGGTCGGCCAGGAGGTCCTGGGCCAGCTCCTCGTCGGCGGCGGGAGTCGCCCCGCGCGGGCGGGTGCCGGCGATGGGGCGCAGTTCGACCAGTTCCCCTTCCTTGCGCACCATGACCTCGGGGGATGCGCCCACCACCATGGTCTCGTCCAGGCGCAGGAAGAACATGTACGGGGACGGGTTCAGCGTCCGCAGCACGCGGTAGATGTCGAAGGGGTCCACGGTGAGATCGCCGGAGAAGCGCTGGGAGAGCACCACCTGGATGATGTCGCCGCTACGGACGTACTCCTTGGCGCGGGTCACCCAGGACTCGAACTCCTCGCGCTTCACGTTGGAGGTGAGCTCGACCTTCCCCTGGGCAGGCTTCTTCTCCATCGCCGGCAGCGGCTTCTTGAGGCGCTCGATCAGCCCCTCGATCTTGCCCACCGCCTCGGCGTAGGCGGCCTCGGGGGTGGTGCTGCCGTCCAGGTGCGCGTTGGAGACCACCTTGATCTTCTGGCTCAGGCTGTCGAAGATGACGATGGTATCGGTGATGATGAAGTAGGCGTCGAAAGTGTTGATGAGGCTCGGGTTCTGGTCCGGCAGGCTTTCGAAGTGGCGCACCGCGTCGTAGCCGAGGTAGCCGACCGCGCCGCCGAAGAACCTCGGGATGCCGGCCACCTCGACCGGCTGGTAGCGCGCCATGTAGTCCCGGACGTAGTTCAAGGGGTCGGACACCTCGATGCGGCGCACCTCGCCCCCCTCCACGATCTCGACCCAGTTGTCCTTGCCGCGGATGACCACCGCCGGCGAAGAGCCCAGGAAGGTGTAGCGCCCCCATTTCTCGCCCCCCTCGATACTCTCCAGCAGGAATCCGAAGCGGCCGTCGTCGATCTTCTTGAAGGCCCCCACCGGGGTATCCAGGTCGGCCAGGATCTCCCGGTAGACCGGGATCAGGTTGCCTTGTGCGGACAGGGTCTGGAACGTCGCGAAATCGGGGCAGTACATGAGGCTCCTTTTTATGGCGTGCGAGGTGTTAGGTAGGCTATCCCCTTGCGGGGAAACGAGTTTTGGCCCGACCTTAGTAACATAACGATGAAAGGGTGTCAAGGAAGGGGGAGTCTGGTAGAATCATGTGCTAATGAAAACACCCGAGCTCCTGATCAGATTAAGAGAGCGCTACTTCGCCTTCGCATTGAGGGTGGTGGACCTCATCGTCCGTTTCAAGCGGACCACCGAGAAGATGTTCCTCTCCTGGGAAAAGTGGGTAAAGCCGGAGGGGCACATCGCGCTGGAAAAGCTGGTCTCGCGTTTCCCGCGTTACCTCACCCCTCCCTCGGGCAGCGTGCGCTGCGGCCCCGGCTGGTATCCGCTGGTGTGGGACCTCTGCACCGCCATCGAGGCCATGGAGCACCTGGCCATGCCCAGGATCGGCCATTTCAAGGCCGAGGAGAGGCTCGGCGGCCTCTTCGTGAGGATCGGGTCCCGCTCGTCGATCGTCCAGGAGCTGGCCAAGGACATCGAGCACAAGGCGACCGCCATCTGTTCCGAGTGCGGGGCGCCGGGATCGCTGCAGCTGGGCCACGGCTTCGCCAAGACGCTCTGCCCGGCCCACGGCAAAAAGCGCCAGCCGCAGAAGGCAAAGCCGGCCCCGTTGTCCGCCGAACTCGCGGCCGGCGAGCCGCTGCTCCTCTTCCTGGACACCGAGTTCACCGATTTCGACTATCCGCAGCTGATCAGCATTGCGCTGGTGTCGGAGAGCGGGGAGAGTTTCTACGCCGAGCTCGCCAACGGCTGGAGCCCCGAGGTGTGTTCCGCATTCGTGACCGCCCACGTGCTGCCGCAGCTGACCGGCGGCGACTTTTTCCAGGAGCGCAGCTACGCCAGGCGCAGGCTGGCCGAGTGGATCACGTCGCTGGCCGTGCCGGTAAGGGTGGTGTGCGACGCGCCCGGGTTCGACTGGGTGCTCATGGTGGACCTGCTGCACGATGCCTTCCCCAAGAACCTCTACCCCGCCCCGATCCACTACTACAGCGAGAGCTTCCCCGGTCTGTTCGAGCTGTTGCAGAAGGCCCACGCCGAGGCCTACGACGAGTTCCCGCCCCACCACGCCCTGCACGACGCCGAGGCCCTGCGCGAGGCCTGGGAGGTCATGAAGGAGCACCTGCACCCCGCGATTCTGAAGCAGTACTTGAAATTGTAAGGCGTAACCCAAAAACGGATCACAGAGTACACAAAGGAAAAGCCAAAGCGGTCACAGAGAAATACACAAAGGTTTTAAACCTTTTAGTCCTTTCTCTGTGCCCTCTGCGGACCTCCGTGACCTCTGTGGTAGCGCTTTTAGTCTTTTTCTTCCTTCCCCCTTGAAATCCTCCCCTCCAGTGATTATGTTCCCTCGACCATTCCCTAAGACCAAAGGAGACCACCCAGACATGGCTAAAACCGTCAAGAAGTTCGAGACCGAGGTCCAGCAGCTTTTGGACCTGGTGATCCACTCCCTCTATTCCAACAAGGAAATCTTCCTCCGGGAGCTCATCTCCAACGCGTCTGACGCCATTGACAAGATAAAGTTCGAATCCCACTCCAACATGGAACTGCTGGAAGGGAACGCCGACTGGAAGATCAAGCTGCACGCAGACAAGGAAGCGGGCACCCTCACCATCACCGACAACGGCATCGGCATGAGCATGGACGAGGTGGCCGACAATATCGGCACCATCGCCAAGTCGGGCACCAAGAACTTCGTGGCCGCCCTGAAGGAACAGAACCTCGCCGACAACCCGGAGCTGATCGGCCAGTTCGGCGTCGGCTTCTACGCCTCGTTCATGGTGGCGGACAAGGTGGTGCTCACCACGCGCCGGGCGGGCGAAAAGCAGTACGGCTGCCGCTGGGAGTCCACCGGCGACGGCTCCTACTCCATCGAGGAGTGCGAGAAGGAGACCCGCGGCACCGAGATCGTGCTGCATCTCAAAGACGACATGAAGGAATTCCTCGACGAGTGGAAGATCCGCTCCATCGTCAAGAAGTACTCCGACTACGTGCAGTACCCCATCGTGATGGACATCACCCGCTCCGAGCCGGTCAAGGACGCCGAGGGTAAGGTGATCGAGGGCGGCGGCACCATCGACAAGACCACCGAGGAGACCCTGAACTCGATGAAGGCGATCTGGACCCGCCCCAAGAGCGAGATCACCGAAGAGGAGTACGAGGAGTTCTACAAGCACATCTCGCACGACTACGACAAGCCGCTTTCCACCATCCACTACTCCGCGGAAGGGGTCAGCGAGTTCAAGGCCATCGTCTACATCCCGTCCCACAAGCCGTTCGACCTGTTCCTGCGCGACCACAAAAAGGGCGTGCACCTCTACGTGAAGCGGGTCTACATCACCGACAACTGCGAGGCGCTCTTGCCGGACTACCTGCGCTTCATCAAGGGGGTGGTGGACTCCTCCGACCTGCCGCTCAACGTCTCCCGCGAGATCCTGCAGGAAGACGTGCAGATCAAGCGCATCCAGAAGTCGCTGGTGGGCAAGGTCCTCTCCACCCTCGCCGAGATGAAGGAGAAGAACCTCGACGACTACCTGAAGTTCTACGGCGAGTTCGGTCCGGTCCTGAAGGAAGGGATCCACTTCGACTACGCCAACAAGGAGAAGTTGCAGGACCTGCTCCTGTTCGAGAGCTCCAAGACCGAGAAAGGGAAGTTCGTCTCCCTCAAGGAGTACGTCGAGCGCATGCCCGAGGGGCAAAAGGAGATCTACTTCATCACCGGCATGTCGCGCGAGTCGGTTGAGAACTCCCCCTACATGGAGGCGCTGCGCAAGAAGGACTACGAGGTCCTCTACATGACCGACCCGGTCGACGAGTGGGTGGTGCAGGCGATCCACGAATACCAGGAGAAGCACCTGAAGGCGATCGACAGGGGCGACCTGGAGCTCGACACCGAGGAGGAAAAGAAGGAGAAGGAAGCCAAGAAGGAGGAGGCCAAGAAGGAGTTCGGCGGCGTCATGGAGTACATCCAGGAAACCCTGAAGGACCGCGTAAAGGAAGTGCGGTTATCTTCCCGTCTGACCGAGAGCGCCTGCTGCCTCGTGGCCGACGAAATGGGACTCAACGCCAACATGGAGAAGATCCTGAAGGCGATGAACCAGGAAGTACCGGAAGGAAAGCGCATCCTCGAGCTCAACCCGGAGCACCAGATCATGCAGGTCATGACGGCCATGTTCGAGAAGGACAAGACCAACCCGAAGCTCGCCGACTACAGCGAGCTCCTCTTCGACCAGGCCCTCCTGACCGAAGGTTCACCGATCAAGGACCCGCTGCGCTTCACCAGGCTGGTCAGCGAACTGATGGTCGCCGGCGGTAAATAGCGCCACTTCAATCACATGAAAAAAGCCGGGAGGTTCCGCGACCTCCCGGCTTTTTTGTGTTTAGGCTCACAAAATCAATACTTTTCCGCATGTTAATTAGTTTTTGTAATTTACACACCTACAATTTTAATTTATATGTTCCTACACCAACATGGGAAAACCCGTGTGGAATATGCTATGGCAACGCTTTGCATGCACAAGGAGGACTCAGATGACGAAAAGACTTTTCGCCCCCGTGGCGGCCTTACTGCTCGTTTTGGTAGCTTCCACCGTCGTTCTCGCCCAGGATCTCGACACCCGCTACGGCAAGATCTCCATCGTCGCTTATGACCGCAACGGCAACCTCATCATGGACGACGGCACCAAGACGAACTACAAGAGGATCCAGTACCTGTTGAACGACAAGCTCATCCACGAAGAGGTGGACGAGTCTGTCGCCAAACCGGTCCCCGAACTGGTCCGGGTATTCCAGCAGAGCCAGTCCGACGCCGTGCTGGTACTGACCGACACCGGCGAAACCACGGGCACCGGCGCCATCCGCTTCATCGACGTGACCGACGCGGGAGCCAAACTCTCCAACGTCTTCGCCGACTGCAAGGGGGAGCCCCGCTACTCCCGTAAGGGTGATGTGATCCGGGTCTTCTTCAAGGAGGCCAAGCCGCTCAAGGTCGCGACCTACAGCAACGGCTACATCCGCTAAATCCGCTGCACGAGAATTAAAAGAGGGGCGCCCTGCAAGAGCGCCCCTCTTTTTTCGCCATCTGCTTACTCTTAATCTCAATCTCAGTCTTAATCTTGCCCCCCCAGCACCTCGGACAGCTTCCTGCTCATCTCCAGCACCTTGTACGGCTTCTGGATGAACCCGGAGAGTCCCGCACCGGCCAGCTTCAGGCTCACCTCCTGCTCGTTGTAACCGCTGGACATGATCACCTTGACGTCGGGTTTCAGGGCGCGCAGCTCCCGGAAGGTCTGCTCGCCATCCAGGTTGGGCATGGTCAGGTCGAGCAGGACGCAGACGATGTCATCCATCCCCGCCTTGAACAGTTCCACCGCTTCGCGGCCGTCGCTGGCCAGCATGACGTCGAACCCCAGGGAACGGAGCATGTCGCTGCCGAGCACCCGGATGCTTTCCTCGTCATCGGCGAGCAGGACGGTGCCGCTGCCGTGCCACAGCTCCTGCGACTGAGGAGGCTCGGGGCAGTCGGCCGCGCCGGCGCTGCAGGGGAGCAGCAGTCTGAAGCTGCTCCCCTTCCCTTTCTCGCTGTAGACCTTGATGGCCCCCTTGTGCGCCCGCACGATACCGAGAACCGCGGCCATGCCCAGCCCTCGCCCGGTGAACTTGGTGGTGAAGAAGGGGTCGAAAATCTTGGGGATGATGTCGCGATCGATGCCGCAGCCGGTGTCGGAGACCTCGAGTACCACGTAGCACCCTTCCGGGAGCCGGTCGTCGATCCAGGATTCCGAGAGATAGGAGCGGTCGCACTGCATGCTCCTGGTGCTGATGGAAATGAGACCGGTCCCCTCGTCCATCGCCTCCGAGGCGTTGATGACCAGGTTGAGGATCACCTGGCGCAGCTGGGTCGCGTCCCCGCTGATGGCCGGCAGGTCCGGGGCGAAGTTGTAGCGCAGCAGCGCCTTTTTGGAGATGGAGACCTCGAGCATGGAGCCCATGTCCTGCACGAGCCGGTTCAGGTCGAGCTTTTCGATGACGAAGTTGCCCCTGCCGGAGTAGGCGAGCATCTGGCGCGCCAGGTCAGCCGCCCGGGTGGCGGCCTGCTCGATCTGGACCAGGTTCTCGGTGGCAGGGGAGTCGGGAGGGACCCGAAGCAAGGCGAGGTCGGCGTTGCCGAGCACCACCATGAGGATGTTGTTGAAGTCGTGCGCGATGCCGCCCGCCAGCACGCCCAGGCTTTCCAGCTTCTGCACGTGCAGCATCTGGGCCTCGATCTGGCGTTTCTCCTCCTCGAGCCGTTTTCGCTCGGTCATGTCGACCGAGATGAACATCAGGTGGTGGGTCCCCTCGACGTCAAAGCGGGACAGGAACACCTCAACCTGGAGATCCCTGCCGAAAGAGGTAGAGATGGCCACCTCCATGTTGCGGGTCTGGCCGTCAGCCAGCACCCGCTCACCCAGTTCGTAGATGCCGGTTTCCTTGAAGGAGGCGATGCTCCTGAAGTTCTGGCTCAGCAGCCCTTCCACGGTACCGCCGACCATGCCTGCGATGGAGTGGTTCGCCTTGACGCAGGCGCCGGTCTCGCCGTCGTAGACCAGGATGCCGGTAGGCGACGAGGCCAGCAGCGATTCCAACATGGCCAGGGCGCGGTCGCGCGCCTCCTCGACCCTCTTTCTCTCGGTTATGTTCTCGTACACGCCGAGGACGCCCACCACGGCGCCGCTGTCGTCGCAGAGGGGAACCTTGGTGGTGTCGACCCAGTGACGGTCACCGCTGGCCTGGAGCTGCTGTTCGATGATGTGGTATTTCGGGGTGTTGCTGTCCATGACGCTACGGTCATCGGCCCGGTAGGCGTCGCTCTCTTCCTGCAGCCAGGGCAGGTCGTAGTCGCTCTTGCCGCGGATCAGCTCGGTCCGGTCCAGGCCGGCCCCCCGTGCGAAGACCATGTTGCATCCCTCGTAGACGCTGTTTCGGTCCTTCCAGAAGACGAACTGCGGGATGGTGTCGATGATCTGCGCCAGCATGTTGCGCCCCTGCCGCAGTTCCTCCTCGACCCGCTCCCGTTCCACGAGTTCCTGTTTCAACTGCTCGTTGGCCTGGTGCAGTTCCTCGGTTCTCTCGGCTACCCTCTGTTCGAGCTCTTCCTTGGCCCGCCGCAGTTCCTCCTCGACCTGGGCCTGCTTGCGGGCCTTCACCTGGAGAGCTTTGCCCAGTACCAAGGCAAAAAGCGCGAAGAGGGCCACTACCACGGCCAATTGCAGCCAGTCGCCCTGCCAGTGGAATCCCCCGGGCGCCGCCACGGCGGCAAAGCCCGGGGACAGGCGCCGGCTGCAGGAACTTCCGGGGATGGTTTGTGTGAGGTGCGGCATCTGCTCTCCTACTGCCAGCGGGCGGCCCTGCGAGACGAGCCGGCGCGGCGGGTGCAGCATCGATGAGGGATGGTGCTGGGTTGGATTTCTTTTCGGCAAGGACCACTGGCTTCATTAGGGAAAAACGGTGTCGCGGGCGCGGAGGGAGGAAATGACGGCATCGGCGCTGGGCGAATGGTTATTCGCCCCTACGGTGGTGGCAACGGCCGCCCGCCCCGGTGTTTGAAAGTTTCAGGCGGTCTTGCCGTAGAGGGCTTCCCTGCTGGCGAAAGCGCGCTTGACCCTGGTGAGGAGGCCGATCTCCTTGACCGGCTTCAGTACGAAATCGAAGAACCCCTTTTCCAGGGCCTCCTTCTCCTCGTCGGGAGTGGCCGCGGCAGTCATCAGGATCACGGGCATGTAGCGGAACTCGGGGATGTTCTTGATGGCGAACAGGAACTCGTACCCCCCCAGTTTGGGCATGACCTTGTCGGTGATCACCAGCTTGGGCTTCAGGGTGAAGATCTTGCTGAAGGCGTCCATGCCGTCTATGGCGGTCTCCACGGCGTACCCCTGGCGGGTGAGGATCTTGGCCACCATCTCGCGGGAGAGTTGATCGTCCTCGACCAGCAGGATCGACTTGCTGGCGGGGCCGGCGATGGTCTGCCCGAGGTAGTGGCGCGCTATGGCCCGGTTGATCTCGAGGCGCGTGGAGACGTAGAGCACCAGCTTCACGTTGTGCTGGGCCGCGATGGAGGCAAAAAGGTCGTCGGTGGTCGGGTCGGCCACGGCCAGTCCCAGGCGGCCGTCGTCGAGCTTGAGCGGGAAGATGCTGTGCTTTACCGCCATCTCCATCGGGATCAGCTTGAGCACGTTGGCGGGATAGCTGTACTTGGCGAAATCGACGATCTTCCGGACCCGGTACTGTATGGCGAGCGCCTCGGCGAGTTCCTCCGGGGTGACCAGGCCGATCACCTCGAGCAGTTCGCCCAGGCGGATGTTCTTGCTCTTGGCGTGGGCGATCAGGCGGTCGACGGAGGCCCGGGTCAACAGGCCGCGCTCGACGAAGATCTCGCCAAGGGGTTTGCGGGTGGCTTGCGGTGCGGCAATCGGTTTAATATCTGCGGTCATGCGATCCTTCTCCTGCGGACGGTGCTGCCAGCCGCGGTTGCTGCTCGTTCTTCGGGTAAATAGCAGCCGCCGACGCTGTAGCGAGCAGGTGCGGCGACGATGCGCGAAGCACAATAATGTGAGCGGAACAGGTTGAAAGTCAATGACTTTATCGGCAGGACCGGCGAAAAGATGATCAGGAAATGATCATCTCGTCGGAGAGCTCGTTGCGATCGTCATCGCGGCGCGGGAAATGGCGCTGCAGCTCGTTGCCGCAGGCCTCAACCACCTCGCAGACCGCCTGCGCACCGCGCCCCTCGCGCAGGCCCTGGGCGAGCCGCTCGGCAAGAGTCTTCCAGTACCCCGGCGGAATCTTCTCATTGATGCCACGGTCGCCCACGATCCAGACCTTGCGTTCCAAAAGGGAGATGAAGATCAGTATCCCGGTCTCCATGCGGGTCCGGTACAGCCCCTGCTGGTAGAAGGCGACCAGCGCCCGTTCGCTGACCGCCTCGGCCAGCCGCCTGGGTCCCACGAAGGAGAGCTTCAGGCGCGGGAAGCGGCGCAAAAAGAGGAGTACCGGATAATAGAGCAGGACGACGACGGGGATGTAGGTCCAGATGGTGACGTGGTGCAAAAGCACGGCGACCACCACCCCGACGAATCCCGAGAGGAGCAGCGCCCCCAGCGCCTCGGCCTCGCGATAACGGTCGCTCTCGGAGACCACCATGGTGGCGATCTCGCCGCTGGAGCGCGCCTCGGCGCGGGCCACCGCCTGCTTGATGGCCTCCTTGTCGGCCTGGCTGAAGAAATCGTCAGCTATGGAATTGTGCGAAAGGTCCATTTACCAGTCTCCCGAAGCGCCGCCGCCGCCGAAGTCGCCCCCACCGCCGGAGAAGCCGCCTCCGCCCCCGCCGCCAAAACCGCCGAAGCCGCCACCCCCGCCGTAGCCGCCGAAGAAGGGGGGGCCTCCCATGAAGCCGCCGCGCCCTCCCGAGGAGAAGAGGAAGGCGATGAAGAGGCCGGCCAGGAAGCCGACCACCGCCAGCGCTCCCAGCAGGAGCAGCGAGACCCCGGAGAAGGAGATAAAGGCGGCAACGGGGAGGCCGATGGCTCCGGCAACCCCGCCCAGGAAGCGCGAGATGCCACCCAGGAAGACCGAGGCGACCAGGACGAAGAGAAGCAGCGTCAGTATCGGTGGCGCCCCCTTCTTGCCATGGCGCAGGTCGGTGGCCTGCGCCTGGTACTCGCCGCGCACCGTCGCCATGATGGCGTCCACGCCGCGGGAAATGCCGATGTCGAACTCACCGCGCTTGAAGGCGGGGGTGATCTCGTTGCGGATGATGCGTCCGGACATGAGGTCGGTCAGCTTCCCTTCCAGCCCCCGCCCGACTTCGATACGGATCTTGCGGTCGTTTTTGACCACCAGCAGCAGCGCGCCGTTGTCCTTCCCCTTCTGCCCCAGCTGCCACTTCTCCACCACCTTGATGGAATACTGCTCCAGCACCTCACCCTCCAGGCTCGGGATGGTGAGGATCACGATCTGGGTCGAGTCGCTAGCCTCGAAGGCGGTCAGCTCCGATTCCAGCTGCTGCGCCATTTGCGGCGAAAGCATCGAGGCGTAGTCGTTCACGTGGCTGCGCAGCGGCGGCACCTCCGCCGCCGCGCAGACCTGGACCGTCAGCAAGAATATGAGGAGCAAAAACAGCTTTTTCATGGGCGCCTCAAAGGCAGATTAAGATTGAGATTAAGATTGAGATAAAGAGAAAGACACAGAAACTACGACGACCTAAGTCTTGGACTTAATCTCTATCTTAGTCTTAATCTGTTTTTCAGAACTTGATCTTGGGCGCCACCTTGGCCCCCTCTTCCGCCTTGAACGGCTCCTTGCGCTGCAGGTGCAGCATCATGGAGTTGGTGAGCGAGTTCGGGAAGGTCCTGATGGTGGTGTTGAAATCCTGCACCGCCTGGTTGTAGCGCACGCGCGCCACGTTGATCCGGTTCTCGGTCCCCTCCAGCTGGTTCTGCAGGTCCATGAAGTTCTGGTTGGCCTTCAGGTCCGGGTAGCGCTCGACCACGACCATGAGGCGGGACAGCGCACCGCTCAACTGGGACTGGGCCGCCTGGAAGTTCTGCATGGTCTTGGGATCGTTGACGGCGTCCTTGGAAACCTGCATGGAGCCCACCTTGGCGCGGGCCTCGGTGACCGCCTTCAGGGTATCGGCCTCGTGCTTGGCGTACCCTTTGACGACCTCGACCAGGTTGGGCACCAGGTCGGCGCGGCGCTGGTAGGAAGCCTCTACATCGCCCCAGGCGGCGAAGACGGCCTCTTCTTTCGCCTGCATGGTGTTATAGCCGCAGCCGGAAAGTGCGGCAAGGGTGAACAGCGACAGCAAAAGTAACGTCAGGCGTTTCATGATGTGATCCTCCTTGAATGGCATGAGCACAATAATAATCATCAAGCTGCCAAATGTCACCTGTTGAGAGCCGAAAAATGCATGTAATTTCAAGGAACAGTCAGTTGTCGTCCTGCTGAGAGAAGAAGAGTGCCAGATAGAGAGGAAAAAACGGGTGACCGGGAGGCACAGATCAGCGAGCGTGCACCCTCTGTAGGGGCGAATAACCATTCGCCCAGCGCCGGCGCCAGCACGTAATGGCAGCTTCGACAGCTGATTACTGCCGCCGGCGACAGAGTGTCAGAGCCTCAGCCTTGGGGGAAGATCCTGGTATTGTCGGCGAGGACGCGGAAGGCAAGCAGATACATGGCGGCGTTCCAGGACTGCCTGGGCATCCCCATCGGCTCGCCCGTCTGTCCTTGAAACCACTCGTTGAACTCCCAGCCGTTAACCTTGCAGCTGAGCGCCATTTTTGCCAGCTCGGCGCGGGCCAGGGTGCGCTCGCCAAGCATCGCCAGCAGGATGACCCAGAAGCCCCCCACGAAGGGCCAGGCCCCGCCGTTGTGGTACTGCCAGGGAAGGTTCTGCCGGTGACGCTGCATGTACGGCCGCCAGCGCGGCGAGCCGACCTCGATTGGGATACCCACCACGCGCACCGGGTGCGGGTCGTTGGCGCTGAGCGCCGTGACGCCCGCCACCATCTTGCAGGCCTCGGAAGCGGTCCCAAGGCCGGTAAGGTAGGCGAGGATGTTGCCGAAGATGTCGATCTCCTCCCCCCAGAAGGAGAAGTTGACGTAGCTCAACAGGAAAGGTTCCGGGCGGCAGCTGTTACGGACGTAGTGGCGCATGAGCCGAACCCGCTTCTGGTCCGGCACCGCGTTGTCGAAGGGGTTGAAGAGAAGCCGGGCAAAGCGCTGGGTCTCTGTGGCCGTGGGAAGATCATAGAGCCGCTTGGCCCAGTACCAGATGGCGTTGCTGTAGAGAACGAAGCCGCTTCTGGGCATGATGTCGGCCCAGTCGGAACAGTCGTTTTGCTGCAGCAGGAACCATCCCTGGTGTTCCTGGCATTCCAGCCAGTTCAGCGCGCGCACCACGTTGGCGGAGAGCCGCGTTGCCAGGTCGAGGTGCGGCGCCACCCGGTCTACGAAGTGGACGGCTATCAGCCACCAGATGGTCGCGTCAACGCAGCCTGCGTACCAGAAGTCGACCTCGGCCAACTCCGGCTTGACGAACTTCGGGATCTGGCCGTTGCGGGCCTGGTGCCGCGCCAGGGTGAGCAGACCGGCCTCGGCCGACTGAAGCAGCTCCGCATCGCCGGAAAGGGCCATGCCGAGCGCGCAGATGGCGGCGTCGCGGCCGAAGATGGAGTCGTAGTTGCGACCGGACGACTTGGGGTTGCGCGCCGAGGCGAGCACGCCGGCCGGAGTCGAATTTTCCCGCAGCAGGCGCAGGGCTTCCCGGTAACACTCCGCCAGCAGGAAGTCCTCCCCCTCCCGCGCCGCCGCCGGCACTGTATCGCGGTGAACGGTAGTCACTTGAGTTGCACCATCTGGAAACTCGCCTGCCCCTTCCTGACCCTGACCACGAGGATGTGGTTGACCCTTTCGCCGTGACGGCTCATCCAGACCAGGGGGGCGCCGGCGCCGCCGGAAATGAAGGCGGGCACGCCACCGAAGACGCTGGCATCGTAGAGATGGGAGTGGGCGAAGAAGAGGCCGCGCACGGTGGGCGCCGCGGCTACCATCTGCTCCAGCTCGGCGGCCCCCTTGGTGAAGGTATGGCCGCGCCAGCGCTTGGTTTCGGGGGGGACGTGCATGGCCACGAAGGTGGCGCCGGGGGCGGATGCCAGTTCGCGCTTGAGGTAATCGAGATCCGTGGAGTGGAGCCTGTTCTGCGAGTTGTCCAGGGCCACCACCTTCAACCCGAGGCGGGGTACGGCAGCGGTAAAGCGCGGCGGACCGATGGTTTTTTCGAAAACCTTGGGATTCTCGTGGTTGCCGAGCACCACGAAGACCGGGATGCCGGGGGCGTTTTTCTCAAGCAGGGTGAGGAAGTTGGCCGTCTCCTCCTCCCCACCCTCGGTGGAATAGTCCCCGCCGTGCAGGATGAAGAGCGGGTTGAAACCGGCGGCGGTACGCAGCGCCTTCTTGAAGACGGCGTCGTTGGATCGGCTGTCCCCCATGACCACGAAGCAGTAATCGTCGGCCTGGGTGTGACGGGCTTTCTCTTCAAGCTGCGTCGAGGAGCGCTGGAACAGGGTATCGGCGTAGGAGACAGAGGTCAGCAGAAGCAGGCAAAGCAGGAACAGGAGGCCGACATGCGGCCCCCTGCCCGGGGTGAAGGATTTAGCTGTTGACGACATACCGCTTGTTGCTCTCGATGCAGAGCTTGCACAATTTCTCAATGCTGGCTACCTGGCTGTCAGTGAGTCCGGTTGTGTCGGGCAGAAAAAAGGTGCGGCAATCACAACAACAGCAGAGCATACCAAGGTCGAGTCCGAGATCCCCATCAAGCATCACTGCGCCCCCAACATAGATTTGGATGAGCTAATGTTGCAGCATGCTATCACAGAAACCGACAGCAGGCAACATCTTTGAGACAGTGAAAAATGACCGGATAGTGAAGTTAGCTTCTGGACAGGGAACGATGCTTTTTGGCGGCGGAACGGAGCTTTCCGGCATCGTTTTTGGCCACCTTGGTTATCTTGGCGCCGCGGTGCCCGGCACGGGCCTGCAGCGTACGGCGGCCGGGCTTGACCGAGCACTTGGCCGCGTGACGGTCATGACGAAGCTTCAGCGAGGCGAATCGTTGCACGCTGCGCCCGCCGATCTGGGTCGCCGCAGCAGTGATGACCTGCGCCTTGATCCTTTGCTCCTCGGCCGGCGGCGGCAACTCGCCGGCAATCCCCTTGAGGTCCGCGGCGGCGTAGGTGGAGACGTTCCTGCGCAGCTGGTTGAAGTTATGCACGTTGCGGTAGTCGACCCGCCTGGTCAGCATGATGACGAACATGTCCTGCTGAGGGTCGATCCAGATCGAGGATCCGCTGTAGCCGGTATGGCCGAAGGAGGCTTCCGAGAAGTAGCTCCCTTTGGGCGCAGAGAACGGCGATGCCACGTCCCAGCCCAGGGCGCGCTTGATCCTGCCGTTGTTACAGGCGTAGGGGGTGGTCATCTGGGTCACCGCCTGCTCGGAGAGGATGCGGGTGCCGTCGAGGGTGCCGCGCCCGAGGATGAGCCGGGCATAGCGCGCCAGGTCGTAGGCGGAGCTGAACAGCCCGGCATGGCCTGCAACGCCTCCCAGGCGCCGCGCGTTCTCGTCCTGCACCACGCCCCCCTGGGTGCCGGAGGTGGGGGCGATTTCGTTGCCGTCCCGGGACGGGAGGAAGGAGGTCTCGCGGGTCCCCAGCGGCTCGTAGATCTGTTCACGGCAGAACTTGTCCAGCCTCTCCCCGGTGACCCGGTGCACCAGTTCCCCGAGCAGGATGAAGTTGATGTCGGCGTACTCGAAGCCGGTGCCGGCGCCGCGGAAGCGTTGTGTCGCGATCTTGCGCACCAGTCCCTCTATCGAGCCCCCCTGCCCCACCATGACATCGGAAAGGCCGGAGGTATGGGTCATCAGGTGCAGGATGGTGATGTTCCCCTTGTCGGTGCCGGCAAGCTCGGGATACCAGCGTGAGAGCGTGTCGGTAAGGGAGATGCGTCCTTCGTCGAGGAGTTTGATCACCGCCGGGGTGGTGGCGATGACCTTGGTGAGCGAGGCGACGTCGAACAGGGTCCGGTCCGTGATGGCCGGCGCCCCGGCGCTGCCGCTGACCTGGCCGCGGGCGGCGGTGGCGATGATCCCCTCGTGGTTGCCGACCACGACCACTCCGCCGGCAATGAGGTTTTCGGACATGGCGCGCTCCAACAGGAGATCCAGGTTGGCGGTGGATATGGTCTCCGAAGAGGCGGGATCAACCATGGCCCGGGCTTTGATGGGGGACACAAGCGGGAACAACAGGAGTATCAGGAGAATAACGCGCACGAGCTTCCTTTTAAGATCTGTGCTGCCACAGATTTTCAGTTAGGACTGCGGTTGATGTTCTTGGTGAGCAGTCGGAGTGGAGGGGGCTGACGCTGCCGCCCGGTAAGCACGACAGGGGCTAGGATACAGGAGAGGCCGGTTTAGTTTTGTGACCAAGGTCACCATTTTGCCAGCCAAATCCGCGATCCGCCGTGGGAATTGCCGCGGCAAACTTCCGGCAGTTTACTTTGTCTGCGGGAAGGGATGCAAGAGATCTTTACAGCGGCGCCCTGTCCCACCCCCTAACCCCCTCCCCTTGCGGGAGGGGGAGGCGACCAAGGGTGCGCGGCAGAAGGGACTGGCTCCGTCAGGTGCCTGTCCCTCTAGCGGAACGCTCCTTCGGCTCAGCCACCTTCCACCAGCACCAAGGGGACAGGCACCTGGCGGAGCCAGTCCCCTCCTCCCCCAAAAGAAAAGGCCCCGGGATTTCTCCCGGGGCCTTTTCGGTGCAAATGATTACTGCAGGTGGTGCGCTTACTTCATGCTGGGCAGGTCGTGGACGTCGAGGTGGCAGCCCAGGCAGTTCGGGAAGCGGGTCAGGATCGACGCCGGATGCGGAGCCTTGTGGCACTCGGTGCACTGCGGGATGTAACCGTGCTTCGCCTTGTGGCAGGAAGCGCAGGCAACCTTGGAGTGACGTGCCTTGGAGTTGAACAGTTTCGCCGCCACCTTGCTGTGGCAGGAAGCGCAGGTCTGGTTCCAGTCGGTGCCCTGGTAGGTCACCTGCTTGGGCTTGTGTACCGAGTGGCACTTGGCGCAGGCCTCGATCGGCTGATCCTTGAAGTGCGGCTTGTGGCACATGAAGCAGGACGGCTTGAAGCCGTGCGAAGTGTGGCAACGGTCGCAGGAGACGTTGGTGTGCTTGCTCGGGAACTTGACCAGTTCGGCCTTCTCCTCGGCATGGCAGGTAGCGCAGGTGGTGGCCAGGCGCTGGGTCATGGCGACTTTACGCGGGGTGTGCGGGTTGTTGTGGCAGCTCGCGCAATCCTTGTTGGCCGGCCCGTGGATATCGGTGTGGCAGGAGGCGCACTTCGGCATCACTTCGTCGTAGTTGGCCTTCTTCGGGTTGTAGGCGTGGATCACGGTGTGGCAGGCCTGGCAGTCGAAGCGGTGCTTGCCGCCGGCGGTCTTGAGCCCGTTGAACGCGCCGGTGTGGCACTGGGCACATTGCTGCGGGGTGAGCGCAGCCGGTGCGGTCGCGTACATCTCCGGCTTTTCCGGGATGTCAACGGTCGCCATCTTGGCAGCAAAGGCCGTGGAAGCGACGAGAATCAAGGTCGCAACGAAGAGCGACAGGGTACTCTTTTTCATCATTCCTCCCCAAATAACAGTGTATTCACTACAGTCGACTGGTCTTAATACTACCTATGGCGACTGTCTGTCAAGAAAAGATGTGATTAAAATCACGGGCGCAGCAAGGTGATATACGTCGAGGGGAAGAATGAAAGAGCCGTGCTAGAGGCGGATCAGGTCTTCGTGCGGTTCGTCGGAAGGGTTTATGTGTATCATCACGTCACCCACGTTGCTGAAATGTTCGAAGATGCGCCGCTTCACTTCGGTGGCGATGTCGTGGGATCGTTTCACGGTCATCTCCGGGGGCATCTCGAGCTTGAGATCGACGATGAGGTACTGTCCGGAGTGGCGCGCCCTGATCTCGTGCACCTGGTCCACCCCCTCCACGCTGCGGGCGATCTGGGTGATGGCGTCCAGAAGGGACTGTTCGGGCTGACCGTCCATGAGCTCGTGGGCCGAGATGCGGAAGGTGTGGTAGCCGATGTGAAAGATGAAGAGCGAGGTGAGGGCGGCTGCAATGGGGTCCATGATGCGGATGCCGAAGTAGGCGCCCCCGACCCCGACCAGGGTGGCGACCGACGTGATGGCGTCTTTTCGATGGTCCTTGGCGATGGCGAGCAGGGCGGGACTTCCCAGGCTCCCCCCGACTTTCATGGAGTAGCGGTACAGCGCCTCCTTGGCCACGATGGTGCCGGCCGCGGCCAAAACGGCCACCAGCGCCGGCGTGGCGTAGCGCCCCTCCAGCATGATGGTGGCGGCGCCGTAGAGAATCCACCCCCCGGTGGCGGCGATCACCAGCGAAACGAAGATGGCGGAGAGGCTTTCCACCTTGCCGTGGCCGTAGGGGTGATCCGAGTCGTAGGGTTTGCGGCCGACCTTGAGGGCGATCAGGGTCATGCCGATGGCGATGAAGTCGCAGGCGCTTTCCACGCCGTCGGCGAAGACCGCATCGGAATGGCCGTAATGACCGGCGGCGAGCTTCAGCACCATGAGGACCGCGTTGGCCCAAAAGCCGATGCGGATGACGCGGTCGGCCTTGTTGAAGCGGTCGCTCCTCAGCACGTCCCCTCCGGGCGCAGGTCCTTCACGGTCAGCTGCAGCGAACTCCGGCCGTTCCAGACGTTGATGGTGGGGGCAAAGAGGAGGTCGACGTTCCCCTGCGGCAGGCCCGCCTCGGCGAGACCGAAGCCGATGGCGTCGAAACTCTCCCCCCCCTGCCCTACCTTGAGCTTCAGGTGCCCCCCCTTGAGCACCCGGCTCTCGAGCACCCGGGCCCCCTTCAGTACGAAGAGCGGTTCGGGGTTCCCCATGCCGAAGGGCTTCATCTGCTCCAGCTGCCGCACCAGGTCCGCGGTGATCTCATCGCCATCCAGCTCCAGGTCGAAGGCGAGCGTGGGGGTGAGTGCGTCGGCGTCGAGGGCTTCCCGGGCCGCCTCGTCGAAGCGCAGCGCGAAGCGCTCCAGTTCCTCCTGCACGATGGAGAGGCCGGCGGCGTGGCTGTGTCCGCCGAAGCGCAGCAGGTGATCGGCGCACTCCTTGATGGCGTCCAAAAGGTGAAAACGGGAGATGCTGCGCCCCGAGCCCCTGCCCGTGGCGCCATCGAAGGCGAACAGGATCACCGGACGATGGAAAAGCTCCACGATGCGCGAGGCGACGATGCCGATGACCCCGGGGTGCCACTCTTGCGAGCCGAGCACGATGCTCTTGCGGCCGCTGCAGGCCCCCTGCTCCAGCATGGCGCGCGCCTCCTCGAAGGTGGCGCGCTCCAGGGCCTGGCGCTCGGCGTTGGCCTCGTCCAGTTCGCGGGCGATGTCGCGGGCGCGCTGGGGGTCGCGGCAGAGCAGCAGTTCGAGCCCGAGCGCGGCGTCCTCGAGCCTCCCGGCCGCGTTGATGCGCGGGGCCAGCCGGAAGCCGACCGCGCCGCAACCCACCTCACCCGTGATCCCGGCCACCTCCTTGAGCGCCTCGACGCCCACCCGGGTGCCGGCGCAGAGCTGCTTCAGGCCGTAGGTGACCAGCACCCGGTTGATGCCCAGAAGCGGCACCACGTCGGCGATGGTGCCCAGGGCGACCAGGTCCAGGTACTCCTTGAGATCGGGCTCGGCGCCGGGCTTGAAGTAGCCGTCGGCGCGCAGCCGGGCGCGCAGTGCCACCACCAGGTGGAAGGCGACGCCGACCCCGGCCAGTGACTTGAACGGGAACGGGCAGCCGGGCTGCAGCGGGTTGATGACGGCGCAGGCGTCCGGGAGCTCTTCGCCCGGCGAGTGGTGGTCGGTGACGATGAGGTCGACGCCGGCCTCGCGGCACAGGCGCGCCTCGTTGACGGCGGTAATGCCGCAGTCGACGGTGACCAGCACGGTGGCGCCGGCGCGGGCCGCCGCGGTCACCCCCTGCTCGGAGAGGCCGTACCCCTCGGTGAGGCGCTTGGGAATGTAGTGGCAGCAGTCGAGGCCGATCTTCTGGAAGAAGCTGATCAGGACGGCGCAGGAGGTGACGCCGTCGACGTCGTAATCGCCGTGCACGCAGACCCGCTCTTTGGCCTTGAGCGCCCGGACCAGCCGCGCCACCGCCTGCTCCATGCCGGCCATGAGCATGGGATCGTGCAGCCGGGACAGCACCGGGTTCAGGTAGCCGTCGGCCTCTTCGGGGGCGCAGACGCCGCGGTGGGCCAAAAGGCGCGCCAAAAGCGGAGCGACGCCGGCCCGGGTCAGGCCGGACACCGCCTCGGCATCCGCCTCCCTGGCGCGCCAGCTTCTATGGGTGACAGGTTTCATCCCTCCTCCAATGGAAAAAAATCAGGGTGCAATCATAGCATAAGGAACAGCCGGTTGCGCGGTTAATGTGCGGCAAGTCCTACTCCCCCTCACTTGACGGCAGCAGAAGGGACTGGCTCCGTCAGGTGCCTGTCCCTTTAGCGGAACGCTCCTTTCGGCCAGGCCAGCTTCCACAAACTAAAGGGGGACAGACACCTGGCGGAGCCAGTCCCCCCTGCATCCTTCAGCAAGCAACAAAGGGGACAGGCACCTGGCGGAGCCAGTCCCCTAAAAAAAAACCCGCCGGTGGGCGGGTTTTTTCTCCATCTTTTTCTTTATCTTAATCTCAATCTTAATCTGTCTCTTCCCTTACTTCTTGAACGAGGTCGGCATCTGGTTCAGGCCTGCCATGTCGTTCTTGATCTGCTGTGCCGTCGGGCTGGTCGAGTCGAACTGCAGGTACTTGGTCCAGATCTCCTTGGCCTTGTCCGGCTGTTTCAGGTCCTGGAGGTAGACCACGCCGAGGTTGTACAGGCTTTGCAGATGCTTGGGGTCGATCGACTGCGCCTTCTCGAAGTTGGCGATCGCCTTGTCGTACCAGCCGATCTTGCGGTACATGATGCCCTGGTCGGTCATCACGTTCAGGTTGTTGGGATCGAGCTCCAGGGCCTTGCCGTAGGCGTTGACCGCCTTCTGGGCCTGGTCGGTGTCGAAGTAGTCGTTGCCAAGCTGGATCCAGGCCTGCAGGTTCTTGGGATCCGCGGCCACGATCTTCTCGGCCTCGACGATGCGCCGCTGGTAGTCGGTCGGCGAACCCGCGCCCTGCGGCACGCTCATGGCGACCTCGGGAGCCTTATTCTGGCCGGCGATGTTGAAGATCAGGTAGCCTCCCAGAAGCCCCACGATCAGCGCTACCACTATGGTGAGTACGTTCTCCTTGTTCACAGAACCTCCTTAGGCGGCCTCGGCCTTGGTCTCGACCGCGTGCTTTTCCCACAACGCCACGATCGGGCTCGCCACGAAGATGGACGAATAGGTGGCGACCACGACGCCCACGACCAGGGCGAAGGCGAAGTCGTGGATCACCTCGCCGCCGAACAGGAACAGCGATACTGCGGCGAGGAAGGTGGTCACCGAGGTGATGATGGTACGGGACAGGGTCTCGTTGATCGACTTGTTGAAGATGGTGATCATCGGGTCCTTGAGGCTCTTGTGCATGTTCTCGCGGATTCGGTCGAAGACGACGACGGTATCGGTGAGCGAGTAACCGGCGATGGTCAGGACCGCGGTGATGAACAGGATGTTGACCTCGCGGTGCATGACGTAGAACACGGCGATCATGGCGAGCACGTCGTGCATGGTGGCGATCACCGCGCCCACGCCGAACTTGAAGTCGAAGCGCCAGGCGATGTAGAGGATGATGCCCAGCATGGAGAGCGCCACGGCCACCAGGGTGTCCTGCTTTAGCTTCTCGCCGATGGAGGGGCCGATCTCGGTGGAGCTTTCCACGGTGAAGGTGTTGCCCGGGATGCCGGCCTTGAGGGCGTCGGCGACCTGGTCGGCGGACTTGCCGGTGGACTTGTGCATCTTCACGATGACCTGGTTACCGCCGGTGATCTCCTGCAGTTCCACTTCCTTCACTCCAGCCTTGCCTAAAGCCTCACGGATGGCCTGGGTGCTGGCCGGCTGGGCGAACTTGATCTGCATCTCGGTGCCGCCGGAGAAGTCGATGCCCATGTTGGCGGTGCCGCGGGCGATGGCGATGATGCCGAGAATGCCGATGATGGCCATGATGCCGGAGGCGATGAAGGAGAACTTCCTCATGCCGATGAAATCTATGTTGGTCTTCTTGAGCAGTTCCATTGGTCTCCCCCTTATACGCTGAGTCGCTTCACGTGGACGCGCTCCAGGAAGGCGTCAAAGAGCACCTTCGTGGCGACGAGCGACGTGAACAGGTTGATGATGATACCGAGGCTCAGCGAGACGGCGAAGCCCTTGACCGGGCCGGTGCCGAACTGGAACAGCACCGCTGCGGTGATGAGGGCGGTCACGTGTGAGTCCATGATGGTGAGAAACGCCTTGTCGTAGCCGGCGTCGAGCGCCGCGTGCGGCGTCTTGCCCAGGCGCAGCTCCTCACGGATCCTCTCGAAGATGAGGACGTTGGAGTCGACCGACATACCGACCAGCAGGACGATAGCGGCGATGCCCGGCAGGGTCAGCGTCGCGCCCAGCGCGGAGAGCGCGCCCATCAGGAACAGGATGTTGAGCACCATGCCCAGGTTGGCCACCATGCCGGAGAGCTTGTAGTACATGGCCATGAAGGAGACGACCAGCAGCACGCCGATCAGGCCGGCCATGAGCCCCTTGTGGATGGAGTCGCGACCCAGGGAAGGTCCGACGGTGACGTTCTGCAGGATCTTGACCGGAGCGGGGAGCGAACCGGCGCGCAGCACGATGGCCAGGTCGGCGGCTTCCTTCTCGGTGAAGGAACCGGAGATCTGGGCGGAACCGCCCGAAATCCTCTCGCGGATCACCGGAGCCGAGTAGATGTTGTTGTCCAGCACGATGGCGAAGCGCTTGCCCACGTTGGCCGCGGTCACCTGGTCGAACAGACGTGCGCCGGTGGAGTTGAACTCGATGGCGACGTAGGGCTGGTTGTACTGGGAGTCGATCCTGATCTGGGCGTCGGTCAGCAGCTCGCCGGTGATGATGGCCTTCTTCTTCACCACCAGCGGGGTCTCGGAGACGGCGCCGGTCTGGGGGTCGGTCCTCTTCTCGGTGAGGAGTTCGTCGTCCTCGGGGAGCGAGCCGGCGGTCGCGGTGGCCGCGTTCACGGTCTCGTCCACCAGCTTGAACTCGAGGCGGGCGGTCTTGCCGATCAGCTCGATGGCGCGTTTGGGGTCCTTGATGCCGGGGAGCTGCACGACGATGTTGTTCAAGCCTTCGCGCTGGATCACCGGCTCGGAAACGCCGAACTGGTCAATCCTGTTGCGGATGGTCTCCAGGGCCTGCGCCACGGCGCGGTCCTTCCTGACCTGGGCCTCTTTCTCGTTGATGCGCAGCTGCATGTTGACGAAGCCACCCTCGTCGAAGACCGGCAGGGTCTCGAGGTCCGGGTACTTCTTCTTGATCAGCGCCTGCACCTTGTCGGCGGAGCCGCGATCGTAGAGGGTGAGCTGCACCTTGTCGCCGCCCAGGCGCGCGATCTTCTTGAAGCGGAGGTTCTGCGCGGTGAGGGAGTCCTCGAGGTCGGTGGCGATCAGGTCCAGGGAGCCTTCCACGGCCTTCTGGGTCTCGACCTCCATGACCAGGTGGGTGCCCCCCTGCAGGTCAAGACCCAGGTGGATCTTGTCCTTGGGCAGCAGGCCGCTCCACCACTTCGGGAGCGTGTCGACCAAGGTCGGCGTCAGGTAGACGCACGAGGCGATGATGAAAATGAGGATAAGAGAGATGCGCCAGGTATAACCCTTCATGGGAAAAGCTCCTTTCGGAAAAATTTCAATACACTAGTCCTGCTTCACAGACGCAATGTACCCTTTGTTGATCCTGACGTTGACGCCGGGAGCG
The DNA here is from genome assembly GCF_014193585.1 of Geomonas paludis. GTDB lineage: Bacteria > Desulfobacterota > Desulfuromonadia > Geobacterales > Geobacteraceae > Geomonas > Geomonas paludis. The sequence goes on from NZ_BLXY01000003.1 coordinate 123,317, forward strand.
ATCTCCAGGGTGACCACCTGGTCGTCCAGTGCGGTCACCTTGCCGTGCATGCCGCCGGCGGTGACGACCTGATCGCCTTTCTTGAGCGCATCCAAAAGCGCCCTGTGCTCCTTGGCCTTCTTCTGCTGCGGCCTGATGAGCAGGAAGTAGAAGATGGCGAACATGAACACCAGGGGAATCAGCCCCTGGAACTGCGCCATCATACCTCCGCCCGCCGGCGCGCCGCCCTGCGCGGGAGCAGCCATTGCAAACGCCAAACCTAACATTTAGTTACCTCCTGGGATGTATTTCCATCACTTCGTGAGAGTGAAAAACCTTCCGGTAAAACTTCAATTAAAACGGCTAACAGCTTGTTCTGGCGGCATAGAACTCCTGCCTGAACTTGACGAATTCGCCCCTGCCGATCGCCTCCCGCATCTGCTTCATCAGGTTCAGGAAGAAGTGCAGGTTATGCCAGCTGTTCAGCCGCGAGGCCAGGATCTCCTGGCTGCGGTACAGGTGCCGAAGATAGGCCCTGGAGTAGTTGCGGCAGACGTAGCAGTCGCAGGCGGAATCGATGGGACCCTGGTCCTCGGCGTAGATGGCCGCCTTGATGTTGATCCTGCCGAAACTGGTGAACAGGGCGCCGTTTCTGGCGTTCCTGGTGGGCATGACGCAGTCGAACATGTCGAAGCCGTTGTAGACCGCCTCGACCAGGTCCTCGGGTGCGCCGATCCCCATGATGTAGCGCGGCGAGTTTTCGGGAAGGATGTCGCTGCACTCCTGCATCATGGCGTGCATCACTTCCTTCTCCTCGCCCACCGACAGCCCCCCCAGCGCATAGCCGTCGAAGCCGATGTCGGTGATCTGGCGGGCGCTCTCGCGGCGCAGGTCCGGGTGCATTCCCCCCTGCACGATGCCGAAGAGCGCCTGGTCCGGGCGGCTGTGCGCCTCCTTGCAGCGCCTGGCCCAGCGCGTGGTCAGCTCCAGCGACTTCTGCACGTAGGAGCGTTCCGCCGGATAGGGAGGGCACTCGTCGAAGCACATGGCGATGTCGGCGCCCAGCGCCTCCTGGATGGCGATGGAGACCTCGGGGGAGATGAAGTGCTTGGAACCGTCGATGTGGGAGCGGAACTTCACCCCCTCCTCGGAGATCTTCCTGAGTTCCCCCAGCGAGAAGACCTGGAACCCCCCTGAGTCGGTCAGCATGGGGCGGTCCCAGTGCATGAAGCGGTGCAGGCCGCCCAGCCGCGCCACCAGCTCGTGGCCGGGGCGCAGGTAGAGGTGGTAGGTGTTGGCGAGGATGATCTGCGAGCCCACCTCGACCAGTTCCTCGGGGGTCATGGCCTTGACCGTGGCCTGGGTGCCGACCGGCATGAAAATCGGGGTTTTGATCCTGCCGTGCGTGGTTGTCAGAGAGCCTAAACGGGCCGCGCAGCCCGGGTCTTTCTTGATCAGTTCAAACGATATAGCTGACAAAGCACTCCCTACGGATTCTCTTTATATCCCCCTCCCCTTGCGGGAGGGGGAGGAACGTCATCTCTTCCAATTGCTTCAAGGTCCACTGTAGGGGCGAATGATCATTCGTCCGTCCACCCCCTCGCCCTCCGGGAGAGGGTGGCCGAAGGCCGGGTGAGGGAGGCGCCATGGGCAGCCCTGCAGCGGTCGGCGAGGTCATTGCTGATTTCAGCGCCCTCACCCCGACCCTCTCCCAGGGGGAGAGGGAGGTTAACGCATCAGCCGATGAACATGGCGTCGCCGTAGCTGAAGAACCGGAAGCGGCGCCGTACCGCCTCGCGGTAGGCCTCGAGCATGAACTCTTTGCCGGCGAAAGCGCACACTAACATAAATAGGGTCGATTTGGGGAGATGAAAATTCGTTATCAACGCATCAACCACCCGGAAACGGTACCCGGGCAGGATGAAGATGTCCGCCTCGCGCTCCCCTGCCTCCAGTTCGCCGGTCGATGCCGCGTGCTCCAGGGCCCGCATCGACGTGGTCCCGAGCGCGACCACCCTCCCCCCGGCCTCCCTGGTGCGACGGATGGCCTCCGCGGTTTCATGCGGGATCCGGTACAGTTCCCGGTGCATGGTGTGCTGGGACAGGTCCTCTACCCGCACCGGCATGAAGGTCCCTAGTCCCACGTGCAGGGTAAGGGGCGCGATCTCCACGCCGCGACCCCGGATCTCAGCCAGGATCTCCGGGGTGAAGTGCAGTCCGGCGGTAGGGGCGGCCACGGCCCCCTTCTCGCGTGCGAACACGGTCTGGTAGCGCTCCAGGTCCTCGCCTTCGGGGGCGCGCTTGATGTAGGGGGGCAGCGGCATGCTCCCCGCACCTTCCAGCCACCCCATGAAATCGTCGCTCCCTTCGAAGCGGACCTGCCATTCCCCTGCCTCGCGGGCCACCACGGTCGCGGTGACGCCGGCGGGGAGGATGATGCGGGTGCCGGGGCCGGGGGACTTGGAGGCCTTGATCAGACAGCTCCACACCTCACCGTCGCCGGGAACGCGACGCACCAGGAACACCTCGACCGCACCGCCGCTCTCCTTGTGCCCCTTGAGGCGGGCCGGGATGACGCGGGTGTCGTTCAGCACCAAAAGGTCGCCGGGACGGAACTCCCCGGCGATGGCGGCCACCGTGCTTTCCCCCACCGCGCCTGTGGCGCGCTCGAGGGTCAACAGCCTGGAGGCGTCCCTGCGGCTGGCCGGGTGCTGGGCAATCAGCTCCGGCGGGAGTTCGTAATCGAAATCGGAGAGGCGCATGCTAACGTCCGTACCCGCCGGAAAGCTTCACGCCCGGATAATAGTAAGTAAGGATCTCGCGGTAATCGAACCCCTCGTTGGCGCGCCCCTTGGCGCCCCACTGGCACAGCCCGACGCCGTGCCCGGAGCCGGCGCCGACCACCTGGAGGTCGTCGCGCTGGCCGCGCAGTTCGAAATTGGTGCTCTTGACGGCGCCGTAGCCCAGCGCCTTGCGGAAGGCGACCGCGGGGATGACGACGCTGCCGCGGGAGCATTCGGCGACCACGTCCTGCACCCTGCCGCTCGCGTTCCTGCCGCGCACCCGCAGCTCCCTGAGGCCCGCCACCTGGAAGCCGGCGGCCTTGAGCGAGCTCTCCACCTTTCTCAGGGGAAGGTTCAACTCCCAGCGGATCGGGTTGGACTCGCCGCAGTAACGGCAGGAAACGCCCTGGAGGTACGGGATGGCGAGCCCCCAGACGTTCCTGGAGTTCTCGGTGTGGCCGGCGCAGTTGGAATGGTAGAAGGCCTGGATGGTCTTGCCGTTGTAGGTGAGCACCTCTCCAGCGGTCTCGCGCACGCCGTAGGCGGCGCGGCTGTCCTCTACGTCCGCCCCTTCGTAGACCTGGTCCATGACGCTGGACTCGAGCTGGTAGTTCTGGCCGCGGCGGGCCTGCATCTGGTACACCGCGTAGGAACGGGCGATGACCGCCTGCGCCTTGATGGACTCGATGGGCCAGGCGGAACTGATCTCGCAGTTGATGAGGCCGACCAGGTACTCCTCCAGCGGCAGTTCGTTCACCACCAGGAGCCCCCTGTCGGCAGGCGTCACCTCGATGAGCGCGCGGTACCCCTTGCCGTTCACCGAAATACGCGAAAAGGCGGAGGCCACCAGGCGGCTCACCGGCCTGCCGTTCACGGTGAGGCCGTTGCCGGAGCGCCGCACCTCGAGGGGCATCTCCACCCTGAGCGGTTCGCGGCCGTCGGTAAGGAGCACGCCGTCGCCGTCGATCCTGAGGGTCTCGGCCCCCTTGATCAGGGCCACCCGCACCATCTCCGGTCGCATCGCCGCGGCACTACCCCCGGCGGCGAGGCAGATGATTAATATGATCAACGTCCTGAAGCAGCTCATCAATTCCGTTTACACATGGGTTTAACTGTCCCCGCAAAAGCCTTAGATATAAACCATGGAACCGCCCGCAAAGTCAATAATTTTGTGGCTCTAATCAGAGGGTTTTCAGCTTAATGAGTTGGCAAGCGAATTGCTTTCTTTCTCATTAAGTCCGGGGTCCACGGGGTCGTCGCCTGGGGGGTCCGCACTAACCGGCAAAGCTAAACTGTCGACATCAGTAGGTTTGACGGCAGCGACGCTAATCTGGAAAATCCAAATAAGTGTTGCCAGAAGTACAAAAAAAGGCTATATCGCTGTTGGGGCTTAGCCATTTAGCGTGATCTGTGCCACCGTTCGGAGCTGTATGCGCGTCTCCCTCAAAGTCAAAATACTCACCCTGGTCACCGCGATCCTGGTCATCGTCATCTCCACCGTTGCCTACCATAACTACAGGCAGCAAAAGGAAATGCTGCACGAGATTGCCAACCGGAACACTTCCGTTCTGATCGAGACCATCAAGAGTTCCATTGCCAACGCGATGCTCTCCGGCCGCTCCGACGAGGTGGCCAACATCTTCGCCCGGATCAAGTCGCGCGAGTTCGTCAAGTCCATCAGGATCGTGGACGCAGAAGGGAAGATCCTCAATTCCGCCGACCGCGACGAAATAGGCAAGCAGATCCCGGAACAGGGACGCGGCAAGCTCCCCAGCCGAAACCTTTCCCTGCTCCCCGAAGAGGGGGTCTTCCTCTCCTACGCACGCATCTTCAACGCACCGCAATGTTATAAGTGTCACCCCGCCAGCAGCGAAACCCTGGGGCTGCTCCAGATCAAGCTCTCCCTCGGGTACATGAACGGTTTCATCTCCCGCGAGCGCGAGATCGCCATCGTCTCCGCCATCGTGCTGGTTCTGCTCACCGTATTCACCATCTTCACCTTCCTGGTCATCTACGTGGAGCGCCCCCTGCGCAAACTGATGCGCTACATGGAGAAAGTGGAGCAAGGGGACTTCACCCAGGAAATCAGCCTCACCTCCAGCCGCGAGATGCGCTCGCTGGGCAACAGCTTCAACCACATGGTCGGCACCATCGCCGACCTGATGGAATCGACCGTGAAGCACGAGAGGGAACTGGCCCGGGCCCAGGAAAAGCTGGCGCACCACCGCGAGACCCACCTGATGAACGGCCGCCTGGAAGAGCAGATCCGGGAGATCGAGAACCTGAACGTGACCCTGGAGGAGCGCATCGAGGAGATCGAGGAGGCCAACTACAAGATCGCCGACCTGGCAGGAGAGCTGGAAGACAAGAACACCAACCTGGAAAAGGCGGTGGCGAAGCTGTCCACCCTGTACCGCCTGGGTCTGGCCATCAACTCCACCATCGAGGTGGAGGACCTGTACCGGCTGGTGGTGAAGACCACCATGGACACGCTGCAGGCCCAGGTGGGCTACGTGGTCCTGTACGACGCCGAGCACGGCGAGCTGCGCGTCACCAACCTGGTCGGCTACCGCGACCCGAACCCGCAGCACCTGCGCGTCCCCATGAAGCCCTCCAGCGTCTCCAGCTGGGTGATCCAGAACAGCAAGCCGCTTCTGATAGCCGACATCGCCCTCACCCCGGAATTCGACCGCGTCAGCCCGCTGGGCTTCGAGAGAAAGACCCTGATCTGCGCGCCGCTCATGGTCAAGGACGAGATCATCGGTACCCTCACCGTGGTCAACAAGCTCAACAACACGGTCTACAACCACGAGGAGCTGGAACTTCTTTCCACCATCGCGGCCCAGGCCTCGATCGCCATCAAGAACGCCATGCTCTACGACGAGCAGCAAAAGACCTACCTGAACACCATCCAGGCCCTGGTCTCCGCCATCGAGGCTTCCGACAGCTACACCCGCGGCCATTCCGAGCGCGTCACCCGCTTCTCGCTGGCACTGGCCAGAAAGCTCGAGCTTCCCGCCAACCGCCTCAAGGTGATCGAGCGCGCCGCCATCCTGCACGACATTGGCAAGATCGGCATCGACCTCTCCCTGCTGCACAAGGAGGAGACCCTCACCAGGGACGACGTGGCCGAACTGCAGCAGCACCCCACCATCGGCATGAAGATCCTGGAGCCGATCGAATTCCTGCACGACGTGCGCCTGTGCATCGGCCAGCACCACGAGCGCTACGACGGCAAGGGCTACCCCAACCGCCTGACCGGGCAGGAACTCCTGCTCGAGTCCCGTATCCTGGCCATCGCCGACAGCTTCGACGCCATGACCTCGGACCGCCCCTACCGCAAGGCGCTCAAGCTCGAGGTCGCCATCCAGGAGCTGGCCGAGAACGCCGGCACCCAGTTCGACCCCGAACTGGTCCCCATCTTCATCAAGCTCCTGAAGACGCCCAATTTCCTGCCGCAGCGCGAGGAATACCCGGGACTGCACGTGGTCCCCGCGCCGCAAAAGGCCGGTAACGCAACTCACTCCTGCATTGCCCAGTAATTCAAATAATGGTATAAGATAAAACTTTGCAGCGCGGCCCGCAGAGCCGGTCCGCGCCCTTTTTGTGCCCTCGCGGGCACCGGGAGCCCTTGTGCCGGCACTTCTAGAGATCACAGGACTGCGCACCGAATTCCGCCTGAAAACCGGCGTGCTGAAGGCCGTGCGCGGCGTCGACCTGACCGTCGAACCGGGCGAGACGCTGGCCCTGGTGGGGGAGTCCGGCTGCGGCAAGAGCATCACGGCCGCCTCGGTGTTGAGGCTGGTCCCCCCGCCCGGACGCATCGTTGCCGGGTCGATCCGCTTCAAGGGGGAGGACCTCCTGGCCCTCTCCGAGGAGCGCATGCGCGAGATCCGCGGCAACCGGATCGCCATGGTGTTCCAGGACCCGATGACCTCGCTGAACCCGGTCTTCACCGTCGGCTTCCAGGTCGCCGAGGGGCTCAGGATCCACCGCGGCCTCTCCGCACAGGCCGCCGAGCGCGAAGCGGTGGAGCTACTGACCCAGGTCGGCATCCCCGCCGCCAAGGACCGGGTCAAGGACTACCCGCACCAGCTCTCCGGCGGCATGCGCCAGCGCGTCATGATCGCCATGGCGCTTGCCTGCGGCCCGGAGCTGGTCATCGCCGACGAGCCGACCACCGCCTTGGACGTGACCATCCAGGCGCAGATACTGGAGCTTCTGGACCGGCTCATGGCGGAAAAGCGCATGGGGCTGATCCTGATCACCCACAACCTCGGTATCGTGGCCGAGCGCGCCCACCGGACCGCCATCATGTACGCCGGCGAGATCGTGGAGAGCGCCCCCACCGCCGAACTGTTCGAGAACCCCTTGCACCCCTACACCAAGGGGCTGCTCGCCTCGCTCCCGGAGTTCGGGACGCCCGGCGAGAAGCTCGCCACCTTCGCCGGAGGGGTCCCCGACCTGCGCGGCGACCTGGCCGGCTGCCCCTTCCGGGAGCGCTGCCCCATCGGCGACGACGCCTGCGAGAGGGAAACCATAGCGATGAGGGAGGTGGCGCCGGGACACCTGGTGCGCTGCCGGAAGGTATCATGACGCCGCTTCTGACCGCAGACAACCTGGTGAAGCAGTACCCCGTGCGCGGCGGCATGTTCGCCGAGAAGCGGATCCTCACCGCCGTGGCCGGCATCGACCTGGAGCTGTACCCGGGTGAGACGCTGGGCCTTGCCGGCGAGTCGGGGTGCGGCAAGTCCACCGTGGCCAGGCTTTTGACCGGCCTCACCCCGCCCACCTCGGGGAGCATCAAGTATGAAGGGCGCGAACTGGCGCGCATGAGCAAGAGCGAGCTGGCCCAGTACCGCAAAGAGGTGCAGATGGTGTTCCAGGACCCGTTCTCGTCGCTGAACCCGCGCATGCGGGTCGCCGAGATCCTCGGGGAGCCCCTGGAGATCCACCGCATCGGCGATGCCGCCGGGCGGCGCGACAAGGTGGCCGAACTGCTCACGCGGGTGGGGCTTTCCCCCGAGCACATGATGCGCTTCCCGCACGAGTTCTCCGGCGGGCAACGCCAGCGTATCGGCATCGCGCGCGCCCTGGCCGTGTCGCCGCGCCTCATCATCGCGGACGAGCCGGTATCGGCCCTCGACCTCTCCATCCAGGCGCAGATCATCAACCTCTTGCAGGACGTGAAGAAGGACCTCGGGCTCTCCTTCCTGTTCATCACCCACGACCTCTCGGTGCTGCGCCACCTGAGCGACCGGGTGGCCATCATGTATCTCGGGCGCATCGTGGAGACCGGCAGTCGCGACCAGGTGCTGGACCGCCCCCTGCACCCCTACACGGAGGCGCTCCTCTCCGCGATACCGAGCATCGACCCCGGGAAGAGGACCCGGCACGTGATCGCCAAGGGCGAGCTCCCCTCCCCCGTTGCCCCGCCCAGCGGCTGCCCCTTCCACCCGCGCTGCCCCTACGCGCAGCCGGTATGCAGCGAGCAGCGCCCTGAACTGCTGGAAAAAGTGCCCGGGCAACGGGCAGCCTGCCACTTCAGCGAGGAAATCTTCCTGAAGGAAACAAAGTAATTCAGTTGACAATTGCAATCAGCATATATAGATTATCTTTAGCCCAAACCGGAGGATACCAAGTTGGCATTTGACAAGACCAAAGATTACGGAAAAGAAGCGGAGATGCTGAAGGTGCTCGGGCACCCGATCCGCCTGAAGATAGTGGCAGGGCTGTGCACCCAGGAGTGCAACGTGAAGCACATCTGGGAATGCCTGGGGCTTCCCCAGGCGACCGTGTCGCAGCACCTGGCGCTTTTGAAGAACAAGGGAATCATCGAGGGGACCCGGGACGGGGTCGAGGTGCACTACGCCGTGGTGAGCCCGTTCGTGCGCAGGCTGATCGAGATCCTGGACGCAGAGGCGTAAGAGAAGCAAAGCTTGCTGAAGGACCGCACCCGCCCGGGGCGGTCCTAGGTTCCGCTGATATCGAGTTCGGCGATCCGCAGCGACGGCGAACCCGTCGAGCCGAAGAAACGCAGGTCGCTGCCGACCTGGTCCACCCTTGCAAACATCTCCAGCAGGTTTCCCGCCAGGGCCAGCCCCTTGACCGGGTACCTGATCTCTCCATCTTCCACGTAAAAACCTGCCGCACCGACCGAGAAGTCACCGGAGATGGGGTTTGCCGTGTGCATGCCCATCACCTCGGTGATCATTACCCCTTTGCGCACCCCCGTAAGCAGTGTGGCGAGATCTGCCGTGCCGGGCTCGACATGGAGGTTGTGGGGGCCGACCTTGGGCGGGGTCTTGATGCTGCTACGCACCGCATTGCCGGTCGAGCGCGCCCCCAGGCGCCCGCCCCAGTAGCTGTCGTAGAGGAAGCCCTGCAGCACGCCCCCCTGCACCAGCGCGGTATCCTGCTGCGGCACGCCCTCGCCGTCGCAGGGCGCGCTCCCCAGGCCGCCCGGCAGGAGGCCGTTGTCGCGCACGGAGACCAGCCCGGAGAACAGGCGCTCCCCTACCCTGCCGGCCAGAAGCGACTTCCCCTTGTGTACGTTTTCGGCCAGAAAGGAGCCGGACAGGACATCGAGCAGGTCGGCTGCCACGCGGTTGTCCAGCACCGCCTGGCAGCGCATGGTGGCCAGCGTCCGCGCTCCTAACAGCCCGGTCGCCTTGCGCCCGGCGCCGGAGGCGACCGCCGCCAGGTCGATGCCGGCGAAGGAGGGCGAGAAGCCGTAATCCCAGCCGGTCTGGGCGTCGCCGTCGGCTTCCGCCACGGCGGAGACGCTGCAGGAGTTGTAGGTGCCGCTGTAGGCGGCGCTTAAGCCCAGGGAGTTACGGACCAGGGAATGGTAGGTGGATTCGCCGTAGCTGCATTTGCGCACCCGTTTCACGCGCGGATCGACCGCGAGCACCAGGCGCTCCAGTTCCAAAGCGCGGGCAACCTTGACCGATTCGTCTACTGAGGCGAGCGAGGGATCGAAGAGCCAGGGGGTATCAGGATAGGAGGCGGCGGCTTGGGCAAAGGTGAAATGCTCGTCCGGTGTCTGCACCCGGGCCGCGACCAGCGCCCCCTGCACCATGCTTTCCAGCGCGGCGTCGTCGAGGGCGGTCGAATAGGAAAAGCCCATGCCCTGGCCCACCAGCAGGCGCAGGGAGATGCCCAGCGGCTCCGCCACGCGGAAGGCGTCCACCTTCCCCTGTTTCACCTCGATGGCAAGGTCGCGCGAGCCGGAAACGGCGATCTCGTAGCCGTCGATTTGGCGCCCCTTGAGCAGGCGTTCCACCGCGTCGGCGTGTCGTGTCAGTTCCATGGTGGCCTCGGAAAGATAGTGACCGGGAGCCCGTGTCATTGCGGCTTCCATCGGGTGGGTACTGCGGGGGCAAACTTCGTGATTTGCTGTGATGTCCAATAATCCCTCTCCCTCCGGGAGAGGGTGCCCGAAGGGCGGGTGAGGGCTCTTGCCGGCTGCGGGTCTTTTGCCCTTGGCAATGCCCTCACCCTAGCCCTCTCCCCGAGGAAGAGGGAATGTGGACGCATGCCTGTGGTGGCGACGCCATAAAGGAGGGGCGAATGATTATTCGCCCCTACAGGTCGACGACGCCCTCTCCGGCCTTTACAGCTCCAAAATCATCGCGATCTCGTCGCAGTCCGGGAACTTGACGCACTTGATGCAGTCGCCCCACACCTTGTGCGGCAGCTCGCTCTTGTCGGCGATCTTGAAACCGAACTTGGCGAAGAAGTCAGGCTTGTAGGTGAGGCAGAAGAGCTTCTTGAGCCCCAGGCTACGCGCCTCCTCGATGCAGGCTCCCACCACCTGGCTGCCGATGCCGCGCCGCCCGGCGCTCTCGGCGACGGCCACGGAACGGACCTCGGCCAGGTCCTCCCAGACGATGTGCAGCGCGGAGGTGCCGAGCAACTGCCCGTCCTCCTCGAAAACGTAGAAGTCGCGCAACGCCTCGTACAGTTCGGAAAGCGAGCGGGAGAGCATCTCGCCGCGGCTCGCGAAGTTGGTCAATAGTTTCTGAATCTCTTTTACGTCGCCAATCCTGGCCTTCCTGATCATCTCACTGCCTCCTGAATCAACTCCCTGGCGTGCTCCAGGGTCTTTTCCGTGACGCGCGCGCCGGACAGCATGCGCGCCACCTCGGCCACCCGCTCCTCCCCTTCCAGGAGCTCCACGCCGGTGGCGGTGCGCCCGTCGGCGACCTTCTTCTCGACCTTCAAGTGCTGGTCGGCAAAGGCGGCCACCTGCGGCAGGTGGGTGATGGCCAGCACCTGCTGCTCGCGGGCCACCCGTTTCAGCTTCTCGCCCACCAGCGCGCTGGTTGCCCCGCCGATGCCGGTATCCACCTCGTCGAAGATGAGCGTGGGCACCTCGGAATCGGGATGCAGCTGCTTCAGCGCCAGCATGAGCCGGGAGAGCTCGCCACCGGAGGCGATCTTCGCCAGCGGTTTGGGGGGCTCGCCCGGGTTCGGGGAGAAGAGGAACTCGGCGCGCTCGAAGCCGTAGCTCTTCGCGTCAACACTCTTCTCGAAGGAGGTCTCGAAGACGGCGTGTTTCATGGCCAGTTCCGCGAGTTCGTGCTCCATACCCTGCTTGAGCTTCTGGGCGCCGTCCTGGCGCGCCCTGGTCAGCCTGGCGCCCAGCGCCGCCAGTTCCTGCTCCAGCTGCGCGATGCGCTGCTGCAGCTCGCCGCGGGTCCCCTCCAGGTTGGTGAGCACCGACAGTTCCTGGTCCACCTGGCGCTGGTACTCGAGGATCTCCCCGATGCTGGCGCCGTACTTCTTCTTGAGGCGGCCGATGGCGTCGAGGCGGTCCTCGATCTCCTCCAGCCGGGCCGGGTCGGACTCGACGCGGGCCGCGTAGTCGCGCAGGGTGAGCGAGGCATCTTCCAGCTGCGCGTAGGCCGCCTCGAGCGCCTCGGTGACCGGAGCCAGCGCCGGGTCGATGCGACCTGCGTCGGCTACCCCGGCGATGATGCTGGCGAGACTCCCCAGCAGGGTTGCCTCGCCGCCGTAGAGGGCGTCGAAGGCGCCCTGCGAGGCGCCCATCAGCTTCTCGCTGTGCGCCAGCCGGGCGCGCTCTTCGGCCAGCTCCTCTTCTTCACCGGGGGTGAGCTTGGCCTCGGCGATCTCGTTGCTCTGGAAGGCGAGCAGGTCGAGCCGGCGCGCGGCCTCGCGCTCCCCCGCCTCGAGCGCCTGCAGTTCGTGTTTCGCCGCCTGGCACTGCTCGTAGCGTGCGGCGAAGTCGGCGCGCAGGGGGAGCGCCCCGCAGTAGCCGTCCAGAAGAAGCAGGTGCTGCTCGGTCTTCAAAAGGCTCTGCGCGTCGTGCTGCCCGTAGATGTTGATCAGGTTGCGGCAGATCTCGGAGAGGAGCGACGTGGTGGCCAGGCCGCCGCCGATGAAGACGCGGCTCTTGCCGCCGGCCGCGACCACGCGCCGCACCAGCAGCTCGCCGTCGCACTCGATCCCGGCCTGCGCGAGCGCCTGAAGCAGCCCATCCCGCCCGGAGAGGTCGAAGACGGCCTCCACGGAGGCCTCCTTGGCGCCGGAGCGGATCAGGTCGGCGCTGCCGCGCCCGCCCAGGATCAGGTTCACCGCGTCGATGATGATGGACTTGCCCGCGCCGGTCTCGCCGGTGAGGATGTTGAGCCCCGGGCTGAATTCCACGTGCAGCCTGTCGATGATGGCGAGGTTGGTTATCTGGAGCTCTCTGAGCACTTAGCGTTCACCCCATTTGAGCTTGGTGCGGAGCACCTCGAAGTAGTCCTTGCTGCGGGACTGGATCAGGCGCGTCACGTGAGGGGCCTTCCGAATCTGAATGACGTCGCCGGAAAGAAGCTTCATCCCCACCTGGCCGTCCAGGGTGAGGAACACGGACTCGTCCGGTGCGTAGTTCAGCTTGATGGCGATCTGGGCCTGCGCGTCCACCACCAGCGGCCGGTTGGTCAGGGTGTGCGGGCAGATCGGGGTGATGGAGATGCACTCCAGTTCCGGGTGCAGGATGGGACCGTTGGCGGAAAGGGAGTAGCCGGTCGAGCCGGTCGGGGTCGATATGATCAGGCCGTCGGCCTTGAAGGTGGTCAGGTAGCGCCCGGTCACCGAGGTCTCCATGTCGATGATCCTGGCCAGGGCCCCCTTGTTGATGACCACGTCGTTGAGCACGCGGTGCAGCTCGACCACGGCACCGTCGCGCTCGACGCTCGCCAGGAGCATCATGCGCTCGGTCACCTCGAAGTCGCCGGCCAGGCAGCGCTCCATGGACGGGTAGAGCTCGTCCAGGGTGATCTCGGTGAGGAAACCGAGGCTCCCCAGGTTGACCGCCAGGATCGGGACGTCGCACTCGCCGATGAGGCGGGCAGCGGCGATCAACGTGCCGTCCCCGCCGAGCACCACCACGAGGTCGGCGTCGCGCGCTATTTCGGAACTCTCGGAGCTCTCGGCGAGCGTGGTGCGTCTGAGCCTGCGCGAAAGATGTTCCTCGACGTGGGCGGTAACGCCGCGGGCCGCCAACCACTCGATCAGTTCCTCGGCGACCCCCAGGCAACGCGGATCGTGTACTTTCGCGAAAATGGCGATTTTTTTCATCACGAGCCCTTTACTTGTACTGTAATCTAGGATTTACTAGCACAGTTGGTGTATCATGTCCAACGGAAAACTGGCGCACCCCAAGTAGTCCCGCAGAGACCTTTCCCACAATAACTACGTGCAGATGCAGGGTGACTCATGACTGAAGAGCAGATAGGCGTGAACGAAGAGCTTGACAAGCAGATGCTCATTATCAAGTCCTTTCTGGAACACCTCGAATACACACTGGGAAAGGACAAATACTCCGCTACAGCTTATGACAGGTTCAACGCCCTCGCCTATGCGGTCCGCGATTACCTCGTTGAGCGTTGGCTCGACACCCAGCAAGCGTACTACAACTCCGACTACAAGAGAGTCTACTACATGTCCATGGAGTTCCTGATGGGAAGGACCCTCAGCAACAGCCTGATCAACCTGGGGCTGTGGGAGGACTTCAAGGACGCCATCAGCTCCCTGGGCAACGACTTCGACCAGATCGTCAACGAGGAACAGGACGCGGGCCTCGGCAACGGCGGCCTGGGGCGGCTCGCCGCCTGCTTCCTCGACTCCATGGCCACCATGTCCATCCCCGCCTACGGCTACGGCATCCGCTACGAGTACGGCATCTTCCGCCAGCACATCATCGACGGCGCCCAGGTGGAGATCCCCGACAACTGGCTGCGCTACCGCAACCCCTGGGAGTTGGACCGCCAGGAGCACCTGCACACGGTGAAGTTCTACGGCCGGGTCATCTCGACCCCCGACGCCAACGGCAAGCTGGTGCGCGAGTGGGTGGACACCGACGACGTCATGGCCATGGCCTACGACACCCCCATCCCCGGTTACCAGACCCAGAGCGTCAACACGCTCAGGCTGTGGAGCGCCAAGTCCAGCCGCGAGTTCGACCTCAAGTTCTTCAACGAGGGGAACTACATCCGCGCCGTGGAAAAGAAGATGCAGTCGGAGACCATCTCCAAGGTGCTCTACCCCGCCGACAACGTGGTGGAGGGGAAGGAACTGCGCTTCAAGCAGGAGTACTTCCTCGCCTCGGCCACCGTGCACGACGTCATCTACCGCTTCAAGAAGAAGCACCAGGACATGCGGCTGTTGCCGGACAAGGTGGCCATCCAGTTGAACGACACCCACCCCACCCTCGCCATTCCCGAACTGATGCGCGTGCTCATGGACGTGGAAGGGGTCGAGTGGGAGGAGGCGTGGGACATCACCAAGAAAACCTTCGCCTACACCAACCACACCATCCTCCCCGAGGCGCTGGAGCAGTGGCCGGTCTGGTTCTTCGAGCAGATCCTGCCGCGGCACCTGCAGATCATCTACGAGATCAACGAGCGTTTCCTCAAGGAGATCCGGGAGCATTTCCCCAACGAGCCCGAGCGTCTGGCCCGGATGTCCATCGTCGAGGAACACTGGGAAAGAAAGATCCGCATGGCGCACCTGGCCATCGTGGGGAGCCACTCGGTGAACGGCGTCGCCGCGCTGCACACCGAGATCCTCAAGAACGAGCTGTTCCGCGATTTCTACGAGATGTACCCGGAGCGCTTCAACAACAAGACCAACGGCATCACCCAGAGGCGCTGGCTCAAGATGTCCAACCCCGCCCTCTCGGCGCTGATCGACGAGTACATCGGCGGCGGCTGGACCACCAACCTGTACGACCTGGAGAAGCTCTCCGCCATCGCGTCCGACCCGGAGTTCATCGCGCGCTGGCGCCAGGTGAAGCGGAGCAACAAGGAGGGGCTGTGCCGCTACATCAAGCAGCACAACGACCTCGACGTCGACCCCGACTCGCTCTTCGACGTGCAGGTGAAACGGCTGCACGAGTACAAGCGCCAGCTGTTGAACGTGCTGCACATCATCACGCTCTACAACCGGATCAAGGACAACCCGGGAGCCTACGTGGTGCCGCGCACCTTCATCTTCGCCGGCAAGGCAGCGCCGGCCTACGCGACCGCCAAGCTGATCATCCGGCTCATCAACGCCGTGGCCGCCGTGGTCAACCACGACCCGGACGTGGCGGGACGGATCAAGGTGGTGTTTTTAGCCAACTACAGCGTCTCGCTGGCGGAAAAGATCTTCCCCGCCTCCGACCTCTCCGAGCAGATCTCCACCGCCGGCACCGAGGCTTCCGGGACCGGCAACATGAAGTTCGCCCTGAACGGCGCCCTCACCATCGGCACCCTCGACGGCGCCAACATCGAGATCATGGAAGAGGTGGGACGCGACAACATCTTCATCTTCGGCATGACCGCGGCCGAGGTGTCGCAGCTGCGCGCGCGTGGCTACAATCCGCGGGAATACTACAACGGCAACCGGGAACTGAAGCGGGTACTGGACATGATCGCCTCGGGCTTCTTCTCCCCCTGGGCTCCCGACCTGTTCACACCGCTCACCGACTCCCTTTTGAACCTGGGGGACCACTACATGCTCCTGGCCGACTACGCTTCCTACGTCGCCTGCCACGAGAAGGTGGCCGAGCTGTTCAAACAGCCCGACGAGTGGGCGCGGCGCGCGATACTCAACTGCGCCGGCATGGGCAAGTTCTCCAGCGACAGGACCATCGACCAGTACGCCCGCGAAATCTGGGGCATCAAGCCGGTGAACATCCTCCCGGGGACCGTGGAACTACAGAGGCATTGATTGGATCTTTTCAACGGAACCGACGCACGATTCGCACCGCTTGCCGAACGCATGCGGCCCCGCACCATCTCCGAATACCTGGGCCAGGGGCACCTTCTGGGTGAAGGGAAGCTCCTGAGAAGCCTGATCGAAACCGACCGGGTCACCTCCCTCATCTTCTGGGGCCCTCCGGGCTCCGGCAAGACCACCCTGGCCCGCATCATCGCGGGCGCCACCAAGAGCCACTTCATCTTCTTCTCGGCCATCATGAGCGGCATCAAGGAGATCCGCGAGGTGGTCAAGGAAGCCGAGGACATCCTCAAGTTCCAGGGCAAGCGCACCATCCTCTTCGTGGACGAGATCCACCGCTTCAACAAAAGCCAGCAGGACGCCTTCCTCCCCTACGTGGAGCGCGGCACCTTCACCATGATCGGCGCCACCACCGAGAACCCCTCCTTCGAGGTGATCGCGCCGCTTTTGTCGCGCTGCAAGGTGCTCGTTTTGAACCCGCTTGCCGACGAGGACGTGCGCCAGATCCTGGTGAACGCCCTGAACGACCGGGAGCGCGGGCTCGGGGAGTTCGAGCTCGCCGCCTCCGAGGACGCCCTCTCCTTCCTGGCCGAGCAGGCCGGCGGCGACGCCCGCATCGCGCTCAACACCCTGGAGACGGCGGCCAGGCTGGCGCGCGACGGCGAGATCTCCCTGGATATCGCCCGCGAGGCATCGCAGAAGAAGCCGCTGCTCTACGACAAGGGGGGCGAGGAGCACTACAACGTCATCTCCGCCTTCATCAAGTCGATGCGGGGCTCCGACCCGGACGCCGCGCTCTACTGGCTGGCGCGCATGATCGAGGCGGGGGAAGACCCCATCTTCATCCTGCGCCGCATGGTCATCTTCGCCTCCGAGGACGTGGGCAACGCCGACCCGCGCGGGCTGCAGATGGCGGTATCGGCGCTGGAGGCGTTCCGCCTGGTGGGGATGCCCGAGGGAAGGATCATCCTGGGGCAGGCCGTCACCTACCTCGCCACCGCCCCCAAGTCCAACGCGAGCTACACGGGGATCAACGAAGCCCTGGCCGAGGTGAGAAAGTCCGGCGGCCTCCCGGTCCCCATGCAGATCAGAAACGCCCCCACCAAGCTCATGAAGGGTCTGGGCTACGGCAAGGGCTACCTCTACCCGCACGACTACCGGGACGGCATCGTGGCGCAGGGCTACCTCCCGGAGCAACTCTCGGGGCGGCGCTTCTACGCACCGAAAGAGAGCGGCTACGAGAAAAGCATCCGCGAGCGTATGGCCTGGGTCAGGGGACAACGGGAAAAGACGAACGATCCCGAGCGGTAAGGCCTTGTTGAAAATGCGACACCCCATGATATATTCAAGCTTGCTTTGCCCGGGGGCATCCCCCCCCGGCACACTAACCTCCAGCGGAGTCAGAGCATGAAGAAGATCGGGATACTCACCAGCGGCGGAGATTGCTCCGGCATGAACGCGGCGATCAGGAGCGCAACGCGCACGGCGCTGGGACACGGGGTGCAGGTGGTCGGCTTCAGGAAGGGGTACGCCGGCCTTTTGAAGGGCGACCTGCTGGAGATGACCACCAGGGACGTAGCCGGGATCCTGCACCGCGGCGGCACCTTCCTGCAGTCGGCCCGCAGCGAGGAGTTCCGCACCGTGCTGGGGCGGGAGAAGGCGGTCCGGCACCTGCAGGACCTGGGGGTCGAGGGACTGGTGGTGATCGGCGGGGACGGCTCACTGAACGGCGCCCTCGCCCTGCACCGCATGGGGGTGCCGGTGATGGGGATCCCCGCCAGCATCGACAACGACATCGCCTACACCGACATGGCCCTGGGCGTGGACACCGCGCTCAACAACATCATCTACGCCGTCGACTGCATCAAGGACACCGCCAGCTCGCACGACCGCGCCTTCGTCATCGAGGTGATGGGAAGAAACTCCGGCTACCTGGCCAGCATGAGCGCCATAGCCACCGGCGCCGAATACGCCATCATCCCCGAGGTGGAATGCGACATAGCCGACCTGTGCAACCAGCTCAGGATGCGCTACGAGGAAGGGCGCAGCAACGCCATCATCATCCTGGCCGAGGGGGCCGGGCGCGCCCAGAACATCGCCGACAACATCAAGGACGCCATCGGCTTCGAGACCCGGGTCACCGTGCTCGGGCACTACCAGCGCGGCGGAGCGCCCTCGGTGTTCGACCGCCTGTTGGGAAGCCGCTTCGGCCACGCCGCGGTCGAGCACCTGCTGGCGGGAGAAAAGGGGAAGATGGTGGGGCTTTGCTGCGGCGAGATCTGCCTGACCTCGCTGGAGACGGTGGTGGTGAGCGAGAAGACCCAACAGGATCAACTGCACGATCTGTCGATGATCTTGGGGATCTAGGCCACGTCGTCCACATCCCCTCTCCCTCCGGGAGAGGGCCAGGGTGAGGGCAGCAGCCGGTGAGAAGGATCCCTCACCCGCCCTTCGGGCACCCTCTCCCGGAGGGAGAGGGAATAAGGGAAGGCACAAGAAAAGGCCGCGCCGGGGAAACCGGGCGCGGCCTTTGACGTTTATGTTACGACTTTTACGGGCGGCAGTAGGTGATGGCGCTCAGCACCGCGCCCTGCGGGTCCTGGAGCACGCAGAAGCGCCCCACCCTCGGGATGTCGGTTGGCGGGACCAGCACCTTCCCTCCCAGTTCCTCGGCCTTGGCGGCAGTCTGGTCCACATCGGTCACCGTGACGTAGACACCCCATCCCAGCGGTTTGCGGCGCCCGGGGCCGGCGGGCGCCATCCCCGCCACCTCCTTGCCGGCGACCTTGATCAGGGTGTAATCCGCCTCCCCGTCCCAGCGCTCGGTACTCCAGCCGAACAGCCTGCCGTAGAACGATTGTGCGGCGGCAACGTCATCCGTGGTCAGTTCGAACCAGCTGAAAGCACCCTGTTCTTTGAATCGGTCGGTCATCTGGCACCTCCTCGTACTCTGTTAGGGCAAACGAGGAGAAGTATACTACGGAACCGGGTTCAACGCAGGCCCACTCGGGAAAGAGCGATGCCCAGCCACTTGTTCAGGAAGTGATCCCGGGAAAGGAAACGCAGCGGCGGCGGTTTCCTGGTGCCCAGTGTGGCCAGGAGCGCCTTGATCTCCTCGCTCCCCCCGACCGACATCCCCTTCCTGAGCGCCTCCAGGGCTTGCGGCTTGTCCCGGGCCACCTGGTGCACCCGGGCCAGGTTCAGGTAGTGCACCGGGTTCTCCGGCTCCAGCTCCAGGGAGGCCAGGCAGAGCTCCCGCCCCTTCTTCACCTGGCCCCGCTCCTTGGCGATGCACAGGCCAAGGTAGGAGTGCAGCAGCGGGTTGTCTTCCAGCTTGAGAGCCCGCTCCAGCTGGGCCAGGGCCGCCTGGTACTCGCCTGCGGAAAAGGCGGCGAGGGCACGGCTGAACAGCTTCTCTGCATCTTCCTGCGGCACAGGCTCCATTGATCCGACCCTCCGGTGGCTAAAGCAGTAACAGCAGATCCTGGTGTCTATCTATCCTGGTAGCGCAGCCCAGCTCGCCGCGGTAGGCGACGAAGGGGACCCCGGCCCCTTGGGCGGCGCGGCGGTCGACGTCGGAGTCGCCCACGAAGAGGGCCTCCTCCGGCGCGAGGCCGTAGTGCTCCAGCACCTTGAAGAGCGGCTCCGGATGCGGCTTGGGGTTCTTCACCCTCCCGGCGGTCATGACGCAGCTGAAGTAGCCGTCCAGCCCGAAGTCGGCGAGCAGCATATCCATCGAGCTCGCGCGGTTGGTGCAGATCGCCAGCTCCACCCTCCCCTTCAAGGCGTCCAGGGTCTCGCGCAGCCCCTGCTCCATCACCATGAGCGGGAAGAGCTTGCGGTAGTCGATGCTGGCGGAAAAGGCGCGCACCTCGTCCATCCGGTCGTCGCCGGCGAACAGGTATTCCAGTACGTCCTTGTTGCAGTAGGTGTGCAGGATGCGCATGGTGTCGTGGTCCCCGCGGTCGATGGCGGGCTTGCCGAAGCGCTCCAGTATCAGGTGATAAAAGGCGTAGTTGGCCTCGAA
Source organism: Geomonas paludis (assembly GCF_014193585.1). Classification (GTDB taxonomy): domain Bacteria; phylum Desulfobacterota; class Desulfuromonadia; order Geobacterales; family Geobacteraceae; genus Geomonas; species Geomonas paludis. Next base: position 143,339 of record NZ_BLXY01000003.1, read on the forward strand.
GGAGTCGAACAATACGCCGTCGCAGTCGTAGATGACCGCCTTGATCTTTTGGCTCAAAACTCTATCTCCACGGCAGCCTCAGTCGGTACCGGCACCGCCGTCCCGCCCCATCCCTTCCAGGTATTCCTGCCATTCGATGGGGAGCATGTGCTTCTTCTTGTTGTTGCATTCCTTGCAGCACGGGACCACGTTTCCCTTGGCGGACTTGCCGCCCCGGATCACGGGAACGATGTGGTCCATGGAGAGTTCCGCCGGGGGGAACTTCCCCTGGCACCAGTGGCAGACTCCCTTGGCCACCCGGTTCTTCCACCACTGGCTGCGCCGCAGTTCGCGCGCCTTTTCACGCTCGCGCCGGACCTCCTCCTCGGAGACCTCGATGATAAAGTAATCCACTACACCCTCGATATCGGGAGCCTGAAGCCCCTACCTGCCGGCGCCGGCCCGGTAGCTGTCGATGGCCGCCCGCGCCAGTTCGTCGCAGCGCTCGTTTTCCACGTGGCCGTTGTGACCGCGCACCCAGACCCAGGTGATGCGGTGCATCTTGGCCAGGGCCAGCAGTTTCTCCCAGAGATCGCGGTTCAGGACCGGCTCCTTCTTGGAGTTCACCCATCCCCTTTTCACCCACCCGGAGAGCCACTCGGTCATCCCCTTGGCGAGATACTGCGAGTCCGTGGTGACCACCACCTCGCAGGGGCGGGTCAGCGCCTCCAGCGCCTGGATCGCGGCGCTCATCTCCATCCGGTTGTTGGTGGTCTCGCCCTCGGCGCCGGAGAGCTCCTTCACCTTGTCGCCGTAGCGCAGGATGCTCCCCCAGCCGCCGACCCCGGGGTTGCCGCTGCAGGCGCCGTCGCAAAAGATCTCAACCCGCATGCGGCCGTCCTCCCTGCTGCTGCAGCAGCGCGGCGATGGCGTCCATGACGCGGTCCACGATCATCTGGTGGGTCTCCTTGCAGTCCTCGAGCTGGTACAGGTCGCTGAAATCGAGCGGCGCACCGAAGACGACGCCCCCCTGCAGTCCCATCGCCGGGAACTTCCAGCGGTTGATGCCGGTGAGCGCCGTCGGGATCACGTGCGGCCTGGTGTCGTAGATGATCTTGCCCACGCCGCGGTTACCCTTGCCGAGCACGCCGTCCTTGTGCCTGGTCCCCTCGGGGAAGAGCATCACCTTCTGGTCCGCCAGGAGCGCGTTGATCTGCTTGCCGGCGCGTACGTCGCGGCCGCGGCGCACCGGGAAGGCGCCCCAGGAACGGTAGACCAGCCCCATGAACCCGGAGAAGAGTTCCTCCTTGGCGGGGGCCCAGAGCATCTGCATGGGATGACTGCGGATCACGGCCCAGGGGAGAAAGACGGTGTCGTAGGCGGAGATGTGGTTGGAGGCGATCAGGACACCCCCGTCGGCGGGGATGTGCCGGGCACCCTCGACGCGGAACCGGTTCAGAAGTGAGGCGTAGCTGCCGATTACCCAGACGGAGAAAGTAACCCAGAAGCGACGTAGCAGTGAAACCTTCAAGAAGAAAACCTCTTCATCACGTGAATTTTATTGAAAGAAAGTTGATGTATAGCATGAATGGCGATTCCGGGGCAACCGTTTCCGCGTCACCCCGGGAGGGTGAAGTAGAAGGTGGCGCCGCGGCCGGGTTCACCTTCGCCCCAGACGCGGCCGTTGTGACGGCGCACGATGCGGCGCACGGTGGCGAGTCCCAGACCGGTACCGGGGAATTCCCGGTAGGTGTGCAGCCGCTTGAAGGGCTGGAACAGCTGCCCGGCGCGGGTGCTGTCGAAGCCGGCGCCGTTGTCCCGGATGAAGATGAGAGTCTCCCCCTGTTCCGTCCTCTGCGAGCCCAACTCGACCACCGGGGCCTCCACCTTGGCACTGTACTTCCAGGCGTTGGAAAGCAGGTTTTCCAGCACCACCCGCAAAAGCTGCGGGTCACCGTACACCGGGAGTTGTTCGGGGACGCGGAAGGTGACCGGACGTTCCGGGTAATCCTGGCGCAGTTGGGCCGCTATCTCCCGGGCGGAGGGAACGAGATCGAAGGTGGTGCAGGAAATCTCCACCTCGGTGACGCGGCAGAGCACCATCAGCGAGTCGAGCAGCGCCTCCATCTGGATGCAGCCGTCATGAACGAGGTCGACGAAGAAGCGGCCGTTGTCGTCCAGCTGTTCGCGGTAGCCCCGCAGTTCCTGGGCCGAGCTGTACACCCGGGTGAGCGGAGCACGCATGTCGTGGGAGATGGCGTGGCAGAATGCCTCGAGTTCCTGGTTGGCCTGTTGCAGTTCCGCGGCCTGGTGGGTAAGCGCCGCGTTGAGAGCGGCGGTTTCCTGTTCGGCCAGCTTGCGTGCCGTGATGTCGCGCACGATCTCGATGCCGAAGAGGGGCTTGCCGTCACTCCCCTTCAGCGAAGAGCCGATCAGCTCCACATATCCCCCGGTGGCGGAGGCTTCCGGCCCGAGCTCGGCGCGGTGCACCTTGCCGTCCTCGAAGGAGCCAAGAATGTGGCACCCGGCGCAGGCCGCGCTCTCCTTGCGGTACGCCTCGTAGCAGTAGCGACCGGCATGGGCGCCGGTCATGCGCTGGTGGGCCGGGTTTTGATAAAGCACCTTGAGATCGGGGTCCTGGATGGAGACGGCCTCACCCAGGGCCTCGAAGATCCCTTCCATCTTGGCCCGTTCCCTTTGGGCCTCCTCCAGCGCATTCTGCAGGGCCTTTTCCAGCGCGGCTTCGTTGCGGTGGGCGCGGCGGCTGTAGAGCAAAAGGGCGCAGACCAGGAAGAACACCAGGGCGAAGTCGTGGTGCGTTTCTGAAGCCAGGACAAAGTCAGCCAGGGGTTTCCCGCCGAAGACCAGGTAGTCGACCAAGCCATCGAGGACCCAGAACAACAGGACGACGCCAATTCCCAGAAGGATCTGAAACAGAAAAGAGATGAGCCCAGGTTCCGAGAGCTTGGCCCACCGGGCCATGCGCCGCGTTACGTCCATACACCCTCGATGACCGCCCCGCAGCCGGGGCAGGTTCCATTGCAGAGAAGATTCTTTTCCACCAGGTAGCCAAGCCTCTTAATTAGCAGGGAGCCACAGAAAGAGCAATAACTGTTTTCGCCCCCCTCGCCCGGCACGTTCCCTTCGTACACGTAACGCAGCCCCGCCTCCTGCCCTATACGCCTTGCCTCCCGCAGGGTTTCCACCGGGGTGCGCGGCTGGTCGGTGAGGCGGTGGGTCGGGTAGAACTGGGTCACGTGCCAGGGGGTCTCCACCCCGACCTCGGTGGCGATGAAGCGGGCAAGGTCGCGCAACTCGGACTCGGAATCGTTGCGGTTGGGAATCACCAGCGTGGTGAGCTCGACCCAGATCCCCTGCCGTTTGTAGTCGCGGATGCAGTCCAGAACCTCCCCGAGCGCGGCGCCCACCACCTCCCGATAGAACGACTCGCTGAATCCCTTGAGGTCGATGTTGGCGGCGTCGAGGTAGGGGGCGATGGTGGCCAGGGCTTCGCTGGTGATGTAGCCGTTGGTCACGAAGATGTTCTTGAGCCCCGCCGCCTTGGCCAGCTTGGCGGTCTCGTAGGCATACTCGAAGAAGATGGTCGGCTCGGTGTAGGTGTACGCGATGGAGCGGCATCCCGTGGCCAGGGCCCGCTCCACCACGGTCTTGGGCTCTACGAAAGTGCCGGAACGCGCCACGGACCGTTCATCCGGCTGGGCAATGGTGTAGTTCTGACAGTGCAGACACCTGAAATTGCAGCCGACGGTAGCCACGGAGTAGGAGCGGGTCCCCGGCAGGAGATGGAAAAGCGGCTTCTTCTCGATGGGATCGACATGCTCGGCAACGAGGTTGCCATAGACCAGGGTGTACAACACCCCGTCACGGTTCTCCCGCACCCGGCAACGGCCACGCTGCCCCGACACGATCAGGCAGCCGAAACGGCACAGCCCGCAGCGCACGCGCTCCCCGTCCAGCTTCTGGTAGAACATGGCTTCTTTCATGTCACACCTCCGATACGGCCGGCAAATTAGCGAGCGCAAATATATCATTTAAGACCCAAAATTTCCAGCGGAAATTTAGGCAGATGCAGGTCCACGCCCCGATACCGTATACGCTCCGTCAAACCGTTGTTCCAGGATTTCAGGCCTGAATATTTTTTTCGGCACCCCACTCATTTTACGCAAAGGTCAACGCCAGAACTGCCTTAAAGCATACCTTTGTTTGATTGTGGAAATGTTCGTGTAAATACGGTTGTTTACGAATGAGAATGGCAATGACATTGACCTAAAAAAAAGAAATGTTTTAAAATGAAGGCTCAGGAATGGAGGGGGAGACAAAAGCTAAACTACTGTTTTAGGTCACTTTTTCGAAAAAATAGCACTTGACCAACACAATCCGTTCTATATATTGTCAAAATCAAAATTTCCGCGTTGGGGAGAAACAAACATGAAATGCCCGCATTGTGACAACAAGATAGGAATCGAGATCGATATGCATTCCGACGGCTACGCCAAAGACCTGCTGGAATGCACCTCCTGCGGTACCGTCTGGCTCGAGAAAGCATCCCAGATCATTACCGTGAACAAGCACGCCGCCTAAACGGGAACGGGGGCGCCGCAGGCGCCCCCCCTCCGCCGTCCGCTCCTTCCTCACCAGCCGAGAGCAATCTCCTGCACCCCTGCACCTGCACCGGCAACCAGCCCGGCAAAGAAGTCATCGTAGACCGCAGCCATGCGCCCCCAGTCGTAGCGCGCCACGTGCCGGTCCAAAGCCGTCCGCGCCTTACCCTCTCCCGTCAGCAGTTCCCGCAACCGCACTACCAGCGACTCATCCTCGCGGTACAGTACCGCCTTCCCGAGTCCGTCCGGCACGTGTTCCGGATAAGCGAGCCGGTGCGGCAGCAGCGCCTGGCAACCGCAGTAAAGCGCCTGCACCACGCTGGCGCCGAAGAATTCCTGGCGCGAGGTCACCGGCAGAATGTCCGCACGCCAGAGCCACTGCGCATACTCGCCGAAACTCTTCTGGTAGCCCCATTCCACCACGCGCGCGCCCAGCCTCTCCCGCGCCTGGTTGAAGACCGCCGGCGCCCGCCCGAAGGACTCCCCCAGCACCGCCACCCGGAACTCGACCCCCTCTTCCGCCAGTTGGTACAGCGCCTGGAAGAACGCCTCCGGCGCCTTGTCGTACTCCCAGCGGTGGTTCCAGAGCAACAGCGGCGCTTCCGCCTCGGGCGTTCCCTGCGGGCGAAAGCCTTCCAGCTTGGCCAGGTCCAGCCCCAGGGGGAGCACCCGGCTCTTCCCGGCGATGGCGTCCACGCTGGCGAGTTCGACTGCGTCGGGGAAGCGCTTCAGGAAGGCGGGAAGCTCGCCCAGGAAAGAATCCATATGGTAGCGGGAGTTGAAGAGGACCGCGTCGGCGGCCAGGGCGCTCACGTAGTTGATGAAGGCGTAGTGCAGGTCGCGCTGCGCGCCGACGTCGGGGTCGCCCGGGGACCAGGGATAGGTGAGCTGATTCTCGTGGAAGTAGATGGCGCTCGGGCAGCGGTCGCTGAGCGGCCTGGTCAGCGCCAGGAAGGTGGTCAGGTCGAGCATGTCCGTGGCGAGGATGAGGTCGGGCCTCCTGCCCGCGGCGAGGAAGCGGCTGGCGAGCGTCACCGCGCCGCCGTGCATGCGCCACTTCCAGTTGCGGCCCGCCAGCGTGAAGAGTTCCACCACGTGGCCGGAACGGGCGGCGTATTCGTTGGCCCAGGCGGCGTGCGACCCGGTGCAGTAGGGCTCGACGAGGGCGATGTGCATGAGTGGCGCTCCTATGGGGCCGAAAAGCCCCGGCGGTGGTTAGAACATGAAGCGCCGCATGCTGATGTTGAGCAGGATACCCACCCCCACCATGGAGGTGACCATCGAGGTCCCGCCGTAGGAGAAGAAGGGGAGCGGCACCCCGACTACCGGCATCAGGCCGATCACCATCCCCATGTTGATGGCGATGTGCCAGAAGAGCATGGCGGTGACCCCGACCGCGAGCAGGGAGCCGAAGCGGTCGTTGCATTTTTTGGCGATCCCCAGCCCCCACAGGATCAGGAACAGGTAGAGGGTAAGTATGAGCAGGCAGCCCAGAAAGCCCCATTCCTCGGCGAAAACGGAGAAGGCGAAATCGGTGTGCTGCTCGGGCAAAAAGCGCAGCTGGGACTGGGTCCCCTGCATGAACCCCTTGCCGAAGGTGGCGCCGGAGCCGACGGCGATCTTGCTCTGGATGATGTGGTAGCCGCTCCCCAGCGGGTCGAGGTCCGGGTTGAGGAAGTTGTAGATGCGCTTTTTCTGGTAGTCGTGGAGCAGGAACTGCCAGGCGACGAAGACGATGGGGACTGCGGCGGCGAAGATGGTGCCCAGGGCCGACCAGCGCACACCGACGAAGAGGAGCATGGTGCCGGCGATCAGGGAGACCAGGATGGCGGTGCCCAGGTCGGGCTGCTTCATGATCAGCGCCGCGGGGATGCCCAGCAGTAAGAGCGGCTGCACCAGCTCCTTCAGGGTAAGCCCCTTGAAAACCGGGTAGCGGCTGAAGAACCGGGCGAAGGTCATGATGATGACGATCTTCATCGGCTCCGAGGGCTGCATATTGAAGAACCCCAGGCTGATCCAGCGCGTGGCGCCCATGGTGGTCTTGCCGGCGACCAGAACCAGCACCAGCAGCACCAGTACCGCGCCGTACAGCCAGTAGGAGAAGTCCTCCAGCATGTGGTAGTCGAGGCTGCAGACGGTGAGGCACAGCCCAAGGCCGGCCACGATCCAGTAGAGCTGCTTCAGGTAGTACGGCGTGCCGATGTCCCGGTACGAGGACGAGGCGCTATATATATTGATCACCCCGAAGGCGGTGATGAGCAGCACCACCCCAAGCAGGGTCCAGTCGAAGTTGGTGAATAGCCGTCTGTCGAACATCTCTTCCTCGTCATGCTATCCGCGGTTATCTTCCGCAGGTGAAAGTCCCCCTTTGGTGCAAGTCCCCCTTTTGCAAAGGGGGATTCAGGGGGATTTGAACGGTCGGGTTATTGTTGCGCGGGGGGGGCGGTGTCGGGCTCGGCCACCCCTTCGCCCCCCTCTTCATCCTTGGGCACGGGCTTTGGCACCGGTTTCTTGATGACCCCCTTCCCTTCGAAGTAGGAGCGCAGGATCTTGCCGGCCACCGGCGCCGCCGCCGACCCGCCGTGCTCGCCGTGCTCGACGATGACGGCGACCGCTATTTCCGGCTTCTCATAGGGGGCAAAGGAGACGAACAGCGCATGGTCGCGGAAGCGGTACGGCACCCCCCCTTTGCTGTCGCGCAGCTTGACCACCTGGGACGAACCGGTCTTGCCCGCCACCTTGACCTCCCAGAGCCGGGAGGCACCGCCGGTGCCGTGGGCCTCGTTGACGACGGCCAGGAGCCCTTCCTTGACGAAACGGTACGTCTCAGGTTTCAGGCCGGTCTTCCCCAGCACCTGCGGCGCGAAGTCCTGCAGCACCTTGCCATCCGCATCGACGACCCGCCTGACCAGGTGCGGCCGGAAGATGGTCCCCTCGTTGGCTACGGTGGCGATCATCGAGGCAAGCTGTACCGGGGTGGTGAGCACGTACCCCTGGCCGATGCCGACCGGGAGGGTCTCGCCTGAATACCACTTCTTGCCGAAGCGCTTGAGCTTCCACTCCTGGGTCGGGATCACCCCGCCCTTCTCGTTCTCCAGCCCGATGCCGAGCGGTGTCCCCAGGCCGAAGCGTTTGGCGTACTTGGCGATGCGGTCCACGCCCAGGCGCTCGGCCAGCTTGTAGTAGTAGACGTCGCAGGACTCCCGCAGCGACTTCTTCAGGTCGACCGAGCCGTGCCCCTTGTGCTCCCAGCAGCGGAAGGTGCTGTTGCCGAACTTGTAGGAGCCGGTGCACTGGATGGTGGTGTGCTCGTCGATGAGCCCTTCCTCCAGGCCGGCTATGGCCGTGATGATCTTGAAGGTGGAGCCCGGCGGGTACATCCCCTTGAGCGCCTTGTTCTCCAGGGGGTGGCGCTCGTCCTCCAGGTACTTCTTCCAGACCTCGGGGGGCATGCGGCCGGTGAAATGGGCCGGATCGAAGTCGGGACTGGAGACGAAGGCCAGGATCTCGCCGGTATTGACGTCCATGGCCACGGCGGCGCCGGCCTGGTCACCGAGAGCCTGCTCGGCCGCCTTCTGCATCTCCAGGTCGATGGTCAGCATGACGGTGTTGCCGACGCTGGAGCCGGTCTCGGCCACGGTGCGCAGGAAGCGGCCGCGGGCGTCCACCTCGATCTGGCGCCCGCCGTCGGTGCCGTGCAGGTAGTTTTCCCAGGCCCGCTCGATGCCGCTCTTGCCGACGTAGTCGCCGGCGTTGTACTCGCGGTAGCGTTCGCTGCTCAACTCTTCCTCGGAAACCTCGCCGAGGTATCCCAAGAGGTGCGAGGCGAGCGAGCCGTTGGTGTAGGCCCGGATCGGCTTCATCTCGATGTTGACGCCGGAGAGGGCGAGACGGTTCTCCTCGAGGAATTCCATCTGGTCGCGGGTGATCCCGGAGGCGACCACCAGGGGATAGTACTTGGCCCTCCCCTGCCCCTTGTTCCACTTGGTCTCGATCTCGGTGCGGTCCAGGTTGAGGTAGCGCGCCAGGTTGTCGATCAGCTGGTCCTTGTTCTTCACGTCCTGCGGGATGACCGCCACCGAGAACGACGGGGTGTTGGAAACCAGCACCTTGCCGGTGCGGTCCAGGATGGCGCCGCGGGGGGCCGCCACCGGGACGAAGCGGAGCCGGTTGTTCTCGGACTGGTCGATCAGGTCCTCGGCGCTGATCACCTGCAGGTACCAGAGTCTGGCCAGCAGCAGGAAGAAGACGGCGCAGGCGCCCAGGGAGAGGCCGATGATGCGGCGGCCGCCCCCGTCGTCGTCGGGAAGGATATTGTTGAGGGCCTTCATCGCGCCTCCTCGACCGGGAGCCTCACCCCCGAAAAGAGCGAGGCGACCAGCGCGTTGATCAGCGCCTGCGGCAAGAGCGCAGGTAACACCGAGGCGTACAGGCCGTTACCGACCGAGAAGACCAGGAGCAGCACAAGGTTCAAGAGGGCACTCATAATGGTTGCGATAAAGACAACCAGCACGAACAGGGCGCGGTTGTCGGTGTAGAGACGATCTGCGAGCTCGGACAAAAGGGTGTAGATGCAGAGATAGGAGAAGGCGTGCAGCCCAAGGTAGATGCCGCTGAAGCTGTCCTGCAACAGCCCCAGGGCAAATACGGCGACGCCGGCGAAACGGTGCGGCAGCTTAAGCCCCAGGTACACCACCAGGATGATGATCAGGTTGGGCTGGAAGGGATCCAGCAGGTACCTGGGGAGGAGCGTCATCTGCAGCAGCAGGGCGGCTATGAGGATGCCGGCTATTTTGAGATAGGCGATCACTGGGTTGACCCGTGTTGAAGGAAGCTACTCATCGCGCTGCTTGACCAGTACCAGCGCCTCTTCCAGTTTGCCGATGTTGACCAGCGGGCGCACCTCGATGGTCTGGAAGACGCCGTACTCACCCTTTTTCACCATGGTGACCTCCCCGATGGGGAGCCCCTTGGGGAAGACGCCGCCGATGCCGGAACTGATCACGGTGTCGCCGACCTTGACGTCCTCGTCCTTCACGGTGAACTCCAGGGAGCAGCGCCCGCCGCCTGCGCCGCGCACGATGCCCCGGGCGCGGGAGCGCTGGACGATGGCGGCGATGGCGCTGGCGTGGTCGGTGAGCAACAGCACCCGCGAGGAGTGCGGCGCCACCTTCACCAGGCGACCGACCACCCCGCCTATGGCCACCACCGGCATCCCTTCCAAAAGGCCGTCGGCGCTGCCGCGGTCCACCACCAGGGTCTTGAACCAGGCCGAGCTGTCCTCGCCGATCACCGACACCGCAAGGGAGGGAACGGCGACGCTCTCCTTGAGGTCGAGGAGCTGCTTGAAGCGCATGTTGGCGGCAACCGCCTCGTTGTCGGCGATGATGCGCGCGTTGAGGCGTTTCACGCTCTTTCTGAGCTCGATGTTCTCACGACGCACGTCGATCAGGTCGATGTAGTTGTTCCAGATGTCGCTGAAAAAGCCGGTCGCGCTGGCCGCGGAACCGGCCACCGGAGCAGTGATGCCCATCACGGTGCGCTCCACCGGGTTGGCGTGCTCCTTGTTCCTCAGGTTCAGGGCGTAGGTCAGAAAGGCCGCCAGCAACAGCAGTGCGGTCATCAGGAAACGCCGGTAGCGGATCAGAAGGTTTTTCATCGGCCTCAAAAATGGTTAGGGGGCACTGTGCCCCCTAGAGAAAAAATGACGATGCTAATCACAAAACATGATGTTGCGGGCAGGGGGACAGGCACCTTACGGAGCCAGTCCCCTTGTTAGTCCAGTTGGTAAGGCGAGTCCACCAGTTCCTCGTGGCGGATCTCGTCCACCGGTTCACTCTTGCCCTGCCCGGCAAAAAGGCGGTTGGGGGCGTTGAAGACGATGCCGTTCTCGGTGCCGATGTTGCGGTAGGCATGCACCACGCCCGGGGGAACCACCACGATGGAGGGGGCGTCCACCCCCGCGTACAGCACCTGCTTCACCCCGAAGCTCGGGGAGCCTTCCCGGGTGTCCCAGAGGTAGACCTTGAAATTGGACGGTCCCAGGAAGCAGAAGTAGTCGGTCTGCTCGACATGCTCGTGCGGCCCGCGGGCCACGCCCGGCTGGGTCATCGAGACGTAGGACATCGCCGGCATGATCTCCGGCTCCAGCTCGTCGGAACGGAACAGCTCGGTGAGCCATCCCCTCTCGTCCAGGAACTTCTTGAGCGGCTTGCAGGCTACGTCGTGGATGCGTCCCTTGGTGAATTGCTGTACCGCGTTCATTTAATGGCTACCTCCGCCGCAGAGTTCGGTCTCGTTGTAAACCCGCTGCAGGTAGTCGCGGTACGAAGACTTAGGTGTTTCATCTATGACCTTGGCCATGCCTTTGCAGTCGAGATAGCCCATGCGCAGCGCGATCTCTTCGAGGCAGGCGATCTTCAGCCCCTGGCGTGCCTCCAGCGTCCCTATGAAGTGGGAAGCCTCGAGCAGGCTTTGGTGCGTGCCGGTGTCGAGCCAGGCGATGCCGCGTCCCAGGCGCTCGACCATCAGTTCCCCGCGCCCCAGGTACTCCCTGTTGATGTCGGTGATCTCCAGTTCCCCGCGCGGCGACGGTTTCAGTGCCTTGGCGATCTCGACCACGCGCGAATCGTAGAGGTAGAGTCCGGGAACGGCGTAGTTGGACCTGGGCGCCGTCGGTTTCTCCACGATGTCCAGCACACGGCCGTCCTTGTCGAATTCGACCACGCCGTAACGCTCGGGGTCCTGCACGTAGTAGCCAAAGATCCTGGCGCCGGTGCTGAACTGGGCCACCAGCCGGTCCAGTTCCATCTTGCCGTAGAAGATGTTGTCGCCGAGGATCAGGCAGACCGGGTCGCCGTTGATGAACTCTTCGCCGATGATGAAGGCCTGGGCGATCCCCTTGGGCTCGGGCTGCACCGCGTAGCTCAGGCGGATACCCCAGCGCGAACCGTCGCCCAGAAGGGCCTCGAAACGGGGGGTGTCCTGCGGGGTGGAGATGATCAGGATGTCCGAGATCCCCGCCATCATCAGGGTAGCCAGCGGGTAATAGATCATCGGCTTGTCGTACACCGGCTGCAATTGCTTGCTGGCCACCATGGTCAGCGGGTAGAGCCTGCTCCCGGCGCCGCCGGCCAGCAGAATCCCCTTCTTAATCCCTTGCGTCATAGCACCCTTTCCAGAGCAAAAAATCACATTAACAAAAGGTTTTTACTACCACACCGCCGTGCCCTGCGTCAAACAGATAATCCCGCGTACTTGCCCGTTACAGCAGGCGATCCTTGAGGCCCTGGTCGATGAAGCTCTCTTCGATCGCCTCGCGGACCCAGGGTTCCTTGCAGCGGGCCAGCACGACGGCGGCCCCTTCGGCGATAGCCGGTATCTGGCTCCAGAGCGCGTTCCTGAGCGAGCGCAGGCGCCGGGGATCGGGATTCTTGACGCCGACCAGCTCGCGGCAGGAGTGGCACAACAGCGCTACGTTCTCCTGGCTCGGCTCCTGGTCCGGCTGGTATTCCCAGAGCCTGAGCTCCTGGTCACCTTCGCACCATTCGCAGCGAAAGCCCGCCCTCTTGCTGATCGTCTTGCCCAAGAGCTGCACGGCCGCCAGATGATCGCGGTTTTGCTGTGCGCCTTTTGCCATCGGTCGTCCTCCCTGCCGCGGCTCCCGCCGCGGGCGATCCAGCACCTGATATTAGCAGAATGGCTAACCAGATCAATACTTTTCTCAACCGGCCGCCCCTGGGCCGCAACCAATTCTAACTGGACAGGTGCCGCCGCTTGCGGGTAAAGTCTGGCGCCTGGCGACGACGGCCAACGGCAAGGGGACAGGCGCCAGGCGGGGCCAGTCCCCACATAACTAAACGGGGACAGGCACCTGGCGGAGCCAGTCCCTACATAACTTAAAGGGGACAGGCACCTGGCGGAGCCAGTCCCCCCCAAAAAGGATCGACCATGAAACTGCCGCAACCGCTCTACCAGGGGACCCTGATCCGCCGCTACCAGCGCTTTCTCGCCGACGTGCAACTCGACGACGGCACCGTGGTCACCGCGCACACCCCCAACACCGGGAGCATGATGGGGTGCGCCCTCCCCGGCAACCGGGTCCTGCTCTCGGTGAGCGGCAATCCCGGCCGCAAGTACCCGCACAGTTGGGAACTGGTCCAGGCCGACGGCGTCTGGGTCGGGATCAACACCATGCTCCCCAACCTGCTGGCCCGGGAGGCGATCCTGAACGGCGTCGTCGCCGAACTGGCCGGCTATGACCACATCAAGCTGGAGGTCCCCTACGGCACCGGGAGCAGGATCGACCTGCTCCTCTCCGGCGAGCGCGGCCTGTGCTACGTGGAGACCAAGAACGTCACCCTGGTCCGGGAGCGCTGCGCCCTGTTTCCCGACGCGGTCAGCACGCGGGGGCAGAAGCACCTGCGCGAGCTCATGGAGATGGTGCGCCAGGGGCATCGCGCCGTGAACCTGTTCGTGGTGCAGCGCGGCGACGGCGACGCCCTCTCCCCGGCCGACGCCATCGACCCGGCCTACGGCGCCCTGTTGCGGGAGGCGGCGCAGGCGGGGGTGGAACTGCTCGCCTACCAGGCCAGCGTCACCGAAAGCGAGGTGCGGCTCAGTCATTCGGTGCCGGTACTCCTGTAGGTCGTTGACATCCTTGGGAAGGACGCTAAAGTTATAGGCGCTGTCCCGGGGGACCAATGAGAACACCCAAACTGACCATCTTCGCCAAGCAGACCGGCGTCGAAATAGCTCCCAGCGAAAAGAGGCAAAACGGCAAGCCCGAGGAGGGGCGCGTCGCCTTCCGGTTCTTCCGGCTCGCCACCGGCCAGCCCCACATCCGCTTCGTGGCGGAACCGTGCGAGGCGTTCGAGGTGGCCAGGAAGATCACGGCACTGCAGGCGTCGACAGGCAAGGCGACCTTCACCCACCGCTTCGAGTCGGCGGAAGGGGAGACCGTGACCAAGCTCAACGTGGAGAGCTACCAGCGTAACGGCAAGCAGGGCTACGCCTTCTCCATCCAGCGCGGGGAGGAGAGCATCAACGTGCCGGCGCCGGAGGGGGAATTCCTTTTTGCCGCCGAGTTTCTGAAGCAGCTTTCCGTGGCGCAGTCCTGGGTGGCCTGGAGCGAGCCGGAAGCGCACAAGCAGGACTAGAAGAGGCCCGACCGGCCGAAGTAACGGCGGCCTGATCGGGAAAGGACGACATCGAAGCGACCGAAGCAACCGGGACTACGGCCGAAAGCGGGACAGCGTGATCAATAAACCGAGCAAGACCCTCTATCTCAGCATCGAAAGCAGGCTGTGCGACGTGGCCCTGGTGGGGCATGCGGTGCGCGGCGTCTGCGCCTGTTCTCCCCTCAAGCTGGAAGCCTACGGCGAGATGGAAGTATGCGTCGTGGAAGCCCTCAACAATGCCATCACCCATGCCTACAAGCGTCAGGAAGGCTACCGGGTCGACACCGCCATCACCCTGCACCACGACCGCATCTCCTTCGAGATCACCGACGAAGGGAACCCCATGGAGGAATTCGCCCCCCGCAGCCTGGAGTTCGACCCCGAGGTCATCGGCTCGATCCCGGAAAACGGCATGGGGCTTTTCATCATCGAAACCCTGATGGACGAAGTGAGCTACAGCTCCAAAAACGGCAGGAACACCCTCTACTTCTGCAGGTATTTCACCCAGCCCCAGGCCTAGCCGCCAGCCTAGCTGCTCAGTGCAAGGGGGACAGGCACCTGCGGAGCCAGTCCCCTTCTAGCCTCACCCCTGCCCCAGCAGAAATTCAAAATCCTCCCGCCCGATGGCCACGGCGCCCTCGTTTTCCGCGTCCTCCAGGAGCGCCCGGTACAGCTTCAGCTTGCGCTTTTTCAGCTCCATCATCTTTTCCTCGATGGAGTGCCGCATCAACAGCCTGGTGATGGTCACCTGCCGCTTCTGGCCGATCCGGTGGGCACGGTCCGACGCCTGGCTTTCCACTGCCGGGTTCCACCACGGATCGAGATGGAAGACATAGGAGGCGCGGGTAAGGTTGAGCCCCCTCCCCCCGGCCTTCAGGCTCAGCAGGAAGACGCCGGGCTCGGCCGCATCCTGGAAGTTCTGCACCAGCTCCTTGCGGCGGGAGACCGGGGTGGTGCCGTCCAGCCGTGAAGAGACGATGCCGCGCTGGCTGAGCCCCTGCTGCACGATGTCCAGGAACGAGGTGAACTGCGAGAAGACCAGCACGCTGTGCCCTTCCGCAAAGAGCTCGTGCAGCTGTTCGACCAGGAAATCCACCTTGGGCGAGCGGTCGGCGGCGTCGGGGAGGACCAGCCGCGAGCAGAGGCAGATCTGGCGCAGTTTCAGAATCGCGGTGAGGGCTATGATGCGCGCCTGGCCTGCGGAGTTGGAACTGTAGGCGCGGGCCACCGTCTCCCTGACCTCGGTCACGGTGCGGGCGTAGAGGGCCTTCTGGCGCGGGCTCATTTCCAGGTAGATGTCGGTCTCGACCTTGGGGGGGAGCTCCGCCGCGATCATGTCCTTGGAGCGCCTGAGGATGAAGGGGTGGGTGCGCCGGATCAGCGTGTCCAGGAACTCGGTCCCCTCGCGCCCCATCTGCCGGCGGAACTGCTCGTAGGGCCCCAACAACCCCGGCAGGGCCAGGTCCATCACGGAGAAGTATTCGCCCAGGTGATTCTCCACGGGAGTACCGGTCAGGGTGACCTTGAACCTCCCCTTGAGCTTGCGCACCGCCCCCGTGGTCTCGGCGTGGATGTTTTTCACCGCCTGTGCCTCGTCGAAGACGATGACGTGGAAGGGGATCTCGCTCAGGATCTCGATGTCGCGCTGGATCACCCCGTAGCTGGTAAGGACCAGGTCGACCCCGGAGAAGTCGGCGCGACGCCCCTGGCCGCGGTATACGCCTACCTTGAGGGCGGGATAGAAACGGGCCAGTTCGCTCTCCCAGTTGAAGATCAGCGTCGGCGGCACCACCACCAGGTGCGGCACCTCGGCAGGGAGCTGGGCTTCGATGCCCCCCTCTTTGAGCCCGGCCAAAAGCGCGATGGCCTGGATGGTCTTGCCCAGGCCCATATCGTCGGCAAGGCAGGCGCCGAAACGGTGCTCGTACAAGAAGGCGAGCCAGCTGTACCCCTCGAGCTGGTAGTTGCGCAGGGTGGCCTTCAACTCGACAGGGGGAGAGCGCCGGGGGATGCTCTCGAACCGGGTCAGGCTCTCGAAGATGCGCTCGTCCTCCGGGGAGAGGAGCACCCGGACCCCGTTTCTCCGGAGCGTGATCCAATCGAGGATCTGCAGCCGCGGCACCCGCACCACCTCGCGCTTGGCGTGGGGGGCGAACAGGGCCAGCGTGCTGGAGGTCATCGGGTCGAGCACGAACAGCGAACCGCCCCTGCGGAAGACGCCACCCCCCTGCAGCGCTTCCAGCAGTTCCGTTTCGTCGACCAGTTCTCCGTCGGCGCGGATCTCGGGGCGCAGTTCGAACCAGTCGATGCTGGAGCGGGTGGCGTCCAGGGTGAAGGTCCAGGAGGCAGTCTGCAGGTCCTCGCCGGCCAGCGCCAGCGTGAACCCTTCTCCGGCCAGCGCGCTTTTCAGTTCCGAAAGCTCGCGCATCAGCGTTTTGCGCTCCAGCGCGAAGCGCCCTACCCCTTCGGACTGCCAGAAGATGTCGAAGCCGAAATGCCCGGCCAGAAGCTCGAGAAGCCGCCCCTGGCGCTCGACCGCAACGGTCACGGCCAGCCATGTTCCCTCTTCGGAGAGTTGCAGCAACGTGGTCGGCTGCTGCACCAGTTGGCAGAACTCGGTGATGACGTTGCGGGCATCCGCCCTGACCCCGCGCTTGTAGAACTCGGCCCCCTCCAGCGCCTGGCGCACCACCCGGTCACGCTCCCCAAGGCTTTCGGCGCCCAGCGCTGCGAAGCAGGCCTTGACGATGGCGGCGACACGCTTCTTGGCCTTGAGCGGTTGGGGGAAGACGGCACGCCCGGCGGCGTTGAAGAAGCGGAAAGCCGGGGGAGAGAGGGAGAAGGCGATGCCGTCGGCGACCCCTTCCGCGACCAGGGACGAGGTTTCCGCCAACTCGAGGATGTTCAGCCGGTAGCGCGGTTCGAGCGGCAAGGGGGGAACGATCTCGCCGGAGCGGGAAAAGACCACCCGGCGGCCCAGTTCGTCCGGGCTGCCGCCGAAGATGAAATGGACCGCGTTGAACCTGGCGGCGGGAAAGCGGAGGATCCCATGCTCCGCCGAAGGCGCCATCCCGGAAGGGGCATGCTCCGGCGCTGCCTCCTCAGGTGCGACCTCCTCCGGCGCTGCCCCTTCGGACACGGCTGCTTCGGAGAGGGTCTCCTCCGACCGCGCCAATCCGGCCCGCTCAGCCTGCGCCAACCGCTGGGCCAGTTCCGTGTAGAGCGCAGAAGCCGTATCGTCCACCTTGTGGATCACGCCGCGCCTGAGGTCGAAATAGTACCCCTGGTGTATGAAGGATTCCTCGCCCTCGACAGAGGCGCCATCCTCAAGAGAAAGCTTGGCCGCGATCTCCTCCTGGTGCAGGTCGAGGTGCAGCAAGACCGTGCGCTGCAGCGAGGGATCGAAAAAGAGCTGCCGGGGGCCATCCGCCCCCTGGTAAAGAATGGGGAACCGGCCGCGGAAACGGGACAGGAACTCCTCGACGGCGCGGCCGCGCAGCGCCGAGGAATGCAACAGGCGCAAAAACTCCCGGATCGAGGCGGGAAGAGCGGCGTCGTAGAGGGCGACCGGAACCTGGTCCAGCATCAGGCGCATGCGCAACGCCCCCATGTCCCGGTCCAGCACCAGCGCGTACCCCCCCTCGGTCACCGGGGCGCCTTCTTCGCCGGCAGTGCCCTGAACCGGTGCGGTGGAGAGGACGGCACGAAGCCCCTGCAGGTAGTCGTTGGGAAGTTGCAGCATGGGGAAGGAAGCGGGCGCCAGGGCCTTCTTGAGGGTGGCCAGGGCGGCGACCAGGTGCGGACAGCGACCGTGCGGACTCCAGGCGCCGCAGTCGCAGGCGCTGGAGAACTCTCCCTGCACCAGGGAAAGAGTGACGCGGCAGGACAGCTCGGCATCGCGGAGCTCGACCTCGAGGACGCTGCCGTCCTTGTGCCAGCTCAACCCGCGGATGGGAGTCCTCTTGCACAGCTCGAAGCCGTTGAAGAGGTGCACCTTGTCCGCAAGTGCGTATATGCCCGCGGCGGGCATCTGGAACAGGTGCCGCAGCAGGGGGATGGCCGTGATGTCGATCAAGTCGTTTTCTCCCGGTAGGGTAGCCAATAACGGACCGTTCAAGTTAGCAGAAACAGACGCTGAACACAACAGCACCATGCACTGCAACAGATTAAAAGCCGGGAGCGGACCGTAGAATGGGGAAGGCGGAGGGAAGCAAGGGGGCCCAAAGGGCGAAGGAGGAACGGGCGAGCGAGCAGAGTGAGTTGCCACGAAGCGCTGCAAGTAAACCAACGTCGTAGCCCCCCTCCCCTTGCGGGAGGGGGGTAGGGGGTGGGGGAACTGGCCGTCATTGCCACCGCTTGCGGCTTCACCCACACCCCGGCCCCCTCTCGTCAAGGGAGGGGGGGATCAACCTATGACGTTTCCATGGAATTTGATCTCGTTCCCAAGGTCCACCTTGGGAACGCAAACCCTCTCCGAAGCTCCAACTTCCCTCGGATGCAAAGCTGGAGCTTTGCGCCATATGGGGTTCCCAAGCTGGAGCTTGGGAACCAGGAAAAGGTTGGCGAGAATATTTCCTGGTTGGGCAAAAAAAAATGGGGAGCGGTCTCGATCCGCCCCCCTAAAAAGGAGACCCAGGAGTGTGTTCCGGGGTGTTAATTAACTCTATCGGCCCCACATCCCAAGACTTTAATTATTTTTTTCACGGCAGCGAATTATATAAAGCAAAGTTGTCGATGATATAGCGCGCGATGCTGCGCTTGGGGGGCAGCGCCGGCGGCATGCGCTCAGTGGTAAACCACTGGGCATCCTCGAGCTCATCCGCCTCGACCGTGATCTCGCCCGACTCGTAGTTCGCCACGAACCCGGCCATGAGCTGGCTCGGGAAGGGCCAGTTCTGGCTCCCCACGTAACGGATGTCGGTGACCTTCAACCCGGTCTCCTCGAACACCTCGCGCACCACGCACTCTTCCAGCGATTCCCCGAAGTCGACGAAACCGGCCACCAGGCTGTAGCGCCCCGCCGCCCACTCCGGTTTGCGGGCCAGCAGGAACTCGTCGCCGCGCCGGATCAGCACGATGACGCAGGGATGGATGTGCGGGTAATGCTCATGGCCGCAACCGCCGCAGCGCTTGCCCCAGGTGGGGGCGATGCGGGTCATCTCGGAACTGCCGCAGCGGGAACAGTGCCGGCTCAATTTCTCCCAGTACAGGATCTGCCTCGCGACGCCGTACAGGGTCGCCAGTTGGTCCGGAAGCTCGGTCCAGGGAACCGCCTGCAGCCCCTGCGGGACCTCGTCCCCCTTGGACAGGCTGAAAAGCCGCACCGGGACGCCGTCCCACTCGCCGAAGCGAAGCGCCTGTCCGTGGTCGGCAAGAGGCGCGGGCAGTTCGCCGCGGTGCAGCTCCCCCTCCCGCAGCAGGAGCGTGTCCCCCTGCAGTAACACCCAGAATCCCGGGCCATCCGTGCCGGCGGCGTCGGGCTTCAACTGGGTGAACCTGGTCCTGATGATCTCACCGTTGAACGGTAGGTTGACGGTCTCGGGGTAGGACATGCTTCTGCTCCTGTGGCGGGGTGGTTGCTGTGCTGGCGTGCATCATACAGGAACCGGTCGAGGAAGCAATCCCCCTTTTCTTTCAAAGCATTTAACTTGATTGGCTGGCCCGCCTATGTTACTTTTTTCGTTCGCCAATACCGGCCGTAAGACGGCTGAAGCAGGAGATAAAGTGACACAGAACAGAAGATTACCGGCGGAGTGGGAACTCCAGGACGGCGTGCTCATGGCTTGGCCGCACGAAAACAGCGACTGGCTCCCCTACCTGGACCAGGTCCGCCCTGTCTTTGCCGCCATCGCGAGCGCCATCAGCCAGTTCGAAAAGGTCGTAGTCGCCGCCGACGACCCCGACCGGGTCCGCGAGGAGCTGGCAGCGGCCGGAGCCGACCTGGAGCAGGTCCGCCTCCTTCCGGTAGAGACCAACGACACCTGGGCCAGGGACTTCGGCCCGATCACCGTGCTGGAGGACGGCGCCCCGAGGCTCTTGAACTTCGGCTTCAACGGCTGGGGGCTCAAGTTCCCGTCCGACCTCGACAACCGGATCAACAAGTGCCTGCAGGGGCTTGGCGTGTGGAATGCGCCGCTGGACACGGTGGGGTTGATCCTCGAAGGCGGCAGCGTCGAGAGCGACGGCAAAGGGACCATTCTCACCACCGAAGAATGCCTGATGAACGACAACCGCAACCCGCACCTGACCCGCGAGGAACTGGAGGAGGAACTGCACGGCCTGTTCGGCAGCGACCGCTTCCTGTGGTTGTCCAACGGGTATCTGGCCGGCGACGACACCGACTCCCACGTCGACACCCTGGCCCGCATCTGCCCGGACGACACCATCGCCTACGTAGCCTGCGACGACGCGGAAGACGAGCACTACCCGGCGCTCAAGGCCATGGAAGACGAGATCCTCGCATTCCGCACCCGCAGCGGGCGGCCGTACCGCGCCATCCCCCTCCCCTGGCCGAGCGCGGTGTACGACGACGAGGGACAGAGGCTTCCGGCGACCTACGCCAACTTCCTGGTGATCAACGGCGCCGTGCTGGTGCCGACCTACCAGGACAAGAACGACGCCGCCGCGCTGGTTGCCGTAGGCCAGGCGTTTCCGGGGTACGAGATCATCGGGATCGACTGCCTCCCGCTCATCCTGCAGCACGGGTCGCTGCATTGCGTGACCATGCAGTTGCCCAAGGGGACGCTGAGGTAGGACAAAGGCGGGCGAATAATCATTCGCCCCTACCATACGCCCCACCCCCTCTCCCCCCGGGAGAGGGTGGCCGCAGGCCGGGTGAGGGCGACGCCGCCAGCAACTAATCGGCCCATGCAACGCCCTCACCCCCGCCCCTCTCCCGGCGGGAGAGGGGGGACATTCAAGACGGAGAAGAACATGACCAAACTGAAAGTAGCCCTTGTGCAGCAGGCCCTGAAACCGGGCCGCGACGAGATGGTGAACGCCACCATCGCCAGGATCCGCGAGGCCGCCGCTCAGGGCGCCCAACTGGTGCTGCTCCAGGAACTGCACACCGGCAGCTACTTCTGCCAGACCGAGGACACCGCCTGCTTCGACGCGGCCGAGACCATCCCGGGCCCCTCCACCGAACAGTTCGGCGCCGTCGCCCGCGAACTGGGCATCGTCATCGTGACCTCGCTCTTCGAGCGCCGCGCCCCCGGGCTGTACCACAACACCGCGGTGGTGCTGGAGAAGGACGGCTCCATCGCCGGCAAGTACCGCAAGATGCACATCCCGGACGACCCGGCCTTCTACGAGAAGTTCTACTTCACCCCCGGCGACCTCGGCTTCGAGCCGATCCAGACCTCGGTAGGAAAACTGGGCGTGCTGGTCTGCTGGGACCAGTGGTACCCGGAAGCTGCGCGCCTGATGGCCCTTGCCGGCGCCGACCTCCTCATCTACCCGACCGCCATCGGCTGGGACCCGCGCGACGAGGCGGCCGAACAGCAGCGCCAGCTCGATGCCTGGGTCACCGTGCAGCGCGCCCACGCCGTCGCCAACGGCATCCCGGTCTGCAGCGTGAACCGCGTCGGTTTCGAGGCCGACCCGAGTGGCGCCGGCGCCGGCATCAAGTTCTGGGGCTCCAGCTTCGTGACCGGCCCTCAGGGAGAATTCCTGGTGCGCGCCGGTGAGGAAGAGGAACTGTTGCTGGTCGATCTCGACATGCGCCGCAGCGAGGACGTGCGCCGCATCTGGCCCTTTCTGCGCGACCGCCGCATCGACGCCTACGGCGACCTGGTCAAGCGCTACCGGGATTAATAAAGTACTTCGATCCCCTTGCTCTCCCCCCCTCGCCCACCGGGAGAGGGGCGGGGGTGAGGGCGCTGCAATAGGCAAGATGGTGCCTCGTGTCACCGCCCTCACCCGCCCTTCGGGCACCCTCTCCCGGAGGGAGAGGGGATGCCACCACCTTTCTTGCCAGGCTACCGTTCCAGAGCGTCACGAGGTTCCAGGTGACTCAGCCAAAACAACCACAGCCCCAACCTAATGACCTCCTGGCCCGCTGCACGCCCGAGCAGTCGGTGCTCGTCCAGCTTCTCTCCGTCATCCACGCGCCTCTCTCCAAGCACGTGCTCCTCAACATCGTCAAGAAAACCGGGCTTCCGGCACCTCCGGGACGGAACTATACCGGCCTGGTCCTCGCCGAACTGCTGGAGGAACTGAAGAACCGGGAGCTGGTCCGCCACACCGGCGAGGGGATCTCCTGTGCCCCCGAGGTGGCGCACGCCGCCACGCTGCTGGCCATCGAGCAGGGGCGCTTCGAGACCATGGTGCGCACCATCCTCGCCGAGATCCCGATGGTGTCCAACTGGGGGAGCAACTTCTACCGGCTGTCGGCCCATGCCCTGCGCGACGTGCGCATCGGCGTCTACCGCAAGGACGTCCGCGCCGCCCTGGAAGCCGCGGAGCGCTACCTGCGCCAGTTCCCGTACGAGGCCCAGCGCTGCCACCCCCTGGACGCCGTCTGCTTCCGCCCCTTCGACGAGGCGTGGTTCCGAACCCTCCCGGTGATTTTGCAGGGGGCGGCGCTGGCGGCGCACCTCACCTTCGCCCGGGAGACCCTTACCGCGGCCGATGCACCGTTTCGCGTGCTCGCCGAGCTGACCGCCCGTTCCGACTCTCCCCCTTTCCTGCTCGACATGTACTGCCTGGAACTGTTATCCCGGGACCACGCCGCCGACGCCGAAGCCGCGGCTGCCGAACGCTGCAGCTCCACCCAGATTTCCGTGCTCGCCTGCTGCGCACTGCAGCGCGGCCTGTACGACCGCTGCGTGGAGTTGTTCCGTGCCGCCTTGGCCGCTTTGCGCAAGGAGACCGGCAAGAGAAAAGCCTATTTCGACAACGGCACCGGTCCCTTTTACATCCTCGCCCTCCTCGCCACGCAGGACGCGAAACAGCTCGAAGAAGCGGCGGAACTGTGCAGCTTCATCGCCGCCAAGAGGGAGTGGCCGGACCAGGAGGTGTACCACGTCCTGCAGGGGGTGATCGCGGAACGGCAGGGAGGGCGCAGCAGCAAGGAGTTCCTGGAGGCGTCCCTGCAGCGGCCCGCCCAAAGTCCGCTGCACGCCCTGTTCCGGCTGATGGCACTGTACTGGTGCGCGAGCGATCAGCGCGCCGCCGAGGTACGTAAGCAGGCAGCCTTGGTGCAGCGCCTAAAGGATTCAGGACACTGTTGGATCGCCCGCGAGATCGAGCATGTGGCTGCGGCGGATGTTGCGGAACCCGCCCCGGGCAAGGCGCCCGTCCCGTTGTACCGCGCTCTCGCCCCGGTCGAATCCTGGCAAAGCGCCATCTCCGCCCTGCTGCGCCTGACGGGTGACGAGGCAGCCGACGCGGAGGGGCCGCAGTCGCGCCTGATCTGGCATTTCGAGGAGTTGCGCGGCTTCTTCCAGATCACGCCCAGGGAACAGAAGCAGTCCCCCAACGGCAAGTGGAGCGCCGGGCGCAACGTATCGCTCAAGCGGCTGGTGGAAGAGACGGAGAGCCTCGATTATCTCACAGCGCAGGACCGGCTCATCTGCGGCTGCATCAAGAAGGAGCGCGGCGCCGGCTACTATAACCGCGAGAGTTACGTGCTGGACCAGGACCAGGCGGTGCCGCTCATGATCGGCCACCCGCAGGTCTACCTCGATGCCGCCGCATCGGTCCGCCTGGAACTGGTGCACGGCGAACCGGAGCTGCAGCTGACCACGGAGGGAGAATTCCTGCAGCTGCAGTTCTTCCCCCCTTTCCAGCAGGATCAGAAGCTCTACCTCCAGAAGGAGACCCCGACCCGGATCAAGGTGTACCAGGCCAGGACCGAGTACAAGAAGATTGCCGCCATCATCGGCGCCGGGCTCAAGGTGCCCACCCGGGCCAAGGACCAGGCGCTGGCGGCCATAAACTCGCTGGCCTCTGTACTCACGGTGCAGTCGGACGTCGGCCTCGATTCGTCGCAGCAGGTCCCCGGCGACGCGACGCCGCACTTCCACCTGCTCCCCTACCAGGCCGGCCTGCGGCTGCAGGTACTGGTGCGCCCCTTCTCCGATGCCGGCCCCTACTTCCGGCCCGGCACCGGAGGCGAGACCGTTCTGGCGGAGATCCAGGGGAAGCGGGTGCAGTGCCGGCGCGACCTGAAGCTCGAACAGGAGCAGGCGGCGCTGGCGCTGTCCCAGCTCACCGCGCTGGCGGAGAGCGACGAGAACGAGGGGGAGTGGCTGGTTCCCGGGACCGAGAGCGCGCTGGAGCTTTTGACGCAGCTGCAGTCGCTGGGGGAAACGGTCCGCGTCTCGTGGCCGCAGGGGGCGCGCTTCAAGATAAAACAGATGGTTACCCCCGGACAGTGCAAGATTTCCGTGAGACAGGCGAAGGACTATTTCGAACTGGCAGGAGAGGTGAAGATCAACGAGGGGCTGGCGCTCGATCTGCGTCAACTGGTGGATCTGGCCCGCAGCGCTCACGGCCGTTTCGTGGAACTGGGCGACGGCGAGTTCCTCGCCCTCTCCTCGCAGTTGCGGCGCTACCTGGACGACCTCGCTGCCTGTGCCGACCCCAGCGGCGCCGCCTTCCGGTTCCATCCCCTCGCCTCTTCCCTCTTCGAGGATTTCGCCGCCGCTGCGGGAGAATTCCAGGCCGACCGCTACTGGCGCGACCAGGTGCAAAGGCTGCGCGAGGCGGAGTCGTTCCGGCCCCAGCTGCCCGCCACGTTGCAGGCGGAGTTGCGCGGCTACCAGGTGGAAGGGTTCAACTGGCTGAACCGGCTCGCCTACTGGGGCGTGGGTGCCTGCCTCGCCGACGACATGGGCCTGGGCAAGACGGTCCAGGCGCTGGCCCAGATCCTCACCATGGCGCCGGAAGGTCCGTCCCTGGTGGTCGCGCCCACCTCGGTCTGCCTGAACTGGGACAGCGAGGCGGCCCGCTTCGCGCCTACCTTGAACCGCATCGTCTATGGCGGACCGAAACGGTCGGAACTGCTGCAAGGGCTCAAGCCGCTCGACCTGGTCATCTGCAGCTATGGGCTGTTGCAGCAGGACGCCGAACTGCTGGAGGCGGTGCCCTGGCAGGCCATCGTCCTGGACGAGGCGCAGGCAATCAAGAACATGGCGACCAAGAGGAGCCAGGCCGCCATGAAGCTGCAGGGGAAATTCAAGATGGTCGCCACCGGCACCCCCATCGAGAACCACCTGGGCGAGCTCTGGAACGTGTTCCGCTTCATCAACCCGGGGCTGCTCGGCTCGCTGAAGCAGTTCAACGTGAGATACGCATCCCCCATCGAGAAGAGCGAGGACAAGAAGGCGCGCCAGCGGCTCAAGAGGCTGATCCAGCCCTTCATCCTGCGCCGCACCAAGAACCAGGTGCTGGAGGAGCTGCCGCCCCGGACGGAAATCACCATTCCGGTGCAGATGGGCATGGAGGAGGCCGCGCTCTACGAGGCGATCCGGAAGAGCGCCCTGGACAACCTGGCCGGCGTCGACAAGGTCGAGGGGAAGGCGGAACTGCATATCAAAATCCTGGCGGAGATCATGAGGCTGCGCCGCGCCTGCTGCAACCCGCGCCTGGTGCTCCCCGACAGCGCCATACCGAGCGCGAAGCTGGCGGCCTTCGCCGAGATCGTCGACGAGCTCAGGGAAAACCGCCACAAGGCGCTGGTCTTCAGCCAGTTCGTGGGACACTTGGAGATCATCCGGAACTACCTCGATGGCGCCGGCATCCCTTACCAGTACCTGGACGGCAGCACTCCGGCACCCGAGCGCAAGGAGCGGGTCGACGCCTTCCAGGCCGGCTCCGGCGACCTGTTCCTGATCAGCCTGAAGGCGGGCGGCGTGGGGCTCAACCTGACCGCCGCCGACTACGTCATCCACATGGATCCCTGGTGGAACCCGGCGGTCGAGGACCAGGCTTCCGACCGGGCGCACCGCATCGGGCAGCAGCGCCCGGTGACCATCTACCGGCTGGTCGCCAAGGGGACCATCGAGGAGAAGATCGTCGGCCTGCACCAGCAAAAACGCGGTCTCGCCGACAGTCTGCTCGACGAAAGCGATGTCTCAGGCAAGGTCACCGTCGAAGAGCTCCTGGCGCTGTTGCGGATCGGCTCATAACGCGGCCTATAACAGGCGCGGGACGCTCATATCATCCGGTTCGCTTCCATCCTTCCCATTCTCCCTGCATCGCATATAATCAACGTGTCCGCTTCACAACTGATATGAGGATGCAGCGTGAGTTACCTCGACCATTCTCACAAACGCCTTAGGATGATCGATCTCACCTTCTCGGCAGCCTTGCTGCTGCTGACTGTGATGCTCTTTTTGTCCTACTTCATCAGGACGGAACTGGTCCAGACCAACGTGCAGACCCAGCACACCTATGACGTCATCATGGCGGTCGACGAACTCAGCAATTCCATGCTGCAGGCGGAAAGCAGCAGGCGCGGCTATATCCTTACCGGCAACGTGCAGCAGAAGTCCCGTTGTGAAGTTTTCGCCAAGAGCGCGCAGGAGAATCTGAAAGAAGTACAGGATCTGACCCTCGACAACCAAAGCCAGCAGCGGCGGCTGGCCAAACTGGACAACTTGATCCAGCGCAAGATAACCATCTTCAAGCTCTCCATTTCCCACTACGACAGAATGGGTTTCCGC
Organism: Geomonas paludis; assembly: GCF_014193585.1. Lineage (GTDB taxonomy): Bacteria > Desulfobacterota > Desulfuromonadia > Geobacterales > Geobacteraceae > Geomonas > Geomonas paludis. The sequence goes on from NZ_BLXY01000003.1 coordinate 169,790, forward strand.
GGGCCGGAGCAGGCACAACTGACCGAAGAAGGCACGTCGCTCATGACTGCCATTCGAGTCGAAATCGACGAGATCAAGAGCCATGAAAAGGCCCTGCTGAGCGAACGACGCGCCCGCGAACGGACCACCCTTCTCATCCTTACTGTCGTGGTCCTTTCCGGCATCCTGATCGCCATCATCCTGCTGAGCCTCAGCTACTACATCGCGCGCCACGAATCGCGCAGCCACCTGATCGCGGCGGGAGACCTGCAGGCAGCCAACAGGGACATCTCCGACCTGAGCAGCATGACCCAGCTGCTGCAATCCTGCTCCAACTTCGACGAGGCGCGCGGCATCCTCTCCTGTTACGGAGAGAAGTTCTTCCCCAGGGCGTCGGGTGGCATCTACCTGATCAACGCCTCCAGGACGCTGATGACCGATGCCGCGGCCTGGGGGGTGGCCGACAGGAAGCCGTTCACTCCGGACCAATGCTGGGCCATGAGGCTCGGGCAGACGCACCTGAGCGCCGCCGCATCCGACGTGAAATGTCAGCACGTAGAGACGGGGGACACGACGGCGCATCTGTGCATCCCGCTGGCCGCGCACCACGAAACGCTGGGGACACTCCACTTGAGCTTCGCCCCCAATGAAGATCCGGACTTCATGGAAAAGAAACGCTTGAAAGCCGCGGCTTTCGCGGAACAGGTCGCCCTCGCCGTGCGCAGCCTGCAACTGCGCGAACAGTTGCGGGAGCTTTCCATCCGCGACCCGCTGACCGGCCTGTTGAACCGGCGCCACATGGAGGAGTCGCTGCTGCGCGAGATCAGCCGCACGACCAGGACCAGGCAGCCGCTCAGCGTAGTCATGCTCGATGTGGACCATTTCAAGAGCTTCAACGATACCTTCGGGCACGAAGCAGGCGACCATGTCCTGAAGGAAGTGGGCCAGCTGCTGCAGAAAAACGTGCGCGACAGTGACATAGCCTGCCGTTTCGGAGGCGAAGAGTTCACCCTGATACTTCCCGAGGCGGACTGCGACATTGCCCTGGAGATCTGCAACCGTATCAGGAACGCGGTAAAGGGGCTGCAACTGGTCATGGGAAGACAGCACCTGGGTCACATCACCATTTCGGCAGGAATAGCGGTGTTCCCGGCCGATGGCGACACCATCCAGCAGTTGCTGGCCACCGCCGACGAGGCACTGTACGAAGCAAAGGAAAAGGGTCGCGACCGCGTCATAGCGAGTTGCACCGATCAGTCATAGGCACAGCCCCTCCCAGGGGACTGGCTCCGCAATGTGCCAGTCCCCCTCCGCTCACCCCCTACCCTGCCGCCCCCTACGTTTTGATCTCGTTTGATCTCGTTCCCAAGGTCCACCTTGGGAACGCAAAGCCTCTCCGAAGCTCCAACCTCCCTCGGATGCAAAGCTGGAGCTTTGCGCCATATGGGGTTCCCAAGCTGGAGCTTGGGAACCAGGAAAATGCCCCTGAATCCCCCTTGATCTCGTTGATCTCGTTCCCAAGGTCCACCTTGGGAACGCAAAGCCTCTCCGGAACTCCAACCTCCCTCGGATGCAAAGCTGGAGCTTTGCGCCATATGGGGTTCCCAAGCTGGAGCTTGGGAACCAGGAAAATGCCCCTGAATCCCCCTTGATCTCGTTCCCAAGGTCCACCTTGGGAACGCAAAGCCTCTCCGAAGCTCCAACCTCCCCCGGGTGCAAAGCTGGAGCTTTGCGCCATATGGGGTTCCCAAGCTGGAGCTTGGGAACCAGGAAAATCCCCCTGAATCCCCCTTTGCCAAAGGGGGACTTTTACCGGCGGAAGATCTCGCTAATCCGCATTGTCATTGACTTTGTAGTAGCGCCCGTTGTATTAAGAGCAAATTGTTAAGGTCGTCCCATGGAGGATGTCATGCACATACATCGACGCACGGAAGCAGGCCGTGCCGTGGCCCTGCTCCTCGCCTGCACCCTGCTCGCGGGCTGCATGCACCATCCCAAGAACCCGCCCGCCCCAGGCCTCACGTACTACCGGGCGCTCGGCTCGCTGCAATGCACCGGCGGCGGCAAGAGCGTCGCCGAACTCGAGCAGGAACTCCGGAAGGCGGGCCTCACCGTCACCCGGTCCGCCTGCGGCGTGGACGGCAGGGTGCATGCCGCGGTCTGCGGCGCACCCGACGGGCGCATCGCCATCTTCGAGATCCCGCCCGGGCAGGCGCAGGCCGCTGCGTCACTGGGACTGCAACCGCTGGCCACCCTCCCCGATGCCGCCGAGGCACCCTGCCGGGAGCCTTAATCACCACCATGGAGACGCGCATGACTGCAACGAGCCAACATCCCGCCACCCAATGGCGGCAGGTACTGGGCCTCCCCGTGATCGTGGCGGCGCTGGGCTACTTCGTCGACATCTACGACCTGGTGCTGTTCAGCATCGTACGGGTGCCGAGCCTCAAGGGAATCGGTCTGGCGGGACAGGAACTGATTGACCAGGGCGTGTTCCTGCTCAACATGCAGATGGCGGGCATGCTGCTGGGGGGCATCCTCTGGGGGATCCTCGGTGACCGCAAGGGGCGCCTGAAGATCATGTTCGGGTCCATTTTCATCTATTCGCTGGCGAACCTCGCCAACGCGACGGTGCACTCCATCGAGGCCTACGCCCTGCTCCGCTTCCTGGCCGGGATCGGCCTCGCCGGCGAACTGGGCGCCGGCATCACGCTGGTCTCCGAGGTGCTGCACCGCTCCATCAGGGGCTACGGCACCATGATCGTGGCCACCGTCGGCGTCTCAGGCGCCATCCTCGCCAACTTCGTCGCCAAGCAGTTCGACTGGCGCACCGCCTTCGTCATCGGCGGGGTGCTCGGGCTGATGCTCCTGGTGCTCAGGCTGAGCGTAGCCGAATCCGGGATGTTCAAAGGGATGGAGTCCCGGGAGATGTCCAAGGGGAATTTCCTGGCCCTGTTCACCTCGCGGGACCGTTTCGGGCGTTTCCTGCACTCGATCCTGATCGGCCTCCCATCCTGGTTCGTGGTCGGGGTGCTGATCACCTTCTCCCCCGAGTTCGCCAAGGTGTTGAACGTGCAGGGAACGGTGAGTGCGGGCAACGCGGTGATGTACTGCTACCTGGGCCTGGTCGGCGGGGACCTGGCCAGCGGCGTGCTGAGCCAGCTGCTGCAAAGCCGCAAGAAGGTGGTGCTCTTGTTCCTGCTCATCACCGTCGCCGCGGTCGCCGTCTATTTCAGCGCGGCGGGTGTGAGCGCCGGCGTCTTCTACGCCATCTGCTGCCTCCTCGGCTTCGGCATCGGCTACTGGGCCATCTTCGTCACCGTGGCGGCCGAGCAGTTCGGCACCAACCTGCGCGCCACCGTAGCCACCTCCGTTCCCAACTTCGTGCGCGGCATGACCATCCCGATCACCATGCTGTTCCAGGTGGCCCGCAAGAGCCTCGGCATCGAGACCGGCGCCATCGTGGTCGGCGTGCTCACCCTGGTCATCGCCCTCTTCTCCCTGTCGCGGCTGCAGGAGACCTTCCACAAGGATCTCGACTACTTCGAGGAATTCATCTGAGCCAACCGGCAACACTCCAGGTTACATAGACCATGACAACAGACCAGAAGCCGCACCTTCTGCGCACCTCCCTCATCACGGCGATCGCCCCCTGCATCTGGGGCAGCACCTACATCGTGACCACCCAGATGCTCCCCCCCAACCACCCGCTCACCGCGGCCCTGCTGCGCGTGCTCCCCATCGGTCTGGTCATGATCGCCCTGCAGCACCGCGCGCCTGCCGGGGAGTGGTGGGGGCGGCTGTTGTTCCTGGGGCTTTTGAACATCGGCGTCTTCCAGGCGCTGCTCTTCATCGCAGCCTACCGGTTGCCGGGCGGGGTGGCCGCTACCGTGATCGCGACGCAACCGTTGGCGGTCATCGTGCTGTCCCGGCCGCTTTTGGGCAGCACTCCGACGCGGCTCGCCTGGATCGCGGCCGGCACCGGAGTCGTCGGCGTTGCCCTGCTGGTGCTCACTCCGGCCGCCCGGCTGGACGCCATCGGCCTGACGGCGGCCTTTGCCGGCGCAGGGTGCATGGCACTGGGCACGGTTCTCACCAAGCGCTGGGCCGCAACGCCCCTTCCCATCGCCGCCTTTACCGGTTGGCAGCTGGTCTTCGGCGGTCTGTTCCTGCTCCCCTTCGCCCTGTTCTTCGAGGAGCCGCTCGCCGGTCTCACGGTGAAGAACGTGCTCGGCTACGCCTACCTGGGCATCTTCGGCACCGGCATCACCTACATGATCTTCTTCTGGGGCATCCGGCGCCTGCAGCCGTCCGCGGTTTCGCTTTTGGGGTTGTTGAGCCCGGTCATGGCCACCGCGCTCGGATTCCTGGTGCTGGGGCAGAGCCTTACGCCCCTGCAGATTGTGGGTGGGGTGTTGGTGTTGTGGAGTATCTGGACGGGGCAGCGCTAGGGCGCGCCCGAGAGGAAGGTTTCCAGCTCAGACAGGGTGGGCAAAGCAGCGCGGCCGCCCAGGGCGCGCGTATTCATGGCCCCGACGGCTGCCGCATAGCGGGCGGTCTCCTTCAGGGAGCAGCCGCGGGCCAGGGCGAACAGGAAGGCGCCGTGGTAGGCGTCTCCGGCGCCGGTGGTGTCGATCACAGGCTTCACCCGGAAGGCGGGCTGGTGGAAGCTCTCCCCTCCCCTGGCGTGGACCCGGCTTCCCGCCGTCCCCTCCGTGATCACCACAAGGCTCGGACCTGCGGCGAGCAGGGCTTCGGCGCCAGCGGCGGTATCGGCTGCACCGGTATAGGCGGCGGCGTACTCCGCCGCCACGATGCAGACCTCCGCTCGCGGCAACAGTTCGCGGTGCTCGGGGCGGAAGCGGTGCGCGCCCCCGTCGAAGGAGACGGTCACGCCCCCCTTCCTGGCGACGGCGGCCGCGTGCAGGGAGGCCTCCCAGTGGCGCCCGTTCAGGTGCAGTATCCTGGCGGCGCGGACCACGTCCTCCCGCACCTCCCGAGGTTCCAGTTCACCGCAATCTCCTGGCGAAAAGGCGATGACCCGGGCGCCGTCCTCCCTGCGCACCAGAATGGACGCGGTCGAGGAACGCCTCCCCTCGGCGACGATTATGCCTTCCGTGTTGACCCTTTCCACGGCGAACTCCGAGAGGATCATCCCGCCGAAGGGATCTCCCCCGATCCGGTCCAGCATCGCCGTTCTCGCGCCCAGACGCGCCGCCGCGACTATGGCGGTGGCGACCGGCCCTCCCCCCTGGATGGTCGAGGCGTGCGCCCGCTGGACCATCTCCCGTCCGGGAAGCTCGTCCACTATGAAGATGACATCGATGGTGGATACGCCGAGACCTGCGACGTCGAACGTCATGGCTGCCCCTCATTCGCCAAATGCTTTGAAATGTGAGGCACTATACGGCGAAGAGACTGTAAAAGTAAAGTGCCGCCGATGGGAGAACCGCCGGGCTATCGGACCAGTTGCCAGCCGCCGTCGCTCCAGCGGTACAAGAAGGGAACCCCCGCGGGGTTGATGGAAACGGCGCAGCTCTTGGCGCCGTTGGTGATGTACACGTCGGCGCTGCCGCTATCCTCGGTGAGAAACCCCTTGTCATCGAGGCGTGCGCATTGAAAGCCGGCCAGCAGAGGGGCGTCCGTCGCGGCGGGACAGGCGTTCTCGGAGAAGGTGGTCTGCGGCACCGAGCTGCTTTCGTTTCTTACCTCCCTCGTCACGGACGGGGCCGCGCCATACCACGCTCCGCCGAGGGTCCCATCCTCGAGCAGCGCGAATTCCGAAGGCTCTTTCAGCTTGTCCGCATCGGCGTCCAGCCACTCGACCACACGGTACCTCCTTGTCGAGGTGTTGACCGCCAGGTAGAGCCGTTTCGCGACCAGCTTTCCGTTCACCAGGTCGACCTGCCCCCCGGTGACCGCCCTGGTCTGCGCCCACTTGAACGTGTTCTGCAGGGTCGACGCCCTCTCCTCGAGTTTCGCGCCTTGGTACCACTCTATAAAGGGCCCCATCGACAAGGTCATAAGGGTCGCCATGATCCCAAGAACCACTACCAGCTCTACCAGGCTCAGACCGCGCTCGCTTCTCACATCTTTCTCCACCACAGGACTTTGTAGTTGTTGGACTTGTTCTTGGAGGCGCTGAAGTCCGTCTTCGATCCGATCTGCAGGATGCTTCCCTCTTCGGACGCCTTGAGCGGCGTGATATAGGCGTGCTTGCGGTCAAAGTCGAAACCGCCCACGTACCCTCCCGACTGCCAGTACCCTCCCCCTCCTATGAACATCACGTTGTTGATCCCTTGCGCCCCGTCGGGCTGCACCTTCAGGTCGATGACGACTATCCTGCCGTCGCTTTGCAGCGTCGACACGGTCTGGCTGTTGAAATAACTCCGGGCCGTGGCGACATAAACCTTCAGGTCGCCGGTTATCGCCGGCTTGGCCCAGACCTTCTCCTTCCCCTTGCCGGAAGCGCCGTCATAACCTGCCAGAGCCACCTTCTGCACAGCGACGGTTTCCGTCGCTCCGATCTTTATGATCTCGATCCTGTTCACAGTGGCGTCGGTCGGGCTGCCGTTGGAGGGGAAGTCGGCCCCGCCCGAGGCGAGCACGATGTAGTCCCGGTAGACCGAGACCGGGGCGCCGATGGGTTCCTTGGCGCCGGTGGCCACCCCGTTCTGGTTGCTCAGCTCCCAAACGGGCTGGATCGCCTTCCCATCTGTGGTGCGCAGCGCCCAAACCCTCCCCTGCATGTCCCCGAACACCAGATAGTCATAGGAGCCGTTGTTGTCGCGATCCATCAGAGCGGGGACGGCGGGGGTCTCGTTGATCCCCGCTGCATCGCCGGTGTAGGCGAGCGAGCGCTCCCAGACCACGTTGCCGGTATCGAGGTCCAGCGCGTAGGCGCTCAGGCCATACGCGCAGGCGCCGGAAGAATCGTCGGGCGCGCAAACCTTGTAGAGGGTCTCGCCGGGATTGCTGGAGGCGGGCTTCTTCCTGTCTATCCAGCTGGAAGTGAGAAAGACGAAGTTCCTGATCTCCTTTCCCACCTGTACGGAACCGATGGCGACCCCTTTCGAGGTTCCCATGTTGCAGTTCCTGGAACTGTCGGAGCAGCTCTTGTCTCCGGCGACGTCGTAGGTGTTCTCCCACAGGAGTTGGGGCGCGTAGGGATCGGTCACATCGAGCGCGAAGACGATGCCCCGGTTTTGGGAGCGCACCATCGCCGTCCCGACGAGCCGCGTCTTCCACTCCCATTTGCCGCAACTCCCCGTCGTGGAGCCGGCCCTGGTGCAGATCAAGAAATCACTGAGCGCGGGCGAACCGTCGACGGCAACCTTGGGCTCGAAGGAGGATTGGTTGGCGGGGTCGGCGTAGGACTGGTTTTTCAGCTGCGCCAGCATGGTGGATGGCAAAAAGGCCCAGATCTCCTTCCCCGAGCCGTTGCCCGCTTTGGTGTCCGGATAGCCTCCAGTTTCCGGGTCGAAGCTCCCAGCCCAGAAGGCGTGCAGCATGCCGTCGTCGGCGCCGGCGAAGACGACCCGGTCGCGGCGGTCCTTCCCGGCCGCGATGGCGGCGGAGGTAACGGCCGGGGCGGTCGCCTCGACGTACTTCGACTTCACCTTCAGCGCCGGAGTGGAATTCTCGATGGCCCATAACCTCTTTGGGTCCTCACCGCAACCGGTGGCGCCGGAACAGCTGGAGGTGCCGCCGCTGGAGGCGCCGGTGCGCCCCCTGACCGTGTTGATGGTTATCGCGGCCTCCGTGTCCGACCCCGCGCCGAGCTGGGCCTTCAAAATCGCCTTGGTTGAGGAGTCCAGCCTCGCGAAGGAGTCCGGGTCGAAGAGGACGCGGGTGGCCGAGCCTGGCAGGTTGGTGAAGATGTAGCGCGGTGACGTGGTGTCGGTGGCGCCGAGCGGGGCAGCGGGGAAGCCGGTGGCGCCGGCGGGAGGCATCGCGCCAGCCGCGTCCCAGACGGTCACCGCCTCCTCCCGGGAATCCGTGGGGACCTTGACCATCCTGAGATGCCCCCGGTAGCCCGGGTAATCGTAGCTCGCCCGGTAGAGGATGTTATCCTGCACGATCGGCTGCGTCTTCGTGTATTCGCTGCTGGAGCCGAGCTGGTACTTGAGCGCCAGGATGGTGTTGAGAACGTACTTGATGCCGCAGGTGTTGGAGCTGCCCCAGTTGATGGAACAGGAACTTAGATAGGGGCTGACATAGTAGGAGCAGATCCCCTTGCCGAGCAGGTAGCTCCAGCCGGCGGGGGGGGCGGGAGGGATGACGCCGCTGCAGGTCGCGGGGGACGAGTGGTTCGGTGTGCATACCGTCTCCGAGGTGGTGTCGTTGTAAACCGCGGTCAGCGTGCCGCTGCCGGGGAAGACGACCTGGATGTCGGTCAGCGTCACGTTGGCGCAGGAGCCGCCGCGCTTCAAGATGATGCCGCTCAGCGTGTTCGCCTTCCCGTCGTAGACCGCGGAGCGCAGGTCCAGGGTGAGGTTTCCCGAGGAGGCGACGGTTCCGGTCTGCAACGCGATGTCGTAGCTCGCGCTTACCTGGCTGCTCACGAAAGGCACGGTGACGGAAACGGTCTTGTTACCGCCGGCGGTGACGTTGCCCTGGAAGGTGAGGGTCAAGGAACTCGCGGGTGTGGTGGTCGAACAGCGCGCCGCGACGACGGGCGAGAGGCTGCTGGTCTGGTTGGGGGTGCAGAGGCTCTGCCGGTCGGGAACGGTCAGGTCCGCGATGTTCGAGAGTTTCACCCTGCCGAGGTCGCCATCGAAGGTGACGAAGAAATCGGTGATGCGCACGTCGTCGGTGGCGTTGGGATTGACGCTCGCGCAGGTCACGCCGGTGAGGCGGTTGGAGGCGGGGTCGAAGGTGGCGAACTCGGCGCTCAGTTCGAGGCTGCCGTTTTTGGCCCGGGTCCCGGTTCCCGTCGCCGGATCGTAGGAGACCTTGGGGCAGGTGAGCCCCTGGGTGCAGCCGCTGTGGACGACTTCGAGGTAAATGGGGCTTCCCGCCGGCAGGTACGAGTTGAACTGGAACTGCAGCGTCCGCCAGGGCGGAAAGCCGGAATCCCCGTCGCTGCTGCAGTTTATGAAGGAGTGCCCCGGCAGGTACACGACGTACCCCTGGGTGGGCGACCCGTTGATGCGCCCCCCCACCAGGTAATCGTAAAGGAAGTAGTTCGCCGCGCTCCCCTTGCCGGCGTCGTACGCCCCGCTGAGCTTGTTCGCGTCGTCGTGGATGAACCGGGTGAGTTGGCCCCCTACATAGCGCTCGTCCGCCGTGGTGCCGGGATCGTCGGCGAGCTCGGTGCTGAGGTAATGGTAGGACTTGACCAGGCTGGGACGGAAGTTGTGCACATGGCCGCCGGTGGCCTTGAAGCTCCACCCGCCGCACTGGGTCAGCCAGAAGGAGGGAAGTTCGTACTTGAAGTAGCCGGCGGAGCACTTCGAGCCGTCGGAACAGCCGCCGTTGGTCTCGATCCTGGGAAGGGCGACGTCCGCGCCTATGGTGAACCCTCCCGCGCTGCCGACACTGACGCCGCCGCTTGCCGACCCCTCCATGCTCTCTATCGAGGCGCACTCGAAGAGCCCGGAGTTGCCGCGCTCCAGGAAGTTCCTTATTTTCCGGATCACCGCCTGCTGCTCGGCGACGGTGGGCCGCCCCCCCTCCCAGTTGTCGGAGACCAGCCAGTGAGGCGCCCAGAGCAGTTGGAAGGGGGCCGTGATGTCGGGCTGCCGCGCCGTGCAGGAGGAGGGGACTGGATCGTCCAGGCACCCGGCCAGGATGTCCCTGGCTCCTACGTGCTGGAACATCGCCTTGGTCCAGGCTGACGCTCCTGCGGCCCTGATGTAGCTGTCCAACACCTCGCTGGCCCCTTCGTTGAGGACGGCGATCTTGGGAGGCTTGCCGATCAGGACCTTGTCCACGTTGCCGGTGAAGGGGATGTTGGCCCGGTGCAGCTTCACAGAGGGGAACTTGGCCCTGACGATCTCGAACTCCGCCGCGGTCAGGTCGTTGACGTCGATGACGAAAGGTCCGCCGGCGTAAGAGATGGAGGTGGCGGCGCCCGAATCGGCCTTGGTGACGTAGTTGCTGATCGGCGCGACCGTACCCTCCCTGGTGCTGTTGTAGATGGTGACCATGGGGCTCGCGGCGGTGGCGGAGTTATCCGTCAGCTTGAGGTCCGGGGCGTTCGGGTCCTTTTTCCCGTCGTCAATGATCCAGTAGACCCTGATCTGCTTGCAGTAACCGAAAAGCATCTTCTGCAGGGGCGCCGATCCATCGTTGTTCACGCACTGGCCCGACCGCTGTCCCGTGTCCAGCAGTGCGTAGAGCATCCCGAACATCTGGAACAGCGACTTGTCGTTCTTGTTCGGGTCGCAGTAGTTCGCCCGCGTGACGGTGGCGGTATCGTTGTTCGGCTGCCAGCATGAATCGGAGGCAAGGATGTAAGAGCCTGCCCCGAAGCTGCGCGTGGTCCCAAAGGCGTCGCCGGCGCAGGCGAGAAGAAGCAGCAGGAGCATCAAGACCGGAGCGCCGAGTGTCGTGTAGGGAAGACGGTTCATGTCTCATCCTAGAATCTGGCGCGGACCTGGCCGGCGTCAGCACCGAGAGTTTCTCCTGAAAGCCCTTCGCGTGTCCCTCCCTGCCCCAGTTGCTTGTAGTCGCCGCCGACGGGTTTGGTGAAGATGAGGCCGGCATCGACGACGGTCTTCGAGCCCCCCTGCTTCTCCGAGACGACCACAACGTTCAGGACGGTAGGGATGTTCGTTGTCTTGGCCAGGACCTTGTAACTGTAATTGTCAGTGCCGTTGTGGCTCACGCTACCGCGCAGGTCCAGCTTGTACCTTTCTCCCGCGACGACGATTTCGGGCATGGATTTCGAGAACACGGACTTGATGTCGTACGATATGTCCGTGAACTGATCGGTGTTAACCCCAGCCATGCACGCCTCCCAATGGGGAGGAACGCAGTCCTTGGCCAGCAGGAAGTATCGCGCCTGGTTCAGGCCGATCTGGGCCGTGTAGACACTTTGGCTCTTCACCATGCGTCCCCTGGTCCCTATCGAGAAAAGGCCGACCCTGAAAGACAGGGCGATTACCACCAGGGTCAGAAGCAGGGTGATCATGAGCGCGGTGACGAGGACGATGCCCCGTTCGCCGGACAGCGGTCCTTTAATTGATAGAGGCAAGATTCTTCACCTCCACGGTCTTGTGTAGCAGCACGCGCCGGTAGTGGTCGCGGTACGGCCCCAGGGTGATCCGCCCGTCTTTCGTGCCAAGGGTGTAGATCCTGTCATCGGTGTAGCCCGCGTCCGGCTTGTCCGCGCGCAGCAGCAGCCATGCGGAGACGGTCCTCACCTCCGAAAGGGAAGCCGGGAGTGGCCCGGTCACCATGGTGTTGGAAACCGGGTCGAGGACGGAGAACTCGAATCTGACTCCGTCCACCCCGCCGCTGGCGCCACCCGAGTCGCTGGCTGGTATCAGGTCGGCGCTGACGTCCGGCCCGCAGTCGCACCCACTGTCCCAGCCGATGCGCCTGAAGGATCGGCCGACCACCGCATATCGGTACATGCGCACCGCGTACACGGTGGACCCGTCGGGGATGTCCTGCTGGATCGGTTCCCTGAAGGTGAGAGTCGTGCCCGCCGAGGCGAGCGAATAGTAGAGTTGCGAAGCGCTCCCCGCGACGTCGGAGCCCGACATCCTGAGGGAATCGAAGGTTACCAGGGAACGGCCGTTTTCGGCCGGAGTCGGGCCCAGGGCGATCCCGCGGTAGCAGGAGTCCGGGGCGCTCACCGTTACGGAAGCCCCTCCAGTGTGGGATTGGCACCGAGTGGCGAGGTAATAGTCTATCCGGTCGTTGTTGTGACCGGAAGGATCACCGGAGGAACAGTCCTTCTGCGCCTCGCTCCCCCCGGGCGTGAAGAGCTGCCGGCAGGAGGCCGAGTCGGAGATCTCAACGGGTCTCGAGGTGAGAAACGTCAAGGTGTCATACGGATTGCCGCTGGTGTGAGAGAGGGTCGGTGATTTGGAGGGCAAAGCCGCGCCGTTTCCGTTGTCGGCGCCCGGGCAGTAAGGTATCTGGGCGTCCGGCCCGAGCAGGAACCCGATCATCCGCATGTCCTCCTCCAGGTAGGAAAGTACCCGTTGCCCCTTCTCGGCGAGGCTGTTGTCGACGCTCACCCGGTTGACCTGACTCGTCACCGCGCTGAAGGTCGCATACATCGCCGTGGAGACAGCGGTGAAGATCAGCACGGAGACTATGAGCTCGACTAGGGTGAATCCCGCCATCGGTCCTCGTCCGGCCGTCATCAGAAGGTTCCCATGGTGCAGAAGGAGCAGGACCTGATCTTGCCTCTGTACGGGTAACGCACCACGCAGGTGAAGATGACCGGCTTGGGATAGACCACGAGGTCCGGCACCTGGGAGATGTTGAACGTCCTCTGAAACTGGGCCGACTTGTCATCGGTCACCGCCCCGTCCGCTGTCACGTACTCGATGGAACTGGTGTAAGTCGTGCCGCTTCCGAGGTAATGTTCCACGGCGTCCGGGGGTAGAGAAGCAAGCTCCTCGACCTTTTGCACGGCGACCTCTTTGGCCTTGCTTCTCAGGTGCACCGCACTGTTCTCGTCTAGGCTGTTCCAAAACAGCGGCAGTATCGCGAGAGCGCTGATAGTGACGATCAACATCGCCACAAGGACCTCGACGAGAGTGAAGCCTCGCTGTGAAAGAGTGGATTTCGCACTGGAAACAGCTATGCGTGCCGTCAGTCGGGTTCCCACGGCAAAATCTCCGTCCGGCTAGACATTTGAGACGATCCGTAGATATTAAATATATTTAAGATAGTGTCAAGGGGAGCTTTTGAGGGGGGATGTGGTGTGGTAATCACGGGGTGCGCGGGCACGAAAGATTGATCAGATGCAGAAATCCAGCACGTCCTCCTGGCGCGCTCCCGCTTCGTCCACCTTCATCAAGACGTCCGCGAGTGTAGTGCCGTCCAGGATGCGCGCCATCTCGTCGCGCACGTCCTTCATGACCAGCCGGATGCCGCAGGTCGCCTCGTTGCCGCACTCGGTGCACCTGGCGTAGGCCATCTCGCTGACGCAGGGGACCGGCGCCAGCGGCCCTTCCATGATCCGGATCGCCTGCCCGAAGGTGACCTTCTGGGGCGGCCGTCCCAGGTAATACCCCCCGCCCCTCCCCTTGCGGCTCTGCAGGATGCCGCTGTTCTTCAGGGTGAGCAGGATGTTCTCCAGGAACTTCTTGGGGATCTTCTCGTCCCGGGCCAGGTCCGCGATCAGGATCGGCCCCTGGTCGTACTTCTGTGCCAGGTATATCAGGGCCTTCAGGCCGTACTTCGTCTTCTTGGATATCATGCTTTTCCTCTTATATCTTCAGCCCGAGCACGGGCCAGATGAACAGAACGGATCCCATGAACAGCAGCCACGAGATGGCCATGACCACGGCGCCTGCCACGATGATGTCGCGGCTTTTGAGGTACCCGGAGGCGTAGGCGATGGCGGTGGCCGGGGTCCCCATGGGGAGGCAGTAGGCAAGGCCCGCCGGCAGCGCAATGGACAGCGTCATCACCTTGGGGTCCATCCCCGTGGTCTGGCACAAACCCATCCCGACCGGCATCAGGATCGCCACCACCGCCGCATGGCTGATGCACTCGGTGACCAGGATGGCCACCAGCGAGATGACGGCGATCACGGCCAGCGGTGAGTGCGCGTGGTCGCCCATCCCTTTTTTCACCACCCACACCGCCGCGCCGGTCTTCTCCAGGGCCGAGGCAAGCGCGATGGTGCCGCCGTACATGAGGATTATGCCCCAGTTGACGTACTCCTCGATCATCTGCCAGGAGATCACCTTGAAGGTGAACAGAGCGGCCGCCCCCAGGATGGCGATGGCGGCGAGCCCGGTCTTCTCGCCCAGGAACATCCAGCAGGCGACGGTGACCACCATGACCAGCGCGGTCAGGATCTCGTCGTAACTGATCTTCCCCATTTCCAGGCGTTTGCCGTTGAGAAACTTGAGTCCCACGTCAACGTCGTCCAGGTCGGGCGGGAAGAACCTGAGCAGTATGGCAAACCCCAGCACCAGGAGCGGCAGCACGATCATGCAGGCCGCCGTGGACCACTCGATGAAGGAGAAATGAAGTCCGGTCGCCTCTTTGAGCAGTCCGGCCGCCAGCGGCGCGCGCGCCCCGCCCAGGAAGGTGGCGATGCCGCCGATGATGCATCCCCAGGCCATGGACATGAACAGCAGGCGCCCGAAGTTGCTCTTCCCCTTCTCCAGTTGCAGGGCGGTCGCCAGTTCGGTCACCACCGGGAAGAGCATAGCGGCCACGGCGTGCTCGCTCATGATGAAGGAGAGGAACGCGGAGAGCAGGAACACCGTCAGGGCGAGCCGGGTGGGCGTTCTGCCGAACTTTGCCAGCATGGCGCGCGCGAGGCGGGCGGAGATGCCGGTACCGGTTAAGGCGGCGGCGAGGATGAAGGCGCCCAGGATGAAGAAGACAGACTCGTTGCCGAACATGGAGTAGGTCTTCTTGGCGTCCATGATGCCCAGGAGGGGCAGCATCACCATGGAGAGCAGCGCGGTCACCGCGATGGGAAGGAGTCCGGATATCCAGAAGAACACCGTCGCCCCGAAGAGCACCAGCGAGCGGTACCCCTCGACGGAGAGCCCCTCGGGCGGGGCCAGGCGGATCAGGAAGCCGATCACCAGGGCGACGGCGGCCATCACCTGGTAGCGCGCGGTACGGTCCAGCACGATGAGCCACAGGGGGCGGTTGTCGATTTTTAGCGGTTTGTCCAGGAAGTGCTTTGATTCCATCGGTTGACGGGTGCCCTCGTTGCTCGATTTCATGACCGGATCCCTAATTAGAGACCGGAGGATTCGTAAGATTCTGCCACTTCTTTCACGCGCAGCAAGCGCCGGAGATCGGAACCGGCCAGGAGCCTGCGGTCCTCGATGCTGTCGATGAAGCCGCGCAGGATCCCCTTGGGAGATGCGGGTGCAAACGGGGAGACCAGGAAAATGAGCGGCAGCAGCGGCTTGATGAGCGCCCTCTTCTGCTGCCAGCCCCGCTGCAGGTGGTTGAAAACCTTGGTGAGCTGCTCCGGCGGGAGAGCGGCGGCTTGCGCTGTCAGTTGCACCAGCGGCACGATGTCGCGCTCCAGCAGCGCGTCGATACCGGCCACGGTGGCGCCGGCCGGCTCGCAGCCGGCATCGAGCGAGGAGACCACGGACCAGCGCGGGAAGACGGCCCGGGCGCTATCGAGCGAGCGCAGGCGCGCCTCGAGATGCCAGCCGCACTCCCTGGAACGGGCATGGTCATAGGCATGCAGCGGGATGTCGAGGATGTCCACCCCGGCGGCGTAGGCGCGCTCCACCAACTTTTGCGAAGGACAGAAGTCGACCCTCCCCACCAGGTAGGCGTTGAAGTTTTTCTTGATCAGCCGGGCGAGGTTTTCGGCCCGGGCAAAGCGCTCCTCGTCGCCAAAGGTGAGGTGAAAGAGCGCCGCGTTGCTCTGGAAATGGCTGTCGTACAGCGTCTCTATGGTCTGACGCTCCGGGAGATCCCCCCCCACGTAGAAGACGTTGGCTTCCCGCCGCAGTTCGTCGGGGGAATACGGGGAGGTCCGGCCGACGAGCTCCCGCATTTTCTTCTGGTCAATCCTCATGGGTGCTGCTCCCCCTGGCAATCCAAGATACATCACGACGCTGTGCGATTTTAGCAACCTTACGTAAATTAACCAAAACAGTCAACAAAAAATACTGCATTACCCACCATTATACTAGAGTAATCTGAAAGGCATATCTTTCCGTGCACTTGCCCCATCAGGGAAAGTATGAGACCACCCTATTGACACTCCCGTTCGGCGCCTTTTTGCACCGACTGAAGAGCTGAATCCATTCTCATTGACTTGCCGTCACGGACGCGCTATAGAAAGTGAGCGCCGCGACAGGCGGCAACGAAAGGTAAGCAGCCGAAGATACAACGTTGCGCAACGTCGAAAGGTTGTTATCCTCATTAACCGTTCACTCACCGGCTGTCGCCCCTGCGGCGGCCGACAAGGCTCTCATGATATCTCGCATCGATCATCTCAACATCGTGGTACGCGACCTGGAAGCGGCCACCGCCTTTTTCGCGCTGCTCGGCTTTACCCCCGGCATCAGTTCCGCCCTCGACACCGGGTTCCTCGAGAAGCTGACCGGCGTGCGCTGCGCGGGAGGCAGGTTCACCGCCCTGCACCACCCCGGTTCCGACCTTTCCATCGAACTGTTGCAGTTCGACGCCGGCGGTGACCCCGACGCCGGCGTCGGCATCGCCAACCGCATCGGCATGCGCCACCTGGCCTTCGCGGTCACCGACATTGACGCCGAGGTGGCGCGGCTGCGCGGCCACGGCGTGCAGTTCATCGGCGAGGTGCAGGTCTGGCAGAAGACCGGGAAAAAGCTGATTTATTTCCACGGGCCGGAAGGGATCCTGTTGGAACTCGCCCAGTACCCGAACCAGTAACCAAACCGACACGAGGGCTGCCGCCGGCCATGCCGATCAAGAACAAGACCCCGCGCCACCTGGCCGAATTCGTCTGCACCGAACTGCGCAAGCGCAAGGCGGTTGTGCCTGACGACCAGGTCATCATCGAGCTCATGGAGACCATGTACTACTCCAGCCTCCGCACCGAGGAGTCGGAGCCGGTACTGTTCCACATGGTCTTTCTCGACCCGAGCCAGCCCGACCCGAAGCCGCCGCGCAACCCGGCGCGGGACCGCTGGAGCTACATCCCCTTCGCCGACCCCATCCCCTTCACCGTCTCCAACGTGGTGAAGATTGCCAAATCCACCGACCTGCGCACCTCTTCCTTCGTGATCTGGCCGGACCAGCTGGACCAGCTCTACATCTGGGGACTGGTCGACCAGCAGAACCGTTTCCACAAGTTCCTGAACCGCTCGGCAGAGGTCGAGGTGGAGC
This sequence comes from Geomonas paludis, assembly GCF_014193585.1. GTDB lineage: Bacteria > Desulfobacterota > Desulfuromonadia > Geobacterales > Geobacteraceae > Geomonas > Geomonas paludis. The sequence goes on from NZ_BLXY01000003.1 coordinate 186,764, forward strand.
GCCCGGGCGTGTTCCAGGCCAGCGTCGAGGGGATCGGCATCATCGCCGTCTACATGCGCTACGAGAAGGTGGCGGAACTGAGGGTCAACGAGGTGATCCGCCACTCGCTGGACCTGTTTCGCGAAGGGCCGGTGCGCGAACTGTTGGCGCCGGGGATGGACCGGTTCCTCCAGGGGGTGCGCAGCCACATCCCCGACGACATCTACCAGGCCCAGGGGGCCGGGGACGAACTGCACGCCCAGCAGTGGATCTCCGTGCTGTGCCGGATCCTGCTCAGGATCCAGAAGATCAAGAACGGCGGGGCCATCCTTATTACGCCGCAGATCACCCCGGACGACCTCAACGTGAAGTACGGCATCAACTACGACCGGCTGCCGACCTCGCTGCAGTCCAACGCCGTCAGCAAGATCAAGTCCGACTACCTGGAACGGCACCTGCTCGGGCACGGCGACGCCCGGCCGAAGGAACTTTCCGCGGACCAGTTCCAGCAGTTGCGGCGCCTGGAGAAGGAACTGCGGGCCAACAAGAACGAGATCGACGGGGTGATCTGGTTCATCGCCCTGTTGACGCGGGTGGACGGGCTGGTGGTGATGGACCCGAACCTGGTGGTGCGTGGTTACGGCGTGGAGATCAAGAACTGGCAGGAGCCGGACCAGGTCTTCATCGCCACCGACCGCCTGGGGAGCGAGGCCAAGCTGCGCCCGGTCAGTTACAACCACTTCGGGACCCGGCACAGGTCGATGATGCGCTATTGCTGCCAGAACCCCGGCAGTCTCGGTTTCGTGATCTCACAGGACGGCGAGGTGCGGGTCATGACCATGCTGGGCGAGCGCCTGGTGATGTGGGAAAACATCAAGCTGAAGTACTACAGTTACGCCTCCAAGAAAAAATGACGCCACACGTGCTCAAGCGTCCCCACCTTTGCGAAGGGGGGACAGGGGGGATTTTGCTGCTGCGCAACCAAAAGCAAATCCCCCTAAATCCCCCTTCGCAAAGGGGGACTTTAACTACCCGAGGTTCACTATGAAAATGAGGATGATCCCCCTCTCCCTGTTGCTGCTCCTTAGCTCTGCCCTCGCCCTCGCGGCGCCGACCACCACCCAGACCGCGTCCTCCCGGATCGCCGCGGTGACCGTCTATGCCGACAGCGCCCAGGTCACCCGCCAGGCGAGCGTCGCCCTCAAGGCGGGAACCAACCTGGTGACGCTGGAAAACCTGCCCCGGCTCATGGCCGAGGAATCGCTTAGGGCAGAGGGGAAGGGAGCCGGACGTGCCCGTATCGCCGGCATCACCGTGAAGAACGTCTTCCTCGACCGCAGCAAGGATCCGCGGGTGCGCGAGCTCGAGGACGAGATCGCCCGGCTGAACCGGAAGGTGGAAGCGATCGAGGCGCGGCGCAAGGCTCTCGCCGCCCAGCGCGCCTTCGTTGATTCCATCCGGGTCGGCTGGGGCGAACGCATCTCGAAAGAACTGGGGCTGGGCAAGCCTACCGCTGCGGAACTCTCCGAGGCGGTCCGTTTCGTGGGTGACAACACCGGTAAGATCGAGGAAGAGCTCTACGACGCCGAGGCCGCCAAGAAGCCGCTCCAGGAGCAGATCGCGGCACTCAAGAAGGAGCTGGCGCAGTACCGTGCCGAGCCCCTCAAGGAGGTGCGCTCGGTCCAGGTAGCCATCGAGGCCGAGCGCGACATGAAGTTCGATCTCGACCTCAGCTACCTGGTGGCCCAGGCCAGTTGGCTCCCCGCCTACGACGTGCGCCTGGCACCCGACGGCAAGGAGGCACTTCTCACCTACCGCGCCCAGGTCTGGCAGCAGACCGGCGAGAACTGGCCGCAGGTGAAACTCACCCTCTCCACGGCGAGCCCGGCGGCCGGCGGCGGCGCTCCCGAACTGGCGCCGTGGCGCATCTCCTTTTACGAGCCCCCGCGCCCCATGCCGTACCTCTCGCGCAACAAGATGGAACTGGGCGCAGCGGCGCCGGCCGCGCCGCCGCCTCCCGAAGCGACCGTCGCCGGCGCCCCCGCCGAGGATCGCATGGAGCCCGCTGGCTTCGTACCTGCGGAGGTCGCCCAGGGATCGACCTCGGTCCAGTTCCAGGTGGCGCAACCGGTCGACGTCCCCACCGACGGCACCCGCGCCGCCAGCGTCATCGCCGCCGAGACCGTTCCCGTCAGCGCGGAGTACGTCACGGTGCCCAAGCTCTCCCCGCGGGTGTACCTCAAATCCACCGTGGTCAACCGCACCCCCTTCCCGCTGCTCTCAGGCGAGGCGAGCATCTTCAACGATGCCGTCTTCGTCGGCAAAAGCCATCTGAAGACGGTAGCTTCCGGCGAAGAGTTCGACCTTTACTTCGGCAGCGACGACCAGGTGAAAGTGAAGCGCGAAGTGGCACGGGTCAAGAAGAAAGGCGGCATCATCAGCGGCAGCAGCGTCACCTACCACGTCACCATCGAGCTGGAGAACTTCAAGCAGCGACCGATCACGGTGTCCCTCAAGGACCAGCAGCCGCTGCCGGGCAACGCGGAGATCAAGGTCGCCGTGGAAGACGCCGCCCCGAAACCCTCGGAAACCAAGGAAGACGGGACCCTGGTGTGGAAGCTGGAACTTGGCCCCTCAGAGAAGAAGAAGGTCTCCTACGACCTGGTCATCGAATATCCCAAAGGAAGGGAACTGGTCGGGCTCGAATAGCCGATCTGCGCCGCCGGACAACCTCAACCGTTTTAGAAGGGAACTGCATGAAATCGTTATGTCTTGCCGTCGTTGCGCTGTTATGCCTGGTATCCGTCTCTCATGCAGCAAAGTTCGACACCTCGTTCCGGTACTCCACCGTTGAGACCAGGCACTTCTCAATCCACTACCACCAGGGACTGGAAGGGGTGGCCGGCAGGGCCGCCGGGATGGCCGAAGATATCTACGACAAGCTGACCCGGGAGTTCCAGTGGCGACCGGCCGAAAAGACCCAGGTGGTGCTGATCGACGACAGCGACTTCACCAACGGCCTCGCCATCACCATCCCCTACAACACCATCTACCTTCAGGTGGTCCCTCCCGGCGTCTCCTCCACGCTCGGGGAGTACGACGACTGGCTCAGGACGCTGTTCACCCACGAGTTCGCGCATATCGTTTCCGCCGATCCCGCACGCGGCTACTCCAAGGTGACCCGCACTATCTTCGGCAAGCCCCTTCCCTGGATGGATCCCATCTCGGTCGTGCTCTTCCTGGTCACCGCGCCTCCCAACACCTTCCTGCCGCGCTGGTGGCACGAGGGGATGGCGACCTGGGCGGAAACCAAGTACACCGGCCAGGGACGCGGCAAGAGCAGTTATTACGACATGATCTTCCGCAGCGCCGTCGCCGAGGACAACCTCCCCACGGTGGACCAGATCAACGGTGACGTGCCCGACTGGCCCTCCGGGCATCTACCCTACATCTACGGCTACCGCCTGCAGCGCTACATCGCCGACACGTACGGCAACGACGTCGCCGGGAGGCTCGCCCTCGGGCATGCGGGACGCTTCCCCTACACCATCAGCAGCCCCGCCAAGGAGAACTTCCAGGGCAAGAGCTACCGCGAGGTGTACCGGGACATGATTGCGTCGCTCAGGGACGAGCAGTCGGCGCGCATCGCCCTCCTGTCCCGGCAGCCGTTCACCCCGCTCACCACCGTCTATGACCAGGGCGAGAACCTGGCGTCGCCGCGCTTCTCGCCGGACGGCATCCGCATCGCCTTCACCAGGCGCGATCCGCGCGACCACACCACCGTCGTCGTTACCGATGCCTCCGGCCGTAAGGTAACCGAGTTCAGGCGCCAGTTGTCCGACGGCAGCCTGAGCTGGTCCCCCGACGGCAGGAGTATTTATTTCACCCAGGCCGAGGTCACCCGCGGTTTCGACCTGTACCAGGATCTCTACGTGCACGACCTGGAGCGTGACTGCACCAGGCGGCTCACCAAAGGGGAGCGCCTGGGAGAGGTCCAGGCAGCACCGGACGGCAAGTCGTTCGTGGCCGTAGCCAGCAGTCGCGGCAGTCAAAACCTGGTGCTGCTCGGTGCCGACCTGCCGGGAGGAAACCCCGTCCCGGTGCCGTTGACCTCCTATTCCGAAGAGCGCGTCTCCGGCCCACGCTTCTCTCCCGATGGTCGCGCCATCTGTTACGTCCTCACCGACAACGCCGGGAGCAGCACTCTCAGGATCTACGATCTGGTGCAGAAGACCGACCGTCCCCTGTTCACTGTGGGCAACACCCTCGCCTACCCCGCCTGGGCAGCCGACGCTTCCGTCATCTACTACGTCTCCGACGAAACCGGCGTGTTCAACGTCTTCGCCTATGACCTGCGCGACGGCAAGAGCTACCAGGTGAGCCACCTTTTGACCGGCGCGCTGCAGCCCGAGCCCGCGCCCGACGGGAGCCGCCTGCTGCTGGCCAGCTATACCTCCCGCGGCTTTAAGATCGCCCAGATGCGTATCGACCGCAGCGAGTGGCGCGAGCAGCGTGGTCCCTCCCTCCCCCAGACCCGCGCCCTCCCCGCCGCCACGTTGCAGGCAGCCACCGCCCCCGCAGCCCCCGCAGCCAGCGCCCCCGCAGCCCCGGCAGTCTCGGCAGTTTCCCCTGCCCCCACTGCCGCTGTTTCTTCGGCTTTGCCGGTTCAGGTTTCCCAGAACTCCCAGTCCTCCCAGGTTTTAAGCAGCGCCAGCTACACCCCCCTCCCCACCCTACTGCCCCGCTTCTGGCTCCCGCGCCTCTACGCCGACGGCCCCGAGGGGACCGTGGTGGGCGCCTTCACCGCCGGTGCCGACGTCCTGGGCTACCACAGCTACGCGGTCAGCGCGGCCTACAGCAACGAACGCAAGAGGGGCTACTACACCCTCCTCTACAACAACGACTCCTTCTACCCGACCCTGACCCTGCAGGCCCACGCCGAGCCGTTCCTGTATGCGGACCTGTACCAGAACGGCAACGACTACTGGGAATTGAACCGGGGCGTCTCGGTACAGGCATCCATCCCGATCAACCGGCTCGAGTCCCACTACCGCCTGCTGGCAGGCTATGAGATCGTGGACCAGAAGGCGCTCAGCACGCTGAGCCCCGACGGCACCCTTTACGGCGTCCCCGTCTTCCAAGGGCGGCGCGACAACGTCTTCGCCGGAATCGACTTCGACGACGTGCTCAAGTACCCCTACTCCGTCAGTTCCGAGGAGGGGAGGCGCATCTCGCTCCTCTACCGCTACTACGCGCGCGACCTGGGGAGCGACATCAACCTCTCCGAGTACAGCGCCACCTACGAGGAGTACCTGCGCCTCCCCCTGGCGTCGCCCCGGCACCAGGTGCTCTACCTGCGCCTTTCCGGCGCCCTCGCCGACGGCGACCTGCAGTACGGACAGGAGGCCTTCCAGATGGGCGGTCCCCCCTCCGACCTGAACAAGTTCCCCCTGCGCGGCTACCCGGTGCGCTCCATGGCCGGCAAGTACATAGCCACCGGCACCCTGGAGTACCGGGCTCCCATCATGTACCCGCTGCGCGGCTTCGGTACCGTCCCGGCCTTCGCGGAGAAACTCCACGGCGCGCTCTTCGTCGACGCCGGCCAGGTCTGGGACGACCGCAGGTCCTTCCACGGCGACGAGACCCGTATCGGCGCCGGGTTCGAGCTGCGTGCCGACGTGACGCTCGGATACTGGGTCAAGGTGACCCCGGCGCTGGGATACGCCCACGGCTTCAACAAAGGGGGGGAAGATCAGATATACTTCACGCTGTACCTCGGCCTCTAGCCGGGCCTGGCCCGTCGAGCCCGGGGACGCCACAGCGCCAACAGGGGAGGACAGGCTTATGAAGATCATAGTGGTAGGAGCGACGGGGACCATCGGCAAGGCAGTGGCCAAGCTTTTGGCAACCGAACACGAGGTGGTCAAGGTCGCTTTCAGAAGCGGCGATCATCGGGTCGACATGTCCAGCAAGCAGTCCATCGAGAAGATGTTCCAGGAGGTAGGGCCGTTCGACGCCCTCGCCTGCGCAGCCGGCGTGGCGCACTTTGGTCCCCTGGCGGAACTCTCCGACGAGGACTTCCAGACCGGGCTGTCGGGGAAACTCATGGGGCAGGTAAACCTGGTCCGGGTGGGGATGAACTACATCAACGACAACGGCTCCTTCACCCTCACCAGCGGGGTGTTGAGCCATCAGCCCATGCCGGGGAGCACCTCGATCAGCATGGTCAACGCGGGGCTGGAAGGGTTCGTGCGGGCCGCGGCGCTGGAAATGCCGCGCGGCATCAGGATCAACGTGGTGAGTCCTCCCTGGGTGAAGGAAACCCTGGAAGCGCTGGGGATGGACACCTCCGGCGGCATGCCCGCCCAGCAGGTGGCCCAGGCGTACTGGGCCAGCATGCACGGTACGCGCAGCGGCGTGGTGATCAACGCGAGAGATTTCACCTAGCCTTTCCGGCCAATGCCGGAGTATTCTGAACGGCCGCTCCCCCACGGGACGCGGCCGTTTTTACTTTGTCCCCCCCCTCTGCCTCCGGGAGAGGGGCAGGGGTGAGGGCGCCGCGATCTGCAGCCACTCGCCCGATCAGCACCCCTCACCCGCCCTGCGGGCACCCTCTCCCGTAGGGAGAGGGAACACGGTCTAACCCGTGCAGAGCATGCAACGTCGTGCTGAGCCGCCCGTTAGGATGCCGGCTTTTGCTCCGGTTTGGGCCTGTTCTTCTCGTGCAGGTACCGGTGCAGCTCCTCAAGCGAAGCGGCCTTGCCCAATTGGGCCAGCATCTCCTGCTGATCGATCACGTTGAGCTTCTTCTCCAGGGCCGCCTCGATGCTCCCACCAACGTGAATGGTGTTCTCCACCGCCTGGGGCGGCTTCTCTCCCCGGTCCCCAACCACGTAGAAGAACTTCAGGTACGGGTTGAAGCGCATCGCCTCGGGGAGCACCGCGCGCAGCATCTCCAGCGGCACGTTCTTACCGATCCAGACGGCGCAGTTACTCTGCTGGTCTGCCACCCACATGTTCTTGGGTGGAATCACAGTGCTGTATCCCCTCTCCTTCAGCAGAGCGGCCAGATCACTGCTTTTTCCCACGTCGGCTATCTCGACGGCGTAGCCAGCGGAGGCGGCGGCCCGTGATGCCGACGGAACGGCGCTTAAGGCAGAGGCCAGGACTATGACCAGAAAGAGGCGTGTGGCGAAGTGTAACATCATTCCCTCCTTGAGACGGTTCGCCGGTTGCGAATCCAACAGGTTCAGAGACGGGTCGCACTAGCGGCGGAAAGCTGTAAGCAGTTCCGGCAAGGAAGTGGAAGCCCGAAGAGGCGGGTGCCCCCGGGGCACCCGCCATGGTGTTTCAAGATGTCCAAATCGTCGGAAGTCGCTACATCAGGGCATGGTCAGACCGCGCTCCGGACGCGAGAAGGTGTGGCACCAGGAGCAGTCAAACCCTTTGCTGAGGGAGTGGCTGTGGATCCTGGTGTAGTCGCCAGGAGTCTTCTCGCGGTGGCACTGGATGCAGACCACCGAGGTGGGTGCCTTCAGCGCGTACCCAATACCCTTGAGGTTGACGGTGGTGTTTTCGTGGCAACCGGCGCAACCCATTACCGAACCAGCCGGCTCGACCTGGTGGTTCAGGACCTGGAACTCATCGGTCAGCACGGTGGTGTAGGGAGTGGTGGTCGGCAGCCCCATGTAGGCCATGCCGTCCTTAACCGCCTGGTCATAGTTGGCAGTGGAGAAGAAGGTGCCCACCTTGAGCGCGATCAGCTTGCCGTTGGCCATGGGCTGGTGAGAGGTCTTGTACTTGAAGGGGAAGAGCTTGGTCCCGACGGGGCCGTTGATGGCACCGTTGGGACGAGAGATCTTGTAGGCACCGGTGGCCGGGTCGAGCACGGCGGCATCGCCGACGTTGCTGCCCCAGGAGGTGCCGTCCCAGAAGGCGTACTTGGGTACCTGATTGCCGGCCATGACGTGCTCGGGCTCATAACGGCCGAGGGTTGCATTCCACACGGCCGGGGCGCTCCAGTCGCGGTCCATCTCGGTCTGGAAGCCGCGTGCGTAGGTCTTGATGTGGCAGCTCTGGCAAGCAACGCGGCCGACGTGATGGTAGACGTCAGCATTGACGTGGCCGGTGCTGGTGGTCTTGGTCGGGTGGCAGGTGGTGCTGGAGCAGTTGAGATCGGTGCTGCTGTCCTGCGGGCGGAGATCGGAACCGCGGCCGATGACCCTGTGGCTGGTGAAGGTGTGGCAGGACTGGCAGGCCATGTTGCCGCCGCCGGTAGCCATGTGGGCGTCGTCCGCCGGGTTGGAGAAGGTCACAGTGGCAAGAGCGAGGTCCCCGCGCTTGACGCCGTCGCCGCCGCCGGCCTTCGCATGGCAGGCGCCCAGGCAGTTCTTACGGGCCGGCTTGATGTTGGCCTTCTGCACCACAAGGTTCATGTCCAGACCGGCAGCCGGCTCGAACAGACCGGTGGTCGCGTTGCGTACGCGGCTGTAGGGCGCGTTAACCGTGTCGTTGTGGCAGATAAGGCAGTCGATGTTGCTGGGGGTAAGCGTGGAGGTGGGACGGGCACCGGCGCCAACGTGGCAGGCGGCGCAGGGATTCCAGGTCCCCTCAATGTTGACGCAGTAGGCGTTCATGGAACTGGAGCCGTCGGTGGCGTCGATTTTGCCCTGGGTCGAGGGCCCGGTGGTCATCTCGGATGCATCCCCCTTCCACTGGTAGTGCACGGAGCTGTGCACGGCGCTGGCGCGCCCGGAGTGGCAGGTGGAGGTGCTGCACATGCCGTAGCCGGTCCAGGTCAGGGTGGCGTGGGTGGAGGGAGGGGCGCCGATGGTGTAGGTCTGGGTCTTCACGGTCTCCAGGTTCCCGGCGGTGTCCTTGGAGAAGTACTTCAGCGTCTTGGTGGTGCTGATGGTCAGGGGGGCACTGTAGACGGTCGAACTGGTGGTCGGGGTGGTGCCGTCGGTCGTGTAGTAGGTGGTTGCCGGCTCGTTGACCGAAAGGGTCACGGTGACGGCGCTGGTGAAGGTCCCCCCCAGGGGCGATGCGGTGGTGGTCGGCGCGGTTCTGTCGGCGACCGGTTTGCCCGCCATCGCTACCGGCACGGCAAGTGCCAGGAGCATGGCGAGGCAGGTGAGTGCTGCTAACAGTTTTTTCATCTTTGCTACCTCCTTTTGAGTGATGCTGAGGGAAATATCCCACCCATTGGGGTAAACCACTCAGCTTGAATAACGGCGTGCAGCTGTGAAACTGCCTGGCACCACCAGACGCAGCGCTTAGATCTGGCCGTGATATCCGCTGGTTAACTATCGCACCGCCAGGCTCGCCAACGTGAATTTCACGCAGCCGGTGGGCAGTTACCCCCAATATCAGCATCAACCGTTCCACTCAAAAATCGAATTATTGGAATATAAAACAAAAAATCCACCCCCGGTTCTGAGGGTGGATTCAGCAAAAACGTCTTAAGTCACATCGCTAGCTGGACAATTCTTTCCAGCCGTCGCCGTTAATTCCCGCACGCTTTATGCGAAAATAAAATAAGAATAAATCATTTTAATGCAAAAATCGCTTATCACGGGTGGGGCATTTAGCGCTCCAGCACCTCGCGCACCTTGCGCAGCAGCTCCATCGGCTGCACCGGCTTCATGATCAGTTCGACCCCTTCCTTCATGCCGCGGCTCTGGATGAAGTCGGCGGTGTAGCCTGAAGTGAACAATACCTTGGCCCGGGGCTGGATCTTCTTGATCTCCGCGTAGGCCTCGATGCCGTTTTTCCTGGGCATGATGATATCCATCAGCACCAGCTCAATCCCGTCCTGTTCCGCCTGGAAGCGATGCACCACCTCCTCCCCGTCTTGCGCCAGGATCACCTGGTAACCGTGCCTGCTCAGCACCATGTCCACCAGGTTGCGCACGTTGGGGTCGTCCTCGGCGACCAGGATCCTCTCGGAGCCGGTCTGCGGCACTCCCTGCTGGGCGAGCACCGGCTGCAGCGCCGCGCCTCCCTCGACCAGGGGGAGTTCGATGGTGAACACGGTTCCCTGCCCCGGGGTGCTGCTGAGCGAGATGTTCCCCTTGTGCTGCTGCACGATGCCGTACACGATGGCCATACCCAGTCCGGTCCCCTTCCCCACCTCCTTGGTGGTGAAGAACGGTTCGAAGATCCTGCGGCTGGTTTCCTCGTCCATCCCTTCGCCGCTGTCGGCAACGATGATGACCGCCTGCTTGCCGGCGGGATCTCCATTGCCGCGGCCGTCGCGCAGCCCGGTGGCTATGGTGAACACCCCTCCCCCGGGCATGGCGTCGCGGGCATTGGCCGCCAGGTTGACCAGCACCTGCTCGATCTGGGCCAGATCGACCTGCACCGGCAGCGGCTCGGGCAGGATTTCGGTCTTGAGTTGGATGTCCTCGCCGATGACGCGCCTCAGGAACTGCTCGACGTGGCGCACGATCTCGCCCAGGTCGCAGCGCTGCGGGCTCATGGCCTGCTTGCGGCTGAAGGCGAGCAGCCCGCGGGTCAACTGCGCGGCCCGCTCGGCCGCCGCGGCTATCTGGTCTGCCAGTTCGTAGTGGGCGCTCTCCGAGGTGAGGTCCATCTTGAGGATGTTGGCGTAGCCGGCGATGACGGTGAGGACGTTGTTGAAATCGTGCGCGACCCCGCCGGCTAGTTGCCCCACCGCCTCCATCTTCTGGGCCTGGCGCAGCTGCTCTTCCATCAACTGCCGCTCGGTCATGTCCGTGATCGCCCCCGACATGCGCACCGGCTCACCGGCCTCGTCCCATTCCGCCTGCCCCCGGCAACGCACCGTCAGGTATTCATCGCCCCTGGTTCTCAGCCTCAGTTCCAGGTCGAAGGGGGTCTGGCCCAGAAAGTGCGCGCACAGGGAGTCCTGGACTCCGGGCAGGTCCTCGGGGTGCAGCCGGGAAAAGAAGGTTTCCGGGCGGTTTGGCAGTTCGTCGTCGGCGAAGCCCAGAAGCTCCTTCCAGCGGGGCGAGTAGTAATAGTCGCCGCTGACCAGGTCCCAGTCCCACAAGCCGTCGCTGGTGCCGCGCACCGCGCGCGAGTAGCGGGCCTCGTTCTCCACCAGGCGCCCCAGGTGCCCCTGGAGTTCCTGGTTCGCCTCGGACAGCTGCGCCGTACGCCGCTGCACCAGCGCCTCCAGGGAATCGCGCTCCCGGCGCAGTGCGTCCTCGGAGCGCTTGATCCTGACCATCGCCCTGATCTGCGCCACCAGTTCCGCCTCGTCGAAGGGCTTGGAGAGGAAGGCGTCGGCGCCGCACTCGAGCCCCATGACGCGACAGGCGGAGTCGCTTCGGTGGGCGGTGACCAGGATGACCGGGATGTGCTGGGTCGCCGGGGAGGCCTTCAGGCGGCGGGTGGCCTCGAAGCCGTCCATACCCGGCATCTGGATATCGAGCAGGATCGCGTCCGGCGCCTCCATCCCGGCGCGGCGGATGCCGTCCTGCGCCGACTGCGAGGTGATCAGCTGCGCCTCGGGGAGGAAGGTCTTCAAAAGCGCGCTCAGGGTGAGCAGGTTGTCCTGGTTGTCGTCGATGGCAAGAAGCTTCATCTCAATGATCCTTTCGGGATGGCCGCTGCGCGTTCTAAAGCGGGGTGTCCCCCACGGGGGCGACGAACGTCGCCACCAGCTCCTGCAACTCCTCGGGCTGATAGGGCTTGGAGAGGTAGGCGGCGCATCCCGCCGCCAGCACCTTCTCGCGGTCACCGGCCATGGCGCTCGCCGTGAGCGCCACCACCGGAATGGCCGCGGTGCCCGGGTCTTCCTTGAGCCTTTTCAGCACGGTGAAACCGTCCAGCACCGGCAGGTGCAGGTCCAACAGGATCAGCGAGGGGGACCCGCTGCGCGCGGCTGCCAGCCCCGCTGCCCCGTCGCACGCCTCCACGATGCGGTACTTCCCCGCCAGCGTCGCCTTCAGCGTGACCAGGTTGTCCGGGTTGTCCTCCACCACCAGCAGGGTGCCGTCCCCTTGCCACTTTGGAAGATCGCTTCCCTGCGCGGCCTGGGCGCAGGCGGCCGGGCTCCCGGGACGGAACACGGTCACGTTCCCCAGCATCTCGTACACCCGCTGCAGCAGGTCCTGGAGCTCGACGTCCCCTTTTTGCACCAACTGGCGCACCTTGAGCCCCCTGAGCCGGTCGTGTTCCCCCGGGGACAGGGTCTTCGCGGTCATCACCATCACCGGCACGTCCTCGGTCAGGCTGCAGGAGCGGACCGCCTCCAGCACCTGGAAGCCGTCCACCTCGGGCATCATCAGGTCGAGAACGATGCCGTCCGGGACGTGGGACTTCAGGTACGAGAGCGCGTACCTGCCGCCGGAAACCGCGTCCACCCGGTACCCGGCCGACTCCAGGGCAAAGCGCAGCTGCACCGTCGCGGCCTCGCTGTCCTCCACGATCAGGATCCTGGCACCCTGGCTGTCGTCGCGCCGGGGAAGCCGCCACCCCAGGCGCTCCAGGCTGCGCACCAGCTCGTCCAGCACCACCTGGCGCTCCAGCCCGTTCTTGGAGATGATCGCGCTCACTCCGCGCGACAGACGCTGCAGTTCGGCGTGGGAGAGTTCCTTGGAGGTGATCACCACCACCGGGATGTCGGCGGTGCAGGCGTTGGACCGGAGCCGGTCCAGCACCTCGGCGCCGCCCATGCCCGGCATGAGGAGGTCCAGGGTAATCAGGTCGGGATGGTCTGAGACGGCCAGGTCGAGCGCCTCCGGCCCGCTTTCCGCCAGCAGCACGTCCAGCCCCTTCTCCTTGAAGAGTGTGGCCAGGAAGCAGCGGTCGTAGTCGTTGTCGTCGACCACCAGCACCAGCCGGCATCCCGCCCCGGTCAGCCGGGCGAACGCCTCCATGAGCTCATCCTTGCCCACCGGCTTGCTGATCACCCCGACCGCGCCCAGTGCGATGCCGGTGGCGCGGTCCTCGGAGAGGGAGATGATCATAACCGGTATATCGGCGGTGTCGGGATGTTCCTTGAGTTCCCGCATCACCTCCCAGCCGTCCATCTCGGGCATCATGATGTCCAGGGTGATGGCGAAGGGACGGTTGGCCCGGGCCAGGCGCAGGGCGTCGCGGCCGTTCAGGGCGCTCAGGGTGCCGAAACCGGCCTGCCCCAGGTGGGTGGTGATCAGGGAAACCGCTTCGGGGTCGTCGTCCACCACCAGCACCGATCGTCCCGTTGCCTGCGGCGGACGCCACTCCTGCTCGGGCGCTGCCGCCGCTCCGGTGACCGGCTCGGGCGCGAGGGCGCACTCCAGGGGGAGGCGCAGGGTGAACACCGAGCCCCGCCCCAGTTCGCTGGCAACCTCGACGTCGCCCCCCAACAGCAGGGCGCTCTTCTTGACGATGGCGAGGCCGAGGCCGGTCCCCTCGTAGGAGCGCGAGGTGGAGCCGTCGGCCTGGCGGAACTCCTGGAAGATGGTCTCCAGGTACTGCGGGGCGATACCGATGCCGGTGTCCTTCACCTCGAAGCGGATCTCCTGGCCGCACGCCTCCAGGCGCAGAGTGACCGACCCCTGGGAGGTGAACTTCACCGCGTTGCCCACCAGGTTCTGCAGCATCTGGCGCAGCTTCTTCGCGTCGATGCGCATCCGGGGGAGCGCCTCGGGCGCCGACAGCGACAGCGCGATCCCCTTCTCCCGGGCCAGAGCCGCCAGGCTGTCCACCACCTCGCCCGCCAGCTTGGCCGGGTTCACGCTCTCGATGAACAGGTCCTGGCGCCCGGATTCGATCTTGGCCAGGTCCAGGATGTCGTTGATCAGGGAGAGCAGGTGCTTGCCGTTTCTCTCGATGATGCCCAGGTAGCCGCGCTCCTCCTCGGAGAGGCGCGGGGCCGCCTGCACCGCCAGCACCCGGGACAGCGCCAGCACCGAGTTGAGCGGGGTGCGCAACTCGTGGCTCATGTTGGAGAGGAACTCGCTTTTCAGGCGGGTGGCCTCCTCCAGGAGCTGTTTCTGCTGGTCCAGGACCTGGTTGCGGCGGGCCAGCTCGTCGGACTGCTGGGCGAGCTCGGTGGACTGCTGCACCAGTTCCTCGGACTGCTGCACCAGCTCGGCGTTCTTCACCGCCAGCTCCGAGGCGAGCCGGCGCACGTCCTCGCCCGCCACCACCCTGGAGAAGGCGGAGCCCAGCGGCACCCGGACCATCTCCAGCGTGTCGTGCACCCAAAGCGGGAACCGGTGCTCGCAGCCCAGCGACACGAAGGCGCGCAGCTCGCCGTCGGCCTCCACCGGGACGGTGATCACTTCGGCCGGCGCGATCTCGCCGAAGGGGGTGACGAAGCGCAGCCCCTCGCCGGTGGGGGCGGGCGCGAAGCGCGAGATCCTGCGCGAGGTGAGCAGTATGCCCAGTTCACCCTCGAGCTGCGCCCGGCTGTAGCGGCGCATCCGGCCCGAGTCGGCGCCGATGGCGTGCACCGGCGCGAAGCAGTCGCCGTCCCCCTCCTGCACGAAGGCGGTCACCATGCGGGCCCCGGTGACCTCGAGGAAGACCGGGAGCAGCTTCCTGAAAAAATCGTCCAGGCTCACCACGTCCACCAGGTGCTCGGAAAGCCGCGCCAGCCCCTCTTGCGCCGCCATCTTGAGCTGCAGCGTGTCGGCCATGGCGTTGAAGGAGCCCGCCAGCGACACCTGCTCCAGGGTCCCTTCCGGCTCGATGCGGGCCTCGTAGTGGCCGGCGCCCAGCTCGGTGGCGGTTTCGGAGAGCTTGACCAGCGGCGCGCTGATGCCGCGGGCCAGCTTCAGGGCGAAGGCCCACACCAGGAGGGCAATCACCCCGGCAATGCCGTAGGTGACGTAGAGCGTGCGCCGGATCGGCGCGAAGACCTCGGCGGAATCCTGCTTGCACACCAGCCCCCATCCGGTGCGCGGGATGTGGGCATAGGCGGAAAGGACGTTGACGCCGCGGTAGTCGGTGGTCTGGGCGATGCCGCTTTGCCCCCCTGCCGCCATGATCGCGGGCTTGCCGGTCAGCTTCACCTTGAGCACCGCGTTGGGTATGCCGCGCAGTTCCACCAGCGGCCTCACGTTGCGGTCGACCAGCACCACCTCGCCGGTCCGCCCCATGCCGGTGTTGTTCTCCAGCGTGGTGGCGAAGAGCTTGCGCAGGTTGTAGCGCACCACGACGACGGCACGGGCGCCCTGCGTTCCCGCCCTTTTCACCGGTGCGGCGATG
This sequence comes from Geomonas paludis, assembly GCF_014193585.1. Classification (GTDB taxonomy): domain Bacteria; phylum Desulfobacterota; class Desulfuromonadia; order Geobacterales; family Geobacteraceae; genus Geomonas; species Geomonas paludis. The sequence continues at coordinate 201,929 of NZ_BLXY01000003.1, forward strand.
TCGAGGCTCGCGTTGAGTTCCCCCGCGAAAAGGTACGGCTCGCCGATCACCGGCGCCGAGTCGTTGAGGGCGGTCGCGACCATCTCGGGGCGGGCGACGCGCCCCCCTACCCTCCCCTGGTCGGTGCTGAGCAGGACCCGGCCATCTTCCGCCACGATGGAAACGTCGCCTACCGGCTCGAACTCCTCCCGGTAGCCGCGCAGAAGCCCGAGGGTGTCGCTTGCGGCGCCGCCGGAGGTGGCCGCCGGCTGCGCCGCCAGGGTCTGCGCCGCGACCAGAACAGACCTTCCGGAACCGAGCGTGGCGACGTCGCTGATCAGGTTGTCCAGCACCGAGTTGATCTGGTCCTGGCGCAGCGCCGTGACCGCGGAGAGCTTGTCCAGCATCAACGCGCTGGCCAGCTGCACCCGCTGGGTATAGATCGCCGTGGTGACCAGCGCCAGGGGAACCAGGCAGATTGTGGTGAACCAGAAAGCCAGACGCCCCTTCAGCGTCGGCAACATCCTCTTTTTCATTTAGCACCGTCCGATTGGTCAGAGTTGCGGTAGTCGAATTGTTGCAGGGCGAGCTTGTCCCCCTCGGCCATGACCTGCCGCATCATTTCAATGTCAAAAGAGTCGCGCACCTTGGCCCAGGGCGTGGACTCAGGGATCTTGCCGATCCGCTTCAGGAAGGTGAACTTCTGGTAGAGCAGCCCCTCCTCGCTCAGGAGCGCGGTCGGGATGCGCGGCGCGCCGGGAACGTTGAGCAGGTCGTTGCGGATTATGTTGTTCATGGCCCGCCTGGTGAGCAGGTAGGGCGAGCCCTGCAGGCTGGTTGCTGAGGCCGCGGTCCAGCCGGCCGCCTGCTCCAGGTCCCTGGGGATGCGCATCCAACCACACGCCCTGGCCACGGCGGCGGCCAGTTCCCGGGCCTGCGCCGGCCGGGAGCGGACGAAGTCGCCGCGCAGGCAGAGAAAGCCGTAACTGACCCCCTTGTGCACCAGGTGGAATTCCCGGTGGGCGGCGAAGGCCAGGGTTGGCGTCGGCTCCCAGGCGCTGAAGGCGTCGATCTTCCCCTCCGCCAGCGCCTGCGGCATCTCGCTTACCTCCATCGGCACCAGGTCGATGTCCTTCTCGGTCAGCCCCTCGTTTTGCAGGGCGCTCAGCAGGGTGAAGTGGGCCGCCGAGCCCACCCCGGTCGCCACCCGCTTTCCCTTCAGTCCGCGCACCAGCATCGCCTTTCTGGAAACGATGCTGGCAAACCCCTGCTTCATGAGCGCCACGCAGACGAAGTCCCCGGTGGCGGCGGCGGTAAGCGCCGGCATGTCGGCGAAGATCCCCCCCTTCAGCTTGCCGTGGGCGAGATACTGGGCGATGTCTTTTCCCTTGAAGAACGGGTGCACGCGCAGCGAGTGGCCGGAGGCGGCCAAACGGGAGGCAAGCACGGTATCCCGGGACATCAGCTCTGCGACCGCCCCTTCCGGCAGGGTCAGCGGTTGAGTGCCCAGGTCGATCACCTCGTCACCGCCGAAGTTGTACCCTGCGTACCTGTCGGTGGCCGGTTGCTCCTTGGGGCGGGGGGCGCCGCTCTCCTCACGCGAACAGGCGCACAGGCAGACAGAGATCAGCAGGATGGCAGCCAGACACCTGATCAGGGTACGCATCAGCACCTCCCTCCCTGCTGTTTGCGGTACAGGTTGCCGCATTCGTGGATCCGCACCAGGTGCTGGTGGTAGCGGTCGGGCACCGTTTCCGCCTTGCCCAGTAGCAGCACCCCGCCCGGGTTCAGAGCACGGAACAGGTTGTCGAACACCCTCAGGTAGGCCTGCGGGTCCAGGTACATGAGGAAGTTGCGGCAGCAGATGAGATCGAAGCTGCCAAAGAGTGATTCGGGGGGGGCGAAGGTATGGGGGTCGAGGAGGTCGTGACGGCAGTAGCTGATCATGGACAACAGCCTGGGGTCGATGCGGTAGCCGTTGCCGTCGGCCTTGAAGTAGGTGTCCAGTTGCCTCAGGGTGACGCCGGCAAGGCTCCCCCGGGTATAGTACCCTGACCGCCCCTCCTCGAGGGCATCCTCGGCGACGTCGGTGGCGAAGATCTGCACCGTGGGGCGCACATCCAGCAGCTGCACCGTCTCGTCGATGATGATCGCCAGCGAGCATGCTTCCTCGCCGGCGGCGCAGGCGGCGGACCAGGCGCGCAGGAAGCCCCCCTGTGACGAGCCGGGGAGCAGGCTGGACATGATCTGCGACCTGAGCAGTTCGAACTGGAGCGGGTCCCTGAAGAAGCTGGAGAACCTGATGCGCAGCATGCGGGAAAGGTAGGCGGGCTCGCCGGGGTCGCTGTGCAGGAAGTGACAGTACTGCGTCAGGCCGGGAAGGCGGAGCTGGCTGATCCGCTCGGCGACCCGCTTTTCCGCAAGGGAGTGGGAATACGATTGGAAATCTGCGCCGAAATAATCGGTGAGAAACCCCAGTATCTCGGCTACCGTCTCACCCAAGCAGGCCCCTCCTGAAGAGTTGCGTACCTCAAATGCCATATTGGACAAGTCGGCATTGTCTCAGAGAACTTGAGGCTTATAATAGGCAAAGTTCAATTACACCTTTTTACTATGATAAGTCAATTAGAATCTACTAGGTAAAACAAAACAAAAGCGTAAGACTTGTAAACACTTATAAAGCGGACTTGGCTATGCCAGTGGGGATAGGCGTGTGGAAGGTCTGTGACTGTCGGGAGAGGCAGAATCAAAATGAAGGTGAAAGGGAACAAAGGAAAAAGGGGACAGGCACCTGGCGGAGCCAGTCCCCTTCCCTTCAATCGGCGGGACACGGGGTGAACCGCAGTACCGGTTCCCCCTCCACCATGACCGTTTCCAGGAACATCCCCTCGGGGCGCACCCACAGGCCGCCTTCCCCGTAGAGGGGACGGTACACGACCATGGGCTCATCGGTCTCGCTGTGCCTGGCCGTGCCGATTACTTCGTAGTAATTCCCTTTGTAGTGACGGTAACGTCCCGGTGCTACGGCCATGATCCCTCCGGTTATCTAGAACGAGGTGTGCTCGGTCCTGGTGATGATCTCGTCCTGCAACTCGGGGGAGAGGTCGCAGAAATAGTCGCTGTACCCGGCCACGCGCACGATGAGGTCGCGGTGCTCCGAGGGGTTCGCCTGCGCCTGCTTCAGGGTTTCCACGTTGACCACGTTGAACTGGACGTGGTGCCCGTCCATCTTGAAGTAGCTCCGCACCAGGCTCGCCACGCCGTCCAGGCCGCTGGCGTCCGAGAGCAGGGTCGGGGAGAACTTCATGTTCAGGAGCGTGCCGCCGCTGCGGATGTGGTCCATCTTGCCTGCCGAGCGGATCACGGCGGTCGGGCCGCCCCGGTCCGCACCCTGCACCGGCGAGATTCCCTCGGAGAGCGGCGTGCCGCGTTTGCGCCCGTCCGGGGTGGCGCCGGTGACCGAGCCGAAGTAGACGTGGCAGGTGGTGGGGAGCATCTCGATGCGGTACACGCCGTCCTTGGTGTTGGGCCTGCCGTCCACCTCGTGGAAGAAGGCGTCGAAGACCATGCGCATCAGGTCGTCGGCGTAGTCGTCGTCGTTGCCGTACTTGCGGGTCTTGTTCCACAGGCGCTGCCGGAGCGGTTCGTCGCCGGCGAAGTCTGCGTCCAGTTTGGCCACCAGTTCGGGCAGGGACAGGGTGTTGCGCTCGAAGACGTGGTCCTTGATGGCGGACAGCGCGTCGGTGATGCTCCCGATCCCCACCCCTTGGATGAAGCTGTTGTTGTAACGGGCGCCCCCGGCGTTGTAATCGACGCCCCGGCTGATGCAGTCGTCGGTCAGAACGGACAGGAAGGGAGCCGGCATCTGCGCGGCGTAGATCATCTCGATCAGACGGTTGCCGCGGATTTTGATGTCCAGGAAGTGGGCCAGCTGGGCGCGGAAAGCCTCGAAGAGTTCCTCGAAGCTTTGGAAGCTCGCCGCGCTCCCGGTCGGCGGCCCCAGTTGCACGCCGGTCAGCGGGTCCACGCCGTCATGCAGGGCGAGTTCCAGCATCTTCACCAGGTTGAAATACCCGGTGAGGATGTAGGCCTCCTTGCCGAAGGCGCCCACCTCGACGCAGCCGCTGCAGCCGCCGGCACGGGCGTCCACCAGGCTCTTCCCCTGGCGCAGCTGCTCCTCGACCACCGCGTCGGCGTTGAAGATGGAGGGGAAGCCGTAGCCGCTGCGCACCACCTGCAGGGTGTGTTTCAAGAAGGCGTCCGGGGACTTGCGCGACAGCTGCACGTTGCTGGAGGGCTGCAAGAGATGCATCTCGTCGATCACGTCCAGTAAGAGGTGCGACACCTCGTTGGAACCGTCCGAGCCGTCGGGTAAGAGTCCCCCGAGGTTGATGTTGGCGAAGTCGGTGTAGGTGCCGCTCTCCGCCGCGGTGACCCCGACCTTGGGGGGCGAGGGGTGGTTGTTGAACTTGACGAAGAAGCACTCCAAAAGTTCGCGCGCCTGCTCGCGGGTCAGCGTCCCCTTGCCCAGTTCCGCCTGGTAGAAGGGGAACAGGTGCTGGTCCAGGTGTCCCGGGCTGAAGGCGTCCCAACCGTTCAGTTCGGTGATCACGGCCAGGTGGCAGAACCAGTAGGACTGCAGCGCCTCCCAGAAGTCGGAAGGCGCATGCGCCGGCACCCAGCGGCAGTTGGCGGCGATCTTAAGCAGTTCCTGCTTGCGCGCCGGGTCGGTGCAGGCCGCGGCCATGCTCTCGGCCAGCTTGGCGTGGCGCTCCGCGAAGAGGATGACGGCGTCGCACGAGATGTCCATGGCCACCAGTTGCTCCCGGCGGGCCCAGGCGTTGGCGTCCCTGGCGAAGTCCAGCGCCTCGATGGCCTGCGCGATCTCCTTCTTGAAGTCGAGCAGCCCCTTGCGGTAGATCTTGTCGTCCAGCACGGTGTGTCCCGGGGCGCGCTGCTCCATGAACTCGGTGAAGATGCCGTAGCGGTAGGCCTGGTGCCACTCCTCGGGGAGCGCGGCAAAGATCTTGTCGCGCAGGCTGCGGCTTTCCCAGTACGGGATCACCGTCTCCTGGTACGCCTTGAGGCAGGCGTCGTCGACGCGGTAGGCGGTCAGTTCCCGCGAGTTGAGGATGCGCAGGTCTTCGACGGAGTGGCAGGTCAGTTCCGGGTAAGTCGACACCAGCTTCGGCGCCGCCCCCCTTTCCCCGACTACCAGTTCACCGTCGCCGATGTAGATGGTTTTCTTCTCGCAGAGATAGAGGAAGGACTTGGCCCGCATCACCGGGACCGACCAGCGCCCCTCGTTGTCGCGGTAGAACTCGGTGAGCAGCAGCGCCCGTTCCGCCGAAATGGCGGGCTCGGCGGCAAGGCTTTCCTGGCGCAGGCGTTTCGTTCTTGCGTTCATCTAGGCTCCCCCTCCTATCTGCGTATCCAATCCCCGGGCGCTGAACAGCCGGGCGAAATCTGCCATGCGTTGCGGTGACGGCGTCCGTGCAGCCAGGGCCTCCGCCGGCGGCTCGGCGCCCAGGCGGGCCGGCTTGGCGGCCCAACTGCCGTGGTAGGGGAGCAGCCAGACCTGGCGCACCCCGGCGGCACCCGCCGCGCACTCCGCCAGCGCCTCCATTTCCTGTTCCGTGTCGTTGAAACCCGGGATGACCGGGATGCGGATCCAGATGTTGCGGTGCACCCGTCCCAGCTGTGCCAGGTTGTCGAGGATGCGGCCGTTGCCCATGCCGGTTCCCTTTTGGTGCAGCGCATCGTCAGCGCATTTCAGGTCGAAGAGGAAGAGGTCCACCAGCGGGGCGATCTCGATGAGGGTTTCCGGCGGGCAGAGCGCGGCCGTGTCGACGGCGGTATGGATGTCGTGAGAGCGGCAGGCAGTGAGGAGCGCTTTCAGGAAGGCGGGTTGGCAGAGCGGTTCGCCCCCCGAGAAGGTGACCCCGCCCCCCGACTCCTCGAAGAACATGCGGTCCTTGAGGATGTTCTGCAGCACCTGGTCCACTGTAGTTTCGGCCCCGAGCAGTTCCCGTGCCCCCGTGGGGCAGGCTTCAGCGCAGTCGCCGCAGGCCCGGCACGTCTCGCGCGGTTGCAGCCCTTCGTGGCAGGCGAGCAGGCAGGCGTCGCACGAGATGCAGCGATTTTGCGACCAGGCCGTCTGGGGCGAGGCGTTTTGGCTTTCCGGGTTATGGCACCACCAGCACCGTGCCGGGCACCCCTTCAGGAACACCGTAGTGCGGATACCGGGTCCGTCGTGCAGCGAGTAGCGTTGCACGTTAAAAATGATGCCCGTACTCATGCCTTCCCCCTCACCCCTTCCCCGCTGTCAGCTTTCACCAGCTTCCGCAGGCTTTCACCAGCTTTCACCAACTTCACACCCTCTCACCAACTCTTTCGGTGTCCACTGGGTCCACCGGGTCCACCGGGTCCACCGGGTCCACCGGGTCCACCATCAGACCGTCACACCACCCTTATCATAAACTCCGGGCACGCCGCCCCGCAGTACCCGCACAGGATGCACGTTTCGTCATCCACCTTCGCCTTGCCGTCCACCATGGCCAGGGCGTTGTTGGTGCAGGCCGGCACGCAGGCGCCGCACCCCTTGCAGAAGGCCTCCATGATGGTCAGCTTGCGCCGCCTCCCTTCCAGGGTGTTCCAGAGCGTCTCCTCGGCGCGCCCCTCCTGGAACAGCGCCAGGTTGCCGTCGATCTCCGCCTTCGAGAGCATGCCCAGGGCGATACCGTGCACCCCGGTAAGCCCCAGCACGAAGCGCAGGCTTTCCCGCGCCGTCGAGATGAGGTTCCCCCCCGCCAGCGCCTTCATGGCGTAGACCCCTTTACCGGCCGCGGCGCAGGCCGCGATGGCGGCGGCCATCTCCTCCTGGGTGCCGTCGATGATCCCCATGCCGGTCCGGTTGATGAGCGGATGCACCACCTCGATCTCCGGATGCTGCACCGACTTCAGCATGGCGCTGACGAAGTGCGAGGAGAGCCCGACGTGGGCGATCTTCCCCTCCTCCTTCATGGCCAGCAGCGCCTCGATCACCTCGGGGCGCTCCACGAACGGGTCGGCCACCCGGGCGCCGTGCAGGTGCACGATGTCCAGCCGCTCCACTCCCAGTTCGACAAGCGCCCGCTCCACGTGGCCGCGCGCCACCTGCGCCGTGTTGGCGTGGGTCTTGGAAGCGATGAAGACCTCCCCGGTAAAGCCCTTCAGGGCGGCGCGGATGTGCGGGTAGGTCTGGTACAGTTCCGCGGTGTCCAGGAGGTTCACGCCGCGCTCCAGGGCGTAGCGGATCAGGCGTCCCCCCTCATCAGGGGAGAGCGCGGCCTGCAGGGGGCCGAGCGGAAGGGTGCCGAAAACGAGGGGATTGATGCTGAGACCGGTACAGCCGAGGGCAACTTTCTTCATGTGGATCCTGTTCGGTTAGTAATGGGGCGGAGGCTCTTCTTCGGAGGGGAGCCTGTTTTCGGAAGCGCTCAGGCCGCGCAGGTGTTCCTTGATGATCCTCAGTTCCTTGGTGAGTTGGTCAATGAGGGCCTGGTGCCCGGTGACCACCTCGTTCAGTTGGTCGATGATGTGACCCTGGTGCATGATCAGCATCTCCATGTCAGTCAGACGCTGTTCCATAGTGAGCTCCTTATGGTGCCGGTTGTAAAGCAGGCAAAAGTTTAACCTGATTCAAAGCGATAGCCAAGATAAAAAACTTCAAAAACCGGACGGATTCTGATAATTTCGCTGACGCTTTGAGCACGTGAAGTGCGCGGCACAGGAGGAAGCGATGCAGGAAACACCGAAGTCGAGCAGCGAGCGTCATATCGAGGCCATCATGCAGCACCTGGAGCCGGGGAGCGACCGGTACGAGGTGTTGGACAAGGCGAAAAGGTTCAAGTCGTCGTGGGTCGAGTTGGGCGAGAAGCTGTTGGACGTCAGCAAGAGGGGTCGTTTTCGCGAGTGGGGTTACGGGACCTTTGAAGAGTACTGTGTGCAGGAGATACGCATCAAGCGCGGCACCGCCGAGAAGCTCACCATGGCGTACCGGTTCATGGAGAAGGAAGAGCCGCAGTTGTTGGACCGGCGCGAGGAGTTGCGTCCCCTGCCCGATTTCAGGTCGATAGACCTGTTGCGGCAGGCCAAGGAAGAGAAGGGGTTTACCGCCGAAGAGTATGGCGATTTGAGAAAGCGTGTGGTCGAGGACGACAAGAGTCACCCGACCGTGTTGAAGAAGTTCAAGGAAGTAGCCGCGTTGCGTGAAGAGCCCAACCCGTTGGTGCCCTTGAAGGCCGCCGTGTCAGCCGCGAAGCGGCTGGACAACGCGTTGCGTCTGTTGGAGCACGTGCCGCAGGCCTATGTGCAGCAGGTGGCCGAGCTGTTAGGTCACCTGGAGCAGGAGCTAAATGCCCACGACCTTGGCGCCGACACCGAAGCCGGCAACCTGCGCGAGCTATAGCCGCGCAGGAGCCCCTTTTAGTCCACGGGGCCGTTGCCCCCGTTTTTGTCCACCGGTTTTCTAAGTTCCCCGTCCACTATTGTCCACCGGGTCCACCGGGTCCATAAGGTCCACCTGCGGTTGCCCGTAGCTGCCGCAGCTGCCCCTTAGCCGCCCCCGTCCACCCGCCGTTGCCACCACCGGTCCCTGTGCCGGCTACGCCGGTCTACCGGTAGCTATCCCAGAACAGCTTCGCCGTCACCGCCAGCACCGAGCAGATGAACACCGGCCGCACGAACCGGGTCCCCTTGTGGATCACCAGCCTAGCCCCCATGCGTGCGCCGACCGCCTGCCCCGCCCCCATCAGCAGTCCCGCCCAGATGAGCACGTGCCCCCCCGCCACGAACACCACCAGCGAAACGATGTTGCTCACGAAGTTGAAGAGCTTGGTGTACCCGGTCCCCTTGCGCATGTCGAAGCCGAGTCCGAGCATGATGGCGATGACCCAGAAGGAACCGGTCCCGGGCCCCAGGAAGCCATCGTAGAAGCCCAGCCCCAGTCCCGCGATGGCGTAGAAGAGCCGGCGCGGCAGGCGCGGGTGCACCTCCTCGGCGCCCAGCTTGGGCGTGAAGATGGTGTAGCAGAGGATGCCGAGCAGCAGAAACGGGATGCACTTCTTAAGAAAGCCCGGGTCGATCTGCTGCACCGTGTAGGAGCCGAGGATGGCGCCGATGGTGGTCCAGATGACGCCGGGGAGCGCGTCGCGCAGGTTGACCGTGCCCGCCTTGACGAAGTGCGCCATGGCGGAGCAGGAGCCGAAACTGGCCTGCAGCTTGTTGGTGCCCAGCGCCGCCTGCGGCGGCAACCCGATGCCGAGCAGCACCGGGATGGTGATGAGCCCGCCACCACCTGCGATGGCGTCGATACAACCGGCGACTGCGCCGGTCAGGAACAGGACGGGAAAAAGAACCGGTGAAACTTCCATCATCTAACTGCCACTCCCCTGCCTGTTGTTTTCGTTGCGTTTGCGGTATGCCGTGAAACTATGCCGTGCTATCGATACTGCCAATGGAATCTCTTTCAACGCGATGCCTTCATCCGCTACAGCCTGCGCCACGTGGTACATCCGCTGCCAGGGGATGGGCGCCTCCCCCGCTGCAGCCTTCAGCCAGAGCGTTTGCAGCACCAGCCGCTCCAACAGGAGCGGTCGCTGCTGCTCCAGGACCTGGTCGCACAGCCGCTCCAGGACGATGGCCGCCTTGACCGTCTTCCCCGCTCCGCGGGCCGCCTCGATGACGCGGTCGACCGCGCTCCCCTCCACGCGCCAGTTCCCGAACAGGGCGCGGTAGCGGTGCCACTGTCCCGACTCCTCCAGGGCAAGCATCTCCTCGCTGGCGGGGGACTGGCTCCGCAGGTGCCTGTCCCCTTTTCCCTCTTCGCCGCCGGCCGGGGACTGGCTCCGCAGGTGCCTGTCCCCCTCAACCTCTTCAGCCAGCTGCTGCAGCGTGTCTACCGGGTCCAGCACGCTCCCCTTCCAGTGGTCGCGCCCCAACAGCTCCGCCGTCCGTACCAGCCAGTGCCCGGGCGCCCTACCCGCCTCGGTCCCGGCGGTAAGCGCCATGCCCAGGCGCAGGTCGAGGTACTCCCCCGTCGACGCCAGGCAGCAGCGCCGGCTGCGGGCAGCCCTGACGAAGTCCTCCCGGTCCCTGCGCGTCTCCAGGCGCACGACGGTGCAGTCGGCAAGGCCGCCCCCCTCCTGCAGGGTCAGGATGCAGCCGGCATAGGCGGCCTGGTCGGCAACGATGACGTGGAAGAACTGGCCGCCGGAGCCATCCAGGCAGCTCGCGTACACGGTCTCCTCGCCAGGCGCCTCCAGGTGGGCGCACGGCACCCGCGCCCGGCGCGCGTTGTTGATGGTCTGGTCCACGATGCCCCGGGTCGGCTCGGCGAACCAGTTGCGCGCCATGATCAGCCGCCGCAGCGTCGAGGGGGTCAGCGTCGCCCCCGCCACCGCGACCAGCATCCGGGCCACCTCGCGGGATAGCTCAGGTTCCGGATTGAAGACGAGCAGCGCGGCGATCTCGCGCAGGAAGGGCGCGTCGGCGGTCAAAAGCTCCCAGGTCAGCCCGGGCCTCAGCTCCGGGTCGTTCACCGAGAACAGTTCCAGGATCTCCTGGGCGCCGGCGAAGGGACAGGTGACCCCGGTCGAGGCGAAGTGCCGCAGCACCCCGGAAACGAACTCCTCGCTGGACGCCGCCTGCACGTAGAGCGGGCCCTGCGCATCGCCCTCCCCCGCCCTGCAGATGGCCTGCAGTTCGGGGATCAGGTTCAGACGGCTGTTGAGCAGGATGTCGGTCACCAAAAGGCGCAGCTCCATGCTGCTCCTTTCCCGGTACACCCGTAGCACCAGCGCGCTTTGCAGTCGCTGCAGCTGCTGCCGCGCACCCGGGCGCCCCCCCTCCGCTTCCACCTGGTAGAACTCCAGGGTCAGGGAGAGTATCCTCAGCGCCGCCGAGACCCGGTCGTGGTCCGCCTTTTCGTCGCGCCCCAGTGCCGCCAGCAGGGTCGCCAATTCCTCCACCGCCAGGGGATCTGCGAGCAGGTGGCGGTGCAGTTCGTCCTGCAGGCTGAGCAGGATGGAGATCGACGCGCTCACCCCGGCGCGGGCGAACAGCTCCATCAGGCGCATGATCCCCGACGGTCCCCCGGGCGCGGCGCAGGTGGGCTGGGGACAGCCGGGTGTGAAACCGTGCCGGACCGACTCGGTCAACATGGTCTCCAGGTCCGGCGCCGGCATGGCGCGGTAGAAGAGGTCTCCGGGCAGGGGAAACGGGGCGCCGCGGTAGGGGACGCCGTCGATCAGCTCCCGCACCTCGCCGTAGCGCTGCTGCATGCGCGCCACCCACTCCGGGCGCGCATTGAGGGTGTGCACGCAGAAGTCGAGCAGCTCCTCGGCGTAGGTAATCTGGTAACTGGAGCCGTCCAGGTAGGGGCCGGTGAAGGGTCCGTCGCCGTCGAAGCCCAGGCAGATCATGGCCTTCTGGCGCTGCTTCTGGTCCAGCACCAGCAGGGCCACGCGGCGGCAGTCGCAGCCGGGGCTGGTGCAGTAACACTCCACGAAGGCGTAGCTCCCCTTCGGGATCCGTCCGCTCTGCGCCAGCAGTTCCAGGGTCATGGTGGCCCCGGCTGCATCCGGGAAGATCTGGTGGTACGGCTTCATGCCCACTCCATCGAAAAAGGCCGCTCCGGGCGGTTTCCAAAACCGGTCCGGTAGCGGCCGCTAAAAGGAGGCGGTCGTCACTGCTGCGCTGCCGGTTCAGCGTTTCTTGCGCTTCCCCTTCCCTTCGGTGACCAGGATCGCCTCGACCGCCGCCTGGAGGTCCTCGTAGGCGCGCACCCCCTTGGGGAGCCGCGCCGAGTCGGTCGCGCCGTAGCCGGTCAGGACCATGAGCGCGCGGCAGCCGGCGTTCAGTCCCGCTTCGATGTCGGCCAGCTTGTCGCCGATCATGTAGGAACGGGCCAGGTCGATGTCGAAATCGCGGGCGGCCTGCTCCAGCATTCCCGGGGAGGGTTTGCGGCAGTTGCACTGCACCCGGTAGCCGCCCACGCCGTGCTCGGGGTGGTGCGGACAGAAGTAACAGGCGTCGATGGTGATGCCGAAGTCGCCCAGTTCCTCGTGCATGCGGTCGTGGATCGCCGCCAGCGCCGCCTCGTCGTACAGGCCGCGCCCGATGCCGGACTGGTTGGTCACCACGATCAGGAGAAAACCGGCGTCCTTGAGCCGCTGCAGGGCGTAGGGGACCCCGGGGATGAGGCGGAACTCTTCCACCCTGCTCAGGTACTGCACCTCTTCGTTGATGGTCCCGTCCCGGTCGAGAAAAACCGCCCGCCGCTGCTCCATGGTGCCCCTGGCCTTTCCCGCTGCCTAATCCCGCCGCGCCGTCATGAAAAGAGTTCCCGCTCCACCAGGTCGCACAGGATGTGGATCATGGTGATGTGCCCCTCCTGGATCCTGGGGGTGTCGTTACTGGGGACCACCAGCGGGAGCTCGGCAACATCCCTGATGCTCCCGCCGTCCTTGCCCAAAAGGGCGATGGTGCGGCACCCCAGGCTCTTGCCCGTCTCCAGGGCCAGCTGCACGTTGGGGGAGTTGCCGCTGGTCGAGATCCCCACCAGCACGTCCCCCGGGTCGGCATGCGCCTCGACCTGGCGCGAGAAGATGCGCTCGAAGCCGTAGTCGTTGCCCACCGCGGTGAGGATCGAGGTGTCGGTGGTGAGGGCGATGGCCGGCAGCGCGCGCCGCTCCAGCTTGAAGCGTCCAACGATCTCGGCGGCGAAATGCTGCGCGTCGGCGGCCGAGCCGCCGTTGCCGAAGACGAGGAGCTTCCTGCCGTCGCGAAGCGCCCGGGCCAAAAGCGAAACGGCGCTCTCCAGGGACGGACAGAGGTCCCTTTCGAGCGCCGCAATGACTTGGGCGTGGGCCTGGAGCTGGGCCTTGATCTCTTCTTTCATCAACCCTCCGCCGCCGCGGCTCCCCGCGGCGATGCTAGTGAACCCGCCCCCTGATGCGCTCGGTGAGGTCGGAGAACGAGAGGTAACGCTCGCTCCAGGGGAACGGCATCCCGTCCACCGCGGTCACCGGCATGGTGCCGGGGCGCTCGCCGATCAGCTTCTCGTAGAGGCGGCGCTTCATGCCGTCGAAGCCGAACCGCGGCAGCGGCACCAGCTTCACGTTTTCGTGCAGGCAGCAAAGCCCCGACTGCCGGGCCGCCTGGCTCAGCGCGTGGGGGACCAGGACGGTGTAGCTGTCGCCGTGGCGCGCCCCCTGCACCAGCAGGTCGAGCTTCTGGCGCAGCAGTTCCACTTCGACCCCCTTGGGCACGTGCAACAGGAAACTTCCCCCCTCGCCCCAGCGCTCGCGGAACGCGGTGATGCTGCGCTGCAGTGTCTCCCGGCGCCGGAGCTCAGACCCCAGCGGCACTTCCTCCTGGTGGCTCACCACGGGCCCCGGCACCTGGAAGGTGAGGTACCCCTTGGCGCAGGCGCGCCGGGTGAAGTCCTTGAGGCACCAGGCGCCGCCGTCCAGGTACTCGTCCAGCCCCCCGATCTCGCGGTAGAGTTCGCGGCGGATCACCATGGCGGCGAAGGAGCCGCTCTCCACCTCGCAGGGCCCCTCGCAGGGGTCGCCCGGATCGAGGCAGGGGAGCAGTATGCCCGCCTCGGCATGCTGTTCGGCAAACTGCAGCAGCGGGTCGAGCCAGCGGGCGCTAACTATGCTGGTGTTGCGCACCAGGGCCAGGAAAGGGGCCTTTGAGCTCTCGAAGCCGCGGTTGACGGCACGCACGAACCCGATGTTGCTGTCGTCGCGCATCAGCAGCGCGCGCTCGTCCAGCCCGTCCGCGAACTCCTGCAACATCCTCTCGGTGTCGCGCTCGGAGCCGCAATCAACGATGATGAGCCGGGCGTTCGGGGTGTGGTTGATCAGGTTGACCAGGCAGTTTCGAGTCTCGTCGGGCCGGTTCCATACGGGTATGATGACGTCTATGATAGCGTCGGTCATGAGCATCCCTCGGGCAGAAACGGCAAATGGGAGAACGGGAAACTAGGAGCTGACCGCTACGTTGCGCAACAGCGCGAGCTCGTCGAGCACCTTGCCGGAACCGAGCACGACGCAGGAGAGCGGGTCTTCCGCGGTCACCACGGGGAGACCGGTCTCCTCGCGCAGGAGCACGTCGAGGTTTCTCAGCAGCGCGCCGCCGCCGGCCAGCACGATCCCCTTGTCCACCAGGTCGGCCGCCAGTTCGGGCGGGGTACGCTCCAGGCAGTTGCGCACCGCGTCCACGATGGCGGTAACCGGCTCGGAGAGCGCCTCGCGGATCTCGTTGGAATCGATTTCGGTGGTCTTGGGGATCCCGGAGACCAGGTCGCGCCCCTTGACCTCCATGTGCAGCAGCTGGGTGCCCGGGTACGCCTCGCCGATCTCGATCTTGATCAGCTCGGCCATGCGGTCGCCGATGAGCAGGTTGTACTTGCGCTTGATGTACTGGACGATCGCCTCGTCCATCTTGTCGCCGCCCACCCGGACGCTCTTGGTGTAGACGATGCCGGCCAGGGAGATCACGGCCACCTCGGTGGTGCCGCCGCCGATATCGACGATCATGTTGCCCGAGGCCTCGGTGATGGGAAGTCCCGCGCCGATCGCGGCCGCCATCGGCTCCTCGATCAGGTATACCTCGCGGGCGCCGGCGGACTCGGCGCTCTCCTTGACGGCGCGCTTTTCCACCTGGGTGATCCCGGAGGGGACGCAGATGACGATCCTGGGACGGACCAGGGTCTTCCTGTTATGGACCTTGTGAATGAAGTAGCGCAGCATCTCTTCGGTGATGTCGAAGTCGGCGATGACCCCGTCCTTCATGGGCCGGATGGCCGTGATGGTGCCGGGGGTGCGACCGAGCATCTTCTTTGCCTCCATCCCTACGGCGAGCACCTTCTGCTGGCCGCTTGGCATCTTCTGGACCGCCACCACGGAAGGCTCGCGCACCACGATGCCCTTGCCCTTGAGGTAGACGAGGGTATTGGCGGTGCCGAGGTCGATGGCGAGGTCGTTAGAAAACATGCCGAAAAGGGCATCGAAAATCTTGAGCATGCATGAACTCCTTTGAATTTACGCGATAACCGGGCCCCTGCCCGGCTCAAAGGTGGAAATATAGCAAATGGGACAGACCCTTGCAAGAAAGAAAACCCGCACCATGGCACACGCCGCACGCGGCAAGCCGGGTATACTGCATCATTCTACCGTTGCTTTTGCGATTAAAGTATATTATCATTCGCCACTCTTGATTATGAAATAGACTCAATTCTTATGAGCACAAAGGAGCCGAACCGGAATGCTAGGCGTAATGAGGAAGTACAAGCAATCCATTGTCATCAAGGTTGTATTCATCATCATCGTTCTTTCTTTCATAGGGACCATCTTCCTGGTCTGGGGCAAGGGCGGCAGTGACGGGCAGGGTGGCAAGAGCTATGCGGCAACGGTAAACGGCACCAAGATTTCCCTGGACGAATTCCAGAAGAGCTACTACCGCACCCGCGGCCTCTACGAGCAGATCTACGGCCGCACCCTTACCCCGGAGCTGGAAAAGCAGATGGGGATCAAGAAACTCACCATCGACACCCTGATCGACAACGTCCTCATCCTGGACCAGGCGGACAAGATGGGCGTCAAGGTCAAGAAGGACGAGGTTGCCGCCGAGATCGCCAAGATCCCCTCCTTCCAGAAAAACGGCGCCTTCGACTTCGGAGTGTACCAGCAGACCCTGAAGGCCAACCGCATCACCCCCAAGGACTTCGAGGAGTCCCAGGAGCAGGAGTTGCTGCTGCAGAAGACCCGCAACAAGATCAAGGAATCCGCCACGGTCACCGACGCCGAGGTTAAGGAAGCCTACAAGAAGCAGAACGACAAGGTGAACCTGGCCTACGTCTCCTTCTCCCCCGCCGACGTCAAGGGGAGCATCAAGCTGACCGACCAGGAGCTCACCACCTACCTGCAGGACCACCAGAACGAGTTCAAGACCCCGGAGCAGGTCTCCGTCGCCTACACCCTGGTCAACCCGGCCCAGCTGGCCGCCAAGGTGAGCGTCACCCCGGAAGAGGTGCAGACCTACTACCAGAAGAACATCGACCGCTACCAGGGCAAAGGGGGCATCCTTCCCTTCGCCGAGGTGAAGGACAAGGCCACCGCCGACGCCCAGAAGCAGAAGGCAGCCAAGGAAGCCTACGAGCAGGCCGCCGCCGCGGTCAACAAGTTCAAGGCCAACGGCGACCTCGACGGCGCCGCTGCCTCCCTGGGCGGCAAGGTGGAAAAGACCGCGCTGTTCACCGCCAAGGCGCCCGCTGCGGCGCTGGCCGGCGAGAACGAGGTGGTCGCCCGCGCTTTCGCCCTGAAGCAGGGTGAGCTGGGCGGCCCGGTGGAGACCGCCAAGGGGATCTACCTGGTCAAGGTACTGGACAGGAAGCCGGCCGCCGTTCCGCCGCTGGCCCAGATCAAGGGCGCCGTCGAAGCCAAGGCCGTCGAGGTCAAGGCCGCCGACCTGGCCAAGAAGAAGGCCGAAGAGGCGCTGGCGCAGTTCGCCAAGGGCGGCGTTGCCGCCAAGGAGACCGGCAGCTTCGGCTACGCTCCCACCGGCCAGGTGCCCACCATCGGCGCCTCCCCGGAGATCATGGAAGCGGCCTTCACCCTGAACGCTCCCAACCAGGCCGCCAAGCAGCCCTTCAAGGTGGGCGAGCGCTGGTACGCCGTGGCGCTCAAGTCCCGCACCGAGGCGCCGCTCACCGGCCTCGCCAAGGATTCCGGCTCCATCAAGGCTGCACTTCTGCCCAAGAAGCAGCAGGAGGCCCTGGACAAGTGGGTCAAGGATCTGCGCGGCAAGGCCAAGATCGACATCAACCCGCTGGTGCTCCAGGACTAGACAGGAAGTAACACAGACTTACAGTGCGAGGTGGAGGGTGCGGGTGCACTCTTCACCTTTCACTTTTCACGCTCAGCGCGAATAAAAGGAGAATGCACCAATGACAACACCGGTACTCAACACTGACTTCCCCGGCCTCAAACTTGCCGCACGCGGGAAGGTGCGCGACATCTACGACCTCGGGGAGACGCTGCTCATCGTCACCACCGACAGGATCTCCGCGTTCGACGTCATCATGAACGAGGGAATTCCCCACAAGGGATACGTCCTGACCCAGATCTCCGCCTACTGGTTTCGCCAAATGGAAGACATCATCAAGAACCACATCATCTCCACCGATGTGGCCGATTTCCCCGCCGAGTGCCAGCCCTACGCCGACGTCCTGGCCGGCCGCTCCATGTGGGTGAAGAAGGCCCAGCCGCTGGCCGCCGAGTGCATCGTGCGCGGTTACATCTCCGGCTCCGGCTGGAAGGACTACCAGCAGACCGGCGCCATCTGCGGCATCAAGCTCCCCGAGGGGCTCAAGGAGAGCGACCGCCTGCCGCAGCCAATCTTCACCCCCTCCACCAAGGCCGAGCTCGGCACCCACGACGAGAACATCTCCTTCGAGCAGATGTGCGAGATCTGCGGCAAGGAGATCTCCGAGAAGGTGCGCGACGTCACGCTCAAGATCTACGAGAAGGCGCGCGACCTGGCCGACCAGAAAGGGATCATCATCGCCGACACCAAGTTCGAGTACGGCATTTACGAAGGCGAGCTGATCATCATCGACGAGTGCATGACCCCGGACTCCAGCCGCTTCTGGCCCAAGGAGAGCTACAAGCCGGGCGGTCCGCAGCCCTCCTTCGACAAGCAGTTCCTGAGGGATTACCTGGAGACCCTGGACTGGGGCAAGACCGCCCCCGCCCCGGCGCTCCCCGAGGAGATCGTGAAGAAGACCGGCGAGAAGTACATGGAAGCGCTGGTGAAGCTCACCGGCAAGGGGATTTAAGGCAGATTGAGACAAAGATTAAGATAGAGTAGAGGCAACAAAAAGGCCCCGCGTCGTCAGATGCGGGGCCTTTCTTTCGTTCAGAGTACCCTCGCCCTTTGGGAGAGGGTGGCCGAAGGCCGGGTGAGGGCGCTTGCCCCTACCCTATTAATTTGGCCAGCCTCGACCTCTCCTTCATCAGCCTGGCCTCGCCGTCCTCGAGTGCCTTCAGGAGCCCCTTCTTGGCGCCGTAGGCCATGTCCTTGCCGCGGTCCAGGATCTCGGAAGCGCGCTCGCCCACCGCCTCGGCCATCTCCCCCACCTGCTCGGTGAAGTCCTCTACCGCCTCCAGGGCCTCTTCGCCTTTGCGGCGCGCCTTCTTCGCGTAGCGCCCCAACTCCTTGCGGGTCTTCTCGCCGCTTTGCGGCGCGTACATGAGCGCCACCCCCGCCCCGATGATCCCTCCGGCCAGGAGCAGCAGCGCCCCAACCATCACCTTGTTGTCTCTTTCGGCCATAGCCCCTCCTCCTTCGCCAGCGTTGTTTTTTTCGGACTGCCTCCCTATACTACCCGATGCCGACTCTTTGCCAAGCCCGCTTCTCATTATTGCTAGGAAGCACCCGTCCAAACGTGTATAGTTGTACCGTTATAGAACACCCAGTGAAAGACCCGCGAGGAGCACCATGGATCAAAAATACGATGTACTTATCGTCGGCGGAGGCCCCGGTGGTGTGGCCGCCGCCTACTTGTGTCACAAGAACGGCCTGAGCCACGTCCTGATCGAATCGGGCAAGTCGATCTTCCAGGGCATCGCCAACACCTACCCCGAAGGGAAGAACGTTTATCCTTCCAAGCCCAAGGAGAACCCGGAACCGTTCCTGGTAGAAGAGCTGCGTCCCCCCGACAAACCGGTCACCGTGGAGAAGTACATCCAGTACGTGCAGCACTTCGTCCAGCACGAGGGGCTCAACGTACTGACCGACACCCAGTTCGAGAACATCGAGGACGGGCGCGATTACCTGAAGGTGCATACCTCCCGGGGCACCTTCCAGGCCAAAAAGGTGCTGCTCGCCTTCGGCAGCTCCATCCCCAAGGAGCTCTCCGTGTACGGCGATGCCAAGATGGTCGCCAAGGGGCTCGACGACCCCAAGAAGTACATCGGGGTGCGCACCCTGGTGATCGGCGGGGGCAATTCCGCCGCCGACGTCATCATCTCCATCCTGAAGGAGAAGCGTAACGCCAACGACAAGGAGCCGGTGTACTGGGCGCACGTGGCCGAGACCTTCGACGTGAACAAGGAAACCGCGCAGCGTTTGGGCGAGGAGATCCTGTTGGGCGGCAACATAAGGCTCCTGCCAGGCGCCACACCGAGGATCGGCGAAGTCGATGACGAAGGAGTGGACCGGCTGGTGATCCGCGTCAGCGAGGACAAGATGGAGGGGGGCATCGAGCGCTACCACGCCATGAGTTTCCCGATGAAGAACGTCATCGCCTGCATCGGCAGCCAGGGGCCCACCTCCATCTACGACAAGATCGGCGTGCAGACCATCGCCTGCGCCGAAGGTGTCTGCCAGGTTGCCAAGGAAGGCGACCGGTTACTGCTGCTCACTGCCGATTTCGAGTCCACCAGGAAGGGGGTCTACGTGATCGGCGGGGCCATCTCCCCCTCCTACATGCGCATCAACCAGGGAGCGATCCAGGAAGAGCGTCATCCCAACCTGATCTACACCGCCGTCAACGACGCCCACCACGTCATCGAGGCCATGCTCAAGAAGATCAAGAAGTAAGCAGAAGGGACAGGCTCCGTAAGGTGCCTGTCCCTTTGGCGGAACGCTTCAGTCAGCTCAGCCAGCCAAGAAATAGCAGAAAGGGACAGGCTCCGCAAGGTGCCTGTCCCTTTAGTGGAACACTTCTGTCAGCTCAGCCAGCCCAAAGGGGACAGGCACCTGGCGGAGCCAGTCCCCAGCCTAGCCCCCAGCCCCTGCCGTTTACTTCATCTCCTCCTTAAGCCCCTCGATCACCGCCTTCACCTCCGCGATCATCTCCCTGGCCTGCGGCGAGTGCTCCCTTTTCAGGTAGTTCTCGAAGTGCTTGATGGCCTCGGCGGTGCGGTCCTGGTCGATGCAGATGTTGCCCAGGGTCAGGTAGCTCATGGTGAAGTCCGGGTCGAGGCGGATCGCCTCCAGCGTCTCGCGCTCGGCCGCCTCCAGGTCGTCCATGTCGTAGTAGAGCTCGCCCAGGTTGAAGCGGGCGGTGGCGTCGGTGGGGTCGATCTCGATGCCGCGGTGGTAGGCGGCGATGGCCTTCTCGTTGTCGCCCAGGCCGTAGTAGAGGTCCCCCATGGCGTTCAGGGCGAAGACGTTGGAGGGATCGAGCTCGAGCGCCTTCTGGAAGGCCTTCAGCGCGTCGTCGGCGCGCTCCATGGCGTTGTAGACCAGCCCCATGCTGACGTAGCCGTCGCAATCCTTGGGCTGCAGCTCGGTCACCTTGCGGTAGCAGGCCAGCGCGTCCTTGTGCTTGCCCGACTCGAAGTACACGTCGCCCAGCGCGGTCAGGCCGTCCAGGTCCTGCGGGGCCAGCTCCAGCCCCTTCTTCAGCGCCGCGACGGCGTCATCGACGTGACCCGCCTCGGAGTGTGCCTCGCCGAGGTAGAAGTACCCTTCGGCGTTCTGGGGCTCCAGCGCGATGCAACCCTTGAAAGCCTCGATGGCCTGGGCGTAATCGCCGGACTCCATCTGCGCTATGCCGCTTGCCAGCTTTTCCTCAAAAGTTGTTGCCATTGCCACCTCCACGACTCCAATCGGATTTCATTGGCGCACACTATAACAGAGATCCCCCCCCTTTGCCAACTCAAGAGCGATGAAATTGCATTAAAAGCTTTCACATATCATTTTACTCATCTATACTGCGACCATCACACGCAAAGGGGAAGGCAATGCCAGAGGAGGCTGGTGAGCAACTGGGACTGAGGACACTGGAGGATATCAGCGCGCTGATTCTCCAGTCCCACGATCTGCAGGAGACTCTGGACAACATCGTTAACCTGGTCGCTAAGAGGATGTCCTCCGACGTCTGCTCCATCTACCTGTTGGAGGAGGACGGCGAGACACTGCGCCTGCACGCCACCCGCGGCCTTTCCAGGCTCTCGGTCGGCATCACCATGAAGATTTCCGAGGGCCTGACCGGCCTGGTCGTGGAGCAGCGCGGCGTGGTCGCCACCGACAACGCCCCCCGCCACCCCCGCTACAAGTACTTCAGAAAGACCAAGGAGGAGAAGGTACTCTCCTTCCTCGGCGTCCCCTTCTTCGAGCGCGACACCCCGATGGGGGTCCTGGTCATCCAGAACCGCGAGGCGCGCACCTTCACCCCCCAGGAGATCAGCGCCGTCTCCACCATCGCCTGGCAGATATCCAGCATCGTCTCCAACGCCAAACTGCTCGACTCGGTACGCAAGAAGGAGGAGGAACGCGCCTTCTTCGCCGCCGAGGTGGACCGCCTCAAGAAGAGCGGCGTCCTGAAGGAAGGGGGGCGGCCGGCGCGCAAGTCCCCCTCTTCCGCCGCCCTGACCGGGATCGGTATCTCCCCCGGCTTCGCCCTGGGCAAGGTCTCCATCCTGCACCACCGTGGACCCACCGAAGAAGCGGTCCTGGAACGGGTCCGCCCGCGCGCCGAAGAACTGAACATGTTCCAGCAGGCCCTGGAAAAGGCGCGCATCCACACCATCTACATGGAAAAGCGGATGGGCGAGATCCTCTCCGAGGCGGACGCGGCCATCTTCCACAGCCACCTGATGATCCTCGAGGACCGCGGCTTCATCGCCAAGATCACCGCCCTCATCGAGGACGGACTCGGCGCGCACCGCGCGGTGAACCAGGTGGTCGAGGCCTACGTCTCCGCCTTCGCCCGGATGGAGGATCCCTACCTGCGCGAGCGCTCCGCCGACATGGAGGACATCGGCCGCCGGATCTGCGACGCCCTGAACGGCCACAGCAGCCACCGCGAGCGGCTGCGCGAGGAGCGCATCATCGTGGCGCGCGAGCTGCTCCCCTCCGACCTCGCCATCATGGACCACGGCAAGGTGATCGGCATCGCCACCGAGAAAGGGAACCAGAACGCCCACTCCGCCATCATGGCGCGGGCCCTCGGCATCCCCGCGGTCTTCGGCGTGGAGGGGCTCCTGCAGCAGGTCGGCGTGCGCAGCGAGGTGGTGGTCGACGGCAACTCCGGCTGCGTCTACGTCAACCCGGACCACTCCGTGAAGCAGGAGTACGTGCGGCTGCAGGGCGAGTTCGACCAGAAGCAGCGCGCCCTGGAGGAGATCCGCGACCTCCCCGCCTGCACCCCGGACGGCTGCACCGTGTCGCTTCTGGCCAACATCGGCCTTTTGAGCGACATCAAGGTGGCCCACCTGCACGGGGCCGAAGGGGTGGGCCTGTACCGCACCGAATTCCCCTTCATGACGCGCTCCTCGCTCCCCACGCGCCAGGTGCAGGCCTCGGTGTACCGCAAGGTGCTGGAGGGCTTCCCGGATCTGCCGGTGCATATCAGGACCCTGGACATCGGCGGGGACAAGGGACTCTCCTACTTCCCGCACCCCAAGGAAGACAACCCGTTTCTGGGGTGGCGCTCCATGCGCCTGTCGCTGGACCGGGAGGACATCCTCAGGGAGCAGCTGGCCGCGATACTGATCGCGTCGGCGTCCGGGAAGTGCCACCTCATGTTCCCGATGATCTCGGGGGTGGACGAGGTGCGCCGCATCAAGGCGATCCTGTCACAGGTAAAGGACGAACTGACCCGGGAGGGTAGAAGCTTCGACCCGGAGATAGGTTTCGGCGTGATGGTGGAGCTGCCGGCGGCGATCCTGGTGATCGACATGCTGGTCAAGGAGGTCGATTACGTCAGCATCGGCACCAACGACCTGATCCAGTACACGCTCGCCTGCGACCGGAACAACCCCAGGGTGAAGAAGTGGTACGACCCGTACCATCCGGCGGTGCTGCATTCGATAAAGAAGGTGGCGGATGCCGCCGCGGGCGCGGGAAAACCGGCCTCGCTGTGCGGCGAGATGGCGGGTGAGCCGATCAACGCGGTACTGCTCATGGGGCTTGGGCTGCGCTGTTTCAGCCTGTCGGCGCCCAACATCCCCAGGGTGAAGGAGGCGGTGCGGCGCGTCAGCCTGCAAAAGGCGCGAGAGATCGGCGACCGGGTGCTCGCCATGGAGAGCGCCCAGTCGATAAGGGAATACCTGGAAGCGGCCCAGCGGGAGCTGGGGCTTTAAAAACAAAGGCCGGGCCCATCAGGGACCCGGCCTTGCTACGTTATATCCAGCAGTCGCCGCCGTCGTAGTTCATCTGATCGGTGCCGTTCTTCCTGGAACGCATCTTGGCGTTTTGCACGCACCCTTTCAGCTTGTCCAGCGCCTCGTCTTTCGCTTCGCCCAGCTTCTCGCGGACCTCGCGACCGGTTTTCGGGGTAAAGAGGAGAGCGGCACCCGCAGCTACCGCGGCTCCGGCCAGGAAGGCCAGCAGAGCGGCCTGTTCGCTTTTCTTCGACATGTCGTATGCTCCTTTTGGTTCTGGAAGTTGTAACCGGAGAAAAATGTGCAGTCATTCTTATCACATTCCGCAGCGCATTAAAACCCCCAACAGTAAATAATGACGCTTTTCCTGCCATTCTGTTTTCTGATTTGAATTGACAACCGTTAGGTGCTACTATCCGTTGATAAAAAATTCCCAAAGGAGATGTGCATGTTTTCCTTCAAGAAATCCTCTGTGCCTGCCGCTGCCGCCCTCCTGATGGCCTTGACACTTCCCGCAGCCGCCCTTGCCGAAGAAGCAGCGGTGAGCGCCGCGGCCGAACCGGCAGCGAAGGCAGCGCCCAAGCCTGCCAGGAAAGCGGCCAAGAAGCACGCCAAGAAAGGAGCCAAGCCCGCCGCCAAGGCAAAGGCCAAGACCGCGGCCAAGGCGACCGCACCCGCTGCGAAACCGGCAGCGAAGACCGCTGCGCAGGAGCCCGTCAAAGAGGCGGCCAAGGAGCCCACCAAGGAATCGGCCAAGGAACCGGCCAAGGCGCCGGTCCAGGAAGCGGCCAAAGAGCCGGTGAAGGAAGCGGCCAAGGCGCCTGCCAAGGACCAGGGCAAGGACCCGCTCAAGGAAGCCACCGAGCTGGCCAAGGAGCAGCAGCAGAGGGAGCAATCCCAGCAGTCGCAGCACCCGGCCAACATCGCGGTACTCCACGTCAACAACTCCGTCATCACCAAGCTCGACATGGATCGCGCCCTCAAGGTTATGCTGGCGCAAAGCCAGGTGAAGCAGCCCTTGGCGCCCGATGCCCAGAAAGAGGCTGAAGCCGCGGTACTGGACCAGCTGACCTCCGTGGAACTGCTGTACCAGGAGGCGGTCAAGCTCGAAGTACCCGACCTGGACAAGCAGGTCACCGACAAAGTCGCCCAGAACCGGGCCAAGTTCAAGACCGACCAGGAATTCATCGAAGCGCTGAGGAGCGTTGACATGACCATGCAGGACATGCAGGACTTCACCCGCAAGGACATCGTCATCAACAACTTCATCGAGCAGAAGTTCACCGCCAAGGCGGCCGCCACCGATGCCGAGGCCAAGAAGTTCTACGAAGACAACAAGAACCAGTATTTCATGCAGCCCGAAGGGGTTCGTGCCAGCCACATCCTGGTGAGCGTCGACGAGAAGGCGACCCCGGAGGAGCGCAAGCGGGCCAAGGACAAAGCAGAGGCGCTGCTTAAGCGGGTCAAGGCGGGTGAAGATTTCGCCGCCGTCGCCAAGGCCGAGTCATCCTGTCCCTCCGCCAGCCAGGGAGGCGACCTCGGTGCCTTCGGTCGTGGCGAGATGGTTCCCGCCTTCGAGAAAGCCGCTTTTGCCCTCAAGGTAGGCGAAGTAAGCGGAGTCGTGGAGTCCGAGTTCGGTTATCACATCATCAAGGTGACCGACAAGCAGGAAGCCGGCGCCGAGAAGTTCGAGAACGTCAAAGACAAGATCGCCGACTTCCTGAAGCGGCAGAAAGTGCAGCAGGAAGTGACCGACCTGGTCGAGCAGTTGAGGAAGACCGCCAAGATCCAGAAAGACTAGTGGCAGACTCCTCTGATCCGACTAAAAAAGGGCCCCGTGGTTACGGGGCCCCTTTTTATATGTATGTCAGTCTCCCCTCTCCCTCCGGGAGAGGGGCGGGGGTGAGGGCGTCGCCATCTGCGTCGTCATCCCTTCGTGGCATCCCCCTCACCCGCCCTCCGGGCACCCTCTCCCACAGGGCGAGGGATTCTCCCTTCAACTGCACGAGCCCTAAGGTTCCCCCCTTTGCGAAGGGGGGACAGGGGGGATTTGCCTTTGAGAAAAGGAGATTCCCTTAAGCCGCCGTAGCCGGCGGCGGCACGAACACCCTGGTCGCCAGCTCATTATCCAGCATCAAGAGCCCCTGCCCGTTGTCCCCGATCAGCTTCAGCTTGCCGATGATATCCCTGTCGTTCTCCTCCTCCTCGATCTGCTCGGTCACGAACCACTGCAGGAAGATGTTGGTGGCATGGTCCTTCTCCGACAGGGCGAGGTCGGTGAGCTCGTTGATGGAGGCTGTGATGGTGAGCTCGTGCTTCAGGGTCTGCTCGAACATGTCCAAAAGGTTCTTGAACTCGGCCGGGGGCGCGTCGATCGCCTGCAGCTTCACGTGCTCGCCGCGGCTGTTGATGTAGTTGTAAAACTTCATGGCATGAACCATCTCTTCCTGGTACTGGACCATGAACCAGTTGGCGCTCCCTTTGAGTCCGATGGAAGCGGCATAGGAAGACATGGAGAGGTAAAGATAGGCAGAGTAAAGTTCCTTGTTCAGTTGTTTGTTGAGAGCGGCGCACAGCTTTTGGGTCAGCATCAGGTGTTCCTCCTTGTAATCAAATAGCACGCAGTCGTGAACATCATGTCTTTGTCATCCACGTACTATGTTACCGAAGGCTGTGCCGTTGGCAAGCAGGGTATACGCAAGGCAGGTAGTATGCTCAGATCCGTGATTCAATCGGACGGCTGCTCCAGCCATCCAGGTAGCGTTTGTACCCCTTCCTGGCCGGCGTCCTCAGGTAGACGAACAAGGTGGCGAACTCCGCCATGGCCTTCAGGTAATCCGCCATGGCAACCTTGGACCCCTTCACGTCACGCCATTCCTCCAGGGGGTACTCCACCCAGTTGGCGCACACCTCGTCACTGGATGCATCCAGCACCAGCGGAAACCTCGCCAGGAGTTCGACATCGAAGGTCCAGCTGACCTTGAAGGGACTGGAGAAGACAATTTTCAAGGCGGTGGAATTGCGGAAGATCTTGGCGCCGCACTGGGTGTCGTAGATATTCATGCCGAGGAGCAGGGAGGCGAAGGTGGCGAAGATCCGGCCCAGGTAGTGCCTCATCGGCCTGCGCTTGATCTTCCTGCCCAAGAGCCGGACCCGCGCCCCCAGCACGGCGTCTACCTGGCGCTGTTCCAGCACCGCGCAGAACTCCGGGATGACCTCGAGCGGCGTGGCCAGGTCGGCGTCCCAGTACCCGACGTAGTCGAAAAGGCCCTCGCTCGCCTCCAGGACCCCGCGCCGGACCGCCTCAGCCTTGCCGCAGTTGGTCTCGAGATCGAGCACGTCGACCTGGGCGGGATTCTTTTCCCTCATGGCGTTGAGGACGCGCAGCGTATCGTCGCTGCTGCCGTCATTTACGAAGAGAAAGGACAGGGAGGGATCGTTGTGCAGGGCCGCGAGGAAAGAGTGCGGCTGCAGGCGCAGCGCTTCGTTGAAACAGGGGACGACTATCCTTGTTTTTCGCACAGCACCCATCCTGTCAGGCCCGGTAGCGTAACACCCAACCGGCCTGCGGCAAGGAGAATCTTGTTGTCCAGCTTAAGAGCCAGGTGAACCAGGGAGGTGATCAGCGCCCCCCTGCGCCAATGCCCGACCCCTTGGCAAGAGTCAGCCGGTTTCATCAGCTTGAAGAGCACCAGCTTGGGCAGCAGCAAAGAGAAGAAAAGGTAGCCGCAGCGGCGGGGTTTCAAGCCGGCCGCCTCAACCACCCGCAACAACTGCGTCATGCTATAGCGCCGGTAGTGTCCGAGGAATACGTCGTGTCCGCTGAAGATGGCTTGAAACGCCGGCACCGTTATCATGACCAGCCCGCTGGCGGCGAGGTGCCGGTCCACGATCCCCTTGAGGAAGGAGATGTCCTCCTCGACATGTTCCATCACGTCCAACAGCAGGACGACGTCGAAGCCCCCCTCATCCGGCAGCTCCTTCCGGAACGAAATCCCGGCCTTGGCCGCGGTGAACTCCCGCAACTGTCGATCGGAGAGGTTGGTATCGACGGCAGTGATCTTGAGTCCCGGAATCTCCGTGAAAAGAGTTTCGGCGACAAAACCGTCGCCGCACCCTATATCGAGGATCCGCATTCCCGGCGTGAGAAAGTCGGAGAGGATGTCCTGCAAGGCATCAACCCGGGAAGTTTCCCAAGGATGTCTGTTTTCGTTGCCCGCCTGTGTCTCTTTCAGGTCCATCCGCCGTAACCATGCCTTTGTCAGCCACTTTAAGATGGCGCCAATGTCTCACAACACGATGGCATAGTCAACGTCTGCCGTTAGCGCGCGCCCTACCGACGCGACGCTGTCCACGAAGTGCTGAACTTAGTCTCACGTCCCCCCCTTGACAAAGGGGGGACAGGGGGGATTTGCCTTGGCCTATGCCCCACCTCGAATTTCCCCACGAAGCAACGCACGTCGCCTCACGTCCCCCCCCTTGACAAAGGGGGGACAGGGGGGATTTGCCTTTACTTGCCGCAGGCTTACCCGCCGAAGCCCCTCCCCTACTTCCCCATCTTATCCATGAACATCTTCAGCATGTCGATAGGCACCGGGAAGATCGTCGTGGAATTCTTCTCCGCCGCAATCTCCGTCAGCGTCTGCAGGTAGCGTAGCTGCAGCGACATCGGCTCGTTGCCCATGATAGTCGCCGCCTGCGCCAGCTTCTCCGATGCCTGCAGCTCGCCCTCGGCGTGAATGACCTTGGCGCGCCGCTCGCGCTCCGCCTCGGCCTGCCGCGCAATCGCCCGCTGCATCTCCTGCGGCAGGTCGATGTTCTTCACCTCCACCGTGGAAACCTTCACCCCCCAGGGCTCGGTCTGCCGGTCCAGGATCTCCTGCAGCTCTTTGTTGATCTTCTCACGGTTGGCGAGGAGCTCGTCCAGGTCCACCTGCCCCAGCACGCTCCTGAGCGTGGTCTGCGAGAGCTGGCTGGTGGCGTAGAGATAGTTCTCCATCTCGACCACCGCCCGCACCGCGTCCACGACACGGAAGTAGATGACCGCGGAAACCTTGACGGTCACGTTGTCGTGGGTGATCACGTCCTGGGAGGGAACGTCCATGGCCACGATGCGCAGCGAGACCCGCACCAGGCGGTCGATGCCGGGAATGATCAGTACCAGGCCCGGCCCGCGCACCTTCTTCACCCGGCCGAGCCGGAACAGCACCCCGCGCTCGTATTCGGGGAGGATGCGGATGGCGTTGGCCAGAAAGGCGACGATCAGAAACAGGACGATAAGGACCGGGAAAAGGTTGACTACGTTCATGATTCCCTCCGCGGAAAGTTCTTAATAAAAGCGCGAAAAAACCCGCGTAAGTATATCGGAACAAGGCTTTACGTCAAATTGGCGGCTTGCCAAATATCGCCATCCATGTTATTGAAGAAATCTCTAACACTGGGAACTTACCGAATGAAACCCACCATAAAAATACTCCTCATAGAAGACGACGACGGCAGCCGCGAGGCGATGCTCATCCTGCTCAAGGCGAGCGGGTTTGCCATCAAGGGATGCTCCAGCGGCAAGGAAGGCCTCGAGCAGCTGGCGAGCGAGCCGTACGACATCGTCATCAGCGACCTGTTCCTGCCCGACGTGAACGGCATCGACATCCTGACCCGGGTGAAGCAGGACTCCCCGCGCACCGAAGTCATCCTGGTCACCGGCCACGGTTCCGCCGAGACCGCCGTGCAGGCGATGAAGAAAGGCGCCTACGACTACATCACCAAGCCCCTCAACATCGAAGAGCTGCGCATCATCATCGACAAAGCCGTCGAGAAGGGGCAGTTGTTAAGCGAGAACGTCTACCTCAAGAAGCAGTTGCAGGACAAGTACGAGTTCGCCAACATCATCGGCAACTCGCAGGCCATGCAGCAGCTCTTCTCGCGCATGAAGCGCATCATCAAGACCGACTCCACCGTCCTCATCCTGGGTGAATCCGGCACCGGCAAGGAGCTGGTCGCCAAGGCCATCCACTTCAACGGCAACCGCAAGGACAAGCCGTTCATCGCCGTGAACTGCTCCGCCATCCCGGAGAACCTGCTGGAGAGCGAACTGTTCGGCCATGTCAAGGGAGCCTTCACCGGCGCGGTGAAGGAGAAGGTAGGTAAATTCGAGGCTGCCAACAACGGCACCATCTTCCTGGACGAGATCGGCACCCTCCCCATGCACCTGCAGACCAAGCTGCTGCGCGTGCTCCAGGAGCAGGAAGTCGAGCGCGTCGGGTCCAACAAGCAGATCAAGCTGGACGTGCGCGTCATTTCCGCCACCAACGTCAACCTCGAGGAAGAAGTCGCGCGCGGCAATTTCCGTGAAGACCTCTTCTACCGGCTCAACGTCATCCCGGTTCTCATTCCGCCCCTGCGTGAGCGCATCGAGGACATCCTCCCCCTCACCCGGCATTTCCTGGAGAAGAACTGCCGCTCCATGCAGCGTCCCATCATGCACCTGGACAAGGAAGCGCTCGAGGCGCTGGAGGCGTATCCCTGGAACGGCAACGTGCGCGAGTTGGAGAACATCATGGAGCGCATTGTCGCGCTCACCGAAGGCGACGTCATCACCCTGCGCGACCTCCCCGCCAACATAGCAAAGAGTTACCAGGAAGGCGCCCACTCCGTCAGCGTGACCCCGGCCGGTATCGACATGGTGCAGGCCATCAGCGAGATCGAGAAGCGCATGATCGGCGAGGCCCTTCAGTTAGCCGGCGGCGTCAAAGCCCGTGCCGCCGCCATGCTCAGCATCAACCGCACCACCCTCGTCGAAAAGATGCGCCGCCTCGGTATGCCGCTTTAGTCTTACTCTGAGGAGGAGGCGCTGCCTGCCCCTCCTAATCTCTCCCCTCCCCTCACCACCCGTTGCAGCCATCAGCCAGTAAAAGCGTCCAAAGCTTCGCCTTTACACCGATGAAGTATTTTTATATATTGCGATCTAACCCGTTTAAGGATGTGATTGGGAGATGGCCAGTTTTCTGGCCATCCCCCCAATCGGCACAAATTCCATCCATTGGCATGTATCATATCAGCATGTTACGTCAGCAGATCTATTAGCTTAATCAATATATACGCGACAATGTGGGAGGATGACGGCAATTTCCCACTACTAAGTAGTTGGGCGAGGAAGATACCTATGTGGTACGAGAGTCTTGGTATCATATCGATTGGCGGCCAAAGTGGTGGTCCAAGAGATAACGGAATTGGCAACATCAAGATTGATCTTTGGTATCTCCTTTTGAAGCACTGCACCAGCACCCATTGTGCCGCAGTTGACCACTTCGCCTTGGCCTTGCGGGTTGGAGGACAGTTTGCGGATTGGTCACCTGAGAGGATTCACCGTGTAAGGCGCAGCCGCAAGGAACGTTATATAGGTTGTGACATCGACATTCCCTTAGCGGTATGGCAACCACAAACGACAGACCAACTAAAGGAGTATCTGGCTCAAAAGGTACGAGAATCTATAGAAGTGCTAGTTGCTAGGCT
Source organism: Geomonas paludis (assembly GCF_014193585.1). Lineage (GTDB taxonomy): Bacteria > Desulfobacterota > Desulfuromonadia > Geobacterales > Geobacteraceae > Geomonas > Geomonas paludis. Next base: position 232,585 of record NZ_BLXY01000003.1, read on the forward strand.
CAAAAAGGACAAAGAGAGCATAGATGCGGAAAGCCTCTTTAGAGAAGTTGATACGGCCATAAAACTCTTCCTGGCATATCGATACACAGGTTACCCCGAAGGGCCAGCCGCCTAATAATCGGACCTTGAAAGGTTATCGGTGTCGGACCGGGTGAGGATAATTTGAAAACATGAAGAAGTGAGATCCCAACAAGGAAGTTAGACCAGACGATCCGGTCAACTTCCGACCGTTGGGTAAGTGAACTTAAGGTACCAAATATGACGTATTTCCCCTGCACCTCATCGGCCTACACCACTTTTGCTATGTACTTATCGGTCCTCCTCATCATGTGGCTATTCATAATTTCAAAGGATAGGTCAACAAAGATAGCAAGGGGAAGAATGATTACGTGCTTGGCGCTGTCGGTTGTGTACGTCGGTGTGGTCTATAATGCAGTATTTATCCGTTATTTCTACGGATATGACATCATCGAAAAGTCAAAGATTATCCAAATAGAATATTTGTCACCACAGCGGACAAGGCTACTGAGCGTAAGCATGATAGCGACAGTGAGGTGTGAACCCAGTTATAAAGGAAGCTATCAGACTGTTATCATAACGAAAGACGGCAAAAGATATGAGGGAGTACCTTCAGCAAGAGGTGATGCTGAGAGAGTCGCTCTGCGCTTAAATCCAAATCTTCTTTAAGGTTGCCGCTTACGGCGGTAAAGGAAAAGGCGGGGGCAGCCCTGGATATGGGACACTTCGAGGAACATGTCCCAACAAAGTGGGTGGACCGGTCTACGCGGTGGTAAGAGCAGGAATGAGTCGGTAATGGGCGGGCGCTCCGCCGGTCACCTCACGCCGCTGGCATAGAGAGAGAGCAAATCTTAGTGACGGTGGGAGTGTTGCGGGGCCATCAGATTGATTTGCAGTCTTGCCCGTCCAACAAACATATGAAGAGAATACATAGCTTAAATTAAGGTTTTGAGTTCGCGTGACTAGTGAGACTTCAAATGGACAACCAAGAAATATATTATCGGCGTAACTTCTATGATTTGTTCTGGGATGCGGTGCGTTTAGGACGTATGGCGCAGGAAGTACAGGAAGACGATGACACCGAATTCAGCTGTGCCCGTGCTTCAATAATGAGTTCAGTATTTTCTTTAGAATGTGCCTCAAACTGTTGTGTCGAAATTATGCCTAGTGGCAGTGGTTTTAAAAAAGACGTAGATAAACTTCCATTTCTTTCCAAGTTTGAAGTCTTTTTAGGCGTGATGTTTCCCGGAAAAACTTTAGATCGTGGACGACATGAAGTGCAGTTGGTCCAAGAACTTAAGACCATACGCGACTCATTCACTCATCCTAAAGTCAAAAGGACCAAGCTTATACGGGTTGATAGCAACTGCGAGTTTAAAGAAGGTGCTGGCTACATATCGAATATATTTGGAACGGGACCTACTAGATCCTACGATTTTGGTTGCACCCAATTCCTCAATCTCCCTAACACCATCACGTGGCAGGCAGAAGATGCCATTTCAGTCCTACATGCTGCCACCAAGTTTCTGAACTATTTTTTTGTAGGACTCTGCTCTTACGACAGCGACACAATTAATGATATTCTCCGTAGTAGTGGTGAGATATCCATCCCTTCAAAAATCTCCTACGGAAGACTTGATGATCCAGAATTAAAGCGGGCTATGGATCGATGGAAGTTGAACTTGGATTTCCTCGGTGGGTAAAAAACAAATGGGCAGAGTGGACAGTAGTAAGTTGTGTAAGTTGTTGTAGGACAATGGAACTGAAATCGGATACTTGAGACGATGGAATTCCAACGAAGCGCGTAGACCGGTCTCGCAGTTGATGAGAGCGGGAGGAAGTTGAAAGGGGGCAGGTGCTCTGCCGGTCACGCCGCGCCGTCGTTGGACAATAGAGACATGAAAAATGAAATCAATAGGAAAATCCGGCTGGCACTTTTGGGATGCGCGGTTGTCGTCGGAGCAGTTTTCTGGTTCCTTTTCGGGGACTCAATTCAGGAACGACTTAACCGAAGGGAATTCGATTCAACAGAGTGGAAAAACCCAAAGAATGTGACCTACAACATTAGGATCAGAATGGTGAACGATTTGTTGCGCCGCCACCATTTGACTGGAATGAGCCGGGAGCAAGTAATCGCTATTATAGGTGAACCAGACAAGACTCAATACTTCAAAGACTGGGATATGGTTTATTGGCTTGGACCCGAGAGAGGGTTCCTAAGCGTAGATTCCGAGTGGCTTGTAATGCGATTCAATAGCCAGAAAAAGGTTTCCGAAGTGAAAGTTGTAAGAGATTAGTGGCAGACACGGACGACTGACGCCGCCGGTCAAGGCCGCACCCGTTGGCCAGAAGACAAAGACTTGGAAAGTGCTAGAGATAGATTGGATACTGCCGCGTCGAATTGGTGCTATTCCGGGATCATCAGGAGATTCAGATGCAATTGAAGCTTGCAGAGCTTTCGGATATCGACGGTGTATTGGCGTTGCACAGCAAATTTCAGATTGATACGATAAAAGAGGAAGATAAAAAGGACGGTTTTGTTACAACTGCTTTTACCAAGGATCAGCTGTCGGAGTTGATTCTAGGTGAAAACGGACTCTTCATAGCGAAAGATGATGGCGTAGTAGTTGCCTACGTAATGGCTGCATCGTGGCATTTCTGGTCGACACACCCGGTTCAGGCATACATGATCGGTCAACTCCACCATTACAAGTTCAACGGGGAAACGTTGACTGCAGAGAATTCATACCAATACGGCCCAATCTGTATCGACACAACGGTTAGAGGCGCCGGTGTTCTCGAGAAGATCTTTGCATACGCCCTGGAGTCGATGTCCCAAAGGTACCCCATCCTTGTCACCTTCATAAACAAAACAAACCCTCGCTCGCTTTCGGCTCATATCAAAAAGCTTGGTTTGTCTGTTTTGAACGAGTTCCAGTTCAACAACAACAGCTATTACTGGCTGGCTTGTTCTACCCGTACCGACGCAAACAGGCCATTTGAACCCTGATTTCTGATAGGGGCATCTGGGGTCAGGCTGAATCTGGTGAATCTGGAAAGCGAGATCGCACAAAGCGTAACAGCGGCCAAGCCGCTGTACTCTCAGGCGTTTAACGACGAAAATGGAGAGAAAATGCGAAAGCAGGTTCTGCTTGTCGTAGTAGCTTTACTCAGTGTGAACACCTCAGCGCTCGCTGGCGAGAAGCAGAAAGATTTTAATTTCAACTCTCAGATCGGTATCGCTGAGATCACACCGACAGGCGACGGATGCCTAACCATTTCCAACTCAACCCTTCCAGAAAACCAAAAGATAAAGCTGGTCATTATCGAAAAGCAGCAGAAGGTCATTGAGAAGGAAGTCCATAAAAAACTTAAAGCAAGCTGTTCAAGAAATCCTGAGACCCCACCAGACGCCTCGTTTTACTCGTTTTCAACGCGAAAAGAAGAACATTTTGATCCAGCAATTGCTGTAGTTGGATTTACTGGCAATTTCAAGACGGTAAAAGGCAAGGTTCGAGCGGATCTCGACGGTAATGGAACCGCTGAGAGTTTCCGGTCGTGCACCAGCAATGAGGGACTGCATTTGACTGTATGGGCCGGAGAGGCGCTGAACTCGAAACGACAGTGGCACGAATATTACTATCTTGGCTATGACGTCGAACCGTCCTGTAAGCCTGCTGATTATAAGGAATGACGCTCAACCAGCGACACCCGCGGTCTCCGCTGACGCTCCGCCGCTGGGAACGAGAGAGGACGTAGGTAGCTGATGTAGCTTATTGACCACTGCGGGGGACATAAGATACATAAGATACCAGCGTCGCCTCCTCCTCCCCCTCCTCCTCATTTTTACTTGATTGTTAACGTAGGACACATAGACGGGCGACGCACACGCACGACCGGTCCTGGCACAGGGGGCGGTCAACGCTCAGGCGTTGGCAAAAAGAGACTATGATTAAACAAGGCAAAATTACATCATGGAATGATGACAAGGGGTACGGTTTCATCACCCCAAGCTCGGGGGAAGATAAAATATTCGCCCACATCAAGGCCTTTAAGAACCAGGTTCACCGACCAGAAGTAAATCGGTTGGTTACCTATATCCTGACCACTGACAAACAAGGTCGAATTTGTGCAGCAGAGGTTACTATGCTTGCTGCAGCAGTGATCAAAAAAGATGATCAAGGCAATTGGGTGTTAGCAAACGCCTATGCCGCCTTGTTTTTGGCTTTCATCATGTTCATTTGTCTCGTTGGCACTGCTCCTTCCTGGTTGTTTGCAGGTTATCTTACTACAAGCTTAATCACCTATATCGTTTACTATTTCGATAAGTCTGCCGCTCAAAAAGGACAGTGGAGAACACAAGAAAGCACCTTACACCTGCTTGCCTTGTTTGGTGGATGGCCGGGAGCACTTGCAGCCCAACAACTATTACGGCACAAATCCAGAAAGAAACCATTTCGCATGGTTTTTTGGATGACCGTAGTTCTGAATAGCTGTGCCTCTATTGTTTTCATAAACCCAAGTGCTGTAGAGGCACTCAAGTCGCTACTAAAAAAATAAGATAAGATAAGGAAAAGGCGGGGTCAGCCTTGGACATGGGACATTTCGAGAAACATGTCCCAACAAAGTAGGTGGACGGGTTTACGTAGTAGTAAGAGCAGGAACGACTCGGTACCCTGGACGCTCCGTCACCTCACGCCTGGAGCCGGGCTGGGTGAAGGGCAAAGATGGACCTATGTCAGGAGCAAGCGGGAGATTGGACGATCAGTGATGGTGCGTGGCGCACTCAGAAAGAAGTTCCACGATCCACGCATTAATGCTCTTGCCGTGAGCGGCAGCTTGGGTGGCTAGACGCTGGTGCAGTACTGGAGGGACCCTCAAATTGAACTTCCCGGAGAATTGCTTGCGAGGCTCGACCCCATCCTCGGCACACATCTCCAGGAAAGCCTTCAGTGAAGGCTCGCCCTCTTTCCGAAGATCGTCTACTGTACTGGCATAAAAATCAGCACCACCGTTGATGCCCACAAATTCCCCCCGGAACATGTCGATCTCGGGGTCATAGGAAATTACAGCATCAAACCCGTTAATATTCATGTTCATGGTCTTACTCCGTTCGTATGGTCTTATTTTACTACCACCATGAACGTACAACCGTCAAGGCTGGACCCCGAAGGGGTCAGGCACGTTTTAATCTGAAGCAGCATGACGATGCCAACCACGCGGGTAGACACGGTCTCCGCGGTGGATAAGAGTGGAAGTGACGTGATATAAAGTTGAGCGCTCCGCCGGTCAGCCTCAAGCCGTTGGACGAGGGAGAGAAAGCCAGGTAAAGGAGCGAGGTCTAATGGCGAGGCTGAGCAACCAAGCGGACTCCAAGCGCGGAACAAACTCGGCTGATTGTGTCGAAGCGTGGATGAGCTCCGGGACGCAAGGCTTTGTAGAGGGCTTCGCGTGTCAGCCCGGCAGCCTGAGCAATTTCAGCCATGCCGCGCGCTCGTGCGGCGACTCCTAAGGCATGGGCCAACTCTGCTGCGTCACCATCCTCAATCACCATGGTGATATACGCCGCAATGTCGGCCTCGCTTTTTAACTGGGTGGCAAGATCAAATTCCGAGAGGTCCGATACAACGATTTTTTTCGGCATGGGTCAATCCTCCAATCTGGCTGCCCGCTCGAAGGCAATGGCAATGTCGGCTGTTTGTGTGGATTTGTCCCCACCGCCGAGCATCACGATAAGCATGTTGCCACGTTCAATGTAGTACATTCGCCAGCCGGAGCCAAAGAACTCACGCATCTCAAAAACGCCGTGGCCAACGGATTTCACATCACCGAGATCGCCTCGCTGGGCCTTGTCAAGGCGTCGAGCCAGCCGCAACCGAGTGGTGCGGTCTTTGATGCCATTTAGCCAAGCGTCAAATTCGGGAAGGGTCTTGACGATGTACATGCCGCTATTGTAGTCGAGCGATTACAAAAAGGCAAGCTGCTCAAAGGCATAAAAAGACACCAATAACTGCCGAAGGAAGGGCCCAGTAAGAAATTGGATCGGCCAAACCTGCCGGTCAAGAGGGGACAGCCCTCGACACCCCATCTATAAAATCCCTGGAGATACGAATCCATGAAAGAACTATCCCTTATTTGTCTAGTCCTGGCTTCCTTGCTGACGGCCTGCACCAACTACATGTACGGCGTACCCCAGGAAAGCTGGGACCGGATGAGCGAAACGGAGCGGGTAGAGGCGATACGGGTGTACGAGCAGGAACAGCGGGCACGCCGCCAGGCTGAAGAGGAGCAGGCCCGCCGCCAGGCGGTGGAACGGGAGCGGGAACGGGCCCGTCGTGCCGCGCTGGAGCGGGAACGACAGGAACGGATCGATGCCATACACAGGGGCGAGGGTGCCTTCGGCGAGTTGATCCGGGTTCGCTTGCAGGGTGGCGAGATCAAGATCGGCGACCGGCATCATCACTACCAACCCTTGACCTTCACCATCGCCGACGGCGAAACCCGCAGGATCGCCGTGGCCGACAGGAAAGGGAGAGAGACGGAACTCACCGTAACCTACGCCGGCGGCGCCCTTTCCTTCGAAGGGCTCCGTTTCCCCTACGACCGGCGCTGGGGAAGGGGTGAACTCTATACAGACACCGGCACTTCCGGCCCCCTGGCGTTACGGGGGGTGGATGTCTTCATCCAGGTCCACGACCGTTCTTCTCGATTTGACCGGGAGATGCCGCGACTGATCATCGTCCGGGAGGAACCGCCGGTGGTAATACGGGAACGCGAACGCGAACGGGAAAGGGAAAGGTCAATGCCTCCACCTGCAATCATAGTCGAGAAGGATCGGCCCAAGCCGCAACCGGTAACGCCCCCCCCTCCGCCGGTGCGTCAACCCGCGCCCCCTCTGCCGGTGCGTCAGCCAGCTCCCCCTCCGCCGGTACGTCAGCCGGCCAGCCAACCGCCGGTTGGTCCGCCGGCAAGCCAAGCGACGGTGCATCCTCCGCGCACCGTGGCAGTCGCCCTCCTCTCGGGTGAGTTGAAGGTGCGGGGCAAGAAACAGCAGGTGGAGCAATCCGCGCTGCGGATTGCGGATGGAGAGACCCGGGAACTGCAGGTAAAGTCCGGGGCTGAAACCCGCACCATCTCGGTCCAATACCGAAACGGTGAACTTCTCATCAACGAGCCCCCAGGAAAGGGGCGCAACGACATCCGGCTTCGCTTCGAGAAGGATTGGAAGACGGGTAAGATTTACCGCTTTGACCTGAAGGGCAGAACGGGCCTGGAGAAGGTGGAAATGAGGGTGACAGGGGTCGAATAAGGCCCCTTGTCCGCCTATCCGCTAGGCTACTTGTCTAAGACCGTCACGTGGCTCTTCATGCTATTGGTCTGAGCAGAGAGTGTTCCTCTTCGCCAACGGGTTCTTTGGACGTGGTGAGGGCACCGATATTGAGCACACCGGTAATGTATCTGAAGTAGACAGGCTTCTCGTTTCTTAGCAGATCAAGGACGTTCTGGAAGTCGCGATCCGGGAAGAAACACCAGGCAAAGCTCCTGCTACTGCTTGCCTGATCGTCGACAGCAGGCATACGTGCCGGATCCCTGTAGAAATAAAGGACGGCTATCAGGGTGTTATCGGCCCGGCAAAGATCGATGCTGGCGCGAAACTCATAAGAACTCGTACCGCCCGCGTAATAGGTAACGACATACTTCTTTACTTCTTCGTAGGTATCAGGCATCCCCCCCTCCCTTGTTACCTTGGTTTCCAGCTTCTCATCAATCTCATCAATCGCCCCTAATTTAGTCCAGCGCCCTCACGCATTAACACAGTATCATTATGGCAACTCCAGTCAACTACACCGCCCGTTTTTCCGGTGGCGGCTTCCGTTCCAACTGAAAACAGACACGACAATTAGCCATAATTAATACCGCCCATTACTTGAAATTAGCGGTTCTCAACCTATTATCGGGGCATAGGAACAGGATCTGTTCCTCTGACAGAAGTCTCAGCGACTTTCGGCCAGGCTACTTTCCAAAAGGTCAGGCAAGGAGAAGCCAGAGAGTTGGAAAAAGTCCCCATCATTGTTCTCTCATATCTATTGGGCTGCTTCACCACCGGTTACTATTTGGTCCGCCTGGCAACGGGAGACGATATCCGTACCGTATCCAGCGGCAACGTGGGAAGCCGTAACGTCGGGCGCCTCTTGGGAGCAAAAGGGTTCGTCGCGACGTTTGCCGGCGACGCTGGCAAGGGCTTCCTGGTGGTCTGGCTGGCTCGGCATCTCTCACCTGAGATAGGGGTTGCACAGCTTGCCCTTCTCGCGGCGGTGTGCGGACATGTCTGGCCGATACAGCTGCGGTGGCGCGGCGGAAAGGGGCTGGCAACGCTTGCCGGGGGCATGATACTGCTGCACCCGTTTGTCATCGGTACGGGATTCCTGCTCTGCCTCCTCCTTTACGTTTTTACCCGAAGCACCACAAAGTCCGCGCTGATCGCCCTCATCTTATCGCCGCTGTTCCAACCGGCCCTGTCCTGGTATCAGCAAATCCCTATCCAGATCATCAACGTGGCGCTCTATACCGTGCTCGTATGCATTGTCCTCTATGCACACCGCTCCAATATCCGCAGCGAGTTCCGACTAGCCTAAGCAAGGGGGGAACAGCCATGCCACCGTTCAAACCGACCTTTAAAATCGCCTCGACACCAGCTGAGTTCGACCAGATCCACCGCCTTAACTACAGGACCTTTGTCGAGGAGATCCCACAGCACCCTGCCAATCACAAGAAGATGCTGGTAGACAAGTTCCATGAGGACAATACCTACTGCATCTGCCTGGACGGGGAACGCCTGATCGGCATGATCGCCATTCGGGGCAAAAGACCCTTTTCCCTGGACAGCAAGGTGCCGGACCTGGACCGGTGGATCCCCCCTGCTGCGCAGGTGTGCGAAATGCGTCTTCTTGCCGTGCTTCCCGAGTACCGCGGCACGGCAGTCTTTGCCGGTCTCATTCATTTCGCTGCCAGCGAGTGCATCCGCCGCGGATTCACCATGGGTCTGGCCTCCGGCACGCTGCGGCAAACGCGCCTTTACCGGCGCATGGGATTCGTCCCTTTCGGTGATCCCGTCGGTAGTGCCGCGGCGCGTTTCCAGCCGATGTCCCTGACGCTGCACACGGCCGTTTCACTCATGGATCGACTCAGGATGGACGTACCGGAGCTTCCTGCCGCGTCGATGGCAAATTTCCTCCCCGGGCCTGTCAAGGTGTCACCGGCCGTACAGGCGGCCTTTGCCGCGCCGCCGCTCTCCCACCGTTCGTCCGAGTTCCTCGACCTGATGGCAGAGACCCGGAGCCTCTTGTGCCGGCTTACCGCCGCGCGTCACGTGCAGTGCTACCTGGGAAGCGGCACCTTGGGAAATGACGTCGTAGCAGCCCACCTCAAGGTGGAGGCCGGCATGGGGGTGGTGCTCTCCAACGGCGAGTTCGGAGACCGCCTGTTCGACCATGCACAGCGCATGGGGCTCGAGTTCAAAGCGTACAGCGTCCCGTGGGGAGAAACGTACGACATTGCGGCTATAGAGGATCTCCTCGTGCAGTCGCAGGCGACATGGCTGTGGACCACCCATTGTGAGACCTCTTCCGGCATCCTCAACGACGTGGAGCGCTTGTCGGAGATGTGCCGTCGCAGGGGGGTGGCGCTGTGCCTTGATTGCACCAGTTCGCTCGGCACGGTTCCGGTCGACCTCTCGCGTGTCTTCCTGGCCAGTAGCGTCAGCGGCAAAGGGCTCGCGTCGGTTCCAGGGCTTGCCTTGGTTTTCTACAACGACGAGCGTAAGCCGGACCACCGCATCCCGCGTTATCTGGACCTGGGATACTACGGCGACAAGCAGGGCGTTCCCTTCACCCATTCCTCCAACCTGTTGAAGGCCCTCAACCAGGCCCTGCGGGAGCTCGAGCCTCCGCGCCGGTTCCGAGAGGTCCGGCGCTGCCAGGAGATCTTGCGCAAGGGATGTTCCGACATGGGGTTGGAAGTCACAGCTAAAGAGCGGGTCTCATCACCTGCGGTACTTAGCATCAGGATTCCTGCACCGCACTCGAGCCTTCTGTTCGGGGAGGCACTGGAGCGGAAGGGGTTCATACTGAACTACAGAAGCGAGTACCTGGTGCGAGGCAACATCGTGCAGCCTTGTCTCATGGGCCAGGTAACCGAAACCGAATGCCGTGCCCTGATCCAAGCCATTGCCTCGCTCATCGCTGTTTCAAGACCTGTCGGAACCCATGTCAAGGCTGCGCACGCCCTACCGCGTAGCGCCGTCCCGCCCCCCCCTTAAAGAAAAGAAGAAAAGGGGAGAGGCTACTTTTGTAAGTGCGTGTCCCCTTCCTTTTTCGGACGGCCCCTTGGATGAAGTGTCGATTCCAGCCCGACCTTTTCGCAAACTGCTTCTACCCACCACTCGGCACCAAAAGGTGTATGCCTGTTGACGCTCCTGCGAAGCCGTTCAACTTCGTTTACCGTTATACATCCGTCAATGCCCTACCCTCATATTCTTGCCGCGACACATGGCTGTCAGCATTCCGACCACGCGACCAGCGATTAGATGACGGCAGTGTTGAAATCAAGGGAGGAGTTGGTGTAGGTTGCATCGCGTGAAGCCAAGGGAAGGCCGTGTCCACCATTTTGAGGAAATGACGATGATCGAACACACCGTCGTGCGCTGCGACTACCAACAGCATGGGGATGCAATACTGGAGATTTTCAACGACGCGATCTTGCACTCGACCGCCCTCTACGAGTACAAGCCGCGGACCCGGCAGTTCATGCTGAATTGGTTCGAGACCAAGGAGATGGCCGGGTTCCCCGTGATCGGCATCGAGGACGGCACGGGGAAACTGGTGGCATTCGGAAGCTACGGCACCTTCCGGGCCTTTCCTGCCTTCAAGTACACGGTGGAACACTCGGTATATGTGGATAAGGATCATCGCGGCCGTGGCCTTGGCCGGACGGTGATGCAAGAGCTGATTGCGGCGGCACGGGACCACGATGTGCATGCCATGATCGGCGGCATCGATGCGACCAACGCCGGAAGCATCGCCCTGCACGAGCAACTCGGCTTCAAGCACGTCGGCACGCTGCCCCAGGTCGGCTTCAAGTTCGGCCGCTGGCTCGACCTCGCCTTCTACCAGTTGTTGCTGGACACGCCCGCCAAACCGATCGATGGCTGATTTATCTCGCAACGGCCTACCCTGCCGGGGCGGTTGGTCACGTCGGGGGGACTTCTTCCGGCTTCCGCTGCCATGGCCAGTGTCCTTCAAGCTCCACTTGCAAGGCCATGCTTAAAAAAGTCCGAATAACTACTATGACGCCGAGGACCAGCACCCCTCCCAGGGTGGGGGTCACGGCCACGGTGCGGATGATGTCGGCGGCAACGAGAAATTCCAGGCCGAGGAGGATGCCGCGGCCAAGGTCCTGCCGCAACTGCCTGAATCCGTCCTCCACCCTGCGCCCCTGCATGGCATACCTCGTTACCGCCACCACGAGTCCGGCACAAATGGCTACCACACCTGCCCCGTCGATGACAACGCCGACCGTCTCGGCGATTTCCTTGAATGTCAGCATGTCTGCCACTTTCCCTCCGGTGTGTGCCCTGCCAGCCGATAATTAACACAATCCAACTTTACCAGGGTTTATACATGCCACCAAAAACAAAATCCCCCCTGTCCCCCCTTCGCAAAAGGGGGGAACGTTGCCGCCATCATCTATAGCGGCCGGCGTCATTTCTATGTAAACAACGGCATTTACACAAAATTCTTTACAGGCCCCACGTGGGTACATCGTTAGGGGGCGTGGGTACATCGTTAGGGGACGCGGGTACATCGTTAGGGGTCGCGGGTACTTCGTTAGGGGTCGCGGGTACATCGTTAGGGGTCGCGGGTACATCGTTAGGGGTCGCGGGTACATCGTTAGGGGACACGGGTACATCGTTAGGGGTCGCGGGTACATCGTTAGGGGTCGCGGGTACATCGTTAGGGGTCGCGGGTACATCGTTAGGGGACGCGGGTACATCGTTAGGGGTCGCGGGTACATCGTTAGGGGACGCGGGTACATCGTTAGGGGACGCGGGTACATCGTTAGGGGTCGCGGGTACATCGTTAGGGGACGCGGGTACATCGTTAGGGGGCGCGGGTACATCGTTAGGGGTCGCGGGTACATCGTTAGGGGACGCGGGTACATCGTTAGGGGACGCGGGTACATCGTTTGGCGGCGCGGGCATGTCGAAAGGGGGCGCGGGCACATCGTTAGGAGGCGCAGGTACATTCTTAGAGGACACAACGGCGCCCTTTGTGGTCGGGGGAAGAAGTTTTTGAGAGGCCTGGGAAAGTAACGGGACGAGAGGGCGCCATTGCGGCACCCTCCCGTGAAGTGCGGGAAATCAGGTAATGAATACGCTGGTGATCGAGGACCAGGGACCGGGGCCATCGGGACCGTGGTGCCTCATCCGGAAGAAGGTGTTGCCCGGGTCCAGGTTATCGAGAATCATGTTCTTGGCATCCGGGTACATCGACTTGTGGAACCAGTCCGCTTCCACAGCAGGATCCTTGGTATTGACATGAATCTCGTGGTTGTAGGCGCCCGGCGCCGAGCTCGCGCTGGCCACCGCCTTTCTCGGTTCCCCGGAGTTGGTAACGGTGAAATCCGGGGGAGAGGTCAACGGCAACCTGGTCCTGCGGTGACTTCTACGCTCTTGAGCGATGTTAAAGCCGGTGGTGTACAGGGCATCCGGATTGCGCATCGACACCGCTTCCAGGAACGAGGCCATCTCATCGAGGAGGGCAATGATCTCTTCCATGAGCTTGTCCCGCTCGCGGATCAAAAGCCGGTCGCCGTTACTGGCCAGGCGATAGGCTGTTGCCAGCGCCGTCACCAGTTCGACGAACTTTTGCAGCAGCGCGCCATTGGTTCCCCAGACCGAATCCGGATAGTTCTTGTTGCCAATCAGGCTGAGCTGCACCTTCTGTGCAAATGAGAGAAACTCCTTGGGACCATACCGGCGATAGTCCCTCTTTATCCTCCTCTGCATGACCATTAATGCCTCCTTTGCCGTGGTGTTGGCTATCCGCAAAGATTAGACCGCACTAACCGGGCTAAAGGATATAAAGCACCATTTGAGATGTCAAGCAGCAGGGCGAGATCTTTCCTTACGCTGCACTACACGATATGCGCCGCATCTTGGGGCAGGTCACTCCGATACCGGCGGAGCCCATTTCAGCTTCGGACCTGATTTTTTTGGCGCTTCCGACGACTCCTTCGCGCCAGCGGAAGCGGGCTGCTTTCCGAGCAGGAGTGTCCTTAGCTTTTCGGAGAGGGGAACGGAGGTCTCGCCGACAGTGATATCCTGGATATCCTTGGCGTGCCCGAGCAGCTCGACGCTCTGCACCTCCCCTGATGCGTACTTGATGACCAGCGTGTCGGCAAGCGCCGTCCCGCTGATGGCCATAGAGATGACGACTGTCCCTAACGATTTTAGTTTCCACTTCATATGAACTCGGTTAAGCTTCATGCGTTACTCCTATTGTCGAGATAGAGGACTCTACCGTGTACAAATACGACGCTGACATGACGGCCGCGACGCCAAAGTTCGAACTCCCGGGGTGGATCGCGTGCGCGCCTTTCGAGGAATACCTCGGGATGCGTATAGAGGAGGCTGCGGGCGGACGCGCGGTCCTCAGCATGCCGTTCAAACTGAAACTGGCGCAGGGTGTGGGGCTCATGCATGGAGGCGCCATCACGTCGCTGGCGGATACCGCCGTAGCCATGGCCATCAAGAGCATTCTCCCGGAAGGCTCAGACTTCGTGACCGTCGACCTGCACCTGAAGTTCTTCGCCGCGGTGCGGGAGGGTTCAGTACGCGCCGTGGCGCGCGCCATACCTCAGGATGAGCGCAAGATTGTCGGGGAAGCGGAGATTTTCAACGGGGACACCAAAGTGGCGGAGTTCAATGCCTTTTTCATCGTTAAGAGAAGGGGAGCGGAGTAAAAGTTACTGGGCGTACTCTTTCCAGACCAGGCCGGTATCGGCGTTGAACTTGGTGATGCCTTCGCTGTCCTGCATGGTGCCGGTGAAGGCCTCGTCGTCTTCCCACAGAATCCCTTCCGGCATGAGCACCCGGGCCACTACTCCCTTGCCGGTGATGGTCCTGGCTCCCAATTGCTTCGTCTTCGCAGCCTTGCTCTGTTCGTAGACCTTCAGGGTGAACCTTAACGGCGCCGGCTCTTTGCCTTCGGTTTCCACTGCAAAGGTATAGATCCCCTCCCCTGTCTTCTCGATAATCGCTTCCCTGGTCTTCTCAGGGGTCTTGACCACGATGGGCGACAGCTGCTTTTCACGCCGGGACTCGTTGCGGGTCAGCGCCCTCCCCCGTTTCGACTTCGGATACTCCTTGAAGGAGACGCTGAGCTTGACATCGTGTGCGCCGGCCACGATCAGCTTGAGGTCGCCGTGTATGGAGGGGATCACCAAGCCTTTCTCTTCCGGCGGCTTCTCCGAAGGCCGCGGTCCTGCCGTTTCTTTCTTTGCCTCAACCGGCTTCGCAGCTGCCGGCAGTTGCCCGGCTGCTGCTACGGCGGTGCGCCGGGCCTGCTCCGCCTTCTCCGCGGCCAGCCGTTCCCGGGCCAGTTGCTCCGCCTGGGCGCGCAGCGCGGCAAGGCGCTCGGCCTCGGCTCTCCTGCGCTCCTGCTGTTCCTGCTCCACCCTCTTCTTCTCGGCCACCGCCAGACGCGCCAGTTCGGCCTTGGCAGCGGCAGCCTGGGCGCGTTCTTTAGCCTGCTTTTCCTGCTGCGCCTTCAGGGCGGCCAGCCGCTCCTGCTCCGCCTTCCTCTTCTCCTGCAGCGCCTGCTCGGCGACCCTCTTTTTCTCCGCGGCTGCCTGACGCTGCTGTTCCTGCTTCTCCGCCGCCAGGCGCTCACGTTCGTGCGCCGCCCTTTCCGCCTCGGCACGCTGGGCGGCTTTACGCTCCTGCTCGGCCTTGCGCTTTTCCTGCAGGGCCTGTTCGGCGAGCCGCTTCTTCTCCGCTGCCGCCTGGCGTCGTTGCTCGGTCTTCCCGGCTTCCTGCTGCGCCCGCTCGCGGGCGAGCCTTTCCGCCTCGGCGCGCTGGGCGGCTTTGCGCTCCTGCTCGGCCTTGCGCTTTTCCTGCAGGGCCTGTTCGGCAAGCCGCTTCTTCTCCGCTGCCGCCTGGCGCCGCTGCTCGGCTTTTTCTGCTTCCTGCTGCTCCCGCTCGCGTGCCAGCCTTTCCGCCTCGGCGCGCTGGGCGGCTTTGCGCTCCTGCTCGGCCTTGCGCTTTTCCTGCAGGGCCTCTTCGGCGAGCCGCTTCTTCTCCGCTGCCGCCTGGCGCCGCTGCTCGGCTTTTTCGGCTTCCTGCTGCTCCCGCTCGCGGGCGAGCCTTTCCGCCTCGGCGCGCTGCGCGGCTTTGCGCTCCTGCTCGGCCTTGCGCTTTTCCTGCAGGGCCTGTTCGGCAAGCCGCTTTCTCTCGGCCGCGGCCTCCCGCTCCTGGCGGGCCTTTTCCGCGGCCAGCTGTGCCCGCTCACGGGCCGCCTGGTCGGCCCGCGCCTGTTCCGCTGCGACACGTTCCCTTTCCGCTTCCCGCTTTTCCTGTTGTTCCTGCTCGGCCTGGGCGGCCGCCGCACGGCGCTCCTGCTCCGCCTTTTCCGCTGCGACCCGCTCCCGCTCGCGGACCAGCCTCTCCTGCTTGGCCCTCTCCGCGACGCGGCGCTGCAACTCGGCCTGCCTTTTGTCGTGTAACTCCTGCTCTGCTCTTTTTGCCTCGGCCGCCTTCCGCTCCCGCTCCGCTTTTTCGGCCGCGGCGTTTTCCCGCTCGAGGGCCAGCTTTTCCTGTCGCGCCTTTTCAGCGGCCTTACGCTCCTGCAGCGCCTTGTCGCGGGCAATCTTCTCCTGTTCCGCTTTCGCCTTGGCCGTTTCGGCGGCCTTGCGTTCCGCCTCTTTTTTCTCCGCGGCTTTGCGTTCGGCTTCCTGCTTCTCGGCAACCTTGCGTTGGCGCTTGGCCTCTTCCTCGGCCTGACGTTCCTGCTCCGCTTGCAAGGCGGCAAGCTTCTTGCGCTCGGCCTCCTCGCGTGCCTTGGCCTCCTCGGCGGGATCGGGGGGCGGGGTCTCTGGTTCTCCCCCCTCGGCGGTGTCTTCCTCCTGCTGGTCGGCCTGGACCTTGGGCAGCAGCACCGGCGTCTTTTTCGGCCCCGGAGCCGGCTGCTTCGGCTTGCCCGCGTTTGCCTTGGCGGCGACCATCTCTACCCGCGGTTCTCCCGCTGCCGCCTCAGCGGGCTGGTCCGGCAGATCCGCCTCCGCCGCAGCATCAGGCTCGGCAGCGGGAGGATTGACGGTCGCAAGGGTGCTCACGGGAAGTTCGGCAGTCGGGGAGGAGGCCGGCGCGGCGCTGGCCTTGTCGGGTGTCGCGGTGGCGGCCATGGGGAGTGAGGAAGGGGAAAGCCAGAGGATGTCGAACCTGGCCGAAGTGCCGGTCTGGGGATAGTAGATGGCAGCCGACGACAGCACGAAAAACAGCAGGGTGTGGACCGCAAGCGAGCCTACGGTGGCCCAAACGATGCCACCCCGGTCCACCCTTCTGTTCAACCACACGTATTCGTCCATAAATCCGTCGACTCCACTTGTGTCGCGTCCGTGCCGCATCCCCCGGCAGGACCACCTGCCGATCAGGCTTTGTCTTTCTTGTCGTCCAGGACCGCAGGCCGCACGTCGGGATACTTCTCCATGAGAGGCCGGTATTCCGGCACGTTTCGGACAAAGATATTGGTAACCTTGTCGGCGTAGATCAGTTTCCAGGCCGGGTGGATCAGCAAATGGCGCGACAGCGTTGCGTCCGCAGGGAAAATGATCCACGATATCCGGTATTTTTCCAGAATCTTTTCCCACCCCGGCTGGAAAGCGGTTACCTTGAAGTACTCCTTCAGGCGCTCAGCGCCGTACATGTCGAGCCTTCCGTCGATGAACACCTTGTAGGCCGGCGCCGCCGCGTAGATCAGGCAATCCCCGAATTCGTCGTTGTTGAACATGTTGCCCGGTATCCGCTCCCTTTTCAGGAACTCGATGGCCGCCATCGGCTTGATCTTCGGGTCGAACTGGAAGCTGATCCTTCCGGAGTGCACCATGATGACCACCGCAGCGAGCGCCGCCAGCGGCCACAGGTAGCCCCTTGTGCTGGCATCGATGGCAGTGATGTTGCGGGACCTTTGTTTGACGAAGCGGGCAAAGCCGGAATCGGACTCCCGGAGCACCCGGGTCAGCCTCCTGGCGATGACAGGGGCGACGATGATGGCAAAAAGAGGGATGTACCGCGCCGAGAACAGGGACATATGGGTAAAGAGCAGGATCAGAATCATCTCGACCAGGTTCAGCTTATACCTGGACAACCCTACCGTGGCAAGCAACACGAAGAGCAGCAGTTCGAAGTACTTTATGTAGTATTCGTGAAAGTTGGGAGAAAGGAACTCGGAAACCCCGTCCATGAGGTCCTTGGACGAGGTGAGCTGGAATGGGAACAGCAGGATGTGGAATCCGTAAGGATTGACCACGCTGGCCGCACCGCACGCGAGGATGGCGAGGCCGAGACCGCGCAGCCTGCGCAGGCTCTCCCCCCTCCCCTCACCTTGACTGAAGAAGGCGTCGAGCAGGTTGCCGAGAAAATACGCTCCCAAGAGGATGAAGCCGCCCATGAAGCCGCCGTGCAGGTTGGCCCACGGGATCATGATCAACGGCAGCAGGAAGAGAAGGTTCCTCCCCTGGTGTTGGTACTGGTCCAGGATGTAGTACCAGGCCACCATGATGACCAGCGAGAAGACGTGCGGCCGGGCCAGCCAGTGCAGTTGCGCTGCGCCGCCGACCAGGACGACCACCGACAGCGAAACGAGGATGTCGCCGTCAGCCGATTGCATCATCCTGAAGAGCAGGAAACAGGACAGCGCCAGCAAAAAGGCGAAGAAGATCACCACGCCGCTCAGCCCCCAGGCCTGGTGCACCAGCGCCATGATGACCTCGGAGAGCCATTCATGGGCGGTCCACGGGAGCGGCGGTGAGAGGAAGGAAAACATGTCCTGGTGCGGGATGCTATGGGTGTTGAGGATGTACTCGCCGGCGCGGATGTGGTATCCGGTGTCGCCGTCGTTGAGCAACTTCTTGCCCGAGTAGAGTGCGATGAGCATGAAGATGGCGATAAAAAGGAAGTCGCCGATGGAAGGAAGCAGGAAGGTCTTTTTCGTGTCGCAGGGACTCAATCTGTACCACCTTTCAAAGAAATCATTACAGTAGCCTACCGGCAGCTACGCAGGCACCGCCCGGATCAGCATCTGTTTCCCCAGCGGCTTGAAGGGGAGCCTCAGATAGAGACGAATCAACAACGGCGACACAGGCAGAGCGGACTTGATGGTCAGCGGCAGGAAACGCGGCTCGCAGTGGATCACCCTGAAGCCGTGACAGGAGAGGAAGTCGCTGATACTGCGGTCGGAGTAGACCGTCCGGTGGCTGAAATCGTCGAAATATTCACGGTAGGCATAACGGTAGTTGGGCTGCAGCAGGTTGAGGCTTCCCCCGGGGGTGAGCTTGTCGCGAAGCTGCGCCAGAGTCAGGGCAAATTCGTCCTGGGACATGTGCTCGAAGAGGTTGCTGGCGAACCCGAAATCCACCGAGCGCTCCGCAATGCCGCTCAAGTCGGTGGCGCTGCCGATGACTGTTTCCACGCCCTGAGCCGCGTGCTGCGGCATCCCGTCCCAGAGATCCAGGGCGATGCGGCGGGCGCAGCGGATGTGGTTGATGAAATGACAGTACCCGGCCCCCAGTTCCAGCACGCAGGCGCGCTCCGGGATCAGGGGCTGGAAGTACGCCTCGCACAGCGTCTTCCAGAGGAGATCCCTGCGCTCATCGTAGGGAAGACGTATCTCGTGGTAACTCTTCATGCTCACCGCCGCTTTCTCCATCCGAAAACGATGCCCAGTATCATGCGCGTGCCCACCCTGAGCGCCTTCCAGTTGCTGGAGTTGCCCCCCTTGCTCAAGCCGACCCGGTTGTGGAAGGTGATCGGGCACTCCACGACGGCCAGCCCCCTGGCCAGCGCCGTGTCCAGGAGGTGGGCGTTGAATTCCAGGTTTATGGAGGGGGTCAGGTAGGGCAAAAGCCGCTCCAACGGGCGATTGCGGCACAGCTTGTAGGTCGTGCCGACGTCGGTGAAGGTCCCTTTGCCCAGGTGTTTCACCTCGAGGAGCTTCCCGGCAAAGAAGTTGCCGTAGTACATGAAGGTGCTCAACTGGGTGCGCTGTTCCCGCAGTTGCTCGCTGATGCGCGTGCCGTTGACCAGGTCCGCGTGCGGCAGGTAGGCCAGGAACTTGTCGATGTCGTAGGCCCGGAAGGTCATGTCCCCTTCGCACAAGAGGGTGAGGTCGGTATCGGTGTAGCGCAGCCCCTCGCGCAGGGCGCGATAGACGCAACTGCCGTAGCCCGGCACCGGTTCGTGCACCACGATGGCACCGGCCTTCCGGGCCACCTCGGCGGTGCGGTCGCTGCTGTTGTTGTCCACCACCACGACGCGCTGCACCAGCGGATGCGCCGCGAAGTCTTCCACCGCGGCCCCTATGCTCAACTCGTCGTTGAAGGCCGTCAGCACCACGGTGAGGCTCTTCCCGTCCGAGGGCGCCCAGCGCACGACGCGGTCATGGCGCTTGTAGGGGAGCAGTAAGAAGAGGTCGCACAGGATGAGGATCAGCCCGGCAACGACCGGCACGCCGCTGTACCAGACGATCCTGTCCACCACCCAGAGCAACTGGCCGTCCGCCTGCAGCAGCAGTCTAAAGAAGCCGAGCAGCACCCCGGTCAGGTAGACCGCCATCCCAAGGCCCGCGATAAGGAGGCCGTAGAGGAAGGCGGGGAACCTGGAGAACCCCGGGGCAACGTTGGCGGAGGAGCTGATTTCTGTCATTTGCGCCTGTAGAGGTACCACTGGTTGGACTCGGCAGCGAGCCGGAAACGGGCTTGCAGCGCCGGCGTGTAGATTCTCATCAGCCCCGCGTTCATCCGCCCAGGCGCGGCGGGCTGTTTCGGCACCATGACGATATCGGTATCCCCGAAAAACCTCGCGTCCGAGGGGCGATGGCTGTCGCTGAAGGTGTAATTGTAAGCGATGGCCGCCATGCCTCCCTTGGGAGCAGGCCGTCCCAGGGCGTAGGGAAAAGGATTCATCATGTCCATGGTGAGGACCTTCTCCGACGGAGCGGAACTTTGCCGCAGCAAAAGGGTCCCGTCATTGACCGACTCGACATATGCGTGGCCGTTGCTGTGAGGCTCAGCCTCGTCGTCGTAAAGGAGCATCTCCTTGAGGCGCGGCTCGATGAATCGTGTCACCGACGCGCCCCCTGAGGGGTGCGCCTTCTGCATGACGCCATAGGCGAGCCCGGCAAGTTGGCTGAAGAAGGAAACAAGGATGAAAACCGTTCCGATGAGGAGGGTACTCTTGACGCCGACAGAGGACCGCCTTGCCTCACCGCCGGGGTTATTCCGGCTCCAGACGCCGAGGTCGATGACCACCCACAGGGAGTAGATCGCGGTAAGCGGCAGTTCCGAGTACTGCTGGTTGCTGCACAAAAGCAGCATGTCGACCGCGAACACGAAGCAGCCCAGCAGAACGCCGGCAAGGCGGCGGGTTCCCTTGCCCTCGCCCTTCGCACGGGCACTCTGAGTGGTCAACAGGAGCACGAACAAAAGGGAGAGCGTGTTGAGGGTGAACTTCCGGAACACCTCTGCGTAACTGAAGCTTTTGGACCGTGCTCCGGCGGCGATGTCGAGGTCCCGCAAAATCGCGCCGGCATCGAACTGGAGGTACGCCAGAAAGGCGAGGCTCACCAGGAAGAATCCGGCGGCGATGCCGGCCAGGCGCCGTTTGCCGAACGGCCTCCACAACAAAGAGGCACCGATGAGAAGAATCGCTGCGGCGAAGTAGTTCGCCTTCAAGAAAAGGCACAAAGCGGTCACAGCGCCGGTGGAAACTCCTCCAAGCAGCCAGTCACCGTCCGGCAGGTCACCGCCCCGCGGGAGAGCCTCGATCATCAGCACGCCGAGCAGTGCGTAGCCGTAGCGGTTGTAGAACATGGCGTGGCTCGAGTTGAGCGCCCCCCACCCCAGGGAATACGGGGAGACCACCAGTAGCGCCAGATAGAGGCAGAGCAGCAACCGCGCCCAAGCCGGCACCGTGTCGCGGCAAATCCGGTAGCCCCATATGCCCACAGCGAAGGCGAACATCGCGTTGCCATACCCGATGGCGTCGACGGAGAAGCGCGAGACCGCCAATCCGGCTGCCACCACCAGGAAGGAAAGCGGGCCCCAGGGGCTGGTGTAGTCGAGGTGGGGGCGCTGCCCGGTGACCACCCGCCAGCCGTTGTCGAGCAGGAAAAATATGTCGTGTCCGAACTTGCGGGTGGGAACGGCGCCGGTGTAGACCGCTGCCGCGCAGATGCCGACCAGGAAGAGCAGAAACAACAACAGGTGGTGGTTATCGCCGCGAGACGAACTGCTGGAACGGTTCATAGAGATCAATGTTCACCGCCAATGTGGCGCAAAGACTACATGGACAAATTGTTTACTGATACTGCATCATCTTTCACCAAATCCGCACACTCCCCTCTCCCTCTGGGAGAGGGCCAGGGTGAGGGCGTTGCCAATGTCACCATAATCGCAGCCGGCAGATCCCTCACCCGCCCTTCGGGCACCCTCTCCCGGAGGGAGAGGGGACAAACGCGCCGGCAGACCCGTCAAGGGAGGGGATAATTCACGCAATCTCGATCCTGTTGCCGATGACGGTTACGGTGGCGTCCAGGGTGCCGGCGGGGAGTTCGAGCACGCTGGAAGCCTTGGGGTGGAAACCGGACACGCGGTTGGGGATGAGCGTAGTGGCGACCGCCACGATCCGCTGCTCCCCGTCCAGGAAGGCGACGTCGATGGGGAATCTCATGCCGAAGGTATGAACGCTGTTGCAGGGCCTGATCCACAATCCCTGCCCCTGCGGCAGTTCCTTCCTGCCCAGCAGCCCCTTGAGCCTGGCGACGAAGGTATCGGCGACCGAGACTGCCCCGGCCAGTTCCCTCCCCGATGTGACGTCGACCGCCCTCATCTAGTCGAACATCTTTTCCGGCAGGAACAGGCGAATGCCGATCGTGCCGACGAAACTGTTGGGGTTGTATTCCTGCGGCGTGGACTTGATGTTGCCCGCCGGGGCGAAGATCCCTTTCAGTTCCGCGGTGAGGGCGATGCCCCGGGTGGCAAAATAATCGAGACCCGCACTGACATGGCCGCCGGTAGTCCACTCCAGGCCGTACCTGCGGTCGGCCGCGTTGGTGAATTTCCCCTTGATGAAATCGACACCGGCCCCGAGGTAGGGAACCAGGCGGCGGTCCGGGGTGAAGCGGTACTGCAGCCCGAGGGATATGTCGGTGAGGGAAGCCTCCCCCACCTTCCCCCCCGCCGCTTGAACATTGAGGGTCGGGGCGTGGGTGATATCGAGCTCGGCGCCAAGGTTTTGGCCCAGGCCATAGATGACGCCTCCACCCGCGGCGAGCCCGGTGTTGGTTTCATCGGCACCGGTGATGAAGTCATCCTGAATGGGCATCAGGAAACCGATCTTGCCGGTAATGCCGAACCGCCCGTCGATGCTGTCACCCATGGCAGTTCCTGCGGTGAGAGTTGAGATGACAGCCATCAAAAAGATAATTCTGCGCATCATACCTCCTCATACTTTTATCGTCGGCAAGGAGCAGCCATCGAGGTGGCAGCTCCTGAACCGGTACAGTTGTTTACGGCTAGGGCGCCTTGTCCTGGGTGACGGTGGCGATGAAACCGCCATACGAGAGCATGGAGACGCCCCCCGAGGTGGCCGTAGCCTGGTAGATGACCGACTCGGTGTTGGTCATGCCGGCGCCCGGTGCGGCCAGGCTGACATTGCAGGTGAAGATCCCCATGCCATGATCATCCGTGGTCACCGTGATTCTCAGCGGATCATCGAAGGGGTACACAACCGGAACTCCCGGCAGGGGTGGCACCAGTTCAATCCTGGTATCGAGGTTTCTGCCCGTGTTCGAGATCTCCAGGGTGACGGCGACGCCAGGCAGGGGAATGCCGTTGTTGTCGAGCACCTGTAAAGGAACCAGCTGTTTAAAGATCACAGGGCCTACGTAATCAAACGCGACGGTCCCGGAAAGACGGTTGAGGTTGCCGCCGGGGTCGCTGGTCGATGCGGAGGTAAGGAAGTTTATCACGTAGCTGTTCTGACGGACGATGTCGATGGTGTGGTAGGCGGTCACCACGGTGTCGTTGACCGTCGTGGTCGCCTGCACGATTATGCTCGAGCTCAAGGGGGCCGCCGCTGACCTGAGCCGGCACACGGCATTGCCGACGGAATCGGTATTGACCGCGTAGGATGCCTGGACGGCGCCGTTGAAGTCGAGGATGCTGCCCGAACCGGCGACCACCCGGAAGGTGACCGCGTTGTTCTGCACCGGCTTCGGGGGAGACTGCATGTCGGTCACCGTTGCGGTCAGGATGACGTCGGTGTTCAACCCGACCGAGTCCTTGTCGCTTAGGAGCGTCATCCTGATGATGGACGCGGAGAAGGGTTGCGTCGTGATCTGCACGGGGGCGAGGGCGGTGACCAGGGTGCCGTCGATGTTGGCCGAGGCCTGCAGGATGACCGAGGACGTGGAAGCGGGGTTCAGGGCGCGGATGCGGGCGAGCCCCTTGCCGAGGGAGTCGGTGACAGCCGTTGCGGTGATGACCGATGCCTCACCCGAGGCGACAGTGAAGGCGACGGTCTCGCCCACCACGGGGTTGGCGCCGGAATCCTTCAACAACACCTGGAC
This sequence comes from Geomonas paludis, assembly GCF_014193585.1. Lineage (GTDB taxonomy): Bacteria > Desulfobacterota > Desulfuromonadia > Geobacterales > Geobacteraceae > Geomonas > Geomonas paludis. The sequence continues at coordinate 256,506 of NZ_BLXY01000003.1, forward strand.
GAAGAATTCCTCGTTGTTGTCCACCACCTGCTTGCTGGCCGCCATGGTCATCGTGTAGTTGACGGTAGAGATGGTGGTCGGCACCACCTGGAAGGGGATGTTGGCCACCACCGCGCTCCCGCTCACCGTGGCGGTCGCCTCGACGATGGCGTTGGAGACGGCGGCGGGATTGCCGGCCTTGACGATGGTGGTGGCCTGGCCGTTGGAATCGGTCACCGAATTGGCGATCACCATGGATGCCAGTCCAGCGGCGACCCGGAAGGCGACCGGGAGGTTCGCTATCGGGTTGTTGGAGGCGTCCTTGGCCGTGGCAACGATCACCTGCTCCTGGTTGGGGCTCACCGCGAGCGTGGTCATGCTGAGGGACAGTCTGGTGCTGTTGAGGTTGCCGTCGGCCGGCGAAACCTGGAAGTTGCCGTACCCCACCACGTTCTTGCTGCTGACCGTCGCGGCCCCCTGGACGATGACGTTGGTGGTGACGGCGGTGACGCCGGTCCTGACAAATGCCAGGGCGATGCCGTTGGAGTCGGTCCTGGCGGAGGTCGATACCGCCGTGGCCGGTCCCGCCGTGATCGAGAAGTTCACCGTCTGGTTGGCGATGGGGGTGTTGGAAGCGTCCTTCAACACCGCAGTGACGATCAGCTGTTCGTTGGTAAACGCCGCTGATTTAGCGGGAGTGAGTGTGAGGCTGTAGGGGGGTGTACCGGACGTTGTGCCGCCGACGGACCCGCCGGGATTAAATGGGTCCGCGCTGCCGCTGGAACTGCCGCCGCAGCCGGCCAGCGCCAGCATCAACACCGGCAGAAGTATCAAAGCCAACTTGTAGAAATATCGCATGCCCCCTCCTCGCATTTAAGGACTGATATCAGGATTTGCTACTTCTTGCAGAGCCTTGAGTAAACAAGAGCCAGTTCGACTGCGATCACCATTAAAAGAGCGCTGTTCAAATCGAAATGCATGGCCGTTCCTCCTGTTGGTTGTGCTGCTGTTTATTTTAAGAGTGTCTTGCTGATCTGGACGTAGGCCGGCCCGAGGATGACCACCAAAAGCGCCGGAAAGACGAACACAACCAGGGGAAAGATCATCTTGATGGTGGTCTTCGCGGCGGCCTCCTCGGCGAGTTGCCGTCTCTTCGTGCGCAGCGTGTCGGCATGGACGGTCAAGGCCTGGCTCAGACTGGTGCCGAATCTTTCGGTCTGAGACAGCATGGTGACAAACGACTTCACGTCATCCACCATGGTCCGGTCAGCCATGTCCTTGAGCGCCTGTATGCGGGGCTTACCCGCCCTGGTCTCCATGCTCGCCGTCTTTATCTCTTTTGCCAGCGGGTCATTGGCAAACTGCGGGACCTCCGTGGTCTTGATGAGCGCCGCGTCCATGCTGAGTCCGGCGTTGACGCAGACTGTCAGAAGGTCGAGGATGTCCGGCAGAGTATGAAAGATCTGCAGTTTCCGCTCGTTGTACCGGTAGGAGAGCCAGTAGCTGGGAGCGAGATAGCCGATGATCGCCAGCATGAGCGTCACGAGGAGCAAGAGCCGGTTCAACTCAACCCCTTTGAACATGAGCCAGAACAGCACGAAGGCGCCCGGCAAGAGCATGGTGAGCAGGATCTTGCAGCCGAAGAAGACGTAGACACTCTCCCGCTTGTACCCGGCGGCGACCAGAAGCCTCGTGTACTTCCCTTGTTCCTTTGATGACAGTTTGAGCGACTTGCCCAACTGCCCCAGTTGGTCGTACCACTTGGGCGGTTCAGCGACCAGTTCGACCTTGCTCACCTCCTGTACTTCGAACTTCTCAAGCCTGGTCTGCACCACGCCGCGACGGGCAAGGTAGGGATAAATTGCCGCTACGGTAAGAAGCACGATGGCTACGAACACGGCTGCCGTTATTGCGAGAACCATGGTCGCCCCCTAAATCCTGATCCTGATAATCTTCCTGATGACCAAAAAACCCATGACCTGCAGAACCACCGCGAGCGAAAGGACATACAGCCCCCTGACCTCCTTATAAAGAAGCGACTCGTACTTGGGGTTCAAGATATTGAACATGACAAAGGTGAAGACCGGCAAAACCCCAAGCACGTACCCGGTCATTCGTCCCTGCGCCGTATAGACGCGCACCTGCCTGCGTATCTTGAGCCGCTCCCGGATAGTCAGCGCGAGATTCTCCAAAATGTCGGAGAGGTTGCCGCCGACGTCGTTGTTGATGGAAATGGCGGTGGTGAAAAACCTCAAGTCGAGGCTTTCGATGCGCTCGTTCAGGTTGCTGAGGGTCTCGGTAATCCTCAGGCCGAGCAACTGCTGCTCGTAGGCGGTCTTGAAAAGCTCCCCCACCGGGTCCTGGATCTCCTCCCCGACAAGCTGGATGGCGCTGGTAAACGAGTGCCCGGCACGCAGCGATCGCGAAATCATGGTCAGGGCATCCGGAAAGAGCTCCGTGAATTTATCCAGCCGTTGCCTGATCTTGAAGGAAAGATAGGCGAACGGGAGCAGCGATATCACCACCGCGCCACCAAGAGCGATCAGGAACGACTTTGACAGCAGCACGATGACTACGAAACCGATAACGGTCCCCCCTGCCGACAGCATGACAAAGCGGGATGCGGTAACGTCGAGTCCTGCGTGATCGAGCTTCTTGTCCAGGTCACGGGTAAGCGGCAGCCTGGCCAGGATCCTATCCAGGGGCGGAATCTCGCGTATGATTTCAGCACGCAGTTCTTCCGGCATCCCCTGCGCGCCGGTATCCCTGGCAAGACGCTGAAGTCGCCTTTTCAGCTCGTATTTAGGCGAGGCCGTTACCGCGGTGACGCCAAAGTACAGCGCCAAGAGCAGAAAGAATACGGCCAGGAAGGTAACGATGATAATGGGTAGCATCGCAGTATCCGCCTCTAGTTCTCGAAAATGCCCTGGGGAAGATCAAACCCGTAAACCCTGAATCGCTCTGCGAAGGTGGGTCTGACCCCCGTGGCCCGGTAGCTACCGACCACCCTGCCGTCCTTGTCGATGCCTTTTTGATCGAACACGAAGACGTCGTGCATGACGATGGTATTGCCCTCCATGCCGGTTATCTCGGAGAGTTTCACCACCTTCCTGGTCCCGTCCGAGAACCTGACCAGTTGGACCACCACGTTGAGGGCCGCGGCCACCTGCTCGCGGATGGCGCGCTCGGGGAGGTCCATGCCGGCCATGAGCACCATGGTCTCGATACGCGCCAGCGCATCGCGCGTGGTGTTGGCGTGGACGGTGGAGATGGAGCCGTCGTGACCGGTGTTCATGGCCTGGAGCATGTCAAGAGCCTCGCCACCGCGGATCTCGCCCAGGATGATCCGGTCCGGACGCATCCTCAGGGCGTTGCGCACCAGGTCGCGCTGGGTCACCTCACCGCGCCCCTCGATGTTGGGGGGCCTGGTCTCCAGGCGCACCACGTGTTCCTGCTTGAGATGCAGCTCCGCGGAGTCCTCGATGGTTACCACGCGCTCGTCGTGGGGGATGTATTCCGACAGCACGTTGAGCATGGTGGTCTTACCGGTGCCGGTACCGCCGGAAACCAGGATGTTGAGCCTGGTGCGGACCGCCCCCTCCAGGCATTTTTCCATGCGCGGGTCCAGCGTGCCCAGGTTGAGCAGGTCGCTCATCTTGAGCGGGTCCTGCCCGAAACGCCGGATGGAGAGCACCGGCCCGTCCAGCGCCAGCGGCGGGATGATGGCGTTGACGCGGGAGCCGTCCGGGAGTCTCGCGTCCACGTAGGGAGAGGACTCGTCGATGCGGCGGCCGACCTTGGAGACGATGCGCTCGATGATCTGCAACAGGTGCGCGTTGTCCTTGAAGCAGACATCGCTCTTGACCAGCTTGCCGAAACGCTCCACGTAGACCTGGGAGCTCCTGTTCACCAGGATGTCGGAGATGTGCGGGTCGGCCAGCAGGGGCTCCAATGGTCCCAGGCCGAAGGTCTCGTGCTGAATCTCCACGACCAGCCGGTCCCGCTCGAACTGGTTCAGGGGCACCCCTTCCTCGATGATCAGGTTTTCGATGACGAACCCGATTTCGCGGTTCAGCTCGTTGGTGCCCAGAAGGTCCAGCTTGGCCAGGTCGAGGCGCTCGATCAGCCTGCGGTGGATGCGGCTTTTCAGGTCCTGGAAGAAATCCTGGTCGCTGGTGGTGCCGGGAATATGGAACGGGTCGTTCGGCATAGGTCAGACCTCGTGAGCGGTGCTGAGGATAGCGCGCTGCCCCGCGCCCAGGCGGCGGCAGCGGCCGTCCGCTGCGCGTTAGTGTTTGGCTACCATTTCGGCCAGGCTGATGACCGCCTTGCTGACCGGGGAACCGGGGGAGTACTTCACCACCGGCATCCCCTTGTTGATGGAGTTGACCACATCGAGGTACTCGTTGGGTATGGTCTGAAAAACGGTATGCCCGAGCACCTTCTCCGCGTCCTTGATCTGGATGTCGGCCTTGGGCAGGTAACGGTTGACGATCAGCTTCAGGCGGTCCTTGCGCAGCCCCTTCCTTTCCATGGCGGTGAGGTAGCGCTTGCTGTTCTTCAGTGCGGGAAGGCTCAAGGCCGTCGTGAACAGGATCAGGTCCGAGGACTCGAAGATGGCCATGTTGCAGCCGGCCAGCGGTCCGCCGCAGTCGACCACCACGTAGGTGAACACCCCCCTCAGGAAGGAGAGGATGCGGTGTACCTGTTCGGGGGTGATCAAGATGGCATCGTCGACCTCGTTGGGTTCGGTAAGCACGAACGGTCCCGAGGCATGCCTGGTCATGACCGTCATCAGGAAGTTGGCGTCGAGACGGTCGATGTTGCTGGTGACGCTGCTCAAGGTGTAGGTCGGGTCGACGTCGAGGAAGGTGCTGATGTCGCCGGAGTAGAGGTTTAGATCCACTAACGCCACCTTGACACCTTCGGCGGCGAGACTCGCTGCCAGGTTCACCGCAACCGTTGTGGTCCCCATCCCACCGGTGGGGTAGTAGACAGATATGATCTTGGCTCGGGAGACCTCCTCAGTCTTGGAGAAGATGAAGCGTCCCACCTTCTGCAGGGCGAGTTTCAGCTCGTCCTGGGTCAGGGGGCGCAGCATGTACTCCACCGCCCCGGCGCGCATGAGGGAGAGGATCCAGTCGGAACTCTTCTCGGAGGAACTGACGATGACCGAGGTCCTGGGAAATTTGGAGGTGATGTGCTGCACTTCCTGCATGCCGCGCTGGATGTCGTTCACCTCGAGGATGACCACGTTGGGCGAGTTCTTCTCGATGATCCTCAGGCCGGAGCTGAAGTTTTCCACCGATCCGATTATGCTGATCGTCTCGGCAAAGGGCCTCAGCGTCGCCTCTATGGACTCCCGGGAGGAAGCTTCGCTGTCGATGATGGCTAAAGTGATGCGTGGAGGCATAGGTGTTCTTTTCCCTTGAGTTGTCGACCGCTGTTATTTCACCAGCGTTGCTTTGCTGCCAAGGAAACTGGCGGTGGAACACCCCTGGCAGTCTATCCTCTGAATCTCGGCGTAGGCCTCTCCCCCTCCGGCGGTAGTCTTCACCTCGATGAGGTCGATCTCAGCGTACTCGACAAGTTTGGTGAAGCTCTCACCCCAGGAAACGGAGGAGGGACAGACCTCGAAAATGGGCACCAGGACGGTCCAGATCTTGGTACTAGGGTCTCTCTCGGCCAGGTAGGCATCGCGCAGGATATCGATGGTCTTGCCCAAGCCGTTGTTGGTCCAGAGGGTTTCGCCGCAAAGACCCAGCGGGATTTCGTGGTCGGGGTCCTTGATCAGCTTGGCGACAGTACCGTTGGGGCCTAACTCCGTCGCCTTGGAGGTGGCGGAGAACTCGGTCCACCCGACCGTGTACAGCGGGTTGGCGACCCCGGCCGGGTCAACCGCCTTGGTCTGATTGAAATACACTTTGAAGGGGAAGGTGGTAACACCGCACAGGCTCTGGCAGAGCACGATGGGGGCCGAGGGCTTCGGGGGTCTGCAGGCGATCGCCTCGGCCCTAGCTGCCATGGTGTCCCAGTTCATCACTTGGGCGAAAAAGCTGTCCACGGGCTTATTGTCCGTGCTGATCCCTGTCCCCGCCTCTGAGGTCCTGCGCGTCATGACCTTGACCGCGTTGGCGACCTTGCCGAACGGGACCACGGGGAGCAGCTTTCTTGTCTTCTTGTCCCAGTACCCCACCACGATGTCGCCATTTGCGCTGTTGGTGGTGTTGAGGTCCACTTTGGCCGTTTCGCCGGCGGCCTTGTTGCGCTCCGTGAACTGCTTCGCGGTCTGCCGGGCTACCGTGACATTGGGCAGTTGTGACACCCCCGCGAGGGCACCGGAGTCGGCGGCGTTTTGCAACTGCCCCTTGGTCAGGTACATGTGCCCCATGTCCACGGCGAGGCCTACGAAGGCAAACAGGACCACGACCATCAGCGCAATGTAGACCAGCGCAAACCCCTTCTGGTTGTTGTTTCTTACTCTCCTAAAGGCATCCATGACAGTTCCTTCTCCTGCTCAGGAGTAAGCTTCTTGTCAGTCGGCAGTTCGGTCTTCCCCCCAGGCAGCGTTGGTTTCACGAGCTTCGGCGTGATGAAGAACACCAGTTCCTTCTCGGTGATGTCTTTACTGCTGGAACGGAACAACGCCCCCAATATCGGGATGTCACCCAGCAGGGGAATCTTGGACATGTTCTTGACCTCCTCCTCCTGCAGCAACCCGGCGAGGATCAAGCTTTCGCCGTCCCTGAGTTCCACACTGGTGTCGACCGTCCTGGAGTCGATGATGGGGTAGCCGTTGACTGGTAGAAACCCCTGAATGCTGCTCACCTCGGCAGGGTTGATCTTCAGTGCAATCATGCCGTTTTCCAGCACCTCGGGCTTGAATTTCAGCTTGATACCGATGGGCTCGTACTTGATGCTGGTGGTGGCCTGCCCGTTGGTGCTCTCGATAATGGCGATGGGGACCTTGCTACCGGCCAGGAAGTTCCCCTCCTGAGAGCTCTTGACCAGCAGGTTCGGTTCGGCCAGCACCTTGGCGAGTCCCTTGGAGCTCAGGGCCTGCAGCACGGAGGAGATGCCTGCTGGGAAGTAGGAGACGCCGGCCTGGAAGGTGTCCAGGGAGGCGAAGTTCCCGATCCCCGTCCCTACCCCGGTCGCCTTGCCGTCAGGCCCCCCGATCAGGTTGGAGAAGCCCTCGGCCGTATTCCCCTTGACCAGGAAGCTTATGCCGAGTTTTTTCAGGGAAGTCTTGTCCACCTGGGCAACCTTCACCTGTAGCAGCACCTGTTGCGGTTCGTTGACCGTGATGTTGTTGATGACCTTCGCGGAGAAGGCCTTGGCGAGGTCCTGGGCCTTGGTCCTGGTCTGGTCGTTGGCGACGTTGCCTGAAAGCACCACCGTGTCATTGGCGTACTGCACCTCAATGGCGTCCTTGGGGGCCATCTCCTTCATCTGGCTCTGTATGGTGTCGCGATCGCCGACCACCCTGAGGTCGAAGAAGGTCGGCACCGGACGCTCGTCCCCCTCTCCTTTCGTCCAGATGATCATGCTGGTGCTGCCGATGCTGATGCCATCCAGTTTCAGCACGTACTCGGAGAGCACCTCGGGCACCACAAACTTGTTGGTGTTACCAGTGTCTGTCTCCGAGGTCCTCTTTCTTACCGCGCTGGCCGCAACTACGTTGGACGCGTCGGCGGTGCCAGGTTTCGGCACGGCAACCGTCTCGTCGACGTCCTTTTCCTTGGCCTCCTTCTTGGTGTTGGCAAGCGTTACCAGCACGATCTTCTTGTTCTGGCTCTTGAAGTCCACCAGGATGCTTTTGTAAAGCCCTACCTCCAGAGGTACCCCGGCGTGTGCCGCGGTCACACATGTACAGGTCACCAACAACGCCCAGGCCAGCAACTGCAGTTGTTTTTTAAGGACGATTATCATCAAAGCACCTCATTCGTGAGCTGAATGTCAGCCGATCTATTGAAGAACGAACTCCTTGGTGGTGCGCACGCCGCCGTCTATGAGCGTCACGGTGTGGCCGGTGCGCGGCGCGGGAACCTGCGGCTTCGGGGCCGCCACTGCGCGCGGCTTCTTTACCACAGGACGTTTCGCGGCCACTTTGACTGGCTTGGGCGTGGGTGCTGGTGTCGGCGTCGCGGCAGTCGGCGGGGCTGAACCGGCCAGCACCTTGGCAATGGTCGCTCCCCTGGCGTCTGTCGGCCCGGAGTCCGCAATGTTCCTGAGCAGCAGTTGCAGCGTCCCCCTGCTGGCCCCAAGGACGAGCCGCTCCGAATCATCGGGGGTAACGTCCAGGGTGACGGTGGGAACGACGACAGGCTTCCCTTCCTTCTGTTCAGTGATTTGCCCGGTGGCCAGCACGGGTACATTCTGCAGGATGATCTTGCTGATTTTCTCGTTTTGGACGCCCGGAATTGGGGTGGTGAGAACAACATCTACGCGGTCGTTGGGGGTGATGAAACCGGCCACGCCGGCAACTTCGTTTACGGCGACCGTTACGGCGCGGTGCCCCAGAGGGATGATATAGGTCATGAACCCAGCCCCCTGCCCCCCCGCCTTGGGTTTGAGCTTTTGTTCCGTCACGGCATCCCCCTTGGAGATGGGGCGGATGGCGACGCGCCCGACCAGGGGCTTGGGATTGAGGGAACTCCCCGGGGGAATGCTGTCCTTGGGCCAGGAGGTCACCTTCAGCTGAGGCTCGCTGATCGTCGCGCCGATGGGTATATCAGTCGCCGCGACGACGATCTGCTGTGGCTGAACCGCCTTGGTCTTGTCCATCTCCCCCTGCAGGTAGTGGAAGGTGAGCCAAGCAGCAATCCCTGCAAATACCAGAGCAAGAATCGCCACGACGATCACTGCCTTGGGTCGAGTCATAGCACCTCCTGAAATAGCCAAAACTATTCATAACGCATTGAAGCTTCAGCCGTGATCCGGTTCGTGATGGGGATCAGTAGAGGGAGCACGGCTTCGAACTTGTCCCACCTCAGGGTGATGGTAACGCTGTCGCCGGAGCTAAGGCCAGCCGGAGCAGCCAGTTCGGTGTATGCGATATCCACCACGACCTCGTTTTTCGGAATGCCTGCAAAGAGCGAGCTGCAGATGCTGCGGTACACCGCTCCGTTCGAGGCTGCGTATTCGCTGTCGGTGCAACTCATGGTATGGGTGACGCCAGTGGCCGCCATGCCGTCGGGATGGAGGGTGGCATCGAATCTGGGAGTAACGGCTGCGGCGCGGGCACCCGCCCGGGCGGCGTTGTTGATAGTGTTCTTCAGATAAAGAAAGCGGCCGAACTCAAAAAGCCCCATGATCAACAGTATCAACAAAGGGAGAATTATTGCTGTCTCAACAATGGCCTGGCCTTTTTGATCTTTCATTATTTTTTCCTAAACTATTATGTCGACTGCTATAACACTATTGGTATTCTTTTATACAAACTCACACAGTTGTCAAGAACTCTAATAGAAAAAAAGGAGAATCTTAGCCCTGAAAGAAGCCAACCTTTCAGGAAAAAGATCCTCCTTGTAAAATTCAAAAACTACTGCCAAGGAATGCCGAAGCGGACAGGTTACTGCGTCAGTGCGCTATTCACCGTGCTGAAGGCTTCACAGGTCTTGCCACCCAATGCCGTCATTATGACGATAACAACGATGGCGATCAGGACGAGGATGAGGGCGTACTCCACAAGCCCCTGCCCCTTCTGGCTTTTCAGGTTTTCAACGCCGGCAAGCAGGTTAAGATAAACCATTTTGATCCAGTCACTCATGACACGTCTCCTTTTTTTGATTGAGATCCGCCCCGCATGGCAAAGGCGGCGATGCAGAATCATTTACCGGCGTTTTGAACCCCGGAGTTAATCGTCTCATAGGTGTTGTTGAGCTGCCGGCCAAAGGCCACCAGCATCAAGAAGATCACCATAGCTATCAGCACCAGCAACAGCGCGTACTCCACGAGCCCCTGCCCTCTACGATCAGCCAGCTTGGAACCGAGAAAAATTGGAATTATTTTAGCTTTAGCCATAAAGGATCACGGTCTTACCCTCTGAGGACACAGCGCATGGTCCGGAAAATTTATATTTAAATTATTAACCGTTGTCAATTCCACTATTAACCACAAACGGTATTAGAGTTCTATAATTTTCAATATACACAATGACATTAAATTAGATATTTATAATAGAAGGCTGTTGCTCTAGTTCAGTAAATGATCAGCACAATGCGTGCCGCACCTCCTTCAAGTAAGAAAGATTTTGTTAGTTCCATCTGATTACGGGAAATTAGAGATCGGTTGGGCTGACACGGGGCTGCGGGGCGCGACCGGAAAGTGTCAGGGAGGTGTAAATGAAGTGTAAAGCTGACTGTAAAGGAGGTGTAAAGCAGATGCGGAGCCCGGCGGGTTATTTCATGTCGTCCCTGCTGATTCCGTGTTTCTTGATCAGGGCGTACATGCTGGGACGGCTGATGTTCAACTGGCGGGCAGCCCGGGCGATGACGTAATCGTTTTGCTCCAGCACCTGGATGACGTACTCCTTCTGGGATGACCCCGGCCTGGAGACCGGCTCGGGCACCGGTGCGGGGATGCCGTCCTGGTCCAGCTCCATGCACTCAGGGTCGATCACCCTCCCCGTGGCCATCAGGAATCCCCTCCTCACCTTGTTCTCCAGTTCACGGACGTTGCCGGGCCAGGCGTGGCTGCGGATGGCGTCCAGGGCCTCCTCGGAAAATTGCATGGAGCGGTTTTCGCTGCAGGAGAATTTATCCAGGAAGTACCGGGCCAGCCGCACCTTGTCCTCTCCCCGCTCGCGCAGGGGGGGGAGCTTGATGGTGAAGGAGTTGAGCCGGTAGAAGAGGTCGGTGCGGAAATGTCCCTGGCCGATGGCACGTTGCAGATCGCAGTTGGTGGCGGCCACGATCCTCACGTCGATCTTTTTGGAGTGCGCGGAACCAACCGGCTGGACCAGCCTGTCCTCGAGAAAGCGCAACAGTTTCGCCTGCAGGCTGGCGGGGAGGTCTCCGATCTCGTCCAGAAACAGGGTGCCGCCGTCGGCTGACTCGAATTTACCCTTCTTGGTGGCGTAGGCCCCGGTGAACGCCCCCTTTTCGTACCCGAACAGTTCGGCCTCGAGCAGGGTTTCGGGAATGGCGGCGCAGTTGACGGCGACGAAGGGGCCGTCCCTGCGCGTAGAGAGCTGGTGCAGGGACCTCGCGGTCAGTTCCTTGCCGGTCCCGCTCTCCCCCAGAAGGAGCACGCTCATTTCGGTGGGAGCCACCTTCCTGATCATGGAGAACACGGAGAGCATCCCCTCCGAGGTGCCGACGAACTCCTTGTCCGGGGAGCGGTGCTGGATCTTCAGCAATTTGGAGTCTACGAACTGGATGATCTTCTGGATGTGCTCGAGGTTGAGCCGGCTGAGACGGATGTTGAGGCGCTGGGCGAAGGTGTTTTCGATGTGCCGTTCGAGGTAGTTGTTTTTGGCAAAGTTGAGGTAGAGGTTGCACTTGTCGCAGGACCCTTCGCGGGAGTCGTCGGGGTGGCCGCAGTAGGGACAGGAATCGGTCTGGGGAAGGCTGTCCCTGACGTGTTCCCACAGGGCCTGCATGGTGTCGTGGTCGGAGTAGAACAGACGGACTGCGGCACCTCCCTGCCCCTGCCGCACCAGCTTGGCCAAGAGCTCCACCTCGCCCTTGCCGGGAATGACCGGCTTAATGGCGAAAATTTCGCTCAGCTGTGTGGAAAGGCCGACCACCAGGGCGCCGCTCAGGCTGAGTTCCGTGACGGTCACCTGCTCTTCCGGCCTGTCTTCCCGTGCGATGTAGCAAACAGTGGAGTCAAGATGCGTGCGGACTCTGACATCAAGTCTACCCATGCTGCCTCCCAAGAGAATCAGCGACACCGCTGGACTCTTTAGTTAAAATGTGACAATACTATAATCTGACAGCAGGCCGGAAACAAGGACAACATTTCTGACACAACCTGTATATGGGTTCTTTACATGGCGAAGTTTTGAGGTAAATCTTACCACCAAACCGCGCTTATGACAGTCATGGGGGAAACAATGTTCATTCTCGGTGAGAAGCTGGTTAAGGAAAACATCATTACCCAGGCGCAACTTGACGAGGCACTGGAGCGGCAGCGCCGGCTGGGAGGGCGGCTCGGGCACAACCTGGTGGCCCTGGGACACGTCACCGAACAGGACATTAAGAAGCAGTACCAGCGAAATCCCCCACCCCCAAAATGCGTGGAGGATACCGGGCTCGACCTCTCCTTCATTACCGACCTGGTCCTGAAGCACATCGTTTTCATGGGGGAGTTCCGCATGGGGGACGTCGTGGAGCGGATCAAGCTCCCCATGACCATCGTGAACCGGGCGCTGGAAATCCTGAAGCGGGAGAAGTTCGTCGAGATCAAGGGGGCCACGAGCTACGCTTCGGCCACCTACACCTTCAAGGTCACCGAATCCGGACAAAAGCGCAGCCTCGAGTTGATGGACCTGTGCCGCTACGCCGGGCCGGCGCCGGTCACCCTGGACGAGTACCAGACCATGGTGGAACTGCAGACCGTGAAGTGCGTGACCATCAGTGACGAGACGCTGCGGGACGCCTTTTCCCACCTGGTGTGCCGGGAGGACCTGTTCCGCCGCCTGGGGCCGGCCATCACGTCGGGGAAGACCGTGTTCATCTACGGTCCTCCCGGCAACGGCAAGACGGCGATCGCCGAGGCGGTGGGGCGCGTCCCGACCGACTTCGTCTACGTACCCTACGCCATCGACGTCGGCGGCCAGATCATCAGCGTCTTCGACCCGGTGAACCACATCCCGGTCCCCCCTACCCTGCTTGCCGAGAACGTGGACCAGCGCTGGGTGCTGGTACGCAGGCCGGTGGTCATGGTGGGGGGAGAACTGACCATGAGGATGCTCGACCTCGACTTCAACCGCATCTCGAAATACTACGAGGCCTCGCTGCAACTGAAGGCCAACAACGGCATCTTCATCCTGGACGACTTCGGCAGGCAGCAGATCGAGCCCCGCGACATCCTGAACCGCTGGATCGTCCCCCTGGACCGGCACATCGACTTCATGACCCTGCACACCGGGATGAAGTTCGCCGTCCCCTTCGACATGCTGGTCATCTTCGCCACCAACCTCGAGCCGACCGAGTTGCTGGACGAGGCCTTCCTGCGCAGGATCAGGTACAAGGTGGAGATCGACCGCCCCACTGAACAGGAGTACGGCAGGATCTTCAAGCTGGTCTGCAGCGCCAACGAGGTCCCCTTCTGCCAGGAGGCGTATGACTACCTGATGAGTTACTGCTACAAGAAGTACGGCGCGATCCCGAACGCGTGTCACCCGCGCGATCTCATAGAACAGATTATTGTCGAATCCCGCTATAACAACCAGCCGGCTCGACTGACAAAGGAAAGTATTGAGATGGCATGTTCCAATTATTTTGTTAAAATGGAGGCATGACGCAGGTCGTTTGCACTGCCGGTCTGTCTGCAAGCGGCACCGCGATGTTGTTTTGTAACAGTCCTGGAGGGATTCGGAACACGGCAGTTGGCATCCAATGTTCATTCACACCGATCCGGTTGTCCATGCCATGCGATTTCGTATGAGAGGATGCCACCCGCGGGGGAGAGAACGATGCTGATACGCGTGGTGTACGATGAGTTCCAGAGCGCAAAGGTGCACGACTACCTGCTCGACTCCCTGATCATGCAGCGCAAGATCGTGGGGTTCTTCCGCTCCGACGGCTACGTCCGCATCGGCCAGGATCGGGTGCGCGGCACGGGCGGCAGCTACGTCGGCCATGACCGCAGGCGCGCGTTGAAGGCGGCGTAGGCGCCACGGGATTGTTTTCCGCAGCGCCCCCGCTTCCGGCACTGTCTCCCGGCAGATGCCACCCCTGAGTTATTGCCCAGGTCCTTACCCGCTACACCGCTCCTAACCATCCACCCGGTTCACCTTCCCTTCCGCCCCCCCCGAGCGCCCCTGAGATTTTCTCTCTGTCCTTTTTGCAGCCCCTCCCGCATGCCCCGCATCTTTTCCCTGATTGCCCCTTTTTTTGTCGCCATCGTTGACACCTCAACAAACCCCGCTAAATTTGATCAAACTAATTATATTTCACCAATCCATTATCTCATTATTGCGGATGCAGGGCTGTCGGGACGTGTACAGACAGAGCCGGCCTTTGCCCAGACCGGATATGACGAGAGAACCATGATCTCCCACGCACTCACCATTGTAATGAATGAGCTGAACAAGCATCTTCATGATGTCTACAACTCGGTGGACGCGGTCGGTCTTGGCAATGTCTCCGACATCTTCACGGCCGGAGGGGGCGGCGGCAACGTATCCCGGGACAAGCTGTACCTTTCCGCGGTCAACGTGAAAGAAGAGAAGACGCTGAAAAACCTCCCCAATTACGTGCGCGACGAAGCGGCGCTTAAGGCGAGCTACCAGAACCCGCCGGTATTCCTCAACTTCCTGATCCTGATGACTGCCACCCATTCCGGCTACGTCGACGCCCTCTCGGTACTTTCCCGCGCCATCCGGTTTTTCCAGTTCAAAAACGTCTTCACCGAGACCACGGTCGACCCGGCCTCGATAACCACGTCCAGCGTCCCGATCAACCCCCTGGACCAGTTGCAGTCCTTCAAACTGATCTTCGACATCTATTCGCCCACCCTGGAGGAGGTGAACCACCTCTGGGGCACCCTGGGCGGCAAGCAGTACCCCTTTGTCCTCTACGTCATGCGCATGCTCGACCTGAAATTCAGCTTCGTGGAGAAGGAGGAGAGCCTGATCCTCGAGGTGGACCGCAACATCCATCACAAACCGGCGGTGACGGTATAACCCATAGGCGATCTACAACACGGTGAGCTCAAAAGGAGGGAGACGAAAATGGCCACACTGTACAAGACACCGGGAGTTTACATCGAGGAGATCCCCAAGTTTCCCCCTTCGGTCGCCCCGGTGGAAACCGCGATCCCGGCCTTCATCGGCTACACGGAAAAGGCCGATGATGTCACTCCCGGGGACCTCACCTTGAAACCGACGCGCATCTCCTCCCAGGTCGAGTACGAGAAGTATTTCGGCGGTCCGCAGAAGGAGCAGGATATCAACGTGGACGTGCAGGAGACCCAGGTCAACGGGGTCACCACCGACCTGAAGGCGACCGCGTCCCTCACCGAGGCGGCCCGCTCCAAACATGTCATGTACTACGCCATGCAGATGTTCTTCGCCAACGGCGGCGGCCCCTGCTACATCGTCTCGGTCGCCCCCTACAAGGCAACCTTCGGGGGCGCCCTGGTGGAGACCGAACTGAAGGCGGGCCTCGACACCCTGGTGAAGAAGGACGAGCCGACGCTGATCGTCTTCCCGGAGGCGCAGAGCCTGTCGGTGGCGGACTTCAAGGCCCTGCACGACGCGGCGCTGGCCCAGTGCGCCGACCTCAAAGACCGCTTCGTGATCATGGACCTGCACGGCGATTCCATCTCCCTGTCCGATCCCAATGCGAACCTGCTCAACGCGGTGAACAACTTCCGCAACAGCGGCATCGGGACCAACAACCTGAAGTACGGCGCGGTCTACGCGCCCAACATCGACACCATCCTCGACTTTCTGTACGACGACAGCGCGGTCGACGTGACCATCACCACCAACGGCTCGGCGGCGGCGCCGGTAAAGCTGGACACGCTGAAGGCGGCCAACAACCGGGTCTACGAGCAGGCCCGCGCCGCCATCACCGACATGGCCTGCCGGCTGCCCCCCTCTTCCACCATGGCCGGCATCTATGCGGCGGTCGACAACGCCCGCGGCGTCTGGAAGGCGCCGGCCAACGTGAGCGTCAACTCGGTTATCCAGCCCGCTATCCAGTTCTCCAACGTGGAACAGGACCAGATGAACGTGGACCCGGTGGCGGGCAAGTCGGTGAACGCCATCCGTGCCTTCACCGGCAAGGGGACACTGGTATGGGGGGCGCGCACCCTGGCCGGCAACGACAACGAGTGGCGATACGTGAACGTGCGCCGGCTCTTCAACTTCGTGGAAGAGTCGGTGAAGCGGGCCACGGAGCCGTTCGTCTTCGAGGCTAACGACGCCAACACCTGGGTGCGCGTGCAGGGGATGGTGGAGAATTTCCTGACCGTGATCTGGCGCCAGGGGGCGCTGCAGGGGGTGAAGCCGGAGCACGCGTTCTTCGTGGCGGTGGGACTGGGCAAAACCATGACCGCCATCGACATACTGGAAGGGCGCATGATCGTGGAGGTGGGGCTGGCCGCGGTGCGCCCCGCCGAGTTCATCATCTTCAGGTTCTCGCACAAGATGGCTGAGTCGTAGGGTCCTCCCCCCCGTAGCCTTTACCCTCGCCCTCCGGGCCTTCGCCCACCGTAGGGCTTCGGTCCGCAGGCGGGAGAGGGTGGCCGAAGGCCGGGTGAGGGGGATGCCACGAAGTGAGTGCAGTGCCAGTTGCAGCGCCCTCACCCCGACCCTCTCCCGGAGGGAGAGGGGGCAGGAAGCAGCGCCCTCACCCCGACCCTCTCCCGGAGGGAGAGGGGGAAAAGGCGCACACCCCCCTCCTGTGTATCTCCGGGAGTGGGGGAAACATCGGAAGCCGGAAAAAATGGATAAAGGAGACAGACATGGCGCAAGAGTATCCCTTACCGCGGTTCCATTTCCAGGTCGACTGGGGCGGGGCCAAGATCAGCTTCACCGAGGTGACCGGCCTGGTCATGGAGCGGGAGAAGATAGAGTACCGGCACAGCGACAGCCGCGACTTCAACAAGATCGCCATGCCCGGCCTGGTGAAAAACAACAACATCAGCCTGAAGCGCGGCAAGTTCGAGAAGGACTTCGACTACAACACCTGGCTGGAAGAGGTGGCCAACGAGCGGGTGGAGAAGCGGCGCGACATCATCATCCGCCTGTTGAACGAGAAGCACGAGCCGGTGGCGGCCTGGACGGCCACCCGCTGTTTCCCGGTCAAGGTCACCGCACCGGACCTGAAATCGGACGCCAACGAGGCCGCCATCGAGACCCTCGAGATCGCCCACGAAGGGCTCAAGCTGATGAAGGTCTAGGGCCTGGCCATGGTCGATTACTACCCCCCGTGGGGATTCTACTTCCGGGTCGAGTTCGGCATCAGCAAGGACAAGAACGACGTCCGCTTCCAGATGGTGTCGGGGCTCTCGGTGGAGTACGACACCGAGGAATACAAGGAAGGGGGCGAGAACCGCTTCACCCACAAGCTCCCGGTACGCACGAAGTACGCGGACCTGGTGCTGAAGCGCGGCATGCTGACCGATTCGGAGGTGATCAAGTGGTTCCTGCGCGCCTTCCGGGACCGCGACTTCGAGCCCACGGATCTGAACGTGATCCTGATGAACGAAAAGGGTGAGCCGCTTAAGACCTGGCAGGTGTCGCACGCCATCCCAAGGAAATGGCAGGTGAGCGATCTCAACTCGGGGGAGAATGCGCTGGTGATTGAGACGTTGGAGCTGACGTACAGATATTTTACGGTGGCCTGATTGCGCGGTGGCATATTTTCCTGGTTCCCAAGCTCCAGCTTGGGAACCCCATGTGGCGCAAAGCTCCAGCTTTGCATTTGAGGAAAGTTGGAGCTTCAGAGTGGCTTTGCGTTCCCAAGGTGGACCTTGGGAACGAGCCAAATCCCCCCTGTCCCCCCTTAGCCTCCCATTCCCTCGCCCCCCGGGAGAGGGTGGCCGGAGGCCGGGTGAGGGCGACGGCACGAAGTGACCGCGGTGCCAGCTGCAACGCCCTCACCCCAGCCCTCTCCCGGAGGGAGAGGGGGCGAAAGACCGCGGTGCCAGCTGCAACGCCCTCACCCCAGCCCTCTCCCGGAGGGAGAGGGGGCGAAAGACCAAGGTGCCAGCTGCAGCGCCCTCACCGCAGCCCTCTCCCGGAGGGAGAGGGGGCGAAAGACCAAGGTGCGCCCCATCCCGTCAAAGGTAGGGGAGACAGACGACAACGGAACAGCCTATGCCCATCGAGATCAAGGAACTGCACATAAAGGTCGCGCTGACCTCCTCCCCTGCCCCGCCGGCCCGAGCCGGTGACGGGGCGGGCAGGGAGGCGATGGTCGCGGAGTGCGTGGAACAGGTGCTGCAGATTCTCAAGAACAAGGCGGAACGCTGATGGCGGATAACGGCAAACTGGAAAAACTCCTGATCCTGGCCTTCGACACCTCGGAGGACGCGGAACGCGGCACGAAGAGCGAGGCCAAGGAGACCTTCGAGGCCTTGATCAACCCGGAGAGCTACACCCTGGAGTACAAGGTGAAGACCTCGGAGGGCCAGGGCCAGGGGACCAGCGGCGCACAGGCGAAGTACGAGTTCACCCTCCCGGAGGAGTTGACCTTCGAGTTCCTGTTCGACAATACCGGCATCATCGACGGCAAGAAGAACAAGGACGGCGTGAACAAGGACGTGGACCGCTTCCGCAAGATGCTGACCGGCTACCAGGGGAAATCGCACGAGCCATACCACCTGAAGCTGGTCTGGGGCAGCCTCGTCTTCACCGGCCGCGCCATAGAGCTCTCGCTGACCCACAAACTGTTCAATCCGGACGGGCAGCCGATCCGCACCGTCGCCAAGGTGAAGTTCAAGAAGAGTGTCGAGGACAAGAAACGCGCCCGCAAGGAGGACAAGTCATCCCCCGACCTCACCCACCGGCGCACGGTAAAGGGTGGCGACACGCTGCCGCTGCTCTGCTACCGCATCTACGGCGACCCGAAGTACTACCTGCAGGTGGCGCAGGCGAACGGGCTGAACAACTTCAGAAAGCTTGTGCCCAACACCAGCCTGCTCTTCCCGCCCCTGGACAAGAAAGGCGCAGCGCCGTGAGCACCGGGTCGACCATCCCCACGCCCGCCACGCCGGACGTCTGCAGCGTCGAACTGCTCATGGATGGTGCGGCCGTTCCGGGGCAATACCACGTGCTGTCGGTAGCCGTGCGCAAGGAGGTGAACCGCATCCCGACCGCCACCATCCAGATCCGCGACGGCGAGGCCTCCAAGGCGACCTTCCAGGCCAGCAACAGCGACTTATTCGTCCCGGGCAAAAAGATCGAGATCAAGCTCGGCTACCGCTCGCACAACGACACCGTGTTCAAGGGGATCGTGGTGAGGCACGGCATCAGCGTGCGCAAAAGCGGCAGCATCCTCACGGTTGAGTGCCGCGACGAGGCGGTGCGGATGAGCGTCGGCCTGAAGAGCCGCTACTTCGTGGACATGAAGGACGGCGACGTCATCGAGCAGGTCATCGACTCCTACAAGCTCGGCAAGGACGTCCAGGCCACCAAGCCGGATCTCAAGGAGGTGACGCAGTACAACGCGACGGACTGGGATTTCCTGCTGCTGCGTGCCGAGGCCAACGGCATGGTGGTGATCGCCAGCGACGGCAAGATCACGGTCAACACGCCCACCACGGAGGGCGACGCGGTGGTCACGGTAGGGTTCGGCAGCACGCTGTTGGAACTCGACGCCGACATCGACGCGCGCAGGCAGAGCAAGGGGATCGTGGCCAAGAGCTGGAACGCCGCCGAGCAGAAGGTCGTCGAGGCCGAGGCCAGGGAACCGGGGCGCTCATCGAGCGGCAACCTCTCCCCTGACGATCTGGCCGGGATACTGGGCAGCGCCCCGCACGAGCTGCGGCACGGCGGGAAGCTGGGGCAGCCGGAATTGCAGGCCTGGGCGGACGGCAGGCTGAGGACCGAGCGGCTGGCCCAGGTGCGGGGGCGGGCCCGGTGCCAAGGCTTCGCGGCGGTGGCTCCCGGCAAGGTCATTGAGCTTACCGGCGTCGGAGAGAGGTTCCAGGGGAAGCTGTACGTCTCGGGTGTGCGCCACGTGGTGGACAACGGCAACTGGGAGACCGACGTGCAGTTCGGCCTATGTACCGAGACCTTCGCAGAGAGCTTCGACCTGCGGCCGATGCCGGCAGCGGGGCTGATCCCGGCGGTCACGGGGCTGCAGATGGGGGTGGTCACGGTGCTGGAGAAGGATCCGCAGGGGGAGGACCGCATCAAGGTGCGGCTGCCGCTGGTCAGCAAGGCCGAGGAAGGGATCTGGGCACGGCTGGCAACCCTGGACGCCGGCAAAGGGCGCGGCACCTTCTTCAGGCCGGAGCTCGGCGACGAGGTGGTGGTCGGCTTTCTCTGGGACGACCCCCGTCACCCGGTGGTGCTGGGGATGTGCCATAGCTCGGCAAAACCGGCGCCGGAACCGGCCAAGGACAAGAACCACCGCAAGGGGTACGTGAGCCGCTCCAAGATGAAGCTCACCTTCGATGACGACAGGAAGGCGGTGCAACTGGAGACGCCCAAGGGAAACAGGCTCACCCTAGCCGAGGACAAGAAGGGGATCGTCATCCAGGACCAAAACGGCAACAAGATCACCCTGGACGACCAGGGGGTGCGGATCGAGAGCAGCAAGGACCTCACCCTGAAGGCGGCCAAGAACCTGAAGATCGAGTGCGGCTCAAACCTGGATCTCTCCGCGCAGATGGCTCTGAAGGCGGCCGGGAGCGCCAGCACCGAACTGTCCGGCGCCAGCACCACCATCAAGGGGAGCGCCAAGACGGTGATCCAGGGGGGGATCGTGCAGATCAACTGATAAGCGCGCAAGGGAGTCAAAAGCAACGTCAAAAGCTGTTACGCAAAGAACATGAAGTATCCGCTGAGAACACGAAGAAAAAATCTTGAATGAAAGACAAACCCAAAAGCTCTCTTTGCGGACATCGCGACTACTTGGCGTTCTTTGCGTAACCGCTTCGTGGTTTCAAAGATTAAAAGCGGTTACGCAAAGAACACGAAGTATCCGCTGAGAACACGAAGAAAAAATCTTGAATGAAAGACAAACCCAAAAGCTCTCTTTGCGGACATTGCGACTACTTGGCGTTCTTTGCGTAACTGCTTTTTGTCTCTAGGAGTTTCCATGCTTCCTGCCGCGCGCATCACCGACCTCATCGTAAGCTCCGCCACCCTCGGGGTGCCGACGCCCATCATTCCGCCGGGGGCGCTGAACGTGCTGATCGCGGGCCTGCCGGCGGCACGCATGGGGGATACCTGCGGCGCGGACGTGATCATCAAGGGCTCCACCACGGTGTTCATCGGCGGGCTGCCGGCAGCCCGCGTGGCGGACCAGACCGCCGGGGGGGGCGTGATCCTTCCCCCTGGCGCATTGACCGTCCTCATCGGAGGCTGACGGATGAACCTCGATTTCCTGGGGCGCGGCTGGTCGTTCCCGCCCGAATTCGACAAGACGCTGCCGGGCGTGGTTCTGCTGGAGCAGGAGGCGGACATCGTGGCCAGCCTCCAGGCCCTGTTAAGCACATCGCAGGGGGAACGGGTCATGCTGCCGCAATACGGCTGCAACCTGGACGACCTGATCTTCGAGAGCCTCGACACGGGAACCAAGACGCTGATGGCGGACAAGATCGAGACCGCCATCCTGTACCACGAGCCGCGTATCGAGCTGGAAAGCGTCAACCTGGACGACACCCGCGAGCTGGAGGGGGTGGTCCTGATCGAGGTCACCTACCGGGTCAAGACGACCAACTCGCGCTTCAACTTCGTCTTCCCCTACTACAAGCTGGAAGGGACCGACCTCGACCTCGGGGTAACGGTGAACCTCCTGCCGGAAAGCGATTAGGCCCTATGCCGCAAACCACCGACTGCACACAGAACCGGGATGCGCTGAAACCGGTACGCGAAGGTACCAGCCAGGACCAGCGCCTCGCCCTCCCCCTCGACCCGGCCTTCGCACCGGTGGACCAGCGCGACGTGGCGCACGGCATGGTCTTCGCCAAGGCCTATGCCTCCTTCCTCAACTACTTCAACGCCGGCAACGTCATCGACGGCAACTGGACCACCTTTTTCGGCAGCGACGTTTCGGTGCAACTCGCCCTGGCGGCGGTGCAGGACGTGGAGTTCTACCGCCAGAGGATCAAGGAATACCTGGACTTCCTGAAGGATCTCGGCTTCGGCTCGGACGAGACCAAGGCGAAGGATTACCTCGGTTACCTTTTCAGCAGCGCCGGCAGCCTGGCCCTGGAGCTGGACCGGCTTAAAGACGCCCTGCCGGCAGACACCGCCCTGAAGGGGATGCTGCGCAACCTGGTCGTCAGCCAGCTGGCGCCGGCCTTGAACCGGCTCATCTCCTACTACAAGGCCGACCTCGCCATCACCCCGGACAGCGACCGCCTCATCGCGGACCTCCAGCCGGGACTGGAACTGTTCGGCGCCAGCACCGTCCCCTTCAGCGCCGTGTACCAGGCGGGACTGGGCAAAGACTGGATCACCGACGGCTCACCGGACTGGGCCGCCTACACCGGCGCGATCGCGGCGGACGCCTCGGTGTACGGCACCGGCATCGAGCCTTTCCAGCGCATCAACCACATCGCGACCCACAACCTCTTTACCTCTGTGCTGGACCAGTTCCTCAAGGCCTACGCCAAGGTGGCGGGCGAAGGGGCACGGTCGCTGCAACAGAGCCTGACCGGGCGGGACGACCACCAGCCCCATTACGCCCTCCTGCTCGCCTTCCTGCGCCTGTTCGCCTACGCCCGCGACGCCGCCAACACGCTCACGGCGCGCCACCTCGACTTCTACTACCGCGAGATCCTGCGGCTCAAGGAGAAACCGGCCCAGCCGGGGCACGCACACCTGTTGGCCGAACTGGCCAAGCAGGTCGAGGCGCGGCTCTTCCCGGCGGGAGAGCTGTTCAAGGCGGGCAAGGATGCCTTGGGCAAGGACGCCTTTTACGCCGGCGATCAGGACTTCGTGGCGAACCAGGCCAAGGTGGCCGACCTGAGGACGCTGTACCGTCACGGCACGGAAAGAGTGGGCGTCATCGCCCCGAGCGACAGGGACGAGGGGCGCCTGTTCGCCTCCCCCGCCGCCAACTCCGCCGACGGCAAGGGAGCGGAACTCACCTCGGCGGACAAGTCCTGGCACCCCTTCCACAACAAGCGCTACCAGGACGGCGCGCTGGCCGCCATCGACATGCCCCGCGCCACGGTCGGCTTCGCCATCGCGTCCCACTACCTGTTCCTGGCCCAGGGCGAGCGCGGCATCACGGTCACCTTCCAGCAGCCGGTGCCGGTAGCGGGCGATTTCAGCAACGATGTCAACTGCTACCTGACCACCGCCAAGGGGTGGCTCGCCAAGGCCCCGGCCTCCTTCAGCCAGGTGACCGGGGGGCTCAGGCTGGAGCTCGCCCTTACCGGCGCCGACCCTGCCGTGGTCCCCTACTCCGCCGACCTCCACGGCTACAACTTCGACACCGAGCTCCCGGTCCTGATGGTGCAGCTGAAGCACCGGGACGACGCGAAGTTCGTCTACCCGAGGCTGGAGGACGTCACCATCACCGGGTTGGAACTGGACGTGGACGTTGCCAACCTGAAGGCGGCGGCGCTGGCCAACGACTTCGGGCCGGTGGACGCGTCCAAGCCCTTCCAGCCCTTCGGCCCCTCGCCGGTCGCCAACGCTGCCTTCGTCATCGGCTCCAAGGAGCTGTTCCAGAAAAAGCTGTCCAGCGCTGCGCTGAACGTGACCTGGCAGGCAACCCCGGCGCCCTACCGCGGCAAGACGGTCAACGCGGTGACCGAATACCTGCAGGGAGGAAGCTGGCACCCGTTCCGGACCGCGGTGCAGGCCTCGGTGACCGGCACGACCTTCACGCTCTTGGGAGATCCGCAGTCGGCCGATGCACCGCCTTACCAGGACGCGCCGGACCCGACGCAGAACGAGCAATTCACCACCGACTCCCGCTACGGCTTCGTGCGGCTACGGCTTTCCGACGACTTCGGCCAGGCGAGCTACGAGCAGGCGCTCATCGACTACATCAAGCGGGTGACCGACGCCGATCCCAACAACGACGGCACCAAGCCGACCCCGCCCGTGGGCCCGATGGTCACCGGGTTGAGCCTGGCTTACTCGGCAAGCCAGACGGTTTCCCTGACCAGCGCAGACCGGGGACAGTTCCAGGGCCGCAGCGCCCGGTTCTTCACCGTCGCGCCCTTCGGAACGGCGGAACAGCATGGCTACCTCAAGTCCGCGCTGCCTTCGGTGGACGGCGCCATTTACCTGCTGCCCCAGATGAAACACGCCAACCGCGACGACCAGAAGATCCCCCAAGGACAGCCGGTCAAGCACGAGGCGGAGTGCTACATCGGCGTCACCGATCTGCAGCCGCCGCAAAACCTCGCCCTGCTGTTCCAGGTGGTGGACGGGAGCGCCGATCCCCGCTCCATCAAGCCCAAGCCGCACCTCAACTGGAGCTACCTGTGCCAAAACGAGTGGCACCCGTTCGGCAAGGACCAGGTGAGCGACGCGACCGGGGAACTGCTCGATTCCGGCATCATCACCTTTTCGGTGCCGCGCGAGGCCTCCGCGGACAACAGCGTGCTTCCCCCGGGTATGCACTGGCTGCGCGCCTCTGTGGCCGGCAATGCCGACTCGGTGTGCCGGCTCGTCATGGTGGCGGCACAGGCGCTCAAGGCGACCTTCACCGACCGCGGCAACGCCCCCGCCTTCAGCGCCACGCCCCTCCCCGCCGGGACCATCACCAAGCTGGACCAACCGGACGCGGCCGTGAAGGGGATCAGCCAGCCCTTTGCCGGCTTCGGCGGACGGGGCAAGGAGTCGCCCCGGGACTTCTACACGCGCATCTCGGAGCGGCTGCGCCACAAGGACCGCGCCATTGCGCTGTGGGACTACGAGCGCCTGGTCCTGGAGGCGTTCCCCCAGGTGTACCGGGTCAAGTGCCTGAACCACACGCAGTACGAGCCGGACCAAAGCGGCACCGGCATCTACCGGGAGCTCGCGCCGGGGCACGTCACCGTGGTCACCATACCCAACCAGCGCTTTTTGAACCTGCGCGACCCGCTGCGCCCCTACACGAGCCTCGGGCTCTTGGAGCAGATCGCGCAGTTCCTGCAGCGGCGCACCTCCTGCTTCGTGAAGCTGCACGTGAAGAACCCGCAGTTCGAGGAGGTCCGGGTGGTGTGCAAGGTGCGCCTGCAGCCCGGACTGGACCAGTCCTTCTATGAAAAACAGATCTCGGACCAGTTGGTCCGCTTCCTCTCCCCCTGGGCCTTTCCCGGCGGCGGCAGCCCTAGCTTCGACGGCAGGGTGCGCAAGTCCGTGCTGATCAACTTCCTGGAGGATCTCCCCTACGTCGATTGCGTCACCGATTTCCAGCTCTTCCACAGCTACCAGGATGACAACAACAACCCGAGGACGGACGAGGTGAACGAGGCTTCCGGCTCCAAGGCGGTCTCGGTGCTGGTTTCGGCCAGGAAGCACCTGGTCACCGTCATCGACCCCGCGCTGGAAGCGACGCCCGTCGAGATCTGCAGGTGCGCCCCATGACCCGGCTCCCGGCAACCATAGCGTCCAAGCCCGCCTTGCCGCCTGAGCAGGATTTCTACCGGCTGCGCCGCGAGGGGATCGGCTTCATCGAGCAGATGGCGAGCCGGCTCTGGACCGACTACAACGAAAGCGATTCCGGCATCGCCATCCACGAGGCGCTGTGCTACGCCATCACCGACCTGGGCTACCGCACCGGCTGGGACATCCGCGACCTGCTGGCGCCCGCGACCCCGTCGGGCGACCCGAAGCACCCCTTCCCCAACCAGCCCTTCTTCACGGCCCGCACCATCCTCACCGTCAACCCGTGGACCGAAAGCGATTTCCGGCGGCTGCTGATCGACCTTGAGCCGGTAAGAAACGCCTGGATCGTCTGCAAGGAGTGCGCGTGCGACACCGCCTATTACGCCTGGTGCGGGGATGACGGGCTGGCACTCTCCTACCGGGCGCCGGAACTGGCCCGGCGCACGCCGCTGCAGGTCTGGCCGCTTGGGCTGTACGAGGCGCTCCTGGAACTGGAGGCGGACCCGGACGCGGGGGATCTCAACGACCGGAAGATCGAAGCCAACGCGACCGTCACCGATGCGGCCGGGAGCCACCAGCTTACCTTGGAACTGCGCTTCGAGGAGATGTCGCTGGCCGACCGCGACCAGTGGCAACTTTTTCTGGACAGCGATGATGCCTTTGCCGGCCGTAACGGTGGGTCGATCGCTCTCAAGCTGATCCGCTTCGGCGCCACCAAGAGTTACGATCTGTTGACCGATCCCACCCTTGACGACCAGGGGCGCAACGAGTACCTGCGCGGTCACTGGCGCACCGTCTTCTACCCAACCTTCGAGATTACCCTGGCACCCTCGGGGCAAAAGATCGTCCTGCACGCCGCCCTGCGCCTGCTCGGCACCACGGCCACGAGAGACGCGCTCACCGTTTCGGCCCTGAAAGCGATGCTTGAAGAAGCGTCCGTCAACGGCCTGATCCAGCGCTACCGGCGCAAGGAGCACCTGAAGAGTGCGGCCGTGGCGCTGGCCAAGACGGAGCTGATGGCGCACCGCAACCTGGACGAGGATTATTGCCGGGTACAAGTGATTGAGATCGAGGAGGTGGCGGCTTGCGCCGACGTCGAGGTGGCGCCCGACGCGGACATCGAACTGGTGCAAGCGCGCATTTGGTTCGAGATCGAGCAGTACTTCAACCCGCCGGTCCCCTTCTACACGCTGCAGGAGCTTTTGGACCAGGGGGTGCCGGTGGAGGAGATCTTCAACGGCCCGGAGCTGGCCAGCGGCTTCCTGCGCCAGCAGGACCTGGACGCCGCAGTGCTCCGATCCGTGCTGTGCGTCTCCGACCTCATCAACCGGCTCATGGACATCGATGGGGTCATCGCGGTGAACCAGGTGCAGCTCACGGCGTACGACTCCGAGGGGAACGCGATCAAGGGGGTGTACGATCCGGTCTTTTCCAGCGACGGCAAGCCGATCTTCGATCCGGGCAAGGCAAGCGCCAACTGGCTTCTGTACCTGTCCAGCCAGCACCTGCCGCGGCTGTACCGCAACGCCTCCCGCTTTCTCTTCTACAAGAACGGGCTCCCCTTCCTCCCCAGGATGGACGAGGCGCTGGACACGCTCACCCTGTTGCGCGGCGAGGCGGAGCGCCTGAAGAACCCCGGGGCGGCCGACGACCTGGACATCCCCACCGGGACCTACCGGGAACCCGAGGAGTATTTCCCGGTGCAGTACAGCTTCCCGCTCACCTACGGCATCGGGCCGGACCAGCTTTCAACGACCGCCTCAGCGCGGCGCCGGGCCCAGGCCCGCCAGATGAAGGCCTACCTGATGGTGTTCGAGCAGATCCTGGCCGACGCCTTCGCCCAGGTGGCACACACGGCCGACCTGTTCTCGCTCGACCCCGCCGTGAACCGGACCTACTTCGCCGCCCACCTCGACGAGACGATGATCCAGGGGTACTCGGAGCTGGTAACCGGCCTGACCCAGCCGCTTTTGGAGGGGATGCTGGAGACGGTGCAGGAATTCCGGCAGCGGCGCAACCGCTTCCTGGACCACCTGCTGGCCCGCTTCGGCGAGGATTTCAGCGAGTACGGCCTGCTGCTGGTCAAGGTCCTGGGGCAGGACATCGCCCTGGACCAGCTGATCAAGGACAAGATCGCCTTTCTCGCCGACTACCCGAGGATCAGCCACGACCGCGGCAAGGCGTTCGACTACCAGCACGACCCATGCAACCCGGACAACCAGCCCGGGCTCCGGCGGCGCATCACCCTGCTCCTTGGCTACCCGGAGCTGGATCAGCGCATGATCGTCGTGGAGCACCTGCTTTTGCGCCCGAAGTTCCCCGGCGACGCCCTCTACCCCGCCTGCACCGAAGGGGCGTGCAACACCTGCGGCGCCGAGGATCCCTACTCCTTCCGGCTCACCCTGGTCATGCCCGGGTGGCTCGACCCGTTCCACACCGACCTGGAGATGCGCGGCTATGCGGACCGGGTCATACAGCAGGAAGTCCCGGCGCACCTGGTCGCCAAGATCTGCTGGGTGGGCAACGACGGCTACGTGGAGGATCCCTGCGACCCGGTACTGGGCAAGCTGGCGACTCTCCTGGAGCGTGACGGGCACAAGGCGGATGGCCTTCCCCCCGGGGCGGACGAGGCATGCGCCTGCGCCATCCTGATCTACCGGGAATTCTCGCGGGTGTTCCAGACCTGGTACCAGGACAAGTTCCTGCAGCACTTCCACGCCGATGCCCTGAAGATGGAGCTGGAATTGCTCTTCGACGCCCAAGTGAAGCCGGAGCAGATCGCCTGCGTGGTGCTGCTCCCGTTCGGGCTCTGGTCGCAGGTGCTGGCCTTCATGGTGGAGCACTTCGTCAACATCGCGCGCTACGGCTGGCAGTACCAGCGTTTCCAGAAGGCGTGGTGCGAGTGGCTCACGCTGAACGCCACCTTCGACTGGATGGAGGAGCGCCTGGAAGAGCGGGTGGAGGCGATCCTGAGCCGGAACCTTCTGTCGGTGGTGCCATTAAAAACTAGGGGGACAGGCACCTGGCGGAGCCAGTCCCCTCCGCGGAGCCAGTCCCCTCGGCTGTGCAACTGCGCCCGCGCCATCCTCACCGGCTTCGGGATGGAGTTCTACCAGTGGCTGGACGGCCTGTTCCGCTCCGGCAGCTTCACCCCGGACAGCAAGCTCCGCACCTTCCCCATCGAACTGCCGCCCGAGTGCGCCGGACTCACCTTCCAGGCGGGGACGCTGGACCAGGTCCGGGCCCTGCTCGAGGAGAGGTATCAGGCCTACAGCGAGGTCTCCTACCGCCTGCGCGTGGTGCTCGACCTCTTGGGCGCATTGAGCAACAGCTACCCCCCCGCGACGCTGCACGACTGCGACGAGGGCAACGACAAAAACCCGGTCCGTCTGGGTACCACGGCTCTAGGAAGCTGATCGAGGTGCTGCGCGATGAAACCTTCACAAGATAACTTCCCGGTTTTCGTAACCAACCAGGTGCTCTCGTCCACCCACTTGAACCAGGTCTTCGACTACCTGGACGAGCAGGAGCGGCTCACGCGCGCCGACCTGATCGGCATCGGCATCGTCTGCGGCCTGGACATCTCGCTGTCCCAGGACCCCGACGGCGGGCTTGCCGTGCTGCTCACCAAGGGGTGCGGGGTCACCTCGCAGGGGTATCTGATCGTGGAGCCGCAGGACGTCGCCCTCACGAGCTACCGGCAGTACCTGCCCCCCAGCGACCTCCCCTATCCCCCCTTCATGAAGGACGACAACCCGTATCCTCTCTGGGAACTGTTCCCCGCCGGGGAGCCCGACACCGCGCCCATCACGACCCCGCAGGGCTTTCTGGCCGACAAGGCGGTGCTCCTGTTCCTGGAACTGAAGAAGGAGGGGCTGCGTAACTGCAGCATGAACAACTGCGACGACAAGGGGAGCGAGGTCACCATCACCGTGCGCCGGTTGCTGATCGGCATCGGCGACCTGAAGGAGATCATCGCCAGGGCCAACGCCATCGAGGACAGCCTGAGCGTGACGGAACTGGCGGAAGCGCTCCTGGAGCGGCTGAACCTCCCCGAGTTGCACCTGCCCCGGGTCGACGTCCCCAACACGGCCCCCGCCACCTCCCAGGACGTCTACCACGCCTTCCATGCCGCCTTCACCTCGGAGAAGCTGGTGCAGCAGGCGCAGACCGCGCTCAACGCAGCCTATGACGCCTTCAAGCCGCTGGTGCAACAGAAGTACCCGGACAACCCCTTTGCCGGGTTCACCGGCCGCTTCGGTTTCCTGGACAACGTGCCGGCCAACACGGTCCAGGTGAAATTCCTGCAGTATTACTACGACCTTTTCGACGACATCGCCCGCGCCCTGCGCGACCTCTCCCGCAAAGGGGCGGAGCTGTTCGCGGTCTGCTGCCCGCCGGAGATGCTCTTCCCGCGCCACCTGATGCTGGGCGCGCTGTTCCCGAACCAGGTCACCAACCCGGAGCTGTACCGGACCCCCTTCTGGCCCTCCCCCGCGCTCTTGGGCGGCGAGGGACGGCTTTTGGAGCTGGAGCAGCTCTTCGCGCGCCTGGTGGAGATGGCGGCGCGCTTCAGCGACGCGCCCCCGCTGCCGCTCTCCGGCTTCTCGCGTCTGCCGGGAGACAGCTCCATCCGTATCACCCCGAGCAGGCTGGGTGACGGACCGCTGGCCGGCAAGGCGATCCCGTACTACTACCTGTTCACCGGCGACCCGCCGCTGTACCGGCTCTGGGACCCGGACAAGACGCGCCGCAACCGGGCCAACCAGAACCTCGGCTACCGGTCCGACTCCTACCAGCCGCCGGCGCCCCCCTTCGTGACCCAGGCGCTGCGCTACGACCTGGAGCCGTACAACTTCCTGCGCGTCGAGGGGCACCTGGGCAAAAACTACCAGGGGGTGATGAGCACCCTTTTGACCCTCAAGTCGCGCTACCGCCTCCCCATCGAGGTGATCGCCCTGCGCACCGGCGCCTTCGACGAAAACGTGACGGTGGACCCGACCAAGGATGACTGCCGCTTCCAGGACCTGGAGGCGCTGTACGAGACGGTCAAGGCGGAGTCCACCTGCTTCATCTGCCTGGAGATACAGTACTTTTACGGGCTACCTTTCGAGTTGCGCTCGAAGATCACCACCCCGGTCAAAGCGCAGCTTCCCCTGCTGGCCCAGTGCGCCCCGGACTTCCTGGTGCAGCCGCAGACGCTGGGTCGCCTGTTCGAGGATTTCCTCGCCAACCAGCCCGGCGGCGCCGTCCCCGAGATCGACCCGAACATCATCATCAACTTCCTGAACAGCCAGAACGTCGGCCAGTCCAACCTGATCATCTTCTACGTGATCATCTACCTGGTGAAGCTCTACGGGGAGTTCACCCCGACCCTGGCGCAGCTGAACTACGCCTCCTTCGAGAAGCGCTACCAGGATCTGGTGCGGGTGACCGAGGCGGTGGAGAAGGAACGGGAGGACGCGGCCGGGACCATCGACGGCACCGTGAACCTCTTGCGCTGGGAGGAACTGGACGACCGGCTGGAGGCGATCCTGTACCAGTGCCGCCTGGACGTGATCAAGGCGCTGGAGGGTGAATACCAGGACCGGCTCCGCGAGGTGAAGCAGAAGCTGTACCTGAGCACCTTCCTGCGCGACCACCCCGGCATCCAGCACAAGGCCGGCGTGCCGCTGGGCGGAACCTTCATCGTGGTCTACCACGAGGCGCCGCCGAGGATCTTCAGTCCCGGCCGCGGCATCGACCTGGGGGGGCTGCGCAACCGGTTCAACGTTGATAGCCGCATCGGCACCGGCCGCGTCACCACCATGACCTCACCGTCCGGCGCCACGTCGCTTTGCGCCGAGGTGGAACCGGCCGCCATGATGGACGCCTTCGACCGCATCGGCTCCCGTCCCGAGCTGGCCGCGGACCCTGATATCCGCCTGGTGCTGGGCGCCTTCACCGGGCGGGTGCCCGATCTGGGCGCGGTCCGGCCTCCGCGGCCGGTGGCTGGCGACATCATCGAACAGGCGGTGGGCGAGCTTGCCGACGGCACGGTCATCGCCGACTTCTACCTCCCCTACCTCTGCTGTTCCGACTGTGCGCCGGTGCAGTTCGTGCTGCCGACGCCGCCTTTAGGCTTCACACTGAAGATCGGCTGCACCAACGCCAACAACCAGGCCGAAGTGACGGTCACCCCGGAAGGAGGCGTCGCCCCCTACAGCGTCAAGGTGGACCAGCAGGATTTCCAGCCCCTGGATGGCGTGCTGGCGCTGGCCGCAGGGAGTCACACCCTGTCGCTGCGGGACCAGGAGGCGACCGTGTCGGCGCCGCAGACCATCGAGATCCCGCAGCGGCTGGTGCTGGGGGAGCCGAGGTTCGACTGCATCGGCGACACCGGCGAATACGTCGCCCTCTTCTCCATCAGCGGCGGCACCCCGCCCTACACGGCGAACCGCGGCACGGTGAACGGCACCGATTACGCCAGCGGCAATCTCCCGGCCGATACCGACATAGAGATCGACATCACCGATGCCCGCAACTGCAGCGCCTCCGTCACCTTGAGGCATTTTTGCGTGCAGCCGTTGGCCTTCACCGCCAAGCCGGGCTGCACCGGGGCCGACGGCCAGGCTTTCGTCGAGATCACGGCGACCGGCGGCAGCGCCCCGTACCAGGTGCAGGTGGACACCGCGGCGCCGTCACCGCTCAGCGGCCCGGTCAAGCTCGGCGTGGGGGGACACAACGTCAGCGTGCACGATGCCGCCGGTGCCGCCACGGCCTCGCAGACGGTGGTGATCGCGCCGCAACTGGTGCTCAGGGAGACCGATTTCACCTGCGAGGGGAACGCGAACTTCCGCTCCTTCATACGCATCGAGGGTGGCACACCGCCGTTTATGGCCAACAACCAGCCGGTCACCGGCAACTTCTTCAGCACCGATCCCATCCCGAGCGGCAACAGCTTCTCGGTCACGGTCACCGACCACAACAACTGCAGCGCCAGCATCCAGGTGCAGCACAGCTGCGAGCAGGCCTGCGACCTCCCCTGCGGCGGTGAGTCGCGCCGGTGCGCGTACCGGCTCTGGGTGCAGCCCCCGTTCGGCGACGCGCGTTACGAGAGCTACCGCCAGGAGCCCGCGGTCCGGCTGCGTTTCAACGGCAGGGACATAAACCTGCGCACCGACGGGCTGCCGGTAGCGGACGCCGGCCAGTTGAACGGCAACTTCAACGATGCCATCGGCCGCTACGTGAAGGGGCTCAACGAGGTGGTCAACCAGGCGCTGGTGGAACAGGCCGGTGCACTGCAGGGACGCCTCATCCTGGGTTATCAGCCTAGCGACGCCTACCCCTTTGCCGTTCTCTTCATCGAGTATTTCGTCTGCGACAGCTTCAACCTGGAGTTCCGTTACAGCTATGCCCGGCCCAACCCCGCCTTCTCCATGCTGATCCGCTACAGCAACGAACCGGGCCCCACCGGCGCGCCCTTCGACGGCGCCGTTTTCCTGAACCAGCGTCTGAACAAGGAGACCCGGGTGCCGTCGTTCGATTGCAGCGAGCGCAACCAGTGCACCAGGGTGGACTACCACAAGTTGTGCGACGGACCGCAGCCGGAACTGGGCATGGAGGTGGCGCGGGCCGGCGACAACGGTCTCACGTTGCAAGGCAAAGTGGGCAACCTGGAGCCGACCGACGTGGTGGCGTGGGTGTGGGAGTTGCCGCTCGCCAACAGCAGCGAGCCCTTCTACCAGGGCGAGAAGGTGGAGGTGCAGGTGCAGCGCGCGGCCGGGCCGGTGCTGCTGGCAGGCATCACGCGGAAGGGGTGCTTTGGGAGTGCGAAGAAAGACCTTTGAGTACCAAGAAAGATTCTTTAGGTTCCCCCCTCGCCCTCCGGGAGAGGGGCAGGGGTGAGGGCGTTGCAAGTCGCGCCAAAGACGCTAGAACCTCCCTCACCCGCCCTCCGGGCACCCTCCCCCAGAGGGGGAGGGGGTGGACTGGGGGGGTAAGCACCAACTGGAGCCACTGTGATGCGGCATGTGATTCAAAAACAACACCTGCATGTCGACTTCGACGGGCCGGAGGCCGAGGCGGCGGAGTTGCAGCGGCGGCTGCAGCGCTTCTGCCACGACTACCTGCTCCCGGTCATCGAGGTGACTCTGAACGAGCAGGTCCCGCAGGACGAACACCTCTACCTGGAACAGCTGGTCATCGACGCCGGCACCATTCCGCTGGAACGGCTGGAAGCGGACCTGGCCCCGGCCATCCGCAAAGAACTGCAACATTCTCTGGGCGAGGAGCTTGCCGCGCCGCGGGAGAACTCCCGACGCAGGAACAACCTGCAGGCGATGACCGAGGTATTCCTGCACTTCCTGGAACACGGCTCCCTCCCCTGGTGGTGCCAACTCCCCACGGGCAAGGAACTGGAGCAGGTGCTGCTGGAGTGCTGGCTGGGGCAAAACCATGTGGATGCGGTGGTCGTCGCGCTGGAAGATGCCCTGTTCCCGCTTCGAAAGAAGGAGGCCCAAACACGGCTGGTCCTGCAGTTCTCGGAGAGTTTCCGTGCGCTGCTGCTGCCGCTCCTGGCGCCGCAGACCGGCATGCGGATCACTGCGGTGCTGGAAGAGTTGGCGCACATCGCGCTGCCGGAGGCGGTCCTCACCGCAATCCGCAACGGGGTCTGGCGACACGGCTTCGCTGCGGCTGCACACGGCATCAGCGCCACGGAGCATGAGCTCGTGTCACGGGCCTTGCTGGAACTGCCCGTGTCGACCAGGGAAAACGAGGCGGTCATGGCGGCGGTGGAGCGGCACTGGCCCGCCGCGCTGCCAAACGGGAGCATCGCGGCAGCGGCCATCGCTTCGGGCGAGGGTACATCCCGGCAGGATGGGCAATCGCCCCGCAAACAGGACGAGGCGGCACAGGAGGGGATCTACGTCGACAACGGCGGCATCGTCCTCCTGCACCCGTACCTGAAGCAGCTCTTCGAGGGGCTGGAGATCTGCAGGGAGGACCGCATCGTCGAGCCGGAGCGGGGCGTCGCGGTTTTGAACTATCTCGCCTCGGGCGGCCACGACCAGCCGGAATACCGCCTGGCGCTGGACAAGGTGTTATGCGACATCCCGCTCCATACTTCGATCCACCGCAATGTGGAACTAAGCGACCAGGATATCGAGATGTGCGACTACCTGCTGCAGGCACTGATCAAGCACTGGGGGGCACTGGGCAACAGCTCCCCGGACGGGCTGCGCGGCTCCTTCCTGATGCGGCCGGCGAAGCTCACCCTGCGCGGCAACGACGAGTGGTTGCTGCAGGTGGAGAGGAATAGCTACGACATACTGCTGGACCGGCTTCCCTTCAGCATCTCCATGGTGAAACTGCCGTGGATGCCGAAGCTCTTGTGGGTGGAGTGGAACTAGGGGTGCGGCGATGAAATCGTGCGCGGAAAAATCTTCCTCCAGTCCGACCAACGCGGCGCAGCTGTCGAGGCAGCCTTTCGTCGCGCCGACGCTGCAAAGAAAGCTTACGGTCAGCAAGCCGGGCGACAGGATGGAACAGGAGGCGGACCGGAGCGCCGACCGGGTCATGCGCATGGCGGAACCGGCAGGAGCTGGGCCGGAGCGGTTGGACAGACAGCAGGAACAGTTACCGCGACAGCAGGAGCAACTGAACAGGCAGCAGGAGCAGTTGCCCAGGCAGGCGAACGAGGAGAAGCTGCAGCGGCAGGGCAACGAAAAACTCGAACGCCAAGAGGAGCGGCTGCAGAGGGAAGCAAAAAGCGACGAGCAACTGGGCCGGCAGGCAAAGCCTGGGCCAGACGGTACAGGGGAAGAAAAGCTGGCCCGCGCGGACTCAGGCCCGGCACCGGCCGTCAGCGATTCGGTGCAGTCGGCGGTCAAGGAGAGCACCTCGGGAGGGCAACCGCTGGCAGGGTCGGTCCGGGACTTCATGGAGCCGCGTTTCGGGAGCGATTTCAGCGGAGTCCGGGTGCATAACGACGACCGCGCCGCCGGTCTCTCTGAAGATCTGTCGGCACGTGCCTTCACCTATGGCAACCACGTCTTTTTCGCCCGCGACGCCTACCAGCCCCAGACCAGCGAAGGTAAGAGGCTGATCGCCCACGAACTGGCCCACACGGAGCAGCAAGGCGCTGCTGTCGCCCGGCAGGGAAACCCGCACCGGGACAGGGAGCAGCAAGGCCCCGCCGTCATGAGGGCAACAGCCCCTGCCACGGCAGCGGCCAAGGGAGCGCCTCCTGCCGCGGAAGGGCCGGTCAGTTCGGAACTGGTCGATCTATCCTCAGCCGTTTTCGCACCGTCGGAGAAGGTTAAAGGAGAGATCGAGGCGGCAAAGGGCAAAGGGCTGGAAGTACGGGTGATCGTTAAAGGGCTTACCGGCGAGGGACGGGTCAAAGTCCGGATGGACAGCAAGAAGAACCTGGACTCGATCGGCAAAGGGACCATGCCCCTGCAGAACCCGTGGACCGACCAACTGGGCGGCATGCACGTCAACTTCACCATCCGCAACAACGAGGTGAAGGACGGCTACGCCTCGCTCACCCCCAAGGGAGGCAACACCAACGACTGGCTGCGGGCACTGCAGAAGAACTCGGAACTGCTGGGCGGCCTGGGCCTCAAGGTGGAGAAACTCCCCAAGCCCATCAACAGCTTCGAGTCCGGGAAACTCACCTTGGGAGTCGAGGGGCTCAAGGTGGAGATCGGCGGTTTCCTGGACGCGAGCGTGAATCTCAGCGTCGAGAACGTGAGCAAGCCGAAGATCGACGCCAGCGCCACCGTGGACGTAAAGGGGATAGTGAAGGGGGAACTGAAGCTCGACAACACCAAGGGATCCCTTGCCGGGCAGCTCACCCTCGCGGTGAACCACAAGTCGTTCAGCGGTATGGCGACGGTCATTTACAAGCCGGACGGCACCGTCGACATCGGCGGCAAGGCGGGCTACAACGCCGACAAACTCTCCGGCGAGGTGGCCTTCGTCGCCACCGACATGGATTCGGCCAACAGGTTCGCCAAGGATGCCATCGCCGCGGCGGGGGGGAAGGAGAACATCGAGGCGACCGGCCCTCCCCCGCCGGTGCCGGCGCCCAAGCCCAACAACAAGACGCGCGCCATCGCCGCCACCGGGCAGCTGCAGTTCCACCTGACCCAATGGTTCGCAGGGACGGTGTGGGTGGTGGTCGACGGCCGCGGGCTTCTGACCGTGGTGAGCAAGATCGCGCCGCCCGGGGAGATCCCGCTCTTCCCCCAGAAAAACTTCGACCGGGAGATCGTAAAGTTCGAGGCCAAGGCCTACTACGGCATCCCCGTGGTCGGTAACCTGAACCTGTTCGCCAACATAAGCCTCTGGGCGCTGGCTCGCCTCGGGCCCGCCAAGATCTACAACATCGAGATCCTGGGGACTTATTCGACCGACCCCGAGGTGCAGAAGTTCATCCAGATCTCCGCCTCGTTCAACATCTCGGCCTACGCGGGGCTCAGGTTGCGGGCGGAGGGGGGCGCCGGCGTCGAGATCGCCTCCCACGACCTCAAGTTCGGTATCGGCATCCAGGTGGACGTGGGGCTCAAGGCGTACGCCGACGCACGCCCGACCATCGGCTACCGGGACCCCGGGGTGTTCTACGTCGGCGGCACGCTGGACATCTTGGCGCAGCCGATGCTGGACCTGGGCGGCGACTTCTTCATCGCGCTGGAGACGCCGTGGTGGTCGCCCATTTCCGACCACAGGTGGACCTGGCCGCTGTTCTCCAAGCAGTGGCCCCTTTCCGACCCGGTCGGCATCAGCGCCGTGGTGAAGGAGTACGTGCTCGGCTCCGGGCAGGTGCCGGAGATCGAACTGAAAAAGCCGGAGTTCGATCCCTCCAAGTTCATGACCAGCATGGTGGACGACAACCTGCCGGCCAAGTCCGGCGGCAAGCCAAGCGGCAGCGGCAGCTTCAAGGATGACGGGAGCATCCCGCCCCCCACCATCCCGCCCAAGAAGCCGGCCCCGAAAAAGCCCGAGGCAAAGCCGACCAAGAAGGGAGCGAAGCCTCACGCCGGGACGAAGTCGGCCAAGCCCGATCCCAAGGCGGCCAAGGACCAGGATGTGGCCAAGATGTTCCAGGCGGCGGCCAAGCCGCTGGGGGGACTGCGGTCGGGCGGTCCCTTCACCCGCGCCATGCTGGACGCGGAACTGGGCAAGATCAAGGCTTCCGTAAAAGGGGTGAGCTTCGACATCCAGGCCAAGGGTGACAACTGGATCGTGACCCCTAAGGCGGGGGGCAAGAGCGCCAAGCCGGTCCAGCTGAAAGCGAAGAACATCGACAAGGATGCCAAGGACGGCAAGAAGGACGCACGGACCGAGGCGCAGAAGCAGGCGGACCTGGACGCGGCACTATCGGAGGCGAACAAGCTCCTCGACGACGAGAACAAGGACGCTCCCGAGATCACCGCGGCCCTGGTGGTGATCAAGACGAAGTACAAGCTGACTGCGCTGGAGCTGGTCGAGGCGCCGGCGGACGAGGACGAGGTGTACGACTCGATCCAGGCCAGCGTCAACCCGAAGAAGGCGACACCGAAGAAAAAGCGGCTCAAGAAGCACAAGTCCGCGCTGGTCACCCGCAAAGGGCACAAGTACGTGCTGATCGACGGGTACGACACCAAGGAAGTGATCCGCGACAGCTTCTACGGCAAGAGCTATCGCAAGAAAGTGTACGAGTGGCGTGACGAACAGGTCAACGACCCGAGCAAGCTCAGGCACAGGACCAACCCCAAGCTTTACTGGTGGAAAAACAAGTTCTGGGACAAAACAAAGGATTACGACGAAGCCCCCACGGTGGACCACAAGAAGCAGGCGGTGGTCGATCACTGGAACGACGAGGGCAGGGACACCTATCAGACGGCGCGCAAGGATTACTTCAACGATATCAGCGGTCTGGAGGTGGTGCCGTACAGCCAGAACAGTTCCATGGGGGCAAAGCTTGCCGGCAGCTACAAGAAAACGGTAACCATCAATTTCCGCGGTCCAGGAGAGGGACGAAAATGAGCATGCTATACCTGTGGCACCCGTCCGTGAGCGCAGACGGCACGGTGGTGGACTTCATACTGACCAGGGGCGACTCGGACCAGGTGGGAGGGGGCTCGGAGCGATTCGTAAGCGCCCTCATCGGCGCCCTGGACATAGGCGCCGAACCGTTGAAGTGGGGCATAAAGCCGTACCGCTGCAATTACTACAGCGAGTACTGGGAGGAAGAAGGCTGGGAGTCCAAGTGGGACTTCATCTGGCGGGTAACCATCCATTTCCGGGTGCAGGTTGCCATCCAGCCGCTCAAGCTCGGCTACCTGGGCATCGACGATATCGACGACTACTCCCCGGAGGTCGAGAGCTACAAGTTCGAGCCGTTCTCGTGTCTCGCCGTGGGGGTCTTCGACTCGGAGAACAAGGCCAAGGAGACCGCACGCAAGGTGATCACCGACAAGGAGCTGACGGCGGCGCGAAGGGAGGTGCAGGCAGCCGACCCGGTGGTCCAGGTGGTGCGGGTGACCGATGGCGCCTTCCATTTGAGGGCCGCCCTCGGTTCGGGGGACGATAAATTTTTCCTCGGCGGGTACCCCGAGCTGGTGCTCTCGTTCCTGCAGGCATCAGGAGCCGTGATCCATGCCCAAGCATAGTCCTCACCCACAGCAAAGCGACGACGTGGTCAACCTGGAGTTGGCCCTGGATTGGCTCACCCAACTGGTGACGGGCTACCTGCGCGTGCGGCTGGAGCAGGCCGAAGAGTACCTCCCCCCTCCCCTGGAGTTTTACAGCGAGGACTCCCCCATCGAGCTGTTCATCAAGAGCCAGGACCCCACCCGGGACGAATTCGCCGTCGTGATGATCGCCCTGGCGCCCCACCTGCGCCCGGGGTTCTTCAACAGGATCCTGGGAAGGCTGATCCCGGAAGGTGGGGAGCTCCCCGAGTTCGGCGGCGTGACCGGAGCCGACCACCGCTCCATACTGCCGACCGGCGAGACGGCGCAGTACATCCTGGCCGGGCACGACGTCAGGAAGAGGATCGAGGTGCAACGGTTCTTCTCCAACGACCATTGGTTCGCCAAGAAGCGGATACTCTGGCTGGACCAGGTGCGGCCCGGTGAGCCGCTGATGACCGGCCGGCTCTGCATCGACCCCGAGCTGGTGGAATGGGTCACCCTGGGGACGGTGGGCAGACCCCGCTTCGGCCCGGAGTTCCCGGCCCAGGCGATAGAAACCGAGCTGGAGTGGGACGACCTGGTGCTGCATCCGGAGACCCTGCGCCAGATCCGGGAGATCGAGAACTGGATCACCCACAACCGCACCCTGATCGAGGAATGGGGCATGGGGCGCAAGCTGCAGCGCGGCTACCGCGCGCTCTTCCATGGCCCCCCCGGCACCGGCAAGACCCTCACCGCGACGCTGTTGGGCAAGTACACCGGCAAGGACGTTTTCCGCATCGACCTGTCCCGGGTCATATCGAAATACATCGGCGAAACCGAGAAGAACCTGGCCCTTCTGTTCGAGAAGGCGGAGTTCAAGGACTGGATCCTGTTCTTCGACGAGGCCGACGCCCTCTTCGGCAAGAGGACCGACGTGCGCGACGCGCACGACCGGTACGCGAACCAGGAGGTCTCCTACCTCTTGCAGCGCATCGAGCAGTACCACGGCCTGGTGATCCTGGCCACCAACCAGCGCAGCCATTTGGATCCTGCTTTTGCGCGGCGCTTCCAGAGCATCATCCACTTTCCCATGCCGCGCCCCGAGGAGCGTTACCGGCTCTGGTGCAACGCGTTTCCGTCCCAGGTGGAGATCGCACCGGACATCGACTGGCGGCAGATAGCGGCGCGCTACGAATTGCCCGGCGCCGGGATCATGAACGTGACGCATCACTGCGCGCTGGAGGTGCTGGCGGACCAGACGCGGCGGCTGGAGTTGAAGCGGCTGGAGGCGGCGATTTTGAGGGAGTTTGTCAAGGAGGGGAAGGTTGTGTGAGGGGCGGGGGAGGAGCTGGTCCGACATCCCCTCTCCCTCTGGGAGAGGGCCAGGGTGAGGGAGATGCCATTGGCAACGATGCAGCTGCCAGCAAAGCCCTCACCCGCCCTTCGGGCACCCTCTCCCGGAGGGAGAGGGGACAGATCGGGAAAGCACTGTGCAGCTTTCAAAACCTCCTGCTGTCGTACGCCCAATGCAACAGCGCCTGGCGCTGTCTTCTGCGGCAGGTGAGCACGCCTTCGGGACAATTGTGCCTGATCTGGGCTATGTGGCGGGTCATCGCCTTCCAGCGCTTGATCTGGCGCGCGTCGTCCGGGCACCTGCGCCCCATGTAATAGCGGCAGTACCACTGGAACCAGCCGCGCGGGTCGTCGCTGTAGATCCACCCCTTCTCGCGCCAGTAGGAGAGCGGCTTCGACGCGTTGACCCCGAAGAAGTTGTACTCGGGAACATGCCGTTCGTGACAAAGCCGCGCCTTCTCGAACCACTCCGAGGGGAACTCATCCTGACAGTCGGTCATGTACTTACCACCGAAGACACCCATCTCCAGCATCTCTTTAGGCGTCAGGTCCGGCTTGAACTCCGGATCAAAGTTCCCGCCCACCGGCTCGGTACGGTAATAGACGTACCCCTGCTGCATCATGTCGTTGACGCACACTCTGATCTTTTCCACTGTGACTTGTACTCCCCAGGCAGAACGGTAAGAATATCCGGACCAAATGTACAATGAGCTGAACCACTGTCAAGGCAAGCAATCTGTTGCGGGCGACGCCCCGGTGTGAGAAGGGGATAAGCCAAAGGCGGGCGAAAAATTTTTCGCCCCTACAGTGAACCACGTCCATTCGATCGTTGTAGGGCGAATAATCATTCGCCCCAGCCAATCACTGTGTTCCAATGCCTTAGCGTCCGAACCTTAAGCGGCGCACGGCCTACTCTGGCATCTGCAAGCTCGCCGCCCCTGCGGCGGCATGGTCTCATCAAACGCAACCTACCTCCCCCCACACGCCTGCAAATCCAAAACCCGATGTTATAATGAAGACCGTCTCGCCCAAGGATTCATTAGCGAAGTTCCCATC
The DNA here is from genome assembly GCF_014193585.1 of Geomonas paludis. Taxonomy (GTDB): domain Bacteria; phylum Desulfobacterota; class Desulfuromonadia; order Geobacterales; family Geobacteraceae; genus Geomonas; species Geomonas paludis. The sequence goes on from NZ_BLXY01000003.1 coordinate 297,951, forward strand.
TCCACTTTTTTGATTTAGGTCAAGAACCTTAACAAACTACTGTTCTAGAGTCTCCTCTATCCGAAGTGTTTACAACATCGCCCTAACCCTGCCACCGACCCGGCTAAAGGGCGTAATGACGCGCCAGAAGCCGAAGGAGAGCCTCCATGCCGCATTCACCGTTCACTCCGATCCGTTTTATTCTCGCAATCTTTCTGATCGCAGCAGTATCCGGCACCGCCTTGGCCGACGGGGGCAAGGAGCTGTTCGACAAGCACTGTGCCTCCTGCCACAGCATCGGCGGCGGCGACGGCGGCGGCCCGGATCTGAAGGGTGTCGGCGCCAAGCGCCCGGCTGAGTGGCTGGTGAAGATCATCACCGACCCCGGCAAACTGACTGCGGAGAAGGACCCGGCCCAGGCGGAACTGGTGAAGAAGTTCGGCTTCGAGATGCCCAACGTCGGGGTGAGCCGTGGCGACGCCGAGAAGATAGTGGCGTTCCTAGGGGGCGGCGGCACTGCGGCTCCGGCTGGCGCTGCGACTGCTGCGTCAGGCAAGGAAGCGGCCGCACCGGCACCGGCAGCGGGAGAGACACCGCAGCCGGCAGAGGTCGTGGTGACCAGGGAACTCCTTGCCACCGGCCGCGACCTCTTCACCGGAAAGCAACGTTTCGCCAAAGGGGGCGCCCCCTGCGTCTCCTGCCACCGCTTCGACTACCCCGGCATCTACGGCGGCGCACTCGCGGCCGACCTCACCAACCTGTACGGCAAGATGGGCGAAACCGGCGTGCGGGGCGTGCTGAAGAGCCTCAGCTTCCCGGTGATGAAGAAGATCTATGCTGATCGTCCCCTGACCGATGAAGAGTCCACGGCGCTCACCGCGCTGTTCAAGGACGCCGCCGCCAGAAAGCATGTGGCAAGCGATCCGTATCCCGCCGCTGGGCTCGGCTTCTTCGCCCTGTGCCTTGTCGCGGTGCTGCTGTTCAAGAGGAGAACCAAGTAATGTCACATAACAGGATCAAGGACGACTGTTCGGCGCACAACCGCCAGTGGGAGGAGCTGTACCGGAACCGGGCCCAGTACGACAAGGTGGTGCGCTCCACCCACGGCGTCAACTGCACCGGCGGCTGCAGCTGGATGGTGCACGTGAAGGACGGCATCGTCGGCTGGGAACTGCAGGCCAACGATTACCCGCAGTTCGACGGCACCATCCCGAACCACGAGCCGCGCGGCTGCACCCGCGGCATCAGCTTCTCCTGGTATCTCTACAGCCCGCTGCGCGTGAAACATCCCTACCTGCGCGGCGCGCTCCTGGACCGCTGGAACGAGGCGAAGAAGGTTCACGCCGACCCGGTCGAGGCCTGGGCCAGCATCGTGGAGAATCCCGAGTCACGCGCATCCTACACCGGGCAGCGCGGCATGGGGGGCTTCCGGCGCGGTGACTGGGAGACCGTCACCGAGATCATCGCCGCCTCCAGCATCTACACGGCCAAGAAGCACGGCCCGGACCGGGTGGTCGGCTTCTCCCCTATTCCCGCCATGTCCATGATCAGCTATGCGGCAGGGAGCCGTTTCCTGCAGCTCTTCGGCGGCGTCGCCATGAGCTTCTACGACTGGTACTGCGACCTTCCGCCGGCATCGCCGCAGGTCTGGGGCGAGCAGACCGACGTGAACGAGTCGGCGGACTGGTACAACGCCTCCTACATCGTGCTGTGCGGCTCCAACGTTCCCATGACGCGCACGCCCGACGCCCACTACCTCACCGAGGCTCGCTACCGCGGCACCAAGGTGGTGGTGATGTCGCCGGACTACTCCATGGCGAGCAAGTTCGCCGACGCCTGGCTCCCGGTCGAGCAGGGGCACGACGGCGCCTTCTGGATGGCGCTGAACCACGTGATCCTGAAGGAGTTCTACGCCGAGCGCCAGGTCCCCTTCTTCGAGGAGTACGTCACCAGGTACACGGACTTTCCTTTCCTGGTGGAGCTTACGTCCTCCTCCCCTCTCCCCCTGGGAGAGGGTCAGGGTGAGGGCGTCTGGCGCCAAGGCGAACTGGCACGTGCGGCACGCTTCGAGCGCTCGGCTTCGCTGGAGCACGCGGAGTGGTGCCTGTGTGTCGCCGACAAGAGCGGCGAGGTGCGCGTTCCCAACGGCAGCCTCGGCTCGCGCTGGAGCAAGCAGGAGGGTAACTGGAACCTCGACATGAAGGACGTGGTGGACGGCGCGGAGATCGATCCCGCCCTCACCTTCCTGGGACAGGAGACCCGTAAGGTGCTGTTCCGGTTCGAGGGAGAGCAGGACGCGGTGCGCGAGGTGCCGGTGCGCCGGGTACAGACGGCGGACGGCGAGATCGTGGTCACCACGGTATTCGATCTGCTCATGGCCCAGTTCGGCGTCTCCCGCGGCTTATCCGGCGACTACCCGCGCGGCTACGATTCCGATCTCCCGTTCACGCCGAAGTGGCAGGAGAAACACACCGGCATCGATGCCGAGACGCTGATCAAGATCGCGCGCGAATGGGGCGAGAACGGCGAGCAGAGCCGCGGGCGCAACATGGTCATCATCGGGGCCGGGGTGAACCACTGGTATCACAACGACCTCATCTACCGCGCGGCCATCACGGCACTGATCCTCACCGGGAGCGTGGGCAGAAACGGCGCAGGGCTCGCGCACTACGTCGGCCAGGAAAAGGTGGCGCCGCTCTCCCCCTGGACCTCCATCGCCATGGCGCAGGACTGGGTCAAGGGAAGCCGTCTGCAGAACACGCCCAGCTTCTGGTACATGCACTCGGACCAGTGGCGCTACGACCGCAACTTCGTGGACTACTTCAAGCCGGAAACCGGCGACAGGATGCCCATGCACGCGGCCGACTTCAACGCCAAGGCGGTCCGGCTGGGATGGCTCCCCTTCGCGCCGCACTTCGACGCCAACCCGCTGGAGCTCATGAAGCAGGCCAAGAACGAGGGGTGCGGGGATGACGACGCGGTCCGTTCCTGGCTGGTGGACCGGCTGAAAAGCGGGAAAAACCGCTTCGCCATCGAGGACCCGGACGCTGCCGGCAACTCCCCGAAGGTCTGGTTCATCTGGCGTGGCAACGCCATCTCCGCTTCCGCCAAGGGGCACGAGTTCTTCCTGAAGCACGTGCTCGGCGCCCCCAATGCCAGCGCAACCGCCAAGGAAGTCGCCAAAGGGCAGGTGCAGGACATCGTCTGGCACGACAAGGCGCCCGAGGCGAAGGTGGATCTCGTCGTGGACCTGAACTTCAGGATGGACACCTCGACCCTGTACTCGGACATCGTGCTCCCCGCGGCCACCTGGTACGAGAAGAGCGACCTCAACACCACCGACATGCATTCCTTCGTGAACTGCATGGATGCGGCGGTACCTCCGTCCTGGGAATCGAAATCGGACTGGAAGATCTTCAGCAAGATCGCGAAGAAGGTGAGCGAACTGGCGGCGACCCACCTGCCGGAGCCGGTGAAAGACGTGATTGCCGCGCCGCTGTTGCACGACACACCTGGCGAGATCGCCCAGCGTTCGGTGAAGGACTGGAAGCTCGGGGAATGCGATCCGGTGCCGGGCAAGACCATGCCCAACCTGGCCATTGTCGAGCGCGACTACGTGAACCTCTATAACCGCTTCCTTTCACTGGGCCCCAACATCGGCCACCTCGGTTCCCACGGCAACTATTACGATGCGGACGACGAACACGAGAAGCTGTTGCGGGAACTCCCCAACCGGACCTGGAACGGCAAGAGCTACGTCGACTTGGCCGACGAAAAAGTGGTGGCGGACGCGATCCTGTCGCTGGCGCCGGAGACCAACGGCGAACTGGCGCACCGCGCCTATCAGAACCTGGAGAAGCGGGTGGGTAAGCCGCTGGCGCAGATCTCCGAGGGGGCGCGCGAGATCCGGGTCAAGTGGGAGGACGTGACCCAGAAGCCGCGCCGGGTGATCAGCTCGCCCATCTGGAGCGGCCTTGTCAACGGCGGGCGCCCCTACTCTCCCTACACGCTGAACGTGGAGCACCTGGTCCCCTGGCGCACCCTGTCGGGAAGGCAGTCGCTCTACCTGGACCACCCGTACTACCGCGAGTTCCACGAGGGGCTGCCGACCTTCAAGGGGAAACTGGACCCTGCGCTTTTGGACGAGACCGAGGGCGAAACGGGACTGGTGCTGAACTTCCTGACGCCGCACGGCAAATGGGGCATCCACTCGACCTACTCCGACAACCTGAGGATGCTGACGCTGTCGCGCGGCGGGCAGGCGGTCTGGCTGAATCACCTGGATGCCGCCGGGGCAGGCATCGAGGACAACGAGCAGATCGAGGTCTACAACGCCAACGGCGTCGTGGTCTGCCGCTCCATCGTTTCCTCCAGGATCCCGAGGGGAGCCGCGGTCATGTACCACGCGCCGGAGCGGACGCTGAACATCAAGAAGTCCAAGAAGAGCGGCAAGCGCGGCGGCGTGCACAACAGCCTGTCGCGGATCCGGCTGAAGCCGACCCTGATGCTCGGGGGGTATGCCCAGTTCAGCTACTACTTCAACTACTGGGGCCCAACCGGCGTGAACCGCGACAGTTACGTCGTGGTGAGGAAGCTCAAGTAGGACGCCCCCGTCCCCCTCCCTAACCCTCCCCCTCCGGGGGCGGGGACTGGAACGGAGCCGTACGCTCCCCCCGGAGGGGGGAGGCCGGGAGGGGGGGATTCCTTAAAGCGAGAATTCAAGGAGCCATATATGGATGTAAGAGCTCAGATAGTGATGGTGTTCAACCTGGACAAGTGCATCGGCTGCCACACCTGTTCCATTTCCTGCAAGAACATCTGGACCGACCGCAAGGGCGCCGAGTACATGTGGTGGAACAACGTCGAGACCAAGCCGGGCGTGGGCTATCCCCGGCAATGGGAGGACCAGGAGCGCTTCAAGGGAGGCTGGGTGGTCGACGGCAAGAAGCTGAAGCTGAAGGCGATGGGCAAAGGCCCCACCCTGGCCAACATGTTCTTCCAACCGAACATGCCCAAGATCGAGGACTACTACGAGCCCTTCGACTTCGACTACGGCAACCTCGCCGGCGCCAAGGAGGGGAAGGACCAGCCGGTCGCGGAGGCGTTCTCCCAGATCTCCGGCAAGAAGATCGAGGAGATCCAGGGCGGGCCCAACTGGGACGACGACCTCTCCGGATCCCAGATCTACGCCGCCAAGGACCTGAACCTCAAAGACAAGAAGGTGATCGAGTCCTACGATTCCATGTTCATGCAGTACCTGCCGCGCATCTGTAACCACTGCCTCAACCCGGCCTGCGTCGCCTCCTGCCCCTCCCGCGCCCTCTACAAACGGGGCGAGGACGGCATCGTGCTGGTGGACCAGGAGGTGTGCAAGGGGTGGCGCTTTTGTACCAGCGCCTGCCCGTACAAGAAGGTCTATTTCAACTGGAACACCGGCAAGGCGGAGAAGTGCATCTTCTGCTACCCCCGCGTGGAGACGGGACAGTGCAACGCCTGCGCCCATAGCTGCGTCGGGCGCATCCGCTACGTGGGCGTGCTCCTTTACGACGCGGATGCCGTGGAGGGGGCCGCACTCAAGGGTGATACCGAGCTCGTCGAGGCGCACCGCGATGTCATCCTCGACCCGCGCGACCCGGAAGTGTGCCGGCTGGCACGGGAAAACGGGGTCCCGGAGCAGTGGCTGGAAGCGGCGGTCGCCTCGCCGGTCTACGCGCTGGTGAAGGAGTTCCGGGTCGCGCTGCCGCTGCACCCGGAGTTCCGGACGCTCCCCATGGCGTACTACATCCCGTCCCTTTCGCCGGTCCTCTCCACTTGGGGCGATACCCACAAGCTGCTCGAGCACGGCATGATCCCGGCGCTTCAGACGCTGCGCGTCCCGATAGGCTACCTGGCGAGCCTGCTCTCCGCCGGCAACGAAGGGGTCATCGAAGAGGTGCTGAAGAAGCTGATCGCCCTGAGGGTCCAGATGCGGGCGGAGAACCTGGGGCTGCCGGCGGATCCGGCGCTGCTCCAGGAGGCGGGACTGGACGAAGCGGCGGCGAAAAGGCTGTACCGCCTCTTCACGGTAGCGGGCTACAACGAGCGCAACGTCATTCCGCCCCAGCAGCGCGAGGAGGATGATCCGCAACGACGCAAGCAGGAGGCGGGGTTCGGCATCCTCAAGAAGACCAGGGGAGGAAGCAAATGAGCATGCAGCAGAGTTACCACGCCCTGGCGCGGCTGTTTGAATATCCGCAGGAGCGGGAGCAGTTGCTTGCCTCCTACGACGCCCTCTCCTCCTACCTGAGGCGCAGCGGCATCGAGTCGCGCGCCCATCTTTTCGGGGAGATGCTGGAAAACTGCACTCTCGCCGAACTTCAAGAAGATTACGTGGCCCGCTTCGATTTCAACCCGGCGGCGGCCCCGTACCTTGGGCACCACCTGTACGGGGACAACCAGAAGAAGGGTGGCTACATGATCCAGGTAAAGCAGGAGTACGGCAGGCACGACTTCGATGCGCCGGGGGACGAACTCCCTGACCACCTGGGCGTGCTGCTCGCCTTCCTGGCCCACCTCGCGCGCCGCGGTGAAGACGGCTTCCGCCGCGAGTTCATCGAGAAACTGGTTCTGCCGGGGATCAACAAGCTGCTTGGCTCTTCGATCGAGCGCGACCCGTCCCCGTGGCTCACCCTGGTCGAGGCGGCCGAGCTTTTGTGCAGCGCGGACTGCCGTGAGGAGGCAACATGCTGAACTCTTTGATCTTCATCGCCCTGCCCTACGCGGCCCTGGCGCTGCTGCTCCTGGTTACCCCGTACCGTTTTTTGAGCAACCGGCTGACCTGGTCCGCTTACTCGACGCAATTCCTGGAGCGTAAGGTGCTCTACTGGGGGATCAACCCGTGGCACTACGGCATCCTTCCCATCCTGCTGGCCCACGTGCTCGGCTTCGCCTTTCCCGGCCTCTTCAAGCGGTTCCTGGGCAATCCGGAGACCCTGGTGGGCGTGGAAAGCGTGCTGTTCGGGCTGGGAGCCTTCGCCGTGCTGGGGGTGCTGCTCCTTTTGCTGCGCAGGGTGAACTCGGGGATGCTGAAGCGGGTGACCTTCAGTTCCGATTGGCTGATCCTGTACCTCTTGCTGTTCCAGGCCGGCACCGGGATCTACATCGGCTACTTCATGCGCTGGGGGTCGCAGTGGTACCTGCACACGGCGGTGCCCTACCTCTGGTCCATCGTGTCGTTCCAGCCGCAGATAGAGTACGTGGCCGACCTCCCGCTGGTGTTCAAGCTGCACGCCGCCTGCGCTTTCCTGATCGTGGCCGTGCTCCCCTTCACCAAGCTGGTGCACATGCTCTACCTGCCGGTCGATTTTCTGAAGGACCCGCCGCTTCTGTACCGGTGGCGGTCGAAGTAATGTGCAGTGAGCCGCCCTCACCCCTGCCCCTCTCCCGGAGGGCGAGGGGGTGGACGGGTGCGAGTGGAGGGGACGCATGGGCGCTTTAGGTCCCCTCTCCCCCTGGGAGAGGGGGTGTCAGTTGGCAGCATGGACGGATATGGGCATTTGAAAATTTATGGAGGGGATGATGTCTTCACGAGTACTGACGGTTTGGACCCCGGAAGATGCGCACTTTTGGGAGGAGCAGGGTAAGGCGGTCGCCTACCGAAACCTATGGATCTCGATCCCCGCCCTCTTCCTATCCTTCGCGGTCTGGATGGTGTGGAGTGTGGTCGTGGTGAACCTGCAGTCGATCGGCTTCTCCTTCGACGCGGACAAGCTGTTCTGGCTGGCCGCGCTGCCCGGCCTCTCCGGGGCGACCCTGCGCATCTTCTATTCCTTCATGGTCCCCATCTTCGGCGGCAGAACCTGGACTACCATCAGTACGGCCTCCCTGTTGATCCCGGCGGTCGGCATCGGCTTCGCGGTACGGGACCCCGGCACGAGCTACAGCACGATGCTGCTGCTGGCATTTCTGTGCGGCCTGGGCGGAGGCAACTTCGCCTCCAGCATGTCCAACATCAGCTTCTTCTTCCCGAAGGCCCTCAAGGGAACCGCCCTCGGCCTGAACGCGGGCCTTGGCAACCTCGGCGTCAGCGCCATGCAGTTCCTGGTGCCGCTGGTGATCACCGGGGGCATGTTCGGCGCCCTGTGCGGCGCTCCCCAGGTCTGCGTCGTCAAGGGGGTCTCCACCTCGGTCTGGATGCAGAACGCCGGCTTCGTCTGGGTCCCCTTCATCGTCCTATCCACCCTGGCCGCCTGGTTCGGCATGAATGACATTGCCGATGCCAAGGCCTCCTTCAAGGAGCAGTCGGTCATCTTCAAGCGCAAGCACAACTGGATCATGTGCTGGCTCTACCTCGGCACCTTCGGTTCGTTCATCGGCTATTCCGCGGGGCTGCCGCTCTTGATCAAGTCGCAGTTCCCGGCCATCAACCCGATGCAGTACGCCTTCCTGGGGCCCCTGGTGGGGGCGCTGTGCCGGCCTCTTGGCGGCTGGATCGCCGACAAGGTCGGGGGCGCCCGGGTCACCTTCTGGAATTTTATCGCCATGACGGCGGCAGCCTTCGGGGTGTTGCACTACCTGCCGACCCAGGGGAACTCAGGCAGCTTCTGGGGCTTTCTGGCCATGTTCATCGTCATGTTTGTCACCACCGGCATCGGCAACGGGTCGACCTTCCGGATGATCCCGGTGATCTTCCTGACCGAGCGCCAGCGTGCGGCGGGCGACGTGCGGCGCGAGGCCCAGGCGAGGGCGGCGGCAGAGGCGGGAAAGGAAGCCGCGGCCGTGCTCGGCTTCTGCTCCGCGTTCGCAGCCTACGGCGCCTTCTTCATCCCCAAGGCGTTCGGGACCTCCATCGCCCATACCGGCGGCCCCCAAGCGGCCCTGTACGGCTTCCTCGCCTTCTATCTGAGCTGTATCGCGCTCACTTGGTACTGGTATTCGCGCAGGAATGCAGAGATGCCCTGCTAGAGATGGCAGGCGGGACAGCGCCGGGAAATTGTGGTATCTTCTCCCGGTGCCGAAAGGGCAAGTTTGCGGCAATACTGAAGGTCCGGTGGGGACAGCCGGGCCGCCAGAGGGTCACATGATACTGGAACTGCTGATACCGATGTTGTTGTGCACCCTGCTGGTCGCGGTCCTCTACTCCTGCGTCGGGCACGGCGGCGCGTCGGGGTACATCGCGGTGCTGGCGCTCTTCAGCGTGGCGCCGGAGGTGTTCAAGCCCACGGCGCTCACCCTGAATCTCCTGGTGGCAGGCATCGCCACCTTTTCCTTTGCCCGTGCCGGGCATTTCTCGTGGCGCCTGTTCTGGCCTTTTGCCGTAACCTCGATCCCCTTCAGCTTCCTGGGGGGCTACCTCACCCTCCCCTCGCACATCTACCGGCCATTGGTCGGCATGGTGCTGCTCCTCTCCGCATCGCGCCTGCTGCTGCAGAAAGACCAGGCTCCCGGGCACACGACTCCCCCTGCCACCGCCACCGCCATGGTGATCGGGGCGGCCTTGGGGCTTTTGTCCGGCCTCACCGGCGTCGGGGGCGGCATCTTCCTGAGCCCGCTCTTGTTGCTGTGCAGGTGGGGTGAGCCGAGGGAGGTCTCGGCGGTGGCCGCGCTCTTCATCCTGGTCAACTCAGGAGCGGGACTGCTGGGGCATCTGAGCGGGGTGCAGGCGATTCCGACTTACGCTCCGCTCATGGCCGGGACTGCCCTCTTGGGGGGGGTCATCGGGTCACTGTTAGGTAGCCGTCACCTCCGCGTCCCCACCATCATGCGCGTCCTTTCCCTCGTCCTCGCCCTCGCCGGGTTCAAGCTGCTGCTGGTGTAGTGTGAGCCCTCACCCCCGCCCCTCTCCCGGAGGGCGAGGGGGTGGACCCATGACCGCTCTAGGTTCCCTCTCCCTCTGGGAGAGGGTGGCCGGAGGCCGGGTGAGGGGTGTTGCCACCTGGCACCATGTCGCCTCACTGCAAGGCCCTCACCCCTGCCCCTCTCCCGGAGGGCGAGGGGTGGACACCAGAGCACATAACAGAGCAACTAAATTCTTCAGCCGGATTCACTGGACTCCCTCTCCCTATGGGAGAGGGCTGGGGTGAGGGCGATGCCACAGACGACCCATTTGAAACTTCCGGAAAGGCTGCGTGATTTCGCCCGCTCCCTTAGAGGTAAGCAGACTGATGCGGAAAGCCTGCTTTGGCTGCTGCTGAGAAACAGGCGAATGGGGTTCAAGTTTCGCAGACAGCACCCAGTCGCCGGATACATCCTCGATTTTTATTGCCACGAGGCAGGCCTGTGCATAGAGCTCGATGGTGGTCAACACAACGAATCCAGATCAGTTGCAAAAGACGAGCTGAGGACAGAAAAACTGAGGATGTTGGGAATTCAGGTGCTGAGGTTCTGGGACGATGAAGTGCTAAGAGATGTGGAGGTCGTGCTTGAAAGGATTTACCTGGAGTTAGTGAAGGACGTGCGAGGCAAGTGAGCCCTCACCCCCGCCCCTCTCCCGGAGGGCGAGGGGGTGGACGCATGGCGCTTGAGGTTCCCTCTCCCGGAGGGCGAGGGTGGCCGGAGGCCGGGTGAGGGATGCTGCCACCTGGCACCATGTCGCCTCACTGCAAGGCCCTCACCCCTGCCCCTCTCCCGGAGGGCGAGGGGGGGGACCCATGACCGCTCTAGGTTCCCTCTCCCTCTGGGAGAGGGTGGCCGGAGGCCGGGTGAGGGGTGTTGCCACCTGGCACCATGTTGCCTCACTGCAAGGCCCTCACCCCTGCCCCTCTCCCGGAGGGCGAGGGGGTGGACGCATGGCGCTTGAGGTTCCCTCTCCCGGAGGGCGAGGGTGGCCGGAGGCCGGGTGAGGGGTGTTGCCACCTGGCACCATGTCGCCTCACTGCAAGGCCCTCACCCCTGCCCCTCTCCCGGAGGGCGAGGGGGTGGACAGCCAGACGGGACAGTCCTAAAAGAGGAAAACCAGGAAGATCACACCCACCACGATGCGGTAGATGCCGAAGGGAACGAAGGTGTGGCTGGTGACGAACTTCAGCAGGGCCTTGATGCCGATGACGCCGAAGATGAACGAGGTGACGAAACCTGCGGCGATGTTATGCCAGTCGGCCATGTGGAAAACCGCATAGTTCTTGTAGACGTCGTAGCAGGTGGCGGCCAGCATGGTGGGAAGCGCCAGCAGGAAGGAAAACTCGGTGGCGTCCTTGCGGTCCAGCCCGAACAGCAGCCCACCCATGATGGTGGCGCCGGAACGCGAGACGCCGGGGACCATGGAGAGACACTGTACCAGACCGATGGAGAATGCCTGCTTGTAGCTGATCTCATCGAGGGTGTGGGTGGTTGCCGGCCGGTCCTTCATCCACATCTCGATGACGATGAAGGCAACGCCGCCGGCAATCAGCATGTAACTCACCAGCGAGGGCTGGAAGAACGACTTCACCAGCTTGTAGAGCAAAAACCCGATGGTTCCGGTGGGGAGGAAGGCGAAGCAGACTTTCTTGATCAGGTCGGGACGGGCGAACAGCTGCTTGCGGTACACCTCGACCACGGCCAGCATCGCCCCCAACTGGATCACCACCTCGAAGACCTTGTGCGCTTCGGACTGCTGCAGCTTCAAAAGCGCCGACGCGAGGATGAGATGCCCGGTGGAAGAAACGGGAAGAAACTCGCTCAACCCCTCCACGATACCCAGTATTACCGCCTCGAAAATGCCCACGAACTCACTCCTTGCCACTGCGCTGGTTTAAGCGAGCTAACATACCCGATCAAGGCAGCGTTGTAAAGCCGAACCGATGGCGGAAAGGTTGTTGTCGAAGGGGAGGCAGTTAGGGGTATTGGGGTAGGTGCCACAGTTGCAGTCATGGCAGGGTCACCCCCCCTGCCCCCTCCCGCCTTCGCGGGACGAAGCGCTACGGCGCGCAGGCCCGTCAAGGGGGGGGAGAGCTGGAAACCGGACAACGCTGGGGTCGGATCGGTCAGTGCTGCAGTTTCTCGTACGCGGCGTAGAGGGTGTTCTCCTCGCTGCGCAGCCTCCTGGAGATGGTGGCGAACAGCCGGCCCAACGCCTTGGCGAACTCGATGTCGATCACCGCATCGTCCGCGGAGAACTTCCTGAAAAAGGCCACGGCGTTGCCGGAGATCTCTTCCATGTCCTGGGCGTAGAAATCCACGGTGCGCTTCAGTGCCTGGTCCGCCTGCGCGGCCTTGTTCAGCACCGGGTACAGTTGCGCGTCTTCCTTGCGCAGATGCGCGAGCAGCGTCGACTGCGCCGCCAGGAGGAGCCTGTGCGCCTCCTTGTTGGTGATGCTGGTATCCTTGACGCGGTTGAGCATATCCTCGATTGCCACGTGGTCCCGTTTCAACTCATCTATCAACCTTGCCATGTGCCACCTCTCCTACTCGGTTTGTTTGTGGTCCGTCGGACTGTGTCCATGGATTCGAGTATAGACCGGTGCCCGGAAGGGGGGCTTGATGCAGGTCAAGAAAACGCGGAGCGCGTTGGGGGAAGGAAGAACTCGTGGGGCCGGTCATCAGGGGGAGCCTGAAGTCACACCGGCACCGGCGCAATAAACATTGGAAAAGCGGTATTGGCATGCTAAAGTACCGCGCCTGTTAAGCAGTTCACATCCTTTTTTGAAGCGACCGGGCGTGCAACAAACCAGTTGATCCCAAGGCAGATGAGGTGTCGGAGCGGTGACGTCGGGGAATGAAGTACAGGAGTTGCGAAGCAACAGGCTAACCGTCTGGATCATGCTGCTGTCAACAGCGGCCTACATCTGCGTATATATCATCCTGGGCTTCTACGCCCATCCTTCCGCTGACGATTTCAGTTTCGCCAACAAGGTGGTCAAGGAAGGCTTCATCGGCAGCCAGCGTTCCTGGTATCTTGCCTGGTGCGGACGCTACGCCAGCACTGCAGTTATCAGCGCTTTTCTGGCACTATTCACCATCCCTGAGAGCATTTGGCTGCTACCACTGTTCCTGATCGTGACGACCTGCGTCTCGTTTGTCGTGCTGATGCTCACCATATGGGAGAGCCGGCAGGGGCTGCGGGTGCTGTGCGGCGGCTTGTTGCTGACCGCGCTCTATTTTTCCGGCCTTCCCTCCACGTCGGAAAACATGTACTGGCTGGCAGGGGGAATCACCTACCAACTGGGGAACGCGCTCTACGTCCTGCTGCTGGCGGCCCTGGTCAGACTGCACCGCTGTGACAAGGCGAACTGCATGAAACTCACGGTCGCTACCGGGGTTCTGGTCGCCATGATCGCGGGGATGAATGAGACCGTCATGCTGCTGCAGGCAGTCACCCTGATCGCCTCGTTGCTGATTTTCTTTGCCGGAAAAAGTCACCACCGGTACCACGTGCTGGTTCTTACCCTGATCAGCATCATGGGGGCGGCAATCGTCGCAGCAGCACCGGGGAATGCCGTGCGCTCCAGCTACTTTCCCATGGCGCATGACATCTTGTTCTCCCTCAGGGAATCGGCACGGTCGGCCGCGTCGAGCTTTCTTTCGTGGGGCAAGGCGCCAAGGCTATGGCTGGCAACCGTGCTGTGGATTGCAGGGACAGCTTCCGTCCCGCGCCGTACCGGGTTGAGAGTGCCTGCCATAGCCCCCGTTTCAGCAGGAGTTTTGTGGATTTCGGCTACGACCGCAACGTTCTTCCCGGCCTTTTGGAGCATGGGCTGCCCGCCGCCGGACCGGACGCTGAGTATCTGTTACCTGCTGTTCGTCCTCGGCTGGTTTGCCACCGTGACTCTCATCGCCTATTGGCTCCCTCTTGATAAAGCGGATCTTCCCAGGGGCGGTTTCCACTTTATCGCCGCTCTCTTCGCCGCATACCTCTTCACGACCGGCAACGGCGCGAAAGCGCTCGGCGACCTGGCCATCGCTCCAGGTTACTCGAAACAGTTGAACGAGCGTTACCGGACCATGAGGATGTTTCGGGGGCAAAATGCCGAACTCGAGGTGCCCGTGCTGTCACACTATCCCCGCACGATCCACATTGCCGACATAGAACCTAAGAAGGAGGACTGGAAGAACATCGAATACGCGTCGTACTTCCACCTGAAGTCGATCGCGACGACGAAGCTAGCGCGGTGATACACGCCCCTCTTTCCATTAGAACCCGGCCGGGGTGACTTCCAGCCGGCTCACCGCGCCGGCCAACTCCTGTCGGAGTCGTAGCTGAGGCCGTTGTACGTGCGAAGATGCAGCAAAAGCAGTATCAGCTTGTCCAACTGGCTGGATAGAAGGCGCCGGAACCGCCCCCTGTTCTTCTGCGCAATGAGAAAGTTCTGCGCCCCGATGAGCGGTTCCAACCCGGGGTGCAGCAGCATCAGGTGGTAGGCGTAATCGCGCAGCCCGTAATTGATCAACAGCAACACGTACTTGGCCAGCCTTTCCGTGGCGATACCAGCCAGACAGTCCTCCCGCCGTCCGAACAGGGCATCCCCGAAGATGAGCTGCCCGCGCGACACCCCGTCGAAGACCGAAATTCTCTGCCCCATCACCCTGTTGAGGTACAGGAGATCGAACCCCTGGTCGTGCATGAATTTGAGCACGTCGTGGAACAGGGGCTGCCCCTGGTACATCTCCAGGAACTCCACCTCGATCTCAACCATGCACGCCTTGGCAATGACGCCCTGTGCACCTTGCAGCACTTCCAGTTCCGATCCCTGGGTGTCCAGCTTCAGAAAGTCGGGAAGATCCATCCCCTCCCGTGCGTGCACTTCGTCCAGGGAGACGGTTTCCATCTCGATGGCAGCGTCGACCTCGAAGTCACCGCGGCGAAAGACGTCTTGGAACCTTTGCGCGGGCTTGTAACAGGAGCTCTCACCTCTTTCTTTAAAGAGGTTGAAGGGGGTCGTGCCGGAGCACCTGCCGATGAAGTAAGGAAGTGCACGGAAACCGCGGTACGGATGCGGGAGGCGGTTCAGGCGCGCGCATTCCTCGGCGTCGGCGTCGAAGGCGTGGTAGAGGGTGCTGGAGAAAAACGGCGCCAATTCATCGGGAGCGGAACCGCGAGCGCCCACATCGCACACCACCAGCGGGTGGTCCCGCAGGAATTTCTGTGCTCTCTCCCAAAGCCGTATCTGCCAGTTCAGGTTGTAGGGCAGCACGGCGCCGTAGTGATTGACGTGCCTGAACAGCGCATCGAATAGAAATTTCATAACACCCCTTCCCGGTTAAGCAGCTCCCCGGCAGCCCGCCAGACCTCGTCCACCGTCACCCGCTCAAGACAGGGAGCGACCGTCCCCTGGCAGGGATGGATGCAGTCCCAGTTGCAGTTGAAACACTCCATGCGCTGAAAGAGGGTGACCGGCAGCGCGCGGCGGTCGGCGTCCAGTTCGGGGTACGGCACGAAGCGCCCGAAGTGACCGCCGCCCGCCAGGCAGATGGAGCTGGTACCGACCGCAGCGGCTATGTGAATGGAACTGCTCTCATTGCCCAGCACCATGACCGCGTCCCTGATCAGGGCGCAGAATTCGGGAAGCGTGGTGACGCCGGTGCGATCTTCCACCTCTGCCTGCCCCTGCAGCAGTTGCTGCAGTTGCCGCCCGACAGGCTCCTCGCCGGGAGCACCGCAGATGACCGCTTTCAAACGGTAACGGTCCCAGATCATGCGCATCACCGCTGCAAAATTCTCCACCGGCCACTGTCTCATGGCGCGACCCGCGCCGGGAACCACGACGTAGTACGGCTGCGGGAACGCTACAGCAAGGGCAGGAACTTCCAGGCGCGAGAGCCGCGGGGAAAACTGGGCCAGGCCAAGCCCGCGCACGAACTCGGCATTGCGTTCCAATTCCATCATGGTGCCGCGCCGGGCGGGAAGCAGGCGGGTGTACCAGCGGTTGCTGATGCGCTTTTCCCATTGCCTCTGGTTGGCGAGGTCGCCCTCGGAGCCGATGCGCTCACGGGCGCCGCAGACGCGGATCACGGCATCGTCATAGGGGAAATGCCGGGAACAGGTCGGGTTGATGGCAATGTCCCAGCGCCGGGAGCGGAGCCGGCGCCAGAGGTTGCAGCGATACCCCGGACTGTTGTGGAACTGCTTCAAATCGACCCCGATGACCTCGTCGAAACAGGGCTGCAGGGCGGCGAGATCGCTCCAGAGGGCGTTGCCCAGAAGGACCAGCCGGTAACGATCGGGGGGGAACAGCCGGCGCAGCGCGGCAGCGGCATCGAGCCAGAGCACGAAGTCGCCGATGGCATCGAGCCGAACCAGCAGCACCTCGGCCTTGTCCGGCTGCCGGGCCGCGCGCGGGGAGAGCGCCATCAGGCCATCGAGCAGGAAATTGCGCGCGAGGACGGCACGCTTGCGCCAGTTGTGGGAAGGGGAAGCTGTCATATCAATCCCGGCCTCGTGACCGTTGGTAGAGCACCTGGTTCACTCCCGTCCGGCCAGCTTGCGCAAGCGCGCCTTGACCGCGGCGAGCAGGCGAGCCAGGAAGGGATACTCGCGGTACTGCGTTTTCAGCGTGTAGGCGTCGGCGACGGCATCGGGCGCGATCACGGCTGGATGGACCAGGGGAAACCGGACCGCCTGCACCGGCATGTCGGCGTACTTGTTGGGGACCGGGGTATGGGTGGCGCCGGGACCAAAACCGATGTTGGAGACCAGGTTGACCGCCGGGATGACGGAGAGCAGACCGTGGCGCCAGCAGGAGAGCGTCCATTGGCAATCCCAGGTGTCGATCTCACCCGACGCGACCCGGTCCAGCACGTCGCTCCAGTAGGCGGCCTGCTTGCGGCCGGAAAGGATCCCGTTCAGCGCTCCCGCGTCGCGGAATGCCGGCCAGTGGGCCATTTCTTTGTCATTTTGAAGCCACGCCCGCCGCCAGGTCGCCCACCCCCAGATATGGTTGAAACGGGAATAGTAGTAGCTCTCCGCGATGCGGTGACGGCCGAACTGGAAGTTCACCCCGGCGATCTGGCCGATGCGGGGCTCATTGCGGTAGCGCGCCAGGAGCTCCCGGCAAAACGGGAAAAAGGAGGGGTGCGGGAGACAGTCGTCCTCGAGGATGATCGCCTCCTCGACCTGGCTGAAAACCCAGTCGAGACCGCTGGAGACCCGGCGCCGGCAGCCGAGATTTTCTTCGGAAAACTCGGTCCGCACCTCGCACTCCCAGTCGACCGCGTCGAACACCTGCCTCACCTGCGCGCAAAGCTCCGCCTCGCCGGCGCGGTCGCGGGGACCGTCGGCGATGACCAGCAGCTGACGGGGACGGGCCGCGCGCACGGCTTCGAAAACGAGGCTGGTGCAATCGGGGCGGTTGAAGACCATCATCACCACCGGCGTATCCAGTTGCCAGGGAGTCATCGCCATTGCAGGTTACCTCGACGCATCGCGGAAATGAAAGTCGGCCGCCATGTCGGCAGTTTTGCGGGCCGCCACGGTGATGTTCCCCCTGAGCCGGGGAAAGATCCGGTACAACAGGCGCGCGGGGAAACTCGGGCGGTGCGTGGTGAAAAAACCGAGGCTTTCCACGGAGAAACCGCAGGTGAGCACCAGGTCCCTCAACTCCTCGGCGGTGTATTCACGCCAGTGGATGCCGACGATCATGTTGCGGTCGCGCCCCAGTTGCGCGGCGAAGTCGCCGATGGGGTTGTGAATGGAGCGCCCGGCCATGAGCTTCACCCGGTTGACCAGGGACGCCTGGTTGGGAAGCGACAGGTAGAAGGCCCCTTCTCTGCGCAGCACGCGGTTCACCTCGGCGACCACGGGGAGCGGGTTGAAATTGAGATGCTCCAGCGTCTCGCACATGATCACCGTGTCGAAGCTTGCGGAAGCGAGCGGCAGCGCATAGTCGCGCAGGTTGGCCGACGCCGTCGTCACGCCGTAGCGCCGGTAGCGCGCCAGCACCCGCTCGTTGCCCATGAATTCAGGGATGTCGAGCGCGGTGACCGAGAAGCCCAGCCGCGCCAGGGCACAGCTGACCACGCCCAGAAAGGCGCCGATCTCCAGGATCCGGATCTCCTGCCGGGGGCGCTGCGCCTTATCGGCCAGCGCCACGATGTCGTACAGGGTGCGCAGGTAGGAGCAGCGGGAATGCTCGAGGTAGACCGACTCCCCCTCCCCTTCTCCCAGGTCGAGCAGGTCCACCGGCTCCGCGCGCAATTCGCGGATCACCGCATCGAGCGTACTCTCCACTTCTGGTTCCATCCGGTGCATATCATCAACTCCTGGCTGCAGGCGGGGCCTGGCAGCCGCAAAAATCAAGGTAACGATCGACGACCGCCGCGGCGGAAAAACGTTCTCGCGCCATCCGCAGCGCGTTGTGCCCCATCTCTTGGCAGGTAGCGGGGTCGAGCAAGCGGGCGGCGGCGTCGGTCAGCGCCGCCACGTCGGGACAGGGGACGCAGAAACCGTTGACGCCGTCGCTGACGATCTCTGCGTTGCCCCCCACGGCGAAAACGGCCATGGGGAGCCCGCAGAAGACCGCCTCCAGTATCGCCATGCTGAAGTTCTCGATCAGGGTGGGCGAGATGCCGAAGCTGCACGACTTCAGATAGGCGACGTTGACCTCGTTGTCGACGTGACCGGGTGCCAAGATGCGGACGTTGTCCGGTAGCGCGAGCAGTTCACGGGACAGCTCGGGCGGGATGGCGCCGGACAGGTAGAAGCCGATGGCACCGGGGCAGCCCCGCCCCACCCTGCCGACGATGTCGGCGACGAAACGCGCGCCCTTGAGGACGCTCCCCGCGGAGGGTATGTACACCACCGGGGCATGCGCCGGCAATCCCATTTCCGGGCGCGGGTCGCGCGCCGGCACCCTCTCGACAAAGGCGGCGTCGAGCGGGTTGTGAATGGTGGTGACCGGCCCGTCGAAACGGAAGGTTTCCCTGAAGACGCGCTCCATGTAGGCCGAGGGCGCGACCACCCCGTCCACCTTGCGCAGGACCCGCTGTTCCAGCGCGACCGCCCGCTGCACGTCGATGGGGCAGAAGTCGCCGATCAGGGGCGTTGCCATGAAGCGGGCGGGGTTGTGATGGGCGACCATGGTGACCCGGGCATGCCCCTGGTCCAGAAACAGCCCCGGTGCGCAGTGGTCGGGGATGATGATCCGGTCCGGCCCGAGCCGGCGCAGCGCCCGGTTCATGCGCAGCACGCCGGGGACGGCGCACAGGATGTCGGCCAGGTGATAGGCGAGCCGCTTCGATCCCTGGCTTTTCAAGTACAGCGCCGAGCAGAGGGCCAGCAGGGAGCGCTCGCGCCGCGAGGCGCCAAAGCGCAGGATCTCGGGGTCCGGGATGTGCCTCTCCCGCTCGTCGAAGGTCAACAGCGTCGCGTCGAGCCCCCGCTCGCGCAGCAGGCGGTAGAGCTGGTAATGAGAGCTGGTGACGCCGCCGGCGCCGTGCGGCGGCGCGGTGGGAGCGACTACAGCTATTTTCATCGCGACCCGGCTCATCTCTCTCCCCGGCGCAGCAGCGCGCTCAACGCGAAAATCAGGCGGTCCCGCAGCGGCAGCTGCAGCGCACCCGCCAGGGGAGAGCGGAAGAAGCAGCGGTAGGCGGCCATGCCGGCCGGGGCGGCGATAAAGCAGACCTGGTACCAGCGTCTCGCCAGCACCGGTTCCAGTACCGCCGGCGGCACCAGTTGACGCTCGCGGTTTGCCTGCAGCAGTTTCAGCAGCCAGGCCTGGGCCCGGTCCAGGAAGGCGGTATCGGCCTCGACCCGCCAGGAGGCGAGGGCTTCGTGCAGTGCAAGCTCGGCGTCGGTGACATCGAGGTGGAGCCCGGCCAGCAGGCGCCGGCGCACCCTCGCCCCTGTCTCCCTCTGTGTCGTGTTTTCCCGCTGTCCCACGCTCTGGTCATGCAGGCGGTAGCACAGCAGCACCTCGCCGAGATTCGCGAAGCGCCAGGTGTCCAGCATGCGCGTCCACAGTTCGTAGTCCTCCGCGTGCGGGAAGTCGCGGTCGTAGCGCACGGTCCCGTCGAGCAGCACGCTGCGGCGCAGCATCACCGTGGGATGGTAGATGACGTTCTCGAACAGGAACCAGGACCTGATCTCGCTATCCTCGAGGGGCGCCTGCCACAGCGTGGCGCCGCGCCCGTCGAAGGCCTCCATCCACCCGCCGCAGACGTCGATGCCGGGATTGGCGTCCAGGAAATCGACCTGGCGCTGCAGCCGGTCGGGGAGACTGACATCGTCGGCGTCCATGCGCGCGACATACCGGCCGGCAGCGGCTGCGAAGCCGAGGTTGAGCGCACCGACCACGCCCCGGTTCACCCCGTCGCCCAGGAGCCTCATGCGGGGATCGCTGAAAGAGCGCAGCACCGCGGCGCTGTCGTCGGTCGAACCGTCGTCTACCACGAGGAATTCGAAGTCGGTGAAGCTCTGCCGCAGGATGCTGTCGATCGCCTCGGCGACGAAGCGGCCGCCGTTGTAGACCGGCATCACGACGCTGACTTTGGGCGCAGTGGTAGCCGTCATAGCCGGTACCACCCGGCCGGGGTGACGTCGCTGGTGTCGATGGCGGGATCGTTGAACCACCGACTGGGGGCAACGACCACCTGCCCCCTGTTGGTCGCCAGCCAGGCGCCCCACCAGCTGAACGAGCTGTTGGCGATGACGTGGTGCCGGCACAGGCTCATCAGGCGCAGGTCTTCATGGGGGTGCGCGCCGTTGTGGCCGACGTAGGTGGCCGGGTGGCGCAGCTCCAGGTTTTCCCGGGCCCACTCCGGGTCGTCGGAAAAGACGAAGAAGTGCGGATTGTCCACCTCGCGGGCTATCACGTCTTCGGCGGCGCGGTAGTAGCCGGCATCGCAGACCTGGTGCAGCGCGCGGGTGGTGGGGTCGGCGGCATAGTCGCCACGGCGCACGTGCAGGGAAACCGCGTTCGCCTTGCCTATCTCCGCCGCCATTTCCAGGTTGCGCCCGGCGAGGTCTCCCTTCACGGCAAACTCTTTCCGGATCACGTCCCGGTGCCCGGCGAAGTAGCGCTCGGACTGCCAGTACCCCAGGAGGTGCACGTTGTCAGGCAGGGAGAAGAATTCCGGCACCACCTGGAAATGCTTCTCCCGAAAGGCGACGCAGCCGCGGGCCCTGTGCACCAGGCGCGCCGCCACCCCCTGCACCAGGCCGGGCGCGGTTCCGGTAAGGACGGCAATCTCCCAGGGGGTGGCCTTGCCGGCAGCGATGCTGAGGCCATCGAGCGCGTAGCTGCGGGGCGTGTTGCCGCTCTGGTCCCCTTCCAGGAAGGAGAGATCCAGCTTCAACTCGACGCCCAGACGCAGCGCGAGGCTTCTGCCCGCGGCGTACTGGAACATCTGGTTGCCCAGTCCCCCCATGAGCCGGACCGCAATCATGGCGCACCTCCCGCCACCAGGGTGCGGTACAGCTCTTCGTACTGCTTTGCGATCTTCTCCCAGGTGAAACGCTCCTGCCAGGCGTCGAAGCCGGCCTCACCCATCCGGCGGCGCCGCTCGCCGTCACGGTAGATTTCAGAGAGAACGCGGGCGGAACCGCCACCATGCGCCCGCACCCCGGCATGGTCATCGGAGCGCCCGGTCATGATCCTCACCTTTTCCCTGATGCGTGCCACGATGCCGCCGTGACGGGGGAGCAGCGCGGGGCGGGCGGAAGGAAGGAGCACGCCGGCGCCGTTGGACCAGCGGATGATCTCGGCGCTGTTGCCGGCATCGGTGCACAGAAAGGGTGTCCGGGAGGCCATGCACTCGAAGAGGACCACCGGCGAGCACTCGATGTTGGAAGGGAACAGGAACAGGTCTGCGCACTGGTAGGCGGCTACGGTATCGCGGCGGGAGAGCTCGACCACCATGATCCGCTTTCCCTGCCGGCGCATGCGCTCGCTGTCGTTGAGTCGCGCGGCACGGCGCCGGCATTCAGCGCCGCAGCCGCCGGGGAGCGACATCCCCACCATGAGCAGCGTGGCGCCGGTAAGGTCGGCCATGCGGAAGATCTCCATGGCATCGTCATGCCCCTTGAGCCAGGTATGGCTGCCGACGTGCAGGATGAGGAATTCATCGGCCGCAACACCGAGCTGCGGCCGGATGTCGGGGAGCGGCTCCAGGAATTCATCAGCCGCGGCGCCGTTGGGGATCAGGGCGAGCCTCTCGACCCCGTGCCTGCGTGCGAAGGTGATGTCGCGATACTCGTCGGAGAGGAACACGTTCATGTCGTAGAGCTTCATGTACCCCGGCATCTGCTCGAAGTAGTTGTGGAAGCTGGGCGAGAACAGCGAGGAGAAACCGGTGGGGACCAGGACCTTGCGCCCCCTGATGCGGGACAGCAGCGGCAGGGTCAGGTCGGTCGCCCACTGCTGGGCGGCAAAATTGACGACGACGTCGAAGTCGGAATCGAGCAGAAACTGTTGGTAGGATGCGGCAGCACCGCAATAGCCGACGACGGCGTTGCCGGAAACCGGGAACTCGACCACCCTGACGCCGCGGGTATCGATCTCTCCCCTGCCGGCGGCGGCACTGGTCGCCACCGTCACGTCGTGCCCCGACTGGACCAGGCGTTCGGACAACTGCCTCACGACCTCGGCCATCCCGTTCATGGCGGGCAGGTACGATTCAACGGTATGAAGTATCTTCAACTTCTGAATGGAATCCTCCGCGACAGCTACTGGCCAGTATCTTATTGCATACCTTGGAACATCTGGTCAATGGTCTTGAACCTGAGCCCGCCGGGGACGACCAGGGACCTCATTCCCGCCCGGCGCGCGGCCTCGCCGTCGCGGTCGTCGCGATCACCGATGACGAGGCACGCCTGCGGCGCCACTTGCCACTGCCGGCAGATATGCAGCAGGCCGGCAGGATCGGGCTTGAGCCGGTCCACGGCAGGATCCTCGGCCGACCAGGAAGAAAGATGCTCCAGGCGCAGGGCCGCCAGTTTGTCGACGGCGTGATAATCGGAGCAGACGGCAACGTTGATGCGCCGCTGAGCCAAGGCGGCAAGGAGCACATCGACCAGGGGATAACGGAACCGTCCCAGGTGCCGCAAAGGACGGCGGTAGATCCACTCCTGCACCACATCCCGCACCTGGTCGATCTCGCAGTCACAGGCTTGCGCCGTCAGCAGGTAGGATCGACTGGACACGTCGCCCGGTAGCGCGTCGGCCAACGCCTCGCGGATGCGGCGGAACCGGAACAGGATGAGCGCCTCTTTGCAGCGCCAGGGGCGCAGCAGCAGGGTTGACGCCAGTTCGAGCGCCATCTGCAGCCGCAACCGTTTCTGGTCGTAGAGGGTGCCGTCGAGGTCGAGGATGACCCCTTCGACCCCTTCCAGCGCGGCGGGGAGAGGTATTTTCATATCGATATCAGGTCGGTCCTCAAGAAGGTGTGCAGGGCCTCGATCTCGCAGAAGGTGAGCACGAGCAAAAGCGCCACCAGGAAGACGCAGTACGAGAGGAGACCGTACTCCTTGTAGAGGCTTTCAGGGCGCTGCGCCACCGAGTTTTCCCGCAATCCCAGCTTGAGGTACCAGCAGAAGAGCAACGCGAAAAAGGGGACGCTGATGATGAACTCGATCTTGTACTTCACCAGGAAGACGCCCCAGAAAAAGATGGAGACTATGGCGTAGAACAGGATGGAGATCAGGAGTTTCTCCTCGGTGTAGGACTTGAAGGAGAGCCGGTACAGGGCGGCGCTGTCGCGGTCGCCGATGTAGCGGTACTCCGCCAGCCGCTTGACCGCCATCAGGAAAGCGCCCCCCATCCAGTAGCTGATCAGGATGCTGGAACTGGGGAGGTAGACGGAGGTGATGGTGGACCATCCCAGCATGAACCTGATGATGTTGTTGACCGATTCGCTCAGCACGTCGAGGTAGGGCTTCTCCTTGGTGCGCAGGGGCTTCACGTTGTAGACCACCCCCATGAGCAGCAGCCAGACCACGTTGTAGAGAAACATCCTGTTGATCTGCGCGGCAAGCAGCAGAGATGCCACGCAGAGCAGCGCGTACTCCAGGTAGACCCCGCCGCGGGAGACCCGCCCGGTGACCGAGGGGCGGTCCTTCTTCAGGGGATGGTACTTGTCGAAGGGGGCGTCGAGCCACTCGTTGATGACGTAATTGGCCGAGGCGGCAAACCCCACCGCGAACAGCGCCATCAGCATGATGACGTGCCACGAGGGGGGCATGGGGAGCCCCATCATCAGCGCGATCAGGATTCCGGGCAGGACGAGGATGTTCTTGATCCAGTGGGGAATCCTCGCCAACTCCAGGTACGGTGCGTAAGGCATCATCTTTTCCTGCATACGATCTGCATCGAATCGAAAAGGTTGAGGGGCACGACGGACTTGGCAAAGCGCGCCGGCAGCCGGAAGTTGACGCCGGGGACGAAGGTCAGCAGTCGCTCGACGAGGTAGGCGAGCTCGAAGTACCAGGTCGGCCTGCTGACATGGACGATCTCGAAGCCGCAGCGCTGCAGCAAAAGCGAGATGGTGCGGCTGCTGAAATAGCTCACGTGGGCCAGGCGGAAGTGCCACCACCGCCTCCCCATCACCCGCGCAGCAACGGATTCGATGTCGGGGGTGGTGAGAAGCAGGTAGCCGCCGGGCTCGATGAGCCCGTGGACCTCGGCCAGCAGTTGCGCAGGATCGGTGACGTGCTCGATGACGTCGACCAGCGTAGCCGCCGCAAAGGGACCGGATACCCTCGGGTCAGGCAGCACGCCGTTTACCACGGGAAGCCCCATCTGTCGGGCCTGCGCGGACATCCACCGGGACGGCTCGATACCTTCGGCGTGGTAGCCGCAGGCAAGCGCCTCCTCGACCAGCATGCCGGTGCCGGCTCCCACGTCGAGCAGACGGCCGCTGGGCACGAAGCGGCCCAGGGTGCCGATCACGTCGCGGAACTGCCTGGTCCTGGCGATCCTGCCGGATTCGTATTCCGGGTCCTCCATGGCGCGATAGTACTCCAGCACGTCGCTGCTGCTCCCCTGGTAGAAACCGCACCCGGCGCAGCGCTCTATGGCGTAGGTGGTGCCGTAACTGCTGTCGGTCACCTTGAAGTGGTCGGCGCTGACCGCTTCGGGAAGGACATCACCATCCTTCCAGGTGCTGAAGCAGGTGCCGCCGCATACGCGGCAGACGCCGGAGTGGGAAACGGGCAACTCCAGGCGATGGCGGCCGCGCGACAACAGCCAGAAGAAGACTCCATAGAGCAGGGAGATGGCGGCGGCCAACGGCAGGGAAACCCGACCGCCGAACAGTTCTTTCACCCGCTCCGACACCGGGGGGCGCCAGCTGTTGAACTTTGCCGCGGCAACCCGGGCCGCGACGGCCTTGGCGTCACCAGCGTTGGCGATCCGGACCAGGCTCGCGCTGCCCAGACGCGCGTTGTACTCGTAAAACCAGAGGTTCCCGTAGTTGGACTCCCAGTAGTCGAGCGCCACGCCGTCGGCGCGCACCTTGAACCGGGGCAGGCTCGACGGGTTCACCGGCATGGCGCTCACGTTGATCGTTTTATCGGCAAACCAGAGTGCGGCACTGAAGTCCCAGGAGTCCTGAAAAACCACCTCCCCGTTGAGGTTGTCGGGCACATGCCACGGGACATGCCCGAGCAGGGTGGCGTGCTGCATGGGCACCCTGGCCGCCACCAGCTTGGAGGCCGCGGACGCGGCTATCTCGCGCTGCAGGGACCAGGAGACCGCGTACCGTTCGCGTTGCACCATGAAGCAGCAGAGGTTCAGGAAGATGAGCAAAAAGACCAGCACGGCCAACGGGAGGTCCCAGAACAGGTCGGCGGTCACGGCAACCAGCAGTGCCAGGACGATCCAGGTCGAGGTCATGCCCCGGTTGGGGTACCCCGCCACCTGGGCGCCGGAACCGGACAGGATGTACAGGAAGGAGGCCAGGAACAGGGCAAGGAGGATGATCCCCAGCAAATGGATCTTTTTTTCCCGCTGCGACGCGGTCCCTGCAGAGGTGGAGGTGTTGGCCCGCCCGACACCGTACAGCAGGACGGCGAACAAAAGGGCCAACAATAACGCGGCGCCCTTCAGGCTGGGGTCGCCGCTACGGAACTCGAACACGGTCTGCACGGAGTTGAGCAACAGCAGCGGGAGGTCCACCAGCAGGGCCCAGCACCACGTGAGGAAGTTGTGCAGGCAGTTGCTCAGCGGGCCCGGGGAAAACCTGGAGTACACCGTCATGAAGGCAGGCATGACCACCTTCTGAAGCAGCAGGATCAGGGTCACCACGCCGCCCATCGGCGCCAGGTAGAGCGCAAGGTGGCGCTTCACGGTCGTCCGGGACCAGGCCGGTTGAAAGAGGGCCGGGTAGAGAACGTTAAGGGCCAGGAGCGGCAGGGTGATCTCGTAGGTCAACAGGCTCAACAGAACCAGGAAGTACGACCCGGCCAGGTAGAGCCGCCCCTTGCCGGCGAGGTGCCGGTCGAGCAGCAGGAAGGAGAGGCTCCAGAAGAAGATGCTGGCAACGCCCACCAGTTGCGTGGCGATGGAAAAGATGACCGTGGACGCGATGGACGGAAAACTCGCCAGCGCGAGAAAGACCACCACGAAGCGCAGCGAGAGGAACCTTTTCAGGACGTTGGCCAGGATGACCAGGCTGGAGAGCCAGAACGCGAGGCCGACCAGGATGTACCCCCTCGGGTCCGCCAGGGAGACCTTGGCGACCAGCGACAGCACCAGCGGGGCCACGGGACGGTTGGAGAACAGGGGGAACCAGGAACGGTACAGGTCCCAGAAGTCGGCAAAACCGAAGGCACTGCGCACCACGCTCCAGTCATCGGATACGAACCCGCTGTTCACCAGGTGCGGGGTGAACACCAGCACCCAGGACAACAGCAGGGCACCCCAGGCCCAGGTGGTGCCGGAGAGCGTGATGCGGTTTTGTTTCAGGTTCTGCATCTAGGACCCTCGATGTAACCAGGGGGTAAAAGCTTCGGGGGATAGTCACAACGGTTCAATTACTTGCCCAACATGTGGCGGACCTTTTCACGCAGCAAACAGGCCAACAGCCTGAGAGAGTTGGTCGAAATCCCGCCGGCTAGGCCCTTCCAGGCCAGGAAACTCTTCATGACCAACTGGCGCTGCTCGAACTCGGAGATGGAGTCCTTCCGGATGCTCCCTTGCGGGACGTCGGTGTAGTTCAGCAACGGGCGAGCCAGGTACGCTATGTCGGTGGCGTCGGCAATCCTGAGCCACAGGGCGTAGTCCTCCAGCGCCCGCAGCCGCTCGTCCTCGGGGAACCCGGCGGCGGCAGCAACGACTTCGCGGCGCACCAGCATGGAACTGCAGATGACCCGGTTTTCCCGCAGCAGGTCCGGGAAGCGCAGCAGCGTGCTCTTGCCGCCGAGAAGCGCTTCGGCGCCGGGTGCCGCGCCCGGCCTTACCCGCCAGGCGTCCGAGCATACCGCGTCGCAGCGACTGGAATAAGCCTCGCGGAGCTGCAGCTCCAGCTTTTCCGGCAGCCAGACGTCGTCGTCGTCGAGAAACGCCAGCCACTCCCCGCTGCTGCGACCGATGCCGCGGTTTCTCGGCACCGCCGGCCGCCCGGCCCGCTCGGCGGGGAGCCAGATGACGCGGCTGTCGCCGATGGCGTCGATCACCTCCCGGCTGTCATCGGTGCAGCCGTCGCCGCAGACCAGCACCTCCAGTGGGGAATGGCTCTGGGCCAGCGCGCTACGCACCGCGCGCTGCAGCGAGGCGGAACGGTTCCAGGTGGCGATGATGACCGAGACCGTGGTCACGCCGCCCACCCTTTGTCCAACTGCCCGGCAAAGGCGGCCATCCAGACAGTGTGAATAGCCAGCTCGGATGTGCCGGAATCGACCAGGAAATGTTCCAGGAAAGCGGAGGCCCGGGCGACAACCTGGTCGCGGGAGAAGGATGCAGCGTCCCTGCGGGCGACGACCTCCAGGTTGTAGGTCCCTCCCCAGGCGCTTTTGGTGATCTTATCCACGGTGAAACCGAATTCCCCGAGCATCGTCTGCAGCAGGCTGGCGGTGTACCCCTCGCAGTGCACAGCCCACGGGGCCTCGTGCGAGCCGAAAAGGTGGCGCTCGGCGATGGCGCGCTGCTTAAGGGAGTTGAACGGGTTCATGAGCGCCAGGGCCGTCCGGCGGAAATCGGGGACCTCGATGGTGAGGATGCCGCCGGGCTCAAGCCACGAGTACCAGCAGGCGAGGAGCCCGCAGGCGACCGGCCGGGGGAAGTGCTCGAAGACATGATGCAGCCGGACCTCCGCCACGCTGCCGGCGGGATACCTGAGCGTGGTGATGTCGGCATGAAGGTCGGCCACACTGCTGGTCTGGGCCGTGTGGCAGGAGAGCGGGAAATCTATGTTCAGGTACCCGTCGAGGTACCTCTGGCCGCAGCCGAGGTGCAGCTTCACGAGCGACCTCCAAACCAGGCGCGGGGAAATTTACGCACCGTGCGCGCCGGGTCCCGATATTCCCGCACCAGCCAATCCTGCTGCGGGACTCCCAACGATCCCCACGTCTGGACATAGCGCTCCCAATCGCCCTTCTGCACGGCGGCGTTGCTGTCTCGCACGCTGACGTTGGCGTGGGCGTGGTGCTCGACGTAGGAGTCGGGCGCATCGATGCAGGGATACCCGGCTTGCCACATCCTGAGGCAGAGATCGCCGTCGGCATGGTAGAAGAGGTAGTTCTCCTCGTCGGCGTACCCCACCGCCTCCAGCGCTTCCTTGAGGTAGAGGCCGTGGTTCACGAACATCCTCCCCCCGAAGGTGAGGCCGACCCGGTAGCGCTCCTCGTGCGGCCAGTCCCGCCAGTAGAAGGCAGCTGCCCCGATCCTCTCCCCCGCGGCACGCCTCTCATCGCACAACGTGACGCCATTGAGGATCGCCCCAGGCACCGCGAGGCAGTCGTCGCTCAGCATGCAGACGTACTCGCCCTGGGCGACCTTGAAGGCGAGGTTCATGAAGTAGCCCCAGGAGCGGCGCTCTATCGCCCTACCCTGCCACTCCCCGCGGTTATGCTGAACGATGGTCAGGATGTCTTTTTGCTTCAGGAGCCAGGCGAGGGAGCCGTCGGTCGAACCGCCGTCCACCACGATGATCTCGGAGCGGAACGGGCAGCGCGCCAGTTCCTCGCGGATGCTGGCTACGGTGCCCTTGAGAAAACGCGCGCGGTTGTAGGAGCCGAGCACCACCGAAACCTTCACGGCCGCAGCCGGCATGGGTCTTTGAGTCGCAGCGATCATGGCATTTGCTCCTGCCGCCAACGTTTGAGATAGGCGAGTCCCCGGCGGACGGCCACAACCGCCCCCCCCTCCTGCTTCCGTCGGCTCCAGAGCTCCGGCAGGTATCGCGACGGCGGGATGCTTGCCTCGAGCCCCCAGCGGGTCAAAAGCTCCGACAGTTCCGCAGGGCCTGCGGGGGGCAGTCCGGCAGGGGGAGCAACGGCGCCATGCGCTTGGGGCTCCTGGACAAACTCCGACCGCGTCCCGTCCTGTTCCACGAGGGTCACCGCGACAGCCAGATCCAGTCCACGCAGCGCGGCCAGATCCCACCTGGGCATCCCCTCCCCGGCGGGCCAGCAGGACGAGCCCTGCGCGACGATGCGGGGATGGGGGCCAGCGGGCGCAAGCGACAGTTCCATGGCGACGGCAATGGTGCGGCTCCCCACGCCGCCGATACAGTGGTGGCGGGGATACCTGCATTTCCAGTTGCAGCCGAAACACTCCAGCGGCAGGACCGCGGCGGTGGTGGTGGCAGCGTAGGGCATGAAGCGGCCGAAGTGTCCGCCGCCGAGCAGCACCACGTGCGGCGTCCCCACCGCGGCCGCGGCGTGAGCGAGCCCGCTTTCCGCACCGACGGCCAGCGCGCACCGGGCGATCAGGGCGCAGGCCTGGCGGATGGTGGTCTTGCCGGAGAGGTCGACGAGGCGCACCGGGGCGTCCGGGGTATTGCTGCCGATAATGGCGCTGTCGGTGACGCCTCCCAGCGCCAGCACGGCAAAGCCGTGCCTGGTGCAGAACTCCTGCAGCGCCGCCCGGTACTCGAGCCCCTCGCGGTAGCTGTGCTGCGCCCCCGGGAAAAAGGCCACCGTCCGGGCCGGATCGAGCTGATGCTCATGCAACAGCCGCTCGGCGACATCGCGGTCTTCCGGGGTGAGCCAGACCGCCGGCTCGAGGTGATCGGATGCGATCCCCAGTGCAGACAGCAGCATAGGATGGGAGGCCGACTCGCGTCCCCCGGCTTCCTCCGCAATCTGGACCAGTTTCGTGTAGTGACGGTTGTTCTGGCGCAGGGTCTCCGC
Organism: Geomonas paludis; assembly: GCF_014193585.1. Taxonomy (GTDB): domain Bacteria; phylum Desulfobacterota; class Desulfuromonadia; order Geobacterales; family Geobacteraceae; genus Geomonas; species Geomonas paludis. The sequence goes on from NZ_BLXY01000003.1 coordinate 328,111, forward strand.
CGGCAGGTTGCAGTCGTTGCCGGAGAAGGCGACGCGCTCCCTGGCCCCGCTCCCCAGTGCGAAACAGTCGGTAAGCGCCTCGCGCGACAACACCGGCGTCACGCACAGGTCGGCCTGCAGCTCGCGCAGCAGCGCGACGATGGTGTTGCGGTAGCGGGCGTCATCGTAGGCGCGGCGGCGCTCGAAGGTGATCACCTCGTCGACGAACGGGCAGGCATCGTAGAGTTCCGCCACGTGTTCCTGGCAGAGCACCGTGATCCAGGCGGCGGGGTCGGCGGCAGCGATTCTAGCCAGCGCGGGAAGCGAGATGATGCTGTCGCCGATGGCGTCGGTCCTGATCCAGAGCAGCCGCCTCGGGCGCGCGCCGGACCCGGCCGGGACGAAGCGCGCGATGCAGAAACCGAATTTCTCCGGCGCGGCGACCGCCATGGTGAAACGGGGGTCCTTCTGCATCTGCCGGAAGCTCCTGGCGTGCTTGACGTGGTTGATGTCGTCGAGGGCGATGTAGCAGGGGGCGTACAGGCGCTCGACCAGGTAGTTGAACTCGATGTTGCCCATGTGGCCGCCGCTGTCCAGGAGCACGAAATCCGGGGCCCCGTCCAGAAGCGCCAGGCAGTGGTCGAGCCTGGCCTCCTCGATACCGGCGAAGTCGGTCTCGGCGAGATAGCGCTGAGTGCGCACGGCGGCGTCGTGGTCGACGTAGCCCGCCTTGCCGTTCAGGTTGTAGACCAGCTTTTCCCGTATCACGTCCCGGGAAGGGAGCAGCCTTCCCGGCACCGACAGGCCGTGCACCAGCTGCACCCGCGCCGCCAGCCCGGCCTGCGCCAGGTTTTCGCCGGCGATGCGATGGTTTTCCGGATTGCACTCGATGGAGTAGAAACGGGCGTCGTCCAGCCCCAGGTCGCGCAGGCAGGAGGCGATGATGCGCGTGGTCCCCTCGCCGTGGAAGGTGCCGGTCTCGATGATGCGCGTCGGGCGCGCCTTTTCGAAAACCGCACGGATGCTTTCGGCAAAGGAGGAGTGCGTGTCGATGCTGGTGAGGGTCGTTTCCTGCGCCTGCTGCTCCTCGCCCGCCACCCGGACCGAGCGCGCGGCGAGCCTTAAGCCCCGCCCCAGGAGCTCCTCCACCGAGCCCCCCTTGAGGAAGATGGCGCAGCCGTCGCCCTGGGTCGAGTTAAGCAGCAGCTTGAAGTGCTGGTACCTCAGCATGAAGCGATGGCAAAGGGAGTACAGCTCGCGGTGCCCGGGGTGGTTGATGCCGTCGAAGACGATGGCGCCCCGGTCGGCGACCAGCGCCGCGGCCGATGCCAGGTCGTTCCAGACGTCCTCGCGGGGCCGTCCGCCGGAGATGGAGATGAGGTCGAAGGACTCCCCTTGGGAGACCAGCCGCTCCATGATGCTGCGGCCGCTGCCGCGCCTGTGGCGCACGCGCGCGTCGCACCCGGCGCCGCGCCGGTAGTCGGCGAGGAGCTTGCGGACGTCGCGGGACAGCGAGGGGTCGACGCCTAAGAGGTAGCTTGGCGACGCGTTGTGCAGGACCTGGATCATGCTGCCGCTGTTGCCGGAGCCGACCTCCAGGTAGCGCTCGGGACGGAGCATGGCCGCCAGGAAAGCGAGCGCGATCTGCCGGTCCCAGTAGGGCTCGCCTTCTCTGCCGTTGCCGCCACTGTCGAGGCCGTAGCGCTCGCGCGCCCCCCCGGCCAGGTACACCTGCTCCAGGGCCCTCAGGGCCATCTTGCGGAAGACCGGCGCGCCGATGACCCGCGCCGCCTCGGCCTCGGAAACCGCGGCAGGACCGGGGTCACCGCCCCGGTAGCGGGCCACCAGTTCCGCCACGGCGGGAGGATGCTCGCCGGTGAAGGGAACGGTGCGGGAGTCGGGATCGCCGGTCCAGACCGGGTAGCGGCTCTCCAGCTCCGCCCGCCGTTCCGGGCGCCACTGCAGGAAGAAGTCGCGATACCAGGCGTCGAGATCGAGCTCCCACTGTTTGCCCCAACCGTAGCGATGGTAGAGTTCCACCTTCTGGTAGACCTGGCTCCAGAGCACGTAGCTGTAATGGTAGGGGTAGACGTTGAGCGCCCTGGTTTCCGGCGCGCTCAGCACCCTCCCCTCCTGGACCGCCATGGTGGGGGGGCGGTGGGTGGTGAAACGCGCGCCGGGGTAGTTGCGGAAGACGCGGCGGCAGTGGAACTCGCTCTCGGCGAACTTGTCCGAGTCGAAGATGTAGTCGAACCCCTTCCAGAAGTTGTCCAGGGTGACGTCGACCCGGGCGATGCCGGGGTCCCGGGCCAGCACGGCGCGCAGGCGCTCGATGTCCTCTTCCTTGTACACCTCGTCCGCATCGACCAGCCAGATGTAATCGCCGGTGGTGAACTGCAGGGCGTGGTTCTGCATCTCCAGCTTTTCGGCCCATTTCCCCTGGATGAGCCGGATCTTGCCCTGCGGGTCGGGGAAACTCCTGATCGCCTCCACCGTGCCGTCGCAGGAGCTCCCGTCGGGGTTGGCCGCGAACATGCAGTTTTCCACCGCCCCTTCGATGATGACGATGTCGTGCGCGGAGCGGTAGACGCTTTTCAGCACGCACTCGAGAAACGGCATGCCGTTCAACACGATCATCACGAAACTCAGGGTGGGCTGCGGTTGCGGGGACATCTCGGTCATGCGGTTCCTTTTATGGCCAAACGTGCGGCAGGTGCGGTCAGCGGCGCAAGGCAGCGGCGACTCCGAACACAAAGTAGCGCAGGTCGTCGCGCAGGTTGAAGACGCCGCACCTGGCGTTGTTGAACAGGTAGTTGGAGAAGGTCCCTGCGAATTTGCCGACCTTTTTCTCGTCCTTGTAAAGTTCCATCAATTCCCGGTAGCTCCACTGGATCTCGGGGAGCAGGACGGCCCGGTAACGGGTGCCGAACCGGTGCAGCAGTGCCTGCCTGGTCAAAAGCGTGTTCAGCTTCTGGTAGGCCTCCGGCTTGTAGGACCAGATCCCGCCGGCGTGGGATCGGTAGGCGGCGGTATGCCGGTCGATGAAAGCGGCGTCGCCGTACTCCGTCAGCACGCTGAACAGCAGCGAGTCGCCGTTGACGCAGCGGTAAAACGAGCGCGGGAAGCTGCGCACCAAGCCGTTTCTGAAGACCACGGTATTGGTGGGGGGGACCAGGCCGTTGATGATGTCCGCCTGGGACAGGTTGCGGCTGCGATCCGCCTCCAGCCGGCTGGGTCTGATGGTGGCGCCCTCCTCGTCGACCACCAGGCTGTTGGTGAAACAGATCACAAACTGGTGATTGCGGCGCAGGAAATCGACCTGCTCCTGTAGCTTCTCCGGACAGGTCCAGTAATCGTCCCCCTCCAACATGGCGACGAACTGGCCGCGGCAGGCGGCGAAGACGCGCAGCAGGTTGCGCACCGGCCCCAAGTTCTTTTCCGGCGGCAGCAGCCTGATCAGGTCGGGGAACCTCCGCTGGTACAGCTCGAGGATGCTCCTGGTGCCGTCGGTGGAGCAGTCGTCCCCGATCACGATCTCGTAGGGGAAATCCACCTGCTGCATCAGGATGCTGTCCAAGGCCTGGGCGACGTACCGCTCCTGGTTGTAGGTGATCATAAGGACGCTGAGGGTCATCAGGTCATCCCTGCAGTTCCTGCCGATGCGCGATGGCGGGCGCATTGGCGACGGCAAATGCGATGATGCGGCAGATCCGGTCAATCTCGGCACCCCCCACGGCAGTGCCCGTCGGCAGCAGCAAGACCCGCTGGGAAAGCCGCTCCGTCTCGGGCAGCAGCAGCCCCGCATGCGGGAAGTAGGAGCGGTAGGGCTCCATCCGGTGGCACCCCGGGTAGAAGTAGCGGCGTGCAATGACGTTCTCGGCATGCAGGACCTTCAACAGTGCGTCGCGCCCAAGACCCGCAGCAACCTCATCGATCTCGCAGACGATGTACTGGTAGTTGCACTTCTCTTCCCGGTACGGCAGCAACGTCACTCCGGGGATCCCGCGCAGCCCGTCCTGGTAACTGCGGTAATTGTCCATGTTGGCAGCGATGAACTGTTCGAGACTTTCCAGCCCGGTCAGTCCCATGGCGGCAGAAAACTCGTTCATTTTGCCGTTGGTGCCAATGTAGATGACGTTGTCGTAACCGGCGAAGCCGAAGTTCTTCATCAGGCGGATCTTGGCGGCCAGCTCGTCGTCGTCGGTGGTGACCGCACCCCCCTCGAGGGTGTTGAAGAACTTGGTGGCGTGGAAGCTGAACACCTCGGCGTTGCCGAAGCCGCCGATCATGCGCCCCTTGTGGGAACAGCCGAAGGCATGGGCCGCGTCGAACATGAGCTTCAGGTCGTGGCGCCGCGCGATGTCGGTCAGCGCCTCCACGTCACAGGGCCTACCCCAGAGGTGGACGCCGATGATGCCGCTGGAGCGCGGGGTGATCATCCGCTCCACCTGGGCCGGGTCGATGTGGTGCGTGGCCGGATCGATGTCGCAGAAAACCGGGGTGATCTCCTGCCATTGCAGCGAGTGCGCGGTCGCGACAAAAGTGAAGGAGGGGACGATGACCTCCCCCTGTAGGCCGAGCGCACGGATGGTGATCTCGAGGGCGATGGTGGCGTTGCACATGGCGATCACGTGCTTCACCCCGAGCAGCTCGGCAAGCTTCTGTTCGAACTCCTGCACGTAGCGCCCATTGTTGGTCAGCCAGCGCCGGTCGAGAATGTCGCCGATGCGCGCCATCAGCTGGTCGCGGTCCCCTATATTGGGGCGGCCGACGTGGAGCTGGTCGCTGAAGGCGGGTTGGCCGCCGAACAGCGCCAGTTCCTGGATTTCAGGTGTCTGCTTAATGGGCATGTGCAGCGTCCTCATATCTTCCTGGCCACCACCGTGTACTGGATCGGCATCAGCGGCCGGTCCTCAGTCTCGAGAGCATTAAGTTCCACTACCTCGAACTCGCTCAATAGGGCCCTCAGACCGTGCTCCGTGAAACGCCAGCAGTCGGGCAAGGGACCATGGATGCGAAAGTTGAACGGGACGCTGAGCAGCAACATCCCCCCGGGTTTGAGCATCCTGCGCATCTCAGCCACGGCATTGAAAGGGTGCAAAGTATGCTCCAACACCTCGGTGCAGACGACAAGGTCGAAGCTGTCGTCCGGGATAGAGGTGTTTTGATCACAGATGTCCCCAATATACGTGCATCCCGAATGGGGATCGATATCCAGCGTCTCCACCGCCACTTCCGCAGGAAAAAAGGCTCTGGCACCTTCGTGCACCTGTGGCGCTATATCAAGCAGGCGAGCAGCGCCGCTGCCGTAAGTAACTGCAGCCTGCCGCAGAAACGCGTTGATATTGCCACGGATCATCCGGATGAATTCCTGGTCCATCAGACTGGGAACAAGGGCCGACATCACTATATCCTCTCGTCCATGAGCAGTTCCAGCATGCTGCAGTCGAAGGTGCTGATACCGAGCCGGTCGCTCACCGCCTTTCTCTCGCTGAAGCTGTCGTCGATAAAGATGGCGTCGGGCTCGGTAATGTAGCGCGCCTTGGTGTCGTCCTTGCCCACGTGAACCACGGCATCGAACAGGTGCGCCAGGCGGAACCTGGCCAGTGTCGCGTCCAGGTCGCCGGCGTGCCTGGTGAGCAGCACGATCTTCTTGCCCTGGTTCAGGCATTGGTACAAAAAGGCAGCCAGTTGGACATTGACCTTGCCGTGCAGGATCAAGGTGTCGTCCAGATCGACGTAGACGGTGCCGAAGTTTATCTGGTGGCGGTAACGGTTGACCAGGGCCCGGTCCACGCTCACCACACCCCGGTTCACCAGCAGCGAGAGCGGAAAGCGCTCCTGCTCGTAGATGCTCAGCAGCGGGAAATTGACCCCCTGGACCCGGTGCAGCGCCATGGTCCCGGCGATGCGCGGCGCCACCTCGAGCAGCTTCAGGACGCCGTGCCGGTCGCGCTTCACCTGGAAGAACCAGGCGCCGTGAAAGGCGAGCCTCTCGGCGATGCGGGCGGCGTAGTCGGCGAAGGTCTCCTGCGCAGGGGCAACCTCACTGCTCATGGAGATGCCGCTCTTGGTGCGCACCCTTTGCCTGGCGCCGCAGAAGAGGAGCCCGGCGTCGCGGTCGGAGAAGCAGTCCACGGTGTACTCTTCGCCGGGAAGGTACTCAAGGGCGATCCGCTCCGGATCCGCCTGCAAAAGCGCTAGCAACTGCGACTCACAATGCACCAGGTGCGTGTCGCGGGATCCCTCGCCCCGGTCCGGCTTGACGAACACGGGATAGCTGGAGACGTCGGCCGCGCAGCGGAAACGTTCCGGCACCGGCACTACTCCGTCCAGGACGCGGTAGGTCTCGGACTTGGAGCGGGTCACGGTGCAGGTCTCCAAAGGCGAAGAGACGATGCCGGCCTTGATCGCCCCGGCGTGCTGCGCCAGGGCCACGATGACGTCATCGAAGGCAGGGAAGATGTAATCGATCGACTCCGCCTCGACCACCCGGTTCAGCGCCTCGATCCAGCCCGGCTCGTGGATGCTCGGCAGCACGAAATGGCGGGCGAAGACGAAGGGGGCGTGGTTGGAGACGTCGGAGCCGGCGGAGAAGAGCCGGACCTCCTTGCAGGGCGCGAGCGCCTTCTGGATCTCGAGCCCGATCTCGGTCCCCCCCGGGAATACCAGGATGTGGAACGGTTTCTTCAAATCTTCATCCTCGTGCGCGGCGGGCGTCTGCGCCCGCCGTCAAAGCTGCCTATCTCCGGGCGCGGCGGTTTCAATCTCCCAGGCAAGGTCCGGGCGGACCACCCCGGCCCACTTGCCGAACCAGGCGCCGTCCCGTTCCACGTCGCTCACCTCGAACACCAGGGCGTCCTTTGCCTCGAACAGCGGCAGCGACTTGTCCCTGACCACCATAATCTTCACCCGGTACACCTCGGCGTTGAGAAGGTTGGCCGGGATGTGGCAGACCCCCTTGACCCGCGAGCGCTGCGCGATGAAGGAGCGCGACGCGGAATTGAAGACGCAGGTGCCGTCAAGTGAGTAAAGGTGCATGCTGTAGTTCAACTCCACGCCGGGGAGGTCGTTCTCCAGCGTGAATTCGACGGCGAGCGGCGTGGCGACGGTGGCATGCCCGGTCTGGCCGCAGTCGAGCCGTGCCGAGCACAGCCGCACCTGCCCGTTGCCCGGAGCCGACGCAGGGTCGTCCCAGCTCTGTTCCAGGACCATCTGCGAGGTCCTTTGCAGGTAGCGGGCAACAACGGCGCCGCTGTCGCCGTCGTCCACCACCCTGCCCTGGTCCAGCCAGATGGAGCGGTCGCACAGCGACTGCAGCGCGATCATATTGTGGCTCACGAAGAGCACGGTCCGCCCCTGCCGGCCCACCTCCTCCATCTTGCCCAGGCACTTTTTCTGGAACTGGGTGTCCCCCACCGCCAGCACCTCGTCCACGATCAGGATTTCCGGCTCCAGGTGCGCCGCCACCGCGAAGGCGAGACGCACGTACATCCCGGAGGAGTAGCGCTTCACCGGCGTGTCCAGGAACTTCTCCACCTCGGAAAAGGCGACGATCTCGTCAAACTTGCGCCGGATCTCCTGCCGGTTCATGCCGAGGATGGCGCCGTTCAGGAAGATGTTCTCCCGCCCGGTCAGCTCCGGGTGGAAACCGGTGCCGACCTCGAGCAGGCTCGCCACCCGTCCCTTGATGCGCACGCTGCCGCTGGTAGGCTCGGTGATCCGGGACAGGATCTTGAGCAGCGTCGATTTGCCGGCGCCGTTCTTGCCGATGATGCCAACCCTCTCCCCCTCGCGGATCCCGATGGAGACGTCGTCGAGCGCCCAGAACTCCTCCCGGGCAGGCGCCGAGGCCGGGACGGGGCGCAGCATGAGCCTTGCGCCGACATTGGCGATGCTGCGGGAGAGCGCGTCGCGCAGCGAGGAGCGGTCCTCGGGGGCGCCGCGGGTGATGCTGTAGCGCTTGCCGAGCCCCTTGATGTCGATGACGGTGCAGGTAGAGGCGCTGTTCATATCACGTCCGCCAGTACGCGCTCGGTTTTGCGGAAGTACCACAGCCCCGACAGCAGCAGGGCCGCCGAAAGCGCAGTGGAAACCAGCAGTCCCGGCCAGTAGATCTCGGTTTTCCCCGTCAGGAGCGCCCAGCGGAAGCCATCGATCACCCCCACCATCGGATTGAACGAGTAGATAAGGCGCCACTTTTCCGGCACCATGCTGCTGGCGAAACCGACCGGGGAGACGTAGAGGCCGAACTGGAGCAGGAACGGCACCAGGAACCTGAAGTCGCGGTAGCGTACGTTGAGCGCGGCGCACCACAGGGCGCACCCCGCCACCGCCAGCATGGCCAGGGCCAGGAACAGCGGCAGGGTCACGATGCGCCACCCCGGGAGATAGCCGTACCAGAGCATCATCCCGGCCATGATCGCCATGGAGATGGCGAAGTCGATCAGGCTCACCACCAGGGTGCTGGCGGGGATGATGATCCGGGGGAAGTAGATCTTGGTCAGGAGGTTCGCGTTGCCGATCAGCGAGTTGGACCCTTCGCTGAGAGCATTGGCGAAGAAGTTCCAGGGAAGCATGGCGGCAAAGACCAAGAGCGGGTACGGCGTCCCGTCGGAGGGGAGCTTGGCGAGCAGTCCGAAAACGAGGGTGAAGGCGAGCATGGTCAAAAGCGGGCGCAACACGCTCCAGGAGACGCCGACCACGGTCTGCTTGTAGCGCACCAGGATGTCGCGCCATACCAGGAAGTAGAAGAGCTCGCGATAGCGCCAGGCATCGCGCCAGTAGTGGAGCGCGGGGCGGTTGGGCTCGATGAGCAGTTCGTGCGGCACGGTCTCTTCCATACTCGTCAGGTTCCTTTATTCGTTAAAGCGGCGTTTTCCACCAGCCCCCACAAGGCCGACGGGGAGCGCAGGTAGTCCGTCCAGTGCCGCGCCAGCATGAGCAGCATCATGGCCCCTTTCTGCCAGAGCGCCATGGAGCGGTCCCGGGAGGTGGAGCGGATCCGGTATTTCAAGAGCGGCTCGGCGATGCGCGCCACCTGCAGCGGGCTCTTGGTCAGGGCGATCCAGAAGTCCCAGTCCTCCCAGCCGTACCTGAACCCGGTGCAGTACCCCCCTGCCCTTTGCCAGTCGCTCTTTCTAAAGAGCGTGGTGGCGAAAAAGAGGTTCCGGCTCAAGAGGGTCCGGCGCGAATACCGCGGCAGGGTGAGCACGCCGGTGCGGGCGCCGAACAGTTCCGCGTCGGTGCCCACGATGGCGATGCCGGGGTCGTGCTCCAAAAGGCCCAGCGCCTTTTCCAGGAACTCGGGCGCCAGGAGGTCGTCCGCGTCCAGCGGCAGCACGTGGCTCCCCCGCGCCGCCTCTATGCCGCGGTTGCGGGCGCGGGCCACGCCGCCGCGCCCTCCCCTGATCACGCAAGTGGTCCCGGCCGCGGCGATGCGCTCCAGCGCCGCCTGCGTGCCGGCATCGTCGGAGCCGTCGTCGACCACGATGACCTCCAGCGGGGGACGGGTCTGCGCCAGAGCCGAGGCCACCGCCTCCTCCACGAAGGCTCCCATGTTGAAGCACGGGATGACGACGCTCACCGTGGCGCCCATGTCAGGCATGGTGAACACCTCGCTCACGCCCCGGCCGCCGCGGCCAGTTTCTCGATGCCGTGCACCGGGACGTTGCCGTAAAAGGAGGCCCAGGCCGAAAAGGAGCTCTGCGGCCCGTAGATCTCGTCGCACTGCGCCAGCACGTACATGTCCTCCACCGCGCTCCCCGGCGCCGGGAGGTAGTCCAAGCCGGCGAAGAGCTCCCACCGCTGCGGTTCGCTGGCGGCAACGATGAACCTGACCGGCATGTCCCGGTGTGCCTTCGCTACCTGCGCCATGACCGCTGCGTACTGCTCCGAGGTGAAGTAGTGTTTCCCGTCCTGCCACTGCCGGTAATCGCCCTGCCGGATGTGCACGCCGACCAGGTAGTGCCCCCCGCTGCGGGCGGCCGCGATGAAGGACGAGACCTTGGCGGCAATGGCTGCGGCCGGGCGGAACAGCTCCCGTATCCTCTGGTCGTGCTTCAGGACGATGTTCCAGTCGATCACCGGCCAGCCGTCGTGGATGAGCACGTTCCCCTGCCGGCACCTGCGCGCGATGTCGGCATCGACCAGCCTTACCTCGCCGGCGGCGTCCGCGTCGAGCGCGGGGAGAAACGGCGTGCCGCGGCGCAACAGCCCCAGCCGCACCATGAGCTGCAGCCCCCGGCGCAGCAGGGCCGAACAGGGAGCGGGCAGCCGCACCACCTGCGCGCCGGAGCAGTCGAAGTACTGCCGGTACTCGTCGAAGCTCAGGTCGAGCACCGTGACGCCGTGCTCCAGGGCGAAGGAGAGGTAGACCCGGAGGTAGGCAAGCCGGTTGCCGAGCTGTCCGTATTTGTGGGCCAGGACGATCATCTAGCCGTTCCTGCCGGCCACGCTCAGCCGGTTGGGGAAGAACTTCAGGGCGTAGTAGATGCCGTGCAGCAGCCTCTGCACCGGTTTGCCCTGCAGATGGTTCAAGCGCACCTGGAACTCCTCCCGGAAGGCGGCATCGGCGTTTCGCACCGAGGTGCTCTGCGGATGCAGCCTGAAACACGCCAGCGGCGTGTCGATGCGGCAGGGCGCCCCGCGTCTGCCCAGCCTGAGCCAGAGGTCGTAGTCCATGACGTAGCGCAGGGCCGTGTCGAAACCTCCCGCCGCCGCCAGCGCCTCGCGCGCCACGAAGGTGGAGGGGTGAAAGATGATGTTGCCGCGCAGGAGCCTGCGGTAGGACCAGCGCCGGGGGCGGTAGCTCCTGAGCGGGCGCCCCTCCTGGTCGATGTAGCTGATGCCGCCGGTGACCCATTCGGCGCCCGGGTGGTCCCGGAAGGCCCGGGCGACCCGGGTCAGCACGTCCGGGTCGGGGTAGAGGTCGTCGGCGTGCAGAAAGGCGATCACGTCGCCGGTGGCGAGGGCGATCCCCTTGTTCATGGCGTCGCTGATGCCCCGGTCCGGGCCGCTCACCAGGCGCAGGCGCGGGTTGTTCCGTGCCGCGGCCTCGACGATGGCCAGCGTGCCGTCGCTGGAACCGCCGTCGACCACGATCTGCTCCAGGTCGTCCCAACGCTGCGCAGCCACCGAATCCAGCTGTTGCTGGAGGTAGCGCTCGGCGTTGAGGCAGATGGTGACGATGGAGAACTTCATGGCTTCACCGCGCCGCAGTTGCCCGCGCTCAGCATGAGCCGCGCGATCATGATGCCCCGGTCCCACTTGCCGCACAAAAAGCGCAGCATAAGTTCCGCCCCCAGCACCAGGTACACGGTCGGGAGCGTGACCGGGTGGTGGCGCCGGGCAAAGAGGATCCGGTTGCGGATGTTGTAGAAATCGCAGACCGTGCTCTTTTTGGCCGGGTTGCTGCTGGTGCCGATACTCTGGCCGACCTTGTGGTAGACCACGCTCCCCGGTGCGTACCCCAGGGTGAAGCGCCCCCGGGCCCGCTCGGCCCAGTCCGCCTCCTCGAAAAAGAGGAAGTAATCCTCGCAGAGCAGGCCGACCTCGAGCAGGAACCGGCGCGAGACCAGCATGGAGGCCCCCTCGACGTAGTTCATGCGCGCCTCGGCGCGCCCCCCCGCTGCGGAGCCACCGCGGGTGAAACGGCCATGGTGCCAGGGAAGCCCGATCCAGCGGCAGTAATAGCCGCCGCCCAGGGCCTGGACCCGGTCACGGTCCTGGTAGTAGCGGATGGTCGAGCCGCACATGCCGATGCCGGGATCCGCCTCCATCCTGGCGCAGAGTTGACTGAGGGCGTCGGGTTCCACCACGGTGTCGTTGTTCAGGAGCCAGCAAAAAGAGGCGCCGCGCGCCAGGGCGTAGCGCAGGCCGACATTGTTGCCGCCGGCAAAGCCCAGGTTGGCGCCGGTATGGATCAGCGTGACCTTCGGGGACTGGCTCCGCCAGGCGCCTGTACCCCTTTCGTTGCAGGTGCCCGTCCCACCTTCCTGGTAGCCATCGCCGCCCCCCTCGGCGGCCTGGCGATCGTATTCCGCGAAGGTCACCTGCCGGGAAGCCGCCCACTCCCGGATCCGCGCCGCGGAGTCGTCACCGGAGGCGTTGTCGCAGACCGCGATATCGAAATCCGGGTAATCGAGACCAAGCAGACTGTCCAGGCATTCCAGCGTGTCCCGCCACCCGTTCCAGTTGACCAGGATGACACTGACCCGGCTCACCGGTAAACGCTCCAGATCACCACGGCCGCCCAGGCGAGGCTCACCAGGAACAGGACCCAGTCCTTCAAAAGGGAGTCGGTGGGGTCGCCGTTGGCCCCGGAGGCCACCCTGATGGTGTAGCGCAAAAGGCCGAACAGGCAGAGCGGCACGGTGTAGACCAGCCGCGGCCGCGACACGACGTACATGGTGTAGGTGACCAGCACGGCACTGCCGGTCATGTACATGGTGCCGGCCAGGAAACCCGGGGGATAGCCGGCGAGGCTGGCCCGGTGGTCACCCGCGGCATCCCCCAGCGAGAAGGACTCCCCCAGGCGCTTGCCGGTGCTGAGAAAGATGGCGAGCAGAAAGACGGTCAGGAAGAGCCAGGGCGAGATGGGGATGGCGAAGGCTTCCGCGCCGGCGTAGAGCCGGATCAGGAACCCCGCCGAGATGCAGAACAGGTCCATCAGCGCGACCGACTTGAAGATGAGGGAGTACGACAGCGTGACCCCGATGTAGGACAGGATGAGCCACCACACCCCGGCGGGGAAGCGCGAGGCGATGGCGATCCCGGCCGCGAGCAGGACCGCGCCGCAGAGGGCGGCGCCCTGGGCGCTCACCTTGCCGGAGGGGATGGGTCGGTTGCTTTTTTTGGGGTGGAAGGTGTCCCGCTCCCGGTCCAGGAGGTCGTTGAAGACATAGCCCGCGCTGGAAACCAGGCAGAAGGAGACAAAAGCCAGCCCGCCGCGCACCACGACGTCCTGCGTCAGTAGTTGCCCGGACAACACCAGGGGAAAGAAAAGCATAAGGTTTTTCAACCACTGCGTCGGGCGAAGCATGATCAGGTAGTGCGTCATCATTCACTGCTTCCTAAGTTTGCGCAGGTAGAGTTCAGTCGATTTCACGTAGTGCGCATCGGGCGGTGCGGCTCGATAGGCGCGGTTGAAATAGTCCAGGGCGCGGGCTTTGTCACCGATTTCGAGGCTCAGTTGGCCGCTGCGGTACAACCAGTAGGGATCATAACGTTTTTGGTTAAGCAAATCCAGCGTTTCCAGTATGTCCCTGGCGAGGGCGACCTTCACCGCGCCGTGCAGGGCGGGCAGTCTCCTGCCGTCCGCCCGCTGCAGCAGTTCCAGGAACTCGGCCCCGGCCTCCTTCTTCTCCTTGAAGAGCCTGAAGAACTGGCGGCGCACGCCCAGGTAATCCTCCTGGGTGAAGGCCACCGACATGAGGTTGGCCTTGATCAGCATGCGCATGGATTCGCGCTGGTTGAGCCGGTCCGCGATGGCAAAGGCCTTGGCGGCCTGGTCGAACCGTTTCTGCTGCAGGAGCACCACCCCGAGGTCGTTATAGAGCGTGCCAAAGCCGGGGGACTTGCTGATGGCGTCCTGGCAAAAGGCGATCTTGTCCCGCCACAACAGGGTGCGCTGCAGGCTCGCCACGGCGAAAAAGAGCAGGAGCGGGACCAGCACGGCGACCAGCACCGTTCGCAGCGGCTTCAGACGCTCCGTCGCGAGCGACGCGATGCCGAGGGCGAAGAAGGCCGAGGGAAGGTAGAGGTAGCGCTCCGCGATCGGGGTCCAGGCCACCTGCCTCACGGCCACCAGCACGGCCGGCAGCAGCACCAGGAGCGCCGAGGCGAACAAGGCCGCAGTCAGGCGGCGGCGCAGGAACAGCAGGGAGATGGCGGCGACGACCACCGCTCCCGCGACGGCGTAGCAGGGGTCCACCGCCGTGATGGCGAAGTTGAGCGGGAGCGGGAGCACGAGCTTCTTGAAGTAGAAGCCGCAGGCCGCCAGTGCATCCCCCACCGCCTTGCCCGCGTCCAATCCGCCCGTGGCGATGAACCGGCTCAAGCCGCTCGTGCCGCTGCGGATGGCCAGGGCGAAGATCACCAGCACCAGCGCCGGAACGGCGACGAGGCCCAGGGCGCCGGCGCGCTGGCGCACCGTGGCGCCGCCGCGCCACACCAGGGCGAGGAGCGCAGCCACCCCCCCGGCGGCCAGCGCGGTTTCCTTGGTAAGCAGGGCCGCCGAGAACAAGAGCAGCGCCGCGACCAGGTCGCGCCAGGATGGCTGCGTGAGCCAGTTGAGCCAGAACCAGCAGGCGGAGAGCACGAAGAGGGACAACAGGGGATCGGAGCGGCCGGCAAGCCAGGCCACCGCCTCGACGTTGACCGGATGCAGGGCGAAGAAGGAGGCGGCCAGCAGCGCGCCCCAAAACGGTCCCCTCCCCTCGCCGCCGCTCGGGCTCCCCTGGTCGAGCACCTTGCGCCCCAGAAGGAAAACCAGCAGGGAGTTGGCGCAGTGCAGCAACACGTTCTCCAGGTGCATGACCCGCGGTTCCATGGACCAGAAGAAATTGTCCAGCCAGAAGGTGAGTTCGAGGATGGGGCGGTAGTAATACCCCTGCCCGGGAAGCAGCGCCAGGGACAGGCGCGGCGAGGTGCCGTACAACGACACGATCCCGGGGTCGTCTACCATGTGGATGCCGGAGAGCATCGCGGGGTAGTAGACCGCCAGGATCGCGGAGAAAAGCAGGAGAACAGCCAGCTGCGCGTGACGTGCGGGTGTGTTATCGCGCCACGATCTCAAGGAAAAACGCCTCCATGTCCTTGCGGCGCGGCTCGATCTTCTCGATGGAGCGGGACTCTCCGGCGGCGTCGCGGATGAACGACTGCAGCCGGTCGGTCGTGACGAAGACCTCCTCGCGGCGGCCGTCGCCGGCGACGACGGTGACCGTGTACCCCTCGGTCCCCTGCTGCAGGATGTTCTGCACGGAGTCGACCACGAGCAGCTGCCCCTTGTTGATCACCGCGACGCGATCGCAGATCTTCTCGACGTCGTCGGTGATGTGGGTGCTGAAGAAGACGCACTTGCCACGTTTTTTCAAGTCGAGGATGATCTCCTTGACCAGGGCGCGGCCGATGGGATCGAGACCGCTCATCGGCTCGTCGAGGATGTAGATGTCCGGGTCGTGCAGCAGCACCTGGGCGAGCCCCACCCGCTGCACCATCCCCTTGCTGTAGGTGCGGATCAGGCGCTTTCTGTGCTCCCAGAGCTCGAGCAGCTTGAGCATCTCTTCGGTGCGCTGCGCCAGGAGTTCGGGCGCCATGCCGAAGGCCCTCCCCACGAACAGCAGGTACTCTTCCGCGTTGAGGTAGTCGTAGAAGGCGGGGTTTTCCGGGAGGTACCCCACGCTCCTGCGCGCCTCGGCCGAGGAGATGTCCCGCCCCTGGATGGTGGCGCTCCCCCGCGTGGGGCGGAGCAGCCCCATCAGGCACTTGATGGTGGTACTCTTGCCGGCGCCGTTGGGGCCGAGAAAGCCGAGCACTTCCCCCGGCTCGACGCAGAGGTTCAGCCCCTTGAGAGCCTCGACCGTCCGCATCTTCTTTCCCTTGAACGTCTTGGCCAGTCCACAGATCTCCAAAGCGTACATCGCAACCCTCACTTCTTTTTTGCGCCAAAGGCGAATTTGCTGGTGGTGGCGACCTTGCCGTCAGGCTCGAGGTAGAAGGTCCCGCCATAGGGATCGACCGGCGCCGGTTTCAGGTAACCCGACCGGACCAGGTCCTCGAGGGAGGCGGGCATCCCGCCCCGCTCACGCGCGAAGCGGTCCCGCGCCTTTTCGATGCGGCTCACCTCCAGGAACGCCTGCAGGCGCAACTGGTAGCTTTTGCGCACCGCGTCGTTCTTGGCGGTCTTCACCATGCCGCTCAGATAAGCGATGGCCAGATCGGTCTGACCGGACTCCTGCATGTAGCGGCTGGCGAGGCTCTTGTACAGAGGCTCTCCGCTCAGGTCGCCGGCCAAGTCGTAGTAGTGCGCCGCCTTCTTGTAATCCTTGAGGAAGTAGGCGTTGTTGAAACCGGCGAAGAAGGGCAGGAACCAGTCCCAGTTCCGGTACTTCATGCCGTAGTCGAGCAGGGCGTTGGCCACCTGGTACTGGTGCGCGTCCCAAGTGAGAATGCCCTGGGCGAAGTAGTAGGCGTCCATGTTGTAGGGGTCGAGCTGGACCGCACCGTGCAACAGGCGGGACATCCCCTGCAGGTCGCCCGGGTCCTTGAGGATGGTCCCCTTGGGCGCCTGCCCCATCAGGGTGCCGTAGTACATGAGCACCTTGAAGACCAGCGACGCGCCCGCCAGCTCCTTCTGGTCCACGCTGACCGACTTCATCACCTTGACGCTCGGGACGTAACCGAGTTTCTCCTCCATCGGCTTGTCGCGCATGTAGGCCGTGAAAGGACCGATCACCGCGGCGTAGGCGAGCAGACCGGCAACCAGTAGCGCCATGGGAACCCGAGCGCTCACTTCATCTCCCTGCGGTTGAACAGGAAGATGGAGCCTGCCAGCAGGATGGCGGTGTAGGCCAGGAAGTAGCACGCGGTAAGGGCCAGCCCGCGGGGGTTGGGCGCCACGCTGTAGATGGCGTTGATCTTCAGGTCGAAGCCGGCGAGATTGGGGATCAGGTAGTACACGGCGGTGACCACCTGCCGAAACAGCGGGGAGACGGTCTGCACGGCGGCCGCGGAATGCACGTACTCGTACACCTGCTGCGAGATGCCGCTGGCCAGGAAGGTGCAGATGGTCCCGAAAACGGGGAGAAAGAACGAGGTGCTCACGGTGGAGAGCAAAAGGGCTACCGCCACCAGCAGGATGTACTTGAGCGTCGCGTAGACCAGGGCCAGGGCAACAAAGCTCCAGACCACCGGCCGGTCCGCCGGGTAGAGGGACGAAGCCACGTTGACGGCGACGCAGGCGGCCACGCCCAGGACCACCGAGACCAGCACCAGGAACAGCGCAAGCCCCAAGAAGCGCCCCAGGATGTAGGAACTGCGGCTCAGCGGCAGGCTGAGCACGCCGAAGGTATAGCGGCGCTCGATGTCCCGCCACAGCGAGGTTCCACCCAGGAACACCGACAACAGCAGCAGGATGAAGGAAATCAGGGAAAGCGAGAGGGTCACCGAGAGCTCGGTCACCTGGCGCATGGAAAGCGAAGCTGCCGACGGGATGAAAAGAAACAGGACTGCCAGCGCCATGATTCCTTGAAAGACGCGGTCGCGGAAAACCCCTTTGAGGGTGATCCTCATCATGTTGAGCATAGGCGGTTGCACCTCTAGGTTCTCGGGTGGTACTGCGGGTGTTGCAGGGGCAGCTTTTCACTCTTAAGACGTTGCGGAGTGAAAATAAAAAAAACGAGATGCCGAAACATCTCGTTTTTCGGTTTGCAGTGCAAGAGACAATTACATTGCGGTCCAGCTGGAGAACGCGCCGGAGTCGGCGGTGGTCGGAGCCGCGTCGAGTGCGCCGGTGGAGGTCTCCTGCTTGTAGATCGCGGTAGCGTCGAAGGCGGTACCGTACTTGGTGTTGCCGGAGGTGTGCTTGGTGTCCAGCGCGTAGGTGGTGGTGGTGTACCTTACGCCGACCTTGACGCTCTTGGAGAGCTTGCCGATCAGGGTGCCGGAAGCGCTGGCAGCGTCGGTAGCGTCAACGCCGCCGTAGATGGTGGCGGACTCGTGGGAAATACCGCCGGTGTTCAGGGCAGCGTTGGCAGCAAAAGCCATGCTGGAGGAAACCATTATGAGGCAAGCAGAAAGTGCGATGATTTTCTTCATAGTCATATCTCCTTTAGATCAGTCAGTTCGATTAGTATCTCTCGTCCATGCCGCCCGGGTAAGACTGACGGTCAGCCATGTAGGCTTCCATGCCGGTCTTCAGGTTCTTCAGGTCGCTGTTGGCGGCGCTGTTGTAGGCCTTGGCACGGTACGCGGAGAACTGCGGGATGGCGATGGCGGCGAGGATGCCGATGATCGCGACGACGATCAAGAGCTCGATCAGGGTGAAGCCTTTGTTGCTTCTGATTTTGTTTAACATCTGTTTCTCCTTTTCGTTGGTGGATTGCCGAATTGAAGATCTGGTTAGATCATCGGTACCGCAAGACGAATGCTATAGAGCAACATGTGGGCCAAAGTAACGAAACAGACATAAGCAGATTAAATACAACAGTTTTCAGACAGGAGGGCTCTTCTGAGACAGAAACCAAAAACGTCACTGCGACAATTTAGGCAACCTGGAAGTGACGTTTTTTGTCAGTCAGCCTCGTCCATGCCGAATTTGGCCAGACGGTAGCGGAAGGAACGGAAGGTCATCCCCAGGAGCGCCGCCGCCCGCTTCTTGACCCCGCCGCTCTTGTCCAGGGCCTGCACCAGGAGCTTCTGTTCCAGGGTGTCCAGGTACGCCTGCAGGTCGATCCCCTCCTCCGGGATCTCCAGTTCCCCCGCGGGGGCCGCGGTGACGCGATGGTCGCGCACCGAGGGAGGGAGGCAGTCGAGCACGATCACCCGGCTCCCCAGCACGACGCAGCGCTCCACCAGGTTCTCGAGTTCCCTCACGTTGCCCGGGAAGGGGTAGTTGAACAGCGCGCGCAGGGCTTCGGGGGTGATGATGTCGCCGGAGCCGGACCAGAGCGAGTACTTCTTGTAAAAGTGCTCGACCAGCGCCGGGATGTCGTCGGCGCGCTCCCTGAGCGACGGCATGCGGATCTGCACCACGTTGAGGCGGTAGAACAGGTCCTCGCGGAAGGACCCCTCGCGCACCTGCTCCTCGAGGTTGCGGTTGGAGGCGGCCACGATGCGCACGTCGGCCTTGAGGGAAGTCCCTCCCCCCACCCTGCGGAACTCGCGCTCCTGCAGCACCCGCAAGAGCTTGGCCTGCAGTTGCAGGGGCACCTCGCCGATCTCGTCGAGGAACAGGGTGCCGCCTTCGGCCTGCTCGAAGAGGCCGGAACGGTCGGCGATGGCGCCGGTGAAGGAGCCCCTGGTGTGACCGAAGAGTTCGCTCTCGATGAGGGTCTCGGGGATGGCGCCGCAGTTCACCGCGAGGAAGGAGGCGTTCCTGCGCGGGGAGTTGTAATGAATGGCCCGGGCGGCCAGTTCCTTGCCGGTGCCGCTTTCCCCGGTGATGAGCACGTTGGCCATGCTGTCGGCGACCTTCTCGATCAGCTCGTAGACCTCGCGCATCTGCTTGCTTTTGCCGATCAGGCCGCTGAAGCTGAAGCGCTCCTGCACCTCGGCCTTGAGTCGCTTGTTTTCCTGCACCAGGCTCTGCTTCTCGAGCGCCTTACGCACCAGCACCTTCACCTCTTCCACCTTGAAGGGCTTGCCGATGTAGTCGTAGGCGCCCAGTTTCATGGCCTCGACCGCCTGCTCGGCGGTGGTGAAGGCGGTTATCAGCAACACCGCGGTGTCGGGGGCCTGCGCCTTGATCCGGGAGAGCAGGTCGATGCCGCTCAGCCCGGGCATGCTGACGTCGGAGATCACCATGTCGTAGTGCTGCTGTCCCAGGCAGGCAAGGGCGGTCTCGGCGCTGTCGGCCTGGTCCACCCGGTGCCCCTCGCCGTCGAGGAGGATGCCCAGGAACTCCCGCATGCTCAGTTCGTCATCGACAACCAAAATTCTGGCAGCCATCTATAACTCCTTGGATTGTTTCTACCTTAACCTCAACCTGCCTTTACGCCGGCAGGTGCAGGGTGACCGTGGTCCCCTTGCCCAGGGTGCTGTTGATCGACATCCTGCCGCCGTTGGTCTCCACGATGCGGTAGACGGTGGCGAGCCCGAGCCCGGTGCCCCCCTTCTTGGTGGTGAAGAACGGCTCGAAGACCTGCTTGACGTCCTCCTGACTCATGCCCGACCCGTTGTCGCGGATGCGGATGCGCACCTCCTGGCGGCCGTCGCTGGTGACCAGGGCGCCGTCTATGCCGATGCTGCCGGGGCCGGGCATGGCTTCAGCGGCATTGACCAGGAGGTTCCAGAACACCTGGGAACACTGGTCCTTGTCGAACTGCACCACCAGGTCGCCGGGGAGCCCGTTGTCGACCTCCACCCCCTCCATCCGGGGATCGGTGGCCAGCAGCGCACAGAGGTCGGTGATCACCTTGTGCAGGTTCAGGGCGACCTTGCTGGGCTGGTTGGGCTTGGCGTAGAGCAGGAAATCGCGCAGCAGCCCGTCCAGGCGGTCGGTTTCCCTGATGATGATGGAAAAAAGGCGCTCGTCCTTCTCGTCCACCCAGGGCCTCAGGGCGACCAACTGCACCGAGCCGCTGATGGCGGCCAGGGGGTTGCGGATCTCGTGCGCCATGCGCGCCGAGAGCTCCCCGAGGGCGGCCAGGCGGTCGGCCCGTTTCAGGTCCGCTGCCATGCGCTTGATCTCGGTCAGGTCATGCAGGTCGATGATGGCCCCGACCGTCTCGCCGTGCTTGCCCAGCAGCGGGACCGACTTGTAGGAGAGCAGCAACTCCCTGCCGTCGCGCCCACGGTGCTGGAACTCCCCCTGCCCCGACTCGAGGCAGGTAGGCCCGAAGCAGGCGCACCCGGGCAGAATCTCCGCCAGGGGGCGGTCGTAGGCCTCCTGCTGCGAAACGCCGGTCAGCAGTTCGGCGTAGCGGTTGAAGACCCGGATCCGGCCCGACGCGTTGATGGTCAACAGCCCGCTGTCGATGGTGGACACGATGCAGGAGTTGAGGCGCTCCAGCTCCTCGTAGTCGATCACCTTTTCCTGCAGGGCGCTCTCGGAGACCCGGGCCCGCTCGGCCAGGTGACCGGCCAGGAACGCGGTCAGGAAGAAGGCGGCGCAGTGGAGAAAGATCAGGTAGAAGAGGTACTCCGCCCCCCACTGCTGCGCCGGGTAGGCGGTGAGCCCCAGGGGGGCCAGCTTGCCGTAGTACTGGAAGTCCAGGATGGCGCCGTAGAGGATGACGCACAGCGAGGCGGTGTAGTAGGCCTGGGAGCGGGCCAAGAGCACGCTGGCGCTGATGATGGTGAGGAAGTAGAGAAAGGCGTAGTGGGACGTCACCCCGCCGGAGACCAGGATCAGCACCGTGACCAGGATCAGGTCCCAGACGATCTGCAGATGGGTCAGGGTGCGGACCGTGAGCGCCGTCGCCTTGCGCAGCACCCAAAGGGAAAGCAGCGAGAAAAGGTAAGTGGCGCCGATCAACCGGAGCAGTACTCTCCCGGCGACCTCGCCACTTACGTCGTAGGTGTGAACGTCAAGGTAAACGGTGGTGACCAGGAACACGGACACCACCAGCAGTCTTAGCAGTATGAACCAGAAGACTTTTTTCTTTTCAATCATCCACTTAACCGCCGACTGTGCCTGCCAGCTTGAAGATCGGCAGATACATGGCGATAACCAGGCCACCGACCGTGGTGCCCAGGAACACCATGAGCAACGGCTCCATCATCGAGGTGAGCGCACCGACGGCGTCGTCGACCTCGTCGTCGTAGAAATCGGCGATCTTGTTGAGCATGGCGTCCATGGCGCCGGTCGCCTCGCCGACGGAGATCATCTGCACCACCATGGGGGGGAAGACGCCGCTTTCCGCGAGCGGTTCCGCGATGGTCTTGCCCTCGGAGATGGACTGGCGCACGTTGTAGATCGCCTCTTCCACGATCTTGTTGCCGGCGGTCTTGGCGACGATCTCGAGGCCGTCCATGATCGGGACGCCGGAGCTGATCATGGTGCCCAGGGTACGGGTGAACTTGGCGACGGAGACCTTGCGGACCAGGGGACCGATGACCGGTGCCTTGAGCGCCAGGGCATCGATCATCTTCCTGCCGGCGGGGGTCTGGTAGTACTTGCCGATGGCGTACTTGATGCCGAACATGGCGGCGATGATCACCACGATGTACTTGACCAGGAAGTTGGACAGGGCGATGACGAACTTGGTCGGCGCCGGCAGCTCGCCGCCGAAGTCGGCGAACATCTTGGCGAAGGTCGGTATGACGAAGACCAGGATGACGCCCACCACGATGACCGCGATGGACATGATGGTCATCGGGTAGACCATGGCGCCCTTGACCTGCTTCTTGAGCTTCATGGCCTTTTCGATGTAGGCCGCAAGGCGCGCCAGGATGGTGTCGAGGATACCGCCCACCTCACCCGCGGCCACCAGGTTGACGTAGAGCTGGTCGAAGGCCTTGGGGTGCTTGGCGAGCGCGTCGGCGAAGGTGGAGCCGCTCTCCACGCTCTCCTTGACCCTCACCAGGATATCCTTGAAGGTCTTGTTTTCCTGCTGGCTGGAGAGGATGTCCAGACACTGCACCAGCGGCAGGCCGGAATCGATCATGGTGGCGAACTGGCGGGTGAAGACGACCAGGTCCTTGGTCTCGATCTTCTTGGGACCGCCCATTCCCGGGATCTTGAGCTCCATGGAAAAGCCCTTGCCCTGCTCCCGGACCGTGATGCCGTTGAAACCGTATTTCTTGAGCTGCGCCTCCACCATGGCGGCGCTGGCGGCTTCCATGACGCCCTTTTGGACGCTCCCCGCCTTGCTCCTTGCTTCCCAATCGAACTTTGCCATCTAGGTACTCCTTTCCCGGCAACACCGGGACTGGCTGATGCTATCTTTGCGGCGGGCGCCGGATCTGCGCCGCGCCCGAGCCCCCCGGGGCCAGCATCTGCTTCAGCTCGTCCGGTTCGGAGGAGCGGCCCAGGGCATCGTCCACGGTGATGAGGCGCCGCGACAGAAGCCCCATCAGACACTGGTTCATGGTCTGCATGCCGAACTTCTCCTGTCCGACCTGCATCTGCGAGTAGATCTGGTGCACCTTGTCTTCACGGATCAGGTTCCTGATCGCCGGGTTGGGAACCATGACCTCGAGCGCCAGGGCACGTCCCGGCCCGGTCGCCCTCGGTATCAGGGTCTGGGACATGACCCCTTCCAGCACGAAGGAGAGCTGGGTCCTCACCTGGGTCTGCTGGTAGGGAGGGAAGACGTCGATGATCCTGTTGATGGTCTGGGCGCAGGAGTTGGTGTGCAGCGTGGCGAAGCAGAGGTGGCCGGTCTCGGCGAGAGTCAGCGCCGCCTCGATGGTCTCCAGGTCGCGCAACTCGCCGATCAGGACCACGTCCGGGTCCTGGCGCAGCACGTACTTCAGGGCGTGCTTGAAGCTCTTGGTGTCGGCGCCGACTTCGCGCTGGTTCACGATGCACCCCTTGTGCGGGTGCAGGTACTCGATCGGGTCCTCCACGGTCACGATGTGGTCGTGGCGGTTGATGTTGATGTGGTCGATCATGGAGGCGAGCGTGGTCGACTTGCCGGAGCCGGTAGGCCCGGTGACCAGGATCAGGCCGCGCGGCTTGTCGCACAGGGCCCTGGCGACCGGGGGAAGCCCCAGTTCCTCGAAGGTGAGGATCTTGTAGGGGATCACCCTGAAGACGCCGGCGACCGCGCCGCGCTGCACGAAGATGTTCCCCCTGAAACGCGACAGCCCCTTCACGCCGAAGGAGAGGTCCAGCTCGTTTTCCTCTTCGAACCTGTGCTTCTGCGCATCGGTCAGGATGCTGTAGCAGAGCTGCTTGGTCTCGATGGCGGTGAGCGGCGGGACGTCCATCGGGGTGAGTCTACCGTCGATGCGGATCTGCGGCGAGGTATTGGTGGTGATGTGGAGGTCGGAGCCGCCCCTCTCCACCAGTTCCTTGAGCATTTGATGAAAGTTGATCATGAATACCTCGTCTCCGTTACCCTTTGGTGGCGTCAGTCATCGGCCACCGTGACTCTCAGAACTTCCTCGAATGACGTGACCCCTTCCATGAGCTTGGTGAGGCCGGACTGGCGCATGGTCTTCACCCCGAGGCGCATGGACTCGCGCTTGATCTCGGCGGTGTTGGCGCCGTTCAGGATCAGTTCGCGGATCGGCTCCAGCATCGGCATGACCTGGTAGAAGCCCACCCTCCCCTTGTAGCCGGTGCCGTTGCACTTGGCGCAGCCGGTGCCGCGGTAGCAGACCACGGACGGGGCCTGGTCGGCCGGGACGCCGGCGTCAATCAGGGCCTGCACCGGCACCTCCTCGACCACCTTGCACTCGCCGCAGACGCGGCGCGCCAGGCGCTGCGCCGTGATCAGGTTCACCGCGGAGGCGACCAGGAACGGCTCGATGCCCATGTTGAGCAGACGGTTGATGGTGGAGGGGGCGTCGTTGGTGTGCAGGGTCGACAGCACCAGGTGGCCGGTCAAGGCCGCCTTGACACCGATCTCCGCGGTCTCGAAGTCACGGATCTCGCCGATCATGATCACGTCCGGGTCCTGGCGCAGGAAGGCGCGCAGCGCGGCGGCGAAGTTCAGGCCGATGTCCTCGTGCATCTGCACCTGGTTGATGCCGGCGAAGTTGAACTCGACCGGGTCCTCGGCGGTGGAGATGTTCTCGGTCACCTTGTTCAGCTCGGAGAGCGCGGAGTACAGCGAAACGGTCTTGCCGCTACCGGTAGGACCGGTTACCAGCACCATGCCGAAGGGCTTGTGGATCTCCCTCTGGAAGTGCGCCAGCGCCTCGGGCTCGTAGCCCAGCTTGGTCATGTCCAGCTGCAGGTTGCTCTTGTCCAGGAGACGCAGAACGATCTTTTCGCCGAACAGGGTGGGGAGCACCGAGACACGGAAGTCCATGTCCTTGCCGCCCCCCAGCTTGATCTTGATGCGGCCGTCCTGGGGCAGGCGCCGCTCGGCGATGTCCAGTTCGCTCATGATCTTGATGCGGGAGGTGATGGCGTTTTTCAGCTTCAGGGGGGGCTTCATCACCTCGTAGAGCACGCCGTCGATGCGGTAGCGCACCCGGAAGTACTTCTCGTAAGGCTCGATATGGATATCGGACGCCTTCTTCTTGATGGCGTCGGTGAGGATGAGGTTCACCAGCTTGACGACCGGGGCGTCCTCGGTGGCGCGCTCCAGGGAGCCGACGTCGATGTCCTCTTCGTCCCCGATGACTTCCAGGTCCTCCATCTCCAGGTCGCTCATCACGTCGGCCAGGGAGGCGCTCTGGTCGTAGAACCTGTCGATGGCCGCCTTGATCGAGCTCTCGGCAACGACGACAACTTCGACGTTATAGCCGGTCATGAACTTGATGTCGTCGATGGCGAAGATGTTGCTCGGGTCGCTCATGGCGATGATGAGCGTGGAGCCGGCCCGGTTCACCGGAACGATCTGGTACTTGTGAGCGATCTCGGCGGGGATGATCTTGACCACGGCGGCATCAACCTCGTAGTCGGCGAGATTGATAGTGGGAACACCGTACTGCTTGGAGAGAAACGAGGTGAGATCTGCCTCGTTGATCAGCCCATCCCTGACCAGAATGGAGCCCAGACGCAGTTGGCCGCCCGCAGCTTTCTGTTCCGCGAGCGCCTGCTTCAGCTGTTCCTTGGTGATCAGGTTGTTTGTGACCAGCAGTTCACCCAGTCTGCTTACGTGCATAGCTACCTCAGGGGTTAAATATCCTGTGAATGGTATTTTGTAATCGCTTTAATGTCAAGGAATAGCTGCAGGTTACAGAACCGCTGCCAGCGCCCCTTCCATGCACCCCCCGGGCGGGGTTACCCCGGTCCAGATCCGGAACGCCGCCTCGCCCTGGGCGACCAGCATGGCGAAGCCGTTGGCGCAGGGGATGCCAAGCGCCCGGGCCTGGGCCAGAAGCGGCGTGACCGGGGGCGCGTACACCATGTCGTACAGGCATCCCCCCGGCTTCAGGGAGGAGAGCGCGAGCCCCGGGAAAGAGTCGCCGGCCATCCCCACCGAGGTGGTGTTGACCACCAGGTCGAAGCCCGCCATGAGGCCGGCATCGGAGAGGCAGTCCAGCCCGCGGGTGACGAAGCGGGTCTGGGGCAGCCGCGCGGCAACCAGTTGCGCCAGCGCCGCGGCTGAATCCTGCGAGCGGTTGGCGATGGTGACCCCGGCGGCCCCGGCCAGGGCCAGCGAGACCACGGCGCTGCGGGCCGCTCCCCCGGCACCGAGCACCAGGATGTTCTTCCCGGCCGGATCGAAAGAGAGTTTGTCGCGCACGGCGGCGATGAGGCCGATGCCGTCGGTGTTGTAGCCGGTGAGCTTCCCTTCCCGCGCCACCACGGTGTTGACCGCGCCGATCAGTTCGGCCTCCGGGGTCACCTGGTCCAAAAGCGGGATGATGGCCACCTTGTGGGGAATGGTGACGCTGAAACCGGCCACGCCGACCGACTTGAGCCCCGCGATCCCCTCGGCCAGGCGCTCCGGCGCCACCGGGAAGGGAACGTAGATCCAGTCCAGGCCCAGCGCCTGGAAGGCGGCGTTGTGCAGTACCGGCGACAGCGAATGGGACACCGGCCAGCCGATGATCCCGGTTACCGTGGTCTTCCCGGTGATGGCCATCACTGCACCCCGCTCGCCTTCAGGATGGCGTCGATCTGCGGCTTGTTTTCCGGCGAGATGGCCGCCGCGATCTGCAGGTCGCGCACCGCCGCCTCCTTCTGCCCCATGCGCAGCCGGGTCTGGCCGGACTCGATCAGGGCCGCGGCGTAGATCAGGATCGCCTTGCCGGTGTCGAGGTCGCGGAAGAACATGTCGTGGTCACCCAGCACGCCGCGCAGCGAGTAGATGGGCCAGCTGTCCAGGTCGGGCGGGGACTGCGGCACCGCAGGGTTGTCCAGCCGGAAGGTGATGCCGCGCTGGTGCAGCACGAAATTCTTGAAGTCGATCGAGTACTTGGTGGAGAAGTCCACGAAGACCGGGCGGCGGTTGTACTGCTCGGAGACCGAGGTGAGCAGCGTGTTGTCCGGCGAGCGGTAATCCATGGGGAGCTTGTACAGCTGGCTCCCCTTGAACATGCGGGGCATGCTGTCCAGGTACCAGTCGAACACCAGGTGCGGGGTATGCGGCAGGTCGAGGTCTTCGCGCATCCGCTCCACCCCCTGCAGGTACCACAGCGGGAAGGCGCCGGAATCGCCCCAGGTGTACATCACCGCGTTCTGCGGCAGCGAGCGGAGCGTGTTGCTGGCGTAGTCGAAGGCGATGTAGTTCTCGTGCTGGTCGTTCTCCACGAAGTTGCGGGCGAAGATGTTCACCGGGAGCATGAACAGCAGCACCAGCAGCGCCAGGCGCAGCGGCGCCGAGTCGGGCAGGCGCTGGGCCGCCTCCTTGAGCAGGGTGAAGAGCCCGACGCCGATGAAGACGGCGGAGAGGCAGTAGAGCGGGGTGAAGAACTCCTCGGTAAGGAAGATCAGCTCGCCCGGGGTGTTGAAGTAGCCGACGATCACCGCCAGGAACGAGCCCAGCGCGATCAGGTAGCCCAGCACCAGTTCACGCTTCTTGAAGCAGAGGTAACCAAGGCCGATGATCAAGAGCGCCATCCCCACCACGGTGAACTCGTAAGGGACGTTGAAGGCGTTCAGCTGCGACCAGAGCAGGTTCAGGTCGCGGTTGGGCTTCTCGGTCGGGTACCCCTTGCGCAGTATGTTCCAGAGGAACTGTTCCAGGTTTTTCGAGTCGCCCCAGTTGAGCACCGGGTGCTGGAAGGCGCGCACCACCAGGTGCAGGTGGATGCCGAAGCCGAGCACGCCGAAGGCGAAGGCGATGAAGAACTCCTTGAAGCGCAGGATGACGCGGTGATCCGCGGACCAGAGCAGGAAGGCGTAGGTCGGGATCATGAGCACCATGATCTGGTGCGCGCCGGCGCCGAGGCCGCAGAGAAAGGCGCCCAGGTAGACGTAGGCGGGGCGCTCGTCGCCGGAGAGGAAGCTCTCCCGCCACAAAAGCATCAGGTAGAAGACCACCGCGCAGATGAAGGCCAGCAGCGGATAGGGCTTGTCGTGGTTGGACTGCAGCCAGAGCCTCGCGGTGCAGGCGAAGGTGACGGCGGCGGCCAGGGCGGAGAGCTTCACCGGCAGCCCGCGGAAGCGCCCCTGCCAGGAGGTCTCTTCCCCTTCCAGGAACTTCACCGTCAACAGGTAGACGCCGTAGCAGGCAAGGGCCGCCGAAACCGCGGTGGCGAAGTTGACCCTTAAGGCGATGCTGCCGATGGGGAGGAAGGTGAAGGGCTTGGCGTAGTTGATGAACAGCGGATACCCCGGGGAGTGCGCCACGCCCAGGGACGCGATGGCGGTCAGGAACTCGCCGCTGTCGAAGAAGGTCACCGTGGGGGCCAGTGTCAAAAGGTAGATGAACAAGGGGATGCTGAAGGCCAGGATGGCGAAGTGGTCCAGCCTGCCGAGGATTCCGTTATTGTTCACGCAGTTGCTCCTGAGAGGTATTTTCGCTGATGTTCCTGATGGAAAGCTTGTCCCGCCACAGGCAGCCCAGCCCGGCGACGGTGACCGGGAAAAAGCCCATGGCGTGGATGACGATGGCAATGCTCAGGGCCCTTTCGCTGCCGATCTCGAAGGCGGACAGGGCGGTGACGCAGGCCAGGTGATGGGTCCCGATGAACCCGGGAGAAGCCGGCACCATGACCGCAAAGACCAGGAAGACCATGATGAACATGGCCGCGGTCGGCGGCAGGTGCACGCCGAAGGCGCGCAGCATCAGGTCCACGGGCCAGATGGCGGTGGCCCAGACCAGGAGCGAGCTGACCAGGATGCCCATGATGCTGCCGGCATCGCCCGGGAAGCGGATGCCCGAGATGAACGAGCGCAGCATGCCGTCGATCTTCTCGCCCAGGTGCGGGGCCAGCGGGCGCACCAGGCGCGCCACCAGGGAAAGTGTGAACCCGGTGTGCCGCCTAAGCAGGAACAAGAAGGCGAGCACGCCGACATAGAGCGCGAAGGTGACGTAGCCGCCGGTCACCATGGCGTGCTCGACACCTTCCATCCCGGCAGGCAGCCTGATGGTGAAGAAGGTGACCAGGAGCACCAGGAGGATGGTGAAGCCGTCGCAAAGCCGGTCCAGGACCAGCGATGCGAAGACGGCGCTGGTGCCGATCCCCTCCTTGCTCCCCAGCGAGTAGGCACGCACCAGTTCCCCCAGCCGGGCCGGCAGCAGGTTGTTGGCCATGTAGCCGATCAGTGTGGAAGGGAAAAGGTTGCCCAGGCTGGTCTTCTTGATGGGCAAGAGCAGGAACTTCCAGCGCACCGCGCGCAGGTAGTAGCTGGCGAAGGTAAGCACGAGCGCCGGCGCCAGGTAGCGGTAGTCCAGCCCGGCGAACGCCTCGGCCATCTTGTGGAAGTCGATCTTCCGGAACAGCAGAAGGAGACAGACGGCGCTGATGACGAGGCCGAGCAAGAGCTTTTTATCGAGTTTTCGTGTGAACAATCCGGCTCCTGTCTTGGCATGGGGACTGGCTCCGCCAGGTGCCTGTCCCCTTTAGCGTTGTCCCCTTCAGCGCTTGGTGGGCCGGGCGACGCAGTCCCAGTCGCCGCCGCTCTCCGAGGCGACCGGCCGGGCCTCCCGGAGGATGTCGCGGCAGCGCTCCACGTCGGCCGCGATGGCACTTTTCAGTTCGTCCAGGCTCGCGAACCTCTTCTCCCCGCGCAGCCGCTCGATGAAGAAGAGCGTGATCTCGCGGCCGTACAGGTCCTCCTCGAAGTCGAGCAGGAACACCTCGATGGAGAGGCGGTCGTTGCCGAAGGTGGGGTTCGGGCCGATGTTGCAGGCGCCGTCCAGGAGCCGGTCGCCCAGGCAGACCTTGACCGCGTAGACCCCGACCGACGGGATCAGGTCCTTGTCGGTGTCGATGTTGGCGGTGGGAAAGCCGAGCCCCCGTCCCCGCTCGTGGCCGTGCACCACGGTGCCGGTGATGGAGAAGTGCCGCCCCAGAAGCTGCGCCGCGGCGGCGACGTCGCCGGCGCTCACCAGCCTGCGCACGGCGGTGGAGCTGTAGACCGTGGCGCCGTCGGAGATGGGCTGCAGCTCCTCTACGCTGTAGCCGTAGCGCGTGCCCAGTTCCCGCAACAGCCCCACGTCCCCTTCCCTGCCGCGCCCGAAGGCGTAGTCGTAGCCGATCACCAGCCGCTCCGTCCCGATCGCCTCGACCAGGACCCGCTGCACGAATTCGGCCGCGGGCAAGGCGGCAAAGGTCTCATCGAACGGAATCTCAAGGAGATAGTCGATGCCGGAGCCCTCGATGAGGGATTCCTTCTCCTGGCTGGTGGTGATCAGCCGCACCTCCTTGTGGGCCGCCACCACCTTGAGAGGATGCGGCACGAAGGTGATCACCACGGAAACGCCGTCGAGCTCGCGGGCGAGATCCCTCACTGTGCGGAAGATCTCGCGGTGCCCCAGGTGTACGCCGTCGAAGTTGCCGATGGTGACTACCGGGCGGCGCAGTTTGCCCTTGATGTCCGAGACGCTTCTGAAAATGACCATGGATGGAGGGGATCCTTACGCCTCGACCGGCTCGACGTCCGTCTTGGGCACCTTCTTCTTCCCGAAGAGGAGCGCGACCCAGATGCTGATCTCGTACATGAGATAGAGCGGGATCATGATGACGAACATGGTCACCAGGTCCGCGTGGAAGGCGGCGACGATGGAGCTGACCAGGAGCGCGTATTTCCTGCGGGTGGCCAGCATGCGGTAGTTGACGATGCCGAAACGGGCCAGAAGCAGCGCCAGGATCGGGAGCTCGAAAATGAGTCCGAACATGAGGATCAGGCGCAGGCAGAAGTTGATGTAGGCCGAGATGTTGTACCAGCTTTGCAGCCCGCTCGCCTCGTAGGAGAGCGAGAAGTTGATGATCACCGGCCAGATGATGATCAAGAAGAACATGGCCCCGGCGCAAAAGGCGAGGGTTGCCGTGGTGACGAACGGGACCACCAGGCGCCGCTCCTTGCGCGTCAGCCCCGGCGCCACGAAGAGCCAGAACTGGTGGAACAGGACCGGGAGCACGATGACCAGGCCGGCCAGCATGGAGATCTTGCACTGCACGAAGAACGGCTCCAGCGGCGCGCTGTAGTTGAGCATGCGCGGCTTTTCCGCGACCTGGTGCTCCTCGCCCAGCTTCATGCGCTGGTACGCCTCCGGGTAGCTCTGCTTCACCTTTTCGTAGAGGGATTTCTTTATGTCCGACAGGTAGGTCTTGCCGGTCAGCGGCTGCTCGACGAACTTCAAGAGGTCGGTGGAAAAGTTCCAGGCGACCCCCATGCCGACGACGATGGCGAAAACGCAGACGATCAGCCGTTTCCGGAGTTCCACCAGGTGCTCCATGAACGGCAGTACCTTTTCTTCAACCATAAAACGTGTATCTCCTAATTAATGCCGCGCAGAGCTCAAACTAACTCTATACCACAGCGCGGAAAGCCAGCGCAACAGCTTTCAACGGCGCCTGGGCTTGGGGCGTTTCCCCTTGATGGGGATGCGCTGGTAGGCGTTGCGCACGTCGGCGATGGGCTCGATGGGGCGCTTCTCCAGGGTCCCCACCAGGGCGAACTCCACCTGCTTGCGCGGCTCGTTGACCGCCGCCACCTTGACCCTGATCTTGTCGGCGATGCGGTACATGGCGCGGCTGCGCTCCCCGACCAGGGCGTGGCTCTTCTCCAGGTGCACGTAGTAGTCCTGGGGGAGGGTCGCGACCGGCACCATCCCCTCCACGAAGAGGTCGACCAGTTCCACGAACAGGCCGAAGGGGGCGACGCCGGTAATGAAGCCGTCGTACTCCTCGCCGATCTTGTCGCGCATGAACTGCATCTTCTTCAGATCGACCATCTCGCGTTCCGCCTCCATGGCGATGCGCTCGCGCTTGCTGGTGTGCAGGGCCGTTTCCGGCAGCCGCGCCTCCAGCCGGTCCTTGTCGACCCCCTTCATCTTCCCGGCCAAGACCCTCTTAAGGATGCGGTGCACCACGAGGTCCGGATAGCGCCGGATGGGCGAGGTGAAGTGGGTATAGGACGAGGCGGCCAGGCCGAAGTGCCCCATGTTTTCGGCGCTGTAGCGCGCCTGCTTCATGCAGCGCAGGAGCACCTCGTTGATGAGCCGCTCCTCGGGCTTGCCCGCCACCTCGGCCAGAAGCTTCTGCAGGGCGACCGGGCTCACCTTCTCTTCCACCACCTTGAGGATGTAGCCGAAGCCGAAGACGAACTCCGAGAGGTCCTGCAGCTTGACCGGGTCGGGGTTCTCGTGGATGCGATACAGCGACGGGACGGGAGTCGACTCCAGGAAGTGCGCCACCGCCTCGTTGGCGGCCAGCATGAATTCCTCGATGATGCGGTGGGCCAGGTTACGCTCGGCGCGCACGATGGCCGTGGTCTCCCCCTGCAGGTCCAGGATGATCTGCGGCTCGGGGAGGTCGAAGTCGATGCTCCCCCTCCCCTTGCGCACCGCGTTCAGCCGGAGGGACAGCTCCTCCATCACCTTCAGGTCCGCGACCAGGTGCCGGTTCGCCTCGATGGCCCCGGCGTCAATATCCACCAGGATCTTTTTCACCGTGGTGTAGGTGAGCCGCGCCGCGCTTTTGATCACGCTGGTATAGAACTTCTGCTCCACCCGGGCGCCGGCCGCGTCGAAGAGCATCTCGGCGGTCATGGTCAGGCGGTCCACCTGCGGGTTCAACGAGCAGATGCCGTTGGAGAGCTGCTCGGGGAGCATGGGGATGCAGCGGTCCGGGAAATAGACCGAGGTGCCGCGCAGGTAGGCTTCCGTGTCCAGGCGCGAGCCCTCGGCGACGTAGTGCGAGACGTCGGCGATGGAGACCCAGAGGCGGATCTTGTCCCCCTCGCGGACGACCGAGACCGCGTCGTCGAAGTCGCGGGCGGTCTCGCCGTCGATGGTGACGGTGAGCCGTT
Organism: Geomonas paludis; assembly: GCF_014193585.1. GTDB lineage: Bacteria > Desulfobacterota > Desulfuromonadia > Geobacterales > Geobacteraceae > Geomonas > Geomonas paludis. The sequence goes on from NZ_BLXY01000003.1 coordinate 360,800, forward strand.
CGCGCAGGTCCACCCGCCCCTGGATGGCCTCCTCGGTCACCTGCTGGGGCTGCTGTTCCGCCTCGGCCATGACCTTCTCGTCGAAGACGTGCGGCAGCTCGTACTTCTTGATGACGGTAAGCGCCTCGACTTCCGGGTCGTTCGCCTCGCCCAGCACCTCGACGATGCGCCCCTCCAGCGGGCGCGCGCCTGCGGGGTAGGAGGTGATCTGCGCCAGCACGATCTGGCCGTTCTTCGCCTTGGAGGCGCCGCCTGCGAGGCCAGGCGTCACAAAGAGGTCGCGCCCGAGCTTGGGGTCGTCCGGGATCACCCGTCCCGCCTTGCCGACCGCCTCGAAGCGGCCGACGATCTCGGTGACGCCGCGCTGCACCAGCGCCGTGATGCGCCCTTCCCGCTTGCCGTCGCGCCGGGTCGAGACCACCTGCGCCTCGACGGTGTCGCCGTTCATGTATTCCGAGAGGTAGCGCGCCGGCACGAAGAGGTCCTCGCCGCCGTCCTCGGGCATGACGAAGCCGTAGCCGTCCCGGTGCGTGGAGAGCTTGCCGCGCACGGTGTCGCCCGCCCCGGCCACCGTGTAGATCCGTCCCGGCAGCTTGGCGATCTCCCCGGTCTCCACCAGGTAGTCGAGCATGTCGTCGAGTCGGCCCCGCTCGTGCCGGGATACGTTGAGAGCCTTCAGCATCTGCCGGTACGGTACCGGCTCCCCCTTGCCGAGCAGCCTCAGGATGGCGTCTTTACCTTTACGCATGTAATAGCCCCTTCGGGAAATTGTTGAAATCAGTACCGTTGGATAATGCAGAAGGGGCAGGAGAAAGTCAAGGAGAGCAGGCGGCATTGTCCCCCTCTCCCCCTGGGAGAGGGTGCCCGAAGGGCGGGTGAGGGCTTTGCCCACTACGGTCATTTTGCCCTTGGCAACGCCCTCACCCCTGCCCCTCTCCCGGAGGGCGAGGGGGTGGACGGGCACGCTGAAACTGCTGCGCGTTGGTGGTCTGTGAGTACCCTCTCCCTCCGGGAGAGGGTGCCCGAAGGGCGGGTGAGGGCGCTGCCGGCTGCGATCTTTTTGCCCCTGGCAACACCCTCACCCCTGCCCCTCTCCCGGAGGGCGAGGGGGTGTGGACGGATGCGGGGTAAGAACACACAGAATGACGGCAGCTTTTGCATTGCCTTTTCCGCTCCGCTTCGGTACAAATACGGGTTAGCTTTTGAAACGACAGGGAGTAGCCATGTTTTGCCGTACCATTGCAGCAGCCGCGATCGTGTTGTACGCCACCCTTCCCGCCTCAGCCGTCAACCTCAACAAAGCCGACACATCGCTCAGCGCAGCAGCCCAACGCATGCAGGTCAAGGATTTTCGTGGCGCCCGCGAGGCGGCCGCGACCATCAACGACCCGGCCCTGCGCTCCTTCATGGCGGGCATGGCCGCCGCCAAGATGGAACAGTGGGAAGAGGCCGCCGCGCAGCTTCCCACCGCCGCAGACGGCTATCCGCTCCTGGCCGACTACGCCCTCTACTACCAGGGGCTCGCCCTGTCCAAACTGCAGCGCCACGACCAGGCCCTGGCTCCCCTGTACAAACTGCTCAAGGACCACGCCGACAGCCGCCTGGCGCGCCAGGCCCTGATCCTCTACGCCGACACCCTCGCCGCAGCCGGCCACCCCAAGGAAGCGCAGCAAAGCTACGCCACCTTCGTGGAACGCTACCCGTCCGGCAACGACTCCATATCCGCCATCTTCGGTTCCGCCCTGTGCAAGATCAAGCTGGGCGATGCTGCCGCCGCCGCGGCGGTCCTGCGCAACATCTACCTGGTCTACCCGGCCTCCCCCTACGGGGACAAGGCGGCGCAGGAACTGCAGGGCCTTGCCGCCCAAGGGATCAAGGTCGATCCCTACAGCAGCGCCGAACTGTACAAGCGCGCCGGCACCCTGTCCGACCTCGGTCGGCACCTCAAGGCGGCAGAGGCGTACGCGGAGATCCCGCTCGCCGGTGAAAGCGACGACTTCGTACGCAAGGTGAAGTTCAAAAAGGGACAGGCCCTGTACAAGTCCAAGCGCTACCAGCAGGCGCAAAGCACCTTCAGCTCGCTTGCCGGGAATACCGAGGCGGAACTCTGGCTCGCGCGCACGCTCGACAAGGCGGGCAAGGGGGACGAAGCCTTCCAGCTCTTCCAGAAACTCGGCCAGGACCCCAAAGGTGGCACAGTGGCCCAGGAGGCGATGCTGGAGGCGGCCTACCTGAAACGGTTCCAAAGACAGTGGAGCCAGGCGGTACCGCTGTTCAAGAAGTACCTCGCCATGGCGCCCAGCCAGAAAAACGGCAACGTGCTGTGGGAAGCCGCGTGGTGCAGCTACCAGGCGCATGACTACCAGGAGGCGGCCGCGCAGTTCAGGAAACTGGCCGAGCGCGAGGATCTGCGCGACAAGGCGCTCTACTGGCTGGCCAGGACCCTCACCCTCACCGGTGACGACAAGGGCGCGCAGTCGGTGCTGGCCACCCTGGCCGCCGAGTTCCCGCTCGGATACTACGCGCTGATCAGCAATCAGTTCCAAGGTTCAGAGGCGCTGCCGCAGCCCCCGAAAAACATGGCCGAGGTGCTCCCCATGCCCTCCGGTTTCGAGCGGGAGAAGGCGCTGATCACGCTCGGACTTTTCGAGGAGGCCGCACGGGAACTCTCTCTTTCCAAAAAGGGGAAGAACCCGGCGGGGATCGCCAGGCTGTACCTGGAAATGGGCAACTACAACGGGGCCTACCACACCATGGCCAACGACAAGCCCAGGCGCGGCGACAAGGACAACGCCACCGTGCTCGGCGTGACCTTCCCGCTCGCCTTCCGCGACGATGTCGCCAAAAACGCCGCGGCCCACGCCGTCCCCGAAAGCCTGGTGTACGCGGTGATGCGCACCGAGAGCAACTATTTCCCGGCGGCCCTCTCGCCGGTGGGCGCGGTAGGCCTGATGCAGATCATGCCCGCCACCGCCGAGGCCATGTCCAAGGGCGACTCCAAAAGGCTCACCAGTCCGGACCTGAACATCAAGCTGGGGACCCGGCACCTGAAGGACCTCTTGGAGCTGTACGACCGCAACCTCACCCTGACCGTCGCCGCCTACAACGCCGGTTCCGGCAACGTCAAACGGTGGCAGAAAGCCTACGGCGACCTGCCCCAGGACGAGTTCGTGGAAAGCATCCCGTTCAGGGAGACACGCGAGTACGTGAAGAAAGTGGTGAGCAGCATGCAGATGTACCAGAGACTGTACCGGCTCCCCCCTTTCAAGCAGCCGGAGCAGCAGAAAGGGGCGCCCAAGGAAAACAAGGGGGGCGGCCAGCAGAAGGTCGCCATGCGGGCGGGGTGGGAATAACCAGGACACGGACACGGTGAAATGATGTGGTGTCGGATGGCCCGCTGAATCGCCGGCTGCCAACCTGGGATGGTAACGTGAGATGGACCGGTATCACCGGGAAGGTTCATCCTCGGCTGCCCGTGTCAAAGGAACGGTGAAATAGAAGGTGCTTCCTGCGCCTTCGCAACTTTCCGCCCAGATCCTCCCTCCCAGCTTCTCGACGATCTGACGGGTCAGCGCAAGCCCCAGCCCGGTCCCACCGTGTTGCCGGGTCAGGGAGGAGTCGACCTGGGTGAACCTGCCGAAAATCCTCTCCAACTGGTCCTCGGGAATGCCGATACCGGTATCCCGCACCGCGAACAGAATCATCCCCTCCTCGCCGAGTCGGTCCCCCGGCATCACCTTCAGCTCGACCTCGCCCTGCTCCGTGAATTTCAGGGCATTGCCCAGCAGATTCACCAGTACCTGCCGCAAACGCCCCTCGTCCCCGACCATGGCTTCAGGGACGCTCCCGTCGATCCGGGAGGTAAGCTGCAGCTTCTTTTCCCTGGCCACCACACAGACGACTTCCAATGCCGATTTCACCACCCCCGCCACGGCAAATGGCTTGTGCTCGAACGTCATCATCCCTGCTTCCAGGCGGGAGAAGTCCAATACGTCCGAGATGATCCGCACCAGCGAGTCGGTCGAACGTTTCGCCATTTCCAGCAGGGCCCGCTCCTCCGGGCCTATGTCCATGTCCAGCACCAGCTTCATCATCCCCAGCGCCCCCGCCAGCGGCGTGCGCATTTCGTGGCTCATGTTGGCCAGGAACTCGGTCTTGGCCCTGTTGGCGGCCTCGGCCTTGCCCTGGGCGATGACGAGGTGCTTGCCGGTCTCCAGCAGGGCCTTTTCATACTGCTTCCTCTCCTCAATCTCTTTCAGCAACAGCTGGTTGCTCTCGCGCAGTGCCGCGGTCCGGTCCTCCACCTCTTGTTCCAGTTGCTCCTGCTGGGCTCTGAGTTGCTCTTCTGCGACCGCCCTGGCCGTGATCTCGGCCATCAGCTGCGCGTTCAGGTGCTCCACCCGCTCCTTGGACCGCTCCAAGGTGTCTATCACCTCCCGGTTCTCGTACTTCAAAAGCAATGACGAGGTATTGAGGTTGTAGTTGTGCAGGGAAATGCGCCACAGCAGGAGGTAGAACACCAGGACCATGGTTGCCATGACCAGGTGAAAGGTGTCGCCGATCAGGATGAAGTGTACGGCGAGCGGCACCAGTATTGGTGCTGCGAAAGCGGAATAAGCGTGCTTCACCGTGGCAAAGGTGGTGGAGGCCCCGGCAGCCATGCCTCCCAGTACGAATGCGATGAAAACCTGGTACGCCAGTGCGCTGTCGCTGTACGGAAGCACCCCGATGCCTCCCCAGCACACACCGACCACTACCAGTCCGGTCAGGAACCGGGTGGCCCAGCGCGGAGCCAGCGCCGGATCACGGCTGCTTTTCAGGTAGCACAGGACAAGCAACATCCGCACCCCCGTTACCACGACCACAAGCGCCAGCCACCCGGCAACATAGCTCAGCCGCATGACGTTCTTCAGCACAAAAAACACCAGCACCGCGTTCACGACCGCGGCCAGCATACCGTATGGTGCAAGCCGGTACAGTTGATCCACCTGTTCGGCAAAGATCTGTTCCCGGAAACGCTCGTAGGTCGGCGAGCCGCTGCCAGGTTCGTCGTTCCAGCCATCCTTACTCATGTGCACCTCCGCCGCGCAGGTTAATCAAACCGCCGGACAACATTAAGATACCATAATGCGGTTTTACATGAAAGGACCGGCGAACGAGGAGACGCCGCGGTCTGCACTGAAGACGCCGAGCCGGATATGGCGGGCAGGTATGGTGCGGCGGTGATGGAAGGATGCAGGTGGTCGAGTCGGGGAGAGGTGCCGGTGAATGTTACGGGTAGCTCCGCTGCAGCAGGGAAAGGAGTAAATCGAGGTCGATCGGCTTGGAGAGATAGTCATCCATGCCGGCGACGAGGCATTGCTGCTTGTCTTCGTCCATGGCATGTGCGGTAAGGGCAATGATCGGCACGTGCCCTCCCCTTGCCGCCTCCTGCTCCCTGATCGCCCTGGTGGCGCTCAGGCCGTCCATGATCGGCATCTGGACATCCATGAAGATGAAATCGAAGTCCCCCTGCTCCCACATTTCCACGGCCTTTCGCCCGTTGTCGACGCCGTGGCAGTCGTGGTCCAAACGCCTCAAGAGGGTCACCATCATCTGGCGTATGGTGGGGTCATCTTCGGCTATCAGTATCCGCATCGCGCCTCCCGAGCAGGGAGAACACTCCCCCCTCAGCCCGTTACAAGATAGCATCGGGGGCAAGAAAGTAAAGATCGCCGATGTTGTGACAATGACAAGGAAGTACTGCTGCAGACAGGATCGGTGACGACTTCAGCCGTTTCCTGTGCCTGGGTCGGCTAATCCTGATGCGGGGCGACCGGGCCCGTAGCTGTGATCACCACGTTCCAGCAGAGCAACCCGAGGAAAGGGAATATCCCGAGCAGGAATCGATCAAGCTTCTCGAGAGGACGATACAGAGGCGCCCAGCGATCGGCTTCCTCAACGACCTTCTTCCAGTACCTTTCCTTGTTGGGATTGCGCAACTGGACCAGCGCCATGATGATGAAGATGATGAGCGTGCTGAACCAGAAGTACCTGGTCTCGACATGGCGGAAGTGTTCTCTGAAGGTGTCCAGGTCGGCGACGGTGATGGGATGCTCGTCCGCGGTACGGACATCGGTTGCGATGCGACGGTAAACGTTGATCAAGGGGTTGTAGGCAACCGGGTCCCAACTCACGAGGACGCCTTCGGGCTTGAGCAGGGCGCACAACCTCTCCAGGGTCGACGCGATGTCCACGTGGTGGAACAGGTTGCCGACATAAATCACGTCGAACTGTTGGTCGTCCGGCAGAGACAGTGACTCAGCCGCGGCCTTGTGAGTCGTAACGGCAACGCCGTGCAACCTTGCCAGCCTTTGTGCAACGGCCAGCATCGTTTCGGACAGATCGGTGACGGTAACGTCGGCGCCTTTGAGCGCGAAATAGACGCCGGCTTCGCCCAGCCCGCACCCCACGTCGAGCACCCTCTTTCCCTTGAGGTCACCCAGCGAGCTGACGATATAGCGCATTTCCGGCGCCGTCAGCGCCTCGTTCATGCCGATGACGTCGATGGCAGCGACGTCGATACCGGAGGCCCAGTCGTCATGGAACCGCTCCTCGGCGGCAAGCCTCTTCTCCTCCTCAGTCAACACGCTCGCCCCCGACGACTTCCTCGACGATGAAACGCGGCCGCTGTTTCACTTCCGAATAGATCTTGCCGATGTACTCGCCGATGATGCCGATGCCGAGCAACTGGATCCCGCCCAGGAAGTACATGGGGAGTACGATCGATGACCAACCAGGAACCGCTCCCAGTGCCAGGTACGAATAAAGAGCATAGCCGCAGAGCAGAAGGCATATCAGGAACAGGGAGAACCCCATGGCGCTGATCAGGCGAAGCGGCTTGATACTGAACGATGTCACACCATCCCAAGCCAGAGAGAGCATTTTGGACAATGGATACTTCGACTCCCCCTCGGTGCGCTTCTGCCGGTCATAAACCACGCAGGTGGTCCGGAAACCAAGCAGCGGGAACATCCCTCTCAGGAAAAGGTTCACCTCCCGGAACCGGACCAGTTCTTTCAGGGTCCGGCGGCTCGCCAGGCGAAAGTCGGCGTGGTTATAAACCAGGTGAACGCCGAGCAACTCCATGAAGCGATAGAAGCCGAGGGCGGTGAAGCGCTTGAAGAAGGAATCGGAGCTCCTTTCTTTGCGAACGCCATACACTATCTGGAACCCTTCCCGAAAACGCGCCAACATCTCCTCGATGACAGAGAGATCGTCCTGCAGGTCGGCATCGATGGAAACGAGACAGTCCGCTTGCGTATAAAAGGTCTCGATACCGGCCAGGACAGCTTTCTGGTGGCCGTAATTGCGTGACAGTTTCACCCCTTTCACCTTTGCCGACGCCGCGCCCTCGATCAGGCCCCAGGTGCGGTCGGTACTGCCGTCATCGACAAAGGCGATGAAGCTCCCCTCACCGATGTCTCCCTGCTGCTCCAGCCTCTGGAGCAGGGAAAGAAGCGAGGGAACCGTTTTCACCAGAACGGCCTCTTCGTTGTAGCAGGGCACGATGATGCCGACGACGGTAGACGTAGTGCTGCGAGAGGCGTCGTGATTCATTGCTTGGGCTCCCATATGTCGATCTGCCAGTGATATCCCATGTGCGGCATGTAGAGAGTGACGACATCACGGTGGGTATAGTATTGGGGAAACAGTTCCTCAGGGGCGATCCACTTGCTGAAGGAGCGGTCCAGCATGAGAAGGTCGAACTTCTTTGCCTTGATCGCCGCGACGATGTCCTCCCGGTACCTGGCACTCTGCCCCCTGACCTCCTCCACGCGCGGGAAAAGAAAACCAAACGGCGGCGGTTGTTCCAGTCCGCAGCTGAAATACTGGGATTGGCCCGAGTCGTAGAGGGGCTTGCCCTGGGCAAACAGCAGTGGCGCTACGGCTGCGGAATTGAGGACGTTGCGATGAGATGAGACGTAAGTCGCGGCCTTTTCCCAGTTGGCCCTGTCTTTGGGGCCGAAGGCGTTGTCCAGGTCACTGTACGCTGCCGAGGTACGCAGAAGGTTCAACGCAAGCAGCGGCAGGATCAGGTAGCTCCACGCTCCCGCCCGGTCCAGTAGCGGGAATACCGACAGCACGAACAGCGGTGCCACCAACTGGTACAGGTAGGTCATGTAAGCACCGTCGTGAAGTCCCAGTTTGAATGTGAACACGCAGGCAACCAGTACCAGTGCGAAGAGCGGCAGGGAGACGATGACCGGGGACTGGCCCGTGCCGGGGACGTCCCCCCCATGGCCAAGGTTCATCAGAGAATTACGGGGAGTCAGCGTCTCCTCCATCCAGTGAGGAGACAAGGGCCTTACGTCCCCCCCTTTGCGAAGGGGGGACAGGGGGGATTTGCCCTGCCCATCGGCCGCGGGGGCACCAACTCTCCCCCTTCTGGCAGCCAAGACCGAGAGGGCCATGGCACAAACTGCTATCGACAAAGCGGCCAACACCTCAGTCAACTGCCTGCCGAAGGTCGCCCACTGCATCAGCATGAGGTTCACATCCTTGCCCGCTACGTTGCGGTGGATCAGGAATGTGTTGTAGAAGTAGGTCTCGCAAAGGGCGCTCACTGCCACTGCGCTCAGGATAAAGGCCGAGGCGGTACCTATGGTGTACAGGATCCCCTTCTTCCTGTTCACGAAGAGCACCAGATAGAACGCGACAAGAGGGATGCCCAAGATGAAGTACGGCTTGGTGTAGAAGCCGGCTATGCCGGCCAGGCCACTGGCTGCCAGGCCCCACCTGGAAAAGTTGCAACGAACCGCAATGGCAATGGTCAGCAGATAGAAGAAAAGCCCGAGACTGTCAGGCTCGGCAAGCGAGGTCTTTCCCACCAGCAGCGCGATGTAGACCACCAGGGATCCACTCCAGCTAAGAGTGCGGGTAACTCCCCCGCCTCTCAACATCCAGTAGGTCACCAGGCAACAACCAAGGGTAAAGACGCCGGCGACTGATTTGTGCACGGCGAGAGTAGGTCCGAACAGGGCCGCCACAGGATAGGTGACCAGGTTGTACAAGAGCCCGTAAACGTTGGTGTAGAGGGGCTGATTGACCAGGGCGTACGGGTTGCCGCCCTTCAACAGCAGAGACGTTGAAAGCAGGTTTGCCGTCTCTCTCAGTTGTATCGGCCAAGGGAAAAGAACGAGGTTGAGGTGGTAGGCAAGCAGTTTGAAAGTGACGAAGCCGCAGACGGCCGCAAAAGCTGCCGTGAGGATCTGTGGTGGAAACGTTGACACAACCTTCTTTAAATCCAAGCCTTTGCCTCGCTCAGGGAATCGCCGGAATTATACACCGTGGCGCTGTCGCAGTACAAATAGAACCTGCATCGACTCTTGTTATCTCAATATCCTTCCTTTGTAAATTAAAATAGCCACAAGGGACAACTTGATCCCTCGTCGTAAAAGATGGGGCACCCTTTTTGGGGGCAATTGACAGCATACTGATTATATGCATAATGACTGGTTCACCACGAAAGCATGTGGACGGTTGCACGGGACACAGGAACGGGACATGGCAAAAGAAAATCTACCGATGGACATCGAAAAGACGGTGGGGTTCCTGCTGGCCAAGGCCTACCAGCGCGCCTGCCTCATCTTCAAGGAACAGTTCGAAGAGCACGACCTAACTCCGCAGCAGTTCGGCCTGCTCGGGTTTCTCTGGCGCGAGGACGGTCTCAGCCAGGCGCTGCTTTCAGCCAAGAGCCAGATAGACCGCACCACCATGGGCGGGCTTATCGACCGCCTGCAGAAAGAAGGTCTCGTGGTGCGCAAGACCGACCCCGACGATCGCCGCGCCTACCGCATCTGCCTCACCGAGAAGGGCAAGGCGCTGCAGCCGGTCCTGACTCCCATTGCGCAGCGAGCCCAGGAGATGTTCATCGCCAAGCTCGAGCCGCAGGAAGTGGAAACGTTGAAATCCCTGCTGGAGAAGATCCGCACCTGATTCAGGAGCTTTCATGCACTTAGTTATAGTTTTGCTCGCACTGCTCTTGGGTGCGCTCACCGGCACGGCTTGCGCCGAGCCCCTTACCCTGAGGGAGGCCCTGGAGCGCGCCGCCGCCACCAGCCAAGGCCTCAGATCGGCCTTGCGCGAGGTGGAGATCGCCCGCGAGCAGGTGAACGTGGCCCGCTCCACCAGGCTCCCCCGCATCGACCTGCAAGGGGGCTACGTCGCCCAGGCCAAGGCCCAGGCCTTCAAGTTCGGCAACCAGTCGCAGGAGACCCAGGACCCGCGCTATCCCTTCTTCAACTTCAGCGTCTACCAGACCCTGTACGACTTCGGCCGCACCCGGGACCAGGAGGGGATGGCGAGGCTGCGCGGCGAGGCCGCCCAGTACTCCTACTCCGGCAATCAGCAGGACCTCTTTCTGCAGGTCGTGCAGGCGTACTACGGCATCCTGACCGCCCAGAAACTGGTGCAGGCCGCAGCGGACGAGGTGGTGCAGATGGAATCGCACCGCAAGACGGCCCAGGCCATGTTCGACGAGGGGGTGGTCACCCGGAACGATCTGCTGCAGGCGGAGGTGCGGGTCGCCTCCAGCCGGCAGAACGTCCTGAGTGCCGAGAACGAGGTGGCCAACGGTTGGCTGCTCCTGAATTACCTCACCGGCGCGGCCCCGGACTTCCGCGCCGAGTTGAAGGACGAGTCGCAACGCCCGCAGCTATCGGCGGACAACGGCGCTCCCGACCTCTCCCGGCGCGGGGAACTCTCCGCGCTCAAGGCACTGGTCGGCGCCGACGAATACGCAGTCAAAGAGGCCAAGACCAGCCACTACCCCGAGTTCTTCGCCAAGTTCGGCGTGGATTACCTCTCCAACAGCAAGGTGCGTGAACAGGCCATCACCGCGCTGACGGTCGGCTTCAAGGTGAACCTTTTCGACGGCCCCGCTTCCGCCGCCCGGGTGAGGCAGGCGGTCCAGGCCCGTTCCCGGGACGAGGAGAGGCTGAGGGATCTCGAGGAGCGGACCCGGCTGGAATACAGCATGGCCGTGAACGACCTGAAGGTCGCCGACGCCCGCATCCGCGTGGCAGAAAAGGCCATCACCCAGGGGGTTGAGAACCTCCGCATCACCAAGGACCGCTACCAGGAGCACGTCGGCACCGCGACCGAGGTCGTGGATGCCCAGACACTGTTGACCAAGACCAGGACCGACTACTATCGCAGCATGTTCGACCTGCAGGTCGCCGCGGCGAGGGTCAAGAGGGCAACGGGCGAACTGTAAGCGACTCACACCACCAACCACGGGACAGCGCCCGGTCACCCGGCCGCACCCGATACCGGAGCTACACATGGCAGACGAAACCACAACCACTGAACCGACCACGCCCCCCGCAAAAGGCGGACTCACCAAGAAACAGCGCGGCGCCATCATCCTCATAATCCTCATCCTGGTTGGCTCACTGTTCGGCCTGCGCCAGTGGGTGCGCAGCAAGACCCACATCGAGACCGACAATGCCTTCGTCGAGGCCCATGTCCATTCGGTCGCGAGCCGGATACCGGCGCTGGTGCAGCGGGTCGCCGTGGCGGACAACCAGTTCGTGCACAAGGGCGACCTGCTGGTCGAGCTGGACCCGGCCGATTACCAGGCGCGGCTGAAGAGCGCCGCCGCCTCCCTGGAAATGGCCAAGAACGAAACCTCCGGCGACTACGCCGAGGTCGAGAGCGCCCGCGCCAACGTCGGCCTTGCCTTAGCCCGGCTGGAACAGGCCAGCCTCGACCTGAAACGCGCCGAGGCGCTCTACGCCAAGGAAGTGATCCCGAGGGAGCAGTTGGACCGCGCCCGGACGGCGCACAAGGTGGCCCAGGCCCAGGTGAGAGAGGCGCAGGAAGCGGAAAACCGCGCCAAGGCCATGATCGGCATGTCCGGCAGCGGCTCCAAGGATGCCAGGGTCGCCCAGAAGCAAGGTGACCTGGAGGCGGCCAAGCTGAACCTCTCCTATACCCGCATCGTCGCCCCCAGTGACGGTTTCGTCACCAGGAAAGGGGTCGAGGTCGGCAACTACGTGCAGCCCGGACAGGCGCTCATGGCCATCGTCCCGCTCGAGGACGCCTGGATCACCGCCAACTACAAGGAAAGCCAGCTGACCAACGTGCGCCCGGGGCAGGAGGTTGATTTCACCGTGGACGGCTATCCCGGCCGGCATTTCACCGGCAAGGTCGAGAGCATCATGGCCGGCACGGGCGCCGCCTTCTCGCTGCTCCCCCCTGAGAACGCCACCGGCAACTACGTCAAGGTGACCCAGAGGATCCCGGTGCGCATCGCCATCGACAAGAGGAGCGATCCCGAGCATCTGCTGCGCGTCGGCATGAGCGTGGTTCCCACCATCCTCACCGGGCAGACCTTCGGGCAGGTTTTAGGGTTCGGGCATTAACGCTAGCCGTACCCTTTTCCGCCATGCACACGCGGCTGGGCGAATGATTATTCGCCCCTACAGCCCCCCTCTCCCTCTGGGAGAGGGTTGGGGTGAGGGCGCCCCTCCCCTCTGAAGATGTTGCTGCCCCGGCGACAGCACCCCCCCACCCGGCCTGCGGCCACCCTCTCCCACCTGCGGGCCGAAGCCCTACGGTGGGCGAATGCCCGCAGGGAGAGGGTATGGATGGCGAACGTAACTCAACTGGCGGTTCGATGAAAAAGAGCGCTGAAGAAAAAAACGTCAACAAGTGGCTGATCACCATCACGGTGATGCTGCCCGCTATCATGGAGATCGTCGACACCTCCGTCGCGAACGTGGCGCTCCCGCACATGCAGGGGAGCCTCAACGCCGGCACCGACGAGATCACCTGGGTGCTCACCTCCTACCTGGTGAGTAACGCCGTGGTGCTCCCCATGACCGGGTGGCTGGCGCGCATGTTCGGCCGCAAGCGCTTCCTCATCACCTGCATCACCCTCTTCACCCTCGCCTCCCTCATGTGCGGCGCCGCGCCCTCGCTGGGGCTGCTCATCTTCTTCCGGGTGCTGCAGGGAGCAGCCGGCGGCGCACTCATCCCGATGAGCCAGGCCATCATGATGGAGACCTTCCCTCCCTATCAGCAGGGGATGGCGATGGCGATCTTCGGCGTCGGCGCCATGTTCGGCCCCATCATCGGCCCGGCGCTCGGCGGATGGATCACCGACAACATGAGCTGGCGCTGGATCTTCTACATCAACATCCCCATCGGCATCATCGCCGTGGTCATGGCCACCTTCTTCATCTACGACCCGAGTTACCTGAAACGGGCCAAGGCGAGCATCGACTACTGGGGCCTGGCCCTTCTGACCGTGGGACTCGGCGCGCTGCAGATCGTGCTCGACAAGGGGCAGCAGGATGACTGGTTCAACTCCGGCTTCATCGTCGCATGTTCCATTCTCACTGCCGTTTCGCTGGCGGCGCTGGTCTACGTCGAGCTCACCCATCCGCACCCGATCGTGAACCTGCGCCTGTTCAAGAACGTCTCCTTCTCCGCGGGCAACCTGGTCATGTTCGCCGTCGGCTTCTGCCTGTACAGCTCCATCATGCTGATCCCCCTCTTCCTGCAGACGCTCATGGGGTACAACGCCACCATGGCCGGCATGGTGCTCGCCCCCGGCGGGGTCGCCACGCTGGTATGCATGCCCTTCGTCGGGGCCATCATCCAGCGCTACGACGGCAGGAAAGTGGTGTTCGTCGGCCTGCTCATCGCCGCCTGGTCGATGCACATCATGCAGGGCTTCACCCTGGAGGCCGCCTACCGCGATTTCGTCTGGCCCCGAGTAGTTCTCGGCATCGGCCTCGCCATGATCTTCGTGCCGCTCACCACGGTCACCCTGGCCACCATCTCCAAGGAAGAGATGGGCAACGCCACCGGGATTTTCAGCCTGTTGCGAAACATCGGCGGCAGCGTCGGCATCGCCATTTCCGCCACCCTTCTGGCGCGCTACTCCCAGTTCTACCAGACCACCCTGGTCGCCCACGTGAACCCGTACAACCCGATGGCGCAGTCCCAGGTCGCCGTGCTCAAGGGGGCCATGCTGAACCGGGGATTGGGTCCCGCCGCTGCCGAGCAGGGCGCCTTCGCCATCATCTACGGCAAGGTCGTCAGGCAGGCCTACATGCTCTCCTACAACCGGATCTTCTTCATTGTCGGCATCGCCTTCCTGATCATCATCCCGCTCCTTTTGTTGCTGAAAAAGCCGCAGAAACACTTGCCGCCCGGCGCGGTGCACTAGCGGCTGAAAACCCACCCAATCCAGCAAACTCTCAAGATCAATGGCCGCCTTTGCCCCCTACGCTCCCCCCTTTGGCTTACTTCGATTAGCATGATCTTCCGCCGAATGCTTCTACATCCCCTCTCCCTCCGGGAGAGGGCTAGGGTGAGGGCGTTGCTCAAAGCAGATTATCCGAGCCGGCAGAGCCCTCACCCGCCCGTTGGGCACCCTCTCCCACAGGGAGAGGGACTATTTCCTGGTTCCCAAGCTCCAGCTTGGGAACCCCATATGGCGCAAAGCTCCAGCTTTGCATCCGAGGGAAGTTGAAACTTCGGCGAGGCTTTGCGTTCCCAAGGAGGACCTTGGGAACGAGATCAACCAGGTATTCCCTTTGCGTCTTAGCGTCTTGGCGCCTTTGCGTCAGGTCTTTGAGCCATAAAAAAAGGCGGGGGATCACTCCCCCGCCTTTACTATTTCCATTCAGCCATCCGGCCGCTATTTCTTCTTTTCCGCCTCATCCGCCATCCGCTTCTCGTGGGCCTGCCGGGCCTGATCCATCTCGGCCCAGTGCGCGTCCCAGTCCTTCTTCCTGATGAAGTGCAGACCGACGCTGCCCAGCACGATGCAGACTCCGAAGAAGAACTGCATGACCTTGAAGCCCTCGGCCACGCCGTAGATCATGCACCCCACGCCGACCAGCCCGAGCAGAACCGGTGCGCTGAAGATAAGGCTGACCAGGGATTGCTTCTCGTTGTTATCTGCCATCAAGTTCCTCCGTGTTAACAACCGGTGTCCACCTGTAGGGGCGAATAATTATTCGTCCCCCTGTTCCGCGTCTCCGCCTGACTTGCCATGGGCACAGGTGAGGCACCTGTGGCTGGGTGAATGATCATTCGCCCCTACAAACCCTGAAAAATGCGCCGCTGACGCGGTGCGCGTCCCCTCCCCCGGAGGGGGAGGGTCAGGGAGGGGGAAAACAACACTACGCCGTGCGGCTGGTGATCAGGATCAGGTGGTAGCCGAACTGGGTCTTGACGGGGCCGAGCACCTTGCCCACTTCGCCGCTGAAGACGACCTCGTCGAACTCCCTGACCATCTGCCCCGGGCCGAACTCGCCCAGGCGCCCCCCCTGGTTGCCGGACGGGCACTGGGAATGGGCGCGCGCCACCTCGCTGAAGTCGGCGCCTGCCTCGATCTGGTTCTTGAGTGCCACGCATTCCGCCTCGGTTGCCACCAATATATGACTTGCTGTTGCTCTTGCCATTACTATCTCCTTTGTCTGGGGGGGACTGGCTCCGCAGGTGCCTGTCCCCCTTGCTTTTCGTCTGCCTAGGGACTGGCTCCGCAGGTGCCTGTCCCCCTTACTCTCAGGTTACTTACAAAAGTAGCCTGTCCCCTTTTTCTTTAGGCGTAGCGCACCAGCTCGGACATATCGCGCACGGCGCGGTCCAGGCCGACCAGGATGGCGCGGGACATGATGGAGTGGCCGATGTTGAACTCCTCGATGCCGCCGATGGCCGCCACCTTCTTCACGTTGGTGTAGTTGAGGCCGTGCCCGGCGTTGACGCCAAGCTCGAGCTTCCTCGCCAGTTTCACCGCGTTCTCGATCTTGATCAGCTCCAGGTTCTCTTCCTTCCAGGTGGGGGCGTCGGCAAAGGAACCGGTGTGGATCTCGATGTAATCGGTGCCGATCTTGTTGGCTACCTTGATCTGGTCCGGGTCCGGATCGATGAAAAGGCTCACGATGATGCCGCCCGCCTGCAGCTTCTCGATGGCGACCTTCAGCGCTTCCTGGTGGATCCTGACGTCGAGCCCACCCTCGGTGGTAAGCTCCGCACGCTTCTCGGGGACCAGGGTGCAGCATTCCGGCTTGACCTTCAGCGCGATGGCCACCATCTCGTCGGTGGCGGCCATTTCCAGGTTGAGCCGGGTCTTCACGGTCTCACGCAGGATCTTCAGGTCGCGGTCCTTGATATGCCTTCTGTCCTCCCGCAAGTGGATGGTGATCTGATCGGCTCCGGCCAGCTCGGCTATGGCGGCAGCGGCCACCGGATCGGGCTCGGCCCCGCCGCGCGCGTTGCGCAGGGTTGCTACGTGGTCGATGTTGACACCCAGTCTAGCCATGGTTCTCACCTCCCAGGGCGGCGGATGCGGTCTGAGCGATCTCATCGGCCCAGTTGCGGATGGTCGTTTCGTCGTTTCCTTCCAGCATGATGCGCAGCAGCGGCTCGGTGCCGGACCAGCGGATCAGCACCCTCCCCTCCCCTTTCAGCTTCTCCTCGACGTCGTTGATAACCTTGGCGATCTCGGGGACCTGCATCACGTCGGTCTTCTGCGGCAGGCGCACGTTGACCAGCACCTGGGGCAGGGAGTGCATGACCAGGGCAAGTTCGGAGAGGCGCTTCTGGCGCCGCTGCATGATGGCGAGCACCTGCAGCGCGGAGAGGATACCGTCGCCGGTGGTGTTGTGATCCAGGAAGATCATGTGACCGGACTGCTCGCCGCCCAGGTTGTAGCCTCCCTTCAGCATCTCCTCGACCACGTAGCGGTCGCCCACGGCGGTCTTGATCACCTCGCCGCCGGCGCGCTTCATGGCGATGTCCAGGCCCATGTTGCTCATCACCGTGGCGACCAGGGTGTTCTGCTTCAGCGTCCCCAGTTTCAGCATGTCGGTGGCGCAGATGGCCATGATCTTGTCGCCGTCCACCACGTTGCCGTACTCGTCCACGAAGATGACGCGGTCGGCATCACCGTCGAGGGCGATGCCCAGGTCGGCGCCGTGCTGCTTCACCGCCTCGCTCATCACCTCGGGATGCAGCGAGCCGCAATCCGCGTTGATGTTGGTGCCGTTAGGCTTCACGCCGATGGTGATCACCTCGGCCCCCAACTCTTCGAAGACGGCCGGGGCCACCTTGTAGGCGGCGCCGTTGGCGCAGTCGAGCACGATCTTCAACCCGGAGAGGTCGAGATCCTTGGGGAAGGTGCTCTTCAGAAAGACCACGAAACGCCCCTGGGCGTCATCGATGCGGTACGCCTTGCCCACTTCTTTCGCGGTCGGGCGCAGCGAGTCGATGCGTTTGGAGAAGATCAGCTCCTCGATCATCAGTTCGGTCTCGTCCGGCAGCTTGAAGCCATCGCGCGAGAAGAACTTGATGCCGTTGTCCTCGAAGGCGTTGTGGGAGGCGGAGATGACCACGCCTGCGTCGGCGCGCATCGAGGAGGTGATGTTGGCGATGCCCGGGGTCGGCAGCGGGCCGACCAGGAGCACGTCCACGCCCATGGAGCAGATGCCGGCCATGAGGGCGCTCTCCAGCATGTAGCCGGAAAGGCGGGTGTCCTTGCCGATCACGATGCGGTGCCGTTTCTTGCCGTTTTTGAATATGTAGGCGGCGGCGCGGCCGATCTGCATGGCCATCTCCGCCGTCATCGGGTAGACGTTGGCCACTCCGCGGACCCCGTCGGTACCGAACAGTTTCTTCATCACTTCACCTCTGATTGATTTATTTGCTGATTCACCACATACCCTCTCCCCCTGGGAGAGGGTGGCCGAAGGCCGGGTGAGGGGGTGTTATCCGCCACGTCATCCTGAACACAAGCCCTCACCCCGGCCCTCTCCCGAAGGGCGCGGGAGAGTGGGCAGGAAACTGGTAGTTATTTTCCCTTGGGCGCCAGCACGATGCTCGCCGTAGCCGGCGCCACGTGCATCACCTTGATCTCCGCATCAAGGTTGAATTCTGCCTCCTTCAGCGAGACCAACTGCTGCCCGGCCTGCGCGCCGGCCAGGTCGATGCCGCACCTGGTCTGGTGAAAGGGGAGCAGAAAGAGCAGGATGCGCGGTCCCGAGACGACCACCTCGGCCTCGGCAGGAGCCGTGCCGTCCAGTTGCAACCCCGGCGGCATCCGCTCCAGCTCCACCGGGACCGTGAGCAGCATCTCCCCGGGACGCTCCAGGATCACGCTGAGCCAGATCAGCACCGCCAGGAGCACCGAGAGGAGCTTCACCCCCTTCAGCCATTCGTGTCCCTTGACGTGCACGGTCATTTAAGCCACCTCGGCTCCACCAGCCTTCTCAGCGTCTTGCCCAGCGAGGGCATGTCGACCACGTCGGTCTTCTTGCCCCCCACGATGACCGAGGCGGTGCCGGTCTCCTCGGAAACGACCACGACCACGGCATCGACCAGTTCGGTGAGCCCGATCGCCGCGCGGTGCCGGGTCCCCAGGCTCTTGCTCACCTCCAGGTTCTGGGTGAGCGGGAGGAAGCAGCCCGCCTTGGTCAGCTTGCCGTGCTGGATGATCACGGCGCCGTCGTGGATGGGCGAGTACGGCAGGAAGATGGACGAGATCAGTTCGCTGGTCACCTTGGCATCGATGTCGGTCCCGACCGCGAGATAGCTGTCCACCGAAATGGCACGCTCGATGACGATCAGGGCGCCGATCTTCTTCTGTGCCAGCCCCGCCACCGCGAACACCAGTTCGTCGATCACGTCGGACATCTCGACGTCCTTCTCGGTGCGGCTTCTGGCCAGCGTCGCAAACGCCCTGCGGATGTCGGTCTGGAAGATGACCGCAAGTCCCACCACGGACGACCCAAGGATGAGGTCGACGATGATCCGGACGGTCTGCAGGGAGAAGAAGCGCGCCAGGAGGTGCAGGGCCACCAGGCCCGAGAGGATGGCGAGGATGCGTAGCGCGAGCACACCCTTCAACAGTCGCGCCAGCCTGGAGACGATCAGTATCGCGAGCGACAGGTCCAGGAGGTCCCGCAGTATGCCTATGTTTTGCAGGAAAGAGTTCATCCGCACCGGTCGGGAAGCCAAAGCTTCCGGTTTTGGTCCCGCGGCCTACATGAGCGCCCGCGTCATCAAGGCGACGTCCCTCATGGCTGCCACGTCATGCACCCGAATTATGGTGGCCCCGTGCACGATCGACATTGCGACCGCGGCAGCGGTGCCGAATACCCGTTCTCCCCCGTCGCGGCCAGTGATGGCGCCGACGAAGGATTTGCGGGAAGGTCCCACCAGGATGGGCCGTCCCAGCGGCAGAAATTCCTCCAGCCGCTTGATCAGTTCCAGGTTGCCCTGGACGCTCTTGCCGAAGCCAAGCCCCGGGTCGATCGCTATGCGCTCTTCGGGGAGCCCCGCTTTCCGGGCCAGCGCAATGGAACCGGCCAGGTACTCTTTCACGTCCGCGATCAGGTCGTCGTAGCCGGTGTCCTTCTGCATGGTGTCGGGCATGCCGCGGGTGTGCATCACCACCACGCCGGCATCGGCCTCGGCCACCACCGCCGCCATCTCCGGGTCGAACATCAGGCCGGTGACGTCGTTGACGATCTCGGCACCGGCGGCACATGCGGCGCGCGCCGCCCCGGCCTTGTAGGTATCGATGGAGATGGGAACGGTGATGCGCCCCTTGAGGGCCTCTATAACGGGAAGCACCCGGTCCAGTTCCTCCTGCAGGCTGACCGCGGGAGCATTGGGCCGGGTGCTTTCACCCCCGATATCTATTATGTCGGCACCTTCCCGCTCCAGCTCACGGGCCCGCTCCACGGCGGCTTCCAGGGAGAAGAAGCGCCCCCCGTCCGAGAAGGAGTCCGGAGTCACGTTCAGGATGCCCATGATCTGCGGACGCTCCAGGGACAGGGTGCGTCGGGAAAGTTCCCAAGTCTTCGCCTTCATCATCACTCGGCGGCGACGGGTTCGGCAGAGACCTCTTTGCCTTCGATGATGCGATCGACCTCCTCGCCGGTCAGGTTTTCCTTCTCGATGAGCGCCAGGGAAATGCGGTGCAGGGAGTCGAGGTTCGCCTTCAGGAGGTCCTGCACGCGGGCGTAGTTCTGCTCGACGATGAGCCTGATCTCGTGATCGATCTCGATGGCGGTCGCCTCGGAGTAGTTCTTCTGGTGCGCCATGTCACGCCCGAGGAAGATCTGCTCGTCCTTCTTGCCGAAGGAAACCGGCCCCAGCTTCTCGCTCATGCCCCACTCGCAGACCATTTTGCGAGCGATGTCGGTGGCGCGCTCGATGTCGTTGCCGGCGCCGGTGGTCATCGAGTTGAAGATGATCTCCTCGGCCACGCGGCCGCCCAGCAGCACGGCGATGCGGTCCAGCAGGGACTCGCGGGAGTAGCTGTGCTTGTCCTCGATGGGGAGCTGCATGGTGACGCCGAGAGCGCGACCGCGCGGGATGATGGAGACCTTGTGCACCGGGTCGGCGCCCGGGATCAGTTTCGCGATCAGGGTGTGCCCCGCCTCGTGGTACGCGGTGTTCTTCTTCTCCTCGTCCGAGATGACCATGGAGCGGCGCTCGACACCCATGAGGACCTTGTCCTTGGCGTCGTCGAAGTCGATCATCTCGACCATGCTCTTTTCCTTGCGGGCGGCGAGCAGCGCTGCCTCGTTGACCACGTTGGAGAGGTCGGCGCCGGAGAAGCCCGGTGTGCCGCGGGCCACCACGCCGAGATCGACGTCCGGGGCGAGCGGGGTCTTCTTGGTGTGCACCTTGAGGATCATCTCGCGGCCCTTCACGTCCGGGCGCGGCACCACGACCTGGCGGTCGAAGCGGCCCGGGCGGAGCAGCGCCGGGTCGAGTACGTCGGGGCGGTTGGTCGCAGCGATGAGGATGACCCCCTCGTTGGATTCGAAGCCGTCCATCTCGACCAGGAGCTGGTTCAGGGTCTGCTCGCGCTCGTCGTGACCGCCGCCAAGGCCTGCGCCGCGGTGGCGACCGACGGCGTCGATCTCGTCGATGAAGATGATGCACGGCGCACTCTTCTTGCCCTGCACGAACAGGTCGCGGACGCGGGAGGCGCCCACGCCGACGAACATCTCGACGAAGTCGGAACCGGAGATGGAGAAGAAGGGAACCCCGGCCTCGCCTGCTATGGCGCGGGCCAAGAGAGTCTTACCTGTGCCCGGAGGGCCCATGAGCAGGACCCCTTTCGGGATACGGCCGCCCAGCTTGGTGAACTTCTTGGGATCCTTCAGGAAGGAGATGATCTCCTCCAGTTCGTCCTTGGCCTCCTCGATGCCGGCCACGTCCTCGAAGGTGATGCGCCCCTGCGCCTCGGTGAGCAGTTTCGCGCGGCTCTTGCCGAAGGCCATCGCCTTGCCGCCGCCGCCTTGCATCTGACGCATGAAGAAGATCCACACGGCGACCAGGAAGATGATCGGGAACCAGGAGACCAGCAGCGAGAACCAGGAGAAGTGCTCCTCCTCCGGGCGGGCCGACACGGCGATCTTCTTCTCGATCAGCTTGTCGGTCAGGTTGGCGTCGGCCGGCTTGAAGGTCCTGAACTCCTTGCCGTCGGCGAACTTGCCGAGGATCTCGTCGCCCTGGATGACCACCGAGGCCACCGGGCGGTTCACGTTCTTCACCTTGCCGGTTTCCACCGCCTCGATGAAGTCGCTGTAGTCCAGTTTTTCCTGGGTCGGCTTGGGCTTGTTGAACAGGTTGAACAACAGGATCATCATCAAGCTGATAACAAGCCAGAGCGCCAGGTTCTTATAGAATTGATTCAAGTTTCCTCCCGATCAATCGGTATGCTGCAAACACTCAATCTGCAATGGTTTTGACATGACACAGAAAGCGTGCTGCTTGGTTGAACGGTCGCCTATGTCGGCTTCCTTATGAGAATGAAGAAAAAAGCGTTCAAATGAGTAAAAAGGATTACCATAAAGGGTGCAGGTTGACAAGAGCTTTAAGGTGTAATTTCAAGAATTTCCACCCGTAAAACCGCGCCAGTCGCGGAAGTTACCCGTCCCTTCTCCCCGACTCTCACCCCGGCCACCCAGATGATCTCCCCCTCGCTGAAAACGAGCGGCACGCGGCTGCGCTCATGAAGGGGCAGCTTCTCGTTGATAAAAAGTTCCTTCACCTTCTGGGATCCTGTCATCCCAAGCGGCGTGAAACGGTCGCCTGGGGTGAAGGGACGCACCAGCCACGGAAACGGCGCCGCCTCCGTCGACAGGTACACGATCCTCTTCGACCCGGTGGCAAGGTCCTCGGGACGCTCCACCCGGCGCACCGTAAGCGCCATGTCGTTGTCGAGGTGGTAGCGCCCCTCACCCGGCACCACCTGCTCCCAACGTTGTGCGGCCTGAGGCGCGGCGCAGGTGAAGCTGAGCCGGTCGTAGCAGCGCTCGACCCGAAGTGTTCCCGGCAGTTTCAAGCTCGCGTTGGGGCGACCGGAACTCGCCAGGCGGTCGATGGCCTCCAGGTGTGCGAGCCCTATGCGCATCAGGTCCCCGCGCAGTTCGTGCAAACCGTGGCGGTAAAGACGCAGGCGCAGTCCACGGTGTTCCTTGAGGAGAGCTTCGATATCGAAGGCAACCGTGTCGTCATCCTGAGAGGCCAGGCGGTCGAAGGCACTGCCGGTGAGGTGTTCCAGGAGTTCCTCGTCCGCGGCGAGGATCTCCGCCGTGGCGGCGAGCCGTTCGCTGATCCGAGGGTTGTACTTCCTGAGGGTGGGAATGAGCTCGTGCCGGATGCTGTTGCGCAGGATGGTGGTATCGGAGTTAGTCGAATCCGTGCGCCAGGTTAGGCCGCGGCCGTTCAAGTAAAGCTCAAGCTCCGCGCGGCTCACCTGCAACAGCGGGCGTTTCACCAAGCTGTCGCCGCTGGCCGTCATGGCGCTCAGGCCGGTGCCGCCGGCCCCGCGCAGCAGCCGGATCAGGACCGTTTCCGCCTGATCGTCGAGATGGTGCGCCACCGCGATGCTGGAAGCGCCGCGCCGTCTGGCCACCTCGTGAAAGAAGGCGTAGCGTGCCTGTCGGCCGGCGTCCTCTAGGGAGAGGCCTTCAGCGGCAGCGAAGGAAGCAACGTCGACGCGGATGGCGACGAAAGGGAGATGGTGGCGGGTGGCGATGTCCGAGACGAATTTCTCGTCGTCGTCAGATTCGGAGCCGCGCAGGCAGTGGTTCAGGTGGGCGACCACGAGGTTCAGGCGTTCGTCCGCGAGTCGGGACATGATGTCCAGTAGAGCCACCGAGTCGGCGCCCCCCGACACCGCGACCACCACGGTCTCGCCAGGAGCGAATAAGTGTTGGGAGCGGACGTGAGTGACGAGGTCTTTCAAATGGGGAGGCTCCATACGAGATGAGTTATTGACGGCAGTGCAGGCGAGTTCAGCAAAGGGGTCGGGCAGTGTTGGGCTAATGATTATTCGCCCCTACAGAGTCTGCGGCAGTTCACCCAAGAAATGAGTCCGTTTGTAGGGGCGAATAAATATTCGCCCAGCCCAAGCGGCAACAACCGTTGCGGCCACGCCAAGGCAAGCAACTTTCCCGGGCACCCAAACGTAGAACGTAGAACGTAGAACGTCCGTTAGTCCTTAAGCGTGCACTCCCTCTCCCAGGTGTTGTACCCGTCCCCCACGATGTCCCAGAACGACTCGATGCGCCCGGCGTAGTAATCCAGTTCCGAGCATTCCGACTCGATGGCCTGGAGGAACTTGAGCGAGATGAGCTGGTGGCCGAAGAGGAAGCGGTAGAACTCGCGGATCCCGGCCAGGTATCCCTCGATCTCGGAGGCCAGCGGCTCCATGGTGTTGACGATGTACCAGTTGCCGGCGAACTGGCGCACGATGCCCGGGCGCTCGTCGAAGATGCTGCGTCCCTTGATGGAAACCACGAAATCGCGGGTAAAGTAATCCGCCGCCCCCGCGAGCGCCGTCGCCTGTTCCGGCGACATCCCCGTCAGCTGTATTTCCTCGTAGAAGCGGTGCAGCAGGTCGCTCACCAGCTTATCCACCCGCACCTCGTCCTCGAGGGTCGTCGGCACGTAATCCCTTTTATCAACCTTCAACACGTCGAATGCCTCTTCGCAAAGTTCAGCCATGTGCTCCTCTTATGAAACATGTTCTACGTTCTATGTTCTAAGTTCTACGTTAACTGCTCTTACACCAACGCTCTCAGTTCTGTCCTCTGCACTAGCAACCAAGACAGAAGAGGTTCATGGTTCTAACAACGTAGAACGTAGAACCTAGAACGTAGAACGTCTGTTAGACTTTTGTGTTAGCCTTGTCTTCTCGGATCCAGCGCGTCCCGGATCCCCTCCCCTACCAGGTTGTAGGAAAGCACCGTCACCAGGATGGCCACGCCCGGGAACAGCGACAGCCACCAGGCGAACTCTATGTAATCCTTGCCGGAGGTCAGGATGTTGCCCCAACTCGGCGTCGGCGGCTGCACCCCGATCCCCAGGAAGGAGAGCGCGGACTCCGTCAGGATGGCGCCCGCCACCCCGAGCGTCGCGGAGACCAGCACCGGCGACAAAGCGTTGGGCAAAATGTGCCGGAAGATGATGCGCAGGTCCGACGCACCCAGCACGCGGGCCGCCAGGATGAAGTCGCGATTCTTCAGCGACAACACCTCGGCACGCACCAGTCGTGCCACCCCCATCCATCCCGTCAGGCCGATGATCACCATGATGTACCAGATGGAAGGTTCCAGCATGGCGATCACGGCGAGAATCAGGAAGAAGGTCGGGAAGCAGAGCATGATGTCGACCAGCCGCATCAGCACCGAGTCCACCCAGCCGCCGTAAAAGCCTGCGAAGAGTCCGATTACCGTCCCGATGACCACCGCGATGCCGACGGCAACGAAACCGACCTTCAACGAGACGCGGGCGCCGTACACGACGCGGGTGAAGACGTCGCGCCCAAGCTCATCGGTCCCGAACCAGTGACTGGCGGAAGGGGGCAGCAGTACGTGCCACGCGTCGATGGTGTCGGGGCTGTACGGCGTCACCAGCGCCGCAGCTAAAGAAAGCAGGAACAGGACCACGATCACCACCAATCCCGCCGTCGCAAAGCGGTTGGTCGTGAAGCGCTCCCAGAATTCCCTAAATGGGCTGCTCACCTGCTCACGCATACAGCCCCCGCAGCGCCCGCCTTCCCGGGTTCTCAATCTTAATCTTAATCTTTATCTTTATCTCAGTTTTAATCTGCCTCATCATCCCCTCCCGTGCCTGATGCGGGGATCCGCCACGGCGTAGCAGAGGTCTGCCAACAGGTTACCGATCAGGGTGAGGCAGGCGCCGATCACCAGGATGCCCATCACCAGCGGGTAGTCGCGCGCCATGACGCCCTGGTAGAAGAGCTGCCCCATCCCGGGGATGGAGAAGATGGTCTCGAAGATGACGCTGCCGCCGATCAGGGCCGGGAGCGAGAAGCCGAGCAGCGTGATCACGGGAAGCAGCGCGTTCTTCAGGGCGTGGCGGTAGATGATCACCCGCTCGCGCACCCCCTTGGCCCGGGCGGTGGTGATGTAGTCCTGCGACAGCACCTCGATCATGGTGGAGCGCATGTAGCGGGACAGGCCGGCCAGGGAGCCGAAGGTGGCGATGGAGATGGGAAGCACCAGGTGCCGGGCGAGGTCCGCGCTGCGCCAAAAGAAGGACCACTGGTCGCTTCCCAGCGAGTGGATCCCGGAGATGGGGAGCCAGCCGAGCTTCACGCCGAAGAGGTACATGCACAAAAGCGCGAGCCAGAAGGTCGGCACGGCAAAGCCGACGAAGACGAACACCGAGATGGCGCGGTCCAGCAGCGTGTCCCGGTGCACGGCAGCCATGATGCCGATCGGCAGCGCCAGGCCGAACTCCAGGATCAGGGCGATCACGTTGAGCGAAATGGTGATCGGGATCCTTTCCTTGATCTTGTCCAGGACCGGCCGGTTGTCGGGCGCGAAGGAGCGGCCGAAGTCCAGTCGCGACAGGTTGGAGAGCCACATGCCGTACTGCACGTGCAGCGGCTTGTCCAGCCCGTAGAACTCGCGCAGCCGGGCCCGCGTCGCGGCCGAGGCCTTGGGACTCATGGCGGTCGCCATCTCCACCGGTTCCCCCGGCGCGAGATGGATCACCGTGAAGGTGATCAGCGTGATCCCCAAAAGGAGCGGGACCAGCATGAGTATCCGTTTGATCAGGTAGTTGGCCATAATTCTCTAAAGTAGTAGCTGCAACAGGTTGGTACCCTCTCCTTCCGGGAGAGGGTGCCCGAAGGGCGGGTGAGGGCTTTCTCTTGCACCGGCTCTCCCTCACCCTGGCCCTCTCCCGGAGGGAGAGGGGATGTGGACGTATGTGTCGGAAGACCGTCCATAAACGGCAAACATTGCCTAGTCGACGTACCACTTGATGAAGTTGTGCATTATTCCCGCGGGCGCTGGCTCTATCCCCTTGATCCTGGACGTCACTACCGGCAACGCATCCGGCACGTACAGGAACGTGTAAGGCTGGTCCTTGGCCAGGATCTCCTGGATCTGGTAGTAGCAGTCGCGCCGCTTGGCCATGTCGAAGGTGCCGCGCCCCTCCACGATGAGGCGGTCCAGTTCCGGGTTCAGGTAATGGATGAAGTTCAACTCCTTGGGCCCGGTCTTGGAGGAGTGCCAGACGTCGTACAGGTCGGGGTCCTGGGAGATGGTCCACCCCATGAGCACCACCTCGAACTTCCCCTTGTCAATGAAGTTGGTCAGAAACGACGCCCACTCCATCACCCGGATCTTCACGTCGATGCCGACCTTTTTCAGGCGCATCTGGATGATCTGGGCGCATTTCAGGCGCTGGTCGTTGCCCTGGTTGGTCATGATGGTGAAGCTGAGCGGCTTGCCCCCCCGCGTCATGATACCGTCCGCCCCCATCCGGTACCCCGCCTCCTCCAGCAGGGCCTTGGCACGGGCCGGATCGTAAGCAGGATCGTTGTCCACCTTGGCCTTGTAGGCCCAGGTGCCGGGCTTGTAGGGGCCGTGGGCGATCTGTCCCATGCCGAGCAGGACCCCCTGGATGATCTCTTCCTTGTTGATGGCGCAGGTGATGGCCCGGCGCACCCTGACGTCCTGGAACATGGGCAGGCGCAGGTTGTAGCCCAGGTAGGTGTAGGCCGAGGCCGGGTAGCGGTACTTGTTGAAGCGCGCCAGGAATTCCTTGCCGGTGGTCTGGCGCTGGTACTGCACCGGGGAGAGTCCCATCATGTCCACCCCGCCCGCTTTCAGCTCCATGTACATGGTCGAGTTGTCGGGGATGATGCGATAGACGTAGCGGGAGAGACGCGGCGCCCCCTCCCAGTACTTCGGGTTTGCCTCCAGGATTACCCTCTGCCCCGGGACCCACTCCTTGAAGATGTAGGGGCCGGTGCCCACCGGGTTGCGCGAGAGCGGACTCTTGGTGATGTCCTTCCCCTCCAAAAGGTGCGCCGGCAGGATCGGCATGCCCCATGAGGCAAGCGCCGGGGCAAAGGGTTTGGCATAGGTGACCCGGAAGGTGTAGCTGTCGGGGGCCTGTGCGCTCTGCACCTGCTTGAAGTCCTCGGCGTATGCGGTCGGGGTCTTGGGATCGACGGTAACGCGATAGGTGTACAGCACGTCGCGCGAGGTGAAGTCGTGGCCGTCGTGCCACTTCACCCCGCGCCGCAGGTGGAAGGTGATCTGCAGCCCGTCGCGGGAAACCTCCCAGGATTCGGCAAGGTCCCCTTCCAGCTTCAGGTTCTTGTCGTAACGCACCAGGCCGTTGTACACCAGGCCCGAGATGTCGCTGGAGGAACTGTCCGAAGCGAGGATCGGGATCAGGTTGGAAGGCTCGCCGATGCTCCCGGTGACAAACTGGGCGCCCCCCTGTGCCTGTGTCTTATTCCAGGGTGCATCCTGTCCGCAGGCGGCCAAGCATAGGAAGAGCAGGAGGCAGACGGTGCGTGCCAGGCTCATTTCTCACCGGCTTCCTGGCGGCAGTGCTTGATCTTCTCGGCCAACTCGGCGCTCTGCTCGGGCTCCATCTTCTGCAGCTTCTTGTAGAGCGGCAGCGCCTTCTTGAAGATGCGAGCGGCGCAGTAGACGTCGGCCAGGTGCAAAAGCACGGTGGCATCGCCGCCGGAAAGCTCGGCAGCGCGCTCCAGTTGGATCATGGCGTCGTTGTAGCGCTTGAGCTTGAAGTAGGTCCACCCCAGGCTGTCCAGAATGAAACCGTCGTCCGGCCTCAGGCTCACCGCCTTTTTCAGGTAGGTCAGCGCCTCCTCCAGGTTCACCCCCATCTCGGCGTAGGTGTAGCCGAGGTAGTTGAGCGCCTGCGGGTCGTCGGGAGTGGCCTCCAGCACCTTCTTCATCATGCCGACCGACAGTTCCTTCTGCCCCATCTTGTCGTAGAGGATGCCCAGCCGGAACAGCACGCGCGCGTCGGACTGCAGCTTCGGGTCCATCGATTTAAGCGTGTCGATGCCGCGCTGGTACTGCTCCATCGACTCGTAGAAGCCGGCCAGGTGTAGGTAGGGCTCGATGCGGTTAGGCTGCTCGCTGATCTCCTGCAAGAGCAGGGCGACGCCCTTCTCCGGCTGCCCCTTCTCCTTGTACAGGTAGGCCAGGTGCCCAAGTGCATCGAAATAGTAGGGCGAGTCCCGGGAGATCTGCTTGAACTGCTCGATCGCCTGGTCCACATCCTCCTTCTCCTCGAAGGCCGAGGCGAGGTAGAAGCGGACCTGCTGCGCGGCGGGTTCCACCGCGAGGATATCCTGAAAGGTCTTGATGGCCTCGTCGTAACGCTCGAGTTCCAGCAGCAGCAAGCCGATCTTGCGCGAGGTCTCCAGCGACTTGCCCCCCTTTTGCTGCAGCAGGGCAAGGGCCTCGTCGAGACGCTTCTGCTGGATGTAGAGCTGCGCCAGGTGCTGAATGACGTTGGCGTTGTTGGGGTTGATCTCCAGGAGATCCTTGTAGCTGTCGATGGCGTCCGGGATCAGCCCCTGGGTCTCCTGGGAGATCCCCATCTCGATCAGGGCCTGTTCGAAATCCGGCTTCAGTTCGACCGCCTTCTTGTAGTAGGCGAGCGCCTCCTTGGGGAGCCGCATCTGCTCGTAGGTCTTGGCGAGGTAGTAGTACCCCAGCGCGGAGTCCGGGGAGGCCTTCACCAGCGCCTTCAGGGTGTCCACCGCCTGCTCGTACTCGAAGCTCTTCAAGTAGTAGATGGCGATGTGCAGGTAGACCTCTTCCTTGGTGGGATCGATCTCGATCACCTTCTTGTAATGCGGGATCGCTTCCTTCTCGCGCTGCAGGCTCATCAGGATGTTGCCGCACAGCTGCTGGGCCTGCAGGGAAGCGGGATCGATGGCGATGGCGGCCTGGCACTCGGACAGGGCATCGTCCGGGCGGTTCTGCTGCAGGTAGATCTGTGCTGCGGCATTGTGCAGGTACGCGGAGTTGGGATCGGCGGCGATCGCCTCGCGCAGCAGGAGCAGCGCCCCCTCCTGGTCCCCTTCGGCGGCGCGCAGTCTTGCCATGGCGAACAGGGAAAGGTTCTTCGCTTCTCCGGGGGGAGGGGTCGGCGCGATAACCGCGCCCCGCTCGTTAAGCGGTGACGAGACCGAAGCTTGCTCGGTGGCGCAGGCGTTGATCAGCAGGGGCAGGAAAAGGAGCGCTAGACACTTCTTGGTCATGGGTTACCTGTGGCTTCGGTAGATTTCGGGCAAAATCTAAAAAACGCGGCACCCCGGTGGGATACAGTATCCGGGGTGGCGCGGTTTACTACATGAAAGCTAGCATAAATAGGTAACAGCGTCAAACAACATTTAGATGCATTTTAGACTGTTGCACCTCAAATGCGGTATGGTACTATTCTTAAGTGAAATCATTGGTTTACCGGCAAAACGATGGATCAAAAGCTTATAAAATCGCTACTTGAAGCACCAGCCTACCCAGAGCCGACGGCAGAGGTGCGCCTGGTCGAGACCCACGTCTCCTTCATCTTCATCACCGACCACTTCGTATACAAGGTAAAAAAGGCCGTCGATTACGGCTTTCTGGACTTCACCACGCTGGACCGGCGCCGCTTCTACTGCGGCGAGGAGGTGCGCCTGAACCGGCGCCTGTGCCCCGACGTCTACCTGGGGGTGGTCGAGCTCCGGGAGACCCCGCAGGGCGCTGCCTTCAACGGTTCCGGCAAGGTCATCGACTACGCCGTCAAGATGAAACGCCTGCCCCAGGAGCGCATGCTGGACCAGCTCCTCAAGGACGGGGCCGCCTGCGCCGCCGACATGGCCCGCATCGCGACCGCCGTGGCCTCCTTTCATGCCGCAGCGGAGCGAGATCCGCAGATCGAGGCCTGCGGCTCCCCCGCCGAGATCGGACAAAACTGGGAGCAGAACTTCCGCCAGAGCGCCCCCTTCGTCGGGACCACGCTGCTGGCCGGGGAACTGGCGGAAATCCGCCAATGGGCCATCGCCTTCCTGTCCGAAAACGAGACGCTGTTCCAGGCCCGGATCGCGGAAGGCTTCATCAGGGATTGCGACGGCGACCTGCACTCCGGCAACATCTGCCTCACCGACCCGGTCTGCATCTTCGACTGCATCGAGTTCAACGAGCGCTTCCGCTACATCGACACCGCCGCCGACCTCGCCTTCCTGCTCATGGACCTGGAGTATGCCGGCCGCCCCGACCTGGCGCGGGAACTGCTGGCCGCCTACTGTGCGGCAAGCGGCGACCGCAGCATGGCGCCGCTGCTCGACTTTTACAAGGCGCAGCGGGCCTTCGTGCGCGGCAAGGTCACCAGCCTGCGCCTGGGGCAGCCGGGGATGAGCCAGGAGCAGTCCGCTGCGGTGCGGGAAGCCGCCCGGCGCTACTACCGCTTGGCGCGCGGCTACACACTGAGAAGCCGGCTCGCGCCGACGCTCATCCTCACCTGCGGCCTGAGCGGCTCCGGCAAGAGCAGCCTGGCCGCCGAGGTCAGCCGCGAACTCGGTTTCGACCTCGCCCGCTCCGATCTGCTGCGCAAGGCGCTGGCCGGCGTGCCGGCTGCAGGCGTCGAACCGGACGCAACCTACCGCGCCGGGATCTACAGCGAGGCCATGGACCGGGCCACCTACGACGCCCTCCTGGTCGAAGCCGAGCGCTCCCTTGCCGGCGGCAGGGGCATCGTGGCGGACGCGACCTTCCAGCGGCGTGCCGACCGGGAGCGCTTCAGGGAACTCGCAGCCAGAATGGGCGTCCCCTTCCTGGTCGTCGAAACGCGCTGTCCGGAAGAGGTTACCCGCGAACGGCTGGAGCGGCGCCGCCACGACCCGACCGAAGTCTCCGACGCCCGTTGGGAGCAGTACCAGCAGCAGCGCGCGGAATTCCAGGCGCCGCAGTCCGGGGAAAGCCTGCTGCTCGACAGCACCCTTCCGGTCTGGGACGAGGCGGAGCGGGTGCTCTCCGCCATGGGGTTGACGGCATGAAGACCAACTTGAAGCAAATCGTGCTGCACCGGCTCAAGCTGAAGGACACCTGGGTGATCGCCTTCATCCTCGGCCTGGTGATGATGAACTACCCCTTCATCAGCATCTTCAACAAGCCGACCCTTCCCTTCGGCATCCCGCTCCTCTACCTCTACCTGCTGACCGGCTGGGTCTTCTCCATCTTCATCGTCTACCTGTTCAGCCGGGCGGCACGCAAGGACAGCGACACCAAGGGGCACATGTAATGCTGGACGTGAACTGGGTCTGGGGCACCGCCCTGCTCTACATAGCATTTCTGTTCCTGGTCGCCTACTACGCCGACCAGCGCCAGAAGGCCGGCCGCAGCATCACCGCCAACGCCTGGGTCTACGCCCTCTCCATAGCGGTCTACGCCACCTCCTGGACCTTCTACGGCTCGGTCGGCAAGGCGGCCACCACCGGCATCGATTTCCTCCCGGTCTACCTGGGCCCCACCCTGACCGCCTTCAGCTGGTGGTTCCTGCTCAAGAAGATGGTGAGGATCTCCAAGGAAAACAACATCACCTCCATCGCCGACTTCATCAGTTCCCGCTACGGCTCCTCGCAGTGGCTGGGCGGCATCATCACCGTCATCACCCTGATGGGGGTGATGCCCTACATCGCCCTGCAGTTGAAAGCCATCTCCACCTCCTTCACCATCATCACCGGCTACCACGACTTCCACGTCGGCTTCATGGAACGGGTCTACATGCCCTCCCCCCACCCGGGCCTGTTCACCGCGCTCTTTCTCGCCGTGTTCAGCGTGCTGTTCGGGGCGAGGCACCTGATCTCCACGGAGCGCCACGACGGCCTGGTGGCGGCGATCGCGCTGGAATCGGTGGTGAAGCTGTTCGCCATGCTCACCGTCGGCCTGTGCGTCACCTACTTCGCCTTCGACGGCATGGCCGACATCTTCCAGCGCATGCAGGTGAAGGATCCGCAGCTCCTGGCGCGGCTCACCACCTTGAGCGACCGCGGCAACAACTCCTACGCCTCCATGTTCAGCATCCTGACCCTTTCCATGGGCGCCGTGATGCTCCTGCCGCGCCAGTTCCAGATCATGGTGCTGGAGAACGCGCACGAGTCGCACCTGAACACGGCATCCTGGCGCTTCCCGGCCTACATGTTCCTGATGAACCTGTTCGTGATGCCCATCGCCCTGGCCGGCGTGCTCATGAACGGCAACAACACGGGGGCCGACTACTTCGTGCTCACCCTCCCCATGCAGCTTGGCTACCCCTGGCTCGCGCTGGTCGCCTTCCTGGGCGGCTTCTCCGCCTCGGCCGGGATGGTGATGGTGGAATCCATCGCCGTCTCCACCATGCTGTTGAACCACGTGCTGCTGCCGGTGGTGATCAAGCTCAAGCCGCGCACCTGGTTCCCGCTGCTGCTCATCAACCTCAAGCGCTTCGGCATCGTGCTGGTCATCCTTTTGGGCTACCTGTACCAGAGCGTGGTCGGCGAAAGTTACATGCTGGCCAACATGGGGCTCATCTCCTTCTCGGCGGCGATCCAGTTCGCACCGGCCCTGGTGGGCGGCCTCTACTGGCCCCGCGGCAACAAGGCGGGCGCCATCGTGGGGCTCTTGGCCGGCTTCGCGGTCTGGTTCTACACGCTGCTCATGCCCTCGCTGTTGCAGGCCGGCGGCTGGCAGGGGAATTTCCTGCTCCACGGCCCCTTCGGCATCGCCCTGCTGCGTCCCCAGGAGCTGTTCGGACTGACCGGCCTGGACCCGTACACGCACACCCTGTTCTGGAGCATGTTCATGAACATCTCCGCCTACGTCTCCCTCTCCATCCTGTTGGGCCAGGGGGAGAAGGAGCGCGAGCAGGTGAACCGCTTCGTCCGCGTCTTCACCCCCGAGAGCGCCGAGCCGCAGTGGGAAACCAAGCGCCTTTCCAAGCCGGTCACCATCGTGCAGTTCGTGAACCTCATGACCAAGTTCATCGGCGAGCAGCAGGCCAACGCCGCCATCACCGACTACCTCGGGGACCGCGAGATCGACAGCAAGGGGGGCGTCTCCGAGTTCGAGCTCCCCAACCTGAAGCGCTTCGTGGAGAAGACCCTGGCCGGCTCTCTGGGCGGGGCGGCGGCGGGGGCCGTGGTCGAGAGCTTCCTCTCCGACATCGGTTCGCGCATGGAGCCGGTCTACGACATCTTCTCCACGGTGCGCACCTCCCGCGACCAGAGCCGGGAGGCCCTCTTCGTCAGGCTGCGCGCCTCGGAGATCATGAACCGGTCGCTGGAGCTGGACATCATCATGGGCGACCTCCTGGAACTGTTGCTGCGCGAGTTCAAGCTCGACCTCGCGGTGATCCGCCTTTTGAACCAGGAAGCGGTGCTGCAGGTGCGCTGCTTCCGCGGCATCGGCGGGGAGCGGCTCACCGCGGAGGACCGCATCCTGGAGATCGACACCCACGTCGGCGAGGCCTTCCTCGGGCGACGCACCGAGTTCTTCAACGACACCGCCTTCATCAGCAAGCCCATCGCCAAGGAGATCTTCCGCCGCGAGGGGATCAAGTCCTTCGCCCACATCCCCATCGCCAGCGAGGGATCCCAGCCGGTCGGCATCCTCTCGGTCTTCTCGCGCTCCATCGTGGGGCTTTTCACCGAGCAGTTCGTGGAACTCCTGGAGAGCCTCGCCGGGCAGCTGGCGCAGGCGGTGCGCATCGTCGAGGAACGCGAGGCCAAGGAACGGGAGCGGCGCCAGAAGGAAGCGGCCCTTTTGGAGAATGCCCGCGTCACGCGCGACCTGGAGCTCGCCAAGCAGATCCAGCTGTCCCTGCTCCCGGAGGCCCCCCCCACCCTGCCGGGGGTGCGCATCGCCAGCCGCTGCGTCCCCGCCGCCCACGTCGGGGGGGACTACTACGACTTCTTCGAGCGCGGCGACCAGGTGGTGGACCTGGTCATGGCCGACGTCTCCGGCCACAGCGTGGGTGCCGCGCTGATCATGGTGGAAACGCGCAGCGTGCTCAGGGCGCAGATCAAGGAGCCGCGTTCGGCGAGCGACCTCCTGAAACTCCTGAACGAGCTCCTCCACGACGACCTGACCGGCGCCGAACTGTTCATCACCATGTTCTGCGCGAGGTACGACAGCGCGACCCGGACGCTCAGGTACGCCAACGCCGGCCACACCCGCCCGCTTCTGTTCCGCGCCGGGACTGCCATCGAGCTGGACGCCGAAGGTCTCATCCTCGGGGTCGAGCGCAACGTCGCCTTCGAGGAACAGCACATGGCGCTGCAGGCGGGGGACCTCCTCTTCATCTACACCGACGGCATCATCGAGGCCGAGAACGGCGCCGGCGAGCTCTTCGGCATCCCGAGGCTGTGCGGGCTGCTCGAAACCATGCTGGAACTGGAGCCCGAAGTGGTGATCGAAAAGGTGCTCTCGGAGGTTTCATCCTACGCCTGGCCCAATCCTTTACAGGACGACATATCCATGGTAGTCATGAAAGTTGCCTGAACCAAAGGCGGCGCCACTTGCTAAATGTCGGCACTTATTGCACAATAAATCTGGCGGTATACCGTACGGACCTCACTACAAGGAGATGGACATGAACCTAGCGACCGAGACGAGGAACGACGTTGTAATCATATACGTCAAGGAGGAAAGGCTGGACGCACACAACTCAACCGAGCTTAAGAGCGCGGTACAGAAGCTTTTTGAGGACGGCAAAAAGAATGTTCTGGTGGATCTGAAGGATGTACGTTTTATTGACAGTTCCGGGTTGGGTGCGCTGGTTTCGGGGTTCAAGAATGCCATCTCGCACCAGGGCAACCTGAAACTTTCCTCGCTGCAGTCCCAGGTCAAGTCGATGTTCGAACTGACGCGCCTGCACCGGGTTTTCGAGATCTTCCCTTCCACAGTGGAGGCGGTGGAGAACTTTCAGTCCTAGCGGGTCGGGCGGCGGCAAAGCGAGGCATCAGATGGGAAACACGATCGAGGTCGACATAAAGGTTCCCAACAAGACCAGGTACCTGAGTCTCATCGGGAAGATCGGGGAGGACATCGCCCGGGAGCTGGAGCGTTACAGCGGCGACAAGGAGGTGCTGGCCTACCATCTGAACCTGGTTCTCACCGAGGCGATGGTGAACGCCATCAAGCACGCCGGCCCCAAGGAGCCGGAGAAACTGGTGCGCATCGTGATCACCCTGCACCGGGATGACCTGACCATCAGGGTGTACGACGACGGCCAAGGCTTCGACATCAACGCCATCCCGGCCCCCAACTTCGAGGAGTTGGAGGACCGGGGCCGGGGCATCTTCCTGATCCGCACCCTCATGGACTCGGTGGCCTACCGCAAAAACTGCAAGGAAAACATGCTGGAGATGAAGAAGAAGCTGGCTTGATTACCCCCGCCTGCAGCGATAGCGCACCATCGCCACGCCCAGCAGGAACATCGGCAAACTAAGCATCTGCCCCATCGACAATCCCCCCACCACGAACCCGAGCTGCTCGTCGGGCTGCCTGACGAACTCCACCAGGAACCGGAACAGGCCGTACAACGCGATGAAGGACCAGACCACCGCGCCGTCACAGCGCACCCGCTTGGAGACCTGGTACAGGATCAGGAACATGATCGGCCCCTCCAGGAACGCCTCGTAAAGCTGCGAGGGATGGCGCGGCAGCGGGCCGCCGCTGGGGAAGACGATCCCCCAGGGGGCATCGGTGACGCGGCCGTAGAGTTCGCCGTTGATGAAGTTGCCGATCCGGCCGAAGCCAAGCCCCACCGGTGCCGCCAGGAACCCGAGGTCGGCCAGCGGGTAAAAGCCCAGCTTGAACTTGCGCACGTAGTAGATGCTGGCCAGCAGCGCGCCGATCAGGCCGCCGTGGAAGGACATCCCCCCTTCCCAGACCGCGAACAGCTTGAGCGGGTGGGCGAGGTAGAAGTCGAAGTTGTAGAACAGGATGTAACCCAGGCGCCCGCCCAGGATCACCCCGACCGCGACCGTGAAGATCAGGTCGGCGACCTGGTCCCGGTTCAGGGGGAGCCCCTTTCTCTTCACCCCGGACAGGATGATGAAGTAGGCGGCGACGAAGCCGCAGATGTACATGAGACCGTACCAGCGGAATTCCAGCGGCCCCAGGCGCAGGAAGACCGGGTCGATGTTCGGGAAGATCATGCTGCATTCTCCAAGGTGAAAGTTATTGTGCCCGACTCGGCAGAAGGGACAGGCTCCGCAGGTGCCTGTCCCTCTAGCGGAACGCTCCATTCAGCTCAAGCATCTGCCCAGCACCAAGGGGACAGGCAGAAGGGACAGGCTCCGCAGGTGCCTGTCCCTCTAGCGGAACGCTCCATTCAGCTCAGCCACCTGCCCAGCACTAAGGGGACAGGCACCTGGCGGAGCCAGTCCCCCTGAGCTACTTCCGGTATTCGGGGGGGACGCCGAGACGATCGGCACTTTCCCGCAACTGGTCGAGCTTTTGCTGTTGCGCCTGGACCCGGTCCTCCGCGTACTTGATGCTGTTCTGGATGGCGAGGTACTCGGAGCGGGGCATGCGCGAGGTGTCGGCGAGCCTACCCTTGAGTGTGGCGAGGTCGGTCTGGGCGTTTTTCAGGTTGAACTCGGCCTGCAGGAACTCCCTGCGCCACACCGTCTCGTCCTTGCCGCCGTAGAGCTTCTTCGCCCCCTGGGCATCCTCCCCCTTGACCTTGGCAGGTTCCGCCGCACCACTTTCGATAACCTTGGGACTGGTGTCTTCCTGCCCCAGCCTGCGCGCCTTCTTGCGGTACTTCTTGGGTACCTGCCCCAGGTCGTCGGCGAAGTTCACTGTACCCCGTTCATCGGTCCACTGGTAGGTTTCCGCCGCTGCGGTCAGCGGGTAGAGCAGGAGCAACAACACGAGCAATTTCTTCATTTTGGTTCTCCTTTAGCCGTACCTCCCGGTATCGGCACCTCGCAACTGGCTCCGGTGCTACGGCTAGCCCGGAGGCCACCCGAGTTTGCGGCCCGCCAGCAGGTGGAAATGGATGTGCCACACCGACTGTCCGGCCCCGGCGTTGTTGTTGTTCACCAGGCGGAATCCCTCCTGGTCGAAGCCGCGCTCGCGGGCCAGCGATGCCGCCACCCGGTGTACCGCCCCGATCAGCTGGTCGTCAGCCGGGGTCAGCTCCAGTGTGTTCACCACGTGTTTTTTCGGGATGATGAGGATATGGACCGGCGCCACCGGGTTGATGTCCTCGATAGCGAACAGGAGGTCGTCCTCGTAGACCTTCTTTACCGGGATGGCGCCCTCGGCCATCTTGCAGAACAGACAATCACTCATGATTTCCTCCAGTTGTCAGTGAGACCTCGAGCGTTGGTCAAGCCTCCGGCGCGGCCGGGGCAGGCTCGGCTATCCCTCGTTTTTGCAGGTGGATCAGGAATTCCTTGTTCCCTTTGGGGCCCAGGATGGGAGACTCGCACACCCCCAACACCAGGAGCCCCAGCCCTTGGGCCAGTTCGGTCACATTCTCCACGACCTCCTGGTGCTTCTTCTCATCCCTGACCACGCCCCCCTTCCCCACCTGGCCGCGCCCCACCTCGAACTGCGGCTTGATCAGGGCCACGATGGTGGCGTGATCCTTGAGGAGGCGCAGCGTCGGGGGGAGCACCTTGTCCAGCGAGATGAAGGAGGCGTCGATGACGGCGAGGTCGGGCAGTTCCGGCAGCGACTCCAGGTGCCGGATGTTGGTCTTCTCAAGGTTCACCACCCGCGGGTCCTCGCGCAGTTTCCAGGCCAGCTGGCCGTAGCCGACGTCGACAGCGTAGACCCTTTGGGCGCCGCGCTGCAAGAGGCAATCGGTGAACCCGCCGGTGGATGCGCCCACGTCGACCGCGATCACCCCCTCGACGGCAATGGCGAAGCGGTCCAGCCCCTGGGCGAGTTTGAGACCGCCGCGGCTCACGTAGGGGAGCGGTTCCCCTTTCAGGCGGATCTCCGCTTCCAGTGGCACCATGAGTCCCGCCTTGTCCGCCAGGTGGTCGTCCACCACCACCTGTCCCGCCATGATGAGCGCCTTGGCCCTCTCCCGCGAGGGAGCCAGTCCCCGTTCCATGACCAGCTTGTCCAGTCTTTCCTTCGCCAACCTGACTCCCTTATTCAACAGCAGCAAAAAGCAAAACAGGCATTGTTAACGCAAAGACGCAAAGGCGCAAGGAACTACAAAACCCTTTTGAAGGGTCTTACCTCTTTGTCTTGGTGTCTTAGCCCCAATGGCGTTAATTCATGGCCTGATAGGTTTTGCAGTACCCCGTATTTGTATTGTCTTTGCGGCCTTGCGTCTTTGCGTTAAATACAAAGCCTTTGCAGTTCCCGTAGTTGTTTATCTTTGCGTCTTAGCGCCTTTGCGCCTTGGCGTTAAAGCCTTTCAGGTTAATACAACCCATGCAGCGGTCCGCCCGGTGCGGCGAGCTCATCCACCCTCTTCTCCACCGCCGGATCCTCGATCAAGGGGGGCGCGTGGTGCGGCTTCACCCTGGCGTCGATGACCAGCGGCCCGCTGCAGCCCCACTGCTTGCAGACCGTGCTGGCGCCCACGCCGTAGATGTCGGCGGCCGGATCGGAGCGGGTGAAGGTGACCCAGAGGAAGTTGTTCAGTTCCGCCGCGGTGAAACGGCTGTCGTCGCAGACCACGATGAGCGGGAAGGCGTCCAGCCCCTGCACCCCCTCGAGCGCCCGGCACAAGGCCTCCATCTGCGCATCCGCCTCCCCCTTGGGGGTGCTGCACGCCGGCCCCTGCACGGCGATGACGCCGGGAAGACACAGCGCCGGCGACGAGAAGCCGGGGGCAAGCCTGAGGGCCGCGGGGAGCTCGGTCCCCAGCGTGCGCCGCTTCTCTCCGATCGCAGCGAAGACCACCTTGGAGCCGCTGTTCAACCCGGAACCGGAGTAATCCAGGGTATCCATGGTGGTGGCGGTCTGGAAGTGGAGGTCGCGGCGCGGGTCGATCCGCTCCAGGACGTGCCCCAAAAATGCGGGAATGTCGTGGATGTCGAGCCTGGGCGCGTCCTCGTGGGCTGCGATCATCAGGTACTTGGCCAGGGAGAGCTGCCCCTGCCCCAGCACCGCGTTGGCGATGGTCAACAGTTCCTGCGGGGTGCGCCGCTCCCCGTACGGCACGTAGCGCTCGCTCCCCATGGCGAACAGCAGCGGATGCACCCCCGCCGCGTCCACGGCGTGCACCGCCTTCACCCCCGGGATCACGGTCGGGATCAGCGGTCCGGTCAGTTCGTGGATGAAGGCACCGAAGGAGGTGTCCTCCTGGGGCGGGCGCCCAACCGTGGTGAAGGGCCAGATGGCGCCGTCGCGGTGGAACACCTCCTCCACCTTGAGCACCGGGAAATGGTGGGCCAGGCTGTAGTAGCCGAAGTGGTCCCCGAAGGGCCCTTCGGGCAGGGTCTTGGCAGGGTCGATGACGCCGGTGATGCAGAAATCAGCCTGGGCCGGAATGGGAAGCCTCCCCTCGCGTCGCACCATCTCGATGCGGTGCCCGGCCAAAAGACCTGCAAAGGAGAGCTCGGGCATCCCTTCCGGGAGCGGCATCACCGCGGCCACGGTCATCGAGGGGGCGCCCCCGACGAAGATGTTGACCCGGAACGGCTCACCCTTGGCGATCGCCTCGGCGTGGTGGAAGCCGATGCCGCGGTGGATCTGGTAGTGGAGGCCTATCTCCTCGTTGTGCCGGTACTCGCCACCCGAGAGCTGGACCCGGTACATGCCCAGGTTGGAATGGCGCAGACCCGGCTGCAGCACGCTTTCGGAGTAGACCTGGGGCAGGGTGATGAAGGCGCCGCCGTCGTCGGGCCAGGACTTCAACTGGGGGAGTTTGTCGATGGTGGTGCGGTTGGCCATGACGGGGCCGTCGCTCACGCTCTTGGGGAGCAGGTGCCAGGCGGCGGGAACGGCGCCCACGAGGGTCGCGGGTTCCCGCAGCGCGCAGCGCGGGTCGACCTTGAGCTTCACCAGGCGCTCCACCGCTTTCAGCGTGTCCCTGAAGATGTACCTGGTCCGCTCCAGGGTGCCGAACAGGTTGCCCAGCATGGGGAAAGAACTCCCCTTGACCCGGGTGAAGAGCAGTGCCGGCCCGCCCGCCTGGTACACCCGGCGCTGAATGGAACCGATCTCCAGTTCCGCGGATACTTCGCAGTCGATCCTGACCAGGGCGCCGGTGCGCTCCAGGTCAGCCACGCAAGATGCAAGGTCTTTATATCCCAACCAATTCCTCCGCCGCTCCCAAGCCTTAGTACCGCATTACTTTTAATGCACCCCCGCAACCAAGTCAATATAAAACACCCCCGTCCCCGGCGCCTGAAAGCAACGCTGTTCGTGACCGCCGTTTTGTGCTAACCTGCTGCCCTGATTACCTTGCGGGGGAGCCTCTTGCCACGTTTCACCATCTTCAAAAAGATCCTGGTCATCACGCTGCTGCTCTCCCTGCTGCCGCTGCTGGTCTCCTCCGCCATCCTGCTGGCCAACCTGCAGTCGACCAGCGCCAGGCTTTCCGCCGAGATCAGCGCATCCGATGACCGCCAGGCGGTCGAATCGCTGCAGATGAAGGCGCGCGACCTCGCGGAAAACATCAAGGATTTCCTGCACCAGTGCGAGTGCGACCTCCTCTTTCTCTCCCGCTCCCCCCTCTCCCAGCCGTCGCTCATGAACTTCTACCAGACCCGCCTCTCCGAGGTGTGGCAGCGCGGCGGCAGCTCCACCGCCGCCCAGGGAACCCACGAGTTCCTCCCCATCTACCGCTCCATCGCCCTCATCGACAGAAACGGCCAAGAGCAGGTGGTGATCCGCAACGGCCGCTTCGTCCCCAGGGAGCAGCTTGCCGACGTCTCCGCCCCGGCCAATACCGAGTTCAAGAGCGAGGAGTACTTTGCGCGGGTGCGCGCGCTGAAGCCCGGAGAGATCTACGTCTCCCACCTGACCGGCTTCCACATCGGCAAGCAGGAACAGCTGGCGGGGGCCGCGGACCCCGAGAGCGCCTACGACGGCAAGATGTACCAGGGGGTGATCCGCTTCGGGGCGCCGCTGTTCGACCCCGCCGGCGCCTTCAATGGGATGGTGCTCCTCTCCCTGGACCATCGCCACCTGATGGAATTCACCCAGCACATCGACCCCGGCAAGAACGCCTCGTCGCTCTTTCCTTCCTACCAAAGCGGCAACTACGCCTTCCTCTTCGACGACGAGGGATGGATCATCACCCACCCCAAGTTCTGGGACATCCGCGGCGTGGACCCGCTGGGGCGGCTGGTCCCTCCCTACACCGCCCGCTCCGGCAAGGCCGAGATCGAGAGCGGCCGCATCCCCTTCAACCTCGACCACGCTGGCTTCATCCACCCCGGCTACCCCAAGGTCTCGGCGGCGGTGCGCGCCAAGCAGGAGGGATCCGTCGACATCACCAACGTCGGCGGGGCCAAGAAGATCATGGCCTACGCCCCCATCTTCTACGACACCGGCGACTACGCGAAACACGGTGTCTTCGGCGGCGTCACCATCGGCTTCCAGGTGGACCGGTTCCACGAGGCGTCGCGCAAAGGGAGCAGGCTCATCGCCAGGCAACTCGGTGAGCACCGTCGGACCAGCGCCGCCATCATCCTCCTGACGGCACTGGTATCCGCACTCTCCGCCTGGCTCCTCTCCCGCGGCATCAGCGTTCCGCTGCGGCAGCTGACCGAGAACGCCGGCAAGCTCGCCGCGGGCGACTTCGCGGAAAGGGTCGCGGTCAACTCGGCCGACGAAATAGGTGTGCTGGCGCAGACCTTCAACAACATGGCCGACGAGTTGGACCGCCGCAAGCTGAGCCTGCTCTCCACCCTGGAGGAGCTGAAGCAGTCGCGGCTGGAGATCATGGACGAGCGCAACTTCAAGGCGAGCGTGCTGGAAAGTATCTCCAGCGGCATCGTCACCTTCTCGCCGCATGGCTTCCTCACCTCCATCAACCGCACCGGCCGGCTCTTTTTGGGCGATGACGTGGCCGAGGGGATCCACTACCGCGAGCTGTTCCGGGACTGGGAGGGGTTGAGCGAGCGCATCGCCGCGGTCTTCGCCACCAACTCGGGGTACGGCCGGGAGACCTTCCGCTTCGACCACGAACCGGGCAAGACCCATTTCGACGTCGGCTTCTTCCCCATCGGGCATGATTCCGAGCACGGGCTCACCATCACCCTTAGAAACGAGACCGAGCGGGAGAACCTGCACGAGGAGATGATGCGCCTGGACCGGCTCGCCTCGCTGGGCAAACTGTCGGCGGGGATCGCGCACGAGGTGAGAAATCCCCTCACCGGCATCTCGCTGCTTTTGGACGACCTGCACGACCAGGCGGCCTCCAACAGCGCGGACCGCGAACTGATCAAGAAGGCCCTGGCCGAGATCGAGCGGGTGGAAAAGCTGGTCAACGCCCTGTTGAATTACTCCTCGCCGGTACGCGCCGAGTTCCGCGAGTGTGACCTGAACCGGCTGGTGAACGACACGGTGCTGTTGCTGCGGCGCCCCTGTGAGAAGCAGCAGGTGCAGCTCCTCCTTGACGAAGGCGAGGTGCCGCCCTTCAGGCTCGACCCGGAAAAGATCAAGCAGGCGGTCCTGAATATCATCAGGAACGCGCAGCAGGCGCTCCCCCAGGGGGGACGCATCGAGGTGCGCACCGCGGTGCGCGACGGCCACGCGGTGATAGAGATCCGCGACGACGGCCCCGGCATCGTCCCGGAGGATCTCCCCCTCATCTTCGAGCCGTTCTTCACCAGGAAGGGCGCCGGTACCGGGCTCGGCCTCTCCATCACCCAGCGCATCATTGAGGAACACCAGGGGAGGGTCCAGGTGGAGAGCGCGCCGGGCGAGGGAACCCGTTTCACCGTGGAACTGCCGCTGGACGTGCCATAGCAGGAGGGGGACTGGCTCCGCGAGGTGCCTGTCCCCTTGCTCTTGGCTTGGATACTAAATAGCAATAAGCCGCTCCCCCCCTCGCCCTCCGGGAGAGGGGGCCCGAAGGGCGGGTAAGGGCCAGCCGGCTGCAGCCATCGTGCCACTGGCAACGCCCTTACCCTGGCCCTCTCCCGGAGGGAGAGGGGATGTGGACAGAAAAAAGGAAACCATGGAAAAGATACTCATCATAGACGATGAAGCCTTCATCTGCGAAAACGTGCAGCGCATCCTCTCCAGCGAGGGATTCGAGGTCCTCTCGGCGGCATCGGGGCAGCAGGCCCGTGACCTGGTCGCCTCGGAGGAGATCGATCTTGCCCTCCTGGACCTGAACCTCGGCACCGAAGACGGCATCGATGTGCTGAAAAACCTGAAGGAGATCGACCCGGAGCTGCTGGTG
This sequence comes from Geomonas paludis, assembly GCF_014193585.1. GTDB lineage: Bacteria > Desulfobacterota > Desulfuromonadia > Geobacterales > Geobacteraceae > Geomonas > Geomonas paludis. The sequence continues at coordinate 404,495 of NZ_BLXY01000003.1, forward strand.
ATCATCATCACCGGCTACGGCTCCGTGGAAACCGCGGTGGAATCGTTGAAGCTGGGCGCCTTCCACTACATGAAGAAGCCGTTCAAGGCAGACGCGCTCAGGCTGATCGTGAAGCTCGCCCTGAAGACCCAGACACTGAAGCGCGAGGTCAGGCAATTGCGGCGCGGTGACGGTTCCCTGCCGGGCTCCGCCCCCATCATCGGCAAGAGCGAGGCCTTCAACGAGGTGGTGGCCCAGGTGCGCGAGATCGCCCGCATGCCCTCCACGGTGCTGGTTACCGGCGAGTCCGGCACGGGCAAGGAGCTGGTGGCCCGCGCCATCCACGACCTCTCAGATCGCAAGGATGCCTCCTTCGTTGCCATCAACTGTGCCTCCATCCCGGCTTCCTTGCTGGAGAGCGAGTTGTTCGGGCACGAAAAAGGATCCTTCACCGGCGCCGCCGCCAGGAAGAAAGGCCTTTTCGAGGAAGCGCATCACGGCACCATATTCCTGGACGAGATCGGGGAAATGGACATGGCCATGCAGGCAAAGCTGTTGCGGGTGCTGCAGGAAAAAACCATTCGCAGGGTCGGCGCGGTCAAGGACATCGAGATCGACGTCAGGGTCATCGCGGCCACCAACCGCGATCTGTTGCAGCGCATCGCCGAGAAGAGCTTCCGCGAGGACCTTTTCTACCGCCTCAACGTGTTCCCGATCCACATCCCCCCCCTGCGGGAACGAACGGCCGATATCGCGGCGCTCGCCGCCTACTTCCTGGACAGTTTCAGCCGTGCCTTCGGCCGCCAGTTCCGGGATGTCTCGCCCGAGGCGGAGCGGCTCATGGCCCACTACGCCTGGCCCGGCAACGTCAGGGAGCTCAGAAACGTCATCGAGCGCATCTGCATCATGCGCAGCGGGCCGACGCTCCTCCCGGAATACCTGCCCCAGGAGATCAGGGCCGGCCATTACGGCGACGCGTCAGCCCCGCAATCGGCCGGTGCGATCACCATCCCGGAGGGACTGGGACTCGAGGAAGCGATCAGCAGCATCGAGAAGACCCTGATCGAGCAGGCGCTGCAGGCAGCGGGGGGCAACGTACTGCAGACCGCCGCCAACCTGAAGATTCCGCGCGGCACCCTGCGTTACAAGATGGACAAGTACGGCCTTTAGCTCGACCTTGGCGACCGTCGCCCCCAGGCGGCAGTCGCCTTCTCTCCCCCCTCTCCCCCCTCTCCCCCCTTCCGCCCCCACTCGCACACGGCTCCATCACTCGCCCCCATCACTCGCCCCCATCACTCGCCCCCATCACTCGCCCCCATCACTCGCCCCCATCACTCCCATCACTCCCATCACTCCCATCACTCCCATTCCCCCCCCCGCAATAGAACCACGTCCCCTCCCCGCAACCACCTGTTCTATTTTTAGCACCCGTGCGACATTAAAAGCAGCCAACCACCTCTTCGCCCGTCACTCGCCTTCTCGCCCTCGTCCTAATCCAGCTCCCGCACCCTACGCTGGCAACTATCCGCCACCGCAGTGGCGGATTTCAGCCACGATAATTCGCCACAACCATCATTCTGCCAAGAGCACACCATATAGAACAGCACGTTACATCACCACGCCAGTGGCACCGCAGTTGCAACAAAACAATGTATCGTATACGCGTCACCATCAACGGCGCAGAATTCATGATGCATTGAGTTAATCAATCAGCTCTAACACCAGCAGCACACACCCCAAGGAGGAGTACCGTATGAACCTGAAAGCCTGTTTTAAAAGCTTGGTAATGGCCGCAGCCCTTGCCCTGCCCGTTACCGCATGGGCCGCACCCGCACCGATCGTCATCAAGTTCAGCCACGTCGTCGCACAGCACACCCCGAAAGGGCAGGCCGCCGACTACTTCAAGAAACTGGCCGAGGAGCGCACCAAGGGGCGCGTCAAGGTCGAGGTTTACCCGAACAGCCAGCTCTACAAGGACAAGGAAGAGATGGAGGCGCTGCAGCTGGGCGCAGTCCAGATGCTGGCGCCGTCGCTGGCCAAGTTCGCTCCGCTGGGCGTGAAAGAGTTCGAAGTATTCGACCTCCCCTTCATCTTCGACAACTACCAGGAACTGCACAAGGTGACCCAGGGTCCGGTCGGCGCCAAGCTGCTGAAGAAACTCGAGCCCAAAGGGATCCTCGGTCTCGCCTACTGGGATAACGGCTTCAAGGTGATGAGCGCCAACAAGCCGATCAAGAGCGTCGCCGACTTCAGGGGGCAGAAGATGCGCATCCAGTCCTCCAAGGTGCTCGACTCCGAGATGCGCTCGGTAGGGGCCATCCCGCAGGTGCTCGCCTTCTCCGAGGTGTACCAGGCGCTGCAGACCGGCGTCGTCGACGGCACCGAGAATCCCCCCTCCAACCTCTACACCCAGAAGATGCACGAGGTGCAGAAGTACGTCACCCTCTCTGACCACGGCTACCTGGGCTACGCGGTCATCGTCAACAAGAAGTTCTGGCAGGGTCTGCCGGCCGACATCCGCACCATCCTGGAAGGGTGCATGAAGGACGCCACCAAATTCGCCAACGACGTGGCCAAGAAGGACAACGACGAGGCCCTGGCCGCCGTCAAGAAGTCCGGCCGCAGCCAGCTGATTTCCCTGACCCCGCAGGAGCGCGCCGCCTGGAAGAAGGCGATGGACAAGGCGCACAAGGACAACACGGCACGTATCGGTGCCGACATCGTCAAGGAAGTCTACGCCGCCACCGGCTACAACCCGAACTAACCACACCACACCTGCACGTCACGGCCGCCCGCCCGAGCGGGCGGCCGTTTGAACGAGTTCCAGGAGAAGCCCATCATGATGAAGTATCTTGACCATCTTGAGGAAATCATCATCACCTTCCTCATCGCCGCCGCCACGGTGATCATCGCCCTGGCAGTCGGCCATCGCTATCTGTCCGGCCTGCCCATCCCGGCACTGCAGGACTGGCTGCTTACCATTAACATGAGCTGGGCGCAGGAGCTCTGCATTTACATGTTCGTCTGGATGGCCAAGTTCGGCGCCGCCTACGGCGTCAGAAGCGGCATCCACGTCGGCGTTGACGTCATCGTCACGAGACTCCCCGACTCCTGGCGCAAGGTGACCGTGATCATCGCCATCCTGGGGGGCGCGCTCTTTACCGGCCTGATCGGCACCCTGGGCGCCAAATTCGTCTGGGAGAACGGCATGCACTACGCCGTCTTCAACAAGCTGGGCATGAACATTACCGACCTGATCGAAGGGCCGATCACCCCGGACCTCGAGTGGCCGACCTGGATCATCTACTCCGCCGTTCCGCTGGGCTCGTACCTGATGTGCTTCCGCTTCCTCCAGGTGGGCGTCGCCTTCCTGCGCACCGGAGAGCTGCCGCACCACGACCATGCCCATGTCGACGGCATCGACGAGATCGGCACGCTGGACGCCACCGAAGCACTGGAAGAGTACGAGCAGCACAAGTTCAACCATAAGCAAGAGCAGGGGGGTGTGAAATGAGTACTGCAGTAGTTGGCTGGGAACAGTTTTCCAAGAAAAAGGCGGCCACCTGGCTGTTGGGCATCGCCGTCATCCTTGGAGCGATAGCCACCCTCGGCAGCACCGGCATCGTCTTCGCGCTGTTGCTGGCGCTCATGCTGACCGGCATGCCCATTTCCATCGCCCTGGGCCTTACCGTCCTCACCTTCCTGTTCTTCTTCTCCGAGGTGCCCACCGAAGCGGTGGCCATGAAGCTCTTCACCGGCATCGAGAAGTTCGAGATCATGGCGATCCCGTTCTTCATCCTGGCGGGCAACTTCCTGACCCACGGCGGCGTGGCCAAGAGGATGATCAACTTCGCCACCTCCATGGTCGGCCACTGGCACGGCGGCCTGGCCCTTGCCGGCGTCATGGCCTGCGCCCTCTTCGCCGCGGTCTCCGGCTCCAGCCCCGCCACGGTGGTTGCCATCGGCTCCATCATGATGCCGGCCATGGTGCGCGCCGGCTATCCCAAGCGCTTCGGCGCCGGCGTCATCACCACCTCGGGCTCTTTAGGCATCCTGATCCCCCCCTCCATCCCCATGGTGGTCTACTGCGTCGCCACCAACTCGTCGGTCGGCGCGCTGTTCATGGGTGGTGTCATCCCGGGCCTCATGCTGGCCTCGTTGCTCGGCCTGGTGGCCTGGTGGAGGGCGAAGCAGGGTAACCTCCCCCGCATGAAAAAGGCGACTTGGGGCGAGCGGGCCAAGGCCCTGCGCGAAAGCATCTGGGGCCTGTTCCTGATCGTCATCGTATTGGGCGGCATCTATTCCGGCATGTTCACCCCGACCGAGGCGGCCGCCATGAGCGCGGTCTACGCCTTCGTCATCGCCGTCTTCGTCTACCGCGACGTACCGTTCAAGAAGGTCCCCAAGGTGCTGCTCGACTCGGCCAGCATGTCGGCGATGCTCCTGTACATCATCACCAACGCCGTGCTCTTCTCCTTCCTGATGACGCACGAGAACATCCCGCAGCTCATGGCGGACTGGATCCTCGGTCACAACCTGGGCGTGGTCTCCTTCCTGCTGGTCACCAACGTGCTGCTGCTTCTGGCCGGCAACGTGATGGAGCCCTCCTCCATCATCCTGATCCTCGCCCCGATCCTGTACCCGGTCGCCATGAAGCTCGGCATCGACCCGGTGCACTTCGGCGTGCTGATCACGGTGAATATGGAGGTCGGCATGTGCCACCCGCCGGTGGGCTTGAACCTCTACGTCTCCAGCGGCATCACCAAAATGGGGATATCGGAACTCACCATTGCGGTCTGGCCCTGGCTCATGGCGATGCTCGGCTTCATGCTGCTGGTGACCTACGTGCCCATAATCTCGCTCTGGCTGCCGCGAGCGCTGGGGTACTAGCATCAGCGTTAGCAGGTGCAGTAATCAAAAAAGGGGCCTGTCCTTTGGGACGGGCCCTTTCTCTTCGCGGACGTAGCGTCCGAAAATCCTTTACCCTGCGCTGGAGTTGGGCTATTTATGCCAAGTTCACCTTAGCGCCACTCCCAGGAAGCCACGGACATGACATCACTGCTCATTGCTATCTTTCTCGTTGCCTATGCTGCCATTGCCCTGGAGCACCCCATCAGGATCAACAAGTCATCGTCGGCACTGCTTGGCGCCGGGCTGCTCTGGTCCGTGTACGCCCTCTTGAGCCCCGACAGCCACCTCGTCGTGCATCAGTTGAACGAATCGTTGGCCGCTACGGCACAGATCGTCTTCTTTCTGATCGGGGCCATGACCATCGTGGAAGTGGTGGATGCCCACAACGGTTTCGAGGTGATCACGGCACATATCAAGACCCGCAAACTGTCATCGCTGATGTGGCTGGTCGGCTTTGTCACTTTCTTCCTGAGTGCCGTCCTCGACAACCTCACCACCACCATCGTGATGATCTCGCTGATGAAGAAGCTCCTGGACCGCCAGGAGGACCGCCTCTTCTTCGCCGGGCTCATCGTCATCGCCGCCAACGCCGGTGGCGCCTGGACCCCGATCGGCGACGTGACCACCACCATGCTCTGGATCGGCGGACAGATAACCACCCTCGAGATCATGAAGGGGGTACTTGCCCCTTCCCTGGTAAACCTTTTGCTGCCATTGGCTGTCGTTGCCTACCAGCTCAAGGGGCGCGAGGTGGTGGCCCCGGTGCGTCTGGAGAATGGCGACCTCCCCCAGACCACGAACTTCGAGCGCAACCTCATGTTCTTCCTGGGCATCGGCATCCTGGTTAGCGTTCCCGTGTTCAAGACCGTCACTCACCTCCCCCCCTTCATGGGGATCCTGCTCGGCCTTGGCGTCCTGTGGCTAGCGGGCGACCTGGTGCACCGCAACAAGGAGGAGATGGACAAGCGCCATTTCACCCTCGCCCACGCACTGGAGAAGATCGACATGAGCTCCATCGTCTTCTTCATCGGCATCCTGCTCGCGGTGGCCACCCTCGAGCATACCCACATCCTGGCGGCGATCGCCTCCTGGCTGGACCGGGCCATCGGCCGCCTGGACCTGATCGTGACCCTCATCGGGCTGGTGAGCGCCATCGTGGACAACGTACCGCTGGTCGCGGCCAGCATGGGGATGTACAACCTGGCCCAGCACCCGGCGGACAGCTTCCTTTGGGAGTTCATGGCCTACTGCGCGGGGACGGGAGGCTCGATCCTGGTGATCGGCTCGGCCGCCGGGGTCGCGGCCATGGGGCTGGAGAAGCTGCATTTCTTCTGGTACATGAAGCGGATCAGCGGCCTCGCCCTGCTCGGCTACTTCGGCGGCATCGGCGTTTACCTGCTGCAAACCAGGCTGTTCGGCTGATTCCCCAGCTGTGGCAGGTTGAAGTTCATCGTAGCATTAAACGTTCGGTGCCACGAATTCCACGTCCGCTCAGATGCCTGTTAAATATATACGGCCAGCCGGAGACGGTTCGGGTCTACCAGGTTCGGAACAGGCCGGAGTCGATGTGGACGAAGCCGGACTGGGGGTAGTAGCCCACCCCTCCGGCGGCGAGGGCGATGGCGGTGCGCCTGATCCGGTCCAGCCCGATACGCGGGATGGCGAGGTCGATGGCCATCCCCTTCATGTGCAGGCTGTCCTTGGCCACCCCGGCCGACCTGCTGCGCAGACGCGCGTTGTACTCGGGCGAGCGATAGCCGGAGATGATGTGGATCTCGTTGTCCCCGCCCAGGCAGTTGTCCAGCCGGTTCAGGTACTCGAGCACGCGCAGGTCCATGGCGGTGATCTCGTTGGTATGGTGGCAGCGGAAGATCCAGTTCAGAGCCTGGAGCGCCTCGTCGCAGTACTCGCCCAGGCTGTTGCGGTAGGTGACGGAGAGCCTTTCCTTGCAGTTCACGTTGTAAAGGGAGAGCTTCCCCTCGGGTGCCCCGCCCCCTTCCATGAATTTGGCGAAGGCCGATTTGGCACCCAGCACCGTTGCTGCGAAAAAAGCTGAGGACTTGAGAAACATCCTGCGGCACAACATTGTATCTTTCACATAAACTCCTATAAATCAAAGAGTTAGCCGGCAAACAAGGCTACCCCTTGCTACCACAAAGCCTCCGTCCCTGTCAACCGCGGCGTGCCGGCAACCGTTCCCTAACTTGCTAATGTGGCGCGGTATGCTTTGCTCTCTTGGTCGGCACCCACCCTCCCAACTCAGGGGGACTGGCCATGAAAATACCCTACGCCACCAAGACCTCGTCGCTGCTCTCCGGCATGACCCTGGCACTGATGCTCTCCACCGGCGAGCACCTCACCGGCCCGGTAAGCGCCCTCTGCACCATAACCGGCGCCATCTGGTTTCCCGTCTCCATCGCCGTCTTCGTGCACGGCAAGCAGAGCATCGAGTACAAGATCCAGTCGCTGCGCGGGGAGCGCCCCTACATCGATATACCCAAGGACATCACGCCGCGGGCGCTGGTCTGGTTCTGCTCGACGCTGGCCACCGCCTGGCTGCTCAGCCTCTTCTACCAGCACCCCTGAACGCAAAAAGGGGAGTTCATTGCGAACTCCCCTCCCCTTCAGCAGAGAGCACCTCTTGGTGCTCTGTCCCTTTGCCGTCAGTCGAACATCGGCTCCGAGTCCGACTCCAACGCATTCCTGATCGCCTTGATCATCTCGACCGGCGAGAAGGGTTTCTGGATCAGGTGGAAATCCTCCTTGGCCTGCAGGTGGTCCGGCCGGTAGCCGCTCATAAAGACCGCCTTGGCGTTCGGGTTCACCTTCCTGATCTCCTTGAAACAGCTGATACCGTCCTTGCGCGGCATCACCACGTCCAGTATCACCAGGTGGATGGGGCCGTTCTCCGTGTACTTCTCGATGGCATCCTGGCCGTCTTCGGCGGTGATGACCTTGTATCCGTAGCTGGCCAGAAAGTCGGACAGCATCTCGCGGAGCTGCTTCTCGTCGTCGACGATGAGGATGGTCTCCGACCCCTGGTAACTGTTGTTGATCTTGTTCATCATGATCTCCATGCTACTGATCCAGTCTATCTTGGAACCTTCGCTCCTCAGCCGGTCAGGCGTGTTGATCTTCAGAATGAATTCAGTCTCGTAGATGATGCTGGAAGCGGAAGTATTGAGGGCACTGGCGAGGGCAAAGATGGAGACCAGGCTCGGCTGCTGCTTCCCCCCTTCAATATTGGAGATGAACTTGCGGTCCAGGCAACTGGACATGGACAACTTGTCCTGGGAAAGGTTGCGTTCCCTTCTCAATCTGCGGATCACAATGCCAAAAGCTTCTTCAATAGTCATCAATCATCCTCCACGTGGGAAGCTTTTATAGCAAATCTTCATATAAATTGCTGTAGACAATTACCCCCACGAATTAGAACCGATTACATGAAGACGCCGCCGACATGTCAGCCCCGGCCCCACAACCTTTCTGCAAAGCGACCATAAGTACCGGATACAGATAACAAAAGCATGGAGCGCAGGTCAAGATAATCCATCCGACAGTAGTTCGCTGCCTGCCAAAGACATTTCTTCTATATCTAAAGTTATAGAGATTTATGCCCCCCAGTATATTCAATTCTTTGCACCTATGGCGTATCAGTAGATCATCTACAACCAGAGACTATGCCTGCAGGGTTTCGGACGTGACTATATGAAAAGTTTCGCTGAGAGAAACGCGGTCCGGTTTAAAGGGGAGATCCCGCTGGAGATCAAGCAGGGCATGGGCATCACCCGCGATTTCAGCGCCTGCGGCCTCTACTTCTTCACCGATCAGCAGGTCTCTTTGGGGGAAAACCTGGAACTGGTCATGCTGCTGGAGCACCTGAACCAGGAGCACAAGGTGCGGCTGCGCTGCCAGGCAGACGTGGTTAGGGTCGAGCCGGAGGCCGACCGCTTCGGCATCGCCGTCGCCATAACCAGACATCTGGTAGATCCGGCGGGAGATACTGCCGCTACCGTAACCGGCTGACACTATTTTTCACTGATGCGCGCACGTGATACTAACTGGAGAAGGAGGACCTGGAGATGAGAAGAGAACTACTTTCCGCGATGGTTTGGTTGCTGATGGCATCGCCCGTACTGGCTGCACCACCGGCTTGCAACGTCGACCCGCAGATTTCTCCGGCAAACCAGGGTGTCCCCGAGAAGGACTCCAGCGGCGTCCCCACCCTGGTGAAGCTAAACGGAAAATCGTCCAAGGACGATGCGACCTTCCTCTGGGAGCAGACCGCGGGCCCGGCCGTGACCCTGGACGATCCCACAGCCGCCCAGCCCAAGTTCTCCGTCCCCGAGGTCGGTCCGTCCGGAGCCACCCTCACCTTCAAGCTCACGGTCACCGGGTGCTCCCCGCTGCAGAGCAAGAGCCTCACCACCAACGTGGTTGTGGCCAACGTGGTCACCAACCGTCCGCCGGTGGCGTCGGCGAGCTACGCACCGAGCCAGGTGTACGAGGGCACCACGGTCACCCTGGACGGCAGCACCTCCTCCGATCCAGACGGCGATAACCTGACCTACACCTGGTCCCAGTTGACCGGACCCGGGGTCACCTTGACGGCCGACGGCGCCAAGGCGAGCTTTACCGCCCCCACGGATGTTCCTTTCCCCAACGGCACCTCGCTCAGCTTCCAGTTGGCCGTTTCCGACGGTTCCCTGGAAAGCAGCACGGAGCAGATCGTCAACGTACTCTGGGTAAACGATCCTCCTAAGGCTGCCCTCTCCTGCCCGCAGACGGTGAACGAAGGGGCACAGTTGACCCTGGACGGCTCCGGATCCACCGACGGCGACAACGGCATCGCGAGCTACAACTGGAGCCAGGCTTTGGGCACGCCCAACGCCGACCTGCCCAGCTACGACGAGGGGACCGCCAAAACCTTGAGCTTTGCCGCTCCGCACCTGGACTCCCTCAACGACACCATGACCTTCAAACTTCTGGTCACCGATGCCGGAGCCCTCACCGACAGCAAGCAATGTTCCGTCAAGGTGCTCGACGTAACCGCACCGGTACTGGCCAACCTCTCCTCCGACATCACCGCCGAAGCGACCTCCGCGGACGGCGCCGAGGTCGGCTTCACGCTCCCCAGCGCCAAGGATAACGTCGACGGCGATCTCACCGTCACCTGCACCCCCGGCTCCGGCGCTACCTTCCCGCTGGGGGCCTCCACCGTCACCTGCAGCGCTTCCGACGCGGCCCAAAACGGGGCCAGCGGCAACTTCTCCATCACGGTACAGGACACCACCGCCCCGGCGGTGACCGCTCCCCCCGCAGTGGTCGCCGAGGCGACCGCACCGGAGTCCCCCGTCGCCATCGGCACCGCCAGCGCCACCGACGCCGTCGGGGTCAAAGAGATCACCAGCGACGCTCCCGCCCTGTACCCGGTCGGCACCACCACGGTCACCTGGTTTGCCAGCGACAACGCCGGCAACGTAGGCAACGCCAAGCAGTCCGTCACCGTGCAGGACACCACCGCACCGGTCGTAACCGCCCCCGCGACAGTAGTGGTCGAGGCGACCGCCCCCAACTCCCCGGTCAGCATCGGCACCGCCACCGCAACCGACGCCGTCGGGGTCAAGGAGATCACTAGCGACGCCCCCGCCCTCTACCCGGTCGGCACCACCGTGGTTACCTGGTTTGCCAGCGACGCGGCCGGCAACATCGGGAGCGCCAAGCAGAACGTCACCGTGCAGGACACCACCGCACCGGTCGTCACCGCCCCCGCGGCAGTAGTGGTCGAGGCGACCGCCCCCAACTCCCCGGTCACCATCGGCACCGCCAGCGCGACCGACGCCGTCGGGGTCAAAGAGATCACCAGCGACGCCCCGGCCCTGTACCCCGTCGGCACCACCGTGGTCACCTGGACCGCACGCGACGAAGCGGGCAACGCGAGCACTGCAAAGCAGTCGGTAACCGTGAAGGACACCACGGCACCGGTAGTGACCCCGCCCGCAGCGGTCACCGTTGAGGCCACCGGCCCCACTACCTCCGTCGCCACCGGCAGCGCGAACGCAAGCGACGCGGTAGGCGTCATCAGCCTGACCAGCGACGCACCGTCCGTCTTCCCGGTCGGCACCACCACCGTTACCTGGACCGCGAAAGACGCCGCAGGCAACACCGGCACCGCCACCCAGTCCATCACGGTGAAGGACACCACCGCACCCAAGCTCGAAGGCGTGCCCAAGGGGCTCACCCTGATCACCGGCCAGGCCGCTACCTACGAACCGACCGCGACCGACCTCGTTGACGGCAACGTCCCGGTCAGTTGCACACCGGCTTCCAGCAGCAGCTTCGCCCTGGGCACCACCAGCGTCACCTGCAGCGCCAAGGACAACCACGGCAACGGCGCCAGCGCCAGGTTCGACGTGAACGTACAGTACGGCTTCAACGGCCTCTTGGCTCCCTACGACGCCAACAAGGCCTACAAGATCAAGAGCGCCATCCCGCTCAAGTGGCAGTTCACCAACAGCACCGGTACCGTCCTCGCCAGTGCCGGCGCCCAGCCCGTCGTCATTATCTACCAGGTGAGCAACGGCAGCGATTTTGGCGACGCCATCACCCTGGACGATGCCGGGGCCAGCGGGCTCCAGTACGACAGCCTGACCAACACCTGGCAGTTCAACTGGAAAACCACCGGACAGGCTACCGGCACCTACAACGTCTATATCCAGAGCAACCTCACCGGACAGAAAACCGGCCCCTTCCCGATCAAGCTCGCGAAGTAAGCAACGCCGGCATCAGAACAAAAGGAGGCGGGGAATTCCCCGCCTCCTTTTTCGTTGGAGCGCTGCAGCAGTTGCCCTTGCTCCCGCCGAATCACATCCTCGTCATGTTCCGGCACATTCATTTCCATAGCTGCCAGTATCCAGCGGCTAAAAGATCAGGTTGTCAGCAGTATTCACAGTTGTCCTGCCGCAACTCCATTATTCTAAATTCATAAATTTATAGTTAAGCACCTCCTGGTATGGTAGAGTGGCTGGCCTTTGTTCAAGCTGATGGCCACCTATTGTTTCTAAAGGAGATGCTATGACGTTAGGGAGAGCCGTTGCACTGTTGCTTTTAGGTGCAACGTTGGTAACGGAAAGTTCCGCCTTGGGAGCTGTTTCTGCAGCCTCGGTTGCAGGAACCTACAGCTTCGTCAACCAGGAAAGCGGTTTTGTCGTCGGGGACCGGTACAGCCGTGTCTTTGGCTCCACCGGGACCATCAGCTTCGACGGCACCGGCACATGTACGTTTTCCTACTCCGGGACCGGCTATGAAGTAGCCAGCGAAGGCCCGGGAGCTGTCACCGTGGCTGGCTCCCATTTAAGCAAGACGGCAACGACCTGCAGCTACACCGTATCTCCGACCGGCATACTCGACGTCAGCGCCGACACGGATACCTTCTCCTTTTTCTTGAGCCCCGACAGCAACATGTTTACTACCGGCGCCGCCGCAGCGCGCTCTGACGTCGGCGGGCCAGCGGGGCTGTCAGCGAAACAGATGGTCGCAGTAAAGAATGGCAGCAGCCTCACCAATGCGTCTCTCGCCGGCACCTACCGCTTCGTCGGTCAGGACTTCGGCCTTCGGCAGGCGGCTCCTGGTACCGTTTCCGATCTCCTGCGGGAGGTCGCCGGCTCGCTGACCTTCGACGGCAACGGGGGATGCTCGATAAGCAGCGAAGGGAAAGAGTTCGTCCACGGTGATTCCTTCGCCGCCAACACGATTACCAGCCCCCCCGCTTCTTGCAGCTACTCGGTTGCCGCGACAGGCCTGGTAACCCTCACGACGACCACCGGGACATCCGCGCTGCTGATGACGCCCGACGGCGGCACCCTCATCGGCGGCGGGGCGGAGACAGTAAATCAGGATTATCTCAGCCGCAAGCTCGTGGCGGTAAAAGCACCTGCAGACATGTCCGGAACCAGCCTGAAGGGTAGCTACAACTTCTCCTACCAGGAGGCACGCTTCTACGCCCCGAGTGTCGGCGACGGAAGCGGCACCTCCGGCCTGGACAAGGGCATCTCCGGCGGCAACGGGCAGATAGAGTTCGACGGCGATGGGATGTGCTACTTCACCTATGGCGGGCAAGGGCTCGGGAACAGCCTATGGGAGGAGCTACCGGTCAACGACCCGATCCTGTGCAGCTACGTGGTTTCCCCTGACGGCCAGGTCGACGTCGCCCCGTTGATTGGAGACGGCTTCTCGTTCTGGCTCGAGAACGGCGCTCGAAGGGGTACCGGCGGCACCCCGCTCGGCTACAACGCTGCGGTTGGCGACATCTACAAGGTAAGGCAGATCGTCCTGGTACAGCCGACGCCCATAGCCGCAGCACCGCAAAGCATCACCGTACCCGCCGCCGATGCCGATGGCAGCTACCTGGTAACCTGGAGCGCTTCCGCAACCAACGGGGCAGCGTACATCCTGCAGGAGGCGACCGATGCGCACTTCACGCAGAACGTGCAAGAGTATCAGGCCACCGACCCCAGTCTGCTCCTCACCGGTAAAACGGCAGGCCGTTATTACTACTACCGCGTCAAGGCGTCCCTGACCGGCTACGCCGACAGCGAGTGGACGAACTCCGCTACCGGCTGTGCCGTCCCCGGGACGCCCGTCCCCTCCGTCGGCTCGCTCAACGTCCCCGCCCAAAGCAGCGACGGCAACTTCACCGTTACCTGGAGCGCGTCGGCGGTCAATGGTGCTACCTACGTGCTGCAGGAAGCCACCGACCCGACCTTTTCCGGCAGTCTGCGTGAGGCGTATCAAGGCACTGCGACCGGCACAACAATTACCGGCGCCCTCGTCGGCACCACCTTCTACTACCGCATCAAGGCGTTTGCCCCTGCCTATCAGGACTCCTCCTGGCAAACCTCGGAGACCGGCTGCAAGGTCGGCCCCAACCCGGCGGCTGCACCAGCGGACATCACCGTTCCCGCCGTCGGACCTGATGGAACTTTCCAGGTCAGCTGGAGCGCATCGGCTACCCAGGGCGCAACCTACCTGCTGCAGGAAGCAACCGACGCCAACTTCGCCACCGGGCTCAGAGAGGCATACCGCGGCAGCGCGACCAGCACCGCCATAACCGGAGGCGTCGTCGACAGCACCTACTACTACCGGGTTAAAACCGTGGCATCCGGCTACGAGGACAGTGCCTGGCAGGCATCTGCGACAGGCTGCAAGGTAACCGCACTGGTTCCGGTCGCTGCACCGCTCACCATCACGGTTCCCGTGGGTGATCTCGACGGCAGCTACACGGTCTCCTGGGGGGCGTCCGCCACCAAGGGAGTCACCTACCTGTTGCAGGAAGCCGCCGATGCGGCATTCACACAAATGGTGCAGGAGTACCAGGTGGCGACCCTCGGCAAGCTCGTCACCGGCAAACAGCTGGGGAACCGGTACTTCTATCGCGTCAAGGCCGTGCGTGAGGGCTACGCGGACAGCACCTGGAAGACGGCAGCAGCGCCCTGCGCGGTGCCGGGCACCACATTGGCGCCCTTGGCATCCCTCACCGTACCCACCGTCGATGCTGACGGCAGCTACACGGTCAGGTGGAGTTCCCCGGTGACAGGCGGCGTGACCTACGTGCTGCAGCAGGCGACCAACGCGACCTTCACCGCCGGGGTCACCGAGGCCTACCGCGGCAGCGAGACCAGCGCCTCCATCAGCGGGGGGGTCACCGGCACCACCTATTTCTACCGCGTGCGCGCTGTGAAGAGCGGGTACAAGGACAGCGCCTGGAAAACCCAGGCGGTCGGCTGCAAGGTAATCGGCATGGGCGTCGCCGCAGCCGTCCCGCTCACCCTGGCCGTTCCGACCGCTGACATCGATGGCATCTACGCAGTTTATTGGGGCGCCTCCGCGACCAAAGGCGTTACCTATCTGCTCCAGGAAGCAACCGACGCTGCCTTCACCCAGAGCGTGCAGGAATACGCCGTATCCGGGCTCAGGCAGGCCATTACCGGGAGGAGCCAGGACACCGTCTACTACTACCGGGTGAAGGCCGTTCACCCAGAGTACGCCGACAGCGCGTGGAAAACGGCTGCTGCCGCATGTGCCGTACCGGGGGCCCTCCTTCCCGCGCTAACCATGCTGACCGCATCGGCGACTCAGCAAGATGGTTCCTACCAGCTATCCTGGAACAGCTCTTCCAAAGCCGGTGTCACCTACGTGCTGCAGGAGGCCAACAACTCCACCTTTACCATGGGGGTTAGAGAGGCGTACCGTGGCGAGGCAGTAACGGCCCCCATCAACGGCCGCTCCCCCGGGGTCTCCTACTATTACCGGGTCAAGGTCGTGAAAACGGGATACAAGGACAGCACCTGGAAGATGATGACCGGGTTCAAGAAGCTGCCACTATAAAGGGGTATCTTGGAGCCAACGCATGGTTAATAAAACAGGAGGCGGGAAATTCCCCGCCTCCTGTTTTCGTTCGAGCAAAACAAACCGTTATTTAACGCAAAGGCGCAAAGGCGCTAAGAAACCGTTTTCACCCCCAAGATTTTGTTTTCTTTGCGACTTTGCGACTTTGCGTTACAAAATGGGTTTTGTCGCTTGTCCCCGAGGTTCATCCCGATTTTGTTTCCTCTGCGGCTTTGCGTTGCAATCCTGTTCAACGGATGCTGTCAGTGTCGCGGAGCCCTTGCGCCAGCGGTTGGTGGTGGACGATGTGCAGGGTCTTGCAGGCACGGGTGATGGCGACGTACAGGAGATTCCGGTCCGGCTCAGTCTGGCGGTAATCGTAGGAGCTGGGGTTGTAGAGGATGACGTTGGAGAACTCCACCCCTTTGATGGCGTGGGCATGGATGACCTGGACGCCCGGCGTGAAGGAAACCTCCCCCTCCGCGTGCAGCCCCGGTACGCCGGCGAGCGCGGCGTGCAGCGCCTTGACATCCGCCTTCTTCTTGCAGATGACGCCGGTAAGCGAGGTGGGTGCCGCCTGCACCAGCCCCTCCACCAGCTCCCGAATCTTGACCATCGACTGAGCGGCATTGTTGGTGGAGTGGAACTCAACCACACCGGAATGGGCCTTGGTGGTGTCGGCGCTGCGCCCGATGACTTGGGCGGCCAGATCGACGATCTCCTTGGGACAGCGATAGGAAACCGTCAGGTTCTCCTTTTCGAGTCCCTGGGAATGGAGCTGGGCCATCACACTGGAGAACCCTTGCGAGTCGAGGAAGCTGAGGATCTGCTGCTTCTCATCGGCGCAGATGGTGATGCTGCGCGCCGCGGAGGTGGCGGCCACGATGGTGCGCAGTTCCAGTGAGGAGAGATCCTGCGCCTCATCGACCACGATGTGGTCGTAGGCGTTGAGCGCCCCGATGACCACGGCGCCGGCCGGGCGCCGCAGTTGGGCCAGGCGGAGCAGGATACTGACATCCGAGAACGAAACCGTCCGCTCCTTGGCCGCGAACTTCCTCTGCGCCGCCTGCTGGAACTCCGCAGCGGAGTCCGTGCAGAGGGCGGCGACGACGTAGTCCTGCATGAGGAAGCGCCACAGGTCGGTAACCGGCTCGATCTTGGTGGTTTCCTTCACGTACTTCGCAAGCAGTGCCGGAACTCGGCTGCTTTTCTTCTGAGCGCCGAAGGGATCATCAAAGACCGTCTTCAGCGAATGGACACCGAGGGCGGCGAGCGCCGTCAGGGACCAGGCGCTGTAGGTATCGACCCGGACCGGGCCAAGGAGGGTGTCGCTGCTCTGTTTGACGTAGTCGCGCAGGACGCGGTTGAACATGAGCACGATGCACCGCTCCGGGCGGTACTTCTCCGGAGCGTCGAACATGAGGAACGAGAGCCGGTGCAACGCGACCGTAGTCTTGCCCGCTCCGGCCGCGCCGTTTATGACCACCACGCCGTCCCTGAGCTTGGTGATGGCCCGGAACTGTTCCGGTGAGATCAGTGCCGCGATGGAATCCACCATGCGGTGATCCTCGGTCCGCTCCTTGGTGTCGGCGGTAGACTCGACCGCACCGCCGTTCTTCTGCCAAGCGTCCCCGCGCAGCTCGTAGGTTTCCGCAGGAGTCTCGATGCGGTTCAGGGCCTTCCTGGTGATGGTGACCTTGTCCCGGCGGGTGATCACCCCTTCCCTCTCGACGCCCCTGATGGTGAGCTCATACTCCTCGCCGATGTCGTACCCCTCGTAGAAGGGGCCGGTGATCTCCGCCTTTCTCCAGTCGATGATCACCACCCGCTGCCCGTCCATGAGGGTCTGGTTGCCGATCAGGTACTCCTTCTTCCCGATCCTGCGATCGTTGTCGTGGATGCCGAGGATGCCGAAGTAGGGAGACGCCTGCTGGGTGAATTCGTGCAGGTATTTGCGCGGCGAGTGGTGTCCATGCTCGATCAGTTTCTCCGCGAGATCATTCTTCTCACGCCAGTCCACCGACGCCAGGCGTTGCTGTTCCAGCTCCTTTGTGTAGGCTTCGTGTCTCCCGATGGTCTGCAGCCGGTCCACCGCGTAGCGCTCGATCGCCTCATGCACCCTGTCCAGCCGCTCAATTTCCTGTTGTACAATTTCCATCAACTCTCCAGCCGAAAAACATAAAAAAGCACCCACAGGATACCCCGTAAGTGCCTTGTAATCGTGCCCCCTGAAACAGGCGGTTACCGCCCCATCTCACACGCTCAACGCGGTGTAGATATACCCAGATTGATACCCTCTTTCAAGCACTTTCTTCAACACCTCTCCTCGGCTGTGCCGGTGGGGTCAGTCAAGTGGCTTGATTGGCAGAGGCGTCTGCCCCGAGACGGCCAGACACCAGTCCGCTTGGAGGTCTTCCTTGTGAATCTCTATCCAGGCTTGGACAAGTATTTGTTTGTTTTCAGGTAATTTACCCTCAAGGAGGACACCGTCTTGGATTGAAAATATGGCATAGTCATCTCCATATGCTGCATGCACATGAGGTGGAGAGGGACCCTTTTCCTCGTGAGAGAACATGTAGACAATGACGCCGAAAAACATCGAAATAATAGGCATTTTGGATGCTCAAGCCTGTCGTTGAAAAAGGACCGGCAACGACGCTGCGACAGGGCGCCCAGCATTGGTTAGTGAAGCCGGATTATCTT
Organism: Geomonas paludis; assembly: GCF_014193585.1. GTDB lineage: Bacteria > Desulfobacterota > Desulfuromonadia > Geobacterales > Geobacteraceae > Geomonas > Geomonas paludis. The sequence continues at coordinate 422,474 of NZ_BLXY01000003.1, forward strand.
CCACACTCCCGACTCCGGTCCTCAATGTTTAAATACTTGTCAGTGACCGCTACGCTGCAACATGTTACCGCAACCAGCTTAACAGGTGCAGAAAATGTGGCCAACCGACCTCTTGTGTTTGCGCACTTTTTGCACTTCCACAAGTGATCTTAGCCGTTTCTTTGGTATACCTGCGCGTCTGCTCCGCCTGTCTTTGTGCATATAGATTGTGAGACATCCTGCCAATCACGGAGGATAGCGCTAAGCAGTTTGTTGATGCGCAGGTGGGACAGCAACTCCCAGAGTGGATGGTATCGCAATTGACGCATAGTCTTGCGTCATCCAGATGAAGGTGGATTACATCCGGATAGAGCCTAGCTCTCTTAAGAAGCGTCTCCTTGTTAACGGCTAAGGTCATTGTTGCCTCCTTTTCGCGCAGTGTCATAGAGAAGCTGTCCACCTTATTATATGTGAGAATTTTAACTTTTATGCCAGTTTTGTAAAGAGAAGTTGCATTGCTACTGGCAAGTGGGAATGGAATGCGATCGCTGCAGGGCGTTCACATAACGCCGAATAAAACCGACACTTATCGTTCCACGGCACCGAAACATTGCATAATTCTCTCATCAAACCAAACACAATCCCGTACGCCAGGCATCAGATCTTCTCTTAGATGGTGATTCTTTTCTCTCAATGACCTGAGGAAATACTCTGTCGGTGTCGGATAGTGGCAGCACTAGAACGGTTACCGATTAGACGACATTTGCATTTGAATCAACAAATGTGAAGATTGTAGAGTTGAGAAGGGAGTCGCAGGTGGACAAAGGGCATCAGAAAGAGCATGGGACCTCGTACGCGTCAGTTGCAACTGCGGTCTAATGACAGCTGTACCCCATAAAGGAGGTGTTATGAGTCCACAATACCAAGTGATCAAGCAGTGCATGCAGCTACTGAAAGAAAGCAACATATCTGCGGTTAAAAAACTGAGGCTTGAAATTCAATTCATGCAGTTGCTGAGGGTGATGCTGAACCAGGACCTGACTGACGATGTCCGAGGTATCTGCAGCAAAGACGCGTTCGATCAACTCCACCTCGAAGTGAGAGCACTGCGTCAGGGAGGCAGGAACGAGAATGTCAACGAGCTCATGGAGCATATTGGCAACATCCTGGTCGCCCTCTCTGAAAGAGAAAGGCAATTTGACAGTTACAACTGACGTCATGCGGGGGATCCACCGCAGCTCAGGCAATCAACTCTTTCCCGGTATCCACCGTAGCAGATATCCAAAGTAGTATCCGCGAGGTTGGGACGGAACCTAAGGTCTCTCAAAGACAGCCGGGTCGCCGAAAAATCATGAACACTTTTCGGCATCCGGCTTTTTTGTCTCAAAAAACAGAGGTGACAAATCATGGGTGCGATTATCGATATATTGTTTGTTGGCAAGACTGGAATCCGGACAGTATTGGAAAAATACCCGGGCTGCGTGGTACGCAAGATGGCTGACTCGCATCGGAAATACCGAATAATCATACCTCACCATGAACCCGAGGAAGAATATTACAATTTCCTTGTCGATGCGAGGATGGCGCTGGCCTCCTCCAATTTCCGAATGAGAATGCAAAGCGATGCACGTTTTAAAGAAAGAATGATTTTACGGGCAAATGCAGCAAGAAATGGAGAACCTGCGTCGATCTAGCAGTCTGCACCGAAGCCAGGTTGCGCCGGCACAGCAAGCAAAGGTGGGGTATTATCGATACGCGGCGGCCTCTATGAGAGCCCGGTAAATGGTATGCCATCGATCAATGCTGTCATCGGAAATGCTGCGAAACCGATTAGATGGAAAATTGGAACGGATCTCGTAACCACGGCCTGGCCTGGTGGGAAAGAACATGCGGTGATTACTCAGTGGCGGGTTGTCGATGCCTGGCGTGAGGGTCCTATCATGTAACTTAGAAGAGGAGATGTAGCCGATAGAGCTGCCGTTGTCTCGAGAGCTGTTCCATGGCGATACAGAACCAACAGCATGGCCGGAGGACGGCAACAGAATGCAAATGACGATGCAACCTATTCCCCTCATGTCTTCCTCCTTGACGCTGCAATTCAGACAGCTGTTCAGATCAGACGATAGATAAAGAGGCACAGCAATATTCCTGCGATTATGATCTCTCCTGCCCCCCCTGCTCGTCTGCCCAACGCCCTGCGCCGAGTTCTCCCCTGCGCCGCGATCTCAGCTAGAACCCAGTATGGCAGGCACCCTCCTGATCTGGCTGTTTGGAAATAACACTCCTTTTTTCTTCGCATCGCTCAGCTCCGCTGGATCAACAGACAAACGGTAAAGGCTCATGGACCTTGTTCATTGTCGCAAGGTGTGTTTTTCTGATCGAGTTGCCACAGCATAACGTCGATACGATCGGTGACAGTTGCCAGCACGTCCTGCTGATACTCTTCAGAGCATGCAGCATACACCATCAGGAGCAACTCGGTGAACGACTGCACACTGCTACTATCGCTTGACATAGCCGCGCTATTGCTCTTTAGAAGAAGCCGCTTCATCTGGTAAAGCAAAGTCTCGACGTGCAATTTTTTTTTTACAGGCATATCGCACTGCCTGACCAGAACTAGACAATCGTTTATGATGTTATACCGTAAATCCATTACACCCTCACCTTGATTCAACAGCCTTCGCCGAGTTACATAGCTGGACGTCCCCCCGGCATCATATCCGTCTCAAAATGTACATTGCACTTTACACATTAACCCATTCTTTGTCACTATGGCAAAAATCTTAGCTGCGAATACTCCTTTCACTTCTATCTGGATCAAGCGGATGTTGATCAATGAATTAAGGGAATGGAGCAGGGTATTTCAGGACTGTACCGGTGGCAGGATAGCTTTATCGTGCCTCCCCCCTCTGCTGCCAAATAAAGGTTAATATATATTAACCATATCAAATACAGGTATCGGGGGGAATATGTACGGCGAGGCTATAACAGGTAGCGTACTGCTTCTGGACTGCGATACTCTCACTCGCGTACTTACGCGGACGGTCCTGGAACAGACAGGGTTCTCGGTACGAGAGGCGACAGGGTATGAAGAGGCAGTCGAGCAGCGTTCCATAATGGCTTCGGACCTTATCGTGGTGAACCTTATGAAGACCCCGGAGGTTGGCCTCTCCTTTTGCACGCACATACGTCAGCAGGTGAGGGGGTGGCAGGAGCCTGTCCTCGCTGCGATCTGGATCTACCAGGAACAGGCGATCAGGTCGGCTTACGACGCAGGTGCTACTGACATCCTGCCCCTGCCCTGTCATCGTCTTGTTCTACAGTTGAGATTGCGGTGTGCGATACGGGCTCACCGAATGCTGGGCATGCCTCAAGTCATTCACGCTGAAAATGCGTCACCACCGCATCTTCTCGAACCTGCTGCGTCAAGCTATTCCGTAGCGCGCATCCACCTACCCGGAACGAGGGAGGTACCGGCACTACCTGGAACGTGCGCCAGTTTCCCCGGCATGCCCGACAAGGGCGCCTTTGAAAGCCTCCTGCGTGGTGCTATAACGTCATCAAATGATCAATCATTGACAGTTTATTTTATGGAGATCGAGGATGCCGTGGAAGGCATCGATAACGCCTTGGAGAGAGTTGTCGAGGTTTTTATCGGCAGAATGACCAGCAGGTATTTTCCAGTCGGCCATCTCGGTCCGCGCCGGTTCACCATGTTGCTGGTCGGCGTGGTCACCTGGAGTGAAGTGAGAAGGCATGCCTTGTCGATCATCAATGACCTGGCGGTAGCTTGCGGCAGAGATAAAAACCATGCGCAGGCGACGATCAAGATAGGGGTTAGCGTTTCCCCCGATGACGGGACCGATGCCGCAGTCTTGCTTAAAAAAGCGGAGATAGCAAGGTATCTCGTGAATGAACCTGCCGGTACTAGCGGCTTTCATTTCTACAGTTCACTGTGCACGGACTCATCGGTCCGCTACGATTCGCTGATGATCACCTGAGCATCAGGTTCTGGCGACAATCCCATCCTGAACGGCATGATTGACAAGTTGCGCGATATTGGTCACCTTGAGCTTCTTCATTACCTTGAGTCGGTATGTTTCGACGGTTTTGATACAGAGGTTCAATTCGTAGGCAATCTCCTTGCAGTTCTTGCCTGTGACCAACAGTCGATACGTCTGCTCCTCGCGCTGGGTCAGGTTGTAGCCCTTAGAGATGCTGCGCTCGTCTGTGAAGCCGGAAATTATGATGTCGCTGAGGCGGTGGCTGAGGTAAGAGGAATGGCCGGCGACACAGCGTACCGCCGTTACCAGTTCATGAAAAGCCCACTCCTTGAGTATGAACGACTTAACCCCCAACTTCAGGGCTTCTACAACGTACTGCCTGTCGTTGTGCATGGTCAGGATGATAGTTTCGACGTGCGGCGCTCTTTCCATGATTCTGCTCGCCACCTCCGTGCCTTTCAACCCCGGCATGCTCAGATCCAAAACAGCGACATCCGGTAAAGTCTCCGAGGCGAGCTCCAGTGCCGAAAGGCCATCCTCCGCCTCAGCTACGACCGTCATGTCATGCTCACGCTCGAGCAGGGCGCGCATGCCTTCCCTGAACATGTGATGATCATCTGCCAATAAAATTTTGATGCTCATACCGCCCCCTCGTCGTATCAAAATTAAGTTTTTATTAATAAAACTACATAGACAAGTACCACAGGGGAAGAATCATGTCAATTTTGCGGCGCTTTCGGAGAAAATCGTGTTTCATCCCCACCAAGACCCGGACAGTACAAAGAGGTTGAATTATTATGAAAATATATTTACATTAGGCCAACATAACTCCAGCCAAGGAAATGAGGTCGAGATACAATGCCCACTGAATGCCTCCTTGATCAGGAAAAGGATTATACAGCAGTCGACAACACAAGCGTTCAACACCTCCTGACTCTGACCCGACATATGCCTGCCGCCATCTTCCAATACCGGATATTCTCCGACGGCAGCAAAGAGATAACCTATGCGAGTCCGAGCATACAGGACATTTTCGGTGTTTCTCCAGGTGAGGTAAAGGCGGACGCCACCGCCCTATTCACCTACCTGCACGAGGAGGACCGCCAAGTGGTGCTCAGTTCCATCGACCATTGCAGTAGGAGCGGATTGCCGTGGTCACGCGAGTTCCGCATTGCCATTCCCAATCAGAAGCCGCGCTGGGTTGAAGCAGATGCTCAAGTACAGGTCTGTGAGGACCATGTCATCTGGCACTGCCTGGCGCGCGACATAAATGAACGGATGGTGCTTGAAAACGAACTCCGCGAAGCCCAGGATTGCCTGATGGTTCTTGTCGAGGAGCGGACCGAAAAGCTAACCAAGGCGAATAAAAAGCTGGCCCGCCTGAATCAGGAGGTGCAGGCAGAAATCCAGGAGCGCATTGTTCTTGAACGCAAACTAAAAGACTCATACGACCTACTGTCCCAACTCACCGCAGACCTGGTGCAATCGGAAGAGCGGGAACGCCGTCGAATCGCAGTGGAACTGCACGATAACGTGGTACAGCATCTTGCGCTGGGCAAGCTAAAACTCGATATGTCGCAGGAAGAGGGGGGACTCCAAACAGAACAGCTCCAGGTATTAAGCGACCTGATAGTCAGCGCGATGCATCAAATCAGGCGCGCCTGCAACGATCTCAGCCCTCCCCTGCTCTACGACCTTGGCGTAGTGCAGGCCATCGAGAGCCTGGGAGAACGGCTGGCTCGCGAACACCACTTTCATTTCGAGCTCTCGAGCAATATGAGTAAAATGAAAACATCAGAACAGTTACGCACGGTCCTGTACCAGACCGCCAGCGAACTGCTGATAAATGCCGTAAAACACGCAAAAGCCAAAAACATCAAGGTCCGGTTGCACGCCAGGCAAAATCAGTTGCGACTTTCGGTGTTGGATGACGGGATCGGATTCCCGGCTTGTTATAGCAAGGGTTTCGGTCTTGCGCATATCAACCAGAGGATCGAGTGCTTCAAGGGGAACTTGTCTGTACGCTCCAAGCCCGGCAAGACGGCTGTAGCTGTCATCCTGCCGCTAGAAACACAGTGAACATTAAATATCCAATGCCACCTTACCAGTTTGGTTTGTGACATAGCCGTTTTGCATAAGAAAGAGTCTGAATTCTTGGTTAGTACTGCAGAAGTGCTGCACCATCCAGCTTTCCAGGAAAGACACCAATCCCTTACTTACCGCCTCTCCCTTCATGAAAGCCGTCCTATATGATGTAACCCGGGCGACGAAGGCATCGTGCTCCTCTTTATGGAGGCCTGCCCCTGCGAAGGCAAGTCTCGTCATCCAATCCTCTTCGCACCTGAAGTGGCACATGCTCAACGTCAACAGCGCCGTCAGCAAGGCGACCATGCCTTCACCGGAGCAGGTCGCCTCGGCATCTATTATGTGCAGCAGTTTGAAGAGAAGTTGATGGTTGTCGTCCAACTGCTTCAACCCTACAGACAGTTGTGAACTCCACTGTGGCAAGACCATGAGCAACTCCTTAAAAAAAACAAGCCGAGGCCGATATATCTGTAGATATTTCGGCGTCCCGGCTGTCTCGTGGAGACCCTGTGGGCTTTCCGTCCCACCCTCGCGGATGGTTTAGTTTTGTCGTCTATCTATGAAGGAAAAATATGTGGACTCACAATTAGTACATTCTGCTTTTTTAGTCAACATTTTTTAATGCAAATGTCGTCATTGTAACATTAAAACCTGTCGAGAGCCCGTCTCTGTGCCCTGCCCTGCTCCAACCGCTTCAGGAAAATTTGAACCATCGTGTTGTCCAGTTCGTAAAACAGTGCTGCAAAGTCGATAGGTTTGCGGAAATAGCCGGCACAACCTGTGTTTTTGCACATCCTTATCGTCTGTTGGTCATCGTACGCCGAAAGGAAAACGATGGGGCCAAGGTAACCTTCCCTGACGATCTCCTCCGCCAGTTGAATCCCGCTTACGTATGGCATGCATATGTCGAGGATGAAGAGGTCAGGATTGAACTGCCTGGTCTTGACTAATGCATCAAATCCGTTTTCTGCATGTAGTATCTTGTGCTTGGGATAGTTGATCCTGAACATGTGGCCGAACATGTTACTCACTTCAATATCGTCATCAACATGAAGAACCGTCATCAGGCAGAGATCTTTTACTTTTGCCATGACATAGCTCCATCCATCTGTTCGACATGCGCCCAGACTCCTTAGCTACTTGCAGGCATCAAAAGGGGACAGGTGCAAAGCCTGCGAAGTTTCAGTGCTTGAACAGTTTGAGCGCCCTGAAAAAAGCCGGCGCCAGCATCACCACCAAGAGCCCGGGGAAAATGCAAAACGTTAGCGGGAAAAGCATTTTGACTGCGGTTTTGGCTGCTCGTTCCTCTGCAAGTTGTTTTCTCTTGGTGCGCAGCGAGTCCGAGTAGATCCGCAAGGTCTTGCCAAGGCTCGTACCGAGTTTATCCGTCTGCACCAGCATCGAAACCAGGGCTTTTATGTCATCCACCGCGGTCCTTTCAGCAAGCCCCCTGAGCGCCTCGGGCCGAGGCCTCCCTGCGCCGATCTCGAGTATCACGATATCCAGCTCTTTAATCAGAGGGCAGTTTTTGTCCTGGAAATTTTCGACTGTCTTGACCAGGGCAGCGTCCAGCCCCAGGCCGGCTTCGACGCAGATGGTCAACAGGTCGAGCACGTCGGGCAGGGCATGAAAGATAGCCGTTTTGCGGGCGCTCGCCCGGTGATCAAGCCAGAGGGTAGGGAGAAGATACCCTGCAATGGCAAGAGAGAGGGTGATAATGATCGAAGTGCCACTGGCCACAGTGCCACGAGGTAGCGCCAAAAGCACCAGGTATCCGGCAGCAAAGGCCATGGCCAGGACCACCTTGGCACCCAGAAAAGCGAAAACGGCTTCCTTTTTATAGCCTGCTGCGGTGACTGTCTCACGAAATAGGTGCAGTGCGCTTGATTTCCCTTGCAGCCGCGTGCCTACGCTGGCCAGCGCGCTCTGCCATTTTTCCGGCTCCGCCACCAATGACGGCGTGTCATCCTTGACCGGAATAAGTTTGGACAGCCGGTTGCGCAAGGCCTCCCGCCTGCTCAGCAAAGGGTACAATAGCGCGCCGACCAGGGCCGTCACGCTGACGAAGATCGAAATCATGATAAACGTGAGCATTTTGCGACCCCCCTAGATGGATATGTTGACGATCCTCCGGATCATCAGGTACCCCGCGACCTGTCCCAACACCGCAGCGCCAAGCAAGTACTGGCAGATTCCCTCCGTGAAAAATACGTCCAGGTAGCCTGGTCGAAGCAGGTAGAACACCACGAACATCGCCGCTGGCAGGGCGACAAGTATGTGCCCGGAGATACGCCCCTCCGCAGTAAGAACGTCGACCTGCCTGCGTATCTGCAGCCGGGCCCTGAGCGTGTCTGCCAGCTTGTCGAGAATCTCGGAGAGGTTGCCACCGGACTCCCTGTTGATCCGGATGATGGTGATGAAAAAGTTGAAGTCCGGACTTTCAATCTTTGCCTTAAGCGACAGCAGGCACTCGACCATCCTGACGCCGAGTTTTTGCTGCTCGTACGCCTGCCTGAACAGCCCTCCCACCGGCTCCGGCAGTTCCTGCCCCACCAGTTCCACCGCAGCCGCCAGGGAGTGCCCTGCCCTCAGGGAGCGGGACACCATGGTGAGAGCATCAGGCAACTGTTCGGCAAAGAGCTCGTTGCGCCGGTGTTTGGCCTTAACGATATAGGCAAAGGGAAGCGCGCCAAAGGCAAGCGCCGCCAGGAATGCGGCGGCCATGCTTTCTTTCCAGATGTACAAAACAACGAACCCGGTAACCCAGGCCATTACCACCAGTAGCAGAAACTGCGTTGTCGAAAGCTGAACCCCGGAGAGGTCCACCTGCGTCTTTATGGACCTCGTTATCGGCAGACGTGCCAGTACCTGCTCGACCACAGTAGTCTCGCGCAGCAGCGCATAATCGGATCCCTCATCCCGGACGCCTGCGCTCACGGCCAGCTTCCGGACCCTGCGCCTTATCTGATGCGCCTGCCTTGTCGCCCGCACTGCCGCTACCAGTGGGAACGTGCCGACAAAAACACTGATGAAGACCAGCAGCAAGGTCACCCTCATCACTACCCCCCTTGGAAAATGTTCTGCTGCAGAGTGAACCCGTGGGTCTTCAGGTGGTCTGCAAAACGGGGCCGGACACCGGTGGTATGGAATCGGCCCTGCACCCGCCCCGCTTCGTCCACCCCGGTTTGCTGAAAGCAGATGATGTCCTGCATAGTGATGGTTTCGCCTTCCATTCCGATTACTTCCGCAAACTTGACGATCCTGCGGGTGCCATCCGGAAACCGCACCAGGTGGATGATGATGTTGATGGCCGATGCGATTTGTTCCTTGATGACCCGGTCCGGCAGTTCCATGCCCGCCATCATGACCATTGTCGAAAGCCGTGACAAGGCGTCGCGCACCGTGTTGGCGTGAATGGTGGAAATGGAGCCGTCGTGCCCGGTGTTCATGGCCTGCAGCATATCCAGTGCTTCCCCGCCACGCACCTCGCCCACTATGATCCGGTTCGGGCGCATGCGTAACGCGTTGCGTACCAGGTCGCGCTGATTCACTTCACCGGTACCTTCTATGTTTGCCGGGCGAGTTTCCAGCCGCACCACGTGGTCCTGTTTCAATTGCAGTTCGGCCGAGTCCTCGATGGTGATTATGCGTTCACTTTCCGGGATGAATTCGGAGATGACGTTGAGCAGCGTGGTCTTGCCGGTGCCAGTGCCACCACAGACCAGGATGTTCAGTCGCGTTTTCACGGCCCCCTCGATGAGGGCCGCCAACCGGTGGTCGAGCGTTCCCAACTCGATGAGGTTGGTCATCCTGAGCGGCACCGTCCCGAACCGCCGAATGGAGAGGGCCGGCCCGTCCAGTGCCAACGGCGGAATGATTGCGTTGACCCGGGAGCCGTCGGGCATGCGGGCATCGACGAAGGGGGATGACTCGTCGATTCTTCTTCCCACCCGGGTAACGATGCGCTCGATGATCTGTAGCAGATGCGTATTGTCGCGAAAGGTTACAGTGGTCTTTTCCAGTTTGCCGTTGCGCTCGATGTAGGTGCTGAAGTAGTTGTTCACCAGAATATCCGATATGTCGGGGGAACTCAGCAGCGGCTCAAGAGGACCATACCCGAAAGTCTCGTGCTGCACCTCCATGACGAGCCTCTCCTTTTCCTGCTTGCTTAGTGGTACTCCTTCCTCGACGATGAGTTTCTCAATCACAGCGCCGATCTCGCCTTCCAACTCACCGCTTCTCAAGAGCTCAAGTTTAGTCAGGTCTATTCGATCTATGAGCAGGCTGTGGATACGGCTTTTCAAATCCTGGAAGGAAAGCGGTGCACGGTGCGGTGACAGTGCATGATTTGTTTGATAGCTGGTAAAGACCATATGCCCTCCATTACGGTGCGGTTTTGGCGTTGGCCTTTTCCGGGCACAACAGCCGGGCCAGTTGGTCCATCGATTTACTGAAAGGCGACTTGGGGAGACAGCGGATCACCGGCGTCCCCCTGGTTATGGCCACCCTAAGGTCGGCGTAGCTGTTGGGTAACACGTGAAGAGCCCTGGTCCCCATCACCTTCTCGGCATCCGTCACCTTGATTTCGTCTCTGGGAAGGTGCCTGTTCACCACCAATTTAACCCGTTCCGGACCATGCCCTTCGCCCGCCAGCGCGCGCAGGTAGCGTTGCCCGGTCCTGAGGCCGGGGATGTTCAGCACTGTTGTGAAGAGCACGCGGTCCGACAACTCGAAGGCGGCAAGATTTTTTTCAGAGAGCTCGCCGCCGGTGTCGATGACTGTGTAATCGAAACAGGTACGGAGCAGGGCAAGCGTCTCCTGGATCAGACCGGGACCGATCCGGCTCGCCTCCCTGGGCTGATCAGGGCCGTCCAAAATCTCGACACCGCAACTGTGCGGCATCATGATGCTCTTCAGGAAATTCGCGTCGACCTGTCCGGCCTTGGGCACCATGCAAGCCATGGTGTAACGGGGCGTCAAATCCAGATACGCGCTGACATCGGCGCCGCAAAAGTTCAGGTCCATCAAGGCGGTGCTGTATCCCCTAACTGCCAGCGTCGCGGCCAGATTAACAGCTACGGTGGTGGTGCCTACCCCGCCTGAAGGGTGATACACCGCAAAAATCTCTCCCTTGTGGCCGACGGAACTACTCGACACGGCGTGAGACTTGGCGACTTTTCTGACCGCATCGGCAAGCTCGGAGGCCGAGACAGGTCTGCTCAAGTATTCGCTGGCCCCCGCCCTGATCAGCTTGAGAATCCACTCCGGACTGAGCGTGGCGCTGCTTACAAAGGTTGCACTGTTCGGGCAGCGCGAGAGCAGGAACTCCGTTTCCTTGGCTCCCCTTTCCAGGTCCTTGACCTCCAGAAGGACTATGTTGGGGTGGCAGGTCTGAATGTCCTGCAGTCCTTCCTGCAGTGTCCTGGCGGCCCCCAACAGGCGCACGTTGTCAGCCATGCTGCCCAGCATCTGCCTGATGTGGGCCGTAGCATCCGCATCGCTGTCAACCACATAAGCCGTTACTTGTTTCATGCGAAGGTTCCTTTCTTGATCAGGGCGCTTCTACTGCACCAAGACCGGCAGGGTCAAGGCGCCGGAGAAGGGGCCGCCTGGCGTGGCCCCCGGGGGGGTGGTGGAAAACCCGATGAAATGGCCATAGACGGCCTTGTCACTTCCGCCGACAGCCGTGTCGATGTGAAAAGTTGCGAAACCTGTTATCTGAAGTTCTCCTTTGGAGGAGAGTGGGTCGCTGCCGTCACTGGTGTAGGTGTTGACTACGGCCATGATGACGTCCTTTCCTCCTTCCGGGAGCCAGTTGGTCAGTATGGGGCTGTAGGCAGCGGCCTTGGCGCCCGGTTCTATAAAAATGTAATCTCCGGTTGCCAGCGTGCCCGAATTGCCTTCGTACATGAGATCCCTGAGAGTGTCGGTATCGCTGGCGCCGGTTTTAAACGAGGTCCACTGACCTGAGTAGCAGTTCGGCCCCCCGGGCCCATAAGGGCCATAGATCTTTATCGTCGGCGGAGGGTCCGGCAGAGGGTTCTGTTTGAAGTAGGAATCGGTCATGCAACTGGAGAGTGCCATGGGGAAAAGCCCTCCCGGGGGCATGGCGCTGGGCGCGCCCTTTACTGCGACAGCGGGCCGTGAACCAACTGCAGTCTCTGGCTCTTTGAACAACTGCATGAAGAAATTGGCCACCGGGCCGCCGTTGTTTCCCGCCGAGCGGGAGGCCACAACCCTGACCGCAGGAACATCATGTGCGGTAGGAGCAGCCAGGGTCGTCGACTGCAGCGTATGGCTGCTCATGTTCCAGTACCCGACCTCGACTACGGCGTCTTTGAGCGCGATGTTGTCCGAGCGGTTTTCCGTGATCATCTGCTCGGCCTGCAGGCGGGCCACGTCCCACTGCAGCACTGGAAGCTCGGTGGGATCCGTGGGCACCGTGTAGAGGTGATAGGCTCCTTTCAAGGCCGCGGCATCGGCGGCGTTTTGCAGTTCAGTGCGCACCTTGAAAAGGCGCCCAGTGTCCACTGCCAATCCCAAAAAACCGAACAGGAGCACCACCAGGATGGCCACGTAGATCAGCACCATCCCCTTCTCGTTACGACCTACTTGGGCAGGGGTATCCATTGAAACTCCTTTTCCTGCTCGGGAGTGAGCGGTTTGTCCGTGGGGAGCGGGATCTTGCTGCCGGGGGCATTGGCCATGGCCAACCTTGGGGTGATGAAAAAGACAAGCTCCTTTTCCTTGATGTCGTCCTGGGTGGAGCGGAACAGGGCGCCCAAAATGGGTATGTCTCCCAGGATGGGGATCTTGGACATCGCCTTTATGGCCTCTTCCTGCAGCAGCCCGGCCAGTATCAGGCTTTCGCCGTTTCTGAGCTTCACGCGGGTGCGCACTTCGCGGGTGTCGATGATGGGATAGCCATTCACCGCCAGCACTCCTGTAATGCTGCTTACCTCAGCTGGTTCGATTCGCAACGAAATCAACCCGTTTTCCAGGACCTCCGGCCTAAAGTTGAGCTTCACCCCGACATCGATGAACTGGATCGATGTACTGGAAAGGGCTCCGACACCCGAGACGTAAGAGAAAGGGATTCTGCTGCCGGCGAGGAATTTCCCCGCCTGCCCGCTTTGCACCATGAGGTTAGGCTCGGCCAGGACCTTCGCGAGGTTCTTGCTGACAAGGGCCCTCAGGACGGCCCCTACCCCCGCATCGAAGAGGGATACGCCCAACTGGTACTGATCAAGGGGGTTGAAACTGGCCAGCCCCGGAACAGGCCCGGCTATGCCGGTAGCCTGGGATCTTATGGAACCATCCGGGTTGCGTACTGTGAGCTGACCAGACGGAGCTCCGACCAGATTTGAGAATCCTTCGGCGCTGTTCCCTCGCACAAAGGCGCTGATGCCCAGGGATTTGAGAGCGCTCTTGTCCACCTGGGCGACTTTCACCTCCAGAACAACCTGCTGAGGCTCATCTATCTCCACATGGTTCAGCACGGTCACAGCCGTTTGATTCCCCCCCGGCGGCCTAGACGTTTCCTTCTCGTTGCGGTTGTCCACGTACTGGTATGGTGGTGCGGAGGTGTCGAGGCCGCTTTCCGCCGAGGGGATTTTCTCTCCCGCCGTGTCGCCTTTCACCGCATAAGCCCGCGCCAACTCCACCGCCTTTGCCACGGTCTGCTCGTTGGCGGCCTTGCCGGAAAGCACGATGGTGTCGTTGGCGTAATCAACCTTTATCGTGTCGTTTGGGGCGATGTCCTGGATCTGGTCCTGCAGCAGTTCCATCTGGCTCTCGATGACACTCACGTCCCGCTTGACCCTGACGTCGAAAAACGTGCTTTTGCCCCCCGCCTCCCAGACTATCAGCGTCGTTGCCCCGACCTTCCTTCCGATGATTTCAAGTTGGGTAGGGGAAATGATCACGAGTTCCGCAACCTGGGGTGCGGCTATGGAGACACGTTCAGACTTGGTGTTGAGGTTGAGCAGCACACTCCGGTTCACCACGACCTCTGTAGGGACAGCGGCTAGCGATGACATGGGTAAGATGACCACTAAAAGTATCAACAGCAGGCAGGCGTTCTTTCCGGTTGTGAACGGTTTCATCAAGTCACCTCGATATGAAAATAGTGTTAAGTGCCAGCAGCGAACCCGACCAGTTCCCGACCGGACTTCAGGCATGCCTGTCCCGGCAACCTTCCCCCTAATCCGGCGCAAACTCCCGCAGGGACTTCGCCCCACCCCTGAAAACCTCCACCTGATATTTCACCGGCGCAGGAGGAGGCGGGGACGCCGCCACGACCGGCCTGACCGCCGTCTTTTTGGGCTGCGCAGGTGTGCGCACAACGACGGTACGCTGCTGCATATCCGCTGCTCCCAGGGCCTTGGATACTGTGGCACCCTTGGTATCTATCGATGCGACGTCGATGACGTTCCTCAACAGCAACTGGAGCGACCCCTTCTTGGTGCCCACGACCAACTTCTCCGCCTCCTCGGGTGTCACGTCCAGCGTTACCGTCGGCACCACCCCGGGCTTGCCCCCTTCCTTTTGTTCGGTCACTTGGCCGGTGGCAAGGACAGGCACGTTTTGCAGGATGATCTTGCTGATGTTGTCCTTGTCATTGGTGCTTCCGGGTCGTGGAATGGTCAGCAGAACGTCGACCCGGCTGTTAGGTGTGATGAAGCCGGCTACACCAGCCACCTCGTTTACCGATACCGTTACGGCGCGATGCCCCTGCGGCACTATGTAGGTCATGATGCCGCCTGTTGGTTTCTGCGGCATGAGCTTCGATTCCGTTATCATGTCGCCGGCGCTGACAGGGCGGATCAGAACCCGCCCGACCAACGGCGTAGGATCGGTATAGCCACCGGCAGGGACGGCATCCTTGGGCCAGGTCACCATTTTCACCTGGGTCCCGTTCAGCTTGGTTCCTAGCGGCAGATCCACTGACGCCGATGCTATGGGTACACCTTGAAACGGCTTGGCCGCTTGTTTCTTGAGATAGTGGTTTGCCAGCAGGGTTGCCATTCCTCCTAGCAAAAGGGCAACGACCGCTATGGTGGTCATGGGGGTGGGTCTGGTCATGATTCCTCCTGGCGCATGGTGGCTCGACTACTCGTAGAACATCGAGGCCTGCCCCCTCAAGGTTAAGTTCAAGTCGATGAGGTCTATGACGGATGTGAAGTCATAGGGAACTGTTACCGTTATAGTGCTCGCCCCGTGCTGGGGGGGCATTGATGTCGATTCTATGGTGACCGCCGCCGCTTTGATAGGGAAAGGGCATGCCTCGGCGACATGACTCCGCAGGGCCGCCAGTGTCGGTTCCGCAGTCGGGTCATTTGGGCTTACGGAGGCTTTACGTGCTCCTTCGCGCGCAGCGTTGGTCAGGGAATTTGTGATGTACATGGCTCTGCCGAACTCGGTTATGCCGAACACGATGAGGAGCAACAGCGGGAGTAAGATCGCCAATTCCACAAGTGCCTGTCCGTTTTGGTCGCGTGGTGCCATTATTGGGCCCCTCGAAAGTTTAATAGCGGGAGGAGAGACGGAAGCCGCCAATCCTCCCTTAGTATTTACTCGTGCCGACTTTAACGGGCCGGGTAAAGCAGCGCTTCACGCTCCTTTGTACAGATTGAGAACCCGTCGGATAGCAACATTGACGGATACAGCGGATAGACGCGGCAGGCCCAATGAAGTCATCCAATTACCCAGCAGGGGGGGTAAAGCCATCGACAACTTTTTGGAAAGCATCATTTACCTCCCCCCCCAGTGCTCCCACGACGACCACACTCACCGCTGCAATGAGCGCTACCATGAGGCCGTACTCAACCATGGTCGCCCCTTTCTGGTCCTGCAACTTCGTCTGCATCTGGACATACATCTTGGTAAGTTTTTCCATGTTCCATTCTCCTTTTTAACTGTTTGTGTGGTGGTCGAAGCTCCACGAAACGACCCAATGCCGTTCCCAGAAGCAAACCGGTCCTTACGTACTCAAAACAAACCGCTAAGAAAGCAGATGAGGTGTGGGGTCCATTGAGGAAGGGCTTACGCTGATACTTTGATGCAGGGTGAGGTTAGCTACGTTGAACCTTCCGGGATTAGAGTGGCTGTCGCAACCTGAAACCGTAAAAGACAGCGCAGACAACAGCGCAAAAAGCACGATGGTAAGGATATTCATCTCATTCCCCCCGTTGCCAATCCCTAGCCCTGCCTGGGAAGTAATCTGAAACAAAACGTGCAGAGCGAGCGGTAAGCACTCGCAGAATTAAAATTGATTAATTTTTCTAACGGATAATTTAAAACCAAAGCCTGATATTGCAACGGGAGGTTGTGCCTGGGACTGGTCGGTTTCATTGAGAGGAATTTCCCCGACGGGGTCAGCTAACCCTGCGGCGTGGCTGCAAAAAAAGCTGCCATTGATTTTGGATGCGTGTTGCAAATAGAGGCTTTCCCTGAGGAAAGTGCGCCATTGACTATTGACAAGGTTCCCCTCCCCCTCAGCCCAAATGCAGCGGAATACTGTCATTGGTCTCGTGTTTCTGAGGCAACGGCGCAGTTTTCTTCGTATATGCAGTAGTCCGATAGATAAGGTTCGCGACGGAGAGAGCGGTAAAGTGTTTCTCAGTGGGAACTGTGCGAAGACGGGATATGTAGGCGAGAGTATGCAGCGGCTGGACTCTTGCAGCGCGGATCAGGCTATGCCACTAACCGCGACCAACACTTCTATGCTTCCCCTGCAGCCCTGGGGAAGAGGACCTCAGCTTTTCTGGGGGCGTTGCGTACAGCAAACGGTCGGCTATAGTAGCCTCGATTTTAAACCTGGCCAATCAACTGGGAGCCTTCATGACATCCGGATTGAATGAGAGACTTGCCCGCACCTACTACCACCTAAAGCCATTTCTCCCGCGCAGACTTCAGCTTGTCCTGCGGGGAGTGGTGGCGAGACTCAAAAGGGCGAGGTACCGTAGCACCTGGCCCATAGATCCCGCAGCCGGCCAGCCGCCGCCTGGATTCAAGGGGTGGCCACACGGGAAAAAATTCGCCGTTGTGCTCACCCACGATGTAGATACCGCGCGCGGGGTGCAGAGATGCGAGCAACTCATGACTCTGGAACGGGAGTTGGGGTTTCGCTCCTGCTTCAACTTCGTTGCGGAAGAGTACCATGTTCCAGCAGCCCTGCGTCACAAGCTGGTCCAGGAAGGGTTTGAGGTGGGAGTGCACGGGCTGGAGCATAACAGGAAGCTGTACGAATCCGCAGAAACTTTCGCCAGGCACGCTGTCAAGATCAACGGCTACCTCAAAGAGTGGGGCGCCGTTGGTTTTCGTTCACCCTGCGTCTACCACAATTACCAGTGGCTGCACGCGCTGAACATCTGCTACGAGGCTTCCTCCTTCGACTCCGACCCATTTGAGCCCCAGCCGGACCCGTTGGGGACCATTTTCCCGGTCCACCAGACCGCTGTTGCCGGCAGGGAGTACGTCGAACTGCCCTACACCTTGCCGCAGGATTTCACACTCTTTGTCATCTTCCGCGAGAAAGACACCTCCATCTGGAAGGAAAAGTTGCGCTGGATCGCCGACCACGGTGGCATGGTGCTGCTCATTACCCATCCAGACTACATGAGTTTTGACGCCCCCCCCAACTTCGAAGAGTATCACCCAGTCCTGTACCGGGACCTGCTGACCCATCTGAAGAGCGAGTATCAAGGGGAATACTGGCACGCGTTGCCACGGGAAGTTGCCTGTTTTTGGACTAAGAGCGTAGGGGAGCACCAGTGCATGGGACCGGAAGGTACTGGTGCGAAGTGCCTTGTTGAGAAACAGCCCGCAGGGAAGGACGGCGTGCGCAGCATGGACGAAAATAAAGATAGGAGTTCTGAGGCGGGGTTGTACATAAGCTGAGGTTCGGCAGGGGTCAAACTTCAACCCTGAATTCTGCCCCATCCCCAATGTTGCGCACTGTTAGTTGTCCCCCCATGTGTTGCTCTACAATGGTCTTTGCCATGTAAAGTCCTATCCCAGTGCCCTTATCGGGCCCCTTGGTGGTGAAATAGGGGTCGAAGATCTTGTCAATTATGCCCGGGGGTATTCCCCCAGCGTTGTCGGCAACTGTTACCACAGACTTCTTGTCCAACCTGCTGACGGTTATCTCAATAATGCGCCGTCTTTCAACTGCGACATTTTCAAAAGCATCTTTACAATTGGTAAGGATCGCAAGAAGAACCTGTGCGTACTCTGTTTCAAACCCATAGACTTCAACAGGCTCCATCTTTGATATCTTTACCTCGATGTGCTGATTGTTCATCATTGGCAAGATAAGGGATAAGGTCTTTGACAAAGCAGTGCTAACGCTGAAAACCTTCTTTGTGTGGTCGGGCCTGAAGTAGGAACCGAATTCGTCTATCGTCTTTGACATCGCATTGATCACCGTCATGGCTTTTTGGGTACTGCTGTCAATGTTTTCCTTGCTCAGAAGTTTGTGGTCGTAGAGCACCCCTAATTCCTGAATGATCAGTCCTAGCAAGTTGAGCGGTTGACGCCATTGATGAGCGATATTTCCGAGGACCTCTCCCATTGCCGCCTGACGACCCTGCTGTATCAGCATCTGATCCTTCTTCCGTAATTCAGCGACTGCCTCAGTGACCCGTTGCTCAAGGTTAGCGTTAAGGTCTTCCAGCAGCCTTTGTTTTTCACCAAGTATTTGCTCCCTCGACAACAGCTCTCTTGTCATGGCATCGAAGGTTTCAGCCAACCTTCCGAGCTCGCCTCCCCTAACGGCATCTGACACTCTCATCCCAAGCTCGCCATTGGCGACGCCTAAGGAGGCCCTTTCCAAAACGATGATCCTGTCACAGATGGAATACTTGCCGATAAGCAATGCCAGCAAAAGTGCGGAGATGAGGACCAGCCCAAGCAGCGACATGTTCTTTACCAGCCGCGACGTAGCGGCCGACAGGGCAGACTCGACCGGGATACCCACCCACACATACATGTAGGGAGTTGGCTCACCCTGTAGCCGCAGCTTCTGGTAGCTTACGTATCGCTTCTCTCCTGGAGAGTCGCCAGCAAGGTCGGAGGCCATCGATGTGGCAGTATCTGGTCCCTGCTGCATCCACTTGAATAGTCTTTGATCAAATGGTTTTCCCGTCTGTGGCCCACGCTGGGGTACGCCGAACAGCACCACGCCATGGTAATCTATGAGCACCATATGGGTCCGCCCGGAGGGGCGAAATTGCTCCAACAGATCCTTGTAACGCTGCATGTCAAGAGAAACGCAGATTACCCCTGTCAATCTCCCTCGACTGTCCCAGTATGGGTACCCGAAATTGAGGCTGGGTTTATGGGAGATCCTGCCGATTTGGTATTCGCCTGAAGAGAGGTGCCCGGTTGCGATCGCGTTTTTGAAGTAGCGTCGATCGGCCACGTTGATTTTTTTCTCGATGGGGGCAGCGGAGGCCCAGATGGAGCCTGCGCGGTCAGCGACGAAAATGTTGCCGATGGTGGGATGTAACCTGAGAATGCGCCTCAGGAAAAACGTGGTATTGGTTGCCTCTTTTTCGTTGATCTCAGGCAACTGGGCCAAGGTCATCAGGAGTTGCTGAGCGGACGCGAGCATAAGTCTTTGTTCCGACGCTACCAACCCCACCACGGTTTGTGTTTCGACCCGGGCATGTTCTATTGCCTGATTTCTGCTTTGGACTCCTGAGTAGATGATGATGCCCGCTGCAGGTATAGCAACAATGGCGACAACAAGCAGGAGTTGCAACCGAATCGGTATTTTGAACAGCGGGTTGAAGTCACTCACGGCTTCCTCCCAAACTATGACCACACGTTCTTTGACGCCTCCTTGAGTCGTTCGAACGGTTCCTGTTCACAAAAGACCACGGCATTGTTGGGCGGAAAGTCTGCCAACCTCACGACTACCTCCTTCGGCAGGTATATGATGTTACCCGTCCTGCCCTCGGCCTGCGACGCCATGGCGTCATACTCCTCCTGGCTTTTCACCGTTTCTATCTCGATCACGGCAACCAGCCCTTCTTTGAAATACTCCTCATGCTCCGGGCAGAGCCCAAGATTCAACTGACGCGTCGGGGGCCGTTCTGGACCAGACAGTATGCCGTGAGGAGCGGGAGCATCGTTGGTGCGGCCATCAAGAACGTACGCCATCACCGCTGCTACCGAAGCGGCGAAAGCCTTAAGGCAGACCACGCAGACCTTTTCCTTCATGTCACACCTCTTTGTTAGTTCCCCACAGAGATCCCTCACCATCTGTCGGGATGTGACGCCGGCATTGACCAGTAGGAGGGTATCACCAGCCAATGGATTTCCAAGCCGTGGACTGCGGGCTGGGTTTCGGTCGCTTCAGGTGTAAAGGGGCGCGGAGTTTAAGGATCGAGCTAGCCAGGCCCCACCGTGTGGCGCCGTCAGTGGTCTACCTCGGGGAATGTGACGTCAACGAGAATATGGTGGTGAAGGTGTGGTGAGCTGATAACTCTCAGAGAAAATCCTATCCGTATAGAGAAACTAACTTTATTCAACGACACTAATCTTGCGGTAAACTGGCGTTGCGAGGATCTTCAGTTTACCCACTGCCTAGTGCCAGGGAGTATGTCACATGAACTTGCAAGAGGACTGCATGATGAAGGAAATTCGAAAAAGAGGGAGGCCATTAGGGTCCAGCAACGGCACATCCGTTCGGCGAATCAACATCACCGTTCGGGTAACCGCGGAGGAAAAACAAGTCCTGGAATTAAGGAGCAAGGAACTTGATGTAACCCTCTCCGGTATCTTTCATGGCTTCATCCGCCAAATCTCGCAGCGGAAGATCGATGATCCCATCCTTGTGACTGTCGACGAGACACCAGTCGCAATCACCAGGAGCGAGGCCAAAGCCCTGCTGCTGGATCTTACCAACAAGCTCATCAGCTATTAAATGAGGTAAGCAATCCCCTCTCTCTCCAAAAAATTATAATCTTCCTTTGAATTTTGCATTACCAACAACTCCGCAACCGCCAATCGAACTCGTTTGGTATTCCGCAATACCGTCTTTTAAACAGCATCACCCACGCTGTCTATGCCTTACAAGCCGGACTCATCCCTTTCCCAGCACCCGTAACACCGGCGCACCGGGTCACCACAGAAATAACCCTACCTGCCCGCCAGAATTTCCCTCTATTTAAAAATTCTCACCCTGGGCTAGACTGGTTCCGCTCTCTGCGGTTAGCGCCAACTTCAGATAACAACTCAATCAGCGAGGACATCATGATAAACGTGGGCATCGTGGGATACGGGTACTGGGGGCCTAATGTCGCGAGGAATTTTCATCAAACACCTGGCGCAAAAGTGACTGCAATCTGTGATACGGACCAGAAGTCGCTTTGCCGTGCACAGGCAGACTTCCCGGATGCCGAATTGGTACATAGTTACCAGGAACTGGTGCTACGGACCGATATCGATATAGTGGCTATCGTTACTCCGGTATCGTTACATTTCGAGATTGCCCGTTTGGCACTTGAAAATGGAAAACATGTCTTCGTAGAAAAGCCTTTCACTGCATCAGGAGCACAAGCGGAGCAGTTGATCGAGCTTGCCGACAGAAAGCATCTGAAAATAATGGTAGACCACACGTTTCTGTTCACTGGGGCCGTCAATAAAATCAAAGAACTCCTGGACAACAAGATCCTTGGGGACTTGTACTATTTCGATTCGGTCAGAGTAAACCTTGGCCTGTTTCAAAAAGATGTGAACGTCCTGTGGGACCTTGCACCTCACGACATCTCTATCATGGATTATTTGATCGGTTTGCCACCTACAACTGTCACTGCTACCGGCGTCTCGCACTTTAACTCCAATGAAGATGTCGCCTACGTTACACTCTATTTTCCTGACAACGTGATCGCACACCTCCATGTAAACTGGCTTTCACCAGTGAAGGTGCGCACGACCCTGATAGGTGGCCAGAACAAGATGTTGGTATGGAACGATCTGGAAAATGACGAAAAAATCAAGGTATACGACAAGGGCGCCTATCACGACGGCATGATGATGGCTTACCGAAGCGGTGACATGTGGGCCCCAAAGGTACCCGAAGGTGAGGCGTTGAAAAAAGAGGTGCAATACTTCCTGAGTTGCATATCCAACGATATAACCCCTATCAACGATGGTCGCGCAGGTTTAAGGGTTGTCCGGGTACTGGAAGCGATAAAGGAGTCTTTGAAATGGCGAGGGGCGCCCGTCCGCCTGTAGTACTTTGAGCGACACCCCGCCCATTGAATATGTGACAAGCCAGCCATGCTACTCCAATGGCTGTACAACGATGTCACGCCGTACTGCGCTCCACCCATTGAAGGTTAAGAAAATCTCTTACTACGATTGCGCCCGAAGCTGAAGGTATATAGTGAAAATTCGGAAAGGGATGAAGCAGTAGAATACTCTCAAGACAAAATTTGACTTGCAACTCAAAGGTTTGCCACTGACTTAGGAGTAACCTTCAGTAGCATGAGACCCATCGGGGGGTGGAGTTATTACAGCTGAGGGCGTTCTCTAAATCAGAAGATGGACTTTACGATTAAATAAGAAGATGCTAATATCAACTCCTGGTTTGTTGTACTGCCCCCCTACTCTTCTTTGGAGAGGGGGGCGACTTTTTCTGCGAACAGTGAGGAGCACGCCATGGACGATCGATTCTTCTCAGTGAAAGCGGCAGCAAAACGGGTTGCTGAAATCAATCTTCAAAAGACATCGTTTCTGACACTGGAGGTGAAGTTCCTCCGGCTGCAGACCGCCATGCTCAATCATTCACTGGCGCCTCGATTGCGGGCGGAGGACTCAGCTTTTGACCATCTTACGTTGCTGGTGGAGGAAATGGCCGCAGCACGGGAGCCTCATTTTTGGTACGAGGCACTCTCGGAACACCTGGAAGAGATGATCGCAGCAGTAGAAGGACAACCCGCCGAGATATCACAGTAACGCAGTCTGCTTGCTATGCTTGACTGTCCTTCCGGCGCCGAAAATTACCAACCGCCTACGACCTCAAGTCATTTCTCGCCGCGAAGGGTTCAGCGTGGCAGACAGATTTAGAAAAGGACCCGGTTATGAAAGGAATTCTGAAAAGAGGCAGACCATTAGGATCCAGCAACGACAAGGTTCGGCGTGTCAGCATTACGGTTCGGGTAACTGAAGAGGAAAAGCAAGCACTAGAACGGAGGTGCAAGGAACTTGATGTACCTCTGGCCGGCATCTTTCATGGCTTCGTCAGACAAATATCGCAACGGAGGATCGCCGACCCCATCTTTCTGACTGTCGATGAGACACCAGTCGCAATCACCAGAAGTGAAGCCAAAGACCTGCTACTGGATCTTACCCACAAGCTGATAAACAATTAAAACAGACCAGGCGCTGCTGTTCCAGTTCCTTCGTGCACGCCAGTGCCTTCCTATCGTCTGCAGCCGGTCGAGGGCGTCGCTCTATGCCCTCATGCACACTCTCCAGCCGAACATAAAAATCGCCCATAGGAAACCCCGTAAATGCCTTGTAACCTTAATGCTCGAGCCAAGTCGTAAATGCCCCCCAGACGCTCAACGCGGACTACTTATCCCCACATTCACCCCCTCTTTCGAGCAGTTTCTCCGGGCATGCCGTTAAAACATCAACGACGCCCCTGATCGCCTATATTAAGATAAGGTTCGACTTTATTTTAATTTTCAAGGGGATTGCGTAAAAGGATTGGTTCGCTATAGTGGTCACGCTTGCAAGCTTAGTGTTTTCCAACCGCAAAGTGGAGGTGACCATGCTGCATCTAAAGTTCGACCTACGCGGTAGACCTTCGGTGTTCCTGGCCAACGGCAGACGCTACTACAACGGCTTATCCGGGCTCGCGCTGTATCGCAACCCGCCAGATCAGGCGGTCTCCCTGGTACGTCTAAAAGAAGTGCTGGACGACGCGGAGCAAAAAATCCAGGCTGCCGCGAACTTTGACCGCATCCAGATCCACTTGCGTAACTTGGCGATCAAAGAGTTGGTGGAAATGTTCAAGAAGATTGCCGGCTACCTTCAACTCGTCGCGACCGAAGCTGATATCCCCGAATTGCTACAGGCAGGGGTCACAGTGGTACAGCCCCTCTTGAAGAGGAAGAAGTCTCTCGCCCCTGCTGCTAGTTAGCTGAATGCCCCCACCTCGTTCCCTCGGGCGGATGGCCACACCTTCCGCTCGAGGGGTTTGCTTTTCAAAGCGGTACTCCATGCGGTACGGCAGGGCCATCACCCCGGATCGGTACTCCATTCAACCTTATCGGCATACCGACCAACCCTAACCATACCCCAGTTCAGCCTTAACGGCATACCGATTAACCCTAACCATACCCCCATTCAGCCTTAACGGCATACCCATCAACCCTAACCATTCCTCCATTCAACCTTAATGGCATACCGATCAACCCTAACCATACCTCCATTCAACCTTAACGGCATACCGATCAACCCTAACCATACCCCCATTCAGCCTTAACGGCATACCCATCAACCCTAACCATACCCCCGTTCAGCCTTAACGGCATACCGATCAACCCTAACCATACCCCCATTCAGCCTTAACGGCATACCCATCAACCCTAACCATACCCCCATTCAGCCTTAATGGCATACCGATCAACCCTAACCATACCCCCATTCAGCCTTAACGGAATACGGGCGTGTAAGGGCGTGTAAAGGATTTTGTGTAAACGCCCCTTTTGGGTATGCCCTAAGAAATCAGCCGTGGGCCGTTTTGCAGGCTCCGAACTATCCCTAGATTACCATGACTTATTTGCCGGAACCTTTCCGAGATTCTCTTATCGACTGAGGCCCGCTCCCAGAAGGTGATGGCCGCCGCCAGAGCAGAGTCCCATTGGTCAGCAGCCTGCGTCGAGAAGGGGGGTGGCCTAAACGTGCGCTCCGGTGCGGCCCCATCCATGGGGCGGTAGAGCATAGGAAGCATGTCATAGGCCGGCCTGAGCGTAAAGCGGTCGACAGACAATGGAACGAGAGACACATTGCCAAAATGCTTGTCGGTGTTGGCAATGAGATCACCGAAAACCCACAGCCATCTGAGGTTGCGAGCATCCTCACTGCTCAACCTGCCGTCAGCTTCCATTCTATCAGCAGCAGCAATCCAGTTATCTTGCCGGCCGTAGAATTCGTTGTCGATAGCGCGAAGAGAAATCATGGGCAGCCGACCGCATCGCCCTACCCTGTCAAAACGAGTGACCTCGAGAAAGACCCTGTCTTCAGCTTCAACCAGGGAAGTCTTTGCTGCGAGTATCCCCATTTCCTTTACTATGCCCAGGGCGAGGTGTTCGCAGATAAGAAGATCTGCCCAGCGACGTCCTTCAACGGAATGAACAGGAGGCGAGAATTTCACCAGGAGATTCTCAATCTTCCCTTTCCGATCCACCCTCAGGGTAAATTTGGGCTGTTCCCCTCCCGCAGAAGACCCGACCGGTTGTCCCTCCATAGCGTTCTTCGCCATCACCGGGTAGGCTGTTGCCAGTTGGTCCTGAGTAAGTAGACCGAACCTTTCATGTGACAAGCTGAAGTACCGGTCCAGAGATTCCTTGCCGATGATCAAGTTCCCCATCAGGTCCTCGCCTCGACAGGCGAGAGCCACGAGCACGTGGTCATCGGTCCAATCGAATATACGGGACGGGAGAGAAAGAGTTTCAGACAGACGTCTAACAAAAGCGCGCCCAGTAAAGCCGTCCGGTCGAAGATCCGAGAGAAACCAAGGCAGGCTTTTGTACTGAACAGCGCCATCACCTTTGGGCTGCCACAGATACTCGTCATGCCCTATAGCGCTTAACACCCCGATAGAAGAAGCATTCCCGTCTTCGTCAACGCTAAAAACAGGGAACTCCCCCCCAAGACCTCGAAGATCCCGTCTGGTGGTATAGCGTCTTGTGCGCGCGTTACCGATGATCACGACCTGTTCGGATACCCGTGCGATGAGGCGTGAGACAGAAGGCTGGCTTAGGTTGAGCCGCTCCTGAATGTCTTCAGAGGTGCGAACGCCAGTAGCGAGATACGCCAGGAGTCTCGCTTCGTTATCAGCTTGCGCGCGGGACATGATGCCTCGTGTTGTGAATGGATTCGTGAATAGATTCTCGAATACATTCCTAACAGATTTCCAGCGTATTTTCAACAGATAACGCCAGCACACTCCACAATCATGAATAGCATACCCAAACAAAAAGAGGACACATGAGATCATGACTTCCTGCTCAGGAAGTTATATTCTCACGTGTCCCCTTGTTTTTTTTAGGCCCCTACAGAGAGCAGGAAGTCGTGTCCCACCTTCTCCGACTCCTCTTATCCCCCTATGCCTTTAAAGAAACTTATATTCTTATACCCGTCCCCTTGGCCTTAGGTTAGGAAGTTATGATCTTATATGTGTCCCCTTGGCTGCTCATCTAATCTACCAGCATTTTCCCAAATGCTTGAGGTGCGCAGAGAGACTTGTGCTCCCAATCAAACAATAGAGTTAAGTCCATATCTTCGAGGAACTCATAATTTTCTAAGAGTTCCTTGAACTTTTCACAACCATTTATACTGAGACAGTTATAAAACAAAATAGCAAGATGATATACAAACATCTGTGCTCTAACAAAATTTACATACACCTTTTTATCATCAATTGGAGCAGACGCAGGTAACAATTGCATTATCAATGTTCTATGTCTCGTGCAGTGGGTAAAACTGCTTGCCATGCAGCTCAATCGTTTTCCTTAACTTCGGCTGCGGCAATGTGTCAAAATGCAGCACGTCGAGTTTAAAGACCAGATCCAACGCATCCAATTCGTCCAGCAGGCGTGAAAATTCAGCACTCCCCATCTCAGGAGCGATCACGGCGAGGTCGATGTCGGAGTACGGCTTTTCTGTCCCCTTGGCGCGTGAACCGAATATCATCACCTTATCTATATGGACATACTTACTGAAAACGGCAGCAAGCCCCAGATAGTGCCGACGCGCCAGTCCGTAAATCAGATCGTCGTCTGCCATGACACCGCCTTTTGCGCAAGTTGCCGGAAAAGGAGCATACCCTGCGTCACCACGAATGAGTAGACCTCCTCGGCCAGTTCCTCGTTGTAGGTATGGCTGGTCAGATTCCGCATCTTCTGCAAATCACTCCATGCATTGCCGTCCTCGATGAAACCTGCTTCCAGTGAAGACTGCAAGGTCTCGCGGGGCGTCCTGGCAAAAACATCCTCTTGCTCTAGGCGCAGCTTCAGCATTTTCCAGGCGAGTTCATGGGTAAACTCGAAACGCTGAATCACAGAGTCCCTGAGGAATTCATCCTTCGGTTGACTGCCGGCTTTTTCCAACTGCGCCAGAGCTTTGAGGTAGTCCGATACCCGTTCTTCCAGGCGTTCAGAATCCATTCCCAACTCCACATAACTGACGGTGATGATCGTTGCATGATAGTTATCAAAAAAAATGGGCTACAGCAATGTTGCCGTAACCCATTTGATTTTTGTGGCGTCCCCGAGACGATTCGAACGTCCGACCCCTTCCTTAGGAGGGAAGTGCTCTATCCTGCTGAGCTACGGGGACAAGTCAGACGGACTTTATACAATACCACCGCCTGTTTGGCAAGAAGTTTTATTAAAACTTCAACAACGAGAACACTTTGCCCTCAGGCAGCTTCTTGGCGCCTTCCAGGAACTCGAGCTCGGCCATGAAGCAGCACTCAACCAGCTCAACGTCCATGCTGTTGATCATGTCGACGACCGCGGCCATGGTGCCGCCGGTGGCCAACAGGTCGTCGGCGATCAGCACGCGGTCGCCCTTGTTGAAGGCATCGGTATGGATCTCGAGGGTGTCGGTGCCGTACTCGAGATCGTAGGTCTTCTTGAAGGTCTTGGAGGGAAGCTTGCCCGGCTTTCTCACCAGCACGATGCCGGCACCCAGTTTGTACGCGAGGGCAGCGCCGATGATGAAGCCGCGGGCCTCGACTCCGACTACCTTGTCTATCTTCTGCCCCACGTAACGGTGGGACATGAGGTCTACCATGCGCTGAAACGACTTGGCGTCTCCTAAAAGCGTGGTGATGTCTTTGAAGAGAATCCCCTTCTTGGGGAAATCGGGAATGTTCCTGATGATGCTTTTAAGATCTTCCATGTCCAACGGCCGCTCCTTTAATTACCAGTAGTTGCACTGCGCCCCATTATGTCGGTGGCTTCCACTATTTTCCTCAGTTTCTCCAGCGACTTCGCCTCGATCTGACGGATCCTCTCGCGGGTCACGCCGAAGCTGCGCCCGATGGTGTCCAGCGTCTGCGGATCCTTGTCGTCCAGGCCGAAACGGAGGGTCAGGATCTTTTTCTCGGCATCGGAGAGGGTCTCGAACCACTTGGAGACCAGTTCGTACTTGTTCAGGTCCTCCAGGAGCACCGCGGGCGAGATGGTCGAGGTGTCCTCGATGGTGTCGATGAGGAAGTAGTCGTTGTTCTCCCCCATGGGGCGCTCGATGGAATAGGTCTTCTTCAGAAGCACCATGAGCCGGCGCACGTAGGTTACGTTCACCTCGAGCGCATCGGCCACTTCCTTCACGGTCGGCTCGCGGTTCATCTTCTGCACCAGCTCGCGGGTCACGCGGAGCATCTTGTTGATGTCGTCGGAGACGTGCACCGGCAGGCGGATGGTGCGCGACTGGTTCACCAGGGCGCGCTCGATGGACTGCCTGATCCACCAGGTGGCGTAGGTGGAGAAGCGGCACTCCTTACTGAGCTTGAAGCGCTCCACCGCCTTGATGAGTCCCATATTCCCCTCTTCGATCAGGTCGAGGAAGGGAAGGCCGCGGTTGATGTAGCGCTTGGCGATCTTGACCACCAGGCGCAGGTTGGAGACGATCATCCGGTCGCGCGCGGCCTTGTCGCCCTGGTCGATGCGCGCAGCCAGCTCCTTCTCCTCGTCCGCGGTCAGAAGCTTGGTCTTCTGGATCTCGCGCAGGTAGAGCTTGATGGCGTCGTCGAAGTGCTCCACCACGGCGGCCTTGATCTCTTCTTCCTCGACCTCTTCCGCCTCCTCGACCTCCTCTACCTCTTCGAGTTCGAGGGCATCCGGGTCCGGGTCATGATCGTGTTCGCCATCCAGAAAGAGAGGATCCTTCTCCTCTAAAAGCTCTTCGTTTTCCATGCCAGACTCCTTTGGCAAAGCCAGAGTGATGTGGGGCAACCTGTGCTGCTACTCGTCGTTCCAGCCGTTTTTGCCGATCAGCCTCACGAAGCGGCAGTCATCCGCTTCCTCGCGGGTCACGCTGCCGTCCGCCGCCTTCCGTATCACCAGCAGTTTCTGGTCCACGCGGTCCCCGACCGGGATCACCAGCCTCCCGCCGGGCGCCAGCTGCTCCACCAGGCATTCCGGGAGGGCGGGAGCCCCGGCGGTAACCAGGATGGCGTCGAAAGGCGCCTCCTCGGGCCACCCCTCGGTGCCGTCACCGATCTTCAGGTTCACGTTCAAAAGCCTCAGGCTGTCCAGCGCCTTGCGCGCCTTCATGGCCAGCGGGCGGATCCTCTCCACGGTGCAGACGCGGTCGGCCAGGGTGGCCAAAACGGCGGCCTGGTACCCGGAACCGGTGCCGAGTTCCAGCACCTTCTCCCGCCCGGTAAGGGCAAGAAGTTCGGTCATGCGCGCCACGATGTAGGGCTGCGAGATGGTCTGCTTCTCTCCGATGGGGAGGGAGCCGTCGCTGTAGGCCTGGGCGGCCATCGCCTCTTCGACGAATATGTGTCTGGGCAACTCCAGCATGGTGTTGATCACCCGCTGGTCCGTGATACCGCGTTTCACCAGTTCGGCGACCATCCTCTTGCGTGCTACAGCTGAATTCATTCCCCCCCCGATCTTTGGCAGCGGGGAAATATAACAAATGACGTGCTAAAAGTCCAGCATCACGGCAGTTCCCACCCCTGCAACTCGCCGATGGCGGCGTGGTTGGTGAGGTCGATGTGCAGGGGCGAAATGGAGACGTGGCCGCGCGAAACGGCGTGGTAATCGGTGCCGGGAACGTCCTGGAAGCTCAAGTCCACAGTGCCGATCCAGTAGTAGTTCCGGCCGCGGGGATCGACCTTGTCCACGATGGTCCCCTCGTAACTGCGCTTCCCCTGGCGGGTGATCTGCGCCGGGAGGAGCTCTGCCGCGGGGAGGTCGGGGACGTTGACGTTGAGATAGGTGTCGCGCGGCAGGCCGCGGCGCTGCACGCTCAGGGCCAGCTGCGCCGCGAAGGCGGCGGCGGAGTCGAAGTTCTCCCCGGCGCTGCGGGTGACCAGCGAGACGGCGATCGCCGGGATACCCATCAGGGTCGCCTCCAGGGCGGCCGCCACCGTGCCGGAATAGGTGACGTCGTCGCCCAGGTTGGCGCCGCGGTTCACCCCGGAGATGACCAGGTCGGGGCGGAAGGAAAGGAGGCTGTGGATGCCCAGGTTGACGCAGTCGGTGGGGGTCCCCTCCACCGCGTAGACGTTGTCGGCGATGCGCGCGGCACGCAGGGGGTGGTGCAGCGTGAGCGCGTGGGAGACCGCGCTCTGCTCGCGGTCCGGCGCCACCACGACCACCTCCGCCACCTGGGACACCCGCTTGATCAGGGCGGCCAAGCCGGGGGAATGCACACCGTCGTCGTTGGTAAGGAGAATCTTCACGGTAGGTCCCTCGCAGTCAGTTACAGCAGAACAGGTCCAGACAAAGCCTCCGCCTCACCCTGATCCCTTCGGCGGAGCGGAGACAAACTTTAACACATTTTAAGAATTATGGAAAACCGGCGCCCTTCTTCCCCTTGAACTCGGCGCAGGCCCAGTCGATCTGGGACAGAAGGCCGCGCAGCGAAGCCACCTCGCGCTCGTCCAGTTCGGCACGGGAGAAGATGCGGCGCATGGTGCGCATCATGTGGTCCGGGTTCTGCGGGTTCAGGTAGCCGATCCTCAGGAAGGTCTTTTCCATGTGGGCGTACATCGGCTCCAGCGAGGCCGACCCGGCCAGTTCCCGCGCGGCCTTGACCGGCGCCGGGGCGGCCCCCTTCAGGAACTCGTAGCAAAAAATGAGTACGGCCTGGGACAGGTTCAAGGAGCCGAACTCGTCGGCGGTCTCGATGGTGGACTGCCAGCGGCACATGGCCACCTCGTCGGTGGTGAGCCCGCTGTCCTCGCGCCCGAAGACCAGTGCCAGGCGGCTGGTGGGCGCGCAGGCGGCGAAACGGTCCACGATCTCGGGCGGGGTGGATATCTCGGCGCGGTACTTGCCGTGGCGCCTGGTGGTCGCCACCGAGTACTCGCTGTCGGCCAGGGCATCCTCGAGGGAGGTGAAGACGCGTGCGCTTTCCAACAGGTCGCGCGCGGAGACGGCGAACTTGATGGCGTCCAGGTGGTCGACCTGGCAGGGGTTGACCAGGCGCAGGTCGCGCAGCCCCATGTTCTTCATGGCCCGGCAGACCATCCCTATGTTGCCGGGGCTCTGGGTCCCGACCAAAACGATGGAAACTCTTTCCTTCAAATCCATGCAATGCCCTTCACTTTTCTTTACGGGATGTGCGGCCGGAAACGCGCCGCGGGCGGCATTAGACCATAAGCAGGGGCAATTGACAACCGGAGAAACGAGTCAGAAAAGCAGTTACGCAAAGAGCGCAGAGAATCCGCAAAGAACGGGATGAGAGCTTTGGGGACAAACCAAAAGTCTCCCTTCGCGTGCTTCGCGACTACTTCGTCCCTTCGCGTAACTGCTTTTGACTTTGACAGGCTGAAAAGCAGTTACGCAAAGAACGCAAAGAATCCGCGAAGAACACAAAGATAGCCTTTTTGGGGAAACCAAAAGCCTTTCCTTCGCGTACTTCGCGACTACTTCGAGCCTTCGCGTAACTGCTTTTGACTTGCAGCCACATGCTGAGATAAAAGGGGACAGGCACCTGGCGGAGCCAGTCCCCTAGCGGTGGTTGTGGTTGGCCTTGGGACGGCGGGGACTGGACTTGATGCGCTTGAGCCTGGCCCTGGCATGACGCTTGCGCCACCTCTGCGCGACGAAATGGCTGGACCACAGACAGGCGAGTATCCCGGCCAGAACCAGCATCAGGTAGGGCTCGTAACTCTGCAGATCCTCGATGAACAAGGAGGCGGTCTTGCCGAAGAGATAGCCGGCCAGGGAGAAGAGGATGGACCAGCTAAGGGCTGAGAGAAAGTTCAGGTAGAGGAAGCGGCGCGAGGGAAAGGTGGTCATGCCGAGAATGACGGGTAGCACGATGCGGAAACCGTAGGTGTACCGGGACACGAAGGCGACCAGGGTGCCGTAGCGCTCGATGAGGCGCAGGGCCTTCCTGAATTTCCTGGCGAAGGTGGTGAAGAGCCGCAGCAGCTGCGGCCCCTTGGTGCGGCCGATGTGGAAGTAGAACTGGTCACCGAGGAAGGAGCCGACCAGCGCGGCAAGCATGACCAGGTAGATATTGAGATACCCCTGGAAGGCGAGGAAGCCGGCGAAGATGAGGATGGCCTCCCCTTCCAGGAAGGTCCCCAAAAAGAGCACCCAGTAGCCGTGCACCTGCAGGTATTCTCTGAAAAGTTCCTGCACAAAAGCTCCAGCTGTGACAGTGGGATCGCCTCACATTCAGTGGCGGGCACAACTGGAGAGTATAGCGCCTTATTACTTGCGGTAAACGGGGTTGGTTCCCCTCACCTCGACGACGGGTGCGTCCTCAAGCTCCTCCAGGTTGCCGGTGTCCTCCTCGTACTCGTTCTCGCCCACGGCCCAGGCGTAGAACTTCTGCGAGTCGATCAGCTGCGGCTTTTCCGGGATGCCGTAGACCCGGTTCTGCATCCCCTCGTCGTAGAGGCCGACGCAACCATGCGAGGCGGGCTTGCCGGGGAGGTCGCGGGCGTGGATCCAGTAGGAGACGTTATCGGGGCCGATGTGGAAGCGCATGGCGTTGTCCATCGGGTACTGGCCGCTCTCGTCCTCGGTCTTGTAGAGCGACGAGGTGTGGTTGCGGTGCCGGGCATCGATGCGGAAGACGCCGACGGGGGTCTCGTGACCGGGGGCGCCGGTCGCGGCGGGGGCGGAGAACTTGAGCTTGCTGTTTTCGTAGGCACCCATCCACTGCTCGGTCATGTCGATCAGGATGTACTTGCCGTACCCCTTGGCCGCCGGGTACTCCTGGGGCATCGGGGTGTAATCACGGGCGGCCGCGATATCGACGGGGACTTTGATGGTCATGCCGGGATAGACGTGGCGCCGGTCGATGCGGTTGAAGCGGGCCACGGTGACCCAGTCGGCGCCGTAAAGGGATTCCAGCGTTTCCTGCGGTTTGATGAAATGGGCGCGCCAGGGAACCTTGGCGAGGCTCGGGTATTCCACCCGGGAGAGGTCTTCCTTGGCCGGATCCTGCGGGTTGGCGCCAGGCTCGGAAGTGGCGGAGGGGTTGTAAACCACGACGGAAAAGAGGACTGCCAGGACAACAAAAGCCAAAATCTTACGTAACATCTTGCCTGCTCCCAACCTAGAAACGACTAATGGGGCCTACGCCCCATTTCGTTCTTAATTAACACCTTTGCCACGCTCGGTCAAGAAAAAGCGCGTCCCGCCATGACTTCCTGCACTGCACTGTAGGGATCGATGCTCTTGTCGCGCATCCCCGCCACGATCTGGTCGTACTTGCCGTTCCCCTTGATGGTGCCGAAGACGGTCTCGAAGAGTTCTTCCCGGAGCGTGTCGGCGAAGAGCTTGGCGTTTCTTTCCTCGGTGAGCCGCTGCAGGGCGCCCGACTCCTTCAGGTAGATGTGGTGTGCGTCGAACTCCTGCACCAGCTCCTCGATGCCCACGCCGCGGACCCCTTCGGTCTGCAGCACGCGCGGCGCCCACCCGTCCGCGTCGGGGTGCTTCATCTCCAGCATGGTGGTGAGTTCGCGGGCGGTGCGCTCCGCGCCGTCGCGGTCGGCCTTGTTGACCACGAAGACGTCGCCGATCTCGAGGATGCCGGCCTTGATGGCCTGGATGTCGTCGCCCAGGCCCGGGACCATGACCACCACGGTGGTGTGGGCGGTGCTGACGATGTCCACCTCGTCCTGCCCTACCCCGACGGTCTCGATGACGATGACGTCCATCCCCATGGCGTCCATGACGTTGACGACGTCGGTGGTGGAGCGGGAAAGCCCTCCCAGCGCCCCGCGGGTGGCGAGGCTGCGGATGAAGACGCCGGCATCGTCGGCGTGGCGGTTCATCCTGATGCGGTCGCCGAGGATGGCGCCGCCCGAGAACGGGCTGGTCGGGTCGATGGCCACCACGCCCACCAGGAGGTCCTTCTTCCGGTACGCGGAGACGATCTGGTCCACTAGGGTCGACTTCCCCGCCCCCGGCGGGCCGGTGATGCCGATGATGTAGGCATTGCCGGTGTGGGGGTAGAGGGTTTTCAGTTCCTCGATGGCGCTTTTGAAGCGGTCATCGATGTCGCGCATAAGCCGCGCGGCGGCGCGTATGTCGCCGTCGAGCACGCGTTCGGCCAGGGTCATAAGAACTCCAGAGGCGGTTCAAGGTTCAACGTTCAACGTTCGAGTGAGCGCGTCGCCACCGTGCGGCATGTTGGTGACTTCTACGGCGTGCGCCGCGTCTGCTCTAGGCAACACGCGGCGCATGGATTGCGTCCAGGTTTTGCAGTTAACGTTGAACGTAGAACGTTGAACGTCCGTTGCGGTTTAGGCGTGGGGCGTGATGTTGTCGCGAACCCAGCCGACGATGGTCTCGGTGGAGGTACCGGGGGTGAAGACTTCGGCGATACCGGCTGCTTTCAGCCCGGGGATGTCGTCCTCGGGAATGACGCCGCCGGCCATGAGCATGATGTCGGCAGCCCCCTTCTCCGTCATGATCTCCCTCACCGCGGGAAGCAGGGTGTTGTGGGCACCGGAGAGGATGGAGAGTGCGACCAGATCGACGTCCTCCTGGATGGCGGCGGAGACGATCTGCTCCGGGGTCTGGTGCAGACCGGTGTAGATTACCTCGAAACCGGCGTCGCGAAAGGCGCGGGCGATGATCTTGGCACCCCTGTCGTGGCCGTCAAGACCAGGCTTTCCCACCAGCACGCGAATTCTTCTTTCAGCCATGGCAAACCTCCGATATCAGTAAATTGAATGGTAGTTATTTCTCGATGCCGACGCGCGCATCGACGCCGGCTTTGTAATAGTGCTTTATTTCACGCATCTCGGTGACCAGGTCCGCCGCCTCGATGACCTTCTCATGGGCGTTGCGGCCGGTCAGGACCAGTTCCACGTGTTCCGGCTTCGCGGCCATCAGCTCCAGCAGACGCTCCACGGGAAGAAGCCCCATCGACACCGCACCGTTCACCTCGTCGAGAATGACCAGGTCGTAGTCGCCGCTGCCGAGCTTCTCCGCAGCGAGGGCCAGCGCCTCGGCTGCGAGATCCTTGTCGGCCTGGGCCGGGTTGTCCTTGTTGACCCATCCGGGCCGCCCGGTCTGAATGATGGTGAGAAAAGGAGCCAGCTTCTCGGCGGCCATCTGCTCGCCGTAGGGCCCGCCCCCCTTCATGAACTGGATCATGCACACCTTCAGCTCGCGGCCGGTGGCGCGCAGGGCGAGCCCCAGCGAAGCCGTGGTCTTCCCCTTGCCGTTGCCGGTATACACCTGAATAAGACCGCGTTCGAGTTTCAAGACATCCCCCGGTGGTGTTTTGGCCGCGGCCGCCAGCTGCGGTTTGCGCTGACGCTAACGGAAGCTCCGCGGCGACGCAGCACTATAGCAACTGCTAAAGGAAGGTGTCAAGGCCAAAGAGGCGATATCTAGAACAACGTTAGCGGGAAGAGTTATGGGTTGGTGCTTAGACGGGGCAAGGCAAATCCCCTCTGTCTCCCCTTCGCAAAGGGGAGGACGTGGGGGCGCGGGCTGAGCTTCGTTGCGGAAGTTGTCGCTGGCGCCACTATATAAAGGGAGGATGTTGGGGCAGGTTGCTCAGGGGGCTAATAGAAGTGGCAGCAGGAATTGAAGTAACAGCAATATTATTTCGGCTCATGCTCCGGCAATAACTGTTGACGGTACATCGAATACTTACGGCATGCAACACTCTGAGACAGCGGTGCCCCCGAGAAACAAGCCTTGACATGCAAAAAGGCATCTGCTACATAGACAGGACGCATGGGCGATTAGCTCAGCGGGAGAGCACTGCCTTCACACGGCAGGGGTCACTGGTTCGAACCCAGTATCGCCCACCATGCTAACAGCAAAGGCCAAGTCAACGACTTGGCCTTTTTCTTTTTCAATCTCCCGCAGGGCACGCTGCCGTGCTCTCCGCTGCGCCCACGGGATCCGCGGCCGTCCCGTCGCCGGAGCCGACCGGGTCTTGGGGCACCACGATGAACACCCGCGTCCCTACCCCAAGCTCCGTCTCGATCCGGAACTCCCCCCCCAGGTAGTCGATCTTCTTGCGCAGGTTGAACAGCCCGAATCCCCCGCTGCGGCTCTTCTTCCTGGCCACCTGGTCCGGGTCGAAACCGGTGCCGTTGTCGGTGATCTCGATCTGCATGCGGCCGGCGTCGCTGCTCAGCCTGATGCGGGCCAGACTGCAGTGCGAATGCTTGACCACGTTCAAAAGGATCTCGCGCACCGCCTGGAAGATGGAGGAGCGAACCTCGTACCTGAGGGCCAGGGGGGTGTGGTCGTCGGTGAGCTCGAAATTAAGTCCGTAGTTTTCCCTCAACTCTTCCGCCAGCCACTTTATGGCAGCCCCCAATCCCGCATTGGCCAGGATGGGTGGGCGCAGCTGAAAAGTCAGCGACCGGATGTCCTGGATCGACTGGGAAAGGAGCTTGTCGATCTCCTCGGCCACCACGATTTCCTTCTCGGAGGTGAGTTCGTTGGCCAGCCACTGCAGCTTCAGTTTCACCAGGATGAGGTGCTGTCCGACCTGGTCGTGCAACTCGCCGGCGATGCGTTCGCGCTCGCGCTCCTCGGTGAGGGAGAGTTCCTGGGTCAGTGCCTCCATTTTCTTCTGGTGCTCGAGGATCTGGTCCTCGGCACGCATGCGCTCCTCGACTTCGGCGCGCAGCCGGGCGTTGGCCGCGGTGAGCGACTCCGTCCGCGCCGCGACCTGGCGCTCCAGCTCGCTGATGCGCCTGCGGGAAACCTCGCCGTAGGCCTCGGCTATGGGACGGCCGGTGCTGATGATGGTCTTCCAGAAGGTCAGCACCCCGACCAGGATGCAGAGGCCGCCGGTGTACTGGGCCGTCCTCCCGGCCCACCCTATCGGGCTCCCCACCGACTTCTGCAGCAGCACGCCGGCCAACCCGGTGGCGAAGAGCGCGAGGCCGGTGGCATACCAGCGCAGCTGTTCCACGCGGGTGCCGAGGTACTGCCTCAACGACAACGCGGCGGTTGCCGCGTAAAAAGCGATGGCGGCGGCCAGGACCACCCGGCCGGTCGAGGTGGGACCGGCTCCCTGCACGATGAAATCGGGCGCATGGCCGGTGACCGCGGCAACGGCAATGCTCGCCGAGATTACGGCGACGCCGAGGTAGGAGGTCAGCACCAAGGGAAGGCGCAGACGGGGAGCAGTTTCTTTGACATCGAGCAGCGGGATGACGGCACTGACCAGGAGCAGCAGGCCGCTCAGCAGGGCGCCGCTATTGTAGATGGTAACGGTGGTATTGGGGCCGCCGGGTTGGCCTATGAACCATCCCGACACCGCCCCTGCTCCGCCCAGTGCCAGCATGCCGCAGCCGAGCATGAGCAGGGGGAGGCGCCCGACAGCCAGAAAGAGCTTGGTGGAGATAAAGACGATGAAGAAAGGGGTGCAGGCGAGAAAAACGGTGTTGAGAGCGGGAAGCAGCGCGGTCGGCTCCAACACGACCTGAGGATCAGCCCAGTAAAGGGTTGCTATCAGCGTCGTGAAGCACGTGAGCAGCGGCGCAGCGATGTTGCCAAACCTGTGCATAATCAACCACCATCAACATCGGATAACGTCAGCGGGTGGCCTTGGCATGAGCACCACCGTCGAGGCGCCAACGGTGCAACCTGACGGCGTTTTCGTCCGCTTTTGCTGCCGCCCGATCCTCTCCGGGAGGGTAACGGCTCTTGGAGCCGTGGCCAAAATATCACACAATGCTTTTATTACAACGAAATAATCAGGTGACAGTTATTCAGCGCAGGAGGAATACTCATAAGAAAGGCCGGGTCACAGGACCCGGCCTTCTTGTTGTTAACGCGGCGAGTGAGAGGACTAAGCTTCCTCCGTGCGGGACAGGCGGTGGGTGATGTCCCGGTCGATGCCCCGGAACCCGCAAAAGACGCCGTCGGCGTCGAAGATGGGCACGCCGCTGGTCTCGAGCAGCACTTCCCTACCGTCCTTTCTGAGGTTGAGGTTTTCAACGTTGTGAAACGGCTCCTGGCGCGCAGTGAACTCGCCGAAAATCATGAGCAGCCGGTCGGCCTCGCGCCGGGGCATGAAGTCGAAAGGGGTCTTCCCCACCACCTCCTCGGCTGTGTAACCGAGCAGGTCAAACACCTTGGGGCTGGCGTAGGTGTAGACCCCTTCCGCATTCACCTCCCAGACCCAGTCCGAGGTTACCTCCACCAGCGTCTTGAAACGTTTCTCGCTTTCCCGCAGGGCCCCCTCGACCTGCCTCTGCCGGCTCACGTCCAGCATGACGATGCGGCACTCACGGTGCTGCTGCGAGACGGCGGACTCCAGCCGGACCGGTGTGCCATTGTGCAGCGTCACCTCGCACTCGACGCCGTCTTTGCGGCAGCAAAGCCGCTCCAGGTAATCGAGCAGGGCCGGGCGGTCCTGTTTCGCCACCAACTCCACGAAATCCATCCCCAAAAGGACGACGCGGTCTCTTTGCAGGAGGGTGCAGCAGGTCAGGTTGACCTTTTCGATGCGCCGCCCCTCCCCGATGGTCAGGTACCCCACCGGCGCGAAATCGTACAGTTCCGCGTACTGGGCCAGGGCCCGGTCCAACTGGGCGTAGGCATCCAGCAGCTGCTGGTTTTGCCGCTCCAGTTCCTGGTTCTGCGCATTGAGATCATTCATGACTGTCCCGTGACGTCTTCCGGTCAGAACTTCAGCCTAAGCCCCATGGTCGCGTTGTGCGTCTGGACCTCAAACTCGGTATTGATGAAGGACGCCTGGGAGGTGCCGAAGTAGCGGTAGGCAAGGTCGAGAGAAAGCTGCCGGTTCAGCGCGATCTCCAGTCCGGCGCCGGCTTGGTAGGCGAGCACCACCTGGTCGTCCGCCTCATAGAGAAAATCTCCCGCGGTGCTGACCACGTCGTTCAGGTGCAACGCGGCGAAGCCTATGCCGCCGCCCAGGTAGGGGGTGATGGGGGTGTTGTTGTGCATGTCGAAGAAGACGTTGGCCATGAAGGCGGTGGTGTCGACGTTGCCGTCGGCGATCCGGAAGCGCTGCCCGCTGTCCCGGTCGGTGACCCGGTTCAGCTGCAGGTCCTTGTAGGAGATCTCGCCTTCCAGGCGCATGAGGCCGAAGTCGTAGCCCAGGGTACCGCCGACGTTGAGCCCGGGGTCGAACTTGATGCGGTCGTTGAAGGTGGTGACCCCGTCGAAGCTGGTGGCGTTGACGGTCTCGGGAACGGTGACCCCGATGAAGCCGGAGACGTACGGACCGGGACGAGGGGGCGTCGCCATGGCGGCGGCGGGAAGAGCAAGCAAAGACAGAACGAGGATAGCGAGCAGGTTCTTTTTCATGGACGTCCTCCTTGTGTGTGGCTGGTCTCTTTCATAGCAGTACAGCGCTCAAACAAACGCGGACCAGTATACAGCGTGAGCAAGCGCTTGTACACTCTTGGATATCAACTGTACTTTACAACGTCTTGTTAGTGCGCCTTTGCTTCAGTACCGGCAGGCCCGGCCGGCGCCATAGCCGTGACCTTTGCCAGTGACTGCTCTATGGCTGAGAACAGATCACGGTAGTCGATGGGCTTTTCGATGTAGTGATCGAGTTGGAACCCCGCCCCCACCGAGTGCTCCAGGGTCGCTCTCCCGGCATCGGCGGTGATGAAGATGAACTGCACCTGCGGC
Source organism: Geomonas paludis (assembly GCF_014193585.1). GTDB lineage: Bacteria > Desulfobacterota > Desulfuromonadia > Geobacterales > Geobacteraceae > Geomonas > Geomonas paludis. The sequence continues at coordinate 462,582 of NZ_BLXY01000003.1, forward strand.
TTGATCCCCCTGATGGCCTGCACCATGGCGACGCCCCCCATTTCGGGCATGTTGACGTCGGTGATCACGATGTCCGCGTCACGCTCCTTGAACAGCTCCACCCCTTCCCTGCCGTTCTGCGCAGTGCACAGCTTCAGGTCTCCATATTTGCGCCGCAGCACGACGGAGAGGATCTCCAGGGTGTCACGATCGTCTTCGACAAGCATCATGGTTGTTGCCATTTCAAACCTCTATCCGGAATTGGGCGCCGCCGTCCACGTTGCACGCGGTGAGCAGCCCCCCCATGTTTTTCTCGATGATGGTCTTGGACATGAAAAGACCGACTCCGGTGCCGGCCTGCGGCCCCTTGGTGGTGAAGTAGGGGTCGAAGATCCGGGGCAGGATCTCCTCCGGGATCCCCCCGGCGTTGTCGGTTACCGTCAGCACCGCCCTCCCCGCCTGTTCCGCGATGCTGACCTGGACCGCGGGAGCAGCCACCCCGCGCTCCGCGATGGCGTCGCGGGCGTTGACCAGGATGTTGAGCAGTACCTGGGCGAACTCGTTGGGGTATCCGTCTACCTCCGGGTCGCCCTGCTGCTGCACCCTGAGGGAGACCCCCAGGGACTGCAGGCTGCCGTCGACCAGCGACAGCACCTTGGCGACTTCGTCGGCCACCTTGAAGCGCAGCTTCTCCTTGTCCGGCCTGAAGAAGTTCCTGAAGTCGTCGATGGTCTGCGACATGTGGCGCACGATCGCCATGGACTTGGCGACATTCTCTTCGAGGAACTCCCGGTCCAGCTGCCCCAGTTCGTGGAACAAAAGGGGCTGCTGCACCAACAGTCCCAGCGCGTTCAGCGGCTGGCGCCACTGGTGGGCGATGTTGCCCACCATCTCCCCCAGGGCCGCCTGGCGGCTTTGCTGGGTGAGCAGTTGTTCCTGGCGGCGCACCTCCTCCATGGCCCGGATCCGCTCGGCGGTCTCCCGGCGCAGGTCGTCGATGGTGAGGGAGAGCTGCCGTTCCGCCTGGTCCCTTTCCGCGGCCCGGCGCTGCAGCAGTCGGGAAGCCTGGACCAGCGCCTCGGCCAGCTCCGAGGTCTCGCTGGAAGCGGTGGCGACTGCAGGCGCTTCTTCGCCGCTGCCGATCGCCAGCGCCGGCTGCACCAGCGACTGTATGTCGCGTGCGATGCGGCTGGCAAGCCAGCACGCCAACAGGATCCCGAGCAGCGAACTGGCGACGCCGATGCCTACCGCCCAGCGCATCCAGCTGTAGAGGTCTGCCAGTGCGACCTCGGCGGGGACCGCGACGGCCACGGTCCATCCGGAGAAGGAGGATTTGGAGAAAGCGGCAAAGGTGGTGCCCCCCTTTGCCGTCGCGATGAGCAGCGTCCCCTCGTTGCTGCGGGACAATGCGGCACGCAGATCTCCGGTCAGCTCCTTGCCGACGAATTCGTCGAGGTTCCTGGTGCGGGCGGTGATGACGCCGTTGCGGTCGACCACGGTGCCGTACCAGTCCTTGAAGACATTCTGGCTTTGCAGCACCGAGGAAAGCACCAGCGAGGGAAAAGACATGGAGAGGTCGTAGGCGACGGCGCCGTTGATGACCACCGGCACGTCGATGGCGATCACCGGGCGCTTGGTGACCGCGCCGCGAAAGAGGTTGCTGACGACGGGTTTGCCTTCCTCGAAGATGCGGCGCACGGTGTCGGGGTTGTTGCGCTTGGGGAGCTTGCTCCCCAGGGGGCGGTAGGTGTTCACCAGCTGCTGCCCGGTGCAGTCGGCGACGATGATGTCGGCGCCGGGGTAGTTCTTGAGGATTTCCCTGCTCTGGTGGTGCAGCGCCACGAAGTCACCCTTTTTGAAGGACGGGGAACTGCCCAGCGCGCTCAGGGAGGCCTGGACGTTGGCCAGTTCCCGGTCCACCGCCATGGTCATGGCGCGGGCGTTCTCGAGCATGTCGCGGCTCACCTGGTCCAGGTTGGAGACGTAGGCATGACGCGCCATCACGGCAGCGATGAGCCAGACCGGCAGCACGCAGGCGGCGACCAGGATGGACAGCTGGCGACGGATCGATGGCCTTCGTTGCTGCGGGGTGTCAATCATTCAAGCATCTCGGTGAGTATGGCATCGAGACTCTTGCCTTCATAGAGACTCTCCAGCAGCTTGTGCAGGGTGGTCTGGATGCCCTTGTATTGACAGTTGGCCACCAGTTGATTCTCAAGGATCTGCAGTTGGTCCCTTGTCATTGACACCTCCCTTTTCTCATTATGAGTTAGCTTCCAATTCTGCCAAACACTGGGTCGCTGTCAATGAGGTACTGGAACCTCTATGACAGAGACGGTCAACTCTTGGCCTGCAAACGCCTGAACCAGGAAACCACCGCCTCTGCCTGCTGCGCCCCGGGCAGTTGCTCGACCGACTTGCCGTTGCGCAAAAGGTGCAGTACCGGGATGCCGCGCACCCCGAACCGCCCCGACAGCGTCGGGCTTTCATCCGTGTTGACCTGGACCACCAGGGCCTCCCCGGCCAGAAGTGCCGCCACCTTTCGCACCGACGGTGCGAATGAGACGCAATGCGGTCACCAGGGGGCCCAGAATTCGGCGAGCACGGGGCCGGGATAGGCGGAGATGAAGGCATCGAAGTCGGCGTCGTGGAGCTCGCGGGGGGTGCTGTAGAGGGGTGGGAGCTTGGCGCGGCAGTTGCCGCACACCCCGGCTACCCCTTCCTTTTCGGCGGGGATGCGGTTTACGGCGCCGCAGCCGGGACACTTGAGCTGGAATGATGTCATGTCTGCCTCCTTTTGGGCGGAATTGGAACTGGAGAATTCTACCATCCCGCCGTTCATCCATCCCGCTCCTTTTGTTTGCGCGGATTCGGCGTTTCACATTTTTTTCGCTTTCTGGTATGTTGGGTTGTTTGAAAATCAACCGGAGGTTTTGTACCGATGAAGTTTCGTATCCTGCTCCTGCTCCTCGCCGTCGCCCTGCTGGCCGTAACCGGCGCACAGGCCGTCACCCCGGCCGCCAAGCCGGCCCAGCCCGCCGCCAGCCAGGGGGTCCACGTCCCCATACTGCTGTACCACCGCTTCGGCCCCACCGTGGCCGACGGCATGACCATCAAGACCTCGGTCTTCGAGGAACACCTGAAGTACCTGCGCGACAACGGCTACACCGTCATCCCGCTCAGAAAGCTCGTGGACTACTACCTGAAGAAGGGACCGGCACCCGCCCCGAAATCGGTGGTCATCGTCGAGGACGACGCGCACAAGTCGGTGTACAGCGACATGCTGCCGCTGGCCAAGAAATACAACGTCCCGGTCACCGTGTTCGTCTACCCCTCGGCGATCTCCAACGCCAAGTACGCCATGACCTGGGAACAGCTGAAAACCCTGCAGAAGAACGGCTTCGACATCCAGTCCCACACCTTCTGGCACCCCAACTTCAGGCACGACAAGAAGAAGATGGCGCCGGCGGAATTCGAGAAGTCGGTACAGACCCAGCTCAAGAAGAGTAAGGCGAAGCTGGAAGAGAAGCTGGGGACCAAGGTGGACCTGCTGGCCTGGCCCTTCGGCATCTACGACGACTACCTGCTCAAGAAGGCGGCCGACGCGGGGTACGTGGCGACCTTCACCATCGAGGCCCACCACGCGGGCCCCGGCGACGTGGCCATGAAGCTGCCGCGCTACCTGCTGATCAACGCGGACCAGGGCAAGTCCTTCGCCCGCATCGTCGAGGGGACCGCCCCGAAGAGGAACGTGGTGTACTAAGCTACCTCGGGGGGCTCTCCCAACGAAAGGCAAATCCCCCTAAATCCCCCTTTGCAAAAGGGGGACTTTTACCGAAGAACGTGGTCTATTAATTGGGTAAAAAAAGCGGCGCACGGCAATGGCGCCGGCGCCGCTTTATCACTCACAGCCCGTAAGAGCGGTCACATGGAAGAAAAGGAAGATTCACACAACTGCAAGAAGCACCCCTGTCCTGACTGCAGCTTCTGCCAGTGGTGCTCCGACGACAGGTGCAGGATGTGCCGGGGCAAGCAGTGCTCGCGCAAAAAACTCTCCAGCGCCGAACAGATCGCGCTTTACGAAGCGCTGAACCAGAAGAAGCCCGCCTAGAGCCATCCTGTGTCAGTATCCCGCTTCAAATCCCTCAAGTAGTCTCATCTCCATCCGAATAGTAGCTTGGGTCAGATATCCGTCCCCTGGCGCACCACCACGTTTCTGACCGCCACCCGTGCCTTCACGCCGCAAAGCTCGCGAAACAGTGAGGCCAGGTACCTGATGGTCACCACCTTGTGGAAGAACGATTGCGTCATCCCGTAGCAGAGCTTGCGCAGCCTGCTCGGGTTCCTGCTGCCCAAAAGGAGCGGGCAGTAGTCGGAGAGCTGCACCGTGACGCGCCCTCCATCTTGCCCGGTGGTGTTCAAGAGGGAAAACATGCCGCTGTCGCATTCCCCGGGCTGGACCAGGATGCCGCCGCTGATGCAGAGGTGGACCGCCTGGGTTTCCCGGTCCGCTTCGAAGCGGGCCGCGCTGAAGGCGAGCAGAGCATAACGGGTCCCGGTGACCCGGAACTCGACGCCGGCGGGTTCCATGACCGGGGTGATCAGCCCCAGGGTGCAGCGATGCACTACCTTGAAGTAGTGCTCCAGCAGGAAGGCGGGGTCGGCCCGCAGTGCCGCATCGGCGGGAAGGTCGATCCACTGCACGGAGTAGACGGAGGAGTCCGGCAGCAGGATCTGCTGGCATGAGATTTCCAGTTCAAGCTGTCTGGGCTCGGCCATGAAGGCTCCGGGTGCTACGGCGAAGTTGGCGGCGAAGGGAAAAAGATAACACAGAGTGGGTCCGGTTGGCTACGGAGCAGGCATACATAGTTTCAACACGCCCCCAAAGGGAGAGGTTCATGGAAATAATCGAGTGGTCGGAAAGTTTGAGTGTGGGGATCGTGAAGGTAGACGAGCAGCATAAGATGTTGATCCAGATGATGGATGAGCTGGACAAGGCGATCAGGAACAACGAGAGTGCCGACGTGGTGGAAGACGTGCTCACCAACCTGTTCAACTACGCGCAGGCCCATTTCGCCGTGGAGGAGGAACTGTTCCGTACCCACAGATACCCGGAGATGGCCCTGCACGAACTGGAGCACCAGCGCTTCATCGCCAAGGCCTTCGCCTTCAAGGAGCGGCTGAGCTCCAAGCGCCCGGGGCTCGCCCTGGAGTTGCTGAACTTCCTGTCCAGCTGGGTGCTGAACCACATCGAACTGACCGACAAGCGCTACGCCAGGTTCCTGCACGACTGCGGGGTGACCTGACCCCGGCCGGTCACCCCTTGACGGCGATGACGTACTTGAGGTAGCGCCCTTCGGGGAAGGTCACCGGGTAAGGAAAGTCCTCGGGCTGGCCGCCGAAGGAAACCACCTGCAACTGGTCCCCACCCTGCAGCGCGCCGCGGCGCAGTTCCTTTAAGTAGTCCGCCAGGTCCACCTTCTGATGGTTGGAGGAGGAGATCAGCACCCCCCCCGTTTTGAGCAGCTTGAGCGCCGCAGCCACCAGGTCCGAGGTGCCGCCGCGCGTGGTGAAGCGGCTCTTGGCGGTGGTGGAGAAGGAGGGGGGATCCATCAGGATCACGTCGTAGACCTTCTTCTGCCGGGCCAGTTCGTCCAGCATCGTGAAACAGTCCCCGACCAGGAACTCGTGCCGCTTGGGGTTGAGCCGGTTCAGCTCGAAGTTCTCCCTGGCCTGGGCCATGTAGCCGGGCGAGGCGTCGACGCTGGTGACCAGGCTCGCCCCGGCCGCGGCGGCGGCAACCGAGAAGGCGCCGGTGTAGCAGAACAGGTTCAAAAAGCGCTTACCCTGCACCCGCGCCATCAGGTCGCGCCGGTGCTTGCGCATGTCGAGGAAGAGCCCGGTGTTCAAGCCGCGCTCGAGGCTGACCCGGTAGGTGAGGCCGTTTTCCCGCACCAAAAGCGGCTCGGGAGCAGGCTTTCCTGCCAGCAGCCGGCCGTACTTCTTGTCGTCGCTCTCCGCCTCCAGTTCCCTCGTGTTCTGGGGGCGTCCCTTTTCGTAGATCCCCGCCGGTGCCAGCAGCTCTTCCAGCGCCTGGGTCACCAGTTTCAGATGCCTGCGCCACCCCGAGCAGTACACCTGCACCATGAGGTAGTCGCCGTAACGGTCCACGGTGAGCCCGGGGAGGCCGTCCCCTTCGCCGTTGACCAGCCGGTAGGCGTCCGAGTCGTCCAGTTGCGCGTGGTTTTTACGCAGCGCCACGGCCCGTTCCAGGCGTGCCTGCACCCAGCCCCGGTCGAGACGCATGCGCTGCCGCGACAGGATGCGGGCGACGATGCGGTCCTTGGGATCGAGCAGTGCCGAGGCGAGGAAGCGCCCGGAGCCGTCCACCAGTTCCACCAGGTCGCCGGCCTCACCGGCGGGCCACTTTTTGGTATAGGCATCGGCGATGATCCAGGGGTGCCCAAGCTCGATCATGCGCACCGACTCGTTTCCTACCAGGTACTGTTTGGACATGGGACTCCTTCTTTAAACTATGCGTTGCCAAGAAACAAAAAACAGGGGCGGCGATCCCGTACGGGATGCCGCCCCTTTTACCTTGCTGTCGCGATGCTCTAGTGGGTGACCTGGCCGGCCTGCTCGGCGGCCATAGCCTGGCGAGCCTGCTCCAGGGCGTCGAGCTCCTTGATCTTCTCGCCCAGCCAGTAGTGCAGCTCGCGTGCGGTCTGGTGGTTCACCACGATGCCGTTGATGACCTGGCGCACCAGGCTGCGGCCCAGATCCGACGGCTCTACCTCGGTCTCGGGACCAATCTGGCCGGCCTGGGTGATCTCGTGGCTGATGGCGTTGGGCAGCGGCTGGCGCTCGAGGTAGAAGTTGATCACCAGCTCACCGCGCGGAGAGATGCCGCCGTGGGCGCCATTGACATAGATGGGGTTGTAATCGTAGGTGAAGATGTATTTAAAGGTCATTTCGTTCTGGTTTTTCGCCATTGCAGATCTCCTTTGTTTGATGTCATTGAATTACAGCACCGCTCTTATAGCACGGAGCGGGCGCTCAAGGCAAACAATCAATGTAACCGGCATTAATCTTACCGATCAGCAACCCTTTTCAGGCATGGGCGGTCTTGGAGAGGTAGTAGTCGTAATTCCCCTCGTAGACGCGCATCTCGCCGTGATCGACCTCGATGACGCGGTCGACCAGCTTGCGCAGGAAGTGGCGGTCGTGGCTCACCAGGATCACCGTCCCCTGGAAGTTTTCCAGTGCATCGAGGAGAATCTCGCGCGAGCGGATGTCCAGGTGGTTGGTCGGCTCGTCCAGCACCAGGAAGTTGACCGGGCGCGCCAGCAGCGTGGCCAGCACGACACGGCTCTTCTCGCCGCCGGAGAGGTTCTCGATGCGCTTGTCTACGTCGTCCCCCTGGAACAGGAAGGCCCCCAGGAGGTTGCGGATCACGCCGATGGTCGCGAGCGGGATGACGTCCTGCACCGTCTCGAAAATGGTCTTCTTGGGGTCGAGGATCTCCATGGCGTGCTGGCTGAAGTAGCCGAGTTCAACGTTGGCGCCGAGGCTGACGCTCCCTTCGGTGGCGTCGGTCTGGCCGGCGATGGTCTTCAGGAAGGTGGACTTGCCGGCGCCGTTGACGCCGACCACCGCTATCTTGCTCAGGCGCTTGATGACCCCGGTGACCCCGGAGAAGATGGGATGCACGCTGCCGTCGGGGTTCGACCAGCTCTTGCCCAGGTTGTCCATGGCCACCACATCGTCGCCGCTTCTGGGCGGTGTGGCGAACTCGAACTTCACCACGCGCTCCTCGGGCGGTATCTCGATGCGTTCGATCTTCTCTATCTTCTTCACCCGCGACTGAACCTGCGCGGCGTGCGAGGCACGGGCGGCGAAGCGGGCGATGAACTCCTCTTCCTTGGCCAGCATCTCCTGCTGGCGCTTGTGACTCGCCAGGAGCTGTTCGCGGCGGATGTCGCGTTCCCTCTCGTAGAAATCGTAGTTGCCGCCGTAGGTGGTGACGGTCTTGTTGGCCACCTCGACGATGCGGTTCACGACCCGGTTCATGAAGTCGCGGTCGTGGCTGGTCATCAGGAGCGCGCCCTTGTACTCGTTGGCGATCCACTCCTCCAGCCAGATGATGGATTCAACATCCAGGTGGTTGGTCGGCTCGTCCAGAAGGAGCACGTCGGGCGACAGGGTGAGGATCCCGGCCAGGGCCACGCGCATGCGCCAGCCGCCGCTGAAGGATTCCACCGGGTTGTGGAAGCGGTCCGGGCCGATGCCGAGGCCGGTCAGCACCTCCTTCGCGCGCGAGTCGAGATCGTAGCCGCCGCGGTGCTCGAATTCCTCCATGGCGGAGCCGTAACGCTCCAGTAGTGCCGCCATGTCGTCATCGGACATGGGGAGCCCCATCTGCTCCTCCATCTGCTTCAGTTCGCCGGCCAGGCGCACCGTCTCAGCAGAGACCGCCATCACCTCTTCCAGGGCGGAGCGTCCCGCCATTTCGCCGATGTTCTGCGAGAAGTAGCCGATGGTGGTCTTCTTGGCGACGGTAATATCGCCGGCGTCGATATCTTCCTCCCCGGTGATGATCCGGAACAGCGAGGTCTTGCCGGCGCCATTGGGGCCGACCAGGCCGGAACGGGTGCCGGGCAGTATCTGGAAGCTGGCGTCGCGGAAAAGGACCTGCGAGCCGTGCTGTTTCGTGATGTTGGACAGATGAATCATGCTTTCTCCCTGTGCTGAATTCGCAACTTATCAGCGTTAGCACGAACCCGGCCGCAGTGACAACTTAATTTTCTTCAAGAAAGGCAAACCATTGGCCACGGAGAAAATCTGAGAACTTCGGAGAAAAGCTAAAGCAGAAACAAACCGGTAACAAGGAGAAAGTCTGAGGACTTCTGAGAACTGCAAAGAATTTGAGAAAGCGTAAAGGTTTGACCAACTAGGGCGTGCCGTCAGGTTTTCTCAGAATTTCTCAGATGTTCTCCGTGGCTGACGGTTTTGGCTTTGTTGGGTCATTTAGCGTAATAACCGAACAGGACCTGTTCAAAAGCCGTACAGGATAGAACACCGACTCCGGCCGGCAAGGCCCTGGAACCGGTCTACCGCCACTGCAACAGGGCGTAATGACATGCTTTTGTTCTTAATGAGAGATAATGTCACCTGGAGGGTTTTTGGGCGTTGTTTGTGCTATGGCAAGAACAACGAACCAGATCCGGTAGCGGGAGGGGAATTTATGAACATGTTCGGCGCACTGATGATGACCGTCACCATGACCATGACCGCTGTCATGTTGCCTCGCATCTACATGTCCTGGATGGTGGCGGAACGCTACTTCCTGGAGGGAGAGATCGAGCAGCTGATGCAACTCCTGGTCGAGCAGAACAACTGGGTCTGGCGGCAGTTCGGTTGCGGTGCGGTGGCTGTGGCCATGATCTGGATGGTGCGCAACTCCCAGCACGACTTGGCCATCCCGGCTTCCATGGAGGCGGCGCTGGCCATCTACGCCACCATCTCGCTGCTGTTCGCCATACTGGAATCGGTGGTCGCCCAGCGCGTTTCCACTTTCCTGGCGCTGGCACCGGCACCCGTCAAGATTACCGATGAAGACTAGTGCTTCCTGAAAGACTCGACACCGCGTCGCAGCAGGTTGGCCAGGTAGATGGCCACGAACATGATCAGCGCGACGTTGACGAAGCGGGTCCAGACAGGATCGGCCGCGGCGGCGCTGCTGCCGAAGTTGCGGTAGAGATACCAAGCACTAACTGATGCCCCCACCACGGCGCCCGCTACAACGAAGGGGCGCCGTAGCTTTGATACCTGCTTTTCCTGCCCCGGCATCATGGCCTCCCCCGTTTCAGTGGTACTGGCGCTCGCCGAACAGGGCGGAGCCGACCCGCACCAGGGTGGCGCCCTCCTCGATGGCGGCTTCGAAATCGCCCGACATCCCCATGCTCAACTCCAGCATCTCCACCCCAGGGATGGCAGCCTGTCTCACCTCTTCGGCCATCTCGCTCAGTTTGCGAAAGTAAGGGCGCGCCCCCTCGGGGTCGTCGAAGAAGGGGGGCATGGTCATCAGTCCCTTCACCTTGACGTGCGGCAGTTGCGCCACCTCGCGCACCAGGTCGAGGAGCTCTTCGCTGCTGGCCCCCCCCTTGGTCTCTTCGCGGGAGATGTTCACCTGTACCAGGATGTCGCACACCTTGCCCAGGGCGCCCCACTGCCGGTCGATCTCGCGGGCGAGACTCAGGCGGTCCACGGAGTGTACCAGGTCGACCTTGCCGGCGATCTGGCGCACCTTGTTGCTCTGCAGGTTGCCGATGAAATGCCACGAGATCTCAGCCGGGAGCTCGGGTTGCTTCGTCACCAACTCCTGGACGTAATTTTCCCCGAAGATAACCTGGCCGCAGGCGAAGGCCTCCGCTATGGCAGCGGCCGGCTTGGTCTTGGAAACCGCTACCAGGCGCACCGTTTCGGGATCACGCCCTGCCCTGACCGCGGCCTGCGCGATACGTTCCTGGATCTCCCTGAGATGTTGGGCAATATCCCCCATTAGCTCCCCCTTCCTGCTACAGCGCCCCCAGGACCCTGAGCTTCTCGACCACTTCGCACAGCGGCAGCCCCACCACGTTGGTGTAGGAGCCGTCGATCTTCTGCACCATGTGCGCGGCGCCCCCCTGGATGGCGTAGCCGCCGGCCTTGTCGAAGGGGCAGCCAGTGGCGATGTAGGCGTCAATCTCCTCGTCGCGCAGCGGCTTGAAAAAGACCTTGGTGCGCACGGCCTCCACCACGGCGCCGTCGCGCTCCCGGTCGTAGATGGCGAAGCCGGTCACCACCTCGTGCGGTACGCCGGAGAGCTTTCTCAGCATGCGCTGCGCATCGGCGTGATCCTTGGGTTTGCCCATGATCTCGCCGTCGCAGAGGACGATGGTGTCGGCGCCGAGGAAGAAGCGTCCCTCGGTCATTCCGGCCGCGGCCCTCGCCTTTCCTTCGGCCAGACGCAGCACGTGGTCGACCGGCTCCTCGCCGGGGAGCTGATCCTCGCAGATGTCGGCGGGCACGACGCGGAAGCTGATGCCGGCGGATTCCAGGAGCTCGCTACGGCGGGGTGAGGCGGAGGCCAGGACGATGGTGGTTGCGGACATTGTTTCTCCTCTTGCCCCCGCGGCGGGGGCGGATAACTGCCGATATGTCTGTCCCCCTCTCCCTTTGGGAGAGGGTGCCCGGAGGGCGGGTGAGGGCGATGCCATAAAGGAACTGATCGCCACTTGCAGCGCCCTCACCCCTGCCCTCTCCCGGGGGGAGAGGGAGGATGGGAAGATGGTGTTGGGGCACCGGCGGATGGGCGAATGATTATTCGCCCCTACAACGGCGGCAGAATCTAAAGATCAGGATGACGGCAAGGACGACGATGACACCCAGCACCGTCTTCCAATGGGTGCCGGTGACGACGCCGTACACGAGGCACGCGGCTCCCATGACGAAGATCAGGGCCTCCAGCGAAAGCAGCCGACCGACAACGCTTATCTCCTGCCGTTCCTTGTTCCCCGTCATAGCACCCTCCCCGGCACGCCCGGCAGGCGGCCCGAAATCCCCCGTGTCCCCTCTTTGGCAAAGGGGGGGACGCTGGGGCGCGGCGGCTACCCGGTTACCTTAGGCAGCCACGCTTGCAGTGCCTCCAGGCCTCGTTGGGCCAGGAGTCCGCGCTTCTCCTTCTTCTTGATGCGCCCGATGAGCGGCGGGAAGAGCCCGTAGTTGACGTTCATGGGCTGAAAGTGCGCCGCTTCCGTGTTGGTGATGTGGCGCGCCAGCGCGCCGATGGCGGTTTCGGCTGGAGGGACGATGAGCTCTTCCCCTTTCGCCAGGCGCGCCGCGTTGACCCCGGCGACGAAGCCGCTGGAGGCGGACTCGACGTAGCCTTCCACGCCGGTGATCTGCCCCGCGAAGAGGATGCGCGGATCGCTCTTCAACTGGCAGGTGGCGGCAAGGAGTTCCGGCGCGTTGATGAAGGTGTTGCGGTGCATGGAGCCCAAGCGTAAAAACTGCGCCTGCTCCAGGCCCGGGATCATGCGGAAGATGCGCTTCTGCTCGGGCCAGGTGAGCTTGGTCTGGAAGCCGACCAGGTTGAACATGGTCGCCTCGCGGTTCTCCTGGCGCAGCTGGATCACGGCGTACGGTTCCACGCCGACCCGCGGATCGGTGAGCCCCACCGGCTTCATGGGGCCGAAGCGCAGCGTTTCCACGCCGCGGCTTGCCATCTCCTCGATGGGCATGCATCCCTCGAAGTGCAGCACCTTCTCGAAACTCTTTGGCTCAACCTTCTCGGCGGCCAGGAGCTCCTTGACGAAGTTGTGGTACTGCTCCTCGTCCATCGGGCAGTTCAGGTAGTCGTCGCCGTCACCTTTGCCGTAGCGGGAGGCGCGGAAGGCCTTGTCGTAATCGATGGAATCGGCGGCGACGATGGGGGCGATGGCGTCGTAGAAATAGAGGTAGCTGCCGGCCAGGCGCCCGATCTCTTCGGCCAGGGATCCGCTGGTGAGGGGGCCCGAGGCGACCACCACGATCCCCTCCTCCGGGATATGGGTCAGCTCTTCGCGCACCACCTCGATATCGGGATGCTCCTCGATCTTTTTCGTGATGTAGCTGGAGAAGAGCTCGCGGTCCACGGCCAGCGCGCCCCCGGCGGGGACCTTGGTGGCCTCGGCCCCTTCCATGAACAGCGAATCGAGGCGGCGCAGTTCTTCCTTCAAGAGACCGACGGCGTTTTCGAGGGAGTCGCCGCGCAGCGAGTTGGAGCAGACCAGTTCGGAGAGCCCGGGGAGGTGGTGTGCCTCGGAATACTTGCCGGGCTTCATCTCGTACAGGCGGACCTTCACCCCGCGTTTTGCCGCCTGCCATGCCGCCTCGCATCCGGCCAGTCCGCCGCCTATTACCGTGATCTGCTGAGTCATTCTTTCTCCTGAAACAAAACGGAAAACCGTCTCTCGTAAAGACGTAAAAAAGCGAGAACAAAAACTATAAATTTAACGCAAAGCAACCGTGTTCTCTGTCAAGCAAAAGCGTGGCTATCGCTCCAAGGCTGGTTATCTCTGAGCATTGCATTCAGTATGACCAGGAGCTTTCGCATCGTAGCGGTTATAGCCACCTTGTG
>NZ_BLXY01000004.1 GCF_014193585.1 Geomonas paludis
ACAATCGATGTCAAAGAGCAGAAACTGAAAGTTTTCCAAGACCGAATCCAGGTCGAGGAATTCGACTACAAATTACGTTGAGGGAACGAGTGTCCACGATGTCCTGGCATCAAAATCTGTCCACGATGTCGTGGCACTCAACAGGTAGCAACTAAAAGGGGACTGGCTCCGTCAGGTGCCAGTCCCCCTTTCTTGCTGTCTTTTCAGGCCGTTAGCCACCTGTCCTACAGCACAAGCTCCTGCGAGTCGTCCAATACGTCCAGCAGGTCGTCCATCTCCTCGTCGGAAAGCTGCAACAGGGCCGCCTCGGTCTGCTCGGCGAGATCGATCGTCGGGTCATGCAGCAGCCCGATCCCCTTCATCCTGCAGGCCGTGTTCACCAGCCGCACCACCGTCAGCACTACGTCCTGGGTGTCGAAGTTGTCATCGTGGTGATTGGCGACCACGTTGTAGTAGACCTTGGGCATGTTCCAGTGTTCCATGAGCCGGCACCCCTGCTCGACGTGCAGTTCCGCGAAAATCTCCAGCAGCAGGTCCTCCTCGAGCGCCGCGTGCGCCACTCCCATCTGGTTCAGCCGCTCCAGCGCCTTCAACAGGTACAGTTTGCCGATGTCGTGCAGCAGCCCGGCCATGTAGGCCTGTTCGCCGTGCTGCGGGTATCCGGCGCGGCGCGCCAGCCACCGGCTCCCCAGGGCGCAGGCGTGGCTGTGCAGCCACAGCGACTGCATGAAGCCGTTGATGGTCCTGTTTTCCGAGGTGTGGATGCTCGCCTGCGACGCCGCCATGGCGAGGTTGGCGATCTCCTGCCCCCCGAGCCTCACCACCGCCTCCTTGATGGTCTCGGTCCGGACCCGGCCGATGTACAAAGGGGAGTTGGCCATCTTCAGGATCTGTCCCGCCAGGGACTGGTCCTCGTTGGCGAGATCGGTGACCTGGGTCATGGTGAAGTCGGGAGTCTGCAACAGGTGCAGGATGTGCACCGCAATGGGATGGAAGACCGGAAGGTCGATGGGCTGGTTGGTCAGCAGACGCCGGATGGTGAGCGACAGGGGCATGACGATTCTCCTTGTACAGGGCTCAGGCCAGAAGACAGTTTAATCCACGCAGCCGAGCCATAACAATACAAATCGGCTGATGGGGCCGGAACTTGAGCCCCGGTGCCCGGCGGGTGATGAGGCCGCGTTCAGGAGAAAAAGGTTGCCTTGCAGCGGCGATTCGGTCAACTATGGTCGGGCGGCAAACAGCAGCATAACGGAGCGGACATGTCAGCAGAATATAAAGGCAAGAAGGTCGCCGTCGCCATGAGCGGCGGCGTGGATTCATCTACGGTCGCGGCGCTTCTGAAAGAGCAGGGGGCGGAAGTGATCGGCATCAACATGAAGCTGTTCAAGCGGGAGGGCGAGGACCCGCAGGCCAAGGGGGACGCCCAGATCGTGGCCGAGTACCTCGGCATAGAGTTTCACCAGGTGCACCTGGAGGAAGAGTTCGGACGTCTCATCATGGAGGACTTCCGCGCCCAGTACATGGCCGGGGAGACCCCCAACCCGTGCGTGCGGTGCAACAAGTACGTCAAGTTCGGGCTGCTGTTGGACAAGGCGCTCGAACTCGGCGCCGACTACCTCGCCACGGGGCACTACGTGAGGACCAGCAGGGACGAAAGCGGTACCTGGCACCTCCTGAAAGCCGCCTACCTCGCCAAGGACCAGTCCTATTTCCTCTACACCCTGACCCAGCGGCAACTGGCCCGGGTGATCTTCCCCCTTGGTGACATGCCCAGCAAGGACGAGGTAAGAAGGCTGGCCGCCGGCTTCGGGATTCCCGTGGCCCAGAAAAGCGACAGCCAGGAGATCTGCTTCGTACCCGGTGACGATTACGTCGCCTTCCTGGAAAAGGGGGGCGCGCTGGACGGGAGAAGCGGCGAGATCGTCCACGTGGACGGCACCGTGCTCGGGCGCCACAACGGCACCCATCGCTACACCATCGGGCAGCGCCGGGGATTGGGGATCGCGTGGACGGAACCGCTGTACGTGGTCGCCATCGATGCGGCCGAAGCCAGGGTCGTGGTCGGCGAGGTCGGGGGACTGTTCGCTCCCGGTTTGGTGGCCTGTGATCTGAACTGGGTGGTGCCCGTCGCGGGTGACACAGTGGAGACGACCTGCAAGATCCGCTACCGCCAGCAGCCCATCGAGTGCCGGGTGAAGATCCTTGGGGAAGGGCTGGGCGAGGTCTTCTTTGCCGAGCCGCAGAAGTCGGTGACCGCGGGACAGTCGGTGGTGTTTTACCAGGGAGACGAGCTGGTCGGCGGCGGCCGCATCGTCAAAGCCCTGCGCGGAGGGGAGTAGCCGACCTCTTGGCAGGTAAGTCCATGTGGGGACTGTAGGGGCGAATAATCATTCGCCCAGCCGCCGTCCCGCAGATCTTGAACATTGGCCACAGCACCAGACGCACGAAGGGCGCAGGGATTAATCCCTGCGCCCTTCTTAGTTGCTTCAGTGGCCGCTTCCGTTCGGAAAGCTTAAGCCAGCTGACCGTTGCAGTAGCTGCAGACGTTGAGCCATTTCTGGATCGCCGTCGCCTGCTCTTCCCACTGGTTGCCCAGCCTCAGCTTCAGGAAGGTGGCGAACACCGAGTCGAAGAGCTGGGTCCCTTTCTCAAGCAGCAGCATCCTCTCGAAGAACACCGCCTCCCGCTCCATCGCCTCGTCCACCGTGCTGTCCTTCTCCAGCTGGACCGCCGGGGACTTGAAGGAGGCGAAGTGGAACAGCTCCCCCTTCAGCGTCAGCTTGTAGTGGTCGTCCCCCGCCTCCATGTGCAGGGTCGCCTCGGTGATCTGCTTCTTGTTCAAGAGGGCGCTCCTCACCTCGTTGAAGTGATCCTGCGGGCCGGCCACGGTGATCTTCTGCGCACCGTTCTCGCCGGAGCCAAGCAGCACCACGCGATCGTCGAGGTAGGCCACAAACGGCTCCTTGGCCAGCAGCACGCCCGGCTGGTTCACGGTGTACTCGGAGGACTCGTTCATGGTCTGGTACATGAGCCAGAGCATGAAGTCCGTGCCCAGCCACTGGTTTTCCTTGATCAACTCCAGGTAGTTGTCGCCGCCGGCCTTGTTGGCCTGCGCCAGCAGCACCTTGTTGCCGTCGTCGAGGACGCTCTCGGCGCGGGCGTAGGGATGGAACGCGGAGACGCGGAGCCCCTCGAAGGTCTTCTTGAACATGTCCTCGAAGAGCTCGATGACCTTGGGCGAGAGCGAGCTGAAGGTGAGGATGCCGGTCTTGGTGTCCCAGACCGCGTCGTAGGTGGCCGGGGTGGGCAGCGTCTGCGACAGCAGCATGGCGTGCACCGCCTCCTTGAGGTCCTCCCTTTTCTGTTTGGGGACCTTGGCGAAGCCCGGGTTTTCGGCCAGGAACTCCTCCTTTGCCTTCTCCAGGTGTGCCTTCAGTACCGCGGAGGGGACGGCGCGCTTGTCGCGGCGCAGGGTGAACATGAAGTAATGCTCGCGGCAGCAGGCCGCGGGGGAGTCAAATTCGGCGATTCTGGGATCGTCCAGGTGCACCCAGCCGACCGAGAGTTCCTCGGTTCCCTGGTCGATCGGGTTGAACTTGTTGCCTGCCAGCTGCTTGGTGACCCAGGCGTGAAGTTCTTCCTGCGGCGGGAGATCCCCCTGGACCTTGAAGTGGCAGACGCTTACTGTGTTGGCGAGGATGCCCATCGATGTTTCTCCTTCAGTTTGCATTTCTTGTCCCGCGCGAGCGGGACAGCATGGATACACCTTTTGCCCGTGAGGGGCAAGTTAAAAAGGCTAAAAGCAAAACCATTGGCCACGGAGAAAATCTGAGAAAATCTGAGAAAACCTTTAAGGCTTTAAGAGGTTAAACCCAAAAATCTTTTGATTTTGACTTTGCCTCTCTCAGAAGTCCTCAGATTTTCTCCGTGGCCAATGGTTTGGTCTTTGCCTTTGTTTTTTATCTCATCTTCTCCAGGACTTTTCCCTTCTCCTTCGCGTACTCCTCTTGGCTCAGCGCGCCTCGTTCGAACTTGTTCTTGAGGGCCTTCAACTCGTCCTCGGCGCCGGGGGCGGCCGCCTTGCCCTCCCCCTTTTTACCACCCCGCTCCTTCTGGCGGCTCGCCTCGCTCTTGATGTCCACCAGGTCCATCTTTAACTCGGCGTTGCCGTACCAGTGGGTGTAGGCCGGGTTCTGGTGGTAGGCCCCTTTCACGGTCCGGGCATAATCGTACTTCTTCATCTTGAAGAAGAGCCGCTCGATGTGCGAGGTGTCCTCGTAGAGCATTTGGCTGTCGGTGACCAGGCGCTGCCCGCTCAACGGGTGCGGCGGACGGTTTTCCGGCATCGGGTCGAGGAGCCCCCGGTCGTTGAGGTCCCATATTACCTGCTCGGCTTCCTTGAGGATGGCGAGGCTCTGGCTGCGCACCTGGTCGCCGCGCTCCAACTCCCGCTTGGCGAAGGAGGGGGCGTGGCAGGCGCTGCAGATGTTGACCATGTCGGCCCGGGCGGGCTGCGCCTTCACGGCAGGGTAGGGGACGCCGCCGGAACTCATGGTGATGCCGATGGAGACGTTGTGGGTCCCCTTGGGCATGTGGCAGGTCTGGCAGTCGGGCCCGGTCTTGCTGCCGGTGGTCGCGTTGAGCGTTCCATGCAGCGACGTCTGCCACATCTCCCACTGCGGATGGTCCGGCCCCATGTGGCACTTGGCGCATGAGTTCGGGTCACGCACGATCTTCAGGTCGGTCATGTGCTTGGAATGGCAGGAGTCGCAGGCGTCCTCGACGCTGTGACAGTAGTTGCAGCCGATCTCCCCCATCTCGGGGGATTGCTTCAGGAACCGGGCGCACTGCACGTCCGAGCGCGGCACCTCGTCTCCCTCTTCGTGGCAGAACCGGCATTCGCCGGGTTTGCGGTTGGTGAGGTTCCTGGTGCAGCCCCAGCCGGAGTGCAGCCCCATGCCGTGGCGGCTGGCGCGGTGCTCCTGGTATGCCTTCTGGTGGCACGGGGCGCATACCTTCATCCCCACCTTGGCCTCGCCCCTGACGATCTTGTCATGGTCGCTGCCGTGGCACTTCTCGCAGCCGACTCCGGCCCTTGCGTGCGCGCTCCCCTGCCATTGGGCCACCGCCGCGGGCGTCTTCTCTGCGTGACAGGGGAGGCAGGGGGCCGCGGCGCCGGCGGCTACTGCCGTCGATAGTAGCAGGACCGCCGCGATGAAAGACTTCATCATTGGACGGGCTCCTTCCGCTCCAGCTCCTTGCGGTATTCCTGGTCGGTGATCAGCTTCTGGCTCCGCAGCCGGCGCAGTTTGAGGACGCGCTCCAGGTCGGCGGGAAGCGCCGGGACGAGTCCGTCCTCGAGCCCCGACACCAGGAACAGTTCCCCCTGGTAGCTCACCGCCATGGCGGAGCCGTCGGGGAGGAAGACCCCACGGGAGCCGGCGGGGAAGGTGGCGATTTCCTTCCCCTTGCGGTACAGGTGGCCGTCCAGGAGCAGGTAGGTCCCGGCAGGGGAAAGGGCGGGGTTGATGGCGGCGCTGGGCCAAGTCTCAAGTTCTTTGCCGTCAGGCAGCGACACCCTGCGCGCGGCGTTCTCCGCGTCGCCGATCAGCAGCGACCCGCCATCGGGGGCGTAGATTACCTTTCCTCCCCCGAGCTGTACCTGCCCCACCTCGGCACCGCTGCCGGTCTCGAGGTTGCGGATCAACACCTTCAGGTAGGGGGTGAAAAGGGGCGGGTCCTTGAGCGTGGTATAGGCGATTTCGTCGCGGTACGGGGAGACGGCGATGAAAAGCTGGTTGTACAACAATTGGTCCGGGAGGCTCGCCACCTGCGGACGGAGCGTGACGTCGTTCAAGGTCGTGGCGACCGGCACGCCGCTGCCGTCCCACTGGAACAGACGCGAGGTCATCTGGGAGCCGAAGCTGAATTTCCTGACGTTGAGCACCCCGGCCAGCACCTCTTTCTCGGAGCGCCAGGCGACGGAGGTGATCCTACCCCCGATCTTGGTTTCCCCGAGCGTCTTGCCGCTGCCATCCAGGATGCGCAGCCAGGTGCCGTCTTCGGCGGGGAGGGCTACGGCGAGTCTGTCGCCGCCGGAAGAGAAGCTGAGCGCGCTGGCGGCGCCGTCGACAACCTTCACGCTCTTACCCTGACGGTCGGTGAGCGTCACGTTCCCCTTGGCCACGGTGGCGAAGGTGCCGTTTAGGGCGGCATCGAAAGGGGTGTCCGCATCGGAGCGGGCAATCGGTTTTACCTGCAACCCTGTTGGGAGTTGGGCCGGCAGCGTGGCGGCACAACCGGCAAGTGAGCCGAGGATAAGGACGGTAAAGAGAGTCAGCACCAGGTTCTTCATGTCACCTCCGTTGAGCGGGCGCCAGTGTACTCAATTTGCCGCGCCAAAACAACACGCAACAGGTGTGTGTCACCTTGTCCGCCGTATACCGGATGACAGTTCCCGTGTTCACTCGATATGGTAGAATCGATGCATTGTTTTGCCTGATAGCTAGAATGTTCCGCTAGTTCCCTCTCCCTCCGGGAGAGGGTGCCCGAAGGGCGGGTGAGGGAGGTGCCACCAAGCGGGATCATTGCCTATTGCAGCGCCCTCACCCCAGCCCTCTCCCGGAGGGAGAGGGGGATGGGGATCATGGCGGAAGATGGTCACTAATCGGTTTGTTTTTGTCAAAGGAGGGACGCCATGCACGTGGCATTGCTGCAGATGAGGCTCTTACTGCCCAGCCGCACGCTCAAAGAGAAGAGGGCCATTGTGAAGAGCGTACTGGCGCGGGCGCGCAACAGGTTCAACGTTGCCTGTTCCGAAAGCGCCCTCAACGATCAACCCGCCGACGCCGAACTCTGCTTCGTCACCGTTGCCAACAGTGCCACCCGCGCCAGGCAGCTTTTACAGGAGCTGGAGTACTGGCTGGTGTCTGAGCGCCCCGACGTACAGATCATCGATCTGCAGGTCGAAGACCTGTAGCCGCATTGTCGCTTCCCACCCATTGGAAAATGTGTTAGCTTCCGCTTCTATGAATCCGCTAATCGGGGTGACCGTGCATGGCACAAGATGACCTGAACAGATTGACCATCGACAAGCAACGCTACACCCCCGCCGGTGGCGCCCCCAGAAAGCGGCGTACCCGGATCATTGCGGCGCTGGTGCTCTTGGCCCTGGTGCTGGGGATCTATACCATGGCGACCAGGCGCAGCATCGAAGTAGAAGTCGCTACCGTCTCCCTGGTCTATCCCTCGCAGACCATCTCGTCGCTCAACGCCAGCGGCTACGTGGTCGCCCAGAGAAAGGCGGCAGTCGCCTCCAAGGCGACCGGCAGGCTGGAATGGCTCGGCGTGGAAGAGGGGAGCGTGGTGCGCGAGGGGCAGCTGCTGGCCCGTCTGGAGAACCGCGACGTGGCCGCCCAGAAGGGGCAGGCGGCGGCGACGCTTTCGGTGGCGCGCGACACCCTGGAGCAGGCCAAGGTGGAACGCACCGATGCCGCCCGGGCCCTGTCCCGGGCCAAGGAGTTGATCGGCCAGGGGATCATCGCCCAGGCCGACTACGATACGGCCGAGGCCCGCTACCAGCGCGCGGCCGCCGCGGTGGCGGCAGCCCAGGCCAACATCGGCGGCGCGCAAAGCGCCCTGCGCGGAGCCGAGGCCTCCCTCGACTACACCCTGATCCGCGCCCCCTTCGACGGCGTCGTTTTGACCAAGAACGCGGACGTGGGGGACATCGTCTCGCCGCTGGCCGCAGCCGCCAACGCCAAGGCCGCCGTGGTCACCATGGCCGACATGGGGTCGCTGCAGGTGGAGGCGGACGTGTCTGAGTCCAACCTGGGCAAGGTCAAGGTGGGACAGCCGTGCGAGATCGTCCTCGACGCCCTTCCCGACGTCCGTTTCCGCGGCGCGCTCTACACCATCGTCCCCACCGCCGACCGCAGCAAGGGGAGCGTCATGGTCAAGGTCCGCTTCCTGGACAAGGACCGGCGCATTCTCCCGGAGATGAGCGCCAAGGTCGCCTTCCTGGAGCGCGAGCTCAGGCAGGGTGAGGCGACTCCGCGCGTCGGCCTCCCTCCGGCCGCGGTGGTGCACCGCGACGGCAAGGACTACGTCTTCAAGGTGGTCAAGGACCGGGCGGTGCTGACCCCGGTGGTGCTGGGCGGAAAGCTCGGCGACCTGGTGCAGGTCAGCTCCGGCGTCAACGCCGGCGAGCGCATCGTCACCAAGCCCCTGGACCAGGTGCGCGACGGCAGCCACGTGAAGACGGCGGAAAAGTAGCCATGCCCGAAGCCAGCGCGCCGATCGTCCGGATCAGGAACCTCTCCAAGGCCTACCGCCGGGGCACCCAGGTGATCCCCGTCCTCACCGACATCAACTTCGATATCGCCCGGGGCGAATTCGTCGCCCTCATGGGGCCTTCCGGCTCCGGCAAGAGTACGCTCTTGAACCTCATCGCCGGCATCGACAGCGCCGACCAGGGGTCGATCCAGGTGGGAGACGTCGAGATCACCACCCTGGGCGAAAGCGACCTGGCCCGCTGGCGCGCCGGCAGCGTCGGCTTCATCTTCCAGTTCTACAACCTGATCCCGGTGCTGACCGCGTACGAGAACGTGGAACTCCCGCTATTGTTGACCCACCTCAGCCGGCGCGAGCGGAGCGAGCACGTCGAGGCGGTGCTGAACGTGGTCGGTCTCGCCGACCGTATGGACCACTACCCCTCCCAGCTCTCCGGCGGCCAGCAGCAGCGGGTCGCCATCGCCCGCGCCATCGTCACCGATCCCGAGATCCTGGTGGCCGACGAGCCCACCGGTGACCTGGACCGCGCCTCCGCCGAGGAGATCCTGCAGCTCATGGACCGCCTGGTGCGGGAGTTCGGCAAGACGGTGATCATGGTGACCCACGACCCGCGCGCCGCGGAAAAGGCCCACCTGATCCGGCACCTGGAGAAGGGTGAACTGAGCGTGACCTAGATGGGCATTCCCTATTCCTACAGTTTCCGCAACCTCTGGACCAGACGCCTCACCACCGTCCTCACCGCAAGCGGCATGGGGCTGGTGGTCTTCGTCTTTGCCGCCACCCTGATGCTGACCGAGGGGCTGGAAAAGACGCTGGTTGAGACCGGCTCGTCCGACAACGTGGTGCTGCTCAGGAAGTCGGCCAACTCGGAGGTGCAAAGCGGCGTGGAGCGCGACCAGGCTTCGCTGCTGGAGAGTCAGCCCGAGATTGCCATCGGAGCCGATGGCAGGCCCCTTCTGGCCAAGGAACTGGTGGTCCTGATCAACCTGAAGAAACGGGTGGGGGACAAGCCCGCCAACGTCATCATCCGCGGCATCGACGCCGCTTCGCTCAAGTTGCGCCCGGCGGTGCGGCTCAAGGAGGGGCGCATGCCGCGCCCCGGCTCCGCCGAGGTTGTCGCCGGCGAGAGCGTGGCGCAGCGCTTCAAAGGGTGCGGGCTGGGCGAGACGTTGCGCTTCGGTATGCGCGACTGGCGCGTGGTGGGCGTCTTCGATGCCGGGGCCACCGGTTTCTCCTCCGAGATCTGGGGCGACCGCGACCAGATGATGCAGGCCTTCCGGAGGCCCGTCTACTCGTCGATGATCTTCCGGCTGCGCGACACCGGCGCGTTCGACGCCTACAAGGCGCGCGTGGAGGCCGATCCGAGGCTCACCGTCGAGGCCAAGCGGGAGACCCAGTACTACCTGGACCAGTCCGAGGCCATGGCCAAGTTTTTGCGCATCCTGGGGCTGGTGCTCACCGTCATCTTCTCCATCGGCGCCGTGATCGGGGCGACCATCACCATGTACGCCGCCGTCGCCAACCGCGTCACCGAGATCGGGACCCTGCGGGCGCTTGGGTTCCAGAGAAAGAGCATCCTGGCCTCCTTCATCATCGAGGCGCTGTTACTGGGGCTGTGCGGCGGGATCCTGGGGATCTTTGCCGCTTCGTTCATGCAGCTCATCACCATTTCCACCATGAACTGGGCCTCCTTCTCCGAGTTGGCCTTTTCCTTCACGCTCAACTTCAGCATCGTGTGGAAGTCGCTGCTCTTTTCCGCCGTGATGGGTTTTGTCGGCGGCGCGCTCCCCGCCCTGCGCGCC
Organism: Geomonas paludis; assembly: GCF_014193585.1. GTDB lineage: Bacteria > Desulfobacterota > Desulfuromonadia > Geobacterales > Geobacteraceae > Geomonas > Geomonas paludis. The sequence continues at coordinate 10,098 of NZ_BLXY01000004.1, forward strand.
TCGCGGATGAACATAGTCGAGGCCCTGCGGGCCACTTAAAACCATTAGCCACGGAGAAAATCTGAGGAAATCTGAGAAAGGCAAAGACAGAAGCAAAAGACTTTGAGGGTAAACCCAAAGATTTTGGTTCTCTCAGAAGTTCTCAGATTTTCTCCGTGGCCAATGGTTTTGGTTTCGAGGTTTTGATGTTTTTCCTCAAATACATCCTCAGGAATCTCTTCCGGCACAAGCTCCGCTCGGTGCTCACCATCGTGGGGGTGGCGGTGGCGGTGCTCGCCTTCGGCCTCTTGCGCACGCTGGTCGGGCTTTGGTACGCCGGCGCCGAGCACGCCTCGGACACGCGCCTGGTCACCCGCAACTCCATCTCGCTGGTCTTTCCCCTTCCCATCTCGTACCTGGACCGCATCCGCGGCGTCCCGGGGGTCACTTCGGTCTCCTACGGCAACTGGTTCGGCGCCTACTACAAGGACCAGAAGAACTTCTTCGCCAACTACGCCATCGAGCCGCGCGGCTACCTGGAGCTCTACCCTGAGCTCATGCTCTCACCCAAGGAGAAGAACGATTTCTTCCTGGACCGCAAGGGATGCATCGTGGGGGAACGCCTGGCCAAGACCTACGGCTGGAAGGTCGGCGACCTGATCACCCTGAAAGGGACCATCTTCCCGGGGCAGTGGGAGTTCGTGCTGCGCGGCATCTACCACGGCAAGGAGAAGGCGACCGAGGAGCGCATCCTCCTTTTTCACTGGAGCTACCTCAACGAAGCCCTGCGCCAGACCGTACCCCGCCGTGCCGACCAGGTGGGCTATTTCGTGGTGGGGGTGAAAAAGCCCGAACTCGCTCCCGAGGTGTCCATGGCCATCGACTCGCTGTTCAAGAACTCGCTGGCGGAGACCTTGACCGAGACGGAGAAGGCTTTCCACATGAGCTTCGTTTCCATGACCGAGGCGATCATGGTCGCCATCCAGATCGTCTCCTACATGGTGATCGCCATCATCATGGTGGTGGCCGCCAACACCATGGCCATGACCGCGCGCGAGCGCATCAGTGAGTATGCCACCCTGAAAACCCTGGGTTTCAAGGGGGGGCACCTGGGAGGGCTCATCTTCGGGGAGTCGGTGCTGATCTCCCTGTCCGGCGGTGTCGTCGGCGTCGCGGCCACCTTCCCGGCCGCGCACTGGATCGAGGTCGAACTTGCCCAGTTCTTTCCCTACTTCAGCGTTTCCACTGAAACCATCCTGCTGGAGTTGCTGGCCGCCTTGTCGGTGGGGGTGGTTTCCGGGATCTTCCCCACCTGGCGCGGCGCCACCATCCGCATCGCCGACGGGCTGAAGCGAATAGGGTAGGCGCCTAAAACCTCAACGCAAAGGCGCCAAGCCGCAAAGGCGCGAAGAGAAACCAATATCTTGTGTTTTAAAGCAAAACCCAGTATAAGAACCCGCCTGTGTTCCGCTTTCCAGCCGTACTCTTGAACTTTCCCCCGGCGGCTTTGCCTCTGTTGTGCAATGCTCTTAGTTTTTTCTCAGCGCCTTAGTGGCTTTGCGCCTTTGCGTTAGAGCTTTTAGCCTTTGTGTTTTTGATTTCAGGAGGTCCCCGTTGAGATTTCTGCGTCTGCCCAAGGACCGCATCGTCTGGCTGCTGCTCCTGGTTTCGTTGATCCTGTACCTGGCCGATTACCTCCTGTTCCCGCGTGCCGAGGAAATCGGCTTCGGCTTCATGTCCAACGTGGCCTTCCTCCCGGTCTACGTGCTCTTCGTGACGCTGATGATCGAACGCGTGCTCAAGGAGCGCGAACGCGAGGCCATGATCAAGAAGCTCAACATGGTCATCGGCATCTTCTTCAGCGAGGTCGGCTCCCCGCTGCTTCGTGACCTGCACGACTTCTACCCGGACGGCGAGGAACTCTCCAGGAAGCTCAGGGTCACGGTGCGCTGGCACGAGGAGGATTACCAGGCTGCCAGGGCGTTTCTGAAGGACCATGAAATCCGTCCCGATTCCCGCTCCGGCGACCTGGTCGCCCTGAGGACCTTTCTCTCCGAGAGGAAGGGGGTGATGCTGTCGCTCATGGAGAACCCGAACCTTTTGGAGCACGACTCGTTCACCGATCTCCTCTGGGCGGTGTTCCACCTGATCGAGGAACTCCAGGCGCGCCGCTCCCTCACCGGGCTCCCGGCCAGCGACATGGATCACTTAAGCGGCGACATAAAACGGGCGCACACCTACCTCCTCATGGAGTGGCTCTCCTACATGGCGCACCTGCAGAAGGACTACCCCTACCTGTTCTCGCTCGCGGTCCGCATGAACCCGATGAACCCCGAGGCGCACCCCGAGGTGACCTGAGAAAGAGAAAAAAAGTTGCATATTTGCGACGGGTGCCTTATAAGTATCTGCTCCGCAAAAAGCCACTATCCCTCCTGAAAGGTGACCGAAAGCTTTGAAAGAAAAGCAGACTCTGGCAAAACTCCGTCAGGAAATAGATGCGGTGGACGATCGCATCCTGGAACTTCTCAACGAGCGGGCCAAGCTCGTGATGCAGGTCGGCGCGGTGAAGACCGAAAACCGCAGCGACTTCCACGTGCCCAGCCGCGAGAGAGAGATCTATGACCGTCTCACCGCGGCGAACCCCGGCCCCTTCCCGGCCGAGGCGGTGCGCGGCGTCTTCCGCGAGATCATTTCCGCGTCGCTGGCGCTGGAAAAGCCGTTGAAAGTCGCCTTCCTGGGACCCAACGCCACCTTCAGCCACCTGGCGGCCATGCAGCACTTCGGCCTCTCGGCGTCGCTGTCGCCGGAGCGCTCCATCCCCGCGGTGTTCGAGGCGGTGGAGAAGGGCGAGGCGTACTACGGCGTGGTCCCGGTGGAGAACACCACCGAAGGGATGATCTCGCACACGCTCGACATGTTCATGGAGAGCGAGCTGAAGATCAACGCCGAGGTCCTTTTGGAGGTGTCCCACTTCCTGCTTTCCAGGACCGGGCGCTTCGAAGATATCAAGAAGGTCTACTCGCACCCGCAGCCCCTGGCCCAGTGCCGCAAGTGGCTCGCCGAGAACCTTCCCAACGTGCCCCTGGTCGACGTCGCCTCCACGACGCTCGCCGCCCAGATCGTGGCCGAGGACTACACCGCGGCGGCGATCGCCAGCGAGTACGCCTCTTCCATCTACAACCTTAAGATCGTCAAGGCCCGCATCGAGGACCAGGTGAACAACTTCACCAGGTTCCTGGTCATCGGCCGGAAGATGGCCGAGGCCAGTGGCGACGACAAGACCTCGCTCATGTTCTCGGTGCGCGACCAGCCGGGCATCCTGCACCGGATGCTGGAGCCGTTCGCCAAGCGCGGCATCAACCTCTCCAAGATCGAGTCCCGCCCGCTCAAGAAGAAGGCGTGGGAATACATCTTCTATCTCGACCTCTCCGGGCACATCTCCGATCCCACCGTCGGCGAGGCGGTGCAGGAACTTGGCACCTGCTGCCAGTTCGTGAAGGTGCTGGGCTCGTACCCCCGGGCACGTCAGTGAGGGGGAACTAGCATGGTCCAGTTCAAGAAGATGGTCGTGATCGGCGTCGGGCTGATCGGCGGATCCCTGGCCCGCGTGCTGCGCGAGAAAGGGTCTGTCAACGAGGTGGTTGGCGTCGGCCGCGGCGAAGCCAACCTGAAGCGCGGCGTCGAACTGGGCGTTCTGGACAGTTACAGCACCGATGCCAGGGAAGCGGTGGCCGGAGCCGATCTGGTCTTCGTGGCGACCCCGGTCTGCACCATACCCAAGGTGGTCGCCGAAATCGCGCCCTACCTCGCTCCCGGCTGCATCGTCACCGACGGCGGTTCCGTCAAGGAAACCGTGGTGACGGCGTGCGAGCCGCTCATGCCGGAAGGGACCTTTTTTGTTGGCGGGCATCCCATCGCCGGAACCGAACACTCGGGCGTCGAGGCCTCCTTTTCCACACTTTACGTGGGCAGGCGCTGCATCGTCACCCCCACCGCCAACACCGATCGAGTGGCGCTGGAGAAGGTGGTCGAGCTCTGGAAGGTGGCCGGTTCCACCGTACCGCTCATGGACCCCGTGCAGCACGACCTGGTGGTCGCCGCCATTTCGCACCTGCCGCACATGGTGGCCTACTCGCTGGTGAACGCCGTGGACGGCTACGACCGTTTCGGCGGCGATCTGCTCTCCTTTTCCGCGGGAGGCTTCAGGGACTTCACCCGGATTGCATCGTCCGACCCGGTCATGTGGCGCGACATCGCGCTTACCAACCGCGAGGCGATCCTGGAGATGATGGACTTTTTCTCCATGTACCTGGAGAAACTGCGCACCCTGGTGGACCAGGGCGATGCCGACGGCCTGCAGGCCTTTTTCCTGAACTCCAAGCAGAAGCGGGACGCGATTCTCTAACAGCGGTCCGCAGGCGGCGAATCCGGTCCGACTAGTCTGACCAGTCCGACCAGTCCGACCAGTCCGACCAGTCCGACCAGGTTCGGCAGAAAAAATTGAAAGCGGCAGCGAGGTGCTTCATGCAAAGCTACACCGTTCAACCCGCCAAGAGCGTGCGCGGCGAGATCCGCGTCCCGGGCGACAAGTCGATATCGCACCGCTCCATCATGTTCGGCTCCATCGCCAACGGCGTGACCAAGGTCTCGGGCTTCCTGCGCGGCGAGGACGCGCTGGCCACCCTGGAGGCGTTCCGCGCCATGGGTGTGCAGATCGACGACGACGGCGAGACGGTGACCATCGTGGGCAAGGGGCTGCACGGCCTCGAGGAGCCGACCGACGTGCTGGACTGCGGCAACTCCGGCACCTCGATGAGGCTTCTCACCGGGCTTCTGGCGGGCCAGAGCTTCTTCTCGGTCCTCTCCGGCGACAAGTACCTGCGCGCCCGCCCCATGAAACGCGTGGTGGGCCCGCTCTCCAAGATGGGCGCCCACATCGGCGGCCGCGCCGGCGGGGAAAAGGCGCCGCTCGCCATCCAGGGCTCCAAGCTCAAGGGGATCGAGTACGACTCCCCGGTCTCGAGCGCCCAGGTGAAGTCGGCCATCATGCTGGCGGGACTTTACGCCGAAGGTGAGACCGTGGTGCGCGAGCCGCATCTCTCCCGCGATCACTCGGAGCGGATGCTGCGCGCCTTCGGCGCTCACGTGGAAACCTTCCCGGGCGGGGTCAAGGTCCGCGGCGGCGCCGAACTGACCGGACGCGACATCGTTGTCCCCGGCGACATCTCCTCGGCCGCCTTCTTCATGGTCGCGGGATCGATCGTTCCGGGAGCGGAACTGGTCATCAAGGGAGTCGGAATCAACCCGACCCGCACCGGCATCATCGACATCCTGATGGGGATGGGGGCGGACCTCGAACTTCTGCACGAACGCGACGAGACCGGCGAGCCGGTGGCCGACATCCGGGTGCGCTACGCGCCGTTGAAGGCCATGGCGATCTCCGGCGAGGTGGTGCCGCGCGCCATCGACGAGTTTCCTGCCATCTGCGTCGCGGCGGCCCTCGCCGAAGGGACCACCGTGGTGAGCGGCGCTGAGGAACTGCGGGTCAAGGAAACCGACCGCATCACCGCCATGGCGGACAATTTAAGACGAGCCGGGGTCACCGTGGTGGAGACGCCGGACGGCATGGAAATTACCGGCGTATCCGCCCTCAAGGCGTGCGCCGCCGACAGCTTCGGCGATCACAGGATCGCCATGTCCATGATGGTGGCAGGGCTGGTCGCACAGGGAGAAACCACCATCTCCGACGTCGACTGCATCGCCACCTCGTTCCCCGGCTTCCGTGAACTTCTCGAGGGGGTAGTACAGCGTTGAGTGCAGTTAGAGAAAACGGCGTAATCGTAGCCATAGACGGACCCTCCGGGGCGGGCAAGAGCAGCCTCACCAAGCTTCTGGCCCAGCGCCTCGGTTACATTCATATCGACACCGGCGCCATGTTCCGCGCCGTCGCCCTCATGTCCAAGCGCGCCGGCATCGCCACCGATGACGACGCCCGGCTTGCCGAACTGTGCCGCGGGCTGGAAGTCACCTTCGTCAGGGACGGCGAGAACTGCCGCGTGCTTGCCAACGGCGAGGACGTCTCCACCGAGATTCGCACCGAGGAGATCGGCCTGTTGACCTCCGCCATCTCGGCCCGCAAGCCGGTGCGCGAGGCGCTTCTGACCATGCAGCGCGCCATGGGGGCCAAGGGGGGCGTCATCCTGGAGGGACGCGACATCGGCACCGTGGTCTTCCCGGACGCCGAGGTGAAGTTCTTCCTCTCCGCCAGCGCCGAGGAACGCGGCCGCCGCCGCTACCTGGAACTGGCCGCGCGCGGCGACAAGGCGACGCTCGAGGAGACCATCGCCAAGGTGATCCAGCGCGACCAGCAGGACGAGGGGCGCGAGCACGCGCCGCTCAAGCAGGCCGACGATGCGCTCCCCATCGACTCCACCAGCCTCTCCATCGAGGAAGTGCTGACCGTCATGGAAAACGCCGTACGTGAGCGCCTGGCGCAGGACGACAAGAGGTAACCATGGAAGTGATACTGGCCAAACACGCGGGCTTTTGCTTCGGGGTGAAAAGGGCCACCCATCTCGCCTTCGACGCCGCCGACAAGGGCGGCGACACCTACACCCTGGGGCCGATCATCCATTCGCCGCAGGTGGTGCAGCGCCTCGAGGAGATGGGGGTGAAATCGGTCGAGGACGTGGCCGAGATCAAAAACGGCAGTACCGTGATCATCCGCTCCCACGGCGTCGCCGCCGAGGAACTGGAAGCCGCCGTGCGCGCCAATCTCGAGATCGTCGACGCCACCTGCCCGTTCGTCAAGAAGGCCCAGGAGCACGTGGCCACGCTCTCCAAGGAAGGGTACGACGTGGTCGTGGTCGGGGACGCGGTCCATCCCGAGGTGCAGGGGATCGTTTCCTACGCCACCGGCCGGGTCTACGTGGTCAGCTCCGGCAAGGACGTCGAGAGGCTGCCGCGCATGGCCAAGATGGGGGTGGTGGCGCAGACCACGCAGTCCTTCGAACACCTGAACGAGGTGGTGGCGGCCTGCCTGGCCCGCGGCGGCGAGACCCGGGTCTACAACACCATCTGCGACGCCACCGCGGTGCGTCAGGAAGAAACCAAGAAGCTGGCCGGCGAGGTCGACTGCATGATCGTCATCGGCGGCTTCAACAGCGCCAACACCAAGCGACTGGCCCAGATCTGCCGCGAGCTTTTGCCGCGCACGCACCACATCGAGACCGCCGGCCAGATCGACCCGGCCTGGTTCGAAGGGGTGCAGCGGGTCGGGGTGACGGCTGGGGCATCGACGCCGAAGTGGTTGATCGACGAAGTGACGGAAAGAATTTCGGCCATCGACAAGGATAAAATAGGTTGATATTTTTGTCCGATGTGCTAAATTAGCTCGATTTTATATGGAGATTACACGAGGGGGTAACGGTTTCAATGGGTGAAGAAAAACGTACGTTCAAGAAAAAAGATATGCCGATTAGGCGGTTACACGATAATGACGAGGAGCTGGACCAGGCAGAAATGGGTGGCGAGTTTGCTGACCTTTTCCAGGACAGTCTGAGGCAGCCGCAGAGCGGCGAAGTCGTCAAGGCGGTCGTGGTTCAGATCGAGCAGGACGTGGTGCTGGTTGACGTCGGCTACAAGTCCGAAGGCGCCATCCGCATCGCCGAGTTCATCGACGAGAACGGCGAACTGACCGTCAAGGTCGGTGACGAAGTCAACGTCTACTTCGAGCGCGGTGAGAACATCCGCGGCCACATGGTCCTTTCCAAGAAGAAGGCCGATTCCCAGGTCGCCTGGGAAGCCATCGCCGCAGCCGGCGAAGGCGGCGTCATCGAAGGCAAGATCACCGGCAAGGTGAAGGGCGGCATGACCGTCGACGTCGGCGTGGAAGCGTTCCTCCCGGCTTCGCAGGTCGACCTGCGCCCCGGCGGCAACATGGACCGCTTCGTCGGCCAGACCTACCAGTTCCGCATCCTCAAGCTGAACAGAAAGCGTGGCAACCTGGTGCTGTCCCGCCGCGTGCTGCTCGAGGAAGAGCGTGACAAGGCAAGGACCGAGACCCTGTCCACCCTGAAGGAAGGCGACGTCGTCAACGGCGTGGTGAAGAACATCGCCGAGTACGGCGCGTTCGTCGACCTGGGCGGCGTGGACGGCCTGCTGCACGTCACCGACATGTCCTGGGGCCGCCTCGGCCACCCGTCCGAAATGGTCAAGGTGGGCGACACCCTGAAGGTCATGGTGCTCAAGTACGACCGCGAGAAAGGGAAGATCTCCCTGGGCCTCAAGCAGACCGTGCCCGATCCGTGGCTCAACGTTGCCGACCGTTACCAGGAAGGCGAGCGCGTGAGCGGCAAGGTGGTCAGCCTCACCGATTACGGCGCATTCATCTCCCTCGAGGACGGCATCGAAGGCCTGGTGCATGTCTCCGAGATGTCCTGGACCCGTCGCGTGCGTCACCCGTCCGAAATCCTCAAGGTTGGTGAGGAAGTCGAGGCGGTGATCCTGGGCGTGGATCCGGGCAACCGCAGGATCTCCCTGGGCCTCAAGCAGACCGAGGTCAACCCCTGGACCGTGATCGGCGAGCGTTATCCGGTCGGCACCAAGATCGAAGGACAGATCAAGAACATCACCGACTTCGGCGTCTTCATCGGCATCGAGGACGGCATCGACGGCCTGGTCCACGTCTCCGACATCTCCTGGACCCGCCGCGTGAAGCACCCGGGCGAGCTGTTCAGCAAGGGCCAGACCGTGCAGGCCGTTGTTCTCAACATCGACGTCGAGAACGAGCGTCTCTCCCTGGGCATCAAGCAGCTGGTTCCGGATCCGTGGGAAGAGATCCCCAGGAAGTACAAGCCCGGCTCCAAGGTCAACGGCAAGGTGACCTCCGTGACCGACTTCGGCATCTTCGTCGAGATCGAGGAAGGGATCGAAGGTCTGATCCACGTCTCCGAGATTTCCTACGAGAAGGTCGCTTCCCCGAAGGACTTCGCCAACGTGGGCGACGAGCTCGAGGCGGTGGTCCTGAACGTGGACATGGTCGACAAGAAGATTGCCCTCTCCATCAAGGCGCTGCAGACCGCAATGGAGAAAGCCGAGATGGCTTCCTACATGGGTAGCCAGGGCGAGGCAACCTCCAGCTTCGGCGACCTCCTCAAGGAGAAGCTGAAGAAGAGCACTGAAGAATAAACCAGTCACTTCGCCGACTGAGTAATCTTATAGAGTTCATATTGAGGTGTTTAAATGACTAAGAGCGAACTGATCGACAAACTGGTTGAAGTACGCGGTGCTCTGACCCGCAAAGATTCCGAGGCGGTAGTCTCCATGGTGTTCGACGCCATGAGCGAGGCTCTCACCAACGGCGACAAGGTCGAGATCCGCGGCTTTGGCAGCTTCACCATCCGTGACCGCGAACCGCGCGAGGCGAGGAACCCGAAGAGCGGTGAAATCGTCAGCATCCCGAGCAAGAAGACCCCGTTCTTCAAGACCGGTAAAGACCTGCGGGAGCGCGTGAACAACATCTAGCAGCAGCAACCGACCGGATCGGCCCGGATGGCGGAATTGGTAGACGCAACGGACTTAAAATCCGTCGGCCTCACAGCCGTGCCGGTTCGACCCCGGCTCCGGGCACCACGGTAAACCAACAAGAAGGGCTATGCTGACCGCATAGCCCTTTTTTCTTTAAAGAGAAGAAGGGACTGGCTCCGTTAGGTGCCTGTCCCTCTGGCGGAACGCTCCTGTCCGCTCAGCCACCTTCTGGAAGCTAAGGGGACAGGCACCTGGCGGAGCCAGTCCCCTCCACCATTGGTAGGATGCACGAGCAGCTATGGATAATGACGTGACGATGCTGGTGAAGGGATGTGACCCGGCCGGATGCCAAGGGCTTTGCTGCTATGACGGCGTCTACCTGCTGCCGGGAGAAGACGAGCTGATCCGGGCCGTGGTGGGGCGCTACCCGGAGCACTTCGCGGGCCTTCCCGGCGAATATATCGTGGCAGGCTCGTGGCCCGATGGCACCCGGGGAGTAAAGACCGCGACCAGGCCCTTTGCCTTCACCACGGACGCCTTCCCGCCCCACTTCAACCACACCAGGTGCGTGTTCGCCACCAGCGACCACATGTGCCTCTTGCAGGGGCTCGCGGTGCACCTGGGCGTGCACAAGTGGACCTTCAAACCGACCGCCTGCTGGCTCTTTCCCCTGACCATAAAGGAAGGGGAACTGGCGCCGCCCCCGCTGCCGGGCGAGCCTGATCCGGATTACGTGGACGAGTCGTACCCCGGCTATGTGACCTTCGTGCCGTGCGGCACGTTCGCCCCCGACGGCAACCCCTGGCAACAGGCGTTCGCCGACGAGATCGCCTTCTTCGACGCGGTCGACCAACTCCCCCTCTGGGCCAACCGGGGCCTGCCGTTGGAGGAGATCATCGAGCGCGCCAAGCCGTGACCACCCCGCAAGCTGCGCGGGATCTACATCCAGAACAAAGGGGACAACATGTCAAAAGTAACCATCGTGGCAAAACTGACGGCAAAAAGTGGCTGCATCGAGGCGGTAAAAGCGGAAGTCATCAAGATGCTCGCCCCGACCCGGGAGGAGCAGGGATGCATCGAGTACCGCCTGCACCAGGACAATGCCGACCCGGCCGTCTTCGTGTTCTACGAGAACTGGAAGGACCAGACCGCTTTCGAGCAGCACATGGAGTCGGCCCATTTCAAGGCCTACGTTGCCGCCGTCGGCGACATGATCACCGACAAGACCGTCAACCGCATGACCGAAATAGTGTGAGTTGGGGGAAATAGGGACAACAAAAAAGGCGTCTTCCTTTACGGGGAGACGCCTTTCGTCATGGTCAGGTGAGAGTCCGACCGCTAGAGCTGAATGAACTCCTTGGGGTCGGTGTTGGTCGCCATGGTCCACACGGTGGCCGTTCCCTTCTTCAGCACGTACACGGCCAACTGCTCGTAGCCGACCCGGTCGATCCATGGCTTCAGGAAGTCGCGCTTGGCCACGATCTCCATTTTCAGGTCCAGATCTTCCAACGCTTCCACGGTGCCGGCGATCCTGACCTGGATCAGGTTCTCGAAGATGCCGTTGCTGAAACAGAGCTCGACCTTCGGGTTCTTGCTCAACTGGTGGTAAAGATCCTTGATCTTGCCGGTATTGAAGACGATGCCGTTCTCATCGGCCCTGTATAACAGCATGCCGCGCACGTGCGGCGTGTCGCCGTCGGCTGTCGCCATGTGGAATATGGGATTGGAATTGAGAAAGTCCAGGATCTCTTGCTTGTTCATATAGTCGCTCCTTCGCTGCCCGGTGGTGTTCGCTGGTCATTTCGACATCGGATATTATACAACAAACCTCATTGCTGCAAGAGCATCGCTTTTTGTAGACGATTAACGTTTGCCAACAAAATATTTCACGGGCGGTAGTCAGGACGCGGCAATTCGGTAAAATGGTGGCCTGTAGCGGCTTTCCTGTAGGCACATGGTGCAATCGATCGCAGCACAGCGGTACAGGAGGTTACAGCAATGAAAACAGCCATCGCTCTCCTTGCATTACTGTTTGCCCTGCCGGCTCACGCCATCGACAAGGACAAGATTTCCCATTTCAGCGGCGGCGCCGTCCTTGGCCTCGTCTCGGATACCGTCCTGTATCACGCCACGGACCTGGAACGGCCCAAGCGGATGGTCGCTGCCACGGCGCTCGCCATGATTCCCGGTTTCGCCATCGAAGTGGCGGACGAGTTTACGGGAACCCACTTCGGTTGGTATGATCTACTTGCCGACGGTCTGGGGGCGGCGACCGGCATGGTGGCCGGTGAGCTCATCAACGGAAAACTGTGGGTGAAGGCTTCCGCGCGCCAGGTGCAACTGACCGGACGCTGGTAATTTCGGGGTGGGGACCATGAAAGAAGAACGTGAAACGGATCCCGCGGAACGCTGGGTGGCCACCTTCACCTGGGAAGACAGGCTCATCGCCAGGTTTTTCCCCCGCTTTTTCAAGCGCTACGCGCCTGAGGAGGTGCAGCGGCAGTGGGAGCTGCTCCTGGCCCGCAAGCAGGAGCGCCGCAACCGCTAGGCGGTGCCCATCCGGCAACGATAAAGGCCAGGCTGCAAGCGCAGTCTGGCCTTTGACGTGAGCCGGCGTAATCCGCCTTGGCCGCGGTTATTTCTGCTCCTTCTGGTCCATATTCTCCTTCTTCTCTTTCTTGTCTTTCTTCTCCTTGGGCGGCGCGACTTCCAGTTCGTTGCTCACCTTCGCCTTGCCGACCACGGCGACTGCAGCCTTTTCCACCGTCTTCTTCTCGTCTTCGCTCTTGACCGGCCCTTTCAGGGTGACGTGCCCGTCCTTGGTGATGATCTTCACGTTGTGGGCCGTGATGGACAGGGACTTGTCTTTCACCACCGTGCGCCGGATCTCCCGGGTGATCTCCCGGTCGGTCTTGTTCTCCTTCTGCTGTTCGGCGGTGGCGCCCTTGTTCTCTTCCTTGTTCTTCCTGGTGTTGTCGGCCTTGGTGGTTTCGGCCTTGTCCTGGGTGGCATGCAGCAGGGGCGGTGTGCCTAGGGCGACGGCGGCAGACAGTGTGGCGGCGAGCAGAAGATTGATCGTTTTCATCGTGGTAGCTTCCTCCTTGATTGTGTTATTGAGGCAGATCTCGTGTTTTGAATTAGTAAAAACTAATGCATAGCATGCCGGATGTCAATGCGCAACCCACACAAAGCAACAGAAAGCTGCCGGCAGTACCTGGCATACCCTTTTTGACTTCTGCAGGAGGTCGGATATCATTGAGATTTTCGGGCCACTGTTCTACGACCACCGCCCAAAGGAGAACGACAATTTCTGCCCTTGACGTTTCCCACATCCGAAACATAGGCATCATCTCCCATATCGATGCAGGTAAGACTACGGTCACTGAGCGGATACTCTTCTACAGCGGCGAGACGCACAAGATGGGCGAGGTGCACGACGGCCAGGCGGTCATGGACTGGATGCCGCAGGAACAGGAGCGCGGCATCACCATCACCGCCAGCGCGACCTCCTGCCGCTGGGGCGACAACCGGCTCAACCTGATCGACACCCCCGGCCACATCGACTTCACCATCGAGGTGGAGCGCAGCGTACGGGTCCTGGACGGAGCGGTGGCCATTTTCAGCGCCGTCGAGGGGGTGCAGCCCCAGAGCGAGCTGGTCTGGCGCCAGGCCGATCGCTACCGGGTGCCCAGGGTCTGCCTGATTAACAAGATGGACCGGATGGGGGCGGAGCACGGCCACGTGCTGGCGCACATGGCACAGCGCCTGGGGGCGCGGGCGGCCCTGCTGCAACTGCCGCTGGGGACGGAGGCCGCCTTCTCGGGGGTGATCGACCTGATCGGCGAAGAGTTGCTCACCTTCTCGGAGCAGGACCTGGGCAGGACGGTGCTGCGGGCGCCGGTCCCCGCCGAATACCGGGAAGCGCTACAACAGGCGCGCCTGGAGTTGACGGAGGTGGCCGCGGACTTCGACGACCAGGTAATGGCGGACTTCCTGGAGGGGCGCAAGGTGGCTGCGGCAGATCTGCACCGGGCCCTGCGCAAGGGAACGCTTACCTGCCAGATCTTTCCGGTGCTGCTGGGTTCGGCGCTGCGCAACAAGGGGGTGCAGCCGGTCCTCGACGCGGTCTGCCTGTACCTGCCGTCCCCCCTCGACCTCCCGGCCATGGTGGGGAGGCGTCCCGGCAGCGGCGAGGCAGAGCGTTTTACCTGCGACCCGGACCAGCCCCTGCGCGCGCTGGCCTTCAAGGTGATGGCGGAGGAGGGGAGGCGTCTCACCTACCTGCGCATCTACTCCGGCAGGGTGAAAACCGGCGCTGCCCTGTTGAACGCTAGCCGCGGCGGCAACGAGCGGGTCAGGCACCTGTTCCGGATGCACGCGCACCGGCGGGAGGAGGTCGCCGAGGCGCTGGCGGGGGACATCGTGGCGGTGACCGGTTGCCAGTCGACCCTGACCGGCGATACCCTCTGCGACCCGGCCCATCCCCTGCTCCTGGAAGGGGTAAGCGTGCCCGAGCCGGTGGTGTCACTGGCCGTGGAGGCGAAAGGGGTGGAAGACCGGGCCCACCTGTTGGGGACGCTCGAGTTTTTCCAGTGGGAGGATCCGACCTTCCGCGTGCACGAGGACAAGGAGACCGGGCAGACCATCCTGACCGGGATGGGGGAGTTGCACCTGGAGATCGTCATCGACCGGCTCCGGCGCGAGTACGGGGTGCAGGTGAAGACGGGGCGGCCGCGGGTGGTCTATCGCGAGACGCTCAGGCGCGAGGTGACCCGGCGCGAGTTCTTCCAGGCCCTGGCCGACAAGCGCCCGGAGCCTGCCGAACTGTTGCTGCGCCTGACCCCGCTCCCGCGCGGCGCCGGCGTCAGGACCGTGCTGCCGGACCCGGCCCCGCCGGTCACGGCCGAACTGCTGGCCGCGGTGCAGCAGAGCCTGCTGGACGCCTGCAGCGGCGGCAGCCTCACCGGTTACGCCCTGACCGACCTGGAGGTGCGGGTGCTGGAGGTCCCGGTGGAGCCGGGTGCGCCGGCTCCGTCGGAGCTCGCCCTGCGCGGTGCGGCCCAGCGCGGCGTGGTGCTGGCGGCGCGCGAGGGGGCTCCCATGCTGCTGGAGCCGATCATGAAGCTGGAGCTGGAGGCGCCGACGGAGCACCTGGGCAAGGTGCTCGGGGGACTGCAGCAGAAACGGGGACGGGTGGAGGGGCTGGACCGGCGCGGAGAGCTGGAGCTGGTCAAGGCGACCGTGCCCCTGGCGGAGATGTTCGGCTACATGACCGAGCTGCGCAGCGCGAGCAAGGGGCGCGGCAGCTACACCATGGAGTTCCAGGGGTTCGAAGAGGCGCCGGCCGAGGTGCAGCAGCGCTTCGGGCTCGCATAGCGAGAAGGGGACTGGCTCCGCAAGGTGCCTGTCCCCCTCTGCCGCAGCGTTATCGGTGAACGTGCCAGCAGTACCAATGCCCGCAATTGCCCCCACCCCCTAGCCCCCTCCCGCGGGGGGGAGGGGGGACCCTTTGCTGCCCCTGTCCCCCTCCGTCAGCTCCTGGGGCCCCGGCGCCGGGTGTCGCAGCGCTTCATCACATCGGTGAGCGCCTGCATGGTGTAGGGTTTCTGGATGAAGGCGAGGTAGCCGGTCCCGGAGAGTTTCCGGGTCACCTCCTGCTCGCTGTAGCCGCTGGAAATGATCACCTTCACCTCCGCGTCGATCTTCCTCAGTTCGTGGTAGGTCTGCTCCCCGTCCATGTGCGGCATGGTCAGGTCGAGAATGACGAAGCGCACGTCTCCCCGGTCCCGATACAGTTCCACCGCCCTGCTGCCGCTCAGCGCCGTCACCACCTGGTAGCCCAACTGCTCCAGCATGGAAGCCCCGACGGTGCAGATGAATTCCTCGTCGTCCACCAACAGCACCGTCCCGCTTCCCTGCCACGTTTCCTCCGGCGCGGGCTGCGGCTCCCCTGCCTGGTCCTGGACCGGAAGCTCACTGGCGGGGAGGATGACGGTGAAGGTGGTCCCGCGGCCGGGTTTGCTCTCCACCTTGATGGCGCCCCGGTGGCCCCTGATGATCCCCAACACCGCCGACATCCCCAGGCCACGGCCGGTGAACTTGGTAGTGAAGAAGGGGTCGAAGATGCGCGACAGCGTGGTTTCGTCCATGCCGCAGCCGTCATCCTCCACCTGCAGGAACAGGTATTCCCCTTCCTTGATCTCCTTCTCGGACCAGGCCCCTTTCAGGTACTGCTCGTTGAAGTGGCGCAGGCCGCTGCGGACGGTGATGGTCCCCCCCCGGTCGCCGATGGCCTCGGAAGCGTTGATCACCAGGTTCATCACGATCTGGCGCAACTGGGTGGAATCCGCCTGCACCGGCGGCAGCTCCTGGGCCAGTTCCAGCACCAGCTGCGAATTCTTGGAGATGGAGACCTCCAGCAGGTGGACCATCTCGGTCAGCAGGCCGTTCAGGCTGACGGGCTCGACCACGAACATCCCCTTGCCGGAGTAGGCGAGCATCTGCCGGGCCAGGTCGGCCGCCCTGATGGCCCCCTTCTCGATGTTCTGCAGGTTCTCCACCGCAGGCGAGGCGGGATCGATGCGCATCAGCCCCAGGCTGGAGTTGCCGAGGATCCCGGTCAGGATGTTGTTGAAGTCGTGGGCGATGCCGCCGGCGAGGATCCCGAGGCTCTCCAGCTTCTGGGCATGCAAGAGCTGCTGCTCCAGCCTCAGGCGCTCCTCCTCGTGGATGCGGCGCTCCAGCTCCGCGGCGGCCCGGCCGCTCACCATCTGCAGGATCTCTTCCGCCAGGTCCCGGTTCGACAAAGACTTGCGGCCGATGGTCGCGATCAGCCCAATGGGGACCCCGGTGGAGCCCCACAGCACCACGCCCAGGTAGCTCTCGGCCTTCAGGTCCTGCAGCACCTGGTCGTTGGGGAACAGCTGGCGCACCCCCTCGCGGTAGCAGCAGATGTTGTGCCCCACCACCTCGCCGCAGGGGGTGTCCTTGAGGGTGTAGCGGACGTTCTCCTCGAAGTTGCCGTTGTAGTAGACGGCCAGCGTGCTGGCCCAGAGGTTTCCTTCCTCAAGCTGATCGATGCAGATGAAATCCATGTCCAGGGTGCCGGCCAGGTAGCGGGCCAGGCGGTGGAAGAACTGCTCGTCGGGCGTTGCCGAGGTGTGGGACTGGGCCAGGAAGGCGAGGCATTCCTCGGTGCGCTTTCTCTTGGTGATCACGTCGAAGACGATGACGAAGCACCCCGGCTCCGGGCTGTAGACCGATACCGAGAGCCACTCGCTGATGGCGTTGACGTAACACTCCATCTGCTCCGGTTTCCCGCACAGGGCAACGCGCCGGAAGGCGGCAAGCAGCTCGGGGTCCGAATCCCACAGCCCCGGCAGCACTTCGCTCATCCGCTTCCCCCCCGCCGCGCGCAGTCCGGTGAGCCGTTCGAAGCTCTGGTTCACCTCCAGGAACACGAAATCGAGGGGGAGGGCGGAATCCAGGATCATCCTGCAGTAGGCGAAGCCGTTCAACATGTTGTCGAACAGGGAGCGGTAGCGCTCTTCGCTCTTCTTGAGGCTTTCCTCGGCCTGCTTGCTGCGCGTGATGTCCATGCCGCTGGCCTGAAATTCCACCACCTGCCCGGCCTCGTCCACGATGACGGTGTTGTTCCACTTCTGCCATACCAGGCGTCCGTCCGGGAGCCATGCCCGTACCTCCAGCGACTGGCTCTCGGTCTCCCCGGTCATGCTCTCGACGCAGCGGATCAAGGCTTCGCGGTCCTGCAGGAAAAGGAATGGGTAGAAATTCTGGCCCAGCAGTACCTCCCGTTCCTTCTGGAGATAGCGGCAGTAGGTGTCGTTGACGAAGGTGAGCGTGCCACCGCGCCGGTAGCGGACCACGAACTCGGCCTGGGTCTGTGCCATGGCGCGGTAGCGGGATTCGCTCTCGTGCAGGGCCCTTTCCGCCTCGGCGATTTCTCTGAAGAGCACGCAGACCCGGGACGGAGCGGTCCCTTCCTTCGACTTGAGCGGCATGGCGTCCATGCTGACCGGCACCAGGCGCCCCCTGCGGCGGTTGTGGATGGCGAGGCTGACTTCGCGGGCGGGAGTGCCCTGGAGGGCGGACATGGCGGGATGCTGGTCGGGCGGCAGAGGAGTTCCCTGGGCGCTACAGAGGTGCCATTGGGGGGACGCGCTGTGGTGGCGCAGGAACTGGTCGCGCTCCATCCCGAAGATCTCGAGGGCGGCGGCATTGACGTACAGCGGCGCGCCGTCCGGGCCCTGGATGAACATTCCCAGGGGCAGCTCATCGAACAGGGCGCGGCATTGCTCCAGCGAGTCGAACATCGGCATCTCTCCGCTTGTTGGTGTTGCCGGCGTGTGGTGGAAAGACAACAGTTAGGTTTATATCAGAAAGTGTTGAATGTTCAATTGTGGGCCGATGTACCAAGGAAACAACTGGCAACCGCGATGACTACATCGCTGCGTGACTATGACAGTGCCTGCTGTCAAAGACTCGGCGCCACGCAACGGTTTTTTGTCCTGCTGTCGCTTTTGTTGCACCCATCTGCCAGTGTGAATGACGGTAAATCGTTGTGTTATGGCTTTGGTTGGATTATTGCATACACATGTGGGCCTGCCTATACTGTCTAAAAAGGAGCAACCCCGTGTTCTTGATGCTCAAACCGTCCCCCGACCGCAGGGAGAATCGCCATCCCAAGCAGCAGCCTCTGCTGGACCGTAACACCAACCACGTTGCCAGGCACGACCTGAGGATGCCGCTGCCTCCCCGACAGGTGCGGCTTTGCATGGGCGAAGGTCTCTTCTGCCAGGAGGCGCCGCTGTTCTGAACGCCCTTCCGCTGGCGCAGGGGCTGTTTTTCTGCCACAATGTCTCCCGCCCCCGGTGTAAAGGGGGACAGGGGAGGTTCTTCATGTCCGGATCGGGCGCACCCATAAAGATCGGCGTCAGCTCCTGCCTTTTGGGGGAGAAGGTACGCTACGACGGCGGCCACAAGCACGACCCCTACCTCACCGGGGTGCTGGGGCGGTTCTTCGGCTTCGTGCCGGTCTGCCCCGAGGTGGAATGCGGCATGACCACGCCGCGCGAGGCGATGCGCCTGGAGGGCGACCCGGCACAGCCGCGGCTGATGACCCATCGGAGCCGGGTCGACAAGACCGGGCAGATGCTCGAGTTCTGCCGCAATAAGGTGGAGCAGTTGGCGCACGAGGACCTGTGCGGCTTCATCTTCAAGAAGGGATCCCCGTCCTCGGGTCTGTTCCGGGTCAAGGTGTACCGGGAGGGACTGCCGCCGGCCAGCGGCAGCGGCCTCTTCGCCGCGGCGGTGGCGCGCCGCTTTCCGCAGCTCCCCATGGAGGAAGAGGGGAGGCTCCACGACCCGGTGCTCCGGGAAAACTTCATCGAGCGGGTGTTCGCCTTCCGGCGCTGGAAGGATTTCCTCGCCCAGGGGCCGGACCTGGGCATGCTGGTGCAGTTTCACACCCGCCAGAAGCTGCTGGTCATGTCGCACAGCACGCAGCTCTACCGCGAGCTGGGCGCGCTGGTGGCCGGGGGCAAGGAGCTTCCTCTTGCCGAGCTGCTGGATCGCTACCAGGAGCTCTACATGAAGGCCCTGGAGCTGCACGCGACGGTGAAGAAACAGACCAACGTGCTGATGCACATCATGGGCTACTTCAAGAAGAACCTCACCCCCTATGAGAAGCAGGAGCTCTTGCAGCTCATCGAGCAGTATCACGACGGGCTGGTGCCGCTGGTGGTGCCGCTCACCCTGCTCAAGCATTACGTCGCCAAGTACCGGCAGGAGTACCTGCAGCAGCAGGTCTACCTGGCCCCCCACCCTGCCGAGCTCATGCTGCGCAACCACGTCTAGCCCGTCTCCGGCCGATCATCCCGAACCCCGCCTATTAGATTTTCTCTATCCCGAAGCGCCCTCTTCGGCTATAGTTTGCCAATTCCGCAACTGCAGAGGTGCCGTATGGAAGCGACACGCGAGATCTACTGGAACGTCAACCATGCCCTGATCTGGGTCATGTACCTGTTCGCCTTCCTCGCCCTGGGCGGGTGCGCCTGGGGCTTTTGGTCGCGGCTGCCGCTGTACCGGCAGGGCAAGCCCCTGGACCGGCTGGACCGGCTCCCCTTGCGCCTTAAGCTCATGGCGCGCGGCGCACTGACCCAGGCCAAGGTGCTCCGGGTCCAGGTGCCGGGGACGCTGCATGCCTTCTTCTTCTGGGGCTTCCTGCTGCTGTTCATCGGCACCCTGCTCATCATGCTGCAGGCCGACTTCACCGCGCCGTTGGCGGGATGGACCTTCCTGAAGGGGACCTTCTACAAAGGCTATTCCCTCGTCCTCGACCTGGCCGGCATCATCGCCATCTTCATGCTGGGCGGACTCTTCGTGCGCCGCTTCCTGGTCCGCCCCCCAGCGCTTCCGACCAAAAGGGACGACTACCTGGCCCACGCGCTCCTCTTCACCATCCTCATCACCGGTTTCGTGGTGGAGGCGCTCCGGATGGCCGCCACCGAGGTGCACCAGAACCCGGAACTGGCCCGGCTCTCCCCGGGGGGGCTGCTGCTCACCCCCCTGTTCGCCGGGATGACCCCCGCCGCCATCTCCGTCACCCACAAGGCGCTTTGGTGGGGACATTTCTTCCTGGCCATGGCCTTCATCGTCGCCATCCCCTGGACCAAGCTGCGGCATCTCTTCACCGATCCCGCCAACTACCTCTGCACCGATTTGCGCCCCAAGGGAGCCATCGCGACCATCAATCTCGAAGATGAGACCGCCGAGCAGTTCGGCGCCGCCAAGGCCACCGATCTCGCCTGGAAGGACATCTACGATGCCGACGCCTGTACGCTGTGCAAACGCTGCCAGGACCGCTGCCCCGCCTGGTACACCGAGAAGCCGCTCTCCCCGATGCGGGTGGTGCAGCAGGTGGGGGAGATGGCGCTCAACGAGCCGCAGGGGGACCTGTGCCGCTACGTCACCGAGGAGGTGCTCTGGGACTGCACCACCTGCCGCGCCTGCCAGGAGATCTGCCCGGTCGACATCGAGCACGTCAACAAGATC
This sequence comes from Geomonas paludis, assembly GCF_014193585.1. GTDB lineage: Bacteria > Desulfobacterota > Desulfuromonadia > Geobacterales > Geobacteraceae > Geomonas > Geomonas paludis. Next base: position 30,678 of record NZ_BLXY01000004.1, read on the forward strand.
ATCGAGATGCGCCGGAACCTGGCCCTCATGGAGGGGAAGTTCCCCGGCGACGAGGTGCGCACCGCCATGGGCAACTACGAGGTGAACGGCAACCCCTTCGGGCTGGCCTGGGCCGAGCGCGGCGCCTGGGCCGAGGGGCTGGACGTGGTCACCCTTGAGAGCGGCGAGCCCTACGACGTCATGTATTTTGTCGGGTGCTATGCCTCCTTCGACCGACGTAACAAGGAAGTGGCCAAGGCCTTTGCGAAGATCTGCTCCGCGGCGGGCGTGAGAATCGGCATCCTCGGCAAGGAGGAGAAGTGCTGCGGCGAGCCGCCGCGCAAGCTGGGCAACGAGTACCTGTACCAGACCATGGCCCAGGAGAACATCGAAAGGATCAAGGGGTACGGCGTGAAGGAGATCGTCACCACCTGTCCCCACTGTTTCAACACCCTGGTGCGCGACTACCGCGAGTTCGGCCTGGAGATCCCGGTGCGCCACTACACCACCTTCCTCGCCGAACTGGTGCAACAGGGGCGGCTGAAGCTGCAACCAGGCGACAGCTTCGACTGCACCTACCACGACTCCTGCTACATCGGCCGCTACGCCGACATCTTCGAGCCGCCGCGCGAGATGCTGCAGCGCCTGGGGGGCACCATCACCGAGATGGACAGAAACCGCATGGAGAGCTTCTGCTGCGGCGGGGGAGGGGGGCGCATCCTCGCCGAGGAGAAGGTGGGGACCCGCATCAGCGCCGCCCGGGTGCAGATGGCCGGCGAGACCCGCGCCCCCATGCTGGTCTCCAACTGCCCCTTCTGCCTGACCATGTTCGAGGACGGCATCAAGACCGGCGGGTTGGAAGGGAGCATGGCGGCGCGCGACCTGGCCGAGCTGGTGGCGGCGCGCCTGTAAAGGGGACTGGCTCCGTAAGGTGCCTGTCCCCTTTGCCCCTTTGCCCACCTTTCTCATGAGCTTCATTGACTTGTGTGCTTCATGCGTGCGATAGTGAGATGGGCCTTCCCCCTGCCTACCGGCGGCGGGAGGCCCGTATCCCAGCTTTAAGGACGAAGCAGTGGCCCACCGCGCCCTGACAGGCAAAACGCAATCCTCCGGCACAAGCTTTCTCCGCCTCACCCACGCCTTCTCCGGCACCATCCTCCTGGTCTTTTTCCTGCTGCTGGTCCCGCTGTGCCTCCCTGCGCCGGCCGATTTCATACCGGAACCCACGCACCAGGAAACCCCGACCACCGTCGTGGTCGGCGGCGACCGCGCCTATCCCCCCTACGAATTCATCGACAAGGACGGCAACCCCGCCGGCTACAACGTCGACCTGACCCGCGCCATCGCCGAGGTGATGGGGCTCAAGGTCCGCTTCGTCTTCGGCAACTGGTCCGAGGTGCGCGCCGGGCTGCAAAACGGCAGCATCGACATTCTGCAGGGGCTCTCCTATTCGGCCCAGCGCCTGAACACGGTCGAGTTCTCGCCGCCGCACACCATCGTGCACCACGCCATCTTCGCCCGGCGCGACACCAAGCCGGTCAAGAGCCTGGAAGAGCTGCGCGGCAGGAAGGTGCTGGTCTTCCAGGCCGGCATCATGCATGAGCGCCTGAAGCAGATGGGGTTTGAAAAGGACCTGGTGCTCACCCCGACGCCGGCCGAGGCGCTCCGGCTCCTTGCCTCCGGGCAGGGGGATTACGCGGTGGTGGCCCAGCTCCCCGGCATCTACCTGATCCGCGAGCTGCGTCTCACCAACCTGGTCCCGGTCGCCAAGGCAGTGGTGAGCGAGCAGTACTGCTACGCGGTGCAGCGCGGCGACAAGGAGCTCCTGGCCCGCTTCAACGAGGGGCTTGCCATCGTCATCAAGACCGGCCAGTACGCCCAGATCTACAACCGCTGGCTGGGGGTCAACGATCCCCCCCGGGTGACCAGGGAGCTCGCCCTCAAGTACGGCGCCATGATCCTGGTCCCCCTGCTGATCGTGCTGGCGGCCATCGCCCTCTGGTCCAAGACCCTGCACAAGCGGGTGGCGGAGCGGACCACGGCCCTGGCCCAGGAGGTCGCCGAGCGCAACAAGGCCCTGGAGGAGTTGAAACGCCACCAGGACAAGCTGATCCAGGCTGACAAGATGACCTCGCTGGGGACCCTGGTCTCCGGCGTGGCGCACGAGATCAACAACCCCAACGGCCTGCTCCTTCTGGACATCCCGGTGCTGAAGCGGGTGCACGACGACGCGGAGGAGATCCTGGAGGAACACTACCGCGAGCACGGCGACTTCATGCTGGGCGGGGTGCCCTACTCGGAGATGCGCGACGAGATCCCGCGCATCCTGGACGAGATGCAGGACGGCGCCCAGCGCATCAAGCGCATCGTCAACGACCTCAAGGACTTCGCCCGCAAGGACATGGGTCAGAAGTCGCTGGTCGACCTGGACGCGGTGGCGAGGACGGCCCTCAGGCTGGTCGACCCGACCATCCGCTCCTCCACCAACCACTTCCAGGCCGCCCTGCACGGGGCGCTGCCGCAGATCCTGGGTAACGGCCAGCGCATCGAGCAGGTCATCGTCAACCTGGTCCTCAACGCCTGCCAGGCGCTTCCCGACCGGGAGTGCGGGGTGTTCGTGGGCACCAGCTACGACCCGGCCCGGGGGCAGGTGCAGCTCCAGGTCACCGACCAGGGGGTGGGGGTGGCGCAGGAGCACCTGCCCCACCTGCTCGATCCCTTCTTCACCACCAAGCGCGACAGCGGCGGCACCGGCCTCGGCCTCTCCGTTTCCGCGGGAATCGTCGAGGACCACGGCGGCTCGCTGCAGTTTCAGTCCACCCCGGGGGCGGGCACCACGGTGACCCTTTCCTTCCCCGTCCCCGACAGGAGTTCGGCATCATGAAAAAGACCCTCTACCCCGCTTTCGGCATCCTGCTGGTCGACGACGAGCCCGCCTGGCTCAAGTCGTTCGCGCTCACGCTGAAGAGCTGCGCCGGGATCAACAACATCGTCACCTGCCAGGAAAGCCGCGAGGTGATGGGACTGCTGGACCAGGGGGGCATCGGCCTGGTGCTTTTGGACCTCACCATGCCGCAACCGTGCGGCGAGACGCTGTTGCAGCAGATCGGGGAGAGCCACCCCGGCATCATGACCATCATCGTGAGCGGCATGAACCAACTGGAGACCGCGGTGCGCTGCATGAAGCTGGGCGCCTTCGACTACATCGTCAAGACCGACGAGGAGGACCGCCTGGTGGGGGGCGTGTTGCGCGCGGTGCGCATCCTGGAACTGCAGCAGGAGTTCCGCACCATGTCGGACCGGATGCTGTCGCGCGAGCTGAAGCATCCCGAGGCCTTCGTGGACATCGTCACCGCCGATCCGCGCATGCACGACCTGTTCAACTACGTGGAGGCGGTCTCCCCGAGCCACCAGCCGCTGTTGATCACCGGCGAGAGCGGCGTGGGCAAGGAACTGGTAGCCCGCGCCGTGCACACCCTGAGCGGCTGCTCGGGCCCGCTGGTCGCCGTCAACGTGGCGGGGCTGGACGACACCGTGTTTGCCGACACCCTCTTCGGACACGTGCGCGGTGCCTACACCGGCGCGGACCAGGCCCGCCCCGGCATGATCGAGCAGGCCGGCAACGGTACGCTGTTTCTGGACGAGATCGGCGACCTGAGCATCGCTTCGCAGGTGAAACTCTTGCGCCTGCTCCAGGAAGGCGAGTACTTCCCGCTGGGGGGGGACCGTCCCAAGAGGATGAACGCGCGCATCGTGGTGGCCACCCACCGCGACCTGGCGGCACGGGAGGCGGCCGGCGACTTCCGGCGCGACCTCTACTACCGTCTCTGCACCCACCGCATCAACATCCCGCCGCTCAGGGAGAGGCCCGGGGACATCCCCATGCTGCTGGACTACTTCCTGGCCGAGGCGGCCAAGTCGCTGGGGAAGAAGAAGCCGACCCCGCCCAAGGAACTGGCCCAGGTGCTGGCCACCTACAGCTTCCCCGGCAACGTGCGCGAACTGCGCGGCATGGTCTACAACGCGGTCAGCCTGCACAAGGAACGCATCCTTTCCATGGACAGTTTCCTGAAGGCGATCGGGCAAAGCCGCGACGCGGCGCCCGTCCCTGCCAAAAATGAAAACCCGTTTGCTACTTTCGAGCGCCTCCCCACCTTCGTCGAGGCCGCGGAACTGCTGGTGGAGGAGGCGATAACCCGCGCCAACGGTGTCCAGGCCATTGCGGCGCGGCTTTTGGGCATCTCCGCGCCTGCACTCAACAAGCGTCTCAAGATGTCGCGCAAGTAGTCCCGGTGACGGGGAAAACCCCTCTCCCCGTCCCACCCCACCCACATTTTTTTCGCCTCATACTTCCCTTAAAGGTCATCCCGGCCGCCCATGCCGCTCCTGCGAGCGGCAATGGGCTTAACCTAGGTTAATTGCTTAACCGTGGTTAAGTCCTCCATCATGCCGAAACCAAGCCCTTTTCCTCATTGCAACAACAAAGGTCTTTCCTTTGGTTAATACCTTTGCTGCCTTGTCTCAAACGTAAAACATTATTTTTCATCGTGTAAACAGTAACTTGTATCCGTATACAACCCTTTGGTATTCGTCTTGCTGATATGAAGTGTCAAACGGTGTTATCGGCTTATGCCTTTGTTGGATCTTATAATCGCGGCCCACCGGGGCCACCCAAAAGGAGAGACCATGAAAACGAAGAAGTTTTACCAGGTTCTGTACTTCCAGGTGCTGTTGGCGATATCCATCGGTGTCGCGCTGGGCTACTACCTCCCCGACACCGGAGCGGCCATGAAGCCCTTGGGCGACGGCTTCATCAAGATGATCAAGATGATCATTACCCCGGTTATCTTCTGTACCGTGGTCACCGGCATCGCCGGCATGGATGACATGAAGAAGGTCGGCCGCGTGGGCGGCAAGGCGCTGCTCTACTTCGAAGTGGTCTCCACCCTGGCCCTGGGCATCGGCCTGCTGGTCATCAACGTGATCCAGCCGGGTGTGGGCATGAACGCCGACGTCACCAAGCTGGACACCAAGGGGCTCGCCACCTACACCGCCACCGCGGCCAAGTCGCACAGCTTCGCCGACTTCGCCCTGAGCATCATCCCCAGCAGCGTCGTCGACGCCTTCGCCAAGGGGGAGATCCTCCAGGTGCTCTTTTTCGCCATCTTCTTCGGCCTGGCCCTCGCCGCCCTCGGCGAGAAGGGAAAGCCGATCTACAAGTTCATCGATGACGTCTCCCACGCCCTGTTCGGGGTGGTCAACCTGATCATGAAGTTCGCTCCCATCGGCGCCTTCGGCGCCATGGCCTTCACCATCGGCAAGTTCGGCCTGGGTTCCCTCGCCAAGCTGGGCATGCTGATGGGGAGCTTCTACCTCACCTGCCTCCTCTTCATCTTCGTGGTGCTGGGCGCCATCGGCAAGGTCTGCGGTTTCAACATCTTCAAGTTCATCGCCTACATCAAGGAAGAGCTCCTGATCGTGCTGGGGACCTCCTCCTCCGAATCCGCCCTGCCGCGCATGATGGCGAAACTGGAGAACCTCGGCTGCACCAAGTCCGTGGTCGGCATGGTCATCCCGACCGGCTACTCCTTCAACCTGGACGGCACCTCCATCTACCTGACCATGGCCGCCATCTTCGTGGCGCAGGCCACCAACACCCCGCTCACCATGACCCAGACCCTGACCATCCTGGGCGTGCTGATGCTCACCTCCAAGGGGGCCGCCGGCGTCACCGGCAGCGGCTTCGTGACGCTGGCCGCGACCTTCGCCGCCATCCCCACCATCCCGGTGGCGGGCCTGGCCCTGATCCTCGGCATCGACCGCTTCATGTCCGAGGCGCGCGCCCTCACCAACCTGGTCGGCAACGGCGTCGCCACCGTGGTGGTCTCGCGCTGGGAGAACGAGCTCGACATGGAGCGCATGCACCGCGTGCTCAACAACCAGGAGATCGAGGACGAGGAGCCCGAGATGGGGCTGCTGGAGCCGGAGCCGGAGGAGGCGTAAGGCACACGTTTATCTGAGTAGCGATGATTTTACGCCAAGATGCCCATCCCCCTCTCCCTCCGGGAGAGGGCTGGGGTGAGGGCGCTGCAATAGGCAATAATTCCGCTTCGTGGCACCTCCCTCACCCGCCCTTCGGGCACCCTCTCCCGGAGGGAGAGGGCATTGCGCAAGATGATCGCTTCTGAGAAAGTTGCTGAAACGTCCCCGCCCCCCTGAGGGGGAGGGGCGCTTTCTCAGCGATAAAACATCGCTGTATCCATATTTCCGCCCCGCAAGGGGCTTTCCGAGAGAGGGCTAGCACATCGTTGCTGCTGCCCTCTTTTTTTGAACCAAAAATTGGCTGTAAAGAGGAGGATTGCATAGATGAGCAAGAAACTGGGAGCACTCGACTACCACTGCAACGGTAGAAAAGGGAAGATCGAAGTCATCGCCACCAAACCGTGCCAGACCGCGGCAGACCTGTCGCTTGCCTACTCTCCGGGGGTCGCCGAACCTTGCCTCGCCATCCAGCAAAACCCCGACGACGCCTACAAGTACACCGCCAAGGGGAACCTGGTCGCCGTCGTGTCCAACGGCACCGCGGTGCTGGGCCTGGGCAACCTGGGCGCGCTGGCCGGCAAGCCGGTCATGGAAGGGAAGGGTGTCCTCTTCAAGCGTTTCGCCGACATCGATGTTTTCGACATCGAGTTGAACACCGAGAACCCGGACGAGATCATCAAGGCGTGCCAGCTGCTGGAACCGACCTTCGGCGGCATCAACCTGGAGGACATCAAGGCGCCGGAGTGCTTCTACATCGAGGAAGAGCTGAAAAAGACCATGAACATCCCGGTCTTCCACGACGACCAGCACGGCACCGCCATCATCTGCTCGGCCGCCCTTTTGAACGCGCTGCAGCTTACCGGTAAGAAGATCGAGGACATTCGCATCGTGGTGAACGGAGCCGGTGCCTCGGCCAACTCCTGCGCCAAACTCGCCATAGCCCTCGGCGTCAAGCCCAACAACATGATCATGTGCGACACCAAGGGGGTCATCTACAAGGGGCGCACCGAAGGGATGAACAAGTACAAGGAACTCTTCGCCGCCGACACCCCGTTGCGCACCTTGGAAGAGGCGGCCAACGGCGCCGACATCCTCTTCGGCCTTTCGGTCAAGGGGGCCTTCACCCCCGAGATGGTGCGCTCCATGGCGCCTAACCCGATCATCTTCGCCATGGCCAACCCCGACCCCGAAATCACCCCGGAGGAGGCGCACGCGGTGCGCGGGGACGTCATCATGGCCACCGGCCGTTCCGACTACCCCAACCAGGTCAACAACGTGCTCGGCTTCCCCTTCATCTTCCGCGGTGCGCTGGATGTGCGCGCTACCGCCATAAACGAGGAGATGAAACTCGCCGCGGTGCATGCGCTGGCGAAGCTCGCCCGCGAGGAGGTGCCCGATTCGGTCTCCAAGGCCTACGGCAACGAGAAGTTCACCTTCGGCCCCAACTACATCATCCCGAAGCCCTTCGATCCGCGCGTCCTCCTGCACGTGGCGCCGGCCATCGCCCAGGCGGCCATGGACACCGGGGTGGCGCGCCAGCCCATCGAGGACATGGCCAAGTACATCGAACAGCTGGAATGCTCGCAGGGGCGCTCCAAGGAGATCATGCGCAGCATCATCAACAAGGCGAAGAGCGACCCCAAGAAGGTGGTCTTCCCGGAAGGTGACAACGAGAAGATCCTGCGCGCGGCCCAGACCCTGGTGGAAGAGGGTATCGCCCAGCCCATCCTGGTGGGGGACCGCAAGAAGATCCAGCAGAAGATGGACGACCTGAACCTCGACCTCGACGTCCCCATCGTCGACCCGACCGAGAGCGAGCACACCGAGGAGTACGCCGAAGAGCTGTACCGGTTGCGCCAGAGAAAGGGGATCACCAGCTCCGAGAGCAGCCGCATCATGCGCCGCAAGTCCAGGACCCACTTCGGGACCATGATGGTGCACAAGGGGCACGCGGACGCGCTTCTGGGGGGCATCGACACCCACTACCCGGAAACGATCCGCCCGGCGCTGGAGGTGCTCGGCAAGCAGGCGGGGCTTTCCAGCGTGCACGGCCTGTACATGATGGTCTTCAAGAAGGGGGTCTACTTCCTCGCCGACACCACGGTGACCATCGACCCGACCGCGGAAGAGTTGGCCGAGACCGCCATCCTCGCCGCCGAGAAGGTGGCCATGCTCGACGTGGAACCCAGGATCGCCATGCTCTCCTTCTCCAACTTCGGCTCGGTGGAGCACCCGCAGGCCAGCAAGGTGAGGCGTGCGGTGGAGCTGGTCAAGGAGCGAGCCCCGCACCTGGTCGTCGAGGGCGAGATGCAGGCGGACACCGCCGTGGTCCCTGAGCTTTTGGACGGCTTCACCTTCTCCAAGCTGAAGACCCCGGCCAACGTGCTCATCTTCCCGGACCTCAACTCGGGCAACATCTGCTACAAGCTGTTGCGCCGCCTGGGGGGTGCCGAGTCCATCGGTCCCATCCTGATGGGGATGAACAAGCCGGTGCACGTGCTGCAGCGCGGCGACGACGTGAACGACATCGTCAACATGGCTGCCATCGCCGTAGTCGACGCCCAAAACCCGTAGCTGCCGCTTGGCCTGAACGGGTCCCCCGTTCCCCTCTGTCGAGGTGGAACGGGGGATTTTTTTGTACCGGAGGAGCGGTTCGTCTACAGCGTGTTTTATTTTCGACTTTCGTCGTTTTTTTGCCTCTGCACTTCCAGATATGGCTGTATTACAATGTAACCAAATAACGTTGCCGATCACGTTCTACTGCAGCGACCCTGCTCCAGGCCCCTCCGTGCATCTCTTCTCAATCTCCTTTAAATACCGATATTTCAAACATTCGTTCGATCATCTACCAGGCTGCCGCCGGCGATTATTTCACTCATTTTTAAGCGCCTTACCTGGTCTTACCAATTTTTTTGCCAAAAAATTATAAAAGTGTTTGCCATATTTCTATCATGGGAGTATATGAGTGTTGTGCGACGTTGACCCCCGAAAAACAGCCAAAATAAAACAAGAAACGGTTAATGTTGTGCACCTGGCGGGCTTACTAAAACAAAGGCTTTAAGGAGGGAAAATGAACGTCCACGAGTACCAGGCCAAAGCGATCCTGAGAAAATTCGGCGTGCCGGTCCCGGACGGCCACGTCTGCTACAACGGCGCCAGCGCCAGGGAATGGGCCAAGCGCCTGGGCGAGGGGCCCTGGGTGGTGAAGGCCCAGATCCACGCCGGCGGGCGCGGCAAGGGGGGCGGCGTCAAGCTGGCCCGCAGTTCCAGCGAGGTGCAGATGATCGCACGCGACATGCTGGGCATGACCCTGAGGACGCACCAGACCGGGCCGGAAGGCAAAGTCGTGCACCGGGTGCTGGTGGAGAACGGCTGCAACATCGCCAACGAACTCTACGTGAGCCTCCTGGTGGACCGCGGCACCTCCCGCGTCACCGTGATGGCCTCCACCGAAGGGGGCATGGACATCGAGGAAGTGGCGGCCAACACCCCCGAGAAGATCATCACCGAGGCGGTCGATCCCCTGGTGGGGCTCACCCCGTTCCAGTGCCGCAAGATCGCCTTCAGCCTGGGACTCAAGGGAAAGCTGACCAACAAGGCGGTCAAGGTGCTTACCAATCTCTACGCCACCTTCATTGCCTGCGACTGCTCCCTGCTCGAGATCAACCCGCTGGTGGTTACCGCCGAGGGCGAGCTGATCGCCCTTGACGCCAAGTTCGGCTTCGACGACAACGCCCTGTTCCGGCACCTGCAGATCGGCGACATGCGCGACTTCGACGAGGAGGATCCCAACGAGATCGAGGCCAGCCAGCACGACCTCTCCTACATTTCGCTCAACGGCAACATCGGCTGCCTGGTGAACGGCGCCGGGCTTGCCATGGCCACCATGGACATCATCAAGCACTACGGCGGCGACCCGGCCAACTTCCTGGACGTCGGCGGCGGGGCCACCATCGAGCGCGTCACCGAGGCCTTCAAGATCATCCTCTCCGACAAGAACGTGAAGGGGATCCTGGTCAACATCTTCGGCGGCATCATGAAGTGCGACGTGATCGCCACCGGCGTCATCGAGGCGGCGCGCCAGGTCGGCATCCAGGTGCCGCTGGTGGTGCGCCTGGAGGGGACCAACGTGGAACTGGGCAAGAAGCTTCTGGCCGAAAGCGGCCTCAACATCGTAGCTGCCGACGGCATGGCCGACGGGGCGCAGAAAATAGTGGCCGCCGTCGCGGCTGCCGCCTAGGGGGGACGCCATGAGCATATTGATCGGCAAGGAGACCAAGGTCATCACGCAGGGGATCACCGGCGCGACCGGTCTGTTCCACGCGCAGGGCGCCCGCGAGTACGGCACGCAGATGGTGGGCGGGGTGACCCCCGGCAAGGGGGGGACGGTGATCGACGGCTTCCCGGTCTGGGACACCGTCGCCGAGGCGGTGCAGGCGACCGGCGCCACCGCGAGCGTCATCTACGTACCGCCGCCGTTTGCCGCCGACTCCATCATGGAGGCGGTGGACGCGGGGGTGGAACTGGTCTGCTGCATCACCGAGGGGATCCCGGTGCTGGACATGGTCAAGGTGAAGCAGTACCTGGTGGGGAAGAAGACCCGGCTGGTCGGTCCCAACTGCCCCGGCGTGATCACCCCCGGCGAGTGCAAGATCGGCATCATGCCCGGCTACATCCACAAGCCCGGGAAGATCGGCGTCGTTTCCCGCTCCGGCACGCTCACCTACGAGGCGGTCTGGCAGCTGACCTGCATCGGCCTCGGCCAGTCGACCTGCGTCGGCATCGGCGGCGACCCGGTCAACGGCACCAGCCACATCGACTGCCTGCGCCTGTTCGAGGAGGACCCGGACACCGAGGCGGTGATCATGATCGGCGAGATCGGCGGCAGCGCCGAGGAGGAGGCGGCACGCTTCGTCAAGGAGAACATGACCAAGCCGGTGGCGGCCTACATCGCCGGTGTCACCGCTCCCCCGGGCAAGAGGATGGGGCATGCCGGCGCCATCATCTCCGGCGGCAAGGGGACCGCGACAGAGAAGGTGGCGGTGCTGAAGGAGTGCGGCATCAGCGTGGCGGCGACCCCGGCCGAGATGGCCCAGGCGCTGCTCAAGGTCTACCAGCCGAAATAACAAGATAAGGAGCCACGGGGTGTGGCGGCGGAGGTCCCGATGAAAAAGAAAGACAATGCACGCTATCACGTACTCTCGGTGCGGGTCAGCCGCGAGGAGCGCGAGACCATCGAGAAGATATCCAAAGAGGTCAACATGAAGGTGTCCGACCTGATGCGGGAGGCCCTGCAGGACGTGGTCCCCTGGCAGAGCGCGTCGTAGGCAGGCCGCCGCAACAGCATTCACCGATTCAAGTAAAGAGGAGCGAGAGCATGAGCAGAAAAATGGTAACCATAGACGGCAACACCGCGGCTGCCCACGTGGCCCACGCCACCAACGAGGTGATCGCCATTTACCCGATCACCCCTTCCTCGGTGATGGGGGAGATCTCCGACGCGAAGAGCGCGGCGGGGGAGAAGAACATCTGGGGCACGGTGCCGCTGGTCTCCGAACTGCAGTCCGAGGGGGGCGCGGCCGGTGCGGTGCACGGCGCGCTGCAGGCGGGGGCGCTCACCACCACCTTCACGGCGAGCCAGGGGCTTTTGCTGATGATCCCCAACATGTACAAGATCGCCGGCGAGTTGACCTCCACGGTGTTCCACGTCTCGGCCCGGGCCATCGCCACCCAGGCGCTGTCCATCTTCGGCGACCATTCCGACGTCATGTCCTGCCGCGCCACCGGCTGGGCCATGCTCTGTTCCAACAACGTGCAGGAGGTGATGGACTTCGCCCTGATCGCCCAGGCGGCCACGCTGCGCTCCCGCATCCCGTTCCTGCACTTCTTCGACGGCTTCCGCACCTCCCACGAGGTGCAGAAGGTGGAGGCGCTCTCCCGCGACGACATGCGCGCCATGATCGACAACGAGCTGGTCAACGCGCACCGCGCCCGCTGCCTCACCCCGGACCGGCCGGTCTTGCGCGGCAGCGCACAGAACCCGGACGTCTACTTCCAGGGGCGCGAGACGGTGAACCGCTTCTACCCGGCCACCATCGGCATCGTGGAGCAGGAGATGGAGAAGTTCGCCGCTCTCACCGGGCGCAGGTACAGCGTGGTCGAGTACGCCGGCGCACCGGACGCCGAGCGGGTTGTCGTCATCATGGGTTCGGGCGCCGACACGGTGCAGGAGACCGTGGCGACCCTGAACGCGCAGGGGGAGAAGGTGGGTGTCGTGAAAATCCACCTGTACCGTCCCTTCCCGCTGGAGGCCTTCATCAAGGCGCTCCCGGCCACCGTGCGCCGCATCGCGGTGCTGGACCGCACCAAGGAGCCGGGCGCCCTGGGCGAGCCGCTCTACCTGGACGTGCGCACCGCCATCGGCGAGGGGATGGCGGCCGGCATGAGCAATTTCGTCGGCTACCCGGTCATCGTCGGCGGCCGCTACGGCCTGGGCTCCAAGGAATTCACCCCGGCCATGGCCAAGGCGGTGTTCGACAACCTGAAGGAGAACCAGCCCAAGAGCAACTTCGTGGTCGGCATCAACGACGACGTGACCGGCGCGAGCCTCGCTTACGACAGCTCCTTCAGGACCGCGATGGAAGGGACCTACGAGGCCATGTTCTTCGGCTTGGGCTCGGACGGCACCGTGGGGGCCAACAAGAACTCCATCAAGATCATCGGCGAGGCGACCGACAACTACGCCCAGGCCTACTTCGTCTACGACTCCAAGAAGGCGGGGACCATCACCACCTCGCACCTGCGCTTCGGCAAACAGCCCATCAACGCGCCGTACCTGATCGACAACGCCGACTTCGTCGCCTGCCACAACTTCACCTTCCTGGAGAAGTACGACATGCTGGGCAAGGCGAAACCCGGCGCCACCTTCCTCTTATGCTCCCCGTTCGACCACGCCGAGGTCTGGGACAAGATGCCGGTGGAGGTGCAGAAGCAGATCATCGACAAGAAGCTCAAGGTCTACACCATCAACGCCATCAAGCTCGCCGAGGAACTGGGCCTGGGCGCCCGCATCAACGTGATCATGCAGACCGCCTTCTTCAAGATCTCCGGCATCATCCCGCTCGAGAGCGCCATCGCCGAGATCAAGGGGGCCATCAAGAAGAGCTACGGCAAGGCGGGCGAGAAGGTGGTGGCCATGAACAACGCCGCCGTGGACCAGGCGCTGTTGAACATCCACGAGGTGGCCGTCCCCGCAGCCCCGTCAAGCGGCATCACCATGCCTCCGCCGGTCGGGGCGGGCGCGCCGCACTTCGTGCAGGAGGTCACCGGCCGCATCATCGCCGGCTTCGGTGACGACCTCCCGGTCTCGGCCATGCCTATCGACGGCACCTTCCCGACCGCGACCTCGCAGTACGAGAAGCGCAACATCGCGGTGGAGATCCCGGTCTGGGACGAGAAGCTCTGCATCCAGTGCGCCATCTGCTCCTTTGTCTGCCCGCACGCCGCCATCCGCGTCAAGGCCTACCCGGCCGAGGCACTGGCCGGCGCACCGGCTGGCTTCAAGTGCGCCGACTCCAAGATCGCGGAGTTGAAGGAGCACAAGGTGACCTTCCAGGTCGCCCCCGAGGACTGCACCGGCTGCGGCGCCTGCGCCCACAACTGCCCGGCCAAGGACAAGGAGAACCCGGCCCACAAGGCGCTGGACATGCAGTTCCAGCCGCCGCTGCGCGCCGCCGAGGCAGCCAACTACCACTTCTTCCTGGGGCTTCCCGACCTCGACCCGGCGCTGGTGAAACTGGATACCCTGCGCGGCAGCCAGCTGGTGCGCCCCCTGTTCGAGTACTCCGGCGCCTGCGCCGGCTGCGGCGAGACGCCGTACCTGAAGCTTCTCTCGCAGCTCTTCGGCGACCGGGCCCTCATCGCCAACGCCACCGGCTGCACCTCGATCTACGGCGGCAACCTCCCCACCACGCCGTGGGCGAAGCGTGCCGACGGGCGCGGCCCGGCCTGGTCCAACTCGCTCTTCGAGGACAACGCCGAGTTCGGCTACGGCATGCGGCTCGCGGTGGACAAGTTCAACCAGGCCGCGCGGGAACTCCTGGAGCAGCTCGTCGGCTGCGGTTGCAGCAGCTGCACCGCCATCGCGCCGCTGATGCGGGAGATCCTGGATGCAGACCAGTCGGGGCAGGCCGCCATCGAAGCCCAGCGCCTCCGGGTGGAAAAGCTGAAGGAGGCGCTTGCCGGGTGCGACGAGGAGGCCGCGGCCCAGCTTCTTCCCATCGCAGACTACCTGGTGCAGAAGTCGGTCTGGTGCGTCGGTGGCGACGGCTGGGCCTACGACATCGGCTACGGCGGCCTGGACCACGTCATCGCCTCGGGCAAGAACGTCAACATCCTGGTGCTCGACACCGAGGTCTATTCCAATACCGGCGGCCAGGCATCCAAGTCGACCCCGATCGGCGCGGTGGCGCAGTTCGCCGCCGGCGGCAAGTCCATGGCCAAGAAGGACCTGGGCATGATGGCGATGGCCTACGGCCACGTCTACGTGGCGGCCGTTTCCCTGGCCAACCCGGGGCAGGTGGTCAAGGCCTTCATCGAGGCCGAGGCCCACGACGGCCCGTCCCTGATCATCGCCTATGCGCACTGCATCGCGCACGGCATCGACATGACCCGCGGGGTGGACGAGCAGAAAAAGGCGGTCTCCTCCGGCTACTGGCCGCTGTACCGCTACAATCCGGCCCTGGCGGCACAGGGCAAAAACCCGCTGCAGCTGGACAGCAAGGCGCCCACCACCACCTTCGAGGAGTACGCAGGGGGCGAGAACCGCTACAAGGTGCTCAGGAAGATGAACCCGGAGGCGGCCGAGCAGTTGATGCAGAAGGCGAGCGCCTGGGCCGCGGACCGCTTCGACTATTACACCAAGCTCGCCGCGCTCAGCTTCGGCGAGGAAGGGAAGCAGTAGCGGCAAGTGACGTCCCCCCCCCCTCCCTTGACGGGCCTGCGCGCCGAAGCGCTTCGTCCCGCGAAGGCGGGAGGGGGGATTATGGGCAATGCTTCACAACTGCAGGACGAGACAACCAATAAGGGCCGGGGATACTTCCCCGGCCCTTTCTCGTGCCCGGGCGCCTGCGCCCCGTAGTCGGAAGGGGAGGCACCGGGTTTATGAGAAGATGAGGCGCGGCAAAAGAAAATTGACAAATGCCGCCACATGCATATTATCTTCAGCCTTGAACTGCAGATCTTGCCATTCCGGAGGGCACATGCGACGCACGACGATGGTTGCCACGGTTTTTCTCCTTGCCGCACCCGCACTTGTTTTGGGCGGCACCTACCAGTGGCGCGACGACGCCGGCACCGTTCACTTCACCGACGATTCGGACCGGATCCCGGACAAGTACCTGAAGCGTGCCAAGGAGGTGGATGGCACGCCTGCTGCGAAGCCCGCGGCAAACGCGCCGAAGCAGGAGGCGTCCCCGACAGCGTCGACAGTGAAGGGGGGCGCGATAGTTCCCGTAGACCAAAAGAGCGTGCAGCGGGAGCGGCTTGGCGCCGAACTGGCCCAACTCCGGGGGGGACTGCAGGGGAAGAAACAGGAGCTGCAGCGGCTGCATCACCGGTGGATGGTGCTCAAGGGGCGGACGCCGTCCGTGGAAGAGGCCAAGAAGTTCCAGAAAGAGCTCGCCGAGGGGAAGACCACCGACGCGAACAATCCTTACGTCAGCAAGAACCGCGTCTTTTCTACGGCCGGGGCCGCACGTGTCGCCTATGCCAAGAAGCTGGCGGAAGTGCGCGAGGACGAGGCGCGGGTGCAGCAGCTGGAGCGGGAACTCGAGGCACTTAAGTGAAATCCGTCTCCGCAGCGGGGAAGGGTGGGGCACTCCCTGCGGTCTCCAGGGACCGCATCGAGCAGCACCTGAAGTTCCTGGAGGGGGTCCGACATCCGGTGGCGGCTCCCGCCGCGCTGCAGCGTGCCTGCACCTACCTGGAAGACACCCTGCGCGCCTTGGGCTACGCCGTGGACCTGCACGGATTTGCGGATGGCGGGGAGCACTACCACAACGTGGTCGCCACCAGGCTGGGGACGCGCCGGCCGGAAAAACGGGTCCTGGTGCTGGCACATTTCGACACCGTGGCCGGTTCACCGGGGGCGGACGACAACGCAAGCGGTGTCGCGCTGCTCCTGGAGCTGGCCACCATTTTCAAGGAGTGGCGGCCGGAACTGACGCTGCAGTTCGTCGGGGTGAACCTGGAGGAGAACCCGGGCCTGGAGGAGAGCGGGGCCGGTCTCAGGGGAAGCAGTGCGCTAGCCGCATTGGCAGCGGCACAGGGGTGGGAGATCGAAGCCGTGGTGGTCCTGGAATCGGTGGCCTTCGCCGGCACTTCCGTGCCGCAAGGCGCTCCCGCAGGGGTGCCGCTGCAGGTACCCCCGCACGGGGACTTTCTGGCCGTGATCGGGAACGAGGTGTCGCAGGGGCTGGTGACGCGCTTTGCGCTGGCCGTCGAGAGCTTCCAGATCGCCCTCCCGGTGGTCCCCCTGGTGGTGCCGGGCAACGGCGAGCTCCTCCCCGATACCCGCAGGTCCGACCATGCACCCTTCTGGGATGCCGGCTACCCCGCCATCATGCTCACCGACACCACCAACTTCCGCAACCCCCACTATCACCACCCCAGCGACACCGTCGACACCCTCAACCTCTCCTTTGCACTCCGCGTCTGCCAGGCTACTGCTGCATTTCTACTCGGCCTCACCGGTTGGGAAGGCGAAGCTCCACGCTGACCTGGCTCGCCAGGGGCGCGATAGGCTGCTCGTGGCGCGCTTGCTCAAAACTGGCGTAGAGCTCTGTGCGGCGCTGTGCCAGTACCTGCAGCAACTCCTCCCGTCCCGTTCCCGGCGCCACGCGTTCCTGCACCATCTCCGCGAAAACGTCCAAATCATGCAGTTTGCCCAGCAGGTCCTGATAGCGCTTGAGGACCCGACGCAGCTGGTCGGAAGGGGACAGGCACCCGGCGGAGCCGGTCCCCTCCAGCAGCGGGGCCAGGATCTCCAGCCGGTAGCGCAGTTTCTTGAAGGCGATGCGGAGCCGGTGCTGCGCCACCGCGTCCTCTTCGTGTAGCGCGGCCGGGAAGAGTTCCTCGACCAGCTTGACCCGCTCCTCCAGCGCCCCTGCAGCATAGGGGCCTATTCCCATGAAGGGATCGACCTCATGCGGCTTGAAGGGGTTTAGCTGTTCCGCCAATCCCGCCAATTCCACTTCGAGTTTCCCCGCTCCGAAGCGGGCCAGCGACCGGGTCACTGCTTTTTGGGTTGCTTCCCGCTCCTTGGACAGTGTGCGCAGCAGATCATCGGTCGCAGCCGGGGCAGCACCGGGTTCCGCTTCAGTGAGGCCGGAGAAAAACACCAACGCCTCGTCGACGTTGCGCAATTCTCCCAGCAGGATGGTGAGCCTTTTCACCCTGCGTGACAGCCTCGCCACCTTTTTCTCCGGCAACAGGGGGGCAAAGAGCGCCAGCCCCTCGCGCAGGCGGCGCGAGGCGACGCGCAGGTCGTGCACCTCGTCCAGGTCGAACCCGCGCAGTGTGGCGCGCCAGTGGGCGAAGAATTCCTGCTGCAACATGGCAAGGAGGTGCGAAGCGGCAAACCACAGGCGTGCCGGGCGGAGTTGCGGGGAAGAAGTGCGTTCGGCGGGTGTACTCATAGCCTTCACCAGGACTGACAGCATTATAGCATGAACTCAATGAAGGATATCACTGCTGGTATTCAGGCAAGGCAGTAAACGCGCGCGCATACTTCGATGCCAGGGAGCGCAGGCTACGCCCCCTGGATCTAACGCCGTCAGTGAGGCTTGTGGATGGAGATGAGGAATTCCATTACTGCGAGGAGGTTGGTGAGTCTTCTGAACAGGATGTTCTTTTCCCGCAGGTCCTTCGTGGTCTGGAACTTTGCCATCAGTAGTTGGTATTGCTCGTGGGCCAGGTCAAAAGGTTTCATCTTTTTCAACGTACCGCTCTCCTTTGTGCGAATTTTAGATTAGACGTTTATAACTATAACGAATTAATCTGTCAAGCGATGGAGGCGAAAAAAACCGGGTATAGCGACAGTGGAAAAAAATCCATCTGAAATTGGTAAAAATTAATGATGTGCTATAGTGTGTCGGTTGTTTATCAAACTCGGGAGGCTCGTCATGAAAAGAGTATTGACCACCATCGTAACCGCGCTAGTTGCCGTATCTTTCGCTGGAATGGTCTGGGCGGCAGACACGACCGGAACCGGTTCGGGTTCCTCGGGGGGGCAGGGGACCGGCATGCCGACCGGCGCCCAGAGCGACCAGGGGAGTGCGGAAACGGCCAAGCCCAAGACCAAGACCAAGAAGAAAAGAAAGAAAAGCAGCAGGAAGACCAGGAAGCACACCAGGAAAAGCACGGGCACCGGTGTCACCGGCACCCAGCCTAACTACGGCACCCCGGCCCTGGGAGGCCCTAGCGGCACCGGTGGCATGGGCGGTACCGGCGGCGGCACTGGTGGCGGTACCGGCGGTTCGGGCACTGGCGGCGGGACCGGCGGCGGCGGATATTAATTATTTGGCAGCAGTGAAGCTCAGGGCCGCACCGAAAGGTGCGGCCTTTTTCTTGCGCCACACGTCCCCAGGGGTGCGACCAGGAGCAGTCGCACCGCATTTCGAAGGTGGGTGGGGCAAATGCCCCACTTGCTTTTCGCCTTGGGTGAAGGTCCACCTGGCCCAGCACCGTCGCCGCAGTCACCATAGCAGTGAAACGCATGCAACTCTCACTAATTACCTGCACCAGGCCCCACTGCGGTAGCGGGTGACACGTCGGGTCTTCGGTTTCGTCGCCTGCGGGTATGGCTCTTGCTGTGACAACGCTGCCCATTCATGCATTGCATCACATTTCATAAAAGGAGATTTCCATGTCTGCGTTGAAGAATTGGATCCCGGCCGCGGTGGCCGCCCTGACCCTGTGCGCGCTCCCGGGGTGCTCGGAGAAGGGGCCGACCGGCGCCCCCGTCGTCAAAGTGAACGGAACCACCATCACCAAGCCGGAACTGGACCGCGCCGTGAAGACCCTGCTGGCGCAAAACCGGGTCAGCCAGACCCTGCCGCCGGAGCAGATGAAGAAGGCAGCCGACGCCGCCCTCGAGCAGCTGACATCGGCGGAACTCCTGTACCAGGAGGGGAAGAAGCTGGAGATAAAGAACCTGGACCAGATGGTCGACCAGCAGTACCAGAAAAACCGCGCCGCTTTCCCCAGCAAGGAGGAGTATGAAAAAGCGCTGAAGGCTACCGGAATGACCGAGGCAGAGGTGCGGGAGTCGATGCGCAAGGAGATCGTGGTCAACTACTTCGTGGACAAGCAGTTCTCGGCCAAGGCCACCTGCTCGGACCAGGAGGCCAGGAAGTTCTACGACGACAACAAGGCCAAGCTGTTCCAGAAGGGGGAGCGCCTGCAGGCGAGCCACATCCTGGTGAGCGTGGACCAGAAGGGGAGCGCCGAGGAGAAGAACAAGGCCCGTGCCAAGGCGGAAGCGCTGCTGAAAAGGGTGCAAAAGGGAGAGGACTTCGCCGCGGTGGCCAAGGCGGAGTCGACCTGTCCCAGCCGCGTCAAGGGGGGAGAGTTGGGCATCTTCGGCAAGGGGCAGATGACCCCTCCCTTCGAGCAGGCGGCCTTCGCCCTCAAGCCGGGCCAGATCAGCAAGGTGGTGGAGACGGAGTTCGGTTACCACATCATCAAGCTGCAGGAGCGCATCGCTCCCTCCACCGACCGCTTCGAGGACGTCAAGTTCCAGATCGTGCAGTACCTGAAGATGGAGCAGACGCGCAAGGCCGTGGCCGCTTTCCTGACCGAACTGCGCCACAAGGCGAAGATCGAGAAGGTGTAAGCGCAGGTCTGCAGACGCAGCACGGCCCGGGGGGAAGTTCCCTCCGGGCCGTTTTATTTTGTTCAACCGGGAATTCCGGGGAAATGTTCCAGGCTCTCAGGCCCACCTAAGGCTGTCGGCGGAAGCCAGGGGTGCGCTGCTGCCGCTTACCGGCGCCTCGCACCCGTCGGGCTCCCCTTCCTTCCCCGAGTCGGAAAGGCCGAACTTCTTCATCCGGTAGCGCAGGGTATCCCGGCTCGTCTTCAGGAACTTGGCGGCCTTGGACTGGTTCCCCCCGGATTTCTTCAACGCCAGCTGGATCAGCATCTTTTCCAGTTCTTCCAGCGAGATGCCGGTGGAAGGGAGCACGATGTGCTCGCCGGCGAAGTCGGTGCTGATCACGCCCGAGGCCTCGGGGTCGAGCGGCGTCACCTTGCTCTGCTTGATCTCCGGGCTCAGGAATTCCGGGGTCAGTACCTTGCCCTGTTCCAGCATCATGAGGCGTTCCACGCAATTGCGCAGCTCGCGAACGTTGCCGGGCCAGTCGTACCTGGTCAGGTATTCCAGGGTCTCCGGCGCCGCATGGGTCACGGTTCTGCCGTACTCCTCGTTCAGGGTCTCGATGAAGTACTGCACCAGCGACTCGATGTCCTCCTTGCGGTCCCTGAGCCTGGGCAGGCAGATGTTCATCACGTTGAGCCGGAAAAAGAGGTCGCCGCGGAACTTCCCTTCCTTGACCATCTTGGGAAGGTCCTGGTGGGTAGCGGTGATGATGCGCACGTTGGCTTCCACGTCTTCCTGCCCGCCAAGCCTCCTGAAGCGCTTGGTCTCGGTCGCCTTGAGGATCTTGGCCTGCATCTGGTAGGGCATGTCCCCGATCTCGTCCAGGAACACCGACCCCCCCTCTGCCAGCTCGAAGACCCCCTTCTGGCGCCGGGAAGCGTCGGTGTAGGCCCCTTTTTCGTGGCCGAAGAGCTCGTTTTCCAGCAGGTTCTCAGGGATCGAGGCGCAGTTGACCTCGATGAAGGGGGCGTCGGCCCGGGCGCTGTGGTAGTGGATGGCCTTGGCGACCAGCTCTTTCCCGGTTCCGCTCTCGCCGGTGATCAGAACCGTCTTGGCGTCGGCATCGGCGCAGATCTTGATCATCTTGAAGACCTCGATCATCTTGTGGCTGTTGCCCACCATCTTCTCGTGGTCCGACTTCCTGCGCAGCTCGTTTCTGAAGTAGTCGACCTCCTTCTTGAGCCGTCGCTTCTCGAAGGCCCGCTCCACCACGTGCTTGACCGCCTCCAGGTTGAACGGTTTGCCGAAGTAGTCCTCCGCGCCGTCCTGCAGCGCCTGCACCGCGGAGTCCGCGTTGGCGTAAGCGGTGATCATGATGACGTACAGGTCGTCGTTGGCGGCCTTGAAGCGCTTCAAGAGTTCCAGGCCGCTGGTGTCGGGAAGGCAGATGTCCAGCATGACCAGGTCCGGCTTGAAGCTCTCGAATTTCTGCATGGCCTCTGCACCGGACGCCGCCGTGTCCACCTCGTAACCGTCCTTTTTAAGACTGGCGGCGAGGGACCAGGAGATCAGCTTTTCGTCGTCGACGACCAAGATCCTGTTTTTACTCATGGTGAACGTTCCTTCCTGGACCTGCTGCGGGAGAGTCCGCACTTTCTCGGTAGGCTGAGACCGGTGTCGGCCAAGACCCGGGGAGGCTCCCCGTGCCGGTCAGCAGGCGGCTGAACTTTATCATGTATTTAATAATTTGTGTATTGTTTTTTTGGAATATATCGCCCGGCCACGGCAGCCCGGGCTATTATCACTGCAGCACACCCCGGGGCCCCTCACCCACTTTTGCTGGGTTATTTCACCCAGTTTTGAGGCATTTCCCCCACCGGTTGGGCTGCCGCGGCAGAATCCGCGCATTTTGCGGGGCCTCGTCACTTTTTTCTCCCGCTTGCGTGATTTGACGCAGGCCAATGGGGCTTTTCCAACACTTTGCCCACTCAGGACGCGACCCAGCCCCCGACCTGTGCCTTTCCGGCATCGGGGGGGCTGGCCGGGAGTGCATGGGGCAAATGACCAACTTCCGGCGTCTTAGCGCGCTGCCGGTGCGGCTTCAAGGGGGGGAGGCGGTTTGTTTCCCTTTTTCCCACCGGCCAATGCGCCATCAGGGCAAATGAAGCTAGCAGGATGCGTGCCGAGCCTCAGGCGCGCTGACGCCCGCTCCCCTCCGGTCCCGCCGTCCCCCCCCGCTCCGTGGCGCGCTGCCACCAGCATTGCACCATCTGGCAAGTAATATGCATAAGGAAAAACGAATTTAACATGAAAGGAAGTTGTCATGAAATTGCGGCAGCTGTTGTTATGGGTCTCCATGGTGGTCGCCGTCGGCGTCGGGCGGGGGTACGGGTACGACGGTACCGATCTGAAGGAGATAAAAAAACTGGCGGAGCAGGGCAACCCCGAAGCCCAGATGAAACTCGGGGTGATGTACTCTTCCGGGGTCGGGGTCCCGCTGGACAAGCAGGAGGGGGTCAAGTGGTACCAGAAGTCGGCGCAGCAGGGGTATGCGCCGGGGGAGTGGAACCTTGCCTTCATCTATATCAGGGGCGAGGTGGTGCCCCAGGATTTCAAAAGGGCCTTCGAACTGCTGCAGCATGCGGCCGATGCCGGCTATGACAGCGCGCAGTACGACCTGGGCATGATGTACCTGCAGGGGCTCGCCGTGCCGGCCCCCGACCAGGAGAAGGCGGAGGTCTGGTTCCGCCGGGCGGCCGCCCAGGGGAACCGGGAGGCCAAGAAGATGCTGAGGGAACTGGCAGCGAACCAGTGACCCCAGCGGCCGGTCCCGAGAAGAAAACGTTTCCAGGAGTCACCATGCCCAACATATTCGAACCTCAAAATGCGCCGACGGAACTCTCCCGCGCCTGCTTCGATTTCAGCCACGTCGCCGGTGAACTCGAGGAGAGCCGCAAGAGGCTGAGCGCCGTCTTCGATACCGTCCAGGTCGGCATCGTCATCATCGACGCCGAGACCCACACCATCGTCGACGCCAACCCCAAGGCGTTGGAGATGATCGGCGACGGCAAGGAAGCGGTGGTCGGCTCGGTCTGTCACTGCTTCATCTGTCCCGAGCAGAGCGGGCACTGCCCCATCACCGACCACGGACAGCGCATCGACAACGCGGAACGGCAGCTGCTTAGGCCCGGCGGCGACTCCATCACCATCGTGAAAACGGTGGCGCGGGTGAAGCTGTACGGGCGCGACCACCTGATCGAGAGCTTTTTGGACATCAGCGACAGGAAACGCGCCGAGGAGGAACTGCGGCACAGCGAGGAGCGCTACCGCGACATCCTGGAAAACGCCAACGACCTGATCCAGAGCGTGGATGCCAAGGGGAACTTCATCTACGTGAACAACGCCTGGAAGAGGACCTTGGGCTACTCCGACCAGGACCTCGCCTCGATGAACATCTTCGACGTGATCAAGCCCTGCTGCCAGAGCCACTGCGCCACCATGTTCGACCAGTTGAAGAGCGGCGCCAGGATCCCCCGGGTCGAGGTGGAGTTCCTCGCCAAGGACGGGCGCAGCATCATCCTCGAGGGGAGCATAAACTGCAACACCAGCGACGGGCAGATCAGCACCAGGGGGGTCTTCCGCGACATCACCGAACGCAAGCAGATGGAAGCCGAACTGACGCAGAGCGAGGACCGTTACCGCAAGCTGTTCGAGAACGCGCCCGAAGCGATCCTGGTGCAAAGCGGCGGCCGCTACCTCTGCGCCAACAAGCAGGCCTGCCAGTTGCTCGGCGTGGAGCGCCCCGAGGAAGTGGTGGGGCAGTCTATCTTTTCGTTCGTCCATCCCGACTACCACGCCATGGTGCTCGAGCGCATCCAGCGCATTCAGGACACGGGAGAGCCGTCGCCGCTGCGTGAACAAAAGATCGTGCGGAAAGACGGCGCCGTCATCGACGTGGAGGCGGTGTCCACCGGCATAGTCTTTCAGGGGCAGGACGCCATCCAGGTCATCATCCGGGACATCACCGAGAGAAAGCAGGTGGAGGAACAGCGCCGGGAGCTGAACAGCCGCCTCGAGAAGATGGTGGAGGAGAAGACCCGGCACCTGAAGGAGGCCCAGGCCAAGCTGATCCAGTCCGAGAAGATGGCGACCCTGGGCGAGGTCATTGCGGGCGCGGCCCACGAGCTCAACAACCCGCTGGCGGGGATCCTGGGTGCCATCCAGATGCTGCGCAGCTCCGCGCTGGCCCACCCCATCGACCCCGAGCTGATGGAGGGGATCGACGTCCTGGAGAGTATCGAGAGCGCCGCGGTGCGCTGCCAGAAGATCGTCGAGGACCTGGTCCGCTTCACCACCCAGGCGCGTTGCAATTTCAGCGACATGGACATCAACGAGGTGCTCAGGGACACCCTGGAGATCATGTCCGGCCCCTTCGAGGAGCAGAAGGTCAAGGTAAAGCTGCAACTGGACCCGGAGGTGCCCCGCATCGAGGGGGACTTCGTCAAGTTGCTGGAGGTCTACGTGAACCTGCTGCAAAACGCGAAAAGCGCCCTCCCCAACGGCGGCAGGATCGACATCAGCACCGGCCTGGTGAAGAAGTACGGGGAGCCGCTGCAGGTCTCGGTGGTGATCCGGGACAACGGCTGCGGCATCCCGCTCCAGAACCTGGCCAAGATCTTCGATCCCTTCTTCACCACCAAGCCGGCGGGGAAGGGACCCGGGCTGGGCCTTACCGTCTGCTACGGCATCGTCAAGCGTCACGGCGGGGACATCGACGTGCGCTCCACCGTGGGCAAAGGGACCGAGGTGACGGTCACCGTTCCGGTGCGGCAGCATAAAGGGGCAACCAACCAGGCTTCCTGACCCCGGCAGGGGCGGCGCCTGTCCTGGCCGCCCAACCTGAGGTTGATTTCATTTGACATTTCCCTTCCCATCTGGTTAAACCTTCTACGCGGTGACAAGGGCAGCGAACGGCTGCCGGAGACAATCGGGAAGGGGCGCTCTGCCTGGCCCGAAGCGCGCAGAACGGACAGCACCGGAAAAAGATAGACGATAATACTAAACCATCCGCGAGGATGGGACGGAAAGCCCAAGGGTCTCCCTGAGACAGCCGGGTTGCCGAAATATCTAGCAGACCTCAGCTAAGATACCGGCAACCCGTTTTTTTATGCCCGCTTCTAATGATACTTCCCCAAGCTTGAGCCCTGCCGGCGTGCCGGCGGGACCGGCCACGCCTGCTCCCTTCCCATCGCCTTTTTGTCAAGCCAGACCGTAATGCCTCGCCCGTCACGGCGGCGGCAGGAGAGACCCCCATGCACGATGCGGCTAACGATCCACCACGCTGTTTGCAGTTGGGTTCCGGACCGCTGCAGTTGCTCAACCAGCTGCAGCAGGACGAGGAGCGCCTGGCGATGCTGAAGGAAGCCATCGACCTGCTTCCCATCGCCGCGGGGATCACCATCAGCGACAGGGACGGCAAAATCGTCTACGTGAACCAGGCCGAGGCGGAGATGCACGGCTACGCCTGCGGCGAGCTGGTCGGCAGGCCGGCCCGCGTCCTGGCGCCCGAGGGGAACGGTCCCGGGCGGCGCATCAACCAGCGGACCGCGGGACTGTGGAAACGCGAGGGGCTGAACGCGCGCAAGGACGGCAAGATCTTCCCGGTCCAGCTCACCTCACTCCCGATCAGAAACGCCGGCGGCGACTACCTGGGCATGCTGACCGCCTGCGAGGACATGACCCAGAAAAAGCTGTGCGAGCAGCAGTTGGAAACCCTCGCCTACTACGACAGCGTCACCAAGCTCCCCAACCGGGCGCTGCTCATGGACCGTCTGCACCAGGCCCTCGCCCTCGCCCAGCGCGAGCGGCGCGAGTTGGCCCTGCTCTTTCTCGACCTGGACAACTTCAAGGACCTGAACAGCTCCCGCGGGCACGAGGTGGGGGACAAGTTCCTGCAGCAAGTGGCGACCCGCCTGGCCGGTTGCCTGTGCGAATCGAACACCCTGGCGCGGCTTGGCGGGGACGAGTTCGTCATCGTCATCAACCCGGTCCGCGGGGAAGAGGGGGTGGCGGCAACCGCCGCCAGACTGCAGGCCCTGTTCGCCGAGCCCTTCCTCATCGACGGCGAGGAGATCTACGGCAGCACCAGTATCGGCATCGCCCTGTTCCCGGAGGACGGCCGTGACGTGGAGAGCCTGTTGCGTAGCGCCGACGCGGCACTGTACCAGGCCAAGAGCGGGGGGAAGGCGGGTTACCAGTTCTTCTCCCAGGAGATGAACCAGGTCAACATGCGCCGCGTGGCGCTGGAGAACGGGATGCGCCAGGGGCTGGCGCGGGGGGAGTTCTACCTCTACTTCCAGCCCCAGTGGGACCTGAAGAGCCTGCGGCTGACCGGCGCGGAGGCGCTCTTGCGCTGGCACAGCGCCGAGTTCGGCCTGGTCGGGCCCGACGAGTTCATCCCCATCGCCGAGTCCTGCGGCTTCATCTTCGACCTGGGGGACCTGGTGCTGAGGGAGGCCTGCCTGCACGCGGTGCAGTGGGACGCCTTCTTCCCGGGGCTGAAGGTAGCCGTCAACATCTCCGGGCGGCAGTTCCGGCAGCCCGATTTCCTGGAGACGGTGGCCTGCGTCATCGAGGAGACCGGGGTCCGCCCCAGTTCCCTGGAACTGGAGTTCACCGAGAGCGTCATCATGGAGCGCGCCGAGAAGAACATCCACGCGCTGCAGGCGCTCAAGAACATGGGGGTGCGGCTGAGCATCGACGATTTCGGCACCGGCTATTCCTCGCTCAACTACCTGAAACACTTCCCCATCGACGCCATCAAGATCGATCGCTCCTTCATCGCCGAACTGGTCACCGACAGCGACGACGCCGCCATCGCCGAGGCCATCATCTCCATGGCCCACAGCCTCAAACTCAAGGTGATCGCCGAGGGGGTGGAGAGCGACGCCCAGCTCGACTTCCTGGTGGAGCGCTGCTGCGACGAGGCGCAGGGGTTCTACTTCGCCCCCCCCATGCCCGGGGAAGACTTTACCGGCTACGTCAAACGTTTTGCGGCGCCGGACGATGCATCAAAACCGTTGAGTGTCGCAGGCTGACAGCATCTCCACACTTCCAGCTCTCCCCCTCCCTTGACGGGCCTGCGCGCCGAAGCGCTACGTCCCGCGAAGGCGGGAGGGGGCCCTTTTTCATCCAAGGAGGAACACCCATGAAAACGATGCAACAGATAACACGCGCACTGGTGTTGCAGGCCGTGGCCCTGCCGCTCCTGCTGTCCCAGGCCCAGGCGGGGAACGTCGGGGTCGACGTCAACATCCACCTGGGCAACGAGCCGCGCCCCGTGGTGGTGGCCCCGGCCCCCGCCCCCCGTCCGGTCGTGGTGGCGCCCGCCCCGGCGCCGGTGTACCAGCCGGATCCCTACTACGACGAGCCCGAGGAGGAGGTCCAGTTCATCTACCCGCAGCCGCTGGGGTTCTACGTGGCGGTCGGGGTGCCCTATGACCTTTTCTACCTCAACAACGTCTACTTCGTCTTCCGGGACGGGCGCTGGTACCGCTCTCCCGACAACCGCGGCCGCTGGGTGCCGGTCGGCTACCGTGAGCTCCCCTCGCCGCTGCGCCGTTACCGCATCGAGCGCATCCGCGAGTACCGCGCCCGCGAGTACGCCGTCTACCAGCGCGACCGGGACCACTATCACGGCAGGCACAGAAGCGACCGCGGCTACTGGAAGGCGCGCCACGAGCAGCAAAAGGACGAGAAGCGCTACGCCAAGGAGCAGAGAAAGGAAGAGAAGCGCTTCGAGAAGGAACAGAGAAAGGAAGAGAAGCGCTACGAGAAGGAGCAGAGAAAGGAGCACAAACGCCACGAACACGAGCAGCGCAGGGAAGAGAGGGAGGACCGTGACCGTCACGGCCGCGACTAGCCCCAACCGCTGCGGCTGGGCCGGGAGCGATCCCCTTTACTGTGCCTACCATGACCTCGAATGGGGAGTGCCGGTGCACGACGACCGCCTCCTCTTCGAGTTCCTCACCCTGGAGGGGGCGCAGGCGGGGCTTTCCTGGATCACCATCCTGAGAAAGCGCGACGGATACCGCCGCGCCTTCGCATCCTTCGACCCGGAGCTCGTGGCCCGCTTCTCGGAAGCCGACCAGGCCCGGCTCATGGCCGACCCCGCCATCGTGCGCAACCGCCTGAAGATCGGGTCGACCATCGACAACGCGCGCGCCTTTCTCGCCGTGCAGCAGGAGTTCGGCTCCTTCGCCGCCTACCTCTGGCGCTTCGTGGACGGCGTCCCCATCCAGAACGCCTGGCGCAGCCTCGCCGAGGTTCCCGCCAGGACGGAGATCTCGGACCGGCTGAGCCGCGACCTCAAGCGGCGCGGCTTCCGTTTCGTGGGGAGCACCATCTGTTACGCCATGATGCAGGCGGTGGGCATGGTGAACGACCATACCGTCGACTGCTTCCGCTGGCGCGAGCTGCAAAAAGGCTGAGCGGAAAACCCCCAGCAAAAACCTGCCGATACGCATTGCGCCCCGCCCCGATTTCGGGTAATTATTTAGGGTCGTTCCTCAAGCAGCACATCCCCCTTTCACGAGCCGGCAGCTTGCGGCGGAGACGGTTACTCTGCACCGTCCCCTCGCGGCGCCCGGCTCGACCCAGGAGAACCCATGTTCCGTCGCACCAAGATCGTAGCCACCGTCGGCCCCGCTTCCGATTCCGAGCAGATGCTCGACACCCTGATCCACGCCGGCGTCGACGTCTTCCGCCTCAACTTCTCCCACGGCGATTACGCCTCCAAGGCCGCCGTCATCGGCCACATCCGCAAGCTTTCCCAGGAGCACGAGCATGCCGTGGCCATCCTCGGGGACCTGCAGGGACCCAAGATCCGCACCGGCCTCATGGCCGGCGGGTCCATGCAGTTGGAGGCCGGCAGCGAGGTGGTCGTGACCACGCGGGAGGTGCTGGGGCAGGACAACCTGATCCCGACCATCTACCAGGGGCTGCCGCGCGACGTGAAGCCCGAGGATCGCATCCTCCTCGACGACGGCCTGATGGAACTGAAGGTGCTCGGCGTGGAGGGTGACGATGTGCGCTGCCAGGTGGTCACCGGCGGACTCCTGAAGGACAGAAAGGGGATCAACCTTCCCGGCGCCAAGGTCTCCGCACCCGCGCTCACCGAGAAGGACAAGGAGGACCTGCAGTTCTGCATGGAGCAGCAACTGGACTACGTGGCCCTTTCCTTCGTGCGCGAAGCCTCCGATGTGACCGAGTTGAAGGAGATCATCGACCGGGCCGGATCGCCCTTGCGTATCATCGCCAAGATCGAGAAGCCCGAGGCGGTACTGAATTTCGCCGCCATCCTGCGGGTCTCGGACGGCATCATGGTGGCGCGCGGCGATCTCGGTGTGGAACTGAACCCGGAGAAGGTCCCCCTGATCCAGAAACGCATCATCAGAAGCTGCAACGACGCCGGCAAGCCGGTCATCACCGCGACCCAGATGCTGGAGAGCATGGTGAACAACCCGCGCCCGACCCGCGCCGAGACCTCGGACGTGGCCAACGCCATCCTCGACGGCACCGACGCCATCATGCTCTCCGCCGAGACCGCTTCCGGCAAGTATCCGGTCGAGGCGGTCTCCATGATGGTGCAGGTGGCCCGCGACATCGAGACCGACCCGCAACTGATGGCCCAGTGCTGCAAGACCCCCAACGGCCAGAGCAGCCTCCCCAACATCTCCGAGGTGATCGGCATGGCGGCCTGCCGCGCGGCGGAGAGCGTCAAGGCCTCGGCCATCCTCGCCTTCACCCAGACCGGCAGCACCGCGGCGCTGGTCTCCAAGTACCGCCCGGCCCAGCCCATCATCGCGGTGACGCCGTCGCCGATGGTGCGCCGCAGCTTGGCGCTCTACGCCGGGGTGCACGCGCTCAGGGTAGACATCGAGGGTGACACCGAGTCCCAGATCATCTCTGTCGAGGCCGCGGTCTTGGCCATGGGGTGGCTCAAGAAGGGGGACCTCGTGGTGATCACCATGGGGAGCCCGCTGTCGAGCCCGGGCACCACCAACCTGATGAAGGTGCACCGGCTGGAGGAACCCGGGCTACGCCCCGAGCGCTGAGGCCGCGCGCTATATCGGCCGCCCCCCCCCGTTCTTTTCCTGATCAGGGCCCATCTTCCGCCACAAACGTCCACATCCCCTCTCCCCCCGGGAGAGGGCCATGGTGAGGGCGTTGCCACGGGCAAAAGGTCGGCAGCCGGCAGGCCCCTCACCCGCCCTTCGGGCACCCTCTCCCGGGGGGAGAGGGGAACTAGCTGAAGTTTCCCCGGAGAAGGTTCATTTAGCAGAAAGACTTCTGGCACAGCACGGTCAGAAAAGTGGGACAATTACGGGAGTGCAAGTCGCAATGCCAGTAGTGCGTTGTCGTGATGGCTCAGGCAAACCGGCGATTTAGGCGTTGCGCTGTGTCTGGGTAGGTGCTATAACTTACGCGATCGCTCGCACAAGGATCGGCGCTGCGCTTGGGCCTGGGGCGGGGGGAGCCTGGCAGAATCCGTCCCGTCCCGTTGCCGCGTACCGAGGGTTTAGTCCAATGGCTAGACCCTCTTTCATTATCTCATGTCATGGAGGTAACTGTTATGAGCGTCATACTCGTTACCGGCGGCGCCGGTTACATTGGAAGCCACGTGGTCAGGCAGCTCTCCGAGGCGGGACACGAGGTGGTGGTTTACGACAACCTCTCCACCGGTTCGGCCGACGCCCTGGTGCACGGGGAGCGGCTGGTGGTGGGCGACCTGGCGGACCAGGACAACATCCGCGCGGTCCTCAAGGAGACCGGGGCCAAGTCGGTGCTCCATTTCGCCGCGGCCATCATCGCCCCGGAGTCGGTGACCCTGCCGCTCAAGTACTACAGCAACAACACCCGCAACACGCTGAACCTTTTGCAGGCCTGCGTGGAGCACGGTGTCGAGCGCTTCATCTTCTCCAGCACCGCCGCGGTCTACGGCATCCCTGAGGGAGGAGCCGCCTCCGAGGAGAGTCGCACCGCCCCCATCAACCCCTACGGCACCTCGAAGCTGATGAGCGAGTGGATGCTCAGGGACGCGGCCTTCGCCCACGGCTTCT
Source organism: Geomonas paludis (assembly GCF_014193585.1). Taxonomy (GTDB): domain Bacteria; phylum Desulfobacterota; class Desulfuromonadia; order Geobacterales; family Geobacteraceae; genus Geomonas; species Geomonas paludis. Next base: position 61,695 of record NZ_BLXY01000004.1, read on the forward strand.
CCTACGTGGCGCTGCGCTACTTCAACGTGGCCGGCGCCGACCCGCAGGCGCGCATGGGGCAACGGACGCCGGAGGCGACCCACCTGATCAAGGTGGCGTGCCAGGCGGCGCTGGGCGCCCGCGACGGCGTCTCCATCTTCGGCACCGACTACGACACCCCCGACGGCACCGGCATCCGCGACTACATCCACATCGAGGACCTGGCCTCGGCGCACCTGGCGGCCCTGAGCTACCTGGAGCGCGGCGGCGCCTCCGACGTCATCAACGTGGGGTACGGCAAGGGGAGCAGCGTGCGCGAGGTGATCAAGGTGGTGAAGGACGTAAGCGGCGTCGACTTCAAGGTCAACGAGGCGCCCCGGCGTCCCGGCGACCCGGACAGCCTGATCGCAGTGGCGGACAAGATCTGCACCGTTCTTGGCTGGACCCCGTCCTACAACGACCTGCACACCATCGTCGCCGACGCGTGGCGCTGGGAACAGAAGCTTTGGCAATCCCGCTAGCCGCAAAGAGCGGGGACAAGGAGAAGGCATGATAAAAAGCATGACCGGCTATGGCAAGGGCGAGGCCGCCCACGAGGGGGGGCGCTTCGTCGTCGAGGTGCGCTGCGTGAACCACCGCTACGGCGAGGTGACCGTCAAGCTCCCGCGCGTGCTGCTGCAGTTCGAGAACGAGATCAAGAAGCGGGTGGGCGAGCGGCTCGTGCGCGGCAAGATCGACGTCTTCATCCAGGTGGAGAACGCGGTGGCGCTCGGCGTGCCGACCGCCAACCTGCCGCTGGCCCGCGGTTACCTGAAGGCCTTCCAGAGCATCGGCGAGGCGCTGGGGCTGCACGGCGAGGTGGACCTCGCGCTGGTGGCCGCGCAGCGTGACGTGGTCACCGTGGCGGCCGAGGCCGAGGCGACCCTCGAGGAGATGCCGCAGGAACTCACCTCCGCGCTGGAGGACGCCCTGCGCCGGGTGGACGAGATGCGCCTTTTCGAGGGGGAGTCGCTCTACGCCGACTTCCAGAGACGCCGCGAGACCCTGACCCAGCTGATCGCCCAGGTCGCCGCACGCGCCCCGCAGGTGGTGGCCGAGTACGGCCAGCGCCTGAAGGAGCGCATCGCGCAGTTGCTGGGCGATGCGTCCCTTCCCGAGGAGCGCCTGGTCCAGGAGATCGCGGTCATGGCCGACAAGTGCGACGTCACCGAGGAGCTGGTGCGCCTGGAGAGCCACCTGCGCCAGTTCGACGAGACGCTGGCCAAGAGCGAGCCGGTGGGGAGAAAGCTCGACTTCCTGCTCCAGGAGATCAACCGCGAGGTGAACACCATCGGCTCCAAGGGGAACGATGCCCAGATGGCCGCGCTGGTGGTGGAGTTGAAGGCCGAGCTGGAGAAGATCCGCGAGCAGGTGCAGAACATAGAGTAGGTGAACTTTACAGTTTTGGGTTCCGCCTGCCTCTTTTTGTAGCGGATCCCGACAACGGCAACGGGTGAACTATGAAACGAGAAGGTGTATTGTACGTGATTTCGGCCCCTTCGGGGGCGGGCAAGACCTCGCTGTGTAAGGAAATAATTGACATCTTTCCGAACTTGCGGCATTCTGTCAGCTACACGACGCGCCCTCCCCGGAACGGAGAGGTGCACGGGCGTGATTATTTTTTTGTGGGTAAGGACGAGTTCGACCGGATGGTCGAGGCCGGGGAATTCGCAGAGTGGGCCGAGGTGCACGGCAACTTCTACGGCACGTCGCTCGCCACCCTCAAGGAATCCCGCACCGAGGGCATCGACCTTATCCTTGACATCGACTGCCAGGGTGCGCGGCAGCTGAAAGGGCGTTTCGAAGGAGGGGTCTACATCTTCGTACTCCCGCCCAGCATCGAGGAGCTCAGGCGCCGCCTGGACAACCGCTCCTCCGACTCGCAGGAAGTCATCGAGCGCCGCATCCATAACGCCTCCGGCGAGATCAAGGAAGCGCGCTGGTACGATTACATCATCGTCAACGACAAGTTTTCCGAGGCCCTGGACCAGCTGAAAAGCGTGCTGATCGCCGAGCAGTGCCGCACCACCCGCCTTTTGCACGGCCTTTCCAGGGTCTTCACGATTTAGACGTTTAACATCACAAAGGGGATTCACTTATGGCAAGGGTTACCGTAGAAGATTGCCTCGAGAAGGTGGACAACCGCTTCCTCCTGGTCATGCTCGCCTCCAAGAGGGTGAAGCAGCTGTTCAAGGGCGCGAAGCCGCTCATCGACAACAGGGCAGCGAACAAGAACGTGGTCGTCTCCCTCAGGGAAATCGCCGCCGGCAAGATCGGCTGCGAGATCGGCAAGAAAGGTCGTTAACAGACGAAAGGGAGACGCATGAACGGTCTCCCTTTTTTTCAAACCGGCTGGGGCTATCGGCTGACGGGGTATCTGCCCCGGTGCTGTTAGCCCCTTCTTTTTCCGCAAGAAACGGACGCGATGATACGACTCAACGACATACTCGACAAGGTCTCCTCCTACAACCCGGGTGCGGATCTGGACCTTGTGCGCAAGGCCTACGTCTTCTGCGCCAAGGTGCACCAGGGACAGACCCGGCTCTCGGGGGAGCCCTACCTGATCCACCCGATGGAGGTGGCGGGGATCCTGGCCGACCTGAAGCTGGACCTCCCCGCCGTGGTGACCGGCCTGCTGCACGACACCGTCGAGGACACCCTGACCACGCACGAGGAGCTGGAATCGCTCTTTGGCGCCGAGGTGGCGCGCCTGGTGGACGGGGTCACCAAGATCGGCAAGATCCACTTCAAGACCAAGGAAGAGAGCCAGGCCGAGAACTTCCGCAAGATGCTGCTTGCCATGGCCAACGACATCCGGGTTATCCTGGTGAAGCTCGCCGACCGCCTGCACAACATGCGCACCCTGCAGTACCAGCCCGAGCCCAAGCAGCGCACCATCGCCAAGGAGACGCTGGACATCTACGCCCCCATCGCCAACCGGCTCGGTATCTCCTGGGTCAAGGGGGAACTCGAGGACCTCTCCTTCCGCTACCTGGAGCCGCAGCTCTACTACGACCTGGCCGGCAAGGTGGCCAAGAAGAAGCAGGAGCGCGAGTCCTACGTCGCCACGGTCAAGGACATCATCAAGAAGCAGCTCGAGGAGCACGGCATCAAGGGTGACGTCTCCGGCCGCTCCAAGCACCTCTACTCCATCTACAAGAAGATGCAGAGCCGCAACGTCGACATCGACGAGATCTACGACCTGATCGCGATCCGCATCTCCGTGGACGACATCCGCGAGTGCTACGAGGTGCTGGGGATCATCCATTCCACTTGGAAACCGATCCCCGGGCGCTTCAAGGACTACATCGCCATGCCCAAGGGGAACATGTACCAGTCGCTGCACACCACGGTGATCGGTCCCTACGGCGAAAGGATGGAGGTGCAGATCCGGACCGCCGAGATGCACCGGGTCGCCGAGAGCGGCATCGCGGCACACTGGAAGTATAAGGAAGGGAAGGGGTACGACGAGAAGGAGGTCCGGCGCTTCACCTGGATCCGGCAGCTTCTGGAGTGGCAGCAGGAGCTGGACGACTCCAAGGAGTTCATGGACACGGTCAAGGTCGAGCTCTTCCCGGAGGACGTCTTCATCTTCACCCCGAAGGGGGACGTGAAGGGGTTCCCGAAAGGGTCCACGCCCATCGACTTCGCCTACTCGGTGCACACCGACGTCGGCCACCGCTGCGTCGGCGCCAAAGTGAACGGCAAGCTGGTGCCGCTTAAGTACGAGCTGAAGACGGGCGACATCGTCGAGGTGATCACCTCGCCGCACCACACCCCGAGCAAGGACTGGCTGAAGATCGTCAAGAGCTCGCGGGCGCGCAACAAGATCCGGGCCTGGGTGAAGACCGAGGAGCGCCTGCGCAGCATCACCCTCGGCCGCGAGATCTGCGAGAAGGACTTCCGCCGCTACTCGCTTAATTTCAGCAAGCTGCAGAAAACGGGCGAGCTGAAGAAGGTGGCCCAGGAGTTCGGCTTCCAGACCGAGGACGACCTGATGGCGTCGGTCGGGTACGGCAAGCTCTCCGCGAACCAGGTGGTGGGCAAGCTGGTCCCCGCCGACAAGATCGAGGCGGCCAAGGACCAGAAGGAAACCCGCATCGGCAAGGTGATCGGTGCGCTCAAGGGGAAATCCTCCTCCGCCATCGAGATCAACGGCGTGGAGGACGTGCTGGTGCGCTTCGGTAAGTGCTGCAATCCCCTTCCCGGCGACGAGATCACCGGCTTCATCACCCGCGGGCGCGGCGTCACCGTGCACACCGCCGACTGCCCCTTCGCCATGGCCCTGGAGCCGGAGCGGCGCATCGAGGTGGCCTGGAACAAGGGGAAAAAGAGCGCCCTGCCGGTCAAGATCCGCGTCGTGTGCAACGACGAGAAGGGGATCCTGGCCAACATCGCCACCGCCATCACCAACTGCGAGGCCAACATCTCCAGCGCCTCCATCCAGAGCACGCTGGACAAGCGGGGTGAAAACCTCTTCGAGGTGGACGTCACCGACCTCGACCACCTGAAAAAGGTGTTCGCCGCCATCATGAAGGTGAAGGGCGTCATCAAGGTGGAACGTCTGAAGAGCTAGTTGGAAAAAAAATAGAAGGAGGAAGGCATGAAGGAAATCATCAGCACCGACAACGCACCCAAGGCGATCGGCCCCTATTCCCAGGGCGTCAAGGCCGGGGGCTTTCTCTTCCTCTCCGGCGCCATCGCGCTCGACCCGGCCACCGGCGAAGTGGTGCAGGGGGGCATCGTGGCGGAAACCGAGCAGGTCATGAAGAATATCGGCGCGCTTTTGGCGGCAGCCGGCCTGGGCTTCCAGGACGTGGTCAAGACCACCATCTACCTGGCCAACATGGGGGATTTCGCTACGGTGAACGGCATCTACGGCGGCTACTTCCAGGAGAACCCGCCGGCCCGCAGCACCGTCGAGGTGAAAGGGCTGCCGCGCGGCGTCCTGGTGGAGATAGAGGTCACCGCTCTTTGCCGTTAGGGGAAGGGGCAGACAAAACTAAAGCCGCGGGCGATGACTGCGCCGCGGCTTTAGGGACTGTGCGGAAGATCTTCTTAGAGAGCCTTGGTGACGTGACCGGAGCGGATGCAGCGGGTGCAGACCTTGATGCTCCTGACGGTACCGTTTTTCACGGCCTTGATCTTCTGCAGGTTCGGGCGCCAAATTTTGCTGGTCTTGTTGTTGGCGTGGCTAACGTTGTTCCCGAAGCTAGGGCCTTTACCGCAAATCTCGCATATTCTGGACATTTCTTTGTACCCTCCGGTGATTACTGAAGTCGCAATTAATAGCAGAAAGTCGTCACGGTTGCAAGCAAAAAGTGGCGGTGTTCTTGTTTTTTCAGGTGCTAAATCATGGCTTTATTGAAGGGGCTGTTCTCCCTGTTGTTGCTGATACTGATCGTACTGAGTGTTCTTTTCGTGGACTTCGTCTACAAGACCTTCTCCCTGACGCCGCGCGAGGTGAAGAGTGACGCCATCGTGGTGTTGACCGGCGGTCGCGGCCGGGTGGAGGAAGGGGTGCGGCTGTACCGGGCCGGGCAGGGGAAGAAGCTGTTCCTGATCGGCGTCGATCCTTCCGTGAAGAAGCGCGAGCTGTACCAGGGGGAAGGGGCGGGGAACGTCTACCTGGAGCAGAATTCCCGCAACACCCTGGAGAACGCCATCTACGCGCGCGACCTGATCATGAAGCACAAGGTGGGGTCCATCAAGCTGATCACCTCGCGCTACCACATGAAGCGCTCCACCATCCTGTTCCGCAACGCGCTCCCCAAGGACGTGGCCATCTACCCGCACCCGGTCGACTCCAGTAACCTCAAAGAGGAGTGGTGGAACCATTCCGGGAGCTTCAAGCTGCTCTTCTCGGAGTTCTACAAGTACTGCATCCTGCGTTTCTTCTTCATGTTCGCGCCCGGCGAGCTGCGGCCCATTCCAGGGAACAACTAAAGGCATAAACAAACAGGGATAAAAGGGATCAAAGGGATAAACCAAACTGTTCTTTGGTTTTATCCCCTTTATCCCTTTTATCCCTGTTAAACGTTTGAAGCCTTGCTTTTCTTCGCGGTTTTACTCCGCCTTTTCCTCGATCCTCGGGAAGAGCGCCTCGGCTTTGGCGATGGTCGTGCCCGGCTTCAGGCCGCCCCAGGCGAGCCCTTCGGCGCTGGCTTCTTCCGGCCAACCCAGGCAGCACAGACCCTTCTGCGCGGTCTTGGGCATGAAGGCGGAGAGCAGCGTGTAGACCACCCTCTGGCTCTCCAGCATGTAGTACATGACGGTGGAGAGACGCTCGCGCTGCTCGGGATCCTTGGCCAGGGTCCACGGGGCGGTCTCGTCGATGTACTTGTTGCCGGCGGAAATGACTTCCCAGATCGCCTGCAGCGCGCGGCTGAAGGCCATGTCCTCGATGAAGTTGTCCACCTGCCCGATCATGGCCACCGTCTTTTCCCGGTACGTCTTGTCCAGTTCGGTCTCCTCGCCCGGCGCCTGCAGCACGCCGCCGAAGTACTTGCCCAGCATGGCGGTGGAGCGGTTCAGAAGGTTCCCCAAGTCGTTGGCCAGGTCGGAGTTGATGCGGTGGATGAGCGCCTGGTGCGAGAAGTCGCCGTCCAGCCCGAAGGGGACCTCGCGCAAGAGGAAGTAGCGCACCGCGTCCACGCCGTACTTGTCGACCAGCATGTTCGGCTCGACCACGTTCTGCAGGCTCTTGCTCATCTTCTGCCCCTCTACGGTCCACCAGCCGTGGGCGAACACCTTCTTCGGGATGGGGAGGCCGGCCGCCATCAGGAAGGTGGGCCAGTACACGGTGTGGAACCTCAGGATGTCCTTGCCGATCAGGTGCACGTCGCAGGGCCAGTACTTGCCGAAGTCGCCGCCTTCTTCGGGGTAGCCGAGCGCGGTGATGTAGTTGGTGAGCGCGTCGAACCAGACGTAGACCACGTGCTTGTCGTTGCCCGGGACCGGGATGCCCCACTGGAAGGTGGTGCGGGACACGGAGAGGTCACGCAAGCCCTCTTTCACGAAGGAGATGATCTCGTTCCTGCGGCTCTTGGGCTGGATGAAATCCGGGTTGGCCTCGATGTGCGCCAGCAACTGGTCCTGGTACTTGCTCATCCTGAAGAAGTAGGACTCCTCCTTGAGCTTCTCGGTGGGACGGTTGCAGTCCGGGCACTTGTAGTCGATCAGCTGGGTCTCGGTCCAGAAGGTCTCGCACGGGGTGCAGTACCAGTCCTCGTACTCGCCCAGATAGATGTCCCCTTTCTCCATGACCCGCTCGAAGAGGACGGAAACCCCCTTCTTGTGGCGCTCTTGCGTCGTGCGGATGAAGTCGGTGTGGGAAATCTCCAGCTTCTCCCAGAGCGACTGGAAGCGCTTCATGACGCGGTCCGCCAGCTCCAGCGGGGTCTCGCCGGCGGCGGTGGCGGCCTTCTCGACCTTCTGGCCGTGCTCGTCGGTGCCGGTCAGGAAGAAGACGTCGAACCCCTTGAGCCGCTTGTAGCGGGCCAGCACGTCCGCGGCCAGGGTCGTGTACGCGTGCCCTATGTGCGGGACGTCATTTACGTAGTAGATGGGGGTGGTGACGTAAAAAGCCGGTTTCATTGTGGTTTCTCCTTTTTTCTCTCCTTGACGTCGACGGGCCTGTTGCGGCGCTGCTTGCCGGGGCCCTGGGACTTGCCCTTGTCGCCCCCCTGCTGTTCACCTTTGCCCTGCGGCGGCTTCTTGATGCGGTCGCTGATGTTCTCGGGTGCGATGTCCTCCCCCTTGAGCGTCACCAGCGAGTCGTCCGCCGTCTTCAGCGTCACCGTCTGTTCCAGTACGTTCACCTTGACCACCTCGCCGTCGTGGCAGCCGCACTGCACCCGCTTGCCGCACTTGGGGAGCCCCTTTCTCAGCGAGCAGTAGGTGTCGAACTCGTAGGAGAGGCAGCAGAGCAGCCTGCCGCACTGCCCCGAGATCTTGCTCGGGTTGAGGGCGAGGTTCTGTTCCTTGGCCATCTTCACCGAGACCGGCTCGAACTCGCGCAGGTACGAGGAGCAGCAGAGCTCGCGGCCGCAGATGCCGATGCCGCCCACCATCTTGGACTCGTCCCTGACGCCGATCTGGCGCATCTCGATGCGGGTGTGGAAGGCGTGGGCCAGGTCCTTGACCAGCTCGCGGAAGTCGACGCGACCGTCGGCGGTGAAGTAGAAGATGGCCTTGGAGCCGTCGAACAGGTACTCGACCTTGACCAGCTTCATGTCCATGCCCCGTTCCTTGATCCGGGCCAGGCAGAACTTGTGCGCCTCCTTCTCCTTCGCGGTGTTGGCGGCCAGCGTCGCCAGGTCGGCGAGCTCCGCCAGACGCTGCACCGGCTTGGTCCCCTCCGGGACCAGCGCGTCGTCCACTTCGATGGGGCCTGCTACGACCTGCCCTATGCTTTTACCCCGCTCGGTCTCCACGATGACCCGGTCACCGGCCTTGACGTTGGCCTTGCCGGCGGTGAAGTCGTAGAGCTTGCCCGCGGTGGTGAATTGAATCCTTACGATCTTTGCCAAAAATGCCTCCAAGAAACAGGGTAAAACGAGATTGAGATTAAGACTAAGATTAAGCGTTCAATCTCGTTCTTCCTGTGGTTGCCGTATCATCCCTGCGAATGCTTCGATCTCTGGCAGGTCAGACCTTAATCTAAATCTAAATCTCAGTCTTAGCCTTAATCTGCTCGCGAAGCGAGCTACCGCGCCGCCAGGCGCATGAAGAAGACCTCCAGGGCCATCCTCGCGTTCACGTTGCGAACGAGCAGGCGGCGTAGCGCCACCAGTTGCTCGATCAGTTCCATGGTCACCGTCTCCGGGCAGCGCTCCGCCTCCCGGGCCACCAGGTGCGCCAGGTCCGCGTTGGCCAGGGCGTCCGGCGTGGAGCGGTAGATGAGCACATCCCGGAGAAAGGAAAGGAGCAGCTCCAGGAACCCCGGGAGACCTTCCTTGTCCGCGGCGAGCTCCTCCGCCGCTGAGAACAGGGTGTTGATGTTCTTCAGGTTCAGCGTCAGCACCCGCTCCAGGAAAGTCACCCGTCCTTCCAGGACGCCGTCCCCGGCGATCTCGAAGGCCCGGCTCAGGCTCCCGCCGGAAAGGGTGGCCGCCACCCGTGCCGCCTCGGCCGGGAACTGGTCCCGCACCAGCCGCTCCTCGATCGTTTCCGCCGGCAGCGGCTGGAACTCCAGCGTCTGGCAGCGGGAGAGGATGGTCTGCAGCACCGCGGAGCGCTCGGAGGTGATCAGGATCATCAGCGCGTTGCCCGGCGGCTCCTCCAGGGTCTTCAGCAGGGCGTTCCCTGAGGCGAGGTTCAGTTTCTCCGCGCCGTCGATGATGCACGCTTTCTTGGGCGCCTCGAAGGGGCGGTAAGCAAGCTCCTTCTGCAGTTCCCGGACCTGATCGATCTTGATGAAGGCACCGTCGGGTTCCAGGATATGCAGGTCCGGGTGCTGTCCGCTGGCGATCTTTCTGCATGAGGAGCAGACGCCGCAGGCCTCTTCCTTGCCGCAGAAAACAGCCTGCACCATGGCCAGGGCGGTCTTTTTCTTGCCGCACCCCTCGATGCCGGAGAAGAGGTAGGCATGCGCCACCCGCTCCAGCGCGATGGAGCGCTTCAGGACGGCAATGGCGCGATCCTGTCCGATGACGTCGGAAAAGGGCATCTAGCGGCCACCCTGCAGCCGGCCGCTCAGGGCGGCGGTCACCAGCACCTCGGTGCGGGCCACGTCGCCGGAGCCGTCCACCACCACGAAGCGCTCGGGATAGGCCCGGGCCAGCGCCAGGTACCCCTCGCGCACCCGCTCGTGGAAACGTACCGATTCCAGCTCGAAACGCTCCTCGCGGGCGCCGCTGGTCGCCTCGATGCGGGACAGGGCCCGGGACAGGCCGACCTGGACCGGGCAGTCGATGAGCACGGTGAGGTCCGGCTGCACCCCGCCGGTGGCCAGCGCGTTCAGCTGGCCGATCACGTCCAGGTCGAGCTCGCGGCCGTGCCCCTGGTAGGCAACGGTGGCGTCGGTGAACCGGTCGCAGAGCACCGTTTCGCCCCGCTCAAGCGCCGGGACGATCACCTCCTGAACATGCTGGGCGCGTGCCGCCGCGTAGAGCAGCAGTTCGGCAAGCGGCGTGATGGCGCTGTTGCCGGCGTCGAGCAGGATGGCGCGCATCTGGTCCGCGATGGGGCATCCCCCCGGCTCGCGGGTGGCGACCACCTTCTCTCCGTCGGCTTCCAGGCGCTCCTTGAGGAGCCTCAACTGGGTCGTTTTACCGCACCCTTCAACGCCTTCAAATGTAATGAAAAAGCCCATGTCTCCGGTCTCATGATCCTCTATAAAATCACTGAATTATAGGGGAGGGGTGATTATTATGCAAGATTTAAATGCCCCCGCGAAGCCCTGTCGCGCAAGGGCTGGCCGCCACTGGCGGCGGTTTACGGGACGCCGCCGGAGCAGCTTGCTTAAGGTGTCTGGCCGCTGCCGCGGAGAACCCTATTGCCATGCCGGCACCCTTTGTCTATATTTGGCTCAAATTAAGGACAGGTACGGGTATTCATCATGAACGAAAAGCAGGACGATACCCTGGCGGGCATCGAGGCGCGCATCAGGTACCGTTTCGGCAATGCCGAGTTGCTGCAAGAGGCGCTGACCCATCGCACCTACGTCAACGAGGCGGGGGGGAAGGACAACCAGCGCCTGGAGTTCTTCGGCGACGCCGTGCTCGATTTTCTGCTCTCCGACCTTTTGCTCAAGCGCTTCCCGGAGAGCCGCGAGGGGGAGCTGACCAAGATGCGGGCGGCGCTGGTGGACGAGGTGAGTCTGGCGCGCATCGCGGCGGAACTGGAACTGGGGGCCTCCCTGCGCCTTGGGCGCGGCGAGGAGAAAGGGGGAGGGCGGCAGAAACGGTCGCTTCTGGCCGATGCCTTCGAGGCCCTGCTCGCCGCACTCTACCTCGACGGCGGCATCGAAGCGGCGAGGCGCGTGGTGCACGAGCTGTTCGAGCCCCTGCTCGAATCCCAGGAACTGCTGTGCGGGCGGGACGCCAAGACCGACCTGCAGGAGCGGGCCAGGACCCTGCGCCGGGAGCTGCCGCGCTACCAGCTCAAAGACGCCACCGGTCCCGACCACGACCGCCGCTTCACCGTCGAGGTGTACCTGGGCGATGAACTGATGGGGGAGGGGGTGGGCAGGACCAAGAAGGAAGCCGAACAGGACGCCGCCCGCGCCGCTACCGTGCTGCTCAAGGGGGAGCAGTGAGGCCGCTGCTGGTCCCCTTTTTCATTTCCCACCAGGGGTGCCCGCACCGCTGCGTGTTCTGCAACCAGGTCCGGGTCGCGGGGGCGGCAGGAAGCCTCCCCACTGCGGCCCAACTGCTGCGTCGCATCGAGGAGTACCGCCTGGGGGCTCCGGCGCGGCAGCTGGAAGTCGCTTTTTACGGCGGCAGCTTCACCGCCATGCCGCGACGGGACCAGGAGGGGCTGCTCCTCCCCCTGCAACCGCTTCTGCGCGCCGGCGTCCTGCAGTCGGTGCGGCTCTCCACCCGCCCCGATGCGGTCGATCCGGAGACGGCGCGTTTTCTGAAACAGCACGGCGTGGCCACCGTGGAACTGGGCGTGCAGTCGCTGCACGCGGAAGTGCTCGAACTCTCCGGGCGCGGCCATGGGGCTGACGAGGTGGAGCGGTCGGTGGCGACCCTCAAGGAGGCCGGCATCGAAGTCGGCATCCAGCTCATGCCGGGACTCCCCGGCGACACACCGCAGCGCGCGCTGGATTCGCTGCACCGGGCCCTCGACCTGGCCCCCGCCTTTCTGCGCATCTACCCCACCCTGGTCATCGACGGGACCGAACTGGCGCGGCGCTACCGCGACGGAAGCTACCGCCCCCTTTCCCTTGGCGAGGCGGTGGCCCTGTGCAAGGAGATGCTGGCGGCTGCCGGGCAGGCCGGCATCCCGGTGATCCGCTTCGGTCTGCAGCCCACCTCCGAGCTCGACTCCCCCGGGGTCGTGCTGGCCGGTCCCTACCACCCCGCCTTCGGGCAGCTGGTCGAGTCCGAGCTCTGCTTCGACCGCATGTGCGCGCTGCTCACCGGTGTCCCGCCCGGAAGCGTGGTCACCTTCGGTGCTCCGGCGGGGCGCCTTTCCGACCTGGTGGGGCAGAGAAGGGTGAACCTGCAGCGGCTGGCGGCGCGCTACGGCGTGACGGCAACCGTCCGCGAGGACGCCGCGCTCCCCCCCGGAGTGATCTCCCTGCAGTGGGACGGGCCCAGCCGGCACGCCCGCCTGTTCGAGTCGCATCCCCGCCACTAGGCACAACGCCGGTTCGAGGTATACTGTGTCGGTGCGCCTTACACCGGTGCGGATGCAAAGAACGCTTTCCTTGCCGTATCAATTCCCGTATGTTGTAACGCTTCCATTACCGCAACAAGAGCCAGGAGGGCATTAACAAGATGTCTGAAAAGATATTCCGTTCCGGTTTCGTCTCCATAGTCGGACGGCCGAACGTCGGTAAATCCACGCTGTTGAACCGCATCCTGGGTGAGAAGCTGATGATCACCTCGGACAAGCCGCAGACCACCCGCAACCAGATCAAGGGGATCCACAACGTGCCCGACGGGCAGATCGTCTTCCTGGACACCCCCGGAATTCACCGCGCCAAGACCCGCCTGAACAAGTTCATGGTCGAGGAGGCGCTCTCCTCGGTGCAGGGGGTGGACCTGATCCTGTTCCTCGTCGACGGCGCGTTCGATCCCGAGAAAGAGGCGGGCATGATCAAGGAGGTCCTCTCCGGCGTCGAGGCGCCTGTCATCCTGGTGCTGAACAAGATCGACCTCATCCCCAAGGGGGATCTGCTGGGGCGGATGGCGGCCTACGGAGAAACCTACCCCTTCAAGGAGATCATCCCGGTGTCGGCCGCTTCCGGCGACGGCGTCGAGCAGCTGGTGCAACTGGTGCACGGACTGCTGCCCGAAGGCCCCTGCTACTTCCCGGACGACATCCTGACCGACGTGCCGGAGCGCTTCATCGTGGCCGAGATCATCCGCGAGAAGATCTTCCGCCTGACCCGCGACGAGGTCCCCTACTCGACGGCGGTGGTGGTGGACAGCTTCAAGGAGCGCGAAACCGGGGTGGTGGCGATCCAGGCGACCATCAACGTCGAGCGCGACTCGCAGAAAGGGATCATCATCGGCCGCAAGGGAGAAATGCTCAAGAAGATCGGCTCGCAGGCGCGCCAGGAGATCGAGCGGCTGCTGGACACCAAGGTGTTCCTGGAACTGTTCGTGCGGGTGAGCGGCGAGTGGAGCGACAACAGCCGCATGTTGAAAGAGTTCGGCTACGATTCGTAACGCGGTGGCACCGGCCCCAGCCCTCCTCATGAGGAATTGCTTGCATAGCATAAGAATGTTTGATACTATAACATCGTTTTCTATTTTTTTGACACAAGTGTCAGCGGTGTCTTCTTTTCTCGCGTAATTTCTGCGGGTTTTCAGTATATTGATGTTTTAAAAAATAACGTATACATTAACATAGTTTTTTTTGACATACGTCATGTCGGATAGTAAGGTTCTGCACTATTTTTCTGGAACCATACGTAAACACGCAAGGAGACGACTCTATGGCATTAAGAAAGTATGCCGGCTACGCCTGGAACCTGATCAGTCTGGTCGGCATGATCCTGGCCGTCACCGCGACGGGCCTGATCATCGGCTTCCTCTCCTACGAGGGGATCACCGGCGTCGAGAAGCCCTACCTCGGCCTGATGACCTACTTCCTCTTCCCGGGCATGCTCATCGTGGGCCTCATCCTGGTCCCGCTGGGCGCTTACATCGTACGGGAAAAGAGGCGCAGGCATCCCGACGAGGACATCCCCCCGTTCCCGCGGGTGGACTTCAACGACGCGCACAAGCGCCATCTGTTCCTCTTCTTCGTTATTGCCAGCATCGGCTTCGTGCTGGTCGTCTCCGTTGCTTCCCTGAAAGGTTACGAGTTCACCGAGTCGACCACCTTCTGCGGTGAGCTCTGCCACGTGGTCATGGAGCCCGAGCACGTCGCCTGGGCCAACTCTCCGCACGCCAAGGTGAAATGCGTCGAGTGCCACGTCGGCCCCGGCGCCGCCTGGTACGTCAAGGCAAAGATCTCCGGCATGAGGCAGCTCTACGCGGTGGCGTTCCACACCTACCCGGAAACCATCGAAACCCCGATCGACAACCTCCGCCCGGCGCGTGATACCTGTGAGCACTGCCACTGGCCCGAGAAGTTTTACGCCGGGCGCCAGAAGGTGTTCTACCACTACGCTCCCAACGAGGAGAACACCCCGCGCGAGATCAACATGCTGATCAACATCGGCGGGACCCCGAAGAGCGAGCACCACAGGGGCATCCACTGGCACATCGGCCAGGAGGTCTCGTACATCGCCCTGGACAGACAGCGCTCCAACATCCCGTACATTGCGGTTAAGGAGAAGGACGGCACCGTCACCGAGTACATGGATACCGAGAAGCCGCTCTCCAAGGAAGACGTGGCCAAGGCTCAGAAGAGGGTCATGGACTGCCTCGACTGCCACAACCGTCCGGCGCACGTCTACCGTTCCCCGGGTGTGGAGATGGACGAGGCCTTCGCTGCCAGGCGGATCGACCAGGGGCTGCCGTACCTGAAAAAGACCGCCGTGGAGATGCTGACCAGGCCGTACAAGAACAAGGAAGAGGCCAAGGCGACCATCGCCAAGGAACTCCCCGAGTACTACAACAAGAACTACCCGCAGGTTGCCAAGGACAAGGCGAAGGAACTCGCCCACGCCGTGACCGTGGTGCAGGACATCTACAACAGGAACTTCTTCCCGGCGATGAAGATCACCTGGAACACCTATCCCAACCACATCGGGCACTTCTACAGCCCGGGATGCTTCCGCTGCCACGACGGCAAGCATAAGACCGCGTCCGGCAAGGTGATCTCCAAGGACTGCAACATGTGCCACACCGTCCTTGGCCAGAAGCAGGAGAACATCCCGGCCGGCAGCGCGCCGGTGAAACAGTTCGTCCACCCGGTCGACATCGGCGACGAGCTTTACAAGGCGAACTGCAGCGACTGCCATGCGGCAGGCGGGCAGGACGTCCCCGGCGGCGAGAAGCACGCCAAGAAGTAAAGCGGCAACGAAAAGCCCCCGGAGCAATCCGGGGGCTTTTTTTATCTTCACTGGGACCTGCAGGGTATGTCAAGGGGACTGGCTCCGCCAGGTGCCTGTCCCCTTGGTACTGGGAGAAGCTGGCTGAGCTGAAATAAGCGTTCCGCTAGAGGGCCAGGCACCTAACGGAGCCAGTCCCTTCTGCCGCCCCCTAGTCCCCCAAGCGGTCGGTACCATTCGCTTTTTGCACATTAACGGCGTTGCATCTTCATCTTAACGGTGCTATACCTTTCCCTGTTCAGCCATGGGGGTAACAGTCGATGTTGATGAAGGCTTCAGAAGTGGCCGCGCTGCTGCACCAGGACGAGAGCACGGTCCTCAAGTGGATCAAGAAGGAAAAGCTCCCCGCCACCCTGGTGCACGGCACCTACCAGATCAACCGGGTCGACCTCCTGGAATGGGCTACGGAGCATGGCATCAAGGTGCCCCCCGAACTCTTCGAGGCGGTGCAGGCGGACCTGGACCTTCCCTCCCTGGCCCAGGCGCTGGAAGCCGGCGGGATCCACTGCGGAGTGCCCGGAGACGACAAGCTCTCCGTGCTGCGCAACGTGGTCAACCTGCTGCAACTTCCGCCGCAGGTGGACCCGGAGTTCCTGCTCCAGGTGCTCCTGGCCCGCGAGGCGCTGGGCACCACCGCCGTCGGCGACGGTATCGCCATCCCCCACGTCCGCAATCCCATCCTGCTGCAGACCAAGCCGAAGCCTGCGGTCTCACTGTGCTTCCTGGACCACCCCATCGACTTCGGGGCCCTGGACGGCATCCCGGTGCGCATCCTGTTCCTGATCACCAGCCCCACCGTCAAGGTGCACCTGCACCTCCTGTCCCGGCTCGCCTATGCCCTGCACGACAGTGGATTCCGGGGCATCCTCAACAATGCCTGTGACCCCGCGGCCATCATGGATGCCGCCCGGCGCTGCGAGCGCGGCAAGAGGAGCTGATTTATGACCTTCTCCGGCGAGCCTGCGACTTCTCTTGGACTGTTGTTGCTCGCCGTTTGCTGCCAGGCTGCGTCCGGGCTGCCGCTGCTGCTCTCCCGGGGCTCGAGCCTTGCCCAACGCGCCGGTGTCGCCCTCATGGTCACGGCATCCGTGGCCGGCTGTGCCGGCGCCCTCGGCGCCGTCTTCTTTCCCGTCACCGGTACCTGGCTCCTTCCCGCCGGGCTGCCGTTCGGCGGACTGGAGATGGGCGTCGACGCGCTCTCCGCGCTCTTCCTGCTCCCCATCTTCATCGTCACCGGCTGCTGCGCCGTCTACGGCGCCGGCTACTGGCCGGTGGCGCGGCACCCGGAACACGGCGGCAAGCTCGCCTTCTTCCTCGGCCTCTTGTCCGCGGCCCTCACCGTGGTGCTGGTGGCCAGGAGCACCATGCTCTTTTTGATGGGGTGGGAGGTGATGGCCCTGGCCGCCTACTTCGCCCTCACCACCGAGGACGAAAAGCACGAGGTGCGCGAGGCGGGGGTGCTCTACCTGATCACGGCCCACCTGGGCGCCCTGGCGCTCTTTGCCACCTTCTCGCTTCTCAACGCCGCCACCGGCGCCTACCTTTTCCCCGCCCCCGGCTCCCTCTCTGCCGCGGGCCCCATGGCCACGGCCATTTTCCTGACCGCCCTGTTCGGCTTCGGGATGAAGGCCGGCGTCATGCCGCTGCACATCTGGCTCCCCTCGGCGCACGCCAACGCCCCCAGCCACGTCTCCGCGATTCTCTCCGGCGTGGTGCTGAAGACCGGGATCTACGGGATGATGCGCGTCTTCTGCGCCTTTGCCGACCCGCCGCTTTGGTGGGGCGCCCTGGTGCTGGTGCTGGGATGCATCTCCGCCGTGCTCGGGGTCGCCTACGCCATCGGGCAGCACGACCTGAAGCGGCTTCTGGCCTACCACAGCATCGAGAACATCGGCATCATCCTCATGGGTATCGGCATGGCGCTCATCGGCGCCAACCAGGGGTGGGAGGCGCTGGTCGCGCTCGGGGTGGCGGGGGCGCTCTTGCACGTCGTCAACCACGCCCTGTTCAAGGCGCTGCTCTTTCTTTCCGCCGGTTCCGTCATCCATGCCACCGGCACCAGGGAAATCGACCTGCTCGGCGGCGTGGCGCGCCGGTTGCCCAGGACGGCGCTGTTTTTCCTGGTAGGTGCCGTCGCCATCTGCGGCCTTCCCCCCTTGAACGGCTTCGTCAGCGAACTGATGATTTACCTGGGTGCCTTCAACTCCATCGAGGCGGCCGTCGGCCTGGGGCCGTCGCTCCCCGCGCTGGCGGCGCCGGTGCTGGCGCTGGTGGGGGGGCTTGCCGTCGCCTGCTTCGTGAAGGTGTACGGGGTGGTCTTCCTGGGGGCGCCGCGCGCTGCGGAACACGAAGCCGGGCATGAGGCGGGTGCCGGGATGCTGGTCCCGATGGGGGTACTGGCCGCGTGCTGCGCCCTGATCGGACTGGCGCCGGGGGGGCTGGTCCCGGTCCTGAACGGCGCCCTGCGCGGGTACGGCGCTACGCCCGAGCTGCAGCAGGGGATCGCGAGCCTGGTCCCCTTCGGCTGGATCTCGATCATTGGGGCGGGATTGATACTGCTGTTGGCGCTGCTCTGGGTCTTCTTCGCCAGGGGAGCCACCCGTCTGCCGGTGCCGGTCGCGCCGACCTGGGGCTGCGGCTACCTGAGGCCCACGCCGCGCATGCAGTACACCGCCTCTTCGTTCGGGGCCATCCTGGTCGGGTGGTTCGCGCTGCTGCTCCGTCCCGAGCGGCACCGGGAAGAGGTGAGGGGGCTTTTCCCGGGGCGCGCCAGTCACGAGAGTCACCTTCCCGAGACGGTGCTGGAGAAAGGCTATCTCCCGTTTCTGGAGTACCTGTTCGAGAAGGCCCAGCCGGTGCGGCGCCTGCAGCACGGCAAGCTGAACATCTACATCTTCTACACCTTCGTGACGCTGGTGCTGCTGCTGGCCATTACCAGCGGGCAGTAGCGTGATGCAAAGAAAGGCGGGCGAATAGTTATTCGCCCCTACAGATGTCGCCGTCGTGCAAGGCCGGGGACCTGTAGGGGCGAATGATCATTCGCCCGCCTTTGTTTTTCGTAGCGCCTGTTCCCCTCACCCCCAGCCCCTCTTCCACCTGCGCCAAGGCTACGGTGGACATGCCCGGAGGGCGAGGGGGGCAACGTAGAACGTAGAACGTCCTTCGCCTTTCTAATGCGTCTCCTTGAACACCGGCATCACCTTGTTCAGCAGGTAAAAGAGGCAGAAGGGGACCCCGGCGACGATGAGGGCGCCGACGAGGCCTTCCTTCAGCGTTTCCATGTTGTCCGGCCACAGCGGCAGCACGTAGTGCATGAACCCGGAGAAGGACGAGGAGAAGGCCTGCCCGCCGATGACGACGTTCCAGCGCATCATGAACACGCCCAATAGCACCAGCACGGTCCCCACCATGGCCCTCCGGATGGTCAGCCCGGGGATCAGGAACAGCACGAAGGGGACCAGGTTCCCCAACCCGTACTGCACCACGAAGATGTTCACGAAGTCCCGCTCGTAGATGACGCTCCTCAGGATGTCCCACGACTTCACCGCCGTATAACCCCTGAATATCAGGTCCAAAAGCTCCAGCGTGATGGCCGCCACCATGAACATGAGCAGGTAGCGCGAGGTCATGGCCACCACGTGGGCCTCGGCGCTCTTCAACTCCTCCATGGAGGGGAGCTCGGGGTGGGCGAGCCTGCGCCGACGCGACAGTTGCTTCCGTATCTCCATGGTGAGGATGTAGGTCAGGATGCACAGGGCGATGCCGGAAACGACCGCGGAACAGATGAAGATGACCGGCATGAGCGGGGTCATCCACAGGGCGTTGGCCTTGACCGAACCGAAGATGAAACCCGCGTAACCGTGCAGGAAGCAGGCGACCGGGATGCCGGCGGCGGCAAGCTTCTTGACCGCCCGCTCGTCGGCCTCGAGCGCCTCGTGCGAGATGTCCCAGGCCCCCAGCGTCAGCACGCTGAACAGGAGGTACTGTCCCTGCTGCAGGGCGTTCCGTCCCTCGATGCTCTTCAGCGCGAGCGCGGTCTCCACGAAGTGCTTGCGGAACACGAACCAGAGCTCGGAAGCGACGATCATGCCGTAGGTGCTGAACACGATGCCGAAGGCCGCGATGGCGGAGGTGAAATGCGGCGTCAGCATCACCTCGATGCCGCGCAGCGGCTGCTGCAGGTGCATCATTAGCGGCAGCATGGCGACCGGCAGCAGCGCGAAGGAAAACACCAGCGAGAAACGCGCGATCTCCTTCAACTGCTTCACCCCGAAGACGTGGTACAGCGAGGAGAGTACGAAGGCGCCGGCCACGAGGCCGGTCATGAACGGGTACATGACGATCTGGATGGTCCAGTAGATGTACTCGTTGGGGTAGGTGAAAAACTCCTTTATGGTCCAGGCTTCTCCGTGCACCATGGCTATTTCACCTCCTTGGAAAGGCCGAGGTAGAAGACCTGCGGCTTGGTGCCGTACTCTTCCTTGAGCACGTTGACGCGCTCGGTCATGATGATCCTGGTCACCGGGTCGTCGGGGTCCCTCAGGTTACCCACCCGGCGCGCACCGAAGGCGCAACTGTCGACGCAGGCGGTCTGCATCCCCTTGGTGATGCGGTGGTAGCAGAAGTTGCACTTCTCGGCGACGTGGAACACGGGATGGAAGAAGCGCACCCCGTAGGGGCACCCCATGATGCAGTAGCCGCAGCCGATGCACCACTTCCGGTCCACCAGCACCACGCCGTCCGCCGTCTGGTAGGTGGCCCCCACCGGACAGACCTGGACGCAGGGCGGGTTGTCGCACTGGTTGCAGAGCTTGGGAACGAAGAAGGCCTTGTCGATGTCCTCGTCCTTGATCTCTTCGAGTTTGCCGTGCCCGATGTCGATCCCCTTGTTGGGGAAGCCGTCGCGCGCTCCCTTGGGGGAGTCGATGTGGGTCTTGCCGTCCGTGGTCACCACGTAGCGCTCCACCCAGGTGCGGGTGACGTTGGCGTCGTAGGGGACCTCGTTCTCCACCTTGCACCCCTTGACGCAGAAGCCGCACCCCACGCATTTGCGGGTATCGACCAGGAAGACCCAGCGCGGCCCCTTCTGGTCCTTCTCGGCCAGCAACCGCTTGGGATCGAAAAGCTCCAGGCAGGAGAGCGGGATCGCAAGCCCACCCGCGATGAGCAGGGATTTCTTGCAGAAGGATCGTCTCGAAATCATCTCTTGTGCCCCTCCTTCCTGGGATCGTGCGGCCAGTGGCAGGTAACGCAGTCCAGGCCGGCGTTGTGGGTTTTGGGGTCGATCCCCTTCATGATGCCTCGGCCGCTGTTGGGGTAGGGGAGGCGGGTGTGGCAGCGGGCGCAGAGTTCGCGGCTGCGATCGACGGTCAGGGAGTGCGGATCCTTGGGGTGATCCAGGGCGGGGCCGTGGCAGTTCTCGCAGTTGATGTTGCGGTGCGGCGATTCCTTCATCTCCTCGTACTTGTCGGGGTGGCAATCCTTGCAGTGCGCCGCCGTCTTGTACTTCACCGGCATATCCTTCCACTGCTGCTCGTTGCCGGCGCGGTGCCAGCCGTACATGTACCCCCTGGCGCCGATCCCGAAATCGGCGGGGACCAGGACCTTGCGCGCCACCAGCACCAGGGCGATCACCACCAGCACCACCAATAGCGGCCGCCAAACATGACTCTTCACAGCCTCCCTCCTTTCGACCTGCAGTAACGATTTTCGACAGCGCCGGGAAAACTGCGGCAACTGTCCCATTTCCTACCTGACTAGCTATGACCTTCCGCCACGATGCCCATCTCCCTCTCCCCCCGGGAGAGGGCTGGGGTGAGGGCGCTGCAATAGGCAATGATCCCGCTTCGTGGCATCTCCCTCACCCGCCCTTCGGGCACCCTCTCCCAGAGGGAGAGGGCATTAGCGGAAGATTGTAGCTAATCAGGATTTCCTATAACGATGTTCGAAACAAAAAGGAGCACGAGTTTAATGATAACGGCACCCCGCTTGAAAACAAGGTGCCTAGGCGGTATTGTTGTTTTATCCGCCCCGCTAGTGACATTAAAAATCTTTTTTTGACAAATCTATTTTCAGGGAGTATGGTTGGTTCCCTGTCGCCCCCCGTAAACAGTATCGACACGTAGTCGCTACAGTTGAAGGGAAAAGCGGCAGCTGTGGCAGCCTTGCTCCCCTTCCGCACCGCCGGCATCCCCGGTTGCGCTGGAGGTTGAAACTCGATGGGCAGATGACGATCCGTTCCTGGTTCGAAAGGGTGGGTTATGTTGTTTTTTGACATGATGCGGGACCCGGCTTCCCTGGTCCTTTGCGCTATAGCTCTAGCCGGCTGTTCCGGGCTTCCCGGTCTCGTGTTGCGAGACGGCACGCTCGGACAACGGCTGGCCTCGGTGGCCGCGCTCGCAAGCTCTCTCCTCGCGCTACCGTCTCTTCTCTACCTGCTGCTCGGGGGAGGAGAAGCAAGCTTCCTCCTGAACTGGAACCTCCCCTTCGGCCCCTGCCAAGTCGCCCTCGACCCTCTCTCTCTATTCTTCCTGATCCCCATCTTTTTGGTGTTCCCCGCTGGCTCCCTTTACGCCCTCGGTTACTGGCCCGCCGCCTCGCACAGCTCCCAAAGAAGCGTCACCTTTTTCTACGGTTTGCTCGCCTGCGCCATGGCGCTGGTGGTGGTTTCGCGCAACGGCGCCCTGTTCATGATGGCGTGGGAAACGATGGCGCTGTCGGGCTATTTCCTGTTGGTTGCGGAGCACCGCGAGGGTGAGGTGCGCGGCGCCGGGACGGTCTATCTGGTGGCGAGCCACCTGGGAGGGGCGGCGCTGCTGGTCCTGTTCGCCTCGCTGTTCATGATCACCGGCGGCTTCGGCTTCCCCGCGGCCGGCTCGCTTGCCGTCGGCGCGGGCCTTGCGGCGACGCTGTTCTGGCTCGCCCTGGCCGGCTTCGGCTCCAAGGCCGGACTCATGCCGCTGCACCTGTGGCTCCCGTCTGCTCACGCCAACGCCCCGAGCCACGTCTCCGCGCTCCTCTCCGGCGTCATGCTGAAGATCGGGGTCTACGGCATCCTGCGCGTGATCTCGTTCTTCCCGGAGCGCCCGCTCTGGTGGGGCGGCGTGCTCACCGGCGCGGGGCTCGCCTCGGCGGTGTTGGGGATCTGCGTCGCCTCCGCGCAAAAGGACATCAAGCGTCTCTTGGCCTACAGCAGCATCGAGAACCTGGGCATCATCTGCGCCGGTATCGGCATGTTCCTGCTGGGGCAGGGGAGCGGCAACGACCGCCTCGCCTTCCTGGGGCTGGCCGGAGCGCTCTTCCACGTGCTGAACCACGTCGTCTTCAAGCCGCTGCTCTTCTTCTGCGCCGGGAGCGTCATGCACGCCGCCGGCACCCGCGACCTGGACCGCATGGGCGGGCTGGCGCGCCGGCTTCCGTTCACCGCCTTCTTCACCCTGTGCGGCGCGGTCGCCATCTGCGGCCTCCCCCCCTTCAACGGCTTCGCCAGCGAGATGCTCCTCTACCTCGGCTTCTTCGGCGAGGCCCGCGCGGGCCAGCCCTTCGTCGCCCTGGGCGCCCCGGTGCTGGCCCTGGTGGGGGGCGTCGCGGTGATCTCCTTCGTGAAGCTCTACGGCATCGCCTTTCTGGGGGAGCCGCGCACCGCCGAGGCTGCCGGCGCCCACGAGGCGGCCGGGACCATGCTGGCCCCCATCGCCCTCCTGGCCTGCCTCGCCCTCACCGGCGGGCTTTTCCCCCAGCTCTTCCTGGCCCTGGTGCAACCCGCCATCCGCGGGCTCGCCCCTGACCTGGCCCCCGCGGCCGTCCTCCCCATCGCGCCGGTCTGGTTCGCCGTGGCGGGTGGGAGCGTCATCTGCATGGCGGCCATCCTGTTCCTGTTCCTGCGCGCCAAGACCAGCGGCGGCGCTGCATCCGCCCCCACTTGGGGCTGCGGTTATCTTTGCCCGTCGCCGCGCATCCAGTACACCGGCAGCTCGTTCGGCGCCTTCTTCTCCTCGCTTTCGGGCCCCTTGATCCGGACCCGCATCAGCGTGGGGCAGGTGGCCGGCCTTACCCCGGCGGCGGTGCGGTTGAGCTACCATCCCGAGGAGACCCTGCTGCACCGGGTGGTGCTGCCGGTCCTGAGCGTCGCCGGGACCGTCTGCGCCTTCGTCAGGCGCCTGCAGCACGGTGAGGTGCAGATCTATATTCTCTATATCTTCGTGACGCTGATGCTATTGCTGTTGTGGGTGCATTAGACGCGGTTCCCCCTCGCCCTCCGGGAGAGGGTGGCCGAAGGCCGGGCCTGCGCGCCGTAGCGCTTCGGTCCGCGAAGGCGGGTGAGGGAGACGCCAGGAGGGAAGACCTCGCCGATAGCAGCGCCCTCACCCCGACCCTCTCCCGGGGGGAGAGGGAGATTGGGACAGAGGGCAGCGAGAACGATGCCGGGAAAGGACAGGGCGAATGATTATTCGCCCCTACAGGTTGGACATGATCTACCCGGGATTTGAGCACAGGAGTCGGACATGATCGACACAATCTTCCACGTGGTGCTGGTGCTGGCCATGCCGCCGCTGTTGCTGGGGGTGATCGGCAAGACCAAGGCGGCCTTCGCCGGGCGGGTGGGCGCTCCCTTCCTGCAGCCCTACTACGACATGGGGCGGCTCATGAAGAAAGGGATCGTCCTCTCCGACAGCACCACCTGGATCTTCAGCGCCGGGCCGGTGGTGACCCTCGCCGCCACCCTGTTCGCCGCGCTCCTGGTGCCGCTGGGGAAACACCCCGCCCCGATCTCCTTCGAGGGGGACATGATCCTGTTCGCCTACCTCTTCGCCCTGGGGCGCTTCTTCACCACCACGGCGGCGCTGGATACCGCCTCCAGCTTCGAGGGGATGGGGGCGGCCCGCGAGGTGAGCTTCTCCTGCCTGGCCGAGCCGACGCTCTTCTTCGCCCTGATCACCCTGACCAGGCTCTCCGGGACCATGAGCCTCACCCCCATGCTGCAGCACGTGACGCTCCCGGTCTGGATGGGGACCGGCGCCTCGCTCATCCTGCTGCTGGCCGGACTGTTCGTGGTGCTTTTGGCGGAGAACTGCCGCATCCCCTTCGACGACCCCAACACCCACCTGGAGCTCACCATGATCCACGAGGTGATGGTGCTGGACCACAGCGGTCCCTACTTCTGCTGCGTCCTCTACGGCGCCGCGCTGAAGCTCTACCTCCTGGGCGCGCTCTTCGTGAACATCGCGCTCCCCTTCGCCTCGGGCAACGCCTACGTTGACTGGGTGGTCTTCGCGGCCGGCATGCTGCTCCTGGCCGTGGCCATCGGGGTGGTGGAGTCGGTGATGGCGCGCCTGAGGCTGATCCGCGTGCCGCAGTTGCTGGTGGCGGCGTTGATCCTGACCGCATTCTCCCTGGTCCTGGTTGTGAGGTGACCCTATGAATTCGCTGGCCGACCAGCTGCTGGTTCTCTGTCTCTTGATCAACTTCGCCGTCCTGGGCACCAGCCGGCTCGCCTTCTCGGTGCGCTGCGTCGCGGTGCAGGGGGTGCTGCTCGGGACGCTGCCGGCGCTGGTGCATCCCTTCTCCTGGCACGTCAGCTTCATCGTGGTGAGCATCATCCTGGTGAAGGGGGCGCTGATCCCGGCCCTGATCATCCGGGCCATCAAGAAGGCGGAGATCGAGCGTGAATTCTCGCCTTTCATCGGCTACATCCCCTCGCTGGTGCTGGGGGCGCTCTTCACCTCGCTCGCCTTCATCTTCGCCGCCAAGCTCCCGCTCGCGCCCGAGCACGAGGGGCTCCTGATCGTGCCGGCTGCCGCCGCGACCCTCATGAGCGGCTTCCTGGTGCTCATGGGGAGGCGCAAGGCGATCTCGCAGGTGCTGGGCTACCTGCTCATGGAGAACGGCATCTTCCTGTTCGGCCTGCTCCTGGCCGACGCCATGCCGGTCATGGTGGAGGCGGGGGCGCTCCTCGACCTCCTGGTCGGCATCTTCGTCATGGGGATCGTCATCAACCACATCAGCCGCGAGTTCTCGAGCATCGACACCTCGAGACTCTCCGCGCTGAGGGAGGAATAGCGACATGATGTGGGCCCTGGTCCTGCTTCCGCTTCTTGGCGCCGCGCTTTCCTGGCTCGTCCCGGACAACCGCCGGCGCGTCTGGGTGCTCCCCGTCTTCTCCCTGGCGCAGCTCGGGGTGAGCGCCGCGCTCCTGGTCAACACGCCGCCCCCCTCCCCGGCGGGATGGATCTGGCTCGATCCCCTGGGCAAGCTCGTGCTCATGGCCAACAGCGTGCTCTTCACCGTCTGCTCGCTGTACGCGGTCGGCTACCTGAGCTACCGCCTGAAGCGCCCGAACCGGGTGCTGTGCGCCTCGCTGCTGGTCTGCCTCGCCGCGACCTCCCTGGTGGTGATCTCGCAGCACCTGGGGCTTTTGTGGATCGCGCTGGAGGCCACCACGCTGACCATGGCGCCGCTCATCTACTTCAACCACAACGCCCGCTCCATCGAGGCCACCTGGAAGTACCTGCTGATCTGCTCGGTCGGTATCGCCATTGCCCTTTTGGGGCTCTTCTTCCTGGCTTACTCCACCATCGTGGCCAAGCAGGAGGTGAGCCTCTTGCTCCCCTCCCTGATCCGCGACGCCGCCGCACTCCATCCGGGGTGGCGCCATGCCGCCTTCATCTTCCTGCTGGTCGGCTTCGGCTCCAAGATGGGGCTTGCCCCCCTGCACACCTGGAAGCCCGACGCCTACGGCGAGGCCCCGGGGCTGGTGGGGGCGCTCCTTGCCGGCGGGCTGGTCAACTGCGCCCTCCTGGCGCTGCTGCGGGTGTACCAGGTGGCGGCGGCCTCGAGCGAAGGGGCGCTCTTCCAGCAGGTGCTCCTCGCCATGGGACTGGTCTCCATGGCCTTCGCCGCCGTCTTCATGGCGCGCCAGAGCGACTTCAAGAGGATGCTCGCCTATTCCAGCGTCGAGCACGTCGGCATCATCGCCGTGGCGCTCGGGCTGGGCAAGGGGGCGCTCTTCGCGGGCCTTTTGCACATGATCAACAACTCCCTCACCAAGGGGGTGCTCTTTCTCTCCTGCGGCAACATCCACCGCGCCTTCAATTCCAAGAGCACCCAGTTCGTGCGCGGCGCCCTGCGGCGCACCCCCTGGTCGGCGGCGCTCTTCCTGGCCGCTTTCCTGGCCATCACCGGGTCGCCCCCCTTCGCCCCCTTCGTCAGCGAGTTCCTGATCGTCTCCTCCGCCTTCGGGCAGGGGAACCACTGGACCGGCGCTCTGTTCCTCCTCTTCCTGGCGCTCATCTTCATCGGCATGGCCTCCACCGTGCTTCCGGTGGTCCTGGGCGAGGTACCGCCGGACCTGGAGCGGACCCGCTACCGGGATGCCGCGCCCACCGTCTTGCCCCCCCTGGCGCTGATGGGGCTCGTGCTGGTGCTGGGGGTGTGGATCCCGACGCCTTTGCAGGACCTCCTGCACGAGGCGGCGCGGCTTTTGGGAGGTGAGGCATGAGCCCGGCCCTGGTCTTCACCCAGAACGGCGGCGTGCTGCCGCGCCGCGAGATTCCGCGCCACGCGCCCGAGCGCTTCGCCCAGGCGCTCCTCTCCGCCCTTGCCGGCGGCTGGCGGGTGGTATCCTACTTCGGCATGCAGGAGGAGGACGGCATCTGCCTGTACTGCCTCCTTTCCTTCAAGAGCCACGCCTCCATAGGCGTCATGAGCACGCAGGTCACCGGCAAGAGCTTCTACTCGCTGGTCTCCGAGGCGCCCCAACTGCACCTCTTCGAGCGCGAGATCGCCGAGCAGTTCTACCTGAACCTGGAGGGGCACCCCTGGCCCAAGCCGGTCCGCTTCGCCCCGGCGCTCGGCTCCCTCCCCGGGGAAACCCCCGCGTCCCCCCCCACCGTCGGCGTCATGGACTTCTACCGGGTGGAGGGGGAGGAGGTGCACGAGGTGGCGGTGGGGCCGGTGCACGCCGGCATCATCGAGCCGGGACATTTCCGCTTCCAGTGCTTCGGCGAGGAGGTGATGCACCTCGAGATCTCGCTCGGCTACCAGCACCGCGGCGTCGAGCGCATGATGCAGGGGCGCCCGGGCGAGCGGATGCGCAAGCTGATGGAGACCGTGGCGGGGGACACGACTATCGGCCACGGCACCGCCTACGCCATGATCGTCGAGGCGCTTTCCGAGACGCGGGTGCCGGCCCGGGCCCAGGCGGTGCGCGGCATCGCCCTGGAACTGGAGCGGCTGGCCAACCACACCGGCGACCTGGGCGCCATCGCCGGGGACGTGGGCTACCTCCCCACCGCGTCGTTTTGCGGCAGGATACGCGGCGACTTCCTCAACATGACCGCGGGGATCTGCGGCAGCCGTTTCGGCCGCGACCTGGTACTGCCGGGGGGCGTCCGCTTCGACCTCGATGGCGCGGAGGCGCGCCGGCTTGCCGACCGGATCAAGGTGGCCCGAGATGAGGTGCATAACGCGGTCGATCTCCTTTGGGATACCCCCTCGGTAATGGCGAGGCTGGAGGGGACCGGCGTGGTGAGCGAGCAGACCGCCATCGAACTGGGGCTGGTGGGGCCGGCGGCGCGTGCCAGCGGCCTCAACCGGGACATCCGGCGCGACCACCCCTTCGGCATCTACAGCATGAGCCAGATCCCGGTGGAGACCGCCAAGAGCGGCGACGTCTACGCGAGGACCCTGGTGCGCTGGCTGGAGATCGAGAAGTCACTCGACTTCATCGAGGAGCAGCTCTCCCAGTTGCCCGGCGTCAACGTGGCCAACCCGGTGCGCGAGGTGGCGGGGGACCAGCTGGCGGTGGCGCTCACCGAAGGGTGGCGCGGCGAGATCTGCCACGTGGCGCTTACCGACCAGCGGGGCAACTTCCAGCGCTACAAGGTGACCGATCCCTCCTTCCACAACTGGACCGGTCTCGCCCTGGCGCTGCGCGGAGGGCAAATTTCCGACTTCCCGCTGTGCAACAAGAGCTTCAACCTTTCCTACTGCGGGTTCGACCTCTAGCCTCTACGGGCGTCTCGGAAGGGGCAACACCCATTCCCTCTCCCTCCGGGAGAGGGTGCCCGAAGGGCGGGTGAGGGTGTTGCTGCGGAGTGCCGCCCGTCCGCCCTATGGCAAAGCCCTCACCCCGACCCTCTCCCAGGGGGAGAGGGGGATGGACCAGGGAGTGAAAGGGACGGACCAGGGGAGAGGGGGATGGACCGGCTGGTGTTCGTCATTTGAAAACAGGAGTCGCATCATGATCAAGGCCATCCTCGCCCGCATCAAGCAGGGGCACCGCACCATGGCGTACCCGAAAGAGCCGCTGCCGCTGCCGGAGCGCTTCCGCGGCTACCCGGAGCTGAAACGCTCGCTCTGCCCCCCCGATTGCCGTCTCTGCGCCGACGCCTGTCCGGTGGGGGCGGTGGCGTGCGGCCAGGGGCTCTCGGTCGACCTCGGCAAGTGCCTGTTCTGCGCGGAGTGCGCCGAGGCCTGCCCGAAAGGGGCCATCACCTACGGCAACGACGCCCGCCTGGCGGTGAACCGGCGCGAGGACCTGGTAGTGCGGGAAGGGGAGGAGCGCAGACTGGCGCAGGCGCTGGACCAAAAGATGCTGGCCCTGTTCGGCCGCTCGCTCAAGTTCCGCTCCGTGGTCGCCGGCGGCTGCAACGCCTGCGAGGCGGACAGCAACGTCCTCTCCACCATCGGCTGGGACATGGGGCGCTTCGGGCTGCAGTTCGTGGCCAGCCCGCGCCATGCCGACGCCCTCTGGGTCACCGGCCCGGTCACCGAGAACATGCGCGAGGCGCTTTTGCAGACCTACCAGGCCATTCCGGCCCCCAAGCTGGTGGTTGCCTGCGGCGCCTGCGCCATCAACGGCGGCCCCTTCATCGGTTCACCCGCGGCTCACGACGGGGTGGACGGCCTGCTGCCGGTCGATCTCTACATCCCGGGGTGCCCGCCCCACCCGGTGACCATCCTCGACGGACTGTTGCGCCTGCTAAACCGCATGGGCTGAAACGGCCGGCTCTGAAAAGGCTTGCACTCCTGCGCTGTTTTCGGTTATTCAGGAAGTTGCCGCTTCTTTCGCAGTTCCGTACCCGTTGCAGCGAGTCGCCATGAACGATGCGCACATGAGCCATGCGCCGATTGCATCACCCCCCACGCCCCATTCCTCCCGCCCGGATAACGTCCGGGTCTGGAGCGTCACACTCCTCGCCTTTTTGCTGGGCCTGTTCCTGTCCGGCTCCGTCATCCTCTTGTATGAGACCAAGCGCCAGGACGCCCGGCGCCAGCAGGTCACCGGCCTCACCGTCAAGGCCGCCCACGACATCCAGGAACAACTGAACCGCTCCATTTCCTCGACCTACGCCCTGGCGGCCGTGATCCGGCAGGGCAACGGCAGGATCGACAACTTCCAGGAACTGGCCCGGGAGATGCTCGAGCTCTATCCGGGCCTCTCCGCCCTGCAGCTGGTCCCCGGCGGCGTCATCGCCGAGATCTATCCCCTGCAGGGCAATGAGAAGGCCATCGGGCTGAACCTTCTGGACAAGGCCAACGCCAACAAGGAGGCCCTGGAGGCGTTGCGCCACGGTTCCCTCACCCTGGCGGGGCCCTTCGAACTGATCCAGGGGGGGCTGGCGCTCATGGGGCGACTCCCGGTGTACGTGAAGGGGGCCGAAGGTCAAAAGCGCTTCTGGGGCTTCACCGCGGCCATGATCAGGCTGGAGAGCTTCTTCGACACGGTGCAACTGCAAAGAGCGCTGGGCGGCGAATTCAACTACCGCATCTCCAGGATCAAGCCCGATACCGGGACCCGCGACATGTTCTGGAAACACGGCGGTGACCTGTCCCGGCCGGTGAGCCAGAAGATCGTGCTCCCCAACGGCGAATGGACCCTCTCGGTGGAACCGGTGGGGGGATGGTACCAGTGGCGGGTGCTCCTTGGGGAAGGGGGACTGGTGCTGGTGCTGAGCACCCTGGCCGCGCTGACCGCCTACTGGCTTACGCACCAGCCCATCGTGCTGCGCCGCATGGTGGAGGACAGGACCCGCGAGCTTTGCGATATCAATGACAGGCTCAAGACCGAGGTGGTCGAGCGCAGGCACGCCGAGGAGGCGCTGCAGGCCTCGGAGCTGAAGCTGCGCTCCATCTTCGCCTCGCTCACCGAGGTGATCCTGGTGCTGGACGCCGAGGGGCGCTACCTGGAGATCGCACCGACCAGCACCAAGAGGCTGTACCTCCCCCCCGAGGAGTTGGTCGGCAAGAAGATTCCCGACGTTTTCCCCAAGGAACAGGCGGACTTCTTCATCGACACCATCCAGAAGGCGCTCGCCGCCGGGAGGACCGTCACCGTCGACTACGCCCTCAACATAGAGGGGGACGACGTCTGGTTCACCGGCAACGTCACCCCCATGCCCGGCGGGCGGGTGATCTGGTCCGCCCACGACATCACCGAGCGCAAGAGGGCCGAAGAGGAGCGGCTGAAGCTGGAGAAGCAGATGCTGCACGCCCAGAAGCTGGAGAGCCTGGGGGTGCTGGCCGGCGGCATCGCTCACGACTTCAACAACATACTCACCGTCATCGTCGGCAACACCGACCTTGCCCTGATGCGGCTCACCCCCGACTCCCCCGTGACCGAGAACCTGCGCCGCATCGAGATGGCGGCGGCGCGGGCCTCCGACCTGGCGCACCAGATGCTCGCCTACTCCGGCAAAGGGCATTTCATCACCGAGGAACTGGACCTGAACCGCCTGGTGGAGGAGATGGGGCACATGCTGAGCGTCTCCATTTCCAAGAAGGCGCAACTGGTCTACGACCTGGGTCGCCCCCTGCCGGCGGTAACCGCCGATGCCACCCAAATCCGTCAGGTGCTGATGAACCTGGTCATCAACGCCTCCGAGGCGATCGGCGATGAGAGCGGGACCATCACCATCTCGACCGGCAGCGTGGAGTGCACCGCGCCCCACCCCGGCGGCGGGTGGCTCTCCGACGCGCTCCAACCCGGGCTCTACGCCTACGTCAAGGTGTCCGACACCGGTTGCGGCATGGACCGCGACACCATGGCCAAGATCTTCGAGCCCTTCTTCACCACCAAGTTCACCGGGAGGGGGCTGGGGATGGCGGCGGTACTGGGCATCGTGCGCGGCCACCTGGGCGCGATCCGCATCGAGAGCGAGCCGGGGCGGGGGAGCACCTTCACGGTGGTGCTTCCCGCAGGGGACGCGCCGGTGCAGTTCCTGCACGCGGAGGGCGCACCCGGGGAAAGCTGGCGCGGCAGCGGGACCGTCCTGTTGATCGACGACGAGGACACCATCCGGGCCCTCGGCAGGGACATGCTGGGCGAACTGGGCTTTGACGTGGTGACGGCCGCCGACGGGCGGGAGGGGATGGAGATCTTTCGCCGCCGCAACGACATCGACCTGGTGCTGCTCGACCTGACCATGCCGCAGATGGACGGGGAACAGTGCCTGGCGGAACTGCGGCGCATGGACCCGCGGGTCAGGGTGGTCATGTCCAGCGGGTTCAGCGAGCACGAGGTCTCCCGCAAGTTCCTGGGCAAAGGAATCTCGGGCTTCGTCCAGAAACCATACAAGCTCTCGGCGTTGCGCGAGGTTCTCTCCTCGCTGAACTGGGAGAGCTCCCGCAAGCTCCGTTAATCCTCTTGTCAACGCGTCTTTCTTTGAGTAGTATCCGGGCTTTGCCATAAACTACCGAGCGAGGCATGTCATGAAGCTTTCTTTCTTCCGATCCCTTTTGCGGATGCTCCCCTTGTTGCTGCTGCTTGCCGTCGCCGGCTGCGGCGAGGTCGACTGGTTCCCGCAGTACGTGAGACAGCCGACCTCTCCGGACCCCTTCTCCTTTGCGGCCGTCACCGGCACTGACAAGGGTGCGGACGTTACCTCCGCGGAAATCACGGTCGCCGGTCTGACCGCGGCCAGCAGTCCCATCAGCATCAGCGGCACAACCGATAGCAAGTACACCATCAATGGCAGCACCCCGACCAGTAGCGCAGGGACGGTGAAAAACGGAGACAAGGTCACGGTGACCCACAAGGCTGCGGCCACCCTGGGGACCTCGACCAAGAGTACGCTGACCATCGGGGACCAGAGCGCCGACTTCATCAGCACCACGCGTTTCGTCGATACTCCGAGCTTTTCTTTGACCGTGCTGCAGCCGGCGCCGTTCCGTCAGGCCATGGCGACCATCACCAGTGTCGACGGGGCCATCGGCACGCACGTGATCAGCATCAAGGACTCCGTCAACTCCGGCTTGGCCCAGTACGGGATCAGTGATAACGACGTAATTCCGACCAACTTCGCCACCGTCACCCAAACGATTCCGTTCCTGAATAACCGGAGGATCTTTATCCGCAACAGGTCCGATATCGTTGATGCAGGCGCCGTTACCACGCTGACCATCGACGGCGCCGATTTCGTGGTGAAGCTGACCCCGTAACAGAGGGGGCACGGTCAAAAGCCGAAAATTTAAATAGCTTGCATTGTCACAGCCAAGCTGCTAATGTGGCCAAGGTCCGGAATGAACCGGACAATAAAACAAGCAGAAAGCATGGAGAAGGTAAAAGTAAATGGTTAACGGTACTGTAAAGTGGTTCAACGACAGCAAGGGGTTTGGTTTCATCGAGCAGGAGAATGGCGACGACGTGTTCGTTCACTTCTCCGCCATCACCGGCGACGGGTTCAAATCCCTGGCTGAAGGCGATAGCGTCACCTTCGAAGTAGTAAAGGGCCCCAAAGGGCTGCAGGCGGCCAACGTCTCCCGCGTCTAAAAAGGTTTCCCCAACGCTGTAATGAGAAGTCCCGGAGCAATCCGGGGCTTTTTTTTTGCCTCCTTCCCGACCGCTGTCCCCCCGTCCCGCCGCGCTGGCACTGGTGCCGTCCGTTGACAACCTCTCCCCCTATGATATCCATTATTGGTCAAATTTAATCTAACGGGAGGCGCTTTCATGAAAATCACCAGGAGGACGAGGTATTGCTGCATTGCAGTCATCGTGGCCGGGATCGCGGTAGTCGGGCACGTGGTAGCCAAAGACCGTGCCATGACGTCCTATCACCAGGGCGTGCCCCAGACCGAGCACTAGAGAGGACCACAGGCAGACGTGAACGCCGGTGTCCGGGGCTCCTTCCCGGGCACCGGCCTGGTAAAGAGGGCGGGCTGACGTCATGGAAGATACCAGGATACTGATGGTGGTGCGCGAGCCGGAGGCGAGGTCGGCCTACGAGCAGATCCTGGACCGGATCGGGGTCAGCTACCACACCGCCGGCGACTTCAACGAGGTGCTGCGCATGACCGTGCAGTCGGCCTACAACGGGCTGCTGGTCGACATCCTGACCCTGGTGCGCTGCTCCAAGGAAGAAAAGAGCATCGCCTACGATTGCATCAACTTCTACCCGACGTTACGCATCAAGTGGGACGCCAGGCTGCAGAGCATCACCCTGGGCCCGCAGGAAAACTCCCCCGCCGCGGCCGACACCGACGCCGCACTCGCCCGCTTCGTCCAGGACCGCTGCGGCACCTTCTCCGCCCGTTGCCTCAGGCGCTTCGCCAGGAAGGACAGCTACCTGAGCCTGCTGCTGTCCGCCCGCGACGGCCTCCCCGGCGCCGTCACGGTCAAGACCTTCACCGTCAACATCTCCCAGGGCGGCGCCTTCGTGCATACCACCCACCCCTTCGCCAAGGCCGACCGCGTCTGGCTCAGCTTCCCGGAGCTCACCGGCGAACCGGCCATCGAGGCCGGCGTCTGCTGGAGCATTCCCTGGGGCGGGTGCCGCAGCATCCCGGGCATCGGCGTCATGTTCGACCAGGGACTGTCCCCGCGCCAGGTCGAGTGGCTCAAGCAGGTCGCCCCCAACTGAACCCGTGCTGCCGCAGCGTTGTCCAACTCCTTCCAGCTCTCCCCCGCCCGCGAGGGAAGGGGGCTTTTGGTGGCGGGCATTTGCCGCTAAAGAATCCGCTGCTGATGCCGACTAATGAGCTAAGGATTAGCTAGCTCCCGGGATGCAGCACTGCCACGCTGCGCCCCCGGCACCACGGGAAACTCGATGATCAACCGGCTGCGCGACCTCTCCATTCGACGAAAACTGATAGCAATGCTGCTTTTCACCAACGCGGTGGTGCTGGCGCTGGTCTCGGCGGCGTTCGTGGTGAACGAGGCGAACCGCTTCCGTAGCGAAATGCAGACCGAGCTCACGGCGCTCGCGGAGATCATCGGCAACAACAGTTCCGCCGCGGTGGCCTTCAACGACCGTCAGGCCGCCGGGGAAACCCTGGCCGCCCTGCGCGCCAAGCCCTACATTCGCACCGCCCTCATCGTGATGCAGGACGACACGGTCCTGGTCCGCTACCTGGCGCCGGGGAGTCCTGCTCATCCGCTTCCCTTTGCCGTCGTCGCGGGGGACCGGGTCAGCATCGACCCGTTCCGCTTCCGCGAGGCCTTGCAGCGTTCCCGCTCCCCACTGGCCGTAGGCGAAGACATCTACGGCGTGCACCGCATCCTGCTGGACAGCCAGCAGATCGGCACCGTGGTATTGCAGTCCGACCCCCGCGAGTTCACCGACCGGCTGGCGCGCTTCTTCCTCCTGGTGACCGGGGTGATGCTGAGCGCCCTGCTCCTGGTGTACTTCCTCGCGACACGGCTGCAGCGGCTCATCTCGGCTCCCATCACCCACCTGGCGCAGGTGATCAAGGCGGTGTCGGCGGAGAAGAACTACTTCATGCGCGCGGAAAAGCAGGGCAACGACGAACTGGGGACGCTGATCGAGGGGTTCAACGAGATGCTGGTCCAGATCCAGCGGCGCGACCAGCAGCTGGAGGCGCAGCGACAGGAGCTCGAGGGGGAGGTGCAGCGCCGCACGGCGCAGCTGTCTGCCGCCAACCGCGAGCTGAACCAGACCGTGGCCGAGCTGCTGCTCTCCAAGGAGGCGGCCGAGGCCGCGAGCCTTGCCAAGTCCCAGTTCCTGGCCAACATGAGCCACGAGATCCGGACCCCGATGAACGGCGTGCTGGGGATGACCAGGGTGCTCCTGGAAAGCGGGCTGGCCGGCGAGCAGCGCCGCTTCGCCGAGGCGGTCTGGAATTCCGGCGAGTCCCTGTTGTCCATCATCAACGACATCCTGGACTTCTCCAAGATCGAGGCGGGGCGCATGGAGCTCGAGCCGGCGCCCTTCGACCTGCACGACATCCTGGGCGGGGTGCTGGAGATGTTTGCCGCGGTGGCGCAACGCAAGGGGGTCGATATCTCGTTGCACCTCGACCCGGACCTGCCGCGCTACGTGGTGGGGGACCCGGTTCGCCTGCGCCAGGTCCTGGTGAACCTTTTGGGCAACGCGGTCAAGTTCACCAGCCGCGGCGAGGTGCGTCTGACCGCGCTACCGCTGGCGGAGCAGGGGGAAGGGTGGTTGAAGGTCGAGGTGGCGGACACCGGGATCGGCATCCGCCCCGAGGCGCAGGCGCACATCTTCGAGAGCTTCTCCCAGGCCGACTACTCGACCACGAGGACGTTCGGCGGCACCGGCCTCGGCCTGGCCATCTCACGGCAACTGGCCCAGTTGATGGAAGGGGAGCTGGGCCTTGCCAGCGAGTACGGCGTCGGCTCCACCTTCTGGTTCAGCGTCAGGCTGCAAGTGCTCACGGAAGTACCGGAATGCCTGGCGCAGCAGTCGGCCCCGCAGGAGGGGGGAGCAAAGCCCTGCTTCGACGCACTGGTGCTGGTGGCGGAGGACAACCCGGTCAACCAGGACGTGGTGCGGCACATGCTGGGGCAACTGTCCTGCGACGTGGAAATCGTGGCCAACGGAGAGCTGGCGGTCGCCGCCTCGGCAGAGGGGAGGTATCACCTGGTCTTCATGGATTGCCAGATGCCGCACATGGACGGTTTCGCAGCCACCCGCGCCATCCGGGACCGGGAGGAGAGCGAAGGGAGGGGACGCCTGCCGATAGTGGCCCTCACCGCCAATGCGCTCACCGGCGACCGCGAGCTCTGTCTCGCCGCCGGCATGGACGACTACCTGAGCAAACCCTTCGACTGTCGGCAACTGGCCGAGGTGCTGTTGCGCTGGATCCCGGAGCGGGCCAAGAGCTGCCCCGACAGCGGCAACCCGTCCCAACCCGCTGCCGCCGCCGGGCAGGGTGCTGAAGAGGCGGAGCCGGAACAGGAGCAGTCGTCGCCGCACGGAGCGCCAGTGCAGGGGGATGCGCCGGAGGGGGACCTTCCCGTGTTCGACCGGGACGGGCTGGTGCAGCGGGTGGGAGATGAAGAGTTCGTGGAGATGTTCGTGGAGAAATACCTGGAAAGCACCGACAGGCTGATGAAGCTTTTGCGGCAGGCGGTCGAGGCGGAGGATTATGCGGAGGTGCGCCTGCAGGCCCATAGCATCAAGGGAGCGGCCGCCAGCATCGGGGCCGAGGTGATGCGCGCCGTGGCCTTCAGGATGGAGCAGTCGGCGCAACTGGAACCGGAGCGTTCCGGCCTGACGGAACTGTTCGGGGCGCTGGAGCAGGCTTTGACGGATTTCAGGCGGGTCGCCGCGCCGCTCTAAATGACCACACCGAGGGGGCTCACCTCCTCCTTGAGCACCACCCCCAGCTTAACCTGCACTTCTTTCCGCACCAGCCTCGCCAGTTGCACCATTTCCGTTGCGGTGGCCGATCCCGTGTTGACCAGGTAGTTGGCATGTCTGTGGCTCACCGCCGCTCCCCCGACCTTCAGGTTGCGCAGCCCGGCCTGGTCGATGAGCCAGCCGGCGGGGATGCGGCATTCCCGGCAGCGCACCCCCTGTTCGTCCTCGAACTTCCTGATCAGTGCCGCGTCGTCCACCACCGGGTTCATGAAGAAGGAGCCGGCGCTCTGGTCGCAGGAGAGCTGTTTCGCTTCCCGCTTCGCCAGCGTCTGCGTCACCTTGGCGGAGACCTCCTCCGGGTCCCCCGGGGCGAGCGCCAGCAGCGCGCCTACCACGATCAGGCCGGGGTCCCGCTTGAAGCGGCTGTCCCGGTAGCCGAAGGCGCACTGGTCGCGGCGCAGCGTCACCACCTTCAGCGTCGCGGCGTCGAGCGCGGAGACCGTCGCCAGGACGTCGCCGATGGCGCCCCCGTAGGCGCCGGCGTTGCCCCGGACCGCGCCTCCCACGGTGCCCGGGATGCCCGCCAGCGACTCCAGGCCGGAAAGGCCCCATGCCACCGTGCGGTGCACCAGGGCGGTCAGGTCGTAACCCGCCTGCACCTGGACCATGCCGCCGGAGCGGGTGACCCGGTTCATCAGCAGCCGGATGGCGACGCCCGGAAAGCCGTCGTCGCTGATCAGCAGGTTGCTCCCCCCGCCCAGGATGCAGAAGGGGAGGTGCATCTCCCGGGCGAAGCGCAGGGCTTGCTGGAGTTCGCGCTGGGTGTGGGCGCCGATGAGGAAGCGGGCCGGGCCGCCGATGCGGAAAGAGGTAAACGGCGCCAGCGGCACGTTCTCTGCGATGTCGAGGGGGGACTCTGTGTGGCTGTTGGCATTTGGCATAGCGGATATGATACACGAGTTACTTGGAATGCCAAATAGGTGGTGAGGATGCTGACCAGTCGGACCAGTCTGTGATGGGAGGGGAGGTGAGAGGCGCAAAGGGGACAGGCACCTGGCGGAGCCAGTCCCCTTTTTTCAGTTACAGCCTGAAGCGCTGCACCATCTCCTGCATCTCGCCGGAGAGCATGGAGAGCCGGTCGGAGGCTGCGGAAATCTCCCGGGCGCCACTGGCGCTTTGCTGCACGGTGCCGGAAATCTGGTGGATGTTGTTGGTGATCTCCTGGGTGGTGGCGGTCTGCTCCTCGGCCGCGGTGACGATCTGGTTGATCTGGCTGGTCACCTCGTTGATCTGGGCCAGGATGTCTTCCAATGCCTCCCCGGAGCGGGCCGCCTCGCCGGTGCCGCGGGTCACTTCCTCGACACCCTCTTCCATGGCGCGCACGGCCAGCTTGGTCTCCTGCTGGATGTTCTTGATCATGGTGCCGATCTCGCGGGTGGCCTTGGTGGTGCGCTCGGCCAAGGCACGGACCTCGTCGGCAACGACGGCGAAACCGCGCCCCTGCTCGCCGGCACGCGCCGCCTCGATGGCCGCGTTCAACGCCAACAGGTTGGTCTGGTCCGCGATGTCCTCGATGGTGGCCACGATCTCCCCGATCTGGTCGCTGCGGGTCCCCAACTGCTCGACAACACCGGCGGAACTGCGCACGTGGTCGGCGATTCTGTTCATCCCCTGAACCGTTTCCCTGACGATGGCGGCGCCGCTTTGCGCCGAGTTGCTGGCTTGGCCGGAGCTGCCCGCGGCCAGGTGGCAGTTGCGGGAGATGTCGTTGCTGGTGCAGGACATCTCTTCGCTGGCAACGGCCACCGTCTCGGCCTGGCTCACCACCGCGCCCGCGTCGTCCGCCATGCAGCGGGCGTTGGCGTTGAGCTCCGCGGCGGCGGCGGAGACGTCCAGGGCGCTGCGGTTCACCTTCTCCATCACCTCGCGCAGCCCTTCGACCATGCGCCGCATCGCCTCGTAGATGCCGGTCCTGCCGGCCTCCAGCCGCACGGTCAGGTCGCCCGCGGCCACCTGCTGGGCGATCTCCTCCAGCTCCTCCGGCTCGGTGCCGATATGCGCGATCAGTCTGCGCACCACCAGGATGGCGGCAACGCAGATGACCGCCAGGATCACCACGGTAAGCGCTACCACCAGGTACACGTCCTTGAGGATCAGCTGCTTGTTGGCGTCGGCCGCCTTCTGCACCTGGAGGTCCAGGTCATCCACGTAGGAGCCGGTGCCGATGATCCAGTCGAAGGGGGGGAAGTAGAGGGAGTAGCCGCGTTTGGCAACGGCCACGTCGCTCCCGGGGCGCGGGAAGTGGTAGTCGGTGAAGCCGCCCCCCGCCTGCTTCCCGTTCTTGATGATCTCCTGGATCAGGTATTTACCCTTGGCGTCCTGGAGGTTCATGCGGTTCTTGCCCTCGGCGGGTTTCCCCAGCAACACCACGTTGGTGCCGTCGGAGGTGTCGGCCCAGAAGTAGCCATCCTTGCCGAACTTGAGTCCGCGGAGCAGGTTCGCCCCCTGCTTCTTCGCCTCCTCCAAGGTCATCTCGCCCTTTTGCTGCCGGTCGCTGATCTCCTGCAGCAGGCTGACCGCGGTCTGTACCTCGGCCTTGGCGAGCAGGTCCGAGTTGGCGTACAGGGATTCGCGGTAGGACTCGTTGAACCTGGTGGTGAGGTCATAGAACTGCTTCATCACTGTCAGACCGGTGGGGGCTCCCAGTACGCAGCAGCTCACCAGGACCAATAGCAGGATCTTGGTTTGGAAGGATAATCTGTTTTTCTGAATCATGTGCGTTTCCTCATGCTAAGGCGCCGTTGCCTTGTTCTTTCCGTCGCCATTCCTATCGGCACTTTCGTCGACAGATTGAGGAATTTCTGCAGCCAGACAGCTTTCAGCGCAGTTTCACTGTCTGTGCATAAAAAGACTCAAGTCGCGCGCAACCGTGGCGATATAGGTGACAGCGTTGACATGGAGGGGATGCCGGGGCACAGAAGTGCGCAGGCCGGGCTAGGGCCGGACCTGTGCCAGAACGGCGCCACAGGCAACGCTGTTCCCTTCTGCCATGTGATCGGTGCTTTCTGGCGGCCGATACCGATGAGAGTTGCACCGGGGGTACCTGCGAGGGTACCCCTCTTTTTTAATCATAATTCTGAAAAGTTGCTGAATAAGGGGAGTTTCCTGGTTTCCAAGCTCCAGCTTGGGAACCCCATATGGCGCAAAGCTCCAGCTATGTATCCGAGAAGCTGGAGCTTCTGAAAGGCTTTGCGTTCCCAAGGCGGACCTTGGGAACGAGATCAAAGGGGAGGGGACTGGCTCCGCGAGGTGCCTGTCCCCTTAGGCTGGAGAAGATGGCTGGGTCCAAAAGAGCGTCCCGCTAAAGGGACAGGCACCTGACGGAGCCAGTCCCTTGGGCTTAGTAGAGCAGGTACGGCTTGCGCTGCTCCAGGAAGCGCTTCACCCCGGGTGTCCAGCGCGCCTCGATGGCGGCCGCGGTCTCACCGGCCTGCAGTCCCTTGCGCAGTTCGGGCGAGCCCGCCATGTCGTCGATGCCGCCGCGGAAGAACTGGGGGCGGCTCTTCTCCGGCAGCGCCGCCTGCAGCGCGGCCATGAGCGCCACCCCGGTCTGCACCGGCTCGACCTTGCGGTAGTCGGTGATCTCGATGCTCACCCCCGCCACCGCGCGGTCACGGTACTTGGGCGCGCTGGAGATACCGGGGAGCCGAATGGGCGTGAACTGCAGCGGGTCGAAACGCAGTCCCGGGAGCTGCTCCCCGTTCAGGCGCAGGGCGAGGGCTGTGGCGTCGATCCCGGGCCACCCTGCGATCTGGAAGGGCCTCGTGCTGCCGCGCCCTTCGGAGGCGCCGGTACCCTCGAGGAGCCCGGTGCCGGGGTAGAGCAGCACCGATTCGATGGCGGCCAGGTTGGGGCTGGTCGCCACCCAGGTCAGCCCGGTGTCCTGCCAGCGCATGTCCCGCTGCCACCCCTGCATGCGCACCACGCGCAACTCCAGCCTGCCCAGGTCCGGGAGCATCCCCTCGCCCTTGATCATCCCGGCCAGTTCCCCTACCGTCATGCCGTGCGCCAGCGGGATCGGGTAGAGCGAGGTGAAGCTCCCCGGGATCTTCTCCCTCACGAACCCGGCGACGTACTCCCCCCCCAGCGGGTTGGGGCGGTCCAGCACCATAAACGGGATGCCGGCCTCGGCCGCGGCCTGCATGGCCAGCCCCATGGTGGAGATGTAGGTGTAAAAGCGCGCCCCCGCGTCCTGGATGTCGAACACCATCAGGTCGATCCCCTTCAGGTCGTCCGGGCGCGGCTTCTTCCCTGCGCCGTAGAGGCTCTTGACCGGAATGGGCGCCGCGTCGTCGTCGGCCAGCTTGACGCCGTCCTCGGCGTTCCCCTTGAGGCCGTGCTCGGGAGAGAAGATCAGCGCGGGCTTGACCCCCTTCTGCTCCATCAGCGCCAGGAGGTGGGTACCCCCCACCATGGCGGACTGGTTGGTGATCAGGGCGAAGCGTTTTCCCTGCAGCGGCAGGAATCCCTGCTCGCTCAGGACCTCCGCACCGGTCTTGACGATCTCGGCGCGGCACAGGCCGGGGAACAACAGGAACAGCATCAGGGTTAGTGCGACAA
Organism: Geomonas paludis; assembly: GCF_014193585.1. Classification (GTDB taxonomy): domain Bacteria; phylum Desulfobacterota; class Desulfuromonadia; order Geobacterales; family Geobacteraceae; genus Geomonas; species Geomonas paludis. The sequence continues at coordinate 103,074 of NZ_BLXY01000004.1, forward strand.
CGGAGGGTGCAACTCGAATCACGATGAACCGCCTTCTGGTTGAGATGATGGCAGAGCTTACCCCACAGGTTTCCGTGAAGGCAAGCCCCATGCGGCTTTTCGGTGAGATGGATCACACTGCCGCATAGTCCGGCGCCTTTCCATTGGCGTGTTCTCGTGAGCATACAGTAAAAATAACCCTTGTCTTATTGGTGCTTTTGAAATAGATTGTTCACATTTGCCGATGATAATCATGTCTTCCCAGCTGTCAGGGATGACCGGGAGGGAGTGCTATGAAAAGACTTTTTCTGGCTTGTCTGATCCTGTTGTGCGGCGCCGGCGTGCTCTTCGGGGCCGGGACCAAGAAGAAGAAACCGCTGCCGCAGGACTTCGGGAGCGTGACCATCAACAACTTCTCCCAGCAGGCCGGCATGCCGCCGGTCGTCTTCGACCACTGGGTGCACCGCAAGAACTACACCTGCCGCCTGTGCCACGTCGACATCGGCTTCGGCATGACCGCCAACTCCACCCAGGTCCGCGCCGCCGACAACAGCAAGCGCTTCTTCTGCGGCGTCTGCCACAACGGCACCTCCACCATCAACAAGGTCAAGATCTTCGACTCCTGCGCCACCAGTTACAACAGGGAGGAGTACAAGCGCTGCGTGAAGTGCCACGCCCTGGAGAAGGACCCGGCCAAGGAAGAGGCCTTCTACCGTTTCCAGGAGAAGATGCCGCGCGAAACCTTCGGTAACGGCATCAACTGGGAGAAGGCCGAGGAAACCGGCCAGCTCAAGCTGATCGACTCGCTGGAGGGGGTCTCCTTCAAGAAGAGCTCGATGAAGGTGCAAAAGGACTTCGCCCTGAAGGGGAAGGTGGAGGGCATGCCGGACATCATCTTCTCCCACGCCAAGCACACCGTCTGGAACGGTTGCGAGGTCTGCCACCCCGACATCTTCGTGGGGATCAAGAAGGGGGCCACCAAGTACTCCATGATCGACCTGTTCGACGGCAAGTACTGCGGCGTCTGCCACGACAAGGTCGCCTTCCCGCAGAGCGACTGCAAGCGCTGCCATTCCAAGCCGGTCTAGGGGAGAGCCATGACTTTGCCAAAGATGAAAGGCGTGATCGCTGCCGCGCTGCTGGCGCTGGCCCTGGCCCAGCCGCTGTGGGCCGAGGAGTCCTGGCAGGCGACCTTCGACGAAACCTGCTCCAAGAGCAACCAGGCCATGACCATGTCGGTGCAGGAACTGCGCGACCTCCTGGCCAAGTGCGACGCGCTGCAGAAAGTGATCGAGACCCAGGAAGAGTCGGTGCGCAAGGTGTACCTGAAGCGGCTTTCGCTGTGCCGGAACCTGTACGCGTACATGCTGGAGTACAAGCAGAGCAACCAGGCCAAGTAGACCTGCCCGGGAAGAGGGGAGTGCCAGGATGGAATCGGGGGTGGTGCGGAAGGCTGTGAGAATGCTGTTGCGTGTTGTGCCGGTGGTTCTGCTGGTGCTCGCCATGAGTTCCGGCGGGGACGCCATGGACCGCAGCGAGCTCGCCAAGGTGCTGAAGACCATCCCCCCCAACGGCCCCTTCGCCAGGTTCGGCAACGTCACCATGCGCATGCGCACCAAGCAGGCCGGCATGGAGCCGGTGGTCTTCCCGCACTGGGTGCACCGCAAGAACTACACCTGCCGGGTCTGTCACCTGGAGCTCAACTTCGGGATGAAGCGCGGCGACACCGGTATCACGCGCGCCCAGTACACCAAGGGGAAATTTTGCGGCGTCTGCCACAACGGCACCGTCGCCTTCGGCGTGCAGACGGCGGACAAGCAGTGCCACCGCTGTCACATGGAGAACACCAAGGAGCTCGACAAGCGCTTCGAGGAGTTCGCCGAGGGGCTGCCCATGTCAAGTTTCGGCAACGGCATCGACTGGGCCGCCGCCTACCGCGACGGGAGCATCCGCCCCACCAACTCGATCGGCGCCGAAATCACCATTCCCTTCCCCGAGAAGCTCAAGCAGCCGCTCAAGCTGGGGACCGCCTCGCCCAGAAGCGACGTGAGCTTCTCCCACCAGGAACATTTCGCCGAGCTGGACTGCTCCAGCTGCCACCCCGACATCTTCAACATCAAGGTGAAGTCGACCACCGCCTTCACCATGGACACCAACATCTACGGCAACTTCTGCGGCGCCTGCCACATGCTGGTCGCCTTCCCCATGAACGACTGCAAGCGCTGCCACAAGGGGATGAGCAACAGCTTCGCCATGTAGGCCCCTTCCCGGTCAGCACCCCACCCAGCTCGCCTGCCGGTCGAAGCAGTTCAGCGCCCCCCTGCGCTCCAGGGTGAGCCCGGCGTACTGGTCCATCCCCAGGCACAGCGCCGCGTAGATCCTCGCCGCCGCCAGCACTTCCGGGAAGCTGACCTGCTCCTCCGGGGTGTGGGAGATCTCCAGCGCGCCCGGGCCCAGGATGAGCGGCCGGCACCCCGCCGCGTGGAAGAGGTTGCCGTCGGAATGGGAGCGGAAGGCCTCGAACTTCAGGGTGAGCCCGAGGCTCTGGTAGATATGCTCCAGGATGCGGGCCAGCTGGTTGTCGGTGCCCAGGTTGTACCCGGGGGAGGCGAAGTCGAAGGCCAGCGAGAGGTCGAGCCCCGGTACGAACTGCTCCGCCCCGGCGGTGATGCGGCGGATGGCCTGCTCCACGGACGTCGGGTCGCGCTCGGGGGGGAGGTGCAGGTCGATCCACGCCTCGCAGCGGTCCGGCACCACGAACCCCTTCTGGGAGGAACGCATCTCCCTGATCGAGTAGACGATTTCGGACTCTCCCCGCTTGAACAGGGTGTCCTTGCCCAGGTGCAAAAGCACGCGCAGCATGGACTCCACCGCGTTGTGCCCAAGCTCCGGCAGGGAAGAGTGGCTGCGCACCCCGCGGGTGACGAAGCCCGCCTCCAGGTAGCCGTAGTGCGCGAAGCAGGCGGAGAGCCCGGTGGGCTCGCCGATCACGGCCCAGGGCGCCCGGTTGTCCTGCAGGAAGGCGGCGCTGCCGTCCCCGTTCTCCTCCTCGCCCACCACCAAAAGGAGGCCGACGCTCGGGCGCCGCGCCGGTTTGAGCGCCTGGGCCAGGGCGAGCCAGGTCTCCACCATGGCGGCGCACCCCCCCTTCATGTCCGCGCTCCCCAGCCCCCGGACCATCTCCCCATCCTCCCGCGCCCCGAATTCCTCCAGGTCCCAGGCGGGGACGGTGTCCACGTGCCCCACCAGGTACAGCTTCGGTTCGTCCTCACCCATGGTGACGCGCAGGTTGTAGCGCTCCTCCTCGACCTCCTGGCGCTCGACCGAAAAGCCGGCGCGGGAGAGGAGGTCCTCCAGGTAGAGCTGGATGTCCTCCTCCTTCCCGGAGGGGGAATAGATGTCGATCAGGTCGGTGAGTATCCCCTTGAGCCGCGCCGGATCGATGGCGGCCATGACCTCTTCCAGTCGGCCGCTCATGGCTTTTTCACCGCCTTTTTCTTGTGCCGCTTGGAGAGGTTGAGCGTCATGTAGAGATGCTCCTGCACGTTGTCGAAACCGTGCTTCTTGAAGAACCGGATGGCCGGCTCGTTGTCGGCCGAGGTGTCGATGATGATCATGCGTACCCCCTGTTCCTTGAAGCGCCTTTTCAGTTCCTTGAAGAGCCTGGCGCCGACCTGCATCTTCTGCAACTCGCGGCGCACCCCGAGCCAGACCAGGTAGCCGTACTTCCAGGGCGAGTGATGCTTCTTCACCGTGGTCCCCAGGGCGAAGCCGAGGATGCGCTCCTCGTGCTCGGCCACGATGCACAGTTCGTTGTCGGAGTTGAACAGCGTGGTGATCTCGTACTCGTCCCAGGTGCGGTAGAGGCTTTGCGAGTACTCCGCGGTGAAGACCTCCTCCCCGATGTGGAACACCTCCGGCAGGTCCTCGATGATCATCTGCCGGATGCGGGGGGCCTCCTCCTCGTGCGGGTCGTTGTGCGGCATGACCTACCTCGTGAACGGCATATTTGACTGCTGCTGACATTATAACAGAGTTGCGAGGCGACAGACTGTGATAGCCGTGCGCGCTTGTGACAAGGAGGATGGGGAGACCGGAAACGGCAACGGTTTCGCCCTAGCAGAAAAGCGTGCCGGGAGGTGTGTGACTGTGTAAGTTCAACAGTGGTGGTGCTTATCCAGCTCCGGCGCCGGCGGGACGCTCACAGGCAAAACACCGGCTGTCATGGTTTTGACTCACCATCGGGCTCTGCCTGCCGGATATTGTCTGCAAAAGCACAACATCGCGTATCGGCATGGTAAACTTCATGGGTTTCCATCCTGGCATGGTTAGATCCTTCCCATGTTCAGTTGCCTTCTGCCGCCATGACTGGGGGCGGAGCAACGATGCATCGAACCTGGAGCCGCATGTCCCGAATCGTTGCTACATACCTGCGTCTCGCCCTGAGTCTTACCTGGCTCTTCTGTGTTGCCGCGCCGGCCCTTGCCGCGGACCCGGTGGAGGTCGTGGTCGCCGGCGTCGAGGGGGACGCGCAGGACAACGTGCGCCGGGCGCTCGAATTGCCGCACGGTCTGGTGCGCGACGGCAAGGTGGACCGGCTCTGGCTGGAGCGCTTCGCACGGCAGGCGCCGGAAAAGGCGCGGGTGGCCCTGCAGCCCTACGGCTTCTACCGGGCCAAGGCCACCGCGACGGTGCGGGAAGGGACGGGGGGCAAGACCCTCGTGGAGGTGGCGGTCGATCCCGGGGAACCGGTGCGCGTGGTCGAGGTCGACCTGAAGCTCGAAGGGGAAGGGGCGCAGTTAAAGCAACTGCGGCGCCTGGCCGCCTCCTTCCCGCTTGCCCAGGGGCAGGTGCTGTTGCAGCCCGACTACGAGCGGGCCAAGAGCGCGCTGCAGTCGCAGGCCCAGACCCTGGGCTACCTGGACGCCGGCTTTCCCCGCCACGAGATCCGCATCTCCCCCGATCTCGCTACTGCCCGCATCCACCTCACCCTCGATACCGGGGGGCGCTATTACTTCGACGGCACCCACATCGAGGGCGGTTCCGACTACCCGGAGGTCTACCTGAAACGGTTCATCGCCTTCAAGGAGGGGGACCCGTTCTCCTACGCCAAGCTCGGGGAGACCCAGCTCAACTTCGCCAACTCGGAGCGCTTCCGGCAGGTGGTGGTGACGCCGCAGCGCGAGGAGGCCAAGGAGCACAAGGTGCCGGTCCTGGTGCGGCTCACCGCCGTGCCCCGCCGCACGCTGCGGCCGGGCGTCGGCTACGGTACCGATACCGGCGGCCGGTTTTCGGTGCACTACCGCGACCTGAACCTCGCCCACGAGGGGAACGATCTCGACCTGAGCCTGTACATGGCGGAGCGCCTGCAGGGCTTTGCCGGACGCTACACCATGCCCAGCGCCAGCGACCTCCGGAGCTCGACCTCGATCCAGCTCAACCTGCAGCGCGAAACCGTTTCCACCTATCAAAGCCGGCTGGCCGCCGTGGAATTCGACCGCAACTTCGGCCTGGGGCGCGGCGAGGTCGCCACCCCCTACCTGAAGATCCAGCAGGAAAACTACAAGGTGGCCAACGTGAGCTCGCAGTCCCGGCTGGTGCTGCCGGGTTTCCGCTTTTCCAAGGACCGCTTCAACGACCTGGTCCGCCCGACCAGCGGCTACCGCGTTTCGCTCGACCTGCGCGGCGCCCACCAGTACTTCGGTTCGGATACCGGCCTGGTCCAGGGCATCGGCAACGCCAGCGTGCTGATCCCCATCCCCGGGCGCCTGACCTTCCACGCCCGCGCCAACACGGGGTACAGCATCCTGACCGATCCGCTGGCGGAGCTTCCCCCCTCGATCCGCTTCTTCGCCGGCGGCGACCAGAGCGTGCGCGGCTACGCCTACCAGAGCCTCGGCCCCAGGGACGCGGCCGGCAGGGTGGTGGGGGGGAAACACCTGCTGGTGGGGAGCCTGGAGCTGGAGCGGGCCCTGTTCAAGAACTGGGGTGTCTCCATCTTCGACGACATCGGCAACGCCTTCAACGAGTTCGGCAACGTGGACCTGAAGCAGGGGGTGGGGGTCGGCGCCCACTACTACACCCCCGTGGGGGGGCTGAACCTGTACCTGGCCCATCCGCTCGCGCCCAACTCGCCGCCGATCCGCATCCATTTCACCGTGGGGTTTGAATTTTGAAGCGGCTTGCGCTCTACATAGGGCTCCCCCTGCTGGGGCTGGTGGTCGTCCCGGCCGCCGGGCTGTTCTGGCTGCTGGATACCAGTTCGGGCGCCCGATTCGCCGTCACCACCCTGGTGGGGCTATCCGGCGCCAAGGTTTCGGTGCGCCAGGTCGAGGGGCGGCTCTGGGACCGGCTGCGGCTGACGGGCGTGCGCCTCGACCGCCCCAAGGTGGTGCTGCAGCTCGAGCGCCTGGATCTTTCCTGGGAGCCCGTGCGTCTGTTGCACGGCAAGCTCCTGGTGCACGACCTCTCCCTCACCGCGCTGCGCATCCAGGACGATACCCCGCTGGTCGCCAAGACCCCGGAACTGCGCTGGCCGCAGGTGAGCGAAAGGCTGCGCCGCCTGGAGGCGCGGGTGGAGCACTTCAGCCTGAAGGGGATGAGCTACCGCCACTTCCAGGGGGAGCCCTTCCTGCTGAGCGAGCTGGCGGCGGGGCTCACCCTGCGTGACGGCGTGCTCACCGTCTCGGGGGGGAGCCTCGCCGAGGCCCGGGGGACCGCCTCGGTCGAACTGACCGCCGGGCTGGTGCGTCCCTCGCTGCGCCTTGACCTGCGCCTCGCCCCGTCGCAGCCGGTCGCGGACCTGGACGCGGTCTCGGTGCAGGCGCGCCTCGAGCCGGGACGGGATCCCGAGCAGCTGGCGGGGCCGATCGCAGTTGCCGGCAGCCGCCGTGGCAGACGGCACCTGGAGCTGACCAGTGAGCTGGGCATCACCCGGACCGGCTTCAATTTCCGGCACTTCCGGTTGCTGCGCCCCGACCGTCCGGGGACCCTCACCGGCAACGGCAGCATGACCCTCACCAAGGACGAACCGCTCTTCGCGCTCGCCCTGCACGCCGACCACCTCGACCTGGAGCGGGAGCTCAAGCACCCCGCCCTCCTTAACGGCGACCTCACCTTCTCCGGGAGCCCGTCCCGCTACCTGGGCACCTTCAATCTCACCAACCAGGGGCCCGGGTGGGAGAGCATGGGGCTTGCGGCGCGTTACCGCGGCGACAAGAACGGCATGCGCCTGGACCCGCTCTCCGGCAAGTGGCTCCAGGGGAGCGTGCGCGGCGCGCTGGACGTGGACTGGAGCAAAGGCTGGCGGGTGAGCGGGAAACTGTCCGGGCGGGGGCTGGACCCGGAAGCGCTGGCCGCTGATTGGCAAGGGGTGGTGAACCTTGACCTCACCGGGGTGGTGGGGCAGCAGGAGGGCGGGCCGGTACGCGGCAGCGTGCAGGCGCGGCTTCTGGACAGCAGGCTCAAGGGGCACGACCTGACCGGCGAGGTGGAGGGGAGTTTTGCCGGCGCCAAGCTGGCGGTTAAGCGCCTGCTGCTGGCGGGTAAAGGGTTCCGGTTCCAAGGGCACGGCGAGCCCGACCGGCGCTTTGATTTTGCCGCCGACGTGACCGACCTCTCCGGGCTGGTCCCGGGGAGCGCCGGCGCCGTCGCAGCGGACGGCTGGCTGCGCTGGCGCGAAGGGATGCTTTCCGGTGCGGCTGCCGCCAGGGGACACGGCCTGGCGGTGGGCGGGGTCCGCGCCGGCACGGTCGAACTGCAGGCAAGCCTCGGGGAGGGAAAGGATTTCCCCGTGTCCCTGCGCGGGACGGCGAGCGCGCTGCGGGCCGGCCAGCTCGCGGTGGACGCCGCCTCCTTCGCCCTGCGCGGCACCTCCAGGCGGCACACCCTGGCGGCGCAGCTCACCTCGAGTGTGGCCGAGGTCGATCTCGCCGCCTCGGGCGGCTATGCCGACGGCGTCTGGCGCGGCGAGCTTTCCCGCTTCTCAGGCACCGACGGCGTGGCGCCCTTCGCACTCGCCGCACCGGCGCGGCTCACCATCGGGCAGGGGCGCTTCAGCACCACGCCCCTGATCATCGACGGCGCCCCCGGCGAGCGGCTGGAACTGGCCGGGCACCTGGAGCGCGACCGCTCGGGCGCCTTTACCGGCAGCTGGAGCGGGCTCAACCTGGCCCGCGCCGACGTCTGGCTCCCCAAGGGGGACCTCTCCGGCGCCTCTTCCGGCAGCTTCGACCTGCGCCTTGCCCCCGGGGGGCGGGCCACCGTCACGGCACGCGCCGAGGCGAGCGGGGCCGTGGTCGCCGACGGCAAACGGGTAGGGCTGGAGCGTTTCCAGGCCACCCTGCAGGGAGGGGCGCAGGGGATTGACGCCGCGGTCGATCTCGCGCTGGAAAAGGGTGAGGGGAGCGCCCGTCTCACCTTCCGTTCCGGGGAGCCCGCCCGCCTCGCCGCCCCCGCGCGCGGCGACCTCGCCCTCACCTGGTCCGACCTGGACCTGGCGCTTTTGCGCCCCTACCTCTCCCCCGATCTCGCCCTCGACGGGAGACTTGCCGGCGAGGTGAAGGGGCGGCTGCTGCCGGGGCGGCGCATGGATCTCTCCGGCAACACCGCCCTCTCCGGCGGCCGGGTACTGTGGCGGGCCAAGGGGGACGAGTTCGACGCCTCCATCGACCGCGCCGAGCTCTCCTTCGAGCGGCGCGACACCGGCAAGGCGGGGGGCGAGCTGGTGCTGCACGGCAGCGCCGATGCCACCGGGGCCTACCGCTCCCAGGGCGAGAAGGTGATCGGCAGCCAGTTCACCCTGCGCGTCGACGCCGACCGCACCGGGACCCGCGCCGCCGCCGATCTCTGGCTGGACACCGGCGGCAGCCTTCAGGCCGCCCTCGCTTCCGACTCCCCCGCCGGGAGCGCCCTTCCCGAGACCGGGGACTTCAGCGTTCAGTGGAGCGACATCAAGCCCGCCCTGTTGCGCCCGTGGCTCCCGGGTACGGTCAACATCCAGGGGGAACTGCACGGCAGCGCCAAGGGGAGGCTCCTCCCCGGCAAGCGGCTGGAGATGGCGGGCGAGGCCGGCTTCTCGCAGGGGAGCGCCCAGTGGCAGGGCGGTACCGGCGAGGCCAGCGCCGCCGTCCGCTCGGCCCTGCTCAACTTCGCCTGGCGCGGCGAAACCCTGACCGGCAACCTCGATCTTTCCCTCGCCGACTACGGGCAGGCCAAAGGCCATTTCCTCCTCCCCATCCCGGCCCGGCTGCCGGTGACTCCCAACCCGGCAGGCGCGGTCGAGGGGAGCCTGTCCGGCACGCTGCAGGAGCACGGCTTCCTCAACACCTTCTTCCCCGGGCTGGTGCAGGAGACCCGCGGCACGCTCAGCGTCGACCTCAAGGCCGGCGGGACCTGGGGTGACCCGCTGCTGACCGGGACCCTGGAGATCGCCGATGCCGGCGCCTATCTCCCCAGCGCCGGGATCACGCTCACCGGGGTACAGCTCCTGGCGCGCCTGGAACGTGACCAGATGCGCATCGAACGGCTCCGGGCACTCTCCGGCGGCGGCGAACTGGTGGGCAACCTGCTGATGCGGCTCAAGGGGTGGCAGGTGCAGGATTACCAGGGGACCCTGAGCGGGCAGCGGTTCCAGACCGTGTACCTGCCCGAGCTCACCATGTACACCTCGCCCCAGCTGACCATCGCCGGTGACGCCGGAAAGGCCACCATCAACGGCGAGATCGGCGTCCCCGAGATGCTCATCTCCGGGTCACCGGCGCAGCACGTGGTCGCCCCCAGCGAGGACGTGGTTTTCGAGGGGGCTCCCCCCAAGGGTAAGGAGACCGCCATCCCGCTGCTCGTGGAGGGGAGGGTGAAGGTGGTGCTCGGCGACAAGGTGCGGGTGGAGGCGTCCGGCATCGACGCCCAGCTGGGCGGCAGCATGGACCTGGTGCTGAACGGGATCGACAAGATCGAGAGCTCCGGGGAGATCAAGGTGATCAAGGGGCGCTACCGCGCCTACGGCATGAACCTGGAGATCGTGCGCGGGCGGATTTACTACGTGAACGACCCGGTGACCCGTCCCACGCTCGACGTGCTGGCCCTGCGCACCGTGGGGGACGTCAAGGCGGGGGTGACGGTGGGGGGCTTCCTGAACGCGCCGGTGGTGAAGCTCTACTCCGAGCCCGCCATGCCCGAGGTGGACATCCTCGCCTACATGGTGCTCGGTCATCCCATGGGGACCAGCAACGAGCAGGGCGGGGCTCTCGCCACCGCGGCCGCCGGTCTCTTCTCTTTCGGCAAGTCCGAGTCGCTGCAGGACCAGATCAAGGACCGGCTCGGCCTGAGCACGCTGGGGCTGGAGCAGGTCGACACCACGACCACCGGCCGCATGGGGTACAAGGAGATCGCCACCACCCCGACCGGCGCCATTTCCGCCAAGACCCCCACCGCAGGCGAGTCCGTCTTCTCGGTCGGCAAGTACCTGACCCCGGAGCTCTACTTAAGCTACGGCCGGTCCCTGATTACCGGTCAGAACCTGTTCCGGCTGCGCTACGACATCTTCAAGCGCATGCAGATCGAGACCCAGAGCGGCTCCGAATCCGGCGTCGACGTCTACTACAAGCTGGAGTTCAGGTAATCGGGCGGCCACCCCTCGTCTTCCATTAATGGTTGACGCACGTAATTGTTGTAATTACAATGTAGCCACAAAGGTGGAGGGCAGCTATGAGGACGAATATCATCCGTATCGGAAATTCCCAGGGAATCCGCATCCCCAAGGTTCTTCTGGAGCAAAGCCGTGTCGGGACGGAAGTCGATGTTGAAGTAGAAGACGGCATGATCGTCATACGATCTGCATCCCGTCCGCGGGATGGATGGACAGAAAAGTTCCGGCTTATGGCTGAACAGGGTGATGATAAGCTCGTGGACGAAGGTGTCCAGACCGAGTGGGACAAGGACGAGTGGGAATGGTAGCCAAGCGCTTCGAGGTTTATCTAGTCAACCTGGATCCGACGGTAGGGAGAGAGATTCGTAAATCCAGGCCGTGTCTTATCATCTCCCCTGACGAAATGAACAAGTACTTGGGAACCGTGATCGTCGCCCCGATGACAACTAAGGGGAGGGATTATCCGACGCGGGTTTCGTGTTCCTTTCGCGGCAAGGATGGCCAAGTGGTCCTTGACCAGATCCGAACCATAGATAAATCCCGACTGGTCGAAAAGCAGGGGCGGTTGGCAAAGGACGCTCAGGATCAGGTTCTGGCCATCCTTGCCGATATGTTCGCCCCGTAACCCCCGCCGATTTAACCGGCAAAAAGAAGGGGCGGCCAGTTATGGCCGCCCCTTTTGCGTCAATTCTGCACGTAGAGGGACAGGCACCTAACGGAGCCAGTCCCTTCGGTCGCTACTTCTTGGCGAGGTAGCGGCTCTTCACGTTGTAGCTCACCATCCACTCGGCCATGGTGCGCTTGGGGAGGGTCTTCAACAGTTCGGCGCTGATGGCGTCGGCGTCGCTTGTCTGCGCCGCCAGTTCGGTCGCTTTCTTGTCGAAGAGCTGGATGTACTCCTTCATATCCCGCAGGTCCTTCTTGCCGGAAAGGGGACCGTGACCGGGAACGACCTTGTCCACGTCCATGGCCAGCAGCGCGTCTATGGTCCGGATCCAGCCGGTGAAGTCGCCGTCGGCCAGGAAGGGGTGAAAGTCGGTGAAGAGGATGTCGCCGGCAAAGAGGATCTTTTTCGCGGGCAGGTAGACCACCAGGCTCCCCGCGGTGTGGGAGGGTGCGGCCCGCATCAGGCGCACCTCCTCGCCCCCCAGATCGAGCAGCATCTCGTTGCTGAAGGCGAGGGTGGGGAGGGCGATTTCGGTCCCCGCCATGTCCTCGGGCTTAAGGCCGTAATTCGCGGCCCTCTGCAAAAGTCCTGCGCCGTTGGCGGCGAGGTAGGTGCGGTCGGCCTCATGGGAGATGACGGTCGCGCCCAGCTTCGCGAAGACGCAGTTCCCCAGCGCGTGGTCGAGGTGGGTGTGGGTGTTCACCACGTACCTGATCGGCTTGTCGGTGACCTTGCGGATGTCGGCCAGGAAGCGCTGTCCTTCCTTGGCGGAGATGAGCGTGTCGATCACCAGCACGCCCTCCTTGCCGATGACGATGCCGGCATTGGCGGCGAAACTGTGACCCGGGGAGGCGTCGTTGCTCCCCACGTAGGAGTAGACGTTGTCGGCGAGCTTGGTGAGCTCGGCGCAGGCGGCCTGTGCCAGCAGCAGGGTGAAAGCCAGGACGAGTGTGGTCAGTACGGCGGTCTTCCTCATTGCATTCTCCTTTTTCAGAAAGTGATGGTTTCGGAGTTGTAACTGCCGACCAGTTCGATGTCGGGGAGGTTGTGGTACACCTCGGCGATGGTCCGGTGCGTGGTGAGCGCCCGGACCACGAGCGGCAGCGGCTCGGGCCAGATTTCGGGCAGGTCGGCTTCCAGGCGCTCGCTGATCGGGAAGGCAAGACGCTCGTCGGGGGGCGCGAACTGCGCGTCGATGCCGGGCTTGTTGCCGCGGGGATCGACCCGGTACCAGCCGTGGTCCGGCAGCCAGACGGCGTTCAGGCCGTGCAGGCAGTACGGCGGGCCGCCGTCGTGCAGGGACAGGCGCTGGTAGCACAACCCGGCGGGGATGCCGTTGGCGCGCAGCAGGGCGGCCAGCAGGTGGCTCTTGGCATAGCAGTAGCCGGTGCCGTGCTCGAGGACCTCGGAGGCGCGGCAGGTCACCGGGTCCAACTGGTAGTCCCAACTGTGTTTGATCCGATCGCGGACAAACTCGAAGCAGCGTCGTGCTATCACGGTCTTGTTAAGTTCACCGGCCGACAGGCTCTGCGCCTTGTCGACTACGGCCGGATGTCGCCAATCGATATACTCCGTGGCCTCCAGGTACTGTTCCATGCTCCATCCTTCCTGTCTGTGGCTGTTACTGATCCTTTCCTGCCAGACTCAACATGGTATCACGGTATATATAAGAGAAAAGTACTGTCAGCACAAAAGTGACGGCACCGGCCGTGAAAAAGCCGGTGGCGAAGTCCGCGGCTTTGATGACCATGCCCATGGTGGCTGAACTGAGCATCATGCCGAGGTAGATACAGCTGTTGTACAGCCCCAGCCCGAGTCCCCGCTGCCTGGGGGGCATCACGACCACCACCAGCGCGCTCAGGGCGGTGAACCCGATCCCCATGCCGGCCCCGAGGACGCAGGCGCAGACGAGCAGCGTCCCCATGCCGTGCGCCAGGCCGACGGCGCCCACGGCGTGCGCGCAGAGCACGAGGCCGATGCCGGACATGAGTCCCCGGTCCACCCGGTCGCTCAGGTGCCCGAACGGGATGCGCAGCAGCACGTTCACCAGGGCCTGCGCCGCGAAGATGACGCCGATCTGCCCCACGTTGAGACCGAGGGCGCGGGCGTGCAGGGGGAGAAACGAGATGAACATGCCGAACCCGAAGCAGCCCCCGAGCGTCCCCACCAGCGCCGCCAGGAGGCGACGGTTGGAGAGGATGCCGGACGGAACCTCTTCGGCGTGCTCGTCGTGGGGCTGCTCCTCCTCGCGGGGCAGCAAGGAGAGTACGGCGACCAGGGCGGCCACGATGAGGCCCCCGGAAACGAAGAAGACTTCCCTGATCCCGAGCGCCTTGCCGAACCATCCGCCGCTGGCGGGCCCGAAGGTCATGGCGAGGTAGACCGCCGTGGTGTACCAGCTGTAGGCGCGCCCGACGTGGGAGCGCGGCACGACGCGGGCCACGGATGACATCATGGTGGGGGTGAAAGCGGAGAGCCCCATGCCGAAGACGAGATAGACGGCGCCCAAAAGAAGCGGCGTATAGCAGAAGGGGATGATCAGGGAGGCGCAGCTCATCAGGGCGAGGCCGGTGATGAGGACGGGCCTGATGCCGATCCGGTCCGAGAGGAGTCCCGACGGTACGGCGAGGATGCCGGCGGAAAGCATGAAGGCGGCGTTGATGAGCCCGATCTGGGCGGTGCCGGCGCCGATGCTGCTGGCCAGAAGCGGCAGCACCGGGATGCGCATGTAGGCACCGAGGAAACAGATGAAGCCGATGACGCAGCAGGTCAGCACCTGCACGCTCTGGCGGTGATTGGGGGGGCGGAACTGTCCGGTAAGGTTGATGTCGTGATCGGCGTCGCTCATGGTCCGGCCAAGCTAGCCGCAACGGTGAGCGCTGTCAATATTAAAGCTGATTTCCGCACGAGGCAGACGAGGCAGGACGCCTCCAGCACCGTAGGTCCACATTCCCTCTTCCCCCGGGATAGGGCCAGGGTGAGGGCGTTGCCATGGGCAACATGACCGCAGCCGGCAGAGCCCTCACCCGCCCTTCGGGCACCCTCTCCCGGAGGGAGAGGGGGAAGGGGGAGACTGCTGGGCAGCCGTTACAGCTCGATCTCTTCGATCTTGCGGAACAGCCGGCCGCCGCTTTCCTCGATGAAATGGAGCACCTGCAGGTTCAGCGGCACGCCGGGGAAGTCGCCGCAGTCCCTGAAGTCGGTGCGCAGGCCGTAGCACCTTTTCCCGATCCCGGCGCCGTAGCCCAACTCCGCCACCGTGCCGCTGTCCGGCTCGGTGCCGTCCAGGACCGCCAGTACCACGTCGCTCCCCTTGAGTCCCCGCGCGTTGACCGCGCCGGTGAAGCGGGCCGCCTCCCGGATGGCCCGTGCCCGCTCGCCACCATCCTCGACGGACATGGCCTCTTCGATCCGCTGCGCCACTTCCTCCTGCTCCCAGGGGTCGAAGACGCTGCAGCCCAGGCGGTCCAGGCGCTCCTTGATCCGCTCGCGGTACGGGTTGTTCTCGCGGCTGAAGCCCAGGGGGGAGGCGAGGTAGACGGTGGCTCGTTTCTCGGTCATGGCAATCTCCATCTGCGGCTGCGCCGGGGTGGCTTCGGGTGATCCAGGCAAGGGTAGTGAGAATATAGGTCGAGGCGTGGGGGATGTAAATGAAAAAGGGCCCCCGACATGACACCGGGGGCCAAATCCGTCGCAGGGGACCCAAAGCGACGGAAGGAGGACGTTGCACCTGCCTGGCTCTTTACTGGGGCGAGAGACCGACCTGAATCGTTCCGCGCTCCAGGCTGACCACGAAGGCGACTTTCTTGTACTGCACCTTGCACTCTCCCGGAGAGGGGACCCGCGACCAGGCAGTGTTGTCGTTTAAGAGGGCGCGCAGTTCCGCGCTGTCCGTCTGCACTGCAAAGTCGGGGGGCGCGCCGTCGTCGTAGCTCGCGGTAATCCGGACCTTGGCGCCGGCGAGCCGCTCCCGCTCGGCGGCGGCGAGTTTCCCTTCCAGCACCTGGCGCATGGCGAACCCGGCGACCTGGAGGTAGCGGCGCGTGTTGTACATCATCTGCTGCGCATGCCAGGCCCCGGCGAAGGCACGGCTGATTTCCGGCGCCACCTGCGCCTGCTGCGGCTGTACCTCGCCGGCAGCAGGCCCGGCTGCGGCCACCTGTGCCGCTTCCGGCTCCGCCTTTACGGCCTCGGCGGCAGGCACCCGCGCCGGCTCCGGCTCCACCTCGCCCCTCTCGGGCGCGTCATGCTGCAGGGCGGCCGGCTCGACGGGCGCTTCGACCCGCGCGACCGGAGCCGTCTCGTGCGCGGCAGCATCGATGCTCGCCAGGTCGACGTAGAGCACGGGCGGCCTGACCGCCGGCCTGGCCTCGCTGTAGCACCAGACGGCTGCGCCGAGCGCCAGGTGCAGCAGTGCCGATATGAGCAGAGGGGTTGATTTCATGGTCGTACCCGAGTGGCGCCCTTCCCCCGCGGAGCAGGGCAGGGCGCCACATCCCTAGTTGGCGTTGGGCTGCAGCATCAGCTTGATGATGGCCTTCTTCTCGGCGGAGCTTGCCGGGGCGCCGCCGGCCTTGGTGGCGATGATCTTACCCTCGATGATGCCGAGCCGGGTCATGAAATTGGAAGCCGCCTGCATCCGCTGTTCCTGGGTCGGCTGGTTGTTGTTGTCCCAGATGGAATTCCTGGCCATGTCCACGACGTTCACGTCCTGCTGGATGGCGAGGTAGGCGTTGAAGGCCGTGGACGGGGTGTCGAAGGTGCTGCGCTGCGAGGTCCAGGTGCCGCCGTGACCGGTGCAGCTCTGCTGGTCCCAGTACTGGGTATTGGAGCAGGAGCCGAGCCATTGCTGCATCATGGGCGGAATCGGCGTGGTGTCCCGGGTGTAGCTGATGCTGCCGCCCCCCTGGATCAGGTTCAGCATCCAGTTCACCATGACCACCTGCTGGATGGGCCAGTTGACCTGGGTCTGCGGCCCGATGTAGTTGGTCCCGAAGTCGGGCGGGAGCATGATGCCGGGGAAGGCGCTCATGATGGTCGCCTTCAGCGCCGCGATGTCGCCGTTACTGGCGGCGATGGCGTTCTGGAAGGTGGTCCAGGCGTTCTGGAAGACGGTATTGATCGCCTGCTGTACCGTTTCGGCATCGGTGCCGGGGTGCGCGGCCAGGTAGGCGGCGGGATCGCGGAAGAAGTCGCCGTAGGTTGCGTCCACGCTCGCGGTCGAAGCTGCCATGGCCTGGGCGGCAGCGATGAAGGTGGCGACCTGTGCGCCGCTGGCCTGCAGGGTGTTGAGCGCGTTGGTGTAGTCGGTGACCATCTTCACCATGCTGATCTTGCGGTTGAAGGTGGACATGGACTGGTCGATGGAGTCACGCAGGTTGGTGGAGATACCGCCGGGGCCGCTGAACAGGCCGGTGGCATCGGCGGCGGCGCCCGCCGCCTCGTGGGCGTTGGTGATCTGTTCCAGTTCCACGTCGGCGCAGGCCGCGGCGTTCATGAAGACGTCGGCCATGAGGCCGCCTGCCTTCTGGGTCTCGCTGGTTTCCGTGGCGGTGCTGCCGCTTTGCACGGCGGCGTAGTACCCCTTGGTGAAGTCGCGCAGGGTGGACTTGGTGCTGTCCGGGTTGTAGATGAGACACCCCTTGAGGGCGGCGAGCTTGGCGTCGGAGACGCCGTTGGCCAAAAGGTATGACTCGAAGCCGCCCTGGCCCTTGATGGCGCCCTGGCCAAGGGCCGCCAGCTTGAGCAGGTCGCCCGCCTGCATATCGGGGGAGCGCAGCAGCGTCAGGAGATAGGCGGCCAGGATGGGGTCGTCGGTGCCGGCAAGCTCCGCGGCCTTCAGGAAGGTGGCGGCCTGGACCGTGGCCAGGTCGTTGATGCCGAGCTGGTTCACGTCACCGTCGGGAGGCGCGGGAGCGACGCCCTGGCGCACGATGGCGCCTCCGGCGTCCTTGATGGTAAAGGCGATGAAGTTGACCTCGGCGTTGGTGGGGAGGGTGGTCAGGGTGAAGGTAAGTTTCCCGTCCGCGTCCGTTACCGCAGGCTTGGTCTCGATGGTGGCCAGGGTGCCGTCGCTTTTGAGCTTGCTGGTGGTGATGGTGTAGTTGCTGCTGGCGGTGAGGGCGAAACAGGTGCCGGCCCCGAAGCTGAGCAGGGTGGCGGCGGCAAGTATGGAGCTGGAAATTTTTTTCATGGTTCGATCTCCTTTGTGGGGTCCGGCTACTTGGCGCTGCCCTGGATGGTGCCCTTCGCTCCGCCACCCGGGTTTTGCTGCGTGCCGCCACCGCCGCATCCTGCCAAACAAAGGACCAACACTGTCATCGCTGCCACCGCCAAAGTCATTGATTTCTTCATAAAACTCCTCCTGTGTGTTTTAACCGCTGGTGGACCAGTTGATCGGCAAGTATCGATACCGGCTTACAGCAGTTTGCATGCCATTCCCCAACTCCTCGGAAAACATAGAAAATTCTTTAGTCCGTAAAAAAATTTCTTGTGCAGGCTTTGAACAGGCAGTGAAAAATTAGTACAGCGGGGGCGGAATAGAGAGAGACGCATGACTGGAGTGAGACAGTGGCGGGGACGACGGAGATGCAGGAATGACTGTGGGGGGAGGGGGTGGCCTGGTGCCGCGGCCTCAAGTAGCGGAAGGTATCGAGGCCGCGGGCGCTGCCGGGGTCAGCGCTTCGACTCGTGGCTGCTGTCGTAGACCCTGGCGCCGCGGATGCGCTGGTCGCCGATCTTGTTTTCCAGGTCGTGCCGCTCGACCTTGTTGTTGACCACGAGCTCCTCGTACCCCATGTAGCCCGCCTTGGCCAGGTCGGCGACGATCTGTACGAACTGCTCCTTGTCCTGCGGGGAGAGCTTATGGAAGGCGTCGAAGCGGTTGGACGCGCCCAGGTTGAAGAAGCTGTCCACGGCGCTGAAGACGTCCTGGGAGGTGGAGATGTTGACCAGGTCGGCATCGGCTGCCGAACTTTCTTCGCTGCCGGCAGGCATAGAGGCGGCGGCAACCGGGCTCTTCTCTTTGACCGCGTCCTTTCCCTTGGCAGACTCCAGTATCATCGCCCTGTATGCCGAGAGTGCTGAGATCATCGGGACACCTCCTGTGTGTGCTGTGTCGAGCAGTATTCTACCCGATAGTCACCACAAACCTCCAGAGAAAGTATCACCCAGTTCAAGGGGGACAGGCACCTGGCGGAGCCAGTCCCCTATTTCGCCTTTGACAGTGTCCGGTAGGGATCGATGGGCACGGGGAGGCCGCTGGCCACCGAGAGCAGGGTCAGGTGCAGGTGCGTGGGCGATCTTTTCTTGTAGGCGTTGAGGCCGGTCCGGCCCACCTCGGCGATGAGGTCGCCGGGGCGCACCAGGTCCCCCACCGCCACGTGCAGGGCGGCGTTGTGCGCGTAGTAGACCAGCGACTGCGTGGCCGGGTCGAGGATCCAGAGGTATTTGCCGCCGCGCAGGCGGCTGCCGGGCTGCCACTCTCTCTCCGCGGCGACCACCACGCCGCCGGTCACGGAGAGCACCTGGACCGGTTTCCCGGTGCGGTCGTCGAGACCGGTCTGCCCCTTGTCGCGGATGAAGATGTCGTGCGAGGGGTGCCCGCTGTGCCGGTTGCCGGCGAAGTAGTCGTAGCCCCCCAACTGGTAGCCGTTGCCGCGCCCTCCGATGGCCCGGTGGTCGTACCCCTTGAGGGGAAAGCACCAGGTCTCGGCCGGGTACTCCGCGGCTCCCGCCTCCCGGTACTCCCGCGCCAGGGCCTGGACCAGTTCCCGAAAGCGTTCCCGGGCCTCGGCCTTGCCCACCTGGTTGTCCCGGATGCGCGTGTTGAGCGTGTTGAACTCCACGGCTAGGGCGCGCAGCGCTTGCGTGTCGGCGCCCCGCGCGTCCGGAGCGGGCGCGGACAACAGCAGCACGGTGATGAAGAGTAGGGCCAGGTGCCGGCAAAAAAGAAGAGGGATCATTGATAGTCGGTGCTGCGGTCAGGGAATCCAGTTGATGGTTTGCGTGTTGAAGTCGATGGTGTACTTGAGGCCCGCCAGAAAGCTCATGCCCAGCAGCCCGTCGCCGAACTCGCCGCGTCCCTGGCGCACCACGACCGCCTCCTGGTTCGATCTCCTCACCGGCCCCACCTCCATCTGGCTCAGGATGACCTTGCGCGCGTTCATCACCCTGCCGCCGACCACGCCAATGCGGACGTTGCTCGATTCCTGCAGCTGCAGCCGCTCCGCGATGGCCGGGGAAATCACCGAGGAGGTCGCTCCGGTGTCGAGGAGCAGCATGGCGTCGGTCTGGACGGAGCCGTTACTGAGCCGGACCGGCACGAAGACCTGCCGTCCCGCAATCAACACCCGCGTGGTGAGCGCCCTGGTGCGCGCCTCCTGGGCAGCCCGCCGGGCCTGGGCCTGGCGCTGCAGGGACTGCTCCTGTTCCTGGCGCTGCGCCATCTCCCGCTCTTCCCGGTCCCGTTGCTGCATCCGGGCGCGCTCCTCGGGGGGAAGGTCGTCGTACTGATCCTTGCGCACCAGCACCTTCCTGCGGTACTCGCGGGGGATCTTGGCGGCGTCGTCCACGAAATGCATGGTGCCGTTTTTGTCCTGGTAGGAATAGAACTCGGCACCCGCCTGGAGCGGGCACAGGAGGGGGGGCAGCAGTAGCGCGGCGAGCGCGGGGCGCAGCTTCATCTACTTCTGTCCCTTGGGCGGGGCCAAGAGGTTCTGGCGCACCTTGTAGGGATCCAACGCGGGCTCGCCCAGTTCCTTCTTCTCCTCGTTGATCAGCCTGGTCAGGTTCTTCTGTTTGCCCAGGTTCTCCAACTGGTCCGGCAGCGCCGGCAGGTTCCTCAGCCGCTCGTCCTTGGTGGCGAGCCTCGGCAGTTCGACGATGCCGGCGCCGCGCAGCCTGATCTTGTACTTGCCGCTCAGCACCGGGTCGTACCAGGGGGAGAGCTCGCGCTCGGCGGTCGTCTTGGCGGTGAAGTGGTTCTTGAGGGGGAGCTGGACGGCGGCGTAGCCGGGCTTGTAGATCAGGAAGCCGGTGCGGTCCTGCCGGGTGAAGGGCTGCGCCAGGATGGTCGTGTACGAGGGGATGTGGAACTTCCCTTCCTTGTCGGTGAGCGCCTCCTTGATGTTGATCACCGTGGAGGACTGCCCCTTCCCGGCGCCCATCGACCTCTTATTGTAGATGGCGACCACCACCGCCCCTTCCACCGGCTGCTTGTTCTCCAGGTCCAGCACCTGGCCGTCGAAGGCCGGTTCGTGGTAGACCGGCCACATGGCGTGCGAAGCCGTGGCCGAGAGGCAGAGCAGGGAAATCAGCGCGAGTACCAGCCTAACCATGTGCATTGCGTACCTCGTTGTGCTCAGTGGAACAGTGCGAATACGAGCCAGCCCGCGGCGAGGAGAACCGGCGGGCACAACACGTCGGGAATCAGGTCTTTCCAGCGCTGCCAGGCCCCGGCGGAAGGGTCCCGCTGCCAGGCGAAGAGCGCGAGCAACAGCGCCGCCACCCAGAGCAGGAAGAACAGCATCAGGCTGAGCCCCACGATGCTGTTCCAGAACGCGAACCTCTCCAGGTCGCCCAGCCCGCTCTTGTCCATGGCGGCGTCGGCCTGCCAGGCGGCGGTGAGCGACGTTGCGGCACAGGCCAGTTGCGCCGCCGCCAGCAGCAGTTTCAGGCGCCGCAGCGTGATCATGCCGCGAAGAGGCGGCACAGCTGCGCCGCCAGGATGCCGAGCCAGGTCCCCACGATGTTGCCCAGGATGGCCAGCAAAAGCCCCACCGACGCCAGGCCCGGATGGTACACCTCGGCCACGACCGGCGCCGAGGCGACACCCCCCACGTTGGCCTGGCTGGCGGCGGCCACCAGGAACATGGGCGCCTTCAAAAGCCGCGCCCCGACCAGCAGGAAGACGGCATGGACGGCGACGATCAAGAGCCCGGCGGCGATGAGCACCAGCGCCGAGCCGATGCTGGCGACCGAGGCCTTGGCGCCGATGGCGGTCAGCACGAAATAGAGCAGGTCGTAGCCGGTGCGGGAGGCCCCGGCGCGCTCCAGTTTGCGCACCGGCGAGAAGGAGAGCGCTATCCCGAGCAGGGTGACGAGCATGATGGTCCAGGTGTAGCGGGTGATCACGTCCGGGACCTGCGGCAACAGCCCTGCCGCCAGGTGCGCCAGAGCCCCGCCGGCCAGCGCGATGGCCAGCGAGCCGGCGATGCCGCCCGGCGTCCTGCGCCCGCCCTTTTGGGCCAGGTGCTGCGCCGCCTGTTCACCCAGGTGCTCCAGCACCCCGCGCTCGGAACGGTTCCAGCGGTCGAAGGCCGGCTGCAGCCCGACGATGGCGATCATGAACCCCATCCAGAGGTAGGGGACCACGGTGTCCACGATGACCATGGGCGCGAACACCGCGTCGGGGATGGCGAGCGCCTCCTTGACCGCGATCATGTTGGCGCTCCCCCCGGTCCACGACCCGGACAAGGCGCCGAAGCCGGACCAGAACTGCGCCCCGATCACCGGGCGGAACAGGGCGAAGGAGATCCCGGCGCCGGCGATGATGCCGGCCGCGCCGATGAAGAACATGGCCAGCGCCGTCGGCCCGAGCCTCAGGATCGCCTTCACGTCCACCGGCAGCAGCAACAGCACCAGGCTCGCCGGCAAAAGCCAGGTCCGGATCAGGGCGTAGACCGGGCTGTCGGTGGCGATGATGCCGAAGGTCGCCGCCAGCATGGGGAGGAAGTAGATCCAGAACACCGCGGGCAACAGGTCGAAGTAGCGCGCGGTGCGCTCGTGGCGCGACAGCCACAGCACCAGGGCCTCGATGGACAGCAGCGAGGCGACGATGAGCAGCGGGTGGCTGATCATGGCAGCTCGGGCACGACCCCGATGCCGCTCCCCGCCCCGGTCAGGTCGAACCTGCCGCTGTCGTCCAGGTAGGGGGAACGCGACAGCTCGCCCTTCAGGAAGAAGGTGGTGTCGAGGTCGATGAAGTCGAAGCACCCCAATGCCGCGGCGAAGTGGGCCGAGGCGGTGATGGCCAGGGCGCTCTCCATCATGGCCCCCAGCATGAGGCGCTTGCCGTTGGCGGCGGCCAGCCGGGCGATCTCGGCCCCTTCGAGGATGCCGCTTTTCATGAACTTGATGTTGATGGCGGAGACCGCGTTGGTCTCGACGGCGCGCCGCGCCGCGGCCAGCGAGCCGACGCTCTCGTCGGCGCAGACCAGGGTGCCGCTTCCCTCCAGGGCCGCGGTGATCTCGGCAAGCCCCTCCCAGTCCTGTTTCGGGACCGGCTGCTCCAGAAGCACCGGGCGCGCCTCATGGCCGTCGAGCCGGTCCAGGAAGGCGAGCATGCGCTGCGCGTTGAAGGCCATGTTGGCGTCGAGGATGAGCTCGCACCCCGGCGCCATTTCCCGCACCGCCAGGATGCGCTGCAGGTCCTCTTCCTCGTCCCTGCCGATCTTGATCTTGAAGGAGGTGAAGCCGCGCTCCGCGAACAGCTTGGCCGTGGCCCGGGCCTCCGCCACCGTGCCGATGACGACGGTGATGTCGGTTTTGAAGGAAAGCTGCGGCATGGGCGCGACCGGTGCGAACAACCGGTAGAACGGGATGCCCTGGACCCGGGCGGAGAGGTCGAGCAGCGCCATCTCCAGCGCCGCCAGCGCCGCGTGGTTGCCGGCGAACGCCGGGGCGAACTCGCGGCAGACCGCGGCGGGGTCGCTGATCCTGCGCCCGCGCAGCGCCGAGGCGGCGCTTTGCAGGTTCTCCAGGGTTTCGGGGACCGTTTCCCCGGTTATATGTGTGGCGACCGCCGCCTCTCCGAAACCGAAGGCGCCGTCGCTGGCCCTCAGCCGGATGAAGACGTTTTCCAGTTCGTCGTGCTGGCCGGTGGAGATGCGAAACGGTGTCGCCAGCGGCGCCCGAATGATGGAAGCCTGCGCATCGTCTATTACAAAGGAGACCTTCTCCATATCAATGTTCCTCCGGGGGCGGTGGCTTACCTGTCGAAGCTCGTGGTAGTGCGGAACATAACAACAAGGCAATTTGAAGCAAGGCTACTGGTGCGGGCTCTGCCAAACTGCTGCCGGGTTGGCGTCTGTCAGTCCCTCTCCCTCCGGGAGAGGGTGCCCGCAGGGCGGGTGAGGGCCGGGCCCCGCTGCGGGGATTTTGCCCTTGGCGCCGCCCTCACCCTGGCCCTCTCCCGGTGAGGGGATGTGGAGGGGATGGGCTGAGGGGGCGGCCGTGATTACTGTAAAGCCTTCACTACGCGCGGGTGCTCTTCCTGCATGGCGCGGAAGATGAGCGCGATCATGTCGACGATCACTTCACTGGAGAAGTTGTCGTGGAAAGGTACCACCACCTGGATGGAGAGTGCGTTCCCGGTCTCCACGAACTTCACCATGGTGTACTCGGCATTGAGTGTGTTGATCATCTCGAGCAGCGCCGGTTTCTTCTCCGGCGGAAAGGCGAAATACTTGTAGCAGATAAGGGTAACATACCTGTCGCTGTCATTGAAGAGGGCCATGAGAGAAACCGGACCCACTGCTTCAAGATTCTCGTGAATCACGTACAGCGTGTTGTCCTCGTGAGCGTTCTTCTCCAGAGTGATCTGCTGCCCCTTCAGGTATTCCTCAAACGCAGTCGCGTTCTGTGCCATTGTTCCCTCCGGATAGTTGCTGCACGGTCGTTTGCGGGAATATATGTGAATATTTATGTGATGTAAATTAAAAAGAACCTTCCATTGTCGATGATCCTGCGCCATTTCCATCTCCCTTCGGGAGAGGGTGCCCGGTGGATATTCGGTGTGCCCTCTAAAGTGGAGATAGCTCAGGGTGAGGGCGCTGCCGCGTTCAGTTCCCTCGC
This sequence comes from Geomonas paludis, assembly GCF_014193585.1. GTDB lineage: Bacteria > Desulfobacterota > Desulfuromonadia > Geobacterales > Geobacteraceae > Geomonas > Geomonas paludis. The sequence continues at coordinate 127,223 of NZ_BLXY01000004.1, forward strand.
CCTCTGGGAGAGGGTGCCCGGAGGGCGGGTGAGGGCGCTGCCGCCGGCCGACATTTTTCCCCGGGCAAAGCCCTCACCCTGACCCTCTCCCGGCGGGAGAGGGGATGTGGACCCTGGCACCATAGTCGAGATGGAGGATGGATCCGGTTGCAGCTCCCGCTTGGAATGATATCGTTGACGGGTTTTAACTTTAGGCGGACCGGGAGGCGCTATGTGGGCGAGAGTATTGGCAACGGAGGATACGGCTAGCCTGACGGTGCTGAGACTGTTTCTTGCAGTGGTGATGTTCCCTCACGGCGCGCAGAAGGTGCTGGGGTGGTTCGGCGGCCCCGGGTTCTCCGCCACCATGGACATGTTCACCGGGATGATGGGCATCCCCTACCTCTTCGGCCTGATGGCGGTGCTGACCGAGTTCGTCGGGCCGCTGCTCTTGATTGCGGGACTGGCCACCAGGGTGGCGGCCCTGGTGCTGGCAGGCGAGATGGTGGTGGCCGCGGCGCTGGTGCACCTGCACAACGGCTTCTTCATGAACTGGACCGGCAAGCAGGCCGGTGAAGGGTTCGAGTACCACGTCCTGGTGGTGGGGATGGCGCTCGCGCTGCTGATAGGCGGGGGCGGGAGGTGGTCGCTGGACCGGACCCTGTCCCGGCGCAGCTGACCTGACGGCTTCCTACTGCAGGAAGCCGTACTCGGTCTTGTAGAAGTCGATTACCGACTGCACCTTGGGATTGGGGTTCCCCCTGGTGATGGCGTAGATCGGACTGACGATGGCGATGGTGTCGATGGAGCGGGTGGCGGCGGTGGTCATTTCGTGGGAGGTCACGCCGATGCTCCCCGGCAACCCGGCCACGGTTTCGGCGATGTTACGGTAGGTGGTGGCGTCGTGCCGGGCCCCGGTCACCGCTTCCCCGTCCAGGGCGATGCGGGTGAACTGGACGTTCTGCGCCTCCGTTTCCTTGCCCCACACCACGGTGACGGCCATGTCCTTGCCCCCCACCTCTTTCCAGTTGCTGATCTTGCCGGTGAAGACCCCTTTCAGCTGCTCTTTGGACAGCCGGGTCACCTCGCTGGCACGGTTGGCGATGACGACGAGTTCGTTTTCGCCGACCTGGGTCGAGACGAACTTGGACCGGTCCAGGACCACCCCTTCCTTGGCTGCGCCGGCGATAATGTCTTCCAGCGGGTGCGCGCCCGCCGCTATGTCGACCTTCCCTTCGCTCAGGGCGATCAGCCCCTTTACCGCGGAGGACTGCACGATGGTGAGGTAATCGCCGTGCATCTTCTCGTATCTTCTCTTGATGGGCAGGAACACCGTGCTTATCGCGGTCCCGCCCCCCTCGATCTTGATCTCATCGGCAATAGCCGGAACACTCAGCGCAATGCACAACAGCACCGCTAAAACAGTACTCTTCATTCCACCCCCGTGTTACATCCAGTGGTCGGAATATAGGGTATTGTTCGAGGAAAGTAAAACAGAAAATCACATTCATCAACTGGAGAATTGTACTGACACAGGCGGAGATACGGCTTTGCAGATAGAGTGGGGCTGCCTGATCGACCGGACTGCGGCGCCATGGAGCCGGGCCCGGCGCAGTACTGCCCGGGCCCGCCCCGTCACGATTTCCCGCGGTTTTTCGAGGTGGCCGGGGGCGCGAAAGGCACCGGCTGGTTCTTGGTCAGCGCCGAGCATGGTCCGGTGCCGGTGCAGAATTCGACGGGAACGGAGACCGAGGTAAAGCCGCGGGAAAGCGACTGTGCCGCACCGCCCTGGGCCGGCAGCGGTTCCGGGCGCCACACCACGAAGCGCAGGTAGGCGTCGTCGCTTTGTCCCATCGGCTTGAGCACGCCCAGCGGGGCCCCGGCCGGGACGCTCTTCCCTTCGGTGATGTCCTCGCCGATCTTGCCGATGTGCTCGTAGGTGGCAATGGTGGCGTCGTCATGGAGGATGTCGATGCTGTTGTTTTCCTTGACCCTGCTGACGACACCTTTGCGTGCCGCCACGATGGTGGTGCCGGCAGGCATGGAGAAGGTGATGGCGAAGCGTTCCGCGGCAGGCTCCCCGGCCTCGGCCACCAGGGCGTACCCTTTTATGCCGCTATTGAAGGGGAAGCGGTACCCTTCCGGGCAGTCGTGTTTGGCGTTGTAGGTGCCGATGCCCCAGGAGTAGGCGTAGCGCGCCCGGTAGGAGACCCCTTTCTGCTCGGGCTTGGCCAGAAACAGGACCTGTTCGCTTTTGGGCGGCACCACGGCGTAAAGGGGGACCTCCGTGTCCAGCTTCAGGTTTTCCGATCGTTCCCGGTCGATCTCCAACACCACCGAGACCGGGGCCATGCCGTGGTTGACCGCGGTGATGGCGTGGGTGGTGTCGGCGGCCCCCTGCGGCAGGTAGGAAGGGGGCACGTTCTTCACGTCGCGTACCGTGAAGTCATAGCGGTTCCGGTTCTTGGCCGGCGTCCTTTCTCCCGGCAGAGAACCGGTCGAGACCGCCGCCTGTTCGGCCGTGGCGCTCTTCTGCTCGACAACGAGGCCCGAGGCGATGCTGTGGGAAACCGCCGCCTTGGGCGCAGCGGCAGGCGGGTCCCCGAACTTGGCCACCGCACCGCTTACGCCGATGTAGTTGCCGGTGCGGGCTTTACCGTAATCCCCGTCATACTCCCAAGGCCAGGATCCCCTGGAGTTGGACAGCCCGCCGGCGCAACCGGCCAGGGCAATGAGGGAGCATGCCACCGCCAATCTGTAATATTTCGCCTCCATGCTCGCTCCTTGATCAGACCCGGTGGGGCGGCGCCCGTGTCGGCGGCGCTTCCCCCCGGGCGCGCTCCTAGCGCTGTGACTGTTTGCCGCGCACGCCCTTGTCGTCTATCACCAGTTCCAGCCCCGCTATCTCGCCCACCGCGGGGAGCTGCTGGGCCTCCTCCTGGGTGTTGCCGCCGTACCAGGTCACCTGGCCGTGGCGCTCCACCCGGAGCCGGTACATCCCCCCGGGGACCGGAGTGTGGAACTCGCCCGAGCACTCGCAGATGCGCTCGTCGGCGACGGCGGCCCCGGTGAGCGCGTCGATGGCGGTCAGCCAGGCCTGGCCGATCTTCTTCCCTTCCGGATTCCTGAGCTTGCCGGAGAACTTTCCCTGCGCCGGCGCGAGGGCGATCGAGAGCGGCGGGACCGTCCCCTCCTTCACGGTGAGGCGGGTGGCGCTCCTGCGGTCGCTCCCCCCATACCACCGGGAGACGTGGTCCGAGTGGCTGAACAGGACGCGGTAGCTCCCGGGGGCCAGCGACGCGATGGTGAAGGCGCCGCGGTAGTCGGTACGGGTGTCGGAGAAGGGCTCGTCTTCGCTGGCGCCGTAGACCTCGATCTTGGCGTTGGCCAGCGGCGCGCCGCCGCTGTCGGTTACCGTGCCGGTGAGGGAGATCCCCGGCTGCAGCACCGCGTCGATGCCGCTCACCGTGGCCGTCCCCGTCACCTCCACCCGCGCCGAATCCTCGCGGCGGTATTTGCCCTTGTGCCACTGTACCGGGTACTTGGACTCGCTCTTCTCGAAGCGGATGGCGTAGCTCCCCTCGGGAAGGCCGCCGATCTTGTACTCGCCGGACAGCCCGGTGTAGGCGCTCCCCACCTCGTCCCAGGTGGCGGGGTCGTAGGCGGCAACGCTGACCGAGGTCAGGGCGGCCCCGGCGGGGTCGGTTACCTTGCCGGACAGGGCGCCGCCGGGGGCGAGCACGATGGTGATGTTCTCGGCGCCCCCCGGGGCGGTGACCTGGACCGGCTGGGGGAGTTTCGCCTCCATGTACCCCTGCTCCGTGCCGTCGGCCTTGAGCCGGTACGAGCCGGACTTCAGTCCCACGATGGTGAACTTGCCGCCTTCTTCGGTGACGGCGGATGCGCCCCTTTCCCCGGTGGCGGCATCGTTGGCGGAGACCCGCACCCGGGCCAGGCCGGCGCCGGTGCGGTCTTTGACCGTGCCCGCTATGGTGGCGCCGCGCTCCAGGACCACCTCCAGCGGCTGGGCGCCCTCCTTCCTGGAAACGGCGACCGGGGCGGCCTCGGCCCTGGTGGCGCCTTTGCCGGACCACTGGGAGAGGTAGCCCTGGGCCTCGAAGAGCACCAGGTAGCTCCCGTCCGGCACCGGCACCGAGAAGGTGCCGTCGGGTTGGGTGGCCCGGTATTCCGCACCGCCCGTCTCCTCCTTGTCGTTGGCCCGGTACACCACCACCATGGCGGGGACCGGTTCGCCGGAACTGCCGGAGACCCTGCCCGTCAGCATCACCCCCTGCTGGAGGACCTGGTTCACCCCCAGTACCATCTGCGGTGCGACCACCTCCACCGCCTGCGCTCCCTCCTTGGTCGCGGCGTCACGGTAGAAAACGGGGAGGTGCTGGCTCGAGGTGGGGCGGAAGGAAAGGTGGTAGGGGGCGGAATCGAGCCCGCTGATGACGTAGGAACCGGTCTCGTCGGTCATGGCGCTGCCGCCGCGGGCCTTGTGGTCCAGCCCCTCGGCCAGGACCAGTACCTCGGGGATGGCCTTGCCGCTCTCGTCGGTCACCATGCCGGAGATGCCCCCCGACTGGCGCAGCACCCCCTTGATGCCGGCGACGGTTGCCGGCGCGGTCACCGTGATCACGGTCGCCTCCTCCGGGTCGCTCTTGCCGTCGTGCCACTGCAGCAGGAACTTCTGGTCGCGGTCCCCGAAGGCGATCCGGTACTTGCCGCTGGCCAGGCCGTCGAGGACGAACTTGCCCGCGGAGTCGCTGCGCGCGTAGACCGGCAGGGTCTTCATGTCGCCGGCGTAGGCGACCGCGTAGATGCCGGGCAGCGCCTTGCTGCCGTCGGTCACGCTCCCCGTGATGCGCCCTCCCCTGGCGAGCACGGCGTTGATGCCGGCCACCGTCTTCCCCTTGGCGGTGTCGAGGACGGTGGGCTCGGTGGGGGACTTGCCGTGCAGCGTGGCCACGTACCCCTTGCGGGAGAAGAGCACGATGCACTTGCCGGGGAGGATGCGCACGGTGAAGGCGCCCTTTTCGTCGCTTCTGCCGTCGCTGACCGTCGGGCCCTGCTCCGAGCCGCTGTTCTGGATCACGGTGACCCAGGCCCCGGAGAGCGCGGTCCCCTCGGTGGAGGTGACCCGGCCGGTGATGAGCGCGCCCGCCTCGGAGAGTTTGCCGTCGATCCCCTGTACCTTGTCGCCGCTGACCGTCAACTCGGCGCAGTCGTCCTTGAGCTGTTTGCCGCCGTGCCAGGACGACTCCTGTTCCTTGCCGCTGAAGCGGACCCGGTAGCAGCCGTCGGCCAGTCCCTTGATCTGGTACTCGCCCAACTGGTCCGTGACGGCCGAGCCGGCCAGGGTGTCGTCGGCGGCACAGGGATAGGCCTCCGCGTCGGCGCCGTAGATCGGGGTCCCCGCTTCGTCGGTGACCCTTCCCGCGATGGCGCCGGCGGCCTTGGTGGCGCCCTCTTTCTGCGCGGCGGGGGCGGGGTGAGGGGCGGCTACCTGGAGCAGGAAAAACAGCACGGCGACTGCCAGTTTCAGCAACTTGATCATCATTCCTCCGGATCGGTGACGGCTGCGGTGCAGCGGAATATATGGCAATGTTCAGTCCTTGTAAATTAAAAAGTTTTACATTAACCGCGGCGCCCCGGGGCCGGCACGGGCAGGGAAATTAATGTTTGTTGAATGCCCGGCTGCCGTGCTATGCTGCCGTGCTGTCCGGCAAACCGGCATAGTCTGATTTCTTGATGAAAGCGAGGGCATGCATTGAAAGGGCAAAGCTTGATACAATCCATCGGCTCCACGCCGCTGATCGAGATCGACTCACTCTGTGACAATCCCGCCGTGCGCATCATGGCCAAGCTGGAGGGGAGCAACCCCGGCGGCTCCGTCAAGGACCGCCCGGCCCGCCACATGATCCTGGCCGCCGAGAAGAGCGGCGAACTGACCGTGGACAAGGTGATCCTGGAGCCTACCTCGGGCAACACCGGCATCGCCCTGGCCATGATCGCCGCGGCGAGGGGATACCGCATCAAGCTGGTGATGCCGGCCTGCGTCAGCATGGAGCGCCGCAGCGTGCTGGAGGCCTACGGCGCCGAGATCGTCCTTTCCCCCGGCTGCGAGGCGACCGACGGCGCCATCCGGTTGGCGCACAAGATCTTCGAGGAGCACCCCGGGAAGTACTACATGCCCAACCAGTACGCGAACCCCAACAACGTCCTCGCCCACTACGAGACCACCGGGCCGGAGATCTGGCGGCAGACCGGCGGCGCCGTGACCCACATGGTGGCGGGCATGGGAACCGGCGGCACGCTCATGGGGCTGTCCCGTTATTTCCGCGAGACGGCGCCGCAGGTCCAGGTGGTGGGCGTCGAGCCGGTGCTGGGGCACAAGATCCAGGGGCTCAAGAACATGCAGGAGGCCATCGTCCCTCCCATCTACGACCCGACCGCCTACCACCGCAAACTCGTGGTTGAGGACGACGACGCCTTCGAAACGGCGCGGCTCCTCGCGGCGCAGCACGGCATCTTCTGCGGCATGTCCGGCGGGGCCGCCGTGTTCGGCGCGCTCAAGCTGGCCAGGGAGCTGGAGTCGGGGACCATCGTGGTGATCCTCCCCGACCGCGGCGACCGCTACCTGAGCACCAACCTGTTCAAGTCCATGTGTGCGCAGTGCCCGCCGTAGCCCGGACGGCGCAACCTGAAGCTACCCGAAACGAAGAAGCCCCGCGGCAGCACCAGCCGGCGGGGCTTTTTTTGTTGGTCGCGAGACTGCCACCTGTGCATGTCCCCAGCAGTTCTCCCCTCGCCCTCCGGGAGAGGGGCGGGGGTGAGGGCGTCGCCTTGAGCAATACCCTCATTTTCGCGGGCAACGCCCTCATCCGCCCTTCGGGCACCTTCTCCCGGGGGGAGAAGGGGTGCCGGCGGGGAGTAAAAGTGTTCAAGTCCGGGACCGGTTCGGCCGATACGCACCGTATTGGCTCAAAACCGTAAGGAGGGTAGGGTATGGAAATTTCGACCACGCGCAGCGCGACCGCTCTTCCCCTTGCCGCCACACAGCAGGCAAGCGCCTCCGTTTCAGCTAAGACACCCGCGGCCCGGACGGGCACGGACCAGGTAACGGTCTCGGACCAGGCACTGGCCTCGTCCAGGCAGGCGACGGCGGATGCATCTGCCGCATCGGACAGCACGCTGCAGATGCTGGGAGAGCTCCTGAACCAGGTGACCGGCAGCACCGTGCGGCAGTTGAGCTACCAGGAAACGGAGCTTGCGGCCGAGTCCGCCTCGCTCTCGTTCAGCGGGTCCATCGCCACCCGGGACGGCAAGAGCGTGGGCTTCGATCTGCAGCTTCAATACGACCACGTCGCCGTGCAACAGCACTCCGCCACCTTCCAATCCGGCGCGGACGGTCTTTCCCTCAGCTACCAGGGGGACGCGGCGGAGCTCACCAGCAGGAGCTTCAGCTTCTCCCTCTCGGCCGGCGCGGACAGCCAGGCCGTGACCGGCAAAGGCGTGTTCCGGCTCAACGACGAGGTGAGCCACATCGCCAAGGAGATGAAGCCGCTGGTGAAGGAATTCATGGCCGCCACCGGCGCCCACGGCGGGTGGGGCGAGGTGAACCGCCTGCTGCGCTCCACCGTCTGAGCGGTGGGCCGCAGCTTTGCAACACCGAAGCCCCGGGTCCAGCCCCGGGGCTTCTTGTTTCTCATGACCCGAGACGCTCCTTCCACTTTCATGAGAGTTTTGGTACAATGAATTCGTCTCACAACCGGAGGCCAGCCGCTTCACTGGCCAAGGAACGAGGCGCACGATGAAACCCCTGCTGCGCACACTCTGCACCCTGCTGATTCTCCTCGGCACCGCCGCCCTTCCCTCTTTTGCCGCCGACAAGATCCGATCCCTGTGTGAGCTCCATTACCCGACCGACTACCTCTACGAGTGGGACTGCGTCAAGGTCACCGGCAAGGACACCCCGTACAAGATCTTCGGCAAACAGTGGCAGGACGGCCTGCGCTTCAACCGCATGGACCGGCGCCATTTCCTGGCCGGGATGTCGGTCAAGGTCCCGAGACACATGGAGGACATCAGGGATTTCAACCCGATGCCCCCCCTCTACTACGAGGCCGAGAAGGAGCCGCAGTTGATCCTCATCGACCAGAACGAGATGTTCCTGGGCGCCTACGAGTTCGGCGTGCTGGTCTTTTCCGCTCCCGTCGCGGTGGGGGTGGACGAGTACCGCCTCAAAAACGGCAGCTACCGGGTCGACAGCGTGGACCCGGTGCACGAGTCGAGCCTCTACCCGGTGGAGGGGACCGACCGGCCCTACCCGATGCACTACGGCCTGCGCTTCCACGTCGACAAGAGGGACGACGGCTGGACTTCCTACTGGATCCACGGCCGCGACCTCCCCGGTTACCCCGCCTCGCACGGCTGCATCGGGCTCACCGACGAGGAGATGCAGCTGGCGTATTACGGCGAGCCCGCCAAGCCCCTGCTCATGGACGCGAAGAAGCTGTACCAGTGGGCGGTGGGGAACCGGGACACCGGCGCCCTGCAGAGACTGCGCGGACCGGCGGTCATCATCATGGGCGAGCCGCAGGTGCCGCCCGAACAGCTGCGGCCGGTCTCCTCGTCCACCGTGGTGTCGCCTGCCCAGGCCGGGGCGCCGGGGCGGGCGCCGGGGCGGTGACCCGTTGCCGGAAAAAATCCTCTCCCCCTGTCCATTTCCCGTTTCCGGTGTATATTCTCATGGTGCCCATTTTCCGGGGCGCCGTTCCCTGCAGCAGCAGTCGTCACGTCTCTTGATCATTTGATCAGTCTTTCCAACATCGATCCGAGTTCGCAGCCAGCAGTCTCGACCTTTCCGGCCGAGCGTGTCGACGCGTCCGCACTGGACCGAAATAACGTCACCAGCGAGGGTACTAAGATGATCGTCAAACGCGGCAGCGTGGTGAGTCATGCATTGGCACAGCAATGGGGTACCGGCAAGGTGGTCGAGGTTGACGAAGTCCGGGCGACCATCCGCTTCAGCGACGGCACGGTCAGGAAGATCATTTCCTCGCACTTCGACGATCTCCATCCCGCTGACCCGGCCAGCTACCTCCCCCCGGTGAAGAAGACGCAGAAGGGGAGGGGAAAGGGGCGCACGGGGCTTCCTCGCGCCAAAACGCCCCGCCCCAAGAAAGCGGCGGCCCCGGCGCCGGTGCAGCCGTGACGGGGTGACCACTGCGCGCCCGCGCCGGAGGCGACGTCCGCGGCCAGTGCTCGAGCGGGAATAATTGTCGCTTGCCACGCCGGGAAATGCCGTCATAATCTCTCTCATGAGATCAGCGACCGCAGCTGCCGCGGGAGGAGGAGAGCCATGAAATGCCCGGTATGTAAGAACCATGCGCAGGTCGACACCAATCTGGACTCGGAAGGTTTCCACGAAGGGATCACGGAATGCAGCGTCTGCGGCGCGGTCTGGTCCGCCAACCACGGCGTGGTCGAGATCGTCAAGGACCCCCAGGACCACTCCTTTCTCCAGGCCTCCAGTGAGTGCGTCGAGGGGGACGACTACAGCCTGAACATGGACGGCAAACCCTAGCGTCCCACAGCCCCCTGTCCCGCCACCCGAGATCCCCCAGAAGGGACTGGCTCCGTCAGGTGCCTGTCCCTCTCGCGGAACGCTCCATTCAGCTCAACCAGACAATCACAACAATCCCAACCAAGGGGACAGGCACCTGGCGGAGCCAGTCCCCTCCCTCCTTGGTGCCTTTTCCCTCATACTTTTCGCAACTCCTCTCCCGCCGGCGCCGGTACCGTTGACATCGCCGTTTGATGTATCGTACCCTGAGCAGGTTGTCCGGACCCAGGGGGAGAAGTGATGAAAACCTTCAGCATCATCGGTTGCGGCGCCGTCGGCAAGACCGTGGGGCGCCTGCTGCAACAGTCGGGAGCCGTGCAGGTCCAGGACATCCTGACCCGCTCTGCGGCGAGCGCGCAGGCCGCGGCCGGGTTCATCGGCGCGGGGCGACCGGTGGCCGGCTTCGACCAACTTGCGCGCGCCGACCTGTACCTGGTCGCCAGTCCCGACGACGCCATCGCCGCCTGTGCCCGGGCACTGTGCCGCGCCGACCTTCTCGACCCGGACACCACGGTGTGCCACCTGAGCGGGTCGCTGGGGAGCGATCTCCTCTACCCGGTCAAGGAACTGGGGGCGCAGGTGGCGAGCGTGCACCCGGTGAAGAGCTTCGCCGATCCTGCCGTCTGTGTCGGGGATTTCGCCGGGACCTGGTGCGGCATCGAGGGGGACCCGCAGGCGCGGGAGTTCCTGGCGGAGCTTTTCGGCGCCATCGGCGGCAGGGTCTTCCCCATCGACCCGCGTTTCAAGACCGTCTACCACGCCGGCTCCGTGCTGGTCTGCAACTACCTCACCGCACTCATGGAGGCGGGGCTTCGGGCCTTTCACAAGGGGGGAGTGCCCCGCGACACCGCGCTCTCGGTGATGGAGCCGCTGGTGCGCGGCACGGTGGACAATATCTTTCGCGCCGGCACCGCCCGCGCCCTGACCGGACCCATCGCCCGCGGCGACGCCGGGGTGGTGGAGCGGCAACTGGACGCGCTGGACGGCTTCGACGCCGACCTCGCGCTCATCTACCGCGCCCTGGGGCGGGTTGCCGTGGAACTGTCGCGCGAGCGCGGCCAGGCATCGGCACCCGGGCTGGCCGCTATCGAGGAACTACTGGCAGCACGAAAGGCAGGAGCTTCGTAACATGTCCCACCTCTTGGACCATGAGCCGAGGACAACTCAGGAACTGCTCGACGCCGTGGTGAACGGCACCCCGGACCTGATCTACGCCAAGGACCTCGCAGGGCGCTACCTGCTCATCAACAGCCAGGCCGCCAAGTGGTACGGCAGGCCGGCGCACGAGATCGTGGGGCTGGACGACAGCGACCTCTTTCCCGACGAGGTGGTGCAGGCGCTGCGCGAAAACGACCACCTGGTGATGGCGTCGGGCGTCAGTTCCACGCTGCAGGAGCAGGTGGTGGACCGGACGGGCCGGCCGTGCGTGTTCCTTTCCACCAAGGGGCCGCTCTTCGACCGCAACGGCAGGGTAAGCGGCATCTTCAACATCTCCCGGGACATCACCGACCAGGTGCAGGCGCAGGAGCTGCTTTTGGCCAACCAGGAGCAGTTGAGCGCCCTGGCCATCGAGCTGTCCCTGGCGGAGGAGAAGGAGCGCCGCCGCATCGCCGCCGAACTGCACGACGAGATCGGGCAGAACCTGGCCCTGGCCAAGCTGAAGCTCAGCGACTGCCGGCAGGATTTCAAGCTTCCCGCCGCGGCGACCCGGACGGTGAGGGAACTGGAGCTGCTGCTCGAGCGCACCATCCAGGAGGTCCGCACCCTGACCTTCCAGATCAGCCCGCCGCTACTCTACGAGGTGGGGCTCGAGGCTGTCCTGGACTGGCTCGCGGAGCAGTTCCAGGCCAAGCACAAGCTGCAGGTGACCGTGCAGAGCGACCTGACCTGCCAAATCAACGAGGAGCTGGGGGGAACCCTGTACCACGTGGCGCGCGAGCTTTTGGTGAACGTGGTCAAGCACGCCGAGGCGGGCAAGGTCTCCATCACCAGCAGACAGGGGGGCGACCACCTGGAGCTCACCGTCGCCGACGACGGCAAGGGCTTTCCGGCGCAGCCCGGGGAGGAGCGCGGCATGTCCGGTTTCGGGCTGTTCAACATCCGGCAGAGGGTGCAGCATCTGGGAGGCCACCTGGAGCTCAGCTCCGGCACCGGCGGCACCGAGGTAACGGTCCGGGTCCCCATGGCCGACGCCGATCAGACCAACACAGGGAGTTCGCGATGACACGCGTGATGATAGTCGACGACCACAGCATAGTCCGGGAGGGGATACGCATCCTCCTGGAGAAGTTCCCCGACATCATGGTGGTCGCCGACGCCGACAACGGCAGAGCGGCCCTGGACGTGGCGGCCAAGGCAGCGCCCGGCGTGGTCGTCATGGATACCAGCATGCCGGGCATGAACGGCATCGAGGCGACCCAAAGGCTCAGCGTCGAGTGCCCCTCGGCGCGCGTCTTGATCCTTTCCATGCACAAGGACAAGCGTTTCGTCGCCCAGGCTTTCCGGGCCGGCGCGCGCGGGTACCTGCTCAAGGACTGCACCTCGGCCGAACTGGTGCATGCGGTGCGCTCCGTGGCGGCGGGCGAGATCTACGTCTGCTCGGGCATCATCGGCGTGGTGATCGACGACTACATCAAGCGCATCCCGGATTCCCTGCACCAGGGGGAGGCGGCGCTGACCCCGCGGGAAAGGGAGGTGCTGCAGTTGATCGCCGAGGGGAACAACGCCAAGAACATCGCCTTCCTGCTCAAGATCAACGTGAAGACGGTGGACACCCACCGCCAGCAGATCATGAAGAAGCTGAAGCTGCACTCCGTCGCCGAGCTCACCAAGTTCGCCATCCGGGAGGGGTTCACCAGCCTCGACAACTGAATGCCTCAGGAAAATTTCCGCTGCGTCTCATATAAACCCTGATATCGGGACACGTGTCTTATTTGTTAGAGTTGCCGCTCATTTGCGTTCATGAATATCTTCGCGTGCAGCAACTACCGGGACACGATGCGGACCACCAAAATCCTCCTTGCTGACGACCATACGCTGATCCGCGAGTGCCTGATCGCGATGATCGAGAAAGCACCAGGACTCGAAGTCGTGGCCCAGGCCGGCAGCGGCATGGAGGCGGTGCGCCTCACCTACGAACTGAAGCCTGACCTGGTCCTCATGGACCTGGTGATGCCCGACGGCAACGGCATCGAGGCGAGCCGCTGCATCCTGAGCGCCTTTCCCGATACCAAGGTGCTGATGCTCTCCATGTACGGCGACGCGCGTTCGGTGCGCCAGGCCCTGGAGGCGGGGGGCAAGGGCTTCCTGGTCAAGAGCTGCCCCTCCGAAGAGATCCTCGAGGCGGTGCGGGTCGTTTCCGACAACGGTTTCTACCTCAGCTCCCACCTGCAAGGGGTCCTGGAGCACGAGCTGCACCCGGCAGCCGGCAAGTTGCCCCTCACCTCCCGTGAAGAAGAGGTGCTGGTGCTGATGGCCCAGGGGAAGACCTCGCGCGAGATCGCCGCCCAGCTCCAGATCAGCCCCAAGACGGTGGAGACCCACCGCATGCACCTCATGAAAAAGCTGAACCTCACCAACATCGCCAGCCTCACCAAGTTCGCCATCAGGGAAGGTCTGCTCCCCCTCGAGTAGTGACGGGGCCTCGGCGTCCCCATCTCCCTTCCGCCTCTACCCCTGTTTTCGACTCTCTTATTGCCTTGTGTTCTCCCTTCGCTTCTCGCGCTCTCCCGTCGCGCGCCGTTTCTTGTCGTCGCGCCGTCTCCCACTGCTGCCTCGGCCAAAAATCCGCCCGGGGCAGGCGTTTTTCTGATTCATCACGGTCCCATTGCGTCGATGAGGCATGGGAACGTCGTCGGGGGGACCACCGTTGGAGGCGCCCCGGCAGCGACAACTACACTGGGAGGACGGAGCGCGCATGAAATGGTTCACCAATCTGAAGGTCGGCACTAAGCTTGTTGCGGCGTTTGTAGCGGTAGCGGTCATCACGGCCGTGGTAGGGATCATCGGCATCCGCAACATGGGCACCATCAACGACATGGCCGACGAGATGTACATGAAGGAGCTGCTGGGGATCTCCTACATCAAGGAGGCCAACATCAACCTGATCTACATCTCCCGCGCCGAGAAGAACTTCCTCCTCGCCACCACGCAGCAGGAGCGGGAGAAGTACGTCACCAACATCAACAAGTACAAGGCCGGTTACAAGGAATGGCTGGACAAGGCGAAGCCGCTGTTCTACTCCGAAAAGGGGAAGGCGATCCTGAAGCGGCTGGAGGCGGCCAACGAAGAGTGGTTCGCGCTGCAGCAGAAGGTGGTCGAGCTCGGCAGCCGGGACAAGCTGAACAGCAGTTCGGCCGCCGTGACCCTCTCCTTCGGTGAGGCGCGCACCAAGCAAACCGTGGTGGACGACACGCTGACCGAACTGGCCCGCCTGAAGGAGGAGAACGCCAAGGAGGCGTCGCTGGAGACCACCCGGATCTACAAGGCGAGCCTTACGCTGATGGTGAGCCTGGTGGCGGGAGGCGTGCTGCTCGGCCTGGCGCTGGGGATCATCATCTCGCGCATGATCAGCGTGCCGCTGAGGCGCGGCGTCGAGTTCGCTTCAGCCGTGGCCGACGGCGACCTGACCCAGACCATCGACATCGACCAGAAGGACGAGGTCGGCCAGTTGGCGGCGGCCCTGAACAACATGGTGGCGCGCCTGAAGGGGATCGTGGCCGAAGTGAAGAGCGCCTCCGACAACGTGGCGGCGGGGAGCCAGCAGCTTTCCTCGGGCGCCGAGGAGATGTCGCAGGGCGCCACCGAGCAGGCGGCTTCCGCCGAGGAGGCGTCGTCTTCCATGGAGCAGATGTCCTCCAACATCCGCCAGAACGCCGACAACGCCATGCAGACCGAGAAGATCGCGGTGAAGTCGGCCCAGGACGCCCGGGAAGGGGGGACGGCGGTCCAGGAGACGGTGAGCGCCATGAAGGAGATCGCCGGCAAGATCGGCATCATCGAGGAGATCGCGCGCCAGACCAACCTGTTGGCCCTGAACGCGGCCATCGAGGCGGCCAGGGCAGGGGAGCACGGCAAGGGCTTTGCCGTGGTCGCCTCCGAGGTGAGAAAGCTGGCGGAACGGAGTCAGAAGGCGGCCGCCGAGATCAGCGACCTGTCGGCGAGCAGCGTCGACGTAGCGGTGAAGGCGGGAGAGCTGCTGGCCAAGATGGTGCCGGACATCCAGAAGACCGCCGAACTGGTGCAGGAGATCAGCGCGGCGAGCAAGGAGCAGGACACCGGCGCGGACCAGATCAACAGGGCGATCCAGCAACTGGACCAGGTGATCCAGGCCAACGCGGGCGCCTCCGAAGAGATGGCCTCCACCGCCGAGGAGCTCTCCAGCCAGGCCGAGCAGCTGCAGAGCGCGGTTTCCTTCTTCAAGATCGGCGACGAGCGTAGAAGGGGTGCGCCGGCGGCCAAGGCTGCTCCCTCCGCCAAGCCGGCCGCGGCGCAGGGCAAGCAGTTGACCCGTGCCAAGGCTGCGGCCCCCGGTGCGGCCGCGGCGGTGAAGAAGGCCGTGGGGCACGACTTCAACCTGGACGACAAGAGCATGAGCGACGCCGATTTCGAGCAGTACTAGCTTTGATTGTATCGGCGGCCTGAGGGCCGCCTGTGATGCCATGCCATGCAGCGCCGTCCCCCCGGACGGCGCTTTTTTTCGTCTGTACCCTCTCCCCCCGGGAGAGGGTGCCCGAAGGGCGGGTGAGGGAGAAGGCCGAAGCGAGATCGCGCCGATTGTGGCGCCCTCACCCCCGGCCCCTCTCCCGGTGGGAGAGGGGGGATGACCTGCGACGAGGCGCAAAAAAGGGGGCAGTCGCATCAGCGACTGCCCCCTTCCCGACTGTGGGGTCTTGGGCCGGAGCTGCTAGGCGGCGGCGCCTTCCAACTCCTGGACCAACTCCAACTCACCGCTGGTGAAGACCTTGTCGATATCGAGGATGATGATGAACTGCTCGTTGTGCTTGCCCATCCCCTTGATGAAGTCGGTGTTGAGCTTGGTGCCGATGCGCGGCGGCGGCTCGATCTGGTCCGGCTCCAGGTCCATCACCTCCTGGACCGCGTCCGCCATGGCCCCCATGACCACCCTCTCGCCCTCCAACTCCACCTCGACGATGATGACGCAGGTGTTGACCGTCTGCTCCGCCATCGCCATGCCGAACTTAAGCCTCAGGTCCACCACCGGAACGACGCTGCCGCGCAGGTTGATGACGCCGCGCATGTAGTCGGGCGTTTGCGGCACCTTGGTGATGGAGGTGAAGTCCAGCACCTCGCGTACCTTGCCGATGTCCAGGGCGAACAGCTCGTCCTCCAGCTTGAAGGTCAGATACTGGGTAGTTTCCGTGATTGTCTCGACCGCCATGTTCTCTCTCCTCTCTCAGTTTTGACTGTCGGTGCGCCCCGCTATGAGTAACGACCAATCAGGCTAAGCTCGAACCGGTTCCGCCCATTGTGCGCCCGGAACCCATCAAACATATCGACACATTGCGCTCTAAATTGAGTCAAAAAATCATGGTTACAAACTTATAATCCCGGGAGCCGCTGCGCCGCAGGCAACGATTTTTCTAGAAGCTCTCGAAAGCCTCGTCGTTCAGCTCCAGTTCCACGGCGTGGGGAGCGGCATGAGTGAGCGGGCGGGGCGGCGCGGTAGCCTTCTTCGCCGGCTTGGCAGCCGCCTTGCGCGGTGCGGCAGCCGTCGAGGCGGAGTGCGCCACCTTGAAGAAGCTGATGGTGTTCTGCATCTGCTCCGACTGCGAGGCGAGCTCCTCCGCGGTTGCCGACATCTCCTCCGCGGCCGAGGCGTTCTGCTGGATCACCTGGTCCAGTTGCTGGATGGCCTTGTTGATCTGCTCGGCGCCGGTGTCCTGCTCCCTGCTGGCAGCGGTGATCTCCTGCACCAGCCCCGCCGTTCTCTGGATGTCCGGCAGCATGTTGGTGAGCATGGCCCCGGCGGTTTCGGCCACCTCGACGCTCGAGGAGGACAATTCCGAGATCTCTGCCGCGGCCTTCTGGGAGCGCTCGGCCAGTTTCCTCACCTCGGAGGCGACCACGGCGAACCCTTTGCCGTGCTCGCCGGCGCGGGCCGCCTCGATGGCGGCATTGAGGGCCAACAGGTTGGTCTGGCGCGCGATCTCCTCGATGATGGAGATCTTGCCGGCGATCTCTTTCATGGCGGTCACCGTCTGCGCCACCGCCTTGCCCCCCTCCTGCGCGTCCGCCGCGGATTTCACCGCGATCTTCTCGGTCTGCAGGGCGTTGTCCGCGTTCTGCCTGATGTTGGAGGACATCTCTTCCATGGAGCTGGAGGCCTCCTCGGCGGCCGCGGCCTGCTCGGTGGCCCCCTGAGACATCTCCTCGGCGCTGGAGGACATCTGCTGACTGCCGGCCGCCACGTTGTCCGCGGCGTTCTTGACGTCGTTGACCACCTCGGAGAGCTTGCGGACCATGTTGGCCAGGGAGCGCATCAGTTCGTCCTCGGCGGAGCGCTCGGTGATGGTGACGGTGAGGTTGCCGTCGGCGACCTCCCTGGCGGCGGCGGTGATGGTGTCGGTGGCCCGGATCAGCACGTTCAGGTTGTTCTTGATCTCGTTGAAGTCACCCTTGTACTCTTCCAAGATCTCGGGCGGCATGTTCCCCTTGGAGATGCGCTCCACGTATTCTGCTGCCATGTTGAGCGGGCCGATGACCGCGTCGAGGGTGCCGTTTACCCCTTCCACCACCTCTCGATAGGCCCCCTGGTGCCGGGAGGCGTCGGCCCTGCTGGCGAGCTTCCCTTCCATGGCGGCGCCGGAGAGAGCCATGGTGTCCGCCACCAGCGCCTTGATGCTCGCCACCATGGTTTGCATGGCGACCAGAAGCTGCCCCGTCTCGTCCTTTCCCGTCTCCTCGATGGTTACCGACAGGTCCCCGCGGGCCAGCTTTTCCGCCACGTCGACGCCGGTGCCAAGCGCGCGGCTGATCTTGCGCGAGACCATGACGGCCAGGAAGGCGCCGATCAGCACAGCGGCCACCAGGGCGGCGATGATCATCCAGCGGGAGCTTTGGTAGGTCTGGGTCGCGCGGTGTCCCGCCTCTTCAGCTCCCTTGTCGCTCATGGCCACCCCTTTCTCGATGGAGGCCACCGCGTCGGTGAAGCTCTTGGCCCCGTCCCCCTGCAAAAGCGCCAGGGCCTGCTGCTTCTTGTTTTGCCGGGAAAGTTCGATGACCTTCTGGTGGTCCGCCAGGTACTGGCCCCACTCCGCGGTGAACTCCTGCAGGCTCTTTTTCTCCTCGGCGGTTTCGGCCAGCTTCTCGTACTGGGCCGTCACCTTTTTAACGCCGGTGATCTCCTCTTCCAGGGTCTTCTCGAATTTTTTCATCTCCTCCGGCGACGTGGCCAGAACGTGCTGGAACTCCGCGTTGCGCACGTCCCCCATGCCGATGCGCATGTCGTCCAGCGCGTTGACACCCGGCAGCCACTGCGTGGTTACCTCGGTTGTGTCCTGGTTCAGGCGTGCCAGCTGCCAGATGGAGAAGAGCCCCAGTGCCGTGGCGAGCAGCAGTACCGACGCTACGACCGCCAGGATTTTCCCACCGATCTTCATGTCATTGAACCATTTCATGTTTCTCTCCTGTGTGCTTTGGGATCAGTTCGCCGGTGCAGCCCGGTGTTCCCAGACCGAGCGAACGGTGCGTGTCGAAGTCAGGCAACGGATGATGGCCGGATTACAGTCATGGGACGTTCTCCTGTTCCGTTGTGATGCTGGTGAGACTCTGTCGGAGCGGCAAAGGTGTGTCAAAGGGGGCGGGTTGCGATGTCTATGTACATGTATCGGCGCAGCTTAGGCGGAGTTAAGAGATAGTTTTTCTGGAGCAATAGGAGAATCGGACGCCTGCATGTCTAAAACACCTAGACATTGTTTGGCAACACAGGCATTATGGCCACCTTAGTCGTATGAAATGACTAAGTTATTGACCTGCGCCATGAATGAGGATAGAGGAAATACTGGAGGGTGATATGGACGACACCATGAGAAGGAATGACCGCCGGCTCTCGGCACAGCTGACCAACGAGATCCTGGAGAAGGGGACGGTCTGCCAGTTGGCGCTGGCGGCACAGGGCGAGCCCTACCTGGTTACCATGAACTACGGCTACCGTGAGTCGACCCTGTATTTCCACTGCGCCGCGGCGGGGAAGAAGCTGGAGATCATCGAGCAGAACAACCGCGTCTGCTTCACCGTGGTCGAGCACGGGGCGGTGCTGCCGGCGGAAAAGCCCTGCGACTTCACCATGAAGTACAGAAGCGTGGTCGGGTTCGGCACCGCGCGGGTGATCGACGGCTACCGGGAAAAATGCGAGGCGCTCGGTATAATCATGGCTCAGTACGCTCCCGGTGAGACCTTCCAGTTCCCGGAGGGGACCCTGGCCGCAACGACGGTGTTCGCCGTCGACATCTCCTCCATGGCAGCCAAGAGCAACCTTTGACCGTCACCAATAACCACTGACCGGCAACCACTGACCCCCAGGAGCACCACTGATAGCTCAACAAGCGAGGTCCGCATGAACATCCTGGCTATCGATCCCGGTTCCACGTCGACCAAGGTAGGGGTGCGGCGCGCGGGGAAACTCGTCAAGGCGACCATCGAGCACCCCCGCCGCGAGATCGAGAGCTTCCACGCCGTGATGGAACAGCTGGACTACCGGATGGAGCACCTGGTGCGCTACCTGCGTCAAGCCGGCGTCGAGCAGGTGCGCTGGGACGCGGTGGTGGGGCGGGGCGGACTGGTGCGATCGGTCCCCAGCGGCGTGTACCTGGTGGACGAGCCCCTGCTGGAGGACCTGATGCGCGGGGTGAACGGCGAGCACGCCGCCAACCTGGGCGGGGTCATGGCCCACGCGGTGGCGGCGCGCCTGGGCGTACCCGCCTACGTGGTGGACCCGCCGGTCATCGACGAGATGTGGCCGGTGGCGCGCATCTCCGGCATGGCGGGCATCGAGCGGCGCAGCATGTTCCACGCGCTGAACCAGAAGGCGGTGGCGCGCGAGGTGGCGCGGGAGCTGGGGAGGCCCTACCAGGAGCTGAACCTGATCGTGGCGCACCTGGGGGGCGGCATCACCGTGGGGGCGCACCGCTTGGGGCAGGTGGTGGACGTCAACAACGGCCTGAACGGCGACGGCCCCTTCTCCCCCGAGCGCACCGGCGGGCTGCCGGTGATCGGGGTGCTGCAACTCGTGGAGCGCGGCGCCTTCACCACCGAGCAGCTGAAGAGCATCGTGGCCCGCAAGGGGGGCGTCTTCTCCTACCTGGGGACGGTGGACCTGCGCGAGGCCGAGGAAAGCGCCAGAGAGGGCGACCACTGGGCCGCCCTGGTGCTGGAGGCGATGGTCTACCAGATCGCCAAGGAGATCGGCGCCCTGGCCGCCGCCCTTGCCGGCGCGGTGGACGGCATCGTCCTCACCGGGGGGCTTGCCTTCAGCGCGACCGTGGTGGAGGGGGTGCGGCAGCGGGTGGAGTTCATCGCGCCGGTTTTCGTGCGCCCCGGCGAATTCGAGATCGAGGCGCTGATCGACGGCGCCCTCAGGGTGCTCAGCGGCACCGAACAGGCGAGCCGTTACCCGGGAGGAGCCGATGAAGATCGGGCCTAACCTGAGAGCGGTGGTCGCGGCCAAGGGCGTGCCGATGGACGAGGTGCGCGAGGCCTTGGGGTGGGACGAAGAGACCCTGGACCGGGTGCTCGCGGACCAGCTCTCCCCGGGGATATCGGAGCTGCTGCGGCTGGCCACCTTCCTCGGCGTCGGCATCTCCCGCCTTCTGGGGGGGGGCCAGGAGTCGCGGCAGCGGGCGGTTAAGACCGGCAGGGACGAGCGGGTCGGCGTGGACCGCCGTAACGCCCTGCACTACGAGAGCCTGGCCCAGGCCTATGCCGGCCGGCACCTGGAGCCCTTCGTGGTGGACCTGTACCGCGCCCCGGAAACGGAGCCGGACCTGAGCCGCCACCCCGGCGAGGAGTTCCTGTTCGTCCTCTCGGGCGAGCTGCAGGTCACCGTCGACGGCGAGCCCTTCCGCCTGGAGGCGGGCGATTCGCTCTACTTCGACTCGCTTTTGCCGCACGTGCTGGTCTCCCTCAGCGACCACACCCGGCTGATGGCGGTGCTCTACAAGGGCGAGTCCATGCTGCAGCTCACCAAGGGGCACGGCATGAAGAGCCTGATCGAGGCGGCCAGGCTCGCCCCGCGCCAGAAGGTGGTGCTGGTCTGCCCGGATGCAGGATCGCTGAAGGCGGTCAACAAGGGGATCGAGGAAGGGATCCTGGAGTCGGTCCTCCTGGTGGGTGACCCGGACCGGGTGCGCGAGTGCTGCGCCGACCTGATGATCTTCGAGAGAGAGTACCGCTTCGTCCCCGTCGGCAACGGCGACGACTACGAGCGGGAGGCGGCGCGCGTCGGCGTGGAACTGGTGGCGACCCGGCAGGGGGATCTGCTCATGAAAGGGGGGATCAACACCGCCATCCTGATGAAGGCGGTGCTCGCCAGGGAGACCGGCATCGGCACCGGCAGAAGGCTCTCCAACGTGAGCATCTTCGAGCTTCCCGGCGTGGAGCGGCTCATCTTCCTGACCGACCCGGCCATCAACCCCGAGCTCTTCGCGCACCAGGAGGCGGCCTCCGCCATCGACATCATCGACAACGCCATCCAGGTGGCGCGCGCCCTGGGCGTCGAGCGTCCCAAGGTGGCGCTTCTGGAGGCGAACGAGGTTCCCTCCGCCAACATCCCCACCACGCTGCTGGAGCAGGAACTGTCCCGGCGCCAATGGCCGCAGGCCGACGTCTACGGCCCGCTCTCCTACGACCTCGCCCTCTATCCCGATTCGGTGCGCAAGAAGGGACTGACCGGCAACCCCGTGGCGGGACAGGCCGACATCATCGTGGTGCCGCACATCTCCGGGGGGAACTTCCTCTACAAGAGCTGGGTCTTCACCATGGGGGCCGAGGTGGCCAACGTGGTCCTGGGGGCCTCAGCACCCATCATCCTCACCTCGAGGAGCGACAGCGACCTCACCAAGTTCCTCACCATCTGCGCCAGTTCCCTCTACGGCCACTACCTGCGCCGTGAGCAGTGAAAAGCCCTCTCTTTCCCTTTGCTGTTTGCTTTCCCGACAGCGGCCGGGTATGCTAATGAACGTTTGATCACTTCGACGCGAGGAACGCATGCCCAGCACCCCGCTCATCATCGGCCACCGTGGCGCCTCCCGTGACGCTCCCGAAAACACCCTCGCC
Organism: Geomonas paludis; assembly: GCF_014193585.1. Lineage (GTDB taxonomy): Bacteria > Desulfobacterota > Desulfuromonadia > Geobacterales > Geobacteraceae > Geomonas > Geomonas paludis. Next base: position 149,127 of record NZ_BLXY01000004.1, read on the forward strand.
TCGTTCCGGCTTGCCTTCACGCAGCAGGCGGACGGCATCGAGGCCGACTTCCGGCTCACCCGCGACGGCCACATCGTCTGCCTGCACGACCCCGGCACCTCCCGCACCACGGGGATGGACCTCGCCGTGGCCGACGCCACCCTGGCCCAACTGCAGCGCCTGGACGCCGGGAGCCGGAAGGGGGAGCGGTGGCGGGGCGAGCCGATCCCGACCCTGGCCCAGGTGCTCGGGATGCTCCCCGCCGGCAAGAGGCTCTTCGTCGAACTGAAGTGCGGCACCGAGATCATCGCTCCCCTGGCCGCCGACCTGGCACGCGCCGCCGTCCCCGCGGACCGGATCCGCTTTCTCGCCTTCGACCACCTGCTGGTGGCCGCGCTCAAGGAACGACTCCCGGACTACCGCGTCTGCTGGCTGTGCGACTACCGCTGGCGCGGCGGCTGGCACCCGTCACCGGCCCAGGTGCTCGCGCGGCTCGCCGAGACCGGCGCCGACGGGCTGGCCAGTCGCGACCGCGCCATCCTGGACGCCGCGCTGGTCCGGGAACTGCGCCAACGCGGGCTGGAGATCCACGTCTGGACCGTCGATTCGGCTCGCGGCGCGGCGAGGCTCGCCGACCTCGGCGTCGACTCCATCATGACCAACCGCCCGGGCTGGCTGCGCCGCGCCCTGGGGCTCCCCGGGGAGAAAGCATGAACCGCAAGGCCTATCTAGCCACCGGGCGCATGATCGCCATGCTGCAGGGGTTCTCCAAGCTGCGGGTGAACGTGCACGGCAAGGAGCACATCCCCGAGGGGGCGGTCATCTTCGTGGTGAACCACTTCACCCGCATCGAGACAGTGCTGCTCCCCTACCACATCTACCGCCTGACCAAGATCCCCGTCTGGTCGCTCGCCGACGCTTCACTGTTTGCGGGGCCGCTGGGGAGCTTCCTGGACCTGATGGGTGCGGTATCAACCAAGAACCCGGACCGCGACCGGGTCATTGTGAAGACCCTCCTGACCGGCGAGGCGAGCTGGATCATCTTCCCGGAAGGGCGCATGGTGAAGGACAAGGAGCTGTTCCGCAAGCGGCTTTTGCTCCCCTCCAGCGGGGTGCGTCCCCGCTCCGGCGCCGCGACGCTGGCGCTGCGCACCGAGTTCTACCGCCAGAGGATGCTGAGGCTGCAGAGCGTGGCTCCGGAGGAGGTGGCGCGGCTGCAGGGGATGTTCCAGATCCCCGACCTCGGGCCGCTCAGGAAGGGGAAGTGCCACATCGTCCCGGTGAACATCACCTACTACCCGCTGCGCGCCCGGGAGAACGCCCTCAGCAAGCTCAGCGAACTTTTCCTGCGCGAGGCGCCCCAGCACCTGAAGGAGGAGATCCTCACCGAGGGGAGCATGCTCCTCTCCGGCGTGGATATCGACATCCGCTTCGGCAGCCCCATCGATCCCTCCACCTACCTGAGGAGCAGGGAGGTCGAGGCCGACATCGTCTCCACCGCCAGTTACGGCTTCGACGATCGCCTGCCGTCCATCAACGAGATGAAGTACGAGGCGAACCGCCTCATGCAGCGCTACATGAGCAGCATCTACGACCTCACCACGGTGAACCACGACCATCTCTTCGCTTCTCTGTTACGTGCCTACCCCTTCAAGACCATCGACGAGGACGACTTCCGGCGCAGGGCGTTTCTCCTGACCAAGCTATGCCCCAGGCACATCACCTGCAAACTGCACCAGAGCCTCAGCACCAACCAGGTCTCGCTTTTGACCGACGACCGCTATCACAAGTATCGGGAGTTCCGCGAGCTGGCGCTGGAGAAGGGGGTGGTGGTGGCCAAGGACGGGATGCTGGTGAAGGACCGCGCCAAGTTCTCGGCACCCTTCGAGATGCAGCGTGCCAGGATCGACAACCCCATCGGCGTCATTGCCAACGAGGTGCTCCCGCTCACCCAACTGCAGCGCGAGGTGCACCTGATCGACTGGCTGCCGGTCTGGCTGGTGCGCAGGAAGGTGGCGCAGATCCTGGAACGCCAGGCCCTGGAGGAGTTCGACGCCGACTACCGCGAGTACTACCGCGAGGGGGAGAGCAAGGAGAGCGAGGTGGGGATGCCCGTGCTGCTGAAAGGGGACTTGCGCCGGCTGGGCGTGGTGCTGGTGCACGGCCTCCTCTCGGTCCCGGCGCAGATGCTGGAACTTGCCCGCTACCTGCAGCAGAAGGGACTATGGGTCTACCTGGTGCGCCTGAAGGGGCACGGCACCTCCCCCGAGGACCTGGCCCTCAGAAGCGGCAGCGACTGGATGGAGTCGGTGGACCTGGGCTATGCCCTGATGAAGTCGCTGTGCGACCGGGTCGTGGTGGGTGGATTCTCCTTCGGCGGCGGCGTGGCGCTCGACTGCGCCAGTCGGGTCGGCGACGCGGCGGGAGTCTTTGCGGTCTGTCCGCCGCAGCGGCTGCTGGACATCTCCTCCCGCTTTGCCCCGGCGGTCACGGTCTGGAACCGCGTCATGGACGTCTTCAGCTACCAGTGGGCCAAGAAGGAGTTCGTGGAGAGCGTGCCGGAACGCCCGGAGCTCAACTACTCGAGGATCCCGGTCAGCGCGCTGCGCGCCATGGAGCGCTTCATGAGTGAGCTGGAGCCCAGGCTGGCCGGTATCAGGATGCCGGTCGCGGTGCTGCAGGCCGAGGGGGATCCGGTGGTCGATCCGCGCGGCTCGCAGCGGCTGTTCGAGATGCTGGGGAGCGAGCAGAAGAGCTACCAGAGGTTCCCGCTCCAGCGCCACGGCATCCTGGCCGGCGCGGGGTCCGAGGAGGTCCACGCCGCGGTGGGGGCGTTCGTCGACACACTGCTTGGCTCAGGGGGCGTGGCGCAGACCCCTTAGCGAACCGTTTCCAGTTCTTCCCCTCCCTTGACGGGAGGGGGCGGGGGGGAAGCCGCAAGCTGCGGAAATGATGGCTAGTTCCCCCACACCTAACCCCTCCCGCAAGGGGGAGGGGGGACTTGTAGCCGCTGCAACATGGAGGGGGAGCGGGCTTTTCAGATCTGTCGGGATCTGCTACAAAGGTGGTATGGAAAACGACAAAGCGCAGGGCATATTGCAGAAACGGCACTGGGTCTTCGACCTGGACGGCACCCTTACCGTCGCCATTCACGACTTCGCCCACATCAGGAACGTGCTGGGAGTCCCGCAGGGGAGCGACATCCTGGGGCACCTGGACGGATTGCCCGAGGCGGAGGGGATGCGGGCGCGGGCGCTTTTGCAGTCGATCGAGGAGGAACTGGCGGGGCGGACCGAGCCGGCCGAGGGGGCGCTGGAGCTCGTGCAGCTTTTGCACGGGCGCGGCACCCGCATCGGCGTGCTGACCCGCAACACGAAGGAGAACGCGCTGACCACGTTGGCGCGTATCGGGCTCATGAACTTCATCGGGGCGGGGGACGTGCTGGGGCGGGACGACGCGCGGGCCAAGCCCGACCCGGACGGCATCCACAAACTGGCGTGCCGCTGGGGAGTTCCCGCAGCGGCACTGGTGATGGTAGGTGATTACGCCTTCGATCTGGAGACCGGTCGCGCGGCCGGCGCCGGCACCGTTCACGTCGACCCTGCCCGCGCCTTCCGCTGGCCCGAGCTCACCGACCTCGCGGTGGGGAGCCTGGCCGAGCTGGCGCAGGCGCTTCAGACCAGCGTCTCCAGTTCATGGTCGGCGATCTGCACGATCTCGTCGTAGATGGCCAGCATGACGTGCATGTCGCACCACTTCCTGGTCATGTTGTGGATCAGGTAGCCGCCGTTGACCAGGGTCCCGGAGAGGAGCGCGATGCCCAGCAGCCGCTGGTCCTCGACCGAGAGGAGGAAGCAGGCGTAGATCGCGATGTTCACCATGGAAAAGAGCCACGCCACCTCGGGGCCCTTGAACGGGTTGAGCATCACCTTGGTGAGGTCCATGTAGTAGCGGGTGAGCCCCCGCACCCTGCGCATGCAGTCGATGATCCCTTCGCTTTGTTCCTTGAGGTACAGGCTGGCCAGGAAATGGGTAATGGCCATCTGTTTTCCTCTCACCATCCGTTCCTTCACGTACATGTCGATCGCTTCATCCACTGTCTCTTTACTCATAGCCGCCACCTTTGGACGCCTGGTAGTGATGTTCCTGCGTCCCATCGGATCTCTATGTGAGGGGCGTTGCTTTGCCCGTCGAGTCAAGTAGTGAAAAAGGGTTCCGGCACCGGCGGTCCCGGCTCTTGCATAAGGCAAACTATGGTGCAAAACGATGCCGGTGTCAACCGCTCCCGGCGCACTCATCTGCCGCATTTATCGGCGCAAATTTGCTTTAGTTGACAACTTTTCACTCCTGCCGTACTCTCGGAGCCTGTCTGGAAGTGAACCGGGGCGTAACTGCCTGAAACTTCGACTTGGAGGGGTATGGGTAACCGTAAGCAGCAGGGGGAGAGCGGGGCCGAGCAGGGTCTCATCGTTTCTCATTTCGGGGTGGCCGTCGAGGTGCTCTTCGAGACGGGGGAGCGGCGCATGGTGAAGGTGAAGCGCAACTCCGGCCACGTCGTCGGGGACCAGGTCACCGTGGCCGGCGAGGTCCTGAACCGGCTACCGAGGAGGACCGAGCTGAGCCGGCGCGACGCCAGGGGGGGCGTTCACCTGTTGGCCGCCAACCTCGACGTGCTCGGCGTGGTGCTCGCTCCCGGCACCCCGTCGGGATTTCTGGACCGCGCCATCGTTGCCGCCCGCGCCGCCGGGCTTGCTCCCTTCGTCGTCTTCAACAAGTGCGACCTCCCCGAGTCCGCCGAGCTAAGCGATGCCACCGCCGGCGTCTACGGCGGCATTGTCCCCTTCTTCCCCTTGAGCGCCGTCACCGGCGCCGGCATCGAGCCGCTGCGGGAGTTCCTGCGCCAGGGGCACCGGGGCGCCTTCGTCGGCACCACCGGGGTGGGGAAAAGCTCGCTGATGAACGCGCTCTGCCCGGAGCTGAACCTGAAGGTGGGGGAGTTGTCCGACTACAACTGGACCGGCCGGCACACCACCACCGTTTCGTCGCTGCACGCCCTGCCCGGTGGCGGTGAACTGGTGGATACCCCCGGTTTCCGCGATTTCGGCCTGGTCGACATCACCGTTCCCGAACTTGCCGCCTGGTTCCCCGGCTTCGAGGCGCTGCAGGACCACCGCTGCCGCTTCAACGACTGCCGCCACCGCCAGGAGCCGGGCTGCGCGGTGCGCGACGAGCTGTCCACGGGCGGAATCACGCAGGAGCGCTACCAGACCTACCTGCTGCTTCTGGGCGAAGTCGAGGCCCTGGAAGAGGCGGCGCAGCGGCGCAACTGGAAGAAATAATCAGAAGAGGAGATACATGGCCGTACCCTGGAAAGTATTGCAAAGCGTGACTACCGGCGACGGGGTCCTGGAACTGAGACAACGGGGCGAGCGGGACTTCCTGATCACCGTGAACGGGCTGGTCTTGATGAACAGCTCGCTGCATCGCTCCGAGGTGGCCCTGGGCGAGGTGGCCTGCGGTCACCTGAAGGACGCGGCGGCGCCGCGGGTGCTGGTGGGGGGACTGGGGATGGCGATCACCCTGCGGGCGGTGCTGGACCAGCTGCCGCACAACGCGGCCGTCCTGGTCGCGGAACTGAACCCGGTGGTGCTGCAGTGGTGCCGCGGGCCGCTGGCGCCCTTGACCGCCGGTGCGGCGGATGACCCCCGCGTGGAAGTGGAAATCGCCAACGTGGCCGACGTGATCAGGAGAAGCGCCATGAGCAACAACCGCTTCGACGCCATCGTGCTCGACCTGTACACCGGGCCGCATGCCAGGACCGACAAGATCATGGACCCGCTCTACGGCGAGATCGCCATCGAGATGAGCAAGGGGGCCCTCAAACCCGGCGGCGTCTTCGCCGTCTGGGGGGAGAATTACGACCAGGGCTTCGACAAGCGCCTGCGCCAGGCCGGCTTCTCGGTCACCTGCGACCGTCCCGGCCGCGGCGGACTGCGCCACGTGGTCTACCTGGCCCGACTGGCCTCCCGTCCCGAACCCCGTCCCGAAGGGCGTCCGAAGCGCTCCGGCCGCCGGTAAAAGATCATACAGTTGCAGAAGGGACTGGCTCCGTCAGGTGCCTGTCCCTCTAGCGGAACGCTACATTCCGCCCTGCCGGCTTACCAAGCCCTAAGGGGACAGGCACCTTGCGGAGCCAGTCCCCTCAAGCTGCCGCGCCGAAACCGGCCCCCGCATACTGTACCGCAGCGGGGTCGTTGGCCCGCGGCGGCGACACCGCGTGCACGCCGCCGCAGGAGGGGCAACCCTGCACGAAGGTCTGCAGCACGAAATCCCTGCCGCACTCCTGGCAGCACACCTCCAGCGCGGTCGGCAGCGGCGAACACGCCACCCGCCCGCCGTGCGCCGCCAGCACAAACTCAACCAGTTCCCTGCCGGTAGCGTAGGGGCCACCGCCCCTCGAGCTACCCGAACCGCAATCGCACATCGTTCCTCCTCGTTAGCTTTGGATCACCAGCGTGACGCAGGCTAGCACGGCGCCGCTGCCCCCTTCCTTGACCCCGGTCAAAAAATCGCTGTTACCGCCCGAGTTCACCCCCTCCCGTGGGCTAATTCGCCCTTGACCTTATTGCAAAGGTGTCGCCTTCCAGTATATTGTGTTGGTGTTTTTTAATGTCCACCCGAGCGAGGAGATAGCCCCGATGGAAGAAGAGAAACGCGCATCTGAAATCGCGGACATCGGAGTCGTGAACAGCCACGATCACCTCTGCCTGCTGTACCAGGACGAGGGGGAGGTGCTGAACCTGGTGCTGCCCTTCATCCAGAAGGGGGTGGCGATAGGGGAGCGCTGTGTTTACCTCCATGCCGCCCAGGATAGACTGGAGCGTCTGCTGCAGAGCGTGGTCGAGGTGCAAAAACAGGACACCGGCGCGCTGGTCCTGCTGCCGGTCAAGCAGGCCTGGTTCAGCGGCGGGGCCTTCAAGCAGGAGCGGGTCATGGAGCTGTTGCGCAACATCTGCGCCGGCGCCGCCACCGAGGGCTTCAGCGGGACCCGGATCATCTGCGACATGGCCTGGGCGGTGAAGGATCCCAAGTCGCAGGAGCTGCTGCACCGTTTCGAGCGCGACCTGACCGCGTTTGCCGAGGAGCAGGACACGGCCCTGCTCTGTCTGTACGACCGGCGCCTGTTCAGCCCGGAACTGCTCCTGGAACTGGTCCGTATCCACCCCGGGCTGGTCAGCGGCGGCAGGGTGTGCCAGAACCCGCTCTTCATCCCGCCGGGGCTGCCGCACCGCAAGAAGGCCGCCGTGTGCGAGCTCGACGTCTTCCTGGCCGCCGCGCAGCACATGACCATGGTGGAGGCGGAAAGCGAGCGGCTCAAGCAGGAACTGGAACAGGCCTACGCGGCACTGGCCCGCAAGATCTACGAGAACTGGCAGGAAGAGGACACCCTGCGCGCCAACGAGCAGCAGATCCACGAGAAGGACGAGGCGCTTCTGGCCAACCGCAGGCGCCTGCAGACCATCCTGCAGCACCTGCCGGTGATCATGATGGCCTTCGACAACGGGGACCGCCTGGCCGCCTGCAACCACGAGTACGAGCGCATCACCGGCTTCCGCGTCGAGGAGGTGATGGGCAAACCGATGCTGGAGCTGCTCCAGGTCGACGGGGCGCTGCGCGAGGACGTGGTGGCGGCACATCCGCCGCAGGGGGGGGACTACCGGGGGCGGGAATGGAACCTGCGCTGCAGGGACGGCTCCCCCAAGCTCATCTCCTGGTCCAACATCTCGCGCTACGTCCCCATCACCGGGTGGGTGAACTGGATCATCGGCCTGGACATGACCTCGCGGGTGCAGGCGGAGACCGGGCTCAGGGTACTCAAGGTGGAACTGGAGACCCGCAGCGCCGAACTGGTGGCGCTCGGGCAGGCGGTGTCCCACGACCTCGGGGCGCGCCTGGAGCGGATCACCGGCGACTGCGGCAGGCTGCATAAGCTCAGCAAAAGCCGGCTCGACCCTGCCGGCCGCGAGCTCCTGGAAAGCATCGGGGCGGCGGCGCGCGAGTTGTGCGGGGCCGTGGCCGCCCTGGAGCGCATGACCGCACTGACGGCGGCGGAACTGCAGCCGGTGGAGGTGGACCTGAGCGCCATGGCCTCGGAGATCGCGGCGCAGTTGAGCGGCCACGCCCAGCGCCCGGTCGATTTCCGCATCGAGGACGGGGTCACCGTGACCGGCGACAAGGAGATGCTGCGGCTGGCGATGGAACACCTGCTGGAGAACGCCTGGCACTGCACCATCGGCGTGAAACACCCGGTGATCAGGTTCGGTACCGCCCAGGTCGAGGGCGAGCGCAGTTGCTATGTGAGCGACAACGGCCCGCGGCTGAGCGCGACCCTGCGCGAGGTGGCCGGCGGGAGCGGTAGCGAGCGGAGCTGCCACGGCATAGGCCTCGCCACCGTGCAGCGCATCATCAACCTGCATCGGGGGCGGATTTGGAGCGCGGAGCAGGCCGGGAAGGGGGCGACACTCTACTTCCAGGTCTAGCGACGTCGTAATGCAGAGAGGCTGGTCATGAAAAGCAACGAAGCGACACCGCTGCCGGTAGTGGTGGTGGATGACGACCAGGACATGCTGCAGATCTACCGGGCGCTTTTGCAGGGGCACGGGGTCGGCCCGGTCCTCACCTTCGAGGACGGCGACGGGCTGCTTCCCTACCTGCGCCGCCACGAGGCGGCCCTGGTGGTCCTGGACCTGGCGCTTCCCACGGTGACCGGGCGCGACCTTCTGCCCCGCCTGGTGGAAGAGTTCCCGCACCTGCCGGTACTGATCATCACCGGGATGGCGGAGGTGGGACAGGCGGTCTCCTGCATGCGCGCCGGCGCCTGCGACTACCTCTTGAAACCGATCGACAACGGTCTTTTCCTCGCGGCCATCGACCGCGCCCTGGGCCCGTGCGAGGACGAGCACCGGCTGCGCTGGCGGCGCATGCCCTTCCCCGACATCGTCACCGAAGACCCGCAGATGCTCAGGCTCATGAAAAGGGCCCAGGCGGTCTCGCACAGCGGGCAGCCGGTGCTGATCACCGGGGAGACCGGCGTCGGCAAGGAGCTCTTCGCCGAGGCGGTGCACCGCTGTTCGGGGAAAAAGGGAGCGCTGGTGACGGTGAACGTGGCGGGGGTGGATGACGCCGTCTTCTCCGACACCCTGTTCGGGCACCGCAAGGGCGCCTTCACCAGCGCCCAGGAAAACCGCGAAGGGCTGATCAGGAAGGCGGCGGGGGGGACGCTGTTCCTGGACGAGATCGGCGACCTGAGCGAGGGGTCCCAGGTGAAGCTCCTGCGGTTGATCCAGGAACACGAGTACCTGCCGCTTGGCTCCGATGCGGCGGCGAAGACCGACGCCGGCATCGTCGTGGCCACCAACCGCGACCTGAAACTGCTCCTGGAGCAGGGGAAGCTGCGCGAAGACCTTTACTACCGGCTCAGCTGCCACCGGCTGCACATCCCGCCGCTGCGGGAGAGGCAGGGGGACATTCCCCTGCTGCTGGAGCATTTCGTCACCCTGGCCTCGCGGCAGATGGGCAAGAAGCGCCCCTGGTATCCCTCCGAACTGCCGCGGCTGTTGCAGCAGTACCATTTCCCGGGCAACGTCCGCGAGCTGCAGGCCATGGTGTACGACGCGGTCGCCCTGCACGAGAAAGGCCCCCTTACCCTGGCGGCTTTCCGCTCCAACATGAGCATCCCTTCCGGCAAGGGGCTCACCGTGGAGGGACACGAGGTCGTCACCGTCATCTTCAACGGCTTCCCTAGCATCAAGGAAGCGCAATCGCACCTGATCAGCGAGGCGTTGCGCATGTCCAACGGGAACCAGGGCGAGGCCGCCAGTCTGCTGGGGATCTCCAGGCAAGCCCTCAACAACCGGCTCAGGAGGAAATCCGCCTGAGCCGCCTGCAACGAATGTTGCACCTGCCACAAACGTTGCCTCCCCGCACAGCGCCGCCAGCAAGGCCCCGGCGCCATCTGCCACGAAAAAGGTAAACCTTTATTGCCGGACCCCGGCGCGACGCCGAGGCCCCGGCTTGGGGAAGTGGTTGGAATTACACGCGCATGTCGGGAAGGCAAGGTGGGCACGGTTGCTGCTGATATATCACGATGGACCCAGCGACAATGGCGCAGCAAAGGATGTTCAAACGGTAGCTGGCAGGGCTGTTCCGGGAAGTGGGCTTCAGGGCCGCTTCGAGGTGCACCGAGACAAACCGTGCCGGCGAGCCCCTCAGGGGGTGCAGGTCAACAGGGGGTGCCCCATGACCGATGCGTACAAGGCGAAGAGGAACAACGGGGAGGGTCGGTATTTGACCATAGACAAGGAAATAGCGTCCAGCATGCTGAACGCGTCGTACGCGGTAGATCTGAAGTCGGCTGTCCATACCTCCTTGGAGACCATACGCAACATGCTCCTGGAGAGGCCCAACAACGAGGAGATCAGCCTGCTGACCCAGCAGGTCGAGCGCCTGCTCACCGAGCAGACCGAGCGGCTCGAATCGATCAACAGGGACCTCGAAGCCTTCAACTACTCGGTGGCCCACGACCTGTGCGCGCCCTTGAGGCGCATCTGCGGCTTTACCCGGGCACTGCAGGAGCAGTACGCCGGGCGGCTTGACCTGGAGGGGATGGACTACCTCGAGCGCATCTTCAAATCCAGCCAGCACATGAACGAACTGATCGAGGCGCTCTTGCAGCTGTCCCAGCTCTCCTACCTGAGCCTGAAGCGGGAGGTGGTCGACCTCTCCGAGATCGTCAGCGACACCGCGGCGGACCTGGCGCAGGGGACCCCGGAGCGCAAGGTGGAGTTTGTAATCCAGCCCAGGATCCGCACCTTCGGGGACCACAACCTGCTGGAGATCGCCATGAAGAACCTGCTGCGCAACGCCTGGAAGTTCTCCCAGATGCGCGAGGTGGCCCGCATCGAGTTCGGCGCGCAGGAGAGCGCTGCGGACAAGACCTGTTTCGTGAAGGACAACGGCATCGGCTTCGACATGGCCAACGCCGAGCGCATGTTCCACGCCTTCCAGCGCCTGCACAGTTCCAGCGAGTTCCCCGGCAACGGCATCGGGCTCACCACGGTGCAGCGCATAATCAACCGACACGGCGGTCGCATCTGGGCCGAGGGGGAGGTGGACAAGGGGGCCACCTTCTTCTTCACGCTGCAGTCGTGCATCACCTGAAAAGCCCCTTTTGCTGCGCAGCCCGATCTGCTATGATCCCTCCACATTAAAATCGGAGGCGGGCATGCACGAGATGAGCATAACCCAGAGCGTGGTGGAGATCTGCGAAGGTCACGCCGCCGGGCGCAAGGTGGTGGAGGTGGTCCTCGAGATCGGGGAACTGTCCGGGGTGGTGCCGGAGAGCGTGGAATTCTGCTTCGAGGCCTGCACCAAAGGGACGCTGCTGGAGGGGGCCAAGCTGACCATCGAAGAGGTGCCGGGGCGCGGCAACTGCCCCGCCTGCCACGGTGAATTCCCGCTGCAAAGCCTCTTTTCCCCCTGCCCGGCATGCGGCGCTTTCGGTCTTGCCATCGTCTCGGGCGAGGAACTGAGGGTGAAGGAGTTGGAACTGGAGTGACCCTTTCTGTCCCGGCCTCGGGACAAAATGATACAAAACCGGGACAGAAGTACCCAACAAAATGAAGCAGTGAAAGGCGCCGCGCGGAAAGCATCCGCGGGCGCCATTTTTTTTGCGCAATGATTTCAGTGTATTACATTTTGAAATTTTGTTTACTCAATTGGCACGGGTGTTGCCGTATACGGGCGGTTTGATTTATCTCGAGGAGGCTTGTTATGAAAGAAGAGATGTTTTGCGAAGGGGTCACCCGCAGGAGTTTCATGAAGGCCTGTGTCACCGCCACCGCGATGATGGGGCTGCCCTTCGCCATGCATACGCAGGTGGCCGAGGCCGTTGAGAAAAACGGCAACCCTGCGGTGATCTGGCTCCACTTCCAGGAGTGCACCGGCTGCTCCGAGTCGCTTCTGCGCTCGTCCCACCCGACCATTTCCACGCTGATCCTGGACATGATCTCGCTGGACTACCACGAGACGCTCATGGTCGGCGCCGGTCACCAGGCCGAGCAGGCGCTGCATGATTCCATGAAAGCCAACCACGGCAAGTACATCCTGGTCGTTGAAGGCGCCATCCCGACCAAGCAGAACGGCATCTTCTGCAAGGTCTCCGGCAGGACCGCCCTCGAATCCCTGCAGCACGCAGCCGCAGGGGCCGCCGCCATCATCAGCATCGGCACCTGCGCTTCCTACGGCGGCATCCAGTCCGTCTCCCCGAACCCGACCGGCGCGGTCGGCGTCAAGGACATCATCAAGGACAAGCCGATCATCAACATCCCCGGCTGCCCCCCGAACCCCTACAACTTCCTCTCCACCGTGCTCTACTACCTGACCTTCAAGAAGGTGCCCGAGCTCGATGCGCTGGGCCGTCCCAAGTTCGCCTACGGCAGGAAGATCCACGAGCACTGCGAGCGCCGTCCGCACTTCGACGCCGGCCGCTTCGCCAAGGCCTACGGCGACCCGACCCACGCCCAGGGGTACTGCCTCTACAAGCTGGGGTGCAAGGGGCCCGCGACCAACGCCAACTGCTCCGTGCAGCGCTTCAACGACGTGGGCGCCTGGCCGGTATCCATCGGTCACCCCTGCATCGGCTGCACCGAGCCGGACATCCTCTTCAAGACCGCCATCGCCGAGAAGGTACAGATCCACGAGCCGACGCCGTTTGACAGCTACGCTCCGGTGGACCTGAAGGAAAAAGGGAAGGGTCCGGACCCGCTGACCACCGGCTTCGTCGGTCTCGCGGCAGGTGCGGCGCTCGGCGCCGGCGCGATGCTCGCCAAGAAGCTTCCGGGTGAGGCGCAGGAGGGTGCCCATGAAAAAGACAAGTAGACGCGACTTCCTGAAGCTGGCCGGTGCTACCGGCGCGGGCCTTCTGGCCTGCGGCGCGGGTAACGCCCTGGCCAACGAGGGACTCCAGGTCAACAACGACGAGCTGGGCATGCTCTACGACGCCACCAAGTGCGTCGGCTGCAAGGCCTGCATGTCGGCCTGCAAGCGGGTCAACTCCGACTACGGCTCACTCTCCTACGAGAAGGCTAAGTTCGACGAGGATGGCCTGTGGGATGCCCCGAGCGACCTCTCCGGCTCGACCCGTACCCTGATCAAGCTCTTCAAGGAGAGCGAGAAGCGCTGGAGCTACGTGAAGTACTCCTGCATGCACTGCCAGAAACCCTCCTGCGTCTCGGTCTGCCCGGTTTCCGCCATGACCAAGGAGAAGATCTCCGGCATCGTCGACTACAACAAGAACACCTGCATCGGCTGCCGCTACTGCCAGATCGCCTGCCCGTACAACATCCCGAAGTTCCAGTGGGAGAAGGCGGTGCCGCAGATCGTGAAGTGCGACCTGTGCAAGGCGACCAACCTGCGCGAGAAGGGGATCACGGCCTGCGCCGAGGTCTGCCCGGCGGCCGCCATCAAGTTCGGCAAGAGAAAGGACCTTTTGGAGGAGGCGCACCAGAGGCTCAAGGACACCCCGGACAAGTACGTGGCCCACGTCTACGGCGAGCACGAAGGGGGCGGCACCAACCACCTCTACCTGGCCTCCATGCCGTTCAACAAGCTCGGGCTCCCCGAGATCAAGCCGGAAGCGCCGGCCGAGTTCTCCGAGAAGATCCAGCACACCATCTACAAGGGTTTCATCGCCCCGCTGGCCCTGTACAGCACCCTCTGCTTCATCGCGGTGAAGAACATGAAGAAACACCAGGGGCACGACGACGATCACCAGAAGGGGGATAAGTAATGGGACACAGCGAAGAATACCAGAAGCTGGAAGGTAAGATCTTTACCAAATCCTTCTTCATCCTCCTCTCCGTGGTGCTGCTCGGCTTCTACTTCGTGGGCGTGCGCTACGTGAAAGGGATCGGCGCCGTCTCCAACATGAGCGACGGCTACCCCTGGGGCATCTGGATCACCTACGACGTCGCCACCGGCACGGCCATCGCCTGCGGCGGCTACGCGGTCGCCATCCTGGTCTACATCCGCAACAGGATGCAGTACCACCCGATGATCCGCTCGGCGATCCTCACCTCCATGTTCGGCTACGGCCTGGCCGGCTTCTCGGTCATGGTCGACCTGGGCCGTCCCTGGAACGCCTACAACTTCTTCATCCCGAGCAAGTGGCAGGCGAACTCCGCCATGTTCGAGGTGGCACTCTGCGTCATGGCCTACTCCACCGTCCTGATCCTGGAGTTCCTCCCGGCGATCCTCACCTCGATCGAGAAGAGCAAGTGGGACCGCATGAACGCGATCCGCAACTGGCTGCACCCGAAGATCGCGCCGGACAAGAAGACCATGGAGGACAAGCTGGAGATGGTGCGCCTGGGTGCTGCCTGGCTCAACCCGCGCCTGAACAAGGTCCTCATCTTCTTCATCGTTTTGGGCATCACGCTGCCGACCATGCACCAGTCCTCGCTGGGGAGCCTGCTCCTCATCGCCTCGACCAAGTTGCATCCGCTCTGGCACACCGGCTTCCTGCCGCTGCTGTTCCTGTTGAACTGCGTCTTCATCGGCTACGCCATCGCCATCCTGGAGTCGATCATCTCGAGCTACTCCTTCAAGCGTCCCTTCGAGATCGAGGAACTCTCCGGTCTGGCCGGCCTGATCCCGTTCGTGACCGTGATCTGGCTCACCGTCGTGATCGGCGACCTCTCCTACCGCGGCCAGATTCACGCGGCGCTGAAGGGCGACTTCTACTCCGGCTGGTTCATGACCGAGTTCCTGCTGGTCGCCTGCGGCTCGCTGATCCTCTTCGTCAAGAAGGCCAGGAAGTCGGCGCGCTGGCTCTTCATCTCGGCTTCCATGATCGTTCTGGGCGGCGCCCTGTACCGCTTCAACGTCTACCTGATCGGCTTCAACCCGGGCCAGGGGTGGAGGTACTTCCCCTCCTTCGCCGAGGTGATGATCACCGTGGGCATCGTGGCCCTGGAGATCCTGGGCTACAAGGTTTTCGTGGCGCTGTTCCCGGTTCTGCCCAACATGGACCTGCACGGCGCCCACAAGAAGAAAGGGCACGCCAAGAAGCACAAGGGAAGCGAGGCGGAGAAACATCTGCCGGCCGGCGAGGCGCACGCGCACTAACATTAATTAAGCAATTAGCCTTTTGGAGGAATAAATGTCTAGAATCACGCTTGATCCCATCACCCGAATCGAAGGACATCTGAGGATCGATGTCGAAGCAAACGGCGGCAAGGTCACCAACGCCTGGTCCTCCGCCCAGATGTGGCGCGGCATCGAGGTGATCCTCAAGGGGCGCGCCCCGGAGGATGCCTGGAGCTTCGTACAGCGTTTCTGCGGCGTCTGCACCACCGTGCACGCCATCTCGTCCATCCGCGCCGTCGAGCACGCCCTCGACGTCGAGGTGCCGCTGAACGCGCAGTACATCCGTAACATCATGATCGCCCAGCACTCGGTGCAGGACCACATCGTCCACTTCTACCACCTCTCCGCCCTGGACTGGGTCGACATCGTCTCCGCGCTCAAGGCCGATCCCAAGAAGACCGCGCAGATCGCGCAGAGCATCTCCGACTGGCCGGGCAACTCCGAGAAGGAGTTCAAGGCGGTGCAGGACAAGCTGAAGGCGTTCGTGGCCGGCGGCAAGCTCGGCATCTTCGCCACCGGCTACTGGGGCCACCCGGCGATGAAACTCTCCCCGGAAGTGAACCTGATGGCGGTCGCCCACTACCTGAAGGCGCTCGACTACCAGAGGAAGGCTTCCCAGGCTACCGCCATCCTGGGCGGCAAGAACCCGCACATCCAGAACCTCGTGGTCGGCGGCGTCGCCACCGCGATCAACACCGAGAACATCGCCACCCTCAACATGGAGCGCCTGATTTACCTCAGAACCCTCATGGAAGAGACCCGCGACTTCGTGCAGAAGGTCTACTACCCGGACCTCCTCGCCATCGCCGGCGCCTACAAGGACTGGTTCAAGTACGGCGCAGGCGTCACCAACTACATGGCCGTGCCTGAGTTCCCGGAGGACACCAAGAACACCAAGTTCCAGCTCCCCGGCGGCGTGGTCATGGGCGGCAACATCGGCGGCATCAGGATGGTCAAGGATCACCGCGACGACTACCTGATCAAGAACATCAAGGAGAACGTCACCCACGCCTGGTACGAGGGTAACGGCACCCTGCATCCGTGGGACGGCGAGACCAAGCCGGACTACACCGACTTCAAAGAAAACGGCAAGTACTCCTGGTGCAAGGCTCCGACCCTCGACGGCAAGCCGGTCCAGGTCGGCCCGCCGGCACAGATCATGGCCGCCTACGCCGCAGGCAACCCGAAGGTGAAGAAGCTCGTGGACGGCGCCGTGTCCACCCTGGGCATCTCGCTCAAGGACATCCACTCCACCATGGGCCGTCTCTTCTGCCGCGGCGCCCGCGCCCACGTCATGGCCGACCTGTCGCTGGAGAACCTGGACAAGCTGATCGCCAACATCGCTTCCGGCGACCAGACCTATGCCAACCACACCGTGATCCCGAAAGGCGAGTACCGCGGCGTCGGCTTCCACGAGGCTCCGCGCGGCACCCTGTCCCACTGGATCGTGATCAAGAACAAGAAGATCGAGAACTACCAGGCCGTGGTTCCCTCCACCTGGAACGCGGCGCCGAGGAACGACAAGGGCGAGCTCGGTCCCTACGAGGCATCGCTGGTCGGCAACCCGATCGCCGACGCCAGCAAGCCGCTCGAGGTGCTGCGTACCGTGCACTCCTTCGACCCGTGCATCGCCTGCGCCGTCCACACCGTGGATCCGGAAGGCGCGGAGATCACCAAGGTGAAGGTGCTGTAGCTGTAACAACGAAAGGGGACTGGCACCTGACGGAGCCAGTCCCCCTCTGTAGAACGGGCAGGGGACTGTCTCCGCAAGGTGCCTGTCCCCCTCCCATAGCTGGTGGCCGGTAGTGAAAGACAGCGGTTAGAGATGGTTTGGGGGTTGCAAAAATTCGGTAAATCCGAAGGGCTATAGGGGGGCGCACCAGCGAAAAAAGCTTGTGCCGCCGCCGGTACTCGTTTAATTTATAGCCTGGTTTTGCTAGCCCCAGTCCCTGCTCCCTAGCCCCTGGTTTTCCCCCGGCCTTTTCTTTTTTCTGGAGGTTACATGCAGGTCCTCATCTATGGCGCCGGCAACCTGATCCTCTCCGACGAGGGGTTCGGCGTCCATTTCGTCAGACATTTAGAGCAGCACTACCAGATCCCGGACAACGTCGAACTCTACGACGGCGGCACCCTGGGCATCATGGTGCACTTCAAGTTCGAGGAGGCCGACAAGGTCATCCTGGTGGACGTGGTGCAGGCCAAGGGAGAACCGGGTGACATCTTCCGCTACGAGCGCGAAGACATCATGCTGAAGAACATTCCCGTCAAGATGTCGCCGCACCAGATCGGGCTGCAGGAGATGCTCCTGATCTCGGAGATGCGCGACGCACCCAAGCCGGACCTCACCTTCTTCGGCATCGTGGCCCAGTCGCTGGACCCGGGCGATCAGCTCACCCCGCCGCTGCAGGCCGGGCTCGAAAAGGTGGCCGGGCTCGTGGTCGAAGAACTGGCCAAGGTCGGCGTGGAACTCAAAAAGAAAGCCGCTTAGGTTCCCTCTCCCTCCGGGAGAGGGTGCCCGAAGGGCGGGTGAGGGCGCTGCCGACTGCAGCCATTTGCCCTGTGCCGACGCCCTCACCCTGACCCTCTCCCACAGGGAGAGGGGATGTGGACGAATGTTGGAAAACAGTCGATCCGGTCAGCGGATCGGCGTAAAGGAGAACGACATGTTTGGATTTGGTTTGCCCGAGTTGATCATCGTAGCCGTCATCCTGCTGGTGGTTGCCGGTCCCAGCAAACTGCCGCAGTTCGGCCAGGCTCTGGGGAGCAGCATCAGGGGCTTCAAGAAGGCCATGAACGGCGAAGACGTGGTCCAGATCAACGAGAAGAGCGAGAAGAAGGAAGGCTAAACCGGAGGTTGAACCGATATGTGCGTAGACTGCGGCTGCGGCCCGAACCACGACCACGACCACGATCACGATCATGATCACGACCATCACGGACACCACCATGGGCACCACCACGGTCATGACCACCATCACGGGCACGACCATGACCATGGCCATCACCACGGTGAGGGGCATAAACACCACCATCACCACGAGCATCCCGGCGAGGAGCAGCCTGCCAGGAAGGTGGTGATCGAGACCGACATCCTCTCCAAGAACAACAGGATGGCAGCGGGCAACCGCGCCCTGTTCCGTGAGAAGGGGCTGTTCGTGCTGAACCTGGTTTCCTCGCCCGGTTCGGGCAAGACCACCATCCTGGAGAGGACGCTGAGAGACCTCTCCGCAACCTGCCGCTGCGCCGTGGTCGAGGGTGACCAGCAGACCGACAACGACGCCATGCGCATCGCGGCGACCGGCGTGCCGGTGAAACAGGTGAACACCGGGGCGGGTTGCCATCTCGACGCGCACATGGTGCTGCACGCCACGGAGAGCTTCGACCTGGACAACCTGGACCTGCTCCTGATCGAGAACGTCGGCAACCTGGTTTGTCCCGCTTCCTTCGATCTGGGTGAGCACCACAAGGTGGTGGTCCTGAGCGTCACCGAGGGCGAAGACAAGCCGCTCAAGTACCCGCAGATGTTCCACGCCGCCGACATCATGCTGCTCAACAAGGTCGACCTGCTCCCCTACCTCGACTTCGACGTGGAGAAGTGCAAGGAAATGGCGCGCCGGGTCTCCCCGGGCATCCACATTCTCGAGGTCTCCAGCAAGACCGGCCAGGGGATGGACGAGTGGTACGCCTGGCTCAAGAAAGGGATGGAGCGGTCCAAGGCCTAGTCCGGACCTTTCGGTGACGAGATGACCTCACGCGAGCGCGCCAGCCTGGAGATCGACGGCATCGTGCAGGGGGTGGGTTTCCGCCCCTTCGTGTACCGTCTCGCCCTGCGTTTCGGGCTCTCCGGTTGGGTGCGCAACACCGGCAAGGGGGTGCAGATCGAGGCCGAGGGGGAGGGGGAAGACCTGCTTGCCTTCAGCCATGCGCTGCGCGACGAGGCGCCCCCGCTGGCCGTGATCGGGTCCGTCAAGTTCGAGAAGATCGCCCCGGCCGGCGGCGAGGGGTTCGTCATCATGGACAGCGCCAAGGCGGGGAAGGGGGGCGAGATATCCCCCGACTGCGACGTCTGCGACGACTGCCTCGCCGAAATGTTCGACCCGAATAACCGCCGTTACCTCTATCCGTTCATCAATTGCACCAATTGCGGCCCGCGCTATTCCATCATCACCGGCATTCCCTACGACCGCCCCGCCACCACCATGGCCGGCTTCGCCATGTGCGACGACTGCCTGGCCGAGTACCACGATCCGCTGAACCGCCGCTTCCACGCCCAGCCCAACGCCTGTCCGGTCTGTGGTCCGCGCCTGAGCCTCGTCGACCGTGACGGCACCCCTGTCGCCGGGGATCCCTTGGGACAAGCGCTTGCGGCGCTGTGCGCGGGACGCGTCGTCGCGGTGAAGGGGGTGGGGGGATACCATCTCGCCGTCGACGCCTGCAACGAGGCCGCCGTCAGTCTGCTGCGCCGGCGCAAGAAGCGGGACGAGAAGCCCTTTGCCATGCTGGCCGCCGACCTCGACTCGGTGCGGCGCCACGTGAGGTGCTCGGACCTGGAAGGACGGCTCCTCGCCGGGGTGGAGCGCCCCATCGTGTTGATGAGGAAGCTGCCGCAGACCCCGATAGCGCAACTGGTGGCCCCCGGCAACGGCTGGTTTGGTTTCATGCTGCCGGGGAATCCGCTGCAACACCTCCTGGCGCGCAGCTTCGGCGGTCCGCTGGTAATGACCAGCGGCAACCTGTCCGACGAGCCGATCGCCTATCGTGACGACGAGGCGCTGCGGATGCTCTCTGGCATCGCCGATATGTTCCTGACCAACGACCGCGAGATCCACACCCGCACCGACGATTCCGTCATCCGCCTGTACCGGGGCGAGCCGCTTTTTCTGCGCCGTTCGCGCGGCTACGTGCCGCGGGCACTGGCGCTGCCGGACGAACAGGCCAGCGTGCTGGCGCTGGGGGCGGAGCTGAAGGCCACCCTCTGTCTCAGCCGCGGTGCGAAAGGGGTTTTGAGCCAGCACATCGGTGACTTGAAGAACGCAGCGACCATGGCCTCGCTTGAGGAAAGTGCAGGGCACTTGCAACGCCTTCTCGAAATTACGCCGGAAGTGGTCGCCCACGACCTGCACCCGGACTACCTCTCTACTGTCTACGGGCAGGGCCTGGGGCTCCCGTGCGTCGCGGTGCAGCACCACCACGCGCACATGGCGTCGTGCATGGCTGAAAACGGTCTGGACGGGGACGTTATTGGAGTGATCCTTGACGGCACCGGCTACGGCAGCGACGGCACCATCTGGGGGGGCGAGTTCCTGGTCGGTGGCTACGGTGGCTTCGAACGGCGCGGCCATCTCGCTCAACTGCGCATGCCCGGCGGCGATGCGGCGGTGAAGGAACCCTACCGCATGGCCCTCTCGGCGCTGTACCGGCTGCACGAGGACCAGTTGTTCCGGCAGCCGCTGACGGTGTGCGAGCAGGTGCAGGAATCCGACCGGCCGCTGTTTCTGAAGATGCTGGAGAAGGGGATCAACGCGCCGCTCACGTCGAGTTGCGGCAGGCTTTTCGATGCCGTCTCCGCCCTCCTCGGTGTACGGCACCGGATCAGCTACGAAGGGCAGGCAGCCATCGAGTTGGAGGCGTTGGCGGAAACGGGGAGTGCCGACGAGCCGTACCCGTACCTGGTGACAGGGGAGGCCGGAGAGGTGCTGGATTTCGCGCCGGCCGTCGTCGCCATCTGCACCGACCTTGCCGCGGGCAGAAGCCGCGCCGACATCGCCCGCGCTTTCCATCGCACCGTCGCCGCCGGGATCGTGGATGTCTGCGGGCGGATCAGGACGACGACCGGTTTGGACCGGGTGGTCCTGTCGGGCGGGGTGTTCCAGAACCGGCTGCTCACCGAGGATGTGGCGGATCGGCTTGCCGCGGCGGATTTTCTGGTTTATTGCCACCGGCTGGTGCCGCCTAATGACGGCGGTTTGGCCCTGGGGCAGGCGGTCATAGCTGGCAGGCTTTTCGGCTGTAGGGGCAAATAAATATTTGGACGGTTTTCACGCTCCTCCCCCCGGAGGGGGGAGGTTGGGAGGGGGGCATTGCTTCCACAGCCGCTACGCGCCCCCTCCCTATCCCTCCCCCTCCGGGGGCGGGGACCTTGGCAAGCGACATTGTAAAGAGGAGTCTCAATATGTGTGTAGGTGTACCGATGCAGGTGATCAGCATTGACGGCGATTTCGCCATGACCGAGGTCGATGGCGTCAAGCGCGAGGCGAGCCTGATGATGCTGGACCAGGAAATCAAGGTCGGCGATTTCGTTATCGTTCATGCCGGCTTCGCCATCTCCAAGCTGGACGAGGAAGATGCTAAGGCGACCCTGGAACTGATGCGTGAAGTATATTCGCCGGAGTTGATGGGATGAACTACTCGGACAGCTTTCGCGACAAGGAACTGGTCCAGGGGCTGGCGCGGCGCATCGCAGAGCTGACCAGAGGGCTGAGCAAACCGCTGGTCTTCATGGAAGTCTGCGGCACCCACACCATGGCCATCTACCAATTCGGCCTGAGAAGCCTGCTCCCCCCCGAGGTGAAACTGATCTCGGGTCCCGGGTGCCCGGTCTGTGTCACCCCCAACAGCTATCTCGATCGGGCCATCGCCCTGTGCCGGCTCCCGGACGTGATCATCACCAGTTTCGGTGACATGCTGCGCGTGCCCGGTTCCAGCTCCTCGCTCATGGAAGAGCGCGCCAAGGGGGCTGACATCCGCGTGGTGTACTCGCCGCTAGACGCCGTGCAACTCGCCGCCAGGAACCCGTCCAAACGCGTGGTGTTCCTCGGTGTCGGTTTCGAGACCACGGCCCCCACCATCGCCGGGAGCATCCTGGCGGCCAAGGCGCAGGGGCTGACGAACTACTTCGTGCTGGCCTCGCACAAGACCATGCCGCAGCCGATGGCGATCCTGTCCGCCGACCCGGATCTGCAGGTCGACGGTTACATCTGCCCGGCCCACGTCAGCGCCATCATCGGTGCCGATGCCTACCGTTTCCTGTGCGAAGAATACAAGGTGCCGTGCGTGGTGACCGGCTTCGAGCCGACCGACGTGCTGCAGGGCGTGGAACTGCTGGTGCGCCAGGCGCTGGCCGGCGAGAGCAAGGTGGAGATCCAGTACTCGCGCGTGGTGCGCTGGGAAGGGAACGCCAAGGCGCAGGCGATGCTGGCAGACGTCTTCACCCCCTTCGATGCGCCATGGCGCGGTATCGGCGTGCTCCCCGGCAGCGGTTTGCGAATCGCGGACAAGTATGCCGACTTCGACGCCGAACTGGCCATCCCGGTCGAGGTGGAAGAGCTCAAGGAGCACAAGGGATGCCTGTGCGGCGAGATCCTGAAGGGGAAGGTTTCCCCCTTCGACTGCCCCCTCTTCGGCGGCAAGTGCACCCCCGAGTCCCCGGTAGGCGCCTGCATGGTCTCCTCCGAGGGGACCTGCGCCGCGGCCTTCAAGTACGGCCGCTAAAAATTTCACGTCCGACCGGTCCGACCGGCCCGACTAGTCCGACCAGTCTGACTGGTCAGACAAAAAGGAGCAAACCTTGAACAACGACCTCATCCTCCTCGGCCACGGCAGCGGCGG
Organism: Geomonas paludis; assembly: GCF_014193585.1. Taxonomy (GTDB): domain Bacteria; phylum Desulfobacterota; class Desulfuromonadia; order Geobacterales; family Geobacteraceae; genus Geomonas; species Geomonas paludis. The sequence goes on from NZ_BLXY01000004.1 coordinate 171,921, forward strand.
GAGGCTTTCGCACCAGCTCCTCGACGAGCTGATCATCCCGCAGCTCTCCAGCGTGCCGGTGGCGGGCCAGAACGACGCGGCGCTGCTCAACATCGGCGGCATCAAGCTCGCCTTCAGCACCGACTCCTACGTGGTCGACCCGGTCTTTTTTCCCGGCGGCAACATCGGCGACCTCGCCATCAACGGCACGGTCAACGACCTCGCCATGATGGGCGCCCGCCCCCTGTGCCTCTCCGTCGGCTTCATCCTGGAGGAAGGTTTCTCCAAGGCGGAACTTGCCAGGATCCTCGCCTCGATGCGGGAGGCCGCGGACGCCGCCGGGGTCGCCATCGTCACCGGCGACACCAAGGTGGTGCCGAAAGGGAAGGGGGACCGCATCTTCATCAACACCTCCGGCATCGGGGCCGTGGAGCACAACCTGCACATCGACGGCGCCTCGGCGCAGGTCGGCGACAAGGTCATCGTCAACGGCAGCATCGGCGACCATGGCATCGCCGTCCTCTCGGCTCGTGAAGGGCTGGAGATCGACAGCGGCATCCAGAGCGACTCCGCTCCCCTGAACGGCCTGGTGGCCGACCTGTTGCCGCTTGGTCCCGCGCTCCATGTGCTGCGCGACCCTACCCGCGGCGGTGTGGCAACCACCTTGAAGGAAATCGCCCTGCAGTCGGGCGTGACCATCACCCTGGACGAGAAGAGCCTCCCTGTCAACCCGGGGGTGAAGGGCGTCTGCTCCATCCTGGGGCTCGATCCGCTTTATGTGGCCAACGAGGGGAAACTGCTGGCATTCGTGGCGCCGGAGCAGGCCGAAGCGGCCCTGGCCGCCATGCGCCGGCATCCGCTGGGGAAAGACGCAGCCATCATCGGCGAGGTCACCGAGACCTCGGCCGGCAAGGTGCAGATGGAAACTCTGGTTGGTGGAGTTAGGGGAGTGGAGATGCTGGCTGGGGAGCAACTCCCCCGCATCTGTTAAGGCCGCGCCGGCCTCGACCGACTCCCCTTTTGGCAGGAAATCCAGGACCCTTCTCAGTCGAGAAGGGTCTTTTCAAATTGCAGTCCCATTCCCTGGTCGGTGATCCTGACCACCTTCGCCCTCAGGTCGCACAGCACCTGCGGCGTCAGCGTATGGTAGATGGTCACGGCTACCGTGTCGTTTAGCTCCAGTTTCCGTGCCGCCGTCACGAACACCCCCTTCATACTGAGGTTTTCGACCTCTCCCTCGATGGTGCGGTCGCCCTGGTGGAGGTTCGCTTTCGCGTGTAAGGCCAGCCTGGCGAAGTTTCTTTTTTCCTTGTACATCGCCCCTCCTTTTTTGTCCTTCATTGGTTTTTTGACCGGCGTTTTCGGCACAGACGTTAGTGTAGTCTAATCTTTTTTATTTGCAACAACCGCAAAAAAACTTCTCCGGGAGCATTAGCGGTCGTCTTGCGCACCCTCATGACTCTGCTATCATCTACTCTTCATTTGTTATAATTAATGTAGAGTTGGGGGTGCATGATGACCGAAGACGACAGGCTGGTTCAAAGGGCGTTGGCTGTCATAGCGCCGCCGGCGCATCACTATTACCCGATCACCATCGCCCATGGCAAAGGGACGGAAGTAGTATCCATCGACGGCAGGCGGTTTCTCGACTTCTCCTCCGGACTCGCTGTCCTGAACCTGGGGCACAACCATCCCAAGGTGATCCAGGCGGTCAAGAAACAGGCAGACCATTACCTCCATGCCGGCGGCATCTACTACAGTGAAGCCACCGTCGCGGCTGCCGAGGAGCTGACCTCGGTCACACCCCAGGGGCTGGACATGCTTTTCTTCGGGAACTCCGGGGCTGAGGCGGTCGAAGGGGCCTTGAAGCTGGCGCGCTACACCAGTGGCCGTCAGACCATCATCGCCTGCACCGGGGGGTTCCACGGCCGCACCATGGGCGCCCTGTCCCTCACCAGCAGTTCCTCCGCCTACCGCCGGCGCTACCACCCGCTGCTCCCCTCCGTCTATCACGTCAGCTATCCGGCCTGCTTCATCTGTTCGTGCGGCATGAACGCCGAGGCGTGCGGCGGCAAATGCCTCGAGGAGCTGGACCGGCTCTTCCAGCGCCAGGTCCCCCCAGAGGAGGTTGCCGCCATCATCATCGAGCCCTTCCTGGGGGAAGGAGGATACTACCCGGCGCCGAGGAGCTACCTCAAGGGGCTGCGCAAGATCTGCGACCAGTACGGCATCCTGCTCATCTTCGACGAGGTGCAGTCGGGGATCGGCAGGACCGGGAAGTGGTTTTGCTGCGAGAACGCCGGAGTAAAGCCGGACATCCTGGTGACGGCTAAGGCGGTCGCCTCCGGCCTGCCGCTGGGGGCGGTGATCGCTTCCAGGCAGCTCATGAATAAATGGGATTCCCCCTCCCACGGCTCCACGTTCGGCGGCAACCCGGTCTCCTGCGCGGCGGCCTTGGCCACGCTGCGTGCCATCAAGGAAGAGGGGCTCCTGGAGCGGTCCTGCGTGGCCGGCGCCAAGATGGTCTCCTACCTGCAGGAGGTGGCCATGCACAACCCGAGCATCGGCGAAGTCAGGGGGATGGGGTGCATGATCGGGGTGGAGTTCGTAGACGAGGCGGGCGCCGCAGACGGCAGGCTCTGTCAGAACCTGATCGACGAGTGCCTCGCCAAGGGGGTGATCCTGATCGGCTGCGGGCTCAAACGCAACGTGGTGCGCCTGATACCACCTTTGAACGTGAGCGACGCCGAACTGAAGCAGGCGCTGGGAATCTTTTCCGACGCGTTGGTAGAACTGACCAGGAGGAAGAACTGACAGAAAGGCGCCCGGCAGCAACAGGTGATGCTGCCGGGTGACGAGGAAGAGCTGATCAGGCGGGGGGAGCGGCCTGGGTTTCGCGGTACTTGTCCATGATCTCGAAGGCGCGCTTGACGCGGGAGACCACGCGGATGGTCATAACAGGCTTGGCGATGAAGTCGTGGAACCCCGCCTTCAGCGCACGGTGCTCCTCCTCGGGGGAAGCCTTGGAGGTGAGCAGGATCATCGGCGTGCCGGCACTGGCGGGGTTGGCCTTGATGGCGCGCATCAGGGCGTAACCGTCCATCCTGGGGGAGCTGGCATCGCACAGGATCAGGTCCGGTTTCTGCGAGAAGGCGATCTTCAGCCCCTCCACTCCGTCCCGCGCAATGAAAACCTGGTACCCCTCCTTCTTGAGCGCCCCTTCCACGTCGCAGTTCATGGCGGCAGGATCGTCCACCAGCAGGATCTTCATCTCTGCCAGCGCCTGGGCCTGGCGGTAATACTGCTTCACGGCGTTGGCGATCTCTTCCGGGGCGGCCAACAGCTGTACCACGCGCCGCGAACTGCAGCGTTCCAACCGCCCCAGCGTCTCGGCATCGAGCGGGTCCCCGACCGCGACGAAGAGTGTCCCGTCCTGCTGCCTGAGCGGAAAAAGCTGCCTGGCCAGGGCGAGTTCCCCCGGCACCAGCGCCAGGAGCTCCGGCGAGAACTGGTCCAGCGGGATCCTCTTCACCGTTTCGAGTCCCGACTGCTGGCCCAGGGCCTCGAGCAGCTCCTCACCGGTAATCACTCCCATCTCCAGGAGCACCCCGCCCAGCCTCAGCCCGCAGCTTTGCTGCCGTGCCAGGGCCCGGTCCAGTGTTTTTACCGTTATGATGCCGGACTGAACCAGCAACTGTCCCAAGGGTATCTTCATGATAAGGTACGCCTTTTACGGTAATGAGAATTTATTAACATCGCAAATAATACATTCTTCTGGAAAAAATACAAAACAAAAAAAGAGGCCCCGGTCTCGGGGCCTCTCTGGTTGCGCAAAGGGGAGCGGCGGATTAACGGATGTGCTGCTCCGGGTAAGCGCCGATGCTGTGGATGGAGAGGTCGGCACCGGCGAATTCCTCCTCCTGGCTCAGCCTGATCCCCACGGTCTTGGCGAGCACGCCGTAGACGAGGAAGCCGTTGACCAGTGCGAAGACGATGGCGGAGAGCGAACCGAGCAGCTGGGACACGAAGGTGACCCCGCCCATACCGCCCAGCGCCTCGTGACCGAAGATGCCGGCCGCGATGCCGCCCCAGGAGCCGATGATGCCGTGCAGCGGCCAGACGCCGAGGACGTCGTCGATCTTGAGCTTCTCCTGCTCGATGTGGAAGCCGTACACGAAGATCACCGAGGCGATGGCGCCGGTAACGAAGGCGAAGAGGGGGTGCATGATGTCGGACCCGGCGCAGACGGCGATGAGGCCGGCCAGGGCGCCGTTGTGCACGAAGCCCGGGTCGTTCCTGCCGGCGATGAGGGCCGCCAGCACGCCGCCCACCATGGCCATCAGGGAGTTGACCGCGACGATGCCGGAGATCTTGTCCAGGTGCCCGGCGCTCATCACGTTGAAGCCAAACCACCCCACGGCGAGGATCCAGGAGCCCAGGGCCAGGAAGGGGATGTTGCTGACCGGGATCGGGTGCGATTTGCCCTTGATGTAGCGCCCCATGCGCGGCCCGAGGATCAGGACGGCGGGAAGCGCCAGCCAGCCGCCGATGGAATGCACCACCACGGACCCGGCATAGTCGTGGAACTCGGCGCCGCCGAACTGCTTGAAGAGCCCCTGCAGCGAGGAGCAGTGCTGCCCCCAGATCAGGGATTCGAAGAGGGGGTAGGTGAGGCCGGCGAAGATGGCGCCCGCAATCACCTGCGGCCAGAACTTGGCGCGCTCGGCGATGCCGCCGGAAATGATGGCCGGGATGCAGGCCGCGAAGCAGAGCAGGAAGAAGTAGTGGGTGATGTCGTAGCCCTGGTTGGGCCCCAGCAGTTCCTTCACCGGCCTCAGGAAGCTGATGCCGTAGGCGATGGGGAAGCCGATCAGGAAGTAGACCACGGTCGATACCGACCAGTCGGTCAGGATCTTCACGAAGGCGTTTACCTGGTTTTTCTGACGTACCGTTCCCACTTCGAGAAAGGCGAATCCGGCGTGCATGGCAAATACCATGACCGCGCCGAGCATCAGGAAAAGTACATCGCTGCTGTTGGCCAGAGTCGTCATCGTCGACATCCCGTTCATTTGCTACCTCCGTTGGTATCTCGCTCCCCGTCGTTGGAGAACGCCACACCCTAGCAAGCACTCTGCCAAGCCGCTATCCCTTTGAAATGACGCGGGTGGCGTTTTTCTCCTAATGAGAGGCGCGCGGCAAACTGCCCGGAAAACAGGCAGCGGTGCCTAAGGCTTGGGCAGGATTTAAAGGTTGACCTGTAAACGGCCAGCAGGTAAATTTGTGCACACTTTCGCCGGAGGTAGCCCGTTGTCGCGCAAGACCGCACTCATCGCCTGTACCGACCTGTCCGGGTACTGCTATGGTGAGCAGCACCCGTTCAAGGTGCAGCGCTACCGCCTGGCGCGCGACCTGATGGACGCTTACGGATTGCTCAACCTCCCCGCCATGGCGGAGGTGCGGCCCCGCGCGGTGACAGAACCGCAGCTTTTGGGGGCGCACCGCGCCGACTACCTGGAGCGGTTGCGGGAGTTCAGCGCGGCCGAGGAGCCGAGGGCCGACTTCCGCTACGGCTTAGGTGACGTGGAGAATCCCGTCTTCCCCGGCGTCTACGACTGGGCCTGCCTCGGGGTCTCCGGCACACTGGAGGCGGCGCGGCTGGTTGCCGAGGACGGCTTCGCCGCCGCCTTCAACCCGCTGGGCGGCTACCACCATGCCCAGGCCGGGCGCGCCTCGGGCTTCTCGTACCTGAACGACGCCGTGGTCGCCATCAACTACCTACTGGAGCAGGGCAAGACGGTGGTCTACCTGGACCTGGACGCCCACCACGGCGACGGGGTGCAGAACGCCTTCTACGGCGACGACCGGGTGCTCACCATCTCCCTGCACGAAAGCGGGGTCTACTTCTTTCCCGGCACCGGTTTCGAGAACGAGACCGGCGAAGGGGCGGGGCGGGGGTACTCGGTGAACATTCCCCTTTTGGCCCACACCGACGACGCCTTGTTCATGAAGGCCTTCGACGAGGTGGCCTTCCCCCTGATCGCCGCGTTCGACCCCGACGTCCTCTTCACCCAGCTGGGGGCCGACACCTTCAGGACCGACCCGCTCACCCGTCTCGAGGTGACCACCCACGCCTACTCGTATATAATGAGGAAGCTGCGCGCCCTGGAGATCCCCTGGGTCGCGGTGGGGGGAGGGGGGTACGACCAGATGAACGTGGCGCGGGCCTGGACCATCGCCTGGGGCATCATGAACGACCGGGAGCTTTCCCCGCGGCTCCCCGCCCGGTTTGTCGAATTGATCTCGCAGCTTGGCTACCCGCACCGGATGCTCCTCGACGCCATGCACTGGGCCGAGGAGGACGACCGCAACCGGGCGCTCGACGCGGTGGAAAAGAGCATCGCCTACGTGCGCGACCACATCTTCCCGGTCCTGATCGGCGACTATGGCAAACGATACCGGACATGAGGTATTGAAGGACAGCGGGGGGAGGCAGCTCTTCTCCCTGTACGACATCAACCGGTTGCCCGCCGCCGAGAAGGAGGCGATCTACCGGTCGCTGCTCCCCGAGCGCCTTTTGTCCATGGTCGGCGAGGGGGGCGGGAGCGTCGAGGTGATCGCCCCGGAGGGGCACCGCTTCCTGCGCCTGGTCGCCCGCTGCACCCCCGGCGCTGCCGATCCCGCCTTCGTGCTGGATCTGTGCGACACGCACCACGGCCAGATGGAGCTCTCCTACTGCACCATCGCCGATCCGGCCGCGCCGCGCTTCGACGTCGACCTGGACGAGCATGGGAAAAACAACCTGTTCGCCACCTTGGGACGCAACCTCGCCGAGGAAGAGCGCGCCATGGAGGCGGGGCTCTTTCCCAACCAGACCCGCCGCGGCCTGAGGATGTTCGGGGAGTTCCTGCCGCGCCTGGAGCGCCTGGTGGCAGGCCTGGGCATGCAGCTCATCGTTGCGGAACCCTTGAGCTACGACAACGCCATCCGCTACGAGGGGTACGGTTTCGACTACGTGGTGGGCAAAAGGCTGATGCAGGAGATCGACGCCGGCTTCGCCCCGGGGGGCGTCCTGTACCGCAGGCTGGACGGTTCCACCCCCTTCCGGCGCCCCGGGATGGAAAAAAGCGTGCAGGGGCGCAGTTGGGCCGTCCACGACGGCATCCTCGACGAGCCCTGGGACGAGGTGCGCATCTACAAGACCATCGGCGTGCACGCCGGTGTCAACACGTTCCCGGGACGGGAGCGTTAGCGGAAAAAGGAGTGCGTTGCATGGAGAGAGAGATGACCCCGCTCGCGGGGATAACCTATTACCGCCCCCCCCAGGGGACCGAGGTGAGCGGGCTGGACGGCAAGGTCGTCTTCACCGTCGGGCCGGAGCCGATCCCGCTGCTCGATGACGACTACCAGGCGCTGGAGGGACAGCTCCCCGGCTACGACGCCGTCGGGCGCGGCATCTACCAGGCCCTGCGCACGGACCCGGGCTGCCGCTACTGCGAGCTGTACGCCGAGATGCTCAAGGGGTACCCGCACTACGTGTCCGAGCTGGCCAGCCACATCCTGATGCTCGGGGAGAAGGACGTCGAGGTCCCCTACCTGGAGCGGCGCGTGAAGCTTTTGCGCATCTTCGCCCTGATGGAGCCGGAGAACGCGCACTTCCCGCTGGAGATCGGGGCGACCCTTCTGGAGCAGGCCTGCCGGTTCTCGGCGCTGCACCTCTCCACGGTCACCCTGTTCAAGGCGGAAGGGTACCTGGAGCGGGCCCGCGAGCTGGGCGGCGACCAGCCCCGCTGCCTCACCACACTGGCCGAGGTCTCCTTCCTGTTGGGCAAGTACGACAAGGCGGCCTCGCTCTGGAGCCTGTTGCTGCCCCAGGTCGAGGCGACCGCCCAGGCCGAGCTGAGGGCACGCCTGGAGAGGATCGAGCGCGGCGAGGTGCCCCGGGTGCCCGCGGTGGACTACCTGGAGGCGATCGCGGGCGCCATGGCGCTGCGTGAGGACGGCGGCTACCAGGAGGCGACCGCCATCCTGAACGACGTCATGGCCGACGCCTGGTTCGCCCTGGAATTCCCCATGGCGGAAATCCCGTATCTGCTGGCGCTTTGCTGCAAGGACCTGGGCGCTGCCGGCGATGCACGTTTTTACCTGCGCCAGGCCCTCAAGATCAACCCCGAGTTTGAAGAGGCCAAGGCGACACTGCAGCAACTGGAACAGTAGGAGGAGTCATGTTCGGATTCAGCCCGGCAGATTGGATCTTCATCGCCGGCGTAATGGTGGTAATCTTCTTCTTCGTTGCCGTGAGCGGCATGCGCAAACGGTGATGAACCATGGCGGGTGTTTTCCCGCCGGCAACCGGACCGGATGAGGGAGGTGCTTATGCAAGTTCCTGACATCAAAGAGATACTGACCAAGTACCGTACCATCGCCGTGGTGGGGCTCTCCCCCGACGCCGGCAAGCCCAGTCACGAGGTCGCCGCCTATCTCAAGCGGGCCGGCTACCGCATCATCCCGGTCAACCCGGCGGTCAGCGAGGTCTTCGGCGAGAAGAGCTACCCGACCCTGGCCGAGATCCCCGAGTCGGTGGAGATCGTCGACGTCTTCCGCCGCTCCGAGTTCGTCCCGGAGATCGTGGAGCAGGCCATCGCCAAGGGGGCCAAGGTGCTCTGGCTGCAGGAAGGGGTGGTCCACGAGGCGGCCGCGCAGCGCGCCCGCGAGGCCGGGCTCGCGGTGGTGATGGACCGCTGCATGTTGAAGGAACACGTAAAGTGGGTGAAACGTTGATACTGCTGCATGTGGTCAGGCAAAACGGCGGGGTGCCTCATGCCCGATGAAAGCGGCAGGCGCCCCGCCTCGCTCTGGCCCCTGGTCCTGCTCACCTCGTTCTCGCTGCTGCTCTGCTTCTCCAGTTACGGCAACCCCTTTCCCTTCATGGGAACCCTTTACCAGGGGGGGGCGCACAACGCTTCGTCTTCGGCGACAGCCTCATCTCCTTGTACCTGCTGCTCGGGGTGCTCAAGCGGCAGCGTCTCACCGTGTGGCTGCTGATCGGCTACAACCTGCTCGACATCTGCAACGCCTGGGTCAACCTCTCCCTGATCCCCGCGGCGGAGTACGCGCGCCTGGCCGATGCACCCGTCCCCGAAGGGGACCTCCTGTCTTCGACGCTGCTCGCCTCCATCGCCCTGATCCTGATGAACGTGTACATCTTCAGGGTGAGGCGAGAGTTCGACAACCCTTCTCCCTATCTTTTCTGACTGTGACCAGTCCCGCGAAGGTTGTGTAAACGTTAAGTGTCCTCAAATATTCCCCCTTGCCAGCGGGCTTACAACTCTGGTACTATGTGCGCGCTTCCTTGCAACGGCAGGTGACAGAATTTACTGGCAAAGCCGGTCTTATCACGATGGTCGGCGTGACACTTCGTTCTCAAAAGGATACCGATGTTCGAGAAGCTTAAGCACGGCCTCCCCGGCTCTTTCTTTCATTCAGAGAACGGCCACCAGCCGGTGAACCTGCACGACACGCGGGGCGTGGGCATCAGGATCGAGCAGTTGAACAAGTCCTTCGGGCCCAACCACGTGCTCAAGAACGTGAACCTCGAGATCCGGGCGGGTGAGACCTTCAGCATCATCGGTCCCTCCGGCACCGGCAAGAGCGTCCTTTTGAAACACATCGTGAAGCTGGAGACCCCGGACAGCGGCGAGATCTACATCGACGATCTCCCCCTCTTCGGGGAAGGCGCCCAGCCCTCGGCCCACGACTACCGCTACAGCATGGTGTTCCAGTCCTCGGCACTGTTCAACTCCCTCACCGTCGGGGAGAACGTGGGGCTGTGGCTGCGTGAGAAGAGGGTCTGCAAGGAGCTGCAGGTCCGCGAGATCATCAAGCAGAAGCTGGAAATGGTCGGGCTGGTCGGCAAGGAGGAGCTGCGTACCTCGGAGCTCTCCGGCGGCATGAAGAAGCGCGTCGCCATCGCACGCTCGCTGGCGATGAACCCGGACCTGATCCTGTACGACGAGCCGACCGCCGAGCTCGATCCGGTCACCACGGACGAACTGGCCAACACCATCCTGAAGCTCAAGGAGAGCACCAGGAACACCACGGTGATCGTGACCCACGACCTGAACTTCGCGCTGTACATCTCGGACCGGATCGCCATGATGCACGGCGGCTCCGTGGTCGAGGTGGGCACCCCGCGCGAGATCAAGATAAGCGACAATCCCATCGTGCGCGGTTTCATCTACACCACGACCAAGGGGATAAGGGGGGAATAGATGGCAGCACGTCTTCTGCGCCGCGGCAAATTCGTGATCCTCATGGCGCTCTTCCCCCTGCTCTCGGTCTCCTGCGCCGATCTGAAGCAGAGCAAGCCCATCCTCCCCATCCGCGACTACGAGAAGATGATCGTAGGCCGCCTCGACACCGAGTACGTCGGCACCAACAACTGCGTCTCCAAGTGCCACGCACACGACAAGATCACCGACGACTTCAGCCACAGCGTGCACGGTGAACAGATCAAGCCCGAGACCGGGCTGCCGCTGGTCAACTGCGAATCCTGCCACGGTCCCGGCAGCCTCGCCATCGCCCACCTAAGCGACGACGGCGAGGAGAACACCCGCCTCAAGAAGAAGTGCGATACCTCGACCTTCCTGGACATCATGCACCTGCCGGCCCAGGCCCAGTCCCTGATCTGCCTGAAGTGCCACTCGGCGGCGTCGATGCCCGTGCTGTCCCACTGGAGCGCAGGGCCGCACGCGCTGCACGACGTCGGGTGCTTCGACTGCCACAAGCTGCACCAGGGGCCGCAGCAGAAGGTGAGCCGGCAGCAGATGTCGGAGATGTGCTTTACCTGCCACCCGGAGGTGCAGGCGGAAAACTCCCTGTTCTCGCACCATCCGCTGCGGGAGAAGAAGATGTTCTGCGTGGACTGCCACGAGGTGCACGGCTCGACCCAGGACCGCCTGCTCAGGGGCAACACCCCCAAGGAGACCTGCACCAGGTGCCACATGGAGAAGCAGGGGCCCTTCGCCTTCGAACACGCAGACGTCACCGAGAACTGCATGAACTGCCATACGCCGCACGGGTCGGTGAACAACAACCTCCTGAACGCCGCGATGCCGTTTCTGTGCCTGCAGTGCCACACGGGGCACCTGGCCAGCAACACGCCGGGGCTGAAGCAGCTCTTCGTCAACCGCTGCACGGACTGTCATTCCCAGGTGCATGGCACCGATACCCCGTCCCCGGCCATAACCGGCAGGGGCACGCTGCGCCAGTAACAGAAAGGAGCCCGATGGTGGAAAAACCGCTCATGAAAACCGTCGTCTCGCCTCTGCTGCTGCTGTTGCTGGCCGCCGGGGGAGTGGCTGCCGCAGACCAGGAGCCGCTTCCGGCGGCGAGCCAGGAGGCGCCCGCGGCTGCGGAAAAGGATGCCCCCGCCGACGCACCCGCCGGCACCGTCGCCGACGAGGAGCAGCCGGCCGCCGTGACTTCTCCCGCCGCCACGGAGCAGCCGCCTGCCGAGGGCGCCGAGCCGCCTGCCCCGGCCGCCGAGGAGCCACCGGTGCAGCCGTCGATCGAGGCGATTCCGCTGCCGGAGGATGAGCGCCAGGTGGAGGTCTTGGAGCAAAAGGGGGGATCGCTCGGCTACAACTTCGTCTTCGGAGAGGACAACCAGGGGCGCGCGCTCGAGTACGGTTTTTTGAAGTCCAGCCGCAGCGGCGGGCTCTTCTACCGGCACATGGAGAAGGACAGCAACCTCGAGCTGGAAGGGTTCTACCTGAACGAGAACGATTACCACGCCGACCTGCTCATGGACTACAAGGGGGATTACCGCCTGCATCTCAGGGCCGAGTCCCTGTACCACAACCTGGACCGTGAGATCCTGTTCTCCCCCTCTTTCACCACCGGGCGGACCGACGCCGGCACCCCTGCCACCTACACGGCGGTACAGGGCCCGGTGGCGAACTACGGGGTGAGCGTGGTGCAGGACCGGGCCGACTTCCGCTACCGGCTGCACAATTTCCCCCTGCACGTGAACCTCGGTTACTGGCGCTACGTGAAGGAAGGGACCATCCAGCAGCGCTTCGCCGACACCGCCTTCGAAGGGGCCACCAACACCATCTACGCGCAGCGCCGCGGCGTCGACCAGCAGGTCCAGGAAGGGCGCGTGGGGCTCGACTCCCACCTGGGGCCGGTGGACCTGGTCTACGACTTCAAGGTGCGCTACTTCGAGGACCGGCTGCCGATCCCGGTGCAGACGTACGAGGCCCGCAACCACTTCAACGGCGCGGCCGACTTTCTCGGCGGCGCCCGGCAGCACAACGAAAATCCGGACAGCAGCTTCTTCTCCCACACCATCAAGCTGCACACCTCGCTGGCCGGCGGCCTGATCGGCTCCGGCTCGTACAGTTTCGAGCAGCGCGAGAACCTTTCGGAGTTGAGCGACACGAGCGGCGCCCGGCACATGAAGAGCTACCTGCAAAACGCCGCCGGGGACCTGGTCTATACCCCCAGCCGGGAGTACACCTTCGCCGTCAAGTACCGGCGCCAGGAGATCGACCACAACAAGCGCGGCCCGTTCAGCAACAGCGCCTTCACCGACCCGGTGGTAGTCGCCAAGACCCCCACTGAGTCTACCCGCGACCTGGTAACCGGCACGATGTCCTATCGCCCCACGCTGCATCTCGCGCTGGTCGGCGAGTACCGGGGCGATTTCCTGCGCAGGAACAACGTGACCGACCTGCCGTCGGAGACCACCTGGGCCGTGCCGGAGAGCACCTCGACCCACACCGGGTCGCTCTCGGTCTACTACCGCCCCGTCAGGGGGCTCAGGACCAGCGCGCACTACAGCTATGCCAGCGCCGACCACCCCGCCTACGGCGCCTCCTTCCAGGAACGCCACGAGGCGAAGCTGCTGGCCACCTACACGGTCAACAACCGCTGGGGGCTCATCAGCCATGCCATCCTGCGCCGCGACCAGAACGACGAGGTGCGCAAGTACCTGGTGAACGTCCCGTTCGAGCCGCTCTCCTTCTCGCTGGCTCCTTTGACCGCGCGCAGCACCAACAGCGAGAACGCCAACCTGGGACTCTGGTGGGCGCCGCTGCAGGGGCTCACGCTGGGCGTGAATTACGCCTACCTGCACCAGGAGGTGGAGCAGGGTATCCTCTTCACCGGCGTGTTCACCGGCAGCCAGGCCGCCTCGCAGTTTTCCAGCAGGTCCCACGTCTACGCGGTGAACGCCTCCTACGCGGTGAGCGAGAAGAGCGACCTCGCGGTGGCGGCACAGCAGATCAGGTCGTCCGCCGCCTTCACGCCGACGGACACCACCTTCACCGTGATCCCCGGCAGCACGACCGGCATCAAGGAGATCTCCGCGCAGGATACCGTGATATCTACGCTTTCGGCGCGTGGCGAGTACCGCTTCACAAGCACACTTTCCACCACGCTCGAATACACCCTCAACGATTACAACGAGATGAAGCCCGCCTATAAGGATTACAGCGGCACCGTCCACACCGTCGTCGCCGGCCTCGCGGCCAGGTGGTGACCAAGGGGTAACGTATCAAGACACTGCTACGTTCCATAGTTCTGCTCCTGCTGCTTGGCGCGGTGATTCCCGCGGCGGACTCCCGTGCGGCCGGAAAGCTGGTTGCGGCTCTTTTGACCTGCGACCTGCCGCGTTACCGCGAGGCCCACAAGGCGTTCGTGAAGGCGTTGGTGCAGAAGGGGTACGATCAGAGCAACGTCGAGGTGATCACCCAGACCCCGAACCCGGACCTCATCTCCTGGTCCAACAGCGTCAGGAAGTTCAACGCCATCGGCGCGGACGTCATCGTCACCTACGGCACCTCCGCCACGCTGACCGCCCTGCGCGAGGCGCAGGATATCCCCGTCGTGTACGCCGACGTGTACGGGCCGGTGGAGACCGGGGTGGCCAGGAACATGTCCTCCAGCGGGCGCAACAGTACCGGGGTGAGCTCCAAGGTCCCCCTGGTCACGCTGATCAAGACCGCCACCGAGCTCAAACCGATCAAGACCCTGGGCATCATCAGCGCCAACCGCGAGGAAGGGGCGCTGGTGCAGCTTAAGGAGGCACGCAAGATCGCCGCCCAGTCGGGGATCGTGCTGGTGGAAACCAACGTCGGCTCGATGGGGGCGCTGGACGGAGCCTTGGCCACCCTCTATGCCACCAGGGTCGACTGCGTCTACGTCACCGAATGCACCGCCGGGAGCCGGTCCTTTGAAAAGATCGTGCACCGCTGCAACGAGCTGAAGATCCCCGTGATATCGCAGATGCCGGGCGCGGCACACAAGGGGGCGGTGGTGTCCCTGGAGGCGGACCCCGTCGAACAGGGGCAGCTGGCTGCCGAATACGTCGCGCGCATCCTGAGCGGCAAGAAGGCGTCGCAGCTGCCGGTGGTCACGCCGAGGCGGGTGGATCTGATCGTCAACCTGAAAGCGGCGCGGCTGCTTGACCTGAACGTTCCCTTCCCGGTGCTCAGCGCGGCGACCCGGGTGCTTAAGTAGATACATCGAGGTATTGATGGGAAGAATTTTGATCGTTGATGACGATGCGGCTTTCGTAGGAGCGCTCAAGGACAAGATCCAGGCGCTCTACCCGCTGCTGGACGTGATAACCTGCACGGAACCGCTGCTGGCGCTGACCATACTGAGGCAGGGGAGGGTGGACCTGTTGCTGGTGGACCTGGAGATGCCGACCCTGGACGGCTCCAAGATCTTCAGCTACGCCCTCTCGGTCGGTGTCGACAAGAACCGCATCGTGATCCTTTCCGGGCGTGACTCGGATTACCTGCACGAGCAGTTTCCCATGGGGACCTGTCTGGCGGTGCTGAACAAGTACGAGGCGAAGCAGAAGGCGGTGCTGGATATGATCTTCAGCTCGATGCAGAGAAAGGCCGCGGCAAGTTAAATATCGGGGTTCGCCCTGTTTCAGGAGTTGGATAGTATGGCAAAACAGATGAGACTGACCTGTTACGGACGCAGCAAGAGCAAACCGGAATGGGAAGCGATCCTTTCGGGATTCACCTTTGATATCTTCTTCGCTGAACTGGCGCAGGAACTGCAGCGCTTCGGCATCACCCTGGAACTGGGGGAGGACCCCGGGCAGGTGATCGAGGTGAACGGCTACGGCGATCTTCTAAATTCCATCCGCATCGCCTCGCCGTCGGACGGCATCAGCAACATCTGCATCGGGCATGTGATCGGGCAGAGCCCGCGGCTTGACCTCCAGGAGGACATCCGGCGCGCGGTGAACCGCATCGCGTTCGCACCGGAGACCGTGGCTCCCGATGACGAGAACCGCAAGGTCTGCCACAACTGCGGCTGCGGCTGCTAGAGTGGGCAAACTAGAGAGGGAAGATCTCGGCCTTTGCCGTGGCCCCCTCGATGGTGACGATGGCGTAGCTCCCGGGTAGTCCCTCCTTCAGGGCGCCCGGGTTCACCAGCAGCATCCCGTCCGCCGACTGCACGTCCGCCAGGTGGGTGTGGCCGTAGAGCACCACCGAGGCTCCCAGTTGCACCCCCCGACCGATCAGCTGAGACAGGCCGCTCTTCACGTGCTGGCGGTAGCCGTGGGTCAGCAGGAAGCGGCATTCCCCGAGCTCCAGGGTGAGTTCAGCCGGTACCTGCCGGTCCAGGTCGCAGTTGCCGGCCACCCGGTGTACCGGCACCTCCAGCACTTCCTCCATCATGCGAGCATCATCGCAGCCATCCCCAAGATGAACGATGTGATCCACCGGGCCGGCTAGTTCGTGCGCCCTGAAGGCGTGGGCGTAGTTGCCGTGACTGTCGGAGATTACCAGTACTCTCATAGTCCCTCTTCCCGTATCTCTTTCACGCCAGCAGGATACTCAGCCGAGACCCTGCCGCGGGAGATTTGGTTTTGCGCAGTGCCCTGCATAGTGTAGAGTTGTTGGCGGCGTGCGCAACGTCGTTACGTCACCCTACTGTTCAGATATAGGACAGAGCCCCGGTAAAAGACAAGCAAAATAAGCTGTAAACGTTTGATCCAGTAGGGGCGAATTAATATTGGCCTACTACAGGCGTTTGATCCTGTAGGGGCAAATAATTATTTGCCCTTGTGCTCCCCCTCCCTTGACGGGAGGGGGGATCATTCAATGCGTAACATGTCTGCATATGGAAGAGACGGAGGAGTGATGAAAAAACTGCTACTGTGGATCGCCGCCTTCGTTGTCGGCCTGTTCCTCCTTTTCAGCGCCTGCGTCGCGGTGGTCACCGCACTGTTAGGCGACGAAGACACCCGTGCCGGAGGGGACGGGGTCGGCATCGTGGAAGTCAAAGGCGTCATCGTCGACGGGCAGGAAACGATACGCCAACTGCGGGCCATGAAGAAGGACGACCACGCCAAGGCCGTGGTCTTGCGCGTCGATTCCCCCGGCGGAGTCGTCGGCCCCTCGCAGGAGATCTACGCGGCGGTAAAGGACCTGACCAAAACCAAGAAGGTCGTGGTCTCCATGGGGAGCGTGGCGGCCTCCGGCGGCTACTACGTCTCGGCGCCGGCCAGCCTCATCTACGCCAACCCGGGCACCATCACCGGGAGCATCGGCGTCTTGATGAAGTTCTCCAACCTCGAGGGGCTGATGGACAAGGTGGGCATGAAGGCCTTCACCATCAAGACCGGCAAGTTCAAGGACACCGGTTCCCCCTCGCGCACCATGACCGACGAGGAGAAGGCGATGCTGCAGGGGGTGATCGACTCCACCCACGGCCAGTTCGTAAAGGCGGTGGCGCAGGGTAGGAGGCTTCCGGAAGAGCAGGTCAGGGGCATCGCCGACGGCAGGATCTTCTCGGGCGAGCAGGCGCTGGCCCTGAAGCTCGTGGACCGCATCGGCTCCATGCAGGACGCCATCGACGAGGCAGCCCGGCTAGGGGGCATCAAGGGGGAGCCCAGGCTGATCCGCCTGCCCAAGAAGAAGGAACGCGCCCTCGATTACCTGGTGGAAAGCGCGGCCCAACGCATCGGGGTGCTCGCGGATTCGGAGAGCGGGGTCAGCGTCGATTATCGCCTCGGTTGGTAGTGATCCGGTACGCTATCAGCGCACGTTATCGCCGGTTCTGACAGAGGCTGAGCCCTTGCCTGTGGCCCCTCCGCTCTCTTTAGATTTACCTTGACAAAAAAACCGCCATCTATATACTGGGAAACTTTGAAAAAGGGGAGATCTTCCTTTGAAGATAGAGATAGATAAGGTGAAAAAGAAGCAGCTCGACCTTTCGGAGTCGGAGCCTGCCTCGCACTTCCCTGCCCTGGTAGAGATGGAAAAAGCGGGCGAGTGTGTCTTCACCGCACCGGTGAACGCGCAGGTCAGCGCCATCTGGGAGTACGACCACGTCAGGGCCATGGGCAAGGTGGAGAGCGCGGTGCGGCTGACCTGCTCCCGCTGCCTGACCGAGTACGACTACCCGATCTCTTCCGACTTCACCATCTTCTACACCGAGAGCAAGGGTGAGGAACTGGACGAGGAAGTCGAGCTTTCCGACGAGGAACTCATTTCGGCCACCTACAGCGGCGACGAGATCGACGTGGATCCCGAAATCGCCGAGCAGGTCGCGCTGGAAGTGCCCTATAAACCGTTATGCAGCGAGTCGTGCCGCGGGCTGTGCCCCGAGTGCGGAGCTGACCTGAACGCCGGAGAATGCGGCTGCGATCGCGGCGGGATAAATGTGAAGATGGCCGCCCTGAAGAAGATCAAGATAGAAAAGTAAAAAGGAGAACACCATGGCTGTACCTAAGAAGAAGACCTCCAAGTCGCGCAAAAACATGAGGCGTGCACACGATTTCCTCACCGCTCCGACCGTTTCGACCTGCCCGCAGTGCAAGGCCCCGAAGCTGCCGCATTGCGTCTGCCCGTCCTGCGGTACCTACAAGGGACGTCAGGTGCTCAAGGCTGAAGAGCTCTAGGATTTCGTTTCACCTAAGCCGTGACTGTTCGGAATCCGCTCCCTAGGGGAAATATGAGAGTTGCTGTCGATGTAATGGGGGGCGACAACGCCCCTCATGTTGAAGTAGAAGGTGCGGTAGCCGCCGCCAGAGAGTTCGGCATCCCCGTAACTCTGGTCGGCGACGTAGAAAAGGTGCAGGCCGAACTGGCCCGCCACGACTGCAAGGGGCTGGACATCGAACTCTGGCACGCCTCCGAAGTCGTGGGCATGCACGACTCCGCCTCCGATGCGGTGCGCAAGAAGAAGGACTCCTCCATCCGCGTCGCCTTCGAGTTGGTCAAGGGTGGCGAGGCCGTCGCGGTGGTAAGCGCCGGCAACTCCGGCGCCACCATGGCGGCCGGCATGTTCGTCCTGAAACGGATGAAGGGGATCGACCGCGCCGCAATCGCCCAACTCTTTCCCACCGTTACCGGTAAGACCCTCGTTCTCGATGTCGGCGGCAACGTCGACTGCAAGCCCATCCACCTGGTCCAGTTCGCCGTCATGGGCGAGGTGTACGCCAAGTTCGTCATGGGGGTGGACAAGCCCAGGGTTGGCCTGCTCTCCAACGGAGAGGAGGACAGCAAGGGGAACGAGCTCACCCGGGAAACCAGCGCCCTCCTGCGCGACAAGCCCATCAACTACATCGGTTACGTGGAAGGCCGTGACATCTTCAACGGCTCGGTCGACGTCGTGGTCTGCGACGGCTTCGTGGGCAACGTCGCGCTGAAACTTTCCGAGGGGCTCGCCGAGGCGGTGGGCAAGATGCTCAAGGCCGAGATCAAGCGCAGCTTCCTGTCCCAGATCGGCTACCTCTTAAGCCGCAAGGCTTTCAACAATTTCAAGAAGACCGTAGACTACGCCGAGTACGGCGGCGCGCCTCTGCTTGGGATCAACGGCGTGGGGATGATCTGCCACGGCGGTTCGAACACCAAGGCAATCAAGAACGCGATCCGCTTTGCCCATGAATACGCACTCAAAGGGGTCAATGGCCGCATGGCCGAAAAGCTCAACGAGAGCTTCCCCGGTGAGACACGCGAGCGTACCGGCCAGAACCCGGACGCCACAGAAAGGGTTGCTTCATGATTAGACCGAGAATCACCGGCACCGGCTCCGCCGTGCCGGAGAAAGTGCTGACCAATTTCGACCTGGAGAAGATGGTGGACACCACCGACGAGTGGATCGTCACCAGGACTGGTATCCGGGAACGCCGCATCGCCGCCGAGGGGGAATACACCTCGACCTTCGCCACCCTCGCCGCAGAGCGGGCGCTGGCCGCCGCCGGGGTGAAGGCGGAGGAAATCGACCTGATCGTGGTGGGCACGCTCACCCCGGACTTCCCGTTCCCCGCCACCGCCTGCATCGTGCAGCAGGCCATCAAGGCCACCAACGCCTTCTGCTTCGACCTCTCCGCAGCCTGCTCCGGTTTCATCTACGCCCTCGCCACCGCCCAGAAGTTCATCGTCTCCGGACAGGTGAAGAAGGCCCTGGTGATCGGCGCCGAGGTGCTGTCCCGCATCGTGGACTGGAACGACCGCAACACCTGCCTGCTCTTCGGCGACGGCGCCGGCGCGGTGGTGCTCGAGGCGCAGGAAGGGGAGAGCGGCATCCTCTCCACCCACATGCACAGCGACGGCAACTACTGGGACATCCTGTACCAGAAAGGGGCCGGCAGCCGTAACCCGGCCACCCACCAGAACGTGGACGACGGGCTGGTGTTCCTCACCATGCAGGGCAACGAGGTCTTCAAGCTGGCCGTGCGCTCCATGGGCGAAGTGGCCCTGGAGGCACTCGAGGCCAACGGTCTCACCCCCGACGACGTCACCCTGTTCATCCCGCACCAGGCCAACCAGAGGATCGTGGACTCCGTCGGCAAGCGCCTCGGCATCACCGGCGAGCGCGTCTTCGTCAACCTGGACCGCTACGGCAACACCTCGGCGGCGTCGATCCCGATCGCCCTGGACGAGGCGGTGCGCGCCGGACGCCTCAAGGAAGGCGACCTGCTGCTGCTCGACGCCTTCGGCGGCGGCCTCACCTGGGGCTCCGCGCTGGTGCGCTGGTAAGTGCTTCGTCCCCTCTCCCTCCGGGAGAGGGTGCCCGAAGGGCGGGTGAGGGAGTTGCCCGGAATTGAGTAGTTGCAGCTGCGGACGCCCTCACCCTGACCCTCTCCCGGAGGGAGAGGGGAGATGGACGTATCTGGCGGAAATTACGCCTAATCAGCAAAAGAAAAGAGGTTACCTATGCAATCCTATGCATTCATCTTCCCGGGGCAGGGTTCCCAGCACGCCGGGATGGGGAAGGATCTGGCGGATAACTTCAAGACCGCCAAGGTCGCCTTCGAGGAGGCCGACGACGCGCTCGGCTTCTCCCTTTCGAAACTCTGCTTCGAGGGGCCCGAGGAGGATCTGAAACTCACCGCGAACACCCAGCCGGCCATCCTGGCCGCCAGCGTCGCGGCATTCCGGGTGCTCAAGGAGGAGTCGCCGCTGGTGCCTTCCTTCGTGGCCGGCCACTCGCTGGGTGAATACTCCGCGCTGGTCGCCGCAGGCGCGCTCGACTTCGCCGACGCGCTCAGGACCGTGCGGGCCCGCGGCAGCTACATGCAGGACGCCGTACCGGTCGGGGTGGGGGCCATGGCCGCCATCCTCGGCGCCGAGGCGGACGTGCTGAAAGAAATCTGCGCCGAGGCGGCGCAGGGCGAGGTGGTCTCCCCGGCCAACTTCAACTCCCCGGGCCAGATCGTGGTCGCCGGCCATACCGGCGCCGTGACCCGCGCCATCGAGATCGCCAAGGCCAAGGGCTTCAGAAAGGCCATGCTGCTGCCGGTCTCCGCACCCTTCCACTGCGCGCTGATGAAGCCCGCCGCCGACAGGCTGGCCCAGACGCTGGAGGCGGTGCAGGTGCACGCGCTCTCCGCCCCGGTGGTCTCCAACGTCGAGGCGAAGCCGAACTCCGACGCGGCCCGCGTCAAGCCGCTCCTCGTGGAGCAGGTCTGCGCGCCGGTCCTTTGGGAGCAGATCATCCAGAACATCGTCGCCGCCGGCGTCACCAACTTCGTCGAGATCGGCCCGGGCAAGGTGCTGGCAGGCCTCGTCAAGAGGATCGACAAGGAAGCGGCCTGCGTGAACGTGCAGGACGCGGCAGGCGTAAAAGCAATCACGGAGGTGGCGTAATGAGTCTGAACGGACAGGTAGCAGTCGTAACCGGCGCCTCCCGCGGCATCGGTCGGGCCATCGCCCTCAAACTCGCGCAACAGGGCGCAGCCGTGGTGGTGACCGCCACCACCGAGCAGGGCGCCGCCAAGACCGCCGACGAGATCGTCGCCGCTGGTGGCAAGGCCCTGGCCGTCAAGGTCGACGTCTCGGTGGCCGCCGAGGTCGAGAACCTCTTCAAGCAGTCGGTGGAAGCCTTCGGCAAGGTCGACATCCTGGTCAACAACGCCGGCATCACCAAGGACGGCCTGCTCCTCAGGATGAAGGAAGAGGACTGGGACGCGGTGCTCGACATCAACCTGAAGGGCTGCTTCAACTGCACCCGCGAGGCGGCCAAGCTGATGTCCAAGGCGCGCTACGGCAGGATCGTCAACGTCTCCTCCGTCGTGGGCGAGATGGGCAACCCGGGCCAGGCCAACTACTGCGCCTCCAAGGCGGGCATGATCGGCCTGACCAAGTCGGTGGCCAAGGAGCTCGCCAGGAGAAACGTCACAGTCAACGCGGTCACCCCCGGCTTCATCGAGACCGACATGACCTCGGAACTCTCCGACAAGACCAGGGAAGCGCTCCAGGAGCAGATTCCCATGGGCAGACTGGGCAGTGCGGATGACATAGCGGGGGCTGTGCTGTTCCTCGTTTCCGACGCAGCGGCATACGTCACCGGTCATGTTCTTTCGGTGAACGGCGGCATGTACATGTGAGCTGGCTGACGGCGTTGTTTTTACTTTCAGCGCCAAAAATACCTTTTGCAAATTCTACTTTTCATGCTATGAAATAGCAGTCTTGGGCAAAACAAATCAAATAACGTCTAACGTTACAATCAAATGGAGGTAATTGAATGGCTTCGATCGAGAAACGCATTAAAGAGATAGTCGCTGAGCAGCTTGGTGTTGACGAGGCTCAGGTGACCAACGAGTCCTCCTTCATGGACGACCTGGGCGCCGACTCCCTGGATACCGTGGAACTGGTGATGGCCCTTGAGGAAGAGTTCGAAATCGAGATCTCCGACGAGGACGCCGAGAAGATCCAGTCGGTACAGGACGCAATCGACTACATCACTGATCACACCTAGTAGAGAGGGGGGAGTTATGCTTCCCCTTTTTCATGCCGCCTCCGGGCGGCCATGAGTCAACAGTACCTAAGGAGAGTTCAGAGTATGAGAAGAGTTGTTGTCACGGGGGTAGGCGTGGTCTCCCCGCTGGGGACCGGTAACGGCAAGAACTGGGACGCACTGGTGTCCGGCACGTCCGGCATCGCTCCCATCACCCGTTTCGATGCCTCCGACCTGCCGGTGAAGATCGCTGGCGAGGTTAAGGACTTCGTCGCTGAGGATTTCATCGACAAGAAAGAGATCAAGAAGATGGATCTCTTCATCCAGTACGCGCTGGCCGCGGCACACTTCGCCATGGAAGACTCCGGTCTGCAGATCACCGAGGAGAACGCCGAGCGCGTTGGCGTCCTGGTGGGCGCCGGCCTGGGCGGGCTGCCGGCCATCGAGCGTTACCACTCCGCGCTGCTGGAGGGGGGGTACAAGAAGGTCTCCCCGTTCTTCATCCCGATGCTGATCATCAACCTGGCTCCGGGACACATCTCCATCAAATACGGCGCGAAAGGCCCGAACGTCTCTTCCGTTTCCGCCTGCGCTACCGGCACCCACTCCATCGGTGACGCGTACCACATGATCCAGCGCGGCGACGCCGACGCCATGATCGCGGGCGGCACCGAGTCCACCGTGACCCCGCTGGGCATCGGCGGCTTCGCGGTGATGAAGGCGCTTTCCACCAACAACGACAACCCGGCTGGCGCCTCCCGTCCGTTCGACATGGGCAGGGACGGCTTCGTCCTCTCCGAGGGTGCCGGCATCGTGGTGCTCGAGGAGTACGAGGCGGCCAAGGCGCGCGGGGCCAAGATCTACGGCGAAGTCGTGGGCTACGGCCTGTCCGGCGACGCCTACCACCTGACCTCTCCCGCCCCGGGCGGCGAGGGTGCGGCGCGCTGCATGAAGATGGCACTGCGCACCGCGGGCATCAACCCGGAGCAGGTCGACTACATCAACGCCCACGGCACCTCGACTCCGTTCGGGGACGTCGGCGAGACCACGGCGATCAAGACCGTCTTCGGCGATCACGCCACCAAGCTGATGGTTTCCTCGACCAAGTCGATGACCGGTCACCTGCTCGGCGCCGCCGGCGGCGTCGAGGCCGTCTTCTCGCTGATGGCGATGAAGAACTCGGTGGTACCTCCGACCATCAACTACACCGATCCGGATCCCGAGTGCGACCTCGACTACGTGCCCAACACGGCGCGCGAGGCGAAGCTCGAGTACGCCATGAGCAACTCGTTCGGCTTCGGCGGCACCAACGCGTCGCTGCTCTTCAAGAGGGTCTAGCATGATAGTCCTCGGTAGCGATCACGGCGGCCTCGAACTGAAGAACGAGATCAGGAAACTGCTCGAAGAGCGCGGTCTTCCCTGCGAAGACCTCGGCACCCACAACGGCGATTCCGTCGACTACCCCGATTTCGGGATAGCGGTGTCCCGCCGTGTTTCCGAGGGGAGCGCCGAGAAGGGGATCCTGGTCTGCGGCACCGGCATCGGCATGTCCATCGTGGCCAACAAGTTCCCCCGCATCCGCGCGGCCCTGGCCACCGACGTCTTCATGGCGACCATGGCCAAGGAGCACAACAACGCCAACATCCTGGTGCTGGGCGGCCGCGTGCTGGAGACCGGGAAGGCCCGCGAGATGGTGGCGGCCTGGCTCGACACCGAGTTCGCCGCGGGCAGGCACCAGAATCGGCTGGACAAGATCGCCGAACTGGAGCGCGAACTCAAGGGATGATGCACCACCCAAAAGCGAGCGGATCAGCACAGCGGCACTGGTAAGACAAACGATTCTAAAGCACAGAACGGGACTCCCAGAGTCCCGTTTTCTCATTTCAACAGCACTTTTTCACTTAGGAGAGTCAGACATGTCAGTACTGGAAACATTCGACCCGGCAGTGGCGGAAGTCATCAGGCACGAGACTGAGCGCCAGGAGTACAACCTCGAACTGATCGCCTCGGAGAACTTCGTTTCCCCGGCCGTCCTCGAGGCGCAGGGATCGGTTCTTACCAACAAGTACGCCGAGGGGTATCCCGGCAAGCGTTACTACGGTGGCTGCCACGAGGTGGACAAGGTCGAGAACCTGGCCATCGAGCGCGCCAAGGAACTGTTCGGCGCCGATCATGTCAACGTCCAGCCGCACTCCGGCTCCCAGGCCAACATGGCGGTCTACTTCTCCGTGCTGAAGCCGGGCGACACCGTGCTGGGCATGAACCTCGCCCACGGCGGCCACCTGACCCACGGCTCGCCGGTCAACTTCTCCGGCAAGCTCTTCAACATCGTCCCCTACGGCGTCTCCAAGGAGACCCAGACCATCGACTACGAGGAGTGCGAGCGCCTCGCCGTCGAGCACAAGCCGAAGATGATCGTGGTGGGCGCCTCCGCGTACCCGCGCATCATCGACTTCGAGGCCTTCCGTCGCATCGCCGACAAGGTGGGCGCCGTGGTCATGGTGGACATGGCCCACATCGCCGGTCTCGTTGCCGCCGGCCTGCACCCGAGCCCGGTTCCTTACGCCGAGTTCGTGACCACCACCACCCACAAGACCCTGCGCGGACCGCGCGGCGGCATGATCATGTGCCGCGAGGACTGGGCCAAGACCCTGAACTCCAACATCTTCCCGGGCATCCAGGGCGGCCCGCTGATGCACGTCATCGCCGCCAAGGCCGTCGCCTTCAAAGAGGCGCTCTCCCCGGAGTTCAAGCAGTACCAGCAGCAGATCGTGAAGAACGCCCAGGCGCTCGCCGCCGGCCTCATGAGCCGCGGCTTCAAGCTCACCTCCGGCGGCACCGACAACCACCTCATGCTGGTCGACCTCTCCCAGACCGAGCTGACCGGCAAGGTAGCCGAGGAGGCGCTTGATCGCGCCGGCATCACCGTCAACAAGAACGGCATCCCCTTCGATACCCGCTCGCCGTTCATCACCTCCGGTATCCGCATCGGCACCCCGGCAGCCACCAGCCACGGCCTGAAAGAAGCCGAGATGGAGCAGGTGGCAGGCTTCATCGCCGAGGTCCTGGGCAACGTCAACGACGAAGCCAAGCTCGCCGCCGTGAAGACCCAGGTGAACGCGCTGATGAAGCGCTTCCCGCTCTACGCCGACCGCCTCAAGTAGGGAGCGGCCGCTACTGCAGTAACGAAAAAGGGGACGATGTCATCGTCCCCTTTTTTTTATTTATTTGGGAGCAAAGTGCGTCTTGTGCATCCTATCAAGCACTGCACGCGAACTGACGTCCTCCCCTTTGCGAAGGGGAGACAGAGGGGATTTGCCCTTTGGCCGCTTATCAGCTACATTACCTGCCGCAGACTGAAATCCGCCACACTCAGGGGATCCGCCACATGTTCTTCACCTACCACGAGCCGCTCTTTCGCCCGCCTTCCGAGGCCGGCAGCCTCATCTTCCAGATCACCATCGGTTGTTCCCAGAACCGGTGCAAATTCTGCGGCATGTACAAGATGAAGCAGTTCCGGGTCCGGTCGCTGGACGAGATCTTCGCGGAGATCCGGTCCATCCCGCCGCGCTACCGTCCGGGCGTGCGGCGGGTGTTTCTCGCTGACGGCGATGCCCTGGTCTACCCGCAGCAGGGGCTGGAGCGGATTCTCGATGAACTGAATCAGGTCTTCCCTGCCTTGACCCGCGTGGGCGCCTATGCCTCGCCCAACAGCCTCAACCTCAAGAGCGGCGATGATCTTGCCTCCCTGCGGGGCAAGAAGCTGCGCATCCTGTACTACGGCCTGGAAAGCGGCGATGCGGAAACCTTGCGGCTGATCGACAAGGGATTCGAGCCGGAACAGATGCTGGAGCAGTGCCGAAAGGCGAAGGCTGCCGGGATGAAACTCTCCATTACCGCGATCCTCGGGCTGGCGGGAAGAAAGCGCAGCGCCGAGCATGCTGCCGCCACCGCGGAGTGGATCACGGCGCTGTCACCGGAATACTTTTCCCTGCTCACCATGTTCCAACGCCACAACGACGATTTCCTGAAGCTGATCGAGCCGCTGAGCCACGGAGAGATCCTGCTGGAAACCCGCGCGCTGCTGGAACGGTTGGCGCCGCAGGGGACCATCCTGCGCTCCAACCACGTCTCCAATTTTCTCTGCCTGGCCGGGAGCTATCCCAAGGACCGGCAGCGTCTCATCGATACCGTGGACGCTGCGCTCCTGAAAGCAAAAAGAGACCCCCGCTGGTATGCGGAGATCCCTTCTTATCAAGAGGAATACTACTAGGTCCTATCTCGCCACGCCGCAGAGCCTCAGTTCGCTCTCCAACTTCTCCCGGGAGATCCCGAGCACCCGGCAGGCTTTCTCGCGGTCGCTCTGGTAGCGCTCCATGACCATCAGCAGCAGGGCCTTCTTCAGTGAGGCCGAGAGCTTGTCCATCACGCCCTGGCCCTGGGTTGCCGCCAGGGTGGAAACCAGGGGCTCCAGGTTTTTCTGGAACAGCTCGGCACTCTCGTTCACCGTGTGACGCACCGGTTCGGTCCGCTTGAGCCGCACCACGTTACCCACGCACTGGTCCATGTTGTCCTGCACGAAGCGCAGGGTGTCCCAGTGGCTGTCCACGGACATGTAGCGCAGGTCGTCCTTGGTCCCTTCCGGTGCTCCCTTCTTCCTCAGGCGTACTTCCATGATGGTATAAGCGTAAGAGCCAGACCTTTCATTGGTGCTGCGATCTCTGTATGCCATGATGTCCTCCCGGATGTTGTGCCGTTTTCCTCTTCTTTTACAACTGGCGTACCAAAACTGACCGTGGTGGAGTGTGTGCGGTAACTGATTGATCTTATTGTAAAAAAAGATGGTGCGTGGGGCTGTGTCCGATGGGCTCGGAAAAGGCCTGTCTGTGCTAAACCTGCACAACGAGCCTGTTCGAGATTTGATTTGCGGTGAAATATCGAGTATTTGCGCCTGTTGCGAAGTCTGAACAGCAGTATGGGAATGCACAGCCGGCGTTGTGCAACCCTTGCCGTCTGCTATAACGTGTGTTGTTTTTAATTGTTTTGGTGATGGCGCTCACACTCCGGAAGCGGGGAGGTGAACTCTGGAAAGACCTTTGCTGGTGCCCCTTGCCGCGTTGATCGCAGGCCTGGCCACCACTGACCTGCTCGATACCTTCCCCCCCACCTGGTGCCTCGGCGCCCTTCTTGGCCTGACTCTGGCCGCTTCCTTCCTCCGCTCGCGATACCCCTTTCTGATGGCCTTGGCCCTGCTCTTCTTCGTGTGGGGACAATTGTCGCTGCAGCCTTTCCTGAGACCGACACCGGGTCTGGAGCGCTTCGCCTCGGACCGGCTGGTGGCGATCCAGGGGGTGCTGGACGCTCGGCCCGAACCAGGCTCGACGGGAGGGAGCAGGGTGTATCTGCAGGTGAAGAGGGTCAGTGTCGACGGCCGGGAACAGAGTGCGTCGGGGCGGCTGCTGGTGTTCGTGAAAGAGGGGCGCGCGGCACTGCACATCGGAGACCGCATTAAGCTCTCTTCCCGGCTCAGGGTGCCGCGCAACCTTGGGCTTCCCGGCGAGTCAGACTGGGTGCGCCGACTGGCCTACCAGCAGGTGCACGTCACCGGATTTGTGCTGACGGCTGATGACCTGGTGTTGCTGCGCGCCGGAGAGGGGTGGCTGCACGACATCGACCTGCTGGCGGAAAGGCTGGGGCGTTTCATCGTGAAGGTGGAGCCGGGGGCGGAGGGGGGAGTCCTGAAGGCGCTGCTCCTGGGCGATCGGGGTGACGTGCCGGAGCAGTTGCAAGAGGCTTTTGCCCGCAGCGGGGTGAACCATATCCTTTCCATTTCCGGCTTCCATGTCGGCATCGTGTTCCTGTCTCTGTGCCAGTTCCTCTATTACCTGGCCCGGCGCTCCGAGTGGCTCGCCCTGCATCTCAAGCTGAGACCGCTGGTGATGCTCGCCTCCCTGCCCATGGTGGTTTTCTACCTGTTCCTGTCCGGGCAGGCGCCCGCAACGCTGCGCAGCGTGCTGATGATCTGCGTGGTCGTGGCAGCACTGCAGATGAAACGCGAAGTGGACCCCGTGCACACCATCATGCTGGCCGCCTGCGCGATCCTGTTTGCCGCACCGCAAATTGCATTCGACGTTTCGTTCCAGCTTTCCTTCCTGGCGATCTGGGGGCTGTCCGTCCTGACCCCTACTTTGCCCAACCCGCAGCACAAGGCGGGAAGAATGGGGCGCTGGGTGCTGCTAGTTGTCGTCGCCTCCGCGGCAGCCATTATCGCCACCTCCGTTCATGTGGCTTATTATTTCCAGCGGGTTTCGCTGGTGGGCCTGCTTGCCAATCTCCTGGTGGTGCCGCTCATGGGCTATGGCGCCGTCGTACTCGGCTTCAGCGCCCTGGTCCTGAGCTGCCTGTGGCAAGCCCCTGCCACTGTACTGCTCCATCTTGCCGCCATGTTGGTGCGCTGGTCGGATCAGGTGGTCGAGCAACTCTTCCACGCACCCGTTTTTACCGGGTACGTCCCGACCCGGTTGGACCTGCTGCTGGCATGCCTGGTGCTCTGCACGATCACCTTCTTCAAGTCGAGAGGGTGGCGATGCACGACGGTTATGGCGCTGCTTGCCATCCTCGTCGTGCGTGCGGCGCCGGCTGCCCAGGCTAACGATGGCAACATGCGGGTGTACTTTCTGAGCGTGGGGCAGGGGGATGCCGCGCTGGTGCATCTGCCGGACGGGAAGTGGATGCTGGTCGACGGCGGCGGCAATGCCACCGACACCGATACCAGGGTAGGTTCGCGCCTGTTGCTCCCTGCGCTGAGGGCCCTATCGGTACGGCGCATCGATTACCTGGTCCTGTCCCACGGACATCCGGACCACCTGCAGGGTGTGCTGTACCTGGCGGCGAATTTCGAAGTGGGGCAATTCGTCGTCCACCGCGAGACCCTGGCCGCCCCTGAGTTGCAGCAGTTGAAATGGGTGCTGGCCGCACGGGCGGTGACGGTGCGGCAACTTGGAGGGGACCTGACGCCATTGCAGGTGGGGGGAGCGCTGCTCGAGCCGCTATGGCCGGTCGTCGGGCAGGCGCCGCAGTCGGACGCCAACGCGACGTCACTGGTGTTCAGGCTGGTCCACGGCAGGAGTTCGATTCTCTTCACCGGCGATACCGGCATGCGGGAAGAGCGGGAACTTCTCGACCGGGGTGTTGTGCAGCGGTGCAGCCTGTTGAAGGTGGCGCACCACGGCAGCAGGTATTCTTCCTGCGAGCCCTTCGTAGCAGCGGTGCGGCCGGCCGCTGCGATCATATCCGCAGGACACGGTAACGCCTTCCGGCTCCCTGCGGCTGATACCTTGGACACACTGCAAAGCCACGGCGTCAGGATCTACCGGACCGACCTGGAAGGCACCATCGAGGCCGTCTGCAAAGCGGATGGTGATGTTATATTATCCGCTCCGTATGGGCATTTTAATTGACACTCAAGAGTTCTATCTGCTAGTTTATGCTGGCATTGCCCCCTGTATCACCCGATCATCCAGGAGATTCTTTGCATGGAAAGAATTCTTTTAGTCGAAGACGACAGCTTTTTCCGAGAGGTCTATACCGACCTGCTCAAGGAAGACGGCTATAGCGTCGAAGTGGCCGCTTCCGGAGAGGAGGCGCTGGAAATGATCAGCAGGGGAGGGTATCACCTGGTCGTCACCGACCTGGTGATGCGCGATGTGTCTGGCCTCGACATCCTCTCCGAGGTGAAAAGGCTAGATCCTGCCACCGCGGTGATCATGGTCACCGGCCACGCAAACGTAGAAACCGCCATTTACGCCCTCAAAAACGGCGCCACTGACTATCTCATCAAGCCGATCAACCAGGACGAGTTCCGCCACATCGTTGCGCACTGCATGGAGCAGCGCAGGCTTCTCGACGAGAACCTCGAGCTGAAGGGGTTGGTCAACCTGTTCCAGGTGAGCCAGAACATCGCCAACTGTCTCGAGCTCGAGCGGATCTACTCCATGCTGACCGACGCCGTGGTGAAGGAAGTAGGCGTGACCCGGGCGCTCGGGTATTTCATGGACAACGGGCAGCTCACGCTGCGCGAGTTGAAAGGAATCGAGGAGCTGAACGCGCACCTGCTGGGACAGGCAGTGATCAGCGAGTGCGATCTGCGCGATGACGGCAGCACCAACCTGTTGCTTCTGAGGAACTTTCTCGCCGACGACGCCGAATACGGCAGTGAGGTGACCGAGGCGATGTGCCTTTACCTGCGGCAGAAGAACGAGCTGCAGGGCGTGATCATCCTGTTCAACGACCCCGGCGTCATTTTGCCCAGGGACATAAACCGCAGGCACATCTCCTTCCTGCTCGACCAGGGGTCGCTGGCCCTGGACAACGCCGCGCGCTACAACATCGCCAAGGATCTCCTCTACATAGACGAGTTGACCGGCCTGTACAACTACCGCTACCTGGACGTGGTGCTGGAGCGGGAGCTCAAGCGCTGTGAGCGCTACGGCTCCAACCTGGGCATCCTCTTCCTCGACATCGACCTGTTCAAGTCCGTGAACGACAACTTCGGGCACCTGATCGGCAGCCGCGTCCTGCGTGAGGTAGGCTCGCTGGTCAGGAAAAGCGTGCGCGACGTGGACGCCGTCATCCGTTATGGCGGTGACGAGTACACCATCGTACT
The DNA here is from genome assembly GCF_014193585.1 of Geomonas paludis. Taxonomy (GTDB): domain Bacteria; phylum Desulfobacterota; class Desulfuromonadia; order Geobacterales; family Geobacteraceae; genus Geomonas; species Geomonas paludis. The sequence continues at coordinate 202,783 of NZ_BLXY01000004.1, forward strand.
GGTAGAGACCGGGATGGAGGGGGCGGCTATCGTTGCCGAGCGTATCAGGAAGACCATCGAGGGGCACACCTTCGCCAAGGCCGACGGGCTTGCCATCAGGCTCACCGTGAGCCTCGGTTACGCCTGTGCCCCCGACGATGCCACGACCAAGGCGGAACTTTTGGAGATGGCGGACCAGGCCATGTACCGCGGCAAGAGCGCCGGCAAGAACCGCGCCTTCCACGCCGAAAGGCTCACCACGCCCCCCTGACCGGGCACGGGATGACACTAACGTTGCATCAGACCGGACAGTAGTCTTGCCGGTTTTTTTGTTTTTAACGCAAAGGCGCAAAGTCGCAAAGGTATAAAAAACCAGTCTTTATTTTTTGCTCGTTCAAGGTTTCTTTGCGCCTTTGCGGCTTTGCGTTAAAAATCAGGTTTTGTTTTTTTACTTCGGGTTTGAGGAGAGGGATTAACCGTGGCAATCACAGGCATCAAAGGTTTCAACGACATCCTCCCGGGCGAGGTCGAGAAGTGGCAGCACATAGAGGCCACGGCACGCCGGGTTTTCGAGCTTTACGGACTTTCCGAGATCAGGATCCCGATCCTGGAGAAGACCGAACTGTTCTGCCGCTCCATCGGTGACGCCACCGACATCGTGGAAAAGGAGATGTACTCCTTCGAGGACAAGGGTGGCAACAAGGTCACCATGCGCCCGGAGGGGACCGCGTCGGTGATGCGCGCCTACGTCGAGCACAAGATGCACGCCCTGGACCCGGTGGCGCGCCTGTACTACATGGGGCCGATGTTCCGCTACGAGCGCCCGCAGAAGGGACGCTACCGCCAGTTCCACCAGATCGGCGCCGAGATCACCGGTGTTGCCGCTCCCACGGTCGATGCCCAGGTGCTCACCATGCTGACCCATTTCTTCCAGGAACTGGGGCTCACCGAGCCTTCGCTGCAGATCAACTCGCTGGGCTGCCCCTGCTGCCGTCCCGCCTACCGCGAGGCGCTCAAGAAGTTCCTGCTCGATCGCATCGACCAGCTCTGCGACGACTGCAAGCGTCGCTACGACACCAACCCGCTGCGGGCGCTGGATTGCAAGTCCGCCGGCTGCCAGGAAGCAACGAAGGGTGCCCCCTCGATGCTTGATCACCTCTGCGCCGAGTGCAGCGATCATTTCGACAAGACCCGTAAGCACCTGGAGCTGGTCGGCACCCCGTACAGCATCAACCAGAGGATGGTGCGCGGTCTCGACTACTACACCAGGACCACCTTCGAGATGGTCACCACCATGCTGGGCGCCCAGAGCGCCGTTGCCGCCGGTGGCCGTTACGACGGCCTGATCTCCTCGATCGGCGGCCCGCAGATCCCGGGCATCGGTTTCGCCATGGGTGTCGAGCGCGTGGCGCTGCTTCTGGCCGAAAAGGATTTCTCCCGCCGCCCCGACCTCTTCATCGCCGCCCTTGGTGAGGAAGCCCATGCCGAGGCCTTCCGCCTGATGAGCGCCCTGCAGCGCCTGGGACTTGCCGTCGAAATCGACTACGAGGGGAAGAGCCTGAAAAGCCAGATGCGGCGTGCCGACAAGTTCAACTCCCGCTTCACCCTGATCATCGGCGGAGACGAGATTGCCAGCGGCACCGCGCCCTTGAAGAACATGGACGGCGGCACCCAGGACGAAGTGGCGCTCGATGCAGCCAGCATCCAGTCCGCCATGACCGGCGGGGCGTAACATACCCCGGGGCAACTCCTCTCTCCGCCAACTCTCCTCTCCCTTTGGGAGAGGGTTGGGGTGAGGGCGGTGCACCAAGCAAGAGTGTCGCAGATGGCAGCGCCCTCACCCGGCCTTCGGCCACCCTCCCCCGGAGGGGGAGGGGTGGGGAGGGGGACGAATCTGCGCTAACGAAAAAGGGGACAGGCTACTTTTTTACCGTAAAGTAGCCTGTCCCCTTTTTATCTTAAACTACGCCAACGCTCCCTCTCCCTTTGGGAGAGGGTTGGGGGGAGGGCGGTGCACCCAAAAAGAGAGTCGCAGATAGCAGCGCCCTCACCCGGCCTTCAGCCACCCTCCCCCAGAGGGGGAGGGGGCAACCCATATCTAAGGCAGTTCGAACACCAGCGCCTCGGCCGCTTCTTTCCCCGTCAGCCGCAGCAGGTCTTCGTTGTTGACCGCCGCCCCGTCCCCTGCTCCCAGAAGATGCCCATTCACGAGCACCTTGCCCCGCGCCACCTGCACCCAGGCATGCTGTCCCGCCGGAAGGCGATGCACGATCTCTTCGCCCGGGTCCAGGAGCGTTGAGTATAGCCTCACGTCCTGGTGGATGGTGACCGATCCGTCTCGGCCGTCCGGGGACGCGATCAGGCGCAGGCGGCCCCGTTTTTCCTGGTCCGCGAAGTATTTCTGCTCATAGTTCGGAGTGATCCCGGTCCGCTCCGGCAGAATCCAGATCTGGAAAAAGTGCAGACCTTCGTCTTTGCTGTCGTTGAACTCGCTGTGGGTGATGCCGGTGCCGGCACTCATGCGTTGTACCTCGCTCGGACGGATTACCGAGCCGTTGCCCATGCTGTCGCGGTGGGCGAGTGCACCCTCGAGCACGTAGGAGATGATCTCCATGTCCCGGTGCGGGTGGGTGGGGAAGCCCACTCCCGGCTTCACCCGGTCCTCGTTGATGACCCGTAGGTTTCTGAACCCCATGTGGCGCGGGTCGTAGTAGTCTGCGAAGGAAAAGGTGTGGTAGGTGTCGAGCCAGCCGTGGTCGGCGTGGCCTCTGTCGTTTGCTCTTCTGATGGTGATCATGGCGTCCTCCAGCCTAACGTTCACGAATCCTTACGAAACCAACACGATTTGATTTCGTATGATTTGATATTAAATTATATGTCTCCGGTTTGTCAACGGGGTGTCATACTTTGGCCTTTACATAGACAGCCGCCTAGTGCTAAAACTTCCCTTATTTTATTCTCGTCAGCACCTGGAGCCCGCTGAGTCACGGCTCCTTTTGTCTTTTCAATTCAATCAGTTTTGCTTCTCGCTAGGGCCTTTTGATTTATGGATTCACCTGCCAATTTCGTACATCTTCATCTGCACTCCCAGTACTCCCTGCTGGACGGCGCCATCCGTATCGGCGACCTGGTCAAGAAGGCCAAGGAGTATCACATGCCGGCGGTGGCGGTCACCGACCACGGCAACATGTTCGGCTCCCTCGAGTTCTATCTGAAGGCCCAGGACAAGGGGATCAAGCCGATACTCGGGTGTGAGGTCTACATCGCCCCCGGCTCCCGTCTGGACAAGAAGGCCCCCACCGCCGCAGACCCGGTCACCAGCTACCACCTCATCCTGCTGGCCGAGAACATGACCGGTTTCAAGAACCTCTGCTACCTCAGTTCCGCGGGCTACAAGGACGGCTTCTACCGCCGCCCCCGCATCGACAAGGAACTGCTGGAGAAGCACAGGGAAGGCTTAATCTGCCTCTCCGCCTGTCTCCAGGGAGAGGTCGCCTATCTGGCCGGCAGGAACAAGATGGAGGAGGCCAAGGCTGCCGCCATCTGGTACGCCGACATGTTCCCGGGGAGCTACTACCTCGAGATCCAGGAGAACGGGATCCCGGAGCAGACCATTGCCAACCGGCGGGTGATGGAGATCGCGCGCGAGCTCAACCTGCCGCTGGTCGCCACCAACGACTGTCACTATCTCAACAAGGAAGACGCCAAGGCGCACGAGATCCTGCTCTGCATCCAGACCGGCAAGACCATGAGCGACCCGAGCCGGATGCGCTTCACCACCGAGGCCTTCTACGTGAAGAGCCCGGAGGAGATGGCGCGGGACTTCCACTACTGCCCGGAGGCGCTGGAAAACACCGTCAAGATCGCCGAACGCTGCCACTACGAGTTCGACTTCAAGACCTATCACTTTCCCGCCTACGAGGCGCCGCCGGGCGAAACCCTCGACGATCAGCTCGAGCGCGAGTCCATCGAGGGGCTCAAGCTGCGCCTCGAGAAAATCAAGATCAAGTACCCGGACCTGACCCCGGAACAGGAGCAGGCCTATCACGACCGCCTGCGCATCGAGCTGGACTGCATCAGGCACATGGGGTTCCCGGGCTACTTCCTCATCGTCGCGGACTTCATCAACTGGGCCAAGGATCACGGCATCCCGGTCGGACCGGGCAGGGGCTCGGCGGCCGGTTCGCTGGTCGCCTACTGCATCAGGATCACCGACATCGATCCGATGCCCTACAACCTGCTGTTCGAACGATTCCTGAACCCGGAACGTATCTCCATGCCGGATATCGACGTCGACTTCTGCCAGGACCGCCGCGAAGAGGTGATCCAGTACATGGTCGAGCGCTACGGCCGGGAGAAGGTGTGCCAGATCGCGGCGTTCGGTACCATGGCCGCCCGCGGCGTCATCCGCGACGTCGGGCGCGCGCTCGACCTCACCTTTGCCGACGTGGACAAGATCGCCAAGCTGGTGCCCGAGGTGCTGGGCATCACGCTGGACAAGGCGATCGAGCAGGAGCCCAAACTCAAGGAACTGATGGCGGCCGACCCGAAGGTGAACGAGGTCATGACCGTCGCGCTGCGCCTGGAGGGGCTCGCACGCCACATCTCGACCCACGCCGCCGGCCTCGTGGTCGCGCCCAGGCAGATGGAAGACTTCTGCCCGGTCTACAAGGACCAGAAGACCGGCTCGCTGACCACCCAGTACTCGATGAAGTACGTGGAGAAGGTGGGCCTGGTGAAGTTCGACTTCCTCGGTCTCAAGAACCTCACCGTCATCGACAACGCCTGCAAGCACATCCGTAACGGCAAGGATCCCAACTTCGACATCACGCTCCTGACCGATGACGATCCGGAAACCTACAAGCTTTTGCAGGCCGGCAACACCACCGGCGTGTTCCAGCTCGAGTCGAGCGGCATGAAGGAGCTTCTGGTCAAGCTCAAGCCGTCCTGCTTCGAGGACATCATCGCGGTCTGCGCCCTCTACCGTCCGGGTCCGCTCGGCTCCGGCATGGTGGATGACTTCATCGAAAGAAAGCACGGCCGCAAACAGACGGTTTACGATCTGCCTCAGTTGGAGCCCGTCCTCAAGGACACCTATGGCGTCATCGTCTACCAGGAACAGGTCATGCAGATCTCCCGTTCCCTGGCAGGCTATTCGCTCGGGGGCGCGGACCTCCTGCGCCGCGCCATGGGTAAGAAAGACGCCGAACAGATGGCGAAGGAACGCCTGAAGTTCATGGAAGGGTCCGAGAAACTGGGGCTCGATTCCAAGAAGTGCGCCGCCATCTTCGACCTCATGGCCAAGTTCGCCGAGTACGGCTTCAACAAGTCGCACTCCGCCGCCTACGCCCTGGTCGCGTACCAGACCGCCTACCTGAAGGCCCACTACCCGGTAGAGTTCATGGCCGCCCTCCTCACCGAGGACATGAGCAACACCGACAAGGTGATCAAGAGCATCGGCGATTGCCGCGAGATGGGCATCGAGGTGCTGCCGCCGGACATCAACGAGTCGCTGCGCTCCTTCCGGGTGCTGGACACCGCCATGCGCTTCGGCCTCGGCGCCGTCAAGAACGTGGGGGAGGGAGCCATCGAGGCCATCCTGGAGGCCCGCGGCGACGAGCCCTTCAAGGACATCTTCGACTTCTGCGAGCGGGTCGACCTGCGCCGCTGCAACAAGAGGGTCATCGAGGCGCTCATCAAAAGCGGCGCCTTCGACTGCACCAAGGCGAAGCGCTCTCAACTCATGGCCGTTCTGGAGGATGCCGCCGCCCAGGGGCAGCGCGTGCAGCAGGAGCGCGAGAGCGCCCAGGTGTCGCTCTTCGGCATGGCCGAGATCCAGCGCGGTTCCAACGGGTCGGGCAACCGGTTGCCCGACATTCCCGAGTGGGACGAGAAGTACCGCCTGGGGTGCGAGAAGGACGCGATCGGCTTCTTCATCACCGGCCACCCACTGGACCGCTACGTGGCCGACATGCGCCGCTTCTCCAACGTCGACTGCTCATCGATCAACGAGGCCAAGGACAAGAGCGAGGTGAAGATCTGCGGCGTGCCGGCGAGCCTCAAGGAGATCATGACCAAGAAGGGTGACCGGATGGGCTTCGTGACCCTGGAAGACCTGGTCGGCTCGCTGGAGGTGGTGGTCTTCTCCGACGTCTATGCCCGCTGCTCCGAGTTTCTCAAGGGCGACGACCCGGTGCACATCACCGGCACGGTCGAGCACGGCGAGAAGGGTGCCAAGATCATGGCCAGCGACATCGTGCTCCTGCGCGACCTGGTGGAACGTGAGACGCGCAGGGTGAACTTCACCATCGACGCGAAGGGAGCCGATCCGGGCAAGCTCAAGACACTCAAAGAGATCATCTCGCGCTACCAGGGAATCTGTCGCAGCTTCCTGCACCTCGACATAGAGAACAGTTCGCGAGTCACCATCCGTCTCTCCGACGTATACAAAGTGGCGGCCAGTGAAGAATTAACAGTGGAAGTGAGTAACCTCTTCGGCTATAATGCCGTGTCCTTCGAGTAGCCTCAGGACGTTTGAGTTGATTTCATTTGAAAACAAGGAGATAGAGATATATGGCACTGCAGCAAAGCTATCTGGATTTTGAGAAGCCGCTGGCGGAACTGGACAAGAAGATCCAGGAACTGCTCGCATTTTCCACCGAGGGGGTCGATCTCTCCAGCGAGGTCGCCAAACTTGAGGAGAAGGCCGAGAAGATGCGCGAAGAGATGTTCGCCAACCTTTCCCGCTGGCAGACGGCCCAGGTGGCCCGCCATATCAACCGTCCCTTCACCCTCGACTACTTAAGCCTCATCTTCACCGAGTTCGTGGAACTGCACGGCGACCGCAACTTCGGCGACGACCACGCCATCGTGGGCGGCCTGGCCCGTCTCGACGGCGAGCCGGTCATGGTCATCGGTCACCAGAAGGGGCGCGACACCAAGGAGAAGGTGTTCCGCAACTTCGGCATGCCCAACCCGGAAGGGTACAGAAAGGCTCTGCGCCTGATGGAGATGGCCGAGCGCTTCAAGCTCCCCATCATCACCTTCGTCGACACCCCGGGCGCCTTCCCCGGCATCGGCGCCGAGGAGCGCGGCCAGGCAGAGGCGATCGCCCGTAACCTCAGGGAGATGTCCCGCCTCACCGTGCCCATCATCGTCGTCATCACCGGCGAGGGTGGTTCCGGCGGCGCGCTCGCCATTGCCGTGGGCGACCGGATTCTCATGCTGCAGCACTCCGTGTATGCCGTCATTTCACCGGAAGGGTGCGCCGCGATCCTCTGGTCCGACGGCACCAAGGGTGCCCAGGCCGCCGAGGCGCTGAAGCTGACCGCCAAGGACATCAAGGGACTCGAGGTCATCGACGAGATCGTCCCCGAGCCGGCCGGTGGCGCGCACCGCGACCACGAGGCGATGGCCAAGAACCTGCACGAGGCGCTCTCCAGGAACCTGAAGGAGCTGAAAGGGATCGCCCCCGAGGAACTGATCGAGCAGCGTTACCAGAAGTTCAGAAAGATGAGTCGCTTCGCCGACTAAAAGTAAAAACTGGAAGATACGGAGAAGGGGGTACGGCCACAGGCCGTGCCCCCTTTTTTGTTTGCACACTCCCTTGACGGGTGGTGTTGACATGCCATAGATCGGCCATGGTGGCTGATCCGCAGTTCACCTGTTACCTCTCTCCAATCTGTTCTCCTCGTAGACCCTATCCTTCTCCAAACCTCCTTCATTAACTTGCGCAACAGTTGTCTGGCGTGGTTTGTAATAATTGATTGAGTACTTTTAACCACAGCGTGTTTTTTGAGTATGGTATTTGCAGGATTTGTGATCTTGGTCACTAAGATAGTGATATCAGTGGGGCCTGTATACGGGGTAGCATTAGGGTCTGGCCATATCACTAAAAGCTGCCGCTATTTAACCATCTCTCAGGTACGGCCTATCCTGTGGCGATAGTTCATTCTGCGAATGCCCTGTTCCGGTTCCTGTGCTTCATTAAAAGATGCGACAACGACAGGCTTTATTCTTTGGGGGGAGGCATTACATCATTCCTTTACGCCGACTGTCAGAGTCGGGCGTGTGCTTAAAGCAGGATAGATTGTGTGTCAAAAATAATTAGAAAAGGAGGTGAGGTTTCGGGAGGGGTGAGTTCCTGTCGTGAATTGTTTTTTTTGGTAGTTAAACTTAATGAATAGGAGGAAGGGAATGAGGAAGATATTTTGGCTTTTCATGATGTTGCTACTCGCCGCGTGCGGCGGCGGTGGTGGTACTAGTGCAGATGCCCCGGCGGGGGGGAAAGGCACCCTCGCTCTTGAAGTCGTAAAAGCGGCGGGGCCGGTTGCCAAGACTGTTGCTGCTCCGACAGCGGTGCCGGCTAGTCCTGGTCGTGTGAGGGTGGTCGTAACGGAAACCACTACCGGTTACCGTGCCTATGTAGACCAGGCGTTGGGGGTTACTACTACGGCCAACTTCTCACTGCCGCTTGGTACATACACTGTCGAGGCTGTTCTTTACGAAAAGGGATATCCTAACGTTGTGACCGATTACGGCATCGCCAATAACGTGGCGGTAGGTCAGACTGGTAACTCTGCTGCGCTGGCTGTGGCGCCTGTTGCGGTAACACTGCCGGTTCCCACCGACCCGGTGTACTCCGGTGGCAGCTACAGCGTGGCTGCCGTCCCCGCGGCCGATCTTTTGGCTGCCGGGTTGCAGGAGAAGTGGTCCCTCGCAAGCAGCACTTCCGCTTTTATTGGCCGGAAACACCTCGCTCAGGCGCCGTCTGCTACCCACCTGACGATGACAGCCCCCACCGGGTCCGGGACCATGTATCTGCAGGGCGAGTTTTTCGCGAAGGCCAGCCTTATCAATCCGGGTGAAGCGGCGACTGACTTCGCTTTCTTCACCGGGGATTCTGTTGTATTGAACGCGGCCGGCCTCCCTGTAGACGTTACGCATCTCGGCATCTCGGATACACAGAAGCCTGTCGTGAAGTCTTTCAGTGTACCGGGTGAAAAGCAGGGCGTGGCAAATGTCTTGGGCATCAGCGTCCTGGCAACCGACAATGGTGGCGTTAAAGACTATGCCATTACGACCTCCGATACTGAACCGGCTGCGAATAGCACCGATTGGAAATACCCAGCTTCTTTCTCGTATGGCGGGCCCATTAGTGATAGCGATACCGTGGTCACGCTTTATGCTTGGGCAAGGGACTTTAACAACAACGTCTCTCTGCAGAGTGCGGCCACCAGCAGACAAATCGTCTTCAATAACTCCCCTGTAGTCACCGGCTTCGGTGTTCCGTCGGCAGCTGTAATCGATGGCACCAAGATTCCTGTCACAATCTTTGGCAAGGGGTATGCGGGGACCGGCATCCTTGAGTGCGCTATAACCGAGACAGACACCCTGCCTGCCGACCCGACCTGGCTGCCGATGTCCGCCCCGACTCTTACCAAACCGGCAACTTACACCGGACTGTACTCGGCACTTAACACGCCTGCAGAGGGTGTGAAAATGGTGGTTAAGCTGTACGCCTGGGTTAAAGACAGTGCCGGTAAAATATCCCCGGCTGTTTCACGTACGGCAGCCGTACACGACATTCCGCAGATAACCGCCTTCACCGCAACGCCTGCACCCGCCGGGACGACGGTTTCTATTACCATGGATGCCGTAGTTGCCTCGGGCAGAACTTTTGGTGGCTATGCTGTGACCACCACCAACGTGCAGCCTGAGACAGGTTGGGTTATGGGTGCTAAGCCGACCACCCCGGTCCCCTTTACCTACCCTGGGGTAACTTCCTTCCCGGTTACCAAAGCACTTTACCTCTGGGTGAAAGACAGCGCAGGCTATGTCTCGCTGCCGCAGGGGACGTTAGCCACGTTCATGGCTCCGGAATGACAGATCGACTGTAGCCTGTGATGAAATGGAAGAGGCGGGTGCATAACCCGCCTCTTTTTTGTTCAATCGGCTAGCCGTGTATGTGACGTGAGGGGGGAGGAGAGGGGGACTAACCGATGACCAGCGATGCGGCGTGCAGCAGGATGCCGATCATGCCGCCGACCAGGGTGCCGTTCATCCGGATGAACTGAAGATCCGAACCGATGCTGAGCTCGATCTCGTTGATGAATTCCTCGTTCTCCCACTCCTTCACCGTTCCGGAGATGTGCTTGGCCAGGCCGCTTCTCAGATCGCCGGCGTACCTTCTCACCACACCTTCCAGATGCTCGTTGATGGAGTCGCTCAATTCGCCGCTCCGGGACAGGGTGTTGCCCAGTGCCACGGCCGCGTCGGCAATCTTTCTCTGGATGCTGGAGTGGTCCTGCCCCAGGTCCTGCACCATCCAGTTCTTCAGGTCACTGACCAAGCCCTTGGCGTAGTCGGCAAGCTGCTGGTTGTTGACCAGTTCCTGCTTCAGTTCTGCCACCTTGGCCCGCATCCCTTCGTCCTCTTTGAGCTTCAGGATGAAATCCCCCACCACACGGTCGAACTCGTGGCGCAGTTCGTGGCCCGGATCGGCGTTGACCGCGTCCAGGAACCCGCTCACCTTCCTGACGATCTTTTCGCCGGCGTTACGGGAGAACTGGGGGCGGTTCGGGATGAATTTGCTCAGTAGCGGAAACTCCGCATCCACCCAGTTGTCCAGGGCGAGGGCCACCTTCTCCTGAGATTCCGGCGTCGCCAGCCAGCCACCCAGGCGCCTCAGCAGTTCGTCCAGCACCACCTGGTGCCGGTTCTCCTTCCTCAGACTCTCCAGCAGGTTTCCCGCCGAGGTCGCCGCGTCGAACCTGTCGATGCGATCGCCAAGGGCCGCGCTCACCACCTTGCTGACCCGCTCGTCCTCGAGGAACTCGATGGATTCCGAGATGACGCGGGTGATCCCCCGGGCCAAGCCTTCGGCGTTGTCCCGGGACAGGAGGTAGTTGCACAGGTGCCGGGCGGGATCGAACTGGCGCATCCGCTCCACCAGCACCTCGGTGGCGAGAAACTTCTCCTGGATGAAGCGCCCCATGTTGTCGGCGATGCTCTCTTTCTTTTCCGCGACGATGGCGGTGTGCGGGATGGGGAGTCCCAGCGGGTGCCGGAACAGGGCGACCACGGCAAACCAGTCGGCGAGGGCGCCCACCATGGCTGCCTCGGCGAAGGCGGCGACCCAGCCCCAGGCCCCGGTGCCGTGGTTCAGGCGGGCCACGATGAACAGGAGGGCGGCGCCGACCAGCAGGGCTCCGGCAATGGTCTTGTTCTTTGTAAGTGCTGCTTGTCTCGTATCCATCTAGCTTCTACTCCTTGTTTCCTGGCGTGTCTGTTGCCACAGGGGCGGCCCACCTTTTTATCAGGTTGCCGGAAACAAGGCAATATCCGGATGGAGTGGCTCTATAAATCTTCTATGTCCCCTCTCCCTCGGGGAGAGGGCTAGGGTGAGGGCGAAGGGCCTGAGCAGATTATCTGTGCCGGCAAAGCCCTCACCCGCCCGTTGGGCACCCTCTCCCAGAGGGAGAGGGACAAGAGGATGATTGACGGTAATCACAACGTGATCCCGCCGGCCGGTCCGGTCAGTGTGACATGATCTTTTACCTCCGGAGGGTGCATGGTCATGTCATAAGTGACCAGTTCAGTGCCGCTGATCATGTACAGCCGTGCCCCGTCCGGGCTGAAGGTCATCGGCCCGGGGGCGTAGGTGCTGGTGAAAAACAGGCCGGTGCCGAGCGGGATGGCGGAGACGTTGTAAATGGCATAATTCCCCTCTCCCCCCGCGGGCTCGGCGTATCCCATGACAAGAAGTTTGCCGTCGGGGCTGAGGGCCGAGCCGTTGACTTCGCCGCTGCCGACCGTCGACAGCAGCACCGGCGGGGTTGCGGCCGCATCGAAGACGTTGATGCCTCCCTGGCGGAAGCTCGCGATGGCAAAGGATCCCGCCGGATTGACATAGACGAATTCGGGGCTTTCATTCTGCCCCTCCACTGCGGCGATCAGGACCGGCGCGCTGCCGGTGATGTCGTAGACGGAGATGCTGTCGTTGATGGTGTCGTCCTTGGGGCCGCCGGCCACGAACAGGCGTTTGCTGTCGGGCGACACCGCCAGGCCCCTGAACAACAGGCCGCGCACCGGCGTGGAATTCTGCAGGACCGGAGAAGCGGCGCTGAGGTCGATGATCTTGATGCTGCCGTCATCCATGGGTCCGCAGCTGACGAAGGCCCTGGACTGTTCGGGATCGACAGCTATCGCGTATGGCTCTGCTCCCAGCGCGACCGTGGCGATCACTTCCATGGGAGCCGTCGTTGTATCTATTATGCTGATGCTGTTCGATCCCCTGTTCATGACATAGAGCCGCGTCTTGCTCCTGTTGGTCACCAGGTGTTCCGGCTGAATGCCCACCTTGATGGTCTCCACCTCTTTGGGCTTGTCTTTGCCGATGTCCATGACCCGGACGCTGTCGCCGGTTTTCTGGGAAAAGTAGAGGTACTGCTGTCCGTTTCTTCTATGGGGATTGGTCATGTGCAAGGTCTCCTTTCAGTGAGGGTAGGGCTCCGCCGCGCTGCGGGGGCGCCTGCTTTGGAACCAACCAAGGGTATCAAAGTGTGATTAAAAATCTATAATCGTGCCTGCGGTGTGGCCCACGAAGCGCTCAGGAGAACCAGAGCCCCTTTTGCGAAGGCTCATCCGGGACCAGTTCTCCCCCTCCCTTGACGGGCCTGCGCGCCGTAGCGCTTCGGTCCGCGAAGGCGGGAGGGGGCAGGGGGGGGTGACCTTGCCATGACCGCAAATGTGGCACCTACCCCCACCCCCTAACCCCCTCCCGCTTGGGGAGGGGGGATTTTTTAGCCGCTGCAACATCCTAACGGACAACTGGGGGCAGGGGGGATTTGCTTTTTGCCGGCGGCTGCCGCCTCAACCTGCCGAAGTCGGGTTAAAGCTTGCGGTTGCTACAGCAGCATGTTATGACTAGCTTCGTTCAGAGAACCGGCGAGACCGGGTAAGGAGAATAGATGCAGGAGCGTTTGCAGAAGATACTTTCACAGGCCGGTATCGCCTCACGCCGCGAGTCGGAGACCATCATCGCTGCCGGGCGGGTGGCCGTGAACGGCGTCGTGGTTACCGAGCTGGGCACCAAGGCCGATACCGACACCGATACCATCACCGTGGACGGCAAGCCGATCACGGTCGCCGAGAAGCGGGTCTACCTGCTCCTTTACAAGCCGGTCGGCTACATGACCACCATGAAGGACCCCGAGGGGCGTCCCATCGTTTCCGACCTGTTGAAGGGGATCCAGGAGCGGGTGTACCCGGTGGGGCGCCTGGACTACAACACCGAAGGGCTGCTGCTTTTGACCAACGACGGGGCTTTCGCCAACATGCTGATGCACCCCAGCCACGAGGTGGACAAGGGCTACCTGGTGCGGGTGAGCGGGCACGTGTCGCCGGCGCAGATCCAGAAGCTGGCTGAAGGGGTGAAGCTGGAGGATGGCATGACGGCCCCGGCCAAGGTCCTTCCGGTCAGTGAAAGCGACAACAACTCCTGGATCTCGATCACCATCCACGAGGGACGCTACCGGCAGGTGCGGCGCATGTGCGAGGCGGTGGGGCTGAACGTCGTGCGCCTGAAGAGATCGCGCTACGACTTCCTGGAGATCGGGGACATGAAGCCGGGCGAGTTCAGGCACCTCACCTCCGAAGAGGTGGCGAAACTGAAGCGCAAGACGGTTCCCGGCGGCACAGGACGCGGACCCAGGAAAACCGGAGTAGTGGCAAGGAGAAAGACCGCACCGCGCAGGTAAACCGGCACTCGTGCCGCAGCGCAAACAAGAAAAGCCGCCCGGGGGCGGCTTTTTTTATAGATATATTAAAACTGCACGCACTGGCGGGTTCAGGCCGGGGCGGAGGAATTCCCGTCGCAATCGTCCTGCGCGGGCTCCGGAAATCCGGAGCCGTCCCACTGGAAGCAGACAGGTAGCATCACATTTGGGGTCAAGCGCTCATCTGCTGCTTCTGTTTCGGCGCGCGCGGCGCCTTCGCGGGCTTTTTTTCAGCACCGCCTTTGGCCGCCAGCTTCGCCGCCCGTACGGCGCGCGCCTTGGCCAGGTTGTCCGCCAGCCCCTTCTCCTGCGCCATCCTTCTGCGCGCCTCGGAGAAGTTTTTCGCGGTCAGGGCCTGGTTGCTGGGAATACCGAACTGCTTACGGTACTCGCCGGGCTTGATGCCGTGCACCTGTGCCAGGTGGCGTGCGAGGGTCTTCATGCCGCTCTTGCCGCACAGCATGCAGCTTATCTGGTCAGGCTGGAAGGCCTTCTTCAGGGTAACGGCCGGGCCTTTGCCCTCGCCCCTTTCCACCCCCTCACCAGTCTCCACTTCGAGCTTCTGCAGGGCGCCATGCACCTTCTGCAGTTCAAGAAGCAAATCTTCGCCTGACATCTCTGTAACCGAGGCATGTGAAGAGACAATGGTCGCCGTCAATTCGAGTAGTGATGATGCCATCGTTTCGCTCCTCCTTTTAGAGTTTTAGAGTGCGTAAATGAGACGCTTATTATTAAACTATACACAGGTTTAAAAGCAAGTGATAAATGACATGTGTAAACAAAAAAGTTGACTGGCTTCACAAATTTCTGCTAGTTTCCAGCGCTGATTGCATGGCCGGAACAGGCCGCGAGACAATGAGGGGACATAAGGCATGGGTAGAATTGTAATAGACGAAATGCGCTGCAAGGGCTGCGGTATCTGCACCATTGCTTGCCCAAAGAAGCTGATCAGGCTGTGCGAAAAGGTCAATATCCAGGGGTATGCACCGGCTGAGGCTCCCAATCAGGAGCAGTGCACCGGGTGTGCTCTCTGCGCCGAAATCTGTCCCGACGTTGCCATAACAGTCTTTAAGTAATTATCACACTGAAAAGTGTTGCCTGCTGATTGATCGACCCGGACCGGCGCATCGCCCGGACCGCGCCGACAGCCCGAGGTGTGCCTCGGCCGGCAGGATCTGTGGGAGGGTCAATTGTCTAAACGGCTTTTTGTCAAGGGGAACGAGGCCGCCGCCATGGGCGCGGTCGAAGCCGGCTGCCGCTACTACTTCGGTTATCCCATCACCCCGCAAAGCGACATCCCGGAGTACCTTTCGCGCGAACTCCCCCCGCTGAACGGCGAGTTCATCCAGGCCGAGAGCGAGATAGGGGCAATCAACATGCTCCTGGGCGCCTCCGCTACCGGTGCGCGCGCCATGACCTCCTCATCGAGCCCCGGTATCTCGCTGAAGCAGGAGGGGATCTCCTACATGGCCGGAGCCGAGCTTCCCGGCGTCATCATCAACATCTCCCGCTCCGGCCCGGGTCTGGGCGGCATCGACGCCTCCCAGTCCGACTACTTCCAGTGCGTGAAAGGTGGCGGCCACGGGGGCTACCATATCCCGGTGCTCGCCCCCAACTCCGTACAGGAGATGTACGACCTCACCATGCACGCCTTCGACCTGGCTGACCTGTACCGCACCCCGGTCATGCTCCTGGGCGATTCCGTCATCGGGCAGATGAAGGAGGCCCTCATCCCCAACCCGCGCCCGGTGCGCGAGCTTCCGGCCAAGGGATGGGCGGTGCGCGGCAAGAGCGGCGCCGAGCAGCGCGTGGTCAAGTCCCTGTTCCTGGGCGACGGCGAACTGGAGGCCCACAACTGGCATCTGCACGCCAAGTACCAGGTGATGAAAGAGAAGGAGTGCATCTCCGAGGAATACGAAACCGCCGACGCCCGCCTGATCGTGGCCGGTTTCGGCTCCGTGTCCCGCATCGCCCACACCGCCGTGACCATGGCGCGTGCCGAGGGGATGAAGGTGGGGCTGTTCCGTCCCGTCACCCTGTTCCCGTTCCCGGAACAGGCGCTGGCACAGGCCGCGGCCAGGGCCGGCAAGGTGCTCGTGGTGGAGCTCAACACCGGACAGATGGTCGAGGACGTCCGTCTCAGCGTAGGCGCCGCGGCGCAGGTCTCCTTCTACGGCAGGCCGCCGGGGGCCGGCTCCCTTCCGTCACCGGAGGAGCTGCTCGAAGTGATCAGGAAGAACTACGAGGAGACGGCGCGCTAGGCCGGGAAAGGGGTTGATCGATATGCAACAGGTTTTTAAAAGACCGCAGAGCTTGAAGGACGTGCAGACCCATTTCTGCCCCGGCTGCCACCACGGCACCATCCACCGCCTGGTGGCCGACGCCATGGACCTCTACGGGGTCCAGGACCGCACCATCGGCGTGGCGTCGGTAGGGTGCTCCGTCTTCCTGTACGGCTATTTCGACATCGACGTAGTCGAGGCTCCCCACGGCAGGGCGCCCGCCGTGGCCACCGGCGTCAAGCGCGCCCGGCCCGACAGCTTCGTCTTCACCTACCAGGGTGACGGCGACCTGGCCGCCATCGGCACCGCCGAGATCATCCACGCCGCCAACCGCGGCGAGGACATCACCGTCGTCTTCGTCAACAACACCACCTACGGCATGACCGGCGGCCAGATGGCCCCGACCACGCTGGTGGGGCAGAAGACCTCCACCTCCCCCTACGGCAGGGACAAGTCCAAGGACGGCTCCCCGATCAGGATGGCGGAGTTGATGGCGCAGTTGGGGGGCGTCGCCTACTCAGCGCGGGTCGCCGTGGATTCGCCCAAGCACGTCCTGGAGGCGAAGAAGGTGATGCGCGAGGCATTCGGCTACCAGGCCCAGGGCAAAGGGTTCTCCTTCGTCGAGGTCCTCTCCGCCTGCCCGACCAACTGGGGCATGAATCCGCTCAAGGCCAACGCCAGGATTGGTGAAGAGATGATCCCCTACTTCCCGCTGGGCGTGTTCAAGAAGGAAGAGGCGTAGCGCAGGTAACTTAGAACGTAGAACATAGAACGTAGAACATGTTCTGATGTTTTCGGAGGGACGCGGATGCGTAAAGATGTCTTGATTGCAGGGTTCGGTGGCCAGGGGGTCCTTTTGGCCGGCAACCTGCTCTCCTATGCAGCGATAGATGAAGGCAAGAACGTCAGCTACTTTCCCGCCTACGGCGTGGAGAAGCGCGGCGGTTCCGCCACCTGCACGGTGGTGATCGCCGACGGCGCGGTCGGCTCGCCAGTGGTGGGGCAGCCTTCGGTGCTGGTGGTGCTGAACCAGGCCTCGCTGGAGCGTTTCGGCGCCCGGGTGCGCCCCGGCGGCGTCCTCATCGTCAACTCGTCCCTGGTCGACGTCTCTGCCCTGGGGCGCACCGACATCGAGATCGTGTCGGTCCCCATGAACGAGATTGCCACCGACTTGGGCGATCCCCGCATGGTGAACATGGTGGCGCTGGGCGCCTACGTCGCCCTCACTGACGCGGTCAAGCTCCCGTCGCTTGCCGCGGCGCTCTCCCAGGCGCTCCCCGAGCGCAATCACAAGTTCATCCCGGCCAACGTCAAGGCGATTGAAACCGGGGCCGAGGCGGCCAGGGCAAAAAAAGAAGCTTGACTTTGGCATCCCAGTTCTGGTATTTAACTGGTCTCTCGCGATGGGGTATCGCCAAGCGGTAAGGCAACGGACTCTGACTCCGTCATCCAAGGTTCGAATCCTTGTACCCCAGCCATACCATCCCCAGCTTCATTGCAAGCTGCTACATAATTAGGTCCCATCGTCTAGTGGTTAGGACACCGGCCTTTCACGTCGGTAACAGGGGTTCAAGTCCCCTTGGGATCACCACCTTAAAAACAGCGCCAGAAGCAGGGCGCTGTTTTTTTTTAAGCTGTGCCGGTGCTGCCGCAGGTCAGTGGCCGCCGTTCCCTCCCGGGAGTTGCTCGAAGAGTGAGATAAAGAATAGGACGGAGAAGTCGATGACGAAGACAGTGCCCGTTTCAGTAAGGACCTCGCCAGCGCAGCAGTCTGCAGCACCCGTCACCCCCACCACTATCCGCCGCCCCCGGGCCGGCCTTCCCGTGTTACTCCTCGTCCTGCTGGGCATCTGCCAACTGGTTCTGGTCGCGCCGCTTCATGCCGCCGAGAATGTCTTCACCAGCACGAACGCCATCAAGGAAGAGGCGGTGCGCTTCGCGGGAGAGGGGAAGCTGTTCCTGAAGGGGCCGGTCGATCCCTATCTCACCGGAACCGTCGTGACCGCCGGGGTCTTCGGCCTGACCTACCTTTTCGACGAGAAGATCCGGGACGAGTTTGCCGGCTCGCACCATGGCGTGATGAGGGGCATCACCGATGCCGGCAACGCGGTCAGCAACCCGCTGCTCCACCTTGGCGTCGCCGCCGCCTTCTACGGCGCCGGCGCCGTCACCGACCGGACCAGCATCATGCAACTGGGCGAGGAGATGGGGGAAGCGCTGCTTTTAGCCGACGGCGCCACCTTCGTGCTCAAAGGGGTGATCGGGCGGGGACGTCCGTACCAGGTCGACAGCAGCACGAGCTACCGTCCGCTCCAGTTCAAGGACGGCTACGATTCGCTCCCCTCGATGCACACGGCAAGCTCCTTCGCCCTGGCCCACGTCGTTGCCGACAAGACCGAGAGCTTCTACGGCAAGGCCGCCTGCTATGCCGCCGCCACCCTGGCCGGATTTTCCCGGGTGTACCAGAACAAGCACTGGGCCAGCGACGTCGTCCTGGGGGCGGCCATTGGTGAGCTGGCCGGCGCCGCCGTCACCAGGTATCGTAACGCCTCTGCCGGAAGCGTCACCGTGGCGCCCATGTCCATCGAAGGGGCGCCCGCCCTGGCGCTGTTGGGCAGATTCTAAGCGGCGACGAGGGGGACTGGCTCCGCCAGGTGCCTGTCCCCTTATTGCTTTGTCTCCTTATCGCTTCGTGAAGGTGGCTGGGCTGAAAGGAGCGTTCCGCTAGAGGGACAGGCACCTGACGGAGCCGGTCCCCCTCGTCGCACCCCCTCTTTCTCCAGCAAGATAAGGGAGCGGCAGGTAGCGGAAGAGAGTCGCTAATCGGCAGTTTTAAACTGGACATTGATTATAAGGAGCTTCGCATGCTGAAGGCAGTAGTTTTCGATTTCGACGGGATCATCGTGGACACCGAGCCGTTGCACTACAAGGCGTTCCAGGAACTGCTGGTGCCGCTTGGCCTGGGCTATTCCTGGCAGGAGTACCTCGATCTCTACATCGGCTTCGACGACCGGGACGCCTTCCGCGAGGCCTTCCGGGTGCACGGCCGGACGCTGACCGACCAGGAACTGAAGGAACTGATCAAGGGGAAGGCTGCGGCATTTCTGGATATCGTCTCCGGGGGTGTGGCGCCGTATCCGGGCGTGGTGGAACTGATCCGCTCCATCTCCGGCAACCTCCCGCTTGCCCTATGCAGCGGCGCCCTCAGTAGCGATATCAAGCCCATCCTGGAGCAACTGGGCCTGACCGACGCCTTCGACGTCAAGGTGACCGCCGACGAGGTCGCGGCGAGCAAGCCCGACCCCGAGAGCTACCGGCTCGCCGTGCAAAGGCTCCAGGAACGCTTCCCCGGGCACGTCGATGCGGCGGGCAGCATAGCCGTCGAGGACACCCCGGCCGGCATCGCCTCGGCGACCGGCGCCGGCTTGAAGGTGCTTGCCGTCACCAACAGCTACCCCGGCGAGCGGCTGACCGGCGCCTGCCGCGTGGTGGAGACGCTGGCCGGTGTCGACCTCGAGGGGCTGCGCCTGCTCGTCTGATGCCATGCTGAAACCGGCCGTCATCGACACCATACTCCCGGAACTGCTTGCGGCGTTGCAAAAGGGCAACGTCGCCGTGCTGCAGGCGCCTCCCGGAGCGGGCAAGACCACCCGCGTGCCGCTGGCCCTGCTCGATACGCCGCTTCCCGACCGCGGCCGCATCATCATGCTGGAACCGCGCCGCTTGGCCGCCGTCAACGCCGCCCGCTACATGGCGCAGTGTCTGGGCGAGGAGGTGGGGAAAACCGTCGGCTACAGCATCCGCTTCGAGCGCAAGGTCTCCAAGGCGACCCGCATCGAGGTGGTGACCGAGGGGATCCTGGCCCGCCGCCTGCAGAGCGACCCGCTGCTGGAAGGGGTGGCGGCGGTGATCTTCGACGAGTTCCACGAACGAAGCCTCACCTGCGATCTTTCCCTTGCCCTGTGCCGCGACGTCCAACTCGGCCTGCGCGAGGACCTGCGCCTGCTGGTCATGTCGGCGACGCTCGACGCCGGCCCGGTAGCGAGCCTTTTGGGGGGCGCGCCGCTTATCACCAGCGAGGGGCGGCACTTCCCCGTCGACGTGCGCTACCTGAAGACGGAGCCCACGACCCGCCTCGCCGAAACGGCCTGTGCCGGGGTGATGAAGGCCCTTGCCGAGACCGAAGGGGACGTCCTCGTTTTCCTCCCCGGCGCGGGGGACATCAGGCGCTGTGAAAGCATCCTGCAGGGACAGGTCGGCTCGCAGGTGACCATCGCCGTCCTGTACGGTGACCTCCCTTTCGCAGCGCAGGAGCGCGCCATCCTCCCGGGAGAGCGCCGCAAGGTGGTGCTCGCCACCAACATCGCCGAGACCAGCCTCACCATCGAAGGGGTGCGGGTGGTGGTCGATGCCGGCTATTCCCGCCAGCTCCGCTACGATCCCTCGACCGGACTGAACCGCCTCGTCACCATGCGCATCTCGGCCGCCTCCGCCCAGCAGCGCGCCGGCCGCGCCGGCAGGGTGGCCCCCGGCGTCTGTTACCGCCTCTGGACCGAGCACACCCAGAACACCCTCCTCCCTTTCACTCCGCCCGAGATCAAGGTTTCCGACCTGGCGCCCCTGGCGCTCGACCTGGCGCAGTGGGGCGTGGCCGACCCCGCCTCGCTCAGTTTCCTGGACGAGCCCCCGGCTGCCCATCTCGCCGAGGGTCGCGGCTTGCTGCGGTCGTTGGGCGCACTCGATGAGCGCGGCGCCATCACCGGCCTCGGCGGCAGGATGGCTGCCCTCCCCATGCACCCGCGCCTGGCCGCCATGCTGATCGGCTCTCTCGATGCCGGCTGCGCGGCGCTCGCCTGTACGCTGGCGGCCATCCTCTCTGAGCGGGACATCCTGCCGCGCGGCAGCGGCAGCATCTCCGACAGCGACCTGCTGGACCGACTGGACGCGGTGCGCGAACGGCGAGACCCGCAGGGGGCGCGCACGGTGGAACGGCTCGCTGCCTATTTTCGCGGCACCCTCGGGGTGGCGGACACCGTGGCGCACGCAGATGCGGCCACGGTCGGACGACTGCTCCTGATGGCGTACCCGGACCGGGTGGCGCGCGAGCGGAGTCCCGGCTCCGGGCGCTACCTGATGGCCAACGGCACCGGCGCCAAGCTCTCCCCGCGCAGTAACCTCAGGGCGCAACCCTTCATCGTGGCCGTCGAGGTCGAGGGGGGCGCCGGCGAGGCGGACATCCACATGGCCAGCGCCGTCTCGCTGGAAGCGGTCCGCTCAGGATGCGCGGCCGGCATTACCCGCGAGCGCAGGGTCTTCTGGGACGAGCGTGAGGGGAGGGTGGTGGCCCGCGACGAGGAGCGCCTCGGCGCGGTGGTGCTTTCCGAGCGGGCGGCGGTTCCCGAGAAGGAAGAGGTGGCCGCGGCACTCCTGCAGGGAATCCTCTCCGGCGCGGGCATCGGTGGGCTGAACTGGAGCGACCAGGCCGCGCA
This sequence comes from Geomonas paludis, assembly GCF_014193585.1. Lineage (GTDB taxonomy): Bacteria > Desulfobacterota > Desulfuromonadia > Geobacterales > Geobacteraceae > Geomonas > Geomonas paludis. The sequence continues at coordinate 224,311 of NZ_BLXY01000004.1, forward strand.
GTACCGCAACCGGGTGCGCTTCCTGGCCCGGGCCCTGCCCGAGGAGGAGTTGCCCGACCTCTCCGATGAGGCGCTCGCCGCAAGCGTTGCCCAGTGGCTCCTCCCCTATCTGCAGGGGGTGCGCAGCCTGGCCCAGCTGGCCAAGGTGGATCTGCTGCAGCCCTTGAAGTCGCTGCTCGACTACCGGCAGCAGCAGCTCGTGGAGCGGGAGGCGCCCACGCACCTGCAGGTTCCCAGCGGCTCGCGCATCGCGCTGGAGTACCCGGCGCAGGGGGAACCCTTTCTGGCGGTGAAGCTTCAGGAGATGTTCGGGTTGGCCGAGACGCCGCGGTTGGCGCGGGGGAGGGTGCCGGTCGTGATCCACCTTTTGTCGCCGGCGCGGCGCCCGATCCAGGTCACCGCCGATCTCAAGAGTTTCTGGAATGGGGCCTATCGTGAGGTGTGCAAGGAGTTGAAAGGACGCTACCCGAAGCATCCCTGGCCGGACGACCCGTGGAACGCACCGGCGACCAGGCATGTGAAAAAGAGGATGTAAGACGGTTGACAACGATGATCTTCCGCCACCCCTCTCCCTTTGGGAGAGGGTGCCCGAAGGGCGGGTGAGGGGGCTGCCCACTGCTCACATTTTGCTCTTGGCAACGCCCTCACCCTGACCCTCTCCCGGGGGAGAGGGGATGTGGACGTATGTGGCGAAGATCAACTCTATGGCTGGGAGAAATCGAGTTAGTTGATATTGGTGAAGACCAGTGACCCGTCCTTGTGCAGGTAGCTTCTGATGCTGCCGGTGACTTCGGGGATGCCGGCCCCGGTTTCGAGGTAGTTCCGCGTCACGTTGACGCCGTTTTTCCAGAGTTCGAAGTGCACGTGGGGCCCCGTCGATCTGCCGGTCGACCCGGACAATGCCACGGTCTGCCCCGCCTCCACCTGGTCCCCTGCCCTGACCTCGAGTTGCGAGTTGTGGCCGTACATGGAAACCATGCCGTCGGCATGCTGGATGGTGACCAGGTTGCCGTAGCCGCCGCGCGCTCCGCTCTCTACGACCCTGCCTGCTGCAATCGCCTTCACCCTGGTGCCGGTGGGTACCGCGATGTCCACACCGTTATGGTGCTTCGGGCTGCCGTCGATCGGGTCGTGCCGCATGCCGTACCCCGAGGTGATCACCCCCTGTACTGGAAGTTTCCCCTCGATGCCGGAGAGGTCGGGCGCCTCCTTGCCCGATGCCGGCTGCTGCAGCTTGGCGGTTTGCTTGGGCTTCTTGGCTTCGCGCAGTACCCGGACCGCGCCGCTGTTGGTAGGGGTGTTGGTGAAGACCTCCACGCCGTTCTCGTCGGTGTAGCGGAAAAAGTCGGCCTGTGCCGGCGCGGCGGAGAGCGCGCAGAGCACCGCTGCCGGCAGGAGTGTACCCGCCAGTCGTGATGTTGCCTTCCATCGACGTACGTATGCCTTTTTCTTCATCACGTGATCCTTTGCCCAACGCCCCGAGCCCGCCCGGTGCCGCGCAGAAGCACCCGTACTATAGTAGGATTGCCGGCGCTTGGCAAGTCGCACTTCGCCGGGGCGTCGGCCGGTCACTACCCGGCAGACGCCGCTCCAGAATGGCCGGCAGTGCGACAATCCCTTGAAATAACTCAATAAATCCACGCATGCCCGCACTGCCGGCCATCGTCGCGCCTGCGCGTCGGATCCAACGGCGTCGCGGTCGTTCCCGGAGGACGGCCTGTGGGGAAATAATAATCAAGAGGGGGGCGGACTGGGCACTTCTCTTGCTACTACACTGGATGTTCAACGCATTGGTTCTGTAAGTCCTTGGAACCTCATTCCCTTCGATAAGCATTGTGCTTATTTTTTAGACACCGCTGCACAAAAAGGAGGCTGTACCGTGGAGATGTTCGGGCAAAACGTATTCAACCAGACTGTAATGAGAGAGAAGCTGCCGAAAGCTGTTTTCAAGAACCTCAAGAAAACCATAGACGAAGGTCTGCCGCTGGATCCCTCCATCGCAGATGTTGTCGCAGCGGCAATGAAAGAGTGGGCCGTTGAAAGAGGCGCAACGCACTTCACCCATTGGTTCCAGCCGATGACCGGCATCACCGCGGAAAAGCACGATGCTTTCCTTTCCCCCACCGAGAGCGGTGCACTGCTGGAGTTCTCCGGTAAGGAACTGGTCAAGGGCGAGCCGGATGCCTCCTCGTTCCCCAGCGGCGGCCTGAGGGCTACCTTCGAAGCCAGGGGTTACACCGCCTGGGACTGCACCTCGCCCGCATTCCTGAGGGAAGAGGCTGACGTCATCACCCTCTGCATCCCTACCGCTTTCTGCTCCTACACCGGTGAGGCACTGGACAAGAAGGTTCCGCTGCTTCGCTCCATGGAAGCGCTTTCCACGCAGGCCGTGCGCGTGCTCAAGCTGTTCGGCAACAACGACGTCACCAGGGTTACCTCGACTGTCGGCGCCGAGCAGGAGTACTTCCTGGTCGACAAGTCCTTCTACCTGCAAAGGCCCGACCTGATGATGGCGGGCAGGACCCTTTTCGGCGCCATGTCCTCCAAGGGGCAGGAGCTGGAAGACCACTACTTCGGCAGCATCAAGGAAAGAGTGCTGTCCTACATGAAGGAAGTGAACGAAGAGCTGTGGAAACTCGGTGTCACCGCCAAGACCCAGCACAACGAGGTCGCGCCCGGACAGTTCGAAATCGCTCCGATTTTCGAAAACACCAACATCGCCACCGACCACAACCAGATGGTCATGGACGTTCTCAAGCGCGTCGCCCTCAGGCACGACATGGTCTGCCTGCTGCACGAGAAGCCGTTTGCAGGCGTCAACGGCTCCGGTAAGCACAACAACTGGTCCATGAGCTCAAACGACGGCCAGAACCTGCTCGAGCCGGGTCACACCCCGCATGACAACGCCCAGTTCCTGACCTTCCTCATGGCAACCATCAAGGCTGTCGACACCTACGCTGGCCTTCTGCGCTGCTCCTGCGCCAACGCGGGCAACGACCACCGCCTGGGCGCCAACGAAGCACCGCCGGCGATCATTTCGGTCTTCCTCGGCGAGCAGCTGGCCGACATCATCGACCAGATCGTTAAGGGCGTAGCAAAATCCTCCTCCATGAGCGGTCACATGGACATCGGTGTCAGCACCCTTCCGGCACTGCCCAAGGACGCCACCGACAGGAACAGGACCTCGCCGTTCGCCTTTACCGGCAACAAGTTCGAGTTCAGGATGCTCGGTTCGTCCTTCTCCATCTCCGGCCCGAACATCATCATCAATACCATCATCGCCCAGGCGCTGAAGGAAATCGCCGACGCCCTGGAGAACTCCACCAACTTCGACGCCGACCTCGACAAGCTGCTGCAGGAAATCGCGAAAAAGCACCAGCGCATCATCTTCAACGGCAACAACTACTCCGACGAGTGGGTCCAGGAAGCAGCCAAGCGCGGCCTGCCCAACATCCCCAGCACTCCCGATGCACTCAAGGAACTGGTCTCCAAGGAAGCAGTCGAGGTGTTCGCTGCTCACAACGTCTTCAACGAGAAAGAAGTTCACGCACGCTACGAAATCATGGTCGAGCAGTACGTCAAGACCCTGAACATCGAAGCGCTGACCATGATCGACATGGCCAACCACAGCATCATCCCCACCGCCATCGAGTATGCGACCACCGTGGCATCGTCGATCAACGCGGTTACCGCGGTGTCCAGCAAGCTGGACGTCTCCACCCAGAAGGAACTGCTGGAAGAGCTCAGCGACAAGCTGGCCGCCATGAGCGCCAACACCAAGGCGCTGGAGAAGGCGCTTGAAGACGCTCTCAACATCGCCGATGCCGAGAAGCAGGCCGCCGCATTCAGGGCCAACGTTTTCACCAAGATGGGTGAACTGCGGGCCACCGGCGACGCGCTGGAGAAGATCATTGCTGCCAAGTACTGGCCGCTGCCGACCTACAGGGAAATGCTTTTCGTCCTGTAATTGGTAACCTCAGTTGTCTGCCAGATAGGAGCCTCCTAGTGGGGCTCCTATTTTAGCTTTGCCTTAACGAAACGAACCATGAGCCCGCGGTTTATTAAAACTTGCAATTACATTGTAAGGTATCTATAATTCGCGGCGCACTGAACGACAAGCGGAGGAAACTGCCTTGAAAAAAGTCGAAGCAATCATAAAACCTTTCAAGCTTGATGAAGTGAAAGAAGCACTCAATGAGATCGGCATCCAGGGCATCACCATCGGTGAGGTCAAAGGCTTCGGTCGTCAGAAGGGTCACACCGAGCTTTACCGCGGCGCCGAGTACGTCGTAGATTTCATTCCCAAAATCAAGATGGAGATCATCGTCTCCGACGAAGTTGTCGGCAAGGTCGTTGATGCCATCGAGCAGGCTGCAAAAACTGGACGCATCGGCGACGGCAAGATCTTTGTCACCCCTGTGGAAGAGGTAGTCCGGATCAGGACCGGTGAGAGGGGCGAAGACGCTCTCTAATTGGCTGATCCTTTACTTAATTCGAAAGGAGATAGTAGATGACACCAAAACAAGTAGTGGAGTTTGCCAAAGAAAACGGCGTGCTGATGGTCGATTTCAAATTCATGGACTTCGTCGGCATCTGGCAGCACTTCACCGTGCCGATGAGCGAGTTCGGCGAGGACACCTTCGAGGAAGGCCAGGGCTTCGACGGCTCCTCCATCCGCGGGTGGCAGCCGATCCACGCTTCCGACATGATCATCCTCCCGGACCCGACCACCGCAAAGATGGATCCGTTCACCGCGGTGCCGACCCTCTCCCTGATCTGTGACATCTTCGATCCGATCACCAAGGAAAGCTACTCCCGCGACCCGCGTAACATCGCCAAGAAGGCGGAGAACTACGTGAAGTCCACCGGCCTCGCCGACACCGCTTACTTCGGACCGGAAGCCGAATTCTTCATCTTCGACGACGTCCGTTACGACTCCACCGCGAACTCCTCTTTCTACGCCGTAGACTCCGTGGAAGGCGCGTGGAACACCGGCCGTGAAGAGTTCCCGAACCTCGGCTACAAGCCGCGCCACAAGGAAGGCTACTTCCCGGTTGCCCCGACCGACTCCCAGAACGATCTCCGCAACGAGATGGTGATGGAACTGCAGAAGGTCGGCATCCGCGTCGAGTGCCAGCACCACGAAGTCGCCACCGGCGGCCAGGCCGAGATCGACATGCGTTTCTCCTCGCTGGTCGACATGGCTGACCAGCTGCAGTGGTTCAAGTACGTCATCAAGAACGTCGCCAACCGCAACGGCAAGACGGTAACCTTCATGCCGAAGCCGCTCTACGGCGACAACGGTTCCGGCATGCACTGCCACATGTCCCTGTGGAAGGACGGCACCAACCTCTTCGCCGGCGACAAGTACGGCGGGCTTTCCCAGATGGCTCTGTACTACATCGGCGGCATCATCAAGCATGCCCGCGCCCTGTGCGCCTTCACCAACCCGACCACCAACTCCTACAAGCGTCTGGTGCCGGGCTTCGAGGCTCCGGTGAACATGGCTTACTCCAGCCGTAACCGTTCCGCCTCCCTGCGCATCCCGATGTTCTCCAACAACCCGAAGGCGAAGAGGATCGAGTACCGTACTCCGGACCCGTCCTGCAACGGCTACCTCGCCTTTGCCGCCATGCTGATGGCTGGCCTCGACGGTATCGAGAACAAGATCGATCCGGGCCAGCCGCTGGATAAGGACATCTACGGTCTGTCCCCGGAAGAGCTCTCCACCATTCCGTCCGCTCCGGGCAGCCTGGAGGAGGCGCTCAACGCCCTCAAGGAAGACCACGAGTTCCTGCTCAAGGGCGACGTCTTCACCCCGGACGTCATCGACAAGTGGATCGAGTACAAGACCGAAGCCGAAGTCAACCCGGTCCGTATGCGTCCGGTACCGCTCGAGTTCGCCCTGTACTTCGACATCTAGGCAGTTCTGCTCCTATGGGCAGCAAAAAGGCGGGGGATCTCCCCCGCCTTTTTCGCGTCTCATGCCGGCGGCGGTCCCGCTCCACGTGTGCCGGGCGCGGTGTTTATCCTTGAAGACATGCGGGAAAACTGATACCTTCACCGTTCACGCGCCGGCAGACGGCAGGCGCAGGTCCGGGAGGAGCGGTTGCTGCAGCAAGAGAAGGTGACAAAGCTGGTGGGTTGGTTTGCCAAGGCCGCCGTGCGCCATGCCGAGGCCCTGGAGGTCATGGCCGAGGATCTGGCTGCCGCCGAGGTTGCCGATCTGACCCGTTACTACCGTGCCCTGCAGCGGGAGGGCGGGGTGGCCGAGTTGCTCTGTCTGCTCGAAGACCCCAACCCGGTCGTTGCCGGGATGGTAGCGGTGTACGCCATGCGGGAAGCTCCCGAGCGCTGCGTGGCAACCCTCACCGTCATCGCCAGAGAGCCTGGGCTGATCGGGTTTCGTGCCCAGACCGCCCTGGAGCGCTGGGAGAGCGGCGAGTGGGAGTCGTAGAGGCATCCGGCCTCTGAGGGAGTGCGTTAATAAGGGTTTGCACCCAATTTCATACCATTGAGGAGGTAGCTGTGTCTGAATTCAACAACGTAACGGTGGTCAAAGAGGCCAATGTCTATTTCGACGGCGGCGTTACCAGCCGTACCATTTTCTTCGCCGACGGGTCCCGCAAGACCCTGGGCATCATGATGCCCGGCGAGTACACCTTCAACACCGGTTCCGCGGAACTCATGGAGATCATGTCCGGCGAGATGACCGTGCTGCTCCCCGGTTCCCCCGACTGGGTCACCATCAAGGGTGGCGAGGCCTTCGAGGTGCCGGAGAACTCCAGCTTCAAGCTGAAGGTAACCGCCGTCTCTGACTACTGCTGCTCCTTCCTCTAACGACGAAGCCCCTGGTCCTGGCCAGGGGCTTTTCTGGTACTCCTCGATGACTACCGTATCGGACAAGGACATGATCGTCGGCCGTTTTGCACCGTCGCCAACCGGGCCGCTGCACGTGGGGTCACTCGTCGCCGCGCTGGGGAGCTACCTGGTCGCCAGGAACGCGGGGGGGCAGTGGCTGCTGCGCATGGAGGACCTCGACCTGCCGCGCGTGGTGCCCGGCATCGCGGACGACATGATGGCCACCCTCGAGAAGCTCGCCCTGCACTGGGATGGAGAGGTGTTGTACCAGAGCAGGCGCACCGAGCATTACCGTGCCGCCGCGGATGAGTTGCAACGGCGCGGGCTGGCCTACGCCTGCGGCTGCACAAGGAGCGAGATTGCCCAGATCGCTTCGGCGCCCCATGAAGAGGGGCTGGTTTATCCGGGACTGTGCCGCGACGGCTTACCGCCCGAGAAGGTGGAGCGGGCGCTGCGGGTCAAGGTCTATGACGAGGTGATTTCCTTCGATGACGGGATCATGGGACGTTACAGCCAGCACCTTACCGCGTCCTGCGGCGATTTCGTGATCCACCGGGCCGACGGGCCCTACGCCTACCACCTGGCGGTCGTAGTCGACGACGCCGCCTCCGGCGTGAACCAGGTGGTGCGGGGGGCAGACCTGTTGGCCTCGACGCCGCGCCAGATCTACCTGCAGCGCATCTTCGACTTCCCCACGCCCGCCTACTTCCACCTGCCGCTGGTCACCGGACCCGACGGCGCCAAGCTCAGCAAGCGCGACAACGCGGTTTCCCTTGCCGCCGGGCGCGACCTGGAGCAGGAGGGGGGAAGGCTGCTGTTGGCGGCACTTCGTTTTCTGGGCCAGTCCCCCCCGCCGGAATTGCAGGGCGCGGCGCCGGCGGAAATCTTGGAGTGGGGCGTCGCCCACCTCGACATCTGCGCCATCCCGCGCACGCCGGCGCCCTTTCTCTACCCCTGATCGAGGAAGGGGGGAGGGGCCTCCGGCACCGTCGCCGGCGGAGCCTTCTCACGCCTCTGCAGACCGTCGCGGATCTGGTCGCTGATCCTTCCGCTCATCCCGGGTTCCTTGAGCATGTGCCGGACCATGGCGTCGTTCAGCGTCTCGCACCCGGGCAGCAGCAGCGCCGGCAGCAGCAGGAGCATGCGCAGGCTCATCCTTTCTTTCTCCTCTTTTCCACCTCGCGCCATTTTTCCAGTTCCGCCTCGGTCACCGGCTGCCATTGCGGCACCGGCGCCGGGTGCCAGTTCTCGTCGACCGCCACCATGGTGAATGCGCCGCTGGCAGCCAGTCGCTTGGCGCCGTCGGTCACGTTCTCCGCTTCCACCATCACCTCCACCTCCATGGAGCTGCGTCCGACGTGGATGATGGTGGCCCGGGAGTAAATTACCTCTCCCACGTTGATCGGGGTGTGGAAGGTGATGCGCTGGGCGCAGGCGGTGACCACGCGCTTGCGGGAATAGCGCCAGCAGACCACGCCGGCGGTCTTGTCCATGATGCTCATGATCACGCCGCCGAAGATGTTGCCGTACGAGTTGGTGTCCTTAGGGAGCAGCGTCTCGATCAGCTCCGCCTTTCTGTTCTCCATGTACATCTCCTTTTCGGTCCCTGTCGTCTCTTCTCATGGGAGCAGTATAGCCGATGGTGCGCGATATGATACGACATTTGGCACATTGGCGGATGAAATTTTTCGTGTCATTAAAAAAAGAGGTTGACTGGGGAAGCCTGTTTTGCTATAAACAGGATCTCTGTTGAGCGGGAATAACTCAGTGGTAGAGTGCAACCTTGCCAAGGTTGAAGTCGCGGGTTCGAACCCCGTTTCCCGCTCCAATTAATTAATAAAACCCCGGTAGCTTCCGCTACCGGGGTTTTTTGCATTGGGGCTGCATTCAGGCTGTGCGGAGGCGTGTCATGGAAAAAATCGGTGGTGAGACGATACTGAGGACCCAAGACGTGACCCGCGTCGTGATGGAGGTGCCCAAAGGGCACCGGCACCTGCGCACCACCTTGCAGCTGGCGGATGGCAGTTCCATAACGCTGCAGGAGGCGACCGTGGCAGCCATAGTGCGTGCTTACGTCACGGTCAAAACCGATCCTGTCCAGGAGCGCGTTGCACTTTCAGGCCGGCATGTGGACGAGCGTAAAGATGGGTACGCGGAATGGCAACTCATGGAAGAGGCGTGATGGCCGAGCGAGCCCCAAATGCCGGAGCAGCAAAAGAAAAGGGGGACCGGCAGGTCCCCCTTTTTCATTGAACTGGCAGTAGAAGATGGCCCGTTACTGCAGGAAGGTCTCCTCGATGAAGTCCGCGACGGCGGCGGGATCGTTCAGGTCCAGCACCGGCACGTCGAGGTCGAGATCGGCGTCGCTGGCTACCGCAATGAGGGTGGGGTCGTAGGCCTCGCCGCGGCAGAGCAGGGTGGTGCTCCGCTCCTGGCGGTTCACCTCGATCTTGGGCATGCCGCTCTTCTTGAACCCTTCGGTGACCACGATGTCCATGTCGGAAAAATAGGTCTCGATCAGTTCCTCGATGGGGGGGGACTGGGTGTGTTTCTTGACGATGGCGAGCTTCTCGGGCGACGAGATCAGCATGGTGTCTGCGCCGGCCGCGGTGAGCCGATGGCTGTCCTTGCCGGGATGGTCGATGTCGAAGCGGTGTGCGTCGTGCTTGATTACCCCCACCTTGTACCCGCGCGCCTTCAGGTGCACGATCACTTTCTCCAGCAGGGTCGTCTTCCCGGTACCGGATTTTGCCACAAAGGATACTGCCTTGACCGTCATGTAATTCCTCCTGTATTGATAACGTCTTCCGGTGTGTTGAGGTTGAGAAAGGCGGTGCCTGCCGGGTCCAGGCGCGCGATCTCATCGGCGCCGACCTCCTTCACCCTGACCCGCGGATACCAGGCGTAGGCGCAGCAATCACCACCCTCCAGCAGTTCCCGGATCGGTTCCAGGCAACGCTTGGAATACAGCGCGAAAAGAGGTTCGTACCCCTGCCTGGTCTTCGGGACCACCGCGTCACACTCCGCCCTGAGCGAGCACAGATGCTGCAGGATCGTCTTGCTCGGGAACGGAAGGTCGCAGGAAGCCACGAAGATCCACTCGCTGTCGGCACCGCACAACCCGGTGTAGACCCCGCCCAGGGAACTGCCGGGGACGAGGTCGGGGAGCACCTGCAGCGGGTAGCCTGCGAAGCGCTCCCCCCGGTCACCCACCAGCACGACCTTCGGGAAAGACTCCGCGAACAGGTCGAGCACCCGCTCGAAAAGGGGCCTCCCCAGCAGTTGCAGGAACGCCTTGTCCCGCCCCATGCGACGGCTTTTGCCCCCCACCAGGATGACGCCCGTTATGTCGTCCGCCACGAAATCCGCCGTCACTGCTGACTCCGCTTGCTCCATTTCTTTGTCCCCGAAACCAGCCTCGTTTATACCATAAGTCCCGCCGGCGGTGGCACAAATTAAAATCCTGCCGCGGTGTTTGCAGCTAATAAATTTATGCTAACCTGTGCGTTGTCCTTGGGCGCGACATCCGAAGCCTGCCTTCCGGGCATGCTCGAGCGCGATGGGGGTGGCCATGTACAGGGTACTTCTCGCTGCTTCACTCCTGGGCCTGCTGGCAGGCTGCACGATGAACATGCGGCTCGCGCAAAGCGGCGCGTCCGTCCGGCCGGGCGAGGTGATCACGCTCAAGGTCCAGGCGGATCCCCAGCTCAACCGCTACGACCGGAGTTCCCACGCGCTGCTGCTCTGCCTGTACCAGCTCAAGGAGCCGGAAGGATTCCGGCAGCTGGCGCAGAACAGGGACGGGGTGCCGAAACTGCTCGAATGCGGCCGTTTCGACCCGTCGGTGGTTCATGCGCAGCTCATGGTCGTGCAGCCGGGCCAGGAACTCAGCCACAGTTGCGACAAGGGCGCCGGCACGCGCTACCTGGGGCTGGCCACCGGCTACTACAGTTTCGGCAAGAGGAAGGTGACGGAACTGCTCCCCATTCCTTCTGGCGCGGCCAACGGACCGCAGGGGGCACTGCATCTGGACCTCGGGGCCCAGGAGATAACCAATGCGAGGGTCGAATGAACACGGCGCTGCGTCCTATCTTCTGGCACCAGGGCATGTTCCTGCAGCCGCAGCATTTCCAGCTTGCCGAGCGCGGCGCACACTCCCTGCTGATCCCGTACCACAGCCACCTGATGCCCCACTTCTGGGGCGTCTCCCGGGGTGTCGTCCGGACCTTTTCCAGGGGGGTGCCCTCCGTCGAACTTGTCAGCGGCGCCTTCCTTTTTCCCGACGGCACCTACATCGAGTTCCCCGGCAATGCGGTCGTAGAGCCGCGGCTGGTCCCCGAAGGGGCGGTCGGCAAGGGCGCTCCCTTGACGGTGTACCTGGGGCTTAAGAAATGGCAGGCACGGGCGGAAAACGTGGCCGTCCTGCAGCAGGGGCATGAGGCGGCCAGATGCAACACCCGGTACCTGGCAGCCGCGGACGGCAGTTCCTATCCGGACCTGCACGCCGGTGGGCCCGACGCGGAAGTCCGGCAACTGGACCACGTCCTGAAGCTCTTCTGGGAAAGCGAGCTGGACCTCCTGGGCGACTACCTGCTGCTCCCCCTGGCGAAGCTTGAGCTGCGCGGCGAGGAACTCGGGATAGCTCCTGACTTCATCCCCCCTTGTCTCACCATCGCCGCGGTGCCGCTGCTGGCCGACCTGGTGCAGGGGATACGGGACCTGGTCGCGGTACGTTCCCGTCGCATGGAAAGTTGCAAGAGGCAGCGCGGTATCCAGGGTGCGGAGTTCGGCTCCAAGGACCTGGCTTACCTCCTGGCCCTGAGGACGGTGAACCGCTACCTCGCCCAGATCGATCACCTCATCCTGGCCCGGGTCCACCCCTGGCAGCTCTACGGCGTGCTGGCGCAGTTGGTGGCCGAACTCTCCTGCTTTTCCGAGTCCGTCGCCTGCTCGGGTGACGCCGTGGCCGAGGGGCCTGCCTTCCTTCCGGAGTACAACCACCTCGATCTCGGCGGCTGTTTCGCCCAGGCCCATGATCTGGTCCTGAAGCTCCTGGACCAGGTTTGCACCGGGCCGGAATACGCCCTCAGGCTCTGCTTCGACGGCACCCAGTACAATGCCGACCTCACCGCCGCCCACTTCCAGGGGAGAAACCGCTTCTACCTGGCGGTTACTACCGAGGCTGACCCCGCTGCAGTGCTTGCATCCCTCACCTGCCTCGCCAAGCTGGCAGCCCGGGAAAGGCTTCCTCTCCTGATCGCGCAGGCCTTGCCGGGTATCGCCCTTGAGCACCTGCCCAACCCGCCCCATGAGCTGCCGCGCCGCTCATCAACCCTGTACTTCTCCATCGACAGCCGCTCCGAACATTGGGACCTCGTGCAGAAGTGGCACAACATCGCCCTCTTCTGGGATCAGGCGCCTGATGACCTGGAGGCCGAGCTGATGATCGTCACCAGGTGCTGACCATGAGACTGATCGACTGCTTCATGCCATTGCTGGCCCACGTCGTCGAGTTCCGTAACGCGCTGCCGCACGGAGCGGCCGATTATTCCGAGGTGAAAGGGGAAATCCGGCAGTTGCTGGCGCAATCGGAAGCGCTGTCCAAGCAGTGCGGCTGTGATCCCGACCAGTTCGACCAGGCCCGCTTCATCGTCTGTGCCTGGGTCGACGAGACCCTGCTCGCCTCGCAGTGGCCCGACCGGCAACTCTGGCAGCATGAGCAGTTGCAGCGTCTTTTCTACAGGACCACCGATGCCGGGGTGGAAGCGTTCCAGCGGCTGGAGAGCCTGGGGGAGCAGCAGGAGGTGCACGAAGTCTATTGCACCTGCCTCGCCCTCGGTTTTAAGGGACGCTACATCGGTGAGCAGGGGGAGTTTCTGCTGGAGCAGTTGAGGGGCGCGCAGCTGAAGCGGTTTCTCGGCACGGCGGATACGGTTCCTGCGCTGGACGGCCTCGCCCTCTTTCCCGAGTCCCTGCCGGAACTTCCCGGCAGCCAACTCCCGGCACGCCAACCCGCCTTCACCCTGACCCCGTTGTCTGCGGTCCTGATAGCGGCGCCGGTCATCATCTTCGCCCTCATGTACCTCGTGTTCCGGTACGTCCTGAACGGTCTGGCCCTGCCGAACCTCTAGCGGAGGAGGTGCGTCGTGCAGAAGTACACCGTGCTCACCTGCTGTAAATATCTGCTCTTCGGCGCGGCCCTGCTTCCCATCACGGTGGTCGCTTTCGTGATGATCCCGCTCCTTACCTGGCCGTGGCGCATAGGCATCTTCCTTCCCTTCATCGTGCTGCTGCTGTGGGGAGCGCTGGAGTGGCTCAAAAAGCTTGTGCAGCGCGCGCAGCAGGACAAAGAGCAGCCGGTGCCGCAGGGGGCGGAAGCAGCACAAGACCAGCCGGCACATCCCCCCCGCGCGGAATCGGCCCAGCTCGATCCGTCCCCGGTAGAGCCGGCGCGGCAGGACCGGATTCTGGAACTGCAGCAAAACTTCCGGGCGGCGGTGCGCACCCTGAAGGGGTCGCATCTCAAGCAGGAAGGCGACCCCCTGCATGTGCTCCCCTGGTACCTGTTGCTCGGCGCCGGCGGTTCCGGCAAGACCAGCGCGGTGCGGGGCGCCCGCCTGTTGTCCCCCTTTTCCGAGCGGCCGGAACATGAGGCGACGGCGAACTGCTCCTGGCACTTCTATGATCAAGGCATCGTCATCGACACCGCGGGGCGCTACGCAGTGCCGGCGGACGCGGGCGGCGATCATGACGAGTGGCTGACCTTCTTGTCGTTACTGAAAAGGTATCGGAGGACCGAGCTCATCAACGGGGTCATGGTCACGGTGGCTGCAGACAGTTTGCTGGCCGCCGACCCCGCGCAGCTCGAGGAGCAGGGACGGCAACTGCGCTGCCGGATTGAGGAGATGATCCGTCACCTGGGGGTCACCTTCCCGGTATACCTGCTCATCACCAAGTGCGACCTGGTAAGCGGCATGAGCGAGTTCTGCGGCGCGCTCCCTTCCGGGACCCTGGACCAGCCCGTGGGGCTCTTGAACCGGGAGCTCGATGCCGATCTGCCGCGCTTGCTGGAGCGGTTCTGCGACCTGGTCGACGAAAGGATGCGGATGCTGCGCCTTTTGCTGCTGCACCATGGAGCACCTGCGCCTGCCAACGGTCGCCTGCTGCTCTTCCCGGATCAACTGCGGGAGTTGCGCCCCGGTCTCGAGCTCTTCATGCCAGCCGCCTTCGGGCAGAACCACTACCAGGAAACCCCGTTTTTGCGCGGCATCTACCTTTGCAGCGCGCTGCCGGTCCGACCCCTCTCCCGGCATCTTCCCGGCGACCCGCAGCACGTTGCCGCCGCTCACGCACCGTTTCTGCACGATCTTTTCGAGAAGGTACTGCCCCGGGACCGCGGGCTGTGTGCTCTAAGCGCCCGGACGCTCAAATGGCGGCGTCTATCGGACAACCTGGCCCTGGTCTGCTGGCTGCTGATCGGCATCTCGCTTTGCGCCATGCTCACCGGCGCCTTCGTCAAGAACATCGGCGTGCTGCGGCTGGCTTCCTATGCGGCGGCCGGCATGCCGCGGTTGCAGGGCGATACCGCCGCCGATCTTGCCGCGCTGGAAGCTATGCGCCGGGCCATCGTGGAGGTGGAACTAAAGAACCGCAACTGGTGGCTGCCGCGCTTCGGCCTGAGCCGCAGCCGCGAGGTCGAGCAGGCGCTCAAGGCCCGTTACTGCCAGGAATACAGAAAGCACCTGTTGGCGCCTTTCGATGCGGAGATGGCGGGGGCCTTGGACGCCCTTTCTCCAGCCCTGCCCGACTCCGCTTTCGGGGGGGTGGTGCTGCACCTGAGCCGGCGCTGCAACCTCCTCAAAGGGAGGCTCGCGGGTGAGGATGAAACGGGGCTCGCCTCCCATCCCGTGCCGGATTACCGGGTGCTGGCAGCACCGGCGCAGGGATGGTCCGACCCCGCCGCCGGCAACCTTTACCTCGCCTACGTCGCCTGGCTTGCCGATCCCGCCCAGATGTCGGAGGAGTTGCAACGGCTGCAGCAGCTGCTCAAGCGCCTGGTGCTCTTGAAGGGAGCGGACTTCAGTTGGGTGCTAGGGTACGTGGACCGGGAGCAAACGGCGGCGCCGATCTCCCTGCAGGAGTTCTGGGGAGGATCGAGGGCACTCCAGGGCGAGCCGTCCCTGGCCGCCTGCTTCACCCGCAACGGAAGAGAGCGCATCACCGCTGTGCTGGGCGAGCTCAGCACAGCCTACCCGGAGCGCGAGGTCCTGGAGCGGGCGCGGGCGGAGTTCTGGCGCAGCTACCGGGAGGCCGCCTTCAACGCCTGGCAGAGCTTTGCGGCACAACTCCCCGCCGGCGCGCTGCGGCTGCTGGCACCGAAGGAGTGGCAGAGCGCGGCGGCCGCCATGGCGGGAGAGCAGGGGCCTTACTTCAACTTCATGCGACGCGCCCTGACCGAACTGCAGCCCTTCGACCCGGCCGAGCCTCTGCCGGTCTGGATCGCCGAGCTGTACCGGTTCCAGGCGCTCAAGGGCGCCGGACCCGCCGGGGTCGCATCTTCACTTTCGGGACAGGCAAGCCGGGTGGCCGGCACCATCGGGCGGCTGGGGGGGAAGAAGGAAAACCTCCCCGGCGACGAACAAAGCGCCAACCTGGCCCGGGAGTATCTGAACGCCGTGGCGCAGATCGCTCCGGTGGCCAAATCGAGGGCGCTGGCGCACCGGATGGCGTTGCAGGCCTTCGGCGATTCGGCGGAGTCCGGCAAGTCCCCGCTGTTCCAGGCAGCAGAGGCGGCCCAGCGTCTGAACCAGCTCCTCGTGCAGGGGCAGGGAGACGACACCTTCGCCCGCCTCATCTACGGGCCCATAACCTTCTACGGCACCTACATCCGCATGGAGACTGCATGCGCGCTGCAGGCACAGTGGGAGCAGACGGTGTTGAAGGAGGTGCAGGGAAGCAGGGATCCCCAGAGCCTGCAGTACCTGCTGGGCAAGGACGGGCCGGTGTGGAAGTACGTCGGCGACTACGTGAACCCCTTTATCGGCTGGAGCCCCGCACGCGGCTATTTCCCCAAGTCGGCCCTGGGGGGCTCCATCCCGTTCAAGCCCGAATTTTACTCGTTCCTGGCGCAGGGAGGTAAGGCCAAGCTTGCCGCCGCAGCCGGTTCTCCCAAGCCGGTCTACCACGTCACCATCAAGGGGCTGCCGACCGACGCCAACGCCGAGGCCCGCGTCAAGCCGCAGGGGACGCGGCTCGAGTTGCATTGCGCCACGGGGGTGCAGTCCATCGTCAACATGAACTACCCGGTGAGCAGGCCCTTCGTGTACCTGCCCGACGCCTGCAGCGACGTGGTGCTGCAGATCGATGTCGGCGACACCACTCTTACCAGGAGATATCTGGGCAGCAGCGGCTTCACCGAGTTCCTGCGCGATTTCCCGGCCGGGCGGCACACCTTTTACCCCCGCAACTTCCCGCAGGAAAAGGAAGCTCTGCAACGATTGGGTGTGCGCTTCATCAAAGTCAATTACCAGCTCTTCGGCGCCGGGGACCTGGCTGCCCAGCCCGCAGAGACGCTCCCCGCGCGGGTTCCGGTGAAGATCGCGGAATGCTGGGACTAGGGGGACGCCATGATCAGGGATCTTTGCGTCGACAAGCTGTTGCGGCCCATCTCTTCCGAAAGTCCTGCCGGGAGTGACCTGCGTTACACGACCGTGTACGAGGAAATCATGGAGGCACGCCGCTGCGAGGATGCCGTTGCCATGGGAGACTGGCAACACGACGTCAAGCAGGCCAACTGGGACAAGGCGATTTCCCTCGCTACCTCCGCCCTCGGCGAAAGGAGCAAGGACCTGCAGATAGCGGCGTGGCTAGCCGAAGCCCTCACGGTCACCGAAGGCTTCCCGGGGCTGGCGCTGGGGCTGGACCTGATCACCGGCCTCGCCGAGCGCTTCTGGGATACGGTCTATCCGCAGATGGAAGAGGGTGACCTGGAATATCGCGCTACCCCCTTTCAATTCCTGGATGGAAAAGTCGCCTCGCAGGTCAGGATGATTCCGCTGACCGATCCGGAGCTCACCCCCGGCTACTCATGGCTGCAATGGCGGCAATCCCGGGAGGTGGGATCCGAGGCGGACGTGAGGAACCGCTATGGCGAGATCGACGAGGACAAGAAGAGCCGGCGCGAGCAACTGCTGGCGGAGTCCGCGGTAAGCACCGAGGATTTCGATGCTGCGGTGGCACGCTCCGGTGCACGCTATGCCGCGGCCCTCAGGGATGGGGCTGCCAAGTGCAGCCGGAGAGTGCAGCGGCTGGCTGCTGTATTGGAAGCGAAGTTCCCGGGCACGGCGCCCACTCTTGCCGAGCTTGCCGCTGCCATCGACGGCTGCAGTACACTCGCCGACACGCTCTATCGCCGGGAGGCAGGCAATGCAGCATCCGCCCCGATGACAGGAGGGCCTAACTCGGCGCGATGTGGAGAGGGCAACGACCTGTACGGGGAGGGGGGCGCCCCTGGCCCGGCATCGGGTCTTCATGCAGCCACTGCAGCCGTTTCCGGAATTTCCGGGGGCGAGCTCCCTGAGGGCTCGCTGTGGGGAGACGCACTTGCCATGGTCGGGGCGGGGCGGTTACAGGAGGCGCTGGCCATGTTGCTCTGCGCCGCCAATGCCACCGACTCACTGCGTGATCGTAACCGGGTCAGGCTCCTGATGGCCAGGCTCTGCCTGGAGGCGGGCAGGGCGGACCTGGCCCGGCCGATCGTGGAGGAACTGCACGGCATTATCGAGGAGCTGCACCTGGAGCGCTGGGAGTCGCCGCTTTGGGTCGCCGAGGTGCTGGTCGCGTATTACCGCTGTCTCCAGGATGGCGGCCCCCGCGACAGCGACCTCGACCTTGCCCGGACGCTCTTCAAGCGCATCTGTTTGCTCGACGTCACCAAGGCGATGCCGTATCCCCAGTAGGGGGCGGCAGAAGGAGAGACCATGTCCATTTCGGAAAGTCTGCAACGCAAGCTGGAGCGGGTGAGGGCGCCTCGGGTCCGTATCACCTATGACGTCGAGGTCGATGACGGCGTGGAGGTGAAAGAGATCCCCTTCGTCGTGGGAGTGCTCTCCGACCTGTCGGGCACGCCGGACACCCCTCTGCCCAAGCTCAAGGAGCGGAAGTTCGTGGAGATCGACCGGGACAATTTCAACCGCGTCATGGAAGCTGTCGCACCGCGACTCGCCTTCAGGGCCGACAACACGCTGTGCGGCGACGGAAGCCAAATCGGCGTGGACCTGCGCTTTGCCGCGCTGGAGGATTTCCATCCCGAGCGCGTGGCGCAGCAGGTGGAGCCGCTTCGGAAACTGGTAGAGGCGCGGGGGCGGCTCTCCGACCTGCTGAACCGGCTGGACGGCAACGACCGGCTGGATGAACTGCTGCGGGATCTACTGGCCGGTGGCGAGGCGCTGCAGGCAATCTGCCACACCCCTGACAGCGGTGACGGAAGCGGCGAGAGCGCCTGAAAAGGAGGGAGGCATGGAAGAACTCACTAAAGAAGAAGTGCGGTTAGCCGAGCGGCAGCCTGGCCGGCAACTACTCGACCTGATCGTCACCGAGGGGCGCCTGGCGCGTTGCGAAGACCAGAAGCCATACGCGACAGAGATGCTGGTCGAACTGGTGCAGCAGGTAGTGGCAGGTGAGATGGTGCCCGGCGGCGACGTCGAGCGGATGATTCACGCCAGGATCGCCGAGATCGACCGCCTGGTCAGCGACCAGGTCAATCAGATCATTCATCATCCCCAGTTCCAGAAGCTCGAGGCGTCCTGGCGCGGGCTTTCCTACCTCGTGCACCAGGCCGAGACCGGCACCGATCTGAAGATCCGCGTGCTGAATGCCTCCAAGCAGGAGCTCGCCAAGGACATGGAAAAGGCGGCCGAGTTCGACCAGTCCGCGCTCTTCAAGAAGGTTTACGAAGAAGAATTCGGCAGCTTCGGCGGCGCCTCCTACGGCTGCCTCGTCGGCGACTACGAGTTCGGCAACGCGCCGCAGGACCTGGCGCTGTTGACGCGGATGTCCGAGGTCGCCGCAGCGGCGCACGCTCCGCTGATCACCTCCGCTTCCTCGACCTTGTTCGGTGTGGACAGCTACGCGGAGCTGGACGGACCGAGGGATCTGGCCAAGATCTTCCAGGGAGCCGACTACGCCCGGTGGCGTTCCTTCCGGATGTCGGAGGATGCCAAGTACGTGGCGCTTTGCCTGCCGCACGTGCTGATGCGGCTGCCGTACGGGCCGGATGCCGACCCGGCAGAGTCATTCCAGTTCGAGGAGGAATGCGGCGGCGATCACGGTAACTATCTCTGGGGCAACGCCGCTTATTGTCTTGCCGGCCGCATCACCGACGCCTTCTCCAGGTACGGCTGGACCGCGGCCATCCGCGGCGTCGAAGGGGGAGGGGCGGTCGCCGACCTCCCCATCCACACCTTCGACACCGGTGAAGGCGGGCTGGCCGCCAAGTGCCCGACCGAGATCGCCATCACCGACCGGCGCGAGAAGGAGCTTGCCGACCTCGGCTTCGTGCCCCTGGTGCACTGCAAAGGAACCGACATGGCAGCCTTCTTCAGCGTCCAGAGCGCACACAAACCCAAGATCTACGACACCGATGCCGCCAACGCCAACGCGAGACTGTCGGGACAACTGCAGTACATCCTCTCCGTGTCGCGCTTTGCCCACTATTTGAAGGCCATGATGCGGGACAAGATCGGCAGCTTCGGGACCAGGAAGAACGTCGAGGATTACCTGAACCGGTGGATCAGCCGCTACGTCCTGCTGGATGACGATGCGGGGCAGGAGATGAAGGCCCGCTTCCCGCTGAGGGAGGCTCGCATCGAGGTGTTCGACCAGCCGGGGAGGCCGGGATGCTACCGGGCCGTGGCCTTCTTGAAGCCGCACTATCAGCTGGATGAACTCACCATATCCTTGAGACTCGTTGCCAACCTGCCGTCGCCAAGGACGAATTGACCATATTGAGACCACCACGAAAGGGAGGACATCATGGCCTTCGATGCATTCCTGAAGATAGAAGGGATACCGGGAGAGAGCAGCGACGACAAGCACAGGGACTGGATCGAGGTCCTCTCCTACAACTTCTCCGTCACCCAACCCACCTCCGGCACCGCCAGCAGCGCGGGGGGCGCCTCCGCCGAGCGCGCCAGCTTCTCCGACTTCAGCGTCGTCAAGGTGCTGGACAAGGCGAGTCCCAAGCTCTTCGAGGCCTGCGCCACCGGTCGGCACATCCCCAGCGTCACCCTGGAGATCTGCCGGGCCGGCGGGGATAAGTTGAAGTACATGGAGTACAAACTCTCCAACGTCATCATCAGCCTGAACCGCCCCGGCGGCAGCGCCCACGGCGGCGAAGCCATCCCCGTCGAGGAGATCGCCTTCAACTACGGCAAGATCGAGCTCGCCTACACCCAGCAAAACCGCGCCGACGGCTCCGGCGGCGGCCAGGTCGCCGCGGGATGGAACCTGGAAACCAACAAGAAAGTGTGATGGCAACCAGCACGATGGCGGGAGGGCGCATGCGATACCAGCCGGAACCGAGACAATCCCTACTGGACAGGCTCACCGACCGTGACCCGGAATGTCCGGCTGAGACCGCCCGCTCCTCCCGCAGCAGCCTGAGGTCGCTGATCGACTCGGTGCTGCGCGACCTGGAGAACCTTTTCAACACCAGATGTTTCTCGGTTTTGAACCCGACCAAGGGACTGCCGCTCAGGGGACTGGCTCCGCAGGTGCCAGTCCCCCTCACTTCATATCTGCAGAACTCCATTATCAGTTACGGCAGCCGTGATTTCAGTCTGGACAACCCGCGCTCACACCGGGTGCAGCAGGCGGTACGCCTGGAAATAATAAGACTCCTCGACTGCTTCGAGCCACGGCTGAAGGACGTCACGGTCTCTTTAGGGCCGACGCAGGGAGAGCGGACCCTGAATTTTCGCATCGAGGCGGTGCTGCAAGTTGAGCCGGTAGCGCTCCCCACCGTCTTCGACACTCACTTCGACATCAACAGCGGCGCTTATACCATCCTCTCGTGATTGACTATGCCTGATGACATCCTTCACTACTTCGAAAGAGAGCTCAGCTACCTGCGCCACACGGGGAGCAGTTTCGCCAGGAAGTACCCCAAGGTGGCGGGGCGGCTCCTGCTTGAGCCGACCAAGTGCGAGGATCCGCACACCGAGCGCCTCATCGAGGCGTTCGCTTTCCTCTGCGCGCGCATCCAGCGCAAGATCGACGACGGACTGCCGGAGATCACCCAGTCGCTGTTGCAGGTGCTCTATCCGCAACTTACGGCCCCGATCCCGTCCTGCGCGGTGGTGAAGTTCGCGCCTCTGTACAGGAACCTGCCGGAGGGGTGCTACCAGATCGCCAAGGGGACGCCTCTCTTCTCGAAGCCGGTGGACGGGGTGTCCTGCCAATTCAGAACCGCCTATCCTGTCACGCTCTGGCCCGTGGAGGTCATCCATGCGTCGCTCGAGGCGCCGGTAAAGTTGGTTAAAGGCGCGCAGCAGGCGGTGCGGGTCCGTTTGTTGCTGCACGGAGCCGCCGGCTTTCCGGGCGATACGTTGCGCTTTTACCTGGACGGTCAGCCCCAGCACGTGTTCCTGCTGTACCAGTTGCTGTTGAATCACGTCTGCTCTGTGGAGTGTGTGCCGGCCGGTGCAGCGGTCGCTGATGCCGTGCACCTGCCACCCGGTTGCCTGCGGCCCGTCGGCTTTGCTGCAGATGAGGAGCTTCTTCAATACCCGCAACACTCATTCCCTGGGTATCGGCTGCTCCTCGAGTACTTCGCCTTCCCCCACAAATTCCTTTTCATCGATCTCAGTGGCCTTTCCGTACTGGGGAAAGGTGCGGCTTTCAGTCATTCCGTCGACCTTATCTTTTACCTCGACACTGCAGCACCGGAATCTTTAGTGGTTGGGCGAGAAACCTTCTGCCTCTATGCGACCCCCATGGTCAACGTATTCCAAAAGATAGCAGAGCCGATCAGGCACAACCACGGCAAGAGCGAGTACAGGGTCGTCCCTGACCTTCGGCGTGAGGGTGCCTTCGAGGTGCTTAGTGTCGATGAAGTAACGGCTGCCGGGGCGACTTCACCCGCCGAGGTGAAGCACTACTGCCCCGTATTCTCAGGGAGCGGAGGGGAGGATGGTGCAGGCCGCTTCTGGCAGATGCAGCGGCGGCCGGCATCGCGCCCGCATCACGGCGGCACCGATGTTTTTCTTTCCGTTTGCGATCTTGCAGAGGCTGCGACTGCTCCACTGGAAGAAACCCTTCTGATCCGCGTCACGTGCTCCAATCGCGACCTCCCTGCCAAGCTTCCTTGCGGCGATCCTGATTTCGAGACGGAATCTGCCGCGCCGCTTGCCGCGATCAAATGTCTTCTCAAACCAACGCACTCTTTACGTCCGTCGCTCGACGGGGAACTGCAACGCCGCCTGATTTCCCATCTCTCCCTGAATTACATTTCCCTCGTCGAAGGCGGTGCCGGCGCGCTGAGGCAACTGTTGTCCCTGTACGACTTCGCCTCGTCCTCTACCACGCGGCACCAGGTAGCCGGTATCGTCTCGGTGAGGTCGCGAGCAGTTACCAGAAGAATAGGAGCCGGCTTCTGTCGCGGATTGGAAGTGACGATTGTCTTCGACGAGGAGAAGTACGTCGGCAGCGGCGTGTACCTTTTCGCCTCCGTTCTGGAAAGGTTCCTGGGGCAGTATGTGTCGGTGAATTCATTCGTGCAGCTTATGGCCGCGCGAGCCAGCGACGACACCATCATCAAACAGTGGCCGCCCCGAAGTGGCGACAGGGTCTTGCTGTGAAGGGGAATGCGCTGAATAAACAGGGGCGTGATTATTTCACACGGTCGCGCGGTTTTTTTGAAACTGTCCGCCTACTGGAACGGTTGCACCTAGACAGCCAGGAGGTAGAGGGCGCCTCACCACCCGACGAGGAAAGGGTCAGCTTCACGGTGAGGAAAGGGTTTGCCTTCCCAGCAGCTGATGTAACCCGAATTGTGCTCGGTGACGACGGCGTCGCGCATGTCGAAGTTGCCGTGATGGGGCTCGTCGGTCCCTCCGGGGTATTGCCGCATTGGTACCATGAACTGCTTTTGGAGCGGGAGCGGGCCGATGATCATGCCATGGGTGACTTCTACGACATCTTCCACAACCGCCTGATTTCCATTTTTTACCATGCTTGGAAGCGCAACTCGCTTCTGCCACAGAAGAAAATCGACAACAGCGATGTCTTCTCCAATCATCTCTTCAGCTTTCTGGGACTAGGGACCGAGGGGCTGCGGGAAAAGCTCTCAGCAACGGAGGCATTGCTGCACTTCTGCGGTCAAGCAAGTCGACAGGTAGCATCGGCTAGCACGATTACTGAGCTCGTTCAACATGTATTCGGCGTGGATGCCGAGGTCGAGCAGTTCGTGCCCCGTACGGTTGACCTGGAGCCCGCCGACCTGACTATGCTGGGGCAAAACAATTGCCACCTTGGCATCGACGCTGTCTGTGGGGCCAAGACCTGCGACATCCAATCAAACTTCCGGCTCTCTCTGGGGGCGATGGGCTACCAACAATTTCTCGAGCTATCGACGGGACAGGGACTGGAGCATCTGGTGTCGCTGGTCAGGTTCCTTGTGGGACCGGAATACGAGTTTGAAATACGGCTCGTTTTAAGAAGAGAGGAAGTCCCTGGGTGCAGGCTCGGCGAGGCAACTTTCGACGCACCAAGGCTCGGCCGATCCACGTGGCTCAAAGCTCCAAACTCCGTTCTTGATGCAGACCCCTATGTGACCGTCGCCGGTTAGGTGCGAAAGCAGAAAGCTTACCTTTTGTGAGGTGTAGTCATGGCGTTCACACAGCGTGACAGGGTCATGTGCCTGAAGACCTCGCTTGGCGAGGACGCCCTGCTTTTGACCGAGCTCAGCGGCGAGGAGGGCATCTCACGCAGCTTCAGTTTTGAACTGTCTTTGCAGTCTGAGCGCACCAGTATTCCTTCCCAAGCCTTGCTCGGCAGTAATGCCACGGTTGTCATTACTCTTGCCAACGGCAACAAAAGGTACCTGAACGGGATCATTTCCAGCTTCACCCAAGGCAGATCGAGCGGCGAGGATGGCGAAGATTGCCGCTTCTCCTTTTACAGGTGTACCCTTGTTCCCTGGTTCTGGACCCTCAGCAAATCTGCCGACATAAGGATTTTCCAGAACCGCTCAACACCGGAAATAGTAGAGCAGGTATTCAACGATTTTGGTCCGTCCTGGTACCGCTTTGAGTTGCGCGGGAGTTACGACAAGAGAGAGTTCTGTGTCCAGTACCGGGAAACAGCCTTCAATTTTGTCTGCCGCCTTTTCGAGGAAGAAGGTCTCTTCTATTTCTTCCGGCACGAGGAGGGTAAGCATACGATGATCATCGCGGATTCTCCCGATGCCAATCCGCCTTGTCAGTTTCAGCACAGCGCTTCATCGCTTTCAAGCCCGATCGGTACCAGGACGGAAGACGTCATCACCGCCCTGGAAATCACGCGCTACATACATCCCACCAGATACTCCCTTAACGACTACAACTTCGCCATTCCAAGGGCAGGATTAAAGGCGGAAGCTCCCGGTGCAGCCCAGTCACAGGGGACGAAATGCGAACTGTACGACGCTCCGGGGTGTTACGGCAGCAGGGCCGCAGGCGACAGACTGGCAAGGATCCGGATGGAGGAAGAAGAAGCTATGGCCACCGTCCTCGTCGGCAGTAGCGACTGCCGTGCCTTTGCCAGTGGCTATCGCTTCAGACTCAGAGATCACTGCAGCCCCGAACTGGATGGTAAGGAGTTCCTCCTGGTCTCCGTGAAGCATAATGCAATGGAAGCATACGCCACCGATTCCATCTCCAGTTACCACAACAGTTTCGAGTGCATTCCTCATCAGACACCGTACAGGCCGGCACGTCTGACTCCGAAGCCGGTGGTGCAGGGAACGCAGACGGCCGTGGTGGTGGGGCCGCCAGGAGAGGAGATCCACACCGACCAGTACGGACGCGTCAAGGTCAGATTTCGCTGGGATCGCGCGGGAAAAGCCGATGACAGCAGCTCCTGTTGGATCCGGGTGAGCCAGCCGCTGGCCGGCAACGGCTGGGGAGCGATGTTTCTCCCGCGTGTCGGGCATGAGGTCGTGGTCGATTTCCTGGAAGGCGATCCCGATCGCCCCGTCATCATCGGTCAGCTCCACAACGGAGTAAACCTGCCGCCGTACCAGTTGCCTGCGGCAAAAACAATGACTTGCATAAAGTCCTGTTCCACACCGGGTGCGCAAGGGCACAACGAGCTTTGCTTCGAAGACAAGAAGGGGGCGGAGCAGTTGTGCATTCATGCGCAGCGGGAACTGGTGAACAGGGTGAATGAGGACTCGCTGGAGTGGGTGGGGCAGGACCGGCACCTGATAGTGAAGCGGGACCGGCTGGAGCAGGTGTGTGGCGATCAGCACCTGGAGGTAGTCGGAGATTGTAAGGAGAAAGTCGATGGTACCATGTCCGTTTCAGTGGGCGCAGATCTGCACGTGAGGGTGGCGGCAAAATGTGCTTTGGAGGCAGGGGAGGGCATCTTCTTTCTGTCAGGCCAGAGCGCCGTGTTCGAATCGTTGACCGAGATATCGCTGAAAGTGGGTGAGAACTTCATCAAAATCAGCCCGACAGGAGTGACCATCGTCGGCAGTAGCGTGCAGATCAACGAAGGTGGTACTGCCGCGAGTTGCACCCGGGCGTCCCCAAAGAGCCCAAAGGCGCCCAAAGATCCGCAGCACTCGTGATGACTAGACGATTACCAAATGTGGAGGCGACATCATGGAAATTCGAATAGAGCAGATGAACGAGGTGGCGCGCGCGGAGTTTATCGAGAGGCTGGACGCGGCCTTGATGCGCGACCTGAGCGACTACTACAAAATCGGGCGGGATCAGCGCCGCGAGTTCCTGGCGGCCGCGGTCGAACTGGCGGAGAACAAGGGGTTCAAGTCGGAGCAGGGCATGGCGTCCTACGTCCTGGCCCTGTGGTACCTGGACATCGACTTCGAGGAGAAGAGCACTGCGCTTGAGACTCTCTTGGTTTCCCCGCTCCCTGAAGTGCGCCGTGTCCACGCTTTTAATCAGTGGGTGGAGACGGTTTTGGGTGATCCGGATAACATAGCAGCCGCGGACGAAGCTTTGACAAAATCACTGCAACTCACTGAACCCTGGGGTAACTGACATAACGGAGCCACGCCCCGGCCCCTGGTGGAACAGAGGTCGGGGCCGACTTGCTCTTAACCCCCAACTTTTTACCGCCGCTGTCTCAACAATTCCCACCCGAAAAACCTCGCACAATTTAGCTGTTGACATCTCACTGGATCTTCTTTATAAAACTGATAACAGTTTTCATTATCGCTGTTGCGGCTGCTTTTGTAAAAGAAACTTAAAGATCGCTTAAGGCATTGAGAGTCGGCGGCAACCGCTGACAGGAGTTTGGAGGGGACATGAGCAGTGCTGTTGGAGTGAAAGAGGATTTGTCAGCGGCAAACGGCGCCGATGCAGCATCTTCAAGCCGCATGACGAGGGCTGCCTGGCAGGACTTCGCCGGTCTTTACCCGACCGACGAAGCATGTCTCGCCTCCTTCCTGGCGCTGGAGCTTGCCGAGGTGCTGCAAGGCGCCAAACCCGCAAACCTGGTCTGTCTTTCCAACAAGCGCCGCTCCTGCGGGCGCAACCTGTACCTGCTCTGGAAAGAGCACGGCGCCGCGCTGCTGGAAGAGAGCGGGCTCAAGGTGCGGGTTCTCGACGACCGCGGCTCTTCCATCCTGCTCCTGCTCTACTCGCAGGAGGCACTCGGCGCTCTGCTCGCCCAGAAAAGCGTGCGCAGCATCCTGGACAAAGCCGGCTATGACAACGTCCACGACTTCGACGCGGTGCTGGACGAACTGGAAGCGCGCGTGACGGGAGAGGGCTTTCCTCACGAGATCGGGGTGTTCCTCGGGTACCCGCTCAAGGACGTGATCGGCTTCATGGGGTGGGCCCCCTTGGCCTTCACCTGCCAGGGGCCCTG
Organism: Geomonas paludis; assembly: GCF_014193585.1. Taxonomy (GTDB): domain Bacteria; phylum Desulfobacterota; class Desulfuromonadia; order Geobacterales; family Geobacteraceae; genus Geomonas; species Geomonas paludis. The sequence goes on from NZ_BLXY01000004.1 coordinate 251,266, forward strand.
GAAAATTTTCGGCAAGCCCGAGCAGAGCCTGCGCCTTGCTGAATGCCACCGCGAGTGCCGCAGCCGGATGTCACAGCGTCTCGCTTCCGGATGCAACCCGCTCGACTGCCTGAGAGACCGCCTTGGTACTGTTGCTGATTCGTACCAGCAGCAAGGCGCCCCTTTTTTGGCAGCATCGTGAAAGTGAATATCAAAGCCGGGGCCTTGGCGCCCGGGGGAGGGCAAGATGTGCATAGCTCTGATCGGCGGAATGGATCGCTTGGGAAAACACTACCTGGAGGAAGCGCAACGCGCCGGGGTGAAACTTCAGTTTTTCAGCACCTCCGAGAACAACATAGCAGCCAAGCTCAAAAAAGCTGACGCCATGGTCATCTTCACCAACAAGGTCTCCCACCGCGTCAAGATCGAGGCGATGCAGGTGGCCAAGGCCAACAACATCCCGGTGCTGATGGAACATGCCTGCGGCGTCTGCACCTTCAGGAACTGCCTGCAATGCCTCGCCAACAACTGTCACTAGGGCGGATGCTGCAGATTGCACTTCATATTGAACGGCATCTGTGGTAGGTGTAGCCGTGTTCGACATCAAGACGATACGGCAGGATCTGCATGACCGATGTGACTGACGCGACATCCCGCAGGCTGGCGGTGATCGGGGCTCTTCTGCTCCCCTTCACCGCTGTTTGCGTTCTCTACCTCGACATTCCGGTTGCCGTTTTCGTCAGGGACTACCTTTACGCCAACCGGCACTGGCTCCGGGCCACCTCGGATCTTCCCGACTTGCTGCTGGGCGTGGTGATCGCCGCCACCGCCGTCTCCTGTTTCTTCTACCTGTTCCGCTCCGAAAGGGGGATCCTCGACCGCGCCACACTCCTGGCCAAAGAGATCGTGTGGCTCGCACCGGCCTCCTACCTTGCCAAGGCGCTGCTGAAGATGGCTTTCGGCCGGTCCAACACGCGTCACTGGCTGAGCGAGCCCGGTGCCTACGGCTTTCACTGGTTCCAGATGAAAGAGCACTGCGAGGGATTCCCGTCCGGCCACATGCTGGTCATCGTCGCCCTCTTGGCTGCGGGGTGGCGGTTCTACCCCGAAGCCCGCCCCTTGGGCATCATGCTCTCGGTCCTGCTCGGCATCGCCCTGATCGCCACCAACTACCACTTTTTCAGCGACGTCGTTGTCGGCGCCTACCTTGCCATCGTGGTTGAATTGGTAATCGCCCGCCTGCTTTTTTGCCGTCGCCACAGCTCACCGAACTGAGCAGCGGCGCTCCCCGTAACAGCGCACCCAGCGGGGCTCTCTACCCGGTTTTTTCCCTTGCATCGCAGGCCGAAATCCCTTATATTTCAACAGCACATAGAAGATAGCAGGAACGCTTAAACCAACGATACGTAGCAGATGAGCGGGGAATTGCCACCGCAATCAGATAACGCATGGAAAGGGTTTAGCCGCCGACGGTTAAGCCCTTTTTGTTTGAGCATAAAAAGGTCAGGGAGGCCCAATGGAAAGAAGAGCTTTAACTGCAGGAGACATGGTAGATTCGCAATGCACGCGTTGCAAGGCGCTGCTGAACCACACCATCGTAGCGATGGTGGCGGGGCAGGTGGTGCGGGTAAAATGCAACACCTGCGGCAGCGAGCACAACCATCGTCCCGCAAAAGAACCAAAGGCCGCCACCGTGAAGGGAGCAAAGGCTGAAAAAGAGGTAAAGGCGCCCCGTACCAGGGCCGCCAAGGCACCGGCGGTATCCGACGAGGCCGTCTGGGAGGAGATGATCCAGCCGCTCGATCCGGATCTTGCCGTTCCCTACAGCATGGACGGAAAGTTCAAGGCCAACACGCTGATCAGCCATCCCACCTTCGGGACCGGCGTCGTCGCGTCGTGCCAGACCGGCAAGGTCGAAGTCGTTTTCAAGACCGGCCGCAAGCTGTTGAGAAGCGCCTGCTAGTTAGCATCACAAGGAGCATGAAATAAGAAGGGGCTGCCGGTTTCCACATCCGGCAGCCCCTTTTTTTATTCAAAAAAAGCAAACCACTGGCCACGGAGAAAATCTGAGAACTTCGGAGAAAACCAAACAAGAGGTTTTGTTTTCTCAGATTTCCTCAGAAGTTCTCCGTGGCCAATGGTTTTGTTTATTTCTTAACCCTGAACCCGGCCCTCTCCCACCCGGAGAGGTCGTTGGCAGGCTTTTGCTCCTTCGCTTTCGGCTGCCCTTTCGGCGTCGCGCTCTTTGGTGCCTGCTCCGGCATCGCCTGCTTGATGGAGAGCGAGATGCGCTTGGTCTGCGGGTCCGCCGAGAGCACCTTCACCTTGACGATCTCGCCGACCTTGACCGCCTCGTTAGGGTCCTTGCAGTAGCGGTGCGACAGCTGGCTTACATGTACCAGTCCGTCCTGGTGCACGCCGATGTCCACGAAGGCGCCGAAGGCCGCGACGTTGGTCACCACCCCCTGCAGGATCATCCCCTCCTTCAAATCGGCAATAGTGACCACGTCGTCACGGAAGGCCGCGGTCTGAAACTGCTCGCGCGGATCGCGTCCCGGCTTTTTCAGTTCGGCCAGGATGTCTCTCAGGGTGGGGAGGCCGATGCTGTCGGTTACGTAGCGCTCCAGCTTGATCCCTGCGGAAAGGGCTGGATCGGAGGCGAGTTGCGCCACGGTGACCTTAAGATCCGCCGCCATCTGCTCGACCACCGCGTAATTCTCCGGGTGCACCGCCGTGTTGTCCAGGGGATTCTCGCCGCCGCGGATACGCAGGAAGCCGGCCGCCTGCTCGAACGCCTTGGGGCCGAAGCGCGGCACCTTCAAGAGCGCCTGCCTCGTCGGGAAGGCGCCGTTCTCGTCGCGGAACTTGACGATGGCGCGCCCCTGGCTTTCGGAGAGACCCGCGACGTAGGAGAGGAGCGCCCAGGAGGCGCTGTTCAGGTCGACGCCGACGTAGTTGACGCAGGATTCGACCACCGCGTCCAGCGCCTTCTTCAACAGTGACTGGTTCACGTCGTGCTGGTACTGCCCGACGCCGATGCTCTTGGGATCGATCTTGACCAGTTCCGCCAGCGGGTCCTGCAGCCTCCGTCCGATGGAGATGGCGCCGCGGATGGTGAGGTCGAGCTCCGGGAACTCCTCGCGTGCGATCTCGGAAGCGGAGTACACCGACGCGCCCGCCTCGTTCACCATGACCGTCTCGGCCTTGACGCCGGCCGAGCGCAGCGCCTCGCGCACGAATACTTCCGTCTCGCGGCCGCCGGTGCCGTTGCCGATGGCGATCAGGCGCAGGTCGTGGCGCTCCACGAGCCGCACCAGCTCGGCTCCTGCGCTCTCCGCCTTAGGCCCGCCGGTGTGCGGGTAGATGGTGGTCTGCTCCAGGAAACGCCCCGTCTCGCTGATGGCAGCGAGCTTGCACCCGGTCCGCAACCCGGGGTCCACGCCCAGCACGCGCCTCCCACCGGCAGGGGGCAGCAACAGCAGGTTCCTCAGGTTCTGCGCGAAGACCGCGATGGCGGCCTCGTCGGCCTTGGTCTTCGCCTCCAGCCTCAGCTCCACCTCGATGGAGGGTGCTATGAGGCGCTTGTAGGCGTCGGCTGCGACTGCTTCCAGCACGCTCCTGAAAATGCTTTCCCTCTTGATCAGCCCGCCCTTCAGGCGTGCCACGATCTCCTCTTCCGGCGCGAGCAGGGTGAGGCGCAGCACCTCTTCCTTCTCCCCGCGCCTCATCGCCAGCATCCGGTGCGACGGTATCGTTTTGAGAGGCTCCTGGTACTCGTAGTACATCTTGAACTTGCCTTCCCGGTCGGCGCCTTCGCCCAAAAGCTGCGATGCGAAGATCCCCTGCTCTCGGGTGAGGTCGCGCACCATGGCGCGCCGGTCGGCGTCCTCGGCAAGCTGTTCCGCCAGGATATGCGACGCTCCCTCGAGTGCGGCGGCCGCGTCGGGGACTCCCAGTTCGTCGTTGATAAACGGCGCCGCGGCGTCAGTCGCCGAGCCTGCCGTCAACTCCTGGGCCAGGACCAGTTGGGCCAGCGGCTCCAGGCCGCGCTCGCGCGCGATGGTCGCCTTGGTGCGGCGCTTGGGCTTGTAGGGGAGGTAGAGGTCTTCCAGTTCGGTCTTCTTGCGGCAGGTCGCGATGCGCGCCGAAAGCTCCGGGGTCAGTTTCCCCTGCTCCTCGATGCTTTTCAGCACGGTCGCCTTGCGCTCGGCCACTTCGCGGTGGTAGTTGAGCAGGTCCTCGATCTCGCGGATCTGCACCTCGTCCAGCTCGCCGGTCTGCTCCTTGCGGTAGCGCGCGATGAAGGGGACCGTGCCCCCCTCGTTCAGAAGCGCCACCGTGGCCAGCACCCCGCCGCGCGGCAGGCCGCTTTCTTCTACAACTATTTCCAGTAACTGCGGTGTGTCTTGCATGTTCAAAGGCTCTCCTCAAAAAAAACTGATACCGACGATCTCCGCCTCAGGCGGGGACTGGCTCCGTCAGGTGCCTGTCCCCTTAGTCGCTTGAGGACGCTGGCTGAGCTGAAAGGTGCGTTCCGCTAGAGGGACAGGCACCTAACGGAGCCAGTCCCTTCTGCTGTCGGCAAAAAAAGAGGGTATTTCTTACACTCTTTGGGAGCCGGGGGCAAGAACTTTCCCGCCGGACGCCTAGGCAACAAATCCCTGTTTCTCGTAGTCGGCAAGCTTCCGGTACAGCGTGGCCACGCCGATGTTGAGCTCGGCCGCCGTGCGTGCCTTGTTGTTGCCGGTGGCCCTCAATGCCGCGAGGATGTATTCCCGCTCGATCTCCTCCAGCGGACGTACCGATTCCACGATGCCCGCCCTGGGCAACGCCGATCTCAATTCTTCCGGCAGGTCCTCAAGGTCGGCCCTCGTGTCCAGGCACAACGCCACCGCGTGCTCCACCGCGTTCTGCAGTTCTCGCACGTTCCCCGGCCAGCCGTAGCGCAGGAGCTGATCGGCCGCCTTGGGGGTGAATCCGGTCACCTTGCGCCCGGCGCGCCGGGAGGCCTGCTCCAGGAAGATGCGCGCCAAGGGGAGGATGTCCTCGTTGCGCTCCCTAAGCGGCGGGACCCGCACCTCGATCACCCTCAGCCGGTAGTACAGGTCGCGCCGGAAGTTCCCCTTGCTCACCTCGTCGGATAGGTTCCTGTTGGTGGCGGCGACCACCCTGATGTCGACCTGGCGCGACTTGTTCTCCCCGACCCGCCTCACTTCCCGCTCCTGCAGCACGCGTAACAGCTTCACCTGCATGGACTGGGAAACCTCGCCGATCTCGTCCAGAAAGAGCGTGCCGCCGTGAGCCGCTTCGATGAGCCCCATCTTGTCCCGGTCCGCACCGGTGAAGGCCCCCTTGGCATGCCCGAACAGCTCGCTCTCCAGGAGGGTCTCGGTGAGCGCGCCGCAGTTCACCGCCACGAATGGGCGCCCCGAGCGCGCCGACTCCTCGTGGATCAGCCGGGCGATGCGCTCCTTACCCGCGCCGCTTTCGCCGGTCACGATCACCGACGAGTCCACCCGGGCGATGCGCCGGGTCAACTCCACCACCTGGCGCATGGCGCTGGAGCGCGCGGTGATGCAGCCGAATTCCTCCGCCCCGGCGCTCAGACACGACATCTGGCGCCGCTGCTTCTTCAGGCGCTCTTCGGTTTCCCGCAGTGCCTTGGCCAGGTTTTGGAACACCTCGTCGCCGCTCTCCGACTCGAAGTAGGGCAGGTACGGCTCCAGTGCCTCGCCCCACTGCTCCCTGGTCCGCCCCTCGACGTGGCAGACCGCGTCCCCCTTGCCGCAGCAGCGGTCCTCGATGAAATAGACCTTCTCACCCCTCCAGTAGGAGACGTAGCCGCTGGCGAAGCCGGTCAAGGTCCAGCAGACCGAGTCCTCGGAAAGGCCCAGGTGCAAAAGGTGCTGCTCCACCTCGTAGCTGTCGTACCAGAACGACTGGACCAGCGGTTCGTCCTCGTTGCCGTCGCTGCGCTTGTTCTCCTCGACCCGGACCATCCCCTGCAGCATGTGCAGCTTGGGACCGGTCCAGCTGTCCGCGAAGAGGTCGGGAAACTCCAGCTTCAGGCTCTCCGCCGTCATCCGGCCATGGGCGTAGCCGAACCTGGTGAGGATGCTGCGCGCGGCGGCCATGCCCAGCGAACCGATCAGCTCCTTGCGCAAAAGCCCCAGGGCGATGGCATCGAAGATGATGGCCCTGCGCCCCATGAAGAACATGGTCCCCCCGTCGGGACGGAAGGAAAGTAGCTCCCGTAAATCCAGATCCGCCGATTGCATGCGTGCCTCCTCGCACCGTACCAGAATAAGAAGCCACCATATCATAATGATAGGTTATTTTCACGTTGTATACGAGGCTTTCCGGTAAGTGCTTGTAATCCGATTTCTTTTTCGCTGGCACGGTCGCTGCTATTCCCACCCCGAAAGCAGAGTTATCACCGAAATCTCGACCCGAGAGAGCCGGCAGCACAGTAACGGGCCCGGTGCGGTCGGTCAACAACCATCAATGGGAGGATCAACGTGGGAAGGAAATTTTTCGCAGCGCTGTCACTGCTGGTTGCACTGGGGGCGGGAATGTCCCCGGCGCAACGCGAGGCATCGGCTGCCAACATCAAAGGGAAGCATGGCTCGGAGGGGCTTGGCTGCGCCGACTGCCATAAGACGGACAAGCCGACGGCGGCGGCCGGCGTCGAGGTCTGCCTGGAGTGTCACGAGGGCTACGACAAGATGGCGCAGCGTACCAAGGCGCTGCACAACAACCCGCACGACTCCCACCTGGGGAGGATGGCGTGCCTCAAGTGCCATCGCGTGCATGCCTCCTCGGAGTACCTGTGTATCGAGTGCCACAGCGACTTCGAATTCAAGGACAAGTAGCTCGAACTGTTCAGGACGCGGCAACAGCGCGTCTCACCAACCCCCTTAGGGGAAATCAAAGAGGAGGAATCGATGAGAAGAGTTCGAGGTATCGCGATGGTGTTCGTGGCCCTTTTCGCCTTTGCCGCTCCGGCGCTGGCTGAGAAGGAAATGAACACCGACGTAGTAGTGGTGGGCGCAGGCACTTCCGGCCTGGCGGCCGCAGTCCAGGCACTGCAGTTGGGCGCCAAGGTGGTCGTGCTCGAGAAGCAGGCCAAGGTCGGCGGCACCGGCAGCTTCTGTGAAGGGGTCTTCGCCGCCGAGAGCAAGCCGCAAAAGCGCATCGGCATCGACGTCAGCAAGGACTTCGCCTTCAAGCTGATCATGAACTACAGCCACTGGAAGGCCAACGGCGCCCTGGCCAAGAACTTCGTGGACAAGTCCGCCGAGACCATCGACTGGCTCGACAACCTGGGCGTGAAGATCGAGTACGTCGGCGTCGGCGGCTTCGGCGGCCCGCTCACCTGGCACGTCATCGCCCCGGGTCCGGACTACCCGGACAAGAACCCCAGGGACTTCCACTGCCAGAGGATGATCAACGTATTCGAGAAGTACGTGCAGGATCACGGCGGCAAGATCCTCCTCGAGACCCCGGGCACCGACCTCATCACCGAGAGCGGCAAGGTGGTCGGCGTGATTGCCAAGGAGAAGTCCGGCGAGCAGCTGAAAATCAGGGCCAAGGCCGTGATCATCGCCACCGGCGGCTTCGCCAACAACAAGGAGATGATGAAGAAGTACGTCGCGTACCCGGAGGTGATCCCGGTCGGCAACATCGGCAAGGACGGCGACGGCATCAGGATGGCCGAGAAGGCCGGCGCGCAGCTCGAAGGGATGGGCACCGTCGAGGCGTACCGCCCGGGCCTCCCCGGCTTCCACCCCGCCGACCAGATGATCGCCCTCGCGGTGCAGCCTTACTTCTGGGTCACCCCGCGCGGCGAGCGCTACGTGGACGAGTCCAGCGTCGAGTTCTGGCCCTACGCCGGCAACGCCATCACCAGGATCGGCGGCACCGCCTATTCCATCTTCGACGAGTCCACCAGGAAGCTGGCAGTCGAGAAGGGAATCGAGATGCCGCTGGGCGAGTGGGTGCTGCAGGGGACCAAGCTTGCCAAGTTCGACGACTCCTTCAACAAGGAACTGGCCAAAAAGCGCGGCTTCGCCTTCAAGGCCGACTCCATCGAGGACCTCGCCAAGCAGCTCAACATGGATCCGAAGATCCTGAAGGCGAGTGTGGAGACCATGAACAAGTCCGCCGCGGTACGTGAGGACAGCGAGTTCAACAAGAAGTCCAAGTACCTGCGCCCCATCGCCACCGGTCCCTTCTACGCGGTCAAGCTCCTGCCGCGGCACTTGGGTACCCTGGGCGGCGTCAAGATCTCCGGCAACACCGAGGCGCTGAACGCCAAAGGCGAGCCGATCCCCGGCCTCTACGCGGTTGGCACCGACTCAGGCGGCATGTACGGCGACAGCTACGACCTGCTCCTGGGAGGGGGAACGGCGGGCTACGCCATCAACTCCGGACGTATCGCCGCGGAGAACGCGCTCAAGTACGCCGGCATGAAGAAGTAGCGTCATACCTGCCGTGGCGGTGACGCCGCCACGGCAGCCGCAGGTATTGCAACTAATTCAACGACTACCAATCGAAAGGGAACAGTACCATGAAGAAGATCAACATCGCCGCCATGACCTGCATCGCCGCCCTGGCGTGCTCCGCACCCGCACTGGCCATCGACCTCAACGCCTACGGCAACATCAAGCTGGGGACCTTCTGGACCCAGAACTCCTTCTACAGCGGCGCCACCGGTGCCGCCCGGCACGACAGCGACTTCAGCCTGGACAACTTCGGGGACAGCTTCATCGGCGTCAAGGTGAAGGATGGCGAGTACTCGGGCGTGGCCGAGGTGGGGCTTTACAACCCGAAAGCCTATTCCAAGGGGGTGGAGGTCCGGCTGTTGTACGGCGAGTGGGACTTCGGGGAGGGGAAACTGCGCATCGGTAAAACGCCGAGCCCCTACGTGTTCCGCTCCCAGCAGGTCTGGGACAGCGACGGCGGCTTCAACGGCTACGGCTCGCTCTGGGACGGCCGCTACGCCAACATCAAGGTGACCATGAACAACGGCTTCTACGTCGACGCCATGCAGCCGCGCGTCGGCAACCAGGCTAACAACACCACCAACGTCTCCCCCAACGCCGACGTGACCGCGGCCTACAGCCAGACCGGCAACAGCTACGCGGCGACCTACACCGACTACGACACCATGCTCCCCAAGATGGTGGTCGGCTACGAAGGGAAACTGAACAACTGGAGCTACGGCGGCGGCGTAGCCGGCAACTGGTACAAGGTGACCAGCTCGACCAACAACTCGACGCCGGTGAAGCACGACATCTACTCCTACCTCGCCTTCTTCCACGGCAAGGTGGAGCTCGCGCCGGTCGAATTGAGCTACAACGTCTTCACCGGCCAGAACGTCGGCGACCTGATGAGCACCGCGACCGGCAACGGCACCGGCAACACGCTGGCCAACCCCGGCCAGGCCAACGGCGCCTACTTCGATACCCTGCACGGCAAGAACTCGCACACCTACGGCGGCTTCGGCCAGGTAGGCTACCGGGCCAGCGACCGGGCCATGCTCTACACCGGCGTTTCCTACGTAAGGGACGACAACAAGATCGCCCACGCCGATGCCCGCATGGCTTCCTTCGTCAACCTGAACTACGCCCTGGGCAAGCACATCAACATCGTCCCGGAGATCGACTACCTGAACGACTTCAAGAACTCCCTGGGACAGAAAGAGCCGCGCTCCCTGATCGCCGGCGCCAAGTGGCAGATGACCTTCTAAAAACGAGCGGCAGTAGTTGGGGACTGCTCCGTCAGGTGCCTGTCCCCTTTCTTGCCCAGAGCAGCACTACTACTCGGGGACTGGGCTCCGTCAGGTGCCTGTCCCCCTTTCTCGCCGGCGGGGGCATATCCCCGCCGGCAAGGGAAACCGATGGAAACAGCAATCCTGCACGACGAACCGTTTAAGTGGGACAGCCGCTACCGCAGCATCATCGGCCGCCTGAACCGGATGCTCGATCAGTTGCGCCGCCACCCCTTGTCCGACGTAACCGGCGAGCTCGATCAACTGGTGACCGCGACGCTGACCCAGATCGTACCGGAGGAGCGCTACATGGAGCTGGTGGCGTTTCCCAAGGTGAGGGAACACCGGCTGTGCCACCAATCCATCAGCATCGGGACCGCGAAGCTGCGCTACCGCCTGGCGCTGGGGAAGGGTACGCCGGCCGACGAGCTGGAGCAGATCCGGCGGCTCTGGCTGGAGCACATCGAGGTGCACGACCGGCTCTTCGAGACGTTCCTGACTGCACGGGGGTAAACATCATGCCGGAGCGCAACCTGCTGCGAACCCTGTTCCTGGTCAACTTCGCCGTGACGCTGGCTTTCGGCATCGCCGACGCCTTCTTCTCGACCTATCTCTTCAGCCTCGGCGCCCGCGGCCTCATGCTCGGGCTGCCGCTGGTCTGCTATTCCCTCGCCAAGATCCTCTGCAGCCCCGCGCTGGGCGCCTGGTCCGAACGGGTCGGCTACCGCCGCGCGGTACTGGTAAGTCTCGCCCTTTACCTCGCGGTCTCGACCGGCTACCTCTTCAATCTCTGCGTACCGACACTCACCGTGCTGCGCCTTTTGCAGGGTGTGAGCTGCGCACTGTTCCGCCCGGTGCTCCTGTCACTGGTGGGGAGCTGCGCGGCAGAGAAGAGGCGGGGCACCGTCCTGGCCACCTTCGACATCTCCTTTTACGGAGCGTTATGCCTGGGGCCGCTCGTCGGCGGCCTGCTCAAGGACGCTTCCGGCTTCGCCGGCGTCTTCGCAGCCGTTGCCATCTTGTGCCTGATCGCCCTCTGTGCCGCACTGCGCGGCATCCCCGGCGGCGACCGCAGCGGCAACGCCCGGGGCCACGCCCGGCCGGCCGCTCCCGGGTTTTTGCGTCAGGATCGCACCGGCAGCTACCGGGCGCTGCTCGCCTTCATCTTCGGCAGGGCCTTCGGTATTTCACTCACCGGCTCCTTTCTCCCCATCCTGCTGACGGCGAAGCTGGGACTGACCGGCCTGCGCAGCGGCGTCATCCTCGCCTCCGGCACCGTCGCCATGACGCTGCTCTTGCGTCCCATGGGGATGCTCTCCGACCGTGCCCCGCGCCGTCTCCTGGTGGTGGCGGGGGGGAGCGCGGTGTCGGTGCTCTATTTCCTGGTCCCGGCCGCGCCCGGATTTTACCAGATGCTGCTGCTCACCCTGGCCATCGGCGCCTGCAGCGTGCTCTCGCAGCCTGCGAGCAGCGCTTTGCTGGTGGAAGAGGGGATGCGCCACGGCATGGCGGTGACGGTCGGCACCTTCAACGCGGCGCTGAACCTGGGCTTTGCCGTGGGCCCGCTCTGCGGCGCGCTGCTGCAGGGAAGCCTCGGCATTGCCGCCGTGTTTCACGCCGCCGGTACCGTCGGGCTGGGCGCCGTCGTACTCTTTGCCCTGCACGGCAGCGGGTCAGAGATGGAGGGCTCTCTCTGCGGGTCCCCCAAAATGATCCCGGTGGCTTCCGCGGCGGAATCCTCCTCATGTGAAACCATCCCCCCGTATTCTCACGCCGCTTGACCGGGCTCGCGAAAACAGCTATTCTGGCCAAATTTCAAATGAGAGGGGCTCGTTATGGTGCGTCCGAGTTGGGATGAATATTTCATCGAGATCACACGGCTGGTTGCCAAGCGCTCCACCTGCCTGAGGAGGCAGGTCGGCGCCGTCCTGGTGAAGGACAAGAACATCCTGGCGACCGGCTACAACGGCGCACCGTCGGGAACCGCCCATTGCCTGGATATCGGCTGCCTGCGCGAAAAGCTCGGCATCCCCTCCGGCGAGCGTCACGAACTCTGCCGCGGCCTGCACGCCGAGCAGAATGCCATCATTCAGGCCGCCAAGCATGGCACCTCCATCGAGGGGGCGACCCTGTACTGCAACACCATGCCCTGCATCATCTGCTCGAAGATGGTGATCAACGCCGGCATCAAGCGGGTGGTCTACCTCTCCGGGTATCCGGACCAGTTGGCCGAGGAGATGATCCGCGAGTCCGGCATCACCGTCGAGAAGTACGAGGAGCCGCAGCCATGAAATGCCCCTTCTGCAGTTTCAGCGACAGCAAGGTGGTCGACTCCCGCCCCGACAAGGGGGGCGCCGCCATCCGTCGCCGGCGCGAGTGCGAGTCCTGCGGCAAGCGTTTCACCACCCATGAGCGGGTCGAGGAAGTGCTCCCCCTGGTGACCAAGCGTGACGGCCGGCGCGAGCCCTTCGACCGCCTCAAGCTGGTGAATGGTCTGCAGAAGGCCTGCGAGAAGAGGCCGGTTTCGGTGGAGACCATCGAGAAGCTGGTGGACCGCCTGGAGACCCGGATGCAGGAAAGCGGCGAGCGCGAGATCCCGACCACCACCCTGGGCGAGTGGATCATGAACGAGCTGCACGGTATCGACCAGGTCGCCTACGTCCGTTTCGCCTCGGTCTACCGCTCCTTCAAGGACATCAACGAGTTCATGGTCGAGTTGCAGGACCTGTTGAAGAAGTAGTCCCCGGGCTCCCTGCCCTGTCCGTCCATCCCCTCGCCCTCCGGGAGAGGGTGGCCGAAGGCCGGGCCTGCGCGCCGCAGCGCTTCGGTCCGCGAAGGCGGGTGAGGGAGTTGCCACAAAGGAAAACTGAAGCGGCCATTGCAACGCCCTCACCCCGCCCCTCTCCCAGGGGGAGAGGGAGAGTAGGGATACCGAGTGTCAGGAAGCGAAATGTTTGCGGACCACCTTAACATGATGCGGCTGGCGGTGGTCGAAGCCAGAAAGGGCGTGGGCAAGACCGCCCCCAACCCCGCGGTCGGTTGCGTCATCGTGAAAGACGGCGCCATCGTCGGCAAGGGGTGGCACAAAAAAGCGGGCACCCCCCACGCCGAGGTACATGCCCTGCGTGCGGCCGGAGCGCTGGCCGAGGGCGCCGACGTCTACGTGACACTCGAGCCCTGCTCCCACTTCGGCAAGACCCCTCCCTGTGCCAGGGCGCTCATCGAAGCCCGCGTCGCGCGCGTCTTCGTCGCCATGGTCGACCCGAACCCGCTGGTCTCCGGCCGCGGCATCGGCATGCTGCGCGAAGCCGGCATCGAGGTCGAGGTGGGGCTTTTAGAGGCGGAGAGCCGGGAGCTGAACCGCCCCTTCATCAAGTGGATCCAGACCAGGCGCCCCTACGTGGTGCTCAAAAGCGCCCTCACCCTGGACGGCATGAGCGCGACCGCCAGCGGCGATTCCAAGTGGGTGACCGGGGACGCCGCGCGGCGCGAGGTGCACCGACTGCGCGGCAGGCTGGACGCCATCATGGTCGGCGTCGGCACCGTCATCAAGGACGATCCCCTTTTGACCTGCCGGGTCCCCGGCGGCAAGGACCCGCTACGCGTCATCGTGGACTCGACGCTCAGGATCCCGCGCCACGCCGCCCTGTTCAGTCTGAAGTCGCAGGCGCCGACCGTCATCGCCACCTGTTGCACCGATACAGCGGGAATTGAGGCGGTCGTAGCACATGGCGTAGAGGTGCTGGTCTGCAAGGAAAAGGAAGGGCGCGTCGATCTGGACGACCTGCTGACCAAGCTGGGAGATCGCGGCGTGCAGAGTATCCTGCTGGAAGGGGGGCACCACCTGGCCGGCGCCTTCGTGCGGGGCGGGCTCATCGACCACTGCATGCTGTTCCTGGCGCCCAAGCTCGTGGGCGGCGCCGGCACGGGGCTCTTCGCCGGCGAGGGCGTGCACCTCATGGCCGACGCCATCCGGCTGGAAGACGTCAAGGTAAAGCGGATCGGCGTTGATCTCCTGGTGGAAGGAACGCCTAAAACCCAAACCGGTTCAACGTTCAACGTTCGACGTTAGACCCCCCATTACTTTTCAGCCTGCTTCTGCGCGACGGCCTGTGCATCCAATCATGTGCTCCGGGCAGGTGCCGTCCCCGTGCCGTTGCTATATGAAGATTCAGCCGCTCGAACGTCGAACGTTGAACGTTGAACGTCTTCTGAGGTGTTATGTTCACAGGTCTTATTGAAACAGTAGGCGAACTGGTCTCCATCGAACGCCGCGGCGCGTCGGGGAGCCTCACGGTCAAGACCTCGCTCCCCCTGGACGAGATCAGGATCGGCGACTCCATCGCCATCAACGGCGCCTGCCTCACCGTGGTGCGCAAAGGTGGCGGCGCCGTCACCTTCGACGTCTCCCCCGAGACCATCGACCGCACCGCCTTCAAGAACCTGAAGAGCGGGGCGCCGCTCAACATGGAGCGCGCCATGCGCCTGTCGGACCGCCTGGACGGCCACCTGGTCTCCGGCCACGTGGACTGCGTCGCCACCATCACGGAACGGCGCGAGGTGGCCAACAACATCGTCTTCTCCTTCAGGTTCCCCGCCGAGTTCGCCAAGTACATCGCGGCCAAGGGGTCGGTGGCGATCGACGGCATCAGCCTCACCGTCAACGAGGTCGGCGCGGACAGCTTCAGCGTCAACATCATCCCGCACACGGCGTCCAAGACGACGCTCATCTCCAAGAGGGTGGGGGACGAGGTGAACATCGAGACTGACCTGCTCTGCCGCTACCTGGAGCGTCTCCTGGCGGGCAAGGAACGAAATCAAGGCGGGGTCACCATGGACCTGCTGGCTAAAAACGGCTTCATCTAGCTGCTTTTGCTTCCACTTCGACGAAAATTTTGTTATGGTCAACGCCCTAAAGTTTGTTGTCCAACCAAATTTGGCCGCTGGAGTGGGACACCCTCGCATCCCGGCGACCGATACTGAACGAGGAGAGGTTACGCAATGTCTGTAGCAAGCATAGAGGAAGCCATTGAGGAGATCAGAGCCGGGAGGATGGTGATCCTGGTTGACGACGAGGATCGCGAGAACGAAGGCGACCTCACCATGGCGGCCCAGTGTGTCACCCCTGAGGCGATCAACTTCATGGCCCGTTTCGGCCGCGGCCTGATCTGCCTCACCATGACCGCGGAGCGCTGCGACCGCCTTGACCTGCCCCCCATGGTGCAGGACAACACCTCTTCCTTCGGCACCGCCTTCACCGTCTCCATCGAGGCCAAGAAAGGGGTCACCACCGGCATCTCCGCCGCGGACCGTGCCCACACCATCCTGACCGCGGTGGCGCCGGGCGCCCAGGCCTCCGACCTGGCACGCCCGGGGCACATCTTCCCGCTGCGCGCCAAAAACGGCGGCGTCCTGGTTCGCTCCGGGCAGACCGAAGGCTCGGTCGATCTCGCGCGCCTGGCCGGGCTTGAGCCGGCGGGCGTCATCTGCGAGATCATGAACGAAGACGGCACCATGTCGCGCATGCCGGAGTTGAAGAAGTTCGCCAAGGAGCACGGCATCAAGGTCTGCACCATTGCGGACCTGGTCGCCTACCGCCTCAAGCACGAATCGCTGGTGCGCCGCTCCGTCGAGGTCGCGCTCCCCAGCTCCTTCGGCTCCTTCCGGGCCGTCGCGTTCGAAAACGACATCGACAAGCTCGAACACCTGGCGCTGGTCAAGGGAGAGGTCAAAGGGGACGAGCCGGTCCTGGTGCGGGTCCACTCCGAGTGCCTGACCGGTGACGTGTTCGGTTCCGTGCGCTGCGACTGCGCGGAGCAGCTGCATGCCGCCATGGCGCAGATCGAGAAGGAAGGGAAGGGGATCATCCTCTACATGCGCCAGGAAGGTCGCGGCATCGGCCTGACCAACAAGCTCAAGGCCTACGCGCTGCAGGACCAGGGGCACGACACCGTCGAGGCCAACCTGGCTCTTGGCTTCAAGGCCGACCTGCGCGATTACGGCATCGGCGCCCAGATCCTGGTCAACCTGGGTGTGAAGAAGATCCGCCTGATGACCAACAACCCGAAGAAACTGATCGGCCTGCAGGGGTACGGCATCAACATCGTGGAGCGGGTTGCCATCGAGATCAAGCCGTCCAAGGCCAACGAGAAATACCTGAAGACCAAGCGGGAGAAGATGGGACACCTGCTGGAAAATATTTGAAAAGCAGATAAAGACAAAGATTAAGATTGAGTTGAGCACCCCCACGACCTCGGTCAGTGACACTGCGAACCGTTCTCTTTGTCTTAATCTCAATCTTAATCTCAATCTTAATCTATTTTACTGGAGTGATTATGCCTAAATATTTAGAGGGAAAACTGAACGCCGAGGGGCTCAAGGTCGGCATCGTGGTCGGTCGCTTCAACAGCTTCATCGGAGAAAGGCTCCTCGAGGGGGCGCTGGACGCATTGCTGCGTCATGGCGCCGCTGACCAGGACATCACCGTTATGCGCGTGCCGGGGGCCTTCGAGATCCCGCTTGCCGCACAGAAACTGGCTCAGACCGGCAGCTTCGATGCCCTGATCTGCCTCGGTGCCGTGATCCGCGGCTCCACCCCCCACTTCGACTACGTCGCATCCGAAGTATCCAAAGGGATCGCCCACGTCTCGCTCGACGCCGGTATCCCCGTCGCCTTCGGCGTGCTGACCACCGACACCATCGAGCAGGCTATCGAGCGCGCGGGCACCAAGGCCGGCAACAAGGGCTTCGAGGCTGCCGTGACGGTGATCGAGACCGCAAACCTGTTCAGGGAGATGAAATAATTGACCACACGCAGAGAAGGTAGAGAACTGGCGCTGCAGGCGCTCTACTCCAAGGACCTGGTGACCCAGGACCCCAGCACCACGCTCAAACGCATCGTCGAGAGTTTCGGCGAAGGCGAGGACCCGACCCTATCCGCCAACTCCAAGGCCTATGCCTTTGCCGCCGAACTGGTTGCCGGCGTCGCCAGCCATCTCCAGGAGATCGACGGCCGCATCGCCGAGAAATCGAAGCACTGGAGCATGGCCCGCATGGCGCGCGTGGATCTGAACATCCTGCGCCTGGCCGTGTTCGAGCTGCTGTACCGTCCGGACATTCCCAAGAACGTCACCATGAACGAGGCCATCGAGGTGGCCAAGAAGTTCGGTGCCGACGATTCCGCGTCCTTCGTCAACGGCATCCTCGACGAAATCGCCTCCACGGTGACGGACAAGGAATAAAACCATAAACAAACAGGGATAAAAGGGATAAAGGGGATGTAACACCTACACCCTCGTCGGGCACGTCTTAACTGCAGAAGCAGGCATGCCGGGTATGCCAAGTGCTGCTGAACTCCGTCGGCGTAGGGTCCCCCCTTTGCGAAGGGGGACAGGGGGGATTTGCTTCAGGTGATGTGCTTCGGTTGTTATCCCTTTGATCCCTTTTATCCCTGTTCAATGCCTTTGCTTTAAAAATCTGAAATGACCAAAGAGGGAATATGGAAGAGATTAAGGTAGGCCTGCTAGGTTTCGGCACCATCGGTGCCGGCGTCGTGAAGCTGCTCAAGGAAAACTCCGCCCTCCTCACCGAGAAGACCGGCGCCCGGATCTCTCTGAAAACCATCGTCGACCTCGACATCACCACCGATCGCGGCGTCTGCACCGAGGGGATCACCCTCTCCAGGAATGCCGACGACGTGCTGACCGACCCGGAGATCTCCGTGGTCATCGAGCTGATCGGCGGCTACGAGCCGGCCCGCAGCTTCGCCCTCAAGGCGATCGGCAACGGCAAGCACGTGGTCACCGCCAACAAGGCGCTTTTGGCCGTGCACGGCGAGGAGATCTACGCCGCGGCCAAGAAAAACGGCGTCGAGGTCCTCTTCGAGGCCGCGGTAGGCGGCGGCATCCCCGTTCTCTCCGCGATCAAGGGGAACATGGCGGGCAACCGCTTCTCCACCGTGCTCGGCATCGTCAACGGCACCTGCAACTACATCCTTACCAGGATGACCCAGGAGGGTGCTGATTTCGCCGAAGTACTGAAGAGCGCCCAGGAGCTGGGGTACGCCGAGGCCGATCCCACCTTCGACATCGAAGGGGTCGACACCGCGCACAAGCTCTGCCTGCTCCTGTCGCTGTGCTTCGGCACCAAGATCGATCTGAAGGACGTCTATTCCGAGGGGATCACCTCGATCACCTCCGAGGACGTCGACTTCGCCCATACCTTCGGCTACCGCATCAAGCTCTTGGCCATCGGCAAGATGGACGGCGGCCAGATCGAGGCGCGCGTCCACCCGACCATGATCCCCATCGACTACCCGCTTGCCGACGTCCATGGCGTCTTCAACGCCATCCGTCTTACCGGCGACTTCGTCGGCCCGGTCATGTTCTACGGTCGCGGTGCCGGCATGGAAGCCACCGCCAGCGCCGTCGTTGGCGATATCGTCGATCTGGCCCGCAACCTGTGCGCCGGCATCACCCGCCGCTGCGCCCCGCTGGGCTTTTTGGACGACAAGGTCACCACGCTGCCCATCAAGCCCATCGGCGAGATCATCAGCAAGTACTACATCCGTTTCCAGGCGCTCGATCGTCCCGGCGTGCTGGCCCGCATCGCCGGCGCCCTGGGGGCGCGCGGCATCAGCATCGCCTCCATGCTGCAGAGTGCGAGAAGCGCCGATGAAGTCCCCATCGTGATCATGACCCACGATGCCCGCGAGGAGGACGTGAGGAAGGCCCTGGCCGAGATCGACACCTTTGAGGTGATCCGCTCCAAGAGCACCTACATCAGGATCGAGGACAACCTCGAATAGACCGGGTGGCAACGGTAAAAAGAAAGGGCGGAGTCAATCGATGACTCCGCCCTTTTTCGTTTTAAACCCGGAACACAGAGGACACGGAGGTCCACAGAGGGCACAGAGGGCACAGAGGAAAGGCTTTTTTGGGGGGGGGACCAAAACCTATTCTTTCCTCCGTGTCCTCTGTGGCCTTTCTCCGTGTCCTCCGTGTTCCGCCTTCCGGTTTCGGCAGTTAACGTAGAACCTAGATGTTGAGTGCCACGACATCGTGGACACAAATAAGTGCCACCACATCGTAGACAAAGTTCTCTGACAATCGAATAGCCATCGCGTAATCCTGTGGACACCGAAACCACGTTGGAGGTGTCCATGAAGGATGAAATTTCGCAGCAACGGATCTTAGCGGTACAGCGATATCTCAACGGGGAGTGCCCCGAATCAATTTGTGCATCACTGAGTAAATCGAGAGCCTGGCTGTACAAGTGGGTCGATCGCCATCATGAAGAGGATGATTCCTGGAGCGAAGCAAAATCCACACGTCCTCTGACCGTTGCTAACCGCACACCGCATGAGATTGAGGAAAGCGTGAAGCTTGTGCGGCTCAGCTTGTACAACCGTGGTCTCTTCTGTGGTGCGCAGGCAATACTGTGGGAGTTGGAAGACCTGAGCGTCCACCCGCTGCCTTCACTCCGCACCATCAATCGTATCCTCAGCCGCAATGAGCTGACCCATCGGCGCACCGGCAAGTATGAAGCTAAAGGAACCCCGTATCCTAGCTTGCCGTCGTCGTTGCCCAACCAAACTCATCAGGCCGATCNCGTGGTCTCTTCTGTGGTGCGCAGGCAATACTGTGGGAGCTGGAAGACCTGAGCGTCCACCCGCTGCCTTCACTCCGCACCATCAATCGTATCCTCAGCCGCAATGAGCTGACCCATCGGCGCACCGGCAAGTATGAAGCTAAAGGAACCCCGTATCCTAGTTTGCCGTCGTCGTTGCCCAACCAAACTCATCAGGCCGATCTAGTGGGCCCTTGTTACCTGAAAGGCCCTGTTCGCTTCTACGGTCTAAATGTCGTCGATACGGCGACTGGCCGATGTGGCTTGCATTCATCGCCTACAAAGGCTGGCCAAGACATCATCGACGGTTTCTGGGCCATATGGAGGCGGCTGGGAATACCGGATAATGTACAAGTCGACAATGCCATGTCTTTCTTTGGCAGTCTTGCGCATCCCCGGGGCATGGGGCCGCTGATCAGGCTTTGCCTGAACAATGACGTTGAGCCATGGTTCATACCCATGGCGGAACCGTGGAGAAACGGAGTAGTGGAGCAGTTCAATGACCTCTACCAGCAGAAGTTTCTCGCCAAGGTCACCATGGCAACGGAGGAAGACCTCAGAAGTGGATCACTGGCATTTGAGCACCGACACAACAGCAGCTACCGATACAGCAAGCTCGGCGGCAAAACGCCTCTGACGGCGCTCACAGCCTCCAATAAGAAACTGCGGTTTCCTGTAGAGGAGGAGGCTCCCCGGCATCGGCTGAAGAAGCCGGAAACGGGGCGTTACCATCTAGTGCGCCTGATCCGGAGCGACCTTAAACTCAACGTCTTTGGCGAGACGTTTCCGGTTCCGCCAGAGCTAAAGCGCGAATACGCAGTGGCTACAATCGATGTCAAAGAGCAGAAACTGAAAGTTTTCCAAGACCGAATCCAGGTCGAGGAATTCGACTACAAATTACGTTGAGGGAACGAGTGTCCACGATGTCCTGGCATCAAAATCTGTCCACGATGTCGTGGCACTCAACA
>NZ_BLXY01000005.1:0-210000 GCF_014193585.1 Geomonas paludis
GATGCGGGCTCAGGCCCAGGCAACCGTTCGGGCTGTGAAGAAGAGGACATGGCGTTTTACGCTTTGCGACGGGCTCGAACCCAAGACGCGAACAAACTGCCATGTCCCGGAACAGAAAATCTAGCTGCTTGATCGTAAACATACAAGGCGCAAGGACGCAAAGACAGCATACAACAGCAGCTGCAAAGGCATGAACGGGTGAAGGCTTGCCGTTTCTCTTTGCGCCTCCGCGGCTTTGCGGCTTTGCGTTGAGGCTTGAGAGAATGCGGAAGTATCTTTTGCAACGGGCATTTTGTTATAATTAATTATCGGCACAAGAGGTGCCTGTCACGCTTTGTCTGAGAGCAAGGGGGAACACCATGAACATTTTCGATTGCGCCATAAAGATAGAGGAAGAAACCAAGGCATACTATCAAGGTCTGGAAGCCGAAGCGATGGAGCCCGAGATGAAGGTACTCTTCTCGATGCTTGCCGCTTCCGAAGAGGAACACCAAAGGAAACTGAGAAGGCTCAGAAAGAGAATGGCTGGGGCCAAGCTTGACGGACTGACCGGCAATGTCTGCAGGTTCAGACCGCTGCTCAGCCAGAGAGAACTCCTTGAGGAAACGGGACGCGACCCGAACCTGTACCGCTTCGCGGTGGCCAACGAGGAGCAGGACATCCGCTTCTACGAGGAACTGGCGGCGGCGGAGGAGGACGAGACCACGCGCAAAGGTCTGCTCATGCTGGCTCAGGAAGAACGGCGCCACCTGCAAAAGGTGACCAACATCTACTCTTTCGTGGAGACGCCGAAAACCTTCCTGGCCTGGAGCGAGTTCGGCAACAGGCAGGAACTCTAGCACCGTCTGCGTGAAGAAACGAAGAAGCCCGCCGGCAACGGCGGGCTTTCTTTTTTAAGATCAAAACCATTGGCCACGGAGAAAATCTGAGGAAATCTGAGAAGTCAAAATCAGAAGACGGGTTAAAGGCTTGTGGTTAAACATGGAAGGATTTCCGGTTTTCTCAGAAGTTCTCAGATTTTCTCCGTGGCCAATGGTTCTCGGTTCTTATTCGGTCTCGGGCTTGGCGGGGTCGTAGGCACTGTCGGGGTCGCACTCGGGACGGAGGTAGCGCTCCAACCCCTCGTAGAGACGGTCGGAGGTCAGCTTGATCGCCATGACCATGTCCATCTCCTGGACGATCCCCTGCTTCAGGTAGCTCAGGTGCAGCCGGTCCACCAGCCCCTTCAACTGCTGCGACAGGCAGTAGACCTCTTTCAGCATCACGTAGTTGCTCTCGGCAAGCTCCTGCAGCCGTTCGTCTTTCAGTCCGGATGTCATGGTCCCTCCCCGGCGCCCGGCCTCAGCGCCACGCGATGCAGTTGACCGGGCAGCTGTCTATGGCCTGTTGGATCTTCTCCCTGTCTGCGCCCCCCGGTCCGTGCACCTCGGAGACACCGTCGCCGTTGAGCCGGAACATGTCGGGGAGGATGCTCACGCAAAGCCCACACCCTATGCAGACCTGCTGGTCGACGTACACCTGGCTCGGCATCTGCACTCCCTCCCAATAGAAGGTGGAAACGGGTTAAAGATACACGAAGATCGGCAAATGTCACCCGTCCGGGGCAGGGGCGGGAGAGAGTTGCGGCGCTGCGAAGGGGGCTGCGGTTGGTGGGGAATGGTGAACGGCGACGGCTATTTCGGCTTGTAGGTGAAGCAGTCGGGATGCGACTCGTGCATGCCGACGTCGACGGCGGGAGCCGTGCACTCCAGGGACTGGTTGTAGCTGCAGTTCTCCACCTTGCAGGCGCCGATGCCGCCTTGGACGTCGATGATCCCCCCCCTCTGGCTGCCCTGCATGTAGGTATCGCACTCGGGGCAGAGGTCGCCGGGGCCGCCTACCGTGATGGCGAGCGTGTGGCAGGAGTTGTGCTTGTTATAGGCGCACTGCGTAACGTTGCAGGAGTTGATCTTGACCATCTGCTTCTCTTCCATGTTTTGCCTCCTTTTAGGCGGCCCCCTTCGCGCATTAGGAGGTTTTAACAGAACGGCCTTGATAGTCAAGCAGGCAAGGTCCTACCCGCAACACCCCCCGCCGCTGAAGCCGGGAAGCTTCTTCTCCCGGAGCCACTCGTGGATCATGCCGCTGGCGCACCCTACCCCGGCGTCCACCTTGAGGGCCGCTGGCGGGCAGTTGAGCGCGCAGGCGCCGCACTCCATGCAGGCGTCGCGATCGACGACGACGGCCTTTTTCCCCTCGACGCGAAAGACCTGGTGCGGACAGACCTCGACGCACCTGCCGCAGCCGATGCAGCGCGCAGTGTCAAGCTCCAGCGTGGCCACCCCTTCCAGATACCTGAATCCTTTCATAGCTTCCCCCTCAGACCAACAGACGTCCGGCTACGACGATGAAGAGCGCGGCGCCCAGGGCAGCCGCCATGACGGGAAGTCCCAGGCGCATCTCCTTCTTCACCCCGGACTTGGACGTGTAGGTGGTGCAGCCGGTGAAGTTGAGGGTGTAGAAGGAGGAGACGGCGGGCAGCGCCAGGAAACAGCCCAGCGTCGCCGCCACACCCCACCCTGCCCCGCCGGCCAGCGCATAGAGGAGCGCGCAGTAGACCACTCCCGCCAAGGCCCCCTTGACCGCGAAGCTCCGCCCGGGGAGCAGCGGCAGCAAAAGCGGGCCGACGGCGATGCCGGTAAAGACGGCGCCCAGAAGGGCAAGCGCCGCGGCGGCCGCGACGTCGGCACTCCAGAAAAGACGCGCCACGAGGTAGACGAGCGCCGTCACCGGGAGCACGGGCTTCGCGGCCAGCACCAGTTCCACCGGGACCAGCACCAGGCGGTCGTACCAGTTGAAGCGCAGCTCGCGCATGGCGGGCGTGGCCGCGCCCTGGTCGAGGTAGGCGGGAAGATCGGCCGCGCGCACGGTGGCGTAGGCGACCTCGAAGCCGCATCTTTGTTTCACCCGGTGCGCCGAGACCCCGGCTGCCCCCAGGATGGGGAGGATCAGGCGCCGGTGGCTCACCACCTGGGCGAGGCCGGTGTTCTCGATGCGGCGCACCAATTCGCCGGTGCCGAAGGTCCCCTTCCCCGCCGCGCACCAGACGTTGATACCGTAGGTCTCCAGGACCAGGAGCCACACGTTCCTGCCGCAAAGGGCCCGGCGCACGATGTCGTAGCTCATCTTGTAGTTCGCCGTCACCACGACCGGCGCCTCGCTGTCGGGTGCGCCGATGGCGTAGAGGCCGGGAGGGACCATGAAGGTCATCCTGTTGATGCCCCAGCGCGCCAGGCAGGCGCCCAGGTGGTCGGCAAGGGTCAGGGTGCCGCCGATCTGGGGCGCCCGGCCGCTTCCCGCCGCAACCCAGCGCAAAAAGCCGGGAACTTTATCGGTGATTTCTCCGCCGCCGGCGGAGGTGGGAGGGCCTCAACAGGGAGGCGCATCGGGGTTCGCGCCGGCTTCCGGCGCGCAGGAGGAGGGAGAGGCCTGCTTCACCTCGATCTTCTTGAAGCTGCGCATCCTGATCTCTTGGCTCATGGTTCATCCTCCCCGGGGCCGTGCCCCGCGATATCCGTTTTTTTGGATTTACCGTGGTCGGGACAGCAGGCGGGATCGCGGCGGTCCCGCAGCCGCCCCAGGTCCTCCCGCGCGGTCTCGGTGGTCAGCAGGAAGTTGCGCAAGACCGGGACCAGGAACTGCTGCACCGGTTCCAGCGCGGTCGCCACCGAGTAGTGGTTCCACGCCCCCACCCGGCGCCCCTGCAGCCAGCCTGCGTTCTTCAGGATGGCGAGCTGCCGGGAGACCGTGGATTGGGGCAGCCTCAGGACGGTCACCAGGTCGCAGACGCAGAGCTCGCCGGCTTCAAGCAGCAAAGCCAAAAGGCGCAACCGGGTATGGTCATCCAGGGATTGGAACAGGATAGCGAGTTTTTCCATGCACGGCAGCATATCCAATTTTTCGGATATTAGCAAGAATCCTTTCCAGAAGGAACTGCCTATAAATGTACAAGCCGATATGTAACGAAGGGGGGAAACTAAAACAAAGGGGCAGGCGGAGGGTTGAGGCTGAGAACATTTCTCAACCTCAACCTGCCAAGTAAGTGCTACTTGAGGAGAAAATCAATCTTCGCATCCTGACGGGCTTTACCAACGTACTGGGCCATAGCCTGGTTAATCTTCTGTGCTTTGAGGTAACCCTCAATCTTTTCCTTGGCGACAGATAGGGACACTTTGTCCGCCTTAATACGATCAGTCTGTTTAATTATATGATACCCGTACTCTGTCTCCACCACGCCACTTACCTCGCCCGGCTGCAGGGCAAAGGCGGCCTGCTCAAAGGCGGGGACCATCTTTCCTTTACCAAAGTAGCCCAGATCGCCACCGGCGTTGCTGCTCGGGCAGGTAGAATTATCCTTGGCGGCCGCCGCAAAGTCTGCGCCTGCAGCAATTTTTTTCTGCAGTTCATCTGCTTTCTCACGTGCTTTTTTCTTCTCCTCAGGGGTAGCCTTCGCGTCAGCACCGATCAGGATATGACTAACACGAACCTGTTCCTGCTGCAGGAACTTGTCGGGATTGTCATCATAGAATTTTTTGATTTCCTCTTCCGACACCTTAACATCCGGGGCAACCTTAGTGCTTACAAAATTGGCAATGACCAGATCACGTCGCGAATATTCACGCAGCATGCTCTCCGTCATCTTGATGTTCTCAAGCTCCTTTTCAAACGCTTTCGGATCCTTAAAGCCAGATTTAATCTGCGCTAGCTTTGCATCTGCCTGTTTATCAAGGTCCTTTACCTCCAGCCCCTTCCCTCCCTGGTACAAGAGTTCTGCGCTGATAAGCTGGTCGAGGGCCTGCTTCTCGAACTCCTTTTGCATATAAGGGGCAACCTGAACGCCACCGGCCAAAAGAATCTTCTTGCTACGCTCGAGCTCGTTGCGAGTTATTGCGCTGCCGTTTACACGGGCGACGACGTCCCGCCCATTGTCGACCGGCGCAATCTCGGAGGCGCCTGCAGGCGGCGTCGGGGTGACTGCAGCAGTCGGTGCGGCAGACTTTTCAGTACTCGTATTCATCCCCGCACATCCGGAAAGTGCTGCGACGAGACATAAAGCCAGCAGTGAATTCGGTGCTAAGCGGTGATAATGCATTAGGGTTTCCTCCAGTTGTTTGTTCCTCGCCGACGCATATCGCCAGCTGAGGTTGGCATCAATCTGTTAGACATAGAATCAGAAATGAAAATAATGCAATTGTTATATACTGTTTTTTGTGTTACATCAAGACAATATGATCTTTACTAGCTTGCAGAGGAGGATGAAGATGAGTAAGAAGCATTACCTGTTAGCCGCATTTCTAGTCATGTCCGCAACACCGTCTTTGGCTCAGCAGTGGCAGCAACTCGGGACTTATGATGAGTCAACTTATTACTTCATCAATCCGAAGACCTTCTCCATCGGCAAAGACGGCACGGTAAGCACTTGGACGAAGAGAGAGTTTAACGTTGATGTGGCAAAAACTGTGAAGGAAAGCATCCCACCTGAAAAGATCAAAGGAAAAAAAACGCATGTTTACTACGAGGAGTATGACTGTGCTGGACAGAAAAAGCGCATCCTCACTGGTATGACCTACGATAATGAAGCAGCAACCATGAAGGACCAGGAGAAGACCGGATGGCTGCCAATCCCGGTCGGCTTGGAGAAGAACATCTTCGATGGCGTCTGCCGGAAGGCGAACGCCGGCAAGTAAAGACTTCATCGTTTCGTCCGCTCTCGTCCCAATTGTGTTTCTATGTCACCTAAAAAAGCCCGGAGGGTTTCCCCTCCGGGCATTTTTAATAGGCATCAAACTAGCATGCTTTGTTAGTTGCTGCCGTTCACGGTGATGTTCTTGTAGAAGTACCCCACCTGGGCGGACCCGTTGTACACATACACCTGAATCAGCTTGGTGCCCGCAGCCAGGTAGGTGTGGGTCTTGCTGATGGTGGTAGCGCCGGAGGTCAGGTAGATGTTGTACTTTGCATCGCCCCACATCACCTTCACCTGGGTGTTGGCCGGAAGGCCGGTCAGGGTGAGGGTCCCGCCGAGGTTGCCGGTGGCGTCGTTCCAGGAGATGACGCTAGGCTGCGGAACCACGGCTTCGAAGGACTTGGTGGTGGAGGTGGACTTCCCTTCCTCGTCCTTCACGACCAGGGTTACGCTCTTGCTGCCAGCGCCGGTGAAGGTGACGGTCGCCTTCTTCGGATCGGTTGCATCCTGGGCGACGGTGCCGCCTACTGCGCTCCAGGTGTAGGTGGAGAAGCCTTTGCCGCCCTGCGCGTCTGCTGCATTGAGGGCGAGGCTGTCGGTGGTGAAGACCTGGGTGCCCGGTGCGACCGGGTCGACGTCAGCAATGACGGTGGTGATGCTGGCGGTCGGGTCGATGCCGATGCCGGAATCGGTTGCATTGATGCTGGTCAGGTAAGCCTTGAAGTTATCCCGGCTGCCGTGATCCACACCTTTCACGTCGATGAAGTTGACGCCCGACGCGCTCGGGTACAGTGCCTCGGCACGATCAAGCTCGGTGACGCGCTTGTGGGTGGTGGCGGCGCCAGCGGTGAAGGTGCCATTTTCCCATGCGCCGAGTTCTTCGAACTTAACCTCTACAGCGCCGCCAGCCTTGGTGGCTACCTCTGCGGCGGTCTCGATATCCTCAGAGTTACCAACAATTTCCATCATTTCGGCGGGAGACTGCATGAAGTTGCCGCCTGCGGTTGCCCTGATTGCAGTGCCAACCATATTGATGCTGCCGTCGAAAATCGGTGCCTTGGCACTGGCAGCCGGAGCATGGCAGTCGGCACAGCCGAAGCCGGCCTCGGTTTTCTTGCCCAGGACGAACTTGGCGGTCGGGCGGATGCCGTGGGTCAGCTTGTAGGGGCCGGCAACCAACCCAAGCTGGGTGCCGCTCCAGGACTTGC
This sequence comes from Geomonas paludis, assembly GCF_014193585.1. Classification (GTDB taxonomy): domain Bacteria; phylum Desulfobacterota; class Desulfuromonadia; order Geobacterales; family Geobacteraceae; genus Geomonas; species Geomonas paludis. The sequence goes on from NZ_BLXY01000005.1 coordinate 6,934, forward strand.
CGTCAACGCTGTCCTTGATGGAGTTGCGCCAATCTTTGTAGGCAGTGATTTCTTCCGGGGTGGAGAACATTGCGTTGCCGCCGTAAACGCCGACATACTTGAATGCGCCGGTGAAGGTGCCGTTCGGTGCGTAGGCGCTCTGGAAGCTCCCAGAGCCGAAGCCGACCGGGATCGGGGCAAAGCCGGAGGGGCCATAGTTCATGCCAGCCTTCATGTCGCGGGACAGCCACGGGTCGTAGTTGGTGCTCGGGGTGACCTCAATCGAGCCATGGACACTCGGTTGACGTCCCGGGACGCCGTCGCCGTTGGCGTCGACGGAGCCGTCGACGTTGTTCCAGATAGCAGCGGTGATCAGGTTGACCGCGTAGATCTTACGGCGCCAGTTCGGGTTGACACCGGCCGAGGTGGTCTTGAAGTCGTTGCCGTATTTCTGCCAGGTGTACAGCGGGAACCATTTCTCGAGGTTGTTGCCGACCGGAGCTCCCTGGCCCATCGGGTCAGAGAACATCCCCATCATGCCGCGCTCCTTTTTGAAGCCAAGCATGTTGGGATAGCGATTCCCGGAGGTGCAGTCGAGAAGACGCACTACCATCTGCTCGCGTGCCAGGTGGCAGACGGTGCAGTCCATCACGTCGAGGTGGTTACCGGTCACGTCCTGCTCAGCACCGTTGGCGGGGTTGAGGCCGACAGCCTTGGTTACGTTGGCCAGCAGGCCTGCGTTCTGGTGGGCAATGGTCGGGTTCGGCGCCCCGAAGGTTTCGATGCTGAGACCGTCGCGGTTCTTGCCGGTGACGTGGCAACCGTCACAGGTCTTGACGGTGTTCTGGCTGTTAACGGTGGCAACTTTCGCCGGGTTGGCCTCTACGCCGCCGGCGCTGTCATAACCACGACCCGGGTCGCAGGCGCTCTTGCCGTCAAAGTTAACCTTACCCTGCGCGTCGACGGTATCCACCTTGGTGGTGTTGGTATTCATGTGGCAACCGGAGCAGTTGAGGGTGATGTGTACGTCATACCCTTCGGCCCAGAGATCGCCACGCTTGAACCACTCTGCACGCGGGAACGGAACGGTACTCTTCTTAAGCACGTTCTGGTCCTGATGCATTCCGTCGGCAAGGGTGGCCTGGTAGTAGATCGGGCCGGAACCCGCGGGGTTGGCGCCACCCAGGAAGCCCGGGGTCGCCATGGCAGTGGCCTTGTTGAATTCGGTCATGCCCATGGCAGCCGGCCAGCCTGCCGGAATCATCGGGTTGGAGGGCTGATTGATGCCAATGCCCGCCTGGGTCATGTACAGGGTCGGAGATGCAGCATAAGGGCCTTTCCAGTCCCAGGTGAAGGCAGTCTGCCCGTCCATGGTCATCGGCGCGTTGAAGTCGAAGGCCGGCATAGCCAATCCGGTGAAGGACTGGGTGAACTGGCCGGTGTAGATCATCGGAGCGGAAGAGAGGAAGTCCCTCATCATGTCCGGCAGATCCTTAAGGTTCGACGGGGTGTGGCAGTTGCGGCAGTTCTGGCTGGGGGGATCGTACTTCAGCTTGGAAAGGCCCAGGCTGGAGAGGGACACCACACCGGTGTCCTTGTCCTTCTGGATCAGGCCGGTAGCGAAGTCGTAGGCCTGGGTGAACATGTTCATGAAACCGGCGCCGAAGGACGGGGTCGCATTATGCGCACCGCTGTAGGTCATCACCGAGGACATCAGGTTGCTGTAGCCCTCGAAGTGACACATGAGGCAGTCCATCTCCTTGACGTTAGGCATCATTACCTGCCCAGCGACCACAGGCATCTTGGAGCCGTCCGGCATAGTCATTTCCATCGGCTGGCCCCACCCGCCCGGAGCGGTCACAGGGGTGGTGCCGTTCCAGATGGGGTAGGACCAGGGAGCCGGCTCCACGGTGTGGGCGGGCAGGCCGGTCATGGCGTCATAGCGCTCAAAGATGGTCATGGTGTAGGGCGTGATGCCATCGACGAAGGGGCTCATCATGCTGAAGCGCTTGCCGGTACGGTCTTTCTCAACGAAGCCGCCACCCGGATGGCAGGAGCCGCAGGTCTGGGACAGGTCCCAGGCAGAGTAGTCGACCTTGGTGAGCAGCGGGTTTTCTCCCGGGACGGTGCTGAAGCTGGGGGTACCCATGAGCATCGTGGCGAGGCTGCTGACCGTTTCAGAGGTCGGCTTGCCATCAGCACCAAAAGCAAACGGGCCATAGCTGACGTATTTACCGCTGGAGTCCTTCATGTAGTTCGCCACCTGGCGAAGAGAGGGGCTTCACCACTTGCCGACCATTGCGGTCGCTTGGGTCCAGGGCTTGTTCTTGGTCGGGTCAAACTTGCCGTTCGCGGTATCGGGGAATTCGTTGCGCCCCTGGGCCGAGTGGAAAGAGTGGTCCGAAATGTGGTCGTAGCTGAGGTCTATGCCGTTTTTGCTGGTGTGGCACCCGGAGGTACCGCAGGTCTGCTTCGGGCTGTACGGCATACCCTTGCCGGTGGCATCAACCTGAACCGGCACTTTCTGCCCATTGTTCATCTGATAGCCGATTTCCTCAAACGTGTAGAGGGTGACCGGTGGGTGCGCGGCGAATGATACGCCCGCCACGAGGACCAAGCTGGCAGCCGCACTGGCTGCAGCCAAGCCGCCCTTGACTTTCTGTTTTTTCATGAAGTCAGTCTCCTTTGTTGGGATTTCATCGCTGGCGGCAGTACGCCGCCTATGCCATGTCCTGCTGTTGGTGCGTATGGGGGTACGTCACCAGGGTACAACGAGAGCCTGCCTCGTTTTTAGCAAGACCAAGACCAATAAGGCTCTTTTTGGGACTGCAAAGTATATTTTTATTCGATTTTCTGAATACAACCATACCCCAGCAAGACGACCACGGTGTAGGTAACTGATATTTATAATTTATTACTGACCGTGCGAAAAACAGAACACTCCTCGAACAACGCAACAGACGCCTAAGGAGAAGTACCCAAAAACCAGGTAAAGGCACCCCAGCAGTTGAGGTTTGTCCTTAAACCCGCAGCCTGGAGTGTGGGTCATCTCCCCCTCCACTGGCGAAATACCCCACCCTCTATGCTCAATCATGTAAAAGAATATATTGCATTTTGAATGCAGACGTTGTCTAATGAGTGGCCCCTACGACCTCATTCCGCCATCACGGAGCACAACGTGATACAGGACGCCAAGAAATCCCTCATGCCTATGCCCTCCTTCCCAAATGATGATCTTTTCGCCAGCATAGTCGGCAGCCTCTCGAATGGCATCTACGTCATTCAGGATGGCCGTGCCATCTTCCTTAATGACCGGTTGGGTGAAATCTTCGGGTACCAATCCATAGGCGGTCTCATTGGGGAGGACATGTACAGTTCCGTTTACCCGGACCCTTACAGCGCCGAACTGTTCCGCTCTGTGAACGAGCAGGTGCTGACGGGCAGCATGCAGCCCACCTCCTGGGGTCAACCGTGCAGCAAGGCCGACGGCACCCCTTTCTGGATCGAGGTGGAAGCCAGACCCATCGAGGTAGGCGGGAAACCGGCCATTTTGGGTCTTTTCCTGGATCATACCGACTGCAAGCTCCTCGGCCAGGCCATGCACGCATCCCAGGCCACCCTGCACATGCTCCTGGATGCAATGGAGGACCGGGTCTATGTCGTGACCGACGAGTACCGCATCGTCTATGCCAATAGAAAGATGATGGAGGGAGTAAACGGAGACATCAAAGATGACCCGTGCTACAAGGTCTGCCGCGGACTCGACGAGCGTTGCACAGACTGCTCGTCCGAAGAAGTGTTCAGCACCGGGCGCCCCTCATATAAAGAGTTCTTCAATCACCGGGCCCAGCGCTGGTATTCGGTAATCGAACTGGCAGTTCGGATGCCGGGGATCAACGCCCCCACCAAACTGGCGGTCGCCCGCGACATAACAGTGAGAAAGGATGCAGAAGAAAAGATCCGGGCCCTGTCTCACCGGCTCCTGACAGCCCAAGAGGACGAGAAAAAGCACCTATCGAGAGAACTCCATGACGACCTCGGGCAACGACTGAACGCGGTTAAGATTGGTGTCGACACCCTGGCAGACGACCTCGCAGCCCAAAGTCCGGAAACACAGTCGCGGATAAGCTACCTCTCCAGCATACTGCAGTCATCCATTGACTCGGTACGCAACCTCTGCTCCGGTTTGCGTCCGGTTACACTTGAGCGCCACGGGTTGGTCAGGGCGATCAACAGCGACTGCACCCAGTTGGCCGCCGTCCACGGCGTCAAGATCGACGTCAAATGCTCCGGCATGAATAAGATAAAACTGGACCACCATACGGAGATCAACCTGTACCGTATTTTCCAGGAGTCACTCAACAACGTGGTAAAACACTCCGGGGCCACAAGAGCATCCGTAACGCTGGTGGCCTCACATCCGATGATACGAATGCGCATCGAGGATAACGGAAAAGGGTTCGACACGCTCCCCTCCGCCCGCGGCAAACAGCGCAAGATCGGCTTGGGCCTGGTAAGCATGGCGGAACGGGTGGAACTGATGGGAGGCCGTTTCGACGTGACCTCACGCCCGGGGCTGGGAACGCGTATCGTTGTGGAGATTACCTGCGGCGAGCAGAAATCATGTCAGTAGATATACGAGGGATCCCATGGACAAAAAATGCGTGCTGATCGTCGACGACCACCCCCTCTTCAGGGAAGGACTGAAAAGCCTTGTAGAGCGCAGCGCCAACTACCGCACTGTCGGAGAGGCTGGTTCGGGTAAGGAAGCCTTAACCCTTGCAGCCGAACTGAAACCAGACCTGGTAACGATGGACGTATCGCTACCGGATATGAATGGCATAGAGGTGGTGCGGGCCATGCTAAAGGTGATTCCGGAAGCCAAGGTCCTCATGCTGAGCATGTACCCGAAGTTCGATTATGTCTCGGAAGCTTTTAAGGCGGGGGCAAAGGGATATGTGGTCAAGGAGACAACCAGCGCCCGTCTGATTCAGGGATTCGACGCCTTATGCCGCGGCGAATTTTTCGTCGATGGCCAGGTTTCACAAGACCTGGTTGCCAAACTTTCCGCGGCACCGACCAGGGAAGTGCCAACAATACAGGAAGAACGGTACGCTCTGCTTACCCCGCGGGAGCAGCAGGTGCTGAGACTTGTCGCCGAGGGGGTCAGTACCCGGAAGATAGCAGACAGTATGAAGTTGAGCCCAAAGACCGTCGAGAACCATCGCACCAACCTTATGAAGAAACTCGACGTCCACAGCAAAATGGAACTCGTGAAGTACGCAGCCAGAGTAGGCCTGGTCGACATGGACAGCTGGCGGTAGCAGGCTACAGCTGTCAAACAAAACCAACAAAATAAGCCCCGGGGGTGTCCTCCCGGGGCTTATTGCATTGCAGTCAGCGATCAGGTCTTAGTTCGCGCCATCTACGGTGATGTTCTTGTAGAAGTAGCCAACCTGAGCGGTCCCGTTGTACACGTACACCTGGATCAGCTTGGTGCCCGCAGCCAGATAGGTGTGGGTCTTGCTGATGGTGGTCGCGCCAGAGGTCAGATAGATGTTGTACTTCGCGTCGCCCCACATCACCTTCACCTGGGTGTTAGCCGGGAGGCCGGTCAGGGTGAGGGTCCCGCCGAGGTTGCCGGCGTTGTCGTTCCAGGAAATTACGCTGGGCTGCGGAACGACGGCTTCGAAGGACTTGGTGGTGGAGGTGGACTTGCCTTCCTCGTCCTTCACGACCAGGGTTACGCTCTTGCTGCCGGCGCCGGTGAAGGTGACGGTAGCCTTCTTCGGATCGGTTGCATCCTGGGTGGCGGTGCCTCCTACGGCGGTCCAGGTGTAGGTGGAGAAGCCTTTTCCGCCCTGCGCGTCTGCTGCATTGAGGACGAGGCTGTCGGTGGTGAATACCTGGGTGCCCGGTGCGACCGGGTCGACGTCTGCGATGACGGTGGTGATGCTTGCTGCCGGGTCGATACCGATGCCGGAGTCGGTGGCGGTGATCTGGTTAAGGTAGCCGACCCACTCAACCCTGCCTGCGGCTTCGTTGTTGGTGATCTTACCCTTGATGACGGTGCCCTGCTTGGTAGCGGCGAAGGCATTGCCGCCGAAGCCGAACGGTCCGAAGTCGGTGTCACGGGAGTTGATCTTCACGCGGTAGCCGGAGGCCGGGTTGATGGAGAGCTTGCCGCCAGCATTGGTGATGGTGAAGCCGAAGCTGTTGGCGTTGCTTGCGAACACGCCCATGCCAGGCTTAGTCGCGTCACCAGCTACGCCGTCGATGAGCGCGTCGATGGAAGTGTACTCACCGTTGACGGCCCAGGTGCGGCTCGGCTGGTCTACCCATACCGGAGCCTCAGCGGTGCCCGTGTTCTTTTGAACGTCGATCTTCAGGATGTGGCCTTTGGTGGAGACACCGCCGTCCGCGCTGGAGTTGGTGCAGCCAGTCGGGACCGCCCCGGCGACGATCGCCGCCTCACTCCAAGTGGTGAGGGCCGCTGCGGGGGCCTTGAAAGTAGCCTCGTAGATCACAGCGGAACGGTCGATGTCGGTCAGGCTCGTGGAGGTGGCCGGGTCGAAGAGCTGGAAGGCAACAGTACGCTTGCCATGCTTGTCCATGATGTTCGGGTGGCCTTCGCTCGGGTCCATTTTACCGTTGACCTTGGTGAAGGTGGCAAGCTGGTTGGGGCCGAAGGTCCAGCTGATGTTGCCGTTGACCGGGTAGGCACCGTTGTAGAACCCGCCGTTGTCGGCGTGGCACTGGTTGCAGCCGTAGGTGAGCGCACCGGTGGTCGGGTCGACGGAGGTCTTGCCCCAGGCCTCTGCGGCCGGAGCGACGTTGTGGGTCGCCTTGAACGGCACGGTCAGCATGGAAATACGCGGGGTGAAGTTCTTCGTTACACCATCGGCTTTCAGCGGGAATGCTACTCCAGTCAAAGCCTCGAGCCCGTTGGTCAGCATGGTCTGGCGAGCCGTGATCTCGGCGGCGTCAATGCCGTCCACGGAGAGGGCCTCAACACCATTGATCTTGTTGATCTTGGCAACGTGTGAGGGGAGCAGGGCGTCCATCCCGCCTGCGCGGCCGTCCAGGTTGGCATCGTAGCCGAAGTCGTTCATGTCGCGCCAGAAGAAGGAGGTCAGCAGGTTGGCGGAGTAGAGCTTCCCGCCCAGCCAGTGCAGCGCGAGGCCGTTGTTCATATTCTTGGAAACCTGGTTCTCATCGTGCAGCGCCACGCGACCTTCGAGGTCGGTACCGGTGCCGTCGACGAAGGCGCCGCCGGTGATGCCGTCCTTGTTCTTGGTGTGGCAGGCGGTGCAGTCGATCATGTCGATGTGGCTCTTGGTGGCCACGCCACCCTTCTCACCTGCTGCCTGGAGCAGGATTGCGGTGAGGCCGGCTTTCTGGTGAGCCTGGTTGGCCTGGGCTGCGCCGTAGGTGTTCCAGGTCGGGGTGGCTGCCGGGGTATGGCAATCTTCGCAGGTTTTGAAGGCCGCACCGTCAAGGGGGTTCCACAGGGCGTCGTACGGCGACTTGTTACCCTTGGCGGGGTCGCACTGGCCAAGGGCGACTTCGGTGACGAGACCCGTCTTGCCCACGGCGGTGCCAGGCTTGCGCTCGTGGCAGGCCATGCAGCCCACGCCGTAGTGGACGTCGTTGCCTTCCTTCCACATCTCGCCACGCTTTTTCCAGTCGACCTGGTGCTCGGCCATGTGACAGGAGGCACAGTTGGTGGAGGTCGGGGTGCCAAGGATCTTGGCGCCGGCGTTGGCGGAGAGCTTGTAGGTCACATCGCCGGTTGTTTCGTCGGTCACGGCAACGACTTTGGTCGGATCGTAGGTTACGTTGGTACCGGAAACGGCGGTGCCGAACCCTGCGCCTGCGACGCGGGAAGAGTCGAAGTTGCCTTTGCGCACCTGGTCGCGGCGAGCAGCCCAATCGTAGCCGTCGAGGTGGCAGGAGAGGCAGTCCATTTCGAGAACGCCGGTCTCGGCGAAGTCGTTGATCTTGGCGTCGTAAGTCGGCTCCTGGGCCGCAGTGCGGGCGACGCCGTTGTGGTCGGTCGGCTCATAACCCAGCCCGTCCAGGCCGAAGATGTCGATGTAGGTATTGAAGGCGTTGACGGTGGTGAAGGTTGCGTCGCGGTAGTCGGTACGGTTGTCCGGGTTGTACTGGAACTTCTTGGAGGCGTCCGCGGAGGAGATGTAGTACTGCATGAAGCCGCCGCCTACGTGGCACTCACCGCAGTCGCGCATCTCGCCGGCAACGGAGTTGTCAGCCTTTTTCATGAAGTTCTGCAGGCTCGTGTCGGTCGCGGCCAAGCCGGTGCCGATGGTGCCGAAGGAGAACGGGGTGTAGCTGGTGTAAACCGGGTCAGTCGATTTTGCTGCAGCTGCGTCATAGGTCGGTGCGCCACCGTCCTGGTACACTCTCGCCAACTGGCGAGCGGAGGGCGGTCACCAACTTCCTACGTGGCCGGGGCTCTGTACCCAGCTCTTGCCGGGGGCAGCGGCGCCGACACGCCATGCATCGGTGGAATCCGGGTTGTAGGGGTTGAAGCCCCTGAACTCGTTCTGGCCCAGCGAGGCGTGGTAGTTGTGGCGCTCGATCTCGTTGTAGCTAAGAAGCGTCTTGCCATTGGCCTGGCCTGCATCATTGGTAGCGGTACCGTTGTGGCAGTAGCCGCAGGTACCCTGCATACTGAAGGCATTCTTAGTGTCGGTGCTCTTGATGGCTACCTTGTTCCGGTCGCGCAGCACGATATTGTCGTGCGTTGCCGCGAATGCGGATCCGGCAGCCACCCCGATGACAGCCACTGCTGCCACGAGGGGAGCTTTTTTCTGGAAACGCTTGCTCATCCGTGATCTCCTTTTGTAGTAGTGATCTTCTCACAGTTCTTTTGCCGCTGTGCCTTCGCCCATGGGGGTGGGTTATGAAGGTGAGACGACAATGAGGCAGGCTATGCAAGAGAGCCGTTGCCACTGCTAGAGCACGTAGCATGCCACCCACTGGATTTAGGATTCACCAATTCAGTAAAGAGCCCGATGGGCGCGGCTCTATGAGCTAATTTAAACATGAGGTTGGAAGAAGGAGAGGACGATACAGGGTGGGGGAGCCAACCACTACGGGGTAAATCACCCAGGCCATCCCGAATAGCTGGGGTATTTTACCCAGCCCCGCCCACGGACACTCTCGGGTGGGTGGGGCTGAATGGACCTACTGATACAGGTGCGGGTTGCTGGCGTGGCAGCTGACGCTGCAGCTTTTACCGACGGAGTCGTAAACCGCACCACTGGTGACGAAACGGAGGTCGAAGTTGATCAGGTGGGCATTGGCGTTCGTGTTGCCGCCGCGGATTTTGGGGACCCCATGGGGGTCATGGCAGACCGAACAGGGCACCTTCTTGGTGATCACATGCCACTGGTGCTGGGGGAACGCCGACCTGGCGGGATCCAGGAGCACGAGTTGATCGTGGCAGCGAAAGCATAGTGCGTAATTCGACTCACTGTAGTCGAGGGGGTAGGTGTCGGTCTCGTAACGGGCAGCGAGGATGTGCATGAAACTCGAGCCATGTGGCCCCTTGGCCTGGCTGCTGTCGTTGTTGGAGTGGCAGTCGGTGCAGTAAATCATGCTGCTGGTGCTGTACTGGGTGCGCAGGCTCGGCACGCTGCTCCCCTTGCCAATTGACACCACCGGATGGTAAGAGGGATTTTGCTGGTCAAAATCAAGCCTTACGTTCAGTTCGTGAATCTGCCGCACCACGTTCTGTGTTCCGAAGAAATTGTTCTCGGCATGGCAGCGGTAGCAGACCTCGTACTGGTTCACCGCGTCACCCGGCATCAGTTCCCCGGCACTGGAAACGCCCTTGACGCCGTAGAGGGCGCCGCTAGAGACAGGCGGGGCGGCAGGGGCAGCCAGCACCTTGTGGGGGTTGTGGCAGTCCTGGCACTCGACATGCTTCTGAGCGGAGAGGGGGTCTTCCTTAGGGTCGTGGATACCGGTGGTGGCCGCCATGGGGTGATTGTAAAACTTTGTCGCCACGCTTTTCACATCCCGCGCTCCGCCCGAGCTGGAGTGGCAGCTGTAGCAGTTATCCTCCTCCGCGGCACGGATCATGAGGCGCATGCTCCCTCCGGCGTTGTGGCTCGTGTGGCACAGGTTGCACCGGGCGGACATGCCCGTTGCGCTACCATGCAAGGACGTGCTGTAGCCGGATATGGTGTGGCAGGTGACGCAGAGCCCGCCTTTTGAGTTGTCCATGACCAGGAATTTGCCGTAGGGGTTGGTGTGCGGATTATGGCAGGCGGTGCACTGAAGAATGGTTCCGTCCTCAAGCCTGACCTTCGCCGGAAGGGTCCCCGGCAGGGCAAGTTGCCCGTTTAGGCGCGCCAGTTCTTCTGTGTAGGCAAAGGAGATGGGATGGTCGTTGGAGAGGTTCTTGCCGCTGCTCCCACCAAGGTTGGAGGCCCGCTCCACAGGAAGCTTTACAATGCCACCGGCCATTTCGATGGTGTTCCTGTTGGGGTCGGTGCTGTATAGGGCTCCAAGCGCGATGGTGCCGTCATGGCAACTCAGGCAGAGCCGGGCCGAGCCGCTGGGTTGGCCCGGCTTCGCTATCAGAGTGGTCGATTGGTACAGATCGTAGACCGTCGTGCTGGTAGGGCGACTCCAAAGAGGTGTCGAGGGATTGGCATGGTGCGGGGTATGACAGAAAATACAGACCCTCTCTTCGGTTGTGGCACGTATCTGCCCCGGTCCGGAGATGGAAAGGTTGTGGCTGCTGTTCAGTATCCCGGTGGCCAGGGCCGGCTGGACGATCGCGAAAGAAACGGCCATCGTCAAGGCTACGCGTGGGATTATAATCATCGCTTTTCTCCTCGATGCTAAAGCCGCTTCTTATTCTTCTGAATGGTCGGGGAGCAGTTGGAAGACCTGGATTCTGTTGTTGTAGGTATCGGCCACGTAGATGGTGTCGTTCGCATCGATGAAAAGACCGGAAGGCATCCAGAGCTGGCCGTTGCCGCTCCCCCTGGTGCCATAGCTCAGCAGCAACTCCCCTTTCTTGTTGAATACCTGCACCGTGTCGAAAAGCGTGTCGCACACGTGCAGATGGCCTTTGCTGTCGATGGCAACCCCCTTGGGCTTGGCGAAGGTGCCGGACACGTCGCCGCGCTCACCGAACCCTCTGAGATAGGCACCGGTGCTGGAAAAGATCTGCATGCGTCCGTTCAGGGAGTCGGTGACCACGATACTCCCGTCTGTGCCCACGGCCAAGTCGGTGGGGCGGTTGAAACTGCCGGCCGCCTCTCCGGACGCCCCGAAACGGAGTACCTCCTTACCGGCACGGTCGAAACCGACGACCTGCCCCGCCAAGGTATCGCTTACGTAAAGGAGGCGCCGGCCCGGGCTGTAAGCGATGCCGGTCGGGCGCAAAAGCCCCTTGGTCACGAAAGGCTGGACCTTTAGGTCGTCGAGCGCGAAACGGTAGATGGCCCCCTTTGCTGAGTCGGTAACGTACACCATCTCATCAGCATCCTGCGCGATCCCTATGGGAGAGGCGAAGGATTGCTCCCCCTCCCCCACCACCACAAGGTAGCGCCCCTCGAGGGGATCTATAACGTGCACGCTCCTGGCGCCTGGATCGGCGATGAAGGTCCGTTTTTTGCTGTCGGCGTAGACGCCGTAGGGGCGAGCTATCTTCACCACCTCCTCGCCGAGCAACAGGTCACGAACCCTTGACAGTACCCCTTTTTGGATGTTTGCGTCCCTTGAACTGGAAATGGAGCGAACCCACGCCACGCGTGGCTCTTGAGGAGGGGGAGGCCAGACGATGCTGTCCAGTGCCTGCACCTGCCCTTTCGGCACGACACTGCACCCCGAAAGCAGCAACAACGCCGCTACTATGACAACGGCAAAAATGTACACTAAGTCGCGGTGGGCAGGCGTGGAACATCGCATCAGAAGGATCTCCTTATGTTGAACGCCAGCGACTGATTGAGTGACCGTCCGCTCGTGGAGAAGCTGTAGTTGACTGCACTATCGAGGGTAAAGGTGGTCTTGCCGTAGCCCCCCTCCAGGGCGAACTGGGCTCCCAGTTTGTTGCTTCGGGCAGCTTCGGTGAGCAGGTTGTAATAGCTGAGGGTAAGCTTCCCCTTGGTATTGAGCACCATCAACCGCGTATAGGTGGATGAAACCATCAGCGTGTTGTCCCAGGAAGTGCCCCCCGCCTCACCGCTGTATGAGGACCGGGAATAGAGGTCCTGTACCCGCGTAACCAAGGTCGCGCCCCTGCGTCCGGACATCGTATGGTTCCAGTTAGCCTCAACGGCCTTCACCCGGCTCTTCGGGGCCTGCTCGTCAGAATACCCGAGAGAAGCGTAATGCGGGTAGAAGTTCCACTCGGCTCCGAGCTTCAAGGAGGTCCTGTCCCCGATGGTGGAGCTCAGGTCGGTTCCCGAAAGGACGGTCTGGTCGGCCCAGGCGTAGCTGGCATTTAGCGCATAGCGATTTCCCAAAAAAGAAAGGTAGCTGCCAACGCCTTGGGCCAGGGTGGAGTATTTCACCTGTGGACTTTGACTATAGGAGTAACTCAGGTAGAGTCGGCCGGTCCCGGGATCTGTGTTTAGCAACACCCTGGTCTGCGTGCCAGAGGGGAGCACGGTGAAATCGGTGTAGGGGGCGGTGTGGGCCTCATCCAGGTAGAGCCGCACGCTCCCGGCTACGACGTCTCCCCTGGGGATGGTGTGGAACTGCGGAAAGACCCCGCTCAGGCTGATGCTGTCCCGTACGTCGATCACCACATCCGTCCTCATGCGCTCCATGACATTGTAACTGCAGTTGTAGTTCGCGGTGAGACTGCTTTCCCTTGGCAGGCGGTTAGTATACCTTATCCCGGCGCTCGCCGACTTCGAGTCGTCTTTGCCATCGTTATAACTACCCTTGGTGATGTTTCCGGCCAAGTTGACCCCGATAGCCCGCAGAAAGTTCTGCGTCAGAGTTCCCGAGATGCTCTGCAGATCGCTTTTGGCATTGACATCCTCGTTTCTGTTCCGGTTGTAGCTTAAACGGCCGTCCAAAGCTTTGCCGATCTTCCAATCCAGGTTCGAACCGAGTCCCTCCTGCATCCCTTCGAACCGTCCGCCTTTGTCACGGAAGGTGTACCTGGTGTCGATCCTGCGGGTCAGATCCCTTTCGTTTTTCCAGGTGAGCGCGTTGTGGATGCTGATGGTGGCATCCCTGTTCTCTTCCGACGTCCCACTTTCAATATCCTGACGGGTCGAACTCAAATCGAGGGAGGCCTCGGTCTGGCTCACCGTCCCACCCTGATGCTCCACCCCCGCATGGAAGGTGCACGAGGAAGTCTCAGTGTTCGTTTCCAGGCCGGAAGTCTTGCTGTGTCCGTTGGTGAGGGAAATATTCGCGGGGAGCAGGTCGTTCTTGATGATGAGGAAGAGGTTCTCGTGTTTGGAATCAACGGTATAGGTCCTGCCAAAGGGGGGGCTGACGGTCAGCAGGGACGAGTTCAGGTTGAAGTGGAGAGGAACCGGGCTACGGTCCAGTATCGTGCCGTTTACCTTGTAGGCGACACCATTGTCTTGAGTCCAGTGCTGGGCCTGGCTGGTGCGTTTGTTGAATTCCTGGTCGGCGGTCAAGGAGGCCTCGGCATCACCGAAGATGATCCTTGGATGCAGGATGTAGTAGCCGGCGCCCAGAGAGTAGGTTTCGGCAAAGCCGTGCTGGGTAGAGGTGCTCTTCCCGGACTCGTAGCTGTTCATACTACCCTGGTAGTGGTAGGCGAAACCCGCATACTGGCGGAGGCTTGACACCCCGAGCAGGTTGAACTGGGCGGCCTGAGCCTCGCCTTGTGCGCCCCAAGCTATCACAGTGAGAGAACAGCAGATAAAGCGTGCCAACGGCGACGGCAATGGGAGTTGATACCGCCTGTTCTTGGGGCCGTACGTCATCAGCATCATGAAACGATCAAACTCCTGCAAGCCCGGCAGGGCTATTTCAAAAAGAAACGTGTGTCTCCCGAGTGGGGATCGTGGCAGTTGATGCAGGGCATATTCTTATCGCTGAACTGCGCGTGCATGCGCGCAGCCGCCCTAGCTTCGGTATGGCACTTTTTGCAGAGGCCATCCTTGCCCAGAACCAGCAGGGCCGCATTTTCAGAATCATGGGGAAGATGACAGGCCAAGCATTCGCCCACAGCGGCGGGGCCATGGTGGAAGGGCTTGTTCAGAAGCCCCTTGTGGCACATGAAACAGAGTTCCTCGGGCGATTTGAGCAGGCCGCCTTCGTCGCCGGCATCGGAGGCCGATTTATCCGCCTTGTGGCAATCATTGCAGCGCTTCTCCAGATAGGGCAGGTGCGTAGAACGTACTGGGGCCTGCCCCGCCGCAGCCGCAACCACCTCCTGCTTTTTCAGGGCCGCCTCTACCGCCTGCGCAGCGCTGTCCCGGCAGAGGTCCTCGACAGGAGGAAGAGTAGGATAGCCATCAAGCACCGACACCAGGACCTGGTGCCTCGTAACCGGGTCGCAGCCGCAAAGGACGAGCGTCAATAGAAAGGGCAGCGCTCTGCGCACGCCAGAATGAAAAAGCACATCAAACCTCATCTCGATCGGCTTCGCAGCCTAGCGCTCCTGCGGCGTCGAGGAGGCTGCACCTGGGACGGAAGTTGCTCCCTTCTCGTTTTTTTCCTTCTCCGCCTCCTCAACCTTGCGCTTCTTTTCCACCTCTATAGCCTTCTTCTCTATCTCCAGCAGCGTCTTTTTGACATCAGCGTCGTAATCGGCTCCTTCTTTTTTCCCCAACCCGTATATATTCACGAGGTGCTCGCCCACCTGGCTCACCACGAAGACCACCTTTTCCAGCTTGAAACCCGGCTCGGCGAGACTTTGAAAGTAATCCAAGTTCTCGCTGCTGACGGCGATGCCTGCCGGTATGTTCAACGACCCGGCAGTTCCAGGCGCACCGAAGTACATCAAAAGCCGCATCTTGTCGTCAAAAATCTGCACGAGCTGCGCTGCCGCGTCTACCACATAAACAAGCCCCTGTTCGTCCACCGCAATCCCCCGGGGGCGGCCGAAGGTGCCGAAATCAACCCCCATCTTGCCATGCCCCATGAGGAAGTTGCCGTCGCGATCCAGCTTGATGA
Organism: Geomonas paludis; assembly: GCF_014193585.1. Taxonomy (GTDB): domain Bacteria; phylum Desulfobacterota; class Desulfuromonadia; order Geobacterales; family Geobacteraceae; genus Geomonas; species Geomonas paludis. Next base: position 22,066 of record NZ_BLXY01000005.1, read on the forward strand.
TTCGGGCGTTGCCAAAGTTGGAGATGTAGATGGCGCCCTTGCCGTCGGACGCCATATTGGTCGGCAGCGACAGCGAGTTCTTCGGGTCCGAGTTCTGCCCTATGGACTTCAGCAAGTCGCCGCTCGTGATATCGAAGACCTTCACCAGGCTGCTGCTTTTGTCCAGCACATAGAGGAAGTTTTCCTCCACACGCACATCCACAGGGGTGAGGTTCAGTTCCCGGCCATAGCTGCGCAGGAAAGTGCCATCAGGGCCATACTGGAGCACCTCCTGCCGCGAAATGTCAGAAACGTACAGATTCCCTTTGGCATCCACGGCAACGTTGATCGGCTTTTTCAAGCGCCCAGCGTTCACGTTGCCTGCCAGGCGGTACATTTTCTTGTTGGGCAGGTCTATGATGACAACTTGCCCGCCCACCGAATCACATACGTAGATCTTCCCATCTCTCACGGCAATACCGTACGGCTTCACCAAACCAACGAACTCCTCCGGCTTCTCACCCATATCGAACAGAGAGAGTTTCTTGGTCTCGACCACATCGTTTGAGTCTTTGATTGCTTTGAGGAATTGGACGCGGGGCAAATTCGGGGCAGGGGGCCAGAACACGTGCTTTTTGCTTGAAGGCCCGGTACACGCTGTCAGGCTCACACAAAGCATCACCATTGCTAGCAGCTTCATCATCGCCGCTATCGTTACATGGCTATGAGTCTTCCGTTTCCTCATAGTTCCTCCCCTCCTGGTACAGGTGTTCCATCCACCCAAAATCAATACTTCCTTATATCCAGAAATCACGAAAAAGGAAAGGGAAAAGGGCCGCCAATGTGACGGCCCTCATGTAAAACGGATGTCTCTATGACTTACCTGTTCTTGTCGTGGCAGGAGAGGCAAAGTTTGGAACCTTCCTGAGTAGCGTACAGGAAGTAGCCGTTGCCGGATGCCGGTGCGGTGTTGCCTACGGCCGGGCCGTTGTGCACATCGTGGCAGGAAGCGCAGGTCATGACCCTGCCTTGTGCCCCATCGACATAGGTAAGAACGGAGTCGATGGTCCTGGTAGCGTTGCCAATGAAGCCTTCGGAAGAAGCACGCAGTTCATAGGTGGGGTTGGAAACCATCTCATCATAGACGAAACCTACCGGATGGTCGTTGGTAAGGCCGGAGCCGTTCTTGTCAGCGATGGCGAAGTGGCTGCCGCTGGCGAACATGTTGATCTGGTCGTCACCCTTCTTGGTGGCGGCACCGGTCTGGCCGTAGTAGGAGTCAACCGCGATGTTGCCGTCGTGGCAGGTCATGCAGAGACGGGAAGGACCGGCCATAGGGTCGTAGAACTTGCCATCGGCACCCGGATCGAAGGTGGAGGTATTGTACTGGCTATAGCCACCAGCCGGTACATCGCGGCTCCAAAGCGGCAGGTAGGTGGTGTAATTGACGGTAGTCCCAACACCAGTAGCCGGATCCGTGATGACAGTAGTTTGCTGCAACTGCGTATCCTTCGCATGGTGCGGGGTGTGGCAGAAGGCGCAGACGCGGAGTTCAGTGTCAGCCTTTCCGCCGTTGGCGGCGATGAAGACGTTCATGTCGTGCTTGGAGCCGACGATACCGCCACCTTTGGAGCCGCTGGCAGCGTGTGCGAGTGTTGCGCCGGCTGCGAGGCCAGCAAGAGCGATAACGGCAACGAATTGCTTTTTCATGGGTACTTCCTCCTGGTGAGATTTCGTAATTGAGTGTCGGCTCTCTTAGCTACACTGCAATCTTTCGGAAACAGGGACTTCCCCCAAAGGCACCTGCTCCCTTGCAAAAACATTTGGGACACTTACAGCAAATGCAGTGCCAATCTTAGCGGGTGCCTCACATGTGATCCAAATCACTGGTATCAATAAGAATTCACCTCACCCGCTTCAAGCACCGCGGCCGGCGGTCTCCATACTGCGGGGGCGACTTGCCCCAACAACACCTCGCGTGTGGGTCATTTCCCCCACACAAACTTCTTCCAGACAAAAAAAACCCTGCCAGGGCAGGCAGGGTCGGGAAATCAGCTGAGGAGTGTAGCAGCTTTACTATTTAAATGATGTCGCCGCACCCTTTTTGAATGCGGTGCGATCATAGTTGTAGCGCCTGTGACACCCGGGGGCGCAGCTGCCGCCATTGGTTGTCTGCTTGAAGCGGCTGCGCACCCGCCAGTCGCCAAACTTGCTCCCCTCCACACCGATAAGCATTTTGCCCGTAGATGCGTGCGGTTCATGGCAGGCGCTGCAACTGCGCCCCTTGCTGCTGTTAACGTGGAGGTAGTGCAGGTTTCTACTGCCGTCACGAAACTTGGTATAAATGGTTGTTTCAGCGAACCCAACCATTTTCCTGTCATGGCATTTAAAGCATAAGTTGTAGCTATCACCCTGAAAGGGAACATAGAAGTCGAGCGAGTATTTCGCTGCGAGGATGCGCGGGAAGTCCGAGCCATGCGGGTCGTGACACCCAGTGCAACGCCCTTTCTGAACCGGGCCATGCAAATTCGTTTTGCCGGCCAGTTCCTTCTGCATGTTCCTAAGGGGGGGGGAGCCAAGACCTTCGGTTGCGTGACAGGAAAGACAAGAGGTTTTCTCGTCAGGAAATGACAGCAACCCGGGGCCGTTGGAGAAATGGCTTGAATGACAGTTGCTGCAGAGTCTTCCCTGCACAACCGGCTTATGCGGCACCTTGGCTCCCTTGATCTTTTTGCCGACCTCTTTGTGACAACTGACGCACAACTCGGGCATCGGGCGCTTCAATAGGCTCGCGGAGTCGGAGCCGTGCGGATCGTGGCAAGAGGTGCATGGCTCCTTCCTGACCGGAGGATGCACCACGGAGGCTTTCCCCATCTTGATCGCGAAGTCTTGGTGGCAGCCTAGGCACAGCTCACGTTCACCCTTCTTCAGCAGCTTTCTCGCGTCCGTTTCGTGCGGATCATGGCAGGCATCGCAACTCCCTTCCGCAACGGGTCCATGAAGGTTCTTTTTTTGGAAGGCGGCTTGGTCGTGACAGGTGAAGCATAGCTCGCTTAGGCTCTCCGACTCGGCAAGCAACTTGGGCTTTGCACTCCCGTGAGGCGCATGGCAGGACAGACATTCCCCTTCCTTGACCGGCGGGTGCACCACCTTCTTCTTGCCCATCAGCTCGTGGCAGCTCACGCAAAGGGCGCCTCCTTTCGCGCTCAGCACGAAGCTCTTCCCCCCCGTAACGGGGTGCTCTTTTCTTTCCTGTCGATGGCAGGAAAGGCAGTCACCATCGGCGACAGGCTGGTGCATGCTTTTAACGGAGGTGATTTTTGGGTGGCAACCGGAAGTAAGACACCCTTCAGCTCCAAAGAGTTCCGTGGCAGGGAGTGCCACCAATGCCGCGACAACGAGATACCTGATCATAGACTTGCCCTTTTGGTGGTTCGACAACTCAGGGACAGGGTGGGATCCCAGGACTTACTGATTCCCACAACCACATCCCGGGAAGCTACACCTTTTCTATCTTGGCCTTACCCCGTAACTGTTCAACGAAATCAGCAACCGCCTTTCTCACCTTTGCCTGCTTGAGGAATTCCGCCACCTGCCCCTTAACCTCTTCAAAACCGGCGCCACGGAACAACCTTTCCTTGTTGTCCTGATAAAAGTTTTGGATCTCCACATCCGAGACAACCGCCTTGGGCAGGAAAACGCCCTCGATCATCGAGTCAATGACAATGTCCTTACCCACCGCGATCCTGATCTCCTTTTCGGTCATGTTCACCGATTTCTGTGCCTGCTCATAAGCGGCCTGTGATGGATAACGGGCCCTGCTCTGTGCCATTCTTTCGGAAACCTTGCGGTCCAGGTCCTTAACCTCGAGCCTGCTTGCAGCTTGGTAGAGCAGTTCCGCAGCAACCAGTTGATTTACGGCAGTCTCGGTGACCTGCTTCATGATCTCCGGCGTTACGGGCTGTGCTGTATTGCTTTTGGCAATAAGGGCTTTCGCCGCCCGTTCCACCTCGGCTCTTGTGATGGGGGCGCCGTTGACTATCACTGGCACCTCCTGCGAGAGCTTGGGCGCATTGGCGCAGCCCGTCAAGACGGCAAAGAATATAACGGCGGCGATGGTACGTAGCTTCGGGAACTGCATAGATTTCCTCCTATGGTCGATTGAAAGCGTAACGAGAACCCGCATCGCACAGCAAGAGCCATACCCAACCTTCAAACGGTCTAACCTCTCCTCGACAATTCTGAAGGCGCCTGATCAACCATCGTGCAACAGGACGTGAGAGATTCCATGCAGCAGCCTGTGGCTGGGTTAAATCCCCCACGCACCCCCGACCGCTATCGCGGCTTCAGCTTGCATTTAATTATTTCAATATTTCGATACGCGTGTAACGCATCGGCTCTCGAAAGTCAACTTCAAAAGCAGAGTGGGTCATTTGCCCCACTCTTGACTCCCCGTGCTGTCAGGGCTGCGGTGTTTCCCGCACCGGACTTACGGCACTGCCACTCCAACCGTTTACATTCAGGCATTTAAGCACCGCAGTAACATGGCCCGGGAATTGCTAAACGTTTCAAAGCGTACGCCTGGGAGAGGCGCCAATGGAGGAGCCTGTAAAATGAATAGAGCCACAAAGGGTATCGTCTCAACCACGGCCGTGCTGCTCTGCCTTGCTGCCTGCACCGGCGTGAAGGGAAGCGCCGCTCCCGTATCGGTGCAGCTTGCTCATGCTGCCACTGAAGCACAGGACACCGTCCAGTTGGTCAATGGAGTAGCCATCAGCCGGGCCGAGGTACACCGCGTTAGCCGACTGCTCCTCTCACAAGCAGGGAGCTTCGAGCAAATTTCACCCGAAACGATGCAGAGGTCGAATTTGGCAGCCCTTGACCAGCTCACCGTGGCCGAACTCCTCTACCAGGAGGCAGCCAAGATCGAAATCAAAGACCTGGATCTGCAGGTGGAAAAAAAGGTGGCAGAGACCAGGGCGCTCTACCCGGGTCCCGACGCGTTCGAGCATGCCCTAAAAGCGAGCGGACTTACCTTCGGAGAGATGGTTAGGAACGCACGCAAGAGCATCGTGATCAACACCTTCATTGACCAACGCTTCACCTCCAAGGTCGAAGTGAGTGATGCAGAGGCGCGGAGCTTCTACCAGGAGAATCAGGACAAGTACTTCATTCGCATGGAAAATGCCCGGGCGAGCCACATCCTGGTGAAGGTGGACGAAAAGATGAAGCCGGAGGAGAAGCAAAAGGCCAGGGAGAAGGCGGAGGCGCTTTTGACTCGGGTGAAGGAGGGCGAGGACTTCGCGGCGGTGGCCGAGTCCGAATCGGGCTGTCCCAGCGCAACGGCGGGCGGCGACCTGGGGACCTTCGGCCGGGGCCAGATGGTCGCCCCTTTCGAGAAGGCGGTCTTCGACCTGAAGCCGGGGGAAATCAGTTCCGTGGTGGAGAGCCAGTTCGGCTTCCATATCATCAAGCTGGCCGAAAAGCACGAGGCGGGCAAGGTAAGTTACGAGGAGGCGAAGCAGAAGATCGTCGAGTTCCTGAAGGCGGAGAAGGTAAGAAAAGCGGTGATGAGCTTCGTGGACGAGCTGAAGAGCAAGGCGAAGATCACCAGGGTGTAACGACAGCGCAGGGGAGAAAAGCCCCTATCACCATACCTGTTATACATTGTGCAGCCAGCGCCGACTCTCTCCCGGCCTGGCTGCTTTTTTATGCGGAGCGCAAGCCGTCCAGCAGCCGGCACAGCTGGTCCGGGTCGTAGGGCTTCACCGTGGCGGCGCAGAAGCCGTAGGCACGGAAGTCCTGCATGACCACGTCGTCGCTGTAGCCGCTGGAGACGATCAGGCGGGCGGCGGGATCCCGTGCCAGGATCTTCTGGGCCGCCTCCTTCCCCCCCATGCCCCCGGGGACGGTCAGGTCGAGGACCACGGCCAGGAAGGGGGCGCCGCTGTCGAGCGCCTGGTGGTACAACTCCACCGCCTCCTGGCCGGTGCCGCAGACGGTGACGCGGTAGCCCTGCTCGGAGAGGGTCCCCTCGGCGACCTCTCTGATCATCTCGTCGTCGTCCATGACCAGCACCGCGTTGCCGGGGACCGCCTCCCGCTCCGGGCGCTCGTCGATGACCGGCGCCGCGACCGGCTCGACGCTGAACACCGGCAGGTACAGGGTGAAGGTGGTCCCCCTCCCCCACTGGCTGTCGAAGCTGATCACGCCGCCGTGCCTGGTGACGATGGAGTGCACCGTGGCAAGCCCAAGCCCCGTCCCCAGCTGCGCCTTGGTGGTGAAGTAGGGGGTGAAGATGCTCGACTTGTGCTCGTCGCGGATACCGCACCCCTCGTCGCGGAAGCAAAGTTCCACGTAACAGCCGCACAACGGCGCCGGCAGCCGCTCCCGCTCGCTGGAAACCGCTCTCCCGGTTATGGTGAGGGTCCCCCCTTCCGGCATGGCCTGCACCGCGTTGATGCAGATGCAGTTGAAGGCCTGGCGCATCTGCCCGTCGTCCACGTACACCGGCGGGAGCTCCGGGGGGAGTTCGATGCTGGCGCGGACGTTGCTCCCCTTGGTGGAGAACTGCACCGACTCCTCGACCAGCGCCGCCACCGGCACCCCCTTGCGCAGGGGCGCCCCGCCGCGGGCGAAGGAGAGGAGCTGGTTGGCGAAGCCGGCGGCGCGCATGGTGGCCTTTTCCGCCTGCAGCAGCAGTTCGTGGGAGCCGTGGCCGGGGTCGAGGAACTTCTTGGCGAAGGAGATGTAGCCCAGCACGCCGGTCAGGGCGTTGTTGAAGTTGTGGGCGATGCCGCCGGCCAGCACCCCGATCGATTCCAGTTTCTGGTTGCGGACGATCTGCTGCTGCAAAAGCTCGCGCTCGGTCATGTCGATCATGATGTCGACGATCCTGGTGCCGGAGCGCTGGTTGCTGCAGTTGAGGTGGCGCGTGGAGCCGTCCCGGCACAGGGCGCGCACCTCGTAGAAGGTGACCAGGTTCCCCTGCTCCCACGCCGCGATGGCCGCGCGCCGCCGCTCGAGCACCTCCTCGCGGTAGTCCCGGTCCGGGCAGATCAGGGCGAAGAGCACCTCCAGGTCGGGCGCCTGCTCCGCGCTGTAGCCGAAGGTGTCCAGCATGAAGGAGTTGAGGTACTCGATCTCGCCGCGCTCGTCGGACCAGACGATGCCCAGCGGGAGCTGCTGCACCAGGTTCTTCAGCTCCTGGCGTGCCTGGGTCCTCTGCTCGATCTCCTTTTCCAGGTCCAGGTTGATGGAAACCAGCTGCTCCTTGGAGGCGATCTCGAAGTCCATGGCCGCCATGAGCTCCGCGTGCAGGCGGCGGTTCTCCTGCTCGCGCAGTCTAAGCGACTCGGCCAACTCGTTCAGCGACGCCGAAGCCCGCCCCGGCTCGTCGTCGGCGACGACCTCGATGCGCGAGACGTAGTCGCCGCCATGAACCTTTTCCATGCCGCGCATCAAGGTATTGAAGGAAGCGGTCACGCGTCTCAGGATCACGTAGCAGGAGAGGCTCACGAAGAGCCAGCAGGCGGCGGCCAGCACCACGCTCAGGGCCGCCAGGCTGCGCCCCTCCCGCCACAGGTCGTCGGTGCCCCGGTACAGGCGCACCTCCCCGACCAGGTCCCCGGGCGCCCCCTGCTCCCCGGCCAGGACCTGTTCCGGCGACAGGCTCAGGGGATGGCCGTGCACCTCGGCGGTCTGGCTGATCAACTCCTCGGACGCGCCGTGCGGGGAGGAGGTGAGCCGGACCAGCACCTTGCCGCGGGCGTTCGCGATCTCCACGCCGCGGATCTCCGGCAGGCGCAGGGTGTCGGCGGCGTGTCCCTCCAGCAGTTCCATGCTCTCGGCGTACAGGGGAAGACGCACCGCGTCGGCCAGGGCGTGCGCCTGCAGTTGCAGCATCTGCTCGGCGTGGCTCTTGTTCTGGCGGATCTGGTGCAGCACGAACAGCGTGCCGCAGACCACGGCGATCACCGCGGAGAAGAGCGTGAAACGCAGGAAGAGCTTGAACTGAAAGCTGGAACGGAAGGTGCAGAAACGCTGGGGCAACGACAACCTGTTCATGGCAAGACCTTCCCGGGGCGGACCCGGCAGCGCCCCCTGCCCGCGCGGCGGGAAGTGGTGCGATGGGGAGGTGGTGTTCGACGCATGATCCGGGGCCACCTTGCCTGCACGAGATGTGCGTGATCCGGATCGAGTGACGCTTTGCTGTATGACAAACTGTATGTGGAACGAAAAAACTATAGCTTGTGGTCCGGGCATCGACAAAGCTGAGGACAACAGACCACAAAACAGCTCTAGATTCTATTAATGGAAATTGTTTTGACAGCAAACCCTTAAGCTGATAGGTATACGGCCAGTTTTGTGTCAGTTTTTCCAGAAAAAGATGCTGCTGTCAATGTTCTTTTTTCGATCGGGCAGGTTATTTGACAGGTAAGTTCCTCCGCAAAATTTTGCTCGCCTCGCTGATGCTCCTGATCCCGCTGACGCCGCTATGCGCCAGGGGAGAGGAGGGGGACGAGGTGACCCGCTCGCTGGGCCTCTCCGAGGATCAGCCTGGCGGCGTCTCGCGCCTGCCCCGCCCCGCATCCCTCATCGCCGAAAACGTCACCGCAGTCACCGCCGAAGAGATCGCCCGCCTGAACGCCCACACCGTGGCCGACGTGCTGCAGACCGTCCCGGGCGTGCAACTGGACCTGTTGCAGACCCCCGGCGGCATCATGCTCTACGACATCCTCGGCTCGCCGAACCGGCACATCCTGGTGCAGATCGACGGGGTGCCGCAGAACTTCGTCTCCGCGGAGAACCTGGCCCACGTGGGCATGATCCCGGTCCAGATGGTCGAGCGCATCGAGGTGATCAAGGGTGCGGCCTCGGCGGCCTGGGGGTCGGCGCTGGGGGGAGTCATCAACATCGTCACCAAGTTGCCGGTGGCCGACCGCGGCGCCGCCGGCCTCGCCTCCGCCTCCATCGGCAAGAAGGCGACCAGCGACTTGAGAGGCGAAGTAAGCGGCACCAGCGACGGGTTCGGCTATTACCTGACCGGGGGGACCATCCGCTCCGACGGGCTCAGGTCCGGCAACGACGTCGATTTCAGCCACGGCTTCGGCAAGATCACCTACGATTTCCCGGGCGGCGCCAGGGCCACCCTGGGCCTCGACGCCCGCTACAACGACACCGGCACCGCGAGCTCGACCCGCTACGACTTCTTCCAGACCGGCATGGTGCGCTACCTGAACGGCTCCCTCGCCCTGCAGGTGCCGCTCGCCGAGCGCGCGAGCCTCGACCTCACCGGCCGTGGCGGCACGCGCGAGATGGCGGACCAGCGCGGTCTCCTGTCCCGGGACTTCCTTTTCTTCAATGCCCACGTGCGCGAAGTGCACCAGGGGTACACGGCCGCCATCAACCTGGGCGACGCCCGGCAGGGGGTGACTACCGGGCTCGAGTTCGAGAGGATCGGGGTGACCCAGCGCGAACTGGTGCGGCACGCCCCCGGCAGCGACGCCGACCTCACCCTTACCCGTTACTCCGCCTACGCCAACGGCACCTTCACCCTGGGGCGCCTGTCGCTGCTCCCCGGCGTGCGCGTCGACCACCTGAACCTGCTCGACGACCCGTTCAGCGCCACCCTGGGTGCCACAGTGCGTCTGGGCGAGAGCACCCTGATGCGCGGCTATGCCGCGCGCGGCTACAGCATGCCGCTGATCAGCTTCTTCGGCTCGACCAACGGCGAGGTGCAGCACGAACTGCAGCAGGTGACCACGGTGCAATGGGGGATGGAGAGCGGCGCTGTCCCCTACCTGTGGCTCAAGGGGATGCTGTTTCACAACAACGTCTGGAACGTCCAGGAGTACGACTACCAGGCCGGGGTGATCCGCAAGCAGCGCCAGCGCCGCCACGGCGTCGACCTGGAACTGCGCACCTCCCCCTGGCACGGCTTCGCGCTCACCGGCGCCTACACCTTCACCGACGCCAGAAAAAGCAGCACCGGGGCGGAACTCGACGGCAGCATAAGCGGCCCCCGCCACGCCGTCAAGGGATCGCTCAGCTACGACAACACCGCAGCCGGCCTCACCTGCGTGCTGACCGGCAACTACGCCGACTGGAAGCTCGACACCCCGGGCGCCCACCCGGTGGCGACCTTTTTCGACCTGCACGTGAACCAGAAGCTGGCGCCGTCCCGGGAGAACTCGCCGGAACTGTTCTTCTCGCTGCGCAACATCCTCGACGCCAAGCTGTACCAGTACGACTTCCACCAGGCCGCGCCGCGCTGGTTCGAAATCGGGGGGAGGTTCCGCTTCTGATGCGCCCCCTCACCCTGTGCATACTGCTCCTGGTGTTGGCCTCGGCCGCCCCGGCGCTCGCCTCGGACCTCCTGATCCTGCAGTCCAACCGCAGCCCGATCTACTCCGAGGCCCTGCGCGGCTTCCGCGCCGCGGCGAGAACCGGCGAGCAGCCCCTGGTGCTCTCCGACTACGCCGAGGTGGACGTGCAGCGCCTGGTCCGCGAGGAGCGCCCGAGGCTGGTGGTCGCCCTGGGGGACAAGGCGTTGAGCGCCTGCCGCAAGATCAGGGAGGTGCCGGTGGTCTCCATGCTCGCCCTGGCGCTGTCGCAAAAGTCCCAGCCCGACCACGTGGGCGGGGTGACCATGGTCGCCCCCCCCGAGCGCTACCTCGAACTCTTCGGCCAACTCGGCGTGAAGCGGGTCGGGGTCCTTTACGACCCGAAGCTGTCGGGCCCGTACGTGAAACGGGCCGGCGCCGATGCCGCAGATTACGGGATCACCCTGAACACGGAGCCGGTGCGCAACTCGCGCGACCTGCAGGGAAAACTGGAGAAACTCAAGGGAGAGGTGGACCTGTTGTGGCTGCTCCCCGACAGCACCGTGGTCACCACGGTGAACATGGAGGCGCTGCTCCTTTTTTCCATGACCGAAGGGATCCCTGCCGTCACCTTCACCAGCCAGTACTTGAAGAACGGCGCCGCCGCCTCGCTGGACATCGACCCCCACGACATCGGGGTGCAGGCGGGGGAGTTGGCCCTCTCCCTGCTGAGAAACGGGGTCTACCACAAGGTCCCCGTGCTGGACCCGCGCAAGGCAAGGCTCCAGGTGAACGAAAGCGTGCTGCGCAAGCTGCGCCTGAAGATGCCGTAGCGGCGGCAGCAGAAGGAGCAGAAGGGACAGGCTCCGTCAGGTGCCTGTCCCTCTCGCGGAACGCTCCTTTCCGCCCAGCCGGCTTGCCGAAGCCTCAAGGGGACAGGCACCTGGCGGAGCCAGTCCCCCCTTTAGCATCGTGATCCGCAAACGAGAAGAGGCCAGCCGTGATTCGGCTGGCCTCTTCTTGTTACTGCCGGCAAGGTGCCCCGCTTAGCCGAGCACCTCGTCCACCGGGGTGTACTCGAGCCCGAAGGCCTCGGCGACGCCGCGGTAGGTGACCTGCCCCAAGGCGATGTTGATCCCTTCCCTGACGCCGGCGTTGCTGCGCGCCACGTCGCGCCAGCCGCGGTCCGCCAGCGCCACCGCGTAGGGAAGCGTGGCGTTGGTGAGCGCCGCCGTCGAGGTGAGCGGCACCGCGCCGGGCATGTTGGCGACGCAGTAGTGCAGCACCCCTTGCTCCAGATAGGTCGGCTCGCGGTGCGTGGTCGGGCGCGAGGTCTCGAAGCAGCCCCCCTGGTCGATGGCCACGTCCACCAGCACCGCCCCCGGTTTCATGGTCTTCAGCATGTCGCGGGTGACCAGCTTGGGGGCCTTGGCGCCGTGCACCAGCACCGCCCCGATCACCACGTCCGCCTCCTTGACCAGCTCGCGGATGGTGGCCGGAGACGACATCACCGGGAAGCAGTTCTTCGGCATCACCTCGGAGAGGTGGCGCAGGCGCTCCAGGCTCATGTCCAGGAGGTAGACCTTGGCCCCCATGCCGCAGGCCATCTGCGCCGCGTGGGTGCCGACCACGCCGCCGCCGATGACCACCACGGTGGCAGGCGCCACACCCGGCACCCCGCCCAGCAGGATGCCGCGCCCCCCCTGGGCCCGCTCCGCGTACTTGGCCGCCTGCTGGGCCGCCATGCGGCCGGCGACCTCACTCATCGGGGTCAGCAGCGGCAGCGAGTTGCCCGGGCCGGTGATGGTCTCGTAGGCGACCGCGACCCCGCGGCTCTTGATGAAGGCGCGGGTCAGCCCCTCGGCCGCGGCGAAGTGGAAGTAGGTGAAGACGATCTGCCCCTCGCGGATCAGGTCGTACTCGCTGGGCTGGGGCTCCTTGACGTGAATGACCATGTCGCTGCGGCGGTAGATTTCGGCGGGCGTTGCCACGATCTCGGCGCCGGCTTTCTGGTAGGCCTCGTCGGCGAAGCCGCTGCCGGCGCCGGCGCCGGCCTCCACCAGCATGGTGTGCCCGTGTCCCACCATGACCTCCACCCCCGCCGGGGTCATACTGACGCGATTTTCCTCTACCTTGATTTCCTTGAGAATTCCGACGATCATCTTCGTTTCCTTTCCTTTTTGGTCGGCGCCAGGGCTGTGCCGCGGCCGGAGTTTCTAAACCTGTAGCTAGCATACCAAAAAAGGGCCCGTTTTTTCTTGCGAATCACGGACAAAGAGGATATTTTTTCGCAGGATATTTCAAGAAAGAGGAGAAGCGATGAAGGATCTTGCGCCAGGAGCCGTAGACAAGATTGATCGGGCCATTCTCAACGAGCTGCAAAAGGACGGCAGGCTCTCCAACGTGCAGCTCGCCGAGCTGGTCGGCCTCTCCGAATCCGCCTGCCTGCGCCGGGTGCGCCTTCTGGAGCAAAACGGCATCATCGACCGCTACGTGATGCTGGTGGACCAGGGGGCGATCGGCAAGCCGGGCAACGTCTTCGTGCGGGTCACCCTGGACGGGCAGCAGCGCGAGAAGCTGTCGAGCTTCGAGGAGGCGATCACGACCGTGCCCGAGGTGATGGAGTGCTACCTCATGTCCGGCGACGTCGACTACCTTTTGCGGGTGATCGTCAAGGACACCGACGACTACCTGCGCCTGCACAACAAGCTGACCGGGCTTCCCGGCGTGCTGCGGGTGCAGTCCTCCTTCGCGCTGCGCACCGTGGTGAGCAGGACCTCCCTGCCGCTGTAGCCCGCTGCCGGCAATTATTTTTTTAGAATGTAGGCGTAACCTTTTCGTAGCGACTTCATAAATATACTGTTACAACCGGCACCCGTGACAGTGTGAAATTGAAAAAGACTTTCACAGCAGACATCTTCCATTCTCATTAGCCGACCGGCTATTGTATTCCACAAGTTAAGGCAATGGCACTGCGGCTCGCCAGCCCCTCATTTCCCACCTTTTTTTGCTCATTGCTACGAGGTCCGCTGACACTGCGCTCGCCCTGCGACAGAAACCCCATTTTTGCATGTAGCTAATTCTTGCTGTTTTTTTCTTGTTGACCATTTTTGTCGTGATGGGATATATCGGATTCAGCATCTATAAAACTTGTGGTACACGATAATACTAAACCACCCGCGAGGGTGGGACGGAAAGCCTAAGGGTCTCACCGAGACAGCCGGGTCGCCGAAATATCACTCACGATACTCGCGCCCGGCTTTTTTTGCGCGCGTTTTCGGAGGGAATTTCCTTGTCATAACGTCCACGCAGGACATATCCGCAGCCCCCTGCGGAGCCCAAGCAACCGATACACGATAATACTAAACCACCCGCGAGGGTGGGACGGAAAGCCTACAGGGTCTCACCGAGACAGCCGGGTCGCCGAAATATCTTCACGATGTTCGCGCCCGGCTTTTTTCGTGCCCGAACCAAACCGGTACCAGCGCAGTCGCAGTCCTTATGCTTCCGGAGTTACAGCCTGTACCCACGCCACCAGGTAGCGGCAGGCAATGCTAGAGGAGGAGATAGACACTCCGGATGTCCCGAAGCTGTATGAGGAAAAACTGCAGTATCTCAAACAAACACAAAAGGTTTCTTACAACCGAAGGAGAAAGCATGACTCAAAAAAATCAAGGAAGATTAATGGTGTTGTTCGTCTTCGCACTGTCCCTGCTGTCCTTTCAGCTCTGGCGCAACGAGGCACAGGCACAGTCGTCCTACTATACCACCATGGGGTGCGTGAACTGCCACACCACGACCTCAACCTGCAACGGCTGCCACGCCCACGGCACTCATGCCACCAGCACCAAGAACACCATCAACGTAAGCGGCACCACCAACAAGACCTCCTACGCTCCCGGTGAGACCGTGTCCGTCACCATAGCCGGCGGCTACCGTACCGGCTGGGTCCGCGCCGTGCTGCTCGACCAAAGCGGCACCCAGGTCGCCATCTCCAGCGGCACCGCCAGCGGCATGGGGAGCTCCACCACCCTTCCGGCCATCCTGACCGCGCCGGCGCCGGCCACGGCGGGAACCTACACCTGGCAGGTGGGGTGGTACGGCAACCAGTACGACACATCTTCCGCCGCATTCGGCAACTGGGTCCCCGACGCCAACAACCCCAACCACGGCTACGAGATGGTCAACACCAACTCCTTCACCGTGGCAGCGGCTCCCGCAGCCGACACCACCGCGCCCGTCGTGGGCACCTTCACCCTGCCGGCCACGGCGACCAGCCTGACCGTGCCGGTCTCCGCCTTCACCGCCACCGACAACGTCGCCGTCACCGGCTACCTGATCAGCACCAGCTCCGCGGCACCGGCCGCCTCCGCAGCAGGTTGGAGCGCCACCGCACCGGCCAGCGTCACCGCCGTCGCCGGGGTTAACACCTTCTACGCCTGGGCCAAAGACGCCGCCGGGAACGTCTCCGCCGCGAAGAGCGCCAGCGTGACCGTCACCCTCCCCGACACCACCGCGCCCGTCGTGGGGACCTTCACCCTGCCGGCTACCGCCACCACCCTGACCGTGCCGGTTTCCGCCTTTACCGCCACCGACAACGTCGCCGTCACCGGCTACCTGATCAGCACCAGCTCCGCGGCGCCGGCCGCCTCCGCAGCGGGTTGGAGCGCCACCGCACCGGCCAGCGTCACCGCCGTCGCCGGGGTTAACACCTTCTACGCCTGGGCCAAAGACGCCGCCGGCAACGTTTCCGCCGCGAAGAGCGCCAGCGTGACCGTCACCCTCCCCGACACCACCGCGCCCGTCGTGGGGAGCTTCACCCTGCCGGCTACCGCCACCACCCTGACCGTGCCGGTTTCCGCCTTTACCGCCACCGACAACGTCGCCGTCACCGGCTACCTGATCAGCACCAGCTCCGCGGCGCCCTCCGCCGGCGCCATGGGCTGGAGCATGGCGCCCCCGGCAGTGGTGAACGCCGTCGAGGGGAGCAACACCTTCTACGCCTTCGCCAAGGACGCGGCGGGCAACGTATCGATCGGCAAGAGCGCATCGGTCACCGTGACCATCCCCGCCCCGGCCGCCGACACCACCAACCCGACCCTGGTCGTCTCGACCCTGGCCGACGGTTCCTACACCAACAAGGTGACCCTCAACATCAGCGGCAGCGCGACCGACGCCGGCGGGCTGCAGTCCCTTACCATCAACGGCCAGCCCGTCACCGTCAACGCCGACGGCTCCTTCAGCGCGGCCGTCACCCTGGTGGCCGGCGCCAACGTGATCACCGTGGTGGCCGTGGACCAGGCCGGCAACGCCCAAAGCGACGTCCGCACCATCACCTTCGACCCCACCGCGCCAGTGCTCGCCATCACCGCCCCCGGCGACAACAGCGACTCCGCCCAGTCCTACATCACCGTGACCGGGACCGTCGACGAGAGCTCCACCGTCACCGTGACCGACAACAGCGGTAACCAGACCTCGGCCTCCATCAGCGGCAACACCTTCACTGCCACCGTGAACCTGGTGGCCGGCGTCAACACCATCACCATCACCGCGGCCGACCTGGCCGGCAACGTCACCAGCGCCAAGCGCACCGTGACCTACACCCCGACCGGCGCCCTCACCATGGCGGTCACCTATCCGGCGCAGGACATCACCACCAGCAAGAGCAGCATCGTCCTCACCGGCACCGTGGCAGACACCGTCGGCAAGGCCACCGTCCTGGTGAAGATGAGCGGCCGCACCTACAAGCCCAGGGTCGACAGCACCGGCGTCTTCAAGCAGCAGCTCAGGTTCCTGAAAAACGGCACCTACGTGATCACCGTGACCGCCACCGACGCCGCCGGCAACAGCAGCACCGTCACCCGCAACGTCATCTACCGCAAGGCGACCCTGAGCGAGTTGAGGCTCAAGCGCAAGGAGCGCTACGACGACTGACCCGGGCCACGCCCCGGCATGAAAAAAGGCCACCTCCGCCAGGAGGTGGCCCACTTCGCCCCGCTTCCTCGCCCGGAAGCGGGTTTTTTTTTTGCTCCACCTCGGCGGCGTCCTCAAGCGGGGCGCCGCGGGACGCGCAAGCCACAGGCGCGGGCCTGGCGGGGGCTCCTGGTACCTGCATCAGTATCTGATTCTGCATAACAAAAAAGCCAGCTAGCTGTCTAAGCTAACTGGCTGTTGTCGTTTTGGTTGCGGGGACAGGATTTGAACCTGTGACCTTCGGGTTATGAGCCCGACGAGCTACCAGACTGCTCCACCCCGCGTCATTGAGTCCCAACTTGTACCACAGCCTTTCCGGTGCCGTCAACCCTTTTCTCCGAAAAAGTTTGAATGGACCAAAAAATTCCGGCTCGTCGTGAACCGGCCGGGACAAATGAGAACCTGATTAGCGACAATCCTCCGCTATTTCCCTCTCCCTCTGGGAGAGGGTGCCCGAAGGGCGGGTGAGGGAGGTGCCACGAAGCGGGATCATTGCCTATTGCAGCGCCCTCCCCCCAGCCCTCCCCCCAGCCCTCTCCCAGAGGGAGAGGGGGATGGGCATCGTGGCGGAAGATCATCGCTAGTTGATGAATGAGAACGGGGGAGATGCCTGAGGCACCTCCCCCGTCCCGTGCGCGCTGCTGTTACGCCACTTTAGGGGAAGTTGATGTCGACCTGGGTGGTGAAGGTGTTCTTGCCGGCCAGCTGCTGATCGTTGTAGATGTCGTAGCCGAAGATCACCGAGACGTTCTTGGAGAAGGCCCAGGAAGCGCCGAAGCTGAAGGCGCCGACGGTGTTCTTGCCACCCTGGTAATCGGCGGCCAGCCACAGCTTGTCGGAAATCTCGCTCATGGTGCGGTCCCAGGAGAGAAGCACGCCGTCATCCTTGGGCCCGATCACCTTGTCGTTGCCGAAGTAGTAGCCCGCGGAAAGCCGGCCGATCACCGGCAGGGTCTTGGCGGCCAGGCCGTACACGATGTTCTGGTCGGTACGGAACGCGCTGTTCTTGTCGCCGTTGGTCCCGAAACCGTAGCCGCCGACCGCCAGGGCCGGGGAGAGCTCGAACAGGGAGCCTTCCGGGGTACCGATCTTGGCGTTGAAGTAGATCGGCCTGCTGTCGTAACCGTTCGAGCCGCTGGTGATGTAGTCCACACCGACCTCGGCCTGCAGCTTCTCGAAGGGGAGCACGCCGGCGGTGACGCCGAGGTCATAGACGTTGCCTACGCTGGAGTTGTTGGAGGTGCGGGTGTAATTGTCGATGCCGAGGTGCAGGCTCTTGAAGCCCTGGACGTCGGTGGAGGGGATCCAGATCTGGGTGGAGGGGGTCGCCATTGCGATCCCGCTGGTTACGATGGTCAGCGCCGTTGCCAAGATGAGGCTTTTGATGGTTCTTTTCATGTCCTTACTCCTTTGTAATGTATTTCCTTCTGATATTGGTGCTGCGTAATCTCTTCCAAACTGCCAACCTTTGTGACTGAACCTCCCCCTTTCACTGGATTGCATAAAAAAAGGCGCCTCTCACCCATCGTGGAGAGGCGCCTTTGCCTGTCTTGCCTGCGGTCCCGTGCACTTCGTTGTGCTTCGGCACCTGACCACCCATTAGCAGAAGCTATGCCACATTGCCCCATGCAGCAAAAACTACAAGGAGTGCACATGGTTACACCAAAAGGTCGTTCAGGCCCCCAAGCGGGCCTGACCCAGAAAAAGGCAGAGCAGCCTAATAGTTGTGCAGCGGCAGGAACTCGCGCTGCCGTTTCGACGACCCGCGGCGAAGCCGCGCACCCGCGGGCGCAAGCCGCCGGGATACCCGGTTTGCGACCCTTTATTTATTTGTAAAGCGGGTCAAGAAAAGGTAGATTGTCCCGGTCAAAATGATCCGGCAGACGCCGGGGCGGAGGACGTACGTGGTCATTACCTTCATAACCATTTTCGCGATAGGAATCGCGGCCGGCGTGGTCGGGGCGATACTTGGCCTTGGCGGCGGCATCATCATCGTCCCCGCCCTCACCCTTGGCTTCGGCATGTCGATGCGCACGGCGGTGGCAGCCTCGACGGTCTGCATCATCGCCACCTCGACCGGTGCCGCCGTGGCCTTCCTGAGAGACCGTCTCACCAACACCCGCGTGGCGATCTGGCTCGAGATGGGGACCTCGCTGGGGGCGCTGACCGGAGCCCTGGTGGCCGCCCTGGTGAACCAGCGCGTCCTGTTCGTCCTCTTCGGCCTGCTGCTCGCCTATTCCGCCTACAACATGTTCCGCACCCGGAAAGAGCACACCAGGCCCGAGGTGGTCCCGGACGCCATCTCCAGCAAGCTCAGGCTGGGCGGCTCCTACTACGACAAGGCGCTGGGACGCCGGGTGGAGTACCAGGTGACCCGGACGCTGCCGGGGCTGATCATCATGTACTTCTCGGGGGCGGCTGCCGGGCTGTTGGGCATCGGGGCGGGGATCTTCAAGGTGCCGGCCATGGACCAGGTGATGGGGATGCCTTTCAAGGCGTCCAGCGCCACCTCCAATTTCATGATCGGGGTGACCGCGGCCTCGGGGGCGGTGGTGTACTTCGCGCGCGGCGACGTGAAGCCGCTGGTGGCGGGGCCGGTGGTGCTCGGGGTGCTGCTCGGGGCCATCCTGGGGGCGCGCCTGATGATGCGCATGCCGGCCAGCAAGATCAGGCTGTTCTTCATGCCGATCCTGGCCTACACGGCGATTGAGATGATCTACAAGGGGGTGAAGTGGTGGTAGCAATCGAGCCGGAGGAAAAGGCCGAGCACCCGATCGAGCTGGTGCTGGCGAGGCTGTTGCGGTTAGGGTCCCTGGTGGCGGCGGCGCTTCTTGCCGTCGGGATCGCGCTCATGGTGCTGGGGCAGACCGTGCTCGCGCCCAAGCTGATCACCGCCGGGCTCCTGGTGCTGCTCGGCACCCCGGTCCTGCGCGTCACGGCGGCCGCCGTGATCTTCGTGAAGGAGCGCGACTGGCACTTCGCCCTGTTCTCCCTGGTGGTGCTCTGTGCCGTCGCCGCCGGGATCTACTTCGGCAAGGGGATGTGACGGGAAACTACTGCTTTTCCCCTTCCCCTTCCCTGGCACCGCTGCCGGCCAGCTTCTGGCGCGCCCTTTCGGCGATCTGGCGCCTGCGCGGCCCGCTCACCAGCTTTTCTTCCAAAAAGGCGATCATGGCGATCCCCGCCGTGACCAGCACCCCGATACCCAACAGCTTCAACACAAACATCGCTTACCCCGCTTTTCCCGTGTCGCTACGCCTGCCCAATCTGCCTGAAGCGCCGGCGGTTGTCAACCTTCCCTTCCCCACGCCTGTTCACGGGACGCAAAATTAAACTGGCGTAATGTGAGTTTTCATGTAAAATGGGCCGCCCCTTTATTTCATGTTTTGCAATGGCCCCACGAACCAGGGGCTGGACCAGCTTCGGGAGCCCACCCGGACCACATCAAAGGAGGAAGGACTATGAAGAGCAGCAAGGTAGCACGCAGCATCGCAGCAGTGGCAGCAGCCGTGACCGCAACCGTCGGCCTCGCTTTCGCTTCCGGCGCGGTGAGCGGGATCACGGCTGACCAGGCACTTCAGAAACTGGTGGACGGCAACAGCCGCTACGTGGAGAGCAAGATGTCGGCAACGGCGCTGTGCGACGCCACAGCCCGCGGCAAACTGGCCAAGAGCCAGCACCCCTACGCCATCATCCTCTCCTGCTCCGACTCCCGCGTCCCCCCGGAGATCATCTTCGACCAGGCCCTGGGCGAAGTCTTCGTGGTGCGCGTGGCCGGCAACGTCGCCGACCCGCTGGTCCTGGGGAGCGTGGAGTACGCGGCCGAACACCTCGGGAGCCCGCTCATCATGGTGCTCGGGCACGAGCGCTGCGGAGCGGTCACCGCAACCGTCGCCGGGGGCAAGCCGGAAGGGAACATCGGCGCCATCGTGAAGGAGATCGCTCCTGCCGCCAAGAAAGCCAAGGCGACCTGCAAAGGAAAGGCTAAGGAGGAGATCGTGGAGTGTGCGGTCGAGTTGAACGCCAAGGCCGTTGCCGCCGAATTGCCCAAGAGGTCCAAGATGCTGGCCAAGGAAGTGAAGGAAGGCAAGATCAAGATCGTCGCCGCCAAGTACGACCTGGACGACGGCAAGGTCACCCTGCTCAAGTAGCCCCTGCCGCGCCCCAATAAAAAAGCCGCCTCCCGGTCCGGGGGGCGGCTTTTTCAGTTTCTGCGGCGATGCTGCCGGTTCAGGCTTGCGGCCGGTGCAGTTTCGGGATCAGGGCCTGGTTCACTTCGGCCATGCGCTCTTCTCCCAGGGTGAGCAGCGCCTCGCGCAGCACCCCCGCCTCCGCCACCAGGCGCGCGACGTCCACGCCGAGACAGGTGTCGGGGACCCGTCTCAGCAGGTCGGGTCCCCGCTGCAACAGCCCCTCGGCCCCCTTGAAGTTGCCGTTATGCCAGTGGTAAAGCGCCACGGCGACCTGCAACAGCCCCTGGTAGAAATCCCGCAGCTCCCCCTTCTCGCCCACCCAGAGTTCTTCGAGGGTCTCGTGGCAGGCAAACCACTCCCGCAGGTTGAACTCGTCGATGGCCTGTTGCAGCTCCGGCGGAGGCGCCTGCCGGCAGGTTCCGGCATCCCGCGTATCCCGCGTATCCGGCGTGGCCACCGCTAGTCCACCAGCACCGGGCGCAGTCCCGGCAGGAGTTTTCTCGCCTGGCTGTCACATCCCACGCAGCTGATCCGGTCGATGTAGAGCCCGTCGGCGCCCGGGGTGCAGGAGGCGGCCGGCAGGTCGGGCTGGCTGGCGGACTTGCCGCAGCCGGCAGCGCCGCTGGTGCAGATCCTGCTGATGCGCACCAGGGAGTACCTGGTCACCACATGCTGCTGGTAGCTCTCGCCGGGGAGGAACCCGGAGCAGTCCGTGGCCGGGACGATCACCCACCAGCCGATCAGTCTGCCGTCCTTGTCGTACTCCTTGTTGGAGCGGTCCACCTGGGGATCGTACATCATCGCCTTGATGTCGCGCAAAACGGTGTCGCTGCTGCTGGCCGCAGCGAAGATGGGGAGGCCGCAGACTTCCTGGACCGGCATCTCCTGGCAGACCAGGTCGGACATGGCGTTGGTGATGGTCACCGGATGCAGCAGCGAGGTGTAGAGGTAGCGGTCGGAGAGCGAGCCCCCGGATTTCGGGTCCCAGGCGGCATGGCTCATGCGCCGCTCGGGCACGCTGCAGATCTGGGGGAAGGTGCAGGAGGGCTGGCACGCCTCGGAGCAGATGGCTATGTTGGAGCGGGTCCCCGGCACCAGTGCGGCGGTCGCAACCGGCGTAGAGCCGAAGTCCTCGGTGCCGCTGATCTTGGCGATGAAGGTCCCCAGGGTGCCAAGCCCCACCGAACTGCTCTCGGCGGTGCGCCTGGTCCTGATCTGTATGGCGTTCACCGGGGTGGCGCCGGGGGTGTAGCTGCGGCTGCTCATGTTCCAGAAGCCGACCGTGATGTCGTTGTCGCCGGTCAAGGCGTTGCCGTTGTTGTTCAAAAGACCGACCAGGGCCGCGGCATCGTGCTTGCCGGTGACCAGGTCCACCGCGGCGGCGCGCGCCTGGGCCTGGACGACATCACGGGAGATGTCGGGCAACCGCGCCGGGTCGGTCTGCGCCTGCAGCAGGTAGCGCTGCTTGATGTTCTGGGCAGCGGTCAGGGCCGCCGTCTCCGCGGAGTGCTGCAGGTCCTCCTCGCTGACGTACATGTACCCGATGTCGATGGCAAGACCTGTCACCACCAGGAAGACGACCAGCATGATGGTGACGTAACTGGTATCGAAGGCGGACTCTTCTTCGGACACGATCATCTCCAGAGAGGGCAGTGTTTGTTACGGGTGCGACATAATAGCATCATCGCGAAAAAAAGGGCCATGCAGAATCGCATGGCCCTTCATTTTTTTTAACCTCGCGGCAAGACCACTTAAGCGGAAACCTTGACGGTTGCCTTCTCGCCAGCCAGTTCGGTGGCCTCGACCTCGACCGCCTTCTTCTCACGCAGGAAGAAGGTGATCACGGTGCCCAGGGCCAGGCAGGAACCTGCCAGGATGAAGGACTTGTTCAGGCCGCCGGGCTGCGCGTTCATCATCTCGGAGACACGCCCCATGACCAGACCGCCGACGCCCCAGGCCGAGAACAGCACGCCGTAGTTGAGGCCGTAGTTCTTGAAGCCCCAGTAGTCCTTGGCGAAGGAGGGGAACAGGGTCAGGTTGGAGCCGTAGTTGAAGCCGATCAGCGAGGCGAGCAGTACCAGCATGGCAGCGGAGCCGGAGCCGACCACCGGGACGGCGGCGAACATCAGGATGGCCTGGAAGCCGAGCATGATGGTCAGGGTGGCGCGACGGCCGATCTTGTCGGAGAGCACGCCGGCTACCACGCGGCCGGAGGCGTTGCCGATGGCCATGATGGCCACAGCCACGAAGGCCATGGGGCCCATGCTCTTCTTGGCCAGGCCTGCGACCGAGCCGATCACCATGAGGCCGGCGCCGGCGCCGATGAAGAAGGTGGCCCACAGCATGTAGAATTTCGGGGATTTCAGCATCTCGCTCACGGTGGCGTCGTAGCCGGACTTCTTGGCCGGGGCCGCTTTCTCGTCGCCCTTCAGGGCTGGCTCGGCGGGGACGTACCCCTTGGGCGGGTTAACCAGTGCGAAGGAGAGGCCGCAGACGATGACCGCGAAGCCGGCCGCCAGGATGTACATGGACTGCTGGATGCCGTAGGCGCCCAGGAGGTAGCTGGAGAGCGGCGCGATGTAGACCGGGGCCAGGCCGAAGCCGGCGACCACGATGCCGGCGATGAGGCCGGTTTTCTTGGAGGAGAACCATTTCAGCGCCGGCGGGGTGGCGGCGGAGTAGCCGAAGCCGAAGCCGGAGCCGGCCAGGACGCCGAAGCCGGTGACCCAGGCGGCGTAGCTGTTGGAGTAGCCCATGAGGCAGAAACCGGCGCCCACCAGGATGCCGCCGATCAGCGCGGTACGCGCCGGGCCGATCTTGTCCTGGCACTTGCCGGCCAGGATCATGGAGAAGGCGAAGGCGAGACAGCAGAGGGCGTACGGGTCGTTGATGGAAGCCTTGTCCCACTGGAAGGCGTCCGGGGCGTGAGACTCGATGGACGCCTTGATGGCACCCTTGAAGATACTCCAGGCATACAGCACCCCGAGCGCCAGGTTGATTCCGGTTCCGGCGAAAACTACCTGCCAGCCCTTGTTAGATGTTGTCTGTGTCATGCCTTTATACCTCCATGTTGGGATTGACCGCTCTTGCCACAGACCATAGCAACTCGCATACCAATGTTTTACAATTTCGTATATTTTTACAAACCCCGCAAAAACAGACACTTGCACGGTCGCCGCCTACCTACCCTGCGCGAAGACCGACGTCCCCTTTTCGCACAACAGCAAAAGGTCGCTGCGCTGATAAAACCGCCGGACCTGCCTGATGCGGCGTGATATCAGCACGTTGATCACTGCTGCCGTGCCGCCGGATCCCTTTCGCACAAATGCAAAAGGCCCGTTCGTGTTTTGCAAAATTGTAAATAGGATCTTATTTGTATAACAGGCGGGATATCGAAATTTGGGGAGACCAAAAGCAAAGGCCGGCTCAACGAAGAAGGCCGGCCTTGTCTCTTGCCATGCGGGGGCAGGCTCAGCAGAACAGGACGTTACCTCTGCGCTCGGGGCCGCGATAGGTTCTCCCCCCCATCCCTCTCACACTGTCGACGCCGACCTGCACGCACTCACCGTCGCTGCGCAAGAAGGATACGATGGCTGCCTGCTCTATCAGTTCCTGGAGTTCCTCTGCCTTTACCAGCCCGCGTCTCTCATCAGCAAACACAACCGGAATCTTCATAGCACCCTCCTCCATGGCCGTTCAGGGTAGTTCCATCTTTGTTAGTGTATTTTAGCAATACCGACCGGGATGGCAAGAACGGCTCTGGTAAAATTCCCACCTCCACAGTCATATCCATTCCGGTCAGAGCATCCGCCACCCTCTCGAGAGCACAGGGTTACGATTTCCTCATTTCCTTCACATTACCTTCATAATCGGCAGGTACCGTATCTTCATACCACAGCCGAAAGAGCCGCAACTAAGCCTGATCAACAAGGAGAACTGACATGAAAACACAGCTAAAACAACTGGCACTGTTCACCTGCATCACCGCGTCAGCCGTTTTGGGGAGTCACAACGCCTTCGCCGGCTACGGCCCCATGCAGGGGGAAGGGGGCAAGGGGTGCGTCGAGCAGCAAAAACATGGCGGGCGCCGGGGCATGTTCATGAAGATGGCCAAGGAGCTGGGGCTCTCGGACCGGCAAAAGAGCGAGGCACGGGCCATCTTCGAGGCAGGCCGCGCCAGGAATGCCCCGCTGTTCGCTTCCCTGAGACACGAACGGCAGGAACTGCAGGCGCTGGTACGCTCCGGCAGCGCCGACGAAGCCGCCATCCGCGCCCAGTCGGCACGAGTGGCGGCACTGCAGGCTGACTTCGCGGTGCAGCGAGCAGCGCAGAGCAGGCAGTTCATCGCCCTGCTGACACCGGAGCAGGCCGCCAGGTTCAAAGCCATGCGCGACGTGCGCCACGGGGACCGGGGCCCGTCTCCCCGTCACGACCGATAACCGCAACAGGCGCTGCCGCAGGGCGGCAGCGCCTCCCCTGAGAGTTGCTCCTCCCTCGACAGCTGCTCCAACAGCTTCTCCTCACCAGGCTTCCCCTCCTGCTGTACAAATTCCTTGCCGCGTTGTGCATTACCCTCCAGTGGCGTAAAATAAGGGCTGGTTCAAGGAGGTGTCCCATGAGACTGCTGCACCCCATCTTTCTAATACTCTTCCTTCTCGTCGGCGCCTGCACGACCTATCCCGACCTGCAGCAGCAACGGATGGCGGCTCTGCCGCAGCACTACAAGCAATTCGACGTCCTGATGGGCTATGAAGTGCTTCCTGCCGGCGGGCACACCGTCGTCCAGGGGGTGGTGAAGAACGTGCGCTACTTCCGGATGCGCAACCTGGAGATCTGGGCGGCGCAGTTGGATGACCGGGGCAAGGTGCGGGCGCAGGGGATGACCTTCATCATGCCGTCGGAGCTGGGGCTGGACGAGAGCACGGACTTCAGCATCAAGATCCCGGCCCCACTGGCTGCGGGAGACCGGCTCCGCATTACCTACAAGTACTTCGGCACCGACGGCGGCAGCCACGGCCTTGGTGACGGCACCAACTGGATGCAGAATTTCGAGACCATCATTCCGGCGCGGTAGCCGGCGTTGCGCAACAGGCACGGTAACGGCAGCGACAGGCATAGGCACAGGCAATGGCCAACAAACGGGACGAAGACAAGACCATCGACGACGTTCAGGACCCCGCTCAGCGGGCCCGGGACCATTACTTCCGCCTGATGGCGGAGCAGGTGAAGGATTACGCCCTGATCCTGCTCAACGCCAAGGGTGAGATCGTGTCCTGGAACACCGGCGCCGAGCGCATCACCCGCTATCTCGCCCACGAGATCCTTGGAAGGCACTTCTCCGTGCTGCACCCCAAGGAGGAGATCCGTTCCGGAGCACCGCAGCGGGAGCTCTCCATCGCCGACACCATGGGGAGCCTCGAGTTGCAGGGGTGGCGTCTGCGCAAGGACGGCAGCCGTTTCTGGGCCTCCATCGCGCTGAACGAATTGCGCGATCCGGACGGCGACCGTGCCGGGTACGTGCTGATCCTGCACGACAACACCGAGCGGCGCGCCTCCGAGGAGGCGATGGTGAAGAGCCGCACCATGCTGGAGCGTCTCTTCGAAACAGCACCCGACGCCATCGTGGTAGTGGACGGCGGGGGTGTGATCCGGAAAGTGAATCAGCAGGCCGAGGTGATCTTCGGCTACATGCGCGAGGAATTGGTAGGGCAGCGCATCGAGATCCTCATCCCCAAGCGCTTCCACAAACGGCACCGCCAGCACCTGCGCAACTACTTCGGCGATCCCAGGGCCCGGAAAATGGGTATTGGCCTGGAGTTGTACGGGCGCCACAAAAACGGCTCCGAAATCCCCGTGGACATCATGTTGAACCCCATCGAGGCCCAGGAATCGACCTGGGTATTCGCCGTGATCCGGGACATCACCCTGCAGAAGCAGGGGGAAGCGAAGATCATGGAACTGAACCTCGCCCTCAGGACCCAACTGGAGCAGCTGGCGGCGACCAACCGCGAACTGGAATCTTTCAGCTATTCCGTGTCTCACGACCTGCGTGCGCCGCTGCGGCACATCATCGGCTTCGTGGACCTTCTCAACGCGAAGGCGGGGACGGGACTGGACGAAAAGAGCCGCCACTACCTCGAGGTCATCGGCGGCGCGGCCAAGAAGATGGGGCTGCTCATCGACGACCTGCTGGCGTTCTCCAGGATGGGGCGCAGCGAAATGATGAGGGGGTGGGTGGACCTGGGGCTTTTAGTGCGGGAGATCCAGGCCGATCTGCAGGGGGACTTGCAAGGGAGGGAGGTGCAATGGGATATCGGGCCGCTCCCGGTGGTGCTGGGTGACGCCGCCATGCTGCGCCAGGTGCTGATCAACCTGATCGGCAACGCCGTCAAGTTCACCCGGTCCCGTGCTACGGCCACGATAGCCATCGGCGCGGTGGAGCGGGAAAACGAGCAGGAGATTTACGTCAGGGATAACGGGGTCGGTTTCGACGAGGCCTACGCCAACAAGCTGTTCGGACTGTTCCAGCGCCTGCACGCCAACGAGGAGTTCGAGGGGACCGGCGTCGGGCTCGCCATCGTGCAGCGCATCGTGCTCAGGCATGGCGGCAGGGTCTGGGCCGAAGGTGGAGTGGGCACAGGGGCCTGCTTCTGGTTCTCCCTCCCCAAGAAGATCGAGTAGCCCGCCACAAGCACAACCGCCGGCTAAAGCTTGTTCCTGAGCGTTTCCTTAAGTTCCAGGATCGCGAGGGTCTGCATGTACTCACCTAGAAAGTCGATGTTCTTGAAGGCAACTCCTTCGCCGAAATAGTCGTCGATCTCATGGATCGCCTGCTTCATCAACTTCTGCCCCGGGGTCAATCTAGCCAGATCTGGGTTCATCGTTCGCTCCGCGTTCTGGAATGAGTGTTGGGCCGATTAGGTAATTCTAAAGAGCCGGCCCGTTGTGTCAACAACTCCGACGCCAAACGGCAAGGAGATTTGTCTTTACCCGCCGCCGCAATCGGGGTACCCTGTGCCGCATTCAACGTTATCCCGGCGGTCGCCTGGCACCGCCTTTGAAGTGCGAGCGCGGCCACATGAAGATCCTGTTCGTCTCTCTTTTCCTGCCGCAGCAGAAGGCCTACCATGCCGGGGGGCGCTACGTAAACGAGCTGGTGCGGCGCCTGTCGCAGCACCACGAGGTCCACCTCGCCACCCGGTTCGAGCAGGGAGAGGAACCGCTTTTGGCGGAACTTGCCCCCTACTGCGCCAGCATCCACCCCTTCAGCTATCCCCGCCTCCCCAAGCGCGGCCTCCTCGCTTCGCTGCGCCTGGCAGCGAACTACCTTGCCTTCAGCCTCTTTGCCAACCGGCTGATCCAGCACGGGGACTACGACCTGGTCCAGGTGGAATGGGTCGAGACCGCCCTCATGATCCGCCGCGGCAAGATGCCGATGGTCCTGGACGCCCATGACGTCATCACCAAACCCGCATGGCGCTCCTACCTGCGCGGCCGGAGTGCGGCGCGCCTGGCACAGTGGGCCCGCTGGCGGGTGGTGCGCTTGCTGGAACTGAGCATCATGGCGCGCTTCGACCGTGTCTTCACCATGTCCGACTTCGACCGGCGCTACCTGCTCGATCTCGCCCCCGGCCTGCCGGTGACCACCATCCCCATCCCGGCGGGGATGGATCTCACCACGACCAGCTACCCGCGGGTGCCGGGGCGGCTGCTGTTCCTGGCCTCCTACAAGTACCGCCCCACCAACGTCGAAGCCGCCCTGTGGTTCCACGCCGAAGTTCTGCCGCTGGTGCGTCGCGAGGTCCCGGAGGCGGAGTTCGTCATCGCCGGCTTCGGGCCGCCGCCGCGGCTATTGGAACTCGCGCAGCGGGACAAGGCGACCGTCGTTACCGGGTTCGTGGACGACACCGACCAGTTCTACAAGAGCGCCAGCGTTTTCGTGGCGCCGATATTAACCGGAGGCGGCATCATCGTCAAGGTCTTGGATGCCTTGGCTGCCGGCACCCCGGTGGTCACCACCTCCTTCGGCAACGAGGGGATCGAGGCCGCCCCGGGGGTGGACCTGCTCGTCGCCGACTCGGCGCATGATTTCGCCCGGGCCGTAGTCACCCTTTTGCGCGACCGGGAGCAGGCCGAGCGGCTGGGGGCAAGCGGTGCCGCCTTCGTGGCAGCCAACTACAGCATCGGCGCCATACTGCAGCGGATCGAGACCGCCTACCGCGAGCTCGCCGCGGACCCGGCCAACCCATCCCTGAAACCGAAGCTCCCGCCTGCCCCCGAAGAGGGAGACGCTGCAAACGTAGAACGTAGAACGTAGAACGGCTGTATCAAAATTAGGGTTGCCTCGCAGAAGGCGTCGTTGCTATAGTGCGCTGGCATTTTTCAGCGGGGGTGAGGCATGTCGGACTTGGAAAACCAGATGGGGCTGTTCGAACTGGCGGGGATCGTGGAAACGCCCGTGCCACAAGCTCCGCCTGCGCCTGCATCTGCATCTGCACCTGCACCCAAACCCGAGCCGAAGGCTCGTCCCAAGCAGACCCGGGAAGCCGTCGCCGCTCCACCTGCACCTAAGGCGCATGCTCCCGCGGCGCAGGGGCGCAAGCGCGGTCGCCTCCCCAAAGGAGCCGTGAAGGCGGTCTCCGGGCTCGTGCCGGAAGGGGACGTGCGGCTGACCGCCAACATCCGGCAGGATTTGCACCTCAAACTGAAGATAGCGTCCGCCTACCGCAGGATCACCATCGGTGAGATCATAGAGGAACTGGTGGAGAAGTACGTCTGAGCCGGCCCAACAACTCCCCTCCCCCCGGCATCATTTTTTGCCGGCCTCCTGTCGACCAGTAACATCCGGGGATCTTTCCCACAATCCGTATCTGACCTGAAAAACGAATCCCGAACCGGACGGACCGGCTCGGGATCTAAGGGAGGATGCGGTCACAGCGTTTGCTGCTTACTTGTCGTGGCAGGTCTTGCAGAGCGCGCTGCCGTTGTCGCTCATTACCAGGTGCCCCCTCTCGGTGTTCAGCGGGTCGTGGCAGGAAAGGCAGCCGACCTTGCCGTTGACGAAGATCATCTTGGTATTGGAGCCGACGTCCTTGTAACCGCGACCGGCGGCGACGTAGGCGTCATAGGTCATCCCCAGCGGGTGATCACTGGTGAAAGAATTCACCATCGACCTGCGGTCCAGGGGACGATCCCTGAGTTCGACGTTGATCTGGGAACCACCGATACCGTCATGGCAGCTAAGGCAGTTCGCCGACAGCTGGTCGAGGGTAGCCGTAGTGTTGGTAGTGGTCCTGGTCCTGGACGTGGTCGTCCCTTTGGTCAGCGCCTTGAAGATGATGGTGAGGCCGCCGGTGGGCTGGTCGTCGGAATAGGTAGCGGGAACCACGTTGCCGTACATGTCGTCCACCGCGCCGCCGGCAGCGTAGGTCGAGCCGCGCACCTCGTCGATCTTGACCAGGTAATCCCTGCGTGCCTGCACCGAGTTCTGCAGCAGCAGCGTATAGGCGCAGGTCTCACCGTTCGAACTGGAACCAGCAGTCCCGAAAGCACCAGCACCCTGGGCCAGGCCCAGGATCATCGCTGCCGCACATGCCAACCCGGTCATCCTCTGCATCGCGCTTTTTTTGCTTTGTTCGGTTCTCATGGCCCACCTCCCGGTTCGTTACCTAACCAATTACAAGCGGGATACCATTTGCGAACAAAGCTAAAAAAAAGCGGCAACACACGGGAATATA
The DNA here is from genome assembly GCF_014193585.1 of Geomonas paludis. Lineage (GTDB taxonomy): Bacteria > Desulfobacterota > Desulfuromonadia > Geobacterales > Geobacteraceae > Geomonas > Geomonas paludis. The sequence continues at coordinate 52,273 of NZ_BLXY01000005.1, forward strand.
ACGGTTAATTTCTTGCACGCCCGAAGAGATTGAACTCCCTTTTCAAAAACCAGCTGTGCAAGTGTTGAACATCTGAACAGGCGCTATTTTGAGACTGATCAGGAAAGGCCCGCGGGACGGGGGACAGGCGGCGGTCAAGGATTGAACAGAGGGGTGGCCTACGCTGGCAACGAACAGGCAGCGCTAGACACCATGATGGAAGCAGGTGGCGTAAACAGTTTGAATTGCTGTTGCGACTGCAGGATTAGTGGTTGAAGTAAGCGTTTACTTGGTATAAGATGCGACAATCACACGTCTTGTATGGGAGTGGGAAGTTGCCCCAATTCTTTTGCCGCCTGATGACCGTTCTCAGCCTGTCCCTGTTATTTTCATCCCCCGGACATGCAGTGACTACAGTACCAAAGACAGTGAAGCCGATAACCTCCATCGGCCTTTCCCCTGTCGTGGGCGGCTATTACTTTTCCTCCTCCCAATCACTGGATCCCGCGCCGACGTATGGCCTGAGACTGAGCTACGACCACATCGGCAAGGGCGTCGTCGACAGCATCGGCGTCGAGGCCACCTTCAACTACCTCAGCACCACCGCCAAAAACCAGGACAAGAAGGCAAGCGCCTACCTGTTCCGCACCGATGCCATCTACTCGTTCGACCCCAGGAGCAAGTGGGTTCCCTTCCTGGCGCTTGGCGCCGGTGGCATCTTCGTCGACCGCGAAGGGGTCAAGGACAACAGCCCGTTCCTCGACTTCGGCATCGGGATCAAGTACTACTTCGACGACTACCTCGCCATCCGGGCAGACCTGCGCCAGCTCATGGTGTACAGCAACGTCAACACCAACAGCGACTTCGAGCTGACCACCGGCCTGACCTACTACTTCGGCAAGGAGCGCAAGAAGAAGGGACCTCCCCCGGCGCCGCCCAAGCCGCAGGCCGCGATACCGACCATCTCCGAGGAAGAACCGGCACCCGCGCCCACAGTAGCGCAGGCACCGGTTGTCGCTGCGCCGCCGCCGGACATCCTCCAGCTTCTGGGAGCAACGGGGGCAGCGGCCTTGGGCCTCAACACCCTGCCGCCCCAGTTCCAGCCCGGCACGGCGTCCCAGGCCCAGCCCAAGGTCCCGGCCAAGGCACGCAAGTCCACGCTCAAGGAGATGCCCAAGGCAGCGGCACCGCCGAAGGCTGCACCGGTCCCCGCACCGGCGCCGCCCAAGCCCAAAGCGCCTGAGGTTGCTGCGGCACCGGCACCGGCACCGGCTCCGGCTCCGGTACAGCCGCCTGCGGCCGTGCAACCGCCGCCGGCACCGGTGGCGCCCCAGCCGGCACCGCAGCAACAGGAACCGGCGCGCCAGCCGCAGCGTTCGATCAGGACCCTGACCATCGAGTTCCTGTTCAGCAGCCCGGCGATACGTCCGGTCTACCAGGCCCAGCTGGCGGCGTTTGCCGCCTTGATGAAGACCAACACCGAGTCGACTGCGCTCATCGAAGGGCACACGGACAACGTGGGCGACAGCCGGTCCAACATCGAACTGTCGCAACAAAGGGCGCAGAACGTGAAGAACGAGCTGCTCAAGTACGGCGTGGATCCGGCCAAGGTCAGCATCAAGGGGTATGGCTTCAGCAAGCCCCGGGCGAGCAACAAGACCAACGAGGGCCGGCAGAAAAACCGCCGCGCGGTGGTCACGCTCACCCTTGTCATCACGCAGTAAGACGCACCACGACGACCGGCGCGAGGCGGCACGTCAAGATATCCGGCTGGAGAGCCGGACACGAGGAGTTGTAAATGAAAAAGATGAAGACGCTTACCACCGCAACGGCACTGACCATACTGGCAGCCTGCGCGGGTTGCTCCCTTCTTCCGGGCCAGGCTGCCAAGCCCGCCCCTTCCCCGACCCAGGGGATGACACTTCTCTCCGGAAAGGTAGTCGAGACCTTCGACGGCGGGGGATACACCTACGTCAACCTGCTGAAGGACGGCCAGAACACCTGGGTTGCCGCACCTGTGATGAAGGTCGTCGTTGGTCAGCAACTGGAACTGCTGCCCGGCGCCGTCATGCCCAACTTCACCAGCAAGTCCCTGGGCCGCACCTTTGACAACATCGTCTTCTCCGGGGGGCTTCCCTCGCAGCTGAACGCGCCGGCAAAACCTGCAGCCGGTGCAGCAGCAAGCACTGCGGCAGTTGCCGACAACGGCCCTGCTGAGGCTGAAGAAGCCATCCTGGCCGGCACGGTAATCGAGACCATCACCGCCAGCAACTACATCTACCTGCGCATCGAAAAAGACGGGAAAGCGTCCTGGGCGGCAGTGCCGAGGACCGAGATCGCGGTAGGCGACGAGGTCGAGCTCGCCCCGGGCACCCCCATGGGTGAGTTCAGCAGCAAGACACTGAACCGCACTTTCAGGTCCATCTATTTTGCCGGCGGTGTCGAGGTGACCAAGAAGAGCGCAAAGGCGCCGGCGTCGCCGCAGGCGAAGCCCGCCGCGGCTGAGCCTGCCGCCGCCACGGCCACGGCCGCTGACGCCAACAACTCACCGCTCCCCTCCGGCCATCCGAAGATCGATGCAGCCGAGATGGACAAAGCCATGGAAAAGGCGGCTGCGGCAGCCGCGGCAGCCGCAGCGGCTCCCATCACCGGCAAGGTGACCGAGACCGCCAATGCCGGCGGTTATACCTACATCTGCGTCGAGAAGGACGCCGTGAAGACCTGGGTTGCCGTTCCGACCATGGAGGTGAAAGTCGGTGAAGAGGTAGCCCTCAACCCGGGCAACGTCATGACCAACTTCTCCAGCAAGACCCTGAATCGCACCTTCGACAAAATCATCTTCTCCAGCGGCCCCGCCGCGAAATAACCGATTTATCAAAGCAAAATGCCCCGGGGGCGGAGATTGTTCTCCGCCCCCTTTTCGTGCGCCCCGGTCCGTCGCGCCGCACCCGCGGCAGCGTCGCACGGCGCCACTTCTCCCCGCCCGCCTCTTTCATCAGCCGCGATATCACCAGCCATACATCCCTATACCTTTGAAAAATATAATATTTTCAGCAGACCAGCCTTCTTGACAACCTGTTTCGTCCCTTTATTAATTACCCGTAGCAATTTGCACTGGACTGTAATGAAGGAGGTGTTACGGGCAATCTCGGAAAGGGAGGGTTCGTATGGCCAAGAAGTCACTGCTGTTGCTTGCCGCTTTGCTGCCTGTCTCCGTCGCAGTGTTATGCTGGAGTGCCACCACCTGGCAGTTGCAAACCAAGCTCGCCAGCGCCGGGGGGGTGCTCCAGGTAAGGGACAAGGTCCCGCAAACTACCGCCGGCATCACCGCGTACCACAATTTCACTACCTCGGCCCCGGTTCCGGTGACCGTCACCGCCAACACCGGCTACAAGATCTCCTCGCTCACCAGGAACGGGACCGCCGTCCCCGTCGGGAACTACACCTCGCACTACGTCACCACCTTCCAGAAGAGCGGCACCACCCAGGCGCTGGTGGCAGGGTTCACCGCGCAGCAAGTGACCGTGACCGCCGTGGTATCCGGGCCGGGAAGCATCACCCCCGCCAGCGCCAGGGTGAGCTACGGCGGAAGCGTAGTTTTCACGAGCAGCCCCAACGCCGCCGGGTGCTTTCTCACCTCGGTGACCGGGGGGAGTGTCACCGACCTCAGCGGTGTCCCGGTCACCCTCCCCTACTCGCGGTCGGTCAAGATTACCGCCAGCAACGTCATCACGCCCCGTACCGTGACCGCCAACTACGCCTCCTACAGCGTGAACGCGGGTGTCGACCAACTGGCCCAGAAGAACGCTGTCGTGCAGCTTTCCGGAACCCTGGTCGGTGGCGGCACCCCATCATGGAGCCAGGTCTCCGGCGCCACAGTGTCCCTGACCGGTGCGGGCACGCTTACCCCGAGCTTTGTAGCGCCGGCGGCGGGCACCTACCAGTTCCGGCTCACCCAGTTCGTCTCCGGCGTTGCCGTTGCCGCGGCCACCACCCAGGTCACCGTGGTCGACTCCCTGGTGAACGACATGCGCCTGCGTTGCATGGGGTGCCACGGCATCACCGGGGTTTTCCCCACCCCGTACGTATTCCCGGGCTGGTCCTCGTCGCGCCACGAGTCCGCCGGGGTCTCCTGCATCACCTGCCACACCGATGGCGCCATGCCGACACCGGTCAACTCGTCGACCGTTGATGCAAACAGCTTTGCCTACCGCTCCGGCGCCGGCAGCTTCTGCCTCAACGGCAGCTGCCACCAGCCAGGCAGCACACACCGCAGCATCGGCATGACCTGCTCGGGGTGCCACGGCAGCTACCGGAACCACAACCCGGCGACCACCTTCTCCGCGGCCTTGAGCGCCTGCTTCTCCTGCCACGGCGCGGCCAACTCCACCCATTACCAGGTGAGAAGCAGCCTTTCCGCAGGCGACTGCCTGACCTGCCACAACCCCGCCGGACACAACCCTGCTCCTGATGCGGCGGTAACCCCGGCGCATTTCAACGGCTACACCTCCTACGCCAATCCCTCCTATGCCGCGGCCTACGTCACCCCGGTCACCGCCTGCGCCGACTGCCATGTAAGCGGCAACCCCAGGGGGAGCGCGGACAAGGCACTGCTGCAGTTCCGCACCGATTGGGCCGCGTCGGGACACGGCAACGGCAACGCTGCCCCATGGAAGAACTCGGCCTACTTCAACTGGAAGAGCGCCGGTACCGCGGGGGCCGCGGCCAAGGAGAGCGCCGGGGTGGCGACCGACTGCCAACGCTGCCACAGCGCCTCCGGCTACCTCAGGTTTGCCCTCTACACAAGCATCGCCCCGCTGGCCACCACGGCCGACCGCTACAGCGAGCCGCTGGCCTGCAACGCCTGTCACCAAAGCGGTGACTTCGCCGCCCCGCGAGCCGTCTCCCCGCGCACCGGCTACTACAGCTACTCCGGAGCGGCCACCGGAAGGGTGAAGGTCAGCACAGCCTATCCCGATGCCGGCCGCTCCAATATCTGCCTGGGATGCCACGTCGGCCGCAAGTCGGGCGCCACCGTCCAGGCGCTTGCCCAGGTAACGGCGCAAAAGAACTACTCGAGCGCCTTCTGGCGCAACCTCCCCTTCGTCGACGCCCACTACCTCTCCGCCGGCGGGCAACTCTACGGCGCCACCGGTTACCACTATCCCGGCCTCTCCTACGGCAACGCCGCGGTGAACCATGTGGCCATCGGCGGCACCGGCGCCGGCCCCTGCGTCGCCTGCCACCTGCCGGCCAGCTCGCACACCCTCTCGGCCGCCGCTGGGAACTTCACGCTCTGCAACGGCTGCCATATCGACGCAGGCACGGTGAGCGCCGCCTTCCTGGCCCGGCGCGGCGACGAGTTCGCCTCGGGGCTGAAGGCGTTGGCCGCGGCCCTGGCAGCCAAGGGCTTCACTCCGCTCACCGACGCCGGCGGAAAGCCGCAGTACCCCTACTTCAGCACGACCAACTGGGGCGGACACGGCGACGGGCCGGGCAACATGGGCGCCGCCTTCAACTACAACCTCCTGGTGCACGACCCGGGCGCCTTCGCCCACAACCCCGCCTACGTCAAGCGCCTGGTGCGGGACTCCATCGATTTCCTGATTTTTGGCAGCGTCGACCGCGGCCGCGACTTGAGCACCACCATCGAGAGCCTGCTCAGCTCGAGCAGTGACAGGGAAAAGGCCGCCGCCTTCCTCTCCCAGTCCGGCAGCGGCGCCTCCGCCTGCCAGGTCTGCCACGGGACGGCCACCGACCCGCTGACCGGCGGCAACATCATTGCCGACTACGGCGCGAGCAAGCACGCCAAGAAGAGCGGCGGGGCCGCCTGCGTCTCCTGCCATGCACCGACCGCCACCAGCGCCCATCCCAACGGGGAGCCGATGCTGAAGGCAACGACGGAGATCAACCCGAAGTGCCTCAACTGCCATCCGGTGCACCCCTGGCCCAGCGAAGGGATCTGCACCAACTGCCATAACGGCCATCGCCTGAAGGCGGTGCTGCCGGCGCCGCACCTGGCCAACTTCAGCACCGCGCAATACGTCACGACGCAGGTCAAGTGCGACAAGTGCCATTACACCGCGGTGAGCCCCGGTGTGGACAGCTTCGTGCTGCTGCAGGAACACCGCGACTGGGCCAAGAGCGCCAAGGGAGACTACCGCTCGGCGGCACTCACGAGCTTTGACTTCAAGACCATGGGAACCGCCGGGGCCTCTCCCGCCACCACCGTGCAGAAGGATTGCGTGCGCTGCCATACCACCACCGGCTTCAACAACTACGTGAACTCCGGTTTCACCGATATCGCCCCCTTCGGCGTCCCGGGCGACGCCCCCGATGGCGACCGCACCCGGGAGATGATCGGCTGTCCCGCCTGTCACGCACCGACCCCGTTCAGTTCCAACTACGGCAGGCTCAGTGTCGGCATCGTGGACGACATCACCGGGACGCCGGACGTGAGGTCCTGGTACAACTACTCTTCTGCCGCCACAGGCAAAATAATCAGGTCGAAGCTGTTCCTGGACAGCAACGCCTACCAACTGGGCGACTCCAACATCTGCATCACCTGCCACGCCGGCAGGTTGGCCGGCGACGTGATCAAGCAGGTCACCACCAACGCCTCGACCGGCGCAGTCAGTTGCTCCACGCTCCCCTCCATCGTCTGCCGCCTCGGCAACGGCGCCGTTGCAGATGGGCTCATCAACGACTTCTGGGGGAACGTCGACTTCATCGATCCCCACGGCGGAGTGGCCGCCAACATGATCTATCCCGACAACCTGCGCCCGGGTTACGAGTTCCGCCCGGCGTCCTCCAGCACCGCCCACGCCAATGTCGGCATGCCCGAGAAAGGTCCCTGCGTCGGATGCCACATGGGCTCGCCTTCCGCCAAGCACGCCTTCACCGCCTTGTCCACGGCCAGCAACGGCGTGATCGGTGCCATCAGGAGCGAGGCCTGCGCCAACTGCCACGGGATTGGTGCTGTGGCAATCGACCCGAACGAGTTGCAGAAGAAAAAGGAGGCGTACAACGCCGCCCTTTCCTTCATCGCCACGCAACTCACGGCCCGGGGTATCCACTACAACCGGGAGAAATCCCCGTACTTCTTCAACACCGCTGCGGCGGAGGAACAAACGCAGGCTGCCCGCGTCACTAACTGGAACAAGTCCGCCACCTTCCGGGGCGCCGACCTGATGGGGGCGGCGTTCAACCTGCGGCTGCTGGACTCGGGGAGTGGCTGGGTCCACAACGGCGTCTACGCCAAGCGGCTGCTCTACGACACCATCGACTACCTGGATGACGGACAGTTAAACAAGTCGGTGGTCATCACTGTCCAGGAAAAGAAGATCCTGGACTACATCGACCCGCGGCGTTAGAGGAGCGACTTAAAACGCAAAGAAGGCTTCGAGGATCATTCCTCGAAGCCTTCTTTTTTACCCCAAAAAGCGGTTACGCAAAGCACCCGAAGCTGCCGCGAAGTACGCCAAGAAAGCCTTCCCGGGGGACTCCCCAAAGCATCTCTTAGCGCTCTTCGCGGATACTTGGCGCACTTTGCGTAACCGCTTTTAAAGTCTCTTTTCAGCCTTTCTTGCTCTCTTCCTTCAGATCCTCGACCTGTTTTCTCAAAAGTGCCACTTCCTGGGCGAGGTTGTGGTTGCTCTCGGAGAGCCTGGAAAGGGTGACGGAGTGCCCGATGGCCACCAGCAGCAGGAACAGCACGCCGACCAGGAACAGCAGGGAGGGAGGGTAGTAGATACCGATGGCAAGGGCCGCGACCTCGAGGATGCGGCGCGACACGGTAAGGAGGATGACGAAGACGGAGGTGCACAGCCAGAGCAGGGCGTACTTCTCACGCAGGCGACGCTCCCTGACCAGCCAGACCACGAAGCAGAAGATGCCGACGCTGAGCCCCAGCGACGCAATTTTGGTTAGATCCACAGGTTATGATTCCCCGACGAGGTCCCTGCCGCGCATGGCGTCCACCACCATCGCCAGCGTGACCTTCAGCATGTAGTAGGCGGACTTTCTCCTGGTGATGGAAGAGTGACCGGAAAGCCTCCCCCGCATCAGCACCGGGACCTCCACCACGCGCAGCCCGTTGCGTGCGGCGGTGATGATCGACTCGACCTCGGGGTAGTCGTCGGTGTAAAAGCGCGAGAAAAGACGAATGGTCTTCTTGCCGTAGCAGCGAAACCCTGAAGTCGGGTCGTGAATAGCCTTTCCCGCCAGACAGCGGATCAGGCAGTGGAAGATGCGCGAACCGATGAAGCGGGTGATCCCCATCTTGTAGCCGCCGGGCAGCGTGCGCGAACCGATCACCAGGTCCGCCTCCCCCTTTTGCACCAGTTCGAGGATCTTGAAAACCTGGTCGCCGCGGTGCTGGCCGTCGCCGTCGAACTGGATGGCCATGTCGTAGCCATGCTCGTAGGCGTACCTGAGACCGGTCTGCACGGTGCCGCCGATGCCCAGGTTGAAGGGATGGCTGACCACTTCCGCGCCGAGGCTCTTGGCAATGGCGGCGGTTTCATCCGTCGAGCCGTCGTTCACCACCAGGATGTCGCCGCGAAAAGACTTGAGGTCCTCGATGACTGCCGTGATATTACGAGCCTCGTTATAGGCTGGTATTATTGCAAGAATCCTCATATCCCCACCTATGCCAACGCCATATGGCGTAAAAAAAAGCCGAAAACGGATCGTTTCTGAGTGAATACAAGATCCGCACCAACTTTAACAGGCACAGTACTGGAGATAACGCTTGCCAAGCGACCCGATACTAATATAAATATCGGGCCGGTAGCAATTAAAAAAAATACAGAGAGAGAAGGGAAACTCCCCGGCAACGCGTCATGCTGTGGAACTCGACGCTATGCCGTTCCCAGGTTCCCGCTGTTTGATAAAGCAAGTCTAACCGGAGCAGTCGTGCGCGTATCCGTCATCATCGTCAACTGGAACGGCCTTGGTCATTTGCCGGAATGCCTGGACAGCCTGCAAGAGCAGACCTTCGGGGATTTCGAGACCATCGTGGTGGACAACGGCTCCAGCGACGGCTCGCTGGCGTACCTGCAGCAGCGCAAAGATGTCCGGTTGGTCCCGCTCCAGGAGAACGTCGGCTTCGCCGCCGGCAACAACGCCGCCCTCCCCTTCGCGCGGGGGGAATACCTGGTCACCCTGAACAACGACACCAAGGCGCAACCCGACTGGCTGGAAAAGCTGGTCGAGGTCGCTGGCCGTCACCCCGAGGCGGGCATGGTCGGTTGCCGGATCCTCAGCTACTCCGAACCCGAGCGGATCGATTCGCTGGGGATGGCGATCTGCAAAGACGGCATGTCCCGCGGCAACTACCGGGGGCGCCGGTTTGCCGAGCTGGCCATCGAGCCCGATGTGGAAATCCTCTTCCCTTCCGCCTGCGTCGCCCTGTACCGGCGCGCCATGATCGACGAGATCGGTTTCTTCGACGGCGACTTCTTCGCCTACTGCGAGGACAGCGACCTGGGGCTGCGGGGACGGCTGGCCGGGTGGCAGGCCGTTCTGGCCCGCGACGCCGTGGTGTACCACAAGTACTCCATGACCGCCGGCTCGCTCTCCCCTTTGAAGCTCTACCTGGTCGAGCGCAACCATTTCTACGCGGTGGTGAAGAACTTCCCGCTGCTCCTGCTCCTCACGCTCCCCCTGTACACCCTGCTGCGCTACCTGGTACAGGCCCGGGTGGTGCTGCATGGCAGGGGGACCGGGGGGGAGTTCATGACCGGCGGCAGCAGGAACGAGTGCGTGCTCGCCCTCTTGCGCGGGATGCGCGACGCCCTGCTCGCCCTCCCCACCCTGGCCAGGAAACGCGCCGGGGTGATGCGGCACAAGAAGATTTCCAGCCGCGACATGCGCAGGCTGCTCAGACGCCACAGCTTGACGTTCCACGAGCTTCTGGATGCGGGGAACAGCTAAACCACGGCAAGCCGCCGGCTCAAACTCCTATTATTTCAGCTGATTAGAGCAGCGCGCAGAAGAGACCGCCCGGAAAATTGGCCTTGTGTTCTAAAGGGAACTGGAGTATTGTTCGCTCAGTGTCCACCCTTACTGTACTTTTCCTAATCTATGGCCAGCATGCAAAACATTAAAATGTTCTCCGGCTTCATCAGAGAGCTCTCTGAGAAGAAGAATGTCATTTACGAGCTGACCAAGCGGGACTTCAAAGCAAACTATCTCGGTTCATATCTGGGCATGATCTGGGCGTTTCTTCTTCCGATCGCCAATATCTTCATCTTCTGGTTCGTTTTCCAGATAGGCTTTCGTTCCAAGCCGGTACAGGACTTCCCCTACATACTCTGGTACATCGTGGGGATGATCATTTGGAACTTCTTCAGCGATTCAGTTAACAACGGCATGAACTCGGTAGCGCAAAACGCCTTCGTCGTGAAGAAGGTGGCTTTCAGCATCGGCATACTGCCCATCATCAAGATTCTGTCGGCCCTCGCCATCCATGCCTTCTTCCTCGTCTTCGTCGGCATCCTCTTCGCCTGCTACGGCTACCCCCCGGACCTCTACTGGCTCCAGGTGCTTTACTACCTCCTGGCCACCCTGGTCCTGGTTACCGGCCTTTCCTGGCTCACGGCCTCGGTGGTGATCTTCTTCCGTGACCTGAGGCAGATCATCGCCATCCTGCTCCAGTTCGGCTTCTTTCTTACCCCGATCTTCTGGAGCGTCACCATTTTGCCCCCCAAATATCAGGCGGTGGTCAAGTTCAACCCGATCTTCTACCTGGTGAACGGCTACAGGGACAGCTTCATTCACAAAGTCTGGTTCTGGGAAAACATCGGGGCTGCATTGTTCTTCTGGTCTTTCACGGTGGCGACCTTCATCCTGGGTGCCCTGGTGTTCCGGAGACTCAGGCCCCATTTTGCGGATGTAATTTGACCTTGCCGGCAGCTTTTTTTTCGGCTGGCAGGGCAAAAGGCAACAAGGACGCGATTTGCACAACCCGATCATAAAGATACGCAACCTCTCCAAGGTCTATAAACTTTACGATTCCCCGACCGAGCGGTTGAAGGAGGCTCTGCACCCCTTCGGCAAAAAGTACCACCGCGAGTTCTACGCGCTGCAGGGGATCGACCTGGACGTGGCCAGCGGGGAGACCATTGGCCTGATCGGCCCCAACGGCGCCGGCAAGTCCACCCTGCTGAAGGCAATCACCGGTGTCATCGCCCCCACCACGGGGTCGGTCGAAGTAACGGGAAAGATCTCGGCGCTGCTGGAGCTGGGGGCCGGCTTCAACCCCGACATCAGCGGCCTCGAGAACGTCTATTTCAACGGGGCCATCCTGGGCTTCTCCCGCGACGCCATGGACCGCAAGCTGGACGAGATACTCTCCTTCGCCGACATCGGCGACTTCATCCACCAGCCGGTCAAGACCTATTCCAGCGGGATGATGGTGCGCCTTGCCTTCGCGGTCGCCGCCAGCGTCGAGCCCGACATCCTCATCGTCGACGAAGCCCTGAGCGTCGGAGACAGCAGGTTCAAACAAAAGTGCCTGCGCAAGATCAACGAGTTCATCGACAAAGGGGTGACGGTGCTCTTCGTCTCGCACGACATGGCATCGATAAAGACCTTCTGCCGCAAGGCCATCTGGATCGGGAACGGGAAGATCGTCGAAATGGGCGACTCCAAGGAAGTGTGCAAGCGCTTCGCGAATTTCATGGCCTACGACATGGTGCCGACCCAGATCCAGGCAGATGCGGCGGCCGCTTCAGGCGCGCCGGCCTCCTACCAGTGGCAGGACGTCGCGGGGTGCGCCAGCGTGGGAGACAGAAGCGCGATCATCACCCGGGTCGCCTTTTTCAATTCGGAAACGGAAGAACCGGCGGAGCTGCTGGAAGGGGGAGAACCGGTCGCCTTCGTCATGGAGCTGCAGGTAAAGGAGCCCGTCCTCCAGCCCATCCTCTCCATCGACATCAAAAACAGCCTCGGCATCCTTATCTTCGGCGTCAACAGCTTCTTCCTGGAAAAGGAGATCCCCGAGATGGCAGCGGGCGAAGCCCACGTGGTGAAATTCTCCTTCAGGCTCCCCTATCTGAAGAACGGCAACTACTCCCTGACGGCGGCTGTCGCGGACGGCACCTACCACAGCCACGTGCAGAACCACATCGTCCACGAAGCCGTCACCTTCCAGATAGCCAACCGGGATCTGCAGTTCAGGCATTACACCGTGGTAAACAAGGAGTGCGACATCGAGTATGACCGAATCCGCTGACCGATACGCCAAACGGAGCTTCTCCCAGTGCGGCGAAGACCTGATCCTGCGCCACATCTTCAACTCGCTCAAGGTGGAGCGCCCCTCCTACATTGATGTCGGCGCCCACCATCCCTTCAGGATCAACAACACGGCGCTGTTCCACCTGGGGGGCTCCCGCGGCATCAGCATCGAGCCCAACCCCGAGCTTTTCGCCCTGTTCGAGCAGGAAAGACCGGCGGACATCAACCTGAACGCCGGCATCTCCGACACCGAGGGGGAGAGCGTCTTTTACGTCATCGATCCACCGGTTTTCAGCACCTTCTCCCGCGAGGTCGCCGATGAGTTCGTGACCAGGCACGGCTTCAACCTCAAACAGACAGTCACCATCCCCTGCACCACCATTCTGAGCGTGCTGGAGCAGCACTGCGGCGGCAAGTGCCCTGATTTCATCTCGATAGACGCCGAAGGGGTCGACGAGATCATCATCGACTCGATCATCTCCAACAACCTTCCCTTCACGGCCATATGCGTGGAGACCATCTCCTTCTCCAACAAGGGGATGGGGGTGAAGAACCAGGACCTGATCCGGAAAGTTACCGACGCCGGATACATCAACTACGCCGACACCAACATCAACACCATCTTCGTGAAGAAAGACGTCTGGCAGAGGGGATGATCCCATGGTGATCGTCAGGGCTTACAACGGCCTGGGCAACCAGATGTTCCAGTACGCACTGGGCCGGCACCTCGCCTTGCTGAACGGCACCGAGTTGAAGATCGATACCGGCGCCTTCGCCGACGATCCGCTCCGGGAGTACGAACTGCACAGGTTCAAGGTGCGCGGCTCCATCGCCAGCGCCGCGGAAGTCGCCCATTTCCGGGAGATGGAAGCCGCAGACCCGCAGCACTACCTGCGCCTGATGCAAAAAAGCAGGCTGTTCGACCCGGCGATTCTGCAGGCGCGCGGCGAGATCTACCTGCACGGCTTCTGGCAGACCGAGCGGTACTTCACCCAGATCCGGGAGTTGCTTCTCGACGAGTTCCAGCTCCGCACTCCCCCCGCAGAGGGGGCCATGAAGATGGCGGGCCGGATCGAGGCGAGCAATGCCGTCGCCGTGCATGTACGCCGCTCCGATTACGTGACCAACCCGAAGACGACCCTGCACCACGGCGTCTTGCCCCTCGAGTACTACCAGGAGGCAATGCGGCGCATGGCCGGGATGGTTCCGGACCCGGTGTTTTTCATCTTCTCGGATGACCCGCAATGGGCACGGGAGAACATAACCCCGCCCGGCCCCGCCGTCTGCATCGAGGGCAACGACGCATCCAATGGGCACGAAGACCTGAGGCTGATGCGCACCTGCAAGCACTTCATCATTGCCAACAGCAGTTTCAGCTGGTGGGGCGCCTGGCTCTCCGGCAACCCCGGCAAGCGGGTGATCGCCCCCCTGAGATGGTTTGCCAAGCCCGAGATAGATACCCGCGACATCGTGCCCCCCCAGTGGATCAGGATCTAGGTGACAGCAGCGGCTGCACGGAGGTACTACGTGAACAACAACATACTGAACTTCTTCGGGCAGGACGCCGCCGATATCTCCGCCAACCGGGTCGAGTCCCACGACTGGCAGGCGGCCGGGGTGGATTGCATCTACATCATCTTCATCACGGGCCGCTGCGGCAGCACCTGGCTCACCCACCTCCTGGAGGACTCCGGCATCTGCGGCCACCCCCACGAGCTGTTCAACGAGACCTTGATGCCCCGGTTCAACAAAAGCATCGAGGCGGCCAACTTCAAGGAATACTTCACCGGGGCGGTGACGCAGTTTTCCAGCGGCGGCAGGTTCGGGTTCAAGATCGACGAGTGGCGCCTGAGCCACCTGCTGCCGCTCATCGACTTCCGCACCCTCTTCCCGGCGGAGATCACGCGCTGCTTCTGGATGACCCGCCGCGACCTGGTGAGCCAGGCCTTCTCCTTCGGACGCGCCAAGACGACCGGCCACTGGCACGACTTCACCGCCAAAACCACGGAACAGAAACAGGACCACGTCGAGCTCTCCGATGCCCGGATGTGGAAGGAGATCATCGACATCCTCGCCAAGGAGCGCCGCATGGCCGCCTTGTTCCAGCGGGAAGGGATCGACTACGTCCCCCTCGACTACGAGCAGATGCTGGCGGACCGGCTGCTCACCGTGATGCGGGTGATGATCGAGCTCGGCTGCCGATACGAGGAGATCAACAGCTTCATCCAGAGGATGGAGGACAAGACGCTCCGGCTCGAATTCGGCAACAAGTACGAGGTGCTGGGGCGCTTCTGCGCCAGGTACGGGAGACTTTTGCTCACCCTGGACAAAGAGCGCCAGGAAATCTCCACCGACGAACTGAAGCGGAGGCTGCAGCTCGATTACGGCCTGTCGCTGTGGGAGAGGGGGACGGGGTGACTTCACAAGCAGCAGACATCATCATGGTCGCCGGCTCGGGGCGCAGCGGGACCACCTGGCTGGGCAACGTGATCGCCGGAGACGACCGCCGCATCATCTTCGAGCCTTTCGAGTGCCGCAGGGTGGCGGAATTCGCCGAGCTCGGCATGCGCCCCTACTTCCCCCCGGCGGAGGCGCAGCCCCGGTGGCACTCGAAGGTGGAGGCTCTCTTCAGCGGCCGGATCGGCAACGACTGGACCGACCAGGACCGAAAGCGGCTGGATCCGGAGCGGGACTCGGGTGCCGTGGTGATCAAGGAGATCCGCGCCAACGGCATGCTGGCCTGGCTCAGCAACAATTTTCCCTGCCGCATCGTCTACCTGGTCCGCCACCCTTACGCCGTGATCGCGTCCCGCGTGAAGCAGCAGTGGGACTCCCACATCGAGGCCTATCTCTGCCAACCGCGCCTGGTGCAGGACTTCCTGGCACCGTACCTCCCCGTGATCGAATCGGCACAGGGGAGCGTGCAAAAACACGCGGTGATGTGGTGCCTGGAGAACCTGGTCCCCTTGCGGCAGCTGCCGCACTACCCGTGGCTGTTCTGCCGCTACGAGGAATTGGCGGCACACCCCGAGGCAGAAGCGGCGCGACTGCTCGGCCTTTTGGGGCTCGAGTTCACGCCGAGCCGGAGGCAGGCGCTCGCCGAGCTCTCCAGGACCTGCTCCCAAAAGCCCACCGACCGCTCCACGCAGGCGCTGACCGACCCGCGGCACGCGCTGCCGGAAGACGAGCGCAGGGCAGTGGCGCGGATCATCAACGCCTTCGGCATCGAGTTGTACCAGGAACAGCTGTGACCGCCCAGGCAACGGCAGTCATTCCCGTAACCGCTTCTGGAGTCGTCATGACAAAAAAGAACAGCAACATCAGATGGGAACACAGAAAGCTCTGCCGCGAGGACTACCTGCAACGCAACGGTCATCCCTCCATGGTGCTGTGGTTTACCGGCCTGTCCGGTGCGGGCAAATCGACCCTGGCCCAGAGGGTCGAAGAACGGCTCTTCGAAAAGGGGTGGTACACCTACATCCTCGACGGGGACAACGTGCGCCACGGCCTGAACAGCGACCTCGGCTTCTCCGAGCACGACCGGCGCGAGAACATCAGGCGGGTCGGCGAGGTGGCCAAACTGTTCACCGACGCCGGCGTGGTGGTGCTGGCGGCCTTCATCTCTCCCTACCGGGAGGACCGGGACCGGGTCCGCGCCCTCTTCGAGCCGGGCGACTTCATCGAGATCCACGTCAAGTGCGCGCTGGACGTCTGCGAGAAGCGCGACCCCAAAGGGCTCTACCGGAAGTCGCGCGCCGGCGAGCTGCCGGAATTCACCGGCATTGACAGCCCCTACGAGGAACCGCCCGCTCCGGAACTGGTGGTGGACACTGCGCAGCTGGACATAGACCGCTCGGTGGCGCTGATCCTCGACTACCTCCGCGACCGGGAACCGAAGCAGGCAGGTGCCGAAGCAGCCTGCTCCGGGGCTGGAGTCTCGCCATGAAACACTTGGAAGAGCTCGAGGACAAGTCGGTCTACATCCTGCGCGAGGCCTACAAGAACTTCGACAACCTCTGCATGCTGTGGTCGATCGGGAAAGACTCCACCGTGCTGCTTTGGCTCATGCGCAAGGCCTTTTTCGGGCACGCCCCCATTCCGCTGGTGCACATAGACACGTCCTACAAGATCAAGGAGATGATCGAATACCGGGATCGCCTGGCGAGGGACTGGGACCTCACCCTGGTGGTGGGCCAGAACAAGGAGGCCCTGGAGGCGGGGATGGCACCGGAGCGCGGCAGGATGGAGTGCTGCACGGCGCTGAAGACGCGGGGGCTGCAGCAGGTGCTCGACGAGAAGCGCTACAACGGCGTCATCGTCGGGGTAAGGTCGGACGAAGAAGGGACCCGGGCCAAGGAGCGCTACTTCTCCCCCCGGGACAAGAACAACGACTGGGACTTCAGGGACCAGCCACCCGAGCTTTGGGACCAGTTCAAGACCCGCTTCGAGCCCGGCACCCATGTCCGCATCCACCCGCTTTTGGACTGGACCGAGATCAACATCTGGGAATACATCAAGAAGGAAGACATCCCGGTGATTCCGCTTTACTTCGACCGCGGCGAGGGGCTTCGCTACCGCAGCCTCGGCTGCGCCCCCTGCACCACCCCGATACGCTCCACCGCGAAGACCGTTGACGAAATCATCACCGAGCTGCGCAGCACCAAGGTCGCCGAACGCTCCGGACGGGCCCAGGACGCGGACCGCGGCATGGAGAAGCTGCGCAAAGACGGGTACATGTGATGGAAACAGCCAAGGAGCACTTCCAGATCGTTTTCGTAGGGCACGTCGACCACGGCAAATCCACCCTGCTCGGGCGTCTCTACGCCGACACCGATTCGCTCCCGGTGGGACACCTGGACAAGGTACGGGACATCTGCGCGCGGCAGGGCAAGGTCTTCGAATACGCCTTCCTGTTCGACGCCTTCCTCGAGGAGCAGGAGCAGGGGATCACCATCGATACCGCCCGCACCTTCTTCAGTTGGGGGGAGAGGCAGTACATCATCATCGATGCGCCGGGGCACAAGGAGTTCCTCAAGAACATGATCTCCGGCGCCGCGCGGGCCGAGGCGGCGGTCCTCATCATCGACGCCGGCGAGGGGATCCAGGAGCAGTCCAAGCGGCATGGCTACCTGTTGAGTCTGCTGGGGATCCGGCAGGTGGTGGTCGTGGTCAACAAGATGGACCTGGTGGGGTACAGCGAGGAGGCCTTCCGCGCCATCGAAAAGGAGTACCGCGCCTTTCTCGCCCAGCTCAGGCTGGAGCCGCAATACTTCATACCCGCCAGCGCCCGCAACGGCGACAACGTGGCGGCGACGAGCACCGCGATGCCGTGGTACCGGGGACACACCCTCCTGGAAAGCCTGGCGCATTTCGTGAAGCTCCCGGCGCGCACCGATCTCCCGCTGAGGATCCCGGTGCAGGACATCTACAAGTTCGACCCCAGGCGCATCATCGCGGGCAGGGTCGAGGCCGGCACCTTCAGCGTCGGCGACACCCTGGTGTTCTCCCCGTCCAACAAGACCGCCGTGGTGAAGAGCATCGAGGCCTTCAACGTGCCCAACGTCATCCACTCGGTCCCGGCCGGCAGGTCGGCAGGGTTCACCCTGGACGAGCAGATCTTCGTGGAAAGGGGCGAGGTGGCGTCGCACAAGGATGCCGCGCCCGAGGTTTCCGACCGCTTCAGGGCCAACATCTTCTGGATGGGGAAAAATCCGGTGCTCACCGGCGGCAGGTACCTGCTCCGCATCGCCACCACCGAGGTGGAAATGGAAGTGGAGGCGATCCTCGGGATCATCGACGCCTCGACCCTGGGGCGCGGCGAATCCCCGCAGCGGATCGAGAAAAACGACGTCGCCGAGGTGATCATCAGGACCCGCCGCCCCATCGCCCTGGACCGCTACGCCGACATCGACACCACCGGGCGCTTCGTCATCATCGAGGGTTACGACATCCAGGGGGGCGGCATCGTCATGGAGGTGTTCAAGGACGAGCAGGAGCCCTTCCGCGCCGAGGCGCGCAGGCGTGACTTCGAATGGCGACGCGGCGAGATCCACCTCGACGAGAGGGTCCAGAGAAACGGCCACTACCCCGGCATCGTCCTGTTCACCGGCGAGAAGGGAAGCGGCAAGGCCCGGCTGGCCAGGCACCTGGAACGCCGCCTGTTCAACGGCGGCAAGCAGGTCTACCTCCTCGACGGCAAGAACCTGCAGTACGGGCTCGGGACCGATCTGAGCGGGTCGGACAAGGAAGAGATGGTGCGCCGCTTCGGCGAGGTCGCGCAGATCCTGCTCCGCGCCGGGCAGATCGTGGTCTCTACCACCAACACGTTCGCCCTGGCCGACCACCAGATCATCCGGGCCCTGGTGCACCCCCACACCGTGATCACGGTGCACATGTCCTTTGTCGAGGGAGCTCTGCCGGACAACACGGACCTCCACTTCCTCGAGTCCGACGACCTCAAGGCGGCGGCCAAGACCATCATGGAATTAATGGAAGAAAAAAACATCCTTTTGTGATACTAATCCGGGCTGCAAGCCGGTAATACTGCAGGTGGTGCACAGGGTGCCGTTTTGAGCAAGCCATTGATATCCGTAGTGATGAGCGTCTACAACGGGAAGCGGTACCTGCGCGAAGCGCTGGACAGCATCTTGGACCAGTCCCATCGCGACTTCGAACTGATCGTGGTGGACGACGGCTCGACCGACGGCACGGCGGCCATCCTCGACTCCTGCACCGATCCCCGGCTCAGGATCATCAGGCACGCCAACCAGGGGCTTACCAGGTCGCTGAACCTGGCCATCCGGGAGGCACGCGGCGAGTACATCGCCCGTCAGGATGCCGATGACCGCTCGCTCCCCGGGCGCCTGGCCATCCAGGCCCATTTCCTCGACTCGCACCCAGACATAGCCCTGGTCGGCTCCGCCGTCAAGGTGATCAGCAGCCAAGGGGCGGAGCTCGCCACCTTCCGCCACCCGACCGAGCCGGCCGAGATCGCCACCACCCTGCGCAGCTACAACTGCTTCTGGCACGGCTCCATCATGTTCCGGCGCGACAGTTTCGCCGAGCTGGGAGGCTACGACGAGAGGTTCGTCACCGCGCAGGACTACGACATGTGGCTGCGCTTCAGCGAGCGCCACCCGCTTGCCAACCTCCCCCAGCCCCTTTACGCCTACCGCTTCACCGTCGAATCGGTGACCGTGCAGCGCATGGTGTCGCAGCACCGTCTGGCGGTGCTGGCGCGCCGCTTCGCCGAGGAGCGCGCCGAGGGCGCCCGGACCGGCTGCGCAGACGTCGCAGGCTACCTCGCCGCGCCGCTCACCCTCGCCGAGAGGAGCCAGATCATCAACAACTACAAGCCCTGGTGCCGGCTGCTCCTTAAAAACGGTCTCAGCGGGGAAGCCGCGACGCTTATGACCGCCCTGTTCAGATACCACCCGCGGCTCCTGTTCCGGCTGGTTTTCGCGGTCGCCAAGCCTATGTACACCCCATCGCTGCTCACGAGGTTCCTGGAACATGCCTAAGCTGAAAATCCTCTTCATCTCCCACTCGTCGTACCTGTTCGGCGCCGAAAACTGCGCCCTGTCGCTGATCGAGGGACTGGACCAGGAACGTTTCGAGTCCGCCGTGGTGCTGCCGGGTGACGGCCTGTTCAGGCAAAGGCTCGCCGAGCTCGGCGTCAAGACCCACATCCTGCCGCTGGAATGGTGGGTGAAGAACGAGGGCCGGCTGCTGCACGCGCAGCAGGAGATCCCGCTGGCGCTGGACCGGCTCTTGCGCATCATCGACGAGGAGAAGCCGGACGTCATCCACTCCAACACCTCGGTCGTATGCTGGGGCGCCATCGCCGCCGCCTTGAAGGGGATCCCGCACGTCTGGCACGTGCACGAGATCCTCAACGGCCACCCGAGCCTGCAGGCGATCCTCCCCCTCCCCCTGCTCTACGAATCCATCAGTTTTCTCACCGACCGGGCCGTCACGGTTTCTCAGGCGGTGAGCGACGAGTTGGCCGGGTTCGTGGATCCGGCCAAGGTGCGACTCATCTACAACGGCGTCCCCTGCCATGCTCCCACCGACCCGCACAGGCTGCGCGCCGAACTCGGTGCCTCCCCGGAGCAGCGCATAGCGGTCTGCGTCACGTCGCTGCAGAAATACAAGGGAGTGGACAACCTGGTAGCCGCAGCAGCCAAGGCCTGCGCGCGGGATGAACGGCTGCTGTTCGCCATAGCGGGCAGCGGCTCTCCCGAGGCGGTCGCGGAACTGCGCCAGCAGGTGAAGGATCTCAACATCGAGGGCAAGGTGTTCCACCTGGGCTTCCGCAACGACGTCGCCGACATACTGGCCGGCTCCGACCTCTTCGTGCTCCCCTCGAACAAGGAGGCCTTCCCCCTGGTGGTCCTCGAGGCGATGTCGCACGGCAAACCGGTGGTCGCGACGGATTGCGGCGGGACGCGCGAGATGGTGCTCGAAGGAGAGACCGGCTTCATCGTCGCCGTGCAGGATCCGGAGGCGCTGGCGGACAAGATCGTGGAGCTCTGCGGCGATCCGGCACGCGGCGCCGCCATGGGCGAGGCAGCCCGCAAACACTACTGCGACAACTTCACCATCGAGCGCTACGTGGAAACCTTCGCGAGCCTCTACAGCGAACTCTCCGGCATGAAGAAGTCGCCGCTCAACTCCAGGCAGGCCTCGCTTTTGAACTGCTTCATCGAGGCTTATCTCGAGCACCTGAAAACAATGCGGGTGATCCCGAATCTCGAACAAGAACTCACCCTGCAGAAAAGGCAATTTGCCGAAATAAGCGTCCAGCTCTCCCGGCAGCAGGAGGCCCTGCTGGCGTGCGAGCGGCAGAAGACGGCCCTGGCGCAGGAGCACGCGGAGCAACTCCTGTCACTGGCCAGAGCCACCGAGGACAAGCACACGCATCTCGAGGCGCGCCTGGCGAACAAGAAGATCGAGAAGGCGGGCCTTAAGGAGCAGCTGAACGACCTGGCCAACGAACTGACGCTCGCGGACGAACTGCGTGCCGAACTGGAAAGGTACCTCGACTATCGCTCCACGGAGCTGGAAAGCCGGGACGAACGGATTCGGCAGATGGAGTTGGAGCTAGCCGACCGTTCGGTGCTGCAGGCCAAGTTGGAGGCAGGGCTGCTGCAGCGGGAGGCTGAGCTCACCGCGTTGGCGGAGCACAGCGCAGAGCTAAAAGCCGACCTCGATGCAGCCGAGGCGGTACGCGCAGACGTCGCCGCCAGCCTCGAGCAGGCCACGGCAGAGCTTGTGGCGCGCGACGAGCACATCCGGCAGATCGAGGAACATCTTGCCGAGGAGTCCAGGCGGGTAGCCGAAGGGTTGAAGCGGCAGGAGGAGGCGCGGCAGACGCAGCTCGAACTGGAAAGTGAGCTGGGCTCGAAGGGCTCTGAGATCACCGAACTGAGCGAGCGCCTGCTCCAGGCCGAGGAGCAGGCGCGGCGGACCCGGATCGAACTGGAGGGGATGCTGCGATCGAAGGATGTCGAGATCGGCGGACTGCAACAGCGCCTGCGTCAGGTCGAGGAGGCGATGCTGCAGGAGCAGGAGCGGGTCGCTGAATTTGTGGCGCTGCACGAGCGCAGCGTTGCCGCGGCAGAGCAGCAGAGGGGGGCGCTAGAGGAACGTCTGCAGCAGCAGAGCGTCCGCATTCAGGAGCAGGAGCAGCGCAACCGCCAGGCAATGGAGGAACTTGCCCGGCAGAGTGCCATGGCCCAGGACCATATCGCTGCCCGGGAAGAGACCATCCAAAACCTGGGCGAGACGCTGGAACAGGCTGCGCACCGGCTCAAGGCCGCGGAGGAGGAACTGGCACGGGCAAGAAGAGCGCAGCAGGAACAAAAGGCGGGTTACGAGGCGCTACTGCAGGAAAGGGAACAAAGGGTGGAGGATCTTTTGAACTCGCTCAGTTGGAAAGTCACGGGACCGCTCAGGAAGGCGTACGACCTGGTGCGGGGGAGGTAGCGGCCTCGCGCGTCCGCAGCACCTGGCAGCCGTCCCAGAGAATGCTACCGACAATGGGCCTTAGCTGGCCTGCCTGTGCCGATTGTATCAGCTGGAGAGCAATCACCATAGTTGTCAGGCAGTATGAGAATGTTTGCGATATAGGGGATGTATGTATTCAATAATGCCCATATTCCGACAGGCACCTCGGCCAACAGCAACTTGTTTTTTTGCGAAAAAAGGCATATAAAATCTTTTTTAACACTCAGTCAAAAGGAGCAACTTCAATGAGGATTAAGGCAAGCACACAAACAGTAGCCGCTATACTGACAGCGACTGTCTTTCTGACTGCGGCTGTTTCCGCGCAGGCCCAGCAAACTGCGAAGAAGTCTACCGTTGCTCCCCCTGCTGCACCAGCGGCAACCGGTGCGGTAGTGAATAAATACGATTTCGAGGCCGGGGTTGCCGGCTGGTCGGCCCCGGCCAAAACCATCAGCATCGCAACCGTCACCAATCCCAAGAAAAGCGGCAAGTCTAGCCTTAAAGTTAGCGGCACTTCCTCCAGTGGCCTGTATAACTTCGCAGCGTCGCCCCGAATCGCCCTCCAACAGGGGAAACAGTATCAAGTCTCCGCTTGGCTGTATGTCAAGAGCTGGGACACACCCCTTAGGCCCCCGACTCTGAAGATAGGTATCTACAAGGATGGTAAATGGATAAGCAACGCCTTTAGCCACAGCTATGATTTAAAAAAGAAAAATGTGTGGCAAAAGTCTACTCTCGTAGTGACAGTTCCCACAGGTGGCTCCATGGCTGGTTCCATCTCGATAGAGAAGGGAACTCAGGACGCGATTAAGGGTGAAGTATGGGTAGATGATGTAGTTCTGCAAACGATGAAATAAAGGCTACCGAGCGTCGGTGCCAGAGGACAAGACGCGTCTTCATTATGAGTTCTGCTGAACGATGCCTACGCGAAAGACGCTGTTTAAAGTTGGACCCGGGAGATTGCGATGACAAGTTTTTTCTGCCCCCACCCATTTGCCTTCATGGAATTCTCGTTAGGAGGCAATGTATTCTGTTGCTGTCCGGCACATGTTCAGCGTCCTCTAGGAAACTTGCGAGAACAAACCATTGATGAAATCTGGAATGGCGAAGTCGCTCAGAAAATGAGACATGAGATTATTAACCATAGGTGGGAGGCTGTCTGCAAGCCGTCCTGCCCGGTGGTTCAGGAATATTTGTATAAAGGAAAGGTGCGAAATCTAGGGTCATTTGTCAGTAACACAGAAGTTCTCGATCGGATTACCCAGCACATCAACAACAAGGAAACAGAATTAAAAACTCTTCCTACAGTATTCAACTTTGCAAATACAACCACATGCAATATAAATTGCATAATGTGCTCTTGCAAGAAGGCACCTGCAGAACCAGAGCTGCTCGAAAAAAGCGTCGAATACGTCAATAGCCATCTCGCCACAACAAGCAGGATCGTTCTAACAGGATCGGGCGACCCTCTCGCCTGTGCCACCATTAGAAAATTGCTGACAGGCAACGACCACACAACACCCTCAACCGACACAAAATTTACCCTCCTCACCAACGGATTGCTCCTGCCGAAATACTGGGATGCTATCAAGCACAATTCTTTTTCAACTATAGATGTATCTGTTGATGCAGGGACCGCCGAAACATACGAGATGATAAGACGCAACGCTAGATGGTCTGACTTAAATGAAGCCTTAAGACTCATTAGCGACAACAGGTCAAAATTCAACAGCGTCGGCATCAACATGACGGTAATGAAGGAAAATTATGCAGAAATCCCTCAGTTCATTGAGCTTGGGATCAAGTATGACATACCAGTTCGCTTCAATGAGGTCAGAACCGCAGGTGATCTGGACGCTGAATCAAATATATTCAGCAATCAAGACGGTCATCATTTCAAAAATTTCTTAACAGTAATCGCTAGAGCACAGCAAAAGGAGTACCCAGTTGCAGTTAACTGGGGGAACCTTTTGCAGTACGCACGCAATGCTAGCGCGCACGCTCAATAAAAAGACCTGAAGACACAAGCCTTCCTTGAGGAAACAATGACGAAAGCTCGTCTTATCGCGCTCTACCTCCCCCAATTCCACCCGATCCCCGAGAACGACGAATGGTGGGGTCCCGGGTTCACCGAATGGACCAACACCGTTAAGGCAAAGCCCC
This sequence comes from Geomonas paludis, assembly GCF_014193585.1. GTDB lineage: Bacteria > Desulfobacterota > Desulfuromonadia > Geobacterales > Geobacteraceae > Geomonas > Geomonas paludis. The sequence goes on from NZ_BLXY01000005.1 coordinate 76,663, forward strand.
TGTTCATCGGGCACCAGCAGCCTAACCTCCCGGCAGACCTCGGATTTTACGACCTGCGCCTCCCCGAGTCGAGGGAGGAGCAGGCGAACCTTGCGCGCGAGTACGGCATCGAAGGGTTCTGTTACTGGCACTACTGGTTCGGCGGCGGCAAGAGGCTTCTGGAGCGCCCGTTCCGCGAGGTGGTGCAGTCGGGCAAGCCGGACTTCCCGTTCTGCCTGGCCTGGGCCAACCACACCTGGTCCGGGGTCTGGCACGGCTGCCCGGACCGCATCCTTATCGAGCAGACCTATCCCGGCGTCGAGGACTACACCGCGCACTTCTATCACATGCTGGACGCCTTCCGCGACCCGCGCTACCTCAAGGTGAACGGCAAGAACATCTTCGGGATCTATAAGCCCAAGGACCTGAAGGAGCCCGAGCTGTTCATGAATACCTGGCGCGAGCTGGCCGCCAAGGAAGGGCTCGGCGGCTTCCACTTCGTCGCCATGGTGGACTTCCCGTGGGACCCGGTCCCCGGCGGTTTCGACGCCTACTCCTCCAATCCCCCGGTCGCCATGGTGACCCGGCAGGATGTGCAGCCGCTCAACGAGGAGCTGGAAAAGGAGATCCTCAAGTGGCGCTTCTTCAGCAAGGAAAAGCCCGAGCTGCCGCAGGTCTACTCCTACCAGTCCTTCGTGGAGAACGCCTTCCCGGACAAGACGCTGCGCCGCGATTTCCACCCGTGCGTGGTGCCCAACTGGGATAACACCCCGCGCTCGGGCAAGAACGGCTTCGTCCTGCATGGCTCCACCCCGCAGCTGTACGAGCGGCACCTGGAGGAAGCGGTCGATCTCGTGGAGGACCGCCCTGAAGACGAGCGGGTGATTTTCGTGAAATCGTGGAACGAGTGGGCGGAGACCAACTACCTCGAGCCCGACCTCAGGTGGGGCAACGCCTACCTGGAGGCGACGCTCAGGGCCGTGACGCGGGAGACCGGCGACCGGATCCGGGTTCATTTCGTGAACGTGAGAACCGCGCATCACTCGCCCCACTCCGGCTACGACCGCTTTCTCGACTACATCCCGCATCGCAGGCTTCCCAAAGCCGTGAGCTTCGACGCCGTCAGCGACGCAGAGCGCGAGCGTCTGTACCAGCAGGCAAAGCAGGAGGTGAGCTGGTACAACCCCAGCGACCTGGAGTTGGAAAGCGCGGTGAACGAGCTCGCGCCCGGCAGGCACCGGCACGTCTGCCATTACCTGTACGGCGAGAACTCCCTGTACCACACCGAGCGCTCCCAGGACCCGAACAAGAAGGTCTTCGTCTCCTTCCACCAGCCCCCGGCGGCCCACCAGGAGTTCGTCCGCAACAGGGAACCGCTCAAGAACGTGGACGGCATCGTGGTGGTCGGGACCAACCAGATCCCCTTCTTCTCCCAGTTCGTCGCCCCGGAGAAGATCCATTTCGTACCGCATGGCGTCGATACCGACTTCTTCAGGCCCAATCCTGGACTCAAGAAGGAGGACCGGATCCTGTTCGTGGGGAACTGGCTGAGGGATTTCGACACGCTGGTCGCGGTGTCGAAGCTCCTCGCAGTGAAGGCGCCCGAACTCGTCCTCGACGTGGTTACGCTGGAGCGCAACCGCCCCTATTTCGACGGGTGCTGCAACGTGCGCTTCCACAGCGGCATCCCCGAGGCGGAGCTTCTGGCCAAGTACCAGGAAGCGATGCTCCTCGTGGTGCCGATGAAGGATTGCACCGCCAACAACTCGGTACTGGAAGGAATGGCCTGCGGGCTCCCCATCGTCACCACCGACATCGGCGGCATTAAGGATTATGTGACCGAAGAGAGCGCACTACTATGCAGCCCTGGCGATGCTGACACAATGGCAACAGGGGTAATGACTCTTGTGCGCGCCCCGGAACGGTTGCAGCAGATGGGAAAAGCTTCAAGGGAACGGTCTCTCGATTTCGCGTGGCCGAAAGTATCGCAGATTCTTTATTCCGCCTACGAGACCGCTTTCCGTTCAGACGAACACTAAAAGTTTTTGCCAATGATGAGGTTGAGATGAACATTTGCCTTATTTCTCAAGAGTATCCCCCCGAGACAAACTGGGGTGGGATTGCGACCTATACTCAGGTGCTGGCACGCCAGCTAGTTAAACTTGGCCACAATGTTCATGTGATTGCCCTTGCCGTAGCAGAAGAACATATTACGAGTGACATGGGTGTTACTGTTCATCGTATTTCCAACCGGCCAAAGGATAGCGTGCCCCCCGCACTCATTGAAGAGTTGGGCGCCTACCATGGACTGCTCAACTTTAGCCAGAGGGTGTATGAGGAAGTCAAGGCAATACATGAGACTGAAGAACTCGACCTCATCGAGGCTCCGGAGACGTGTGCACAAGGTCTAATCACTTTCAGACTACTGAAAGGCGTAAAAACTGTTACTCGATGCCACACACCATTTTTCTGGGTCAGGCACCTCAATCTAATGCCTGACACCGAAGAACATCATAACAGGGATCTTCTTGAAGAGTTGCAGACAAAATCTTCTTCGGCTGTTACCTCCCCCACCCTTGCCATGGCTGAGGTCATCAGGGGACGATGGGGAGTTGAAAACATTGTCGTCATTCCAAACTTTTTCAACCTTAAAACTTTCAGTCCTGATACCCAAGTATTAGATACATTGGCTGGACGAGCGTATCTTATTTTCTTTGGGCGGCTCGAGTTCAGGAAGGGAGTACATCTACTAGCTAAAGCTTTGCCCCAAGTCCTGGACAGACATGAAGATTTGACAATGTTGTTCGTTGGCAGCGACTCAATTTATAATTCGCAGTCAATGAAGCAGTATATCTCTGAGCAGCTTAAGGATTACGGCGACCGCATCGTCTTTATTGACAACATTTCGCACGATGCTCTTTACCCGCTCATAGAAAGATCTAGGCTGGTTCTCCTTCCTTCGCTTTGGGAGAACTTTCCCTATGCCTGTTTAGAAGCCATGTCGCTTGGAAAAGCCATAGTTGCTTCAAATGCTGGTGGATTCCCCGAGATAATGGAATCAGGAAAGGAGGGCCTTCTTTGCCCGCCAAACGACGAGTTGGCGTTATCGAAGACAATCATTTCCTCCCTCGAAACCTGCGACCTCGCATCTATAGGTAATAACGCGCGCCATAAGGCGGCCTTATACGATACCGAACTCGTTACCCACCAGATGCTTGAATTTTACGAATCACTTCCGCCTCTTGAGCAACAGGGATCATTCAGCGTTTGCTACATTCTGCGACACTTTCCGCTTCCTTCAGAGACCTTTGTCATAAATGAAATCATAGAACTGCAAAACTGCGGAGTTGATGTACATCCAGTTTCCATCTTTGCGCCTGAAGCATGCCACTCTGGGCTGATGACGAAAATAAAAAGGAACACATACGATGTATCATCGGTCGATTGTGGGCGTACGGCCCAGAGGGAAACTCTTGAGAAAGCATCAGCACTTGCGAAAGAATATCAAGTTTCAGAGTGGCTTGCCCCGATAACTGCGTGTGTTGCGGACTTCGTTGTGGCGAACAAATTCGCGCTGATACACGCGCATTTTGCAACGGAGTCTGCACTTGTCGCTTTGATGGTACACAAGATCACGGGAATACCTTTTTCGTTCACGGCTCATGCGTATGACATTTTTATTGAAAACTCAGGAGCACCCGGCGAGACACTAGGCAACCGGTTGGCGCTCCTGGTTCAACACGCTGCGCATGTTGTTACAATCTCCGAATTTAACAAATCCCATATTCTAAAGAAGGTAGGGGCACAGAACCGCGGGAAGATTTCAGTTATACATTGTGGCATAGACACTGAAGCTTTTTCCCCGGCGACACGCCTTTGTCATGAAGGTTATAACATCCTGTGTGTAGGGCGTTTTGTAGAGAAAAAGGGACATCAATTCTTAATTCGTGCGTTTGCCGATGTTGTACAACACAATCCTGCAGCCAGGCTCAGACTGATCGGAGCCGGACCATTGCTGGACGAGATTTCTCGACTCAGCGTGGAGCTGGGCATTGAGAATAATGTTGATTTCCTTGGCAGCGTCTCGTCAGATGTCGTTCAAGACGAGATGAAAAAAGCCGACGTTTTTGTTCTCCACTCTATTACCGCAACAAATGGAGACATGGAGGGTATTCCGGTTTCTTTGATGGAAGCTTTAGCTATGGGGCTCCCAGTCATCTCTACATTTACATCTGGGATTCCTGAGCTGGTAATCGACAAGGAGACTGGATTACTGACAACTGAAAAAGACATCGAAGGTCTTACGAAATGTGTCCTGGAAATAATGTCAAACGACCGGGATAGCGGACGTATGGGGTTAAGGGGCAGAGAACTTGTCTCCAAGGCTTTCAACCTTTCCACAGAAGCGAGGAAACTCCGTAACCTCTTCGATGAGCTCGTCACCCGCAACCTTCCAACTGTTTCAGTAATCGTTCCTGTTTACAACGGTGCGGATACACTTGAATTGTGCCTTACTTCCCTCTCGCAGCTATCCTACCCTCCTAACAAACTGGAGGTAATCGTCGTAGACAACGGTTCTACGGACTCAAGCCTTGAAATAGCGCAGAAATTCCAGGTAAAAGTCATCCAGGAAACCTCGTTCAAAAGCTCTTACGCTGCAAGAAATGCCGGCATCCGTATAGCTAAAGGTGACTTGATAGCTTTTACTGATGCTGATTGCATAGTGACTCCTGAATGGATCTGCCGTCTGGTTTCACAATGGGGAGACGCGACAGCCGGGTGCTTTGCAGGGGAGATAGAAGCATACAAACCGCAAGACTTGATAGAGATCTTCTCGGACCGTGCCGGGATCCTACGGCAAAATGGTACCCTCACCTGCCCTTACTTGCCTTACACACAGACTGCCAATACAGCATACCGAAAAACGGTTTTCGAGAAGGTGGGGTTGTTCGTACCAGAAATGACTTCAGGCGGAGATGCGGACATTGCGTGGAGAATGCAAAAACAGCTCGGACTGAAAATAGCCTTCATCCCGGAAGCATTGGTCTACCACAAGCATCGCACCTCATTGGAAGGACTCTTCCGGCAGTTTAAAAAATATGAAGAAGGCAAGATGTTTTGGGGAAAATTGTACTCTGACTACGTGCTGCCTACCGCGAAAGAAAGGGAGGATCAGCTCTCCTACTGGACCGGCGAAATTAAGAACAGACTTGATAAAGACACCGCTCGCTTTATCAGCAGCAACATCGATCTTGCAGAACTACTGTCGCCATTTTTCAGATATCTGATGGCTTTAGGTACGTATAAAGCGCAGATAGATGCTCTTAACGACTCCGACCATACATCAAAGATCAAAGCGTCCGTTGTTATATGTACATACAATCGCTCGAAGTTACTGTCTGAGTCATTGAAAGCGCTAGAGCAGCAACAATTTGAAGCATTGCAGTATGAAATCGTGGTGGTCGACAACAACTCGTCCGACGACACCCGTGCGGTTACCGAACAGGCGGCAGCTTCCTCCGAGGTCGCCATAACGTACGTCTTCGAAGGGAGGCAGGGCCTCTCCTTCGCGCGCAACGCGGGCATCGAGAATGCCGCGGGCGAGGTCGTCGCCTTCGTGGACGACGACATCGACGCCGAACCGGGCTGGCTCGCGGCCATCGTGGCGGCCTTCGCCGACAGCAAGGTCGCTTGCGCGGGTGGGCCGATCCGGCCGGTATGGCCGTCGGAGCGCCCGGAGTGGCTCACCGACGACTGGGTCCCCTACCTCACTATCAACGAGTTTGACGCGGCCAGAAAGGCCGGTTCGTTCACCTGGCCCGACACACCCTGGGGCGCCAACATCTCGTTCAGAAAGAACGTCTTCGACAGCATCGGGCTTTTCCCCACCAACCTGGGCCGCATCGGCAGCTCCCTGCTTTCCAACGAGGAAGTGAACATCTGCAAGAAGATTGCTCAGGCGGGCCTGCGCATCGCCTTCGCGCCCGAAGCGGTGATCCACCACAAGATCGACCCGCACCGCGTCACCAGGCAGTGGTTCTACCATCGCACCTACTGGCAGGGGAGATCCGACGCCATCCTGGACGCTAACTCCCAGAGCGGCAACTACGACGGCATCTGCCAGCGCCTGCGCCGCTATCTTGAGGTCGCCGCCAAGGAAGGCGCGGTTTCGTTCACCGCGCGCTGCGCCAGGAAGATCGCCATCGGCTACCTCTTCGAGTTCGCCTTCGCAGGGCAGCAAGAGCGGAGCGTCCCGGCCCTCAGGGCGATCAGCCGCTACATTGATCAGTTGCAGGCGGTGCCGCAGCTAGCCGCGGCCGCGGCATCGCTGCCGGAGGGGGCCTCCGACCTGCTCGGGAAGTCCATCCTGGTAGTCGATTACGAGGTGCCGCAGTTCGACAAGTATGCCGGGTCGCGCACCACCTTCATGTACCTGAAGCTCCTGGCGGAGCTGGGCCTCAAGGTGTACTTCCTCCCCGATGATTTCGAACAGAGGGAGCCCTACTCCACCACGCTTGAGGATTTAGGCATCACCGTCCTGCAGGGGGAGTGGTACCGGGAAAACTGGCAGCGCTGGGTCGTCGATCATCGCAGCGAGCTCGACTACGTCCTCTTCAATCGCCCCAACATCACCGTCTCCTACATCGACTTCGTCAAGGCCCATACTGACGCGGTGATCCTGTTCCAGGGGCACGACCTGCACTACCTGAGGCTGTCCCGCAAATACGAGGTGGACGGCGACCCGGAGACCTTGCAGGAGGCGGAAACATACCGGGAGATCGAGTTCGAGATCATCGAGAAGTCCGACGCCACTCTGACCTACAGCGAGTACGAGCGGCAGGTCCTGGCCGATCTGTTGCCGGGTGAGAGGATCCACGCCGTCCCCCTCTTCTTCTACGACGACTTCCCCGCAGAGCGACTGAGCTTTGCCGGCCGCAAGGACATCATGTTCGTGGGTGGCTGCGGCCACAAGCCGAACCTCGACGCCATCCTCTGGTTTGCGCGCGAGATCTTCCCCAAGGTGCTGGCCCAGGTCCCCGACATGGTGCTGCACGTCATCGGCACCTACCCTCCCCAGGAAGTGAGGGATCTGGCCTGCGACAACATCCGCATCCACGGCCACGTGAGCGAACAGGAACTCGAGGAATACTACCGTCAGATCAGGATGGTCGTGATTCCCTTGCGCTTCGGCGCCGGGGTCAAAGGGAAAACCGTGGAAGCGCTGCGAAACGGGGTGCCGATGGTATCCACGGCGATCGGCCTCGAAGGCATCCCGGGCATCGACGCCGTGAGCCGCCCTGCCGACCGTGCGGAGGATTTCGCCCAGGCTGTGGTGGCTCAGTACCAGGACGAGAAAAGCCTGGAGTTGACCAGCGCGCTGTACCGCGAGTTCGCCAGGGTGGCCTTTCATTCATCCGCAGCCAAGAGGACACTGGCGGACATCCTCGTGGGGGTGCCGCTCAAGGAGCGCCCAGCCCCGCACCAACCGGAAACGGAGAACGCCATGCCGCGCCTTATCGCCATGTACCTGCCCCAGTACCACCCGATCCCGGAAAACGACGAGTGGTGGGGCAAAGGCTTCACCGAGTGGCGCAACGTCGCCAAGGCGAAGCCGCTCTTCAAGGGGCACTACCAGCCCCATGTCCCCGCCGACCTGAGCTTTTACGACCTGCGCCTGGAAGAAACCCGCATCGCCCAGGCGGAACTGGCCCGCCAGTACGGTGTGCACGGCTTCTGCTACTACCATTACTGGTTCAACGGCAGGAGGCTCCTGGAAACGCCGCTGGAGGCGATGCTCAAGTCGGGCAAGCCGGACTTCCCGTTCTGCGTCTGCTGGGCAAACGAGAACTGGACCCGGCGCTGGGACGGCGAGGAGCAGAACGTCCTGATGAAGCAGGTCTACAGCGAGGAGGACGACCGCAACCACATCAGGGACCTGTTCCGCGTCTTCGAGGACCCGCGCTACATACGCGTGAACGGCAAGCCCATGTTCCTGGTCTACCGCACCGAGAACATTCCCGATCCGGCAGCGACGGCGCGCATCTGGCGCGAGGAAGCGCGCGCCGCCGGCATCGGCGAACTGTACCTGGTGCGGGTGGAGAGCATCGGCACCTGCGATCCCGCGTCCATCGGTTTCGATGCAGCGCTCGAGTTCGCGCCCGACTGGCAGAAGAAGGGTCCGCGGATCATGCCTGAGCAGGATACCAAGCTGCCGGGTCTGGACCTTTTGAACGAGGTCTACCGCAACAACTACGTGCACCACTACGACAATCTGGCCGACGAGATGATGGCGAAGCCCGGCGTCCCCTACAAGAGGTTCCGCTGCGTCACCCCCTCGTGGGACAACTCGGCGCGGCGCCAGGAAGGAGCCAACATCTTCGTGGGTTCCACCCCCGATAAGTACCGCCAGTGGCTGGAGCACGTCTTGTCGTTCACCAGGCAGCGCTTCGGCGGCGACGAAAGAATAGCCTTCGTGAACGCCTGGAACGAATGGGCCGAGGGCAACCATCTGGAGCCGGATCAGAAGTTCGGCAGGGCCTATCTCGAAGCCACCAAGAGCGCGCTCGACGGGGTGTATGAAGTGCCCGTGCAGCCGGCCGCGGTACAGGAGGTGGATCTGTCCCAGTACCAGCACGAGGTGCTCGCCCTGCAGCAGCAACTGGCAGCGGTGCAAAGGGAGAAAGAGGAACTGGAGAGAGCCGCGGCCCTGCTCAAGGAACAGTTGGCGGCAAGGGACGAGTTGGTCGCGGCGCGGGAAGCCCGCATCGAGGACCTCCTGCACTCGGCCAGCTGGAAAGTGACCGAGCCGCTCAGAAAAGCGTACGAAGTCGCGCAGAAGATGCAGGGGAAAAAATGAGATGCCCCCTTCTCGCGACCGCACTGCTTGTCGTCGTCACGTTGTGGTGCTGCCTGTGCTATGCCTCGGACAGCGCCACGGCGGCTGACGCCGGGCAGACGGTAATAGAAGGAGTTCTCACCCAGGTCTCTAAACTACCTAAGGCAGCAAGCAACCCCTACCCCGACTGCTACTACACCGCGATTGTAGATTTGCACCAGATCGTGGCAGGGAAGAGCGTCCCCCAAAGGATCATACTGGTCCTGCCCGGTTTCTTCGGCAGGAAGTATGCTCCGGAATCGGGTTATAAAACTGGAGACAAAATAAGGGCAACTGTGGTGCCGTTCAGTTCCATGCCCGATACAGTAAAACAGACGCAGCAAGCCGATGAAATCGAGGATGTGGATCTCAATTTCTTCTTCCCCCAGCAAATCTCACTGATCAATGCCTATACCGGGGTCGTCCGACTCCCTTCCTTTGCGAAAAAAAATGACAACAACCATGAAGTATCCGTCAGCAAGAACCGTGGGAACAATGTCACCAATGAGCGAAAGGAGCAGATACAAAAGGATCTGCTAGAGATCAATCAACAGCTTGCAGCAAATGGGGGAGATTGGGACAAGTGGTACGCCTCCTATAAAGGATTCCGCGAACAGTACAAAGTGCAGTTTGACGCCAAGGCGTCACGGTGGATCGGACAGAGCTTTTTCAGTGCCGGCCGTCTTGGGCGGGACAAAATCTACAGCAAGGAATTCGTTGCATCCATCATCGACCTCAAAAATTACTTGGCCGCACGGAATGTTGACCTTATCGTCGTCAGGATTCCTGCCAAAGGGGAGATTGTAGAAGATCTTTTTGTACCATTGCCAACAAAGCAGACAAGCAACCCATACCTGCTGAAAATGTATAAGGAGCTTCTAGAGGCTGATGTTGAAATAATCACCGACGTGGTTCCACGCGCCAAAAGCACCCGGATGAAATTCCCACTCATGTACTACTACCAGGACTTTGCCGAGATCCATCCTGCTGAAGGAATGGCATGGGTTGTAGCTGAGGCTTTTAGCGAACGTGTGGAAAGGTATGGTGAACCGGCTCATCAAAAGAAGAACTTCCTCCTCGGCAAAGCACCAGACAAGTTCAAGTGGCCTGAGGGGCACCCCGGCTTTGATCCCGCTGAAAATGTACTTTTCTCGACAGTAACCGACACGCTTGGAAAGCCGCTGAGCCTGACACAGGGGAATGAGTCACCAGTCCTCATACTCGGCTCCTCCTTTATCGCGTTTCCGTCTCTCACAAAAGGAGGAAGCATCCCCCATTACTTCGCTTATCTCACCGGAATTGTCCCGGACATACTGCACCGAAGCGGAGGCGACCGTATGATGCTCCGCAGTGTCGCTCGCGAAGGAAAGGGCTTTTTGGAGAAAAGGAAGGTATGCCTGTTCCCATTTACTCCCGGAACCGCCTATGAGGCTCTCGCTCCGCTGCCCGTCTTCGACCCCCACGGCAGCCCCAAAACTCTTCTTGCCGCTTTTACGGGGCCTGGCCTACGCGAGGCAGTGAAGCTCGATCCGAAGGCTGCGGAAGGAACCTTTTCCTTTTTATCTGACGGAACTCTGCGAATAGCCCCGGTCATCAAAGGTAAAGGAACATCTGGAACTTTTACGGTAGATATACCCGCGGAGGTTGCGAAGTTCTCAAGGTTCACGATGGAATTGGAGTTTTCCAGTAAGGATCTTACGACAGTAACAGCGAAGTATGCCGGACAGACGGATTCCACAATAAGAAGCGATACACAACTGGCGAATAATGATCTTTTCGGGTTCTTCTTTGAAGGCCAGACGCCGGTAGAGATCGGCATAGAGGGTAACCGCAATTTTGTGAGAGCGGTTTCTATTAAGGCAATCAGATTCTACGGGGTTACCTCTGTAAAATGAAAGAACTCCCTGTCCTCAAAACCGCGGCTATGAAGCTTGTATTGGCAATCTTCATTTGTGTGTCGACATGCGCTCTGGCAGCTAATACGCCAAAACCTGACGGGACTGAAGTTTCGGTCGTCGAAGGGACATTGATCCAGGTCTCAAAGCTCCCCCAGGCTGACAGGAATCCCTACCCCGACTGTAACTTCACGGCAGTCCTCGAAATTCAACGCATCACCGCCGGCAAGAGCATTCCGAAAAAGGTGATCCTGGTGCTACCGGGCTTCGTTGCCAGACAGTACACCTCCGAAGCTGGATTTAAGACGGGCGATCTGGTAAGGGCGACTATCGTGCCCTTTGCGTCGATGCCGGATAGGATCAAGCAGACGCAGCAGGCCGACGAGGTAGAGGACGTTGATCTGGAATTCTTTTTCGCAAGGCCCATTGTTAAGATCAGCGCTTTCCAGCCCGTTAAAGAGAAGCTCTCCTTTACCGATAGACGCGACAGCTCAGACCAAATCGTCAGCGAGATAAAGGATCCTGCGGCGGCCACGGAAAGACTGCGGCAGATGCGTGAGGACCTCCGGCATATCAATGAGGAACTGACCAAGCACGGCGGAGACTGGGACTACTGGTATGAGTCCCTTAATCGCTTTAGGGCGCAGTACAAAAAGAAGTACGACGAAAAAGCACAGCTATGGGTTGGAGACAGCTACTTTAGCGCCGGGCAAAATGAGTATGGAAAAGGCTACAGCCGGGATTTCGTGTCTTCTTTGGTTGCCTTCAACAAGTACCTGAAGGACAGAAACGTTGACCTTATCGTAGTGCGGGTTCCTCAGAAAGGTGAAATCGTCGACGATCTTTTCACTGACGCTCCAACAGATCAAATAAGCAACCCATATTTGCTCCGCCTGTACAAGGAGTTGTTGGATGCAGACGTCGAAGTCGTCGTAGACGAAGTACCTCGACTGAAGAAGGCACGGATGAGCTTCCCGTTGATGTATTACTATCAAGATTTTACGGAGGAACATCCCGCAGAGGGAGCCGCCTGGGTTATAGCCGAGATGATTTCAGAGCGACTGCAAAGGTATGACTCCATCAGGAAGAGCCCTAAGGTGCCCCTGAAACGGGAGAAAGTGTCACTGCAAACTGGCGGCTTCAAGTGGCCTGCGGGCAACTCCAAATTTAAACCGACCGAGCCGGTGACCTTCTACTCCATCTCAAGTGATCAGTTGCCCTTGTTGAAGCAGGGCAACAACTCCCCTGTCCTGGTCGTCGGCTCTTCGTTCATCGGGAGCCCGTCATTCGAGCGCGGCGGTAATATCCCCGCTTACATGGCCTACCAAACGGGGGTCATTCCAGACGTTCTGTACCGCGAAGGGTCCAACGCTACCATCCCGCGGACCATAGCACGTGAAGGTGATGCCTTTCTAAAACACCGCAGCGTGTGTGTGTTCCCTCTGGTTCCGTGGGCCATTCACTTACCGCTTGACCTGCCCCCGCTGGTTAACCCCGCTACAAAAGGAAAAGTGCTGCTGTCCAGTCATTCCGGCAACGACTTGAGGAAAATCATCCGTTTTGCGGAGGGAACGGCGGCAAACGTTTTCAGATATACCTCCGACGGCAGCCTGACGGTCCACTCTCGAAGCAAAGACACTAGAGCTGCCGGTGACTTCACCGTGGAGTTGCCCGAAGCTATCACAAGGTTCCCTTATTTCATGATCTCCATTGAAACTACCACCAAAGATGCGGCAGCAATCAAGGTTACTTACGCCAAGCAGAACGATCACGTACATAAGAGCTATACACAGACCAACCTGGAGGAGTTCTTTGTCTTTCGGAGTGAGGTCGCTTCTGGCAATGCAGTGTTCAGCATAGGAAATATCCGACCGGACACCCCTATGACTATCAGGTCGATACAAATCTACGGATTGAAATAATGCTAAAAACTTTGGGCTTCAAAGGCATCTTAGGGTTCTTCATAATCAGCCTCACCGTCATCTCAGTTGCGCATGCTTTTGTGAATGAAAGGAATGAGGGTTCTTTTGTTGAAGGAACCTTGATACAAGTTTCAAAGCTCCCACTGGCTGACAGGAATCCTTACCCAGATTGTAACTTCACCGCCACCCTTGAAGTCCATCGAATAAATCTGGGGGGAAGTATTTCAAAAAAGGTTATCCTGGTCCTGCCCGGTTTTGCCGGAAGGAAGTACACACCGGAAGCAGAACTGAAGGCAGGCGATAAGATAAGCGCCAGCCTGGTCCCCTTTGCCTCGATGCCGGAGACGGTACAACAGACGCAGCAGGCGGATGAGGTGGAGGATGTTGACCTCTCTTCTTACTTCGCCAAAGACATAAAGGTCATCAAGAGCTTCACCCCGGGAGATACTCCGGTTCCTTTCGCTAACAGTGCCCTACCGGCCAAGTCAGCGCCAGTTGTTGCCGTTGTTGATTCTGAAGCACAAAAGGCGAGACGAGCTCAGATGCAGCGGGACCTGGAAGATATCAGGCTGTTGCTGGAAAAAAATGGTGGCGACTGGGACAAATGGTACGGCTCCCTGGAACCCTTCAGGATCGCCTATAAAAAGCAATACGAGGCCAAGGCCCAGCAGTGGGTGGGTGACAGCTTTTTCAGCGCGGGCTACCTGGACAACAGCAAAATTTACAGCGACGACTTTGTCAAATCTATCGTCGGCCTCAAGAACTACCTCGCCGCCCGCAACGTCGATCTGATCCTGGTGCGAGTGCCAAACAAAGGCGAGGTCGATTACGACCTTTTCGCGCCTCCCCCCAAAGACCAGGTGTCGAACCCGTACCTGCTGAAACTGTACAAGGAGTTGCTGGAGGCCGACGTCGAGATCGTCACCGGCATTGTCCCCAAAGCCAGGCGTGATCGCCTCAAATACCCCCTGATGTACTGGTACCAGGACTTCGAGCAGAACCACCCCGCTGAGGGTGTCACGTGGGTCATTGCAGAAGAACTGGCCCAGCGCCTGCAAAGATACAGCCGTATCAATGCGCTCCCCCGCGCCACCTTCCGGACCGGTACCGCATCGACGGCTGAAGACTGGATCCATTTCAAATGGCCGGCCGGCAACGCTAAATTCAACAGCGACGACTACGTCAGGTTCACGACGGTGGTCGATGACAAAGGGAATCCGGTGGTGATCCAAAAGGGCAACAGCTCTCCCATAGTGGTACTTGGCTCGTCCTTCATCACGGCACCTTCAATTGCAAAGGGCGCCAGCATCCCGAGCTACCTCGCCTATCTCACCGGAGTCGTGCCGGACATGCTGCAAAGGCGCGACGGCGACTTCATGATGCCGCGCCTGATCGCACAGGAAGGAGACGCTTTTCTGCGGAACAGGGTCGTCTGCGTGTTTCCGTTCGTGCCCTGGGTTGCCCACAAGTCTCTGGCCCAACTCCCCGTGTTCGACACCCAGAACTCCGCCAAGGCCTTGCTGGCCACCTTTACCGGCCCGGGCCTGCAGACGGCGCTGGATGCGGGATCTGTGCAGGAGATGCCGAAGGTCTCATACTCACAAGGGGGTAGCCTTCAGGTCCAGCCGTATGACGAGAAAGGCGTCACATCGGTTACCTTCCGCCTGAAGCTGCCGGAGGCTCTGAGGAAGTACTCTCATTTCGCGGTGGGCATCACCTTCGCGAGCAAGGACTTCACCGGGGTCAAAGTGACCTACGGCAAGCAAATGGACAGTATCAAGCGGTCCGGCCTGGCTGCCGAGGAACTCTTCGGTTTCAACACCACGCCTGAAGCCACACTATCTTTCGACGTCGTCGCCGATAAATTCAAGAAGGTCCCTGCCGAAATCACAGGAGTAAGAGTTTATGGCGTAGAACAGCCGGTGTACTACAAGACAGGTCAGTAAGAAGTTGCTGTCTCACTGGCTGGCAGTTCTCCCACTATTTTGAAGTAGCTTTTGGATCAATATGCATGTAGTTTCTCTGAGACTGTCGCTACAGATACATGGAGAGCCTCAAGATGATCATTAACGGTCAATTCAACATAGGGCACATCTGCACACGCAAGCAATGCGAGCTCGGCAGGAGCGAAAAGGTCGCCATGCGCTGGATCTCGCAGCACATGGAGCAGACGGATTACACCTTCGCCGAGCTCGACCGGCAGACCAACCGGTTTGCCAACGTCCTGGCCCACCTGGGCTTTGCTCCCGGCGACATTTTCTTTACCTTCCTGCCCAAGATGCCGGAGCAGTTTTTCGCGTTCCTCGGCACGCTGAAGCTCCAGGCCATCGCGGGCACCCTGTTCTCCAACTTCGGCGAGGAGGCCCTTCTGGACCGGCTGGGCGACTCCAAGGCCAAGGGGATCATCACCAAGAAGAGCTTCCTGAAAAAGATCGGGCGCATCCGCGACCAGTTGCCAAACCTTCGCTACGTGATCGTGGTGGACATAGATCAGCACCAGTCGGACGACATCCTGAGCTACGACCGGCTGATGGCAGAGGCATCCGACCACTTTACCGTTGCGTCCACCAGCGCCGACACCCCCTCGGTACTGCACTACACCTCGGGTTCCACCGGAAAGCCCAAGGGGGTGCAGCACGTGCATGGCAGCATCCTGTCCCAGAACATGACTGCGCGCGAGATCCTGCAGCTCAGCGAGGACGACGTCTACTGGTGCACGGCCGACCAGGGCTGGGTCACCGGAACCTCCTACGGCATCATCGGCCCCTGGAGCATCGGCGCGACTCAGGTGCACTTCGGCGGCGGCTACAACGCCGAGCACTGGTTCGACATCCTGCAGCGGGAAAAGATTACCGTGTGGTACTCGGCGCCCACTGCGCTCCGTATGCTCCTGAAGGAGGAGCCGGAACTCTTCGCCAGGTGCGACCTCTCCAGCCTCAGGCACATCTTCAGCGTCGGCGAACCGCTCAACCCGGAAGTGATCCACTGGGCGCGCCGCACCCTTAACCGCGACATCTACGACACCTGGTTCCAGACCGAAACCGGCGCCATCATGATCGCCAACCGCCCCGGCATCGAAGTGCGCCCCGGCTCCATGGGGAAACCCGCCCCGGGCATCGAGGCGGCCATCATCGCCGACGACGGCTCCCCGGTGCCGGACGGCGAACAGGGAAACCTCTGCGTCAGGCCAGGGTGGCCCTCGATGTTCGTCACCTACCTGAACAACGACGAGGTGTACCGGCAGAAGTTCCGCGGCGGCTACTACTATTCCGGGGACACCGCCTACCGCGACACCGAAGGCTATTTCTGGTTCATGGGGCGCAGCGACGACGTGATCAACACGGCCGGGCACCTGGTGAGCCCCTTCGAGGTGGAAAGCGCCCTGCTGGAAATCCCCGAGATCGCCGAGTCGGGCGTGATCGGCGCTCCGGACGAACTGCTGTTCGAGAAGGTGGTGGCCTACATCGCGCTGCACGACAACTGCGAATACTCGCCCCAACTGGAACTGAAAATAAGGCTGCACGTTTCCAACAAGGCATCCACGATAGCGACACCGCAGGAGATCTTCGTGGTAGACAAGATCCCTAAGAACAAGAGCGGCAAGATTATGCGCCGGGTCCTCAAGGCTCGCTACCTGGGGACCGATGCCGGCGATCTTTCAACGATGGAGGAATAACAATGGATACCATGACCTCTTTGAACGACATTTTCCGCGAGGTCTTCGATGACGACACCATCGAGATCACCAGGGCCACTACCGCCGACGACGTCGATGGATGGGACTCGCTCTCCCACACCAACCTGATCGTAGCGGTGGAAATGGCGTACAACGTCAGGTTCAACCTGAAGGACACCAGGGCCCTCAAGGACGTAGGCGAACTGATCGACCTGATCGACAGGAAACTGGCGGAGAAAGGCTAGGCAGTCGGATGTTGTTCAGCTCTTACATCTTCCTGTTCATGTTCCTGCCTGCGGCACTCCTGCTTTACTACCTGGCGCCGGCGCGCGGGCGCAACCTCACACTTGCGGGGCTCAGCTACTTCTTTTACGGCTGGGCCAATCCGTACTGCACGCTGCTCCTGTTCGGTTCCACCACGGTTACCTACTACTGCGCCCTCGCCATGGCGCGCCCGGCGGGTGCTCCGGCGACGGGAGAGATCCCACTGCGGGACGAGGACGCCCCGGCGAGCCTGCGCCAGAAGGGGGCCTTCTGGCTCTCCATAGCGGCGAACCTGTCGCTGCTCTTTTTCTTCAAGTACTTCAACTTCGGCATCGAGAACCTGAACTCGCTCCTTGCCACGCTCGGCCTGGAGCACCTGCAGTTCGAGGGACTGCTCCGCATCGCCCTCCCGCTGGGCATCAGCTTCTACGTGTTCAAGATGGTGAGCTACAGCATCGACGTCTGGCAGGGGAGCGTGCGCGCCACCCGCAACTTCATCGACTTCGCCTGCTATGTCTCCATGTTCCCGCAGCTCATCGCCGGCCCCATCGTGCGCTACCGGGAGATGGCGGCCCAGCTTGCCTCCCGCATGCACACATCCGAAAAATTTGCGCGCGGCACCTCCTTCATGTGCCTCGGGCTGGCCAAAAAGATCCTGGTTGCCGATCCCTTGGGCAAGGTTGCCGATACCTGCTTCAACGCGGCGACGCTCAACGCGCTCGACGCCTGGTACGGTCTCTTCGCCTACACCATGCAGATCTACTTCGACTTCAGCGCCTATTCCGACATGGCCACCGGGGTCTGCCTCATGTTCGGGTTCGTCATCGCCAAGAACTTCGACTCCCCGTATCTGGCCGATTCCTTCGCCGATTTCTGGCGCCGCTGGCACATCTCCCTCTCCACCTGGCTGCGCGACTACCTCTTCACGCCGCTCAACTACATGCTGCTGACGGAGAGGGTGCGGGAGCGCATGGTGCGCGAGAAATTCCGCTACAACTATCCCGCCATCGCAAGCAGCGTCGTGGTGTTCACCATCTGCGGCATCTGGCATGGCGCAGGCTGGCCCTTCGTTGCCTGGGGGGCGATGCACGGCGTGCTGCTTGGGCTGGAGCAACTGAGAACCAAGAAAAGCTCCTACTGGAAATGGCCCAGGGCGCTCCGGGTCTGCTGCACCTTCATCCCGGTATCGCTGGCGTGGGTCTTTTTCCGCGCCGCCGACCTCCGCTCCGCTTTCGGCTATTTCGGCAGCATGTTCGGTGTTGGAGGCAGAAACGCAGGCGACGACCTGGTCGCAGGCGTGATCTATCAGCCGTACTACCTGCTGAGCATGGCCGTGGCGGCGGTCCTTGTCTGGAGCGCGCCTCAGGTCTGGGACTTCACCCGCAGTCTGAGTTGGAAGAAAGCCGCCTGGTGCTACGGCTTGCTCCTGTTGTCGATCGCGACCCTGGTCACCAAGGCCCACAGTCCCTTCATCTACTCGGCCTTCTAAAGCTTTGGGAGCTCCTACCATGTCCAACAAGAACGCAGGAACCGGCATAGAAGGCACCGAGGTAAGCGCTGCGGTCAAATGGTTCCTGCTGATAGCCTTTATCTGCACCATCGCCGCCGTCCCGGTGGTGCAGTGCGCCCTGGAAGACTCCCTGTTCCCCAAGTCGCTGGCAGCCTTCTCCTACGATGAACAGACCTCAGATCTGGACCGGCTGCGCGCCCGGCAAAGCGGGATGGGCTACGCCTTCGAGGCCGGCCGGCTCATCAACGAAAAGACCATGGAGAACACGCGGAAGTTCGAGAGCAGCATGGAGGAGAGCTCCTGGATCCTCTCGACCGTCGGGCCCTCAGTGGAGAAGGTCCTGATCGGCACACTCGGCGCGGGGAGCCGTGACGTGTATTGCGGGAGGGAGGGCTGGCTCTATTTCCGTCCGACCCTTGAGTACCTGACCGGCGCCCCGTTCCTCGATCCCGCCGTCATGAAGGCGAAAAGGGAGGTGCAGCCCGACCCGGTCAAGGCAATCCTCGACCTCAAGAAGCAGCTCTCCAGCCGCGGCATTGAACTGGTGGTCCTCCCCGCCCCCGCCAAGGCGAGCATCTACCCCGAGTATTTCACCAGCCGCTATGGCAGGCGAAGCCTGCCCCTGCAGAACCCTTCGTTTGCTGAATTCGTGCGCCGTCTCCAAGCTCAGGGAGTGCATGTTTTCGATCCGGCTTCGCTACTGCTCCAGGCGAAGGAAAAAGAAAATCTGTTCCTGAAAAGGGACACCCACTGGACTCCCGCGGGCAGCGAACTGGTGGCGCAGAAGCTGGCGGCCTACCTGCGAGAAAACAAGCTCCTGACGCAGGTGGCGCCAGTCGGCTACACCAGGGTGCCGAGTTCAGCCGAGAACAGGGGCGACCTGGCGGCGATGCTGAAGACGGCCTCCGATTATGAAAAGCAGCACGTCACGCTGCACCAGGTCCGGCAGCCCGATGGCACGCCGTGGTCGCCTTCGCGCAACGCCGACATCCTGGTCCTTGGCGACAGCTACGCCAACATCTTCTCGCTCGACGGCATGGGATGGGGCACCGGCAGCGGGCTCGTGGAACAGTTGAGCTTTCAGCTCAAGCGCCCGGTCGACGCCATCCTCATCAACGACAAAGGCTCCTTCTCCACACGGCAGCAACTGGGCAAGGAACTCAAGCGCGGCGAGGACCGCCTGGCGGGGAAAAAGGTGGTGGTCTACGAATTCGCAGCCCGCGAGCTGGCGCTGGGCGACTGGAGGATGATCGACCTGGAGGTGGGGAAGCGTTCCCGGGCTCCCGTGACCGCGGCAGTGCAGCAGGCGGTCGAAGCGGCCAAGGCAGCCCCGGACGGGCTGCAACTCGAAGGTATCATCGAAGAAATCACGCGCCCGCCGCGCCCGGGCAGCACCGCGTACAAGGATGCCGTCATAGCCATGCACCTGAAGCAGGTGACCTCGGAAGGAAAGCCCTTTGCTGCCTCTCAGATCGTGGTGTTCGCGTGGGGCATGCGCAACGATACCGTCACCCCCGCCACCCGCTATCGCCGCGGAGAACGGGTCAGCCTGAAACTGCGCCCCTGGGCCCAGGTCGAGAAGAAGTACGGCGGCTACCAGCGCATCGAATTGCAAAACGAAGCCACCATGCTGCTCGACATCTTCTGGCTGGCCCAACCGGACGATGCCGTGGTGCCGGCCTCGACGGCAGCGAAACCTGCTGCAGCGGCTGTGCCCCAGGCCGCGCCTCCCGCACCGCCCGCGCCTGATAAGGAGGGGCACTACCAGGAACCTGCGACCACCCCGCAGTTGCCCCCCGCCGAGGCGAGAGCCCTGTTCCAGAAACGGGTAGCGGAGATATATGCAGCGAAAGACGAAGGGCGGTCGGTCGCAGGGGTGGACGGCTGGCTCTTCTCGCGCCAGGAGCTGAACCACATCGCCAAAGGGCAGTTCTGGGGTGAAGCCGCCCAGGCCACCAGCCTCGCCGGAAAGCCGGACAGCCGTGACCCGCTCGCCGCAATTCTCGACTTCAAGCAGCAGTTGGACCGCGCCGGCGTCGAGCTGATCGTGGTACCGGTGCCGGCGAAGGCCCACGTCTACCCGGACAAGCTCGTCCCCGGTGTCACGCCGCAGATGGGGCGCCTGGACACGGCACACCAGCAGTTCCTGCAACTGCTCGGCGATGCCGGAATCGATTACCTGGACCTCACCAGGCTCTTCCTCGACGCGCGCAAAAGCGGGTCCTCGAGTCTGTTCCTGCAAAAGGACACCCACTGGTCCCCGGCCGGCATAGCGGCGGTGGCCCGTGCCTTGAAAGAGAAGATCGCCCCCCGGACGTGGTACCAGGTGCTGGAGAAACAGCAGTTCACCAGGAACAAGGAGAACATCCAGGTGACGGGCGACCTCGCCGAGCCGGGCGCCGCTGCCGAGACCGTGGTCGTGTCCCGCATCGCTCCTCCGCCGCAGCCGGACCGCAGCAGCCCCATCATTCTTTTGGGCGACAGCCACACACTCATATTCCATTCCGGCGGCGACATGCACGCCAAGGATGCCGGCCTGCTCGAGAACCTCGCCTTCGAACTGGGGTTGAGGCTCGACCTGATCGGCGTGCGCGGCTCCGGGGCGACACCTGCACGCGTCGAATTGGCGCGCAGAAAGGACAACATGGCGGGGAAAAAGCTGGCCATATGGTGCTTCACCGTGCGGGAATACACGGAGTCGCAGACAGGCTGGCGCAAGGTGCCGGTGATCCGCCCCTGACGGGGCAAACCGCTTGCAGCGAAGGAACCGATTCATGTATGTTAGCCATCGGCAAGTGCCGGATACCACCCGATAATCGGGACAACACGTGGTCCTCAAATGAAGATATCTGTCGTCATCTGTACCTACAACCGCTCCGCCCTGCTCCGGGACTCCGTCGCCGACCTGCAAGCTCAGGATTTTCCCGCATCTCAGTACGAGATCCTCGTGGTGGACAACAACTCCTCCGACGACACCCGCACGGTGACCGGGGCGCTGGCAGCATCTTCAAAAGTCGCGGTGCGCTACCTTTTCGAGGCGAGGCAGGGCCTTTCCTTCGCCAGGAATACCGGCATCCGCAACGCCGCAGGCGACGTCGTCGTCTTCACCGACGATGACATAGCCGCCCCTGCCAACTACCTGAACGAGATCGACAGGGTCTTCACCGACCCCACCGTGGCTGCGGCTGGAGGGCCGATCCGTCCGATCTGGCCGGGCCCGGTGCCTGAATGGCTCACCGCCGACTGGCATGGCTTTCTCACCATCAATGACTTCGCGGCGGCTGCCGAAACCGGGTTCTTCCAGGGCCCCTGCGAATATCCCTGGGGGGCCAACATCGCCTTCAGGAGGGGGATTTTCGACCGCATCGGGACCTTCCCCACCGACCTGGGCAGGGTCGGCAACTGCCTCATGTCCAACGAAGAGGTGGGACTGTGCAGGAAGATCCAGGCGGCCGGATTGAAGATCGCCTTCGCTGCCGATGCAGTCATCCTCCACAAGATCCCTGCGGAGCGGCTGACCAGGCAGTGGTACTACCACAGGACCTACTGGCAGGGCCGCTCAAACGCCGTCATGAATGCAGAGAACCCGGCCGAGCTGTACAGGGGGCTGCGGCGCTATCTCGACCTGCTGGCGGTGTACCGGCTCGGCCAATCCTTCTCCGCCTTCGACCGGCGGTGTATCAAGCGCGAGGCCATAGGGTACGTCCAGCAACTCGTGCAGCAGCAATCCGGATCCCCGGCACCCGCACCCGTTTCCGGCTTCAGGCACCTCAGATGGCTCGCTGGCTCGCTGGAGACCGTCGTTGCCAGTTCCGCCCGCTGCGCGCTGCAGCAGGGCCGGGCGGAGCAGCAAGCAGTCATGAACCAGATCGGCCAGCTCCGTTGCGAGCAGGATGTCCTCATGGGCCGGATCGGGGAACTGCAAGCCGAACTGGCCCGGCAGAAGGACCTGGTGCTGGAGAAAGAAAATGAGGCGCAGGCCAAGGGAGACCAGGTTGCAGCACTCCTCAACTCTCTGAGCTGGCGGGTGACGCGCCCCTTGCGGTTCGTCTACGATCTTGTGGGAGCAGGCTCTCTTGTCGTTTTCCTGAAGCTTGCCGTGAACATCCTGCGCCACCCGAGGACGGTCATCGGGGCCATCAACCGGGACACGCTCAAGCTTGCCTGGGGCTATCTCAAAAATGGCGACGTCAAGGGGCTCGCCGGCGGCGTCTCCTACTTCGTCGGCAGGACTTCCCCCTCGACCGGGTACCGCCCACAGATACTGCACGGGACCATCGATCCGGCGACACCCTTGATGCTGCCCGCCTGCCCACAGCCGCTGGTGTCCATCATCATCCCGGTGCACAACCAGTGGGCGTTCACCCACTCGTGCCTGGCCTCCATCATCGAGCACTCCGGGACCATCCCCTACGAGGTCATCGTTGCCGACGATCTCTCCAGCGACGACACCTGCCGCATCGGAGAGATCGTGCACAACGTGCGCGTGGTGAGGCATCAGACCAACCTCGGGTTCCTGCGCAACTGCAACGAGGCGGCCCGGCTAGCGAAGGGAGCCTACCTCCTTTTTCTCAACAACGACACCAACGTTCAACCGGGCTGGTTGGCGCCGTTGGTGGAAGTAATGGAAAGAGATGCCGCGGTCGGTATGGCGGGCTCGAAGCTCGTGTACCCGGACGGGATGCTCCAGGAAGCCGGCGGCATCATCTGGCAGGACGCCTCAGGTTGGAACTTCGGCTGGCGCGACGATCCCGAGAAGTCCTCCTACAATTACGTCAAGGACGCCGATTACGTCTCGGGCGCAAGCCTCATGGTACGCCGGGAGCTTTGGGAGAAGACAGGTGGCTTCGACGGACGCTACGTACCCGCCTACTTCGAGGACACCGACCTCGCCTTCCAGGCGCGTAGCCTTGGCTATCGCGTGGTGTACCAGCCCAAGTCGGTGGTGGTCCATTTCGAAGGGGTCTCCCACGGCAAGGACGTCTCAACGGGCGTAAAGGCCTACCAGGAAACCAACAAACAGAAGTTTGTCGAGCGCTGGCGGGAGGTGCTGCAACGGGACCACTTCGCAAACGGCCAGCACGTCTTCCAGGCCCGGGACCGGAGCAGGTATCGCAAGACGCTTTTGGTGATAGACCATTACGTGCCCATGTATGATCGGGACGCCGGGTCGTACTTCATGTACAGCCTGCTGCGGGCGCTGGTCGCACTCGACTACAAGGTGGTGTTCTGGCCGGAGAACCTCTACGCGCACCAGCCGTACACGGACGTACTGCAGCAGATGGGGGTGGAGGTCATTCTCGGCTACCACGATTTCGGCGCCTACCTCTCCGAGTTCGGCAGCTACTTCGACGGTGCCATCCTGACCCGTAACCACATCTCCATCAAGTTCATCGACATGGTTCGCAAGCACATCCCCAGGGTCATCTACCACGACCCGGACCTGGAGTTCCTGCGCGAGCAGCGGCGCTTCGAGCAGGAGGGAGGCTCGCCAGCGGAACTGAAAAAGATCAAGGACCGGGAGTTCTACCTCTTCCGCAACTGCGACATCATCGGCATCCACAGCCCCGTGGAACGCGACATCATCCTCGCGGAACTGCCCGGCGCGGACGTCGAGGTGATACCGCTTCCGATCCAGGATACGATGCCGTCGGCAGCACCGTTCTCCCAAAGAAGCGGCCTCCTCTTTGTCGGCGGGACCCATCCCCCCAACGTCGATGCACTGCGGTACTTCATCCAGGATATACTTCCCCTCCTGCTGGTCGAGATCCCGGACCTGACCCTGACCGTGGCAGGTGCCGTCTCTCACCACGAACTGAAGGGCCTCGACCTCAGTCACGTTACCTTCACGGGTTTCGTCGACGACCTGCGGCCGCTCTTTGAAAAGGCGCTCGTCTACGTCGCCCCGCTGCGCTTTGGAGCAGGCATAAAGGGCAAAGTGCTGGAGGCCGCCAATTTTGGGTTGCCTGTGGTAACGACTTCGGTCGGTGCCGAGGGAATAGGGTTGATCGATGGTAAGAGCGTTGCCATAGCGGACAACGCCCAGGCGTTCAGCGTAGCCGTGTTGGCCCTGCATAGAAACCAAGAACTGTGGGAGTTGATTCGATACGAAGGCAGGAATTACGTCGAAAGCAACTTCTCACAGCGTGCCTTGCAAGCCAAAGTTGATGACGTGCTTGGCAAACTGCTCAGAACGGGCAAACAATAAAGCACCTAACAGGAGCGAGGGTAAATCCCCGGTAGTTCCGCACCGTGCGAAGATTCAAATAGCAAATAAAAAAGGGGTGACACTGACGTGCCACCCCTTTTTATTGCCTTAGGGCTTTTGAAGCTTAGTAGAGGGTCTTCCAGGAGTAGGCGTCGGCAGAATCCTTCACGCACACTTCAACGGTATCAGCTACGCCGGCAGCCCCCTGGGCTACCCAGAAGGTCCCCCTGATGGTGCTGCTGCAGGTCGGTTTGGCGGTGGCCGTGTTGAGCCTTACGCCGCCGTTTACTTCCAGCTTCTGGGCAGGCGCGTTGGTTCCCACACCGATCTCTCCGGTGTACTTAACAACCAGACGCTCGGCCCTGGTGCTTTGGCTGGCGCCGGTAACGATGGACAGACGCGCGGGAACCGAGCCAGCAGCCACTGTTCCGTCGACAAAGCTCTCGAGAAGCGCAGGGGTCTGGTAAGCAGCGCCGTCATAACCGCTGAACTGGAAGGTACCCAGCTTGTCGTTCAGCTGCACCACGGCCGGCAGCGAGGCGGTCCCTCTTGCCCTGAAGGCTGCGAAGACGGAGCGGGTGTTGGGGCCTTCCGAGAACATCTTCTGGTTGGTGCCGCCGATGATGTTGACCGCGCCGTCACCGGGGCTGAAGGTGAACCGGTCGAGGTTGGCGGAGTCCCTGAGGATGAACTTCGAGGTGGTGGTTGCCTCACCAGCGGCCTGCTGCATGATGAGCACGGCGCCGGCCGCCTGGGTCTTGATCTTGTTCAGGATGTCGGTCTGGGTGTCCGGCGACCCGGCCGGGCCCTGCGGCCCCTGAACACCCTGCGGCCCCTGCGGGCCGGTTGCACCGGGGGCGCCGGTCGCGCCGTCGGCGCCTGCGGCGCCTTTCTGCGCCATCACGGTCCAGCTGGTGGCGGAGACGTCGGGCTGGGCGTTGGTGCTGGCCTGGAGGGCGATATAGGTGCTGCCGCCGTAGGAGACGCAGTCGTCTTTGGCGTAGCTCAACGCGGAGTTCCAGGCACCCTTGAAGTGGGCGACGTTGGTGAGCAGCGCGCCGTCGCCGGTGTACTGGCCGGCGGTCACGTTGCCGTCGGAGGTTACCTTGAACTTCACGGTTCCGGTTGCGGGATCCTCTACGGTGATCCGGTCGGTTTCGGCTCCAGCCACAACGGGGAGCACGCTCAGGGGTACAGCGCACAGCGCTACCATCATCATCTTCCTGCTCTTCATGATTTACTCCTTTTGGGCATGTAATTACACGGTTACTTGAATTTCAATTTATCAACGGAGACCGTCCCCCTGCTGACCCGGATCTTTCCGAGCAGGCCGGTACTGGTCGAGTTATCGGTGTAGGCACAGTTGTTTCCGCCCGAGAGCGACAGGGTGATGTCGCGGTCGAAGAGGAAGTCGGCGCTGAAATCCAGAGCCTGCAGCTGCAGATCCGCACCGTTGGCGGCGGTCAGGTATGCGCTGCTGAAATCGGGGAAGAGCACCGGGGTGGTGCCGTCGATGCGCACCGGCTGGTTGCTGCAGGCAGTGGCGCTGATCGCCTGGGAGAACACCTTGGTCACCGTGGTGTTGGCGGCATCCTTGACCTGCGCGGTGAAACTGAAGACGCCGGTAGCCGACGGGGTGCCGCTCAGCACGCCGCCGCTGGAAAGGGTGATCCCCGCCGGAAGGCTGCCGCCGACGACGGACCAGGTGTACGGCGCGCTGCCGCCGGTCGCGGCGAGCGTGGCGCTGTAGGCGACGCCCTGGGTGCCGTTGGCAAGGGAGTTGGTGCTGGAGATGTCCAGCGGAGTGACGGCGACGGGCCAGTTCATCACCAGCGCATAGGCGTCAACCGAGCCCAGACCGGTAACGAGGTCGTAGGCGGTGGTGCAGGAGTAGCCGGTGACGCCCGGGACCGAGCTGTTGCCGCTGGTCGAGTCGTGGAAAACGGTCGGCCCGGCGGAGGTGTACTGCGCGTTGCCCATCTGGTAGAAACGCACGTTGGCGTTACCCTGGCGCTGCCCGGTCTTCTGGAGGACGAGCGCCATGATGCTGGCCATGGCCGGCGAGGAAGCGGAGGTGCCGTACATGGTGTAGAGCGCGTTCTTGCTCCGGACCAGGTAGGGGACGTGCCCTGCGGCGTTGAGCGAGACGTCGGGGATGCCGCGCATGTTGCTCGTTACGCCCGGGGCGACCTGCCAGCTCGGTTTCGCGTAGACGCCGGAAATACCGCTGCCGGTAGCCCACATCTGCTTTCCACCCGAGACGGTCCCACTCTCGTTCCAGGCACTCTCCGGGATGTAGCCGTTGGCCGAGGTGTAGTACGAGTTGTTGGTGCTCCTCCAGTACCCGCCCCCCTGGTCGTTGAAGGTGGTCCCGCCGACCGCGACGTTGTAGGGGGTGGAAGCGATGCCGTTGACCGCCTGGACGGTGCCGCTGGTGGCAGTCGCGGCGCTGCAGCCCGCGGCACCGGAGTCACCGGCGGCAACGAAGGAGGTGATACCCTGGGCCGCGGCCTGCTGCCACAGGTTGTTGTAGAATTCGTTCTGCGCCGTCCCCATGGAGGCTTCGCAAAGGCCGAAGCTGGTGGTCATGATCGGGGCGAGGTTGTTGTTGACGATGTACTGCGCGGAGAGGTCGACGCCGTCGGTGGTGGCGGTCGTCTTGGAGATGACGAACTTGACGTCGGCGTTCTTGGCGGCCGCGCCGGCCCATTCCACGTCCAGGTCCGCCTCGTTGTCCTCGGCCGTGCTGACCGAGCCCGGGTCGGTCCCGTTGACGATGACCGTCACCGGCTTGGCCGGAAGACCCATGATGCTGCGGAAATCGCTCCAGTTGTTCCCGGTGGGATGGGTGCGCCCGACGACGGCGATGCTCTGCCCGGTGCCGTCGTAACCAGCGCTGTAAAGGGCGTTGACGTTGTAGATGGCGGCGAAGTCGCCGGGGGACATCCAGTGGATGCTGGAGCTGTAGGTGTACAGGGGATCGATTTCGCCCAGCAGCTGCGCTCCGCTGTTCATCGGCGTGTGGCCGAAGTCGTGCATCGTGACCACACCGGCGACGACATCGGCCAGGCCGCGCGGGATCTCGGGATCGCGCGAGTTGGCGTGGCGCACCTTGCCGTCAACCTTGTACTTCCGGATCTTGGTGCGGAAGGCCTTCTCCACCTTGTCGACGTTGCCGGAGAAGTTGATGGCGGTGCGGCCGCGGGAAACCTCGTCCACGGTGAAGCCCTGCGAGGTGAGCCACCCCTTGATGGCGGCGACGTCCTCCGCGGGAGGGGCGAAACGGTCGGCGAACTCATCGGGAGTCAGCCAGCGCTGGTAGTTCGGGGAACTGGGATCCTGCTGTTCCGCCAGCAGCTTGTTCAGTTCCTGGTGCTTCTCCGGGGAGAGCTTCAGGGTGAAGATCATCCGCTCCATGGGGAGGTTCGGATCTGCCGGCCCGTCGTCGAATTCGGCACGGGCGTTGGGGTGAACGTTGCCCCGCAGGGAGACCCTGTCGTTGTCGTCGATGACACGCGGCGAACGAGCGAACGCAGGGACGGCAGCCAGCAGGAGTGTTACGGCCACAGCCGTGGCAAGACATTGTTTTTTGCGCATCGGGTCACCTTCGCCCGCGAACAGCACGGGCACATATTTTATTGCATTAAAATATTGCTGCGAACAGACGGTCGACAATTCTCACAGTTTCGATGCCATATCGATACCAAACGCCTCGCGAAATCACTGGATCAAAACACGGCAAATTCGCAATATGGCGTAAATCCCAAGGCAGTGACCGCACAAAATTCAGGGATTTTGGGTACCGTGAACATCTATGAGTATTCATCTGCCAGAACCGTACCCGTTAAAGAGCGTCATACATAAGCTGGGCATTCCTTGCCTCCCTTTGCGCCTGATTTCGCTGCTTTGTGTAACTGTTATTAGAAGCTGTTACGCAAAGAACGCTGAGTATCCGCGAGGCACGGGAAGAAAGATTTTGGGGTTAAACCTCAAGCGGGAATTTCTTGGCGCCCATCGCGCCTACTTTCCGTGCTTTGCGTAACTGCTTCCAAAAAACCGTTCCTAAAGCTGTTGCGCAAAGAACGCCGAGTATCCGCAAAGTACGGGAAGAAAGATTAGGGGGTAAACCTCAAGCAAGGAATTTCTTGGCGCCCTTCGCGCCTACTTTCCGTGCTTTGCGTAACTGCTTCTAAATGCTTTTCACTCTTTAAATGTCTCCTCCTTATGTGTTAGATTAGCCGCTATGAAAAAGTCAGCCTATACACTGTTATTGCTCCTCTTCATTCTGTGTGCCGCCAGCCCGGGTGCTCACGCCACGTCTATCCCGGAGACCCTGAACTACCAGTTGACCTGGACCGGGGTCAAAATCGGCACCTCTACTCTTTCTACGTCCAGCGCAGGCAGCAGCGTTGAAATCACCTCCAGGGTAAAATCCGAGGCATGGTCGGCGCCATTCTACAAGGTCGACGACCTGGAGACGAGCAAGCTCGAGAGGGTGGGGAAGGGGTTTGCACTGCACAGCTACAAGATGAAGCTTCGGGAGGGGCGCAACGACTGGTACCGTGCCGCCAGCGTGAACCGGAAAAGCAAGAGGTTCGAATTCGTCAACCTGAGGTCGTTTGAAAAGTCCTCGGCAAAACTGGTGGAGCCGGCCTGGGACCCGGTCTCTTCACTGTTCTACCTGCGCCAGCTGCCGCTCACCGTGGGCAGGAGCGTCGAAGTCAACGTCCTCGACAAGGGAAAACTGAACCGGGTCAAGGTGAGCGTGCTGCGGCGCGAAACGGTCCAGACGCCGGCAGGGACCTTCAAGACCATAGTGATCTCGCCCAACATGGACATCGAGAGTGAAGGCCTTTTCTACGCACGCGGTCCCTTGACCATCTGGCTCACCGACGACGCCAGGAAGGTCCCGGTCATCATCGAGAAAAGGATCAGCGATCTCTTCCGCGAGGGCATCCCCGGCTACCTGCAGCAGTTCACGCCGGAAAGCGTAAGAAACAACATCCCCAAGATGGAAACGATCCGGGCCGTGCTGGTCGGCGGCAATTACTGAAATGGCACCGCATACCGGGCGGCGCGGCCACCGAGCCTGCGCCGCCTTTTTATCGTTCTAGGATTTACTTTTTTGTGATAGATTACGGGCCATTCTGCCGTCCACGAAAGGTAACCCGATGTCGAACAAATCTGTCTGGTCCCGCCTTCCCCTGCACCTGTTTCTTATCGCAGCCGTCGGAGTGATCGCCTACAGCAATTCGTTTCATGTCCCTTTCATCTTCGATGATGAGGGCTCCATCACGAGCAACAACGTCATCAAGGATCTGCACCGTTTCTTGTATGACGATGGCTACCTTCACAACCCCCGCCGCTTCCTGGGCTACCTCACCGTGGCTCTCAACTACCGCTTCGGCGCCCTTGACGTAACGGGCTACCATGTGGTGAACCTCGCCATCCACATCGGCACGGGTGTCCTCACCTACCTGCTGGCGCGGCTTACCCTCTCCACGCCGACCCTGCGCCGGGACGGTGACGACACCGGTACATCATGGTTCATTCCGCTCTTTGCAGCACTGCTCTTTGTGGCGCACCCGGTGCAGACCCAGGCGGTCACCTACGTGATCCAACGTCTGGCATCGCTGGCTACCCTGTTCTTCGTCGCTTCCATTGCCAGTTATGCCAAGGCCCGCCTGCTTCAGGATGAGAGCAGCAGGCCCTTCGCCGTCAAACCGATCTGTTTCTATGTGCTGGCACTTGCAACCGCAGGCTGCGCCATGAAGACCAAGGAAATCGCCTTCACCCTCCCCTTCGTCGTGGTACTCTACGAGTTTCTGTTCTTCCGGATGACGGCCGCCAAGAAGATCCTTTTCCTGCTGCCGGTAGCCCTCACCGTGCTGATCGTCCCGCTGAGCCTGCTAGGCACCAACAAGCCGATCGGCCAGTTGATCTCCGACGTGACTGCAGTGACCCGCGTCGACAGCGAACTGTCACGTCTGGACTACCTTTTCACGCAGTTCCCTGTCATCGCCACCTACCTGCGCCTGCTCGTTTTGCCGGTAGGTCAGAACCTCGATTACGATTTCCCGGTGTACCATTCGCTGGCCAGCGTGCCGGTCCTCGGCTCGCTTTTGCTGCTGATGGCGCTCTTTGGTGCCGCCCTGCTGCTCTGGTACCGCTCCCGCGACACCCGGACCGCACCCGAATTCAGACTCATCGCCTTCGGCATACTCTGGTTCTTCATCACCATTTCGGTTGAATCGAGTGTCATTCCGATCGCCGACGTCATCTTCGAGCACCGCGTTTATCTACCATCGGTGGGAGCCTTCATCGCGCTGGCGGCGGTATTCTCCATCTGCTTCAAAGGCGCAGTCTCACGTACCGCTGTTGCGACGGCAGGGATCGTGGTCCTCGCATTGACGGCAACCTCCTTTGCGCGCAACCAGGTGTGGGGCAGCGAGCTGAGCCTGTGGGGGGACGCGGTACGGAAATCGCCGCAGAAGGCCCGGCCGCACTACAACCTGGCGCTTGCCCTGGAAAAAGCCGGCCGCCTGGACGAGTCTCTGCAGCAGGCGCTCATCGCAACCCGCCTTTCTCCCAAGGAGGCCAATCCGTACAACCTGATCGGCACCATTTTCGGGAAGAAAGGGGACTACGACCGGGCCATCGCCGCGCTGTCACAGGCGGTAAAGCTTGACCCCGCCCTTGCCGAGGCGCAGGTGAACCTGGGAGATGCCTACCGCCTGAAAAGGATGCTGCCGCAAGCGATGGAACAGTACCAGGCCGCCATGAAGCAGCGGCCCACCGACGCCAGCATCTACCACAAGATAGGGATCACGTTCGCACTGCAACAGAATCTCCCCAAGGCCGCCGTGTTCTTTCAATGTGCGGCAAGCCTGGACCCGTCGACTCCGCAGTACCGCCTGGACCTGATGCGTGCGCAGGCAGGTGCCCAGGCTAAATAAAAAACCTGATTCACAGGGATAAAAGGGATAAAAGGGATGAATGAAGCGGCATTAGGCTTTTGTTGTACTCAAAGACTTTTTGCCGTTATCCCTTGTATCCCCTTTATCCCTGTTAAACGATTTTAGATTTTTTCCTTTAGACGGGAACTTCCTTCCCGGGAAAGCAGCAACACCTGAAAAGGAGCAAAAGACTATGTGGCATCATCTGAAACCGTTGGCACTTTGTGCAGCAACCCTCACTCTCGCCGCAGGATGCGCCCACACCACCGGCAAGGCACCTGAAGCCGCCCCGGTAACGCCCGCCGAACCGGCCCCCGCGGTCAAGGAAGCCCCGGCCGCCCCCTCCGTCAACATCAACAACGGGACCGTCACCGAGGTGATCCAGGCGGGCAGATACAGCTATGTCAACGTCGATAGCGGCAGCGCCAAGACCTGGTTCGCCGTCCCGACCGCGGACCTGAAAGTCGGGCAGCAGGTCGAGGTGAAACCGGGCATGCCGGTGACCAACTACCTCGCCAAAAGCCTGAACCGCACCTTCGACACCATTTACTTCAGTGATGAGCTGGTGATCAAGGAAGTGGTCAAGCCGGCGACTCCGGCCAAGAAGCTTCCTTCATGGCATTCGCCGCTCACCCCCACAGCCAAGACCACTGGCAGCGTGAGCGTGTCAGGCAAGGTCCTCGAGGTCATCAATGGTGGGGATTACAGCTATGCGCGCGTGGACCAGGGCGAGACCGATATCTGGGTCGCCGTCCCTGCCGGCGACAAGGTCGAGCAGGGACAGGTCGTGAAGTTCCTTTCCGGCTCCCTGGTCAAGAACTTCGGCAGCGCGGCGCTGAACCGCAACTTCGACAAGGTCATCTTCTCCGGCGGCGTCGACAAGCAAGGCAAATAGTTCTTCCAACTCAAAGCCCCCTCCCTAGCACGGGCGGGGGCTTTTCTTTTTTCCTCTTCTTTATTTCCCTTCTCATACTTGGTCCCAGCTTAACCTGACTGCCTAGCCCCCTCTCCCTCCGGGAGAGGGTTGGGGTGAGGGGGCTGTCGTGGCACGCTCGCCTTCAGCGTCAACGCCCTCACCCGACCTTCGGGCACCCTCTCCCAAAGGGAGAGGGAACCTGGGGCAATTTCAAACAATCAACGCATCGGCAGAAAGAGTGTTAGCTGGGGCTGTTTCAGATTTTCACCCGTACGACCACCTGCAGCGTAGGTCCCTATTCAACAATAAAAAAACCCCGCCTCTTTCGAGGCGGGGCAAGGTATTTCATTCAATCGAACTGCTAACTGTTACTACGGACGCTCGAGGGTGTTCCAAGCACCGGTGGTGCGGCTGTAGCCAGCCAGGTACTTGAAGTCTTCCGTGGTCTCTGCAGAAGTAGCCAGAGCACCCTTGACGTACTTGACCGAGTCGTATGCGATCGCGGTTGCGCCGGTCGACATGTTGATGGTCTTGTCGTCGAGGAAGTCGATGGTGTCGTACAGCAGCCTGCGAGCGTAGGTTCTGGCGTGGACGTAAGCAGCCGGATCACGGTTCAGCAGGTTGATGTTGAAGCAAGCACCCATCAGCTTCTCTGCCTCTGCAGCATTCAGCTGGCCACCGCGGGTCCAGTCCTTCACGGCGCTGTTACCATTGCGAGCGTCGTAGAAGTAGGGGTAAGCGGAAGCGTTGTAGGTGATGCCGTAGTTAGCGGACAGTTTTGCCAGTGCCAGGGCAATGGCCTCTTTGAACGGTACAGCCTGCTCCTCAATGAAGACTTCTTTGAAGTTGTCGACGGTGAGGGTGGTGGTGCCTTCTGCGCTGTGGCAGTTCACGCAGACCTCGGTGAAGGCGACAGCGCCGATCTCGAGCTCGTGGTTGCCTTTAGCATAGTGGCAGGTTGCGCACGGACCATCGGAATCCAGGAAGCCCGGGACGAACTTGGCAACGTTGTGGCTGTCGCCGTTGATCGCCGGGGTACCCAGTTTGCGGTGGGTGGAGGTAAGGAGACCGCCGTCCTCGTTGGAGGTCAGGGACTTACCGTAGGTGCTGGTGCCGATCACGGTGTTCGGATCGATGAAGTTGGTGTAACCGCTCTTCGCGTACATCAGGCCGGCAGCTGCCATGTAATGGGAGTTGACGAAGCTGACGTTGGTGAAGGTGTTGCCAGCGGTGGTGAGGGCGGTGATGGACTCACCGGACTTCTGGCCACCGTGGCAGGTGATGCAGACGTTGGATGCGCCGACGTTCGGGTAAACGGCAGGAGCGCCCTTGAAGTTGTAGTCTGCGGTGGTAACGGCACCCGGGTTGCGGAGCGCACCGGTTTCAGCAGAGGTGTGGCAGCCCCAGCAGTACAGTACTTCGTTCTGCGGGGAGACTTTCGCGGAGGTCCAACCGGACAGGTGCGAGAAGTCGTTGTTGGCCGCGTTGTAGGTGGCCGGGTTGGTCAGGTAGTTAGCCGAACCGGTTGCGGTGTGGCACTTCTGGCAGGACTTGCGGTCAGAAGCGGTGCCGGTGGAATCATCCCAGTTGTAGTGCTCCCAAGCCATGCCGGTTGCGGAGGTGACGCCTGCGCCCATAACTGCTGCGTTGGTGGTGGTGGTCCTGGAACGAGTTGCGTTAGCAGTGGTCCAGGCGGTGAACTTCGCCTTAAGGATCTTGCCAGCATGGCCGGAAGCTGCCCATTCGGTCTGAACAGTGCCCACGCCTTTGGTGGTGCTGACGCCATCCGGGGTTTCAAGAGCATTAGCGGAGTTGGTGTAGAACTCGTGGCCGTGGCAGTCGGTGCAAGCGGTCGGGCTGTTGAACCGGACGTTATAGCCCTCGATGGTGGTACCTGCTGCGGTGGTGCCGGTCGCCGGGAGGTCATAGTGGGTGGAGGCGATGTTGCGGTACCAGTCTTTGTTGTGCTGCTGCATTGCAACGGTCGCCTGGCCGTTAACGGTGAGGCCGGAAGCCATGATGTCGCCGTTAGCGTTGGTCAGGTTGTGGCAGGAGGTGCAGAGTTTGTACTCTTTGGAAGCAGCTGCCACGGTGTCTTTCGGCTGCGGAGCCCAAGCTACGTCGCGAACGGTGCCGTGCTGATCGTGGCAAGCCGCGCAGGAGACGTTCTGGGAACCGTTGTAAGAGGCGCTGTACACGCCGGCCGGGTTCTGGTTGGTTGCCAGGAAGGCAGCGTAGCCTTCAGAAGTGTGGCAACGACCGCAGGTGCCGGAGTGGGTGGAGGTTTCCATGGCGTGCTTGCCGCTCTGTACCAGGGTAGCCTTGGTAGCGTGGCAGGAAGCGCAAGCCGGGGTCTCGACGTACTCGGCAGCTTTGGCTGCGTCGGCGGCGGAAACAGCGGTGGAAGCAGCGAGGGTAGCAGCTGCGGAACCGTTGAGGGAGCCGTCATCGAGGTAGTCAATGGTGTCGTTCAGGACCGTCTTGGCGAAGGTCGGGTTGTGAGCGAATGCAGCGCGATCCCATACGGAGAGGAGCTGCCAGTTGTACCATGCGCCGTAAGCTTTCTTGGCGGTTGCATCGTCAGCGGCAACACCGGCTGCCTTGTTGAAGCGGCCGAAGCGGACGTTGGCGCGCTCGGTCTCCAGCGGGCTGGAGGTGGTGCGCAGCCCGTCCATCTTGGAGCGGATGAGGGCGTCGAGGACGGCAAGGCCTGCCTCGTACTCAGCCTTCTTCTCTTCCACGTCGGTTGCGCCGAACGGAGCAGCGTGGCAGGACTGGCACACTGCGGTGTAGCCAACCGGCTCGAGGGAGTGGTCAGCGCCGTCTTTGCTGTAGTGGCAGCCGACGCAGGGGCCCTGGGTGTCGGAAGCGCCGTTCTTCACAGCAGCGTGGCCGTTAGTACCAGCATACTCGCCGCTGTTGAAGTTGAATGCGCCTTTGCCGATGAAGCTCTGGCCCATGTTGGCGGCGTGCTGGTAGTAGCCGGTCTGAATTGTGGTGTAGTTCTTCAGATCAGCCTTAGCACGGTCGATGACTGCTACGAACACGTCGTCGGTGGACCGGCCGGAGTGGCACGGGATGCAGATCGAGGAGTTCTTCATGCCCGGGAAGGCAACCTGGATCTTGGTTTTGCCGACCGGTACTGCGGAGCCAGCGGAGCTGAACAGCGCGAAGTAGCCCTGTGCAAGGGTCTGGCCGTTGCCAGCCGGGGTTGCGTTGAGACGCAGGCCGCCGGTAGCGAGGTCGTTGTGGCAAGCAACGCAGACGAGCACGTTGTTGGCCTGGCCGGTAACCGGAGTCAGACGAGCTGCCAGAGCCGGGTCGTCGCCGAGCAGCTTCACGAAGCCGCCAGCGGTGTGGCAGCGGTCGCAGTTGCCGTTCTGACGGGTGCCGTTGTTGGTGCGGCCGGACCAGTCGTAGTGAACGAAGGCGTTGAGAGCAGCGTTGGAGGTCTTGCCGTGGCCGGACTCGGCGAAGGAGACGTTCTGCGGGGTCTCGCCGTGGGTAGCGTGGCAGTCGTCGCAGGTAGCGCCCTGGGTTACGTACTGGGTCTGCGCCTGGCCGTCAGCGGAAGCGCCGGCAGACGGGGTAGCAATACCGAATACGTGTGCGGTGGCGATAGCCGGATCGAAGTAGCCGAAGAAGGTGGCCGGGTTGTGCTGGCCGCCGGTGTGGCAACGGGTGCAGGTGTTGTTGGGTGCTACCGCGGTGATGTGGCTCACGG
Source organism: Geomonas paludis (assembly GCF_014193585.1). GTDB lineage: Bacteria > Desulfobacterota > Desulfuromonadia > Geobacterales > Geobacteraceae > Geomonas > Geomonas paludis. The sequence continues at coordinate 112,588 of NZ_BLXY01000005.1, forward strand.
TGGAGTGGCACTTCGCGCAGTAGTTTTTACCAACGGTACCAGCGGAGGAGTTGAGCACCTTGAAGGTGTCAGCCTCGACGGTAGTGGTGTTCACCGGGGTCGGCATAGCGCCGTCGGTGTGGCAGGAGATGCAGGTGATGCCTGCAGTCTCATGCTTCGAGGAGGACCATTTAGTGAACGCGGTGCTCGGCAGGACGCCGTTGGTCATGTTGTGGCAGCCGTCGCAGACATTCTTCATGTAGGCAACGGTGTCGGCGGTGGCAACAACCTCGACGGTGTCGCTCAGGCCAACCAGACCTTCAGTAGCCTTGAACACGTAGGTACCGGCAACGGTCGGGGTGAAGCTCGGCATTGCGGTGGTCCAGCTGCTGGTGTCAACGACTGCGCCTTCCGGAGCGCTTACCACGCTCCAGGAGATGGTATCGCCGGCGGAGATGCTGCCGCGGATGGTGGTAGCTGCACCCAGCGCGACAACCTTGTCGGCACCAGCGGATACGGCAACAGAGCCGTAGGTGGCGGTGACGGTCTGCGGAGCCACGACGTTGGACAGGGTAATCTTGACCGGCTTGGCATACGGCAAGTCTACCGGGGTGCCAGTGGCCGCGTCGGTAACCACGGCGCCGGCGGTAACGCTGCTCAGCACGGAGGTCGCGGTGGACGGGTTGGACGAGAAGATGATCTTCCCGCCGTAGGGCACCTTGGCGGAAGTCGGGGTGATGGTGCCCGAACCGGAAACTGCACCGGTTACGACGCTCTGCTTGATGGTGAAGCTAGCCGTTACGCTCTGCAGCAGGCCACCGGATTTATCCATGGTGGTGTCGAAGACCTGCGTATCGGTGATGGTCTGGGCTACGGTACCCTTTTTGACGGAGCTGATTTCGTAGCCGGTGTTGGCGGTGATATGTACCGGGATAAGTGCAGAGGTGGTGAAGTTGTAGTAGCCGACCTTACCGGCGACGGTCTGGGTCGCCTTGTCGCGTACTGTGAGCTCACCACCCGTAGTGTTCAGCTTAGCCTGCAGCTGCCAGTTGGTCGCCGCGTAAGCCCAGCCTGCGGCGACTACTGCCAGACAGCCTGCAGCAGCCATTGTCTTTTTGAACATGGGGGTCCCCTTTTTAGATTAAAAGACTCACTGTTTCCGTAAGTAACTAAATAGGGGGGAAGGAGCGCACGCCCCTCCCCCCCTGTTTGCAAAATTACTTAATGTGGCAGGAGAGGCAGATCAGAGACTTGTTCTCTTTAGCATAGAGGAAGTAGTTCGGAGCCTTGGTAGCGTCGTCGGTGTAAGCGTCCTGAATAGCGTTCTCTTTGTTGTGTACCTCGTGGCAGGTAGCGCAGGTCATGTAGGTACCCTGGAACAGGGTGTCTTTGATCGGCTTGAAGCCGGTGTCGGTCGGCTGGCCGCGGAGAACTTCGTTGTAGACGCCCTGGCCGGCGATCGGCTGGTTGGCGACGGTGGACACCACGTTGATGCCGGTTGCGAAGCCGTAGTCGGAGGGAACGATCTCAGCAGCGCCGCCAGCGGTAGCGGAGCCGTTGCCAGCCGCGGCGTTACGTGCGGTAGCAGCAGCGTTGTAGTCGAAGCCGATCGGGTGGGTGTTGCTCAGGTCGTTGGTCAGCTTGGCGCGGTTGGCAACGGTGGTGCCGCCAGCCTGAGCCATGGTGCCGTCGAGGCCGCCGTGCTGGTCGATGGCGATAGCGCCGTCGTGGCAGCTCATGCACAGACGGGAAGGTCCGATGAGCGGGTCGGTGATGACGGTAGCAACGTTGATGTCAGCAACGCCGAAGGTGGCGTTAGCCGGGGTAGCCCAGGTGTAGCCGGTGTACTTGGTCGGGTCAACGAGGGTGTGGTTCCACAGCGGGTAGTTGGTTGCGCCCAGGTCGTCTTTGATAGCATGGTGAGGAGCATGGCAGAATACGCACACGCGGCCTGCTTTGTCCTGGTTAGCAGAGGCGATCCCGTTCATGTCGTGCAGGGAGCCGTTGACACCGGTACCGGCCTGGTAGCCTGCAAATGCTGCACCTGCTGCAGCCAGACACCCAACAGCAACTACACTAGCGATTACTTTTTTCATTTCTTCTCTCCTTTTTTGGTTTTACTACCATAGAAATTTAGGACAGCGATGATCTCACTAGAGCAACATGCGTACCCGCTTTGCCAATATGACGATTTTTTTTCTCGGACCACTCGGCCGGCTACAAAAAGTGATCGAAATCACACCGCTTTTACCTCCCCCTCTCGAACGGCCAAAACTGCCTTCCCGCATCGAAGCCGGTGCCAGCCACTCCGTCTTCCGGCTATATCACGGACGTACTCGTTGCCATTTAACCGCACCGCCCCCGGCTGGCTGCTCCGCAACTCCCCCCCGATTGCGGTTAGTTGTCCCCACTGCGCACGCCCCCCTGTCCGCCGAGGTAACGGCCTATCTGCCGCGGTGACGGCGGGAGCAGCGCGCGCGGCTGGCCATACCTTGGTGATTTTTCACGATTTTCACGACATTGCGCAGCATTGCGGAGTACCGGCCCGCTATATGACGTTAAAAAACGCGAAGTGGCTGGGGATCGAACGGCAAACGGCCGGACCTGGGGTCCGGCCGTTTCAGATGCGGCGGGGAGACTAACGGGAGAGCAGCTTGGGGCGGAGCAGCTTGGGAGTCACACTCCCGCTGGGGGAATAGTTGTGCAGGTTGCCGGCCACGGTGTGGCAGTTCACGGTGCAGTTGCCCTGGCCCACGCCAGCGGAAACATATACTGGAGTGGAGACCACGCCCCCGGCGGCGTAGTTGCGGTCGAAGTTGATGAGGTGCGCGTTGTTGGTGGGCGTCGCCAGCATCTTCCAGGAAACGCCGTGCGGGTCATGACAGGCAAAGCAGGGAATCTGCCGGTCGCGCACGTGCCTGCTGTGCTCATTGACACCGCCATTGCTGAAGGCGCTCCCGGAGTCCATCACGAAGGGCTCGTAGTGGCAACGGAAACAAAGGGAGTACTGGCTGGCGTTGTAGGCAATCCTGGGATCGGTAACACGCGGCATGTAGTACTGCGCCAGCAGGATATGTTCGTACTGGGAGCCGTGGGGTCCGTCCGGGCCCGCCCCGCCGGCCTTGCGGCTCTGGCTGGAGCCGTGGCAGTCGCTGCAGTAGATCCGGGTCATGGTGGGTTGATAGGTGGCCAGCAGGCTCGCCCCGTTGCTGCGGCGGTCGGCGGTCACCGGATGAAAGGACGGGTTCTGCAGATCGAACCGGTTCTCCTGGTTGGGCTCGGCGATGACTCGGTTGGGCATGGTCTGGGTGATGCCGGCAAAACGGGAGGCCTTGTCGCCGGCATGGCAGCGGAAGCAGACCTGGTACTCGGCGGTGGCGACGTTGCCGACGGTGTCTATCCTTACCCCCCTGAGCCTGCCGTCGATCTGCGGCGGCGAGGCGAGAGGCGCGTTGGCGGAGTTGGCCTGGTGCGGGTTGTGGCAGTCCACGCACTGGACGTGATAGGTTTCGGCCGGGAGCACCTCGTTTTCATCGTGCACCGGATCGCTCACCAGGTCATCCACGGGGTGGCGGTACGGACTTGCGGTCACGAGGGCCTTCATGTTCTGCGAGGAGGTGTCGTTGCCGTTGTGGCAGCTGCCCAGGCAGGTGTCGGACTGTTTGGTGCCGCGCAGCAGGCGGACCGCCCAGGGGGCATTGTGCGCGGCATGGCAACTGAGACAGCCTGCAGCAAGGCTTTCCACCAGGGTACTGTTATGACTCGAGCTGTCCCAGTTGACCGGCTGGTGGCAGGCGGTGCACAACGGGGATCCCGCCACGAAGTTGGGGCGGTTGGGATCCCCGTTGTTCATCACCAGGAAGTTGCCGTACTGGTTGTCGTGCGGGTCATGACAGGTGGTGCACTCGACGTTGACACCCCCCTCGAGTCTCATCTCGGCGGGCAGCGCCTGCGGCGACACCAGGTGGCTCTTGACACCGAGGGCCTGCGTGTAGCCGAAAGAAATCGGATGGTCATCGGAGAGATCGGTACTGAGATTGGGGTTGTTGAACCCCTGCTCGGTCGGAATCGGCGCGCTGCCGATGTTCTTGCTGCCCGCGTACCGGTTCAGCGCGATGGTGCCGTCATGACAACTCAGACAGAGCTTGGACGCCCCCGTGGGGCGATCCGGCTTGGGCTCAGCGGCCAGCGTGGAGGAGCGGTAGGGAATATATTCGGTCCCTTCGGGAGAAAGGGAACGGCTCCACAGGGGGGTGCCCGCGGTTGCGTTATGAGGCACGTGACAGAAGACGCAGACCCTCTGCTCGCCGGCAACGGTTACACCGGGCTGTCCGGAGGCCCTGCCGCGTCCGCCGTAGATGGAGAGGTTGTGCGGCGAGTCGAACACGCTCAGCTTGGCGTGCAGCGGCGTGCTCAGGACCAGAAGCAATAGAGTGAAGAGAAAGGTTTTCCCGACCAGCATGGACTTCATCTATTTGCCTCCGAGTTCGTCCGGCTGTCCCAGCCTGTGTTCATCATCGTAATCTTCATCATCTTCCTCGATGGGAAGCAACCGCAGCACCTGGACGCGGCGGTTGTAGGTGTCCGTCACGAACAGGAACTCTCCGGAGATGGCGATGCCGGACGGCATCCAGAACTGGCCGTTGGCGGTGCCGGTCCCGCCTATGCCGAAGAGATAGTTGCCCTGGGCGTCGAAGACCTTGACGATGTCGGTCATGGCGTCGCACAGGAAAATCCTCCCCAGCCCGTCGACGGCGACCCCCTTGGGCTTGCTCAGTTCGGAGTTGGCGTCGCCCATCTCACCTATTTCATATACCTGGACTCCCTCCGGCGTAAAAGCCCTGACCTTGTAGTTGAGCGGATCGGTGACGAAGACCTGTCCCTTGGGGTCGACGGCGAGGTCGGTGGGATGGTTCAACAGTTGACGCGCGGGGTTCGCGTTACTGAAGCGGACTTTCTGCAGCCCCTTCATATCGACCCCCACCACATCGTTGGCGCCGGTCTCGGTGATGTACAGCAGATTGTTGGTCTTGTTGTAGGCGATACCGGTGGGGCGGTCGATGGCACGCACGAAGGTCGACAGGGTATCGCTGGAAAGATCGTAGCGGTAAACCGCGTCGGACACCGAGTCGGTGATGTAGAGACCGTTCCCGCCGTCGCGCGCCAGGCCGATGGGCGAGCGCAGCACCGCATCGCCCTGGCTGCGGATCATGCTGTACACGGAGCGCTTGGTATCCATCATATGCACGACCCCGGCGCCGGGATCGGCTATGAAGAGGCGGCCGTCGTCGTAGAGTACGCCGTAGGGCTTGACGATACGCTGGGTGCTGGCCCCGGTGAGCAACTCCAGGGCGCGCTTCCAGAATCCCTTGGCTATGCCGGCGTCCTCGGGAGAAACCACGCTCTTCACCCATTCCACCCGGGGCGTCAACGGCTTTTCCGGCCATTGCAGGCTCACCGTCTTCTGGGTCTGCAAAAACTGCGAGGAAGACGAGCACCCGGCAACAAGGCACAGGACCCCCAAAACCAGCACCACGCGTAGCACCCGCATCAGAAGTTCCTCGTTATCTGGAGATTGACGTCCGTATCCCTGGTGGTGGGCCCGGACGAGAAATAGTACCTGGTCCCGGCCGTGAGCGAGAACGACAGGCTGTTGAAGCTGCCATCCAGGGATGTCCGCACTCCGACGACATCGGTTACGGTGTTGCCCGTACGAGTGTCGCTGAGGTTGCACATCAAGGCGGCGCGCAATTGCTGGAACAGGCTCTGACTGTACGTGGCGCTCGCGGAGAAGATGTTTTGATCATACCCGCTTTGCGCGCTGGTCGCGGCATGCATGCTGTAGGTATCCCTGGCGGAGACACGGACGTGGTCGCGCCCCCCGAGATAGGAGTCGTAGGTCCACGCGGCCCCGACATGGGAAACTTCCTCGCTGGTGGTGGTTACCTTGCCGTACTCGAGGGAATATGTGTTGGTTTCGTAGCGTGCTATGCCGGATACCGTGACAGACGTGGTGCTGTTCAGGGCACTTGTGGCAGCGTCACCGGAAATCCTGTGCTCGCTGCTGGTGGCATAGTTGGCGGCAAAGGAATAGCGCCCGCCGAGAAGCGCCAGCAGAGCCTGGTAGTTTTGCGTGTCGGTGGTGTAGTCGACGTTCTTGTTCACCCCCACCTGGTAGCTGACCAGGATAGCGACGGTGGCGGTGGGGTCCATGGCGCGCAGTATCTGTATCCTGCCGGTGGTGTAGTCGACATGATAGTCGGTCTCGGCGACCCACACGATGGTGGCGCCAAACTCATCGACGCTTGTTATCTTGACGTCGCCGACCAGCTTTCCGTCCTGGGTCAGGGTAACCGTGTCCCCCTGACGCACGGTATGCGGCTCGTCCAGCACTTTGGGAAGCAGGGTATCGGCAAAGTCCTGGTGCGTGACCGACTTGGCGACGCTGCCGCGCAGCGACAACTGGCCCTGCGCCGGCAGCTGTTTGCGATAGGCAAGCGTGGCGGTCCCGTTGACCACGTCCTGCCCTCCGCCCAGGGCGTAGGTCTTGCCATAGGAGGCGCCGACGCTCGTGTTAAGGCTCTGGTACAGGCTGTGCGCCAGCCCGGCGGAGAAGTTGGTGCTTTGAATGGTCTGCTTCTTACCCTGAAAATCCTGCGTGGAACTGTAGTTGTAATCGCTGCTGAGCGACGTTGCCAGCGCCTTGCCGAGCTGCCCCGAAAACGAGCCGGACACGAAACCGATGCGCTGCTGTACGGTCTCGGCCGTCGACTGGAACAGCATATCGGAAAGAGAAGCCTTGGTAATGAGGCGATACTTTTTGGCCGCGTCCAGGTCGATGGTGTTGTTCTGCGTCGCTGAGTAGACCCGGCTCTCGGTGCCGGCGGCGCTGCTGGTGGAAAAGTTGACGGTACCGTCGGACAGGTACCAGCCACCGTTGTGGTGCACGCTGAGCCCGCCGCTGTTGGTATCGGTGGTGGTGTCGTTGGTCAGCCCGCGGGTCGTGACCGTGGAGTTGGTCAGGTACATGTACACCGGGAAGCTTCGGTGCAACAGCGACGCGCTGAACTTGTTGAAGGTACGGTCGACGCTGTAGCTCGGCAGGTAGCCGGTGGAGATGGTGGAACTGCTGCGGACGGAGGAGAGTTGCATGGGATGGTAACTCTGCCTGAATCCGCGCCCCATGATGTTGTAGCTGTAATCCAGCAGCGAAGCGTTGCTGTTGCCCAGGCGCTGCTGGTAGGAAACGCCTCCTGACAGGTCGACCAGGACAACATCGGGATCGAGTATGGCGAGGTCGGTGGAGATGCCGTACCTTTCCGCGAGATTTTGGCTCGAGGTGGAAACTTTGCCTGCCGAGTGGGCGGTGTAGCCATAGGAGACCGATGCCGACTGGTAGACGTCACCCACGCTGAACAGGCTTCGATGGAACACTACCTCTTCGTTGACCGCCTCCGCAAAGACCTCAGGGCAGTTGCAGGTAGCAGCGATGAGCCCCAGCAGGGCCATTTTTCTTCGCATACCTCAGCTACCTCAGAAAGTACTTGGCGTCGCCATCGTGTGGGTCGTGGCAGTCGGTACAGGCCATGCCCGACTCGGTGACCTTCTTGTGCATCGACTCGGCTATGCGCTTCTCTTTGTGACAGACGGCGCACAGATCCTTCTTTTCCACTTTGAGCAGTGCAGGCTGGCCGGACGAGTGGGGGTCATGACAATCGAGGCAGGCACCGACGGAAACCGGGCCGTGAACGTAATACTTCTTGATGATGGTGGGGTGGCAGACAAAGCAGATCTGGTCCTTGGGCTTGATCAGACCGGAATCGGTGGACTTGTCGTGACAGTCGTTGCACCGCTTCTCCATGTAGGGGGGATGCCCTTTGATGGCCGCCTTCTTGTTCTGTGCCGCCAAGGCCAAGGCGGGGGCGTTGGCCTTGGCGGCCTCCTCGGTCACCTTCGCTTCATGGTATTCCTGGCAGAGCTGCTCCGTGGGAGGGAGACTCGGCACGCCATCAAAGATCGTCGTGGTGATCTTGTGCACTGTCACAGGGTTGCAACTGCACAAAAGGCTTAAGCAGAGGATGACCTTTAACAGATTGTGCGCAACCTTTGACATGCCTGCTCCAGATAACACAGCCGCGGGGAAACCCGGGCGTAAATAAAATGGGCAACTCCTGCCTCATGGCAAGGCAGGAGTTGGCGAAATAAAAGAACTACTTTTCCTGTTGCTGCTGCTGTTGCTGCTGTTGGCCCGGTTGCTGCCGCAGCTGCTGCAACAGTTTCTTGCGCTTCTCCAGCACCTCCGCGTCCTCCTTGGCCCGCTGCGCAGCGCGCTGCTCCCATCCCTCCATCTCACCGAGACCAAAAACGGCCAGGGCATGGTTGAAAGGCGAGGAGTACTGGTTGGAAACGAAAATGACCTCGCGCAGCTTGAAGCCGGGAGCCGCGAACTTCTGGTAGAAGTCGAGGTTTTCCCTGCTCACCACGATGCCCGCGGGGAGATTCAACGAGCCGACGGGAAGGCCCGGCGCGCCGAAATAGCCGAGGATGCGGTGTTTTTCGTCGAAGACCTGGACCAGCTGGTAACCGCCATCGACGACGTAGACCATCCGGTCGTCATTCACGGCGACGCCGCGGGGGCGGGTGAACTCGCCCGGGGAGTCGCCCAGCCTGCCGAAGACGGAGAGCATGTTGCCGTCGCGGTCGTACTCCTTCACCGTCCCGTTGCCGACATTGACCACGCGCACCATCCCCCTGCTGTCCACGGTGAGCCCGTTGGGAAGCGAGAGATTCTTGGTGCGGTCGGGGTTGTCGCCGATGACGGTCTGCACTTCCGCCGTTTTCCTGTTGACCACGAAAACCTTGCCCAGGCGGTTGTCCAGGATGTACAGGTCGTCGCCGTGGACGGCCACCCCGATCATGCTCACGTGCTCGAAGGTGGAGCCGAACGACTTGACGTACTTGCCGGCCTGGTTGTAGACCGCGACGTCCTTGCGGCCGGTGTCGGCAACGTACACGTAACCCTCGTCGTCCACCGCGACGCTGACCGGCTTTCTCAGCTTGCCGACACCGCGCTCGTCGATGAGGTTCTTCATGGTCTTGTTGATGAAGTCCACCACGACGATCTGGCCGGCAGTCGTGTCGCAGACGTAGATCTTCCCTTTGTGCTCGGCAATGCCGTAGGGCTTGGCAAGGCGTGTGACCGTCTCGGCTCCCCCGACGAGGAGCTTGGACAACGAACCCTGCTTTGCGCCAAAGTCCAAGGAACTGGTGGCCCCGGTGAGATACTGAATGTGGGGTTCCTCAGGTGGCGGCGGGAAGAAAACCGGGTCATGCGCTTTTGATTTGGCCAGACACCCGGTAAGCAGGGTCACCAGCGCAATCATGAGCATGAGGTTTTTGATCCGCCTGGCAGTACATCCGGTCACGGCGCCACCAAATTGTCCGTTCATTTACGTGCTCCTTATTGATTAGAAAGTACCGTCGCCACTAGTTGTAGACTTCGGCCTTCACCCTGTCGTACTTGAATTTCCTGTGGCACCCCGGGGCACAACTGCCACCGGTCGAGGTCATCGAGAAGTTCAGCGGGATCTTCCACGCCCCGAACTGCGACCCTTCCTTGTTGATCAGCTTGTCGCCGTCGCTTGCATGCGCCTCGTGGCAGATGCGGCAGGTGCGCCCCTTGCGCGCCACCACGTGCACGTAGTGCAGATTGCGGTTGCCGTTTCTGAACTTGGTGTAGATCGTGGTCTCGGGGAACCGGAGCAGGTTCCGCTCGTGACATTTCAGGCAGGCGTCGTACGCCCCGTCCTTGTAGGGAAGGTACAGGTCGTCCGGGTAGTTCCCCTTGAGCATGCGGAAGTTGTCGGAGCCGTGCGGGTCGTGGCAGGCCCGGCAGTCACCCTTCTTCAACGGACCGTGCAGGAAGGGTTTCCCCTCGATCTGCTTCTTGATGTTCTTAAGCGGCGGAGTACCGAGGGTGTCGGTGCCGTGGCACCCAAGGCAGACCGTCATCTGGTCCGCCGAGAGCATCCCCTTAGCCTTGCCGAAATGCGAGGAGTGGCAGTTGGAGCACCCCCCCTCCTGGAGCATCGGCTTGTGCAGCACCTTGGCGGAGGCGACCACCTTGCCGATGTTCTTGTGGCACCCGGTGCACAGATCGGGGAGCTTGTTCTTGATGAACATGCGGTTTTGCGAACCGTGCGGGTCATGACAGGCGGTACAGGCATCCTTGCCCACCGGCGGGTGCACCACGGTGGCCTCTTTCAGGAGCTTGGCGAAGTCGGCGTGGCAGGAAAGGCAGATGTCGCGCACCTTCCCCTTCATGAGCCCTTTCTCCGCGGCATCGTGCGGGTCGTGGCAGGCGCCGCAGGAGCCGACCGCGGCGGGGCCGTGCATGAACTTCTCCTTGAACGGCTTGGCGTCGTGGCAGTTCAGGCAGAGCGCGGAACGGTCCTCCCCCACGTCGAGCAGGAAGCGCTGCGAAGCCCCATGGGGTTTGTGACAGCCGGTGCACTCCCCTTCCTTGACCGGCGCGTGCACCAGCCTCTTCTTCCCGATGCCGTCGTGGCAATCCTTGCAAAGGTCCGCGCCCTTGGCGGTGAGATCGAAAGTCTTGGCCCCCTTGACCGGGTGCTCCTTTCCCTTCTGGGCATGGCAGGGGGAACAGTCGCCGTCCTTGACGGGAGCGTGGGGATATTTGACCGCAGCGAGGGGAGCGTGGCATTCCGTTGTCGTACAGGATGCACCGAAAGCCGGGCTGGTGCAGAACAGGGCGAGACCGGCCAGTGCAGTTGACACTAAAGACAACACTTTCATGGAAGGCTTCCTAAGTCCGGATGGTTGGTTGGGTAAAGAGAACGGTTAACTGTGCGGGTAAGCGCAAAAAGCGTCAGTTGCTCCAGAACACGGGACAGCCTGACCGCACGGCTAGCCGGGTACTAAAGAGCTACCTGGCCTGGGAGTTAGGCCCTCGATAAATATCACTATCAGAAAAACTTTTCAATATTAAACATCTGCCCGCACCGGCCGTGAAAAGGCCGGCAGCAAGGCAGGGGAGCCCCCGGGAGGGGGCGGGAGGCTGGCGGGAGCCCTACCCCTCCGGGTAGTCGGAAAGGGCGAGGAAGGTCTCCTTCAGTTCGAAGGAAAAGATGGCGAACATGCGCTCGGCCAGGCGGGCGGTGAGCACCGGCGGGAACAGCGGCACGGCCAGGCGGTAGATCAGGTCCAGCATCCCGTCGTGGGGGTTCTCCTCCAGGAACAGGGCGCCGTACTGCAGGACCGGCGCAAAGAGGAGCGCCTCCTCCATGACCGCATCGTCCTCGCTGAAGTAGGGAAGGATCATCTCCAGGGAAAAGCAAAGCCCCGAGCCGCCGGCGTCCTCGGAGATGCTCAACAGCAGCTCATCCTGCGGCGAACCGTACTCGAGCGCCTCGGGCGAGACGCTGCCGGCCGGGAGCACCATCACCTTGCCGTGCACGGGATCGATGCCGTAAGGGGCGCCGCGGTTGGCCAGGAAGCGCTCCAGCTGCTGGTACCCCTTGGTCTGCAGCCTGCCCATGCCGCGGTAGAAGGCGGGGCGGAACAGGTCCCGGTTGGCGATCAGCTCCTCCAGGGGAACGAACTCCTGCTCCGGGGCCGAAGGCCTGGCACTCCTGTTTTCCGCGTTATTTACCACGAGCCTGAGGTGTGACCTCTTGCGCTCGTCCTTGTCCTTGCTCACGTGTTACCCCCTGATGCTGCCTGCCCTTCTGTAATACACCGCCGGCAAGACGGGTGTCAACCAGCAAAACCCGGCGCCGGGCGACGGCTGGCGCGACGGCCGCCTGCCGGTGCGGGTAAGGGGGCACGAAAAAAACGCCGGTCGCGCGTCCTGGCGCGTACCGGCGTCTGTGCGGCTGGTGATGGTTGCGCTCCCAACGGCGCCTGGCTAGAAGAAGCGGGCCCCGGCCTTGAGATCGTTGACCGAGATGGTCACCTTGCCGCCGTCAACCCTGGCGGGAAGGTAGGAGGGGTTGCAGCCGCCGGCCGAGGCCGCCCCGATCTTGTTGATGGCGAACTTCTGGTTGCAGTTGAGGCAGTTCATCTTCTCCCCCTGCTGCTCATACCCCTTCTTCTCGCGGTAGCAGACGTCGCAGGCGTCGAAGGCGACGTGCAACTGGCCGTCGCTCCCCTTGACCACGAAGAAGTTGATCTCCTTGCCCGCGTCGGCGAACTTGTAAAAGTGGGCCTTGCCGTCGCTCACCTTGGCTGTGGGGATGGTGACGCTGCCGGCGACGGCCTTCACCTTCTCGAACTTGCCCATCCCGGGCAGGCTGAAGGCGAAGGCGACGCTGGCCATGGCGGCCACGACGATGGCGATGAGAAGGAGGGTCCGGAATCCTTTTTTGCTCGACTGAACCATGTGTTGCTCCTTTTGGGGCCTGACGGGCAGGCTCTTTGCTGAGTCGCGCCGCGGGGGCGCGAAAACCTTCTATTGGGCGCCGCCGCAGCCGCGCTGGCCGCAGCACCCGCCGGGGACGGCCTTCCCCCCGACGTCCCGGCCGACCACGCTGCGGAACTGCTGCGGGGTGATCACCTGGGCCACCTGGGACTGGAAACCGCTCTTGCGCACAGCCTGGGCGAGTTGGTCCGGCGCGGTCTGCTTCGAGTCGTATCCGGCAACCACCAGCCCCGACTCCAGGTCCACTTCCGCCGCCGCCACCCCCCTTTGGGACTGCAGCGCGTCGGTGATCTTCTTGACGCAGCTGCCGCAGGTCATTCCCGAGGTGCGCAGCAGCACCACCTGGTCGGCCGTCGCACCGACCCGCACGTAGAAAGCGAAAACGGCCAGCACGGCGACTACGACGATGACGAGGGAGATGTTCAGGATCTTGTTTTTCATGGGCTGCTCCCGATCGGGCGCGACAGGCGCGGGATGCGCCCGGCTGGCCGGACGCTGCTCGTTTTACAAGGAGCGTGCCACAGCGCCCAAGGGAGCTAACTGCCAGGTATCACTGTGCCGGCCGCGCTGGAGCCCACGGGGCGGACACGCCCCCTGTGGAATATCCTGCAGGGAGCGTAGGATTTTCCACAACCTCACCCCTTGACCGGGAGCAGCACCTTGAAGGTCGCCCCCCTGCCCGGCTCACTCGCCACGGTCACGCTGCCGCCGTGCCCCTCCACGATCTTCTTGGTGATCGGGAGTCCCAACCCGGTGCCGCTTCCCTTGGTGGTGAAGAAGGGCTCGAAGATGTGGGCGACGGCGTCGGCGGCAATCCCGCCCCCCTGGTCGGTGAAGCGGATCTCGACCACCCCCGCCTCCAGGTTGCAGGAAGTCGCCACCCGGACCGTCCCCCCTTCCGGCGAGGCCTGGATGGCGTTCAGCATGATGTTCAAAAAGGCCTGGCGCAGCTTCTCCGGATCCGCCACCAGCCGCGGCAGGCTGCCGCGGGAAAGGTCCAGGCTCACCCCGCAGCTGCTGGCCTGGGCCGAGAGCAGGGTGACCATGTTGGCCAGCTCCTCGTTGATGTCACATTCCCTTTTGTCCGCCGGTTCCGGACGCGCCATGCGCAGGAAGTCCTCCACCACCCGGTTGAGCCGGTCCGACTCCTTGACCAGGATCTCCAGGAACTCGCCGCGCCGCTCGGCGGGGACCCCCTGCTCCATCAGGATCTCGGCGGTGCCGCGGATGGAGGCGAGCGGGTTCCTGATCTCGTGGGCCAGGATGGCGGAGAGCTCGCCCAGAGCGGACAGGCGCTCGGCGCGCCGCAACTGCTCCTCGATCCTGATGATCAGTTCCGACTGGCTCTTCAGCTGCCGGAAGGAATCCTCCAGCCCCTGGGCGGTCTGCTCCAGTTCCTCGCGCCGGCAGCGCTCCTGCTGCGACAGAAAGCCGGTGATCCCCCCCACCACGTTGTAGAGGATTACCTCCAGGTACTTCTCCATCTCCATGGCGATGTGCCCTCCCCACTGGAACAGGATGTGCGGGGCGTAGGCCACGGTCACCAGGATGGCGCAGCCGATGCCGCCGCGAAAACCGAACCAGTAGGCAGCCAGAATGATGGGGATGTAGTACAGGCGCTGGAAGATGTCGTGCAGCATCCCCAGCCTAAGCGGCGTCAGGTAGTGCAACAGGCTGATCGCCACCACGCAGGCGAACAGCGCGCCCCCTTTGATGAGGCCGGCGGGCCTCCCCACGCGTGCCACCTATTGCTCCTCCCAGCCGATGCACGACACCGGGCAGAGCTCGACCGCCTGCGCCTGGATCACTTCCTGCGCAGCGCCGGCGGGGTCGTAACACTCCGACTTGCCGTGACTGTCGAAGCGGAACACCTGCGGGCAGTTGGCGATGCAGATGCCGCAGCTGATGCATTGTTCCTTGTCCACCCATGGTCTTCTTGCCACCGGCTCCCCCTTCTCCTCCTCGAGGTCCGCCCGGCCGGAGCCGGGACCATTGGCCACTATAGCGCAGATGACCGCCAACTTCCCAATGAAAAATGGGGCAAGGGAGTCTTGACAATCGCACCGGCCACCGGAGAATCGTTAGATTGTTTTAAAGGTTCGCAAGGGGGACGACATGGGCGGGTGGGGAGACATGACCGGCAAGATCTGCCTGGTGACCGGTGCCAGTTCCGGGATCGGCAGAGCCACCGCCCTCGCGCTGGCCCGGGAGGGGGCGACGCTGATCGGGGTGGGACGGGACCGGGAGCGCTGCGCGCGTAGCGCCGAAGCGATCGTGCGGGCAAGCGGCAACTACCACGTCGAGTTCTGGCAGGCGGACCTCTCCAGCCAGGAGGAGGTCCGCGCCGTCGCCCGCCGCTTGAACGCGGTGTACCCGCGCCTGGACCTGCTGGTGAACAACGCCGGGGGGAGGTTCGACCGGCGCGTCACCAGCGCCGAAGGGGTGGAGATGACCTTCGCCCTGAACCACCTGGGTTACTTCCTGCTGACCATGCTGCTCATGGAGCGGCTGCGCGTGGCGGGGCGGGCCCGGGTGGTCAACGTGGCCTCGGCGGCGCACCGGGCCTGCCCGGGGATGGACTTCGACGACCTGAACCTGGAACGGGAGTACGACGGCAGGAGAGCGTATGCCCAGTCCAAGCTGGCCAACCTGCTCTTCACCTACGAACTGGCCCGGCGCCTGGCAGGGAGCGGGGTCACGGCCAACGCGGCGGCGCCGGGCAACGTGCTGACCCGCTTCGCGCTCAACAACGGCCTGGGGAGCTGGCTGTCCCACATCGCGGGCTCGCTGCGAAGCGGCAGGCTGGTCGGGGCGCGCCGCGCCGCGCGCACCGTGCTCTACCTGGCCTGTGCCGGCGAGGTGGCCGGCAAAAGCGGCGGCTACTACTGCGAAGAAAAAGAAGCCGCATCCTCACCCGCATCCTACGACGAAGCCGCAGCAGGACGCCTGTGGCGGGCGAGCCTGGCACTGACCGGGCTCGCGGACCAGGCGCGGCAAGGGAGGCTGCCGTGAAAAACGCATGCATGGTGCTGCTGGCGCTGACCGCCGTGGCGGGGAGCGCACGCGCTGACGGAACCTACTACCCGTACCAGTTCTACGACGAGTACTACCGGCAGCAGGAGCAAGCTCCCCCCGCCGCCGCGCCGGAGGAGGGGGAGCGCCAGCGGCGTCCACCGCCTGCTGCGCAGCGGGCGCCGCTGTTTCTGTTTCCCGCGGAGCTCGGGTTCGGGGTGGCGGCCGGTCGCGGCGAGGACCTCTTCTACCTCGCCCCGACCTACTTCAAGGCCAGCGGCGGGGTCTGGTACCGTGCCAAGTCCTGGCGCGGCCCCTGGCTGCGGGTGCCGCGCGGCAAGCTTCCTGCCGAGCTCGGCAGGCGCACCATCGCCCAGATGCGCGTGCTGCGCAACCGGGAGTTCCGCCAGTTCTGGGAGCAAAAGGGGAGCTACCGGGGACGGGTGTTCCGCCCCGAAGCGGAGCCGGCGCAGCCGGCAGGAAAGCGGCCTAACTAGGCCACGATGCTGCCGCCTCAGGTGAACCCCGAGCCCACCGTGCAGGCGTAGCAGTGATCGGCGGCGGCAATGGGGGTGCCGCAAGGGGGGAGTTCGGAGAGGGCGGAGATGAAGCGTTCTGCTCCGCCGTGGAAGAGCCCCTGGGCCAGGTGGAAATCGCAGTCGAAGAGCCGACCGCGCCAGTCCACGGAAAGCTGGCTGCGGCACATGAGCCCGGCCACGGCGCAGGGGTTGAACCCCGCCGACAGCGTTTCCAGGTAGCCGTCCAGGTTCCCCGAGCGCTCCAAAAAGCTCCGGAACCGCCCCAGGGGAACGTTGGCGAAGGTGTAGAGGTTGTGGAAACTGACGCCGTGTTTGCGGGCAAGGTCGCGCCGGAACTTCTCCTGGGCCTGGAGCTGCGGTGGCGGCAGGAAGGCCCCGGAGGGGTTGCTGACCAGGTCGAGCTCGAGCGGGCTGCCCGGCAGGCCGTAGCCCAGCTCGTTGAGCCGCTTCAGCGCCCGGATGCTCCTGTCCCACACCCCGGCGCCGCGCTGGGCCTCGGTCTGGGCCTGGTTGCCGGCGGGAAGCGAGGCCACCAGCACCACCTGCAACTCGCGGTACAGCCGCAACAGTTCCTCCCCCCGCTCCCCTTCCAGCGAGACCAGGTTGGTGCGCACGATCAGCCTCGGTGTCTCCGGCGCCAGCCCCCGCACCAGGTAGGGGAGCTCCGGTACCAGTTCGGGGGCGCCACCGGTCAGGTCGATGCTGGCAAACCTGAAGCGGCGGGCACAGGCGATCACCTCCGCCATTACCTCCGGCTGCATCATCTCGTCCCGCGCCGGCCCCGCCTCGAGGTGGCAGTGGCCGCAGGCGAGGTCGCAGGCAAGCCCCACGTTCACCTGCAGCGCCGTGGTCCGTTCCCGGGTCAGCGCGAGCCCGTGCCGCGCCAGCCGCTCCCCGAAGCTCTCCCCCTGCCTTTGTCTTGCCTGGTCCATCCCGTCTCCTAAAGCGAGAGCTTCTCGGCAATCTTGCGCATCTGCACGCCGTGCACCAGGGAGGCCCCGCCGCGGATCGCAGTCACCACGTGCAGCGCTTCGGTCATCTCGCCCAGGTGCGACCCTTTTTCCAGGCAGGCCCTGGTGTAGGCGTCGATGCAGTAGGGGCATTGTACGGTGTGGGCGACGGCAAGTGCGATCAGCGCCTTTTCCCGCTCGGTGAGTTCCCCCTCGGCAAAGACCTCCTTGTAGTAGTCGAAAAATTTCCCCGCCAGTTCCGGCGCATCCTTGCCGATCTCGGCGAAGCTCCCCAGGTCCCTGGGATCGTAGTAGGTCTCCATCTTGTTCTCCTTTGATGAGGCATTGGGGGCAGTGCGCCAGCATACCGGAAAAGGGCGTCGGGGGTAAAGAGGGAAACGGCAGAGTCCTCATTAGATTCGGTGGGGACGCGGCGAGCGCAGTGGCCCGTGCCGCGATGATGGCGGGGGGGGCGGCCCGCACGTGAATGCTGGCACCACCTCAGCTTCATGAAAAATCCGCTTGAAATGGTGCAAGCTGTCATTATACTTGAGCCGAATCGACAGACAACGGCAGGGAGGATGCATGGAGAACGAAGGGAGGAGGAGGTTTCTCGGGGTCTGTGTGGCCGGGGCCACGGCCGCCGCTGCGGTCGCCGCGGGTTACCCGGTGTTCCGCTACCTGGCGCCCAGGTCTGGCCAGGGGGGGGGTGCCAAGCTGGTGATACCGGCGGGAGAGCTCAAGGAAGGAGACGCCAAGTTTTTCGAGTTCGCCGGTTCCTCGGCGGTCCTGATCAAGACCAAGAGCGGCGAGTTGGTCGCCCTCTCCGCGGTCTGCACCCACCTGGGCTGCATCGTGCAGTGGGTCAAGGAGAAGCAGCAGTTCCTGTGTCCCTGCCACGGCGGCCAGTTCTCCACCGACGGTACCGTGCTGGGGGGTCCCCCGCCGCGTCCGCTCGCCAAGATCCCGCTCACCGTCACCGAAGGCAACATCACCATCGGTTAACCGTCCAGGGAGGCAAACGCCCATGCTAAAGAGGCTGTACCGCTGGCTCGACCTGCGCATCGGGGTCGGCGAGATCGTGGAGAAGGAGCTGACCGGCTACCTGCTGCCGCGCAACATCAACGAGTGGTATTCACTGGGGAGCGTGCTCCTGGTCATCTTCGCCCTGCAGGTGGTCACCGGGATGCTGCTCATGATCTACTACGTTCCCGATGCCGACAAGGCCTTCAAGAGCGTCACCTTCATCATGAACGAGGTCCCGTTCGGATGGCTGATCCGCCTGTGCCACGCGGTGGGATCCAACATGATGGTGGCGGTGCTCATCCTGCACATGCTCTCCACCCTGCTCATGGGGAGCTACAAGGCGCCGCGCGAGTTGAACTGGGTCACCGGCTTCACCCTGCTCGCCCTGGTGCAGGGGATCTCGCTCACCGGTTACCTGGCCCCCTGGAGCCAGCTCTCCTTCTGGGCCACCACGGTCGCCACCAACAGCGCCAGCGCCGTTCCGGTTCTGGGTCCCTACCTGGTGGAGTTCCTGCGCGGCGGCAAGCTGGTCGGCCCGCCCACGCTGGGGCGCTTCTTCGCCCTGCACGCGGCGGTGCTCCCGGTGGTGATTGCCGCCTTGATCGGCGCGCACCTGTTCCTTTTGAAACGTACCGGGATCTCGGCGCCCCCCTTCGGCAGGGAGGGGACCGCCAACCCCTTCGAGGCGCAGCAGTACCACTACCAGGGGCATCCGGGCGGGATCCCCTTCTTCCCCAACTACGTGCTGCAGGACCTGACCTCGATCTCGGTCTACTTCGCCATCTTCCTGGCGGTGGTCTTCTTCTGGCCGGGCATGCCCTTCACCCCGGATGCCTTCGTCCCGGCCGACCCCTTCAAGACGCCGGCGCACATCAAGCCGGAGTGGTACTTCCTGGCCAACTACCAGACCCTGAAGATCTTCCCGAGCGAGCTTTTGGGGCTCTCCGTTCAGGCGGCGGCGATGACCTTCCTGGCGCTGCTCCCGTTCATCGACCGTTCCCCGGAGCGGCATCCGCTGAAGCGGCCGATATTCCTGACCCTGGTGATAGCGGGCATCCTGCTCTGGATCGCTCTTAGCGTATGGGGGCACCTGTCATGATCTGCAAAAACACCCTGGCCATCCTGCTCCTTGCCTTGCTCGCCTTCCTGCAGCCGGCCCAGGCCGCCCCGGTGGAGCAACCGGAGACGGTCTGCATCCAGTGCCACGGTTCGCTGCCAGACCGGCTCGGGGCGCCGGTGAAATTGTGGCGCAGTAGCATCCACGCCGAAAACGGCATCTCCTGCAACGGCTGCCATGGCGGCGACCCCAAGGACGCGGCCAACGCCATGACCCCGCAACGAGGCTTTCTGGGTGCTCCCAAGGAGAAGGATATCCCCGCCTTCTGCGGGCGCTGCCACCCCGGGGTCTACAAGGATTACCTCTCCAGCGCCCACGGCAGGGCGCTTGGCGCCGGCGGTCCCACCTGCGTGACCTGCCACGGCAACCACCAGGTGGTGAAGGCGTCACTGGCGCTCATCAACGAAAAGAGCTGCACCCGCTGCCACAGCTTCGACAGGGCGCGCGCCATCAGGGACGCGATGCAGCAGACCGAGGCATATATCGACAACATCTCGCGCAGGATTGCCGCCTTCCAGGTGAGCGGAGTGGACACCGAGAAGATGGGCAAGTCGCTGTTCGCGGTGAGAAACCGATTTCACACCCTGTTCCACGACGTGGACGTGGCCCGGGTCAAGGGGGAGTCGGCGGCCATCAACCAGGAGTTGGGGAAACTGGATGCGGCCCTCAAGGAGATCGAGCGGTCGCACGAGAAAAGGCGCCTTGCGGGGGGGATCGCGGTCGGGTTCATGCTCCTGCTCGCGGTCCTGTTTCACCTGATGAAGAAGAGCTACGACTAGAGTTTCTTGAGTCCGAAGAGGAACTTCTGGTACTGGACTTGGCCGTTTTCCGTGAGGGGGTGGGTGATCCGGGCCAGGGGTTCCGCGGCCGGGGGGCCGTAGAGGACGGCGGGGGGGACGTTGCGGGTGACTACGCTCCCCGCCACCACCACGGCCCCTTCGCCGATGGTAACGCCGTGCAGGATGGTGCAGTTGGGGCCGATGAAGGCATCCTTCTCGACCACCACCCCTCCCTTCACCTCCTGGGGAGCGCGGTCGCCCAGGTAGAAATGGGCGAAGATGATGCACCGCAGCCCGATGGTGACGTTGTCCCCGATCTCGATCTTCTCCGGGTGCTGCTCGTCGATGTAGACCATCTGGCTGATCCAGACGTTCCTGCCGATCCGGACCCCGCGCATCCGGTGCAGCCACGGGCGCAACGTGTACCCCCCCGGGGCGACCATGGCGAGCCTCCCCAGCACCCTCTGCAGGATCCTGAGTCGCATCACCGCCACCTACCCTTCGCTGTCGGCGCAGGGGACCCCACTGCGCTTTCCTTCCACGAAGGCCGCCACCCGCTGCACCGAGTCGAGGTTCTCCGGGATCAGCTCCTCGTCCGTCACGGCCACCTGGTAATGTTCCTGGAGGTAGGCCACCAGTTGCAGGATCCCCGTTGAATCGACGATCCCCTCCCTGATGAAGGAGCTGTCGTCGGTAAGCTCACCGGCGTCGCCGAAGAGAAAGTTTTCCACCACGAAACTCCTGATCTCATCCTTTACGTTCATCTGTCGCCTCCTTTGCCGGTACGGTCATTCCCACTCCACCTCTTCCACCAAAAGCGGCGGAAGGTGCAGATAGCGCGTGGTCTTTCGCTTGGTATCGATGTCCCGGAACACCATCCGCACCTGTTGCGGCTCGAGCCCCAGGACGGCGGCAGTGCTTTCCGCCGTGACGTTGTTGTTTCGGGCGTAGAGACAGAGGTCCATCATCTGGTAGGGGAGCGAGAAGTAGAACTCGTCCTGTCCCTGGGCCAGCGAGTAGGTGTCGGTGGTCGGTTTCCGGCTGCGGATCTCCTCGGGGATACCCAGGAATTCCGCAAGCTGGTACACCTGGGACTTGTACAGGTGGGCGATTGGCTTGATGTCGGCGGCGCCGTCGCCGAGCTTCACGAAGAAGCCCTGATCGTATTCCAGGCGATTGGGGGTGCCGGCAACGGCGTAGTTGAGCCGGTCGGCATGGTAGTACTCCAGCATCTTCCTGATGCGCTGCTTGAAGTTGGTGGCGGCCACGATCTCCAGGTAGGGCTGCAGCGGGAGACGCACGGTCGACTGTACCTGCTGGGCGTTCTGGGTGACCAGGTAAAAGGACGTGAAGCGGGGCTGGCTCGCCACCCCGGAGATGACGATCTTGGAGGCCCAGCCGTCACCGTACTCCGGCACCACCATCCTCACCGCGTTGTCGTACTTCTCGTAGAACCCCACGGACTGCAGAATGCCGGAGATGTCCTCGACGATGGTCGCGATGCCGAGCGCCCCGGCGACCTTGCCGCTCAAGGCCAGCGTCTCCCGCGCCGAATGCCGTTCCGGCATTTCCAGGGCGATCACCCGCTCCCGGCCCAGCGCCCGCACCGACAGTGCGGCAGTGACGCTGCTGTCGATCCCGCCGGAAAGGGCCACGACCACCCCTCCCCTTTTCACCTGGTTGCGCATCAACTCCCTGATCCTGGCGCAGATCCGGTCGGCCTCGCATTGCGGGTCGAGCCGGAGCACCTCGGGGGAAAATCCTTTGGTCGTTGTCATAAGGCACCTTCTTTCACGCCCCTGCGCCACGGGTCGTGCAGCATGAGTTGAAGTTGTATCGGGGTGGTGTGCCTCTAAACCCTGCCTCAACCGCACAGGGCCAGGCAGGAGGCACGGTCGATCTTGCCGCTTGGGTACTTGGGGAGCGCCGCGACCAGCCTGATCTCCCCCGGGATCTTGTGCCTGGGCAACCGGGCATGGCAAAAAGAAAGCAGAGTCCGGTCGCTGGGGTTCCCTCCCAGGGGAACCGCCAGTGCCACCAGCTTCTTGCCCAACAGCGGGTCATCCAGGCCGAGCACTACCACCTCCAGCAGCGTCCCGCTGGACATGAGCACCTCCTCGATCTCCTGCGGATCGATCCGGTGCCCCCCCACCTTGAGCAGGTGGTCCTTCCTGCCGGTCACGTAGAGATAGCCGTCGGCGTCGCGGTAGCCGAGGTCGCCGGTATGGTAGCCGTTGCCGTCCAGCACGCGGGCGGTCGCCTCGGGGTCGTTCCAGTAGCCGACCATGATATTGGGCCCTGACGCCACCAGTTCGCCGCATGCACCGTCGGGAAGCTCCTCCCCCTGCGCATCCAGCACCCGCACGGTCACACCCGGGATGGCCCTGCCGATGGAGCCGAGCTTTTCCGGAAGCCGCTCCGGCTCGACGTAGGTGAGCCGCGCCGCCGCCTCTGTGGCGCCGTACATGATGAAAAGCTTGGTGTGCGGAGGGAGTACCTGCAGCAGCCGCTCCTTGATTTCGCGCGGCATGTGGCCGCCGGCCTGGGTGCAATAGCGCAGGCTGGGGAGCCGGTCCCGGAACGAGGCCAGCGGCGAGCGGTGCAAAAGGTAGGCGTAGGTCGAGGGCACCCCTGAGAACCCCGTCACGCCCTCTTCGGCCATCTGCCTGATCACCGACGCGGTGTAGGCGAAGTTGTTGTTGATCACCACCGTCCCCCCCACCGCAATGTGGGTGTTGAGCAGCGATTTACCCATGACGTAAAAAAACGGGAGCACCACCATCTGGATGTCGTTCTCGGTAAGGCGCAGGTACTGCGTGATGGAGCGGGTGTTGCTTACGATGTTGCGGTGGGACAACATCACCCCCTTGGGCTGTCCGGTGGACCCCGAGGTGTAAATGATGCTGGCCAGGGCCTCAGGGGAAACCTTGCCTGCGCCTTCGGGAAGCTCCTCCGCCATGAGCGCCTCGTCCCACCCCCATACCAGGCGCGGCTCGTCACCGGGGACGGAGGTGTCGATGGCGACCAGGAAGCGGACCGATGGGGGGACCAGGTGGAACTGCTGCAACAGGTGGCCGCCCCCCTGCTCCACGATGATGCCCGCCGGTTGCAGTTCATCCAGCAGTCGGCCCAGCGTTTCCTGCCCGGTCTCCACATTCAGCGGCACGGCCACCGCTCCGGCCTTCAGCACGCCGTAGTAGCTCGCCGCGTACTTCACGCCGTTGCTCAACAAGATCACGATCCTGTCTCCGGGCAGCACTCCCCGCTGCAGCAGGAACCCGGCCAGCCGGCTCGCCGACCGGTTCAACTGCCGGTAGCTGACCCGCTCCCCGTCGTGGACCAGTGCGACCTTGTCCGGGCGCGCCGCCGCGCTCGATTCCAGGAAACTATGCACCATCTGCAGTTCCATGGTCTCTCCCGTCAGTGGGGGGTGACTCCGCTGTCCAATCCCGCCCCTCTGCCCTTCGCTCAGCACCGTAGCGCACCAGGTCCGGGCTCACCCTGCGCACCCCCCTGTAGGAGGCGGAGACCAGGAACTGCCGGTGCAGGATCTCGGTGGAGAGCACCCCCATGAGCGCCATGTTGGCGAACTCCCCGACCGTCCCCGGCGGGGCCTCCAGTACCCGTTGGTAGAGGCGCGCCACCTTGCCTGGGTCGAAGTACCCGCTCGACTTGAGGCTCGGCCCGGACAGCAGTTCGTCGACATAGTCCGCAGGCGCGGTCGCCGTGAACAGTGCGCTCACCGGCGCCCGGTACGGGTGTTTCGGCCGGTCGGCGATCCGCTGCGGCAGCAGATGGCGGCACGCCCTGCGCAGTAAATACTTCTCCTGCAGTCCCCTCATCTTCCACTTAGCCGGGAGCCGGAAGGCGAAATCGATGACCCGGTAGTCCAGAAATGGGTGACGCATCTCCACCGAGTGAGCCATGGCGACCCGGTCCCCCTGCGAAGAGAGGAGAAAACCGGCCAGAAAGAGCTCGATTTCCAGCACCTGCGCGCGAGAAAAGAGATCCCGGTCGGCGAAGCCCTCCGGTAGCCAGCGGGCCACTTCCTCGCGGTGATCGTAGCCGGACAGACAGCTGCGATACTCAGGAGACAGGAAGGCGAGGTTGCGGATCCCTCCCCCCCAGCGCACGGCATGGGAGAAGAAGGGATCCTGCAGCTGCTCCGGCTTGGCGGCGAA
Organism: Geomonas paludis; assembly: GCF_014193585.1. Classification (GTDB taxonomy): domain Bacteria; phylum Desulfobacterota; class Desulfuromonadia; order Geobacterales; family Geobacteraceae; genus Geomonas; species Geomonas paludis. The sequence goes on from NZ_BLXY01000005.1 coordinate 136,610, forward strand.
GAACTCCTGCAGGAACGAGCGCCCGCGCGAGGGATTGTTGAAGATGTAGGGATAGAGCCGCTCCAAAAGCCGCGGCCGCCGTGCGGAATCGGGGCGCCTCCCCCAGTAGTCCCTGACCTTGGCCTCTTTGAAGATGTGGTACCCGCCCAGCATCTCGTCCGCCCCCTCTCCCGAGAGGACCACCTTGTACCCCTCCGAATGTACCAGTTGCGACAGCAGGAACATGGGGACCGGCGAACTGCGCAGGGTCGCCTGCTCACAGTGCCACACCGTTTCCGGCAGCAGGCGCCTGATCTGCTGGTCTTCCACCAGCACGCGCCGGTGGTCGGTCCCCAGGTGGCGCACCATTTCCTCCTGCGCCAGGCTTTCGTCGAAGGCCGCATCGGCAAACCCCAGCGAGAAAGTTTTCAGGCGGCTTTTGCAGTGGCGCGCGATCAGCGTGGCGATGATGGAGGAGTCGAGCCCCCCGCTCAGGTAGGCCCCGACGGGGACGTCGGCGCGCAGCCGCAGTCGTACCGCGTCTTCCAAAAGCTCGGCAAAACGCTCGGTAGCCTCGGGGAGCTCGAGCTTGCAGTGCTCTTCCGGTTGGGGGGGCGGGATGCGCCAATAGGCCCTGGGACGGCAGGGTTGACCTTTGACCTGCAGGTAGTGCCCCGGCGGCAGCGCCTCGATCCCCGCAAAGAAGGTCCTGCCGGGGAGGGTGCTCCAGAAAACGAACAGCTGCCCGACCGCCTCCGGGTCGAGTTCCCTCCGACCGGTCACGGCGAGGATGGCCTTGATCTCGGAAGCGAACAGCAGTTGGCCGCCACTCCAGGTGTAGTACAGCGGCCGCACGCCGACGCGGTCCCTGGCCAGGAAGAGCTCCCCCTTGGTGCTGTCCCAGATCGCGAAGGCAAACTGGCCGTTGATCCTGTCCAGGCAGGCAGGGCCGTACTCCTCATACAGGTGCAGCAGCACCTCGGTGTCGGTCTGGGTGCTGAACCGGTGCCCGCGGGCAAGCAACTCCTGTTTCAACTCGAGGTAGTTGTAGGCCTCGCCGTTGTACACGATCCACAGTTCCCCGGTCTCGTTGCAGATGGGCTGGATGCCGCCGTCGATGCCGATAATGCTCAAGCGCAGATGCCCCAGGGCGACCCGGTGGTCGAGGTAGACGCCGGACTGGTCCGGCCCCCGGTAACGCAGCGGCGAGATCATGGCCACCATCTGCTCCAGGCTGGGGGGGGGCTGCTCCGTTATGTTAATAATCCCTGCAATACCGCACACTTTACTCCTCCCGGTGCGCCGTCTCCCGCTCTCCGGCCGACGCAAAACCATTAAACTATACCAATGTAACTTTTGGAAGCAACGCGCAGCGCCTTTTTTGGCGGGAGGCGGCGGAAGGTTAAAGAAGGAAGGGCTTGATCTTTCATTAGTGTGACAAGCGTCACAAGCGTTCGGCCGGCGAACTGCTACTGTCTCGTTCAAACAAACAGCTGCAGGCAGATATCGATAATACTAAAACTTCCGCGAGGAAGTGACGGAAAGCCTAAGGGTCTCACGCAGACAGCCGGGTTGCCGAAATATCCACTGGATACCATAGGCACCGGCTTTTTTTGCGTCCGGATTCCTCTGCAGCTAAAGACCAAAGGGAAAGGAGGCTAGATGAGCACCCCAACCACGGCGGCCAGAAGCAAAGCAGGGCGCCAGCCAGGACCCCCGGGGGGGGGCAGCAAGCACCCCCGGGAATACCGCCTGCCGAACCGGCACAAAAAACAGGAGGAAGCAGCCTAATGTCCAAGAGCAGTACACGAAAAAGCCTTGCCGCCCTTACCAGGATGGCCTTCATCGCCATCATGGCTTTTACCGCAATGGCAACAACGACGCTGACGGCGACACCGGCGGCGGCAGCTCAGGCCAGCATTGCCTGGAGCGCACCGACCGACAGCACCGGGGTTACCGGTTACAAGGTCCACATCGGCGGCAGCAGCGGCAGCTACTCGCAGCACATCGACGTCGGCAGCACCACGAGCTACTCGAGCAGCAGCCTGAGCGACGGGAGCACCTACTACTTCGCCGTCACCGCTTACAACGCGGCGGGGGCCGAGAGCGCCTACTCCAACGAGATCAGCAGGAGCTTCCCGGCACTTCCCACCACGTACACCATCACCGCGACGGCCGGTGCCGGCGGCACCGTCACCGCCTTGAGCAACACCAAGGTGAGCACGGCGACCAGCGGCAGCTCCACCATCACCAGCGTGACCGTCACCTCCGGTGCGAGCCAGTCCTTCAGCATCACCCCCGCCAGCGGCTACAAGGTGGCTGGGGTCACTGTGGACGGCGTCGCTAAAGGTGCCGTCACCTCCTACACCTTCAGCAACGTGACCGCCAACCACACCATCTCGGCCAGCTTCACCCTCAACAGCTACAGCATCACCGCCAGCGCCGGCACCGGCGGCAGCATCACCCCGTCCGGGACCGCCACCGTCGCCGCCAACGGGAGCCAGAGCTACACCATCACCCCCGCCACCGGCTACAAGATCGCCGCGGTCACCGTCGACGGCGCATCGGTGGGCTCAGTGGGCAGCTACACCTTCAACCTGGTCAGCGCCAACCACACCATCGCCGCGAGCTTCGCGCTCAACAGCTACACCATAACGGCAACGGCCGGCACCGGCGGCAGCATCACCCCCTCGGGGACCGCCACGGTCACGAGCGGCGGCAGCAAGAGCTACACCATCGCGGCGGCCAGCGGCTACAAGATCGCCGACGTCAAGGTGGACGGTGTCTCCAAGGGAGCCATCGCCAGCTACAGCTTCAGCAGCGTCACCGCCAACCACACCATCGCGGCGAGCTTCGTTGCAAACACAACCACATACACCATCACGGCTAGCGTCGGCACCGGGGGCAGCATCTCGCCGGCCGGGAGCGTATCGGTGGCAAAGGGTTCAAGCCAGACCTTCACCATAACCCCCAGCGCCGGGTACAGCATCAAGTCCCTGCAGGTTGACGGGCAATGGATCAGAGCTGCCTCTACCTATACCTTCTCCAACGTGACCGCTAACCACTCAATCCTCGCTGCCTTCAGCGCAACGGCAACTGCAGCAACCAGCACCACGGCCGGCAAAGTTGTCTTCGCCACCAATGCCGGGGGCGCGGCCTTCACCGGCGCCGATGGGACCGCCTACAAGGCCGACAGCTACTATTCCGGCGGGACTGCCAAGACCATCACCGCGACCATCGCCGGCACCTCCGACGACGTGCTCTATCAAAGCTACCGCTACGGCAGCACCACGGCCGGGAGCGTCATGTCCTACAACATCCCGGTTGCCAACGGCAACTACTCCGTGATGCTCAAATTCGCGGACAACGTGGGGACGGGCCAGAGGGTTTTCGACGTCAAAATGGAAGGGACCACTGTTCTATCCAGCTTTGACATCTATGCCAAGGCTGGCAATAATACTGCTTACGATGTGACGATACCTGTCAGCGTGGCTGACGGCGTGCTGAACATAGGGTTTGTGACCAAGATCAGCAGCCCGAAGATCAACGGCATCGTTGTGAAAACCAGGTAGAAAAACACAAAGGAAGGTATATGACGTCAAAAGTAACGTTATTCGGTAAGAAGATAGCAGTAGCGGCAGCAGTGATTCTTTGTCTGAGCGCCACCGTGGCCTCCGCGGCAACCTACTATGTCGACTCCTCTGCGGGCTCAGACAGCAATTCCGGCAGCAGCACCGCTCCCTGGAAGACGGTCACCAAGGTGAACAGCATGTCCTTCTACCCCGGGGACCAGATCCTCTTCAAACGGGGGGGGAGTTGGGACACCCTGCTGAAACCCTCTTCCGGCACCAGCGCGTCTCCGGTCAGCTACGGTGCCTACGGCACCGGCAACAAGCCGGTCATCCGCGGCTTCTACGCCTCGAGCAAGTCGTACGTGACTGCCCAGGACATAGCGTTTCGCAACGGCAGCTCTGACAGCCCTGCCACCATCCTGACCTCGCACCACATCGCTCTCAGGAACTGCGACATCATCGCCGACACCAGCAACTCCACCTGGGCGGCACTGTACATGCTGCTCAACTCGCACCATAACGAGATCAGCGACTGCAACATCGCGCACCTGAGCATCAGCAGGCAGTCCGACGCGGTGAACCTGAGAAGGAACGCCAACTACAACATCATCAGGAACAACAAGATCGGTGCGGCCACCCACTACGCGCTCTCCCTGGAAGGGTTCGACACCACCTACCCGACCTACAGCTGCAACTACAACCTGATCCAGGGCAACACCATCAACAACCCGCAGGGCGCCACGATGGGCTTGCAATCCGGGTCGAGCAACAACGTCGTGGAGAAAAACATCATCTACGGCGGCAAGAGCACGAGCTACGACGCCAACCTCCCCCGCACCTTCAAGGCGGTGTCGCAGAACAACATCATCCGCTACAACATCCTGCGGGACAACACGACCAGCACCTCCAGCGGTCTGGGCATGGAGGTCTACGCCTACAACACCGACCCTCCCAACGTCGCCATCGGCAACAGGGTCTACAACAACACGATCACCAACATAACCAAGTACCCCATCGTCATCGCGACCAACGGCGACAGCGGGGCGACCGCCTACAACAACTACTTCAAGAACAACGCGGTCTACAACAACCTGGACAGCTACCAGCTCTGGATCCAGAAGAACAGCGTCATCTACGACAACTTCTTCTCCAACAACCTGTTCTTCAAGACCGGCACCAGCTCCATCATGAACGTGCAGGGGAAGTACGGGACGGTGGCCGACATCCAGGCGGCCGACCCCACCCACTTCAAGGGTAATCTTCAGACCGCACCGATGCTCGACTCGACCTACAAACCGCAGATCGGCTCTCCCTGCATCGATGCCGGCGACTTCCTGACCAAGGTGACCAGCGCCAGCGGCACCGGTTCCGTGATCACCGTCGCCGATGACGGCTACTTCTCCGACGGCATGGGGCTCACCGCAGGCGACACCATCATGGTGGGGGGCTACACCGCCACCATCACGGCGATCAACCGCTCCACCAACCAGATCACCCTGAACCAGAGCGTGACCTTCAAGACGGGCGACCCGGTCAGCATGCCCTACAAAGGGAGCAAGCCGGATATCGGCGCCATCGAGTACCAGCAGGTCGTGGCCCAGCCGCTCAACCTGCAGTTCACCAACTAGCGGCAACGGCTCCAGCCGAAACCGCCACAGCAAAGGGGGCAGCGGTCGACACCGCTGCCCCCTTATTTCGTCGCGTGCACCCCGACCTAGGCGGTCAGTTGAGACAGGGCGCAGAACATCCAGGCCTGCGACCAGCGGATGTAGGGGATCTTGTTGGTGAAGGCACGGTACTTCTGGTAGTAGAAGTAACCCGTCTCGTCCTGCATGTGCTCCACGGCCCAGCGCGCGATCTGCTCGGCCAGAGGTAGGCTCTCTTCGCAGTACCCGGCAAGTTCCAGGCAGGTGAGGATGCCCTGGGCGGAGCAGTGGATGTCAATGGGATAAAGGGAGTCATGGTAATACTTCGGGCAACCGTCGTGCAGCCAGAAGTGGTCGAGGTAGTATTGATAGCCCTTGCGCAGTTCCTTTTCCCAGGTCTGTTCTTCGGCAAACTGCATCCACCTTTTCAGCGAGACCAGATTGAAGCCGGTGTGAAAACTGTCGATGAACTGCTGAAAGGGACTTTCTCCGTAGGCCCAGGAGTAGTCGGGGCGCATGGCCTTCACCGAGTAGCGCATCGCCTTGCGTGACTTCTCCAGATAACCACGATTCCCGGTCAGGCGCGCGACCCGCGCCAGCAGCGCGGCGGAGAGCATGTTAACGTTGTGCACCCGCGTGGTGTTGCCGGGCATGTACCCAAAGCACATGGTGGTGCCGTCCTCGAAGAGAACCAAGTGGTCGAGCAGAAACCGGCACCCTCCCAAAGCAGCATCGAGCGCGCTCTCCGCGCCGGTGGCAGCATGAAAATCGAGCATGGCGTTGGACACGAACACGGTGGTCACCGCGTTGGGCGTCCCCACCGGGGTAAGAAAATTGCGCGACTGCCAGTCAAAGTTGTACCCCCAGGAGATCCCGGAATAACCGGAGCAATGCATCCCCAGCAGCAGCCGCACCAGTTGTCCGGCCTCGTCGAGCTTACCCTTGGCGACCAGGCCGGTCACGAAAAGGGCCACCCCCTTGGGGTTGTAGCCTTTGGGAACCCCCGTCACCCCCCGAAAGTTGACGGGACTTCTCTTGAAGAACTGAGTCCACGCCAGCCGCAGCAACGGCGACCGGTAGAGCGGGGAGTTGCGAAACAGTGCCGAGTTGAGCCCGTCGAAGTTGTCCCACCCCTGGTAGCCACAGGCACGACAATAGTCGTAGAGCCTGTCAAAGGCATGACCGAAAGTTATGGCGGCAGCATCCTCGCGTTTCATACCTCCCCCCTTTCCTGGCGCAGCAGGTCGAGGTAGAGCGCTTCCAGCCTCGCGACCACGCTGGTTATGGAGAACCGCTCGCGCCCGACCCGCCTGTTGCGCTGCGACATCTCCTGCCAAAGCTCCCCGTCTTCAAGCAGACGTGCGACCCGATCGGCAAAATCCGCCGGATCAAGTGAAGGGACCAGGAAGCCGTTCTCGCCATCGACTATGATGTCGGCGATACCCGCCACGGGCCGGCTCACAATGGGGATACCCATCCCCATCCCCTCCACCAGGGCGTTAGGCATTCCCTCCCCGTAGTCCGTGGGAAAGAGCATGATGCCGCACCGGGCCAGCAACCGGTATTTCTCCTCACCCGCCAGCCAGCCTGTGAATGACACCTGTGCCATCAGTCCCCGACGTTGCACATACGCAACCAGTTCCTGGCGCAACTCGCCGTCCCCCACCATGTAAAGTTGCAAGTCGGGAAAACGGGGGAGCAGCATTTCCACCGCCTGGATCGCGGTGAGGCACCCCTTGCCCCGGGCAAACCTGGAGAGGTAGACGATGCGGCGTGGATCGTTGGCAGGCACGCATTCGTGATGCTCGTAGGTTGTGGTCTCCTGCACGATGGCCTGAGATGGAAAGCCCCATCGGGTCAACCTCTCCCCGAAACGGCTGCAGAGGACCACCAGCCGGTCTGCGGCGAACACCCGCCTGAACACCCCCCGTGCGTACCGGTCGATGACCCCTTCCCACGTGGGCGACCACCCCCGGAAGAAGACGATGGTTCTTCTTCCCGTGAGCCTCGCCGCCAGATGGTAGACGCCGTCGCGGATCAGGGACTTGGGATCAAGAGACGGGTTCAGCACCACGAGGTCATGCTGCGGCAACGTTCGCCGCAGGGCGGCGAGGTCGACCAGCGGCTGCAAGGGCCGCCCCCCGCCGCTGGCGGCGGACCGGCTACCGGTGTAGAAGAAAGACAGTTGCAGCGCCTCGGAGCGGAAGTGCTTGCTGACGAGGGAGTAGTAGTTGGCGACACCGCCGTTTTGCTCCGGCGGCGGACACATGACGAGAACTTGAGGCTTGCGGCTTGTTGTGGTCATAACACACCTGCCCGATCCTTTTGTTGCAGCGAGTCCAGGACGCACAGAACACGCTGGTTGTATAGATAGTTGCCGCAGAAGTCGCCGGGCTCGAACCTCCAGCCGTCCGGCGGTTCATGAAGCATCCGCCCGGCAATCCCGTCGACCATGCACATCTCGTGGTTGTTTAAAATTCCGAAGTAGGTATGCAGTTCGTTGACCAGAAATCTGCCGTCTTCAGTGATGAAGACATCCAGGCTCAGACTGGTGAAACCACCGGCATCGAACACGGCGCGGGCAAAATCCAGCAGCCCTGCCGGCGGCATGCCATAGGTGCGCAGGTGCGAGCCACTGTGAAAACGGCCCGAGCGGACCTTTTCGAAAGCGAAATAGGACGGGCCGATGCGGACCACGCGCCACTCCCTGAGGTTCGGGAGATATTCCTGAAACAGCACGCTGCCGACCTCACGATCGTTGGGCCCGCGCCTCTCATTTGTGTACCCCTTGCAGAAGCAGCGGGAAATGTGCCTGCGGAGTTGGCTGCGCCGCTCGAAGATGATGACCCCGGAGGCTCCCGAGCCCATGTTGCTCTTGAAGACCACGGGTAGGTCGGTACGGGCGGCAAACTGCAATGCCTGGCTGCGGTCGTAGAAAACCCAGGTCCTGGGGTGGCTGATGCCATTGGCCTTGAGCCAGTAAAAGGTGCGCCTTTTGCTTTCCCACATCCACAAGGCGGAATAGGACGGAAAGATCGGCATGCCCAGGTCCTCGGCAATGACCCGCACCCGCTCGTCGTACATCTGCTTCCAGTTGCTGAAGGTAACGGAAGGCAGCACGAGGTAGACGTCGCAACCTGACTGCTGCATTTCCTCCTGCCAGTCCGGCCCCGTAATATCGAGCACCTGGTAGCGCACCCTCAGATCGTGGCACGCTTTTACGTAGTGCCTGTGGCCGTGCCAGAACTCCTTGAGGATGCCCAGGGTGTACGGGTACGCCGGCTCGTAATCACAGCTGGGGCATTCTTCCTCCTGCACCAGTAGAATTCTGTTGCTGGTCCTTAACTCCACCAGGTTCAGATGCTTCTGGATGTAACGGCGCAAGGGCCCGAGCATCCGGTTTTGTTTCAAGAAAGTCAGAGCACGGAGGCAGAGCCGATTCATCTTTCACCTCTTGACCTCGAGGTCGATTGCCAGAATAGTCTCCAGCGCCTCTCTATGGGACTCGCAGGAGATCAGATGATGCAGGTTCAACAACCTGTGCTTGTCAAAGCACCAGTCGCTGAAACGCAACCTGCGGTTGAGAAACCTGGCGAGCCTGCCGTGGCCATTCAGTGTGCTGTACAAGTCGTACTTTTTTCTCTGGCACAACTGGTGCCATTGCTTGCGCACAAACTCCGCATCCGCAACCAGGGCGCTTTTCTCCCGTACCGCGGTCAGAAACCGTTCTGCCTGAGACGCCCCCATCCTCCTCGCCCCGGGCAGATGGTCGGACTGGTGGTACGGCACCAGTTCCACCCTTGCGGGAAGGCCTGGTTCAAGCAGCACCCGCACCAAAAATCCATGGTAGAAACTGTCAGTGCGTTGCGGGTAGCGGTCGAAAAGCAGGTTGCCCTGACCGTAGACGATGTGCCCGTTTTGGTACTTCTCCACCGCTCCCGGGCAGTGGGAGTGCTGGCAGACCACAACATCGGCCCCCTCCTCCACCATGAAGTGACAGGTGTCCTGCAGCATAGGGCTCGGGTAAGGGTAATGCTGGACCCCGGCATGAAGCAACACGATCAGGTAGTCGAAAAAACCGCGGCAAAGGCGCAACGACCTTACGTACTGTGCAAGATTCAACACGCTGACCCCGCCCTTTGCCACGCCGGCGACAGCCTCACTTTCGGCATAGGCCAGCAGCCCGACTTTGACACCTCGGAACCCGCGAATGATCGGCCGCCTGGCCTCGCTATCATCTGCACCGGCTCCGACAACCGCAATCCCAGCGCTGGCACAGGTTGATCTGGTGCTCAGCAACCCGGTGGCACCGTAGTCGAGGATGTGGTTGTTGGCGAGATTGACAAGATCTATATGCGCTCTACTCAGGGAGACTATACCTGCCGGCTCCGCCCGTAACGCCGGGCCGACCTTGGCCACCGCCCGCCCCCCCTCGATCAAGGGACACTCAAGATTGACGACGACAAGATCGGCGCGCCGGAATTCGGTGAGGAGGTCGCTGAAAAGGCCGGAGGCATCGCCGCCATGAAACATACGAGCATTGCGATTGATGGGGCAGACATCACCGCCGATTACGATCTCGACCATGTCGATGCCCTCCGTACCCCGGCTGGCTGCCTCTTAGGAGGTGTTGGCATGGGGATTGTCGCGTCGCTCTGCCAGAAAGCCCAGACAACGGCCGGACAGAAGGCACAACAGGTAGGAATAAGGAGTAAGTGAAGGGTTGGAATAGGTGCTGAACCCGATACAGGCAAGCCCCCACAGGAGCAACAGGACCGCCGCGGCATTGATCTCGAGCGCTTCTGATCCAAGACACCTCAGCCCCGGCAAAATTATCAGTGCGAGGTAGGACAGAGCCGTCGGCACCCCACCGATAAAGGCCATCCACAACACCGCATTGTCAAAGTATTGGTAATCTTTGCCGTTCCAGTCCCAGGTCCCGTTAGGCCCCCTACCGAGCACCAGATCCGAGAGCGGCACGTCCGCGAAGAAGTCGACGTACTGCCCGGACCGGGTGTCCTGGAGAGCCCGGTCCTGAAAATCCGTGAAGGCACCGAGCAGCAGATCCTGGAGGAAAAATCCCAGTATGGAGAGGGCGACGAGCAAAACGAGCAGGGACTTCAGACGGTGGGCTAAGAAGCTCCTCGCTTTGCCTGCGGCCGGTTTGTTCAGCCAAAAGAAGGACATCAGGAGGAAGAAGGACATCAGAAACCAGGACCTGGTCTTGGTGAAGACTGCCAGGCAGATGAATACGACGTAAGGGATGAAGCGCCAGAAGTGGTTTAACTTTTGATGTCGTGTAAAGCTGAACAGCGTCCAGCCACCGTACCACATCAACAGCACCATGTAGTAGACCGGCGTAGAAAGCCAGCGCTGAGTTATGTCACGGTGAGTGGTGGCTATTGATACTGTTGCCAGGCAGGCACTGATCATTGAGGCTCCAAAGACCACCTTATCGACAATGGGCCAGACTCTCCTATCCATACCGGCAAATACCAAGACGGTGGAGAACCAGACAAAGGGTCCTGTGGCACCAAAGGCCTTGAAACTGGTGTAGTCGGCAAGACCGTAGGATGCCAGCGCCCAGAGCAAGGCTGTGAGTTGCAAGATCCAGAAGGCGTACCTCGTAGTGGGATCGAGCCTGCGGTACTGCCCGTTAACGGCAGCAATAGTTCCAGCGGCAAGGGCGCAGAGAAGTCCGAGTCCGTGGGCAAGGTAATATAGTGCAGATTTTTCCCCAGGACCGACCACCCCCTCGCCAGCAGTCGTTCCGATGGATTGGGCGGTCACGACCCAAGCACCCCACGCCCCCAGCAACCCGGCGGCGCTTAACAACGGGACGAGGGTGCCGGCCGAACCGGATCTCTTTTGACGCCCTTGCTCAACGGCTCTGGCAAGCATGGTATCCTCTCAAAGGTCAGCCTTGACAGTCGCCTGGTCCGCCGACCTGGGTTGCCGCAGATAACGGTACAACACCCAGACAAGCAGGATTGCGCAGGTGGAATAACTGATCAGGTGAGCCACGGCCAGTCCCCGTGCAGTGGTGGCGATCCCTGTCAGGCATAAAAGTACGAGGATGCTTCCTCGTAACAGATCAAGGCCAAGCATCTGCCTGGACTGTTCGGCCGCCCATAGCCCTGCACTTGCTACCGTCCAGACCGAAGTCGCGACACACAGCACCGCGATGACCCCCAGCACATCGCCTCCGGTTCCAAACCCTTTGCCGTACCAGGACATCAGGATGTCGGGAAACAACATGAGAACCGACGCACCCGCAGCAGTGACCAGCACGCTTATCGCGCCCAAGCCGACCAATGCCTTGGTGAAGCCGTGCCGGTTGCCTTCCGCCTGGAGGTTGGCCAAAACAGGCAGAGATACATGAAAGATACGTGTTGGTAGAAAAGCCAGTACGTTCTGATATCTGCTGGCGGCATTGAAGATGGCATATTCCGCCAGCCCATCGGGGCGCCGGGCAAGGAGGATGCCCACAGCCCAGTTGGTGGCGTTCATAGCGATCTCGCTAAGCCAGACCATGGTCGACATTCTAAGGATCGACCGCTCACCCCACACCTTGCGGTACGTTATCGGGATCCCCAGCCGCCGGCATTCCTTCTGGAGCATGACCTGACCGATCAGACAGCCCATAATGCTTACAGCAGAATAGCCAAGCACGGCCCCGGTGACTCCGTTGTAATGGGAGGTTACCCAAACAATCGGCAAGAGGGCTCCCTGGCAGGAGGTTATCGTAGCGCAACTTCGAAAACACTCGAGCCCAGCAAGCATGCGAAACTGGATCAGACTTATAATCTCGAACATCATCCAGACTGAGCTCAGACTGAAATCACGTGCAAGGTTGTGCCCAGGAAGCAACTTCTCGGCAAGAAGGTGTGAGCAACTGACGACAAGCAAGCCTATGACTGCAGAAACGACGCCCACAAAAGAAAGTGTGAAGCCGATAATACGTCCTGTTCGTTGCGGATTGGACACTCTGTTGCTGGCGATATACTTAGCAGTAGAAAGACCTATCCCGGCCTGCCCAAAACTCGAAATCATCAACACAGTGCTTTGAATGACGGCCAGTCTGCCGAAATCCGACATCCCGATGACCCGTGCCACAAAGATGACAGCCAGGAAGTTGCTGATTTGCCTGAAAAGAGATCCTGCGGTTACCCAAGACATGCCGACGGCCAGCCTCTTTTTCAGCGACTGTGCCGGCAGATACTTGTCGGAAATCTGGGAGAGGCGTTCTGGTAGTTGCCACATGTCCGACCTCTATCTGAGTTGCTGCCTTTGAGGTAGAAGAATAGATACAACTGAGCATGACCCCGATGGACGAAGTACTGCAAAGCTTGCGTGAGACGGGGCGACAAAGACAGCAGGCCGGAGTGTTAGCGGTGTTCCATGATGCTGACCAGTTCATCAATGATGGTTCCGAGGGCCTCGGGGCTATCGCTGCCAGGGTGTGCGGGGCGGTTCCATTTGCAGATATGCAACTTGTTTTCGATGTCCTCGATGCTTTGTAGCAGCACCAGACGTCCGCAATTTGCAAGATATTCATCAACGGTACCCATCTGACCGCGGAAAATGCTATAAACTGGAACTCCCAGTGCCGCGGCTTCCCTGTTCATTGTTCCGCCACCGCTTATCACAAGGTCGGAGTGCCAGATTAGATTTAGGCCATCGATCACTTTTGGAGGAATGATAATCTTACCCGTGTCAATTAAGCTGCTCCATGCGGCTCGCACTGTCGCCTCCTGATCTCCGTTTCGCGGCAGCACGATAAGGCGGGTGTCGGACAACGCCGTGAGGCGCTGCATCACTGCAGAAAAAAGCTCGTCGCTTTGGGGCCGATGATAATGTGCCTCTGTTGCTGGCGGCCGAATAGTTACTACGACCTCCTCAGTGGTAATCCCCAATTCGGACAAGATCCCGTTCAACGGCTTGAACCGCGGGACGTACACGTCCTCTTTTATCCCGGGATACCTACCAATACGACTGAACCTTTGTTTAATAGCATCATCGGGTATCACCTCTGGCACAATTACGGTGTCAGGATACGCAAAAGGAAGCCACTGCGCATGCTCATAGTCGAAAATCAACGTGGAGGGGACGCCAAGCAAACGGGCGATGATCAACTGCGAACGCGAACCGTGGGACAGGGCCAACGCGGGTTTCTCGCTGAGCACTGTTGGGGCGAGCTGGAGGGCTCTGATTGCCAAGCCGATAACCTTCATGACCCTGTTCTTCCCATAGTGTCTACCAATCCTGTTGTAGGGCAGTCGCAGCAGATCTGCGAGACCACAGACTTGGAAGCAGTCCCTAGCAGTAATAGTAAAGCTGTAACCCCTTTTTTCGAGTTCTTCTATTATCGGCTTGAAAAAGGGGACATGGGGCGAATTGTCTAGGTCAATCCAGATCTTCTTCTTATGAGTTTTCATCCTCGTCCCTTGCGCTTAGAGTTTGTCTTAAACCTAATGCAGTTTTGCATAAAGCCTATCAGGAATATGGAAGCACCGCTTATTCAAAACCACTCCAACAAAGGCATCTGAATTATGCGTTATTTTTTCTTTCAATGATTGCAGTGCAAATAATTTTGTTTTTTCACTTTCTAGAATTATGACTACTATATCTGCATAGCGAGTAAGTTCCACGCCGTGAGGCTGAGCAGCAACAGACGGCATGTCAAATATGATTATGTCATACATACTTTTAGTCTTGCTTAGCACATTTGGGTCCTCCTTCAGTTGTTTGGAGCAAAGATCGAAGAGGACACATACTTCTGTGACCCCCCCCCTTTTTTGAACCGAAAAATCAGAACCTTGATTATCCGAAAGAACCTCCTGCCACTTCAACTGTGCAGGAAGGTTGTTATCTGTTGCAACGACACATTCAAGAAGTTTGACAAGCAACACCTTTTTGTCGAGCAACGTTGAGGACACCGACGCGAACCTCTGTGCAACGGAAGAAACCCCCTCCCCTAGGTGAGAAGAGATCAACTGCATGACCAACCCAGGCCCCTTTAGTTGTTCCTCAAAACGCACGAACATCTCTGCTATCTCAGCATCTATTGTGCTAGCCGAGACAGAGTCGGCAATATTGGAATTGTTGTTGCGGCCCCCTCCAACTACGTCAGGAGACGGTGGATCATCCTTGTGCCGCTCACGTCGTGCTTGCTCAAGAGCATCGAATATGTTGCTCATGTGAGTCTCCTTGATGTGCCAGACCAATTCGAGTTAAGGCCCCACTACTTTTGGAAACCTCAGGCGCCCCCCTTCCACTATAACGTTCTCATCAGTGATTGACGGGTTCGCTTTCTTCACCAGCAGCATCGTCCCCTTATCTGCTCGCCCGTAGACCTGTGTTACAAGCTTGGCCAAGGTGTCTCCCCTCTGAACCACTCTTTCGATATAAGCCTGCGGTACAGGCGGCCGAACCGGTTTCTCTGCAACGACAACTTTAGTCACAGGAGCGGTTGAAAAACGAGAAGGTTCGATAGAGTGTGGAAATTGGTAGAAAGAAAGCCCGCAAACAGCAAACAGCGCTACTACGGCAGCAGCTATAGCCAACCCGAAAGATTGGCAGCCCTTAATGCCAAATTCTCTTGCAACGCTTCTCACCATGGCCGCGCTGACGACTTTCTCGCCGCACCCATAGGCATTGATCAGGCAGTTGTCGCATAAAATGTTTATTATTCTTGGAATACCTTGGGCTATACGGACAATATCTTTCAACGCAGCCGCTGTGAATGGCACCGAATCCACAACCGCAGCTTTAGTGAGCCGGGAACGGATATAAGCAACACCAGAAGCAGGGTCCAATGGTGATATAACCGCCTTAACAGAAACCCGTTGCTTAAGCTGCTTAAGTTCATGAAGATTCAGAGTCTTTTCAAACTCGGGTTGTGCACTAAAGACAATCTGTATCAGTTTTTCCTTCGACGTCTCTATATTCGACAGCATCCTCAGGTTCTCAAGCGTGTCAACAGGCATGTTTTGAGCTTCGTCAATGATTATAACGACATTCCGTCCTCCCCTGAACTCGTTGACTAGGTAGCGATGCAGTTCGTCAAGCATCTCAAAACTGCTCCTCGAATGCGAGGACAGGCCAATCTCCCGACATATTTGCTTCAGCAAATTTCCAAAAGAAAGCATCGGGTTCAATATGTACACAGAGGTTAGTTTGGATGTATCTACCTGATTCAAATATGAACGGACGATGGTGGTCTTTCCGACTCCGATTTCGCCAACAACAAGAATGAATCCCTTTCTTTGCTCTACTCCATAGATGATTGAGGCAAGCGCTTCCTTATGAGCAGCGCTCAAGAAAAGAAAATCGGGGTCGGGAGTTATATTGAAGGGTTCCCTATGGAATTGAAAATATTTCAAGTACATACCTTGCCCCTATTTATAAGGTATTGATACCAACACTGGCAATCCCGAGACTACCTCAACCTTCTCAGGCGTTGAGAACGTCTGATCCGACTTCTCCTTCAGGAACGCTGCGCCGATGGCTACAAAGACCCCCGACACAAAGCCGAACGCCACTATTTTTACTCTGCTGGTTGTAGACGGAACGACTGGAACAGCTGCTGTTTGGATGACGCTGATGTTGGCGAGCTTCTGCCGGTTCATCTCTTCCAGCATCCGGGACTCCTCTACACGATCCAAATAGTTCTGGTAGTTTTTCTCGTTCATCAATTTTTCTCTCTTAAGATTTTCAAGTTGTTGCTCTCCTCTATTGATGCTTGCTAAGCTGTTCTTGATCTCTTGCAGTTGGGCTCTAACACTCGTAACTTTCGCCACTAAAGCTTGAAGGCTTGCACTTGACGTCAAGAAATCCTTATATAAATCAAGGTAAACTTGGTTACCAGTTTTAGCCTTATTATTAGCATCTGTCTCAAGATCATTGATATATCTTTTAACAATTTCAATTTCGTTTTTGGAATTTATGATCAGTTTGTTAGATGGGGTATATTTCTTTGCCAGACGCTGCTCTTCAAGCAACAGACCCAACAGCTTCGCTTTTGCGTCCTGGATATCGAAACTTCTTTCAGGTGGAACATATGAATCACGGCTCTTGTAAACGGTTTGTAATTGCCCTTTAAGAACAATCACTTTTTTTTGCAGCTCTCGTACTTGATTATCAGTTGCTTTCAATTCAGCGTCGAGTTCCTGTTTCTGTTGAAGTAAAAGGGTCCTTTGTTCTCCTAACGAGTAGACATCGTTCTCCTGTTTAAAAACCTCTAACTCCCGTTCGGAGGCCCTTAGTTTCTCCGTGTACATCTCAAGCTGTTGCTGCAAGAAGGTTGATTGAGGCTCACGGAAAACCTGCAGATGTTTATCTCTGAAGTAATCTACGAATGAGTTAACGACCCTTGCAGCAATTTCAGGGTCCGGGTGCTCATAGCCGATCTCGATAACATTTGAATTTTTTACCTTGTTTAATTTCAGAGTCTTTTCAAGTCGAGTTTCCGCAAGGTCTTCAACATTTACGTCCGTCATTGCCACCAAATCAGGGAAAAGCTTGTAAGCTGTGATTTCTTTAACCACTTTATCTCTAAGCTCTTTGCTTGAAAGAATTTGGAGCTCAGAACTGATCAAACCGTCTTGGTTGATTGCCATTGTCGGGGCGGAGATTCTTTCTCCAATTTCTGGCCTTGCAAGATACTCCCGGCCCATCTTTATGAGAACGGTAGACTTGGCCTCGTAAAGTGGTTGACTCAGTAGTGCCACAAACACTGCAAGCAGGACAACAACCACAAAAGAGGTCGCCATTATCCTCTTATTTTTGAAGATGATGCTTACATAGTGAACCGCTACCTTCGTATTGACTAGTACCTGACCGTTATCCGTTTCCATGGCTATCCATCCTCTTATCCCCTTCCACCGTTTGGCGAAATCTACCTGATGCTGTAACCTAAGCCGATTGGCAACGGTACGTTTTTTCTTATGTACAAGTCTATCCAGGTGTTGATATCAGAGATGGAAGACCTCGGAACGTAAACGATGTCGTTAGGTTGCAGCACCACGTCACCCTCGCCCTTTTTTCTGATTTCTTCTACATTCAAGTGTATCGTGCTTATCTCATTATCAGAGCCTCGTCGTATAACCACTACCGTCTTAGGATTCGCGCTTTCTTTCATGCCACCGGCCTGTGCAATTGACTGTACCGCCGTGATAGTTCCGCTGATAGTCACCATGCCTGCTCTATTAACCTCTCCATCCACATACACTTTATCAGCCACGGGCGTTCGAACTATGACTGTAATCTTAGGTTCTAATATCTCCTTGGCATACGCCGTGCTGAGTCTCTGCGTCAGTTCTGTGGGAGTGAGTCCGCCTGCTGTTACTTCAGTGATAAGTTGGAGTGATATTTTCCCATCCGACCGTACCACTACTTGCTCATTAAGTTCAGGGTTGTAGAAAAATTTGACGTCTAACAGATCACCAGGCTGGATCCTGTAGATGCTTTCAACTTCTGCACCAGCGGGGGCAGGCGGCAAAGGCTGCCTTCTATTGGCGGCAGTCGATGTGCACCCCCAGATAACAAACATAACCAGCACCATTGTACCCTTTAATAATTTCATAAAGAGCCTCGTCCTCTCCCAATCATCCCATATGCCTATACCCCAGAGTCCCCACAATCCTTAACAACGTGATAGGCAGTTTCTTGAAAAGCTTCTCGTAGCCATGAAACCTGACGCCCAGAGGGAGGAAAGTGTCCGTGCTAAAGTCATAACGGTAGTAGTTTAGCTCAGACCTCTCCCCTCCCCACCCGTCTTTAAAAATCAACAACCCATCGTTATCTCGGTCTGTACGACCGAAACTCAGGCTAGTAAAACCATCATTTGCGCACTTCTTTATCATTTCCCAAAACAACAGATTGTTAGCTCGAAGACTCTGAAACTGCTCGTCAGAAGCTCCGTACTTATAAATTGCCTTATTTCCAAAATGAAGGCAAATAAGGCCTGCTACAGTGTTTTCTCCATGCCGTGCTAGGGCTGTAAATCCAAATCCTTTGGAAATTAGATGTTTGTGTAGGTGTATGAAATACTTCTTTGCTTGGGGTGGCTGCCCTTGACGTCTCCTAGTAATGCAGTGCAATCGGTAGAAAGATAGAACCTCATTCACACCATCGCTAACCTCGACCCGCACACCCTCCTTAAGCGCTTTTTGAATGCTTCGTGCTGCACTTTTTCGCAACCTACAGTGCAAGGTAGCTTCATCTTTTTCGAGCGGCAGAGTGTGCTGTACGAACCTCTGGTAGGCAACCTCATGACTGAGCATGGCCTCGCCCCGGAATTCTACATACCGCCATCGTCTTGACCGGCCGTAGTCCAACACGCTCTGAAACAGCAAATTGAAGTCCTTTTCGTCAGCAACCACTGAGTGGCAGTGGTCTGAAAAACTGACGGATACTCCCCGCTTCCCAGTGATGACGCTATCCACTTCGATGATCGGCAGACATCCTCTGATCTGCCCGCCTTGGTTCAAGGTAAAGTATCTAGGGCGATAGCGGTAGGATTCCTTCAGAAGCATCGCCCATTGCACAGAATGGAAGATCGTGCTTTCCCGAGATCTGCCAATCCACTCGGCATAACCAGGGTGGTGACATGGATCTATCATTTCTACCAAGCAGCTACGCTTTGTCCCGCACATTTGAGTGACGCTCTACTTCCTGGCAGATGTAATCGACCTCTTTTCCGGTCAACTCCGGGAACATCGGGAGCGAAAGCAGTTCCCGGGCGCACAACTCAGCCACAGGAAACTTTCCTGCCTGCTCTTCCCGGCTGGCATAAGCCTCCTGCAGATGTATTGGTACTGGGTAGTGTACGCCGCAGTCGATTCCGCTCTGTTGGAGAGAGCTTCTCATCATTTCCCGGCGTTGTGAACGAACAGCGAAAACATGATAGACGTGACGGGCATATTCCATCTCTTTTGGAACCTTGAGTCCAGCCACACCGGCTAGTTTCTCTCTGTAAAGCATCGCGTTGGCGCGACGTTGTTTGTTCCAAGAGTCCAGGTACTTTAGTTTCACACTCAGAACGGCGCCTTGTATGCCATCCATACGCCCATTGATCCCGATGACGTCATGATAATACTTCCGAGACTGGCCATGGTCCCGTAGCATCTTTATTTTGTTGGCCAACTCTTCGTCTTTGGTGACGACGCAACCAGCTTCACCATAGGCCCCTAAATTCTTGCCAGGGTAAAAACTAAAGCATGCGGCATGGCCAAGCCCCCCTGCTCGTCGCCCCTTATACTCGGCCCCATGCGCCTGGCATGCATCCTCAAGAACAGCAATCCCGTGTCGTTCAGCTATAGAGAGGATCGGATCCATATCCGCGGTTTGGCCATAGAGATGGACGGGTATGATAACCTTCGTCCGCTTGGTGATGGCCTGCGGTAACAGCTCAGGGTCCATGGTAAAGCTGTCTTCTTTGACATCCACAAAAACAGGCCGAGCTCCACAAAGGGAAATAGCCTCCGCGGTCGCAATGAAGCTATTGGGGACCGTTATGACCTCGTCGCCAGGTTGCACTCCCAACCCCAGGAGGGCCAGCCAGAGGGCGTCCGTACCACTGCCCACGCCTGCGGCAAATTTGCTTCCACAAAAGACGGCGAACTCCTCTTCGAATGCTTCAACGTAGGGCCCGCCAGAAAATGCGCACTTGGACAGCACCTCCGCTATCGAGCGTTGCACCTCTTCTGCAATTACATCATATTGTGCTTTGAGATTGAGAAATGGCACCTTCATCGCTTGTCTCCTTTTGGATAACCCGTAATACCCTCGCCGGATTACCGGCTACTACGCTGTGGGGTGCAACGTCCTTTGTGACAACGCTGCCGGCACCTACGATGGCATTTTCGCCAACGGTGACCCCACACAGCAAGGTGACACTAGACCCAATGGACGCGTTCTTCTTGATGGTCGTCCTGATACATGTCCAGTCGGCTTCTACCTGCAACTCTCCGGAGGCATTGGTCGCTTTGGGATATAGGTCATTGATGAAAGTAACGTTGTGGCCTATGAAGACGTTGTCCTCAATATCCACCCCTTCACAGATAAAGGTGTGGCTGGATATCTTGCAGTTTTTACCAACGTTTGCATTCTTCTGAATTTCTACGAAAGCGCCTATTTTAGTGTTGTCTCCAATAGTACATCCGTAGAGGTTGATGAACTTTCCAAGCTTCACTTGCTGGCCTAATTTGACATCCGGTGAAACTGCTACGAAGTCTTCAGCCATCCGTTCTCTCCTTTTCCGGGTGCAGTTCGTCTCTGCAGCCACGTCAGTTAGTCTAAGCGGACCAGTGCACCGCCCCCGCTCAACGACTTTTTAATTGCTTCCAGCATCCGGACCACCCTCAAACCGGCATACCCGTCGTTTTTGGGGGTGATGTTGTTATTGATGCAATCGATGAAGTAGGAAGCCTCTCCCTGCAAGGCCTCGACCTGGGTCACCCTTGGCGCCCACATGTCTCCGCTACGGTAGCTAAGGCGCAGACCGTAGGCCTTTTCCTTCGACTCCATCTCCAGACTGTCCAATCCCTCGACGCCTTTGTCATAAACCCGTATCTTTTCGTCGCTCACCAGATCGTTCCAAACCAGCATCTTCTTCTGGCCGCCTATAAGAGTCGTCCTGATTTTGACCGGAGAAAGCCAATTTACGTTAAGATGAGCTATCACATTGCCAGGGAAGTATATTGTTATATAAGCTACATCCTCGAGTTGGTTTCTAAAATGTGCGACTCCGGTTGCTGTAACAGCAACTGGATCCATGTGGAGAATGTGATCCATGATAGACAAGTCGTGTGGGGCGAGATCCCATACCACATTTACATCTTTTTGGAATAGACCCAAGTTAACCCTGATTGAGTCAAAATAGTACAAGTCACCTAGTATTCCGTCATCTATCAATTCTTTTATCTTTTTTACTGCACCCGTAAAAAGGAACGTATGGTCAACCATTATTTTCACTTTATGTGTCTCTGCAATCTCAATTAACTTTTCGGCTTCTGCTACCGAAGCAGTGAAAGGTTTTTCTATGAAGATGTGTTTCCCATTCTCGAGTGCTTTTTTTGCGATACTAAAATGAGATGAAACAGGCGTAACTATCGCTACAACATCGATATCTTTGGCTGTCAGGATCGATTCACAATCTTTTTCCATCCTTGCACCGGGATAACTGACAGCTGCTCTCTGCAAAGACTTGTCATCCGCATCGCTAATGGCAACTACTTTAGCTCCGGGGGTAATACTGAAATTCCTGGCAACGTTGGGCCCCCAGTAACCGAACCCTACTATTCCGACGTTGATCATAGGCTCCACCCTAGTTTTGCTGAACCTTAGTAGGCCCCCCTGCACCTCAGTACCACGAAAGGTGTGAGGAGGATGATTTTCACGTCCAACATGACGCTCCAGCTCCGGAGGTAGTGCAGGTCAAGCCTCACCATCTCGTCAAAGGTCGTCGAACTTCTACCACTCACCTGCCAAGCCCCCGTGATACCGGGCCTTTTGCCGATGAGCCTGTTTCTCTGCCAGCCGCTGTAATTTTCAACCTCGTAATGGATCGGCGGCCTTGGCCCGACCAGGGACATCTCCCCTTTGAGCACATTAAACAGCTGCGGCAACTCATCGAGGCTGTAGGCCCTGAGCAGCTTCCCTACTGCGGTAACACGAGGGTCGCTGGTGATCTTGTAGACCGTATCTTCACCTTCGTCTATGGATCCATCGATCAGCTGCTTCACGAATTGCCTATGTATCAGATCATCGTTATTGACGAACATGCTTCTGAACTTGAACAGTCTGAACTTGACGCCGTTCAAACCATATCGTTCCTGAATGAAGAAGATGGGCCCCTTGGAAGTGAACTTTATAGCCAAAGGAACAATCACGAATATGGGGGCCAGCAGCAGTAGTGACATCACGGCACCGGCAAGGTCAATGACTCGTTTGACCACCATCCCTGTGGACTTGCCGATGCTGTCAGAGGTGATATCGGGATAGAAGATCATGTCAAAGGCGTCGTCATCACCACCGGTTTCCGGGTATATCCTAAACGCAATGGCCACACGCCCTGCCAATGCCTCACCATACTTTGCCTCCAGCATCTCCCTCACTTTCGTCGCGACAACACGCTTGGCATCAGGGATTTTTTCAGCGGCGACTTCGGTTAAAATGACCCCTATCCCTTCCTCGCCCAAGGCTCCGGCGATATCCGTCTCCCTCAAGCAGCCGCGCAGCATGTTCGCCAGGGAAGGGAGAAAAAGCTGGCCTTCATCCTTTGCCACACTGCCTGCCGCAATAACCATGACCAGAAGCGGTTTTCCGGCCCTGTCAGCACGTCTCCGTTCCTGCACCAGTTTTTGCTGAAATTTCGCCTCAGCGCAGAACCCATGAGCGAAGCTGTCAGCGATGTCCTGCTTCCTCTGGGTGATGCAGCGCCACCACGATTTGTTGTTCCAACGCACATCACCCATGGTCCCACTCCGCTCCAGTACTCTCGGCCGGGCCTTTACAAGGGCCGACCAAATTATTAAATTTTTCCAACCACGAAAGTATAGTGAGGGGGGCGGCCATGTCAAGGCGCAGGCTGCGCTCTACACGGTCAACGCCGACCTACAGGAACTGCATCTTATGTTTGAACCTAGGCTTCAGCAGAATGGTCCTGTTTTGCAGCATCTCCAGATCACCCTCTTGAACCAGCCGGTGCAACAACCTAGTCACCGTCTCCCGGGATACAGAGGTGTACCCCGCCAGCTCCTTGTGGGTCAGCCTGAGCGCGATGACAGTACCACGAGCATCATTCACCCCGTGCAGTAGGCTCAAATGGTTGAGGATCGATCGCAACCGTTGCTCTGCATCGGGCAAGGTAATTGCCTTGAGCACCAATTGGGCCTCCCGCAACCGCTGGCACAAAATCGCCACCAACTGTGCGAGAACCTTCTGGTTTTGTAA
Source organism: Geomonas paludis (assembly GCF_014193585.1). GTDB lineage: Bacteria > Desulfobacterota > Desulfuromonadia > Geobacterales > Geobacteraceae > Geomonas > Geomonas paludis. Next base: position 159,765 of record NZ_BLXY01000005.1, read on the forward strand.
AAAAAAGGTGTCAAAGGTCTCCTTCGAGAGCAGGCCTATTTCGGTATCTTCCATGGCAATCACGGTCGCGGGAGCGGTCTTGGCATCGAGAAGAGCCATTTCACCGAAGATGTCACCGCGTTTGTGCACCGCCAGTATCCTTTCCGTCCCCTCAGCGCCAAGGTGAACAACACGAACCTTGCCGCTGAAAACTATGTACATGTACCTTGCCGTCTCCTCCTCAAGCAAAACGATCTGGTTCTTCTGAAATTTCTTCTCTACAATCCGGCGCAGCACCTCGTTGAACTCCGCGTCGTCGAGATGCGAGAACAGCGGTATGTTACGCAACACGCGGATGTGACCTGAAGCATCTGTCTCTTTTCCGGTCTTGACCAAAGCACACCTCCGCAGCCGTTCGTCTCGATAAGCCCGTCCTGTTCCAGGGGCGCAACAAGTTCTTGGCACGAGAAAGAAGGCCTGTCCGAATCCCGCTGACGGCCACGTCACTTCGACAGCCGCAATATGTCCCGGTAAATGCTGTCGAAAGCGGCATCCAGTTCCGTTGCCTTCGCCGCATATGCAAAGATGCCGGCGGGCTGATCCGGCTTGTAGGTATCCACCCCTTTCACGTTGGCAAACCGTTTCATTATGTTCACCCCGAGTTCACTGCTGCCGTAGCCACAGTCGACCTCGTGGGTGGTCAACCGGGTGCCAAGGCCTATGGTGTAGATGACTATGGGCGTCCCGAGGGCGCCTGACTCGGCACGAGCGGCGTTGGCGATGTTTTCCGCCATGTTGCGCGCCGCCCGGTTTATGTTGCATAGGGTGTAGGGGATCTGCGAGGCGTCGGATGGGACGAAATTGCGCGTTCCGTCGGGGTTATAGGCGCTCACGCTGCCGGTGTAATCCCAACCCGGCAGGTACGTCATGCCGTAGGTCCCGATCAGGTGGTTGCGGCGATCAATAGCGAAGAGCTGCCCAATGTCCGTCGACTCGGATGACACGGAGCCGCGCACAGTGGTCCCGGCATCCGTCACAAAGTCACCGGCTACACCGTTGGGCGCTCCATCGGAAAAGAGGACGATGATCCTCAACCGGGACTGCTGACCGGGCGGTACGGTGTCCAGTTGGCGTTTTGCCAGCCGCAGCGCTTCCTCGACGTTGGTGTAACCGCCTACAGTTATGGCGTCTATGGCGTCGCTCACCTTGCCTTTGTTGAACCCTCTGCTGGCCGTTATGGAGGCGTCCTCCTCCGCACCCATGGCGAAATGGATCAAGCCGATCCTGTCGTTTCTTTCATCGAATTTATTGATGAAGTATTTGGCGGCCGACTTGAGCAGGGCCGCTGTTCCGGGGGGACTGGTAGGGGGATTCAGGGAACTGGTACTGTCCAGGACCAGGATCAGGTCGAGGGAGGCGATAGTCGTTGTCCCCGTAGCCCCGACGGTGAAGCTGTTCCTGCCCAGGACCTTGGCGAAGTAGGCCGGGGCCGTGGCGGTCGTGCTCACAGTGACCTCCCACGACTTCGCGTTGTGGTCGTAGTTAAAGGAGGTGGAAGGAGGGGCAACCGCTGCCCCCAGAAGCCCGTTGGGATAGTTGACGGCGAAGAACTTGGCCGCCTCAGCACTCGCGGCCCCCTCCCCCTGAGCGATTGCCCTTCCCGCCGCCAATGCCGCGGCATCGACCGCGGCGCTCAGCTTGGTCTTCACCAGGTAGGCCATGCCCAGGTCGATGGCGAGCCCGATCATGGCCAGCAAGAAGACCGCCGCAGCGGCGAAGCCGACTACGACCTGACCGTTGTCTCCACGTGGACGGCATCTCATACCTTCCCTCCCCGTCGCGCTGTTAGAAGACGGTCCTCGAGTAAAACTGCTTCCCGACGGCTATGGCGCTGTTGGAAAACAGGCTCCGGTAGTTGTAGAAAACCTCGACCACGTACGCCGTCTGTTCCGGTTTCAGGTCGAGGGAAGCCAGGTCGTTGGCGACAGGATTAGGTTCGGCCGACGTGGGGGTCCCGATCCTGCTATTTATGTCGCTTTGCGGGGTGCCCTTCGCCCAGCGGTCCTGGGCCTGGATCCGTTTCCCCTGCACAACCGTGATGAACATCATCCCCCTCTCCGTCATGTCCAGCGGTTGTGCGGTCGCTGCCAGTACGTCCATGACGGCCTGGGGATTGTTCTGCAGCCCCGGCGCCGGGCGCGACGCAAGGTTGGCCCCCTCGCGGCTCATGTTGGAGATGGTGTTGCTGGCCCTGATGGCGCACGCGAAGTCGTAGAGCGCGAGCATAAGCAGAGCGAACACGAGCAGGAGCAGGGAGAATTCCACCAGAGCCTGCCCCCTGCCGTTATGCGAGCGGCCCGCAAGTTTCATGGTCCACCCTTCTCGGGAAAGTTTTCGTTTGCCATCGCCGACCTCACCGTGAAGGTGTAGGCTCCGCCGGTAAGGATCGGCTTCAGGACGGGCGTCAAAAGCGGACAGGTGTAGGTCAGGCTGACCACGATGATCTGGTTCTTCTCCCCCGGCTCATTCTGCGTCGGTGTTCCGGTATAGTTGGCAAAGTTCACCTGGGTCGGGTCCACTACGCTAATGCGCGGCTCCTTGGGGACGTGAAGGTTGCGGTCGTAGAGCCCCACAGACTGCTCCCGAATCCTTTCGATCAACGACTCCCTCCGCCCCATACCCGGCTGGGTCTGGCCAGTTATCGCATATCGGGTCCCCTCCCGGACTGCATGCTGCATGGTCAGGTTGACAAAGAACATCCAGGCCAGGTCGCAGACCGCGAAACCTAGAAAGGCCACCACTGCGAGCAGTAGCGCGAACTCCACCAGCGCCTGACCCTTCCTGTTCCGCATAGCCATGTCCCCACCCTCTAACACCCCTGGCGGCCCCTTTGCCCCTGGCAATTGCGGGGGGGCGGTCCAAAACGCACCCCAGTATAAATTAGAAGACACCAATTTCAAGGCACCGGCTTCAGATGCCGGCTGCGCCTTTCCAGAACCCGTTGCGTATGACGCTCCTTTTACAGGAGGACCCCGCTCCTCCCCATCCGGGCAACCACCTCGCCGACTCCCTTTCCGAAAAAAATCGCTTGCAGTTTTTTTCCGGCGTCGTACTATTTTTAAATATTTTTAATTTTTAACACTTTTATAAAGTAAAGCAAAAAATTACTGAACTAAAATTTCATATTTACATCACGACATGTAAGATTTTCCAAATTTTACCTACCATAACCGATACAAATATGACAGTTACACCAGCTATAACATCAAACTTTTCAGCCTTTAACAGTAGCTGTTACAGCAAATCCAGAAGGAGACTCGTGGTTGCCGATTCACAAAGGTCGTACAACTCAGCCCAACAAAGGAGGTGTCATCATGTTCGAAAAATTGAAGAAAACAGGAAGGAAAATGAAGGACGCCCTGAAAAGCAACAGGGGGCAAGGGTTGGTCGAGTACGCGCTGATACTGGTGCTTATCGCGATCGTCGTAATCCTCGCAGTGAGAACTCTGGGAACAACCACAAGGAACATTTTCCAGAACGTGAACACGGAACTGACGAAGCCTTGACGAAGTAACCGCTATCTTGCCACCTGTGGGGAGGATGCAGCGCTCCCCTCAGGTGGCTTTGGCGCATTCAGGAGGGGAGCAGGTGCCTCCGCGGGTGGAAAAATCGCCTACCCCAGCACCTGCTACCGCAGCAATCGCCACGTCCTCACCGAACAGCAATCCCTGGGCGGACCCCCCCGGGGATTCAGATATTCACGCTTTGGCTGGTCCCTTATCACCGGGCACGAGGCCTTTGCTACGGCCTGCCGTCCGGTTCCGGTCGAGCAAAAGAGGAGGAACGGACTATGACCCGCCCCAACGCAGTCGCAGTAGTCTCGGTCTTCTCACTGCTATTCGCCGTGGCTGCCGGCTGGCTCACCTACGGTTACCTGCAGAGGGAGATGGACAGCGTCAAGGCCGTCCAGCCGCAGAGAATCGTAGTTGCCGCAGCGGACATCCCTATCGGCTCAGCGATCAAGCCATCGCAAGTGAAGATCACCTCCTGGCCCAAGGACAGCATCCCGCCCGGCAGCGCCAATGATGCCGAGACCGTGGTCAGCAGGGTGGCCATTCGTCCCATCACCAAGGGGGATGCCATCACCGAGCCCAAGCTCAAGCCGAAGACCGGGGCGACGGGAAGCGGTTTCATGACCTATGTCGTGCCCCAGGGGCACCGTGCCGTGACGGTCGCAGTCAACGAAGTGGCGGGGGTGGCAGGTTTTCTCACCCCAAGCGACCGCGTCGACGTCATCGTGACCACCCCTCTTCCCGGCAACGAGAAGGAGAGCATCAGCAAGATCGTGCTGGAGAACGTGCCGGTGCTGGCCACCGGGCAGATCACCGACCAGAAGGAAGGCAAGCCGGTCGTGGTACCGACAGTGACCCTCGACCTGGTCCCCGAGGACGCGGAAAAGCTGGTGCTGTCGGCAAGCAAAGGTTCCCTGCAGCTTTTGCTGAGGAACATCTCGGACACCTCTCATGTCGAGTCCCGGGGGGCGACCATCGGTAAGGTGCTGGGGGGCTTCGAGCCGGTCCGGGTAAAGACCGTGGAGCGCCGCGTGGCGACACCTCCCCCCGCCCCCAGACCGGTTGCCGTGGTCAAGGCGCCCCCCTCGCACACCCTGGAGATCGTCAGGGGAACCGAGAAAACGTCGAGGCAATACCCGGAATGACCATGGCCGTTAAATACATCAAGTAAGGACGAGGTGGCCTATGAATCTCCTCCCCTCCAAGAGAGGCTTCATGCTGGTTGCGCTGCTGGTCATGCTCGGGGCCAATTGCGCCTGGGCAGGCGTGCCGACCACGGTGGTCGTCAACAAGGGCGTGGTGTTGAGCCTTAAACATCCGGCCCGCTACGTGACCGTCACGGACAAGAACATCGTCGACCTCCCCGACCCGCCCAGGCGCAACCAGCTCTTGATCAACGGCAGGAAGATCGGGACCACCAACGTGATCGTGTGGGAGGAGAACAGCGACCAGCCCATCTTCTTCGACGTGCGCGTGGTAGGGGACCGGGAGACCGTGGAGTCGCAACTGCGCGACTTCGCCCCCGACGACAACATCAGCGTCGACTACGCCGACGACACCCTTGTCCTCTCGGGGACGGTCGGCTGCGAGAGCACGGGGAAAAGGGCGGAGGAAATCGCCAAGGCCTACGCCCCCAAGGTGCTGAACCACATCACGGTGGACCAGCCGCTCCAGGTCTTGCTGCAGGTCAAGGTGGCGCAGGTGGACCGGACCTCGCTCAAGAAACTGGGCGTGAGCGCCCTGGTAACCGGCAGTAGCGGCGAAGGTTTCTACAACCTCATCGGCGCCCCCAACGGCAGTTCGACGGTCACGAGTTCCGACGGTGTCAGGAGCAGCTCCACCCACGCCACGGGTATCGCCGGCAGTATACCCGGACTCGGCAGCTTCAACCCCCTGGACAGCTTCACCGCCGGGGTCTCCTACTTCCCGGCCGGCATCGGTGTGGTGCTCCAGGCGCTGAGCAACAAGGGGCTCGCCAAGATCCTCGCGGAACCGAACCTCCTGGTGAAAAGCGGCTCGGAAGGGAATTTCCTGGCGGGGAGCGAGATCCCCTACAGCGTGATCACCAGCCTCGGCGCGGCGGCCACCACCACCATCGTCTACAAGACGGTGGGCGTGAAGCTCAAGTTCAACCCCGAGGTACGCCCCAGCGGCATGATCAGCCTCAAGATCGACCCCGCCGAGGTGAGCAGCGTCGCGGGCACCCTTCCGGTGAACGGCTACCCCATCATAGACAGCCGCAACGTCAGCACCAGCGTCGAGCTGCGCGAAGGGGAAAGCCTGGTCCTGGCCGGCCTGCTGCAGGAAGAGCAGATCAAGAACATGTCCAAGATCCCGATCCTGGGGGACATCCCGATCCTCGGTGCGCTGTTCCGGGCCACGGACAAGGAGATCCGGGAGAGGGACCTGGTCTTCTTCATCACCCCGAAGATCGTGAAACCCGCCGCGCCGGGAGCCACCACCCCGCTGCCGACCGATCGGAAAGACCCCCGCGAGGAGAGACAGTTCGACTGGATTCCCAAGCTTCCCAGATGAGAGCGGACGGAGCCGTTTGCCGTCCAGCGTGACACCGGGCAAACCTCCGGTAAAGGGGCTCGTGAGATGACTTCCCAGTTTTCCATCGCCATCATAGACGAGGACAAGCTCTCCAGGGATGCTCTGCTCTCCTCCCTGAAGCCTTACGCGGACTCCATCACCCTGGCCGGGTCCATCGAACATGTCAGCCACCCCTCGTCGCTGCAGAAAGGGGCTCCCAACGTGGTGTTCCTCGGGGTCGCCCGCGTCGAACAGGGGATCAAGGACATCCGGACCATCACCGCCCAGTTCCCAAGGGCGTCGGTGATCGCCTGCTCCTCGGAGAAGAACGTCGAGGGATTCCTGGCCCTCATGCGCGCAGGTGCCGTGGAATACCTGCTGCGCCCCATCGGGCCGGAGGAGCTCAACCTTTCCCTGCAGAAGGTGAGCCGGCTGATCTTCGCCGCAACAGCCGAAGAACCGGCGCCGTCCGGGAAGATCCTGGCGGTGTACAACCCGGTCGGCGGCATGGGCACCACCACGGTCGCCGTCAACCTCGCCGCCGCGCTGGCGGCCGAAGGGGCCAAGGTGGCCCTGGTGGACCTGAACCTCGAGGCGGGGGACGTGAACACCTTCCTCAACCTGAACCCCGCCTACACCCTGAGCAGCGTGACCACCAACATCGACCGGCTCGATGCGGACTTCCTGATGAGCGTGATGACGCGCCACGCCTCCGGCCCCTACATCCTGACCGAACCGCTGGAAGTGGACGAGGCGGTCTCCATCACGCCGGACCAGATCCAGCGCATGCTCGAGCTGCTCAAGAAGATGTTCACCTACGTGGTGGTGGACTGCGCCGGGCTGCTGGCCGGTTGCAACCTGACCATCCTGGACAGCGCGGACCTCATCCTTTTCAACACCACGCTCAGCCTCCCCGGTCTCAAGAACACCAAGCGCTACCTGCTGGCCCTGGCCAACCGGGGGCATGACCGGGACCGGGTGAAACTGGTCATCAACAGGTACCTGCCCAAGTCCGACATCCAGCTCAAGGACGCGGAAAAGGTGCTGGGGGTTCCGGTGTACCAGGCCATCCCCAACAACTACGCCGACGTGGTGTCGTCGGTCAACAAGGGGATGCCGGTGGTGCATCTGCTCCCGAAATCCCCGGTGACCAAGGCCATCCTGGGGCTTGCGGAGCGGGTCAAACGGTAACCGGAGCGCCGCGCCCCGGCCGCAGCGTCGCGCGGGGTGCCCGCGAGGGGGGAGCCATGTTGCTTGAGGACGGATTGAAACCAGCGGTCCCGACGGCCGACGACGACCAGTTGCGGGACATGAAGACGCGCATCCACCGGCGCCTGATCGACACCATCGACCTGGCCAAGATGGACCTGATGAGAAACAGCGAGGTGGTCTCGGAAATCAGGAGCGTGATCGAAAGCCTGATCGTGGGGGAGGGGATCCCCCTGAACCAGAAAGAGCGGGACCGGCTGGTGGTGGAAATACAGCACGAGACCTTCGGCCTGGGCCCCCTCGAACCGCTCCTCTCCGATGACCAGGTCTCGGACATCCTGGTCAACAACTGCAACAACGTCTACGTCGAGCGCCAGGGGAAACTGGTCAAGACCGAGGTCCGCTTCCGCGACAACGCGCACCTGATGCGGATCATCGAACGGATCGTCTCCAAGGTCGGGCGCCGCATCGACGAGTCCGCCCCCTACGTCGACGCCAGGCTTCCCGACGGTTCCCGCGTCAACGCCATCATCCCGCCGCTGGCCCTGGACGGCCCGGTGCTCTCCATCCGGCGCTTCGGCCGCGACCCGCTCAGCATGAGAGACCTGATCCAACTGGAGACCCTCGACGAGCGGATGGCGGAGCTTTTGGAGGGGGCGGTGCAAACCAGGCTGAACATCCTGATCTCCGGCGGGACCGGCACCGGCAAGACCACCCTTTTGAACGTCCTCTCCGCCTTCATCCCCTCCGACGAGCGCCTGGTGACCATCGAGGACTCGGCGGAGCTGCACCTGAATCAGGACCACGTGGTGCGCCTGGAAACCAGGCTCCCCAACCTGGAGGGGAGGGGCGAGGTGACCTCGCGCGACCTGCTGCGCAACGCGCTCAGGATGAGGCCGGACCGCATCATCATCGGCGAGGTGCGCGGCGCCGAGGCGCTGGACCTTTTGCAGGCCATGAACACCGGCCACGACGGCTCCCTCTCCACGGTCCACGCCAACACCACCCGCGACGCCCTGTCCCGCCTGGAGACCATGGTGCTCATGGCGGGGGTGGACCTTCCGGAGCGGGCGGTCAAGGAGCAGCTGGCCTCGGCGCTCAACATCGTGCTGCAGCTGGTGAGGTTCTCCGACGGCACCCGCAAGGTGGTCAAGCTCTCCGAGATCACCGGCATGGAGGGAGGCACCATCGTCATGCACGACATCATGGTCTTCCAGCAAAGGGGAATCGACCCCGAAGGGCGGGTGATCGGGTCGTTCCGCGCCACCGGGGTGAGGCCGCTCTTCGCCGAGCGTTTCAGACTCTTCGGGCACGAGCTCCCGGAGATGATGTTCCGGAATTAGGAGCCGAGCATGCTTGTTCCTATCGTGGCATTGGTGTTTCTCACCGTCCTGTGCGCCAGCAGCGCCATCTGCCTGTATATCCTGCACCGCAGCGCCTCGGCCAGGACCGAACTGAGAAGGAGGCTGCAGCAGATGGCGCGCGGGGGGAGCGGCGAGGCCCAACCCGAACTGCGCGAGGCGCTGAACAGGAAGGCGCGCCAGGCGGGCGAGCTCATGACCCGTCTGCCGCAGACACGCGAGATGGGGAAAAGGCTGGAGCAGGCCGGCATCGAGACCCCGCCGGCGCTGCTGCTCGGGGTCGTCCTGACCGCGGCGCTCCTGCTTGCCGCCTTTACCGCGCTACAGACCCGCTCCTTGATTGCGGCCCTCCCCGCCGCCCTCCTGCCGCTGCTGTCGGCCGAGGCGGTGATCAGGGTCAAGACTGCGCGCAGGATCACCAGGTTCACCGAGCTGTTCCCGGACGCCCTGAGCATGATCGCCCGCTCCCTCAGGGCCGGGCAGTCGTTGACCACGGCCATCCAACTGGTGGGGGAGGAGGTACCGGAGCCGACCGGGACGCTGTTCAGGATCGCCTACGAGCAGCAGCAACTCGGTCTGCGACTGGTGGACGCCGTCGCCACCATGAACCAGAGGATAGAGAGCATGGACCTCAGGTTCTTCACCACGGTCATCGCCATCAACTCCGACATCGGCGGCAACCTCTCCGAGCTCTTGGACAAGCTCGCGCTCACCATCAAGGAAAGGCTTAAAATCCGCCGCCAGGTACGGGTCTACACGGCCCAGGGGCGCTTGTCCGGTTACGTGCTGGGTGCGCTGCCGGTGGTCGCTTTCGGCGCCTTCACCCTGCTCAGCCCCGAATACGAGACGGAACTGCTCAGGGAGCCCCTCGGGCTGTACATCCTCGCTTGCGCAGTACTGCTGCAGCTTGCCGGCCTGATCATCATCAGGAAGATCATCAGAATCCAGATCTGAGGTGCGCCATGCTCTACCTGATCGCTTTCACGGTATTTTGCTCCGTGCTGTTGCTGTCGGTGGCCCTGTCCCGGGTGCTGCTGTCGAGGAGGAACCCGGTGGCGCAGCGTCTGGCCGCCTTTTTCCCCACCGACAAGGCCGTGCACCTGATGCCGGAAGTCGAGTCGGGGACCTGGGCCTACAAGCTGCGGCGCATCGGCGAGAGGATGAAGCTCCCGAAACAGGAGCAGTCACGCTACACAAAAGCGCTGGTGGCGGGGGGGTTCCACCGCGACAGCGTGCATGTCTTCCTCGGCAGCAAGCTCCTCCTTGCCGTCGCGCTGCCGCTTCCCTACCTGCTGTTCGTCGTCGCACCCAAACATGCCTATTTCGACAGCGTCAACCTGGCCGTCCTGCTCGCCTGCGCCATCGTCGGCTACCTGCTGCCGAGTTACTGGCTCGCCAACAAGGTCAAGAGCCGCCAACTGGTGATCTTCCACACCCTGCCCGACGTGCTGGACCTGGTGACCCTCTGCGTCGAGGCGGGGCTCAGCATGGACGCGGCCCTCCTGCGCGCCTCGGAGGTCCCCCAGTTGGACCGGAACCCGCTGGCCCTGGAGATCCGCCAGGTGACCATGGAAATCAGGGCCGGCAAGCCGCGTGTCGATGCGCTCAAGGACATGGCGGAGCGCACCATGGTGGACGACATGCGCTCCTTCACCACCATGCTCGCCCAGACCGAGCGCTTCGGCACCAGCCTGAGCCAGGCCCTGCGTTCCTTCTCCGACGACCTCAGGACCAAAAGGAGGCAGGCCGCCGAGGAGGCCGCCGCCAAGACCACGGTTAAGCTCATCTTCCCGCTGGTGTTCGCTATCTTCCCCGCCCTGCTGGTGGTGGTCCTGGGCCCGGCGGTGGTCCAGATCGCAAGGGTATTCAAGTAATCCGCTTCGGGCAGCACCACGGAGGCAATCCACGTCCAAGGAGGTGATCCCATGAAAGTCGACTTCAACACGTTCATCCTGCTGGTAATCTCCGTACAACTGGCCCTGAGCTATGTGCGACAGGCCAAGAAGTAGCCCCCCCTCCCCTTGCCGGCCCGTCCGGCGCCGGCAAGGGTCTCCACCCACTCGCGTCCCCCCGGTTCAGCCTGCCGCGGCCGCGGTCCGGACCCCGCTTCGGCCCGGTGCGCCGGCCACCAGACCCGCATGAGCCTCAAGCGCCACCTGACCCCATACCTGGTCCCCTCCATCGCCGATCTGCTCCAGGCGGCGCTGCTCTGCGCGCTGTTCTTCACCACCCCTTCGCAGCTGCTGCAAGACGGCGACACCGGCTACCACATCCGCGCCGGCGAGGTGATCCTCAGGACCGGCACCGTGCCACTGTACGACTTGTTCTCGCAGCACGCCCCGCCCCTGCCCTGGACGGCGCACGAATGGCTCGCGGAGGTGATCATGGCCCTGGTGCACCAGGCAGCGGGGATGAGCGGGGTGGTCGCGCTGTACGCGCTGCTGTTGGCGCTCACCTTCCGGCTGCTGTTCAAGGCCCTGCTCAGCTACGGCAACGGCGTCCTCCCGGCGGCGGCGGTCACCCTGACCACCCTGATCTGCTCCAAGATGCACTGGCTGGCGCGCCCGCACCTCTTCAGTTTCCTGTTCCTGGTCCTTTTTCACTACCTGCTCGAGAGTTGGCGCAGCAAGGGCGGGGGGCGGCTGTGGCTTTTGCCGCCGCTGATGCTTTTGTGGGCCAACCTGCACGGCGGGTTCGCGGCGGGGTTCCTGCTGCTGGGCGCCTACCTGGCCGGCACGGCCGCCGGGATGATCGGCGCCGCAGCCGGGGAGTCCGCCATGGTGCGGGGCAGAATCCGGCAGCTTCTGGGCGTGCTCCTGGCCTGCCTGGCCGCAACCGTGGTCAACCCGTACGGCTGGCGCCTCTTGCTGTTCCCGCTCAGGCTGGTCTCGGACCGCTACCTCATGGACCACGTGGCGGAGTTTCTTCCCCCCGCCGTCCACGGCTGGCCCCCCTTCACCTGGCTGTTGCTGGTCCTGATCACCCTCTTCGCCCGCTCCCCCAGAAAGGCCGAGCCGACCGAACTGCTGCTGGTGCTCGGCTTTGGCTACATGGCCCTCACCTCGGTGCGCTACATCCCCCTGTTCGGCCTGGTCACGGCGCCCGCACTGGCGGCCCGGCTCGACGACCTGCTGCAGGGGAGCGGAAGGTGGGGCTGCCGGCTGCGGGAGGTTTCGGCCCGTCTCGCCCTCCTGGAGCAGCGCGCCCGTCCCCCGGTATGGGGAGCCGTGGCCGTAGCGGTGGTAACGGCAGCCGCTGCCGCAGGCCTCGTGCGCCACGCCTTCGACCGGCACCTGATGCCGGTGGACGCCTACCAGTTCGTGCTGCGCCAGGGGATCAAGGGGAAGGTGTTCAACAGCGACGAGTTCGGGGACTACCTCATCTACCGCGGCTATCCCGATTGCCGGGTCTTCATCGACGGCCGGCTGGACATGTACGGCGCGCAACGGCTGCGGGAATACAACGAGGTGATCGAATTCCGGCCGGGATGGGACCAGGTGCTGCAACGCTACGGCATCAGGTGGGTCATCTTCGAAGCCGACTCACGCTTCGCCAGGTTCCTGGAGCAAAGAAGTGAATGGCAGCTGGTCTACCGGGACAAGGTGGCCAAGGTCTTCCTGAAAAAGCAGGTTCCCCGTTAACCGCTTCATCCGTCCATCCGTCCATCCGTTCATCCGTTCCATCCCATCCTCCGCGTCCCCGGTACCAACAGCAGCACGCCCCGCCCCCCGTCCCCCCTCGTTTCAAGTCAATATCGCTACATCAGAAAATACCCTACCGCCCCACAAAACATCTAAAGTACGCCCCCCCCTTGCCGATACGGGCAGTACGCGTATAACACTGGTTGTAAAACTCCCACGAGAGATTTGACGCAAAATCAAACTCCCTGAAAGGGCGGCAAAAAGTGGGTAAAAAAGTTTTTGTTAATAAAGCAAACATTACGCTTGAAGGGCCGCTCACGGTAGAGCGCGCCAAGGAACTGCACCTGTTGCTCGTGGAGCGTTTGGACGGGATGCCGGAGCAGGCCGGGGGGGCCGCCATCGACCTCTGCCGCGTCGATGACATCGATGCCTGTGGCTGCCAATTGCTGGCGCTATTCCTGGAGAACCTGAAACGCCGGGGCGCCGCCCCGATGCTCACCGCAGCGCCGGCCGCCGTGAGGGAGCGGATCGTCACCCTCGGGTTTGGCGAACTCCTGGCGCTGCAGCCCGAACCGTGACCCGGGCGACGACGCAGAAAAAGGAACTGGCATGACCACTCCCAGAGGGGAAAACGAAACCGTCGACCTGAACCGCTTCAACCAGGTCTTCTTCGAGGAATGCGCCGAAAACCTGGCCGAGATGGAGCAGATCCTGATCTCGCTCGGTGACCGGGAGCCGGACCCGGAGCAGATGAACGCCATCTTCCGAGCGGCCCACTCCATCAAGGGGGGCGCCGGGATCTTCGGCTTCAACGACATGACCGTGGTGACCCACGTCATGGAGTCCCTGCTGGACCGGCTCAGAAACCAGGAGATCCCCTTTGCCCCGGGCATGATCGACCTCTTCCTCGAGGCCGGGGACGCCATCGCCATGCAGCTCGCCGGGCACCGCGAGGGAAAGGCGGTGGACCAGGAGGTGATCGACGGGGTGCGGGCGAGGCTGCAGCAGGCGATCGACGCCGGTGCCGGCGCCCCTGCTCCCGGGCTCCCCGCGGACCAGGAAGAAGGCCCCCCCCAGCAGGAGGCCGAACAGCTGCCGCGCCGCTGCCGGCTCGCCTTCACCCCCGATCCCGAGATCTTCACCCGGGGCATCCGCATGGAGAGCATCGTCGCCGAACTGGCGGAGCTTGCCGAGCCGGGCGAATTCCACTGCAACGCCCAGCTCATGGAGCTCCCCGAGCTGGCCGAAGCCGACCCGGAGCGCTGCCTCACCCGCTGGGAATTCACCCTGCTCACCCGGGCGAGCCTGGAGCAGATCCTGGACGTCTTCATGTTCGTGGCTGACGAGGAGCAGCTCCAGATCGAGGAGGATGAGCCCGTGGACCGGCGCACGCCGGAGGGCGAACCGGCGCCCGAGCAGGGCATCGTTCCTGCCGCCGGCAGACGCGTCTACGACAGCAACGAAACCGCTCCCGGCGCCTTCGGCAGGCGCGGCAACGAGACGGAAGCGTCGTTCCGGGTCAACGTCACCAAAGTGGACCAGCTGGTGAACCAGGTCGGCGAGCTCCTGATCACCCAGGCCATGCTGAGCCAGATCGCGGTGGGGCTCGACCCCATTCTGCACGAGACGCTGCAGCGCGGCCTGGTCCAGCTGGAGCGCAACACGCGCGACCTGCAGGGGAGCGTCATGTCGATCCGCCTGGTGCCGATCAGCATCGTCTTCAACCGCTTCCCGCGCCTGGTGCGCGACATCGCCGCCAAGCTCGGCAAGCAGGTGGAACTGAAGACCGCCGGCGACAGCACCGAACTGGACCGCGGCCTCATCGAAAAGATCGCCGATCCGCTGGGACACCTGGTGCGCAACGCGCTGGACCACGGGCTGGAAACGCCGGAGACGCGGGCCGCCTGCGGCAAGAGCCCGACGGGAACCCTACAGCTTTCCGCGTCCCAGGTGGGGGGCAGGATCGTCATCGACGTGATCGACGACGGCGCCGGGCTGAACCGGGACAAGATCCTGGCCAAGGCACTTGAGTGCGGCATCCCCTGTTCCGAGGCCATGACAGACGAGGAGGTCTGGCAGCTCATCTTCGCCCCCGGTTTCTCCACGGCAAGCGAGGTGACCGACCTCTCCGGCCGCGGCGTGGGAATGGACGTGGTAATGAAAAACGTTCAGGCCATCGGCGGGCGCGTGCAGATCGCCTCGGAGGCGGGCAAGGGGGCGCGCTTCACCATCAGCCTCCCGCTCACCCTGGCCATCCTGGAGGGGCTCTCAGTAGCGGTCGGGGAGGAGAAGTTCATCATCCCGCTCAACGTGGTGATCGAGTCGCTGCAGCCCAAGCCCGAGCAGCTGAAGAGCGTCAACGGCCGCGACGTGGTCCTGGTGCGCGGGGAATACCTCCCCATCCTCAAGCTGCACCGGATCTTCAACCTGGAGGCGGAGGTGACCGAGCCGCAGCGGGGGATCCTGGTGCTCACGGAGGCGGACGGGGAACGGGGGGCCATCCTGGTGGACGCCCTTTTGGACGAGCAGCAGGTGGTGGTGAAGAGCATCGAAACCAACTACCGCCGGGTCGACGGGAGCGCCGGGGCCACCATCCTGGGAGACGGGCGCGTGGCACTGATCCTCGATCTACCCGAGCTGTTCACGATGCACAAGAAGCTGTAGCAGAAAGGAGACCATAAACCATGCAGACGGCACAGGGCAGTGCGGTAGAACAATTGACAGCGGACGGGGGGGCGGAATACCTCACCTTCACCCTGGGGAGCGAAAGCTACGGCATCGACATCCTCAAGGTCCAGGAGATCAGGGGGTACGACTGCGTCACGCGCATCGCCAACACCCCCGCCTTCATCAAGGGGGTCATCAACCTGCGCGGGGTGATCGTCCCCATCGTCGACCTGCGCATCAAGTTCAACGTGGGTGAGGCGACCTACCACGAGTTCACCGTGGTGATCATCATCAACGTGCTGAACAAGGTGGTGGGGATCGTGGTGGACGGCGTTTCCGACGTGGTGGCGCTCCCGGCGCAGAGCATCAAGCCGGCCCCGGAGCTGGGGGCATCCCTGGACACCCGCTACATCACCGGGCTTGGCACCTTGAACGACGAGATGCTGATCCTGGTGGACATCGAAAAGCTGATCGGCAGCGACGAACTGCAGATCGTTGACAGTACCGTGGACAATACCCAGAAAGAGGCGGTGAACCTATGAAAATTTCGCGATTCAAAGACTGGAAGATCCTGACCAAGATCCTGAGCATCTCGGTGGCCACCATCGTCATGATGGTGCTGGGCGTGATGTTCTACGTGCTCCCCTTCATGCAGAACAAGCTGATGGACGAGAAGATCCAGGCCACCAAGGCGGTGGTCGACGTGGCCTACGACGTCCTGGCCGCGAACCAGAACGCGGTGAAGGCAGGGACGAAAACCCTGCCGCAGGCCCAGGCCGACGCGCTCAAGCAGATCTCCGAGATGAGGTACCACGGCAACGAGTACTTCTGGGTCAACGACCTGGACACCAAGGTGCTCATGCACCCGATCAAGCCCGAGATGGTGGGCAAGACCCAGTACGAGAACAAGGACCCCAAGGGCAAGAGGCTCTACGTCGAGTTCGTCAACGTCTGCAAGGAGAAGGGCGAAGGTGTGGTGGACTACATGTGGGCCAAGCCCGGCTCCACCATCCCGGTCCCCAAGATCTCCTACGTCATGCTGATGAAGGAGTGGGGCTGGATCGTGGGTAGCGGCATCTACGTCGACAACGTGACCGCCGAGATGAACAAGATGAAGTACCAGATCATCGGCGGCACCGTGCTGCTCGCCGTGGTCATCTTCCTCTTCGCCTGGTTCACGGCGCGCAGGATCAAGGAGCCCCTGGACCAGGCCATCGCCGCCTCCAAGCGCATCGCCTCGGGGGACCTCACCGCCGAGATCGCCGTGGAGAGCAAGGACGAGACCGGCGAACTGCTCGCCTCGCTCAAGGAGATGAACGAGGGGCTGGCCCACATCGTGGGGGACGTGAGAACCGGCGCCGAGTCCATCGCCACCGCCACCGAGGAGATCGCGGCGGGCAACGCCGACCTCTCCCAGCGCACCGAGGAGCAGGCCAGCGCCCTCGAGGAGACCGCCTCCAGCATGGAGGAACTCACCTCGACAGTGAAGCAGAACGCCGACAACGCCCAGGCGGCCAACCAGCTTGCCATCAACGCCAGCGGCGTGGCGGTCAAGGGGGGCGAGGTGATCACCCGGGTGGTGCGCACCATGGAGAGCATCACCGACAGCTCCAAGAAGATCTCCGACATCATCGGCGTCATCGACGGCATCGCCTTCCAGACCAACATCCTGGCCCTGAACGCCGCGGTGGAGGCGGCGCGCGCCGGCGAGCAGGGGAGAGGTTTCGCGGTGGTCGCGGCCGAGGTGAGGAGCCTCGCCCAGAGAAGCGCCGCAGCGGCCAAGGAGATCAAGGCCCTCATAGAGGACTCGGTCTCCAAGGTGCAGGACGGCAGCCGCCTGGTCGAAGAGGCGGGACGCACCACCCAGGACATCGTCACCAGCATCAAGAGGGTGACCGACATCATGGCCGAGATCTCGGCGGCGTCCCTGGAACAGTCCAGCGGCATCGAGCAGGTCAACACGGCCATAACCCAGATGGACGACGTCACCCAGCAAAACGCCGCCCTGGTCGAAGAAGCGGCCGCCGCCGCGGAATCCCTCGAGGACCAGGCCCAGCAGCTGGTGGCGGTGGTGGCACGCTTCACCCTGGAGCAGGGCAACAAGAGCGCACCGCCGGCCGCGGCGGAGAAGCGCAAGCTCACCCACGCCGCGGCACGCCCCAAGGCCCCCGAGAAGAAGGCGAAACCCGTAGCGGTGGCAGCAGGGGTAAAAGCGCAGGAACGTCCCTCCCGGTCCTCCGAAGCGGCCGAGGCGGACGATGATTGGAAGGAGTTCTGAGAACCGGGACGCGCACGGAGCCGGCGCGCCGCCTGACGGGGGGGGGAGACGCCGTGCCTCCCGGCGCCGCGGAACAGGGGTGGAACAACTTCCAGTACCGCTTCACCGCTGACGACTTCGCCCGGGTGCGCGGCTTCATCTACCGCAACGCGGGGATCTCCCTGGCACCGGGCAAGATGGACATGGTCTACAGCCGGCTGGCGCGCCGGCTGCGGGCCACCGGGGTGGAAAGCTTCGCGCAGTACCTGGACCTCGTGGAAAGCGGTGACCTCCAGGAGGTGGAGGCCTTCATCAATGCCCTCACCACCAACATGACCTCCTTTTTCCGGGAGCCACACCACTTCCGGCTCCTTGCCGAGCGCCTGCGCCAGCACCCGGAGCGCAAGCAGGTCAACATCTGGAGCTGCGCCTCCTCGACCGGCGAGGAACCCTATTCCATCGCCATGACCGCGCTGGACGCGCTGCCGGCCGGCGCGGGGGTCAGCATCCTGGCCACCGACATCGACACCAACGTGCTCGGCAGGGGAAGCGAGGGGGTCTACCCGGTGGACCAGTTGCCCAAGATCCCGGAACCGTACCGCAAGCGCTTCTTCCTCAGGGGGGAAGGGAGCAACGAGGGGTTCATCAGGGTGAAGGAGGAACTGCGCCGCGTGGTGACCTTCAGGAGGCTGAACCTTTTGGACGAGCAGTGGCCCATGCGCGGGAAATTCGACTTCATCTTCTGCCGCAACGTGATGATCTATTTCGACAGGCCGACGCAGCTCGCCGTCCTGGAGCGGATTTCGCGGGTACTGCATCCGGACGGCCTTCTATTCGTCGGGCATTCCGAGAGCCTGCACCATGCCCAGGAACTGTTCCGGGTCTGCGGCAACACGACCTACGCCTTGAGGAGCTGACGGTGCCGCACAGGGGGAAAACGGGGAGGAAACGGGCGAGACACCCGGGCCATGGACGGCTCAGCTACTTCGATCCGGAATTCAAAACCATGGCGGTCAAGATCGTGGCGGGAGAGTTCTACGCCACCGACGAGGCCGTGGCCATCACCACCGTGCTCGGCTCCTGCGTCTCGGTCTGCCTGTACGACGTGGAGCTGGGCATCGGCGGCATGAACCACTTCATGCTGCCGGAGTTGCAGCAGGGGGGCAGCGCCACCCCCTGCTCCGGGGTCTGCAACGACGACTCGCAAAGCTGCGCCCGCTACGGCAGCTGCGCCATGCGCCGCCTGCTGGAACAGCTCGAGCTGTTGGGCGCCAACCGCAAGCGCCTTGCTGCGAAGCTGTTCGGGGCCGGGCACGTCATGGAGAGCAGCACCGACATCGGCGGCAACAACGCGGCTTTCGCCGTCGACTACTTGAAGAAACAGGGGATACCGATCGTCGCCTCGGACCTCGGGGAGTGCTGCCCCCGGAAGGTGATGTTCTTTCCCAAAACCGGCCGCGCCCTGGTGAAAAGGATCCGCGCCCTGCACGCAGGAAGAAACTAGAATGCCCATCAAGGTGCTGATAATAGACGACTCGGCCCTGATCCGGTCCCTTTTGACCGAGATCATCAACAACGCCCCCGACCTCCAGGTGGTGGGGACCGCGCCGGACCCGCTGGCAGCCCGGCAACGCATCAAGGAACTGAACCCGGACGTGCTGACGCTTGACGTGGAGATGCCCAAGATGGACGGGCTCGCCTTCCTGGAAAAGCTGATGCGGCTGCGCCCCATGCCGGTGGTGATGGTCTCCTCGCTCACCGAGAAGAGTTCTGCCGTGACGCTGAAGGCTCTGGAGTTGGGCGCCTTCGACTTCGTCACCAAGCCCAAGATCGATATCCGCAACGGTTTGCTGGAGTACTCCCAGGAGCTCACCGAGAAGATCCGTTGTGCCCATACCGCCTTCCACAGGAAGGGGGGCAAGGCCCCTCCCCTGCAGGTGGAGGCGAAGCTCTCCGCGGACGCGGTGCTCCCCAACAAGCACCAGCACTTCGCGACCACGGAAAAGGTGGTCGCGGTCGGCTCCTCGACCGGCGGCACCGAGGCCCTCAAGGTCTTTTTGAGCGCGCTCCCCGCCGACTGCCCGGCGATACTGGTCACCCAGCACATGCCCGAAACCTTCACCCGGACCTTCGCGGCGCGACTGGACGGGCTGTGCGCCCTGGCGGTCAAGGAAGCGGAGCACGGCGAACGGGTGCTGCCGGGGCATGCCTACATCGCGCCCGGCAACCGGCACATGATGCTGGCCCGCAGCGGCGCCAACTACACCATCGCCCTGGGCGACGGCCCGCCGGTGTCACGCCACCGCCCCTCGGTGGACGTTCTGTTCCGCTCGGCTGCCAACTGCGCCGCCGACAACAGCCTCGGCATCATCCTGACCGGGATGGGGGACGACGGCGCCGCCGGGATGCTGGAGATGCACAACGCCGGCGCACGGACCCTGGCCCAGGACGAGGAAAGCTGCGTCGTGTTCGGCATGCCGCGCGAGGCGATCGCGCGGGGCGGGGTGGACGAGGTGGTCCCGCTCCCGGAGATGGCGGGGCGCCTCCTGGGGTGGCTCGCCTCGCACGGCAAGCGCAGCTTCAGGGTGTGAAGACGGGAAAGACCACCGGCAGGAGAAGAACGTGAAGTTCCTCGATGCGGCACGCGACAAGATATCGATCCCCCTGCTCATCAGCGCGGTCACCGTGGCAGTGGTGATGATGGTCGGCAACCACCTCATGCTGGACCAGATCCACGAGGAGGCGGTGCGCCAGGCCAACCGCCAGCAGGAAAACAGCATGATGGCGTTCTGGGAGCTGATGAACCGTCGCGGGCGCAACTTCCACATCGAAAACGGCAGGATGATCCTGGGCGATTACTACGTCCTGAACGGCGCCAACGAACTGCCCGACAAGATCTTCTGCCTCACCGGGAGCAGGGCCACCATCTTCATGGGGGACACCCGGGTGGCCACCAACGTGCTCAAGCAAGACGGCAGCAGGGCGATCGGGACCAGGCTCTCCGGCCCCGCCTACGACGCCGTCTTCCGGGAGGGGATCCAGTACCGCGGCGAGGCGAACATCCTGGGCGCCCCGTATTTCACCGCCTACGACCCCATCCGGGACCTGAACGGCAAGGTCATCGGCGCCCTGTTCGTGGGGGTGAAGCAGAGCGAGTACCTGGCGCGCTACGACCGGATCAACGTCAAGATCGGCGTCATTAACGGCGCGCTGGCGGCGATATTCGTACTGTGCGTCGTCATGCTGGGCCGGAACCGCAAGCGTGCCGAGGCCGAGATCAAGAGGCAGCTCAACTTCCAGCAACAGCTCATGGACACCATACCGAGCCCCATCTTCGCCAAGGATGCCCAGGGGCGCTACACCCTGTGCAACAAGGCCTTCCAGGGGTACGTCGGGCTCAGCAAGGAGCAACTGCTGGGGCACTCGGTCTTCGACCTGTGGGAGCCGGACCTGGCCCGGAAGTACCACCAGATGGACCAGGAGATCATGGAGGCGCCCGAGATCCAGGTCTACGAATCCCAGGTCAGCCACGCCGACGGCAGCAAGCGCGACGTGATCTTCCACAAGGCCGCGGTCCGGGACGACGCCGGCGTGGCCCAGGGGCTGGTCGGGGTGCTCCTGGACATCACCGAACGCAAGGCGGTCGAGCAGCAGAGCCGCCGCATCGAGGCCCAGAAGCACCACTCGCGCATGATCGAGTCACTCATGATCCAGTTGAACCACGACCTGAACACCCCCCTTACCCCGCTGTTCGCCCTGATCCCCATGATCCGCGCCAAGGTGAGCGACCCGGGTGTGGAGAGGATGCTGGAGATCTGCCAGCAGTGCGTGAACCAGATCCAGGGACTGGCCGGCAAGGCGTTCGACCTGGTGCGCATCTCGTCAAGCCAGCCCCGCCTGATCCCGGTGAGCCTGTGCGCGGCGGCCGAGAGCGCCCTCAACGAAATGGCGCAGCCCCTGGCGCAGCGCGGCGTGATCTGCTGCAACGCGATCCCTCCCGATCTCCAGGTGCTGGGATCGGCGGAGCAGCTCACGCTGCTGTTCAAGAACCTGCTCAGCAACGCCGCGCGCTACGCCGCGCAAAACGGCAAGGTGATCATCGACGCCGAGTTGAAGGGCGCAGAGGTCGAGGTGTCGGTCCAGGACGATGGCATCGGGCTGGACCAGGAGCAGCTGACCCGGGTCTTCGATGAGTTCTACAAGGCCGACACCGCCCGCCACGACCTCAACACGCAGGGGCTGGGGCTCGCCATCTGCCGCAGGATCGTGGCCAACCACGACGGGAGGCTCTGGGCGACCAGCCCCGGAGCCGGGCGCGGCACGACCATGCTCTTCACCCTGAAGCCGGTGGGGCAGCAACCGCCGGCCATCGACGAGGACGACCAGGCCCGGGAACCTGACCCAGAGAGCTACCAGATATGAGACACTTCTCCGTTGCAGAGCTGAAAACGCGCATCGGCATCGCCGTCGCCATCACCATGGCCGCGGTGGTCGGCATCTTCGCCCTGGGCGAGAGCGCGACTTCGGCCGCGGAACCGCTGCAGCAGTCGGTGCTGATCCTCGTGCTCTGCGTGGTGATCGTGATCCTGACCCGCATCCTGTTCTCCCACCTGGACCACTTGGAGGCCACGCAGCGCATCGTCCAGGGGCAGCAGACGGAGCTGGCCCTTGCCGAGCAGCGGGAGCGCAGCCGGCTAAAGGCCCTGGAGCGGATCGCCACCGACGCGGAACTGGAGGAACTGCTAAAGGACGTGGTCCAGTTCGTCGAGGATTGCCTGCCGGGGTCGCTCTGCTCCATACTCCTCGTGGACGACTCGGGGACCAGGCTGCGCCACGGCAGCGCGCCGTCCCTGCCGGCCGAGTACAACCAGGCGGTGGACGGGATCAGGATCGGCAAGGGGAAGGGATCGTGCGGCACCGCTGCCTTTTTGCGGCAGCGCGTCGTGGTCGAGGACCTGGAGCCGCACCCCTACTGGCACAACTTCCAGCCCGCCCGGGATGCCGGCCTCAGGTCCTGCTGGTCCGAGCCGGTCTTCGCCAGTAACGGCACGCTCCTGGGCACCCTGGCGGTGTACCACAGGGAACCGCGGGCACCCGGCAGCGAGGATCTCCATCTGCTGGAGTCGGCGGCCCATCTCGCCGGCATCGCCATCAGCCGGGTGCGAGCCGACGAGGGACGCCATGTCCTGGAAGAACAGCTGCGCCAGACCCAGAAGATCGAGGCGGTGGGACAGCTGGCCGCCGGCGTCGCCCATGACTTCAACAACCTGCTGACGCCGATCATCGTCTACGCCGACATGCTGCTCCGGGTCTCCCCCGAGGGGAGCCCGCAGACGCGCATGATCCAGTCGATGAGCTCGGCGGCCCACAAGGCGAGCGACCTGACCCAGAAGCTCCTCTCCTTCGGGCGCAAGCAGGTGCTGCACATGAACCTGCTGGACCTGAACGAGGTGATCACCTCCTTCAAGGAGATCATGCGCGCCACGGTCAGGGACAACATCGTGATCGACCTGCTGCTCTCCCCCGGCGCGGCCAAGGTACAGGCGGACCGGGGCCAGCTGGAACAGGTGCTGTTGAACCTGGTGCTGAACGCGCAGGACGCCATCGAGGGGAGCGGCTCCATCTGCATCGAGACCGGCCACCTGATCCTGGACGAGGAGTTCCACCGGCAGCATCCGGTCGCCAAGCCCGGCCACTACATCCTGCTCGCTTTCAGCGACGACGGCTGCGGCATGAGCGAGGATACGCTCCGGCACATGTACGAGCCGTTCTTCACCACCAAGGAGAGCGGCCGGGGCACCGGTCTCGGCCTGGCCACGGTCTACGGCGTCATCAAGCACCACGGCGGCTGCATCGACGTCAGGAGCCGCCCCGGGCAGGGCACCAGGTTTGCCATCTACCTCCCCGCCAGCGCCAGCGCCGCCGAGCCCCTCATGCGTGCACCCGCCAGCATCGCAGCGCCGGAAGAGGACAGCAGCGAGAGGACCATCCTGCTGGTAGAGGACAACCAGATGATCCGCGAGGTCGCCGCCGACCTGCTCGCCTCCTTCGGATACCGCGTGCTGGTTGCCGAGACCCCGTCCCGGGCGCTGGAGTTGGCGCAGGCGGAGCAACAGGCAATCGACCTCCTGGCGACCGACGTGGTCATGCCGGAAATGACCGGGCCGGAACTGTACGAAAAGCTGCAGGAGCGCCACCCCGCGCTGCCGGTGCTCTACATATCCGGATATAGCAGCGGCCTCATCCCCCAGGATGCCGAGCTGCGCCAGGAGGCGATCTTCCTGGCCAAGCCCTTCACCCTGGAGCAATTCATGGCCAGGATCAACGAGATGCTGTACCATGTGAAGCCGCCCCAGGGGGAGCCCCCGCCGCTGGACCACCGCACCATGGCCCGGCTGCTCGAAACACAACAAGGCGCGCCCGCGCCGGAACACAAGGAACCACAGCCATGAACAGACGGGTAATGATCGTAGACGACAACGAGTACGTCAGGGCATCGGTAGACATCATCTGCGAGTCCGCGCGACTGGAACTCGCCAGCGCGGCCAGCGGGCCCGAGTGCCTGGAGCAACTGGAGGCGGGATTCCGGGGGGTGATCCTGATGGACATCATGATGCCCGAAATGGACGGCTGGGACACCATCAGGGAGATGGTGGATCGGGGGCTCTATCCCGGAAACATCATCGTCATGCTGACCGGTATGGGCGAGCCCGATTCCAAGATGGAGGGGCTCCAGGAGTACGTGTCGGACTACATGACCAAGCCCTTCACTCCGGAAGAGCTCCTGGATTCCATCGAGTACTACCTCACCCTGCTCAACGCGCCGGTGGGCCATGACTAGGAACCTGGTGGTCATAGGCGTCTCGACGGGGGGGCCGCTGACACTGAAGGCACTGTTCCGGGAGCTCCCGCCGCTGGACGCCGCCTTCCTCATCGTGCTGCACATAACGCCCCAGATGGACTACCGTATCGCCCAGGGACTGGACGCGGCCGCCTCGATGCCGGTGAAGCTGGCCGAGGACGGCGAGTACCTGAAAAGCGGCCATGTCTACATGGCGCCCGGCGGGCTCCACCTCCAGCTGACCGGCAACAACCGGGTGGTGCTGTGCGAGGGGCCCCGGGTCAATTACGTGCAGCCGGCCGCGGACGTCACCATGCTCTCGCTGAGCAAGCCGCTCAAGGGGAAGCTGATCGGCATCGTGCTCACCGGCATGGGACGCGACGGCGCCGACGGGATCAAGCACATCCACGACATCGGCGGCATCACCATCGCCCAGGACCAGCAGTCCTCCACCATCTACGGCATGCCCAAGGCCGCCGCCCAGACCGGCGCCGTCGACTACGTCCTCTCCCCGCAGAAGATCGCGGGAAAACTGATGGAACTGCTGAGACCGGTGTGACGGCTAGCCCGCCTCCCCGTCCCGCTCACCCGGGGCATGCTCCAGCAGGAAGTCGACGAAGGCGCGGTTGGCGAGAGACAGGTAGGTATCCTTCTTCCAGGCGATGAGCAGGTCGAGGTGTAGCGGCGGATCGAAGGAGACCGCGGCGAGATCGCTATCCTCGGCCACCACCATCTTCAGGAAGATGGAAATGCCGGTGCCGTTGCGTACCAGAGACTTGACCAGGGAGAACAGGTTGGTCTCGAAGATGATCCTCGGCGCGCTGCCGACCCCCTTGAGCGCCTCCAGGAAGAACTCCCTGATGTAGTACCCCTCCTTGTAGAAGACCAGCGGCTCGCCGATGAACTCCGCGAGCGTCACCGCCTGACGGCCGGCAAAGGGATGGTCCAGCGGCACGCAGACGACGATCTCCTCGCGCAGGAAGCGGCGCACCTCCAGGGTCGGGGGGAAGGCCGCGCTCCCGCCGGCCGCCACCACCCCCATGTCCAGCTCCCCCTCCCCGATCATCTTCTGGATCCGCCCCGAGCCCTCCCCGAGCACGGAGATGCTCAGCTGCGGATAGCTCCTCTTGAAGTCGCGGAAGATGTCCGGAAAGAAGTAGGCGCTGATCATCGGCGTGATGCCGATCCTCACCTCGCCCCGGGTGAGCCCCTTCAACTCGGCCATCTCCAGTTCCGCCCCGCGCAGGTCGTCCAGGATGCGCCGGGCGTGGCCCAGGAAAATCTCACCCTCCGCGGTAAGCGACACCTTCTTGTCCTGCCGGTTGAAAAGGACCAGGTCCAGTTCCTCCTCCAGCTTCTTCACCGCCATGCTCACCGCGGGCTGCGCGATGCGCAGCGACTCCGCCGCCTTGGTGAAGTTGCTGAGCCGCGCCACCTCGAGGAAATACCTCAGCTGCCTGATGTCCATGCCACCCCCATTAATAAAGAACCTGGCTAGCGATGATCTTCCGCGAAGATACCCATCCCCCTCTCCCTCCGGGAGAGGGCTGGGGTGAGGGCGCTGCAATAGGCAATGATTTCGCTTCGTGGCACCTCCCTCACCCGCCCTTCGGGCACCCTCTCCCGGAGGGAGAGGGCATTAGCGGAAGAGTGTCGCCAATCAACAATAAGAAATAAATATCAAAGCGATAAGCATTATATATTTTTCTTATAATGCAGCAACAGTTATAGTTGCTTGGAAACCGGGCGGTCAACAGCAGGAGAGAACAGCAATGGGATCCATCAAGAGCGGCACCAAGAGATACCGGCAGATCAACTGGGCCTTTTTCTGCGCAGGCTTTGTCACCTTCATCACACTCTACGACGTGCAGCCGCTGTTGCCGGTCTTCACCCGCGAGTTCGGCGTCAGCGCCATGTTCGCCAGCCTGCCGCTTTCGGTCACCTCCTGCGCCCTCGCCATCTCCATGCTTTTCGCCGGCACCATCTCCGAGACGCTGGGGCGCAAGACGGTCATGGTAGCTTCACTGGTGACCACCTCCGTCCTTGCCTACCTGACCTCCCACACCCAGAGCCTGGAACAACTGGTCGCGGTGAGGTTCCTGCAGGGCATCGCGCTGGCCGGCCTTCCCGCCGTCGCCCTCGCCTATCTCAGCGAGGAAATCGCCCCGGCATCGCTCACCTCCGCCATCGGCCTCTACATCAGCGGCAACGCCATCGGCGGCATGACCGGCAGGATCTTCACGGCCACCATGGCCGAGGCCACCTCCTGGCGCACGGCCCTGGCCATCATCGGCGCGGTCTGCTTGGTGCTGAGCCTTTATTTCGCCAAGAGCCTCCCCCCGTCCGAGAACTTCAAGAAACGCCCTTTCGCGGCCCGTTACCTGTTCAGCTCGCTGTACCGGCAGTTGCAGGACCCGGGGCTTATCAGCCTGTACGGGATCTCCTTCCTGATCATGGGGAGCTTCGTAACCCTTTACAACTACATCACCTTCAGGCTTCTGAGTGCGCCGTACCACCTCCCGGCCTCGCTGGTGAGTCTGATCTTCCTGGTCTACATGCTGGGATCCTTCAGTTCCTCCATGATCGGGGTGCAGGTGGAGCGCTTCGGGCGGGGCCGGATGCTCTTTCTCACCATAGGCACCATGGTGGTCGGGGCGCTCTTCACCGTGAGCCGTGATCTCGGAACCATCGTCACCGGGATCGCCATTTTTACCTGCGGCTTTTTCGGCGCCCACGCCATCGCCTCCAGCTGGGTGGGGAGTCGCGCCAAGACCGCCCGGGCGCAGGCCGCCTCCCTCTATCTCTTTTTCTACTATCTCGGTTCCAGCGTTTCCGGCACCGTCGGCGGCGTGTTCTGGACCTCCTTCGGGTGGCAGGGCGTGGTGCTCCTGATACTGGGGCTCCTGGGGGCCGGGCTGGTACTGTTGAAGTTCCTCACCAGTTGTGCCGAGAGCGACTGCCCCGCCCGCAGCGCCGTTGCCACCCTCGACGTCCTGCGCAGCTAACCTCTCAAGTTCCACGCGTGCCTGCCGATAAAAGCCTCAGTAGTCAGGAGGAAGACAGCATGCAGGAACTTATTCGAGTAGCGGACGGGGTAGCCATCCCCCTGGAAATGTTAGGGACCTGGGACAAGGTCTCCGAGTTGGCCTCCAAGTATGGTCGTGTTTTCGAGGCCGATCTGGGGCGGCTCGGGTTCAATTTGCGTCCCATTTATCATCTCAACAACTACATCGGCGGCGAGCAGGCGATAGCCTTTGGCACAGCCACCTCATCGAGGTTGCAGTTCGTGCTCCGTCCCGACATCTACAAAGCCATGGTAGGCAGCGTAGTCCACTGACCCTCGGCGGGCGGGGGTGCGTTTGCGCCCGCCCCCGCTTGCCCCGCTTGCAGCTCTCCCCGCTAGCCCCGCTGGCCCTCCCCCGCCAACGACACTGCTGTCCCCAATTGCCCATTCAGCCTTCCCATCATTCCTATTACTCCCATCACTCCCATAATTCCCATCCGCCGCCCCCCTTTCCGACCAAAAAGATCCCCAAGCCCACAAACCCCGTTTTTATGACTTAGGTCAAGGTCGCCATCGACATTAGCCGTTAAAGTCACAACATCGAAGCGGCACACAGGAGCCGACGGCTGCCAGAGGGACCGCTTCAGCAGATCAAAGCTAAACCGGGAGAATGGATGAAGACCTTTTTGAAGAACCTTTTCGGTATGGGAACCTCAACTCAAAACAACGCTCAGGAGGAAGTAATGGACAACATGTTTTGCTACCAGTGTGAACAAGCCGCCAACGGCGGTTGCTCCAAAGTCGGTGTCTGCGGCAAGAAGCCGGAAGTAGCGGCTCTGCAGGACCTGCTCATCTACAACCTGAAAGGGATCGCCTTCTGGGCCAACCTGGCCCGCGAGAAAGGCGCCAAGGACGCAGCCATCGACCGCTTCATGCTGGACGGCCTCTTCACCACCGTAACCAACGTCGACTTCGACGCCGAAGAAATCGCCAAGCTGGTACGTGAAGCAGCCACCCTGCGCAACCAGGCACAGGCTCTCTACGAGAAGGCCAACGGCGCCGCCTACACCGGCACCGTACCCGAGGCAGCGCAGGCGTTCCACGCCGGCACCACCTCCGAACTGGTCGCACTGGGCGCCAAGCACGGCGTCAAGAGCGAAGAGATCGACGCCGACGTCCACTCCGTCAAAGAAATCCTCATCTACGGCATGAAAGGCTACGCCGCCTACGCCCACCACGCGCTGGTGATCGGCCTCGAGAACGACGAGATCTACGCCTTCACCCACAAGGCGCTGGCAGCCACCCTCGACCTTACCCTCGGCCTCATGGACTACGTCGGCCTCTCCATGGAGTGCGGCAGGATCAACCTGGTCACCATGGAGCTCCTCGACAAGGCCAACACCGACAGCTTCGGCCACCCGGTACCGACCCCGGTACAGCTGGGCACCAAAGCGGGCAAGGCGATCCTCGTTTCCGGCCACGACCTGCGCATGCTCGAAGAGCTCCTGAAGCAGACCGAAGGCAAGGGGATCAACATCTATACCCACGGTGAGATGCTCCCCGCCCACGGCTACCCGGGCCTCAAGAAGTACGCCCACCTCGCCGGCAACTTCGGCGGTGCATGGCAGGACCAGGCCAAGGAATTCGTCGACTTCCCCGGCGCCATCATCTTCAACACCAACTGCATCCAGCGCCCGGCCGAGAGCTACAAAGACCGCCTCTTCACCTGGGGCCTGGTCCAGTGGCCGGACGTCAAGAACATCAACGGCTGGGACTTCTCCCCGGTCATCGAGAAGGCGCTCGCACTCCCCGGCTTCGAAGAGGCCCCGGGCAAAGAGATCCTCACCGGCTTCGGGCACAACGCGGTACTCGGCGTGGCGGACAAGGTCATCGACGCGGTCAAAGCCGGCCAGATCCGTCACTTCTTCCTGATCGGCGGCTGCGACGGCGCCAAGACCGGCCGTAACTACTACACCGAGTTCGCCGAGAAAGTCCCGGCCGACTGCGTCATCCTGACCCTGGCCTGCGGCAAGTACCGCTTCAACAAGCTCGACTTCGGCGACATCGGTGGCATCCCGCGCCTGCTGGACATCGGCCAGTGCAACGACGCCTACTCCGCGATCCAGATCGCCGTGGCCCTTGCCGGCGCCTTCAACTGCGGCGTCAACGACCTGCCGCTCTCCTTCATCCTCTCCTGGTACGAGCAGAAGGCGGTGGCGATCCTGCTCACCCTGCTCCACCTGGGCGTGAAGAACATCAAGCTGGGACCGAGCCTGCCGGCCTTCATCACCCCGAACGTGCTGAACTTCCTGGTCGAGAACTTCAACATCGGCCCGATCGGCACCGCCGAAGGCGACCTGAAGCAGATCCTCGGCTAAAAGCGAAGGCTCTCACCACCGAGGACACAGAGGCCACAGAGAGAAAAGAAAAAGCAGTGTAGTCGCAACAACAAAGGCGGCCCCGGTACAGTACCGGGGCCGCCTTTTCTCTTTGAGAAAGATTTGATCTGGTCCCCTCTCCCCCCCGGGAGAGGGTGCCCGAAGGGCGGGTGAGGGAGCTGCTACTCTTCCTTTTTATCCTGATCCGGAATCGCCTCCGCCACGCTCTCGCAGATGATCTTCTTGCTGTCCTTCATGTCTGAATATTTGAAACCGCCTCCCAACGTGGTCGGCGAGCAGACGTTATCGGGTGAATTGGCGTTGACCAGGCAGATTGCGCAGGTCACGGTTGGATTATCGGTCAGTTTTTCCACTTCATTGACCAGACCTTTACTGTGCAGAAAGCAGATGTGGTGTTCGTGGTCTCCTGCGCAAATGCATTTATGATCGGATTCCATCAGGTTCCCCCTGTCGTTTTGTCTTGAGCGTGCCGTCTCTGAAAGCGGCACATCGAATATGCTATCCCTTTTGCTTTCCCCTGTCATCTGACAACTGGACCAGCTTTCTCCAGCTATTTCTGCATCGGCTTTTTCTTCTGCTTGAGCGCTTCCTTCAGCCGCTGCTGTGCCTGCGCGATCAACATCTGCTGCGTTCCTTCACCGCTTTCGCCCTCCGCCGGCATGCGCTGCAGGTAACTGCCGTCAGGCTGCATGTCCCAGGCGGAACGGCGGTCCGCATCGTGGCAATCGAGCACGGTGCGCAGTTCGGCGGTCAGTTCTGGCGCGGTGACCGGGCACAGCACCTCGACGCGGGCCTCCAGGTTGCGCTTCATGGCATCGGCTGAAGCGATGAAAAACTCCTCGGCGCCGCCGTTTCTGAAGTAGTAGATGCGGGCGTGCTCCAGGAAACGGCCGACGATGCTGACCACGCGGATGTTGTCCGACAACCCGGGGACGCCGGGGCGCAGCCGGCAGGTGTCACGCACGTACAGGTCGATCTTCACCCCCGCCATGGAGGCGCGGTACAGCGCCTTGACTATGTCGCCGTCCTCCAGAGCGTTCATCTTGAATCTGATCAAGCCGCCTCCGCTTTGCCGGTGCAGCTCGACCTCCCGCTCGATGCGCGTCAGCAGGGCCTTCTTCAGCAGCTTGGGAGCCGGCATCACGGCACGGTAGTTCCGCTTCGCCGTGAACCCCGTGGTCAGGTAGTTGAAGAGTTCGGTGACGTCCTGGGCGATGATATCGTCGCAGGTGATGATGCCGATGTCGCTGTAGATGCGGGCGGTCTCGGTGTGGTAGTTACCGGTCCCGATGTGGACGTAGCGCCGCAGTCCCTGGAAGTCCTGGCGCACCACCAGGATCACCTTGCAGTGGGTCTTCAGGCCGACCACGCCATAGGTGACGTGGATCCCCGCCTCTTCCATCACCTCGGCCAGGTGGATGTTGGTGGCCTCGTCGAAGCGCGCCTTCAGCTCCACGACCACCGCCACCTGCTTGCCGTTTTGCGCCGCCTGCACCAGTGCGTCGATGATGCGCCCCTGGATGGAGGTGCGGTACAGGGTCATCTTGATGGCGCGCACCTTGGGGTCGTTGGCCGCCTCGCGCAGGAAGCGCTCCACGGAGGTGGAGAAGGAGACATAGGGGTGCTGCAAAAGTAGCGATCCGAGGTCGCGGATGGTGTGGAAGATGTTTCGCTCGGCAGGAAGCTGTGGATGGTCGATCGGGTGATGCGGCGGGTCGTGCAGCCGCGGGTAGTCAAGCTTCGAGATCTCGAAGAGGTCGCGCAGGGCGAGCATCCCGGCAACCTCCAGGACGTCGTTTTCCTCGTCCAGTTCCAGCTCCGCCGCCAGGCGCCCGCGATGCAGCGGCTCCATCCCCGCTCCCACCTCGAGCCGCACGATGGGGGCGAACTTGCGCTCCTTCAACTCCGACTCGATCATGGACATCAGGTCGTCCGCCTCTTCCTCGTCCTTCTCGGTGTTGGCGTTCCTGGTGACCCGGAAGATCTCGCAGGAAACGATCAGCATCCCCGGGAACAGCATGTCCAGGTTGTTCATCATGACCTGCTCGATCGGGATGAAGTGGTCCCCCTTGCCGACCCGGATGAAGCGCGGCGTCCCCAGGCCTATCGGCACCTTGACCCGCGCCAGGGTGTGTTCGCGCGACTTAGGGTAACGCAGCGTCACCAGGAGGTTGAGCGAGAGGTTCGATATGAACGGGAAAGGGTGGGCGGGGTCGATCGATTGCGGCGTCAGCAACGGGTAGATGTTGCTGTAGTAGTGCTCGCGCAACAGCTTCTTCTCTTTGGGCGAGAGGGTGTCATAGCTCTCGATGACGATCCCCTTCCCTTCCAGCAGTTCCCTCACCTGGCGGAAGGCCTCCCTCTTGGTCGCCTCGATCTCCCGCACCGAGGCGTTGCACTCGACGACCTGCTGGCGCGGCGTCCGCCCGTCCAGGGTCAGTTCGTGCAGGCCCGCGCCGATCTGCTGCTTCAGGCCGCCGATCCTCTTCATGGCGAACTCATCGAGGTTGGAGCTGACGATGGCAATGAACTTGAGCCGCTCCAACAACGGGGTGCGCTCGTCCATCGACTCGTGCAGCACCCGGCGGTTGAACTCGAGCCAGGTGAGCTCCCGGTTCAAGTACCAGCGGCTCTCGCCCAGGTCGAACTCCGGGGGCTCGATACCGGCAGGCCCCTTCGGCTTGGGGGGCTGTTTCGCGCCCGGTTTCACCGCCTTGGCGACCTTGGGTTTAGCGCCCTTGGGGCTGGCCGCCTTCGGTTTGGCGACCTTCGCATTGGCGACCTTGGGCTTGGCGGCCTTAGGTTTAGCTGCCTTGGGGGTGACAGTTTTAGCCTTGGCAGCCTTCGGCTCGGCAGCCTTGGCGTTTTTGGTCGCTTTGGCGGCTTTGCCCCCCTTCGCGTCTCTGTCTGCCTTGACGCCAGTCTTGGAAGCTTTACCCGCCTTGGACGCTTTGCCCCCCTTGGCTTTGCCTGCCTTGCCGGCTTTTTCCGGCCTCGATGACTGCTGCTGCGCCGGCTTGGGCCGTTGCGGATCGCCTGCGCCGCCCGGACCCGAAATTACCGAGACGTTACCATCGAAGAAATGAGGATTGTTCTCTGAAGGATGATCGCTTTGCGGAGTCTCCAGCACGCTCTGAGCGGACCGCTCTTGCTCATGCAACAGGTTGAAGACATCCTCTTCTTGCTCAGTTTTTTGAGGTACAACGGGCTTGGTCTCCATGACCTTACTCTCCGGTGCGGTAGGATAGTAATATTATTTCATTATTATCTGACTTAGGCAACCGGCCGCCCCTGTTTTGCCTGACGCGGATAGAGAAAGGCCCCCGCCGGTGCTGCTGTCTGTCACCGATTCGGGGGCCTTTACCTTGTTGCCGATACTGCTTCTTTATTCCACAGGCGGAAACTTTCGTGCCCGGGCTGCCCTCTTTCTCAATATCTTCATAATTTCAGCCGAACTGAGCTCTCTCTCCCTTTGTTTGCGCCGTTCCACGATGACCACAACGGGTGCCTCTTCCTGCTTTCCTTCCTGCTCGCCCATGGTCCACCTCCAGCTGCGGCGGCATCCGCGCCGCAGCATCCGGTTAATGGCAAACATTTTATCTTCATTGCCCCCCGATGCCAGCATTGTCCGGTTAGATACCTGCAGTTTTCAAAATCGAACCGTTTCCAGCTCTCCCCCTCCCTTGACGGGAGGGGGAACTTTTCGCGAATTGCTTATCCCATGTCCCCCTCTATAATCCTAAAGTCCAATCTACACAGTCCTAAGGAAGCCGATGAAGATACTCCTTTTGGCGATGCCGGACGCCGCCAACAACTTCCATCGCATCATCAAGGTCCCCAATCTCGGGCTGTGCTCGATCGCGGCACAGCTCAAACTGCACGAGGTGAAGGTAGTGGACCTGGTGCTGGTGCACCGCGACATCCAGGCGTGGCTGCAGCGCTTGCTGCGCGACTTCCGGCCCGACGTCGTCGGCATCAGCAGCATGAGCTTCCAGTATGAAAGCGCCCTCAAGGTGATGTCGATCTGCCGCGCCATTTTGCCCCAGGCCAAGCTGGTGCTGGGTGGCTACCACGCCACGCTCGCCTGGCGGGAACTGACCGAGCAGCCGCCCCCGTTCGATTTTCTGGTGCGCGGCGAGGGCGAACATGCCTTCCCGGCGCTGCTGGAAGCGCTGGACGGGCAACGGTCCTTCTTCGACGTCCCCGCCTTGTCCTGGTCCCGTCATGGCACCTTCGTCCACAATCCCACCGCCGGGCTGCTGGACCTGGCCCAACTCCCGCTGCCAGCCCGCGACGCCCGCGTCCTCGACGGCTTCACCTATTTCGACCGAAAACTCGACTGCGTCGAGACCTCGCGCGGCTGCACCATGACCTGCACCTTCTGCTCCATCACCGGCATGTATGGGACCAGCTTCCGCTGCCATCAAGTCGACCGGGTGATCGAGGATCTGAAGGTATTGCAAAAGAGGGGCACCCGTACCGTGCTGCTGGTGGATGACAACATCACCCTGGACAGCCGCCGCTTTACCGCGCTTGCCCGGGCCATTGTCGATCACAGCTTGAACAGCATGGAGTACCTGGTGCAGGCCTCCGTAGCCGGCATCGTCGCCGATCCCGATTTGATACCGGCTCTGGCCCGGGCCAACTTCGCCATGGTCTTTCTCGGCATCGAGTCGGTGCTGCCGCAGAACCTGGCTCTCTTTCAAAAGGGGGACATCCGGGAGAAAACCGAGCGGGCGGTAGGCCTGCTGCGGCGGCACGGCATCGGCGTGATGGGGGGATTCATCATCGGCAATCCGGATGACGGGCCGGAGGAGATCAGGGAGGTCTTTCGCGCCTCGCGCCGGTTGGGCATCGACCTCCCCTACGTCCAGTGCGTGACGCCCTATCCCGGCACCAGGATCAGGGAGGAGCTTTTGGCGGCGGGCCTGGTGACCAATCCCGACCGGCTCAGCAGGTACACCGGGTTCATGTGCAATGTGAGGACGAAGCGGCTCAGCGTAGGGCAGTTGAACCGGATCATGAACTGGGAGAATCTGAAGGTCTTCTTCAGCCCCTCCATGTTCATCGGCAACTATTTCGTCAGGAAGCGCGAGAAAGGCGGTTTGAAGGTGTTGTTGAACAACCTGGACCTGGTCCGCGGCTTTTTCACCGGCGACCAGTTTCGTTCAAGGCACAGGTTTTAACGGCAACGGCAGTTCTACGTTCTATGTTCTACGTTCTACGTTAGGCTCCTAGCTACTCCCATCACTCCCATTAGTCCCATTATTCCCAGACTTCCCATTGCAGTCCTCAGCCAGTCCTACACCTTCCTCAGCAAGCACGCATGCGCCGACAGCCCCGCCCCATAGGCTAGCAGCACGCACCACTGCCCTGCGTCCACCCCCTCCCGCAGCATCTCTTCCAGCACAAACCACACCGTCGGCGAAGACATGTTGCCGTACTGAGACAGCACCTTCCGTGTCGCCCGGAGCCGCTCTTCCGGGATCCCCACCTGGTCCCGCACCGCGTTGATAACCTTCTCGCCACCGGTGTGCAGCGCCCACCCTCCGATATCGCTCTTATCCACCGGCGACATGGCAAGCAGGTCATCCATCACCTCCGCCGCTGCCTTGCCGACCAGTTTGGGGAGATCGGTCGACAACTGGTTGTGCAACTGCCCTTCCTTGTGCACGAACCGTATCGCCTCCCGCTGCTCGGGCACGTATCGTCCGGCGGAACAGCAGACCTCGAACCCGGCAGGCTTTTCCCACAGCACCGCGGCCGCGGCCCCGTCACCGAAGAGCGCGTTGGACAATATCAGGCTCAGGTCGTTGCCCATCTGAAATGCGGCGCTGCAGATCTCCACCGCCACGCTCACCACCACCCCGCCCGTCATCCTCAGCATCGACTCCGCCACCTGGAGATTAGGGATGGCGCCGCCACACCCGCTGCCGACGAGGTCGTACAACCGGGTGCGGGGATCCATCCCCAAACGCTGCGCCAGGTAGGTCGAGATCCCTGGGCAGATGTATCCGGTGCAGGTATTGACCACTAGACCGTTCACCTGCTGAACCGTCACCCCCGCCTTTTCCAATGCCTTGACTACCGCCTCGGCCGCGAGAGTTACCGAGTGTTCGGTGAACCGCGCCACCCGCTGGTCCTGCGTCTCGTTGAAGATGTGGGCGGGGTCGTCCACGGCGAAGTGCCGCTTCTCGATGCTCGGATGCTCGAAGGTGGCCCGGATCAGTCCCATGCTTCTCGGTGTGAGCGTTTCCTTGAAATGCTCCCGGACCAGGTCGGCGGCGAACCGCTGGCACGCACTGAAGCGCGGCACGGCAGACGCTATCGATGCAACGTAGGCTCTTCCTCCTGATGGCTCTCCCCCGGTAACGGCTGCGACTGTCATGCTCCCCTCCTGGCTGCCATACCCCAGAGCGCTCCGGAGTACATGTCATTGAAAGCGTCCTGGTACAGCTGCAGCAACTCCTGCCGGTACTGTTCATC
Organism: Geomonas paludis; assembly: GCF_014193585.1. Classification (GTDB taxonomy): domain Bacteria; phylum Desulfobacterota; class Desulfuromonadia; order Geobacterales; family Geobacteraceae; genus Geomonas; species Geomonas paludis. The sequence continues at coordinate 195,716 of NZ_BLXY01000005.1, forward strand.
CACCCGTACCGCTTCCCGTGTCCAGCGTTCACAGTAGCCGCACCGGGAGCAGTCGCTGCTCCGGCAGTCGATCTCCCTCATCCCTTCCAGGAAACCGTCCAGCAATCGGTTGTCGATATACACCGGGTCCCAGGTCAGGCCCGCCACCAGGCCGCGCTTCTCGGCCAGCCGCTTCAGGCGGAGCAGGCCCGTCTGCCTCACCGCCAGAGGTCTGAAGAAGAATTTGGCGAATCTGCGCAGATCCAACAGGCTGCCCCCTTTCGGGGAACCGGTCTTGTAACCGTAGGGCTGGATCAGGTCCAACAGGTTGCCATCGAACCGCCCCTCTGCATAGGCGCGGACCCGGCGTGCCAGCACCTCGGTCGGTGCCCCCCGCTCCAGGATCTTGAACGAGCTGAAGCCGAGGTCGGTATATGCCTTGAGATCCTCGGGCCTTATGAATTCAGAGCGCAGGTAGTGCGACGGGTCGGCAAGTTTAAGGGCGGAGCACTTGAGGGCACAGTAGTCGATCATGAAACCGCGGCTCGCGTGGCCCTGCTGCGAGGCGTGGGAGAGGTTCACCATGTGCTGCCCCGACAGCGGACAGAAGATGAGGCAGTTGGAGTTGGCGATCAGTTGCAGCTCCAGCCCGACCGCCTGCCGGATCGAGCGCAGCATGGCAAAGTCACGGTTGACCGCGATCGATTCCAAGGTGATGCAGTCCGCCCCGAGATCCTCCCAGAACTTTGCCTTGGCAACGCAGTCCACCCGTGCGTACACGCCGACACGCACCTTGAGGCGTGGATGACGCTGCTTGATGATGGGGAGCAGGAATGGGAGCGATACGGTGACCGACGTTACCCCGCACTCCTCCACGAATCCAAGCAGGCGCTCCAATTCCGCCTGGCCTTTCCGGATGAACTCGCGGTTGTCCATGCAGGCGGGGTTCAGGAGGTAGTTGAAGCCGATGCCGCGGCGCGCCGCGTCCTGCACGTGCGCCCGAAACCGCGCCTTGCTCAGAGGCGTCAGCATGAAGGAGGCCCGGCCGCCCCCTACGCTGTCGGAAGGAAGCTTCCCGAATAGCTCGGCAACCGGGTACCCTTCCAGGGCCGGCAGAAGGTCGGATTGGAAGTTGGTGGCGACGGAAAATTTCATGCGCTTTCCCCGGAAACGACCAGCAGCCAGAACGGCTCGCGGTGAACGTCGATGGTAGTGGCTCCCGCCTTGGCCGCACATGCCCGGAGCTCACCCACGGTGAAGGCCTTGAGCACGGAGAGGGGGCCGTCGTAGCGGGTCATGCGGTTGCTTGTGAAGATCCTGGTGAGCACGTAGATGAGGGCGTAGGCTACCCAGCTTCTCCGGAGGTCGATCACGATGAAGCCGCGCCGCGCCACCCGGAGCATTTCCTTCATGGCCCTTACCGCTTCCGGTTCCTTCATGTGATGTAGCGTCTTGCTGCAGAGCACGACGTCGAAGCTGTGGTCCCGGAAAGGGAGTTGCAGGGCGTCCGCCACCAGCAGCTTGATCTCGGGATAGCCGGTGGCGTACTTGCGGGCGATCTCGACGATCCGGCTGTTGAGGTCGACAGCAGTCACCTGGATCCCGATCCCATTCTTTCTGGCCCACTCCACCAAGGCAACGGGAAGATCGGCCGAGCCGGTGGCGACATCGAGCACGGAGATATGCTGCTGCCCCTGTACCTTCCTGGACAGGTGCTTCAAAAGCGCCCGTGTGTCGCCCAGGTAACGGTTCACCGTCCTCAGGTCGGACAGACTCCCTTCCAACTCATCCTGGGTGCACACCTCCGGAGGGAGGTCGAGAAACTCGAGGGCCGTTCTTTTGCGAGGGATAAAGGGCATAGGGCTGGTGATCCGTTATTTAGGCCACGTGGGACTGGTCAACTCGATGCGCCAGACGGGACCGCCGGTGGCGAGCGGACCTTCGAACTTCACGAAGGCCGGCACCTCGTCCAAGATAGTCCAGATGTGGTTGTCCGGCGGGCTCTTCCCCAGCAGGGTAGCCGGGAGCCGCAACAAACCGAGGTGCGGCTTGAGAATGTAGTGGCTAGCGCTTTTTTCGACGTCGCCAATCTGGATCCTGGTGCTGCCGGCCGGGACCATTTCCAGTTCTATGATCCTCGGCGTCGGGGTGAAGGCCACCATGTGGATCGTTTCCCTGCTCCCCTTGGTGAGATTCTTCATCACCGTGGGGACCATGCCGTTGTAGACGTCGGCGGGGAGCTCCAACTCCCCCACGAGCACCTTCTCTTGCCCATCCTTCCCCTTCACCTTGACGCGGTACTTGCCGGTTCCACGTTCCAGGGAGACATCGAGATCGTCCTCAAAGGACTTTCCCTTCTGGATCAACCGGTAACTCTTCAGCAGGAATTTCTGCTGCTGCGAAAAAATCACCGTCTCGTCGTGCAGCGAGCCGTCCTTAAAGTACAAAACGATGCGGGTTTTGATCTCCCCCTCCCGTGGCAGTTGCAGAAAATCCCCGGATGCTATGCGCCGTCCCGAGGTATCGTTCAACTCCAGAAAGCCCCGGACCATCCCCTCGGTAAACCGGACCGGGACGGGTGCCGCCTGCGCGCGCACGCAGGAGAGGACCAGCAGCATGAACAAGATGCAGCAGAGCAACGGTGGTAAGGATGGCGTGTGACGATCGATTTGCATAGTTCCCCCCTACACCCGCCCCCACCTGAGTGCCCTTTGGGCGTATCCCGCATAGCGCCAGAAAGGGGTCGGCAGCCCGAGGGCGGTGCCGATGCGGCGCAGGGTTCCCAGGACGGGGGCCTGGGTGTCGGTGAGGTGGATGCAGCGGCCGTGACGTACCCCGCTCTCCAGCAGCACCCGCGCCCGTTCCGGCGTGAGCTTGGGGGAGAAATAAAACGACGGCATCAGCAGGTCGTCGTCCGCCTGGACACGCCCCTCACGCAGGGCAAGCCGATGCAGCCCCGTCCCCGGATAGATGCGTATGCCGGTCGTGATGAAGGCGGCATCCTTGCTGCCGACGTGGCGGTTTAAAAAGGCCACCGTCCGCCCCAACGTCTCCTCGTCCTCCTCCGGGGCGCCGACAAGAAAGCACCAGAGCGCCCGCAACCGGGAGCGCCCCAGCAGTTCCGCGGCACGATTCACCTCGTCCTCGTCGAACCCCTTCTGCAATGCGGCCAGCGTTGCTCCGGCGGCGCTTTCCGGGGTGATCACCAGCGACGTCATCCCGGCCCGCTCCATGAGCCGCAACTGCGCCGCCGTCAGTCCCTTCGGGGATAGCGAGGAGGCGCAGAAGCGGGCTTTCACCTCGCGCCTCAGCACCTCTTCCAGGAGCAGTTCCAGATACCCCTCGGGCTCGTTGAAGACGCTGTCCACGAACTCGAATTCGCGGGCGCCGGTGTGCCGCATGGTCTCGACAATCTCGTCCGCCACCGCGGCCGGGTCCCGCACCCGCCAGGTCGATCCTTCTATCATCCGATAGGTGCAGTAAAGGCAGTGCCGGGCACAGCCTCGCTTCCCCTGCACCGGCAGCACCGGTTCCCGGGTCAGGTACCTCTTGGCATCCACCCACCCGTGCAGCCGCGGTGTCACCAACCCTTCGCCGGCTATCGGCGCAGGATCGCCAAGCTGCCGCTGCGCCCCCTTCCTGGGCACCACCCCCGCCACCTCTCCGGCGGCATCGGCATCCGGCGCGCTGAAGAACTCCACCGCCGCCCGCTCCCCCTCTCCCACCACGGCATAATCAAGATCCAGGTACTCCAGCACCTGGTGCGGCAGGATGCTCACCCCGGCTCCTCCGATGAGGATCCGGGCGTCGCACCTCGCCTTGATCAGGCGCACCACGTCCCGCACCTCCGGCAGATACGACCTCGGGTCGAGGAGGTTGCAGTTGTCGAGATTCCTGACAGAAAGGGCGATGCCACCGGGTGCGAAGCTCGCCAGGGTATCTTCGACCGCGCGCAGCGGGTCCGGCAGGAAACAGAGGTCCAGGAACTTGACGTGAAAGCCCGCCAGCCGCAGCGCTTCGGCCACCCACGCCGCCCCGAGCGGCACCGTCGGCTGTGGTGCCGTCTCCCGATTCGTGCTTATCATGAGGATGCGCGACGACACCTGCTCCATTCTCCGGGACTGTACCCTGTGCCCGCCGTGCAGGCAGAAAAAGGTGTTGAATGCCATAAGTGCCGGTAGTACAATGGTTCTTATGGAGGGAAGCAACAAACCAGAAACTTTGACAACCAAATCGATACAACTCCAGATGCATGAAGCGACATCCGGGGTTGGTAACTGACGTCCGGTAGGCCAAGCCGAGAAGGCTCTTTATCTCGTCCGTTATGGAATAAAAAAACCTGATAAGGATGGATTCCGCAACAACCTCAAGAAACGAAAACCCCATCCCCACGGATTGAGCAGGTTCCACTTGAACGTCAGTTATTTTTTCAGAAAAAGCTCGATGATCAACATCATCGGGCTTTTTTTATGACCACCCACCTTTAACGAACTCCAATACTATCAGACTTCATAAATTTCGCTGACGTCTGTCACGATTCCTGCCGCTTTCTGTTAAAATAAGCGACATGAATCTGGCCGACCTTCCTCTGCATCAATGCCGTCTTTCCGAGCGGGAGATACTGGCGTACCGCTGTCACGGCAGCGGACCGGCCAAGGTCATCCTGGTCCACGGGCTGGCGGCAAGGTCCGAGACCTGGAGCGACTTGGTCCCTCTTTTCCCCGATGACCGCTACACCTTCTACCTCCTCGACCTGCTCGGCTCGGGAGCCTCGTCCAAACCCAAGGAAGCCGACTATTCCATCCGCGGGCACAGCGTGCGGTTGCTGGCCTTTCTCAAGCAGCAGGAACTGGAGCAGGTAACCCTGGTGGGACATTCACTCGGGGGGGCAGTGGTGCTGCTCGCCGGCGTGGAGGCCATGCTGCGCAAGGCTGACGGCCTGCTGGCCGCGATGGTGATCGTCGCCGGGCCCGGGTACATCCAGCGGCTCCCGCTCATGGCGGAGATCTTCGAGAACCGGTTGGCTGCGGCGCTGTTCGTCGCCCTCTACGCCCCGGACATCTGGATCAAGGCAGGGCTGAAGATGGCCTACTACGACCGGAAACTGGTCGACCGCGAGCATATTGCCAGGTACGCCCCCTGTTACCGTGACAAGGAAGCCAAGCGCGCCTTGGTGGCAACCTGCCGCAGCTTGGTGCCGCTGGACCAGGAAGAGATCGCCGCACGCTACCGGGACCTGCGCCTGCCGGTACTCCTGCTTTGGGGGAGGCACGACCAGATCGTGCCGCTGTCACAGGGAACCCGGCTGCAGGATGCTATCGTCGGGGCGAAGCTCGAGGTGCTGGAGCAATGCGGTCACAATCCGCAGGAAGAAAAACCTGCCGAAACTTTCGCTATCCTGGATAGTTTCATTTCTCGTAGCGCTCCCCTTACTGATTGAAGTGGAACTGAGCATTGATCTTGGGGAGGTGAGGTGATATCTTTTATGGGTTCTGTGACTATTTCATTCATTAAGGAGAGACAGCAATGACAGCACGCTTGATCGCAAGAATTATTGTTGGCATGACAGCCGTTGCCTTGTTAGCAACCGGCTGCGCCACCAATCCAGATGGCAGCTACGAATTCAAGAGAACCGGCCTGGGCGCACTGGGCGGCGCGGTACTGGGTGCCGGCGCCGGTGCACTCATCGGCGGCAAGTCGCACCGCGGGCGCAACGCGGCCATCGGCGGCCTCACCGGCGCAGTAGTAGGCGGCGGCATCGGCAACTACATGGACCGCCAGGCAGCCGCGCTCAAGAAGGAGATGCCGCAGGCCGAGGTGGTGCGTGACGGCGACAAGGTGTACGTGGCGCTTCCTTCCGGCATCCTGTTCGACGTAGGGAAAGACACCCTGAAACCTGAGGCGAAGGATGCTCTCAGCAAGGCCGTCCCCACCCTGCGCGACTCCCAGACCACCATCATGATCGAGGGGCACACCGACTCCTCCGGCTCCGACGCCATCAACCAGCCCTTGAGCGAGCGGCGCGCCGGCCGGGTGCGCGACTTCCTGATGTCGCAGGGAGTTCCGGGCTCCAAGATGGCTGCAGTCGGCTACGGCTCCTCCCGCCCCGCGGTCCCCAACGACTCGGATGCCAACCGGGCGCTCAACCGTCGCGTGCAGATCGAGCTCTCCCCGAACGAGAAGCTCAAAGCACAGGAAGGCAGCAGCGGCAACAACTGATTTACCGCAGTTACCAAGCAAAAAGCGGGACGCCTGCCAAGGCGCCCCGCTTTCATTTCGGCACCACCTCTTCATCCCCCCGTTACTTCACGAAGGTCCCCTTCTGGTACTCCTCGAACGCCACCTGCAGTTCCTCCTGGGTGTTCATGACGATGGGCCCGTACCACGCCACCGGCTCCCCGATCGGCTTTCCCGAAATGAGCAGGAAGCGCACCGGTTTCCCTTGGGTGGTCACCGAGACGACGTCGCCGTCCTCGAACAGGATCAGGTTCTCGGCCGTGCACTCGCAGCGGCGTTCGAGGTCGAAGTAGTTGGTCCCCACCATGTCGTGCTCATAGGCATTGCGCTCATGGTCGAAGTACCCCTCGCCGTCGATGACATAGGCGAGCACGGTGTAGCCCCGCTTTATGGCGTGGGTGAAGGTGGATCCCTCCGGCATGGTGACGTCGAGGTACTCCGGGTCGGCCACCACGTCCCGCACCGGCCCCTGCACTCCGCCCGCGGTGCCGGCGATGACCTTTACCTTGATCCCGTTCATGGTCACCTCCGGGATCTCTTCGGCGACGATGCCCCGGTAGCGCGGGGGCATCATCTTGTGGGAAGCGGGGAGGTTCGCCCAGAGCTGGAATCCCCACATCAGCCCCTCGTCGTCCCCCAGGGGCATCTCCTGGTGTATGATGCCGCTGCCGGCGGTCATCCACTGCAGGTCGCCCGGGCCGATGACGCCCTTGTTGCCCATGCTGTCACCATGCTCCACCCTGCCGTGCAGCACGTAGGTGATGGTCTCGATGCCGCGGTGCGGGTGCCAGGGAAACCCCTTCAGGTAATGGGGCGGGTAGTTGGAGTGAAAGTCATCCATGAGCAGGAAGGGGTCGAACATGGGCACCTCGTGGTTACCGAAGGCCCGTTTGAGATGCACCCCTGCCCCTTCGATGGTGGGCTTGCTTTTCCAGACCTTCTTTATCTTGCGCAGAGTGTCCATAACGTCTCCTTTCCCGTTTCCGTCGCAGAACGATAGCGCCACCAGATCCCGACCCTAGCGTGCGGCGAGCACCTTCAACAGGGCCTCGGCGGCTGGTGCCGAGGATGCCGGGTTCTGCCCCGTTACCAGCTTGCCATCCACCTCGATGTAGGCCCCCCACACCTCCCCGTGCCGGAACTGCGCCCCGCGCTCCTTGAGCCGATCCTCGAGCAGGAACGGGACCACGTCGGTCAGCCCCACCGCTTCCTCCTCGGCATTGGTGAACCCGGTCACCCGCTTGCCCCTGACCAGGAAGTCGCCATCCGCTCCCTTCACATCTCCCAGCGCCGCGGGTGCGTGGCAGACGGCACCTACCGGCTTGTCCGCTCTTGCGAAGGCCTCGATGAGCGCTATGGAATCGGGATCGACGGCCAGATCCCAGAGGGGGCCATGCCCTCCCGGAAGAAAGACGGCGTCGTAGTCGTTGACCGATACCTCGTGCAACCGTTGGGAGTGGGCCAGGTCATCCTGGGCCGCGGGGTCGGACTTGAAGCGGTGGGTCGCATCGGTCTCATTTTCGGGTTGGTTGCTCTTCGGATCGACCGGCGGCATCCCCCCTCTCGGCGACGCTATGGTCACCTTGGCTCCGGCGTCCCGGAACACGTAGTAAGGCGCCGCCAGCTCTTCCAGCCAGAAACCTGTCTTCTCCCCGGTATCCCCCAGCTTGTCGTGGGACGTGACCACCATCAGTATTTTCATGGTTTGCTCCTTTGTCTCAGATGGCAACTACTGATACTTGAAGCTCTCAATCGCACCTGTATGTGTGTACAACATTCACGAGGATTATCAACCGAGCCACCGGGGCGGAGCCCCCGAAACATCTCTCGATGAAAGAGTGGTGATCAGGCCCGGTGAGGTTGACAGTCCGACCATCCGTGCTTACGTTTTATTAAAACCACACCAGGAGTCTCATCATGAGCGAACAGGATGTTGAAATAGTTGAAGCTGAAGTGAACGGCAAAGAACACGGGGGCGGGCTGGTGCTTGCTTCGGACGTCCTGCCACTTGGACTTCCCATCATCCCGCTGCGACCGCGCCCGGCGTTCCCGAACATGCTGATCCCGATGGTACTGAACGACCCGAACCAGGTGCAGGCGATCAAGCGCGCCATGGAAACACCGGGCCAGGCGATAGGCCTGGTACTGGTAAAAGACCCGGAGAAGCCCGATGGCGCGGACAACGTGCACAAGGTCGGTGTTGCCGGAAAGATCGTCAAGATGATGCACCTCGACGACCAGAATGCACAGTTCCTGCTCAACACGCTGGAGCGTTTCACCATGCTGGAACTGCGCGAAAATGACGGAGCCCTCTTCGCCACGGTGAACTACCAGTACGGCACCGAGCTTTCCGTCAACCCGGAACTGAAGGCGTATTCCATGGCTGTGGTCAGCACCTTGAAGGAACTGGTGCAGATCAACCCGCTCTATTCCGAGGAAATCAAGTTGTTCCTCGGCAGGTCCAGCATCGATGACCCCGGCAAACTCGCCGATTTTGCCGCGAGCCTCACCTCCGCGGACGGGCAGGACCTGCAGCGGGTGCTGGAACTGTTCGACGTGCGCAAGAGGATCGATCTCGTGCTCACCCTGCTCAAGAAAGAGCTGGAAGTGTCCCGGTTGCAGACCAAGATCACCAAGCAGATCGAGGAGAAGATCAGCCAGCAGCAGCGTGAGTTCTTCCTGCGCGAGCAGTTGAAGGCCATCAAGAAGGAACTGGGGCTGGAAAAGGAAGGGAAGACCGCCGAGGCGGAGAAGTTCGAGGAGCGCCTGAAGCACCTCAAACTGAACGATGAGGCGCAGCGGGCGGTCACCGAGGAACTGGAAAAATTCAAGCTGCTGGAGCCGGCCTCGGCCGAGTATCACGTAACCCGCAACTACCTCGACTGGCTCACCATCCTCCCCTGGGGCAAGTACAGCAAGGATTCTTTCAACGTCGACAGGGCCAGGAGGATCCTGGACCGGGACCACCACGGGCTGAACGACGTCAAAGACAGGATCACGGAGTTCGTTGCCGTGGGCAAGATGAAAGGGGATATCTCCGGGTCCATCCTCTGCCTGGTCGGCCCTCCCGGTGTCGGCAAGACCTCCATCGGTAAAAGCATCGCGGACGCCCTGGGGCGCTCCTTCTTCCGCTTCTCGCTGGGCGGCATGCGCGACGAGGCCGAAATCAAGGGGCACCGCCGTACCTACATCGGCGCCATGCCCGGCAAGTTCGTTCAGGCCATGAAGAGCGCGGGCACCGCCAACCCGGTGCTGATGCTGGATGAAATCGACAAGATCGGAGCCTCGTTCCAGGGGGACCCCGCGTCCGCCCTTCTGGAGGTGCTCGATCCGGAGCAGAACGGGACCTTCCGCGACCACTACTTGGATGTCCCCTTCGACCTCTCCAACGTTCTCTTCATCGCCACCGCCAACCAGTTGGACACCATCCCCGGCCCGCTGCTGGACCGAATGGAAATCATCCGGCTCTCGGGATACGTTCTCGAAGAGAAGATGGAAATCGCCAAGCGCTACCTGATCCCGAAGGCGCTCAAGAACCACGGGCTGAAGCACGGCCAGGTCAGCATCAAGAGGGACGCGCTGGCAGCCTTGATCGACGGCTGGGCGCGCGAGGCCGGCGTGCGCACCCTGGAGAACAGGATCAAGAAGCTGATGAGGAAGGCGGCAAAAGAGTTTGCCGGCGGCAGGATGGAGCCCATCGTCATTACCAGGAAGGATCTGGCGGAGTACCTGGGTCAGCCGGTCTTCACCACCGAGGAGATCTTCGAAGGCGTGCCGGGTGTGGTGACCGGCCTGGCGTGGACCAGCATGGGGGGCGCCACGTTACCCATCGAGGCCACGGCCATGGCCAGCAAGGGGAAGGGGTTCCGGCAGACGGGCCAGTTGGGCAACGTGATGATCGAGAGTTCCGAGATCGCCTATTCATTCGTGATGGCGCACCTGAAGGAGTACGGTGCGCCAGAGGATTACTTCGATACCCACTTCGTGCACCTGCACGTCCCGGCCGGCGCCACCCCGAAGGACGGCCCTTCTGCCGGGGTAACCATGGCGACGGCATTGATCTCGATGATACAAGGGAAGCCGGTACGGAAGAAGCTTGGAATGACCGGCGAGTTGACCCTCACCGGGCGGGTACTACCGATAGGCGGTGTGAAAGAGAAGACCATTGCCGCCCGGCGTGCCGGGCTGAAGACATTGGTATTCCCGGAAGCCAACCGGAAAGATTTCCAGGAACTGCCGGACTATCTGAAGGAAGGACTTGAAGTGCACTTCGCCAAGGAATATAAGGACGTCTACAAAGTGGCCTTCGGCAAGTAACTCCCTGCACAGGCACCAGATCCCCCCTCTCCCCCCGGGCTTGCCGACCGAAGGGCTGCGGCCCGAAGGTGGGAGAGGGGCCGGGGGTGAGGGCGCTGCCGCAGCGGGAGGAAAGAGCCGCGGCAACGACTAACCTGGAAGTCGAGACGCGAAAAAGCCCCGCCTGGTTATCAGACGGGGCTTTCTCTATTAAATTCCCTGCGGCGACCTACTCTCCCACATCGTTTCCAATGCAGTACCATCGGCCCAGAGAGGCTTAACTTCCGTGTTCGGGATGGGAACGGGTGTGACCCTCTCGGCATTGCCACAGAGAAACTCTTGGGGACTGGCTCCCTAAGGTGCCTGTCCCCTTCTCCATTTAGAGGGACAGGCACCTTACGGAGCCAGTCCCTTAAACAATCGCATTTCGTGTCTGTAGGATTTTTGGCAGTGTATGATCGGGGGGTGGAGGTCCACCCCCCTCTCTAAGAATTTTTTATGGTCAAGCCTCACGGCCGATTAGTACCGGTAAGCTGAACGCATTACTGCGCTTACACACCCGGCCTATCAACGTTGTGGTCTACAACGGGCCTTCAGGGGATTGCTCCCGGGGATACCNTTCCGTGTTCGGGATGGGAACGGGTGTGACCCTCTCGGCATTGCCACAGAGAAACTCTTGGGGACTGGCTCCGTAAGGTGCCTGTCCCCTTGTCCATTTAGAGGGACAGGCACCTTTCGGAGCCAGTCCCTTAAACAATCGCATTTCGTGTCTGTAGGATTTTGGCAGTGTATGATCGGGGGATGGAGGTCCACCCCCCTCTCTAAGAATTTTTTATGGTCAAGCCTCACGGCCGATTAGTACCGGTAAGCTGAACGCATTACTGCGCTTACACACCCGGCCTATCAACGTTGTGGTCTACAACGGGCCTTCAGGGGATTGCTCCCGGGGATACCTAATCTTGAAGGAGGCTTCCCGCTTAGATGCTTTCAGCGGTTATCCTTTCCGTACATAGCTACCCAGCGACTGCTCCTGGCGGAACAACTGGAACACCAGAGGTACGTTCAACCCGGTCCTCTCGTACTAAGGTCAACTCTTCTCAAGTATCCTACGCCCACGGTAGATAGGGACCAAACTGTCTCACGACGTTTTAAACCCAGCTCGCGTACCGCTTTAATTGGCGAACAGCCAAACCCTTGGGACCTACTTCAGCCCCAGGATGCGATGAGCCGACATCGAGGTGCCAAACCTCCCCGTCGATGTGAACTCTTGGGGGAGATCAGCCTGTTATCCCCGGCGTACCTTTTATCCGTTGAGCGACGGCCCTTCCATACAGAACCGCCGGATCACTAAGACCTACTTTCGTACCTGCTCGACTTGTTGGTCTCGCAGTCAAGCTCCCTTATGCCTTTACACTCTACGGCTGGTTTCCAATCAGCCTGAGGGAACCTTCGCGCGCCTCCGTTACTCTTTGGGAGGCGACCGCCCCAGTCAAACTACCCATCAGACAGTGTCCCCGATCCGGATGACGGACCTGGGTTAGACATCCAAACAAACCAGGGTGGTATTTCAAGGATGGCTCCACCGAGACTGGCGTCCCAGCTTCAAAGCCTCCCACCTATCCTACACAAGCTTATTCGAATGTCACTGTCAAACTGTAGTAAAGGTGCACGGGGTCTTTCCGTCTTACCGCGGGTACTCGGCATCTTCACCGAGAATTCAATTTCGCTGAGCCACTGGTTGAGACAGCGCGGAAATCGTTACGCCATTCGTGCAGGTCGGAACTTACCCGACAAGGAATTTCGCTACCTTAGGACCGTTATAGTTACGGCCGCCGTTTACCGGGGCTTCGGTTCAAAGCTTCACCTTGCGGCTAACAAATCCCCTTAACCTTCCGGCACCGGGCAGGCGTCAGACCCTATACGTCGTCTTGCGACTTTGCAGAGTCCTATGTTTTTAGTAAACAGTCGCTACCGCCATTTCTCTGCGACCCTCTTCAGCTGTGCGAGCGAATCGCCTTCACCAAAAAGGGCATACCTTCTCCCGAAGTTACGGTATCATTTTGCCGAGTTCCTTAACCAGTGTTCTCTCAAGCACCTTAGGACATTTATCCTCACCCACCTGAGTCGGTTTACGGTACGGTCACCTGCTGTCTGAAGCTTAGAGGCTTTTCTTGGAAGCATGGGATCGACGACTTTGCGGGGATACCCCCTCGTCATCAGTTCTCAGCGTTGAATGGAAGAAGGGATTTGCCTCCTCTTCCCGCCTACAACCTTAAACCTGGACAACCAGCGCCAGGATCGTCTACCCTTCTCCGTCCCCCCATCGCAACAACAGGTGGTACAGGAATATTAACCTGTTTCCCATCAACTACGCCTTTCGGCCTCGCCTTAGGGACCGACTAACCCTACGCAGATTACCTTTACGTAGGAAACCTTGGGTTTTCGGTGACAAGGTTTCTCACCTTGTTTTTCGCTACTCATGTCAGCATAATCTCTTGTGATACCTCCAGCCGTCCTCACGGTCGACCTTCGCAGGCTTACACAATGCTCCCCTACCACTTGATCCTTAAGGATCAAATCCGCAGCTTCGGTACTATGCTTAGCCCCGTTACATTTTCCGCGCAGACCCACTCGACCAGTGAGCTATTACGCTTTCTTTAAAGGGTGGCTGCTTCTAAGCCAACCTCCTGGTTGTCTGGGCATTTCCACATCGTTTTCCACTTAGCATAGATTTTGGGACCTTAGCTGGCGGTCTGGGCTCTTTCCCTTTTGACTACGGATCTTATCACCCGCAGTCTGACTCCCACAATAACAGTTAGCGGTATTCGGAGTTTGGTTAGGTTTGGTAACCTGGTGAGGCCCCTAGCCCATCCAGTGCTCTACCCCCGCTACTTACTTTGTGAGGCTATACCTAAATATATTTCGGGGAGAACCAGCTATCTCCGAGTTTGATTAGCCTTTCACTCCTATCCACACCTCATCCCCTGGCTTTTCAACGCCAGTGGGTTCGGGCCTCCACGAAGTGTTACCTTCCTTTCACCCTGGACATGGATAGATCACCCGGTTTCGGGTCTACCCCCTGCAACTAACTCGCCCTATTAAGACTCGCTTTCGCTGCGGCTCCGTTCCATGAACTTAACCTCGCTGCAAAGGGTAACTCGCTGACTCATTATGCAAAAGGCACGCGGTCACACTGGATTGCTCCATAGTGCTCCCACTGCTTGTAGGCATACGGTTTCAGGTTCTATTTCACCCTCCTCATTGGAGTACTTTTCACCTTTCCCTCACGGTACTGGTTCACTATCGGTCAGAGAGTAGTATTTAGCCTTGGGAGATGGTCCTCCCGGATTCCCACGAGGTTTCACGTGCCTCGCAGTACTCGGGGACACCCTAGGGTGACTCATGGTTTCGGATAAGGGGCTATCACCCACTATGGCCGGCCTTTCCAGACCGTTCTCCTACCAATCATCAATCCCACGTCGGGGCCCCACAACCCCGGATCCATCGAAATGGAGCCGGTTTGGGCTGTTCCGCTTTCGCTCGCCGCTACTGACGGAATCACTATTGTTTTCTTTTCCTGAGGGTACTTAGATGTTTCAGTTCCCCTCGTTCGCCACGTAGAGCTATGAATTTACTCTACGTTACTGGAGCATTACCTCCAGTAGGTTTCCCCATTCGGAAATCTCCGGGTCAAAGCCTGTTTAGCGGCTCACCGAAGCTTATCGCAGCTTACCACGTCCTTCATCGCCTCTCTCTGCCTAGGCATCCACCGT
>NZ_BLXY01000005.1:215000-257769 GCF_014193585.1 Geomonas paludis
ATCCTCTATACAAAAACCGTAGCCACAGTGTCAACAAATTTGCCATTAAAAAGTCTACCGTTTTAGTCTGGCAACCTTCCGTAAAGCTCGGTGGCGCGTGCGAGTTTAGCCGCCAGCCGTCCGGAGAACGCATCGGCCGGGCAGCGCCAGCTCCAGTTGCCTCCCGCCACGCCGGGCACGTTCATCCTGCCGCTGCTGGGGAGTTCCAAAAGGTCCTGCATCGGGATGATGGCGTAATCAGCCACGGAGGCGAGTGCGCATTTCACCATCTGCCACACGATGTCGTTCCCGTCCCGATCGAAGTAGGACAGCACGTTCTTCTGCTCTTTCGCCTTGAGAGAATGGAACCACCCGGCGGTGGTGTCATTGTCGTGGGTGCCCGTGTAGACCACGCACGACCTGACATGGTTGTGCGGCAGGTACGGGTTGTCTGGTCCTGACCCGAAAGCGAACTGGAGGATTTTCATCCCCGGCAGCCCGAACTGGTCTCTCAGCGCCTCCACTTCGGCGGTGATGATGCCCAGGTCTTCGGCGATGATAGGCAGACTGCCGAGCGCGTTGCGCAGCGCGTGGAAGAGCGCTTCTCCCGGCCCCTTGACCCAACGGCCGTTGATGGCGGTCTTCTCCCACATCGGCACTTCCCAGAAGGCCTCGAAGCCGCGAAAGTGGTCGATACGGACCATGTCGTAGAGGGAGAGATCGTTGCGCAGCCGCGCTATCCACCACCCGTATCCCTGCTCGGCCATCTTGTCCCAGTTGTACAGCGGGTTGCCCCACAACTGCCCCGTCTTACTGAAGTAGTCCGGAGGAACGCCGGCGACGACGATCGGGACCCCTTTCTCGTCCAGGTGGAACAGGTGGGGATTGGCCCAGACATCGGCGGAATCATAGGCGACGAAGATGGGGAGGTCACCGACAATGGAAATGCCGAGAACGTTGGCATAGGTTTTCAGCTGCTTCCACTGCCGGGAGAACTGCCATTGCATGTACTTCTGCTCGCCTATGGCCGAACCCAGCTTTTCGCTCCAGGATGACAGAGCCTCCGGCTCCCGGTTCGCCAGCGCATCCGGCCAGTCCTTCCAACTCACCGCCTTGAACTGCTCCTTGAGAGCCATGAACAGTGCATAGTCGTGCAGCCAGAAGGTCGTATCGCAAAAATGCCAGAACTCTTCCTTGCGCTTTTGCGGAGCCTCCACGAAGAAGCGGGCAGCGGCCTCCTTGAGGCGGGCCATCTTGTATATCTCGGTGGCGCCGTAGTCCACGCGCTCGGAATCGAGATCCGCTGTCGCCTCTTCCGATAGCAGGTCACCCTCGGTCTGCAGCATCTCCAGATTGATCAACAACGGATTACCGGCGAACGCGGAGTAACAGGAGTACGGGGAATTGCCGTAGGCTGTGGGACCAAGGGGAAGGATCTGCCACAGGGACTGCCCTGACTTGTGCAGAAAATCTACGAATCTCTTTGCTTCTTCACCGAAAGAACCGATCCCTCCCGGGCCAGGCAACGAGGTGGGGTGCAGCAAGACCCCACTCTTTCTCTTTCTCACCATGTAGACCTCGATAACATTGAAATAGGCAGCAAAAAGATGGTGCCGGAAATGAGTAGGCACTACTATGACATAAATCGGTTGTAATGCAATGATGCAAAGCCTTTACGGCTTGAATGGCAAATGGTATATTGCGGCGCATGGAAACTATCAAGACAGCATCGTTCGAGTCCCTGATTGAGTTGGCGGTACCTGATGGGGATGGGTACATCTTCACGCTGGATGGCGAGACCTTCCGGATCAAGGACACCCTTGAGATTACCGGGATCGCCAGCAAGAAGGGGTACATCATTATCTACTAGGGACGGACCTCTGTGGTAGGACTGGTCTGACTGGTAGGACTGTAGACTGGCTGGCGCCGAGGCCTGTTGTGGCTGCACGCGGGCTGGTCGCGGGTCAGGCGGTAGCTAGGATCTCGTCTACCCGCTCGCCGTTGAGAGTCTCTTCTTCCAACAGGGCGTTGGCCAGGGCATGCAGCTTGCTGCGGTTGCCGCTCAGCAGTTCCATCGCCTTCCCCTCCGCAGAATGGATCAGCGACGCTATCTCCTGATCGATCAACCACGCCATCTCTTCAGAAAAGGTCTTCTCTTCAGCAAGCTTCATCCCCAAAAACGGGTGCTCCTCTCCGCGCGGAAAGGTCATGGCGCCTATCTTCTCGCTCATGCCCCATTGACAGACCATCTTCTCGGCCAGTTCGGTAACGTGCTTCAGATCGCTCTGCGCTCCTGAAGAGACGTCGTTGAACACGATGCGCTCGGCAACCCGCCCACCCAACGCAACGCAGAGACGGTTCACCAGGTAGGCACGCGGGTAGTGGTAGCGATCGTCCTCGGGTAGTTGCTGGGTCACGCCCAGAGCGCGCCCCCTGGGGAGGATGGTCACCTTGTGCACCGGGTCGGTGCTGGGCAGCAGCCGTGCCACCAGGGCATGCCCGGCCTCGTGGTAGGCCGTGATCCGCTTCTCCTCATCCGAGATCACCATGTGGCGCTCGCCACCCATGAGGATCTTGTCCTTCGCCCGCTCCAATTCGTCCAACCCCACCACGAGCTTGTTGTCGCGCGCTGCGAGAATGGCGGCCTCGTTGACCAGTCCCTCCAGGTCGGCGCCGGTCATCCCGGGGGTCCCCTTGGCGATGACCGAGAGGTCCACTTCAGGCGCCAGGGGTATGCGCCGCGTGTGAACCTTGAGGATCTTCTCCCGATCCCGCCAGTCGGGACGCTCGATCACCACGTTGCGGTCGAAGCGGCCGGGGCGCAGCAGGGCCGGATCGAGCACGTCGGGTCGGTTGGTCGCCGCGATGACGACCACTTCGGTATGCGGGTCGAAACCGTCCATCTCCGACAACAGCTGGTTCAGGGTCTGCTCACGCTCGTCGTGGCCGCCGCCGAAACCTGCGCCGCGGCTTCTCCCAACCGCATCCAACTCGTCGATGAAGATGATGCTCGGGAGCATCTTGCGCGCACTGGCAAAGAGGTCGCGTACCCGGCTGGCGCCAACGCCTACGAACATCTCGATGAAGGCGGAGGCGGAAATGGAGAAGAAGGGGACGCCGGACTCGCCCGCAACCGCCCTCGCCAACAGGGTCTTGCCGGTTCCCGGGGGACCTACCAGCAGCACCCCCTTGGGCACCTTGCCGCCGATCTGCTGGAACTTCCTGGGGTCCTTCAGATATTCGACCACCTCGCGCAGTTCCTGCTTCGCCTCTTCCATACCCGCCACGTCGGCGAAGGTGACGTCGATCCGCTCGGAGGTGTAGGCCTTGGCGCCGGAACGGGCGAAACCGCCCATCATGCCGCTCGGCCCCTGCTTGCGCATCCCTCTCATGACGAAGAGCCAGACCCCGATGATGATGAACCACGGCAGCAGGTACAGGATGATGGAGCCCATGGTGGAGCCTTCGGTGGAAACGACGTTGACGTCGACGCGCCGGGCGCTCAATTCCGGCAACAGGGTGGGATCTTCGATAGATGGGAGGATGGTACTGAAGTTGGTGACGTCGATGTCCTGCCCTTTTTGTTCGACGCTCACCGCCGGCACCTTGATGGCGGTGCGGAACTGTCCCTTGGCGCTTTTACCCCGGAGGGTCAATTTGATTATGTTGTTGGCGGCGAGCTCGGCACGAAAACGACTGTAGGTTATCTCCGCCCCACGCTCCGCCGTCTGCTTCACCATCGTCCCGTAAAAGAGGTCGAGCAGCAAAACGAAGAAGGCGGTAATCAGCAATGGCCTCCAGAAGGTGTGCGCCATGACCCTGCTCCTCCGACTCGGCTGAAAAAGACACTTCGGAATTCTAACCAAGAAGAAGGTTATTACAAGATTCTAATTATTAAAGAAGGGCGCGATGGCCTAACCTTCCACGCGGTAGCAGCCGTAGCCGAAGGATGCGCCTTTGCCGAGATGGGTGGCGGTTCCCAATTGCAGCAGCAGGTGAAAAGGTTCCAGGTCGCCGGCAAAACGGGCGGTGCCGAGGATGCCGGCCGGACGGCCGTTCCAGGATACGAAGCGGCAGTCGGACTCGACGGTATCGACCGCATCGCTTTGCCCGGACAGCCAACGGTAATCCAGGGCGGGCTCGGCGCCTTCATAGTGGTAGGCGAGCGAGGACACGCGGCGCATGAGAGTGCGGGCGAAGTCGGCAAAGGTGAAGGCCTTGAGCAGGCGGCCCTCCCGTACCAGCTTCAGGGGGGTCAAAAGTCGCAGCGCCACCGTTTCCGTCGGCAGCGGGCCGGTGAGGGCCGGATCGAGGGAACCGAGCAGCGGCAGGGGGAAAGAGCCGTCACCTGCGTAGTCGGCGCGCGCTCCCCCGGGAGATTCGGCGGCCACGGCGACCAGCACACCACCCTTGTTCTCGATGAGGATCCGTACCGCCTCGAGGTAGGCGGGCAGGTTTTGGATGGAGCTGCCGACCAGGGTGAGAGCGAGTTCGCAGCCCCGCCCGCGGTTGGGGCTCGGCGGGAGCACGGGAAAATCGAAGATGAACGGGAGGGGCGGTTTTTGATGACGGCGCACCGCCTCCGGATCCTGCGCGATCTCTTGGGAGAAGGTCGCCGAAAAGGCGCAGTCGCCCCGCCGGCAGCCGGCACAATCCCCGCGTTTGCAGGAAACGGCGGCACGGAAAGCGGATTCGAAATCGGCACGGGTGGCGTAGAAGGCGTAGGGGTCGCTTACATCATGCCTCAGGGTGAAGCTGAACCACAGCTTCGCGTAATGCAGTTCCACTGGTGTTTCCTTTTGCCCGGGGAATCACGCCGCAGCGTCGCGCAGCTTCTCGTCGAGGTAGCGCCCCACCTGTGCCAGGACATCGAGCACCTCGCGGTCCCGGGGAAGCATGGCGCGAAACTGCTCCAGCACCGACCTCTGCCGGATCAGCCGGAAGGTCGCGGCAAAGTTGATGTCGTAGATCCACGAGACCTGCAGCAGTTTGAAGTCGTTGAGGCTCTTCAGGGTGGAGAGTTGAACCATGTTCCCGGCGGACACGGCAGCCAGGGGTTCGGCGGAGCAGCCGGGGAGATCGGGAAAGCCAAGCCCCGCGCCGGAAGCACGTTCCGCTTCAGGTGCGTTGAAGTACTCGGTGAAAACGCGCCAGATGTCGAGCTTGTCGGCATCGCGCAGCAACCTGAGCAGGTCGGCGGTCAGGGCGGGAAGACCTTCCGGAACCTGGAAGGCGTTGTGCATGCGCACGGCGACCTCGATGCAGCCGCGCTCCTGGTCGGTAAGGAAATCGAGCAGATGGTGCTGTTTCATGACTTGCGCGGAGAGGTGGGCGTGGTTCAGCGAGTCGCTGTCCTTGAAGGTGTGGTAGTCCCGGAACTGCGGAAAGCGGCCGAGGTCGTGGCACAGCGCGGCCACCTCGGCCAGCATCTCGAAGCGCGGCCCCATCCCCTGGGCGATGAGCAAGGCATCGCGGCAGACATTGCGGGTATGCTCTTGCTTCAGGTCGAAGTTGCGCTGCACTTCCAGATCGGCGGTGCGGAAGGAGTTGCAGTAGGAGCTGAACCAGTCGCGCAGCGGCGTCAGGTCCGGCAGAGATACGCCATCACTCATCGTGCATCTTCTTGACCACGTACTCCGAAAACTCCGCCATCACCTTGGACTCGTCGCCCCCCTGGTAGGAGATGATGCTGCGCAGGTGGGCGAAGGACTCGACGTCCATCTTGTCGAAGGCGCAGCCGAGGCCGCCCTCGACCTGGCGCGCCACCGTCCCTTTTACGTTGATGACGATGGGATCGGGAGCCGCGGAAAGATAGATGGTCACCTCGACCGGGGTGCCGACCGGGATGCGCTCCTGCGTTTCCATGTAGAGACCGTGCAGACTGACGTCCGTCACCTCCCCCTTGATTGCCACTCCCTCCGCCTGCAACAACGCGGAGACCCTGAAATCGACACGTGAAAAATTACGCTTTTCGGTCATCGTGTTTCCCCTCCGGAGAGCCAGCTACAAAAGGGGGCACGAGGCCCCCTCCGGGTGTTTCTCTGCTTGATGGTGCTGCTAGTCCTCGAAGTTGCCTTCGGGCCCCTTGTCCCTGGAAAGTCCCTGGGCCTGCTTGGGGAGTTGTTCCTTGGTCCACTCCGCGGGGTTCTCGATGCGCTTCCCTTTGGGGCCGAGGTCGTAGGAACCGGCCTTGAGGATGGCGTCGATGGCAAGCGGCGCCGTGTCGGCGGCGTTGAAGACGTTGGCGATCAGGTTGTAGGCGAAGTCCTCGACCCTCTTGCTCATGCGCTCGCGCACTTCCTTGGGCTGGGCCAGCAGCTTGTTCTCGAACGGGAGGTTGAGGTTCTTGTAGTCGCCCTTCTTCCACCCCTTGGAGTCGGCGAAGGCCACCATCTCGGCCCACAGCTCCTCGGTCATTCCCTCGCCCTTCACCTTGATGAAGTTGCCGTTCTCGTCGAGCTTGGCGTTGCCGTAGTCGTTGACCTCGAGCCCCCAGGAGACGAACTGGAGTGCGGTCGCGACGTTGGCCTTGGTGGTGCGGGTCTTCTGGGCGATCTCGCGCAGCCTGTCGTAGCTGTTGCCGGAGGTGCCGTGCTGGGCGCCGTTGACGCCGTACTGCGTGATCGCCTCATGGATCTGCGCGGTCAGCTCCACCTGGATGCCGGCGTCGGAAGCCTCGATGCCGTGGGTGGTGCCGTTGTTGAGAGCGATCCAGTCCGGGAAGATGCCGTGGGCGTTGAGGCCGCGGATCAAAAAGAGTGCCTCGGGAACGGTGGAGAGCCCCTCCTTCCCCTTGATCTCGCCCACCTCGGTCTCGAGTCCGGCCCAGGCCGGGATGATGCTGTTGAGCTCGATGTTGGCGAGGAGGTTCTCCTCGTCGGGGAGGTGCGACGCGTCGATGGCGATGGAGGTGATGCCGGCGTCGAACATGCTCGGGATCTCGACCTTGGCCGCCTTTACGTCAGCTTCACCCTTGATGCCGTAGTGGTCGGCGTGGATGGCGACCGGGATGGTGATGCCGAGCTCGTTGGCGACGGCGTCCACCTGGCGGGCCATGTTCCAGTAGTTGACCGGGCAGTACGCCTTCTGGCCACCCTCGCTCTTGGCGATCTCGATGATCACGGCGGCGTTGGCCTTCTGTGCCGCAGCGAGCACACCGCGGATGACGAAGTGGTTGCGGCCGTTGGCGGCCAGGGCCAGGGCATGCCCCTTGGCGTTCATGGCACGGTCGATGACCTTGCCGCTCACCAGGAGTGCTTTGGAATTGGGGAAGAGTTTCGCTACGTTGGGGGGACGCCCTACTTCCAGCGCTTTGACGAAGTCTGAAGATGTTGCGGTCATATCTCCTCCTTTTGGTGGGAATATCAAATCACATGGCAAAAAGCCGATTCCTTATAACATCTTAATCATGCAAAGGCAAGGAATTCGCTATGGCCCCAGGGAGAACCCGGTGCTGCCGCCCCCGGCGAACGGGGCGCTGCCGAGGTATTCACCCTTCCAATACAGGGCGGCTTCCCCGGGGGGAAGACCGGCTTCGACCGGGGCGAAAGCGAATCGTTCCGGGGGCTGCGCACCGACCGCACCGGTGACGGCAAGCGGATAGCGGGCAAGGACGGGGAACTCCCCCCGCACCGGTTCGACCGCTCCCGGCTTGGCGGTCGTCCCGCGCACCACCTGGTACTGTACCCCCTTCTCGCGCTGCGGCAGCTTCGCGTGCAGCAGCAGCTCGGCGCCCCCCTCCCCGGAAAAGCGGAGGTCGTAACTGGGGGTCCAACGCTCGCTGCTAACCAGGTAGGAGACCTGCGCCTTGCTTCCGGTGACCCAGATGCGCGCCGACGCGACACCCTTGGAGGCGGTGGCCAGCTCCCGTTCCACGGCATCGAGGGCGAGACGGCACTTGCGCTTGCTGCGGTAGACCGCCTCCATCTGGTTCAGGGCAAACTCGGTACCCTGCTGCAGCGTCACCACCGGATCGGGATTGGCCTTGGTCTTTCTCGGTGCCTTGCCGCTTTGCGACTTGGCCGCCGCGGAGAAGATCTCCTCGCGCCGGTTCAGGGCGTCCATGCGGTCCTGCAACTCGCCCCTGCGCTCCCGCAGGCGCGCCAGCTCGGCAGAGCGGCGCCGGTCCTGTTCCGCCGGGACCAGCTCCACCCTCTGCACGGTCCCCCCCGGCGCCTTCACCCGCAGCGACCCCGGTGCGAAAGCATCCGGCAAGGGGAGCTCCAGGTAGCCGCCGGAGGCGGCAAGCTCCTGCTCCACCCGCGCCCCGTCCAGAAACAGGGTGACACTCTTCTGCCCGGCGAGGACCGGAGAAGAGACCAGCACCGGGAACAGCAACAAGGCCAGCGGCAACAGGCGCATGGGGCACCTCGCAACGGGGACCGGGGGCTGAAAAAAACGCAAAGGAAAACTTTACAGCGCCCCGGCACCATTGCAAGCCACCGGTATGATTACTTCTCTACGTCGAGAAGCTCCACTTCGAAGATCAGGGTGGCGTTGGGGGGAATCACCCCGCCGGCGCCGTTGGCCCCGTAGCCGAGCTGCGGCGGGACCACCAGCTTCCTCTTGCCCCCCACTTTCATGGACATGACCCCCTCGTCCCACCCCGGGATCACTTCGCCGGCGCCGATCCTGAAGATGAAGGGCTGGCCGCGATCGAGCGAGCTGTCGAACTTGGTGCCGTTTTCCAGGGTGCCGGTGTAGTGGACCTTCACCCCTTTGCCCGAGGTCGGGGACGGCCCGGTCCCGACCACGAGGTCGGTATAGGAAAGGCCGGAGGGGGTGGTCACCGCCCCGGCAGCGGCCTTGGCTGCGGTTTTCTCGGTTGCCGGCTGCTTGGCAGGATCCTTCTGGGAGCAGGCGGGAATGGCTATCGCCGCCATAAGCAGCAATAGCACGAGGAACTTCTCAACGTTGCGCATCAACTTTCCTCCGTCAGGTTTGTATGAGTTTTTAATCCAACAAGTGGATGAAGAGGCCGCTTCTGAGTTTGGGTTCGAACCAGGTCGACTTGGGCGGCATGATCTTGTCCTCGTCGGCCAGCGCCATCAGTTCCTCGATGGAGGTCGGGAACAGCGAGAAGGCGACCATGTACTCGCCGGAATTGACCACCCGCTCCAGTTCCTCGACACCACGAATGCCGCCGACGAAGTGGATGCGCTGGTCGGTGCGCGGGTTGCGCACGCCCAGGACCGGGCTGAGCAGGTTGTCCTGCAGGATGGAGACATCCATGGAGGCGACCGGGTCGTTCTCAGGAAAGGAGTCCTCGCGCGGGGTGAGCACGTACCACTTGCCCCCGAGGTACATGCCGAACTGATGGCGCTCCTCCGGGTTGACCGCCCCGGCAACCGGGGTCACCTCGAAGCGCTCGCCCACGCGCGCCATGAACTCGGCGACGCTACGCCCGTTCAAGTCCTTGACCACCCTGTTGTAGGGCATGATGGTCATCTCGTTGTCCGGGAAGATCACGGTAAGGAAGTAGTTGTATTCTTCGCTGCCGGTGTGCTTGGGGTTGGCGTCCTTTCTCAGGTCGCGCACCCGGCTGGCTGCGGCGCTGCGGTGATGGCCGTCGGCGACGTACAGGGTCGGGATGGCGGCGAAGCTCTTGGTGAGGGAGTCGATCAACTTCGGATCGGCGATATCCCACAAGGCGTGGGAGACCCCGTCATCGGTGGTGAAATCGTACAGCGGCGCCGCCTTGGTGACCTGATCGATGGTGGCGGTGAGGGCCGGGTCGTTGCGGTAGGTGTAAAAGACCGGCTCGTCGTTGGCGTTGAGCGCGTCGATGTGCTTGACGCGGTCCTCTTCCTTGTCCGCCCTGGTCAGCTCGTGCTTCTTGATGGTCCCGCTCTGGTAGTCGTCCACGCCGGCGCAGACCACGAGGCCGGTCTGGGTGATGTTGCCCATCTTCTGGCGGTAGACGTAGTAGCGCTCGGTCTCGTCCTGCAGCAGCACGCCCTCCGCCAGGAATTTCGCCAGGTTGTCGCGTCCCTTGACGTACACCGGATCGGAATGCACGTCGATGTCCCGGGGGAGATCGATCTCCGGACGGGAGATGTGCAGGAAACTCACCGCGTTGCCGGAAGCCATCTCGATGGCCTCGTCCGTGTTCATCACGTCGTAGGGAAGAGCGGCGACCTTCTCGGCCAACTCCTTTTTGGGGCGTACCGCCTTGAACGGCTTGATAAATGCCATAACTGCTCCTGTCTCTTTGTAATTCGAGTTCTACGTTCTATGTTCTACGTTCTACGTTAAAGGCACAGCCACGAGGGGACTGGCTCCGCAGGTGCCTGTCCCCTTTTTGCTCTGTCACCGTTCGCTCTTCCTTTGCCCGGCCTGGACCTTATCGGCGATTGGGGCGCAAGTAATTAAAAATAACGCTTCGCTCCCACGAACCTTTTCTGGAAATAGGCATCGTCCATCGAACTCACCTTGATGTCGTCGCCGCGGCGCGGCGCGTGGACGAAACGGCCGTTGCCGACGAAGATGCCGACGTGGTTGATCTCCTCGCCGGAAGCCCCGAAGAACACGAGGTCGCCGTCCTTCAACTCCTCACGCCCAACCGCATCCCCCACCCGGTACTGCTCCCGGGAGGTGCGCGGGATGTTGATCCCGCACAGGTTGTAGACCGCGCGCACGAAACCGCTGCAGTCCATGCCGTCGACGACGGTGTCCCCGCCCCAGCGGTAGGGGATGCCGACGAAGCGCTCGGCGGTGCGTGCGGCGATGTTACCCATGTCGCCGCGATCGCGCTTGGCCGGCTCTTCTTTCTTCTTGCCGGTAGGCGCGGGTTTGGTCGGCTTGGTGATCGAGGGGGCCGGCGCCTTCTCGATCACGGTCTCCCGCACCAGCATGGTGCGGTCGGGCTGCGGCGGCGCGATGAAGTAGGAGCCGATGGTCTTCTCCTTCACCAGCTTCTGTGCCACCTTGCGCGCATCGTCCCGTTTGGCGAAGTCGCCGAAGCGCACCGCGTAGATGCCGTTTTCCCTTTTGAAGTAGAAGGCTTCTATCCCCTGTTCCTGCAGTTTCCTGGTGAGGCGCTCCGCGTTTTTCACGTCGGAGAAGGCGCCCACCTGGATGGCGAAGCCGACACTGGAAAGCCCGGCGCGCTGCGCCGCGCAGCCGGTGGCCGCCGGCGCGAGGAGAAGAAGATATATAATCAACAGTCTTACTGCCTTGTGCATTGTCTATCCTTGTTCAGGTCCCTAAATATCCTTGGTCTCCCGACGCACACCCATGAGATACGGGACCACGAAGTCGTCCAGCGCGCCGTCCAGGACGTTGTCGGGATTGCCGCTTTCCACGCCGGTGCGCAGGTCCTTGACCATCTTGTAAGGGTGCAGCACGTAGGAGCGGATCTGGCTCCCCCAACCGATCTCCTTCTTCTCGCCGGCGATATCGGCCGCCTTGGCCTCGCGCTCCCGGAGCTCCATCTCGTAGAGCTTGGAGCGGAGCACCTTCATGGCGGTCGCCTTGTTCATGTGCTGGCTGCGCTCGCTCTGGCAGGCCACCACCGTCCCGGTGGGGAGGTGGGTGATCCTGATGGCCGAGTCGGTGGTGTTGACGTGCTGCCCGCCGGCGCCCGAGGAGCGGTAGGTGTCGATCCTCAGGTCGCTCTCCGGGATCTTGATCTCGATGTCGTCCTCCTCAATCACCGGGAAGACGAACACGGAGGCGAACGAGGTATGGCGCCGGGCGCTGCTGTCGAAGGGGGAGATGCGCACCAGCCGGTGGATGCCCGCCTCGGCCTTCAGGTAGCCGTAGGCGAACTCGCCGGTGACCGCGAAGGTCACCCCCTTGATCCCGGCACCGTCGCCCTCCTGGTAGTCGGTGATCTCGGTCTTCCACCCCTTCTTCTCGCAGTAGCGCAGGTACATGCGCAGGAGCATCTCGGCCCAGTCCTGGGACTCGGTGCCGCCGGCGCCGGAGTTGATGGAAAGGAAGGCGCCGGAGGCGTCGTGGGGGCCGGAGAGCATCCTGCGGAACTCCGCCTGGCTCACCCCGCTCTCCAGCTGCTCGTTCATGCCGTGAACCTCGGCGAGCGTCGCCTCGTCCTGCTCCTCGCTCCCCAACTCGATCAGCTCCTGGATGTCGCGGGACTGGCGCTCCAGGTTTTCCCAGGTGGTGACGTCCTTCTCCATCGCCATCCTGTCTTTCAGCACCTTCTGCGCCTTGTCGGCATCGTTCCAGAAATCGGGGCGGGAGGTGAGCTCCTCGAGCTCCTGCATCCGCTCCCTCTTGTCATCTACGTCAAAGAGACCCCCGGAGTTTGTTGATTCGCTCGGCAAGGTCCTCTATTTTGGCAATTTCTTCTCTGAACATCTGAAAACTCCTTTATGGTCGCATCGCCGGTACGGCGATCATTGTTATTGGCAAAAAGTCAGCTGCGGCGCCCGCGGTAGCAGGCGATACCCATGCCGATGCTGCCGGAGAGGCAGATCAGGGCGAAGAGGTCGCCGAAGCGGTTGTAGAAGGTGCGTCCGGCGCCGGGCCTCACCTCGCCGCTCAAGGTCGCCTCCTGGAACAGCGGGGTCATGCCCCGGATGTGCCCCTTGCTGTCGATCACCGCCGAGATCCCGGTGTTGGCCGCCCGCACCAGGGGGACCCGGTTCTCCACGGCCCGGAACACAGTCATGGAAAGGTGCTGGTAGGGGGCGGAGCTGCGCCCGAACCAGGCGTCGTTGGTGATGTTCACCAGCACCTGCGCTCCCTTTGCGACGTAGGCGCTGGCCACTTCCGGGAAGATCCCTTCGAAGCAGACCAGCACGCCCAGTTTCCCGGTGGAGGCCGGCAGCACCACGGCCTCCTTGCCCGGCGAAAAGTCGCCGATGCCGGTCACCAGCTTGTTCACGAACGGCAGCAGCGGCGCCAACGGCACGTACTCGCCAAAGGGGACCAGGTGCAGCTTGTCGCTTCTCCCGGCGATGGCGCCCTGCTCGGAGAAGAGGAACGCGCTGTTCAGGTAGCGAACCATTCCCCCCTGCTGTTCGTAGGCGGGGCTCCCCACGACGAGCGGGCTCTTCAGCTCGACGGCCAGCGCACTGACCCGCGCCGCATAGGCCGGCTCGCGTTGCAGGAAAAACGGCAGGGCGCTCTCCGGCCAGACCACCAGGGTCCCCGGCTCCCGGCACCCCTCCCGTGTCAGCCGCTCATAGGTCTTCAGCGTCGCGTCCTGGAAGGCCGGGTCCCACTTCTGGTCCTGGGCGATGTTCCCCTGCACCAGCAGCACCCTGCGCGGTTCGCCCCTGTCGCTGCGGGTCAGGGCGGAGACGCCGTAGACCATGGTGGCCGCCATGAGCAGCACCAGGAACAGCAGGGCACGTACCGGGTAGGGCTTGCGGTGGCGCGTCGAGACCCAGATCCGGTAGAAGACCACGTTGGTCAGGGCGATCAGGAAGCTGACCCCGTACACCCCGGTCAGGTCGCTGATCTGGATCAGCGGCAGGGTGCGGTACTGGGAGTAGCCGAGGCTCGCCCAGGGAAAGCCGGTCAGGACGTAGGAGCGGATCGCTTCGCCGGTCACCCACAAAAGCGGGAACGAGCAGAGCAGCGGAATCCGGCCCGCCTCGCAGCGGCGCACCAGCCAGAGCACCGCCCCCGGATAGAGCGCCAGGTAGCCGACCAGGGTGAGGTAGAGCGTCGCGCTCACCGTCCAGTGCAGCTTCCCGTAGTTCATCATCACCACGTTGAGCCAGTACAGGATCCCGGCGTAGGCGACGCACCCGGCCGTGAAGCCGAGGCGGAAGCCAAGCCGGGGGGTGACGCGGTCGGCCGCCAGGAACAACGGCACGAAGGCGATCCAGGCGAGGGCCGATATCCCGGGGAGCGGGAAGGAGAGTGCCAGCAATACACCGGAAAGCAGCGCCAGCAGGTAGCGCCCCACCGTCGCCTCGCCTGCCATGGCCGTTCTCGCGGTCACGATTCCTCAGGCTCCCCGACCGGCTCCTGTTTCTTGGCGATGTGCACCTTGGCGATGCGCCTCTCGTCCGCCTCCAGCACGGTCAGCACCAGCGAGTCGTTTTCGATCACGTCCCCTGCGGCGGGGATGCGCCCGGTCAGGTGGAACAGGAGCCCCCCCACCGTCTCGAAGTTTTCTTTCGCGATCTCGACGTCGAAGTGCTCTTCCAGCTCCTCGATAGGGAGCCTGCCGTCGGCGACGATGGAGCCGTCCCCCTGCTCCGAGAGACGCTCGGTTTCCAGGTCGTACTCGTCCTGGATGTCCCCCACGATCTCCTCGAGCAGGTCCTCGATGGTGACCAGGCCGGCAGTGCCGCCGTACTCGTCGATGACCACCGCCATGTGCACCCGCCGCTTCTTGAAGTCGTGCAGCAACTCCTCGAGGTTCTTGGTCTCCGGGATGAAGAAGGGGGGACGGATCAGCTTCCTGAGCTCGATGGCGTCGTCGGGCTCGCCCCAGTAACGCAGCAGGTCCTTGGCGTAGATGAGGCCGATGATGTTGTCGATGGTCCCCTCGTAGACCGGGAGCCGGGAGTGGCCCGAGGCGATGATCGATTGCAGCACCTCGCGCACCTCGTTGTCGATGGAAACGCAGGCCATCTCCATGCGCGGCAGCATGATCTCGCGCACCATGGAGTCACCCAGGGTCAGGATGGAACGGATCATCGCGTTCTCCTCCTGGTTGATGACCCCTTCTTCCTCGCCGGCGTCCATGATCTCCTGGATCTCCGCCCCGGTGACCTTCTTTTTGCCGTACAAGAGCCGGGTCAGGGCTTCCATGAGTCCCTGGCCCTTGCGTCCGTTACCCTCTTCCAAGGATGTGTCTCCTTAATGTTGCAGCATTGTCTGTCACAGCCCGCCCTGCCAGAAGGCGCGGAACAGCAGGTGCACCGCGAAGGTGATGCCCACCCCCACGAACGCCCCCACCACCACCTCCCGGGGGCGGTGGATCCTGAGCAGCAGGCGCGAGTGGCTCACCATGGCGGCCAGGATGAAGCAGAAAAGCGCGATGAGCGGGTCCTGGGTGTGCAGCGATACCGAGGTGGCGATGGAAAAGGCAACCGCCGCGTGGCCGCTGGCGCCCCCCCCTTCCAGCGGCTTCCCGGTCCCGGAGCGCGCCTTGAGGATCACCACCACGATCAGCACCAGGACCGCCGACACCACCATGCCCAGCTCCGACTCGGTCCCCACCATCTCAAGGCCCAGCCTCTGCCAGGGGAGCACGTACTTGGAGAGCACCAGGTAGCCCATGATGGCGGTGCCGAAGGCGGCCACCAGCACGGCGCCCGCCGCCACGTCCTTGGCGAGCTTGGCCATGGGGTGGTACTCCGGCGAGATCATGTCCACCACCACCTCGATGGCGGTGTTGAGCAGCTCGGCGAACAAGACGAAGCTGATGGCCAGCGCCAGCAGCATGAACTCGATCGAAGAGACCCGCAACAAAAGCGCCGCGAACAGCACGGCCAGCGCCGCCAGGAAGTGGTAACGCATGTGCTTCTGCGTGCGCGTGGTGTGGAGGATCCCCTCGATGGCGCAGTTCACGGAGTCGATGAAGCGGGTCGGCTTCATAGCGAGCCTCCGGCCTTCGCCAAGGCTTCGGCCGGCAAGCCCCTGCCCCGGCTAGGCAAGCCCCTGCCCCGGCTAGACAAGCCCTTCCTCGACCAGCAGGGAGAAGATCTCCCGCTCCTTGGCCTCCATGCGGGCGGCCTCGGCCTCGCCGCTTCTTTCATGGTCGTAGCCGGTGATGTGCAGGATGCCGTGCAGAAGCAGGAAGTAGAGGCGCTCCAGGAAGGTCTGCCCGGCCTCCTCCGCCTCGCGCGCCGCGGTGTCGACGGAGATGACCACGTCGCCCAGGACGTCGGGATTGATGGCGCCGAACTCGCCTTCCTGCATGGCGAAGGAGATCACGTTGGTGGCCTTGTCCCGCCCCAGGTACTCCCGGTTCAGGACGCGGATGGCCCGGTCCCCCACGATGCTGACGGAGAGCTCCGC
The DNA here is from genome assembly GCF_014193585.1 of Geomonas paludis. Classification (GTDB taxonomy): domain Bacteria; phylum Desulfobacterota; class Desulfuromonadia; order Geobacterales; family Geobacteraceae; genus Geomonas; species Geomonas paludis. The sequence continues at coordinate 230,928 of NZ_BLXY01000005.1, forward strand.
CTCAGGACATCCCAAGGCGTCTAAGATCCTCTGCGCCACCTTTCGCAGCTGCGTCTTCGCGACCGGCATCCGCCTTTGGCGGTTCGCTATCGATATCCTCTGGCTTCTTGGCAATCGTCTTCTCCTTGTAGGCAGGCTCGGGGTAATCGATGCGCTGGTGATAGATCCCCGCGAGTATCTGGTTGAAGCTCTTGGCTATCTCGTGCAGGTTCTTCAGGGTCAGCTCGCACTCGTCCAGCTGGCCGTCGATGAAGATGTTGTTGATGATCTTCTGCACCAGCCCCTGGATCCTGGCCGGGGTCGGGTCGGTGAGGGTGCGCGAGGCGGCCTCCACGCAGTCGGCCAGGAGCACGAGCCCCGCCTCCCTGGTCTGGGGCTTGGGCCCCGGGTAGCGGAAGTCGCGCTCGTCCACCGGGGGCGAGCCGGGCGTCTCCAGCCCCTTCGCCTTCAGGTAGAAGTAGTTGATCAGCGAGGTGCCGTGGGACTGCCGGATGATCTCGATGATCGGCTGCCCGATGCGGTGCTCCTTGGCGAGCTCGACCCCGTCCTTCATGTGCGAGATGAGGATGAGGGCGCTCATGCTGGGGGAGAGCTTGTCGTGGCGGTTCTCGCCGTCGCGTATGTTCTCGATGAAGTACTGCGGCTTCTTCAGCTTGCCGACGTCGTGGTAGTAGGCGGCGACGCGGGCCAGAAGGGGATTGGCGTTGATCGCCTCGGCGCCCGCCTCGACCATGTTCCCCACCAGCACGCTGTGGTGGTAGGTGCCCGGCGCCCGGATCATCAGCTCGCGCAAGAGGGGCGAGTTGAGGTTGGCGAGCTCCAGGAGCTTGACGTCGGTGGTGTACTGGAACAGCGCCTCGATGAGCGGGATGGTGCCGGAGACGTAGACCGCGTTGATCAGGCCGCCCAGGAAGGCGAAGATGATGCAGTACAGCGGCTGCAGCGAGAGCGGGCTGTCGTTGTAGACGTGGAAGCAGACCGCGAGCGCCATGTTCACCGCGCTCACCTTGAAGCCAGCGCTGTAGATGGTCCCCCGCTCCTTGCACTGGCGCACGCCGTGGGCGCCCACGATGCCGCCCAGGAGGGCGTAGACCACCACCTGGAGCGAGTTGTTCAGCATGATGCCCGTGAGCGGCGCCGTGATGGCGCAGTAGACCAGGGCCACCTCAGAGTTCAGGATGATCCTGACGATGATGGCCGAGGCCGCGAACGGGAAAAGGTAGAAGTAGCTCGCCGTGTCGATGGAGGGGAACAGCCCCCCCAGGGCGGTGGAGACGGCCGAGACCAGCTTGAGCACGGCGAAGTTGGCCACCGTCAGAAGCGACAGCAGCAGGATGTCCTTGTTGGTCGGGTTGAACTTCCTTATGTTCTTGCGGCCGAAGCGGTACGGCGCGTAGCAGAGCACCAGGATCAGGCCGAAGATCCCCAGGCCGGTGAGCACGGGGGTGCTGTTCCTGGTCTTGAAGATCTTTTCCAGCTTCATCGCCTGCTCGGAGGTCACCCGCTCCCCGACCCGGACGATCATCTCGCCCCGCTTCATCTTGAACAGCACCGGGCGCACCGCGGCGCGCGCCTCGCTCTTCTTCTGGTCGGTGCCGTTGCGGTCGAAGGAGAGGTTGGGCGCGATCATGCGTACCGCCACCCCTTTGAGGATCTCGAGGTCGTGGGGCGACGCTCCCTGGGTCAGGGTGGCCTGCGAGAAGATGCGGCGCGCCGCGGGGAGATCGATGCTCGCGCTGTAGTCCCCTCCGGCGACGTCCTGCCTGGTGGCTTCGTCTACCACCACGATGCCGTGGCGCAGGTCGGCGGCGAAGTGGCCGCGGTCGGCGACAATGCGCTGCCGGTACAGTGGGCCCAGCTGCCGGGCCAGGTCGGAGAGGAAGAACCTCTGCTGCCTGACGCGGGAGAGCGCCGCGAATTCCTGCGCGGAGATGTCCACCCCGAGCACGCCGACAGCCGCCCTGCGCCGGGCGTCTCCGTGCAGGGTGGCGTCGTCCATGAGATCGAGCGCGTCTTCGAAGCGGCGCACCAGTTCGATGTTGCCGTTGACGGCGAGGGTGTAGACAAACGGGGCCGCCGCCTCCGCCTCCGCCCTTTTCTTCTCGGTCAGCAGCAGGTCCTCGATCAGGTAGTCCTGCGTGGCACGGATGTCGGAGGTGGCGATATCGCCTTCGCGGTAGTGCACGGAGAGGAACTGCGGGCTCGGAATGATGAACAGGGTGAGGAATAAGGCGGTGAGGAACAGCATGATGAAACGGCTGCGCTTCTCATTCCTGTCGCAGGTGAGACCCTGGGCAACCGCTTCCATCCAGCTGTCACAGAGCCGGATCAGCGAACGCGTCTGAATTGTCTGTTTGTCGCCGCTTTCGGTGGGCATTATCTTCAATGGTTCCCGTGTCGTAAGGACAGAGACTGCGAGAATAGCAGCAAGGGGACAATATATCCCGTTTATTCCAGCACTGTCAATCTAAACCAAATACGTTGGGAACCGCTGTCGCTTCGCCATGTTAGCAAAAATTTACAAAACCTGCTTCCCTTTGAGGGCAGATATGTTATATAACGAAGGCTCCATTAAGACGGGCGGCGCAGCCCGTTCACAATTAAATTTCATTCCAGGGGGGTAGAGATGAGCCAGATAACCGACGTTTACGCCAGGGAGATACTTGATTCCAGGGGGAATCCGACACTTGAGGTCGAAGTGTTCCTGGATTCCGGTGCTATGGGTAGAGCCGCGGTTCCCTCCGGCGCCTCCACCGGCGAGCGCGAAGCGCTGGAACTGCGTGACGGCGACAAGGGGCGCTACCTCGGCAAGGGCGTTGAGAAGGCCGTTGCCAACGTGAACGACATCATCGCGGACGAGATCACCGGCATGGACGCCACCGACCAGGTCGGCATCGACAAGAAGATGCTGGAGCTCGACGGCACCGAATTCAAAAGCCGCCTGGGCGCCAACGCCATCCTCGGCGTCTCCCTCGCCGTGGCCAAGGCCGCTGCCGACGAGGTAGGCCTGCCGCTGTACCAGTACATCGGCGGCTCCAACGCCAAAGAACTGCCGCTGCCCATGATGAACATCATCAACGGCGGCGCCCACGCCGACAACAACGTCGACATCCAGGAATTCATGATCATGCCGGCCGGCGCCAAGAGCTTCAAGGAAGCCCTCAGGATGGGCGCCGAGATCTTCCACGCGCTGAAATCGGTCCTGAAAGCCAAGGGGTACAACACCGCCGTCGGCGACGAGGGTGGCTTCGCGCCGAACCTGAAGTCCAACGAGGAGGCCCTCGAGGTGATCATGGAGGCCATCGTGAAGGCGGGCTACAAGCCGGGCGAGGAAGTGCTGCTGGCACTCGACGTCGCCTCCTCCGAGCTGTTCGAGAACGGGGTCTACACCCTGGAGAACGAGGCCGAGTCCAAGAAGACCGCCGACCAGATGGTCGACTTCTACGAGAACCTGGTCAACAAGTACCCGATCATCTCCATCGAAGACGGCATGGCCGAGAACGATTGGGACGGCTGGAAGAAGCTCACCGACCGCCTGGGCAAGCGCATCCAGATCGTGGGTGACGACCTGTTCGTGACCAACCCCTCCATCCTCAAGGAAGGGATCAAGAAAGGGATCGCCAACTCCATCCTGATCAAGCTGAACCAGATCGGCACCCTGACCGAGACCCTCGACGCCATCGAGATGGCCAAGCGCGCCGGTTACACCTGTGTCATCTCGCACCGTTCCGGCGAGACCGAGGACGTGACCCTGGCCGACCTGGCCGTTGCCGTCAACGCCGGCCAGATCAAGACCGGTTCCCTCTGCCGCACCGACCGCGTCGCCAAGTACAACCAGCTCCTGAGGATCGAGGACGAGCTGGACGAAGTCGCCCTGTTCAGAGGCGCCGACGTCTTCTACAACGTGAAGAGGTAGGGGCGAATAATCATTGGCCCGCCTTTGCTGTACCAAGGGCGCACCCACACCGGGTGCGCCCTTTTCTTTGTCCCCCCCCTCACCCTTCGGGAGAGGGGCAGGGGTGAGGGCAAGCTTCCCTCACCCGGCCTTCGGCCACCCTCTCCCGGCGGGAAAGGGTACGTGGCGGATTCCCTTGCGCCTTCTTCCTCATGAAGGTATACTCCGACCCATGTTAACCTACGAAATATCGGCCCAAGACCACCTGCGGCGCGTGGACAGTTTCATGCGCAACCTCCTTCCCAGCGCGCAGTTTTCCTACATCAAGAAGCTGATCAACTCGGGACACCTCAAGGTGAACGGCACCCCCGCCGAACCCGGCGACCTGCTGCGCTATGCGGACCAGGTGACGCTCAAGGAAAGTTCCAAGACCGCGGCCTTCCTGGCCCGGCTCACCCCGGAACTCGACATCCTGTTCGAGGACAGCTGGATCATCTGCTTCAACAAACCGGCCGGCCTCGCCGTGCACCGCACCGAGGACCCGGAAGAGATCACCCTGGTCGACCTGGCCGAGACGCTTTTGAAAAAACGCGACGGCGTCGGCAGGCTGCGCCCGGTCAACCGGCTGGACAAAGGGACCTCCGGGGCCATCATCCTGGCCAAGAGCGCGGTCGCCGCGGGCATGTTCGGCAAGATGGTGCAGGAGGAAGGGCTCGGCAAGCTGTACCTCGCCATGGTGGAGGGGAAACTGCAGAAGCAGGGGACCATCGATGCGGCACTCGACGGCAAGGAGTCGCAGACCAGTTACGTGAGGCTCTTCCAGGGGGGCGGCGTCTCGCTGCTGGCGGTGTATCCCCTCACCGGGCGCATGCACCAGATCAGGCAACACTTCAGGATGATCGGGCACCCGATCCTTGGGGACAAGCGCTACGGCGGCAGGAAGCTTTCCGGCTTCACCGGCCACGCGCTGCACTCCTTCAGGACCACGCTGATACACCCCGCCACCGGTGAAGAGATCGACATCCCGGCACCGTTGCCGGAATCGCTACTGCGGCTTGCCACCCGCTGCGGCGCGGTGAGCGACGAGTCCTTCCTCAAGACCCTGAACGACGTCCCCGCCGCCGAGACGCTGGCTCTCTCCTAGTCCTCCCACCCCTGCGCGCCGATCAGCGGTACGAATCGGACCGCGCAGAGGGTTTCCATGTGCAGGCTGCCGCTGCGGTCCCTGCGCACCCGCACCAGGTTCTGCAGGTGCGGCGTGGGGCCGACCGGGATCACCAGCCGCCCTCCCGGTGCCAGCTGCCGTGCCAGCTCTTCCGGCACGTCGGGCGCCCCGGCGGTCACGACGATGGCGTCGTAGGGGGCATGATCCTGCCACCCCAGCGTGCCGTCGCCCAGATGCACCGTCACATTGCGGTAGCCGAGTTCGCGCAGCCGCTCCGAGGCCAGGTGCGCCAGGGACGGGAGCCTCTCCACCGTATAAACCTCCGCCGCGCACAGGCTGAGGACGGCCGCAGCGTAGCCGGAACCGGTGCCGATCTCCAGGACCTTCTCGCGCCCCTGCAGTTGCAGCGCCTCGATCATGTAGGCGACGATGTAGGGCTGCGAAATGGTCTGCCCGTCCTGGATCGGCAACGGCCCGTCTTCGTAGGCAAGGTACTCCATGCCCGGCGGGAGGAACTCTTCGCGCGGCACCTCGCGCATTGCCTTCAGCACCGTCTGGTCCACGATGCCCCGCCCCACCAGGTGCTGGCTCAGCATGCGCTCCTTCCTCACGGCCAGTTCTTTTGTCGTAGCGCTGTTCATGGCTCCCCCCCCTCGATACTACCTCGGCTCTTCTCGCTCGATCGCCCCTCGGCAACAACACCATCAGCACAGTAACAGCGGCCGCCCCATGACATTAAGATACCCCAATAAGCTATCAAAAGCACCATACATCAACCTGTTGACTCTTATCCGGGGCAGGCGTACACTTAAATCGTAGCAGAGAGTTGTTCTTTGAAAACAGCTCTGGGGTACAGGTAGAGGTGGCGTGAGGTACCCTGATTATTCCACACTTCCAACTTCTCGGGTTTCAGACGTGGTGTGCAGGTCCAGATGCTTCCAAGGAACTGCCTAAAGCGTTTTCCGGGGAAATGATTTACAAAAGAGCGTGGTCTCACATAAACCTGTACGGCACTCTGGAGCTCGTAGCTGGCGCTTAAGGAGATCAAGCCGATTGGCCTATAATAATCTCATCCGTCATGCGCGTAACAACCGCTTCAAAAAGGGGAAGAAACCGCGAGATACGGGTGACATGGTCCCGCCGGAGCATGTCTCTACGCCGCGAGGAACCACTTCCACCGGCGGATAGGGGTAAAGGATCTCAAGATTTAAGCGCCAGTTACATTTTTCAGGAAAGGCCCGGTTGCATCAGCATCCGGGCCTTTTTCATGTCCGCGGTCTGCATGACTCGCAATGCCGGGACCGCGTCCCCTTGATGACATTCTTTCCACCCAGTATCGGCTTCCCCTGTTAGGCTGGAGTGCTATACTTAGCCCGTGTTAATTTCGGCCAATCAAAACAACGGAGGTCGCCATGCCACGCGGATCCAGAATAACCATGGAAGAGAAAGGAAAGATGACCACCCGTAGCGTCGAGCCGTACCTTCCCAAGCGCGGGCTGCCGGAGGGGACCGTGTGCAAGGGGTGCGGCATCGTCTACCACAACAAACGCTGGCAAATCGAAGGCGCATCTGCTGCTGCGCCCAAGGGTGAGATACTCTGCCCCGCCTGCCAGCGCATCGTGGGCGAGGATCCGGCAGGCGTGGTCACCCTCAGCGGGTCCTACCTGGCGCAGCACAGGGAAGAGATCCTGAACACGGTGAAACAGCAGGAGACCAAGCACCGGGAGAAAAATCCTCTGGGGCGGATCATGGAGATCAAGGAGGAAAATGGCGGCATCGTCATCACCACAACCGAGGACAAGCTGGCCCAGAAGATCGGGCGCGAACTGTACAAGTCGCAGCGCGGCGAACTGCACTACAAGTGGAGCCACGACCAGCGCATGGTCCGGGTGGAGTGGAGCCGCTGAGCGCCGACCTTTCGGCGTGAAATGCAAAGCCCCCCTTGCCTTGCGGCAAGAGGGGCTTTTTGTTTTGGAGTGGGCTGCCCATCAGCGGTGCAGCAGCGGATCGAACAGGTACTCCAGGCCGTTGGCCTTTATTTCGTACATAGACTCGAGCATGGCTCCCAGTTCACCTTCGGGGAACCCCTTCTGCCGCATCCAGACCAGGTACGGCTCGGGGAGGTCCACCAGCAGTGACCCGGCGTACTTGCCGTAGGGCATCCGGGTGCGGGCCAGCTTCAGCAGTTGGGCGGGGTCGGGGAAAAGATCCTCCAACGCTTAGCCCTTCAGCTTCGCCTTGAGCAGGTCGCCCAAGGTACCCATACCCTTGGGGGCCTCGGCCACGGTCTTCTTGTAGGCGTCCATGCTCTGGGCCTGCTCCTCGGCGGCGCGGCTGACCGAGGCGAGGGCGAGCGAGATCTTCTTGGCTTCGCGATCCACCGCCTCGACCTTCACTTCGACTTCCTGCCCTTCGGAGAGAACTTCTTTCGGGTGCTGGATTCTCTTGCCCGCACCGAGCTTGGAGATGTGGATCAGGCCGTCGACGCCGCTGGCGAGGGTCACGAAAGCGCCGAACGGGGTCAGCCTTGCCACCTTGCCGTTCTGGTAGGACCCCTCGGGGAACGCGCTCGCCGCTTCTTCCCACGGATCGGCCAGGGTGTCTTTCAAGGAGAAGGAGATGCGGTTCTTCTCCCAGTCGATCCCCTTCACCACCACCTCTACTTCCTGGCCGACGGTAAGGACTTCGCTGACGTGGTTGACGCGAGCCCAGGCAACCTCGGACACCGGCAGGAGCCCTTCGACGGCACCGATGGAAACGAAGGCGCCGAAGTCGCGCAGCGAGGTGACGGTACCTTGCACGCGGTCGCCGACCTTCAGGGTCTCTTTAAGGGCATCCTTCTGCTGCTGCAGTTCTTCCTCGAGCAGAGCCCGGTGGGAAAGAACAATGTTGCGGCCTTTTTCGGAGTACTCCGTGATCTTGAAGGACATCTGCTTGCCCAACAGGGCCGCGGTATCTTCCACCCTTCTCAGGGCGATCTGGGAGAACGGGCAGAAGGCGCGGGAACCAGCGACCTTCACCTCGAAACCACCTTTTACTTCCTTTTCGACCACGCCCTGGACCGGGATGCCGGCGGCGTAGGCCTCTTCGAGTTGCGCGTTGCCGGCGGAGTGGCTGCTCCCGGCGCCAAGCTTGGTGGTGAAACGCATCTCGTTGTTGCGCGAAGAGACGAACCAGGCGGTGACCTTGTCACCGACCTTGACGCTCACGTTGCCATCGGCGTCAAGGAGCTCCTTGATATCGAGGATCCCTTCGCCCTTGCGACCGGTATCCAGAAAGACCCAGTCCTTGGCGATCTGCAGTACGGTCGCCTCGACCTTGGCGCCCGGCTCCAGCCGGCCGGCGTCCTTCTGGCTCCGCTCGAACAGATCGGCAAAGCTCTCCTCTTCGGTTTCCATCTCTTCCCTGTGATCGTTATCCATTTAAGTACCTCTTCAACGTAGTTGTTGCGCGCTTTAGCACCCATGGAGCATACAGGGGACCCTGTACCCTTGTCAACTACTTGAGCCGCTGGCAGTCGATGTTTGTAACGGGTACTGACAAAACTTTCTTCAGGTCGCGCCGAAAGATTCCGATAGGAATTGCATCTGTAAAGTTCACGGATGGATACCGGAGGAGACAACAATGGGCGTACTGGTCTGCTATGACGACTTTACCTACGACGTGATCAACGACTACTTCCTGGACCACCTGGTATCGACCGGGTGCATCGTCGGTTTTGACAGGTCCGAGCATTGGGTGAAAAAGGAGGACACTACTCAGCCCTCCCCATCCCTGTCACATCGCCTTCCGGCCTGACGCATCCCCCGCACGACACAGTGCCGGCGCTGCCGGACCTGCCAACTGTAGCCACCACGCGGGCGGCCAAGGTCCGCTCGCCGCCTGCCGCAACCTTCCTGAAAACGACGCCACTCCTCACCCGAAGCAACTTCAGTTGTGGTAACATCTCCGGGTGCATCGCCATCTGACGCAAACGGAGGCCCTATGAACGTGCCAGCGGCGCTGAAACGGATCAGCGAAACGATATGGGAACTGCCGGCGAGTTACAAGGAAGGGATGCTGGTTCCCGCCAGGATAATAGCCAGCGAAAAACTGATCAACGAGATGGACGCGGGGGTGTTCGAGCAGGTAAGCAACGTGGCCACCCTCCCCGGCATCCAGCGCTACGCCTACTGCATGCCCGACGGGCACTGGGGTTACGGCTTTCCCATCGGCGGAGTCGCCGCCATGGACCCCGGCTCGGGGGTGATCTCTCCCGGCGGCATCGGCTTCGACATCAATTGCGGCATGAGGCTCGTGCTCACCAACCTGACCGCCGAGCAGGTCCAGCCCAAGCTGCACCAGTTGGTCGACCGCCTCTTCGCGCGCGTCCCGACCGGCGTCGGGTGCCACGGCTTCATCAAGATGAAGGGGGACGACTTCCGTTCCGTGGTGCAGCAGGGATCGCGCTGGTGCCTGAAAAACGGCTTCGCCACCCAGGAAGACCTGGACATGACCGAGGAAGGAGGGTGCTTCCCGGGCGCCAACGCCTCGGACATCAGCCAGAAGGCGGTGGAGCGCGGCTACAACCAGTTGGGGACGCTGGGTTCCGGCAACCACTACTGCGAGATCCAGGTGGTGCAGCCGCACAACATCATGGACCCGGAGCTCGCCGGCGCCTTCGGCCTGACCACCGTCCCCAACCAGGTGGTGATCATGTTCCACTGCGGCAGCCGCGGCTTCGGCCACCAGGTGGCCACGGACTACCTGAAGCTCTTCCTGTCGGTCATGGAGCGCAAGTACGGCATCAAGATCGTGGACCGGGAGCTTGCCTGCGCCCCCTTCCACTCCCCCGAGGGGCAGGCCTATTTCAGCGCCATGAAATGCGCGGTCAACATGGCCTTCGCCAACCGCCAGGTCATCCTGCACCGGATCCGCGAGGTGTTCTCCGACCTGTTCCACGCCTCGCCGGACGAGCTCGGCATGCGCATGGTGTACGACGTCGCCCACAACACCGCCAAGCTGGAAAGGCACCTGGTCAACGGCAGCCGCAAGGAGTTGCTGGTGCACCGCAAGGGTTCCACCCGCGCCTTCGGGCCGGGGCTCCCGGGACTCCCGGAGTGCTACCAGAAAACCGGACAGCCGGTGATCATCGGGGGGAGCATGGAGACCGGCTCGTACCTCCTGGCCGGCATGTCGACCGGGGGGGACGCCTGGTACACCACCGCACACGGCAGCGGCAGGACCATGAGCCGGCACGAGGCCAAGAAGAACTTCCGGGGCGACAAGCTGCAGCGCGACATGGAGCAGCGCGGCATCTACGTGCGCACCGACTCCTTCGGCGGCCTGGCCGAGGAAGCGGGCGCCGCCTACAAGAACATCGACGAGGTGGTGGAGGCGACCGAACTGGCGGGACTCAGCAAGCGCGTGGCGCGCCTGGTGCCCATCGGGAACATCAAGGGTTAGGAGGATAGTCATGCCGTTTGAGTACCGCAGCGACATCGCACATGCCGACGTCGCCTTCGACGCCTGGGCGCCGACACTGGAAGAGCTGTTCCGGGAGGCGGCACGGGCCACCATGGAGGTGATGGTGGAGAACCTGGCCCAGGTGCGCCCGGCCCAGACGCTGGAGCTGAAGCTGGAGCAGGAGAACGAGGAGATGCTGCTGTTCGATTTCCTGAACGAGCTGATCTTCTACAAGGATGCCCGACGGCTGATCCTGCTCCCCGCCGACATCGAGATCTCGCCCAGCGACAACGGACTCACCGTGCGGGCGACGCTGTCGGGGGAGGAGATCACCCCGACCCGGCACGAAATGAGGACCGACGTCAAGGCGGTGACCATGCTGCGCTACAAGGTTGAGCAGGTGCCGCAGGGATGGCGCGCGACGGTGGTGCTGGACGTCTAGGCTCAGCGGATGGTGAAGGAGGGATCAGTGATGCGTTCGCTGCGGCAGACCGGGCAGCGCCCGGGCTTTTTCAGGCGCTCTCTCTTCTGAAATGAAAAACCGCACTCCAGGCAGCGGGGCGGGGTCATGTCCAGCCTGCCGTGGAGTGCGATCCTCAGATGTTCCAGGTGCTCCAGCACCTCTTTTTCCGAAATCCCCACCAGCCCCGAAAGTTCCTTCGCCGTCAGCCCCTCTTCCCGCAACAAGGCGGTGAGTTCCTGGCGCACGGTGTCCTGCCGCCGCGGCGGGACGAAGGGCTGCCTGGGGCGCTCCTTCACCCGGTGACCACCAGGTTGTTCACCACCTCGTTCACCCCCAGTACGTACCAGGCATCGGACTCGGCGGCTCGCTTGTTGTTGGGGGTGGGGACCGCCCCGTCCAGGGTCACCACGCCCTCCTTGCTGTGGATGGAGACCTGGGCCGCGTTCACCAGCGGGTCCTTCTCCAGGACGATCCTGATCAGGTCGACCAGTTCGTCCTCGTTCTCATCGGGGTCGGACCATACTTCGATCCCGTTGACCACGTCGCGGCTCCCCGGCACCCACCAGGCCAGTACGCCGGCCAACCGCTTGTGGGAGATACTCTCCGCCCTGCCGTTCAGGATCACCACGCCGTCGTTGACCTCGACCTCGATGACCCGCTCCAGTCCCCGTTGCGCGGTGCCCCGCACCTCTTCCAGGTCCTGCTTGACGATGGCCTGCACCGCGTACTGCATGAAGGCGGGCTCGCTGGCGAGCACGTTGCAGACATGGTCGCGGATGGCGCCATCCTCCATCTGCTCGGACGGCTCGACGCGCAGGCGGTCCACGATGCCCGTTACCGGCGCAGGCGTCGCTGCGATCCTGAGAGCAAGCTTCTTGGCGGCAATCCCCCCCACCTCCCCCGCGACGGTGACCACACCATCGGCAAAGTCCAGTTCGATGGGATGGCCGTGCAGGTTCACCCGTGGCTCCCGCTCGAGTGCAGCCCGAATGGTTCCGATGACTTCATCCGCTCTGATCATGCCTCTCCCCCTTTCCCGGCTCCTGTTCGAAAACGGATGCACTCCCATGTGAACAGCCGGAGCTAGACGTTAATAAACGCCAAAAAACAACGGATACATTGTAGCACGGGCAAGGGGGTTGTCGAACCAGTGGGCGAGGGAGAAGCAGGCGTGAAGGGAGAGGGGAACGAATGGAAACGGCGGCAGGGTCGCTGCCGCCGCTGGCGTCAAAGGATGCGGTTCAGGAAGGACTTGATGCGGTCGTGTTCCATCTGGTTGGCGAAGAAGTCCTCCGGGGTCCCCTGGGCCACGAAAGACCCTTTCTCCATGAATATGACCCGGTCCGCCATCTCCTTGGCGAACCCCATCTGGTGGGTGACGATGATCATGGTCATCCCCTCCTTGCCGAGGTCGCGGATGGTGTCGAACACCTCGCCGATCAGTTCCGGGTCGAGGGCGGAGGTGGGCTCGTCGAAGAGCATCAGCTTGGGGCGCATGGCGAGAGCCCGCGCGATGGCGACGCGCTGCTTCTGGCCGCCGGAGAGGGTGGCGGGATAGACGTCGCGCTTGTCGGAGAGGCCGACCTTGGCCAGCATGTCGAGGGCGATCTCGCGCGCCTGCTCCGGGCTCTTCTTCTGCACGGTGAGCGGCCCTTCCATGACGTTGCCGAGCACGGTCATGTGCGGGAACAGGTTGAAGTGCTGGAACACCATGCCGATCTCGGAGCGCAGCGCGCAGATCTTGTGCGGCGCGTCCAGGTGCCGGCGCCCGTGCTTGCTGGTCACGTAGCCGATCTCGTTCCCCTCGAAGACGATGGTCCCCTCCTCGATCTCCTCGAGGAAGTTGATGGAGCGCAACAGGGTGGACTTGCCGGACCCGGAAGGGCCGATGATGACCACGATCTCGCCGGGGCAGACGTCGAGGTCGACGCCGTTGACGGCGGTGAGCGATCCGAAGCGCTTGGTGATCCCCTTGAGGCTTAACAACGGTTGGTTAGCGGTTTTCATAGATGCCGGCCCGTACCTCGATCTTTTCGAAGACGAAGGTGAAGATGGTGGTGAACAGCAGGTAGATGAGCGCCGCCAGGATCAGCGCCGTGACGTTGAAGTAGGCGTTGAACATCTGGTCCGCGGAGCGCATCAGTTCCACCATGGCGATGGTGGAAACGAGCGCCGTGTCCTTGATCAGCGCGATGAACTCGTTGCCGATGGGGGGCATGAGCCGCTTGTAGGTCTGCGGGATGATGACCCGGCGCATGGCCTGCCAGTAGCTCATGCCGATCGCCTTGGCAGCCTCCATCTGGCCGTGCTCGATGCTCTGGATGCCGCCGCGGATGATCTCGCCCAGGTAGGCCGAGTAGTTGAGGCCGAGACCGAGGATGGCGGCGGTGAAGGGTTTGAAGGTGATCCCCAGGGACGGGAGGCCGTAGTAGATGAAGAAGAGCTGCAATAGCAGCGGCGTGCCACGGAAGAGCCAGATGAAGAACCAGCACAGGCCCGACACCGGCTTGAAGGTGCTGATGCGCCCGAGCGCGATGAGGAGTCCGCCGATGGGCGAAATGAGGATGATGCACACCACCAGCGTGATGGTCATCACCGCGCCCTTCAACAGCTGCGGCAGGAAGCGGAGGCAGTCCTGGATGAAGACCTGGTAGCGCGGCGTTTGCTCCTGCTTGACCGAGGCGAGGAAGTTCAAGGCCTCGCTGTTGTCGGGGTAGACGGCCAGCACTTCCTTGGCGGCGGAGCTTGCCTGCTCCATGTCCTTCAGGGCGAACTGCAGCCTCGCGATCTGCATCCTGCTCCTGACGAAGGCGCCGCTTTCGTCACCCTTCTCGAACTCCACCTTCTTCAGCAGCGCGATGGCGGCGGGGAGATCCCCCTGCGCCATGGCGTCGTTGGCATCGGTGAAGAGCTGGTCGTAATCCTTGGCGCAGCAGACCGAAGCCAGGAGTAACAGCAAGCATGAAAAAAGCAGGATCGCTCTTTTGACGACCCTGCCGGTAAAAAATTTCATCGGCACACCTGATTAACTGTGGCAGTCCCCCCTCCCCGCGGACGGGGAGGGAGAAACGTTAACTATTTCCACTTCTTCGGGTTGGTGATGTCCTCGCCGAACCACTTCTTGGAGATCTTGGCCATGGTGCCGTCCTTGACCATCTTGTCGAGGGTCTTCTGAACGGCTTCGCGCAGCTCCACGTCTTCCTTGCGGAAGGCGACGCCGAACGGCTCCTTGGTGATGTTGCCCGGGAGGATGCGGAACTTGCCGGGGCGCTTGGCGATGAAGTCGCGGCCGGTGGCGTCGTCGATGATGACGGTGTCGAGACGGTCGGATTCGAGGTCCAGCAGCGCCTTCGGGTTGTCTTCGTACTCACGCACTTCGGCGGGGGCTGCCGGAAGCTTCTTGACGGCCTCGACGGCGGAGGAGCCCTTCTGCACGCCTACCTTGGCGCCTTTCAGGTCGGCAAGCTTCTTGTGCTTCTTGTCGGCGAAACGGACCACGGCGACCTGGCCGTCCATCTTGTACGGCTTGGTGAAGGCGACTTCCTTCTTGCGCTCTTCGGTGATGGTCATGCCGTTCCAGATGCAGTCGAACTTCTTGGAGTTGAGAGCGTGGATGACGCCGTCCCATGCGGTCGGCTGCCAGTTGATCTTGATGCCGAGACGCTTGCCGACTTCTTCAGCTGCATCGATGTCGAAGCCGATCAACTGCCCTTTGTCGTTGCGGTAGCCCATCGGGGGAAAGGCATCATCGAGGCCGATGGTCAGAGCACCCTGGCTTTTGACCCTCTTGAAGGAACCGTCGCCGGCAAAGGCAGAGACGGCACAGGCAAGGACAAGCAGTGACGACAGGACAACCCAGATCTTTTTCACGTTTACGCTCCTTTTCTACGCTGTGGTCAGTGATGGTGAAGCTTAGAAAGATTTGATGTAAACAAACAGGCGTTTGGACCGGCGGATTATTGCAGAATATCGCGGAAGCGTCAAGAAGATAACAGGACTTGCCCCAGGCAGAACCATAAGGTGACAACGTCGCTCGGCAGGCACAGCGACTGCGCCTTTTTGTCAGCTCCCGCCCCGGTACCGTATACCATGTTGCCCCTATTTTCCCAAAAAAGTATAATCCGGGTGATAGGTACCAACACGTAAGAAAGGCCACGAGGCTTAGACATATGTGTAAAAAGATTTTCATTGCTGCTACCGGCCAGCATTGCGGCAAGACCACCATCAGCCTGTCGCTGCTCCACCTGGCCAAGCAGAGATACGCCCGCGTGGGCTTCATAAAACCGATCGGCCCCAAGGTTTTCATGCTGGACGGCGTGGAAATGGACATGGACGCGGCCCTGATCGCATCCATCTACGGCATGGAGGCCGACCGCAAGCTGATGTCTCCGGTCGTGGTGGGGAAGGGGTACACCAAGAGGTACCTCTCCGGCGAGATCGCGCCCGAGGCTCCCCTTGAGGCCATCAAGAAGGCCGTTAGCGAGTTGGAAGCCAAGAACGACTTCCTCATCATCGAGGGATCCGGCCATGGCGGCGTCGGTTCGGTGGTCGGCATCAACAACGCCCAGATCGCCCGCACCCTCGATGCACCGGTGATCATGGTCGCCAGCGGCGGCATCGGCTGCGTCATCGATTCGGTGCAGCTGAACCTCTCCCTGTTCCAGCAGCAGGGGGCGCAGGTAAAGCTGGTCCTGGTGAACAAGCTTCTGGCCAACAAGCGCGAGGAGACCCTGGGCTTCCTGAGGACGTTCTTCGAAAGCCGCCAGCAGAACGTCGCCGGCGCCTTCGACTACTCACCTACCCTGGCCAACCCTACCCTGCTCGACCTCTCCAAGCTCCTGAAGCTGCCGCTGCAGGGGGACCAGGACGGCAAGAACCGGATCATCAACCACATCCAGCTGGGGGCCGCGTCGTCGCAGCGCGTCATCGACACCCTGCAGGACTCCACGCTGCTGATCACCACCAGCTCCAGGGACGAGCTGATCGTCACCGCGTCGGCCCTGTACAACATCCCGGCCTACCGGCGCAAGCTGGCGGGCATCGTCATCCCGGGATCGGCGCCGGTGTCGGCGATCACCCAGCGCATCCTCGATGACAGCAACATCCCGTACCTGCGCACCTCTCAGAACACCGCCGAGACCTTCATCGCCCTCACCGAGCACGTGTCGAAGATGACGGCGGACGACAAAGAGAAAATCGACCTGATTAAATCGACTGCCGAGAGCGTCTTCGACTTCGACATCATCGACGCCATGAGCCGATAAAAAGAAAAGCTTGAGACAAAAAGAGCCGGAGGGACGCATCCTCTCCGGCTCTTTTCTTTTTGCCTTCTGCTTCTACCCCAGCCGCTGCACCAACGCGTCGTAGATCCCGTACGGTGTCGACTCGACCACCTGGACCTCCGCCCCCAGTTGCCGCTCCACGTCGTCCAGGGTCAGGTCGTCCAGGAAGACCCCTTCCCCCTCCTTCAGCATCACGTCGGGCACGAGCACCACTTCTCCCAGTTCCATCCCCTGCAGGGCCGCCACGATGTCGGCACCGCACACGAGACCGGTGACGGTGACCGTGGGGCCGAAGAGCCTGTTGCGCACCGCCACCGGCTGCACGGACACCCCGGTCGCACCGGACAGCTGTTTCAGGAAGTCGGAGAGATAACGGTACGGGGATTCGCCGGTGACCACCGTCAGTTTCGCCGGTTTCAGGGCCTCGGCCTCCTCAAGCACCTGTTCCGCCTCGGAGAGAAACAGCGGGATCATCCCGACGCCGTTCTCCAACTGCGGCAGGTCGCCGTAGTTGTCCAGTTCGGGGAACGGCACGTCCCCCTTGATGTAGAATTCGTCGGCGAGAAACAGGAAGGGAGCACCCAGGCGCTCTTCCAGAAGCCGGGACTCGGGATACCACCTGCCGATGAAGTCGGCGGCGAACTCCTTGGTGACCGGGGCCAGCGCCGGCAGGTTCTGCCTGTGTTCGGTCAACCCCACCGGCACCACCGCCAACGATGCCACCCAGGGGTAGAGGGAGGCCAGGTCTGCCACCGTGCGTGCGAAGGCGTCCCCGTCGTTCCAGCCGGGGCAGAGCACGACCTGGGTGTGCATGGTGATGCGCGCCTCGGCCAACTCCCGCATCACGTCCAGGATGGGGAGTACGCCGTTTTTGCCCAGGAGCTTCTCGCGCAGCACGGCGTCGGTCGCGTGCACGGAGATGTAGAGCGGTGAAAGCCGCTGGTCCTTGATGCGGTCCAATTCGGCGCGACCGATGTTGGCCATGGTCACGTAGTTGCCGTAGAGAAAGGAGAGCCTGTAGTCTTCGTCCTTCACGTAAAGGGGCCCACGCAGCCCGCGCGGCAACTGGTGCACGAAGCAGAAGACGCAGTTGTTGCCGCAGCGCGCCGGCGCCGGTGCCTGGAAGGAAATGCCCAGGGGTTCCCCCTCTTCGCGCTCCACCTCCAGTCCCCAGAGCTCGCCGTCGGCCTTTTCGACCTCCAGTTCCAGTTCGTCATCGGCTGCAAAATAGTTGTAATCAATAACGTCCCGCAACGGGTGCCCGTTCACCGACAGCAGCCGATCCCCCGGCTCCAGTTCCAGTTCCTCGGCTATGCTTCCCGGCGACACTTTATCGATAGTCAGTCCAGACATGAAATCCCTCCCGGTGCGCGCCCCGCGGCCGAAGTGGAGATTTTCCGGCTGCGGGAACAGCAGACGCGGGAAGACCCGCGAGGCAGCTGGCGTGAGAGCGGCGGCGCGCAGACTTTAATGATAGGTGGAGAAGGAGGAATTTGGCAACAGATAAAAAACGAGCCGGCCCTTTTGAGCCGGCTGGGAGGAGTTACTGTCGTGACGGCGTAGGTGCCGTCCGGGTCGCGACGGCCGACCCGGAGCCCTGCTACTGCACAGGCGGTGAAGCTACTGGTGCAGTCGGAACACGCCATCCACCGAGGTGATGCTGCAGATCGCGTGCTTATAGATGAGGATATCGCCGTGAACTTCCATGAGCACAGAGAAGTTATCGAACGATTTGATATGCCCTTCCAGTTTTTCACCGGACATGAGCTGCACCAAGACCTTTACACGCTCCTTGCGAGACTGGTTGAGGTACTGGTCCTGGATGTTAAAAGGCGTTTTAGGCATGATTCCGCTCCTTTACCCAAAAAATTCAATCACATGACCAAGGATACTAGCAAATGCTGCGGGATATTCAAGCCAATAAATATCATTTTCCCTGCCAAACCATGTCATCTGTCGCTTGGCATAGCGACGGCTGTCCCGCTTGATGAGCGTAACTGCCTCATCCAGCGTCATTTCACCAGCCAGATATGCAGTCATCTCCTTGTATCCGATGGAGCGCATTGACTTCAATTCGCGGCTGTAGCCTTGGGCCAGAAGTTGCCGCACCTCTTCCACCAGCCCCAGTTCCAGCATCCTGTCCACCCTTGCCTCCAGGCGACGGTAGAGTTCGGCCCGCTCCACGGTGATCGCCATCTTGAAGGCACGGTAGTGGTCGCCCGAGAAACCATGCTCGGCGCGGAAGGCGGAGATGGGACGGCCGGTCTGGGTGTAGACCTCGAGAGCGCGCACCAGGCGCACGCGGTCGTTAGGGTGCAACCTTGCCGCCGTCTCGGGGTCGACCTCGGCCAGACGCCGCAGCAGCTCCTCTCCCGGTACAGCGTCGAACTGGCGGCGCAGTTCCGGATCGCCGGTGGGGGAATCGAGCAACCCTTCCAACAGGGCGCGCAGGTACAGCCCGGTCCCCCCGACCACGATCGCCTTTTTCCCGCGGCGGTGGATGTCGTCGATGGCGGCAGACGCCTCACGCCTGAAGTCCGAGGCGGTGAAGTCCTGGTCCGGCGACACGATATCGATCAGGTGGTGCGGCACGCGTGCCAACTCTTGCGGTGAAGGTTTGGCGGTGCCGATGTCGAGGCCGCGATAGATCTGCATGGAGTCCGCGTTCACGATTTCTCCATCGATCTCTTCTGCCAACCTCAAGGCGAGATCACTCTTGCCGGACCCGGTTGGTCCCCCCACCACCAGCAGCTTTATCTTCTCTTGCGTCATGTTCTCTCATCTACTGCGGCAGCACCACTCGGGTTGCCGTACCGGGGTCTACACCCGCTTGAACATCTTCTCCACGTCGGTCAGCGTCAGCGTCTGCATCACCGGTCTGCCGTGCGGGCAGTTGCTGGAGAAATCCGTCTCGTCCATCTGCCTGAACAGCGCCGAGATCTCCTGGGCCGTCAGCGTCCGCCGGCCGCGCACGACGCTGTGGCAGGCGATGCGCGCCAGGAGATCCTCCTGGATGTCGGTGAAGGTCCGGCTGCGGCTCAAACTGGAGAGCTCCTCCAGGATATCGCGGATGGTGCGCAGGTAGTCCGTGCCGGCCAGGAGCTGCGGCACGCCGTTCAGAAGCCAGGTGTTGCCTCCGAACTCCTCGAAGGCGAAGCCCAGTCGGCGCAGCTCCTCAAGGTTCTCCCTGAGCACCGCCGACTCCCGGAAGGAGAGTTCCAGGGTTTCCGGGAAGAGCAGCCCCTGACTGTCCACCTCTTTGCCTGCGAATTCCGCCTTCAGCTTTTCGAAAGCCACCCGCTCATGCGCCGCATGCTGGTCGATCAGCACCAGATCGGTACCACGTTGGCACAGGATGTAGGAGGCGTTGAACTGGCCGATCACCGCCAGCGACGAGAAGTAGCCCGGCGTCTCGCTCTCCTGCCGGGGGGCTTGCGCAGGTTCTGCGCTGCGAGGTTGGGCGGCAGGCTCTTCGCCGAGGGACAGGGAAGCGGGCTCCCCGGTCTTCGGCGCCGGTGCTTCGAAGTGGTAGTGCGGGCGCAGTGCCGGCTGAGGCTTGGGCTGATACCCCACCAGCAGTTCCCGGATCTCGGCCACCTTCGCCTCGCTGACCGAGGGCACCGGGGGCTCTGCGGTGAGCACCGGATCCTGCGCCGTTTTGACTGCTGCGACAGGAGGCGCCCCGGCCACCTGAGGCGGTGCGACCTTTGAGGTACCAGCCTGAACGGAGGCGGGGCGCCCGGACGTGCTGGCGGCGCCACCGACTGCTCCGTTTTGCCCCGTGCCCGAGGCGGTCGAAGCAGGTGGAATCGGTACGGCTGCACGCTTCAGCCAGGGGGTCTGCTTCAGCACGCTTTCCACCGCGTACTGGATCGCGTCGTGCACCCTCCCCTGTTCGCGGAACCTCACCTCGTGCTTGGTCGGATGGACGTTCACATCGACTTCCCCCGGGGCTATGTCGATGAAGACGGCGACGACGGGGTAGCGGCCGCGCTCCAGGAAGTTGCGGTACGCCTGGAGGATGGCGTGCTGTACCACCTTGTCCCTGATGAAGCGGCCGTTTATGTAGGTGTAGAGGTGGCTGCCGGCGCTGCGGCTGCACTCCGGCGCCGCGACCAGGCCGGTCACCCGCACGCCGCCCGGCTCTTCATGGCAAACCGGGTAGAGAAAAGAAGCGATGGAGCGCCCCAGCAGGGTCGCCACCCGTTCCTTCAGGTCGGCGTCCAGGGCGCGGAACACGGTCTTCCCCTCATTTTTATAGGTGAAGCGGACATCCGGACGGGAGATAGCCAGCCGCGTCAGCAGCTCGCCCACGTGTCCCCCTTCGGTCTCCGCACTCTTCATGAACTTGAGCCGAGCCGGGGTATTGAAGAAGAGGTTGCGCACCGCGATGACCGTCCCGGGCGCCATGCCGCACTCCTTGACCTCCTTGATGCGCCCCCCCTCCACGTAGATCTCGGTCCCCTCCAGGCTGTCGCTGGTGCGGGTGGAGATAGTAAGGCGGGAGACCGAGGCCACCGACGGCAGCGCCTCGCCGCGGAACCCCAGGGTGGACAGGGCGAACAGGTCCTCGTCACTGGCGATCTTGCTGGTGGCATGGCGCTCGAGCGCCAAAAGTGCGTCCTCACGCGACATCCCGCTGCCGGAATCGGTGACCTTTATCAGCCGCCTGCCGCCGGACTCGATCTCGACCACGACCTCTTTTGAGCCCGCATCCAGTGCATTCTCCACCAGTTCCTTGGCCACTGAGGCGGGACGTTCCACCACCTCGCCGGCCGCGATCTTGTTGGTCAGGTTCTCGGGAAGTATTCGTATCTTGGTTGCCAATGTCGACCTCACGCTGCGGTAATCGAAGTCAGCAAGATACCTTAAGGGGTGACACTTTGTAAATCCAAGATTGACGGTGGCTGTCACTGCCACATCCCTTCGCCCACGGCTTAATTGCAGGAGCGGGAAACGATGCTATAACATGCTGCATGAAAATTTTCTCATTTCCCCAAATCTACTTAGTGCTCGCCGCAATCGGCTCCTGCCTTATCCTTCCCCAATCAGCCGCGGCCCGCTCCTACCACCCCGCGCCGAGCTACCTCGTTAAGGTCAACGGGCAGGTATTGCGCCAGCAAAATGCCGGAATCCGCCGGGCTCCGGCCAGCCTCACCAAGATGATGACAGCGCTGGTAGTCATGGAACGTTGCGGCCTGGACGAGGTAGTCGTGGTCAGTCGCGGCGCGGCGCGCGAAACCGGCAGCAGAATCGGGCTGCGGCGCGGAGAGAAGTTCCGGGTGCGCGACCTGCTGGCGGCAACCTTGATGGCATCCGCCAACGACGCCTGCCGGGCCCTCGCCGATCACGCCTGTGGCAATCAAGGGGATTTCGTGGTACAGATGAACGCGCGCGCACGGGCACTTGGGCTTGACAACACCCATTTCGCCAACGCCTGCGGCCATGACAGCAGGGGCCTCTACTCCAATGCGCGTGACTTGGCGCGTCTGGCCGAGAGGGCGATGCAACTGCCGCAGTTCGCGAAGATCGTGGCGAGGCATGACATGCGCATCACCACGCTCGACGGCAGGCGCAGTTATTACCTGAGGAACAAAAACAGGCTGATCGGAAGGTACCCCGGGGCCATTGGAGTGAAAACGGGCACCACGCCCAACGCAGGGCAATGCCTCGTTGCCGTGGCAGAACGGGAGGACACAAGGGTCCTTCTGGTAATCATGCACTCCAGGAACAGGTGGGCGGCGGCACCGGCCCTGCTCGATGCCGCCTTCGCGGCCTCGGCTCCGCGCCATGCCTCGAAACGAATTCCTGAATCAACAACACCAGCAAGGAGAGAAGATGAAGCATCACCGGAAGGAATTGTGGTTCCAGATCAAGAGTAGACGCGGATTTGTCAACATCACCCGCGACCTCCAGGCGGCCCTGGACGAAAGCGGTATTCGCGAGGGACTCCTGCTGTGTAACGCCATGCACATCACCGCCAGTGTCTTCATAAACGATGACGAATCCGGCCTGCACCAGGACTTCGAAGAATGGCTGGAAGGGCTGGCGCCGGAGAAGCCGCATAGCCGATACCGCCACAACCACGGAGAGGACAACGGCGACGCGCACCTGAAGAGAACCATCATGGGACGCGAGGTCGTCGTCGCGATCACCGGCGGAAAACTGGATCTCGGGCCATGGGAGCAGGTCTTTTACGGGGAGTTCGACGGTCTGCGCAGGAAGCGGGTCCTGGTAAAGATCATAGGCGAGTAGTGCGTGGTGTGCCGGGCACTCACACCCCCCGCAGCACCAGGACAGTGATGTCGTCGGGCTGCGGGTCTGGCTTCCCGGTAAGAGCTATCAGGGCATCAGCCATATCCTGCGCGTTCTTCTTCCCTGCCAGTTGCCTGGCCAGCGCCTCGTGGGTCAGTTCCAGTTCCGGTTTCGCATCGACCAGGCCATCACTGTACAGAACCATCACATCACCCTTCGCAAGGCGCACAGTTCCCTCCTGGTACACTTCATCCCCCTGCACCCCCAAGGGAAGCCCGCGTGGGTTCAGGGTTTCCACTGACCCGCTGTGACGCCTGACGAAGACATAGCCATGACCACAGTCGACGAATGAGACGGTCCGGGTTGTGGAATCCAGTTGGGCATGGAAGAGCGTCACGAAGCTTTCAGAGTTCTCGAGATCCTCGTTGAGGGCCTTTTCGGCCAGATGCACCGCCTGCGCCGGCTGGTTGTAGAGGGTGACCGCATGCAGGGCGGCCCTGACCGTGGCCATCAACATGGCAGCAGCCATCCCCTTCCCCATGACGTCACCGAGAGTCAGGTTGATGAGCGTCGGCGACACCTGTTGCCAGTCGTAGAAGTCCCCGCCGACCTGTTTCGCGGGGAGGCAGCGGGCGGCTACGTCGAACCCGGCAATTTGCGGGTATACCCGTGGCAGCAGCTTCGCCTGGATCTCGGCAGCGTAGACCAGTTCAAGCTGCAACTGCATGCGACGCAGCTCGCTTTCCCTGAGGTCCGCCTCCGCTTTTTTCCGCTCGCTGATGTCCCTGAAGATGGAGATGTTGCCGGTCACGTTGCCAAAACGATCCAGGCGCTTCATTGCGTAAAGCTCGCCGATGAACACTTCGCCGCTTTTCCTGCGGAAATGCAGTTCCACCAGCTTTCCCTTCACCCGCGCTTTTACGTCGAAGACTTCCTTGCCGGTACGGTCATAATCCTCGGCGTTGGCGTAGAGAATTCCGCTGCTCATGCCTATGACCTCTGCGGAGTCATAACCGAAGATGTCATGCAGAGCGGGCTGGTTCACGTGCAATATGGTCCGGTTATGGTCTGCAACCACGATCACGTCGCGGATACTGTTGAAGAGGTTGCGGTAGTCTTCGGCCCGCTTCTCGATCTCTGCGTGAGCGACCTCGAGGTCCCGCTCGGTTTGGCGTTGCTTGGCCCGCTCCTGCGCCTCCGTGAGCGCGCGCTGCACCGCCGGTACCAGCCTGGACAGGCGACTCTTGAGGACGTAATCCGTGGCGCCGCTTTTGAGCGACTCGATGGCTGCTTCTTCGCCCAGTTTCCCGGAAACAAAGACAAAGGGGAGATCGGGCAGTTTCTGGCGCACCATTGCCAGTGCGGTCATGCCGTCGAAAGCAGGCAGAGCAAAATCAGCCAGGATGAGATCCATGCCGCCGCGCTCCAGGGCGACACTGAACTCGTCCCGTCTCGACACTACCTCGACCTCGCAATCAAGCCCTTCAGAGGTGAGTGTCAGTAGAACCAGTTCCGCATCCATGGGATCATCTTCCAGGTGCAGTATGCGCAGACGCTCCTGTTTCATTGGCATTGACTATCACCCTTTCTGAGATGACGGTGGCGGCTCATTGATGATGGCCCAGAAGGCACCGAGTTCCTTGACGGCGGTGATGAACTCCGAAAAATTGACCGGTTTCACTACGTAAGCGTTGACCCCGAGGCGGTAGCTGTCAACAACGTCCCTTTCCTCTCGCGACGAGGTCAGCACCACCACCGGGATGAACTTGAGTTTCTCGTCACCTTTAAGGGTGCTGAGCACCTCGAGGCCGTCCACTTTCGGCAGTTTCAGATCCAACAGGATGACCGCCAGGTTCGGCGGCGGTTCTCCTGCGAATTTGCCGCGACGATAAAGGTAATCCAGCGCTTCGGCCCCGTCCCTGACCAGGTCTACCCCGTTGACCAGGTTATGCTCTGCCAGCGCCTCCAGGGTGAGTTCAGCATCGTTGGCGTTATCCTCAACCAACAGTATCCGCTTTAGCTTTAACATCCCTGTATCTCCTTTGCCCCCACCCCATACCAGAGAAAGACCTTAAAGAGCAGCGTCAGACACACAGATTTTACCACGTCTTTATACCGATACACCAATAGGCTGCAACGCCAGAGGAGCTGCGCAATCGCTGCAGCACACATCTCGAAAAGGCAGGAACTTTTTTTCGATCCCTCGCAAGTCTTAGTAAATTATGATCAGATACGCCCGCTCAGGAACCAGGAAGTTCGCCAGTGCTGAAGCTTTAATTGGCACTGCTATGAGCGAATCGATCTTTTTCTGCTATATCTTAATGTAGGGTTCTACACCAGCAGATAAAGGAGAAGCAATGAGAGATAAAATTGTTGTGGCACTTGCATTGACCGCTCTTTCCATCACCTCAGTCTACGCCGGCCAGGAAGGGCCTAAGTCCGCGCCTGCATCAGGAAAGAACCTTGGCAGCGTCACAGGGGGCACCTTCAAGGAAGCCCACCTCGTAATTGACAAGAAGTGCGTATCATGCCACACCGCCGAACGCATTGAGAACGCCATCGCCGCCGGCAAGGACATGCAGAAGATCCAGCACCGCATGGAACTCAGGGGAGTAAGACTTACTGCGGATGAGCAGTCGGTGCTTGGCATCTTCTACAAGGAGAGTCCGTTGAAGCCCAAGAAGTAAGTAGACGGTCAGAAACTGATCCGGGGGGGGCTTGCCCCCCTTATTTTCGGACACTCCAAGTTACCTCGACCGGATATCCCTTGTTCTCGTAGTAGGCGCGCACCAGTTTACCCATATCAACTTGTTGCAGCAGGTTTGCTTCGGCCATCATGTGCAGAATCTCTCCCACCCCGGCAGCGTCTTCTCCCTGGCGATGGACCTCGATGAATACCCTTCCCTCTTTGACTCCCAGTTTCACGGGTTGGTTTATGATGGATACCCGGATCCCTTTGCGAACTTTGCCGAAGAGTGCCGCCATGTCCGCAGAATAAAGGCGCAGGCAACCATGGCTTGACCGTCGGCCAATGCCATAGGGACGGTTGGTACCGTGGATGAGGATGTCCTGTCGTGAAAGGCGCAGCGCATGCCGCCCCAAAGGGTTGCGCGCACCAGGAGCAACTACAGCGGGCAACTGCGGGCGTTGCCTGCGGATCGACTTTGGGACATGCCAGTACGGGTCAACGATCTTTTCCACCACATGGAAATATCCCAGTGGAGTGTCTGCACCTTCATCTCCAATGCCTATCGGAAAAGACTCAATGCGGGGGGCACCATCCGCTGGAAAATAAAACAGGCGCAATTCGGCCAGGTTCACGACAATGCAGGGTAGTTCTGGAACTGGCGGGGGAATCCAGGCCGAAGGTATGGTAATAACGGCGCCAGGTTTAGGGAGTACCGGATCGACGCCTTGATTGGCGTCCCGGATCTCGTTGTACCCCAGGTCGAACCTCCTGGCGATTTCTATGAGTGATTCCCCCTGGCGCACCTTGTACTGACTCAACGCTCCTACATAGCCACCCACGTAGACGGCCGGCCCGGAAACAGCCGGCTGAACTGGGCGCGCCGAAATGGACAGCAGCACGAACGCGGTCGCTACAACACCCAAAAGGGGCACAAGCCGGCTGGCCATGACAATAGACGTGGTTATTTTTTCTGCCCCAGCTCGAACATCTTTTCAGCTCTCTCTGCGGCCTGGGTGGCAGTGGTCGCGGCAGCCTCAGCTCTTTGCGCGCTGTCAGCGGCCCTCGCGGTAGCGTCATCGAGCATGGCCTTGTTGGCTAGTTGCGCCTGAGAGACTTGGCTCTCCAACGTTGCAAGCCTGCTCTCAAGAGAGTTCACGCGCTGGTCGAGTGAAGCCCCCTTGGTCTCCAGGACATCCACCCGGCAGGAGATGGGGTCGAGTTGCTTACTGACGTAGCCTTTGGTAACACAACCGGACATCATGAAGGCGACTGCAGAGACGGCGAGTAAGGAGAGTTTCAAGAGTAACCTCCGTAGTGCAAAATTAACACCCGCCAATTTTATCCGGCATGCCGTCATTTGCAACGTAAAGGCCGACGAAGGGAGGGGAAAAGAAATGACATACCCTCTTCCCCCGAAAGAGGGGCGGGGGGTGAGGGCGCTGCCGCAGCGGGTGGAAAGAGCCGCGGCAACGAGCCGCAAACAAGCTAGCAGCCAGAACGCGAAAAAGCCCCGCCTGATTATCAGACGGGGCTTTCTCTATTAAATTCCCTGCGGCGACCTACTCTCCCACATCGTTTCCAATGCAGTACCATCGGCCCAGAGAGGCTTAACTTCCGTGTTCGGGATGGGAACGGGTGTGACCCTCTC
>NZ_BLXY01000006.1 GCF_014193585.1 Geomonas paludis
AACCGTTCGGGCTGTGAAGAAGAGGACATGGCGTTTTACGCTTTGCGACGGGCTCGAACCCAAGACGCGAACAAACTGCCATGTCCCGGAACAGAAAATCTAGCTGCTTGATCGTAAACATACAAGGCGCCAGGACGCGAAGGCGCCAAGGAAGAAGAGCATAAATGGCACAAAAGAAAAACCTGAAGACAGTTTTTTTTAACGCAAAGGCGCAAAGTCGCAAAGAAAAGCAAACAATAAGATCGAGACGAGAGATTTAATGCATGGTGACAATGCTGCCATGACTCAACCGCTTTCCTCAGCGCCTCTGCGCCCTTGCGCCTCTGCGTTAAAGCTTCTGATTTTACCCTCGCGCCCCTGCTCTCCTTTCTGTCGTTGCCATTTCTCTCACAACATGCTAATTGTATCCGGTTGAAATAAGGCAAAAAAGGAAAACACAGACATGAAATTTACCGAGCTGCAGCTGCCGGAACTGGTCCAGAAGGGCATCGAGGAAACCGGCTTCACCGACTGCACACCGATACAGGAAAAGGCGCTGCCTTTGGCCCTCACCGGCAAGGACGTCGCGGGCCAGGCCCAGACCGGCACCGGCAAGACCGCCACCTTCCTCATCACCGTTTTCACCAAACTGCTGAGCCAGCAGAAAACAGGCGCCGTCAACCACCCCCGCGCCCTCATCCTCGCACCGACCCGTGAACTGGTGGTCCAGATCGAGAAGGACGCCCAGGCCCTCGGCAAGCACACCGGCTTCACCGTCCAGGCCATCTACGGCGGCGTGGACTACATGAAGCAGCGCGACGCACTGAAGGCCGGCGCCGACATCGTCATCGGCACGCCGGGACGCCTCATCGACTACCTGAAGCAGAAGGTCTACTCCTTGAAGGACATCGAGGCCCTGGTCATCGACGAGGCCGACCGCATGTTCGACATGGGCTTCATCGCGGACCTGCGCTTCATCCTGAGAAGGCTCCCCCCCTACGACAAGCGCCAGAACCTCCTGTTCTCCGCCACCCTGAACA
Organism: Geomonas paludis; assembly: GCF_014193585.1. Classification (GTDB taxonomy): domain Bacteria; phylum Desulfobacterota; class Desulfuromonadia; order Geobacterales; family Geobacteraceae; genus Geomonas; species Geomonas paludis. The sequence goes on from NZ_BLXY01000006.1 coordinate 1,020, forward strand.
CCCGGGTCATGGAACTCGCCTACGAGTTCATGAACATGCCGGAAAAGGTCTCGGTGACACCGGAGCAGATGACCGCCGAGCGCGTGGAGCAGGTGCTCTACCACGTGGCGCGCAAAGAGAAATTCCCGCTGCTGCTCGGCCTGCTCCGCAAGATGGGCATGGAGCGGACCATGATCTTCGTGAACACCAAGCGCGAAGCCGAATACCTGCAGGACCGCCTCAACGCCAACGAGTTCCCGGCCAAGGTGATCTCCGGCGACGTCGAGCAGAGAAAGCGGATGAAGATCCTTGCCGATTTCAAGGCCGGCCTGCTGCCGATCATGATCGCCACCGACGTCGCCTCCCGGGGCATCCACATCGAAGGGGTCTCCCACGTCATCAACTACGACCTGCCCCAGGACTGCGAGGATTACGTGCACCGAATCGGCCGCACTGCCCGCGCCGGCGCCGAGGGGATGGCGATCTCGCTGGCCGATGAGGACGGCGCCTTCTTCATCGAGGCCATCCAGGAGTTCATCAAGCAGAAGATCCCGACCGAGTGGGCCGAGGACGACATGTTCGTCCACGACTACAAGAGAACCGCCCGCCCTCCGCGCCGCACCGAGGAGAAGCCCGGCGGCAGGGGCGGCAAATCCGGCGGACGCGGCGAGAAATCAGGGCGCGGTGAATCCCGCGGCAGAGGCGGTAAATCCGGTTCCGGGATGGAGAAGGCGGAGCAGAAGGAAGCCCAGCCGACCGCGGAAACCGCACCTACAGGGGAGGCGGCCGCTAACGGCGATGCACCGGCCAAGCGCAAACGCCGTCGCCGCAAGCCCAAGGCCAAGCCGGCAGAGCAGCAGCCCGAGCAGCCGTGACCGGAAAGGGACGTCCCCCGCGCAAATACTCCCAGGCGGGCCGGGTCCACGACGTGATCCGCCTCATCGAGGCGCGTCACGGCATCTCAGTGGCCGAGCTCGCCGAGGAGACCGGCGTCAACAAGCGCACCATCCACCGCGACATGGTCGCCATCCAGGAGGCCGGCTATCCCCTCATCTCCGACTGGCAGGATGGCGAGAAGGTGTACCGCTTCCTGACCCGGTTCAAGGACGTCCCTCCCATCAGCTTCACGTTGCAGGAGCTGATGACCCTTTCCCTTTTGCGCTCCCAACTGGACCTCCTCAAGGGGACCCCGTTCCTGGAAGACATGCAGAGCGTCTTCCGCAAGGTGAACTCGGTGCTGCCGCCGCGCCTTGCCGCCCACATGGAGCGCATCGCCGAGGTCTCCCTGCCGCTTCTGCAGGGCAAGCGCGACTACTCCCGCTGCGCCGACTACCTGCAACTGATCCGCAACGCCCTGCTCTACCAGCAAACCGTCGTCATTTCCTACCGCACCCCCAACCGTCCCGAGCCGGTGGACTACCGGGTCGATCCCTACACCCTGCTCTTCCAGAAAGGCGGCATCTATCTTTTGGGCTACGCGCAGGAACGTGAGGCGCTGCGCACCTTCGCCATCGAGCGCATCTGTGCCGTCGAACCTCTGAAGGAGCGTTTCGAGATACCGGAGGGATTCCACCCCGGCTCCGCGCTGGGTGAAGCCTTCGGCATCGTGGCCGAGGCCCCCATGGACGTAGTGATCCGCTTCTCCGCATCCATCGCGCACGCCATCAGGGACCGCGTCTGGCACTCCTCGCAAAAGATCGAGGAGCAGGAGGACGGAACGCTGCTTTTGAACTTCCACGCCGGCGGCAGGATGGAGATCCTCGCCTGGCTCCTCTCCTACGGCGCCCACGCCGAACTGCTGCACCCCGCGGAACTGCGCGAGGAACTGGCGGCAATGGTGCAAGCGACGGCGCGGGTCTACTGTCCCCCTCCCTGTCCCTCCCCCTCCGGGGGCGGGCACGCTTGAGTTACTGTTGTGGCTTAACGACTACGGCGCAGTCGTACTGACAGCTTCTACAGTAGGCAGCTCTCCCCTTCCCCCTTTATTCACCCTGCGTTGACAACCATTTTCGTTCCGTATATAAAAAGACCTTCAGATTCAGGAGGGCTTTTAATGGCTGACGAAGTGGCAACGACGCAACTGGCAGAAATCATCCTCAAACGCATCCGCTCCCGCGGTGACATCACCTTCGCCTCCTTCATGGAGAGCGCACTCTACGAACCAGACCTGGGCTACTACACCTCCCCGGGGCGCAAGGTAGGCGCCGAGGGGGATTTCTACACCAGCATGAACGTGCACAGCGCCTTCGGTCGCCTGATCTCCCGCGAGATCGGCCGTTTCTGGGAACTGCTCGATCGTCCCGAATCCTTCACCGTCGCCGAAGCCGGCGCGGGGGGCGGTCAACTGGCGCAGGACATCCTGGACGCCATCGCGGAGGAGAATCCCAACCTCTACGCCGCCCTCACCTACCGCCTGATCGAGAAGGAGCCGTCCCTGCAGGAGGCCCAGGCCGCACGGCTCGCTCAACACGCCGATCGGTTAGCGTGGAGCTCCCCCCAGGAACTCTCCGACGGCGCGCTCAGGTTCACCGGCTGCATCATCTCAAACGAGCTGTTCGATGCCATGCCGGTGCACTTGGTCGAGATGGCGGAGGACGGCCTCAAGGAGGTCTTCGTTTCCGCGGATGCCAACGGCTTCCGTGAAAAGCTGCTCCCCCCGTCCACTCCGGAGTTGGCGGCCTACTTGCAAAAGTTCGAGGTGCGGCTCATGCCCGGACAACGGGCGGAGATCAACCTTGCCGCACCGGCGTGGATCACCCGTGCCGCCGCAACGCTCGAGCGCGGCTTCGTGCTCACCATCGATTACGGCTATCTCGCCGAGGAGCTTTACACCCCGCAAAGGCGCAACGGCACCCTGCTCTGCTACCACAAGCACAGCACCAACGAAGATCCCTACCAGATGGTGGGAGAGCAGGACATCACCACCCACATCAACTTCAGTTCCCTGATCGAGGCGGGCAAAGAGGCAGACCTGGTCGCGGTCTGGTACGGCGAGCAGTACCGCTTCCTGCTCGGCGTGGGGCTCATGGAGGAACTGATGCAGCTCGTGGCCCAGGCGAAGGACGAGCATGAAAGCCTGAAGCACCGGCTCGCCATCAAGAAGCTGATGATGCCTGAGGGGGGCATGGGTGACACGTTCAAGGTGCTGATCCAGGCCAAGGGGGTGGCAAACCCGCAGCTCCTGTGCATGAGGAAATGGGGGATGGGGCTTTGACCATCAAGGCCATCGTCTTCGACCTGGACGGGACGCTGTACCAGGAGGACCGCCTGGGAGAGGAGGTCAACCGGAGCGCCATTCACTACGTGGCCGACCTCAAAGGGATCACCCCACCGGAGGCGGAGGCCCTGCTGGAGGCCACCCGCGCGGCCGACGACGTTGGCGGCACGCTCAGTCGCGCCGTGGTGGCGCTGGGGGGCACCCTGCAGGAGCTGCACAAAAGGTTCGCCGCCGACTGCCATCCCGAACGGCTGCTAAAGCCCGACCACCGTGTCCGGGAACTGCTGCAGCTTCTGTCGACACGCTTCCAATTGCACCTCTACACCAACAACAACCGCGACCTCTCGGGCCGGATCATGAGGCAGATCGGCGTCGATGACCTCCTGGACCGGGTGTTCACCATCGAGGACTACTGGATCCCCAAACCGGATCGCCGGATCATCGAGGACATACTGGCAAAGATCGGATGTCGTGCGCAGGAGACGCTCTTTGTCGGCGACCGCTATCGCGTCGATCTGGCAGTTCCCGAATCGATGGGATGTTCTGTCTTTGAGATGAAGACGACTGAAGACCTGCTGACACTGGCAGATCTGGTACACTGATAGCTTCATGCTCAGACAGAGGATCACCCTGATTCTCCGCACGGTGTCACAGTGACCAGCCGAAAGCCACGGCGGACGACATTGAGCCGCTGCAGGGTATCCGATCAAACAGCATGCATGCCCAGAAAACCTGTCTTTCGAGGAGCTAGTCATGGCACACCGGTTGGAAAAGGACACCATGGGGACGGTCGAGGTCCCCGAAGGCGCCTACTACGGCGCCCAAACACAGCGCGCGGTCAACAACTTCCCCATCTCCGGCCTGAAGCCGCACCAGGCGCTGGTGCGGTCCACGGTACGGATCAAGAAATGCGCGGCCATCGCCAACATGACCACGCACAGGCTCGCCAAGGATGTGGGCGAGGCCATCGTCAAGGCTGCCGACGAGGCACTCGCCGGACAGTTCGCCGACCAGTTCGTGGTGGACCCGTTCCAGGCCGGCGCAGGCACCTCGCACAACATGAACGTGAACGAGGTGTTGGCCAACCGGGCCAACGAAATCCTGGGCGGCACAATCGGCGAGTACACCCGGGTCAACGCCAACGACCACGTCAACATGGCGCAGTCCACCAACGACGTCTTCCCGACGGCGATGCGCCTTGCGGCGCTGGAGCTGGCGCATGAGTTGGACAACGAGTTGCGCGACCTCGCCGACGCCCTCGCCCGCAAGGGCATCGAGTTCGACCACATCCTGAAGTCCGGGCGCACCCACCTGCAGGACGCGGTGCCGATCCGCCTGGGGCAGGAGTTTTCCGCCTGGTCCATCGCCATCGCCAACAACCGCTCCGGCATCGAGCGCACCTTTGCCGGACTGCGCGAACTGGGTATCGGCGGCACCGCGGTCGGCACCGGCCTCAACGCGGAGCAGGCCTTCATCGACCTGATCGTCGAGGCGCTCGCGCGCGAGACCGGGCAGGAGTTGACCCGCGGCGAAAGCCTCGTCGAGCGGATGCAGAACATGGACCCCTTCGTCGCCCTCTCCTCCAGCGTCAAGGGGGCCGCCGTCAACCTGATCAAGCTGGCCAACGACCTGCGCCTGCTCTCCTCCGGCCCCCGCACCGGCCTGGGCGAGATCAACCTCCCCGCCATGCAGCCCGGCTCGTCCATCATGCCGGGCAAGGTGAACCCGGTGCTCCCGGAGGTGACCAACATGGTCTGCTTCCAGATCATGGGATGCGACCTCACCGTGGCCCTGGCGGCCCAGGCCGGGCAGCTGGAACTGAACGTGATGATGCCGGTGATCGCCTTCAACCTGCTCTTCGCCATGGAGATCCTGAAAAACTGCCTGCGCCAGTTGACCTCCCTCTGCATCACGGGGATCACCGCCAACGAGGAGCGCTGCCGCAATTTCCTGGACCAGTCCGTGGGGCTCGCCACGGTGCTCGCGCCCAGCATCGGCTATGCCGCGGCGGCCGAGGTGGCCAAGGAATCCGCCAAGAGCGGCAAGAGTATCCGCGAGGTGATCCTGGAGCGGGGCATACTGACCGAGGAGGAGCTCGAGGAGGTGCTGGCGCCCTACCCGCTCACCACACCGGGCGTGCACGGCAAGGAGTAGCCGTAACAAGGATAACCAAACTAAGCCGGCACAGCCCTAACCCGCCCTCCGGGCACCCTCTCCCGGGGGGAGAGGGGACTGGTGCAAGATCATCCCGAGGGAGTGTCGGCGGGCTTTGCAATTATTGTAAAAATCCTATAGACTCATACCTGTTCCAAACCAAAGCACACTGGAGGAGTACATGACCGAAGAAGTAAAAGCGATACTGGAGAACATCCGGCCGGCACTTCAGGCTGACGGCGGCGATGTTGAACTCGTAGAAGTGACCGACGACGGGATCGTCAAGGTGCGCCTGGTAGGGGCGTGCGGGCACTGCCCGATGTCCACCATGACCCTCAAGATGGGTATCGAAAGGACCATCAAAGAGAAAGTCCCCGGCATCAAGGAAGTTGTTTCTGTCTAACGGGTATCCCCCTTAGTCGTAACACCCGAAGCGCGGAAGTAACTCGTTGACGTTATTTCCGCGCTTTTCGCTTTTGGATGCGTCCTATGACCAGCGTGCGGCGAAAAAGAAAGCAGTTGCTGTTCCAAACGGCGAAGTTCTTCGACTTCTTCCGGAGGAACACGGAGGCCGTCACCTTCCTGGGCAACCGCGCCACGCTGTATCGCTACGGCTCCGAATTCTTCGGCGCGCTTTTGGAGGCGCTGCCCCAGGCCACGGAGAGCATCTGCCTGGAGTTCTACACCATCGCCGACGACGACACCGGGCGCATGGTGGCCGACGCGCTCATCGCCGCCGCCTCGCGCGGGGTGCGGGTGTACGTCCTCTACGACTACATCGGCTGTTTCGACACACCTGCCGCTTTCTTCAGGAGACTCGCCAGGGGAGGCGTCACCTGCGCCCCCTTCAACCCGCCACCTTTCCGCCGCGGCATCGCCTGGTTCGACAAGCGCGATCACCGCAAGATCGTCATCATCGACGGCTGGCGCGTCTTCACCGGCGGCATGAACATCGCCGACGTCTATTCCGGCTTCGGCAAGAAGAAGACCAAGTGGCGCGACGTGGGACTGAGGATCGAAGGTGAGGCGGGGCTCGAATTGCTGCGCCTGTTCCGCGAGACCTGGACCGAGGAGGTCGGCGTGCCTCCGGTGGGAACCGATCCCGCTCCGCTGCCCGAACTTGACGGCGATGCGAAAGTCATGGTAGTGAACGGCGGACCACACCAGAAGCGGAGCTTCATCAGGAGCGCCTTCAGGGTGGCCATCGCCGGCGCATCGGAAAGCGTCACCATCGCCAGCCCCTACTTCATACCGGGGCCCCGGGTGATCAGGTCCATGCTGCGGGCGGCCGGCCGCGGGGTGCGGGTGAGGCTGTTGCTTCCCTACAAGAGCGACGTCCCGCTGGTGCGCCTGGTGAGCCGGACCTACTACGGTCAGCTGCTGAAAAACGGTATCGAGATCCACGAGATGGACCGCGCCGTGCTGCACGCCAAGGTGCTGATCATCGACGGCGACTGGACCATGGTCGGCTCCGCCAACATGGACCTCAGGAGCTTTCACCGCAACTACGAGTTGAACGTGGTGGTGGACAGCCACGATTTCGGTGCCCAGGTCGTCGACATGCTGGAGACCGATTTCGCCGGCACCCGGCGCATCGTGCTGCACGAGCACGAGCGGCGCGGCTGGCCGGTGCGCCTGCTGGAGCGGCTGTTCAGCCCGGTCGCCTGGTTTTTGTAATCCGCTTTTCCTGTTTTTTCCCCCGGAGTTATCTACATGATCAACAAGGACACCCTGAAGCGGCTGGAATTCGACAAGATTCTGGAAACCGCCGCAACCTTCGCCCACTGCGAGGCATCCCACGAGGGAGCCCTTGCCATAGCACCGCTACCAACCCGCCAGGAGATGGAACTGCGCCTGGGGCTCGTCGACGAGATCCGCAAGCTGACCCGGCTCGGCATCGCGCTGAAGCTCGCTCCCTTCGAGGACATCACCCCGCAGGTCAGGGCGGTCCGTCCCAAGGGCGCGGTCATCGCCCCCATTGCCCTGCAGCGCTTCATCCCCACCCTGCGTGTCATGGCCGCGGTGGCCTCGCAACTATCCTTCCGCAGCGACGTACCGCTGCTCCTCGCCGAGGCCGGCTGCATCACCGGGTTCCCGGACCTTTTGAACCCGCTCGAGCACACCGTGAACGAGGAGGGTGAAATCCTCGACACCGCATCGCGGCTTTTGGCGGACATCCGGGGCAGGAAGAAGGGACTGACCACCCGCATCAAGAAACGGCTCGAGGAGATCGTGCGCGAGCGGCACACGGCGATCTTCCTGCAGGATGATTTCATCACGCAGCGCTCCGGGCGCTGGGTGATTCCTGTGCGCATGGACTCCAAGGGGATGGTCCCCGGCGTGGTGCACGACGTATCCAACTCGGGCGAGACCGCTTTCATGGAGCCGCTGGAGATCATTGGGCTCGCCAACGAACTGGAGAACCTGGTGGCCGACGAGCGGGCCGAGGAGATCCGCATCGTCCGGCAGATCTGCGACTGGATCAGGGAGGACGCCGAGGCGATCCTGCAGCAGTTCGAGGCGCTGGTGGAACTGGACATCCTCAACTGCATCGCCACCTTGAGTGACCGTCTCAGGAGCGAGACGCCGGTCATCGCCGACACCCCGACCATCCTGCTCAAGGCGGCACGCCACCCGATCCTCACCCTGATGGGGAAGGACGTGGTCCCGCTCGACCTGGAACTGGCCGCGGACAACCGGGTCATGGTGGTCACCGGCCCCAACACCGGCGGCAAGACCATCGCCATCAAGAACGCGGGACTTCTTTCGGTAATGGCCCTGTGCGGCATGCCGGTCCCCGCCCTCCCCGGCACGGTGCTGCCCAAGGTCGAGAGCATCCTGGTGGACATCGGCGACGAGCAGTCGATCGAGGAGAGCCTCTCCACCTTCTCGGCCCACATCTCCAAGATCTCCAGCATCATCGAGCACGCCGACCGCGGCGCGCTGGTGCTTTTGGACGAGCTCGGCACCGGCACCGAACCGGGACAGGGCGCCGCCATCGCCTGCGCCGTGCTCAAGGAGTTGCAGAACAAAGGGGCACTGGTGGTGGCGACCACGCATCTCACCGAGATCATCGGCTTCGTGCAGCGCGAAGCAGGGATGGTGAACGCGGCCATGGCCTTCGACCGGCAGAAGCTGGCGCCGCTGTACCGGCTGGTGGTTGGCGAGCCGGGCGAGAGCCACGCCCTCGAGATAGCCAGCCGCTACGGCCTCCCCGAGCGGGTGGTCAGCTTCGCCCGGGGCATGATCGGCACCATGGAGGCGGACTTCCATGCCCTGTTGCGCGACCTGAAGGAGAAGCGCGAGCAGTTGGACCGCACCCTGGCCGAACTGGCCGAGCGCGAGGAGACGCTGGCGCACGCGGAGCGCAACCTGGTGGACCGCCGCGACGAGGCGGCCCGGCTGGTGCAGGATGCCCGCGAGAAGGGGCTCCTGGAGGCGCAGCAGGTTATCGCCAAGGCCCGGCGCGAGGTGGCGGCCATGATCGACGAGGCCAAGCGCGACAAGGCGCGCGAGGCCAAGGAAAAGCTGGACCAGGCGGCACGCGAAGTCGAAGCGGCGCTGGACGGGCTGCATCCCGAGGAGAACGTCGACCCGGACCAGGTCGCGGCCGGGGACGTCCTCTTCGTGAAGCCGCTCAACTGCGACGCCACCATCCTCTCCGTGGATCGTCGTGCCGGGCGCGCCCGCGTGCGTGCCGGGAGCATGGAGTTGGACGTCGCACTGGTATCGCTGTTAAAGCCCAAGGGGAAAGAGCCGAAGAAGGTACGTAAGCAGCGCGCCCGGCAGCAGGAGGCCGAGGCCGCCGCCTCCGAGCCCGCGAGCAGCATCAACCTGCTCGGGATGCGGGTCGAGGAAGCCATCGGCGCGTTGGAGCCCTTCCTGAACCACGCCTCGCTGGAGCGGATGTCCGAGGTGCGCGTGGTGCACGGCAAAGGGACCGGCGCCCTGATGAAGGGGGTGCGCAGCTACCTGACCGGACACCCGCTGGTGGCGGAGTTCCGCACCGGCGAGCGTTTCGAAGGGGGCGACGGTGTCACGGTGGTGACGCTGCGCTAGTGTAATGCGATCACAGATGCATGCGGAGGCCTTATGATCATCTCCATCATAGCTGCCATGTCTGACAACAGGGTGATAGGCGCGCACGGGAAGCTCCCCTGGGATATTCCCGCCGACCTGGCTCGTTTCCGAAGCCTCACCATGGGACATGCGGTACTGATGGGAAGAAAGACCTTCGAGTCGATCGGCCATCCCCTGGACGGGCGCAAAAACATCGTGCTCAGCAAGAGCATGGGGAGGACCGACGGAGTCATCGTGGCCCGCACCCTCCAGGAAGGGATCGCGGCCGCCGAGGGGGACGAGGAACTCTTCATCTGCGGCGGCGAGGCCGTGTTCCGGGAGGCGCTTCCCCTGTGCCAGAGGATCTACCTCACCGTGGTGCACGGCCAATACGAGGGAGACGTCCACTTCCCGCAACCTCCCTGTTCCTTCGCCGAGATGCACCGTGAGGAGTTCCTGGAAGGCTCCCCCTCAACCACGTACCTGGTGATGGAAAAGGTGGACCAGATCCAGCCCGGAAGCGACGTCTTCGAGCTCAGGGAGAAGGGGGTGGAAGCGCTCAACCGCCAGCTCTACTTCCTGGCCCGCTGCTGTTTCGGACAGGCCCAGGCGCTGGAGGATGCGCCGGAAACCGCGTCGGACCTGGCCTTCAGCCAGGCCAAAAGCGGCGGTGACGTGGGTGAGGCACTGAAGCTCGCGGAGAGGGCCTTCCGGGACGATCCGGACAACCTGCGCATCCGGTTGAACCTGGGGCGCATCCTGGTCCTCGCCGGCGAAAAGGGGAAGGGCCTGGAGATGCTGCGCAAGGGGGTGCAGGCAGGGGGCGGGCAGGAGTTCTACACCGAGTTGGCCAAGTGCGGCACCAGGGGAACCCCGCCCATCAAGTCCCTGCCGAGAAGCCACCCGCTGAACCGGTACCTGGGGCTTTTGATGAACAGGTTGAATATGCGGGGGTAAACCGGTCTCACCTCAACGGTAGGGGCGAATAATCATTCGCCCGCCGTTGACGGGCCATGCGCCCTTGCCGACAGCATGCGAGCCGCCACCAGGGCGAATAATTATTCGCCCCTACAGGTGCACCCTTTCCCTGATGAAGCCGCGAATATCCCGCATCGTTATTGACTCGCCCCCTGCCGCAATGCTACTTTCCTGTCCATGAAAAACGCGGAGGCTGAAGGGATAGTGCTGCGCCTCACCGACTTCGGGGAGGCGGACCGCATCGTCACCTTGTTCACCCTGGAACAGGGAAAACTGCAGGGGGTGGCTCGCGGCGCCAAACGGAGCAAAAAACGCTTCGCGGGGGCGCTGGAACCTTTCGCACACCTCAAACTCCAGTTGCACCTCGGTACCTCCCTTCCTACTCTGTCCAGCGCCGATATAATCTGCATCTTCCCCGGCATCCGTGCCGACCTCGCCAGGATCGGCTGCGCGGCCTACGCCTGCGAACTGGTGGAACGACTCACCCCCGAAGACGAACCGAGCCCGCGCCTGTTCCGCCTCCTGTACTGCTACCTGGAACGCCTCAACGAGGCACCCGCCTCCCCCTCGGACCGCCGTTTCTTCGCGGTCAACCTCCTGAAGATACTGGGCTACCAACCGGAACTGCAGGTGCGCGGCGTGTCAGAGGAAACGGCGTCCCTCTTGGCCCGCGCCATGCAGACCGGCCGCTTCGGTGCCGTTGTCTTTCCCGACGACCTGCTGCGCGAGGCGGACCTCCTCCTGAACCCGGCCATCGACCTCCACCTGGACCGGGAACTGAAGTCGCTGGCCTTCCTGAAGGAGTGCGGCGTGTAGCTGCCGCCAACACGCCGGAAGCCCCCGACACTCCAGCAATTCTCTTCTGCAAACCGTCAATTTTGTTGACCCCGGCGCCGGTAACAGGTACTATTCCTCGCTTCAGTCAAACCCGTACGTGCAGCCGCGCCCAGGCGCAGCTTTTTGTTTTTGAGGAACGCATGAACCAAGCGGACATGAGAAAACTGCCGCCGCAGAGCATCGAAGCGGAGATGTCGATCCTGGGAGGGATCCTGGTCGACAACGAAGCGATCAACCGGGTGCTCGAGGTCCTTTCGCCGGAGGAGATGTACCGGGAAAGCCACAGAAAGATCATGCGCGCCATGATCGAACTGAACGAGCGCGGCGAGCCCTGCGACCTGATCACCATGACCACCATCCTGCGCAAGAAGGGCGAGCTGGAAGAGGTTGGCGGCGGCGCCTACCTGGCCACCCTGGTCGACTTCGTCCCCATGGCGGCCAACATCTCCTATTACTGCAAGATCGTGAAGGAGAAGTACATCACCAGGAAGCTCATCTCCGCCGCCACCGATATCGTCAGCAACGGTTTCGAGGACAAGGTGGAGGTCGAGGAACTGCTCGATTCCGCGCAGAAGGTGATCTTCGAGATCTCTGAAAACAAGCTGCGCCCCTCGTACTACAAGGTCAGCGACATCCTCAAGGACACCATCAAGAACATCGAGCTCCTCTACGAGAAGAAGGAGCTGGTGACCGGCGTCCCCACCGGCTACACCGACCTCGACAAACTGACCGCAGGCTTTCACGCCGGCGACCTGGTCATCATCGCGGGACGTCCGGCGATGGGTAAGACCACCTTCGCGCTCAACGTGGCCCAGTACGCAGCGGTGGACTCGGATAAGAAGTTCCCGGCTGCCATTTTCTCGCTGGAGATGCCCAAGGAGCAGCTGGTGGAGAGGCTGCTCTGCTCCGCCTCCCGGGTCGACCTGACCCGCCTGCGCTCGGGGCACCTGCAGGAAAACGACTGGCCCAAGCTGATCAAGGGCGCCGGGCTCTTGCACAACTCCAAGATCTTCATCGACGACACCCCATCCATCACGGTGATGGAGCTCCGCTCCAAGGCGAGGCGCCTCAAGGCCGAGCACGACATCGGCATCATCGTCATCGACTACCTCCAGCTCATGCGCGGCGGTGCCAACAGCGAATCGCGCCAGCAGGAGATCTCCGAGATCTCGCGCTCGCTGAAGGCGCTGGCCAAGGAGCTGGGCATCCCGGTGATCGCCCTGTCGCAGTTGAACCGAAGCCTGGAGCAGCGAACGGACAAGCGCCCGATGATGAGCGACTTGCGCGAATCCGGGGCAATCGAGCAGGACGCCGACATCATCATGTTCGTCTACCGCGGCGAGGTGTACGACAAGGAGAACGAGGACCTCAAGGGAAAGGCGGAGGTCATCATCGGCAAGCACAGAAGCGGTCCCATCGGCACCGTGGACCTCGCCTTCAGAGGCGAGTTCACCCGGTTCGAGAACTTGAGCAACAGGGAAGAATACTAAACTTGTTTCGTTCCCTCCCCCGGAGGGGGAGGGTTAGGGAGGGGGCACAGTCACTGAAGCTCCCCCCCTCCCCACCTCTCCCCTCCGGGGGGAGGAGCATACAACAATAGAGAGGAACCTAGATGAGCAGATACCATGCAATGACGGAAGTGCCGGCTACCGCCGGATATAAGGAAGGGGACGTGCTGTTTCTCTGCGGCGAGCTGTTCGGCCGCGGCTACGCCAACGGCATCGTGGACGAGGCCAGGGCCAAGGGGATGACCATCATCGGCGCCACAGTGGGAAGGCGCGATGCGGACGGCACGCTGCGCCCGCTCAACGAGGAAGAGCTCGCCACCGCCGAGGCGGGACTGGGCGGCAAGATCATCAACATCCCGCTGGAGGCCGGTTTCGACATGGAGCCCGGCCAGGACGGCGTCGCTCCGGTGGACCGCTTCAAAGGCGTGAAACCTGATGACTGGGCTTCGGTCAAGCTGGACCCGGCAGAGGTCGAGTACTCGAAACAGCGCGGCACCGAGCGCTTCTGCAAGAACCTCGCGGCCGTGGTGGCCGAACTGGAGCAAATGATCCCGGCCGGCAGCAAGCTGCTCGTGGTCCACACCATGGCCGGCGGCATCCCGCGCGCCCGCGTCTTCATGCCCATCCTGAACAAGCTGTTCAAGGGCCAGGGCGACCGTTTCCTCTCCTCGGAAGCCTTCTGGAACTCCGACATGGGCAAGCTGTGCGACGCGAGCTTCAACGAAGTCACCGCGGACACCTTCCGCTACCTGATCGACGCCACCGCGGACCTCAGGGAGAAGCACGACACCCATTACGCGGCATACGGCTACCACGGCACCGGCGTGCTGATCGACGGCGTCATCACCTGGCAGTCCTACACCCCGTACCTGCAGGGGTGGGCCAAGATCCGCCTTGAAGACATCGCCATCGAGGCCTGGGAGAAGGGGATCAAGGCCACCGTGTACAACTGCCCCGAGATCCTCACCAACTCGAGCGCGCTCTTCCTCGGCGTCGAGAACTCCCTCTATCCGCTCATGGGCGCCCTGCGCGCCGAGGGCGTGGAGTCGGTGGTGAACGAGTGCCAGGCGCTGCTGCGTGAAGGAACCACGGTCGACGATCTGCTCAAGATCGCCAACACCTACCTCACCTCCGAGCTCATCACCAGCACCCGCGACTTCGACAGCTGGCCGCAGCACAACAAGCCGGAGCAGCAGGAGTACATGCTGAACACCTCGGCGGAACTGATCAGCATGAACGCGGACCAGAAGGACATCGTCTGCGCGGTGCTCTCCCGCGCCGTGTTCCAGGGCGTCGGGAGCCTCATGTTCAACAGCTCCTGGAATCCGCAGGCGCCGGTCTTCTGGCTGAACCATGATGTGATCGCCAAGACGCTGGCGAAGGGGTAATCGGCAAGTAATAGGGGGGGGCGAAACATGTTTCGCCCCCCTTTTTTGTATTGGTTCTCCACCTTCGAGCCCTTTACCGAAGGAGGGGGACTGGCTCCGCCAGGTGCCAGTCCCCTTGGGGCTTGGGTAAGATGGTTGGGCGGAGTGGAGCGTTCCGCTAGAGGGACAGGCACCTACGGAGCCAGTCCCTTCTGCTCAATCCCCTCTGTCTCCCCTCTTACAAGGGGAGGACGTGAGGCTCGGGCAGCGCTTCGTGGGCGAAGATACTTTCGACTCTTTCTCACCTTAACACTGGATGACACCGAACGGAGTACACGTGGCACACAAGGTCCTGCTGGTCGATGACGTGAGCATGTTCCTGGAACTGGAAAAGGATTTTCTCTCCCTCTCCGCGGTGGATATCTTTACCGCCCGCAACGGGGAGGAGGCGCTGGCGATCTGCCGGAAAGAGCACCCGGACCTGGTGATCATGGACCTGCACATGCCGGTCATGGACGGCGCCGACTGCTGCCGCGCCATAAAAAAAGACCCCCATCTCTCCAGCCCGGTGATTATGGTCACCTCTGAAGGGAAGGAGGCCGATCGCCGGCTCTGCCTGGAAGCGGGCTGCGACGACTTGCTCTTCAAACCTCTGGATCGGGCGATTTTCCTCCACGCGGCCCGCAAACTCCTGCCTGCCGTCGACCGGCGCGACCGGAGGGGAAGTTGCCGCTTCAACGTCAAATTCCGGGCCTTCGGCCTCACCCTTTCCGGCTTTAGCGTCAACTTAAGCCAAAACGGCCTCTACCTCGCCGCCGACATGGAACTGGAACAAGGCACGGAGCTGGAACTGCTCTTCGCGCTCCCCGAGCCGTCAACGGCCATCATCCAGACCAAGGGGCGCATCGCCTGGCTCAACACCAGCAAAGCCCGCAGGAAGAACTCGCTGCCGGAAGGCTTCGGCATCCAGTTCATCGGGATCTCCGACGAGGACCGGGAACTCATCGACCGCTACGTCAGTACCCTGTCACCTACCTCACGAGCTTAGAAAGTTTCTTGAACTCGTCGGTGCCGGCGACGCGCAGCAACTGGAACAGCACCGACTCGGTCGAGGTCATCACCGCGCCGGCCTGGGTCATGGTCTGCAGCGCGATCTCCCAGTTGTGCTTCTTGCGGCTCATCACCGCATCGACCACCAGGTGCACCACGTAGCCGCGCGAGAGGAGTTCCAGGGCGGTCTGCAGCACGCAGACGTGGGTCTCCATACCGGTCAGGATGACCTGGCGCCTGCCGTTTTTCTCCAGGGCATCCAGGAAACCTTCCCCACCGCAGCAGCTGAAGGTCATCTTCTCCAGGCTGGGCGTGCACAGCTTTTCCTTCAGCGCAGGCACCGTCTCACCCAGCCCCTTGACGTACTGCTCGGTGGCGAGCGCCGGGATCCCCAGTTCGGCCGCCGCATCGAGCAGGATGGAGATGTTGTGGGTCAGCTTGCCCAGTATCTTCTCGTCCATGGCGCGGCAGAGCTTGTCCTGCACGTCGACCACCACCAGTTGCGCACTCTCTTTGTCCAGGAAAAACCTTTCCAGCAGGGTCATAACACCTCCTAAAAGCAGATTAAGATAAAGATTAAGACTAAGAGGAAGACTAAGAGCGGGCCTTCTTTATCTTAGTCTTAATCTCAGTCTGCCTAAAGCAGATTAAGATAGAGATTAAGACTAAGAGGAAGACTAAGAGCGGGCCTTCTTTATCTTAGTCTTAATCTCTCAGTCTGCCTTTTACTCCTTGCGCAGTTCGATGCCTAATTCGGTGATCTTCTTCCTCAAGGTGTTGCGGTTGATGCCCAGGATGTCGGCGGCGCGCACCTGGTTGCCGCGGGTCTTCTCCAGAACGAAACGGATCAGCGGGCGCTCGACCTGCTCCAGCACCATGGCGTGCACGTCGCCGCTCTCCATCTTCTCCATGTTGGAGAAGCAGCCGCGCAGCTTCAGATCGACGATCCCCTCCAGGGACAGTTCCTCCCCCTTCCCTTCGCTCGGGCGGCTCCGGAGACCGGGGAAATCGGAGGCGACCAGGAGCGGGTCGGGCGAAAGGATCACGGCACGCTTGATGGTGTTCTCCAGTTCGCGGATGTTGCCGGGCCAGTTGTAGTTGGAGAGGAGCTTGACGGCGTCGGCGGAGGTGCGTTTTTGCGGCACCTCGAGTTCCGCGCAGATCTTGCCCAGGAAGTACTGTACCAGCAGCGGGATGTCCTCCTTGCGGTCGCGCAGCGGCACCAGCTGGATCGGGATCACGTTGAGGCGGTAGTAGAGGTCCTCACGGAACTGCTTGTTGCGCACGCTTTCCTCGAGATCCTGGTTGGTGGCGGCAACCACCCTGACGTCGACGGGAATGCTCTGGTTGCCGCCGGTCCTGGTGATCTCGCGCTCCTGCAGCACCCTGAGGATCTTCGCCTGCAGGTCGATGGGCATGTCGCCGATCTCGTCCAGGAAGATGGTGCCGCCGTTGGCCTGCTCGAACTTGCCCAGCTTCCTCTCGGTGGCGCCGGTGAAGGCCCCCTTCTCGAAGCCGAACAGCTCGCTCTCCAGGAGCTCCTTTGGGATGGCGGCGCAGTTGAGCGGGATGAAGGGTTTGCCCAGACGCTTCGAGTTGTAGTGAATGGCGCGGGCGATCAACTCCTTGCCGGTCCCCGACTCACCCTGCACCAGGACGGTGACGTCGGAGGGAGCGACCTTGCCGATGGTCTTGTAGACGTCGCGCATGGCGGGCGAGTTGCCGATGATGGTCTTCTCCAGCTGGTAGCGGTCGGCCAGTTCCTCTTTAAGCAGCGACACCTGCGAGGTCATCTCGCGCGCCCGGCTCACCTTCTCCACCACCGCGTCGATGACGCCCAGATCGAAGGGCTTGGTCAGGTAGTCGTAGGCGCCGCGCTTCATCGCCTCGACGGCGTTCTTCATGCTCGCCTCGGCGGTCATGATCACCACCATCAGGTCCGCGCGTTCCTCCTTGACCCGATCCAGCAGCTCCAGTCCCGTGACGCCCGGCATCTTGATGTCCAAAAGCGCCAGGTCGTAGACGTTTTCCTTGATGAGCTTGAGCGCCTCGTTGCCGTCCTTGGCCAGCTCGACGTTGAATCCTTTTTTCTTGAGGGCCTTGGAAAGGACCCAGCGCATGCTCTCTTCGTCATCCGCCACGAGAATGTTGTTGATAGACATAAATGCTCCTAGAAACCGTTCTATGTTCTACGTTCTACGTTCTAGGTTGAAACCCCAAGGCGACACTGCCTTAAACCAAACGTAGAGCATCGAACGTCAGACGTTGATCTTGCCGGTCCAGTTCCTATGTCAGTTCGCGGAGGTCGAAGCACCGTTGCTTCAAACGTAGAACGTAGAACATAGAACGTAGAACGGCCGTTATTATTGCACCAGCGGCAGCATGACGGTGAAGACGGTGCCGCGGGTGGGATCGGAATCTACGCGGATCATGCCGCGGTGCTCGGACACGATCTTCTGGCAGATGGCCAGCCCCAGCCCCGTGCCCTGGGACTTGGTGGTGAAAAACGGGGTGAACATGTTTTCCAACACGTCCTCCGGAATGCCGGGGCCGTTGTCGGAGATGTCGATGGCGACCATGCGGGCGCGCCGCTCACCCTTTTGGGTCATGGCGTAATCGGCCAGCACCCGGCTGGTCACCTTGACCACGCCGCCGGTGCCGACTGCCTCCATGGCGTTCTTGATCAGGTTCAGGAACAGCTGGGTCAAGAGCGCCTCGTCGGCGAGTATCGGGGGGATGCTGGGGTCGAAGTACTGCTGCAGGTAGACCTCTTTCCCCTCGCAGGCGTTCTTCTGCAACAGGACGATGTCGGAAAGGACCCGGTGCAGGTTCACCTTGCCGAGCTTCAGGCGCCCCGGCGAAGCGAGTCCCAGGAGCTCTTCGACGATGACGTTGACCCGCTGCACTTCCTTCAGCATGACCCGCACGTATTCCCGGAGGTCCTCGTTGTCGGGAAACTCCATCTCCAGCAGCTGTGCCGCTCCCTTGATGCCGCCCAACGGATTCTTGATCTCGTGGGCAAGACCCGCGGCGAGCGCCCCCAACGAGGAGAGCCGGTCCGCCTGGCGCACGGCGCTTTCCAGCTCACGCACGTTGGTGAGATCGCGCAAGAGCACGATGGTGCCGATCCGCTCCCCGTTCGAACTGAGCAGGGGCGAGGTGCTGGTCCCCACGGGGGTGATGCGGCTCCCCCGCTTGAGCACGATGTTCTCGTGGTCGGATACCGACATCCCGGTGCTGACGGTCTTCGCCACCAGCTCGTTCAGGGCGCGGTCATCCTTGAAGATGTCGCTGAACAGGTTCCCGAGCGCCTGGCGCCTCGACACGCCGGCCAGCTCTTCGGCGGCCGGGTTCACCAGCGTCACCGCCCCGGTGTTGTCCAGCACGATGACACCGTCACCCACGCTGTCGACCACGTTCGCGTAATAATTCTCCAGGCGGTCAGCCATTAAAGAACTCCTCCATCGCCCCGACCAGCTCGGCAGCATGTTCGATCCGGTTCACCGCGGCACGAAACTGCGCGGCTCCCGGAAGCCCCTTGGAGTACCAGGCGAGATGCTTGCGCATCTCCATCAGGGCCACTCTGCCCCCCTCGAACTCGGCAAAGAGTTCGAAGTGCCTGCGGGCGACCGCAAGCCGTTCAGCCACCGTCGGCGCTACCGGGACCTCGCCCGCCAACAGGGCGAGCGCCTCCCGGAACAGCCAGGGATTCCCCATCGCGCCGCGGGCCACCATCATCGCGTCGCACCCCGTTTCGCGGAACATGCGGACCACGTCGTCCGCCGTGAAGAGGTCGCCGCTGCCGATCACCGGGATCTTGAGCGCGCCCTTCAGCTCAGCCAGTTTGGACCAGTTCGCCTTCCCCTCGAACATCTGGGCCCGGCTCCTGGGGTGGAGCGTGATGGCGTCGCACCCCTCCTCCTGCGCGATGCGCCCCACCTCGAGAAAGGTGTCATCGCCGCAGACCCAGCCGGTGCGGATCTTCACGGTGAACGGGAGCGAGGTCGCCTTGCGCACGCAGCGGATGATGCGCCCCACCTTGGCCGGGTCCTTCATCAGCGCGCTGCCGGCCCCGGTGCCGACCACCTTCTTCACCGGGCAGCCCATGTTGATGTCGATCAGTTCGCCGTATCCCTCGACCAGCCGCGCCGCCTCGGCCAGCATCTCCGGCTCGTCGCCGAAAAGCTGCATGCCGATGGGACGGTCCTCGGAGGTGGTCTTCAGGAGATCGAAACTCTTGCGTCCCTCCCTGGTCAGGCCGTTGACGCTCACCATCTCGGTGAAAGTGAGCGAGGCCCCGCCCTCGCGGGCGATGATGCGCATGGGGAGGTTGGTGATGCCGGCCATGGGGGCCAGAAATACCCGATTCTTCAAGGTAAGGGAGCCGATGGCCACCGTCTTTTGCATATGTGATGACGTCCTTATCTGCCTAAAAAATGTGCATACTAGCAACTAAGAATTTAAAACGCAAGGGTTTTTTATGGTTCGCGTATACGGAAAAAGAGGGGAATGGATCAGGAAAATCGGATAGGCGAGAGGGAGAATTCGAAGGGCGATCCCGTTAATCTGGGCGAATAGTTACTCGCCCCCACCAGACCCGGCAATTTGCCAGGGTGTACCACTCGTCCACTGGAGGGGCGAACTATCATTCGCCCCCTCCGGCTAATCCCGCCGCAGGAACGCCTCGATGCCGCTCAGTCCCTCTACGGCGCCGCAGGGGAGGGAGAGGTGCGGCGCGCGGATCTGCGGCTCCCGCGGGTTGATGCGGATGACGCGCGCGCCGGAGAGGGCGCCGATACGCTCGCTGGCGGCACGCACGGTGGGAATGGCTGTGCCGGCCCCCATCTCGACGACCACGATGCGCCTGCCGGATTGCCGCGACAGGAACTGCCGGAAGCGCTCCTGCTGCTTGGCGGTGCGCTCGCCGATCCAGGCGTAGTCGCCGAACATGAGGATGTTGGGACGCGCCGGCCGCCCGCAGCGGGGGCACAGGGGAACGTGGTCCGCGCGCATGGTTTCTTCGTCGATGCGGAACTGTTCGCGGTTGTCCCAGATCCGGTCGCAGCAGGGGGCGGTGCACTGCAGGTGGTGGATGGAGCCGTGGAACTCGAGGATGGCCTGGTCGGGGAAGCCAGCCTTCTGGAACTGCCCGTCCACGTTGGAGGTGGCCACGAACAGGTCGAGGCCAAAGCGGGCGGCCCAGTCGAGCAGGAGCGCGAAGCCGGGATGGGGGACGGTGGCGCGGTAGAGGTTGGTGCGGTGGCCGTAGAAGCCCCAGCCGAAGGCGGGATCGTGCTCGAAGTGTTCGGGGTTGGCGGCATCGACGAAGCTGATGCCGAGGCGCTGGTACAGGGGATAGGCGCGCCAGAAGCCGGTGTCGCCGCGGAAATCGGGAAGCCCGGAATCGACACCCATGCCGGCGCCAGCGGTCACCACCAGCGCCTGCGCGCCGGCAACCGCCTCGGCCGCAGCCCTGAACACCGGGGCGAGGTCGGCCGCCACGCCTAGATCCCCACCTTGACCGGGATCGGCTTCAGTACCCGTTGCAGCTCGGCGGGGGGGAGCGACACCAGGAAGCCGCGGCTGCCGCCGTTGATGTAGATGAGCGGCAGTTCCAGGATGCTCTCCTCGATGTAGACCGGCATCTGTTTCCTGGTGCCGAAGGGGGAGGTCCCGCCCACCATGTAGCCGGAGTGGCGGTTGGCGGTGTCGGGGGTGCAGGGGGCGACGCTCTTGACGCCGATGGCCCGCGCCAGTTCCTTGGTGGAAACCTGCAGGTCGCCGTGCATCAGCACCACGAGCGGCGCGCGGGTGTCGTCCTCCATGACCAGGGTCTTGATGACGCTGTGCTCGTCGACGCCCAGCTCCCGCGCGGAAACGGCGGTGCCGCCCTTCTCCTCGTATTGATAGGGATGCTCGCCGAAAGCAACTCCCGCCTGCCGCAGTACCCTGATGGCAGCCGTGACCGGCGATTTCACCTTGACCATCGCAGTTCTCCTTGAACAGATTTGATTTTGTTAGTAAAAAAGTCGCTTGCCAGGTACGGACATACCAGCTATAGATTAATAGCACGTCTTCGGCAGCTTAACAACCGCGTAACTAGGGTAACTTGTTATGGGAAATGAGAACCAACGACCGGCCAAAGTTCTGGTGATGGATGACGACGAGATGGTCCGGTTTGTAGCGGGCGAAACCTTGAAGCGTTACGGTTTCGAGGTCGAGTTCGCCAACGACGGCGCCCAGGCCGTGGAGATCTACCAGGAGCGGCACGAAGCCGGCGACACCTTCGCCGCCGTAATCCTGGACCTGAACATCCCCGGTGGCATGGGTGGGCAGGAGGCGATGAAGCGCCTGCTCGATATCGACCCCGCCGCCAAGGGGTACGTCTCCAGCGGCCGCACCGACGATCCGGTGATGATGAACTATCAGAACTTCGGCTTCAGCGGCACCATCGAGAAACCCTACTTCTACCTGAACAAGCAGCTCATGGAAGAGTTCAGCAAGACCCTGCGCGGCACCGAGTAAGCATGACCGGATTGGAAAACTACCTCGCCCTTTTGGCCCGCGTCGACGAAATCTGCCGGCGCACCTCGGAAACCTTCAGCGACCACATCACCTGCCATGCAGGCTGCGACGCCTGCTGCCGCCACCTCTCCATCTTCGCCGTGGAAGCCGCCGCGCTCAGGAAGGCGCTCGCAGAGCTCCCGGCCGACCGGGCCGAACTGGTCCGCGCCAAGGCCCGGGAAGCGCGCGAGGACTCCCCCTGTCCGCTGCTCCACGACGGGCTCTGCCTGCTCTACCAGGCCCGCCCCATCATCTGCCGCACCCACGGTCTGCCGCTACTGCTTTTGCGCGAGGGGGAACGGGCCATCGACTTCTGCCCGGAAAACTTCCAAGGCATGCCCAGCATCCCCGGCAGCGCGGTGATCGACCTGGAGCGGCTGAACATGATGCTGGCGACCATCAACGCGCTGTACCTGCAATCCTTCCCGGGGCCGGAGCGGCTCACCATTGCCGAGGCGCTCACTCTCACCGATTGACTTTTCCCCCGACTTCAGGGTATATGGCCCGGTGCGAAAAAATCGCGTCGCCGCCATCGTGCGTGAGACGGAGACTGGCGCCGTGGATTTGCGCGCATATACTTTACGGCTGGAAAAGGAGAGGCACAAAGATGAAGGTAAGCTACAACACATCCGGGAGCTGCGCTTCCCGCATCGAGATAGAGATCGAGGACGGCGTCATCGTCGCCACCAAATTCGTGGACGGCTGTGCCGGCAACACCCAGGCGGTCGCCGCACTGGTGCGCGGCATGGAGGTAGGCGAGGCCATCAGGCGCCTGAAAGGGATCGCCTGCCAGGGCGACACCTCCTGCCCGGACCAGTTGGCCAGAGCCCTGGAGCAGTCGCAATGCACCACCAGACCTTCCTAGACGGGGGCATTATGGAAATCTTCGGCGGGTTCATGATGATGATGAGCATCATCGGCTTCTTCCTGGTCGTGATCTGGTTCATCCTTCCCTTCGTGATCTTCAACATCAAGGGACGCGTGGACCGTTCCGCGGCGATGCTGGAGGATATGGACCAGCGCCTGAAAAACATCGAGCGCCTGCTCCAGGAGCGCCCGTTGTCGCCTCCCGAGGAGCCTCCCCGTCCGCTCGACCCGCCGGCCTAGCCGTCGGCTGCGGCCCGGGTCACTGCACCCTCCCCTCCCCCGTCCCGCCGGGGGAGGTTTTTCCCTGCCTCTCCCCCACCTTAAAAGGCTGTCATATCCCTTGCCAACCCCCGCTTTTTTCATTATTATGTGCCGCTATGTGTCTGCCGGCAGAGTAGAGAAGGTTAATCTGCCGCGGCCGACGCCAAGGAGAGTTCATGGGTTTACTGGAAGGCAAAAAAGCACTTATTTTCGGAGTAGCTAACGATAAAAGCATCGCCTGGGCCACGGCCGAGGCGTTTCATCGCGAGGGGGCCGAGGTGGCCCTCGCCTATGCGGGCGAGGCGGTCGCCAAGAGGGTGATGCCGCTGGCCGAGAGCATCGGCTGCAACCTGGTGCTCCCCTGCGACGTGAGAAGTGACGAGGAGATCGCGCGCCTGTTCGCGGACGTGCGCGAGGCGTGGGGCGGCCTGGACATCCTGGTCCACTCGGTCGCCTTCGCCAACAAGGAAGAGCTGAAGGGCTCCTTCCTGAACACCACCCGCGAGGGGTTCGCGACCGCCCTGGACATCAGCGCCTACTCGCTGATCGCCATGGCGCGGGAGGCCGCGCCGCTCATGCAGGGGCGCGACGGCAGCGTGATCGCCATGACCTACTACGGCGCCCAGAAGGTGTTCCCGAGCTACAACGTCATGGGGGTCGCCAAGGCGGCGCTGGAGGCAAGCGTGCGCTACCTGGCCGAGGCGATGGGGCCGGAGGGGACCCGGGTCAACGCCGTCTCGGCGGGACCGTTGCGGACCCTTGCTTCCGCCGGTATCGGCGGCTTCGGGCAGATCGCCGGTCACGTGGCCGAAAAGGCGCCGCTTCGGCGCAACATCTCGCAGGAGGAGGTCGGCAACGCCGCCCTCTACCTCGCCAGCCCGCTCGCCAGCGGCGTCACCGGCGAGATCCACTTCGTGGACTGCGGCTACAACATCATCGGGCTGTAGCGGAGGCGCGCCATCAAAGGATTGCACGGTAACCTGACAGGGCTGAAATCGAGCCAGGTAAACAGGCTGGAGCGGCTGTACCGCCGCCGCGTGAAACCCACGGAGGTCATCTCCCTGGAGCTCGCCCGCGAACTGGCCGACATCTCGCTGGAGATCCGGCGCCAGATCGGCATCCTGGTCTCCCGCATCGGCGAGATCGCCTACGTGGTGGTGGGAGACGAGCGCGGCATCATGATCCCGGCGCTGGAGGATTACCCGCTGGGCAAGAGGCTTTTGCGCGGCGTGCGCCTGGTGCACACCCACCTGAAGGGGGAGGTGCTCTCCGACGACGACCTGACCGACCTGTCGCTGCTGCGCCTGGACCTGATCGCCGCCCTGCAGCTCACCCAGAACCCGGACCGCTTCTCGATCCAGACCGCGGCGCTGGTCCCGCCCGACGGGGGGCACCTCCCCTACCAGGTGGAACCCTCGGTCCCCTTCCAGAAGTACGACCTCGAGTTCAAAGGGTTCGTGGAGACCCTGGAACAGACCATGGAGCGCGGCCTCAAGGAAGGCAAGGTGGTCGCCAGCGGCCAGGAGCGCGGCATCCTGATCTCGGTGACCCAGCGTCCCATGGAAGAGGCGGTCGATTCCATCGAGGAACTGAAGGAACTGGCCCGCACCGCCGGGGTGGGCGTACTCGACACCGTGATCCAGCGCCCCAAGGAGTTCAACCCGCGCTACCTCCTGGGCGAAGGGAAGATCCGCGAGGTGGTGATCAAGGCGCTGCAGTACGGGGCCACCATGCTGGTCTTCGACCAGGAGCTCTCGCCGGCGCAGGTCCGCTCCATTTCGGAACTGACCGAGCTGAAGGTCATCGACCGCAGCCAGCTGATCCTGGACATCTTCGCCCGGCGCGCCACCACCCAGGACGGCAAGGTGCAGGTGGAACTGGCCCAGTTGAAGTACCTGATGCCCCGTCTCTCCGGGCGCGGCGTGCAGATGTCGCGGCTCATGGGGGGGATCGGCGGGCGCGGCCCCGGCGAGACCAAGCTCGAGATCGACCGGCGCCGCATCCGCGACCGCATCGCGCACCTGGAGCGTGAACTCAAGGAACTCTCCAACGGCCGCTACCAGCGCCGCCAGAAAAGGGTGAAGGCGGGGATCCCCATCATCTCCATCGTGGGGTACACCAACGCCGGCAAGTCCACCCTGTTGAACACCATGACCAAGAGCGAGGTGTTCACCGAGGACCTCCTCTTCGCCACGCTGGACACCTCGTCCCGGCGGCTGCGCTTCCCCATGGACCGCGAGGTGATCATCACCGACACCGTCGGTTTCATCAGGAGCCTCCCCAAGTCGCTCATGGGCGCCTTCAAGGCGACCCTGGAGGAGCTGAAGGACGCCGACCTGCTGGTGCACCTGGTCGACTGCGGCAATCCGCGCCTGGAGGAGCATATCAACCAGGTCAACACCATCCTGGCCGAGCTGGAGCTGTCCCAGAAGCCGACCCTGCTGGTGTTCAACAAGATGGACCTGCTCCCGGACCTGAAGAAGAGCGATCCCCTCGCCTTCATGAAGGTGCGGCAACTGACCCGCAAGTACGGCGCCATCACCATCAGCGCCTCGGACAGGAAGACCCTCGAGCCGCTCATGAAGGAGTTGCAGCAGCGCTTCTGGCACGACGTCGAGGATTACCTGGCACCGGGGGAGCATAACCACGACGAGTTCGAGGAGTAGCGCGACTCGCCCGATCCCGCCAGCAGAGGAATTGATCTTTTCATGGACCAGCAAGCCATCATCTACGCCCTCGACCTCCTGGGCACCGTCGCCTTCGCCGCCTCGGGAGCGCTGGCCGGCGTGCGCCGCGGCATGGACCTCCTCGGCATCATCGTGCTCGGCATCGTCACCGCCACCGGCGGGGGCGTCATCCGCGACGTCCTTTTGAACGACACCCCTCCCTTTTGCTTCAAGAACGAGCTCTACCTCTACCTCGCCGTGGCCGCCTCGGTGGTGGTCTTTCTCACGCCGCGCAGCTTCGAGCGCATGAACCGCGCCATGCTCCTCCTGGACGCCCTGGGGCTGGGGACCTTCCTGGTGATCGGCACCTCCAAGGCGCTCCAGTTCAACCTGGGGCTCATGGGCGCCATCATCATGGGGGTGATGACCGCCACCTGCGGCGGGCTGGTGCGCGACCTCCTCTCCAACGAGATCCCGCTCATCCTGCAGCGCGAGATCTACGCCTCGGCCTGCGTGGTGGGGGGGGCGCTTTTTTTCTTCCTGCACCACACCAGCGTTCCCTCCCAGGTCAACCTCACCGTCTCCGCCCTCACCGTGATCGCCATCCGCTGCACCGCCATCGTCAAGGGGTGGCAGCTGCCGCGCGGCCAGGCGCTCTAGGCCGTGCCCAAGCAGAGCGCGGGGCTCATCATGTACCGCTTCATAAACGGGGAGCTCGAGCTCCTGCTGGTTCATCCCGGCGGCCCGTTCTGGGCCAACAAGGACCTGGGGGCATGGTCGATACCCAAGGGGGAATACCTTGCCGGCGAGGACCCGCTCCAGGTGGCGCGGCGCGAGTTTCTCGAGGAGACGGGCCTGACGCCTGCAGGTGAGTTCCAGGAACTGGCCGAGATCAGGCAGGCGGGCGGCAAGCGGGTCAAGGCCTGGGCCTTTGCCGGCGACTGGGATCCCGCGGCACTCACCAGCAACAGCTTCACCGTGGAGTGGCCACCCCGCTCCGGACGGCAGGCGGAGTTCCCCGAGGTGGACCGGGCCGCCTGGTTCAACGTCCCGCAGGCCCGTGAAAAGATCCTCCCCAGCCAGCTTCCCCTGATCGACCAGGCGACCTCCCTGCTGCAATGAGCCACGTAAGCAAATAAGGCGTATTCTCTTCGTTTTTTCCCGCCGCAGCCTCCGCCCCGCCATCCCGGCCCGATTTCCGGCGCTACTTCACCACGTTACCTGCCAGCCCGACGACACCCCACACCCTTTCCCTGCATTTTGGGCACTACTGTACCCTACTTTTTTTCTCGTATACGTTTAAGTTCGCGAATGTACAGGACGATGGGGAAGATAACGTCGCTGCGAGGCAGAGCTGCTTGTCGTGTCAGCCCGCGGCGCGATTACAATGAACCGGGGGGGAAGATGAAGATTCAGGACATGAAGATCGGTACACGGCTCAGCGTTGGGTTCGGCATCATCCTGTTACTGCTCCTTGTCATCGGCGCCATCAGCGTTTTCAGCATGCTCAAGATCGACCAAGGGCTGGAAACGATCGTGAAGAAGGACTACGCCAAGATAAAGCTCGCCAACGATGCAACGAAGCACGTCACCGGGATCGTTTCCAGCGTCCAGACCATGCTCCTCGAGACTGACCCAGCCGCGCGCCGAGAAGAAAACAAGAAGATCGACCAGGCGCGCCAGCAGTACAAGAGTGCCATGGAGAAGCTGGAGAAGCTGGAAACGACCGGCCAGGGAAAGGAACTGATCGCGAAAGCCAAGCAGAGCCTGGACAACGCTCGCAAGGCCAACAACCAGGCCATCGAACTGGCCCTTGCCGGCAACGGCGCACGCGCATCGGCGGTATTTGAAAAGGAGGCTGGACCGTTGCTGGCCTTGATCGCCCCGGCCTTCAACGAGTTGGTGCAGTACCAGGAACAGGGGATCGAGGAGCGCTACGTCGATGCTGCAGCCCTCTCTTCGCGCTCCCGCGTCATCGCGATCACGTTGGCGCTGCTCGCCATCGCCATCGGCGCGGTCATCGGCTACGTCATCACCCGCAGCATCAGCCGTCCCGTGAGCGCCCTGTCGGCATGCGCGGACAAGCTTGCACTCGGGGACGTCGAGGTGGAGATCGACACCAACGGCAAGGACGAGATGGCAGAGCTGGCGCGCTCCTTCAGGAACATGGCGGACAACATCAAGGAGGCCTCGCTCGCCGCCGAGCGCGTCGCCCACGGCGACCTCTCGGTCCAGGTCACCCCGAAATCGGAGCGGGACCTGATGGGTAACAACCTCTCCACCATGATCGCCACCATCGGAAAACTGAGCCAGGAGATGAACGATCTGATCAAGTCGATTCGGGAGGGAAAACTGAGCGTACGCGGCGACGCCGCATCATTCCAGGGGGCGTGGGGCGAACTCCTCACCGGACAGAACCGCCTGATCGAGGCGTTCGTGCAGCCGATTGACGTCACCTCGCGCCACCTCGCCCGCATCTCGAAGGGGGACATTCCCGCCAAGATCACCGACACCTACTACGGAGACTTCAACGACATCATCAACAGCCTTAACTTGCTGATCGAAGCCAACAACGACGCCACCAGGCTGGCCAAGGAGATCGCGGACGGGAACCTGCTCCTCGAGGTGAAGCAGCGCTCGGAAAACGACGGCCTGATGCAGGCGCTCGCCAGCATGGTGCAGAACCTGACCCGGGTGGTATCCGACGTCAAGATCGCCGCCGACAACGTGACCGCGGGGAGCCAGGAGCTCAGCTCCACCTCCGAGGAAATGTCCCAGGGGGCAAGCGAGCAGGCGGCTTCGGCGGAAGAGGCCAGCGCCTCCATGGAGCAAATGACCTCGAACATCAGGCAGAACGCGGACAACTCGCTGCAAACCGAGAAGATCGCTCTCAAGTCGGCAACCGACGCCAGCGAAAGCGGCGATGCCGTGGCGAGAACGGTGGCGGCCATGAAAGAGATCGCGGCCAAGATCTCCATCATCGAGGAGATCGCGCGCCAGACCAACCTCCTGGCCCTGAACGCCGCCATCGAGGCGGCGCGGGCGGGTGAGCACGGCAAGGGGTTCGCGGTGGTGGCCTCCGAGGTGAGAAAGCTCGCCGAGCGGAGCCAGCGGGCGGCCGGGGAGATCGGCGACCTTTCCCTCACCTCGGTCGAGGTGGCGGAGCACGCCGGCAACCTCCTGGAGATGCTGGTCCCCGACATTCACAAGACGGCGGAACTAGTGCAGGAGATCTCCGCGGCCTGCAGGGAGCAGGACACCGGCGCCGAGCAGATCAACCGCGCCATCCAGCAGTTGGACCAGGTGATCCAGCAAAACGCCGGGGCATCGGAGGAGATGGCCTCCACGGCGGAAGAGCTCGCCTCGCAGGCCGAGCAGCTGCAGAGCACCATCGCCTTCTTCAAGGTGGGGGCGGCCACCCTGGAGCAGCGACAGCCGCGCAAAAACGCGGCAGCAACCCCGGCCTCGGCCGGTATGAAGCGGGCGCAGCAGAAGCTGACCCGGTCCGCAAAGACGCTGCCCGACCTGACCGGGGTCGACTTGAACATGGCGGGCAACGAGGAGAGCCTACTGCAGGCGGGATTCGAGAGGTACTAGCAGAAGGGTTGCAGAAGGGACTGGCTCCGTCAGGTGCCAGTCCCTTTCGCGGAACGCTCCTTTCAGCTTAGCCGGCTTCCAAGCATTAAGGGGACAGGCACCTGGCGGAGCCAGTCCCCTCCTGCGGCAACGTTTTTATTGAGGGATGGGGGTGATGGCCACCGCGCCGGGTTCCCCTTCGCTTCCTTCCACCCGGCAGGCGAGCTTGAGGAAGTACCCCGCCACCAGCAGGTTGGTAGCCAGGTGGCTGGTTACGCGCGAGGTGCGAAAGAGCGAGCCTGCCGAGGCGCGGGCCAGGTAGAGCACCAGCTGGTCGGCCAAGTGGGGGTCGACCGGTTCCCCGCTTTCGTGGTGCTCGAGGAACTCGCGGGCGGCCTCGCTGCCGACCGTTTCCGCGGGCTTGCCCCGCTCGCCCAGCGCGGTGAACCCGGCCACGGCATGCTCGTACTCCCCCTTGATGAAGATGAAGGTCCCCTGCCCGAAGATGGTCAACTCCCGGGTCTCGATGTCCATGGGGAGACCGCGTTCCAGCCGTCCCTTGAGACCGGAGAGGGCGGCCTGGAGCTGCCGCTCCGCGATGGTTCTCGGGAGGTTGCCGACGGCGGAGACGATGCGCAGCCGGGTGAGTCTTCCCCTCTCCCGGACCTGGTACGGCGCCAGCGCCTCGGCCGGCTGCACCGTGCACGTCACCCGCCCTCCTCCCTTGGGATAGAAGCCGAAGGAGCCGGCCTCGGTCTCGCCGCGCACCCCGAGGCGGGCGATGCTGGGCCAGAAGATCTCTGCGAAATAGTTCCAGGAAGGGCTGAAGGGGACATGGGTGCCGCCGATGACGGTGACCCTGCTCGCCTTGCGGGCGGCCAGCAGGGGGGGGATCACGGTCTGGAGCACCAGGGTGGCGGAACCGGCGGTGCCGATATCGAAGCTGTACTCTCCGGGGGTGATGCGGTCGGGCAGGAAGCTCAGTTCCGGCGAGCCGAGCCGGTCGCCGGCCACGTTGGCCGAAGCGATGCGCGCGGCCGCCTGCACCGCCATCAGGTGCTGGCGCATCAGCCCCGACTTGGAGCGGTTCTTCCTGATGTTGTAGATGTGGAACGCCTGGCCGGTCAGGCAGGACAGGCTCAAGGCGCTGCGCAGCACCTGCCCTCCCCCTTCCCCCATGCTGCCGTCGATCTCGATCATGGCTGTCCCGCTTTCAGTACAGGAACATCGGCTTGCCCAGCACGTGGCGCACCTTGGGCCGGTACTCGGCGGCATCGTACAGCTCCGCCACGTCCACCCGCTTCTCCCCCTGCATGATGGTGCTGATCGGGATGTGCCGGTAGGTCCCCCCCTGCATGGCGACCATGCGCCCCGACATCCCTTCGGTGATCAGGTCCATGGTCATGTTGGCGTAGTTGTAGGCCACCATCAGGTCGAGCGAATCGGGGGCGCCGCTGCGCATGAGGTAGGAGAGCTGCTGGTAGATGATGTGGGACCCGGTCAACTGCTTCACCGCCTCGCTCACCACCACCCCGATCCCCCCCAGCTTCTTGTGCCCGTAGGCGTCCTCCTGGCCGTACTCCACGATCTGCCCCCCCACCATGGACGCACCTTCCGAGATGGTCACCATGGCGTAGTTGCTGCGGTTGGCTTTCTTGTCCTCCTGGAGCAGCAGCGACAGCTTCTCGACGTCGAAGGGGACCTCGGAGATGAGGGCGCGGTCCACCCCGGCCAGGTAGGCCGAGATGAGCGAGGTTTCCCCCGAGTTCCTGCCGAACAGTTCCACCACCGCGATCCGTTCGTGCGAGCCGGCGCTGGTGCGCAGGTTGTGGATGAAGTTTACGCTCCTGGTGACGGCAGTAGAGAACCCGATGCAGTAGTCGGTGCCGAAGACGTCGTTGTCCATGGTCTTCGGAATGGCCACGATGGGGACCCCCTCGCGGTTCAGACGTTCGGCGTAGCTCAGGGTGTCGTCCCCGCCGATCGGTATCAGCACGTCGATGCCCAGGTGTTCCAGGTTGGCAAGGATGTGCGAGGTGAAATCGTGATGTTGCGGCGCAGCCGGATCGAAGTCGGCGCCGCGCAGGAAGACGGGAACGTCGCTGCTGGCCACCTTGCCCGGGTTGGTGCGGCTGGTGTGCAGGAAGGTCCCACCGGAACGATCGACGGTGCGCACCGCGTGACGGTCCAGCGGCATCACGGTGCTGTCCCAGGTGTCCGGGTCGTCCCGGTTGTAGGCCAAAAGGCCTCCCCAGCCGCGCCGGATGCCGACCACCCGGTACCCGCTTTCCGAGGCGCGCGCCACCAGGGTCTTCAGGGCGGGATTGAGTCCCGGCACATCGCCGCCGCCGGTCAGGACGCCTATGGTCTTCTGCCTGTCTGCCATGGCAATCTCCTTTAATGATCAGCGTTAAAAAACTTTCACATTATACAGGAGCGGGTTTTCATTTCAAGGCGAGCAGGCCATCCGCACTCCAGTGAAGTCAGCTAGAGTCATCCACGCAGGGGCCGCACGTGAACCAACATCCCCCCTTTGCGAAGGGGGGACAGGGGGGATTTGCCTTGTCAAACGACTACTCGCCGGGCTTGGCCGGTGTGAGCCGGGAGATGAAGCGGGACATCTCGGAGGGGAGCATGGGACGGGCGAAATAGAAGCCCTGCATGAGACGGCAGTCGATCGAGGCGAGGAAGTCCTTCTGCGCCTCGTTCTCCACCCCCTCGGCGATGGCCTCCATGTCCAGGCACTTGGACATGAACATGATGGTGGTGGCGATGGCGGCGTCTTCGGACGAGGTGACCACGTCGCTGACGAAGGACTTGTCGATTTTGAGGGCCTGGAAGTGGTAGTGCTTCAACGAGGAAAGCGAGGAGTAGCCGGTGCCGAAATCATCGATCTGTACGTTGATCCCCATGCGCTGCAGCCGCTCCAGGACGCCCACCGCCTCGGCCTCGTACACCATGAGCGACTGCTCGGTGATCTCCAGGGTGAGCCGGTCGGGGGGCAGGCCGCTGTCGTGCAGCGCCGCCTCGATGGCCTGCTCCAGTTCCTCATGGGCGAAGACGGTGGGGGACATGTTCACCGCCACGTTCAGGTCCAGCGCCTCGTTGCGATACCACTGCGCCGCCTGGCGGCAGGCCTCCTTCAGCACCCACTCGGTCAGGGGCCAGATCAGCCCACCCTTCTCGGCCAGCGGCACGAAACTCCCCGGCCCCAGTTCCCCCAGGTGCGGATGCTGCCAGCGCACCAGCGCTTCGACCCCGACCACGCTCATGGTGGCGGTATCGAGCTTGGGCTGGTAGACCAGGTACAGCTCATTCCGGTTGATGGCGCGCAAAAGACCGTGCTCGAGCTGGATCCTGTGGTCGCGCTCCTCGCGCCATTCGCCACCGTACAGGCAGAAGGTGGAGCGCCCCTGCTGCTTGGCCTGCCCGAGGGCCAGGTCGGCCATCTTGAAAAGCTGCATGGGGTCGTCGGCATCGGAAGGGAAAAGGGCGATGCCGATGCTGGCGCTGGTCTTCAGGGTTTCCCCCTCCACCTGTACCGGTTCGGACAGGGCGTCCAGCACGCGCCGGGCCATCACCGCCGGGCCATCCGGCATCTCGGGGTGGCGCAGCAGCATGGCGAACTCGTCCCCCCCCACCCGCGCCACGATATCCTCTCCGCGCAGGGCGCAGCGGGTCAGGCGGCGCCCGGTCTCGGCAAGGAGGGCGTCACCGACGAAGTGCCCGCGCCGGTCGTTGATCAGCTTGAAGCGGTCCAGGTCCAGGAACAAAAGCGCGACGCTCTCGCGCCGCCGTTTGGCGAAGCCGATGGACTGGGCCAGGAAGTCGTCGAAGGCCTGGCGGTTGTAGAGGCCGGTGAGACCGTCGCGGACCGCCTGCTCGCGGATGCTCAGTTCGGTGGCCCGGTGCCGCGCCTCGATCTTCGCGTTAAGCAGGTAGATGATGGCGGCCATGGTGAGGACGCCGAGGAGTTCCAGGCCGCCGGAGGCGAGGTGTTCCAGGTGGGGACGGCCGGCGAGGAACCGGTAGGAGAGAAGGTGCGCCAGCAACAGCCAGCAGACGCTGGCGAGGATGTAGATGCAGGCGACGGTCGCCGGCGAGAGGCGCCCGAACCAGTTGCGCAGTTTGCCCAGCGTGCCGCCGTCCATGGTCGCTCCTGGTGAGCCGGTAAAAATACCGTGTCAGTATAGCGCCTTTCAGGTGGTGAGGTAGTAGGTGATCTCGTTGTGCCCGACCAAAAGCTCCAGCCCGGCCAGGGGAGGTGGCGCGCAGGGGGTCGCCCCGTACTCCTGGAGCAGGCGCCAGGCGTGCTGCTCGCATTCGGGGGTGAAGTAGAGGTCAACGCCCCCCTCCCCCGCCGCTTTGCGGAACAGCGCCATGGTGCGGGGGCCGCCGGCCGAGCGGAAGAGCGCGGTGAAGGCGTCCTGGATGGCGGTCGATATGCCGGCGGAAATCTCGCCGGGTCCAAGTGCAAGATGGTGCCACTGCATGGTCATGTTCCCTCCCGCCGCCTCACTTCTTCCCGGGCGTAGCGACGTAGCCGGCGCAGGTGCCGACCAGTTTCTCGTTGATCGCGTCCAGCATCTGCGCCTCGTCGGTGATCCCGGCGGCGGCGCCCAGGTTCAGGGCCAGCGGCAGGAGCCCCATCAGCAGGTTGCGCATGTTGCCGCACCCGGTGGCGCCGCCCAGCGCCTCGGAAACCTTGCGCTGCAGCCCGCGCCCGATCACGAAGCCGTTCAGCGCCGCCATCCTGGCGGAGACGTTGCGGCAGTCCGGGGTGGGGGACTTGCGGAAATCGGCCTCGGCCGAAATGATCTTCATGGTGGCGACCTCGACCCGCACCTCGAGGAGCACGTCGTGGAAGCGGTCCTTCATGGTGGCGGTGAGCAGCGCCGTGCCGTCGGCCTGCTTCAAGACGCGGTACGAGATGTCCCGCTGGAAATCTTCCATGCTGTTCAGTTGCATCGACACTACCTTTTCTACCTGGATATCCGTTCCTGGAGCCGCCACAGCGGCCGGTCCGTCGGGGGGAGAGTTTCGCCGCTTGGCCGGGATATGTCAAGCGAAAGTCGGGGGGAGCATCGATCCTGTCACGGACCGGGCACCGAGGGAAGCGTTTGCTACACCCGCTCCAGGATCGCCGCCACCGCCTCCCCCCCGCCGATACAGAGCGAGGCCAGGCCGTAGCGTTTCTGGCGCACCCGGAGTTCCCGCACCAGGGTGGCGACGAGCCTGGCGCCGCTGGCGCCGATGGGATGGCCGATGGCACAGGCCCCGCCGTTGACGTTGACCCTGGCGGGGTCCAGCCCCAACTCCCTGATCGCGATCAGGGGCACCGCGGCGAACGCCTCGTTGATCTCGAAGAGATCGATCTGGGACAGCTCCAGCCCTGCCCTGGCGCAGACGGTCCTGATGGCGCCGACCGGGGCGTCGGTGTAGTGGTCGGGATGCAGGCTGCAGGTGGCGTAGGCGACCAGCCGCGCCTTCGGGGCGAGCCCGAGGCGCTCGACCGCCTCCGCGCCGGCCAGCAGGGCAAAGGCGGCGCCGTCGCTGATGGTGGAGGCGTTGCCGGCGGTGATGGTCCCGTCCCGGCCGAAGGCGGGTTTGAGGTCCGCCATCCGTGCGATATCGGAGCGGAATGGTTCCTCGTCCTCCTCGACCACTTCCTTTCCGTGCCGCCCTTTCTTCACGACCGGCACGATCTCGTCGGCAAGAATCCCCTTGCTCACCGCCTCCTGCGCCAGGCGGTAGGAGCGCAGCGCGAACTCGTCCTGCGCCTCGCGCCCGAGCGCGTGCCGCTTCACGGCCTCCTCGGCGATTTCCCCCATGTGCCGCCCCGAGTAGGGGTCCTGGAGACCGTCGTAGAGCATGAGGTCCAGGAGCTGCCCGTGCCCCATGCGGAACCCGTAGCGCGCCTTCTTCAGGAAGAAGGGGGCCTGGGACATGCTCTCCATGCCGCCGGCCAGCACGATTTCGGCGTCGCCGAGGGCGATGGCTCCCGCGGCCAGCATGATCGCCTTCAGCCCGCTGCCGCAGACCTTGTTGATGGTCATGGCGTGGGTGCTGTCGGGGATCCCGGCCCTCCGCATCGCCTGGCGCGCCGGTGCCTGGCCGCAGCCGCCGGAAAGGACCTGGCCGGCGATCACCTCGTCCACCGCCTCCGGCGCGACGCCGGTACGCTCCAACAGGGCCTGCAGTACCGGGGCTGCCAGGGCCGGCGCCTCCAGTTCGGACAGGACACCCCCGAAGGAACCAAAAGGAGTCCGCAACGCCTCGACCACGAATATGTCTTTCATGCCCCTCCCCCTTACGCTCTGTCGAGAAGAGAATCCCATTGGGCGAGATCTTCCGCCGCATGCTTCTACATCCCCTCTCCCTCCGGGAGAGGGCTAGGGTGAGGGCGTTGCCCAGGGCAGATTATCTGAGCCGGCATAGCCCTCACCCGCCCGTTGGGCACCCTCTCCCGGAGGGAGAGGGACTAGCTGAAGATGGTCGCTAATCAGGA
Organism: Geomonas paludis; assembly: GCF_014193585.1. Lineage (GTDB taxonomy): Bacteria > Desulfobacterota > Desulfuromonadia > Geobacterales > Geobacteraceae > Geomonas > Geomonas paludis. Next base: position 36,611 of record NZ_BLXY01000006.1, read on the forward strand.
AAGAGAATAAAATGTACCGGTTTTTGGTCATAACGCCAGCGGCCGCTGGCAAAACCATGCGGGGAATGAAAAGAAAAAGGGCAGCCGGTGAAAGCTGCCCTAGAGAAGAAAGGCTGTGCCTGTGCTCAGAGGTAGACGATGTCATCGGGGAGGTCGCTCAGCCTGACGCCACCCGCCTCGCTTACGACAAAGGTGTTCTCTATGCCGATGACGCCCATGCCCGGGAACACGAACTTGGGCTCTATGGCCAAGGTCTGCCCGGCTTGAAGCGCCACCTTGAACCCTTGTGCCAGAACCGGGAACTCGTCCAGTTCAAGCCCCACGCCGTGACCCACGAACTTCGCGTTCTCGCCGGGGGCCCCCATGAAGTGGTCGGCCAGCCCCGCCGCCTGCGCCATCGCGGCGGCCTGAAGGAACAGCTCCTCGCAGATCGCCCCCGGCTTCAGATGCTCGGCCAGGTACGCCTGGATGGCCAGGGCGGTCCGGAAGGCATGTTCGAGCTCCGGGGCCAGCGTGCCGATCACGAAGAACCTGGTCATGTCGATGATGTAGCCGTTGAAGACGCCGGTGTAGTCGATGAGGATGGGGGCATTGACGGGGATCAGTGCGGCGGAGGCCCCATGCGGGGAGGCGCTGGACATCCCCTCCCCGGTGACCGCCCCGTCGAAGAAGCCGGTGGCGCCGGCGGTGGCGGAGGAAACCGCCAGCCCCTGGAACAGTTCCTGGTTGAAGGCACGCATGCGCACGTACCCCTCTCCCCCGGCCTTCCTGAGCCGGTACTCGAACTCGGCAGCGAGGTCCACCTCGCGCATGCCGGCTTTGAGAAAGCCCGGCACCTCGCGGAACACGCCGGCCAGCTGCGTCCCGCAGTAGCGGATCTGTTCCAGCTCCCACGGCGACTTGACCGAGCGGACCTCGCGGTTGACGGCGGAGACGTCGACGAAGTTGCGGCCGGGCAGGAGCTTCTGGTAGTAGTTCAACTGCTGTACCGGGGCGACGTCGAAGGTGAAGCCGATGCTAGCGGCATCTGCACCGAACTCCCCGGGGAACTCCTTGCTGGAGGGAAAGGGGCGGGTGTCCCCGATGCAGCTTTCCTCTTTCCCCCTGGCGAAGCTCTTGCGTACCCAAAGACGCGGCTCGCCGGTGGCCGGGACCCAGAGGGTCGAGTTCTGGCGGGTGCCGGAAAAATAGTAGACGTCGATGGGGTGGATGAAGAGGGCCCCGTCCATCCCGTTGTCCCGCAGCGCGTCCTGCAGCCTCGCGATGCGCTGTTGCGATTCCTCCCTGGTCAGCATCCGTCCTCCCTGGTGTGCCGGCCTCTAGCCGAGCGTGAAGAAAAATGTGGCGCCACTGCCGGGCTCGGCCTCGGCCCAGATCTGGCCGCCGTGGCGCTGGATGATGCGCTGCACGCTGGCCAGGCCGATGCCGGTCCCCTTGAAGTCCTCCGGGTCGTGCAGGCGCTGGAACGGCTTGAACAGCTCCGAGGCATGGCTCATGTCGAACCCGGCGCCGTTGTCGCGTATGAAAAAGGCGTCCCGCCCCTGGTGCTGCACCGTGCCGAATTCGAGCCGGGCCTCTTCCTTCTTGGCCGAGTACTTCCAGGCGTTGCCCAGCAGGTTGTCCAGCACCACCCGCAGCAGCTGGGGATCCGCATCGGCAACGAGCCCCGGCTGGACCACGCACTCCGCGCGGCGCTGCGGGTCGGAAAGCCTCAGCTCGGCGAGGATCTCCCCGGCCAGTCCGCTCACGTCCACCAGTTCGCGGTTGAGGGACACGCTGTAGCGGCGCGAGAAGTTGAGCAGGGTGTCGATGAGGTGGTTCATCTTGATGCTGCCGTTGATGATCTCCTGCACGTAGTCCCGGCACTGCGCTTCCAGCTGCTGCCCGTACAGTTCCATGATCACCTGGGCAAAGCCGTAGATGGCGGTGAGGGGGCGCCGCAGGTCGTGGGAGACGGTGTAGTTGAAGGCTTCCAGTTCCTCGTTGGCGGTCTCCAGTTCGAGGGCGCGCGCGGAGAGGTGGGTATGGAGCACCTCGATCTCCTCCGCGGCCTGCTTGCGGCGGGTGACGTCGGAAATCATGGCGAAAGAGCCCTGGAATACGCCGCTGGCGTCGTGGATGGGCTTGGCCGATACGCTGGCCCAGACCCTGGTGCCGTCCTTGCGCACCAGGATGGTTTCGTAGTGTTCGGAGACGCCGTTTTCGCGGCTTTTCTGGCGGGCGGCGGTTTCGTCGTGCAGCGCCTGGTCCACGAGCTCCAGGAAGGGGCGCCCCAGCAGGTCGACCACCTCGTACCCCAGCATGTCGGCGAACTGGCGGTTGAGGTAGGAAAGGCAACCGATGCGGTCGGCGGCGACGATGGATTCCTGCGAGGTCTCCACGATCATCCGGAAGCGGGCTTCGCTCTCCTTGAGCGCCTTCTCGGCCGCCTTCCACTCGGTGACGTCGATCATGACGGCCAGGGACCGGGAGACGGCGCCCTGCGCATCCCGCTCGGCAGCGGCGCTCAGGAGGACGTCGATCACCGCGCCGTTTTTCTTGACCAGCTGGTACTCTACGTTGCGGCAATAGCCGTCACGGAAAAACTGCGGCAGCACCGTTTCCACGGCGTAGCGCTGCGAGGCGGGGGTAAGGAAATCGATGGAACGGCGCCCCAGCACCTCCTCCCGGGAGTAGCCCAGCACTTCGGTCCAGTAGTTGCTGACGCCGAGCAGCAGGCCGTTGCGGTCGATGGAGTGCAGCATGACCGGCGTGTCGCTGTAGAGGCAGCGGGAGCAGCGCGGCGCCTGGTCCTGCCCCTCCAGGGCCTCCTGCTGCTCTTTCATTATCCGGCGCAGCGCGGCATTTTCAGCCTGCAGCCTGGCCACCTCGGCCTGGAGATCGCCTGCGGTTGTCACTTCGTCTTTCATAACAACTCCGGCACTGGAAGTAACGTTGGGGTGTTGATTTGTTTACGCTTTGTCGAGCAAACTGTCAACTGAATTCACCTGCAAAATCGCGGGAATTGGCAGGGCAACCTGGCGATAACAATAGCAATGTTGCCGGCTGCTCCCTTTTTGTATACAAAGACGCGATGGCTCTTTATTTCCGGAAAAAAGTCTGCTAAGGTTACCCCTGCTTTACGTGTACGTAAACCAGCAAGGAGAAAGACAGTGCCCAATTCAACCGTACTGAAAGCTTGTGAACAGACCGAGATCGACCTCAGCGGCGCAGCCGACTGGGTCCCCTTCGACGCACCGGCCCTGGTGGGAGACTCCCTGCGTTTCGTTTCCGGGGACTCCCGCGGCGACCGTTTCCGGGCCCGCTACTACCGGGACGCCGAGCAGCATCTGCATGCCCGTTTCTGGCTCGGCCCCGAGGCCGAGGGCCCTCCGGGACACGCCCACGGCGGTGCCGTGGCAGCCATCATGGACGAGGCCCTGGGCCTTGCCGCCTGGGCCGCCGGGTATCCCATCGTGGTGGGGAACCTCAACGTGAGCTTCCGTAACATGCTGCCGCTCAGGAAGGTGGTGACGGTGGAAAGCAGGGTCGTTTCCGTGGAAGGCAGGAAGATCATGGTGCACGGCCGCATCTTTCGCGGCGAAAAGACCTTCGCCGAAGCCCAGTGCCTGTGCATCACCATCCCCGGCAAGTAGACTGATCACTGCGGCGGCGCCAGCGCCGCCGCAGCAACTTCTCCGCTCCATTTCTCTCTCCAGCTACCGCTGAACCTCCCCTTGCCCTGTTTCAACCGCGCCGGATGTCATGCCTGCACCGCAGCTCCCCGCAGTGCGCCTTCTTTTTTCGCAAAGTCCACGCTGCAATCTCCCATTCAATTTCCCGCGCTGGTTACCGATAAATTGTCACAGTACACATCTTGGGTCCGGTCAACTGTGTCAGCAGCAGCGCACGACACTGTGGAACCACGGGCAGCAAAGGGAGAAATGAATGAAGATAAAAGGATTCAAAGACTGGAGCATTGCCGCAAAGGTATTGAGCATCTCGCTGGCCACCGTCGTCATCATAGCGGCAGTGAACTTCCTGTACCTGTTGCCCACAATGCAGGACAGGATCCTGGCTGAGAGAGAGGATACCTTGAAAGCGGTGGTCGACCTGCCGATAGAACTGATCGCGGAATACGACCAGAGGGTCCAGAAAGGGGAGTTCACGCCGGAAGAAGCTAAGAAGCGCGCCATGGAGCGCATCAAGAACATGCGCTACGCGGGCGACGAATACTTCTGGATCAACGACGTGAACGCGGTCATGCTCATGCACCCCATCAAGCCGGAATTGAACGGCAAGGACCAGAGCGCCACCAAGGATCCGACCGGGAAACAGCTCTTTGTCGAGATGGCCAACGTCGCCAGGAACAAGGGGGGCGGCGTGGTCGAGTACCGCTGGCCCAAACCCGGCTCCACCGTGCCGGTGGCGAAGCTCTCCTACGTGAAGCTGTACAAGCCGTGGGGATGGGTGGTAGGGACCGGCCTCTACATGGACGACCTGCACCAGGTGATCGCGGAGATGCGCTGGAAGATGGGGGCCATCACCCTGGGGATCGCGGCGGCGGTGCTGCTGCTGGGTTACCTGGTGGCGTCACGGATCAGCCGGAACATCAACAGGCTGATCAAGGTCGCCGACGAACTGGCGCTGGGCAACGTGGACGTCGTCATCGAGAGCGATTCCCGCGACGAGGCCGGCAACCTCTCCCACGCCTTTGCCAGGATGGTGGACAACATCGCCGAGGCTGCCAGGGCCGCTGAGAAGGTGGCTGCCGGAGACCTGTCGGTCCAGCTGCAGCCCAAGTCCGAGAAGGATGTGCTGGCCACCAACCTCAACGTCACCATCGCCGCGGTCCAGGCCATGGCCGGCGACGCCAACATGCTGGCCAAGGCCGCCATGGAGGGGAGGCTGACCGAGCGCGCCGACGCAACTCGGCACCAGGGTGAGTACCGCAGGATCATCGAGGGGGTCAACGCCACCATGGCGCGCCTGGTCGGGCTGCTGGACGCCATGCCGGCGCCGGCCATGATCGTGGACCGCGACTTCAGCGTCATGTACATGAACGAGCTCGGCGCCAAGGTAGGGGGCAAGACCCAGGCCCAGGTCGTCGGCACCAAGTGCTACGACCACTTCAAGACCAGCGACTGCGGCAGCACCAACTGCGCCTGCGGCAGGGCGATGCAGACCGGGGCCATGGCGAGCTCGGAAACCGACGCGCACCCCTCGGCGGGGCTCGATCTCGACATCGCCTACACCGGCCTCCCCATCCACGACGACAGCGGCCGGGTCATCGGGGCCTTCGAGGTGGTGACCGACCAGACCGCGGTCAAGCAGGCGGCGAGGCTGGCGAAGAAGATCAGCGACTACCAGGAGCTGGAGACCAGGAAGCTGGTGCACGGCCTGGACAAGCTGGCCAAGGGAGACGTCGAGTTCTCCATCTCGACCGCCGAGGCCGACGCCGACACCGGCGAGGCGAAGCAGATCTTCGATGCGCTCGCCGCCGCGGTCAACGGCTGCGTCGAGGTCATCAAGACCCTGAACACGGACACCGCCGAACTGTCCCAGGCGGCGCTGGAAGGAAGGCTCACCACCCGCGCCGACTCGCACAAACACCAGGGGGCGTACCGCGACATCGTGCAGGGGGTGAACGACACGCTTTCCACCATGGTCGGGTTCATGGACAACATGCCCGCCCCCGCCATGATCATCGACAACGATTTCACCGTTTTGTACATGAACCAGCTGGGCGCCAAGGTCGGCGGCAAGAGCCAGGCCCAGGTCATCGGTACCAAGTGCTACGACCACTTCAAGACCAGCGACTGCAGGACCGCCAACTGCGCCTGTGCCAAGGCCATCACCACCGGCCTCGATGCGACCCACGAGACCGACGCCCACCCCTCCGCCGGCCTCGACCTGGACATCAGCTACACCGGCGTTCCCATCAAGGACAGGGAGGGCAAGGTCATCGGCGCCTTCGAGGTGGTCACCGACCTGACCTCGGTGAAGACGGCCGCACGCCAGGCCAAGAAGATCGCCGATTACCAGGAACGCGAGACCCAAAAGCTCGTCGAGGGACTGGGCAGGCTGGCGCTGGGCGACGTCAACATAACCCTCAGCACCGAGCCCGCCGACAGCGACACCACCGCGGTGAAGCACACCTTCGACACCCTGGCCCAGGCGGTGAACAGTTCCGCGCAGGCCAACCGCAACATCTCACAGGTCGCCCAGCAGATCGCGGCCGGGGACCTGACCCTGAAGCTCGTGGAGCGCTCCCCCGAAGACCAGCTCATGATCGCGCTGAAGGCGATGCTGGCCAAGCTGAACGAGGTGGTCACCGACGTCAAGGGTGCCGCCGACAACGTGGCATCGGGGAGCCAGGAACTCTCCTCCAGCTCCGAGCAGATGTCGCAGGGGGCCAGCGAGCAGGCGGCGGCCGCCGAGGAGGTCTCCTCCTCCATGGAAGAGATGAGCTCCAACATCAGGCAGAACGCGGACAACGCCCTGCAGACCGAGAAGATCGCCTCCAAGTCGGCCAAGGACGCCAAGGAGGGGGGCGAAGCCGTCTCGCACACCGTTTCGGCCATGAAGGAGATCGCGGGCAAGATCTCCATCATCGAGGAGATCGCCCGCCAGACCAACCTGCTGGCACTGAACGCCGCCATCGAGGCGGCCCGCGCCGGCGAGCACGGCAAGGGCTTCGCGGTGGTGGCAAGCGAAGTGCGAAAACTGGCCGAACGGAGCCAGCGTGCGGCGGCAGAGATCTCGCAGCTCTCCTCCAGCAGCGTCGAGATCGCGGAACGTGCCGGCAGCATGCTGAACCAGATGGTCCCCGATATCCAGAGAACGGCGGAGCTGGTCATGGAGATCTCTGCCGCCTGCCGCGAGCAGGACACCGGCGCGGAGCAGATCAACAAGGCGATCCAGCAGCTCGACCAGGTCATCCAGCAGAACGCCTCGGCAGCCGAGGAGATGTCCTCGACCGCGGAAGAACTCTCCAGCCAGGCGGAGCAGTTGCAGGGATCCATCGCCTTCTTCAAGGTGGAGGGCGCCAACGCACCGCCCACGCTGCACGGACTGAAGCAGGAGCCGCCACAGCATAAGTCCAAGCCGGTGACGCGCAAAAAGGCCCTGACACAGTCAGTGCCACGGGTGCCGGTCCAGACCAAGCGGTCAGTCGTAGCAAGCGGACTGGCATTGGAGATGGATCAGGACGATTCCGCCTTCGAAAAATTCTAATCAACTACCTGCAGCGGAAAGGCAGCACCGACAGCACCGGTGCTGCCTTGTTTTTTTGGATTTTTTGCTTCAGAAAAAACGGCCGGCGCCGATAACGGGAACTGTTGCTCGAAACTCTGAAAGGAGGCCCGCCGGTCGGGCCAGCCGCCATTCATGGAAAAGACTCCCTTCGTAGTGCTGCTGTTTGCTGCCATTGCCGTCCTGTTCGCGTTGAATCCCGGAATCCGCAAGGCCAGCCAACAAGGACGCTGCGAAATCTCCATCTACCAGTACTCACAGTTACATGCGGCGATGCAGCGCTATCCCGAAATCTCCGACATGGCACTCAACGAACTGACAGGAGAACGGGTCAACCTGTCTCAGTACAACAGGATCATGCAGAGAGTCGATCTCATCAAACTCAGCGACGCCCGACGCATGACCGCACACAATGGCGCAGTCCTGCCAGTCAAAGCACTAGCGAAAAATTAAACAGATTTTTTATTGATTATTTTTAATTGTATCGGTATTATTTTCCCGCTGGATCTAAAGCCGAACTCCTGGGGCTACTTCCGCGTCGCCTCCCTGTTACGTCTCAGCCTCGACCAATGGTCGCATTACTCATAAAAAGGAGACACCATGAGCAAAAAGATCCGCAACATCATTCTCGCCACAGCGGCTGTCGCAGCATTCGCCGTTCCGGCCCTTGCCGAAAGCACCAACTGCACGGTAACCGCCCCCGAAATCCGTCTGCGCAAGAGCGCCAGCAAAAAGGCGAAGGTGATCGCCGTCCTCAAGAAGGACACCACCGTCACCGCCCAGAGCTGCGCAGGCGGGTGGGTCAAGGTCTCCTCTTCCGACGGCAAGCTCAACGGCTACGTGGGCGGCTGGGCGCTCTCCTCGGCCGCTCCGGTCATGGTTGCCTCGACCGAACCGGTGCCCATCCCCTCCAGCGCCGCACCGGCCGCCGAAGCTGCCAAAGAGATTCCCAGCAACGAAAAACTCGCCATGCAGATCACCGACCTGCGCCTCAAGGTGCTCAACGTCGAGCGCGACGTGGCCATGATGCGCAAGGACATCAAGAAGATCAAGGTGGCGATGAAGCACAAGAAGTAATCTCCGGTGGGGACCGGCAACGGTCCCCGTTTCCCTCCCCCTGTCACCGCCCCTCCCCCGCTTCAGCCTTCTCCCGCAGCCGCGCCTCTAAAGCTTGCCCGTCCCTGGCCGATAAGGTGCCAGACCCCACACGGTAACATAGGAGCGCACGATGAAAGGCATCGCCTCGGTTAAACTGTCCACCAAGTTCTTCGGGGCCATGATGGTCCTCAACCTCTTCACCACGACGGCCTTCACGGTCCACACCTACTACAGCGAAAAGAAAGAGATCCTGGCCGACGTGGACCGCGAACTGCGTACCTGCGTCGAGGGAGCGCGCCTTGCCGCCGACCCCTATCATGCCAGGATAGCGACCGTTACCCCAACCCAAGGCGAGTTCGACGGCTTGAGCGACCGCCTCACCGCCTGGGCCAACGCGTCCGGGTTCAACTACATCTACACCATGGTGCAAAAGGACGGAAAGATCGTCTTCTCTTCCTCCAGCTACACCAAGGAGGAAAAGGCGACCGGTAAACAGAGCAAGCTCCTCGATCCCTACGAGGACGCCAGCCAGGGGCTCAAGGCGGCCTTCCGGGACCAGAGGCTGCACTACGACCAGTACGCCGACAAGTGGGGGACCTTCCGCTCCATCTTTTTGCCGGTGCGAGCTGCCGACGGCACGCTCTACGTGATCGGCGCCGACATCTCGATGAGTCACATCGACGGGGTGCTGCGCGGCCTGCTGGTGAACTGCCTTTTGATCGCGCTGCTGGTGTTCGTGGTAGGCGGCGGGGTGATGCTGGTCCTGGTGAAGTCGGTGCAGCGCACCATCGGCGAGTTGGCGCGCGGCGTCAACCTGATCGCCCAGGGTGATTTGAAGACCCGGATCGAGCACGGGGGGAGCGACGAGTTGGGGCTGCTGGCCTCGGACATGAACCGCATGGCGGCAAACCTCCAGGACGTGGTGGCGCAGGTGAGGAACTCCACCGAGGAGGTGTCCCAGGCCTCGGGCCGCTTCACCGAAACGGCACTGCAGATGGCCGACGGCGCCGACCAGGTCTCGGGACAGGTGGGATCGGTGGCCGCGGCAGGCGAGGAGATGGCGGCCACCTCCTCAGAGATCGCCCTCAACTGCGCCGGTGCGGCCGACATGGCCCGACGCGCCAACGCCACCGCGTCGACCGGCGCCGCCGTGGTCGACGGGGCCATCGGCGCCATGCACCTGATCGCGGAGCGGGTCCGGGAATCGGCGCAGACCGTGGGAGGGCTGGGGACCCGTTCGGAGCAGATCGGCGCCATCCTCGGCACCATCGAGGACATAGCCGACCAGACCAACCTGCTGGCGCTGAACGCGGCGATCGAGGCCGCCCGGGCCGGCGAGCAGGGACGCGGCTTCGCCGTGGTGGCCGACGAGGTGCGGGCGCTGGCCGAGCGCACCACCAAGGCCACCAAAGAGATCGAGGGGATGATCAAGCTGATCCAGCAGGAAACCCGCAGTGCCGTGGACGCCATGGAGGCCGGGGTGGGCGAGGTCGAGCGCGGAACCGCCGAGGCGGGAAAATCGCAGCAGGCGCTACGCGAGATCATGGAGTGCATCTCCGAGGTGACCATGCAGATCAACCAGGTGGCCACCGCGGCGGAACAGCAGACCGCGACCACACGGGAGATCTCCGGTAACATGCAGCAGATCAGTTTCGTGGTGCAGCAAACCACACGGGCCGCCCACGACTCCGCGGACGCGGCTGCGGTGCTGAGCCAGAACGCGGTGCAGCTCCAGGCCAGGGTGCGGCAGTTCACGATCGACTAGGAGGGATCTGCCCCTGCGCCGGAGGCGGGGCCGTCGCGCCGACGCGGCGCCGTCGGTAGCACCAGCAGGTACAGCGTCACGCAGGCGGCGATGGAGAGGAGCAGGATGCGCAGCCACACTGCTTCAACGAAGATCAACGCGGTGACGGGGAAGGAGATCCAGATGGCGCCGATGGCCAGGCACTTGGCGCGCAGGGGGAGGGAACCGTGGGCGAGGTACTCCTTCAAGATCGGGCCCAGGTGCCTGTGCTCGACCAGCCAGGTGTGAAAGCGCTCTGAGCTGCGGGAAAAACAGATGACGGCTACCAGGAGGAAGGGAACGGTCGGGATCAAGGGAAGGAACAGCCCCACCACTCCGGCGACAAGGGACAACAGCCCGGTGCCGACGAGCAGGTAGCGCAGCCATTCGCTTTTTACCAGCCTGACCTTCAGGTGCCGATGCTTCATCGTATCCTCTGACAAGGGTGACGCGGCTTGCCATCCGCCGGAGACGGGGAAACTCGCCTCTTCATTGTAAGCGACAACGCCCGGTTTTAATATGGGTTTTGTAGCGGGGTCAGGGACGCTGCAGCAGGAGAAGCTGGCGCTGCGCCAGCAGGAAGCGTCCCGGCGGGCCGAAGTCCCAGCGCTCAACCGTGCAGCATGGCGGGTCATCGGTAGACGAATAGTGAATCAGGTTGACCGAGTTGGGGACGTCGCCGCGGACGCGTGAGGAAACGGCGGTCCCGGCGAGAACGGACCAGATCCGGCGCGGCAGGTCGGGGAACACCTCCTTAAGCGGTCGCAGGTGCGGCAGGTGGATGTGCCCGCCGAGAATGAGATCCGCACCGGCATCGGCCCAGGCGCGCACCGCCGCTTCATGTCCGCGCAGCAGGTTCTTGCGATCGCTGTCCCTGGTGGCCCGCACCGGCTGGTGCGCCACCACGACCCGCAACTGCCGGTCCCCCGCCTGGCGCAGCCGCTCGGCCACCCGCACCACCTGTGCAGCGGACACCTCCCCCACCGTGTGGCGCCGGGGGCGGGTGCTGTTCACCCCGAGCACCAGGAGCTCGTCCGACTCGAACTCCGCTTCGAGCGGCTCTGCCAGCACCTCCTGGTAGTTGCGGTAAGGCGCGAAGATCCTGGCCGCCAGGTTGAACAGCGGGATGTCATGGTTTCCCGGCAGCACCATCGTTGCCAGCGCCGGCACGATCTCCAGGAAATCGCGGGCGGCGCGAAACTGCCGGCGCCGCGCCCGCTGGGTGACGTCGCCGGACAGCACCAGGAGGTCCGGGGCGTGGTCCCGCGCCAAGGCGAGGAGGGCGACGACGACCTCCGGTTGCTCGGTCCCGAAGTGTGTGTCGGAGATGTGCAGCAGGCAGGTCACGCTTCCCCCCTTCCCTCTCCCTGCCGGTCCGGCACCAGCAGTAGCAGGCCGCGCGGCACCGCCTTGAAGACCAGCGGCGGGACCTGCCAGGTGATCTCGCCATCGGTGGCAACCTTGATGCGCCTTCTGCGTAAGGGCTGCACCGTCAGCTGTGCAAACGGAAAGCTCACCACCTTCTCCGAATCCCGCAGTCTTCTCAGCGCCGCCAGCGCCAGCACCCCAAGCATCTGCCATACCCCCTTGGCCTGCACCGCTACCGCCGCCAGCTCCCCTTTTTGCACCGCTTCCGATTCGGGCAGTCCTACCTCTTCCAGTTGCAGCGGGTTGTTTTCCACCAGCAGCGTCGATATGTGCAGCACGGTAACGCGATTTACATCGCGCAGGGTAAGCACTAACTGCGGCGGCGGAGTCAGTAAGGTGACCAGGGCGGAAAGCAGCGCCACGGTCTTGGTACGACCGAACATCTGCTTATGGGCCTCACGTTTTTCCAGGAGGCGGGGGTAGAGGCCGACGCTCGCGTTCACCAGGAACACCTTGTCGTTGACCAGCCCCACCTGTACCGGCTGCAACCTGCCGTGCACCAGCACCTGCGCGGCCTGTGCCGTATCGACCGGTATGCCGTGGCTACGGCCGAAGTAGTTGAAGGTGCCCTGAGGCAGCACACCGAACAGGCACCCCGCGCCGAGAGCCTCCTGGGCCACGGCATTGATGGTACCGTCCCCCCCCGCCGCCACCACGACACCATCCTGCTGTCGCGCAAGCCGAACCGCCTCCCGCGCCGCATCCTGAAGCCCCATGCTTTTGCTGACACGCCACAGCCTGAAGGTCCGGCCGGCCCGTGACAGCACGTCGCTGATGACCTGTTGCCTGCTGTCGGCATCCCGGTCGCCGGAACCGGCATTCATCACGATGAAGATGGGAGCGTTATCCGGAGCTTTCTGGAACACAAGCGGCCTCCCTGTTGTTTTATGGCCACACAAGGAGAGGAGTGTAGCACACCGCGGAGCCCCGCGCCGCCGGTGGGGGGGCAATTTGCGGGCGGGGAGCGAACACCTGTAGGGGCGAATAATCATTCGCCCGCCTTCCCGGAGTCGACGCTGTCCCCATCATCGTCATAGACGGCAGTTGACTATCTGTGGCTGGTTCTGCCACAATCGCCGAATGGAAATATTCGCCCTCATAGCAGAAAGAAGGATCCAGGAAGCGATGGAGCGCGGGGAGTTCGACAACCTTCCCGGGCGCGGCAAGCCCCTGGTGCAGGAGGATCTTTCGGCGGTCCCCGAAGAGTTGCGCATGGCCTACAAGGTGCTCAAAAACGCCGGCTGCGTTCCTCCGGAGGTGGAGTTGACCAACGACGTCGCCTCGTTGCGGCGACTGATCCTCGACATGGAGGACAGCGAGGAGAGGATGAAGAAGGTGCGGGAACTGAACTTCAAACTGATGAAGTTGGAGATGACCCGCAAGCGCCCTCTCTCACTGGACCTGCTCCCCGAGTACCAGGGAAAGCTGCTCGACAAGCTGCACGGGTAACTGCATCGTGATGCCAATGCATCGCTGTATCTTTATGCTTGTAATGATTCACCCCGTTCGGTATGGTGCCCGTGGAGACCACACCACGTCCCAGCCATAAACAATTCCCAAAGGAAATTCAGATGGAAAAACTAGACGAGGCGCTGGTAGACATGCGCCAAAACGCGACGGACGGCAAAAAGCAGTCCGCATTCTACGACCTCTTTCTCAACTCCTCCTTCTTTATACCCATCATCGAAGACAATGAGCAGCAGGGGGAAGAGGGAGGCGTGTTCCCGCTGATAGCCGAGGCTGACGGCAAGGACTACCTGATGCTCTTCAGCACGCTGGAGCGGCTTCAGGCCTGGGATCCCGCTGTCCCCTATGTCGAAGCTCCCGGTCATGTGCTCGCACTGAGCACGGTCCCCCCGCTCAACTGGGCGCTTAACGTCGGCACTGAGTACTCCAAGGAATTCCATGATGAGGAGATCGCTTGGCTCAGGGACGCCGTTGAGCGTTGCAATGCCGATGCGGTGGATCGTGGACAGGCTTGATGACCTTCCCGGGCGGGGTCCCGCCTGTTACTGCATCAAGAAAGCAGAAGGGACTGGCTCCGTTAGGTGCCTGTCCCTCTAGCGGAACGCTCCTTTCAGCTCAGCCACCTTTGCAAAGCACCAAGGGGACAGGCACCTTGCGGAGCCAGTCCCCTCCTTCGGAGAATAGAACAATAGAAAAGGGGCAGCCGTAACGGCTGCCCCTTTCTCGTTCTACTCTCTATGCTTCTCTAACAGTACTATTTGGAGCGTTGTACCACCGCCGGTTTAACACCGAGCTTCTCCAGTTCGGCCCCTTTCCGGGTTGCGTCCTCTTCGCTTTTGAAAGAGCCCGCAGTGAGACTGAAGGTCGGCACCTGAACAACTATCGGCCTGAGTTCCGTGGTGATACCGAATCCTGCCAGCCTGAGTTGTTCGTCCACTGCGCCGACCTTGTCGAAGTAGGAGCCGGCATACACGTTGAACTTGCCGCTCTTGTCCTGGAGGATGAAGTTCTCCGCCTTGGCTTTCCGCAGTTTCTGCAGCACTTTCTCTGCGCTCTGCTGGTCCGGGAACTCGCCGACATGGATCCGGCTCATCTGCTCTTTCCTCTTGGGCCCCGGCGTCACTACCGGCTTCATGCCTGCGTTCTTGATCTTCTTCTTGATCTGGGACATCTCGGACTTCAACACAAAAGTCCCGAAATCGAGGGTGTAGCCACCGGCAGAAGCTGCACTTGCCGGCACCTGCGGCTGGGGTTGTGCTGCAACTGCAGGTGCGGCGCCGGGCGCCTCATCGTTGGCCGTACCATCGTCGCTCTTCACAGCTGCCTTGGCAGCGGGTTCCTTGGCAGCGGCTTTGTCGGCAGCAGCCTTTTCCGCAGCGGCCTTTTTAGCGGCCGCCTTGTCGGCAGCGGCCTTTTCCGCAGCAGCTTTCTTGGCAGCGGCCTTCTCTTCTGCCGCTTTCTTGGCAGCAGCTTTGTCGGCAGCGGCTTTTTCCGCAGCGGCCTTCCTGGCAGCCGCTTTGTCGGCAGCGGCCTTTTCCGCAGCAGCTTTCCTGGCAGCGGCCTTCTCTTCTGCCGCTTTCTTGGCAGCAGCTTTGTCGGCAGCGGCTTTTTCCTCAGCGGCCTTTTTAGCGGCCGCCTTGTCGGCAGCGGCCTTTTCCGCGGCAGCTTTCTTGGCAGCGGCCTTCTCTTCTGCCGCTTTCTTGGCAGCAGCTTTGTCGGCAGCGGCTTTTTCCGCAGCGGCTTTCTTGGCAGCGGCCTTGTCGGCAGCGGCTTTTTCCGCAGCGGCCTTTTTGGCAGCCGCCTTATCTGCAGCGGCCTGCTCTGCAGCTGCTTTTTTGGCAGCAGCATCATCCGCAGCGGCTTTCTCGGCAGCGGCTTTGTCAGCAGCAGCTTTTTCAGAGGCGGCTTTCTCAACTGCAGCTTTGATGGTCGCCGTTCGCTCAGCAACTGCTTCCTCGATAGTTGCCGGTCTTGCCGCGGATGCCTTCGGAGCAGCAGTCCGGTCTGCAGACTCTTTTCCGGCAGCCGCTTCTTCAGCAGCTACTCTCTGAGCAGCCACTCTGTCCGCGGCTAGTTTGTCAGCTATCGCCTTGTCCGCAGCAGCCTTTTCCGCAGCAGCCTTCTCTGCAGCAGCCTTCTCTGCAGCAGCCTGCTCTGCAGCAGCCTTCTCTGCAGCAGCCTGCTCTGCAGCAGCTTTGTCTGCGGCAGCCTTCTCTGCAGCGGCCTTCTCTGTGGCGACTTTCTCCGCAGCCGCTTTCTCGGCAGCAGCCTTCTCTGTAGCAGCCTTCTCTGTAGCAGCCTTCTCGGTAGCAGCCTTCTCTGTAGCAGCCTTCTCTGCAGCAGCCTTCTCTGCAGCAGCCTTCTCTGCAGCAGCCTTCTCTGCGGCGGCCTTCTCTGCAGCAGCTTTCTCTGCAGTAGCCTTCTCTTCGGCAGCTTTGTCCGCAGCAGCCTTCTCAGGATCAGGCTTCACAGCGGGTGGTGCGGCAACAGGTTCCGGCTCGACAAGTTGCGGCGGTTGCTGGCTCTGGTCCTGTGCCAACTTGAGCAGGCCCGGTTCCAACTTCTCAGCGGCTTTCGGGAAATCCTTAAGCAGCGCCTTCACCGTCTTGACCGCCTTGTCATCCCTTGACGTCGCCGCGTAGCACTTTGCCAACATGGCGAGCACTTCCTCCCGTTGCGGCGTGTTCGGGAATTTCTTCAGGAGCCTCTCCAGCCAGGTGGAGGCAAAATAGTAACTGTTGTCCTTGTAGTGGTTCTTGGCTTGCGCAAACATCGACGCTTCGTCGGAGTCTGCGAATGAGACGGAAGGAACAATCAGACAGGCCAGTACGAGTGCCACTAACAGCATGCGCATGGTGCTCATTCAAAACCTCACATGTTTCAATAGAGTCTACAGTTTTGGTACAGCTGAGACAGAAGCGGGTAGTGTTTCTGAAATTTCGCCAAGATTAGTGTACAGGAACGTCAATGTCAAAGAATAATTTAAGGAATATCTCTTTCTAAGATGCCAATTCAACTCCCTCTATGAGCATGGAGATTGCCCCCACCACTATTTTGATGAACCGATCGCGTGACAGTTGCATTTCCTTGAGTACAATCTTGCGATATGAAAAGCATCGAGTCATGGCATGAAGAGCAATTCCGTTCCGAGATGACGGAACGGATAGTCGAGGCTCTGGGAACAGGCGCCGACGCGGCAACGGTGGTGCACATGCTGGCGGCATCTGCGGACGCGGCGCAAAACCTGTGCATCGATCGTCCCTACGCCTGCGCTGCCGGCTGCCCGCATTGCTGCGTGCTGAATGTAGCGGTCTTACTTCCGGAAGCGATGACCATAGCGCTGTGGCTGCGCGAAAGGCTTTGTGCCGAAGAACTGGCGGGGCTGCAAAAGCGGCTGGCGACGCACCGCTCATGGGCGCGTTGGATGGACGACGACGAGCGCATCCTGAAGCAGATGTCTTGTCCGCTGCTCGACCCTTACGGCGGCTGCAGCGTTCATCCCGTGCGCCCCCTGGCCTGCCGGGCCATTACATCGCTTGACAGCCAGAGCTGCAAGGACGCTTTTCGCCCGACAGTGACGGACGAGGATCGCCTGGTGCCGGCGGACCTGTTCCGCAAGGCCGTCTTCGACGCAGCCTTCACTGCCGTCGCCTCAGGACTGCGCCAGGTCGGACTGGACGACCGCAGTATCGAACTCGGCACCGGGGTGCTCGCTTTCCTGGAGCACCCGGAGTTCATGGAGCGGTTTCTGGCGGGGGAGAGACTGCCGCAGGCTTTGTGGCTGTAGGTTGTTGAAGGGACAGGGGTAAATCCCCCCAGTCCCCCCTTTGCAAAAGGGGGGGACGCGAGGTCGGGTGCATCGCTGCACGGCGATGATCTTCCGCCAAGATGCCCATCCCCCTCTCCCTCTGGGAGAGGGCTGGGGTGAGGGTGCTGCAATAGGCAATGATCCCGCTTCGTGGCACGTCCCCTCACCCGCCCTTCGGGCACCCTCTCCCGGTGGGAGAGGGCATTAGCGGAAGATTGTCGCTAATCAGGAAAAAGAAGGGACCAGCCGATGGGCTGGTCCCTTTTTCTATCCCGAACTGGGGTACTGCTCTGACTAGCCGCGGGGGTCCTTGGTGTAGCCGAGCCCTTTCCAATCGATGCGCCCGTTCTCGCCGTGACAGTTCTGGCACCTGAGCGCCTTGTCTTTGGGCACCACCATGTGATTCAGCGACCATACCGTCGTCGTCTCGATCCAGCCGAACTTGCCGCTGTAAGGAAGTCCCGCCTCCCTCATGCCCGCGGTGATGGCCTTGTTCCAGTCGAACTTCACGGAGTAGGCGCTGTCGCTTTCGGCAGGACCGATGATGTTGGGAACGACCACGGTCAGGTTCTCGAGATCGTAGGGCTGCTTGGCCTGCATCACCTTGAAAGGGAAGATCCTGGAATCGGGATCGCTGCGCTCTCCGCGCGGCGCGGAAAGCCGGACCACCTTGGAGGGATCGATCTTGTCCCCCAGGAAAACCCGCTCCACGGTGCCGTTGTACCACATCAGGGTCGGCGTCAGGTCCTTGCCCAACACCAGGTCTCCCCGTGCCTTGTCGTAAATCCTCAGGGGATCGCCGCCGGTCTTCTGGTCCTTGCCGGCAGTGGACCAGTCCCAGGAGAGCACGGTGGGGCTTCCCTTGGCGTAGGTAGGTATGTGGCAGGTCTGGCAGGCGACCCTTTTCATGTGCTTGTTGAGGATGGCGATCTTGTGCAGGTCGCCCTTGTGGCAATCGGTGCACGCCATGGCGCGCGGTCCGGAACCGGGGGACACCGAGATGGCCTCCCCTTTGACGTCGTGATTGGCTGCCTTGTGGCAGGACTCGCAGGTGAGCCCTTTGGCTCCCATGTGGACGTCGAACTCGGGGGTGGGGTTGCCCAGGTTGGCGTCGAGGTCGCCGTGCTTGTAGTTTTCTCCGCCGCCGCTGTAGAAGTGGCAGTTGCCGCAGGCGGCGCGGGTCGGCCGCGAGATGGACTGCGTGGCGAACCCGAGGTCCACCGGTTCCCACACCTTGCCGGGAGGGTATTCCTTGTGCTCGCCCGGGTAGACCGGGTGTCCCGCTCCCAGGGCGTACTTCTTATAGGTGCCGCTGGTGTCGTGGCAGATCAGGCAGTCGATGTTCTCGGTCTTGGTGAAATCAAAGGAACTGTCTTCCCAGCCGTAACCGGCATGACAGCTGGTGCAGCCAGGGAGATTGGAGGGGACAGCGAGGCAAAAGGAATTGCCGAGGGCATTCTTCTTGCCATAGTCAACGGACTTGCCGTTCAGGGTCTGTTTCTTACTCCAGTTCCAGTGCACGGTCTCCGTGATTTGCTTGGTCAGTTTTTCATGGCACCCGGAACAGGTCCTGGTCACCTCAGGCCCGTCATGGAAGGGGCCGGAGAAGACACGGTGGGTTCCCTTGAGGGCGGCATCCGAGGTGGAAGCACAGGCCAAGGCGAGAAACAACAGCAGGTATTTCCTCATGTGTGAGACCTCGCGATCTGGATCTTTGGGCAGACGCTCCGCACAAGAGCAGGGTCGGCAGTATCAGTCATGGCGCCCCTGCCCTTTTTTACCGCAGAACACATTATATTTGATGGTTGGTCTAGTCAACGACAAATTGCTTCGAGAGGTTATGAGGTGCAGGTGCACCCGCTCCGCCCCAGCCAACCTGCCGTCGCAGAGGCGGATGACAAGCTGCACATCCAAACGAAGCTGTTACAATTGTCAACTTGTTGTCCGCACGTGCGGCACCCTTTTCCATTGTTCAGAGCATGCGGAGGAGAAGCACTATGCCAGTCGTTGCCACGGTGTTAGGCCACCCCAGGATCGGTATCGCGAGAGAGTTGAAGAAGGCGCTCGAGGCTTACTGGAGCGGTGCGTCCCCGGCAGAATCGCTCCTGGCGACTGCCCAGGAGATCCGTGCCCGGCACTGGTCCATGATGAAGGAGGCGGGGCTGGACCAGATCCCGTGCAACGATTTCTCCCTCTACGACCACATGCTGGACATGGCCGTAACCGTCGGAGCCATACCGGCGCGGTTCCGGAGCATCGCCGATCCCTTGAACCGCTACTTCGCCATGGCTCGCGGGGTCCAGGACCGCGGCGCCGGGATTGACCTCTCTCCCCTGGAGATGACCAAGTGGTTCGACACCAACTACCACTACATCGTCCCGGAACTCGATGCTGACCAGTCCTTCGCGCTGGACCCAGCCAAGATCGCCACCGAACTCGCCGAGGCACAGGCCCTGGGGGTAGTGCCCCGCCCGGTGCTGCCGGGCCCGGTAACCTTTCTGAAGCTGTCCAAGTTCGCCGACAACGCCCCGGGCATGGATACCCTGGACCTGCTGCCACGCCTGCTCCCGGTCTACGAGGAGTTGCTGGCGCTACTTGCCGGCCACGGCGTGACCTGGCTCCAGCTCGACGAACCATGCCTCTGCTTCGACCTGGACCCGGCTAGCGCTGAGGCGTACCGAACCGCCCTGGGGCGCCTGGCTGCCGCGGCCAAACGTCCCGCCCTGCTGGTGGCCGGCTACTTCGGGTCCATCGGGGAAAACATCGACCTCGTTGCCGGCTCGGGATGCCAGGCGCTGCATGTCGACCTGGTGCGCGCACCGGCGGACCTTGAAGCCGCGCTGACCCGGCTGCCTTCGACAATGAAGCTGTCGCTCGGGGTGATCGACGGCCGCAATATCTGGCGCGCCGACATGGAAGAGGCCCATCGCATGGTGCGCCGTGCCGTCACCGCCCTCGGCAGCGAACGGGTCATGGTCGCCAGTTCCTGCTCGTTGCTGCACGTCCCGGTCGACCTGGACGCCGAGACCAGGCTCGATGCGGAGCTGAAGAGCTGGATGGCGTTCGCGGCGCAGAAGGTCGGCGAGGTGCGGTTTTTGGCCGACGCCGCCGAGCAGGAACAGCCGCAAGGGGCGATATTGGAACAGGCAGCAGCGGCGCTTGCCCGCCGCCGGGCAGCAGCGGCCGCCGACAACCCCACCGTCCGCCACCGGGCGGGACAGGTGAACACAGCCATGACCAGGCGCAACGCCCCCTTTGCCGAGCGCAGCGCGAAGCAGAAGGCCCGCTTCAACCACCCCCTGCTCCCCACCACCACCATAGGCTCCTTCCCGCAGTCCCGGGAGGTACGCGAGGCCCGCTCCAGGTGGCGCAGCGGCGCGCTCGACGCCGAAGGCTACCAGGATTTCCTGCGCGGCGAGATCAGGCGCTGCATAGAGAGGCAGGAACAGCTCGGCCTGGACGTGCTGGTGCACGGCGAATTCGAGCGCACCGACATGGTGGAGTATTTCGGCGAGCAGTTGGACGGCTTCGCCTTCACCCAGAACGGCTGGGTACAGAGCTACGGGTCCCGCTGCGTCAAGCCGCCGGTCCTCTACGGCGACGTGGCCCGTCCCCGCCCCATGACGGTGGAGTGGAGCCGTTACGCCCAGTCACTCAGCACGCGCCCGGTGAAGGGGATGCTTACCGGCCCGGTCACCATCCTGCAGTGGTCCTTCGTACGCAACGACCAGCCCCGCTCCGAGACCTGCCGCCAGATCGCGCTGGCGCTGCGCGACGAGGTGGCCGACCTCGAGCAGGCGGGAATAGCCATGATCCAGGTGGACGAGCCCGCCATCCGGGAGGGGCTGCCGCTGCGCCGGCGCGACTGGGACGAGTACCTGTCATGGGCGGTGGCCTCCTTCTGCCTCGCCACTGCCGGCGTGAAAGACGAGACCCAGATCCACACCCACATGTGCTATTCGGAGTTCGGCGACATACTCCCGGCCATCGTCGCCATGGACGCCGACGTCCTCTCCATGGAATCGTCGCGCTCGCGCATGGAACCGTTGGAGCATTTCCGGCAGCACGGCTACCCCAACGACGTCGGCCCCGGCATCTACGACATCCACTCGCCCCGCGTTCCCACCGTGGAGGAGATGACGACGCTGCTGCAACTCGCGGCCGAGGTCCTGCCGGTGGAGCGGCTCTGGGTGAACCCCGACTGCGGCCTGAAGACCCGCGGCTGGCCTGAGATCGAGGCATCGCTGGCCAACATGGTGCAGGCGGCCGGGAAGGTGAGGAGCAGCTGCTCCGGCCGGTAAACTGCAGGCGCCGGAAATGAAAAAGGGACCGCCTCGTGGCTGGTCCCTTTTTTGTCGCTTGATGTTCCCTAGCTTTTTTTCTGCCGGGCGCTGGCTGCCTTTGGCGCCTTGGGCGCCTTGACAGGCTTGGCCTCCGGCGTGGCAGGAGGCGGAGGGGTGAATGAGGCGGCCTCAGCGGGCAGTAGACTGCTGAAATGGGAGGCTGCGATCTTCCTGAAGACGCCGTCATTGAAATGGATCGACGCCTGGTTCTCTCCGATCTCGACGACCTTGCCTACTCCCCATTGCACAGCGCCGCAATGGCTTACTACGTCTCCTCGCCTGATGGTCATGTCATTCCTCCGCTTCTCGCTGACGAGCTTCCACCCGCCCCGGGCTCACCGGACCGCTTGTGAGCGACCACGAAGCCCCAAAAAGCTGCGGCCCCTGGAAATCCAGGGGCCGCAACGTAAGTGACGCCGTTCATGGGCGGTGCTTGCGCGCCGTCCCGCCGGTCCTTTACCTAAATCTTTCTGACGTTGGACGCCTGAAGCCCTTTGGGCCCCTTGACCACGTCGAAGCTGACAGCGTCGCCTTCTGCCAGCGATTTGAACCCGTCGCCGGTGATGGCCGAGAAGTGGCAGAACACATCCTCTCCGCTTTCCTGCTCTAAAAAGCCAAACCCCTTGCTGTCGTTAAACCACTTTACGGTACCGTTTGCCATTATTAAATCCCTTCTCCTGACTTCTTTTTCTGTTTTTTCAGACCGTATAATTGCGGCTGATGAATCAAACTAACAGCTTGGTATTAGCAAAGCAAGCTATTTAAATAGTGCGGCCATTATTTTTATCTGGCAGCAGACATGAGCAAAGTCTTTATTTCCGTTTTGTGGAAGCTTTCCAGGCAGTGGCTGAAATGTAAATAAACGAGCAATTACACATAACTTGCGGCATAATTTACGACAGCAGATTCTGTTAATACGATTAACCTTGCTATTGACACACATGTCATTCAGTATGGTTCACTCAAAAATAGCAAAAAATTTTTTCCGGTGGCGCTTGTATCCTGCCGTCTGAGCGACCGGCGCATTTGGGAGGAAACCGACATGGCTAAGCCGAATTTCAAGTTTCAGAAGCGCCAGAAAGAGCTGGACCGCAAAAAAAAGCAGGACGAAAAGCTGTTGCGCAAGCAGGACAAGGCGACCCAGGGCGCCGAAGACGGCCTCTCCCCGGACGACGAAGGCGATGAGGATGCAGCGGCCGGACCTGAGGCATAGCGCGGTCACCACACCTTTTTCCCGGAGTCAAAGTACATGCAACGCCTCTTTTGGATGCTCCAAGCTGCCGTTTTTTACTGCCTCACCCTCCTTGTTGCCGTCACCCCCGGCGCGATACTGGATCGCTGCGTCATCCCGCTTGGCTTCGTCCTCTCCCGGCTGATCCCCGGCCGCCGCACCGTGGTCGCCGACAACCTGAAGAACGCGCTGCCTTTCCTGGAGCAGCACCCGCTCTGGACCTCCTGCAACCACGATGCGCGGCTGCTTGCCAGGGCCAGTTTCGAGAACCTGGTCCAATCCCTCACCGAGATCTGCAAGCTGTACCATGGACGTGGTGACGTGCTCATCGACGGCATCGAGGTGCGGGGGCACGAGCATTACGAGGCGGCCAGGGCCAAGGGGAAAGGCGTCATCTGCTTCAGCGGCCACTGCGGCAACTGGGAGTTGATGGCGCTCGCCTTCAGCCGGCTCTTCGGCAACGGCGCGGTGGTGGCCCGCCGCCAGAACAACCCGTTTCTGAACCGGATGGTGGAGCGGATGCGCATGAGCTACCGCAGCCGCATCATCTACAAGAAGGGTGCGGTTCGCGGCATACTGAACGCGCTCAGGTCCGGGGAACTGGTGGGGATCCTTGCCGACCAGGCTGCCAACCCGGAGGACGGCGTCCTCATCGAGGTCATGGGGCGCACGGCGTGGGCATCCAAATCGCCGGTGCTGATCGCCCGGAAAAGCCGGGCCCCGCTGCTCCCGGTCTTCATCCACCGCGAGGGGGGGCGCCACGTGATCACCTTTCACCCCGAACACGTTTTCTCCGGTGACGAAAGCGACGCCGGCACGCAAAGGGAAACCCAGGCCCTGTCACGCTACGTGGAGAACTTCGTGGCCGCCCATCCCGCGCAGTGGTACTGGGTGCACCGCCGCTGGAAACGGGCCGGAGTCCCCGCCTGAGCGGAGGGGCCGCCGCGGCTCGTCACACTATTCCAACCGTGTCCGGCAGGGTAACCATCGGACCGCCCCGCCCCTCAGCAGCTGGGGCACCAGATGCAAAAAGGGATCAGCCCGCCGGCTGGTCCCTTTGTCTTGCTACTTATCATGTTGTCTGCTGCACAACACTACTTGGCGCCCTTCGCCAGGTGCATGCTCCACGGCCCGCGCGTCGCTATCTGCAGGACGGTTTCCTCGTCCACCCAGGCGTTGTGCACCATCCTCGGCGGGATGGCGAAGTAGCTTCCCGCCGGAAGCACGGTCGGGTTGTCCTGCGTCGCTCCCATGGCCAGCTTGACGGTGCCGGAGATTACCGTCACCCGCTCCACGTTGCCATGGTAATGGGGCGCGATCTTGGCCCCGGCCGGCAGCTTGATCCTCGCCACGAAGAAACCGGCCTTCGCCATATCCCCATCCAGAACGGCCATCTGCGCGCCGGGTATCGCCGGGGGACCGGCATGCCATTGTACCTGGTCCGGCAGTACCATCACCTGCTGCACCGGGGCCTTGCTTACCTTCTTCTCCGCCGCCCCTGCAACTGCGGACAGGGAGAAGAAGACCATCATCAGGAACAGTATTGTCCTTTTCATCTCTGAGCCTCCTCAACAGCCTGAGAACCCTCGTTATTCCACCTACCTGACCTCTATTGTACGGTTGCCGCCCCCGCCAGCACCAGACAATTCTCCCGGACCGCTCGACGCACCGGGTCCTTCCGAAAAAAATTCTTTACAACGTATGACAATATGAATAAAATTCGCAGCGAAAGGTGTAAACGAGAATGTTCGACGAAATAGACATCCACATACTGGAGATTCTTCAGGAGAAGGCGAGAATCCCCAACGCGGAGGTGGCCCGCCAGGTAGGGATGGCACCCTCCGCAGTGCTGGAGCGGATCCGCAAGCTCGAGGAGCGCGGCATCATCGAGGGGTACGAGGTGAGGCTGAATCCCGCCTGCTTCCACCAGGGGCTCTCCGCCTTCGTGCAGGTCGAGGCGGACTGGAGCGACGCGCAGACCGCTACCGCCCTGGCCGCCATCCCGTCGGTGCAGGAGGTACACCAGGTGGTAGGTCCCGACGGCTTCCTGGTCAAGCTGAGGACCGCCGACCACACCACCCTGTCCCGCATCCTGCAGCAGATCAGGCCGCTGCCGGGGGTGAAGTCGATCCGGACCCAGGTGGTCCTGGAAACGGTCAAGGAAACCCGAAGGGTGGACCTTACGGAACACAACGGCCACGGCCGTAACTCTTAATCACGCACGTTACGCAAGCTACCATCAATAGAAGGAGAACCAAAGTCATGCCGATGTCCGCTTCTTTCAAAGAACGCCTGTTCCCCCGGATCCCCGCCATCCAGCAGCATTTCCAGACCCCGTTCCACATCTACGACGAGGCGGGCATCCGCGAGACCGGCGCCAGCCTCATCAAGGCCTTCTCCGGCATCCCCGGCTTCCGCGAGTTCTTCGCCGTCAAGGCGCTCCCGAACCGGGAAATCCTGAAGCTCATGAAGGAAATGGGATTCGGCTTCGACTGCAGCTCCATTCCCGAGCTGATCCAGGCCCGCCAGCTGGGCGCGAAGCCGGAAGACATCATGTTCACCTCCAACAACACCAGCCAGGAGGAGTTCGAATTCGCCGCCCAGGACGGCGGCTGCATCCTGAACCTGGACGACATCTCGCTGATCGACAAGGTACCGGTCTTCCCGGAACTGATCTGCTTCCGCTACAACCCCGGCCCGCGCCGCACCGGCAACGTCATCATCGGCAACCCGGAAGAGGCCAAGTACGGCGTCTCCCACGACCAGGTGGTCGAGGCCTACCGAAGGGCCCAGGCACGCGGCGCCAAGCGCTTCGGCCTGCACACCATGGTCGCCTCCAACGAACTGGACTACACCTACATCGTGGAGACCGCCCGCATGGTGCTCGAGGTGGCCGAGGAAGTCGAGGCGGCACTGGGGATCCAGTTCGAGTTCGTCAACATCGGCGGCGGCTTCGGCATCCCCTACCGCCCGGAGCAGAAGGCGCTCGACCTCCCCACCATGTCCAAGGAGATCACCGCGATCTTCGACGGCTTCCGCGCCCGTCACGGCCACGCACCGGCCATGTTCATGGAGAGCGGCCGTTTCATGACCGGCCCGCACGGCGCCCTGGTGGCCACCGCCATCAACAGCAAGGACACCTACCGCAAGTACATCGGCCTGGACGCCTGCATGTCCTCGCTGATGCGCCCGGCGCTGTACGGCTCCTACCACCACATCGACGTGGTCGGCAAGGAAGGGGTCGAGCGTAGCGAAGTGTACGACGTGGTCGGTTCGCTGTGCGAGAACAACGACAAGTTCGCCATCCAGCGCGACCTTCCCCCCATCGAGGACGGCGACCTGGTGGTGATCCACGACTCCGGCGCCCACGGCCACGCCATGGGCTTCCAGTACAACGGCAGGCTGCGCCCCAAGGAGCTCATGCTGCGCGCCGACGGCCGGGTGGAGCTGATCCGCCGCGCCGAGACCGTCGAGGACTACTTCGCCACCTACAACTTCGAGCCCTCCGTGCTCAAGCCGTAGCGCGGCAGAAGGGACTGGCTCCGTCAGGTGCCTGTCCCTTTAGCGGAACGCCCCTTCAAGCCCGGCCACCGTGCTCAAGCCGCAGCGCGGCAGAAGGGACTGGCTCCGTCAGGTGCCTGTCCCTTTAGCGGAACGCCCCTTCGGCCCAGCCACCGTGCTCAAGCCGCAGCGCGGCAGAAGGGACTGGCTCCGTCAGGTGCCTGTCCCTTTAGCGGAACGCCCCTTTGAGCCCAGTCACCGTGCTCAAGCCATAGAGGCTTTCGGTTGAGGTAGGACCGAGGATACAACCGGTACAGCATGAAATGAAAAAGGCACCCTGCCGCACGGCGGGGTGCCTTTTTTTATCCGGCGTTGACAGGTCCCTCCCTCCCCTTGCGGGAGGGGGCTAGGGGGTGGGGGAACTGGCCATCGTTTCCGCAGCTTGGGGCTTCACCCACCCCCCGTCCCCCTCCCGCCTTCGCTGGACGTAGCGCTTCGGCGCGCAGGCCCGTCAAGGGAGGGGGGGACATCCTCTCCGGATGCCGCGGCGGCGCGGGCGAAGGCGTCCCGCAGGAAGGCGGCGGCCTGGACGGGGGGCATCGGCCTCGCGTGCAGGTACCCCTGAACCTGGTCGCACTTGCACAGCAGCAGCTTCTCCTGCTCGTCCCGGGTCTCCACCCCCTCTGCGATCACCTGCAGCCCCATGCTGTGCCCGATGGCCACGATCGCCTTGATGATGCCGACGGCGTCGTCCCGGACGGTCACATCCCTGACGAAGGACTGGTCGATCTTGATCCGGTCCACCGAGAAGTTCTTCAGGTAGCTCAGCGAAGAGTAGCCGGTGCCGAAATCGTCGATGGAGATCTGCACCCCGAGCGACTTGAACATGCGCAAAAGCGCCACCGACTCGGCCGCTTTCTCCATGAGCATGCTCTCGGTCAGCTCCAGGTCCAGGTACCGCGGCTCCAGCCCGACCTCGAGGAGCGTCCCCACCACCATTTCGGAGAACCCCTCCTGCATCACCTGCTTGATCGAGACGTTGACGCTGACGGTCACCGGGTACCCTTCCTGGTGCCAGCGCTTGCACTGGGCGCAGGCCTCACGCAGCACCCAGGCTCCCAGCTCGTGGATCAGCCCGGTCTGCTCGGCGACGGGAATGAACCGCGCCGGTGCGACCGTCCCCAGGGTATCGTCGTGCCAGCGCGCCAGCGCTTCCATGCCGACCACCCGTCCCTCGCGCAGTTCGAGTTGCGGCTGGTAGTGCAGCGTCAGCAGATCCTTTTTCAGCGCATCGCGCAAGGCCGCTTCGAGGGCTACCCGCTCCTGCGCCTGCTCGTTCAATCCTGCCGAGAAGAACTGGTACCGCCCCCCGCCGGCGCTTTTGGCCGCGTACATGGCGAGGTCGCCGTTCTTCAACAGGGTCGCGATGTCGTCGCCGTCCTCCGGGAAGAGCACGATGCCGATGCTGGCGCCGGAATAGATCTGCCGCCCCTCCACCTCGAAAGGCTGTTTGCCCAGGTCGAGCAGCTTCGCGGCCAGCTTGGCCACACCGTCCGCCCCCGATACCTGGCAGCACAGCAGGGCGAACTCGTCCCCACCCAGGCGGGCGAAGGTGTCGCTCGCCCTCATGATGCTCCGGAAGCGCTGCACCACCAGTTGCAGCAGCTGGTCCCCGGCGTGGTGTCCCAGGGTGTCGTTCACGTCCTTGAAATGGTCCAGGTCGAAGAACAGGACGGCGAACATCTCGCCGTAGCGCCTGGCGCGGGCGAGCGCCTGGGAACAGCGGTCGTAGAACAGGGTCCGGTTGGCCAGGCCGGTCAACTGGTCGAAGTAGGCGAGGTTGTGCACCTCCTGCTCCGCCTGTTTGCGCAGCGTGATGTCGTGGCTCAGGCAGAGGAAGCGGTCCCTCTTGTCGCTCGACTCCAGCATGGTCGCCGACAGGTGCACGTGGATGGCGCGGCCGTCCTGGGTCACCAGGCTCGCCTCCCGCTCCACCAGCCCTTCCTGGCGCAGCACCGCGGCGATGAAATCGCCGCCCAGGCTCGCGTCGACGAACAAGCCGGCGAAGTCACGGCCAAGGAGGTCCTTCCTGGCGAAGCCGAACACCTCCTCCGTGGCCCGGTTCATGTCGAGGATCTCCCCTTCCCGGGAGACCACGGTGAGCGCCTCGGGCATGGTGGCGATGATGCTGTCCAGGTACTTGTTGGTCGAGCTCAGCTGCTCGTCGTAATCGCGCAACCGCTGCACCATGGTGTTGAAGGAGGTCGAAACGGCCGTGATCTCGTCGTGCTCCGTTTCCGGGACGACCACGTCACGCCTGCCAGCGGCGACAGCAGCGGCGGCGTCCTTGAGCATGCGGATGCGGCGGGAGACTTTGTACGGAATGGTCACGCTCAAAAGCAGTGCTGCGGTCAGCGCCGCCACGGAGAGCACCACCGCCGAGATGATGGCGCTGGAGACGCTGTGCAGGGTCGCCGCCAGGTTCTGGTTCAGTTCCGTCATCTCCCGGTCGTGCGCGGCGTTGACCGCCTGCAGAAAATCCTTCTCCGCCTTCTCGAAACGCTCCTTGGACTCGATCAACTGGGAGCTATGCCCCCTGGCGTCGACCACGCCGATGTAATCCCGGGACTCCTTGAGCAGGACCTGTCCGCTCAGTTCCAGCGCCCTGGGCATCCGTTCCGTCCCATGCACCAGGATCCTGCTACAGAGATCGAGGTTGCTCACAAAACTCGCCCGCCCCTCCTCGAGAAGCCGCACCTCTTCCTCCTTGGCCTCCAGGTCCTCCTTCCCCTCTCCCTCGGCAGGCTGAACCGAGGACAGGAACGCGTACTCCATGGAAGAGGAGACGATGCGCAGCCCCGCATAGCGGAGGTCCTTGAGCACCAGCAGGTGGGGGATGACCTCCTTGTTCACCTTGTAGAAGCTGTCCCGTACCTTCTGCGCCCCCGAGATCCCGCCGATCGAGATCAGGACGGTGGCACAGATGATGGCGAGATAACTCAGAAGCAGTTTAAGCCAAAGTTGCATGGTACTCCCTCAGGTAGGAAAAACTGGAACTGTCCAGTCATACTATCGGCACCATGACTGAAATCCTGAGGACTGATATTGGGGGGGGAGCGGGTGATTGAATCGACAGGGGGAAAAGATGGTGGAGGGCGCAACCGCCGCCCTCCACTGTCTCAGCAAGGAAGGATCATTGTCCCAGCGCGTGCTGCAGGTCCTGCTCCGGGGTGGTGATGGGGCCCAGGTCGTAGTTCTGCACCAGGAAGTCGAGCACCGCCGGCGACACGTAGGCCGGGAGAGAGGGTCCCAGGCGGATCCCCTTGATGCCCAGGTGCAACAGCGTGAGCAGTATCACGTGGGCCTTCTGCTCGTACCAGGACAGGATCATGGACAGCGGCAGCTGGTTCACGTCGCACTGGAAGGCGTCGGCGAGGGCGACCGCGATGCGGATGGCCGAGTAGGCGTCGTTGCACTGCCCCACGTCGAGCAGGCGGGGGATGCCGCCGATGTCCCCGAACTCCAACCGGTTGAAGCGGTTCTTGCCGCAGGCTAGGGTCAGGATGACGCAGTCCTTGGGGACCTTCTCGGCCAGCTCGGTAAAGTAGTTGCGCCCGGATTTGGCACCGTCGCAGCCGCCGATCAGGAAGAAGTGTTTCACGGCGCCGTTTTTCACCGCATCCACCACGGCGCCGGCCACCTTGAACACCGCCTCGTGGCCAAAGCCCACCAGGATCTCCTGCCCCGGGTTCTCGGGGAGGTCCGGCAGCGCCAGCGCCTTGTCGATGACGGGGGTGAAGTCGTACCCTTCCAGGTGCGGGATGCCGGGCCAGGCCACCTCACCCCAGGTGAAGAGGCGGTCCGTGTAGCTCGCCTCGGGCTTCTGGATGCAGTTGGTGTTGAAGATGATGGCGCCGGCGAAGTCGGGGAGTTCGCGGGCCTGGTTCTGCCAGGCGGTGCCGAAATTGCCGGCGAAATGCGGGTATTTCCTGAGGCCCGGGTAGCCGTTGGCGGGAAGCATCTCGCCGTGGGTGTAGACGTTGATGCCCTTGCCATCGCTTTGTTTGAGGATCTCCTCCAGCATGGGAAGGTCGTGACCGGAGACCACGATCCCCTTGCCGCCACGGGTGCCGAGGTTCACCTTCATCGGCTCAGGTGCGCCCAGCCTCTCGGCGTGCCCGTCGTAGAGGAGCTCCATGGTGCGCAGGTTCCACTTGCCGCACTCAAGCGACAGGCCCACGAACTCCTCCAGGGTCGCCTGCGGGTCGGTGGTCTTGGCCAGGGAGCGGTGGATGAACTCGTAGATCCCCTCGTCCTCCTTCCCCATCTCGGCGGCGTGCCAGGCGAAGGCGCCCATGCCGAGCAGGCCGTAGATGAGGATCTCTATGGTGGAGAGGATGTTTGGGTCCTGGTGCCAGGTGAGGACGCCGTGCTGCCGCCCCTGGTCGATGAGCGCCCGGGTGTCCCCGGCCGGCTGCCAGGCGGCCGCCTCCTGGGTCAGTTGCGGCGCCTCGCCCCCTTTTTGCTGGCGGTAGGCGTCCTCGTAGAGGGCCTTCGCCTTCTCCTTCATCCGGTAGCAGTTCTGCAACCGGCGCGCTATGTCATCGGGGTCGAAGTTGACGTTGGTGACCCGGGTGAAGAGGCCGTCCAGCATGAAGCGGTCCACCTCCTCATCCTTTTGCCCCAACTCCCGCGCCTTGCTCGCGTACAGCGCCACCCCCTGCAGCCCGAAGATCATCAGGTCCAAAAGGGCCGACACCTCGGGGTTCTTGCCGCAGTTCCCCATCACCTCGCACCCTACCCCGCGAGCCGCCTGTTCGCATTGCCGACAAAACATTGCACTAGCCATGTATGCCTCCTTGAAAGGTTGGAATTTTCCAATCAGGAGAGTTTGTCAGATCCGGAACAGTTTTCAACCTGTGGCAGCGTCGACCGGCCAAATCACTTGAGCCGTACTCCATCCAGCCTTACCGTCCCCTTGGTCACCTTTAGGTTCCCGGTCAGGGTGGCGCTCCCCGCGGCCGCGTTGTAGGCGCAGTCGTATCCACCCTGCAGGCGCACCCTGATCTCCCTGTCGAAAGTGAGGTCACCGGCGAACGGAACGCCCTGGAGCTGGACAACATCGTCATCGATGGCCTGCAGCAAGGCGGCGAGGGGATCGGCGAAAAGCACCGACGGGACGGACTGGACCCGCACCGGCGGGTTGGAGCAGGTAAGGACGCTGATGTAGCCTCCCTTCGATTTCGTCGACGAACCGCTCTGGTTGGTCGCGGTCAGGGAAACGGTGTAGCTCCCCGGGGTGCTGTAGACATGTACGGGATTTCTGGCGGTGGCGGTGGCCCCGTCGCCGAAGTTCCACAGCCACGAGGTGGGCGCTCCGGTCGAGAGGTCCGAGAAGGCCACGCTGAGCGGTGCCGGCCCGGTGCTCGCGGAAGCGGTGAAATCGCAGCTCAGGGTGGCGGCGGGGACGGGGATCCGTTGCGGGGCATACCTGCGTTCCCCGGCGCCGTCCCCCAGGCTGCCGCGGGTGTTGTCGCCCCACCCCCAGACGGTGCCGTCGCTTTTGACCGCGTAGGAATGGGAGCCGCCTGCGGCGATGCGCACCACCCCGGACAGACCGGTGACCTGGACCGGCGTGTTGCGCTGCGTCACGGTGGTCCCGTCACCGAGAGTCCCGCTGAAGCTGTACCCCCAGACCCACACGGTGCCGTCGGACTTCAGGGCCAGAGTGTGGTAGTCACCGGTGGCCACGGCAACCACTCCCGACAGGGTGGGGATTTTCACCGGGGTCTTGCTGGTGGCGGTGGAACCGGTGCCGAGTTGGCCTGAAGAGCCGAGGCCCCAAGTCCAGACGGTCCCGTCGCTCTTCAGCGCCACCGAGTGCCCCTGTGCGGCGGCAACGGTGACGACCCCGGAAAGCGAGCCGACCTGCACCGGACTCAGGCGCCTGATGATGCTGCTGTCCCCGAGTTGGCCGCTGTCGTTGTTGCCCCATGCCCAGGCCGTGCCGTCAGCCTTGAGCGCCAGCGTGTGGCTCCCCCCGGCGGAAACGGCTGTCACACCCGTGATGCCCGCGGCAGCAACCGGCGCCAGCGCGCGCTGGTCGAGCGTACCGTCGCCCAGGCGGCCGTAGTTGGTCCCCCACCCCCAGACGGTGCCGTCGGACTTCAGCGCCACGCTGTGCGAGGGGCCCGCGGCAATGGCGGTCACGCCGGCAAGACCGGGCACCTGTTGCGGAGCGGACCGGTTGACCGTGCCGCCGTCCCCCAGTTGCCCTTCGCTGTTCTTGCCCCAGCTCCAGACGGTGCCGTCCTCCTTAAGGGCCAGGGTGTGCGAGTAGGTCGCCACGGCAAGCGCCCCGGTAAACACCGGGTTGGCAGTCGCCGCAAGCCGGTATCCGGAGCTCCCGTCGCCCAGGGCACCGTCCACGTTGTCTCCCCAGGTGGAGATGGTCCCGTCCCCCCTGAGCACGGCGCCGTGCCAGTTGCCGGCAGCAATGAGGGGTAGGTCGGGGCCGGCCGGCTGGAACTTGGCGAACACGAGCCGGTCGGCTGTCATGGTCAGGCTCCCCCCCACCCGGCGAAGACCGAGCCGGCGGCGGGAGTCGCGCTGAGGGTCACCTCGGTGCCGAAGTCGTAGACCTGGGCGCAGTTCCCGGTGCAGGCGAGCCCGGGCGTTGCCTGGACGCTTCCCGACCCGCTCCAGGGGCGGCTCACGGTCAGGGTGGAGGTGAGCCTCTTGAATCCGGCGCCCACCTCCCTGGTGCCGTCCATGGTCACGGTACAGTTGCCGGTCCCGGAGCATGCGCCGCTCCAGCCGGTGAAGAGTGAATCAAGGCCGGCAGTCGCGCTCATGGTGACCACCGTCCCCGGCTCGAAGGAGAGGCTGCACGGGCCGGAACAGCTGGCGCCGGTGGAGAAGTCGACCCTGCCGGTCCCCTTGTCGGTGAAGGCAATTTCCAGGGGCTCGTAGACCCGCAGCACGGAATCGGCGAGGTTCTGCGCGCCGGCCGCGTCACTGAGCTGGAGGGTGAACGTGAAGGTTCCACTGGCAGTCGGGGTGCCGGAGACAACCTGCGTCGCGGGGTCGATGGCGAGCCCGGGCGGCAGTGCCCCGGCCGCGAGGGAAACGGTGTAGGGGGCGGCGCCACCTTTGAACGTCATGGCCTGGCTGTACGGCTTACCTTTCACCGCGACGGCAAGCGGCTCCACGACCAGCGGCTCCAGGTAGACGCTGGTAACCATGCCGCCGTCATAGGGGCGCGTGACGTAGAGGGCGTCGTTGCTGTCCAGCGCGAGGGCGATGGTAACGTACGGTTTGGTGGCGCCGGGGATCGGCTTGGTCCAGAGGATGTTGCCGTTGGCGTCGAGTTTGGCCAGGGCGTATATGGTGGCGGAGCCGTCGAAGAAGCGGCCGGCCGCATACAGCTGCCCCTTCTTGCCCACGGCAAGACTCGTGATGTGCAGTTCCTGTCCGTTGACCCCGCCCACCGGCACCACCTTGTTCCAAAGCACGGCACCGTCGGCGTTGTATTTCACAACGGCGAAATAATCACCCGCCACGTAGACCGAGCCGTCGGCGCCCACCGCAACGGCATAGGCGGTATAGTCGTCGTAGTTCCTGACCCAGAGCAGGTCTCCCGCTGGGCTGTACTTCAGGGTCTGGTATTGGTAGCTGTAATAGCCGTCCGCCCCCCGAACCCCTTTATCGCCGGTCATGTAGACGTTTCCGGCGGCGTCCAGGGCGACGGAGAAGACACGGTCCACTTCCGCCGCGTCGTAGCTTCTCGACCAGAGCACGTTACCGGCTGCATCGTACTTGATCAGCAGCGTGTCGTGGCGCCAGGGATACTCATAGGTGGTGTAGCCCGCGACGTAGACGTTGCCCACGGCATCCACGGCCACCTCCCTGGCGGAATCTATCTTGCCGTCGTCGAAACTG
The DNA here is from genome assembly GCF_014193585.1 of Geomonas paludis. Classification (GTDB taxonomy): domain Bacteria; phylum Desulfobacterota; class Desulfuromonadia; order Geobacterales; family Geobacteraceae; genus Geomonas; species Geomonas paludis. The sequence continues at coordinate 70,444 of NZ_BLXY01000006.1, forward strand.
CGGCTCCACAGTTCGTTTCCCTGCGCGTCGTACTTGACCGTGGTGCAGGCCAGGTGCGTTATGGAGGAAGGCAGCCATGTGGGATCGGGCTCCCCGCCGGTCACGTACAGGTTCCCGCTGCCGTCAACGGCCACCCCCTGAGACCATTCGTTGATGCCGCTGTCGTAGGTCCTGCTCCAAAGCAGCGAGCCGGCGGGGCTGTATTTCACGGTCAGGTAATGGTCCAGTCCGTCCTGTGCGCCGTTTTGCAGGGCACCGGTCAGGTAGGTGTTGCCTGCCCCGTCCACGGCAATCCCCCTGGGGACGCTGTTGGTGCCGGCACGGTAGCTCATGAAGCGATCCTCGATAACCAGGCCGTCCGACACCTGGACCGAGTACGGTTTGCTCCCCCCATGACCAATGGCGTCGGTTGCGGTGACGACAAACGTGAAGGTGCCGCTGCGCCGGGGAAATCCCGAGAGTTCGCCCGTGGCACCGTTGAGCGTCAGGCCGTCCGGAAGCGTCCCCTGGACGGTCCAGGTGTAGGGTGCGACGCCGCCGGCGGACTGCAGGTACTGCCGGTAGCCGTGGTTGAGGTTCCCCTCCGGGAGGTAGCCCGTGATGGACAGCGAGGGTACATAGGCGACTCCGGCGGGCGAGGAGAACTTCAGGTACTGCACCGGCTTCGGGATGATGTAGAACGGGACGGTCCACGAGGCGGAGAAGATGCCGTCGCCCGCGGCAAGGTCGGGGAAGACCCCGTCATCCTGGAGGGTGACCGTGTCGCCCTCGGAGGTGGTCACGGTGACGGGACCGGAGGGATTGCCGCAGTTTATGCTCATGGCGGAAAGCGTGTAGGTGCCGGAGCTCAGGGGGAACTCTGCCGGGTACTGGGTGGGGACCAGCAGCGGCTTGTCGGTGCAACTGAGGGCGCCAAGGGCGTTGATGCGCCGCCCGGTGAGGGTCTTCTCTGCCAGCGACGGCACCGGATCGGCTCCGGCCAGGATGAGGTTGCGAATGGTGCGCCAATCCCGGGACGGCTGCTGAGCCTTCAGCAGGGCGGCGAGACCGGTCACGTGCGGCGCCGCCATCGAGGTGCCGGAGAGCTTACCGTAGCCGCCGGTGAGACTCCAGATGTTGACGGCGGGAAGCGTGCTGAGGATGTCCTGCCCCGGTGCGCCCACGTGGACGCTGCGGCTACCGTAGTTGGAGAAGGAGGCCTTGTCGTCGTTATGATCGGTAGCGGCCACGGAAATGACGTTGGGAAGATCCAACGCCGCCGGGTAGAAAAGGATGCTGTCGTTGTCGGAGCCGTTATTGCCTGCGGCTGCAATGAAGAGGATGTCGCGCTGGGCGTCAACAGCGTCGTAGAGAGCCTGGGAAAAGTCGACGCCCCCCCAGCTGTTGTTGGTGGCCACGATATTCGCGCCGGCGTCTTTGAGTCCCTTGATGTGCTCCAGGCACTGGACCGCGGCGGCGGTGTCGCCGTAACCGTCGGCGCCGATGAATTTGCAGGCGGTGAGCTTGACGTTCCAGTTGACGCCGGCCACGCCCAGGCCGTTATTGCCGCGCGCTCCGATGGTGCCCGCGACGTGGGTGCCGTGGCCGTGATCGTCGAAGGGATCCGGGTCCTGGTTGAAGCTGTCCAACCCGCCGCCGGTCCAGACGCTGGCAGCGAGATCGGGATGGCTGGCGTCGATGCCGGTGTCGATGATGGCGACCACCACCTCGCTGCTGCCGGTGGCGAGGTCCCAGGCGGCGGTCGCCTTGATGTCGGCACCCGCCGTACCTCCGGTCTGGCCGGTATTGCGCAGCGCCCAGAGTTCGTTGAACATGACGTCGTCGGGCTGCTGCAGGGGCGCGTAGATGAAGTTGGGCTCCGCGTACTCCACCTCCGGCTCGGCCCGGTACTCCTTGAGTGCCTCCTCGACGCTCACCCCTTTTTTCAGCTTCACGTGATGCAGGCGCAGCCGGGAGAACTCCCGGACCAGGCTCCCTCCCCGCCTGCCGTGCACGTTTTTGCTGTTTCGTTCCGGGACGCCGGCCTTGAACTTGATCAGCAGTTCGTCGTTTCTGTATTTGGGGCGCGGGGGCCGTGGTTGGGAACGTTCCGAACGGGGAGGCCGGTCCTCGTCTTGCACCGGTGGGGACGCCGTCTTCGTGTCAAAGCCTGCGTAAGTGAAGGTGCAGTTGAAAAAGAAGATGACAAGCAGAAGGCCCTTCAGCCCGAAGATCCGTCGCATATCCGCCTCCATCGATGCGGAATGAACCGCAGCATTAACATCGCAATACAAAACACCGGAGGCACAGTAGTAGATGCAGAGCAGCAAGTCAAAGAGAAAGTTAATGTAACAACACTCTTTATTACCGCCTACCCGCATCTTTCGTTTTTCCTGAGATCAGCGAGACAACACGGAACAGGGGCCCGCTCTCCTGCGCCGGTGTGGGATCGCCGGAACAGTTGTAGGTCTCGGGAGTCTTCACCCCCGGCCCGGTCTTCGAAATACCGCAGAGCGAGCGTTGATCTTCGCCACCGCAGGCCACTGCTGCGCAAGTCAAAAGGGACTGGCTCCGTTAGGTGCCTGTCCCTCTAGACGGTGCAGGTCACTGCTGCGCAAGAACAACCAGGGCGTGCCTCACATCGATGTAAATATTAGACTGTATTTCGAAGCGCTAGACGTGATAAAATCAGTTTGTAGTCGTGGATGCACCCCAACTACAACACTGGTAAGAAAGACTTGGAAAAGGAGATTAGCCATGAGATCCAGCAGCAGAGATACATCAAAGGGCATACTCCATGAAACAAAAGGCAAAGTAAAGGAAACTACCGGCAAGATATTCGGGAATGTTTCATTGGAAGCCGAAGGCAAGGCCGAAAAAATAGCCGGCAAAGTGCAGAAAAACGTCGGTAAAGCTGAAAAAAACATCGAGGATGATCTCGAAAAGGACACCAGCCGTCACGGTAAATACTGATTCTAGCGGCTGACAGGCAGGACCGGATGGGGACGGCATATGCGCCGTCCCTTTTTATTTGGCGAGGGGACTGGCTCCGCAGGTGCCTGTCCCCTTTGTCGTCTATTTGGCGAGGGGACTGACTCCGCAGGTGCCTGTCCCCCTTAATGGTTTGGGGAAGGTGGCTGAGCTGAAAGGAGCGTTCCGCTAGAGGGACAGGCACCTGACGGGGCCTGTCCCTTCCGCTTAATCCGGCAGCGCTGTTCCGCAGTAGGGACAGACCAGGCAGGAGGGATCGAGATAGCGACCGCAGGGCGGAAAGGTGCACTGCTTGGGCTTTTTCCTCACCGGTGGCGCCGGATGAAAGTCATCGTTCTCCGTGAGGAGCGTACTGGGGAGCGGGTCGCTCCCGGCGGCCTCCTTGAGAGGGAGGCACTCAAGGGCCTCCTGCATCTGCAGGCGGCGTTTTTCAACTTTCTTCGCTTTCTTCAACTTTCCGTTCTTCGACATGAGGCTTCCGTGAGCAGATACAAAAAGGGGTTACCTGGCGGGTAACCCCTTCACAATGGTTGCGGGGACAGGGCGGCCGTCTGCAGCCTTGGGTGCAGCATTGTCCGCAGCTATAGCACAGTTGACGGGGGGGAAGCAACCCCCACCGCAGAAAAGGTTACAGCCTGAACTGCCCCACCAGCCGCTCCAACTCCTCCGATTGCAGCGCCAGTGTTGTGGCAGCGGCGGCGGTCTCGTTCACCCCGCGCGCGGTCTGCTGCACCACATCGGTGATCTTCTGGATGCTGCGGGTGATCTCGTCGGTGGTGGCGGTCTGCTGCTGCGCGGCGGCGGTTATCTGGCCGATCTGGCCGTTCACCTCGCCCACCTGGGCCAGGATCTCCTCCAGGGCCTGACCGGAACGCGCCGAGAACTCGGCCCCCTTCCCCACTTCGGCCACACCTTCCTCTATGGCGGCGATCGCGCCGCGGGTCCCCCCCTGGATCGCCTTGATCATCTCCCCGATCTCCCGGGTGGCGCTGGTGGTGCGCTCCGCCAGGGCGCGCACCTCGTCGGCGACCACCGCGAACCCCCTCCCCTGATCCCCGGCCCGGGCGGCCTCGATGGCGGCGTTGAGGGCCAGCAGGTTGGTCTGATCGGCGATGTCCTGGATGGTGCCGATGATCTGGTCGATCTGGTCGGAACGGGCGCCCAGCTCCTCCACGGTGGTGGCGGCACCCTGCACCCTGCTCGCGATGCGCTCCATGCCCTGGGTGGTCTGGCGCACCACGTCGGCCCCGAGGCCGGCGGTCTGGCTGGCGCGCTTGGAGTTGTCGGCGGCGCTCATGCAGTTGCGCGCAATGTCGCCGGAGGTTGCCGCCATCTGCTCGCTGGCGACGGCGACCGCGTTGGTCTGGGCGGCGGCATCGTCGGTACCGGCGGAGATGCGTTCCGCGTTTTGCTGCAGTTGGTGCGAGGTCTGGGCCACCTGCTCCGAGTTCTGCTTGATCTGCCGGATGATGTCGCGCATGGTGCTTTGCAGCGCGTCGATGGAGCGGATGATGGTGCTGATCTCGTTGTTGCGCTTGGCGGCGATGGGCTGGGAGAGATCCCCGTCGATCATGGTCTTCAGGATGGCGATGATGCGCTGCAGCGCGTCGTTGACCGACCAGAACAGCAGCCCACTGAAGAAAGCGCCCAGGACCAGGAACACGATGGTGGAGACCACCGACAGGGCCAGTGAGAACGACCTTCCCGCCACCACGGCGAACACGATGCAAAAGCTGTAACAGATGCAAAGCAGGATGATGCGAGTGCGGATGCGGAGGTGGAGGTAGAGATCGAGTAGAAAGTTCATGACCGTCTCCAGCTTTTCAATTCTTGCAGCAACAGACCGGCCTCACTGCCGTCTGTACCAGTTTCCTGCAGAACCTCTTCGGAGAGAAACCACGATGCTTTAGCTGTTTATCTTTCTTTTTTCTCGACGGCGGGCTCAACTTCGTCATAGGGTAGAGTCTGACTCAGCCGCAGGCTCGCTGCCACAAAAGATTTTTCTCTTAAAGATTTCCTCAAGGAGCCGATATAACAGAAAACGTCACTGCCCTCCCTCCACATGCACCAACTCCGCCCGAGACCGAAAGCAACAGTGCCGGTGCAAACAGTGTGGCGACGGCGCCTGTGCCTGCCGCTCTCCCCCCGACGGCGGCACCCAATCTGAGTACACAACTGAGTAACACTTGTAATCACGTGTATGACAAAAGCAGCGCCGCCACCCAGAAAGTGAGCAAACTCCAATTCCAAAAACACTTGTTTTTGCGTAGCAATGCCCCCCTCCGCCCGTATACGTTTCACATGGCACGGTAACTGCTGATAAGCGTTGATCGATTTGTCCGAACACTACCCCCGCAAAGGTTGCATCATGAAAACAATCGGATTACCCAAGAAGCAGGGGATGTACGATCCCCAGTTCGAGCACGACGCCTGCGGCGTCGGCTTCGTCACCAACATCAAGGGGAAGAAGTCCCACGAGATCGTCCAGCAGGCGATCACCGTCCTGGAGAACCTGGACCACCGCGGCGCGGTCGGCAGCGAGCACAACACCGGCGACGGCGCGGGCATCCTGATCCAGATTCCGGACGCCTTCTTCCGCAAGGTCTGCCCCGAAGCCGGCATCGAGCTCCCCGCTCCCGGCGAGTACGGCGTGGCCATGCTCTTCACCTCCCCGGAAGCCACCGAGCGCAGCGCGGCCAAGCACATCTTCCAGCGCATCATCGCCGAGGAGGGCGTCGAGATGATCGGCTGGCGCGACGTGCCGACCGACAACTCGTCTCTTGGCGACACCGCCAAGGCGGGCGAGCCGCTGGTGAAGCAGATCTTCTTCAAGCGCAGCGCTAACTGCGCCGACGAGGACGCCTTCAACCGCAAGCTCTACCTGGTGAACCAGAGGGCGATCCACGAGATCCGCGACCAGGAAGTCGATCCGTACTGGTACGTGGCCAGCATCTCGACCCGCACCATCGTCTATAAAGGGATGCTGATGCCGGCCCAGCTGGACCAGTACTACCCCGAGCTGCGCGACGAGGACGTCACCTCCGCCATCGCGGTGGTCCACTCCCGCTTCTCCACCAACACCTTCCCGAGCTGGGACCGCGCCCACCCGTACCACTACCTGGCGCACAACGGCGAGATCAACACCCTGCGCGGCAACGTGAACTGGATGCATGCGCGCCAGTCCATGTTCAACAGCGAACTGTTCGGCGACGACATCAAGAAGCTCCTGCCGGTGATCAACACCAACGGCTCCGACTCGGCGATGTTCGACAACTGCCTGGAGCTGCTGCTCATGACCGGCCGCTCCCTGCCGCACGCGGTGATGATGATGGTGCCGGAGCCGTGGGAAAACCACGAGACCATGAGCAAGGAGAAGCGTGCCTTCTACGAGTACCACTCCTGCCTGATGGAGCCGTGGGACGGCCCCGCCGCCCTCACCTTCACCGACGGCCGCATCATCGGCGCGGTGCTGGACCGTAACGGCCTGCGCCCCTGCCGCTACTACCTGACCGACGACGACCTGGTGATCATGGCGTCCGAGGCGGGCGTGTTGCAGGTGCCGCCCGAGAAGGTGATCAAGAAGGGGCGCCTCCAGCCGGGCAAGATGTTCCTGGTCGATACCGAGCAGGGGCGCATCATCTCCGACGAGGAGATCAAGAACGAGCTGGCCACCGCCAAGCCGTACGCGGACTGGGTCAAGGTGAACCACCTCCCGCTGGCCGACCTGCCCAAGGCGAAGTCCCAGGCGGTGGAGGATTCGCCCCTGGTGCAGCGCCAGAAGGCGTTCGGCTACACCTTCGAGGACCAGGAGACCATCATCGGGCCGATGGCGACCTCCGGCATCCAGCCGCTGGGTTCCATGGGCACCGACACCCCGCTCGCGGTCCTCTCCGAGAAGCCGCAGCTGCTCTACAGCTACTTCAAGCAGCTCTTCGCCCAGGTGACCAACCCGCCCATCGACCCGATCCGCGAGGAGATCATCACCGCGACCGCGGTCAGGATCGGCTCGGAGTCCAACCTCCTGAAGCCCTCCTCCACCAGCGCGCGCGTCATCCGCCTGGAGCACCCGATCCTCACCAACGAGGACCTCGGCAAGCTGCGCGAGCTCGACCGCCCCGGCTTCAAGACGGCGACCCTGTCGCTGCTCTTCAAGGCGTCCGACGGCGCCGAGGGGATGGAGAAGGCGCTGGAGAGCCTGTTCAGCAGCGCCATCCGGCACATCGAGATGGGGACCACCGTCCTCATACTCTCCGACCGCGGCGTGAACGAAGAGTACGCGGCCCTGCCGGCGCTGCTGGCCGTGGCCGGCCTGCACCACCACCTGATCCGCACCGCGACCAGGACCCACGCCTCCCTGATCCTCGAGTCGGGCGAGCCGCGCGAGGTGCACCACTTCGCGGTGCTTTTGGGCTACGGCGTCACCGCCATCAACCCGTACCTCGCCTTCGAGTCCATCGAGGACATGATCCAGGAGGGGATGCTCCCCGGCCTGGACTACAAGAAAGGGGTCAAGAACTTCGTCAAGGCCTCCATCAAGGGCATCGTCAAGACCATGGCCAAGATGGGTATCTCCACCATCCAGAGCTACCGCGGCGCCCAAATCTGCGAAGCGGTCGGCCTGCACCAGTCGGTGATCGAGAAGTACTTCACCTGGACCCCGTCCCGGATCGGAGGTATCGACCTGAACGGCATCGCGGCCGAGCTTCTGCAGCGCCACAAGAAGGCGTACCCGCACCGCGTGCCGGCCGACCCGACCCTGGACCCGGGCGGCCAGTACCAGTGGCGCAAGGAGGGTGAGGAGCACCTGTTCAACCCGCTCACCATCCAGTCCCTGCAGAAGGCCACCAGGACCAACGACTACAACGAGTTCAAGGTCTTCTCCAAGCTGATCGACGAGCAGAACGAGCGTCTCTACACGCTGCGCGGCCTCCTGGACTTCAACACCGACATCCGCATCCCGGTCCCCATCGAGGAGGTCGAGCCGGTCGAAGAGATCATGAAGCGCTTCAAGACGGGCGCCATGTCCTACGGCTCCATCAGCCAGGAGGCGCACGAGGCGCTGGCCATCGCCATGAACAGGATCGGCGGCCGCTCCAACACCGGCGAGGGTGGCGAGGATCCGGCGCGCTTCACCTGGACCAACGAGCTGGGCGACTCCAAGAACAGCGCCATCAAGCAGGTCGCCTCCGGCCGCTTCGGCGTCACCAGCAACTACCTGACCAACGCCAGCGAGCTGCAGATCAAGATGGCGCAGGGGGCGAAGCCGGGCGAAGGCGGCGAGCTGCCGGGCCACAAGGTGTACCCGTGGGTCGCCAAGACCCGCCACACCACCCCGGGCGTCGGCCTCGTGTCGCCGCCGCCGCACCACGACATCTACTCCATCGAGGACCTGGCGGAGCTGATCCATGACCTGAAGAACGCCAACCGCCGCGCCCGGATCAGCGTCAAGCTGGTCTCCGAGGTCGGCGTCGGCACCATCGCGGCCGGCGTGGCCAAGGCCCATGCCGACGTCGTGCTCATCTCCGGCTACGACGGCGGCACCGGCGCCTCCCCGCTCTCCTCGATCAAGCACGCGGGCCTCCCCTGGGAGCTCGGTCTCGCCGAGACCCACCAGACCCTGATGCTCAACAACCTCAGGAGCAGGATCATCGTCGAGGTGGACGGCCAGTTGAAAACCGGCCGCGACGTCGCCATCGCCGCCCTTTTGGGTGCCGAGGAATTCGGCTTCGCCACCGCGCCGCTGGTGACGCTTGGCTGCGTCATGATGCGCGTCTGCCACAGCAACACCTGCCCGGCCGGCGTCGCGACCCAGGATCCGGAGCTCAGGAAGAACTTCTCCGGCAAGCCCGAGTACGTGGTCAACTACATGCGCTTCATCGCGCAGGAAGTGCGCGAGATCATGGCGGAGCTCGGCTTCCGCACCTTCAACGAGATGGTGGGCCGCGCCAACCGCCTGGAGCCCAAGCGCGCCGTGGCCCACTGGAAGGCACAGGGGCTCGACTTCAGCAACGTGCTGTACCAGCCGCAAACCGGCATCAAGGGGAGCCGCTACTGCACCGAGAGCCAGGACCACGGCCTGGAGAAGTCGCTGGATATGACCAGGCTCCTGGAGATCTGCAAACCCGCCATCGAGAAGGGCGAGAAGGTGAGCGCGGAGCTCCCCATCACCAACATCGACCGCGTGGTCGGCACCATCGTCGGCAACGAGGTCACCCGCGCCTACGGCTCCGAGGGACTTCCCGACGACACCATCAGGCTCAAGTTCCGCGGCTCCGCGGGGCAGAGCTTCGGCGCCTTCGTACCCAAGGGGATGACCCTGGAGCTGACCGGTGACGTCAACGACTACCTCGGCAAGGGCTTAAGCGGCGGCACCATCGTCGTCTATCCCCCCGATGGCTCGCCGTTCAAGGCCGAGGAGAACATCATCGCCGGCAACGTCGCCCTGTACGGCGCCACCAGCGGCACCGCCTACATCAGCGGCATGGCGGGCGAGCGTTTCTGCGTGCGCAACTCCGGCGTCAACGCCGTCGTTGAAGGGGTCGGCGACCACGGCTGCGAGTACATGACCGGCGGCACCGTCGTGGTACTCGGTGAAACCGGCAGGAACTTCGCCGCCGGCATGAGCGGCGGCGTTGCCTACGTTCTGGACAGCGCCGGTGACTTCAAGGATCGCTGCAACACCGAGATGGTGGCGCTGGAACTCCTGGACGAGCAGGACCAGGAAACCCTCAAGGAGATGATCGCGCAGCATGCCAAGCGTACCGGCAGCGCCCGCGCCACCCGCATCCTGCACGACTGGAAGACCCACGCCCACAAGTTCGTCAAGGTGATGCCGATGGACTACAAGCGGGTGCTCCAGGCCCTGGAGCGCGCCAAGGCCTCCGGCCTGACCGGCGACGACGCACTGGCCGCTGCCTTCGAAGAGAACGCAAGCCAGGCAGCACACTAGATAAGCTAAACGACCTGATACTTCAGATAGGATAGAGCTATGGGAAAACCTACCGGATTCATGGAATACAAACGCGAGCTCCCGGCCGACCGCGAGCCGCTTGAGAGGCTCAAGGACTGGAACGAGTTCCACCTGCACCTGCCGGAAGAGCACCTGCGCACCCAGGGTGCCCGCTGCATGGACTGCGGCATCCCGTTCTGCCACACCGGCATGCTGGTGAGCGGCATGGCCTGCGGCTGCCCCATCAACAACCTGATCCCCGAGTGGAACGACCTGGTGTACCGCGGCCTGTGGAAGCAGGCCCTGGCCCGGCTGCTCAGGACCAACAACTTCCCCGAGTTCACCGGACGGGTCTGTCCCGCGCCGTGCGAGGGGTCCTGCACCCTGGGCTCGATCGACCCGGCGGTCACCATCAAGAACATCGAGGTGAGCATCATCGACCGCGGCTGGGCTGAGGGGTGGATCGCCCCCAACCCGCCGCAGGTGAGGACCGGCAAAAAGGTCGCCGTGGTCGGTTCCGGCCCGGCCGGCCTCTCCGCCGCCGCACAACTGAACAAAGCCGGTCACCAGGTCACCGTTTTCGAGCGGGCCGATCTCCCGGGCGGGCTTTTGATGTACGGCATCCCCAACATGAAGCTCGATAAGCGTGAAGTGGTGCTGCGCCGCGTGAAGCTCATGGAGCAGGAAGGGATCAACTTCGTCTGCAACACCGCCATCGGCGGCGCCGACTACCCGGTCGAGAAGCTCAAAGGCGACTTCGACGCCGTGATCCTTGCCACCGGCGCCACCCTCCCCCGCGACCTTCCCATCGACGGGAGGAACCTCAAGGGGATCCACTTCGCCATGGACTTCCTGACCGCCAACACCAAGGCCGTCCTGAACGAAGGGGCCGACTTCATCTCCGCCGAGGGCAAGAACGTCATCATCATCGGCGGCGGCGACACCGGTACCGACTGCGTGGGCACCTCGCTGCGCCACGGCTGCGCGTCGGTGACCCAGCTCGAGATCATGCCCCGCTTCCCCGATACCCGCGCCACCGACAACCCGTGGCCGGAGTGGCCCAAGGTGCACAAGGTCGATTACGGCCAGGAAGAAGCGGCAGCCAAGTTCGGCGCCGACCCGCGCGTCTTCGTCACCACCGCGACCAGGTTCGAAGGTGACGCACAGGGGAACGTGACGGCGGTGCACACCGTTCAGGTGGAATGGAAGCAGAACGAGAAGGGGCAGTTCATACCGGTCCCGGTGCCGGGCACCGAGCAGGTGCGTCCCGCCGACCTGGTGCTTTTGGCCATGGGCTTCCTCGGCCCCGAGCAGGAGCTTCCCGAGGCGCTCGGCCTCGAGCGTGACCCGCGCAGCAACATCAAGGCGGAGTTCAACCGTTACGCCACCAACATCCCGGGTGTTTTCGCCGCCGGCGACTGCCGTCGCGGCCAGAGCCTCGTGGTGTGGGCCTTCAACGAAGGGCGCGGCGCCGCACGCGAGTGCGACCGCTTCCTGATGGGCGAGACCGAGCTGCCGTAACTGATAGGCTCAACCGCTGCAACGAGAAAAGGCACCCGGAAAACCGGGTGCCTTTTTTCGTTCCAGAATTGCGGGAGCCGTGGTGTGCCATCCAATGACAAGAAAAGGGCATCACGTTCCCCCCTTTGGCGAAGGGGGGACAGGGGGATTTACCACCCGGCACCGGTGGCGCCTACTCTGAGGGACGCTCTGACGCAGCCATGGCAGACGCTTTCCTTCGGGTAGCGGGCTGATACACTTGTGCCTCGAAACTTCTACGGAGATAACGTCCATGGAAACGAGAATCGACCAGATCGCACCCGCCCTGTATCGGCTGTCGACGCACATCGCGAAGATCGACCTTCAGTTCAACCAGTTCCTCGTGCTGGACGACGAGCCGCTTTTATACCACACGGGCTTGCGCGGCATGTTCCCGCAGGTACGTGACGCCGTGGCCAAGGTGATCGACCCGGCAGCCATCCGCTGGATCGGCTTCAGCCACTTCGAGGCCGACGAATGCGGCTCTCTCAACGATTGGCTCTCACTCGCCCCCCGCGCACAGGCGGTTGCCGGCACCATCGGTGCGCTGGTCAACATCAACGACTTCACCGGCGGCAAGACGCGCGTCCTCACCGACGGCGAAGTCCTGACCACGGGGCAGCGCCGGTTCCGCTTCCTGGAGACTCCCCAGGTGCCGCACGGCTGGGATGCAAGCCTGCTTTTCGAGGAACGCGACGCCGTCCTGTTCAGCTCCGACCTCTTCCTCCAAAACGGCAACCCAGCCCCCCTTACCGAGGACGACATCCTGGAATCGACCCGGCAGACCCTGCTCTCCTACGAAGCCGGCCCCCTTCCCCACGCCTACCCCTATACGCCGTACACCGACGCCACCATTCGCAAGCTCGCGGCGCTGGAGCCCAGACTCCTTGCCACCATGCACGGCTCCTCCTACAGCGGCGACACGGCAGCGGCGCTGCGTCAGCTGGCCGACCTGTTCGCCCGGCAACTGGGCTAACGCCAACATTCCCGCACCCGGGAACTGCCCGGAGCCACCCGGGCGCTGCTCGACTGACCAGCGGCGTCCGTCCGTTCCCCTCTCCCCTCTCCCCTCTCCCCTCTCCCCTCTCCCCTCTCCCCTCTCCCCTCTCCCCTGCTCCGCCGGGTCATGCCCCCGCGGAGTCGCCACCTGCTGCCCCCACAAAAATATTCATTTCTGCCCCTGTTCCTGGGGGCAACTTTCATCTACCTTGAGGCAAGTCTCGGCGAGGAGCCTGATCCCCGCCTCTATGTCGGCAACGGCCATGCCGCCGAAGCCGAGCATGAGGCGGGTCGTGTCAGGCACGCCATCGGCGCAGGTCGCACTGAACGGGAACAGGTACATGCCGTTGGCCGCGGCACGGCTGATGATGGCGCCCTCCCCGCAAACGGACTCACCCAACTGAAGGACCATGTGCAGTCCGGCCCCGGCCCCGATCACGTTGGCGCTGTTGCCGAAGTGCCGATCGATGGCCTTCAGCATGATGTCGTGCTTTTTCTGGTAAAGGGTGCGCATGCGCCGGATGTGGCGCTCCCAGTAGCCGTGCGCCATGAATTTGGCCATGGCCTTCTGCTCCAGCAGCGAAACTGTCGGGAAGAAGTCGCGATACAAAGCGTTAAAGCCACCCAGCAGGGAATTCGGCAGCACCAGGTAGGAAAGGCGCAACGCCGGCGAGAGTATTTTGGAGAAGGTTCCCAGGTAGATGATGTCCGCGTCCGGTCGCAGCCCCTGCAGGGACGGGATCGGTTTACCGTGGTAGCGCAACTCGCTGTCATAATCGTCCTCGATGATCAGGTTGCCGCCCGATTGAGCCCATTCGATCAGCTTCAGACGGTTGGCGATCGGCATCACCTGCCCCATGGGCATCTGATGTGAAGGGGTGACGTAGGCGATACTGCTATCGCCGCCACGCAGCGCGTCCAGATCCATCCCCCCTGCCCCGACCGGAACCGGTACGATGCGGAACCCGTTATTTTGGAACACCGCTCGCGGCAGGTGGTATCCCGGATTCTCGACCGCGACCGTGGAGTGACCATCGCGCAGCAGGTGCGCCACCAAGTCCAGGCCGTGTTGCAGCCCGGCACAGATAAAGATCCGCTCCGGGTCGCACACCACCCCGCGGGAGCGCTCGAGGTACTGTTGGATGTTGCAGCGCAGCTCCCAGTCCCCCTGGACGCTGCCGTAGTGGGACAACTCCCCGGGACTCTCACGCAGGGACTCCAGGAGGCAGCTACGCCACTGGGCCAGGGGAAAGCCGGAGGGATCGAGGCGTGCGGGGTGGAAGTCATACCTGAAAGTCGGCGCGGGCCCGGGCGAGGGGCTTTGCTGAAGCGGCGCACGGCTCCGCGTTACGGACGCTGCCAGTTGGTCCAGTGCGGAAACGAAGTAGCCGCTGCGCTGCCTGCTGTAGATGTAGCCCTCGGCAAACAGCTCCAGGTAGGCGCCCTCGACTGTATTGCGACTGGTGGAGAGCTCGTTCGCCAGATCCCTGACCGATGGGAGCCTGGTATGGGCAGGGAGCTTTCCTGACAGCACCTGTTCCCTGATCTGGTTGTAGAGTTGCCGGTAGAGAGGAGTCTTGTCGTTGGCATTCAGGATAAACATGAACCCGTCCAGTCACACAATGGCTGTGCACGATCAATAACAGGAGGTAAGAAATGATAACCGAGAAGCTGCTTGAAATTCTGAAACAGGATGGCGTAGTCGCCATCGCCACCTTGGGGGAAGACGGACCGCACCTGGTCAACACCTGGAACAGCTACATCCGCATCTCGGAGGAGGGGCGCATCCTCATTCCCGCCGGGTACATGAACCGCACCGAGGCCAACGTCGCCTTCAACCCGGCAGTGCTGATCACCGTGGGAAGCAGCAAGGTGCAGGGGCTGCACGGACCCGGCGCCGGTTTTCTCATCAAGGGTAATGCCGCCTTTATAACGTCCGGACCTGATTTCGATCAACTAAAATCGAAGTTCAACTGGCTGCGCGCCACCCTGGCAGTCACCCCCGACGCGGTAACCCAAACCTGGTAAGCTGCGGCACAGTTGCGCGCGATCGAGATTGGACGCATCCGGACAAAAAGCACGAAAGACCGCATACCAAGGACACGACGAAGTGAATACGCGGTCCCTGCAGGACTTGAACAAGAGGCAGGGGCCGTAAGAACAGCAGACGCAGGCAAAGTCATTCACCGGGGCCACAGCAGCGATGAATGTGGCCCTGGTCCTGATCCTCGCGATGATCGCCGCCGGGGTCTGCAGTATCGTGTGGAACCTGCAGGCGATCACTAGCGGGCCGAAATAGCCCCCCTCCTCCTACCCTACCGCTTACAGCCGTGCCGGCAGCACCTACCACAATCCCCTCATGCTTCCTGACACTGCAGCAGACCGAATCAGAGGTCTGCGCTAAGTCAAAAAACAGGTGCGTTTTTAGACAGAACGGCTCGGTGACTGTATATTTAAACGACGATAATAACTGTACTTGTCACGCTAAGAGGGAGGGAGACATGGAGGCAGAGAAGAAATGCCCGATAACAGGCGCAACGAACAGCCCAGAACTCAGAGGTCGCACCAACCGGGACTGGTGGCCGAACCAGTTGAACCTGAAGTTGCTGCACCAGCACTCACCCCAGGCCAACCCCATGGGTGAGAGCTTCAACTACGCAGAAGAGTTCCAGCAGCTCGACCTGGCGGCCCTGAAGCAGGACCTCTACGCGTTGATGACCGACTCGCAGCAGTGGTGGCCGGCCGACTACGGTCACTACGGTCCCCTCTTCATACGGATGGCCTGGCACAGCGCGGGGACCTACCGCACCGGAGACGGCCGCGGCGGCGCCGGATCGGGGACCCAGCGCTTTGCCCCCTTGAACAGCTGGCCCGACAACGTCAACCTCGACAAGGCGCGCAGGCTCCTTTGGCCCATCAAGCAGCAGTACGGCAGAAAGATCTCCTGGGCCGACCTCATGATTCTCGCCGGAAACTGCGCGCTCGAATCGATGGGATTCAAGACCTTCGGCTTTGCTGGCGGACGTGAGGACGTCTGGGAGCCTGACGAAACCTACTGGGGCACAGAGAGCGAGTGGCTTGGGGACAAGCGCTACAGCGGCGAACGGGACTTGGAAAACCCTCTCGCCGCCGTGCAGATGGGGCTCATCTACGTGAACCCGGAAGGCCCCAACGGCAACCCCGACCCGGTGCTGTCCGGACGCGACGTCCGGGAGACCTTCAAGCGCATGGCCATGAACGACGAAGAGACCGTCGCGCTCATCGCGGGTGGGCATACCTTCGGCAAGTGCCACGGAGCGGGTGATCCGGCCCATGTCGGTCCGCCCCCCGAGGCTGCGGGAATCGAGGAGCAGGGGCTAGGCTGGAAAAACAGCTTCCGCAGCGGCAAGGCAGGGGACACCATCGGCAGCGGGCTGGAGGGGGCGTGGAAGCCGCAGCCGACCAAGTGGGACATGGGGTACCTGAATGTCCTGTTCAAGTACGAGTGGGAGTTGGTGAAGAGCCCGGCGGGTGCGCACCAGTGGATCGCCAAGGACGTGGCCGCGGAGGACATGGTGGCTGATGCCCACGACCCGTCCAAAAAACACCGTCCCATGATGACCACGGCCGACCTCTCCCTTCGCTTCGACCCGATCTACGAGCCTATCGCGCGGCGCTACCAGCAAAACCCGCAGGAGTTCGCGGACGCCTTCGCCAGGGCTTGGTTCAAGCTGACCCATCGCGACATGGGTCCCCGCTTGCGCTACCTCGGCCCCGAGGTCCCGTCCGAGGAGCTGGTCTGGCAGGATCCGATCCCCCCGGTCGATCATCAACTGGTCGACGAGCGTGACGTCGCGCAGCTCAAGGAGCGGATCCTCGCCTCCGGGCTGACGATCTCGGACCTGGTCCGGACCGCCTGGGCTTCGGCAGCCACTTTCCGCGGTACTGACAAGCGCGGCGGGGCGAACGGCGCGCGCATTCGCCTCTACCCGCAGAAAGACTGGGAAGTCAACGAACCCGCCCGGCTGTCGGCGGTAATTGAGACCCTCGAAAAGATCCGGGAACAGTTCAACGGTGCACCCGGCAAGAAGGTTTCTCTCGCGGACCTGATCGTTCTGGGGGGATGCGCCGCCGTCGAGCAGGCGGCCCGCAACGCGGGCCACGAACTGAGGGTCCCGTTCACACCGGGACGCACCGATGCGTCTCAGGAGCAGACCGACGTAACCTCGTTCGTCGCCCTCGAACCCGCAGCCGACGGGTTCAGGAACTACCTCAAAGCCCGGTATTCGGTGACCGCCGAGGAGTTGCTGGTCGACAAAGCGCAGCTACTGACGCTTTCCGCTCCCGAGATGACGGTCCTGATCGGTGGCCTTCGCGTACTCGAGGCGAACTTCGAACAGACCCGGCACGGCGTATTGACCAAGCGGCCGGGTGCACTTACCAACGATTTCTTCGTTAACCTGCTCGACATGCAAACCGTGTGGAAGGCGGCATCGGTGGCCGGCGATGTGTTCGAGGGGCGGGACCGTACAACAGGCGAATTGAAGTGGACCGGCACCCGCGTCGATCTCGTCTTCGGTTCTAACTCCCAGCTTCGGGCTCTGGCCGAGGTGTACGGCTGCCGTGATTCCCAGGAGAAGTTCGTGAGCGACTTCGTTGCCGCCTGGAACAAGGTCATGAACCTCGACCGCTTCGATCTCGCCAAACCTTGATGCGCCGGCGACGGCCCCTCGTGTTCACCCGGCCGGTGGTCATGAAAAATTGCGCTCCAAGCGAAACGGTTCAGGAATCCCCTGAACCGTTTCCTTTTTTAGCCTGCAAGGAGTCATCCCTTCCAGGGCAAGGTCAATGACTGAGGCTGGGGCATTTCGAGGGGGCCGTTTTCCCTATCATTCGACACAATGTTTGTTCTTCCCATCCATCCTGCGCCCCTTCTATAATTAAGGCAGTCCCGACAGCACAGCGACCTTATGTAAAAGTGCTACCCACCGGACCATGATCACATGGGCCGGTTGTGAAGGAGGGAGGACATGAAAGACATCATCGACACACTGAAGACGGACGGTTCCTTTCAGACCCTGCTCTCGCTGCTGGAGAGCGCCGGGCTGACTGAGAGGCTGCACGGCGCGGGAGCCTTTACCCTGTTCGCTCCCAATGACGAGGCATTCACGCGCGTGAAGGTGGAAGTGATCGCGGCCGACAAGGATAAACTGGCCTCACTCCTCGCCTATCACGTCGTCAAGGGGGCGCACAACTCCGCGCAGATCGCTGAGAACGATCACCTTTTGACCGAGAGCGGCAAATCGCTCAGTGTCCGGACCCAGGGGGGGCGGCTCGTGATCGACAACGCCCAGTATGTCCGGACCGACATACCTTGCGACAACGGCTTGATCCAGGTCATCGACAACGTCTTCCTGCCCGAATTTTCCGGCTGGTACTGCGGCGGCTGCTGCTAGCCAGACAATTGCCCCCTGCTTTCAGCAGGGCCATCAACGAACGCTTCCTGCACGTCTTCAGCCATTCCCCCGGATAGAGGGGAAGCACGAGAGGCGCTTGGTCCCCCAGGCGCCTTTTGCATTTTGGCTCCCCGTGTTCAGCTCACCCGGCGATCACCACGCACTTGAATTCGCTTACGCCAGGGCTATAGTTGGCGCTGTTTAATTTTCGCCCCCCCAACACGAGCACGACACATCGCCTCACCCGAAGCTGTCACCCCACGATCGAGACGGAGGAACGACTATGGAAACTTCGAAACGAGTAGCGTTGGCAATCGTCAGCAGGGCGGCAGGCAGGGTATTGCTGAAGGCGGCGGCGGGACTTCTTAACGTTCTGCTCCTGGTCGCCTGGGCATCCCCTGCCCTTGCCGCCTCGACCCGGCTCGGGGTGGGGTACGCCCACAGCGCCGCAGTCAAAAACGACGGGACGGTTTGGACCTGGGGGTACAACGGCAGCGGCCAGTTGGGGGTGGTGGGACCGGACGAGAGCCCATCCCCCCTGCAGGTGCCCGGGCTCTCCGGGATGAGGGCTGTCGCGCTGGGACAGGAGCATACCTTGGCGCTCAAGGGCGACGGAACGGTATGGGCCTGGGGCGCCAACTCCGGGGGGGAACTGGGCAACGGCACCAATACCGCCAGCGCGGTTCCCGGGCGCGTCGCCGGGCTCACCGGGGTCGTCGCCGTTTCAGCGGGAGCATTCAACGGGCTCGCGCTCAAAAGCAACGGCACCGTCTGGTGCTGGGGCTGGAACAATTCGCGGCAACTGGGCAACGGCTCGGACGTGTTCTGGTCGTCAAGACCGGTACAGGTGACCGGGCTCACGGGGGTAGTTGCCATCAGCATGGGAACCCGGCACGGCCTGGCGCTGAAAAGCGACGGCACGGTCTGGGCCTGGGGCAGCGGCATCCTCGGCAACGGCTCCCTCTATGGAAGCGGCACCCCGGTGAAGGTGTCAGGACTGACTGGCGTCACCCGGATCGCCGCAGGAGACGACCATAGCGCGGCAATAACAAGCGACGGGACGGTTTGGACCTGGGGCGAAAACGGCTACGGGCAGATCGGCAACGGCACCACCGATAACAGCGTCTTACCGGTAAGGATCTCCGCCCTCGGCGAAGATGTCGCCGTCATCGCCACGGGTATGTACTTCACCGTGGCCGTCAAGAAGGACGGAACGGTGTGGGGCTGGGGCTGGAACGAACTGGGGCAACTCGGGACCGGCGATACCGAAAATACCACCACCCCGCGACATGTAACAACCTTCACCGAGGTAGCAGACGTGGCCGCAGCCGAGAGAAACATGCTGGTGCTGCGCAAGGACAACACGGTGTGGGGCTGCGGGATGAACGAGTTCGGCCAGATAGGCAACGGTGGCTACAACTTCAATGCCACGCCGATCAAGCTTAGCAGACTCGGTACCGCGGTTACCGCCCTGTCCGCGAGCGTGCTGCACAGCCTCGCCTTGAAAAACGACGGCACCATGTCCGCCTGGGGCTTCAACAACGATGGCCGCCTCGGCAACGGCAGCACGACCAGCACCTTCGTTCCGGTAACGGTCTCCGGCATCTCAGAAGTGACCGGGATCGCGGCGGGAGGAATATTCAGCCTGGGCTTGAAGAACGACGGGATCCCGTACGCCTGGGGCTACAACGGCGAAGGATCGCTCGGCAACGGCGGCACCACCGACAGCAAAGTACCTGTCCAGGTGCCGGGTGTCTTCGATGTCATCTCGCTGGCGGCGGGTCCCGGTCAGGCGTTGGTGCTTAGAAGAGACGGAACCGTCTGGGGCTGGGGGACAAACGGCTTGGGTGAACTCGGCAACGAGACGATCTTCGACCAGAGCAGGATACCCGTCCAGATGACAGGAATCGCCGGTGCGAAGAGCATCTGCGCCGGCGAGTACAAGAGCTTTGTCATTGAACAGGATGGCTCCCTCTGGGCCTGCGGCTGGCATATCTTCGGCATGGGAAACGCCCGGAGCACCATCGCCACGAAGCTTCCCGTTGCCGGTGTGGCGGCCATCGCGGCGGGCAGTAGTACCCACAATGTCATCCTCAAGACCGACGGGACCGTGTGGACCTGGGGAACGAACGAGTACGGACAATTGGGAAACGGTACCGTCGAGGACAATTATCTTCCCATACAGGTACAGGGCCTGTCCGGGGTGAAGGCGGTCCAGGCAGGGGGATGGTTCAGTGTCGCCTTGAAAAACGACGGGACCGTGTGGACCTGGGGGATCAACGGTTCCGGGCAACTGGGCAGCGGCAACACCACCAACAGCACGCGCCCGGTTCAGGTCCAGGGTTTGACCGGTGTGACTGCCATCGCAAGTGGCAACAGCTATACCCTGGCACGCAAGTCCGACGGCACCGCCTGGGGCTGGGGCGACAACTTCATGGGGCAGTTGGCGATCAACCCCGGCTGGGCCCCGATCAAGACGCTCATCACCCTCGGGCCACAGCTTTACACACTAAGCGGCAAGGTGGTTTCCGAGGGAACCGGCCTTCCCCTCACCGGGGTAGCCGTTTCCATAGCAGGGAAATCCGCGACCACGACCACCACCGGCAACTTCAGCATCACCGGCATCCCCGCCGGAACCTATACGCTCACCATCTACAAGTCCGGATACGTGACCAAGACCTACACCGGCTATGTCATGAGCGCAGACAGAACCGGCATCACCTTCCATCTCGCCCCCGCGTCGAGCTACTCCATAAGCGGTGTCGTGCGCAGCGGTAGCAGCACGGGGCCTGTTCTTCCCGGAGCCACGGTGTCCATAGCGGGAAAGACCTCCACGACCACGAGCACCGGCAGTTTCAGCATAACCGGCATACCGGCCGGGACCTATACGCTCACCATCTACAAGTTCGGATACGTGACCAGGACCTACACGGGGTACGTCGTGAGCGGCAACCGCACCGGTCTGCTCTACTACCTGGTTCCGGCCCCGACCTACTCCCTGAGCGGCACGGTGCGCATCGGTAGCAGCACCGGCCCCGCCCTTTCCGGCGCCGCCCTCGGCATAGCGGGGAAATCCGCGACCACCACGAGCACCGGAAGTTTCAGCATCACCGGCATCCCCGGCGGAACTTACACGCTCACCATCTACAAGACCGGGTATGTGACCAAGACGTACAGCGGATACGTTGTCAACGGCAACCGGTCGGGACTCGTCTTTTACCTGGTCCCGGCCCCCACATTCAGCGTCAGCGGCATGGTGCGTGCCGGCAGTTCGAGCGGCCCCGGCCTGGCGGGAGCAACGGTAGCCATGGCCGGCAAAACGGCGACCACCACGAGCGCCGGCACCTATAACCTCTCCGGCATCCCTGCGGGGACCTACACGGTCACCATCTCGAAGTCGGGGTACACGACCAGGAAGGTCACGGGATTCGCGGTCAGCGGCAATCGGACCGGTGTGACCTTCTACCTGGTATCGGCAGCGCTTCGATCCGCCATTAGGTGAAGGGTCCCGAATAATCACAAGTAGACCCAGCCCGCGGTGCGGAGCCCTCCGCACCGCGACACTACACCCTCTTGTTCACGCAGCGACAAGGAGTCGCTACGCACACCTCGTCAGGTGGCTCAAAGGCCACGGTGGCGACAAACTTCCCCACATCCCGACGCACAGGCACATCGCCCTGCAGCCAAAGTACGCGGTGGTGCAATGACCCGCCGTATTTCTACTTGCGCACAATTGTCGGATGGTAGTACGCTCGACTGCGACTGCAATGTCGCAGCTCAGCCGGTATCTTTTGCTCCACCTGCCCCAGGAGGACCAGCCCCTTTTGATTTTCCTGCAGTACGTAAAACGTGTCGTCCTCTCCTGCGCGCACCGGTCACTGCCGGTCCTTGTGCTGCTGACGTTGTGCACCCTCGTGCCCTGCTCCACCTGGGCCGCAGGGAGGGGGACCATCGTCGTCGGCGGCGACCACAACTATCCCCCTTACGAATTCCTCGACAAGAACGGTCACCCGGCCGGGTTCAACGTCGACCTGACCCGCGCCATCGCAGAGGTGATGGGAATGACGGTGGAGATCCGCCTGGGGCGCTGGGAGGAGATCCGCAAGGCGCTGCAGAGGGGCGAGGTGGACATCGTCCAGGGGATGGTCCAGGCGGAGGTGCGGGCCAGGGACTACGACTTCTCGCCGCCGCACTCGATCATCAACCAGTCGGTCTTCGCCCGCCGCGGCGCCAGGACGGTGCAGACCCTGGGCGACCTCAAGGGGAAAGAGGTCTTCGTGCAAAACGGCGGCATGATGCACGACTACCTCCTGGAAAAGAACGTGGGAGCCGCCATCTTCCCCGTCGACACCCACATCGACGCGCTGCGCCAGCTCGCCGCCGGCAAGCACGACTACGCCCTGGTCGGCAACCTCCCCGGACTCTACCTGAGCCGCGAGTTCGGCCTCTCCAACATCGTGCCGGTAGGGAAACTGTTCGCCGGTCAACCGTATTGCTATGCCGTCAAAAAAGGCAACGACCAGATCCTGTCCCAGTTCAGCGAAGGGCTCGCCATCCTGAAAAACACCGGGCGCTACCAGAAGATCCACGACAAGTGGCTGGGCGCGCTGGAGCCCCCGGCCGTCTCCTGGCGCAAGATCCTCACCTACGCGGCCATCACCGCCCTGCCCCTGTTGCTTATGCTGAGCGCCATCGGCTACATCAACCGCAGGCTTGCCAAGGAAGTTGCGCTGCGCACCGAGGAGATGCAGTTGCAGCAACAGCAACTGATCCAGGCGGACAAGATGGCGTCGCTCGGGGTCCTGGTCTCCGGCATCGCCCATGAGATCAACAACCCGACCGGGCTTTTGCTCTACAACCTGCCGGTATTGAAGAAGATCTTCCGCTCGACCGAAGAGCACCTGGAACAGCGCTTCCAAAAGGAAGGCGATTTCATGATCGGCGGGCTGCGCTACTCCCAGTTTCGCGAGGACATCCCGCTGCTCATCGACGAGATGCAGGACGGCGCGACCAGGATCAAGCGCATCGTCGAGGACCTGAAGGACTTCGCCCGCAAGGACACCTCGCAGATGGACCAGTCGGTGCTCCTGAACGACGTGGTCCGGGCCGCGCTCAGGCTAGTAGAAAACCCGATCCGCAAGACCACCGGCAACGTGGTCACCGAACTCGCCGACGGTCTGCCCGCCTTTCGAGGCAACGCGCAGCGGATCGAACAGGTGGTGGTGAACCTGATCCTCAACGCCTGCCAGGCGCTCCCCGACCCGGGCAAGGGGATCTTCCTCACCACGAGCTTCGACGCCGAGCGCAACGAGGTGCTCCTGGTGGTCCGGGACGAAGGGGTCGGCATCGCCGGCGAGGACCTGCCGCGTATCGCGGACCCGTTCTTCACCACCAAGCGCGAGGTAGGCGGCACCGGGCTCGGCCTGTCGGTATCCGCCTCCATCATCAAGGAACACCAGGGAACCATGGTTTTCGAGTCACAGCCGGGCGAGGGAACCACGGTGCGGGTGGCGCTGCCCGCCCTGCAAGGAGCATGACCATGATCGATTCACTCACCCCGGACTTCGAGATCCTCCTGGTGGACGACGAGGAGGCGTGGCTGCGCAGCATCAGCATGACCCTGGCCATGTCCGGAGGCATCAATAACGTGGTGCGCTGCTCCGACAGCAGAAAGGTCCCGGAACTGCTCCGCTCCCGCCCTATCGGCCTGGTCCTTTTGGACCTGAACATGCCCAACCTTTCCGGACAGGACCTCCTCCCCGCCATCATCGAAGAGCACCCCGAGGTGCCGGTCATCGTGCTGAGCGGGCTGAACCAGGTTTCCGTCGCCGTGGAGTGCATGCAGAAGGGGGCCTTCGACTTCTTCGTGAAGACCGTCGAGGAGGAGCGCCTGATCCAGGGGATCCACCGCGCCATCCGTATGATCGACCTGCAGCGGGAAAACCGCGAGATGAAATCGCGCATCCTCAGCGACCGGCTGGAAAACGCAGAAGCATTTGCCGACATCCTCACCGCGGACCGGGCCATGCTCTCCATCTTCCGCTACATCGAGGCGGTGGCCGGCAGCAGCCAGCCCATCCTGATCACCGGCGAAAGCGGGGTCGGCAAGGAACTGGTGGCGCGGGCGGTGCACAAGGTGAGCCGGCGTCCCGGACAGCTGGTCTCGGTGAACGTGGCGGGACTGGACGACCAGATCTTCAGCGACACCCTCTTCGGCCACACCAGGGGCGCCTTCACCGGCGCGGAGTTGCCGCGTAGCGGCATGATCGAACGGGCGGCGGACGGGACGCTGTTCCTGGACGAGATCGGCGACCTGGCCATCACGTCACAGGTGAAACTTTTGCGCCTGTTGCAGGAGGGGGAGTACTTTTCCCTCGGCAGCGACGTCCCCAAACGGATGAACGCGCGCGTCGTCGTCGCCACCCATCACGACCTGGCTGCCAAGCAGGCCGCCGGCGAGTTCCGCAAGGATTTCTACTACCGCCTGTGCGGGCACCACATCCACATCCCGGCCCTGCGCGAGCGCCCCGACGACATCCCGCTCCTCTTCGACCACTTCCTGGAGGAGGCCGCCCGCGAGCTCAAGAAGAAGAAACCGACCGTCCCCAAGGAGCTGCCGGTGCTGCTGACCAACTATTCCTTCCCCGGCAACGTGCGCGAACTGCGGGCGCTGGTGTACGACGCCATGAGCCGGCACGAGGCGCACATGCTCTCCATGGAAACGTTCAAGAGGGTGCTGGGCAAGGACCAGAACCGCCCGGTGCGGCTCAACGAGCAGGGGGAGCGCAGCGTCTTCGTCCCCAGCGAGCCCCTCCCTCCCCTGCACGAGGTTGCCGACCTCCTGGTTGCCGAGGCGATGCGCCGGGCCGGGGGTAACCAGTCCATCGCCTGCCGACTGATCGGCGTGTCGCAACCGGCACTCAGTAAACGCCTGAAAAAGACAGGGGATTCTGCACCGTAATCACCATCACCCAACGTAGTTTTACCCTCCCGCGCCTCCGCGGCCGGGAGGGCTTCCGCTCCTCCTCACTTCCCCAAAACCCCTATAACCTGCGCCGCCACTATAACCTGCGAGAAAACAGGGTAACCCGTCGTAACTGCACGGCAAAGTCGCAGCAAGAGCTATCACGCCGCCTGCAGGTTATACCCCCCTGCGCGCCCCCTTCCCCCCGCGCATTTCCTTAACTTATTGGAATTACGACGCGGCAAGACCAGAGAGCAGAATTGGCAGCCCTCTTGCTATGTGCGGGGTACTGCAGGATGTAGAAAACTATTTTATGGGAAGCTGTGAAATTGGGGACAACGATGCAATTCAACCTGAAGGAGAGTGCGGCATGAAAAAGAACAAACTGACCCTCTACATCCTGGTGGCGATGATTCTCGGAATCGTCGTCGGCTACTTCTGTAACCTCAATGCGCCGGACGCCAAGGCGGCCAAGGTCATTGCAGGCTACTTCGACATCATCTCGTCGGTCTTTCTGCGCCTGATCAAGATGATCATCGCGCCGCTGGTGTTTGGCACCATCGTCTCCGGCATCGCGGGCAACGGCGACTCCAAGGCCATCGGCCGGATCGGCATCCGTGCCATGGGCTGGTTCCTGTGTGCCTCGGTGATCTCGCTCGCGCTGGGCATGGTGTTCGTCAACCTGTTCCAGCCCGGCGTCGGCACCTCGCTCCCGGCCCCGGTAGCCGGCGCCACCACCAACCTCAACGTCGCCGCCCTCAACTTCAAGGACTTCGTCACCAACATCTTCCCGACCAGCTTCCTCGATGCCATGGCGAAGAACTCGATCCTGCAGATCCTGATCTTCTCCGTTTTCTTCGGGTTCGCGATCGCCTCGTTCAAAGACGACGCCACCAGGACCGTGGTCGCCTTCGTCAAGGAACTGGTGCACATCATGCTGAAGGTGACCGACTACGTCATGCAATTCGCCCCGGTGGGCGTCTTCGCCGCCATGGCATCCTGCATCACCGTGCAGGGGCTCGGCGTGCTGACCACCTACGGCAAGTTCATCGGCAGCTTCTACATCGGCTTGATCGTGCTCTGGGCCGTACTGATCGGCGCCGGCTACCTGTTCCTGCGTAACTCCACCTGGACCCTGCTCAAGCTGATCCGCGAGCCGATGCTGATCGCCTTCTCCACCGCGAGCAGCGAGGCCGCCTACCCGCAGACCCTCGAATCCCTGGAGCGCTTCGGCGTGAAGGAGAAAGTGTCGGGCTTCGTGCTGCCGCTGGGCTACTCCTTCAACCTGGACGGCTCCATGATGTACCAGGCCTTCGCCGTCATCTTCATCGCCCAGGTCTACAACATCGAGCTTTCCATCTCCAAGCAGATCGCCCTGCTCCTGGTGATGATGCTGACCAGCAAAGGGATGGCCGGCGTGGCGCGCGCCTCGCTCGTCGTCGTCGCCGCCACCCTCCCCATGTTCAACCTTCCCGAGGCGGGCCTTTTGCTCATCATGGGTATCGACCAGTTCCTCGACATGGGCCGCACCGCGACCAACGTGATTGGCAACTCCATCGCCACCGCAGTGGTAGCCAAGTGGGAAGGAGACCTGGGGGCTGAGCCGGAAGTGGAGGAGGACGAAGAGCTGGTCCTCGCCGCGGTGCCGGTGCAGGATTAGTAATCAAGAAACGACAGTTGTGAATAGCAGAAGAACTCGGCGCCCGTATGGGCGCCGTTTTTTTTGCCTTTACTCAAGCAGTGGCTGAGCTTGAACCTAGCGGCTGGAAGCGAGGACGCCCCTGATCCGGTCCAGTTCGGCCTGTGCCAGCCGGCAGGCCAGCGAGGCCTGCAACTCGTCCATTTCCGCCCGTTTCAGTGCGGCGACGGCTTCGGCATGCTTCGCCGCGGTCACGGTGCCGGCCTTCAGGCGGTTGTCGCTCAGGCGCGCGTTTTCCCGGCGCAGGGAGAGCGCCTCGCGCGCCACCTCCACCATCTGTTGGGAGCGCTCCAGCTTGCGCAGCGCCTTGTCGATGTCGATGCCGATCCGTTTGTCGATCCGCGCCAGGTTCTCTTCAGCCTGGGACCGCTGGGCCGCACGCTGCTCTATGTCGGCCTTTCGTTTGCCCCAGTCGAAGATGTTCCAGGTGAGCTCCGCCCCGACGATCCCTACGTTTCTTTCCAGGAACGGGGCGCCGTCCTGGTAGCCGTGCCTGGCGTAGATGGTCAGGTCGGGGATGTACTCGTAGCCGGCGGCACGCACCGCGTGGCGCGATTTCTCCAGGGTTTGGCGCGCGGCGAGCATTTCGCCGTTGCCGGAGCGCGCCTCCTCGTAGGCCTGTTCCTTCACCGGTTTTGTCAGCTCGGGAAGCCCGGCCTCGGTGACCTCGACCGTGGTGTCGCTGGGCAGCCCCAAGAGGTCGCACAACTCCGAGGTCACATCGGCGGCACGGTTGTCGGCGACCAGGAGCGCCTGCCGGTTCTGCAGCAGATCCGCCCGTGCCGCGGTCAGCGCCACCTCCAGCACGTTGCCCGCCTTCACCCCCTCCTCTGCCTCGCGCAGGTTTTCCTGCGCCGCGTCCAGCGAGGCCTGGGCGGCGGTGCGCTCCTTGTCGGCCACGAGCAGCGCGTAGTACAGCTCGTGCACGGCAAAGACGGTTTCGTTTTCGGACTTGGACAGTTCCGCCTTGGCGATGCCGCGCTCCGCCTTGGCGATGTCGCTGGCCGCCCCGATCTTGAACAGCTGCGTGATCGGCTGCGCCAGGGTGGTCTCGCTGTACAACACGGTGGACTTGCTCTGGCTGAGCTTCACCTCCCTGTTGGGGAACTGCTCGCCTCCCGCGCCGCCGAGACTCCCCGCCGGGATGGAGATCTGCTGCTTGTCGGACAGGCTCATGAACTTCGTGTTGTTGGTGAGCTGCGGGAAGTACTGGGACCGTACCGACGTGATCCTGTGGTCGGTCTCGGCGACTTTGTCCCGGCCCATTTTGAGGACCGAGTTCTGCTTGAGGGCGAGCTCGACCGCCTGTGACAGCGTCAGGGACTGCCGCACCGGCTCCGCGCTTGCCTCCCTCCCCCCCGCGAGCAGCACCAGCCCCACCAGCGCTGCGGCCACGACTCCCTCTTGCACCGAGGCGCGCCGGGCTACCCGTGACTTCACCGCCACGTAGATCACCGGGACCACCAGGAGCGTGAAGAACATGGAGAAGATGAGACCGAAGGCGATGACGCTCGCCAGCGGGCTCCACAGGCTCGACCGGGACAGGATCATGGGGGTGACGCCGACGGCCGCCGCCATGGTGGTGAGGAAGATGGGACGCAGACGCCTGGCCCCCGCCTCACGCGCCGCCTGCTCCAGGCTTACCCCCTCGGCCACCCTCTCGTTGCAGTAGTCGACCAGGATGATCCCGTTTCTGACCACGATGCCGCACAGGCTGATGAGCCCCATGAACGCGGTGAAGCCGAAGGGGTTGTGGGTGATCACCAGTCCGAGGATGGCCCCGAACAGGGTGAGCGGAATGGAGGCCATCACCACCAGCGGATCGGAGACGTTCCTGAACTGCACCAAAAGCACCAGGAAGATCGCCACCAGGCTGATGCCGAGCGCCACCAGCATTTGCGGGAAGGTCTCGTCCTGGTTGTCCTTCTCGCCGCCGTAGTAGATCCGGTATCCGGTGGGCAGCTCCAGGGCCTTGATGCGCGGCATCGCCTGCTCCAGGATGTCGGAGGCGTACACGCCAGTTTTCGGGAAGGCCCGGATGGTCAGCGTGTGCACGCCGTTTCTACGCACGATCCTGCCGGTTTGCCACTCGGGCGCCAGCGTGGCGACCGCGCGCAGCGGCACCCGGGCCCGGGTCAGGTCGGAATTGAGATAGGTGTTGCCGATGTCCGAGAAGGAGGAACGGGAGGCCGGGTCGAGCCTGAGTTTGATGTCGACGGCGCGGTCTCCTTCCCAGAAGGTGCTGACGGCGGCGCCGTCGAACGCGCCGGCCAGCGTCTGCGACACGCCTGCGTCGGTGAGCCCGAGACGGTTCGCCAGCTCGTCGTTCACCTTCACGTCCACCAGGTAGGAGTCGTTGAAGTAGTCCCTGAACACGTACTGGGTGTTGGGTATCCCCTCCAGGATCGCCTGCACCTGCTCACCGAGCCGCTTCAGTTCGGCGATGTCGTCGCCTGCGATGCGCACCTCGATGGGGGCCTCCATCTGGGATCCCTGCTGCAGCTCCTTGACGATCACCATCGCCTCCGGCGCCACCTTGGCCAGGGCCGGACGGAGCTCCTGCACCAGCCGGCTGGTGTCCTCCACCGAGGCGGTGTTGACGATGAACTGTCCGTAGGCCCCGTCAGGCTGCTGCGGATTGACGTTGTAGTAAAACCTCGGCGCGCTCTGCCCCACGAAGGTAGCGTAGTGGGCGACACCTTTGCTTTTGGCCAAGGCCTTCTCGATCCGTCCCATCACCGCGTCGGTCGCCTCGATGCGCGTCCCCTGGGGCATCCAGACGTCGACCACGAACTGGTTGCGCTCCGCCGACGGAAAGAACTGCTGCGGCACCACCGCGAAGAGGGCTACGCCGAAGACGAAGGCGCAGCCGCCCAGTGCGAAGGCAAGCCATTTCCGGTTCATGAAGGTGCCGATCCAAATGCCGTACTTGTCCTGGAGCAGATCGAGCAGACTCTTCTTTTCCTTTTTGTGATCGTGCGCCGCATCGTGGTCGTGCAGCCCCTTCTTGATGAAGAACCGGCACAAAAGCGGGGTCAGGAACACCGCCACGATGAAGGAAACGGCCAGGGCGATGGCCACGGTAAGCGGCAGCGCCATGATGAACTCGCCCACCGACCCGGTCAGGATCAGCAAAGGGAGAAACGAGGCGATGATGGTGATGGTGGCGGTGAGTACCGGCACCAGGACGTCGCTGGCGCAGCGCCACGCCGCCTCGGCTTTGGGGACCTTGTGATCCAAAAGCTCGACGAAGTTGTCCGCGATGACGATGGCGTCGTCCACCACGATACCAAGCACCATGATGAGGCCTGCGATGGAAACCTGGTGCAGTGCGATGCCGAAGGCGTTCATGACACCGAGGGTGCCGCACAGGGTGACCGGAATGGCGAGGGCGGCGATGAGGGCGACCCTGAGGGGGAGCAGCACGATGGTCACCAGGACCACGGAAACGATGGCGAGCAGGAATTCGTGGCTCAGCTTCTCGGTGCGGTCCTTGACCACCTCGGGCTGGTTGGCGACCAGGTCCAGTTTCACATCGGGCGGGAGGAGCACCTTGAGGCGCTGGAACACGGTATCGAGCCGATCACCCAGTTCCACGATGTTCTTCCCTTTCTGCATCTCCACCGAGAGCAAGAGACAGGGGTCGCCGTCGTAGCGCACCATGAAGGTCGGGTCCTGGTAGCGCCGCTCCACGGTCGCGAAGTCCTTGATGTAGAGAGGATGGCCGTCCTTCGAGACGTCGACCAGCACGTTGCGGATGTCTTCCTCGGTGTTGAAGATCCCGGTGGTCCTCATGGGGGACTTGGATCGCTCGGCCTCGAAATGTCCCCCGCTCTGGATGACGTTGCGCTCCCTGAGCGCGTTCACGATCTGACGCGGGTCCGCGAAGTACTGGGCCACCCGCTCCAGGCTCCCGCTGATCCGGACCTCTTCGGACTGGTTGCCGTAGGTCACCAGCTTGCCCACTTCCCGGACCGTACGCATCTCGTCGTGGATCTTGTCGGCGTAGTCCCTGAGCTCGCGGTAGCCGTACCTCTTGCCGTGGACCGCCACCAGCATGGCCACCGTGTCGCCGAAGTCGGAATCGACCACCGGCCCCATCACCCCGGCGGGGAGTTCGGTCGTGCGCACCAGGTTCATCTCGTGGCGCAGCTTGGCCCAGAACTGGTCCGAGTTCTTCACGCTGTCCTCGAGTTCCACGTTGATGATGGCAACGCCGGGGCGGCTCGTGGAATAGGTCTTCTCCTTGCGGACCTCGGGGAACTTGAAGATGTGTTTTTCCAGGGTCTTGGTCACCTGTTTTTCCACCTGCTCGGAGGTCGCGCCGGGATACATGGCGGCCACGAGCCCGGTCCTGATGGTAATGGTCGGGTCCTCGGTGCGCTGCATCTTCAGGAAGGCATGGATGCCTATGAATACGACCATGGCCGTCAGGATGAGGGTGACCGGGGGATAGCGAAGGGAAAACTTTATCGGTGTCATACTGTCTGTTCCTTTCCTGCCGGCCTACTTCCGGCTTGCCTGTTCCGTTGCCGACACGACCGCGCCGTTTCTCAGCTTCGCCTGTCCGGCCAGGACGATGAGCTCGTTGCCGTCCAGCCCGCTCTTTATCTCGATGTCCTTGTTGACCGCCGCACCGATCTCCACGCGCTTGGTGTAGACGCGCTTCTGGTCCGGGTAGTAGACATACACCTGCGTCGCACCCTGCGGGTCGCGCACCACCGCGTCTCCGGGGAGCGTCACCATGGACACGGTCCGGTCGCCGCGTATCGTTGCCTCCGACACCATCCCCACCCTGAGGGCATGCTCCGGGTTGGGGACGCTGATCCTGGTCATGTAGGTGCGGGTATTGGAGTCCGCGGAGACGTTGATGACACGCACCGTCCCCTGGAAGGACTTGCCCGGCAGGGCCGGTACGGTGATGTCGGCCTTCTGGCCGATGCTGACCAGGTGCACGTCGGTCTCCGGCACGCCCACGCTCACCTCGACCGGGTCCATGCGCACCATCTCGAAGACGGGACGCCCGGCCGCGGCGGTGTCGCCCGGTTCCACGGCACGCTTGGCAATGTACCCGTCCATCGGTGCGTACAGGGTCGCATCGCCGAGCGCCTTTTTGGCGACGTCGAGGCGGGCCGCCGCCTGGCTGTACCCTGCCCTCGCCAGGGCCTTGTCCTCCTTCTGGCCGCCGGCCTTGGCCTGGTCGTACTCCTGTCCGGCGTGCTCGTAGGCCGCCTTGTACTTCTGGAAGTCGTTAGGCGCGAGGCTCTTGGAGTCGTAGAGCATCTTCATGCGCCGGTACTCGTCCTCGGCCCGCTCATACGCGATGCGCGCCTGCTCCAGATGCTCCGGCCGCACCGAATTCGTCGCCTTTTCCAGTGCAGCCTCCGTGCTGGCCAGTTGGGCGGCGGCGCCTTTGAGGGAGAGGTTGAAATCGGTGGGATCGATCCTGGCCAGGACCTGCCCCTTCTTGACGAACTCCCCCTCCCGCGGCCCCACGAAGACCACCTTCCCGGAAACCAGGAAGGAGAGGCTCGCCGGTGCATTAGGGGTGGCGACCGTCCCGCTCACCGAGATGGTCTCGCGCTCCTGGACCTTCTGGACCCGCCCCACCACCACCGGCACGGCATCCCCTTTGGCTTCCTTGCTGTGTTGCTCACCACTGCATGCCGCCAGCGAAATTCCCACTGCCGTCAGGCAAACGACCTTCACAGCGGTCTCAAATCTAACTTTCATCGTGATGCTCCTTTTCCTTGTTATATTCGTCATCGTTGACGGTCAGAAAGTGCGGGCCAGTCCCAGCAGTTTGCTCCGGACGGTTTCGTATTCCTCCCAGGAGCCGGTTTCCGGGTCGTCTCCCTTGAGCAGGACCGTTTCCTGATGCGCCACACCGAGCACGTTAAGGACCGAGCGTAGGTAGGCAACGCTCTGGTCGCGCTCCCCGGCCAGGCTGTACGCCGTAGCGGCGTGCAAGTGCAGGGATTTCCTGGGGAGGCCGCGCAGCATCCCTTCGCTGCCGTTAGGTGTGAGCCGGTAGGTACGGTCGAGTACGCAGGTCGCATCCACGTACATCTTGAACTCGGCCGGCAGCCACAGGTTAAGGCTGTGGGTGACGAAGACATACTTGTCACACCTGAGAAACTGGTCCGCCATGCGCCAGATACGGTTGATCTTGTGCCGCTCTTCGTCCGAGAGCAGCGCGTGGTCCTCACCGCGCTCGACACGCGTCCAGGCGTTGAGGACGTCCTGGTCGACGCGCTGGATGCTGTCGCGGTACACATCGAGCACCTGGACTTCATCCCGCGGGTTCAGGCGCAGGTATTCCTCCAGGAACTCGGAGCCGAGCAGAAGGCTGCGCGATGCGGCCTCGGCTTTTACGTTAGCGGTGACATAGAGAATGGTGGCCATGAGGTAATCCTTTCCGTTGGAGTTCTTCTCACTCTCATAGCGACGACCATGCCAGTCCCAGGTACCCAGTGATTTCAAAATGTTACAAATCAGGTTCGAGTCGTGTTCACAAGATGCCGTAATAACTATTGCGGTATGTTGTGAAAAAAGGCAGGATTACAGCATTTGGTAGTTCGAGATCCATGCAAGCGACGGGATGCGGCGAAGAAGCAGAAAGAGGAAAGACAACAATGAGCAGCAGCGACGAGTTCATCAAAGAGATAACCCTAAGAATCTGCAGCAGCCTCGATATCAATGAGTCTATGAGCAGCGCATTCGACTACCTGAGACACCAGGTCCCGGTGGACCTGCTCACCCTGTTCATCCTCGACGAGCGGCTGGGAGCGGTAAGGCGCATAGCCAACGCCTTCGAGAACAGTTGCCATGTAACCGTACCGGAAGAGATCCTGCCGCTTCCTGAAGGGCTGCTGGAAAAGGTCGCGGCTCGCAATTTCTCGGCACCGTTCATCGTGGACCCCGAACATGACGAGATCTTCCGAGCCTTGGCCCCGGTAATGAATTACAAAGGTATTACCGACCTTATGGTCCCCTTGAGGATCAGGGGGGAACTACTGGGCGGGTTGGTCCTGCGCGCGGGGGGGGAAGGGAGATACACGGCGGAGCAGGTCGAGCTGATAGGTGGGATCGCCAAGCCGTTCGCAATAGCGCTGGCCAACGCCCTCGCCCACGAGGAAGTGCTGCGCTTCCAGGCGGTACTGCTGGACGACAAGCGCTTCCTGAACCGTGAACTGTACGGCAGCGCCGCGGAAGATATCATCGGAGCGAACACCGGGCTGCGCAACGTGATGGAGATGGTGCGCCAGGTGGCGCCGCTCAACAACACGGTGCTGCTCCTCGGCGAAACCGGGACCGGCAAGGAACTGATAGCCAATGCCATCCACTTTTCATCGCCGCGCAAGCAAGGGCCGTTCATAAAAGTGAACTGCGGCGCGCTCCCCGACAGCCTCATCGACAGCGAACTGTTCGGTCACGAGCGGGGAGCGTTTACGGGAGCCCTTGCCGAGAGTAGGGGGAGATTCGAGCGTGCCGACGGTGGAACCATTTTCCTGGACGAGATCGGCGAGCTGCCGCCGTCGGCCCAGGTGCGTCTGTTGCGGGTGCTGCAAAACCACGAGGTGGAGCGGGTCGGCGGCAAGCGGGCCATCCCCGTCAACATCAGGGTCATTGCTGCCACGCACCGTAACCTGCAGAGCATGATGACGGAAGGGACCTTCCGCGAGGACCTGTGGTACCGGCTGAGCGGGTTTCCCATCATCGTGCCGCCGGTGCGACAGCGCAAAGAGGATATTCCCGCCCTGACCCGCCATTTCCTGGCTGTGAAAAGCAGGGAGTTCGGAATGTCCATCCCCCCCTCGGTGGCGCCCGGGGCGCTGCTGCGGCTCATGGAATACGATTGGCCCGGCAACGTCCGCGAGCTGGAAAACCTGGTGGAACGCGAGTTGATCCGGCATCAGGGAGGGCCGCTGGCGTTTGACCTGATCGGCCCCAACCAGACAGGAGAGGCAAAGACAGTTGCCGCCGGCAACGCAGCGCCCTCCCCTCCTTCGACACTGGACCAGGCGATGTCCGCCCACATCATCGAAGCCATGAAAGCCGCCAACGGGAAGATCCACGGTCCCGGCGGCGCCGCCGAGCTGCTCGGGATGAACCCGAACACCCTGCGCTGGCGGCTCGACAAGCTGGGCATCAGCTACCGCCGCCGCGAGCGAGGAAGGAGTACCGGTAAATAGAACGGATCTCCCCCTTCCGTCCGCCCGTATAGCAAGAGGGGCTTGCAGATTCTGCAAGCCCCTCGTTTACTCGTCACAACAAACAGGAAAACCTTTGCTGCAACCCTCTTTTACAAGTGACGGTACCTTCTTTTCTTGTGGTAGCACTTTCATATCATTAAGATGTAGTGATGGGGTTCCTGATCAATAATGTTACAGAGACAGTTACAATTGACCGCGGTTGTGATGCCCACTGTGCAGTCAGAAGGTGGCCTAGAATCAGGAGGTAGCGTGACAATTCACCTTCCACCTTGCATGGCCCTGCCCATCGAAATTACTTGTCTTTTACTTCAGTACCCCTGAGAATGTCGCGGCGGCATGGCGTCGCCCTGGCGGGCAGGACATGCCGCTAAATGGCACGCCACGTACAAACCAAGACGGGCATCACCCAGGAGATATACGCATGACTATCAGTTCGCCTCTGAGTCACACGCTCAACGCGCCGAGGTCGATCCATCGGCTGACCCGTGCTGCCGGGTGGATGGTACTAGTGCTGCTGTCATATTTTTCCTGCTTCGGGCAGGTTGCGTGGGGAGCGGCAGAAACGGCCGAACCGGTCCTTGTCGAGAAACCGACGCCGAGGCTGGTGGTGCAGTCGGGCCACTCGAAATACGTCGCCGCGGTGGCTTTTTCGCCAGACGGTCGCACGATGGCATCGGGCAGCGACGACATGTCCGTCAAACTTTGGGAAGTGGCGAGTGGCAGGGAATTGCGCACCCTTGTCGGGCATAAGGAGGCGGTGAAGAGCGTTGCCTTCTCTCCGGACGGCAAGACACTGGTGTCCGGCAGTGTCGACAAAACCGTCAAGCTCTGGGACGTGGCGACCGGCAGGGAGCTGCGCACCTTGTCAGGGCACGAACTTTTTGTGACGAGTGTCGCCTTCTCTCCTGATGGCAGGACGGTTTTGTCCGGAAGCCGGGACAACACCCTCAAGCTCTGGGATGTTCCCAGCGGCAGGGAAGTGCAAACGTTCGCCGGCCATGTCAATCCCGTCAGTTGCGTCGCATTTTCTCCGGACGGCAAGACCGTCGTGTCGGGGAGCTGGGATAACACCCTCAAACTCTGGGACGTGGCCACAGGCCAGCAGCTACGGATATTCACCGGTCACGAAGACTGGGTAACGAGTGTCGCCTTTTCGCCCGACGGGAAGGTCATCGTTTCAGGCAGCCAGGACAAGCGGCTCAAATTTTGGGATGCCTCAACCGGACGGGAGCTACGCAGCATACTGCTTGAGGAGGAGGTAAAACAAGTTGCCTTCTCGCCAGATGGAATGACCCTTGTGTCGGCCAATGCACAAAGCCAGGAAAAGATTGCGCCTCTCAAGCTATGGGAGGCAGCTACGGGCCGGGAACTGCGCACCCTCGCCGTGCTGCGCGATTGTGAAGTGATGAACGCCGCATTCTCACCTGACGGCAAGTCGGTGCTGTCGGGTTGTTATCAGGGGCAGATCAAACTGTGGGGTGCCGACTCCGGACAGGAAATCCGTACCTTCGCCGGATATGGGGGGGGCGTCAAAAGTGCCGCCTACTCAAGGGACGGCAAGTCCATCGTGGTCGGCAGCGAACGGTCAGGGGGGACAGGGCTCAAGCTCTGGGACTTGGCCACGGGGCAACAGCTGCGCTCCTTCACCGGACATGTGAACACGGTGACGAGCGTCAGCTTTTACCCCGACAGCAGCGCCGTTGTGTCAGCCGGCAGCGATGACAGGATCAAGTCCTGGGACATAGCCACTGGCATGGAACTACGCAACATCGAGATTTCAGGTCATAATTCATCTTCTCTAAGAGGCGCAGCGTTGTCCCCTGATGGTCGTGTCCTGGCCTCCACAGGAAGAAGTTATGCCAACGCGGCGACCAATGGCAGTCATATCAAGCTGTGGGATGCCGCTACCGGCGACGAATTGCGTACCTTGACCGGGCACGGGCAGTATGGCGACGACTTCGTCTCGGTGGCGTTTTCACCGGACGGACTCACGCTGGCATCGGGCAGCAATGACAAAACGATAGAACTGTGGGACGTTGCCTCTGGCAAGGAACTGCGCATCCTCACCGGGCACAGCTCCACCGTAAACTGCGTCGCTTTCTCAACCGATGGGAAAACCCTGGTATCCGGAGACTCGGGCAACAAGCTCAGGTTCTGGGATGTCGCCACCGGCCAGGAATTGCCTGCCGGTTCAGTGTCCCAGCCGACTGCTTTTGTCAGCCACTGGGGCTCCACTGCGGGCGTGAACAGTATCGCGTTCTCCCCGGACGGCAGGATCGTCGTGTCAGGTAGCACGGACAGGACCATCACCGTCTGGGATCTCGCCACGCGCCGCAAGATCGGCACTTTCATCGGCCACGGGGACGTGGTGTCCACTGTCGCCTTCTCGCCCAACGGCAAGTTCGTGCTGTCCGGTAGCGAGGACAGGACCCTCAAGATCTGGGACGTCGCATCTGGCAGTCTGCTCGCTACCCTGGCCAGTTTCGCCGATGGCTCCTGGGTAGTGACTGATCCCGAAGGGCGTTTCGATACTGGCAATCTGGAAGAG
Organism: Geomonas paludis; assembly: GCF_014193585.1. Taxonomy (GTDB): domain Bacteria; phylum Desulfobacterota; class Desulfuromonadia; order Geobacterales; family Geobacteraceae; genus Geomonas; species Geomonas paludis. Next base: position 107,763 of record NZ_BLXY01000006.1, read on the forward strand.
CTGAAGGGGGTGCATTGGGTGATGCAGGACGATCCCTTGACGGCATTGCCGCTGGAAACCTTTATGAAGGATTACTACGAGCCAAGGCTCTTGACGCGCATCCTGAATGGCGAGAAGTTCAGCCCCGTGCGTGCCTTTGCCAACCTGAACCGTGTCCAGCCTGCCGTCAGGATTGTCAGCGTCACCCCGGACCGCAACGACCCCGAACGTGCGCTCGTCGAAGTTGAAGCAGTCGGCGCCAGCAGGGACTACCTCCGCGACGGCAACAAGGTTCCGGTTGCCGCGGCGGCCCACGACCTGCGCCTGTTCCGTGACGGCCAACTGGTAGGCGCTGCTGACGGCCGGATATCCCGATACGGCGACAAGCCTTACCGCGGGACCTTCAGCGTGCGCCTGCCCAGCGCCATGAGCGGGAAGGAGATCACCTTATCGGCCTATGCTTTCAACGAAGACCGGGTTAAGAGCGGCACGGTGCGCAGCCGTTACCGGGTCCCCGCCACTGTCGTTTCCCGCAGAGGGAATGCCTATCTCATCAGCATGGGCGTCAACACCTTTGACAACCCGGCCTGGAACCTGCGTTTTGCCGCCAACGACGCGCGACTCATGCGCCAGGTACTGAGCGAGACTTTGCGCAAGACGGCCGCTTATGAGCACATCGTCCCGCTTACCCTGATTTCGGACCAGGACGAACACCACGCCGACAAAGCGCTGCTGCACGCCGTCCTCGACAGGCTGGCAGGAAAGCCCGCCTCGCCGCTGCTCGAAATGCTTCCCGGTGCCGAACAACTGCGGCCCGCCACGCCGGACGATCTTGTAGTGCTCAGCTTCTCCGGCCATGGCTATGCCGATGGCAGCGGTGACTTTTACCTCCTCACCCCGGACACCGGCAAAGGCCAGGAGAAGAAGGTGGATGTCGACCTGCTCAAGCGCAGCATCTCCAGCGAAGAACTCTCGCAGTGGCTGCGGGATGTGGATGCCGGCGACATGACCATGATCGTGGATGCCTGCCAGTCCGCGGCGAGCGTGCAGGGAAAGGACTTCAAGCCCGGCCCCATGGGGAGCAGAGGCCTTGGGCAGCTCTCCTTCGACAAGGGGATGCGTATCCTTGCGGCGAGTCAGGCCGACGAGTACGCCCTGGAGAACGACGCGATCAAACAAGGACTGCTCAGCTTCGCCCTGGTCATAAACGGTCTGGAGGGATTTGAAGCCGACCAGGCTCCCAAGGACGGCAAGATCATGCTGGACGAATGGCTACGTTATGGCGTGAACCGGGTTCCCGGTCTTGCCGAGGAGGTCAAAGCGGGGAAGGTGCGGGTCTCAGCCCGGGGAGGCAACCGTGGCGTAGTCCGCATCAATAAGACAGGCGCCGGCGACCCGCGGCCGGCACAACAGCCGGCCCTGTTCGATTTCGCCAAAAACAGGCGCCAGGTTGAGCTTGCCCTGGAACCTTAAAGGTGCCGGTGTAAAGGAAAAAAACAAAAAGGGACTTGCAGAATCTGCAAGTCCCTATATCAGACGGTTAGCTCCGGCCCAAGCCTTTCATCTGTCCCGTCAAAGGCTGCCCCCTCTTCTACGAAAAAGTTGCACACCCCCTTGGACAAAAAATATCAGCCTCCAACCATCATCGTTTTGTGAACATCGCCCTTGCGAGAAGAAACAGAAACGCGGCTGCATGAAGATGCAGCCGCGTTTTTATGTGCTCCAGTGACTTTGCTGTTAACCAGAGTCCAAGCTTCCCCAAGAGTTGAGGGAAATGACGCCCGGAAGGAGCCACCCCTGGTGCACGTCTTTACATATGTCGAAGTTTTTTACACGTTTCCCCCGTGCATCCTACCAATCCCTTCTCTTAGGACCGCCACGACACGCGCCTCCCACCGTAACCGGCTGATTTACCTAAATCGGCACGCTAGTTGCCTTGCAGTTGACAGTTTCAAAATACAAGGGAGAGGGAGGGCACGAGAATGAGAGCGATTTGGGCAGGAATTCTTACCGCCACGCTGATGCTCGGCGCGACCGGGATCGCCGGGGCAACCGTCTACACGAGCACCACCGACCTGGACCGGATCCTGTTCGGCACCGGCAAGATCTCCTGGCAGCAGGAGATGCCGGGGGACTTCACGATGCCGTACGACACCGTCAACAGTGCCAAGCTGACGATCTATTCGAACTTCGTGAACGGTGGCAACGACTACGTGCAGGTCGAAAGCAACTTCGTGGGGACGCTCAAAAACGACACAGGCTGGGTCTGGTTCTGGAATCCAATGGAATCCACCAAGTTCGACGTCGCCTCGAGCATCACCGCACCATGGGGGCAGGGCCACCCCCTCGACATCTCACTCTTCTACGACGAAAGGGGCTGCCTTGATTTCCTCTATCTGGACAAGTCCGTGTTCTGCCTCAACTATAACAACCAGGCCGCCCCGGTCCCCGAGCCGGGCACCATGCTTCTTTTGGGCCTTGGGCTCGCCGGGATCGCGATCTACGGTAAGCGTCGTAGAAACGAGGCATGACCTCCCATTTGATCTCTGCGGGATCAAGGGGCTTTACACAGAGTGTAAAGCCCCTTTTACATGAAACTGATAATAGCGGTGCTCCTTACGGAAAGCCGGGCGACTCAGATACGATCCCAAAACGGCAGCGCAAGAACTTGTTGGCATTTCAGCGCATGTGGGCTTGACGGATACACCAAGCGAGTTTATACCTCCACGGTAATCACCTTACCATCAATCGCTCCCATTAACGCTCAGACACAGCCGTGCCTGGCAAACTGACACAAGGAGATATTTCGATGATGAGATATGTGAAAGTTGCAGTAGCAGCAATTGCCGCAGTGGTCGCCGTTTCGCTGGCGACACCGCAGTTTGCGTCCGCGCATTGTGACACCCTCGACGGCCCAGTGATTCAGGACGCGCGCAAAGCGCTCGAATCAAAGAGTGTCACCCCGGTACTCAAATGGGTGAAGGAGAAGGATGAAAAGACCGTTATTGCGGCATTCAACAAGGCGGTTGCGGCGAAGGGGAACAAGGCCGAAGCCGCACATAAACAGTTCTTTGCCACGCTGGTGAAGATCCATCGTGCCGGTGAAGGCGCGCCTTTCACCGGTTTGAAACCGGCCGGCGCGGTAGAACCCGCCGTAGCCGAGGCCGACAAGGCACTGGTGAGTGGATCGGCAGACAACCTGGTGCGGCTGATTACCGAGGATATCACCGCAGGTATCCGGAAACGCTTCGAGCGCGTGAAGGCGGCGTACCGGCATAAGGACGAAAGCGTCGCGCAGGGCCGGGAGTTCGTCGAGGCCTATGTCGATTACACCCACTTCGTGGAGAAGATGCATCTTGCCGCCACAGGCACCGCCCACGCGGAACACGATGAGCATGCCCGCCACGCCCCCTCCGGGCACGACGGCAAGAAGCACTGAAAACGGACTCGAAGCGGCTCCATCGGAGCCCCTTTCCTTTCCCACTCACTGCCGCCCCCCCGATTAGAGAACATACGCAAGGCACCCTGTATCATGGGGTGCCTTGCGTATTCCTCCTCCATTACCGGAACATGATCAGGAAAAGTTGGACCGCCCCACTGGACAAATCCATTAACCTGAGCTAATGTTTTTCCGTATCATCTACCACGCCTGAAAAGGAGGTGCCACGGTGCCAGTCATTCCGGAACTCTTAGTCGCACACTTCCAGGATTTGAGCATTAACGACTTCATCGCCCTCATGCTCACCCATGCAGCCAAAGTCGATGCGCATCCGGCCGTCAAGGAGGGGGCGCCGGAGTACTTCTCCATGGGGGATCAACTGAGGGCACTCGCCGCGGAGCTTGGACAGTGGCGTGACGCAGCCGCCACGGGGAGCCGCGACGCCAAGGCGAAAAAGCAGGAAGTATGGGAAGCGGGCAAGCTTGCCCTTGCCATGAACGTCCAGCATCTCACCATGCTCTCGCTGCACCGGAACGATCCGGCCATCCTGCACGACACCGGTTTCGAACTGAAGCAAAAACAACAAACCAGCAAGCCCTCGGTGAATCTACTGGCGGAAATACCGGGGATCACCTTGAAGCATACACAATCGGCTTCAGGCCCCGTATCGGGCGCCATCACCGTCGTGCTAAGCCGGCCAAAGAACGCCCCCTGCGAACTGCAGATGTCGTACGATCCAGCCAACGAGTCGTCCTGGGGTGGTCAGGGTATCCACCAGAAAGCCCGGATAGAGTACAACGGTCTTGAGCCGGCAAGCCGAGTGTCCTTCAGGGCAAGGCTTCACGTCGAAGGAAAGACCGGCCCATGGTCGCAGGTCGCCACTATCATCGTTTTGTGAACATCGCCCTTGCGAGAGGAACAGAAACGCGGCTGCATGAAGATGCAGCCGCGTTTTTATGTGCTCCGGTGACTTCGCTGTTATTTTATCCCCTACAAAAAAAACCGGCTCCCGTTTCCCGAAAACCAGTTCTACATTGGCCCTATATGGTTCCGCATTAGGACGACCTGGTTCCAGATTGAGACGAACTGGTTCCAAATTGGAGGAAACCGGAGCCGTTTCCACCAAACCCTTTCCATTTTTAGAAAAACGGAACCCGTTTCCTGAAAACTGGTTCGGCATTAGACCGAAATGGTTCCGGATTAGAGTCGATTGGACCCGTTTCCCGAAATTCCCCTTCCGTCTGTAGAAAAACGGCACCCATTTCCGAAAAAACTGGTTCCGCATTAGACCGACTGGTTCCAGATTAGAGCGACCCGAATCCGTTTTCCCGAAAACCCCTCCCATTTTTAGAAAAACGGCACCCGTTTCCCAAAAACTGATTCCGCATTAAACCGAACTGGCTCTAGATCAGAGCGAACCGGATCCGTTTTCCCGAAAGGCTTTTCCGATTTTAGAAAAACGGCACTCGTTTTCCGCAAATCGGTTTCACATCGGACGAACGCGGGAGTTATATAAAAAGAGGTCGCTCTTTTCCAAAGCGACCCCTTCTCTAAACCTCAGATCTCGCCCGGCTCAAGGACGCCGTGTTGAACCATCATCTCGAGCAGTTTGTCACGATGGCAGGGCTTGGAGATGTAGCCGTCCGCCACCCCGTCCAGAAGCGTCTCCCCCATCCCCCAAGGGAAGGTCCCTGCACTTACAACGAAGATCTTGCTCGGCGAGGCGCAGGACTCTGCCCTGGAGGTTTCAAGGGAGCGGATCTTCCTGATCAAGCCGTGCCCGCTTAATTCAGGCATGGTAAGATCGCAGCAGATCAAGTCGAAGGACTCCCCTTTCAGCCACTTAGGCTCGATAATGCTCCATGCCTCTTTCCCACTGGTAACAATCGTGCAGTCGAAGCTCTTCCTGAGCATCGTAGCCAGCATCTCTGCGGAGAACTCCTCGTCGTCGACTATCAAACATGTCTTCATTTTTCCCCTCTTCGCATCTTGTACGGACCAAGTCGAGGCAGGCCACGACAGAGAGGCAAGCCGAGGTCCCTATGGGGTCGTATCGACAATTTCGTCGCCGCGCTGAAGAGAAATCAGTCACATTACCAAGGAATTCAGAAGACGAGAAGCAAGTGATCTACTAAGTCGATGCATCGCGGCAGGAATGCCGCTATTACAGGTGGGGGCTGGGGGGCAGCGCTTGACACGCGACAACGTTACCTCTAATTGCTCGGGACCGCTTCCGGGAATTTGGAATCGGTAAGTGGACGGGGCATGTAGTGGGTGGGAATGCAAAAGGGGACTGGCACCTGTCGGAGCCAGTCCCCTGAAAATGAAAAAGGCGCCAGGTTCTAAACCGGGCGCCTCTTGTATATTGGTTGCGGGGATAGGATTTGAACCTATGACCTTCGGGTTATGAGAGAAACCTCCCCCTGACAACCCACTAAAGAGAATCAATGACTTGCAGTTATTCCTATGAGTTAACGGCCTCCACCCACACAGCATATAACACATGTTGACCATGCTTGCAAGAAATTAGGGTACAAGTTAGGAGCCAATGGCACTTATCCTGCCAAATCATTTTTGAGCATGTTTCAATTTCAATAGTTCAAAAAACTGTATTTCAGCTTGTTCTTGTTCTTCGACAGTGTCGGCAAACGCAACCTTCTTCGCCAAGGTCGACGACAAATTATTGACTGGCTTTCTGTTAGTAAATTTATAAAATCTATACAAATCACATGCAATTGCAGTATTTTTTCCTTCATCACTAATTGGCCTGTAAACAAGACCAGGAACTAGTATTTCAATATGGTCATTGTAGGAATGAAAATGCGGATGCACTATGATGTAATCTTTAGGCTTGTTTGGAAAGGTTTTCCTGTTTGAATTTTTAAGTACATTTTTACCACTTTTAGGACCGTTACAATCTTTGCATGCAATACATAAATTTTGTGGTTCGAACATAAACTTTGGCTTCATGATCCTAGGTATGATATGTTCAATATCCCACGCCATATTGTGATCAATTTGTATTTTTTGTTGACAATATGGACATGTATAATTTTGAATTACCTTGTAGTACTCCTTTATTTCAGTTTTAATATCGGTGAATTTAGCATCACTCCAATCTTGAGGGGCTAACGGAGTCCCCTTACAAGCATCTAAAATATCAAGACTTTCTTTTGAATAGACAATAGGTGCTGGAATCATATATTCAACACCTCCATAGCTTTCGTGAGGGTTGAAACCAATTTGCTGACAGGATCGGCAGAATCAATAGGCTTGGAAAGCGATTTTAATTCTACAGCACGACTCTTAAAATCATCAGTGAGTTGACTTTCCGAAGTGATAATACTCAATAACTCTAAAGCTTCGGTCATCAGATATTCATTTTGGTGACCGGGAGCTTTAAAAATTTTGGCTAACTGAAAATCAGAAGATCTATTACAATATTGCACAGATGAGTAGGTTTTCAGATCGTCCATGGCAAGTATAAAACAATGATCCTTGGTCAACCTAGAAATAATTTGAGGAGAATGAGTAGCTATAATAAATTGACATCCTCGATAATGACTAAATGTTGAAGCCAAACTTTCCATATACTTTTCTTGCCATTCTGGATGCAGACTAATTTCAGGCTCGTCGATGCATATCAAACTGTTATCTTCAATTTCACTGGCTATCCCTAGAAGGTTTGTCAGAATACATCTTTCACCAGAACTTGTGTTTTTTATTGAAATTTCAACATCACCATTAATTCTTGTTAGACGTAAATCAGAATACGCTATAAAGCCAGCGTCCATCAATGTGCATATATCTTCGTACAATTCCATACTTCCATAACTAATACCTCTCCCTGTAAAGTCAAGAGAAATATCAAAAATGCTTTCTCTATAATATTCAGTCAATCTACTATAGGACTCCCCTAAAAATTCAGCCCTATCAGTACTCATACGTTTAAATTTTACCAAATAATCAATGAAGGATTCAATGTCGTTATTTGGCTTCCGTAAGATGTATGGATTTCTACTAATACGAAACCTAGCAGTAAGGGAAGGATAGAAGCCTAACATATGGAACGTTTCAGCCAACTTGGCGAGGTTTTCCCGACTTTTTTGTGTGGAGAGAACCAACGAATTTAAAATCTTTGAAATTTGTGATGCACTAGACATCTGCCTAGATGTTTCTCTATACCCTAAGTATTTATAGACGCCTTTAGGCCCTCTATCCCCCCTAGAAGAATTTGGGAATCTATCAAAGGGGGTTGCAGTGATTGCGATAATTTTGTTTAAAAATTCAAAATTATATAGATTGTTAGTATTAAACAGTCCGGTGGATCTTTCTTCCTTTAAAGCTTTTCTGGCAGTTTTGATTATGTATCCAAGAAGTGAGCTTTTACCTGTTGCATTTTTGCCTATGAGAATGGTAAACACGTTATCGTGCTCACCGACCACACTATTAATCAATTGGTATTTTCTGTTTTTGTAGTTGATGACATGCAAATGCGACGACATTTATAACCTCTTAAATAAAAATATAATGCACATCATTTAACACCACAGTATCTCATCGAGCTTTACGCGAGGCATTTCGCCCGATACCTTGCTGGAAGTCCTCAATAACTCTTCTTTCAAAAGTTGTATCTGCAAACTGTGACAGTTCTCGGTTTCGAAGTGCATTAACCACTGACTCTAGGTTATCATCTTTTCCAAAAATTCTCTTTGACAACAATTTTTCTGATATTTCGGTTGGTAAACCATACTCCTCTAGTGAGGAAAAAGAAGTGGGCTGGAAAAGGTGTTCAATAGACGCAGCAAAAGAAGTGTAATTACAGCCACTAACTCCTCTTCGAGAAAGTACGTAATTAGCTATCTCACTAAGAGCATTTAAATATTTGGGGTAATTGTACGAAGCCCATCCCCTAAGAAAAGCTAAAACATCTTCAACAGCGTCATCTGGTGATTTACCTTTGTCAATTTGGTTTTTAATCATATTTTTTTTAAAATTAGCAACGCTTCGGGTTTTGTACAATTCCCAGATCCAATACGTCATCATCTTTGAGGAACGCATTGCACTTTGGCGAGCTGACGATGCCCCTCCCAACTTGTCCCAAATAATTTCGGAGGAAAATAGTATGTCCTCCCATTGGGGCCTCGACGACCAGCAGCATTTATTCAGTTCACGAATGTCGAGGCCAAAAAGATATTTTGCGGTATCGAGTAAATATTCAGGTTCAATATTCGAAATATGTTTCAACAAATCAATTGGCAACACATCCTGGTGTAGTAGCTTGTCTACACGTCCCCTAATTGATTGAGGTATTTGTTCGGACGGAAGCTGTATTAACAAACTGCTAGGCGTCTTATCCGTTGGATTGATTGCTGGCATGTCAACAAAAGGTAATGTTTCTTGGGGCGGTGTTTCAAACACATACACATGCCCAATAAAATGCCTAAACATTCTTCCAGAACGTCCCCTGATGTTGTTAAAGGTGAAAAATTCGAGAGGTTTCTTGTCAAGTTTACTATCGTAAACTATGACATTTTTGGCTGCAGTATTGACCCCTTCTATTAGAGTAGAAGTACAAAGAAGAAGTTTAAGTTTCCCTTCTTCAAACGCTCTAACCATGAATCTACCAAGAGATCGAGGAAGCCTTCCGTGATGTATCCCAATTCCATGTTTGAGTGCTACCGATACGAGCCATTGGTCATGGTAATGATCAGCTGTCCATTTTGCTGCTTCTATTATTTCCAGGTCTTTTGATTGCTCAACGTGGCGAAGTTCAAGGTACTCTTTCAATACGTTTCTCGTACTGGCAGGCGACTGGCAATAAATCATTGTCTGTCCATCTAAAGAGTCCAATAAACGAGCCAATGCTTCTGGTTTATTAGGTTTTTTAGAAATCAGATGCAGTTCAATAGCAACTGTTTGGAAATCCTCTATAAGAAAACTACACCGAAGCCGTTCTCTTGCGATGTCTGGAATCGACTTAATTGATGGCCCGAGCATATAAAATTGTGCACCGGTCTTTAAAAGTTTCAATAACACTTGGTTCAACTGAGTAGCACGTCCACCATCATTTGCAATTGAAAGTTTGTAAAACTCGTCTATAACAAAAAAATCTACTTTTGGTATTTCATGTTCTAGCGAAAAAAACCGCTCTTGAGTGCAAACGAAAATATTGCGGTCGCCTAACCGCTGATTGCTTGTTGTTATAATTGCATATTTGTCAACAAATCTCGACATTCTTCGTCTAGTTTCTTCCACCAGAGCGAGGGTAGGAACAATCACAACTATGTTTTCAAAATCTTTGGAGGAAATTACGATATCGATAAGAAGACTTTTACCAAATGAGGTAGGCGCGCTCAAAATGACCGATTCGCCGGACAGAAGTTTTCGCAGGATTCGTCCTTGTGCACTGTGGAGTACAATATCCTCCATCACACCATCAGCACGATGGACTGCATGCAAAATTGCGCTCCGCAATGAGAGGTTGGTTAAGCCAGAACCTCCAACATAGGGAAACAAGCCAACCTGCATGGATAACTCATCAAGTATGTTTTGATACTCCTGTTTAAGCTGGTCCCTCATTTCCAATGCGCGGATTACGAACTCACGTCCCACTGAGGGATCAATGGAAGATACGCTTGAAATGGCTGCCAGAACTCCAAAAGGGTTTTGCACCCATTTTTTTGAACCGAGTAGCTGTCTTATTTCCTGAGTATTCATCATGCCTGCAGCGCCTTAAGCTTTGAATGGAGAGCCGTAACCAGAGCAACCTTCTCGTGCAGCGGGATAAAGATCACATGTACTGTTAAGGGCAACTTTTCCTTAAACTGCGCTTCGTATTTTTTTTCAAGTTTCATTCGCATTTTTTTAAAAGCGGCAGACATCTCTTTGCGGATATTATCTAAATATTCGTCATCAGATTTAGAGGTATTTCTGACTACATCACTATCATAAGTCAACAAAACAGGAATGCACGCCTTTTTAAAAACTTCGTCAAGAGAATGATTTCCATCAAGTAAGTCATTCAATGAGTTAGCTTCAGGCCAAGCAGGGTCAATTTTATTCCTTATTAATATAAATTCGTTTTTAAGGTAATCTGTTTCTAGATGAGTTATTATTTCATCACAAACATCATCTATCGCCCTAGTAATGTCATTATAAAATTTTGTTTCCCCGATCCAAAGTTCCAAATGCTGATCTTTCTTTACCACATGGACCGCATCGAACCCTTCAACCGTTTTATTTACAGAACTTTTATAATAAATTTTGCTAATTGCAGGTATAGTTTTGTAGATTTGCCTGATCGCTATATGAAGAAGTAGTTCTCCAAACTCCCCTCTCGATCCATATTTATCAGTCTGATAAATGATTCTAGCAGCTTTCTTTGTAAGACGTACAGCATTATGATGCCCTATTTCTTTCAATTCTGAATGACTCAAGGCAAACTCTGGTAGCCACTCCATTACATGGTCGGCAAGTTGATTATTTCTCCATTTTCCACGCTCAAACCCTGCACAAAGTGCTGAGTCATCGCCTTTGCCGCTATGATCGTGCAAAACTAAGCTGAGGAAATAATCAGGATGATTCATAATAACCTTATATTGAAACGAGAGAAGTTCTTTGAATCTTCAAAATATTAATGTCCGGTATGATACTTTTTAAACATCGCCAGATTCGCCTTTTTTTCGTGGTAAAGCATAAACAAATTTTCAATATTTCTGTCAGCAAACTTTACAACATACTGCATATCTGAGCCACTAGTAACAATAGAAGGGTGAAGGACAACTCGATTTTCCAATATAAACCCTAACACAATATCTCTGAACTTAGGTTCAGTGTGACAGTAATTTGCTTCCTCAATCGTAATCCGTAAACCTGTTTTGGAGCATATCATCGTACCACCAGCATCTTTGAATAATGTTGCTTTTTGCCGTGTTAGTTTCTCAGATACTGAGTAACGGCATGCCTCATAAAATTGTTGGGCGAGGCTGCTGGTAAATCCACGAATACATGAAATGTATGAAAAATCTGTTGTGGAACCGTCGTGTCGCTCCAAATGAAAGCAGCTTGTTGGGTGATTAGGCGACCTTTCTCGATAAAATGACCTGACGCCACAGCCTATTTTCTGGTCTGCTTCGGGATGTCGTTGAAGCAACTCATATAATATTGCATCGTCTTCAGGGGTCAATGTTTCTCCATCACGGTAGCGATTGAGCATATCTTTAAAATAACTGGTTGCCTCACTCTTAGATTTGAAAGATATGCTCGGTAGATCTATCCCTTGTGCCATAGGATTGCGCTCCAATTGTACCGGAATCGGCCTCTAGCAGTTGATGGTCAGTGTCACCGACCTGGAAATTAATTAGTTTTCAGATTAAGGGTTCTACATTTAAGAGGCCCTACTTTATTATCTCATTAGAATTAAATGGAGCCAAGTTTACTTTAAAATTTTTAAAAGGTCAAAAGCAAAAGTATATTAGCGCCGTGTTTATTGTTCCAATCGCACAAATAGTTAGCACACATTTATCACGCTTCTCTGACCTTAGGAGGTGGCTCGAAATTCGTTCCGACGTTGGTAGTTCAATTGCAATAAATGTGGCGGCGGAGTTTCCAGTTTCCCTTCACTCCGCCGCCGTTTTTGGTGGGGTTCCAGATCGAATCGGGACCGCAATTTCATAACTGACAACACACAGGCACAATACTACCCTTCAGCCCACTGCAACTACTGATTCTTCCTAAAGCATGTTGCTCATCTGATGATTGACGGTCACTTCAACCAAAACACCTTGCCATCCAACGCTTGATTGAGGAAAGAGGGGTCAGCCCTTGACATGAGACAAATGTCAGTGGTCGGTTGCGAGAAAGTTCTATGTCAGGGCTGCCCACCGGACTGCACATAAGGTAGCTACGTCCCGGCCTCCCCTCAGCATAAGTTTGAAAAGCAAAAGGGGACTTGAATGCTGCTGTGGAACGCTTGCCGGAACTTGGGATCTTGGGCGGGTCATGTAGTGGGTGGAAATGCAAAAGGGGACTGGCACCTGTCGGAGCCAGTCCCCCTGCATACGGAGGAAAAAAGGGAAAAAAGGTCAGCTCTCGACATGAGACAAATCGCCAGTGGTCCAGTGGTGAGGAAAAAGATAGCTCAGAGGTAGGCGGAATGGCAAAACTCTAGAGGGAACGCTCACTCATTGTTGCGAATACTCTTGCGCGTGCGGTGATTATGTGGCACTTTCACCGCATAATCTGCGGAGAATACTACATGGCAAACTATATCCATGAACGGGATGACTGGCCGAGGTTTCGCTGGAGCGACGCGCAACTGGTGGAAAAACTTGCAATGGTGCGCCACCGGCAGGGGCGCCTGATCGGCCGCATGGAGGCGCTTGGTTTTCCTCTGAGAGCGGAAGCCGTTCTTGAAACACTGACAGAGGATGTCCTGAGGTCCAGCGAGATCGAGGGCGAAATGCTGGACCGGGAACAGGTGCGTTCTTCTATTGCGCGTAGATTAGGGATGGAGATAGGTGCTCTGACCCAGGCCGACCGCCACGTCGAGGGGGTCGTCGAAATGATGCTCGATGCGACGCAACATTACACGTCCACTCTCATCGAAGAAAGGCTCTTTGCTTGGCACGCCGCCCTGTTTCCAACCGGCCGAAGCGGCATGTCGCGCATCACCGTCGGCGCGTGGCGCACCGATGCTTCAGGTCCCATGCAGGTCGTTTCCGGTCCCTTCGGCCGCGAAAAGGTTCATTACGAAGCGCCTGCCGCTTCGAGGCTTAACGCGGAAATGCGGACATTCCTCGAATGGTACAACGACGACAGCGGCATCGACCTCGTCCTTAAAGCCGGCGTGGCCCATCTGTGGTTCGTCACTCTTCATCCGTTCGAGGACGGGAACGGCCGGATTGCCCGTGCCATTGCCGACCAGATGCTCGCGCGGTCGGAGCAAAGCCCTCAACGGTTTTACAGCATGTCGTCGCAAATCCGGCAGGAGCGGAATGCCTACTACAAACTTTTGGAAACAACGCAAAAAGGCGACCTCAATATCACCAAGTGGCTGGAATGGTTCCTGAGTTGCCTTAATCGCGCGTTCGATGGCGCCGAGGCGACTTTGACACTAGTGCTAAAAAAGGCTCATTTCTGGGAGAAGTACGGGCCTTACCCACTCAATGACCGTCAGCGGCTCATTCTCAACCGTCTCCTTAACGGTTTCGAAGGCAAGCTCAATTCGTCAAAGTGGGCGAAGCTGTGCCATTGTTCACAAGACACCGCTCTACGGGATATCGGAGATCTCCTCCTGCGAGGCATCCTCGCAAAGGAACCAGGTGGCGGACGAAGCACGAGCTATATTCTTGCTGATGATGCCCATTTCGAAACTGCTGAATGAAATGCAAAAAAGGGGACTGGCACCTGTCGGAGCCAGTCCCCTGAAAATGAAAAAGGCGCCAGGTTCTAAACCGGGCGCCTCTCGTATATTGGTTGCGGGGATAGGATTTGAACCTATGACCTTCGGGTTATGAGCCCGACGAGCTACCAGACTGCTCCACCCCGCGTCATGTGCAACTCGACCTTTATACTACAGCGGCCACTCCAAGTCAATGTAAACATTTCCCAAAAGCATTTAACAGGGATAAAGGGGATGAAAGGGATAACTGCTAAACCTGTTAATCTATATCCAGTGTATCCCCTTCATCCCTGTTTGCTTAATCTTTGCTGGCCTGCGGCCGGGGCGAATGATTATTCGCCTCTACATTACTTCTTTCCTGTCAGCCTCTGCCGCACGACCTCGAAGAGGAAAATCCCTCCGGCGACGGAGGCGTTCAGGGAGTTGACGCCGCCCTGCAACGGGATGCTGACGACTTCGTCACAGCCCTTTCTCACCAGGGGACGGATCCCCTCCCCTTCCCCACCGATGACCAATGCGACTCGTCCGGTGAAATCCTGCTGGTAAAGAGTGCTCTTGGCGGAGCCGTCGGCTCCGTAGATCCAGAAACCGCCCTTCTTCAGCGTTTCCAGCGCCTGAGAGATGTTAGTGACCTGTACCACGGGCACGGTTTCGGTGGCACCGGCGGAGGACTTCTCAACTACGGCGGTGACGCCTGCGGCGCGATCCTTAGGGATGACCACGGCGTGGGCACCGGCACAGGCTGCGCTGCGGATCAGGGCACCGAGGTTATGCGGGTCCTGCACGCTGTCCAGAACGAGGATGAGTCCATTCTGGTTGCCTTCCAGCCCTTCAAGCACGTCATCGAGATCTGCATAGGGAAACGGCTCGACTTTCAGGGCGACACCCTGGTGGTGCTCAGTGCCGCAGAGGCGGCTCAGGTCGCCCTTCTCGCGCTGGCGCACCGGGACTTTCTTCTCGGCGGCCAGCTTCAAGAGCTTTTCCAGGCGTTTGTCCGCGCTGGTGCCGGCGACGAACAACTCGAAGATGCGACGGCTGCCACGCAGGGCTTCGGTGACCGGGTTCAGTCCGTAGATGATTTCTTCTTTTGCGCTCATAGATTCCTTTGAAGGTCAAAACCGTCGCACACGGATTTAACGGAAATCACGGATAAAAACGGATTAAACAAGCTCTTGGTTAAAACAAAAGCCTTGCTCGATCTGCCTTTATCCGTGCCTTTTCCGACTCGATCCGCGTGCGACGGTTTTCCAGCTTTACCCTGCGACGATTTCGTCGACGATCTTCTGGGCGGCTTCGGCCGGGCTCTGGGCGGCGGCGATGGGACGACCGATGACTAGGTAGTCGGAGCCGGCTTTGACGGCTTCGGCCGGGGTCATGATGCGCTTTTGGTCGTCGGCGGAGGCGAAGCTGGGACGGACGCCGGGGGTGACCACCAGGAAGTCCTTGCCGCAGGCTTCCCTGATCAGCCCTACTTCCTGCGGGGAGGCGACCACACCGTCAACGCCGGCGCTCTTGGCAAGCTTGGCGAGCTTCACCACCATCTCGGGGACCGGCAGATCGATGCCGATGCCGCGCAGGGTCTCTTCGTTGGAGGAGGTGAGCACGGTGATGGCAAGGACCTTGGGACGCGGGGTGCAACCGCTGAAGTTCTTGTCCAGCTTCTCCATGGTTGTGTTCATCATCTCGTAGCCGCCCATGGCGTGCAGGTCGCACAGCTGAACGCCGAGGTTGGCGGCTTCGAGGGCTGCCATGGCGACGGTGTTGGGGATGTCGTGGTATTTCAGATCGAGGAACACTTCGCCGCCACACTTCTGGATCATGCGAACCGCGGCGGGGCCGCAGGCGGTGTAGAGTTGTTTGCCGACCTTGAACATACCGACGTGCTGGGAAAGGAGCTCGGCCCAGTACTGCACGTCGCTGAATTCCTTCACGTCCATGGCAAAAATGATCTTCTTGATTGCTTCTTCTCTAGTCATAGTCAAAATCCTTGAAATCAAAACCATTGGCCACGGAGAAAATCTGAGAACTTCGGAGAAAACCTGACACCGGAAAGGCTTTAAGGGGTTACCCCAAAACGCTTTGGACTTTCGCCTCTCTCAGATTTTCTCAGATTTTCTCCGTGGCCAATGGTCTTCGGTTTTATGCCTGCAATGCCTCTTTGACGGCTGCCTTCACCTTGGCTACGGCTTCGGCGATGGGCAGTATCTCTACTTCGCCGCCCCTTCTCTCTTTAAGCTCAACCTTCCCTTCGGCCAGGGTCTTGGCGCCAACGACGATCCGCAGCGGGATGCCGATCAGGTCGGCGTCCTTGAACTTGAAGCCGGGACGCTCGTCACGGTCGTCGAGCAGCACTTCGACGCCTGCTTCCATCAGCTCGTTGTAGATCTGCTCGGAGGCGGCCTTCACTTCGTCGTCTTTCGCGGAAAGCGCGGAGACGATGCAGTGGAACGGCGCGATGGGGATCGGGAAGATGATGCCGTTCTCGTCGTGATTCTGCTCGATGCAGGCGGCGACGGTACGCCCGATGCCGATGCCGTAGCACCCCATGAAGATGATCTGCTCTTTGCCGTTGGCGTCGAGGAAGCTCGCGTTGAGCGCCTTGGAGTACTTGGTCCCCAGCTTGAAGACGTGGCCGACTTCGATGCCGCGCCAGATCTCCAGCTTGCCGCTGTCGCAGCGCGGGCAGGGGTCGCCGATAACGACGTTCCTGATATCGACGTACCCTTCCACCTGGAAGTCGCGGCCGATGTTGACGTTCTTGAGATGGGTGTCGGCGGCGTTGGCGCCGGTGACGAAGTTGTGCATCCCCTGCAGCGAGAGGTCGGCAACGACCTTCACCTTGCCGGCCAGGCCGACCGGGCCTGCGTAGCCGGTGGGTGCGCCGGTCACCTTGAGGACGACGTCGTCTTCTGCCATCTCCAGCTCGGCGGCACCGAGGTGGTTCTTCAGCTTGATCTCGTTCAGGTCGTAGTCGCCGCGCAGCAGCGCCACGACCGGCTCGCCATCGGCGACCACGATCAGGGTCTTCACCACCTGGGTCGCGTTAACGCCGAGGAAGGCGGAGACGTCTTCGATGCTCTTCTGGCCCGGGGTGGCGACGTGCTCCATCGGGCGCGGGTCGGCGTGCTCCACGGCGTCGCTCTTCCTGGTCTCGGCCTTTTCCATGTTGGCCGCGTACTCGCAGCAGGAGCAGGAGACGATGGCGTCCTCGCCGGAGTCGGCGAGCACCATGAACTCGTGGGAGTAGTTGCCACCGATGGAGCCGGTGTCGGCCTCGACGGCACGGAACTTCAGGCCGCAGCGCTCGAAAATGCGGCGGTAGGCCTTGTACATCTTCTCGTAGGAGACGTCGGCACCCGACTCGTTCACGTCGAAGGAGTACGCGTCCTTCATGATGAACTCGCGGCCGCGCATAAGTCCGAAGCGCGGGCGGATCTCGTCGCGGAATTTGCCCTGGATCTGGTACAGGTTAATCGGCATCTGGCGGTAGCTGCGGATCTCCTTGCGGATCAGGTCGGTGATGACTTCTTCGTGGGTCGGTCCCATGCAGAACTCGGCGTCCTTCCTGTCCTTGAAGCGCAGCAGTTCCTTGCCGTAGAATTCCCAGCGCCCCGACTCCTTCCAGAGTTCGGCCGGCTGCACGGCGGGCATGAGGAGCTCGATGGCCCCTGCCCTGTTCATCTCCTCGCGGACGATCTGCTCCACCTTGCGGATGGAGCGCAGCCCCAGCGGCAGGTAGTTGTAGATGCCGGCGGCGAGTTTGCGGATCATGCCGGCGCGCAGCATGAGCTTGTGGGAGATGACCTCCGCGTCAGAGGGGGTTTCCTTGACGGTGGGGATGAAATACTGGGAATAACGCATTCGTTCGACCTCTGAGTGAATTTAAAAGCAAAAAGCAAACCGGTAACAGGGAGAAAATCTGAGGAAATCTGAGACTACAAAAACGGAGAAAAACTTTTTTTAAGTCTCTAGCCTTTCTCAGACGTCCTCAGATTTCCTCCTTGTGAATGGTTTCAGGTTTTAAGGTTTTAAAACTTCTTCTATCAGCGCATCTGCAAGCTTGTCCTGGGGGACTTTGCGCAGGATCTCGCCGTGCTTGAAAAGGAGCCCTTCTCCCCTGCCGCCGGCGATACCGAAATCGGCTTCGCGCGCCTCGCCGGGCCCGTTCACGGAACATCCCATGACGGCCACCGTGATGTTCTTGTCCAGGTGCGCCAGGCGACGCTCGACTTCCTCGGCGACGGGTATGAGATCGATCTGGCACCTGCCGCAGGTCGGGCAGGAGACAAAGTTGATGCCGCGCTGCCTGATCCCCAGCGACTTGAGGATGTCGTAGGCGACCCGCACCTCGTGCACCGGATCGCCGGTGAGGGAAACGCGCATGGTGTCGCCGATCCCCTGGTGCAGCAGGATGCCGAGGCCCACGGAGGACTTGATGGTGCCGGAGAAGATGGTGCCGGCCTCGGTGACGCCGATATGCAGCGGGTAATCGACGGCGTCGGAGAGGAGCCGGTACGCCTCCAGGGTGCGCAACACGTCGGAAACCTTGATGGAAATCTTGATCTCCTGGTAGTTGAGCTCTTCCAGTATCCTCACGTGCCCCAGGGCGGATTCGACCATGGCCTCGGGTGTGGGATGCCCGTACTTGACCAGGAGCTCCTTCTCCAACGATCCGCCGTTGACACCGATCCGGATCGGGATCTGACGCTCGGCGGCAGCCTTGACCACCTCGGCGACCTTCCAACGCTCGCCGATGTTGCCCGGGTTCAGGCGCAGACCATCGACGCCGGATTCCAACGCTTTCAGGGCCAGTTTGTAGTCGAAGTGGATATCGGCGATGAGCGGCATGGGGCTGCCCGCTTTGATGGCGGCCAGGGCCTGGGCGGCGTCCATGTCGGGGACGGCGCAGCGCACGATCTCGCAGCCGGCTTCGGCAAGGCGGCCAATCTGGTCGAGGGTCGCAGCGACGTTTCTCGTGTCGGTGGAACACATGGACTGTACGGAGCAGGGAGCGCCGCCACCGATCGGCACGTTGCCTATCTTTATCTGCCGGGTGAGCTTTTTCATAGCGGGACATAGTAGCTAAATCTATGGGGAAAAGCAAGGAGGATCACCCCCCTACCGTCACTGCGGGCGGCAGGGGCGATTACCAAATTCCTGCGCCACTAATTAGCGAGAGGACTATACTGGGCCTATTGGAGGTAAAAGACACAGGAGGTAGCTGTCATGAGTAAATTGGATCTGCTGAACCCAACCAACAGCACGGTCATCTTTATCGACTTCCAGCCTCAGATGACTTTCGGCGTTGCCAGTATCGACCGGCAAACACTTTTCAACAACGTGATCCTGTTGGCGAAAGCCGCCAGGATCTTCCACGTCCCCACCATCCTCACCACCGTCGAAACCAAGAGCTTCTCGGGCAACATGTGGCCCCAGCTTTTGGACATTTTCCCGGACAACGACATCATCGAACGCAGCTCCATGAACTCCTGGGATGACCCGAAGTTCGTGGAAGCGGTGCAGGCCACCGGGCGCACCAAGCTGATCATGGCCGCGCTCTGGACCGAGGTTTGCCTGGCCTTCCCCGCACTTGAGGCCATGAAGGCTGGATTCGAGGTGTACGCGGTGGAGGACGCCTCCGGCGGCACCAGTGTGGCCGCGCACAACGCGGCCATGCGGCGCATCGAGCAGGCCGGAGCGGTGCCGATGACCTCGCTGCAGGTACTGCTGGAGTACCAGAGAACCTGGGCCCGCAAGGAGACCTATGACGAGGTGATCGGCGTGGTGAAGGAACATTGCGGTGCCTACGGACAGGGGGTCGAATACGCCTACACCATGGTGCACGGCGCGCCGGCCAGCCGCAGTTTGTTGAGGAAATAGCGGCGGCAGACTCTACCCTCGCCCTCCGGGAGAGGGTGGTCGCAGGCCGGGTGAGGGAGATACTCCTCGTCTGTCGCTGCGTGACAACGCCCTCACCCCAACCCTCTCCCAGAGGGAGAGGGAGCATGGACAGTGGCAACGCCCTCACCCCACCCCTCTCCCAGAGAGAGAGGGGGTATGGACAGGGGCGACGCCCTCACCCCAACCCTCTCCCAGAGGGAGAGGGGGTATGGACAATCGCAACGCCCTCACCCCAACCCTCTCCCAGAGGGAGAGGGGGGTATGGACAGTCGCAACGCCCTCACCCCAGCCCTCTCCCAAAGGGAGAGGGGGTATGGACAGGGGCGACGCTGGCTGAATTTATAAAAGGGCTGTACTTCCGGCAGGCAGGGGCTCAGCTCTCTGCCTGCTTCTCTTTTGGGAGGCAAGGTATGAAAGGACCGGACCTCATCATACATAACGGCAAGATCAGCACGCTGGACGCCCAAAGCCCGGAGGCTTCGGCCATCGCGATAAGCGACGGCAGGGTGGAGGCTCTCGGCGGCGAAGAGTTGACCGCGACAGCGGATGACCACACGCAG
Source organism: Geomonas paludis (assembly GCF_014193585.1). Taxonomy (GTDB): domain Bacteria; phylum Desulfobacterota; class Desulfuromonadia; order Geobacterales; family Geobacteraceae; genus Geomonas; species Geomonas paludis. The sequence goes on from NZ_BLXY01000006.1 coordinate 128,047, forward strand.
TTGATTGACGCGAAGGGGCGTCGGGTGATCCCGGGGCTGAACGACTCGCACATACACGTGATCCGTGGAGGACTGAACTTCAACATGGAACTGCGCTGGGACGGCGTGCCCTCGCTCGCGCTGGCGCTGGAGATGCTCATGGAACAGGCGAAGCGGACCCCGCCGCCGCAATGGGTGCGGGTCATCGGCGGCTGGACCGAATTCCAGTTTGCAGAGCGACGCATGCCCACTCTCGATGAGCTGAACCTGGCGGCGCCAGATACGCCCGTCTTCATCCTGCACCTGTACGACCGCGCCCTGGTGAACCGCGCTGCGCTGCATGCGCTCGGATACGGCAAGGACACGCCCGATCCGCCGGGTGGGATGATCGAGCGGGACAGAAACGGCAACCCTACGGGACTGTTGATCGCGAAGCCGAACGCGATGCTGCTCTACGCAAGCCTCGCCAAGGGGCCCAAGCTCGACTTCGAGGACCAGGTGAACTCGACGCGCCACTTCCTCAGGGAGCTGAACCGGCTCGGTCTCACCAGCGCCATCGATGCCGGCGGCGGTTTCCAGAATTACCCGGACGACTACCGCGTTATCCAGGAGTTGGCCAAAATGGGAGAGTTGCCGCTGCGAATCGCCTACAACCTGTTCACGCAGCACCCGAAAGGGGAGCTGGCTGACTTCTCACAGTGGGTCACCATGACACAGCCGGGACAGGGGGACGATTTCCTGCGCATGAACGGCGCCGGAGAGATGCTGGTGTTCTCGGCCGCCGATTTCGAGGATTTCCTGGAGCCGCGCCCGGACCTCCCCGTAATGATGGAGGAGGAGCTTACGGCGGTGGTGCGGTTGCTGGCTGAGAAACGATGGCCTTTCCGTCTGCACGCGACCTACAACGAATCGATCACGCGTTTCCTGGACGTGTTCGAGGCGGTGAACCGGGACATCCCGTTCAACGGGCTGCGCTGGTTCTTCGATCACGCCGAGACCATCACGGCGGAGAACCTGGAGCGGGTCAAGGAACTGGGGGGCGGCATCGCCATCCAGAACCGGATGGCCTTCCAGGGTGAATATTTCCTCGACCGGTACGGCGAGCGGGAAACCTCACATACCCCGCCGGTGCGCAGCATGATGGCCATGGACATCCCGGTGGGCGCCGGTACCGACGCGACACGGGTGGCGAGCTACAATCCATGGCTGTCGCTGTATTGGCTGGTCAGTGGACGCACCATCGGCGGAACGCTGCTCTACCCGGAGGCGAACCACCTGAGCCGTATGGAGGCGCTCAGGCTGTACACCGAGGGGAGCAGCTGGTTTTCCGGCGAGGAAGAAAAGAAAGGGAACCTCACCCCCGGGGCCTTGGCGGACCTGGCGGTGCTCTCGGCTGACTACTTCGAGGTTCCTGAGAAGGAGATCAAGGGGATCGAATCGGTGCTGACGGTGGTCGGCGGAAAGGTAGTGTACGGCGGCGAGGAGTTCGGCAACCTGGTACCGCCGCTGCCGGTGAGCCCGGACTGGTCGCCGGTGGGAAGATTCGGCGGCTACCACCGCGGCGACGCGTCGGCTCCCCTTGCGGCGCACAAGCAGGCCGAACCGGCACACCGCCACACGCGCATCTGGCTACCAAGCCAGCGGCGTTTCTGGGACTTAGGGTGCGATTGTTTCGCGTGGTAGGTCCTCAGCGGTGCGCGTAAACGCCGAGGAGCTCGGTCTGCGCCAGGATCTTGCCGCGCATGGCGCGGTCGAGTTCCTTCCGGGTGCTGTTGGAGGGAAGGTTGAGGCGCTCTGAGAGTGCGTAGAGACGGAAATAATACCGGTGCTGCCCGGACGGCGGGCACGGCCCGCCGTAGCTTTTGCGCCGCCAACTGTTCTCTCCCTGCTGCGCCCCGCGCGGGACCGTTCCCTGGCCAATCTGCGTGGTGGTCGGATCGATGTTCCAGAGCACCCAATGCGTCCAGGTCCCCCCTGGGGCATCGGGATCGTCCATGATCAGGGCGAGCGATCGAGCTTCCTTGGGTACTCCCGCGATGGCGAGCGGCGGACTGGCGTCGGATCCATCGCAGGTGAAGGTGGCGGGAATGCTGCCGGAGTTACTGAAGGCACTACTGGTCAGCTTCAACTGCGCCCTGGCCTCCTTAGCCCCCCTTGCCTCCGTCGCCTGCAACGTTACGGCACACGATAGAGCCAGCACGATGGCACACAATAACCTCTGCCTGAAACCGATCATGGCATACCTCCCGGTCTGTGAAAGCTTTGTCCTTCCCACTCTTAGCCCAGTGACTCTTCGGCAACACCGCTGAGTGTAACTATTGAACGCTACTCTGCAAGGTCCCCCCACAATTCGGCGGTTGACATGGCCTTGTTTTCCCTTTAAGTATGAAGGCATGAAAAATACCAGAAAACCAAAGCAATTCTCTGACAGTTCCAAACCCTTTCGCAAAGAAACATCCAAAGTACCCGCGGCGAAAAAGCCCGCTGCCAGGCCTGAGCGCCCTGCCACAGCCGACCCCATCAGCGGGAAGAGCGCACGCCCGGCTGCGCACAAGCCGCGCGATCAGCGCGATCAGCGCGACCAGCGCGAGCACGCACCCGCCAGGGGTATAAAGAGGACCGACGCAAAAGGATCCGAGAGGCAGGCGAAGGGTGGGAATGCACGCCCGGCCCGCGCCGCCGAAGAGCGCCACCCCGCGCTGCATAGCGGGCAGGTGCTGGAAGTCCAGATACAGACCAACAATGACGAAGCCTATGGGGTCGCCTACCACGAGGGGACCAGGATCCTCGTCGCCGGGGGACTGGCCGGCGAAACCCTGGTGGTCAAGATCACCTATGTCGGGCGCAGGGAATCCTTCGCCAACATCATAAAGATCCTGAAAAGGTCGCCCGACCGCGTCCCCTCTCCCGCCTGCACTATGGGCAGGGCCTGCGACGGCTGCGGCCTGATGCAGATGCGCTACCCGGCCCAGCTCTCCTGGAAGAAGGGGCTGGTCACCAGGCAGATCCGGAAATACCCCTCGCTTGCCGACGCGGTCATCCACGACACCATGGCCTCGCCCAACGAGCTTGGCTACCGCAATACCGCCAAGCTGGTGGTCGCGGGCAAGCACGGCGACCCGGTGATCGGCATCTATCGGCGCAACAGCCACGATGTCTTGGAGATCGCGGACTGCGCCCTGCACCACCCGCTGATCAACAAGGTGGTCAAGGCCGCCAAGGCGGGCATCAAGAAGGGGAAGGTACAGATCTACAACCCGAAGAGCGAGATGGGACTGTTGCGTTACCTCGTGGTGCGGGTGGCCGAGCCGAGCAACCAGGTGATGGTGGTGTTCGTTACCACCGACCAGGGTTACAACGAGATGCACCATCTGGCCAAGTTCATCCAGCAGGCGGTGCCCGAAGTCGCCGTGGTGGCGCAAAATATCAACACCTCGACCGGCAACGTGATCTTCGGCCACAAGGACCGCTCCATCACCAAGGCGCAGACCTTGAAGGCCTACATCGGGGACAAGAGTTTCAACCTGTCGCCGCATTCCTTCTTCCAGGTGAACAGCGGCGCGGCCCGCATCATCTACGAGAAGGTGCGCGAGTTTGCGCGTCTGACCGGCAAGGAGCGGGTGATCGACCTTTACTGCGGCATCGGCGGGATCTCGCTGTTCCTGGCCGACAAAGCCCGCGAAGTGGTGGGTATCGAAGTGGTAGATGCGGCCGTCGCCGACGCCACCGCCAACGCGGCCATGAACCGCGCCGAAAACTGCAGCTTCGAGGCCGGCGACGCCGTCCACCTCATCGACGAGATCGGCGAGGAAGGTGGCGCCGACCTGATCGTACTCAATCCGCCCCGGAAGGGTTGCGACGAGAAGGTGCTGAAGAGCGTGGCGGCCATCAAGCCGCAGCGTATCATCTACGTCTCCTGCTCACCCGAGACGCTGGCGCGCGACCTGGATATCCTGGCGCAGCTGGGTTACAAGACGCTGGAAGTGCAGCCGGTGGACATGTTCCCGCAGACGGTGCACGTCGAGGACGTGGCACTGCTGGAAAAGGTCTAAACCCATAAAATGAACAGGGATGAAGGGGATGCAGGGGATACAACCTCCGGACGTATATCCCCTTAATCCCCTTCATCCCTGTTTCTTTTGCTTTCTTCGCGGTTTCGCGGCTTGGCGTGAGACGAGGATTCTATGGATCGGCTGATCGCGGCGTTGAAAGACTTTTTCCCCAAGCACCTCCACTCCTCCATTTTCATGGTAGGCGGCATGGTGCGGGACGTGCTCTTAGGGGTCGAGTGCCAGGACGTGGACCTGGCCGCGGCCGTTCCCGTCTCTGAGCTCTCCGCGCTGGGCTTTCGGCTGGTCGAGTCCAAAAGCACCCCCAACATCTACTTCCGCTTCAAAGACCCCTTCGGCAAGGTCGAGATCACCTGGCTCCCCACGCTCGACGCCCTCCCCGACGACCTCTCCCGACGCGACTTCACCGTTAACGCCATGGCCATGTCATTGGAGGGCCGCCTCTCCGATCCTCTCGGCGGTCAAGCCGACCTCCAGCGACGCACCCTGCGCTGCTGCAGTCCCACCAGCCTGACCGACGACCCCTTGCGCATCCTGCGTGGCTTTCGTTTCGAGTGCGAGGGGTGGCGCCTGGATGCTGAGGCGGAAGCGATCCTGCAAGGCCGGGATTGGTCGGCGGAGTTGCAGCGGATACCGGTGGAGCGGTTTTCCCAGGAGATGCTGAAGGCGATCCCCAAGGAGGACCCGTCCCGCTTCTTCCGCCGCATGGTACAGTTCGGGATCGGCACCAACTTCCTTCCCGAGATCTTCCGCATGGCGGAGATAACGGCTGGGCCGCCCCAGCACCACCCCGAGGGGGACCTGCTCACCCACTCGCTGCAGGTGCTGGAGCGGATGGCACAACTGACGCCGGATCCTACCGCCCGCTTCTGCGCCCTCTTCCATGACCTTGGCAAGCTGTACACGCCGCCGGAGCTTCATCCCAAGCACCACGGGCACGACGCCCTGGGCGCCCAGCAGGTGCCGGCCTTCTGCAAGAGGCTCCGTCTGCCGGTCGCGCTGCAACGCGCGCTGCAGGCGATCAACAGGCTGCACAACAACGCCAACCGCTGGGAGGAACTTCGGGATTCGACCAAGATCAGGCTGGCGCTTGATGCCATCAAGGGGGGAATTCAGGATTTCCTGCCGTTGCAGGTGGCGGCGGACTTTCACGCCTCCATGCCGGGGTGGGAGGTGGCGCTGGAGGTGGCGAGGATGAACGCGGCGCAGCTGGGAATTGATCCGGCGCTGCTGGACAATAAAGAGGTGCCGCCGGAAAAGTTGCAGCAGATTATCATGCAGCATAGGGTGGAGCAGTTAAAAAAAGGCGTCCAAGACTAAAATCCATTCCAGTAACCGTCCCTCTCCCTGTCCCTCTCCCTCCGGGCGAGGGGACGTAGGCTGCTGCCTTTCCGCGATTCCCCCCATTTTCAACTAGCCTCCAAGCCTAGCGCGTTCCCGCCCCCGGAGGGGGAGGGACAGGGAGGGGGCTTCCGTTCATCACCTTCCTCACCTCACCAGGCAAAAGGTTGAAAAGAACCGCCACCTCCTCGGCGGCAACCGAAGCTAATCCCTATTTCAATTTTGCAGCGTTGACGGCGCGGTCCAAGCCGAGTTTGGGAACGGAACTGTCGTAGATCATCTCGAACATGTGCTCGATCCGGAAGAAGGCTGCCAACACGGCGGGATCGAAGTGGGCGGCGGGGTTGATCCGGTCGTCTCCGTTTCTGAACACGTCCAGGGTTTCCTGGTGGGTCATGGCTCCCTTGTAACTGCGCCGGGAACGGAGGGCGTCGTAGACGTCGGCGACCTTCACGATGCGGCCCGAGAGCGGGATCCGCTCTCCCTTGAGCCGCTTGGGATAACCGGTGCCGTCCCAGTTCTCGTGATGGGAGATCGCAATCTCCCTCGCAATCCTCAGTCTGGGAGAGTCGCCTATGATCTCTGAGCCGTAGGCGGGATGCTGGCGCACCAGCTTCATTTCCCTTGGGGTCAGCCTCCCCTCCTTGAGCAGGATCTCGGTCGGAATGCGAATCTTGCCCACGTCGTGCATCTGCGCGGACATCGACATATCTTCCACGAACTCGGTGTTGTATCCCATGTTGGCGGCAAGCGCCCCCGCGTAACGGTTGACACGCAGGATGTGATGCCCGGTATCGGGCTCCGCGGCTTCACATGCCCGGGCCAGGGCCTGGATGGCGTAGTGGAAAGCGTGCTCGGTCTCGCGCATGCCGTTGGAAACGGTGACCAGTGAACCTATCATGACCGCGGCACTTCTGAGGACGTCGGCGTCGTACTCGGTCACGTGCCCGGCATAGTTGAATGCTTCGATGACGCCGCGGACGTCGCCGCTGATGCGGCAGCTCACGAAATTGAGGATCGGCTCTCCCATGGCCGCTACCACCTGCGGGTGGAAGAAGGTTTGGAATTCCTCCACGGTGGCGCAACTATCGGTCCAGTTCAGTGCCACCGCTTCGCTGCCCCCCTCGACCATGAGCAGGTTGCTGGCGTAGGTGGAGCCGGGTTCGATGGTGATCTGGTCGGAGCGTTCCAGGAGTTCGCCGTGCCTTAAGTGAAAAACGCGACCGTTGCAGCAGACCGCACCGGGCCCTTCGTTGGCGATGAGGATGCCGCTCGGCCCGCGGCGACCGTTGCCGCCCAAGAGCTTCCCAAGCACCTCGCGGTACAGTTCGTCGCTGCTGAACTTGCGGCGGGTCAGATCCTTGAGGGTCTCGTCGGTCAACCCTATGAGATCCAGGGTCTGTCTGAGCGCCATGTGACACAGTTCCTGGGGCATGCTCTCTTCCTTTATGGCCGAGTTAAGAGTGGCCTCTTCTTTATAACTGATGCCAAAGAAACTTCAACGGCTTTGTAATTTAACGCAAAGACGCAAAGGCGCAAAAACTGCAACAGCATAAAATCAAGACTGTTGACTAAGGCCCTGTTCTATCTGCTTTTGACGTGCCACTTTGCGGCTTTGCGCCTTTGCGTTAAGAAACAGCCTTTAAAGGTTTAGCTTCTGAATAAAAAAAGGCCCGGCTGTTGAGCCGGGCCTTTCCTTTGTTACTGGTGTCAGGACAATTAGGCGCGTGCTGCGATGGCTTTCTCGTAGCCCATCTGGAACGCCTTCTTGTTCAGCTCCATGAAGGCCTCCGGCACACGGGCCAGAACCGCCTTCTCGGCGCCTTCCTTGGTGACCACGCCGGTCAGTGCCACCATGGCGCCCAGCGCCACGATGTTGGCCACGATCTCACGGCCGACTTCGTTCTTGGCGGTGTTGATGATCGGGAAGGCAACGGTGTTGAAGTTCCCTTTGGGGACGTTCTTCACCAGGTCGGAGTCGATCAGCAGCACGCCCCCTTCCTTCAGGTCATGGGAGTACTTGTCGGCTGCTTCCTGGGTCAGCGCGAGCAGCGCGTCAACCACGGTCGCCTTCGGGTAGTCGATCATGGTGTCGGAAACGATGACCTCCGACTTGGATGCGCCACCCCTTGCCTCGGGGCCGTAGCTCTGGGACTGAACTGCCTGCTTGCCGTCGTAGATGGAAGCGGCTTCTGCCATGATGACGCCGGCGAGGATGAGACCCTGCCCACCAGCCCCGGAAAATCTGATTTCATATCTCTGAGACATCTGAGGTTCTCCTCCTTTGTTATTTCTTGGCGCGCTCAATGACCTTCGCGTATTCGTCGGTGTAGTTCGGACGCTCTTCCTTGTACAGAACACCGGTGAGGATCTTGCCTTCGAGCTGTTCGGCAGTCATCTTCTCGGCGGCCTTGACCGGAACGGCGATGTCCTTCAGGCGGTTCATCATCTCGATGACCGACTTGAACTTGTTGCGGCGACCGTAGGTGGTCGGGCAGTCGTCCAGGATCTCGACGACGGAGAAGCCTTTGTGCTGGATGGCTTCCGCGATCAGCTTGTCGATCTGGGTTGCGTGGTAAGCGGTGCCACGTGCCACGAAGGTGGCGCCGGCGCCGATAGCCAGCTTGGCGACGTCGAATGCCGGGTCGGGGTTGCCGTACACGGTGGTGGACGCCTTGGCGCCGGTCGGGGTGCAGGGGGAGAACTGGCCGCCGGTCATGCCGTAGATGTTGTTGTTCATGATGATGTAGGTCATGTCGATGTTACGACGGCAGGCGTGGATGAAGTGGTTGCCGCCGATCGCGGTACCGTCGCCGTCGCCGCCCACCAGGATGACGTTCATCTCCGGCTTGGCCATCTTGACGCCGGTTGCGAAAGCGGCGGCGCGGCCATGCGCGGTGTGCAGGGTGCAGAAGTCCATGTAGCCGGGGAGACGCGAAGCGCAGCCGATGCCGGAAACGATGGCGGTGTTGTCCTTCTGAAGACCAAGGGTGTCGATCGCGCGGATCAGGCCTTTCATGACAATGCCGTGACCGCAGCCCGGGCACCAGATGTGCGGCAGCTTGCCGGGACGGATGTACTTATCGTAATCAAAAGCCATGTTACTTAACCTCCTTGATCTTTTCGAGGATCTGCCCCGGGTTGATCGGCTCGCCGTCAACGCGGAAGATGCCGTGGACCGCTGCCTTGCCTTCTGCGCAGCGCTTCACTTCACCGGTGCACATGCCGAGGTTCATCTCCGGAGTGATGAACGCCTTCACCTTGCCGGCGAGAGCGGCGATCTGCTTATCCGGGAACGGCCAGAAGGTCTTGATCCTGAACAGGCCGGCCTTGATCCCCTGCTTCCTGGCCTCGTTCACTGCGAAACGGGCGGAACGGGAGGTGGAGCCGAAGGCCACGATGGCTACTTCTGCGTCGGCAAGTTCGTACTCTTCGAACTGGACGATGTCGTCGACGTTGGCGTCGACCTTGCGCACCTGGCGCTCTTCCTCGGCCTGCACCCAGGCAGCCTTGGTGGTCGGGAAGCCGTCCTGGCCCTTGTTGAGACCGGTCACGTGGAAGCGGTAGCCGCTACCGAAAGCCGCCAGCGGCGGCACGTCGCCGAAGCTGGTGTCGTACGGCTTGTACTCGGCCGGTGCGACGGTCGGAGCGGTCCTGTTGATGACTTCCAGCTCGCCCGGCTCCGGGAACACGATGCGCTCGCGCATGTGGGCCACGATCTCGTCCGGCATGACCATGACCGGGGTGCGGTATTTCTCGGCCAGGTTGAAGGCGCGCACGGTCTCTTCGAAGAGCTCCTGCACGGAGGCCGGGGTGAGGCAGATGGCCGGGTGGTCACCGTGGGTGCCCCACTTGGCGCACATGACGTCGGACTGGGAAGGGCCGGTCGGCATACCGGTGGAGGGGCCGCCCCTCATGACGTTGACGATGACGCACGGGGTCTCGGCGATGCAGGCGTAGCCGATCAGCTCCTGCTTGAGGGAAAGGCCCGGGCCGGAGGTCGCGGTCAGTACTTTGGCGCCGGTAAGCGAAGCGCCGATGACGGAAGCCATGGCACCGATCTCATCTTCCATCTGAATGAATTTACCGCCGATCTTCGGAAGCTCGACAGACATAACCTCTGCCACCTCGGTAGAGGGTGTAATCGGATAACCGCCGAAGAACGTGCACCCGGCGTAGAGTGCCCCCTGTGCGGCAGCTTCGTTCCCCTGAAGGAATGCAACTTTTTTAGCCACTTTCATACCTCCTAAGATTGTTTACGATACTTTGATTGCAAAATCAGGGCATCTCAGCTCGCACTGCATGCACTTGATGCAGGCCTCAAGGTTCTTGACGCTTGCCACAAAGCCCTTCATTTCCAAGACCTTGGTGGGGCAGAATTCCACACAGATGTGGCACCCCTTGCAGTACTTCTCGATGATCTCGATGTTCGCCGGTGTTTTCTCCATCAACGTAGCTCCTTTGACAAATTGCCCTCGCAGGCTGTGCAAATTGTGGGGTTATAACACATAGTGTTTACAAAATGCAAGTGCTCGGATTTTGGCCCAAACTGTCTGTTTTTGTAAAAAGGGGGTAGAGAGGGGAAACCTCCCTACCCCCTGGTAGTACCACGCAAGCTGCCTGTTACTTCATGGAACCAACGAGTTCCTTAACGGCGGCAACCGACTTGTCCATCATGGCCTGCTCTTCGGCATCGAGTTCGAACTCGAGGATCGCCTCGACGCCGTTGGCGCCCAGGACGCAGGGAACGCCGACGTAGAAGCCTTTCACGCCGAACTCGCCGTTGAGGAACGCGCAGGTCGGGAGGACGCGCTTCTGGTCCTTCAGGATGGACTCAGCCATGCAGATGGCGGAGGAAGCCGGGGAGTAGAAGGCGGAACCGGTCTTCAGGAGAGCGACAACTTCGCCGCCTGCACCGCGGGTCCTCTTGACCATGGCGTCCATGATTTCCTTCGCCTTAGCCTTGTCCTTGTACTTCTTCTCGAGCAGTTCCATGACCGGGATGCCGTTCACGGAGGCGTAGCGCACCAGCGGCACCATGTCGTCGCCGTGGCCGCCCAGGGTCATCGCGTTCACGTCCTTCACGGAAACGCCCAGTTCCCAGGCGATGAAGGTCTTGAAGCGTGCGGAGTCGAGGACGCCGGCCTGGCCGATGACGCGGTTGTAGGGGAAGCCGGTGATCTTCTGGCACAGGGTCACCATCGCGTCGAGCGGGTTGGAGATGACGATGACGAAGGAGTTCGGTGCGTGAGCCTTGATCCCTTCCGCGACGGAGGTCATGATCTTGGAGTTGACCTCGATCAGGTCGTCGCGGCTCATGCCCGGTTTACGGGGCAGACCTGCGGTGACGATGACCACGTCGGCGCCGGCGATGTCTTCGTAGCTGTTGGTCCCCTTGAGGCAGCAGTCGAAGCCGTCAACCGAGCCCACCTCGGCGATGTCCAGCATCTTGCCCTGCGGCAGGCCTTCCACGATGTCGAACATCACCACGTCACCCAGTTCGCGCAGAGCGCAGAGCTGAGCAAGGACGCCGCCAATCTGACCACCACCGATAAGTGCGATTTTCTTACGTGCCATGTTTTCTTCCTCCGTTAATTAAATGTGATGTGTACGGTACAACGGAATTTACTGTTTACGCCTCTTAAGCGATAGAGTCAATAATCGCGTTCAGGGTTGCGCTCGGACGCATAGCAGCTTCGGTCTTGGCATCGTCCGGGTGGTAGTAGCCGCCCATGTCGACCGGCTTGCCCTGGGCGCCGATGAGCTCTGCGTTGATCTTCTCTTCATTGTCCTGCAGTGCCTTGGCAACCTTGGCGAATTTGGCGGCGAGGTCCGCGTCCTTGGTCTGGGCGGCAATGGCCTCGGCCCAGTACATGGCCAGGTAGAAGTGGCTGCCGCGGTTGTCGATCTGGCCTACCTTACGCGCCGGGTTCTTGTTCTGATCCAGGAACTTGGTGTTGGCGGCGTCGAGGGTCTCGGCGAGGAGAGCAGCCTTGTCGTTCTTGAAGGTGGCTGCCAGGTGCTCGAGGGAGACGGCCAGGGCCAGGAACTCGCCCAGGGAATCCCAGCGCAGGTAGCCTTCCTGCTGGAACTGCTGTACGTGCTTCGGAGCGGAGCCGCCCGCACCGGTTTCGAAGAGGCCGCCGCCCGCCAGAAGCGGAACGATGGAGAGCATCTTCGCGGAGGTGCCGAGCTCGAGGATCGGGAACAGGTCGGTGAGGTAATCCCTCAGGGCGTTACCGGTGACGGTGATGGTGTCTTTGCCGGCCTTGGCCCTGGGGAGGGTGAATTTCATGGCCTCTACCGGGGACATGATGTGGATCTCGAGACCGGTGGTGTCGTGATCCTTCAGGTAGGTGTTCACCTTCTCGATCATCTGGGCGTCGTGGCCGCGGTTCTTGTCGAGCCAGAATACGGCCGGAGCGCCGGTGGCGCGGGCACGGCTGACGGCAAGCTTGACCCAGTCACGGATCGGGAGATCCTTGGCCTGGCAGCCGCGCCAGATGTCGCCCTGCTCGACCTGGTGCTGGATCAGCACTTCGCCGGCGGCGTTGACGACGCGCATGGTGCCGTTGAGCGGTGCGACGAAGGTCTTGTCGTGGGAGCCGTACTCCTCTGCCTTCTGTGCCATGAGACCGACGTTGGAGGTCGCACCCATGGTGGTCGGGTCGAACTGGCCGTTCTGCTTGCAGAAGTCGATGCACTCCTGGTACCACGCGGAGTAGCAGGTATCCGGGATGACGCACTTGGTGTCGGCGAGCTTGCCGTCCGGGCCCCACATCTTACCGGAGTCGCGGATCACGACCGGCATGGAGGCGTCGATGATGATGTCGTTGGAGGCGTGCAGGTTGGTGATCCCTTTGTCGGAATCTACCATGGCCAGCGGCGGCTGCTTGGCGTAGGTGGCCTGGATGTCGGCCTCGATCTCGGCCTTCTTGCCTGCCGGCAGCTTCTCGAGTTTCTTGTACAGGTCGCCCAGGCCCAGGTCGGCGTTGACGCCGATCTCTTTGAAGGTGGCCTCGTGCTTCTCGAAGACATCCTTGAAGTAGACGGAGACGAAGTGACCGAAGATGACCGGGTCGGAGATCTTCATCATGGTCGCCTTCAGGTGCACGGAGAAGAGGATCCCTTTTGCTTTGGCGTCGTCGATCTGCTCCTGGATGAACTTCCTGAGGGCGCGGACGTTCATGAAGGAGCCGTCCAGAATCTCGCCGGCCTGCAGCGGGAGCTTCTCCTTGAGCACGGTCACGTTGCCCAGGTTGTCAACGAACTCGATCTTGGCGGTGGTGGCCTCTTTCAGGGTCACCGACTTCTCGGAGTGGTAGAAGTCACCGGCGTTCATGTGGGAAACGTGGCTCTTGGAATCAGAGGACCAGGCGCCCATCTTGTGCGGGTGCTTCTTGGCGTACTCTTTCACGGCCTTGGCGACGCGGCGGTCGGAGTTGCCTTCACGCAGTACCGGGTTGACGGCGGAACCGAGCACCTTGGCGAAGCGGGCGTGCAGCGCCTTCTCTTCTTCGGTCTTGGGCTCTTCCGGGTAGTTGGGGATGTTGTACCCCTGGCTCTGCAGCTCGGCGATGGCGGCTTTGAGCTGCGGAATGGAGGCGGAGACGTTGGGGAGCTTGATGATGTTGGCTTCCAGCTTCTGGGTCAGCTCACCCAGGTAGGCCAGCTCGTCGGCGATCCTCTGCTCCGGGGTCAGGTTCTCCGGGAAGTTCGCGATGATCCTGCCTGCCAGGGAGATGTCCCTGGTCTCGACCTCGACGCCGGCTGCCTTGGTGAAGGCGTTGACGATGGGGAGCAGGGAGTAGGTTGCCAGTGCGGGGGCCTCGTCGATCTTGGTCCAAACGATCTTAGTCTGTGTTGTCATGATCTCTCCTTGGGTTTTATACGAAGCTCAAATACAAAATGCTGGGAATGGCAGCGCTGCCATCGCCCGACATGGTGTTTTATTAGCCTGCGGGAGCCCGTCAACAACCTTCCGTCCGTCCCCGAGGAGGGGCCTTCGCGGCGACTCTCGAAATATATAAAGGATTATGGGATGTTAGCAGGATAAGCTGGGATTTCAAATTTTGTATACAGTATACAAAACGTTTTTCACTGTCAAGGGAAAATCTGGGTGAATTTCGTGAGGATTCAAATGAAGTAAGAAGGGGTGCGGAACGGGGGCGCCGCGGGTAGTGGACTGGCCCAGGGCATGAAAAAATCGAGGTAAAACGCGCAGTGGCGTGGAAGCATTGGCAAAAATGACTGGGGCCGCGCCCGGTGCGACAGGGCCGACGCCAACCACACCGGCGCAGCATCCCACCGCCTCCTCGCCAGCGATAGGTGATGCCGACAAGGTTTGGACAAAATACCGTTCAAAAATATCGTCTAACGAAATAACCGACGTCAGTGCAGCGGGTGATCCTGTGCGTAGCGGCGGGCCTCGGCGAAGTCGTCGCGCCCGGCGTTCCTGGGAACGCGCAGCACCTGCCCCGGCCAGATGTGCTTGGGATCCCGGATCTGGTCCCGGTTGGCCCGGTAGATCAGGGGCCAGAGGTTGCGGTCGCCGTAAACCTCGGGGCGTGAGGCGATCAGCGGCAGCGATTCGCCACGGCGCACGGTCCAGGAGGCCACCTGAACCGGCTCCTTCGCCACCGGCCGGACCTTGCGCCGCTCCGCCTCGGCGGCTTCCCGCCGCGCCTTCTCGGCAGCCTGCGCCTTGACCAGGCGTTCTTCTTCCAGGCGGGCCAGGCGCTCCAGCTCGGCGCGTCGCTGCTCCTCGGCCAGTCGGGCCGCCTCGGCCAGCCGGCGCGCCTTCTCCTCGGCCACCTCCTGCGCGAGGAGGTCCCCCTTCAGGATGGTCATCTGGAAGTAGCGGTCCGCTTCCTCCTGCTCGCTCTCCATCAGGTAGGCGTCCCCCTTGAGAAACGCCTGCAGCACGCTCGCGTACTCGGCCGGGCGCAGCCGCTCCCCGCCTTCGAGCTTCAGCTGGTCCAGCTTGGCCGCGGCCTCATCGCGAAAACGCGGCGGCTGCGTTGCGCAGGCCGCCGCTGAGAGTAAAAGCAGCAGGATTATGAAACGGGCAAAAAGCCTCAAAGAGAGGACGCCCTACTGCTTCGCGGCGAGACGGATGCCCAGGTCGCGCAGCTGCAGCGTGTCGACGCCCGAGGGCGCCTCGGACATCAGGCAGGCCCCTTTCTGGGTTTTCGGGAAGGCGATGACATCGCGGATGGAGTCGGAGCCGGTGATCAGCATCATCAGGCGGTCCAGGCCGAAGGCGATGCCGCCGTGCGGCGGGGTGCCGTACTCGAGGGCGTCGAGCAGGAAGCCGAACTTGCCGCGCGCGCTCTCCTCGGAAAGGCCGAGCATCTTGAACATCAGGGACTGCACCTCTTCCTGGTGGATCCTGATGGAGCCGCCGCCGATCTCGTTGCCGTTGAGCACCAGGTCGTAGGCCTTGGCGCGGCAGCGGCCGGGGTCGCTCTCCACGTACTGCAGGTCCTCGTCCATGGGGGCGGTGAAGGGGTGGTGCACGGCGGCCCAACGCTTCTCCTCCTCGTCCCACTCGAGCAGCGGGAAGTCGGTGATCCAGACGAAGCGGAACACGTTCGGGTCGGTGAGCCCCATCTTGGCGGCCAGGTGGTTCCTGAGCTTGCCGAGGGAGTCGTTGACCACTTTCGGCTTGTCGGCCACGAACAGGAGCAGGTCGCCTTCCTTCGCGTCGAACGCCTTGTCCATGGTGGCGATCTCTTCCGGGGTGAAGAACTTGGCGATGGGCGACTGCCACCCTTCCGCGGTCATCTTCACGTAGGCGAGGCCCTTGGCGCCGTAGATCTTGGCGAACTCGGTAAGGTCGTCGATCTCCTTGCGGCTCATGGCGCCGGCGCCCTTGACGTTGATACCCTTGACGATGCCGCCGCCGTTGACCACGTCGGCGAAGACCTTGAAGCCGGAGTTCTTCACGATGTCGGAGAGTTCGACCAGCTCGAGGCCGAAGCGCAGGTCCGGGTTGTCCACGCCGAAGCGGCGGATCGCCTCCTGGTAGGTCATCCGCTCGATGGGGAGCTCGACCTTGACGCCGCGCGCCTCGGTGAAGATGCGGGCCATGAGCCCTTCCATCACGGTGATGATGTCTTCGCGGTCGATGAAGGACATCTCGCAGTCGATCTGGGTGAACTCGGGCTGACGGTCGGCGCGCAGGTCCTCGTCGCGGAAGCAGCGCACGATCTGGAAGTAGCGGTCGAAACCGGAGACCATGAGGATCTGCTTGAACAGCTGCGGGGACTGCGGCAGGGCGTAGAACTCACCCTTGTTGATGCGCGACGGGACCAGGAAGTCGCGGGCACCTTCGGGGGTGGATTTGGTCAGGAACGGGGTCTCCAGCTCGAGGAAGCCGTTGTCGGTCAGGTAGGAGCGGGTGAGCTGGGCGACCTTGGAGCGCAGGATCAGGTTCTGCTGCAGCTGCCCGGTACGCAGG
The DNA here is from genome assembly GCF_014193585.1 of Geomonas paludis. Lineage (GTDB taxonomy): Bacteria > Desulfobacterota > Desulfuromonadia > Geobacterales > Geobacteraceae > Geomonas > Geomonas paludis. The sequence goes on from NZ_BLXY01000006.1 coordinate 143,899, forward strand.
TCCAGGTAGCGGTACTTGAGACGGATGTTCTCGTTGACGTCGACGAAGCCGTCCAGGGTGAAGGGAAGCGCCTTGGAGGGGTTCAGGAGCTTGCACTCTTTTACCAGCACCTCGACCTCGCCGGTCTTCATCTTCGGGTTCACGGTCCCTTCCGGACGCGCCGCCACGGTTCCTTTGATGGCGAGGACGAATTCGTTCCTGGCGGTCTCGGCCTTGGCATGCGCGTCGGCGTTTCTTTCCGGGTCGAAAACCACCTGGGCGACGCCGTCCCTGTCGCGCAGGTCAACGAAGATGAGACCGCCGTGGTCGCGCCGCTTGGCTACCCATCCCATCAGGACCACGTCCTGACCGATGTGCTCGGCCCGCAACTCGCCGCAATAACTGGTTCTCTTCCAATCGCCCAGAAAATCTATCATGTAAACCCTCCTTGGTTTTATCTGCAGGGAAATAAATCGCGTAACTATAACCAAAAACAAATTTTGCTTCAACCAAAAAGCACCCCCACGCCAGCGTTGTCCGACCCAGATGTTGCATTGGCCCCAAAGCCCCCCTCCCCTCGCGGGAGGGGGTTAGGGTGGGGGTAGGTGCCACATCTGCGGTCATGGCCAACGTCACCCACCCCCCTGCCCCCTCCCGCCTTCGCGGGACGCAGCGCTTCGGCGCGCAGGCCCGTCAAGGGAGGGGGAGAGTTGGAAACAGCGGAGGCAAAAAAGGCCCGGCAGAGTGCTCTACCGGGCCTTGGGCTCCCTTGCTTGGGGTACTTATTCGGATCCGCGCATGGAGACGTAGGCGGAACAGCGCTTCTGAGCGAAGTCCAGGTGTTCCAACATGGCGTCGCGGGCGCCGTCGGGGTTGCGGTCGCGGATCATCTCGTAGACCTTCAGATGGTGACTGAACAACAGCCGCTGGTCCTCTTCGGTCAGGTAGACGGCGCGCCAGACGTCGCGCTGGAACTCCTGCATCGCCTCGAAGATGCTCTGCATCATGTGCGACCAGACCACATTGTGGGTGGCGCGCGCCACCAGCATGTGGAAGTGGGCGTCGAAGTCCTCGGAGTGCTTGAGATCCTCGAGGTTCTTCCGCATCCCCTCGATGACGGCCTCGATACGCCGAATGTCCTCGGGGAGCGCGCGGGTCGCCGCGTACCACGCGGTCCACGACTCCATCCCCTTGCGCACCTCGATCACGTCGAGGGCGCGGTCGCCGTCGATGCGGATCAGTTCGGTAAGCGGCATAGCGGCCGAGTTCTCGACCAGGGAGCGTACCAGCGTCCCTCCCCCCTGGTACGTCTCGACCAGCCCCGACGAGGTGAGGATGTTGAGCGCTTCGCGCACCGAGGGACGGGAAACGCCGAACAGCTCGGCCAGTTCGCGCTCGGGGGGAAGCTTTTCGCCGGGGTTGAATTCACCCGCCAAAATCGAGCTGCGGATCTGTTCCGCGATCTGCGTCGATACCTTTTTCGGTTTAATCGGCGTAAATTTCATGAGGCACCGATACTACATTAGAGTGGCTAAGGCAACAAATTTTTAGGGTCTGGCCGCGCCGACCGCGTCAATTTGACGCACACGTAAACACTTTTTCGGCCTGCCGCACCGCTCCCGTTCAGGCATTGAGGCTCATCTGCAACAGCTCGGTCAGATGGATCACCTTGACCGGCGGGTTGGCCTCGGAGAGGGCCTTTTTCAGCTGCAACAGACAGCCGGGGTTGCTGGTGACCAGGTAGTCGGCGCCGGTCTTCTGGACGTTCTGCACCTTGCGCGAGAGCACCCGGTCCGACATCTCCGGCTTCTCGATGTTGTAGGTGCCGGCCGAGCCGCAGCAGGCGTCCGCCTCGGGGAGCTCGCGGAAGTCGATCCCGGGGATCAGGTTGATCAGGGCGCGGGGCTGGCTGCGGATGCCCTGGCAGTGGGCGATGTGGCACGGGTCGTGGTAGGTCACCTTGAGCGGCAGGGGCTTGAGCTTTTCCTTCAGCGCCCCAGCCTCGGTGGCCAGGATCTCGGAGATGTCGCGCACCTTTGTGCTGAAGGCGGTGGCGGCGGCTTCGCCGTCCAGGTGATGGCCGTACTTCTTCAGTTCGGCGCCGCAGCCGCCGCAGTCGGTGACCACGAAGTCGAGCTCGTGCGACTGGAACAGGTCGGTGTTGAAGCGCGCCGCATCCTGGAGCCCCTCGATGTCGTGTCCGAGCATGTTGGGGGCGCCGCAGCACTTCTGGTCCTTGGGGGTGACCACCTTGTAGCCCAGGGCGGAGAGGAGCTCGACGGTGGCGAGGCTCGCCTCGCTGAAGATGAGGCTCATGACGCACCCCAGGAAGAAGCCGACCGTCCCCTTCTGCTCGCCGACCGCGGGGGTCACCTCGCTGATGGTCTGGCGCAGCGGTGCCTCGGGAAGCTTGGGCAGCAGCCCCTCCATCCTCCCCAAAGCCGCCGGGAACACCTTCAGTAGCCCCAGCGAGCGCACCACTTTCTGGAGGCCGGTGCGCTGGTAGAGCCTCAGCGGCGCCGTGGCCGCCTCCAGCCGGTCCGGATGAGGCACCAGCTTTCTCAGGATCAGGTCCTCCATGGTGGAGAGCCCCTGCTCCTGCTTTCTCTCGCAGCGGAACTCGGCCACCAGTTCCCCCGCGTTGACGCCGCAGGGGCAGGCCGAGGCGCAGGCCTGGCAATCAAGGCAGAGGGAGACGTATTCCAGGAACTTCTCGCTCTCCACCAGCTCCCCCTCCTGGAACTTGCGCACCAGCGCCACGCGGCCACGCGGCGAGGCGGTTTCCAGGAAAGTTTCCTTGTAGGTCGGGCAGTGCGGCAGGCACATGCCGCAACGCATGCAGTTGATCAGCTTGACGTAATCCATGATGGCCTCTTTGTTCTCTGACTGGTCTGACTGGTCTGACGTCAGACTAGAAGATTTTCCCCGGGTTGAGGGTGCCCCTGGGATCGAAGGCGCCCTTGATGCCGCGCATGACGCGCAGGCCCGACTCACCCACCAGCTTGGGGAGGTACTTCTTCTTGGCAACGCCGACCCCGTGCTCGCCGGTGATGGTCCCCCCCATGGCGATGGTCGCCTCGAATATCTCGCCGAAGGCCTGGTGCGCCCTCCTGATCTCGTCGGGGTTACGCTCGTCGGTGAGACAGGTGGGGTGCAGGTTGCCGTCCCCGGCGTGACCGAAGGTCCCTATCAACAGGTCGTACTTCTTGGCCGTGTCCTGGATCAGCTTCACCATGGGCGCGATGCAGCTTCTCGGCACGGTGGCGTCCTCGAGGATGGTGGTGGGGCGCACCCGGGCCAGGGCGGAGAGCGCCACGCGGCGGGCGGTGGCGAGCTTGAGCGCCTCCTCGGGACCGGCTGCGGTCTGGAAGAAGGAGCAGTGGTGCCGCTCGCAGATGGCACGGATGCCGGCTGCGTCCTCCTCGACCTGGGCGGGATGCCCGTCCACCTCGATGAGGAGCACGGCATCCACGTCCAGCGGCAGCCCCACGTGGGCGTAGTCCTCGACGCACTTGATGGTGGTGCGGTCCAAAAACTCCAGGGTCGCCGGGATGATACGCGCGGCGATGATGTGCGACACGGTGAGCGCCGCCTGCTCGAGCTGCGGGAAGTGCACCAGCATGGTCTTCTTCGCCTGCGGCTTCGGGATCAACTTGACGGTGACCTCCGAGAAAATGCCGAGGGTCCCTTCCGAGGAAACCAGGAGCTGGTTCAGGTTGTATCCCGCCACGTCCTTGACCACCTTGCCGCCGGTCTTGAGCACCTCGCCATCGGCAAGGATCGTCTTCAATCCCATGACGTAGTCGTCGGTGACGCCGTACTTGAGCCCCCGCAGGCCGCCGGAGTTCTCCGCCACGTTCCCCCCCATGGTGGAGATGTTCATGCTGCCGGGATCGGGAGGATAGAAGAGCCCCTTGGACTCCACCTCGCGATGCAGGGTCGAGGTGATGACGCCGGTCTCGACCGTCGCGGTCAGGTTCTCCTCGTCGATTTCGACGATCCGGTTCATCCTGCTGGTCTGCAGCACCACGCCGGCATCGAAGGAGATGGAGCCGCCGGAGAGGTTGGTCCCCGAGCCGCGCGGGGTGACGCGCACGCCGGCCCCGTTGCACAGCGCCAGCACCTTAGAGATCTCCTCGGAGGTGCCGGGAAGAACCACGGCTCCCGGCCGGCTTTGCAGTTCGGGAGTCGAGTCGTAGCCGTAGCAGGCAAGTGATTCAGGGTCGGAAAGGGTATGTTGCTCCCCCACTATCTCCGAGAGCGCTTTTATGAAACTCGTTTCCATGACGATGATTCCTTTCTTGGCAAAGTGATTGTCCGTGACCCCGTGCCGCTACTGCAGGAACAGGGGCAGATAGTACGGTGCTACCAGTGCGGTGAAGACGGCGGCGATGGCCATGGCCACCCCACCCATCGCCCCAGCGGTCTCGCTCTCCAGCAGGGCCACCGCGGTCCCCTGCCCGTGCGACACGGTCCCCAGGGCCAGCCCGCGGGCGACCGGGCTCTGCACCCGGCACAGGGTAAGCAGCGCGGGCCCGGCGATGGAGCCGATCATCCCGGTGGCGACCACGAAGGCGGCGGTGAGGCTCGCCTCTCCCCCGTTCAGCCGGGAGATTTCGACTGCGATGGGCACGGTTACCGATTTGGGCCCCAACGAGAGGAGCACGCCGCGGTCCAGTTGCAGCACCCGGCCGACCACGAGCGCCGCGGCCATGGTGGTCAGGGAACCGGCGACGACGCCGGAGAGGACCGGGAGCGCATGTCGCGTGAGCACCTGACGGTTGTGATAGAGCGGCAGCGCCAGCGCCACCGTAGCCGGCCCGAGCAGAAAGGTCATGAAGTCCTTCGCGGGTCGGTAATCCTCCAGCGTGAGTCCGGTCGCCTGCAGCAGGGCGATGAGGGCCACCGTGCTCAGGAAGACCGGGTTCAAAAGCGGGCTCCGGTAGGTGAGAAAGAGCCAGCGGGTGGCCAGGTAGGCCCCCAGGGTGAGCAGCACGAAAACGATGAATAGTACCTGGCTCACCGCTCCCTCCTGCGCTGCAGCAGCTGCACCGACACCCCCGTCACGGCCGCGCCGGCGAGGGCACTCAGCAGCAGGATGGCCAGCAGCGCCAGACCGCTTTGCCGCATCAGGGAGCCGAACGACATGAGGCCGACCGAAATCGGGATGAAGAAAAAGGCAAAGTGCTTCAGGAGGAACCCGCTGGCAGCCTCGATGCAGGCAGGCTTCACCAGACCGCTCGCCAGCAGGGCGAACATGAGCAGCATCCCGGCCACGTTGCCGGGGAGGGAGAGATGCAGGGCGCCGACCACGAACACCCCCAGGCGGAACACCAGCCAAAGGAGTACGGTCTGCCAGATAATCTTGATGAGGTTTGTCGCCATGCTGTGGGCCCTTCGCACTTTTCAGGCGGTCCGTTTCGCTGCAGGAATCGAAGTGGGGGGACGCGGGTAAGGACCGTGGGGTTCCCGCCGCCGCAGGGCGGCAGGAGATCCCCCGGGAGGTGCTGCCTCCCGGGGAATGCTGCCGTCTATCAGGGGATCATCCAGGGGAAGACATAGGCCTGCAGCGCTACGATGACGCCCATGACGGTGGTAAGGAACAGGGCGTGCTTCAGGGTGAAGCGGAACAGGTTCCCCTCCTCGCCCACCAGGCCGGTGGCGGCGCAGGCGACGGCGATGGACTGCGGGGAGATCATCTTGCCCATGACGCCGCCGCTGGTGTTGGCGGCGCCGGTCAGGAGCGGGTTCATGCCCAGCTGCTCGGCGGTCACCTTCTGCAGGCCGCCGAAGAGGACGTTACTGGAGGTGTCGGAACCGGTCAGGAACACGCCCAGCATGCCCAGGAACGGCGAGAGGAACGGGAACATGGCGCCCGCCTTGGTGAAGGAGATGCCCATGCTGGTGGTCATGCCCGAGGCGTTCATGACGAAGGCAAGGCCGACTACGGAGGCGACGGTGACTGCGGGCCAGCGCATGTCGTACAGGGTCTTGCCCAGCACCTGGAAGAAGGAGCCGACGCCGACGCCGCAGATGAGAGCCGAGATGATGGCCGCGATCAGGATTGCGGTGCCTGCTGCCGACATGAAGTTGAAGGTGAACTTGGCGGCAACCTTGGCCGGAAGCTGGTCGGTGACGGCCTTGTCCAGCGCCTTGAACTGCGCCTTGTCCACGGTCTTGGCCTCGACCAGTTCCTTCTGGATCTTCTGCAGGTCCTTCTGCTTCTTGTCGACCGCGTCGTACGCGGCCAGCCGCTCGGCGGTGACCACCGCCTTGCCGACGGGAAGACTCTGCTCGACTGCCAGCACCTTGTCTTCGAGCGCCTGCAGTTCGGTCAGGCCGGCGGCCAGGGCTGCCTGCTTGGGGTCAGCCGGGGCGAGGAGCGCCGCCTGCTTGGCAGCTTCGGCTTTCACCGCCGCGACCTTCTTGATGCCGTCCTCCGGCTTGGACACCTTCTTTACGATGGCGTTGTCCAGACCGGCGATAGGAATCACCACCTTGCTCTTATCCAGGTAGGTCTTGACGGAAGGGATGCCCCAGATCAGCACCATGATGGTGAGGACCAGGTAGGGAGCCCAGGCGCGGAACATCTCGGCGCCGGTGTAGTCATGGCTCTCCTTGCCGCTGAACTCGGGCTCGTGGTCGAAGGTCCAGACGGTGGGGGGCTGCCAGAACTTGAGCAGGATGACCAGGGCGGCCAGGGTCAGAAGGGAAGCGGTGACGTCGGGGAGGTAGGGACCGAGGTAGCTCGCGGTGCCCCACTGGGCCACGGCGAAGGTGACGCCGCAGACGATGATGGCAGGCAGCACCTCGATGGTCTTCTTCCACCCCGCCATGATCATGATGACGTAGAACGGGATGAAGACGGAGATGAAGGGGAGCTGGCGCCCGACCATGGTGGAGAGCTTCATGAGCCCGGCATCGTCGTACCCCATGACGCCAGCCAGTGCGACGACCGGGATGCCGATGGCGCCGAAGGCGACCGGAGCGGTGTTGGCAATGAGACAGACGCCCGCCGCGTAGAAGGGGCGGAAGCCCAGGCCGACCAGCGTGGCGCCGGCGATGGCGACCGGGGTGCCGAAGCCGGCGGCCCCTTCGATGAAGGCGCCGAAACAGAAGGCGATCAGCAGGGCCTGCAGACGGCGGTCACCCGTGAGACCCGCCAACGAGGCGCGGATGACCTCGAACTGCCCCCCCTTGACCGTGATGTTGTAGAGGAGGATGGTGGTCACCACGATATAGAAGACGGGGAAGAGACCGAAGGCGGCGCCGTGCAGGGTGGCGAGTCCGGCAAGTTTCGCCGGCATCTGCCATACGAAGATGGCGATGGCGATGGCGGAGGCGACCGCCAGCGGGCCGGCCTTGTGGGCCTTCATCTTGAAGACGGCCAGACAGACGAAGATGACGACGAGGGGGATGGCGGCAACCAGCGCGGACATCGCGAGGCTTCCCGCAACGGGGGTGTAGCTCTGAATCCATGGCATGACTGTTGTTCTCCTTTGGTTCGTGATGCTGGTATGGGCGGCAATAAGATGGCTATCTCAATCGAAAATCGAATACGTTGGCAACGGCCCCTGCTAGCTGACGCCCACTGCCTGATATGCGGAGAACAGGGCAATCAAACCAAGTTATACATTTTGGTAAGGCCAATTAACCACCTTTTCAGAACACTGTCAAGTTATTTTGCATACGCTATATAAATAGCTTTACTCATGCGGTTTTTTGGACTAGGATATTTTGGCCATATGGTAATATCTTTTTTATCATATACCTGGAGCCCGTTTCGCCGAACGAACGTATGACAGAAAAACCGAACAGGTTCCAAGTGATTTAAAACAGCTTTACCCTGATCAAACCAGTGGCTCTCATGAGGCGGCGGCGATTGACGCGGGTGATGCCAAAAGCGATGGAGGAAGAACAGCTATGTACGAGCAATTTAAGGCCAGGGCAGTCGGGGTCGGGGCGGAAGTGCACCGGGTCGGCACCTGCAGTGACGCGGTCGAATTCATCCTCTCATTTTTAAAACAGGAGGGGATTGCCGAAACTCCGGGGAGCTACGCGGTCTGGGCCAAGGGTTCGTTCCTGGAGGCGGTAGACCGGGGAGCGCTGGCCGGGGTTCCGGGGCTGGGCTTCGAGGTGACCAGGGAGCGCGCGGCACAGGCCAAGGTGGGTATCAGCGACATGTCCTTCGCGGTCGCCGATACCGGTTCCCTGGTGCAGGACCAGGCGGCGCCGGACCAGCGCCTGGCGTCAGCGCTGACCGGCATCCACATCGCGCTGGTGCCATCGGGCAACATCGTCGCCGACAAGACTGCCCTCTTCACCCGCATCAATCCCAAAAGCAGCCGCTACATAGCCTTCATCACCGGCCCCAGCCGTACCGCCGACATCGAGCGGGTCCTGACCATCGGCGTCCACGGGCCGGAGCGGCTCATCATATTGTTTGTCGACGAGTTGGGAGGGGAGCAGAGATGAAACAGGAATTCAAGGCAAGCATCAACCGGGCTTTGAACGACGCCAACCTCACCGGCGCGTTGGGCAAGTTTTCCGAAGCCTACAAGGTGAACCGCACCAAGGCGTACGAGGGGATCGATTTCGAGGAACTGCGCGGCCGTATCGCGGAGGCCAAGTCGGCGGCGGCCTGTCACCTGGACGAGGTGGCGGAGACCTTCCGGAAGAACGCCGAGGCACTGGGCGCCAAGGTGTTCCGCACCCGCGACCCTGAAGAGGTGAAACAGTACATCCTCAAGGTGGCGCGCGAAAACGGCGTCAAGAACGTGGTCAAGTCGAAGTCCATGGCCACCGAGGAGATTCACCTTAACCAGGCGCTGCTGCAGGACGGGATCTCGGTGGCGGAGACCGATCTCGGGGAATGGATCATCCAGCTCGCCGGCCAGACCCCGTCCCACATGGTGATGCCCGCCATCCACATGACCAAGGAAGAGGTCGCCGACATCTTCAGCAAGGAAGTGAACGAGCGGCTGGACACCGACATCCCGCGCCTGGTCAAGGTGGCCAGAAACGAGCTGCGCCCGAAGTTCCTGGAAGCCGACATGGGCATCTCCGGCGGCAATATCGCCGTCGCCGAGACCGGCTCCATTGTACTGGTGACCAACGAGGGGAACGCGCGCCTTGTGACCACCCTGCCCCGCATCCACGTGGCGCTGATCGGCGTCGAGAAACTGGTCGAGAAGTTCGAGACGGTGGTGCCCATCCTCGACGCGCTTCCCAGGAGCGCCACGGCGCAGCTTCTCACCAGCTACGTCTCCATCATCACGGGCCCTACCCGAAACGACGACGGCTCGGAGAAGGAGTTGCACATCATCCTGATGGACAACCAGCGCACCGAGATGGCCAAGGATCCCAAGTTCAAGCAGGCCCTGCAGTGCATCCGCTGCGGCTCCTGCCTGAACGTCTGTCCCATCTTTCGGCTGGTGGGGGGACACGTCTTCGGCAAGGTCTACACCGGCGGCATCGGCACCATCCTCACCGCCTGGTTCGACGAACTGAAAAAATCCGAGGAGATCCAGGGGCTGTGCATCCAGTGCGGCAACTGCACCCAGGTCTGCCCGGGCAAGCTGGACATCCCCGAGATGATCATGGAGATCCGGCGCAGGCTGGTGCTGGAAAAGGGGCAGCCCCTGGTGCAGAAGGCGATCTTCAGCGTGGTCAACAACAGGAAACTCTTCCACGGCATGCTGCGGGCCGCCTCGGTCGCAGGGAAACCTTTCACCTCCGGAAAGTTCATCCGCCACCTGCCGCTGTTCCTTTCCGAGCTGACCGACGGGCGCAGCCTCCCGGCCATCGCCGAAAAACCCTTCCGCGACCTCTACGCCGGGATCGAGCAGCCCAAGGGGAAGGAGAAGGCGGTCTTCTACGCCGGCTGCCTGATCGACTTCGCCTACCCGGAAACGGGCGTGGCGCTGGTGAAACTGCTCAACAAGGCCGGGATCGAGGTGATCTTCCCCGAGGAGCAGACCTGCTGCGGCGCACCCGCACTCTACAGCGGCGCCTACGAGGTAGCGGCACAAAACGCCGCAGACAACATCACGGCACTCCTCGAGCAGGATGCCCAGTACGTCGTTTCCGCCTGCCCCACCTGTACCGTCGCGCTCGCCCACGACTTCGCCAAGACGCTCGAGGCGGTCGGGCGGACCGAGTGGCTGGACAAGGCGCGCCAGCTCGCCGAGAAGACCGTCGATCTCGCCACGCTGGTCAAGCGGCTGGTGGACCAGGGACGCCTGAGCTTCCAGGAAGGCGCCGACCTCGGCAAGATTACCTACCATGACTCCTGTCACCTGAAGCGGACGCTGAAGGTGTCGGAACAGCCGCGCGAACTGCTCCAGCAGGCGGGCTACCAGGTCGAAGAGATGTTCGAATGCGACATGTGCTGCGGCATGGGCGGCTCCTACTCGATGAAGCTGCCGGAGATCTCGGCGCCCATCCTGAAGAGGAAGCTGAAGAACATCAAGGATACGGGGGCGCCGCTGGTGGCGATGGACTGCCCGGGATGCGTGCTGCAGATCAGCGGGGGCTTCGATCAGGACGGGGCGCCGGTGCGGGTGAAGCACACGGCGGAACTTTTGGCGGAACGGCTGAAAGATTGAGGTAAGGGCACAGCAGGAAAAGGAAAAGCCGCTCGGAAGAGCGGCTTTTCTCTTTGCAGCGGACTACTACCACATCCTTGTTACGCCTTCAGTTTGGCAGCCTCCGGCTTGGCGAACAGCGCCTTCACCGCGCCGATGACGAGCATGGCTGCAGGAACCATCTGGCCCGCGACGATGACAGCGGCAAAGCCCATGAAAGCCCAGACAAGGATGCCAGGCTCATCCGCCTGCGCACCGTTAGCGGCAAAAGCCGACGTTGCCGATGCGACTGTTGCGATGATCGAGGTGATAGGTGCTTTCGCTCTCATGACATCCTCCTTTTAGGATCGGTTGTTAGCCTGCTGGTTTCATGAAGAGCATCATCCGTGCCAGACGCGGAGCCGGCGCCCACCACGATCCAAGCCGCTGAAATCACAACATTTTACAGAATCGCTGCAGCTATGGCGCAATCAAGGGACGGCGCCGATAGTATGTTTTTTTCATACACCTGAGCGCCGCACTTCCTGCCCAGCCCCCTGCCCTCTCAGGCAACCCACTGAAAAGACAAGGGTTATCTCCCATCGCAGAGGTGTATAACCGCCACATGCGGCCACTGTTCAAATGGGGACTGGCTCCGCCAGGTGCCTGTCCCCTTGGTGCTTATGGAAGACGGCTGAAGCAGAAAGGAGCGTTCCGCTAGAGGGACAGGCACCTGACGGAGCCTGTCCCTTCTGACGCGGTCTACTTGGCCTTGGTCATCTCCACCTCGATGTTGATCTTCACCTCGTCGCCGACCGCTACTCCTCCTGCTTCCATCATCTTGTTCCAGATCAGCCCGTAGTCCTTCCTGTTGATGGTGGTGCTGGCCGACGCGCCGCGCCGCAGGGTGCCCATCGGGTCCTTGATCTCGGGCGAAAGGCCTTCCACGTCGAGTACCACCGGCCTGGTCACACCGTGCAGGGTGAGATTGCCCATCAGCTTGAAGTTCCCGCCGCTCCCCTTGGTTACCCCGGTGGACACGAAGGTCATGGTGGGGTACTTGGCGACATCCAGGAAGTCGGGACTTTTCAGGTGAGCGTCGCGCTTGGCGACTCCGGTATCGATCGAGGTGGTATCGATGGTCGCGGTGACCGAAGACCTGCTGAGGTCGCTGTCATCGATGTTGACCACGCCGGAGACCTTGCCGAACACCCCCTTGACGTTGGAGACCATCAAGTGGCGCACCTTGAATCCTATGCTGCTGTGGTCGGAGTCTATGTTCCAGGTGGCAGCAGAAGCAAGCACAGGTGCTGCAAAAAGAAATGCTGCCGTTACCAAACCGGCAACCCGGGCCGCTGTCAATCTGATCATGGTTATCCTCCTCTGTGTCACTTGGCCGAACCAAACGACGATATGAGTGTCGTGCAACACCCTAATAATACCATTAAGGTCCTGTTTGTCGACAATTAGAATAACGCTTGGCAGGGGGGAGCGCGGTGCAGCCACCGGGCTTCAACGGATGGAGAAGGTAGGAAAGACGTGTAGGAAAGTGTGATGCAGCCCTGTGGTCAGGCGGAATCGAGCCAGTGCACGCAAGGGCAGCTGCCCCCGATGGTAAACCCGGATCAGGCGGTGGCGCCCCTGCGCTCAACGCCGAAATATGGCTCGCGACACGGCGTGCGTACCGGGTCGACCCCGATGCGGACCCACCCCGACCTGCGCCTGAAGCTGGCGATGGCGCCGGACTGGATCAGTTGCTCCAGCATAAAGTCTTTGACGTAGTCGTACTTGTTGTCGTCGTAGCTCACCTGAATCAGCATTACGCCCTCCATGGCTAGAGATGCGCCCGGCAATCTCTATCGAAACGATGCCCCTACCTGTTGCTGCCGGACACAAACTTTAGCACAAGTTAGTAAAAAAGTCTAAACTTCAACTATGAGAATTCCCGGCCCGTGCGAGACAGGCGGGCCTCCCCTGAAACAGTAACAGGGGAAAACCAAATGGCTTTCCCCTGTACAGTATCGACAGCAAAAAATGGAACTTTAAAAAAAGTTGAAACTATTCACCAAGGTAGGTGTAGGACTGCAGCGTCTTGTCCAGCAGTTCCAGGAAGTGGCTGCTCTCCTCGATGGATACCTTCTGCAGCGAGACGTCCTTCTCCAGGTTGTTCCTAACCCGCTTCAGTATCTCCTGGGCATCGTACTGCACGTACTTCAGGCTTTCCCAGGTGGCGTCGCCGGTGATGACCGTGTCGATCTTGTAGTTGGTCTTCTTGTTGAAGGTGATGTGCACCGCGTTGGTGTCACCAAACAGGTTGTGCATGTCGCCCAGGATCTCCTGGTACGCGCCGATCAGGAAGAAGCCGATGTAGTACTGCTCGTCCCCCTTGATCTTGTGCAGCGGCAGCGCCTTGGTCCTGCCGTTCTCGCCCACGAAGCTGGTGATCTCGCCGTCGGAGTCGCAGGTGATGTCGGCGATCGAGGCCAGCACGTCCGGCTTCTCGTCCAGGCGCTGGATCGGCACGATCGGGAAGAGCTGGTCGATGGCCCAGGAGTCCGGGATGGACTGGAACAGCGAGAAGTTGGCGAAGTAGGTCTGCCTCAGGCTCAGCTGGAAGTTCTGCAGCTCGTCCGGGATCGGCTTCATCTTCTCCACGATGGAGTTGATCTTCCTGATGATCTTCGAGTAGATCCACTCCGCGTTGGCGCGCTCGGCCATGTTCAGGTAGCCCAGGTTGAAGAGGCTCACCGACTCCTGGATCAGCTGGATGGTGTCGTGGTAGTCCTCGCGCAGGGAGTGCTTGTCGATGCTCTTGTAGATGTCGACCAGCTTCTTGACCGTCGGCGAAAGCTTCTCGGTCTCGGTCAGGATGAACTCGAAGTCCGGCATGAGCGTCTGGGTGTTGTTGTTCAGCACGTCGGTGATCAGCACCGAGTAGTGCGCGACGGTGGCGCGGCCGGACTCGGAGATGATGTTCGGGCACGGCACGCCGGCGTCGTCACAGATGTTCTTCACCTGGTAGATGACGTCATTGGCGTACTCTTCGAGCGAGTAGTTGACGCTGGAGAAGTAGCTCGACTTGGAGCCGTCGTAGTCGACGCCGAGGCCGCCGCCGATGTCCAGGAACTCGAGGTCGACGCCGAGTTTGCGCATCTCGGCGTAGATCCTGGTCCCCTCGATCAGGGCGTTCTTGATCTTGTCGATCTTGGTGATCTGGCTGCCGACGTGGAAGTGCAGCAGCTTCACCGTGTTCAGCATGTCGTTTTGACGCAGCATGTCGATGGCTGCGATGATCTCGGAGATGCGCAGGCCGAACTTGGCGTCCTCGCCGCCGGAGGTGGACCACTTGCCGATCCCCTTGGAGGAGAGCTTGACGCGGATGCCAAGCTTGGGCGTGATGCCGGTGCGCTTGGCCACCTCGACGATCTTCTCCAGTTCGAACAGCTTCTCCACCACGATGGTGATGTCGTAGCCGACGCGGGTGGCGAAGAGCACGGTCTCGATGAACTCGGTGTCCTTGTAGCCGTTGCAGATGATGGGGAGGTTGCTCCCGGTCACCATGGAGATGGCCGCCACCAGTTCCGGCTTGGAGCCGACCTCGAGACCGATGTTGTACTTCTTGCCGAAGTTGGCGATCGCCTCGACCACCTGGCGCTGCTGGTTCACCTTGATCGGGTAGAAGGTCTGGTACTTGGCCGGGTAGTTGTTGTCGTGAATGGCGTTCTTGAACACGCGGCTGATCGAGGCGATACGCCCCTCCAGGATGTTCATGAAGCGCAGGAGGATCGGCGGCTTGATCTTCCTCTTGATCAGGTCGTCGACCAGCACCTTGAGATCGATGGAATATTTAGAATTGGGGGTCGGATGCACGCAGACGTTGCCCTTCTTGTTGACCGAGAAGAGTTCGGCGCCCCAGTTATCGATGTTGTAGATCTTCGAGGAATCGTTGATGGTCCATTTAGCCATGTTCAGTTCACCATGTTCAGCAAAGTGGGATGTTGACAGTCATCACGACAGACGGTTCTTGAAATCTTCATAGCCGAAGCTGCGCACCACGCGCAATTCCCCGGTCTGCGGCTCGTAGGTACAGATGTGCGGCAGTTGGATGCCGTTGAACGTGGTCGTTTTGACCATGGTGTAGTGCGACATGTCCAGGAAAGCGAGCTTCTCGCCCGGCACCAGCTCGTGGTCGAAGGACCAGTCGCCGATGACGTCGCCGGCAAGGCACGACGGGCCGCCCAGGCGGTAGTCGTGCGCCTTCTCCCCCGGCAGGTACCCGTTCTGGATCTCGGGACGGTAGGGCATCTCCAGGATGTCGGGCATGTGGCAGGTGGCCGAGACGTCCAGGATGGCGATGTCCGCCTCGTTGTGCACCACGTCGAGCACCTCGGAGACCAGGATGCCGGTGCCGATGGCGATGGCCTCGCCCGGCTCCAGGTAGACCTCGAGGTCGTACTTCTCGCGGTAGTAGCGCACCAGCTCCACCAGGGCGTCGATGTCGTACCCCTCGCGGGTGATGTGGTGCCCGCCCCCCAGGTTCAGCCACTTCATCTGCGGCAGGAACTCACCGAAGTTCTCCTCGAAAACCTTGGAGGTCCGCTCCAGGGGATCGAAGAGCTGCTCGCACAGGGTGTGGAAATGCAGCCCTTCCACGCCGGCGAGCGACCTGCCCTCGAACTCGGAGCGCAGGATGCCCAGGCGCGACTTGGGGGCCGCCGGGTCGTAGATCGGGGTGTGCCCCTCGGAGTGCCCGGGGTTGACCCGCAGACCTACGGAGACGCGGCCGGCGTACTGCTCCCACATGGGGCGGAAGCGCTCCAGCTGGTGGAACGAGTTGAATACCAGGTGGTTGGAGGTGGTGAGGAGCTCCGCCACGTCGCTTTCCTTGAAGGCGGCGGAGAAGCTGTGCACCTCGCGGCCGAATTCCTCGCGCCCCAGGCGCGCTTCCCACGGCGAGCTGGCGCAGATGCCGTGCAGCGTCTGGGAAATGATCGGGAAGACGCTCCACATCGAAAACGCCTTCAGCGCCAAAAGGATCTTGGCGCCGCTGCGCTTTTGCACCTCGTCGAGTATGGCCAGGTTATGGCGCAGCCGCCCCAGGTCGACCACGAAGGCCGGCGCGGGAGCAAGCTGCGTCATTTCTTCTACGTGCAGTCTGGTCACTTACAGTTCCGCCCAGTCGCCACCGTCGACTACCACGGTGGGGAGGCCCATCGGGCCCAGTTTCTCGACAAACGGTTCCGGATCGAACTGCTCCATGTTGAACACGCCCTCGCCGCGCCACTTGCCGGTCAGCATCATGACGGCGCCGACCACGGCGGGGACGCCGGTGGTGTAGCTGATGGCCTGGCTCTTCACTTCGCGGTAGCACGCCTCGTGGTCGCAGATGTTGTAGATGTAGACCTGCTTGCGCTTGCCGTCCTTGATGCCGCGGGCGATGACGCCGATGCAGGTGCGCCCCTTGGTGAGCGGACCGAGGCTGCCCGGATCCGGAAGCACCGCTTTCAAAAACTGCAGCGGCACGATCTTCTGGCCGTTGAATTCGACCTCGTCGATGCGGGTCATGCCGACGTTCTGCAGCACTTCGAGGTGCTTCAGGTAGTTGTCGGAGAAGGTCATCCAGAACTGCGCCTTCTTGATGGTCGGGATGTGCTTAACCAGCGACTCCATCTCCTCGTGGTACATGCGGTAGATGTTCATCGGGCCGATGCCGTCCGGGAAGTCGAAGACGCGCTTGGTGGCCAGCGGCGCGGTCTCGACCCAGTCGCCGTTCTCCCAGTGACGGCAGGGAGCGGTCACCTCGCGGATGTTGATCTCCGGGTTGAAGTTGGTGGCGAAGGGCTGGCCGTGGTTGCCCGCGTTGGCGTCGATGATGTCGATCTCGTGCACCTCGTCCAGGTAGTTCTTGGCCGCCAGTGCGGTGTAGACGTTGGTGACACCCGGGTCGAATCCGGAGCCCAGCAGGGCCATGAGCCCCTTCTCCTTGAAGCGGTCCTGGTAGGCCCACTGCCAGCTGTATTCGAATTTTGCGGTGTCGAGGGGCTCGTAATTGGCGGTATCCAGGTAGTCCACGCCGGTCGCCAGGCAGGCGTCCATGATGGTCAGGTCCTGGTAGGGCAGCGCCACGTTGATGACCAGCTTGGGCTGCTCGCGCTTGATCAACTCGATCAGTTCCGGCACGTTGTCGGCGTCGACCTGGGCGGTGGCGACCGGGAACTCTATCTGCTCCGCGATGGCGCGGCACTTGGATTCGGTGCGGGAAGCGAGGGTAATGGCGGTGATCACGCCGGTTGCCTGGGCGCACTTGTGCGTAACGACCCCACCTACGCCACCTGCCCCGATAATCAGTACTTTGCTCATTTCACTTACTCTCCTCTTTCAATAGTAAAACGTTGGGGGTGTCACAACCCAGAGCAGCTTTGCCGCGCTCTTTCCTACATTTTTCACAGCATGTTTGCGGTCCGAGGAGAAGTAGAAGCACTCCCCCTTGTCGACCGTATAGAGTTTGTCGTCCAGGCGTAACTGCACCTTGCCGGAGATGACGAAGCCGAACTCCTCGCCCTCGTGGATGGGCTGTTCGTCCATCTCGCCGCCGGGGTCGAGCGTCACCAGCACCGGGTCCATCTCGCGGTTCTGGGCCCCCGGCACCAGGAGCTCCACCTTGACGTTGTCGCCATCGTCCGTCGCCTGCACCCGGGCGTCTTTTCCGAAGACGATGTCCTGGTCCACTTCCTCGCTGAAGAACTCCTGCATGCTGATGCCGAGTACGTCCACGATGTCCTTCAGCGTCGCGATCGACGGCGACGTGGCATCGTTCTCCAGCTGCGATATGAAGCCCTTGGTCAGATCGGCGCGGCTGGCCAGCTCCTCTTGAGTCAGCGAATTGGCCATCCTGAGCCTCTTCAACCTCTCACCGATTTTCAAGTGTCCTCCCCGGTTTAGTAACAGTAAACCTTTTGTATTTTGGCAATGTATTGCGTTGCCGGAATTTTGTCAACAAAAAGTTTAGTAATGGTATACTTCCTGTTTAACATTTAATATTCATTAATTTTATCCTTGCGGCAACTACCCGATTCGACGTCGGTTTACACGATAAAGCGGGGAGATCTATTGTATACGGATGCGTCTATCACACATGGGATAGAACCGGAAAACCGCCAGCAGTACCAGCCGCCGAAGCAGCCTCAACGTATACCGGTCCATGCTAACTAGCTGTTGAGCCGTTATTTTTTTTGTGCTACTACTCGTTGACCGGCACGCTCTTTCCTGTGCCGACGCACCAGGGGACTGGCTCCGCAGGTGCCTGTCCCCCTATCACAGGTCCCTTTTCACACTCCAGTCAGAGGAAACAGCATGAATCTTTTAGACGGCAAGAAGTGCGCTGACAGCCTGATCGCGGGGATCGCGAAGCAGGTCGCGCGCCACGTGGACGCGGGGCTCAGGAAACCGCACATGACGGTGATCCTGGTCGGCAACCACGCACCCAGCGAGTCCTACGTCAAATCGAAGATCACCACCTGCTCGCTCTCGGGCTTCGACAGCAACCTGATCCGCCTTGCCGAGTCGGTAACCGAGAAGGAGCTCCTCGCGCTCATCGCCGAGATCAACGAGGACAACTCCACCGACGGCGTCATCGTGCAGCTGCCGCTTCCCAAGCAGATCAACGCACAGCGGGTGATCAACGCCATCTCTCCGGACAAGGACATCGACGGCTTCCATCCCACCAACTTCGGTCGCATGGCCCTGGGGCAGAAGGCCTTCCGCCCCGCCACCGCCTACGGCATCTGCAAGCTGCTGCAGTTCTACCAGGTGCCGGTTGCCGGCAAACACTGCGTGGTCATCGGGCGCTCCAACATCGTGGGCAAGCCGATCTCCATCATGCTCTCCAACGACTTCGACATCGGCAACGCCACCGTCACCCTCACCCACATCGAGACCCCGCGCGAGCTGCTGCTCGACGAGACCCGCCGCGCCGACATCGTCATCGTCGCTGTCGGCATCCCCGGCTTCGTCACCCCGGACATGGTCAAGGACGGCGTCACCCTGATCGACGTCGGCATCAACCGACTTGAAAACGGAAAAATCGTCGGCGACGTCGCCTTCGATGCCGTCGCTCCCAAGTGCGAGTGGATCACCCCCGTCCCCGGCGGCGTCGGCCGCATGACCGTGGCGGCGCTGATGATCAACACGCTCGCCGCCTACCAGAACAACTTCGAACTCGCCTAACGGAGAAGCAGAACCCGTTCAACGTTCAACGTTCAACGTTCAACGTTCAACGCTCAACTCCGTGTCCGCCCTCTGGGAGAGGGTGGCCGAAGGCCGGGTGAGGGCACTGCCAACTGCTGCAATGTCACTTCGTGGCGCTGCCCTCACCCCAACCCTCTCCCGGAGGGAGAGGGAGTTTTAAAGCAAGGTACACATAAGAAAAGGGTCCCGGCATTTCCGCCAGGACCCTTTTTGTTGTAACAACACTAAGCCTTCTGTTTTTTATCCTGCCGTTATCCCTTTTATCCCCTTCATCCCTGTTAATCCGCCTTAGAGAATGAACTGCGAGATGGTGTAGGCGACCACGGTGGAGACGCCGACGCCGATCAGGCCGGGGATCATGAAGCTGTGGTTCAGAAGATACTTGCCGATGCGGGTGGTGCCGGTACGGTCCATGTTGATGGCGGCCAGGTCGCTCGGGTAGAAGGCGAAGAAGAAGTAGGCGTAGCTTGCCGGCATGAGCCCGAGCAGCAGCGGGATGGGAAGACCCAGCGCCAAGCCCAGCGGCAGCGTGATGGCGAGGGTCGCGGCCTGGCTTTTCACGAAGGCTGAGATGCAGAAGGTGGCGATAGCGAAGGTCCAGGGAGCCATCTTGACCATGATGCCGATGTTGTCCACCAGGTACTTCTTGTTGGCGCTGATGAAGGTATCGCTCATCCAGGCGATGCCGAAGATGGATACGACTGCGATCATGCCGGCAATGAAGACGCTCGAGTTGGCGATGTCCTTGGCCTTGACCTTGGCGGCGAAGAGGATGAAGGCGCCGTAGGCGAGCATGATGAACTGCACCACGGTGGTCATCGGGACCGGCTTCTTGTCGGCTGCCAGCGGGAGCAGCCACGGGCAGCTTGCCATCAGGATGATGGTGCCGACGCCGGCGAAGAAGAGCGCTACGGAAAGCTTGGCTACGGTGGAGATCTTCTTGTCCAAGGTGGTGACGTCGGCATCGAGCCCTTTGCGGAATTCGGGATCCTGCAGGCGCCCCTGGAATTCGGGGTCCTTTTCGAGATCGAGACCGCGGTTGAAGCTCCAGGCTGCGGCGGCGAGCACGCCGATGACGCCGGCAGGCATGGTGACGGAGATGATGTCGATCAGGGTCACCGGGTGACCGGCCTTGGCGGCGAAGCCCAGGAAGAAGGTGACCGCGGCGGCCACCGGGCTCGCCGTAATCCCCATCTGCGAGGCGACGCTCGAAATCGCCATGGGGCGCTCAGGACGGATCTTGGTCTTGATGGCCACGTCCGAGATGACCGGCAGCAGCGCGTACACGGCGTGGCCGGTGCCGCAGCAGACGGTCAGGAAGAAGGTACAGAGCGGCGCCAGGATGGTGACGTACTTGGGGTGGGCGCGCAAAAGCTTCTCGGTCAGCTGCACCAGGTAATCGAGGCCGCCCGCCACCTGCAGGGTTGCCGACGCCGTGACCACCGCCAGGATGATCAGCATTACGGCAATGGGGGGCTCGGAGGGGGCACTGCGGAAACCGAGCACCAGCACCGAAACGCCGAGGCCGCCGATGAGGCCGAGCGCCACGCCGCCTTTGCGGATACCTATGAGGACCGCGCCGAGTACCAGTATGAATTGGATCCAGAACATCGCTGCCATGACAACCTCCTATGTTGCTCTTGGTTAGCTTTGGCGAGGACAGGCCGCCTCGCGTCGTTATCTAACCTTGCTAGAGCAGGCTTGATGCCAGGATCCGCAATTTCGCATAAGACGTTGGAATTACATCAGAGAACGTCACCAAAGCCGCAACCGCAAATAAAAAATGCCATAACCTTTGGCTATGGCATCGAATCTCTACAGCAGCAAACACCCATGAAATCAGCGAGTTAGTGGCGGATATAACGCGAGGTTATCATTATAACCGAAGGTTATGCCTCTTCATGAGACGGAAAAACCACCTCCCCAGGAGGAGGGGGGAGGCAGGGAGGGGGTAAGCCTTCAGGAGTGCATCATCTTGAGCCGCTTGCTAAGCGCGGGCTGGGAAATGCCCAGCAGCCGCGCCGCCAGGGTCTGGTTGCCGTTGGCGCGCGCCAGCGCCTCCTGGACCAGGAATGCGGCTGCGTCGCTGAAGGTGGGAAGCTCGTCGAAGCCGCTGAACGGGTTCTGTCTCGGGGGGGCCGCGGTGGTGGGACCCGCCTCGGCCTGGGCCGACTCGACCGTCTTGACGAAGCTGTCCATGGAGAGCATCCGGTCGCGGTGCACGCTGACCGCGTCGAAGACCATCGCTTTCAGTTCCCTGACGTTGCCGGGGAAGCTGTAGGTGGAGAGGAACTGCGCCAGCCCCTTGGGGGGCGTCGGCTTCTTCTTGCCGAGCGCCTCGGCCGCCTCGGCCAGGAAGTGATCCAGGAGCAGCGGGATGTCGCCGCGCCGCTCCCTGAGAGCGGGAATCTGCACCCGGTGCGTACGCAGGCGGTAGTACAGGTCGCGGCGGAACTTCCCCTCCCCTTCCTTGGCGGAAAGGTTCTGGTGCGTCGCCACGATGATGCGCGCCTTGAGACGCTTGGGGAGGTCGCACCCCAGCGGATAGTACTCGCGCTCCTGCAGAAGCCGCAACAGCTTCACCTGTGACGGGATGCTCAGGTCGCCGATCTCGTCCAGGAAGAGCGTCCCGTCGCTTGCCTCCTCCACCATGCCGCGGCGCGCCTGGTCCGCGCCGGTATAGGCGCCGCGCACGTGCCCGAACAGGGTGTCGGCGAAGACGGTATCGTCCAAACCCGCCACGTTCACCGTGACCAGCTTGCCGCGGCAGCCGCTCAGCCGGTGCACGGCTTGGGCGATCAGCTCCTTCCCTACCCCGCTCTCCCCGGTGATCAAGAGCGGCTGCGGACTCTTGGCCACCGCCTCGATATACGCGAAGACGTCCAGCATGCTGCGGTCGCCGGTGACGATGGCGGAGAACGCCTCCGGGTGCGACAGCTCGCGCGAGATCAGGCGGCTGGACACCTCCTGGAACTCGCTTCTCATCTCCACCATGCGGATCGCCCGCAGCACGCTGCCGACGATGCGCTCCTCCTCGTCGGTCTTGACGCAGTAGTCGAAGGCGCCCAGGCGCATGCAGCGCACCGCGGTCTCCAGCTGGTTCAGCCCGCTCAGGATGATCACCGCCGTGTCGGGGTAGCGTTCCGCGATCTGGGCCAGCACCTCCTCGCCGGAAAGGTGCGGCATGGTGAGGTCGAGCATGACCAGTCCGATGCGCTTCTCTTCCAGTATCGAGAGCACCTGGCGGCTGTCGCTGCAGGTGGTGATATTGTTGATCCCCCCGGCGGTCTCCAGGGTGAGGGTCAGGGAACCGAGCCAATCGGGTTCGTCATCGACCAATAGGACGCCGAAATCGGGGTAGAGGGTCTCGGTCACGCGTCAACCTCCTTGTGATGGGCGGGCAGGGTCAGGGTAACCGTGGTGCCGCTGCCGTCGGATTGAAACTCCAGGGTGCCCCCATGCTCCTTGACGATGCCGGCGGAGACGGAAAGCCCGAGGCCGGTGCCGCCCTGGTCCTGCTTGGTGGTGAAAAAGGGGTCGGTCAGGCGGGAGAGATGCTCGGGGGCGATGCCGGTCCCCTCGTCGCGCAGCCTGAGCACCACCGAATCCCGAAAGACGTCGTGCCAGGTAACCAGCTCGATGCCCCGTTCCGGGTCGGGGAGCGCCTGGCAGGCGTTCAGGATCAGGTTGACCAGTACCTGTTCGATGCGCTGCCGGCTGCCGCGCACCCGGGGCAGCCCCTTGCGGTAGCCGACGCTGAAGTTGCGGGTCGCCTTGCGGATGGTCGGCTCCACCAGCCGCACCGCCGCCTGGGCCGCGGTGTTCAGGTCGATGACGTCATTGCCGCTGGTGGTGTCCTGGCGGGCGAAATCCTTCAGGTCGTCCACGATCCTCTTGATGCGCTTGCCGGCGTCCTGGATCTTCGCCAGCGACTTGGGCACCTCCTGGCGCATCCTGGAATACGGCAGCCCGCCGCAGGTGAAGTCGCCGTTTTCCTCGTAGTAGCGCTCCAGGATCTTGGTGGCGTCGGTGTGGAAGCGCTTCAGGATGGGCGCCTCCAGCAGGATGATTCCGGTCGGGTTGTTGATCTCGTGCGCCACGCCGGAGACCAGCACGCCCAGCGCCGCCATCTTGTCCGCCTGCACCAGTTGCTGCTGGTTCAGCCGCAGTTCCTCCTCGACCTGGCGCCGTTCCGCGATCTCCCGGGTCAGGTCCGCGGTTCTCAGGGCCACCTGCCGGTGCAGGGTACGCGACCAGAGGGCGAAGATACTCAATAGGAGGAAGAGCGGCACCACCACCACCGCGGCGTACTTGACGATGGTCCACCAGTCGATGGGCGTGGTGTCCACCACCCCGAGCCACTTGTTGTGAATGGCGTCGTACTGCCCGGTCTTCTTGAGGATGGCGAGCCCTTCGTTGAAGCGCGACAGGAGCTCGACGTTCCCCTTGTCTACCGCGTAGCAGTAGCGCTGGGTGGCGACGTTGCGCACCACCGGCACCAGGTTGCTGAGCTTCAGCTCCCGGATCATGTACATGCCGGGGACGATGGCCACCACGGCGTATTCGACCTTGCCCGAGGCGACCAGCCGCAGGGCATCGGCAGGGGTGTCGGTCAGGGTGAGTCTCCCCCCCAGCCCCTGCTTGATCAGGTAGTCGTGCATGATGCCGCCGCGATGCACCGCGACCGTCTTCCCCTTGAGCTCTTCCAGGGAGTTGACCGAGGGGTTGTCCTTGCGGCCGAAGATGGCGTGGTTAACCACGGCATGAGGCACGGAGAAGTCGACCTCGCCGGCGCGCTCGGTGGAGTAGGACATCCCCTGCAGCACGTCCACCCGCCCCGACTGGAGCGCGTCGCGCATCTGCGACCAGTTCCCCAGGCGGAACTCCACCTTCATCCCCATGACCTCGGCGATGGCGCGGGTCAGGTCGACGTTGTAGCCGGCGGGCTGGCCGGAGCGATCGATGAACTCGTAGGGGGGATAGTCACGGTCGCCGCCGACCACGACGGTGCGGGGCTGGACGGCACCGGCCGCACCGGCTGCCAGTGGTGCAGAGGGAGCGGCAAGAAGACAGAGGGCGAACAGGGTGAAAAAGGCGAGGAGGAGGCGCCCCCTCCCCTGCCAGGGGAGGAGCTGCGCTGGTCCGGTGTGCATGCGGCTGGTCCGAAGCGGACGGCGTTCCATGGTCTTAATCCGGCATTATCGGTGCCTGTTGGTGCTGCTCGCCTACCTCGATGCCCGCGAAACGGAGCAGTTCCGCCTCGACATCCTCCGGGGTCCCGGGCTCCTCGAAGCTGATGCGCCCCGCCTTGCCCGCGCGCAGCTCGCGCAGGAAGGTTTCGGCCGCGCGGTGCACGTCGACCACGCCGCCGCTCATGATGCAGCCGAGGCAGCGTCCCACCGCCTCGACCACCTCGTACGGGGTCTCCGGAAGCTCGGCCAGCTTGTAGCGCTCCTTCAGGAGGTCCGGGTAGCGACGCATCATGTAGGCGGCGGCGAAGACCCCGACGTTGGTGTAGTCGAGCGCGTTGGCGCCGATGGCGCCGCTGGCGGCCAAGCGGTAGGCGCCCCCCTGGTCGTCCATGGCGGGCCACAGGAGACCGGGGGTGTCGAAGATGAGGATGCCGTTGTTGAGCGGGATCTGCTGCGGGCGCATGGTCACCGCCGGGCGGTCCCCCACCTTGGCGATGCTTCTCCCCGCCAGCGTGTTGATCAGCGTCGACTTGCCCACGTTGGGGATGCCCACCACCATGGTTCGGATCGGGTAGCCGGGGTTGCCGCGCTGCGGCACCAGCTGCTTGCACAGCTTCACCAGGCTCTTCACCTCTGGGATGTTCTTCGCCACCAGCGGCAGCGCGCGCACGCCCGAGTTCTTCTGGAAGTGCTGCACCCAGGCCCTGGTCGCGGCCGGGTCGGCTATATCGTTTTTGTTCAGCACCTTGATGCAGGGCTTGTTCCGGCGTACCTGCTCCAGCAGGTGATTGGAGCTGGAGTACGGGAGGCGTGCATCGAGCACCTCGATGATCAGGTCGATCTTGCGGACCAGTTCCGAGATCTGTTCGAGCGCCTTGCTCATGTGGCCGGGATACCATCTAATCGTCATCTACTCTTCCTTGATACTGCCAAAATCAGACACAAGGGGACACCATAGCACAGGTGCCGCTCAAAATGCCACACCGGTTCGGCTGCCGCCCCCTCTCATGTGTAGCGCAGGCCTCAAGCATTAATATTAACCCGATTGACTCAGGTTGCCAGCGAGGCTAGCATTGCAAATGTTAAAAATTACACACCTTTGGAAAGGAGCAGGTTTACCGGCGGCGGGAAGGGCCGCGGCAGGAGAACGAGCGATGAGAGAGCTACTGGCAGAAGCGATCAGGCTGGCGGTGAACATGGAGAGAAACAGCGAGCGGCTGTACCGCAGGGGCGCTATGGCTGCGACCGAACTGGTGCAAAGGAGCTTCTTTGAGCGGCTGGCCCAGGAAGAGTCGCGGCACATCGAAGCCCTGCTGCAGCAGCTGTCCCAGCACGAGACGGCGGAAACGGAGATCGCGGCGATGCCGGCGCGGATCCCTGCGGCGGTGGAACCGGCAACGCCTCCAGTCAACCACCTGCACCAGGCGCTGCTCGACAAGCGTTTCAGCATCGACCTTTA
The DNA here is from genome assembly GCF_014193585.1 of Geomonas paludis. Lineage (GTDB taxonomy): Bacteria > Desulfobacterota > Desulfuromonadia > Geobacterales > Geobacteraceae > Geomonas > Geomonas paludis. The sequence goes on from NZ_BLXY01000006.1 coordinate 169,341, forward strand.
CGCCACCTTTTGCCGGTGCTTCAAGGAGCCCGCCCTGTGCCGGTTCTTCGATGCCACACTGGCAGCCGCCCGCAGGGAGTTCAAGCTGATCACCGCGGAATACCTCAAGGGGGGCCGAAGCGACGTTCCCGCCTATTCCCCTCCGCGGCGCAGCCACGTGCGGGGCGAACTCCCCCACCGCATCCCCAACCCCCATTCCCAGCTCTTCTTCGCCATGCAGGATTGCGGCAGGCAGTCCCGCATCGGCTGATTGCCGAGGCTGCCTCTCAGCCGGCAAAGGGGGACAGGCACCTGCGGAGCCAGTCCCCTGACAGTCCCCTGACAGTCCCCTGACAGTCCCCTGACAGTCCCCTCTCAGGCTGCCTCGGGCGCAAGCTCGGGCAGCCTGTCTCGTTGCTGCCATCTGCTTCCCCTCCCCAATCGGGACCTCTGAACATCTCTGCTGCTGCGTCTGCCCAGGCAGCGCCTCCGGTTGCGGCGCCTTTAACCGGCGTGACGCGGCGGTAACCAAGCCCTCAACCGTTTCTTCGATTTCCTGCCAGGACAGGCATCGCCGCCGATGAGCAAACATGGTAAAGTAAAACCTTTCGCGCCGGCAACCCGCGCCGCGGCCCGGGCTTTACCAGCCAGCCGCAGCTCGTGGCCACCACCATAAGACGGAGATGACACCATGTCCACTCTCGCCGATCACTACCAGCCGCTCCCGGGCACCGAAGGGATGCCTGCGCCTCCCATCGAACAGTACGAACAGCTCCGCCAGCGCCGCGGCTACGCGTACCGGCCGCGCACGCGGCACCTGCTCCCGGAGGGATGGGCCAGGTACACCAACCGCCTGTTCCTGGAGACCAGCCCGTACCTGCTGCAGCACGCCCACAACCCGGTGAACTGGTTCCCCTGGGGCGAGGAGGCCTTCGAGCTGGCACGACAGCTGGACCGGCCGGTGCTGATCAGCATAGGTTATGCGACCTGCCACTGGTGCCACGTGATGGAGGAGCAGTCCTTCGAGGACGAGGCCATCGCGGAGTTCATGAACCGGCACTACATCGCCATCAAGGTGGACCGCGAGGAGCGTCCGGACGTGGACTCTGTCTACATGACCGCGCTGCACGCCATGGGGCTCCAGGGGGGCTGGCCCCTCAACGTCTTCGTCGCGCCGGACCGGAAACCCTTCTACGGCGGCACCTACTTCCCCCCCAACGACCATCCAGGCGGGCTCGGCTTTCTGTCGCTGCTCATGCGCATCAGGGAAAGCTACGTCGCCGCACCGGACCGGATCAGCCGCGCCGGGGTACAACTGACCGAGGCGATCCGCACCATGCTGGCGCCGACCGAGGGCGAGGAGTCCTGGCGCGAGGTCTCCCTGGAGCAGGCGGTAAGGCTGTACCGCGACCGCTTCGACGACAGGAACGGAGGCCTCGTGGGCGCACCGAAATTCCCCAGTTCCCTGCCGCTCCCGCTGTTGCTGCGCCGCTACCAGATGAGCGGCGACCGGCAACTGCTCGCCATGGCCGAACTGACCCTGCAGCAGATGGCCGCCGGCGGCATCTACGACCAGGCCGGGGGCGGCTTCCACCGTTACGCCACCGACACGGCGTGGCAGATCCCGCACTTCGAGAAGATGCTCTACGACAACGCCCTGCTCGCGGTGACCTACCTGGAGGGCTTCCAGGCCACCGGGCGCACCGAGTTCGCCAGGGTGGCGCGCGAGATCCTGCGCTACCTGCAGCGCGACATGGAGCCCCCGGAAGGAGGATTCTTCAGCGCGACCGACGCAGACAGCCTGACCCCGGAGGGACACCGGGAGGAAGGGGTGTTTTTCACCTGGACCCCGGAGGAGTTGATCGATGCACTGGGCGAGGACCGGGGCAACCTGGTAGCCCTTTGCTACGGCGTCACGCAAGGAGGGAACTTCGAGGGGCGCAGCATCCTGCACCGCGACCGAAGCCTCGCCGAGCTGGCGGTAGAGTTGAAACTCCCGGAACAGGAACTCGAGCTCATGCTGGCGGACTGCCGCGAGCTCCTGTACCGGGCCCGCGCCAAGAGGCCCCTTCCCTTGAGGGACGAGAAGATCCTGGCATCGTGGAACGGCCTCGCCATCTCCGCTTTCGCCCGTGCCGGACTGGTGCTGGACAACCCGGAACTGGTCCAGGTGGCGGCAAAGGCGGCGGGATTCGTGCTGCAGCACATGATGCAGGAGGGGAGGCTGCGCCACAGCTACCAGGAGGGGAGCGCTCGGGGCGAAGGGTTCCTGGACGATTACGCCTTCGTCATCGCCGGGCTGATCGACCTCTTCGAGGCGAGCCATGAACTGCGCTGGCTGGAGCGGTCGCTCGAGTTGTGTGCGGCAGCAGTGGAGCAGTTCGAGGATCGGGAACTGGGGGGATTCTTCATGACCGGGCCGCACCACGAGCGGCTCATCTCCCGGGAAAAGCCGGCCTATGACGGCGTGATACCGTCGGGCAATTCCGTCATGGTGATGAACCTGCTGCGCCTGAACACCCTGACCGGCGATGCCCGGCTGCTGGAGCAGGCCGATCGTGCCCTGTCCGCCTTCGCGACGCAGCTGGTAAAATCCCCCGCCGCCCTCTCCGACATGCTCCTGGCCGTCGATTATGAGCAGCAGACGCCGAAGGAGGTGGTTATCGTGGCGCCGGAAGGGAAGCCGGAACTGGCGGAGCCCTTCCTGGCTGCGTTCAGGCGGGTCTTCCTCCCGAACCGGGTGCTGGTGGTGGTATGTGAGGGAGAGGAGTTGCGGCAGGCGGCGAGGCTGATCCCGCTGGTGGAGGGGAAGGTATCGGAAGCTGACCGTGCGGTCGCGTACCTGTGCAGGAACAGGAGCTGCCAACGCCCGACCGGCGATCGGGAAGAGTTCTACCGGCAGCTCAAGGAGGGCTAGCGCTCATCCCTTTTCCAGTAGGGGGCCTTGACCGGCATGATCCAGCGCACACCGCCGCGGGGGTCCTCGGTGTCGCCGGCATAGCGCGGGATCAGGTGAATGTGCAGGTGCGGCACGGTCTGCCCGGCCGCCGCGCCATCGTTGACCCCGATATTGAACGCATCCGGCGCGTGTTGCTGCAGGAGCAGCTCTCGCATCCTGGCCACCAGGTCAAACAGGGCGGCCTGCTCCTCGGTGGTGGTCTCGAAGAAGGAGGCGACGTGCCGCTTCGGGACCACGAGGGTGTGCCCCAGGGTGACCGGAAAGCCGTCGTGGAAGGCGAACGCCAGTTCGTTTTCCAAAAGGACCTGCGCAGGATCCATCCGGCAGAAGGGACAGGTGGCTTCGGTCATCATCGTCTCTATACGAATTCCACCTTGTCGGCCGCGGCGGTCACGACGAAAACCTTCTCGTTGTTGCTGTCCGGGTCGCAGGGAAAAACGATGAAGGTGGCGCGTGCCGGTGAGAAACCCTGGGTGTAGCCCACCAGGGTTTCGCCGTCTTTGAAGCAGATCCTGATCTTCTTGCCCAGCCCCACCCTTTCCACGTCCAGCTGCTCCTGGTATTCAGAGTTCCCCTGGAAGTTCTTGACGAAGAAGATGGCCTTCAAGTCGGCGACATTCACTTCGTAGCGCTTTCCCGTTTCAGCTTCAGCCAGGTGAAAGAGCATCTTGTTGGCGGCGAGGTCCTCGGTGGTACCCTTGACAACCCTGCCGTCGGCATAACGAACCACGATCTTTGCTATCACCGGTAACCTCTCCCTTAGTACATCAATGCGGTTGCGCGTTTAAATCCAAAGGCATTCACCTACTATCATAAAGTACGGATTATTTGAAGCACTTTTGGGCCGGTCACAGCCAGTGGCGCGGGTAGGAGCGGTGATAGACGACGTTGTTGGTGAAGCAGGCCACCACGAGCAGGATCAGCGCGCCGGTCAGTACCGGGAGCAGCACGAAGGAAGGCCCCACCGCCCCCTGCACACCGATCAGGGCGGTCGCGCCGCCGGGGGGATGGGTGGTGTGGGTCAGATTCATGAGGAAGATGGAAGTGCAGACGGCAAGGGCCATGGAAAGCGGCGTCGATCCCAATAAGGCGACTACGACCACCGCCACCACGGCGGAGACCACGTGCCCGCCCACCAGGTTGCGCGGCTGCGCCAGCGGCGACTCGGTCGCCCCAAACAGGAGCACCGCCGAAGCGCCCAGGGAACCGATCAGCAGCGGATGCCCGAGCAGGATGGTCAGTTCGCTGATGGCGAGGAGGCCGGCCATGGCGCTGACAAAGCTCCAGGCGGCATAGCGAAGCGTCATGGGACCGCGCGTGCCGCGCAAAGGGGCCCGGCAGCGGCGCGGCACCCGCGCCAGCCTCTTGCCGATGGCGACCTGCCTCCGCATCACCACGGAAAGGCGTCGTTTCATAAACAAGTCACCTCCTGATAACAATTAAAAGCTTGTCTCCCCCTCCCTTGACGGGAGGGGGACGGGGGGTGGGTGAAGCCGCAGGAGCACGGCGATGGTGGCACCATCCCCCACCCCCTAGCCCCCTCCCGCAAGGGGAGGGGGGACCCAGTCCCGGTGTTGCCGGGCGGAACGCTCCATTCCGCTTAGCCCCGCCTTACCCAAGCCCTAAGGGGACAGGCACCTGGCGGAGCCAGTCCCCTAGTCCGGCGCCCTCACCCGGCCTTCGGCCACCCTCTCCCAGAGGGAGAGGGGAGCCGGGCCACGGTTAGAAAAAAAGGGGCGGCACACCCAGGCGCCGCCCCTCGATGGCAAGCTATTTACCCGCGAGTGGGTCCTTGATCTCGTGCTCGGCCTTGAACATCAGCTTCTTCACGCCGCGGTTGTTCAGGTACTTCGCCAGCTCCAGGTCCACCTTGGCGGGCACGTCCACCCCGGCCCTGGCCAACAGCTCACGCAACTGCCGCTCGGCCGCCGCCGCGTGGGACAAGGCGTCGCCCAACACGCGCTGCGCCTCGTCGGGGTTGTGGAAGCCGACCGAGTTCTCGGCCCCGATGAAGACCACGCGGTAGAAGGCCTCCTCGTAGTGGTCCTTGGCCTGGGCGTAGAGCGTTTCATCGAGCTTTTTGCCGAAGGCGCGCGCCTTGTGCGCCATCTCGAACAGCTTGGCGTCGGTGGCGGTGGCGTAGCCGGAGCGGATGAACTGCGACATGACCCGGTCCTGGATGGCGAAGATCTTCTCCCTCATCTGCTCGGGGGAGTCGTCATGGCACTGCTTGCACGCCTTCAGGTCGTTCTTGAGCGGGCTCATGATGCGGTGGTCCGACACCTTCTGACCGGCGACGTCGCTAGCCGGCATGTGGCAATCGGCACAGGTGACGCCGGCCTGCCAGTGCACGCTGTTGTTGGAGAAGAGCTCGAACTCGGGGTGACGGATGAAGGCGAGCTTGAAGCCGGTGACGCTCTGGGTCCACTCGCCGCTCGGCTTGTTGCTCCTGAGTTTCTTGATGATGTTCTCGATGGTGATGCCGCCCCACTTGCTCCCGTCCCAGGGGAAGAAGACGTCGGTGGATTTCATGTCGGCATCCTTGGGGATACTGTAGGTGACGTGACACTGGGCGCAGGCGAGAGTCCTCAGATCCTGGCGGGTCAGCTTGGACTGGTCGACGCCCAGCTTCTCCAGCCCTTTGCCCAGGGTGAAGCCGCGCGAGATCTTGAGAGACATGTCGCGGTTGTCATGACAGTCGATGCAGGCGACGCCGAGGGTCTGGTCGGCCTTGGGGATCTTGCCGCGGATTTCCTGGTAGGGCTGGGCGAAATAGTCCCTGCCCAGCTGTTTCTGCAGCGTGGGGGCGTAGGGGGTCTTGCAGGTCAGACAGGAACCGCCGGCCTTGTAGCGGCCGGGATCGACCTCGAGCTGGTCCTGCACCATGTAGAAGTGCCCGCGCGGCTCCTTGTACTCGGTCCCGAAGGCCCAGCCGTTGTAAAGGAGCGCGAGGAAGGGGTACTCGTCGATCTTGTCGGGGTTTTCCTCACCGACGTCCCACCCTTTCTTGTACCTGCTCTTCCCGGCCGGCGTCGGCTCGGAGGTTTGCTTCCAGAGCTGGTACTGCTTGGGGTAGAGCTTGCCCCACTCGGCCGGGTCCACGGTCCCGTCGGCAATGGCCGGGCGCACCTCGGACAGTTCGATCTTCTTCGGGGAGCAACCGGCTCCCGCCAGCGCCACTCCCGCCACCGCCATGGCGACACATCCTCGCAGCATCTTCATCACATTCTCCTCTGTTCTGGTTGGTAACGATGTGACATTACCTTGAGCAGGGAGCGTGCCACGCCGGCGGCAGCCACAAAGCGTGAGAATTGCGTCGTTTCCAGGATACAGGCAGTGAGAAGTGTGTGGCCGGTGGGTAACGCGGCGTTACCTACCGGTAACGTTTCATCTTCTTCCAGAGGGTCTTGCGCGAGATGCCCAGCAGGCGGGCGGCCTCGGCGCGGCGATGGCCGGTTACCGCCAGTGCCTGCTCGATCAGCTCCGCCTCCCGGTCGTCGAGCTTGCTGGCAAGGACCGAGCCCTGGACGGGGTCGCGCAGCGCCTCCGCTTCCGGCGCGGCAAAGGCGCCGCAACGGAATTCGGGTGGAAGGTCGTCGAGCATGAGGATGTTGCCGGTGCACAGCGCCGTGGCGCGTTCCATGGCGTTCTTGAGCTCCCTGACGTTGCCGGGATAGCGGTGGTTCAACAGGGCCTCCTTCGCCTCCCGGGAGGGCTTGAGCTCCGTGCGCCCCATTTCGGCGGCGAACCGGGACAGGAAGACGGTGGCCAGGGGCAGGATGTCCTCCAGACGCTCCCGCAGAGGAGGAAGCTCGATCGGGATCACGTTCAGCCGGTAAAAGAGGTCCTCCCGGAACTGTCCCGCGGCGACGTCCTGGCGCAGGTCGCGGTTGGTGGCGGCGACGATGCGCACGTCGACCTGGATCTCGCGGCTGCCGCCGATCCGCTCCACGGTCTTTTCCTGCAACACGCGCAGCAGCTTCGCCTGGGCCGACAGCGGCAGCTCGCCGATCTCGTCCAGGAACAGGGTGCCGCGGTGGGCCTGCTCGAACTTCCCTTTACGCTCCTTGAGGGCGCCGGTAAAGGCCCCCTTCTCGAAGCCGAACAGTTCCGATTCCAGCAGGTTTTCCGGGAGGGCGGCGCAGTTGATCTTGATGAGGGGGGAGCCGCTGCGCCGGCTCTTGCCGTGCAGTTCGCGCGCCACCAGTTCCTTGCCGGTGCCGCTTTCACCGGTGATCAGGATGGTGGAGTCGAGGGGAGCGGTGGAGCGGATCATCTGGAAGACGGGCTGCATCGCGGGACTGCGGCCGATCATGCCGCCGCAGGAGTATTCACTCAGGAGCTGGTCGCGCAGCACGGAGTTCTCTTCCTTGAGATGTTCCCGCTCGGTGATGTCGCGGCTCACCATGAGGGTGCCGACGAAGCGGTCGTCCCCGTCCTTGATGGGATAGTAGCTGTTTTCGAAGATGCGTCCCTTGACCTCGAGAGGCCGGGTATGAAAGGCGAGCGTCCCGCTTCTGAGGCTGGCCAGGATGTCGGCGATGCGTGAGCGGGCCGGTGGCGAGTGGATGGCCAAGAGGTCGCGCCCCAGGTAGTTGGCGGCGTCGATGCCGCGGATCTGCTCGGCCGCCGCGTTGACGCAGACGATCCTGTTGGTGTGGTCGGCGAAGATGATCCCCTCGCCCATGCTGGTCAATATGGCGCGGTAGACCGCATTGCCGGGTTCACTCTCTGTCATTGTCGTCACGCCCCCGTTACCCATTGGTAACGTGATATTAGGCGTAGACCTGAGAAGCGCATTGACTGAGATCAAAAAATTTGAAAGCAGATGAGGGAATGGTGGGGTGTCCCCCCTCTCCTTGCGGGAGGGGCTCAGCGGGTAGGGAAGTTGTCACATCCCCTCGCCCACCGGGAGAGGGGAAGGGGTGAGGGCGTTGCCATGGAGCAAGGGGATCGCCAATTGTAGCGCCCTCACCCCGGCCCTCTCCCGGGGGGAGAGGGAGGGACGGTGGAATGATGGTAATAGACCTGCCGTAGTAGGCTCGCTGGGACTATCGTTTTACTTGTTCACGGAGGCTGGCTGCTGTGAGCTGGCTTTGCCCCCCTCTGCATCAGCTACTGCTTGGGAGCGGGCGCCCGCTCTTTCATGACTACGTCACGGTCGGACATCTTGACGATCAACGAAGCGCAGTTCTGATTGTGATCCATGGACCTGTTGTTGAAGGATTCCAGTTCAAGCTTCAGCTTGTCGGTGGCTTCGTTGGCCGCTTTGACCACGAGGTTGTGTTCCTGGGTGCGCCGGTTGAACTCCTCCACCTGGGCATCATCGGACATCACCAGTTTGCGCTGCATGTCGAGCAGCGCGGCGGCCTGCTTCTTTATCTCCATCATCATCTCGTTGTTCTGGATGATGTGCTCTTCCAGCATCTTGCGCAGATCCTTGATGTGATCCTCGGAGTACATGCAGGCGCGGTACTGCTCCTGGGTGCCGTACTCGATCTCCTTGGCGGCTGTCTTGCCCGGCTGCTGCGCCGGTTGCGCCTGCTGCCCGGTCCCGGGTGCAGGCTCCTGCTTGTCTCCCGGGGCAGCGTCCTGCCTGCTTGCAGATGGAGTCTCCGGCCTGGCCTCCTGCCTGCTTACCGGTACAGTCTCCGGCTTGACTTCCGGCTTGGCCTCCGGGGCAGCCACGGGTTTGGCCTCGGTCTTGACATCCTGGGCGGGAGTGGCTTCTTTGGTCGTCTGGTGCCACAGGGGAGTAACGGCATCCTTTGCGGCCGCAGGCTCTGCGGCAACAGCGGGCCCTGCCACGAAGGCAGTTAGAAGTGGCAGAAGGACAAACAGCGAGCGATACATCACACACCTCCTTCAAACATCATCACATAAAAAAACCGGGCGGTGCACCCGGTATCAGCGTTCAGCTTTGCGCACCCTGCGCCTGGGCCAGGAGATCGCGCGCATCGGCATCTTCGGGGTTGAGCATCACGGCCAGCTTCAACTGCTCCAGGGCCTCATCGAGTTTCCCCTGCTGCAGGCAGGCGTAGCCGTAGTCGCGGCGCAGGTTGGGCAGGGAGCTGTTCAGCTGCAGGGCGTTGGCGTAGTGGGTGAGCGCCTGCGGGTCGTTGTCGGCGGCCAGGAGGTTCGCCAGGGCGTAGTGGGCCTCCGCGATGGAAGGATTCACCTCGATCGCCTTCTGGTACAGCTCCCGGATCGTGCGCGGGTCGCCCCCCAGGGCCTGCTCCGCCGAGGCCAGCCCGTAGTAGGCCGGGGCGAGCCTGTCGTTGAGCTCGAGGGCGCCGCTGAAGCTCTTGCGGGCGGCAGCGAAGTCCTGCTTGAGCAGGTAAATGTAGCCCAGGTTGATCTTTACCAACGGCGCCTTGGGGTCCAGCTCCAGTGCCGTGCTGCAGTGTTCCAGCGCCTCGTCCAGGCGGTTGGCGCGCAACAGCGCCGCGCCGAAGTTGTTCTGGCAGCTGACGTGGGTGGGGACCAGCTTGACCGCCTTCTCGTAATGAGCGATCGCCTCGTCGTTGCGCCCAAGGTCCTGCAACAGGACCGCGTAGGTGTAGAGGGCGCCGAAGTGGAAAGGCGCCTGCTTGAGCGCCTCCACGAGCACGCTCTCGGCGTAGTCGTAGATGCGCAGGTCGTGCAGGGTATCCCCCAGCTTGTGCAGCAGGTGGGCGTTGTCCGGGGCAAGGCCGGTCGCTATCTCGAAGCAGACCGCGCTCTCGCGCGTGTACCCCTCCTGCTTGAGCAGGTCACCGAAGGAAACCACCAGGTCGGTCACCGCCGGGCGCTTGACCGTCACCACATCGTCCGCCAGCACGTTGGAGAGTTCGACCACGATGACGCGGGAGATGCTCTCACCGGTTTCGGCGATGCGCGCGCTCACATCCCGCAGCCCCTGCACCGCCTCCTCCAGTTTCCCGTTCCCCGCTTTAACAGCGGCGGCAAAGAAAAGGGCCAGGAAGTCGTTCTCGTCCCGTTCAGCCATGCCGGCGTAGGCAGCAAGAGCTTCCTCCATTTCGCCGCGCACCTGCATCGACAGCGCGTTGACGAAGGTGACCCCCTTGGCAGGTGTGGTGCCCCTGCTCTCCGCAGAGTCTTTGCCGAACATCTTGCCGAATATGCCCATGATCGTGTTCCTTTTGGCGCGCCCTGGTCGCAGGGCCCCGCCGGGGAGAATTGTCGCGCCGCAAAGGTATAGGATTCTGCAGTTTTTTGCAAGACCGTATCTGCGCTGCCGCGGTGAGAGGATGTGCGGAAATAACTTACCTAAATTGTGACTTGTGACCATTGCCGGGTCCGGCATCTCAAGTAACATTAGAGCGCGTTAAACAACCCGACGTTGTTCGCATTTGGCGCCACTGCTGCGCGACTAAGGAGACAGCCCATGCTACACAAAAACAGCATCACGGATCAGGTATGCAAATGGTGGTTGAGCCTGGCGGCGGCTGTGCTGCTCCTGGCATTGCCGCTACTACGGGACGCCGGTGCCGGAGTGGTCCAACTGCCCAAGACTGGGCAAAAGGCCTGTTACGATTCCGCCGGGACGGAGATCCCTTGTGCGGGGACCAGGCAGGACGGGGAACTGCAGATGGGACTGGCGCCCCCCTCGCCGCGTTTTACCGACCACAACGACGGCACCGTCACCGACAATCTCACCGGACTGATCTGGCTCAAGCAGGCCAACTGTTTTGCCGCCAAACTCTGGATGGATGCGCTCACCGTCGCGAAAGACCTCCACTCGGGGACGTGCGGCCTGTCCGACAACTCGGTCTCCGGGGACTGGCGCCTGCCCAACATCCTCGAGTTGGAGAGCCTGGTGGATCTCTCCAACATCAACCCGGCCCTTCCCACTGGGCACCCATTCAACAACGTTCAGAACAGCGGCTACTGGTCTTCATCCACCAATGCTTTCCACATGCTGCGGGCGCGCTACGTCTACATGCCCGACGGCGCCATCAACGGCAGCGACAAGGCCACCGCAACCCATTTCGTGTGGCCGGTGCGCGGAGGACGCTGAACAATTAATCGATAATCGGCCGTCCGGCGCGAGTCGACGGATGGCAGGAGGTGCCAGATGCTCAGATACGGTTTGTTGGTGTGCTTGTTGTTGCTGACCCTCGGTTGCGGGGGCGGAGGTGGCAGTGCCGGGACCGGCAGCAGTGGCGGTAGCGGAGGCGGGACGGGTGGCGGCACAGGGGACAACGGCACCGGTACGATAGTCATACCTCCCCCCCAGGTGCAGCCCACCAGTGCGGTAGTGACCCTGTCGACGGTGGGAACCCTGCCACAGGGAAGCGCTATCGCCGGCGTGTCCGTCACGCTGGGCCTGCCCGCCGGTGTCACGGTCGCAACCGACGCCAATGGCGCTGTGGCCGCCGGCGTGGTGACCGGCTCGGGACAGACCACTGGCCAGACCGCGGTAACGCTGACCACCCTCACCCCCGCCACCTCCACCACTGCGGGGTCGTTGCGGGTGGTGCTGGCCAGCAGCGCCCCGGCGGGGTTCACCACCGGCGAGTTCGCCAGGATCTATTGCGGCGTCAGCAGCGGAAGTTTTCCCAAGCCGTCAGACTTCTCAACTACCGACTTCCGGGCTGTCGACCTGCAGGGCGCCACCATCACCGGCCTCTCCCCCATCTCCAGCGCGACCATCGAATAGACGCCGGGTCCTCGGGTGTGAAACGATCCAGGAGGTCGTCATGTGGTTTACCAAAGCACTTTCAGCAGTTTTATTACTGGCACTAACGGCACCCGCGGCCCAAGCCGCCACCATTCAGCTTCCCCGGACCGGCCAGACCCTTTGCTGGGACGTCGCCGGCGCCGTGATCGACTGCACCGGCACCGGGATGGACGGGGAGACGCAGATCGGCCACGAGTGGCCGTCGCCGCGCTTTACCGACAACGGCAACGGCACCTTGACCGACACCATGACCGGCCTGGTCTGGCTCCAGAACGCCAACTGTTTTGGCAGCGTCACCTGGCAACAGGCGCTGGACACGGCCAATTCCTTCGCCAGCGGCTCGTGCGGCCTCAGCGACGGCTCGGTGGCGGGAGAGTGGCGGCTCCCCAACCGCAAGGAACTGTTGAGCATCAGCAGCCAGAACGTGGCCGACGGCGGGGCCTGGTTGAACAGCCAGGGGTTCGTGAACGGCCAGCACACCTACTACTGGACCTCGGACACCGACCTCAACTACGCCGGGGCCTACAAGTGGATCGTCCATCCCGTCGGTGCGGCCTATCCGGAAAGCTGGAACACCCCGCCCGTCCCCGGCCGGATGGTCATGCTGGTACGCAACCCGGCCCAGGTCACCCTGAGCGCCGCCGTAGCCGACGGCAGCGGCAGCATCACCTCCGCCAACCCGCTCACCGTCGCCTACGGCTCGGCGGCCGCGTTCACCGTTGCGCCCGACCCCGGTTACCTGCTGGCGGGGAGCGTCGGCGGGACCTGCCCACCGGGCTCCTTCAACGGCAACGTCTATAACCTCGGTGTCGCTACCGCGGATTGCACCGTGAACTTCTCGTTCACTCCGCAGACCTACACCATCGCGACCACCACGACCGGCAGCGGCACCCTCAGCTGCACGCCGGCGGCCAGCGCAAGCTTCGGCACCCCCGTATCCTGCACGGCGACCGCGACAGCCGGAAACCATGTCGCCACGGCCACCGTGGACGGCCTCAACCAGGCGACGGCAGGCGGGACCAGCTATACCTACTCCTTCGGCCCGTTGGACGCCGACCACACCATTGCGGTGGCGTTCGACATCAACAACTACCAGCTCACCTTCACCGTCGACGGCAACGGCAGCATCACCGGGAGCAGCAATCAGAACGTCGACCATGGGGGGACCGCAGCGGCGGTCACCGCCGTCCCCGGCACCGGCTCGCACTTCGTGAACTGGACCGGAAACAACGGTTTCGTCACCACGACGGCCAACCCCCTGACCGTGACCGACGTGGCGGCGGGTCTTGTGGTTACCGCTCACTTCGCCCTGGACACCTACCTGGTAACGCCGGCGAGCCCAGTCAACGGCAGGATCATCCCGTCATCGCCCCAGACCGTCGCCTACCAGGGGGCCACCACGTTCACCCTGGTCCCCGACACCGGCTACCAGGTAGCCTCGGCAGCGGGATGCGGCGGCACCCTGAACGGCACCACCTACACGACCGGGGCCATAACCGGCAACTGCTCGATCAGCGCTTCCTTCACGCCGATCAGGTACACCATCGCCACCACCAGCGGCAGCGGGGGGAGCATCACCTGCACCCCGGCTGCCACCGCCGACTACAACGGGACGGTTTCCTGCACCGCGCTGGCTGACAGCAGCTATCACATCGCCAACGTCACGGTGGACACGGTGAACCAGCCGGCCGCCGCCGGGACCTCCTCGTTCAGCTACCAGTTCGCAGCCATCAACGCCAACCACGACCTCCGAGCCGGGTTCGCCATCAACAGCTACACCGTGAGCTACACCGCTGGCGACCACGGCACGCTCACCGAGGCAGCAACGCAGAGCGTCGACCATGGCGGCAGCACCGCCGCAGTCAGCGCCGTCCCGGCGACCGGCTACCACTTCCTGGGGTGGACCGGGAGCAACGGTTTCACCTCCTCCGCCAATCCCCTGGTGCTGACCGGTGTGACCGGGAACATGGCGCTAAGCGCCGCCTTCGCCATCAACAGCTACACCGTGAGCTACACCGCTGGCGACCACGGCACGCTCACCGGGACGGCAGCGCAGAGCGTCGACCATGGCGGCAGCACCGCCGCAGTCAGCGCCGTCGCGGCGACCGGCTACCACTTCCTGGGGTGGACCGGGAGCAACGGTTTCACCTCCTCCGCCAACCCCCTGGTGCTTGCCGGCGTGACCGGGAACGTGGCGGTAAGCGCCACCTTCGGCATCGACACGCACCAGGTCACCCCGGCAGCAGCCGTTCACGGGGTGATCACCCCGGCGACGGTGCAGACCGTAGAGTACGGGACCGTGGCCAGCTTCACCCTGTCGCCTGATACCGGCTACCGCATCGCCTCCGTCAGCGGTTGCGCAGGGATGCTCACCGGTGCGACCTACGCCACCGCCCCGGTTACCGCGGACTGCACCGTCGCCGTCAGCTTCAACGCCATTTTCTACCCCTTGACCGCCACCAGCGCCGATGACAAGGGGACCATCACTTGCCCGGCCGAGACCATCCACGGCGGGAGCGCCACCTGCACCATGACGGCCAAGGCAGGCTTCCACCTGGCCACCCTCTCCGACAACGGCAGCGACTGCCTGGGCCAGGTCGCCGACGGCAGCTATGTGCTGAAGGACGTGACCGCGGCGCACACGGTCGCGGCCAGCTTCGCCACCAACAGCTACACGCTGCCCGAGGTGCAGGCGGCCTACCGGTCCATGCTGGGACAGGCGCAGCTGTCCGACGGCGACAAGGGGTTCTTCGATGTCGCACCGCTTGGGGCTGACGGACGGCCTGTTCCCGACGGCGTCATCGACGTCGCCGACCTGATCATCATGCTGCGGCAGATGGTGGGAGCGGTGAACTGGTAGCAGCCCCAAAGGCAAAAAAGCCCCGGTGACGTCAGGTCGCCGGGGCTTTTGTTTTTTCAAGTGCGGACTCCGCAGCGACTCCATGCGGGGGATGTTTTTTACTTGCGACCGTGGTACGGCCTTGGTATAACGCCGACATTAAAACAAATCAAAGAACAGGCGCTGGCCGGGAACAACATGCTGGCAGCGCAACTACCTATGCGGCACAGGAGAAGGTGCATGATCAGCATCGAGGAAGCACAACGCATAATTCTCGGTCGTATCGATCCGTTGCAGGCGGAAAAGGTCACCTGTTTCCAGGGACTGAACCGGGTCACCACCGAGGACCACATCGCCCCGTGGGACATTCCTCCGGCCGACAACTCGGCCATGGACGGCTTTGCCTTCAACCATGCCGGGCTCGTCGACGGCACCCTCAGAGTGACCGGATTCCTGCCCGCGGGAGAGGTGCGCGAGACGCCGGTGCCGCCGGGTGAGGCGATCAAAATCATGACTGGCGCCCCCCTCCCCCCCGGGTGCGACTCCGTCGTCCCCATCGAGGACGTGGAGGACCAGGGAGAGCTGATCCGGCTGCGCGGTCCGGTCAAGGCGGGCAGCCACGTGCGCCAGCGCGGTGAGGACATCAGCCGCGGCCAGGTCGTGATCAGGGCGGGTTCCCTGCTGCGCCCGCAGGAGATCGGCATGCTCTCGGCCATGGGGAACACCGCGGTGCCGGTCCACCGCAGCGCGCGCGTCGCCATACTCTCCACCGGCGACGAGCTCCTGGAACCCGGCTCCATGCCGGTGCCGGGGAAGGTCATCAACAGCAACAGCTACAGCCTCGCCGCCCAGGTACTCGATGCAGGGGGGGAGCCGCGGCTCCTGGGCATCGCCGCCGACAACCTCGAGGCGACCTGCGAGAAGATCCAGCAGGGCCTTGAGTGCGACCTGCTGGTGATAAGCGGGGGCGTTTCGGTGGGGGACCGGGATTACGTGAAGGCAGCCATCGAGCAGCTCGGGGGCGAGGTCGGTTTTTGGAAGGTCGACATGAAGCCGGGCAAGCCGCTCGCCTTCGCCATGCTGAACGGGACGCCGATCTTCGCCCTGCCGGGGAACCCGGTCGCCGCCATGGTCTCCTTCGAACTTTTCGTGCGCCCCTGCATCCTGAAGGCCATGGGTCACCGCGGGGTTTTCCGCCCCCGGGTGCAGGCGACCCTGCAGGAGGCCATCGCCAACAAGGGGGGGCGCCCGCACCTCGTGCGCGGCATCGTCTCCCGAAACGGAGAGCGCTACCAGGTTTCCAGCACCGGCAACCAGAGTT
The DNA here is from genome assembly GCF_014193585.1 of Geomonas paludis. Lineage (GTDB taxonomy): Bacteria > Desulfobacterota > Desulfuromonadia > Geobacterales > Geobacteraceae > Geomonas > Geomonas paludis. Next base: position 185,122 of record NZ_BLXY01000006.1, read on the forward strand.
CGGGGCGCCTATCCTCGCTGGTCCTTGGCAACGCCCTGATGAAGCTGGCGCCGGAGACGGCCTACCCAGCCGGGTCGGAGATCGAGGTGATCCTCCTGGACCGCGGCTTCGAGATGGAAGAGATGCGCGATGCCGCTCTTTGATCGACCGTAACCGGCCAGCGCTAAGAAAAGGGGAAGAAAAGGGGACAGGCTACTTTTTCATCTCCCCTTTTCTGTGTCCCCGGAAAAAGCGGAAAAAAGCGGAACCCCGGCGGCTAAGACCGTCGGGGTTCTTTTTGTTCGGAGGGGAGGCTTTGATCATGGTCGGCACTCATGCCTTCACATGGTCGGCACTCACGCCTTCTTGACGTACTCCGACTTCAGCTGCATGGCGCCGATGCCGTCGATCTTGCAGTCGATGTCGTGGTCGCCGTCGACGAGACGGATGTTCCTGACCTTGGTGCCGACCTTGACCACCAGCGAGGAGCCCTTGATCTTCAGGTCCTTGATCACGGTGACCGAATCGCCGTCCTGGAGCTGGTTGCCGAAAGCGTCATGCACGACATTCTCGGCGGGAGTTTCCTCCGGCGCCGCCTGGGGCCACTCGTTGCCGCACTCGGGGCAGACATAGAGGGCGCCGTCTTCGTAGGTATATTCGGAACTGCAGGAGGGACATTTGGGGAGGGTTGTCATGTTGATCCTTTGTCTGTGAGATAGGCGCGGAAGCAGAACGCCGCGTCGCACCAGAATTAACCTCATTGGCCATCTCGTTGTCAAGGAAAGAGTAGCGCTGCCCACTTGCTGCCAGCCCATGTGATGCCTCTGAACTGAAGCTAAGGGACGTGACGGAAGAAGTGTTCGAGATCCTTCGCTGGAAGGAAGTACCGCTCAAATTGGGAAAGAAAAAACAGAGAAAGAGCATGAGGCACTGTACAACGTGTTGTACTTTGGCTACCGCCCCGAGGACAACCCGCAGAATCCCCCGGAGACGTCACCTGCGCCCAAGGCAGAACAGGTCTCTCGCGGCATGACTGACCGGTGACGGATGACGACGCCGGGCAAAAAAAAAGGAATCCCGAAGGATTCCTTGTTGTAAGTATGGAGCGGGAAACGGGGTTCGAACCCGCGACTTCAACCTTGGCAAGGTTGCACTCTACCACTGAGTTATTCCCGCTCAGCAGAGATCCGTTTTATAGCAAAACCCTCCGCACCCGTCAACCCAAAAATCTGCTTCAGCTGCTAAATTTTTCTCCGGCGTGAAAAAACCGCGCTGGGTCGGCGTCTTCCGCGGATCTGCTCTGCGGGCGGCTTCGCGTCCTACCCGTCACTTGCCGGTGAGCAGCTTCCGGATCATTTCGTAGATCTCCTTGGGGACGAAGGGCTTCATCAGGATCCCCTTTGCTCCGGCGTCGAGAGCGGCCTGCGTGTCGCAGTCGAAATCGGAAGCGCTGGCCACCAGCACCCGGGCGTTGGGGTCCAGGGCCAGCAGGTCCCTGGTCGCTTCGATGCCGTTTGTGTCCGGCATGTAGATGTCCATGATCACGATATGCGGGCGCAGGGCGCGGTACCGCTCCAGCGCCTCGGCACCGTCGCCGGCCTCGCCGACCACCGTGAAACCGATCTTTTCCAGCAGGGCGCGCAGCACCTGGCGGAAAAATATCTCGTCGTCGACGATGAGTATCCTGACGTCCTTCAAAGCCATGCATACCTCCGCACGCTGATTTCAGCCGCTGTTTAGCTTCCTCTTATACTTTCTTTACGGTTAAAAGTCAAAAATGCTGTCTGATTTTTTTCGCTTCTGCCAGACGGTACAGTGCCGCCAGTGCATGACTGCTGTAATAGTGACAGACGCGCTCGAAACCGAAAGGAGACAACTGCCTGTCCAGTTCGTCATGGTTGTAACTCTTGGCGTTGCCGTCGCAACTGTAATAGTGCTGCAGCACCGACCCACAGGCCATATCGTCCTGCCTGCTGTTCACCTCGATCAGGAACAGGCCGCCCGGGCGCAGGTTCGCCACCACGTTATCGAGGTACTGCTTTTTCCGGTTGCGCGTGGCCAGAATGTTGAAGACGAAGGTGCACAGCACCAGGTCCACGGCCAGCCCCGCCTGGGCCAGTTCCCCGACTGTCAACAATCCCGCCAGCCGCCCCGCCTGGGGATGGGCGGCGAGCGCCTTGACCTGTTCCGGCACATCGGCCGCATAGACCTCGAAGCCCTGTTCGGTGAGATAGAGGGCGTTGCGCAAAAGGCCCGCCCCGTAGTCGAGCACCCTGTGCACCTTGGCGAGCCTGAAGTAGCGCGCGTAGCGGATTACGCTGGTGGCTGGTATGAGCATGTCGGTCTCCCGCCTTGCCGCTGCTGTCGCAGTCTGCCAGGCATGCGGCCGGATGTGGAGGTTGGCAACCGGTCAATTGTATAGCAATCCGGCAAAAGATTAACCGACTCCAATACAAATTTCGGCGTCGGCGCCGTTTACGTTTTTTTGTAAAAATGGGTTGACAGCAGGCGGGGGCGTTATTATTATCATGCCCTGTAAAGGGGAGTAGCTATCGGCCGGAGAAATGGCCGACCTTCGGTTCGTCAAGACGGTGGCAACACCCGGACCCGAGGTTAATTCTTTTAACGGCAAGACCTTTACCTGTAGCGAGCAGTCGCCCCGGGTAAAGGTCTTTTTTTTTACCGTCACAGGCGCCGTCGTGCTGTGACGGCGCCCTTTGCAAACGGGCAAGTACCCGAAAGGAGAGGAGAATATGGAACAGAAACAATACATGACCCAGGTGAAGAGAAAATCGCCGAGAAAGAAAAAGGAGACCAGGGAGCCGGTACTGAAGAACGTGGTGTCGCTCAGGGTGAGCGACCAGGAGAAGCGTCTGCTGGAGCGTCTCACCAAGGCGACCTCGCTCAACGTTTCTGACCTGGTGCGCGAGGCGATCGGCTTCTGGCTCGCCAAGGGCATCCGCAAGGGGCGCACCCAAGGCCGCTCGACCGGGAAGATCCCCATGCAGCCGCTGCAACTGGCCGGCAACTGAACCAACCACCACACAGGAGAAACCACATGAAACGCAACTTCGCCAAAGCTTTCGCACTGTTCGCCGCGGTCCTGATGCTGAGCGCCACGGTGCTGGAAACCAGCGCCCATGCCCGCGCAGCCGGGGGACGCTCCATCGGCAGCCGCGGTTCCCGCAGCTACTCGACCCCCGGGACGACCTATCGCCAGTCCACCCCCTACCAGCAGTCGGCGCCCTCCCGCATGGGGCAGCCGCAGATGCAGCAGCCCTCGGCCGGGGGCGGCTTCTTGCGCAGCATGGCCGGCGGCATCGCGGGCGGTCTCCTGGGCGGCATGCTCTTCAGGGGGCTCGCCGGCGCGGGTGGCCCCGGTTACGGCGGCGGTGGCATCGGGATCTTCGAGATCATCCTCCTGGCCGGCATCGGCTACATGATCTACCGCTTGGTGCGCAGAAAGCGCGGCAACACCCCGCTGCAGAGCGTCGCCACCGGCTACGGCTCGCAGGGGTACGACGACGGCTATCAGCAGCAGAGCATCCCGGCTTCCTACCGCGTCGAGGAACCGGTCCGGGACGACGTCCACACCGGGCTGTCGCACCTGCGCCAGATGGATCCCGGCTTTGACGAGGGGCGCTTCAAGGACCAGGTGATGGACAGCTTCTTCAGGATCCAGGGTGGGTGGATGAACCGCGACCTGCAGGCGCTCTCGCCGCTGCTGACCCCGGAGATGCAGGGGGTCTTCCGCCAGGATATCGAGCGCCTGCTGCGCGAGGGGCGGGTGAACCGGCTGGAGAACATCGCGGTGCGCAGCGTGGAGCTGGCCGAAGTATGGCAGGAGGCGGGGCAGGACTACGTAACCGCCCTCATCTACGCCAACCTGCTCGACTACACCACCGACGAGCGCGGCACCGTGCTGGAGGGAAGCAAGACCGAGCCGGTGAAGTTCGAGGAGTACTGGACCTTCACCAGGCCGGTGGGCAGCAACCCCTGGCGCCTGGCGGCGATAAACCAGAAGTAAGATAAAGATAAAGATTGAGATAAAGATAAAGCGGTAAAAAAGGGGCGCTTCCAATATGGGCGCCCCTTTCTACTTCCAGTTCCGACTGCCTGTCTGAGCCTTAGTCTTAGTCTTAATCTTAGTCTTAATCTTAGTCTCAATCTTAGTCTCAATCTCAGTCTTAGCCTTGCCTATCCAGCACCTCCCGGACCTTGTGCAAAAGCGTCATCGGCTGTACCGGCTTCATGATCAGGTCGACGCTGTCGTCGAAGACACCGCGCGTCTTCATGAAGTCGGCGGTGTAGCCGCTGGAGTAGAGCACCTTCGCGGCCGGATCGATCCTCCTGATCTCGTCGAAGGCCTCCTTGCCGTTTTTCCCCGGCATGATCACGTCCATCAGGATCAGGTCGATCCTGCCCCGGTGCTCCAGGAACTTTTCCACGCAGTCGCTGCCGTCCACCGCCAGCACCACCCGGTAGCCGTACTTCTTGAGCAGCGAATCGACCAGCCCCCGGACGCTGGCGTCATCCTCGGCCACCAGGATGGTCTCGGTCCCCGTTGCCGGTGCGGCCAGGCCGGGGTCGGAGGCGAGCGCGCCGGCCTCGGAGGAGCCCTCGGGGAGATAGATCTTGAAGGTGGTCCCCTCCCCCGGCTCGCTGTAGACGTTGATGAACCCCTTGTGCTGCTTGACGATGCCGTACACGATGGACATGCCCAGGCCGGTCCCCTTGCCCACCGCCTTGGTGGAGAAGAACGGCTCGAAGATCCTCTCCCGGGTGGCGCGGTCCATGCCGCTGCCGGAGTCGGAGACGATGATGCAGGCGTAGCGCCCCGGCGCGCCGTACCCCTGGGACCGGGCGTAGGCCTCGTCCACCTGCTGCCAGCAGGTCTGAATGGTGAGCGTCCCCCCCTCGGGCATGGCGTCGCGGGCATTGGTGGCAAGGTTCATCAGGACCTGCTCCAGTTGACTGCCGTCGGCATAGACGTTCAACGGCTCCTGAGCCGGGGTGAACTTGAGTTGGACGTCCTCTCCGATGACGCGCAGCAGGAAGGTCTGCACCTGCGCCACCAGCGCGTTCAATTCCAGGTTGCGCGGGTTCATGACCTGCTTGCGGCTGAAGGTGAGCAAGCCGCGGGTGAGCTGGGAGCCGCGCTCGGCGGCGGCGATGATCTGCCCCACCTGCTCGTGCTGCAGCGTGGTGAGCGAGCCGTCCAGCTCCAGGAAGTTGCCGTACCCCACGATGACGGTCAGGATGTTGTTGAAATCGTGGGCGATGCCGCCGGCGAGGTGCCCGATGGCCTCCATCTTCTGGGACTGCCTCAGCTGCTCCTCGAGATGTTTCTTCTCGGTCTGGTCGCTGATCACGCAGGCGATCCGGGTGTTCCCCCCTTGCTCATCCACCGGGGTGTAGGTTACCGTCACCGCCCGCACGCCCCGCTCCGGGAACGATTGCTCCATGTCGAAGCGCACCGACTGCCCGGCCAGGCAGGCGTCCAGATGGTGCCTGATCTCGGCGAACTGCTCCTCCCCGACCACTTCGGCCACGGTCCGCCCCACCACCTGTTCCGCCGTGAGGTTGCGGTAGCGCAAAAAGGCGCCGTTGGCCATGCGGTAACGGTAGTCGCGGTCCAGGACGCAGATCAGGTCCCGGGAGCACTCGATCACCTTGAGGTACTCGATCAGCAGCTCCTCGGAGCGCTTCTTCTCGGCGATATACTGTGCCTGCTGGGCATTCTGCTCCGCCAGCCGGGAGAGCTGGTGTTCCAGCGCCTGCTCCATCCTCTTGCGCTCGGTGATGTCACGCACGATGGCGTAGTCGTACTCGGTGCCGGCGTAACTGAAGTAGTTGGCAGTGACCTCTACCGGCACCAGCCGGCCGTCCCGGGCCCGGTGCGTCGCCTCGAACTGAAGCCCCCCCAGCTCCTTGAGCGCTTCCCAGGTCTGCCGCCACTGCTCGTCGTCGCACCCCGGGCGCAGGTCGCGGATTGTCATGGCCCGGAACTCCGCCTCGGAGTAGCCCAGCATGGCGCTGGCGGCACCGTTCACCTCGCAGATGGTACCGTCCGGGCTGATCCAGTACCCGGCGTCCTTCATGTTGTCCATGGCGAACTTCTTGAGGTTCAACACCTCGAGATGGTTCATCGCCTCCAGTTCCTGCGCGGTACGGGAGCTGGCGATGCCGAGCAGCGTCTCGATCAGGGGGGGATTGCGCAGCGGCGAGCGGCTCATGACACCGAGCAGGCCGATCCCCTCCCCTTGGGAATCCCAAAGCGGCACCGCCGCGTACCCCTCCACCGCCAGGTCGCGCAGGATCTCATCCTCCGGGAAGAGCGCCGTCACCCCCTGCGGGTAGACACAGGTGCTCTTCCCGACCACGTTGTCGCAGGGAGTGCCGGCCAGGCGGTAGGTGATATCGCTGCACCCCCCCGAGCGGGCATAAAAGCCGTGGGTGCGGGCCGAGCGCCCGTCCGGGTTGAGCTGGGCCACGAAGGCGTAGTCGGCATCGAGGGCATCGGCCAGGTAACGGTTGATGCCGTACAGGAGTTCGTCGGCGCGGTGCTTGGCTCCGCACTCGTTGATGAAGAAGAGGGTATCCGCGATCATCTTCCGGTCCGCGGCCTGCCGGACCAGCTCGGAGGTCTTTTTGCGCACCTGGAGGCGGAGCAGGATGATGAACACCCCGGCGCCGGCCAGGAACAGCACCAGCCCGACCAGGGTCGGGACCAGCCAGGGGGGCACCGCGTGCAGGGCAGCGGCGTCGCCGTGGGACCAGCGCTCCAGCGCCTTGTGATAGGGTGAGCCCTGGGTGCCGCGCCAGGTGGCCAGGTAGCGGTCCAGGGTGGCGATGAGTTGCGGGTTGCGCCCCTTGCCGGTGGCGAGGAAGATGTCGAAGGGGTTGAAGATGATGCCGGAGGAGACCAGCCCGTACTGGTACTGCTTGGCGGCGCCGAAGGTGTTGTTGACCACGCCGGCATCGACCCGCCCCGCGACCACCGCCTGGAAGATCTCCTCGAAGTTGCCGTATTCCACGAAGTGGCAGGTGATGCCGAACTTCTGCACCATGTTGCGGAAGCTCGCACCGTTGAAGTCCCGCTTCATCACCGCGACCCGCTTCCCCGCGACGTCCTTGATACTGTTCAGGTTGGAATTGCGCTGGACGTAGAGCTCACCCCAGACGGTGAGCAGCGGCACCTTGCCGTAGTCGAGGAACTGGGCGCGCTCGCTGGTCCAGGCCACGCTGGTGATGAGATCGAGGTCGCCGTTTTTGATGCGGGAGATCCCTTCGGTCCAGTCGCCGTAGACGTATTCGATGCGCCATCCCTCACGGCGCGCGATTTCGGCCAAGGTGTCCACGTAGAAGCCCTGGATGCTGCCATCCTTGGCCTGGAAGATGCCGGGGTAGAAGTTGAACGCGCCGATGCGCACCGTCTGCTGGGCAGCAGAGGCAGGGGGAATCTGGAAGGCGAGCAGACCGGGCCAGAGCACGGCCAGCAGGATGAAAAGGCGTCCGATAACGCGCTTCACGCACAAACTCCAGAACGTCGCCTGGGTAGCGAGGCAATAAGGGAGGGAAGCAATGACTAAAATGCGGCTTATAGTACACAAGACGGATCAGGTTGTCCAGCCACAAGGTGCTCCCCTGCCCCAGGGCCGTCCGCCGTTACGGCTCTTTTTCCGCCGCCTTGAAGATGGCGGGGATGTCGAGGATGAGGGCCACCGAGCCGTCGCCCAGGATGGTGGCGCCGGACATCCCCTCGACCTGCTGGTACATCCGCCCCAGGGACTTGATCACGGTCTGGTGCTCGCCGATCACCCAGTCCACCACGAGCCCGACCCGTTTACCCTCCAGCTGGCAGATGACCACCTGCTGGATCGCCGGGGCCTTGCCCTGGATGCGGAACATCTTCCTGAGCGGCACGTACGGCACCAGCTGCTCGCGCACCAGCAGTAGGTCGCGCCCGTGCCCCTGCTCGATCTCCTTCTCGGTGAGCAGGATGCACTCGTCCACCATGGCCAGCGGCATGACGAAGCGGTCCTTGCCGATCTGCACCAGCAGGCTCTCTATGATGGCCAGGGTGAGCGGGATCTTGAGCGTGATGCAGGTGCCCCGGTCGGGCTCGCTCTTCACGTCGATGCTGCCGCGCAGCCCCTCGATGGCCTGCTTGACCACGTCCATGCCGACGCCGCGGCCGGAGACGCTGGTCACCTTGGCCGCCGTCGAGAAGCCGGGGGCGAAGATGAGCTGCCAGATCTCGCGGTCGGAGAGGTCGGCTCCCTGCGGGATGATCTTGCGCTCGATGGCCTTGGCCCGGATCGCGTCCACGTTGAGCCCGGCGCCGTCGTCGCGGATGGTGATCAGCACGCTGTCGCCGGAGTGCACCGCCGCCAGGTGGATCTTGCCGCTCCTGGGCTTGCCCTTGGCCATCCGTGCCTCGGGCGTCTCCACGCCGTGGTCGATGCTGTTGCGGATGATGTGCACCAGGGGATCGTTCAGTTTCTCGATCACCGTCTTGTCCAGCTCGGTCTCGGCCCCCTCGGTGGTCAACTCGATCTCCTTGCCCAGTTCCGCGGAAAGGTCCCGGACCAGCCGCTTGAACTTGGAGAAGGTGGCGCCGATGGGGAGCATCCTGATGTCGAGCGCGTTGTCCCTTAGATCGTTGGTGAGACGCTCCACCTCCTCGGCCACCGAGACCAGCTCGCTGTGCCGCTTCAGTTCCTGGGCCACCAGGCTCAGGCGCGCCTGCACGGTCACCAGCTCCCCTACCAGGTTCACCAAAAGGTCCAGCTTGTCGGCGCTGACCCGGATGCTGGAGGCCGCCTCCTGGGTCTGGGCCTGGGACTGCCGTTCCTGGCGCATCTCTTTTACGTGCTGCTGCTCCACCAGGGCCGAGGTGAGGGTGGCGGCGTTGACCAGCCCCGCCTCCAGCGCCAGTTCGCCGAACTTCTTCTGCTTGCCCAGCAGTTCGTCCATCTGCTGCGGCGTCAGGTCGCCGCGCTCGATCAGGATCTCGCCCAGCTTCTTGTAGCCGCCGGCAGCCTCGTCGGTGCCGTCGTCGACGACCGTCACGGTCAGTTCGCAGCAGTCCACAACGAAGATGAAGACGTCGTCGATGGCGTCCCGCCCCGCGCTGGTGGAGAGGATGACGTCCCAGTACAGGTAACAGAGCTCGGGATCGAGCGCGTCCAGGGTCTGCATCTCGCAGGTGTTGGCCACGATGCGGCACGGCCCCAGTTCCTGCAGCTCGCGCAACAGGCTCAGCGGGTTGACGCCGCTGGCGAAGATTCCCCCCTCCGGCTTGAAACGGATGCGGTAGGTGACCATGGGCGCTGCCGGGGCGGCCTCCTCCGGCGCTACCTTGCGGTCGGGTTCCGGTGCGTCCCCCGCCCGTCCGGGAACCAGGGACTTGAAGCCCCGGATCACCTCTTCGTTGCGCTGCGCATCCGCCGGCTGGCCGCTTTCGGCAGCCTCCAGCATGGCGAGGATGCGGTCCCGCGCGGCGAGGCTCAGGTTGACCAGTTGCTTGCTCACCGCCAGTTCGCCGTTGCGCACCAGGTCGTACACGGTCTCCACGTTGTGGGTGAACGAGGCGATGTCGTCGAAGCCGAACATGGCGCCCGACCCCTTGATGGTGTGCATGGTCCGGAACACCCGTCCCACCAGGCCGAGGTCGGCAGGGTTCTCCTCCATCTCGAGCAGCGCCTCCTCGAGGTCGGCCAAAAGCTCGCGGGCCTCGTCCTTGAATGCCTGGGCAAAAGCATCACTCATAGCGTCACCATGTCCGTGTCGGTGCGCCAGAAGCAGGTCCCGTCGACATCCGTCACGCATCCCTTGAGCCGCGGCATCCCTGCCACCTCCGCTATGGCCGCCAGTGCCTCGTTATGGCCGGTTACCGTGCAGGGGATGCCCCGGTCGACCGAGGTCCTGTGGCAGCTGCACAGAAGCTGCAGCCCGGTCACGTCGATGCCGGTCACCCCGGCCACGCAGAGCTCCACCGGCTTGCCCGCCGCGAACGCCTGCAAAAGGCGCTGCCTGAGTTCACCCACGTTGGCTATGATCATCTCACCGGACAAGGTGACCACCGTGCGCTCCTTCTTCCTGGAGACCTTCACCTGTGCCGCTTCCATACGTCCTCACCTTGAGGGGCGGCCCTTGGGCCGCCCCCCTCCTTCTGTTCTAGAACCTCTCGAAGTCGCTGTCGCCGTCCATGTCGGCCATGACCAGGTCGTGCCCCATGGCGCTCTTCGCGTGCGCCGAGGACCTCTGCTTCAGCTGCTTGACCTCGTTTTTCGACGCCGACTTGGTGAGCTGCCGGGGCGCCGCGTGGCGCTCGCGCGCCGATACGTCCACCTTGAAGAAGGAGATGGTGGACTGCAGCTGCTCCGACTGCGAGGAGAGCTCCTCGGCGGTGGAGGCCATCTCCTCGCTGGCCGAGGCGTTTTGCTGGATCACCTGGTCCAGCTGCTGGATCGCCTTGTTGATCTGCTGGGCGCCGGTGTCCTGCTCCTTGCTGGAGGCGTTGATCTCCTGCACCAGTTCGGCGGTCTTCTGGATGTCCGGAAGGATCGCGGAGAGCATCTCCCCGGCGCGCTCGGCGACCTCGACGCTGGACACCGAGAGCTCGGAGATCTCGCCGGCGGCGACCTGGCTCCGCTCGGCGAGCTTTCTCACCTCGGAAGCCACCACCGCGAACCCCTTGCCGTGCTCCCCGGCGCGGGCGGCCTCGATGGCGGCGTTCAGGGCCAGCATGTTGGTCTGGCGCGCGATCTCCTCGATGATGGAGATCTTGCCGGCGATGTCCTTCATGGCCTGCACCGTCTCGGCCACCGCCTTGCCCCCTTCCTTGGCGTCGTCGGCGGATTTCACCGCGATCTTCTCGGTCTGCTGCGCGTTGTCCGCGTTCTGCCTGATGTTGGCGCTCATCTCCTCCATGGAGGAGGAGGCCTCTTCGGCGGCGGCCGCCTGCTGCGAGGCCCCTTCCGACATGGACTGGGCGTTGGCGGAGAGCTGCACGCTGCCGGAAGCGACGTTGTCCGCCGCCACCTTCACCTCGGTGACCACCTCCGTGATCTTGCCGACCATGGCGGAGAGGGCATGGATCAGCTCGTCCTGGGCGCTGCGCTCCTTCAGGGTGACCATCAGGTTGCCGTTGGAGACCTCCTTGGCCGCGTCGGTGATCCTGTTGATGGCGTCGATCAGCACGTTCAGGTTGGTCTTGATCAGGTTGTACTGCCCCTTGTACTCGGTCACGATGGCCGGGGGCATGTCACCCTTGGCGATGCGGTCCACGTACTCCGCGGTCACCATGAGCGGGTTGACGATGTTGGTCACGATGTTGTTGACACCGACCACGAGTTCCTTCCAGCCGCCGATGAAGAGTTCCGCGTTGGCACGCTCGTCCAGCCTCCCCTCGGCCGCCGCCTGCACCACCTTGTCCGCCTGGGCCAGCAGGTTGTTCATGATGTCGATGCAGTTGTTCAGGTTGTTCTTGATCTCGTTGAAGTCGCCGTTGTAGTTGTCGGTGATCCTGGGCGGGATGTCCCCCTTGGCGATGCGGTCCACGTACTCGGCGGCCACGTTCAGCGGCCCGATCACCGCGTCCAGTGTGTCGTTCACGCCCGCGACGATCTTGCGGAAATCACCCTGGTGCCTGGAGGCGTCGGCGCGGGTGGCGAGCTTGCCGGCGACCGCCGCCTGCACCAGCATGTCCGCGTCGGCGATGAGCGCCTTCAGGTTGGCGCGCACCTGTTCGATGGTGTCGTTGATGAAGGCCTTCTTGCCCGGGAACTGCTCCAGCTCCGCCTCGAAGTTGCCGCGCCCGAACTCGGCGATGCAGGCCATCGCCTTCTTCTTCACGGCGATGTGGCCGTTGACCATGGTGTTCACCCCGGCGGCCATCTGGCGGTAGACCCCCTGGTAGTTCTGTGCCGCGATCTGAACGTCGATGTCGCCCAGGTCGTGCTGGGTCGACATGTTGTTCATGTCCGCGATGAGGGCGTCGAGGGTCTCGATGCAGACGTTGAGGTTGTTCTTGATCTCGTTGAAGTCGCCGTTGTAGCTGTCGGTGATCCTGGGGGGGATGTCCCCCTTGGAGATGCGGTCCACGTACTCGGCCGCCACGTTCAGCGGCCCGATCACCGCGTCCAGCGTGTCGTTCACGCCGGTCACGATTTTCCTGAAGTCACCCTGGTGCCTGGAGGCGTCGGCGCGGGTGGCGAGCTTCCCCTCCACCGCGGCCTGCGACAGCATGCCGGCATCGGCAACCAGTGCGTTGACCGCGTCGATGCAGACGTTGAGGTTGTTCTTGATCTCGTTGAAGTCGCCGTTGTAGCTATCGGTGATCCTCGGCGGGACGTCCCCCTTGGAGATGCGGTCCACGTATTCGGCCGCCACGTTCAGCGGCCCGATCACCGCGTCCAGGGTGTCGTTCACCCCGGCCACCACCTTCTGGAAGTCCCCCTGGTGCCGGGAGGCGTCGGCGCGGGTGGCGAGCTTGCCGGCGATGGCGGCCTCGGCCAGCATGTTGGCGTCGGCGACCAGCGCCTTGATGGAATCCACCATCTTCTGCATGGCGGCCATGACGCTGTCCTCGTGCTTCCCTTTCAGGTCGATGACGACCGTCATGTCGCCGGCGGCGACGCGGTTGGCGACCTCGCCCACCTCCTTGGGATCGGCGCCGAGCTGCTTCTGGACGATCCTGGTGATGAAAAGGCCAAGGCCGATGGCCAGCAGGACGCCGACGGCGATCAGGATCAGCATGGTGTTCGAGGCGGTTTTGGCCACCTCTGCGTTGTCCGTCGCGGTCAGCTTCGCCTGCTTCAGTTTCGCGTCAACGAGAGCCTCGATGGCGGCTTGCTCCTCGCGGGACGCCTTGCTTCCGGCTCCCCTCATGATCGCCTGAGCCTCGGCAATCTTGCCTTCCTTGGTCAGCGCCATCATCTGGTCCACCAGGGGACCGTAGACCGTGCGGGTGCGTTTGAATTCCGCGAAGAGCTTGCGCCCCTCGTCGGTCATGATGGTCTTCTCGAACTCGGCTGCAACGGTGTTGATATTCTCCCGGAACTTTACGATCCGGCCCATCTTCTCCTGCTGCTCCGCCCCGGAGGTGTCCATCATATCCCTCAGGTTCACCCGCATCCTCTGGAAGGAGGTGGAGATGTCCTGCAACTGTGCGATGGGAATGGTGACCTTCTCATAGAGTTTGGTGTCGGCGGCCTCGATTACATGAATCTCCCTGATGCCGAAATACCCGACCACCCCTGCGACGATGGCGACCGTGATGAACCCGGTCATTAACTTCGCGCCCAGCTTCAAATCGTAAAACCACCTCATGTCTGCCTCCTTGTTTCCGCGTTATCACCCGGCGCCACAACCGCCACGGGGGCGTCTGTGTCAGAGTGGGGATTGTCATTTCAGGTTTGCTGCGCTTTCAGTACCGGGCGGGATCTTCCTCAGTACCGATCCGCCCCTCGACCGGCTCCGCCCCCGACAGGTGCTCTTCTTGGGCGGGTGACCTTCATGCTATCCCCCGATCTTCTTGAACAGCTGGGCGTCGGGCACCACCTGTTCGAAGAGATGAGACACCTCCCGGGGCAGTTTCTGGGTGTTCTCGGTGGCGAGGTAACCGCCGGGGGCGAGAGCCTGGTGGAACACCTTGAAGACCTCGACCCGCTCGCCGTACTGGAAATGGAGCAGCACGTTCTTGCAGACCACGAGGCAGTAGTCGCTGCCGGGAGCTTTCAGTGACAGGAGGTCGTGGTACTGGAAGTTGACCCGGTCGCGCAGAAGCTGCACCACCCGGTGCTGGCCGGGCTTATCGGCGGGTTCGAAATAGTCCTGGAAGAGGTCAGCGGGGGTGCGCTGCAGTTCCTCGTAGGGGTAGGTGGCCGCCCTGACCACGTCGCCGAAGTTGTTGGCGCTGTCGTAGTCGGTGGCGTCGATGCGCAGGTTTTTGAAGCCGAAGGAGTTCATCTTCCGCGCCAGGATCATGGCCAGCGTGTAGGTCTCCTGCCCCAGCGCGCAGCCGGCGTCCCAGATCTTGATCCGGCTTCTGCCCATCGCGTAGCCGATCATGTGGTCGGCGGCGTACTCCAGTGTGGGCTGGTCGCGCATGAAGAAGGTGAAAGCCATAGAACGCTCCTGACAGGGGGATAGAGGTTAGCGAAGCACGTGCTGCCAAAGCTCCCATGAGGGGGTTTATCGGAAGCTCACTTCCATTCCTTGAATAAGCGTTTACGTTAACTGGATTATTTTTCTCTAACTATTGTCAATTGACCAGTTTCATCAGTGCCCCCCCTCCGCTGTGCCGGGAAAAAAGAATCTCTGTGACTGTACTGGGTGGGATCAACCAATTAAAAAGCCCCGTCTCCTTGAGGAGGCGGGGCTTTCCTGTTACGCGCGGCTGCAGTCGCCGCTATTTCTTGGGCTCGTCCTTCTTCGCCACGGTCATGGCGTCGTTGAGGATCTTGACGCCGGCCTTGGCGGCGGCGATGGAGCCGGTCAGGGACTCGCGGGCGAGATCCGGGTTGTGGAAGCCGTCGGAGTTCTCGGCGGTCCAGTACTCCCAGAGCACGTGCGCCTCTTCATGCTTGGCGCGCGCCTCGTCCAGCACGGTCGGGGCAACGCCCATGCGCTGCGCAGCGGCATAGGTATCGATCAGCTGACCCAGCCAGTACTCGGCCTTGCGCATCTTGCCCTTGACGTAGTTCTGCACCGCGTCGATCTCGTAGCTCTTCTTGGCCACGCTGTCTTTCGGGTGGCAGCCAAGGCAGGCTTCCTTGACGTGGTTCTTGGGACGGATCACGCCGTGGGTGGAGAACTTCTTGCCGTCCTTCCCTTTCTGCTGCGGCATGTGGCACTGGTGGCACTGCACCCCCGCCTTGTCGTGGACGCTCCCCGCGTAGGTCTCCGCCTCCGGGTGCTGGAACTTGATCAGGCGCGCGCCGGTGATGGCGTGCTTGAAGTCGAAGAAGTTCAGGTCCTGGTAGTGCTTTAAAAGCTGCAGCGAGTTCTTGAGCGGGAAGTGGTTGGTGCGCAGGTCGTCGTACTTCACCGGCTTGCCGTCGCTCCACTGGGTGCCGGCGTTGCAGTTGTACTCCACGTGGCACTGCGCGCACATCATGCGGGAGTCGGTCTTCTGCATGATGCCGATCTTTCTGAAGCCGCGGAAGTCGATCACCTTAAGGTCGGTGGCGCCGTTCTTGGCGAAGATGTTCCCCTTGGGATCCTTCTCGATGGCCTGGATCAGCGCGTCGCGCACCACGCGCGGCTGGGTGCCGTGCGGGTCGTGGCAGTGCACGCAGCCCACCGGGTTGTTGGTGTCCTTGGCCACGTCGACGATGTTGGAGGTGCGGTCCCACTTCGCCTTGGGATCCTTGTCACCCATGAACTTCCACTTGAGCAGGTGGTCGGAGGTCTTGCACTGGATACAGGTCGGGTTGCCGGCCATGGCGGTTTCCGGGAGCTTCTTGCCGGTGTCGGTCAGGACGTCCCAGGTCTTGCCGGTGGAGGTCACGCCCTGCCACCCTTTCTTGAACTGGAAGCGGCCGCCCTGGAAGCGGTCCACGGCGAACTGGTCGATGACCATGAAGGCGTGGCCCCGCGGCTCGGCGTGCTCGAAGGTGAAGCCGTGGCCGGCCAGGAGCTTGTCCTGCAACGGCGAACGCCCGGTCGGGGTGCCCTTCTCCTTCCTGGCCTGGGCCTCGTAGTTCACCTCGAAGAAGCTGTCGTACTGTGCCTTGTGGCACTTGCCGCACAACGCCGCATCGATGGTGGTGACCGGCTTGTTCTTCTCCGGGTCGCTCATGTGGGCGTCCAGCTTGTCGTGGCACACCTTGCAGGAGAGCTTGGCGTGCTTGGAGCCCTCCTTGAGCGCCTTCACCTCGTCGTGACAGTCGTAGCACTTGGCCCTGCCGTCGTTGGCAACCTGCACCGGCTTGCTTTTGGCCGCCGTGGTCAGGGCGGGGATCGACAAGAGCGCGATCGCCCCGGCGATTGCCGCAGTCACAGCCACATTCTTCTTGAGCATCGTTTTCCTCCTCTGTGATGGGTAGAGATTCCGGCATCCAGCGCCGATTGCAGCCTCGAAATGGGTGTCATTCATGCACGAAACGGTCAGGAAAAGATTTGACGGAAGTCAAATTTATTCAGATTGCCGCCCGCAAACTATTAGAAGCTACCAATACAGTAACAATGGCGACTCAGCCCGGTGAAAGACAGTCACCACACTGGCTGGGAAGGCATAGCGCCATTGGAAATCAAGCAGGATGAACAAAAGCAAAACGCTAAGAGTGTAGCCGTTAAATTATTCGGTGCAAGGGACTGTTATTGACTGATACGACAGGGGAGGTAAGGAAAATGGAAGTTTGAGGCAATGACGGAGGTCTATTAGCCGGACGGTGTCGGGCAGAAGGGACAAGCAGAAGGGACAGGCTCCGTGAGGTGCCTGTCCCATTAGCGGAACGCTCCTTTCAGCTCAGCGGGCAAAGGGGACCGGCACCTGGCGGAGCCGGTCCCCCTTCTCTCCAGGAGGGCATTAAACGCAGAGCGCGCGCCGCAGCGCCCCCAACAACTCTTCGGGCTTGACCGGCTTCTGCAGGTACGCTCCGCCACCGCAAAGGCCCTTCTCGGACATGACGTCGGCGGGATAACCGCTCATGAAGATGACCGGGAGCCCCGGCGCCAGCTGCCGCACCTGTTCGCACAGTTCCCTGCCGTTCATGCGCGGCATGATCACGTCGCTCAACAGCACCTGCACGCGCCCCTGGTTGTGCCGGTACAGTTCCAGCGCCTCTTGGCCGTTGCGTGCGGTGAGCACCTGGTAGCCGTGGCGCTCCAGGAGGAGCCGGGTCATGTCGCGCACCGTCTCTTCGTCCTCGGCCAGGAGCACCGTGCCGCTGCCGGCACCCAGGCGTCCCTCGCTCCCGTCGGATTCCACCCTGGGGCGCTCCCCGGACAGGGGAAGGTAGACCCGGAAGCTGGTGCCGGTCCCACATTCGCTGTGCATGCGGATGGCGCCGTTGTGCTGTTTGATGATGCCGTAGCTGGAGGAGAGGCCCAGGCCGGTCCCCTTGCCCACCTCCTTGGTGGTGAAGAAAGGCTCGAAGATGCGCTCCTGCACCTCCTTCGCCATCCCGGTGCCGTTGTCGGAGACGGTGATCAGGGCGTAGCGGCCGGGGGCAACCTCCTCGTCTTCCAGCTCCGCGATGCCGGTGCAGATCTCGAGGATGCCCCCTCCGGGCATGGCATCCCGGGCGTTCACGGCAAGGTTGATCAGCACCTGCTCCAGCTGGCCGCGGTCGGCGACGCAGCACACCTCCCCCCCCGACACCCGCACCACGAGTTCGATCTCCTCGCTGATCAGCCGCGCCAGGCTCTTGTGCAACTCCGCCACCAGCAGGTTCAGGTCCACCGTTTCCAGGTGCACCTCCTGCTTGCGGCTGAAGGCCAGGAGGCTCCGCGTCATCTCCGCGGCCCGCTCCACCGAGAACAGTATCTCCCCGGCCATGGCCGCGGCTTCGCTTTCCTCCCCGTTGATCTGGATCAGCGAGGCGTAGCCGGCGATGACGGTGAGGATGTTGTTGAAGTCGTGGGCGATACCGCCGGCTAGGGTGCCGATGGCTTCCATTTTCTGCGACTGCCTGAGCTGCTCCTCCAGATGCTTGCGCTCGCTCACGTCCTTGATCAGGCAGGCGACCCGCTCCACGCGCTCCCCCTCGAAGACGGGGGAGAAGGTGACCAGCAGGTCGCGCGTCCCCTTGTCCACGTAGTGGTGGCTGTCCTCGTAGCTCAATTCGTTGCCGGCGAAGCAGGCGTCGATCTGCGGCTTGACCCGGGCGAAGGTATCGGTCCCGATCACCTCGGGGAGGGTGCGGCCGATCAGGTCCGGAAAGAGACTTTTGCGGCAGTCGCGGTAGGCCTCGTTGGCCATCAGGTAGCGGTAGTCGCGGTCGAACACGTAGATGAGGTCGCCGGTGCACTCGAAGACCTTGCGGTACTCCATGAGGCGCTGCTGGGCCTGGTTCAGCTCCTGGACCTTCTGCTCCAGCTTGCGGTTCACCTGCACCAGTTCCCGGTACAGCGAGCGCTGCTCCCCCTGTACCGGGTTGGTGAACATCCCGTATTCCATCCCCTGCTGATCTGGACCTGGCACTATCCCTCCACGACGGGTTTCATTTCATTGCAGCAACGACATGACATGATCCTGCACCGCATCCGTCCACGTCCCCTCTCCCCCTGGGAGAGGGCTAGGGTGAGGGGAATTGCCAAGGGCAAAATGGCAGCACCCGGCACAGCCCTCACCCGCCCTTCGGGCACCCTCTCCCGAAGGGAGAGGGGATCACCACCCTCCGGTTACCCGCCCGCCCGCGCCCAGCCGTACAGGGCAAGCGCCGCGGCGTTGGCGAAAACTGTCAGGCGGAACAGCACCAGGAAGGAACCCTTCTGCGTCTTGTGGTGCAGCAGGCGCTGCGCCAGGACCGCCCCGGGCCAGCCGCAGCACAGGGCGGCCAGGTGCAGGGTACGCTCGCGGACCCGGCGCCGCCGGGCGGCGGCGGCCCGTTTGTCCAGGGCATACAGGAGAAAGGCCGCCAGGCTCGCGAGCAGGTAGCCGTAGAGAAGCACTGCCGGGAAATAGCCGAGCCGCACCAGCACGGCAAGCAGCAACAACGAGGAGGGGCCCCAAAGGTAGCAAGGTGGCTTGCGGTACTCTCGTGCCTCGGCGTATCCCATCGACGCTGCTCCAGGCTGCCGCCGCAGCTGCGGCAGGGCCGTATCAAAAACTTCAAGTCGTAAGGTGTCCGCAGTCGGGAACCGGACGTTAAGGTGGGTGACAACGGGGAGCCTGCCTCGCTGTTGGAGAGATAGGCAGGCCACGCTTCTTATACAAGATGGCACCGGCAGTTTCAAGCACAATTGCCGTTCTTCATCCGGGCCGATAGCAGAAGAAAAGGGGCGACGATCAGGCCCGGACCGGGTTCGACAAAATAGCGTAGCTTAATACCACCGATGCATGGCATAATGCCCCGGCATGCCCGGCTCATTGTCCTGACCGAAGCTGTACCGGCCCGGTGAAATACTTTTCCCGCTAAAAGTGCTCAAGAGCAGGAACGTTTTTTCCGATGATGAAACTGAACACTTCATCCTGTTTACCAAAGGTCTGTACCCTATGACAGAGTTGCGACAGTTTTACCGGGCCTCCTCCTCGAAAAGGGTCGAACTGGTGCATCACGGCGAGTGCCTCACCGGCGTCCTGGAAAACATCTCCTTCAACGGCGCCCTGCTCCACCTGCGCCGCACCACCGCGCTTTCCGGCGGGACCGGCTGCCTGTTGCGCATCCAGCTCGACGCCGACCCCGACCTCCGCCCCCCGCTGCAGATCTGGACCGAGGTGGTGCACGTCAGCGACACACTGCTCGGTGTCAAGTTCGTGGACCACGACGTGGACGACAGCGGCTGCATCGCCCTCCTGATGGAGCTGATGCGCGAAGAACCCGACCAGGCCCGGGACGACGTGGACCGTATCCGCGGCTACCTGGCCGACTACTGCAACACCCCCTGAATGGCGCGCGCGACGACCGCTTGCGCCCCACGAGGACCGCACCATGAAAGCTGCCCAACGAGCCGGTCGCAGGGGGTGGGCCACCCTGCTCACGCTGGCCCTTTTGCTCGCGCTGGCGCACCCCGCCCGGGCCAACGAGCGCGTCACCCTCCAGCTCAAGTGGCTGCACCACTTCCAGTTCGCCGGCTACTACGCGGCGCTGGAGAAGGGGTTCTACCGCGAGGCCGGGCTCGACGTCACCATCCGCGAAGGGGGCCCCGACGTCGAGGTCGAGAACGCGGTCACCTCGGGGCGCGCCGACTTCGGCGTGGGCACCTCGGCCCTGTTGCTGCACCGGGCCCACGGCGACGACCTCGTCGTGCTGGGCCAGATCTTCCAGCACTCACCCGCCATACTGCTGACCCCGCGCAAGACCGGTATCCAGAAGGTCGCCGACATGAAGGGTCGCCGCTTCATGTACTCCAACCAGCACGGCGACATGCTCACCCTGCTCAAGAACAACGGCATCGAAGAGAAGGACATCGTCAAGGTGGAGCACCGCGGCGACGCCCGTGACCTCATCGCCGGCAAGGCCGACGTGATGATGGCCTACAGCTTCAACGAACCCTACATCCTGGAGCGCGCGGGGGAGCCCTACCTCGCCTTCTCCCCGCTCACCTACGGCATCGACTTCTACGGCGACAACTTCTTCACCACCCGCTCCAACATCAATTCGCGCCCCGCGCTGGTGCGGGCCTTCCGGGAGGCCAGCCTCAAGGGGTGGCGCTACGCCCTGTCCCACAAGGATGAGATCGCTGGCCTGATCCTGGCCAAGTACTCCCGCGAGCGCAGCCGCGACTGGCTCATGTTCGAGGCGAACCAGATGGAGGCGCTGATCCAGCCCACCCTGGTCGAGGTCGGCTACCAGAGTCCCACCCGCTGGCGCCACATCGCCGAAACCTTTGGCGGCATGGGGATGCTCCCGCCGGGGTTCGATCCTACCGGCATCATCTACGATCCCAGACCCGGCGGAAACTACCGATTCCTCCTGGGCGCGCTGCTCATCTGCGCCGCGGTGATCGCCTTCCTGTGTGCCATCGTCATGAAGTTCCGGCAGCTCAACACCGTGCTCCAGGCCGAAATCGGCGAGCGCAAGTCGGCCGAGGCGGCCCTCAAGGAGAGCGAGCAGCAACTGAGGGTGACCTTCGAGACCCTTCAGGCCGGCATCGTCATGGTGGACCCCCAGGGGGTGATCCGCTTCGCCAACAACCGCATGGCCGAGATGTTCGGCTGCAGCATGGAACAGTTGATCGGCTCCAGCTACACCAGCCATCTGCACCCGGACCAGTTGGCATCGGGGAGCGAACTGATGCGCCGACTCATGGCCGGCGAGGTCAGTCACGCCAGCACCGAGCGCCACTACCTGAGCGGCAACGGCGGAAGCTTCTGGGGTTACCTCTCCGGCAGGCGGCTCGAGGCGCCGGACGGGTCGCTTCGGGCCCTGGTCGGCATCATCTCCGACATCACCGCCCGCATCGAGGCGGAACAGGCCCGCGGCAAGGCGCTCATGCTGGTGGAAACGCTCCTGGCCCAGTCCCCGATGGGGATCGTGGTTTTCGACGGTGACAGCGGCAACTGCATCAGGGCGAACCAGGCCGCGGCCGAGATCCTCGGGGGGAGCGTGGCCGAGTTGCTGGGGCAGAACTTCAGGCAACTCCCCTCCTGGGGCGGGGAGGGCGGGATGCTGGAGCAGGCGGGGCTGGTTCTTGCCGACGGCACGCCGCGGGCCCTGGAGCGGGAACTGCAGTCGACATTCGGCAAGGAACTCACCCTGCGCAGCTACCTGAGCCGGTTCCAGGTCGAGGAGCGGGCGCACCTGCTGGTGATGGTGCAGGACATCACCGAGGAGAAGCGCCTGGACCGCGAGAACAAGCGCATCGAGGCGCAGATGCTCAACATGCAGAAGCTGGAGAGCCTGGGGGTCCTGGCCGGCGGCATCGCCCACGACTTCAACAACATCCTGACCGGCATCGTGGGCAACATCAGCTTCGCCCAGATGGTGCTGGAAAAGGAGCACAAGGCGAAGGGGCCGCTCAACAAGGCGGAGAAGGCGTGCCAGCGGGCGGCGGAACTGGCGGGGCAGCTCCTCACCTTCGCGCGCGGCGGGCAGCCCATCAAGAAGGTGTTCTCGGTGAAGCAGCTGGCGGCCGAATCGCTGTCACTGGTGCTGCGGGGGACCAACGTCAAGGGGAGGATCGAGATCGCCGACACCCTCGACATCGTCGAGGCGGACGAAGGGCAGATGAACCAGGCCTTCAACAACATCATCATCAACGCGGTGCACGCCATGCCCGGCGGCGGCACCCTGACCATCACCGGGAGCAACGAGCTCCTGGAGCCGGAGAACCGGCTCGGGCTCGCGCCGGGGCACTACGTGCGGCTGGACTTCAGCGACGAGGGGTGCGGCATCTCGGAGAGCGACCTGAAGAAGATCTTCGATCCCTACTTCACCACCAAGGCCAGCGGCACCGGCCTCGGCCTCGCCTCCACCCACTCCATCGTCACCAGGCACGGCGGCCTGATCCTGGCCGACTCCACGCCGGGAAGCGGCACCACCTTCACCATCTATCTCCCCTCCCTGGGGCAGAGCGCCGCGCAGCTCGCCAAGGAGCAGGAGAGCAGTCACGCCCCTCCCGGGGGAGGGAGCGTGGTGGTGATGGACGACGAGGAACTGATCCGGGACCTCACCGGCGCCATGCTGGAGCAGCTCGGCTACACCCCGACCACCTGCTGCGAGGGGAGCGAGGCGGTGGAGCTGTACCGCGCGGCGCGGCTAAACGGGGAACGCTACGACGCGGTGATCATGGACCTGACCATTCCCGGCGGGATGGGGGGGAAGGAGGCGGCGCAGCGCATCCTGGAGCTGGACCCGCAGGCATGCCTGATCGTTTCCAGCGGCTACTCCAACGACCCGGTGATGTCCGAGTACAAACAGCACGGCTTCCGGGCCACGCTCGCCAAACCCTACACGGTGCAGGAAGTCGCGCGGGTGCTGCGGGAGGTGCTCCCGGCAGCGGCCGGCACGGACTAGCCCGCCTGGGGCGCCCCCCACAGGGCCGACAGCTTGGGGATCTCCCGTGCGTGCGCCAGCGCCAGCACCTCGTCCCCCGGCTCGAAAACCAGGTTGCCGCGCGGCACGATCAGCCGCCCTCCCCGGATCACCGCGGCGACGACGCTCTCGGCCGGAAGCGCGAGCTCCACGATGGAGCGCCCCACCGCACCGGAGCGGGGATGCACCTTCTCCTCCACCAGTGAGTACTCCCCTTTCCTCAGCTTCAAAAGGGTGATCATCTCGCCCAGCGACATCTCCTCGGCGATCAGGTGCGAGAGGATGTCGGCCTGGTTCAGCGCCACGTCCACGCCCAGCTTCGGGGTAAACAGCCAGAGGTGCTTCGGGTCGTTCACCCGCGCGATCACCCGGCGCACCCCGAACTCCGCGTGGGCGAGCCCCGCCACCACCAGGTTCACCTCGTCCGTCCCGGTGACCGCCGCCACCGCGTCCGCCTCGCGCACGCCGGCCCGTTCCAGGAGCCCGGGGTCACAGCCGCTCCCCTCAAGCACCCGCACCCCCTCCAGGTCGCCGGAGAGCTCCGCGCACAACTCGCGCCGCTCCTCGATCAGCAGCACCCGCTTCCCCCCCCGCGACAAGAGCCGGGCCAGGTGCGCCCCCACCTTGCCACCTCCCACGATGATCACGAACATGGAGCCCTCCTTATGCCAGGCCGAGCAGGTGCTTCAGCCGCTGCGAAGACGAGGTGAGCAGGGCCAGGTGCACCAGGTCCCCGGGCCGGAACAGCGTCCCCGGCGTGGGGATCAGCGTCCTCCCCTGCCTGGTGACCGCCACTACCATGATCTCTCCCATGAGGCTCAACTCCTGGACGCTGCGGCCGGCAAGAAGGTGCGGCAGCTCGACCTGCACCAGCTCCACCTCGCCCCCCCCAAGGCTGTGCACCTGCTCCACCTGTGAGTAGCACAAAAGCTCCACGATGCGCCCCACCCCCCAGGTGACGTGCGAGATGGTGGGGATGCCCAGGCGCCGGTAGGCCTCGGCCCGCCCCGGGTCGTAGAGCCGGGCCACCACCCGGGGCACCCGGAACAAAAGCCGGGCCGTCCGCGCGCTCACCGCGTTCACCTCGTCGCTGGCGGTGAGCGCGGCCAGCGCGTCGGCGCTCTCGATCCCGGCGCGCACCAGCACCTCGCGGTCCAGCCCCGGGCCGGCCACCCGGCTCCCCGTGAAGCCGGGGGAAAGCCGCTGGAACGCCGCCGGGTCCCGGTCCACCAGCGCCACCTCGATGCCGCGCCCGGACAACTCTTCGGCCAGGGCGGCGCCCAGTCTGCCGCAACCGATCACTATCACCTTCATGACGCACCTCCAGGTAAGCGCCCTGCTTCCCTGCTTCTCAGCCACCACTTGCGCAGTTCCTCGCTAAGCAGGAGCAACACCGGGTAGCAAAGGGTCACCAGCCAGAACCGGGACGGCAGCGGCCCCAGTTCGAAAACGTGCCTAAGCGGCGCCAGGTAGACGATCAGGGCACAAAGCACCAGTTCCACGACGATCCCGCCGAGCAGGAGCCTGTTGCTGAAAAGCCCGATGGCGAAGACCGAGATACGCTCGGTACGGCAGGCGCAGGCGTTGCCGACCTGGGCGCAGACCACGCCGACCAGGAAGATGGTGGTCGCCATGACGTACACCTCGCCGGGAGCGGTGAGTAGCCGCTCGCGGTAAGGGAGCAGGTCCGGACGGGGGAGGTGCAGCAGGTCGGTGTAGCCGTAGCTCGCGTAGAGGATGAAAAAGCCGGCGAGGCACATCAGCGCCTGCAGCGACCCCAGCCAAAGCAGCGCCCGCAGCAAAAGGGGGCGGTTGACGAGGCGCTCCCGGCGCGAGCGCGGCGGACGCTCCATGACACCGGGCTCCGGCTTTTCGGCCCCGAGCGCCAGCGCCGGCAGCATGTCGGTGCCCAGGTCGATGGCCAGCACCTGCATCACGGTAAGCGGCAAAGGGATGTTGAAAAGGATCTGCAGGATGAAGGGCCAGGCCTCGGGAACGTTGCTGGTGAGGATGTAGGTCGCGAACTTCCTGATGTTGGCGTAGACGGCGCGCCCCTCCTCGACGGCGTTGACGATGGAGGCGAAGTTGTCGTCGAGGAGGATCATGTCCGCCGCCTCCTTGGCCACCTCGGTGCCGGTCACCCCCATGGCCACGCCGATGTCCGCCTTCTTGAGCGCCGGCGCGTCGTTGACCCCGTCGCCGGTCACCGCCACGATCTCCCCCTGCCCCTGCAGGGCCTGCACCAGGCGGAGCTTGTGCTCCGGGGCCACCCGGGCAAAGATGACCGGTCCCGAGAACAGGGCGGGGAGGTGCTGCTCCTCGATGCCGTCCAACTCGGCCCCGGTGACCAGCCGGCACTCCTCCCCGTGGCGCACCACCCCGATGCGCCGCGCCACGGTCTCGGCGGTGAGCCCGTAGTCGCCGGTCATCATGACGATGCGGATGCCAGCCTCGCGGCATTTTTGCACCGCGTCCGCCACCTCGGCACGCGGCGGGTCGTGCATCGCCATGAGCCCCAGGAATACCAGGTCACGCTCCACGGACTCCGGCGTGTACTCCGCAAGCTGGGCATCGAGTCTCCGCTCGGCCACGGCCAGCACCCGGTAGCCTTTGCGGGCATAGCCGTCCACCTGCCGCAGCACCTCGTCCCTTGCCTCCGGGGTCAACGGCACGGGCCCTCCCCGCACCATCGAGGTACACAGGGAAAGCACCTCCGCCGGAGCCCCCTTCACGAAGGCGGTCTCGCCCGCCCCTTCCCGATGGATGGTGGCCATCCTTTTGCGCACCGAGTCGAAAGGGATCTCGCGCAGGCGCGGCAACCGGGACGACTCCAGGACCGGATCGACCCCACCTTTCCGGGCCGCCACCTGAAGCGCCGCCTCGGTCGGGTCCCCGAGCACCTTCCACACGGCACCCTCCCCTTCCGGCGGCAGCAGCCGTGCGTCGTTGCACAGGGCGGCGGCCAGCAAAAGCCGGCCCACCCCCGCGCTTTCCGGCAGTTCCCCTCCCCCGGCGGCGGCGATGGTCCCCTGCGGGGCATAGCCGACACCGCTCACGACGCCCCCGAATCCTCCGCTCCAGAGCTCGCGCACGGTCATCTCGTTCTGGGTCAGCGTCCCGGTCTTGTCGGTGCAGATCACGGTGCAGCAGCCGAGGGTCTCCACCGACGAAAGCCGCTTCACCAGGGCGTTTCGCTTCGCCATGCGCTGCACGGCCATGGCCAGGGAAAGGGTCACGGTGGGGAGGAGCCCTTCGGGAACGAAGGCGACGACCATCCCCACGGCAAAGATGAACCCGGTATGCAGCTCGCGCCCCAATATCGCCACGGAGAGGGCGAAGAAGAGCGTTCCGATGGCCAGTGCCAGCGCGGTGACCACCCGGGTCATCCGGTTGATTTCGACCTGCAGGGATGACGGGGCTTCCGCGGTTTGGGTGGTGAGGTGGGCGATGCGGCCGAACTGCGTGGCCATGCCGGTCGCGAAGACGACCGCGGTGCCGGTGCCGGCCACGGCCGAGGTCCCCGCGAACAGCAGGTTGGGAAGCTCGGGGCGGGAAAGGGCCTGTCCCGGCAGGGGGTCCGCGGTCTTCCTGACCGGGTGGGACTCGCCGGAGAGGGTGGACTGGTCCACGCGCAGGTCCCATTCCTCGATGAGGCGCGCGTCGGCCGAGATGCGGTCCCCCCGGTTCACCCGCACCAGGTCCCCCGGGACCAGTTCCTCGGCCGGGACCAGCCGCTCCGCCGCGTCGCGCAGCACGGTCGCGTGGGCCGGCAAGAGCCGCTTGAGGGCCTCCACCGCCTGCTCGGCGCGATGCTCCTGCCAGAAGGAGAAGATGGCGTTGATGAAGACGACGGACCAGATGGCCAGGGCAAGCTGGGGCATCTCGCCCAGCCAGGCCATGGCGCCGCCGGCCCAGAGCAGGAGCGCCATCAGGTGCGTGAAATGGGCCAGCAGTTTCAGGTAGAGCGGTTTTGCCGCGGCAGCGCGGATCGTGTTGGGGCCGTAGCGGGAGAGGCGGGACGCGGCCTCCGGTGAGGAGAGCCCGGCGGCGGTGGTCCCCAGGCGCTCAAGGAGTTCCGGCACCGGGAGTTCGTGCCAGCGTAGGTTGTCGGGAAGCGGGTCGTGGGAGCCGTTCATGGTCACGCGCCGGCCACCGCCGCGGGCGGGCCGAGATCACAGGGACATGGCAGCAAAAAACGAACTCTTCAACTGTAATAGCAATTAGAACGGAGTCAAACCCGAACTCATGGGAAGGTGCAGCCGGAAGGTGCAGCGGTGATCTCCGGGATCTGCCGCCTTAGTTCCCCCTCCCCTTGCGGGAGGGGGTTAGGGGGTGGGGGAAGGTGCCATCACGTCCGAAACGTGCGGCTCACGCGGGGGGGAAGGTAGGGGAAAGCTGTCATGCAACCGGCATGGTGAACGAGAAGACGGAGCCCTTACCCGGTTCGCTCTGCACCGCCACCGTCCCGCCGTGGGCCTGGACGATGTGTTTCACGATGGAGAGGCCAAGGCCCGTGCCGCCGTTGTCCCGGCTTCTCGCCTCGTCCACCCGGTAGAAGCGCTCGAACAGGCGCGGCAGGTCCTTCTCGGGGATGCCGATGCCGCTGTCGCGCACGGAAAGGCGCACCATCTCCCCCTCGCGCCGCGCCGCGAGCTCCACCGTCCCTCCCGGCTCGCTGTACTTGATGGCGTTGTCCAAAAGGTTGATGAGCACCTGCTCCAGCCGGGCACGGTCCGCCCGCACCGCCACCCCTTCCAGCCCGTCCCCGCACCTGAGCTCGACCCCTTTTTCCTCGCCCCGCTGCGCCACCAGCGACAGGGCATGGCGCGCCGCGTCGGCCACCGCTATCGCCTCCGGCTTCAGCCCCACCTCGCCGCTCTCCAGCTCGGACAGCGCCAAAAGGTCGCGCACCAGGCCGGAGAGGCGCTCGGCGTGGTTCAGGATGATCTGCAGGAAGCGCTCGCCCCGCGCCGGGTCCTGCGCCAGCGCGCCGGAGAGCAGGGTCTCGGCGTACCCCTTGATCACGGTCACCGGCGTACGCAGTTCGTGCGAGACGTTGGCCACGAAATCGCGGCGGACCCGTTCCACCCGCTTCAGTGCGGTGATGTCATGGAACACCGCCACCGCTCCCGCCAGCTCCCCATCCTCCAAGAGCGGCACCCAGTGCACCAGGGCCTCCCTGCCGCCGGTAAGCGAGATCTCCTGGTGCCGCTCGCTGCGCGCGGAGAGCACCTCCCGGCAGGCGGCATGCAGGTCCGGATGCCGGCTGATCTCCAGAAGCGGGCGCCCCGCCACCTGCGGCCCCGTGCCGAAAAGGGTGCAGAAGGCGGCGTTCACCAGGGTCACGGTCGCCTCGCGGTCGGTCACCATCACCCCTTCCCCCATCCCTTCCAGGATGGCGTCCAGTTGCCCCTTCTCCGAGGAGATCTGCTCCAGCTGCTGCCTGATGCGCCCCGACATCTCGTTCATCACCCGCGCCAGTTCGCCCAACTCGTCGTGCCCGCTGACGGCGATCCGGGTGCCGAACTCGCCGCGGCCGATGCGGTTGGCGCCGGCGGCGAGTTTTCTGAGTTTCCTGGAGTTTATGTTGGAGAGGAAGTAGGAAAAAAGAAGCGAGGCGAGCACCGCCACCGCCAGGGTCGCGCCCAGGCTCTTTCTCAGGCGCTGCTTGGCCGCCTCCAGCTCGGAGAGCGGCAGCGCCAGGCGGATTACCCCCTGGTTGCCGAAGGAAGCCGCCACGTAGAGCATGTCGATGTGCAGGGTCGCCGAGTAGCGGACCGCGCTGCCTATTCCCTCCCGTAAAGCGTCGATCACCTCGGGTCGGTGCCCGTGGTTCTCCAGCCGGGACACCTGGGAGGCGTCGAGCCCGGAATCCGCCACCACGCGCCCGTCGCCGGCGATCACCGTCACCCGGGAACGGATGGCCTTGGCCAGCGACGCGGTCAGGGCCGGCGCGTCGCGGTCCAGCTCCCGGATCTCCTTGAGCGCCACCAGCGCAGCCACCCGCGCCTGGTCCTGGAGATGGGCGCGCGTGTCCCTGGTCATGGAGCGCTCCAGGCTCCCGGAGAGGTAGAGGTAGAGCCCGGCGCCCAGGAAGAGCACCAGGGCCAGGTAGGACCCCATCAGCTTCCAGCGGAAGCCCCCCCTCATGCCTCCTCCAGCTTGTAGCCGAAGCCGCGCACCGTCTTGATCATCTCCCCCGCCACGCCCAGCTTGGTGCGCAGGCGGGTCATGTGGGTGTCGACGGTGCGGGTGTCGCCCAGGTAGTTGTAGCCCCACACGTTCTGCAGCAGGACCTCCCGGCTCTGCACCCGCCCCGGCCGCTCGGCCAGGTTCATCAGCAGCTTGAACTCGGTGGAGGTAAGCTGCACCTCCTCGCCCGCCACCTCCACGCGGTGCCCCTCGGTGTCGATGCGCAGGGCCCCCAGGGTGAGCTGGGTCCCCTTGCCCCCCCGGTCGCCGCCGCGGCGCAGCACGGCGCGCACCCTGAGCATCAGCTCCCGGGTGGAAAAGGGCTTCACCACGTAATCGTCCGCCCCCATCTCGAAGCCGACCACCCGGTCGATCTCTTCCCCTTTGGCGGTCAGCATGATCACGGGGATGGAGCTGGTCTGTTCGCCCCCCTTGAGCAGGCGGCACACCTCGGTCCCCATCATTCCCGGCAGCATCAGGTCGAGCAGGATCAGGTCCGGCCGGTGGCGGCGCGCCTCGGTCAACCCGGTGTTGCCGTCTCCGGCGATCAGGCAGTGGTATCCCTCCTGTTCCAGGTGGAAGGCCACCAGATCGGCCAGATCCCTCTCATCCTCTATCACCAGTACCGTCGGCATGGCAGGTTCCTTTCCTCTCTCATGTGAATTGCGGACAGCAGCATATTTAACGACTGCGTTGCGGATGTCAACGATTATGCAGAGGTGAAAACCCCAATTTTTTAACGCAAAGCCGCAAAGGCGCAAAGGAGGCAAAAACAAACCTGACTAGCAGTGATCTTCCGCTAAGATGCCCATCCCCCTCTCCCTCGGGGAGAGGGCCGGGGTGAGGGCGCCGCAATAGGCAATGATCCCCTTCGTGGCATCTCCCTCACCCGCCCTTCGGGCACCCTCTCCCAGAGGGAGAGGGCATTAGCGACGTTAGGCTCTCTTAGCGTCTTGTATGTTTACGATCAAGCAGCTAGATTTTCTGTTCCGGGACATGGCAGTTTGTTCGCGTCTTGGGTTCGAGCCCGTCGCAAAGCGTAAAACGCCATGTCCTCTTCTTCACAGCCCGAACGGTT
>NZ_BLXY01000007.1 GCF_014193585.1 Geomonas paludis
GCCGCCGACGGCAGCTACACCTACACGCTGAACAACGGTGCCGCCAATGTCCAGGCGCTGAAGGACGGCCAGGTCGTCCAGGACACATTCACCTACAGCGTCAGCGACGGTCACGGCGGCACTGCCAGTGCCACATTGACGATCAACATCAACGGCACCAATGACATTCCCATTATTGATTCCCATGGCGTGTATATGCCTGATGCTTCCTCTGAGATGACAGTGGATTATGCTGACGGCTATGCGCTCCATATTGCTGCACCGTCTGGTGTAGACTCTAATGGTTCCTTAACCATTACAGTCGACGACTTGCCGACTGTTGGTAAGGTTGGGTATATGGATGCTGGTTCTTTCCACACCGTACATTCAGGAGATGTACTCACAACATCTCAACTGCAATCTTTGTTGTATCAACCTGATGGTGTTGCTACATATAATCCCTCGAACGGGTTAGGCGTTACTGGTGCGGACAATGTCCAGTTCACCTATACGGTCTCAAACGGTTCTGTCTCCACCGAGGGAACTATAGATTTGCATACCCTGCTCGGCAGCGGCGGCTACATCGCTGAGGTGCAGGTGGGTAGCGCATCTCATCCTCTGACGTCAGGGAGCAACCAGTCTGTTCAGTTTGCAGTGGATCCCGTACTGGCATCAACGGCAGATTACTCACAGGCAGCCATTCAGCTCACCACAGACTTTAGGGACATGAACACCAAAACCCTGACTTCGCAGGTTGAGACCCAAGTCAATGTCAAACTGATCATTGACGGCCATACCTTCACGGTGGTTTCCGCTACCGACCCGGCCGTAAACTGGGAGAAAATTGCAGGAAGTGGTGGAAGCACCGACTACAATGTTGACCATGGAGCCTACTGGACCAGCGTCAACACTCATGCGCCTGCTGACGCCAATACTATTGAGAAGCACAGTATCTCATTCAACGACATCTCCGATGGAACGACTACGCTGGCGGACTACCTGACTTCTCATCCCCAGTCCCCCGGTTCCCTGTGGACTGTGGTGTACGACGACATCAAATCTGGTAACGAACAGGCCCGGTTCATGCACTTGTCCGTCGTCCAGGATGTGAGCGCTCAAAATGCTGTGACCACAAATGGGTCCACCGGCAATGATGTAATCTATGGCTCGACGTCTGATGGCGACACCCTTAACGGTGGCGCCGGCAATGACACCATTGTCGGTCGTGAAGGCAATGATGTTCTTTCTGGCGGCACAGGCCACAACACCTTGTCTGGTGGTGCCGGTGCCGACACCTTCAAAGTCTCCGGTGATGACACCATAAAAGACTTCACCGCCAATGAGGACAAGATCGTCATAGACCAGCCACATACTGATGTGCTGTTCCAGCACACAACCGGGGCCACTACTGCAAGCCTGACCATCACTAACAATGGGGCTCAGGTGGGTACGGTGACCTTTGAAAATGTCACCGATCCGACTGCTTTGCTGAACTCGTTGATCCAAGATGACCCGAAGATCCATAGCTAATCTTCAGTAACTGCTTCAGCTAAGCTGCCGCGAAAGAACTCTTTCGCGGCAGCTTTTTTGCCGGAGATCTGTCCACTTGGTAGCTGCCTTAGTGATTGTTCATTTCCGGCAGGATTCCCTTGACACTCCCGCCGCAAAAAACTATAGCTATAACCTCCACTTCACCCAACCTTCTCCCGCCCACGCCGGGCACATCGGGGAAACATGTACTGGGAATCTTTCGGCTTCAAAGAAGCTCCTTTCGCGCTTACTCCTAACCCGTCTTTCCTGTTCCTGAGCTCTCCGCACCAGGAGGCTTTCGCGCACCTGCTCTTCGCCATCGAAAACCGCGCCGGGTTCATCGAACTCTCCGGCGAGGTGGGCACCGGCAAGACCACCATCGTGCGCACCCTGCTGAACCAGCTCGACCCGCAAACCCACCGCACCGCGCTGATCTTCAACCCGATCCTCTCTCCCCTTGGATTCATGAAAGAGGTGAACGCCGAGTTCGGCCTTTCCACCGAAGGCACCGAAATCCGCGACCTGCACGCGGCGCTCAACGCCTACCTGCTCGAGGAGAACCGCGCCGGCCACACGGTGGTGCTGGTCATCGACGAGGCCCAGAACCTCTCGGTGGAGGTGCTGGAACACGTGCGGCTCATCTCCAACCTGGAGACGGAAAGCGACAAGCTGATCCAGATCGTGCTGGTCGGACAGCCTGAGCTGAACGTGCTGCTGGCCCGGGACGAACTGCGGCAGCTCGATCAGCGCATCACGGTGCGCTACCACTTAAAGCCGATGTGCTTCGAGGACACCTGCGCCTACATCCGGCACCGGATCCGGTTCGCCGCCGACGGCCGCGAGCCGCTCACGTTCTCCCCGGGCGCCTTCAAGCGCATCTTCAAGTTTTCCGGCGGCCTGCCGCGCCTGATCAACGGGGTCTGCGACCGCGCTCTGCTGCTCGCCTACACGCGCGAGTGCAAGGAGGTCACCCCGGCCATGGCGGCGCTCGCCATCGCCGACCTGCGCAAGGAATCGCCGCGCCGCAGACGGGCGCTGCAGGTCCGGGCGTTGTCGGCGGCCCTGGTGCTGTGCGTCGCCATCATCGCCGGTTTCTCGGTGGTCTCGTTCCATCTCCTCCCTGAGGAGAAGAAGGAGACCAAAGAGGTCAAGGAGTCGGTGCCGGAGGGAGCGAAACTGCCTCCCTGGTCCGCCGAGGCTGCACGCCAGGCGATCGCCGCCCAGCCCGAGCAGGACAACCTTTACGCGGCGGTGAACGCGGTGTTGGATGCGTGGCGGGTACAGCGGGTGGAGCCGGTGCCGGGACAGCCGGCCACCCTGCGCACGCTGGTCAGGCAGCGCGGCCTGGTCGCCGCCAAGTTTCCAGCCGATGTCGAGCTCTTGGGGCGGTTGGACGCCCCCGCGCTGCTCCACATCGTCCTGCCGGGAGGCGCTGAGCGGTTGGTGGCCCTGGTGGGGGTGGACAAGAACGAGGTCGAGGTCGTCCCGCAGGTCTCCGGGCGCACCAGGCTCACCCGCGCCGAACTGGCGCAGTTTTGGAGCGGCGGGACCACCGTCCTCTGGAAGGACTTCCACGGCATCGGCTCCCGGGCCAAGGGCGCGGAGAAGACCGCCGCCACCAAGGCGCTGCAGGGACTTCTGAAGCAGGTAGGCTGCTACGGCGGCCCGGTGGACGGAAAGATGAATGACCCCACCAAGGGGGGGCTGGCCGAGTTCCAGCGCCGGGAGCAGTTGACGGCGGACGGGAAGGTGGGGGCGCAGACCCTGATGCTGCTGTACCGCCGGGCCGGCGGCTACTTCCCGCCCGGACTGGCGCGGGTGCAGGGCGTGGACAGCAAACAGACGGGACGGATGTGACATGAGCCTGATACTCGATGCATTG
Source organism: Geomonas paludis (assembly GCF_014193585.1). Classification (GTDB taxonomy): domain Bacteria; phylum Desulfobacterota; class Desulfuromonadia; order Geobacterales; family Geobacteraceae; genus Geomonas; species Geomonas paludis. The sequence continues at coordinate 3,392 of NZ_BLXY01000007.1, forward strand.
AGAAAGATGGAGCAGGAGCGCAGGAGCAGGCGCGGTGCCGACCAGGACCTGCGTCCCGAGGTGCTGCGCTACCGCCTGGCCGCACAACCCAAGGAGCCGCGCCGCTACCCCGTGGCCGTGATCGGGGGTGTCGTCCTGCTTCTGGCCGGCGTGGGCGCGGGGTTCCTGCTCAAGGGGCATGCCCCGCAACCGGTAGCCGAAGCCCCCGTCGCCGCCCCGACACCGCAGGCGCCCGTCGCCGTGGTACCGGTGGCCCCTGCGGCGCCGGCCGCCGTGGCGCCCCCGGTGGCCGCCGCCACCGCCGCGCCGCCGGTTCCGGCACCCGTTCCGGCTGCAGCGCCCACGGTCGCACCGGTCGTTGCCGCTCAAGCTCCGGCCGCAGTTCCCCAGCCGGTTGCGCAGCCCTCGCGTAAGGCCTCCCGGGCCGCCGCGGCCCCGTCCGCGCCGGCCGACTTGCCACAGGGCGCACTCCACGAACCTGCGGCCGTCGCAGGGGGTGCCCAGGACATCACCATTTCCGGCATCGCCTACCAGGACGAGCGGCGTATGAGGCGCGCGGTCCTGAACGGCATGCTGGTCGGTGAGGGGGCGGAAGTCGGCGGCGCCCGCGTGCTCGAGATCAAGGAAACGAAGGTGAAGCTGTCGCGCGGCGGCCGCGTCTTCGAGGTCCCCTTCTCCTCCGGCCTGCAGTCCCGTTAATCCCGACATGCACCGGCCGGAGCCCTGGTAGCGTTCCGGCCTGCTATCCCTGTTCCCAATCCCCCAACGCACCACCGGGAGCCCCGATGAAAGAAAGATCACCTGCTGAGCACCCGGTCGAACGGATCGCCGGCTCGCTGGAGAGGGTTACCTTCCACAGCGAGGAGACGGGCTTTTGCGTGCTGCGGGTGAAGGTTGCCGGGCACCGCGAGCTGGTGACGGTGACGGGGAGCGCCGCCACGGTGACGCCGGGGGAGTTCCTGGAGTGCACCGGTTCCTGGCACAACGACCGCACCCACGGCATGCAGTTCAAGGCGGAGCACCTGAAGGTGGTGCCCCCCACGACGCTGGAGGGGATCGAGAAGTACCTCGGTTCGGGCATGGTGCACGGCATTGGCCACCACTTCGCCAAGGTGCTGGTGCAGGCCTTTCGCGAGGAGGTCTTCGACGTCATCGAGAACCGTCCGGAGCGCCTTCTGGAACTCCCCGGCATCGGCCGCAAGCGCATGGAATCGGTGGCGAGCGCCTGGGTGGAGCAGAAGGCGATCCGCGAGATCATGGTCTTTTTGCAGTCCAACGGCCTGGGCACCGCGCGCGCCGTGCGCATCTACAAGTGCTACGGCAACGAAGCGATCTTCAAGGTCACCGAGAACCCGTACCGGCTCGCCCTCGACATCCAGGGGATCGGCTTCAAGACCGCCGACGCCCTGGCCGCCAACCTCGGCATCGCCCGCGACTCCCTGATCCGCGCCCAGGCGGGCGTGAGACACGTGCTGCAGGAGCTCTCCGGGAGCGGCCACTGCGCCGCGGCCCGCGCCGAACTGGTGCAGAGCGCCGCCTCCCTGCTGGACATTCCCCCTGCCATCATCGAAGCCGCCATCGACGCGGAGATCGCCGAGCAGAACCTGGTCGCCGAGCCCATCGGCGGCCGCCCCTGCCTGTTCCTCACGCCGCTGCACCGCGCCGAGGTGGGCGTCGCCGCGAGCCTGTCGCGCCTCTCCGGAGGGGAGCCGCCGTGGGGGGGCGTGGTCGCCGAGGAAGCCATCCCCTGGGCGGAGAGCCACAATGGCATCACCCTGTCCGAATCGCAGCGCGAGGCCATCCGCCTTGCCCTGAAGAGCAAGGTGGTCGTGGTGACCGGCGGCCCCGGGGTGGGCAAGACCACGCTGGTCAACAGCATCCTGGCCATCATCCGCTCGCAACACCTGAGGGTTACCCTGTGCGCCCCCACCGGTCGTGCGGCCAAGCGGCTCACCGAATCCACCGGCATCGAGGCCAAGACCATTCACCGCCTGCTGGAGTTCGACCCGCAGAGCTTCGGCTTCAAGCGCGACCGGGACAACCCGCTCGCCACCGACCTCCTGGTCATGGACGAGGCCTCCATGGTCGACGTGGTGCTGATGCACAAGCTCCTCCCCGCCGTCCCGGACCACGCCGGGCTGATCATCGTGGGGGACGTGGACCAGCTTCCTTCGGTCGGCCCCGGCTGCGTCCTCGCCGACATCATCGACTCCGGCGCCGTCGCCACCGTGCGCCTCACCGAGATCTTCCGCCAGGCCGCGGGCTCCAGGATCATCGTCAACGCCCACCGCATCAACCGCGGCGAACTGCCGCTGCAGGACGAGGGGAAGGAACTGGCGGACTTCTACTTCATCCCGGCTGCGAGCGCCGAGGACATCCACGGCAAGCTGCTCCAGGTGATCACCGAGCGCATCCCCAAGCGTTTCGGCTTCGACCCGGTGCGCGACATCCAGGTGCTCACTCCCATGAACCGCGGCGGCCTGGGCACCGCGTCGCTCAACGCGGAACTGCAGGGGGTGCTGAACGGCAAGGCGGAGCCGCGGGTGACCCGCTTCGGCACCGGGTTCGCGCCGGGCGACAAGGTGATCCAGACGGTGAACAATTACGAGAAGGAAGTCTTCAACGGCGACATCGGCCGCATCGTGGAGGTGCGCCAGGAGGAGGGGACGCTGAGCGTCGATTTCGACGAGCGGCTGGTAGAATACCAGTTCGGCGAACTGGACGAGGTGAGCCTCGCCTACGCCACCAGCATCCACAAGAGCCAGGGTTCCGAGTACACGGCCGTGGTGATCCCGCTCTCCATGCAGCACTACACCATGCTGGAGCGCAACCTGATCTACACCGCGGTGACCCGGGGCAAGAAGCTGGTGGTGGTGATCGGCGAGCCCAAGGCGCTCTCCATGGCGGTGCGCACCAACAAGTCGCAGCGCAGGATGACCGACCTGGCGCGCAGGATCGGCAGCGCACCGGCGTGAAGTGCGCGCCCGATGAACATTGACATCGAAAGGAGGACGTGATGAAGACCATCGGCATGATCGGCGGACTGGGCCCCGAGTCCACCGTGGACTACTACCAGCGCATCATCGAGGCCTTCCGTGTGCCGGGGAGCCTGGCCGCACCGGAGATGGTGATCTACAGCGTGAGCCTGCAGGAGGTGATGGACCTCGCCGCCAAGCGCGAGTGGAACCATCTCGTGTACCTGCTGGTGCAGAAGGTGAGGGCGCTGCACAAGGCCGGCGCCGACTTCGCCATCATCACCGCCAACACGCCACACGTGGTCTTCGACGAGGTCCAGGCCAAGTCGCCCATCCCGCTCATCAGCATCGTCGCCGCCACCTGCGAGAGGGCGAAGGAACTGGGGGTGAAGAAGGTCGGCCTTTTAGGGACCCGGTTCACCATGGAAGAGAACTTCTTCGCACCTCCTTTCGCCGCCGCGGATATCTCTGTGGTGGTCCCCTCTGCGGAGGACCAGCGCTACATTCACGACAAGCTGATGACCGAGATCGAGTTGGGCATCATCAAGGACGACACGAGAAAGGGTTTGATCGACATCATTGCGCGGCTGGTACGTGACGAGCAGGTGGAGGCGATCATTCTCGGCTGCACCGAACTGCCGCTGATACTCAAAGACGGCGACTTCGACACGACCTTCCTCAATACCACGGCCATCCACGTCGAAAGTGTGGTGCGCTATTGCAGGGAAGGGAGGAAGTGGTAAAAGGAGCAGGGCTGCATTAATCATGGGGGGAGTATGAAATCATTATTGATCCTGGCGCTGGTACTCATTGCCTCGACCTCGTTCGCCGGGGAGAAGAAAAAGACGGCCAAGGATGCGCCGACCTCGCAATCGTTGCAGGAAAAGTGGGATGCCGACTCGTCACTGCTGAAGCTTGACTGCAGCGACAGCATGTGCGTGTACGGCGTCAAGGGCTCGGCGCAGATCGTCGACGCCGACAGCAACATCCGCTCGGCGTGGGTCGCCTTTCTCTATACCGACGAGGGGCGCAAGGCGCTCACCGGACCGCTCAAGGGGAGCTACTACAGCAAGGAAAAGTGGAATATCAACTGCAACGAGGCGACCATGAACGTCTCGTCGGTGCACTACTACGACGCCAAGGGGAGCCCGGTCAGCTCCTACGGCAACGACGAGCAGTGGAGCGACATCGTTCCCGGCAGCTTCGGAGAGACGGTCGCTGCCATCGTCTGCACCCTGGAGGATGACGGGTCCGGGGAGGACGCCCCCAGTCAGGATGTGCCGGGAGAGTCGCCTGCCCAGGAAGGCACCCCACTGTAGACCATGCCCCTCGCCGGTGCGCCAGCGAGTACGCTACTTGATGCCTTAGTATCAACCAAGCTCAGTCATTAATGGAAATATGATCGATTTTCTCACGGCAGGTCTTGTTCTGGGATGCTCGGCGGGGTTCTCGCCGGGGCCGCTTTTGATGCTGGTCATCTCCGAGACGCTCACCCACGGCACCCGCTCCGGGGTGCGGGTGGCGCTCTCTCCCATCATCACCGATTTCCCCATCATCGCCGCCACGCTGCTTTTGTTGATGAACCTGTCCGGTTATCACGGCATCCTCGGGGGACTGTCGCTGGCCGGCGGCCTCTTCGTCCTCTACACCGGCTACCACTCGCTGACGGCGCGGCCGGTGCAACTGGACCTCCCCAAGGAGCCGCCCAAGTCGCTCAGGAAGGGTGTGTTGACCAACCTGCTCAGCCCGCACCCCTACCTGTTCTGGATCACCGTGGGCGCCCCGCTTTTGACCCGGTCGCTCAAGGTCGGACCCGCCGCCTTCGTCGCCTTCATCGGCAGCTTCTACCTCTGCCTGGTCGGCGCCAAGATCGTCCTCGCCCTCGCCGTGGGGAGGTCGCGCGCCTTCATGGGGAGCCGTGCTTACCTCTGGATCATGCGCCTGCTCGGCGCACTCTTGACCTTCTTCGCGCTGCTGCTGTTCCGGGAGGGGCTCAAGCTGCTGGGGGTGGGGTAGGGGATCAGTAGTGGTAGCGTGCCTGGAGGAAGTCGATGCGGTCGTCGCTGACCAGGTACACCAGCCGGTGTTCCTGCGTGAGGCGGCGGGACCAGACGCCGGGAGAAAGATATTTGAGCGGTTCGGGTTTGCCGATGCCCTGGAAGGGGTCCCGCAGCACCGCTTCCACCAGTGACAGCGCCCGCAACGCGGTCTTTCGGTCCACCTCCACCCAGTGGCGCAGGTCTTCGCGAAACTCCGGGTGAAACACCGCCGCGCGCAGCTTAGCCGCCAAGGCCCAGCTCCGCGCGGAGAGCGTCGGTGCTTTCCGGCTCGCCTTCCCGCTTCAGGGCGCGCTCCAGCGCGGTCAGAAGCCGCTGCGCGTTCTTCGGCGAGCGCATCAGGTGCGCCGTCTCCACCAGGCTTGCCAGTTCGTCAGCCGCGATCATGGCGACGCTCTCACCGCTGCGGCGATCGATGATGACGATCTCACGGTTCTTGGTGACTTCATCGCAAAGCCCGGCGAGGTTGGCCCGGGCGTTGGTGTAGGTGGTCTTCAGCATCTCTTTCCTCCCTCGCGAGTTGTACAGGCGTACTGTACGGCAACGCCTTCCTTTTGGCAAGGGGCAAGAGGGGGGCACCGCCCCCCTCAGGTGTTCTCAATTTCCACCACGTCGATCTGCAACACGATCTCTTCGCCGGCCAGGTGCGGGTTGCGGTCCAGGTTCATCCCGCGGTCCGTGGTGACGATGCTGAATTCCGCCGTGGTCCCCTGGTTCACCACCTCGTGCTGCATCTCGGTCGCGCTGCCGCCGATGGGGGCGGCCGAGTCGCGGGAGAAGCGGGACACGGCGGAGGGGTCACGGCGTCCGTAGGCCTTGTCCGGCGGCACGGTCACCCGCTTCGATTCCCCCGCCGACATCCCCTCCAGCGCCTCCTCCAGCCCCCGCATCACCTTGCCCGCACCGACCGTGATCCGCAAGGGGTCTCCCCCCGCCGTCGATTCGACCACCTCGCCGTTTTTGCGCAGCGCCGTGTAATGCACCTGCACCGTACTGCCGTACTTTACCGTTGGCATGTGCCACCTCCGTTGGTTGTATCTTGTCACCCCCTCGGCAAAGGAGGGGACTGGCTCCGCCAGGTGCCTGTCCCCTTAGTGCTTGGAAGCTGGCTGAGCTGAAAGGTGCGTTCCGCTAAAGGGACTGGCACCTCGCGGAGCCAGTCCCTTTTGCCGACTGTCCCTTACTCGTGTCACGAGAACCGGTCCACCTCGACGTGCTCCAGCAGCCGTGCCAGGTAACGGGACTTCAGCTGCTGGCTGGCCATGACCCTCTTTACCGGCGGCAGCTTGAGGATGGCCCCGAGGATGGCCGCCATGGCGCGGTGGCTCAGGTAGGCCTGGTTGTCGAAGATGAGGTTTTGCAGCTTGCCGCGTTCGATCGCCATCAGCACCAGGCGGTGCGCGGTGTTAACCGGGGTCAGGACGCGCCGGGCCCGGCTGGTGAGCCGGATGGCGCCGGCGGGGCAGGCGCGCACGCAGACCCCGCATCCCAGGCAGAAGTCGGTGGCGACCCGCGCCCTGGGGCCGCCCCTGTCGCGACCTCCCCCCTCCGGGAAGAGGAGTTCGCCGTCGGAAATCCCCGCCCCCGGAGGGGGAGGGTCAGGGAGGGGGGAGGGGGGCTCTTCGGCATCCATGGTGATGGCGTCCACCGGGCAGACGGCGGCGCACTTGCCGCAGCCGGTGCAGCGTTGGACGGCCGTCGCCTGCACGAAGTTGGTGCTGTACATGGCGTTGGGGATGGCCAGCCTGCGGGTGGCGATAAGCCCCTCGCAGCAGCAGCGGCAGCAGTTGCAGATGAAGTTCACCCGTTGCTGCACGTTATCCGCACACTGCACCAGGTTCAGGTCGCGCGCCTTTTGCAGCAGGTCGAGCCCCTCGGCGCTTTCCACCCGGCGCGCCACGCCGCGCCGCAACAGCGACTGTGCCGCCAGGTTCAGGGTGAGACAGATGTCCAGCGGCGCGTCGCAGGCGCGCTCCACGTGCGCCATCTTCTGGCGGCAGTAGCAAAGCCCCACGGCGATGTGGCTCGCGCTCTTGATCACCTCGCTGGCCCGCTCGTAGTCCAGTACCTGGCAGGCCTTCTCGTCGGGAATGGCTTCCTCGTTCACCAGCACCCGCCCCAGTGATGTCTCGCCCCCGGCGAAGAGGTCGCGGATGAAGGCGTCCTCCACGTTGATGTAGTGGAAAAAGAGGCGGGACAGTTCCTTCTGGTCCAGGTCCGGACGCAGCCGCATCAGCGAGAACTCGAAAAAGCCCGCCATCGGGGGAGGGAGGATGTAGACCATCCTCCCCTCGCGCTCGATGTCGAGCAGCAGCGAGCGCGAGGCAAGCGTCTCCAGCCGCGCGCGTGTCTCTTCGATGGAGAGATTCCACACCCTGGCTGCCTTGGCCGCGGAGAAAGGGCGCAGCGGCAGCATGCTCATCAGCGTCGCCTCCTGCTCGCTGCACAAAAGGGAAAAGATCCTGAGCAGGAGATCGGAGTCGGGGGCCCCCTGGGGAAAGAGGTTCACCCGCCGCATCAGGCGGTGATAGCCGTCGTTGCCTCGCTGTTCTGACAAGGTGTTGCTCCTTTTATTAAAAAACGACAATGTGCCAGTATAGCAGGGTGGCAACCGCCGGCAACCTCACCCAAAGGGCCGGGCCTCCCCAAGGCTTTCCGCCAAGTTACCTTCGATATTCCTGACATCACTAATTAAAGATCCCCCCCAAGGTGCCGAATAGGAACAAAGCGGGTAACGCGGTGCCGGGCTCGAAGGCCCCGGCCGTTTGATTCGGTCCGCGTGCCGGCGAGGAGCGCTCTCTGACCATGAAGAAACTGAGCCTGACAACCAAGATGAGCCTCATGGTGTCCCTGCTGGTGGCCCTGGTGCTCTCCTTGATGACGCTGTGCGCGGCATGGTTCCTGGAACAGCAGTACCAGGAGACCGTATCGGAGCAGCAGTTTTCCATGGTCAGCTCCATGGCCGGAGAGATCGACAGCAAGATGCGCATGACCCAGCTCCAGCTCGAGGCCCTCGCCAGGAGCATTCCCCCCCGCCTCTTCACCAGCCAACCCCTGGCGCAACGCTTCCTGGAACAGCGGCCCGAGGCGCTGGCCCTCTTCGACAGCGACATCTTCATCTTCGACTCCAGGGGGAGACTGCTGGCGGTCAATCCCCTGGAAGAGCAGCTGATCGGCCGCGACTACTCCTTCCGCGACTACTTCCGTGACGCCGCCCGCAGCAAAAAGCCGGTCATATCGGAACCCTTCATCTCTACCCAGGCCCACCGCCACCCCACCGTCGCCTTCGTCGTCCCGGTGCTGGACGGCAAGGGGGAGATGCTGGGGATGATCGGCGGCATGATCGACCTGTACAAGGACAACTACCTGGGCAAGCTCGCCCACGCCCGGGTCGGCAGAAACGGTTATCTCTACCTGTTCAACGCCCAGCGCATCATCATCATTCATCCTGAGCAGCAGCGCATCCTGAAGGGCGATCTTCCCCCGGGGGGCAATCCCCTGCTGGACCGGGCCCTGGCCGGGTACGAGGGGGCCGGCGAGACGGTGACCTCGCGGGGACTGCCGGCGGTGGCCGCCTTCAAGCGCCTGAAAACTACCGGGTGGATACTCGCCTCGACCTTCCCGCTCACCGAGGCGTACGCGCCGGTGCGGGAGGCCAAGGTGCTGCTGGCGGCCGGGCTGGTGGCGGCGCTGGCAGGGAGCGTGCTGGTCTGCCTGTTGTTCATGAGACGGCTGACGGCGCCCCTGTTGACTTTCATCCGCCACGTCGAGGGAATCAGCGATGGCGATCAGGAACTGGAACCGGTAGCGATCAGGACCGGAGACGAGATCGGGACGCTGGCGCGGGCCTTCAACCGCATGATCGAGGAGTTGCGCCGGCAGAAGGAATCGGCGCGCGAACTGCGCCTGGCGATAGACCAGGCGCCGGTGACGGTGATGGTCACCGACCGCAACGGCCACATCGAGTACGTCAACCCCCACTTCACCAAGGTGACCGGTTACAGCGCCGAGGAGGTGCTGGGGCAGAATCCGAGGATCGTGAAGTCGGGATGGCATCCCCGCGAGTTCTACACCGAGATGTGGCAGACCGTCCTCTCCGGCTGCAAGTGGCACGGCGAGATGCGCAACCGGCGCAAAAACGGCGACCTCTACTGGGAGAGCGCCTCGATAGCGTCGGTCACCGGCGACGGCGGCGAGATCAGGAACTTCGTGGCGGTGAAGGAGGACATCACCGAGCGAAAGCGCGCCGAGGAAGCGCTGATCAGAAGCGACGAGCGCATCAGGCTGCTGTTGGAATCGACCGCGGAGGCGATCTTCGGCATGGACCTGCTCGGCAACTGCACCTTCGCCAACCGTTCCTGCGCCACCCTGCTCGGCTACCCCGGCACCGAGGCCCTGCTGGGCAAGAACATGCACCTGCTCATCCATCACACCGCTCCCGACGGCTCCCCCAACCCGGTGCAGGAGTGTCCGCTCTACCGCGTGCTGCGCGGGGAGCACGGCCTGCACAACGACGACCAGGTGTTCTGGCGTGCCGACGGCACCAGTTTCGCCGTGGAGTACTGGTCCTACCCGCAGCTGCGCGACGGGGAACTGGTGGGCGGGGTGGTGACCTTCTTCGACATCACCGAGAGGAAGCGGGCGGAGGAGGAACTGCGCCGCGCGACGGAGGCAGCCGAGGCGGCTACCCGCGCCAAGAGCGAGTTCCTGGCCAACATGAGCCACGAGATCCGCACCCCCATGAACGCGGCCTTGGGCATGCTGTACCTGTTGCGGCAGACCGAGCTCTCCGACCAGCAGAAGGATTACCTGGACAAGGCGCAAAGCGCTTCGGCGGTGCTGTTGCGGGTCATCAACGACATCCTGGACTTCTCCAAGATCGAGGCGGGCAGGATGGAGCTGGAGCACATCCCGTTCCGGCTGGAACAGGTGCTTGCCGACCTGCACAACGTGGTGGGGGCGATCCTGCGCGACAAGGAGATCGAACTTACCGTGGCGGCCGAGGCGGGCATCCCGGAACTGCTGGTGGGGGACCCGCTCCGGCTCGGGCAGGTGCTGCTGAACCTGACCGGCAACGCCATCAAGTTCACCGAGCGGGGCAAGGTCGAGGTCGGGGTGGCGCTGGTCGCCGTGGAAGAGGGGAGCGCCACGCTGCGCTTCTCGGTCTCCGATACCGGGATCGGCATGGACGCCAGGCAGCGCGAGGGGCTCTTCACCCCCTTCACCCAGGCGGACAACTCCACCACGCGCCGCTACGGCGGCACCGGGCTTGGGCTCGCCATCTGCCGGGAGCTGGTGCAGCTCATGGAGGGGCAGATGTGGGTGGAGAGCGCGCCCGGGCGCGGCAGCACCTTCAGCTTCATGGCCCGATTCGGACTGGCCGAGGCGGGGCAGGCCCCGCTGACCGAGGCGGAGGGCGCGGAAGATGGCGCCCTGGGCGCGCCCGGCATGCGCATCCTGTTGGTGGAGGACAACCCGATCAACCAGGAGGTGGCCCGGTTCATCCTGGAGCGGGGAGGCGTCACGGTGGAGCTTGCCCGTAACGGCGCCGAGGCGCTGTCCATGGTGCACGCCCCGGGGCCTGGGTACCACGCCGTACTGATGGACGTGCACATGCCGGTCATGGACGGACTGGAGGCGACCAGGCGCATGCGGCTCGACCCCGCGCTGGAGCGGCTCCCCATCATCGCCATGACCGCCAGCGCGCTGCCGGGGGAGCGCCTGCTCTGCCGCGAGGCGGGCATGAACGACCAGGTGGACAAGCCGATCAACGTGCCGGCGCTGTTTGCCACGCTGCGGCGCTGGGTCGGCCTCCTGCCGGGGGAAGCGGAGCCCCCGGTCGCGCAGCCGCTCCCCGCCGGCGAGGAGCTCCCCGACCACCTCCCCGGACTGGACCTGCAGCGGGCGAAGCAGCGCCTCCAGGAGGACCGGCTCCTGAAGAAGCTGCTGGTCACTTTCCACCGGGACAGCCGGGAGCTGGTGCGGCGCATCGCGGCGGCCGCCGGAGCGGGCGACCTGAAAGAGGCCCGGCGCCTGATCCACACGGTCAAGGGGAGCGCGGGGAACCTCGGCGCCATCTGGCTCGGGAGCGCCGCCGCCTCCCTGGAGCTTGCCATGCAGGGCAACGACGCCAGCCAGGTGCACGAGACCCTGGAACGGTTCTCCGAGAAGCTGGAGGAGGTGATGGCCTCCATCGAGCAGCTGGCACCGGAGCTGGGCGGGGCAGCGAAGCAGGGGGGGGCGGTGCCGGTGCGCATCGAGTGCGACGACCCCGAACAGGTGCCGGCCCTGGCCCGCACCCTGACCCGCCTGCTGGCAAGCCAGAACATGGGCGCCCTGGCGGTGTGGGAGGAGATGCGCCCCCTGTTGTCGGGGGAACTGCCGGAACGGTTGGACGCCACATTGCAGTCGCTTGATTTCGGCGATGCCGGCGCCATCCTGCGCGAGATTACCGAACACCTGGAGCTAAGGACATGAGCATGGAGGGAGCGGAAGAAGCAGGGAAAGGCAGGATTTTGATCGTTGACGACACCACGGCCAACATCGAGATCCTGTACCAGATCCTCAAGGGGGAGTTCGATGTCCTCTTCGCCAAAAGCGGTGCCGACGGCATCCGCATGGTGCGGGAGCATAGCCCGGACCTGGTGCTGTTGGACATCATGATGCCCGACATGGACGGCTACCAGGTCTGCCGCGTCCTGAAGCAGGACCCGGCCACGGCGCAGATCCCGGTCGTCTTCGTGACCGCCATGGGCAACGACGAGGACGAGACCCGGGGGCTGGAAGAGGGGGCCATCGATTACCTCACCAAGCCGATCCGTCCCGCCATCGTGGTGGCGCGGGTGCGCAACCACCTGGAGCTGAAGCACCGGGGGGACCTGCTGGAAAAGCTCAGCAGCGAACTGACGAGGAAAAACGCCGAGCTGGAGCAACTGGCACGCCAGGACGGACTTACCGGGGTGGCCAACCGGCGCCACTTCGACGAGTCACTGCGCTCGGAGATCCAGCGCGCCGCGCGTAACGGACGCAACCTGTCGCTCATCATGTGCGACATCGACCACTTCAAGAAGTTCAACGACCTCTACGGTCACTTCGCCGGGGACAAGTGCCTGCAACTGGTGGGGGAACTGCTCAGGAAGAGCTTCAAGCGGGCCGGGGAGGTTGTGGCGCGCTACGGCGGCGAGGAGTTCGCCGTCATCCTGCCCGACACCAGTGCCGAACTTGCCGGGCACCTGGCCGAGCGCTTGCGGCTGGAACTTTTGGCGCAGGCCCTGCCGCACGCCGACTCCGAGTTCGGCATGGTCACCATGAGCCTCGGCGTGGCGGGCGTACTGGTGACCCGGGAGCACGACCAGGAGTGGTTCATAACCTGCGCCGACGATGCCCTGTACCGCTCCAAGGCGGCGGGGCGGAACCGGGTTACCGTCTGGGATCAGTAGTCCACCCCGGGCTGCGGTTCGATCTCCTTGCGGTAGGCGTGCTTCACTTCCACCACCTCGCTCACGGTGTCGGCAAGCTCGATGACCACGGGATGGGCGTCCCGCCCGGTGAGCACGAGGTGCATGAGCGGCGGTTTGCGCGACAGGATGTCCAGGACCTGTTCCAGGTCGACCAACTGCAGCTGCAGGGCGTTGTTGATCTCGTCCAGGATCACCATGTCGAAGGCGCCCGAATCGATCTTTTCCAGGGCGAGCCGCACCGCGTCCTGCGCGTTGGCCCGGTGCTCGCTCCTGGGATACGGGTTGCCCAGGATGCCGCAGAACCCCTTGCCGGTGGTGTGCAGTTCCACCAGGTCGCCCAAGAGCTTCACCCCGTCCCATTCCCCCGCGTACAGGTCTCCCTTCATGAACTGGATGATGCAGACCCTCATGCCGTGCCCGCAGGCGCGCAGCGCCATCCCCAGCGCCGAGGTGGTCTTCCCCTTGCCGTGACCGGTGATGACCACGGTCAGTCCCCGTTTCAGCTTCGGTTCCAGTTTGTGAATCTCTAGCGGCGGGCTCCCCTGATTTTTCATGATGACGCCTCCCCGGCTATTCTAACCCTTTTTAAAGCAGTTACGCAAAGCACGCACAAGCAGGCGCGAAGTTCCCGAAGAAGGGTTTTATATTTACCCCCGTCTTCTCTTCGTGTTCTCAGCGGATCCTCGGCGCTCTTTGCGCAACCGATTTTAGGGTTTGGGGGGAAGATCAATGACAGCAGGCCTTGGCGAAGATTTTCCAAAGGCCGGCCACGCCCATGAGGGCGATGGCGATGCCGGCGGCGCGCAGCATGGCGTTTTTGAGGGCGCCGGAGACGGCGCTGGAGGCGGTTCCGAAACCGAGCATGACCGGGACCGTGCCCAGTCCCATGGCGGCCATGGTGGCGGCGCCGGTGACCGGGCTCCCGGTGCCGGCGGCGACCAGGAGCGGCGCATAGACCAGGCCGCAGGGAAGCAGCCCCAGCACGAGGCCCAGCGGCAGCGAGGCAACGGGGGAGGGGGCGGCGAGGGCGCGGCGCACCGGTGCGGTGAGAAAGCGCGCGCCCGTTCCTTCCAGGGTGGAGAGGTTGAGGACGCTCAGCCCCAGCGCCGAGGAGAGGCCGACCATGATCACCATGACGTTGGCCACGACCATGAACCAGCGGAACACCATCTTCATGGCCATCAGGTTGAGCGACGAGCCGATCAGCCCGGCCAGCGCGCCCAGCAGGGTATAGGTGACGATGCGGCCGGTGTTGTAAAAAAAATGGGATTTGAGCCGCGACCCCAAGGCCCCTTCCTTGTCCTTCAGGGAGATGGCGGCCACGATGCCGCCGCACATCCCGATGCAGTGGAAGCTGCCGGCCAAGCCGGCCACGAACGCCAACCAGATCTGTAGCATAGGGGGCTCCTGTAGCGAGTGAGGATGTTGGGACTGGCTCCGGGGATGGGGACTGGCTCCGCAGGTGCCTGTCCCCTTATGCCTTTAGCTGTCATCGCTGCGGCGCCGTCCTCACCGCTTCCTGCGGGGACTCCGGGTGACGGTGCGACAGGGTGAGCTCGTGCCCGTCGGCAGCGGGGACGGGCGGGTCGGGGGCAGCCTCCACAGGGGAGGGGATCGGGGTGTCGTCGTCCAGCATCCGGTGCTTGGGGCGCTCCATGTCCGTGAATTCGCCCTTCTGCACCCCCCACAGGAAGAAGAGCCAGCAGCCGCAGCCCAGGAAGAAGGAGAGAACGATCAGTGCGAAAAGGGAGTTATTCATCGGGAGTCCTCATGAGCCTGAGCGAGTTGCCCACCACGCAGACGGAACTGAGCGCCATGGCGGCCGCGGCGTAGATCGGGGTCAGGCGCCCGGTCATGGCGAGCGGGATGCCGATCAGGTTGTAGAGAAAGGCCCAGACCAGGTTCTGCCGCACCACGGCCATGGTGCGCCGCGCCATCCGGTGGGCCAGCGACAGGCGCTCCAGGTCGGGCTTGGCGAGCACCAGGTCGGAGGTCTCCAGGGCGATATCGGTCCCTCCGGCCACGGCGCAGCCGACGTCGGCGGCGGAAAGGGCCGGGGCGTCGTTGATGCCGTCGCCCACCATCAGCACCGTCGCCCCTTGCGCCTGCAGCTTCGTTATCTCCTCGGTCTTGTCCGCCGGCGAGAGCGACCCGATCCCGCGGGCCACCCCGGCGCTCCTGGCCACCTTGTCGGTGCACTCCTGGCGGTCGCCGCTTAGCAGCAGGGTGTCGATCCCCTTGCGCCGGAAGTAGGAGACCATGCCGGGGGCGTCGTCGCGCATGCGGTCCTTGAAGGTGAGGGTGCCGCAGTACCGCCCCTTGTGGGCCACCCCGACCAGCATCCCTCCCTCCGGCGACTCCAGCTCGGCGGGAATCCCCGAGACCCCCAGGCGCTCCAGGAACGGTACGCTCCCCAGCGCCACCGTCTCGCTCGCCACCCGGCCGGTGACCCCGGCTCCGGCCAGCGTCACCAGTTCGGTCCCGGCGGGATACTCGATGTCGTGCCGGGCGGCGTAGTCGCGCACCGCCCTGGCGATGGGGTGCAGCGAACCGCATTCCACCGCTGCGGCCAGCGCCAGCACCTGGCGCGGCGACATCCCGCTGCCGGCCTGGATGTCGACCAACATGGGCGCGCCGCGGGTGAGGGTGCCGGTTTTGTCGAAGACCGCGATGCTGACGCGGCTCAGTCCTTCCAGCACGTCGCCCCCCTTGAAGATCACGCCGTGCGCCGCGGCGGCCCCGGTGCCGGCGAGGATGGCGGTAGGGGTGGCCAGTCCCAGGGCGCAGGGACAGGCGATGACCAGCACCGCCAGCGCCACCATGAGGCTTGCCCCCAGCGACCGCCCCTGGCTGTAGTGCCAGCAGAAGGTGGCCACGGCGAGGGTGAGCACGGCCGGGACGAAGTAGGCGCTGACCCGGTCCGCGATGGCCTGGATGGGCGCGCGCCGGCTCTGGGCCTCCTCCACCAGCTGCGCCACCCGTGCAATGAAGCTGTCCCCGGTCTTCCTGAGACAATGCACCCGCAGCGCGCCAGTCAGGTTGGAGCTCCCCGCGATAACCTGGTCGCCCGCCTTTTTCACCCGCGGCAGCGGTTCACCCGTGGCAGCCGATTCGTCCACGTCGCTCATCCCCTCGGTCACCGTCCCGTCTACCGGAAACCGTTCACCCGGCGCCACCAGGATCAGGTCTCCCGGCTTCAGCTCCGAGGGCTCCACCGTCTCCAACTGCTCCCCCACGAAGCGCTGCGCCTGTCCCGAGCAGAGCTCCAAAAGCCTGCCGATGCCGCTGGAGGCGCGCCGCTTGGCGCCGTGCTCCAAAAGCCTCCCGGCCAGGATCAGGGTGACGATCATGGCCGCGGTCTCGTAGTAGACCTCGCCCCCGGTAAAGGTCGCGTAGACGCTGTAGCCGTAGGAAGAGAGCGTGCCGATGGCGATCAGGAGCTCCATGTTGGGCGCGCCGTTGCAGATGCCGCGCCACGCCCCGGCCAGGAAGGGCCAGCCGCAGTAGAAGATCACCGGCGTCGTGACCAGGAGCGAGAAGAGTTGCAGGTACGCCTTCATCTGCGGCTCGATCCCCTGGAAGTACCCGGCGTACAGGGCGAAGGCGTAGGCCATGAGCTGCATGGTCAGGAAGAAGGCGGTGCCGAAGCGGACCAGCAGGTCCTTGTGCACCCGCTGACCCGCCTGGCGCGCGGCGTCCTCGGTGTAAGGGCGCGGCACGTAGCCGATCTGGTCGATACGGTTGAAGATGGCGGCGGGGGTGATCCTGTCCGGGTCGAAACGGACCCGGGCCCGCCCGGTGGCGTAGTTGACCCGCGCGTCGAGCACGCCGGGTATGGCGCCGATGATCTTCTCGTTGAGCCAGACGCAGGAGGCGCAGCGGATGCCGTCGATGATGATGTCGATGACGCTCCCCTCGGTTGCGGGATAGACGAAGCGGGAGAGGTAGGCGTCCCGGTATTCCCCCTTGAAGGCCTGCGGGATCAGCCCGGTTTCCTGCCAGTCGCGCCGGCGGTAGTAATCGGCCAGCCCGGAGCCGCTGATGAGGAGGTAGGCGCCGTGGCAGCCGTGGCAGCAAAAGGAGAGCACCGCGTCCGGCATGCGCTCTTCGACCAGCATCCCCGGCGGGATGTCGGCACCGCAATGAAAGCAGGGACCGGACACGCTTCTCAATTGAAGAACACCACTTTCTGGGAGGCGACCGACTCTCCCTTGGTGAAGAGGAGTTCGCCGCGCAGTTCGCCCTGGCCGGTGACGGGCCAGGGGGCGACGAAGACCCCGGGTGCGGTTTCCGACAGGGGCAGCACCTCTTTCTCGTTGCCGTGCCTGGTCTGGAACAGCAGCTTGCCGCCGCCGACCGGGGTCCCTTTCTCGTCCTGCACCCGGACCTGCAGGTCCCTGCCGGCAAGCGAGGCCGACATGACCCAGTCCATGCCCGCGTTGTAGGCGCCGGTCTTGCTCTTGGCGTAGTCGAGCCCGTGCTGGTAGTAGTCCGGGTCGGTGACGGAGCTGCCCCGCTCGATGGAGATGAACACGGTGGTCCCCATGCCGAGCAGGAAGGTGGCGAACATGAGCACGATGGCGAGGCGCCAGCGGCAGGGAAATTTGGTTGACGGTTTTTGCATGGTTACTTCCTTCATTGAAAAGCCCCTCACCCGGCCTCCGGCCACCCTCTCCCGAAGGGCGAGGGTATGGACATGCACCTTTTCTATGATTCCAGGGGGGAAGTTACCCCTCGCCCTCCGGGAGAGGGGCAGGGGTGAGGGCGCTACTGCAGTGCTACCGGCAGCGGGCTTGCCGCCACCACTTTCCCTTCCGACACGAGCCTCAACTCCACCTGGGTCCCCGGCGGCGGCGCCGCGTTCAGCTTCAGCGCGAAGCCGATCTTCCTGTTGGCATTCGCCTCCAGCGTTATCCCCCGCACCGGCCCCACCAACTCCACCCGGTAGCCAGCAAGCGGCGCCGCTTGCAGCGAAAAGGAGCGCGCTCCCCCGCCGCGGTTCTCCAGGAAGGCGGAATAGAAGTTGACCAGCGAGCCGTCCGGCAGGCGCTTCACCTCGCCGCTCCCGGCGCGCTGCACCTTGAGGGTCGCCTCCCGGCGCGTGGTCACTCCGACCACCAGGAGCGCCACCAGCAGCAGGAGCACGCCGCCCAAAAGAAGCGCCTTCCTGTTCACCGGCCGCGACCCGTCGGCGCCCACCGGCCCGAACGTGTAGTGGATCAACCCGCCGGTGCCGCGCTTGGCGAAGACGTCGCGGCAGGCGTCCAGGCAGCGTCCGCAGTTGATGCACTCGATCTGCAGCCCGTCGCGGATGTCGATGCCGGTGGGGCAGGCTTTGACGCAGGCCCCGCAGCGCAGGCACACCCCCTTGAGCTCCGGGTCGAATTCCAGGGTGAGCGTGCCGCGCTCCATGGTCATCAGCTGGATGCGCCCGTAGGGGCAGACACTCTTGCAGAACCGGCGCCGCACGAAAGCGAGGTCGAGGTAGACCACCAGCGCCGTTGCCGCCAGCGAGATGCCCGCCACGGCCCCCAGTTGCCCGGCCGCAAGCCGCGCCAAAAACTCAGGCGGCGCGACGAAGTACCAGACCAGGTTGGCTCCCACCAGCGCCGAGAGGGCCAGGAAAGACGACTGCCTGAGCGCGGCGCGCAGCGGCGCGGGGAGGTTACGGGTGCGGCGCTCGATCCAGTCGGCGAGGTCAGCCAGCGTAGTCTGGGGACAGAGCCAGCCGCACCAGACCCTGCCAAAGAGCATGGTCACGAACAGGAAGGCAAAGACCAGGATCAGCACCACGATGAGGAGCAGGTAAAACTCCTCGATGCGCAGCTTGGCCCCGAAGAAGAGGAGCGTCCTGGAGCCCGCGTCCAGCCGCAGCAGCGACTCGCCGCCGGGACGGATAAACGGGAGCCCCAGGATGAGCAGGGTCACCAGCCACTGTACGCCCTTGCGCCAGGGGGCGATGCGCCGCCTGGTAAGCGGAACCGGTTTCAAAGCGACAGGACGTACTGGACCAGCCCCTGGATCTTGTCGCCGGAAAGCTCGTTCTTGAAGCCGGGCATGCCGCCCGGGCGCCCGTCACTGATGCTCGCGGTCACCTCGGGAGCGGTCCTGCCGTACTTGTACTTTTTGGCGGTCAGGTCGGGACCGATGCCCCCCTTGCCGTCGGCGCCGTGGCAGGAGGCGCACTTCTCGGCGAACTCCTTCTTCCCTGCCGCAGCGAGGTCGGTGCTCTTGATTTCCTTGCTGGTCGGAACCGCCTGGCCGGCGCTTCCTTTCTCCTGCTGGACGGCGAGGCGCGCCTCCTTGGCCTTCTTGATCTGGTCGAATTCCCCGTAGGAAGTCCAGCCGCTGAACAGGTAGTAGGCCATGAAGATGATCCCCCAGGTCCACAGCCCGAAGTACAGGATCCTGAACACCAGCGGAGAGCTTTTCTCCGCGCGGTACCTGATGCCGTCGTACTCTTTATTTTCGTCGGACATCGCGTCCTCCTTTGCTCACTTTTTGTTCATCCCGGCATGGGGACTGGCTCCGCAGGTGCCTGTCCCCTTCATCTTCCTAATTTTCAGGATGGTCATCCTTTTTCGGCTTGTCGTCGTCCATCATGCGGAACTTGGGCTCTTCCCCCTTGTCCCGGTGCCTCTTGCTGTAGGTGCGCGCCACGATGGCGGCGAAGGCCAGGAACAGGATGAGGGTCACCCCCAGGTAGTAGATGCTGGCGCTGTCCATATCAGTGCTTGTGCACGGACTTCAGGTAGGTGACCACCTTCCAGGTCCGCTCCTTGCCCAGCGTGTCGCCGAAGGCCGGCATGCCGCCCGCGGCGATGCCGCTGTAGATCGTGGCGAAAACCTTGGAGTCGGGCTGATCCATGTCGCGCAGGTCCGGCCCCACCTCGCCCTTCAGCTCGATGCCGTGGCACTGGGCGCAGTGTTCGGCGTAGAGCTTCTGCCCCTCGGGGAGCACGCTCATGTTGTCCTGGAACGGGTTCTTCAACTCGCCCAGCACCTCGGTCTTGCCTGTCTTTCTCCAGGGGATGTCGTTGCCCACCTTCTGCATGTAGGCGATGATGGCGTCCATCTCGCTCTTGCCCTGCAGCGCCTGGATGTCGGCCGGCGTGTAGGGGAACTTGAGCGCCTTCATCTTCTTCTCGGAGAGGCTCGTGTCAAGCGGCCGGTTCAAAAAGTCGTAGGAGGGCATGTTGGAGCGCGGCACCATGGCGCGCGGGTCCTTCATGTGCTTCACGTGCCAGGCGTCCGGGTACTTGCCGCCGATGCGGGCGAGATCGGGGCCGTTTCTGCGCGAGCCCCACAGGAAAGGCTGGTCGTAGACGAACTCGCCGCTTTTACTGTACTCGCCGTAGCGCTCGGTGTCGGAGAGGAGCGGCCGCACCGTCTGGGTGTGGCAGTTGTTGCACCCCTCGCGGATGTAGATGTCCCGCCCTTCGAGCTGCAGCGGGGTGTAGGGCTTCACCGAGGCGATGGCGAGCTTCGGGTCGTTGATCCACCGGAAGGGGAGCACCATGGTGATGATGGTGCCGACCAGGATGGTGGCGGTGGCCAGGAGCAGGAATATGATGGGCTTTTTCTCGATCATGGCGTCTCCTCCCTAGGCTCTTTGCGCCACGGCCTGGGTCTTGGCGCCGGCGATGGTCTGGTAGATGTTGTAGAGGAAGACGAGGAGCCCGGCGAGATAGATCACCCCGCCCAAGGCCCGCATGTGCCAGTAGGGGTAGAGCTCCACCATGGTCTCGATGAAGCTGTAGTGGAGGCTCCCATCCGGGTTGGTGGCGTTCAGCATGGCCGCCTGCTGCACCCCGGCGATCCACATGGTGATGGAGAAGATGAGCTGGCCGGTAAGCACCAGCCAGAAGTGGACGTTGGCGAGGCCTACGCTGTAGATCTCGGTGTGGTACAGCCTGGGGATGGTGTAGTAGATGGCGGCAAACAGCACCAGCGACACCCACCCCAGCGTCCCCATGTGCACGTGACCCGGCACCCAGTCGGTGAAGTGGATGAAGGCGGAGAAGGTGCGGATCGACTGCGACGGTCCCTGCAGCGTCTGCAGGCCGTAGAAGGTGATGCCGAATATAAGGAACTTGACCAGGTAGTTCTCACGCATCTGGTGCCACTGGCCGTTCATGGAGAAGTAGCCGTTGAAGACCGCGGCCCAGGAGGGGGCGATCAGCATCACCGAGAAGGCCATGGCGAGGGTCTGTACCCAGTCCGGCACCGGCGCCCACAAGAGGTGGTGCGCCCCGGTCCACAGGTACATGAAGATGAGGCTCCAGAAGGCGATCACGCCCATGCGGTGGCTGTAGATGGGAACCCCGGTCGCCTTGGGGAGGAAGTAGTAGAAGATGGCCAAGGGCGGCGTGGTGAGGACCATGGCCACCGCGTTGTGCCCGTACCACCACTGCACGTTGGCGTCGTTGGCGCCCGCGTAGGCGGAGTAGGACTTGGTGAGCGACACGGGGATGGAGGCGTTGTTGACCAGGTAGAGGACGGCGACCCCGACCAGGGTGGCCAGGATGTACCAGAGCGAGATGTACATCTGCTCCTCGCGCCGCTTCACGATGGTCATCACGATGTTGACCGCGAAGATGACCCAGAGCACCACCACCAGGCTCGCCACCGGCCATTCCAGCTCGGCGTACTCCTTGGAGCGGTTCATCCCCATGGCGAGCGTCACCGCGGCGAGCGCGATCACCACGTTGAAGAGCCAGAGCTGGGCCTTGGCGAGCCCCGGGCTCCACAGGCTCGTGCGCGTCAGGCGCTGGGTGATGTAGATGAAGAAGGCCATGAAGCTGCCGATGCCCCAGCCGAAGATGCCGGCGTTGGTGTGGATCGGGCGCAGGCGGCCGTAGGTGAGGTAGGGGGGGAAGTTGAGCTGCGGGAAGGCGATCTGGAACGAGATGAAGACGCCGACCAGCACGGCCACCAGTCCCCATACCATGCTCCAGATCACAAACCCTTTGACGATGTCGTCAGCGTACCCTTCCTGTTGGTTCATGCCGTCCTCCTGGAGATGAATGGATCAGTGCCGGCGGCATGTGAACGACGGGTGGTGCTGTGTCGACACCCGTCGCTCAGTCGCCGCGAGCCTATGACATAAATATCGGAACTGCCGTGATTTTGTCTGATTGAAGCAACGGGTCTGCCAGAGTAACGTCCAATGATGGTGCAATAACAAAGTGTTAGTTTAAGTTGTTATCGCCGTTTAGCAAGCGTTCCTCCTGTATACGGAGTCACTTTGGCCCAGAGGAAGGGACAGGCTCCGTCAGGTGCCTGTCCCTGGTTCCCAAGCTCCAGCTTGGGAACCACATAACGCTCCTTTCAGCTAAGCAACCTTCTCAAATCAAAGGGGACAGGCACCTGGCGGAGCCAGTCCCCCATCTCCCTTTGCGAGGGGGGGGCAGGGGGGATTTCAGAAACCTGCGCATATGCCGATAAGCAATGTATCGGGATGCCCTGTTTTGACTAAAAGTCTGTTCCCTTATCTTTGTCGATGGCGCCGGCCTCCCCTTACAGTGGCGGCCGGCCCGGAGGAGTCTATGAGTGAGGTGATTTACTACGTGGCGGCTGGAGCCACGCTGCTCGTCGTCTGGCTGGGCGCCACCTTTTGGGCCGTCAACTTTTTCATCAGGCAGGTCACCCAGCAGAGTTGCCAGGATTTCCGGGTGCGCATGCGGGGCGAGACGGAGCGCGCCCTGAAGCTGTTCCGTGAGGGGCTGTGCGAGCAGATCGTGCAGCAGGAGAACAAGTCCGACGCGCTGGCCAGGCTCTACGCCAGCCTGATCGACCAGCTGCGGCTGGGGCGGGAGTTCCTGGCCTCGCTGGGGGAAGGCGAACGCGCCCAGGCGGAGAAACAGCTGAGGACCATCAGGGGGACCGGCGAACATTTTACCGACACCTTCCAAAAACAGGGGCTCTTCTTCTCCGAGGAATTCACCAGGACGGTCAAGGACCTGCTCACCCAGCAGAAAACGGGGCAGGAGCGACTCGAAGAACTATTGCGCCGGGTGCAGCGGGAGCCGCACAACGCGCACGCCCTCGACGACCTGAAGAAAGAATGGGGGCTGTTCGAGGACCTGTTGAACAAGCTCATGGACTACGTGCGCAACGAGTTCCGCAGGCGCAACCCGGTGAGCGGCATGATGATGAAGTGGCTCAACGAAGGCCCGGCCCCCGCCGAGTCGCACGGGGGCTAGCGCTGCTACTTGTCCAGAGGTTCCGGTTTGCACAGGTGTTCCTCTTTCTTCGCCGCCCGCCCGCATTTCTTGCAGACGTAGCGCGGCTCCGCGACGATTTTCTTGAGTTCCTTCAGGTTGTCCTTTATCTCGTCCTTGTCCCACTTGCATAGCGTCTTGCTGTCCTTGCCCATGACCAGTACCTCCCTGACATTGAGAGCTATCTCTCTGTCTCAATTGTTATGTTAACTTGATTTAATTCGATTTTTGGCAGTCCCACTATTGAAATGGAAATCTTTCCAGATATAGTAAAACAGTTTTCGAAATTTCCTAGTAAGTTCAATAGAAAAGGGGGATTCATATGTCGATGTTTTGCCGTCAATGTGAGCAGGCCGCGAAGGGGACGGGATGCGAAGTAGTGGGGGTATGTGGGAAAAATCCCGAGGTTGCGGCGCTTTTGGACCTGATGATGTACGGTCTGAAGGGACTGGCTATTTACGCTGACAAGGCAAGGGAATTCGGCGCGAGCAGCATGGTCGCCGACATGTTCCTCATCGAGGGCCTTTTCACCACCGTCACCAACGTCGACTTCGATCCGGTCCAGTTGGCCGGCAAGCTGAGGAAGTGCTACGACCAGAAGGAGCAGGTCAAGGCGATGTACGAGAGTGCCTACCGCGCCAAGAACGGCGCCGCGGCTCCCGCCATCACCGACGGCCCGGCCGCGTGGGTGATCGCCGACAACCTGGAGGGGCTGGTGGCCCAGGGGCAGGCGCACGGGGTGAAGAGCCAGCACAGCGACCCCGACATCCTCTCCGCCATCGAGATCATCATCTACGGCCTGAAGGGCATGGCCGCCTACGCGAACCACGCCTACATCCTGGGCAAGACCGACGAAGAAGTGTTCGCCTTCTTCCACAAGGCGCTCGCCGCCACCACCGACGCGAGCAAGGGGCTCATGGACTTCGTGGGCATCGCCATGGAGTGCGGCAAGCTGAACATCAAGGTCATGGAGATGCTGAACACCGGGCACGTGGAGCACTACGGCCACCCGGTCCCGACCAAGGTCCAGCTCGGTACCCGCAAGAACAAGGGCATCCTCGTTTCCGGTCACGACCTGCGCATGCTCGAGGAGCTTTTGAAACAGACCGAAGGGAAGGGGATCGACATCTACACCCACGGCGAGATGCTGCCGGCGCACGGCTACCCGGGGCTCAAGAAGTACTCCCACCTCTACGGCAACTTCGGCGGCGCATGGCAGGACCAGGCCAAGGAGTTCCCGAACTTCCCCGGCGCCATCATCTTCAACACCAACTGCATTCAGCGTCCGGCCGACAGCTACAAGGACCGTCTCTTCACCTGGGGCGAGGTAGGCTGGCCCGGCGCCAAGCACCTCACCGGCTACAAGTTCGACGAAGTGATCAACAAGGCCCTGGAGTGCCCGGACCTTCCCGACGCCCCCGGCCAGGAGATCCTGACCGGCTTCGGTCACAACGCGGTGTTGGGTGTGGCGGACAAGGTCATCGAGGCGGTCAAGGCGGGAGCGGTAAAGCACTTCTTCCTCATCGGCGGCTGCGACGGCGCCAAGAGCGGTCGTAACTACTACACCGAGTTCGCCGAGAAGGTGCCCAAGGACTGCGTCATCCTGACCCTTGCCTGCGGTAAGTTCCGTTTCAACAAGCTCGAGTTCGGCGACATCGGCGGCATCCCGCGTCTTTTGGACGTCGGTCAGTGCAACGACGCCTACTCCGCGGTGCAGATCGCGCTCGCGTTGGCCGGCGCCTTCAACTGTGGCATCAACGACCTGCCGCTGTCCTTCATCCTCTCCTGGTACGAGCAGAAGGCGCACGTCATCCTGCTGTCGCTCCTTTACCTGGGCGTGAAGAACATCAAGCTGGGGCCGGCGCTTCCGGCGTACCTGTCGCCCAACGTATTGCAGTTCCTGGTCGACAACTTCAACATCGGCCAGATCGGCAGCGCCGACGCCGACCTGCAGGCGAGCCTCGCGTAGCAAACGAAAGTGGGGGGGGACCGGCTCCGCAGGTGCCGGTCCCCTTTGCAGTAGCAGCACGCAGCACCAGAGCAGATGTAGCTCCTTTAGCGCCAGGTCCGGGCAGACCTGGCGCCTTTTTTTTGCCTGCGTCAGATATTGGAGGCCGGCGTCACCACGGGTTCGGGCGCCGGGATGCTGGAGGGCTTGATGGTGAAGAGGTGGTACACGGTGATGATGACGCCGGCAAGGAAGACGAGACCGACACCGAAGGCGACCCGAAACCAGAACATCATGGTGAGGTGCGCGGTGCTGTAACCGATGTCCAGGAACCGCTCGAGATACGTCTGCAGGATCCCGGCGATGCCGAAGACGAGCCCCAGGACGAACATGCCGATGGTGGTGATCCAGAAGCCCCACTTGCCCAGCCGGTCCTGGTACTTGTTGATCCCCTTCAGGCGCGGCATGGCGAAATAGAAGATGGTCAGGTTCAGCAGGGCATAGGCGCCGAAGAAGGCGAGATGCCCGTGCGAGACGGTGATCTGGCTGCCGTGGGTGTAGTAGTTGATCGGCGGCAGCGTGTGCATGAAGCCCCAAAGTCCCGCGCCCACCAGGTGATAGATGGCGAGCCCGATGATGTAGTACCAGGTGAGCGGGTTCACGATGGGGTTTTTGCGCTCGCGCACGTGCATCCAGGTATCCACCACCATGAGCACGATGGGGAGCGGCTCCAGGGCACTGAAGATGCCGCCCCACCAGAGCCAGTAGTCGGGGGCGCCGATCCAGTAGTAGTGATGGCCGGTGCCGACGATGCCGGTGAAGAGGAACAGGCCGGTCTCAACGTAGAGCCATTTCTCCACCACCTTCCGGTCCACCCCGGTGACCCTCATGATGATGTAGGCGACGATGGACGCCGTCACCACCTCCCAGGCCCCCTCCACCCAGAGATGGATCACCCACCACCAGTAGTAGTAATCAGTGTTCAGGTTCTGGTAGAAGGGCATGCCGAACAGGTACATGAGGGCCAGAAAGGTGACCCCTCCCAGGAGCATCCACTGCAGTGCCGTGCGCACCTCGGCTTTGATGATGGTCATGGCCACGTTGGCGATGAAGATGAGCGCGGCGACCACGATGACAAAGTCCAGAGGGAGCGGGATTTCCAGCAAGGGTTTTCCCTGGGTCCAGCCGAAGAGAAAGCCCACCACGGCCGTGACCGCCGCCCCGACGAAGAGGGCGAGCTGCAGGTAGGCGAGCTTCTCGCTGAAGAGATCCCGCGCGCACTCAGGCGGCAGGATGTAGTAGGTGCCGCCCATGAAGCCCAGCAACATCCAGGCGACCAGGAGGTTCGTGTGCAGTGCGCGGGCGGTGGAAAAGGGGAAGACGTTGACCAGGTCCTGCGGCAGCGTGAAGGCGTAGTTGATGGAGAGCCACAGCCCCATGACCACCTGCAGTATGAAGAGCACCAGGGCGAGGCGGAAGTACCACAGCGATACCCGCTGGCTTTGGTATTCGACTAGCATCATTTGCTCACCTCCTTGGTCGACTTAAGGCTCAGGATGAAGTCGGCGATGATCCCCGCTGTCTGCGGGCTGACGTCCTGCGGCGGCATGGCAACCCCCGGTCGAACCGACTGAGGATTGATCATGTAATTGATGAGAGTCTGGCGGTCGTAGGTGATCCGGTTGGCGATGGTGGTGAGGTCACCGCCGACGTTGCGCCCCTGGTTTTCGAAGGTGTGGCAGCCGCCGCAGGCCTGCAGCACCAGGTGCACCTTGTCCAGCTTCTGCGGCTGGGACTCTCGCAGCTTGTAGGCCTCTACGAACTTCTCGTCCTGGGGCGGCCAGTGCCGGTTCTCGATATCGCCCACCCAGCGCAGGAAGGCGACCAGCTGTCTCGTCTCCGTCTCGCTCACGTTGAGCTGGGGCATCTTGCGGAAGGAATTTTTGTACATGACGTCGGGGTGCTGCACGATGGAGGCGATGTTGTTTTCCCCGAGCCGGTAGAACGCCTTGGTCATGTCGGGCGCGTAGTAGCCGCCAAAGCCCAGAATGGTGTGGCAGTCGTTGCAGTTGTACTTATGCCAGACCTTCTTGCCGGCAACTACTTGTTCGGTGAGCTTGTCGGTGTGGGTGAACTTGGGGGTCTGCATGTGGAAGTCGTAGGTTTGCCAGAGGAAAATCGCTGCCGAGGTGAGAGTGCCCACCCAGAAGATCAGCCGGGCTGTTTTTCCGGTCATACCGCCCTCCTTTTTGCCGTCGTTGATGAGAAAAGTTAATTTACTCTAATGATCGACAACAGGAAGGATACCGTCAGGAGGGGGTATGTCAACCGCACCGAATTAAATAAGGCCCCGAAAGGATTGTTGTCATCCGGTTTCGGAGCCTTCGGCCTAGGGGCTTTTTTGGGGGGGGGACGCTAATGTGGAGCCGGCTGCAGCGCGTTAATCATCCTTGCGCTGCCTGAGGGGGCAAAGCGAAACGGCCACCAGGGCCAGCCAGGAAAAGGCGAACATTGCTACTACGACGGTCATACGTGGGCTCCTTGGTTCACAATTCCCTCTCCCTCCGGGAGAGGGGCAGGGTGAGGGGATGCAGTTCGAGAAGCATCCCTCACCCGCCCTCCGGGCACCCTCTCCCGGAGGGAGAGGGAACCATCGGAGCGACGGTGGTAGTGAGTGCTACAGCCTGGCGGCCTTCGGGAACAGGATGTTGTTTTCGAGGTGGACATGTTTGTGCAGATCGTCCTCGAACTCTTTCAGTTTCTGATAGGTGACCATGAAGGTGTTGCAGGCGTCGGCGGGCACGGCGTAGTTCTTGGAGAGCCGGCGGATCTCGTGCACCGCGGCGCCGACCTCGTCATGCTCGTGGCCCAGTTCCGCGAGGACTGCCTTCAGCTTCCTGATCTCTTCAGGGTTGGGAGCTCCACCTTCCTTTTTCAGTTCAGTGAGCTTCCTGATGGCCGGGAACAACTGCCCTTCCTCGTTTTCCAGGTGCTGCATCAGGTCGGCCGCCACCTTTTCAAAGATTTCGGCGATCTGCACCACCTCGGGGTGGTTGGGGCCGTGCACCTGCGCGATCTTGTTGGCATAGGCGGTAATGGTCGGGACGCTCTCCTTCAGGTAGCCGTGGTGCGCGTTGACGATGTAGTCGGCCAGGAAGGGGAGTTCCCAGGCGTCGTAGTTCTGGCTGCGCTCCAGCGGGCGGGCCGAGGTCTCTTCCAGGTCGCGCTGCAGCGTTGCAAGGTCAATCCCTCTTTCGCGACAGGCCTGCGCAAGCGGCAAGTTGCCGCCGCAGCAGAAGTCGATGCCGTATTTTTCAAAGACCTGGGCGGTGCGAAAATCCCTTGCGACCACCGAGCCTACCGTTTCCACGTTGGTTTTCTCTGCAGGTTCCGGAGTTGTTTTTTCCATGGTGTCGCTCCCTTGGCGGCTCTTGTCGGAAGAGCGGCCGGTTCAGACGTTGCGGGGCGTTTTGTGCCCCTTTGAGCCCATGGTAGCACTATCGGGAGTTTAGCGTATGATCCAGATCAAAAAGTGAGAGGTTATGCGGGGTGGGTGCGCGAGCGCCGGATTGCCGGCGCTGCCGCGGAAAGGGAGCGCCGGTCAGATCCCGGGGGGGACTGCCGAGTTGATGACGAAGCGGCCGATGGCGCGGTCCATGGTGGAGATATGGTCGATGAGCCAGCTGGTGATGAAGGTGGTCATGGTGTTGACCACGCCCTGGGTGAGTCCCTCCGCCTTCAGGCGCTCTTTGAGTTGGTTGATCTGGTCGATGAAGGCGAGGTGTTTTTCGCGGTGCGCCGCGTAATCCGGGAAGCGGACCTGCTGCATCAGCTTCTCCTCTTCCTTGAAGTGCGTGACGGCGTACGCTTCCAGGAACCAGAACATGCGCATGATCTCGTCCGTATCCTGGTTGGACTGGTAGGCGTTGACGAAGGCGTTGAATTTGTCGAAAAGAAGCTTGTGTTGAACGTCGATCTCCAGCATCCCGATGCTGAGATCGTCTCTCCACTGGACCAGCATGTTCATCCTCCTGAGACAGTTGAGGGTTTTTTATACATCCTATGTATGGCTTAATCAATCTCTTTAATGTTGAGGATGGAAGGGCAGCCGACGGGGCTCCTTCCAGTTCAGCCACCTTCCCCAAGCACGAGGGGGACAGGCACCTGGCGGAGCCAGTCCCCTTTTCCCCCCTTTCTCTGTCACTCCCTTTTTGCAAAGTAATTGCAATGTCGCAGCGCATCATGCTATCTCACATTAAAACGTGCCGGCCGGCTGAAAGAGCCGGCACTGATGTCTTGGGGCGGTCGCGGCAATGCCATCTCGCGGCGACGTCCCGGTGGAGGTAGTTTTGGCAAGAAAAGGCAAGGCGGTAAACAGGCGCAAGCCTGCCCCCGGCGGCGGTGGACGCAAGCCGCTCATGGCACTACTGATTGTCGCGGTACTGATTGCTGCCGCGTTTTTCCTTCTGGAGCAGTTCAAGAAACCTGCTCCCCCCGCTCAACCTGCGCCGAAGGTGGCGACCGGCGCCACCAGGCACCAGCCGATGCCGGAGAGGCCGGCCCCGGTGCAGCAGCAGCTTTCCACCGCCCAGGCTCCGGCCGCCAAGCCGCATCCGGCAGCTCTGCCCAAGGCAACAGGTCCCGGCCGTCTCGCCATCATCATCGACGACATGGGAACCAGCATGCAGGAGTTGAAGACGCTGCAGTCGATCGGGCAGCCGCTCACGTATTCCGTCATCCCGAGCCTGGCCCATGCCAAGCAGGTGGCCGAAGGGGCGCATGCCGCCGGGGCCGAGGTGATGGTGCACATGCCGATGGAACCGGAGGGGTATCCGAAGCAGAAGATGGAGTCGATAGGGGTGCTGGTCGCCATGGACGACGGCGAGATAGCGAGCCGGATCAGGAGTTATTTCGCCACGGTCCCCCATGCCGTCGGCGCCAACAACCACATGGGATCGCGCTTCACCCAGGACGCGGGCAAGATGAAGGTGGTGCTGCAGATATTGAAGGAGAAGGGGCTTTTCTTCGTGGACAGCAAGACCTCGCCGGCCTCGGTCGGTTACCGGGAGGCGAAGGCGCTGGGGATGAAGAGTGCGGCGCGCCAGGTGTTTTTGGACAACGTGCAGGATGAAAGTGCCATCGGCAAGCAGTTGGCGCAGGCCGCCGCCGTAGCAAGAAAAAAGGGTGCGGCGATAGCAATCTGTCATCCGCACCCTGCAACCATGCGAGCCCTGAAGCTCTATATGCCCGAGCTGGCCAAAAGCGGCATCACCTTTGTCCATGCGTCGGAACTGACAAACTAGAAGCCGTTCAACGTTCGACGTTCAATGTTCGAGTGACTGCAGCGCCTTCGGTTCACCTTTATTGCTACGGCACCTGGAACGTGCAGTAGCGAGGTGGTGCTCGAAGAGGAAAACCTCCGTCGAACGTTGAACGTTGAACCTTGAACCGTTTCTGCCTCTCTAAAGCTGTGCCGCGATCCTCTTCTTGAGCTTGGCCACTTCCCGGTACTTGTCGTCCACCAGGATGGAGGCGGGGTTGTCGCCGTTCACGGGGTGAACCATCAGGAAGGCGTCGCGCAGCTGGCCTTCATACCCGGCCAGGGTCTCGGTCATGATCCCGGAGAAGCCGTCGCGCTCGGGAGCGCGGGCCAGCGGGTACTTCTTCTTCAACAATTCGCTTCCGGCCAGGTCGAAACGGTGGAAGTCGATGCTGCCGGCCTCGTCGCCGACGCCCGGGTTCAGCACGAACACCGACTCCAGCGCGGTCTGGTGGATCATCTGCCTGGTCGGGTCGTCCTGCGGCAACTGGCGCTCGATCTTGAAGATGGTCGACACCAGGAAGCCGGTAAAGCAATCGGCTTCCATGTAGCCGCTGGCGGCGCCGTCGGAGCTCTCGCAGTAGTAGGAAACCTGCGACTCCTGGCTCAACTCCTTCCCGCACACCAGGCACTGGCTCTTCAGCCCGGAAAGCCTGCCGAAGTATTCCTCTTTCTTTCTCTTGTTCTCCTCGTGCTGCCACTTGTCGTAGAGCATGGCCCGCGGCTCTTCGGTCTCGTAGAACTCGTTGAGGCAGGTCTGCCCCAGCGCCGCGAACTGGCCGTAGACGTCGGTGCCGCGCCCGTGGGTGAGGATCGGGTAGATCTTCCCTTCGGGGTTGGTGTTGAGGCTCTCCACCTTGGGGCTCTTGGAGATGAATATGTCGGAGCAGCGGAAACCGCGGTTGATGGCGAACGCCTTCAGGAGCGTCTTCTGGTCCTTGAACATCCCTTCGAACTTGATCCTCTCGTCGATGAGGCAGGGGATGAGCGACAGGCTCTTTCTGTCCAGTCCTCTCTTGTCGAACAGTTCGAAGATGTTGCGGCAGTTGTCCATGCTGGCCATGTCCTTGATGGGGACCAGCACCCGGTCCGCGGCGTAGAGCGCGTTCTGGGTCATCACGTCGAGGTCCGGGCGGGTGTCGACGATCAGGATGCCCGGGATCTCTGACATCGCCAGCAGCCGCGCCAGCACCATAGGCCCCTTGAGCGAGCCGCGCAGTTCCGGAAGGGTGGTGGAGGAGGGGATGTAGTTGACCCCGTATTGCCCGGTGTGCAGCAGGTCGCGCCCGCGGGTCTCCAGCAGGAGGTCGGCCACGGTGCCGTTCAGTTTCTGCCCCTTGATGGAGAACATCTTGTCGATGGTGAAGTGGTTGTCGAAGGAGAAGATCGACACCGGCAGATTTTCGTCCAGGGCCTTCAGGAAGATGGCGAGGTTAGTGGCGAGAGTCGTCTTGCCGACGCCCCCCTTTTCCGAGGAAACAGTTATTACATAAGGGTAATTTTTCATGGCGCGCATACTAACATCGACACGGCCGGACGGTCAACCCGTTTGACAGTGGGCGAGGGGGAGCGAAGGCGGAGGGAGAGAGTGGGAGAGGGGGACAGTGGGAGAGGGGGACAGGCACCTGCGGAGCCAGTCCCCTTTGATCTCGTTCCCAAGGTCCACCTTGGGAACGCAAAGCCTCTCGGAAGCTCCGACTTCTTTCGGATGCAAAGCTGGAGCTTTGCGCCATATGGGGTTCCCAAGCTGGAGCTTGGGAACCAGGAAATACCAACAGCATTCGCTAATACAGCCTTTGACAATGGGAAGGGGGCGAAGTCGTAGAGGGGGACAGGCACCTGCGGAGCCAGTCCCCTTGCTGGGTGGTCAAGGCGTTTGACAGTGGCGAGCGCCACGTGCTAGAAAAACTCCACAGTTATTTTCCCGCCCCCGGAGGGGGAGGGTCAGGGAGGGGGCGCGCAGCGCCTGGCACCCACTTCCCCCCACCGAGCCTCCCCCTCCGGGGGGAGGGGCGAGAAGGAGGCAAGGTGCAACTTTTCAAAGAACGCCGTGTCCTGACGGTGAGCGCGCTGACGGCGCTGGTGCGCGGCCTCCTGGAGGAGAACTTCGACCAGGTCTGGGTGGAAGGGGAGATCTCCAACCTCGCCTGCCCCACGTCCGGGCACTGCTACTTCACCCTCAAGGACCCCGGCGCCCAGATCCGCTGCGTCATGTTCCGGGGCGCCTTCCGCACCCTCAAGTTCACCCCCCGCGACGGGATGCGCGTGCTCGTGCGCGCCCGCATGACCCTGTTCGAGCCGCGCGGCGAGTACCAGCTCTCGGTCGACAGCATGGAGCCGCAGGGGATCGGCGGGCTGCAGCTCGCCTTCATCCAGTTGAAGGAGCGTCTCGCCAAGGAGGGGCTCTTCTCGGAGCTGCACAAGCGCGCGATCCCCAAACTCCCCCGCAAGATCGGCGTGGTCACCTCGCCGACCGGCGCGGCCATCCGCGACATCCTCACCGTGCTCTCGCGCCGCTTCGCCAACGTGGAACTTTTGATCGCGCCGGTCCGGGTGCAGGGTGAGGGGGCGGCCCAGGAGATCGCGGCGGCGATCGCCGACCTGAACCGCGCCGGCAACGTCGACGTCATGATCGTCGGCCGCGGCGGCGGCTCCCTGGAGGACCTGTGGGCCTTCAACGAGGAGGTGGTTGCCCGCGCCATTCATAAATCCACGGTTCCCGTCATCTCTGCGGTGGGGCACGAGATCGACTTCACCATCGCCGACTTCGTCGCCGACCTGCGCGCCGCCACCCCGTCCGCCGCGGCGGAACTGGTGGTGCAGAGCAAGCAGGAATTGACCGCGACGGTGGAGGCGCTGGACCACCGGCTCCAGGTCGCGCAACTGCGCCGGCTGGAACGCTCGCGCGCGCTGGTGACGGCGATGAGCCGCGCCATCACCGACCCCAGCCGCATCCTGGGCCACCTGGCGCAGCGGGTCGACTCGCTGGACGCCCGCCTGGTGCGGGAGGCGGGGCTGATCCTCGACGACGCCTCGGAGCGGATCGTCACCCTGTCGGCGCGCCTGGCCCGCCAGAGCCCCGCGCTCACCCTGCAGCGCAACGCCGAGCGGCTCTCGACGCTCTCGCTGCGCCTGGACCACGCCATGACCCGGCGCCTCGCCTGCGCCGCCGAGAGCGTCGGGCTCGCCACCGGGACTTTGAACGCGGTCTCGCCGCTGGCCACCCTGTCCCGCGGCTACAGCATCGCCCGCAAGCTCCCCGGCCGCTCGGTGGTCACCTCGTTCCGCCAGCTGGCCCCCGGCGACCGCCTGGAACTCTCCCTTGCCGCCGGTTTCGCCCTTTGCACCGTGGAGGAGGCTCGCGGGCAGAGTGAATCCTTGACGGCTCCAGAGCGATCGGTATAATAGGCGATCACTTTTTAATAATTAAACGCGGCGGCGCTTCTAATCCGTCGCGGCAGTACCCGGACACGAGGTTGGCATGGCCGTAGAGAAGTTCGAGACCGCACTGAAGAAGCTCGAGGACGTCGTGAAGAAGCTGGAAGGGGGCGAGCTCTCGCTCGAGGATTCCCTGAAGGCGTTCGAGGAGGGGGTGAAGTATTCCGCCTTCTGCTCGAAGAAGCTCAACGAGGCCGAGCGGCGGGTGGAACTGCTCATCAAGCAGCGCGACGGCAGCCTCGCCACCAGGCCCTTCGAAGAGGTGGAGTAGACGAACTCCCGCAAGGGGAGGGTGGATCACGATTACAAGGAAACCTGACATGGATCTTAAGGAATACCTGAAGCAGAAGTGCCAGCTGGTCGACCAGGCGCTGGAGCGCTACCTTCCCGATGCCAAGGAGCTGCCGGCATCCCTGCACAGCGCCATGCGCTACTCCGTGTTCGCCGGCGGCAAGCGCGTCCGGCCGGTGCTCATGCTGGCGGCCTGCGAGGCGGTCGGCGGCTCCGCCGATGCGGTCATGCCCGCGGCCTGCGCCATGGAGATGATCCACACCTACTCCCTGATCCATGACGACCTCCCCGCCATGGATAACGATGACTTCCGCAGGGGGAACCCGACCAACCATAAAGTATATGGTGAGGCGACCGCCATCCTGGCCGGCGACGCCCTGTTGACCGAGGCCTTCATCCTGCTCTCCAACGGCACCGGCGGCGACCCCGCGGCACGGCTCAGGGTGATCCAGGAGATCGCCGTCGCTTCCGGTTCGCGTGGCATGGTGGGCGGTCAGGTGGTCGACATGGAAAGCGAGGGGCGTCACGACGTCGACATTGCCACGCTCTCCTACATCCACACCCACAAGACCGGCGCCCTGATCCGCGCCTCGGTGCGCTGCGGCGCCATCCTGGGGGGGGCGAGCGAGGAGCAGTTCAAGTCGCTCACCCGCTACGCCGACGCCATCGGCCTCGCCTTCCAGATCGCCGACGACATCCTCGACGTCGAGGGGACCACGGAGGAACTGGGCAAGGACGCCGGTAGCGACCAGGCGAGAGGCAAGGCGACCTACCCCGCGCTGATGGGACTCGAGGCTTCCAAGGCCCGCGCCCACGAGCTGGTAGAGATCGCGCTGGACGCGCTCGCCTCCTTCGACGAGCGGGCCGAGCCGCTGCGGGCCATAGCCTCGTACATCGTGAAAAGGAAATCGTAAATGCCCAGCATCCTTGACGGCATCACCGACCCGGGTCAACTGAAGTCGCTCTCGTTGCGCGAGCTGGAGACGCTCGCCGAAGAATTGCGCGCGCGCATCATCGACACCTGCGCCGCCAACGGCGGCCACGTGGCTCCGAGCCTCGGCGTGGTGGAACTTACCATCGCGCTGCACCGGGTCTTTGATTCCCCCAAGGACAAGATCGTCTGGGACGTGGGGCACCAGGCCTACGCCCACAAGCTTTTGACCGGCAGGAAGGAGCGCTTCGGCACGCTGCGTACCCAGGGCGGCATCAGCGGCTTCCCCAAGCGGGCCGAGTCGCCGCACGACTGCTTCGACGTCGGGCACTCCTCCACCTCCATCTCCGCCGGCGTCGGCTTCGCCGTGGGGCGCGACCTGAAGAAGGGGCGCAACAAGGTGCTCGCGGTGATCGGCGACGGCGCCATGACCGGCGGCCTCGCCTTCGAAGGTCTCAATCACGCCGGCGAGTTGAACAAGGACCTGGTGGTGATCCTCAACGACAACGAGATGTCCATCTCGGAGAACGTCGGCGCCCTCTCCAACCTCCTCTCCCGCACCATCACCAGCGAGTACGTGCACCGCGCCAAGAAGGACCTGGAGGCCTTCCTGGAGGGGCTCCCCATGTTCGGCAGATCGGTGCTGAAGATCGCCAAGCGCGCCGAGGAGTCGCTGAAGACCCTGTTCACCCCGGGGATGCTCTTCGAGGCCTTCGGCTTCGAGTACATCGGCCCCATCGACGGCCACGACATCCCGAAGCTCTTGGAGACGCTGGAGAACGTGAAGCGTTTCGACGACGCGGTGCTGATCCACGTGCTGACCAGGAAAGGGAAGGGGTATCCCCCCGCCGAGGCGAATCCCTCTCTGTTCCACGGCGTGGGGCCGTTCGACGTCAAGACGGGGAAGGTGCACAAGGGGAAGGGGGGCGCCGCCTCCTACACCGGCGTCTTCGGCGAGACCATCAAGCGGCTGGCCCAGGAGGACGAGCGCATCGTCGCCATCACGGCCGCCATGCCCGACGGCACCGGCCTCACCCCCTTCGCCAAGGAATTCCCCGAGCGCTTCTTCGACGTGGGGATCGCGGAGCAGCACGCGGTCACCTTCGCCGCCGGGCTCGCCGCCGAAGGTTTCAAGCCGGTGGTGGCTCTCTACTCCTCCTTCCTGCAGCGCGGTTTCGACCAGCTCTGCCACGACGTCTGCCTGCAGGACCTCCCGGTGGTGTTCGCCATCGACCGCGCCGGCGTGGTCGGCAGCGACGGCCCCACCCACCACGGCGTCTTCGATCTCTCTTATCTGCGCGCCATCCCCGGGCTGACCGTGATGGCGCCCAAGGACGAGAACGAGCTGCAGCACATGATGGTTACCGCCCTTTCCCTGGAGGGACCGGCGGCCCTGCGCTACCCGCGCGGTAACGGCCTCGGCGTGCCGATGGACCAGATCCTCACCCCCCTTGCCATCGGCAAAGGGGAGCGGTTGCAGGACGGCAAGGACGGCGCCATCCTCGCCGTGGGCGCCATGGTCGAGCCGGCCCGTCAGGCCGCGGCGGCCCTCGCCGAAGAGGGGATCGAGGTTGCCGTCATGAACGCCCGCTTCGTGAAGCCGCTCGACACAGAGCTCATCCTCGACCTGGCCCGCACCGGCCTCCTGGTCACGGTGGAAGACAACGTGGTGCAGGGGGGCTTCGGCACCGCCATCCTGGAACTCCTCGAAGAGCACGAGGTGACCGGGGTGCGGGTGGTGCGCCTGGGCTATCCCGATGCCTTCGTGGAGCAAGGGGAACAGGCCGATCTGAAGGCCGCCTACGGCCTCGATGCCGCCGGCATCGCCCGCGCGGTCCGCGCAGCCTGCGAGGGACGCCGCGCCGCCGCGCCGGTCAAGCGCTCCGAACTGCCGGCCGTCCCGGAACAACCGCATGCTTGATCGCGCGCTGCTGCTCGCCCTGCTGTTTTGCGCCGGCACCGCCCTCGCCGCCGATCCTACCACCTATGGCACCAAGGCCCAGCAACTGATCACCAAGGGGGACTTTCCCCAGGCGCTCGAAGAGCTGAAGGCGGCGACCTCGCGCTTTCCCTATGACCTGGAGCTCAAGCGCCAACTCGCCTTCACCTACAGCGAGCTTGCCAAGCGCGACCTGCAGGCCGGCCGCTACGCCCAGGCCGCGGAAAACTTCAAACAGGCCCACGAACTGATACCCGACAGCAAGGAACTGGTCCTCATGCGCGGCATCGCCTTGTACCTCAACAAGGATTACGCCGCGGCACGGGAAGAGCTGATCCAGGCGG
Organism: Geomonas paludis; assembly: GCF_014193585.1. Lineage (GTDB taxonomy): Bacteria > Desulfobacterota > Desulfuromonadia > Geobacterales > Geobacteraceae > Geomonas > Geomonas paludis. The sequence goes on from NZ_BLXY01000007.1 coordinate 40,318, forward strand.
GGGAGGGGAGCGAGTCGCTGGTCTACCAGGGGAAGATCAGCTACGACACCGGCGACCTTCCCGGCGCACTGGAGCTGTGGCGCCGCGCCAAGGAGCTGGACCCCGCCAACAAGGTGCTGACCGGCCTGATCGAGAAGGCAGAGCGCGAGCTGCCGGTGGAATCCCGGATGGACAAGGGGTACAGCTCCATGTTCGACCTCGCCTTCGACGCCGAGCTTCCCCCCGGTCTCTCCGCCGAGGTGCTGGACGCGCTGGAAAGCGCCTACAACACGGTCGGCGCCGACCTCGGAGTGTTCCCGACCACCCGCATCCCGGTACTGCTCTACACCAGGAAGGATTACAGCAGCGTCACCGCCGGGCCGGACTGGTCCGGCGGGCTCTACGACGGCAAGATCCGCCTCCCGGTGGGCGGCATCACCAGGCTCACCCCGCAACTGCGCGCCATCATCTTTCACGAGTTCACCCACGTCGTGGTGGCCGAGCTCACCCGCGGCAACGTCCCCACCTGGTTCAACGAGGGGCTGGCCGAGATCGAGGGGCGCAAGGAGCACGTCCCCCGGTTCCCGGAAGTGCGCGGTAACCACTTGATCCCAATGGCCACGCTGTCCAAGGGCTTCACCGGCATGGCGGGCGCCGAGGCTGGGCTCGCCTATCAGCAGAGCTACCTGATGACCCGCTTCATGGTGGACCGCTACGGCTGGTACGCCGTGCAGCAGGTCCTCAAGTACCTGGGCCAGGGGAACAACATGGACGCTGCGGTCGCCAAGGCATTGTCCGATTACTCGCTGGACCTGAACGGGGTGGTGCGCGAGTGGCGCGAGTCGCTCCCCGGAGCTGTTTCAGGCGACGCGTCGCAGTGAGTGGTATAGTATCAGTAGGAGCGGCGCAACTGACTGACGAGCGCCAATCCTGAGCAACAACAGGGGAGTCTTTCTTGATTTACGGTACCGGCGTTGACATCGTGGAGATCGCGCGCTTCGACAAGTTCCTGAAGCAGGGGAACGACGCCCTGTTTCAGCGCATCTTCACGCAGGGCGAGATAGAATACTGCTCCTCGAAGAAGTTGTCGGCCCAGCACTATGCCTTGCGTTTCGCGGCGAAAGAGTCCTTTTTGAAGGCCCTCGGCACCGGGCTGCGCGACGGGCTGTCCTGGCAGGACATGGAAGTGGTCAACGATGCGCTGGGCAAGCCGACGCTGCGGCTTTCCGGGCGGGCCGAGGTGCTGTTCCGGGAGGCGGGACTTAGCTCCTGCTTTCTGTCGCTTTCGCACGACGCCGGCTGCGCCGTGGCCATGGTGGTACTGGAGCGTTAGATGAAGGTCGTGAGCGGACAGGTCATGCAGCTTATGGATCGCCGGGCCATCGGCGAGTTCGGCGTGCCGGGGCTGGAGCTCATGGAACGGGCCGGGCGCGGCTGCGCCGACGTCATCGAGGAGGCCTTCGGTGAGGGTGAGGCGAGGCGCGCCGTCATCGTGGCGGGCAAGGGTAACAACGGCGGCGACGGCTTCGTGATCTCCAGGCTGCTCGCGGAGCGCGGTTGGGAAGCGCCGGTGCTCCTTTTGGCGGCCCCCGAGGCGGTGGCGGGGGACGCCGCTGCCAACCTGGCGCGACTGGATCCCGCGACGGTGCAGAGTATGCCGCAGGGGCTCGCCGGGGCGGAGGTGTTGCTTCAAGGCGCGACGGTGATCGTGGACGCCCTGCTCGGCACCGGTATGAACAGCGAGGTCACCGGGGTCTATGCTGAGGCCATCGATCTGATCAACGCCGCCGGGGCGCCGGTGGTTTCGGTCGACATCCCCTCGGGCGTGGACGCCGCCACCGGCAAGGTGTTGGGGCGCGCGGTGCGTGCCGACATCACCGTCACCTTCGCCCTGGCCAAGTTGGGCAACGTGCTCTATCCGGGTGCGGAGTTGTGCGGGCGGCTGGTGGTGGCGGAGATCGGCATGCCCGACGCGGTCGTCGCCGAGGCGGAGGGTGCCCACTACGTCGACCTCGCCTGCGCGGCCGGGCTCTTCCGTCCTCGCAGCGTCACCGCCCACAAGGGAAGCGGCGGCCACTGCCTCATCGTCGCCGGCAGTACCGGCAAGACCGGCGCCGCGGCCATGGCCGCCAACAGCGCGCAGCGCGCCGGGGCGGGGCTGGTGACCCTGGCCGTGCCGGCTGCCTTGAACCCGGTGCTGGAACAAAAGACCACCGAGGCGATGACCATCCCGGTCGGGCCGGAGCGGGCCGGCTACCTGAGGGCGGGATCCCTGACCGAGATCGTCGCCGCCGCGGCCATCCGCGACGTGGTCGCGCTGGGACCGGGCATCGGCACCGCCCCCTCTACCGTTTACCTGGTGCATTCGCTTCTGGCCGCGCTCGACAAGCCGCTGGTCCTGGACGCGGACGGGCTGAACGCGGTGGCGCTCGAGCCGGAGCTCCTCCTGACCAGGAAGGACCGCATCACCGTGCTCACCCCGCATCCGGGGGAGATGGCGCGCCTGGTGGGGTGCACGGTGCCCGAGGTGGAGGCGGACCGCATCGGCTGCGCCCGCGCCTTCGCCGTCACATACGGTGTGCACCTGATCCTCAAGGGAGCGCGCAGCATCATCGCCGCGCCGGACGGAAGCATCGCCATCAACGGCAGCGGCAATCCGGGCATGGCCACCGGCGGCATGGGCGACGTCCTGACCGGCGTGGTCGCCGCCTTCCTCTCCCAGGGGTATCATCCTTTCGCCGCCTGCCAGTTGGGCGCCTTCGTCCACGGCCACGCCGCCGACTTCCTGGCGGAGCCGATGGGCACCCAGGGGATGAGCGCCAGCGACGTGCAGGAGATGCTCCCCGTGGCGCTGGCGAGCCTGGCCGCGTCCCGAACCACCGCAACGAACCATCAACAGGGAGAATGACCATGATGAAAGCAAAAGAGATCATGACCACAGACGTCATCACCGTGCACCGCGACACCACCGTCAGGGATCTCGCCAAGCTCTTCGCCGAGCGCCGCATCTCCAGCGTCCCGGTGGTGGACGACGAGGGGCTCCTTATCGGCATCGTCTCGGAGAGCGACCTGATCGAGCAGGACAAGCCGCTGCACATCCCGACCGTCATCTCCATCTTCGACTGGGTCATCTACCTGGAAAGCGACAAGCGCTTCGAGAAGGAGCTGCAGAAGATGACCGGGCAGACCGTGGGGGATATCTTTTCCGAGGACGTCGCCAGCGTGGGGCCGGAGGCGCCGGTCTCCGAGGTGGCCGAGATCATGACCGAGAAGAAGGTCCAGGCCGTGCCCGTGGTGGAGGGGCGCCGCGTGGTCGGCATCATCGGGCGCATCGACATGGTGCGCACCATGATCGCCTAGGCGGCCGGATGTCCTGCGTGCTGACCAAGAGCCAGGAAGAGACGGTAGCGCTGGGGGCGAGGCTGGGGCGGCTGCTGCAGCCGGGCGATTTCGTCGCCCTGGTCGGTGACCTGGGCGCCGGCAAGACCCAGTTCGCCAAGGGGATCGCGCTCGGGCTGGAGGTGGACCCGGAGACCCCGGTGACCAGCCCGACCTACACCATCCTCAACATCTACGACGGACGCATCCCGCTGTACCATTTCGACCTGTACCGGCTGGAAGGGGCGCACGACGTGGAGGCCCTGGGCTTCGAGGAATACTTCTCCGGTGATGGTGCCTGCGTGGTGGAGTGGGCCGAGCGGCTCGAGGACGATCTCCCCGCCGACCTCCTCACCGTGACCCTGAACCACGCCGGAGTCGATGAGCGCTCCGTCTGCTTCGAGGCGTCGGGGCCACGAGCGCGGGCCCTTGCCGAAACGGTGCTGGCATAGTGACAGGAACAGCGCCGCGGCCGATTCAAACAGCGGGCTGCGCGGCCGTTGCAATCAAGACCACCTTATGAACCAAACGCCCCTCTCTCTCAACGAGCAGGGGCGTTTTTTTATACTGTAAACAGGGCGCCGCGGAAAAATGAAGAAATAGGCTATCTTGGCCGTGATTACTTAAAAAAATGTTTTGACCGTACACGCTAATGTGCTAATAAAGTGGTTCCTACCGCCGGGATTACGCTCCGGGTGGATCAATCAGTAGAGTACAAGGAGGACTGACATGGCTTTGGTGGTCCAAAAGTACGGCGGCACCTCGATGGGGTCCGTCGAACGAATTCGCAACGTCGCCAAGAGGGTGGCAAAAACCTATGACGCCGGCAACGACATGGTGGTGGTTGTCTCCGCCATGGCAGGCGAAACCAACAAGCTGGTCGCGCTTGCCAACGAGGTGTGCGAGTTCCCGGACAACCGTGAATATGACGTGCTTGTTGCGGCCGGGGAGCAGGTCTCCATCGCGCTGCTGGCCATGTGCCTGAAAGCCATGGGGTACAAGGCGAAGTCCTACCTCGGCTTCCAGGTGCCCATCGTCACCGACACCTCCTACAGCAAAGCCAGGATCGAGAGCATCGACGACAAGAAGATGCGCGCCGACCTGAAAGAGGGGACCATCCTGATCGTGGCCGGTTTCCAGGGCGTCGACGAGTCCGGCAGCGTCACCACCTTGGGGCGCGGCGGCTCCGACACCTCGGCGGTTGCCCTCGCCGCGGCCCTCAAGGCCGACGTCTGCGAGATCTTCACCGACGTGGACGGCGTCTACACCACCGATCCCAACATCTGCAAGGACGCCAAGAAGATCGAGCGCATTTCCTACGAGGAGATGCTGGAGCTGGCCAGCCTCGGCGCCAAGGTGCTGCAGATCCGCTCCGTGGAGTTCGCCAGCAAGTACAACGTCGACGTCCACGTCCGCTCGAGTTTCAACGAAAATCTCGGAACCATGGTTACCAAGGAGGATAAAGAAATGGAAGCAGTGCTCGTCTCGGGTATCGCCTACGCCAAGGATGAAGTGAAAATCGCCGTCATGCAGGTACCGGACAAGCCGGGGATCGCCGCACAGATCCTCTCGCCGCTTTCCGACGCCAACATCTCCGTCGACATGATCGTCCAGAACGTGAGCGAGGCCGGTTCCACCGACTTCACCTTCACCGTGCCCCAGGCCGACTTCAAGAAGGCGCTCTCCATCACCAAGGAAACCGCCGAGGCGATCCACGCCAAGGAAGTGCTCTCCGACGAGAACGTCACCAAGGTCTCCATCGTGGGCCTGGGCATGAGGAGCCACGCCGGCGTCGCCACCACCATGTTCCAGGCGCTCGCCAAGGAGGGGATCAACATCCAGATGATCTCCACCTCCGAGATCAAGATCTCGGTCGTGGTCGATGCCAAGTACACCGAGCTCGCCGTCCGCGTGCTGCACGACGCCTTCGGCCTGGCCGGGAAATAAGAACCCGTTCAACGTTCAACGTTCGACGTTACCAAACGCCCCGGCTTAGGCTTGGGCGTTTGCGTAACGGCGGATGCGGAGCTGCGAGCGGCGAAAGGGGACAGGCAGCTGCGGAGCCAGTCCCCAAGGGGAAAGGGGGCTGGCATCTGCGGAGCCGGTCCCAAAACTGACTTTAGAACGTTGAACGTTGAACGTTGAACGTCTTTTGTTGAAGTTCGGGGGGGATATGAGCCTGGTGAAACTTTACGATACGACGCTTAGGGACGGGACGCAGGCGGAGGATATCTCTTTCCTGGTCGAGGACAAGATCCGCATCGCGCACAAGCTGGACGAGTGCGGCATTCACTACATCGAGGGGGGATGGCCCGGCTCCAACCCCAAGGACGTCGCCTTCTTCAAGGACATCAAGAAGGAAAAGCTCTCCCAGGCGAAGATCGCGGCCTTCGGCTCGACCCGCCGCGCCAAGATCACCCCGGACAAGGACCAGAACCTGCGCACCCTGGTTGACTCCAAGGCCGACGCCGCCACCATCTTCGGCAAGACCTGGGACTTCCACGTGCACGAGGCGCTCAGGATCCCGCTCGAAGAGAACCTGGAGCTGATCTTCGACTCGCTGGAGTTCCTCAAGAAGAACATGCCCGAGGTCTTCTACGACGCCGAGCACTTCTTCGACGGCTACAAGTCCAACCCCGAGTACGCCATCAAGACGCTGCAGGCGGCCCAGCAGGCCGGCGCCGACTGCATCATCCTGTGCGACACCAACGGCGGCTCGATGCCGTACGAGATAGCGGCGATCGTGGACGAGGTGAAAAAGAGCATCAAGACCCCGCTCGGCATCCACGCCCACAACGACGGCGAGTGCGCGGTGGCCAACTCAATCATCTCCGTGCAGCAGGGGATCGTGCACGTGCAGGGGACCATCAACGGCTTCGGTGAGCGCTGCGGCAACGCGAACCTCTGCTCCATCATCCCGGCCCTGAAAGTCAAGATGCAGCGCGACTGCATCTCGGACGGCCAGATGAAGACCTTGCGGGAGCTGTCCCGCTACGTCTACGAGCTGGCCAACCTGGCCCCCAACAAGCACCAGCCCTACGTCGGCAACTCCGCCTTCGCCCACAAGGGGGGCGTGCACGTCTCGGCCATCCAGCGCCACCCGGAAACCTACGAGCACATGCGGCCGGAACTGGTGGGCAACACCACCCGCGTTCTGGTCTCCGACCTCTCCGGGCGCGCCAACATCCTCGCCAAGGCGACCGAGTTCAACATCAACCTGGACAGCAAGGACCCGGTGACCCTCGAGATCCTGGAGGACATCAAGTCCATGGAGAACCGCGGCTACCAGTTCGAGGGGGCCGAGGCCTCCTTCGAGCTGCTGATGAAGCGCGCCCTCGGCACGCACCGCAAGTTCTTCTCCGTGATCGGCTTCCGCGTCATCGACGAGAAGCGCACCGAGGACGACCAGCCCATCTCCGAGGCGACCATCAAGGTCAAGGTCGGCGGCAAGATCGAGCACACCGCCTCCGAGGGGCACGGCCCGGTCAACGCCCTGGACAACGCCCTCAGGAAGGCGCTGGAGAAGTTCTACCCGAAGCTCAAGGACGTGAAGCTGCACGACTACAAGGTCCGCGTGCTTCCGGCAGGGCAGGGGACCGCTTCCTCCATCCGCGTCCTCATCGAGAGCGGCGACAAGGAAGCGCGCTGGGGCACCGTCGGCGTCTCCAGCAACGTCATCGAGGCCTCCTACCAGGCCCTCGTGGACGCCATCGAGTTCAAGCTGCATAGAGACGAGGAGACGGCGGCACCGAAGAAATGATGCCCGGGAGCCAGCGACTCACCCTGTGGTGCCTCGCCCTGCTCCTCTCCCTCGCGCTGTATCTCAAAGGCCGCGTTCCCACCCCCAGGGGTGAGGGCGCGGCCTTTTTCCGTTATACGGGGCAGGGGATCACGGTGCGGCTGGCCGGAAGTGTCGCACGTCCGGGTGTTTACCGCCTGCCGGTTGGCGCGACGGCAGGCAGCGCCATTAAAATGACGGTGCCGGACGCGGCCGCGCCGGCAAGCGTCAGAGGAGCCGACAGTCGACGGCTGATGAACGGCGACGTGGTCACGCTGGAGGTGGATTCAGCCGGTAATACTGTGATTTCAGTCACTAAAATGGGAGCCAAAGAGATGATGCTCCTGGCAATACCGCTGCATCCGGACCGGCTCACGGAACAGGAATGGGACCTCTTGCCGGGTATCGGACCGGCACTTTCCCGACGCATCATCGCCGACCGTCAGGAAAATGGCGCTTTTGGTTCCGTCGAGGGGCTGCTGCGGGTGCCGGGGATCGGGGCAGGGAAGCTGGCGGCGATTCGAAAGTATTTCTAATCAGCGCTAAGGGGGCCTTTTTGCGTAGGTTCCTTCCAAAAGGAGTACGGTTTACATTACAACTTGTTCAGATTTCCGATCTTGGCATGTCGCGTGAATTATACGATCCCACATGAAGTTCTTTAATCAACTTTTTGTTGGGAGGTACGGCTTATGAAATGCCCTAAATGCAAAGGTAGAATGTTTGCCGAAAAATATTACGACTTCGTGAGATCGTTCGATGCCTGGAAGTGCACCTGCTGCGGCGAGGTGCTCGATCCCACTATCCTCGCCAACAGAGCCAGGAACTTCAACAGCCTCCTGGGTTGATCCCCCATCATAAACGACACCGAGGGGGGACGTCTCCGACGCCCCCTCTTTTTGTCACCCTCCTTTACAGTTGAGCTTTTGCCACAACGCCCAGCCCGCTTCATCGGATCTGCTTGTTGCATCTGATGCGATGTGTAGGGTAGCGTTGCTGCGCTCTCTGCGTCTGTAGGCTTGCCCTGTCGGTACCGGTTCTCACCGTCTTGCCTTGACTGGACCAGCTACTGCCCGGAGAAAATTTTCCTACCATATTTTGTCTTGACAGGACCAGGGGGGTCGGTTATAAAAGGGATCAAATTGGTCCTAAAGGTGTTTTTATGATGGAACTGACCCGCAAGGGCGAATACGCAATCCGTGGCATCATCTACCTGGCCCAGCAGCCGCCGGGGCGGGTTTCTCTGATCAGCGAGATCGCCGCTGCCGCGGAGGTGCCGCAGACCTTCCTTGCCAAGATCTTCCAGAGCTTCGCCAAACTCGGCCTGGCCACTTCCTCGCGCGGTACCGGCGGGGGCTTCGTGCTGGCGCGCCCGGCATCCGCCATCACCCTGCGTGAGGTGGTCGAGGCCGTCGAAGGGCCGATTCTTCCCAACCGCTGCCTGCTCGGCAGCGCCTGCGACAGGGGAGGCCCCTGCCGCGTGCACGCCGTTTGGAAACAGGTGCAGACCGAAGTTGTTCATATTCTCGACGGTGTCACTATCGACACCCTGGCCCGGAACACCGAGTCCTGAGTCGCAGCGTCTAAAATTTTTTGTCCACAATTAAGATAAAGAAGGTCCTGTTGGTCTTTTGTGACCGCTAATATCAAGTACGGCTGGAAAACGGCCCCAAGGGCCAAACTGTTCAATTTTATCTAAGGAGCGAATCATGGATGTACTAACCCTGAGCAGGCTGCAGTTTGCCATCACCAGCATGTTCCACTTCATTTTCGTCCCCCTCACCCTGGGGCTGTCGGTCCTGGTGGCGATGATGGAGACCCGCTACGTGATGACCGGCAACGAGATGTACAAGAGGATGACGAAGTTCTGGGGCAAGCTGTTCCTGATCAACTTCGCCCTCGGCGTGGTGACCGGCATCACCATGGAGTTCCAGTTCGGCATGAACTGGGCCGAGTACTCGCGCTACGTCGGCGACATCTTCGGGGCACCGCTGGCCATCGAGGCCACCGTGGCCTTCTTCATGGAAAGCGTGTTCATCGGGGTCTGGGCCTTTGGCTGGGACAAGGTGGGCAAAAGGTTCCACGCCGTCTCCATCTGGCTGGTGGCCCTGGCGACCAACCTCTCGGGACTGTGGATCCTCCTGGCCAACGGCTGGATGCAGCACCCGGTGGGTTACGTGCTCAGAAACGGCCGCGCCGAGATGGTGGACTTCATGGCGCTCATCACCAACCCGTTCGGCCTGCTGAAGTTCGGGCACCAGATCGTCTCCGGTTACACCGTGGCCGGCTTCTTCGTCATGGGCATTTCCGCATACCACCTGCTCAAGGCGCGCAACCGCGAATTCTTCAAGGCCTCTTTCGGCATGGCCGCCGTCTTCGCCCTGGCCGCCTCCATCATGGTTGGCGTCATCGGCGACTTCCACGCGGCGGACGTCGCCAAGACCCAGCCCGCCAAGTTCGCCGCCATGGAAGCGGTCTGGAACTCCTGTAACAACGCTCCCATGCACCTGATCGCCTTCCCGGACGAGAAGAACGAGTGCAACCTGGTCACCGCGCTCCCCGTGCCGGGCCTGTTGAGTTTCCTCGCCTTCCACGACACCAACGCCCAGATCCGCGGCATCACCTCCTTCCCCAAGGATGAGCGCCCGCCGGTGCTGCCGGTATTCCTGAGCTTCCGCCTGATGGTCGGGCTGGGCACCCTGTTCATCCTGCTGTCGGCAGCTGCGCTGTTCCTGTCCAAGAACGGCCTGCTGGAGAAGTACCCCCTGTTCCTGAAGCTGCTGGTGCTCTGCATCCCGCTCCCCTACATCGCCAACCAGCTGGGCTGGATCGTTTCGGAAGTGGGCCGCCAGCCCTGGATCGTCTACGGCATCATGAAGACCTCGGATGCGGTCTCCAAGTCCCTGGAGTTGTCGCAGGTGATCGGCTCGCTGTTGGGCTTTACGCTGCTCTACGGGCTTTTGGGTTTCGTGGATATCTACCTGTTGGCCAAGTTCGCCCGCAAAGGGCCTGAAGAAACTCACGTCGGCGCTAGCAACGCCTTCAGAAACTAGGGGGGGACAATGGATCTGCATATCGTATGGTTTGTACTTTGGGGTGTTCTGTGGGCGGTCTATTTCATGCTGGACGGCTTCGTGCTGGGGGCGGGGATGCTGCACCGCGTGCTGGGCAAAAGCGACCTCGACCGCCGCGTCGTCATCAACAGCTTCGGCCCGGTCTGGGACGGTAACGAGGTCTGGCTGATCACCGCCGGTGGCGCCACCTTCGCAGCCTTCCCGACCACCTACGCGCTCATGTTCAGCTACCTGTACACGCCGCTTCTGCTGCTGCTCTTCGCGCTCATCGTGCGCGGGGTCTCCTTCGAGTTCCGCAGCAAGGAGGAGGGGGCCACCTGGCGCGGCTGCTGGGACTGGGCCATCGTGCTCTCCAGCTTCGTGCCGGCGCTCCTCTTCGGCGTCGCCTTCGGCAACATCTTTGCGGGGCTCCCCATGGACCAGGCCGGTTACCACGGTTCCCTGATCGCCCTTTTGAACCCCTATGGCATCGTGAGCGGGCTGCTTTTCGTGATGCTCTTTTTGGAGCACGGCGCCCTCTACGTGGCGGTCAAGACCACCGGCGACCTGAGCCGGCGCGCCGAGTCGCTGGCCCGCACCCTCTGGGTCCCGCTGCTCGTGGTCGCGGTGGCCTTCCTGGGCTACACCAACTTCGCCACCAAGCTCTATGACAACTACCTCAAGGCCCCGGTCTTCCTGGTGGTGCCGCTTGTGGCGGTGGCGGCCCTGGTCGGCGTGCGCCTGCTGCTGGGCGCCGGCAACACCCTGGCCGCCTTCGCCTCCTCCTGTGTCGCCATCCTGGGCGTGGTGGGGACCGGCGTCATCGGGCTGTTCCCGAACCTGATCCCCTCCAGCATGGACGCCCTGTCCAGCCTCACTATCTACAACAGCTCCTCGTCGGAGTACACGCTGCAGATCATGACCGGGGTGGCCTTCACCTTCGTCCCGGTGGTGATCCTGTACAAGATCTGGGTGTACCGGGTGTTCCGGGGGACGGTTACCGCCGAGGCGGTGGCCGCCGACCACGAGGCCTACTAATTCCTTTCCTGATCGACAATCTTCCGCTAATGCCCTCTCCCTCCGGGAGAGGGTGCCCGAAGGGCGGGTGAGGGAGGTGCCACGAAGCGGCATCATTGCCTATTGCAGCGCCCTCACCCCGGCCCTCTCCCCGGAGGGCGAGGGGGATGGGGCATCTTGGCGGAAGGTCATCGCTAATCACGATTCCTTTTGCCTGCCGCCGCCCCCATCCGGGGCGGCTTTTTCATGCTCCGGTGCTCGGCCCCGGTACCTTCACCACTGGCCCCGAAGGGGCGGCGGACGCCCCTAAGCGATTAAAGCGAAACCAATTCTATATTGACAAGTTCCCTTCCTCTTTGCTACTTTACCCTCTTGTCGCGCGCGCTAAGCGAACAGCGCCGGTGCCATAGCCCTTCCGGGAGGCAGCTTTTCCAGCGGATGCCCCGACAGACCCGTCACCACAACCCCCGCCCAGACAATCATGCACGAGGCATTACGGCAGAGAGCCTGCCATATAAAGTGAACAAAGAGAGGATTTTCCATGCAGATTAGTGTTGAAACGGTCAACAGCATCAAGAAGAAGTTGAACTTCGAAATTCCGGCGGAGAAAGTTTCTGCTGAAGTTGACAAGGCGTATGCCGAAATAAGGAAGCATGCCGCCATAAAAGGGTTCCGCAAGGGCAAGGTCCCGATGAGCCTGATCGAGAAACACTACGGCGAGAAGATGGCCGAAGACGTGGTCAAGAACCTGGTTCACGAGAGCTACTTCAAGGCCGTCGAGGAAAAGGGGCTCAACCCGGTATCCTACCCGGTCATCGAGAGTGACCTGCTCAAGAAGGGCGAGCCGTTCAAGTACTCCGCAGTCATCGAAGTATTCCCGGAAGTCGAACTGAAGGAATACCTCGGCCTCGAGGTGCAGAAAGAGCAGCTGGTGCTCGACCCGGCAGCGGTCGATGCCCGCCTCAAGGAGATGCAGGAGCGCATGGCGCAGTTGGTGCCGGCTCCGGAAGGCCACGCCGCGGCGCTGGGCGATTTCGTCACCTTCGACTTCAAGGGCTCCATCGACGGCGTTCCCTTTGAGGGGGGTGCCGCCGAGGACTTCCAGCTTGAGCTGGGTTCCGGCCGCTTCATCCCGGGCTTCGAGGACCAGATGGTCGGCATGACCGTCGGGACCAACAGCACCATCAAGGTGACCTTCCCGGAGGGTTACGGCTCCGCGGAGCTGGCCGGCAAGCCGGCGGACTTCGAGATCACCGTGAAAGAGATCAAGATCAAGGAACTCCCCGAGCTGAACGACGACTTCGCCAAGGAGTTCGGCGAGGAGTTCGAGACCCTCGACCTGTTGAAGGCCAAACTGGCCGAGATCAACCAGGCCCAGGAAGAGTCCCGCATCAACCACGACCTGCGTGAGAACGTCTTCAAGGCGCTCATCGAGAAGAACCCGGTCGAGGTCCCGGAAGCCCTGGTCGACCGCCAGGTGACCATGATGCTGGAGAACACCAAGCAGCGCCTCGCCTCGCAGCGCATGTCCCTGGAGATGATGGGGATGACCGAGGAGAGCTACAAGGCCCAGTTCCGTGACGTCGCCCGCGACCAGGTCAAGGGGTCCGTGATCGTCGACGCCGTGGCCGAGAAGGAATCGGTCGAGGTGACCGAGGAGGAGTTCCAGGCGCAGCTCGGCCAGATCTCCGCCCAGACCGGCCAGCCGCTGGAGAAGGTGGCGCAGATGTACAAGACCAACGAGCGGGCCAAGGACAGCCTGATGGCCCAGATGAGGGAAGACAAGGCGGTGCAGTTCATCACCGAGCGCGCCAAGGTGACCGAGGTTCCCAAGGCGGAAAGCAAATAGGAGATTCCATGCTGGTACCGATAGTAGTGGAGCAGACTGGCCGGGGCGAGAGGTCGTACGACATCTATTCGCGCCTTCTGAAGGACAGGATCATCTTCCTGGGTGGCGGCATCGACGACAACGTCGCCAACCTGGTGATCGCGCAGCTCCTCTTCCTGGAGGCCGAGGATCCCGACAAGGACATCCATCTCTACATCAACTCCCCCGGCGGTGTGGTCACCGCCGGGATGGCGATCTACGACACCATGCGCTACATCAAGGCTCCGGTGTCGACCATCTGCATCGGGCAGGCGGCCTCCATGGGCGCCTTCCTGCTGTCGGGCGGTGAGAAGGGTAAGCGGTATTCCCTGGCCAACTCGCGCATCATGATCCACCAGCCGCTGGGAGGGTTCCAGGGGCAGGCGACGGATATCCACATCCACGCCAAGGAGATCCTGCGCATGAAGGACCAGCTCAACGAACTTCTGGCCGAGCACACCGGTCAGAACGTGGAAAAAGTGGCCGCCGACACCGAGCGCGACTATTTTATGTCGGGCGAAGAGGCAAAGACATATGGTATTATAGATGCCATTGTGACTAGAAACGTTGTCACCGGAGGTGCCAATTGAGCAGAAGAGATGACCGTTCCGATACGCTGATCTGTTCCTTTTGCGGGAAGAGCCAGGAAGAGGTGAAGAAGCTTATTGCGGGGCCTACGGTCTACATCTGCGACGAGTGCATCGAACTTTGCAACGACATCATCGCGGAGGAGTCCAAGCTTGAAGACACCTCCGGTCCGGACGTCCGCAAGCTCCCCAAGCCGCAGGAGATCAAGGAGGTCCTGGACGAGTACGTCATCGGGCAGGCCCGCGCCAAGAAGGTCCTGGCCGTCGCGGTGTACAACCACTACAAGCGGGTCGAGGCGCCCACCAAGCCGGGCGACGTCGAGATGCAGAAGAGCAACATCCTGCTCTTGGGCCCCACCGGCTCGGGCAAGACGCTGCTGGCCCAGACCCTGGCCCGCATCCTCAAGGTCCCCTTCGCCATGGCGGACGCCACCAACCTCACCGAGGCGGGCTACGTGGGCGAGGACGTCGAGAACATCATCCTGACCCTCCTGCAGGCCGCCGACTACGATGTGGAGAAGGCGCAGAAGGGGATCATCTACATCGACGAGATCGACAAGATCGCCAGGAAGTCGGATTCCCCCTCCATCACCCGCGACGTTTCCGGTGAAGGGGTGCAGCAGGCGCTCCTGAAGATCATCGAGGGGACCATCGCCAGCGTGCCGCCCAAGGGTGGCCGCAAGCACCCGCAGCAGGAGTTCCTGAAGGTGGACACCACCAACATCCTCTTCATCTGCGGCGGCGCCTTCCCCGGGCTGGACAACATCATCCAGCAGAGGATCGGCGTGAAGACCCTGGGCTTCGGGGCCGACGTCAAGAAGAAGGTCGAGAAGAAGGCCGGGGAACTTTTGGCCGGCGTCACCCCCGAGGACCTGCTGAAGTTCGGCTTCATCCCCGAGTTCGTGGGCCGTCTCCCCATGCTCGCCTCGCTCTCCGAGCTGGACGAGGAGGCCATGGTGCAGATCCTCAAGGAGCCCAAGAACGCCTTGATCAAGCAGTACCAGAAGCTGTTCGAGATGGAGCACGTGAAGCTGAAGTTCACCGACGGCTCCCTGATCGCCATCGCCCGCGAAGCGCTCAAGAGAAAGACCGGCGCCCGCGGCCTGCGTTCCATCCTGGAGAACGCGATGCTCGACATCATGTACGAGATCCCGTCCCAGAGCATGGTCAAAGAGGTGGTCATCAGCGAAGAGGTGATCTACAGCAAGGAAAAACCGATCATCGTCTATGAGAACGTGGCCGAAAGCGCCTAACAGGGACATATGACTGAAGAAACCAGCAGCAGACGCAAGAAGAGAGGGAATCCGGAACGGTTCCCTCTCTTTCCTTTACGGGACATAGTGATCTTCCCGCACATGGTGATCCCTCTGTTCGTGGGGCGTGAGAAGTCGGTGCTCGCCCTCGAGGCCGCCATGACCCAGAACGACAAGCTGATCCTGCTTGCCACCCAGAAAAACGCCAAGACCGAGGACCCGGAGCCGGGGGACATCTACACGGTGGGGACGCTGTGCCAGGTGATCCAACTCCTGAAGCTCCCCGACGGCACGGTCAAGGTGCTGGTGGAAGGGAAAAGGCGCGGCTCCATCGTCTCCTTCAGCGACCGGACCGACTACTTCGAAGTCGAGGTGGAGACCCTCGCCGAGAAGAACGCCAACGTGACCGAGGTCGAGGCCCTGAAGCGCGGCGTGCTCGCCTCCTTCGAGAGCTACGTGGAGCTGAACAGCTCGGTGCCGGCCGAGATCCTGCAGTCGGTGCAGGGGATCGCGGACGCCTCGCGCATGGCCGACACCATCGCCCCGCACCTGAACCTGAAGGTGGCCCAGAAGCAGGAACTCTTGGCCGCGGTGCAGCCGGCGCGGCGCATGGAGCGCCTGTTGTCGCTCATGGGCGCCGAGATCGAGATCCTGCAGATCGAGAAGAAGATCCACGCCCGGGTCAAGAAGCAGATGGAGAAGACCCAGAAGGATTACTACCTGAACGAGCAGATCCGCGCCATCCAGAAGGAGCTTGGGGGCAAGGACGAGTTCAAGCAGGAGCTTAGGGGGCTGGAGGCGAAGGCCGCCAAGCTGCCGCTGTCGGCCGAGGCCAAGCAGAAGGTGCAGGCCGAGATCAAGAAGCTGAAGTTCATGTCCCCCATGTCCGCCGAAGCGGCCGTGGTGAGAAACTACGTGGACTGGCTGCTGGCCCTCCCCTGGGGCGCCTACGCCGACGAGAACCGCGACATCCAGCAGGCGCGCGCCCGCCTGGACGGCGACCACTACGGCCTGGAGAAGGTGAAGCTGAGGATCCTCGAGTTCCTGGCGGTGAACGCACTCGCCCCGGACATGAAGGGGCCCATCCTCTGCCTGGTCGGCCCTCCCGGGGTGGGCAAGACCTCGCTGGCGCGCTCGGTGGCCAAGGCGACCGGCCGCGACTTCGTCAAGATCTCGCTGGGCGGGGTGCGCGACGAGGCGGAGATCCGCGGGCACCGGCGCACCTACGTGGGGGCCATGCCCGGCCGCATCATCCAGTCTCTCAAGAAGTGCGGCTCGTCCAACCCCGTGTTCCTTTTGGACGAGATCGACAAGATGAGCTCCGACTTCCGCGGCGACCCCGCCTCGGCGCTCCTCGAGGTGCTCGACCCGGAGCAGAACGCCTGCTTCAACGACCACTTCCTCGACCTCGACTACGACCTTTCCAAGGTGATGTTCATCACCACGGCCAACTCCAGTCACTCCATCCCGCGGCCGCTGCTGGACCGCATGGAGGTGGTGCGGCTGGACGGCTACACCGAGCGCGAGAAGCTCGCCATCGCCCGCCAGTACCTGATCCCGAAACAGGCCGATGCCAACGGCCTGGCCGGCAAGGGGATCAGCTTCACCGACGCGGCCCTTTTGGAACTGGTACGCCGCTACACCCGCGAGGCGGGGGTGAGGAACCTGGAGCGCGAGATCGGATCGATCTGCCGCAAGATCGCCTTCGCCGTGGCCGAAGGGGGCAAGCTGCGCCGCACCGTGCAGCCCAAGCAGATTGCCGGCTACCTGGGACCTCCCCGCTACAAGTACGGTGAGATCGGCCAGGAAGACGCCATCGGCCTCGTTACCGGCCTGGCTTGGACCGAGGTGGGGGGGGAACTGCTCAACATCGAGGTGGTCTCGCTGCCGGGCAAGGGGAAGCTCACCGTCACCGGGAAGCTGGGCGAGGTGATGCAGGAGTCGGCGCAGGCGGCCATGACCTACGTCCGCTCGCGCGGCGAGCTCTTGGGCTTTGCCAAGGACTTCTACCAGCACCTCGACATTCACATCCACGTCCCGGAAGGGGCGATCCCCAAGGACGGCCCCTCGGCCGGTATCGCCATGGCCTGCGCGCTCACCTCGGCGCTGACCAGAAGGCCGGTGCGGCGCGACATCGCCATGACCGGCGAGGTGACCCTGCGCGGCACCGTGCTTCCCATCGGCGGCCTGAAGGAGAAACTCCTGGCGGCAGGGCGGGGCGGCATCCGCACCGTCTTGATCCCCAAGGAGAACGAGAAGGACCTGGCCGAGGTGCCCAAGGAGATCCTGGCCGGGCTCACCGTGCACCCGGTGGCGCACATGGACGAGGTGCTCGGTCACGCGCTGCTGGCGCCGGTGGGGCTCCCTGCAGCCGCTCTGTATGCGGATGCAGCTCAAACTGCCGGTGACGGCGCCGTGGTACCGCACTAGAAAAAAAATTAGAAAAAGGGTTGACAGTCGGAACGAGGCTCTGGTATATACTCATTTCACTTTGCGATGCACCCCTAGGAGGAGCTAATGAACAAGGCAGAACTGGTAAGCGCCATTGCTGAAGAAGCACAGTTGACCAAGGTTGATGCAGACAAGGCACTGACTGGAATTCTTGACGCCCTCACCAACTGCCTTGCCGCAGGCGACAAGGTAACCCTGGTCGGCTTCGGCACCTTCAGCGTCGCCGAGCGCGCCGCCCGCACCGGTCAGAACCCGCAGACCGGTAAGAAGATCGAGATCGCGGCTTCCACCGCTCCGAAATTCAAGCCGGGCAACACCCTGAAGGAACTGCTCAACGCTTAACAAGGTCCCGGTCTTCGGGATGTAGTAGATGCGGGGTTGTAGCTCAGTCGGTTAGAGTGCCAGCCTGTCACGCTGGAAGTCGCGGGTTCGAGCCCCGTCAACCCCGCCATATAAAATTTGGGTGAATAGCTCAGCTGGGAGAGCGCCAGCCTTACAAGCTGGATGTCGGGGGTTCGATCCCCTCTTCACCCACCATCAAAAAACAAGTTCTGCGTTCTAGGTTCTAAGTTCTACGTCTTAGTTCTGGTCTCAACGTAGAACGTAGAACGTAGAACCGATTCTCAACCGGTTTAAAAGTTGGGGTTGTAGCTCAGTCGGTTAGAGTGCCAGCCTGTCACGCTGGAAGTCGCGGGTTCGAGCCCCGTCAACCCCGCCATCAAAAAGGAAAGGCCGCCACATCAGGCGGCCTTTCCTTTTTTCGTTCCGGCACTGCCCGCCGGTGCAACCTCCGCCCCCGGGCCGCCTTTGCTGCAATCCCTTTAGCTTGACTTGCCCGATGAAAATCGTTTATCCTCTCCGATGTTCTGTCTGGGGAGGTTTAACTCCCCAAGCGCCCCTGATTCTGCGGTTTTAGCCGTCAAGGTAAAACGGAAAGCGAGCCCCCCTTGAAACCCATCAAGCCGATCGTGGTGATCCCCACTTACAACGAAAGAGACAACCTGGAAAAACTGGTCAGGCAGGTCCTTGCCCTGCACCCTGCGCTGGAACTCTTGGTGGTGGACGACAATTCGCCCGACGGCACCGGCGACCTTGCCGAGAGCCTGGCGGCGGAGACGGGGCGGGTCTCGGTGCTGCACAGAAGCGGCAAGCTGGGCCTTGGCTCCGCCTACCGCGAGGGTTTCGCCAGGGCCCTGGCCATGGGCGCGGACCTGGTGGTGCAGATGGACGCCGACTTCTCCCACGACCCCGCCATGATCCCCTACTTCTTCGAGGAGACCCGCCAGGCCGACCTGGTGATCGGGTCGCGCTACCTGAACGGGGTGAGCGTGGTGAACTGGCCGCTGCGCCGGCTCATGCTGAGCTATTTCGCCAGCGTCTATACCAGGGTCATTACCGGTCTCACCATCTCCGACTGCACCAGCGGCTTCAAATGCTTCCGCGCCGAGACGCTGAAGGGGATCGACCTCTCCAGCATCCGCTCGGACGGCTACTCCTTCCAGATCGAGATGAACTACCGCTGCAAGGAGAAGGGGTTCCGCATCAGCGAGGTTCCCATCATCTTCATAGACCGCCACGCCGGCACCTCCAAGATGTCCAAGAAGATCGTGCGCGAGGCGGTGCTCATGGTCTGGAAACTCAAGCTGGGGTCGCTGCTGCGCGCGGTGCTGCCCAAGGGGAGGGGATGATGTCTTCGACGCTGTGGTCGATTGTCTGCGTGGCCGGGGTGTGGGGCTTCGTGACCTGCACGGTTTTCTTCATCCTGCGCGCCTTCCCGGCCCGGGACGCTTTCGAGGGGAAGGCCGCTCTCAAGTGGGGCGCGGGTGTCGTTGGCTTCTTCGTGGTCTGGATCATCGGCATGATGCAGGCCTGATGCTGCTGTAGACAGGATCGGTTCCCGTTTACTGTTTTAATTCTCTCATATTTGTGGTACTCATAATACCTTATGCCCGTTTATACCTGTAAAATAGGTTCCTCCGACGGTCGAATACTTACCAAGGAACTCGATTCTGTCAGTGAGGCTCTGCTGCGTCAGAGTCTGGAGGAGCAGGGCTATGTGGTCTTCGAGGTGCGCAAGAAGCCGTTCCAGTTCCTGCTGGATACCGGCATCGGCCGCAAGAAGATCGGCAACAAGGAACTGCTGCTCTTCAACCAGGAACTGCTGGTGCTCTTGAAGGCGGGGCTTCCCATCATCCAGGCGCTGGACACCATTCTCGAGTCCGGCACCGGCAAGCTGAACGAGATCCTGAACGCGGCCAGGGAGGACATCAAGGGGGGGCTTGCACTATCGACCGCCTTCGAGAAGTACCCGAGGGTCTTTCCGCAACTCTACATCGCCTCGATCCGCGCCGGCGAGCGCACCGGCGACCTGCCGCAGACCATCAGGCGCTACATCGCCTTTTTGAAGAGAAGCGAAGGGTTCCGCGGCAAGATCATCGGGGCCATGTTCTACCCGGCCATCCTGGTCGTGGTCGCCTTCGTGGCCATCACCGTGCTCCTGATCTACGTGGTGCCGACCTTCAGCACCATCTACGCCGACTCCGGCAACTCCCTGCCGGTGCCGACCCAGATGCTGATCAACTTCACCGGGTTCCTGCGCCGTTACCTGCTGGTCTTCATAGGGATCATCTTCGCCGCGGTGACCATCTTCAGGCGCTGGAAGGAGACCGAGTCGGGGCGCTATACCGTGGACGGCATGAAGATCAAGACCCCCTTCGTCGGCGCGGTCGTCATCCGCTACGCGCTCTCCGGCTTCACCCGGACCCTGGCCACGGTGCTCGGCTCCGGCATCCCGATCGTCGAGGCGATGCGGATGTCGGTGGGGACCCTGAACAACAAGGTGCTGGAGCGCGGCCTGCTCATGGCCGTGCACCGGGTCGAGGAGGGAAGCAAGCTCTCCACGGCGCTGGAGAACATGAAGCTCCTGCCGCCGCTGGCGCTGCGCATGCTCTCGGTGGGGGAGACCACCGGCGCCCTCGAGGAGATGCTCGGGGACATCTCCGACTACTTCGAGGACGAGATCGAACGAAACCTCCACGTGCTGACCACCGCCATCGAGCCTGCCATCATGATCGTCATGGGGGTGGTCATAGGTACCATCATCATCACCATGTACCTGCCGATCTTCAAGATCGCCAGCACCGTCAGCTAGAGGGAACATGCTGAAGCCGTTCAAAAGACAGAGGCTGGGTGACATCCTGCTGGAGCAGGGGGCGCTGACCAACGATCAGCTGGCCTACGCGCTGGACAAGCAGCAGAGCACCAAGGAGCGCCTGGGGGCGATCTGCATCGCCGACGGGCTGATCACCGACGTCGCGCTGGCGCAGGCGCTGGCGCTCCAGTTCGGCCTGGAGTTCGTCGACCTAAAAGGTGTGCGCCCGGACGAGTCGCTGTTCAACGTGGTCCCGCCCGAGGTGATGTTCCGCTACCACTTCGTCCCCCTGGAGTTGCAGGGCGACCTCCTGGTGGTGGCCATCGCCGACCCGACCGCCGTTTTGCAGCTGGACGAGATGTCGCTGCTCCTGGAGCGGCCGCTCACCTTCAAGGTGGCCGCCGAATCGGAGATCGCCCAGCACCTGAAGCGGGGCGAGGGGACCAGCCGCGTCCTGAAGGAAGTCTCCGAAGACTTCATGCTGCAGCTGGTGACCGAGACCGACAAGGGGGAGGAGATCCTCTCCGTCGAGAACGTCTCCGCCGACACCAGCCCCATCATCAAACTGGTCAACTCCACCATCCTGGACGCCCTGACCCGGCGCGCCTCCGATATCCACATCGAGACCGCCCAGGAAGGGGTGATCATCAAGTACCGTATCGACGGCGTGCTCTACAAGGCCACCGACCCGATCGACAACCACTTCCAGGGGCCGCTCATCTCCAGGCTCAAGGTCATGAGCGAACTGGACATCTCCGAGCGGCGCATCCCGCAGGACGGCAGGTTCAAGGTCAGGATCGGCGCCAAGTCCATCGACTTCCGCGTCTCGATTATGCCCAGCGCCTTCGGCGAGGACGCGGTCATCCGTATCCTCGACAAGGAGAGCATCGCCAGCGACCTGCGCGGTCTCACCCTGGAGACGCTCGGCATGGCGTCCCACGAGATCAAGCGCTTCAGAAAGATGATCAAGGAGCCCTACGGCATGGTGCTGGTCACCGGCCCCACCGGTTCCGGCAAGACCACCACGCTCTACGGCGCGCTCACCGAGATCCACACCGGCCTGGAAAAGATCATCACCATCGAGGATCCGGTCGAGTACGTCCTCTCCGGCATCACCCAGATCCCGGTCAACGAGAAGAAGGGGCTCACCTTCGCCCGCGGCCTGCGCTCCGTCTTGCGCCACGACCCGGACAAGATCATGGTCGGCGAGATCCGCGATTCCGAAACCGCCCAGATCGCCGTGCAGTCGGCGCTCACCGGCCACCTGGTGTTCACCACCGTGCACGCCAACAACGTCTTCGACGTCATCGGCCGCTTCACCCACATGGGCATCGACCCGTACAACTTCGTCGCCTGCCTGAACTGCGTCATGGCGCAGCGCCTGGTGCGCAAGATCTGCCCCTCCTGCAAGAAGGCGGTCACCGTCTCCGACGAGGAACTGCGCGAGTCGGCCATCGACCCGGAACGGGCCCGCGGGCTCACCCTGTACGAGGCGCGCGGCTGCGACGACTGCAACGGCACCGGCTACCGGGGGCGTTCCGCCATCGTGGAGCTGCTCGATTTAAACGACGAGATCCGCGAACTGATCATCTCCAAGGCACCCATCGCCGCCCTGAAAAAGGCCGCCAAGGCGGCCGGGACCATGTTCCTCAGGGAATCGGCCGTGGCCAAGGTGCTGGCCGGCGAGACGACGATTAAGGAGATCAACCGTGTCACCTTCGTGGAATAGGTGCCAGATATGCTAATGTCCCGCAAAAGCCTCGGGCTCGAGCTCTCGGCCGCCGGGTTCAGTTTCGCCTTGGCCAGCGGCGGCAAGATCCCCACGGTCGAGGCGGGGCTCACCCTGCCGTTCGCGCCGGGCCTTTTGACCCTGTCGCGCCGCGACCCCAACGTCACCGACGCCAAGGCCTTCGTCACCGCGCTCAAGGAGGCGCACCTGCGCCTTTTGACCAAGGAGCGCAGCGTCTGCGTGTCGCTGCCGGATGCCGTGGGGCGCGTGGTGCTCCTCGACCTGGAGGCGCGCTTCAAGAACCGCGAGGAGGGGCTGGACGTCATCCGCTGGAAGCTCAAGAAGAGCCTTCCCTTCGACATCAGCGCGGTGCACCTGGACTACCAGACCCTGGAGGAAAAGGAAAACGGCGCCGTGTCGCTGCTGGTATCCCTGATTTCCCGGCCGGTGGTGCAGCAGTACGAGGAGCTCCTCTCCGAGGCGGGACTCGAGGCCAAGCTGATCGACTTCACCTCCTTCAACCTGTACCGCCTGTTCCAGCCCAGGCTCGACCTCTCCGAAGACGGCGCCTTCGTCACCTTTTACCAGGGGGCGATGACGGTGCTGATCTTCAACGGCGGCGTGCTGAGCTTCTACCGCACCAAGGAGGGGGTAGGGGAGGTGCAGAACCTGTTCCGCGAGGTGAACAGCTCGTTCCTGGTCTACGGCGACCAGAGCCCGGGCCAGAGCGTCAGCGAGGTCTTCTGTGCCGCCGCTCCCGGCGACGCCGAGTCTTTCCGCGCCCTGGTGGCCGAGGCCAGCGGGCTGGAACCGGTGCTGCTCGACATGGAGCGCCTGGTCCGGCAGGGCTCGACCCTGGGGCTGGACCGCCCCGGGCTGCATGCGCTGGGCGGCGCCCTGGGCGCCGCGCTGAGGAGCCTGTGATATGAAACTGACCATCAACCTGGCTACCAGGCGCTACGTGAACCTGCCCCAGCTCAACGCCATCCTGACGGCCTCCTTCGTCATCCTGGCGCTGCTGCTGGTTTACCTGGTGCGCGAGGTGGCCAACAACCAGGTCGAGATCAACAAGATCAAGAGTGAAAGCGCCGCCGCGAGCCGCGGTCCCGCCGGTGCGCCCCCCGTCCCCGCCGAGCAGATGAAGGCGCTGGAGACCAGGATCGCCTTCGCCAACACGCTCATCGACCAGAAGTCGGTGAACTGGCTCGGGCTTCTGGACAAACTGGAACTGGTGGTGCCGGCAGGGGTGGCGTTCACCCAGGTGGAGCCCTCTGCGCTGGACCCGCAGTCCCTGAAGCTGGCCGGTGTTGCGCTTTCCTTCGCCGGTCTGCGCACGCTGTTGGAGAACATGGAGCAGTCCCCAAACTTCTCGGAGGTGTTCCTGTTGAGCCAGACCGATGTCAAGGTCGGCAAGGATCAGAAGGGCTTCGGCTTCTCAATCTCCTGCAAGGTCAGTAAACGATGAACTACCAGATGCTACTCGACATGATCGCCGTCCGGCGCAAGTCCTTCGCGTTCATCGCTTTCCTCGCGCTGCTCGCCCTGGGGGTAGGGTTCTACGTCTCCGCCTATCAGAAGCCTGAACTGGAAAAGGTCCAGCAGGCCTGGTTCGCCCAGCGCGACTCCCTCGCCCGCGGCGAGACCCAGGCCGATGCCACCAGGTACCAGCAGGGGATGCGCGACCTCGAGGAGTTCCGCAAGCACCTCATCGCCAAGAAGGAACTCCCCGCGCTGTTGGGGCGGCTCTACGAGACGGCGAAGAACAACTCCCTGGCCCTGACCGGCATCTCCTACAAGCCGGGCAAGGAGAAGGTCAAGGGGAGCCGCGTGATGACCTACGGCATCTCGTTCAACGTGACCGGCAAGTACGGCGCGCTGAAGAGCTTCCTGGGCGACCTGGCGCGTTACCGGGAAATGCTGGTCATCGAAAGCATCTCCCTGAGCAACAACAGTCCGACCGAGGAAAAAGTGAACCTCAGGGTCGTAACCACGGTTTACCTGACGGAGGGGGCATGAATCGCCAGAAACTAGCGCTTTTCGTGCTGCTCGTCGTCTTCGTGGGGGCCGTGATCTACGCGGTGATGCGCTCTCCCCGGCAGCAGCAGGTGGCCACGCTCAAGAACCAGCCCGGCGCAAAGGCAACCGTGCTCAGGAAGAAGCCCGATCTTGCCCCGAAAACGGCAGCGGCAGCGCCTGCTGCCGGCGTGGTCCATCTCGAGCTGCTGCAGCAGGAGAAGCCCGGGTTCAGCGGCTTCAGGCGCAACATCTTCTCGCCCATCTTCAGGGACGAGCAGAAGCTGTCCGCCCTCAAGCTGCCGCCGCCTCCGCCGCCGCTCAAGAAACTGCCCCCCTTGCCCGAGGCAGTGCCGGTGGCGCCGCCGGTGCCCCCGCCGCCTCCGCCGCCGACCCAGGAACAGCTGGACGAGGCCGAACTGGGCAAGTTCGTGTTCATCGGCTTCCTGAAGAAGGGGACGGAAAGGACCGTGTTCCTCTCCAAGGGGGGCGAGATCTTCCTGGCCAAGAAGGGGAGCCAGGTGGGACCGCGTTTCCTGGTCTCCAACGTCACCGACGATGCCATCACCATAAAGTCGATCCAGACCGACCGGCAACTGGTGATTCCGCTGGTAGAGCACAGGTCGCTCAGCGTGCGCCGCCCCGGCATAACTCCCAGGCCTTAAGGAGCAACTTCATGCATAGACTAAGATCGATCTCAACCCTGATGCTGCTGACCGTGGCGCTCTCCGGCTGTGCGGCGGGGCGTACCGCGTTCAGCAAGGCAGAGCAGCTCGAGCGCGAGGGGAACCTTGACGCCGCGGTGGTCAAGTATGCCGAAGTAGCCTCCAAGCACCCCGAGGTCGGCGAGTACCGGGTGAAGCTGATCAACGTCACCCAGGCGGCCGGCAAGGTGCATTTCAGGAAGGGTGAGGCGTTCTTCGAGAAGAAGAATTATGACGAGGCCCTCAGGGAGTTCCAGACTGCCTACGCCATGGATCCGACCTACGTCGAGGCGAAGTCCCGTGCGGACCATACGCTCAAGCTCAGAAACGCCCAGACCTACCTCCTGGAGGGGGCGGACTTCGAAAAGGACCACAAGCTGCGCGAGGCGATGACCGCCTACCAGCACGTGCTGCAGTTCGAGCCGGGCAACAAGGCCGCCCGGGAAGGGCTGGACCGCATTCTGGCGGGGAAGAAGCAGAAGCTGGACGGCTTCGAGCTCAACCTGAAGTCGACCAAGCCCATCACGCTGAAGTTCAAGGACGCCAAGCTCAAGGACATCTTCAACATCCTCACCCAGCTCTCCGGGATCAACTTCGTCTTCGACGAGGGGGTGAAGGACGTCAACGTCTCGCTGCACCTGGAGAACGGCAGCTTCCAGCAGGCGATGGAACTGCTGACCGGCATGCATAAGCTGGAAAAGAAGGTGCTCAACGAGAGCACCATCATCATCTACCCCAAGACCCCGGACAAGATCAAGCAGTACGAGGAACTCTTCGTCCAGACCTTCTACCTGAACAAGCTCGACGCCAAGAAGGCGGTAAACCTGGTGCGCACCATGCTCCAGGTGAAGAAGATCTACGTCAACGAGGAGGCCAACGCCCTGGTGATCCGCGACACCCCGGAAGTGGTCGAGGTAGCGCGCAAGATCCTCGAGGCCAACGACGTCCCCGACGCCGAGGTGCTCCTCGATGTCGAGGTCTTCGAGCTTTCCAAGGCGGGGAGCGAGACCTTCGGCCTGGCCCTTTCCAGCTATGCCGCCTCGCTTGGGGTAACCGGCCCCCAGGGCAAGTTTCTCTCCGATGCCCTGAGCACCACCACGACCACGTCTACCACCGGCGGTACCACCACCACGGTAGCCGACGTCAGCAACCTGCTCAACGTTTTCAGGGTCAAGGGGTACAACGGCTACCTCACCGTGCCGACCGCCACCTTCAACTTCGGAAAAACCCTCTCCAACGGTGAGACGCTGTCCAACCCGAAAATCAGGGTGAAAAACCGTGAGAAGGCGAAGTTCAACGTCGGTACCCGCGTGCCGATCACCACGACCTCTTCCACCTCCACCGGCACCAGCGTCAACGTCCAGTACGTGGACGTCGGGGTCAAGGTGAACGCCGAGCCGACCATCCAGTTGAACAACGAGGTCTCCATCAAACTCGGTCTCGAGGTGAGCTCCATCCTCGGGAGGGAGAAGGTCGGCACCGACCAGGCCACCACCGTGGTCACCATCGGGACCAGGAACCTCGACACGGTCCTGTCCCTGAAGGACGGGGAGACCAGCATCATCGGCGGCTTGATGCAGAAGAACGACACCGACAGCAAGAAAAAGGTGTTCCTGCTGGGAGACATTCCCGTGCTGGGCACCCTCTTTTCCAGCACAGGCAAGTCTAACGACAAGAGCGAACTGTTGCTCGCCATTACCCCGCGCATCGTGCGTGGCGTGACCGTGCCGGACACCGACGTGGCGGCCTTCTGGTCCGGCCGCGAGGACGAACCGTCGACCAACAAGCCTTACCAGTCCTTCATAGAGCCCGAGTTCGCCGATACGGCCGCTCCGGCCAAGGCCGCCCCCGCCAAGGCGGCGCCGGCTAAGAAGCCCGCACCCGCTCCGGCTGCCGTTCCGGGCGCTGCCCCTGCTGCTGCTCCTGCCACTGCTCCTGGTGCGACCGCGCCTGCGGGAGAGGTCCCTGCCGCAGCGGGTGCTGCCGAACCGGCACCCGCCGAGGGGGAAGCCGCTGTCGAGATTCCCGCCGAACCGGATCCGGAAGCTGCCGCCATCCCGGCTGAAACCGCGACTGCCGCGGAACTGGGGGCCGCCGCCAACGCTGCCGCCGCTGCCGCTGCCGCCGCCCCCAAGGCTCCGGCGCCGGCAAAGCCGGTCCCGCCGGTCCCGCTGGAGAAGGGCCTGCTCGCGCTCAGCCTCCCCTCGTCGGTGAAGCTGAACGACCAGTTCGCGGTGCAGATCAACGCCTCCGGGATGAAGGACCTGGAAAAGGCCGTGCTGGTGCTGAGCTACGACCCGAAGATCCTCGAGGTGGTGGCGCAGACCGAAGGGGCGATGCTCAAGGAGAACGGCAAGCCCTCCACCTTCCAGTCCTTCGCCGACAAGAAGAAGGGGGAGATCTGGATGTCGGGGAGCAAGACCGAGGGGGGAGTCGGCAACGGCGTGCTGGCCCAGGTCACCTTCAAGGCGATCGGGCAGGGGAGCACCCCGCTTTCCTTCTCCAACACCAGCTTCACCCAGAAGGGGGGAGCGCAGATCGCCGTGACCCCGTTCAAGTCGGTAGTGGAGGTAAAGTAGCCCTCGGGCTCATGCCGCAATGTGGAAGATCCTCAAAGATAACAGCGGGCTCAGCCTGATCGAGATGGTGGTGACCATGGTCATCCTCACCATGCTCGCCTCGCTGATCGTCCCGTCGGCCCAGATGGCCTCCAAGCGGACCAAGGAGCTCGAGCTCAGAAGGAACCTGCGCGAGATCAGGACCGCCATAGACGAGTACAAGAAGAACTACGACAAGGCGCTGTCGGACCAGAAGACGGTACAGGTACTGAACGCGACCGGCTACCCCAAGACCCTCGACCTGCTGGTGGAGGGGGACGATTTCGGCGGCTTGGTCAAGGAGAAGAAGAAGTTCCTGCGCCGCATCCCCAGCGACCCTTTCTACAAGGCCCAGGAGGGGGATCCCAAGTGGGGGATGCGCTCTCATGCCGACGAGCATGACAGCACCACCTGGGGGGGCGAGGACGTCTTCGACGTCTATTCGCTGAGCAACGGCGTCGCCATCGACGGCACGAAATACAAGGACTGGTGAACCTCATGTTGAAGAGGATACTGAAAAGTCAGCGGGGCTTTACGCTAATAGAGCTGATGATAGTGGTCACCATCATCGGCATCCTGGCGGCCATCAGCGCGCCCAACTACCAGTGGGGCATCATCAGGGCACGCGAGGCGGTGCTGCGGGAAGACCTGTACACCATGCGCTCCACCATCGACCAGTACTATGCCGACCAGGGGAAGTATCCCGAGACGCTGCAGGAACTGGTGGACAACAAGAACAGGTACCTCCGGGAGATACCCAAGGATCCCTTTACCAAGTCCAAGGACACCTGGGTGGTAACCGCGCCTCCCGCGACCGAAACCCCCACCGAGGGGGGCTCCAGCGGGGTCTACGACGTGCACAGCGGCTCCACGCTGGTCGGCAGCGACGGCAAACCGTACAACGAATGGTAGTCACGAGGCATACAGAGCGATGATCCAAATGCATAACGTTTTCATGTCGTACCCGCCGGAGTCGAGCGCGCTGGCCGATATCAACCTCAAGATCCCCAAAGGGGATTTTGTTTTTTTGACGGGGCAGTCCGGGGCGGGCAAGTCGACGCTCTTGAAACTGATCTACGCCGACCTCACCCCCACCCGTGGCCAGGTGCTGATCGACGGGGTCAACCTGACCCGGCTCTCCCGCTCGCAGGTCCCGCTTTTGCGCCGCTCCATCGGCGTCGTGTTCCAGGACTACAAGCTGCTTCCCAACCGGACCGTGCTGGAGAACGTCGCCATCACCCTGGAGGTGTTGGGATGGGGCAAGCGCGACATCGGCAAGAAGGTGTACCACATCCTGAAAAGGATGGGGATCGAGGACAAGATCAACGCGACGCCGCTGAGGCTCTCCGGCGGCGAGCAGCAGCGCGTGGCGCTGGCGCGCGCCCTGGTGAACGACCCCAAGATCCTGGTGGCCGACGAGCCGACCGGCAACCTCGATGACGAGAACAAGGAGGCCATCCTCTCCATCTTCAAGGAGGCCAACAACCGCGGCACCACCGTGGTGGTGGCCACCCACGACCGCCGCGTCATCGAGAACTCCCACCGCAGGGTGATCAGGCTCGACAAGGGGAGCATCGTCCATACTCCGGATTTCATGGTCGCAGGGGTGACCGGCTCCGCAGGTGTCTGTCCCCTTGAGGAGGTGCCCGATGTCCAGGGCTAACAAGGGGGCCGTGCGCCCGAAGCTGGAGCAGGAAGGTTTCTTCGGCAGGCTCTCCTATTTCACCAGCCGCGCTCTCGCCAACCTGCGCCAGAACGTCTTCGTCAGCGCCGTCACCGTGGGCACCATCGCGCTGGCGCTGTTGATCGCCTCGCTGTTTCTCCTGGTCTACGTGAACCTGGAGGGGATGGCGGAAGGGTGGAGCGACAAGGTGCAGGTGACCGCCTACTTCGACCAGGAACCCGCGCCGCTCGCGGTCGCCGCCATGAAGGGGAGGGTGCAGGCGATTGCCGGCACCGCCAAGGTCGTCTTCGTGAGCCAGGCGGAGGCGGAGAAACGGCTCAGAAGCCGCCTGAAAGGGCAGGAGTCGCTGCTGGAGGGGATCTCTCCCGACGTGCTCCCCGCATCGCTGGAGATCAGGCTGGACCGCGACCACCGCGACACGGACGCGGTTGCCGCCTACGTCAAGAAGCTCAAGCAGATCCAGGGGATCAGCGAGGTCCAGTACGGCGAGGAGTGGGTGAAACGCTTCAACTCCTTCATGAACCTGTTCCGGCTCATGGGGGCGCTTCTGGGGAGCTTCCTGACCATCACGGTGCTCTTCATCGTCTCCAACACCATCAAGCTGACCATCTACGCCAGGAAGGACGAACTGGAACTGCTCGGGCTGGTCGGGGCGACCCGGTTCTTCATCAAGGCGCCCTTCCTGATCGAGGGGATCCTGCAGGGGGCCGCGGGAGCGGTGATCTCCCTTTTGGCGCTTTTGGGGTGCTACTTCGCCTTCCTGAAAAACGCCGGCGACTTCCTCGGCATCAATCCGGCTTCGGCCGGGCTCTCCTTCCTTCCCGCCACGCACCTGGCCGGGGTGGTTCTGGGAGGGGTGCTGCTCGGCTTCATCGGCAGCGCGACCTCGCTCAAGAGGTTCATAAACGTCTAGCATGCGTCAGCTTACCGCCACAATCCTGCTCGTTTCGGCCCTCCTGGCCCCCGCGCTCTGCCGCGCCGGCGCCAACGAGGAGCTGCAGAACATCAAGAAGCAGATCAAGGAGAAGAACCGGCTCATCTCCAA
The DNA here is from genome assembly GCF_014193585.1 of Geomonas paludis. Classification (GTDB taxonomy): domain Bacteria; phylum Desulfobacterota; class Desulfuromonadia; order Geobacterales; family Geobacteraceae; genus Geomonas; species Geomonas paludis. The sequence continues at coordinate 70,601 of NZ_BLXY01000007.1, forward strand.
GACCCAGAAGGTGGAGACCAAGGTCTCCGGCGAACTGGTGCAGATCCAGAAGTCGCTCGCCGAGAAGCAGTCCAGCCTGACCGCCCTGGGGCGCGACCTCGCCGGCGTGGAAAAGGGGATCGACAGGACCCACGAGGACATCGAGCACGAGCGCCAGGAGGCCGAGCGCAAGAAGGCGCAGATCAACCGCCGCATGGCCGCCCTCTACAAGGGAGGCGACACCGGCAACCTGCGCGTTTTCTTCTCCTCGGAATCCTTCCCGCAGATGAGCGAGAACCTGCGCTACATGCGCAGCATCCTGGAGAACGACAAGAAGCTCTTCCAGCAGTACAACGAAAACCTGGAGCGGCTGAACAAGCTCAAGGAGCGCCTGGAGCAGGAGGCGGTCAAGAAGGAGGGGCTGCGCCGCTCCATCGAGGCGAAAAAGCGCGAGATCGAGCAGGAGAAGAGCCGCAAGGCGACCTACCTGGTCAAGGTGCGCCAGGACAAGCAGAGCTACCTCGCCTCGCTCAAGGAGCTGCAGGCCAACGCGAGCCGCCTGCAGAGCATGATTCAAAGGCTTGAAGCGAAAAGTAGAAAAGCGTATAGTTCAAAGACTCGCCCCGGCAAGGCAGCAGAACCGGCCCGGCCCGGCGTGACCGCCAAGGCCACCCCGGTCCCCAACCAGGGGCTGGGCGCCCAGAAAGGGCGGCTCTCGCTGCCGGTGCGCGGCAACATCGTCGACCGTTTCGGAAGGCATAAACACCCCGACTTCGATTCCTTTACTGTCAGTAACGGGATCTCCGTGGCAGCCCCCGCCGGCAGTGCCATTCATGCAATCTATGACGGTGAAGTGATTTTTGCCGACTATTTCAAAGGCTATGGTAATATGATCATCGTCGATCACGGCGAAGGGTTCTTCAGTCTCTATGCCCACGCCTCGTCCATAGCCAAGAGAGTCGGGTCCAAGGTGTCGAAAAACGATGTCCTTGCCAGCGTGGGCGACCTTGACTCAACCAAGGGTCCCATGCTCTATTTCGAGATCAGATACCAGGGAAAACCGGTAGACCCGTCCCCCTGGTTCAGATAAGCAGGGTATCGCAACACATTTCCAGGGAGGCACAATGTTCAAGGGCAGCAAATTCAAGAAGACAACCCTGTTTGTCACTACCGTTGCACTGCTGACGCTCGTCATCGCGTTCGGCGTGCAACGCAGATGCGCCGCCCAGGGCGGCGGCAACGACTACCAATCCATCGAGCTGTTCACCGACGTGCTCGCCATCGTCAAGAAGAGCTACGTCGAGGAAGTGGACACCAAGAAGCTGGTGTACGGCGCCATCAACGGCATGCTGACCTCGCTCGACCCGCACAGCTCCTTCATGCCCCCCGAGACCTACAAGGAGATGAAGATCGACACCAAGGGCGCCTTCGGCGGCCTGGGCATCGAGATCACCGTCAAGGAAGGTATCCTGACCGTCATCTCCCCGATCGAGGACACCCCGGCCTTCAGGGCAGGGATCAAGGCGGGCGACCAGATCCTCAAGATCGACGACAAGTTCACCAAGGACCTCACCATAACCGACGCGGTGAAAAGGATGCGCGGCGTGAAGGGGACCAAGGTCACCCTGACCATCATGCGTGAAGGGTTCGAGAAGACCAAGGAGTTCGTCCTGGAGCGCGACATCATCCAGGTCAAGAGCGTGAAGTACAAGGTACTCGACGACGGCTACGGCTACATCCGCATCGCCCAGTTCCAGGAGAAGACCGACGACGACCTGGAGAAGGCGCTTCAGGCCCTGCAGGCGGACAAGAAGCAGCTGAGGGGCCTGGTGCTGGACCTCAGGAACGATCCCGGCGGGCTCCTGGACCAGGCGGTGCGCGTCTGCGAGCACTTCACCCCGGAAGGGAAGCTGATCGTGTACACCGAGGGGCGCGAGAAGGACTCCCAGATGCGCTTTACCTCGAGGAAGAGCCACAAGCAGGGCGAGTACCCCATCGTGGTGCTGATCAACAGCGGCTCCGCCTCCGCCTCGGAGATCGTGGCCGGCTGCCTGCAGGACCACAAGCGCGCGGTCATCATGGGCACCCAGAGCTTCGGCAAGGGTAGCGTGCAGACCATCATCCCGCTCTCGGACAACTCGGGCCTGAGGCTCACCACCGCCCGTTACTTCACCCCGAGCGGCCGCTCCATCCAGGCCAAGGGGATCACCCCCGACATCGTCGCCGAGCGGGTCGAGATTGCGGCCAGCAGCGAGAAGAAGGAAGGGATGCACATCCGCGAGAAGGACCTCGAGAACCATTTCGAAGACAAGAAGGACGAGCAGGACGAGAAGAAGGCGAAGCCCGCTCCCTACAAGACCGACGAGATGATCAAGAGCGACTCGCAGGTGCTGCGCGCCCTCGACCTCCTCAAGGGGTGGGACATCCTGAAGAGCATGGGCAAGCTCCCCTCCTAAGGAGGGGGCGGTTTGAGGGGACTGGCTCCGCCAGGTGCCTGTCCCCTTAGGTCAGACGGAAAGAGCAGTAAAGAAAAGGGGTGGCCGCGCGGCCGCCCCTTTTCTGTTTGCAGCCCTCTCCCAGGGGGAGAGAGGATGTGGTTGAAGAGCCGACGGGCCGGCCTGCTTGACAGCCCCCGAGGGGATCAGTAAAGTAAACCGGTCCGTTGCGGCAGTTATCCCCCCAGCCCCGAGGTCACCATGATCAGGCAGACTCGCTGTCCCTGGTATTGGCTGCTTCTTTCCCTCCTGCTGATGGTTTCGGCTACCCCTGCCTTCGCCCTGCCGACCCTCACCATATCCTCGCCGGCATCCGACGGCGTCTTCGTCCTGCGGGGCGACCAGATGGACGGCGTGGCAGGGCTCGACCTCTCCATCGGCTACGATTCCGCCACCCTCGCCAACCCGCGGGTCTCCATCGGCAAGATGGTGCAGGGGATGATGAACGCCGCCAACCCGGGCAACCCGATCCGGCTGGCCATCGTCGGGACCAGCGGCCTCAAAGGTAGCGGCGTCATCGCCAGTGTCGCCTTCGACCGGACCGGCACTTCCCCCGGCGTGGTCACCCTGGTCACCGGTACCCTTATCGACGCCACCGGCAAGAAGCTCGCCATGGCGCAGCCGGTCATCGTCAACCCATCGGCCGTGGTGGCCGCGGATGACGGCGGTGCGGGCACCACGCCGATCGGGCAGGAGGGGCGGGGGGACGCCGTTTCGGCAGGGGGGAGCCCTGTGACGACGCGTCCATTGATGGTCGGAGGGACCGTGACCGTGCCCGGGCAGGAAACCGCGACCGGACAGGACGGGGCGCCGGCTAAGGAGATCGTGGTGCCGGCCGAAGTGCAGCTGCCGGCGCAGGGAGTGCCCCCGGTCAAGAAGCGGCTGCGGACCAAGAAGGCGCAGGTGGAAGGTGAGGAGCCGCCGCTGGACCGTGAGGAGAACCCGCCCCCGCCGGAGCAGGAGGCCCCGACTCCCCCAGAGGCGCCCGCGCCCCCGCCGCAAGTGACCCCGCCGGTCGCCATCACCAGCGTGCTGGACCGGTTCAAGTCTTTCCAAGGGGAGCGCACCCCGGCGAACCTGATGACCCTCTTTGGCCAGGATGCGGCCGTGTACCGTCAGATCCCGGCGGTGGCCATCGCCGACGGCAAAACGACGGTGACGCTGGTCATCACCATGGTGACCGGCGAGGCCACTCCCAGCTTCACTTTCAGCGGCTGCACCTACGTTTCGCACCGGCGCACCGAGGCCGGTTGGGAAATACAGGCCAGGCCGAAGCGGGACGTGGTGAGGGCGGACGTCACCATGCTCTACAGCGGTCTGAAGCAGGAGTTCCCGCTCACGGTGGTGCCCAGGGTCGCGCTGGTGCCGGGGAAGCCGCGACCGGTCAAGGAGTCTGATTTCCAACGTTTCCTCAACGAGCGGGGCACTGCGACGCGTCCCCGTTTCGACCTCAACAAGGACGGCCGCCGCGATTACGTCGACGACTACATCTATGCGGCCAACTACCTGGTGCGTACCGGTCTGCAGGCGCCTTAGGCCCCGGGCCGGCATGGTGGCTCGCTGAGCGGCGATGCCCTCTTCGACCGAATCGAGGAGGGCATTGTCGTGCAGGGGAGCAGGGTCGGCAATGAGTTTCTGTTGCCGCCAAGGCGGCGATCGGGTATACACGATGGGCCGCGGATGAAAGCGCTTTTGAACGGGAGGAGCCGATGCTCATGCTCAAGGACAAAAGTCTATTCCACCAGCTTTGCTTCATCAACGGCGCCTGGACCGGGGCCGACAGCGGCGAGACCGTCGAAGTCCTCAACCCCGCCACCGGGGAAAAACTGGGCACTGTTCCCAAGATGGGGGGCGCCGAGACGCGCCGCGCCATCGAGGCGGCCCATGCCGCGCTGCCGTCGTGGCGCGCGAAGACCGCCCAGGAGAGGTCAGTCATCATCAGGCGCTGGGCCGACCTGCTGCTTCAGCATCAGGACGACCTGGCCGTGCTGATGACGGCGGAACAGGGGAAACCCCTGGCGGAGGCCCGCGGCGAGACGGTCTACGCCGCCTCCTTCCTGGAATGGTTTGCCGAGGAGGGGAAAAGGGTCTACGGGGACGTGATTCCCTCGGATCAGGCCGGCAAGCGGATCGTGGTCCTCAAGGAGCCGGTCGGCGTCTGCGCCGCCATCACCCCCTGGAACTTCCCCTCCGCCATGATCACCAGGAAAGTGGGGCCGGCACTGGCGGCGGGATGCACCATCGTGGTGAAACCTGCCACCGCGACGCCGTACTCCGCCCTGGCCCTGGCGGTGCTGGCGCAGCGCGCCGGCCTCCCCGACGGCGTCTTTTCCGTGGTTACCGGCTCCGCGGCGGCAATCGGGGGGGAGATGACCGCCAACCCGCTGGTGCGCAAGCTTACCTTTACCGGGTCTACCGAGGTCGGCAAGAAGCTGATGGCCCAGTGCGCAGGGACGGTCAAGAAGGTCTCCCTCGAACTGGGCGGCAACGCCCCCTTCATCGTCTTCGACGACGCCGATCTCGATGCGGCGGTTGAAGGGGCGCTGATCTCCAAGTACCGCAACACCGGCCAGACCTGCGTCTGCACCAACCGCTTCCTGGTGCAGGAAGAGATCTACGACCGCTTCGCCGACAAGCTGGCGCAGGCGGTCGCCCAACTGAAGGTGGGGGACGGGCTGAAGGGTGAGACCCAGCAGGGGCCGCTGATCGACATGGCGGCGGTGGAGAAGGTCGAGGAGCACATCGGCGATGCCCTGGCCAAGGGAGCCCGGGTCGTCTCCGGTGGCAACCGCCATGCCCTGGGAGGGTGCTTCTTCGAGCCCACCGTCCTCGCCGACGTGACCCCGGAGATGCACATTGCCCGGGAGGAGACCTTCGGGCCGGTGGCGCCGCTGTTCCGCTTCAGGACCGAGGAGGAAGCGATACGTTTGGCCAACGACACCGAGTTCGGCCTGTGCGCCTATTTTTACAGCCGTGGCGTCACGCGGGTCTGGCGGGTTGCCGCAGCGATCGAGGCCGGCATCGTCGGCATCAACACCGGACTCATCTCCACCGTGGTGGCGCCCTTCGGCGGCATCAAGGAATCCGGCATTGGCCGGGAAGGTTCCAGGTATGGCATCGAGGAGTTCCTCGAGATGAAGTATCTCTGCCTCGGCGGCATGTGATAAATGAGAAATACTGACAGACGTTACTCCTCCCCCTGGAGGGGGGAGGTCGGGAGGGGGGGACTCCATGGCTTTTCCCCCTCCCTGGCCCTCCCCCTCCGGGGGAGGGGACTTTGGGACAGTGTATGACGAACGTTACCACCTACAACGACGGCAAAGTGCTGCGCGGCGAGATCGACGTGGTGCGGGAATTCCCCCTGGTGCTGCGGGTCAACGACCGTGAACTGGTCACGCTGATCGCCTCGCCCCACGACCTGCGCTTCCTCGTGGCCGGCTTCCTGCGGCTGCAGGGATTCGTCTCGCAGGTGGACGACTTCCTGGTGTTGAGCGTGTGCAACGACTACGGCATCGCCAACGTCCGCATCAAAGGGGAGATCCCGGCCGAACTGAAACCCGTCTTGACCTCCGGGTGCGGCACCGGCGTCACCTTTTCCCTGCCGGAAGCTGCCGGCGTGAAGGAAGGGGAGGCCAGGGGACAGGTTCCCGTCGCGGCCGTCTTCGAGCTGATGAAGCAACTGGCGCTGCACTCCACCAGCTACAAGAGCCACGGCGGCGTCCACTCCGCCGCGGTCGGCGCTCCGGACGGAACGCTGGTCCTGCACGCCGAAGACCTGGGCAGACACAACACCATCGACCGCCTCGCCGGGGAGGCCTTGCTGAAGGGAATCCCCCTCGCCGGCACCATCCTGGCCACCTCCGGCCGTGTCTCGGCCGAGATGGCCGCCAAGGCGGCGCTGCTCGGCATCGCCGTCATCGTTTCCCGCACCTCTCCCACCGATATGGCCATCCGCATCTGCGACCAGGCCGGCATCACCCTGGTCGGCTACCTGCGCGGTACCAGGTTCACCGCCTACACCCATCCTCAATACATTTTATTTCCTTAATGCTTTCTCTTTTCTCACAGTGATCGAGCCGCACTGATTCCAGCTAAAACGCCACAGTAACAGCTCTTTCGAGACGGATCTGCGCCATTTTACAGGTGCTTTCAATAATTGACAAAGCAGGGTAAAAATTGTATACAGTATCCGTTCAAATGTAGCATCAGCTGACAGAAGAGTTTTGATAACTTCCGTAAATAGCTGCACATTATCTAGGAGGAATCATGATCGAAGCGTACCTGAAGCAAGAGGCAGAAAGAACGGCACTCGGTATCCCTGCGAAGCCGCTCGACCCTGAGCAGACCGCGGAACTTTGCAAACTGTTGGAAGCACCCCCGGCAGGCAAGGAGGAGTTCCTGCTCCACCTCCTGAAGGAAAGGGTTTCCCCGGGCGTTGACCCGGCGGCCGAAGTGAAAGCCGGTTTCCTGGCAGCCATCCTCACCGGCGCCAAGAAATCCCCGCTGGTCTCCAAGAAAGACGCGGTCCAGATCCTGGGCACCATGCTGGGCGGCTACAACGTGGCCCCGCTGGTCGCAGCCCTGAAAGACGCCGAGGTAGCCGACGAGGCCGTCAAGGCACTCTGCGGCACCACCCTCGTGTACGATGCCTTCGATGATGTGCTCGAACTCTCCAAGTCCAACGCCGGCGCCAAGAAGGTGCTCGAGTCCTGGGCTAACGCGGAGTGGTTCACCTCCAAGCCGGGCCTGCCGGAGACCGTGAAGGTGAAGGTCTACAAGGTCGACGGCGAGATCAACACCGACGACTTCTCCCCGGCGGGCGACGCCTGGAGCCGTCCTGACATCCCGCTGCACGCGCTGGCCATGGGCAAGACCCGCTTCCCCGATGGCAACGCCACCATCGCCAAGTTCAGGGCTGACGGCTTCCAGGTTGCCTTCGTGGGCGACGTCGTCGGTACCGGTTCTTCCCGTAAGTCCGCCTGCAACAGCGTGCTCTGGCACATCGGCCAGGACATCCCGGCGGTTCCCAACAAGCGTCGCGACGGCATCATCATCGGCGGCGTCATCGCCCCGATCTTCTTCAACACCGCGCAGGACTCCGGTGCGTTCCCGATCAAGACCGACGTGACCAAGATGAAGACCGGCGACGTCATCGTGATCAACTCCAAGAAGGGTGAGATCACCACCGAGGGTGGCGAAGTTCTCTCCACCTTCACCGTGGCGCCCAACACCCTGTTCGACGAGTTCCGCGCCGGCGGCCGCATCCCGCTGATCATCGGCCGCGCCCTCACCGACCGTGCCCGCAAGGCCCTCGGCATGGCTCCGACCGACGTCTTCACCCTGCCGGTGAACCCGGTTGCCAAGCCGGGCCAGGGCTACTCCCTGGCACAGAAGATGGTCGGCCAGGCCTGCGGCGTTGCCGGCGTCCTGCCGGGCACCGCGTGCGAGCCGAAGATGACCACCGTCGGCTCCCAGGACACCACCGGCCCGATGACCGCCGACGAACTGAAAGAGCTCGCCTGCCTCAAGTTCCAGGCGCCGATGTTCATGCAGTCCTTCTGTCACACCGCTGCTTACCCGAAACCGGCCGACGTCAAGATGCACAAGACCCTGCCGCAGTTCATCATCGAGCGTGGCGGCGTGCCCCTGAAGCCGGGCGACGGCGTCATCCACTCCTGGCTGAACCGTCTGCTGGTTCCCGACACCGTCGGTACCGGCGGCGACTCCCACACCCGTTTCCCGATCGGGATCTCCTTCCCGGCAGGTTCCGGCCTGGTCGCCTTCGCAGGCGCCCTCGGCTTCATGCCGCTGGACATGCCTGAGTCCGTACTGGTCCGCTTCAAGGGCAAGTTCAACCCGGGCATCACCCTGCGCGATGCGGTCAACGCGATCCCGTACTGGGCGATCAAGCAGGGCCTCCTTACCGTGCCCAAGAAGAACAAGGTCAACATCTTCAACGGCCGCATCCTCGAGATGGAAGGTCTTCCGGAGCTCTCCGTCGAGCAGGCCTTCGAGCTGACCGACGCCGCTGCCGAGCGTAGCGCCGCCGCCGGCTGCATCAAGCTCTCCGAGGAGTCGGTAGCCACCTACCTCCGCTCCAACGTGGCCCTCATGAAGCAGATGATCGCTGACGGCTACCAGGATGCCCAGACCCTGCAGAACAGGATCGATGCAGCCAACGAGTGGCTGAAGAATCCGAAGCTGCTGTCCGCAGACGCCAACGCCGAGTACGCCGCGGTGATCGAAATCGACCTCGCCGAGATCACCGAGCCGATCCTCGCCTGCCCGAACGATCCGGACGACGTGAAGCTCCTCTCCGAGGTTGCCGGCACTCCGATCCAGGACGTGTTCCTCGGTTCCTGCATGACCAACATCGGCCACTTCCGCGCTGCCGGCGAGATCTGGAGGGGCCAGAAGTTCAACCCGAACGTCCGCACCTGGATCTGCCCGCCGACCCGCATGGACCAGGCCAAGCTGAAAGACGAGGCATACTTCTCCGTCTACAGCGCCATGGGCGCACGCGTCGAGATCGCCGGCTGCTCGCTGTGCATGGGTAACCAGGCACGCGTGCCCGACGGGGTCAACATGTTCTCCACCTCGACCCGTAACTTCGACGACAGGATCGGCAATGGCGCCAAGGTATTCCTGGGCTCCGCAGAGCTCGGTGCCGTCACTGTCAACATGGGCAAGCTCCCGACCCCGGCCGAGTACCTGGCCGTGTACAAGGAGAAGGTCGAGCCGAACAAGGCCAACGTGTACAAATACCTCCAGTTCGACGAGATGTAATCAGAGCTGGCAGTAGCGCTGCAGTAAAAAAGGCCCGCCGGGAAACCGGCGGGCCTTTTTGCGTTTTCTTGTCTGACCAGTCCGACCAGTCCGACTGGTCAGAGTCCGACTTAAAGCAGTGCCTTCAACTCCGCGATGAGGTCGGCCAAGAGGTCGTACCCCCCCTGCCAGAAGCTCGGGTCGCTGAAGACGATGCCGGCGGGTGCGAGGGTGTCGCCGGGGGACTTGGAGCCGCCGTCGGCGAGGATGTCGCGGTAGATGGGGACGAAGCTCTCCCGTTCCTTCAGGTAGCGCTGGAACAGGGACAGCACGACGAGCTCCGCGCAGGTGTAGGAGTAGCAGTAGAAACGGGCGTGAATGAAGTGGGAGATGTAGCTCCAGCCGTAGCGGTACGGCTCGATCATCTCGACGGCGTCGCCGTAGAGCTTGGCGTTCTCCCGCCACCACAGGTCGGCGAGTTCGTTGGCCGTCAGGAGCCCGTTGACGCGCTCCAGGTGCATGCGTTCCTCGAACCTGGTAAGCACGTTCTGGCGGAAGGTGGTGGCGATGATGTCCTCGATCTTGGCGCACAGAAGCGACTTCTTCACCTCGACGTCGGTCTCCCGCTCCAGGAGCTGGCGGGTCAACAGCATCTCACCGAACACCGAGGCGGTCTCGGCAAGCGGCAGCGGCGGGTGGTAGTTCAGCATGGTCTGGCGCTGGGCGAGCTGGTAGTGGATGCCGTGGCCGACCTCGTGGGCGATGGTGGCCACGTCGCGCAGGTTGCCGGTGAAGTTCAAAAGGAGGTACGGCGGGAGCGACGGGGTCATCCCCATGCAGAAGGCGCCGCCGCTTTTGCCGGGACGCGGCAGCACGTCCACCCGCCGCCCGGTGAAGAACGAGTCGGCCAGCTGGGCGAATTCCTCGGAGAAGCCGCGGTAGGCCTCGACGGTCATGGCGCGCGCCTCTTCGAAGCTGTACTTGCGGTCGCTTTCAGTGAGCGGCGCGTACACGTCGGTGTTCTTCAGCTTGGGGATGCCCAGCAGCTTCGCCTTGAGGCGGAAATACTCCTGGGCCAGCGGGTAGTTCTTTTCGGAAACCTGCATCAGGCTTTCCACTACCTCGTTGGGGATCTCGTTACCCAGGTTGGTCGGTTCCATCGGATGGCTGTAGTTTCTAAGCTCCATCTCCTGGGAATGATCGAGGGCCACGTTGTTGAACACCGCCGAGTAGAGGATGCTGTGCTCCTCGTGCTTTTTCAGGAAGGTGCCGAAGGCCCGCTCCCTGAGCTCCGCGTCGGGGTGGTGCAACAGCGCCAGCAGCTCCTCTCCGGTCATCTCCCGGGGCTCGCCGTCCATCTCCAGGGTGTAGCGCAGCGACGCGGAAACCTCGTCGAACAGGCGGCAGAAGGCCTGCACGCCGGTGAGGCTCTTCTGGGTAAGGAGGCTCTCCTCGCGCTCGGACAGCGTGTGCTTCTTGAACTTGCGCAGCACCGCCAGGAAGTGCCGGTAATTGGCGAGCAGGGGATCCTGCAGCAGTCGCTGGAAAGGTTCCTCCTCCATCTGGATGATCTCGAGATCGAAGAAGAGCAGTTCGCGCCCCATGGCGTTGCCGAACTCCTGGGACTTCTGGGAGAGGCGCTTGTGCAGATCGCTTTCACTGTCGGCGGCGAAGAGCAGGTGAGCATAGAGCTGCGGCACGGTGAGCTCTTCCTGGACTTTCTCATAGCTTTGCAGCGCCTCGAGCAGTTCTTGGGCGGAGAGGGCGGCGACCTTGCCGCGGTAGCGCTCCCTGAATCCGGCAACATGTGCCGTGGCGTCTTCGAAGGCTTGGGTCAGTTCCGGGGCGGAAGGGGAAGGGTAAAGTGGTGTGGTATCCCAGTTGAGATCGCTGCTCATTGTTCCTCCTGACAGTCGTGGATTGTTCAATGATTTCGAGTGAATGGAACCGATAGTAATGCATGGGGTGCATGGTGTCAAGGAAGGGGGGTGCCTATAAGCTGTCCGGTTCGGCGGTGGTCGCGGCTCAAGCTGCCTTGACAACCAAGAGGGGTGCGATAGAACTAGCCAATGTTAAAAAAATATAATATGCAAAGGGTTAGCCGCCGACTGTTCTTCCGGGATGGAAGCGGATGCCTCCGCTTCCGCAAGTGGTTCCTCTGTCAACCGCTAGCAGGCGAGGATGGACGTCATGAAAAAGCGTCAGGTAGTTGAAGATGCGGCTTGCCGGCCCCCTTCCGGGAACGGCAACGAGTCCCACCCCGCCGGGTGGATGGGTGCTCAATGCGTGGTACTGCAGCGGCTTTTTTCCGGCCGCAACGACGTGGCCTTGTCAGGTGGGCAGCTCGCGCCGGGCGGCGAGACCGCCTGCGGCATGGCGGGGGTCGCTTCCGGGCAGATGACGCTCAGGGAAGCCCGGGACAGGGTGGAGCGCTACATGGTGCACGATGCCATTGAGGCCTCGGGAGGGAACATGAGCAAGGCGGCCGAGGTGCTCGGCGTCAGCCGTCCCGCCCTCTACGACCTCGCCAAGAAGTACGGGTTGTGCCGGATCAAACCCCGCGACTAGTGGCAAGTTCCACGCACATGCCGCCGTCGCGCGGGATCAGTTCACTGAAGTAATGAATGGAGTGAAAACTCTCCGATTGAGCCGGCGTCGCCGTCGAGCTGAAGCGTCCGACGTGGATCAGGTAGCGGATGCCGAAGCGGCGCGCGGTCTCCAGGTTGGTCTCGCTGTCCTCTCCCAGCATGGTCCGTTCCGGATCGTAAGACACCTTCTGCTGCAGCTTCCCCCAGAAAAGCGGATCCTCCTTGGGCAGCCCCAGGTCGTGGGCCGAGATGATCCCGTCGAAGTAGCTCCCGATCCTGGTCAGGCGCAGTTTGATGTTGAGGGTCTTGCTGTGGGCGTTGGTGACCAGGTAGATCTTCTTGCCGTGCTGGCGCAGGAAGAGCAGGAACTCGATCACGAAGGGGTGCACCGCGATCAGGTGGTTCACCTCCTCCTTGAGCACGGGGATGTCGAGCCCGAGTTGCGCCGACCAGTAGTCGAGGTCGGTCCAGTTGAGGGTCTGCTCCTGGGAGCGGAACATGCGGTGCAGCTTCTCCTGGGCGGCGTGCTCGCTGATGCCGTTTTTTTCGGCGTAGCGCTTGGGGACGTGTTCGAGCCAGAAGTGGTCGTCGAAGTGCCGGTCCAGCAGGGTGCCGTCCATGTCGAGGTGGACCGTGTCGATGAGGTTCCAGTCTACTTTCAGGGGGGGGAGGGGCATGGAGGGGTTCTCTTTTTTTGGGGTCGGACCTGTCTGACTAGTCGGACTAGTCGGACAGGTCCGATGTCGGACTAAGCCTTGGCTTTGACGAAGGCCTTTACCAGCTCCTTGTCGGCAGCCATGATTTCGCAGCGGGTTTCCTTGCCCTGCAGGGCGGCCAGTTGCGGCGGCAGCGGCGCCGGGGTGCCGATGGCGCGCTCGACCGCCTCGCCGAACTTGGCGGGGTGGGCGGTGGCCAGGCAGACCACGGCGGGGTGCCCCTTGACGCACTCCAGGGCCCCGCGCACGCCGACCGCGGTGTGCGGATCGAGCACGTAGCCGGTTTCCTTGTTGAAGGAGGCGATGGTCTCCAGGGTCATCGCTTCGTTGACGGTGCAGCTTAAAAACTCGCTCTGCACGCGCTGCACTTCTTCGGCGCTGAAGACGATCTTACCGGTCTGCTGCAACTCGGCGAAGGCGCTTCTGACCCGCTCCGCGCTCTCGTTGAAGAGGTAGTACAGGTAGCGCTCCAGGTTGGAGGCGAGCTGGATGTCCATGGACGGCGACACCGTCTGCACCACCTGCCCCAGCGAATAGTCGCCGCTTTGCACGAAGCGGGAGAGGATGTTGTTCTCGTTGGTGGCCAGAAGCAGTTTCTCGACGGGAAGTCCCATGCGCTTGGCGAGATAGCCGGCGAAGATGTCGCCGAAGTTGCCGGTCGGCACGGAGAAGACCACCTTGCCCTGCTCGGGGAGCCTGCCCCACGCGTAGAAGTAGTAGACCACCTGCGCCAGCACGCGCGCCCAGTTGATCGAGTTGACCGCGCCCAGGGCGTATTCCTTCTTGAACTCCAGGTCGTTGAACAGGGTTTTGACGATGTTCTGGCAGTCGTCGAAGGTCCCCTCCACGGCGATGTTGTGCACGTTGGCGTCCAGCACGCTGGTCATCTGCAGCGCCTGGATGGGGGAGGTCTTCAGGTGCGGGTGCAGGATGAAGATGTTGATGTTTTCCTTGCCGCGCACGCCCGCGATGGCGGCGCTGCCGGTGTCACCGGAGGTGGCGCCCAGGATGTTCATCTTCTCGCCGCGCTCCTTCAGCAGGTACTCGAACAGGTTGCCCAGCAGCTGCAGCGCCACGTCCTTGAAGGCGAGGGTGGGGCCGTGGAACAGCTCCAGGATGTAGACGCCGTCCTTTTGCACCAGCGGCGTGGTCTCCTGGTGCTCGAAGGTGCCGTAGGAGCGGTCGATGAGGGCTTTCAGGTCGGCGGCCGGGATGTCGGTGGCGAACAGGGAGATGATATTGAAGGCGAGCTCGCGGTAGGGGAGCTTGGCCCAGGCGGCGAGTGTTTCCGGTGCGATCTGCGGGATGCTCTCCGGCAGGATCAGGCCGCCGTCGGTGGCAAGCCCCATCATCACTGCTTCCTTGAACCCGATCGGTGCGATGTTTCCCCTGGTGCTTATGTATTTCATGTCAGTTCTCTTTCCTGGTGCTGGTTTTTGTGCCGTTGCGGCAACGCCAATATATAACAGTTAATGCTGCAAAAGTGAAGAGATTGCTTGGTCGCGCCCTGTTGTCATGGGGGGGATGTGGTCCACTGGCAGGAGCAAAGGCAGTGTCCATGGGAGAAATGGCAAGGAAGTATTAAATTTTAGCAATGTCATGTCGGGCGACGCCCGATTTCACATCGCCGCGACAGAAAAAAATACCCGCAAGAATCAGCTGCAAATCAGGCGCGAAACCTTGAAAAACAGCTTACTTTCGGAAAAAAAGCGCTTGCATAAAGAAGCCTTCCATGCTACATAAAGGGTCACATGTTAATGTTCACTCAAAAGTGAGCTCCTCCGGCTCGCTTTTTTTTATGGGAAAACGCTAGATGGCAAAGGTTGATGTAGTAGAAAGAGTCACAGAAATTGTCGCCGAGATCGGGGGACCGCTCGGGATCGACCTGGTGGACCTGGAGTACAAGCGCGAAGGGCGCGACATGGTGCTGCGGCTGTTCCTGGAGAAGGAGGGGGGCATCACCCTGGACGACTGCGCCGACGTGAGCCGGCAGCTCTCCGACATCCTCGACGTCGAGGACTTCATGCCGGAGCGTTACAACCTGGAGGTTTCCTCGCCGGGCATCTGCCGCCCGCTCAAGAAAATCGCCGACTACGAGCGCTTCCAGGGACACCTGGTCAAGGTGAAAACCTTCGACATGCTCACCGACGACGCGGGCAACAAGCGCAAGACGTTCACCGGCAAACTGCTCGGGGTTCAGGACGGGGTGATCAGCATCGACCTCACCGAAGGACAGCACGCCTCGATCCCGCTGGACAAGGTGGCCAAGGCCAACCTCGAATTCGAATTCTAAAATTTACTTTGCAATTATCAGCAAGCAGAAGGAGACAGTGACGTGGAAACGAGCTTTAACCTCAAGCACACGATCGACCAGATCGTAAAAGAGAAGGGCATCGATAAAAGTATTGTGGTAGAGGCGCTGGAACAGGCAGTTCTCACCGCTGCCAACAAGAAATTTCGCAATACCCGCGATCTGGAGGCGCACTACAACCCCGAGATCGGTGAGGTTGAGCTGTTCGAGTTCGTTACTGTCGTAGAAGAGGTGCAGGATTCCTACCGCGAGATCGAGCTGGACGAGGCGCGCGAGGAGGACCCGGAGGTCGAGATCGGCGATTCCATCGGCATGAAGATGGACGCATCCGGCTTCTCCAGGATCGCCGCGCAGACCGCCAAGCAGGTGATCATCCAGCGCGTGCGTGAGGCGGAGCGCGAGACCATCTTCAACGAGTTTCAGGAACGCCAGGGCGAGATCGTCAACGGCGTGGTGCGCCGTTTCGAGAAGGGTGACCTGATCGTGGATCTCGGCCGCGCCGAGGCGCTTTTGCCGCACAAGGAGCAGGCACCGCGCGAGGTATACCGCCAGGGCGACCGCGTCAAGGCTCTCATCACCGAGATCCGCATGACCACCAAGGGCCCCCAGATCATGCTCTCCCGCACCCATCCCACCATGCTGGCCAAGCTGTTCGAGGCCGAGGTGCCGGAGATCGCGGAAGGGATCGTCGAGATCAAGAGCGTCGTGCGCGAGCCGGGCGGGCGCGCCAAGATCGCCGTCTACTCGCATGACGGCGACGTCGACCCGGTCGGCGCCTGCGTCGGCATGCGCGGCTCCCGTGTCCAGAACGTGGTCTCCGAGCTGCGCGGCGAGAAGATCGACATCATCCCCTGGAGCGAGGACATTGCCCGCTTCGCCTGCAACGCCCTGGCCCCGGCCGTGGTGACCAAGGTGTATGTGGACGAAGAGGATTACGCCATGGAAGTCATCGTGGCGGACGACCAGCTCTCGCTGGCCATCGGCAAGCGCGGTCAGAACGTGCGCCTGGCGGCCAAGCTGACCGGCTGGAAGATCGACATCAAGAGCGAGACCCGCATGGCCGAGGCCGAACTGCAGCAGTTTGCCTCCTACGACGGTACCGAGTCTGAAGAAGAGGCCGCCGAGCCGGTAGAGGCGACCGAGCCGGCAGCAGTAGAGGCGACCGAAGAGGATTAGCATGCCCAAGGCCACACCACAGAGAAGCTGTCTTGCCTGCCGTGAGACCAAGGACAAGGGCGAGCTGCTTCGCTTCGTGCTGGCACCGGACCGCACCCTGGTCCCCGACCTGCAGAACAAGCTCCCCGGCCGCGGGGCGTACACCTGCCTGAAGGCGTCGTGCCTGAGGCAGGCGGTCCAGAAAAAGCAGTTCTCCCGCGGCTTCAAGGGCGAGGTGCTGGGCGCCGACGCAGACGGGCTGGTGCAGCAGGTGCTGCACAAGCTCGAGGAGCGCATCGCCTCCTACATAAGCCTGGCCAACAAGGCGGGCAAGGTGGTGTCGGGTTCGGACCAGGTTCAGGATAAGTTGAAAAAAGGGGGCGCCGGCCTTTTGTTCGTCGCCACCGACATCTCGCCCGACATCGGCGACAAGTTCAGGGGGCTGGCGCAGCTCAAACAGGTCCCCTGCATCTCCCTGTTCACCAAGGAGCGCCTTGGCGAATTGCTGGGAAAGGAACTCAGAAGCGTCCTGGTTGTTATGGAAAGCGGCTTCGTGGGATCGATTGGATTGGAAATGGAAAAGTACAGGAACTTCTTTGAGGAGGAGCGTGAGTAGATGAGCAAAACCCGCGTATATGAGCTGGCGCAGCAGATGGGGATCGACAATAAGGAGCTTATGGCAAGGTTGGCCGAGGCAGGCGTGCAGGTCAAGAACCATATGGCTGTCCTTGAGGATTCGGATATCAAGGCGGTATCCGCCCCTGCGCAGACCCCCCACAAAGAAGTGTCCCAGGAAGAAGTGAGGGTGAAACCGACCCTGATCCGCCGTCGCGCCAAGGCGGTCGAGCCGGAAGCCCCGGCAGCGGCGGCAGCGCCGGCCGAGCCGGAGAAGGAAGAGGCAGTGCAGCCTGCGCCGGTCGAGAAGCCGGCCCCGGTGGAGGAGGCTCCCAAGCGTCCGGAACCGGTCCGCGCCAGGATCATCGAGGCGGCCCCCGCACCCAAGCCGGTGGCGAAGCCCGAGGCGCCGGCACCCCAGGCCGCGCCCGTGAAGGAAGAGAAGCCCGCGGTAGCGGAGCAGCCCGCCCCGGCGGCACCGGTCGCGGCCGAGAAGCCCGCCGTCGAGGCCCCCAAGGCAGAAGCCGCTCCTGCAGCGCCGGCCCCCGCGCCGGAGGCAGCCAAGCCGGCCGAGCAGCCTGCCGCCGAAGCCGCTCCGGCCAAGGCGCCCGAGGCCGCAGCCGCCAAGGTGGAGCCCGAGCCCGATAAACCGACCGCGACCCGCGCCAGGATCCTTGGCCGCGTCGAGATCCCGATCCCGACCCAGCGCCCGGCCGAGCGCCGCGAGTACCAGCGTCCCGCGCAGGGCGAGCGTCCGGCACCGCGCCCGGGCATGCCGCGCGGCGTCGAGCGCCCCGGCACCGAGCGCCCGGCACCCCGTCCGGGTGCAGGCCGCCCCGGCGAGCGTCCCACCGGTCCGCGCCCGGACCGTCCGGCACCGCTGGCCCCGATCGAGCCGCCGCCGCTTCTGGACGATCGTGGCCGCAAGGGACGCAAGCCCGCCCCGGGTGGCACCACCGACTTCGGCAAGAACGCCAAGAAAGGCGGAGCGGCCGCAGGCAAGGGTAAGAAAGACAGCTTCAAGGACATGCTCGACAAGCGCGAGCGGGTTTTCGAGCCGGGTCCCCGCTCCAAGGGGAAGAAGGGCAAGTACGTCGAGAAGGTCCAGGTCGGCAAGAAGACCGAGATCACGGTGCCCAAGGCCATCAAGAGGATCATCAAGATCAGCGAGTCCATCACCGTGGGCGAGCTGGCCAAGCGCATGGGCATCAAGGCCACCGACCTGATCCGCGCCCTCATGAAGCTGGGCGTCATGGCGACCATCAACCACCCGCTGGACTTCGACACCGCGACCCTCCTGGCCACCGATTTCGGCTACGAGATCGAGAACGTGGCGCTGGACGTGGACGAGATCCTCGAGGCCGAGCCCGATACGCCGGAATCCCTCATCAAGCGTCCGCCGGTCGTCACCATCATGGGTCACGTCGACCATGGTAAGACCTCGCTGCTCGACGCCATCCGCCAGGCCAACGTCATTGCCGGCGAGGCCGGCGGCATCACCCAGCACATCGGTGCCTACGACGTGGAGCTCAAGGGGCAGAAGATCACCTTCCTCGATACCCCGGGCCACGAGGCCTTTACCGCGATGCGCGCCAGGGGCGCCAAGGTGACCGACATCGTCATCCTGGTGGTTGCGGCCGACGACGGCGTCATGCCGCAGACCCGCGAGGCGGTGAACCACTCCAAGGCTGCCGGCGTTCCCATCATCGTCGCCATCAACAAGATCGACAAGCCGGAGGCCAACCCGAGCAAGGTGAAGCAGGAGCTTATGGAGTTCGGCCTGGTTTCCGAGGAGTGGGGCGGCGAGACCATCTTCGTCGAGGTCTCCGCGAAGAAGCATCTCAACCTCGAGTCGCTGCTCGAAATGGTTCTGCTGCAGGCCGACGTCCTTGAGCTGAAGGCGAACCCGGACAAGACCGCACGCGGCACCGTGGTCGAGGCCAAGCTGGACAAGGGGCGCGGCCCGGTGGCGACCGTCCTGGTCCAGGAAGGTACGCTCAAGGCTGGCGACTACTTCGTGGCCGGCATCCACTTCGGCCGCGTGCGCGCCATGCAGAACGACCGCGGCGAGAAGGTCGTCGCCGCCGGCCCGGCCATGCCGGTCGAGGTCATCGGCTTCAACGGCGTGCCCGACGCGGGTGACATCTTCGTGGCCATGACCGACGAGAAGCAGGCCAAGGAGATCGCAAACCACCGCCAGATGAAGCTGCGCGAGTCCGAACTGGCCAAGCACAGCAAGCTCTCCCTGGAGCAGCTCTACGAGAAGATCCAGAAGGGCGAGGTCAAGGACCTCAACACCATCGTCAAGGGCGACGTGCAGGGCTCCGTCGAGGCCGTGGCCGAATCCCTCAGGAAGCTCACCACCGACGCCATCCGTCTCAACGTGCTGCACGCATCCGTCGGCGCCATCACCGAGACCGACGTCAACCTGGCCAGCGCCTCCAACGCCATCATCCTGGGCTTCAACGTCCGCCCCGAAGTCAAGGCGGCGGCGCTCGCCGAGAAGGAAGGGGTCGACGTCAGGCTGTACAACATCATCTACGACGCGGTGGACGACATCAAGAAGGCCATGGAAGGCCTCCTGGAGCCGACCTTCAAGGAGAAGTACCTGGGGCGCGCCGAGATCAGGGAAGTCTTCTCGGTGCCCAAGGCGGGTATGGTCGCCGGTTCCTACGTCACCGACGGCAAGATCATCAGAAACGCACAGGTCCGCCTGCTGCGCGACAACGTGGTGGTCTTCGAAGGGAAGCTGGGCAGCCTGCGCCGTTTCAAGGACGACGTCAAGGAAGTGGCCACCGGCTACGAGTGCGGTATGTCGCTGGAGAACTACAACGACCTCAAGATCGGCGACATCTTCGAGTGCTTCGAGATGGAGAAGGTTGCCGGCAAGCTGTAACAGTCAAGCAAACGGGGAGAGCGGCGTCCCGCGTCCGGCATCCCGGCGGCGGAGGCCGCTCTCCCCTTATCGTTTTCGCCTCTGCTCCTCCCCCTGGAGGGGGGAGGCCGGGAGGGGGGCGCATGAGCGAAGATTCCCCCTCCCTGACCCTCCCCCTCCGGGCCTTCGCCCACCGTAGGGCTACGGCCCGCAGGCGGGGGCGGGGACATGTAAGCAACCCCGTGCTTGGTAATAAGGGCCGGGATCACACAAGAGAGAAAGATCATGGTTAAACGTTCCGACAAGGTTGCCGAAGAGATCCACAAGATCATCTCGGAACTTCTGATAAAGGGTCTCAAGGACCCCCGCATTGGTTTCCTGACCATCACCGGTGTCAAGGTCACTCCCGATCTGAGACAGGCCACCGTCTACTTCACGGTGCACGGCGACGATGCCGCCAAGAAGAACAGCGAGGCGGGTCTCAACTCCGCCAAGGGCTACATCCGTAAAGAGATCGGCCAAGCCCTCAAGTTGCGTTTCACCCCCGAGGTGATGTTCAAGTACGACACCTCGTTAGATTACGGCCAGCATATCGAATCGATTCTGAAGGAGATTGGGGCTACGGATGACGGCGACCACAGCTGAGATTAAGCGGATAGTTGCGGAGATCGAGCAGGCACACAGCTTTCTTATCACCAGCCATGAGAGCCCCGACCCCGACGCGGTTGGTTCCTCCCTGGCTTTGGCCAATTACCTCACCGCGCGCGGCAAGGACGTCACCGTCTACCTGAGCGACCCGGTTCCCGACAACTGCTCCTTCCTCCCCATGGCGGAGCAGGTCTACGGCGACATGCCCGAGCGCGACTTCGACGTCTGCTTCGTGCTGGACGTGGGGGAGTTCCGGCGCGCCGGCAAGGCGGTCACCGAGAACAAGAGGATAGGCCGCTTCATCAATATCGACCATCACCTGGGATGCGAGAACTTCGGCGTCTGCAACCTGATCGATCCCAAGGCGAGCGCCACCGCCGCCCTCATCTACCGGGTCATCCGGGCTGCCGGCGACGAGGTCGACTACCCGACCGCGCTCTGCATCTACACCGCCATCCTCTCCGATACCGGGAGCTTCCACTACTCCAACTCCGACCCCGAGTCCTTCGCCATCGCCGGCGAGATGATCGGCAAAGGGGTGAACGCCTGGAGCGTCAACGAGAACCTCTACGAGAGCGAGCCGCTGCAGAGGATCGCGCTCCTCGCGCTGGCGCTGTCCGACCTGACCGTCTCACCGTCCGGCGAGTACGCCTCGGTCACCGTGACCCTGGACATGTACCAGAAGACCGGCGCCACGGCCCAGGACACCGACCGCTTCATCAACTACCCGCGCTCCATAAAGGGGGTGCAGGTGGCACTCTTCTTCCGCCAGGTCGACGAGGGTACTTTCAAGGTCGGCTTCCGGTCCAAGGGGAAGGTCGACGTCTCTGCCGTCTCCGCCTCCTTCGGCGGCGGCGGGCACCACAACGCCGCCGGCTGCATGGTGCGCGGCACGCTCGCCGAGGTCAAGGCGCAGGTCTTCGACCGACTGGAGCAGATGCGCTGATGCTGAACGGCTTTTTCGTGATCGACAAGCCGGCCGGTGTCACCTCGCATGACATCGTGTCCAAGGTCCGTCGCGCCATCAATCAGAAGAAGGTAGGGCACACCGGGACCCTGGATCCCTTTGCCACCGGCGTGTTGCCGGTCGCGGTGGGGGAGGGGACCAAGGCGATCCAGTTCCTGGACGAGTCGGAGAAGGAGTACCGGGCCGTGCTGCGGCTGGGCATCGCCACCGACACCCAGGACCTGACCGGAGCGGTCATCTCCGAGCGGGAGTGGTCGCACCTGACGGCCGAGGACCTGGAGCGGCTGGTGCCGCAGTTCCTCGGACTCCAGAAGCAGCTTCCTCCCATGTTCTCAGCCATCAAGCAGGGCGGGGTGCCGCTGTACAAGCTGGCCAGGAAAGGGATCGAGGTGGAGCGCGAGGAGCGCGAGGTCGAAATCCACTCGCTCACCTTCGAATGGATCCGGCTCCCCGAGGCCTGCTTCACCGTGCGCTGCTCGCGGGGCACCTACGTGAGGACGCTCGCCTGCGACATCGGCGAGGCGCTCGGTTGCGGCGCCCACCTCCTTGAATTGCGGCGCACAAGGAGCGGTCTCTTCCGCGAGGCCGACGCCATCAGCATCGAGGCGCTGGCCGGGGCCGCCGACCAGGAGGCGCTGCTCATGCCGCTGGACCGGGCGCTGGATCATCTGAGGGCGCTGGCGCTCACCGAGGCGGGGGGGAAGAAGGTGCTGAACGGCGTGGTGCCGCAGGCGCATGATTTCATTGAACCTCCCGGCGATTTTGCCGTGGGTGAGCAGGTGCGACTCTATCTGGGGGAGCGCTTTGCGGCAGTAGCGGAGTACGACAAGCTCAAAGGGCTGCGCCTGGCCCGTGTGTTCAATTAGTATTCCTTCTTTACACGTACTTGCTTTTGTGATAAGAGTTAAAGGTCTTGATCTAAACCGCGGGAGCAATCTCTGCGGGCAGGCATAAATAAGCAAAATAACTAGGAAGCGGAAGGGGGTGTAACCACATGCTGCAAACGGAAAAGAAGCAGGAAATCATCACAGCTCATAAGCTGCACGATTCCGACACGGGTTCGCCGGAAGTGCAGATTGCAATTCTTTCGGAGCGTATCACTTATCTGACTGAGCACTTCAAGACTCACAAGAAGGATCATCACAGCCGTCGCGGTCTGCTGAAGATCGTCGGTCAGAGAAGGGGTCTGCTTGACTACCTGAAGAAGAAAGACGTCGAAAGGTACAAAGCGATCATCGCTAAACTCGGCATCAGAAGGTAAGAAAAGGCAGTATACCTCCCCGGGTATATTGCCTTTCCTCTTTTTCATCATGTAAGGGCCTCGTGCCCTTTTTCTTGTTGGGGGCGTGGATAAAACTGCCCTGCGGCGCACTGTTACGCCCGCATGGCGCTTTTCTCGGCGGCCCCAACACCAACCGAAACACCCAAATGGAGGCCGTAACAATGGTACACACTGTCCAAGCAGAGTGCTGTGGCAAAACTATCACTATCGAAACAGGCAAGATCGCCAAGCAGGCAAGCGGCGCGGTCATGATCAAAAGCGGCGACACCATGGTGCTCGTCACCGCCGTCGCCATGAAATCCGCCAAGGAAGGTCAGGGCTTCTTCCCGCTGACCGTCAACTACCAGGAGAAAGCCTACGCAGGCGGCCGCATCCCCGGCTCCTTCTTCAAGCGCGAAGGCCGTCCCTCCGACAACGAAACCCTCACCTCGCGTCTCATCGACCGCCCGATCCGCCCGCTGTTCCCGGAAGGGTTCCTGAACGATACCCAGGTCATGGCGACCGTGGTTTCCGCTGACAAGGATCACGATCCGGGCATCCTCTCCATGATCGGCGCTTCCGCGGCCCTCATGGTTTCCGATGTTCCCTTCGCCGGCCCGATAGCAGGCGTGAAAGTCGCTCGCGTTGACGGCCAGTTCATCGCCAACCCGACCGCCGAGCAGGAAGAGAAGAGCGACATGGAGATCGTGATCGCCGCTTCCAAGGACGCCATCCTCATGGTGGAAGGCAGCGCCTCCGAAGTCTCCGAGGACGACCTCCTCGAGGCGATCTTCTTCGGCAAGGAAGCAGTCCAGGGCATCCTGGCCGCACAGGAAGAGCTGGTCGCCAAGGTGAAGCCGGTCAAGCGCGACATCCCGGCCCCGGTTGTGAACACCGAGTTGAAGGCTCGCGTAGATGCCCTCGCCAAGGAAGAGATGAAAGCCGCGGTGCGCATCAAGGCCAAGGGCGAGCGTCATGACGCCATCGATGCCATCACCGAAAAGACCGTGGCGGCTCTGGCCGGCGAGTTCGAAGGCTCCGAGAAAGAGGTCAAGGCGTTCATCGAAGAGCTCGAGTACGACCTGGTGCGCGAGCACATCATCAAGGACGGCTCCAGGATCGACGGCCGCGACACCAAGACCATCCGTAACATCAGCACCGAGGTAGGCTTCCTGCCGCGCGCACACGGTTCCGCCCTGTTCACCCGCGGCGAGACCCAGTCCATCGTGGCCGCCACCCTGGGCACCTCGGTCGACGAGCAGCGCATCGACTCGCTCTACGGCGATTCCCGCAAGAAGTTCCTCCTGCACTACAACTTCCCGCCGTACTCCGTCGGCGAGACCAGCTTCCGCCTCGCCCCGGGCCGCCGCGAAATCGGCCACGGCATGCTGGCCGAGCGCGCCCTGCAGCAGGTGCTCCCGAAGCACGATGACTTCCCCTACACCATCCGCATCGTCTCCGACATCACCGAGAGCAACGGCTCCTCCTCGATGGCGACCGTCTGCGGCGGCTCCCTGTCCATGATGGACGCCGGTATCCCGATCAAGGCACCGGTCGCCGGCATCGCCATGGGCCTCATCAAGGAAGGTGACGACTACGCCATCCTCTCCGACATCCTGGGCGACGAAGACCACCTGGGCGACATGGACTTCAAAGTGGCCGGCACCGCCGACGGCGTCACCGCGCTGCAGATGGACATCAAGATCGGCGGCGTGACCCGCGAGATCATGGGCGCCGCACTGGCACAGGCCAAAGCCGGCCGCGTGCACATCCTGGGCGAGATGGCCAAGTCGCTCTCCACCGCCCGCGGCGACCTCTCCGCCTTCGCTCCGCGCATCACCACCATCTGGGTCAAGGTGGACAAGATCCGCGACGTCATCGGTAGCGGCGGCAAGAACATCCGCAGCGTCACCGAGGCGACCGGCGTCGCCATCGACATCGAGGATACCGGCAAGATCAACATCGCTTCCAACAACAAGGAAGCCTGCGACCTCGCCATCAAGATGATCCGCAACCTGACCGCAGAGGCCGAAGAAGGCAAGCTCTACATGGGCACCGTCAAGAAGATCATGGAGTTCGGCGCATTCGTCGAGATCTTCCCGGGTACCGACGGCCTGGTGCACGTTTCCGAGCTCGACACCGAGCGCGTGAAGAACGTGAGCGACATCCTGAAAGAAGGCGACAAGGTGCTGGTGAAGTGCATCGGCATCGACAAGCAGGGCAAGATCAAGCTGTCCCGCAAAGAGGCCCTGGGCCAGACCTTCACCGAATAATTTCTCTCATGTGAAAACTGGCAATTCATGGGTTTCCCGGTATAGTTCTAGCCATGATTAAAAAGACCACCCTAAATAACGGAATCCGCGTCATCACCGAGCGGATTCCGTATGCCAGCTCGGTTTCCATCGGAATTTGGGTCGCCAACGGCTCCCGCCACGAACGGCGGGAGTCGAACGGCGTCGCCCATTTCATCGAACACCTCCTCTTTAAAGGCACCGCACGCCGTTCTTCATTGGACATCGCCCGCGAAATCGACTCCGTGGGCGGCGTCCTGAACGCCTTCACCAGCCGCGAGTACGTCTGCTACTACGCCAAGGTGCTGGACAAGTTCCTCCCCCGTGCGGTCGACCTGTTGACCGACATCTTCCTCCATTCCACCTTCGACAGCGAAGAGATCGAAAAGGAGCGCCGCGTGGTGCTCCAGGAGATCAACATGATGGAGGACACCCCGGACGACCTGATCCACGACCTGTTCCACCAGCACTTCTGGAAGGGACACCCGCTGGGGATGTCCATCCTGGGCGACGCCGAGAGCGTCACCGGTCTCTCCCGCGACGCGATCATCGCCTACAAGGACCAGATGTACCGCGCCGACGACATCATCGTCACCGCCGCCGGCAACGTCACCCACGACAAGCTCACCGCTCTTCTGGAGGAGTTCCTGCAGGGAGTGGAACCGGGGCACGGCCGGAGCGAATCCGCTCCCCCGGTCTACGAGCGCCGCATCGAATTGGTGGAGAAGGACCTGGAGCAGATCCACGTCTGCCTGGGCCTCAAGGGGGTGCAGCAGAGTCACCCGCAGCGCTACGACGCCTTCATCATGAACGCCATCCTGGGCGGCTCCATGAGCTCGCGCCTGTTCCAGGAGGTGCGCGAGAAGAGCGGCCTGGCCTACTCGGTCTACTCCTACATCGCTTCCCACGCCGACGCCGGTTCCCTGGTGGTCTACGCCGGGGCCAGCCCGGAAAACGCCAAGGAACTCCTCGAGATCATGCTGCGCGAGATCGGGCGCTTCAAGAAGGAACCTGTCCCGGCCGAACAACTCGAGGCGGCCCGCGAACAGTTGAAGGGGAACCTGCTCCTGTCGCTCGAATCCAGCGACAACAGGATGTCCCGCCTGGCCAAGAACGAGATCTACTTCGGCACCCCGCTGCCGCTCTCAGAGATCATGGAAGGGTTCGACCACGTGACCTCCGACAGCATCCTGGAGCTTGCCAACGAGATCCTGGACAACGACGCGCTGACCCTGGTCATGCTGGGCCGGATCGGCACACCCGCCTTCTCGAACTCCGACATCAACGTCTGATGAAAACGATCCCGATACGGATAAAGCGCCTGCGGTCAACTCCTCTCCCCTGCTACATGACCGAGCAGGCGGCGGGTGTCGACCTGCATGCCGCGCTCGAAGAAGATTTCGTGCTCCATCCAGGCGAGCGGGCCCTGGTCCCGACCGGGCTTGCCGTCGAGATCCCTCCCGGCTTCGAGGCGCAGGTGCGTCCCAGGAGCGGGCTGGCGCTTCGGCACGGCATCGCGCTGGTCAACTCTCCCGGCACCATCGACGCCGACTACCGCGGCGAGATCGGCGTCATCGTGATCAACCACGGCAACGAGCCTTTCGCCATCAAGAACGGCGAGCGCATCGCCCAGATGGTCTTCGCCCGCTGCGAGCGCGCCGGGTTCATCGAGGTGGACGAACTGGGCGAGACGGAGCGCGGCGCTGGCGGGTTCGGGCACACCGGCAGGTAAAGGCGAGATTTAGACAAAGATTGAGATTAAGATAGACGCCCGGTCCACGCTCCTCCCCCCGGAGGGGGGAGGTCGGGAGGGGGGATGCTCCTAAACCCCAAGATCAGAAGCCCCCACCCTGTCCCTCCCCCTCCGGGCCTTCGCCCACCGTAGGGCTATGGTCCGCAGGCGGGGGCGGGGACGTCATGGCAGCTGAAGCGGCGGTACCCACACTGAAAACTCCAGAAGGGGGCACGCATATGAAAGATCCTCGCGTCAGACAATTCGCCGAAGTCCTGGTCAACTACTCGGCCCGCGTGCAGCCGGGCGACGTGGTGCTCATCTCCTGCGCCGGCCTGGAAGGGGCGCCGCTGGTGAAGGAGCTCTACGCCCTCTGTCTGGAAAAGGGCGCCAAGTACGTCGAGTACGAGTTCAGCATCCCGGACATCGGCCGCTACTTCTACAACCTCGCCAATCCCGACCAGCTTTCCTACTTCCCGCAGCACAAGCTCGATTTCATGAAGCAGGTGGACGTCTACTTCGGCCTCTCCGCCGCGGACAACTCAATGGTGATGGCCCAGGCCAACCAGAAGAGCATGATCGCCTGGTCCAAGGTGGTGCGCCCCATCATCGACCAGCGCGTCAAGGGGACCCGCTGGGTGGTGACCCGCTACCCGACCCACGGCGCGGCGCAGGAAGCGCGCATGAGCCTGGACGAGTACGAGGATTACCTCTTCGCCGCCTGCTGCATGGACTGGGAGGAGGAATCGAAGAAACAGGACGCGCTGAAGGCCTGCGTCGACGCCGCCGACCGGGTGCGCATCAAGGCCTCGGACACCGACCTTTCCTTCAGCATCAATGGGCTCCCCGGCATCAAGTGCGACGGGCGTCTGAACATCCCCGACGGCGAGGTGTTCACCGCGCCGGTGCGCGACTCGGTCGAGGGGTACATCACCTACAACTGCCCTACCGTGTACCAGGGGAAGGAATTCAACAACATCCGCCTCGAGTTCGAGAAGGGGCGCATCGTCAAGGCGACCTCCCCCGGTATGGACGCGGAACTGAACCGCATCCTCGACACCGACGAGGGGGCGCGCTACGTGGGTGAGTTCGCCATCGGCGTGAACCCGAAGATCCGGGTGCCCATGCGCAACATCCTCTTCGACGAGAAGATCTTCGGCTCCATCCACTTCACCCCGGGTCAGGCCTACGACGAGTGCGACAACGGCAACCGCTCTGCCGTGCACTGGGACATGGTGAAGATCCTGGCCGGCGACGGCGAGTTGTGGTTCGACGACATCCTGATCCAGAAGGACGGCCGCTTCGTGCACGGGCCGCTTCTGGGGCTCAACCCCGGTGACTAGCCATGCTGCTTGAGATCAATCCCGACAATCCGCAACCGCGCCTGATCGCCAAGGTGGTCGACATCCTGAAAAACGGCGGCGTGGTGGCCTATCCCACCGATACCACCTACGGCATCGGCTGCTCCATCTTCAGCAAGAAGGGAATCGAGCGGATCTACCAGATCAAGCAGCGCGACCGCAAGAAGCCGTTCTCCTTCATCTGCACCGACATGTCCGAGATCGCCCGATACGCGCGGGTGTCCAACTACGCCTTCAAGCAGCTGCGCCGCCTGCTCCCCGGACCGTACACCTTCGTGTTGGAGGCGGCCACGGTGGTCCCGGACCTGTTGCAGACCAAGCAGAAGACGGTCGGCATCCGCATTCCCGACAACGCGATCTGCCTGGCCATCGTGAAGGAGCTGGGGGCGCCCATCGTCACCACCAGCGCCAACCTCTCCGGCGAGGACCCGATCGGCAACCCCTGGGCGGTCGAGCATGAACTGGGCAAACAGCTGGACCTGGTGGTCGACGGCGGCGATCTCTCCGCCGATGTCAGTTCGGTCATCAGCCTGATCGGCGACCGCCCCGAAGTGCTCAGGAAGGGCGTCGGGGACGTGAGCTGGTGCGAATAAGGGCCATCCCGGCCCGAGGTTATTAACCATGCGTAAAACCACCGTGCGTCGCGGCATCAGATCCATCTGCGCCGGCATCATCGCCCTGATCGTCGCCACGTTCTTCCATGGCGACATCTCGTCGCTGCTCATGCTGGGCATGGCGGGCGACGCGCGCCTTACCTTCCTGGGTTTCTTCCTGGCCGGCGTGCTGGGGGGCTTCGGCGTGCTGGTAGCCGCCTTCGGACTGTTGCAGAACGGGCAGGGGGAGCCGCGGGTGCGCCTCTTCCCCAGTTTCGTGGTCCTGTTCTCGCTGGTCGTCCTCTTCTTCGTCCTCACCTACACCTGGATCACCTCCCCCTCCGCGCCGGTCCTCGCACCGGGAGAAAGCATCAACATCTAAAGGCAGGCTGAGATAAAGATTAAGATTGAGGAAAGGCCGGTCACTATCCTTGCCGCAATCTCGACCTCGCCCATCTGCTTCTCCTCAACCGTAACCTTAGTCTTAATCTTAATCTCAATCTTAATCTGCCCTTTTGCCCTTAACCTCGGCCTGCTTTTCATGATATATTGACCGGACTGAAAATAATGAAAAGGGAGGGTGGCATGTTTCGTCTCACCATTCACACTGCGTTTGCCGCGGCCCACAATCTGATCAATTACCAGGGCGACTGCGAAAACCTGCACGGCCACAACTGGAAGGTGGAAGTTTCCATCACCACCAACGAGCTGGACAAGGCGGGCCTGGGCATCGACTTCAAGATCCTCAAGCGGGAGACCAACGATCTCCTGAAGACGCTGGACCACAAGTACCTGAACGAGCTGGCTCCTTTCGCCGACGTTTCCCCGTCCTCGGAGAACATCGCCCGTTACCTGTACCACGAGCTGACCAAGATCTTCGGCTCGGACAAGGTCAAGGTGGACATGGTCACGGTGTGGGAATCCGACTTCGCGGCGGCGAGCTACTATGAGTAACCTGCAGGCGCCCCTGGTCGAATGCTTCTCCTCCATCCAGGGGGAGGGGGTGCTGGTCGGGCTGCGCCAGGTGTTCCTGCGCTTTTCCGGCTGCAACCTGAACTGCAAGTTCTGCGACACCCCCGGCATGAGCGCCGTCCCGGATGACTGCCTGCTGGAGCTGACCCCCGGGCGGCGCGATTTCTTCAAGGTCCCCAACCCGGTGCCGCTGGAGCGCGTGGCGACGCTGATCGAAAGCTGGACCGCCGCCTGGCCGGGCATCCACCATTCCATCAGCGTCACCGGGGGGGAACCGCTCCTCTTCGGGACCCTGCTCGAGGAGTGGCTGCCGGTGCTGAAAAAGCTCCTGCCCATCTACCTGGAGACCAACGGTACGCTCCCCGAGGCGCTGGCGCCGCTCATCCCGCACCTGGACAGCATCGGCATGGACATCAAGCTCCCGTCCTCGACCGGCTGCCCGGAGCTGTGGGACCAGCACCACGCCTTCCTGGAACTGGCCGCCATGAAGGAGGTCTTCGTCAAGATCGTGGTGGGGCAGGAGACCGAAGACTGGGAGATCCAGCGTTCCTGCGCCATGATCGCCTCGGTAGACCCGGGCATCCCGCTCATCCTGCAGCCGGTGACCCGTGACGACGGCAGCATCGGCATCGACTCCCTGCGCACCCTGGAACTCCAGGAACTCTGCTCCTCCCTCCGCGAGGTGCGGGTCATCCCGCAGACCCACAAGTTCATGGGACAGCTGTAAGTCGACAAGCGGCGGCTGTAGCGACCGCATCCGTGTCCACACTCCCTCTCCCTCCGGGAGAGGGTCGGGGTGAGGGCGTTGCAACCTTGGTTTCAATTGCCACAGCTCTGCCCGTGGCACCTCCCTCACCCGGCCTACGGCCACCCTCTCCCGGAGGGCGAGGGGGAAAGACACAGAGCAGAAGGGCGCCTTTTCCGGGGCGCCCTTTCCTTTTTCAGGGGCGGCCGTTATAATGAGTGGCTGTGGCATCGCCCAGGGAGGTTCTCCACGTGCAGAAACTAGCCAAGGTAGACGAGATGAACGCGGTACTGGAGGAACTCTCCAGCCAGCACCTGAAGGGAAAGGTGAGGGCCCTGCGCCTGAGCCTGATGGCCCTTCTGACCGGCGGGCACATCCTCCTCGAGGACATCCCGGGACTGGGGAAGACCACCATGGCGCTCGCCTTCGCCAGCGCTCTCGGGCTCTCCTTCGGGAGGGTCCAGTGCACCAGCGACCTGCTTCCGTCCGACATCACCGGACTTTCCGTCTTCGACCGCACCGAGGGGCGCTTCAACTTCATCCGGGGCCCGATCTTCAACAACATCGTCCTGATCGACGAGATCAACCGCGCCATGCCCAAGACCCAGAGCGCGCTCCTGGAGGCGATGGAGGAGCGGCGCGTCACCGTCGAGGGGGTCACCTACCAGCTCCCCGAGCCGTTCCTGGTGCTGGCGACGCAGAACCCGGTGGAGCAGGTGGGGACCTACCCGCTGCCGGAATCGCAGATGGACCGTTTCCTGATCCGCACCGGGATCGGTTATCCCCCCGAGGAGATCGAGAAGGGGATCCTGCGGCAGGGGAGCATCCGGGACGAGATCATGCACATCCCGGCCCTGGTGACAACCGACGACTTGGTCGGCGCCATCGCCGCGGTCAAGGAGGTCTACGTCGGCGAGAAGGTCACCGACTACGTCTACGCCATCATCAGGGCGACCAGGAACCACCCCTTGATCCAGGCCGGCCTCTCGACCCGCGGCGGCATCGGCATGGTCGACGCCGCCAAGGCGGCGGCCTACCTGCACGGCCGCGACTTCGTGGCGCCCGAGGACGTCAGGGACGTGGTCCACGCCGTCTGCCCGCACCGCCTCATCTTCCGCCCGGAGCACGAAGGGGTGGACAAGGAGCACGTATTAAACGCGATCTTAAAGGAGATCCCTCTCCCTCTCACATAAAGCTCACCAAGGGGGGCGGGCTGTACGTCGCCTCGACCCTGCTCCTGGGGGTGTCCGCGGTCAACACCGGCAACAACCTCCTCTTCCTCATGGTCGCCGCCATGCTCGCTTTCATGGCGACCACGGGGGTGCTCGGCTGGCTGAACATCCGCGGGCTCGCCCTCAGCGTGCATCTCCCCGACGAGGTCTATGCCGGCACGGATACCTTCCTCTCCGTGACCCTGCACAACAGCAAGAGGTATCTCCCCTCGTTCCTGGTCCGGGTTGCCGTCGCGGGGGGCTCCACCTCGTTTCTGATGGTAGACCGGAAACGGCCGCAGTCGGGCTCGCTCCTGCTTTCCTTTCCGGTGCGCGGCCCCCTGCAGCTCCCCGACGCCTCGGCCAGTTCTCCCTTCCCCGTCAACTTCTTCATCCGGGCCACGTCGCTGCCGGTGCACCAGGAGTGCACCGTGTTCCCGGCGCCGCGCCCGCTGCCGGTCCCGGCCCCGGGCGGCAAGCCCGATGCGGGGGAGGCGGCCGCCGTCGCCGCCGCCGGCTACGACGGCGAGCTGGCCAAGATCTCGGACTACCGCGGCGGCGAGCCGCTGAAGCTGATCCACTGGCGCCTCTCCGCTAAGCACGAGGTGTTCAAGGTGAAGGAGCTGACCGCAACCGCGGCAGAACCGCTGCTGCTCGACCTGGACCAGGTCCCGGGGCGCGACCTGGAGCAGCGCCTCTCCTTTTGCACCTTCCTGGTGAACCGCCTGGTGAAGGGGGGGCGGCCGGTCGGCCTGAAGCTCGGGGAACGGGTCATCACCCCCGGCAGCACCAGGAGCCACCGGCTCAGGCTCCTGACGGAACTTGCAAATTATGGTAAGAATTGACCTTCTCCTGAGCGGCCTCACCGCCTGCATCGCGCTGATCGGTTACCTGCCCCTGCAGGGCTACCTCGATCCCTTCGCGCGCTTCTTCTTCCCGGCGGCGCTCCTGGCGGCGGCGTACCTGCAGGTCAAGGGGCGGGCCCTGCCGCCCCGGGTGCTGACGCCGGCCTCGATACTGCTCTTTCTCTACCTTGCCGCGCAGTTCTCCCTGAGCCGGCTGGTGCCGGTGACCTCGGATCTGCTGGTGGTCTTTCTCGGGGTGAGGCTCTTGGGCGAGCGCATCGGCCGCAACTACCTGCAGGCCTTCGCCCTGTCCCTCTTTTGCCTGGCCGCCTCTTCGCTGTACGAGATCTCCGCGATTTTCCTGGTCTACCTCTTCTCCCTGCTGCTCATGGTGGCCGTGGCCCTGGTGCTGTTGACCTTCCACGCCCAGGACCCTGCCGCCGTGCTGCCGTCACGGGAGGCGAAAAAGGTGCTGACCGTGGCGGCGCTGATGCCGGTCGCTTCGCTGCCGATGCTCCTCTTCCTGTTCTTCTTCCTCCCCAGGACGCAGTACCCGATCTGGAACTTCATGAACGCGCCGGCAGGGAAGAAGACCGGACTCTCGGACACGGTGCAGCCGGGGACCGCCCAGGCCGTCTCGGAAGTGAAGGGAGCGGTGTTGCGCGCGGTCACCCCCAAGGTACCGGAACAACAACTGTACTGGCGCGCGGTGGTGCTGAACGCGTTCAAGAACGACGCCTGGGTGCGGGAGCCGGCCCCCAACGATGCCCCCGCGGTAACGAGGGGGGACGCGGTGCTCCAGGAGATCTATCCCGAGCGCACCGCCACCCAGTACCTCCCCGCGCTCAACGTGCCCCGAGCCATCACCGACCTGCGCAACGACGCCAGTATCGACGGCGTTTTCGTGTCGCGCCGCCCCCTGGACAAGAAGGTGCGCTACCTGGCCGAGTCGGTTCTCGCCGACACGCTGCAGACCAGGCGCATCGACCGGGACTTCTACCTACGGCTGCCGGAACGGATTTCGGAACGGATGCGGGGCGAGGGGCTGGCCCTGGCGCGCTCCGGCCGCAGCAGCGTCGAGAAGATGGCGGCGCTGGAGGCGTTCTTCCGCGGTCAGCGCCTCACCTACGCCAACACCGGCCTCCCGGTAGGGGGGGATCCCCTGGACGCCTTCCTCTTCGAGAAGAAGCGGGGTAACTGCGAGTACTTCGCCTCCTGCTACGCGATACTGCTGCGCCTGGCCGGGGTTCCATCGCGCCTGGTCGGCGGGTACCGCGGCGGGACCTACAACGACGTCGGCGGATACTACTTGGTGACCGAGGACATGGCGCACGTCTGGGTCGAGGCCTACCTGGACGGGGTGGGGTGGCAGACGGTGGACCCGAGCGCCTGGGCGCTGGGGCGGGTGCGCAGCAGGCAGGTGCGCGGCCTTGCCATGTACGCCGACATGGTCGGCTTCTACTGGGACAAGGCGGTGGTCACCTATGACCTTGACAAACAACTGGCCTTGGTGCGAAATGCCGGGAACAAGGCCCGCGACCTGCGCCTGCCGCCGTGGTTCGGGAAGGTTATGCTGCTGACCGTGCCGGTGTTCGCGGCGCTGCTGCTTTTCGTCTTATGGCGCAGGCAGCGTCCCCCCACCGCGGAGGCGCGCCTGTTGCGGCGCATGCTCCGCCTGCTGGCCAAGCGCTATCCCGGCGAGATCAAGGGGGATGAAGGGATCTTCGAGCTTTCCGCGCGCCTCAACGACCGGCACCTGGCCCGGTTCGCCGCCCTGTACGGCTCCGCCGTCTACCGCGACCGCCCCCTGACCCGCGCCGAGGCTGCTGAGCTCGAGGAAATCGTTCGGGAAGCATCCCAGGATCGTCCTTGACACGGGGGCGGCTTTGCTTTAGTTTTAGGTTTCCGTATCTTAGGGGTGGTGAGGCGTTAACTTGGCTTCGAAAAAAGACAAAATTCTGGAGAGTGCCCAGCGCTTCGTGCTGAAGGGGCAGATCGACAAGGCGATCAAGGACTACCAGCAAGTGGTGGCCATGGAGCCCAACGACATCCGCTATCGCCAGCGCCTGGCAGAGCTCCTGGTGCGCGACAACCGTAAGGACGAGGCGATCCAACAGTACGAGGATATCGGCAAGCACTACGCCGACAACGGCTACTTCCTCAAGGCGATCGCCATCTACAAGCAGATCCAGCGCCTGAGCCCCGGCAATGTCGCCACCGCGCTCACCATAGCCCACCTGAACCACCAGCAGGGACTGATCGGCAACGCCATGGCCGAATACGGGCAGGTGGCGGCGCAGTACGAGAAGGAAGGGGTGCTCAAGGATGCGCTCAAGGTGGTGGAAAAGATGCTCATGGTCGATGCCGAGCACGCTGCCACCAAGCTGAAGTACGCGGAGCTGTTGCACGCCACCGGCGCACTGGAGCAGTCCCGTCAGGCCTTCGCGGCCCTGGTGACGGCCCTGCGCAGCCGTGGTCTCGAGGGCGAGGCAGCCTCGGTCGCCGCGCGCGTCGGCGAACTCTTCCCGGAGGAGCAGCAGGAACCGGCCCCGACGGCGCCTTCGTTTGCCGAGCAGGGACTCTCCACGGCCGGCTTCGACGCCGGCGATGAAGTGCCCGGGGTGCAGGCGGCGTCCCCTTGGGAGGCCCCGGTCGAAGAGCCGGTCGAAGAACCGGTCCTGCCGGACTGGAACGCTCCCGCGGCTGAACTCCCCGACCCCTTTGCAGCGCCGGCATCGACGCCGCAGCCCGAGTCGGTGGCGGCGCCCGCGCCGTCCTACCAGGCCCCGGCGCCCTGGGACACTGAGCAGGAAGAGGCCGAGGCCGAAGGGACGATCGCCTGGGAAGAGGAGATCGACCTCGACTTGGATGACGAGGGCTTCGACGCTACGCCGGCCCCCGCAGCGACGGCCGTTGCCGAGGCGCCTGCGGCCTTCCCTGAGCCCGCGGCTTTCCCTGAACCCGCGGCTTTCCCTGAACCTGCAGCGCCGCCCGCGGCGGAGGTGGAGCTCCCGCTCGATTTCTCCCTGGAGCTGGATTTCGAGGAGGTCGAGGAGGAGCTGGAGGAGGCCCAGCCGGAAGAGGCGCCGGCACCGGTGGTGGAGCTCGACCTGGATCAGGAAGGGGAGTTGGAGCTGACCCTGCCCGAGCAGGAAACTCACTTCGGCGAGTTCTCCTGGGAAGAAGAGGCTGCCGATCTGCCGCAGGAGCCCGAAGAGCCGGAGCACGCGGTGGAACTGGTCGATTTCGAGGAAGAACTGGAACTTGAACCGGTGGTGGAGGAACTATCCCCGGAGCCGGAGCCGCCGGTTGCCCCGGAGCCGGTCCGGTTGCGCGGCTGGGAGGAGATATTCCCTCAGGCGACAGACGGCGCCGAGCTCGACCTCGAGGAACTGGAGTCGCACTACGACCTGGGGATCGGCTACAAGGAAATGGGGATGTACGCCGGCGCCATCAAGGAATTCGAGATCGCCGCGGGGAACCCGCAGCGCCGCTTCGACTGCCTGACCCTGCAGGCCATCTGCTACCGTGACAAGGGTGAGCCGGAC
Organism: Geomonas paludis; assembly: GCF_014193585.1. Lineage (GTDB taxonomy): Bacteria > Desulfobacterota > Desulfuromonadia > Geobacterales > Geobacteraceae > Geomonas > Geomonas paludis. The sequence goes on from NZ_BLXY01000007.1 coordinate 106,274, forward strand.
AAGGCCGGTGAGCTGTTGCGGCGCGGCCTGGCGTTGGACGTGATCTCCAGCGACGAGCGGACCTGTCTCAACTACGAACTGGCCGTGCTGGCGGAGGGACGGGGTGCCGTGGAAGAGGCGATCGAGTTGTACCGCGAGGTGATGCGCGCCAACCCCGCCTACCAGGATGCTTCCAGCAGGCTTTCCGCCCTCTCGGGAGAAGAGATCCCGGACATCATCGACCTGGAGTTGGAAGAGGGAGCCTGACCCTTACCAGGCGAGCAGGTTGAGCGGCGGGACCAGGCGCACCGGCGCCTGGAAGAATTCCCCGATGAAGTTGGCGGGGACCGGGGGGAGCGGCCCGGCCGCTTCCAGTGTCTTCTGCACGGCCCGGTCGTAGACGATGTTGCCCGAACTCTCCAAAATGGTGCTGCCGATGATCTCGCCGCTACGGGTGATGGTGATGTTCACCACGATCGGCGCCACCTTCTGATCCTTCTGCTCCAGCCACCACTTCTCGTTCACCCCCTGCAGCAGCCGAATGTAATACTCCTTGATCTCCGGGCGCAGCGTCTCGCCGTCGCTGAGCGGCCTGAAGTATCCCTTGGTGAGTCCCATCCCGAAGGTGGTGCGCGATTGCTCTTCCACCGCGGTCTGGGGCTGCGCTGCCTGCGGCGGGGGGGCGGCGGGCTGTGCGGCCTGTACCGGCTGCGGCGCCGGCGCCGGCGTCGGCGGCAGCGGCTCGGCCTCTTCCTGGGGCAGTTCCGGCTCGGGGTCGGGTTCGGGCTGCGGCTGTACGGCGGGGGCGGCCGGGACCGGCGCGGGGATGGTGTTCAGGTCGACGTAGGTTACTGCGGGACGGGCGGGCTCACCGCCACCGGGAATTCCCAGCAGGACCGCCGCGCAGACCAGGTGCAAAGCCAGCGAGACCGCGAGCCCGGTGAGCAACTGCTTGTTCAGGCTGGTCGGGTACTGCTCTTCCTCGAGCGGATCGAGCGGGTCGAGCGGATCTAACGCGTCTTGCATGGCTGGTTGGGTCCTTCTTCGGCCTGAAAAGCGGGGCGTGGGCGTGGTAGTGTCCGTCATGTATAACAAATTCGCGGCGGCTCTGGCAACCAAAGAAAGACCTTTGACGAAAATGGAAAGGGACCCCCTCGGGGTCCCTTTCTTGTTCAGCCGCACTCTCTGAAAGCCTCGTGCCCCTCCCCTTGCGGGAGGGGGTTAGTGGGTGGGGTAAGACGTCGGCGGAGGGTCAGGGGGCGGGGGAGGGGGCGTCCAGGGCCGGGGCGGTCCGGCTGAAGTCCCAGCGCAGCTCCTCCTGCATGCTCTGGGCGTCCACGACGGCTATGGCCGCCATGTTGACGATGGTGGCGACGTCGTCTCCCCTTTGCAGCACGTGCACCGGTTTCTTCATCCCCATCAACAGGGGGCCGATCGCCTCCGCGCCCCCGAGCCGGTGCAGGAGCTTGTAGGAGATGTTCCCGGAGTTCAGGTCCGGGAAGATGAGGATGTTGGCAGGGCCGGTCAGGGTGGAGAAGGTGTAGTTGGCCAGAAGCTCCGGCGTCACCGCCGTGTCCGCCTGCATCTCACCGTCAATCTCCAGTTCCGGCGCCCTTTCCTTCACGATCTCCACCGCGCGCTTCACCTTCTGGGTCAGGGCATGGTTCACCGAGCCGAAGTTGGCGAAGGAGAGCATGGCGATGCGCGGCACGATGTCCAGTAGCTGCACCTTCTCCGCCGCCAATAGCGCGGTCTCCGCCAACTCCTCGGCGGTCGGCTCGATCTCGACCGTGGTGTCGGCCATGAAGTAGATCCCCTTCTTGAAGACCATCATGTACATGCCGTGCACGCCGGTCAGCTGCGGTTGCCTGCCGATCACCTCCAGCGCCGGCCGGATGGTGTCGGGGTAGTGGGTGTCGATCCCGCCCAGGAGGGCGTCGGCGTCCCCCATGTGCACCATCATGGCGCCGAAATGGTTGCGCGACTTGCGGCGCACGATGCGCTGCGCCTCGGTGAGCGTGATCCCCTTGCGCTGCCGCATGCGGTACAGCTCCTGCGCGTAGGCCTCGGTGAGCTCGGAATCCTCCGGGTCGACGATGGTGAGGTTCAGCTCCATCCCCAGTTCGGCCATCTTTTCCTGCACCTTGGCCCGGTTGCCGATCAGGATCGGCTTGGCGATCCCTTCCTCGACCAGGTGGTAGGCGGCCTTGAGGATCTTCTCGTTGTCCCCTTCCGGGAAGACGATCTTCTTGGGATCGCACTTGGCCTTGTTGATGATGGCGCGCATGGTCTCCTTGGCGCGCCCCTGCAGCGTTTCCAGCCACTCCACGTAACGGTCCATGTCCTCGATGGGGACGCGCGCCACGCCGCTGTCCATGGCGGCCTTGGCCACCGCCGGGGCCACCCGCAGCAGGGCCCGCGGGTCGAAGGGCTTGGGAATGATGTAGTTGCGCCCGAAGGAAAAGCTCTGGTTGCCGTAGGCGCGGCTGACCGAATCGGGACACTCCTCCTGCGCCAGCTGCGCCAGGGCGAACACGGCCGCCTTCTTCATCTCCTCGTTGATGGTGCTGGCCCGGACGTCCAGGGCGCCCCTGAAGATGAAGGGGAAGCCGAGCACGTTGTTGACCTGGTTCGGGTAATCGGAGCGGCCGGTGGCCATGATCACGTCCGAGCGGACCGAGAGCGCCTCTTCCGGGGTGATCTCGGGGTCGGGGTTGGCCATGGCCATGATGATGGGGTCCTTGGCCATCTCCCGCACCATCTGCGGGGTCACCGCCCCCTTGGCCGAGACGCCGATGAAGACGTCCGCGCCGCGCATCGCCTCCTCCAGGGTGCGCCACCCGGTGTCGATGGCGAGGCGCTCCTTGTACGGGTTCATCCCCTCGGTCCTCCCCTTGTAGATCACCCCCTTGGTGTCGCACATGCAGAGGTTTTCCGGCTTCGCCCCCAGGGAAAGGACCAGGTTGGCGCAGGCGACGCCCGCCGCCCCGGCGCCGTTCACCACGATGCGCACCTTCTCGATCTGCTTCCCCACCAGGTGCAGCGCGTTGATGAGGGCCGCCGAGCAGATGATGGCGGTGCCGTGCTGGTCGTCATGGAACACCGGGATGTTCATGGTCCTTTTCAGCTCTTCCTCGATGTAGAAGCACTCCGGCGCCTTGATGTCCTCCAGGTTGATGCCGCCGAAGGTAGGCTCCAAAAGCTGCACCACCTTGATCACGTCGTCCGGGTCCTCCGACTTGACCTCCAGGTCGAAGACGTCGACGTCGGCGAAGCGTTTGAAGAGGACCCCTTTCCCCTCCATGACCGGCTTGCCGGCGAGCGCCCCGATGTTGCCCAGGCCGAGCACCGCGGTGCCGTTGGAGACCACGGCGACCAGGTTTCCCTTGGCGGTGTAGAGGTAGGCGTCCGAGGGGCTCCGCTCGATGGCCAGGCAGGGCTCGGCGACGCCGGGGGTGTAGGCGAGGGAGAGGTCGAGGGAGGTCAGGCAGGGCTTGGAGGAGATCACTTCGATCTTTCCCTTGCGGCCGGCGGCGTGATATTCGAGCGCGTCTATCTTCTTCGTCATGGCATCCTCCTCGAAACAGGCAGTGACGGTGAGTTATGCGGACTGGAACAAACGGCTGCAGCTATCTTCGCGGGTAAAGAAGGAAACGGTACTGCCATATCGCTGTTTATCAACAAAAGGAAGTCAGAAGGGCTGCGAAAGTATAGCATGTCACTTGGTCGGATCAATCTCCGCAATTGTTGCGGGTTCAATCTCATTCACAGCCCCGGGACCGGCTCCTTAGCCGATGTCAGGTCGTGGTTGTAAATTGAAAGAATCTGGTTGATAATCTTCGCGGCTATAACAGGAAACGAAGGGGAGGATGTCATGGACAGGCTTTGGGCACCCTGGAGGGTTGAGTACCTGACGCGGCCGCCGGCGCCGGGCTGCATCTTCTGTGCTGAGGGGGACGACCGGGATCTGCTGGTCATCCACCGTACCCCGCTGGCCCGCGTCATGCTGAACCGCTACCCGTACTGCAACGGGCACCTGCTGGTTTCGCTGCACCGTCACACCGCCGAGTTGGGCGAGCTTTCCGGCGCGGAGATGCAGGAGCTCTTCCGTCTGGTCGCGCTGTGCAAGGACGTCCTGGTCCGCTCCAGCAGCCCCGACGGGTTCAATATCGGCATGAACCTGGGCAAGGCGGCCGGGGCAGGCGTCGAGGACCACCTCCACCTGCACGTGGTGCCGCGCTGGAGCGGCGACAGCAACTTCATGTCGGTGGTGGCGGACCTTCGGGTGCTCCCCGAGGCCCTGCTGGCGACCTACGACCGGCTGCTCCCCTTCTTCGCCAAAGCGGAGGGTGCGTGAAGCAGGAGTTGTGCATCGGCATCGACCTGGGGGGGAGCAATCTGAGGTTTGCCCTGGTGGACCGGCAGGGGAGGGTGCTGGCGCGTTGCGCGGAGCCCACACTCCCTGCGGCGGGGCTGGCATCACTGCTCGCGCGACTCCTGGACGGTGTGGAGCGGTTGCGGCAGGAGGGAGCGCGCCTGGGCTGCGGCACGGTGGCGCTCGCGGTGGGGGTCCCGGGGCTTGTCTGCAGTGACGGCGTCGTGCGCGCCAGCGTCAACGTCCCCGTGCTCGAGGGGGTGCCCCTGGCCCGTGAACTGTCGGCCGCCACCGGGATGCCGGTGGCGGCCTTGAACGATGCCAACGCCTGCGCGCTCGGTGAAAACCGCTACGGCGCCGGGCGCGGTTACCGTTCCCTGATCGCCCTCACCCTGGGGACCGGCGTCGGCTCGGGCCTGATCCTCGACGGCAGACTCTGGACCGGGGTCGACGGCGCGGCGGGGGAGTTCGGGCACATCCCGGTGGAGCCGGAGGGGCGCCCCTGCGGCTGCGGCAGCCGGGGCTGCGTGGAGCAGTACGCCTCCGCCGGCGCCATCGCCAGGAACGGGGATGACGCCGCTGCGGTCGCCCGACGGGCACGGCAGGGAGATGCCGCGGCGCTTGCCGTCTTTGCCGAGGCGGGGCGTTATCTCGGCATCGCCGCGGCGGGGGTGGTGAACCTGCTGAACCTGGAGGCGGTGCTGCTGTGCGGGGGGGTGGCGCAGAGCTTCGACCTGCTGGTGCCCGCTTTGCGCCGGGAACTGGTGTCCCGGACCTTCCCCGTGTCGGGCGGGCGGGTCCGCGTCGAGCAGGGGACTCTCGGCGACGACGCCGGCGTGCTGGGCGCTGCGGTGGCGGCCTTCGGCGCCGTCCTTTAGAAAAAAACTCTCATTATTCCAGCGCCGTTTGCGGCCAACCTATGCTATAGTTACCGCTGTCCCGCAGGGCGGGGCTTCATACTGATCTATCTGGAGGCGCCCATGTCGTTTAGAAGGATTTTTACCGCACTTTTCACCGCGTCCGTTCTGTTGGCCCTGGCCGCGACCTCGTTCGCCGCAACCCCGGTCAAGCCGGAGGACTCTTTCCACAACGCGTTCCCCACGGTCCCCGTGGACAGCATGACGCCGACGGAAATCCCGGGGCTGTACGAAGTCGTCTCCGGGCAGCGCATCTTCTACTACTACCCGGAGAAGGAACTGGTGCTGACCGGCGAGATCGTGGGCAAGGACCTGAAGAGCCGCACCGCCGAGCGCAAAGGGGCCCTCATGGCCAAGGTCGCCAAGGACCTGCCGCTGAACAAGGCGCTCAAGATCGGTGACGGCAAGAAGGTGGTCATCGAGTTCACCGATCCCGACTGCCCGTTCTGCCGCAGGGGGGCCGAGTACTTCACCAAGCGCACCGACGTGACCCAGTACATCTTCTTCGCACCGCTGGCGCACCCCGGGGCGATCACCAAGATCGAGTACATCCTCTCGGCGGACAACAAGGTCCAGGCCTACGACGCCATGATGCTCGGGCAGGAGATCCCGGCCGGCGCCAAGCCCGCCTCCCCCGAGATCAAAAAGCTCGCCCAGGAGCACATGGAACTGGCCAGGAAGGCCGGCGTCACCGGGACCCCCACCTTCTTCATCAACGGTCAGATGGTGGTGGGCGCCGACCTGGCCCGCCTGGACGAACTGCTCAAGTAGCATCCTCTCCAGGTGCTGAGACCGAGACGGTGCCGAACCTGCCGTCGTAGCCCGCCTCGATCTCCACCTCACCCGCACGCATCCTGCCGATACCCGCCGCCAGAGTCGCCGTCGACCTGGCGGCGATTTCGTTCAGGGGCGCCTCGAGCAGGATGTGGAACTCGTTGCCCAGGCCGCCCAGAAGCTGGAAGTAGAGCGCCTCGGCCTTCTTGCTGGCACACCCCACCCGCAGCGCCCCCCCGATCAGATCGATGAGCGGTATCACGGACCAAAAGGGCGGGGCCTGCGCCGGCTTGACCCCCGCCGCCCGGTCCGCCAGCAGTTCCACCCGGTGCAGCACACCGACCGTCAGCTTGCCGCCGCAGGCGGGGCAGCGATAGTCGTGGGCGATGGTCTGCTCCGGCGACAACCTGACGCCGCAGCAGCGGTGTCCGTCGGCGTGGTATTTCCCCTGTTCCGGGAAGAACTCGATGGTCCCGGCCACCCCCTTGCCTGTGGCAACGGCCTGGAAGATCCCGTCGTAGCTCAGATCCGTGTCGAAGACGGTGGCCTCCCGCCCCAGTTTCGAGGCGGAGTGGGCGTCCGAGTTGGAGACGAGCGTGATGCCGTCCAGGACCGACAGGCGCCAGTTCATGGCGGGGTCCGAGGAAAGGCCGGTCTCGATGGCGTGGACCTCGGGGGCGAGCTCGTCGAAGCATTCCTGCAGGGACTCGAAGCCGGAACAGGCGCCGAAGATGGAGAAGTGGGGGGTCCAGGCGTGGGCGGGGATGAGCAGCGCGCGCGGGGATGCCGCGAGCACCATGGCCAGGAGGTCCTTGGCGTCCAGCTTGAGGATCGGCCTGCCGTCGGAGGCGAGGGTGCCGATGCGGGAGAGTTGGAGGTTCAGCCTGTGCGCGGCGGCGAAGTCGGGGAGCAGCACCAGGCAGTGCACCTTCCTGGTGCGTCCCCCCTTGCGGTAGATGCAGCTGATTTCGCCGCTGATGAGAAAGGAAACCGGGGCGCGGCAGCTTTGCGGCACCTGGTCGGGGAGCGGTTCCCGGCGCAGGCGCCACAGCCCCGCTTCGGCCGGGACCAACTCCTGCTCCAGCTCTTCCAGCCAGCCGGGGTGGGTGCAGTCGCCGGTGCCGACCACCCGGATCCCCTTCAACTGGGCCCAGCGCCACAGTTGCGGGAGGTCCAGGTCGCGGCTGGTCGCTCTGGAAAAGCGGGAGTGGATGTGCAGGTCGGCTGTGAATCTCATGTGAGGTGCGGGTTCCGGCGCGCCTTGCGCCGTCGTCAGAGGGGAGGGCGAGAGGGGCGAAGGGAAGGCGCCGTCAGGCGCCGCTGGTCTGGGAGGCGCCGAACTTGTTGACCATGTGCTGCCGGTAGCTGACGATGTCGCTGCGCAGCGAGGCGAGCCGGGCCATCTTCTCGTCGATTTTGGCGATGTGTTCGTCCAGGATTTCCACCAGGCGGGGCACCATGCGCTCGGTCTGCTTGGCCTCCCCGTAGGCCGCGTAGAGGTCCTGCATCTCCTTGATGGTGAGCCCCAGCTCCTTGAGCTTGATGATGAACTTGATGCGGCGCACGTAGTAGGGGGTGAAGCCGCGCGTGGCGCCGTCGCTTCTCGGTACGCTCTCGATGATGCCCACTTCCTCCCAGTAACGGATGGTCCTGGTGGTGAGCCCCAGTGCAGCGGCGACGTCCCCGATCGGGGTAATCTCTTCGCCGTCCTTGATGATGTCCATGAAAAACCTCACGGTGGAAATAAATACCCAGCTAATCTAGAACATGGCGTTGAGAGTGTCAATTGCTTTCGGGCAGGGAGCCCGGACCCGGTCGAAAAGTTTGTCATACAAAGTGTTTGTTTACAAAACACCGTTTTTAGTATATCTAGTGAGGCAGTGGCTAAGAAGTTGGCAGGGGAGGCAAGTATTTTCCCGCGATGAGCGGCTGTCGCCAGCATCTAGGGCGACAAGCCCGGTGGCGCCGGATTGACGAAAATAAAACACGTGCTCGCAGCAACAACAGGCGCGTGAGCGCCTGCACCGGTCTGTGATCGGCCCTTTCTGCCGGCCGTCCAACACTAGGGGCAATCGACGGGTTGCCCCTCTTTTTTTGTTCTCGACTGAAGGAGGAGACTGGCTCCGCCAGGTGCCTGTCCCCCTTGGGGGGGAGAGCGTGCCTGAACGGAATGCAGCGTTCCGCCACATCCGAAGCGCTGCAGGAGACCTTACGTTCCCCACTTTTGCGAAGGGGGGGCAGGGGGGATTTGATTTTGATCTCGTTCCCAAGGTCCACCTTGGGAACGCAAAGCCTCTCCGAAGCTCCAACTTCCCTCGGATGCAAAGCTGGAGCTTTGCGCCATATTGGGTTCCCAAGCTGGAGCTTGGGAGCCAGGGAAATTTTGCTTGCAGGGGGGGTGATTTTACTTCTTCTGGCGTGGGCCGCCATTGCCTGTGCCGCCGCTCCGTGCTATCCTGCCCGCGCGCCGGTTATCCCGGCAGCGGTCGTTGCCGCCCTGCAACGCCGCCATCCCCACGACAAAGGCCCCCGCGATGTCCATCTCCCAGTACCCCGCCAAGGTCACCATGCCCAGGCTGGAGCACCCCTACCCGACGGTGTTCGCCTTCCTGGTGGAGCGTTTCCCGAGGATACCGCGCGAGGTGTGGGAGCGCCGCATCGCCCAGGGCAAGGTCCTCGGCGAGGACGGCGCCCCGGTCGGCATGGCCACCCCGTACGCGCCGCAGCAGAGGGTCTTCTATTTCCGGGAAATGGAGGCGGAGCGGGAGATCCCCTTCCCGGAACAGGTCCTGTTTCAAAACGACGAGCTGCTGGTGGCCTGCAAGCCGCATTTCCTGCCGGTGACCCCGGGCGGCGCCTACCTGAACCAGAGCCTTTTGCACCGGCTCAGAGAGCGGACCGGGATCCACCACCTCGTGCCGCTGCACCGGATCGACCGGGAAACGGCGGGGCTCGTGCTCTTCTCCGTTAACCCCAAGACGCGTGGCCGTTACGGCGGGCTGTTCAGAGAAGGCTTGATCGAGAAGGAATACCGGGCGGTCGGGGTGGGGCGGGTGCCCGAGGGAAAGAAAGAGTGGCTGGTGGAGAGCCGGCTGGTGCCGGGTGAGCCGTGGTTCGTCATGGCGACCGAACCTGGCCCGGCCAACGCGCGCTCCGAGATCCGCCTCCTGGATGAGCGGGAGGGACGCTCGCTGTTCGCGCTCAGCCCGCTCACCGGCAAGACCCACCAGTTGCGGGTGCACTTGAGCTCGCTGGGGATGCCGATCCTCAACGACAGGCTTTACCCGCAGTTGCAGCCCCGGCAGGCGGACGATTTCGACCAGCCGCTGCAGCTTCTGGCGCAACGGTTGCGCTTCAAGGACCCCGTCAGCGGCAAATGGCTGGAGTTCCAGTCTGATAGGGGACTTTTGTGGTAATCTAGAACGGTTCGCGCCGTCTCCGGCACGGCAGTTGGTTCGCAGGGAGGTGTAAGATGGCCAAAAACGTGCTCCTGCTGGTCGATTACGGTGTCAATAACAGCATCCACATCGGGCTGTTCAAGATCCAGCTCAAGGAGGCAGGATGGCGCGAGGGGCTCGTGGAAGGCTCCTTTGAGAAGAACCTTGACCTCCCCGACTCCGTCATCGAGAAAGCGGTGCAGGAGGAGGTCGACAGCGCGGCCAACCAGGCCGCCTTCAAGAAGACCTGCTGTGAACTCTTCATCACCGAGGATGAATTGAAATTCAGCTGGGACTGGAACACCCCCTGACGGCTCCAATTACCCCTCCCGCTTCTGTCACTGCTGAAATCACTGGACAATTTCCGGAAAGTTTAGTTACTATCCCGCTATGAATAAACTTGCAGCCGTTTTTATTATCCTGTTTACCGTCGCAGTCATAACCTTTGGTACCTGGCAACTCTTTAAAGGGAACTTCGAGGCGGCTTTTTCTTCCTTCCCGTTCCTGCTGATTATCTACTTTTTCATCAAGCCATACCGTAACTCATAAGTACAGTGCCCTGCAGCATCCGGCATCCGGTGATGCTTCTCCGGCCGCGTTTTCGTCTATGACGCCGATGAGGGGCGGCGGGTGCTGTCGAGTGCTGCGGAGAGTCGTGTGGCAGGAGACATCATGTCCAGTTGTGCACTCGTCATCGATGATTCGGCAGCTATTCGCGAGCAGGTAATACGGACTCTGCAGGATGTGGGGTTGTTCGAGCAGTACCGGGAAGCCCGGGACGGCATGGAAGGCTTCAAGACCCTGATCGAGTGCAAGGCCGACCTGGTGATCTGCGACGTCGAGATGCCGCGCATGGACGGCTACAAGTTCCTGCAACTGGTCGCCTCGCGCCCCGACCTGCAGGGGCTGCCCATCATCATGCTGACCGGCAAGATGGACTTCAACTCCAAGATCCGGGGACTGGACCAGGGAGCCAGCGACTATCTCACCAAGCCCTTCGACGCCGGCGAACTGGTGGCGCGCGTCAAGGTTCAGCTCAAGATCAAGTCGCTGCAGGATGAACTGAAGCAGGCCAATGAGCAGCTCAAACGACTGACCAACATCGACCACCTCACCGGCCTCTTCAACCGGCGCTACCTGGCGGAAGTCCTGGAAGCCGAGTTCTTCAGGGCCAAGCGCAACCGCGAAAGCCTTTCCCTGGTCATCATCGACATCGATTTCTTCAAGCAGGTTAACGACACCTACGGCCATCAAAACGGCGACGTCGTGCTTTCTTCCGTGGCCGAGGTGGTGCAGCAGCAGATGCGCGCCTACGACAGCGCCGCGCGCTACGGCGGCGAGGAGTTCGTCCTGGTCTTCCCCGGCACCGCGCTGGAGGGCGCAGTCATTGCCGCCGAGCGCCTGAGGCAGGCTGTCATCGATCACACCTTCCCACACCCCCTGCAGGACCTCACCGTGACGGTCAGCGCCGGGGTCGCCACCTATCCTTCCACGCAGGTCGACAACATCGACGCGCTGTTCCGCCGGGCCGACGAGGCGCTCTACCGCGCCAAGCAGAACGGCCGTAACAGGGTGGAAACCATGCCTGTCTGACCCGCCCGTTATTAGTTAACAAAATTTAAGAAAAATATCTTGAAAATTTTTTAATTTACAGGTAAAGCTATCCTCCTGCTTTACGCCTCATGGCGCCAAAACGGGAGGAACCTGGTATGGACACCTTTGACACCGCTTACGCCAACTACTTGAAGCTGCTGGCAAAGCTCGACAAGACCGACGACATCGCCGAGAAGAACCAGATCTTTCGCCAACTCACCCAGTTGCTGTGCGAGTTGGAGCAGGGGCTCAAGAACAAGGCGCTCCCGGGGTGCCGCGAGGAACTGGCCTATTGGCTCTAGCTGCACCATACCGGTAATCTCCCCCTTACGGCCGCCCGCTTACCTGCCCTGGCGGCCCCGCCACCTCATGAAAAAGTTTGACACTTCTGCTTCCTCCTTTATTCTCTAAGTAAGCGATATCATTCCCCGCAGGATGGGCCGGCGGCGCAGCTAGGTGCTGCCGCCCGTAACGCCGGAGGAGGTTCATTATGAAGATACTGGTATGCGTCAAGCAGGTGCCTGACATGGAATCGCGCTTCCGCCCCGACGCCGCAGGCGTCTGGTATGCGGAGACCGATCTCGCCTTTCGCGTCAACGAGTATGACGAGTACGCCATCGAGCAGGCGGTACTGCTCAAGGAGCAGTTGGGGGGCGAACCGGAGATCACCCTGCTCTCCGTGGGGCCGGATCGGGTTGTCGAGGCGATCAAGAAGGGGCTTGCCATGGGGGCGGACCGTGCCGTGCATGTGCGGGACCCGGAAGCCCATCTGAAGGACCCCTTCCAGATCGCTTCGATCATCGCGGCGTATGCCAAGGGGGAGGCTTTCGGCCTGATATTCACCGGGATGCAGTCGCTCGACCGCGGCTCGACCCAGGTGGGTGTGGCCGTAGCCGAAGCGCTCGGCTACCCCTGTGTCACGACCGTGGTCGCCTTCGAGTATGCCGACGGCACCGTCACCGTGAAGCGGGAGCTCGAAGGCGGGGTGAAAGGGACGGTACGGCTCAAGGCACCGGCCCTGATCACCTGCCAGTTGGGGCTGAACCAACCGCGCTACCCGACCCTTCCCAACATCATGAAGGCAAAGAAGAAAGAGGTGAGCGTGATCCCCGTGGAGCAGTTGCTGCAGCAGGAGGCCAGGCTGGTGCCGGCGCAGTTCAGCGCCCCGGCCAAGAAGGGGGGCGGCGTGATCCTGGAAGGCGAGGTTGCCGACCAGGTCGACCGGCTCATCGGGATACTCAGGGACAAGACCGCGGTGCTGCGTTAGGGGGGCGACCATGAAAGCTTTACTCGTAGGCGAATGCCGGGATGGGAAACTCTTGGAGTACAGCTACGAACTGTTCGGTTTCGCGTCGCGATTGGGAGCCGAGACCGCCATGGTGTTGATCGGCACCGAAGGGGCGCTGCCGAGCTACGGGGGGACGGTATATCTGGCCGATGCCGGCCGGTACGGAGAGTACAATCCCGATCTGCACAAGCGGCTGGTGCAGGCGGCGGTGGAGCGGGAAAAGCCTGATTACGTGGTGTTCCTGCACACCTCCTATGGCTGGGACCTGGCGCCGCGGGTGGCGGCCCTGCTCAAGGCGCCGCAGGTTTCCGAGGTGGTTGCCCTGGCGGAGGGAGGTTTCGAGCGTCCCTGCTGCAGTCAGAAGATGAGGCAGGTCGTCAAGCCGGTGGGCGCGCCCGTCGTGCTCACCCTGCAGGGTGGGGCCTTCCCGGCGCTGGTGCCGGGGGGGACGCCGCAGCAAGAGCCCCTGGAGGCGGAAGGCGAGGCCAGGGGGGAGTTTTTGGGCTATGAGGCTGCGGTGCGCAAGGGAGTCGACCTGACCAGGGCCGAGGTTATCGTCAGTGCCGGGCGCGGTGTCGGCAAGAAAGAGAACCTGCCCGTGATCGCCGAGCTCGCCAAGGTGTTGGGCGGCGAGGTCGGGGCGAGCCGCCCCGTCGTGGACAGCGGCTGGATGGAGGCGGGGGCGCAGGTGGGTGTGACCGGGCAGACCGTCAGTCCGAAGCTCTACGTTGCCTGCGGCATCAGCGGGGCCATTCAGCATTTGGCGGGGATGAAGAAGTCGGGGTTCATCATCGCCATCAACAAGGACAAGGACGCCCCCATAGGCGAGGTAGCCGACGTACTGGTAGTGGCCGACGTGATGCAGTTCGTGCCGGCGCTGACGGCCAAACTGGCCAAGTAAGACTGGTCTGACTGGTCTGACTGGTCCGACTGGTCCGACTGGAGTTTGGAGGGGCTGATGAACCACTCCTCAGATCTCATTCTGCCTCACGGAGGGTATCGCAAGCTGCGTAGCTTTGCCGTGGCGCTCGCTGCCTACGACGGCACCATAATCTTTTGCGAGCGCTTTATAGACAAGCGCTCGCGCACCCACGACCAAATGGTGCAGGCCGCCCGCAGCGGGGTGCAGAACATCGCCGAAGGTTCCCTGGCGTCGGGCACCTCGAAGAAGACCGAGCTGAAACTTACCGGGGTGGCCCGGGCAAGCCTGGGGGAGCTGATAAGGGACTACGAGGACTACCTGCGCCAGAACAACCTGCCGGTCTGGGACAAGGAGTCGACCAAGGTGCGCGCCATGCGCGCAAGGCTGGCCGGAAAGCTGACCAAGTCTGTCAGACTGTCCGACAAGTCCGACCGGTCCGACCGGTCCGACGTCTTTGACGAGCCGCTGCTGGCTGCGCTTGCCGCACTGCGAACCAGCAGCGCGGAGGTGAGCGCCAACATCATGCTCTGCCTGTCCCACCAGGCAAGTTACCTGCTGAAACGCCAAATGGAGCGCCTCGAAACCGACTTTGTCCAAAAGGGTGGCTTCACCGAAAGGCTCTACAACTACCGCAAAGAACACCGCTGACCTGCCAAAAAACAAAAGGCGCGGCTGCCGATTGGCTGCCGCGCCTTTACCTACTGCTACCACTGAACCCTACTGCATCAACTCCAAAAACTCCTCTTCGGTCAACACCCGCACGCCCAGCTGGCGCGCTTTCTCCAACTTGCTGCCGGCGTCGGCGCCGGCCACCACATAGTCGGTCTTCTTGGAGACGCTCCCGGCGGCGTGGGCGCCTTCCAGCTCCACCATCTTCTTGGCCTCGTCCCGCGTGAACTTCTCCAGGGCACCGGTGAAGACGAAGGTTTTGCCGGTGAACCTGCCACCGACCCGCTTCTCCTCGACCTTGGGACTGACCCCGGCCTCCTTGAGCCGCTCCAGCACCTTCAGGTTCTCTTCATTCCTGAAGAAGTCGGCAATGCTAGTGGCGACCTGGGGACCTACCTCGCGGACGCTGACCAATTCCTCCTCGCTCGCCTTGGCCAGGTTCTCGATGCTGCCGAAGGCGCCGGCCAACAGCTTGGCGGTGTGCTCGCCGACGTGCCTGATACCGAGCGCGAAGATGAGCCGCGACAGGTCGCGCTCCTTGCTGGCCTCGATGGCGTTCAACAGGTTCTCGGCGAGCTTTTTCCCCATGCGCTCGAACTGCATGAAGTCCTCTTCCTTGAGCGAGTAGATGTCGGCCACGTCCTTTATCAGCTTGAGGCTCAGGAGCTGCTCGATGAACTTGTCCCCCAGCCCCTCGATGTCCATGGCACGCCGGGAGGCGAAGTGCTTCACGCGCTCCAGAAGCTGCGCCGGGCAGTTGAGGGCCACGCAGCGCACCGCCACCTCGTCGGGCAGCCGGACCACCTCGCCGCCGCACACCGGACACGTTGCCGGCACCTCGGGTTTGACCGCTCCCTCCGGGCGCTGGTCCATAATCACCTGCACCACGGCAGGTATGACGTCACCGGCGCGCTCGACGATGACGGTGTCACCCTCGCGGATATCCTTTCTCTCCAGTTCCTCCCAGTTGTGCAGGGTGGCGCGCGACACCATCACGCCGGACACGTTGACCGGCTTCAGGAAGGCGACCGGCGTGATGACGCCGGTGCGGCCCACCGAGTGGAAGATCTGCTCCACCACGGTGGTCGCCTGGCGCGGCGGGAACTTCCAGGCGATGGCCCAGCGCGGCGAACGGCTTTTCTCGCCCAACTCCCGCTGCATCCGGAACGAATCCACCTTGACCACGACGCCGTCGATCTCGTAGGGGAGGTCGTCGCGCTTTTCCATCATCTCCTGGTAGTAGGCGAGCATCTCCTGGATGCCGTGCACCACGCGGGTGAGCGGGTTCACCGGCAGGCGCCAGGTCGGGATGGTCTCCAGAAAATGGCTCTGCGCGGTGAACTCCACCCCGCCCAGCTCGCCCGGCGCATAGCAGAAGATGCTCAGGGGGCGCTTGGCGGTGATCCGGGAGTCGAGCTGGCGCAGCGACCCCGCCGCCGCGTTCCTGGGATTGGCGAAGGGTGGCTCGCCCGCCTCCTCGCGCTCCCGGTTGAACTTGCGGAAGGGGGCCAGGGGGAGGTAGACCTCGCCGCGCACGGTGAGCAGTTCCGGCGGCTCCTGCGTCTCCAGGCGCAGCGGCACGTCCTTGATGGTCTTCAGGTTCCGGGTCACGTCCTCGCCCACGACGCCGTCGCCGCGGGTGGAGCCGATGGCGAGCACCCCCTCGCGGTACACCAGTTCCACCGCCACGCCGTCCATCTTCGGCTCGCAGACGTAGGAGATCCCGGTGTCGGCGGCAAGGCCCAGGAAGCGCTTGACCCGGTCGTCGAAGTCGATCATGTCCTGCTCGGTGAAGGCGTTCTCCAGCGACAGCATCGGCATGCTGTGGCGCACCTGGGTGAACTTCGCCAGCGGACGGCCGCCGACCCTGCCGGTGGGAGAGTCGGGGAGGGCGAGCTCGGGGAATTCCTTCTCCAGGCCCTGGAGTTCGCGAAAGAGCGCGTCGTACTCCGCGTCCGTGATCTCCGGCATGTCCTGCTCGTAGTAAAGGCGGTTGTGGCGCTCGATCTCCTTCGAGAGCCAGGCGATGCGCTGGGCGGCGGCTTGTGCTTCCATTTTCTTGAACCTCGGTCGGTATTTGTCGTGGACGCTGTCTTATAACACACCCGTCGCCATATTAAAACCTGCATGGGGCTGGTCCTGACACATGAAGAGCAAGGCGGTTCATCATTCTTTCCTTTGCCACACGACAATCAGGGAAACCCGTTGCTGAACGCGACCCGGACGGCCGTCGGCAGCATTGAGGTGTCGTCGGAGTCCCTGCAGACAAGGCACGAGGAATGACGCGAGCACAAGGCTTACTCCTATGAAGCATTCATGACCGCATCGGGCAGGGGCTGTAAGGGGCCAGGTTGCCATCGCATAGGTGGATGCTACACTTCCTGCTGCCGTTAACTAAATTAGTAAAAGTAAATATATGCCATGATCGATGCCCCCCGAAAACCGACAACACCTTTGCATTCCCGGCGCCGTCTAGCTCTTATCGTCCTGATCCTCGTCGTGATCCTGCCCATTGTGGTTCTGTCTCTGCAATATCCAAAACTTGTCTCTGCTGCCAAACGGCAAGGCGATCTGGCAATGTTGGTTGAAGCGGCCAGCAGCGATGCCAATGCCCGCGCGGCGAAGCCTTGGCGTTTCTGGTATCTGACATGGCGCAGCGACACCCCGTCGTGGCCAGTCGCGACCTTCCTTACCGCAGAGGTCTACAGGTTGCGCGGCGACCTCGGCAAAGCCAGGAAGATGTACCGCGAACTGGTCGTTTGGGCGGCTGCCGATCCGTACCACGACAAGTTGGGGGGGGCAGGTCTTGTTGCGGCAGCGCTGTTGCGCTGGGGGCAGATGGTGGATCTTTCATCGCGGTCCGGTGCAAAAGACGCGGAACGATTGCTCCTGATCGGCCCGCCCCTTCTCGAAGCGCGCCTTGTGAGCGGGATGTTCACCACCGATCCCATTGCGGTGGGGTTACCGCAGCTCGAAGGGGAGATCCGGCGCCTTTTCGCTGTCGTTGCCTGGCGGATGGGGCGCAAAGAAGAGGCGGGAAACCTTTTCTTCTCCTACCTGAAAGTCGGCACGACCTCGGGGCATTCCCGCCAAGAGGAAGAGATTTTGAGCTATCTCGTCAAGGAGAAAGGGGTCGCTCCAGAAAAGGTGGCGTTGTACCGAGGCGAGCGGCTGGTCGTTCTGGGAAGGTATGGCGCCGCGGCGCTTGAACTGGCCGCCGCGGCGAAAAGCAAGGATCTCCAGGTGAAAGTGGAGGCGGACCTGAACCGCGAGAAGTTGCGGCGGATTGTGCTGCGACACGAGCCGCTGAAATTATGTGCAGACAGTGAGGCTGTCGCCCTTCTTACTCCGGCGATACAGTTTGCGACTGATCCCGATGTCTCGCAGGAGGCATCGATGCTGCTAGCCACCACGTATGTCCGTGAGGGATGCGGTGCCCTGTACGACTTCCAGGGATTCAAGAAAGCGATGACCAGGCTGCTGAAGGAACACCCCCGCGGGGAGAGAGCGGACGATGCACTCAACCGGCTCGCCAAGGAATACCTGAACCTTTACTGGCAACACGGCAACGAGGATGACTTCAAAAAATCGATGCAGTACTACGACGAACTGGCACAGTTCCCGGGTGACAACCATTACCGCGATTCGATGAGGTTCATGCCCGCGTTGGGCCACTACAGCCATGGCGACCCCCGGAGCCTGAAAAAATCTCTGTCCCTGCTTCAACAGCTGGAAAAGGAACGGCCATCGGGCCCCCTGCACATGGCGTGCTTGTTCTGGAGTGGACGCGTTGCCGAAGAGTTGGGTGACGTCGACAGTGCAAGGGCCTACTTCGGGCACGCGATGGAAGAAGGCCCTTTCAACTACTACGGGATTCGCGCACGGATGCACCTGAATGAGGGGGGCGACGCGCGACGGCGACTTGATCTCGACCATGAAACACTGGCAGAGCTCTCGTCGCTGGCACAGGCCGGCGCAGCTGTGAGTACACAGTTGACAGGAAAGGCTCCTTACCACCTCCGGCTGAAGGACGCCGTCCCTGCCATATACCGCAGTGCCCTCGAACGTTATTACCAGACGAGGAGGACATTCTCCCGAAAAAGGCTGTGTGACATGGATATGCAGGAGTTGGAGGCCTCGGGCGCCTTAATGCCCGTACTCCTGTTGCTGTCGTACCGGTTGGACGCGAAAGCTGCCGCCGCCGCTCCGATGACTGCCGCCAACCGCATCGAGGTGGCCGGATACATCGGGGCGCAGACCAACGACTGGTCTGCAGCGATGGATATCCTGATTGAAGGGAAATCCTTGCTGGGGGGGCGCGCCCTTGCAAAAGAACCGGGATGGCTTGCGGTGGCCTATCCCCCGGCTTTTAAGAAGTCCCTGCTGAAGGCGTCCTCCGAGTACGGGCTCCAGCCTGAATTGCTGTACAGCATCGTCCGCACTGAGAGCGCGTTCAATCCTGCGGCTTGGTCCGAGGCTGGCGCCGTGGGGCTGTTCCAGTTTCTTCCCTCTACCCTTGAGCAGTTGGACAGCGAGTGGCACTTCCTCGCGCAGAAGGATCCCGCCTCGCTGAACCTGTACCTGCTCGATCATCGCAAGTGCACTTCTCTTGGGGGGCGCTGGATGCGGAAACTGCTCGACAAGCACGACGGCAATATCCTGTTCGTCTTGATAGAACACAATGCAGGTGAGGAGTCGCTTGAATACTGGAAGCAGATGTGGACGAAACGCAGGCGCCTGGATGATTATGAATTCATGGTGGAGACGATACGGTTTGAGGAGACCAGAAGCTTTGCCAGAGGGCTTTTGACGGATTACTGGATTTCGACCGCCCTTCATCTCTTCTGAGTCGTGAGTCTGGAGGTCGATACTGTCATGAGTGAAGATCAACACGGTTCAAAGTTCGAGCTTACCAAGGTTCAGACAGTTGTGACCATCATCGGTAGCGTTATCGCCAGTATCGTGGCCGCGACCGGTCTGATGAAGGGGTGCTGGCACGCAGCGGAGGGGGGCGGAGCCAAAGGCGTAAAGCTGGTGGAGAAGAGGGACGACCTTTACCTGAGGCATTTGAGGCTACTGTGCGGCCCCCAAAAGAACCTGCAATCTTCCGGGTCTGCACTCGATTTCAAGATCAAGGTCCAGAAGGTCATTCCGTACTACCTGGTGAACACCATCAAAAACAAACCTGCGTATTTGTACTGGGCGGTTTATCAGGCCACCACCACCTGCCCTGAATGCATCAATTTGAACATCACGTTGAGTTCGGAGACCAAGTCGCTTGCCGTCGTGGAGGGGGGTAGCTTCTCCTATGACTCCAGCATCTGCCGGCTTCCGGCAGAGGAGAGTGTGACCGGGAACCATGGGCAGACAACCATAAACCCCGATCTGAAATTCATGAAAAGTGACGTTTATGGCACCTTGAGCCTGCAATGGAAACTGACTGCGCAGGCGACCGCTTACAGCGACTCGGTCTTGATACAGGTACTGCCGGAGAATGTCGTCTGCTGGGATCTGAAGACCCCGGATGACAAGCAGGTTCCCGTTGAATTCATTGTGGCTTCGCTGGCGGCATGGACAAAGGCGAAGACGCCGGAGATCGACCAACTGGCGACGAGCTACCTGGACGCACCGGACCAGCCGGCCGATAGATGGATGGCGAAGTGTTATCAGGACCTCTACGGTGGCAGAACCCACCGTATGGCTGTGCACCCCTACCCGGGAATATGGCCTCCCGCCTCCGAAAACGAGGAGATCAAGCTGCCCCAGGAAGCCCTGAAGGCAAGGCGGGCGGATTCCGTCGGGGCTGCTTTGCTCGTTTCAGCACTTCACAATGCCGCCTTTGGAGGAAGCCAGCGGCTGGTTCTCGTTTCCCTGCCACCGACGGGGTCGGCTCGAAGCGCCTTTTACTTGGCATGGCTCAACGCCCGCGGTTCCTGGGAAGCTGTCGATATGACTGCTCCTGTCGATGTCCCGTTCGACGACAACAAGCAGGCCGCGACCCCGTCGGTCATCAACCTGATCGAGTCGCCCGCCGTGGCCGGAGCGCTGGACAGCGTCGGAGTGTACGTGGCAAAAGACCGCAGGACGGTTGCCGTCGATTTTGCCAAGGCCGCACGTCATTACGGGATTGAGGGGGCACCGTGACCGCAGCTAGAGGGCCGCGGCGCCGCCGTTTCCTGCGCAGAGGAGAACGAAAAAAATCGGCACCGATATAGAGGGTTGCGTTTGCCCTAGGCGTTCTGATAAAGATAGTGAGCCGCGGCCTTTGGTAGGTCCGGCTCTTTTTTCGTCGCCGGCCGGCGGCTTCTTGCTCCTGCCGGCGCAACTATCCGCTTTATGAGGATTTCATGCTCGACCTGTCCCGTCTCAATCCCGAACAACTTGCCGCCGTGAAGCACACGGAGGGGCCCCTGCTGGTCCTGGCCGGCGCCGGGTCGGGCAAGACCGGGGTGATCACCTACCGCATCGCGCACCTGATCCTGGACAAGCGGGTGCCGCCGGACCAGATCCTCGCGGTGACCTTCACCAACAAGGCCGCCAAGGAGATGAAGGAGCGGGTGGAGCACCTGGTGGGACGCAAGCACTGCAAGGGGATCGTGCTGTCCACCTTTCACTCGCTGGGCGTGCGCGTCTTGAAGCGCGACATCGAGCGCCTGGGCTACAAGAAGAATTTCTCCATCTACTCGACTGCCGACCAAGTGGGCCTCGTGCGCCAGATCGTGCGCGAGGTCAACACCGACAGCAAGAAGTACGACGCGGAGAGCATCATCTGGCGCATCTCCGGCGCCAAGAACAAGCTGATCCCGCCCGACCGCTTCGCCCCCAACCCGCTCGATGATATCGACATGATGGCGGCACTGGTCTACCCGCGCTACCAGTCTGCGCTGAAGGCCTTCAACGCCATCGACTTCGACGACATCATCATGCTCACCGCGGAGCTTTTGCAGCATCACCCGCCGGTCCTCAAACACTGGCAGGAGCGCTTCAGCTACATCATGGTGGACGAGTACCAGGACACCAACTCCTCCCAGTACCTCCTGGTGAACCTCTTGGCCGCCGGCTGCAAGAACCTCTGCGTGGTGGGTGACGACGACCAGTCCATCTACGGCTGGCGCGGCGCCGACGTGGGCAACATCCTCGACTTCGAGAAGGATTTCAAGGGGTGCCGCACCATCAAGCTGGAGCAGAACTACCGCTCCACGGGCAACATCCTGGATGCCGCCAACAGCGTCATCGGCAACAACAAGATACGCAAGGCGAAAAGGCTGTGGACCGCATCGGGGCAGGGGCCGCTCATCGACCTGTGCATCGTGCAAGACGACGAGGAGGAGGCAACCAGCGTAGTGGAGCGCATCCAGTTGGAGCGTTTCAAGAAGGACACCCCCTACAGCGACTTCGCCATCCTGTACCGCACCAACGCCCAGAGCCGCGCCTTCGAGGAACAGCTCCGCTTCGAGGACATCCCCTACGTGCTGGTGGGCGGCACCCAGTTCTTCGAGCGCAAGGAGGTCAAGGATTCGCTCTCCTACCTCAAGGTGATCGCGAACCCCTTGGACGAGGTGGCCCTTCTGCGCATCGTAAACTTCCCCAGGCGCGGCATCGGCGACAGCACCGTGATCCGCATCAACCAGTGGTCGCTGGAAAAGGAGATCCCCCTGTTCGAGGCAATCAGCCGGGTAGGGGAGATCGAAGGGATCTCCGAGGCGATCCGGGACAAGGTGCTTGCCTTTCACCACACCCTGCTCGACGCCGCGGAGGCGTTCCGGGCCGAAGGGGGACTGGCCGAGAAGGGGAAGGCGCTCTTCGAGAAGCTGAAGATCGAGGAGGAGATCTTCCGCACTATCGACGACCAGAAGGCTGCGCGGCGCAAGGTGGAGAACGTGGAGCAGATCATCAACTCCATGGCGGCCTACGAGGAACGCGTGCCGCAGGCGACCCTCGGCGGTTTCATCGAGAAGGTGTCGCTCATGGACGAGGACCGCTTCTCCGGCAAGGACAAGAAGGATCACGGCAAGGATGCGGTGACGCTCATGTCGCTGCACTCCAGCAAGGGGCTCGAATTCCCCTTCGTGTTCCTGGTGGGGATGGAGGACGAGATCCTGCCGCACAAGAGGGCGATCTACGAGGACGACAGCATCGACGAGGAGCGGCGCCTGTGCTACGTCGGCATCACCCGGGCGCGCCAGCAGCTGGTGATGACGCGCACGCTGTTCCGCAAGAAATACGGCAAGATGGAAGAGCGGGTCCCGTCGCGCTTTCTGGAGGAGATCCCGGGTACGGTGCTGAACGTGCAGCAAAGCGGGGTGGCCAAGGAAGTGACACCTGAGGAGGCGGAAAAGACGGCGGAGGATTTCTTCGCCAAGATGAAGGCGATGATGGGGTAGGGGACTGGCTCCGCCAGGTGCCTGTCCCCTTGGTGCTTCCCCCTTAATGCTTGCGTTACGGCTTGCCCAGGGTCTTCTGGCCCGGCTTCCACCCTAAGGGGCAGAGCGAGCCGGTCTGCAGCGCCTCGAGGACGCGCAGGGTCTCCTCGACGCTCCTGCCCACGTCCAGGTTGTGCACCACCTGGTACTGGAGCACGCCGTCCGGGTCGATGATGAACAGGGCGCGCAGGGCCACCCCTTCCTTCTCGTCCAGGGCGCCGTACTTCTGCGCCACTTCCTTCTTGATGTCCGACAGCAGGGGGTACTGCAGGTTGCCCAGGTCGCCGCGCTGCACCCAGGCCAGGTGCGAGTACTTGCTGTCGGTCGAGGCGCCCAGCACGACGGTGTTCAGCTTCTCGAACTCGGGGAGCGCCTGGTTGAATCCCTTGATCTCGGTGGGGCAGACGAAGGTGAAGTCCATCGGGTAGAAGAAGAGCAGCACCCACTTGCCGCGGTAATCGTCGAGCGAGATCTGCTTGAACTCCTTGCCGGCGGTGGTGCCGACCCAGGCATCGAGCCTGAAGCCGGGAGCGGGATCACCGACCTTGGCGACCTGCTGCAGGTCCGAGTCGGCTGCTGCGGGCAGGGCGGTCGTGAAGAGGGAGAGTGTCAGTGCCGCCAAGAGGGTAATGGTTGAGACTTTCATGATGCGCTCCTGTGAATATTTTAATACTGTGGCTGCACTACCAAGCAGGTTCTGGTACAATCGCTGACTGTACATGATACCGTAGCAACTAGGCTCCAACCAGTAAAAACTTCCCACATACTTCTTTGTGTGGTATTGAAAACCGCTGCAACCAGAGAAGGTGTATCAAACCCAATATAAAGGAGCAACATAATGACTGAAGAAAAAAATCCCGTAGTCGTCATGGAGACCTCGATGGGCACCATCAAGATCGAGCTCTTCAAGGACAAGGCTCCCATCTCCGTGCGCAACTTCCTCTCCTATGTCAAGGACGCCTACTACGACGGCACCATCTTCCACCGCGTCATCAAGAACTTCATGGTCCAGGGGGGCGGGCTGGATGAGAACATGCAGCCGAAGAAGACCAAGTTCGCCATCAAGAACGAGGCCACCAACGGCCTGAAGAACGTGCGCGGCACCCTCGCCATGGCCCGTACCGCCGTGGTCGACAGCGCCACTTCGCAGTTCTTCATCAACGTCGTGGACAACGCGTTCCTCGACCACGCCGGCAAGACCCCGGACCGCTTCGGCTACGCCGTCTTCGGCCAGGTGATCGAAGGGATGGACGTGGTCGATGCCATCCGCGACGTGAAAACCGGCAACAAGGCCGGCCACCAGGACGTGCCGGTGGAGCCCGTCTTCATCAACTCCGTCAAGCTGGTTGAGTAGGGAACGGTAAGGAAATTCCCCTGCGGGGGAAGGCAACAGGTGAGCGGCTGGCGCTATAAGCGCCAGCCGCTCATTGCGTTTGCAGGGTGAGCTTGGCGGTGATGCCGGGGATGACGACGCCGTTGGCGTCACGGGCCGAAAAATTCTCTAGGGTGAAGGCATCGGCCGTTAGCGCCGCGCCCGCGTCCACCTGGCAGGTGAGGGTCGCCAGGGGGCCGACGGTGACCCCGCCGGGATGGGCGATGTTCACCAGCAGCACCTGCCCGGGAACGGCAATCTGCAGGAAGCTGGCGCCGGCGTAGCTGCCGCTGACTGCCGGGACCAGCAGTCCGTCGGGCAACAGCCTGCCGTCGGTGGCGGGGAGCGACACTCCGGCGGGGAGGCGCAGGGTGAATTGTGCGGCATAGAGAACGGAATCCGCGGCAGGCCCCTGGGTGCCGATACTGAGGCGGGCGGTCCCCGGCACGGGCTCGGGAATGTGCACCTTGCCGTCGTCCCCCGAAGTGCCGGTCGAGCCGGAGCCCCCGCATGCTGCCAGAGACAGACACAGCAGCAACAGCCAAAGCACTCTCATTGCTATCCTCCTCTTGAAGAACATCCCGATTCTGCATCAGATGAGGTATTGACAGTCGCCCATGATGGTCCCCATGCAGGACGAAAAAGATTGTACCGGGGATTTTATTGGAAGCAATTAATTATGAATTCGCTGCTCTGGTATTGCACGATGACGCGGTGGAAATGACTGTTATTGGCCGTATTTAATTATTGACAAAGGAGATTGCCAACTATACAATCTGCAAGCTTTACAGCTACCTGCTACACACTTCGTTAGGGGGTTTTACCTTATGGAAATGAAGGACTTTATCTTTACCTCCGAGTCTGTTTCTGAGGGGCATCCGGACAAGGTTGCCGACCAGGTATCCGACGCGATTCTCGATGCGATCCTGGCCCAGGATCCGAAATCCCGCGTCGCCTGTGAAACGCTGGTGACCACCGGTATGGCGGTCATCGCCGGAGAAATCACCACCAACGCAGTCATCGACTATCCCAAGATCGTTCGCGAAACGATAAAAGAGATCGGCTACAACGACTCCGCCATGGGCTTCGACTGGGAAACCTGCGCGGTGCTCACCTCCATCGACAAGCAGTCCCCGGACATCGCCCAGGGTGTGACTGAGGGCGAGGGTATGTTCAAGGAGCAGGGCGCCGGCGACCAGGGGCTCATGTTCGGCTTTGCCTGCAACGAGACTCCGGAACTGATGCCGATGTCGATCCTCATGGCGCACAAGCTGGTTTCCAGGCTTGCCGACGTCAGGAAGACCGGCGTGCTCGACTTCCTCCGTCCCGACTCCAAGTCCCAGGTTTCCATCCAGTACATCGATGACAAGCCGGTCCACGTCGATACCATCGTCATCTCCTCGCAGCACTCCCCCGAGGTCTCCTACGAGATGATCAAGGAAGGGATCATCGAGGAAGTCATCAAGAAGATCATCCCGGCCAACCTGATGGACGCCAGGACCAAGTTCCTGATCAACCCGACCGGGCGTTTCGTCATCGGCGGCCCGATGGGCGACTGCGGTCTCACCGGCCGCAAGATCATCGTCGACAGCTACGGCGGGCACGGCGCCCACGGCGGCGGCGCCTTCTCCGGCAAGGACCCCTCCAAGGTGGACCGTTCCGCGGCCTACATGGGGCGCTACGTCGCCAAGAACCTGGTCGCTTCCGGCATCTGCGAGCGCTGCGAAGTGCAGGTGGCCTACGCCATCGGCGTCGCCGAGCCGGTCTCCGTCATGGTTGACTGCAACGGCACCGGCAAGGTCCCGAGCAAGCGCATCTCCGAGATCGTGCGCGAGGTGTTCGACCTGCGTCCGCGCGCCATCATCGAGCAGCTCGACCTGCTGCGTCCGATCTACAGGAAGACCGCAGCCTACGGCCACTTCGGCCGCGAGCTCCCCGAGTTCACCTGGGAGCGCACCGACAAGGCCGCCCTCATCAGGGAGAAGGCGGGACTCTAAACCGGTTCTACGTTCTAAGTTCTACGTTCTACGTTAAAAGCAAAAAGGCCTTCCGGGATTCCGGAGGGCCTTTTTATTTTGCTCCATTAGCGATGGGTGTTGGTTGCCCACCTATAGAGTCCTTCCCCGCAGCAGGGGACTGGCTCCGCCAGGTGCCTGTCCCCTTGTTGGCTGAGCTGAAAGGAGCGTTCCGCTAGAGGGACAGGCACCTAACGGAGCCAGTCCCTTCTGCCTTTTGCCGTTGGTTGTTCAACGTAGAACGTAGAACGGTTTCTAGCTTTTCCTGCTGAACCGGTACCCCACCCCGCGCACGGTCTGGAAGAACACGGGGCGCGAGGGCTCGGGCTCGAAGTACTTCCTGAGCCGCACGATGAAGTTGTCCAGGGTCCTGGTCTCGGCATCGGTGGCGTAACCCCAGACGCTTTCCAGGATCTCCCCGCGCGGGATCGCCTCCCCCTCGCGATGGAAAAACAGGGACAGCATGCGCACTTCCAGGTCGGTCAGATCGATCTCCCCCTGCCTGGTCCTGGCGCGGTAGGAAAGCAGGAACACCTCGTTGTCCCCGAAGCGATACCCTTCCTCCACCGGCTCCGGCCGGTACCAGGCGCTGCGCCGCAGCATCCCGGACACCCTGAGCAGAAACTCCTTCAGGTTGAAGGGCTTGACCAGGTAGTCGTCGGCCCCGGCGGCAAGCCCCGAGATCCGGTCGCTCTCTGCGGAGCGGGCCGTCAGCATCAGGACCGGCACCCTCGAATCGAGCCCCCGTATCTTCTGGCACACCTCGAAGCCGCCGATCCCCGGGAGCATCACGTCCAGGATGATCAGGTCGAACTTCTCCACGGTGACCTTCTCGAGCGCCTCCTCGCCGCTCTCGACGTGGCTCACCAGGTGCCCTTCCTGTTCCAGGTTGAAGGTGATGCCCCGCGCCAGGTGCATCTCGTCCTCGACCAGC
This sequence comes from Geomonas paludis, assembly GCF_014193585.1. GTDB lineage: Bacteria > Desulfobacterota > Desulfuromonadia > Geobacterales > Geobacteraceae > Geomonas > Geomonas paludis. The sequence continues at coordinate 132,972 of NZ_BLXY01000007.1, forward strand.
AGTATGTGCGGTTTTTCGCCGGACATGCCTAACCTCGTTGCTGCCTGCCCTGGAGTGGCAGGGTGATGTGGAAGGTGCAGCCTTTGCCGAGCCCCGGGCTTTCCACCGATATCTTGCCGCCGTGGGCGTTGACCACGGACCTGACGATGTAGAGCCCCAGCCCGGTCCCCCTGATGTTCTCACCCGGCGTGCGCACCCGGTAGAACATGTCGAAGATCTTTTCCCGTTCGTTTTTCGTGAGCCCCTTGCCGTTATCCTGGAACTCGAGCTGGCACTGCCTGCCGCTCATGCTGCGCTTCAGCGAAACCCGGATCTCCGGCGAAACGGGTGAGTAGAGCAGCGCGTTCTCGAAGAGGTTTCGCAGCGCCATCTCCATCCCTTCCACGTCGATGGTGGCGTTGATGTTGGGTTCTATCTCCATGGTCAGCTTGCCGCCTTCGGGGATGTCGCTGCTTTTGCCCTGCAGGTAGCTGGTGACGAACTCGGAGAAGTCGATCTTCTTCGCCTTCTCACCCAGTTGGCGGAACTCGATCCTGGTGGCCATGAGCAGGTTGCTGATCAGGATGTTGAGGCGGTCGGTGTCCGAGAGCATGGTGTCGATGAAGCCGTCCAGTTTCTCCTTGGGGAGGTCCCGCATCTTCACCGTTTCCAGGTGCAACTGGATCGAGGCCAGCGGTGACTTGAGTTCGTGGGTCAACTGGGAGATGTAGCTGCGCTGCTGCAGGTACAGGTTGGCCTGGCGGCGCCAGTAGAGAAAGATGACATAGACGCCGGCGAGGATGGCGATCGCCATTAAAAGCCCCTCGACCAGTACGATCCACTCCATCCCCTGGGTTAAGAGTTCCGGCTTGTAGCGCAGGGCCAGGTTCCGGAACTCTTTGCTCCTGCCGATGAACCAGTAGATCCAGGAGATGACCATGACCACCCAGATCAGCTGGATCCCTATCAGTGCAATCAACGGGTTGGATAGTTTCCGGTTCATTTTCATGCCCCACTGGTAGCATCGCTGCGGGGTTTTTGCAAGGGGTATCTGTGGGGATAGGCACCTTTGTTTTACACTACTATTACAAAAGAATTCGAGCTTCTCTGCTAATGTGTTTACGGTGCAGTCAGACAGTCAGGAGGAGCATATGTTCAAACCGTTGCGCATTGGCAAACACGAGGCACGTTACCCGCTGATCCAGGGCGGCATGGGGGTAAGGATTTCCGCAGGATCTCTGGCAGGGCACGTCGCCAAGTGCGGCGGGGTCGGGCTGGTGGCGTCCCCCGGCATAACCCTGAACAGCGAGTTTTTCGACGGCAAGAACTACCTGAAAACCAACTGCGTGGCGCTGAAGGATGAGATCCGCAAAGCCTACGAGATCGCTCCGGACGGGATCATCGGGGTCAATGTGATGGTCGCCCTCTCCGATTTCGAAGAGCTGGTGGTTGCCGCCGTGGAAGCGGGAGCGAAGGTGCTGGTCTGCGGCGCCGGACTGCCCATGACCCTTCCCGGTCTGACTGCCCACGCGCCTGATGTGGCCCTCGTTCCCATCGTCTCCTCCGTGCGTGCGGCGCAGCTCATCGCCAAGAAATGGGACAAGACGTACAACCGTTTTCCCGACGCGGTCGTCGTCGAGGACCCGGACACCGCCGGCGGTCACCTGGGTGAGAAGATGGAAAACATCGGCACCGGCGAGTACGACCAGTACGAGACCGTGCGCGGCGTGAAAGAGTTCTTCCGCAGCGAGTACGGTCTGGACATCCCGATCATCGCCGCCGGCGGCATCTGGGATCGCGCCGACGTGCTGCATGCTCTCGCCGAAGGCGCGGACGGGGTGCAGATGGCGAGCCGTTTCGTCACCACCGTCGAGTGTGACGCTGACGACGCCTTCAAACAGGCCTACCTCGACTGCAAGAAAGAAGACATCGGCCTGATCATGAGCCCCGCCGGTCTCCCCGGCCGCGCCATCCTCACCAACCAGGAAGGGATCGTCTCCTACGACCGCGACCACAGTTCGGTCTGCTCGTATGGCTGTCTCAAGAAATGCTCCTACAAGGAGAGCGGCGAGCGCTTCTGCATCGTCAAGTCTCTGGACCGCGCCCAGCGCGGCGAGGTCGACTCGGGCCTGATCTTCTGCGGCACCAACGCCTGGAAGGCGACCCGCATCGAGACGGTCCAGGAGATCTTCGACGAAATCTTCGCAGAGACCGGCGCCGTCGCCGAGGACCAGGCGGCCTAAAACTGAATCGCTGGATCTGATTTCCCATCCCCCTGTGGCTTAGCTGCAGGGGGATTTTTCGTTTTTAAACCAAACCATCGGTCACGGAGGAAATCTGTGCAGAAGGGACAGGCTCCGTCAGGTGCCTGTCCCTTTAGCGGAACGCTCCTTTCTGCTCAACCAGCTTTTCGAAGCAAAGGGGACAGGCACCTGCGGAGCCAGTCCCCTCCTGCGAGCACCAAGGGGACAGGCACCTGCGGAGCCAGTCCCCTCCTGCGAGCACCAAGGGGACAGGCACCTGCGGAGCCAGTCCCCAACCAGTAAGGGGACTGGCACCTGGCGGAGCCAGTCCCCCAATGAGCGGGAAATAATATCGTTTTCCGGTTGCCAGCAGCAGCCTGTCGTGCTATATCAAGAAAACTTGATTTAACAAAAACGCCAAGGTTGATATAACGTATGCTGGAACTTTTCAAGGCGCTGGCCGACCCGTGCCGACTGCGGCTGGTGGCGGTGCTGCTCAACTCCGAGCTCACGGTCCAGGAACTGACCCAGATCATGGGGATGGGACAGTCGCGCATCTCGCGACACCTGAAGATCCTGGCGGAGGCGGGCGTGCTCTCGGTCAAACGCCAGGGGACCTGGAGCTACTACCGCGCGGGGGAGCAGAACTCCTTCTTCAGCGCCATCCGTCCCGAATTCGAGCGCGCACTGGAGCAGCTTCCGGAGCGCCGCAACGACCTCGCCGCCGTGGCGCAGGCGCTGGAAGCGCGCCGCAGGCGGAGCCTCGAGTTCTTCGACCGGCACGCGGCCCAGTGGGACGAGCTGTCCCGCACCCTGTTGCCGGTACCGGAGTACCAGGAGGCGCTGCTGGCACTGGTTCCCGAGGTGCCCGTGTTGCTGGAGATCGGCGTCGGCACCGGGACCCTGATGGCGCAACTGGCAGGCAAGGCACGACAGGTGATCGGCGTGGACCATTCGCCTGCCATGCTGGTGGAGGCGCGGCGGCGCCTGGTCCAGGACGGCGTCCCGGGGGCGGAGCTGAGGCTCGGCGAGATGACCCATCTTCCCATCGCCGACGGCGGTGCGGGATGCGTCGTGGCCAACATGGTGCTGCACCATGCCGCCGACCCGCAGGCGGTACTGACCGAAATCGTCAGGGTGCTGCAGCCGCAGGGGACAGTGGTGCTGGCCGACCTGGCGCGCCACGAGCAGGAGTGGGCCCGGGAGCAACTGGCCGACCAGTGGCTCGGGTTCGAAGAGGATGAGCTGCAGGCGTGGCTGGAAGGGGCGGGGCTTTCCGACGTTACCATCGAGCGCGCCACCGCCACTAACGGTGCGGAAGACGTGCTGCTGGTCAAAGCGATCAAACGTTAGTCCCTCTCCCTCCGGGAGAGGGTGCCCGACAGGGCGGGTGAGGGAGATGGCGGCTCTACCGCTGGTTCCAGCGCCCTCACCCCTGCCCCTCTCCCGGAGGGAGAGGGGAGTCTCAAGAAAACAAATGAAGCCAGAAGTTAACTCATCGAAAGGAGAAGTAACGTGACCAAGGATTACATCGTAAAGGATATGTCGCTGGCCGATTGGGGCCGCAAGGAGATGGTCATCGCAGAAACCGAGATGCCGGGCCTCATGGCGATCCGCGAGGAGTACGCCGCAGCCCAGCCGCTCAAGGGGGCGCGCATCGCGGGCTCGCTGCACATGACCATCCAGACCGCCATGCTCATCGAGACCCTGACCTCTCTGGGCGCCGAGGTGCGCTGGGCCTCCTGCAACATATTCTCCACCCAGGACCACGCCGCCGCGGCCATCGCCGCCGCAGGCATCCCGGTCTTCGCGCACAAGGGGGAGACGCTGGCCGAGTACTGGGATTACACCCACAAGATCTTCGAGTGGCATGACGGCGGCGCCCCGAACATGATCCTCGACGACGGCGGCGACGCCACCCTGCTGCTGCACCTGGGCTCCGACGCGGAGAAGGATCCCTCCGTCATCGCCAACCCGACCTGCGAAGAGGAGCAGTTCCTGTTCGCGGCCATCAAGAAGCGCCTCGCCGAGCAGCCGGACTGGTACTCCAGGACCGCGGCCTGCATCAAGGGAGTGACCGAGGAGACCACCACCGGCGTGCACCGCCTGTACCAGATGTACGAGAAGGGCACCCTGAAGTTCCCGGCCATCAACGTCAACGACTCGGTCACCAAGTCCAAGTTCGACAACATCTACGGCTGCCGCGAGTCCCTGATGGACGGCATCAAGCGCGCCACCGACGTCATGGTGGCCGGCAAGGTGGCGGTCATCTGCGGTTACGGCGACGTGGGCAAGGGGTGCGCCCAGGCCATGCGCGGGCTGCAGGCCCAGGTCTGGGTCACCGAGGTCGACCCCATCTGCGCGCTGCAGGCGGCCATGGAAGGGTACAAGGTGGTCACCATGGAGTGGGCGGCGGACAAGGCCGACATCTTCGTCACCACCACCGGCAACATCGACGTCATCACCCATGACCACATGAAGGCGATGAAGCACAACGCCATCGTCTGCAACATCGGGCACTTCGACAACGAGATCGAGGTTGCCAAACTCAAGCAGTACAAGTGGGAGAACATCAAGCCGCAGGTCGACCACGTCATCTTCCCGGACGGCAAGCGCATCATCCTGCTCGCCGAAGGGCGCCTGGTCAACCTGGGGTGCGCTACCGGCCACCCCTCCTACGTCATGTCCTCCTCCTTCGCCAACCAGACCCTGGCGCAGATGGAGATCTTCTGCAACCCGGGCAAGTACCCGGTGGGCGTCTACATCCTCCCCAAGGAGCTGGACGAGAAGGTGGCGCGCCTGCAGCTGAAGACCCTGGGCGCCATGCTGACCGAACTGACCGACGCGCAGGCCGCCTACATCGGCGTCAAGAAGGAAGGGCCGTACAAGTCGGAGCATTACAGGTATTAAAAAGGCAACGGACGTTCAACGTTCTACGTTCTACGTTCTACGTTCTACGTTTCAACCTTTGACCTATCCCCCCTCTCCCTCCGGGAGAGGGGCGGGGGTGAGGGCGCTGCAATGGGCGCCATCATCGCTTTGTGGCAAAGCCCTCACCCGGCCTTCGGCCACCCTCTCCCGAAGGGCGAGGGTACAACGGATCACATGTTACCTCGACCTGTCCCCCCTCGGCGAGGGCGGGGGCGAACGATTATTCGCCCCTACGGTTGGTACGAACGGACTATCATCTGAACAAAAAGAAAGGGCGCCTGCTTTTAGCGGCGCCCTTTCTTATCCTTGCTGCTCTTTCTCTTCTTCCTTCTTCTTCCCCCGACCGGAGGTGCATGCGGGAGACATTCACGTCTCGATCCCCATGCTGGGCAGGATGAAGCGCTGCAGCACGACCCACCCCACTACGATCCCACCTAAAATCAACATCTCTTGCATATCCCACCTCCCGAATCCTACCATCCGCTTTATCGCATATTCGGGAAAGAAAATATACAAAATTAATTATTATTATGAACCTCTCAGCTTTGCTTCTGCTTCAGGCACAGCACCTTATGCCGACTTCGGCCTCGCTCAGCAGGTCGACTTCCCTCATCAGGGCCAGGTCCACTTCGCTCCCGGCCGGGATGAAGGTGGCGTCGCAGGGGAGGGCGGCCAGGGCGTCGCACCTGGTCATGGTGCTGAGTATGGCGGTGTGCTGCTCCCCGGCGCAGTAGGCGACGTGCCTGCCGTGGCGCTTCTTCACGGTGACCCGGATGAAGTGCAGCTTGCCGGGCTTCTTGTGGGCGTCCTCGGCCAGGATCCCCTTCACGAAGGGGGGCAGCACCCGGTGGTGCCCCATCATCTTCAGGAGGGCGGGCTTCACCAGCAGCTCGAAGGTCACCATGGTCGACACCGGGTTGCCGGGGAGCGAGAAGATCGGCTTTCCCTGCCAGACCGAGAAGGCCGTCGGACCGCCCGGTTTCATCCCGATCTTCCAGAACAGTTCCTCTGCGCCCAGGCTCGCGGCAACCTCCCGGACCAGGTCGCGGTCGCCGGCGGAAACACCGGCCGAGGTGATCAGGGCGTCGCAGCAAAGCCCCTCGCGCATCTTCTCTCTGTGGCTCTCCAGGTTGTCGCGCGCGATGCCCAGCAGCACCGGCTCCGCTCCCGCCTCGCGCACCGCGGCGGCCAGCGACAGGGCGTTGGAGTTGATCACGCTGCCGGCCTTGGGGCTCTCGCCCAGCTCGATCAGTTCGTCCCCGGTAGAGAGGATTGCCACCCGTGCTTTGCGGAACACCGGCACCAGCGCCTGTCCCATGGCGGCCAGCATGCCGATCTCGGCGGGACGGACCTGGCTGCCGGCAGGGAGCACCTGGGTGCCCGAGGCGACGTCGCTACCTTTGACCCGGACGTGCTGCTTGGGGAGCACCCTCTGCTTGATGACCACCTGATCACCTTCCTGCTCGGTTTCTTCGATGGGTACTACCGCATTGCACCCGGCGGGGATGGGCGCACCGGTCATGATGCGCACGGCACAGCCGACGGTTACGGCGGGGCAATCAGCGCCGCCGGCAGGGAGAAAACCGGTGATGAGGAGACGGGTGGGGACGGAGGTGCAATCTGCGGCGTGCACGGCGTAACCGTCCATCGCGGAATTGTCGTATTGCGGCAGGTCCCAGGGGGCGATGATGTCCCTGCTTACCACGCGCCCCAGGGCGTCGGGCAGCGGTACATTTTCCTCCCCCAGCGGGGCGACGTGGGCCAGTATGATGCCTCGCGCTTCTTCAAAGCTTGGCATGATGCACCTCGGTGCTCTCTGCGGCGTCGTCGACGGCGTCGCTTGTTTTTTTAGCGGCAGCGTTGCCGCTTTGCTTCTCCCTCACCCCCAGCCCCTCTCCCGGAGGGCGAGGGGGGCTGACCCGGGGCTTAGGCGGCGTCCACCAGGGTGACCGGGGCCGGAGCGTAGGAGATCTCCTGCATCTCCATTTCCAGGAGATCGATGGCGAGCTTGCGGTTTCTGAGCGGCTCACCCTTGCCGAGCAGGATCTTGCACACTTCGGCCACTTCGAGGCTGGCCACGACCGCCGGCGTGAAAGAGGGGTTGCCCAGTTGCTGTTCGATCCCCTTGCCCGCGACCCAGTGGCGATAGATCTGCTGCACCGTGGTCTCGCCGGGAAACTGCGAGGCGACGTGACCGTACCAGCCGCCGATGGCCCCGTGCACCATGGGGATGCCGGCCTGGTTGCAGAACTCGGCCAACTGCAGCCGGTACGAGATGCTGTCCAGGGCGTCCACCGCCACCTGCGCTCCCGCCAGCAGTTCGAAGCCGTTGTCCAGGCAGAAGTAGTCCTGGATGGCGGTGACCGTGACGGCGGGGTTCACCTGCGCCAGCCGCTCGGCGGCTACCGCCGCTTTGGGCTGTCCCAGAAGGGCCGGGGAGGAAAGGATCTGCCGGTTCAGGTTGTGCTCCTCGAAGATGTCCGGATCGACGGCGATGATCTGCCCGACGCCGAGGCGCGCCAGTTCTTCCAGGACGTAGCCCCCCAGACCGCCGCAGCCGATCACGGCGACGCGGCTTTGGAACAGGCGCAGCTGCTCGTCGACCTGGATCATGTTCCGGTTGCGCTGGTAGCGCGCCGGGAAGAGCCCGTTTTGCAGGGCGACCAGCTCGACCGCCGCGTGGCTCAGCTTGAATCGTTGCGCGGTGGCGTCCTGGGCGCTCCAGGGGAGCAGGCCGTCCCGGGTCTGTTCTTTCAGAAAAGCGATGACCTTGCGCATATCAGCCTCCTCCAACCAGGGGAAAGAGCGAAAGCGTGTCGCCGTGGCTCAACTTGCTGTCCAGCTCGCCGTGCCGGCCGTTCAGCATGACGATGCCGATCTCCTCTTCGGTGAGCCCGAGGGAGAGCACCACCTGGCGCACGTCGGTCCCCTCGGCGAGCTCCTGCTCGGCTACCTTGAACCTGCCGTTTCTGAATGTGGCGAAAAGCTTGAGTGTTATCTTCATGCGGCACCTGCCTGTTGACCCAAACGGAAAAACCCGGCGTGACTTCCGTCACGCCGGGTAGAGGTGGGTCCTAGAAGTTCCAGAACTCGTCGATTTCCTCGTCGGTGAAGTCCCACACCGCGTTGTGCGGCGCGACCGGCTCGGTCTTGAAGAAGTCCGGCAGGCGGTCGTGGACGTTGGTGAGACCGGCTTTCTGGTTGAACTCGCGCTCGGTCTTCAGGATGTACTTGCCCAGGTTGGTGACGTCGTCGCCGGTGAGGGCGATGCCGAAGCGGGCGTTGATCATGTCGATCAGGGCCGGCAGGCACTCCGGGATGTCCAGCGCCGGGAAGGCGACGAAGATGCACATACCGGTGGAGTCCACCGCCGCGGTCGCGATCTGCAGGTTACGGGAGAGCTCGACCTGGCCGTCCTTCTTGAGCGGGTCCACGTAGCCGCCGACGTTGAGGATGTTGGTGGCGATGGTGTAGCCGGAGGTGTGGTCGGCGCCCATGGTGGAGGTGGCGTAGGTGATGCCGATGCCCTTGACGGAGCGCGGGTCGTAGGCCGGGATGCCCTGGTTCTTGACGACCGGTACGCGGGTCACGCCGTAGGTGCGGCCGACGGAAGCTGCGCCGCCGCCCAGCACGCGGCCCAGTGCGGTCCCCTTGGCGATCTCTTCGGTGAGCAGGCGGATGATGCCTTTGCCGTCGCCGAAGGGGAGGATGCCGGCTTCCATGGCCACGCCGAACATGACGGCGGTCTCGATGGAGTCGATCCCGATGTCGTCCATCAGGTTGTCGGCGCGTGCGATGTCGTCCAGATTCTCGACGCAGCAGTCGGCGCCCAGGCCCCAGATGGTCTCGTACTCGAAGCCGGAGGTGACGTACTTGCCTTCGGAGTCGTGGTAGACCTGGGAGCACTGGATGATGCAGCCGGCGTGGCAGCCATGCTTGTGCTTGCCGCCGCGCGCCACGATGGTGTCGTACATGGTCTCGCCGGAGATCTTGTCGTGGGCTTCGAACTGGCCGGTGGTGAAGTTCTTGGTCGGCAGGCCGCCTGCTTCGTTGAGGATGTTGACCAGGACGTTGGTGCCGTAGGTCGGCAGGCCCTCGCCGGAGACCGGGTGGTCGAGCAGCGCCTTGGAGAAGGCCCTGGCAGCGGTCTTGAATTTCTCCGGGTCCGCGATGGTCACGGCTTTCGCGCCTTCGCTGTCGATGGAGATGAACTTGATCTGCTTGGAGCCCATGACTGCGCCCAGGCCGCCACGGCCGTGGCTGCGGATCTTGCTGTCCGGATCCTTGACGGAGATGTTGGCGGCGGTCATCTTCAGCTCGCCGGCCGGGCCGATGGTGAGGACGCCGGTCTTCTTGCCCAGGCGGGCCTCGACCGCGTCGATGACGGCGAAGTTACCAAGACCGAGCAGTTCCTTCTCCTCGTTGATGGTGACGCCGTTCGCGCTCACGGCCAGGTTGTACCAGGCGCCGGTTTTCGGTGCGCCTTCGATGATGATGGCCTTGATGCCCAGTTTGGCCAGCATCTGTGCCGCGGTGCCGCCTGCGTTGGACTCCTTGATGCCGCCGGTGAGCGGGCTCTTGGCGCCTGCGGAGAGACGGCCGGAGTTGGCTGCCGCGGTGCCGGTCAGAAGGCCCGGTGCGAACACCAGCTTGTTCTCGGCGGAAAGTGCGTGGCAGGTCGGCGGTACTTCGGCGGCCACGATGGTGGAGGTGAGGCCACGGCCACCCAGGCCAGCCCATGCTGCCGGAACTTCTTCGATCTTGGTGGTGAGGTCGGTCATGTTGACGCGAAAAATCTTATCCATGCTTTTCAAGCTCCCTGTTTTTATTTAGTTCTACCGGCAGTACTCGCTGCCGGGACTCCTTTCCAAGAGGGAGGCTCCGCCGTTTCCAGCGAAACCCGTAGGCCTGGAGCCATGAGGGGAGATCCCTTTTAGGCTGCGACGGCTCGGAGCTTTTGATGCGTGACTGACCCGACACCGCTTACGCATCTCTTGCATGTGCTCGGGCCTGCGCGGCGGTTGGGCCCGCAGGCGGTGTTGCATATTCCCGAAGAGCGGGAGGTGCGGGGGCGAATGATTATTCGCCCCTACAGGTGTTAAACCCTCCCCCCGAGAGGGGAGGGCGTTTGCTACTGGTTACATTGCATCCTTGAAGATCTGGATGACCTGCTCGAGGGTCGCTTTGCGCGGGTTGGTGAACTGGCAAGCGTCCTTCTTCGCGTTCTCCGCCATGATGGCCAGATCCTCTTCCTTGACATTGAGGGCCTTGAGGCCGGTCGGGATGCCGATGGAAGCGGAGAGGGTGCGGATCCTGTCGATCGCCTTCTGGCCTGCTTCGGTCACGGAGAGGCCGTCGACGTTCTCGCCCAGGGCCTTGGCGATGTCAGCGAAACGCTTCGGGCAGGCGATCAGGTTGTACTGGCTGACGGCCGGCAGCAGGATGGCGTTGCAGACGCCGTGCGGCAGGTTGTAGAAGCCGCCCAGCTGGTGAGCCATGGAGTGAACGTAGCCCAGCGAAGCGTTGTTGAACGCCATGCCGGCCAGGTACTCGGCGTAAGCCATCCTGTCGCGTGCCTCGAGGTCTTCGCCGTTGGCGACAGCCTTGGAGAGGAACTCGGCGATCAGCTCGATGGCTTTGATGGCACAGGCGTCGGTGATCGGGGTGGCGATGGTGGAGACATAAGCCTCAACCGCGTGGGTCAGGGCGTCCATGCCGGTGGCAGCGGTCAGAGCTGCCGGCTTGCCGACCATGAGCAGCGGGTCGTTGATGGCGATGTTCGGAGTGCAGCGCCAGTCGACGATAGCCATCTTTACGTGGGTGTCGGTGTTGGTGATGATGCAGAAGCGGGTCATTTCGGAAGCGGTACCGGCGGTGGTGTTGATAGCAACGAATGCCGGCATGGATTTGGTGGACTTGTTCACGCCTTCGAAGTCGCGGATGTGGCCGCCGTTGCCGATGACCAGGCCGATGCCCTTACCGCAGTCGTGGGAGGAACCGCCGCCCAGGGAGATGATCGCGTCGCAACCGTTTTCCTGGTATACCTTCACGCCGTCGTGTACGTTGATGTCGGTCGGGTTCGGCTCGGCGCCGTCGAAGATAACAGCTTTAACGCCGGCAGCTTCAACCTGCTCCTTGATCTTGTCGGCAACGCCCATGGCCGAGAGGCCTTTGTCGGTGACGATCAGCGCTTTGGATGCGCCCAGTGCCTTGACCTGCTCGCCGGTTTCCTTAGCGGAACCAACGCCCATCAGCGATACCGTCGGAATGAAGAAACCGTAAGTCTGCTCTCCTAATGCCATTTTCATTTCCCCCTGTTGTTTTTCCGGGATGACCCGGTTCTTTTTGTTTTTAAGATAGTGGTGCGATGCTGCATACACTTTCCTAAAACGGTTTTCTATGCTATCGCAAGGGCCGTACCAGAATTTGCCGTAAACACAATTTTTCATGATACTGAATAATATTCACAGGATACCGTATACTTAACCGGCGCTGTGTTTATCCTCCCCCATTCCCCTTCCAAGGTTGCGTCCTCAAATCGAACACTTGCAGCGTTCCACAATGGAACATCTGCTCTTTTGTGGAACGGCCGTTTTGTTGTGTCGGTCGAGGTCGCGCTCCCCGCACGCTTGTTGAATTCACAAACTCAAAAATCGGTTCGTTTCCCATGTATTCACCAGCTTAGTTCCTCCCTCATTAGGGGCGGATCCCGCTTTTTGCTCCGAATCGGGACAATTGGTATCGATATTGCCTTTGTATACGGCGAGGCGGGTTTCCGGAGGGATAAAGGCATGGCACTGATCGATACCTACGGCAGGCGGATCAACTACTTAAGACTCTCGGTCACCGACCGCTGCAACATGCGCTGCTGTTACTGCATGCCGGCGCAGGGGGTGGCGAAGCTCGAGCATAAAGAGATGCTCTCCTACGAGGAGCTCTATCGCGTCTCGGCCGCCTGCGTCGAGCAGGGGATAGAAAAGATCCGGGTGACCGGCGGGGAGCCGCTGGTGCGCAGGGGGCTGGTCGATTTCCTGGGGCGCCTCTCGGCGCTGCCGGGCCTGAAGGAACTGGTGCTGACCACCAACGGGCTGCTGCTGGAGGAGCTGGCCCGGCCCCTTAAGGATGCGGGGGTGGCGAGACTCAACATCAGCCTCGACTCCCTGCAGCCGGAGACCTTCGCCAGGATCACCCGGGGCGCCGACCTGAACCGGGTGCTGGCGGGGATCGATGCGGCACAGAAGGCGGGGTTCGGCCCGCTCAAGATCAACATGGTGGTGATGCGCGGGGTGAACGACCAGGAGATCCTGGACTTCGCGGCGCTCACCCTGGATAAGCCCTTCACGGTCCGTTTCATAGAGTACATGCCGACCTTGCAGGACGAGGGGTGGGGCGCCCAGAGCATGCCGGGGAGCGAGATCCTCGCCGCCATCGGCGAGCGCTATCCGCTGCTGCCGCTGGTCAGCTCGGAAATGGCGGGGCCGGCCAGGAACTACAAGATACAGGGAGCGGCGGGTGCCATCGGCATCATCACCCCGGTCTCCGGCCACTTCTGCGAGAGCTGCAACAGGATCAGGATCACGGCGACCGGCCGGGTGCGCGGCTGCCTCTTCTCCGAACAGGGGACGGACCTGAAGCCGCTTCTGGCCTCGGGCGACCCGGAGGCGCTGGGGCAGACCCTGAAGAGAATCGTGACCCAGAAGCCGGGCAGGCATCACATCGCCGAGGAAGACGCCGAGCAGGCGGTGGTCAACATGTCGAGGATCGGCGGATAGGGGACTGGCTCCGCCAGGTGCCTGTCCCCCTAACACCGGCTGGCGAAAGGCTGCAAGGGGACTGGCTCCGCAGGTGCCTGTCCCCCTAACCGGGCTGTACGTAACGGAGGATTTCATGAGCGCATCGGTAGTGGCGGTCAACATAAGCCGCAACAAGGGCGAGAGGAAGAAGGCCGCGCCGGAGGTGCACCTGCGGGAGAACTTCGGCATCATCGGTGACGGGCACGCGGGCGACTGGCATCGCCAGGTGAGCCTCCTCGCCCAGGAGAGCATAGACAAGATGGTGCAACTGGGGCTGTCGGTCGGCGCCGGGGACTTTGCCGAGAACATCACCACCCGGGGCATCGACCTCATGCACCTCCCCATCGGCGCGCGTCTGGGCATCGGGCCGGTGGTGCTGGAGATCTCCCAGATCGGGAAGGAGTGCCACACCCGCTGCGCCATCTACTACCAGGCCGGCGACTGCGTCATGCCCAAGGAAGGTGTTTTTGCCACGGTGATTAGCGGCGGGGTGGTGCGCCCCGACGACGAGATCGAGCTGCTCTAAGCGGCAGCATATTTTCAGGACGTATAAACAGAAGGGGAGAGGAAGTCATGAAGGACAGAAGCCAGAAAAAAGTGAACATCATTTCGATCCGTATGAGCGACGACGAGCGCGACGCAATCCAGAAGCTGATGGACAAGAGGGGGAAGAAGGCTTCCTTCATCATGCGCGAGGCATTCGCTCTTTTCAGGGAGCAGTGGGAGCTTTCCAGGGCCAGCCATTAAAGCCACTAAAACCTTGGTGGACGCGGTGGACCTGGTGGACTCCCGTGGACACGGTGGACTGTGGCTGAAAGCTGGTGAGCGTTTGTAGGCGAAGCCGGTAAAAGCTTTTGAATGTTTGTTGAACGAGAGGACCTTACATGTACGTGGTGGCTTGCATTAAACAGGTGCCGGATACGACGCAGGTGCAGATTGACCCGGTGACCAACACGCTGGTGCGCGATGGCATCCCATTCATCGTCAACCCTTACGACACCCATGCTCTGGAAGAAAGCCTGCGCATGAAGGCCCGCTACGGCTTCAAGGCGGCCGCCCTCTCGATGGGACCGCCCAACACGGAGGCGACCCTGAGAAAGGCACTGGCCCTGGGGGTGGACGAGGCGATCCTCTGCTCGGACCGCGCCTTCGGCGGCGCGGATACGCTCTCCACCAGCAACGTGCTGGCGGCGGCGATCAGGAAACTGGCCCAGGAGGACGAGGTGGGCATCGTGTTCTGCGGCAAACAGACCATCGACGGCGACACGGCCCAGGTCGGCCCGGGCATCGCCATCCGCCTCGGCTTCTCGCAACTTACCCTGGTGGACCGGATCGAACACCTCGACTTCCTGGCCAAGAAAATCCGGGTCCGGCGCAAGCTGGAAGGGCGCTACGAGATCGTGGAGGCGAAACTGCCGGCCATGATCACCGTGGTGCGGGAACTGAACCGCCCGCGCTACCCGACAGTCCCCATGCGGCTCAAGGCGGCCAAGGCGGAGGTCAAGGTCTGGGACAACAAGGAACTCCAACTGGACCCGAACAGCGTCGGCCTGAAGGGCTCGCCCACCTGGGTGAGCAGGATCTTCTCGCCGCAGCGCGCGGCGGGGGAGATCATCGGCGACGGCCTGGGCGACCCGGCGGGGACCGCACGGCTGCTGCTGGAGAAGCTGGTGGCCAGCGACATGCTGGCGGTGTAGTCACCAGTCACCAAAACCTTAATGGACTGAGTGGACACCGGTGCACCCGGTGGACCTGATGGACGTGACTAGGAGTGGGATAAAGATGGCTGAGCTTAAAAACAAACCGAAAAAGCCGCGGGGCAAGGTCAGGCTCATAGAGGGGAAGTGCATCGCCTGCGGCGCGCGCTGCCAGAGCAGCTGCCCGGTGGACGGCATCCAGATGAGCGAGGCGGGCGAACCGCAGATCGAACTCTCCAAGTGCATCGGCTGCCTCAAGTGCGTCAAGGCCTGCCCCGGCTCGGCCCTGGAGATCTTCTACTCCCCGGAGGAACTGGAGATCCTGGCGCAGCTGGCCGGACAGCAGGACCTGGCGGAAGAGGATGCCGACCCTGAGGAACTGGCGCGCCGCGAACTGGTGGCGGCCTACCGCGGGGTCTGGGTCTTCGTGGAACAGACCGAAGGGGAGGCGGCCCGCGTCTCCTGGGAACTGATGGGCAAGGGACAGGAACTGGCCGCCAAGCTGGGCGTGGAGCTGTGCGCGGTGGTCATGGGGGACAAGGTGGAGCACCTGTGCCGCGAGGCCTTCAGCTACGGCGCGGACAAGGCCTACCTCATGGACCAGCCGGTGCTCAAGCACTACCGGACCTACCCGTACCTGGACGCCCTGTGCCACCTGATCGACAAGTTCAAGCCGGAGATCGTGCTCATGGGCGCGACCGGCATGGGACGCGACCTGGCCGGCGCCGTGGCGACCCGCGTCAAGACCGGCCTCACCGCGGACTGCACCGGCCTGGACATCGACGCCAAGCGCAACCTGATGCAGACCCGACCGGCCTTCGGCGGCAACATCATGGCCACCATCATGTGCGACCGCTTCCGCCCCCAGATGGCGACGGTGCGCTCCCACGTGATGCCGATGCCGGCGCAGATGACCGGGCGCACCGGCAAGGTCGTCCCGGTCAGCCTCCCCATCGCGGAGGCGGACATCTTCACCAAGGTGCTCCAGGTCATCCGCGACAAGAAGGCGGGGGAGGTCGACATCGCCGGCGCGGAGTTCATCGTTTCGGGCGGGCGCGGCATGATGGCCAAGGAGAACTTCGCCATCCTGCAGGAGCTGGCCGACGAGTTGGGGGGCGTGGTGGGCGCCTCGCGCAGCGCGGTCGACGCGGGGTGGATGCCGGGCGACCGCCAGGTGGGGCAGACCGGCAAGACGGTGCGCCCCAAGATCTACATCGCCTGCGGCATCTCGGGCGCGATCCAGCACCTGGTCGGCATGCAGGACTCCGACCTGATCGTCGCCATCAACCGCGACAAGGAAGCGCCCATCTTCGAGGTGGCCAACTACGGCATCGTCGGTGATCTTTTCGACGTGGTCCCGGCCCTCATCGCCGCGTTGCGCGAGATGAAGGCAAGCAAGGGGAACACCGAGGTCAAGGACGTCCAGGCGGCGTAAGGACGGTCTTCTTCCGCCGCAGCCAGCTTGCAGAAACTCTCCCTCGCCCTCCATAGGGCTTCGGCCCGCAGGTGGGAGAGGGTAGGGGTGAGGGTGCCGCTTAACGTGGTAATTGTTGAGTGCCACGACATCGTGGACACAAATAAGTGCCACCACATCGTAGACAAAGTTCTCTGACAATCGAATAGCCATCGCGTAATCCTGTGGACACCGAAACCACGTTGGAGGTGTCCATGAAGGATG
>NZ_BLXY01000008.1 GCF_014193585.1 Geomonas paludis
GGTGTTATCGAACGGAAAAAACGGAAAAGGCAGAATCAATCGTTTTTGGTTTAACCCAAAATCGTTTTTGAAGTACCCGCCTTTATCCGCACGTTTCCGTCAAATCCGTGTGCGATGGTGTTATCGAACGGAAAAAACGGAAAAGGCAGAATCAATCGTTTTTGGTTTAACTCAAAATCGTTTTTGAAGTACCCGCCTTTATCCGCACATTTCCGTCAAATCCGTGTGCGACGGTGTTATCGAACGGAAAAAACGGAAAAGGCAGAATCAATCGTTTTTGGTTTAACCCAAAATCGTTTTTGAAGTACCCGCCTTTATCCGCACATTTCCGTCAAATCCGTGTGCGATGGTGTTATCGAACGGAAAAAACGGAAAAGGCAGAATCAATCGTTTTTGGTTTAACTCAAAATCGTTTTTGAAGTACCCGCCTTTATCCGCACATTTCCGTCAAATCCGTGTGCAATGGTGTTGTTTTTTCGAGGTAATAAATGTCTTTCAGAACCATAGAGTGGCGCGACAACAAGGTGATCATGATTGACCAGACCCGGCTCCCGGCCGAGGAGGTCTACAACGAATACACGGACTTCCAGGGGGTCGCCGAGGCGATCCGCGGCATGGTGGTCCGCGGGGCCCCGGCCATCGGCATCGCCGCCGCCATGGGGGTGGCCCTCGGCGCCCGCGAGATCATCGCTGACAGCTTCGACACCTTCTACCGCCAGCTCGAAAACGTCTGCGACGTGCTGGGCCGTACCCGCCCCACCGCGGTCAACCTGTTCTGGGGTCTGGAGCGCATGAAACGGGTGGCGCTGCAGCACAAGGAACTCGACCTCCACTCCATCCGTGAAATCCTGAAAGCCGAGGCGATCAGCGTCGAGGCGGAGGACCTGGCCATCTGCAAGGAAATCGGCCGCCACGGCGCCGCACTGGTCAAGGAAGGCGCGTCCATCCTCACCCACTGCAACGCCGGGGGCTTGGCCACCGCGGGTTACGGCACGGCGCTCGGCGTCATCCGCGGCGCGCACGAGGCGGGCAAGAACATCCGCGTCTTCGCCGACGAAACCCGCCCCTGGCTCCAGGGCGCGCGCCTCACCGCCTGGGAACTGATGAAGGACTCCATCCCGGTCACCCTCATCTCCGACAACATGGCCGGCTGGCTCATGAAGAGCGGGCAGATCGACTTCTGCGTGGTCGGCGCCGACCGCATCGCCGCCAACGGCGACACCGCCAACAAGATCGGCACCTACTCGGTCGCGGTCCTCGCCAAGGAAAACCGCATTCCCTTCTACGTGGCCGCACCGATCTCCACCCTGGACCTGAAACTCGCCAACGGCGACCAGATCCCCATCGAGGAACGCAGCTCCGAAGAGGTCACCAAGGTACAGGGGGTCACCATAGCGCCCGAAGGTGTCAAGGTGCGCAATCCCGCCTTCGACGTCACCCCCGCCCGCTACATCACCGGCATCATCACGGAAAAAGGGGTGGTGCGCGGCGACTACGAGAGAGAGCTGAAGGCACTGGTCGGACTATGAGCCGCATCGCCGACCTGGCCGCGCTGCTGCTTTCCGCGCTCTCGGAGCCGGACAAGGGGGACCTGTCCCACCAGTTGGAACAGGTCGGCTTCAGCTACGGCGCGCGCACAGTCGAAAACCTGAGGCTCCTCTCCGAACTGCTGCCGGGCGAGCGCCTGGTCGAACTGGCGCTCGCCGCCCTGGGCACCCCGCTTCCGGACATGGCGCTGAACGGCTTCGAGCGCATCAGCACCGTGGTGCCGCGCGAAATCCTGCTGGAGATCTGCTCCCGCCGGGCGCTCAACATCCAGTTGATGAACATCTGCGGTTCCTCCCCCTTCCTGACCAACATCATCTGCCGCGATCCATCCTACCTGCAGCGCCTCTTCATCGAGCGCGAAATCATGCAGCGTCGCAGCGAAGACGAGATGCTGCAGGCCCTGCGCGACCGCATCCCGGAGGGGACCAGCTACGCCGATCTCTTCTCGCACCTGCGCCGCTTCAAGTACGCCGAGATGCTGCGCATCGCCGCACGCGACCTCAACGGCCTCGCCACCCTGGAGGAGGTCACCGACGAACTTTCCTCGCTCGCCGCGGCCACCCTGCAAGTCGCCTACGAGTCAGCCTTCGCACAATTGGTGCAGGAGCACGGCACGCCGATGGAACTGGGCCCCGACGGCCCGGTGCAGGCGGAATTCACCATCATCGGCATGGGCAAGTTCGGCGGCAGGGAATTGAACTTCTCCTCCGACATCGACCTGATCTACTTCTACTCTTCCGACAAGGGAGAGAGTACCGGCATCCCGGACGGACGCGGCGGCTTCAAGGCCAAGCTCTCATTGCACGCCTTCTTCGTGAAGCTCGGCGAAATGGTGAGCCGCGCCATCTCCCAGGTCACCGAGGACGGCTTCGTGTTCCGCGTGGACATGGGGCTCAGGCCCGACGGCAAGGCCGGCGACCTGGCCAGTTCCATGCGTTCCGCCGAGGTCTACTACGAAGCGTGGGGCCAGTCCTGGGAGCGCGCCGCCATGATGAAGGCGCGCCCGGTGGCGGGCTCCATCGAGCTTGGTGAGCGGATCCTCGCCGCGCTGACCCCGTTCATCTACCGCCGCTACCTCGATTACAACCTGATCGAGGACATGATGGCGATGAAGAAGAAGATCGACGCCTCCCTGGCCAGGAACCAGGAGGGAGAGATCAACATCAAGCTCGGGCGTGGCGGCATCCGCGAGATCGAGTTCTTCATCCAGGCGCTGCAGCTGGTCTACGCCGGCAAGAACCCGCAACTGCGCGAGCGCAACTCCCTCAAAGCCCTGCAGACGCTGCATCAGGCCCGCATCATCAAGGAAGCCGACTGCACCGCCCTCTCCGACGCCTACCGCTTCCTGCGCACCGTGGAGCACCGCATCCAGGTGGTGCAGGAGCGGCAGACGCACGCCCTGCCCCGCAAGGACGAGGAACTGCACGCGCTGGCCAGGCGCTGCGGCTACCTCAGAAAGGACGGGCTTGAGCGCTTCCGGGAGACCCTGGAAGGGCACCGGCGCGCCGTCTCCGCCATCTACGGCGACCTCTTCCTCTCCCGCGACGAGAAGATCAAGGAGGAGGTGCTCCCCGAGGTGCACTTCTTCTTCGACCACAACGCCGACCCGGACCTGATCAAGGACATGCTCGAAGAGCGCCACTTCGAGCACCCCGACGCCGCCTACCAGAACCTCCTGGTGCTGCGCGACGGCCCGGCCAAGGTGAACCTGACCGAACAGGGGCGGCGCACCCTGGAGAAGATCGCCCCGCTGTTTCTGCAGGAGGTCTTCCACAGCCCCGACCCCGACCTGGCGCTGACCAACCTGGAACGCTTCCTCTCCTCGCAGAGGACCCGTTCCTCCATCTACGCCCTTTTGGCCGAGAACCGCGACATCCTGAAGCTCCTGACCTCCATGTTCGGCATGTCCGAGTTCCTCTCCAAGATCTTCATCGGCCACCCGGAACTGTTGGACAGCATGACCACGCGCGGCTACGCCTACCTGCAAAAAGAACGCGCCGCCATGGCCAAGGAACTGGACGATTTCATCACCCAGGCCGACGGTCTGGAAGAACAGTTGGATGCGATGCGCAGCTACCGCCACGAAGAGTTCCTGCGCATCGGCATGAACGACATCTACGGCAAGATGAAGCAACCCGAGGTGGCGCAGCAGTTGACCGACCTCGCCGACGTCACCCTCGCCACGGCCTGCTGCATAGCGACCGGGGAACTGGCCCGTTTCGGCCGTCCCATGGTGGTCGAGGAGGACGGTACCAGGCACGAGGCGGCCTTCGCCATCGTGGCCATGGGCAAGCTGGGCGGCTTCGAACTGAACTACCACTCCGACCTCGACGTCATCTACATCTACGACGGGCAGGGCTTCACCGACGGCGAGAAGAGCATCACCAACCGCGAGTACTTCGCCAAGCTTGGGCAGAAGATCATCCTGGTGCTGACCACCCAGACCCGCGAGGGCTACGCCTACAAGATCGACACCCGGCTGCGCCCCTCCGGCAACGCCGGGCCGCTGGTCACGTCCCTCGAATCCTTCCAGGCCTACCATGCCACCGAAGCCCAGATCTGGGAGCGCCAGGCGCTCACCAAGGCGCGTGTCACCTACGGCGATGCGCGGCTGAAGGAAAAGGTGGAACAGGTCATCGAGCAGACCGTGTACGGCTCCAGCGCCGACGACTCGGTACGCAAGGAGATCCACCGGCTCAGGATGCGCATGGAGAACGAGCTCGCCAAGGAATCGACCGGCAGCTACAACATCAAGACCGGCCGCGGCGGCATGGTCGACGTCGAGTTCATCATCCAGTTCCTGCAGTTGAAATACGGCTGCGAGCACCGCGAGATCCGCAGCTCCAACTCGCTGGAAGCGCTCGACGCCATGCGCATGCTCGGCATCGTTTCCGAACCCGATTGCCAGTCGCTGGCCGAGGGGTACCGTTTCCTGCGCCGCCTGGAGAACCGTCTCAGGATCATCCACGACTATTCTATGAACGACCTGGGCGGCCCGCTCAAGTACCTGAACAAGCTGGCCCGGAGGCTCGGCTATGACCCGATGCTGAAGAACCCCGGGCAGGCGCTCATGGCCGATTACGAGCGGGTCACCGAGGCGGTGCGCGAGGTGTACGGCAGGATACTGGGGGAGGAAAACACCAAAGGCGGTTAACAGGGATAAAGGGGATACAGGGGATAAGATCTAAAACCAATCTTTTGGTTTGAGACCAAAGTCCTTTATGCCTTAAAGGCCTTTATCCCCTTTATCCCCTTTATCCCTTTTATCCCTTTTATCCCTGTAAATGATGTTTTTTGGAGGTTTGCATTGGAAGTACGGATTTACTACGAAGACACCGACGCAGGCGGGGTGGTGTACCACTCCAACTACATAAGCTACATGGAAAGGGCCAGGACGGAATTCCTGAGGACGCACGGGCTCTCCGTGCGCGAGATGCACGACATGGGCATCATCTTCCCCGTGGTCCACATCGACGCCAACTTCCGCGCACCGGCCCGGCTGGACGACCTACTGGTGGTGCGCACCCAGATTGCGACGCTGAAGAACAGTTCCTTCACCGTCGCGCAGCAGGTGGTCAGAAAGGAAGACGACAAGCTGCTGGTGGAGGCCAAGGTGACCCTGGCCTGCGTCAGCCCGGAGATGAAGGCGCGCCGCCTGCCCAACGAGATCAGGGAGTTGTTTGCGAGGTTGTTGGAGGAGAACGGCTAGATGAGGAGAAGGGACAGGCTCCGTCAGGTGCCTGTCCCTTTGGCGGAACGCTTCTTTCAGCTCAGCCAGCTTCACCAAAAACAAAGGGGACAGGCACCTGACGGAGCCTGTCCCCTTTTAGCAAAGGAAACGGTCAGTGCGCGTCCGGGGTGGGCGGGTTCTTCTTCTCCCTGCGCTCCTCGAGCAGCATGTCCACCGCCAGGATGAAGACACCGACGCAGATGGCGGAGTCGGCGATGTTGAAGGCGGGCCAGTGGTGTCCTTTCCAGTGCACGTCCAGGAAGTCGATGACCTCGCCCAGGCGGACGCGGTCGATCATGTTGCCCAGCGCGCCGGAAAAGATCAAGGACAGCGAGGCGACGTTCCAGGTCTGGTCGTCCCGCATCTTGCTGACCGCCACCAAGATCACGATCACCGCGATGCTCGAAACCAGCAGGAAGAAGGGAAGCCGGTAGCTCGAAGAGGCCAGGATGCCGAAGGCGGCTCCCTTGTTGCGCAGATAGGTGATGTTGAAGAATCCCTCGATGACGGGATAGGAACTGTGCAGGGTCATGCTCTTGTCGATATAGAGCTTGCTCCACTGGTCCAGCACCAGCACCAGCGCCGAAACCGCCGCGAGGATCGAGTATTTTGGTTTCATAGCATCCTTTAGAAGTTGGCCCCAAGGTCCCCTCTCCCTCCGGGAGAGGGCTAGGGTGAGGGTATTGGCGGTGGCACCGCCCTCACCCGCCCTACGGGCACCCTCTCCCGCCTGCGGGCCGAAGCCCTGCGGTGGGCGTAGGCCCGGGGGGAGAGGGTATGGACGTTCCGAATTAGGTAATTCCTTCTTATTTCACCGCCGCGAGGCATTTCGGGCAGATGCCCGGGTGCCCGGCGTCTTCGCCCAGCTGCTCGCTGTAGCACCAGCAGCGCTCGCACTTGTCGCCGGGGGCCGCGCTGACACCCACCTCGAGCCCTTCCACCCCTTCCGCAACGTACACCTCGCCGGAGACTGCACCGGCAAGCTCCGCCTTGGAAACGATGAAGATCTCGGCCAGTTGATCCGCGTACTCCTTGAGGAGCGCTTCGGTCTCGCCGGACGCCTTGATGGCGACGGCGGCGTCGAGCGAGTGCCCGATCACCTTCTTGACACGGGCCAGTTCGAGCGCCTTGGAGACCTCGGAGCGGATCTTGATGATCTTCTCCCAGCGCACGGCCAGCGCCTCGTCCTTGACCTCCGGGGTGAGCGCCGGGAAGAGCGCCAGGTGCACGCTGCTCTCGCGGGTGCCCGGCATCTCGGCCCAGACTTCCTCGGCGGTAAAGGAGAGTACCGGCGCCACCATGCGCACCAGGGCGTCGAGCACCCTGTACATCACGGTCTGCCCGCTTCTTCTCGCCAGCGAATCCTTCTTCGAGGTGTAGACGCGGTCCTTGAGGATGTCGAGGTAGAAGGCGCTCATCTCGACGGTGCAGAAGCCGTTCACGGCGTGGTAGAGGATGTGGAACTCGCTGTCGGTGTAGGAGGCGAGCACCTTCTCCTTCAAGAGCTCCAGTTGGTGCATGGCCCAGCGGTCCAACTCCGGCATCTGCTCGAACGGGACGCAATCGGTGTCCGGGTTGAAGTCGTGGATGTTGCCCAGGATGTAGCGGCAGGTGTTCCTGATGCGGCGGTAGCTCTCGGAGAGCCGGGTCAGGATCTCCTGGGAGATGCGCAGGTCGTCGCGGTAGTCCTGTGCGGCGACCCACAGGCGCAGCACGTCGGCGCCGAACTTCTTGATGACGTCTTCGGGCGCCACCACGTTGCCCACGGACTTGCTCATCTTCCTCCCGGCGCCGTCCATGACGAAGCCGTGGGTGAGCACGTTCTTGTAGGGAGCGCGGCCGCGGGTGCCGACGCTGGCCAAAAGCGAGGAGTGGAACCAGCCACGGTGCTGGTCGCTCCCTTCCAGGTACATGTCGGCCGGCGAGCCGAGGTTGTCGCGCAGTTCGAGCACGGCGGCGTGCGAGGTGCCGGAGTCGAACCAGACGTCGAGGATGTCCCCTTCCTTCTCGAACTCGTTCTTGCCGCAGGAGGGGCAGGTGGTCCCTTCCGGCAGGAACTTGGCGGCATCCCAGTCGTACCAGATGTCGGAGGTGTGCTCGGCGAAGAGGTCGGCGACCTGGTGCATGATCTTGCCGTCGGCCATGACATGGCCGCAGCTCTTGCAGTAGAAGGCGGCGATGGGCACGCCCCAGGAACGCTGGCGGGAAACGCACCAGTCGGGGCGGTTCTCGATCATGCCGTAGATGCGCTCACGCCCCCACTTCGGGATCCAGTTGACGTTGTTGATCTCGGTGAGCGCCTTGCCGCGCAGGTCGTTCTTCTCCATGGAGATGAACCACTGTTCGGTGGCGCGGAAGATGACCGGCTTCTTGCAGCGCCAGCAGTGCGGGTAGGAGTGCGAGATCTCCTTGGAACCCAAAAGCGCGCCGACCTCGGTCAGCTTCTCGATCACGTTCTTGTTGGCGTCGAAGACGAACTGGCCGCCGAAGAACTCGATGTTCTCGTAGAAGCGGCCGCGGTTGTCGACCGGGTTGTAGATGTCGAGGCCTTCAGCCAGGCCCAGCTCGTAGTCTTCCTGGCCGTGGCCGGGCGCGGTGTGGACGCAGCCGGTACCGGCTTCCAGGGTGACGTGCTCGCCCAGGAGGATGATGGAATCCTGGTCGTAGAACGGGTGCCGGGCCAACTTCTTCTCCAGCAGCTTGGAGGGGAACTTGGCCAGCACGGTCCCCTCGGCGCCGATCTCCTTGAGGAAGCTCTCCTTGAGGCCGTCGGCCACGATGACCACGTCGCCGCTGTTGAGGGCGAGCGCCACGTAGTCGAGCTCCGGGTGCAGGGCGATGGCGAGGTTCGCCGGCAGGGTCCACGGGGTGGTGGTCCAGATCACCATGGACGGCTTCTTGCCGGCAAGCTCAGGCACCGCGCCGCCCAGGTCCTCTTTCAGCGGGAACTTCACGAACACGGAGGGGGACTTGTGGTCGGCGTACTCGACCTCGGCCTCGGCCAGCGCCGTGCCGCAGGAGGAGCACCAGTGTACCGGCTTCTTCCCCTTGTACAGGCCGCCGTTCTCGGCGAACGTGGCCAGTTCGCGGGCGGTAGCCCCTTCGTAGCTCGCGTTCATGGTCAGGTAGGGCTCGTTCCAGTCGCCGAAAATGCCCAGGCGCTCGAACTCGGCGCGCTGGATGCCGACGAACTTGGCGGCGTACTCGCGGCAGAGCTTGCGCATCTCCAGCTTGGAGATCTCGTGCTTCTTGGAACCGAGGTTCTTCTCCACCTGCAGTTCGATGGGGAGGCCGTGGCAGTCCCACCCCGGGACGTAGGGAGCGGCGAAGCCTTCCATACGCTTGCTCTTCAGCACGATGTCCTTGAGGATCTTGTTCAGCGCGTGACCGATATGGATGTGACCGTTGGCGTAGGGAGGGCCGTCGTGCAGCACGTAACGCGGCTTGCCTTTGCCGGCCTCCTCGATCTTGTTGTGTATGTCAACCTCGGCCCACTGCTTGAGCATCTCGGGCTCGCGCTGGGGAAGATTTCCCTTCATCGGGAAGTTGGTGATCGGGAGATTGAGTGTGTCCTTGTAATCCATGTAAGCGGCCTCCGCACTGTCAGTTTAAGCCATGAGAGAAACGACTTAAGCTACAAGCAATAGGGAGGAATGTCAAGCGCAAACAAGGATTTCCGCCCCTTACGGGATAGCCGGCGCCGGCCGCCGGGTAGGCTTTTTCGAACGGGAGGTGACAAATCCAACGGCAATGGTGTATAAGTTCGCTTGCGCCGTCAGTGCACCGGCTTCTGACGCACTATGACAGTCTTCTCTTGTTACGCTGGAGTTTTATGAGCCAAAAATCCGAGCTTTCCTACTGGGGCGGCATCGTCAAAGCGCTCGGCCTCGTGTTCGGCGACATCGGCACGAGCCCCATCTATACCCTCACCGTCGTCTTCACCCTGACCAAGCCCACCCTGTCCAACGTGTACGGCATCCTGTGCCTGGTGTTCTGGACCATGACCATCCTGGTCACCGCGGAGTACGCCTGGCTCGCCATGAGCCTGGGCAAGAAGGGCCAGGGGGGCGAGATCGTGCTCCGGGAGATCATCATCAAGCTCTTCCGGCAGGGGCGCGTGCTCGCCTTCGCGGGCTTTCTCTCCTTCCTGGGCGTCTCGCTCCTTTTGGGTGACGGCGTCATCACTCCCGCCATCTCGATACTCTCCGCAGTCGAGGGCCTGCTGCTCATCCCGGGACTCGAGACGACGCCACAGGGTGTGCTGGTCGGCATAGCCGCGCTGATCGCCCTCACCCTCTTCTTCTTCCAGTCGCGCGGCACGGACAAGATCACCGGCATCTTCGGGCCGATCATGATCCTGTACTTCGGCGCGCTCTTCGTCTCCGGACTGGTCTCCGTTTCCGGCACGCCGGAGATCGTCGGTGCCATCAACCCGATGCACGCCTTCAACTTCTTCCGCGAAAACGGCGTCGCCGGCTACTTCGTCCTTTCCGAGGTCATCCTGTGCGCCACCGGCGGCGAGGCCCTCTACGCCGACATGGGACACCTGGGCAAGAAACCGATCGTGCGCGCCTGGTACTTCGTGTTCGCAGCGCTCTACATGAACTACCTGGGCCAGGGCGCGTACCTGCTGCAGCACCCGGACAGCAAGAACATCCTGTTCTCCATGATCCAGAGCGAGTCGTCGCTGTTGTACATCCCGTTCCTGATCCTCACCATCTTCGCCACCATCATCGCGTCCCAGTCCATCATCAGCGGCGTGTTCTCCATCGTCTACCAGGGGATCACCACGCGCCTCATGCCGCTGTTCAAGGTCGACTACACCTCGACCCACATGCAGTCGCAGATCTACATCGGCGCCGTCAACTGGACCCTCATGTGCGCGGTCATCTTCGTCATGTTCTTCTTCCAGAAGTCGGGCAACCTGGCCGCCGCCTACGGCATGGCGGTCACCGGCTCCATGACCATCACCGCCATCATGATGATCATGGTCTTCTCGCGCACCACCAAGAAGTGGAAGGTGCCGGTGGTCTGCGTCATCGCCGCCATCGACGTGATCTACTTCACCTCGACCTTCCCCAAGTTCGTGCACGGCGCCTACTGGTCCATCATCCTGGCCTCGATCCCCTTCATCACCATCCAGGTCTGGACCCACGGCCAGCGCCACCTCTACCGCGCCCTGCGCCCGCTCGACCTCGACATCTTCCTGCTCTCCTACGAGCAGATCTACGCCAAGGCCAAGAACATCCCGGGCACCGCACTCTTCTTCATCAAGGCGCTCGACGTCATCCCCCCCTACATCGTGCACTGCATGATCCGCTCGAACATCATCTACGAGAGGAACGTGCTCATCTCCATCGTGCGCACCGACGAACCCTTCGGCAACATCGCACGCCACAAGAAGGACGTGGGGACCGGGCTGGAGTTCTTCCAGATCAGCGCGGGGTACATGGAGGTGCTGGACATAGAGAAACAGCTCAAGGAAAACGGGATCCAGGAGAAGGTCATCTTCTACGGCGTGGAGGACATCGAGACCAGGAACCCGGTCTGGAGACTGTTCGACCTGATCAAGAAGGTCACCCCGAACTTCGTGCAGTTCAACAAGCTTCCCGCCGCCAAGCTGCAGGGCGTGGTGACCCGGGTGGAAATGTAGATACTCCGGTACGTTGCGCGGTTTTTCTTGTCAGCCGCGCAGAGCGGTGCTATAAGTTGCGCGCTGTTACCTACCGGAGGCGTGCTCCATGCAGAAACACGAACAATCATACTGGGGCGGAGTAGTGAAATCGATGGGCCTTGTTTTCGGCGACATCGGTACGAGCCCCATCTATACCCTTTCCGTCATCTTCGCCCTCACCAAACCGACCCCCGACAACATCTACGGCATCCTGTCGCTGATCGTGTGGACCCTGTTCGTCCTGGTCACCGTCGAGTACGCCTGGCTCGCTATGAGCCTCGGCAGAAAAGGGGAAGGGGGCACCATCGTCCTGAAGGAGATCCTGGTCCGCCTGCTCAAGGGAGGGCGCGCCATGGGGTTCATCGGCATGCTCTCCTTCATCGGGGTCTCCCTGCTTTTGGGCGACGGCGTCATCACCCCCGCCATTTCCATACTCTCCGCGGTCGAGGGCCTGGAACTGATACCGGTCACGGCGAACCTCTCCGAGGCCGGCGTCATCGCCATCGCCGCCACCATCGCCATCATCCTCTTCATCTTCCAGTCCAAGGGAACCGACAAGGTCGCCGGCGCCTTCGGCCCCCTGATGGTGCTCTGGTTCTCGGCGCTCACCGTCTCCGGGTTGATCGCCATCGCGGGGCATCCCGAGGTGCTCAAGTCCATCTCCCCCTGGTACGCCATCAAGTTCTTCCTGGACAACGGCATGTCCGGCTTCTTCGTCCTCTCCGAGGTCATCCTGTGCGCCACCGGGGGCGAGGCGCTCTACGCCGACATGGGACACCTGGGGAGAAAGCCGATCGTACGGGCCTGGTATTTCGTCTTCGTCGCCCTGGTGATCAACTACCTGGGCCAGGGCGCCTTCCTGCTGGAGCACCAGCACGAGAAGAACACCCTGTTCGCCATGATCCACGGGCAGGCCCCATACCTGTACATCCCCTTCCTGCTGCTCACCATCCTGGCCACGGTGATCGCCTCGCAGGCCCTGATCAGCGGCGTGTTCTCCATCATCTACCAGGGGATCACCACCAGGATCATGCCGCTCATGAAGGTGGACTACACCTCGAGCCACCTGAAGTCCCAGATCTACATCGGCTCGGTGAACTGGACCCTGATGGTGCTGGTCCTCTTCATCATGCTGCTGTTCAAGAAGTCGGAGAACCTGGCGGCGGCCTACGGCCTCGCCGTCACCGGCAGCATGGCCATCACCGGGATGATGATGACCATGATCTTCGCCAACACCACCAAGAAGTGGAAGGTCCCCATCGCGGTCGCCGTCACCGTGGTCGACTTCGTCTTCCTGATCGCCAACCTGAACAAGCTGCCGCACGGCGGCTACTGGTCGCTGATCCTCGCCTCGGTGCCGTTTTTGACCATCCTGCTCTGGACCAAGGGGCAGCGCGCCCTGTACCGGGCCCTCAAGCCGCTGGACGTGGAGACCTTCCTCATGTCCTACGAGCAGATCTACGCGAAGAACCGCACCATCCCCGGCATCGGCCTGTTCTTCACCCGCGAGTGGGCGGTGGTGCCGCCGTACGTGGTGCACTGCATCATCCGCAGCAACATCATCTACGAGCGCAACGTCTTCATCTCCATCATCAGGACCGACGAGCCCTTCGGCGTCTCCTACAAGCTGACCGAGAACCGGGGCACGGGACTGGACTCCTTCGAGATCTTCGCCGGCTACATGGAGGTGATCGACATCGAGACGCTGCTCAAAAAGAACAACATCCACGAGAAGGTCATCTTCTACGGCGTCGAGGACATCACCACCAACAACCCGATCTGGAAGGTGTTCAACGCCATCAAGAAGCTGAGCCCGAACTTCGTCCAGTTCAACCAACTCCCCGCCAGCAAGCTGCAGGGGGTACTCACCCGGGTCGAAATGTAAGTCGCTTTTCCCCTCACCCTTTGGGAGAGGGGCAGGGGTGAGGGCGTCGCCATGGGCAACATGCTGCTGGTGCCATCTCCCTCACCCGCCCTGCGGGCACCCTCTCCCGCCTGCGGACCGAAGCCCTACGGTGGGCGAAGGCCCGGAGGGAGAGAGAACCTGAGACAGAACCTGAAAACGTAGACGCAAAAGGGCCGCCCCCTCGATGGGGGCGGCCCTTTTGCTATTGTGGCGCTTGGGGCTTGAGGGAGACTGGCTCCGTCAGGTGCCTGTCCCCTTTGCCTGAGGGGGACTGGCTCCGTCAGGTGCCTGTCCCCTTGTGCCTGAGGGGGACTGGCTCCGTCAGGTGCCTGTCCCCTTGTGCCTGAGGGGGACTGGCTCCGTCAGGTGCCTGTCCCCTTTGTGCTGGTGAAGATGGCAGAGCGCAATGGAGCGTTCCGCTAGAGGGACAGGCACCTATCGGAGCCAGTCCCTTCTCTCTAGACGGTGTCCAGCAGATGGCCCCAGTCGTCCTTCATCTGGATCCGGTGCAGGGCGTTCAGGCCGTTCACCTCGTAGAAGATCTGGTCCGCCTCCTCCTGGGAAAGCCCCACCTTGGGACGCACCCCCATCCAGTGACTGAAGCTGCCGGAGGGGGACTCCAGCGGGCGCGGCAGCGGCGGCCCGGGCTTGTATTTCCCTTCCACGAAGATCGCCGCCTCGTACTGGCGGCCGTGCTTCACCAGGCAGATTTCCAGCAAAGAGCCCGTGTTCTGCAGCACGCGCTCGATGATAACTTCCTGCACTTCCATATCGTCCGGCATCTCCGTGTATTCGCTCATAGCATCTCTCCGTTTCCCCGCTCAGGGGCATGTGTTTGATCCTTCCCTCTCTTCGGCGTACCGGCTCCTCGACTTTAGGTCTTTTGGCATTATTCGCTGCTGTTTCACTGACGGTCACGGCTCCTCCCGGCTTGCCAGGCGCAGCTTCACGATCAGCGGCAGGTGGTCCGAGGCGACCTGGGTCAGCTTGGTGCGCGGGATCAGTTCGCTCTCGACCGCGAGGTCGGGCGAAATGAAGATGTGGTCGAAGCGGACGATGGGCATGTTGCTCGGGAAGGTGAACTGGGTGTGCCCGAACTTGAGCCGCTCCTGCTCGTCCTGCAGCGCGTTTCTCAGGCGCTTGTGGATGCTCCAGCTGGGGAGGGCGTTGAAGTCGCCGCACAGCACCAGCGGGGGGCGGCAGTCGGGGTGCGCGAGCCACTCCGGGCCGGTCAGGACCTTGGCCTGGTAGTTGCGCTCCTGCGGGGTGAGTCCCAGGTGGGTGTTCACCAACTGCAGCTTCTGTCCGTACACGTCGATCTCCACCCAGATCACGCCCCGCGGCACCATGGTCCGGTAGCGGTTCTCAGGGTGCAGCCCCCCGGCCCGGACCAGCCGCATCGGGAACCGGCTGAAGACCACCTTGCCCCACCGCTCCCGTTCCAGGCTGTAGTGCACGTCCCTTCTGGAGAGCAGTGCCAGTTCATGGGCCAGGTCCTGGCAGGCGCCCCCGATCTCGGGACGAAAGCGCGCGCCGGGGAGCTCCTGGAGCGCCACGATGTCGGGCTGGTAGGTGTCGATGACCTGTGCGATGCGCGCGGCCGAGGTGTGCCGGTCGTTGCCGGTCAGCCGGTGCACGTTGTAGGTCATCACGGTGAAGGTGCCATCGTTTTCGGACATACGAGCCGCCCTTTTTGTGCCGAGGCCAGCGGAACGTAAAAAACAACGACAGGAATTATACCGGGTTTTACGATGGGTGCGGGGTGGAAGAGATCAAGCAGGCGGGATCAGGAGGATGGGGAGCAGCAGAAGGGACTGGCTCCGTCAGGTGCCAGTCCCTTTGGCGGAACGCTTTTTCAGCTCAGCCAACTTCCCCAGCAGTAAGGGGACAGGCACCTGGCGGAGCCAGTCCCCTCCAGCGGCAGGGGGGCATGCGTTGGTGGTGGGGTCAGTCCTTGGCGGACGAGACGTCGAAGCGGTCGATCTCGTTCTGCAGGACGCCGATCTGGCCGGCCAGCGCCGAGGTGCTTTCGCCGAGCACCTTGACCGCGCCCAGGTTGCTCTCGGTGGCGGACTTGATGCTCTCCACGGCCGGCAGCACCTGGTCGGCGCCCCTGCTCTGCTCGTCGCACGCCCTCTGGATGCGGCGGATCATCTCGGTGATGTTCTCGGTGGACTTGGCGATGAAACCGCCGACGTTGCTCTGCTCGCGGGTCGAACTCTTCACCTGGTCGGTGAGCATCTTCATCTTTTCCACCGCGTTCAGCACCAGGCTGCTCCCCTCCCCCTGCTCGCGGGTGGAGATCGCTATCTGGCGCACCATGGTGGTCACCTTGTCGGTGGTCTCCCTGATCATCAGGCTGCCGCGCGCCTGCTCGGCGGTGGCCCGGGCGATGCCGTTGACCTGCTCGGTCGCCTGCTGCACGCCGGCCACGATCTTCTCCAGCGCCTCCCCGGACTTGCGGGAGAGCTCCTCCCCCTGGGCAATGTTCTGTTCCGCCTGCCGGATGGCGCCGACCGCGCGGTCGGTTTCCTCCAGGACGCCGTTGATGACGTCGGAGATCTTCCTGGTGGATGCGCTGGTGCGCTCGGCGAGCTGCTTGATCTCGCCCGCCACGACCGCGAAGCCCTTGCCGTGCTCGCCGGCCTGCGCCGCGATGATGGCCGCGTTGAGCGCCAGCAGGTTGGTCTGCTCGGCCACGTCGTCGATGACCGAGAGGATGGTGCCGATGTCGCCGGCGCGCTGGGAAAGGGTCGCGATGACCTCCGAGGTGATGCGCGAGGAGGCCTTGATGGCGCTGATGCCGAGGATGGTGGACTCGACCGCGCTCTTGCCGATCTCGGCGTCCTGCTTGACCGCTTCCGAGATCTGCACCGTGTTGAGCGCGTTCTTTTCCACCTCTTTGATCGAGCTGTCCATCTCGACGATGGAGGAGGAGTTGATGCTGGCCTCTTCGAGGAGCAGGTCCGCGTTGCGACCGACCTGCTTGATGGAGGCCGCCATCTCGATGATGGCCGAACCTACCTCGTCCACCTGCTGCGCCAGCGCCTCGGCGTTGAGCGCCACCTCTTCGATGCTGGAGGCCATTTCCAGCACCGACGAAGAGCTCTCGGACGCCGACTGAGACAGCCCTTCCACCGCATGCGCCACCCCCTTGATCGAGGTGGTGATCTGGGTCATGGCGCTGGAAGCCTCGTGAACGGAGGTGGACTGCTGCTCGGCGGCCCACACCACCGTGCCCGAAACCTGCATCAGGTTCTCGGACACCGCACCCAGTTCGTTGCTGGAGTGGCTCACCTGCCGCACCATCACGGCGAGCTTGTCGGTCATGGCATTGAACTCGGTTGCCATGGCACCGATCTCATCCTGGGTCTCCACCTCGAGCCGACGATTGAGATCCCAGGTCGAGGTGACCGCCACGATGTGCTCCTTGAGGGTGGTGAAGAGATCGAGGCTCGGCTTGAGCGACAGGTACAGGATGGCAAGGGAGGCCAGCACGATGGTGATGAAGATCGCAATCTGGGCGGCCACCCCTTTCCACATGGTTACGAACAGCGGGCTGATCTCCTTGTGGGAGAACAGGAGCCCCGCGGTGCCGCCGGAGGCGTCCCGGACCGGGCTGATGCCGACCAGGTACTTGCCCCCGTTGAAGGAGACGATGGCGATGCTGGGTTCCTTGACCCCCTCGGTCATCTCGTTACCGACCTTCGCTGCGACCCCTATCGCCACCGCCTTGTTGGTGGGGTTGAGAATGCGGAAGGAATGCACCAGCTCGCTCTTCACCTCGGTGGACTTGCTCTTCAGGTAATCCTCGGTGAGAAAAAGGGCGACGTCGCTGCCGGTGATCTGCTTCATCTGCTGGAAGACGTGGTCGATCTCCTCGGCCACTTCCAGGTACCCCAGCGCGTTGCCCCGGTAGCTGACCGGCTTCACGCAGCGCAGCGAAAAGAAGTTCTTGCCCATCTCCAGCCCCCAGGTCATCTGTTTGGTGGCCTGGGCCTTCAGGAAGGTTTCCCGCTTCAGGATGTCGCCATCCTGCTCCGGCTTGTGCGCCCGCAGCAGCACCTTGCCGTCAGGCTGGATGAAATACATGTGGGTTATGTTGTTGTTCTGCTTGATCTCGCTGAAGATGGGTTTGGCGGCGGCAAGGAGCGCGTCCTTGTTGCCGGCGGCAAAGGGGGCTAATATCGCGTCGAGCTTGTCCAGGCCGGCATGGGCGCGGGCCAACCCTTCGGCGTCACCTTTCAGGAGCGCCTCGAAGAGGCGGCCGCTGTTGGCGGCTTCGTCCTTCAGTCCCTCCCGCATCTGGTACATCTGGTACTGGTAGGCGAACACCCCCAGGATGGCGATGCTGGCGACACACAAAGCGACAACGGAAACGATTACTCTCTTCTTGATCGACCACGTGGCAAACATCATTCGACTCCCGATTAGCATCGCATTACAATACAAGAATGGAGGTTATGTTTATAACTCATTCTCTTTAAAGAGAAAAGAGGTAAAGCGTTACCGTGTTGTGATTTAAATCCCATTATTCCAACTTCAGAGATGCACAATCACAATAAAAACCCATTCTGTTAAATTTTTTTATTACACCACATTGACTTGATACAGCCCGCTATTATCCTTTTCGAGTCTTCAGTAGACAAAGGTATGCGCGCCGGGCAGGATGTCCCGTCGAGGAGTGCGCCATGAACACCAGGAAGATCACCTTTACCAACGCAAGCGGCATGAAGCTGGCGGCGCGTCTGGAGCTTCCCGACGACGAGCGCCCGGTCGCCTACGCCATCTTCGCCCACTGCTTCACCTGCTCCAAGAACATCAAGGCCGCCGTCAACATCACGCGGGCCATGAGCAGCCGGCGCATCGCCGTGCTCCGCTTCGACTTCACGGGGCTGGGCGAGAGCGAAGGAGACTTCGCCGACACCACCTTCTCGTCGCAGGTAAGCGACCTGGTGGCGGCGGCGCGCTTCCTGGAGCGCGAGTACGAGGCGCCGCGGCTTCTGGTGGGACACTCCCTGGGGGGCTCGGCCGTGCTGGTTGCCGCCGGTGCACTACCTTCGGCGACGGCGGTGGCCACCATCGCGGCTCCCTACAGCCCATCCCACCTGCGCCGCCTGTTGGGAAAATCGGCCGAACAGGCGGAACGGCAGGGGGAGGCGACGGTGAACCTGGGCGGCAGCAACTTCACCATCAGGAAAAGCCTCCTCGACGACCTGGAAGCGCAGCGCCCCGCCGAGACGCTGGCGAACCTGCAGGGGGCGCTCCTGGTGCTGCATTCGCCGGCAGACACCATCGTGAAGATCGACAACGCCACCCAGATCTTCCAGGCCGCCCACCAGCCCAAAAGCTTCGTCTCGCTGGGGAGCGCCGACCACCTCATGTCGGAGGCGGCGGACTCGCGCTACGCCGGCGAGGTCATCGCCTCGTGGGCCACACGCTATCTCGATGGCGCCGAGGCGCAGCCCATGGCGCAGCGGCAGTTTCTGGCCGCCGACAACAGGGTCACCGCCCGCACCGGGCCCGAAGGCTTCCGCACCGAGATCTTCGCCAACGGCTTCAGCCTCACCGCCGACGAGCCCGTCAGCTACGGCGGCAGCAACGAGGGCCCTTCCCCTTACGAGTTCGTCATGGCAGGGCTCGCGGCCTGCACCTCGATGACGGTGCAGATGTACGCCCGGCGCAAGGGGTGGCCGCTCGTCGACGCGCTGGTGCGGCTATCCCATCACAAGATCCACGCCGAGGACTGCCGCGACTGCGAGTCCCAGGACCGGCGCATCGACAAGTTCGTCCGGGAGTTGGAACTGATCGGGGAACTGGACCAGGAGCAGAGGCAAAAGCTCCTGGAGATCGCCGAGAAGTGCCCGGTGCACCGCACCCTCACCAGCGAGATCCTGGTGGAAACGAGACTCAAGGAAAGCATGGTCGAACAATAAGGGCCGGCGAAATTGTTCTCAAGAGTTGCACCTCAGGTGCCGAAAAGAGGAGCAACGCCCGAGGTAAAGGGGGTCAGGAGGACACGTTATGGATGTAACCACCATAGCAACCATGCAGGTAGCAGGCGCCGCCGCTCTTGCCCGGGAGTCGGCCGCCATGGAGTTGATGAAGAACGCGGCCAATGCCCAGATGCAGATGGCCAATATCCTGGCCCAGCAGGCCGCCGCCGTGAACCCGCCGGAGGGCTTCTCGGTCTACGCCTGAACGGGCACGCCGACTACGCAAAAGGGCCGGGGGATCTTCCCCCGGCCCTTGTCGTTGCACACCTCTACTTCTTGCAGCAGCTCCCACCTTCGCAGCCGCAGCACCCCTTCTTCTTCCACAAGGTAGCGTACAGGATGTAGCACGCTCCGGCCACGATGGCGCCGGCAATGATCACATCGGCAACTCCCATTTTCAACCTCCCAGCCCCAGGAGACGTCCCCCCTGGTAGATGATGAGTGCCGCACCCCACGCCAGCGCGGTCTGGTACAGCAACCCTACGCCGGCCCATTTCCAGGTACCGAATTCCTGTCTCATGGCCGCAATGGCGACCACGCACGGCATGTAGAGGAGCACGAAAGCCATGAAGGCATAGGCGCTCAAAGGCGTGAATGAGCCGCCGATGGCAGCTTTCAGGCCCGCCCTATCTTCCTCCTGCTCCTCGGCCTGGGGGAGATAGAGCAGCGTCTTCACAGCCTTGACGCAGGCCTCTCCGAACGAGGTGGCCACTTCCTTCAGGTCCTCCTGCAGCGTCGGGACTTCCTTCTTCTCGTCTTTCTTGGGCGCGTAGATCTCGCCCATGGTGCCTACCACGATCTCCTTGGCGATGACGCCGGTGATGAGCGAGGAGGCGGCCTCCCAGGTGCCGAAGCCAACCGGCTGGAAGATGGGCGCTATGGCGGCGCCGGCCTGGCCGAGGTAGGAGTCGCGCTTATGCTCGACGCCCCACGGGAGGTTCAAAAGGAACCAGACCAGGACCGAGACCGCGAAGATGTAGGTGCCCGCCTTGAACAGGAAGTGCTTCCCCTTCTCCCAGGTGTGCACGCACAGGCTGTGCAGGCTCGGCATGCGGTAGGGGGGGAGCTCCATGATGAACATGGGCGCCTCGCCGCGGAACAGGGTCCTCTTGAAGATGAGCCCCATGCCGATGGCAAGCAGGATCCCCATGATGTAGAGCGACCAGATGACGGTGCTCGAGTTACTCGGGAAGAAAATACCCACGAAGAGCACGTAAACCGGCAGCCTGGCTCCGCAGGACATGAGCGGCACGAGCAGCGCGGTCAGCACCTTGTCCTTGGGGTTCTCGAGGGTACGGGTGGCGTAGATGCCCGGCACGTTGCAGCCGAAACCGAGCAGCATCGGGATGAAGGACTTGCCGTGCAGGCCGATGGAGTGCATGGTGCGGTCCATGACGAAGGCGGCGCGGGCCATGTAGCCGCTCCCCTCCAGGAAGGTGATGAAGAACATCATGGCGAAGATAACCGGCACGAAGACGAGCACGGAGCCCACGCCGGCGATGATGCCGTCGTTCACCAGCGAGACGGTCCAGTCCGGCGCGCCCAGCGGCGTCAGGATGGCGGAGGCCCAACGCTTGAACGGTCCTTCGGTCATGGCCCCGATCCAGTCACCAAAGGGGGCGGAAAGATCGAAGGTGAGCTTGAACAAAAGCCACATGGCGGCCATGAAGATCGGGATGCCCAGGAACCGGTTCAGCACGAGCTTGTCGATCTTCTCGGTCAGCTCGGTCTGGCGCAGTTCCGGCTTGTGCAGCACCTCGCGGGTGAGCCCGGAGGCGAGCGAGTAGCGGGCGTCGGCCATGATGGACTCGATGTCCTCGCCGTGTGCCCTCCTCAGGTGGTGCAGCGCCTGGTCCAGGAAGTCGAGGTTGTCCAGCCCGAGCTCCTTCATGACGTGGTCGTCCTGCTCCATGAGCTTCAGGAGCAGCCAGCGCTGCGGGTAGTTGTCGATCAGGGCCGGGTAGCTGGTGCGGAAGGACTTGGCCAGGTAGTCGCAGGCAACCTCGATGTCTTCACCGTAGTTGAGCTTTTTCGGGGCCCGCTGCTTCGGGGCGTCGGCCACCCGCAGCGCCGTCGCCAGCAGCTCGTCGAGACCGGTCTTCTTGGTGGCCGAGGTGGGCACCACGGCGATGCCCAGCATCTCTTCCATCGCCCTGGCATCGATGCGGTACCCCTTCTCAGTGGCCTCGTCGTAGATGTTGAGCGCCATCACCACCGGGATGCCCAGCTCCATGATCTGCACGGTGAGGTAGAGGTTGCGCTCCAGGTTGGTGGCGTCGACCACGTTGATGATCAGGTCGGGGCGCTCGTGGACCAGGTAGTCGCGCGCCACGATCTCTTCCTGGGAGTACGGGGAGAGCGAGTAGGTGCCGGGAAGGTCGACCAGCCGGATCTTCCTGCCGCCGAACTCGAAGAGGGCCTCCTTTTTCTCCACCGTCACCCCGGCCCAGTTGCCGACGTGCAGGCGGGTGCCGGCGATGGCGTTGATCAGGGTCGACTTGCCGGAGTTGGGGTTACCTGCCACCGCCACCGTGATGGTGCGCGCCGCGGCGCTGTGACCGGACAGCTCGGCGTCCAGTTCCTCCTCCTTGTGCTTCAGCTGCGTGCTCATCCTGCCACCTCCACCGCGATGCCTTCCGCCTCCTTCTTCCTGAGCGACAGGTTGTAGCTCTTGATGCTCACCTCGATCGGGTCGCCCAAAGGCGCCACCTTGAGCACCTTGACCTCCTCGCCCACCAACACTCCCATGTCCATCAGCCGCCTCTTCAGCGGGCCGATGGAACCGATCGACATGATCTTCCCCTTCTGCCCCGGTTTAAGCTTTGCCAGATTCATCACCCTATCTCCTCACCATGATTTTCATTGCCATGCGGCGGGCCAGCGCGATCCGCGACTCGTCCACCCTGAGCAGGATGGTGTTGCCGCCGTTGGTCAGCATTTCCACGTGTTTGCCGATCCGGAGCCCCATCTCCTCGATCCGGACCATGGTCTTTTCATGTTCGGCGTCCGGGCTGCCGGCGGCCGCCCCCCTGCCGAACATGATCTCGACGATCTCGCCGTTTTCTCCCGCGCTTAACAGTCCCAGAGGTATCATGGCTGCTCCTTTTCCTTTTCTTTACCCGATTAGCGAGAATCTCCCGCTAGTTCCCTCTCCCTCCGGGAGAGGGTGCCCGAAGGGCGGGTGAGGGAGGTGCCCCTCCCCTTTCTCTAGAAGCTGATCTTGGCGCGCAGGGCGAGGGCGACCACGTTGTCGCTGGCGCCGATGCCGGCCGGGTTGACCAGGTACTGCGCCACCGGCGAGATCTCGATCTGGTCGCTCACCTTGTAGCGGTAGTAGACCTCGGCAAGTTTCTCCTGGGCGTCGGCCACGGTCCGGGCCGCCTTCACCTGGCCGAAGGCAAAGCCGAGCACGTCGTCCTTGCGGCCCGCGATGAGCCCCTGGTAGTGGCCGCCGGCGCTCCAGGCGCGGGTCGCCGCATAGACGTCCTTGTCGCGCTGGCCGTAACGTGCGAAGAGGGTGAGCTTGTCGGTGACCTGCTGGTCGAAGCTTACGCCCACGCTGTAGGCGTTTTTGGCGACCAGTTTGCCGGCGCCGTCCGCGGGGGCGCCGTCGAAGGCCGCGTAGACCCGGTAGTTTCCTTCCAGGTCACCCGCCTTGTGCCTGTAGTCCAGTTCGGCGATGCCGAAGCCGTGGTCGAAGATGTCGGCGCTGTCCGAGCTGTCCGCGCTGTCGGCGTCGCCGCTGCCGTAACCGATGCCAAAGGTGAGCGGCTCCGCCAGTTTTGCCTGGATGCGGGCGCCCGGGCCGTTGGCCGGGAAGGGAAGCACCGCGGAATGCACGAAGGCGCCGGAGAGGAACTGGCTGTTCTCGTCGCCCGCAACGGCGTTGCTGTCGAAGTAATTGGAGAGATCCACCTTGCCGGCGGTGAAAAGGAGACGGTCGTTGAGAGCGGAGTGCTCGAGCCACGCCTCCCGGAAACGGACCCGGTCGCCGGTGGAGCCGGCCACGCCGTTCAGCCCGGAGAAGGAGGCCACCTTGGAGTCGATGCCGTCGCCGCCGGTCGCTTCGACGTCGATCACCGCGATGGTGCTCTCACCCACCTTGAAGTTGAAGACCAGGTCGGCGCGCCCCACCACGTCGGTGGAGTCCTTGGGCTTGTTGCCGATGGAGCCCTGCAGCACGCCGACCATCCCGCCGGAAAGGGCGATGTTCCTGGTGAGGGCGGTAAACCGGGTGCCGAGGTCCTCGTTGCGCGACTGGAAGGTCCTGGTGCCGACCAGGAGCATCTCGGCGCGCAGCTCCTCCTTGAGGTCGCTCAGGAGCAGGAGATCCTCCTTGTCCACCGCCTGGTTCCCCTCCTTGACCACCTTTTCCGCCATTTTCTCGGTGAGAAGATGCACCGCCAGCGCCACGTCCATACGGCTGCACGCGGCCTTTCCCGCCTGAAATTCCTTGGAGAAGAGCCCCTCCACCTGGTACTTGTTGCCCAGGCGCAGGATCTCCTGGCAGGCCTTTACTTTGCACTCCACCTTTTCAGGCACCACCAGGTCGGGGTGCAGAGCGAACGCCGTCCCTGAAGCAAGTAAAAGACTTCCCAGCAGGAACATCCCGGACACGGTTTTGTTCTTCACTTTGAACATGGATCTCTCCTCTTCTCTCTGTTGCGGCTCCGACTCATTCAAGGTCGCAAACCATAAGAAATGTGCTGTATCAGTTGGTCTTTTATGACTATTCCATCGTATCGACCGGGGGCTTCAAAACTGAAAACCATTTTCACTCATTGGAGAAAAAAAAGAGTTCTCCCTTGAACTCACAGTTTCAGTGTGAGCGACACCGGCGCCATGACGGCACCTGTCAGTAATTGAACCCGTGGTGAATCGTTAAGAGTGTCGGCCCGCCTGGGCCATGCAGCGGTTGCAGACCCCGCGCAACTCGATCTTCAGCGACTGGACCGTGAAGCCCATGGAGCGGGCCACTTCGGCCTGGTACCGCTCGATGGAACCGTTCTCGAACTCGGTGACGGTGCCGCAGTCGTTGCAGACCAGGTAATCGTGCCGCCGGCCGCCGGCCACCCCGTAGCGGGTCAACCCGTCTCCGAGGTTGATTTCGCGGGCTATGCCGGCGCTGGCGAAAAGCCGCAGGGCACGGTACACGGTGGCATGGCCTATATTGGGATGCTTGCCGCGCAAGATCAGGTACAACTCGTCGATATGGGTGGAGCGGTCAAGGTCGAGGAACGCATCGAGAATCAGGCTGCGTTGCAGGGTGCCCTTGAGCCCTTTGTTGGAGAGAAAAAGATGGAACTGCTCTTTCACCTTCCGCTTGGTCTGGTTCACGCGTGCCTCGGTACTACCGGAGGGAGCCCTCCCGGCATTCCATACAATGACATTCACTTTCAAGCAGACAACCCGGAAATCCACTGTCAGAAACGCGTGGGGGCAATGAGTGTCACCCCTGCGTATCATCCCCGGTTAAACCGTTGATTGTCTGGGGACTGAAACGGTCAGATGAGCGAGGGCAGTGGTTGGTTTTGAAAGTTGTTTTCGTTTATAGAGAAGGCCGGCGGGATTGTCAATATTTTTATTTTTAGAACTTTCCGATCCAGTCGCTTCACAGCACGGTGACTTTACCCGCCCAGTCGGAGCACAGCCGCTCCAGGCTACCTCCAGGGGAGGCGTGCGCTATGACAATAGTGTCGGCGAGGTCGATCATCATCTTGTTGCGCTGATAGCACTTCGACTCGCAGGGGTGGCTTACGCTCTGGGCATAGCGGGAAATGATCAGCAGGCGCCCCGCCGCCAGGTGCCGCTCCCACTCAGGGTGTAGCCGGTTCAGCCCCTGCGCCAGCGCGATGATGATGGGCTGGTTGCCCTGCAAAAGACGGCACAGCACCTCCTTTTCGATGGGCGAATGGTAGCCGGAGATGACGCAGGTGCCGGCCAGGCGCTGCGCGTCGGCCCAGCGGTACGCCTTCTCCGCCGCCTCCTGGGGAAACTTGCGTGAGCACAAAAACGCCACCTTGCGCAGGTCAAGCAGTGCCTCGTTGCCGATCGAATGCATGCGCCACCCCCTTGGCATGATGGCAAAGTATATCCGGCCGCTTCCATCCGGCCAGCCTCGTGGTAAACTTCTGCGCTTATTAAAGCAGGCTAACCACGCTGGCCAGGTGCGGGCTGGGGGGACTGGCTCCGCCAGGTGCCTGTCCCCTTGCTGCGTTGGTAAGCAGGCCACCACGACAAGGAGGATGACATGGGCATTTTTGACGACGTTGCCGGCAAGGTACGCGGCATGGCCGGCGGAGGGGACGCCGGCCTGATGCAGGGGATCATCGACATGCTGACCGACCGCCAAAGCGGCGGGTTGGGCGGCATCATCCAGGCCTTCAACCAGAAAGGGCTCGGGCACATCATCTCTTCCTGGATCGATACCGGCCCCAACCTTCCCGTTACCCCGAACCAGTTGCACGAGGTCTTGGGCCCCGAACGGGTGCAACAGTTGGCCAACAAGGCCGGGCTTTCCACCGACGAGACCGTCACCAAGCTGACCCGTTACCTCCCCGACGCCGTCGACCAGGCCACCCCGGACGGCAAGGTCCCGGAAGGAGGCCTCGTCGGCAAGGGTCTCGACTTCCTGAAGAGCCGGTTCTCGTAGGGGACTGGCTCCGCCAGGTGCCTGTCCCCTTGCTTGGTGCGTTGTGCTGAAGGGGGACTGGCTCCGCCAGGTGCCTGTCCCCTTGCTTGGTGCGTTGGTTAAGCAGAATGTAGCGTTCCGCTAAAGGGACAGGCACCCAAAGGAGCCTGTCCCTTCTGCCTCAGCAACACCATCCGCCCACAAACAAAAAAAACCATGCGCTCGCAACGGACCGTTACACCGTTGTTTTTTCGCCGCCGCGCACCCCTTGACAAGGTAAAAACGATGATTATCTTACGCTCAGAAAATGACTCACCGAAAGGAGGTAATCGACATGGCAAGTTGGGATGTTTTCAGGGAACTGGACAATCTGAGAAGGGAGATTGACGAAGCTTTCCGCGGCGCCGGCATGAACCGCCCCTTTGGGCCGACGTTCCTCTCGCCGGTGGCCTCCCGTCGTTTCCCGATGGTCAACTTCAACGAGGACGACGGTAACGTTTACGTGGAAGCCCTGGTGCCGGGGGTCGACCCCAAGGATGTTGAGCTTTCCGTGCTCAGGAACACCCTCACCATCAGCGGCGAGCGCAAACCCTTTGCCGAGATGAAGGGGATCGTGCACCGCACCGAGCTCGGCTCCGGCAAGTTCAGCCGCACCCTCGAGCTTCCGGTCGACATCGACGCCAACAAGATCACCGCCCAGTGCAAGGACGGCATCATGACCATAACCATGGCGAAAGCGGAACACGCCAAGCCGAAGAAGATCGAGATCAAGCTTTCTTAAGCGAGAATATAGGAAAGGAGGTCGTCAACATGGCACCCAACAGCTTGACCGAAAGAAACGACGAAATGAACGTCCAGACCCGTGAAGAGACGAGGTCGAACGAAAGATTCATCCGCCCGGCAGTGAACATCATCGAAACCGAGGAAGGCCTGTTCGTGACCGCCGACCTCCCGGGCGCAACCAAAGAGAACATCGACGTCAACGTGGAGAAGGGAGTCCTCACCATCAGCGCACCCGCAGCGCATTCCGTGCCCGGCAACGCGGTGTACCGGGAGTTCGAGCTGGGGAGCTACTTCCGCCAGTTCACCATCCCGGACAGCCTCGACCACGGCAAGGCCAAGGCCGATTTCGCCAACGGCATCCTGACCCTGCGCATACCCAAGGCCGAGATCGCCAAGCCGCGGCGCATCGACGTGCAGGTGAGCTGACAACGTTGCACAGGAGGTGAATGAGGGATGGCAAGCCTGGTACCTGAAAAGTGGCGCGAAGCCCTTGAACATGTACAGGACAAGGTGGGCACCCTGCTCAACAACCTGGTGCCCGCGAAGAAAGAGGAGCGAACGCTGGAAAACCTTACCGCCGACGCGATTCCGGCGTTCATGCAGCGCGGCGGACCGCTGGTGGACATGCACGAGACCGCGGAGGAACTCGTCATCCGCGCCGAAGTGCCGGGGATGAAGAAGGAAGACTTCAGCGTGGAACTGGTGGACCGGCGCCTGACCATCAGGGGTGAGAAAAAGGTGATGCGGGAGGAAAAAGGAGACTCCGGAGGTTTTCTCTCCGAATGCCGCTACGGCAGCTTCTCCCGCAGCGTCCTGCTGCCGTACCCGATCGAGGAGGACAAGATCAAGGCCGACCTCAAGCACGGCGTCCTCACCATCCGGCTCCCCAAGCCGGAACAGCAACGCGGCACGGGGCACCGCATCCCGATTTCTTGAGCAGCCCCGCAAGGAAAAAGGCCAGTCCGACGGACTGGCCTTTTTTTATCGCAGAACGGGTGCTCCGGTCTCCCTACAACCTCACCAGCACCCTCCCCCTGATGCCCCCCTGCAGGATGCGCCCGATCTTCTCCTCCAGCCCCTCCAGCGTCACCTCGGTCGCCATCTGGTCCAGCAGTGCCGGGCGCCAAGGGCCCGCAAGCCGCTGCCATACTTCCAGCCGCGTGTCGGTCGGGCAGCGCGAGGAGTCTATGCCGACCAGGGTCACGGCGCGCAGGATGAAGGGATGCACGTTGACCGGGAGCTCCGCCGAACCGACCAGACCGCAGCAGGTGACGGTTCCGCCGTAGCGGGTAGATTTCAGCACGGCGGCAAGGGTCTCCCCCCCGACCACGTCGATCGCCCCCGCCCAGCGCTCCTTCATCAGGGCCCGCTCCCCTCCCGCGGTCACCTCCTCGCGGGAAATGACCTCCGCCGCACCAATCTCCGCCAAAAAGGGGACATCCCCCATCTTTCCGGTGGCGGCCACCACCCGGTACCCCGCCCTGGCCAGCATGCTGACCGCCAGGGTCCCGACCCCGCCGGTCGCGCCGGTGACCAGGATGTCGCCGCTCTCCGGCCTTACCCCCGCCCGCTCCAGCTTCAGCACCGAAAGTCCGGCCGTGAACCCCGCCGTCCCCAGGATCATGCTCTCACGCAGGGTGAGCCCGGCCGGAAGCGGTACCCCCCATTGCGAGGGAACCCGGATGTACTCGCCCCACCCCCCGTCGGTTTCCATGCCCAGGTCGTGCCCCGTCACCACCACCTGGTCACCCGGCGCGAAGCGTCCGTCGCTGCAGGAAACCACCTCCCCCGCGGCATCGATGCCCGGCGTATGGG
Source organism: Geomonas paludis (assembly GCF_014193585.1). Taxonomy (GTDB): domain Bacteria; phylum Desulfobacterota; class Desulfuromonadia; order Geobacterales; family Geobacteraceae; genus Geomonas; species Geomonas paludis. Next base: position 28,084 of record NZ_BLXY01000008.1, read on the forward strand.
GGAACTGCCTGGTCACGCCCGGGTGCCCGGTGGCGGAAAGGGCATCCTTGTAGTTGAGCGAGGAATAACGCACCCGCACCAAAAGCTCTCCCGCATCGAGTTCGTCTATAGCCCGCTGTTTTATGCTCCTGGTGAAGGTCTGGTCCGCCCCCTTCTCAACCACCAGCGCCTTGAACCTGGTTCCTGTTTCCATGTAGTTCTCCGTGGGATTGTCTCTCTGTGTGATGAACCGACACAAGGATGATAACGGCTGGGAAAGGGAGGTCAAGCACAGTCACCACCTTGCAGTGAGCAGTTGCCATCAAGCGGACTGCGGCTACAATGTATGCCTGCACTCTGGATTAGACATTTCACATTATCTGCAGGAGGCCGACATGGAAAGGACGGAGATGATCGACAGGCTGAACGACCTGATCCAGTTGGACGTCGATGCTGTGGAGGCCTACGAGCAGGCCATCAAACACATCGGGTACAAGGACATCGCCAAGAGGTTTAGTGAGTACCAGGATGACCACCGTAACCACATCACCAACCTCACCGCGTTGGTACAGCAGATGGGTGGGACACCGACCAAGCCGACGCCGGACCTGAAGGGATACCTGATCGAAGGCTTCACCGCCCTCATGAGCCTCACCGGCGCCAAGCAGGCCCTGGAGGCGATGAAGGGGAACGAAAAGGTGACCAACCGCAAGTATCAGGAAGCCGTCGCCCAGCCCTTTCCCGAGGAAGTCATGGAGGTCTTGCGCACCAACCTGTCGCAGGAGCAGTGGCACCTCTCCTACATAGACGAGCTCCTCACCATCTCGCGCCGCGAACTCTGATGGAAACTACCTTGCCGAAGGAGGGGACTGGCTCCGCCAGGTGCCTGTCCCCTTTCGCTTGTGCGCTTGCGGAAGTTGGCTGACCTGAAAGTGGCGTTTCCGGCGCCGGAGCCCCAACGCCCCCCCTTTTGCCCTTCCCCTTCCCTTCAGCTTACCGCCTGCGGGTATACCTGCCGGGCAGTCTGGTCCGTCTCCCGTTTCGAAGCGACCACGGTATTGCGCCCTTTGAGCTTCGCCCGGTACAGCGCCCGGTCCGCGGCCTCCACCAGTTGCTGCCGGTCTGCGTCGAGGTCGGGGATCATGGCGGCAACACCTGCGCTTACCGTGACCACCCCGGCCACCGGAGAGTGGCTGTGCGGAATCCCGAGGGCCTCCACCGCGTTGCGGCATGCCTTGGCGATGGTCGCAGCATCGGCGAGGCCGATGCCGGAAAGAAGCAGCACGAATTCCTCGCCGCCGTAGCGCGCGGCGGTATCCCCCGGCCGCCTGGCAAAGCGCCCCAGTTCCTGTGCAACCAGCTTCAGGCAGTTGTCGCCGGCCTGGTGTCCGTAGTTGTCGTTGAAGTTCTTGAAGAAGTCGATGTCCAGGAAGATGAGCGCGATGGGGGACTCAGAGCGCACCGCACGCTGCCACTCCTGGTCGAGCATCACCTCGAAATGGCGCCGGTTGCCCAGGCCGGTGAGCGGGTCGGAGATGGAGAGCCGGCGCAGTTCCAGGGTGGCGTTCTGCAGCTGCCTGTTTTCGTGCTCCAGGAGGTTGGTGTTCAGGAAGTCGCGGCGCAGGTAGTTTTCCATCAGCGAATTGGAGAACGCCCCGATGATGATGGTGGCGATGATGCTGAAGCTGTTCTGGATCAGGATGGTGAGGTCGGTATGGTTGACGTAGATGGCCACCGCCTCGTACGCCAGCGTGGTGGCCACCGCCCAGCAGACCGCGTAACGCAGCCTGAGGCTCACGAAGGTGAACGCCCCCATGATGAGGAGCAGCAATCCCGAGTAGTAGTAATTCTTGGTGGGGGTCGGGTCGTAGTAGACCATGGAGACGATGCCCAGGCTTCCCACCAGCATCACCAGCGAGACGACCGGCTGCATGAAGCGCCTGAGCGGGGGGCAATAGGTGTAGGCAAGGCCCACGAGGACCGTGGGGCAAACCACGGCGTAGCGGATGAACCACATGTGGGCCCGGTCTGCGGGGAGGAGCAGGCCGTCCACCAGTCCGAAGACCGCGTAGAGGATGAAGCCGGTCAGCAGCGCCACGCGGACGTGCTTGAGGGTCTTGTCGCGGTAGTACTCGTCGAAGGCGGACTCCAGCGGCTGCGGAAACCGGACCGACTTGAGTCCCCCCTCCCCCAAAGCCTCCCTGGCCTTTTGCACCATCTCCATTTCAGGGCCGGGAGTCATCACGTTCACATTTATGTCGATGTTGTGCATATCTCACTCATAGGCCGCGTACGGCAAACTACCGGGAGTTATTCAAACTGACATAAAGCACGGTAGACATTATACCAGCTTTCATGAATGCACAACTAAATATTGGCTCTAATCCGGTGAGTCAACTCACAAAAAAATACAAAAAACCATATAATATCGGTTTACCGGCAGTTACGACGCAGCTAACTGGCAGCGGAAGCATTGCCTATCGGAGCCAGTCCCCTTTTACGTTTTCTGTCCAGGCTGCGGCACTTGAAGCGAGCGCTTTAGCTCCTCCCCCCTATTCGCCATTCATCACTTCGCCTTTGACAGGTATGCAGGATCTCTATATATTGCGATTGATTTGCTATAGCAAATGAGTTTTGTTATAGCCGATGTACCATCCACCTGCAGGGAGGGGAAGGAGGATGGCCAGTTTTCTGCTCATCCCCCCAATTGGGACAAATTCCAACCGCAGCAGCGTGCCAGATCAGCATGTTACGTCAGCAGGTCACGTTTCTTAATCGATATATATGCGGCAATGTGAGAGGATGACGGCAATTCTGCCTAATAAGTAGTTGGACAGAAAAAATGAATGATAAGACCACATTGATGATTTCCTGGATTTTATTGACCATGCTGATTCCGACATTCCTTTGGAACATGACAGCCGGAATGGCAGTTGGTTTCATTGTGGCCATAATTCGGTGGGATGAACTGAGATTTGCCGAAAAGGCAATAATCAACAGCAAAGAATTCTATTGGATAGGCGCATTAGTCTGGTGGGTGGTTCTGGCTATCATCTACCTGATCCTGAAAACAAGTGGGTCCCTAAGCACAGAGGCCATAGACCAGCAAGGCAAGGTGCTGATGCTACTGATGTCTTTGCCCTTCTTGCCCAAGATTGTCAGGCATGAATACCGGTTATTTGTGAGCATCAGAAATGATTGGAATAATCGGACCAGGTATTGAGCCCCAACAAAGCGCGTAGACCAGGACTCCGCGGTAGCAGAGAGCTTGTGAAAGCTGGAAGAAGTTGAACGCTCCGCCGGTCACGCCGCGAGACGTTGGTACACGCTCGGCATCAAACAAAGAAGGAGAAGGTGTGCGACCTGACAATGCTAATGCTATGGGGATGATAGCAATTCTCATCTCCACTCTGGGTCTACTTTTGGCCTTCGGGAAGATGCAGCAACAGGCTTCTTGGGGGAAACGGATCGCTATTGCTCTTTTAACAGGTTTCTTTCCCCTCGTGTTTTCCTCGATTGGCTTTGGTTACAAATGCCCCTCATCGTACTTCTCAACCGGAAATCGTGGCTTGTTGTTTGCGGCATGTGCAATGGCTATTGGAATATTTATTCAGAATAGAAAAATCGTCGTCACAAGTTGCATCGTAATCGTGATAGCAGGATTTAAGCTGAACATGCACTACGATTACTTGGTGAACAAAACTGGACAGTTTGGGTACGTCGGGACAGATGGTCATGGATACAATCAAGCATGCCCTGATGAAGGCTCACCTGAGGTCAAGCTGAGGCCGATATGGCACTCAAGATTGACTGAAGTTTATAAGGTAGAGCAATGAACGAAATGGAAGTCCCAACCAATCGGGTAGACGCGGTCTCCGCTGATGGATAAATGTTGAAGGGAGCCGGTAGAAGTGGAGCGCTCCGCCGGTCACCCTTAAGGCGTTGGCAAGGAAATGACATTAATCAGTATGGATGATCTTCAGCCAAGCCTAGTCCTGTTGTTTGTACTCATTTTCCCTCAAGCATGTGGTCTGGCGCTATTGCGGCGGGTATGGCGCTGTCAACATAGAGCCCTAGCCTCAGGCTTTGCACTATTTGTTGCTCCGGGCATTTTCTTGTCGTTGGCATCCGTTTTCTGGCAAATGCAGGTTCAAGCGGTCAAAAGTCATGGACTACGTGCTTGTGGCGCGTTGGGTGCAGCCGCTTCAATTTCAATAATCGCGGGAACTGTCGTTCACTTTGTTCTATCATGCGTGGCGTTGATCTTCATCTGGTACAGGTTCCGTAGGCACATCATCCCTGAGGACCGGAAGAGTGATGATGAAAGTAGGTGACAGATCATTGTCGCCACCATAAACACAGAGCAAAAGGAAAGCTTCCAACCATAACAGGTGGAGACGGTCTCCGCGGTTTGCGAGAGTTGGCAAAAGCTGGAAAGGCGGGACGCTCCGCCGCTCACCTGCAGCCCGTTGGCCAGAAGGAAAATGATGAAGCGCAAAGACAAGAATGAAAACTACGTAGAGCACCCACGATATGTGAAAGTGCCTCGAATAACTGGCTTGAACCCAGAGACCGATGATGAAAGCTCGTGGACCAAGGGCCAGATTTGATCAAAGGTGCTTGCTCATTTGTTTAACCTTGTGGAGGCATTATGGCGAATAGCCGCACAGTTGTTCCGTATCACCGTATCGCTCTTCTGCTGGTAACCCTTGCCCTGTTGGCCTCCTGGTCCATGCCTGCCTTTGCTGGCGCTATACGAGTCCCGTCGTCGGCAACACCCCCCCCTCCCCAGGGCGAATGGGTCGAGACGTGGCCCGACCCGGCTCAAATAGTTGGCGATTCCATCTGCAGTCCGGACCGGAAAGGGAATGTAAAGGGCCTGCTGATTGGCATACAGAAATATCCGAAAACGAAGTTCCCTGACCTGGATGGTTCGTCGAATGATGTAGCGCTGCTGAACCAGGCAATTCTTGAACGGTATCCGGCTGCCTCGGTAACCACGCTTCGGAACGAACAGGGAACCACAGACAACATCCGTTCCGTATTAAGGAGGCTGGGAGTCGAAGCTCAGTGTGGCGATTTTGTTGTTTTTTACTACTCAGGGCACAGCCGTCTCACTAAAACGTTGGGTAATGGTTATAGCTACCACCTTATGGGGGTAGATGCTGAAAATGAGGGGAACGGAGGGGTCATTCCCGCTCTGGAACTCTCCCAGTTGCTGACCAGCATCAGAAACCGGGGGTCCCACGTGCTGGCAGTGATTGACACCAGCCATGCCGCGGCCCTGCGCCTGGTGGAAAACCAGGAGCCGTTGAACATTTGGTCCTACAAAAAAATGCTCCCCGAGGAGATCACGCCCAAGGCGGAGGAACGTATCACACTAAGGCCTGGTGCAGGCGGCCTGTCTGTTTTTTACGCTTCGAAAGACGTCCAGCAGGCCGGTGAGTATGAGCGTACCGATGGCAAAAGTTACGGACTGTTCAGTTATTCGCTGGCTGCCGCTCTCACTACCGCGGATCCCGGCGCTTCCGTCCGGACCCTGGCCCTGAAAACCAAGGAGTACATGGGGCACGTGCGGGAGACGAGGCAGCATCCGGTCTACCAGAGCACTGATCCTGACGCTCCCATTCTCGCACCACAACAGCCATCATCCGGGTTGAAACTCGAGTTGCATGACCCGCCAGTCACACGCGGGGCGATCCGCATCGGCAAAAACAAGTTCACCGTAAAAGGCCGGATCAAGCAGCCCGGCAAAATTGTGGACCTCAGCATCAACTTCAGGTCGGTCAAGCCGGCGGATTTTGACAGGAAAACGGGAGAATTCACTATGAGGGATGTCGAGATGAAGCCGGGGCAGAACGAGCTGTCTGTTCTGGCGACCTTCTCGGACTTCCACAAGGAGGTCATGGTCATTCCCGTCGCTGTCGAGGGGAACCTGGAACAGATAGTGGGCTCGGGAAAGCAGTACGTCCTCACCATCGCCAATTCGGATTATTCCAAAACGAGCTACACGGTATTGAAGACACCCGGCAACGACGTGAAGGAAATTTCGACCTTGCTTGCAGGCCAATACGGCTTCGCCAGCAGCATAAAGGATCGTGACGGTAACCAGCACAATCTGACCTTGGTTGACGCCAGCAGGGACAAGATCACCGAAGTCATGGAGGTACTGGTTGACGCCCTGAGGCCGGAGGACAGCCTTTTGGTCTATTACGCGGGGCACGGCATCTACGACGAGACCAGCCAGCAGGCCTTCTGGGTGCCGGTCGACGGCTCCCGGCGCACCAAGCTGATAAGCGCCGACGAACTGACCACCCGGTTCTTCGCCAACATGCAGGCGCGGCATGTGCTCGTGGTCTCCGATTCGTGCTATTCAGGGGCGTTGAGTCGCGGCGGGGACACCGTCAAGGAGCGTACCGGCGAGGACCGGTCACGGTATATCGAGCGGATGCTGGCCAAGCAGACCAGGCAGTTGCTCTCCAGCGGCAACAACGAACCGGTTGCCGATGGGGGAGGGAATAACCACTCCATTTTTGCCCAAGCCCTCATCGAGGGACTACAGGAAATGGATGAAACCCTCTTTACCGTCTCCGACCTGTTCTACGGCCACATCAAGACGCGGGTCGCGGGCGCCAGGAGCGCGAACCAATCCCCGCAGTTGCAGATGATAAAGAAGTCCGGCGACGAGGGCGGGGAGTTCGTCTTCAAAAAGAAAAAAGCCCTGGGAACCCCATGAGCAGGGTGGTGCCACAGCAGGGTGGTGCCAAGCAGGGTGGTGCCAGGCATTGATAAATTGATAAGTCGGTGCTGAGTGACAAAGTTATCAAGAAATTGATAAATTTGGCGATGAGGCTCGGCGGATTTAGTCTGTTGGGTTTCAGGATGCAGGTGAAGACTGGTGAGAGCCGATCCAGTTAATGGAAGCTGGTGAAGGGCCGAGTTCAGCCAAGAGAGTTGAGGAACAGCGCCGCCAACCATCGCCAGGAGCACTCTCCGCGGATGATGGGATCAGATCGAAGTCGGAAGGAGCCGAGCGCTCCGGTGCTCAGGCGGGCGTTGAATTAGGCCGCAAGGGCGGCCATTACAAATTAAAGGAGGTTTCATGAAGAAGTTGCTGTTGCTGGCTGGGGGGCTGCTGCTGGGAGGGTGTACGTCGGTGGGAAGTGTTGGGATGGTAACCAAGAGCATGGCTGATCCTGGCTCACTACTCAAAAATGCCCAATCATTCAAAGAACTAGGACCGGTCGAGGGAGAGGCCTGCCGGTTTTTTATTTTGGCGATGGTGCCGTTCGGAGACTCCACCTTTTCCAGCGCAGTCGACGAAGCGCTTATAAAGTCAGGCGGTGACGCATTGCTTAATGTCACCGTTTCCAGCAGCCTTTACGGCTTCATCCCCATCTACAATTTCTTCAGCTACACCTGCACAAACGTCAAAGGAATTGCCATCAAGTTGAAACAGTGAGGTGAAGGGATCTAATCCAAAGCGAGGCATAGGTGCCAAGTTTTGAATCATGACGTTCCGAACAAAGGGGGACGTTGTTGATATTTTGAGTTTCATTTGACTAGTCGTTGCGTTCGAGCACTTTGTATTGCCAAAAATCAAAATCTCAACAACGTCCCCCCCAATGTTCCAGACGCTTTATTCGCAGGTCTTGCCTTGTTAGTCCTGGCTATCACAAAATTCAAGCACCGGCACCACTAACATCCCCCCTTACAGGTTTTGCCCCCATCCGTCTTTGCCTCCCACAACCTCACTAACCAGTGCAACTATTCACTACACCTGTGGTCCGCAGGCCTCCCACTTCCAGGGGGTCAGGCAGTCCTATTCTGAGACAAGGGAGACAGGCACCTATCGGAGCCAGTCCCCCTCCAGGAGTTCGAGGGGACAGTACTGGGCAGGCACCATAGTGGAACCGCCATTTACACAAAGGATTTTACAGGCCCAACTTGTCATGCGTCGGTGAGAACTTGCAAAGTGCCCACGACAAGTTGCTGTGCGTCCACAACAAATTGCTGTGCGTCCACGACAAATTGTTGTGCGTTCACGACAAGTTGCTGTGCGTCCACGACAAGTTGTTGTGCGTCCACGACAAGTTGCTGTGCGTCCACAACAAGTTGTTGTGCGTCCACGACAAGTTGTTGTGCGTCCATGACAAGTTGTTGTGCGTCCATGACAAGTTGTTGTGCCTCCATGACAAGTTGCTGTGCGTCCACGACAACTTGTTGCGTGTCCACGACAAGTTGCAACGCGTACGTGGTAAGTTACACATGTCCGTTGGAAGTTGAAACTCGCACGCCTGGGAGATGGGATGGTCCTGAGGTGATCGGGGGGAGAGCCGGGAGGAAAAAATAGAGGGGGATACCTGAGCGGTATCCCCCAAAGCTTGCGTTCTTAGTGATCGCTAGTGCTCGCTACGGAGGATCAACGGATGGCTTCCTCCAGTTGCAACGTTTTCAGGATTGAGTTTGCTCGCCCGGCACCTTAGCATCTTCAGACGAAGCCTGCGGTGCACTCGCCCTAATGCCCCTCCGTTCCTTGGCGAGATCGAAGCCGGACGTGATGAGCACCTCGGGATTACGCACAGCAGCCGCCTCTAAAACCGACGCGATCTCATCCATGTACGCAATCAATTGCGCCTGGATAACGTCTCGCTCGGCGATGTCGAGCTTACTGGCATAGCTGGCGGCCCTTTGGAACACCTCGTGGTACTTTGCCGCGAGGGCCAAAAACAACGACAGCAGTTCCGGATTGGCAGCCCATACCGACACCGGGATGTGCGGGTTGTCGGTCAGGCACTTCCACACCCTCAGCAAGAGGGTGTAGAACTGGCTCGGAGTCTTAGATCGATAGTTCCTCAGGATTCTACTCTGCGGTGGCCGTACCATATCCCTACCTCCTTTCCCCAGGCTGGCTGGGTTCCCGTTTGCTGCGCCTCTGAACATTAATAAAAACACATGCTAAAGTGTAGTTGTGCAAGACTTTTTTGCAAGAGGCGGGAGGGGTGAAAATTTTCTAAAATCAGCACAACTGCAAAAGTAGCTTCTCAGGGGGAGGTGAGGCTGGTGCGGGTCGGCACATGGTGGGGACTGGCCGCGTCTCAGCTGACGCTGGCAACCAGATTATCAGTTGAAACTTACACGGCGAGCATGATAACTTATGCGTCAATTAATGAACCGTCCTTACCTCAGTTTCAATGATGCTATCTCAATGACCACTGTAAGTTCCGAGGAGGGAAGTATGGCCCGTTATTTCGCGGCTACTGTCTTTTTCCTGGCTTTTCTTCTGACCCATACTGCACATGCCTTCCTCGACGGCAGGGACCTCCCCGGCCTCGCCCCCAAAGCCGTATCCTCTGCCGGCAAGAACCTCTCCTTCGAGAACCTGAGCAGCCTGAAAAAGAGGGGCGGGGGAAGAAGGTTCAAAGATAATGAGTTGCTGGTGAAGTTCAAGGAAAGGACTCCTGCCGAAAAGCAGAAGAACATCCATCTGATACACGGCTCCGAAAGAATCAAAGAGTTTCCGCGCCTGCGCCTGCACCACGTGCGGGTGAGGAGGGGGGTGACCCTGGAGGAGGCTATGGCGCGCTACCAGGCAGACCCGGACGTTGAGTACGTGGAGCCCAACTACCTCCAATCGGTGCAGGCAGTGCCCAACGATCCCAGATTCGGCGCGCTCTGGGGGCTGCAGAACACCGGCCAGACCGGCGGCAGCACCAATTCCGATATCAGGGCCGTCCCCGCCTGGGACATAACCACGGGAAGCAGTGACGTGGTCGTTGCCGTGATCGACGCCGGCATCGACTACACACACCCGGACCTGCAGCCTAACGTGTGGGTGAACGCCGGCGAGATCCCGGGTAACGGCATCGACGACGACGGCAACGGCTATATCGACGACGTCCACGGCATCAACAGTATCAACAGCTACGTGGACGCCGGCGGTCCGGCTGCGGCAGGTGACCCCATGGACGACGCCGGCCACGGCACCCATGTCTCCGGCACCATTGGCGCCGCCGGCAACGACGGCAGGGGCGTCGTCGGCGTCAACTGGTCGGTGAAGATGATAGGGTGCAAGTTCCTTGACTCCAGTGGAAGCGGCTGGACCTCCGACGCGGTGGAGTGCCTGGAGTACGTACGGTCTTTGAAGGAGCGCGGTGTCAACATCGTGGCCACCAGCAACAGTTGGGGCGGGGGCGGGTACTCTCAGGCCCTTTACGACGCGATCCAGGCACAGGGAGACACCCTCTTCATCGCCGCAGCGGGGAACTCCTATCTCAACATGGATTCCAGCAACAGCTACCCCGCCGGTTACGATCTGCCCAACATCATTTCGGTAGCGGCCACAACCCATTGGGATTTCTTGGCCAGCTTCTCGAACTATGGGAAAACCAGGGTCGACGTTGGAGCACCAGGCGTTGATATCCTCTCCACCCTCCCCCCGGGCGCCCGCGGCACTACCGACGGCTACGGCTACCTTTCCGGGACCTCGATGGCAACCCCGCATGTCACCGGACTCGCCGCGCTGCTCAAATCCCAAAACCCGGCACGCAACTCCGCCCAGATCAAAAACCTGATCATGACCGGCGGTGATAGCGTCACATCACTAAGCGGCGTCACCGTAACTGGGCGCAGAATCAATGCCTATAATTCGCTGACCTGCTCCAACCGCAAGCTCTTCGCTGTCGGGCCGCTGCCGAGAAAGGTGGTGGTGGGACAGACCTATACCGTTTCCGCCACCAGCATCACCTGCGATTCGGCAACCGGGCCGGTGAAAATGACCACCAGCGAGGGGGACGTGATCGACCTCAAGGATGACGGCGTCGCGCCGGACCTCTTCGCCGGCGACGGGACCTTCACCGCCAGGTGGACGCCGCGCAGCACGTGGGTCAGCGCCACCGTGAGCTCTCCGACAGGCTCCCAAACCGCTTTGTTTAACGACATCGAGATCGGCTACCATGTCCCCTGGGCGCGCGCCGACACCTTCTATTCACAGCAGCTCATCGCCAGCGGCGGGACACCTCCCTACACCTGGAGGCAGGCAGACGGTTACCTGCAGGGCGGCCTCTATTTAGGCCGTAACGGCGTCATCTCCGGGACCCCCAACGAATCGGGGACGTGCAACGGGTCCTGCCCCTTTTTGGCCGAGGTGACCGATGCCCTCGGCAACAAGGTGACCAGGTGGCTTAGGCTGAGCGTCATACAGTCCTGGGCGCAGGAGCAGTGGGGGGTGGCCTATGACAGCACCAACGAGGACAGGGCACTCGCCGTGGCCCTCGACGCCTCCGGCAACGCCTACGTCACCGGGGAGAGCAACAACGGCACCGACCTCGACCTCGTTCTCCTCAAGTACGCCACCGACGGCAAACTGTTGTGGAAGCAGAGCTACAATCGGGGGGACCAGGAGATCGGCCGCTCGGTCGCCTGCGACAAGAGCGGTAACGTGTACGTCGGCGGCGTCACCGGGGATCCGGGCAACCATCTCCTGCTCAAGTACGATGCTGCCGGAAATCTCCTTTGGGAGAAGGTTTGGGACCGCGGCGGCGATGACGCGGTATGGGGAGTCACCACCGACGCCTCCGGCAACGGCTACACAGTCGGGACATTTTCAGATCAACAGGTAACCCGCATCCTGCTCAGCAAGTACAGTCCATCTGGTGACACACTCTGGACCAGGGTTCACGACGCCGCGGCAGGTGACCAGTCCGGCTACTCTGCGGCCCTCGACGGCAGCGGCAACATCTTCCTGGGAGGGGCCGCCGCCACAGCGGACGGCTCCGACTTCCTCATCGCCAAGTACGACAGCTCAGGCAGCCTCCTTTGGTCCAAAACGCAGCATGAAGGGACCTCCAATGCCGTCAGCGCGGTCGCTGCCGACGCGGCCGGCAATGTCTATGCGGCCGGCTCCGCAGATTCCGGGGGCGATCTCCATGCCGTTATCATGAAATTCGATCCGGCCGGGAACCTGCTCTGGAAAACAACCCCTACCTACACATCCATCTGGGGCGTTCGCGATTTTGACCTCGCCCCACAGGGGATCTCCGTCGTCGGTGACAAGATATTTGTCGCCGGAACCTTCACCCCCCGGCCCGACACCAGCTTGCTGATCATCCGCTATGACTCCCTCGGCAACAAGATATGGGAGTACGGGCTCGATGTGGGCACGGACTCGCGGGACAAGGGAGGGACCATCGCCGCCAACAGCTCAGGGTTCACCGTTGCCGGTTACAGCTACAACGGCAACAACAACGATATACTCACGGCCCGCTTCACCGAGCCGCCTCCCCTGTATGACGTGACACTTACCGGTCTGTCGGGAGTGGTAAAGGGCAATCTGCTGGAGTACACACTGAAAGCCAAGAACAGCACCGTCGGCATCCCTCGCGTCAATGTCGGCCTCTACCTTTCCAGCGATGCCACCCTCTCGGCCGACGATGTGAGGATCGACCCCGAGGTGGAGACCGCCGTTGCGGCGGGAACGGAGAAGATGTACACCAACTGGTCGTACTTCGACATAGACAAGATGGCGAAAATTCCCGCCTCCCTTCCCGGCGGAAACTACTACCTCCTGGGCCTGGTCGACCCTGACAAAAAGGTCAACGAAACCAACGAGAACAACAATATCGCTGTCGGCAACAAGGTGGTGGTCAACAGCGACCTGACCGTTTCGGGAGCAACCGGCGCCTTCACCGATGGCAAGCTCAGTTACAGCGTCACGGTGAAAAGCAGCGCGAACTTCGCCACCCCGACCTCCACTACCGCCCTCTATCTCTCCAGCGAGCCTGGCGCGCGAGGCTATCTCATTGCTTCGCTGACCACCCCCACTCCGGCGGCGGGTACGGAAACGCTTCTCAGCGGCACCGTCCCGGTTCCCGCCACCGTCCCCCCCGGCACGTACTACGTCACCGCCATGGCCGACGGCACCAACACCATCGAGGAAAGCGACGAGAGCAACAACATCCGAAGCGGGAGTATGGTTACCCTGGCCAACGACCTCGCGCTGACGGCACTCTCCGGGAGCACCAGCGGCGGCACTCTCACCTACAGCGTCACGGTCAGGAACGCCGGCCCGCAACAGATCGCCCCGTCCATCGGGCTCTACTTCTCGGAAACCGCCACCGCATCGGCCACCGCACACCTGGTGAACCGCATCGATTCCCTCCCCATAGCCGGCAACAGCGAGGCCACCCTCACCGGCACGCTGGTTGTGCCGGCCACAGTCCCGTACGGCAGTTTCTTTTTGACGGCATTGGCGGACCCCGCCAACGCCGTAGCGGAAACTGACGAATCAAACAACGGCGCCGTTGCCGGGCGTGTCATGGTTGACTCCACCCCGCAACTGGTCGAGGTGACGTTCCGGGGTATCGGGGGAGGCTCGATAACGTTCACCCCCGGCGCCACCTGCACCGGAAGCTGCACGCAGTACTACCTCCCCGGGACCCAGGTCACCCTGACGCCCAAGCCAGATGACGCCTCACAGTTCGGGGGATGGCAAGGAGCCTGCACCGGAACCGGAAGCTGCACCGTTGTCGTTACCGCCGACCAGCATATCTCGGCCGCCTTCTTGCGCATGATCCCGGCGGTGAGCGCCGGCGACCGCCACGGACACGCGCTGGTCGGGGGGGAGTTGTGGAGTTGGGGGGGCAACTACTACGGGGCATTCGGGGACGGAACGACTAGCGCCAGCATCTCGCCGCGCCGGGTACCCGGGATGGCTGAGATCGTCGACACCAAAGCCGGCATGTATTTCAGCATGGCGCTGAAAGAGGACGGCACCGTCCTCTCCTGGGGCTACAACGGCTCTGGCCAGCTCGGTGACGGCACCACCACCAACCGCAGCTATCCCGCACCCGTGCGCGGCCTTTCAGGAGTGGCCGCCATCGAGGCTGCCGGTTATGGGGGGGGTGGCGCTGCTGCGTGACGGGACGGTCAGGGCCTGGGGCGACAACGGCTATGGGGCGGTCGGTGACGGAACCAACACCCGCCGCCTGCTCCCGGTAGAGGTGATTGGACTTTCCGGCGTGGTAGCCCTGTCCTCATGGTCCAGTCATATCCTCGCCCTCAAGGAAGACGGCACCGTGTGGGCCTGGGGGTGGAACGGGCATTACCAACTGGGGACAGAGAATGTGTCGGCTCGCTACACAGCGGCACCGGTGCCCGGAATCACGGACGTGATCGCCATTGCTGCAGGTGGCGCTCACAGCGTTGCCTTGAAGGGAGACGGCACCGTCTGGACTTGGGGGGGGAACTCCTCCGGCCAGCTCGGCGACGGCACCGACATCACTCGTTTCCAGCCACTCCAGGTTCCGGGCCTCACCGAGGCTGTGGCCATAGCGGCGGGCGACAACCACACGGTGGCGCTGAAGAACGATGGCACGGTCTGGGCTTGGGGCTACAACAATTACGGCCAGTTGGGAGATGGCACCACCACGAAGCGGTACACCCCGGTCCGGATCGCAGGGGTGTCCGGCGTGACCGCCATCGCAGCGGGAAGCAGCCAGACCTTCGCATCCAAAGGGGACCGGACCCTTTGGGCCTGGGGACAGAACTATTATGGCAATCTCGGCGACGGGAGCACCACGGTGCGGACCTCGCCGGTGCAGGTAAGCTTCGACACAGCGGCGCCGATTACCACGGCATCACCGGCCGGCGGCACCTTCAACCTGCCGCCAACGGTCACTCTCAGTTCCAGTGAGAGCGCGACCATTTACTATACGCTGGACGGTTCCACGCCGACCACCGCCTCGGCGATCTACATCACCCCCATCACCGTCTCGACGAGCGCCATCCTGAAATATTTCGCCAAGGACAGCGCTGGCAACCTGGAGGCGGTGAAAAGCGAGACCTATCGCTTGACCTCAGTCCCTCCCGTTGCCGACTTCAGCGCCACCCCTGTCAGCGGGTACTCCGCGCTCAGCGTCACCTTCCGCGACCTCTCCACCGGGCTTCCCAGCTCATGGCGGTGGGATTTCGGAGACGGCTTCACGAGCACGGAGCAGAACCCCACCCATATCTACACCAGCCCGGGAACCTATACGGTTTCCCTGACCGTATCCAGTGTCGGAGGGACCAGCAGCACCAGCAAGAGCAACTTTATCAGCGTCAGCGGACCGGGGTGGACGCTGCAGAGCGCCTACGATGCCGCCGCAGATGGAGGCGACATCAAGGCGCCGGCCTGGGAGCTGTTCGAAAATCCAATCTTTGAGCGCGCGATTTCGGTCAGGATCAGCGGGGGGTATGACAGCCCGTTACAGCAGGTCATCGGGAGGACCGTGATCCACGGCAAGATGACGGTGAAAAGCGGCAAGGTGTCACTCGGGAGCGTCGTTTTCAAGTAGGAGGGGCCTGCTCGTACTGCGAAGGGGTCAGGCACCATCTAATCTTTGAAGGGAAAGGGCGGGTTCAGGGCAAGGGGCACCATCTAATCTGCCAAGGCGAGGGGGACAGTACTTCGAAGGGGTCAGGCACATTCTAATCTTCACAAGGGCAAAGGGGACAGGCACCTGGCGGAGCCAGTCCCCATCATGGCACCACGACGTGCTTCGGCTGCTTCTTGTTCCGCACCTTCGCCAGTTCGGACGGCGTCAGTGGAGTATCGACATACGCGGTCCAATCGCCCACCCACGGAACCGGGAGCGGCTCGGCCAGCAAATCCTTTTGAAGCCCGCATCGACCTCGATGCGATGACCATACCCAATTGACTGCTGTTTCAACTAGACCTGCTCGTACGGGATTTCCTTCTATATACCGTGCTACTGTAAGAAAATACTCGTCACCTTGAACCTCAAAGCTCTTGAAACGCCCCTGCCAGAGATGGCCGCTGCTGTGGTAATGCTGGTGGTACCGACGGACATGCGTTGTCTGGAACCATTGCATGGCCGGGCTCAGCTCCTCTCCCTGCCTTGCCTTCAACAGCAGGTGGAAATGGTTCGGCATCAGGCAGTAAGCGTATAGGGTTATTCCATGTTGCTCCTTCGTTTCGGCAAGCAGTTTGAGGAAGGCCAGGTAGTCGCCATCTTTCTGAAACACACGTTGGCGACCGTTTCCTCTGTTGAGAACATGATAAATGCCATCGTCTTGGAACTCTCTCGTTGGGCGGGGCATGGGTTCCTCCATGGGCTAAGGGATAAGGGCGCGTGCAAAAGGCAAGGGGGACTGGCACCATTTAATCCAAGGCAAGGGGGACAGGCACCTGGCGGAGCCAGTCCCCTCAGTCCCCTTACGTCTTGCGGTCCAGACTGCGGTACTGGATGGCTTCGGAGATGTGATGTTCGGCGATGCTGGAAGCGCCTTCGAGGTCGGCGATGGTCCGCGCTACCTTCAGGATCCTGGTGTAGCTCCGGGCACTGAGGCCGAGACGGTCCGTCACCACCTCTAGCATCCGGCTCCCGGCCTCGTCGGGCTCACAGAACTTGCGGATCATCCGGGCGGTCATCTGGGAGTTGCTTCTCACCTTGGTCCCTTTGAAACGCTCCTTCTGCACCTCCCGCGACTGCGCCACGCGCGCGGCGATGGCGGCGGAACTCTCGCTCTCACCCCGGTCGGCGAGGTCGCGGTACTTCACCGCGGGGACCTCGATGTGGATGTCGATCCGGTCCAGCAGAGGCCCGGAAACCCGGGAGCGGTAGCGGTGGATCATGAGGGGCGTGCAGGAACACTGGTGCACGGGGTCGGAGAGGTAGCCGCAGGGACAGGGATTCATGGCGGCGACCAGCATGATGCGGGAGGGATAGGTGACCGAGGAGAGCGCCCGGGAGATGGTGACCCGCCCATCCTCCATGGGCTGACGCAGCACTTCCAGGACGTGCTGCTTGAACTCGGGGAGCTCATCCAAAAACAGGACGCCGTTATGCGACAGCGATACCTCGCCCGGTTTAGGGGTGTTGCTGCCGCCGATGAGCCCGACGTCGGAGATGGTGTGGTGCGGCGAGCGGAAGGGGCGGGTGGAGATGAGCGCGTGCTCCCGCTCCAACAGTCCCATGACGCTGTAGACCTTGGTGGTCTCGATCGCCTCCTCGAAGAGCATCGGGGGGAGGATGGAGGGGATGCGCCGGGCCAGCATGGTCTTGCCCGATCCCGGCGGGCCGATCATCAATAAATTATGTGACCCTGCGGCGGCGACCTCCAGGGCGCGCTTGGCATGCTCCTGCCCCTTTACCTCGGAGAAGTCGTCACCGGCCTCGCACCCCTGGCTGAACAGGGCCTCGACGTCGGCGCGGTACGGCTCGATGGGGAGATTGCCGTTCAGGAATTCCACCACCTGGGAGAGCTCGGTGACGCCGATCACCTCTACCCCCTCGACCACACCTCCCTCGCAGACGTTCTCGGCCGGGATGATGATGCCGGCAAGCCCCGCCTCGCGTGCGGCGACGGCGACCGAAAGGCAGCCGCGCACGGGCTTCACGCCGCCGTCCAGCGACAGTTCTCCCAGGAGGATGTAGCGCTTGAGCAGGTCTTCCTTGACGACGCCGGTGGCGGCGAGGATGCCGATGGAGATGGGAAGGTCGAAGGAAGCCCCCTCCTTCTTGACATCGGCGGGGGCCAGGTTGACGGTGATCTTGCGGTTGGGGAAATCGTAGCCGGAGTTCTTCAGCGCCGCCTTGACCCGGTCCTTGCTCTCCTTCACCGCTCCGTCGGGGAGGCCAACGGTGGCCAGTTGGGGGAGCCCCTGGGTGATGTCGACTTCAACGTCGACCAGGATGGCGTCGATACCTAAGAGCGCGCTGGCGAGAACCTTGGCAAGCATGAGAACCCCCAACTAACGGTGAAGGGTGAGTTCCTGCGGTGGCCACTGAACCTGGAAACCGTTCAACGTTCTATGTTCTACGTTCTACGTTATAAACCTCACTGAGTGCGCCCAGCAGGGAGCCCGGCCACGTGGTCGGCTGGCAGCCGCAGGATGTGGACCTGATCGAATGCCACGACTTGGGGGCAAGGGGGACAGGGGCAAAGGGGACAGGCACCTGACGGAGCCAGTCCCCCTCAATCAGTCCCCTCAATCAGTCCCCTCAATCAGTCCCCTTAATCAGGGTTTCAGCATTTCCAGGTAACGGTCGGCGTCGAGGGCGGCCATGCAGCCGGTACCGGCGGAGGTGATGGCCTGCTTGTAGTTGCGGTCCTGCACGTCACCGGCGGCGAAGACACCAGGGGTGCTGGTGGCGGTGGAGTTACCCTCGTAGCCGCAGTTGGTGCGGATATACCCCTCGTCCATCTCGAGCTGCCCTTCGAAGATGTGCGTGTTGGGCTGATGACCGATGGCGATGAAGCAGCCATGGACGTCGATGTGCTTGTCCGACCCGCTCTTGTGGCGCAGCCTGATGCCGGTCACGCCGGACTCGTCCCCGATCACCTCTTCCAGCTGATGGTTCCACTCGATGGTGACGTTGCCGCTCTTGGTCTTCTCGATGAGACGGTCGGCCAGGATCTTCTCGGCGCGGAACTTGTCCCTTCTGTGCACGACGGTCACGTGGCTTGCGATGTTGGAGAGGTAGAGCGCCTCCTCGACCGCGGTGCTGCCGCCGCCGATGACGGCGACCGGCTTGTTGCGGTAGAAAAAGCCGTCGCAGGTGGCGCAGGCGGAAACGCCCTTACCCTTGAAAGCGTGCTCGGACGGAAGCCCCAGGTATTTGGCCGAGGCGCCGGTGGCGATGATGAGGGCGTCGCAGCTGTAGCTGCCGCTGTCGCCTTCCAGGACGAAGGGAGGCTTCATCACCTGTGCCTTGTTGATATGGTCGAAGATGAACTGGGTGCCGAAGTGCTCGGCGTGCTGGCGCATGCGCTCCATGAGCTCCGGCCCCATCACTCCCGACGGGTCGCCCGGCCAGTTGTCCACCTCGGTCGTCGTCATCAACTGCCCCCCCTGCTGCAGCCCGGTAATGAGGACAGGGTTCAGGTTGGCGCGCGCTGCATAGATCGCAGCAGTGTACCCCGCGGGACCTGAGCCTAATATGATGAGACGGTGGTGAATCGGTTCCATTTGTACAGACCTCCGACAGAATTTTGCCGGAAAGATAACAGTATATAGTCCAAATTGCAAGGCGCCATGCCGCTAACACATTGACCCAATTAGGCAGCTCTGCTAAGATTCAAGCCGATATGCAATATAATGAAAAGGAGAAAACCATGAAAAAGCTCGCGGTATTATTAGCCTTGACCTGCGCACTTTCCGGTGCCACCCAGGCCATGGCCAAGGATATCAGTTTCAGCAGTCCTCTGACGCAGAAGCAGTTCAGGGACCTCACCAGGGAGGCGGGTGCCGCCATTTCTTACAAGAACATAGCCCCGGCTGAGCCGCTGGGGATCTCCGGATTCGACGTCGGCGCGGAACTGTCGGCAATAGACATCAGCAACAGCAGCTACTGGAACGCGGCGTACCGCGGCGACTCCCCCTCTTTCCTGGTGATCCCGAAACTGCGCGCCAGGAAGGGACTCCCGATGGGGATCGACGTCGGCGCCATGTACTCCTACGTACCCGACTCCAACATCAAGCTCTGGGGCATCGAGGTGAGCAAGGCGATCCTGGAAGGGACCGCGGCGACACCGGCCCTGGGAGTACGCGCCACCTACAGCAGGCTTTCCGGCGTCAACGACCTCGACCTGCAGACCGCCGGCATCGACGCCTCCATCAGCAAGGGGCTGCTCATCATGACACCGTACGCCGGCGTGGGCGGCGTCTGGGTAAACAGCGAGGCCAAAGGGCGCCTGAAGGCGCTGGCACCCGGCCTGGACACGGAAGATGTTTTCCAGCCCCGGGTCTTCGGGGGCATCAAGTTCTCTCCGCTTCCCCTGCTCGGGGTCACCGCCGAGGTGGAATACCAGGAGCGCTTGATCTATTCTTTGAAGGCCGGGCTCAGCTTCTAACCAACGGGGAGGGGGTCCGCCCCCTCCCATCGGGACACACCTATGCATGCTCATGCCGACAGTCACCTGGATCAGAGCATAACCGGACGCTTCAAGTACGCCATCCTGCTGACCTCGCTGACCCTGGTGGCGGAACTGGTCGGCGGTATCTGGACCAACTCGCTGGCGCTGTTGTCCGACGCGGCGCACGTGTTCCTCGACCTGTTCGCCCTGCTCCTCTCCCTGGGCGCCATCAAGCTCGCCTCCTACCCGGTCAGCGACACCCGGACCTTCGGCTGGCACCGCACCGAGGTCTTCGCCTCCTTCATCAACGGCAGCACCGTCTTTCTCATTGCCGGCATCATCTGCTACGAGGCGGTGGAGCGCATGCTGCAACCGCAGGCCGTCAAGAGCCTGGAGATGCTGATCATTGCCGCAGTCGGCCTGGTCATGAACCTCCTCTCCGCCGGCGCGCTGCACTCTCACTCCCACGATGACTTGAACGTCCACAGCGCCTTCCTGCACGTGATCGGCGACGCCGCCGCCTCGGTCGGCGTCATCGTGGGCGGCATCATCATGTACTTCACCGACTGGTACCTGCTCGACGCCATCATCTCCGTCGGCATCGGCTTCATCATCTTCTGGGGTTCCTGGCGGGTGATGCGTGAATCGGTGCACATCCTGCTGGAGGGGGTGCCTCGGGGCATCGACATCAACCAGGTCGCCTTTTCCATGCGTGAGGTCGAAGGCGTTGAAGACGTGCATCACCTGAACATCTGGACCATCTGCTCCCATATCATCGCCCTGTCGGCGCACGTCGTGGTGCCGGATGGCTCCCCCTCGGAGCAGAGTGCCATTTTGCGGAAAATCGAGGAGAAGCTGTTTCAGCATTTCCACATCAGCCACACCACGCTGCAGGTCGAGAACGCCCCCTGCACCGAGGTTGCCGGCGTGAAGCAGTTCCGGCACCGTCCCCGCGCCGCCGCGCTGGCGCATGCCCACGCGCACCCGCACCATCACCCGCACGGCACGTGCCAGGGGCACCATCACTGCCACGACGACCACACACATTAACCTGCGAATGGAAGAATAGATGCTCGATTACAACCTGATCCTCGACGCGGCCCAACGGCTCAAAAAAAGGGTGCGTCGCACGGAGCTGATCCAGGCCCACCACTTCAGCGAACGACTCGGCCTCCCCCTTTATTTCAAGTGTGAAAACCTGCAGCGCACCGGCGCGTTCAAGATCCGCGGCGCGCTCAACTTCATGACCGCACAGTCGCGCGAGGCCCTCGCCGGCGGCGTGATCACGGCCTCGGCAGGGAACCACGCCCAAGGCGTCGCCTTCTCCGCCGACCTCCTCGGCGTCAAGGCGGTGGTCTACATGCCGGAGAGCACGCCGCCGCAGAAGGTGTTCGCCACCCGCGATTACGGTGCGGAGGTGGTCCTGGAGGGGAAGAATTTCGACGAGGCCTGTGCCGCCGCGCTGCGGCAGGCCGAGCAGACCGGCGCCCTGTTCGTACACCCCTTCAACGATCCACTGGTAATGGCAGGCCAGGGGACCATCGGGCTGGAGCTGCTTGAGGACATACCGGATCTGGCCAACGTGCTGGTGCCCATCGGCGGCGGGGGACTCATCGCCGGGATTGCACGGGCCATCAAGGAAACCCATCCCCACGTGCGGGTCATCGGCGTCGAGTCAGCCGCGGCCCCCTCCATGCGTCAGGCGGTGAAAGCGGGTGAGGTGATCACCGTCCCGATCCGGGCCAGCCTCGCCGACGGCATCGCGGTCAAAACCGCCGGCAGCAACACCTTTCCGGTGGTGCGGGACTATGTCGACGAGATCGTGTTGGTGGACGAGGAAGAGATCGCCCTCGCCATCGTGTCGCTCATGGAGCGCAACAAGCTGATGGTGGAAGGTGCCGGTGCGGTTGGATTGGCGGCGCTGTTGAACGGTAAGGTGAAGAAGATTACGGGCAAGACCGTGGCGCTGCTGTCAGGCGGGAACATCGATGTGAAGACCATCGCGGTCGTTGTCGAGCGCGGTCTGCTGGCGGCGGGGCGGTATCTGAAGCTGAAGGTGGAGCTGGATGACGTGCCTGGGGCGCTGGCGCGGCTGGCCGCCGAGATCGCCGAGGCGCGGGCCAACATCTCCATCATTACCCATGATCGTCGTTCCGAGTCTTTGCCGATCGGCAAGACCGAGGTGTTGGTGGAGTTGGAGACCCGCGGCGCCGAGCATATCCATGAAGTTACCAAACACCTCACCAAACGCGGGTACATGATTGAGGTCATTAAGTAAAAACCTGAAATCATTGGCCACGGATAAAATCTGAGGACATCTGAGCGGATCTAAAACCGGATCAAGCACAAGAAAGTAAATCCCCCTGTCCCACCTTCGCAAAGGGGGGGGACGTCCATTGACGTGTAGCGCTTCTTGGCTGCTTATCCACGTTTCCCTAAGCTTTCTGAATACCCGGAAAAAAAAAGGGGACAGGCTACTTTACCATAAGGTAGCCTGTCCCCTTTCTTTTTGTTTCTCTCCTATGTCCTCAGATATTCTCCTTGTTAAAGGTTTATCTGAGCCTCTCTCCGTTTTTTTTCAGATTTTCTCCGTGGCTAATGGTTTTGGTGTGCCTTTATCACCCTTAGGAAGGCGTCCCCGTAGCGGGCGAGCTTGTGCTGGCCGACACCGGTGATCTTTAATAGCTCCCACTTGTCCTTGGGCATCTGCGCCGCCATCTCGGCCAGGGTGGCGTCGGGGAAGACGACGTACGGCGGCACCTGCTGCTCGTCGGCGATGTGCTTGCGCAGCTCCCGCAACTCGCCGAAGAGCTCGCCGTCATAACTCGGCTTCCTGGCAGCGGTCTTCTTCTCGACCACCCTCGTATTCCTCGGCTTGGCCAACTCCAGCGCCATCTCCCCACGCAACAGCGGCCGCGCTTTCTCCGTCAGCTTCAGCACGGAAAAGTTCGCCAGATCCTGCTCCAGGTAGCCAAGGTGTATCAACTGCCGCAACAGGTTGCCCCAAACCTCCTGGGAGTGGTGCTTGCCGATGCCAAAGGTGGAGAGCTGGTCGTGCTTCAGCTCGTGAATTCTCTGGTTTTGCGAACCCCGCAGCACGTCGATGACATGCCCCATTCCGAAACGCTGCCCGACCCGGTACACGCAGGAGAGCGCCTTCCTTGCGTCCTCGGTGCCGTCGAAACGCTCGGGCGGACTCTCACAGATATCGCAGTTGCCGCACCCGGCTGCCAAGCTGTCACCGAAGTACCCCAAGAGCACCTGGCGCCGACAGGTCTGCGCCTCGGCAAACCCCACCATGCAATTGAGCTTGTGCAACTCGATCCGGTTCTGCTCCTCGTTGCCGCCGTTGCCGATCAGCCCGCGGGCGACCGCAATGTCGCCGTACCCGAAGAGGAGCAGCGCGTCGGCAGGGAGTCCGTCGCGGCCAGCGCGGCCGGTTTCCTGGTAGTAGCTCTCGATGCTCTTGGGCATGTCGTAGTGGACGACGAACCGGACGTTGGACTTGTCGATCCCCATCCCGAAAGCGACCGTCGCGACCACCACCTTCACGTCGTCCCGCAGGAACGCTTCCTGGACGTCGTGACGCTCCTTGTCCGGCAGGCCGGCGTGGTAGGCCGCCGCCTTCACCCCCGCCTCGCACAGTTTCCTGGCCACCTCCTCCACCCGCTTGCGGGACAGGGCGTAGACGATCCCGGCCTCCTCCTTCCGCGTGGATAAAAATGCCATGAGCTGGCTGAACGGCTTGTTCTTCTCCATGACGCTGTAGCGAATGTTGGGGCGGTCGAAACCGGTGCAGAAGCAGGTAGCTTCCTGGAGCCCGAGCCGGGAGAGGATGTCGCCGCGGGTCTGTGCATCGGCCGTGGCGGTGAGCGCGATCATCGGGATCTGCGGGAAGATCTCGCGCAACTGGCCCAGTTGTGCGTATTCAGGACGGAAGTCGTGCCCCCATTGCGAGACGCAGTGGGCCTCGTCGACTGCAAAGAGGGAAATGGGGAGGGTCTTGATGCGGTCGATGAAACCGTCGGAGAGCAACCGCTCGGGCGCCACGTAGAGGAGTTTCAACTCTCCGGCATGGAATTCAGCCAGCACCCGGCGCGCCTCGGCCTCGCCAAGGGCAGAGTTGTAGCAGGCAGCGGCGACGCCGTTCTCGCGCAGCGCGTCGACCTGGTCCTTCATCAACGAGATGAGCGGCGAGACGATGAGGGCGGTGCCCGGCAGGCAAAGGGCCGGTACCTGGTAGCAGAGGGATTTGCCGCCGCCGGTCGGCATCAGCACGAAGGCGTCCTTCCCGGAGAGCACGGTCTCCACGATTTCCTGCTGGCGCGGCCGGAACGTTTTGAAGCCGAACACCTCGTTGAGGATCTGGATGTGGGAAAGCGACATATATAAACCTTCCTGTTGGTGACAATCTTCCGCTAGTCCCTCTCCCTCTGGGAGAGGGTGCCCAACGGGCGGGTGAGGGCTCTGCCGGCTCAGATAATCTGCTCTGGGCAACGCCCTCACCCTAGCCCTCTCCCGGAGGGAGAGGGGATAAACGACAAAGGCGCGGCCTGCGCCACGCCATAGATCAAAACAGGTCTGGGTACCTTGTCAACCGGGGCGTTGCTAGACCGCGTCGGCGGCAAGCAATGCGGCAAGGTCGAGGCCCGCAACGAACGCGCGCGTGCGGGGCGCCCCATTGCAAGGATCCAGCAGGCTCGGACGGAGCAGATCCTCATAGCTGTCGACGTCGTACCAGGAGGTAAGGAGCGCTGCGGTGAGGCCCGACGCTTCCGCCTGCCTGAGGCTCGTCTCCAGCACCTTGTGGCTGGACCAGGGGATGTCCTGAAAGACGGCGCCGTAGCCGTCTCTGACTCCAACCAGGTAATAGCCGCCGTCCTCTGCCGGACCGAAGACCGCATCGGCTTTCTGCTCGAGTTTGCGGAAGGCATCCTCGATGAAGGCGATGGGGAGGTCGGGGGAATCGGTCCCTATCACCACGCGGGCGCCATAGCCTCGCCCGGAGAGCTCCTGGAAAGCATGCTCCAGGCGCAGGCCCAACCCGCCCGTGCTCTGATGCACCAGGAGCGCATCCGGTGCGGCTTTCCTGAAGAACTCCGCGCTTCCCTCGTAGAAGATCACGACATCCGCCTCAAGCCCGGCAGCACGCTCGATGATATCCAGCAGCATGCAGCGGTAAAGCTCGGCTGCCTGGGGCGGCGACAAGGGAGGTGAAAGACGGGTCTTCACCCGTCCCGGGAGCGGCGTCTTGGCAAAGATGGCGAGCGCGCGTTTCATTAGAGAGCGAAACCTTAAGAGAGTTAAATGAAGGGGTAAAAGCTAGACTTGTCCACAATTTTCCTACTTTTCAACAAAGTTATCCACAGCCGGAGCCAGTCAAGCTGTTGACGTTGCCGGTCCAGCTACCCTTTTTTTCTCTCGATGGCGGCGTAGGCGGAGTGTTTGTGGATCGATTCGAAGTTCTCGGCCTCCACGGAAAACCACGTGATATTTTCCATAGATAGCAGACGCACCGTCGCCTCGCGCACCATGTCCTCGACGAAGCGGGGGTTCTCGTAGGCACGCTCGGTGACGAACTTTTCGTCCTCGCGCTTGAGCAGTGAATACACAGGTGACGAACCGCACTCTTCGATGATGTCGATAAGGTCCTCGATCCAGATGAATTCGCTGTAGCGGACCTGGACGGTCATGATGGAGCGCTGGTTGTGAGCTCCGTAGCTGGAGAGTTCCTTGCTGCAGGGGCAAAGCGAGGTGACCGGCACCTTGATACCGAGCACGAAGTCGAAATGGTCGGAAAGCGACGCGCTGAAGGTGCAGGTGTACTCCATGAGGCTCTTGGCCTTGGAAACCGGTGCCTTCTTCTCCACGAAGTAGGGGAATTCCATCTCCAGGTGCGCGTTGGAGGCGCCCAGCTTCTCCTTCATGGTGGAGAGGATCACCTCCAGCTTGTCCAGGGCGATGTCCTCCCGGTACTTGTTCAGGATCTCCACGAAACGGCTCATGTGGGTCCCCTTGAAGTGGTGCGGGAGGTCGACGTACATGTTGATGCGCGCGATGGTGTTCTGGAACTTCTTGTTCTTGTCCATCACCACGATGGGATAGGAGACGTCCTTGACGCCCACCTTCCCGATCGGGATGTTGCGGGTGTCGCGGGTCAACTGCACGTCGGTGAGGGTCTTGCCTTCTTTCTTCTGCTCCATATCTTTGCTCATGCCTTTCCTCAGCCGTTATCCCCCTCGCCCACCGGGAGAGGGGAAGGGGTGAGGGCGTTGCCACGGAGTGACGGAATCGCCTGTTGAGGCGCCCTCACCCCGACCCTCTCCCGGAGGGAGAGGGAGGGACGGTGGAATGATGGTAGTAGACCTGCCGGGGCTACCGCTGGACGTAACGTACCGGATCGGTGACGCCCAGCTCCGCGAAACCTTTCAAGCGCAGACGGCAGGAGTCGCACAGGCCGCAGGCGGCGCCGTCCTCGGTCGGGTCGTAGCAGGAATGGGTCTTGCCGTAATCGACGCCGAGGGTGAGGCCGGTCTTGATGATCTCGGCCTTGGTGAGGCTGATGAGCGGCGTGTGGATGGTCATTTTCTTCCCTTCCACGCCCGCCTTGGTGGCGAGGTTCGCCATCGCCTCGTAGGCGGCGATGTACTCGGGGCGGCAGTCGGGGTAGCCGGAGTAGTCGAGGGCGTTGACACCGATAAAGATGTCGAAGGCCCCAAGGGTCTCGGCCCAGCCCAGTGCAAAGGAAAGGAAGATGGTGTTCCTGGCCGGAACGTAGGTGACCGGGATCTCCTCGCCCACCCCTTCCTTGGGGACCGCGATATCGGAGGTGAGGGCGCTGCCGCCCATCATCCTCAGGTCGAACTCGACCAGCATGTGGTCCACCGCCCCCATCGGGCGCGCGTTCTTTTTGGCGAGGGCCACTTCGTGCTGGTGACGCTGCCCATAGCTGAAGCTCATGGCGTAGGGCTCGAAGCCCTGGTGCCTGGCGATGGCCATGCAGGTGGTCGAGTCGAGCCCACCGCTGTACAGGATTACCGCTTTTTTCTTCATCGTGCACCTCTGTCTCACGCTCCTCCCCCCGGAGGGGGGAGGCTGGGAGGGGGGATTTTTAAAGCCTCAAGGGGACAGGCACCTGACGGAGCCAGTCCCCCTCCTTCGGTGAAGGGCTGTAAAGTGGGGAAAGGAGACGGATCGCCAGTAGAGCAAAAGAAAAAGGCCGCGCCGGCGATTCCGGTGCGGCCTTGGTGACTACTCTACGAAGCTCTTCAGCTTCTTCGCCCGGCTCGGGTGCCGCAGCTTCCTGAGCGCCTTGGCCTCGATCTGCCGGATCCTCTCGCGGGTAACCTCGAAGTCCTGGCCGACCTCCTCCAGGGTGTGGTCGCTCTTCTCGCCGATGCCGAAACGCATCCTGAGCACCTTCTCCTCACGCGGGGTGAGGGTGGAGAGCACGCGGGAGGTCTGCTCGGAAAGGTTGGCCTTGATGACCGCCTCGAGGGGGCTTACCACGCCCTTGTCCTCGATGAAGTCGCCAAGATGGGAATCCTCTTCCTCGCCGATCGGGGTCTCCAGGGAGATGGGCTCCTTGGCGATCTTCAGCACCTTCCTTACCTTGTCCAGCGGCAGCGCCATGCGCTCGGCGATCTCCTCCGGGGAGGGCTCGCGGCCGATCTCCTGCACCAGCTGGCGGCTGGTACGGATCAGCTTGTTGATGGTCTCGATCATGTGCACCGGGATACGGATGGTGCGGGCCTGGTCCGCGATGGCGCGGGTGATGGCCTGACGGATCCACCAGGTGGCGTAGGTGGAGAACTTGTAGCCGCGCTGGTACTCGAACTTGTCCACCGCCTTCATCAGGCCGATGTTCCCTTCCTGGATCAGGTCGAGGAACTGCAGACCGCGGTTGGTGTACTTCTTGGCGATGGAGACGACCAGACGGAGGTTGGCTTCGACCAGCTCGCTCTTGGCCAGCTTGGCCTTGTGCTCACCTTCCTCGATGGCGAGCAGCGCGTTGGCGAGCTCGCTCGCCTTGAAGCCGGACTCCTGCTCGATCTTCTTCAGTTTCGCTTCGCTGGAGCGGTAGCGCTTCTCGAGCTTCTGCCCCTCTTCGAGCGACATGTTCATCTTCTTGGAGAAGTCGGCGTCGGAGGCGTTCTTAAGCCCTTCGAAGGCGGCCAGGAACACGTCCTTGACGGTGCTGGTTTCCTTCTCCTGTTCGGCGATCTCCTGCATGACGGTGTCGACCTTGCAGGAGAGCTCCTTCAGGCGCTGGGCGATCTTCTCGATGTGGCGGTCCTTGAGGCGCAGCGACTTGAGCGTCTCGGCCATCTTGACCTTCAGCTCGCCGTGCTCGGTGTTGAGCGCGTCGCCTTCCTTGGCGGAGACCTTGCCTTCCAGCGCGGTCTGGATCTGTTCCATGCGCTGCGACATCTCGTGGATCTCGTCGATGATGCCGAGAACGCGCAGTGCCTGCAGGTCCTCTTCACCCTCTTCCAGGACCTCTTCCTCGACGTCCTTGGAGATCTCGATGGCGCCGATCTGCTGCTTGCGCAGACGCTCGCCCAGGGAGATGACCTCGCGCACGGTGATCGGGGTGTTCAGGATGACGCTGGCCACGTCGCGCTCGCCGACTTCGATCCTCTTGGCGATCTCGACCTCGCCCTCGCGGGTCAGCAGGGATACGGAACCCATCTCGCGCAGGTACATGCGCACGGGGTCGCTGGTGCGCCCGAGGGTGCCGGGCTCGAACTCTACTTCCTCGCCCTCGCCGCCTTCGTGCTCTTCCTCTTCCTCGAGGTCCATCTTGATCTTGGGAATCTTCACCTTTTGGGCGGAGTCCACGATCTCGATGTCCATATCGCCAAACATGCTCATCACATCGTCGATCTGGTCGGAGGAGACGATGTCGGGGGGGAGCAGGTCGTTCACCTCTTCATAGGTGAGGAAACCTTTCTCCTTGCCCAGGTCGATAAGCTGCTTCACTTCATCCATGCTTTTCTTGGCCATTTACCACGCTCCGCTACAGCTTGAATCCAGCACAGCTACCGCTTGAATCCTACTATAGTAATTTCGATTTTTTATTACGCAACCGCTCAAGTTCAGACAGTATCTCCAGGTACCTGGGAGAATCCGGGTCGACCGTGGCCAACTCCCTTGCCAGGGCCTTGCCGTCCCCCTTGAGCGCTCGCCGTTCCAGGGCTTGGCAGCACTGTTCGAAGGCCTTGACCGGGTCAAGATCCTCCAAGTGCGCGTCCTCCACGAACAGCGAATAGAGACGGCTTCTTTCCTCGTGCGACTCGATCTGTTCCAACACCAGGGGGAGATCGAGATCCCCCGTTTCCGACTGTGCCACGATGGCCTGGGCCAGCTTGAGGTGGCTGGCGCTGAAGAGCTTATCGGCACCGTGATCGCGAACCCTTAGCACCACGTCCGGGTACTTGACCATCAGGGTCAGCAGCACCTCTTCGGTGCCTCGCTGCTGCGGCGCCCCTTTGGGCTGCGGACGCGGCGCCTGGACTTGGGCCGGGATCCCGACTTTCTGCAGCAGCATGGCGCGGTCGATGCCGAGCGCCCGGCAGATCTCCTTCTCGTAGAGTCCGCGCTCGACCGGGTCGCCGATCTTCTGCAGCCGGGGCGACACCTCGTTGACGAAGGCGACCTTCCCTTCTACGCTCCGCACGTCCATGCGCTTGAGGAGCCCCTTGTAGAAGGACTCAAAGATGGGAAGCGCCTTGTCCAGAAGCGGCTGGAAGGCCTCGCCACCTTCCCGGTTGATGAAGGTGTCGGGATCGTCTTCGGCCGGAACCTCCACCACCCGCGCCGGGAACCCCTCCTCCAGAAAGAGTTCCATGGAGCGGACCGTCGCCTTGCGCCCGGCCTCGTCGCCGTCGAAGAGCATGAAGGCGCGGTCGGCGTAGCGGCGCAGAAGCTTCACGTGCGGCGGCGTGAGGGCCGTGCCGCAGGTGGCGACCACGTTGGTGTAACCGGCCCGGTACAGTGCCAGGTGATCGAAGTACCCCTCGACCACGATGGCGCTCCCCTTCTCCCGCATCCCCTTCTTGGCCAGGTCGACGCCGAAGAGGACCTCGCTTTTGCGGTACACGATGGATTCCGGCGAGTTTATGTATTTCGGAAGCGAGTCGTCCATGACCCGTCCGCCGAACCCTATCGCCCGCCCGTGCAGGTCCGCGATGGTGAAGAGG
This sequence comes from Geomonas paludis, assembly GCF_014193585.1. Classification (GTDB taxonomy): domain Bacteria; phylum Desulfobacterota; class Desulfuromonadia; order Geobacterales; family Geobacteraceae; genus Geomonas; species Geomonas paludis. The sequence continues at coordinate 58,125 of NZ_BLXY01000008.1, forward strand.
AGACGGTTTCTGAAGGTGTCGTAGTAGCCGTCCTTCCCTTCCCTCTTGCGCAACAAGCCGAGCTTCTCGGCCGCTTCCAGCGGGATCCCCTTACGCCGCAGAAAACCGGTCAGGTTGTCCCACCCCGCCGGCGCGAAGCCCATGCGGTAGGTGGCGGCGGTGGCCTTGTCGACCCCGCGCTTCTCCAGGTAGGCCCTGCCGGCGGCACCCGCCTCGTCCGATTCCAGCACCCGGCGGTAAAACTCGCAGGCCGCCTCGTTGATCTGGTAGGCCTGCTCCTGCTCGTCCACCTTGCGCTTCTCTTCGCGGGTCAGCGGGCGCTCGGGGATTTCCACCCCCACTTTCTTGGCCAGGAACTTCACCGCCTGCGGGAAGGAAAGCCCTTCCATGCGCATCACGAAATCTACGGCGTTGCCGCCCACGCCGCAACCGAAGCAATGGAAGATGCCGCGCGCCGGGTTCACGTTGAACGACGCGGTCTTCTCGCCGTGAAAGGGGCAGACGCCCTGGTAGTTGGCCCCGGACTTCTTGAGGCTCATGTAGTCGGAGACGACCTGGAGGATCGGGGCCCTCTCGCGTACTTCCCTGATCTTCTCGTCCGGTATCGTCGACACTGCGGTTGATCCTTATTTCTTATGCGCTCCGTGCGGAGTCGGCGCCTTTACTTCTTTGTTTTCCTTTGTTTCTTTAGCGTCCCTGGCTTCCCTGTTCTGGGCTATGGCGCCTTCCCATCCGGCGGCTATGTCCGCCCCGGTGGAGGCGAATGCGGCGGCGGTCTTGGAGCCGTGGATCCAGAGCTTCACCTTCTCCGGCATCGGCTTGGTGGTGGCCAGGTAGAGGAGCACGCAGAGTATGAATCCGCCCTGGAGGAAACCGAAGACGATCCCGCCGGCGCGGTTGATCCCGCCCAGCAGCATGACTTTCAAAACGACGGTGAGCAGATGACCGAGGAAGTAGAAAAGCATGCCGAGCAGCATGAAGATAAGGAGGAACGCCAGCGGCTGCGCCACCTGCGGGGGGAGGTTGATGAAATGCCTGATCCCCAGACTGAGAGAGGAATAGTATCGGAATGCGGCCCAGCCGCCCGTGACGAGGCCGAGCAGGGAGCATGCCTCCCGCACCAACCCCTTCGAGAATCCCTTCGCCACAAAGAAAAGCAGTACGACCCAGATAAGGATGTCGAGAAGGATCATGCAAACACCTGGTCACTAGCTACAAAGCAAAAGAAGGGGGAATCGCTGCGATTCGCCCCTACTCATGACACCCAAACCTCGCAAGCACCCCCGGGGTTGGCCCGGGGGCGTTGATCATGCGAGTTTTTCCTTCACAACTTCGCTCACCAGTTTGCCATCTGCACGGCCGGCGACTTGGGGCTGGATGGCCTTCATGACCTTGCCCATATCCTTGCCGCCGGTAGCGCCGACTTCCGCGATGACTTTCGCCACCAGGTCAGCCAGTTCTTCCCGTGTCAGCTGCTGGGGGAGGTAGCCCATGAGGAGCGCGAGCTCCGCTTCCTCTTTATCCACCAACTCCTGCCTGCCTGCTTCCTTAAAGAGTCGGATGGATTCCCTGCGCTGCTTGCAGAGGGTAACGATGGTTTCGGTGATCTCGCTATCGTTCAGTTCACGCCTGAGCTCGATATCGCGGTTTTTCACCGAGGAGAGTACCATGCGGATGGTAGATAAACGCAAGGTATCACGACTTTTCATCGCCTCCTTCAGTTCCGCGTTAAGCCTCTCCCTCAGTTGCATGAAACCCTCTTTCTTAGTCGACCATCTTGCGCTGCTTCTTCAGAGCGCGCTTGCGAGCGGCAATGGCCTTTTTCTTCTTCTTGATGCTCGGCTTCTCGTAGTGCTCTCTTTTGCGGACCTCAGAAAGGATCCCCGCTTTCTCGCACTGCTTCTTGAACTTCTTGAGCGCAAGCTCAAACGGTTCAGTCTCTTTTACCTTTACTCCCGGCATTCATATTCCCCCCCCTTCTCTAGCTAGATTTACAACTTGTGTGGGTACGGGCCGGCAGACATTATTCAAGGAACCAGCAATATATCATTGCGGTCTTTTTTGTCAAGGACTTTGTGCCATTGTGGAACGGCTACCCGACGCGGGAGTTCTTCTCCTCGATGCCGGACATGCCGAAGCGGCGCCTGAGTTCCGCGTAGACCTCTTCCGGGTCGATGTCGTAGAAGCCGAGCAGGACCAGGCTGTGGAAGAAAAGGTCGGCGGTCTCGTAGACGATCTCCTCGCGCTTGCCCCCCTTGCCCGCAATGACCACCTCGGTCGCCTCCTCGCCCAGCTTCTTGAGGATCTTGTCGATCCCCTTGGCCATGAGGCTTGCCGTGTAGGAGTTTTCGCTCGGGTTGGCCTTGCGTTCCTGGATGACGCGGTAGACCGCGGAGATGATGTCGTCTTTATGCTGCTCCATAAGGATGCTCCTTGGCATTATCACTCCTCCCCCTGGAGGGGGGAGGTCGGGAGGGGGGCTATGCTGGCTGAAGAAAAACTTCCCCCTCCCTAACCCTCCCCCTCCGGGGGAGGGGACTTGGTCCGGTCGTTAGAGCCTTACCGGCACGCCGCGCTCGCGGAGGTAGGTCTTGGCTTCTTCGATGGTGTACTCGCGGTAGTGGAAGATGGAGGCGGCGAGACAGGCGCTGGCGCCGGCCTGGGTGAAGCCGTCGTAGAGGTGCGAAAGACCACCGACGCCGCCCGAGGCGATGACCGGGATGCTGACCGCGTCGACAACCGCGCGGGTGAGCGGCAGGTCATAGCCGTCCTTGGTGCCGTCGCGGTCCATGCTGGTAAGGAGAATCTCGCCTGCGCCCAACTCTTCCATGCGCTGCGCCCACTCGACCGCGTCGATGCCGGTCGGGTTGCGGCCGCCGTGGGTGTAGACCTCCCAGCCGCCGGTGGCGCGGGAGCGGGCATCGATGGCGACCACGGTGCACTGGGACCCAAACCTCTCGGCAGCCTCGTTCACGAACTCGGGACGATGCACCGCCGCGGTGTTGATGGAGACTTTGTCCGCCCCTGCATTAAGAAGCCGGCGAATGTCGTCCACAGTGCGAACCCCGCCGCCCACGGTGAGCGGCATGAAGACGCGCTCGGCGGTCCTGCGCACCACGTCGATGATGATGTCGCGCTCGTCGGAGGAAGCGGTGATGTCAAGAAAGGTCAACTCGTCCGCGCCCTGCTGATCGTACAGCTCGGCGATCTCGACCGGGTCGCCCGCGTCGCGCAGACCCAGGAACTGGACACCTTTTACTACCCGGCCACCTTTTACGTCGAGGCAGGGGATGATTCTTTTAGTAAGCATCTCGAACTCCAGATTAAGACTGAGATTAAGATTGAGATTAAAACTGACAGCGACAACAAGGATCTAGAAGATGATGTGCCCTTCTTAGTCTTAATCTTTGTCTTAATCTATGCTTGTCGCTTCTTAGTCAGCGCTATCGCTTCGGCGAGGTTGATGGCGCCGGAGTAGATGGCCTTGCCGGTGATGACGCCGGTGACACCGGAGGACTCGATGGCGATCAGGTTCTCGATGTCCTTCAGCGACGAGAGACCGCCGGAGGCGATGACCGGGATGTTGATGGCCTCGGCCAGCGCCTTGGTCGCCTCGATGTTCGGTCCCTGCATCATGCCGTCGCGGCTGATATCGGTGTAAATGATGGCGGAGACGCCGTCGCCTTCGAACTGCTTCGCCAGTTCGGTGGCCGTAATGCCGGTCACCTCGGCCCACCCCTGGACGGCAACCATGCCGTTCTTGGCGTCGATGCCGACCACGATCTTGCCCGGGAACTTGGCGCACGCTTCTTTCACGAAGGCGGGATTTCTCTGTGCGGCGGTGCCGATGATGACGCGGCCGATGCCGAGGGAAAGGTAGGCCTCGATGGTGGCGATGTCACGGATACCGCCGCCCAACTGGGTCGGTATGGTGACGGACTTGACGATGGACTCGATGGCGGAGCGGTTCTTCGGCTCGCCGGCGAAGGCGCCGTCGAGGTCGACGATGTGCAGGATCTCGCCACCCTGGCGCTGCCACTCGGCCGCCTGCGCACCCGGATCGTCGTTGAAAACGGTGTCCTTCTCCATCAGCCCCTGCTCCAGGCGGACACAGCAGCCGTTCTTCAGATCTATTGCCGGAATAATGATCATTTCAATCCCTCGTCACTATTTAATAGATACGTTCCTGTCCCATCCCCTCCCCCTCCGGGGGAGGGTGGCCGGAGGCCGGGTGAGGGAGTTGCCACGGAGCGTCATGGTTGCAGCTTGCAGCGCCCTCACCCCCGCCCCTCTCCCGGAGGGCGAGGGGAGACAGGCTCTGCCGGGGGAGGGAACAAAGACCCGGGCGGGCAGAGATTACTTCATCTGCGAAAAGTTCTTCAGCATGGCGAGCCCCTTGTCCTGGGACTTCTCCGGGTGGAACTGTGCGGCCACGACGTTGTCGCGCCAGATGGCGGCGCAGAAGTCGATGCCGTAGTTGGTGGTCGCGGCCACCACGCTCTCGTCATCGGGCTTCACGTAGTAGGAGTGCACGAAGTAGACGTTGGCGCCCTGCTCGACGCCCTGGAACAGCGGAGACGGGCGCTTGATATCGAGCTGGTTCCAGCCCATGTGCGGCACCTTGAGGTCCTCGCCCGCCTGCTGCATCCCTTCCGGGAAGCGGAGCACCTTGCCCGGGATCACGTCGAGTCCCTTGTGGATGCCGAACTCCTCGCTCTCGGTGAAAAGAAGCTGCAGACCGAGGCAGATGCCGAGGAAGGGCTTGCCTTCCTTGATCACCTTGAGGATCGGCTCGACGAAGCCCCCTTCCTCGAGGTTCCTGATGCAGTCGCGGAAGGCCCCCACGCCCGGGAGCACGACGCGCTCGGCGTCCAGCAGCACCTTGGGATCGGAGGTGACGACGGCGTCGCAGCCGACCTTCTCGAACCCTTTTTGCACGGAGCGGAGGTTGCCCATGCCGTAATCTATGATCGCGATCATCTGTCTATCCTTCCGGCACCGCAGGCGGCGCCTGTTGCTGTGCTACCGTTATCGCGTTGGCGGCATTACACGTGCTGCCAACGCCCTCATCCGCCCCTTCGGGGCACCTTCCCCCGGTGGGGGAAGGGATGGACACCGCCACTTTAAAAAGGGAGGCCATCGCCTTGATCCACTCCCCCTCGCCCTTTGGGAGAGGGTCGGGGTGAGGGCCGCGTCTTGCCCCCTCGCCCTCCGGGAGAGGGTCGGGGTGAGGGCAGCGTTAGAGTTTCCCCTTGGTGGACATGACCCCTTCAATGCGGGAGTCCATCTGCGTAGCCATGTCCAGCGCGCGGGCTGCGGCCTTGAAGCAGGCTTCCAGGATGTGGTGCACGTTGTCGCCGTACATGACGTTGATGTGGAGGTTGGCGCCGCAGTGGTTCACGAAGCCCTGGAAGAACTCGCGCACCAGCTCGACGTCGAAGTCCCCGATCTTCACCTTGGGAAGCTGGACGTTGTAGACCAGGTACGGCCGGCCGGAGAGGTCGGTGGCGACGCTGGCGAGGGTCTCGTCCATCGGGACGGTGGCCTGGCCGTAGCGGCGGATGCCGCACTTGTCGCCCAGTGCTTCCTTGAACGCTGTCCCCAGCACGATGCCGATATCCTCGACGGTGTGGTGGAAGTCGATATCGATGTCGCCATGCGCCTCGACCTTGAGGTTGAAGAGGCCGTGCCGGGCGAAAAGGTCCAGCATGTGGTCCAGGAAAGGAACCGAGGTGCAGATATGCGCCTCGCCTTTGCCGTCGATTTCGAGGGAGAGCTTGATCTGCGTCTCCTTGGTGATGCGTTCGATGCTTGCCGACCTGGCCATGCCGCCTCCTTGAATTAGATGATCAAAGCCGCAATGAATTCCAAACTAGCTGTCCAGCCTGAAGCTGACCGACTTGCCGTGGGCTTCGAGCCCTTCCAGCGTCGCGATGCGGACGATGTCCTTGCCTACGCGCTGCAGGCCGCCCTTGGTGAAGTAGATGAGGGAGCTTTTCTTGACGAAGTCATCCACAGACAGCGGCGAGAAGAAGCGGGCCGTGCCGCCGGTGGGAAGGGTGTGGTTGGGGCCGGCCAGGTAGTCACCGGAGGCCTCGGGGGTGTAGTGTCCCATGAAGATCGCGCCGGCGTTGGTGATGAGCGGCATGATCTCGAAGGGGTTGTCAACGGCGAGTTCCAGGTGCTCCGGCGCGATGCGGTTGGAGAAGGCGATCGCCTCTTCCAGGTTGCCGGCCACGATGATGACGCCGAAGGATTCCCAGGACTTGCGGGCGATGGCCTCGCGGGAAAGTTCCTTCAACTGGCGCTCCACCTCGGCCGCCACCTTCTCGCCGAAACTGCGGTCGGTGGTGATCAGTACGGACGACGCCAGTTCGTCGTGCTCGGCCTGGGAGAGAAGGTCCGCCGCGATGTGAGTGGGGTTGCCGCTGCCGTCGTTGATGACCAGGATCTCGCTGGGGCCGGCGATCATGTCGATGCCGACCTGGCCGAAAACGAGCTTCTTGGCGGTGGCGACGTAGATGTTGCCCGGGCCGGTGATCTTGTCGACCCTGGGCACGGTTGCGGTGCCGTAGGCAAGGGCCGCAACGGCCTGCGCGCCGCCGATGCGGAAGACGCGATCGACGCCGGAAAGTTTCGCCGCCACAAGCACGTGGGCGTTGGTCTCGCCCCCCGGGGTGGGGACGACCATGATGATTTCGCCGACGCCTGCGACCTTGGCGGGGACTGCATTCATGATGACGCTGGAGGGATAGCAGGCCTTGCCGCCGGGGACGTAGATGCCGACCTTGGCGAGCGGGGTCACCTTCTGGCCCAGCATGATGTCGGCTTCCTCGGTGGAGAGCCAGGTCTGCTGCTTCTGCTTTTCGTGGTAGCGGGCGACGCGCTCGACGGCGAGTTTCAGCGCCGCGAGGTCCTTCTCGTCCACCTGGGCGAAGGCCTTGGCAAACTCCGCCTCGGTAATCTCAAGCCCGGCGGCGTCGCACTCCAGCCGGTCGAAACGGCGGGTGTACTCGATCAGCGCCTCGTCGCCGCGCTTGCGCACGTCCGAGATGATGCCGAGCACCACCTCTTCGACCTCGCGTCCCGACTCCTCGCCGCGCTCTACGATGGCATCGAACTTCGCCTGAAAATCTGCTTCCCTAATGTCGAGGAACTGCATCTTTAACCTCGCGGATCATGGCAATAAAATTCAAAGATTGCTGTTTCCCCCCTTTTGCGAAGGGGGCAGTGGGAGGGGGACTGGCTCCGCCAGGTGCCTGTCCCCTTAGAGCTTGGGTAAGATGGCTGCAGCGGAATGGAGCGTTCCGCTAGAGGGACAGGCACCTGACGGAGCCAGTCCCTTCCGCTACTAAATATGCTGCTCCAGCCCTTCGATGATCTTGGAGATGCGCTCGTGCTTGGTCTTGAGGCTCGCACGGTTGACGATGAGACGGCAGGTGATCTCGGCGATGGTCTCAACCTCTACCAGGCCGTTCTGCTTCAGCGTCTCGCCGGTGGACACGAGGTCGACGATGCGCTCGGAGAGGCCGACCAGCGGGGCCAGCTCGATGGAACCGTAAAGCTTGATCAGCTCGACCTGCACGCCCTTGGCCGCGAAATACTTCTCGGTGACGTTGGGGTACTTGGTGGCGATGCGGATGTTGTTCCAGGCGGCGGGATCGTCCTTGCTGGAAAGCTCGACCGGCTCGGCGACCATCAGGCGGCAGTAGCCGAACTTCAGGTCCAGCGGTTCGTACAGGTCCTTCTCCGCCTCCATCAGCGTATCCTTGCCGACGATGCCGAGGTCGGCGCAGCCGTACTCCACGTAGGTGGGGACGTCGGTGGCGCGCACGATCATGTAGCGCATCTTCTGCTCGTGGTTCTCGAAAACCAGCTTGCGGGTGTCGGAGAGGAGCTCTTCACAGTCAATGCCGATCTTCTTGAACAGGGCGACGGAGTCCTGCAGGATGCGGCCTTTAGGGATGGCGATGGTGACGTAGTCGGTCATTTAAAAACTCCAGTGGAGCATGGCATTTTCTGTTACGGGTCTTGCGCCTCGTCCCCTCTCCCTCTGGGAGAGGGTGCCCGAAGGGCGGGTGAGGGAGGTTTTTCAAGCCGCACGCCCTCACCCTAACCCTCTCCCAGAGGGAGAGGGGATAGTGGACGCTGGGGGTAAAGCTTGGGGCGACACAACATCAGCGTGTCATGCCCCCTATGCTGATTATGGCGCGTCGATATCCGGGACGCGGACGATGTCGGCACCGAGACCGGCGAGCTTCTTCTCGATGTTCTCGTAGCCGCGGTCCAGATGGTAAATCCTGGAAATCTCGCTGGTGTTGTCGGCGGCGAGCGCGGCCAGGATCAGCGAGGCGGAGGCACGGAGGTCGGTGGCCATGACCGGGGCGCCGGAGAGCTTCTTGACGCCCTTGACGGTGGCGCTGTTCCCCTCGCAGATGATGTCGGCACCGAAACGGAGCAGCTCGGAGACGTGCATGAAGCGGTTCTCGAAGATGTTCTCGGAGATCACGCTGGCACCCTCGGCGATGCACATGAGGGCCATGAACTGCGCCTGCATGTCGGTCGGGAAGCCCGGGTAGGGACGGGTCTTGATGTTCACGTTGCGGATCTTCTTGGGACCCTTGACGCGAACCACGTTGTCCTTGTTGATGATCTCGACGCCGGCATCCTGCAGCTTGAAGGTCAGCGCGTCCAGGTGCTCCAGGCGCATGTTCTTGATCCTGATGTCCCCGCCGGTGATGGCGGAGGCAATCATGAAGGTCCCGGCCTCGATGCGGTCCGGCATGACGGCGTGCTCGGCTGCGGTCAACTGCTCGACGCCCTTGATCCTGATGGTGTCGGTGCCTGCGCCCTCGATGTTGGCGCCCATCTTGGTGAGGATGTCGGCAAGGTCCACGATCTCCGGCTCGCGGGCGGCGTTCTCGAGGATGGTCTCCCCCTGCGCGGTGGCTGCCGCCATGAGAAGCTGCTCGGTGCCGCCGACGGTGGAGATGTCGAAGTTGATGCGCGCGCCCTTGAGCTTCTTGGCTTTCGCCTCGACGTAGCCGTGCTCGAGGGTGATCTCGGCGCCCAGCGCAGCAAGACCTTTCAGGTGCAGGTTGATGGGACGTGCGCCGATGGCGCAGCCGCCGGGCAGCGACACGCGGGCCTGGCCGAAACGGGCCAGCAGCGGGCCAAGGACCAGCACGGAGGCGCGCATAGTGCGCACCAGGTCGTAGGTCGCTTCCCAGCTGTTCAGGTCGGTGGTGTCGATCTTGACCACATTGCCGCGGCCGTCGACATGGGCGCCGAGCTTTTCCAGCACCTTGATGGTGGTGTTGATATCGCGCAGGAACGGGACGTTGCTGATGGTGTGGCACCCGGGCGCCAGGATGGTCGAGATGAATATGGGGAGGGCGGCGTTCTTCGACCCGCTAACGGTCACTTCTCCGGAGAGCTTGTTGCCACCTTTGATTACCAGTTTTTCCACTGTTACCTCTGTACTCTTTTCGTTTGTTCAGCGCCCCGAAGGGCGGATGGAAATGTGTCAGCGACCTAGGGGGACAGGCACCTGGCGGAGCCAGTCCCCTCCGGGCAAAGGGGGACAGGCACCTGGCGGAGCCAGTCCCCTCGGCAGTCCCCTACAGCCTGCCGCCGACCACGCGCTCGATGCCCGCGGGATCGGTCTGGGTGAAGGTTTCCCCGGCGAAGCCGCCGGCCTTTAAAAGCCCCAGCACCTGGGGAGCCTGTCCGGCGCCGACCTCGAATATCAGCCAGCCGCCGGGGTTCAGATAGCCGGGCGCGTCGCTCACGATACGCCGGTAGAAGTCGAGACCGTCGGCCCCTCCGTCCAACGCGCCCATCGGTTCGAAGCCGCGCACTTCGGCCTGCAATGTCGCCAGTTCGGAATTGGGAATATAGGGCGGGTTGGATACTACCATGTCGAAGCGTCGTCCCGCAAACGGTTCGAACAGGGATCCCTGGAAAAATTGCACGCTGGCCCCGTTGCGCTCGGCGTTGCCGCGGGCCACTTCAAGGGCTTCCGCGGAGACGTCGACGCTGGAGACCTCGGCCTGCGGCAGTTGCTTGGCAAGGGAGATGGCCACGCAGCCGCTGCCGGTGCCGATGTCGAGAATGCTCTTCGCGGTAGTTGCGCGCTTGACCGCCTCGGTCACCAGCACTTCGGTGTCGTGGCGCGGGATCAGTACCGCCGGGGTGACCCGGAACTCGAGTCCCATGAATTCCTGGGTGCCGAGGATGTACTGCAGCGGTTCGCGCTTGCCGCGCCGCGCCACCATGGTGCGGTAGGCGGCCAGTTCGGCGTCGGAAAGGGGCTTGTCGAAGTTGAGGTAGAGCCCGACCCGGTCCAGGGAGAGCGCCTCGCACAGCATCCACTCTGCCTCAAGGCGCGGGTTGTCCACGCCTTTCTCGGCAAGGTAGCCTTTGGTCCAGTTGAGGACTTTGAGGACATCCCATTTTTCGGGGGTGGTGGTCATGGCAACCTACTTGGACGTTGTGGACCCGGTGGACCCGGTGGACCTGGTGGACCCGGTGGACCTGGTGGACCTGGTGGACCTGGTGGACCTGGTGGACCCGGTGGACCTGGTGGACCGGTCGACCTAATGAACCTGGGGACCCGGTGGACCGGGGGAATTACATGCCTTCGCTTTGGGCCTGCAGGGCTTCCATCTGGTAGTGGGTACGCAGGGAGTCGGCGATCTCGGCGATGTCGCCGGCCATGATGGAATCGAGACGGTACAGGGTGAGACCGATACGGTGATCGGTCATGCGCCCCTGCGGGAAGTTGTAGGTCCTGATGCGCTCGCTGCGGTCGCCGCTGCCCACCTGGCTCTTCCTGTCGGCGGCCATCTTGGCGTTCTGCTCCATCACGATGTTGTCCAGGATCCTGGACTTCAGGACCTTCATGGCCTTCGCGCGGTTCTTGATCTGGCTGCGCTCTTCCTGACAGGCGACGACGGTGCCGGTCGGGAGGTGGGTGATCCTGACCGCGGAGTCGGTGGTGTTGACGTGCTGGCCGCCCGCGCCGGAGGAACGGTAGACGTCGATCTTCAGGTCGGCCGGGTTGATGTCGATGTCGATGTCCTCGGCCTCGGGCATGACGGCGACGGTGCAGGCGGAGGTGTGGATACGCCCCTGCGCCTCGGTCTCGGGCACGCGCTGTACGCGGTGGGTGCCGGACTCGTACTTGAGTTTGGCGAAGACGCCGTCGCCTTCGACCAGCGCGATGACCTCTTTGAAGCCCCCGCGCTCGGACTCGGAGGCGGAGATCACCTCGACCTTCCAGCGGTTGGTCTCGGCGAAGCGGCTGTACATGCGGAACAGGTCGCCCGCGAAGAGGGCCGATTCGTCGCCGCCGGTGCCGGCGCGGATTTCCAGCACGACGCTCTTGTCGTCGTTGGGGTCCTTGGGGAGCAGGAGCACCTGGATCTCGCTTTCCAACTGCTCGCGGCGCTCCTCCAGGGTCTCCAGCTCGGCCTGGGCCATCTCGCGCATCTCCTGGTCCGGCTCCTTCAGGAGTTCCTTGTTCCCCTCGATGTCGGAGAGCACCTTCTTGTACTCGCGGTAGGCGGCGATCAGCTCGGTGAGGCCGGCGTGCTCCTTGGAGAGCTTCCGGAACTCAACCTGGTTCGCCAGCACCTCCGGATCGGAAAGGAGCGATTCAAGCTCTCCGAAGCGGGTTTCAAGATCTGCGATTTTGTCGAACATGGACATCAAAACACCTCAAAAGAGGTTCAACGTTCAACGTTCAACGTTCAACATTAAAGGCACACCCGCAGGTGGTTGCTTCTAACATAGAACGTAGAACGTTGAACGTTGAACGTGTTTTAGTTAAACCACCAGCCGGTCGTCCTTGAAGCCGTCGTTCAGTTCGAGGGCTACCTGCATGGACTTGATGGCGACCTCGAGCTGGCTGTCGTCGGGCTCGCGGGTGGTCAGCCGCTGCAGTGCGAGGCCCGGGGCGATCACCATTTTCACCAGCGCGTGGTTGTCGTGCTTCGCGGTCCACTTGAGGACCTCGTAGGAGAGCCCGGCGATCATCGGCAGCAGGATGATCCTGGAACCGGCCTTGAAGTAGAACGGCCACAGCTTCGGGATCAGGGAGAACACCACGATGCTCACCAGCATGACGATCAACAGGAAGCTGGTGCCGCACCGCGGGTGCAGGCAGCTGTACTTTCTCACGTTTTCGACGGTGAGCTCCTCGCCCGCCTCGAAGGTGAAGATCGACTTGTGCTCGGCACCGTGGTACTGGAACACCCGCTGGATGTCCTTCATGCGCGAGATGGCGATGATGTAGATCAGGAACACCGCGACCCGGATCACGCCGTCGACCAGGTTGAAGACGATGTTGGAGTCGCCGATGATCGGCACCAGCAGCTTGGTCAGGTAGAGCGGCAGGATGAAGAAGAGCAGGATGCCGAAACCGAAGGCCGCGGCCATGGTGCCGGCGATGGCCCAGTCGTTGATCTCTTCCTTCTCCTCCCCCTCGGCGAGCGCCTCGTTGGCGGAGAAGTTGAGCGCCTTGATGCCGATGATGAGCGACGAGAAGAGCGCCACCGCACCGCGGACGATGGGGAGCTTGGTGATGGGAAAACGCTCGGAAAGCGGGATCACCGTCTCGCTCTTGACCGAGATGTCGCCGTCGGGCCTTCTCACCGCGATGGCCATCGAGCGCGGCGCCCGCATCATGACACCTTCCAGAACCGCCTGTCCGCCTATGTTTATCTTTGACACGTGTTACCTCGTAAACCGAAAACCGTTAGCCACGGAGACACGGAGAAAATCTGAGAAAACCGGAACCTGGAGGCTTACATCTCCCGGAAGTACTCCCGAACCTGCGCCATCTTGCCACAGCACATGGCGCCCTCGGGGCAGGGGCCGCCGAGACAGCCGGGGCCGGCCTTGTCGAAAACCGTCGGCGCCACCGGCTTCACCAGACGGAGCATCTCGATGGCCATGGCACGGATCTCCCACTGGGCCCGCTCGCAGCAGCGCACGGCGAAGAAGTGCAAAAGCTCCCGGGCGTTCATGGTGATGATGATCTTGGTCTCGGTGGCGTTGGGGAGCAGGTAGCGCGCATCCTCGGCCGGGACACCCGCCTCGACCAGGGCGGCGTAGGCGGCGTGCAGCGACGCCACCTGGGCCTCGAACAGTTCCAGGTGCTTGGGATTGTCCGCGATCGATTGCGGCGTCACCACCGCGAAACGCTCCTTGTGGGAAACGTAGCGCTGGGACTGCTGGGAAAAGGAGGCGACCCGGTGCCGCACCAGCTGGTGGCTGGTGACGCGCGAGATCCCGTCCACGCCGAAGGTGAACGATGCGTGCTCCAGCACCGACTGGTGCCCAAGCGACATGATCTTGTCCAGGAATTTTTTGACGTCAGCGCCGGAGAGCTTGTCCTTGAGCGCCTCGATGTCGGCCGACGAATAGCAGAGCCGGGCCGCAAGTGCGATGGTCAACTCGGGATCGGGGGTGTGCTGCAGAAGGGCAACCTTCATGAAGATCCTTCACATGCTGCGTTGTTTTGCAATCGGGCCATAGAAAACGAAACAAGGGGATTTCGCCATAGACAAAATCCCCTCCGAACGGATTCGCAAGCGCGAAAGCCTACTTCTCCAGGTTGTATCTCTTGCGGAAGCGCTCGACGCGGCCTGCGGTGTCGATCAGCTTCTGCTTACCGGTGTAGAACGGGTGGCACTGCGAGCAGATCTCGGTGGAGATCTCCGCTTTGGTGGAACGGGTCTGGAACTGGTTACCGCACAGGCACTTTACGGTAATTTCCTCGTACTTCGGGTGGATCCCTTCTTTCATATCTTCCTCCTGGCGGGGCGCGCCCCGTTATCTAACTTTGATGTTCTTGCCGGAAAGTAGCCATAAATAGCACCTTCACTGCAAGATTTCAACACTTTTTTACTTGCTCATGGAATCGAGGAAGTCCTGGTTGCTCTTGGTCCCCTGCAGCTTGGAGATCAGGAACTCCATGGAGTCCACCACGTTCATCGGGTGGAGCACCTTCCGGAGGATCCAGATGCGGTTCAAAGAGGCCTGCGGGATGAGCAGTTCTTCCTTCCTGGTGCCGGACTTGTTGATGTCGATGGCGGGGAAGGTCCTCTTCTCGACCAGCTTGCGGTCCAGGTGGAGTTCCATGTTACCGGTGCCCTTGAACTCTTCGAAGATGACCTCGTCCATCTTGGAGCCGGTATCGACCAGGGCGGTGGCGATGATGGTGAGCGAGCCGCCCTCCTCGATGTTACGCGCGGCGCCGAAGAAGCGCTTGGGCTTGTGCAGGGCGTTGGAGTCGACACCACCGGAGAGGATCTTGCCGGAAGGGGGGATCACGGTGTTGTAGGCGCGGGCCAGACGGGTGATGGAGTCGAGCAGGATGACGACGTCGCGCTTGTGCTCGACCAGGCGCTTGGCCTTCTCGATGACCATCTCGGCGACCTGGATGTGACGGGAAGCCGGCTCGTCGAAGGTGGAGGAGATGACCTCGCCCTTCACGGAGCGCTGCATGTCGGTAACCTCTTCCGGGCGCTCGTCGATCAAGAGGACGATCAGGAACACCTCGGGGTGGTTCAGCGCGATGGAGTTGGCGATGTTCTGGATCAGCATGGTCTTGCCGGTGCGCGGCGGAGCGACGATGAGGCCCCTCTGCCCCTTGCCGATCGGAGCGACGAGTTCCATGACGCGGCTGGACATGTTGTCCGGGGTGGTCTCGAGGACGAGCTTCTCTTCCGGGTAGAGCGGGGTCAGGTTGTCGAAGAGGATCTTGTCGCGGGCGACCTCGGGAGACTCGTGGTTGACGGTCTCGACCTTCAGCAGCGCAAAGTAACGCTCCCCTTCTTTCGGCGGCCTGATCTGACCGGCAACGGTGTCGCCGGTATGCAGGTTGAAGCGGCGGATCTGGGACGGCGACACGTAGATGTCGTCCGGACCCGGCAGGTAGTTGTAATCCGGCGCCCTCAGGAAGCCGAACCCGTCAGGTAGGGTCTCGAGGACCCCCTCGCCGAAGATCATGCCGTTCTTCTCGGTCTGGGCGTTGAGGATGGCGAAGATCAGGTCCTGTTTCCTGAGACTGGACGCCCCCTCGATGTTCAACGCCTTGGCAATGGCCGTGAGATCGTTGATTTTCTTTTCTTTAAGTTCCTGTAGGTTCATCTGTTCTCCTGATTTGGCGCAAATATAGATCTATGGGCAAATTGCCTGACTGGGAATACGGGAATGTTTCACCGATGCGGCATGGGTAACATGCGAGGCGTGCCTGACGAGCGCTATCGTGTAAAGGATCTGTGAGTAAGTAAGCCTTGAGTTTATTCTTGAGGTGTCGGTACCGGTTCGGTATGAGAAAAAAATTGGGGTATTAAAAGGTGTCTGCAAAGGTCTTATTGAGGATATGGAAATTTATACCCTTCCCCTCGTTACCTTGTCAACTTTATTTTTTCCGCCCTTTATGGCGCGGGCTGCGCCCGACGGCCTGAACTGACGGGGGTCTTCCCGGCGGCAAAAGGTCAAATTATTGGCTCTCATTCCAGGTAGTTGACGCTGCAGACCCCGTTTCCGGGCCCTGTCCAGCATCCTTTGCAGCATCGGTGCCATACTTGGCGCCGCTGCGCCGTTTTCTGCGGGCCTTCTGTCTCTTCAGCTTCTCCGCCGCCAATTCCTTCTTGGTCATGCCGCCGCCGGCCCCTTCGATCTTCTCCAGCAACAGGCGCCGGGCCAGGAACCGGTTCCGCGACTGGCTGCGCGATTCCATGCATTTCACTTCCAGCCCGCTGGGGAGGTGTTTCAGGTAGACGCAGGAGGAACTCTTGTTGACGTGCTGCCCGCCGCGCCCCGAGGCATGTACGAAACGCTCCTCCAGGTCCTTCTCCGCGACCCCGAGCTCTTCCATCTTCGCCTTCAGCCAGCGGTTCTTTTCTTCGCTTACTGCGAAATCAGCCATTGCCTCTCCCTTTCCAACGCTCTTCACGATGCGTTTTTGTTTCCCACCTTAGAGCCTTCAGCAAAGGAGGGGACTGGCTCCGAGACGTGGCTGTCCCCTTAGTGTTGGCAGGTGGCTGAGCTGAAAGGAGCGTTCCGCTAGAGGGACAGGCACCTGGCGGAGCCAGTCCCTTCAGCACCGGCCATGATAGCGTCCGGCAATGTGGAAGTCAAAAGATGTCGGCGAGAGGAGGGAGGCGGCGCCCCGCGGCCTTCGCCGGGATCAGCCCGCCGCTGTAGGGGCAAATAATTATTTGCCCAGCCACAGTGTCCGCCGCCGACGCCGATGGCGAGAGAGGTCCAGGGGCGCAAGAGGCGGGCGAATAATTATTCGCCCCTACAGGGTGAGGTCACCTTGGTATAATCTCCGGCTTGGAGGAGCGTTCATGACAGCTATTAGCAGACGGGCATTCCTGGCGGGCGGGATCGCCTTCTTCCCCTACCTCTACTACCAGAGAGTGTCGGTGGCGGTGCGACGCTACCGGGTGCCGGTGCACAAACTCCCGCCTGGTTTCCACGGCTTCACCATCCTGCATATCACCGACCTGCACGACAAGGAGTTCGGCGAGCGCGGCGAGGAACTGCTGGCGATCCTGCGTCGCTTATCCTTCGACCTCGTGGCCGTCACCGGGGACCTGGTGCTGAGGACTTCGCCTAAATTAGACGCGGCACTGGACCTGATCAGGGGGATTGGCGCCTTTTCCAAGAGCCCGGTCTTCTCGGTGAGCGGCAACCATGAGTGGGGGGCGCAAATGACGCCGCACGTCAACGCAAAACTGGAACATGCCGGGGTCCGGGTCCTTAAGAACGAAGCGGAGCTGCTGCGGAGAGGGAAGGACCGGCTCTGGGTGGTCGGGGTGGACGACCCGGTGACGGGACGGGCCGACCTGGCGCAGGCGATGAGCCGTACCGATGCCGGTGTCCCGCGCCTGTTGCTGGCCCACGCGCCGCATCCTTTCCCGCAGGCGGTGCAGGCAGGCGTGGACCTGATGCTGGTGGGCCACACCCACGGTGGCCAAATCCGCCTCCCCTTGATCGGCGCGCCCTACATCCCCTCCATGGGCTACCTGCCCCGGTGGGATTACGGCCTCTACCGCCAAGGAACGTGCACCATGATCGTCAACGGCGGCCTGGGGGAGAGCTGGTTCCCGATCCGCATCAACAACCCTCCCGAAGTGGCGCTGGTGACCCTGCTTCCCACGGAAACGACCACGGGGACACAACAGCAAGACGTGGGCTAGTCGCGCGTCGGCGGCATGACCACGTCGGCCATGATCTCCGCGATGCGCACCGCCGACAGGCGGGCGTTGTTGAAGACCAGGTGGTACAGGGTCGGGTCGGTGATGTCGCGCCCGAGGAAATCCTTGAGGAAGGCGTCCCGCTGGCGCTGCTTTTCCGTCACCATGTCCTGCGCCTGGTCCGCGGAGATCCCGCAGCGGGCCGACACCGCCTTCACCTTGAAGCTCATGGGGGCGATGATCCGGAAATGGTAACAGTTGCCGGTGTCCTGGGTCAGGATGGAGCCCCCCCTGCCCACCAGGATCACGTTCCCCTCGGTGGCCAGCGCCACGATCTGGCGACAAAGCAGCCGGTAGTAATCCTTGTCGCTTTTCCAGCGCGGGGAAAAGGTGGAGAGCATGTCGTCGAGGAAACGGTTCTTGGTGCCCAGGTTGCGCAGAATGCCTTCGGAGAGGTTGTGGTCCTTGGCCACCGCGTCCAGCAGCGCACGGTCCATGACCACCCACGGCTTGCCGCTACGCTTCTCGAGGAGGGTCTGCAGCTTTTCAGCCACCGGATACCCTTCGCAGCCGAACTCGCGGGTCAGGGTGACCGTGGGGTTGCTCCGCTGCACATCCGACATGCCATGCTCGTGCAGGTTCCTGCGGCCGACCTCCAACATGCCGCGCAGCCTCTGTTCAATCGACGGGATCAAAACGTTCTTGCCCATGATGACGCCCTCCCGAACGTTAAGTCACTAGTCCAACCTCTTTAATTAGGCCGCAATTTTGAGTGCAGTCAACTGCCCCTGTTTTAAAAGCTGTTACGCAAAGAACGCGGAGCATCCGCGAAGAACGGCAAGTAAGGATTTGGGGTTAAACCTTTAGGCTGGTGGTTTCATGGCGCCCGTCGCGCATACTTTCCGTACTTTGCGTAACTGCTTTTGACGTTTGTCACCCCTCTCCCCGGTGCGCAGCGCGCTTTTTTCGCTATCATTAACGCCATGACGCCGCTATGGTTCCCGCTCACCGTTTTGTCCGCCTTCTTCCTCGCCACCAGCGATGCCACGACCAAGCGCGCCCTGACCGGCAGGAACGAGTACCTGGTCACCTGGCTGCGCATCGCTCCAACCTTCCCGCTCTTCCTGGCCACGCTCCCGTTCATCACCATCCCCAACATCGGCGACGACTTCTACTTCTGCATCTTTACCGGTCTGCCGCTGGAGGCGGTGGCCATCATCCTCTATACCAAGGCACTGAAGCTCTCGCCACTCTCGCTCACCCTGCCGCTGCTTTCGCTGACACCGCTTTTGCTGCTGGTGGTGCCGTACCTCCTCTTGGGGGAAAGGATCTCGCCGATGGGAGGGGCGGGGATCTTCCTGATCGCGCTGGGGGGCTACCTGCTCAACTCCGGCAGGGGCGAAACCGGCCTGCTGGCGCCGCTGAAGGCGCTGGCCAGGGAGAAGGGGGCACTGTGCATGCTGGGGGTCGCCACCATCTACAGCGTCACCTCCACCCTCGGCAAAAGGGCCATAGCAGCATCCTCGCCCCTGTTTTTCGCCGCGGTCTACCTCCCCCTCCTGGTGCTCGTCCTCACCCCGTTCGCCCTGTACAAGTCACGCGGCGAACTCCCCCCCGTGCTGCGTAACGGCACGGCCAAGGCCGTCGTACTCCCCGCCGTCTGCTACGCACTCCAGGCCCTCACCCACGTTTATGCCGTCAACCTCACCAACGTCGCCTACATGATCGCGGTAAAAAGGCTGAGCCTCCTTTTCGGGGTGCTCTACGGCCACTACCTGTTCAAGGAGCGCGGCGGCATCCTCTCCACCATCATCATGCTGATCGGAGTCTTCCTGATCGTGGCGGGAGGGTAACGAGAAACCCTCCCTCACCCGCCCTTCGGGCACCCTCTCCCAGAGGGAGAGGGTACACAGAGGCCCCCAGGCAGTTTCCACATCGGCGGTGGTGCGACGAGCGGGCGGAACGGATTTTGCTCGGAGATCCGTCAGCCCATCGCCCCCGGAGACACGTCAATGTACCAGGTATTCAACGGCTGCGCCGGCAGCCCCAGCGGACCCGGCCTTTTCAGGGACGTCTTCCTCTTTGGTGAGGAGGGCATCCCGCTGCAGGGCAACCGCGTCATCAACCGCTTCGTCAACTACCCCAACGACCAGGTCCTCATCTGGCTCATGCAGCACCAAAACCGCACGCTGGTTCCCCTCGACGGCGTGGTGCTCCCGCTTTACGGCGACTGGAGCTACAACTTCTGGCACTGGTGCACCGAGATGCTTCCCGTCGCCTACGCCGCCCACGAAGCCGGCTTCAGCGGGACCTACCTGGTGCCGCAAAGCCCTTTCGCCGCGGAGTCGCTGCGGCTTCTCGGGATCAGGGAGGACCGCATCAGGGTGGCGGAAGCGTACGACTACCACATCGAGTGCATGTACCTGGTGCGCAAGACCACCGGCCACGACCCTGCCACCATGGCGATCCGGGGACGGATCCGCGAGGCACTTCGCGCGCACTTCGCCTGCAGTGACCCGCGCCACCACCTCTACATCACCCGGAACTCACACCCCGACACCATGAGGAAGGTGGTCAACGAAGAGGACCTGCTGGCGCTCCTGCAGCGCTTCGACTTCCTCACGCTGCGGCTGGAAGAACTCTCCCTCTCGGACCAGCTCGCCCATACCTGCAACGCCGCGACACTCCTCGGCCCCCACGGCGCCGGCATAACCCATTGCGCCTTCATGCCGGAGCGCTCCATGGTCATCGAGCTCTTCCCCCCCACCTACGTAACCCCGTGCAACGTTCTGCCGTGCCACCAGCTGCGCCACCGCTACTTCCAGCTCACCAGTTCCTGTCATTACAAGGGTTACCCGCACGGCTACGACATCGAGGTGAACCTGCCCATGCTGGAGATGATCCTGGAAAAGGAACTGTCGGGTTATTGACTCCGGTCGCGGCAGGCATATTTCAAAAATTTGACCACACTGCAAATCGCTGACGCCGCAACAGTTGCTCGCCGCCATGGGCGCCGTCAAAACGTGTGCGAAATCAACGGCATCGCCTGCTCTCCTGAGCACGGGGCGCGACCGAAGCGGGAACTGCCCCCTGCCGCTGCCACCCCGCTTGGGAAGAGGTGCCGGGGCTGGCATGGCAGTTGCTTCACTCACCCCTGTTTACCCCGTGCCTTCGATCACCTCCCCGACACGGGTACCCGCAGTCCATAAAACCCGAAATGGAGAATTTCATGAGCCAGTTAGTCACCCGCCCCAGCGGCGCGATCGCCGTCATGGAGAATGGACCGCTTGTTTCCGCCATAGTCGTGACCCGGGATCGGGAAGCGCACCTCAGGGAATGCCTCTCCGAGCTGATGGAGCAGACGGTCGCCAGCAGGATGGAGGTCATCGTCGTCGATGCCGGCTCGACGCAGTGCGAGTGGGCTGTGGTGGCGGACCTGCAACAGCGTTACGCCAACCTGGCCGCGCTGAAGCTTCCTTGCGGGGCGGCGGCACGCGGGGTCAACATGGCCCTCAAGATGGCTTCCGGAAGATACCTGACCATCCTCGAGGTCACCGACCGCCTCAGGCGAGACGCTTACGAGCAGCTGACCGCGGCCCTGGAGCAAAACGCCACCGCCATGGTTGCATACGGCGACACCTGCTTTACCGCTATCGCCCACGAGACCTTCGCCAGCCACACCAGTTACGGCAAGGTAATCTGGCCTGACTACACCCCGCAGCAACTCTCCCAGCTCTCGGAGGTCGCCCCTCACCTGCTCTGGCGCCGGGAGGTGCACGACAGCGTCGGTCATCTGCCCGAAGGCTACCCGAACCACGGCCTGCGCGAGTTCCTGCTCAACGTGGTGCAGCGCTTCCGCATCCAGCACATCGCTGAATTCACCGGCCTCAAGCTGATCGCCGCCGTCCCGCAATCGGCGCCGCAACAGGCCCCGCAGCCGGTGGAGGTACAGAGCGCCCCTGCCGCGGCGGCGCAGCCGGTTCCGACCCCGATGCAGAGCGAGCCGTCCCCCATGGCAATGCCGGAGCGTGCTGCCTTGCCGAGCGCCGAAGACGCCTACGCGGCCCTGCGCCCGCAACTCTCCGGCGACGACCTGGGGCAGGCAGCGGCAGCGCTGCGTCAGCACCTGGCCAACTATCCCGACCATGCCGTGGCCCACAACGATCTCGCCGCCGTGAGCTACCAGATGGGGGACACCGACCAGGCCCTGGCGCACTACCGCGAGGCGGTGGCCCTGGAGCCGGACGAGGACGTCTACCTGAAGAACCTGGCCGATCTCCTCTACGTCGAGAAGGGGCAGACCGACGAGGCGATCAACATCTACCTGAAACTGCTCGAGAGGGCACCGCGCGACGTGGAGACCCTGCTCAACCTCGGCATCATCTGCGAGGGGGTCGGGCAGCCGGACGCCGCCGAGTCGTTCCTGCAAAGGGCGCTCGAGATCGAACCGGCCAACATGGCGGTGCGCGAGCGGCTCTCCGAACTGAGGCAAAACGCTTCCCCAGCGCCCGCACCGACGGCAGCGACCGCGCCGGCGGCACCGGAGACAGCCACAACACCGGCGGCAGCCGCCGCGGAGGAGGACGATTTGACAGCTGAAGACCACTACCTGAAATCGCAGGAACTGGTGAACCGTGGTGACCTGGCCGGGGCCGAGCAGATGTTGCAAGGGATCGTGGCGCTGTATCCGGATTTCGCGCCGGCCTACAACGACCTCGCCGTGCTCGCCTACCAAAACGGCGACAAGGACACCGCCCGCCGCAACTACGAGAAGGCGGCTGCGCTGGCTCCGGGCAACAGCACCTTCCAGAAGAACCTCGCCGACTTCTATTTCGTCGAGGGGTACGACATTGACGGCGCCATCAACATCTACCTGGACCAGCTCAGGAAGGAGCCCCGCAACATCGAGACCCTGATGAGTCTGGGCAAGATCTGCACCATTCTGGACCGCCCGGAGGAGGCCGAAACCTTCTACGGCAAGGTGATCCACCTGGAGCCCTGGAACCGCGACGCCCGCGAGTGCCTGGACACCCTGAAGCAGGCAGCCAACTCCTAGAGAGGCAGGCGCGCCGACGAAACGACAAAAGCGCCCGGTCGGCCTGAACCGCAACCGGGCGTTTTCGTTAGGCAATACAGTTTTCACTAAAGTTTCAGCGCCGGATGCCGATACGACAGGCGGCTAATGAGTATCTAGCGCGGAGGATGTTATGGCTACCCAGAAGACCGCCTGGGATTACCTGGGCGACATGTTCGACACGCTGACCTCGCAGGACAGCATGAAGGCCCAGGCGGCGACCAACGCCATGGCCAGCGGCGCCGGGTTCTTCCAGAAGAAGGACTACGCCCGCGCCGCCAGCGAGTTCAAGCGCGCCGTCTCTCTCGACCCGACCAACGCGCAGTCGTACAACTATCTGGCCAACGCCTACCTGGCGCAGAAGAAGTACGACGACGCCATCAAGACCTACAAGACCTCCCTCACCATCGACCCGACCCAGGACTCGGTGCACACCAACCTGGGCAATCTCTACCTGCAGCAGAAGAAGTACAACCTGGCCGAGAAGGAGTTCAAGGACGCCGCCCGCCTCAACCCGACCGACACCCTGGCGCCCTATACGCTGGGACAGCTCTATGTCCAGACCGGACGCTACGGCGAGGCGGAGACGCAGTTCAAGAAGGTCGCCAAGATGGCGCCCAACGACCCCAACCCCTACTACAGCCTGGGCGCGACCTACAACAAGGAAGGAAAATACGCCGAAGCGGTCAAGCAGCTCACCCAGGCGGTGAAGCTGCGTCCCAAGATGGAGGCGGCCCACTTCGAACTGGGCGTCGCCTACGCCGCGCTGGGCGACAGCACCAATGCGCAGAAGGAAGTGGACACCTTGACCAGGCTCAACTCGACCCAGGGTGCGCTGCTGGAAAGGACCATAGCCCGCCCCAAGATGGTTGCGGGAGGAGGCGGCGAACTGGACACCTTCTTGCCGATCTTGCAGAAACCGCAAGACCCGCCAGTGGTGGGCTACGACCCCTACCAGCTCATGTTGCTGGACGTCGTCAACCTCTCGACCCCCAACGCGTCCAAGGTCTTCACCCAGACCTTCTACTTCGACTCGAAGATGGACCCCAAATCGGTGCAGGACGTGAACAACTGGACCATCACCAAGGCAAGCGGCGGGGCGGCGGGTTACTACAACAACCTCCTGCCGGTACTCCCCACCGAAGCGTATATCCCTCAAAACCCGATGACCGTGAGCTACGATGCTGACAAACAGTCCGCTACGGTCACCTTCATACTCAGCCAGAACGACACCAATAACGCCACCATCGACTCCGCCCACATGGTCTTCAAATTTTCAGGGAAGGACGTGACGGGAAAGACTATCGACCCGACTGCGGACGAGTGGGATTACGCCGCTTCCGCCCCCTTCTAAGTCGTGATTCAGTACAGCCAGCCACGAGGCGTCCGTCCCTGACGGGCGCCTTTTCATTTTTGATCTCGTTCCCAAGGTCCACCTTTGGAACGCAAAGCCTCTCAGAAGTTCCAACTTCCCTCGGATGCAAAGCTGGAGCTTTGCTCATATGGGGTTCCCAAGCTGGAGCTTGGGAACCAGGAAAAACCCTGCCCCAACCGTGTCTCCACCGTATCTCCACCGTGCCCCAACCTCCATGGCAAACCATGGCATGTTAACTGCAGTCTTTTGAGGGCCGACTACGGCCAAGACCTGCAGCATCAGCGCCACCAGCAGCACGAGGACAGGAATGCAAGGCATCACCATAGTTACCCCCTCTCTGAACCAGGCCACCTACCTGGAGCAGTGCATAGATTCCATCCTGAGCCAGAACTACCCCGACCTGGAATACATCATCATGGACGGCGGCAGCACCGACGGCTCCGTCAATATCATCAGGAAGTACGAGAAGTACCTCGCCTACTGGCAGAGCGCGCCCGACGGCGGCCACTACCAGGCCCTCAACGCCGGGTTCCAGCACGGCACCAAGTCCGTGATGGGATGGCTCAACGCCGACGACATGCTGCACAAAGGCGGGCTGGCCGTGATCGGTGAGGTGTTCGAGAAGCTGCCGCACGTCGAGTTTCTGACCGGCAGGCGGGTGGGGTTCGACGGCGACGGCAAGCTGCACCCGTTCGAGTTCATGACCCAGACCTGGTGCCACGACCAGATGCTGAACGAGGAAGTCGTCTTGAAGTACTGCCTGCTCGTGATGCAGGAGGGAACCTATTGGCGCAGGAAGCTCTGGGAGCAGGCCGGCGGCGGCCTCAACGCCGGGTACAAACTCGCCGCCGATTTCGAGCTCTGGATGCGGCTGAGCCGCCTTGCCCCCCTGTACTCGGTGGACGCTCTCACCGGCGGCTTCAGACTCTACAGCATGAACCAGCGCTGCAACAAGCACCGCGACCAGTACCTGGCGGAGTGTAAAGCGGTCATCGACCGCGAGCGTGAACTGCGGCTCCCTGCCGCGCCGCACCGCTCCAGCGCCCCTCCCCTGATCCGTTACCCCCTGCGCGATTTCTCCCCGCCGACCGTGATCGTGCCCCGCGAGGTGCCGCGCCTTACCATCGTGACCCCCTCCTACAACCAGGCCGAGTACCTGGAGGAGTGCCTCGATTCGGTGCTGAGCCAGGGCTACCCCAACCTCGAGTACATCGTCATGGACGGCGGCAGCAGCGACGGCTCCGTTGAGATCATCAAGAAATACGAGAAGCATCTCTCCTACTGGCAGAGCCGCCCGGACGGGGGGCACTACGCCGCGGTCAACGAGGGGTTCCGCCGGGCAACCGGAGAGGTGCTGGCCTGGATCAACTCGGACGACAAGTACCACCCCGGCGCGCTGCACCTGGTCGGCGACGCCTTCCTGGGCTGCCCCGAGGTCGAGTGGCTCACCGGAAGCCCCACGCTCTGGGACAGCGACGGCAAGGCGGCCGGCTTTTCCTCGGAGCCGCCGGCCTGGTGCCGCGAGAAATACCTGCGCGGCGAGGTGAACGCACCTTTCATCCAGCAGGAGTCCACCTTCTGGCGCCGCAGCCTGTGGGAGAAGGTGGGAGGGCTCGATGCCGCTTTTGCCCTTGCCGGCGACCTGGAGCTGTGGGCCCGTTTTTTCCGCCACGCACGGCTGTACACGCTGCATGCGCCGCTGGGGGGGTTCCGCAGCCGCCCGGGGGAGGGGCAGCGCTCGGAGGCCCACCTGGAGAGCTACAACCGGGAGGCCGAGCGGGTCGTGATCCGGGAGCGGGAGCTCTACAGAACGCAAGGGGGCCAGCATTTGGAGCCCGCTCCGCCGCCCCTGCAGGTGGCCGAGGTGGTGCGCCGCACCGAAAGCCGCATCACCCCCGAAAACTTCGGCTTCTTCACCTATTCCCGCCGCCTGCATTTCCCCTGGTTCGAGAAGAACGCGGCAGGTCTCCCCGGGAGCAACCGCCCCTCCGACTGCGACCTCAAGCGCTACCAGGAGTTGCTGATCTGCTCCTTCATCAGGGACAACGTCCCCAAGGGTGCCAGAATCCTCGGCTTCGGCAGCCGGACTTCGGGAGTAGTACGGGCCCTGGAGCAGGAGTACGAGATGTGGAACCTGGATCGGCTGCAGACCGACAGCGCGGACTTGTTGCAGCGGCCGGTGTACGGAGTCCGGCTGGTTGAAGGGGAGATCGGCGGCTTCAGCGAGCTCCTCCCCGGAGGCTACTTCGACTTCATGTACAGCGTCGGGGACTGCGGTGAGCTGCAGCATACCGAGGATGGCTGCCGCAGCATCGCAACCGACGTGGAGCGGATGCTGAAGCCCGGGGCGATGGCGCTGTACTCTTTCCGGGTGGTCGCCCGCGGCGACAGCTTCACGACTCCTCCGCTTATGAGCCATTTGCGCCGCGAGGGAACCCCGCTCAACCACCCCGCCCCCCTGGAGCAGGTCCCCATCGACCCCTTCACCTTCGCCGTGTCCCAGCCGACATCGGCAGCCGGCGTAATAGAGCGGGAGTTCTCCTACAACCTGCTCTGCCGCAAGGCCCCAGCCGCCTCCGCAGCCCAAGTTCCGGAGGCGGCCCCGCAGCCGGCTACGGTAGAACCGCCACGGGGGATTCGTGTCGGCCCTCATGCCGTAGAATGCTGGCTTAAAGGGTGCCGCAGGGCTGGGGGTGATCTGGTCGAATATGGCGAGGACCTGTCGGGACTATCGGACGGTTCACTGGACGAAATCTACGTCTCGAGCCTCCCCGGCCCCGGCTATAGCCAGGAAAAGCATCTGACCCTACTGAGGGAATGGAAGCGCGTCCTGAAGCCCCTGGGGACCCTGTACATCACCTCCCTCGACCTCGGTGCGCTGGCCGGGCTTTTCCAGGAGGCAGACGGGCTGGACGCCGAAGCGCGCTTTTCGCTGTGGCAGCTGATCTGCGGCCAAGACGAGGGGGCCATCAGTGAAGACCTGCTGTCCCGCCTGCTCGGGGAGGCGGGGTTCGGGCTGATTCGCCGGGTGGACTCCTTCCATTTCTGCCCGGGGCTTTCCATCAGGACCTTCCGGGACCGTTCCATCGCCCTCAACATCGTTGCGCGCCGGCTCGGCTGAGTCCGGCGCGGCAGCCCGGTCAACTTTTTGACCCGCCGCAACCCGCCAGGAAAAAGCCTTCTAGAATCCACCCCTTACCCCCGCCGGCCGCTACTGGCACGCCAGTTGCAAAATTCCGTTAGCCGGTCCCAGACCCGGACAAGTCGTCTGCCGGGGGGGGTGAATTCCCTCTCCGGAGTCAAATTAACGACAGGAAGGAGAGCCACTTGGCAGTCAGCGACATCCTGGCCCTGATCACCGCCCGCGGAGGCTCCAAGGGAGTCCCCCGCAAGAACGTTCGCCCCCTGGCGGGGAAGCCGCTGTTGGCTTGGAGCGCGGCGGCAGCCCTCAACGCGCAGACCCCCCTCAAGCTGGTCCTTTCCACGGACGATCCCGAGATAGCCGCGGCAGGCAAGGCCGCCGGCGCCGAGGTCCCCTTCCTGCGCCCCGCGGAGCTTGCCAGCGACACGGCGTCCTCGGAGGCGGCGGTACGGCACACCCTGGAGTGGCTCGCCGATAACGAGGGGTACCGCCCGCGCCTCATTCTCCTTTTGCAACCGACCTCCCCGTTCCGCACCTCCGGTGACATCGACCGGGCGCTCGCCCTGCAGCGCGAGAAGGACGCCGACTCGGTGGTGAGCGTGACCGAGAACGAGCGGCCGCCGCAGTGGCTGAGAACCATCGACGAGCAGGGCTTGCTGCGTGAAGTCGGCTCCACCCCCTACATCACCAGGCGCCAGGAGAGCGACAAGCTGTACCGCTTCAACGGCGCCATCTACGTCATCAAGACCGAGGTATTGCTGGAGGAACGCACCTTCTACCCGAGAAACATGGTGCCCTACCTGATGCCCGCGGAGCGCTCGCTCGACATCGACAGCGAGCTCGACTTCCTGATCGCCGACCTGCTCATGACCCACCGGATGCAGGAGAAAAGAGGATAAGCATGAGAGAATTCGACATCGCC
The DNA here is from genome assembly GCF_014193585.1 of Geomonas paludis. Classification (GTDB taxonomy): domain Bacteria; phylum Desulfobacterota; class Desulfuromonadia; order Geobacterales; family Geobacteraceae; genus Geomonas; species Geomonas paludis. The sequence continues at coordinate 85,857 of NZ_BLXY01000008.1, forward strand.
GGACGCAAGGTCGGCGCGAACCATCCCCCGCTGGTTCTGGCGGAGATCGGCATCAACCACGAGGGGAGCCTGGAAAAGGCGGTCCGCATGGTGGACGACGCCGCCGCGGCCGGCTGCGAGTGCGTCAAGTTCCAGACCCACGTCATCGAGGACGAGATGATCCCGAACGACGTCATCCCGGGTAACGCCAAGGAATCGATCTGGGACATCATGAAGCGCTGCGCCCTGACCGCTGCCGAGGAGGCGGAGCTGAAACGCTACGTGGAGGGAAAGGGGCTCATCTTCCTGAGCACCCCCTTTTCGCGCGCCGCCGCGGTGCAGCTGGAAAAACTCGATGTCCCCGCCTACAAGATCGGCTCGGGCGAGTGCAACAACTACCCGCTGGTCGAGCACATCGCCCGCTACGGCAAGCCGGTGATCCTCTCCACCGGGATGAACCCCATGGAGAACATCGCCCGCTCGGTCGCCATCCTGGAGAAACACGAGGTCCCCTTCGCGCTGATGCACTGCACCAGCATCTACCCGACCCCCTACGACAAGGTGCGCCTGGGGGCGCTGGCCGAGCTGCAGGCCGCCTTCCCGGGCGTCCCGGTCGGGCTTTCCGACCACTCGCTCAGCAACTACCCCTGCCTGGGCGCGGTGGCACTGGGGGCGTCGCTTTTGGAGCGGCACTTCACCTCGGACAAGGGGTGGCCGGGACCGGACATCGAGATCTCCATGGACCCGGCCGAACTGAAACAGCTCATCGAGGGGAGCCGCGCCATCTTCCAGGCGCGCGGCGGGAAGAAGGGGGTGCTCCCGGAGGAACAGCCCACCATCGACTTCGCCTACGCCTGCATCGTCACCATCAGGGACATCGCGGCGGGGGAGACCTTCAGCTACGACAACATCTGGGTGAAGCGCCCCGGCACCGGGGAGATCAAGGCGGAGCATTTCGAAACGGTGCTCGGCAAAAAGGCCAAGGTCGCGCTCAAGGCGGACCGCCAACTGGCATGGGAGCAGATCGACAATGGCTAGGAAGGTACTCTTTCTCACCGGGACCCGCGCCGATTTCGGCAAGCTGAAGTCCCTGATGCACGCCCTGGACCGCGAGGAGGGCTTCGAGGTGCACGTCTTCGTCACCGGCATGCACGTCCTGCCCAAGTACGGCAACACCGGCGACGAGGTGGAAAAGGCCGGCTTCCAGCGCATCTTCAAGTTCATCAACCAGAAATCCAACGACTCCATGGACAACATCCTGGCCAACACCATCCTGGGGCTCTCCAACTACGTCGACCTGACCAAGCCCGACCTGATGGTGATCCACGGCGACCGCGCCGAGGCGCTGGCCGGCGCCATCGTGGGGGCCTTCAACAACATCCTGGTGGCCCACATCGAAGGGGGGGAGGTCTCCGGCACCATCGACGAGTCGATCCGCCACTCCATCTCCAAGCTGGCCCACCTGCACTTCGTGGCCAACGACGAGGCCAAGGCGCGCCTGATGCGCATGGGAGAGCCGGGGGGGAACATCTTCACCATCGGATCCCCCGACCTCGACCTGATGATGTCGGACGCGCTCCCCTCGCTGGCCGAGGTGAAGGAGCGCTACGAGATCCCCTTCGAGCACTACGGCATCTTCACCTACCACCCGGTCACCACCAGCCTGCACAACCTGCTGGCCAAGGTGAAGGAGGTCAAGGCGGCGCTCCTGGAATCGGGACGCAACTACGTGGTGATCTATCCCAACAACGACCCCGGCTCCGAGATCATCATCGAGGAACTGGAGGCGCTGCGGGGCAACCCGCACTTCCGCATCTTCCCCTCGGTGCGCTTCGAGGCCTTCCTGGTCCTTTTGAAGCACGCCGACTTCATGATCGGCAACTCCAGCGCCGCGGTGCGCGAGGCCCCCTTCTACGGGGTCTGTTCCATCAACATCGGCACCAGGCAGGACGGCAGGTGCCAAAGCGGCTGCATCCTCAACGTGCACGAGTCGCGCGGCGAGGTGATGGCGGCCATCGAGCAGTGCGCCTCCCAGCGCGGCGAGCGCTCCACCCACTTCGGCCACGGCAACAGCACCGACCAGTTCGTCAGCCTCTTGAAGGACCCGCGCCTTTGGGAAGTGAGCGTGCAGAAGCGCTTCGCCGACCACCCGGAGGCGGCATGATCAAGAAGCGGTTGATCGCCAGGATCGACATCAAGAACGAGTTCGTGATCAAGGGGATCCACCTGGAAGGGGTGCGCAAGATCGGCGACCCGCACGACCTGGCCGTGAAGTACTACGAGGAGCGCATCGACGAGATCCTGTTCATGGACGCGGTAGCGAGCCTCTACGGCAGGAACAACCTGTTCGACATCATCGAGCGCTCCTGCCGGGACGTCTTCGTCCCCATCACCGTGGGGGGCGGCATCCGCACCATGGAGGACATCGAGCGGTCGCTGAAGGCGGGCGCCGACAAGGTGGCCATCAACACCCAGGCGGTCAAGACGCCGCAGTTCATCGCCGAGGCCGTGCGCACCTTCGGCTCGCAGTGCATCGTCGCCTCGGTCGAGGCCAAGCGCCACGGCGCCGGCTGGGAGTCCTACTGCGACAACGGCCGCGAGCATACCGGCAAGGACGCGCTTGGCTGGTGCCGCCAGCTGGAAGAGCTGGGGGCAGGGGAGCTTTTGGTGACCTCCGTTGATACCGAGGGGACCAAGAAGGGGTGCGACCTGCAGCTGTTGCAGGCGGCGGCCAAAGGCGCGGGGATCCCGGTCATCGGCTGCGGCGGCATCGGCAACACGGGCCATGTCGTCGACGTCTTTCAGAAGACCGCCTGCGACGCCGTCGCCGTCGCGTCCATCCTGCACTACAACCTGGCCGGCGTGGGCCAGATCAAGGAGGCCCTTCTCGCCGGAGGGGTCCAGGTACGTCCATGACAAAGCCGGGCATAGCCATAGTTGATTACGGTCTGGGGAACGTGCGGAGCATCGGCAACGGCGTGGAGAAGGTCGGGGGGGAGCCTGTGCTGACCCGCGACCCCGCGCAGATTCTGGCCGCGGACGGGCTGGTGCTCCCGGGTGTGGGCTCCTTCGTCTCCGGCATGGAGCGCCTCGCCGGCTGCGGCCTCATCGACTGCATCAGGGAGTACGCAGCCGGGGGCAAGCCGATGATCGGCATCTGCCTCGGCATGCAGCTCCTCTTCGAGCAGGGCGAGGAATTCGGCGTCACCGCCGGGCTGGCGCTCCTCTCCGGCGAGGTGAAGCTCCTGCCGCCGGTGGCGAAGCTCCCGCACATGGCCTGGAACGGCATCGCGCCGCCCGCCCCCGGGCGCTGGGACGGGACCCCGTTTGCGGGGGTGCGCCCGGGCGAGGACATGTACTTCGTGCACAGCTACGCCGCCGTGGCGGGAAACGAAAGCGACGTCCTCTCCGTCACCGATTTCGGCGGGCACAGCTTCGTCTCCGCCGTGCAGCGCGGTAACATCACCGGCTGCCAGTTCCACCCGGAGAAGAGCGGGGCGGAAGGCCTGGCCATCCTCGCCGCCTGGGTGGACTCCTGCCGCTAAACGACGACTACCGCAAAGGGGAAATATAGATGAGCGAGCATCTCGAGGCCTACTACGGCCTGCCGGAAGAAGTGAAGTTCTGCAAGCGCTGCGTGATCTCCAACCAGCGCCCGAGCTCGGTGGTGGAGTTCAAGAACCGCGGCACGGAGAAGAAGCCGACCATCGAGTTCGACGACCAGGGGATCTGCAGCGCCTGCACCTTCGCCGACATGAAGGAAACGGTCATCGACTGGAAGGCGCGCGAGGCGGAGCTGATCGAGCTCTGCAACCGGCACCGGAGCAAGGACGGCGGCTACGACTGCATCGTGCCGGGAAGCGGCGGCAAGGACAGCGCCTTCACCGCCCACATCCTCAAGTACAAGTACGGCATGAACCCGCTCACGGTGACCTGGGCGCCGCACAAGTACACCGAGATCGGCTGGCACAACTTCCAGAACTGGATCCACTCCGGCCTGGACAACATCCTCTACACCCCCAACGGCAAGCTGCACCGGCTCCTGACCCGGCTCGCCTTCGAGAACCTGGTGCACCCCTTCCAGCCCTTCATCATCGGGCAGCGCCTGATCGGTCCCCGCTTCTCCGGGCTGTACCGCATCCCGCTGGTCTTCTACGGCGAGAACCAGGCCGAGTACGGCAACAACATCAAGGAGAACGACCGCCCCACCATGGCCCCCTCCTTCTACGAGACCACCCGCGACCTCGACTCGCTGTTCCTGGGCGGCGTCTCGGCGCGCGACCTGATCTCGCAGTACCAGGTCGATCCGCGCGACCTGAACCCGTACCTCCCCATCGACGGCAGCGTGCTGCGCGAGGTGGGGACCGAGGTGCATTACCTGGGCTACTACCTGAAGTGGGACCCGCAGGAGTGCTACTACTACGCCTCCGAGCACACCGGTTTCCAGGTCAACGTGGAGCGCACCGAGGGGTCCTACTCCAAGTACAGCTCCATCGACGACCGCATCGATCCCCTGCACTACTACACCACCTTCATCAAGTTCGGCATCGGCCGGGCCACCTACGACGCGGCCCAGGAGGTGCGCAACCAGAAGATCACCCGCGAGGAGGCGGTGGCCCTGGTGAAGCGCTACGACGCCGAGTTCCCGTCCAAGTACTTCCACGAGATCCTGGAGTACATGGGGATCACCGAGGAGCGCTTCTGGGAGGTGATCGACCAGGCGCGCTCGCCGCACCTGTGGGAGCAGGTGAACGGGGAATGGAGGCTGCGCCACCATGTCTACTGAGCGGCGGCAGGCCGAGGTGCTGGAGGAGGAGGCCCAGGCCTTCAACCACCAGATCCACGAGCGGATGGCCCACGGCCACGTCCCGGACCTGCGCCGGGCGCCGCGCTGCGAGTGGTTCATCAACAACCCCTGGCGCGACCCGGCCTACGTGAAGCTCGACTTCTACGAGCAGTTCGAGCTGATCGAGAAGACCCTGCGCGACCAGCTCGGCCCGCGCCCGGCCCGGGTCCTGGAGATCGGCTGCGGTCCCGGCTACCTCTCCCTGGAGCTCGCCCGCGCCGGCCACGACGTCACCGGGATCGACCTTTCCCCGGCCTGCATCGAGGTGGCGCGCCGCATGGCGGACGAGGACCCCTGGCGGGTGGAGCGGGGCGGCCTCGCCTACCTCGCCGGCGACCTGTTCGCACATCCGCAGCTTGCCGTGGGGAGCTTCGATGCGGTAGTCTTCCTGGGCGCGCTGCACCACTTCCCGGAGCAGGAGCGCGTCATGGCGCGGGTCAGGGAGCTGTTGCGCGCAGGAGGCATCGTGATGGCCCACGAGCCGACCCGCGACCGGGTCACCCGGGGCAACGCCGCCTTCTGCCACCTGCTCAGAACCCTTTTGTCCGCCGGCAACGGCTTCCACGCCGATTTCCCGATTCCCGCGCCGGAGGCGGTGGAGGGTGAGATCGGCAAGCTCTTCGCCCACATGCGCTACGAGACCGAGGACGCCGAGAAGCTGCAGTCCCCCAACGACAACGAGGCCGGCTTCCGCGAGATGTACGCCGCGCTTTCCGGCAGCTTCACCGAACTGGTCCTCGAGGAGCGCTACGCCTTTTTCCACGAGTTCATCGGCGGGCTCCGTTTTGACGAGGAAAAGAACCGCGCCCTGGCCCGCTACCTGCGTGACATGGACGCCCGCCTGGTTGAGCTGGGCGTACTCCAATCCACCGAATTCTTCTACGTCGGATCGAGAAGGGCATGAAAAACATCATCCTGATATACCCCAAGATGGGGATGGCGGGGAGCGTGCTGGTGCGCCACCTGCCGCTCAGCGTCCTCTACGCCGCGGTCGACACCATCAAGTGCGGCATCAGGGTAGACGTAGTCGACGTCCGGCTCTCTCCCTCTGCCTGGCGCGAACAGATCGCCCCCCTGGTCACCTCCGACACCCTCCTGGTCGGCCTGAGCGTCATGACCGGCCCCCCGATCAAGAACGCGCTGGAGATCTCGCGCTGGCTCAAATCCGAGCACCCGGATCTCCCGGTGGCCTGGGGCGGCCCGCACACCACCTTCAACGCGGTGGAGGTCTTCGACGAGGCGAGCGTCGACTTCGTCATCAAGGGGTACGGCTCGCTGCCGCTCTCCCGGCTGGCCAGGCGCCTGCGCGGCGATGCGGACGCACCCGCCCTGGACGCCATCCCCGGGCTCATGTACCGCGAGGGGAGCGAGGTGCGCGAGGTCCCCCCCGAGGCGAGCTTCGAGACCATCGACTACCGCGACATCCCCTATCACCTGGTCGAGAAGGACCTGGACCAGTACGGGCAGCTGGACAGCAGCGAGCGGATCTTCCCCATGTACAGCGCGCTCGGCTGCCCCTACCGCTGCGCCTTCTGCTCCTCCCCGGCCCAGTACCGGGACATGGCGCAGAAGTACCGCCACCTGCCGGCCGCGCACGTCGCCGACCACGTGGAGTTCGTGCACCGCCACTACGGCGCCACCTACATCTACTTCATCGACGACGACTCCTTCGTGAGCCTGGAGCACGTCGAGCAGGTGATCGACGAAATCCAGCGCCGCGGCATCAAGGTGGGGCTTGGCTTCCGCGGGGCGCGCATCAACGAGATCGTGCGCATGAGCGACGCCTACCTGACCAAGCTGGCGCAGGCCGGCACCAATATCCTGCACATCGGCGCGGAGTCCGGTTCCCAGCGCATGCTCGACCTGATGCACAAGGACTGCACCGTGGAGCAGATCGTCGAGGTGAACCGGAAACTGGCCCGGCACCCCGAGATCAAGGCGGCCTACAACTGGCTGGTGGGGATCCCCGGGGAAACCATGGAGGACCTGCGGCTCACCCGGGAGCTGATGATGCGTCTCATCGACGATAACCCGAGCGCCCTCATCTTCATCCCCAACAAGTACCGCCCCCTGCCGGGTACGGAGCTTTACGCGCTGGCCGAGCAAAGCGGCTACCGCAAACCGCGGCGGCTGGAAGACTGGGTGGAAGTAGAGGCCGAAGGGGATTACACTCCCCCCTGGTACAGTGAACAGCAGGAACGTGAGATCAGGATGATCCAGATCTGCTCCTACTTCATCGACGGCAAGATCAACAAGGTCGACACCGGCAACACGTTGAAGTTCAGGATCACCCGCCTGTTGGCGCTCTTCTACGCGCCTTTGGCGCGGCTGCGCGTGCGCCACGGCATCTCCGCCCTGCTGCTCGAATCCGCCGCATTCAACTTTTTCACCTCCAGGTTCCGCTAGTCCGGGAAAGGAAGCCACATGAAGCTGCACTGCCCCGATATCGCCGCGCCACCTGAAGCGGCCCGGCCCCGATCCCTGCGCGGGCCGGAGCAAGGCTGAGCCATGTGCGGCATCGTCGGCATATACGCCCCGGGCAAGGGGGAATGGGACCGGGGACAGCTCGCCGCCATGCTGGGGCGGGTGCGCCACCGCGGCCCGGACGGCGAGGGGATGCACCTGGAGCCGGGGCTCTTCTTCGGGCACGCGCGCCTGGCCGTGCTCGACCTCTCGCAGGCCGGGCGCCAGCCCATGGCCTCCCCCGACGGCCGCTATCTCGTCACCTACAACGGCGAGATCTACAACTTCCGCGAGCTGCGCGCCGAGCTCGAGAGCCTGGGGCACGTCTTTTCCACCCGTACCGACACCGAGGTGCTGCTGGCGGCCTGGACCGAGTGGGGCGAGGCGACGCTGTCCCGCCTGGACGGCATCTTCGCCTTCGCCGTGGCCGACCGCTACGAGCGCACCCTCTGGCTGGCGCGCGACCCGCTCGGCATCAAGCCGCTCTTCTACCAGGACAGGGGGGGCGAGATCTTCTTCGCCTCGGAGCTGTTGGCCCTGTTCGGCCCGCTGAACCCGGTGCCGCCCCACGATCCCGCCGACCTGGACAGCTACTTCACCTTCAACTACCTCCCCGCGCCGCGCACCGGGCTTACCGGCGTGCGCCAGCTCCCCCCCGGCACGCTCTTGAAGGCGACGCCGGCACGGGTCGAGCAGAAAAGCTTCTCCCACCTGGAGGGGACGGGTCCTGAGGGGACTGGCTCCGCCAGGTGCCAGTCCCCCTGTCCACCCGCTGCCACGGCCGCCCAGGACGAAACCGTGGCCGAATTCCGCGCCCGTCTCGACCGCGCCGTGGCCGCCCAGACCGTCTCCGACGCGCCGCTCGGGCTCTTCCTCTCCGGGGGGCTCGACTCCTACGCCGTGGCCCGCTCGGCGACCCGCGCCGGGCTGCGCCCCACCGCCTTCACCCTCGCCTTCGCCGAGGCGGGCTTCGACGAGAGCGCCGCGGCGGCCGACTACGCGCGGCACCTGGGCATCGCGCACCAGGTGGTGCGCTTTCAGTGGAACGAGGAGACCATCCGCGACACGCTCGGGAGCATGCGTGAGCTTCTGGCCGACGCCTCCCTCTTCCCCATGCACCAGCTCTGCGCCTTCGCCCGCAAGGAGGCGACCGTGGTCCTGGCCGGCGACGGCGGCGACGAGCTCCTGGCCGGCTACGACACCTATCTCGCCGGGGAGCTCACCCCGCTCATCCGGCGCATCCCCGCGCCCCTGCGCGCCTTCGTCCGCGCGCTGGCCCGCTTCCTCCCCTCCGACAGTCAGCGCTATGGCGCCCGCATCCTGGTGGAACGGATTCTTGACGCGGCGGCCGAGGGGGCGCACCGTGACCACGCCACCTTCCGCAGGATCTGCGGCAACGCGCTGAAAAACAGGATCTTCTCCCCCGGCTTCCAGGCGTCCCTCTCCGGCTCGGACCCGGTGGCGGAATACGCCGCTCTCATTATAGAGGCGTCAAAAACGCGTTCATCTTTGGCAGCACGTCAACAAGCCGACATCCGGTTCCACCTCCCCTCGGTGCTGGCCAAGGTGGACCGCACCAGCATGGCGCACGGCCTGGAGGTGCGGGTCCCCATCCTCGCCAACGACCTGGTCGGCTTCTGCCTGGACCTCCCCGACGAGGCCAAGCGGCGCGGCCGCAACGGAAAGCTGATCCTGCGCCAGGCGCTCGCCGACGACATCCCCGCCGCGGCGCTCACCCGCCGCAAGGCCGGCTTCCTGCCGCCGGTGGACCGCTGGTTCGCCCAGGAGGGGCCCATGGCCGCCGTCTTCCGCGATCACCTCTCGCAAGGGCGCGAAAACATTGCCGAACTGGACTGGGACCAGGTGCAGCGTCTCTGGGACGAGCACAGGAGAGGTTCCATCCGCGCCGGCTTTCCGCTTCTGGGCATCCTGCAATTCATCAACTGGAGTCTCGCATGCCGCAGCCTGAGAACCTGACCGCCTTCTACGACGCCGCCTGGGACAAGTGGAACGACATGATCCGCTACTCCCCGGCCCCCCGCCTGCGGCGCACCCGGATCCTCTCCTGGGTCAAGGAACTGGCCGCCCCGGTCACCCTGCTCGACGTGGGGTGCGGCAACGGCGAATTCCTGCTCCAGGCAAGCCGGGAGCTGCAAGGCACGGAACTTGCTGGAGCAGACGTGTCCCCCGCCGTGATCGACGCCAACCGCGTCCAACTCCCCGGCATGAGCTTCGCCACGCTGGACCTGAACCGGGAAGAGCTCCCCGGGCGCTACGACGTGGTCACCTGCATGGAGGTGGTCGAGCACTGCGCCGACCACAGGGAGGCGATAGCGAGGCTCGCGGCGATGACGGGACAATGGCTGTTCGTCACCGTCCCCTGCGGCCCGCTCTTCGTGATCGACCGGCGCGTCGGCCACACCCGCCACTTCTCCCCCGGCGAGATCCGGGAGGCGCTGGAGGCGGCCGGGCTCACGGTGGTGCGCTGCCAGGCCTGGGGCTTCCCGTTCTTCAACCTGTACAAGCACCTGATCAACCTCAACCCGGACCGGGCCTGCGCGGCCTTCCTCGAGTCCGGCAGCTACTCAGCGGCACAGAAGCTTCTCGCTTCGCTCGTGTACGCCTCCTTCCGGCTCTCCCTCCCCTTTGGGGGGTATCAGCTCCTGGTGGCGGCGCAGCGCCGCTGACCTTGGAGCACCAATGAAAGTTCTCTTCGTCGTCAGACGGATCACCATAGCCGGCGAGCCCATGGGCATCATGCTCCTCTCCGCCATCGCCCGCCGGCGCGGCTGGGAGAGCCGGGTCGCCGTCTCGCCCGACGCCCTGAAGGCGGTGGCCGACGAGGCGCCCGACCTGGTGGCGGTCTCCTGCATGTCCGGCGACTACTCCGACCTCAAGGACACCATCGCACAACTGCGCCAGAGCCACCCCGGGCTCCCCATCCTGCTGGGGGGGCCGCACACCACCTTCGTCCCCGACGCCATCGACGAGGTCGAGGCGGACGCGGTCTGCATCGGCGAGGGTGAGGACGCCTTCGCCGAGGTGCTGGAGCGCCTGGAGCGGGGCGTACGCGACTTCTCCGGCATCCTCAACATCCAGACCAAAACAGAGAGGACCGCGATCCGGCCGCTCATCACCGACCTCGACGCGCTCCCCTTCATCGACCGCGACCTCGTCTACCGGAACTCGGACTGGAAGCACTTCAAGCTGCGCTCCTTCTACACCTCGCGCGGCTGCCCGTACAGCTGCGCCTACTGCTTCAACCACGGCTACCGCCGGGTGTACCACGGCCTGGGCCCCACCTACCGCAAGCGGAGCGTGGACAACGTCATCGAGGAGATCCTCGAGGTGACGGCGCAGTACCCGACCGAGTACATCCGCTTCTCCGACGACGTCTTCATCGTGCGCCACGACGAGTGGATCGAGGAATTCGCCGAGAAGTACAGCCGCAAGGTGGGCATCCCCTTCTACTGCCTGATCAAGTCCGACATCATCACCCCGGAGCTGGTCGCGGTGCTCAAGAAGGCCGGCTGCGCCTCGGTCTGCATGAGCATCGAGACCGCCAACGAGGAGCTGAGGAGCCAGGTCCTGAGCCGCAAGGGACAGAACAACGAACAGATGCTGCGCTCCTTCGACCTCTTCAACGAGGCGGGGATCAACATCTACACCAATTCCATGATCGGGCTGCCGCACTCGACCATAAAGGACGAGCTGGACACCATCGAGCTCTACCTGAAGGCGAAGCCCAAGTGCGGCCTGTTCACCATCTGCGTCCCCTACCCCGGCACCGAGCTGTTCAGCTACTGCGTGAAGAACGGCCTGGTGCGCGCCGACCTGACCCACGAGGAGATCAACCGGACCTCCGGCGACTACTCCATGCTGGACAGCTTCAGCGCCAAGGAGAAGGAGGTGCAGAAGAACATCTCGCTTCTGGGGACCGTGGCGGTGACCTTCCCGTGGCTTAAGGACCTGATCACCAAGAGGCTCATCTACCTCCCCAACAACAAGCTGTTTTTCCTGATCTATTTCCTCGTCAAGAACTACCAGTTCAGCAAATACATCGTCCCCATCCGCTACTCCGCCTCCGACTACCTGAGGCTCGGCTTCGCAGCACTAAAGAACGACGCGGTCATGTTCATCACCGGGAAAGGGAAGAACAAGTGACACCACACAGAGACAGACGGGAGAGGGAAATGAACTCCCTGCCGGGACTCACCATGGTGGTTCCGGCCTACAACGAGGTGGGCAGCATCGCCGAGACGGTGCAGCGCATCCAGAAGACGCTGGCGGCGCTGCACATCGCCAGCGAGCTGATCGTGGTCAACGACGGCTCCACCGACGGCACCGGGGAACTGCTGGAGGAGATCCCGGGCATCCACGTGGTGCACCACCCGCTCAACATCGGCTACGGCAACTCGATCAAGTCGGGGGTGAACCGGGCGCACTACCAGTGGATCGGCATCGTCGACGCCGACGGCTCCTACCCCATCGAGGACCTGCCGCGCTTCGTGGCCGAGATGGAGAAGGGGTTCGACATGGTGGTGGGGCACCGCGCCAACATCGACGACATCGACTGTTTCGCCAAGCGGATCTTCCGCCGCATCTACAAGAAGATCGTCTCGTTTCTGAACGACAGCCGCATCGAGGACCCCAACAGCGGCTTCCGGCTCTTCAAGCGCGAGATCGTGATCAACCTGATGCCGTTTCTGTGCGGCACCTTCTCCTTCACCACCAGCATCAGCATCCTGACCTCGGGGCTGTTCTACTTCGTCAAGTTCATCCCGATCCAGTACTCCAAGCGGGACGGCAAGACCAAGGTGAAGCACCTGCGCGACTCGATCCGGACCATGCAGTTCATCGTGCAGGGGATCGTCTTCTTCAACCCGATCAAGTTCTTCATCATCCTGGCGCTGGCCATGGTGGCCTTCGTCTGCATCCCGGCCATGCTGATCGCCATGCTGCGCATGCCCACCCTGTCGCTCTACTACATGATCTTCGGCGTCGCCGTCTCGCTCATGGTGGGGATGGGGGCGCTCGGCGACATCATCAGGATCTCGTCCTTCAAGCGCACCAACGAGTTCATGTGAGGTAAGCCGTGGAGATCCTGGTCCTGCTCCTGAAATGCCTCACCCTGTACCTGGTCGCCCTGGTGCCGCTCTGGCGCCAGCTCCCCGGTTACGACGCCTACCACATCGGCAACATGGCGGGATACCGGGTGGCCGGATTATCGCTGACACGGGTGTTCTTCGCCGAGACCGGGTTTCCCATTCCGATGCTCTCCCTGTCGCTGCAATGGGACCTGTTCGGCAACAAGCTGGAGAAGTTCCAGCGCTGCCATGTCCTGTTCATCGCGACGCTCACCCCGCTGGTGTACCTGTTCGCCCTCGGGGTCACCGGGTCCGACGCCGTGGCGCTCGCCGCCGCCTCCCTCTACGGCCTGAGCTTCAGCTTCCCCATCAACCTGAACTGGTTCGTGGAGCCCGAGCACTACGAGCTCTTCTTCACGCTCCTGGGGGGGAGCGTCGCCTTCTACGGCGCCTCGACCGGCTCACTTCCCCTGGCCGCGGGCGGCGCCGTGCTGCTCGGGCTCTCCCAGCTGTGCAAGTTCCCGGGACTGCTGTCGGTCTGGACCTTGGCCTATCTCTGCTACGCCCGGCTGCCGGTGAGGGGTGAAACGGCGCTCGTGGCGGCCTGCTACGCCGCCCCGGCGCTGCTCTTCGTGGTCGTGAAGCTCGTGTTGCCCAAGCGCCCCATGCAGAAGGTGGCGGCGGAAGGTAATTTCTTCGCCCGCATCTTCGGCTACTACTACTATCGCTACCGGATCGACCCCAAGGCGTACCTGAAGTCGATGTTCTCCGACCGGGCCCGCGACTACTCGCTGCAGCACCTGCCGCTCATCTTCCTGACGGCGCTCTTCTTCTGTTTCGGCGAGCCCGGCGCGGCGCTCCTCGTCGGCGGCGCCATGCTCTTTCTCTGCCTGATCTTCCCGCTGCGGATGACGCTCTGGTACACCCACTCGCTCACCGTCTTTCTCTGCATCGCGGCGGCCTACGGCATGGGCATCGTGGTCAGCGCGGGGTCGGGGCTGCCGCTCATCCTGTTCACCGCGACCGTCCCGCTCTGCAGCGCCGCCATCGTGCGCTACCCGCACTTCAAGAGGCTCTTCCTCCCCTCGGGGCCGGCGGCCTCGCCGCTCACCGACATCGCCGCCTTCATGGCGCGCCTTTTGAAGCCGGAGGAGTCCTGGCTCTTCAACGTGAACAACGGCTACTCCAACGTCTACCTGATGGCGGGGCGCGGCTTCACCGGCTTTTTCTGCCACGTGCTGATGGGCGCCTACGGGCCGGGCAAGATCAACCTCGACCTGATGCCCCCCAACCTGTACCAGGAAGGGGCCGACATCGCGGCCGCCTTCTGCACCAGGCCCCCCACCTACGTGGTGCAGTCGCCGCACGAGTACCCGATTCTGAACCTGTTCTACCTGGAGCTCGCCTGCGGGGTGAGCTACGACATCGTCGACCTCTCCGACAACTTCGTGCTGTACCGGCTCGCCCCCGGGGTGACGCCGCAGCCTTTCGATCCCGACAAGTACGACGCCCGCCTGCTCTTCGACGGCGAGGCGGGACGGCGCATGATGATGTCCGCCGTGAACACGCACCACAACCGGATGGCCCTGCGAGCCGCCGCACCGAGGTAAAGGAATGACCATCCAGGAGCTCCTGAGCAAGAACGCACCACTGAAAAACTGCCACGCCGGGCGGCGCGCCTTCGTGATCGGCAACGGCCCGTCGCTGGCGAGCCAGGACCTCTCCCACCTGGCGGGCGAGGTCACCATCGTGGCCAGCTGGTTCCACAACCACCCGCTGGCCACCCTGATCCGCCCCGGCTACTGGGTGCTGGCCGACCCGGCCGGCTGGGACCGTCCCGACCAGCCCTTCCTGCCGGCGATCAACCACGTGAAGTCGTTGAACATCCATACCCGGCTCTTCGTGCCGAGCGCCGGCTACCAGTACTACAGCAGCCTGAACAACGGTCCGCTCATCGAGACCCACTTCTACCACTTCGACTACACCAAGCTGGACCACGACGTGATCGACTTCACCCAGCCGGTCCCCCCCTACTCGCAGAACGTGGTGCTCTCGAGCCTCATGCTCGCCTTCTACATGGGGTGCGACCCGGTCTACTTCATCGGCTGCGACCACGACTTCCTGGCCATCACCAAGGAGAGCTACGCCAACCACAAGGAGGAGCACTTCTACTCCGAGAAGGCCCCGGCGCGCTACGACCTGGAGTTCGAGTGGCTCGAGTTCGAGGCCTGCATGAACCGGCTGCGCGACCAGTACCAGCGGCTCGCCCACTACGCCAGGCGCTGGGGGCACAACGTCTTCAACGCCACCCGCGGAGGCTGCCTGGAGTACTTCCCGCGCGTGGAGTTCGAGTCGCTGTTCGTCCCGGCCCCGGCGAAGCCCGCCCCCAAGGCGCCGGGTCTGGAGCAGCGCGCCCTTTTGGAGGGGGCCATGGCGCTCATCGATGCGGGCAACGCCGCCGCGGCGCTCGCCATCATCGAGGAGGCGCTGCGGCGCAACATCAACCAGAGCCAGAGGATCGACGGGCTGTCGCTTCTGAAGGCGCACTGTCTCACCTGTCTGGGGCAGCCGCGCGAGGCGCTCATCTGGGCGCGCCAGGACTACCACTGCAACCCGGGCAACCGCGACCACGCCCTGCCGCTCATCAACCGGCTGGAGGCGCTGCTGGCTTAGCAAGAAAAAGATCCATTTTTCCTGGTTCCCAAGCTCCAGCTTGGGAACCCCATGTGGCGCAAAGCTCCAGCTTTGCATTCGAGGAAGTTGGAGCTTCGGAAAGGCTTTGCGTTCCCAAGGTGGACCTTGGGAACGAGATCAAAGGGGACAGGCACCTGGCGGAGCCAGTCCCCTCCCCCTCCGGGAGAGGGTGCCCGAAGGGCGGGTGAGGGGACTCGCCACGTAGCACCAGATGATCAGACAGTAACGCCCTCACCCTGACCCTCTCCCGGGGGGAGAGGGGATATGGACAGATAAAGGAGACGCACCATGAAATTTCCCGCCGCGCCCGACGTCCCCGGCTGCATCGAAGAACTGGTCCGGGACAATCCCGCCGCGCTCTGCTGCTCCGTCCGGGTCAAGGGGACCTGGCACGACTTCTCGCGCCGGGAGTTCTGGGACCGGGTCTGCCACTACGCCGACCTGTTCGCCCCGCTGCCGCACCAGAGCATCGTGCTGTTCGTGAAACAGCTCGACATACATCTTTTGGCCGCCTACATCGGCGCCATGAAGGCCGGGCACCTCCCGGCGCAGATCAGCTACCCCTCCGCCAAGGTGAACCCGGCGGAATACGGCAAGAAGCTCGGGCACATCCACGAGATCACCCGTTTCGGCGCGGTCTTCACCGACCCGGAAGGGGAGCGCCTGTTCGAGCAGTTCGGCGCGCTCCCCATCTTCACCCCCGACTCTCCCGCGGTGCCCTCGCCGAGCACGACTCCGCGGGGCAGCGAGAACGCCCTGGTGCAGTTCTCCTCCGGCTCCACCGGGATGCAGAAAGGGGTGGTGCTGACCCACGAGGGGGTGGTGCAGCACATGAAGAGCTACGCCGAAACGCTGCGCCTCACCGAAGCCGACGCCATCGCCACCTGGCTGCCGCTCTACCACGACATGGGGCTGATCGCCTGCTACCTGATGCCGCTCATGACCGGGATCCCCTTCTACCAGATCGACCCGTTCGACTGGATCATGCAGCCCGACCTGTTGCTGCAGCTGGTCGAGGAGCGCCGCCCCACCATCTGCTTCCTCCCCAACTTCACCTACCAGGTGCTGGCCCAGAAAGGGAAGGTGCGCGACCTCTCCAGCGTGCGGCTCTGGATCAACTGCTCCGAACCGGCCCGGGCCAAGAGCCACGCCATGTTCGCGCAGCGTTTCCCCACCGTGCAGCCGGAGTCGCTCACCGTCTGCTACGCGCTGGCCGAGAACACCTTCGCGGTCTCGCAGACGCTCCCCTGGAGCGGCAACTCGACCAGGGTGCACCCGGCCCGCAACGTGCTCTCCTGCGGCAAACCGATCCCCGGCGTCGAGGTGCGCATCTTCGACCCCATGGAAAGCGGCGACGGCGAGGTGGGCATCCGCTCCCCGTTTTTGTTCCACCGCTTCCTGGACGGCACCCGCCCCTTGCGCGACGGCTTCTGCCTGACCGGCGACCTCGGGTTCCTGGACGAGGAGGGCGAGGTGTACATCACCGGCCGCAAGAAGGACATCCTCATCGTGCACGGCAAGAACATCTATCCCCAGGACGTGGAATACGTCGCCTCGGAGGTACCGGGGGTCTACTCCGGGCGCACCGTCTGCTTCGGCGTCTGGGATGACGAACTGGGGACCGAGGAGCTGTACGTGGTGGTGGAACGGGTCCAGGATGCCGCGCCCACGCCGATCAAGATCGCGGTGCAGAAGGCGGTCATGGAGGAGGTGGGGACCGTGCCCAAGAGGGTCGAGGTGGTCGAGCACATGACGCTGGTGAAGACCTCCAGCGGCAAGATCTCCCGCGCCCGCAACAAGGAACTCTACCTGGAAAAAGGATTCCACCTCCTATGATCGTTGTCGGCAACAGCAACGTGAACACCTTCAAGCAGCAGGGGCTGGTGACCCTGGCCGGCGCCGAGCAGGTGAGCGTGGTATGGGTCGGTGCGCTCACCGCGCCCGACTTCTACAACGGGCACCCCGCCGGGCACAAGGTGCAGCAGCTCTTCGAGGAGCACCGCGACGAGTGGAAGTTTCTGAGCCTCGGCATCCACGACATCTACGATCTCTGCGGCGCAGCTTCCAAGTTCCAGTTGAACAACGTCCTGCGCGTCCTGCAGCAGCTCTACCAGCAGCTTTTCACCGAGCTCTCCCGCTTCGGCAGGTTCGGCTGGCTGGTGTTCCCGCAGCCGGCGCACGAGCTCACCTTCCCCGGGGTCTCCCCTGAGGAGGTGCTGGAGATCGCGCGCACCTTCAACTCGCACATGAAACAGTGGTGCGGGGAGGCCGGGGTCGCGGTCATCGACCCGGCGGACCGGATCCTCGGGCCCGATGGCAAGCCCCTGCCGCACCTCTTGCAGAAAGACGGCATCCACCTGAACGTGCAGGCGGCGCGCTGCTACCTGGACGACATCGCCGCCCTCACCGGCGTCCCGCTCGAGTTCCAGAGCGACGCCCCCCCCTTCGAGCCGGCGAACGAGCCGGAATCCTTCGTTTCCCTGCTGTTGAACGCGCTGGACATGCCGCACCGGCGCCAGGGGGGCTTGGCCGGGCTGGAGGGGCGGCTCCTCGACTTCGTGGCGGAGCTATTGCGCGGCAAGGGGCTCGAGCTCGACATCGACGCCGACACCGAACTGGTCGACTCGGGGCTGCTCGACTCGCTGAACCTGGTGGAAACCTACACCTTCGCGGTGAACAGCATCGGCATGGAGATCGTCTACGACGTGGACCTGCGCACCCTGGACACGGCGGGGAAGATCTGCCGCTTCCTGGAGGAGCAGGCGCAGGGTGGGCCGGAGCCGGAAGGGCCGACCTTCGAGGACTTCATCACCTCCATGCGCGGCGACCTCGCCGACCCGGCCCAGCGCGAGGCGATCCTCGCCGCCGACGCCCGCATCGCGGCGCTGCCCCAGGCCAGGGTCCAGGAGTTCATCCGCCACTTCGAGGTGGTCTCCTACAGCTTCAACTGCAACTACGGCATCATCTACTTCTGGCTCTCCTTCTTCGCCGCCCAGAACCGCAACTACGCCACGGCCCTGGAGCTTTTGAAGCACGGCAGCACCGCCGACCTCGCCTACCCGGTGCGCGGCGAGCACGTGCGCTACTACCGCGAGCGCTGGGAGAAGCTCCAGGAAATGGCCCAGGGCCCGGCGCCGCGCCCGGCCGCTCAGTCCCGGCCGCGCCTCTCCGTGGTGATCCCCTCCTACAACTACGGCCACTACCTCAAGGACTGCCTGGAGTCGATCCTGTCCCAGGGGTACCCGAACCTGGAGCTGATCATTCTGGACGGCGGCTCCACGGACGACACCGTCGAGGTGATCCGACGCTACGAAAAGCACATCGCCTACTGGCGCAGCCATAAGGACGCCGGGCAGTACGCCGCCATCGAGGAAGGGCTGAACCGGGCCAGCGGCGAGATCATGACCTGGTTGAACGCCGACGACATGTTCCATCCCGGCGCCTTCGACGCCGCCGGGCGCATCTTCGCGGAGTGCGCCGAGGTGGAGTGGCTCATGGGGCGCCCCAACAGCTTCGACGAGCAGGGGAGGCAGAAGCACGTCCTCTCCTACCTCCCGCTCAACTCCCGGGCCAAGTACCTGGCCGACGAGGAGTTCATCCAGCAGGAAGGTGTATTCTGGCGCCGCACCCTGTGGCAAAGAAGCGGGGCCTGCATCGACAGGACCCTGCCGCTGGCCGCCGACCTGGAACTGTGGGCCCGCTTCTTCAGGAGCGCGCGCCTGTTCTCGGTGGACATGATGCTGGCCGGCTTCCGCGACCACCCGCTGCAGAAATCCAAGGACAAGGCTGGCTACACCGCCGAGGCGGACCGGGTGCTGGCCCGTGAGCGCGAGCTGTTCGCCGCCGAGAAGACGCCTTTCAACCCGCCGGCGCCGCTTCCCATACTGATCCAGGGCGACCGGGTGATCCTGTGACTCTCTCCATGGCCAAGAAATACCTGGTTTCCGCCATCGTCTCCACCTACAACGCCGACCGCTTCCTGGCGGGTAAGCTCGAGGACCTGGAGGCGCAGACCATCGCGCCCGAGCTGGAGATCATCGTTATCGACTCCGCCTCGCCGGGCAACGAGCGCGCCATCGTGGCCGACTTCCAGGCCCGCTACGACAACATCCGCTACTTAAGGACCGAGAAGCGCGAGACCGTGTACCAGGCCTGGAACCGCGGCATCCGCATGGCGACCGGCGAATTCGTCACCAACGCCAACACGGACGACCGGCTCCGCAACGACGCCTACGAGGTCCTGGTGCGCGCGCTGAAAGAGCGCCCGGAGTGCGTGCTCGCCTACCCGGACATGCGCATCACCAAACAGGAGAACGCCACCTTCGAGCGCCACCAGCCCTTCGGCTTTCGCGACTGGCCCGAGTTCGACCGGCTCAACCTCCTGGAGCTCTGCTGCGTCGGCCCCTTCCCGCTCTGGCGAAAATCGCTGCACGAGGACGTCGGCTACTTCGACGAGCGCTTCAGGAGCGCCGCGGACTACGAACTGTGGCTGCGCGCCGCACTCCGGCACGACTTCGTCCACGTGCCGCAGTTCCTGGGGCTGTACTGGCTCTCCGAGGAGACCGTGTCCCGGAAGGGTGACCTCCCCACCCTGGAGTACCTGGAGGTGCAGAAGGAGTACCGCCCCCGCTTCGCCCCGCTCGCCCCGCCGCCGGTGGAGCTGGAGCCGGAACAGTGGCGTGAGTTCCAGGCGCTCTCCGCACGGCTGGAGTCCGGGGACGGCGCCGTCCTCCCCGAGTTGGAGCGCTTCAGCGAGCGGCACCCGCGCGCGCCCCGCTTCCACCTGGAGCTGGCCCGCATCTTCTACAAGAAGGGGGAGATCGGCTACGCCAAGAAGTACTTCGAGAAGGCCGCCATCATCGCCCCCGGCAGCGACACCTACCGCGACGCGCTCCTGTCCTTCCTGAAAAGCGAGCTGTACCAGGCGCTGCAGCACCAGACCGCCTACGTGGCGGCCAACCCGGACGACCCGGAGGCCCACCTCTGCGCGGGGATGATCCTCATCCTCATGGAACGCTACCAGGCGGCGCTGCCCCACTACCGGCGCGCCCTGGAGATCAACCCGGACAGCGCGCCGGCCCGGGACAACATCGCCTTCCTGGAGCGGGAGCTGCGCCCCAAGGTGCGCCCGCTCACCTCCATCGTGGTGGCGGCCGGCGACGACGCCGCCTGCACCCGCGAATGCCTGGAGAGCGTCGAACGCCACACCCCGGAGCCGCACGAGGTGATCCTGGTGTTCCGCGGCAGCGACGACGGGGCGCTCGCACAACTGCAGGAATTCTGCGCCGGTCACAGCGGCCACCTCCTCGTCGACTGCGGCGGGCGCTCCCCGGCGGCCGCCTTCGGCGCCGGCCTGCGCGAGGCGGTCGGCAGGGAGCTGGTACTCCTGCAGGGGGACGTGGTGGTCACCCGCGGCTGGCTGGCGCGCATGCTGGACGCCCTGGCCCGCGAGGGGAAGGCCGGCCTGTGCGGCCCCATGACCAACCGCGCTCACGGCCCCCAGGGGAAGGTGGGGTGCGACTACCGCAACCTGTCGGAACTGGAGGCCTGCGCCGAGCGCTTCGCCAACGACCACTACGGCCGCCGCATCGCGCTGCCGCGCCTGGCCGGCTTTTGCCTGCTCTTCTCGCGCGAGCTTCTGGACGAGGTCGGCGAGCCGGACGGGAGCTTCGCCTCGGACGCCTGGGCCGGGGACTTCTCCCTGCGCGCGGCGCTCAAAGGGTACGGCTGCGTTGCCGCCGGGGACGTCTTCGTGCACCGCTACGGCACCCCGGACGACGATTTCCTGCTGCGCCGGGAGCGCCCGCTCCTGGAGCACAAGTGGGAGCCGGGCGCCCTGGAGCCGGAGTTGGCTGCGCGCCTGTTGCGGCTGCGGGCCGGCATCGAGGGGATGCGGCTCGCCCGCGCCGGGAGGGTCAGGCAGGCGGTGGACCTCATGATCGAACAGGGTGTGCACTTGGCCGATGGCGCCCCCGCCCCCTACCTCGCCCTGGCCGGGATGCTGGCCGAGGCGGGGCAGAGCCGCGAGGCGCTGGAGGTGCTGGCTCACGTCCCCCCCGGAGAGGCGCAGGCGACGCACCTGCTGCGGGCGCGCTGCCACGACGCCGCCGGGGAGCGCGACCTGGCGCTGGCCGAACTGGAGCGTGCCGCCCTCCTGGACGACCAGGCGCCCGAGCTCCTCGAACTGCAAGGGGTACTGGCGCTTAAGGCGGGCGAGCGGGACCGGGCGGAGGAGCTGCTGCGCCGCGCCCTGGTCGCCGACCCCGGCTACGCCCGCGCCTGCTGCGCCCTGGCGGCCATCGCCTGGGAGCGGGGCGACAGGGAACAGGGGCTGCAGTTAGCCGAGCGGGCCTTCCTTCTCGACCCCCTGCAGCTCGCCGCGCTCGGCCGCTACCACGACTACGCCACCGCGCTCGACCTGCTGCCGCGCGAGGAGGAGCGCCTGCGCGAGGCGATCTCCCTCTACCCGGAGCACAAGGGGCTCTGCTACGGCCTGGTCGAACTGCTGATCAGAAGCGCCCGCTACCGCGAGGCGATCCGGGAGATCGAGCGGGCCGCCGCGCGCTTCGGGCTCGACGACGCCGGCATCGATGCCGCCCTGCAGATCCGGGGACTCGCCGGCGCCCCGCCCCCCGCCGCCAGGGGGACCGGCAGCATCTCGGTCTGCATGATCGTCAAGGACGAGGCGGGTAACCTCCCCGCCGCGCTCGACTCCGTGCACGGCCTGGCCGACGAGCTGGTCGTGGTCGATACCGGCTCCAGCGACCGGACCCGCGACATCGCCCGCATCTTCGGCGCCCGGCTGTTCGACTTCGCCTGGACCGGGAGCTTCGCCGACGCCAGGAACTTCTCCCTTAGCCAGGCCGCCGCGGACTGGATCCTGGTGCTGGACGCGGACGAGGTGCTGGCGCCCACCGACCTTACCCCGCTGGCCGACCTGGCCCGCAAAGGGGGGCGGG
Organism: Geomonas paludis; assembly: GCF_014193585.1. Classification (GTDB taxonomy): domain Bacteria; phylum Desulfobacterota; class Desulfuromonadia; order Geobacterales; family Geobacteraceae; genus Geomonas; species Geomonas paludis. Next base: position 107,885 of record NZ_BLXY01000008.1, read on the forward strand.
TCGCCTACTCCTTCACCACCAGGAACTACACCGAGGAACTGGCCCGGCGCGGCTGGGTCGCCAATGGCGGCGAGTACCCGGAACAGGAGCGGGGACGCGGCTGGACCGGCAGCGACAAGGTGCGCCTGTTCCCCAACCTCCCGGCGCTGCGCTTCGAGGGGGCGGTGCACGAACTGTTGGAGCTCTCCCTGCTGCGCGAGGAGATCCCGATCCACGCCTGCGACGTGCCGGTGCACCACTACGGCAAGCTGGACCAGGCGGGGAACCGCGCCAAGCAGGAGCTCTACTACCGCCTGGGTCTGCAGAAGCTGGAGGAGACCGGCGCGAGCCACGAGGCGCTGGCCGAGCTGGCCCGGCAGGCCACGGAACTGGCCCTGTTCGCCGAGGCGGAACAACTCTGGCAGCGGCTGCTCCGGGTCAAGCCGGACCACGCCGAGGCCTATTTCAACCTGGGCTACCTGTACCTCTCCTCGGGGGATTACCGGCAGGCGCGGGACCACGCCGCGCGGGGTGTGCAGCTGGCCCCGGACCTCAAGGAGGCGGCCTTCAACCTGGCCAAGAGCGAGCTCTACCTGGGCGAGACGGCTGCCGCGCTGGCGCGCTGCCGCGCCATGCTGCACCAGTGGCCCGGCTACCCGGCCGCCCGCTCGCTGTTCGCGGTCTGTCTGCTGCTTGAGGGGGACCGCGCCGGCGGCGAGGCCGAGGTGGCGCGCCTGGCGGCGCAGGGGTATGACTGCGGCGATTTCCTGAACGAGTACGCCGGCGGCATGCAGCGGGGCGGCCTGGAGCAGCTGGCTGCGCCGCTTGCCGAGCTGGCGGCGCGGCTCGGGGCGGGGGGACGGCCATGACCGAGTCACAGAGCCTGAAGGAACTCTTCGCCGCGGCCAACGCCCTGTTCGCCTCAGGCGACCTCTCCGGCGCCGCCGAACGCTACCGGCGCGTGCTGCAGCTCGATCCCTATTTCGCCCAGGCCAGCTTCAACCTGGGCTGCACCATGGAACGGCTCTGCGGGCCGGGCGAGGCGCTCCCGCACTTCGAGCGGGCGGCGCAGCTGGTGCCGCAGTGGAGCGAGGCGCACGGCAACCTGGGCTTCGCCCTGGCGCGGGTGGGACGCATGGAGGAGGCCGCCGGCGAACTCGCCGAGGCCTGCCGCCTGGCGCCGGACCACGCCGGCTACCGCAACAACCTGGGGCTCGCCCTGAGCGAACTGGGGCGCGGCGAGGAGGCGCAGGCGAGTTTCAAGGAGGCGATCCGCCTCGATCCGCGCTACCCGGAACCGCACAGCAACCTCGCCATCCTCTACGAGCGCTTCGGCAACGGCGCCGCCGCCATCGACTCGCTGCGCCAGGCGCTGCGGCTGCGTCCCGACTACCCGGAGGCGCACCACAACCTGGGCAACGCGCTCAAGTCCCAGGGGCGCCACGAAGAGGCCATCGCCCACTACCGCGAGGCGCTCCGGCTCAGGCCCGATTACCTCGAGGCGCAAAGCTCGCTCCTCTTCGCCCTCCTCTACGGCACCGAGGTCGCCGAAGAGACCATCTTCGCCGAGCATGCCGCCTTCGGTGCGTCGCAGCGCCGCGCGGTCAAGCCCCACGACAACGTTGCCGACCCGGAGCGGGTCATCACCATCGGCTACGTCTCGGCCGACTTCCGCGAACACGCCGTGGCCCGCTTCATCGCCCCGGTGCTCGCCCACCACGACCGGAGCCGCTTCCGGGTGCTGTGCTATTCCAACGTCGCCGTCCCCGACGCCAAGAGCTCGCAGCTCGCCGGCCTGTGCGACCGCTTCGTCAACATCGCGGGGCTCCCGGACGAGCAGGCCGAGGAGCTTCTGCGCGAGGACGGCATCGACATCCTGGTCGACCTCTCCGGCCACTCCGCGGGGAACCGCCTGCCGCTCTTCGCGCGCAAGCCGGCGCCGCTGCAGGTCACCTGGATCGGCTACCCCTTCAGCACCGGCCTCGACAGCATCGACTACCGCATCACGGACGCCATCTGCGACCCTCCCGGGGAGACGGAGCGCTACCACAGCGAGGAGCTGATCCGGCTCCCGGGCGCCTTCTCCTGCTTCGCGCCCCCCGAGGACGCCCCGGCCGTGGCGCCGCTTCCCTGCCTCGCCACCGGGGAAATCACCTTCGGCTCGTTCAACAACCCGGCCAAGATCACCCGGGAGACCCTGGCCCTGTGGGCGGACGTGCTGCGCGCGGTGCCCAACTCACGGCTGCTGCTCAAGGGATATTCGCTGGCGTGCCCGAAAGGGAGGCAGCGCTTCCTGGACGCCTTCGCCGCGGCCGGGATCGACACCGGGCGGCTGGAGCTGGTGGGCAACACCCCGTCCTACCGCGACCACCTCGCCCTCTACGGCAAGGTCGACATCGCCCTGGACACCTTCCCCTACCACGGCACCACCACCACCTGCGAGGCGCTCTGGATGGGGGTCCCGGTGGTGACGCTGGCGGGCTCCACCCATCGCTCCCGCGTCGGCGCGACGCTTCTGCACAGCGTCGGCCTGGACGGGCTCGTCGCCGAAGACGCCCGCAGCCTGCCGCAGATCGCCCACGCCCTGGCGCTGGACCGGCACCGCCTGCAGGGGCTACGGGAGACGCTGCGCGCCACCATGGCGGCCAGCGCGCTCACCGACGGCGCCGGCTTCACCAGGGGACTGGAGCAGGAACTTCTTGCCGCCTGGGGGCGCTGGTGCCGTATCCTCCCTCTCCCTGCGGGAGAGGGTCGGGGTGAGGGCCCCCCGGCTGCCGACCCGAAACAGGAGGGGCGCGAGCTGCTGCGCGAGGGGAGGCTCGACGCCGCCCTGCAGCGCTTCCTGGTGCCGCTGCGCTCCGGCGACAAGTCCACCCTCGCCGGGATCCAGGACACCCTCAACGCCCAGACCGCGGCAGACCAGGCACGCGCCCTGGCGCTCGAGGAGGGGAATGAAGATGCGTCCTGCCCGGGGAGAATCGCCGACGAAACCCTCGCCGAGTGCGCCGAGCTCCTCTGCAGCGCGGGGATCGTCACCCCCGCCGACCTGATCTGCCGCTACCTGGCAGACCGCGGCTATGACAGCGCCCGCGTCAGCCGCACCCTGGGCTCGGTGGCCCTGGCCATCGGGCAGCCCGGCGCGGCGGTGGCGGCGCTGTCCCGCGCCCTGGAACAGGGGGACGCCTCGCGCGCCACCCGCATCCTGCTGGTGAAGGCGCAGCAGGCGGCCGAGCTGCCGCCGCCGCGCGGGCAGGGGGAGCGCCTGCTGCTCATCAAGGCCTGGGGCTACGGCTTCTGGAGCGACGTGAACCACGTGCTGGGCCAGCTCCTCGTGGCCGAGATCACCGGGCGCACGCCCGTGGTGCACTGGGGCCCCAACTCCCTCTTCAGCGACGATCCGCTGGAGAACGCCTTCACCAGTTTCTTCGAGCCGGTGTCGCAGGTCACCATCACCGACCTGATCTCGCGCCGGCGCAGCTTCTACCCGCCCAAGTGGCAGCGCGACAACGTGCGCCACGAGAACCTGGCCAAGTTCGACGGCCCCTGGTCCCGCTGTTCCGCGCTCTGGACCCTGGAGCGCAAGGAAGAGGTCGTGGTGAGCGACTTCCATTACGCGGTCAACGACCTCGCCCCCTGGATCCCCGCCGGCCACCCGCTGCACGGGCTCTCCACCGGGGAGCTCTACCGCTACCTGTTCGACCGCTACCTGAAGGTGCAGCCGCGCATCCTGGAGCGGGTGGAAGCCTTCCACCGCCAGCATTTCGCGGGCGCCCCGGTGATCGGGCTGCACGTGAGGGGGGGAGACAAGGTGGGCGAGGACCCGGGGCTGGCCCGGCTGAACGCCCTCTACCTCCCGGAACTGGAGCGGCTTCTGCGCGACACGCCGCAGGCGCGCATCTTCCTGAGCACCGACGACGACCGCATCCTGGCCCGCTACCGGGAGCGCTTCGGCGACCGGCTGGTCTACACCGTCTCCACCCGCACGGCCAACGTGCAGGGGGTGCACTACCAGAAACAGGCGAGCCGCCGGGCTCTGGGGGACGAGGTGCTCATCGACACCCTCCTCGCCGCGCGCTGCGACCATTTCCTGGGCAACGGCCTCTCCAACGTGTCGCTGGCCGTGGCGCAGATGAGGCCCTGGGCGCCCGGGACCTGCCGGCTCTTCGGCGCCCGGCTCGACTACCTGCGCCAGCTCACCCTGTACCGGAGCTGACATGACTACCCAAGATTCGGCACAGGGGCAGGCGCAGCTCAAGTACGTGGAGTTGCTGCTGCGCAAGGGGATGCAGGAGGAGGCGCGCGCCCGGCTCGAGGAACTGGTGCGGCAGGAGCCTCCCCTGCCCACGGCCTGCTACCTGTTGGCGGTGCTCAAGGGGGAGGACGGCCAGGCACAGGAGGCGGCCGACCTGCTGGCCCGGACCCTCAGCCTGGAGCCTGGGAATACCAAGGCACTCAACGCCCTGGGGGGCGCGCTCTCGCAGCTGGGGCAGTTGGAACGGGCGGCGGCGGCTTTCACGGAGGCGCTGCGCATCGACCCCGGCTTCGGCGAGGCCCGCATCAACCTCGCCCTCCTTTTGAAGCAGGCGCTGCGCTTCACCGAGGCCGAGGCGCTGCTGCGTGAAGGGATCCAGCTCGACCCCGGTTCGCTACGCCTCACCTATAACCTCGCCAACGTGCTGCACGCGCAGGGGCGGAGCCTGGAGGCGGTGGCGGCCTACCGCGAGACGCTGCGGCTCGACCCGGACCACCTGGACGCCCGGCAGAACCTCCTCTTCGCCCTGCACTACTCGCCGCAGTTCACCAGGCGTGAGATCTACGCCGAGCACCTCACTGCGGCGCGCAGCCGTCCCTTCCGGCCGGACCACCGGCAGGATCTGCCGCGCCCCCACCCCGGCGGCCGCATCAGGGTCGGCTACCTCTCCCCCGACTTCCGGGGCCATGCCGTGGCGAGCTTCATCGAGCCGGTGCTCGAGCAGCACGACCGCGACCGCTTCGAGATCTTCTGCTACGCCAACGTCGCCACGCCCGACGCCACCACCCATCTCCTGCAGGGGCTGTGCGATCAGTGGCGCGACATCCACGGCATGGCCGACCATAACGCCGCGGCCCTCATCGCCGGCGACGGCATCGACATCCTCATCGACTTGGCCGGGCACACCTCCGGCAACCGGCTCCCCGTCTTCTGCCACCGCCCCGCCCCCGTCCAGGTCACCTGGATCGGCTACCCCGACAGCACCGGCCTCAAGGAGATGGACTACCGGATCACCGATGCGCTGGCCGATCCCCCTGGCGTCGACGACCGCCTGCACAGCGAATGGCTGCTGCGGCTGCCGCGCACCTTTTGCTGTTACCACCCCCCCGCAGAGGCTCCCGAGCTCGTCCCGCCCCCCTGTTCCCGGAACGGCTACATCACCTTCGGCTCGTTCAACAACCTCGCCAAGGTAACCCCGGAGGTGATCGCGCTCTGGAGCCGCGTGCTGCACGCCGTGCGCGACTCGCGCCTGCTCCTGAAGGCGAAGCCGCTCGCGGACCAGGGGGTGCGCAGGCGCATCCTGGACCTGTTCCAGGAGCAGGGGGTGGCGCCCGGGCGCATCGAGCTGGACCAGGGGCAGCGCGGCACCCGCGAGCACCTGGAACAGTACCAGCGCGTCGACATAGGGCTGGACACCTTCCCCTACAACGGCACCACCACGACCTGCGAGGCGCTCTGGATGGGGGTGCCGGTGATCTCCCTCTCCGGCGACCGCCACTGTGCGCGCACCGGCGCGAGCCTGCTCACCAACTGCGGCCTGGCCGACCTGGTGACCAGGAGCGAGGCGGCCTTCGTCGAGATGGCGCGGCAGGTGGCGCGCGACCGGGAGACGCTGCGCGAGTTCCGGGCGGGCGCCCGGGAGAGAATGCGGCGCTCGCCGCTTCTGGATGCGGCCGGCGTCACGCGGGAACTGGAAACGGTGCTGGCCGAGCTGTGGGAAACGTCGCGCAGGCCATGAAAAGCCAGCAGCCGAGAACATTTGAGAACTACTGAGAGAACCTGAGGTCTTTTGGGTTTACCCCAAAGCTTGTGTTTTTGGCTTTCTCAGATTTCCTCAGATTTTCTCCGTGGCTAACGGTTTGCTTTTTTGTTTTGAGGTTCCTAGTTGGGGGGGGTAATGGCGGTGAGCGGCGCGCGGGCGCCGCGGGCCAACGACAGCGAGGGGGACCACCGTGCGGCAATCCCCCTCGAAGAGCAGCTGCTGTTGCGGCTAACCCGCGTTCTCGGGGTTGGTCCTCAAGCCCGCGGCGATGTTGAAGTTGATGTCGATGACGATGGAGAGCTTTTCCGCTGTCGGGAACGCCATCACCTCGAAGAAGCGCTTGTCCACGAACAGGCTCAGGTTCAGGAGGTCCTCCCGCAGCTTCTTGGGCATGGGGTGGTTGGGCTCGGTCAACTCGGCCTGGAAGAAGCTCCAGACCTTCTGGTTGTACTTTATCGCCTCCAGCATCTTGGCTTCGCGGTCCGGGGCATCCCAGTCTTCCTGGACGGCCTTGAGCATCAGCCCCGCCTTGGTCAGCACGGAGGCTTCGAGCTCGCGTCCCGACATGCTCTCCTTCTGGATACCGACGTACTCCTTGATCGCGTTGTTAGTTTGCATTTTTCAGTAGCTCCTCTTCGTACTCGATGAGATTCTTCGCAAGTTTCAGTGCCTGGTAGTAGTTACCGGCCTCTATCCGTTCGTTCAACTGCTCGATGTGTGTCCTGGTGCTGGGGGCCGCCTTCAGTATCTCGGCTGCCAGTTCCGAGTACGCCTTGACGTAGTTCGGGACGTTTGGCTCGTCGATGTACATGAGCTGGATGGTGAAGTAGACCCTCTTGCAGGGCGTGGTGATGTCCTTTTCGCCCAGGATGTCCTTTTCGCGCAGTATGGGGACCGTGTTCTCTATGAAGAGAACGGTGCCCTTGCCGCCGTTTCTGACCACTGCGCCGCCTACGATTAGCCGCTCGTTGCTCTTCAAAGTAATTTTCAGGGACATGTCGGTTAGCTCAACCCTTTCAGGAATTGAGGGTGCTGTTGCGCCACCCCCTGAGTAACCGATTCTGCAAATTGCTGGCCAATCTCGGCACTTTTTTCTGCCGCGCGTGATTCGGTGGCGATCAACTCGAAAGCATGTGATTCCGCACCCTTAGGCGCCGAGAAAATGCTGGCGAAACGCCCGTCGGCAACAAAGGAGGCGGTGGCCGCGGCAATGTCGCCGCGCAGCGCCGTCAGCGACTGCGCCGCCGCGTCAAGTTTGTCCACGTGGTCAGCAATTTGACTGTCGTCCGCGTTCATACCGAGCGGCTCCGGAAGCGGTACCTGCTTGCGGGCCTCGACAACGGATGGAGGAGGAGGGAAGGTGAGCTGGTCGATCTCCTTGCGGAGCGCCGTGTAGGCCCTCAGCAGCTTCACCCTTTCCTTGTCTTGCGGTGCGAAGGGAGGAAAATTTTTAACTATGGTTTCCAGAGGTTCCTTCAGTTTGTCAATCTTTTGACCCAACTCCTGGGCCGCCTTGTCGGTCTCCCTGATGGCGGCTGCGGTGCTGTTCTGCCGCTCGTTTTGCAGGCGGATGTCCGCCAGCTTGCGGTCTCCCTGCACGGAAAAGAGCACCTGGTCTGTGATTGCGGGGTCTTCGGGCTTTTGCTTTTCGGTGGGGGAATTTTGGACAGAGCTGGAGGGGGAGGTGAGTTGGGAAGAGGAAGTGGTGACTGGAACGCTCTCTGGTTGCAGTCGTTCTATTAACATGAGCTACCCCCCTTAAAGAGGGATTGCGGAGCGGGTTACCCCGCTCCGCAAAGCTAGGGTTAGAACAGTCTGAGGACCGCCTGGGCTGCCTGGGAAGACATCGAGAGCGAGGTGGTACCCAAGCTCTGACGGGTCTGCAGCATCAGCATGTTGGCGCCTTCCTGGTTCATGTCGGCCAGGGTCAGGTTGTCAGCACCGGTCTGCAGGGTGTTGATCATGGAGTCGGTGAAGTTCTGACGGGTGGTGATGATGTTCAGGTTTGCCGCCAGGGTCTGGGTGTTGGACCTCAGGGTCGAGATCGCGGTGTCCATCTTCGCCGTATCCGTGGTGATGTCGGAGTTGGTAGCCCAGCTGCCGCTGGCGCCGTTGAGGCTCAGGCCGCTGGAGTTGGCCAGGAAGCCGACGACGTTCAGGCTGGAGCTCGCATCCTCGTTGAAGTTGACAGTCAGGGTGTTGGTGGAGCTCAGCAGGTTGAGGCCACGGTAACCGGAGTCAGAGGAGATGTTGTCGACCTGGCTACGAATGGTGTCGTACTGGGTGGCCAGCTTGGACCTGGTCGCGGTGTCGCTGGTGGAGAGAGCGGATTGCGCGATACCTTTTGCTGCGTTGATCAGGCCGGTGACGGCGGTGATGCCTGCGTTGGCTGCCGAAACGGTCTGAACCGCCTCAGCCATGCCGTCCTTGCGGTCAGCGAGGTCGCTGGCGCGCTGGTTAGCGTTCTGCGCTGCGAAGTAGTTGGTCGGGTTGTCGAGAGCGCTGTTGACCTGCTTGCCGGAAGAGAGCCTCTGCTGGGTCCTGTTCAGGAGGTTGCTGGTCTGTTGGAGGTTGAGAAGGTTGGTCCTCATGCCTGCGGTGAGAGAGATGTCGCTAGTTGCCATGGTACTTCTCCTTTTCTGGGTGTTTGCCGGCATTCTTGCCGGGTTGAAAACCGTGTCGATGCTGTCTGCTTCGGGATCGGGCATCCTGCCCTACGGCGAGTAACTGATGAATTTCACCCCCTCATCGCCGGCGCGTCCTGCGCGTTTGTAAAGAATATCGACACGGCGGGCCCAAAACTTTAACGGGAAAGCACCACCTTACGATTATTTTTGTCAAATTATTGGCAGCTCAACCTCTCTTGCAGGAGGGCGCGGATCCGGCCCATGACGCCGGGCCAGTCGCCGGGGCGCCCCTGCCGGAAGATGCGCATGGCCGGGTACCAGGGGGAGTCCTCGCGCTCAGCGAACCAGCGCCAGTCGCAGGAGTAGGGGAGCAGCAGCCAGACGGGGATGCCCATGCCGCCGCCCAGGTGCGCCGCCGCCGTGTCCACCGTGATGAGCAGGTCGAGCCCGGCCAGGATGGCGGCTGTGTCGCCGAAATCCTTGATCTGCGGCGCGAGGTCGACGGCGGGGAGGAGGTCGGTGTCCGGGGCCTCCCCCAGTTGCAGGGAATAAAAGAGCACACCAGGCATATCGGCAAGAGCGGCGAAATGCTTGAACGGGCAGGCGCGGTTCCTGGGGAGCGGGCCGCCGCGCCAGACCAGCCCGACCTTGAGGGTCGCCCCCTCCTCCAGCATCAGGCTCCAGAGCGCGGCGCGCCGCTGCTCGGGGAAGAGGTAGGGACGCCAGGGGGGCATCTGTTCCAGCGTGGTCCCGAAGAGGTGCGGCAGGGAAATGAGCTGGACCTGGCAGTCGCACGGCGGCAGCTCGTCGGCCGGCCCGCACACCGCCGCCACGCCCGGAACCCGGGCCAAGAGGGGCTTCAGCGCCGGGATCTGGCAGCGCACCACCACCCGCCCTCCCCGCTGCGCCACCAGCGGCGCGTAGCGGATGAACTGCAGCGTGTCGCCGAGCCCCTGCTCGCACTGCAGCAGGATGGTGCGCCCGCAAAGCTCCTCGCCGCGCCAGACCGGGACGGCCAGTTCCGGCTCGCACCCCGCCAGGCGCCACTGGTATTCGCGCCAGCCGTTTTCATAGTCCCCGACCGATAAAAGGCTCAGGGCCAGGTTCCAGTGCGCCTCCGGGTGCTCCGGCGCCAGGCGCAGCAGTTCCCGGTAGGTCGCTATCGCCTGCTGCGGCTGCATGAGATCCTGGTAGGCGGTGCCGAGGTTGATGCGCGCCTCCAGGTAGCCCGGGTCGAGCGCGATGGCCTGACGGTACAGCTCCACCGCCTGCGCCGGCTCTTCCAGCACCTGCAGGCACGCGCCCAGGTTCACGTAGGCGGGGAGGTAGCCGGGGTTGAGCGCCACGGCGCGCCTGAACAGCGGCTCGGCGTCGTCATGCTGCGCGCGGCCGACCAAAAGCGTCCCCAGGTTGTTGTAGGCGTCGGCGAGGGTCGGCTTCAGCTCCATGGCGCGCCGGTAGCTTCCCTCCGCCTCCACCAGGAGCCCCTGGTCCTGCTGCGCGAGCCCCAGGTTGTTGTAGACCTCGGCGCATTCCGGGAGCCGCTCCAGGAGGGCGCGGTAGAGCCGCACCGCCCCGGCGAGGTCCCCCTCCCCCCTCAGCCGGTTCGCTTCCCGGAACAGCTGGTTCGGGTCCTCAAGCGCCGCCTCGGGAAGGGGCGCCATCTCCCGCGCCACCGCCTCGATCACCGGCTGCCACTGTCCCGGGGCCGGCTGGCGGTGCAACGTAACGCTCGGGTACCAGGGGGAGTCGGAGCGCCCCTGCAGCCAGCGCCAGTCGCAGGAGAAGGGGAGCATGAGCTGCACCGGCTTTGCCATGGCCGCGGCGAGGTGCGCGACGGCGGTGTCCACCGCGACCACCAGGTCGAGGTTGTCGATCAGGGCCGCGGTGTGCGCGAAGTCCTCGAGGCCGGCGCTCAGGTCGACGCAGGTTCCTCCCCCCGACAGGAGGGCCAGTTCCTCGGCCGCCGCGCCCAGTTGCAGGTTGTACAGGGTCACCCCCGGCACAGCCGCCAGGGGGGCCAGGGCCTGCGCCGCCAGCGAGCGGTAGCGGTCGCGCTTGTACCCGGCGCTGCCGGCCCAGACCACCCCCACCCTGAGCCCCGTCCCCGGCGCCATCCTGGCGCGCCACTGCGCGCTCAGGGCGGCGTCGGCCTTGAGCGGCGGGGTTTGCGGCGGGATGGACTCCAGGGCGGTGCCCAGAAGGTGCGGCAGGCTCAGGAGATAGGCGTAGGTGTCGAACGGGGGAGGTGCCTCGCCGGCGGCAAAGAGGGTGAGGCCGTCTCCCTGGCCGGCGAAGAGCGGCAGCAGTTCGCGGCGGCACTCGAGCACCACCTTGTTGCCTTGGCGCGCCAGCAGTTGCGCGTAGCGGAAGAACTGGATGGCGTCGCCGAAGCCCTGCTCGGCGCGCAGCAGCAGCGTGCGGCCGGCAAGCGGGGAGCCGTCCCACAGCTGCCGCCCCATGAAGCCCGTGTCGAAAGCGCCGGCGGGGTCCTTCAGGCGCCACTGGTACTCGCGCCAACCGTCCCGGTAGTCGCCCAGGGCGAGCAGGGCCAGGGCGAGGTTCCAGTGCGCGTCGACGCTCTCGGGATCGAGCGCAAGCGCCACGCGCAACGCCGGCAGCGCGTCGTCGAACTGGTTCAGGCTGAGCAGCGAGCCCCCCAGGTTTACCCATCCCTTCAGGTGGTCCGGCTGCAGCTCGACCACCTTCCGGTAGCACTGCGCCGCCCCCTGCCACTCCCCCTGCGCGCGCAGGGCGTGGCCGAGGTGGTAATAGGCGTTGCCGTAGCCGGGGTCGAGGGCGATGGCGTCGCAGAAGCGCGCTACCGCCGCATCCACCTCTCCCAGCTTCAAGAGCACGTTGCCCAGGTTGCCCATGGCCTCCGGGTAGTCGGGCTTGAGCTCCAGGGCGGCGCGGTAGCTCTGCTGCGCCTGCTCCAGCCGCCCCAGGTCCTCCAACACCACGCCCAGGTTGTTGTGCAGCTCGGCCTGCGCCGGGTCGAGCCCTGCGGCCCGGGAGAAGGCCTCCAAGGCCTGTTCCGGCCGCCCCAGCAGGCGCGCCAGGACGCCGGAAAGGGTGAGCAGGTCGACGTCGTCCGGCGTCTCCCGCAACAGTTCCCGGCACAGTTCGTCCGCCCGCTCGAAGCGGTTTTCCGCCAGGGCGCGTTTCAGTTCGTCGCGGCTTTGCATCGACTATCGTTCTCCTTTTCCCTGCACCAGCAGTTCCAGCTGCCGCGCCACCCGTTCCAGCACCTCGCCCCAGTCGCCGCGCCGCCGCTGGCGGAACAGGCGGGCGGTCGGGTACCAGGGGGAATCCTCGCGATCCATGAGCCAGCGCCAGTCGCAGGCCATGGGGAGCAGCACCCAGACCGGCACGCCCAGCCCCCCGGCCAGGTGCGCCACGGCGGTGTCGGCCGAGATGACCAGGTCGAGCTGGCTCAGGATGGCGGCGGTGTCAGCGAAGCTCTTGATCCCGGCGCCCAGGTCGGTGAGCTCCATGCCCGGCGGCGGGGTGGCGGCCTGTTCCGCCCCGTCCCCCACCTGGAGCGCGCAGAAGCGGGCCCCGGCAACCTGCGCCAGCGGCGCGAAGAGCGAGAGGGTGAGCGAGCGTTTCAGGTCATCCTTGTAGGTTTTCCGCCCCGCCCAGACCAGACCGACCCGCAACCCATCGCCCGGCAGCGCGGCCTGCCAGCGCCCGACCAGGCAGGGATCGGCGGCGAGGTACGGGATGTCGGCCGGGATGGTGTCGAGGAGCGTGCCGCACAGGTGCGGCAGGCTCATGAGCGGCGCGTGGCAGTCGAACTCCGGCAGCGGCTCCCCGCGCACCAGCACCCGCGCCACACCCGGCACCGTGGTCAGCACCGGCGCAATCGGCGTCGCCTGGCACTGCACCAGGACCGTCGCCCCCTGCGCCGCCAGCACCGGTGCGTAGCGCACGAACTGGAAGGTGTCGCCGAAGCCCTGCTCGGCATGGAGCAGGATCCTTTTACCCGTGAGCGGGGAGCCGTCCCACAGCGGCTGCGGCAGCACCAGGCGCGGGATGGGGTCCACCTTGTCGAAGCGCTGTTCGTAGCCCCGCCACCCCTCGCGGTACTCCCCCAGCTGCAGCTGCACCAGGGCGAGGTTCCAGCGGGCATCGGCATAGCCGGGATCGAGGGCGAGCACGCGGCGGTAGCAGTCGATGGCGGTGTCGACGTCGTTCAGGGCGCGGCTTGCCGAGCCGAGGTTGTTGAGCGCGTGCAGGTAGTCCGGTTTCAGGCGCAGCGCCCGGCGGTAGCACTCCACCGCCTCTTCCAGGCGCCCCCGTACCTGGAGCGTGATACCGAGCGCGTTCCAGGCGGGGAGGTAGCCGGGGTCGTCGGCCAGGACGGCCTGGAAGGTCGCCTCCGCCTTTTCCAGCTCTCCCATGGCGTGGTGCAGCTCACCCAGGCTGTGCCGGGCCTCCAGGTAGTCCGGGGCGACCGCGACCGCCCGTTGCAGCGCCTGCAGCGCCTCCTCGAACCGCCCCTGGTCCTTGAGGGCCAGCGCCAGGTTGTGCCAGGCCTGCGCCAGGGTGGGCTCCACGGCCAGGGCGCGCCGGTAGCACTCCGCCGCCTCGGCGAGCCGCCCCAGCGTGTACAGGCTGTTGCCCATGTTGTAGTGCGGCGCCACCAGGCCGGGACAAAGCTCGATGGCCTTCCGGTAGCGCTCGATCGCCTCCGGCTGCCTCCCCGCCCCGTCCAGGGTGCACCCCTCGTCGTTGTAGCGCTCCGCCTGCCGCATCGGGTCGGCGGCCGGCGCCTCTTCCTTGCCGGATCTCTGCGCCAGGAGCGCGCCCAGTTCCCGCACCACCCGCTGCAGCACGCCACTCCAGTCGCCCGGCGTGCCTTGCCGGAACAGGCGCATGGTCGGATACCAGGGCGAATCGTCACGGCCGGTGAGCCAGCGCCAGTCCGGCACGAAGGGGACCAGCAGCCACACCGGCAGCCCCAGCGCCCCGCACAGGTGCGCCACCGAGGTGTCGGCGCAGAGCACCAGGTCGAGCCGGCTGGCGAGCGCCGCGGTATCCGCGTAGTCGCCGATGGCGGGGGCCAGGTCGGTGACGGGCAGGATGGCGGCGAGGTCGCCGCGGGCGCCCAGCTGCAGGGAATAGAAGCTCACGCCGGCCCCGGCAAGCCCGGCGAGCGCCGCGAGCTGCTCCGTGGGGAGCGAGCGGTTCAGGTCGTTGGGATGACCCGGGTTCCCCTGCCAGACAAGGCCCACCTTCAGCGTCCCGTCGCCGGCAACGCGGGCGGCGCAGGCGGCCACGCGCGCCGGGTCCGGCCGCAGGTAGGGAATCTGGGCGGGGATGCCGTCAAGGTCGGTCCCGAAGATGGCGGGGAGGTCCATGAGCGAGGCCTGCAGCTCGCAGGGGGGCACGGTCTCGCCGCAGGCGAATACCGCCTCCACGCCGGCCACCGTTGCCACCAGCGGCACGAGTCCCGGCGACTGCACCTCGATAAGGACGCGGCCGCCGCGTGCGGCAACGAGCGGTGCGTAGCGCACGAACTGGAGCGTGTCCCCAGCCCCCTGCTCCCCGTAGAGGAGGATGGTCCTGCCCGACAGCGGCGCGCCGTCCCAGGCGGCCACCTGCTGCCACCTGCGTTGCGGCGCCTGGCTGCTCTTCTGGAAGCGCCAGAAAAACTCGCGCCACCCCTCGGCGAGCTCCCCGGTCATGAGCAGCAGCACGGCCAGGTTCCAATGGGCGTCGGCGTAGCCGGGGGAGATGCGCACCGCCTCCCGGAACTCGTGCAGCGCCTCGGTGAAGCGCCCCAGGTCCTTCAGGGTGGTGCCCAGGTTGTAGCGCGCCTTGACCAGGGTGGCATCGAGCCGCAGCGCCTCCCGGTAGCTTTGCTGCGCCCCCTCCATATCGCCCAGCACCTGCCTCACGATCCCCAGCCCCTCGTGCAGTTCCGCTACCCCGTATTCCAGGGCCAGGGCCTCTGCCAGGCTCTCGCGCGCCTCGGCGAAGCGCCCCAGCTGCTGCAGCGCCTGCGCCAGGGCGTAGTGCGGCTGCCACTGCCGGGGGAGGAGCTGCGCCGCCTTGGTGAAACGGACCGTCGCCTCGCCCGGCTTGCCGGCGGCAGCCAGGAAGGCGCCCATGAGGTAGTGGCTCCCCCCGTCGAAGGGGTGCGCGGCCAGCCGCCCTTCCAGGAAACCCGCCACGGCATCGGTGAGGGCGGCACGCAGCCGCTCGACCACCTCGCCCCACTCCCCCTGGGCCTGCTGCCGGAAGATGCGCATGGTCGGGTACCAGGGGGAATCCTCCCGGCCGCACAGCCAGCGGTAGTCGCCCGCCATGGGGAGCATGAGCCAGACCGGCTTACCCAGCGCCCCGGCCAGGTGCGCCACCGAGGTGTCGATGGAGATGACCAGGTCGAGCTGGGCGATGAAGGCGGCGGTGTCGCCGAAATCGCGGATGGCGGCGGTGAAGTCGATGAGGCCGGGGCACTCGTCAGGCCCCGCCGCCCCCTCCCCCACCTGCAGTGAATAAAGGGTCGCCCCCGGTATGCCGCACAAGGGCGCCAGCGCCTGGAGCGAGCAGGAGCGGAACGGGTCGGGGACCGCCTTCCCCGCCCAGACCAGCCCCACCCTGAAGCCGGGGTCGGCGGAGAGCTTGGCCTGCCAGAGCCCGAGCCGCTGCGGCGGGGGGGAGAGGTACGGGACCCGGTCGGGGACGGTGTCGAGAGTGGTATCGAAGAGGTGCGGCAGCGACATCAGGGGGATCTCGAGGTCGAACTGGGGGAGCGGTTCCCCCATGATGCAGACTTGGGCGACGCCGGGCATGCCGCGCAGAAGCGGCGCCAGGGCGGCGGACTGGCACTCGGCGATGACGATGCCGCCCCGGTCGGCCACCATGGGGAGATAGCGGGCGAACTGGATGGTGTCCCCGAACCCCTGCTCGCCGTGCACCAGGATGCGTCTGCCCTCGAGCGGGGCGCCGTCCCAGGCCGGCCTCTGGAAGCTGCGCCTGGGGGAGGTGAAGTCGTCCCTTTGCCAGCGCCACTGGTACTCGGCCCACCCTGCGCGGAACTCGCCGGACAGCAACAGGGCGAGGGCCAGGTTCCAGTGTGCGTCGGCGCAGTCGGGGCGGCGCCGCACCAGGTCCCGGAACACGGCGATGGCCCCGTCGACGTCGCCCGAACGCTGCAGCGCGCCCCCCAGGGCGATGGCCGGTTCCGGCGCCTCCGGCGCCTGCGCCAGTGCCAGGCGGAACAGTTCCGCGGCCTCTCCAAAGCGTCCCAGCTTGAACAGCGAGGAGCCCATGTTGTTCAGGGCCAGCGGGTCCCCTTCCCGCAGGGCGAGCGCCGCGCGGTACTGGGCCAGCGCCTCCTCGTGGCGGCCGGTCTCGTCCAGGAGCGCGCCCAGGTTGATGTGCACGTCCGGCAGGAGCACTCCCCCCGCCGCGGCCAGGGCGCGGTAGATCGGCTCCGCCTCGGCCAGCCGCCCCTCCCGCTGCAGCTCCAGGGCGCGCGCGAACTCCTGCGCCAGATCGGTCTGTTGGGACATGAGGCTAGGCATTGCGCATCCGGGCGAGCTCCGCCTGGTTGGCGAGCTTGGTGGCCAGGTAGTGGAACTGGCGCGCGGCGCCGCTCCAGGTGAGGTTCTTCATCTCGTCTGCGGCCAGCGCCCCCTTGCCCGGGAGCTCGTGCCGGTTGCGGTAGACGTGTTCCAGCATCTCGATGATCTCTTCCAGTTCCGGCTCCTCCCACACCCCGGTCTGCACGCCGCCGTTTGCCACCACCATGGGGCGGTAACGGGTGAGCGGATAGGCGATGGCGGAGTTGATCACGTCGGCGTGGCCGCTGGTCTCGGAGGCGATCACCGACCTGCCGCAGGCCATGTACTCGCACATCACCATGTTGTTCCCCCCTTCGCAGCGGTTGGGGAACAGCCCGACGTGCGTCCCGGCGAAGACGTCCCTGATGGCGTTGTTGTGCACCAGCGGGTGCACCACGGTGCGCGCCGGGTCGAGCCCGTTTTCCAGGGCGCAGCGCCCCGGGACGCTCAGGAAGTCGACCTCGTCGTGGCGGTAGGTGATGAAGGGGGAGCTTTCCATGGTGAGCAGCGAAAAGGGCCACTGGTTGGCCCAGCTGCAGGAGAGGTAGACGTCCCCGTGCCGCTGCATGAGCACCTTCATGGCGGCGATGACCAGGTCCTGGCCCTTTCTGAGCTCGAACTTGCCGCCCGAGAAGACCACGAAGCGGTCGTCCGGGGGGAGCGGCACCGGGTAGAAGCGTTCCGGGTCCACCCCCTGCAGGATGGTGGCGCAGTTTTTCACGCCGCCGATCCTCAGCAGGTACTCGCACCACTTGGAGCCGGCCACGATGAAGTCCCACCGGCGTGCCGCTTCGCGGGTGAAGTTGAGGATCTCGATGCTGTTTTCGAAGAAGCAGTAGCCGATGTTGATGGCGTCCCAGGCCTCCGGGTTCAGCGGGGCGAGGTTCTGCGACATGCAGTGCAGCGTTACCCCCGGCACCGGGGGGAGTTGGGCGATCTCGCGCTCCAGGTAGGTCCCGGCGATGCCCCAGCCATGCATGGAGCCGCTGGGCATGGAAACTTTCATGGATGAAAACCTCTCTGTGGTGATGGGTCGACCACTACAGGTCAGCAACTACCGTACCAGCGGGGACGGGTGGCAGCTAAGAGGTTGAAAAAGAAGGGACTTGCTGGAGCGAAGCGGTGGCGGGGTCATTTGTTTGACAGCCGGTCCGACGTCGGACCAGTCGGACAGAGACAAAGGGGACAGGCACCTGGCGGAGCCAGTCCCCCACCGCAAAGGGGACAGGCACCTGGCGGAGCCAGTCCCCTACGGCTCGTTGCGCTCGCTCTGCTCGGAGAGGAGGACGATGTCGACGCGGCGGTTCTGGGCGCGCCCGTCCTCGTCGCTGTTGTCGGCTACCGGGCGATACTCGCCGTAACCGGCCGCGGAGATGCGGGCGGGGTCGAAATCTTCCTGCTTGGTGAGGTACTGCAGCACGTTGGTGGCGCGCGTGGTGGAAAGCTCCCAGTTGGACGGGAAGGCGGCGGTGCTGATGGGGATGTTGTCGGTGTGCCCCTCGACCCGGACCGCGTTGGAATAGCTGGCCAGGGAGGCGACCACGTCCTTCAACAGGTTCAAAGAGCTCTGCTTCAAGGTGGCGCTGCCGCTGTCGAAGAAGCCGGCTTCCTTCAGGCTCACCACCAGGCCGCGCTGGGTCACCGAGACCGAGACCTTGTTCTGCGCCCCCGCCTTCATCAGGTACGCCTCGATGGACGCCTTGGAGGCCCGGAAGTCCTGCTCGCTGCCGCGGGTCCTGGTGCTCACCCGCTTGGGGGCCTGGGTGATCTTGTGGATGGAGGGGATGACGCTCATGGAACCCGCGTCGATGACGGTGGGCTTCTGGCCGGCCGAGGTGGTGCTGTAGCCGAAGGACTCGCGCATGGAGGCCAGCACCTCTTCGGCCTTCTTCTTGTCGGTCTGGCTCATGGCGTAGAGCGTCACGAACACGGCGAACAACAGCGTGATGAAGTCGGCGTAGGATACCAGCCAGCGCTCGTGGTTGGGCTCTTTTTCGTGCTGGGCCTTTTTCTTAGCCATTTACTTCCCCTTCTTCTCTCCACCGTCATGCAGGTAGGCCCTGAGCTTCTGCTCGATGAAGTGGGGGTTCTCACCGTTTTGGATGGCAATGAGACCCTCGATCACCATCTCCTTCTGCAACAGCTCCTCCTTGAGACGGATCTTCAGCTTGGTGCCGAAGGGGATGCAGAAGATGTTGGCGGTCATCAGGCCGTAGATGGTGGCGACGAAGGCGACGGCGATGCCGCCCCCGAGCTTGGAGGGATCGGAAAGGTTGCTCATGACGTGGATCAGGCCGAGCACGGCGCCGATGATACCGATGGTGGGGGCGAAGCCGCCGGCCGACTCGAACACCTCGGCGCTGTGCTTGCCGTGCGCCTCGATGGAGCCCAGTTCGATCTCCATGGTCTCCCTGAGCTTCTGCGGGTCGATGCCGTCGACCACCAGCGAGATCCCCTTCTTGGTGAAGGAATCCTTGACCGTCTGCGCTTCCTGCTCCAGCGAGATCAGGCCGTTCCTGCGGGCCTTGGCGGCGTAGTTGATGATGTTCTTGATCACCGCCTCGGGGTCTTCCTTGGGCGGCATGAAGACCTTCTTCAGGTCCTTCACCGCGGTCATCAGGATCGGCAGCGGGAAGCTGACGATGGTCGCCGCCGCGGTGCCGCCGAGGACGATCATGGCCGCCGTCGGCTGTATCAACGCCGACATGTGCAGCCCTTCCAGGGCCGCGCCGCCGAACACGGCGAAAAGCCCCAGGACGATTCCGATTATGGTCGATAAATCCATATGTTTTCCTGGATCGTGAAAACGCTCGCCTGCGAGCGGCTAGATCCTGCAGTTGGGGTGGTAGCCTTCCGCATCCCTTTTGCGCAGGTAGCGCCGGGCCACGCTCGACGAGGCGTGCCGGAACAGGTGCGCCTTGAAGTTGACGATCCGGCTGATCACCACCCGCGCCGGCTCCAGCACCAGGTACCGGTTGCCGTTGGAAAGGGTGATGTGCGTGTCCGGGGTCTCCGTGATGAGCTCTATCAGGTCCGGGTTCAGGTACATCTCGGAGCCGTCTCGTGTGGTCACCTTGATCATGGCTTCCCCCTGCGGAATGCGGCAGATAGTTTGTTTTTCGGATGCAGCACCGAAAGCTTTAGCGCTATCACCGCCCTTCGTCAAAAAAGAAATGGAAAAGGCCGTGCGAGCCTGGCCAGCTCACACGGCCCTTGGTGGCGCGGGGGATACGCGGCAACCCTACTTCATGTAGTCCAAAAGCGAGAGCTGGCTCAGCTTCGAGGTGGCCGACAGCGCGGCGTTGAAGGCGGTGGTCTGCCGGGAAAGCATCACGCCCGCCTTGGCGTAATCGACGTTCTGGATGTCGCCGAAGACCGTCTTCAGCGTGTTCTGGTTGTTGGCGATCATGCTCTTCATGTTGTCCAGGCGCACCAGGCGCCCGGCGACGTCGCTCTGGGCCACGGTGATCTGGTCCGCGCCCGCCTTCACGTTCTTGACCCCGTCCAGGATCCCGGCGCTGTCCTTGTTGTTGATGGCGAGGATCAGCGCGTCGATGGATCCCAGGATGTTGACCGGGCTCTGCCCCGCGGTGGCCCCGCTCCCGACCGCCGCAGCCGGCTTGCCGCCGTTCAACAGGTCGGCGCCCGACACGGTGGTCCCCACGGTGCTGTTGGGGGCGATCTCGACCTGCGGGATGTCGGTGGTGCCGCTGAAGACGCCGGTGGAACTGAAGGGCTGGCTGGTGGAGAAGCCGCCGAAGACGTACTGGTCCCCCAGGCGGGTGTTGCCCATGTCGACCAGCTGGCTCTTCAACTGGGTCAGGTTGGCTACCGCGCTGGCGGTGCCGGCGGCGTCCAGGGTACCGGCCACCATGTCGCCGGCGATCTTCTTCACCTGCTGCATCAGGGTCGCCATGCTGGTGAGCGAGGTGTTGGTCACGTTCAACAGCGTCTCGGCCTTGGTGATGTTGGAGCTGTACTGGTCCCCCGAGGCGATCTGCTCCTGCAGGTCCAACAGCTGCCTGGTGGAAAGGGGATCGTCGCTGGGGCGGTTGATGTTGTAGCCCGAGGCGATCTGTTCCTGGAGCTGGTCGATGGCGGTGCGCCCCTGCTGCAGGTTGTAGATGGCGTTCTCGGCGCTCATGCCGGGGGTGATTCTCATAGCGATTCTCCTATCGGACCATGTTCAGGATGGTGTCCAGCATGTCGGTCCCCACGTTGACCACCTTGGCGGAGCCCTGGAAGGCACGCTGGTACTTGGTCAGGTTGAGCAGTTCCTCGTCCAGGGATACCTCGGAGTTGGAAGCCCGCAGCGCATTGAGCTGCTTCAGGAAGGCCGCGTTCTGGGAGGTGACGTTCTGGGTCCCCTCGGTATCGACGCCGACCTGGGACACCATGGAGTTGTAGAAGTTGCCGAAGGTGGCGCTCCCGGTGCTGAAGGCGAAGCTGGTGCTGCCCAGGTTGGCGAGCTTGACCGCGTTCACGTTGTTGCCGCTGCTGGTCGGGATCGGGTCGCTCGCGGTCGGCAGCCCCGCCGCGATCTTCACTGCCGAGATCCCGGCGTCGAGCGCGATGCTCCCGGCGGTGAGGCCGGCCGGATCGAAGAAGTTGTTGTTGGTAGTGCCGTCCAGCGCGTACCCCGCCTTGTGCAGCGTGTTCACCTGGGTGGCCACCGTGTCGGCCATCTCGTCCAGCAGGGCGCGGTACTTGGGCACGATGCCGTCGCGCACCTCCATGGTGCCGCCGAGCTTCCCTCCGATGGTGGCGCCGTCCCCGACGGTGCCCACCAGGGTGTCGGTGCCGGGGGCGTTGGCCGGAGGCGGGTTGCCCAGCCCCGAGAGCATGATGTCGTTGGTCGCCGGGACGCCGGTCGCGTTGGTGTAGAGCGTCGCGTACCTGGTGCTGGAGACCAGCTGTCCCCCGCCGGGGAGGGTGACCGAGGCGGTGTTGTCGCTGGCGATGCTGTAGCTGATGCCGGTCTGCTCGGAGAGCTTCCTGAGCAGCAGGTCGCGCTGGTCCAGAAGTTCGTTGGGACTCCCCCCCACCGCGCTGGTGGCCAGGATCTGCTGGTTCACCAGGGCGAGGTTCCTGGCGTTGTCGGTCACCTCGGCGGTGATGCCGACCAGGTTGCTGTCCGCGGTCGTGGCGATCGAACTGAGCGCGAAGTCGGCCTGGTGGAAGCTGTCCACCATGATCTGGGCACGGGTCAGCACGGCCTGCCGCTCGGCGGCGCCGGAGGGGTTGACCGAGAGGTCCTGGAAGGCGCCGAAGAGGTTGGCGACCGCGGTCCCCACCCCGTCCGAGGTGAGCGAGTTGAACGTGGGCTCGATCTGCTCCAGCGCCGACTGCTGCGCCAGCCCCTCCTGGTAGGTGCTGTTGGCGTTCACCAGCTGCAGCTGCAGCATGTTGTCGTAGCTGCGCTGCACCGCCGCGATCTGCACCCCGGTCCCCAGCGCGAAGCCGTTGGCTGTGCCGACCGGCTTGTTCTCCATGATCACCCGCTGGCGCGAATACCCCTCGGTGTTGACGTTGGAGATATTCTCGCCGGTGACCTCGATGGCCAGCCGCTGCGCGGTGATGCCGGAAGAGGCTATGTCGAAGAGGGTGTTGATGCCCATGCTAGATCTCCTTGCTGACGAAGCCGCTGTTGCCGCGCCCCGCGTTCACGAAGGCCCCCGCCCCGCCGTAGGTCTGGCCGGGGTTGAACAGACGGTTGAAGAAGTTCACCGAGCGCCCCACCACGTTCATGGAGTCTTCGATCAGCCTTTTGTGCAGCGCGAGCGCACCCTGCAGCGCCCGGGCGTTGCCGGTCACCGACTGCTGCGCCTCCCTGAGCGCCTGCTTTTCCGGCGCGCCGAGCCGCTCGATGATGGGTGAGAGCGTGCTGTTGCCCGGCATCCCCATCTCGGTGCCGATGGCGGCGATCATCCCCTGGCACTGCCCGGAGAGCCTGGCCAGGCGTTCCATCCCCGCCGTGATCTCCTGCTGGTTCTCCTCCATGCGGGCCAGGTCGAGCGAGGTCATGCACTCCTGCTCCTCCTGCAAAAGGGCCTGCATCTGGTCCAGGAGCACCCCCTTCTCGCACAGGGCAGCTATCAGTTCAGCGACGTTACGATCCATCTATTCCCCCTTAACGCGACTTGTACGCGTCCATCATCTTTTGGGCCAGGGCCGAGGCCTCGACGCGGTAGGCGCCGTTTTGCAGGTTCTGCCTGGCCAGCGCCACCCGGTCCATCCTCACGTCGGGCATGGCCGCCACCTCGGCCTTGAGCTTCTGCAGCTCCCTGGCCTGGGACGAGATCTCCACCCGGTCGAAGGGGATCACCCGTCCGGCCGGACGGCTCCCCTGGACTGCCTGCGTCTGCTGCGTATCGTTCCGGACCTGCTGCGAGCGGTTCAGATCGACTACGTAGGCTGAACCTTCAATCCGCATCCCGCACCCCCTTAGCCGGAGCCGGCGTGCCGTAGGCCCGCGAGAGCTCCCTCTCTATGGTCTGTGCCAGTCCTATGCCGCCTCCCTGCACCGCGGCGTTGGCGTACTCCTGATCCAGCAGGGAACGGAAGGTCTCTTCGCCTCTCCCCCCGCCGGTCAGGGTGTCCTTGCCCACCGTGTCCCGCATCGACTTCAACATCATGGAGACGAACATCGCCTCGAACTCGCGGGCCACCTTCCTGATCTGCTCCGGGTTGCGCTCCTGCGCGCTCTTTTGCGCCCGCAGGTCGGTGACCGGCAGCGCGTTGTCCGGTATCGGCTTCACATCCATGACCCTTCTCCCTACATCACGCTCAGCTCGGCGTTGAGCGCGCCGGCGGCCTTGATGGCCTGCATGATGCCGAGCAGGTCCCTGGGGGTGACGCCGAGGGTGTTGAGTCCCCGCACCACCTCGCCCAGGTTGGCCCCCTCACGCACCAGCGAGAGGTTCACCTTCTCCTCGGCGATCTTCAGGTCGGTCCTGGGCACCACGGTGGTGGTGCCGGTCCTGGCGAACGGCGCCGGCTGGGAGACCTTCGGGGTCTCCTTGACCACCACGGTCAGGTTGCCGTGCGATACCGCCACCGTCGAGATGCGCACGTTCTCGCCCATGACGATGGTGCCGGTGCGCTCGTTCATGACCACCTTGGCCATCACGTCCGGGTTCACCTCGAGCCGCTCCAGGTCGGCCACGAACTCCACCACCCGGTTCTGGTAGTCGCCCGGGATGCTGATCTGCACGCTCCCCGGGTCGGTCAGCGACGCCGAGCCCTGGAAGCGGCCGTTGATGGCGGCGGCGACACGGGCGGCGGTGGTGAAATCGGACTGGTGCAGGTTCAGCTTCAGCACCGGGCGGTTGGCCAGCACGTTGGGGAGCTCGCGCTCCACCAGGGCCCCCTCCGGCACGGTGCCGGCGGTGGGATGGTTCTTCACCGCGGTGGTGGCCTGCCCGCCGTAGGAGAAGGAGTTGGTGAGGACCGGCCCCTGCGCCACCGCGTAGACCTGGTTGTCGGCACCCTTCAGGGGCGCCATCATCAGCGTACCGCCGGCGAGGCTCTTGGCGTCGCCCATGGAGGAGACCAGCACGTCGAGCTTGTTCCCCTGCTTGGCGAAGGGGGGAAGCTGCGCGGTCACCATGACCGCGGCCACGTTCTTCACCGTGATGTCGGCGCGGTTCACCGTGATGCCCAGGCGCTCCAGGGCGCCCACCAGGGACTGCACCGGGAACTTGGTCTGGTCCGAGTCGCCGGTGCCGTTCAGGCCGACCACCAGGCCGTAGCCGATCAGCTGGTTCTGGCGCACGCCGTCGAAGGCGGCGATGTCCTTGATGCGCGCCCCCAGGACGATCTGGGGGAGCAGCAAAAGTATCAGGAGCGCGAGGCAACTTTTTGAGATCATGTTAATTTTCAAGCTCTTTCACCTAACCTTTTTCGGCCGTCGCGTCGGTTTTTTGACAGAAAACCGTCAATTCCCAAACACGCCGCCCGCCTAGAACGGCCAGATCTTGTCCAGCGCGTTCAAGAGCCACCCCGGTTTCTGGCGGTCGGAGATGACCCCTTTGCCGGAATAGGAGATCCTGGCGTCGGCGATGAGCGCCGAGTTGATGGTGTTGTCGGCGCTGACGTCGCGTCCGCGCACCGTCCCGGTCAAGATGATGATCTGGTCCTCGTTGTTCACCCTGACGTTGCGCCTTCCCTCGATGAGCATGTTGCCGTTGGGGATCACGTCCACCACCTTGGCGGAGATGGTCGCCTGCAGGTTCTCCTGGCGCGAGGTGGAACCGGCACCATCGAACTTGGAGCCGTAGCTTGCGCTCAGCATGTTGGCGAGGTCGGCCCAGCTCTTGATGGGCGTTTTCTCAAGCCCCAAAAGCTTCGGGATGCCGGCGCTGATCGAGGAGTCGCGCGAGGTCCCGGTGGCCGCCTTCTTGCTGGCGCTGGCGTTTTCGGAGATGACCACGGTGATGATGTCGCCGCGCCTTCTCGCCTTCATGTCCTCGGCGAGCCCCGTGGAGGAGGCCTGCCAGAGCGAGCCGTTGTTGTAGTTCACCTGCGGCGCCGGGATCTGCTCGTCGAAGGCGGGGGTTGCCACCTCGGCGCTCTGGTGTGCGCAGGCCGAAAGCCAGAACAGCGGCAGGCACAGGGCCGCCGCTTTCAGTATGGTCAAGCTGTTGCTTTTCTTGCGGTCCATCTAGAAATCCACCTTTACCGTGGTCGCGTCGATCACCCGCGCCGCGATCTCCTTCTGCGAGGAGAGGTTCTGCACCGTGATCAGGTCGCCCGAGGCGCCGGCCCCCTTGGCCCGCCCGGTCGCGGTGATGCGCACCACGTCGTTCTCGGCCACGATGGTCACCACCTGCCCGCTCTTGACGATGGGCACCTTCTCCAGATTGTCCTTTCTGATCGGGGCGTTGGCGCGCAGGGTGCTCTTCACCCTCAGGCCCACCGCCTCGTCGATGTTGTTGAAATAACGTCCCTGCACCTGGGCCAGGTCGCGCTTGACGATGGCGAGGTCGGAGGCGGAGAGCACCTCGCCCCGCTCCAGCGTGCGTGCGGCCACCACCATCTCGGCCAGGGCCTCGACCTCGACCAGCACGGTCTGGTTTTTCTTCACCTGGTCGTCGACCCGCACCATGAGCGCCACCGAGGCGGGTCCGTACCCTTCCCAGCGCTCCGGGGCCACCACGTCGAAGGTCACCTTGCCGGCGGGAAGCTTCAGGTCCCCCTGGTAGTTGATCTTCTTCACGGTGATGTCGGCGTTCAAGGGAGCCGCCTTCTGCACCAGGTAGTCCTTGATGGCCGCCTTGACGGTCGCCTCGCTCACCACGTTGACCGCGGCGGGACCGGCCGGCTGGGCGAACCCGGACAGCGGCAGGGCAAGGAGCGCGAGAGCCAGCAAAAACGCGCGCATCAGCAGTTACCTCTTCAGCGCAGCGGCCTGCTGCAGCATATCGTCCGAGGCCTGGATCGCCTTGGAGTTGATCTCGTAGGCGCGCTGGGAGACGATCATGCTCACCATCTCCTCCATGACGCTCACGTTGCTCTGCTCGATGTACCCCTGCTCCAGGGTGCCCAGGCCGTTCTGCCCGGCGGTGCCGGTAGTGGCGTTGCCCGAGGAATCGGTGGGGAGGAAGAGGTTCTTGCCGATGGCGTTGAGCCCCGCGGGGTTGGTGAAGGAGGCCAACTGGAGGGTCCCCACCGTGGTGGAGGCCGTCTGTCCCGCCTGCTGCACCGAGACCGTGCCGTCGGAGCCTATGTTGATGCTGGTGGCGTTACTGGGGATGACGATTTCCGGGACGACGGGCTGGCCGTCCGGGGTGACCACCCTCCCCTGGCCGTCCTTTTTCAGCGAGCCGGCGCGGGTATAGGCGGTGGTGCCGTCGGACTGCTGCACCTGGAGGAAGCCGTCCCCTTCGATGGCCACGTCCAGTTCGTTGCCCGTGTGCACCATGGTCCCGGTGGTGAAAATCTTGCTCACCGAGCCGGGGCGGACGCCGAGGCCGACCTGGATGCCGGTCGGGATGGTGGTGGTGTTGGTGGCCGGGGCGCCGGTGGTCTTCTCGGTCTGGTACATGAGGTCCTGGAAGTCGGCGCGGCTTTTCTTGAAGCCGGTGGTGCTGGAGTTGGCCAGGTTGTGGGCCACCACGTCTATGTTGAGCTGCTGAGCCTGCATCCCGGATGCGGCGGTCCAAAGTGCTCTTATCATCTCTTTCTCCTAACGGCCGTTCAACGTTCAACGTTCAACGTTGAAGTGCCGACCCTCTGGTCTCTTTCTCGTTAGTTGTGGAACTGCTGCCGTCGCGCTGAAGATCCCAAACAGGAAGCGCGTGTCGAACGTTGAACGTCGAACGTTGAACGGGTTTAGACCTTCCCAAGGTCGTTGGCGGCGCGGGAGGTGAGGTCGTCGTAGGTCTTCACCGCCTTGGCGCAGATCTCGAAGTAGCGGCTCGCCTCGATCAGGCGCGACATCTCCACCACCGCCTTGACGTTGGAGGTCTCCAGGTACCCCTGCTTGATCCCGGCCGTGGCGGCGGTGGTCGCTGCGTTGGGGTCGGCGGGCTGGAACAGCCCGTTGCCCAGCTTGTTCAGGGCGTACGGCTTGGCGAAGTCCGCCGTGCTGATGGTCCCCACCGTGTTGCCGTTCACGCTCACCTGCCCGGTGGGGCCGATCTCGACCTTGCCGTTGGCGGGAACCGTGATGGCGCCGCCGCTCCCCTGCACTTCGTAACCGTCCGCGGTGACCAGCCTGCCGTTCGACGTCAGGTGGAAGCTCCCCTGGCGGGTGTAGGCCGTCCCCTGCGGGGTGTTGACCACGAAGAAGCCGTCGCCTTCCAGCGCCACGTCCAGGACGTTGTCGGTGCGCTGCAGGCTGCCGGCGGAGAAATCGGTCGAGTAGCGGTCGTTGCTGAACACCGGCCCCTGTGTCGAATTTTTGACATTGGCCAGCACGCTCTCGAACTGGATCTGGTCCGCCTTGAAGCCGGTGGTGCTGGCGTTGGCCAGGTTGTTGGAGATCACGTCCAGCCTGCGCTGGGCGGAAAGGTTGCCGGTCAAAGCCGCGTACATCCCTGCGTTCATGATCCCCCCTAGGCGACGCGCTTCATCTTGCCGCGCAGCCTGACGATGGCCTGGCTGTGCAGCTGCGAGATGCGCGACTCGGTGAGATCGAGCACGGCGCCGATCTCCTTCAGGTTCAGTTCTTCGTAGTAGTAGAGCGTGATCACGATGCGCTCCTTCTCGGGGAGGGAGTCGATCGCCTCGGCCAGGCGCTCCACGGTCTGGCGCGCGATGAGCTGGCTCTGCGGGCTCTCGGTCCCCTTGTCCTCGAGGACGTCGAGCAGGCCGAACGGCGCACCGTCCTCGTCGTGCCAGGCGTCGTCCAGGGAGACGAAGGAAAGGAGATGGATCTCCTCCAGGAGCCGGAAGTAGTCCTTGAGCTCCAGCCCCATGGCGGTGGCTACCTCGTCGCTGGAGGGGTTCCGCCCCAGGCGCTGCTCGAGTTGGGAGAACTCCTTCTCCAGCTTCTTGAACTTGTCCCTGAGGCTCCTGGTCAGCCAGTCCTGGGCCCGCAGTTCATCCATGATGGTGCCCCGGATGCGCTGCTCGGCGAAGGTCTTGAACTGTACCCCGCGGCTGGGATCGAAGCGTTCCGCGGCGGAGATCAGGCCGATCACCGCGGCGCTTCTCAGGTCATCCCGGTCGAGATGCGGGGGGAGTGACGAGGCGATCCGGTCGACAATAAACTTAACCAGCGGGAGGTGGGTGACCACCAGCTCGTCCCTGCTCATCGGGACCCCGCGTTGCGCCTCATACTCATACGCCTTAAGAAGACAGTTCATGGTTCCTCCACATCGTGCTAGATGCCACCGAAGCTACCGGCATGGCCCCTGCGCCGGCCGGCCGCTCCGCATTGATTTTGTGTGCCAAATTTTTGAAACCCGTCGACGCCTTGGCATCGGGGAAGAGGCGGCATAAAGCCCCGCGGCGCCTCACACTTTCCACCAGCAGCTCGTCGTGCAGGATCGTTCCTGCGTGGTCAAACTGTACTTGCAAAAAGCGGCCCGTAATTGCGGCCAACTTGGAAAAGAGTGTTTCCCCTTCCTGGTTGTCGCGGCACATGTTGATCAGGAGCCGGAACCGGAACGAACTGTCGCGGCCGGAAAGCATCTTGATCAGGGCGTAGGCGTCGGTGATGGAGGTCGGCTCGGGGGTCACCACCAGCATGATCTCGCGGGCGATGGCGGCGAAGCCGGTCAGGTTGGCGGCCATCCCGGAGCCGGTATCGATCAGGAAGCAGTCGTAGTCGTTCTGCAGCCGGAGCATGGCCTGCATAAGTGCGCTGCGCTCCCAGGGGGAGAGGGCGCTGTACTGCTGCATCTCCATCCCGGCTGGCAGGACGCTCACGCCCCCTCCCAGCTCCACCACCGTCTCCTTCAGGTCGATGTCGCCGGAGAGCACCTGCCCCATGCGGAAGGGCGCGTCCTTGCCCAGGCGCAGGCAGATGTCGCCGATGCCGGGGTTGCAGTCCACGATCAGGACCCGCTGCCCCTTGGCGGCCAGCGACGCGGCCAGGTTCACCACCACCGAGGTCTTGCCGACCCCGCCCTTGCCGCTGGTGACCGAGATCACCCTGAGCCCCTCGCGCACCTGGAGTTGGTCCGGTACTTCGGTCTTGGCACGTCCCGCCAGTCTCCTGAGCGATTCGGCCTGGTCTGTTGCTAGGCAAGACATTGTCATCAGTTAGACTCCTGCACTACCATGGCGGCGAGCTTTCTGGAGGTCGCCACCTCGATGTCCTCGGGCACCTTCTGCCCGGTGCTGAAATAAGAAAGAGGGATCTTGTGCTTCAAACAGGTGTCGACGATGCAGCCGAAGGTGCGGCTTTCGTCGAGCTTGGTGAAGAGGAGCTTGGTCAACGGCAGGGTGCCGAAGGTGGCGATGATCTCGTCGATCTCGCGGCTCCTCGTGGTTGCCGAAAGGCAGAGGTAGACGTCGATGCCGGTCTGGGTCTCGAGGTACCCCTTGAGCTCGTCGAGCCGGTCGGCGTCCTTGGGGCTCCTGCCGGCGGTGTCGATGAGGATCAGGTCCTTGTCGGAGTGGCGGGCCAGCGCCTTGGAGAGTTCCTGCGAGTTGCCGGCGACTTCCAGGGGGAGGT
Source organism: Geomonas paludis (assembly GCF_014193585.1). Classification (GTDB taxonomy): domain Bacteria; phylum Desulfobacterota; class Desulfuromonadia; order Geobacterales; family Geobacteraceae; genus Geomonas; species Geomonas paludis. The sequence goes on from NZ_BLXY01000008.1 coordinate 137,208, forward strand.
CCATGATCTTGGCGTAGGTCTTCAGCTGCTCCACCGCACCCACCCTGAAGTTGTCCATGGTGACCATGGCGACCGAGACGCGGCGGTTCAAGGCGTACATGGCGGCGATCTTGGCGATGGTGGTGGTCTTGCCGACGCCGGTCGGTCCCACCACGGCCACGATGCGCGGGCCGTTCTTCTTGATGCGCAGCGAGCCGGAGCACTTCACCATGCCGGCCAAGTTCTCGGCCATGAGCGAGCGGAGCTCCTCCAGGGACGCCCCCTCCTCGGCGGCGGCACGGACCGACTCGGTCAGGGTCTGCACCGCCAGAGGGCCGACCTCCTCACTCCTCAGTTCCTCGGCCAGCTGCTGCAGCAGGCGCTCCTCGTCGCTGGCCTTGGCGGTCTCCTTGACCAGGTTCAGGGCCGGGGCGACTTTCTCGGGCTGCCCGACCGGGAAGGGGAAGGCCAGGGGTTCGGGCTGGGCCGCGGCCTTGACGGTCTGCTCCAGTGCCTGCCCGGCCAGTTGGAAGGTCACCGGCTTGGCGCCTCTCTCGGGGGCCTTCTCCTTGTTCCCGGAGACGGCGTTGTAGAGAAGCTGCTTGATCTCCTCCAGTTCCTCCTTGCCGAAGGTCCTGGGGACGGCCGGGATTTCCTGCTGCGGCTCCTGGGCCAGGGGTGCTGCCTGCTGGGCGGCCTGCTGCGCCTCCTTCTTCGTGAGCGCCTCGATGCGCTGCTTCAGCTCGCGCACCTCGCGCGCCAGGGGGCCCAGCATGGAGTTCTGGAACTCCTCGCGGGTGGAGAGCTCGCGCTCCGGTGCCGGCGGCGGCTCCTCCCGGTAGGGGTTGGGACGCTGGGCCGGCCTGGGCTCCAGGGCCGCGGTCACCTCGTAGTACGGTTTGGAGAAGAAGCCGAGGATACCCTTCTTGCGCTCCTTCTTGGAGGAGAGGATCATGGCGTCCAGACCCATCTCGGCCTTAACCATCCTGAGAGCTTCCGACATCTCGCCTGCTTGGAATGTTTTAACTAGCATTGATCACCACCACGCCTAAGGATTGGATTTTTATGTTGGGCGGGATCTCGTTGTGCGAGATGACCGCCAGGTTGGGCATGAACCGTTCGGTGAGTTTCTTCACGTGACGACGGATGGACGGGGAAGCCATGAGCACCGGCAGCGCGCCGATGGCGTCGAACTGCTCGGCGTTCCTGCGGATGGCGGCCAGGACGCGCTGCGCCACGTGCGGGTCGATGGCCAGGTAGCTTCCCTGCTCCGAGAGCTGGACCGAATCGATGATGGCCTCCTCGATGTCGTGATCCAGGGTGAGCACGCAGAGGGTGTCGTCCTCGCGCTTGTACTGCTCCACGATGTAGCGCCCCAGGCTCTGCCGCACGAACTCGGTGAGCATCTCGGGGTCTTTGGTCACCCCGCCGTAGTCGGCCAGGGTCTCCAGGATGGAGCGCAGGTCGCGGATGGAGACGTTTTCCTTCAGGAGGTTCTTCACCACGCGCAGCACGGTGCCCAGGGAGAGAAGCGACGGGACCAGTTCCTCGACCACCTTGGGGAGGGTGGCGGCGATGCTGTCCAGAAGCTGCTGCAGTTCCTGGCGCCCGACCAGCTCGTGGGCGTGTTTCTTGATGGTTTCGCTGATGTGGGTGGCGAGGATGGTGGTGTTGTCCACCACGGTGTAGCCCGAGACCTGCGCCTTCTCCCGCTCTTTCCCCTTGATCCAGACCGCGGGGAGGCCGAACACCGGCTCGGTGGTCTTGATCCCCTCCAGCTGCCCGACTGCGCCGCCGGAGTCCATGGCCAGGTACTGGCCGGAAAGTTCGCCGCCGCCCACCTTGGCGCCGTTGATGAGGATGTTGTACTCGTAGGGTTTCAGCTGCAGGTTGTCGTGGATATGGATGGGGGGGACGATGAAGCCCATGCGGTCCGCCACCTGCTTCCTGATGGAGCGGATGCGGTCCAGAAGTTCCCCCTGCTGGCTCGCGTCCACCATGGGGACCAGGCCGTAGCCCACTTCCAGCTCCAGCATGTCCAGAGGCCGGATGGAGCTGATCTGGTCGCTCTCCTCGGCGCTCCCCGCCGTGGTCTCCACCACGTCCTCGACCTCGGCCTTCTTCTCCACCGCCATCTTGCTGACCAGGTAGGAGACGCCGGAGAGGAGGAAGAAGGCGAAGTGCGGCAGCCCGGGGATCATGGCGAACAGGAACAGGACGCCCGAGGCGACCTGGAAGGCCTTGGGGTAGTTCAGCAGCTGCCCGGCGATCTCGTGGCCGAAGTTGTTCTCGTCGGCGGAGCGGGTCACGATGACGCCCGCCGCGGTGGAGATGATCAGGGCCGGGATCTGGGCCACCAGGCCTTCGCCGATGGTGAGCAGGGTGTAGTTCTGCAGCGCCTGGTCCAGCGGCATCCCCTTCTGCCAGACGCCGATGACGAAGCCGCCCACGATGTTGACCAAGACGATCATGATGCCGGCGACCGCGTCCCCGCGCACGAACTTGGAGGCACCGTCCATGGAGCCGTAGAAGTCGGCCTCGCGGGCGATCTTCTTGCGGCGCAGCTTGGCCTCCTTGTCGGTCAGGATGCCGTTGGAAAGGTCTGCGTCGATGGCCATCTGCTTGCCCGGCATGGCGTCCAAGGTGAAGCGGGCGGCCACCTCGGCCACGCGCCCGGCGCCCTTGGTGATGACCACGAAGTTGATGATGACCAGGATCAGGAAGATGACGGCGCCCACCACGTAGTTGCCGCCGACCACGAACTGTCCGAAGGCCTTGATGACGCCGCCGGCCGCCTCGACCCCCTCGTTGCCGTGCATGAGAATGAGGCGCGTGGAGGCGATGTTCAGGGCGAGTCGGAATAGCGTCGTGACCAGCAGGATGGAAGGGAATACCGAGAAGTCGAGCGGTTGCACCGTGTAGAGGCAGACCAGCAGGATCACCAGCGCCACGGTGATGTTGGTCGCCAGGAAGATGTCCAGCATGAACGCAGGCAGGGGGACCACCATCAGGGCCAGCACCCCGATCAGGGCGACCGCCATGTAGATGTCCGAATTGCTCTTGGGTCCCGGGAGCGCCAGGGCGTCCGTCGAGGGGTTTGCCATGCGTCAGTTTCCTTTGCCTTGCCTGGGGGATTGCACTGCAGAGGGACCTTGTGCAACCGGTGTGCCATTTTCCGGAAAGCGGCAGCGCGGCGCGGTGGCAGGCGAAAAGCGGAATGAATACAGGGGGGAGCAGGAGCAGAGGTGGGGACGGTGGGGTGGTGGCGGCAGCCACGGCAACGTCATTTTTGAAGTGCGGCGCCAGTCATTTTTTTGACCGCACATCAGCGTCCCCCCTCCCCTCGCGGGACGAAGCGCTTCGGCGCGCAGGGCCCGCCAAGGGAGGGGGAGAACTGGAAGCGGTCGATTTTGATGACAGCAGGTACCTAACCGGACAACGCTGGCCGCACATGGGTTAGAGTCTTCTTTTTTTCTTGTCAAAAGGACGGGGAGCCGCTATGTTTTCGTCGCCCGAAGGAGGCTTCCCGCAGCCTTCCCAGGAGTTCGTCCGAAACGGAGCACCATGCGCGCGTTAACGCTTCTATCGCTGATCCTTCTGTCGCTTCTGGCTGGCTGCACCAGCTACATCCCGGCCACCGTGCTCCCGGCGCCCTCCCCGGCGCAGCCGTACGTGAAGATGGTCACCATCCCGCTTCCCGTCATCGCCTCCAGTCCCAACGAAGGGGTCACCTATGGCGCCCTCACCGCCTTTCTTTTGCACAACGACAAGGACGAGGTTTCCGCGCTGTTCGCTCCGCAGGTGAACCAGAACGAGAACTTCGGCACCACGGGGACCCTCTACGGCGCCGTGTACCCCTCCCCGCTGCGCAGCATCGAGTTCAACCTCTCCAAGTCCACCAAGGTGAATTCGGACTACGAGGTGAGGGTCAGGGACCAGAGCCTCATGGAGCGCCAACTGGAGCTGAATGCCTTCCTCTACAACTTCACCGACGGTTCCGCCCGCTTTTTCGGCTTCGGCCCGGGCAGCCGCGCCGAAGACGAGACCAACTTCGCCGACCGCGAGTTCGGCTACACCCTGTCGGCAGGTTACCCGCTGACCACCAACATCCTGTTATTCCTGGGCGACCGCCTGAGAAGGGTCGAGGTTGACGACGGGGCGGTCACCAAGCTCCCCAACCTGCAGCAGCACTTCAGCGCCGCCGAGGTCCCCGGCATCGACGGCTTCAGCACGCATGCGCAATCGATCTCGCTGGTCTACAGCACCCTCGACGCCCCCGCCATGGCCAGTTCCGGCATCCGGGCCCGGGCCACGGTGGAGGGGAGCCTGGCCGCCCTGGGGAGCAGCGCCCGCTTCGTGCGCTACGAGGCCGAGGTCAAAGGGTTCTTCCCGGTGCCGGACAGCCGTTTCATCAGCGCCGGGAGGTTCGCGGTGGGACAGGCGCGCGGCAGTTCCATCCCGTTCCTGGAGCGGAGCATCCTCGGCGGCGAGAACACGCTCAGGGGTTACGGCAGGAACCGTTTCATCGACAACAGCTACGTAGTGTGCAACCTGGAGGAGAGGATCAGGCTGTTCCGGTGGGAGGTGTTCGACGTCAAGGCGGACTGGGAGCTGGCTCCCTTCGTGGACATCGGCGGGGTAGCCGACACGGTCGGCGACCTGCGGGCGGGCAACATCGAGGTCAACCCCGGCATCGGCTTCCGCGCCGTAGTACGCCCCAACATCCTCGGCCGCATCGACGTCGGCTTCGGCAAGGACGGTCCCGCCGTGTTCGTGGGGCTCGGGTACCCGTTCTAAGCCCTTAACAGCCGTTCTACGTTCTACGTTCTAGGTGTTGAGTGCCACGACATCGTGGACACAAATAAGTGCCACCACATCGTAGACAAAGTTCTCTGACAATCGAATAGCCATCGCGTAATCCTGTGGACACCGAAACCACGTTGGAGGTGTCCATGAAGGAT
>NZ_BLXY01000009.1 GCF_014193585.1 Geomonas paludis
ATCCTTCATGGACACCTCCAACGTGGTTTCGGTGTCCACAGGATTACGCGATGGCTATTCGATTGTCAGAGAACTTTGTCTACGATGTGGTGGCACTTATTTGTGTCCACGATGTCGTGGCACTCAACAGCTACCGCCTAGCCCTGCTTCTGTCTTTGGTACTCCAAAATGATGGGGAGGTCGGCGTCGGCCCACTCCAGTTCCAGCATCCGCTCGGGGGGGAGCCAGGTCATGGCCGAGTGCTCGTGCAGGGTGATCTCTCCGGAGACGATGCTGCAGACGTACGGATACAGGGTCACGTCGAAGCTCGGATACCGGTGGGTGGTCGGCGTGAGCGGGCACCCGACGGCGATCTCCACCCCCATCTCCTCCACCAGTTCACGCTTCAGGCACTCCTCGCGCCCCTCTCCGGGCTCGATCTTCCCGCCGGGAAATTCCCACCTCAATGGCAGGTTCATGGACGCGCTGCGCCGGGCCGACAGCACCAGCCCGTCACGCTCAATAATGGCGCAGGCTACGTGGACGTGTTTTCGCTCTTGTTGTTCCATGACGCAGCACTATAGCATTTATGGCCGGCCGGCATAGAGCTAATTTGAGGTCGGCAACACGCCGTCGGGGTCCGGCAGCACCAGCGGGATCTGCAACTGGAACACGGAGCCGCCGTTGGGGGCGTTCTCGGCCCAGATGCTGCCGTCCATCAACTCGGTCATGCGCCGCGCCAGGGTGAGCCCGAGCCCGAGGCCGGGATAGGAACGGGTAATGGACCCGTCGGACTGCGTAAAATCGCTGAAGATGCGCTCGAGATCTGCCTCGTCGATCCCGACGCCGGTGTCCGAAATGGAGAACTGCAGCATCTGCTCGCCGGCGATTTCCTGCCGGCACACCTCCAGCCCGACCGCGCCGGCGGGGGTGAACTTGACCGCGTTGCCCAGGAGCATGGTGAGCACCTTGTGCAGCATTGCCTGGTCGGTGACCACCACTTCGGGCAGCGCTGCATCGAGGTGGACGTTGAAGGTAAGCCCCTTGGCATCGGCCATGGCCCGGGCCTCCATGACCACCATGTCCAGGAACGACTTCAGGTGGAATGGTGCGTTCTCCGGAGCTCCCCCTTCCCCTTCCAGGCGGCTGGTTTCGATGAGGTCTTCCACGATCCCGAGCAGCCTGGTGGCCGACTTCTGCACCATGCCCAGGTACTTGCGCTTGTTGTCATCCTCTTCCTGGGTGAGCACGAGGTCGGTCATGCCGATGATCGGGGTGAGCGGCGTGCGCAGTTCGTGGCTGACGCTGCGCAGGAACTCCTTCTTGGCGCGGTCGGCGGCGCTGGCCAGCGTCTCGAGCAGGTCGCGGTAACGCTTCAGCTCCAGGTGGTTCTTGACCCGGGCCCGGACGATGTGCGGGCTGATCGGCTTGGTAAGGTAATCTATGGCGCCCAGTTCGAGCCCCTTGATTTCCTGCTCCTCCTCGATCATGGCGGTCACGAATATGATGGGGATATCGCGGGTGGAAGGTTCGCCCTTCAGGATGCGGCACAGCTCGAACCCGTCCATACCCGGCATCATGATGTCCAGAAGGATCAGGTCCGGCTTGTCGGCGCGGATCAGTTCCAGCGCGTCAAAGCCGCTGGTGGCAAAGAACAGTTCGTAGTCGTCCCCCAGGCTCTCGCTCAGGATCTCGATGTTGGCGGGGGTGTCGTCGACTATCATCACCGTCTGGCGTTTCATGGCTACTCCCTCTCGGTATGGAAATCTTGCACTGCCGGGAAGATGGACAACAGCTGGCGTGCCTTCCTGAAATCGAGTTTTTCCAGGCAGGCCTGCAGCGCCTGCAGTTCCTTGACAAAGCTGCCGCGCGGCACCTCGCCGCAGAATTTCTCGAACTGGCGCTTGGCGTCCAGGCTGTTCCTGGCCAGCAGGCGCTCGAGCTTGGTCTTCTCGGCGGCGAACCGGTCCGGCGCGAAGGTGCCTTCGCTTGCCGCCCGCACCGGCCGCACAGCCGGGGCTGGGGCGGACACGGGCTCCGCCTGGTGTGCAGCGGCCCGGGCCAGGGCCCGGATCATGCCGTCCACCAGCAGCGAGGGGCGTACCGAAGTCGGATACACCGCGCTCACCCCCCACTCATCCCCCAACTGCCGCACCGCCTCCAACTGCTCCGGAGGCACCGTGGCCAGGACCGGCACCTCTTTGTGGTACCGGGTCGATATGCTGCGGGAGAGTTCTTCCAGCCCGTCTTCACCGGCGGTGTCGGCGTCGATCACCACCATGTCGAACGGCAACTGTCCCGCCGGTCCGTCCTTGAGCGCCTCGCTGGCCGCGGCAAAGCTCGGCACCGCTTCCAGGTCGATCGGCATCCCCTGCAACATCTCCGCGATCCCTTCGACGGATGCGGGGTTGCCGTCCAACACCAGGAGCCGCAGGTTGCGCAGTTCCTCCTTGCGGGGCTCCGGGATGGTCTTCCCCGCAACCGGTACGGCAAAGCCGACCGTGAAGGAAAAGCTGCTCCCCGCGTCAGCAACGCTCTGCACCTTCAGTTCGCCTCCCATCAGTTCGACCAGCTGCCGGCTGATGGAAAGCCCCAACCCGGTGCCGCCGTAGCGGCGCGTGGTGGAGCTGTCGGCCTGGGTGAAAGGGGTGAAGATTCTTTCCATCTGTTCGGGGGTAATGCCGATGCCGGTGTCCTGGACACAGAAGTTGACCCGCACCATCCCGTCTTCCTGCTCGACCGGCTTCACCGCCACCACGATTTCGCCCCGGTTGGTGAACTTGACCGCGTTGCCGATCAGGTTGTTCAGCACCTGGGTGAGGCGCAGCGGGTCGCCCAGAAGTTTCCTGGGGAGTTCCGGCGCGAGCCGCATCTTGAAATCGAGCCCCTTCTCCTGCGCCTTCAGGTGGTGCATGTCCGAGATGTTGCCCAGCACCTCCTGCAGGCTCAGTTCGGTCTTTTCCAGCTCCAGCTTGCCCGCCTCCATCTTGGAGAAGTCCAGGATGTCGTTGATGATGTTCAACAGCGTCCTGCTGGCGGAGCAGATCTTTTCGAGGTACTCGCGCTGCTTGGGCATGAGCTCGGTTTTCAGGGCGAGGCGGCTCAGCCCCATCACCGCGTTCATCGGGGTCCTGATCTCGTGCCCCATGTTGGCCAGGAATTCGGTCTTGGCTTGGCTGGCAGCCTGCACAAGGTCGCGCTCCCGGCGCAGTTCCTGGGCCTCGCGCTTGGCGGTGACGTCCTCGATGACCCCGATCAGGTATTTGGGCTCCCCCTTGGGGCCGCACACCAGGGACTTGGTGAGGTTCACCCACACTACCGACCCGTCTTTCCTGAGCTGGCGCACTTCGATGCTGTAGTTGTCGATCTCGCGGTTGATCAGCCGGGACAATTGCCCCTGTTCTGCGGCACGGTCATCGGGATGGATGGTCTGCTCCAGGGTCCACCCCAGCAGCTCCTCCTGGGTGTAGCCCAGGATGTTGCAGAAGCGCCGGTTGATACGGATCAGGATGTCGCTCAAAGCGATGTGGCAGATCCCGACCGCCGCCTGCTCGAAGGTGTTGCGGAAGCGCTCCTCGCTCTCCTTCAACTGCTCTTCGGCCTTCTTGCGGAAGGTGATGTCGGTCAGGACGCCGAGCAGGGCGTAGACCCGGGCATGATCGTCCTTGAGCGGGATCAGGGCCTTGCTGACCCAGTGGCCGTCCCGTTCGCGCTGCTCGTCCCGCTCGACGGCCGTCCCCGCCGCGATCACCCGCTGGTCCTCCTCCTGCCGTTTGCGGGCCAGGGGCGGTTCGAACAGGTCGTAGTCGTTCTTGCCGAAAACGTCCGCCGGCTCGAGTCCCAGTTCCCGCGCGAAGCTCGAGTTGCAGGAGAGATAGACCAGGTTGCAGTCCTTGAGGAAGATGCGCTGGGGCAGGTTCTCGATCAGCCCCCGGTAGCGCTTCTCGAAGAAGAGGGCGCTCTCCGCCTCCTTGCGCTCGGTGATGTCGTGCACCACGCAGACCACCCGGAGCACCGTCCCGGAATAGTCGCGGAACACCTCGCCCACTTCGGACAGGTAGCGCTCGCTGCCGTCGGGGCGGATGAGGGGAAACTCCACGGCAAAGGAATCATCGCCGGCAAGCGCCTTTTCCACCGCGGTCGCCAGCGCCTCCCGCGCCTCTGCCGGCAGCAGTGCCAGGAAGCCGGCATAGCTCTGCGGCGCCTCCTCGAAGTGGATCCCGAAGATGCGGCACAGCTCCTCGGAGCAGTCCAGGCGGCCGCTGACCACGTCCCAGTCCCAGCTCCCGATATGTGCGATGCGTTGCGAGATGCGCAACTGCTCCTCGCTGCGCCTGAGCTCGTCCTCCGACTGCCGGCGCCACTTCAGGCGCAGGGCGTGCAGCCCTCCCACGAAGACCATGGCGAGAGCTCCCACCGGCCCGGCCTGCGGACGGCAGAGCGCCGCGACCAGCACCAGCAGGAAGCAGGCGCAGATCGCCAGGGCCAGGGTGCTTCGGCTATGGATGGCTGCGGATCGGGAGATGAACAACGTGGGCTCCTTTGGCTACCGGAGGGGTGCCTGGTCCCGCTGCGGAACGTGGCACAGTCGCAGCGGTCGCCCGACGGTTTGCACGGGCATAGCCACATTATCGGCTCTCGGGGCCAAAACATTAATGAAATTGGCGAAAATGGGAGGGAATTATGAACCGTCCCTCTCCCCCCGGGAGAGGGTGCCCGAAGGGCGGGTGAGGGCTGTGCCGGCTGCAGTCATTTCGCCCTTGGCAAAGGCCCTCACCCTGGCCCTCTCCCGGAGGGAGAGGGGACATGGACACATGTGGCAGAAGATCATGCCTCACCGTGACGTTTTTGGAACGCTCTATGCTCTTTAACCGGGTAACCTGTCCGTCGGGGCAGTTCCAATCGTCGTAAGGGGGTGAAAATCATGGGAAAAGCGGTCCTGTACATTCGCGACGAGGAGCTCCTGGAGAGCCTAAAAAACAGGCTGAGGGAGCGGGGTTTTGCTGAAATAATAGCGTCCGGCAGTGCGAGCGAACTGTTGAGCGAGGCCCTGGCCAGCCATCCGGAGGTGGCGGTGGTCGAATTCAGCGCCGGCGACCAGGAGATGGTGGTCGCGGTGAAAAAGCTCTGGGACAAGCTGAGCCTCCCGATCGTGATGATCGCGGAGAGCTGCGACTTGGAAAATGTGCAGACCTGGGGCGAGTCGGCGGTTTCCACCGTCCTGGCCAAGCCGGTCCGGGAGGAGGAACTGGTGGCGGCGCTGGTCCTGTCCATCGCCGCGGCGCGACGGGTGGAGCGGCTCAAGGAAGAGGTCTCTTCCCTGAAGGAGAGCATCGAAAGCCGCAAGGTGATCGAGAAGGCCAAGGGCCGGCTCATGGAGCGCGACAAGCTTTCCGAGGCCGAGGCCTTCCGCAGGATGCAGCGGCTCGCCATGGACCGCAGGATCTCCATGCGCCAACTGGCCGACGCGATCCTGCTCACCGAGAGCATCGCCGGGTGAGACCGGCTTCCCCCGGCGTGGGGAGGGAAAAGAAACGGTTGACACTCAGACTTCCCTTACCTATATTTCATGATGGTAAAGGGGAGTAGCCAACGGTTGACACCGCAACCGACCCGTGTTCGTCAAGACGGCCGCCCAGGCCCGGACATGGGGCATGACATCCTGTCAGAGCAGGCAAGACCTTTATCCAGTGCAAGCGCGCCTGGGTAAAGGTCTTTTTATTTGACCACGCGACCCGGCAAGGAGGTACGTCATGAACAGATTCAAGACAGCGGTCCTGCTCACTACGCTCACGCTGATCATGGTGGCACTGGGAAGCGCCATCGGCGGCCGGGGCGGCATGTACTTCGCCTTCATCATGGCCTGCGCCATGAACCTCTTCTCCTACTGGTTCTCGGACAAGATCGTGCTGCGCATGTACGGGGCCCAGGAGATCACCGAGGCGGAGAACCCGGCCTTTTACGGCATGATCAGGAGGCTCGCCGTGCAGGGGGGGCTCCCCATGCCCCGGGTCTACATCATCCCCTCGGAGAGCCCCAACGCCTTCGCCACCGGCAGGAACCCGGACCACGCCGCGGTCGCCGCGACCGAGGGGATCCTGCGCATCCTCACCCCCGAAGAGATGGAAGGGGTGATGGCGCATGAACTGAGCCACGTCGCCAACCGCGACATCCTCATTTCCACCATCGCCGCCACCATCGCGGGCGCCATTTCCATGCTGGCCAACATGGTGCAGTGGGCGGCCATTTTCGGCAGCCGTAGCGACGACGAGGAAGGGGGTGGCTGGGGCGGCCTTGCGCTTGCCATCATCGCACCCATCGCCGCCATGCTGATCCAGCTCGCCGTCTCCAGGAGCCGCGAGTACCTGGCCGACGAAAGCGGCGCCAGGCTTTGCGGCAAGCCGCGCTCCCTCGCCAACGCGCTCAGGAAGCTGGACCAGGCGTCAAGGGTCCTGCCCATGGAAGAGGCACGGCCGGCGACCGCACACATGTTCATCGTCAACCCGCTCACCGCGGGGATGCTGATGAAACTTTTTTCCACGCACCCCCCCATGGAGGAGCGTATCGCCCGACTCGAGCAGATGGGGCATTAACCGGAGGGAGTTTTGACCAACAGAGAGATGATGTGGATCGCCTTCGCGGGGATCATTACCGTGATGTTCATCCTGGACCTCTTCGTCTTCAACAGGAAGAGTCACGAGATAGGGTTCCGCGAGGCGCTGGCCTGGACCGGGGTCTGGGTCGGCCTCGCCATGGCCTTCAACGTCGGCGTGTGGTACGTGCTGGGGTCGGCGAAGGCCTTGGAATTCCTCACCGGTTATATCATCGAAGAGTCCCTCTCCGTCGACAACCTCTTCGTCTTCATCATGATCTTCACGTATTTCAAGGTGGCGAAGGCGCACCAGCCCAAGATACTGAAGTGGGGGATCATCGGTGCGCTGGTGATGCGCGGCATCTTCATCGTGGTGGGCATACAGCTCATCGAGCGTTTCCACTGGATGATCTACGTGTTCGGGGCGGTGCTGATCTACACCGGTTTCAAGATGGCGTTCGGCGGCGACGAGGAGGTCCACCCGGAGCACAACCCGCTGGTAAAGCTGGTGCGGCGCTTCATCCCCATCACCAAGCGGGCGCGCGGCGACCACTTCTTCATCAGGAGGCGCGGCATCTGGGCCGCCACCCCGCTGTTCCTGACCCTGGTCGTGGTCGAGTCGACCGACGTCATCTTTGCCGTCGATTCCATTCCTGCGGTGCTCGCGGTGACCCACGATCCCTTCATCGTGTACAGCTCCAACGTCTTCGCCATCATGGGGCTGCGCTCGCTGTACTACCTGCTGGCCAACGTCATGGAGATGTTCGCCCACCTGAAACTCGGCGTCTCCGTGATCCTCGCTTTCGTCGGCTCCAAGATGCTCCTGTCGAACCTGGTCGAGGTCCCGCTGCAGCTCTCCCTGGGCGTGATCATCGGCGCCCTGACTATCTCCATCCTGACGTCCGTCGTGGCGGCGAAAAAAACACATCGAGGTTAAGACTAAGGCTGAGACTGAGATTAAGACTGAGATTAAGACTGAGGTCTCTTCTTAGTCTTAGTCTTTGTTTTAGTCTTTGTCTAAGACTGAGATTAAGACTGAGATTAAGACTGAGGTCTCTTCTTAGTCTTAGTCTTAGTCTTTGTCTTTATCTTAATCTGCCTTTTCCTTTTCCTGCCTCTTCACAATCCGCACCTGGGTGATGCCGGTGCGCGTCACTTCTTCGCAGGTCAACAGGTACTCACCTAACTCGACCTTCTCACCCTGCTCCGGGAAGCGCCCGATCCGGTCCAGGATCAGCCCCGCCAGCGTGTCGTAGGGAAGATCCTCGCCCAGGTCCACCTCCAGGAGGTCCTCGAGATCGGAAATGGATATCAGGGCGTCGACGAGGAAGCTGCCGTCCGCGAGTATTTGCACCCGGCTCGGCTCCCCGACGTCATGCTCGTCCTCGATCTCGCCCACCAACTCCTCGAGCAGATCCTCGGTGGTCACGATACCGCTGATGCTGCCGTACTCGTCCACCACAAAGGCCATGTGCACCCGCGTTTTCTGCATCTCCTTCAGCAGCTCGCTCACCTTCTTCCCCTCGGGGACGAAGACCGGCGGGCGGACGATGGAGCGGATGTCGAAGCCGGGCTCGCGCACCATGCGCCCCAAAAGGTCCTTGCCGTGGATGAAACCCACCGTCTCCTCGATACTGCCGAGATAAACGGGGTAGCGCGAATACATGTTGTCCAGCACCCCGTTCAGGATCTCCTCGTTGGAGAGGTTGAGGTCGAAGGCGACCACGCGGGTGCGCGGCACCATCACCTCGCGCACCGCGGTGTGGGTGAAGTCGAAGAGGTTGTCGATGAAGGTGTGCTCGGTCTCGCTGAAGATGCCGCTCTCGTGTCCCTCGGCCACGATGTGCTGCACCTCCTCGCGGGTCATGAACGCCTTTCCCTCCCCCTTCAGTCCGAACAGGGCCAGTGTCGCCTTGGTAGAAAAGCTCAGCACGGAAACGAGCACCGACGCTACCCGCGCCAGGAAGTTGATGGTGTTTACCACCCGCAGGGCGACCGGCTCGGCGTATTGCAGGCCGATGGTCTTGGGGACCAGTTCCCCCAGGATCAGTTGCAGATAGGAAATGGCGCTGACCACGATGCCGATGGCAAGCGGCTCGGCGGCGTTGCGGACCATGGTGATGGACGAGACCTGCAGCACGGGGCGGATGTAGTCCACGGCGATGACGCCGCCCACCGCCGAAGCGGTCGAACCGACCACGGTGACCCCGATCTGGACGATGGCCAGCAGGCGGTGCGGGTCCCTTTGCAGCGACTCCACCAGCGCGGCCCGCTGGTTACCCAGGGTGACCAGTTGCGCGACCCTGCTTTTGCGAATGGAGATGATGGCGAATTCGGCGCAGGCGAAAAACCCGTTCAGCAGGATGAGGACGGCGATGACCAGCAGTTCGACAAAGACGGTGTCCAATGACCCTCCAGGTTAGTTCATGGCCCGCCCGCGATTGTTCCACGGGCGTACCAAAATTCAACAGTTGCTCATTTTCAACGCTAACCGCCACCTTGTCAACCTTTTGATGGAGTAAACGGTACAAGCGCGCGGGCAGGAGGTCGACGGCAAGGTCTCCAAGAGCTTCGCCCCCTCCCTCGACGGGCCTGCGCGCCGTAGCGCTTCGTCCCGCGAAGGGGGGCGGGGGGAGGGGGGCGGGGGGTGGGTGAAGCCGCAAGACCTGGAAATGATGACAGCAGGGGTGAGGACCCTATCCTACCCAAAAAAACAGCGACCACTGTTGTGGCCGCTGCCGGTAGACACGCATGAAGAGAAACGCTACTTGCCGATCTTGAACGAGAGCAGGAAACGCTCCTCGCCGCAGACAAAGGGCATGACCAGCGATTCGGCACTGGAGATGCTCTCCAGGGCGTAGTCGTTGCCGTAGATCACGGTCGGTATGGAGAGGTTGATGTCGGCGCCCTTGGGGGAGAAGATGTGCTTCACGTCCCCCCCCACCATGTTGGCGATCTCGCCCATGGCATCGTTGACATCCTCGTCGACCTCGGTGACGTCCATCCCCAGCATATTGGAAGTGACCTGCAGGGCCAGCTTCTTGGGGCAGTGGATGGCCAGGATGCCGGAGTGGCTGCCGGCCAGGCCCACCATGCTGGTCACCGTCTCGTGAAAGGTCAAGACCGGTTCAGCCAGGGGAGGCTCGTCGACCACCTCCAGCATCACCATGGTGGAGAAGACCCCCTTGGTTATATCCGCAATCGTTTTCCTGACTTCGTCCTCGGTGGTGTTGGCCTCGCTGAGTACCGCTGCATCAAGCCCCATGTTCCATCCTCCTCACCGCATCGATTAGGTAGCGTAGTCCAGCACCTGACAAAAGAAGACCAGGTAGATAAAGATGCGTATAAATGCATTCGGCAGGAAAGCGCCCGTCTTTAGCGAATTTTTAACAGACCGGGAAATCACCGCGGGCCAGGGCTTGGCAGAACTCCGTGATGCCCGCTAGTTGGCGCTGCATGACCTCCCGCACCTCCCCCTCGACCTCGGTGACGCTGCGTCCGGGTTCCATGACCAGTTGGGCACTGGCCATCTGCGGGCGGTCCACCGGCTCGCCGATCCGGCTCAGCAGCATGATGTAGGCCCCTTGCACGCCGGCCACCGACTTGCAGATCTCACGGGCCATCCGGTGCGACAGCACGTTGTAGATCTTGCCGACGTGGCTCATGGGATTTTTACCCGCGGCGGCCTCGGTGCCGATGGCGCGCGCAATGGGGATCAGGCCGTTGACGCGGTTGCCCCGCCCGACCTGCCCGGAATCGGCGTCCTCGGCGGAGGTGCCCAAGAGCGAGAGGTAGACGCCGGCCAGGCCGCGCCCGGCCTGGTCCAGCGTGTTGTAGTGCACCCGGACCCGCCCGAAGCCGCGGCACCCTTGCTCCAGGAACTCCCGCATCGCAGTGTCGACGGCCTGCTTTCTTTCGAAGTACTCCCGCTCAGACCGGATCCGCTCGGCAAGAAGCGGCATGGCGACGGTGAGATCGAGTTCGTCCCCGTTTCGGAGCCCCATCACCTTGACATCCTCGCCGGTCTCGGGAAAGAGCGTCTTGAACCGCGCGCTGTTCAATTCACGCTCCAGGGTGAGCACGGCGTGCTCGGTCGGGCTCAGGGGGTAGTAGCCGACGGCGGCCGAGGTATCGTTGGCTCCCCTGACCTCTCCGGGACGCGCGAAGATGTCGGTCAACTCCAGCGAACCCGGGGCCAGCTTCAGGCGGTAGCGGACATGGCGCTCGGGGTCAACGTGCCGCAGGTTGCGGGAGATCCAGGTCTTCGCGGCTGCGACCGCGATGTCGTGCACCGGGATCTCCCTGCCTGCCATGCTGAAGGTGGCCCGGTCGCCGATGGTCAGTTCCATCGGCTCGATCACCTCGCCGCCGCCGAAGCGCATTTGCACGCGGCCGGCGGCCAGGAGCCCCTTGTCGATGTTGTGATGCAGGATGGTGCCGAACTCGGAGAGATAAGCCTGGGACAGCGCGACCGAGATGGAGTCCATGATGCAGTCGCAGATCTGGTCGGGGTGGCCGGTCCCCTTGCGCTCCACCATCTCGACCCGCTGCTGCGTCACCTGCGTGCCGTGAAATTCTTCCACCACCAGCATGGTCTTCCCCTTTCCTCCCGGCGGGCACGGGTTGCGGCCGCGCGGGCAACCCGAAAATAGTAGCCGAAAAAGGTGAGGGCGCAATTGGAGGCGGAAAGGCGGTGTTCACATCACGATCCCCTCTCCCCCCGGGAGAGGGGTAGGGGTGAGGGCGCAGCAACTGCCACCGGTCTCACTATGTGGCAGCGCCCTCACCCGCCCTGCGGGCACCCTCTCCCGGAGGGCGAGGGGGAGAACTTGGCAAAGGTTCTGTTTTCAGCGGGATTGGAGCGGGTGTTGGGGAAAGGGTCAGAAGTGGCGGCGCATCACGAAGCCGCCGCGGGAGATTTTGTTCTGCAGCCACAGGCCGAGCCATAGCTTGATCAAGCGCCTGGTGGCCGGGACGAGGAAGAAGATGCCGAGAAAATCGGTGAAGAAGCCGGGCGTGGTAAGGAGGACTCCCCCGATGAAGATGAGGGCGCCGTCGAGAAGCTGCGCGGCGGGGAGCCGCCCCTGGGAGAGCTCGTCGCGGATCTGCGTAAGCACCCTACCCCCCTGGTGCCGGATCAGCCAAGCGCCGGTCAGGCTCATGAGGAGCAGGATGGCGACCGTGGCCACGCCGCCGATCACCTGGCCCACCTTGATGATCAGGTAGATCTCGACCACCGGCACGATGAGGAGAATGAGGAACAGTCTGAAGAACATGGCGCCCCGCTACTTCTTCATGTCGATGCCGTAGCTCTTGATCTTACGGTGCAGGTTGCTCCGCTCCAGTTCGATCGCCTCGGCGGTCTTGGAGACGTTCCAGTCGTTCTCCTCGAGCTTTTGCATGATGAACTCGCGCTCGAACTCCTCGCGCGCCTCCCTGAGGCTGGAGAGCTCCAGCACGCTGTCCAGCTTCCCCCCCGCCTCTTCCCGGCCGCCGGGCGAGACGAAGTCGTCGGGGAGATGGTTCATGGTGATGGTGCCGCCGGGGGTCATGATCACCAGGCGCTCCACGATGTTCTTCAACTCGCGCACGTTGCCGGGCCAGTCGTAGCGCTTGAGCGACTCCATCGCCTCCGGGACGATCCGCTTGCGCTCGCGTCCCTCCTGGTCGCAGAAGGCGTCCAGGAAGTAGCCGGCCAGAAGCGGGATGTCCTCGCGGCGGTCGCGCAACGGCGGGACCTTGAAGGGGACCACGTTGAGCCGGTAGTAGAGGTCCTCGCGGAAGGTGCCGTTCTTGATCTCCTCCTCGAGGAGCTTGTTGGTGGCGGCGACGATGCGCACGTCCACCTCCAGGGTCCGGGTTCCCCCCACCCTTTCGAACTTCTTCTCCTGCAGGATGCGCAGCACCTTGGCCTGGGTCTTGAGCGACATGTCGCCGATCTCGTCCAGGAACAGGGTGCCGCCGTCGGCCAGGTCGAACTTCCCCTTCTTCTGCGCCACGGCGCCGGTGAAGGCCCCCCGCTCGTGGCCGAACAGTTCGCTCTCGATCAGCTCCTCCGGGATGGCGGCGCAGTTGATCTCGATGAAGGGCTTGTCGCGGCGCTGGCTGTGGTAGTGGACCGAGCGGGCCACCAGTTCCTTGCCGGTGCCGTTCTCGCCGGTGATGAGGACCGAGGCGTTGGTGGGGGCGACCAGCCGGATCTGCTCGGCCAGTTGCTGCATGGCGGCCGATTGGCCGATCATCTCGTGCCCCTGCTGCACCTGCCCCCTGAGGGCCGCGTTCTCCTCCTTCAGGCGGTTCATGGAGAGCGCGTTCTCCACGGTCACCACCACCTTCTCCAGGGAAAGCGGCTTCTCGATGAAGTCGTAGGCGCCCAGCTTGGTGGACTTGACCGCGGTCTCGATGGTGCCGTGCCCGCTCATCATGATCACGTTGAGGGTCGGGTGCTGCTCCTTCAGGCGCTTGAGCGTCTCGATGCCGTCCATCCGGGGCATCCAGATGTCCAGGAGCACGAGTCCGGGAAGCTCCTTCTGGCACAGGGCGAGCGCCTCGGTCCCGTCCGCCGCGCACACGGTGCGGTACCCCTCGTCCTCGAGGATGCCGGCCAGGGAGGAGCGGATCCCCTCCTCGTCATCGACTATCAGAATGGTCTCGGTCATGGTGGTCCCTTCTATCCCGGGAGGCCCGCCTCTTTGGCCAGCTCGCGCCAGGCGGGGATGCTGCGCTCGATCATCCCCTGGTCAACGCAGTAGGCGATGCGGAAGAAGCCGGGGGCTCCGAAACCGGCGCCGGGCACCAGCAGGATGCGGTGCTTCTGCGCCATCTTGACGAACTCGACGTCGTCGGCCAGCGGCGACTTCGGGAACAGGTAGAAGGCGCCGTCGGGCTTGACCATGGAGAAGCCCATGCCGGTGAGAGCGTTGTAGAGCAGGTCGCGCTTGACCCGGTAGGCCTCGATGTCTACCGAGACGTGCTGCAGCCCGGCCACCAGGCGCTGCATCAGGGCCGGCGCGTTCACAAAGCCGAGCACGCGGTTGGAGAACACCGCCCCTTCCATGAACTGGTCCACGTTGTTCATGTTCGGGCTGGCGGCCAGGTAGCCGATGCGCTCGCCGGGGAGCGCCAGGTCTTTCGAGTGCGAGGTGACGATGACCGAGTTCTGGACGTAGCGGAAGATGTTGGGAACGCTCTTGCCGTCGTAGGCGATGCGCGCGTAGGGCTCGTCGGAGATGACCAGGATCTGCCTCCCCAGTTCCGCTTCCTTGGCAGCCACCATCTCGCCCAAGGCCTTGAGGCTCTCGGCGGGGTAGATGACGCCGGTCGGGTTGTTCGGCGAGCAGATGATGATGGCGCGGGTCCTGTCGGTCACCGCCGCGGCGATGGCCGGGATGTCGAGCTGGAAGGTCTCGCGGTCGGTCCAGACTTCGACCGGCACGCCGCCGTGGTTGTCGATGTAGAAGCGGTACTCCACGAAGAACGGGGTCAAGAGGATCACCTCGTCGCCGGGGTTGAGGATGGTCTTCAGCACCACGTTGAGGGCGCCGCCGGCGCCGCAGGTCATCACCACCTGGCTCCCCTGCACCGGGAGATCGGAGGCGGCGGCGAGCATGCGCGCCACGGCGTTTCTCGTCTCCGGGTAGCCGGCGTTGTTCATGTAGCGGTGCATGCCCGGGACCGGCTGCTTGGCGAGCTTCAGGAACTCGTCCTGGAACGCCGCGGGGGGCTCGACGTCGGGGTTCCCCAGGGTGAAGTCGTAGACCTTGTCGGCGCCGTACTCCTTCCTGAGCTTCTCACCCTCCTCGAACATCTTCCTGATCCACGACGATTTCGCAATAAATCCGGCGATCTTATCAGCGACGGGCATGCATCCCCTCCTTGGTTTTGGTGTCCAGTTTTATTAACACATTACGGAAAACGGGGCAAGGCGTATTCCCCCCTCGGATCAGGCCACCAAAGCACCATTCTAATATTTCCCTGCAACGGCCGTGACAATCATGCTATAGTGCGGCCCTTGTCTTGCTATATGACTCACGAAGGAGGAACCATGAAGAAGAATTGGCGCATCGAGACCCAGGCGATCCAGGAGGGCTTCACCCCGAAGGACGGCGACCCGCGCATCCTGCCCATCTACCAGAGCACGACCTTCAAGTTTTCCAGCGCCGAGCACGTGGCCAAGCTGTTCGACCTCGAGGTGGGCGGGCATTTCTACACCCGGCTTTCCAACCCCACCGCCGAAGGATTCGAGACGAAGATCGCCGCCATGGAGGGGGGAGTCGCGGCCATGGCGACCTCCAGCGGCCAGGCGGCCTCTACCCTGGCGGTCATGAACATCTGCCAGGCGGGCCAGCACGTGGTCGCCGCCAGCACCCTGTACGGCGGCACCTAC
Source organism: Geomonas paludis (assembly GCF_014193585.1). Taxonomy (GTDB): domain Bacteria; phylum Desulfobacterota; class Desulfuromonadia; order Geobacterales; family Geobacteraceae; genus Geomonas; species Geomonas paludis. The sequence goes on from NZ_BLXY01000009.1 coordinate 14,958, forward strand.
TCGCTCTTTGCCAACACCTTCCCGAAAATGGGGATCGAGGTCACCTTCGTCGATCCCGAGGCCGACGAGGCGACCATCGTTGCCGCATTCCGCCCCGAGACCCGCTGCCTGTTCGGTGAGACCATCGGCAACCCCGGCCTCAACATCCTCGACTTCGACAAGTTCTCCCGCATCGCGAAGAAGATGCAGGTGCCCCTCATCATCGACAACACCTTCCCGACCCCGTACCTGTGCCGGCCGCTCGAGCACGGCGCCGACATCGTGATCCACTCGGCCACCAAGTACATCGACGGGCACGCGACCAGCGTGGGCGGCGTCATCGTGGACAGCGGCAACTTCGACTGGGGCAACGGCAAGTACCCCGAAATGACCGAGCCGGATGAGAGCTACCACGGCCTGCAGTACCTGAAGACCTTCGGCAAGCTCGCCTACATCGTGAAGGCGCGCGTGCAGCTCATGCGCGACATCGGTCCCTGCCCGGCCCCGATGAACGCCTTCCTGTTCAACCTGGGGCTTGAGACGCTGCCGCTGCGCATGCAGCGCCACTCCGAGAACGCCCTCGCGCTCGCCAGGTTCCTGGAGAAGCACGAGGCGGTGTCCTGGGTGAGCTACCCGGGACTGGAGAGCCACAAGAGCTACGCCCGGGCGCAGAAGTACCTCCCCAAGGGGGCGAGCGGCGTGCTCACCTTCGGCATCAAGGGTGGCGCCGCGGCGGGCAAGAAGTTCATGGAGAGCTGCCAGCTGGTCGCACTCGTGGTGCACGTGGGCGATGCGAGGAGCTGCGTGCTGCACCCGGCCAGCACGACGCACCGCCAGCTTTCCGAAGAGCAGCAGATCGCTTCAGGGGTTACTCCCGACCTGATCCGGCTCTCGGTGGGGATCGAGCACATCGACGACCTGATCGAGGATGTGGACCAGGCGCTGGCGGCGAGCCAGAAGTAACCGGGAACGCAGAAGTAAGGGGCAGCGCGGCCGAGGGAAAAGCCCTCACCCGGCCTGCGGCCACCCTCTCCCGGAGGGCGAGGGGGTGGGATGCCTTCTCCCCCCGGGAGAAGGTGCCCCGAAGGGGCGGATGAGGGCGTCGGCAGCGCCGGCGTTAACGGCCTAACGGCAGACGCAAAATAGAAGGGGCGAGTGATTTCCACTCGCCCCTTTACTATTCCAGCCTCAGCAGTTCTTAGGGTCCAGCCTCAGCCTTTCGTCCGGCCTGAGCCGTCTCATCGCGGCTCGATTACTTGCCGCAGCACTTCTTGTACTTGATGCCGCTGCCGCAACTGCAGGGATCGTTGCGCCCGATCTTGGGCGAGGTCCTCACGATCGGCTGCGGGGTCACCGCCTTGCCGTCGGTGAAGAGCCACCCGCCCTTCTCCTTCTTGAACAGGGCGCGCTCGTGGTGCACCCGGTCCTGCCCCTGCTCTTTCCAGCGCGCGATGAACTCCACCTCGCCGGTGGTGTCATCCTTGCCGCCGTCCTTGGTGGAGATGATCTCCAGCCCCTGCCAGTCGGACTTCTCCGCCCACTCGCGGGTCCCCTCGGCATCATACCCCTCGCGGTGCTTGGGGTGGGTGCTCTCCAGTATGAAATCGGTCTCGACGTTGGCATACGCGGCGTAACGCGCACGCATCAGCGCCTCTGCCGTCTCAGCGCGGCGCTCCCCCTTGATAATGGGGCGACAGCACTCGGCGTAAGCTACGCCGCTGCCACAGGCACACAACTCCATCAGTTACTCCTCCTCATTGCTCTTTATGTCGTGCTCGGATCAGACTTCGTAATCGGCGGCAACCACCGAAGAGCAGACGCTCCTCATGTAGGCGGCCACTTCGTTGGCATGGTACGGATGCACCTGGTAGGCCTGCAGGTCTTCCAAGGAGTCGAACTTGGTGTACAGGGCGATGTCCGCGGAACGCTCGGAACGGATCAGGTCCACCCCTACCTCGAGGTGACGCAGCAACTCAACCTTGCCGTCCATGCTCAGAAGACGCTGCCGGGCAGCCTCGACGTTCTCAGCGGTGGCCTCTTTCAGCTTGAAAAGCACTATATGCACGATCATGTGTAGCCCCCAGAATCAGTAATGACGTTCTCCGGATACCTGTAATACATCGGCGCCCGCCCCGCTGTCAACGATGGCAGTCCCGTAGACACAAAAAAGTTGTTGCGTGGCCGAAACAATGCTGCTATAAGGACCAACAGGATCAAAAAGGTCTTTTTTAAATTTTGATGCAATGGAGGATTAAATGACTGGCGCTTTGAGATTCATGAGTATAATTGTACTGGCGTTCTTAATGATGACCGCTCCCGTCATGGCGGCCGACAGGGTCCTCTTCGACAACGGGCACGGCGAACGCTTCCAGGTGAAGGAGCAGGGACCGTTGCAGCTTTCCGGCCTGGCCGGGGTGATCCAAGGCGCGGGCATGGAGATCGCCACGGTGGACCAGCCACTCTCCGAGGCGACGCTTGCCGGCGCACGCGCCCTGGTCATCAGCGGCGCCTTCACGCCGCTGCACCCCAACGAGATCGAGGCGGTGGCAAAGTTCATCGAAAACGGCGGCCGCGTCGCCATCATGCTGCACATCGCGCCCCCCATGGCCCTCCTTTTGGACCGGCTGGAGGTACGCCACACCAACGGCGTCATCCAGGAGCGCGAGAACGTGATCGACGGCGACCTGCTCAATTTCCGGGTCGCCCGCCTGAAGGAGCACCCGCTGTTCCAAGGGGTCAATGATTTCACCGTGCACGGCGCCTGGGGGCTGATCAACCGGGCCGACACCGCGCAGGTCATCGCCGCCACCGGCTTCCAGGCCTGGATCGACCTCGACCTGGACCAGAAGCAGTCCAAGGAGGAAACCGCTTCCTTCGGCGTAGTGGTGGCCGGCACCATCGGCAAAGGCTCCTACCTTGTTTTCGGCGACGACGCCATCTTCCAGAACAAGTTCCTGGAAGGGAACAACAGGATTCTCGCGGCTAACCTTGCCGCTTGGCTCAAATAGCGGCACCAAATTCCAACCACGAACAGCGGCACAAATACCAACCAACAAAAACAGGAGGGATTCAATGGCTCAGGCTCTGGAAATCTACAAGTGTGAAATGTGCGGCAATATAGTCGAAGTGTTCCATGCCGGCGGCGGCCAACTGGTCTGCTGCGGCGAGGAGATGAAACTGCAGAAGGAAAACACGGTGGACGCTTCCAAGGAGAAGCACGTACCGGTCATCGAGCGCGGCGCTGGGACCGTCACCGTCAAGGTCGGCAGCGTACCGCACCCGATGGAAAGCGCCCACTACATCGAGTGGATCGAAGTGATCGCCGACGGCAAGGTCTACCGCGCGCAGCTGCAGCCGGGTCAGGCGCCGGAGGCGACCTTCCCGATCACTGCCGCCGACATCAAGGTGCGCGAGTACTGCAACCTGCACGGCCAGTGGTCCGCCTAGACACGCACGGCACGCTTTAGATGCAGAAAGGGGGGACGGCCAAAGCCGTCCCCCCTTTTTATGTCTATCCCCTCGTCAGGGGGACTGGCTCCGCCAGGTGCCTGTCCCCTTTAGTACACCTTTAGTGCTTGGCGAAGGTAGCTGCTGAGCTGAAGAATCGTTCCGCCAGAGGGACAGGCACCTCACGGAGCCAGTCCCTTCCGCTAAGCCAGCAGATGACTGGCGACGTCGATGTTCTTCAAAAGCGGGTCCACCGGTGCGACGATCGAGGCGTAGCGCGTCCCGCCCGCTCCGGCCAGCGTCACCAGCCTCGGCGTCTCCAGCGCCTGCCCCTGCGCGTCCATCAGGATCTTCACCGACGGCTCCGCACACTCCATCGGGTGCGGCTTGAGCACCAGCGCGATCTCGTTGGTGTCCAGACGCACCAGGCTCCCCACCGGGTATTCCCCCATCATCGCCTCGAACTGCTCCACCAGCTCGCCGTTGAGCGAGGAGCCGGCCAGCCGGTGCATGATCTCCATGGCCTCCTTGGGGAGGGTCGGCCGCTGGTAGGTGCGCAGCGTGGTGATGGCGTCGTAGCAGTCGGCCACGGAGACGATCTCGGTGTAAAGGCCGAAGTGCATGTCGCGCGCCCACTCGGGGTAGCCGGTGCGGTCGTGCCGGATGTGGTGACCGAGCACGGCCTCCGCCACGGCGGGGGGGATGTTCTTCATCTTCTTGACGATCTCGGACCCTTCCTCGGCGTGGCGCTTCATCTCCTTGAACTCGGTATCGGAGAGCTTGCCGGGGCTGTTCAGGATGGTCTTGTCGATCCTGGTCTTGCCGATGTCGTGCAGCAGCCCCGCCGTGTTGATCTCGTGCAGCGCCTCTTTTTCCAGCCCGAGAAAGGCAGCCAGGGTGAGGGCCAGGATGCCGACGTTGACGGAATGGCTGAAGGTGTAGTTGTCGTAGTCCTTGATCATGGCCAGGCCGAGCAGGGTGGTCGGCTCTTCCATGGTGACCGACACCATGTTCTCGACCACGCCGTTGATCCACTCGCCGCTGGGGATGCGGCCGTTGTCGATCTCGCGCATGGTGTCGCGCACGGCCTTGAGCGCGTCCCGGTAGATGGCAGCGGGGATGAGGGCTTCCCCCTTCCCCTCTTCCCCTTCGCCGGCGACCATCTCGTCGATGCCGAGCCGGACGTTGCTGATCCCCTTGCGCTCCAGTTCGACGGCGAAGGTCTCGGCGCTCACCTGCCGGTTCGCCAGAAGCGCCGCGAAGCCGAACAGGTCGTCGGGGGTGACTCCGGCGAAGATGGTGACGGCGTCGATCCCCTTCTGCAGCAGGCGCTCGACCAGTTCCGCGACGGCGGCATTGGGGGCGACCAGCAGGCACCCTTCGATGAAGAAGGTTCCCTCCACCACTCCCAGGTGCAGCTCATGCCGCTCCTCCATCATCTCGCCCATCAGCCCTACCAGTTCCTGCAGGGGCTGACGTACCGCCGGATGCGCCAGGGGATAGAGCAGCACCGACTTGATGGAGGCGGTGAAGAGCATCGCCGCGCGCTGCACGTCCTGCTTGGTGATCTCACTCATGTTCTGCGTCCCTTTGCGCCATGGCCTGCAGCGCCGCCGCAGCGGCTTCGGCCAGCTCCCCGCTGCCCGAGGCATACCCCTGCAGGAAGGCGCGCGCCTGATCCCCGCCCAGGGCGGCGATGGCGTCGACGGCGACCAGCTTCTGCTCCATGCGCCGGGTCGTGCCGATCAGACTGCGCCGGCGCACCAGTTTGAACAGCGCCCCCAGGACACGCCGGTCGCCGATGCGTCCGATGGCGCGCAGCGCCTCCAACTGGAGTGCGTGCAGCTTCCCCCTCAGATCGCGTTTCCCCGCCAGCCGAAGCAGCGGATCGAGCGCCGCCTGGTTCCGGCAGCTCCCCAGGCAGGAGATCGCCTGCAGCGCGGTTGCCTCGTCCCCCTCCTGCATCAGGGACAGGAGCACGCCGGTAGCCTCCATACCGCCGATACGCGCCAGCGCCCGGATGCTCTCCATGCGCACCCGGCCCTCCGGGTGATACGCGGTCAGCGTAAGTCCCTTCACGGCGTCGCGGTTGCCGATCTCGGCCAGGATGGCCACCGCCATCTGCACCACCTGCACCCTGGCGTCCTTGAGCAGCACCAGCAACTGCGGCTGTGCCTGCACGCCGATGCGGACCAGGGCGGTGCCCAGGGCCTTGCGCGCGGCCCTGCTGCCGGTGGCGGTCAGGCGCCGGACCACGGCGTCCACCACCTCCGGGCCCGACAACCGCAGGATGCGGCAGATGGCCTCCTTGGCCGGGAAGTCGACGTCCTCCAGGTGATTCAGCAGGTGTTCGGCCATCTCCCCCAGGATAAGCTGCTGCAGTACCGTGTGCGCCGCGTCGCGGCAGACCGTGCTCTTGTCCGGGTCCGCCTGCTGGTCCACCAGGCGCGTCAGCACCACGTAGAGCCGGTCGTAGTTCCCGTCCAGCTTCAGCGGCAGGGCCTTTTTCAGCAGCAGGCGCGCCAGCTGCCGGTAGCGCTCCTCGTCGGTCTCGGCCACCAGCGCGGCCAGGATCTCGTCGATACCCGGCTCGGACGCCTGCGCGGGCGCGCTCCCCTGTGCCGGCGCGGCCTCGGGTGTGCGCTCCTCGACGACCTCGGCACCCCCCTCGCCGGACTCTTCCTCGGCCTGCCCCACGTTTTTCTTGGTGTAGACGGCGGTGACGTCGATCTGGTTCACCATGACGGCGGAGACGCCGTTGCGGGCCAGCATGCCGGCCACGCCCCCTTCTTCGGCAATCTTCTGCGGCGACACCGCCAGCGCGGTAAGAAGGGCGGAGAGGTCCGCCTGGGACAGTTCGGGGAGGAAGGTGAGTCGTTGCAGTTCGCGGGCGAAGAGTTCCTGCGCCAGCGCCTTGGTCATCGGGTTGCTTTCGATGGTTTCCTGGCGACCGGCGATGGCGAAGCCGCCGCGCTGCACGATCAGGGTGATCGGCGCATGCCGCACCAGGTTGGTAATAGCCTCATAGGCGGAAGAAAGTATTTGCGAACGCAGGGGATGGTTGTCGGGATAGAAGGAAACGGCCTTCAATGCCTTGGAGGTTTCGGCGAGTGCTTTCTGGCAGGCCGCGCCGAGATCTTCGCTGTCTTCGAGTAGATTTCTTTGGTCTTCCGGCATTTTCCATTCCCGTTGATAGGACGCCAGATATTAGCCGAGATAATGATAATTATCAAACAATTTTGCAGCGGCCGCCGTGACCGCCCCGGCTATACTACTTCATCGTTGCTTTTACCATGCTCGCAGGTCCGCTGCCAACTCATTTCGCAGCAGTGACGGCTGCGCATCTTTTTCAAAGCATGCAGTTGCTCTTGATGCTATCGCAGATAGAATTAGGTGACATTTTCGCACAACACCGACCGCCGAGGTAACATTGCCCAAAAACAGCAGCAGCAACCTTGACTCGAGGACCGTCCAGTCCGCCCTGGAGGCCCTGTCGCGCGAAACGAAGCAATCAAGACTCGCCCGCGTCTTCCCCTTCCTCGGCCCCGCCTTCATCGCCAGCGTCGCCTACGTCGATCCCGGCAACTTCGCCACCAACATCCAGGGAGGCGCCCAGTTCGGCTACCTGCTCCTTTGGGTGATCATCACCAGCAACCTGATCGCCATGCTGATCCAGACCCTGTCGGCCAAGCTTGGGCTCGCCACCGGCCAGAACCTGGCCGAGCACTGCCGCAACCAGTTCCCAAGGCCGGTGTCGCTCGCCATGTGGGTCATCATGGAGGCGGTGGCCATAGCCACCGACCTGGCGGAATTCATGGGCGCGGCCCTCGGATTCCAGCTCCTGTTCGGCATCCCGCTTCTGGCCGGCGCCCTCCTCACCGCCGTGGCCACCATCGGCATCCTCGGTATGGAGCGCTTCGGGTTCAGGCCGCTGGAGGCGGTCATCTCCGCCATGGTCGCCGTCATCGCACTGTGCTACGTGGCGGAGATCTTCATCGCGAGCCCCGACTGGGGCCAGATCGCCGCGCACGTGGTGCGCCCGAGGTTCGCGGGGAGCGAAAGCGTCCTCTTGGCAACGGGCATCATCGGCGCCACGGTCATGCCGCACGCCATCTTCCTGCACTCCTCGCTCATGCAGGGGAGGATCGTGGTCAAGGACAGGAAAAAGCTGCGCACCCTGTTCCGCTACGAGATCATGGACGTGGTGATCGCCATGGGGATTGCGAGCTTCGTGAACATGTCCATGCTCATCATGGCGGCCGCCACCTTCTACGCCACCGGCAAGACATCGGTAGCCACCATCGAGGAGGCGTACCGGACCCTGGAGCCGCTTCTGGGATCGGCGGCGAAGTTCATCTTCGGCGTCTCCCTGCTCTTCTCCGGCCTCTCCTCCAGCAGCGTCGGCACCAGCGCCGGGCAGGTGATCATGCAGGGCTTCATCCAGCGCCACATCCCACTCTGGATCCGGCGCCTGGTCACCATGGCGCCGTCGCTGTTCGTCATCGCCATGGGGTATGACCCGACCCGCACCCTGGTCATCAGCCAGGTGGTGCTTTCCTTCGGGCTCCCCTTCGCCATCATCCCGCTGGTGCTCTTCACCCGCCGCAGTGACCTGATGGGGGACCTGGTCAACAAATCGGCGACCACGGCCTTTGCCGCAGTGGCGGCGGGGCTCATCGTCGCCCTCAACATCTACCTGCTCTACGCAACCTTTTTCCTAGGATGATCACCATGTTCAAGCACATCCTCGTCCCGATGGACGGATCCAAACTCGCCGAGGCCGCCCTCCCCGCCGCCCGGTTCATGGCCGAAAAGCTGCAGGCCCAGGTGACCCTTTTCCACGTGGTGGAGAAGGACGCCCCGAGCCAGGTGCACGGCCAGAAGCACCTGACCGGCCCCGAAGAGGCACAGGCGTACCTGCAGGAGGTCGCGCACACGTGGTTCCAAGGCATCCCCAAGGTCGAATGCCACGTGCACGAGACCGAGACGGAACTGGTCTCCGACAGCATCGTCGCCCACGCCGCCGAACTCGGCCACGACCTGGTGGTGATGTGCTCGCATGGGCGCGGCAAGGCCTTTCACCTCCTCTTTGGCTCCATCGCCCAGAAGGTGATCGCCGGAGGCACCCTGCCGGTCCTGATCACCCATCCCGACGAGCACGGCGAGCCGCCGCCGTTTTGCTGCTGCCAGATACTTTTGCCGCTCGATACCGACCCGGAGCACGAGAAGGGGCTGCCGGTGGTGAAGTCGGTGGCGCGCATCTGCAACGCCGACCTGCACATCACCACCGTGATCCCCACCTACGAATCGCTCCCCCCCGACGAGAAAGTGTCCGCACGCACCCTGCCGGCGACCGCCGCGCGCATGCTGGACCTGGAGGCGCGCGACGCCTCCGAGCACCTGGACGGGGTGGTGCGGGATCTGGTCGCAGAGGGGATCCACGCCTCCGCGCACGTGTTGAGGGGGGCTCCGGCGGAGACCATCGCCCGGGCCGCGGAGGAGGCGAAGATCGACCTCATGGTGCTTCCCACCCACGGCAAGACCGGCATGGCCGCCTTCTGGACCGGCAGCGTAGCCCACGGCATCTGCAGCCGCAGCAAGTGCCCGTTGTTGCTGGTGCCGATTTCCGACCCCACCGTCTCGTAAGCGGCGGAGGGGACTGGCTCCGCCAGGTGCCTGTCCCCTTACTACAGGGGAAGCTGGCTGAACTGAAAGAGCGCTCCCGGCGTCGTCCCTCCGCCGACTGAACCCGTCGTCCCGCCGTTATTCCCCATCCCCTTGCGGGCTTCACCCACCCCCCGCCCCCCTCCCGTCAAGGGAGGGGGAGACATCAAGCGGCGGTCTCCCCGGGATCTCCAATGAACCATGAAAGAGGGGGAGGCCGTAACCGGCCTCCCCCTCTTTCATTGCCCGTCACGCCGGGCGTCCAACCTGCTGTCTATTTTTGCTGCGCTTTTCTATTTCCTTCCCGACCCTTTGCACATGGTGCAGGGCACTTCCTCGACGTCGTATCCGGACTGCCGGGAAGCCATCAGGATTTTTCCTCTGCCGTTGCATTTAGGGCATCTCGATCCAAGCATGGCTTACCTCCTCTGACAGTAGCTATCTCCTTCTGTGACAACAATTTTATCAAAAAAGCGTAGAATAGAGTAGTGACATCTCTACCGAGACAGTGCTGCCCATCGGGCAACGCGGCTATGACATAGCTGACAAGGAGGTGATCATCATGGCATGCAACAAAGAGGGGCACAGCGAGCACATCTGCGCCCTGACCGCTAAGGGTGAGATAGACAAGGTTCACCAGCTCACGCTGCACCCCACCGTCGAATGCGGCAACTGCGGCGCCAAGGCCAAGGAGATCGACGCGGTCTGCGATCCGATACAGCTCCCAGAGGCGGGGTGGCTGGGGGATTGAAGCTGGCAGTGGCGTGCGGGATTGTCGACTTCACTGCACGAGGAGGGGACTGGCTCCGCCAGGTGCCTGTCCCCTTTGGGGTTGGGGCTTGGGTAAGGTGGCTGGGCGGAAGGGAGCGTTCCGCTAGAGGGACAGGCACCGAAACGGAGCCAGTCCCTTCTGCTATCGCCCGCTAATAGAGCAACATAAAAGGGGAAAGTCGTTAGACTTTCCCCCTTTTCTTTTTCCGCTGCAGCCTACCTGCCGCTGCGCCGGGCGGCGTGGTTGCCGGGACGCTGCGCACCGGCGCGCTGCCCTTCACCCGCGCCCTGGCCGGCCGGGCGGTTGCCGCCCTGGCGCTGCCCGGCTTGGTGACGGTTGCCGCCGGGGCCGCGGGATGCGCCGGGACCACGGCTGTTGCCGGGCTGGGAAGGCCTGAGGGAGAGGGGTCAGCCCTTGACACGAGACAACTTCGCCTCTAATTCCTCGATCTCCTCGCGCAGTCTTGAGTTTGTAATGACATCTCTGACAAAACGTTGATACGCCTTGGCGACTGCCACGCCGCTCATCCCGACAATCTCGCCTATCTCATGGTTTGTTGCAGACGTACGTCTTTTCAAGATGTATAGAATCTTCTTTTTGAATTCATTTTGCCCCTTCTCTTTTAGCGCATCCGGTGACATCTGAAACATCAAGCCTACGGCTGATAAAACATCACTTGCGAGTTCCGATGCGGATAAGGCCTTGCGATAAGAAGTCTCTTCTCTCTCTAGCCGATGAACTTCAATTCTCGACAGCGCGTCCTTTATAAAGTTGGTCCTGCCAAGTATGATGCCACCGTAGAGGTTCGTTAGCGGACTCGCCTGCTCTACTTCCGTCACTGAGTCAACAAAAGTTCCATACTTCTTACGTGCCTCCCTTGGTACAGAAGAAAGCATCCCAAGAATAGTGGAGGTAGTAACGAACGTGGCCTTCTCAGAACCTATGTAAGTCCTATAACTGCTATGAGCGTAATCAGATGGTTTCGCCACCAAATGTGCACGCACCGGATTCAAGTGCACGTACCGACTCAGCTCAAGCAGGTACGTGTCAGTATCCACAACTATTGACTTAAACCGTCCTTGAAAAAGATGTCCGCAACGCTTTCTCTTGATGTTTGTGTACGTGCTGTAAGAGCTGTTCAGGTAGTGCATTATCTTGCTCAGATTCGACTCCGGCGTCTCAACGATCAAGTGGTAATGATTCGTCATCAGAGCGAAGGCATGCAGGTTGAAACCAAACTTGTCGACTGCCTCAGACAAGTACTCCTTGAACTTGAAGTAGTCCCTTTGGTCGAAAAAGATATTGTGGCGCTCATTTCCTCTGGACGTCACATGGTAGAATGCTCCTTCGTATTCCAGCCGTAGTGGTCGGGCCATCAGTCACCTCCCCTTTGAACTGGGAAGAGCATACCCCTTACCGCCGATTTGTCCCGTGTCCAGGGCTGACCCCCCTGCCGGATACAGCTCCCAGAGGCGGGGTGGCTGGGGGACTGAGGCTGACAGCGGCAATTAAAAAGGTCCTATGAGCCATCCGTGTTCATTCTCCACCCAGCCTTCACCGAAGGAGGGGACTGGCTCCGCAAGGTGCCTGTCCCCTTAGGCTTGGGTAAGGTGGCTGGGCGGAAGAGAGCGTTCCGCTAGAGGGACAGGCACCGAAACGGAGCCAGTCCCTTCTGCTATCACCCCCCTAATAGAGCAATAAAAAAAGGGGAAAGTCGCGAGACTTTCCCCTTTTCTATTTTGCTGCGATGACCGCTGCAGCCTACCTGCCGCTGCGGCGGGCGGCGTGGTTGCCGGGACGCTGCGCACCGGCGCGCTGCCCTTCACCGGCGCCCTGGCCGGCGGGACGGTTGCCGCCCTGGCGCTGCCCGGCTTGGTGACGGTTGCCGCCGGGGCCGCGGGATGCGCCGGGACCACGGCTGTTGCCGGGCTGGGAAGGCCTTCCCCCGGCGGGAGCGCTCTTGGCCTCGGCGGGCTTGCCCGCAGCCGGAGCGGCCTGCTTCCTTCTCTGCGGCTCGCGGGGCGGACGGGCGAACTCCTCGTCCTTCTTGGGCGCCGGCACGGTGTAGTCGAATCCTTCCACGCGGCGCCGCTCGATCTTCGCGCCCAGCACGCGCTCGATGCTGCGCACCATCTGCTCGTCTTCGCCGGTCACCATGGTGAAGGCGTCGCCGGTCTTGGCGGCGCGGCCGGTGCGGCCGATCCGGTGCGTGTACGCCTCGGGGGTGTCGGGGATGTCGTAGTTGATGACGTGCGAGATCAGCGAGACGTCGATGCCGCGGGCGGCGATATCGGTGGCCACCATGATCTGGTAGGTGCCGTCCCTAAAGCCGTCCAGGGCCGCCTGCCTGCGGTTTTGCGACAGGTTCCCCTGCAGGCTGGTCGCCTTGTAGCCGCTCTTCTCCAACTGCTCGCCGAGCCTCTTGGCGCGGTACTTGGTCTTGGTGAAGATGAGCACGCTCTCGGTGTCGGTGTGCTTCAAGAGCTCGAAGAGAAGCGGGGTCTTCAGGTGCTGCCCCACCGGGTAGAGCGCGTGGGAGACGGTGGCGGCAGGGGCGGTGCGGCTCACCTGCACCGTCACCGGGCGGCACAGGATCTCGTGCGCCAGCCGGCGGATGTCGTCGGGCATGGTGGCGGAGAACATGAGGTTCTGCCGCTTGCCGGGAAGCGCGCGCAGGATCTTCCTCACGTCGGGGAGAAAGCCCATGTCGAACATCTGGTCCGCCTCGTCCAGCACCAGCACCTCGACGCCGGAGAGATCCACGGTCCCCTGGGAGATGTGATCGAGAAGGCGCCCCGGGCAGGCGACCACGATGTCGGTCCCTTCCTTGAGCTTCTTGATCTGGGTGTTGATGTTGACGCCGCCGTAGACGGTGATGCTTTTCAGGCGGGTCTGCTGCGCCAGCGCGTTGAGCGATTCGTTGATCTGCTCGGCGAGCTCGCGGGTGGGGGCGAGCACGAGGCCGCGCACCTTGCCGCGGTGTCCCTCCACCAGTCGGTGCAGCATGGGAAGCCCGAAGGCGGCGGTCTTGCCGGTGCCGGTCTGGGCCAGCCCGAGCACGTCCTGACCGGCGATCACCGCCGGAATGGCCTGCAACTGGATGGGGGTGGGGGTCTGGTACCCCACGGCCTCTACGCCTGCCTGGACCTTGGGGTGCAAGTTAAACTGTTTGAATTCCACTGATACTCCTGTTTCTTGGTGTGACGCCACAAAAAACCCCAGAAGCCTGAAAGGCCCATGGGGTCCGTGACTCATTAGAAATGGGACTATACCACGAAACGGGAGAAAAGAGGGCTCAAATTTATCTAATACTGCGCTTTTCCGTCAGAAAGGCTTCCCCCCCCGCCCTGCCCCCCCGGGAGAAGGAGGAGAGCCCGGAGTCGGCAGGTGCGGGAGGAGGTTGCCAACCATGGGATCAGTGGCGATCCCGGTAGTCGCGACGGTCGTCCCTATGGTCATCGCGGCGGTCGTCGCGGCGATCATCCCGGTGCCCGTCACGATATCCGTTGCGGTAGCCGTCGCGGTAGTAATCCTTGCGCTCGCCCCAGCGCCCGTCGCGGCGCTCGGCCACCGGACGGTACCAGTTACCGCGGTAGCGCTCGCGGTCGCTCAGGTAGGTGCGGTACTCGTGGTCGCGGTAGTAACGGATCTGCTCGTGGCGGTGCCGGTGCAGCCCGTAGGGGAGGTAGCGCGGCGCCACGTAGGTCCACGGTCCGCGGTAGCTGCCGGCCGTGTACCAGTAACCACCCCGGTACTGGTAGTAGCTGTTGTCCATGTAGACCACGTCGTAGGGAAGCCCCACCGAGACGTAGAAGCCCAGGGCCGGCGAGTAGATGAAGCTGGGGGGCTCGGCATAGGCCACCGGGCCCGCAGGGGGCGGGTAGGCGACCGGTGCGGGGTACACCACCGGTGCCGGCGGAGCGACGGCGACCGGAAGACCTATGTTGACGCTGAAATCCACCCTTGCCTGGGCCGTGGCGGCTCCGGCAAGTACGATGACGAATGCAAGTGCGATGAGCTTTTTCATGATCTTCTCCTTGCGGCCTCAGGCCGTCTTCCTTTCAGATGATCCTTGGCGTACTTCGTTTGCGGCCGCCATGACTTGGCGACCGGGTCCATTCATTCTTTGATTATCAAGCTAACAGCACAATAAGGAACAATTGTGGAGCAAATGTGGAATTTGTATCTGACTCAAAGATGCCATTGGCACATTCACGGCAACTATGTTAATAACTAAGCTGTACGCACACTTAAACGGTGGATCACATGAAGTTAAGGATCAAATACAGGCTTTTGTTCACCATGCTGGCGGCAACCGGGGTTGTTGTCGTGTGCATGTTCCTCATCATGCAGTGGAGCGTCGGACACGGCTTTCTCGCCTACGTGAACACCATGGAGAAGGATCGGCTGCAACGCCTGGCCCATGTGCTGGAGCAGTCCTACGGCCGTAGCGGCAACTGGGGCTTCCTGCAGCAGGAGCCCTCCACCTGGTTTGACGTCGTTGCCGCCACCCGGGAGGGGCGCGAAGGTGGCGACAGCGACAACGCCCAGCGCAGGATGGGGCGGCGCGGCTTTGCCAACCTGAGCGGCCAGGGGCAGCACAATCCGCAGCGCTTCGCCTACCGCTTCGAAGGGCGCGTGGTGCTGCTCGATCGGGACAAGCACCTCATCCAGGGGACCCAAGGCAGCCTCGATACCGCGCAGGTCAAGAAGCTCACCAGCGACGGCGAGGTGATCGGGTACCTGGCGCTGCGCCCGCGACAGCGGCTCACCGACACCTACCAGCTCCTCTTCGTGAAGCAGCAAAAGCTGACCATGGGGCTTGTCGCGATCGTGATGCTGCTCGTGTCGGCGGCGCTCTCGCTCCCCTTGGCGCACCGCCTGGTCGAACCGATCAAGAGGCTTGCCGCCTCCATGCACCGGCTCGCCTCCGGCGAGTACGACACCAGGGTGCCGGTGGCATCGAGCGACGAACTGGGGCAGTTGGCGCGCGACTTCAACACCCTGGCCCTCTCCCTGGAGAACAACGAACGGGCGCGGCGGCGCTACCTGGCCGACATCTCGCACGAACTGCGCACGCCGCTCTCCATCCTGCGCGGTGAAATCGAGGCGCTGCAGGACGGGGTGCGGCCCCTGGGGCCGGATTCCATGCGCTCCCTGCACGCCGAGGTGATGCATCTCAGCCGGCTGGTGGAAGACCTGTACCAGATCTCCATGTCCGACATAGGTGCGCTCAACTACCGCAAGGAACTGGTCGACCTGACCGAGCTCCTGGAAGACGCACTGGAACCGTTTTCCGCCAAGTTCCGCGGGAAGAACATCGCCCTGCGGCAGCAGCTTCCCGACGACGACCTGATCGTCTTCGCGGACGGGGTGCGCCTGAACCAGCTTTTCAGCAACCTTTTGGACAATTCGCTCAAGTACACCGACCAGGGGGGCGAGCTCTCGGTACGGCTCAGGCGTGACGGCGGCCGGGCCGTGGTGGAGTTCGCCGATTCGGCACCGGGTGTGCAGCCCGAGGAACTGCCCCGGCTCTTCGACCGGCTGTTCCGGGTGGAGAACTCGCGCAACCGGGCCCTGGGCGGCGCGGGGCTCGGGCTCGCCATCTGCAAGAACATCGTCGAGGCGCACGAGGGGACCATCGCGGCGCTCCCCTCCCCCAGGGGGGGGGTGCTGATCAGGATCGAACTGCCGCTTACCGGGAGCAGGACATGACACAGACCATCATGATCGTGGAAGACGAGGAAAAACTGGCCAGCCTGTTGGGTGACTATCTCAAGCAATCCGGCTTCGACACCGTCTGGATCGCCAACGGCACCGAGGTGGTGCCGCGGGTGCGCGAGCGGCAGCCCGACCTCGTGCTGCTCGACCTGATGCTCCCCGGGCGCGACGGGCTGGATATCTGCAAGGAGATACGCACCTTCTCGCAACTCCCCATCATCATGATCACGGCGCGGGTCGAGGAGATCGACCGGCTGCTCGGCCTGGAGCTTGGCGCCGACGACTACATCTGCAAACCCTTCAGCCCCCGCGAGGTGGTGGCGCGGGTGAAAACCGTGCTGCGCCGCAGCGTCGAGCAGCCGACGCCCTCCGCCGGGGGGCTCACGCTGGACCCGGACCGCTACTCGGCCCAGTGGCAGGGGCACGACCTCGACCTGACCGTGGTCGAGTTCAAACTGCTGCACTTTCTCTACCTGAACCCGGGGCGCATCTACTCCCGCACTCAGCTGATGGACCGCATCTATTCGGACCAGCGCATCGTGAGCGACCGGACCATCGACAGCCACATCAAGAAGCTGCGCAAGAAGATCTCCGCCGTCGCTCCGGACCAGGAGCTGATTCATTCCATCTACGGCGCCGGCTACAAGTACGAACCGCCGGGGGGCTAGCTAGCTCCCGCTCCGCCCCCGCATCACGCCTCCGCCCGCTCCGAAATTGCCCACCAGCCGGTCACCACCCACGTTTAAATCTCTATCAGGTCCTCCGTCACTGCCTGTGTCGAGCCATCCCCTCATTGGCACCACGGTTTGCGCCAAGCAATGCGACGAACCAAACACAGGCAGTGAGACAAAACGAACTCCTACCTTCCAAAAGTACCATTCATTAAAAGATGAGACAGTCGATACCTTCACTATGGCAAACAACGGCCTTTAGGAGGGCAAAATGCTTAAGAACATGAAGATCGGAACAAGATTGATGCTAAGCTTCGGCGCCATCCTGCTTCTGCTGATAGCTGTAGCAGTCACAGGCTACTGGGGGATAAAGGCGAACGAGAAGGTGGTGGACGGCTTGTTTGCCACCGAGGGAAAGCTAGCGGAGCATGCTTCCAGGGCGAGGGCGAACATCGTTGGCATGAGACGGTTCGAGAAGGACATCTTGCTGAACATCGCGGAGCAGGCCAAGGTCGCGGAATACAGCGCGAAATGGACGGAAGAGGCTAACAAAGCGACAGATCGTATCGCGGATCTGGAAAAAGCTGCCGTTGACGCAGACGACAAGGAAGACATAAAGACGATTAAAGACAATTTCGCCGGTTACAAAGCTGGCTTCGGCAAGGTCATCGGCGCCATTCAAAGCGGAAAGATCAAGACGGCAGTCGAAGGGAATAACGCCCTTGCTGAATTCAAAGGCGAGACCTATAAGATGGAGGAAACCGCCGTCAAGCTGGCGCAGGCGGCAACGAAGTCCCTGGCCGCGGCTTCCGAGATTATCGACAAGGCTGTCATGAAGGTCGAGAAAATGCTGGTCGGCGCCACCCTGCTGGCCGTGTTGCTCTGTATCCTGCTGAGTGTCTTGGTTACTCGCAGCATCAAGGTTCCTCTTCAAAAAGGAGTCGAGACCGCTGACAGGCTCGCCGCAGGGGACCTGACCTTCGAGATCGGCGCTACCACCAAGGACGAGACGGGCCAGCTTCTCGCGGCGATGGGCACGATGCTGAACAAGTTAAAGGATGTGGTGACGGAGGTGAAGGCCGCCACCGACTACGTGGCCCAGGGGAGCCAGGAGCTCTCCTCCAGTTCGGAAGAGATGTCACAGGGTGCGAGCGAGCAGGCGGCCGCAGCGGAGGAAGCGTCCTCAAGCATGGAGCAGATGACCTCCAACATCCGCCAGAACGCGGACAACGCGATCCAGACCGAAAAGATCGCGGTCAAGTCGGCGGAAGACGCCAAAGACGGCGGCAAGGCGGTGCAGGAAACCGTCTACGCCATGAAGGAGATCGCCAGCAAGATCAACATCATCGAGGAGATCGCGCGCCAGACCAACCTGCTGGCCCTGAATGCCGCCATCGAGGCGGCCCGTGCCGGCGAGCACGGCAAAGGTTTCGCGGTGGTGGCCAGCGAGGTGAGGAAACTCGCGGAGCGCAGCCAAAAAGCTGCCGGTGAAATTTCCGAGCTTTCCGCCAACAGCGTGAACATAGCGGAAAGGGCCGGCGAACTGCTGGCCAAGATGGTCCCGGACATTCAGAAGACCGCCGAACTGGTCCAGGAGATCAGCGCCGCCAGCCGCGAACAGGACACCGGCGCGGAGCAGATCAACAAGGCGATTCAGCAGCTCGACACGGTTATCCAGCAAAACGCCAGCGCCTCCGAGGAGATGTCCTCCACCGCCGAGGAGCTCGCCTCGCAGGCCGAGCAGCTGCAGAGCACCATCGCCTTCTTCAAGATCGGGGACGACGGCAGGGGCAGGACCAGGGCCGTGAAGACGCCGAAGGCAACCGGGAAGCCGGTCACCAAGCAGATGACCACGGCCAAAGCGGCTGTCCATACCGGCACGGCACAAAGTGGCGCGGGCCAAATGGGCAAGGCCGTCGGGGCCGACCTGGAGATGGACGAGGAGTTCGAACGCTTCTAGCTTCCATTGCCGTTTGACAAAAAAGCCGGGTGCCCGGTGACCGTCTTGGTCGCCTGCGGCACCCGGCTTTTTCGTTGTCCGTGAGTGCTCTCTACAGCAGTTCCACCTTGCTCGCCCTGACGATGAGCAGCGCCTGGCGGAAGTCGGCCGTCAACTGCTGCCGGTACTTCCTCCACCAGGCGCGGTCCAGTTCCGGGGTCATCACCTCGTAGATGACGATGTCATCCTGTACCGTGGTCTCCTTGGTCTCCTTCCACAGCCCCCGCGCCGGAGAGCGCATGTAGGTGGTGATGCCTCCGAAGCGCTCGGAGAGCCCGTCGCGCACCTTGAGGAACTCATCCTGGGTGAACTGGTTCCCCTCGTTGTCGTAGAGTGGCAGCAGGATCTGGATCAGGTGCATGGCGCCCCCGGGGTTACGAAGTCTCGCGCACGTCCATGATCTCGCGCACGTGCGGCCGGATCGCCTCGACCAGCTTTTCCTTGGGCACCCCCTGCACCTTGAAGGTGTTCACCCAGGTGTCGGCCTGGTTGCCGTCGACCTCGCTGAAGCCCAGCCCCACGATGTTGCCGCCGGCCTCGTAGATGGTCTTGGTGACGTCGGCGAGGGTCCCCTTGGCGCCGGTGGTGGCGACGGTGAGGCGCACCCCTTTCCGGCGCCCGCCCAAAAGTTCGAGCAGGATGTTGAACAGGTCGGACTCGGTGATGATGCCGACCAGTTTGCCCGCGTTCACTACCGGCAGTCCGCCGATCCTGCGATCGACCATGATGCGAGCCGCTTCCTCGAGCGGCGTGTCCTCGGAGACGGTGATGACGTCCTTCGCCATGCACTTCTCCACGGTGAGCTTGGCCAGGAGGTCGTGGATCTCCCAGACGGCCAGCGAGGTCGCCGGCGACGGAGATGCCTGGAACAGGTCACGGTCGGAGACGATACCCACCAACTGCCCGGAGCGGTCTACGACGGGGAGGCGCCGGATCTTCTTCTCTCCCATCAAACGCAGCGCCTCGGTCACCGAGATGTCGGGAATGATGGTAATCGGGTTTTGAGTCATCCTGTCTCGTACAAGCATTGTGGCACCCTCCTAGGTTTGTTGTGCTGCAACCGGCGTCACTGCCGGTTCATTGATTCAGAAGCTGGCGTCGGTATCGCCCGGGGCTCACCGGGGGCTCCGGCGGCCGGGTCGGGGAGTTCGCGGTTGGAGGATTTCTTCATCATGGTAACCGCGCGCTCCTTGATCTTCATGCTGCTCTCGACCATGTAGTCGACGTAGGTCTTGTAGAGAAAGACCATGACGCCGACAAAGAAGGAGATGTAGATCACCCTGGAGAGCATGGGCGAAGTGAGCATGGAGGCGACCTTGCAGACCGCGACGAAGAGGGCGACGATGGCGGCAACCACCAGCAGCGGCTTGAGCCAGGCATGGCGCGCGGCCAGCTGTGCGAAGCCTCCCGGCTGGGGCGCCGGCGCCTCCTGCTGCACCGCTTGGGTTCCCGGCGCCTGCCCGGTCGCCTCCTGCGCCTGGGCGGCAGGCTGCTTCTTCGGCTCTTCGCGGGTCACCTTCATGGTGGCGCGGTACTTGGCCGGGACCGCCTGCAACTTGTTGGTCATGTGGACGACGCCGCGGTTGTCGGTGTAGTTGTAATAGTCGGCAAGGAGCCGGGAGGGAAGCGCGCCGGCGATGAGCGCGAGGAACAGCAGGAAAAGCAGTGATTTGTTCACCATGCCCCCTTGCAGGGCGGGAATCCGCCGCCCCTTTCAACGTAATTGCATAGCAGGTCCTACGGCAGCAGCCCTTGCACCAGGTCGAGCACCGCCTGGTCCCGGTTCAACGTGTAGATGTGGACTCCGGGAACGCCGGCTGCCAAAAGCTCCTTGGCCTGCCTGCGCGCGTGGGCCACCCCGACCTCCTGCACGGCGGCCGCGCCCCCTTTGCGGTCTGCCTCCTCCAGCTCGGCCAGGTAGCCCGCCGGGAGGGTTGCCCCGCACAGGGAGATGATGCGCTGTATCACCTTGAGGCTCACCACGGGGATGATACCGGGAATGATAGGCTTGTCAATGCCGATGGAACGGGCCTTCGCGACGAAATCGAAGTAGAGCGCGTTGTCGAAAAAGAGTTGGGTGATGGCGAAGTCGCCCCCTTGGTCCAGCTTCAGCTTCAGGTAGCGGAGGTCGTGTTCGGCGTCGACCGCCTCGGGGTGCACCTCGGGATACCCCGCCACGCCGATCCCCATGCCGGGGTGCGACTCCCTGATGAACGCGGCGAGGTCGGAGGCGTGCAGGAGCGTGCGGCAGGCGGAGAATTCGGGGGGCACGTCCTTGGGAAGGTCGCCGCGCAGGGCCAGGACATCGTTCACCCCGGCCTCGGCCAGACTGTCCAGGAACAGCTGCAGATCGCCGCGGTAGGCGCCGATGCAGGTCAGGTGCGCCATGGCGTCCAGGCCATGCTCATTTTTCAGCCGGTTCACGATTTCGAGGGTGTCCCCCCTGGTGCTGCCGCCGGCGCCATAGGTGACCGAGGCGAAGAGCGGCTTGAGCTGGGCCAGGCGGTCGACCACCTGGAAAAACCCGGGCCACTCGTTCTTGTCTTTGGGCGGAAAGAACTCCAGAGAGATGAACTGCCCGTTGCGGTTCATCTTGTCGATTATCTTCATGCATGCTCCATGGGCTGCACGGTCTCCAGGCGCCGCTTTGACAACGGCCGGAGTACCGGGACAGGCATCTTTGTCTCCTCGACAGCGGTGGGCGTGACTTTAGCATTTTTTTATAAGAAAAGCGACAGCGCCGTGCTGCACCGGCGACACCGTTAAAATCGTGTCAGAACAGAAAAAAGACGTTGCTCAGCCAGTTGCAGGAATGGTATAAGTACGAGATTCACGACCACAGGCTATCCTGTGGTCTTTTCATTTTGCACAGAAGGAGCAAGCATGATCAGCGCATCAAACGTCACCCTTTCCTACGGCAAGAGGGTGCTGTTCAAGGACGTAAACATAAAGTTCACCCCCGGCAACTGCTACGGCCTCATCGGCGCCAACGGCGCCGGCAAGTCCACCTTCCTGAAGATCCTCTCCGGAGAGATCGATGCCGACAAGGGGGATATCTCGGTCGGCAAGGGGAGGATCGCCGTCCTCAAGCAGGACCAGTTCGCCTACGACGAGCACACCGTCTTCAACACGGTGATCATGGGGCACAAGAAGCTGTACGAGGTGATGGCGGAGCGTGAGGCCATCTACTCCAAGGCGGAGTTCACCGAGGAGGACGGCATCCGTTCCGCCGAGCTCGAGGGTGACTTCGCCGAGATGAACGGCTACGAGGCGGAGAGCGAGGCGGCGGTGCTCTTGAACGGACTGGGCATCCCCGAGGAGCTGCGCGGCAAGCTGATGAAGGAACTGGAAGCAGGCGAGAAGGTGCGCGTGCTCCTGGCGCAGGCGCTCTTCGGCAACCCGGACGTGCTCCTTCTGGACGAGCCGACCAACCACCTGGACCTGAAGTCGATCGCATGGCTCGAGGACTTCCTGTACCGCTTCAACAACACCGTGATCGTGGTTTCCCACGACCGTCACTTCCTGAACCAGGTCTGCACCCACATAGCCGACATCGATTTCGGGCGCATCCAGGTCTACGTCGGCAACTACGACTTCTGGTACCAGGCCAGCCAGCTGAACCTGAAGCAGCGCCAGGACGAGGCCCGCAAGGTCCAGGACAAGGCCGCCGAGCTGAAGGAGTTCATCCAGCGCTTCTCCTCCAACGCCTCCAAGGCCAAGCAGGCGACCTCCAGGAAGAAGCTCCTCGAGAAGCTGACCATCGAGGACATGCCCATCTCTTCGCGCAAGTACCCGTGGGTCGTGTTCAAGCCGGAGCGCCCCTGCGGCGACATCATCCTCGAGGTGAAAGGGCTCTCCAAGACCGTGGACGGCGTGCAGCTCTTCAAGGACCTGGACCTCATCGTGAGGAAGGGTGACAAGATCGCCTTCGTCGGGAGCAACTCCCTGGCCAAGACCACCCTGTTCCAGATCCTGGCAGGCGAGCTGGAGCCGGACGAGGGGACCTTCCGCTGGGGCGTCACCATCACCAACGCCTACTTCCCGAAGGAGAACGGCGACTACTTCAAGGGCGATATGAACCTGATCGAGTGGCTGCTGCAGTACTCCCCGCCGACGGAAGGGGAAAGCTTCGCGCGCGGCTTCCTGGGCAGGATGCTCTTCTCCGGCGACGAGGCGACCAAGAAGACCAGCGTCCTCTCCGGCGGCGAGCGGGTGCGCTGCATGCTCTCCAGGATGATGCTGACCGGCGCCAACGCGCTCATCCTGGACGAGCCGACCAACCACCTGGACCTGGAGTCGATCACCGCCCTCAACAACGGGCTCATCTCCTACACCGAGGTGGTGCTGTTCGCCTCCCACGACCACGAGTTCGTCTCCACCGTGGCCAACAGGATCATCGAGATCACCCCGGCCGGCATCATCGACCGCGACATGAACTTCGACGACTACCTGGAGGACGCCGACGTCATTGCCGAGCGCGAGAGGCTCTGCAACGGGCACGCGGAGTTGAGCCTGTAACAGGGATGAAGGGATAAAGAGATGAAGGAAAAGGGGGCTCCGGTAAACGGGCCCCCTTTTTACGTGGTGAAAATGGCTGGGTTCACATCCCCTCGCCCTCCGGGAGAGGGGCAGGGGTGAGGGCGTTGCAGTATGCGTGATCTCCCTTCGTGGCATCGCCCTCACCCGCCCTGCGGGCACCCTCCCCCGGAGGGGGAGGGCCAGGGAGGGGGAAGCAGCAGACGCTACGCGCCGAGGGTGCTCAGTGCACCCCCGCCACGTCCCGCAGCCGTGCTATGGTGGCTATCAGGTCGGCCCGGGGAGAGAGGGCATACGCGGTTTCAAATTCTGCCAGCGCCTCGGCATGCCTGCGCTCCCGAAGGTGAAGCAGCGCCAGGAAAAGGTGCGCGTACTGGGCGGATGGTTCGAGGGCGATGGCTTCCTGGTACTTACGGCGCGCGCCCGCCAGATCCCCCTGTGCCTCCAGGACCTGCCCCATGAACGCGTGGGGACGGCCGTCGTTGGGTTCCAGGCGGGCGGCGGTGGTAAGCGCGTCGGCCGCCTCCCGGTACCTTTTCTGAACCAGGAGCGCTCCCCCCAGGAAGGTGTGGGCAGCCCCCGACTGTGGGTCGAGCTTGATGGCGGTCTGGAACTCGCGCACCACCTCACCAAGCACCTCGTTTTGCCTGGCGTCCATGGGCTGCAGCATGACATTGACGTCGTCGGTGTGCCAGGGGGGCAGGGTATCGGCCAGGGCCACTCCCAGCGAGAAGTGGGGGCGGTGCTTGGCCGGACTCTTGCTCACCGCATCGCGCCAGAGGGAAACCGGCGTCTCCCACACCGTGTTCCTCGCGTAGGCGGCCGCCGCACTTGCCGTGACCAACAGGGCCAGGATGGCGACGGCTGGTCGCGAGGTCGCCACCGGCGCACCGGCACGCCGCGGCAAAAGGAAGAAAACGCCGGTGACCGCGGCCACCAAGAAACCGACCGACGGGAGGTAGGCCCGGTGCTCGAAAATCAGGTCGTCGATCGGCACCACGCTCGATTCGACGCTCAGGGTGATGAAGAACCACCAGATACCGAAACCGACCAGGGCGAGCGGGGCGCACCGGGGATCGCGGCGCGACCGGAACAAAAGCCACCCCCCCAACCCTGCCAGAGCGAGGAGAAGGGCCAGCGGGAGCAGGACCGCCGGGGCGAGAAACACCTTCTGCAGCGGGTAGTCGTAGTCGAAGTTCTGTCCCACCGGCAGCAGCAGAAGCCTCAGATAGGTGGCGACGACGCCGAACTGGGTCATCAGGTACTCCCAGGAGGAGACCTGCTTGAAGTTGACCAGGTTGACCGCGCCCGCAACCTTACCCCCCTGGGCCGTGGCGGCCATCGAGGAGAGCTGCATCAGCTTGACCGGGATGATGGCCATGGTCAGCGCGAAGGGAACCAGCCTGAGCAGGCGGGCGGCGGTGAACGCGCCGCGGAAAAAGACCCATTCGTAGAGCAGTATCAGCACCGGCAGGGTGAAGGCGTTCTCCTTGGTCTTCATGGCCAGCACGCTGGCGAGCAGGGATGCCAGGTACAAACCGTTGCGGGATGCCTTGCCCGCCGCGAGCCGCCCGGCGACATAAAGGACCAGCGCACCGATGTAAAACAGGGCGACCAGAGGAACGAAGCGCTGGATCACGTAGGTGACCGCCTGGGTCTGCAGCGGGTGACAGACGAACAGCAGCGTGCCGGCAAGGGGGAGATAGTAGAAACGCTCCGCAGGCTGGTCGGCCTCCTCACCCCCTTCCATCCGGAGCAGCGGCGTCCGCAGGGTGAGCCATACGAGCAGGTACACGAGCAGAGCGTTGACCAGGTGCAACAACAGGTTGACCACGTGATACCCCCCGACATTGAGGCCGTGCAGGGCGTAGTTGAGGGCAAAGGTGAAATAGGCGACCGGGCGCAGCATGAAATTGTTCTTGAGGTCGGGGTTGACCGGGAGCGCTAACACCCGTTGCGGGTCCGTGAAGAAGCCGAAATCCTTGATCAGCGGGTTGCCGGCCAGAAACGGCTGGTCGTCGAACACGAAAGGGGCCCAGATGATGTTGGAGTAGACGGCGAAACCTACCGCCAGAACCAGCAGGATATGAACCAGCGGGTCGCGCCGCAGGTTCAGCTCCTCTGCCTGCTCCGGAGCCGCCGGACCGTGGGGCGCCTCCCCTATTATTGTTTTTTTTCGCTTCTTCATAGTGTCTCCTGTACCGCCTCACCCTTTCGGGCGATAGCAAAAAGCGATGAACCGATGGGGAGCTTCACCCTGCGCAGCACGGCGTTCTCCGCGCGCATGACCCGCACGAGGAGCGCGTTCACGCAAGGCGAAGGAAGCGCCACGTCCGACTCGCCCCCCTTGCGGCGCCCCCACCACCCCCGCAGCAGCCGGTACGACGCGATCAAGGGAAACAACAGGCCGACACGGAAGGTGAGGAGTTCGACGGTGAAGCCCGCGGCGGCGAGCCTCGTGCGCAGAGTCCGCTCGTCATAGCGTTCGCGGGTGTGGACCGCGACGTCGTGGGAGCTGCGCAGCCATTCCAGGGCGACCAGGTTGAGCACCAGCATCCCCCCCGGCCGCAGCGCCGTGCAAAAAGCCTTCATGACCTCCACGTCGCTGCGCACCCCCGCGTGGTAGAGGACGTCGATGCAGGTGATCACGTCGTACGACGCCGGCTCCAGTTCCAGGGCGTTCAGGTCGCCCAGTTGCGCCGCGACGCCGCGACGGCGGCTGTAGCGGATCGCCTCCGGCGACGCATCCACCCCCTGCGCCTGCCCCACGGCCGCCAGAAGCTGGCACAGCCTGCCGGTGCCGCAGCCGGCATCGAGGATGCGCAAAGGCCGCCCCAGGCGCTCCGCTTCCCGCGTCACGTGGGCAAGGACCAGTTCATGCAGTCCCACGTACCACCAGTGCGTATCCTCCGCCTCGAACATGACCCGGTACTCGGAAGGGTTCATCGCCCCCCCGAAAAGAAGCGCCGCACCGCCTCGACCACCCTTTCGGCGTGGCGCCTGGGGAGTTCCGGGTAGATGGGAAGGGAGAGGATGGTTCGGGCCAGGCGCTCGGTGACCGGCAGGTCGCCGTCCCGGTACCCCAGCGTGCGGTATCCCCGCATCAGGTGCACCGGGTGCGGGTAGTTGATCTTGGTCTCGATCCCCTCTTTGGCGAGGAACTCCATCAGCCGATCCCGGCGCCGGGTGCGCACCGTGTACAGGTAGTACTGGTGCCGACAGTCGCGGCCGACGACGGGAAGGCCCACGTCTCCCACTCCGGCCAGCCCCTCATCGTATATGCGGGCGATGTCGCGCCGCGCCGACGCGGCCGCCTCGATCCCGGGAAGCTTCAGGTTCAGGATCGCCGCCTGCACCTCGTCCAGCCGCGAGTTGAAACCCTCCTCCTCGGCGTGGTACCCCAGCTCTATGCCGTAAAAGCGCAGCCGCCTGAGCCGCGCGGCGAGCTCCGGGTCGGAGGTGGTCACGGCGCCCGCGTCGCCGAACGCCCCCAGGATCTTGGTGGGATAGAACGAGAAGGCGCCCGCGTCACCGATACTGCCGGCCCGCTCCTCGCCGTAGGCGGCGCCACAGGCCTGGGCGCAGTCCTCGACCAGCCGCACTCCCCGGCGCCTCGCGATCTCCTGCAGCGGCGCCATGTCCACCATCTGCCCGCACAGGTGCACCGGCAGCAGGCAACGGGTGCGCGTGGTGACGGCGGCCTCGACGAGGGAGACATCCATGAGGTAGGTGTCCTCCTCGACGTCGACGAAGACCGGGGTCGCACCGCTGGCGCGGATCGCGGCCACGGTCGGAACGGCGGTATTGGAGACGGTGATCACCTCGTCCCCCGCCCCTACTCCCAAAGCCTTCAAGGCCAGGACAATGGCATCGGTCCCGGAATTGACCCCGACGGCGAAGGCGGCCCCACTGTAGGCCGCCAGCCCCTTTTCAAACTCCGCCACCTCCTGCCCCAGCACCAGCCGGCCGGAGGAAAAGACGCGGTCCACCGCGCCCAGGTACTCCTCGCGGCGCGGCGTGTACTCTCCAAGATAGTCCCAGTAGCGGACGGTATCATTCATGCCCGGCATCGCGTCTCCCCTCCCCCGCCATCTCACGCTCCGGCACCGGTTCGCTCTTCACAAAAGGCACGAGATGATGCTCCGCGCGCAGGAATTGACCTGCTCACCCAGGTGCACCAGCACCAGCACCTGCTGCATGGTCAGCCAGCGGTAGTCGGGGGGGAGCGCCAGTTCGGTCTTCTCGGGAAGCATCAGGATGCGGTGCAGGTTGTATTCCCGGTAAAAACGCGCCCCTTCCTCGGCCTGACGGCTCTCGTGAACCAGCGGGAAGGGGCCGGGCGCGGCGAACTCCTCGAACAGGAACGGCTTTTCCAGCTTCGCGTTCCCTTCGTAGTTGCCCTGGGTGAACTGCGCCGTGGGGCCGAGCTGGACCGTGGAGCGGTTGCCTGCCTCGGCCTTGGCCTGCATCAGCAGCTCCGGCCCGTCGGGTCCCTCGCGAAGCAGCAGCCCGATGATCCCTGGGGCGGGGTTCTCGATGATCGGCTGTCCCCATGCCCCCACCTCCCTGGTTTGCGAGGAGACCTTCAGTCCCACGATGCGGAAGAAAGAGCTGGAAACATGGGAGAAGTAGCCCTTCTCGTCCAGGCGCCATTCCCGGAGATCGTTCAACCCGATGCGCCTGGTCAGCATGTGCGTCATGGCCCGGCGGTCGTCCAGCCACTGCAGCGCGTCGCGCAGCCCCTCCCGGCCGGCTGCGGCGTCCCGTTGCCCCGTGTTCCCGGCGCCGACGAGGCAGGCCAGGATGCTGCGCGTGCAGGCGTTGACCAGGTTGTCCCGGCGGATGAGGGAGGCGATCTGGCGCAGTGTCAGCCAGATGAACCCCTCAGGGAGCTCCACCGGCACCTCATCCCCGGCCAGGATGATCATGTTGCGGTTGGACTTGTACAGGAACCGGCCGCCATCCTCGGTCTGCAGGCGTGCAAACAGGCGCCGGGCCGGGTCCGGCTCGATGAACAGTTCGATGAAGAGGGGTTTGGCTCCGCCGTGGGCCCTGGTGTAGTTGCTGTAGGTGGCCTGGACCGTCGGGGAAAGCTGGACACCTCCCACGTTGCCCGGTTCCTCCTTGGCCTGCAGGCAGAAGTGGAGCGTGCCTTCGATGTACTTGGCCAGAATGCCCAGGATCCCCACCTCCGGCTGCTCGATGATGGGCTGGTCCCATTCCAGCTGGTGATGCCCCACCCGGTGCCGGACGTGCACCCCCATCACGCTGAAGAAGCGACCGCTATCGTGGTGGATGTTACCGGTGGCAGCTTCCCTATGCCACCCCTGCACCGCCTCCAGCGGCACCTGCATGTTGCTGAGGGAGCACTTCTCCCGCGCCGCGGTGATCCACCGGTCGACGAAGCCGTCGCTGTGCAGTGCGAAGGCGCTGCTTCGGGAGGCGGCCACCCCTGCGGCGTGATCGTCGGGTACGCTGCCCCCTGCCGCGAGCATCGCGGCGCTCATGTTAGCGGCCATTGTGCTCCCTCCCCGCGGCCCAGGTTTCCCTGACGATGAATTGCGGCTCCTGGTTCAGCTTGAGGTAGATGCGCCCCACGTACTCGCCGACGACCCCGGTGGCCAGCAACTGGACGCCGCGGAAGAACATGGTGATGGAGTTCACCGATTCGATATCGCTTGGGTCGCTCAGCATGGGAAGCCAGCCCCGGATCAGCATGGCGCAGACGGAGTAGATTCCGGAAAGGGTCAGCACCGCTCCCCCCACCGCCAGCAGGCGCAGCGGTATCAGCGAATAGCTAACGAACACGTTGCCCCACAAGTCGATCAGTTTCTTGAGCGTGTAACCGGACCTCCCTTCGCGGCGCGGGTCATGACGCACCTGGACGGTGCCGATGTTGCGCGTGCTGCGCAGGATGAGAGCATCGAGGTAGACGTTGGGGCTCTTGTGCGCGACGAGTTGGTCCACCAGGAAGCGGTTCATCACCTTGAAGCTGGAAAGGTAGAGGCTGGCCGGCTTGTCGAGGGTGACGCGGGCGAGAGTGCCGTTCAGATAGCTCCCCACGTTGCGGAACCAGTGGTCGCTTTTTTCCGGATACTGACAGTAGACGACGTCGTACCCCTTGGCGATCGCGGCCAGCAGCTTGGGCACCTCCGCGGGCGGGTTCTGGAAGTCGTCATCCATGATGACGACGTAATCACCGCGGGCCTGGTTCAGCCCGGCCATCACCGCGTTGTGTTCGCCGAAATTGCGCGACAGGGAGAGGTAGGTCACCGTCTCCGGGTACTCCTCGTGGAGCCGCCGGCAGACGACAGCGGAGCCGTCGCGGCTGTAGTCGTTCACGAGGACGATCTCGAGCCGGTATTGGTCCTTTAGTTGAGAGACCAGGGCCTTACACAGTGGGGCTATGGTCTTCTCGGCATTGTATACAGGTATGACGATGGATATGAGAGGCATGGCACTCTTCCGCGCTGGTGTCCCCAGGGGGACGTGTCAAGGCTGCCGGCCGCGCGACAAGGCACGATGGCTCCACTGCAGCTCAAGCAGGCGGGCACGACGCACCGTGGCACAGGTATGACGCGACCCGGCCTTGTCGCGGATGCGACAGGCAAAGGTGCGGCTACACCGGCCGGTTCGAAGCAAGTCAGGGGATCAGCTGGAGGGTGGGGAACGCCCGGGAAGGGTTGGCGGGTAGGGGGGGACGGTATCAGCAGCCGCGAGCCGGTTGAAAGTGACGAGGTGACCGGCTGGCAGGTTGAGGCAGTGGTGCTGGAACTCGCCGTCGATGGCGTGGACGGGGCAGGCATTGCTGCAGTCGGCTTTGGAGGCGGAGGCTTCTTTCTGGACGCACTGGTTGAGGACGGCACGCGGCTTGGGCTTAGGCCCCGGGGAACGGTCGAGGAGCGCAATCCTCATACCTGCGAAGACCAGGAAGAAGATCACGGCGAACGCCGCCGCAACTTGTACCTTTCTGCTGTTCACCATTGTTCTCGGCCCGGCTCCAGGGAAGATCACGCCGCACCCGAATTGGCTGACAGTCAGACTGCAGAACAGGTGAGGCAACGTGAAACATAGCGTGAAACTGGTCGACAAGTCAACCCATTAGACTGAACACATCCAGGAAGATAGAAACTACTGCGTTTAAACCTTGTCTGATCAGGCATGATCTTCCGCCAAATGCGTCCACATCCCCTCTCCCTCCGGGAGAGGGCCAGGGTGAGGGCGTTGCCCAAGGCAAATTATCGCAGCAGGCAGAGGCCCTCACCCGCCCGTTGGGCACCCTCTCCCAGAGGGAGAGGGACTACGATTGGTCCTCCGTGTCCTCTGTGGCAATGCTTGTAGGGTTTTAAGCGCCGATCTTCAGGAAGTTCCTGACGCCGGTGAAGACGATCTGGGCGGCGAGCGCGGCGACGAAGAGACCGGTCAGCTTGCTCAGGATGGTGATCCCCTTCTTGCCGACGATATGCTCGATGAAGGAGGCGCAGACCAGGAGGATGCCGACGCAGAGCACGGCCATGGCGAGGGCGGCAAGCCCCACGAAGACCTGCCAGTTGTGCTGCACCTCGGCGCCCATGACCAGGAGGGCGCCGGTGGTCCCGGGGCCGACCGTGACCGGTATCGCCAGGGGGACGACGGAGATGGCGCCGCGCTTTTCGCTCGCGGGCGCGCTGTCGTCGCCGTGCACCATGTGCACCGCCGAGAGGAAGAGGAGGCTCCCCGCGCCGATCCTGAAGGAATCGAGCGTGATCCCGAACAGGGAGAACAGGGTGTTGCCGAAGGAGTACAGGACGAAGCAGGCGACCAGGACGGCGAGGGTCACCCGCAGCGCTGTGGCGCGCCGCTCACCGGCGGTGAGCTCGGGAGTCATGGCCAGGAAGGTGGAGAGTACGAAGAAGGGGGTGAGCAGGAAGAAGAACCTGATCCACACGGTGAAGAAAAAATCCGAATAAGCTTCCATCCTGTAACAAACTCTCCTTTATTCGGACCTCCACCGCGGCAGCCGGGGTAACCGGCACGGTCAAAGTTGTAGGGGCGAATAATTATTCGCCCCTACAGACACCCGCACGCTTACCCCCACCAAGGGGAAGGTCCAGCTATTGTGCAATCTTGAGTACGATCTTGCCGAAGTGCTTGTCTTCTTCCATCATCCGGTGCGCCTCGACCACCTGGTCGATGGGGAACACCTTCTCGATGATGGGGACGATGGTGCGGTCGGCGAACTTGGGCATGGCGCGACGCACGAACTCGGCGGCGATCTCACCCTTCTCGGAAACCGGGCGGGAGCGGAGCACGCTGCCGATGATCTGCTGACGCTTCACCATCATGAGCGCCAGGTTGAGCTCGGCCTTGATGCCGGAGATGACGCCGATGATGACCAGCCTTCCCTTGTAACCCAGGGAGTTCATGTTGGGGGCCAAGTACTTGGCGCCGACGTGGTCCAGGATCACGTCCACACCTTTCTTGTTGGTGAACTCCTTCACGGCCTCGCTGAAGTCCGGGGTCTCGCGGAAGTTGATCACCAGGTCCGCGCCCAGCTCCTTGACCCGCTCGAGCTTCTCGGGGGACGCGGTGACGATCAGCTTGGCGTTGGGCACCAGGGCCTTGCAGAGCTGGATGGCCGCGGTATTGACGCCCCCGCCGCCGCCATGCAGGATCGCGGTCTGGCCGTCCTCGAGCCCGCCGATCATGAACACGTTGAGGAACGCGGTGATGTAGGACTCGCAGATGCAGGCGGCCTCCTCGAAGCTGACGCTTTCCGGGATCGGCATCAGGTGGTTGGCGTAGGCCACGGCGTACTCGGCGTAACCGCCGCCGCCCACCAGCGACACCACGCGGTCACCCACCTTCCACCCGGTAACGCCTGCGCCCAGTTCCTCGACGACGCCGGCCACCTCCAGTCCCAGGATCTCGGAATCGCCGGGCGGGGGGGGATATTTCCCCTCGCGCTGCACCAGGTCGGGGCGGTTGATCGAGGTGGCGTACACCTTGATCAGTACCTCGTTTTCCTTGGGGGTGGGCTTGTCCACCTCGCCCACCTTGAGCACCTCGACGCCGCCGAAACCTTCCATCAGTACCGCTTTCATGGCCTTCCTCCTGTATCGATTGAATTCATGGCAGCCGAGTGACCCGGCCACGATAGTGTATACGCGCGACACTATCTCAAAAATGTGCGCCCTTTATCAACGGAATTCTCTCAGGAGGAGGAAAAAGTCAGCGGAATTTTATGGCAGTCCCGCGCGCGGTAATCTCGCTCTTGGGGAAGAAGATGTAGGTGTCCATCTCCACTTTGACTTCGGGGAGGATCACGGCGTCGGCTCCGATCTTGGCCGCCTCGGCGCGCAGGGCGTCGTTGGCCCAGCTGTAATCGGCAGGGGTGAGGTCTTCCTTGTCGCCGTAGCGCACGCGGTGCACCTCGATGGTCCCCACCTTCTTATAGGGACGCAGCACTTCGTCCTGTGCCAGTACCGGCGGGGCATCCCTTCTCAGGACCACCTTGGTGCAGCCGACGGCGGACAGCATGAGGCACAGCAGCAAAAGCAGAGGCGGGAAGTGTTTCAGTGTCCGGTAGAACTGTTCCATGATCTCTCCCAGGCGGAGTCGAATCCCCGCTCGATGCGGGTGCAGCCACATAGTTTAACTGCCATTTTCCCACTTTACAACACTCTTTTGGGCGTGCTAGTATTTCGCGTTTCATTCACAAACTGATCGGAAAGGAAGCGGATCATGTCAGGCCATAATAAATGGAGTACCATCAAGCACAAGAAAGGCGCCGCGGATGCCAAGCGCGGCAAGATATTCACCAAGCTGATCAAGGAAATCACCGTTGCCGCTAAGCTCGGCGGTGGCGACCCGGATGGGAACCCGCGCCTGAGGACTGCTATCGATAAGGCAAAGGGCGAGAACATGCCCAAGGACAACGTCGAGCGCGCCATCAAGAAGGGCGTGGGCGGGATGGAAGGCGTGAACTACGAGGAGACCACCTACGAAGGGTACGGTCCGGGCGGCACCGCGGTGCTGGTGGAGGTCATGACCGACAACCGCAACCGCACCGTTTCCGACGTCAGGAGCACCTTCTCCAAGTGCAACGGCAACATGGGCGAGACCGGCTGCGTCTCCTGGCTCTTCGACAAGAAGGGGCTCCTGGTGTACCCGAAGAGCACCGATTTCGACAAGCTCTTCGAAGCCGCCATCGAGGCCGGTGCCGACGACGTCGCCGATGAAGACGAGCAGTACGAGGTACTGACCGACCCGACCGCGTTCCACCAGGTGAAGACCGCGCTCGAGGCGGCAGGCTTCAAACCGGAGTCCGCCGAGATCACCATGATCCCGCAGACCATGGTCAAGCTGGAAGGCAAGAACGCCGAGAACATGCTGAAGCTGATGGACCGTCTCGAGGACAACGACGACGTCCAGAACGTCTACGCCAACTTCGACATCTCCGCCGAGGACATGGAAAAGATGATGTAGCAAAAGCGTGTTGTTTTGTGGTACTAAGAGCGCGGGCATTCCCCGCGCTTTTTTATTTGAAGCAAAGACAAACCTTTCACAAGGAGAACATCTGAGGAAATCTGAGAAAGGCAAAGGCTTTGAGAAATACTGAAGTCGGGTTTTCTCAGAGTTTTTTCTCAGATGTCCTCAGATTTCCTCCTTGTTAACGGTTTTCAGGATTTCTCATGGTTATTCTCGGCATCGACCCCGGCTCCCGCAAGACGGGCTACGGCCTCATCTCCAAACAGGGCAACCGCCTGGTCCACATCGACAACGGCGCCATCTTCACCCAGAGCGCCAAGGACTTCCCGCAGCGCCTGGAGAAGATCTTCACCGGCCTCTCCGCGATCATCGCCGAGTACCAGCCGGAAGTGGTCGCGGTGGAAAACGT
Source organism: Geomonas paludis (assembly GCF_014193585.1). GTDB lineage: Bacteria > Desulfobacterota > Desulfuromonadia > Geobacterales > Geobacteraceae > Geomonas > Geomonas paludis. The sequence continues at coordinate 48,626 of NZ_BLXY01000009.1, forward strand.
GTTCCTGGCCAAGAACGCCATGAGCGCTTTGAAGCTGGGGCAGGCACGCGGCGCCGCAATCGTCGCCGCGGTCAACGTGGGACTGCCGGTGCACGAGTACACCGCCATGCAGGTGAAGCAGGCGGTGGTCGGCACCGGCCGCGCCGAGAAGACCCAGGTGCAGCAGATGATCAAGGCCCTTTTGAACCTCCCCGAGGTGGCCCAGGAGGACGCCTCCGACGCCCTCGCCGTCGCCATCTGCCACGCCCACTCCGCCGGCATCAGCACCTTGCTGAAAAGCATCAGGTAGCGAGCCAAATTTCAGTATCGTCCCTACTGGCCATGTTCTTCCGCTAGTCCCCTCTCCCCCCGGGAGAGGGTGCCCGAAGGGCGGGTGAGGGAGGACTCGCTCGCTCCCCCCCTCACCCCGGCCCTCTCCCAAAGGGAGAGGGGATGCTATCAATTGTCCATCGAGGTTTAAATGATCGCCCTTCTCACCGGCAAGATCGCGCACAAGGCCCCCGACTACGTCATCCTGGACGTGAACGGCGTGGGCTACCAGGTCTTCATCCCCTTCTCCACCTACTACGCGCTCCCCGCCGAAGGGGGCACGACCACGCTGCAGGTGCACACCTCCGTCAAGGAGGACGCCATCAACCTGTACGGCTTCCGCACCCAGCAGGAAAAGGAACTGTTCCAACTGCTGATCGGGGTCTCCGGTGTGGGACCCAAACTCGCCAACAGCATCCTCTCCAACAGCGAGCCGTCCGAGCTCTCCGAGTCGCTGGTCAGCGGCAACATCGCCAGGCTTTCCGCCATACCGGGCATCGGCAAAAAAACCGCCGAGCGGCTGGTGCTGGAACTCAAGGAAAAGATGAAGAAGCTGGGCATGACGGCCGCGGCGCCGGGGACGGCAGCCGCACCGCCCAAGGCAGAGATCCGCGATGACGTCCTGTCTGCGTTGATCAACCTGGGCTACAAGGAGAACGTAGTACAAAAGGCATTGGCTGAACTGAAATTTCCCGAAGATGCCACAGTGGAGTCACTTCTTAAGCAGGCACTGAAGAAACTGATGAAATAAGGACAATCTGTCATAAACGCTACAGTGCCACCTTCCTTCCATCGGCCCGTTTCTTACAGTAATATTGAACCTGATACATAACGGGATATACTCTCTGAGGCTACAGCCAATACTTTGCATGACCTGATCCTGAAAGGGGAAACACTATGCGCACAACATTCATGTCGGCGATGGTTTTCTTGATGGCTCTCACGGTCCCTGTAATTGCAATGTGTGCCTCACCCAAAGAGAGAAAAGGCTCGGTCACTTTTGCCATAACCCTCAACTCCCCCCAGCAGGTGCAGGACGTCAAGATGTGGTTCCCCTACCCCACCTCGGACCTGAACCAGAAGATCGAGAACCTCCATTTCGACGGCAACTACTCAACCTTTACCCTCTCCCGCGAGCCGCAAAGCGGTGCGCTCTACCTGTACACCGAATGGCACGGACCGCAGAAGGAGCGCCACCTGACCGTGACCTTCGACGCCACGGCGCAGGAGCGCAAGGTAGCCAAACTGGTGGAGCAGCCAGCCCCTTTCCCGCCTGAAGTCGTGAAATACGTAAAAGCGGAGTTCTGGATCCCGTCGGACGAAAAGAAGGTTAAGGCGCTGGCGCACCAGATCACCGCGGGCAAGAAAGGGACGCTCGGGAAGGCGCGCGCGGTCTACGACTGGGTGGTCGACAACACCAAGCGGGACCCCAACGTGCCGGGATGCGGCGTCGGCAACGTACAGGCCACCCTGGCGGCCCGCAGCGGCAAATGCGCCGACATCAGCACGCTCTACGTGGCGCTGGCCCGCGCCGCCGGCGTCCCGGCCCGCGAGGTCTTCGGCCTGAGGCTTGGGCGCCCCGGCCAGACCGACATATCAAACGGGCACCACTGCTGGGCCGAGTTCTACCTCCCCGGTACCGGCTGGGTGCCGGTGGACCCGGCCGACGTCACCAAGGCGGTGTACGAGAAGAAGCTCACGCGCGCGGCCGCCAAGCCCTACCGCGAGTACTACTTCGGCGCCGTCGACGAATTCCGGATCGTGCTGCAAAAGGGGGGACGCGGCATCGTGTTCACCGAGGGAAACAAGGAGAAGGTCAACTACTTCATGTACCCGTACGCCGAGGCCGACGGCAAGAGCCTCGATTACTGCCGCCCCGAGACCTTCGCCTACACCGTCAAGTTCCGGGAGCGCTGAGCCGCCGTGCCGGGTACCTGCTCGCGCCCAAGCTACCGGGTCCCCCCCACCCCTCCCGCAAGAGGGCACCAGGAGTCCTCATGCGCCTGAGTCTCAACATCTCCATCAACCTGATCCTCCTGGTGGTCATCGTCGCCACGGCCAGCAGCGTCGGCTCCTTTTTCCTCACCCAGCAAAGGGCGACGCTGCGCCGCGACCTGGAGCATCGGGTGGAGATGATCGGGAACCAGGTGACCAGCGAGGTCTACTCGCCGCTGGTGAACGGGGAACTGGGCCATGTCGCCCGTGTGCTGGAAGCCGCCACCATGGACCGGGAAGTCGCCTTCGTGATGGTGAAATCCCTGGACGGCGAGGTGCTGGCTGCTCGCTGGATGAAGGAGGTCACCGGGGGCGTGAAGGAATACGACTTCCCGGTGCGCGCACAATCCAAGGAGAGCATGGCCCGCAGCGAGATGGCGTTCGGCACCATAACCTCCCTCCCCGCCGGGGGGGAGATCGCCGTGGTCGCCGTGGGTATCGACCTGGAACCTTTGACCACGACGGAGCGGGCGCTGGTGATGCGAACCGCGCTCGTCGTCGTCCTGGGATCGCTGATCGCCCTGTTCCTGGGCCTCGCCATCGTGCGCAGGCTGCTCAACCGCTCCATCACTCCGCTTCTCGACGGCATCCGCAAGATCACCTCGGGTGATTTCTCCAGCAGGGTGCAGCCCGACCCGCACCGGGAGATCGCGGAGATAGGCGCCGCCTTCAACGAGATGGCGGAACGCTTCTCCACCACGCTCATCTTCAAGCACGAACTGGAGGAGACCGTCACCAGGCGCACCGCCCAGTTGCAGCAGGCCCTGGAGGACCAAATCAGGGTACGCGAGGCACTGGCCGAACGGGAAGAACACATCCGGCTGCTCTTCAACTCCACCGCGGAGGCGATCTTCGCCATCGACCGCGACGGGACCTGCACCTTCTGCAACCCCGCCTGTGCCACGGTGCTGGGCTACGGCACCCCCGAGGAAGTGATCGGCAACGGGATGCACAGCTTCCTCGGGCACACCGCCCCGGACGGCACCGTCCTGCGGGAAAGCGAATGCCCCATCTGCCAGACGCTCTCCGCCGGCCACGGCAGCCACAACGTCAACGACACCTTCCGCAAGAAGGACGGCACCGCGATTCCCGTGGAGTACTGGTCCCACCCGATCCTGCGTGACGATGAAGTGGTCGGCTGCGTGGTCACCTTCCTCGATATCTCGCAGCGCAACATGCTGGAGAGGCAACTGCTCCAGGCCCAGAAGCTGGAGGGGATCGGCGTCCTGGCGGGAGGGATCGCGCACGACTTCAACAACCTGCTCACCGCCATCATCGGCGGGGCCGAAATTGCGCTCTACGACATCCCCCCCGACACCAAGGGGGCCAAGGCGATCCACGGCGTCCTCGACGCGGCCACCCGGGCCGCCGACCTCACCCGCCAGATCCTCGCCTTCAGCCGCAAACAGGTCATGACCATGAAGGAACTGAACCTGAACGACGAGGTGCTGTCGCAATCGAAGATGCTGCGCCGCCTGATCAGCGAGGACATCAAGTTCCAGGTGAACCTGGCTCCGGAGGAACTGTGCATCAGGGCCGACGCGGCGCAGTTGCAGCAGGTCCTTTTGAATCTCGCGGTCAACGCGCGCGATGCCATGGCGCCGGGAGGATCCATCACCATCGAGACCGCCGCGGTGGTGCTGCAGCGGTCGGACCGCTGGCTGGAGGAGGGGATGGCGCCAGGGCGGTATGCCGTGATCTCGGTAAGCGACACCGGGGCCGGAATGGACGAGCAGACCAGGTCCCGCATCTTCGAGCCCTTCTTCACCACCAAGGGGCCCGGCGAGGGGACCGGCCTCGGCCTCTCCACCGTCCACGGCGTAGTCAAGCAGCACCAGGGGAGCATCTCGGTGTACAGCGAGCCGGGCAAGGGCACCACCTTCCGCATCTATCTCCCCCGCATAGAGAGGACGGCGGCGCCCGACTCTCTGCCCGAAGCGGCGCCCGTTCCGCGCGGAACAGGAAAAGTCCTGGTGGTGGAGGACGAAAAGGCGGTGCGCGATTTCCTGGAAAGCGCCCTGCAGGACAACGGCTTCAGCGTGACCAGCGTGGGGAGCGCCCCCGAGGCGATGGAGGCGTGTGCAGTAACGACCTACGACCTGATGGTCTCCGACGTGGTCATGCCGGGGATGAGCGGTCCGGAGCTGTACCAGGCGATCAGGGAGAGTCAGCCCCAGCTCAAGGTCATGTTCATCTCGGGTTACCCGGCGAAGTCGGTCTCGTTGCAGGACATACTCCAGTGGGATGCCCCCTTCCTGGCCAAACCCTTCTCCGCCAAGGTGTTTCTCGCCAAGACCCACGAGCTGATGCAGTCCTCCCCGCCGGCCGGGCATGCCCCTTGACCTTTACCTTCAACTGTTATAATTTGGCTCCCTGCATTCAGGCGGCACCAGCCGCCGGCAAGGAGAGGTATGACCCGCTTTATCAGCGCCGAAAGATCCGAAGACGACCTCCTTGAAGCATCGCTGCGCCCCCGGGCGCTGGCGGACTACGTGGGACAGGAAAAGGCCAAGGGGAACCTCGGCCTCTTTATCGACGCCGCGCGCGGCAGGGGCGAGGCGCTCGACCACGTGCTGCTGTACGGCCCCCCCGGCCTGGGCAAGACCACCCTGGCCAACATCATCGCCTGCGAGATGGGAGTGAACATCAAGTCCACCTCCGGCCCGGTGATCGAGCGCCCGGGCGACCTGGCCGCCATCCTCACCAACCTCGAGCCGCACGACGTCCTCTTCATCGACGAGATCCACCGTCTCTCCCACGTGGTCGAGGAGATCCTCTACCCCGCCATGGAGGACTTCCAGCTCGACATCATCATCGGGCAGGGGCCGAGTGCGCGCACCATCAAGCTCGACCTCCCCAAGTTCACCCTGGTCGGCGCCACCACCCGCGCCGGCCTGCTCTCTTCGCCGCTTCGGGACCGCTTCGGCGTCATCTCGCGCCTCGAGTTCTACACCCACGACGAGCTCGCCTTCATCATCACCCGCTCCGCGCGCATCTTCGGTATGGAAATAGCGCCCGACGGCGCCCTGGAACTGGCGCGCAGAAGCCGCGGCACACCGAGGATCGCCAACCGCCTGCTGCGCCGCGTGCGCGACTTCGCCCAGGTACGCGCCGACGGCGTGATCACCCGGGAGGTGGCGGACCAGGCGCTGGCGCTTTTGGAGATCGACGACATGGGTTTCGACACCATGGACCGCGCCATCCTGCTGACCATCATCGACAAGTTCGGGGGGGGACCGGTGGGGCTGGACACCATCGCGGCTGCCATCAGCGAGGAGAGCGACACCATCGAGGACGTCTACGAGCCCTTCCTGATCCAGAACGGTTTCCTGAACCGCACCCCCCGGGGGCGCGTCGCCACCGCCGCCGCCTACAGCCATTTCGGCAGGATCGCGCCGGAGCCGCCGCAGGGAAGGTTGTTCTAGATGCAGATGATCTTCGACTTCCCGGTGGTGCCCCGCTTCTGCTTCGAGAACTTCGTGGTCTGCGGCGGCAACAAGACCGCCTACCAGTTCGCGCAGCGGCTTGCCAGCGGCAGCGACGCCGAAAACCTCCTCTACATCTACGGCCCCGAAGGGTCCGGCAAGACCCACCTCTTGACCGCCCTCTCCAGCGCCATCGACGGCAGATACTTTTCCTTCCGCGATGCCGACGCCCTCTACGGTAAAAGCTACTCCAGCGAAGGTCCCTCGCGTCTGGCCGAGCACTTCGCCGGGGCCAAGGCCCTGATCCTCGACGACCTGAACCTTTTGCCGGACAACCAGGAGGTCCGCGTGGAGTTGTGGGAGCTCTTCAACGCCTTCTACAGCGCGGGCAGGAAGATCGCCATCTCGGGGCTCATGCCGCCCAAGGAGTTGCCCCACCTGGACGGCCACCTCACCAGCCGGCTGCTGTGGGGGCTGGTGGCGCGCATGGACGTCTCCGACGACGAGTCCCGGCGCATGATCCTGAAGAAGCTGGCCGAAGACCGGCAGATGCTTCTTCCCTACGAGGTGATCGACGAGATGCTCCTCAAGGTGCGGCGCGACATCCCCTCGCTGGTCTATGCGCTGGAGACCATCAACCGCACCGCCATCGCCACCAAGAGGAAGGTGAGCCTCAGGCTGGCCAAGGAGATATTCAAAGGCAATTAGGGGACTGGCTCCGCCAGGTGCCTGTCCCCCTTGCCTTTCAGGGCGAGGGAATTGCTGAAGGCAACATTCCGGCAGACGGCCAGAGCCCTCACCCGCCCTTCGGGCACCCTCTCCCGGAGGGAGAGGGGAACTACGGAAGAAAGTGCATTTCACCATAGCAAAAGGCTTCTGCAGGGGCGTGCCCGCAGAAGCCTTTTTTGATGCAAAAACCGGCAGATTGTCAGCTTTCCACTGTCAATTCCCCTTCTTCGTCTCCAACTCCTCCCACCGCCCGTACGCCGCGGCCAACTCCGCCTCGAGCCTGCCGTAGTCGGCGGTGATGGCGGCGATGCCGCCTTGCACCGTGTCGTAGCGGGAAGGGTCCCCCAGAAGTTCCTGCACCGTGGCGAACTCCTGCTCCAGCGCCTCGATGCTCCCCTCCAGCTTTTCCAGCTCGATCCGTTCCGCGTAGGTGAGCCCCTTTTTGGGCTTCTCCGCCTTGGCCGCCTGGGCCTCCTTCTTCTCGACCCGCTGCGCGGCTGCCGCCACGCGGGCCGCCTCCTTGCGCTCGCGGTAGTTGGTGTAGTTCCCCTCGTAGAAGACCACGCCGCCGTCACCTTCGAAGGCCAATACGCCGGTGGCCACCTTGTCCAGGAAGAAGCGGTCGTGGGTCACCATGAGCACGCAGCCGGGAAAGGCGGAGATCGAGGCATCCAAAAGCTGCAGGGTCGGGATGTCCAGGTCGTTGGTCGGCTCGTCCAACACCAGCAGGTTGGAATCCTGCAGCATGAGCCTGGCCAGGATCAGCCGGCTCTTTTCGCCGCCGGAGAGGCTCCCCACTGGCCGCCTGCGGTCCTCGCCCGAGAACAGGAAGTCCTCCAGGTAGCCGATCTTGTGCCGCTTTTCGCCGGTGGCGGTGGTGACGTAGTCCCCCTCGCCGAAGAAGTCGTAGATGGTCTGGTTGGGATCGAGCACCTCGCGCAGCTGGTCGAAGTAGGAGATCTTGGTCTTCTTGCCCACCACGACCTTCCCCTGGTCGGGCTCCTCCTCCCCCATGATCATCCGGATCAGGGTGGTCTTGCCGCAGCCGTTGGGGCCGATGACGCCGATGCGGTCGCCGCGTTTCATGCCGAAGCTGAGCCGGTTGATGAGCCTTCTCTCGCCGTACCCCTTGCTGACGCCGTCCATCTCCAGGATGGTCCCGCCCAGCCCCTCTTCGGTATTGAAGCCGATCTTGAGGTCACGGCGCGCCGGGCCGGAAAGGCTCTCCTCCAGGGCATGGTAGCGGTCGATCCTGGCCTTCTGCTTGGTGGAGCGCGCCGGCGGTCCGCGCCGGATCCAGTCGGTCTCGATGCGCAGCAGGTTCAAAAGGCGCGAGCGGCGGCTCGCCTCGCCCATGAGCCGTTCTTCGCGCAGGGTGAGGTAGGTGGAGTATCCCCCCTGGTAGGAGATGAGGGCGCCGCGCTCGAGCTCCAGCATCCGGGTCACCACCTGGTCCAGGAAATAGCGATCGTGGGTGATCAGCATGACCGCGCCCGGGTACGCCTTCAGGTGCTCCTGGAGCCACTGGGTGGTGTCCGCGTCCAGATGGTTGGTCGGCTCGTCCAGAAGCAGCAGTTCGGGCGCCTGCAGCAGGAGCTTCGCCAGCGCCACGCGGCGCTTGGTGCCGCCGGAAAGGGTGCCGATGACCTGGTGCGGGTCGGGAAGCTGCAGGTGGGTCATCATCTCCAGCACGCGGTGGTCGGTGTTCCAGCCGCCGTGGTGCTCGATCCAGACCGAGAGCTCCCCCTGTCGGGCGAGCAGCCGGTCCATGTCGGGCGGGTTGCCCGCCATCTTCTCCGAGAGCTCGTTGAAGCTCGCCATGGCGGCCCGGATGGCGGTGAGGCCGCTCTCGATCTCGGCGGCGACGGTGGCGCTCTCGTCGAGCACCGGCTCCTGGCTCAGGTAGCCGACCGAGGCGCCCCGTTTCATGGCGATGGAGCCGCCATCACGGTCCTCCGCCCCGGCGAGGATGGTAAGGAGGGTCGACTTGCCGGCGCCGTTGGCGCCGATCAGCCCCACCCGCTCGTCCTCCCCCACGGCGAAGGTGACGCCGTCCATGAGGACACGCGGGCCGAAGCTCTTGGAAAGCCCCGTGATATCAACAACGTTCATAGAATCTCCATTGGCCTACACAAACCCCTATCCCTTCGGGAGAGGGTCGGGTGAGGGGATCGACTCGCCCCCCCTCCCTCACCCGCCCTTCGGGCACCCTCTCCCACAGGGAGAGGGGACGAGCGGAAGAATGGTCTACTTAGAATTTGAGGAAGTCGGCGATCTTGCCGAAGATGGCGGCCGGGCGGTACTTCTTTGGGATGGCGTAGGTGCCGCTCTTCTTCACCGGAACGGTCATCTGTCCCACCGGGGTCTCCAGGTCCAGTCCCGCCGCCACCTGGTACGGGATCTTGTCCGGGTCCGGCTTGCGCTTGAGGATCTCCAGCAGATCGGCATAGGTGATGCGGATCGGGATGCGGACATCGGTCTCCTCGTGGGCGGGGAAATTGATCTCTTCCCGCGCGCCCCCCTTGGCCAGCGGCAGCGTCATGATCTTGATGTCATAGCTGTACCCCTGCAGCTTGACGTCGAAGCTGTTGGTGTTCTGCACCCGCAGGTAGAGCTCCATCCCGGCGCCGGTCGGATCGACGGAAACCACGTTCAGGTCCTGAACGGTAACCTGCGGCGCGTTGACCAGCCTGTTGCACCCGGCAAGAAGAACGACCACCAACAAAATGCCAACAATTTTTCTCACAACCAGACTCCTGGATAGGCGGTAGCCCGAAAACAAAGAGGGCGGGTCCCCGAAAGAACCCGCCCACTATAGCACAACCAAACCTCAAACAGCAAAAGGACTATCCGTTGACTGCCACCTGCTGCATCAGCATGCCCCTTTGCATCTCCCGCAGTATCTCCGTCCTGAAGCGCTTGCGGATCTTGTCGTAGGCCCTCGCCGCCGGCCCGGTGCCGCAGTAGAGCCGCTTGGCGCGGGCCATGTTCCCCTTGGCCATGTCCAGCTTCTCGTACAGCTCCTTCACGGCCGCTTCCGCGCACTTCTCGTCGTCCCACATGTCCTGGGGGGTGTAGCCGTGGCTTTCCGCCCGCTCCGGCATCAACTGCCAGACCCCCAGGGCGCCCTTGGGGGATACCGCTCTCGATGAGAGCTTGTGTCCGCCTGTTTCCGCCAGGGCTATCTCAGCCAGGTCCAGCGGTGTGAATTTCGTCCCCTCCGTCTTCTCGTAGCAGATTTCGGCAAGCCACTTGGCCCGGGCCGGAGTGGTCCGGCGGGCGAACGTGGCGTAGATGGCGGGAACCAGTTTCTTCCTCCCGTCGAGTTCTGCCGCCTTGGGCAGATCCATCTGCACGGCCGGGGCCGAGGCGGGGGATTTCTCACCCTGCTTCTCGCTCCCCTCCGCCCAGGTGAGCAGCGCCCGGTCCGACTCCGACACCGAGGGAGTCACCGGGACCTGCGCCTGCTGCAGGTGGGACTGGTCGCACGATGCCGTCATCATGAGCACCGCGACCAGCAATACAATTTTTCGTTTCATAAATCGCTGTTGAATGGCTTTTGCCGGCTTTAGGTAGAGATACTAAATGTCGGTAGTGAAGCCCGCGCCAATCATCTCCTTTCATTGGAATCACATTGGCTCGTCGCCAATCTGAGGTTATTAGTGTAATCAAATCCGACGCACATTGCAAGCCGCACATTAGATTTGTGCAATCTTGTCGAATAAAAAGGGAGCCCCGCTCAGCGGACCTCCCCCACTAAAGCCTCGATTTTTCTATATTAAAGCTGCACCCCCATAACATCGGCTACGGTGTGGATGTCCTTATCGCCCCTGCCCGACAGACAGACGACGATGCTCTCATTGGTGGAAAGTGTCGGAGCCAGACGCAGTGCATGGGCGACTGCGTGGGAAGACTCCAGTGCGGGAATGATTCCCTCCTCGCGGGTCAGCACCTGGAACGCGTCCAGCGCCTCGTCATCGGTGACGGAAACGTAGCTGGCCCGTCCGATCTCCTTGAGGTACGAGTGCTCCGGCCCGACGCCCGGGTAGTCCAGTCCGGCCGAAATGGAATGGGCATGGGCGATCTGACCGAACTCGTCCTGCAGGAGGTACGTTTTGTTGCCGTGCAGCACCCCGACACTGCCGGCGGAAAGCGGTGCGGCGTGCTTGCCGCTGTCTATGCCGTAACCGGCGGCCTCGACGCCGATCATCTGCACCGACCCGTCGTTGACGAAGGGGTGGAACAGCCCGATGGCGTTGCTCCCCCCGCCTACGGCGGCGATCAGGTAGTCGGGCAGCCTCCCCTCGGCTTCCAGGTGCTGCGCCCTCGCCTCCTGGCCGATGATGGCCTGGAAGTCGCGCACCATGACCGGGTAGGGGTGGGGGCCGGCGACGGTGCCGATGATGTAGAAGGTGTCCTCAACATTGGTCACCCACTGGCGCATCGCCTCGTTCATGGCGTCCTTCAGGGTCGCGGTGCCGGAACTGACCGGGTTGACCTTGGCGCCCAGAAGCTTCATGCGGAACACGTTCAGGGACTGGCGCCGGATGTCCTCCTCGCCCATGAACACCTCACACTCCATGCCGAACAGCGCCGCGACGGTCGCGGTCGCCACGCCGTGCTGGCCCGCGCCGGTCTCGGCGATCACCTTGTTCTTGCCCATCCGCTTGGCAAGCAGCGCCTGGCCGATGGTGTTGTTCACCTTGTGAGCGCCGGTGTGGTTCAGGTCCTCGCGCTTCAGATAGATCTTCGCGCCCCCCATTTTCCGGCTCAGTTTCTCGGCGAAATAGAGCGGGTTGGGGCGGCCGACGTACTGGCGCAGGTAGTAGGCGAACTCCTCCTGGAACCCCTTTTCGTTGCGAAAATGGTTGTACGCTTGCTCGAGTTCGAGCAGCGCCGGCATGAGCGTTTCCGAGACGTATCTGCCGCCGAAACGGCCGAAGTGACCACTGTTGTCAGGCGTATCCAAAGTTGCCTCCGGTAGGTGTGTGAGGGGGGCATCATAGACTATCTGTCGATAAATTGCAAGCTTACAGAGCCTACCCCCCAGACAACCCCCCGCCGTTACAGGCTTTTAGCCGTTTATCTTTGCCTTATTTTTTGCTTTGAGCTACAAATATCACCCGTGTGGGAAGCTCATTTTCGGGGTCAAAATTCCACTCATCCTGTGGAACTTTTTTCTATGACTGAGCCCTTTTTTGCTTCCACAAAAGCACCCTTTTCGAGGTCACCGATGTCATCGCAACAACCATTTCACATAGTCCTGGTGGAGCCGGAGATTCCGCCCAACACGGGCAACATTGCCAGGCTGTGCGGCGCCACCGGCACCATCCTGCACCTGGTCGGCAAGCTCGGCTTCTCCACCGATGACCGCTACCTCAAGCGGGCTGGGCTCGACTACTGGAGCGAAGTCGACATCCGTTACTGGGACGACCTCGACACGCTCAAGCGCTCCTTCCCGGACGGGCGTTTCATTTACACCAGCAAGAAGGCCCCGCAAAGTTATCTGCAATTCTCGTTTCGCCCCGGCGACTTCATCGTTTTCGGCAAGGAGACCAAGGGGCTCCCCGAGGAACTGATCGAGGCGAACCTCCAGACCGCGGTGCGCATCCCGATCACCGGCAAGGTGCGCAGCCTGAACCTCTCCACCTCGGCGGGCATCGTGCTCTACGAGGCGCTGCGCCAGACCGGCGCGCTGGACGGCGAGTGAGCGGAATGTGGCGGCGGAGCCCCCCTCCCGCAAGGGGCGGGGGAACCGAAAGCAAAGGAGAAAAAGATGTTCGAGAAGAGAAGCGACGCGGGCTATCAGGAGGTACTGCCGGGTATCCGCCAAAAGACACTGGTCCACGGGGCTAAGACACTGATGGTGGAGTTTCTGCTGGAAAAGGGTGCGCAGCTCCCGGTACACAGCCACCCGCACGAACAGACGGGCTACCTGGTAAGCGGCCGGATCAGGCTCAGCATCGATGGGAGTCAGCAGGAGGTGCTTCCGGGGGACAGCTGGTGCATCGCAGGTGGCGCGCAGCACAAGGCCGAGATTCTTGAGGATGCCGTGGCCATCGAGGTGTTCTCCCCGGTGCGCGAGGAGTACATCCGTTAGGGCGCCGATCTAGCTGAACTGGTAGATCACCAGCCCGAAACTTACCGCGGTCACCGCGAAGGCGATCAGCGCGAGCAGACCGTCGCGTGAGATCAGGGCCAGCCCGAAAGCCGAAAGGGCCACCCCTGCTCCATGCGCGGAGAAGGGGACCAGTTCCATCATCGGCATCACGATCGCTATGGACCCACAGATGAAGGAGATCAGGTAGATGCTCCCCCCCCTGATCAGTGCCGGCAGACGTGGGCGCAGCCACCGGTCGATGAATCGCGCCAAGGGACGAAGCCACCTGATCGCCTTGGTCACCTTGTCTTGCGCCAACGAGCGCCGCAATAGCCATTTCGGCAGCCAGAAGTGATCCCGGCGGAAGAAGAGCTGCCCCGCAATCAGCAGGATCAGCACACCGGTTGCGGTCGGGACCCCTGGCATACCGCTCAGGGGGGAAGCGGCGATGATGCCCACCATGAGCAGCAGCGGCCCGAAGGATCGGTTCCCCACCGATTCCACGATTTTCCCCAACGAGACGCGCCCCGCGTCGTCTGCGGAATCCCCGATCCTGTCGAGCATCTCCTGAAGAGTGGTGATCTCTCGCGCCATGCAGACCTCTCTGGTGCCGCCGCAAGTACTACCGACACTCTCACCCAAAACACCTCACGAAGATTACATTGACACATCTTAATGTCAAGAAGGCCGTCACCCCGCCGTCCTGCCTCCAGAAAACGTATACATATCAGATAAATATAATGTACACGGCGCCTTGACTGAAACAGATGCCCCGCTATATTCAAGCAGCATATTTTTACACAATCAGGAGGAAGAGATGTCGACAAAGGATAACCTTGCCGAGGCATTTGCTGGAGAGAGTCAAGCCAACCGTAAGTACCTTGCTTTTGCCAAGAAGGCCGAAGCGGAGGGGCTGCCGCAGGTAGCCAAGCTGTTCCGCGCCGCGGCCCACGCCGAAACGGTGCATGCCCATGCGCACCTGCGCGCCATGGACGGAATCAAGAACACCGTCGACAACCTGAAAGAGGCCATCGAGGGAGAAGGTTTCGAATTCCAGAAGATGTACCCGCCGTTTCTCGAGCAGGCCAGGCAGGAGGGGCACCGCGCGGCGGAGAACTCCTTCAAGTTCGCCCTGGCGGTAGAAGAGGTGCATCACGACCTGTACCAGCAGGCCCTGGCGGCGGTACAAAACGGTGTCGACCTCGCCGACCGTCCCATCTACGTCTGTGAAGTCTGCGGCAACACCGTCTACGACGAGGCGCCCGACAAGTGCACCGTCTGCCTGGTCCCCAAGGACAAGTTCACCAGGATCGCCTGACGCGAAAAAGGCACTGCCGAAACCGGCCGCGCCTTTTTTCAACCCCTTTGAACTCAACGCAATAACGCAAAGCCGCAAAGAACGGTAAAGAGCCTGCCCCCTGATTGGCCTCTCTTTGCGCCTTTGCGGCTTTGCGTTAGATAAATGGTTTCACGGGTTCCTGATGCTCACCCGCCCCGGCGCCGACCAGTCGTTGTGGCCGCCTTCGATCTCACGGAACACGGTTCCCGGCCTGCTCTCAGCAAGGCTCTTGGCGAACTTTTCCGGAATCACCTTATCCTCCCTGGCGCCGAAGATCTCCACCCTCCCCTGATACCCCTTGAGTGCCTTGATGTTGTCCCAGTTGTCGGGGAGGAGCAGGCGCACCGGCAGAAACCAGTAGTGGTACTGCGCCACCCGGTGCAGCTTGTCGAACGGCGCCACCAGCACGATCTTGTCCGGCGCAGGCTGAACTGCGGCCAGGGAGCAGGCGGGACCGCTCCCTAGCGACTCCCCCACCACGCAGACCGGCGTGTCCGGGTACTCGCGCCGCAGCAATAGGTATCCCTGCTTGGCTGCCTGGTTCAGTGCCTCCTTGGAAGGAGAACCGGGGCGCTGGCCGTAGCCCGGGTATTCCAGGATATAGACGGTGTCTTCGTCGGCAAACGAAGGAAGGGCGTAGGCGCGGTCACTGGCCTGCCCGCCGTTGCCGTGCAGCATGAGCCAGACGTTCTTTGGACTGGGGACGGTCCGGGCGAAACCGATCACCTCCCCCTGGTCGCGCCACGGCGCCAGCCCGTTGCTGCCATCGTGATGGGTCGGGAAGTACAGCAACTGCCGCTGCCAGGTGGCGGCAGTCAGCACAAGGGCCACCAGGCAAACAAGCAGCAACCGGCAACAACGTCCCATGCCAAATCCCCCTATCCCCGCGGCAGGGTGAAGTACACGGTGGCACCCTGGTCCACCACCCCGTGCGCCCAGACCGATCCGCCGTGCCGCTCCACGATCCGTTTCACCGTAGCCAGGCCGATGCCGGTCCCCTCGAACTCGGCGCCGTGCAGCCGCTGGAACGCCCCGAACAGCTTGTCCTGGTACGCCATGTCGAACCCGACACCATTGTCCTTGATGAAAAAGGCCTCGCCCTCCTCGTGCAGCGAAGAGCCGAGCTCGATCCGGGCCCGCTCCCGGACGCTGGAGTACTTCCATGCGTTGCCGACCAGACTTTCCAGCATCAACTCCAGCAGCAGCCGGTCTCCCTCGACGTGCAGACCAGGCTGGATCAGGAAATCGACTCGCCGCGACGGCTCGGAATCCTGCAGTTTGCAGCCGATGCCGAAGGCGAGTTCGCTCAGGCTCACCGTGTCCCGGTTCAACTCGGAGCGCCCGATGCGGGATAGTTCCAGCAGGCCGTCGATCAGGTCCCCCATCCTCTTGCTGGAGGTGCGGATCCGCTCCAGGTATCCTCGCGCCTCGGGCGCGAGATCCGGGCCGAATTCTTCGAGCAGTATCGAACCGTAGCTGTTGATGTGCCGCAGCGGGCCGCGCAGGTCGTGGGAGACCGAGTAGCTGAAGGCTTCCTGTTCCCGCATGGCCACTTCCAGCCGCTCCGTGCGCTCTACTACCCGTCGCTCCAGTTCTTCGTTCAACTGCCTCAGTTCCTCTGCCATGCGCCGGCTCTGGGTGACGTCGCGGGAGATCCCGAAGAGGCCGACCACCTGTCCCTGCTTGTTGTGCAGCGGCCCCTTGATCACCTCGACCACATACCGTCCGCCGCCGCCAACTAACTCCCGCTCCCCCACCTGCGTCCGGTTGGCCGTCAGCACCTGCTGGTCCATCGCCATAACGGAACACGCCACCTCGGAGGGAAAAACCTCCATGTCATCCTTGCCCAGTACTTGCTCCTGCGTCTTGCCAGTCATCTGGCAGGAGGCCTTATTGAAGAGGAGATAGCGCCCGTTGATGTCTTTGACGAAGATGGCGTCCGTAGTCCCGTTGATCACCGAATTCAGCAGCTCCTGGTTTTGCAGCAGCGCCCCCTCCACCTCGGCACGCTCCACGATTACCCGCTGCAGTTCCTCGTTCACCGCGACCAACCGGTTTTGCTCCTTCTCGTAGTTTCTCAGCAGCGTCCAGAGCATGACGGCGCAGAATACGGTGGTAACGGCGAAACCGACGATGTTATCTGCGAGGCGATCCTGTTCGGAGCGAAACGGCGTGACCCACTCGGGAAACCGCAACTCCAGGGCCATGAGCACCATAGCGTCAATGAAGGTAACGGCCAGCGGAAGCCATCGCGCTCGCCCCCTGAAGAAGATGGGGAGGTACATAAGCAGGCAGAAAAAGTACAGGGGCAGGCTTCCCTCCGAAGCGGCGTTGGGGAACCAGATCAGGTTCAGCAGGACCAGAAACAGGAAGAAGAGCGCCGCCGTGTGGTAGCGCCCCCGGCTCGCCTCACACAGAAGCAGCAGCGCCAGCACTCCGAAAACGGCGACGCAAACGTTGATGTAGACAGGAAGGTGCTGCAGGTAATTAGTGGGAATGACGACAAAGAACGAGGCGACGGCCGCCGTGATGCACAGCAGCACAAAGAGGTGATGCTCCATGGTGGAGCCTCCCCTTTTCCATATGCAGGTCTTGAACCTCGCTATGGGAGATCGCATCTCGCTCATGTGTTACCTCGTGCGCTGCCAAAAGCGACAGCGGAACAGCAGAGGGACAAAAATAACACATTAGCGAAGGCTGATAAACCATTTTTTCGCTTCGAGGGCAATTAGGGTCATGGCTGCAACGGGATACCCACTCCATCTATCCTGAATGAAGACAGTGACAGGGCCTGCAATGACAGTACGTGCGAGCTTGTCCCCTCAGCGCCGCGCATCGGCCTTCAGGCGCCCCTGCCAAGAGATGAAGGGTACGAGGAGCACGCCGTCAGCGCCCCCCGGGCCCGGCCATCCTGCGGAAGATGACCAGCTGTGCGGTGATGTCCACGGCCAGCACGGCAGTGGTGCAGAACAAAAGCCACGCGATACCGTCGAAATAGGCCAGGCAGTTGAAGAACATGTACAGGGCCACCACCGCGGAGAGCAGCCGTCGGATGCCCCGGACCGACGCCTCGGCTCCCTCGGCATCGGTCCCCACCAGTGCCGCCAGGGCCGGAGCCGCGTAATACCCGACGGTAGCGTCGATGAAGGTCAAAAAGATGTTGGCCACGAAGGCATAGGTAAGTTGCATATCACTCCCAACGGCTGAAGCCGGCTGCGCCAGAAAGTAAGGCAAATCGGGGCCGGAATCAAGTACTAAGAAGGGACTGGCTCCGTAGATGCCTGTCCCTCTAGCGGAACGCTCCATTGCGCCCTGCCCGCCTTACGCCAAGGGGACAGGCACCTACGGAGCCAGTCCCCCTCCTTCGGTGCAGGGCGACAAGGAGGAGAACCAACGAGGATCGCGAATATAGCCATAAAAAAAGGGCGGAAGGTTTCCCTTCCGCCCCGGGTTCTTCTTTGATACGAGCCGCCTACTTGAACAGCGCCTTCTGGTACTCGCGGTTCAGCTTGGCGATGAACTTGACGTTGATCCCTTTCGGGCATGCCGCCATGCACTCGTAGTGGTTGGAGCAGTTGCCGAAGCCGGCTTCCTGCATCGCCTCGGTCATGGCGCAGACGCGCTCGGCGGCCTCCGCCTGGCCCTGCGGCAGGGCTGCCAGTTGGGCAACCTTGGCCGAGGTGTAGAGCATCGCCGAGCCGTTGGGGCAGGCGGCGACGCAGGCGCCGCAGCCGATGCACTCGGCGGCGTCCATGGCGTAATCGGCGTCCTGCTTGGGCACCAGGATGGCGTTGCCGTCGGCAACACCGCCGGTGTGGCAGGAGGTGTAACCACCGGCCTGCATGATCTTCTCAAGGGCGTTTCTGTCCACGATCAGGTCCTTCTGGATCGGGAAGGCGAGCGCACGCCACGGCTCGATGTAGATGGTGTCGCCGTCGTTGAAGCGCCTCATGTGCAGCTGGCAGACGGTGGTGCGCTCCTGGCCGCCGTGCGGCACGCCGTTGATGACCTGGGAGCACATCCCGCAGATCCCTTCGCGGCAGTCGTGGTCGAATGCGATCGGGTCTTTGCCTTCTTTGATCAGGTGCTCGTTCACTTCGTCGAGCATCTCCAGGAAGGACTGGTCGGGGCTTACGTTTTTGGCCTCGTACTGCTCGAGCTTGCCCGGAGCTTTGGGGCCACTTTGGCGCCATACGTGTAGTGTGAGGTTCATTATTTATAACTCCTTACCGCCAGATGAACGTTTTCGAACGTCAACGGCTCCTTGTGCAGTTCGGGCTCCTTGTCGACACCTTTGAACTCCCAGGCTCCAACGTAGCAGTAGTTCTCGTCGTCGCGCTTGGCCTCGCCGTCCGGCATCTGGTGCTCGACGCGGAAGTGGCCGCCGCAGGACTCGTTCCTGTGCAGGGCGTCCTTCGCCATCAGCTCGCCGAACTCGAGGAAGTCCGCCACGCGGCCGGCGTTCTCGAGCTGCTGGTTGAGCTCCTCGCCCTTGCCGGTGACCTTGACGTTCTGCCAGAACTCCTCGCGCAGGACCGGGATACGCTTGATGGCGTCCTTGAGGCTCTCTTCGCTCCTCGCCATGCCGACGTTTTCCCACATGATCTTGCCCAGTTCGCGGTGGAACTCGGACACGGTCTTCTTGCCGTTGATGTTCAGGAGGCGGTTGTTGTAGGCCTTGACGTCCTCGACCGACTTCTTGCACTCGGGGTGATCAGCCGACACCAGGCCCGGCTTGGTCTTGGCCAGGTAGTTGGCGATGGTGTAGGGGATGACGAAGTAGCCGTCGGCCAGACCCTGCATCAGCGCGGAGGCGCCGAGACGGTTCGCGCCGTGCACCGAGAAGTTCGCCTCGCCCAGGACGAAGAGGCCCGGGACGTTGCTCTCGCAGTTGTAGTCGACCCAGAGGCCGCCCATGGAGTAGTGCGGTGCCGGGTACATGCGCATCGGCTGCTTGTACGCATTCTCGTCGGTGATCTTCTCGTACATCTCGAAGAGGTTGCCGTAGCGCTCGCGGATGGTGTGCTCGCCAACGCGCTTGATGGCAGCGGAGAAGTCGAGGTTTACGCCGCGGCCGCCGGGGCCGACGCCGCGCCCGTCGTCGCACTGCTCTTTCGCTGCGCGGGAGGCGATGTCACGGGGAGCGAGGTTACCGAAGGAGGGGTACTTACGCTCCAAGTAGTAGTCGCGCTCCTCTTCGGGGATGTCGTTGGGGTGACGGTTGTCGCCCTTCTTCTTCGGTGCCCAGCAGCGGCCGTCGTTCCTGAGGGACTCGGACATGAGGGTCAGCTTGGACTGGTGATCGCCGGACTGCGGGATGCAGGTCGGGTGGATCTGGGTGTAGCAGGGGTTGGCGAAGAAGGCGCCTTTTTTGTGGGCACGCCAGTTCGCGGTGACCGAGCAGCCCATCGCGTTGGTGGAGAGGTAGAACACGTTGACGTAACCGCCGGTTGCGAGAACGACCGCGTCACCCACGTGGGTGCGGATCTCGCCGGTGATAAGGTCGCGTACGGTGATACCTTTGGCCTCGCCGTCGACCACCACGAGGTCCAGCATCTCGGTGCGGGCGAAGAGCTTAACGCTGCCGGCCTTCACCTGGCGGGACAGGGCCGAGTAAGCGCCCAGGAGGAGCTGCTGACCGGTTTGACCGCGGGCGTAGAAGGTACGGGAAACCTGGGCGCCGCCGAAGGAGCGGTTGTCCAGGTAGCCGGCGTAGTCGCGGGCAAACGGAACGCCCTGGGCCACGCACTGGTCGATGATGTTGTTGGAGACCTGGGCCAGACGCCAAACGTCCGCCTCGCGGGCACGGAAGTCGCCGCCCTTGATGGTGTCGTAGAACAGACGGTAGATGCTGTCGCCGTCGTTAGGGTAGTTTTTCGCTGCGTTGATGCCGCCCTGTGCTGCGATGGAGTGGGCGCGGCGTGCGCTGTCCTGGTAGCAGAAAGCTTCGACGTTGTAGCCGAGCTCACCCAGGGAGGCTGCGGCTGCGCCACCGGCCAGGCCGGTGCCGACAACGAGAACCTTGTACTTACGCTTGTTGGCGGGGTTAACCAGCTTCAGATCGAAGCGGTGCCTGTCCCACGAGGTCTGAATCGGTCCTTTCGGACATTTTCCGTCGAGTATCACTTGAACCCCCTAAAGTTTCAATAAGCCGGCCAGGATGACCGCAGGAATCGAGATGTAAGCAAGCATGAGGATGGCGGAGATGACCTTGCCGCCGGTACCGAAGGCCGGGATGGTCTTCTCGTTGTTCCAGCCCATGGTCTGCAGGAAGCTCGGGATGCCGTGGGAGAGGTGCAGGAACAGCATCAGCATGGCGAACATGTAGGCCAGGGAGATCAGCGCGTTGCCGAAGCTGGTCACCACCATCCTGAACACGTCCGGACGGTTGGCGGAGTCGAGGCCGACTACGACGTCGGGGGTGCCGTGAATGGTGAACTGCAGCAGGTGGTAGCCGATGAAGCACAGCACCAGCAGGCCGGTCCAGATCATGTTCTCGGAGGCGAAGCTCGCCTTCAGGTTCCTTTTCACCGCGTAAGCGCCGGGGTTGGCTGCCTTGTTCTCCAGGGTCAGCGTGACGCCGTAAGCGATGTGAACGGCGATGGCTGCCAGCATGAACAGGCGGAAGGCCCAGACCAGCGGCGGCAGGCTATGCAGATGCTCAGCATAGGCGTTGATGCCGTTGGGGCCGAAGAAGATGGTGGAGTTTCCGATCAGGTGTATCAGGATGAAGATGATCAGGAGCTGACCCGTGATGGACATCAGGATCTTTCTTCCCACAGAGCTAGATAAGATTCGCATGTTTTTTGTCCCTTTGCCTTTTTTCGATAATCAGTTGAGTTGGATTGCGTGCGTACACCGGAGGAGTACAAGTCCCGAAAACCCGGTCACGGGGCGGACTCGCGGCTTCCGCTTGGGGGGGATGGGGGACCGCGCCACGGGCTCAGTGTCTGCATTCGATCTCTCCTTTATTGAACTCACATTAGCAACAGTGGATGGTATCTATAACATAAAAATCGGCGGGTTGATAGACGCGCATATTAAATGCCGTTATACGAAAATGCAACAGTTTTTTGTATACAGCATACAATTAATGGTTCAGACACCTTAGCCCCTTCTAAAGTGAAGTAACCCTGTTTTGAAATATCGCTTACGCCGCCGTAATGTTGCATTTTTTACCCCGCTCTGCTAATTAGGATAGGCACCCTCAGTAAAACATTAAAGCCAGGAAGGTTCATGATTTATAAACTGCTCAAGAAGGACCCCAAGTCCGGAGCGCGCCGCGGCGTGGTGACCACCGCCCACGGCCAGATCCAGACCCCGATATTCATGCCGGTTGCCACCCACGCCGCCATGAAGGCGATGACGCCGGCACAGGTGAAGGAGACCGGTGCCCAGATCATCCTCTCCAACACCTACCACCTGCACCTGCACCCGGGCGAGGCCCTGGTGCAGAAGGCGGGCGGGCTGCACAAGTTCATGTGCTGGGACGGCCCCATCCTCACCGACTCCGGCGGGTTCCAGGTCTTCTCGCTCCCGAAAAAGCGCATCACCGAAGAAGGGGTCTTCTTCCGCCACGAGGACACCGGCGAGGAGATCTTCCTCGACCCGGCCAAGGCCATCGCCATCCAGGAGGCCCTGGGCGCCGACATCATCATGAACTTCGACGAGTGCATCCCCTACCCCTGCGACAAGGCGTACGCGGAGCGCTCCACCGAGAAGACCATCCGCTGGGCCAAGCAGTGCATCGAGGCGCACTCGCGCGAGAACCAGTACCTGTTCGGCATCGTGCAGGGGAGCGTGTTCGAGGACCTGAGGAAGCGCTGCGCCAAGGCCCTGGTGAAGATGGACTTCCCCGGCTACGCCATCGGCGGGGTTTCCGTGGGCGAGGGGCTGGAACTTCTGAAGCAGGTGGTCGGCTACACCGCGCCGCACCTCCCCGAGGACAAGCCGCGCTACCTGATGGGTGTCGGCCTCCCCGAGGACATCCTGGAGAGCGTCGAGCGCGGCATCGACATGTTCGACTGCGTCATCCCGACCCGCTACGCCAGAAGCGCCACCCTCTTCACCAACCGCGGCCGTATCCGCCTCACCAACAAGAACTACCGGCGCGACTTCTACCCGGTCGAGCCCAACTGCACCTGCTACACCTGCCGCAACTTCACCAGGGCCTACCTGCACCACCTGTTCACCTCGAACGAGGTGCTCTCGGCGATCCTGGCCAGCATCCACAACGTGCACTTCTACCTGAACATGATGGCCGAGATCAGGACCTCCATCGAGGAGGGGCGTTTCCTGGAGTACAAGCAGAACTTCCTCGGCACCTACTTGAAGGGGAAATAGTGAAGTTAACTATGCGCACTTATATTCTTGCGACGCTGGCGCTGGCGCTTGCGGCCGGCTGCTCCAAGGGGGAACCGCAGCAGCCTGCCGAGACCAGGCGTCCTCCGGCCCAGTTGGAGCTCACCGACGAGGCGCTTTTCAACGAGCGCTGCCGCGACTGCCACATCGTCAAGGGCAAGGGCGGCGTGGTCGGCCCCGAACTGTCCCACGTCGGGAGCAAGCGGGATTCGCGTTTCCTGGAGCAGGTGATCCGCGAGCCGGCCAAGGTCTACCCCGGCACCGCCATGCCCCCCTACGACACCTTCTCGAAGAAACAGGTCGACTCCCTGGTCGACTACCTGAGCGGGCTCAAGTGATCCTGATCCTTTAGCTCGTTCACCACGTTCCTTGTTCCACTTGCCCGTCCACCCCCTCTCCCGCCGGGAGAGGGGGCCCGGAAGGCGGGTGAGGGATTTGCCCCGCAGCGGCTGGTGCACGTAGCAACGCCCTCACCCCGGCCCTCTCCCAGAGGGAGAGGGGGCAGTGGACCACATCACGACATTAATTCCTTCCGGAGATCCAACCATGTCCACCGAAACCACCCAAGACCGCTTCGACCGCCTTATGGAGATCATGCGCAGACTGCGCGCCCCCGGCGGCTGCCCCTGGGACGCGGAACAGACCCACGAATCGCTGAAGCGCTACCTCTTGGAGGAGTCCTACGAGGTGATCGAGGCCATCGACGCCAACAACGACGAACTCCTCAAGGAAGAACTGGGGGACCTCATCCTGCAGCCGGTGTTTCACGCGGCGGTCGCCGAGGAACGCGGCGCATTCACCATGGACCAGGTGCTGGACGCCATCAACGACAAGCTGGTGCGCCGCCATCCCCACGTCTTCGGGGACCAGGTCATCGAGAACAGCGCGGCACAGGTGGAGAACTGGGAGAAGATCAAGAAGAGCGAAAAGGGGGACGAGCGGAAGTCGGCGCTGTCGGGGATCCCGCCGCACCTGCCCGCCCTTATGAAAGCGCAGAAGATCACCGAGAAGGCTGCGCGGGTCGGCTTCGACTGGGAGCACACCGACCAGGTCTTCGCCAAGGTGATGGAGGAGTTGCACGAGTTCCAGGAGGCGATGGCCGCCGGGGACCAGCAGGAGATGGAGTCCGAACTGGGCGACCTCATCTTCGCCATCGTGAACCTGGGGCGCTTCCTGTCGCTCGACCCGGAGGAGGCGCTCAGGAAGACGATTCAGCGTTTCACCCGGCGCTTCAACCACATCGAAGAGACGCTGCACGGCGGGGGGCGGAGGCTGCAGGATGCCACCCTTGAAGAGATGGACCTACTCTGGGAAGAGGCCAAGAAATTAGAGAAATGTTGAATCTAATTAATATTTTTGAGAGACCAGAGGCTTATCCACATTTTGTGTGGATAAGGTGTGGAAAACGATGTTGACAAACTGAGAAACCTACGGCTTTTAAGCACTTTCCGCGTTCTGCATAAATATTGGCCACGCCGATATTCGAACGAAAAATCAACTACTTATGCCGGATTGTATACAAACGTGGTCTATCGACCACACACTGTATTAGCTGAACCTAATTAGGTGGCGACCCCGGTGGAAATCCTGTGCATAACTACCCGATTTCCGCCCACCTCGCGCCCCCGTGGCCTTCCCAAAGCGCCCCTTCTATTTTTTAAACAGCTTCCTCTTCACCAGGCCGATCACGTCACCGGCCTCTTCGCAGCGCAGCAGGTGCGCCGACACCAGGAAGATGGCCATACCGGCCAGCACCCCGCCTCCCAACACGCCCCCTTTGAGCAGCCTTTTCCCTGCCGGCGACCAGTCGATGAGACGCATGATCCAATACACCGCCAGCGCCATCGGAATGGAGGCGATCACCCCTTTCACCCCGGCAACGGCAATGGCCCGACCGCCGAAGGGGCCGATCTTCTTTCTCAGGAACCAGAGCAGGAGCATCATGTTCCCCAGCGCGGAAAGCGACGAGGCCAGCGCGAGCCCGCCGTGCTTCATCGGCCCCATCAGCAGCAGGCTGAACAGCAGGTTGAGCAGGAAGGCGACGAAGGCGATCACGACCGGCGTCTTGGTGTCCTTGAGCGCGTAGAAGGCGGGGACCAGCACGCGCACCAGCGCCACGAAAGTCAGCCCCACCGAGTAGTAAAGAAGCGCGGTGCCGCAGTTGACTGCCTTGGCGTAGTCGAAGGCCCCGCCCATGAACAGCAGGGAGAAGATCGGCGTGGCGCAGAACATGAGCCCGACCATGGCGGGTATGGTGATGAGCAGGGTGAGCCGGACGCCGTAGGAGAGCGATTCCTTGAGCGCGTCCATGTCGCCTGTGGCTGCCTGCCGGCTCATGGAAGGAAGCACCGCCTGGGCCACCGACACGGTGAAGATCCCCTGGGGAAACTCGAACAGCCGCTGCGCGTAGTAGAGGTAGGAAACGCTCCCCTCCGGAAGCAGCGATGCCAGGATGGACCCGACCGCTATGTTGAGGTAGTAGACCCCGACGCCGAAAACCGACGGCCCCATGAGCAGCGTGATCCTCTTCAGGGCCGGGTGGTTCAGGTCAAAGTTGGGCTTGAGCGGAAAGCCCATCCGGTACAGGACCGGCAACTGCAGGACCAGCTGCAGCACCCCGCCGATCAGCACGCCGACGGCCAGGGCGACGATGGGGACCTGGAAGCGGTCGTGCAGCAGCAGGGCGCACAGGATCATGGAGATGTTCAGGAACACCGTCGAGATGGCCGGGGTGAAGAAATGGCGCAGCGTGTTCAGTATCCCCATGCACAGGGCGACCAGGCTCACGAAGAAGATGTACGGGAACATGAGCCGGTTCAGCAGGATGGTCACCGAGAGCTTCTCCGGGTTGGAGGAGAAGCCGGGGAACATGACGTGCACGATCTGGGGCGAGAAGATGATGCCGAGGATGGTGATCCCCGCCATGACTATGGTGAGCGCGGTGAAGCAGACGTTGGCCAGCGCCCGGGTCTCCTCCTCCCCCCTGTTGGTGTGCCATTCCGAGAAGGTGGGGACGAAGGCGGAGGTGAGTGCTCCCTCGGCGAAGAAGCGGCGCAGCATGTTGGGGATCTGGAATGCGGCGAAGAAGGCGTCGGTGTAGAGGCCGGCGCCGAACATGCGGGAAACGACCATGTCCCGGATCATGCCCATGATGCGGGAGAGCATGGTGGCTGCGCCCAACACGCCGGCGGCGCGGGCTATGTTCTTCTTTTCAGACAAACAACCTCCTAAATCCGAAAACCAAAATTAACGCAAAGCCGCAAGGCCGCAAAGAAACCAACCCGAACCCTTTTAAAAGAGGTTGTGGCTTCCTTTGCGCCTTTGCGGCTTTGCGTTAAATTTTAAGCCTTTGTGATATCAAGCTGCCGGAAGTACTCCTCACGGCAGAAATTCTCCACGTCGACCATGGCCCTGAAGGTCTCGCCGAAGCCTGCGCGTCCCAGCGTGAAGACGCCGTGGCCGTAGACGATGGCGGAACCGCTGGCGCCGATGACCGGCGGGACCCGCTTCGCCAGCCCGCCGGCCCCTATCTCGCCGGCGACGACCGGCGTCCCCCCCAGGTCGCGCACGTGGGGGCAGTCCTTCCAGCAATCCTTGATGGCGCAGTCCTTCTTCTTGTCGCAGAGCATGCTCATCACCACGGAAAACTTGGGATGCCCGTGCAGGATGACGCGGGCGCCGGTCTGCTCGTAGATCTTTCGGTGCGCCAAGAGCTCGCTGGAGGCGGTGATCCCGGTGGTGGAGGAGTTGTCGGCCGGAACGGGGTCGATACACCCCTTCAGTTCGTCGAGACTCGCCGCGGTCTGCGAGATGTAGATCCGCTCGCCGGCCACCGCCGAGATGTTGCCGAAGAAGGAATCCACCAGCCCCCGCTCCACGGTGTAGCGCCCCACCCGCTCGATCTCGGCAAGGATCGCTTCCTTCTCCAGGGAAAGCGCCTCGACGAAGTCGAGCCCGGAGGCGGAGAGCGGCCTCAGCCACTCCCTGCGGAAGGAGTCGAAGGCCTCCTCCTCGCCCGGAAGGCGGAACCCCTCGACGAGCACGTCCTGCAGGTACTTGACGAAGGTGGAATGGAACACGGAGGAGTAGTTGATGAAGGCCTGCTCCACGGTGATGGCGCCGACGGCGACGATGCCGACTCCCTCGACGATGACCCCTTTGCGGTTGCCGAGCAGCCGCGCCAGGACGGGGGCGGCGTCCCCCGAGAGATCCTTGCGGCGCAGGAAGGGTATGTCGTGCAGGAAGGTCCGGGTCTCGGTATCCTGCGGCACGATGCACTCCTCCCCCTGCCCCGCCCGCGCGACCAGGAAGTCGGCGAAGGGAAGCGTCGGGCGCGCGGCCACGAGCGCCAGGGAGTTCAGGCGCGACAGCGTGGCTCCCGCCAGTGCGGCCAGTTCGGGGGCGCCAGCCGTGATCAGCGCGTCGTCCTGGGCCGCGAAGGCGATGCCGTCGGCACAGGCCGAGCGGTCGGCAAGGAGCTTGCCGGTGTATTTACTGATCTGGTCTCGCATATCTCACAGCTTCATGTTGGTTGTGGTGGCGTACATCAGGGCAACTCATCGAGAAGGTTTCGGTCGCCGAAACGGCCGTCCTCGTCCAGGCCGCGGATGCGGTAGTACTTCTGCAACTCCTCGTCGAAACGGGCGCGGTCGATCGGGTGCACGTCGATCCCCTCGCCCGCGCTCCCCGCCTCCTCGAAGAACCGGCGCGGCAGCGTGTCGTGACTGCGGTCGAAACCGTTGCCGCAGTTGTAGAAGCGCTCGGTAAGGTAGATGCGCTCGCCGATGCCCTTGAGCGACTCCGGCCCGTACTCCACGCCGGTCACCGCGGAGAGGAGCTCGCCGTATTCCTCCAGGGTAGCGCCGAAGAAGGCGAACTTGCAGGCGACCAGGGAATCGACCGCCGCGTTGACGTCTTCGGCGATCTTGATGATGCGGGCCTTGCCGGAGAAGGAGAAGCGGTCGGTGGGGACCGGCTTTCTCAGGATCTCGTGCGAGATCGGGTAGGCGCGCAGGTGGCAGCCGCCGCGGTTGGAGGTGACGTAGGCGAGCGCCATGCCGTAGGCGCCGCGCGGGTCGTACGCCGGCAGCTCCAGGGATTTCACGCTCATGGAAAGCTCGGGCTTGCCCAGGACCTCCGCCATGCGCCGCGAGCCGAGGCTTAAAAGTTCGCCCTGGTCGTGCCGGTAGGCGATATCGGCCAAAAGGGTCGCCACCTCGGCGGCATCCGGGAAGCGTCCGCGCGCCTCGCCGAAGGCGGAGAGGGTCGCCGCGGCGGAGATGGTGTCAAGCCCCAGTTCGTTGCACAGGGAGTTGGCCTTGACGATGGCATGCAGGTCGGAGATGCCGTTCAGGGCGCCGAAGTGGTTCACGGTTTCGTACTCCGGCAGCGGCTCGCCGGCGGCGCTCGCCTTCTTGCACTGGATGGGGCAGCCGTAGCACCCTTCCTTCCTGGCGCCGCACTCCTTGCGGATGGCCGGTCCCGAGTAGTTGCCGGAATCGGCGAAAAAGGTGGAGCGGAAGTTCTCGGTGGGCGCCATGCGCCGCTGCGCCATCAGGTCGACCAGCGCCGGGGTGCCGTACTCGGCGATGCCCAGTTCCCCGAAGATGACCGGCGAGGCGCGGAACAGACGCATGACATCGCCGCGGGCGGCATCGAAGCGCTCCTTATCGGCGACGCCGGTCACGCCGTCCCCCTGCGCGGTGATCGCCTTCAGCCCCTTGGCCCCCATGACGGCGCCCAGCCCGCCGCGGCCGATCGAGTTCCCCTCGCCCATCATGATGTTGGCGAAGAGGACGCCGTTTTCCCCGGCGGGGCCGATGGTGGTGACCGAGCCATACTGGCCGAGCGCCGCCACGGTCTCCTTCACCCCCTTGCCCCACAGCGACTGGGCCGGATGCAGATGGTCCCCTGCCGGGTCGATGGAGAGGAAGACCGGCGCAGGGCTCTTGCCGGTGATGAAGAGGGCATCCAGGCCGGCCGCCTTGAGCCGCCAGGCGAAACGCCCCCCGGCCGAGCAGTCGTAGATGGTGCCGGTGAGCGGCGAGCGCGAGACGCAGGAGAGGCGCGCCGCGGTGGGTGAGCTGGTGCCGCACAGGGGGCCGACGGCGAAGATGAGCGGCAGGTCCGGCTCGAAGGGGCCGAGGCGGAAGTAGTCGCGCATGAGCCGGACGCCCAGCCCGCGCCCGCCCAGGTAGGCGTGCAGAATTTCAGTGGGGATCTCCCTGCGCTCGCAGGTGCCGCGGGTGAGATCGACATGCAGCAACTTTCCGGTCCAGCCAAACATAACTAACCCCAGAAATCCGTTCTACGTTCTATGTTCTACGTTCTACGTTGTAA
This sequence comes from Geomonas paludis, assembly GCF_014193585.1. GTDB lineage: Bacteria > Desulfobacterota > Desulfuromonadia > Geobacterales > Geobacteraceae > Geomonas > Geomonas paludis. Next base: position 77,223 of record NZ_BLXY01000009.1, read on the forward strand.
GCCCCCGCCTTCGACTCAGCACCTGGCGTGGTGGTTAGAGCAGTTAACGTAGAACCTAGAACGTAGAACGTAGAACTGTTTTTAAAGCAGTTCCAGCTTCCCCTGCCGCTCCAGTTCTTCGACCACTTTCTTCACGTCCTGGGCGGCACCCTTGGAGCAGACCAGGAGGGCGTCGGGGGTGTCCACCACGATCAGGTCGCTGACCCCGACAAAAGCTACCACTTTACCGTTGCCATAGGCAAGACACTCCTTGGCTCCGACGGAAACGGCGCCGCTTGAGTTGATCACCACGTGCCCCGCCGCGTCCGCCTCCATCACCTCGGGAAGGGCGCTCCAACTCCCCACGTCGCTCCAGCCGAAGGAGGCCGGGATGACCTGCACGTCCTTGGCCTTCTCCATCACGCCGAAGTCGATCGACTCCCCCTTGATGCCGCCGTAGATGTCGGCGATCTGGGGCTTCAAGTCGGAGAGCTCCCAGACGTCGGACTCGAAGCAGAGCTTGGCCAGGGCCCGGGAGAGCTCGGGCATGTGCTGACCGATCTGGTCCAGTATGGCGCAGGCACCCCAGACGAACATGCCGCTGTTCCAGTAAAAACGCCCGGAGGCCAAGAACTCGACGGCGCGCTCCAGGTTCGGCTTCTCCACGAAGCGCTTCACCGGCGCCGCCCCCGAATCGGCCGGCTCAGCCGCCTCGATGTAGCCGTAGCCGGTCTCGGGCCGGGTGGGGGTGATGCCCAGGGTCACCAGCGCTCCGCTCACGGCTACCGAACGGGCCGCCGCCAGGGTGGCACGGAAGGTCTCTTCGTCGACGATGTAGTGGTCGGCGGGGAGCACGACCATGATCCCGTCGGGATCGAAACGGGCGATGATGGATGCGGCCAGGCCGATGGCAGGCGCGGTGTTGCGCCCCACCGGCTCCTCGATCACGTCCACCGGGACCCCTTCGATGCAGGACAACTGGGCCCTGGTCTCGGCCGCCTGCAGGGCGTTGGTGATCACCAATACCCGTTTGGGATCCAGCGGCAGGACGCGTTCCACGGTCCTTTGCAGCATGGACTTGCCGCCGAAGACGGACATGAGCTGCTTCGGGGTGCTCTTGCGGGAAAGCGGCCAGAACCTGGTGCCGGAGCCGCCGGCGAGGATGACGATGTACATGGTTTCCTCCAGTTCTGCGATGATCCCCGCCCAAGGGGGGAAGAACTACGAAGCTACGCGCCTGTCTGCCTGGCGCGGCGCATTTTCATCACCAGCGCAGCGGGCACGAAGGCGAACAGGCTCAGCATGGCGCCCATCTTGGCGGCCGAGCCCGCTTCGGAATCCGGAAATGCCTCTCCGGCAACGAACAGTGCCACGGTGAAGCCGATCCCGGCGATCAGGCCGGTGGCGAACAGTTCCCTCAGCCCCACCCCGATGGGAAGCGGGAAACCGAGCTTACTTCCCAGCAGCCCGAACCCGACGATGCCGATCATCTTGCCGCAGATCAGCGAGGCCAGCACCAGCCAGGTGGCGGTGCCGACGGAACCGAAAGCGACGCCGGCGTTGACCAGCCCGAACACGAACAGCCCCAGGTCGACGAACAGCTTCCAGTCATGCTCGAAGCGTGACAGCGGCGTCAGGTCGTCCGGGTCGATGTCGAACATGTGGCGTTTCTCCACCGGCGGGTGCGGCAGGAACGGGACCACCAGGGTCAGCGCCAACGCGGGGTGCAGGTGGGCCTCATGGAGCCCCAACCAGCTCAGCGTCCCCCCGAATATGAGGTAGGGCCAGTAACTGATGACCCTGAAGCGGCGCAGCAGCCAGCAAAGGAGCAGGGCGCCGGCGCACAGCAGCAGCCATTGGGGCTGCACCGGGGCGAGCGGGTCGCCGTAGAAAAGGGCTATGATGACCAACCCCACCGCATCGTCGGCTATGGCCAAAAGGAGCAGGAACGAGATGGCCGGATGCCCCTTGCCGAAGATGAACCGCGCCGCCAGCCAGGCGAGCGCGATGTCCGTTGCCGTCGGGATGCCCCATCCCCGGTACAGGGCGGGATCGCCGAAGGCCCTGTTCAGCAGCAGGTAGAGCACGACCGGCCCCAGGATGCCTCCCACGGTCGCCAGGAGCGGGTTGACCGCGCGCCGCAAGGGGTGCAGGTCGCCCCCCGGCAGACAGCTCTGGGTGATCTCGACGGCGGCGATGCCGAAGAAGAACGCCATGAACAGGTCGTTGGTGACGAAGTGAACAGAAAGACCCGCGAAAAGCGGGTCGTGCAGGAGGTGGTGGTACTGCTCCGGGGCCAGGTTCGCCCACAGGAGCGCGGCCACGACGCCGGCCGCCAGGGGGGCCGAGAACTCCCTGAGCAGGCTCAGTTGTCTCTTCATTTATGCGACAGGCTCCCCGGCCGCCTCGACGGTGCTCTCCGCAGCGGTGGTCTCGACGCGGTGGTAGTCATCCTGGAAGCGGACGATGTCGTCCTCGCCCAGGTACTCGCCGCTTTGCACCTCGATGATGACCAGCGGGATCACGCCCGGGTTCTCCAGGCGGTGCGTCGACCCGATCGGGATGAAGGTGGACTCGTTGATATTGACGATCTTGACGTCCTCTCCGCAGGTGACCTTGGCGGTGCCGGACACCACGATCCAGTGCTCGCTGCGGTGATGGTGCATCTGCAGCGAAAGCCTCTGGCCGGGCATCACCTCGATGCGCTTGATCTTGTAGCCGTTGTGCTCGTCCAGGACGGTGTATGTTCCCCAGGGACGCTCTCCGCGCTCCATGATGGCCTCCGTGTTGTTGTAGGGGCGAATAATCATTCGCCCTGCCCTTGTCATTTTACCGAACCGGCCTCAACTCCATGTACCGCGCCAGCGCGTCCTGCCAGGGCTGGGGCACGAAGCCGGTGTCCTGCTGCAGCTTGCCGCAGTCCAGGGTGGAATAAAGCGGCCGCGGTGCGGGACGGTTCAGTTGCTCCGTGGTCATCGGCAGGACGGTGACGTCCAGTCCGGCCAGCCGGAAGATCTCCTTGGCGAACCCGTTCCAGGAGACGAACCCGGAGTTCGCCGCGTGGTAGGTCCCCTGGCACCCCTTGTCCAAGAGCGCCTTGATGGCCAGTGCGAGATCGCGAGTCCAGGTGGGGGAGCCGATCTGGTCGTCCACCACGGTCAGTTCCTTCTTCTCCGCGCCCAGTTTCAGCATGGTCTCCACGAAGTTCCTGCCGCCGTGGCCGTAGAGCCACTGCGTGCGCACGATCAGGTGGCTGGGGTTGAACCAGGTGTTCATCTCGCCGCCCAGCTTGGACTCGCCGTAGACGCTCAGCGGGCCAGCCAGGTCGTCCTCCACGTAGGGGGAGCCTTTTTGGCCGTCGAAGATGTAGTCCGTGCTCACCTGGACCAGCTTGGCGCCGATCTCCTTGCTGATCATGGCCAGAAAGCCCACCCCTTCGCTGTTGACCATCATGGCCTGTTCCGTGTTGGACTGGCAGCCGTCCACATCGGTGTAGGCGGCAGCGTTGATCACCACCGAGGGCTTCAGGGTGAGCAGCACCCGCTGCACCGACTCGAGGTCGGTGATGTCGATCTCGTCGACGTCGACCCCGCGCGCCGCATCGCCGTACAGCGCCATCAACTCCTGCCCCAGCATCCCTTTGCTGCCGACTACCAGAATCATCTAACCTCCAAAAACCCGTTCAAGGTTCAACGTTCAACGTTCGCCGGGAGTGCCGCTTCGGCCACCGGCAACGTGACCGACTCCCAAACGCGGAACAAGAAAAGATAATAGCCGACATCGATGAAATATGAACCTGCGGATGTGCCTAACGTCGAACGTTGAACGTTGAACGGCCGTTTATGCCGCTCCGTACTGCATCTCGTAGTATTCCCGGTAGGCGCCACTGACGACTTCTTCGACCCACCCCTGGTTGGCCAGGTACCAGTCGATGGTCTCGGCGATGCCGCGCTCGAAGGTGTAGCTCGGCTCCCAGGAGAGCTCGCGCTTCAACTTGGAGGCGTCGATGGCGTAGCGCCGGTCGTGCCCCTTACGGTCCTTGACGAAGGTGATCAGCTCGCGGCTCTCCCCCGCGGCGCGCCCAAGACGCTCGTCCATCAGGTCGCAGACCAGCTTCACGATATCGATGTTCTTCCACTCGTTGTTGCCGCCCACGTTGAAGATCTCGCCGGGCTGGCCCTGCTTGAGCACGCGCTCGATGGCGGCGGAGTGGTCCTTCACGTGCAGCCAGTCGCGCACGTTGAGGCCGTCGCCGTACACCGGCAGGGAGCGCTTCTTGAGGATGTTGTGGATCATGAGCGGAATCAGCTTCTCGGGGAAGTGATAGGGCCCGTAATTGTTGGAGCAGCGGGTATTGAGGGTGGGGAGACCGAAGGTCTCGAAGTAGGCGCGCACCAAAAGGTCGGCGCCGGCCTTGCTCGCGGAGTACGGGGAGTTGGGCGCCAGCGGCGTCTCCTCCGTGAAGTACCCCTCGGGGCCGAGGCTGCCGTACACCTCGTCGGTGGAGACCTGCAGGAAACGGAACTCGTCAAGCTTCTCGGCGTGCTGCCGGCTCGCCTCCAGGAGGGTCTGGGTCCCCAGCACGTTGGTTCTCACGAAGATGTCGGGGCCGGTGATGGAGCGGTCCACGTGCGATTCGGCCGCGAAGTGCGCCACGGCATCGACCTTCTCCTCGGCCAAAAGGCGCGCCACCAGCTCGGCGTCGCAGATGTCACCCTTGACGAAGCGGTAGTTGGCACTCCCTTCCACAGCGGTCAGGTTCTTCAGGTTCCCGGCGTAGGTCAGCAGGTCCAGGTTGATCACCCGGCACTGCGGGTTACCGGCCATGAAATGGTTGATGAAATTGGACCCGATGAAACCGGCCCCACCGGTAACCAGTAACGAGGTGGGTGTGAACACGTCCTGCATAACGCCTCCGCTCGGCTCTGCCTCGGCGCCTTGGTGCAGCGGCGCCCTTTTTTAAGCCGACTATTGTAGATACACCGGGGAAAGCAAAAGTGTCAACTGCTTCCCCTTCCGGCAGCAGGACACCCCGGTTAGAAGGTCTGGATCGGCCCCAGCGACCCCAGTCCGGCCAGCGAGAAGTTGATGGTGAACTGTTTTTCGCCGCTGACCTGGTGGCTGCTGACCCGGTCCGAGTAGGCGAGGATGACGCTCCAGCACTGCTGCCGGTACTCCAGCGCGTAGCGGGACTCGAGAAAGCCCCCCTTGTCGAAGGAGTAGCGCCCCAAGAGGTCGGCGGTGATCTGACTGGTGAGCGGGAAGGTGACCCCGGCGCCAAGGTAGTTCAACTCGTCGCGGCTGTGCCGATAGGTGAGGCTGGCCTGGTTGCGTCCTTCCCCCTTGACCTGCAGTCCGAGGTTGGCGGTGGAAAGGACGTTGTCGGTCATGTTGTAGCGCCCGTCGACCAAGAGGGAAAGGTCCTTCACCGGGGTGATGACGCTCTCCAGCATCAGGTCGGTGAGGTGGTTCCCCTCGTCCACCAGGGTGAGCAGGTCGCGGCGTTGCCCGGAAAACTGGTACCCCTGGGAAAGCTTCAGGTAGAGGATGTCACGGTACTCGTCAGGCATCCCTTCCCGCACGTACTTCCTGGTGAAGGTATTGGCGACGGACCAGTAGGCGATGCTCTGCCCGAGCACGCGGTCGCCGTAGTCAAAGAAGGGGAGATCCTCGTCGCTGCGCCGCTGCACGTAGTTGTATTGCAGCGAGGGGACCAGCAGGTGCCGTAGCGTCCCGTTGTCGTAGATCCGCTCCAGCGGCAGCGACAGCGCTCCGCCGCCGTCGGCCTGGCCGATCTGGCGCCAGCCGGTCTCCGGGGTGTCGCCGTGGGCGTTGTACAGGCGCTGCTGGAAGGCGCCGAAGAGCGAGAAGTCGATGATCCCGGCGGGCTTGGCGTAGTAGCTGACCCGGGGGTGCAGCACCAGGCGCTGCCCGGTCGGCCCCACCGCGTGCTCGAAGTTGGTCAGGCTGGAATCCATGGACAGGAAGACCGGGCCGACCTTCTCACCCGCGGCGATGAAACCGAAGGTGGGGAGGCGCTGCAGCGTGGCGCGGTTGTTGGGTGCTTCCAGGTCCTGGTCGTAGGTCAGCGCGCCGAACAGGCCGTAGCGCTGCCAGCGGCGGTCGAAGGAGACCGACGACTCCAGGAGCTGGCGGTTGTATTCGCCGGAGAACTCGCCGTAGTCCAGGTAGTACTTGCGGTCCGAGACCAGGTGCACGGTGGAGGCAAGGGTGAGCTCGGGCGTGGGCAATTCCAGGTGCTTTTGCTGCAGCTCCCCGCGGAACTTGGACGCGTTGGTATCGTAGATGCCGAAGGCGCGCAGGCGCCCCTGGCTGTCGTTGGGCCGCAGGTACCGGTAGTCCACGCCGGCGCCGACGCCGCGCGAGCTCTCCAGGTCGAGGTCGAACGTAGCTTCCTGGCTGGGGTCGATGGCCCAGTAGTAGGGCTGGTCCAGGTAAAAGCCCTTCTTCGAGGAGAAGCCGAGCTTGGGGATCATGAGGCCGGACTGCCGTTCGGTGTTGGCCGGGAAGATGAGGTACGGGGTGTAGAAGATCGGAACGTCGTCGACGTAGAAGACGGCGTTTCTGGCGGTGGCGTACTCGTCCAGCGTGACATCCACCTTCTTGGCCTCGAAGCGCCAGCTCGGGTGGTCCCCGTCGCAGGTGGTGAAGATGCCGTGCTCGACGCGGTAGTCCTCGTCGCCGGTCTTCAAAAGGCGCGGGGCGCGCAGCCGGAAGTTGGATTTCTTGATGAAGAGCTCGCCGTTTACCAGTTCCCCTTTTTGCGTGAGCAGGTTCAGGGAGAGCTGCTCTCCCTTCATGGTGTCGCCGCCGCGCTCCAGCAGCACGTCACCTTCGGCCAGGGCGTCCCCGGTCAGGCGACGGTAGATGACGCTGTCTGCCAGCAGGGAAGCGCCGCCTTGCAGGATCTGTACGTTGCCTTCGGCGTTGTAGCTGTCGTTGGGCGTGTCCACGTAGAGGGAATCCGCTTTGAGCGTCACCTCCTTGCCGGGCAGGACCGCCTTTTCGGGGGTGCCCCCATTGTCAGCAGGGGCCGCCTTCTGGGCAGGGGGCGCCTTGCTGAAAGACATGGCGTTGTCCTTGCCGTGAGCAAGGGGCGCCGACAACAGCAGGTATGTAACAAGCCACAAGGCTTTTGCAGGTTTCATTGGACTCCAACCAAATAGTAAGTTTCATCGCTCGGCAGTCGGACCAGTCGGACCATTCGGACCAGTCGGACCAGTCAGACCAGTCAGACCAGTCAGACCAGTCGGACCAGTCGGACCAGTCAGAGTCGGACAGCCGGCCGCAACGCCTTCACCCTCTGAACGGCTCGAAGTTGCGTGACTTGAGGTGGCTGCGGGCCTCGCCGACGGTGAACAGGGAACCGCAAACGAGGATCAGGTCGTCGTCCTGGGCCAGGTTCCGCGCCAACTCGATCCCCTGCGCCACGCTCCCCGCGTCCATCGCCTCGACCCCCGCGCCGAAACAGTAGGTAGCCAGCTCCCCCGCCGGGAGAGCCCGCTCCAGGGCGGGAGCGACGGCAAAAACGCGGTCGGCCAGCGGCAACAGCGGCGCCAGTATCCCGGAGAGTTCCTTGTCGGCCATGACGCCGGCCACCAGGAACAGTTGCCCGCGCGGGATGTCCGCGAGCGCCTCGGCCAGCGCGGCCGCCCCAGCCGGGTTGTGGGCGCCGTCGAGCAAAAGGCGCGGCGGCCCGGGGAAGAATTCCATCCTGCCCGGCCAGCGCGCGTTGGCCACGCCGGCAATCATCGCCTGCGGCGTCACCGGGAAACCCACCGCCCGCAGCAGTTCCGCCGAAGCAAGGGCGAGCGCCGCGTTGCCGCTTTGATAGCGACCGTACAGGCCGCAGGAAAGCGCGTCCAGCGTGACGCCGATGCCGCGGTAGTTGAGCAGGCCGTCCAGCCAGAAGGCGTCGAAGGATTCCCCCTGGCGGTAAAGCGGTGCGTCGAGCTGGGCCGCCTGGTGCTCGATGATGAACTGCGCGTCGCGGTCCTGCCGCGCCGAGAGTATCGGGGCGCCGGGCTTGCAGATCCCCGCCTTCTCCGCCGCGATATCCTCGATAGTTTTACCAAGATAATCGGTGTGTTCCAGGGAGATGGGCGCGATGGCGCAGAGCACCCCCTGCAAGATGTTGGTTGCGTCGAGCCGCCCCCCCATCCCCGCCTCGAAGACGGCAATCTCCACGCCCGCTTCAGCGAAATAGAGGATGGCGAGCGCCGTGACGATCTCGAAGAAGGTGGTTTCCTCGGGCGCGGCAGCCATGACCGCCTCGGCCAGACGCACCACGTCCGCCTCCTCGATTTCGGTCCCGTTGACCTGAATGCGCTCGGTGAAGGAGATCAGGTGCGGGGAGGTGAACAGCCCCACCCGGTACCCGCCGGCTTTGAGGATGGAACAGAGGAAGGAGGCCGTCGACCCCTTGCCGTTGGTGCCGACTACGTGGACTGCCTGGAAGGCGTCCTGCGGGTTGCCCAGCGCGGCAAGCAGGGCCGTGATCCTGTCCAGCCCGGGCTTGATGCCGAAGCGACCCAGGGCGTAGATGTGCGCAAGTGTTTCGGCGTAGGTCATGACAGGCCGGGATTATAGGTAAAGAAGGTGAAAAAGTCCATATTAATCCCGGCCGCGGGAGCTAGCGCTCCGGCCAGGCCAGGCGCAGTCCCAGGGCGATCAGGATGCACCCTGCCCCCTGCCCGATCCGGCTCCCGGCGCCGGTGCTGCGGTTGAGCCAGCGCCCGATTTCGCCGGACAGCAGCGCGACCACGCCGAAGCCGAGCAGGGTCAGTACGACGAAGGTGGTCCCCAGGATCAGCATCTGCATCGGGACGCCGCCGCGGCCCCGGTCCACGAACTGCGGGAAGAAGGCGAGGAAGAAGAGCGCCACCTTGGGGTTCATGATGTTGGCCAGGATGCTCTGCCGGAAGATGACCCGGCTCTGCAGTTGCCCCGCCGCGCCGTCCGGGACCAGCGCTGCGCGGCTTTTCAGCATCTTGTAGCCGATGTACATGAGATAGGCGGCGCCGGCGTAACGGACGCAGGCGAACGCGGTCGCCGAGGAGGTGATCAGGGCGGAGAGGCCGACGATGGCGAAGAAGGTGTGGGCGAAGTTCCCCAGTGCGAAACCGGCCGCGGCGGCCAGCGCCGCCTTCCTCCCCTGGGCCACGCCCCGGGTCATCACGTAGATGATGTCGGGTCCCGGGGTGAAAATGAGCACGGTGGAGGTGACTGCAAACAGGGCCAACTGGGAAAGGGAAACCATGGGAGCTCCGGAGCAGAGTGAGATTAAGATTAAGATAAAGATTAAGACTAAGACAAATATTTAGATTCGACGTCGGCCACAGTGTGACAAAGGTGAAGTCGTACCCCTAAAAAGAAAGGTTAAGACAGCAAGGGAATCCTCTCCGCTGTCTTAACCTTTCAAATACCAGAGCTAAGTCTTAATCTTAGTCTTAGTCTAAGTCTTAAGCTGCTTTGTAAAGCATCTTGAGGATGCTGGAGAGCTGCGACTTCATCTTGGCGCGCTCCACGATGACATCCACCATGCCGTGGTCGAGCAGGTACTCGGAGCGCTGGAAGCCCTGGGGGAGCTTCTGGCGGATGGTCTGTTCGATGACGCGGGGACCGGCAAAGCCGATCAGCGCCTTGGGCTCGGCCATGTTGACGTCGCCCAGCATCGCGAAGCTGGCGGTGACGCCACCGGTGGTCGGGTCGGTCAGGATGGAGACGAAGGGGAGCCCGGCCTCGCGCAGTTTGGCCAGCGCGGCCGAGGTCTTGGCCATCTGCATGAGCGACAGGATGCTCTCCTGCATCCTGGCGCCGCCGGAGGCGGATACGATGATGCACGGGGTGCCCTGCTCCAGGGCGCGCTCGATGCCGCGGGTGATCTTCTCGCCCACCACGCTGCCCATGGAACCGCCCATGAAGGCGAAGTCGAAGACGCAGATCTGCACCGGGGTGCCTTCGATCTTGCCGGAACCGCACACGATGGCGTCCTTGCTGCCGCCCTTGGCCACGGCCTGGTCGATGCGGTCCTGGTAGCTCTTGCTGTCCTTGAATTCGAGGAAGTCGACGGAGACCATGCCGGCGTCGAACTCGGTGAAGGTCCCCTCGTCGATGAGCAGCTCGATCCTCTTCTTGGTGGAGATGCGGTAGTGATGACCGCACTTCGGGCAGACGTTCAGATTGCTCTCGATATCCTTCGTGTAGATGGTCTCGCTGCAGCTGACGCACTTCGTCCAGAGCCCTTCCGGAACCTTTACCTTGTGCTCACCAGCCTTCGCCATCGGCGGATTATCCCTTTTGAACCAAGCCATATGTGCCCTCTTTTGGGGAAAGCCCCAAGCTGTTTTATTAAGACGTAAATCAGCGCTGTTTCTTAGCAGATCGAACCTGCTATGTCAAACAAAACGGTGCGGCCTGTCCGCTAAACTTTTGAAAGTAAGGGGATTATTTCTACGCCCCCTGCAACACCCCTTGTTTTAAAGCGGAGACGAAGGCAGAGACTTCCTTCAGCAGTTCCTCGCCCTGGTACTTCTCGAAATACTTTACCAGGGCGCTTCCCACCACCACGCCGTCGGCGACCCGCGCCACCTGGCCGGCCTGCTCTGGGGTGGAGATGCCGAAGCCCACCACGAGGGGGAGATCCAGCGCATTGCGCACTTCGGTAACGCGATCGGCAAGCGTATCGGCAACCGCCGTCCTTGCGCCGGTGACGCCGGTAACGGAGACATAGTAGATGAAGCCGGAGCCCTGGCGGGCTACGGAATCGACGCGCGAGGCGTCGGAGGTGGGGGTCAGCAGGAAGATCAGGTCCAACCCGCAGCGGTCGGTATGCTCTTTGAGCTCGGCCGCCTCCTCGGGGGGAAGATCGACCACCAGCAGGGCGTCCACGCCGGCCTTGGCGGCATCGCAGGCGAAGCGCTCGGCGCCGTAGGCGAAGATCGGGTTGAAGTACCCCATGAGGACGATGGGGATCTGGGTGCGGCTCCTGAGCCGGGTCACCAGTTCCAGGATGCCGGGCAGGGTAGTACCCGCCGCCAGTGCGCGATCGGAGGAGAGCTGGATGGTCGGTCCGTCGGCCATGGGATCGGAGAAGGGGACCCCCAGCTCGATCAGGTCGGCGCCCGCCTTTTCCAGTGCCAGGACGACCTGCTCGGTGCTGGCGAGGTCGGGGTCGCCGGCGGTGACGAAGGTAACCAGCGCCTTTTCCCCGCGGGCTTTCAATGCTGCGAATCTATCGGCAATCCTGCTCATGGTGACTCCTTAACAACCGTTCTACGTTCTACGTTCTACGTTCTACGTTCTACGTTCTACGTAAAACGTAAAACGTAAAACACGTAAAACGTTGCTATTACGTCCCCCCCTTCGCGAAGGGGGGACAGGGGGGATTTAGCCGGGGAAGCCACAGCATCCCGGAAGGAGGGGACTGGCTCCGCCAGGTGCCTGTCCCCTTATTGCCTCGCCAGGTGCCCTGTCCCCTTACTGCTTGGGGAAGTAGGCTGAGCGGAAAGAAGCGTCCCGCTAGAGGGACAGGCACCTGACGGAGCCTGTCCCTTCCGCCAAGCCCGGCCTCCCCTTATAACAAAAAAAGTCCCCCTCGGGGAGAGGGGGATTTGGTCGGTACTGCAAAAAAAGTTCGCTGTGCGCGTGCTAGATCTTGAACGCGTCCATTTCCTGCTTCAGCAACTCGGTCTGGCGGAAGAGCTTGTACACCGCTTCGTCCATGACACGGGTCGCCTCGAGGTTGGCGTCGGTGGCCTCCTGGATGTCCTCGACCGACATGACGATCTGCTCGGAGCCGCGGGTCTGCTCGTCGCAGGCGCGCTTGATGTGGCGGATCATCTCGGTGATGCTCTCCGTGGACTGGGCGATCAGGTTGCCCACCTTGTTCTGCTCGCGGGTGGAGGAAAGCACCTGGGAGGTCAGGCTCTTCATGTTCTCGACCGCGGCCATGATCAGCTCGCTCCCCTGCCCCTGCTCCCGGGTCGCCTTGGCGATCTGGGCCACCATCTCGGAGACCTGCTCCATGGCCTCGCGGATCATCTGGCTCCCCTTGGCCTGCTCGACCGTGGTGCGAGCGATCTCGCTCACCTGGGCGGTCGCCTCGGTGACGCCGACCACGATCTTGGTCAGCGCCTCGCCCGATTTCTGCGACAGCAGTTCGCCGTCGGCGATGGAGCGTTCCGCCTGGTCGATCGCCTCGACGGCGCGCTGGGTTTCTTCCTGCACGCCGCGGATCACCTGGGATATCTCGCGGGTGGAACTGGAGGTACGCTCTGCCAGTTCCTTGATCTCGTCGGCCACCACGGCGAAGCCCTTGCCGTGTTCGCCGGCCTGGGCCGCAATGATGGCGGCATTCAGCGCCAAGAGGTTGGTCTGCTCGGCCACCTCGTCGATGACCGAGAGGATGTCGCCGATGTCGGCGGCCCGCTCGGAGAGGGTGGCGACGACCTCGCTGGTGATCTGGGAGGCGCGCTTGATCTCCTGCATGCCGTTGATGACGGCGTCGACCGCCTCGCGCCCGGTCTCGGCGTCGATACGGACCGCCTTGGAGATGGCGGCGGTCTCGTTGGCGTTTCTTTCCACCTGCTTGATGGAGCTGTCCATCTCCATCACGGAAGAGGCGGTGGCGGTGGATACTTCCATGAGGCTCACCACGCCGTTGCCGACCTGCTTGATGGATGCCCCCATCTCGACGATGGAGGAGCTGACCTCGTTCACCGACAGGGCCAGGTTCTCCATGTTCTGCACCACCTCTTCGACGCTGGAGGCCATCTCCAGGATGGAAGAGGAGCTCTCGGAGGCGGAAATGGAGAGGGAATCAACCCCCTGGGCCACCCCCTTCACCGAGGTGTTGATCTGTACGATGGCAGCCGAGGTCTTGGAGACGCTCTCGGCCTGGGTCTTGGCGGAGGCGACCACGGAGTGGGAGGCCTTGGCCATGGTATCGGAGATGCCGGCCAGCTCGTTGGAGGAGCGGGAAACCTTGCCGATCATCCCGGAGAGCTTGCCGACCATCTCGTTGAAGTCGCTCCCCAGCTTGCCGATCTCGTCGTGGTTCGCCATCTCGACCCGTGCGGTGAGATCGCCCTCCGAGCCCCTGTCGACGGCCTCGGCCATCACCGAGAGGCGGGAAACGATGTTGCGCGTGATGAGCAGGCCCAGCAGGACCGCCAGGGCCACCGCCACCAGGATGACAGCTGCGAAGGTAATCCCGGCCGACTGCTGGATGTCGCTGACCTGCTTGTTCGCCGCCGTCATCCGGTTGCCGACCTCGACCAGGATATCGTCCAGGGCCTCCTTGGCCTTGTCGTTGGCGGTGGCGATGTCCTCGTTGGCAAGCTGGTTCAGGCGCTGGTCGGCCAGGGCATCCTTGGCCGCCTGGCTCATCACCCCGGGGGGAACCCCCTTCATGAGCGTCTGCTTGCGCGCGACCAGTTCGTCGGCAACCTTCTCGAACTCGGACCAGCTCGCCAGGAACTGACGGGTCCTCTGCTCGACCACGCTCCCCTTGGCCACCGGGAGCACGCCCAGCTTCTTGTTCCCTTCCAGGATGATCTGCGCCTGGCTGAGCAGGGTGTCCCGCTTCATCTGGTAGTCGTCGATGTACTCCTGGAGCTTCTCCGGGTCGTTGGGGACCAGGGCCGCCTGCATCAGGCTCACGTGGCAGTACTTCTGGGTCACTCCCATGAGGAGCACCAGCTTTTGCTGCTTGGCGAGCTGCTCGAGGATGTTCTGGATCTGGCCGCCGACCCTCTTGATGTTGAGGGCGCCGAAACCGCCGGTGAAAGCGACCAACAAGGCCATGATCAGGAACGACCCGATCAGGCGGGTACGCAAGGTCAGGTCTTTCATTATGATTACTTCTCCGCTTCAGAGAGGAGGTAGTTCATCAGGTCCACGGACGCCTTGACTTCGGCCTTGCTCATGTTGGAGTCCGGCTTCCTGAGCATCTTGATGCCGTAGGCCTTGGTGGCGTTGCGGTCGAAGGGCTGCCCGGAGATGGGCGCGACACCGGTCTGGATGGCGACGATGGTGCGCTCCATGGTGTGACATTTTACACACTTCACACGCATGATCTCGTAGTTGGCTTTCATGGCCGGCGGGAAGTTGCTGGAATCGAGACGCATGGCGTCGCCTTTGCCGACAACCTTGAGACCGGCATGGGCGGTGGCAGCGGTTGCTGCGACAAGGAGCATGGTAACCAGGAGCTTCTTCATAGTACGTCCTCCAAATTTTGTCGGCGGCGGCCGCCGCCGTTTGGGCATGTCCGGGCCGTCAGCTACATGCTGAAGGCGATGGAAGCAAAGGCGATGTTGCCCGTTCCTTCCGGGGCAATGCTGTGTGTGTATTCAACCGACATCCGCACGTTTTGCAGCGGAGCGTAGGCGATGGCCGGGGTCAGGCGTTTGATGGTGCCGTCGCCGGCGTTCAGGTATTCGTAGCGGAAGAGCGGGACGAGGTTCACCGGCGCCCCCAGGTAGTACTCGGCCTCGAGGGTGTAGGCCTTGCTGTCGACGGGCGCCTTGAAGAATCCGAATACCGGGTTGGAATCGCGACCGAAGCTGCCGCTTCCCTTGAGGTGCAGGCGCTGGTAAAGGATGTCGGCCTCCGCACCGATCCTCCTGAAGTTGTTCAGGTTCTGCGCCACGCCGTTGGCGTCGAACTCGCCGTTTTGCCCCCAATAGCCAAAGGCGCCCAGGGTAACGCTCAGGTAATCCCACAGGCTATCCTTCTCCAGATCGACTTCCGGCTCCTGTCCCTTGAAGTCGGTCCCGCCGATCTTCAGGGAGATGTGCCCGTAGCCGTCTTCCCGGTCCTGGCCGTTGCGATCCACGACACCCCCGGCAACGAAGACGCGGTTGCCCAGCAGGGCGTTCAGCTCCACTCCATCCTCGGTGGCATCGCTGCTGAAAGGAGAGGCGCCGACGCGATAGGTGGTGGACGCATAGGACGGGACCGGCAGGATGCGGTTACTCTTCTTCCACAGCGAAAGTTTCGGCTCGAAGCGCCCCACCTTCGCGTTGACCGGGGAGCCCAGGGCCTGGCGCCAGACCAGGAACAGCTCGTCCAGGTCGGGGTCGTTGCTGGGAGGAACGTTGGTGTTGTTGGCGGGATTGGCGAGCGCGGAGGCGCGCTGCATCCCCTGGGAGTAAAGATTGTAGGTGGCGAAGAAACCGAACATGTCCCGGAAGGAGCCGCCGGCCTGCAGCGTTACCGACCTGGTGGACAGGTCGAGCTTGTTGCCGTCCGCGGCATCCTCGTCATAGGCGAGGTCGGCGCTCGCGGTAAGCGACAGCGGTATCTGCTGGGGCAGGCCGGAGATGATGGACCACTCGTTGCCAGGCTCGGCAGCTTTAGCCCCCGCCCCATCCTTCTTGTGCGGGTAAACGTAACCGTTTTTCAGGAAGGCGTCGCCGAACTCGTTGAGCTCGGGGTAGATGGTGTGACAGGTGGAACATTCGGTCTTGTGCTGCCGGCTGAAAGCCGGGATTGCGCTTGCCGTGCCCGGGGCCAGCAGAGGCGCACAGGTGATACCGAGAAGGAACATGACCGCTACAGTATTCTTTTTGAGAAACATTTTTGTCCTCCTGCACTGCAATCAGCGATAAAATTAGATTTAATTAATACTATTAGCAGGCCTCAATCCCTCGCCAAATGCGTACTTGACGCAATTGGACTGATGATTAATACAATATTGCAGAAGTGAAGTCAACTTAACAAAAAGCGCATCGCGGCCGCTGTGAGCTAACACTCATTTTTCTCTACTTTTTTGCTCTAGAAAATGCTATAAGGTAGCGTCTCAAATCTCAGGGAGGGCCTGCTATGCTGCTAAAAAGCCTTGTTTTCCTCATTCTCACAACGCTCCTCGTAGCGGGGTGCGGAGGCGGTTCCACCAACAACGCCACTGGTGTCTCGAAGCTGGCCCAGTCCCAGAAGTGCATGGATGCAAGCTGTCACGCAGGCTCCGTTTCGCCGGGAACCGGCGCATTGATCGTGCAGGAGTGGAAAAATTCCACGCACAACCTCAACAACGGTGCTGGATGCGCCGACTGTCACGAGCCCCACCCCGGCCACCCGGAATCCTGTGCCAAATGTCACGGGGGAGGAAGCGGCGTGGCGACGCAGAATCCGGATGCCGCCCACAAGTGCAACAAGTGCCACGGTCTCTCCCATCCCGACGACATCCAGGTCAGGCTCGCACCGCAGCACTTTGGCAACATGACGGCAAGCATCAACAACAGCACCTACCGCGCCTCGTACCTGAGCTCCAACTACGTCGGCAACTGCCGCAAGTGCCATAACCCGCACGACCCGACCTCGGCGATGGCGGCCAATGCTGAGTGGGCCGAGTCCGGGCACGGCGACGTCATCGCCGGCGCGAGAACCCGCTACGAATTCAAGACCCGCGGCAGCTACGAACCGGTCAACAAGACCTTCCAGTACTACTGCGTTCGTTGCCACACCTCCACCGGCTATATCAACTTCGTCACCAGCGGCTTCTCCGACATCAGACCTTTTGCGGGTCCGGGATACGCGGTGGTGCAGAACTACCCGGTCAAGGTGGCAGCCGGCGCCGCGCAGCCTGCGGATGCCCCCTCCCCGGACAAGACCAAAGAGGTCACCGCCTGCAACGTCTGCCACGACAACGGCGCCGGGCGGGCCTACAACTGGGCCACCCGTGCGGTACCTGCCTACCGTGGCTATTACAACTTCTCGTCGGCCAACAGCTCACCCACGGTGAAGCTCAACGACAAGGTCACCGTCTATCCCAATCTCAACGACTCCAACGTCTGCATCCCCTGCCATTCCGGCCGCGGCGTAGGCACCATGATCAATGACGCGCAGGCTGCCGGGATGGACTTCAGCAACACCACCGCACCGGGAGCACACGACCGCGCCGCAGCAACACTTATCTTCGAGACCGGTGGCTACGAGTTCCCCGGCAGGAACTATGTCCCGACCAGGTTCCTCCACGGCAGCATCGGCTTGGCGAACACGCGCGGAACCGGCTACGCTGGCCCCTGCGCCACCTGCCACATGAAAACACCGACTCCGCACGGCTTCTTGCCCGTGACCAAAGACAGCACCGGCAAGATAGCTTCCATCGTCAGCACCGCGTGTGCCCACTGCCACACCGGCGACCCGGTGCAGTTGACTGCCACGACCCTGCAGACCGAGAAGGACGGCTACGCCGCGGCCATCGCCATGCTGAACGTGCTGAAGACGGATTCCACGCTGCCGGTTAACCCCCTCAACCCCACGCGCTCCAAGGTGCGTCCTTTGGCGAACAGGAACTCCGACTACAACGCGGCCTTCCCCGGCGGCGGCGCGAACACCATGGGGGCGTTCTTCAACTCGAGCCTGTTGCAAAACGATCCCGGCGCTTTCGCGCACAACCACCAGTACGTGAAGCGGCTCATCTACGACTCCATGGACTGGCTGAACAACGGGGTGCTCGACAACGACGTCGAAGCAGCCATCAACAACGCGACCCTGGCGGTGAACAGCAACACCGGCAAGGTTTCGCTCAGCAACCCCATCATGGGCGGGTCGTACATTACGGCCCAGGTGCCCGGCGTCGCATACGCGGCGGCCTTCGCCCAGGTGAAGGCGGATGCCATCACCTGGCTGTTGGGCGGCCCCGGCGGGGGGCGCCCGTAAGGGAAGAGCATGAAGATCCTGCTGCACATCTGCTGCGCGCCCTGTGCCATCTACCCGGTGAAGGAGTTGAGATCCGCCGGGCTGGATGTCACGGGGCTCTTCTTCAACCACAACATCCACCCGTACACCGAGTACAAGCTGCGCATGGAGGCGCTGAAGACCTACGCCAAGCTGGTGGAGTTGGAGGTGCACTACCGGGAGGAGTACCTCCTGGAGGAATTTCTGACCAACGTGGCCGGCGAGCCCCAGGGGCGCTGCGCCTACTGCTACCGCTCCCGCCTGGAGGAGACCGCACGCACCGCGGCAGAAATGGGTTTCAAGAGGTTCACCTCCACCCTGCTCTACAGCCGCTATCAAAACCAGCAGTTGATCCGCGAGTTCGGTGTTAAACTTGGCGAGCGCTACGGCGTGGAATTCCATTACGAGGATTTCCGTACCGGTTGGCAGGAGGGGATCAACCTCTCCAAGGAGATGGGGCTGTACCGCCAGAAGTACTGCGGCTGCATCTACAGCGAGAAAGAGCGCTACGTCAGGAAGTAACTGAGCCAGGCGAAATGAAAAAGGGGGACTGGCTCCGCAAGGTGCCTGTCCCCTTTTTGCATTTCGCCCCGACAATGCTGCACGAGACGGTCTGTAGGGGCAAATAATCATTTGCCCAGCCGCTCGTGCCCCTCTTGAGCTGTGGCACAATAGACGCTGCGGCACCGGAGGTGTTACCCTCGCCCTCCGGGAGAGGGTGCCCGCAGGGCGGGTGAGGGCAATGCCACGAAGATGGAAAGGTGCCCAAGCTATGCCCTCACCACGCCCCTCTCCCAATGGTAGACGGAGGGTGAACCACAAACCTGACGACACGCACGAGGACTACAATGCCATCCTTCGGCAAATCTCTCATCATCCTGGGTCTGATCATCGCCGCCGTCGGCGTCCTCTTCACCCTCGCCGGCCGCATCCCGTGGCTGGGGCGTCTACCCGGCGACATCTACGTGAAGAAGGAAAACTTCACCTTCTACTTCCCGCTCGCCACCAGCATCATCATCTCCCTGGTGCTCTCCCTCATCCTCTGGCTGTTCCGCAGATAAGCAGAAGAGCTTTTAAAAGCCGTTACGCAAAGAACGCCGAGTATCCGCGAAGAACGCAAAGAAGGCTTTGGGGTTAAACCAGAAACAACGGCACCCCCCCAAAAACACCAAAGTCGACCCCAAAGGGGAACCTCGCCCTAGCGCCCCACATAGCGTTCTTCGCGCATACTTTCTGTCGGTACTTTGCGTAACTGCTTTTCCGGCTTTCCTTCATCTGCCCATCTCCACAATCTTCCCCCCCTTCTCCAAGAGGAACAGGTCCCCGCGCCAGCGCACCCGGTTGCCGATGAGCGACAGCCCCCAGACCCCGAAGGAAAGCGCGTCCCGCAAGGGGAGAAGCCAGAGCCAGCGCGGCAGGAGCCGATCCTTGACCAGCAGCTGGCTGTAGGTGGTGCAGACAGTCGACCGCACCAGGTAGAGCAGCGCCGCGGCGCCCCATCCCGCCGCAGAGAATCCCGAGATGAGCAGCGCGAGGAGCGCCCCCGGAAACGGCAGCGTGATCCCCGAAGCGAGATACCCGCCCGGGCGGGAGACGCGCATGGTGCGCCCCCAGCGCAGTTGCCGTGACAACAGTTCCGAGAGCTTCTCGTCCCCGCGCATCATGCTCTCAACGAAGTACGGCGAGAGCTCCAGCCGGTAGCCGGCCCTGTGGATCATGTTGCCCAACTGGTAGTCGTCGGCGAGGTAATCGACCAGCGCCTCGAATCCCCCGATTCCCTCCAGTGCCTCCCGGCGCACCGCCATCGATGCCCCGAGGGCGAAGGAAAGCCCCTCCAGTTTCAGCGCCGCCATCACGTTGGGTATCATCTCGCAGCAAAAACCCAGCGCCTCGACGGCGCAGCCGGTGCCCTGCACCTCAGAGCTGCGGTACAGCGAGGTGACCAGCCCCACCTCGGGATCGGCAAAGGGGGCACAGACCTGGCGCAGATACTGCTCCCCCACCCTGATATCGCTGTCGCAGACCACCAGGAGCGGGTGCTTCGCCCTGGCGTAGGCATGCATCAGGTTGCAGACCTTGTAGTTGGCACCGTGAATGGCGGGATCGACCACCAGCTCGATATCCGTCTCCGGATAACGCCGCATCAGCTCCCTGATGATGGGGAGCACGGGATCCTCGTGCGAGGCGACGGCGAAGACGATCTGGTAACAGGGGTAGTCCTGGCGGCAGAACGAGGCGAAGTTCTCGAAGCTGTCGCCGTCCACGCCCCGCACCGGCTTCAGGATGGAAACCGGCGGCGCGTGGTCGGCAAGGGGTGCAGGCGCGGCGAAGAAACTGCGGCCGCAGTAGAGCGTGATGGCGGCGTAGGCCAGGGCAGGTGTGACGGCAAGGAACGGGAGGGCTTCGCGCAGCATCAGCGGATCCTTTCGATGAGCACCAGGTACGGTGCCGTGTCGGGGCGGTTCAGTTGCCGGTGGCGCCAGACGTTGAACCTTCCCGGGTGCAGCGCGGCGGCCCAGCCCTCGACGGCGGCCGCCTCCTCCGGGCCGCCGGCATGGCCGGTGTAGAGGGCGATGGTGACGATGCCGCCCGGCGCGAGCAGTTGCGCCGCCTGTCCCAACGCGGAGACGGTATTGGCCGGGTCGGTGATGAGGGAGGTGTCGCCTCCGGGAAGGTAGCCCAAGTTGAACGCAGCCGCCGTGATTCCCTGCGGCACGAACTCCGCCACCCGCTCGTGTCCCGCCTCGACGAGCCGCACCTGCGCCAGACTCCCTTCCCGCTCAAGGAGATTGCGCGTGGCGGCGATGGCGCGCGGCTGGACGTCGAAGGCCCAGACCGTCCCCCCCTCCCCGACCAGTTGCGCGAGCAGGAGGGTGTCGAGACCGTTGCCGCAGGTCGCGTCCAGCGCCAGGTCTCCCGGGCGTACCCGCTCCCTCAGGAAGTAGTGCGACAGCGGCACCGCCCCGCGCAAAGATTCAGCCTTGTTGCCAGCCTTGCCCAATTGCCCCCCAAACGACATAATCCCCCTCGCCCTCCGGGAGAGGGGTTAATAGAAAAGAACTTCTCAGATTTCCTCAGATTCTCTCCGTGGCCAATGGTTCTGGCTTTATTTCTTCGCAGCCAGGTTCAGCACCGCCGGCAGCGTGACCATGAAGGCGATCTGGCAGGCGACCATCCCCAGCGACATCACCGCGCCGATGCTGAACACCCCCTGGTGCCGCGCCACCATGAGCGCCCCGAAGCTGGCCATGATGGTGAGCGTGTTCAACAACACACCGACGCCGGTGGAACTGAGGATCACACCCGCAGCGCTCCCCTCCTCGCGCCGGTACCGGTTGATGATGTAGATCCCGGAGTCGACGGCGATACCCAACACCAGCGGCAGCACGATGATGTTGGCTGAGTTGAAGCTGATGCCGAAGAGCCACATGCCGCTCACCATGAAGAGCAGTCCCACCAGCAGCGGCACCAGCCCGATCAGCGCGAACTTGAAACTCCGGAACGCGAACAGGAGAATGCCGACGATGGCGACGAAGGCGTAGATGAAGGCGAGGCGATAGGAGTCGCGCATGATGGTCATGGACTCGTAGACCATCACCGGTTCCCCGGTGGCGTGCGGGTCGACGCTTCGCACCTCGTCGATGAAGGCCTTGAGCGGCTCGCGGTTGAAGATCTCCCCCTTGGGGGCAACCTGCAGCATCAGCTTGCCGGTCTTGCCAACGAACCGGGAACGAAGTTCCCTGGGGACGTCCGCCTCGGTTACCGGCCTGGCCGCGAGACTCTGCTTGAGGAGCTCGATCTTGGCCGGGAGTTCCTTGAACATCCCGCCCTGGAAATCCTGGAGCATCCCCACCGCGTTCTTGTCCCGCTCCTTTTCCAGCCCGGCGAAGAACTTGTCCAGGGTCGCCACGAAGGAGGCCGCCTGTTTCGCCTCCGGGCGCCGCTCCTTCTCCAGCCGCTCCTTGAGCGCGACCGCGGCGTTTCTGAACGCCTCGAACACCTTGGGCAGCTCCATGAGCGAGAGGCTTTCCTCGTAGGGGACGGGCTTCACGTCGGCGAGCTCGCGCTGCAGCGCGGCCAGTTCGGCCAGCTTCTCCTGCTGGTGGTCCGGCACGAGGGTGTTCAGGCTCACCACGTGGTCCACGCTCGGCAGCCGCTCCAGCCTGGCCGTCTTCGCCTGGGCATCCGCTGCGTTATCGGCCATTACCACCGCGAAGTAGCCGCTGTTCTCCTTGCTTCTCATCAGCTTGTAGGCATAGGTGACCGACTCCAGTCCTTTGGCCTGCAGGTTCATCAGGTTGTAGTCGAAGGAGACCCGTGACAGGGGATAGAGCGAGGCGACGCACAGCACCAGGGTCAGGGCGATGACCAGCTTGGGACGGCCGAAGAGCAGCCGGGACAGCACCCCGTGCTCGCTCAGGCGCGCCTCCGTGGCGCGGGTCCGGGTCTTGCGGTAACGGGCGAGCAGCACCAGCAAAGCGGGGAGCACGGTGAAGGTGACCAGGACGCAGATGACGACCCCGCCGGCGGCGATGATGCCCAACTCGGCGATGCCGCGGAAGTCGGTGAAGACGAAGGTGAGGAAAGCGGCGGCGACGGTGGCCGCGGCCATGACGATGGCCCAGACGTTCCTGGTCAACCCCGTTTCCAGGGCGATCATCTCCCCCGCCCCCAGGCGCAGTTCCTCCTGGTAGCGCAGCACCACCTGGATGCCGTACTCGATGCCGATGCCGATCAGCATGACGGCAAACACCATGGAAAGTATGTTCAGGTGCCCTACGGCGACGGTGGCGAAACCGAACGAGAGGGAGATGGCAACCAGGAGCGAAACCATGGCGGCAAAGACGTTGAGCACTCCGCGGAAGGCGAAGAGAAGCAGGACCACCGTCAGCACCAGGGAGACCACGGTCGCCAGCGTGATGTCCTTCTCGCTGGTGGTCATCTCCTCGTGTTCGAGGACCGGGGTCCCGGTGAGCCCCACGCTGATCCCCTTGTACTCGGGCAGCGCCTTCAGGCGGGCCACCTCGCCGCGGACCACGGCTATCGCCGCCTTGGCGGGGACGAATCCCGCCATGTCCCGCACCGGGAGCGCGGTCAGTATCTGCTGACGGCCGGCGCGGGCGAAGGCGGAATCGGGATTCATGAAGACGCTTTCCATCGAGGGGACGCTCCCCTTCCCGGTACCGAAGCTGGTGAAGCCGGCGCCCAGCTTGTCCAGCATGAACATGATACCCGGCAGCTCCCTCTCGTCGCCGGCCAGGTAGCGATCGATGCTCCCGGTCATGTACGTGAAAAGGGTCTGCACCGAGGGGGAGGCCGACAGCGCCCGCAGGGCGGGGGCCGCCAGGGTGAGGTTGCGGCGCAGTTCCTTGATCTCGTCCAGGGACATGAACAACAGGCCGTTGTCCCGGAAAAACGGGAGCGCGAAGGGATAGAAGACGTCGGAGAAGTGCCCCTTGTCCTTGGCGAGCGCATCGTGCAGCCGGCTGCCGAACTCTCCCACCTTGTCGGCATCCTGCCCCTCGATCACCACCACGATGTCCTCCATGCTGCCGAACTCGGCACGGAAGGCGCGGTAGTCGCGGTTGAAGGAGGTGTTCTGCGGCATCAGGTCGTCCCGCCCGGTGAGAAACTCCATGCGCTGCGCAGTGAGCCAGATGGAGAGGACGGAGAACAGCAGCGCGAGGGCCAGCACCAGCCAGGGGCGGCGCGCCGCGAGGGTGAACAGGATGCTCGTTTTGGGGGCTTCATTCATAGGATCATTGACCTTTTCCGCACAGAAAATTAAGCCTCTGCAACCTAGCACACACCGTCGCCACAATCAACTGCACCGAGCAAAATCCTTGTTTTCATTAAGAAAAAAAACGAACATCAGGAAAAAACAGTGTACCTTTTGTCAAATCCATGGTAGATTTCGAGCCTTGTAACTATGAGCAAAGCAGCTACACTGAGTTAATGCGCACCAATCCGGCAGAAAGGAGTATGTGGTGACTTCCCCCTTCAAACACCCCATATCACATGCACTCACCTCATTCAACGGCACCGTTAGTGAGCCGGAGTTGAACGTCGAACACAAGGCAGGGGCAACGGTCCATCAGTTTCCTCCCGCTCTTTGGAAGAGTAAGCCGGGCAAGGTAAAGAGCCCTCTCGATCTCGCCATTGAAGGAAGCCGCGACTTCTTCTTCCGCGAGCAGCTCCCCAAAGGTTATTGGTGGGCCGAGCTCGAATCCAATGTCACCATAACTGCAGAATATATAATGCTGCTCCACTTCCTTGGGCTGGTTGATCACGAGCGCCAGCGCAAGATGAGCAATTACCTCCTCTCCAAGCAGACCGAGGAGGGGTTCTGGACCATCTACTACGGCGGCCCCGGCGACCTTTCCACCACCATCGAGGCCTACTTCGCCCTCAAGCTCGCCGGCTACCCTGCCGACCACCCCGCGCTGGAAAAGGCGCGCGCCTTCATCCTCTCCAAGGGGGGGGTGATCAAATCCCGCGTCTTCACCAAGATCTTCCTGGCGCTCTTCGGGGAGTTCGACTGGCTGGGCGTGCCCAGCATGCCGGTGGAGCTGAACCTGCTCCCCAACTGGGCCTACATCAACATCTACGAGTTCTCCAGCTGGGCCAGGGCCACCATCATCCCGCTCTCCATCGTTATGTTCAAGCGGCCGGTGCACAAGCTCCCCCCCGCGCAGCGGGTGCAGGAACTGTTTGTGCGGCCGCCGCGCGCCATCGACTACACCTTCACCAAGGAAGAAGGGATCTTCACCTGGAAGAACTTCTTCATCGGCCTGGACCACATGCTCAAGCTCTACGAGCGCAGCCCCATCCGTCCTTTCCGCAAGCGGGCCATGACCAGGGCCGAAGAGTGGGTGCTGGAGCACCAGGAGGAGTCCGGGGACTGGGGCGGCATCCAGCCGGCCATGCTGAACGCGGTGCTGGCGCTGAGCGTGTTGGGCTACGACAACGACCACCCGGCGGTAGCCCAGGGGCTGAAGGCGCTGGAGCACTTCTGCATCGAGACCGACGAACAGCTCGTGCTGCAGTCGTGCGTGTCGCCGGTGTGGGACACCGCGCTCGCGCTCAAGGCGCTGGTCGATGCCGCCGTACCGCCCGACCATCCCTCGCTGGTGAAGGGTGCACAGTGGCTCTTGGAGCGAGAGGTGAGGCGCCCCGGCGACTGGAAGATCAAGTCCCCCGACCTGGAGCCGGGCGGCTGGGCCTTCGAGTTCCTGAACGACTGGTACCCGGACGTCGACGACTCCGGCTTCGTCATGATCGCCCTGAAGGGGATCGAGGTGAAGGACCGCAAGGCGATGAACGCCGCCGTCAAGAGGGGCATCGACTGGTGCCTGGGGATGCAGAGCAAAAACGGCGGCTGGGGCGCCTTCGACAAGGACAACACCAGGCACATCCTGAACAAGATCCCCTTCGCCGACCTGGAGGCGCTCATCGACCCGCCCACCGCCGACCTCACCGGCCGGATGCTGGAGCTGATGGGGACCTTCGGTTATCCCAAGACCTACCCGGCGGCGCAGCGCGCCCTGGAGTTCCTGAAGAAGAACCAGGAGCCTGAAGGTCCGTGGTGGGGGCGCTGGGGGGTCAACTACCTGTACGGCACCTGGAGCGTGCTCTGCGGCCTCGCCGCCATCGGCGAGGACATGGAGCAGCCCTACGTCAAGAAGGCGGTCAACTGGATCAAGTCGCGCCAGAACATCGATGGCGGCTGGGGCGAGACCTGCGAGTCCTATCATGACCCCGCCCTGGCCGGGATGGGAGAGAGCACGGCATCGCAGACCGGGTGGGCGCTTCTGGGCCTGATGGCGGCCGGCGAGGCGCATTCTTCCACCGTGGTGCGCGGCATCCAGTACCTGATCTCGACCCAGAAGCAGGACGGCACCTGGGACGAGACGCAGTACACCGGGACCGGGTTCCCCAAGTACTTCATGATCAAGTACCACATCTACCGCAACTGCTTCCCGCTCATGGCGCTGGGGACCTACCGCACCCTTACCTGCGGGGCGGAGTAGCGGCCGGGTATGAAAGCCTTCGTCACCGGGGCCACCGGTTTCATCGGCGCGAGCATCGTGCGCGAGCTCCTCAAGGAAGGGGCGCAGGTACGCGTGCTGGTGCGCCCCGGGTCGGACCGGCGCAACCTGGCCGGGCTCGACCTGGAGTTGCACGAGGGCGATCTCTCCGAGCGCCAGTCGCTGGTCAGGGCGCTGTCCGGATGTGACCTCCTCTTCCACGCCGCCGCCGACTACCGGTTGTGGACGCGGACGCCGCAGGCGATGTACGACGCCAACGTGCTGGGCACGCGCAACATCCTCTCCGCGGCGCTGGCCGCAGGCGTCGGCAGGGTGGTCTACACCAGCAGCGTGGGGACCCTGGGCAACCCCGGCGACGGCACCCCCGGCACCGAGGAGACCCCGGTCGACTTCGCGGACATGGTCGGGGATTACAAGAAGAGCAAGTTCCTGGCGGAGCGTGCCGCCGAGTCCTACCTGGAGAAGGGGCTGCCGCTGGTGATCGTGAACCCGTCCACCCCGGTGGGGCCGATGGACGTGAAGCCGACCCCGACGGGGAAGATCATCGTCGATTTTTTAAACGGCAAGATGCCCGCCTACCTCGACACCGGATTGAACCTGATCGACGTCGAGGCATGTGCGCGGGGGCACCTGCTGGCGGCCCGGAAAGGCCGGATCGGGCAGAAGTACATCCTCGGGAACCGCAACCTGACCATGGCGCAGATCTTCGAGATGCTCTCTGCGCTCACCGGGCTCAAGGCGCCGTGGGTGAAGCTTCCCTACTACCCGGTCCTCGTGGCGGCCTACGCCAACCATGCGCTCGCCGCCGTCACCGGGCGCGAGCCGCTCATCCCGCTGGCCGGAGTGCAGATGGCGAGGAAGTACATGTATTTCGACTCCGGCAAGGCCCAGGCCGAACTGGGGTTGCCGCAGGCTCCCGTGGAAGACGCCCTGGAGCGCGCGGTGAAGTGGTTTAAAGACAACGGCTACATCCAAAACCGCTAACAAGGAGAACATCTGAGAAAATCTGAGACGGCACCCCCGGAGGAAGGCAAAGACTTGGGGAGGTAACTCTCAAAAGCTTTTCTCAGATGTCCTCAGATTTCCTCCTTGTGAATGGTTTTAAGGTTTCTCTGATGTTCTCATGCTTCTAATCGTTACGGGTTCTCAAGGAGATCCATGTACACATTGCTCAGCAAGATAAACGGTCCCGACGACCTGAAGAAGCTGGATGCCGAGGAGCTGGTGCTGCTCGCAGACGAGGTGCGCGGCTTCCTCATGGATACGGTGGCGAAGACCGGCGGACACCTGGCCTCCAACCTGGGTGTGGTCGAGCTCAGCATCGCGCTGCATTACTGTTTCGACTCCCCCAAGGACAACATCGTCTGGGACGTCGGCCACCAGGCCTACACCCACAAGATCCTCACCGGGCGCCGCGACAGCTTCCACACCCAGCGCTGCTACAAGGGGATCAGCGGCTTTCCCAAACGCTCCGAGTCCCCCCACGACGCCTTCGGCGCCGGGCACTCCTCCACCTCGATCTCCGCGGGGCTCGGCCTCGCCGTGGCCCACACGTTGAAGGGGGACGACGCCCGGGTCATCTCGGTGATCGGCGACGGCTCGCTGACCGGCGGCATGGCCCTGGAGGCGCTGAACCAGGCCGGGCACCTGAAGAAAAACATGATCGTGGTCCTAAACGACAACGAGATGTCCATCTCCAAGAACGTGGGTGCCCTCTCATCCTTCATCTCCAGAAAGATGACCGGCTCCTACTACCGCGGCCTCAAGAAGGAGATGGAGGGGCTCCTGGCGGGGATCCCGGCCATCGGCGGCAACATCCTCCACTTCGCCAAGAAAGCGGAGAACTCGCTCAAGGGCTTCCTCACCCCGGGGACGCTCTTCGAGGCGCTCGGCTTCGAGTACGTCGGCCCCATCCCCGGACACGACATCCCCACCCTGCTGGGCGTACTGGAGAACGTGAAGCGGCTGGAAGGCCCGATCCTGCTGCACGTCATGACCAAGAAAGGGAAAGGCCACGGACCGGCCGAGGACATGCCGGACAAATACCACGGCGTGGCCCCCACCAAGCCCGCCAGTGCCACCCCGAGCAAGCAGGCTCCCCCCTCCTACACCAGCGTCTTCGGCAACACACTGGTCAAGCTGGGAGAAAAGGACGAGAAGATCCTGGCCATCACCGCGGCCATGCCCGACGGCACCGGACTGACTCCGTTCGCGGAACGGTTCCCGGAGCGGTTCTTCGATGTCGGCATCGCCGAGCAGCACGCCCTGACCTTCGCGGCGGGGCTCGCCGTGGAAGGGTTCCGCCCGGTCGCCGCCATCTACTCGACCTTCACCCAGCGCGCCTATGACCAGGTCTTCCACGACATCTGCCTGCAGAAGCTCCCGGTGACCATGGCACTGGACCGCGCCGGCCTGGTAGGCGACGACGGCCCGACCCACCACGGCGCCTTCGACATCTCGTACCTGCGTCACCTCCCCGAGCTCACCGTGATGGCGCCCAAGGACGAGAACGAGCTGCAGCACATGCTGAAGACCGCCATCTACCTCGGCCGCCCCGTCTCGCTGCGTTACCCGCGCGGCGCCGGGTTCGGCGTGGCGATGGACAAGGAGTTGAAGTCGCTCGAAATCGGCAAAGGGGAGCTGCTGATCGAGGGGACCGACCTGACCCTGGTCGCCGTCGGCTCCACCGTCTATCCCGCACTGGAGGCCGCCGCCCTGCTGAAGCAGAAGGGTATCTTCGCCTCCGTGATCAACGCCCGTTTCGTCAAGCCTTTGGACCGCGACTTGATCCTCGCCGAAGCCGGCCGCACCGGCTGCCTGGTGACGGTCGAGGAGAACGCCCTGTTGGGCGGGTTCGGCAGTGCCGTGCTCGAAGCGGTAGCAGATTCCGGCCTAACCGGGGTGCGGGTGAAACGGATCGGCATCCCCGACAGCTTCATCGAGCAGGGAAGCCAGGCCCAGTTGCGCGCCGACCTGGGGCTCGACGGTGCCGGCATCGCCGCCACCTGCCAGGCCTTCCTCAAGGGAGCCGGCAGCGTTCACCCGCAACTGACCGTAGTAAAGTAGCAGCGTTTTACTTGCACTCAGGCAGCTAACGCGGGACAGGCTGAAAGCTTCATCTCCTCGGCCTGTCCCGCAGCCGTCTTTATCAGTCGTCAACCAAAGAACAGCCGGAAGGATACTCTACAATGCGTTTTCCGATGCGATTGAATTACGATCTCACCCGTTACATCATGGGCAACAAGATGAAGAAGCAGGAGAAGTATCCCCTGGTCCTCATGCTGGAGCCGACCCACCTGTGCAACCTCGCCTGTTCCGGCTGCGGCCGCATCAGGGAGTACGCCGACACCATCCAGGAGATGATGAGCCTGCAGGAGTGCCTGGACTCCGTGGACCAGTGCCCGGCGCCGGTCGTCACCATCACCGGCGGCGAGCCGTTTCTGTATCCCCACATCTTCGAACTGATCGACGCGGTGCTCAAAAGAGGGAAGCACATCTATCTCTGCACCAACGCTCTGCTCCTGGAGAAGGCGCTGGACACGCTGAAGCCGCACCCCAACTTCGTGCTCAACGTCCACCTGGACGGCATGGAAGAGACCCACGACCGCATCCTGGAGCGCCCCGGCACCTTCAAGATCGCCATGTCCGCCATCAAGAAGGCCAAGCAGCTTGGTTTTAGGCTCTGCACCAACACCACCATCTTCAAGGAAACCGACCTGATCGAGATCGAGATGCTCTTCTCGCACCTGAGGGACCTGGGCGTCGACGGCTTCCTGGTGGCCCCCGGCTTCGGCTACGAAGCGGTCGGCGAGAAGCTGTTCCTGGAGCGGCGCGAGATCCAGAAGAAGTTCGAGGCCGTGTACGAGATGAGCAAGCGCTTCCGCTTCTTCTCCACGCCGATGTATCTGAGGTTCCTGAAGGGCGAAAAGGAGCTCGAGTGCACCCCGTGGGGCAACCCGACCCGGAACCCGCGCGGCTGGAAGGCCCCCTGCTATCTGATCACCGACGAGCACTACGGCAGTTTTGCCGAGATGATGGCGAAGACCCAGTGGGACAAGTACGGCGTCGGCAAGGACCCGCGCTGCGCGCAGTGCATGATGCACTGCGGCTTCGAGCCCACCGTCGTCGAGGAGATCGGCAAGAGCTGGAAAGAGATGTGGGAAATGTTCCTCTGGAACCTCACCTGAGAAACGGTCTTGCAAAAGGTTTGAAAACAGGAAGGGGCAGCCTCACGGCTGCCCCTTCTTATTCATCAGGCCTCTATCGTGGACTGGTGTGCGGTTGTCATTACTTTGCTTTTATATCGGTTCCAGCCCGAGCAGTTCCCGAAACTCTTTATCAGTAGCGAAGCATTCCAGATCATTCTCCTCCGCGTTTTTCGGTTTTCCTGAACTTGAAACATAATCTTTCAACATCAGCATCCTGAAGGTATCCAACCAGTTTTTGTCGGTGTCGAGCGCCTTTTTCATTGCATTGAGCGCTTTCATTCTGACATCCTCCAGATCTACCTCACTTTTCTTACGTTCCTCGGGAGGGAAGTTGGAATAGTACGCGAACTTCTGCCCATACGCGCTCGCCAAGTTAACCCAAATTGAACCGGCAACGGAGCCACTCGCACGAGTGACATATTCTTCTCCGTACTTGATGGCGTCGCTAAACCCCTTTGGTGGGTCCAGATATAGCGAAACGTAGGAGAGAGCGTTGTAAACACTCAGCACCTGGTAGGGTTCTGTACGTGCGTTGATTTTCTTGTACGCCGTCAACAGTTTTGTACGCACATCCTCAATCGGTCTGCCCGCCGCTTCCAGTGTTTCGGCAAATTCAAGAAGTAGCCCTATATCATCCGGGAACTGAGAGACGGCCAGGGCATACCCCTTGATGGCATCCTCGTAGTTCTTCTTGATCAATTGTGCTTTGGCCCATGCCGCGTAATCTTCAGGCTTGCCACCCAGTTGATTCAAGGAATACTTGGCTAGGTTAGTGGCTGCTTTTTCGACCGGCTTTGCCAGTTCGGCATGACCATCACCCGCGTTGAATTTCCCCAGTGACGCCACCTCGGTCTTTTTCAGTAATTGGAGATCGCTGCGAGAAGCCAGCTGAGCATCGGCGTACTTGAAGGCACCTGCGAGAAAGATGCGCGTCAGTATATACCCCGAGAGAAAGCCGAGGGTTATGAAGTACACCACCGTAGCCGCCGCCAACGGCTGCGCCTGCTGCGGCCCGTTAAGGCCTATGCCGCCTGCAATGAAAACGGTTGCCCGTTGGAAATACTCGTATATCGTACGCAGTTCCACCAACCCGACGCCTACAATGATCTTTGTGAGCCAATCGGATATCTGCTCCAAGTTCGTGTTCTGTTCCAGATTGGATTCCTGCAAAGTCCGGTCTCCATCCGGTGGGGCGTTTCCGCTCGCATTTTTCTTGCCGGTTTGGTCGACCCGGGGAATGCCAAACAGAAAGCCAAGGAGGACCCCCCCGCTAAACAACGCCAGAGCGCACATCAGGACAACGTGTGTGGAACTGCACAACCAGATGAGATATAGCCCCAAAGCTCCGAAGAGAAGCGTTAGCATCGCCACGAGTGAGGCATTTTTCAGCGTTTCTGTTTTGCAGACCGCGCTTTCTTCCATCACGGGCACCTCCCATATCTTTGATATGCAGGCTTATAAGGGCGTCCCCAGCAAACGCCAGCATATCCGTTCAGGACTGACAGACATAGGACAACTGCAAAAACCGCGAACATGTCTAGCTCCTCAATAATGCTCGCGCGCTTCGAGCAGGTTATTGAAACAAGTCATTCCCGATGTAGCGGCAGAATTATCGACCGGGTATCACGTGGCTGCACTTATCTCTGGGACAAACCAGGTTAGGGGTCTGCTGGTACTTGAGCTCCTTCAGTCGCTGGGAGACAGCTTTGATCAGTGCCTCAAAGGTGACCGGCTTCGCGCCGCCCCGCAGCTTACGCATGACGTTCGCCAGACAGTAGGTGAAGGCTCCATAGGAGGTGACTCCGTGCCGGTATTCGTAGGAATACTCCTCCTCGCTGCAGGCCTCGAGAAGAATAGGGATGAAAGGGCCTTGATGCCGGTAGGCTTTGGTGGCCTTGCGGAATCCGGTCGCGGAGGTCCAAAGCGGTACGGCCCGCCCCAGAAGGCGCTCTGCTCCGCTGTCCCCTAGGAAATTGGCTTTATCTCCCTTGTCGATCATTTTCGCAGTGGCCAGCTTCAATTCCCGGGGGATCCACATGCAGCGTTTTGCATCCCACTTAAGCGAGCGGTGGCGGATGTCGTCCGGCGGATCGAGGCCGCGCACCCTGACCGAACCGTTGCGGGTCATGCCTCCCGAATGGCAGCAGTCCAGTATCGCGGTGAAGTTCGTGTCGTATGGGAGTTGGCTGTAGAGTTGGCAGAACCAGTCGTCGGTAATGGCCTTTTCCTTGGACCAGTCGAAGTCGTACGGGACCAGACACTCGTCCACATGATCCACTTCTTCCTTGCCGCCGTAGCCAGGGATCTGCGCTCCATGCCCGCTGTAGAAGAAGACGCGCTGGTCGCCCTTGGCGGCCCCGTCCATGAGCCACTCCAACCGTTGCCGGATGCCGTCCGCAGTGGCTCGTTCGTTGAAGACCACCCGAATATCCTCGGGAGGGAACCCCTGCTCTTGGAGAATCTCGCTCATCAAAAAGACGTCGTTGATGCACCCCTCCAGGCGGTCACCGGGGTTGGGGTAGTCGTTGATACCGACCAGGAGCGCACGGAACTGCGGCTTGGCGGTCGTCTTCTTGACCGCCGTATAGGCGCGACTGAGGGACCTGGGTGTTTTGCCGAACACAGGGGTCCATACGTTGGTGATGGCATTGGGGTGAGAGAGATAGTGCGCCGGATCATGATCCGCGATTCCGGGGATGTCGAAATAGGTGGTGACCTGTTCGAAGTTGTCCGCCCTGATGTCAATCTCCGCGGTGAGGACACTATCGTTTTTGTTGTAGAGGTGGTACCAGAAGGACGTCTGTTCCAGGGGCACCAGTCGCCCCCCGAAGATGGAGCGCACGAACGGGTTGCCGATCTGGGAACCCAGGCTCACGAAGGTTCTGCCCGCCACTATCTCGGGTTGGCGTGCGAAGGTATCATAAGCGATCAGGGAACCCAAGCTGTGGGCGCAGATCACGTCGGGTTTGAATGCGCTGATCTTTTGCGCCAGTGCGGCGTTGCAGGCAGCCCTAAGTTTCTCATCGGCGGCCCACTGCGCTACCATACCGGCAGTCCAGCGAATGTCGTCGCCGAAGCCCCGGGATGTGAAGATATCGCCGATGCCATGCCATACGCCGCTAGCCAGCAACCGTGCTAACGCCTCTGCGACGATTGCGGCATCAAGCTTGGCGTTGGCGAAGATGCTGTCATAAGGAAGCCCGTCATACTCTAACTCTATATCGGCGGCGATACTGGCCGTGGCTTTAGCAATGGCCGCCTTCCAGTCAGCATCCCACATCCCACTTATTTCTTTGTGCCCCACGCCGTGAATCAGAAGGACTTTCATCGAGTACCCCCCTTGATCAGCGATATGTACGTGTGTAGGTGGTGTAAGAGGGGGACGTTGTCTCTCAAAAAAACAAGGACGTCCCCTGTCTTCCCCCTGTCTCGCATGCAGTGGCAGAGGACAGGTTATGGGAGGTTTTCACAATAAGTAATCGCCGCAAACCCATTGCTGGACCGCAGGATGGATGCGACACCAGCCGTTTCGGTCCTCGTAGACCTGGACAAGGACCCCTTTCTGGAGTTTCATCACTATCGGCGCGTCGATGCGCCCCTCGACGCGTACGTTCAAGAGGGAGGCGTTCACCATCGCTGAGCGAAGGGCGGAAGTCACTAGTGGCGCCGGTATCGCCGCACTCAGGGCCGTGAGCACTTCCGGTATGAATCCGGTCTGAGCCGCGTCTACCGAGTTGCCACCGAAAAAAGCGGTCCCCGGACAGCTCTTGGTGTTTCCCGTCCCGCCGGTCCTTCGGCCTGTGTCGAGGTCGTACCAGTGGTGATAGACGATGGTTTCCGTTGTCGGCGTCAGTCGGAACTCACGGCAGAGCAGGGCGTTTACCTCGATTATCGCTTGTCTGTGCGCCTGAGTCATGGTGTCCCGTCCCGAATCGAAATCGCCGAGATTCTCGATGCAGATCCCGGCCTGGTTGGCGCCCTTAATGCCTGCGGGGATCTTTTCGAGCGGCCTGCAAAGAGCTACCGTTCCATCCGGAAAGGTCGTCAGGTTCTGGGCGATCTCGGAAAAGCCTCGCTCCACGACATGATAGTGCTCCATGCCACAGAGAAGATCGAAATGGTTCGATCCGGTGAACGAACGGTAGGAAGGCTCCTTGGTATGGTGGTTCTGGATGACTTGAACCTTCCTGTTGAAACAGGTCTCCCGGAGCCACTGGTCGAATTCAGATATGGTGAGAAGGTTGAATTTGCCGTTACTGGTCATGGTAGTCCCTCCTGTTGCTTCGACAAAAATTATCCAACCGATCCGTCGTCAGTCATCATCCGGGTCGCCATGGCGGGAGCTGCGGCTGGAACAGTTGCCGTTGCAGGAGTCGCTGTCACTGTTGCGGTTGCTGTCCCCCCTGGCGCCACCCCTCCCGATTCGCCCGGAGCCGCAGAGCCTCCTGTGTCCTCCGCCTGTCTTGCAGCCGAAACATCCTTCATGGCCTGGATGCCTTTACCCAATACATAGGAGCCGCCGCTGATACCGAGAAGGGACAAAATACCGGCTGGTATCTCCACCGGAAATCCAGGTCCATCCTTCTTGCTTATGATCACGATAAAAAGGCTCATGGAGATGACGAACGTGAAAATGAGCAACTGGAACCGCGCCATGCTCGCATTGCCGTTGTCTTCGCTGATGAGCATTCTCAGGTCGATCTTCCCTTTCACTATCAGGTAGAGAATAATGAGCTCCAGACAGAAGAAGAAAATTGCTGTCATCCATTGAGTTGCGACAATAGGCTCCATGCTACCCTCCATTGTGACAAGTCACCTTGAAAGGAACTTGCCTGCTAAATACAAAAGATTGCTGCCTCCCAGGATATAGAAAAGTTCAGGTGGGACTGCTGGAAGCTGTGAGGGGTTTTCAATGAGGCGGAAAGTAAAGTAACCAGAAGTGAGGACCGTGACACCGAGAAGTTGAAACCTTGTGACGTTGTTCCTTCTCCGGGTTGAGATGACCCCCCCCCGGATGCCGCTCTTTCCTTTGGTGACCTGAAAGATGGCTGCTACATAAAGGGCTACCACGAGTACCACAACTTGAACCTTCAAGATGGCGACGAGATGTTCCATAGCCGCTACTCCCCTTTTTTTGTCGCCACCACTACTGGAACCAGGATACGGCCTTCTTGAACTTGCTCAGGTCGCTTGCGCTCAGGCCGAACATGAAGCTGCTGCCATCTGGCTTGTAGAGTCCCCACAGCCCGAGAGCGTTGAGTTGGGTGCCGGCGCCAAGCAGCAGCTTGGCGCGCTCGTCGAGGTTGCCCACGCCGATGCCCAGGCGGAAGCCGCTTTTCCGCACCCAGTTGGACAGAAAATTCTCTTTGAACACGAAAGGCATGGTGTTTTGATCTATCTCAGGGAAAAAGGTGTAACTAAGACCGGCCGTGCCCATGATCGCGACCTGCGCTCCGTGCTCGAACGCCAGTGTTGGTTCGAATCGGAAGATCGCCTCCCACGGTGAGATGCCCAGGTTCGGCCGATGTAAAGCCTCGCCGGTGTGGTCGGCCCGTGTCAGCGACCAGTTGCTGTTGACGTATCCTTCGAGGAAATTGGCGTTTTTCGCGGTTTCGGTCTTGAAGTACTTCCTCTCGAGCAACTGGTCCTGCAAGGATACGAGGTTGATGTAGTGAGACTTTAGATACGGTTGCAGGTTCATGTTGTAGGCGTCCACTTCCGCGGATACCCCGGAGGAATTCGACGTATCGGGTGTCAGCCCGCCGATCGCCTTTATCCTCGCGTTTTTAGCCGTCTTCAGGGCATCGGGAACACGCGGATCGCCCACCTCCAATCCATCGAGCGCAGATGCCCCGGTGAGGCAGGCCTCCAGATATGTCTGCACAATCACGTTGGTCTCGTTGGCACGCGCCAGTTGAACCTTCATCTTGTACTGTTCCACTGAGGACGATAGTTGACCTGCCAGTGCGACCGTCGTCTGGACCAAAAAAACAACCCCGACGAGAAATCCGCTCACGTATTTGCTCATTTCATGCTCCCTTTCCCAGCATAGCTGACAATGCCGAGCTGAACTGGGGCTGCTTCAAATAGGTGAGGACGTCATGGTTTTCCGCTATCTTGCCGGGGTCGCGCGTACCGAAGGAGATGAACTCAACGCATCCCGGGTGCTCCGTATTCAGGACCTTGATCTCGGCCGGGGTGAACCCCTGCCGCAGTGGAATCAAATCCACCAGCTTTCCTGGGGCAACCTGAAACTTGACGTCGCTGCACACAATGTCGTTTTCATTGCAGATGAACCTGAGCTTGTCCTTTCCCAGCATGTTCCACATGCGGGCGAACATTGACAGGGTTGTCAGGCGGTCCCAGTCAAAGTACTCTCCCATCCTCTGAAGGAAATCCTTGCAGACGTTGCGGATCGGGGATTCGAACCCCAGCGGTGAAGCCAATAGGATCATGCCGCGGTAGGGAACGGTCCCGGTCTCGGCGAACTCACGCCACACCAGGTGAGGCAGCATCGCCGCGCCAAGGGAATGCCCCACCAGGATGGTGTCCGCCTCCTTGAACACTTCCTTCCCGTTGGCATCCCGGCGCAGAGCCTCAAGCTTGAGAGCACACTCGTCCTGGATCATGAGCCACATGTCCGGCAGGCCCACGTAGACCAGGACGTCCATCATGTAGTCCCTGAAGACTTTCCAGCTGTCATTGCCCACCCACTTCTGCAGGTCGGTGAAGCCGCACATCCCGACGACATCGGCCATGGCTCCGCTTACCACATCGTACTTGTCCTCGACCTTTTGCAAGACTTCTTCCCAGAAAAGCCCCTTGACCGTGACGTTGGTGAGATCGGTGTTTTGCCTGATCGCCGATTCCCAGGACTGACAGAAATCTTCTGCGGCATTGCCGATCCCATGTGCGACAACAATGAGTGTGTTTTGCATGACTCCTCCTTGTTTGATGGCGCGTACAGTGAACCGAGTCAGCTTAAAGTGTATGAAGCTGCTGCAAACGAGTTTTATGGAGCCTGGATTTGTGCTCTGAAAAGGGTGGGGGGATGACTGCCATTGACCGCAAAAGTCATACCGCGGATGGCGCCGAAGGAAAGTATACAAAAACAAGCACTTCGAGGAATTTGTGCTGACAAAACCGGTTGCTGTGTGTGAACATTTTTACAGTACCCTCATCATGAAACAAAAAAAACATGTTAAATCGCATGTTAATAGACGTTGTAAAATAATTCACACTGTGATTTTTTTTACAACGTTGTGAGATTCAACGAGAAGGGGCAGCCTTACGGCTGCCCCTTCTTTTTGTCCACATCATTCGAGGTCGGCACACAATTCTTCTCGCCCCCCCGGATCCCCTCCGCCGGAGCACTGCCCCCACCTGCTCGACCCCAGTCACCTTCATTTCCACTTTCTCCAGGGACACTTTTCCCTTCAGGTCGAAGAAAAGGGGACGGGCTACTTTTCCATTTCCAGCAGCCGGACTTTAAAAAGTAGCCTGTCCCCTTTTTTCCTGTCCCCGACTCTCCTGTTATTGCATCTCATTTTGCCCATGTTCCGGGCCTTTGCCGCGGAATGCGTCGATGAACGCCTTTGCACGGCCCGGATCAAAGGGATCAAGACGGAGCATCTTGGTCCAGGCCGTAAGGATCACCACATCTCCCAGTCCTGGCAGCGGGGTGACGATTATCCCATCCCACTTGCCGCCATATCGTTTTTGCCATTTATTCAGTTGAGCGAGTACGGATGGCGCTGGTGTTTCGTAGTAGATGACGATGTTGCCGTGCTCCAGCGAGTGAACCAGCTTTTCCGGCGCTTGAGGGATCTTGTAGAAAGCGGGCTTGACCGGTTTGGGGTCGTGGGGACCGGAAGTGGGAGGGTAGTGGCCATACTCCCATTTCTCGCCGGGATCCAGATGTGCCCGCCCTTCTGAACGGAAAGTCTGAACCTGTTCAAGCCCCTTAACGTCTGCGGGAGCATCTTCCTTGGGAACGGAATCATGAGCCATGGCGACCGACACGGTTAGAGCCAGAAAGGTCAGGGCCACGGTCAGCCGGAAGCATCTATTCAGCGAAGATGAAAGCATGATCGATTTCACTGCTGCTTGACTATGTCGACGGAGATCTCCACCGCCGGGATCGTCCCTTTGTTCTCAAGCCAGTGTATGGTGTTCCTATCCTCGGGCCACCCCACCCCCGGCCCGTACTCCGTCGCAACACCGTCGCGATGGTCAGTGATTGTGCCTTGCAGTATATAGACCGTGCCCGGTCTGTCTTTATGGTCGTGCATCGGTCCGAAGACGCCTCCCGGTTCGATGGTCACCATACGCATTCGGAGCTGGCGCCCTTCCATTCCCTCGATCTCCGGGCCGAGATCCACCGTTGCAAGTAACTGCACCGAAACACCTTTCGTTTCAGGAACCTCCTCATTGCTCATAGCGATCTCCTGTTGTACGCAGAACCTACCGTGGCCTAGTCCCTATTTTAGCATTTCAAAGAAAAGGGGACAGGCTACTTTTCTATCTTCGACCTTCTGGCATGGGTGCGATTCGTGCCGGAGCTTGCCTAGTCTAATCAACGAGGGGGGATCTTCTTACTCATGGCGGGACGGTCAGGGCGGGACGTAGGTGACTTATGTAACGTGTTAATGTCGTTGGGGTAGTGGCGTCACAACAGGCCCACAGTCCCCCTTCACCCCGCTCTATAGAACCTCACAAGCGACATGAAGAGTGCGAAGGTGTAGCCGTAGGTGAAACTGTCCAGGAAAAAGACTTGCCGTCCTTTGGATTCCTTTAGCTGCCGCAAACCGGCCATGGTTACTCCGCAAAGTAGCGGCACGAAAAGGAGCCCGTACCCTTGCAGGTGCTTGGAGTGAACGATATGGTTGGGAGCGATCCACAGACTGACCACCCCGGCCAGACTTCCCAGCAAGATGCTGCCGATGAACGCAAACACGGGATGCATACGATCACTCTTGCGGAATGGCTCCACAAGCGACCGCAGGCCCAACTCCACCAATAGCTGAAAGATGATGTTGGCAAACAACTCCCACAGCAGACCGAAGATCAACTCAAAAATGGCTTCCAAAGAATCTAGCTTCTCCTATTTTCACCATCCTCGGTTAAGTGACGGGCAGGCGCACTTGTCGCCGTCGGCCCATTGCTTGAGCGGGTCGGAAATCTTGCCGCGACGGGCGTGGTAGATGTCGAGCTCGGTCTTGTTTTTGCCTGCCGGACGTATCTCGGCCACGAGGGTGTAGATACCGTCACGCGGTGTCCCTGACATGTGGCTGTCGTTATACTCCTCCTGCAGCGTGAGCGCGGTGGTGTCGTTGCCTGCACTTTCAAAACGGGGCCGGAAGGTTGTCGAACCTCCCGTCTCCTTCAACGCATAGTTGGGCGGGTCTACCACCCGAACGTCGAGACACTTTTGAGCGAAAGCTTTTACGTCGGAGGTGACGGATTTGGCGGAGCGGTTGACGGTGTAGTGCTCCGCCTTGCCGAATACCTTGGCATCCTTATACATGTCCACGAACTCCTGCCGGCTTTGTGGAACTCCTATGGCACAGCCTGCAACAACTGGGACAAGGAGCAGCAAAGAAAGACTGCGAAACGACATGAGCGATACACCTCCTGCATGGTAGGCTAGGTACTCGACAAGCTAATGCAGTTAGGCACTCTAAATTAACGCTAGCTCCTGTTCAAGCTAATTCTTTTCCGCCGCCGCCCATTAAGCATCCCCCAGGCCCCCCGTGACTGCAACGACACGCGCTGCAACTTCCACGACGCGTACTGGAACTTTCCCGGCGCCCTCTGGAACTTCCATTGAGCGTCCCGGAACTTCTCTGGCGCCTTCGGAAACTTCCACGGAGCGTCCGGGAACTTCTCCGTCGCCTTCGGGAACTTCAACGGAGCGTCAGAGAACTTCTCCGACGCCTTCGGGAACTTCCACGCAGCGTCCGAGAACCTCTCCATCGCCTTCGGGAACTTCAACGGAGCGTCAGAGAACTTCTCCGACGCCTTCGGGAACTTCCACGCAGCGTTCGAGAACTTCTCCCACGCCTTCGGGAACTTCCACGAAGCCTCAGGGAACTTCTCCGACGCCTTCGGGAACTTCCACGAAACGTCCGGGAACTTCTCCGTCACCGTCGGGAACTTCTACGAAGCCTCCGGGAGCTTTCGGAGAGCGTGTTCGGACAGAGGGGGGGCAGAAGGGGCTGGGCTCAGGTGGCTGCCTTAGAAGTACGCTCATTTCAACTCAGCCAGCTTCCCAAGCACTAAGGGGACAGGCACCTGGCGGAGCCAGTCCC
The DNA here is from genome assembly GCF_014193585.1 of Geomonas paludis. Classification (GTDB taxonomy): domain Bacteria; phylum Desulfobacterota; class Desulfuromonadia; order Geobacterales; family Geobacteraceae; genus Geomonas; species Geomonas paludis. The sequence goes on from NZ_BLXY01000009.1 coordinate 117,471, forward strand.
CTCCTTCGGGAAAGGGAAGCCAACGCGTATCGCTGATAGAACCAATAAAGATGGGGGGTGCCTTACGGCACCCCCCATTGTTTTTACGGCGGCTATTGTGGCGGGACTTGGAGGGGATCAAGCATGGACACTGTTCTGATCGTCGTCGTTTGCAGCAGCTTTCTTGGCCCGGGGGTGTGCCCTTCTTTCTTTGCCGAGATCGAATCCGGAGAGGACAAGGAGCTCAGGGTTGCGCACCGCTGCCATTTCCAGCAGAGAGGCGATCTCGTCCAGATACCCGACCAGCTCTTCCTGGAGGCGCTCACGCTCTGCAATCGCCAATCTGCCGCCCAGCATCGACTCGTGGTAAATTACGTCATACTTGTTCGATGCCCCGAGATACTCTTCCCGCAGCTTGGGGTGAGCCGCCCAGAACCACTCCGGAATTCTGCTTAGATCCATGATGGCGTTTCTGATTCTCTGGTTTAGGTTGTGAAACTTTGTAGGGCCTATGCTATGGTAGGTTCGCAAGATCCGTTGATATGCCACCACAACCTCCTTCCTTCGTGTCTACGAAGGGCGCATTGGTTAAGATGAACTAACGATTCCCGCCACGCAGAAATATACAACGCCGCAAAAAGGGGCGCAACTCAGAGGTGAGAAAAAATTGGAACGGACTCGGCAAAATCCTTACGGACAGGCAACGACCTCATCCACCTATCGGCACATCTATGCCGTCGTATCCCAAATCCCGAAGGGACAGGTGGCCACCTACGGGCAGGTAGCGGCGCTGGCGGGCCTGCCGGGACGGGCGCGCCAGGTCGGCTATGCCTTGAGCGCGCTCAACGATCCCTCCGTCCCCTGGCACCGCGTCATCAACGCCAAGGGGGAGATCAGCCTCCGCTCCGGCGGCAGCGACGGAGATGACCTGCAGCGCTTGCGATTGGAAGACGAGGGAGTCGGCTTCGACTCCCACGGCCGCATCCCGCTTCATATCTACCGGTGGCGACCGTGATCAACCACACAGCCGTAGCCGAATGAGCGTTGCTCGCCGTCGGAATACGGCAGGCATCCGCCGGAGTCGGGAAAAACGCATAGTGCAACAAGCAATTGACATCATAGGCAAAAATAATTAGATTACCCCCATCGTACTCCCCACCATCTCCCACACGCACCGTTGGCATTGACAATAACAGCTTGTCCTGATCGGATCTATCCTTGGAGGCTGCTGTGGATACCCATTTCGCTCCCGCCGAACGCGCCACTGACGATCAACTGCAACAGGAAATCGTAAAGGTCACCACCAGCGCGGTAGTCCAGGAACTGCTGCATTCTATCGGCGGACTGATAGCCGTACTGGACGAGCACCGCCAGGTTGTCGGTCTTAACGACTCTTTTCTGAAGACGCTGGGAATCGATGATCCCGGTCCGGTGCTGGGACTTCGTCTGGGCGAGGTGCTGGGATGCGTGCACAGCAAGGACGAACCCCACGGCTGCGGGACCACGAGGTACTGCAGCACCTGCGGCGCGGTGATCGCCATGGTCGCGGCACTGAAGGGTGAGGGGCCGGTGGAAGAGCTTTGCTCGCTCAGCACCAGCAAGGGTGACATGACCGCCGAGTACGCGATCATGGTCCGCGCCAGTACGCTAAAGCTGGAGGGGCAAACCTTCATCCTGCTCTTCCTGCACGACGTCACCGTGGAGCATCTGCGTGCCGCCCTGGAGAGAACCTTCTTCCATGACATGGGCAACATGTTCACCGGACTGCTGGGCGCGAGCCAGTACCTGGTCCGGGAAGACAAGTCCGAAATGGCGGCCATGATCCATCGCGCCGCCTTGCGGCTGCACAAGGAACTGGAAATCCAGAGGTGCCTCTTCAAAAACGACTTCCTGGAATACCGCCCCTCGCGCGACGACACTACTGCGGGGGAGCTTCTCGCCGAGCTCAAAGGCATCTTCGCCAAGCACGACGCCGCCACCGACAAGGCCATGATACTCCCCGACTCGCTGCCGCTGCTCAGCGTGAAGACCGACAAGTCACTGGCGTTGCGGGTCATGTCCAACATGGTCCTCAACGCACTGGAGGCAACGGAGGAGCACGGCGAGGTGAAACTGTGGTTCGAGCAGGAGCCGGATGCCTTGCAATTCTGCGTCTGGAATGAGAAGGCCATCCCCGACGACGTGCAGTGCCGGATCTTCCAGCGCAGTTTCAGCACCAAGGAGGGGGCCGGCCGCGGGGTGGGAACCTTCTCGATGCAACTGATCGGCGAGAAACTGCTGGGCGGCAAGGTGAGCTTCTCCTCCTCAACGACGCAAGGGACCCTGTTCAAGTTCCAGATACCGGTCCACTGACCTCACACCAGCCCCGCCAGCAGTTGAAAACGCCCGCCCCCTGCGGCTCTTCCGGCTCAAGCTGAATCATGGCTCACTCTTCTAATAGCAAAGCTGTGACGCGGTGCTATAGTCATAGCTGTGAAAATTCGCTATCAAGGGAGGAGAAGGTCATGAGTCAGTATCAGATAGCTGTTATCGTTGGGAGCCTGAGGCGTGATTCGATCAACCGCAAGCTCGCCAATGCACTGATCAAGCTGGGGCCTGCCGATTTTTCTTTCAAGCTTCTCGAAATAGGCGACCTGCCGCTGTACAACCAGGATGACGATGACAACCAGGCGCAGTCTGTGGTGCGCCTGAAAAGCGAAGTCAAGGCGGCCACAGGTTTGATCTTCGTTACCCCTGAGTACAACCGGTCTATGCCGGGGGTGCTCAAAAATGCGCTCGACAACGCATCCCGCCCCTACGGTACCAGCGCCTGGACCGGTAAGCCCGCCGGAATTCTGGGGGCTTCCATCGGACAGATCGGCACCGCGCTCGCCCAGCAGCACCTGCGCAACACCCTGGCCTACCTCGACGTCCCCACCATGGGGCAGCCGGAAGTCTTCATCCAGGTCAAGGAGGGTTTCTTCGACGGGGTGGGCGACATCACCAATCCTGATACGGTCAAGTTCCTGCAGGGGTGGATGGAGCGCTACGTCCAGTGGGTGAAGCGGCACGCGCAATGAGCTTGTGCTTCAGGAGGGCTGTTTGGGGACTGGCTCCGCCAGGTGCCTGTCCCCTTGCTGTTTGCGAAAGGTGGCTGAGCAGAAGGAATGTTTCTGAGCTGAGAGAAGCGTTCCTGTGCTGAAAGGAACGTTCCGCAAAAGGGACAGGCACCTACGGAGCCTGTCCCTTCTGCGTTGGCCTGCGGTCAGATGACGCGTTTGGCGCCCAGGTAGCGCGGGCGATAGTAGTCGCTGTTCATGTCGGAGATGGTCACCTCTCCCTTGCCGGAGGAGGCATGGATCATCTTGCCGTCGCCGAGGTAGATGCCGACGTGGGACGGGTACTGCGCGTAGGTCTGGAAAAATACCAGGTCCCCCTTGCGCAACTCGCCCGGCGCCACGTCGCTGCCGACGTTGATCTGCTCCCGCGCAGTACGCGGCAGGTCGATCTGGTTGGCGTGGAATACCTGCTGCACGAAACTGGAGCAGTCGATCCCGTCCGCCCCCTCACCGCCGAAGCGGTAGGGGGTGCCGAGGTACCGCGCTGCGGTCGCACTGATGTGGTCGATCTCTGCCGCCGTGTCGCTGGGCATCAGGGCAGGCGCCGAGGGGACCGGCTCGCCTTCTGTCTCTGCCGTCTCGAGGGCGGCGCTGCCGCGGTAGGCGCTGGAGAAGGCGAAATCGAGCCCGGGCACGGACGGCAGTGCCGCGCCGGAGGCTGCAGCAGACGCGCCGTCAGAAACGGCCAGGGCCAAGGTGCTCTGCATCATCTGGACCCGGAGCATTTCCGCGGCGACACGGGGGGAGACCTGCTCCGTGCCGACCGCACCGGTAACGGATTGCAGCAGGGACTCGAATCCGGAAGGGGCGCCTGGGGCCTTCTTCTCCGTGCACACCTCACGCGGAGACGCCACGGGGGATGTTGTCTGTAAAACATTTACGGCATTTATGGTCATTGCGAACTCGTCTTGCTGCTCCCGCGCCTCGAGACGCCGCAGGCGCTTTTTTGACGCGGGGAGTCATTGCGCCGTCACCGCCGGCCGGTCCGGAAGCGCAGGCAGCGCGGCTTTCGTAGTCTTTTCATCGGAATGGAACTGCCCGTACCGTTATCTTTGCAATTTGGCAGCCAAGATGGGGAAAGAGAGGATCGAGGTGAGACGGGTTGCAGATGCTTGGCTGGTGACGGGAGAGCCTCAGTCGCCGAAAGCTTCGCTGTCGGAAATCTCCGCGGACTCGCGCGAGGTCTTCACCACGGTGCCGCGGTAAAGGATGTATTGCCTTTGACAGGCACAGGAATACGACAACCTCACGCTCCAGTGGGCCTGCACGTAACCGGGGTATTCGTTACGCAAGCCGCACTCGCAGGTAAAACCAGTATCGTCGTGCTCTATATTCGCCATGAAGTCCCCCTGCCCTGCCACAGCATAATAATGAAGATTGCAGCCTGCACATTCAATTCGCAGGATTTACCTCGTTATATCAACCATCTTAACATGAACGAGCGTCCGCCGCCCCCATTAAAAAAGGTGCCGATTTTTTCTGTATACGATTCTATGCAGCTTCACATGAAAGTCAACGGCGAATTGAAAAAGGTCGCTGCCCGCCCCCGGTGCAGGCGCCGCTGCCGCTGAACGGGCGGCACGGTCCCCTCTCAGCAAATCCCGGTTGCTTTATTGCCGGGCAATAGTGTAATGTATTCAATGCCCTACACATAGGCGGCCGGCTGATTCCGGCGCCCCCTCATACGGATCGATACACGATAATACTAAACCACCCGCGAGGGTGGGGCGGAAAGCCCATTGGGTCTCACGAAGACAGCCGGGTTGCCGAAATATCATATTAGGCAACGCGGCTTTTTTTGTTCGGTAACCGAGTAGCGGATACTGGAGGTCTTATGCTGGCACTCGATAGCACCCTAGGCTGTATCGAAGTATCCGAATCTGAAGTCGTCGACCTCTACCGCTCCGCCCCCAGCACCCGCAGCTCGGAGCAGCGCACGGAGACCATGGAAGCCTACATCTGCGCCATCAGGAAAAACACGCTGGTGAAGGTGTACCTCGCGCTGGTGGTGAACGATCGCAGCATCTACGTCTACTCAAGCCCCGGCAAAGGCAAAAAGGAGCAGGAGTATCCCGCCGAGGTCGAAAAAAGCCTCAGCTACGCCAGGGCCATGGGATTTTCCCCGGAACGGGTCGATCTAAGCTACAGTCCGGCCATGCGCGAGGTGGTGGTGCGTAACACCAAGATCCTGCGCCTTCCCGGAACCAGGGGAACCGGCCTCAAACATGGCATGCCCGGCGCGCCGGTACTTCCCATACTCCAGCAGAGCGTAACTGCGGCACCTGAACCTGCCATGGCAGTCCCGGCACCGGCAGCCACTCCGGTTCCTGTCTCGTCGGGTGAACCTGCGGTGCAGGAAAGACAGGGGGGCGAACGACTGGCGGCCCTGACCCAGCTGCAACACGAGCACCAGGCACTGACCGCCGAGCGGGACGCCCTGGCCAGGCAGTTGCAACAGCTCGCGACGCAGCACCACGAGACGGTAAAGGAGTTGACCGCCGCGCGCAAAACAGTGCAGGAGATGGCAGGCGACAGGGACACCCTGCGCTCCCAGCACCGGGAGGCCGACGATCTCCTGGCGGCAAAAGAGTCGGTCATTGCCGAACTGCAAAAGCACGCCGCCGACCTGGCCCTGGAGCGGGAGGCCCTGACCGCACAAAATGCCGAACTGGCGCGCATCAACGACGCGATGCTGGAAAACCTGGCGCAGGCCCGGCAGGACATTGCCGCCCTCTGCGCGCAACGCGACGCGGACCTGGCGGAGTCGCAGGCGGCAATGCAGCAGCACCGGGAAACGGCTACGCAGCTAGAGGGGGCCCGTCAGGAAGTGGAAAGCTCGGCACGCGAGGCGGCCGTTGCGCGGCAACGGGTCGGGACGCTGGAAGAGGCCGTGCAGAGCCAGGAGCAAGAACTGGCCACCCTGCGGCAGCAACTGGCAGGCGAGAACTCGGAGAGGGATGCGGCGCTGCAACGGGCGGCAGCACAGCCTGTAAATGCGGGAGTCGACGCCGAAGTGGAACGGCTGCGCCGGGAACTGGAGCAAGTCATTGCCGAAAGGGATACGGCGCTCGCACAGCTGGCGGCCGCGGGCGAAGCGCAGCCCCGGGTAGCGGAGGAGACGGCGGACGGCGGGGATGCAGCAAGCACCGGGTGCAGGCCGGGCGAGGAAACATTCCCGAGCCGCGTCCTGCCGGGACTTCAGGATCCCGGCCGGGAAACTCTCCCGGCCTTCGCGGAAAGCGCACTCCCGCCCTTCTCGCAGCTGCAGGCACCGCCGCAGATGGGACATCCCTGGGACAGCTCCTCAGACGAAGCCGAGGACGCCCCCCCCGATGAGAGCGGCGCCGGCGTTGCCTTGGGAGACCAGGACGCCCCGTTCCTGCCCCTGGGCGACCTGCAGGACGGCTTCTTCTCGGCCGGCGCCGACGACGCACCGGTCCGCTTCCTGCTGGAAAGCGGCCTGGACGCCATCGACTGCCCCGCCGCCGACGTCCTCGAACTGCACCAGTCCATCAACAACGCCTACCTGTCACCGGAAGGAACCGGGGGACAGGAAAGCTGCCAGGGGTACATCTGCTGTCTGCGCCGGGGGGACGAAAAGACGGTTTTCGCGGCCATCTACGGCACGACGAGCCACCGGACCCGGGTCTACCTTCCGGAGAGCCAGCCCCGGGACGACGAGTCCTACGCCAGGACGGTGCGTGGTGCCGTGAGTTTCGCTGAAGAGGTGGGGCTGATGATGGAACGGGTACCGCTCGAGGCGACCGGCCCCAAACGACAGGAACGCCTCAAGCGGTGCCCGGCCTTGAGATTGGCCTAGAACAATTGACGCAGTGTCACGCCTGCTTTCTCTTGAAGAGGAAGTCGCTCCACCTCTCCCCTGCCCTGGTGAGCGGCTGCTGCGACTTCCGTACCGGGTCGCGCCCGATGTGAACCCACCCTGACGACCTCTGGAAGGCGATGATTTTGTTCTCCCGGATCAGGTAATCGAGCATATAAGAAGGGACCTTCTTCTCTTCCCCGTTGTGAAAAATAACCGTGATACCCATGCGGTTCTCCGTTTGGTGATACTCCCCTTTCCTACCTGAATAGTCGAATTCGACACCCACCCCCTTTTCATAAATCATGCCAGCCACTAAGCATTCTATCCCACGGACCTAACCGATTCAAGGGCCTTATTGGGCGGACAAGGCACCCCCGTTCGCCCGTTGGTCGTCCCCTCCGGCCGGTGTCCCCGCCCCCCACAAAAAACGCGGCGCGCCCTTGCTATTTCATGAACAACTGCTAAGTTTCTACATTGTGTTTGAAATCTCTAATAATTACCAGGAGGTGTTCACATGATTGTGACGGACTACGACAGCTCATAAATCCCGCCGACACCAATATCCCCCCTAGAACAAATCTGCTGTGGCTTTCTTTCCGGGTCCAGAAGCAGCCTTCATGCGACACCAGAGACAAGGAGGATTTATGCAAGAAAAGCTTTTGAAACGGTTTTCCGCTTTCATGATTGCATCGACCGCGGCCACCGCTCTGTTGCTGGGCGGCTGCGAAGGGGACCGGGGTCCCAGGGGCGCACAGGGCCCAGCGGGCACCGGTGTCTTCACCAACCTGAGCTCCTCGACTGCCGATCAGCAGGCCAACATCACCTTCGATCAGCAAAACAGCACCGTCAACAGCGTTACCATCCAGAGCCCGCCGGTGGTGACCTTCACCCTGAAGACCGCCAGCGGCCAGCCGGTGGAGGGGATCGGCAGGAGGAACGCTTCGGGTCAGCTCACCAACCTGGCCTTCTCCATCGCCAAACTGATCCCGGCCAGCAACGGGACCCCGTCGCACTGGGTCAACTACATCGTGACCACGGCCCCCACCAACGGTTCGGCCCCCACCGCCACCAGGCCGACCAGGGACCGGGAGGGGACGCTGGTGTACCTGGGCAACGGTCAGTACCGCTACACCTTCGCGCGTGACATCAAGCTGATCCAGAGCCAGGTGAACGCGATGACCTTCAGCGGCAACAACCGCAGAAACGACCTGGGCGACCTCACCTACGAGCCGAACCTCACCCACCGCCTGGTGATCGAGTACGGCGGCAACATCGCCAACACGTCACCGCAGCTGATCTACAAGAACGCCATCAACATCGTCTACGACTTCATCCCCGCCACCGGCGCCAGGGTGACCTCGTCGACCACGGGTGCTGCCGAGCGCAACATCGTGCTCACCAAGTACTGCAACGAGTGCCACGGCAACCCGGGCGACCCCAACGACCTCAACCAGCAGGGGTGGGGCCTGGGCATCACCACCCCGCACGCCGGCCGTGTCGATACCCGCTACTGCGCGATCTGCCATACCAGCCAGCGTGCCTACGGCAGGGCCATCTCCAACCCGACCAACGGCGCCTTCACCGGCACGACCTACGTGACCGCCGAGGCCGGCGTCACGGACCCGAGCACCGGCGAGGCACAGGTCCTGGGCGAGTTCGTGACCCTGATCCACAAGCTCCACATGGGGAGCAACCTGACCGAGACCGGCTACAACTACGCCGGCATCAACTTCAACGAGATCGCCTACCCGGAAAGCGTAGCTCTCTGCCGCAAGTGCCACCGCGGCGAGACGGCGCAGCAGTTGGCGGTCACCCCGCAGGGGGACAACTGGCGCACCATGCCCAGCCGCAAAGCGTGCGGCAGCTGCCACGACAACATCCATTTCGCCACCGGCACCAACACCACCGGCCCGGCCCATCCGGTCTACACCAACGATGCGAGCTGCAACGCGTGCCACACGCCGACGGCGATCACCGAATCGCACGCCCAGGCCCTGGTGAGCCCGCTCAACCCGGCCGCTCCCGCGGGGCTGACCAACTTCGAGTACCAGCTCTCCAGCGCCACCGTGGACGCCACGAGCAACAACCTCACCATCAAGTTCCGCATCCTCGGTAACGGCACGCCGGTCACCCTGGCACCCCCCGCACCGGGACTTACCACCTCTCTCGCCGGCTTCACCGGCAGCCCGAGCTTCCTGCTGGCCTACGCCAGGCCGCAGCTCGAGACCGGCGGCGCGGTACCGGCAGATTACAACAACCTGGGCAAGGTGGCGGCCCAGCCCGACGCCATCTCCATCACCACCTTGCTCAACACCAACAATGCCGCCATCGGCAACATCACCGGCCCCGACAGCAGCGGCACCTACACCGCCACCATCAACTCCGCGTCCGCCTTCCCGGTCGGCGCCCAGATGCGTGCCGTGGCAATGCAGAGCTACTTCACCCAGACTGGCTTCGACGCCTCCATAGCCGGCCGCCACACCCGCGCCGTCATCGTGCCGGTCACCGGCGACGCGGTGCGCCGCACCGTGGTCGACCCGGACAAGTGCAAGAACTGCCACGAGTTCTTCGAAGCCCACGGTGGCCAGCGCGTCTACCAGACCCAGGTCTGCGTGACCTGCCACAACCCGAACCTGACCACCTCGGGCCGCACCATCAGCGACGCCAAGCTCGCCGGCTTCGCCTTCACGCCGATCCAGCTCGGCATCCTGACCACCTGGGATCCGGCCTTCAACAAGGCGACCCCGGGGTACGCGCTCACCTTCCCCGAGTTCTCCAACAACTTCAAGGACCTGATCCACGGCATCCACGCCGGTGCGACCCGCACCAACCCGATCCGCGACGTACGTAACGGCCCGGGCACCGGCATCACCCTGATCGAAGGCTCCGAGATCACCTTCCCGAACATGCTGGGCAACTGCGACGCCTGCCACATCACCCAGCAGAGCTACACCCCCGACGTGATCGAGGCGCTGCGTCCGAGAGTACTGCCGTCGACCCAGGTCGTCGCTGACGGCACCCCCCCGACCACAGCCGGTATCATCGCGGCGCGCGCCACGGTCCCCAATGCAAACGACCTGGTGGTGGCGCCGGTAACGGCGGCCTGCGTGGCCTGCCACGACACCCCGCTGGCCAAGGCCCACATGAACGCCAACGGCGCCCAACTCGGAGCCGCGCTCGCAGGACCGTCCTATACCAACATGGGTGTGGCACGCTCGACCCTGCCGTCGGCCACCGAACAGTGCACCCTGTGCCACGGCCAGGGCAGGGTTGCCGACGTGATCCCCATGCACGGGCAGAACCGCCCGGTGCTTGTGCCGACCAGCCTCTCTACGGGGAGCTCCGCAGCCCGGATGGTGAAGCTGCTGCTCAACTGGTGATGTTCTCTTTCTGATCCGCCGGGGGCGTTCGCGCCCCCGGTTTCATTTGCAACTGCATTTCCCCACGGTAACCAGATCGAACCATGAAAGGAGGAAATGTCTTGAAAATCAAAGCGAAAATAACGACACCGGCGCCCCCCGGCGCGCTCAGGGCGGTGGGGAGCATCCTGCTGGCCTGCGCCCTCGTCATCTGCGGCCAGCAGGCCGCCGAGGCCACCGCGATAAACGGCAATTCCGAGACCATCCTGCGCATGAGGGAAGGGGTATTCGGCGAAAACCTGTTCCCGCTCTACGAATACCTGGACCTTTCCGCCAGCGACACCGCCGGCCCCGGGGCGATCTCGCTGCACATCGGGGGCTGGGGGCGGGTCGACCTGGGCGACCGCAGCTTCGAGCACCGCACCGACGGGGACATCCAGTACGGCTTCCTGAGCTACCGCGCCAACCGCGGCAACTTCACCGCCAACGCGGGGCGGCAGTGGGTGGTCGAGGGGGTGGGAACCGAGCGCATCGACGGGCTCTACCTGAGGAGCGACCTGCTCGCCGGCTTCACCGCGGCGGCCTACGTCGGCAATCCGGCGGTGACCCAGCCTGATTTCGACGGCGGCGACCTCATCTACGGGGGGCGGCTGGCCCACACCATGGCCAAGTACTATTCAGTAGGGGTGAGCGCCCTGAGGAATGAGGTGAACGGCGAGGGGATCCGCGAGGAGGAGGGGGTGGACCTGTGGCTGCACCCGGTCGCGATGGTCGACATCACCGGTCGCTCCACCTACAACTCGCTCACCAGGGGGTGGATGGAGCACGCCTACACCGCCAGCTTCACCCCGACCGAAGCGCTCAGGGCCTCCGCATCGCTGCAAAACGTCCACTACGACGACTACTTCTACCAGGTCACCACCAACACGCTGAGCCTCACCAACGGGTTCATCGCCCCCGGCGAGGAGATGTGGAACGTCGGCGGCAGCGTCGGCTTCAACGCCACCAAGAACATCGGCCTCTCCGCCGAGTACAACCACTACGAGTACGACCTGGCCGGCGGCGCCGACTACTACGGGGTCACCGGCAATTTCAGCACCACCACCGGGCTCGCCGCCGGGTTGTCCTTCCACCGCATGGACGGCTCGACCGACCGGCTGCGCTACAACCAGTACCGCGCCTGGGCCACGCAGAAGTTCGGCCCCGCCGATCTCACCCTCGACTTCTTCGACGTGGACTTCGACGGCAGCATCAGCGGGCGGGAGAACACCTTTTCCCTGGCGGCTGCCGCCGGGTATGATTTCAGCCGAAACCTCAGGGTCGCAGCCGACGTCGACTACATCCGCAGCGCTGACTTCGACAACGAGTTGCGCGGCCTGATCAGGCTCAGCTATGCCTTCGGCGTTGGAAAGGAGGGGAAATAGTGAAAAAGACAGCATATTTAATGGTAATGGGAATGATGCTTTCCTTCCTTTACGCCTGCGCCAATACCAACAGCATCGCCCGCGTCCATCCGGAAGAGGTCAAGGGGCTGCCCAGGTGCGCGGAATGCCACACCGACCAATGGACGGCGCTCAGCCACCAGACCCAGGATTTCTACCTCAAGCACAAGATCTACGCGACCCAGCAGCGCGACGCCTGCAACACCTGCCACAAGGAGTCCTTCTGTGTCCAGTGCCACGCGCACAAGGAAGAGATCAAGCCCAGCGACAAGTACAAGGACCGGCCCGAACTGTCACTGCCTCACCGGGGCGACTACCTCAGCCGTCACAGGGTTGAGGGGAGGATCAACCCCGCTTCCTGCCTGAAATGCCACGGGCGGCAAAACAATGAGAGGTGCAAGACATGTCACAAGTAACCAGACCAACACAAGCTCTTGCCATGCTTTGGTGCCTTTTGGTCCTGTCGCTTGTCGGCTGCGGGGATAACAACAACCACGCCAACTTCGATCCCGACAAGGGTGCCCATCCCAGCGACTGGCTCCCCGCGCGGCACGCGGTAGCAGCCATTGGGCATCTCGAGGACTGCACGCCATGCCACGGCACCGATTTCAGCGGCGGCATCTCCAAGGTTCCCTGCACCCAATGCCACCTGGGCAATCAGGTCGACGTGCACCCGTTGGAATGGGACGGGCGCGACTATGCGCTGCACGGCCAGTGGATCAGGCAGCGGGTGGCCGCCACCGGGGTCGACCCCGGTCTGCTGACCACGGGGGCCCTGGCGACAACCTTCCCGGACCAGGCCCGCGCCGCCACCCAAAGCTGCGCCACCGGCCTCTGCCACGGCACCGACTACCGCGGCGTGCGCAACTCCGGCCCTTCCTGCTTCGACGACCAACCCGGCGTCGTCGATTCGAGCTGCCACGCCGGCAACGCCTTCTCCGTCCACCCCCTGGACTGGTTCCCGGCGCGCTTCACGGTCAGGGCAGGGATCGCCATGCCGACCATCCTCCCCGCCCACGGACCCTACGTCCAGACCTACGGTGCCAACGAGTGCATCATCCCGGTCTGCCACGGCAACGGCTCACCACCGACCATCAACGTCGGCGCCGGGAGCACCAGGATCACCGGCACCACCCCCACGACGCCCAACTTCCAGAACATCGGCTACCAGGGCTTCGTAGGCTTCACCACCGGGCGCATCCAGGTCACGGTGACCAACACCGGGCGTCTCTGCGCGGCCTGCCATACGTGACACCGCCGAGACAGCAAAGAGAAAGGGGGCCCCTGTCCAGAACAGGAGCCCCCTTTTTTTCCGGAGGGGACTGGCTCCGTCAGGCGCCTGTCCCCCTTGTTTTTGAAAAGCAGCTTGAGCTGAAAGGGGCGTTCCGCTAAAGGGACAGGCACCTTCGGAGCCTGTCCCTTCTGCTTCCCTTCTGCCTGGCTCACACCTCGCGCAGGGCGTAGGCGACTTCCTCGAGCTCACGCTTTTGCCGCTCGGGATTCCACCCCAGTTCCGCCGCCATCAGCGCAACCACCTCCGGAGCCGCCGCGCGGGCGGCCTTGCGATCCAAAAGGGCCAACGGGACACGCCGCTCCAGGAAGTCGAGCGCGCGTAGCGCCATCTCGTGGTGGGTGGCGTAGAGTACCTCGCCCTTCAGGTAGGGGTGCCCCTGGATCAGCCTCCCTCCGTGCCCCCCCTGGCAGTACAGGGCCACGTCCGGGGACCGGTCCCCATAGGAGCGGTACAGGTGCTGGGTGACGTCGGGGGGAAAGCCGTGTTTCCGCTCCAGTTCCTGCAGCAGGTCTTCACTGAAATGCTCCCCGCCGGCCAGCATGATGCGGTCGGTGCGGCAGGGGTGCTGCGGGGTCAGCCCCACGTTGTTCACCGCGAAGTTCACCGCATCCAGCGCCATCTTGCGGTAGGAGGTCCACTTGCCGCCGACGATGGTGATGAGCCCGGTCGGGGAGCAGCTGACCACATGGTCGCGGGCGAGCTCGGCGGTGTCGGCGGTGAAGGGATCATGCACCAGCGGCCTCAGGCCCGCCCACGATGCGGTGATGTCGGCGGGCTTGGCGCCCAGGTTGAAGTAGCGCCGCAGGTGGCGCAGCAGGTAGTCGACGTCTTTTTCGCGCGCCATCGGCACCTCGCCCGCCTCGGCCGGCTCCTCGGTAGTCCCCACCAGGCAGTTCCCCTCCCAGGGAAGGACGAACAGTACCCGGCCGTCGTCGGTCTTGGGAATCATGACGCCGGCCCCGACGGGGGCGAAGCGCCCCGGGAGGATGATGTGGATGCCGCGGCTCACCCTGAGCAGGGAGGCGGCGGTGGGATCGTCCAGGCGGCGGACGATGTCGGCGGAGGAACCGCAGGCGTTGACCACGCAGCGGGCGCGGATCTGCCAGGAGGCGCCGACCAGCGGGTCGCGCACCACGGCTCCGGCCACCCTCCCCTTCTCCCGCATGAGTGCCACGACCTCGACGTAGTTGCCGACCACGGCCCCTTCCCTGGCGGCCGTCTGCGCCAGGGCCACGTTCATGCGCACGTCGTTGAACTGGCCGTCGTAGTACTGCACCCCCCCCTTCAACCCCTCGCTGCGGATCATGGGGAAGCGGCGCAGTATCTCGCCGCGGCCGACGAAGCGGCTGTGCCCGAGCCCGGCCTCACCGGCCAGAAGGTCGTAGAGCTTGAGCCCGGCCCAGACGTAGGGGACCTGGGCCAGCCCGTAGAGAGGGGTGACGAGGGTGAGCCGGTGGCAAAGGTGCGGGGCGATCTTCAGGAGGATGTTGCGCTCGTGCAGCCCGTCGCGTACCAGGTTGAACTGCACCCGGTCCCTGTGCAGCACGGCCGATTCCAGGTAGCGCACGCCGCCGTGGATCAGCTTGGTGCTCTTGCTGCTGGTGCCGCAGCCGAAGTCCCCCCGCTCCACCAGCGCCACGGACAGGCCGCGGTTGGCGGCGTCGACCGCTATGCCGCACCCCGTCGCCCCCCCCCCGATCACCAGCATGTCGAAGGTGCGCCCGCTCTTCAGTATTTCCAGGTTCGCGTTCCGGTCCGTCACTACCGCCTCCAAAACCAAAAATCTTTAACTCGAACAGGGATAAAGGGGATAAAAGGGATAAAGACTAAAACCAGAATTAATGGTCTGGCTTTTCCCCTTCATCCCCTTTATCCCTGTTCCATGCCTTTGCCTTTCCTGCGCCTTTCTTACTTAGCCCAACCAAGCGAGAGTTGCACGCATTTTTTCCAGCCGCGACACATTTCTTCGCGCTGCCCGGGCGCAAGCTTCGGCTCGAAACGCCGATCCAGCGCCCACTGCCGGCCGATTTGCCCCGTGTCCAGCACGCCGGCGCCGATCCCCGCCAGGAACGCGGCCCCAAGCGAGGTGCTCTCGGCGCAGCGGGGCCTGAGCACCGGGGTGCCCAAAAGATCGGCCTGGATCTCCAGCAGCAGGTCGTTGCGGGTGGCGCCCCCATCCACCCGCAGTTCGCTCAGGGCAATGCCGCTCGCCTCTTCCATGGCACGGATGGCATCGACGGTCTGGAAGGCGATCGCCTCCAGGGCGGCGCGCGCCAGCTGCGCCTTGCCGCTGCCGCGGGTAAGACCGGCGATCACTCCCCTGGCATAGGGGTCCCAATAGGGGGTCCCCAGCCCGGAGAGCGCGGGGACGAAGTAGACGCCGCCGCTATCGGCCACGCTGCGGGCCAGCGCCTCGACCTCTGCCGGGCCTGCGATCAGCCCCAGCCCCTCCTGCAGCCACTGCACGGCCGCACCGGCGATGAAGATGGACCCCTCCAGGGCGTACTGCACCTGCTCCCCGGGAAGCTGCCAGGCGATGGTGGCGAGCACCCCCTCGCCGCTGGCCGGGCGGGCACCGCAGTTCATGACCACGAAGGCGCCGGTGCCGAAGGTGGCCTTGGCCATCCCCGGCGTGAAGCACCCCTGGCCGAACAGCGCTGCCTGCTGGTCCCCCGCCACACCGGTGATGGGGATCTCGGCGCCCAGGACACCGGCGCTGGTACTGCCGAAGTGGGCGGCGCTCACCAGCACCTCGGGCAGCATGGCGCCCGGGACCTTGAACAGCCGCAGGAGTTCCTCGTCCCACGCCAGCGTCTCGATGTTGAACAGCATGGTGCGGCTCGCGTTGGAGAGGTCGGTGACGTGGCGTTTGCCGCCGGTCAACCGGAAGATGAGCCAGGAGTCGACGGTGCCGAAACAGACCTCCCCCCGCTCGCAGCGCGCCCTGAGCCCGGGCACGTTGTCCAGAAGCCAGGCGAGCTTGCTCGCCGAGAAGTAGGGGTCCAGCAGCAGCCCGGTCCGCTGCCGCACCATGGGTTCCACCCCCTCCCGCTTCAGGGCCTCGGTGTACTCCGCGGTGCGCCGGTCCTGCCAGACGATGGCGTTATGCAGGGCCCTGCCCGTGGCGCGCTCCCAGATCACCGTGGTCTCGCGCTGGTTGGTGATGCCGATGCCGGCCACCTCCCCCCGGTCCGCGGCGGACAGCACCCGGCGCACGCAGTCGAGCTGCCCGGCCCAGATCTCCTCCGGGTCGTGTTCCACCCACCCCGGCTGGGGGTAGTGCTGGGTGAGCGGCTGCGAAAAGGTGGCGACGGCCTCGCCGCCGCTGCCGTAGAGGGTGGCCCTGCTGCTGGTGGTGCCTTGGTCGATGGATAGGAGCTGGCTCACGCGTCCTCCTGTAAAGGGTTAAAGGGGCCAGGCACCTGGCGGAGCCAGGCCCCTATTTGAACCTGAAGATGAACCGGGTACCGACTCGTTCTTCCTGGTGCTGCCCGGACGAGGACCACCCCGTGACCGGGTCCTGGTCGTAGTAGAGCATGAGGTCCGTGCGCGGCGTGAGACGCACCCCCACCTCGCCGGTAAAGCGCGGCGCGTGCCCGAGGGCGAAGTCGTAACCGGTGCGGGAGCTCGGCTCGATCCGGCTGCCTAGTTCCTCGCCCCCGGCGAGCCCCTTGGTCGCCACGGTCACAATGGAAAACTTGGCCGCGGCGGAAAGGTAGAGGCTTTCGGACAGCGAAAGGCGCCAGCCGGCCTGTGCATGCAGGCGGTGGGTCGACTGCTCGATCCCGCCGTGCAACTCCTGGCCGGTGCCCCGGTACCCCACGCCGACTTCTGGCTCCAGCGTCAACTGGTAGCTGGGGCTGTAGCTGAGGCCGGCGTTGGTGAGGAAGCGGTCGGGATCGAAGAACCTGGCGCTGGCCGCCGGTTCGGCAGGGACCAGGGTCTCCATGGGGCCGGAGAGGGTGGGCGCGCCGAGTCCCGCCGCGTACAGCTCCATGACCTGGCACAGGAGTAATGAGAGGGCAGCCAACAGGACTTTCATGGGGGACAGTGTAGCAAAAAAGCGATGCCACCGCTCGCTATTATTAATTAACAGCGTCCCGCGCTCTGCAAAGGGAAAGGGCCCCGGAAACGTCCCGGGGCCCTCTCTTCGCCTCTCAGGCGAGGCGCTTGCGTTGCCTGCGCCTTGGCGCAGGGTTACGGTTCACGTTAGTCGTCGCCGACCACCGAGAACCTGTGGGCGTTCCAGATGGCGTTGGGGCCGGTGGTACCGTGGCAGGTCACGCAGGCCTCGTTGTCCGGGTTGGCCTGGCTGCGCAGGACGTTGACCTGGCCGCCCATCTGGGCGAAGTGCGCCAGGGCGTTGGGCCTGTTGTGGCAGGCCTTGCAGGTGGCCACGAACGGGGTGTTGACCAGGTCCTGCGGATTCGGGACGGCCTTTCTCGCCGCGTCGACCTCGGTCACGTTGTTGCCGGTAACCGCATCGGTCTGCAGCGTGAGGGTGGTCCCCCTGGAGGTGACCTGGGTGCTCACCTGCACGCCGCTCGGGATGGTGGTGTAGGTGGTCCCCTTGTGGCACATGGTGCAGTTCTTCAGCACGCCGGGGAAGGTCACTTCGGCGAAGTCGTATTCGAAGTCGCCGCTCGTACTCCTGTCGCGCACGAACTTGAGCGGGGTGCCGACCACGAGCGGGTCGCTACCGGCGTGGATGCCGTGGACCATGTCCTTGAAGTTGTTGGAGGCCTCGGGGAACTGGGTGGGGTCGGTGGTTCCGAGGGCCGCGGCCAGGGCAGTCATGGCATCTTTGGCCCCCTGGGTGATGCTACCGGTAAAGGCGGTGCTGGTCAGGAAGTTGGTGACTGCGCCCAAGGAGGTGCCGACCGGGTTGGCTATGATGAAGTCGATCAGCGACTTCTGGGCTCCGCGGCCCGAGGTGGTCAGGTTCGGTACGTGGCACAGGGTGCAGATGGAAGGCCCGACCGTGTCCTTGCCGACCACGCGGTTGCCGCCATGCCCTTCGAACCACTCATGGCAGTTGCCGCATTTGGCCGAGTCGATGACGTCGCGGCGAACCGCATCGCCATTGACCGGCTTGACGTGTGACAGTGCATGGCGGGCGTTGTCGGCGGCGATGCTGTTGGTGCCCGCTACCTGGGTGAAGTACCCCTGCAGACCGACCGCCCGCAGTTTGGAACCGGTGGGGAAGCCGTTCGGGATGGTGGCTGTGTAGTAGCCGTTGTTGTCCGGAGCGGACATGGTGCCGCCGCTGCTGGCCAAAAGTGCCGCGATGCTCACGCTCTTCGGCTGTGCAGCCTTGGCGTTGCTGTCGGTACGGGTGTCGCGCAGGTTGTTGTAGTCGCCGGCGTACTTCGCCTCCAACTGGTTCGGTGATTCCTTGAAGTACGCCAGCAGGAAGGACGGACTGCCGGAGAAGCCGGTGATGACGGCGCCGGCCGGCGGGGTGCTGGCGGTGGAGCCGGCACCGGTGAAGACCACGTTGGACTTGGCCGCGGTAAGCGAGTCGGTGTTCTTCTGGATGCGGAACTTGATGTTCAGGTTGTTGCTGCCGTCGACCGTAGCGCTCGATATGTTGTAGAAGAAGTTCACGAGGCCCGCCGGTACTTTCGGGTTGTTCGGGGTGGCGATGTCGGTCATGTGCAGCAGTTCGGCGTCGGCGTGGCAGCCGACGCAGTTGGCGTCGCTGGCCTGCTGCCCGCCGTCGTGGCCGGCACCGGTGCTCCAATTGATGCCGTCATGACAGGCGCCGCACGCCTTGCGGCTTGGCTTGGTCTGCCAGTTGTCGCCCTGGGCACCCAGTTCCGCCCTGTGGCACTGACGGCAGTTGCGCACGTCCTTCGGGTACACGATTTCGTTGAAGGCAACACCGGCGTAGTTGTAGCCGGTCTTGGTAAGATGTTCACCCATGTGAATCTTGTGGATCATGGTGACGAACTCGCCCAGCACCTCGCCGTCCGCCCAGTAGTTGGCACTGGTCGCGGTGGAGGCAAGCAGCGGATCCCTGGCGGGAACGACCCCGCCGACGGAAGTAAGGTTGGTGCGGCCGATAGCCCTCTGCGAGGTGTGGCACATCATACAGTACTTGACATCGCCGCGGCCGCCATGCGGGGTGGTGACGCCGATCTTGCCGTGGCACTCGTTGCAGGCCGCAGTCGCCGTCATGTCCTTCACCAGGGTCGGCGCTACGTCCGGAGTCGCCGGGACGAAGGTGGAGATCAGGTACTTCTCGTTGTAGAAGTTGCTGAGGGTGGTGCCGTTGTTCAGGAGCGCGATGGACGGGGTGGAACGTATGCCGACCATGACGCGATGGGTGTAGTTCGCGTTGTAGGAAACGGTGGTGCCGGTGCTGGACTGGTTCTTGATGTCCTTGCCGAAGATGACGGTGTAGGAGCCGTCGCCGTTGTCGATGACGGTATAGCCGCTATCGGTGGTCGGACGGCTGGAAGCGGTGACCATGTAGGAGAGCCACTCGTCGGGGCTGCCGCTGGTGCCGGGCTTCAGCTGGGCGATGACCAGGTTGAAGGCCTTGAGCCCCCTGATCCCCTTGCCGGTATCCTTGTTGGTGACGGTGAAGCTGACGATCGGCTTGTTGCCCGGAATGGAGACCGAGCTGATGGAGCCGTCGAGCGTCATGTTGTTCAGGTCCTCTGCGCCGAGGATGTTGGCATCCTGTGCCGGCAAGAGGGCCGCGGAGCTGAACTTGCCGGAGAGGGCGAGACCGTTGGTCGAGTAGGCGAGCGCCTGGCCGCCATTGTTGATCCAAAGGGCTGCCGCATCGGTGTAGGTCTTGCTGACCGAGGCCAGGGTCTGGTTGGCGTCACCAAGGATGCCGGTGAGCCCCAGGAGCTGCGACTCCAGGATGGTCCTGTTGGTGCTGTCCTGGCTGATCACGATGCTGATCGGGTTGGACCCGGTGATGGCACCGGCCGCAGGAGGATTGCTGAGGTCGATGGGGACCACGGTGCGGAAGGTACCCTGGCCGACGACTGCCTTGAAGACCAGGATGGTCTTGGTGGCGGGCAGGGTGAAGGTGAGGTTGCTGAAGCTTCCGTCCGTCCCGATGGCTGCGGTACCAAGCTGGGCGCCGTCGAGCGCGTTGTAGACGAAGACGTTGTTCAGGGCACCGGCCGAGGTCGATGACAGGAACGCGGTCTTGGCGGCGGCCTTGGCGACGTCTACCTTACCGCTGACGGTCACCTCCGTTCCCTTTTCGGTGCGTTTGGTGCTGGACCCTCCTCCGCTGCAGCCAGCAAGAGGCAACAGCACGCATACCAAGAGTGCTACAAGGTACCTTAGGTTTCTGCCGATCATAGTCTCCTCCTGTTTTTAGTGTCCTGCGTCGTTCTACATCGTGGACCGTCTTATAACCAGTAAGTAAGAAATGCCTCCTTTAGATCGTGGTGCTGCACCGTTTATGCTAGGGATTCACTTGTCCGCTGACCGTCACCCCCAGGGAGGGACGGTTCGGAGTTACCGACAGTGCGGTGCTTGCCGCAGAACGGTTGTTCGCTGCGTCGAACGCCTTCACCGTGTAGGAATAGGTGGTGGCCGAGGTAACCGAGGCGTCGGTGTAGCTCAGCGTGGTCGAACTGCCGATCTTGACGCCGTCACGGAACACGTCGTAGCCGGTGACGCCGACGTTGTCGGTGGAGGCGCTCCAGGACAGCGCGACCGAGCTGGTGGTGCCGGTGATTGCCGTGGCAACCGCGGTGAGATTCGCCGGCGCGCTGGGGGGCGTCAGGTCGAGCTGCGCCACCAGGTCTCCGGAGAGGGTCCCGTTGACCGTCACGTTGAGCGATGCCTGGTTAGGCGTCACCGACAGCGGCGCGCTGGCCGACGAGAAGTTGCCGGCCGCATCGAAGGCCACCACCGTGTAGGCATAGGTGACGTTGGAGGTCACCGGGGTATCGAGGAAAGAGGTGGTGATCGAGGTGCCGATCTTGGCGCCGTCGCGGTAGACGTCATAGCCGGCCACGCCGATGTTGTCGGTTGGCGCGCTCCAGCTCAGGGCTACCGAGCTCTGTGTGCCGTTAAGCGCCGAGGTGACCGCCGCCAGTCCGGCGACCGTCGACGGAGCGGTGATGTCGCTGAAATTGGGCTCCGCTGGCGGATTGGTAACCTGCGCGGTGAGGGTGACGACGGCCGCGGCGATCGCTCCCGGGTTGTCGGCCGCCACCTGGGTGGCCGCGGTGGTGAAGACGCCCAGGAAGGTCTGGTACGCGGGGAGGGCCGGGTCTACGTCAGCCACGGCCTGGTTGATCACGGTCATCGCCGCCGTGGTGTCGGTGACGGTGCCGCCGGCCTGGGAATCGACGATCATCTGGTCGATGACCAACAGGGCCGCCTGGTACGCCGTGCTCTGGGTCGGCGGCGCCAGGATGTCGGCGACGTTGAACAGGTTCCCCACCTGCGTGTTGGCCGCCACTATCGCGCTCTGCAGCACCGCCGGGGTGATGGTGGTAACGGCGCCCTTCTGCTCCAGTATCAGGGGGAGCTTCTGGAAGGCGGCCTCGGTGAGCGGGGTCACCGCCACCGGGACGTCGGGGTTGAAGTTGTCCACCACCGCGCTGAACGAATCGGCCGCCGTGAAGGGAACCGGAGCGTTGGTGCTCTCGCTCAGGTAGGTGGCGCCGGCCTGGCCGGTAACGGTGACCACGACCGGCCCGGTTATGGAGGCGGGGATGTGTACTGCATAGCTGCCGTCATTGCCGGTGGTGCCGGTGCCGAGCAAGGCGCCGCGGCTGCCGTTCAATTGCAGCCGGTACACCGAGACCAGGGCGCCCATGATGGGGCCCTTCACGGCGACACCGGAGACTACCCTCGTGCCGCCGCCACCGCCACCACCGCCGCAGCCGACAAAGAGCAAGGGCAGGCACAGGAGCAGTAGGACCGCCACAACCTGTTTTTTCCAGGGAATGCACATATATTTTCTCCTTCTACTAGAGTCAGGAAAATGATCGCGCCTTCTCGCTAGTTCTCCGCCGGGAGCGGGTTACCGCTGCCGTGGCAGCCGAACTTGATGCAGGAGGGGCCGCTGGCGAACACACCGGCCAGGGTGGTACCGTGACAGACCGCGTTACGGCAGGTGGTGAAGCTTATGCTGGGAGCCGCCTGGAAATACGCCTTGTGCCCGGCGATGTCCTGGATGGTGGTGGCGCTCACGCCGCCCCACTGGTGGATCTGCGGGGCCTGGGCCGTGCCCGCCATGTGGCAGTCGGTGCAGGCCGGGCCGGAGTCTGCCACGCCGGCCAGGGCGGTGCCGTGGCAGAGGGCGGTGGCGCAGGTGGCGGTGCCGTTGTTCCCCACGTAGCCGGCATGGAGGGCATAGGCGAGTCCCCCCCACAGTACCGGGTGCGCCGAGGTGGCGCCGCCGATATGGCAGGTGAGGCAGGAAACCTTGGCGATGCCGCCGTCGAGGGCGTCGCCGTGGCACTCGACGCAGCCGTTGATGTCCTCCTCGGCGGCGGTGCTGTGCCCGGCCGGCAGCCAGTTGGCCGGGTGCTTGCCGGCGGCAGGGTCGAAAGAGGCCTGCGGGTTCGCGTCCCCGCATCCCGACAGGGCCAGCGCCAGCGCACCAAGAACCGCAAAAGACAGAACTTTTGTCGTTATTTGTGGCATGTCAGGCACCTCTCGTTGTTGGTACGTCCGTGGCACTTGGCGCACGACGCCGGATTGATCTTGCCGTCGATCCGGTGCTGGCTCAGGTAGTCCCCGCGGTGCGGCAGGGTACGCTCCACCTGCTGGGTGTATTTCACGCTGGGTTTCAACTCCTCCTTGTGCGCGTGGCAGTCGGTGCAGAAGGATTCGGCATGGCAGGAAGCGCAGGCCCTTCTTGCGTTAGTGGCGAAGACGCTGTGCTTTTTGAAGAAGTCCACGGCCTGGTGGTTCATGGCCGCGTAGGCGTCGCTGTGGCACTCGGTACAGTTGGGTGTCCCGGTGACCGCCTCCGGGTGGATCAGTGCGCCGCTTTTGGTGTTGGCGCAGGCAACGAGAAGCAGCGCCATGAGCGGCGCCATCAGCAGCATCAGTAGTTTACTTTTCACTCTTGCCCCCCTTTTCCCCACCCTTCGTTTCGAACGCGTAGGCGACCTTCACCAGCGCCCGCCACTCCCGGTTGAAATCCGGGCTCTGGGAATACTCGATTTCCCCGCCGACGTTGAGCTTCTCGGTGAACTCGTAGCCGGCGATGCCGGTGAGCGCGTAGCTGCTCTTCACGCCGTCGATGGGGCGATCGAAGATGACGTTGTAGAAGTCGACGCCGAGCTCGGTGTGCCCCATCTTCTTCAGGGCGTAGAGCCGGTAATCGTAGTAGCGGGTGCGGTCGGTGGAGCCGTCCATGCGGTGCCCGGAGGCTCCCAGGGACAGGGCGTCGGCGGTGGTGTAGGCGACCTTGCCCCCCACGTAGTCCGCGGAGCCCAGGATCTCGTAGCCGTAGTTCTTGTACTCGGCCGCCACCGTCAGGTTCTTCACCGGGCTCCAGGCCGCGCTTAGGCCGGCCGCGGTGACCTTCTCCCGCGGGTCGAGCAGACCGCCGTTGTTGTTAAGGGCGAAGGCGGTGGTGGTCACGTTGTAGAAATAGTCCTGGTAGTTGATCCTGGAGAAGTCGGCGCTGACGGTCACGGCGTCGATCGGGGCCACGGAGAGGGTGTAGGCATGCTCCATCCAGCCGTCGGTGATCGAGTTGTAGGAGGAGCGGCCGGTCAGGTCGACCTGCTTCACCGGGTGCACCCAGACGTCGAGACCTTCTTCCTCGCGGTCGCGCGCGTTGTCGCTCTCGTTTCTGAGGGCGCTCACGCCGATGGAGTACAGGCCCGGCTTGCCCTGTGCCAGGCGCCCGCCGTAGATGAAATCGCCCCCCTTGTAGTTGGGGGTGGTCACCACCGGCGAACCGGCGAAGGCCGCGGCCGTGAAGCCGGCGGCGAAATCGCTGCGGACGTAGAGGCCGTCGACCCGGTCGGCGGCAACCCCCTCGGTGACGAACTGGCGCCCGGCGTTGAGCACCAGGTTGTTCTTGGCGCCCTGGTAGCTGAGATACCCGTACTGGAGGTCCCCGTCGGTGTAGTGGTCGGTCGACTTGTCGAACAGGTCGACCCGCCCCCAGGCGCCCAGGTGCAGCGAGGTGGCGCTGCCGTCCTTCTCCGCCGCGGTGACCGAGAAACGCAGGTACTCGTACA
>NZ_BLXY01000010.1 GCF_014193585.1 Geomonas paludis
CCGAGAGGGTCACACCCGTTCCCATCCCGAACACGGAAGTTAAGCCTCTCTGGGCCGATGGTACTGCATTGGAAACGATGTGGGAGAGTAGGTCGCCGCAGGGAATTTAATAGAGAAAGCCCCGTCTGATTACAGGCGGGGCTTTTTCGCGTTCTGGCTGCTAGCTTGTTTGCGGCTCGTTGCTGCGGTCCTTTCCTCCCGCTGCTGCCGGCGCCCTCACCCCTGCCCCTCTCCCACCTTCGGGTCGCAGCCCTTCGGTCGGCAAGCCCAGGGGGAGAGGGGGATCACATTATCATCACAGCGCGGTCTCTCCTTGCACCATGGGACACTGTGCCGGCGGCACCAACACGCTTCCCGAGTGGAAATAGGCGTCGCGGAAACAGTATCCTGCCTTGCTGTGACACTTCGCCAGGTTCTTACAGTCGTAGCACACGGCACCCTTGAACTGTTCCGTCTTCGGGAACGGGTAGTTCAGCAGCGGCTCGCTGTTCCAGACTTCCAGGATCGAATTGGTCGACACGTCGCCTACGAACAACGCTTCGTCATGCGGGACGGTGTCGTAGAGCATAACCTTGCCGTCCGGGGTGATGGTCATGCTGCTTTGCGCGCCGAATGAGTGATCCCCTTCCCTCCAATGCCTGATCTTCTCGTGGATTTCCGAATCCTCACACGGGAGGGCCGTCACAGGTTCAGCCAACCGTCGCTGTACCGCAACGCGGTCCTGGACCGGCTCGCATCCTATGGTTCTCAAGTCGATCTCGGGGAAGTCGATCCTGGCTCGGCGACACTGGTCGATGATGGACGCCCTGTCTTTCTTGCTCAGGAACAAACTCTCGTTTTTGCCGTCGAGGCTTCTGTTATAGGCCGCCACCGAGATCTGGCGCACCCCCATGTCCTGCAACTCTTCGACCCAGTCGTAGATATGACGCACGGTAAGTGCCGTCACCACGGCCTTCACCCTTACGTTGAACCCTCTTTTCAGCAGGTTCCTGATGCTATGCACCGCCCTGTGGTAGTACCCCGGGCTTCCGGCGAGGTTGTCCGCCGTCGGCTCGTTGGGGTCCATGTTCAGCTGGATCTCGCGCACGTACTGGTTGACCGGCTGCGTCATGCCGATGGAGACCAGCCGGTCTGCTATTTCTTCGGTGATGTAGCACTTGGTGGAAAGAGTGAAGAGCATCTCGAGGTCGATCAATTCCTCGATCAACTTCAAGGCGTCCTTTCGGAACAGGGGATCCCCGCCGGAGAGCGAGACCTGCTCGATCCCCAGCGATTTCGCTTCGCGCAGCAGCTCTTTCCAGCGCTCGGTCGACAACAGCTTGCTTTCGGGAACGCAGTGCCCTTTGGCGAAGCAGTACGAGCAATTGGTGTGGCAGTCGTTGGAAAACATGAGGTTCAACGCGAGCGGCACAGCAGGCCGCTCTTGAGCCTTCCATTTGGATGCCTTGACGGCGAACTCGAAAGGGTCGATGCGCTTGACGTAAGGTTCGAGCTCCGGGGTCATGCTGACCACGGCGTCATCCTCCCTGTTTGCCGCCATGATCACATCGGTGACAAACCCCTGCGACACCTCCTGTGATTCCAGGTCGAAGGCGTACTGCGCGATCATGGACAGATGGCGTAAGGTCAGTCTGCCGTCCATCAGTGCCAGCGTAGCCCCCATCTTGGGGGACAGCATCGAGTAACGAACCTGCTCCTGCTCGTAACGGCACAGCAGGGCCCAGTGACCATTTCGTTTCAGGCGCCAGTAAGGAGATATAACGGGAACTGTGGTTTCGGTGATAGCTATGTCCTTGCCCAAAACGGAACATTCTAGTGGCATGGTCTCCTCCTCCTTCGGATTACGCCTCTTTTTCAACTCCAACAGTCTACTTCGGCATTAAAAACTGTCAATGTACGTTGCCTTCATGCGTTTACCTGCAACAAACGTTGCTCTTGGCACCTACTGACAGCGCGACGATGTGCTGATGCTGAGACTGGAGGGTGTAGATTCGGCTTGGCGGCCCGGGGAGGGTATGGTAATTTCAGCCTATTCCATGGATGAGGCATGCGGAGCTGCCACGATGTCGACTGAATCACAGGTACGTCTGGAAACGAGCTGGAAAAACCACCTCCTGGACGAGTTCGAGAAGCCCTACATGCGGGACCTCAGAGAGTTCCTGCGCCAGGAGATGTCCAGGCGGAAGGTGATCTATCCCAAGGGGAGTGAATACTTCAATGCCTTGAATTCGACCTCCTTCGACCGGGTCAGGGTGGTCATCCTGGGGCAGGATCCCTACCACGGGCCGGACCAGGCCCACGGACTGTGCTTCTCCGTGCAGCACGGGATCGATGCTCCACCTTCGCTGGTGAACATATTCAAGGAAATTCAGAGCGACCTGGGACTGGCGCCGGCCGACTTCAGGCACGGCCACCTGGGGGCATGGGCGGATCAGGGCGTGTTGCTGCTCAACAGCGTGCTGACGGTGGAGGCGGGCAGGGCGGCTTCGCACCAGGGGAAGGGGTGGGAGGTTTTCACGGACCGGGTCATCGCCCTGTTGAACGAGAAGAAGGAGCACGTGGTCTTCATGCTGTGGGGTGCCTACGCGCAAAAAAAAGGGGCCGTCATCGACGAGAGCCGGCACCTGGTACTGCGCGCCCCGCACCCGTCTCCGCTTTCGGCGCATCGGGGCTTCCTGGGGTGCCGCCATTTCTCGCAGGCCAACGCCTACCTGGCCCGGCACGGCCTGCCCCCCATCGACTGGCGCCTGCCCTGAACCCACCCATAAAAAAACGGCCCGGGCATCACGCCGGGCCGTCCTCGTATCCGGTTTTCCTTTTCTACTAATAGCTGAACCGGCTGATCTGCCCCTTGAGGTTCGCCGACAGCGAGTTGAGCTTGTCGGCCGTGGCCATGGACTCGCGGTTGGCCCGCGCCGTCCCCTGGATGATCCCGGTAATCTGGTGCACGTTGTTGCTGATCTCACGGCTGGTGGCGCTCTGCTCCTCGGCGGCGGTAGCAATCTGGCCGATCTGCAGGGTCACCTCGTTGATCTGCTTCAGGATCCCTTCCAGGCTCTGCCCTGATTTCACCGAATCCTCGGCCCCCTTGGCCGCTTCCCTGGCGCTTTCCTGCATCACCTGCACCGCACGCGTGGTCTCGTCCTGGATCGACCGGATGTTGCTCTCGATCTCCTTGGTGGCGTGGGTGGTCCGCTCCGCCAGGCTGCGCACCTCGTCGGCGACGACGGCAAAGCCGCGCCCCTGCTCGCCGGCGCGGGCCGCCTCGATGGCCGCATTGAGGGCCAGCAGGTTGGTCTGGTCGGCGATGTCCTGGATGGTGTTGATGATCTCCCCGATCTGCTGGGACATGGCGCCCAGGCTGCTGACGCTTTCGGAGGTAAGGCGCACCTTCTCGTTGATGAGCTGCATGCCGCGGATGCTCCGCTCCACGTCGGCGGAGCCGATGGTGGCCATGTCGCAGGCGCGTTGCGCGCTCTCGACCGCCTGCAGGCAGTTCCTGGAGATGTCGGCTGAGGTCGCCGCCATTTCCTCTCCGGCGGTGGAGACGGTTTCGGTCTGCCCCGCCACTTCTTCGGTGGTGCGCGCCAGTTGTTCGGTGCTCTTATGCAGTTCCGAGCTTGCCTCGGTGACCGAATTGGCGTTGTCGGCGACGGTCTGGACGATGGCGTGCACCCGCTCAATGAAAAGGTTGAAGTAGCGGCTCGCGGTCCCGATTTCATCGTCGGACTCCGCCAGGCGGCGGGTGAGGTCGCCGTCACCCTCGGCGACGTGCTTGAGCGTAGCGATCAGTGCCCGCATCGGCTCGAGCGCGCGGTGCATCACCAGGAAAGCGACCAGCGCCAAAAGCCCCGCCAGCAGTACCGAAATGCCCAGGCTCAGGTATTTCAGGTCGTCGAAGACGGCGAGAAACTGCGACTTCTTTTCGCCGACGAAGAGGGCGCCGATGACCTTGCCCTGGTTGTCCAGAAGCGGCAGGTATGAGGCGAAGTGGGGGGTGCCCAGGATTTTGGCCTCGCCCACGTAGGTGGCTGCCCGGTCCATGACCGCTTCCCGCGCGGCGCCCTGCAGCGACGTGCCTACGGCCCGGCTGCCGTCGTCCTTCTTGATGGTGGTGGCAACGCGGACGTCGCCCCGGAAGATGGTGGCCTCGCCTCCGAAGATTTCCTTCATCTTGTCGGTCAGATCATTGCGGCCGTCCAGCACTGTCCCGTTTGCCTGCAGTTTCCCGTCCACCATCGCGAACCCGGAGCCGTTGGGGGCGACCAGTTCGCGGAAAGCCTTGCTCCGCGCCGTGAGGCCCACCGTGACCTGCCGGGTGATCTCCTTCTTGATAACGTAGAGCGTGACTGCCGATGTAGTGATGGTGGCGATCAGGACGATGGCCACGTTGGCGATGAAAATCTTTTTGCTGATGTTCATTAATGCACACCTCTTGCGCTGATGGTGGACGTGATGCTTCCGTCGTTTTGTAATACTTTTCGGCTTAGCCGCTGGAATATTTAGGGAAATTGACGATATTTTTGTATACAGTATGCCGAAAGTCGCGCACTGGCAGATCGACACGCGGGGACTGTCATAGAAGAGACAGGGAAAGTCCGATGGGAGTTACAGGCGATAGGATTTCAGATCGTTTGCCGATAAAGAAAATCACTTGCAAAGACAAATCGCGTTCCCTATACTCATAATATCCTGAATTGTCACTGAAAAAGGAGGTTCGTCATGAAAGGTGTTGTCAGGAAACTGGGTTTCCTTGCCACGGTAACTATCATATCCGCCCTCCCGGTTGCTGCTGAAACAGGCATGGGGATGAGCGGGGGAGATAACATCCAGAAAGACCAGTGCCTGCTGGTAGCACAGACCTGCCGGGACAGCGTTGACTCACTGCAGCAAAGGATAGACAGGCTCGAGCGTGAGATCGGTAAAGGTACCAGCGTGTACACGAAGGAAGAGCTGAGGAGCCTGGAGTTCAAGCTTCAGGACGCCATTCAGAGCATGGAGGTTCTGACCAGGGGGGGCGCATAGCGGCGCCTCACTTAAAAAAACGCAACGCACGAGAATGGGGGCTGCAGTTCAAGCCTCCATTTTTGTTGCCTTTCACTTCTGCTGGGGGGCGGCGACCGCTACGAATGCCGCAAATGCCTGCTGCAACTGCTCCAGAAGGTCGGCCAGGGGGGGGATTTCACCGCTCTTGGCAACCAGTTCCATCTGCGCCGCTATCGTGCGCACCCGCCTGGCACCCATGTTGGCCGCCGTTCCCGCAATGGTGTGGGCCTTGAAATAGCAGGTCTCGTGGTCACCGCGTTGTAGCGCCTCTTGCAACAGGCGCAGGTGCTCGGTTACCGCCTCCACGAACTTGGTCACGAATAAGCCCACCAAGGCCTCGTCGCCATCCAGACGCTCCACGAGGTCCCCCAGGTCGAAGTCCGGTTCTGCGGCGGGCTCCTGGGGGGGCGGCTCCGGTACAACGGGGGCTGCGGGGGGGTGTGGGGCGCGCGCCGCCTCGGCACTGATCTTCCTGATGACGGCGTTCAACTCCTTTTCCCGCACCGGCTTGGAGATGTGGCTGTCCATCCCGGCCTGGCGGCAGATCTCCACGTCCTCCTTCATCGCGTTGGCCGTCATGGCGCAGATATGGACCCTGTGGCCGGTTCCCCTCTCGCGGCAGCGGATGATCCTGGTCGCCTCCAGCCCGTCCATGAGCGGCATCTGCACGTCCATGAAAATGAGGTCGTAAGGCCACTGCTCCCACTGCTCCAGCGCCTCCTCCCCGTTGGCGGCGCAGTCGACCTGGTGGCTGCCGGTCTTGGCGATGAGCTTCAGGGAGATGAGCTGGTTGATCGGCACGTCGTCCACCAGGAGTATGCGCAGCGGGCTCAGGGACGCGCCCCCCTGATCTTCCGCGTCTTCGGCGGGCATCTCGCCGGGAAGCGGCAGTCGCGCCTGCAGGGTGAAGCTGAACACGCTCCCCTCGCCGAGCCGGCTCTCGACCCCGAGGGAGCCTCCCATCAGTTCGACCAGGCTTCTGCTGATGGAAAGCCCGAGGCCGGTGCCGCCGTAAAGACGGGTGGTGGAACTGTCGGCCTGGGAGAACTTCTCGAAGATGACATCGAGGGCCTGGGGGGCGATGCCGATGCCGGTGTCCGCGACGGCGAACTTCAGCAGCACCCCTCCCGCCGTGTGTTCCAAGAGGCGGCAGCTCACCGTGATGGTCCCTTTGTGGGTGAACTTGAGCGCGTTGCCCACCAGGTTCCCGAGCACCTGCCCGATGCGCACCTGGTCCCCCTCGATCAGCTGCGGCAGCCCCTGTCCCATCTCCAGCTGGACCTGCACGCCCTTTTCCTGCCCGCGCAATATGAATGGCTGCAGGGAACGGGTCAGGAAGCGGTGCAGATCGAAGACGATCCGCTCCAGCGTGATCATGCCGGCTTCCACCTTGGATATGTCCAGGATCTCGTTGATGATGGTGAGCAGGCTCTCGGCGCAGTCCGACAGCGATCCCAGGTAGTCCCGCTGCACCTGTTCCAGGGGCGTATCCATGAGCAGCCGGGCCAGCCCGATGACGCCGTTCATCGGGGTGCGGATCTCGTGGCTCATGTTGGCCAGGAAGATGCTCTTGGCGGCCGTGGCCGCCTCCGCCTGCACCAGGGCGTGCTCGAGTTCCGTGGTGCGCTGCTGCACCTTCTGCTCGAGGTTCTGCATGTGTTCCTGGAGCATGTCGTACAGCTCGGAGTTCTCCACGGCGTACGCGGTGTTGATCAGGATGCTGCTCAGGGCGTTCAGCGTGGAAACCTCGGTGTTCAGGTGGTTACCGGGCATGATGCCGGCGAACATCCCCCTGATGCGGCTGTTGGTGGCCAGCACGTGCAGCACTAAGGTCTCGGCGCCCGAGATGGTGGGGACGACGACCGGGTGGTTCTGGTTCAGCGCCCAGGCGAAGGTGCCGTCCTGCACCCGCGCCTCCACCTCTTTGCGGACCGCCGCCCTGGCCTTATCCGGCTCGCACACCGTGAGGTGGAACGAGGAGTCCTCGTCGATGCCGAACATGGAGAGGGTGGCGAACGGAATCAGGCGCCTGAGCTGCCCGAAGACCGCCTTGATCACGAAGGAGGATTCCTTGAGGCGGTAGATGTCGGACTGGAAGTCGCTGCAGGCGGTGAGGACGTCGAGAGTCTTCAGGTAGTTGAGGTTGCTCTCTTCGAGAAAGCTCACCCTTTCCTGAAGCTTGCGGATCTGGATGTCGCGGGGGTCATCGGGCGGCATCGTCACCCCCGAAGAGTGCGGAGACGGTCTGCTCGTAGGTGGCATCGACCTGCTTCACCAGCGTCGGGAGGTAGAAGCTGGAGATCTGCAGCCGGTCCCACACGCCGTGGTCCAGCTCCGGTACGAAGACCTCGCCGCTGTTGCCTATCTGCAGGGCGTGGGCGATCAGGTCGGCGAAGTGCAGGATGGCCCCCTCTCTCGGGTACTGGTCACCCTTGCTGCTGTCGTGGTGGGTACCCACGGGCTCGGCCACCCGCGGCGGGATCTTCCAGCGCTTGAGCAGGGCGCTCCCCACCTCGGCGTGGTCGAAGCCGAGCCTGTCGCGCTCGGCGCGGTGCAGCAGGGTCCCGGTGGCGCGGCACTGCTCGAGCAGTTCCAGGCAGATCTGGGGCACCTTGACGTACATCACCAGCCTCCCCACGTCGTGCAGGATGCCGGCCACGAAGAACCGTTCCAGGTTGGACTCCCGCTGGCTGGTGGCCAGAAGCCTCGAGGCCAGGCCGGTGGCGATGCTGTGTTTCCAGAACTGCTCCATGTTCACCAGGTCTTGCGGGATCCCCTTGAACACGTCCATGACCGAGAGGGCGAGGGCCAGGTCGCGCACCTGGAGCACCCCGATGATGGTGACCGCCTGGGTGATGGTGTCGATCTTGGAGAAGTAGCCGAACAGCGGGCTGTTGGCGAGCTTCAGGATGCGGGCGGTGAGCCCCTGGTCCTCGGCGATGATCTTGGCGATGTCGCCGATGGAGCTGCGGGGATGGTCGATCGCCTCCGACAGCTGCGAATAGAACAGGGGAAGGGAGTGGATGGTGGAGACATCCTCCACCATGTGCTCCACCGAGAGTTGGGGCTTACGCAGCACGGGTCGCCCTCCTCTCGGTGCAGATGCGCATCAGTTCCTTGATGGCGGGGTGCTCGGGGTCGTTGTAGATGAAGAGCCGCTCCATTTCCGCCCTGGCCTCGGCAAGGCGCTCCGGGTCGATCTCCAGGTTCAGCGGCGCCGGCGTCTCGGCATCCTCGACCACGGCGTCCCCGGCCACCTCGACCTCGAGGACGCCCCACATGCGGAAGATGGAAAAATGCTTGTCGGTAAGCTCGGCGCCGGCGGGAAGGAGCATGCGCCCGCTGCGGTCGCAGACGTTGCGGCTAAGCACCATACCCGGGGTGAGATTGTCGATGTGGACCACTGCCAAGGCAAAGCCTCCTGTTTCTTTGGCGAGGGCTGCAAACAGAGCCTGTTTGGATTGTATCGGTAGGGGGCAGGTATTACTTTAGCGAAGATAAAGAAGCCTCCAGTGCTGACAACTGTCCACGCCGGTTCATTTTTGTTTGCTTAAAATGCTCTAAGTGGATGCCGCACCTGCGTCACGACAGTTGACATCTGCAGCCGCCCCTGTCTTTAATATGCGGATGCACAATTCCATTCAACACGATCACCGTTCATCCAAAGCAACCTTCTGGCTGATACTGACCACCGTCTTTTGGGGCGGCAGTTTCATCTTCAACAAGATCGGCTTCCGCGAAATTCCCCCGGTCACCTTCCTGTTTTACCGCTTCGCCCTGGCGACGCTGCTCATGGGGGTACTGTGCCTGCCGCGGCTCAAACGCTTCAACCGGCGCACCTTCAGGACCGGGCTCATCGTGGGTCTTGCCCTTGCCGCCACCAACCTTTCCTTCGTGCTCGGCGTGAGCGGCACCAGCGTTTCCCGGGCCGGGTTCCTGAACAACCTGTTCGTGCTCCTGATCCCGCTGCTTTGCTTCGCCTTCTGGCGCGAGCGGCTGGACCGCCTGAGCGCGGTCGGGCTGGTGCTGGCCCTGGCGGGACTGTGGCTTCTGGCCCGCGGCGGCGTGGACGGCTTCAACAAGGGGGACCTGCTGTCGACCCTGTGCGCGCTGTTCATCGCGCTGCACATCATCTCGGTATCGAAGCTTCTGCGTGACGAGGACATCTACCTGCTCAGTTTCGTCCAGTTCGCCACCGTGACCGTGGTAGGGGGGACGCTGGACCTGCTCTTTCCTTCGCCCCCCCTGTCGGTCACCTGGGTCTCGATAGGCTCGCTCATCTACTGCGCCATCTTCCCGACCGTGATCTGCTTCACCCTGCAGAACACCTACCAGCGCTACACCACCCCGACCAAGGCGGGGCTCATTTACACCATGGACCCGGTCTGGAGCATGCTGGGGGGGACGCTGCTTTTGGGCGAGCGACTGACCACGGAGGAGTGGACCGGCTGTGCCCTGATCTTTGCCGCCGTGGTGCTTCCCCTGTCCGTGAAGCGCCTGCGCGAGCGGCAGCTCGGCCTCGACTACCGGGCCGAGGGAGCTGCCGCCGACTGACCTCTGCCCCGGCGTTGACATCGCGCCGTTGCAGGCTACGCTCACCCAGTTATCTTGCGCCGTGAAGGAGGAACCATGCCGGAACTCCCCGACCTCACCGTCTACGCTGAAAATCTCGCCAAGGCCCTGACCGGGAGGAAGGTCCGTACGGTGGCGTACCACCAGCGGGGGAAACTGAACGTCGCCGAGGGGGAACTGGCCCAGGCGGTGACCGGCGCCCAAGTGACCGGCATCGAGAGAGCCGGCAAGCAGGTCGCCTTCCGGTTCGGCAACGGCAACGTCGTGCGGGTGCACCTGATGCTGACCGGCGGCTTCGTCCTCACCGACTCGCGGCAGCTCGACCGCCTGCGCTACCCGGTGCTCACCGTCACCTTCGAGGACGATGCCGTCCTTGCCGTCACCGATGAAAAGGGGTGGGCCAGCGTGGCGCTCAACCCCGCCGAAGAGAAGGACGCACCCGACGCCCTCACCGTCACCGCCCAGCAGTTGGAGCAGCTGTGCCGGAAGAAACCGAGGACCCTGATCAAGCCGCTGCTGCTCGACCAGGCGCTCATCGGCGGTATCGGCAACGCCTACGCCGACGAGATTCTCTGGAGCGCGTGCATCTCCCCGAAGTCCCCGGCAGGCAAGCTTCCCCCCGAAGCGGTACAGGCCCTGGCGGACGCCATCCCGCAGGTGCTCACAGATGCCATCGCCGAACTGAGGAAGCGGCACCCGGACATGGTGTCCGGCGAGTACCGGGAATTTTTGAAGGTGCACCGTCCCGAGCTGAAGACCTCGCCCACCGGCGCCAGGATCATCAAGGAGAACGTGCAGTCCAAGCGCACCTACTACACCGACGAGCAGCAGCTGTACCAGTAACGGCGCTGCACCACGTGCCCGTAAGACATCACCATTCCCCGATTAGTCATGATCTTCCGCCAAATGCCTCTACATCCCCTCTCCCTCCGGGAGAGGGCTAGGGTGAGGGCGTTGCCCAGAGCGGATCATCTGAGCCGGCAGAGCCCTCACCCGCCCGTTGGGCACCCTCTTTCAGAGGGAGAGGGACTAGCGGAAGATTGTCGCTAATCGGGTCACCATTTAAGTTCCACGAAGCGCCCGCAAGGGCGCTTTTTTGTTGCCTGCGGCTGCCGTCCGCCCTCCTCCCGGGTTGACAAGAGAATGAAGGCCGCTACTTTTAGATGGTTAGATTTTACTAATCTGACATATCGTCGGCTTCGGCCACAAAAAAAGGAGGCAACATGAAGAGAAAACTGGTGTGGATGGCGGTGGTTTCCCTGTTTGCGGTGTGCAGCCTGGTTCTCCCGGCACTGGCGGCGGACAAGCTGACCATGGGCGAGAAATCATTCGTAAAGGAAGCGGCCAGCGCGGGGATGATGGAGGTCGAACTGGGGCAGATGGCCAAGGAAAGGGGCAAGTCGCAGGAGGTGAAGGACTTCGGTCAGCGCATGGTGACCGACCATGGCAAGGCCAACGACGAGCTGAAGAGCCTCGTGGACAACCGGATGAAGCTGCCGACCAAGCTGGAGCTCAAGCACAAGGCGATGGTGGACAAGCTCGCCAACGCCTCTGCCGACGAGTTCGACAAGAAGTACGCCCAGGCCATGCTGAAGGACCACAAGAAGGACGTGGAGAAATTCAGGAAGGAAAGCAAGAAGGCGAAGGACCCCCAGCTGAAGGGGTGGATCGACAAGACCCTGCCGGTGCTGGAGCAGCACCTGCAGCATGCCAGGGACCTCGCCCACAAGATGGGCGTAGCCGAGAAATAACAACAGTGCGGCGTGAGCCGCACGGTGCTGACCATGAGGGGCTTCGTCATACGACGAAGCCCCTCTTTGCTTCAACGCGCCCTGCCGTACCGAAGCGTCATGTCGGCCAACCGCCCGGCGACGTCGGCCAAGTCGCACGACGGTGGCAGCCGCCACTGCATCTGCTCACGCACTTCGGCGGTGATCACGCCGAGGATCCCGCTGGAGCGCTTTTTCATATCTCCTCCGTAAAAAAAGCCCCACCTCGTAGAAAGTGGGGCTTGGGCAGCGAGATGATGTATGCCGTGACGACTAGAGCACCCGCAGGAAGGCGACCAGGTTGTCCTGCTCCTGTTGGTTGAGCCTTAGACCCAGCACGAGGTCGAAGAACTTGACCGTGTCCTCGAGGGTGAAGCAGCGGCCGTCATGCATGTAAGGCGGACTCTCCTTGATGCCGCGCAGGGTGAAGGTTTTGATCGGGCCGTCGCCGGGCTCCCTGGTGAAACGCTCCAACTGCAGGTCGTGCATCATGTGGTCGAGGTAGAAGGGGGCCGGATGGCAGCTCGCGCACCGTCCCTTGCCGTTGAAGATCTCCTCCCCGGCGATCTCCTGCTGGGTCGCCAGCCGGCGGTCCAACCGCCCGGACGGATCAAGCTTGGGCGCCGGCGGGAAGTCAAACATATTCTGCATCTGTGCCATGTGCGAGACGTGGATGCGGTCGATGATGGGGAACCCCTTCTTCATGGCGTGGATGGGGTCGCCATTGAAGTAGGCGGTCCGGAACTCGAACTCGGTGAAGTCCTCGACGGAGCGTAGGCTTCGCTTGGACCCATGGATCTGCTGGTTGAACATGCCGCGCAGGCTCACGGTGTCCAGCCTGAAACGCCGCTCCCAAGGGCGGAAGTCGGGGCTTTGATGAAACTGGCCCGTGGTGTGGCCGTTAATATGGCAATCGAGGCAGGCAACGCCGAGGACGGGCTGAGCAGTTTTGCGGTCGTCGGTGGGGTTGAACTCTTCCTGGGGAAGCGGCGTAAGCAGGAACTGGAGCCCGTTCAACTGGACGGGCGTCAGTATGTCCTTGAAGAGCCGGTAAAAATTATTTATGGACACCACCTCTCCCCGTGAGACATCGCCCAATTCCGGCCTGTTCTGCAGGAACATGGCCGGAGGGAATTCAGGCAGGAACGCCTCGGGAAGGTCGAAATCTATGTCGAAGCGCTGTAGCCGCGGGAACATGTCGATCTGCATCCGGGGAAAAACTTGGCCTCCATTGGCGTTGTTCGGATGAGGAAGCGGGGGGTAGGGGAACAGGTTGGCGGACCTTATCTGCACCGGAGACATAGCACTCAGTTTTTCCCATGTCGTTCCCTGCGGCAGCCTTGCTGTCGGGCCGACTGCTATAGGTTTGCCGCGTGTCATCTTCACATCCGGAGATAGTCTGGGCCTCAGGTCATATCTCATCTCGAGCAGGCGCTGATGGATCTCGGCAACCTTGGGCTTTGCGGCGACATCCTTTTGATATATCTCCTCGAAGGTCGTGAAGGGCTTTTTCGCATTGAGCGGGTCACGGTAGAACTCGAATCCCAGGTGCCTTCCCTCGTCGGGTTGGTTCTTGAAAGCCTGCGACGCAAGTTCCGCATTGGATTCCTTGAAAACCGGTGAGTTGTCATGTTGGTTCTTTTGCTGCTCGGGGCGGGTCCTTGCCACCTCCCTCTGCGACTGGACCTCCTGGACCGCGTCCGGTGGGGGCTTGTGCGAGGGGTGTCCCTCGGCCGTCCACGAGTTGACGGCGGGAAGAATCAGAGCTGCTGCAAGAAAAAGGGACGAGACGATGGTTGCATCTTTTCTCATACGTTAGCTCCTCTTATGCTGGTAATATTTGAACCAGCTAATTTTTGCATAGGCGGCAGGGAAGTCAAACTGCTTCAGGGGGAGGTAGCGTCGGCGAAGGCCGGTGCTGTATCAGCCACCCCCTTTGCGGTACCGGCTTCACATTGACAGGGGTGGCACTCCAGGTATGCTGTCTCGGGTTAGCTTTTGCAGATATTTCGGCCCGGTAGTATACTGAAATCGCTGTAAAACATCCCTCAAAGGAGGGCCAGGTCATGAAGAAGATCCGGATTAGCATCCTTTTACTTCCGTTGTTCCTGATCGCTGTGTCAGTGACCGGTTCCGTTACCAGTAGCCACGCGGATTCGGGAGCACGCGGCGAAGCTTTCACGCGCGTTGCGGGTCGAGGCGGCGGTGAGGTCGCGGCCCGCACGTCAGGGCGTGGCGGGTACACCCGTGGCTACAGCCGCGGCGGGTACAGCTACGGCGGCCACAGGGGCGGCAGCCACTTCTCCGGCAGCGTCTATATCGGTCCGGGTTGGGGCTGGGGATGGGATCCCTTCTTCTACCCCTACTACTACAGCTACCCGGCCTATCCGTACTACTACACTCCGCCGACGGTCGTGGTGCCTCAGGAACCGCAGGAATACATATCGCCGGACACCGGGACCGGCGAGGAGCAAACCGGGTACTGGTATTACTGCCGCAAGCCGGAAGGATATTACCCATACGTGGAGCGCTGCCCGAGCGGCTGGATGAAGGTCGTACCCGATACCACGCCACCGTCCCAGTCAGAGGAAGACAAGGAGGATTGACATGAGAACAACCAGGATAACAGTTTGGTCGTTGCTAGCCTTCCTGGTGCTTGGCGGTTGCGCCACCATGCCCACGGGCCCAAGCGTCAGGGTGCTGCCGACCCCGGGGAAATCCTTCGAGCAGTTCATGGCTGAAGACGGGTTGTGCCGCAGGTACGCCGAGCAGAGCCTGGGCATGAGTCCGCAGGACACGGCAAACCAGAACACCGCCACCAGCGCGGTCGTCGGCGGCGCCGTCGGGGCCGGCGTCGGTGCCCTGTTGGGCGCGGCCGGCGGCAATGCGGGGGCCGGCGCGGCCATCGGCGGCGGCACGGGCCTTCTCTTCGGCGCGGCGAGCGGTTCCGAGTCCGGCCGGGTCTACGGCTACGAGGCGCAGCGCCGTTACGACAACACCTACGTGCAGTGCATGTACGCCAAGGGGAACCAGATCCCGGGATCGGTGCGCAAGGTGCGTCGGGCGCGGCCGTACACCCCGCCCCCTCCGCCCGACATGTACTCGGTTCCGCCGGATTACTATCCGGAGCGTTGAAAGAAGTAGGGGCGCCTTCCCAGGCGCCCTTTCTTTGTTGGTAGAAGGGACAGGCTCCGCAAGGTGCCTGTCCCTCTAGCGGAACGCCCTTTTCAGCTCAGCCAACTCCCAACTGCTAAGGGGACAGGCACCTGGCGGAGCCAGTCCCCTCGCCGTCTGCTCCCCTGTTAGATTGTTTCCTGGTTCCCAAGCTCCAGCTTGGGAACCCCATATGGCGCAAAGCTCCAGCTTTGCATCCGAGGGAAGTTGGAGCTTCCGAGAGGCTTTGCGTTCCCAAGGCGGACCTTGGGAACGAGATCAAAGGGGACAGTCCCCTCGCCATCTGCTCCCCTGTTAGATTGTGATTATTAAGCGGCTGTGCTATCGTGCCACCCTGCGCAGGCGCGGGCGTCCACCCGCAGCTGCAGTTATTCAGACAAGAGGTCCATCCTTGACTACCTCCGCAACTTTCAAGTCCCTGCTCCCCTGGTGTGCCGCCGTGGTGAGCGGCGTGCTCATGTTCCTGGGCTACGCCGGTTTCGATCACTTCTACCTGGAATGGTTTTTCCTGGTCCCCCTGCTCTGGGCGCTTCGGGACCAGCGACCGGCGCGTGCCTTCTGGCTGGGCTGGCTGGCCGGCATCGTCGGGCACGGCGGCGGTTTCTACTGGATCATCCAGATGTTCCAGCAGTTCGCCGGCGCCCCGTGGATCGCCGGTGTCTTCGGCCTCATCCTCCTGGCCGCCGCCAACGGCATGGTGCTGGCGCTCTGGGCCCTGGGGACCCGGCTGCTCACCCGTGAGAGGCAATGGTACGTGCTCTGGGCCGCACCGGTACTCTGGACGGCGATCGAGAAGCTCTGGCCGGAGGTTTTCCCCAACTACATCGGCGCCAGCCAGTATCGCATCTCGCACCTGACCCAGATCGCCGACTTCGCCGGCATCCTCGGCGTCTCCTTCCTGGTGGTCTACATCAACGCCACCCTGTACTGGGTGACGCTGCGCTGGCGCGAGCAGAGGGTGGTGCCGTGGCGGGCCGTGGCGGCGCTCACCGTGACGCTTGTGCTGGTGGCGGGGTACGGGGAGCTGCGTCTCAGGGAGGTGGACCGAAAGCTCGCCAAGGCGCAGACGCTGACCGTGGGGCTGGTGCAGACCAACCGGGGGGCGGCCGACAACCACCTGGCGGTCGACCTGATGCAACAGGAACATCGCGAGATGTCGCAGCAACTGGTAGCCACGCACAAGCCCGACCTGGTGGTCTGGCCCGAGGGGGTGTTGAGTGTCGCCCTCGACTCCCGCACGGGAAGCCTCCCCACCTGGGCGCTGGGTGACCTGCGCACTCCGCTGCTCTTCGGGACCTGCCTGCAGATCAGGGAGGAGGGGGAGACCCGCTTCTGCAACAGCGCCCTGTTGGCCGACCCCTCCGGGCGCATCATGGGGAGCTACGACAAGACAGTGCTGGTCCCCTTCGGCGAGTACATCCCCTTCGGCGACATCTTCCCGCAGCTCTACACCTGGTCTCCCTACAGCGCCAAGTTCTTCTCGGGGCGCAGCGTGGAGCCGCTCAAGCTGGGGGACCACCTCCTCTCGGTGAGCATCTGCTACGAGGACATCTTCCCCACCCACATCAGGAAGCTCATGCGCGACGGGCGCACGGGACGCAGGCCCGAGGTGATGGTCAACATCACCAACGACTCCTGGTACGGCAAGTCGGTGGAGCCGATGGAGCACCTGGCGCTGGCCAGCTTCCGCTCCATCGAGAACCGCCGTGCGCTGGTGCGCGGCACCAACACCGGCATTTCCGCCTTCGTCGACCCGGCCGGCCGCATCGTCAGCCGCACCGGGGTCTGGACCCGCGAAGTCCTGGTGGGCCGGGTGCCGCTTTGGGAAGGGGGGACGGTGTATGGCGCGGCCGGGGACTGGATCGGCTGGCTCTGCGCCGCCATCTCGGTGTGCGGGTTTGCCGCTGTGACTCTTTCTAAAAAAGCACGCACCTGAGTTTGACTGAAAAGTATAATCATCTATAGTCTCACAGGGTAAAAAGCTAAGTAACAGCCTCACCCTCACAGAGAAAGCGTTCAGGCTATGTAATCGGTCGGAAGGAAACAATGACGAAATCGACTGGAAGAGCAGGCAGGAAAAACGGGGAACTACCCAGGGGAAACACCTCCCCGCTGGGCGCCACCGTGACCCGGGGCGGGGTCAACTTCAGCGTCTTCGCCAGGGATTGTACCGGTGTGGAGCTGCTCCTCTTCGACCACGCCGACGACACCGCACCCGCCCGTGTCATTACGCTCGATCCCAAGCACAACCGCACCTATCACTACTGGCACATCTTCGTACCCGGTATCGGCGCCGGCCAGCTCTACGGCTACCGCGTCGCGGGTCCCTTCGAGCCGCAGCGGGGGCGCCGCTTCGATCCCGGCAAGGTCCTCATCGACCCCTATGGCCGCGCCATCGCCGTCCCCGACGGGTACTGCCGCGGCGACGCCTGCCTCCCCGGCGACAACGCGGTAAGCGCCATGAAGAGCGTGGTGGCGGACCCGCGCGGCTACGACTGGGAAGGCGACCTCCCCCTCAAGCGCCCCTATTCGAAGACGGTCATCTACGAGATGCACGTCGCCGGCTTTACCAAGCACCCCTCCTCCGGCGTCGCCGAGGAAAAGCGCGGCACCTACGCCGGTCTGGTCGAGAAGATCCCGTACCTGAAGGAGCTGGGCATAACCGCCGTCGAACTGCTGCCGATATTCCAGTTCGACCCGCTCGACGCCCCCCTGGGGCTGCGCAACTTCTGGGGGTACAGCCCGGTCTCCTTCTTCGCGCCGCATGCCGCCTACAGCTCCCGGAAGGGACCGCTGGGGCCGCTGGACGAGTTCCGCGACATGGTCAAGGCGCTGCACAAGGCGGGCATCGAGGTGATTCTGGACGTGGTCTACAACCACACCTCCGAGGGGGACCACAACGGCCCCACCTTCTGCTTCCGCGGCTTCGCCAACGACGTCTACTACTCCCTCGACGCCGACGGCAGCTACATCAACCACACCGGCTGCGGCAACACGCTGAACGCCAACCACCACGTGGTGCGCCGGCTGATCATCGACTCCCTGCATTACTGGGTCAAGGAGATGCACGTCGACGGCTTCCGCTTCGATCTCGCCTCCATCCTTTCCCGCGACGGTCAGGGACGCCCGCTCAAGAACCCGCCCATCCTCTGGGACATCGAGTCCGACCCCGCGCTGGCCGGCATCAAGCTGATCGCCGAGGCCTGGGACGCCGGCGGGCTGTACCAGGTGGGGAGCTTCATCGGCGACAGCTGGAAGGAATGGAACGGCGAGTTCCGCGACGACGTGCGCCGCTTCCTGAAGGGGGACGAGGGGGTGGTATCCCGCTTCGCCGCCCGAATGCTGGCGAGCCCCGACATCTACGGACACCAGGAGCGCGAGCCGGAGCAGAGCATCAACTTCGTCACCTGCCATGACGGCTTCACCTTGAACGACCTGGTCAGCTACAACGACAAGCACAACGAGGCCAACGGGGAGAACAACCGCGACGGCTCCGATGCCAACCTGAGCTGGAACTGCGGCGTCGAGGGGGCGACCTCGGATCCCGCCATCGAGGCGCTGCGCAACCGCCAGGTGAAGAACTTCATGGCGGTCACCCTGCTCGCACTGGGGACCCCGATGATCCTCATGGGCGACGAGATGCGCCGCACCCAGCGCGGCAACAACAACGCCTACTGCCAGGACAACGAGTTGGGGTGGTTCGACTGGGACCGGCTTGCCGTGCACCCGGACGTGTACCGCTTCACGCGGGAGCTGATCAGGGCGCGCCTGCGGCAGAGCGATACCCCGGTGGAGACGCTGACGCTGAACCAGCTCCTGGGGCAGGCGCGCCTGGAGTGGCACGGCGTCCACCTCGGCACCCCGGACTGGAGCTACCAGTCCCACAGTATCGCCCTCACCGTATGGAGCGCCTCCAAACACCTCGTGTTCCATTACATGGTCAACGCCTACTGGGAGCCGCTCACCTTCACGCTCCCGCCGCCACGGAGGCTCCCCGGTGGTGCCTGGCACCGCTGGATCGACACCTCGCTGGCGTCCCCCGACGACATCTCCCCCTGGGAGAGCGTGCCGGAGCTCGGCTCCGACAGCTACCGGCTGCCGCCGCGCAGCCTGGTGGTGCTGGTGGCGAAGCGGCACTCGAGAAATTCCTCCCGGCCGGTTGCCCCGGCCGCCCCGTGAGGGGAAGGAGCTGATATGTCCTCCGTTTTCGGCACCTTGTTCAGAGTCTCCACCTTCGGCGAGAGCCACTGCCCGGCGGTGGGCGCCATCGTCGACGGTGCACCGGCCGGGATGCGCCTAGCCGAGTCGGACATCCAGCCCCAACTGGACCGCCGCCGTCCCGGCCAGAGTGCGCTGAGCACCCTGCGCGAGGAAGAGGACCTGGTCACCATCCTCTCCGGCGTGGAGGACGGCATCACCCTGGGCACCCCCATCGGGCTCATGGTCCACAACAAGGACCAGCGCCCGGGCGATTACCAGGAGATGTCCCAGGTCCCCCGCCCTTCGCATGCCGACTACACCTACCAGGTCAAGTACGGGGTGCGCGCCTCCAGCGGCGGCGGGCGCTCCTCCG
Organism: Geomonas paludis; assembly: GCF_014193585.1. Lineage (GTDB taxonomy): Bacteria > Desulfobacterota > Desulfuromonadia > Geobacterales > Geobacteraceae > Geomonas > Geomonas paludis. The sequence continues at coordinate 19,135 of NZ_BLXY01000010.1, forward strand.
CCCGCGAGACCATTGCACGGGTCGCGGCCGGCGCCATCGCGGAGAAATTCCTGGCCGAGCGCCACGGCGTGGAGATCGTTGCCTGGGTGGACAGCGTCGGAGCGCTGGACGCAGGGAGCGTCGACCTGGAGCGGATCACGCGGGAGCTGGTGGACCGGCACCCGGTCCGTAGCGGCAACCCTGACATGAGCCAAGCCATGGCCGACCTGATCGCCCAAGTGAAAAGCCGGGACGATTCGGTGGGGGGGACCGTCTGCTGCGTCTGCCGCAACCTTCCCGCCGGGCTCGGCGAGCCCGCCTTCGACAAGCTGGACGCCCTCCTTGCCCATGCCATGCTCTCCATTCCCGCCAGCAAGGGGTTCGAGATCGGTTCCGGATTCAGCGGTAGCCGCATGCTGGGCAGCGCCCACAACGATCCCTTCGTGGACAAGGGGGGACGGCTGGGGACGGCGACCAACTACTCGGGAGGCGTGCAGGGGGGGATTTCCAACGGTGAGCCGGTCTACTTCCGGGTGGCCTTCAAGCCGCCGGCGACGGTGGCCCTGCCCCAGAAAACGGCGCGCTTCGACGGCAGCGAGACCGTCCTGGAGGCCAAGGGGCGCCACGACCCCTGCATCGTGCCGCGGGCGGTGCCGGTCGTGGAGTCGATGGCGGCGCTGGTGCTGATGGACCTGTTGTTGAGGCAGGAGTACCGGAAAAGGTAGGAACTGCTAAGGCTGGCAGGCCTGCTTGATGACCAGCCCCATGCGCGTGTCGGGGGGAAGGTACTGCCATTGGGTGGCGGCGGCGAGGTCGCTCGACTTCAAGATGTTGCCGTTGTTGTCCAGGTGGGTCGCGGCGAGCAGGTGCCCCTCCCGTTCCACGCAGTTGATCTCGTAGCTGTACAGGGTTTCATGCAGCATGGCCGGTTGCGGCAGCCCCTTGAGCACCTTGACGGCCTCCTTCCTCCCCGCCTCGCTGTAGATTACACGCGTCCTGACCTGGATCACCCCTTCGCTCGTCTTGTTGCCGCCGCTTCGGTCGTAGAAGAAGCTCGACTCCGGGTTCTCGTCCAGGAGGAACCAGTCCGGCGTCGCGCACCAGGCCGCGGTCGCGAAAAGGGACCCCGCGCACACTGTCGCAAGAAACAACGCTCGCATCGTCTCACCCCCTCGAGTCCGATTCCTCTGCCCGGATCTTCACCTTCTGCATTTCCGTTTCCAGGTCGGTGAGGATTTCCTCTTCCCCCCGTACCACGCCCTGGACCTTCAACGACTTGCGCAAGAGGTCCAGGTCATACTCGAGGTAGAGCGGGGCGACGGGGCTCTGCCGCGCCGATTTGACGATCTTCCTGACGATAAAGCCGGTGAACTGTGGGTGCTCTATCAGTTCGTGGCGCAATTCCCCATCGTAGGGGCGCGCCAGGACCCGCTCCTTGACCCGTTCGCCATGGAGCGTCATCTCGCAGATATAGACATCGCGGCTTTCCTCGGTGACCCGTGCCTCGGCCACTCCCTGCATGTAGCGCTCCGGGTGCTGCAGCCTGTCCATCAGCATGTTCCACAGCGTCTTGTGCTCGCAATGTACCACCACCTGCAGGGTGCGGACCAGCATGGGAGCCTCCTGATGTTCGGTTGCGCTACTGCCGGGGATCGGCCGAGCAATTATAAAACGCTCTATCACGTGGTCAAGCGGCTGAACCAAAGTAAAAACCCAGCGTTGCCGCCTGTTGGGGGAAAATTGACAGCTGAACTGCGGGGGCTACAATGGGGAAATTGCCCGCGCCAGCGGCAAAATCAAACATCGATGCAGGCTCGAAGGAGGCTGTCATGTTCACGCAAGCCGATTTGCGGTCTCAGGCGTCGCGACACCCGTTCCTGGTGGCCATGGCGGCCGGCCTCGTGGCCGGTGTGGCGGCGGCCGGCAGCGACCGGGTGCTGGACCGGCTGGTGACCGACAAGCAGAAGCGTCGCGACCGGCGGGTGCGCGAGGCGCCGGCCCACCAGATGGCGGGGCCCTATTTGGCTGCCAAGGTGCTGGGGCGCAGGCTGAACACGGTGGAGAAAAAACGGGCCAGGACCGCCTTCAGCATTCTCTACGGACTGGGGTGGGGTATCATCCACGCCAGGCTAACGGCGAGGTTCCCGCGCCTTACCCGCTGGGGCGGGTTTCCCTTCGCCGTCCCCTTTTTCTGCGCCTGTGACGGGTTGATTGCGCCCGCCCTCGGGGTCTCGCCGACTCTGCGTCGTATTCCGTGGCAGCCCAGCGCCAAGGAACTGGGCAACCATGTCGCCTGGACCGCGGCGGCCGAGCTGGTGCACCGGGTGGCGGGGGACAGATCGTGAAGCATGCCGGCGACGGCAGTAGCGCCAGGCGGTGCAAGGGGGGAAATAGAAATGTCCGGTCGCAGAGATCGTCTCAAGGGGGAACTCCCCAGCTGGCTGAACGCGGTACTGATTTGCGGAACCGTTGCCGTGGTTGCGGCCATGGAGCTCAGGCGCCCGCTCAGGAAAGACAGGGATGACAAGCTGCGGCGCGACACGCGTAACGTCGCTTTCGCGGCCTTGGCCGCCGTCACGGTCGGGGTCGCCGAGAAGCCGGTGGTGGGGCCGCTTGCGCTGCAGGTGCAGTCAAGGCGCCTGGGCCTTCTGAAGCTGTTCGGCCTCCCCGCCTGGGCCGAGGTCGCGCTGTCGGTCCTGCTTCTCGACTACACGCTGTTCATCTGGCACGTGCTGACCCACAAGGTCCCCTTGCTCTGGCGCTTCCACAGGCCGCACCACGTCGATCTCGATCTCGATGCCAGCACCGCGCTCCGCTTCCATTTCGGCGAACTGATCCTTTCGGTCCCCTGGCGCGCGGCCCAGGTTCGCCTGATCGGAGTCTCCCCCTTCGCCCTGGCCTTGTGGCAGACCCTCACCCTGATGGAGATCCTGTTTCATCACTCCAACCTGAGGCTTCCGCACCGTATCGAGCGGCGTCTGTGCCGTATCATCGTCACCCCGCGCATGCACGGCATCCATCATTCCGTGGTGCGGGAGGAGCGGGACTCCAACTGGTCCACCATCTTCTCCTGGCCCGACTACCTGCACGGCACCATTCGCCTGAACGTGCTGCAGGATGCGGTGGATATCGGCGTCGCCGGTTGCCAGGACCCCAAGCAGCTCACCCTCGGCAGGGTGCTGGCAATGCCCTTCACCCCCCAGCAGGAAGTGGAAGGCCCCAAGCGCGAACCGCTGCCGGTGCCGCCGACCGTGCTGGCGGTCTGACTCCCCCCGCCACAACGAAAAAGACCCGCCAGATTCTCTGGCGGGTCTTTTTTATGTCCGGTAAACCGGGCGTCGGCTTATGCGAGCGGCCCCCGTGGCGGGTCTTTGGGTCGGGTATGCACCACGCCGGTGAGAATGCCGATGCCGAGCAGGATGATGGAGACGATGGCGATCTTGAACATGGCCACACCTGCCGTGACCAAGGCCCAGGCGATGCCGGAGATGACCAGAATGAACCCGATGATGTAGAGCGCGAACGACATGGGATCCTCCTTGTGCCAGGTTGGACGGGTGGCGAAAGATTGGTGTTTGTTAATTTTTGAACAAGGTAAATGCTAGCGGTAGGGCTGCCGTTGTCAATGGAGGGATGGCGGGGGACCGTTGAGGACCGTTGAGGTGCGGTGAGGGGCGGCGCTAAGGGACTGTTCAGGCTTCCTGGTACAGCGGGCCGAAGGCGTCCAGGTGGGTCAGGTACAACCGCATGTCGAATTCGAGTTGGTGGTAGGCGGGCTCCATGTACTCGCAGAGCTGGTAGAAAGCCTTGTTATGTTCCTTTTCCTTGAGGTGAGCCAGTTCGTGTACCACGATCATGCGCAGGAACTCGACCGGGGCGGTCCTGAAGACGGTGGCGATCCGGATCTCGTGCTTCGCGGTCAGCTTCGCTCCCTGGACCCGGGACACGAAGGAGTGCAGGCCGAGGGCGTGGTTGATGACGCTGATCTTCGGGTCGTAGCTCACCTTGCTGAGCGGCTGGGACTTGCGCAGGAATTCGTTCTTCAGGTTGACGGTGAAATCGTAGAGCGCCCGGTCGGTCCGGACCTGGTGTGGGGTAGGGTACTTGGCAAGCAAAACGCCCCCCAGTTCGTTGTTCGCCAGGAGGCGCTCCACCTTCGACGTGACTTGTTCGGAATATCCTGCCAGGTATTTCAATCCGCGCATCTGTTTTTTCCCGGGATCCTGTGTATGAGCAACAGGGAAACTAGCATATCCCCCCGGGAAGTGCAAACCGTGAGACCAGGGCGTCACAGCCGCAAGGGCATCCTGCTGGAGCGCTCCGCCACCCGCTGCATGATGCCGCCCAGGTAGCGCGAGCCGAGCTCGCTGGCGGCCAGCTTCTGTTTCACCGCCGGGAGCCTGAGGATGGCCCCGACCAGGGCCGCCATGGCGCGATGATTGAACATGGCCCGGTTGTCCCAGATCAGGTGTTGCAGCTTGCCGTGCTCCAAAGCCATTAGCACCAGCCGGTGCGCATTGTCCACCGGGGTGACCACACGCTCCGCCTTAGGGACGAGGGCCAGTGAGTTGGTGCGGCACACCCTCACGCAGACGCCGCAGCCGAGGCAGCGCTCCTGGTCCTGCACGCACCTGCGCTGCCAGGGGTGCTGCGGATCGTTGGCGGAGACCAGCCGCATCGCTTCGGCGGGGCAGGCGTCCACGCAGCGGCCGCAACCGCTGCAGCGCTGCGGCTTGAGCTCGGCGAGGTAGTTGGTGCTGCAGACCGGCTGCAGGTCGCTGAACTTGCGCGACCGGATCAGCGTTTCGCAGCAGCAGCTGCAGCAGTTGCAAATGGAGCTGACGCCGAACTGGGCGTTGTCGGCCACCTGGACCAGGTTCTGCTCCCTGCTCTGCTGCAGCAGTTCCAGGCATTGCTCGGCGCTGATTTCCCGCGCGTGCTCGTGCCGGATCAGGGAATCCGCCAGGTCGTCGAACACCATGCAGGTCTCCAGCGGTGCCGAACACGCCCGGCCCACGTGCCTCATCTTGTGGCGGCAGCTGCAGGTGCCGACGCCGATGCGCTTGGCCCCCTGGATCACCTCGGAGGCGCGCTCGTAGTTGAACAGGCGTGCCAGGTTCGAGGGTGGGACCTGGTCCTCGTCCACCATGATCCTGGTGCTGGCGGTGTTGCCGTCGGTGTAAAGGTCGCGGATGTACTCCTCTTCCTGGTTCAGGTACTGGTCGAGCAGCCTGCTGAGCGCGGGTTGGTCCACATCCTTTCGGACCCGCATCAGCACGAAATCGAGGAACCCCGCCATGGGAGGCGGCAGGATGTAGAGCTTTTCTCCTTCGTGCTCTGTGTCCAGCAGCAGGCCCCGCTCCGTCAGCCCTTCCAGGGTACGGTAGGCCTCCACCTCCCTGACACCCCAGACGTGGGCCGCCCGTGCCGGGGAGAACGGGTGCATGGGGAGCTGGCCCACGAGCTTGGCCTCCTGTTCGGTGAAGAGCAGGGCGAGTATCTTCGCGAACAATTCAGAAGGGGGAGCTCCCTGCGGGAATCTTTCCAGGCGCTCCATTAACGAGCTGTATCCGTTGCGGTTTTGGAGATGCGGCATGGCGGCTCTCCTGATGGTCCTGCGGGTTCCAGTAGCAGTTTGAGGCAGGGAGTTGGATGAAAAAACTTTAAGAGTATATCCCTCTTCGTAAGGGGCGCAATTCGGGCCGGGCCTGGCTGCCGGTGTTGGCCTTGCAGGTTTCTCTTTTCAGATCAGGTGCATAGGGTAAGCTGTATGTATTTGTCAACCGTAGCTGGTTGTCAGGTTGACGAACCGGAGCGCCTGTGCTAATAACAAGGGCTCCGCCGTTACCCCGGCATGGAAAGGAGAGGCTGTGCAGACATTCGCAGAAGAACTGGACCAGTTGCGCGCCCAAGGGCTGTACCGCAGCATGAGGGTAATAAATGGGGCGCAGGGAAGCCACGTCGAGCTGGATGGTAGACGGGTGCTCCTGCTTTGTTCCAACAACTATCTCGGGCTGGCTGATCATGCCGCACTGCGCAGGGCCGCGGTCTTCGGCGCGGCCTTGGGGACAGGTAGCGGCGCCTCGCGCCTGGTTTCCGGCACCATGGCGCTGCACGTGGAACTGGAGGAGCGCATCGCCCGCTTCAAGGGGACGGAAAAGGCGCTGGTGTTCAACTCCGGCTATGCCGCCAACACCGGCATCATCTCCGCCCTGGTCGGCCGTGGCGACGCCATTTACTCGGACAAGTTGAACCATGCCAGCATCGTCGATGGCGCCCTGCTGTCGCGGGCCGACTTCCACCGTTACCCGCACCGTGACATGGCGGCCCTGGAGCGGCTGCTGCGGGAAAAGCCGGGCAGCGGAAGGCGTCTGATCGTCACCGACGGGGTCTTCAGCATGGACGGCGACATCGCACCCTTGCAGCAGATGGTGCAGCTCGCCCGGCAGTACGATGCCCTGCTCATGGTGGACGATGCCCACGGTACCGGCGTCCTCGGGGCGACCGGCCGCGGCACGGCCGAGCTTTTGGGAGTCATGGACGGCGTAGATATTCACATGGGGACGCTGGGCAAGGGGCTGGGGAGCTGCGGCGCTTATGCGGCCGCCTCGGCAGAGATCTGCGAGTACCTGGTGAACAAGGCGCGCAGCTTCATCTTTTCGACCTCGCTGCCGCCGGCGGTCCTGGCACCGTCCATCGCGGCGCTGGACCTGGTCGATTCCCGTGAGGGGAAGGAACTGCGGGAGCGGCTCTCGGCAAACGTGGCCCTCTTCAAGGGGAGGCTGGCGGTTGCCGGCTTCGACACCATGGGGAGCGAGACCCAGATCGTCCCTATCTTCGTGGGGCCGGCCGAGGCGACCATGCAGTTCAGCAAGGAGCTCTTGGACGAGGGGATATTCGTGCAGGGGATCCGGCCGCCCACGGTTCCCGCCGGAAGCTGCCGGCTGCGCTGCACCATCATGGCGACGCACGAGCCAGCGGATCTCGAAGCAGCCGCCGACACCATCGCCCGGGTGGGGAAGACGCTTGGGGTAGTTTGAAGTAATTCAAAAGCCGTTACGCAAAGAACGCGGAGTAGTCGCAAAGAGCCCAAAGGTAACCCAGATCAGGAATTCATTGCGTGCTTCGCGCATCCTTCGTGTTCTTTGCGAAACTGCTTTTCGTCTTTAAGGAACAACATTCAGATGACTTTGCACTTTCAGGAAATAGGTGCCGGGCGGCCGGTGGTTTTCGTCCACGGCTGGGCCATGTCGGGCCGGGCCTGGCGTTTCCAGCAGGAGTTGCAGGACGCGGGACGGCTCATCTTTCTCGACCTGCGCGGCCACGGCCATTCCGCGCCGGCCTCGTCCTACACCATCGACGACTACGCCTCGGACCTCGCTGCCTTCTTCGAGGAGCTGGCCTTGCAGGACGCGGTGCTGGTGGGGTGGTCGATGGGGGTCCAGGTGGCGCTGCAGGCATTCCCGGCGCTGCGCTCCCGCCTGGCCGGGATGGTGCTGGTCGGCGGCAACGCCAGGTACGCCAGCTGTGACGACTATCCTCACGGCAAGGCGCCGGTCGAGGTGAAGGGGATGGGGCTGCGCCTGCGGCGCGACCACCAGAAGACCATGGGCGACTTCTTCAAGGGGATGTTCGCGGAAGGGGAACTGGACCACGACCTCTACCAGCGCATTGTGCACGAGATCGTGCTCGGGGGGCGTTCCGCCGACCGTGAGGCGGTGATGCAGTCGCTGAACATCCTTTCCACGGCGGACCTGAGGGCGCAATTACCGCAGGTGGACCGGCCGGTGCTGGTGATACATGGCGACCAGGACACCGTCTGCACCGTTGCTGCCTCGGAATACCTGGCGCAGCACCTCCCGATGGCGCGGCTGGAGATATTCCAGGGGTGCGGTCACGCGCCCTTCATGACGAGGCCGCAGCGGTTCAACGCGGTGCTGCGCGAGTTCATCGCAGGGCTTTAATTTTCCTGATTAGCGATGATCTTCCGCCAAGATGCCCATCCCCCTCTCCCTCCGGGAGAGGGGTGGGGTGAGGGCGCTGCAATAGGCAATGGTCCCGTTTCGTGGCACCTCCCTCACCCGCCCTGCGGGCACCCTCTCCCGGAGGGAGAGGGCATTAGCGGAAGATTGTGGCTAATTAGGTTAATTTTTAATTGAGAAGGTATAGATGGCGGCAGAGATAGACAGAGACAAGGTGCGCGAGTCCTTCCACCGGCAGGCAACCGATTACGACCGGCATGCCGTGGTGCAGGGGCGCGTGGTGGACAAGGTGCTCGCGCTGTTGCAGGCGGAGCAGGTGGCGCCTGCGTCCCTGCTCGATATCGGTGCCGGGACCGGGAGGCTGCTGGCGCGGCTGACCGGGCTTTACCCGGAGATGGATGCCGTCGGCGCGGATCTCGCGCCGGGAATGTGCGAGGCCGCCGCCCGCAACCTGGCCGGCAGGCGGGTGCGGATGGTGAACGCCGACGCCGAGTCGCTTCCCTTCGACGCGGAAAGCTTCGACGTGGTGGTCTCCACCTCCACCTATCAATGGCTGGCCACCTTGGATCAGGCCTTTGCCGAGGCGCGGCGGGTCCTCAAGCCGGGCGGGGTGTTCTGCTTTGCCCTCTTCGGGGAGCGCACGCTGTTCGAGTTGCGGGAGTCGTACCGGGCGGTGCTGGAAGGGGGCGCCGACCGCACCCACAGCTTCTTTGCCGCCGCCGAGGTGTCGGCTGCGCTGGAGCGGGTGGGGTTCTGCGGGCCGCGGGTCAGCTCGGAGCTTGAGGTGGAAATGCACCCGGACGTGCCGGAGTTGTTGCGGTCTTTGAAGAAGATCGGGGCGGGGAGCACGGCGCCGGCCAGCGGCAAGGGGCTTTCCGAGCGGCGGGTGATGTTGGAGATGATGGCGAGCTACCGCAAGAGGTTCGGCAGGGAGGATGGCGTGCCGGCAACCTACGAAGTGGTGTACGGGGTGGCGCGGAAGAAAGGGCGGTCGGAGTCGGACTAGTCGGATCGGTCAGAAAAAACCGATTAGGCATGATCTTCCGCCAAATGCTTCTACATCCCCTCTCCCTCCGGGAGAGGGCTAGGGTGAGGGTGTTGCCCGGAGCAGATTATCTGAGCCGGTAGAGCCCTCACCCGCCCTTCGGGCACCCTCTCCCAGAGGGAGAGGGACTAGGGGGAGATTGTCACTAATCCAAAAAATAAAAGGGGGCGGCCGATTTTTCGGCCGCCCCCTCTGTTTTACTGTGCTGGCGCCGCCTACGCCCTGGTGAGCTGGCGATACCGGATGCGGTGCGGCTGGTCGGCCGCGGTGCCCAGGCGGGCATGACGGTCTTCCTCGTACTCGGAGTAGTTCCCCTCGAACCAGACCACCTTGCTGTCCCCCTCGAAGGCGAGGATGTGGGTGGCGATCCTGTCCAGGAACCAACGGTCGTGGGAGATGACCACGGCGCAGCCGGCGAAGTTCTCCAGCGCTTCTTCCAGCGCACGCATGGTGTTGACATCGAGGTCGTTGGTCGGCTCGTCAAGCAGGATGACGTTGCCGCCTTCCTTGAGCATCTTGGCGAGGTGCACGCGGTTACGCTCGCCGCCGGAGAGCATGCCGACCTTCTTCTGCTGATCGGCGCCGGAGAAGTTGAAACGGGCCACGTAGGCACGGGAGTTCACCAGCTGCTTGCCGAGCTGCAACTGCTCCTGCCCTTCGGAGATCACTTCCCAGATGGTCTTGTCCGGGTCGAGGGCGTCCCTGCTCTGGTCTACGTAGGCCAGTTTGACGGTCTCGCCGGTCTTGAAGGTGCCGGAATCGGGCTTCTCTTCGCCGGTGATCATGCGGAACAGGGTGGTCTTGCCGGCGCCGTTGGGGCCGATCACGCCGACGATGCCGCCCGGCGGGAGCCGGAACTCCATCCCCTCGATGAGGAGCTTGTCGCCGTACCCCTTGCTGACGTTGTCCGCCTCGACCACCACGCCACCCAGACGCGGCCCGGGCGGGATGAAGATCTCCAGGTCCTTGGCGCGCTGCTCGCTCTCGGTGTTCAGCATCTCCTCGTAGGAGTTGATGCGCGCCTTACCCTTGGCGTGACGCCCTTTCGGGGACATCCTGATCCACTCCAGCTCGCGCTTCAGGGTCTTCTGGCGCTCGCTCTCGGTCTTCTCCTCCTGGGCCAGGCGCTTTTCCTTCTGCTCCAGCCACGAGGAGTAGTTCCCCTGCCACGGGATCCCCTGGCCGCGGTCGAGCTCCAGGATCCAGCCTGCCACGTTGTCCAGGAAGTAGCGGTCATGGGTGACGGCGATGACGGTGCCGGCGTAGCGCTGCAGGTGCTGCTCCAGCCAGGCGACGCTCTCGGCGTCCAGGTGGTTGGTCGGCTCGTCCAGGAGCAGGATGTCCGGCTTCTGCAGCAGCAGGCGGCACAGGGCGACGCGGCGCTTTTCACCGCCGGAGAGGTTGGCGACGTTGGTCTCGGGCGGGGGGCAGCGCAGCGCGTCCATGGCAAGCTCCAGGCGGCTGTCCAGGTCCCACGCGTCCAGGTGGTCCAGCTTCTCCTGCACCTTGGCCTGGCGGTCGCACAGCTTCTCCATCTCGGCGTCGGTCATCTCCTCGCCGAACTTCATGTTTATCTCGTTGAACTCGTTGACCAGATCAACCACTTCCTGCACGCCTTCCTCGACGCACTGGCGCACCGTCTTGGAGGGGTCCAGGGTAGGCTCCTGCTCCAGGAATCCGACCGTGTAGCCCGGGGAGAGGATGGTCTTGCCGTTGAACTCCTTGTCGGTCCCGGCAAGGATCTTCAGCAGCGAACTTTTGCCGGAGCCGTTCAGACCGAGCACGCCGATCTTGGCGCCGTAGAAATAGGAGAGGTAGATGTCTTTCAGCACCGGTTTCTTGTCGTAAAACTTGCTCACACCGATCATCGAGTAGATGACCTTGTTCGGCTCGATAGCCATGACTTCCTCCGTATTGTTTTATTAACCTTTGTATCGCTTTGTAAAAGGGCCATTATTACATGCAACTACCGCGGCATGTCAACTGCCATCCCCCGGAGTCCGTCCTTGACATTCCCTTTTATGTATAGTTAAATCCGCCGGATCGAATTCACCATCAAGGGGTCTCTCATATGCAAAATTGCAGGCGTTTCAGGCTTTTGATCTGCGCCGGGCTTCTCACTGCCGCCCTTTCCGGTTGCGGTGGTTCTTCCTCCAACGACCACATCCCTTCTACGGTTTCCATCTTCTACGAGCACAGCGTCCTGTTGAAGGACGGTGCCACCTACACCATGGGATACAACGGTTTCGGCCAGTTGGGCGACGGGACCCTAAAGACCCGTGAGATCGCCGTTCCGGTCCCGGGGATGGTGAACATGACCAAGGCCGTCGCCGGCGTCGCCCACACCATGGTCACCGACGGCACTAAAGTCTATGCCTGGGGCTACAACCTCTTCGGCCAGCTGGGCAGGGCCGGCGTCTCGACCAGCTACCCGGACGCGTACAAATCCACGCCCGGGGACGCGGTTTCGCTCCCCAACACCGTCACCGCGGTGACCGATATCGCCGCAGGAGGGTATCACTCCCTCGCCGTCGGCAACGATGTGCTCTACGCCTGGGGCAACAACACCAACCGCCAACTCGGCGACAGCACCATAATCAACAAATCCGTCCCCACAGAGATCGTGCGGGGGCACGCGGATGAGGACCTGAAGACGCTGAAGACGGTCCAGGTCGCCGCCAGCGGGCTGCACTCGCTTGCCCTCATGGGCGACGGGTCGGTCTACGCCTGGGGGGACAACCGCAAAGGCCAGTCCGGCCACGTTGTGCTGGGCACCTACTCGACCGCCATTTCCAGCCCGCGCAAGGTAACCATCCCGGTAACCGCCGGCGGGGCGATCACCAGGATCGCCGCCTCTTCGAGGACCAGTTATGCCCTCGAAGAGAATATCTCCGGCGCCCAGACGCTTTGGGGCTGGGGCTACAACGGCTACAAGGATGCGACTGACCCCCAAAAGACCTCCGGTGGGGAGCTGGCACAAGACCCGGCGGTGCTGCAGGAAACTGCCACCCCCGTCGCGGTGCTGTCCATTGCCGCCAATGACACCTACATCATCAAGAAGATCGCCACCGGCATCAACCACCTGCTGCTCCTCATGGGACGGCGCGACAGTGAAGCCGACAACTTCGTCCAAGGCGTGGGCTACAACGACAAAGGCCAACTGGGCAACAACCGCGGGCTGAGCACGACCAACAAGGACACCTCGCTCAGCAGTTTCGAGTTTGTCCATGCCCTGATGTCGGTGGGGACCGATCTCACCGGGGTAACCGACATAGCCGCCTTCGGGACCAGTTCCTTCGCCCTCGTCAACGGTACCTGGTATGCCTGGGGAGACAACGGCAACGGACAACTCGGGAACAGGATAGCCACCGACACGATCACATACTTCCAACTCCCGGTCACGGTCAAGTTCCAGTAGCACATTTGTCAGGAGGGATACGGCTTTAGCCTGGCATTACCGGGCTGAGCCGTACCCCTTTTCCCTTGACTTGGTTGGCGCAAATAGTTTAGTTTGACGGATTGTTTCACAGCCCAAAGCGGTAAAGAAAGGTTGCAGATAACATGGAAGAGTTGAGCGAACTGCTGCTGCAGAGAAGACGCAAGGTAGATGCATTGTGGGAGGCGGGGATCAACCCGTACCCGAACGACTATAAGCCTCAGCATACCTCGGCCGACGTGCGCGACGCCTACGGCGACAAGGAAGTGATCGAGGACGACCCGCAGACCTTCGTGGTCGCCGGCCGCATCATCATGCGCCGCTCTTTCGGCAAGGCGGCCTTCGTGCAGGTGCAGGATCGCAAGGGGCGCATGCAGCTTTACCTGAAGAAGGATACCCTGGGCGAGGAGCTCTTCGCCGAGTTTGAAAACTACGACATCGGCGACATCATCGGCGCCACCGGCACCCCGTTCCGCACCAAGACCGGCGAGCTGTCCCTGGCGGTCTCCACCGTGCGCCTTTTGACCAAGTCGCTGCTGCCGCTGCCGGAGAAGTTCCACGGTCTGACCGACGTAGAGACCCGCTACCGCCAGCGCTACGTCGACCTGATCGTCTCCCCGGAGGTGCGCGAGGTCTTCTACAAGCGCTCCAAGGTCGTGCAGCTCATCCGCGAGTTCATGACGAAAAACGATTTCCTCGAGGTCGAGACCCCGATGATGCACCCGATCCCGGGGGGCGCCACCGCGAAACCGTTCGTGACCCACCACAACGCGCTGGACATGGAACTGTTCCTGCGCATCGCCCCGGAGCTCTACCTGAAGCGCCTGGTAGTCGGCGGCTTCGAGCGCGTCTTCGAGATCAACCGCAACTTCCGTAACGAAGGTATCTCGGTGCGCCACAACCCCGAGTTCACCATGATGGAGTTCTACCAGGCCTACGCGACCTTCGAGGACCTGATGAACTTCACCGAGGAACTGCTCTGCCACGTGGCCCAGGAACTTTTGGGGACGCTGGACTTCACCTACGGCGGCGAGGCGATCAGCTTCCAGCGCCCCTGGAAGAGGTTCACCGTGAAGGAAGCCATCCTCGAGTACGGCGACATCGACGCCAAGAGCCTCGAGGACCGCGACCTGGCCTACGCCTACGCCCAGAAGATCGGGCTGGAGCTCCCCGAGGACATCGGCTACGGCAAGCTGATCACCGAGATCTTCGAGGAGGTCGCCGAGACCAAGCTGATCCAGCCGACCTTCATCACCAGCTACCCGACCGAGGTGTCGCCGCTGTCCAGGAAGAACGACCACGACCCGGACTACGTGGACCGCTTCGAGTTCTTCTGCGCCGGCCGCGAGATGGCCAACGCCTTCTCCGAGCTCAACGACCCGCGCGACCAGAAGGAGCGCTTCCTGGCCCAGGTGGCCGCCAAGGACAAGGGTGACGAAGAGGCGCACTACATGGACGAGGACTACATCCGCGCCCTGGAGTACGGCCTGCCGCCGACCGCGGGCGAGGGGATCGGCATCGACCGCCTGGTCATGCTTCTCACCGACTCGCCGTCCATCCGCGACGTCATCCTGTTCCCGCAGCTGCGCAAAGAGGGCAAATAATGCCCTTCGAGCTCTTCATAGGGCTGCGTTACCTGAAGGCCAAGCGCAAATCGACCTTCATCTCGCTGATCACGCTGATCTCGGTCGCGGGGGTGGCGCTGGGGGTCATGGCCCTCATCATCGTGCTGGCCGTGATGACCGGCTTCGAGGAGGACCTCAAGGACAAGATCCTGGGGACCAACGCGCACATCGTGGTCCTGAACAGCGTGGGCGCGGTGCAGGACTACCCGCAGCTGATGAAGAAAATCGAAAGCATTGACGGCGTCGTCGCATCGACGCCGTTCATCTACAACCAGGTCATGCTCTCCACCGGCAAGAACGTCTCCGGGGTGGTCCTGCGCGGCATAGACGTCGCCACCGACGCCAAGGTCACCAACCTGCACAAGTCGATGGTGGAGGGTGACCTGAAATCGCTGGAAAGCGAGGTGGGCAAGACCCCCGGGGTGGTGATCGGCAAGGAACTGGCCAAGAACCTGGGGCTCTTCCAGGGGGACACGGTGGACGTGATCTCCCCGATGGGCAACATCACGCCGCTGGGCATGATGCCCAAGCTGAACCGCTTCCGCATCACCGGCATCTTCAACACGGGCATGTTCGAGTACGACTCGACCCTCGCCTACGTTTCCCTGCAGGAAGCGCAGCAGTTCCTGGGGCTGGGGGACGTGGTGACCGGGATCCAGCTGAAGGTGCGCGACGTCTACAAGACCGGTGAGTTGGCCCGCAAGATCGACCGCGAACTGGGCCCCCCGTACCATGCCCGCGACTGGATGCAGATGAACAAGAACATCCTGTTCGCGCTGAAGACCGAGAAGAGCGTCATGTTCATCATCCTGACCCTGATCGTGCTGGTGGCCGCCTTCGGCATCGCCTCCACGCTGTTCATGGTGGTCATGGAGAAGACCCGCGACATCGCGATACTGAAGTCCATGGGGGCGACCAGCCGCAGCATCATGCGCATCTTCGTCTTCGAGGGGCTCATCATCGGCGTGTTCGGCACCATCATCGGCGTCCTGGGGGGACTGCTGGTGGCCCTGAACCTGGAGCCGATCGTCTCGGTGATCCAGAAGCTGACCGGTTTCGAGCTCTTCAGCAAGGACATCTACTACCTGGACCACTTCCCGTCCCAGGTGGTCACCTCCGACGTGGTGCTGATCAGCGTCACCGCCGTGCTCATCTCCTTCGCCGCGACGCTGTACCCCTCCTGGGCCGCCTCGCGCATGGCTCCCGCCGAGGCGCTGCGCTATGAGTAGCCTGCTCGAGGTAAAGAACCTGTTCAAGTCCTACGGGACCGGCGAGGCGAGGGTCGAGGTCCTGAAGGGGATCGATCTTACCGTGGCGGCGGGCGACACCATCGCGCTGGTGGGACCCTCCGGCGCCGGCAAGAGCACGCTTCTGCACGTGATGGGGACCATCGACCGTCCCACTTCCGGCGACGTGCTCTTCGACGGCGAGAAGATCTTCAACCTGGCCGACCAGCCGCTGGCCGCCTTCCGCAACCGTTCCATCGGCTTCGTGTTCCAGTTTCACCACCTGCTGCCGGAGTTCTCGGCGCTGGAAAACGTGATGATGCCGCTTCTGATCGGCGGGGAGAAGCGCTCCCGCTGCGAAGGGCGGGCGCTCAAGCTTTTGAAGGACGTGGGGCTTTCCCACCGGGTCACCCACCGGCCGGGCGAGCTTTCCGGCGGCGAGCAGCAGAGGGTGGCCATCGCGCGCGCCCTGGTGCGCGAGCCGAAGCTCCTTTTGGCCGACGAGCCGACCGGCAACCTGGACATGAAGACCAGCGAAGAGGTGCATGCGCTCCTGTACGAGATCCAGCGCAACACCGGCATCTCGCTGGTGATCGTGACCCACAACGAGCAACTTGCGGCCGGCATGGCGCGCACCGTCCGGATGGTGGACGGCAAGGTAGTCGAGGCCGCCTGAGCGCGCCTGTCTTTTCATTGATGATTATTTTCTTTGGCTTTTTCGGGGGACCCTTTGCTGCGTAAATCGTTATCTACCCTGCTTGCCGCACAGCTGATGCTCTGTCTCACGGTTTCCGCCCAGGCGCAGCAGGCTGCTGCCGGGAAGGCCACCGATACCACTTCCGCGGACAAGGCCGCGGCCGACAAGGCTGCCGGCGACAAGGCTACCGAGCAGACGGCCGGCGACAAGGTCGTGGCGGTCAGGATCAGCGGCAACCACCGCATCGAGACGGCAGCCATCCTCCCTGCGGTGCGCCTGAAGGCCGGTGACGTCGCCACCGCCGACAAGGTCGACGCCGACATCCGGGCCATCTACAAGCTCGGCCACTTCACCGACGTCAAGGCGCAGAGCGAGACCAGGGACGGGGGCGTCGTCCTCGAGTACGTGGTCACCGAAAAGCCGATCGTGCGCGAGGTGAAGATCGAGGGGGCCAAGGAACTCTCCACCGACAAGGTGCGCGAGGCCATCGAGATCAAGCCCAACACCGTTTTCTCCCAAAAGGACCTGCAAAAGAGCGTCAAGAAGGTGAAGAAGCTCTACGCCGACGAGGGGTACTACCTCGCCGAGGTCTCCGGCGACCTGAGCATCCGCTCAGAAACCGAGGTCCACGTCATCTTCCGCATCAAGGAAGGGGACAAGGTCCTGATCCAGAAGATCGAGTTCGAGGGGAACCACGCCTTCACGGACAAGAAGCTGAAGAAGACCATGGAGACCGGCGAGAAGTGGTTCCTTTCCTGGCTCACCGGCGCGGGGACCTACAAGGAAGAGGTGCTGAAGAACGACATCAACCTCCTCACCGAACACTACATGAACAACGGCTACGTCAACGTGAAGATCGGCGAGCCCAAGGTGGAACTGGACCCCGACCGCAAGGGGCTCAAGGTAAGGATCGGCATCACCGAAGGCGAGCAGTACCGCATCGGCAAGCTTGGTTTCAAGGGCGAACTGCTGGAAACGGAGAGCGTGCTGACCGGCAAGCTCAAGGAGAAGCCGGGCCAGCTCTTCAGCCGCGCCGACCTGCGCACCGACGTCTTCGGCCTGACCGACCTGTACGCCGACAAGGGCTACGCCTTCGCCAACGCCAACCCGCTCACCAAGCTGAACCCCGAGAGCCACACCATCGACATCACCTTCGACATGGAGAAGGGGCAGAAGGTGAGCATCGACCGGATCAACATCTCCGGCAACGTGAAGACCCGCGACAAGGTGGTGCGCCGCGAACTGAGGCTCGACGAAGGGGACCAGTACAGCTCCACCGCGCTCAAGAAGAGCAAGCAGAACCTGATGAACACCGGGTTCTTCGAGGAGGCCAACCTGGCCACCGCCAAGGGGAGCGCACCCGACAAGCTCGACCTGAACGTCGAGGTCAAGGAGAAGCCGACCGGGACCTTCAGCATCGGCGCCGGTTACAGCTCGCTGGACGGCATCATCGGGCAGGGTTCCGTGCAGCAGGCGAACTTCCTGGGCCTGGGCCTGAAGATGACCGCCGCCGCCTCGCTCGGCAGCAAATCGCAGACCTACAACCTCGGTCTCACCGATCCCTACTTCATGGACACCAAGTGGACCCTGGGGGCCGACATCTACCGGAACGAGCGGCAGTACCTCGATTACACCCGCAGGGCGACCGGCGGCGACATCAAGGCGGGCTACCCCCTCTCCGACACGGTGAGCACCTTCTGGCTCTACAAGTACGAGATCAAGGACATCTTCGACGAGTCGCCGGAACTGAGAAAGAGCATCAACGACGGCGCCGTGCTGGAGCCGGAGAAGCAGTCCACCACCAGCGCCATCATTGCCAGCATCTCCAGGAATACCACCGATTACCGCCTCGACCCCTCCACGGGTATGCTGAACTCGCTCTCCGTCGAGTTCGCCGGTCTGGGCGGCAGCAACCGTTACGTGAAGTACATCACCGAGCACACCGTCTTCCAGCCGCTGTTCTACGGCGTGGGCTCCGTGCGCGGCACCCTGGGCTACGTCCAGTCCTACGGCGGCAAAGAGATCCCCATCGACGAGAAGTTCTACCTGGGCGGCATCAGTTCGCTGCGCGGCTTCTCCTCCAGGACAGTGAGCCCCTTCAAGACCACCACGGTCTTCGACAAGGACGGCAACGGCTATGAAGGCAAGCCCAAGGACAACCGCGTCTACCTGGGCGGTTCCGTCGAGGCGGTGGCCAACGTGGAATGGACTTTCCCGCTGTTGAAGGAAGCCGGGCTCAAAGGGGTGGTCTTCTTCGACGCCGGTAACTGCGACAACAGTTTCGACAAGACCTTCGGCACCGTGCTGACCAGCTACGGCGGCGGCATCAGGTGGTACTCCCCGATCGGCCCCTTGAGACTGGAATACGGGGTGCCCATCAACCCCAGGGAGGGGATTGACAACAAGGGCGGCAAACTCGAATTCTCGATCGGCAGCATTTTCTAAAATCCATGCACGGCAAGGAGCAAGTCATGAAACGTTTCATCGTGGCAATTTCGCTGGTTCTGGCACTTCCTCTTTCGGTAATGGCTGCCGACGGTTCCAAGATCGGTTCCGTGGACATCCAGAAAGTGCTGTCGCAGTCCGACGCGGGAAAAGAGGCGAAGGACCAACTGATGCAGAAGGCCTCCAAGTACGAGGCTGAGAAGGCCGCCAAGGAAGCCGATCTGCTCAAGCTCAAGGGCGAACTGGAGAGCCAGGGGACGGCGCTCTTGAACGAGTCCGCCCGCAGCGCCAAGGACCGCGACTACCAGAAGGGGATGAAGGAGTACCAGCGTTTCCTGAAGGATGCCCAGGACGACCTGCAGCTGAAGAACGGCGAGTACACCAACAAGATCCTGGACGAGATCGGCAAGGTGGTGCAGGAGTTCGGTCGCAAGAGCGGCTACACCGCCATCTTCAGCAGGGAGATGATGGTCTACATCGACCCGTCCGCCGACGTCACCGACCAGGTGCTGAAGGCATTCAACGAGAGCAGAAAGAAATAACACCCGTTCAACGTTCAACGTTCGACGTTAAGACCCTCCCCCCTTGCCAAAGGGGGGCAGAGGCTGCAGCCGCGCAGTGATGCGGCGCAGTCCTCCTGCCCTCGCGAGCTCGGGGGAATTGTCATTTTTGAGAGGCGACACGTCGAACTGAACGCTGTATAGCGGCACCCACTTTACGAACGTTGAACATTGAACGTTGAACGTTTTTTTGAGGTTCGCATGAAAAAGACACTTCGTGAGATCGCAGAGTACCTGGGAGGCACCGTCTCCGGGGACGGCGAGATCCTGATCGGCGGGCTGGCCACCCTGGATGACGCAGGGGAGGGGCAGCTCACCTTCCTCGCCAACCCCAAGTACGCCGGCAAGGTGGCCACCACCAACGCTTCGGCGGTGCTCATGGGCACCGGGGGGAACACCCACGGCAAGAACGCCATCTTCCACGCCACCCCCTACCTGGCCTTCGCCAAACTGCTGACCCTGTTCTACACGGCACCCCCGCCGCGGCTGGGCGTGCTGCCCGGTTCCTTCGTGGCTCCCGGCGCCAAGATCGGGGCGGACGTCACCATCTATCCCGGCGCCAGCGTCGGCCCCGGCGTCACCGTCGGCGACCGCGTCACCCTCTACCCCGGCGTCGTGCTCTATCCTGGCGCCAGCGTGGGCGACGACGTGACCCTCTACGCCAACGTCAGCGTCCGCGAGCGCTGCCGCATCGGCAACCGGGTCACCATCCACGACGGCACCGTGATCGGCTCGGACGGCTTCGGCTACGCGCCCGACGGCAGCTCCTGGTACAAGATCCCCCAGATCGGCATCGTGGTCATCGAGGACGACGTCGAGATCGGCTCGAACACCGTCATCGATCGCGCCGCCCTGGAAGTGACCCGCATCAAGCGCGGCACCAAGATCGACAACCTGGTCCAGATCGGGCACAACTGCGTCATCGGCGAGGACTGCATGATCGTGTCCCAGGTGGGCATCTCCGGCAGCAGCCAGCTCGGCAAGCACGTTATCCTGGGCGGCCAGGTGGGCGTCGCCGGCCACATCAAGATCGGCGACAACGTGATGATCGGCGCCCAGTCCGGCGTGCCGGGGAACGTGGAGCCGAACCAGGTCCTTTCCGGAACCCCGGTCATGCCGCACCGCGAATGGCTGAAGAGCTCCACCCTGGTCCCCAAGCTCCCCGAGTTCAGGAAGACCCTCTCCGCTCTGGAGAAGCGGGTGGCCGAGCTCGAGGAAAAACTGGCGCAGACCCAAAACGACTAGAATGCAATTACTTCGGCTCAAGCCCAGCGGGCGTGAGGCCGATGCGAGGAGAGAAATAAGCATGCTCGACATAGTACAGATTATGGAAATCCTGCCCCACCGTTACCCGTTCCTCCTGATCGACAAGGTGCTCGAACTCGAGCCGGGCAAGCGCGTGGTCGCAATGAAAAACGTCACCATGAACGAGCCCTTCTTCCAGGGGCACTTCCCGGGCTTCCCGGTCATGCCGGGGGTCCTCATCATCGAGGCGATGGCGCAGTCGGCAGCCATCCTGGCCTACACCGCCATGGCCGACGCCAAGGACAAGGTCAGCTACTTCATGGCCATCGACAACGCACGCTTCCGGAAGCCGGTCAAGCCGGGCGACACCCTGAGGATCGAGGTGGAGACCCTGTTCAGCAAGCGCGGCATCTGGAGCTGCGCCGCCAAGGCCTACGTGGGCGACACCCTGATGACCGAGGCGGAACTGAAGGCAACGCTGGGCGACAAGTAGTAAACGGAGAACGTTATGATTCACAGCACCGCAATAATCCACCCGGGCGCCAAGATCGCCGAGGGTGTCGAAATCGGCCCGTACGCCGTCATCGGTGAAAACGTCAGCATTGGCAAGGGGACCAAGATCGGTCCGCACGCGGTCATCGACGGCTGGACCGAGATCGGCGAGGCGAACACCATCTTCCATATGGCCTCGGTGGGCGCCGTTCCCCAGGACCTCAAGTACCGCGGCGAGAAGACCTGGCTCAGAATCGGCAACGGCAACACCATCCGCGAGTTCGCCAGCCTGCACCTCGGCACCGTCACCGGCGACGGCGAGACCACCGTCGGGGACAACAACCTGTTCATGGCCTATTCGCACGTGGCGCACGACTGCCACATCGGCAACAACGTGATCATGGCCAACTCCGCGACCCTCGCCGGCCACGTCACCATCGAGGACTACGCCATCCTGGGCGGCCTGTGCGCCGTGCTCCAGTTCATGCGCGTCGGCGCGCACGTCATGGTGGGGGGCATGACCTCGGTCCCCATGGATGTTCCTCCCTACACCATCATCACCGGCGACCGCTCCGAAAGCCGGTTGCGCGGCCTGAACCTGATCGGGCTGAAGCGCCGCGGCTTCTCCGATGAGACCATCTCCAGCCTCAAGAAGGCGTACAAGCTCCTCTCCATGTCGGGGCTGAAGCTCACCGAGGCGGTCGAGAAGATGAAGGCCGACGTGCCCAAGTGCCCCGAGGTGGACCACTTCATCGAGTTCATCGAGAGCTCCAAGCGCGGGGTAGCGAGGTAAGAAAAAGGCAGACTAAGACTAAGATTAAGACATAGATTGAGTCTAAAACTCCTTCTTAGTCTTAATCTTTATCTCTATCTGTCTTTAAGAGGTTCTTTTGCAAGAGAAGAAACAATCAGTGATGATCGTCGCCGGGGAGGCTTCCGGCGAGATGTACGGCGCGCAGATCGCGAACGCCATCCGCGCGCTGTCCCCCGAAATCCGCTTCTTCGGCATGGGGGGTAACTGCATGCGCGAGGCCGGGGTGGAGACCCTGGTCGATGCCAACGTGATGGCCGTGATGGGACTGGTCGAGGTGGTGGCCCACCTCCCGACCATCGTGCGCGGCTTCACCACCCTGAAGAAAAAGCTCCACGCCGATCCCCCCGACCTGCTGATCCTGATCGACTACCCCGACTTCAACCTGCGGCTCGCCAAGGTGGCCAAGAAGGCAGGCGTCAAGGTGCTCTACTTCATCTCGCCGCAGGTCTGGGCCTGGAGGAGTCACCGCGTGCACGGCATCGGCCGCGTGGTCGACATGATGGCGGTGCTCTTCCCGTTCGAGGTCCCCTTCTACCAGAAGGCAAATGTCCCCGTCACTTTCGTGGGGCACCCCCTTTTGGACCTGGTCAAGCCGACCATGAAGCGGGACGAGGCGCTCGCCTCGCTGGGGCTCGACCCGCAGCGGCGCTGCGTGGGGCTCTTCCCGGGGAGCCGCCGCTCGGAGCTGCAGAAACTCCTCCCCATCATCCTGGAGTCGGCACAGATCCTCAAGGAGCGCATGCCGGACTTGCAGTTCGTGCTGCCGCGGGCGACCTCGCTGAAAGACGAGGACCTGGCCCCGTACCTTGCCGGCACCCGGCTCGAGGTGAAGG
Source organism: Geomonas paludis (assembly GCF_014193585.1). Classification (GTDB taxonomy): domain Bacteria; phylum Desulfobacterota; class Desulfuromonadia; order Geobacterales; family Geobacteraceae; genus Geomonas; species Geomonas paludis. The sequence goes on from NZ_BLXY01000010.1 coordinate 41,514, forward strand.
TGGTGGCCGGGAGAAACCACGACGTGATGAGCGGCTGCGACGCGGTCATCGCCGCCTCGGGGACCGTGGTCATGGAACTCGCCCTGGTGGGGGTTCCCCACGTGATCATCTATAAGATGTCCACCCTGACCTACGAGATAGGGAAGAGGGTGATCAACGTGCCGCACATCGGCATCAGCAACATCGTCGCGGAAAAACGCATGGTCCAGGAACTGCTCCAGCACGAGGCGGAGCCGGTGCCGATTGCAGACGAGATCGACGCCCTGCTGAACCGGCCGGGTTACGCGGCGCAGATGCGCGAGGATTTCGCGGCCATGAGAGTGAAGCTTGGTAACGGCGGGGCCCTGGGCCGGGTGGCCCGACTCGCCTTGGAGATGATGAAATGAGCAGTGCTGCACCCGTAAAACCCAACGTATTTAAACGCCTGTTAGGCTACAGCCGCCCCTACGGCTGGCGCATCGCCCTGGCCGCTATCGGCTCGGTCGGCGTGGGCGGCATGGACGGCGCCATGGCCTACCTGGTGGAGCCGGTCCTGAGAAGGATCTTCTCCGGCAAGGAGACGGCCATCTTCGTCCTGCTCCCCCTGGGCATCGTCTTCCTCTACGCCCTGCGCGGCCTGTGCCGCTATACTAACGACTATTTCATCCGCAGTGCCGGGCAACTCGCGGTCCAGGACGTGCGCAACGACCTGTACGCGAAGAACATGAGCCTCAGCATCGGCTACTTCCACCGCCACGAGACCGGCACGCTGATGTCGCGCGTCCTCTCCGACGTGAGCATGATGCAGGAAGGGGTGGGGCAGGTGATCACCGGCCTGTTCCGCGACGGCCTCTCCGCCGTGGCGCTCCTGGGGGTCATCTTCTACCGCGACTGGCAGCTCGCGCTGATCTCCTTCGTGGTCATCCCGCTCACCGTGGTCCCGGCCAGGAAGATCGGCAAGCGGATCAAGCGGGTCGCGCGCCAAGGGCAGGAGAAGATGGGCGATCTCGCCAGCATCCTGCAGGAGACCTATTCCGGTATCAAGGTGGTCAAGGCGTTTGGCCTGGAGAACCGCGAGATCGAGCGCTTCCGCGCGCGCAACCGCGACTTCTACCACTTCACTCGCAAGAACATCAAGTACGAGGGGCTGTCCACCCCGATCATGGAGTTCATCACCTCCTTCGGCATCGCCGCGGTGATCTGGGTCGGCGGCAGCAACGTCATGCACGGCACCAAGAGCGCCTCGGAGTTCTTCTCCTTCATCACCGCCATGGTGCTGGTGTTCAACCCGATCAAGAGGCTTTTGACCGCGTTCAACAACCTGCAGCGCTCCATGGGCGCCGCGGAGCGGGTCTTCGAGGTCATGGACGAGAAACCGGAGATCGTCGACGCACCCAACGCCCGCGATCTCGGCAAGGCGCGCGGCGAGGTGGAGTTCCGCGACGTCCGCTTCAAGTACGAGGACGACTACGTGCTGCAGGGGGTGAACCTGACCGCCAAGCGGGGCGAGGTGATCGCCCTGGTGGGCCCCTCCGGCGGCGGCAAGACTACCCTGGTCTCGCTGATCACCCGCTTCTACGACCCGACCGGCGGACAGGTGCTCATGGACGGCGTGGACATCCGCGAGCGCACCATGAAGAGCCTCCTGGAGCAGATCGCGCTGGTCGACCAGGAAACCATCCTGTTCAACGACACCATCGCCAACAACATCCGCTACGGCAGGATGACGGCGACCGATGCCGAGGTCGAGGCCGCGGCGCGCGCCGCCTTTGCCCACGACTTCATCCAGGAGCTTCCCGAGGGGTATCTGACCAACATCGGCGACCGCGGCGTGCGCCTCTCCGGCGGACAGCGCCAGAGGTTGTGCATCGCCCGCGCGATACTCAAGGACGCGCCCATCCTGATCCTGGACGAGGCCACCAGCGCGCTCGACACCGAGAGCGAGCAGATGGTGCAGAAGGCCCTCAACAACCTGATGCAGAACCGCACCACCTTCGTCATTGCCCACCGTCTCTCCACCATCACCCACGCCGACCGGATCGTGGTGCTGGAGAAAGGCGTGGTGGCCGAGATGGGCAGCCACGACGACCTGCTCCAGGCGGAAGGGATCTACAGCCGCCTGCACGGCATGCAGTTCAGGGCGTAGGGGATAAAACCCCTCACCCGGCCTTCGGCCACCCTCTCCCAAAGGGCGAGGGGGTGGACGAGTTCTCTGTGGATGAGGACGAGGCTGTGTGTGGATGAGGGATGGACGAGTTGATGTTACCCCTTCTCCCCCCGGGAGAAGGTGCCCCGCAGGGGCGGATGAGGGTGTCGCCACGCAGACCAGGACGGGGCTTTGCTGCCCCGTTTTCTTCTGAGGTTTTTGTATGTTACGACAGCTGCGCTGGTATTTGGAGATGGCGTTTTTCGTGGTGATTTCCTCCACGATCGCCCGGCTCCCCAACAGCATCGCCCTGGCGGCGGGGCGGTTCCTGGGGCGCATCGCCTTCCGCCTGCTGGGCAGGAGACGCAAGATCGCCATCGCCAACTTCGAGGCGAGCCTTCCGTTCCTTGAGCGCCAGCCGGGTTGGCAGGGGGGAAGCGCGCGGGACCTTGCGCGCGGCGTCTTCGAGAACCTGGGCTGCTGCATCGTCGAGGTCTGCAAGATCTACGGCGGACGCGGTCAGCAACTGATCGACACGGTCGAAATCCGCGGGGCCGAGCATTTCGACGCCGCCTTCGCCAAGGGGAAGGGGCTCATCTTCATCACGGCCCACAGCGGCAACTGGGAGCTTCTGGCGCTCGCCTTCGGGGTGCGCAAGCACGAGCTCTCCGTGGTGGCCAGGCGTCAGGACAACCCCTACCTGAACGAGATGATCGAGCGCATCCGCAAGAGCTACGGCAACGGGCTCATCTACAAGGACGGGGCGTTGCGGGCGATGTTTTCCGCGCTCAAGAAGCGCGAGGTGGTCGGGTTGCTGATCGATCAGGCGGTACAGTCGGAGTGGGGCATCCTCGCCGATTTTCTCGGCCGGCCCGCCTGGACCATGTGCATGCCCTCGCTCATTGCCAGAAAGAGCGGCGCGCCGCTTTTGTCCGCCTTCATCCACCGCGAGGGGAACAAAAGCGTCATCACCATTCATCCCGAGTACCGGCTTTCGGACGCCGAGGATCCGGAGGTCGCCGCCGCCGAGGACGCCAACGGGCTGAACCGCTATATCGAGGAGTACGTGGTGCAGCATCCCGAGCAGTGGTACTGGGTGCACAAGCGCTGGAAGAACGCGCCGCCGGCCGCCTCCAGCCAGACCAACTAGCCGCCTTTGGGGCAACATTCCCTCCCCCGGAGGGGGAGGGTCAGGGAGGGGGCGCGTAGCGGCATATACAAACAGCTTCCCCCCTCCCAGCCTCCCCCCTCCGGGGGGAGGAGTTTTGACCAAGGATGTTTCTGCTATGATCAACATCTTCTACAACCTGCTCCTGTGGCTCATCCTGCCACTCCTTGTTCCCTACCACGCTTACCGCTCGCTCTCCCGCGGGCGCCGGACCGCCTTCATGGAACGCTTCGGCCGCATCCCGGCCGAGGAACTCGAACTGATCGGCGACGGGGGCGTGGTCTTCGTTCATGCCGTTTCGGTGGGCGAGACCAACGCCGCTCTGCCGCTCCTGAAGGGGATCCGCCAGCGCTTCCCCGGCAAGAAGATCGTCATCTCCAACGTCACTGAGACCGGCCGCAGCGTCGCCCAAAAAAGCAAGGCCGCCGACCTCTGCATCTACTTCCCCTTCGACTTCCCCTTCGCCGTCCGCTCCGTGCTGGAAACTATCCGGCCGGAGGTCGTGGTGATCATGGAAACCGAGATCTGGCCCAACTTCATCGGCGTGGCGCGCGAGATGGGCATCCCGGTGCTTTTGGCCAACGGCCGCATCTCGGACCGCTCCTTCGGCCGCTACCTGCGCCTGTCCTGGTTCTTCCGCCCGGTGCTGCAGCGCCTCTCCGCACTCTGCATGCAGACGCCGGTGGACGCGGAGCGCATCGCGGCGATCGGGGCCCCGGCCGCGGCGGTCCACGTCGGCGGCAACCTGAAGTACGACATCCCGGTGGTCAAGGCAACGCCCGGGCAGGTGGCCGAGATCAAGGCGAAATACCAGGTCCCGACCGGCTGCTTCGTTTTCACGGCGGCGAGCACCCACGAGGGTGAGGAAGCACAAGTCCTGTCGGCCTACCGCGACCTGCTGGCGCGGGATCCGCAGAGTTTCCTGATCCTGGCGCCGCGCCACCCGGAGCGGGCTCCTGGGGTTGCCGAACTGATCAAAAAAGAGGGCTTCCCGTTCCAGTTCCGCTCCGCGCTGGACGGTTCCGGCCCGCTGCCGGCGGGGGGGATCCTGCTGCTGGACACGGTGGGCGAACTGGCCGGGCTCTACCGCGCCTCCGACCTTGTCTTCGTCGGGGGAAGCCTGGTCGCGACCGGCGGTCACAACCCGCTGGAGCCGGCGGCCTGCCAGGTGCCGGTGCTGTTCGGGCCGCACATGGAGAACTTCCGCGAGATCGCTGCGCTCTTCATCAAGCACTGCGGCGCGGAGGTGCAGCCGGCAGACCTGACTGGGCTCAAGGCCGAGCTGCTGCGGCTCTCCGCCGACGCCGCACTTCGGGAAGAGCTGGGGCGTCGCGGCGCCGGGATCCTGCTGGAGAGCGCCGGCGCCACTGATCGCCACCTGAACGTGATGGCCTCCCTGCTGGGGCAAGGAGGAACGCGTGGCTGACCTGGAAACCTATTATCGCGACCTGATGGCGGGTAAGCGCAGCGGCTTGGGCGACAAGGCCCTGCTCGGCCTGCTGCGGCTCTCGTCCCGCCCCTACGCGGCCATCCTGCGCCTGCGTGCGCTCGGCTACCGGCTCGGGCTCATCCCGTCGCACCGGCTGCCGCGCCCGGTGATCTCGGTCGGCAACCTGGTCCTGGGGGGCACCGGCAAGACGCCGACGGTGGCCTGGCTCGCGGCGTACCTGATGAAGCAGGGCAAGCGGGTCTGCGTGCTGTCGCGCGGTTACGGCGGCAGCGCCGAGGGCGAGATCCGCATCGTCTGCGACGGCGACAATCTGCTGGTCACGCCCGAAGAAGCCGGCGATGAGCCGTGCCAGTTGGCCGGGATGCTGCCGGGGCTCATGGTGGTGATCGGCTCCAACCGCTATCGCGCCGGGCTGCACGCCCTGGAAAAGCTGAACCCGGACGTCTTCATCCTGGACGACGGCTACCAGCACCTGAAGTTGAAAAGGGACCTGAACATCCTGCTGCTGGATGCGACCACGCCGTTCGACAACGGCCTGACCCTGCCGGGTGGCTTCCTGCGCGAGGCGCCTGCGGCGGCGGGCCGGGCGGACCTCGTCATCTGCACCCGGGCCACCGAAGGGAAGGCGAGGACGGCCCCCGTTCCCGGCAAGCCGACCTGCTGGACAAAGCATCGTCTTTCTGGCATGATCCCGCTCGGCGCCGGCCCCGCCACCGGCTTCGAGGCGGCGCAGGGACCACGCGTCATGGCCTTTTCCGGGATAGCCAACCCCGCGGCCTTCTTTGATGGTTTGGAAGCGGTCGGAGTGAGGCCGGTGACCACGCTCTCCTTCCCGGATCACGTGAGCTACGGCGAACCCGAGATCGCGGCCATTCTTCGACTGAAGACCGCTTCGCGTTCCACGGTGCTCCTCACCACCCAGAAGGATGCCGTGAAGCTGCTGCCGCACGCCGATAAGCTCGCCGGCTGCTTCGCTGTCGTACTTGAGCTGGAGTTCGAGGACTCGCGTCCGTTAGAAGCTGCCCTGACTGCGCTGCTTTAGACCCTGTTCATCTCCCTCTCCCTCTGGGAGAGGGAACACTTCGGGAAACACTTTGTGTGAGTGAAAGGCAAATGCGCGTACTGATCATCAAACCATCCTCCTTGGGAGACGTCATCCAGACCCTGCCGGTGCTTGATTTCCTGCATCAGGCAGTGCCCGGTGTCGAAATCGACTGGGTGATCGAGGAAAGCCTCCAGGGGCTGCTGGCGGGGCATCCGCAGCTGAGCCAGGTGCACCCGGTCCCGGCGGCCCAGTGGCGCAAGCAGCGCTTCTCGGCCAAGACCTGGCGCGGCGTGTCGGCCCTGCGCAAGACCCTGTGCGAGCGGGCCTATGACCTCGTCTTCGACCTCCAGGGCGACCTGATCAGCGGGGTGATCTCCCGGTACTCCGGCTGCGCCGACCGGTTCGGCTTCGAGCGTGATGCCGTCCTCGAGCCGTTGAACACCTGGTGCAACACGCGCCTGATCCCGGTGCGCCGGCAGGAGTACCACAACGTCGACCGCTGCCTGCGCCTGGCCAGCATCCCGTTCGCCAAGGATTTCCGCACCATGGAACTTGCCGGCCACCTGGTCAGCTCTCCCGAGGACGAGGCCAACGCAGAGGCGCTCCTCGCCACGCTGGCGGACGGGCTGGTTTTCGTGTTCCACCACGGCGCGGCACAGCCGACCGAGGCCTGGAGCGAAAAGGGGTGGACCGAGTTGGGGCGGGAGGTGCTGGACCGGTTCCACGACGCCACCATCCTGCTCCCTTGGGAGAGCGAGGCGGAGCGCCAGGCGGCCTTCTCCATCGCCGCCGCCATCGGGCCGGGATGCCGGGTGCTGGACCGCCTGTCCCTGAAGGGGATGGCCGCACTCTTGAAGAAGGTCGATCTGGTGGTCGGGGGGGACGCCGGGCTGGTGCAGATGGCCGCGACTCTCGGCACGCCGACGGTTTCGTTCTACCGCGGTACGCTCGCCAAGAGGAGCGCACCGCGCGGCGAGGCCCACGTTGCCCTGCAGTCGCCCATGCACTGCGCCGGGTGTCTTCGGGCGCACTGCGACAAGGACACCAAGTGCCGCGACAGCATCAAGGTGGAGGCGATGCTTTCCGCCGTGCAGCGTCTCCTGGCGCCCTCCGGTAACCACTAGACCAACGGCGGCCCGAGCCGCCATATGTATGAAAACCGATTAGAGACTATCTTCCGCCAAGATGCCCATCCGCCCTCTCCCTCCGGGAGAGGGCGGGGTGAGGGCGCTGCAATAGGCAATGATCCTGCTTCGTGGCACCTCCCTCACCCGCCCTTCGGGCACCTTCTCCCGGAGGGAGAGGGAATTAGCAAAAGATTCTGGCTAATCAGATATTGAAATGGAGATTTGAAATGGAACTGCAGGAGAGGCTGAACGAGGTTTTTTGCCAGGTATTTGACGATGAAGACATCCGCATCGCCCCCCAGATGACCGCCGATGACATCGACGGCTGGGATTCCCTGTCCCACGTGAATCTCATCGTGGCGGTGGAAACCACCTTCGGTATCCGCTTCACCCACAAAGAAGTGCTCACCTTCAAGAACATCGGCGACCTGCTGAACTGCATCGCGGCGAAAGTGCAGTAACCTGGATGCCTTTCAACTCGCTGGACTATTTTCTCTTCCTGCCGGCGGTCTACCTCGTCTTCTACCTGGTGGGTGATCGGGCGCGCTGGGGCGTGCTGCTTGCGGCAAGCTTCGGCTTCTATGCCGCCCTGAAGGTCCCTTATCTGCCGGCGGTGCTGGCGCTGGTGGCGGTGACCACCTACTGCTTCGGGATCTGGCTGCACCGGGCCCAGGCGCCGGGGACGAAGCGCGCCCTGCTTTGGGGCGGCGTGGCGGCCAACGTCCTGGTGCTGGTGGCGATGAAGTACCTTCCCTTCCTCTCGGAGAACCTGAGAGCAGTCACCCAGCTCTTCTCCCTGGAGATGCAGGTCCCGGCGGTCCGTGCGCTGGTGGCCATAGGCGTCTCGTACTACGTCTTCCAGGCGATTTCCTACCTCATCGACATCTATTTCGAAATCGAGGAGCCCGAGCCGCATTTCGGCTACTTCGCCCTTTACCTCTCCTTCTTTCCGAAACTGCTGCAGGGGCCCATCGAACGGGTCGGCGACCTGCTGCCGCAACTGAAGGCCCCGTACCGCTTCGACTACGACAACATGCGCTACGGCATGCTGCTCTTCGCCTGGGGCCTGTTCAAGAAGATGGTCCTCGCGGACCGGCTCGGCATCTACGCCGACGCCGTGTACAACGACGTCCACGCCGCGAGCGCAATGCAACTGGTGCTCGGCACCTACGCCTACGCCTTCCAGATCTTCATGGACTTCTCCGGCTACACCGACATGGCGCTGGGGACGGCGCGGCTCTTCAATATCAACCTGACCCAGAACTTCAACAGCCCCTACCTCGCCACCTCGGTGGCCGACTTCTGGCGCCGCTGGCACATCAGCTTCTCGCGCTGGATCCTGGATTACATCTTCAAGCCGCTGCAGATGCAGTGGCGCGACTGGAGGACCTGGGGCACCGCCCTGGCCCTGGTCGCCGCCTTCCTGGTCTCCGGCATATGGCACGGCGCGAGTTGGGGCTTCGTCATCTGGGGCGGCCTGCACGGGCTCTACATGGCCTGCTCGGTCTTCTACAAGCCGTACCAGAAAAAGATCTACCAGAAGCTCGGCATCCAGAAGAGCCCGTACCTCAAGTACTGGCAGATGCTCGTTACCTTCCACCTGGTCTGTTTAGCCTGGATCTTTTTCCGGGTCAACAGCCTGAGCGACGCCCTGTACATCTGCACCTTCAAATTCCTCTCCGCCGGGCGCCAGGGCGCTTCGCTTCTCGTGCATGGCTTCGACAGGGGCGACGCGCGGCTGGTCGTTGCTGCCGGCGCGCTGGTTGCGTTGGGGGGATTGCTGGCGCGTCACCAGCGGGCGCAAGGCATCTGGAACGGTTCGGCGCTGCTGCGGTGGGGGTGCTACAACGGGCTGGTGCTGGCGCTGATCTTCCTGGGTGTGAAATCCAAGGGGACCTTCATCTACTTCAACTTCTAAGGCAAAGGCTTCGATGAAACGGCTGCTCACAAAATTAGCGCTGCTGGCAGCGCCCTACGCCTTGTACCTGGCCCTCCCGTTCTGGGTGCTGCTCGGTACGGGCGAACTGCGCTTCAACGTCGACGAGATCGTGGCCCGCGCGGTGCACGGGACTCCGCAGCTCTTCGGTTTCCGCTTCAACGAGTCGGCCTACAAGTGTCTCAAGTTGAGGACCCTGAGCACGCTGCCCCGCCGGGACGTGGTGGCGCTGGGATCGTCTCGCGTGCTGCAGTTCCGCGACAAGATGTTCGCGCCTGCCACCTTTTACAACGCCGGCTATACCATTACCTCCGTGCCACACTTTCTCGCCTTTGTCTCCGCGCTACCTGAGGACAGGCTCCCGAAGACGCTGATCGTGGGGCTGGACCAGTGGATGTTCAACAAGAAAGCGGATTCCTTGGATCGGGCCTCCGCCAAGGTCAACTTCACCGGGTACGAGCAGATGGATTTCGTCTCCGTCTGCAACGCTTCGGACAAGATCTACAAGAAGGTTTTCGACGGCTCGCTGCGTCTTGGTGAGGTTGGCACGACGGGCGCGGCCGTGTGCGGCAAGGGTGTCGGCGCGGCGCCGCTCACCACGGTGGGTTTCAACGCCTGCGTCAACAAGACCGGCTTCCTGAACGACGGCAGCATGCACTATGGCGGACAGATCGATAGGCTGCTGGCTGGCGCCAAGTCCGCGGACGACTACCAGTTCAGGAACACCCTAAAAAAGATTGAAAAGGGCGACACCAAGTTCAGTCACGGCGATCGGGTCAATCCGGAGGCCGTGCGCCAGTTGAGGCCGTTTCTGGATTTCTGCCGCAAGAGGAACATCCAGGTGGTGGCCTTCCTGCCCCCGTTCTCCGACACGGCCTACCGCGCCATGATCGGCAGCGGCAAGTTCCAGTACCTGGACCAGTTGGCGCCCGCCCTGGCGCCCGTTTTCCGGGAGTACGGCTACGAGTTTTACGACTTCAGCAGTGTCAGCCGTGCCGGTTCCACGGATCAGGAGGCGGTGGACGGCTTTCACGGCAGCGAGTCGGTGTATCTCAACATGCTGATCAGGATGCTCGAGGCGGGGTCGGCGCTGAACGGCGTCTGCGACGTCAACGCTCTGCGCGAGTCGGCCGCACACAAGAAGAACAGGTACCTGGTCTACGACATGTACTGAAACCGTCTTGGTAGGGAATGCTTAACAAACGGCGAGGGGGATGTTGTCCTTACTCGCTTTTTTGTGGCGTTTCTGCTATGTTGTGCGTTGTTTTGCCCGGAGCCTGCCGTCAGGGGCAAGGGCACGGTAAAAGTAGTAGGCGGGACGGCGCTGCCGCCCGGCCTGAAAGATATCAATCGAAATAATCAAGCGAGGGACGAACGTGTTAAAAAATCGCAGCATTCTGGTTACCGGTGGCACCGGGTCGTTTGGCAAGAAGTTCGTGGAAACCATTCTCACCGCATACCCGGAGATCGAGCGGGTGGTGGTGTACTCGCGCGACGAGCTGAAGCAGTTCGAGATGTCGCAGCAGTTTTCCCACGACAAGTACAAGCAGATCCGCTACTTCATCGGCGACGTGCGTGACCGCGAGCGCCTCTCCAAGGCCATGGAAGGGATCGACATCGTCATCCACGCCGCAGCTCTGAAGCAGGTGCCGGCCTGCGAGTACAACCCGTTCGAGGCGATCAAGACCAACATCCACGGTGCGCAGAACGTCATCGAGGCAGCCATCGAGCGCGGCGTGAAGCAGGTGGTCGCCCTTTCCACCGACAAGGCCGCCGCACCGATCAACCTCTACGGTGCCACCAAGCTCTGCTCCGACAAGCTGTTCGTCGCCGGCAACAACTTCAAGGGCAAGCACGACATCAAGTTCTCCGTGGTTCGCTACGGCAACGTCATGGGGAGCCGCGGTTCGGTCATTCCCTTCTTCATGAACAAGAGGGAGACCGGCGTCCTCCCCATCACCGACGAGCGCATGACCCGCTTCAACATCACCCTCGAGGACGGCGTCAAGCTGGTGCTCTACGCCCTGGAGAACATGTGGGGCGGCGAGATCTTCGTGCCCAAGATCCCGAGCTACCGCATCAACGACATCGCCGAGGCCATCGGCCCCAACTGCAAGCGCGAGGTCGTCGGCATCCGCCCGGGCGAGAAGCTGCACGAAGAGATGATCACCATGACCGACGCCATCTCGACGGTCGAGTTCGAGAAGTACTTCGTCATCCTCCCCTCCATCCCGCTTTGGGACGTGGACAAGTTCGCCGCCGCCTTCAACGGCAAGCTGTGCCAGGACGGGTTCTGCTACAACTCCGGCACCAACAGCGAGTGGCTCAACGTCGAGGAACTGCGCGAGCTGATCAAGGCCCACGTCGACCCGAATTTCACCTACTAGGAGGCTGGGCGTGAAACAGGCACCGATCCCCTACGGCCGGCAGTCCATCTCCGAGGCCGACATCCAGGCGGTTGTTGACGTCCTGCGTTCCGACTGGCTGACGCAAGGTCCGTCCATCGAGCGCTTCGAACAGGCGGTAGCGCAGTATTGCGGCGCGAAGTACGCGGTGGCCGTGAACAGCGCCACCTCCGCGCTGCACATCGCCTGCCTCGCCGCCGAACTGGGCGAGGGGGACACCCTCTGGACCACCCCCAACACCTTCGTCGCCTCGGCCAACTGCGGCCTGTACTGCGGCGCCGGCGTCGACTTCGTCGACATCGACCCGCGCACCTACAACCTCTCCGCGGCGGAGCTGGAAAAGAAGCTGGTCCAGGCCAAGGCGGCCGGGAAACTGCCCAAGGTGGTGATCCCGGTGCACTTCTCCGGGCAGCCCTGCGAGATGGAAAAGATCGCGGCGCTCTCCCGCGAGTACGGCTTCGCCGTCATCGAGGACGCCTCCCACGCCATCGGCGGCAAGTATAAAGGCGAGGCGATCGGCGGCTGCCGCTTCTCCGACATGACCGTGTTCAGCTTCCACCCGGTGAAGATCATCACCACGGCGGAAGGGGGCATGGTGCTCACCAACCGCAAGGACCTCTACGAGCGCCTGATCCGCCTGAGAAGCCACGGCATCACCCGCGACCCCGCCTTCATGGAATGGGAGAGCGACGGCCCCTGGTACTACCAGCAGATAGAGCTCGGCTTCAACTACCGCATCACCGACCTGCAGGCGGCGCTGGGACTCTCCCAGATGACCCGCCTGGACGAGTTCGTGGCGGCGCGGCACCGCCTGGCGGCGCGCTACGACGAACTGCTGGCTCAGTTCCCGGTGGTGACGCCGTACCAGCACGCCGACAGCTATTCGGGCCTGCACCTGTACGTGATCCGGCTCAAGCTGGACCAGATCTCCAAGAGTCACCGCGAGGTGTTCGAATCGCTGCGCGGGCAGGGGATCCTGGTCAACCTGCACTACATCCCGGTGCACTCCCAGCCCTACTACCGGCGCCTGGGCTTCCAGCCGGGCGACTTCCCCGAGTCCGAGCGCTACTACGCCGAGGCGATCAGCCTCCCCATGTTCTCCAGCCTCTCCGAAGAGCAGCAGGATAGGGTGGTCGCGGCGCTCAAAGAGGCGCTGTCGTGAACATCGCCATCATCCCGGCCCGGGGCGGCAGCAAGCGCATCCCCCGCAAGAACATCAAGGAGTTCTGCGGCAAGCCGATGATCGCCTGGTCCATCGAAGCGGCGCTTGAAAGCGGCTGCTTCAGCCGGGTGCTGGTCTCCACCGACGACGCCGAGATCGCCGAGGTGGCCAAAAAGTTCGGGGCGGAGGTCCCTTTCCTGCGCCCCGCGGAGCTTTCCGACGACCACACCGGCACCATTCCCGTGATCCGGCACGCCGTCGAGTGGGTGGCCAACGAGGGGGAGCGCCCCGAGTATGCCTGCTGCATCTACGCCACCGCCCCCTTCGTGACCCCGGCCGACCTGAGGCGCGGCCTCGACCTGATCACCAAGGCCGGCTGCTCCTACGCCTTCTCGGTGACCAGCTACCCCTTCCCGATCCAGCGCGCCATCAGGATCGACGGTAACGGCCGCGTCGGGATGTTCGACCCCGCTCAGTTCGGCACCCGCTCCCAGGACCTCGAGGAGGCCTTCCACGACGCGGGGCAGTTCTACTGGGGAAGCGCGGAGGCCTGGATCGCCGAGGAGAAGATCTTTTCGGAAAAGGCGGTCCCTGTCCTTTTGCCGCGCCACCAGGTGCAGGACATCGACACCCTGGAAGACTGGCACCGGGCGGAGCTGATGTTCCGGGCCTGGCGCGAAGAGGCGAAGTAAAAACCATCCTGATTAGCGAGAATCTTCCGCTAATTCCCTCTCCCTCCGGGAGAGGGTGCCCGAAGGGCGGGTGAGGGAAGTGCCACGAAGCGGGATCAATTGCCTATTGCAGCGCCCTCACCCCAGCCCTCTCCCGGAGGGAGAGGGGGATGGGCATCTTGGCGGAAGATCATCGCTAGCCAGAAACCATCGAGGTGACAGATGCGCCCTGAAGAGTTCAACCTGCGCCCCATCGAAGAGCGTGACCTCGACCTGGTCCTCTCCTGGCGCAACTCCGAGCGCGTGCGCTCCTACATGTACACCGACCACCTGATCGCTCCCGAGGAGCACCGGGCCTGGTTCGCCCGGACCCGCGACGCGGAATTCCCCGCCACCCTCATCTTCGAATACCAGGGACGGCCGGTCGGGCTGAAGAGCTTCAACCAGATCGACCGCCACTCCAACCGCTGCCACTGGGGCTTCTACTTGGGGGACGTGGAGCTGCCGCGCGGCTGCGGCACGGTGATGGGCTTTCTCGCCCAGGAGTACATCTTCGAGCAGCAGGGCTTCAGGAAGCTCTGCGCCGAGGCCTTCGCCTTCAACGAGGGGAGCATCAAGTACCACACCCGCCTGGGTTTCGCGCAGGAGGGGCGCCTGGTGCAGCACGTGCTGAAGAACGGGCGCTACGAGGACGTGGTCGTTTTCGGCACGTTCAAAGAAAACTGGCTGGCCAACAAGGAAGCGTTGGCGGCAAAGATATTCCGGGAGGACGCAGCACAATGAGTTCTATCCAGATCGGCGGCAGGTCCATCGGTCCCGACCACGCGCCGTTCATCATCGCGGAGATGTCGGGCAACCACAACCAGTCCCTGGAGCGGGCCCTGGAGATCGTCGAGGCCGCGGCCGCGTCCGGCGCGCACGCCCTGAAGCTGCAGACCTACACCGCCGACACCATGACGCTCGACATCAAGGAAGGGGAGTTCTTCATCGAGGACCCCAAGAGCCTCTGGAAGGGGCGCTCCCTGTACGACCTGTACCAGGAGGCGCACACCCCGTGGGAGTGGCATAAGCCGATCTTCGACCGCTGCCGCGAGCTGGGCCTCATCTGCTTCAGCACCCCCTTCGACGCCACCAGCGTCGATTTCCTGGAAGAGTTGGACGCACCCTGCTACAAGATCGCCTCCTTCGAGAACACCGACCTGCCGCTGATCCGCAAGGTGGCGGCGACCGGGAAGCCGGTCATCATCTCCACCGGCATGGCGAGCCTCGCCGAGCTGGACGAGACGGTGCGCGCGGCGCGCGAGGCGGGGTGCCGCGACCTGGTGCTTTTGAAGTGCACCAGCACCTACCCGAGCACCCCGGAGAACACCAACGCGCGCACCATCCCGCACCTGCGTGATCTTTTCGACTGCGAGATCGGGCTCTCCGACCATTCCATGGGTGTGGGTGTGTCGGTGGCGGCGGTGGCCCTCGGCGCCACCGTGATCGAGAAGCACTTTACCCTGCGCCGCGCCGACGGCGGGGTCGATTCCACCTTCTCGCTGGAGCCGGAAGAGCTGAAGAGCCTGGTGGTCGAGACCGAGCGCGCCTGGCAGTCGCTGGGAACCATCAGCTACGGCCCGACCGAGAAGGAGAAGAAGTCGCTGGTGTTCCGGCGCTCGCTCTACGTGGTCGAGGACGTCAAGGCGGGCGAGCCGTTCACCGACAAGAACGTCCGCGCCATACGGCCCGGCAACGGTCTCCCCACCAAGTACCTGGAGACCTTCCTGGGCAAGCGGGCGGCGGTCGATATCCGCAGGGGAACGCCGCTCTCCTTCGACCTCCTGGGCGGGCTCTAGCACCGGTCATTTTTACCTCTGCGGCACGGCGTCGCGGACGATGCAACTTTCAGAAAGGGTTTTGAGATTATGGCAATGAGGCTCCTGTGCGTCTCCACATCTAAGAACACTAGCGTGATCTTGCAGAAGATCATGGACCAGTACAAGGACGAGATCGAGTTCCTGCTGCACGTCGGCGACAAGGACTCCGATCTCAAGGCCTCGTCCATGACCCGGATGACGAGGACCAGGGCGGTCGGCAAGACCCATGTCATGGACGGGCAGAAGTTCAACGGCCTGCTGCACTCGGTGATCACCCGGGACGACTTCGAGAAGGACATCTCCATTTTCATCGACCACCTGCATCGCAGGGACGAAAAGTTCTGCTATAAATCTCACAATCTGGCTTGCATGCAGGACTACCTGGATTATTACTACATCCTATTCGACGTCATGGCGGAGAAGGTCATCGAGAACAACATCACCCACATGCTGTTCTTCAACGTGCCGCACCTGGCCTACGACACCATCCTGTACCAGATCGGCAAGAGCCTCGGGCTGAAGATCGTCATCGTGACCCAGTCGCTGTTTCCGAACAAGTTCTTCTCCATGCCCTCCATGGACGCCTACGGCAGCTTCGAGCCCAAGAAGCACCAGGCGCCGCCGGCGCACATCGAGAAGAACAAGGAAATCGACCTCTTCTACATGAAGAACGTGAAGCAGGAGCAGGGGGAGACCGGCAAGATCACGGCCAAGGCCATCGGCCACATCCTCTCCTTCCTGGCCATCAAGAAACCGTCGTACCTTCTGAACCCCGTCAAGCTGTACGACATCCTGAAGCGCACCAACGATATCTACCGGCGGCTGCCCAAGTGGCGCGATCCCTTCGCACGGTTTTTCCATGTCAACGAGTTGGAGTACTTCGAGCACATCATCCAGTACGAGAAGGCCGAGTACGACCTGGACGTCCCCTTCGTCTACTTCCCGCTGCAACTGCAGCCGGAGATGACCACCTCGGCGCTGGGAGGGTACTTCCGGGACCAGGCGCTCGCCATCGAATGCCTGGCCAGCATCCTGCCGGATAACGTGAAGATCTACGTCAAGGAGAACCCGAAGCAGGGGGCGTACAACCGGGGACCGCTCTTCTACCACCGCCTGCGGCGCATCAAGAACGTGGTGGTGCTCCCGTCGTTCGCCAACACCCACACCCTGACCGACCGCTCCCTCTTCGTCTGCACCATCACCGGGACCGTGGGGTGGGAGGCTCTCATCAAGGGGAAGAAGGCGCTCATCTTCGGCAACACCTGGTACCAGTCCTTCCCGGGCGTGTTCAAGTACGGGGACGCTACCAGCTACGACGACATCATGAACTACCAGATCGACCACGCCGAACTGGAGCAGGCCTTCGGGGCGCTGCTTCACAAGTGCCACGACGGCGTGGTGGACCGGCACTACACCAAGCTGGTCCCCGACTACGACGCCGGGAAGAACGACGCAGGTGTCTGCCCGCTCCTGATGGACCTGCTGAGGGGCAAGGCCGAGTTCACCTTCAGCCCCCGCTCCGTGTAGGGGCGGAAACAGGCGCCGCCGCTTTGCCCGCGCGGCGCCTCGATGCCAAAAGCCGGCGCCAGATGCCGGCCTCCTGTTGCAGCCAGTACATATTTGCCATCCCAGAAATCTGGCCGCCCCCCGCGGCATAGGAGGAGTCATGAGGAAGATGCTGGTTACCGGTGCCGCCGGTTTCATCGGCTTTCACCTGAGCAAGAGACTTTTGGCCGCCGGCGTCGAAGTGGTCGGCCTGGACAACCTGAACGACTACTACGATGTCAACCTGAAGTACGGACGCCTGAAGCAGCTCGAAGAGACCCCCGGCTTCCGCTTCGTCAAGATGGAACTCTCCGACCGGGAGGGCATGGCCTCACTGTTCGAGCGCGAGCAGTTCGAGGTCGTCGTCAACCTCGCCGCCCAGGCCGGGGTGCGCTACTCCCTGATCAACCCCTACGCCTACGTGGATAGCAACCTCTCCGGTTTCATGAACATCCTGGAGGGGTGCCGCCACCACGGGGTCAAGCACCTGGTGTACGCCTCCTCCAGTTCGGTGTACGGCGCCAACACCGCCATGCCCTTCTCCGTGCATCACAACGTCGACCATCCGGTCTCGCTCTACGCCGCCACCAAGAAGGCCAACGAGCTGATGGCCCACACCTATTCGAGCCTCTACGGCATCCCCACCACCGGCCTGCGCTTCTTCACCGTCTACGGGCCGTGGGGGCGCCCGGACATGGCGCTCTTTTTGTTCACCAAGGCGATCCTCGAAGGGCGCCCCATCGACGTCTTCAACTACGGCAAGATGCAGCGCGACTTCACCTTCATCGACGACATCGTCGAAGGGGTCACCCGCGTCATCGACAACGTGCCGGCAAAAGACTCCACCTGGAGCGGCGCCCACCCCGACCCGGGCACCAGCTACGCCCCGTACAAGATCTACAACATCGGCAACAACAACCCGGTTGAGCTGCTGCGCTTCATCGAGGTGCTGGAAAAGGCCCTGGGCAAGG
This sequence comes from Geomonas paludis, assembly GCF_014193585.1. Classification (GTDB taxonomy): domain Bacteria; phylum Desulfobacterota; class Desulfuromonadia; order Geobacterales; family Geobacteraceae; genus Geomonas; species Geomonas paludis. The sequence continues at coordinate 58,978 of NZ_BLXY01000010.1, forward strand.
AAGCGCAGAAGAACCTGCTCCCGATCCAGGCCGGCGACGTTCCGGCCACCTATGCCGACGTCGACGACCTGATGCGGGATGTCGGCTTCCGTCCCGCCACCTCCATCGAGGACGGCATCAGCCGCTTCGTCGCCTGGTACCGCGAGTTCTACCGGCTCTAACCCTAGAGGGGACTTGTTCCGCTGAAGGGGACTGGCTCCGCCAGGTGCCTGTCCCCCTTGCTTTCGTTACCCTGTCAGCACGCTTTCAGGTTCCCTCTCCCTCCGGGAGAGGGTGCCCGGAGGGCGGGTGAGGGCTTTTTGAAGCTGGCATGCCCTCACCCTAACCCTCTCCCGGAGGGAGAGGGGATATGGACGTCTCTGGTGCAAACGCAGTAGCTCATCCGTCTCCACGCAGTTCTACCGCCAAAAAGCTGCAGAAAGGATCGCTGTGAAATACCGGCCACTCGATTTTTCTGGTGTCAGCACCTACCCGATAGCATCCCGTAAAAACAAGATGAACGTGCAGGAGCACTTCGCCAAACCGGTCAGGTCCGGCATGACCGTAGCCGAGCTCCTGGCCGCCATGCCCGACCAACTCGGCTCGCAGGCATTGAACGGCGTCATCGATGCCGTCGTTGCCGCCCGCGCCAAGGGGAAGCCCGTGGTCATGGCCATGGGGGGGCACGTCATCAAGTGCGGCCTGCAACCGGTGCTCAAATCCCTCATCGATGCCGACGTGATCACCGCCGTGGCGCTGAACGGCTCCGGTTCCATCCATGACTTCGAGATCGCCCTCATCGGCGCCACCAGCGAGGACGTCGGAGCCGTGCTCCACGCCGGCAGCTTCGGCATGGCCGAGGAGACCGGCGCCCAGATCAACGAGGCGCTGAAGCAGGGGGTCGCGCAGGGGCTCGGGCACGGCGAGTCATTGGGGCGGATGATCCTGGAGCGCGAGTTGCCCTATCGCGAGCAGAGCCTGATGGCCGCGTGCGTGCAGAAGGGGATCCCGGTCACCGTGCATGTCGCCATAGGCACCGACATCACCCATCAGCATCCCTCCGCCGACGGCGCCGTGTTCGGGGCCGCCAGTTTCACCGACTTCCAGATCTTCACCTCAGTCGTCTCCGAGCTCGGTGACGGCGGCGTCTATCTCAACATCGGCAGCGCGGTATTGTTGCCCGAAGTGTTCCTGAAGGCCCTTTCCATAGCGCAGAACCTGGGGCACCACGTCGACCGGTTCACCACCGCCAATTTCGACATGCAGCAGCATTACCGGCCGTTGGTCAACGTCGTCAAGCGCCCCACCTCCGGCGCCAGCCGCGGGTACACCGTCACCGGCCACCACGAGATCATGCTGCCGCTGTTGGCGGCAGGCATTTTGGATAGAATCTAAGCCGTTCAATGTTCAACGTTCGACGTTAACTTCTACACTGCTTTACCTGTACCGGAGGTGGCGACGTGAGAATACAGCGGTTCGAAGATGTTGATTCGTGGAAAGAAGCACGGCTGTTGGTACGCGAAATCTATCTGCATCTTGGCGGGTGCAGGGACTACGGATTTCGCGACCAGATTCAAAGAGCTGCCGTTTCGGTGATGTCCAACATTGCAGAAGGCTTTGATCGAGGCAGTAACAAAGAGTTTGTTCAATATCTCATTATCTCTCGTGGCTCTCTCTCAGAAGTCAAAAGCCTAGCGTATGCCGGACTCGACATCGGAGATCTTGATCAAAAGAACTTCGAGGCAGTGATGAAGCGCTGCAACAGAATAAGCAATATCCTAAACGGGTTCATCAGGTTCTTGAAGAGCAGCCAGCGCAAGGCCTAGGATTGGCATTGCCGGTTTTTCAATGGTACAACGTATTTTGCAGTAAAACTTTAGCCAGAGATGCCGATTGAACATTGAACGTTGAACGTTGAACGGCTTTAGGAGACTGCATGGATCGTAGAGAAGTAGAATCCCTTTTCGAACGCGCCGCCACCGTGCGCGCCCTGGTGGTGGGCGACCTGATGCTGGACGAATACCTGTGGGGGCGGGCGGAACGGATCTCGCCGGAGGCGCCGGTACAGGTGGTCGAGGTGGCGCGCGAGGACCTGCGCCTGGGGGGCGCGGGCAACGTGGTCAATAACCTCGCCGCCCTCGGCTGCCGGGTCTCGGTTGGCTCGGTCATCGGCACGGACGAAGACGGCCAACTCCTGCGCCACGCCCTGGTGGAGAAGGGCGCCGGGGTGGACGGCCTGGTCGAGGACCCGCAGCGCACCACCAGCAAGAAGACGCGCGTCATCGCGGCCAACCAGCAGATCGTCCGCATCGATCGGGAGATGCGCTCCTCGATCGGCGCCGCCAGCGAAAAGGCGCTGCTCGATTACCTCCTCACCCGTCTCTCCGAGTTCGACGTGGTGGTGGTCTCGGACTACCTGAAGGGCGTGCTGACCCCGGCGCTGCTCGACGCGCTCTGCCGCAAGGGGCGCGAACTGGGCGTGCCGGTGGTGGTCGACCCCAAGGGGGATGACTTCGCCAAGTACCGCGGCGCCACGGTGCTCACCCCCAACCGCAAGGAGGCGGAGGTCGCCTCGGGGACCGCCATCACCGACCAGGCCTCCCTGGAAGTGGCGGCCGGCAAGATCCTCTCCAACCTGGAACTGGACGCGCTCCTCATCACCCGCAGCGAGGCGGGCATGTCGCTCTTCCCGGCACAGGGGGAGGCGGTGCACATCCCGACCGTGGCCCGCGAGGTGTTCGACGTCACCGGCGCCGGCGATACCGTGATCTCGGTCCTCTCCCTGGGGCTTGCCTGCGGGCTCACCCTGGCGGACGCAGCCTGGGTGGCCAACGTGGCCGCCGGCATCGTGGTCGGCAAGCTGGGCACCTCCACGGTCTCGCCGCGCGAGATCATCGCGGAGGTCGGGCACTCCCTGCGCGACAGCGACTCGAAGATCAAGAACCTCGACGTCCTGGCCCACCTGGTGGCCCGGGAGCGCGCCCGCGGTAAAAAGGTGGTCTTCACTAACGGCTGCTTTGACCTCTTGCACGTGGGGCACGTGAAGTACCTGCAGAAGGCGCGGGAGTTGGGCGACCTCCTGGTGGTGGGGCTCAACACCGACGACTCGGTGCGCCGGCTCAAGGGGGAGGGGAGGCCGCTCATCGAGGAGACGGAACGGGCCCACATCCTGGCGGCCCTGGGGTGCGTGGACTACGTGGCGCTCTTCGACGAGGACACCCCGCTCAGGCTCATCGAAGCGCTGCGCCCGTCCATCCTGGTCAAGGGGGGGGACTACAGCATCGACCAGGTGGTGGGGCGCGAACTGGTCGAATCGATGGGGGGACGGGTCGAGCTGATCGAGTTCGTCGACGGCCGTTCCACCAGCCGCATCATCGACAAGATCCTCTCTTCCAAATAAACTTTCGGCGCCCCCGGTTGCCATACCGCCGCCGCATGCTATTCATTATTGGATCAAATTTAATGGAGGCCTCATGAAGAAGGCATTTATCACCGGCATTACCGGCCAGGACGGCTCCTACCTCGCGGAACTCCTGCTTTCCAAGGGGTACGAGGTGCACGGCATGATCCGCCGCTCCTCCTCCTTCAACACCGGCCGCATCGACCACATCTACCGCGACCCGCACGAGGCGGACACGCGTCTGTTCCTCCATTACGGCGACCTGAACGACGCCAGCTCCATCAACCGCCTGCTGCGGGAGATCCATCCCGACGAGATCTACAACCTGGGCGCCCAGAGCCACGTCCGCGTCTCCTTCGACGTCCCGGAGTACACCGGCGAGGTGGACGCCCTGGGGGCGGTGCGCATCCTGGAGGGGATCCAGGAGGCGGGGATCACGACCCGCTTCTACCAGGCCTCCTCTTCCGAACTGTACGGCAAGGTGCTGGAGACCCCCCAGCGGGAGACGACCCCCTTCTATCCCCGCTCCCCGTACGCCTGCGCCAAGGCCTATGCCTTCTACATCACGGTGAACTACCGGGAAAGCTACAACATGTTCGCCTGCAACGGCATCCTCTTCAACCACGAGTCCCCGCGCCGCGGCGAGACCTTCGTGACCAGGAAGATCACCCGCGCCGCCGCGCGCATGAAGCTTGGGCTGCAGGACCGGCTCTACCTGGGCAACCTCGACGCCAAGAGGGACTGGGGCTTTGCCGGCGATTACGTCGAGGCCATGTGGCGCATGCTCCAGGCGGACCGCCCCGACGACTACGTGGTGGCGACCGGCGAGACCCACAGCGTCAGGGAGTTCGCCGAGCAGGTGTTCGGCAGTCTGGGCATGGAGCTCTCCTGGCAAGGGAAGGGGGAGCAGGAGCAGGGGATCGACGTCAAAACGGGGAAGGTGCTGATCGAGATCGACCCGCGCTACTTCCGTCCCGCGGAGGTCGACCTCCTTTTGGGGGACGCCACCAAGGCCCGGCGCGAGCTCGGCTGGGAGCCGAAGACGAGCTTCGCGCAGCTGGTCAAGATGATGACCGAGGCTGATATGGCCACCGCCGAACGGGAGCTGAGAGCCGATGGAAAATAACGCCAAGATCTTCGTGGCCGGGCACCGCGGCCTGGTCGGCTCGGCCCTGGTGCGGGAGCTGGAGCGCCAGGGGTACCGGAACCTGGTGCTGCGCAAGAGCTCCGAGCTCGACCTGCGCGACCAGGCGGCGACCAGGGCCTTTTTCGAGGCCGAGCGCCCGGAGTACGTTTTCTTAGCTGCGGCCAAGGTGGGGGGCATCGTCGCCAACAACAGCTTCCCCGCCGACTTCATCTACGACAACCTGATGATCCAGAGCAACGTGCTGCATTCGAGCTACCTTGTCGGCGTTAAGAAGCTGCTACTCCTGGGGTCCACCTGCATCTACCCCAAGCTCGCGCCGCAGCCGATCAAGGAGGAGGCGCTGCTCACCGGCCCGCTGGAGCCGACCAACGAGCCCTACGCCATCGCCAAGATCGCCGGCATCAAGATGTGCCAGTCCTACAACCGCCAGTACGGGACCCGCTTCATCAGCGCCATGCCCACCAACCTCTACGGCCCCAACGACAACTTCGATCTCACCACGTCGCACGTCCTCCCCGCCCTGATCCGCAGGTTCCACGAGGCCAAGGAGGCCGGGGCGGAAAACGTCACCATCTGGGGCACCGGCACCCCGTACCGCGAATTCGTCCATGTGGACGACGTCGCCGGCGCCGCCTTCTTCCTGATGCAGCAGTACGAGGGGTGGGACCCGGTCAACGTCGGCAGCGGGCAGGAGCTCACCATCGCGGACCTGGCCCGCAGGATAGCGGCGGTGGTCGGCTTTGCCGGAGAGGTCCTCTTCGACACCTCCAAGCCCGACGGCACCCCCAGAAAGCTCAGCGACGTGAGCCGCATCCACGAGCTGGGGTGGCGCCATAAGATCGAGCTCGACCAGGGGCTCAGAGACACCTACGCCTGGTACCTCGCCAACCGCTGCTGATTCCGTTTCCTTTCCCGACACCTCCTCGCGCCGCCGGTCCCGTTTACAGCCGGGAACCGGCGGCGCATTTAAGCTGCCGAATTCTCATGAATAACTGTGTCAACCATGGTTTTGCGCCTTCTTCAATCTTTGTGCCAAAATTTTAGAACTGCACCAAAATGCGCTTTACAGTGAAATTCTTAGATGCTATACTTCCAGCGAAATCATGCATAACTTCAATAATTTCAAGCGATTCCTCGGCATCCTGGCAGTTGTTGCCTCCCTGTTGGTGATTGCCACCATAGTCTTCCGTATGCAGCAGGAAGTGGCCCCGAAGCTGTCGGTGCGCAAGCTTCCGCTCCAGGTGGATGTTTCCCTGCAAAATTTCCATTACACGGAAACCAAACAGGGCATCAAACGCTGGGAGCTCAGCGCCGAGCGGGCCGACTATAACAAGCAGGCCGACATCTCCTACCTCTCCCGCGTCCGCATGGTGGTGCATGGGGCGGGAGGGCTCGGCGAGTTGGTGATAACGGCCGACCGCGGCGAGTACCGCAACGGGACCCGGGACATCGCCCTGGTCGGCAACGTGCAGGGGAAAAGCAGCAAGGGGTACGGGTTCTCGGCCCCCCGCGTCAACTACGTCGCGGCGCGCAGCATGCTGCAGACATCGGAGCGGGTAAGGTTGACGGACATCGGAAGCGAGTTGGAAGGGACAGGTATGGAGTACTACACGCAGACTCGGAAGTTCAGGTTGTTGAAGGATGTAAGCGCCGTGTACCGGCAGGGGGGGAAGTGATGCGCCGTATGGTCTCCTGTCTTGCTCTGTTGCTTGCCCTGGCGACGGCGGGCTACGCCGCGCAGGGCTCGAACAATAAAGAGCCTTTAAAGATAAAGTCGGACACGCTCAATACCGATAACGAGAAGAAGACGGCAATCTTCGAGGGGAAGGTGGTCGCCCGCCAGGGTGACATGACCCTGTACACGGACCGTCTGGTGGTCAGCTACAACGGCCCCAACAACGAGGTGTCGCAGGTCGAGGCGTTCGGCAACGTGCGCATCGTGCAGGAAGAGCGCCAGGCGACAGGCGCCCACGGGGTCTACGATCCCAAGCTGGCGCGCATCATCCTGGACGGCAACCCCAAGGTGGTCTCGGGCGAGGACGTGGTGACCGGCAGGATCATCACCTACTACGTCAACGAGCAGAAGAGCGTGGTTACCAGCGGCCCGAAGGAACGGGTGGAAGCGGTCATCCATCCGGGAGGAAAGAATGTCGGTGCCAAGCCGTAGCACCCTCTACACCAAGGGGCTTCAGAAGGGTTACAACAAGCGCATGGTGGTGAAGGGGGTGGACCTGGAGATCTCCTCGGGCGAGGTGATTGGCCTCCTCGGCCCCAACGGCGCCGGCAAGACCACCACCTTCTACATGGTGGTGGGGTTGACCCGTCCCGACCTGGGGCAGGTCTTCCTGAACGACGAACCGATCACGGGGCTCCCCATGTACCAGAGGGCGCGCCGCGGCATCAGTTACCTGCCGCAGGAACCGTCGGTGTTCCGCCGCCTCACCGTGAGGGAGAACCTCCTGGCCGTGCTGGAGACCATGGAGCTGGAGCCGGTGCGGCGCAGGGAGCGGGTGGAGGAGCTGCTGGCCGAATTCCGCGTCGAGCACATCGCCGGGAGCCGCGGCTACGCCCTTTCCGGCGGGGAAAGGCGCCGCGTCGAGATCGCCCGGGCCCTGGCCACCGACCCGAGCTTCATCCTGCTGGACGAGCCCTTCGCCGGCATCGACCCGATCGCGGTGATCGACATTCAGAACATCATCCGTGCACTGAAGGAGAAGGGGCTGGGGGTGCTGATCTCCGACCACAACGTGCGCGAGACCCTCGGGGTCTGCGACAAGGCCTACATCATGAACGCCGGCGAGGTGCTCGAGGTGGGCGATCCGGTCCAGATTTCCCAGAGCAAAAAGGCGCGGGAGATCTATCTGGGAGACAAGTTCAGGCTGTAAAGAAAAAAGACGTTCTATGTTCTAGGTTCTACGTTCTACGTTAAAATGCAAACCACCAGTCGCCAAAGTTCGTGGCTTGCGCTATAATGAGAACAAAGAGAACAGCAGCTCCATGAACATCAGAAAGTTCATTTCTCACACAGCACGCAACCTCGTCAATTACACGGTTGATCAACAGGTTCCCGGTTTTCAACGTAGAACATAGAACGTAGAACGTAGAACGGTTTTCAAGTTGGTTTTCAAGGGTTTGTGAGGACTTATGGCAATTGAGATGCGCCAGCAGATGAAAATGAGTCAGCAACTGGTGATGACCCCCCAGTTGCAGCAGGCCATCAAGCTGCTTCAGCTCTCCCGGCTGGAGTTGCAGGACGTAGTGCGGCAGGAACTGGAGGAAAATCCCATCCTGGACGAGGTGATCGAACAGGAGGAGATCCGCGAGCCCGAACAGCTCGAACTGCGCGAGAAGGAAGCGGAGCCGGAGACCGCCGCCAGCGACTTCCAGGAGGTCCGTGCCGGCGAAGAGACCCGGGACACCGACTGGGATTCCTACATCGACGGCTACAACTACAGTTCCGGCGAGCAGTACTACGACGACGAGGACCGCCCCTCCTTTGAAAACCTCCTTACCAAGAAATCCACCCTGTTCGACCACCTGCTCTGGCAGCTGAGCCTCACCCGTCTCACCGAGCGCGAGATGGCGGTCGGGGCCGAGATCATCGGCAACATCGACGAGGACGGCTACCTGCGCGCAACGCTGGAGGACATCGCCTCGGCCTGCGTCCAGGTGAGCCCCTTCCGCGAAGAGGCCCTGGAGTGGGCCGGGCTTGCCGCCGACGCCCCCGAAGAGCAGAGCGCCGAGGCGGCCGACGGTTTCGCCGAGAGCGTGCTGACGCCGCTGGTCGAGGGGGTCCTGAAGCGGATCCAGGAGTTCGACCCGGTCGGCGTGGGCGCCCGTGACCTGCGCGAGTGCCTGCTGATCCAGGTGGCGAGCCTGGGCATGTCCGGGAGCCTGGTCGAGGCGCTCCTGCGCGACCACCTGAAGGACCTGGAGAGCCACAAGTACAAGCAGGCGGCCAAGGTGCTCGGGGTGGACGTGAACGACATCCTGGCTGCCACCCGCATCATCGCCGAGCTCGACCCCAAGCCGGGCCGGGTCTTCGGCAGCGACGACGTGCAGTACATCTCCGCCGACATCTTCGTGCACAAGGTGGGCGACGAGTACGTGGTGATGCTCAACGACGAGGGGATGCCCAACCTGAGGATCAACCCGATCTACGCCCCCGACACCAAGAGCACCCGCCAGGTGGACAAGGTGGCCGAGGATTACATCGGCGAGAAGATGCGCTCGGCCATCTGGCTCATCAAGAGCATCCAGCAGCGCCAGCGCACCATCTTCAAGGTGGCGAAAAGCATCGTCAAGTTCCAGCGCGACTTCCTGGACCGCGGCATCGAGCACCTGCGCCCGCTGGTGCTGCGCGACATCGCCGAGGACATCGGCATGCACGAGTCCACCATCAGCCGCGTCACCACCAACAAGTACATGCAGACCCCCCAGGGGCTCTTCGAGCTGAAGTACTTCTTCAACTCGGGGATCTCCACCGGCGAGGGGGATTTCATCGCCTCCGAGAGCGTCAAGAGCAAGATCAAGGATCTGGTGGACAACGAGGATCCCAAGCGCCCCTACTCGGACCAGCGCCTGGCGGAGCTCCTCTCCGACCACAACATCGTCATCGCGCGGCGCACCGTCACCAAGTACCGCGAGATGCTCCGCATCGGCTCGTCCTCGGAGCGCAAGAAGCATTTCTAAACGCGGACACCGCCCACGGGCGGGCGCTTCGCGTGTATTGACAATAAAGGGAGGTACTTCGTATGCAGATAACCACGACTTTCAGGCACATGGAACCGAGCGAAGCGCTGAAGAGCTACGCAGAGGAGAAGCTGGACCGGGTTAAGAAATATATAGACGAGCCGATTGTCGTCCAGGTATTTTTGACCGTTGAGAAGATCCGTCACATGGCCGAAGTGACCATCAACGCCAAGGGGATCACCATCAAGGCCGCGGAAGAGACCAACGACATGTACGCCTCCATCGACGCCGTATCCGACAAGATCGAGCGCCAGCTGCGCCGCTTCAAGGAGCGCATCAAGGCCCACAAGCCGGCCTCCGACGCACGCGAGCGCCAGGTGCAGAAGGCGATCGTCCAGGCCCAGGGGATCGAGGAAGGGACCCAGGCGCCGGTCATCATCAAGACCAAGAGCTTCACCATGAAACCGATGTCCGTCGAGGAAGCGGTGATGCAGATGGAACTGCTGCACAAGGACTTCCTGGTCTACACCGAGTCCTCCACCGAAACCATCAACGTGGTGTATCGCAGGAAAGACGGCAACTACGGCCTGATCTCCCCGGAGAACCCGTAACGCTCTTTTGAGCTGAAAAAAGAACCCGGAGCCCCAGTCCCGGGTTGAAAAAGCGGATGGGAGGCGTCCCCGTGGCGCCTCCCATCGCGATAACGGCCCCTTCTGGGGCTGTTCGCGTGCACGGGGGAAAGGTCGCAGCATTGACAAGCATGAGCCTCAGCATCAAGGACCTGTTGGAAGACAAGGCGTACGGCCTGGACCTGCAGCTGCTGTGCGGTGAAGAGGGCCTCTCCAACCGGCTCTACTCCTCCCGCATCCAGAAGCCGGGCCTGGCCCTCACCGGCTACACGGAGCACCTGCATCCGGACCGGGTCCAGGTGCTGGGCAACACCGAGATCTCCTACTTAAGCCAGATCCCCGAAGAGGTGGGCGCACGGCACATCGAGAAGCTGTGCAGCTACCCCATCGCCTGCTTCATCGTCACCAAGGGGCTGGATCCCCCCGAGTTCCTGAAGCGCAGCGCCCAGGCAGCCGGCATCCCGCTTCTGGTGACCCACCACCAGTCCTCCACCTTCATCAGCCTGATCACGAAGTTCCTCGAAGAGAGCCTGCTCCCCTCGACCCATATCCACGGCGTGCTGGTCGACGTCCTCGGCGTGGGGGTGCTCCTTCTGGGCAAGAGCGGCATCGGCAAGAGCGAGTGCGCACTCGACCTCGTCATCCGCGGGCACCGCCTGGTGGCCGACGACGTGATCCACATCAAGAAGAAGATGCCGGCGGCGCTGGTGGGACAGGCGGGGGAGACCATCCAGTACCACATGGAGATCCGCGGCCTGGGCATCATCAACATCAAGGACCTGTACGGGGTCTCCTCCATCCGAGAGAAGAAGATCATCGACATGGTCCTGGAGCTCATGGAGTGGGACGCGAACCAGGAATACGAGCGGCTGGGGATCGACGAACCGGTCAAGACCATCCTGGGCGTGGACCTGCCGCACGTGAAGATACCGGTCCGCCCGGGCCGGAACCTGACCTCGATCATCGAGGTGGCCGCCAGGAACTTCCTGCTGAAGGGGATGGGATACCATTCAGCCCGCGAGTTCCACGAGAAGCTCCTGGCCCGCCTGGAGTTCCGTCCCCTGGGCAACGAGGTGGAATAGCATGCGCATCGTCATCATAACCGGCCTGTCCGGCTCGGGAAAATCGACGGCGGTGAAGGCGCTGGAGGACGAAGGCTTCTTCTGCCTGGACAACCTGCCGGTCTCCCTGGTGAGCACCTTCATCGAACTGGTGGAGCACTCCCGCGAGGACATCAAGGACGTGGCCCTGGTCATGGACATCAGGAGCCGCGACTTCATAAAAGGGTACGACCAGGTGTTCCAGGCCATCGCCTCGGCCGGGCACAGCGTCAAGATCTTCTACTTCGACGCCACCGACGAGGTGCTGATCCGGCGCTTCTCCGAGACCCGCCGCCGCCATCCCGCGCTGGAAGGGGCGAGCGTTCCGGAGGGGATCCGCTTCGAGCGCGACCAGCTGGCGGGCCTCAGGCGCATCGCCACCGCCATCATCGACACCTCGGAGATGAACGTGCACCGTCTCAAGGAGGTGGTGATCGGGCTGGTCAAGGGGGGCGAGGGGGCCCTGGAGATGCAGGTGAACCTGCAGTCCTTCGGCTTCCGCTACGGGCTCCCCCTGGAGAGCGACCTGGTCATGGACGTGCGCTTTCTCCCCAACCCGTACTTCGTGCCCGAGCTGCGCCACTACTCGGGCCTGGAACCGGGGGTGCGCGATTACGTCCTCAAGCAGAAGGAGACCGTCGTGTTCCTGGAACGTTTCCGGGACATGCTGGAGTTCCTGCTGCCGGGGTACCGCAGGGAAGGGAAGTCCTACCTCTCGGTTTCCATCGGCTGCACCGGCGGCAGGCACCGCTCGGTGGCCATCGCAGAAGAGCTGTACCACTACTTCCGGCAGCGGAACGTGAACATAAAAATTTCCCACAGGGATATAGAGAAGGGGCTGGGATGATAGGACTGCTTTTGGTAGCACACGCCGGCGTGGCCAACGAGCTTTTGACCGCGGCGGAGATGATAGTAGGAAAGCTGGAACTGGCCGAGGCCGTGGGGATCGCTCACGACGCATCGGCCGCGGACGTCATGAACGCCATCAAGGAGGCCGTGGCGCGCGTTTCCGGCGACGGGGCCATCATCATGACCGACATGTTCGGCGGCACCCCGTCCAACATGAGCATCTCCTTTCTGCAGGAAGGGAAGGTCGAGGTGCTGACCGGGGTGAACCTCCCGATGCTGATCCGCTTCACCCAGGAGCGCAACCGCTGCGGCGTCGCGGAACTGGCCCTGAAGCTCAAGGAGAGCGCGCAGGAAGGGATCACGGTAGCCGGCGACTTTTTGAAAAAGTAAGCAAAAGGAGGGTTTACCCGCCGAAGCCTTGGCGAAGACCCTGAAAAAGTAACAAAGGGAGGGTTTACCCGCCGAAGCCTTGGCGAAGCCCCTGAAAAAGTAACAAAGGGAGGGTTTACCCGCCGAAGCCTTGGCGAAGGCGGGTAAGTGCACATATGATAGAAGGCGAATTCGTAATACCGAACAAGCTGGGGCTGCACGCCCGGGCCAGCGCGCTCCTGGTGAAGACCTCCAGCGGTTTCTCCTCCGAGATCAGGATCGAGCGCGAGGGGGTCGAGGTGAACGGCAAGAGCATCATGGGGATCATGATGCTGGCGGCGGCCAAGGGGAGCACCATCACCCTCAAGGTCGAAGGTGCGGACGAGGTCGAGGCCTACGCCGCAATCGGGGAGCTGATCCGGAATGGATTCGGAGAAGAGTGAGTCGAGACAGCTGAACGGGATCGGCGCCTCCGCCGGGATCGCCATCGGCCAGGTCCGCATCACCGACCGGCGCCGGGTGGCAGTGACCGAGGTGCTGGTGGCCAACGAGGAGATCCCGGGGGAACTGGACCGGTTCACCAGGGCCATCGAGCGCGCCAAGGGGGAACTGTTCGCCCTGCGTGAGCAACTCACCGCCACCCACGGTCCCGAGCACCTCTGCGTCATCGACGCCCACCTGATGCTCCTGGACGACACCATGCTGGTCGGCGAGACCACGCAGTACATCGAGCGGCTCGGCATCAACGCCGAGGGGGCGTTGAAAAGGACCCTGGGGCGCTTCAAGGCCTTCTTCGACGGGGTGGACGACGAGTACCTGCGTGAGCGCGGCAGCGACGTCGAGACCGTGGTCGAACGCGTGCTGCGGCACATGGTGGGGCAGAAACAGGAGCCCCTGGACAACATCGAGGGGAAGGTGATCGTGGTGGCCCACGACCTCTCCCCGGCCGACATCCTGCAGATCGACAAGAACAAGGTGATGGGCTTCATCACCGACCTCGGGGGGAAGACCTCCCATTCCTCCATCCTGGCGCGGGCCTTCGAGGTCCCCGCGGTGGTGGGGTTGGAGCGCGTCACGGCTGAGGTCCGCGAAGGGGACACCCTGATCATCGACGGCGCCACCGGCGTGGTCATCGTCAACCCCGGGGCGGAGGAATTCAGGGAGTACCTGCAGAAGAAGCAGCGCTACGAGTACGTGGAGCGGGAGCTGCTGAAGCTGCGCGACCTGCCGGCCCAGACCCTGGACGGGCACCGCATGCGCCTCAAGGGGAACGTGGAGTTCATCGAGGAGGTCGCCTCGGTGCACAAGCACGGCGGCGAGGGGATCGGCCTGTACCGCACCGAGATGCTCTTTTTCAACCGCAGCAAGCTCCCCACCGAAGAGGAGCAGTTCGAGGCCTACTCGGCGCTGGTGAAGAAAATGGCGCCGCAGCCGGTGACCATCAGGACCCTCGACATCGGCGGCGACAAGTGCCTCACCGACCTGGACCTTTCCGACGAGATGAACCCGGCGCTGGGGGTGCGGGCGATCCGCCTCTCGTTGCGCCAGCCCGAGGCCTTCAAGGCGCAGCTGCGCGCCATCCTGAGGGCGAGCGCCTTCGGGGAGGTGAAGCTCTTCTTCCCCATGGTATCCGGCGTGGCCGAGGTGCGGGCCGCCAAGGCGATCCTGGATGAGGTGAAGGAGGAGTTGCGCGGCAAGCACGCTTTCGACGAGAAGGTGCAGGTGGGCATCATGATCGAGATTCCGTCCGCCGTGGTCATCGCCGACCTCCTGGCGGCGGAGGTCGACTTCTTCAGCGTCGGCACCAACGACCTGATCCAGTACACGCTGGCCATCGACCGCACCAACGAGCACCTCTCCTCGCTGTTCCAGCCGCTGCACCCGGCCGTGCTCCGCTCGCTGAAGACCATCGTCGACGCAGCCCACAATGCCGGGATCGAGGCCTCCATCTGCGGCGAGATGGCCGCGGACCCGGAGTACCTCCCCATCCTCCTGGGGCTTGGTTACGACGAGCTGTCCATGAACGCGGTCTCCATCCCGCGGGTCAAGAAGATCCTGCGTCGCTGCACCGTGCAGGAGGCGCGCGAGGTGGCCCGGAAGGCCCTGAGCTTTGCCACCGCCGCCGAGGCGGACGCCTATTTGAAAGGGGAGATCGCCGCCCGTTTCTCCGAGAGCTTCGACTAGGGCTGGGGCTGCCGGGTCAGCGCCTGCAGCGCGAGCTCGACGGCCAGCGCCAGCCGTTTCCCCGCCCTGCGTGAGTTCCCCGCCAGCCTGATCAATTGTGGAATCAAGTACGGCCGCTTTGCGATGGTCCAGGCCACCCGCCAGGGGACCAGGTGCAGGTCGGCATCGCAGAATTCCTCGATGGCAAACCCGAGTTCCTCGTCGGCCGCGTCGCTCACCCCCCGGATCGCCACCAGCGGTATCCCCGCAGACTGTGCCTGTTCCAGTACCGCCGCCGTCTCCATTTCGAGCAGCGGCAGCGGCGTGCTCCCCCCCAGACGGCTCGCCATCTCGGTCTTGTTCCTGATGCCGCAGGCGGTGATGAAACCTCCGCGCCGCAACTGCACCCCGACCTTGGCACTGTAGTCCTGCACCAGGGACGCCAGGGCGGCGTCGGGCTGCGGGAGTTCACCCAGGCCCTCCTGGTCCAGACGGAAGACCCGGTCCGCCAGCACCAGTTCGCCGACCTCCAGGCCGGCCAGGACGGCGCCGCCGAAACCGAAATTGAGGATGGCGCCCGGGGCCGCGTGCCGGATCAGCGCCCTGGTCGCCGCCGCGGCCTGAGCCGGTCCCATCCCGGACTCGATCAGGTAGACCAGGCTGCCGTTCACGGGGAAGCGGTACAGGTTGCGCCCGTCGATGTTGCCCCGGGCGTATCCCTTTATGCGCGCCAGCACCGGCGCAATCTCCTGGGGCATGGCAGCGACCACACCCAGGCTTTTGTTTTCCTTGGCCATTTTGGTTCTCCCTTACGAGCGGTCACTTTATCAGAGGGGAGCCGCCACCGCAACGCTTTCCCGGGCTTAGGGGCGGTTCACCTTGACAAAAGGTGGCCGCCGTCTTATAGTCAGGCTTCTTTTTTTGGTGTGACGCTATTAATCTGGAGGGGTGTATGAAGCCGTTGTTTTTGAACCCGCCGACCTTCGAGGATTTTGACGGAGGTGCCGGTGCGCGCTACCAGGCCTCGCGCGAGGTGACCTCTTTCTGGTTCCCGGGCTGGCTCACCTATCCTGCCGGGATGATCGAAGGCTCCCGCGTGGTCGATGCGCCGGTGCAGCGCCTGGACCTCGATGCCTGCCTTGATATAGCCAAAGACTACGACATGGTGGTGATGTACACCTCGACCCCGACCCTGGCCATCGACGTGGAGACCGCGCGCCGGGTCAAGGCGCAGAAGCCCGGGACGGTGACGGTCTTGACCGGCCCCCACGTGAGCATCCTCCCCGAGGAGAGCCTCCGTTTCGCCGCCGGCGCGGTCGACATCGTCTGCCGCGGCGAGTTCGACTATTCCACCAAGGAGTTGTGCGAAGGAAAACCGTGGGAAGAGGTGGACGGCATCAGCTTCGTCAAAGAGGGGACGGTGGTGCACACCAAGGACCGCCCCCCCATCGCCGACCTGGACGCGCTCCCCTTCGCCAGCAAGGTCTACCAGCGCGACCTCCCCATCGACGAGTACGTTATCCCGCATTTCCGGCACCCCTACGTCTCCATCTACGCCAGCCGCGGCTGCCCCTCGCGCTGCATCTACTGCCTGTGGCCCCAGACCTTCTCCGGGCGCACCCTGAGAAAGAGAAGCCCGCAGAACGTGTACGAAGAGGTGAAGTGGATCAAGGAGAACCTCCCCTACGTGAAGGACATCTCCTTCGACGACGACACCTTCACCGCGGACAAGCAGCACGCCATCGCCATCGCGAGGCTCATCAAGCCCCTGAACGTCTCCTGGGTGATCAACGCCCGCGCCAACTGCGACTACGAGACCCTGAAGGAGCTGCGCGACGCGGGGATGCACCACGTGGTCGTGGGTTACGAGTCGGGCAACGAGCAGATCCTCAAGAACATCAAGAAGGGGGTCACCAAGGCGCAGGCGATCGAGTTCACCAGGAACTGCAAGAAGCTCGGCATCACCGTGCACGGGGCCTTCGTGCTGGGGCTTCCCGGCGAGACCCGCGAGACCATCAAGGAAACCATCGCCTACGCCATCGACCTCGACCTGACCTCGATCCAGGTCTCCCTGGCCTCGCCGTATCCCGGCACCGAGTTCTACCAGATGGCCAAGGAGAACGGCTGGATCGCCTCCGACAGCTTCCTCGACGACACGGGGCACCAGAAGTGCGTCATCAACTACCCCGATCTCCCCAACCAGGAGATCTTCGACGCCGTGGAGCTGTTCTACAACAAGTTCTACTTCCGCCCCCGCTACATAGCGCGCAGCATCTTCAGCATGCTGGTCGATTCCCAGGTGCGCCGCAAGCTCCTCAAGGAAGGCGCCCAGTACCTGAGCTACATGCGAAAGCGCAAGCAGGCCGCCTGCTAATCGGTCCTCCCTCCCCCGGAGGGGGAGGGGCGGGGAGGGGGAGGGGCATTGCTGCCTGATTTCCCCCCTCCCGACCTCCCCCCTCCAGGGGGAGGAGATGATAGGTTCTTATGAAAGAGATAATCCTGAACGCCGACGACTTCGGCCTGAGCGCCGGGGCCAACCGCGGCATCATCAAGGCCTGGCAGGAAGGGATGCTCACCAGCACCTCCCTCATGGTGGGGGGCGACGCCTTCGAGGAGGCGGCCGCCTTCGCGCGTGCCAACCCGGCCCTGCAGGTGGGGCTGCACCTCACCCTGGTCCAGGGGAGCGCGGTCCTGCCACAGCAGGGGCTGCCGGCGCTGACCGACGCAGGGGGGGAGTTCACCGACGACCCGGTGCTGGCCGGGATGCGCTACTTCTTCCTCAAGGGACTCAGGAAAAAACTGCGCCTGGAGATCGACGCGCAACTGGCCAGGTGCCGGGACGCCGGCGTCGAGCTGTCCCACGTCGACGGCCACCTCAACATCCACATGCACCCGGTGGTGTTCGATATCCTCTGCGAGCTGATGCCCGGTTACGGCATCAAAAGCTTTCGCCTCACCAGGGAGAACCTGCCGGCGAACCTCGCCCTGGACCGGACGCGGCTGGTCGGGAAGTGCGCCGACGCGTTCATCTTCGCCCGCCTGGCCGACCGTTGTCGTCCCCGGTTGGAGCGGCTCGGCATCCGCTACGCGCGCGAGGTGAAGGGGCTGCTCAGTTCCGGGCACATGACCGAGGCCTACCTGCTACGGGCACTGGACGGGGTAGGGGAAGGGCTCACCGAGATCTACTTCCATCCCGGCTGTCATCCCTGTGCCACGCTCGCGCGCCGTATGCCGGATTACCAGCACGAGGCGGAACTGGCGGCTCTGACCAGCCCCCGTGTGAGGGAGAAACTGGCGGCAGGCGGCATCAGATTGAGAAACTATCGCGGAGAGGAAAAGACGTATGTTTAAGACCGTAGTGGTCATGCTGGTGGCGGTCACGGCTGGCACCATAGGGGACCTGCTGCTGGCCAGCGGCATGAAGGAACTGGGCGACATCTCCACCATGAACCTGAGGGGGATCATGAGGGTCGCCGTGCAGGCGCTCACCACCCCCAAGCTGGTGTTCGGCACGGCGATGCTGGCCGTTTTCTTCTTTCTCTGGCTCGCCGTCCTCTCCTGGGAGGACCTGTCGGTGGCCCTACCCATGCAGGCCCTGAACTACATACTGGTCGCCTTCCTGTCCCAGTACTTCCTGCAAGAGGTGGTGAGCCCGATGCGCTGGGCGGGGACCGTGCTGGTCGCGGTCGGCGTAATCATGATCACCAAGAGCAGCGGGGCGTAACCCTTCGTATCGCCCCCCATCCCCTCGCCCCACGACAACTTTCCCCGTCGACCGCCCAGATTCCGACCGTGCCGCGTGTGAAACGCCTAATATTAGGTAATACCTAACCTTTTTCTCTTGAAAAAAAATATCGCGAGGGGCTAATCTGTGGACATGAAAATTTCAGCCTTATTGTCCTTTTTCGCACTTTTGATACTTTCCGCCCTTCCTGCCCATGCCATGAGCCCCAACGAGAAGCTGGTCTACGACGTCAGTTGGACCGGCATCAAGGCGGGGACCACCACCCAGGAACTCAGCACCAAGGGAAGCGAACTCCACATCGTCACCACCACCCGCTCCACGCCGTGGCTGGACACCTTCTTCCGGGTGGAGGACCGTGCCGAGTCCGTGGTGGTGCGCGGCAGCGGCGACCGCTTCGGTTTCCCCAGGTACTTCCGCAACAAGATCAGCGAGGGAAACCACCGGCGCTTGAAGGAGGCCAGGTTCGACCAGCAGAAGCTCAAGGTAGAGTCGAAGGACCTCCTGCACAAGACCCAGCGCGTCGACGACATCAGCGCCACCACCTATGATCCTCTTTCCATCGTGTACTACGTCCGTACCCTCGACCTGGTCCCCGGTCGTTCCTTGTTCGTGGACATCTACGACTGCAAGAAGCTGTGGAACACCGAGGTGAAGGTGCTCAGGCGGGAGGAGGTCGAGACGCCGGTGGGGCGCTTCAAGACCATCGTGGTGCAGCCCATGATGAAGGCTGACGGGTTCTTCGCCCGGACCGGCGACGTCAAAGTCTGGCTCACCGATGACGCACTCAAGATACCGGTGATGGTCTCGACCAAGGTGAAGATAGGCAAGATAAAGGCCGTCCTTACCGGCGGCAGTTACTGGCCGCAGACGGCCACAAAGGCAGATTAAGACTAAGACTAAGATTAAGATTAAGATTAAGATTAAGGTTAAGGTTAAGGTTGAGAAAAAGAGAGAGGCAAGGCGCCAATGGCCCTTGCCTCTCTTTGTTGCTGCTTCCGACTATATCCTTGCCTGATTAGCGAATGCCGGATTGGGCACCCTTAGTCTTAATCTCAGTCTTAATCTCAATCTTTATCTGTCTCTAAAACTCCGCATGCCTCGGTGTCCTGGGGAAGGGGATCACGTCCCTGATGTTCTCCATCCCGGTGAGGTACATGATCAGCCGCTCGAAGCCGAGGCCGAAGCCGGCGTGCGGCGTCGAGCCCCAGCGCCTGGTGTCGAGATACCAGGAGAGCGATTCCGGGGCGATTCCCGTTTCCAGCATGCGTTGCTCCAAAAGCTCCAGGCGCTCCTCGCGCTGGCTCCCGCCGATGATCTCGCCCACCTTGGGGACCAAGAGGTCCATGGCGGCGACCGTCCTGCCGTCGTCGTTCTGCCTCATGTAGAAGGCCTTGATGTCCTTGGGGTAGTTCAGTATGAATACCGGGCCGCCCACCACTTGCTCGGTGAGGTAGCGCTCGTGCTCGGACTGCAGGTCGAGCCCCCACTCCACCGGGAACTGGAACGACACCGGTGCCTTCTTGAGCCGCTCGATCGCCTCGCCGTAGTCCATGCGGGCGAAGGAAGCCTGGGCGACCGCCTCGATGCGCTGGATCAGCCCCTTGTCGATCTGGGTGTTGAAGAAGTTCATGTCTTCGCCGCAGTTGTCCAGCGCGAAGCGGCACAGCCTCTTGAAGAAGGCTTCGGCCAGGTCGGCGTCGTCGGCCAGATCGGCAAAGGCCATCTCCGGCTCGATCATCCAGAATTCGGCTGCGTGCCGGGCCGTGTTGGAATTCTCGGCGCGGAAGGTGGGGCCGAAGGTGTAGATGTCGGAGAAGGCCTGGGCGAAGAGTTCACCTTCCAGCTGGCCGCTCACGGTGAGCCCGGTGGCGGTGGCGAAGAAGTCCCGGGAGAAGTCGATTGCGCCTTCCACCAGCGGCGGTTGGGCGAGGTCGAGCGTGGTGACCCGGAACAGCTCCCCGGCCCCTTCGCAGTCGTTGGCGGTGATGATCGGGGTGTGCACGTAGAGAAAACCGCGTTCGGCGAAGAAGCGGTGCACCTCCTGGGCCAGCGCCGAGCGCACCCGGAACACGGCGCCGAAGGTGTTGCTGCGTACCCTGAGATGGGCGATGGTGCGCAGGTACTCGAAGGTATGCCGCTTCTTCTGCATCGGGTATTCCTGGTCCGCGCCACCGACCACCTCGAGCTGCTGCGCCTTCAGCTCCAGGGCCTGGCCGGCGGCGGGCGACTCCTGCAGCAGCCCGGTGACCGCGAGGGCGCTGCCGGTGCCGATGCCGGTTATCTCCTCGAAGTTTCCCAGATCGGGCTCGACCACCACCTGGATCCCGGAGAGGCACGAGCCGTCGTTCAAGGAGATGAAGGTAACCCCCTTGCTGTTTCTGATCGTGCGCGCCCATCCCTTGACGAGGATGGTGCTGCCGGCTTTGCCTGTTTCCAGCGCCTGTTTCACCTTGGTTCTAGCTGTCATGTGAACGACCCCACTGGTGGATTTTAATGCATCACTTATAGCATAGAGGGGTGGGCTCGGCAAAAGCATAGTTGACAGTCGGGGGGGCTCTCGTATAACTTCACTGGCCATGATCAAGACCCTGTGCGCCATACTGCTCTTCGCCCTGTTGACCGTCCCGGCCTACGCTCAGAGCGCCGCCCTCTTCGGCGGGGTGGGTATCGACGGCGTGCCTCGGGCCGACGGCACCATCGTGGTGCGGCAACTGGTGGCAGGGGGACCGGCCCATCTGGCCGGGATCAAGGCCGGCGACATCATCACCCAGGTCGACGGCACCCCGACCGCGGGCAGCGACTTCAAGTTCATCGTCGAGCGGCGCCTGCGCGGGCGCGCCGGGACCCCGGTCCTGATCCTGGTGCGGCGACCGGGCAACCCGAAGACACTCACGTTCAAGATGGTCCGCCGGCAGCTCAAGGTCGGCGCCGCCAAATAAGAAGCAAAGGGGGAGTGAACATGCGCATCCTGTTGACCGCAATACTGGCCGTTTCCCTGTTGGCCCCGGCCGCCGGGGTCGGCGCCGAGCAACTCCCGCAGAGCCCGCTGGGCAGTCACAGCGTGCAGACCAAGTATCCCAAGATCGTCCTCTTCTCCACCTCCTGGTGCCCCCACTGCCGGGCCGCCAAGGAATACTTCACCAGGAACAACATCCCGTTCATCAACCGGGACGTTGAAATCGACAGTGCCGCTATGGAATTAGTCACCGGCAAGTACAAGAGCCAGGGTGTTCCGGTCATCGTGATCGGTGAGGATGCCAAGGTGCTGAAGGGGTTCGACGAGAAGCGTTTCGAGAAGGCGCTGGACGAGGTACGTAAGAAGAAATAAACGGCCCACATCAACCGTCGGTAAGAGGGGAGCAATCATCGATTGCTCCCCTTTTGTTATGCGCGCCGGCGCGGGTTGGGCTTCCTGCTCCCGAATAGCGGCACTTTCTTGTCTCGTTATCGATTCAGATCGACAAGGTTGAGCCTTTGGCGTCGGAACTAAATTGAAAACGCAAAAGGTTGAGCCCCCGGTATCGTGAGTAAATTGAAAACGCAAAAGGTTGAGCCCCCGGTATCGTGAGTAAATTGAAAACGCCGAAGGTTGAGCCTCCGGCATCGTGAGTAAATTGAAAATGCCGAAGGTTGAGCCTCCGGCGTCGTGAGTAAATTGAAAACGCCGAAGGTTGAACCTCTGGCGTCGTGAGAAAATTGAAAACGTCGAAGGTTGAGCCTCCGGCGTCGTGAGTAAATTGAAAACGTCGAAGGTTGAACCTCCGGCGTCGGAACTAAATTGAAAACGCCAAAGGTTGAGCCTCCGGCGTCGTGAGTAAATTGAAAACGCCGAAGGTTGAACCTCCGGCGTCGGGAGTAAATTGAAAACGCCAAAGGTTGAACCTCCGGCGTCGTGAGTAAATTGAAAACGCCAAAGGTTGAGCCTCCGGCGTCGGGAGTAAATTGAAAACGCCGAAGGTCGAACCTCCGGCATCGGGAGTAAATTGAAAACGCCGAAGGTTGAGCCTCCGGCGGCGTGAGTAATTTGAAAACGCAAAAGGCTGAGCCCCCAGCATCGTGAGTAAATTTACCCACCATTCTACCCAGTCCTAAAAGGTGAACCGGTTCACCATCCTGGTCAGCTTCTCCACCTGGCTTTCCAGGTCTCGCGCGGCGAGAAGGGCCTCGGCGGCCCCGCTGGCGTTCTTCTCCGTCACCCCGGTGATCTGCGCCGTCCTCTGGTTGATCTGCTCAAGCCCCAGCGTCTGCTCCTTCACGGTGGCAAGGATCTCGTCGGTGAACTGGGCCAGCGCCTGCGCTCCGACCACGGCCCCTCCCAACTCCCCGTCTATCTCCCGGGAGAGCGTTACCCCCTGGCGGGAGAGTTCGGAGGAACTCCTGGTCAGGGTCCCGGTGCTCTTGGCAGCGTCGGCCGACTTCACGGCGAGGGAGTGGATCTCGTCGGTCATCACCCGGAACTCTTCCCCTGCTCCTTCGACATGGGCCGCCTCGACGGCGGCGTTCACCCCCAGCAGATTAGCGAAGCGGGCGATCTTCAACAGGCTGTCGATAAGGGCCCGGAATTCCTCCTGGTGCTCGCCCCCCAGCTTCTTTTCAAACTGGGCCATGGCCCCGGCGGTGTCGGAGCACTGGCGGGAGAGCTTGCGTATCTCCTGGGCCACCACTCCGAATCCTCCCGCCGAGACGCGCATGCGCGCCGCCTTGACGACGGTGCTCCCGGCCAGGGTGCCGGTCTCCTGGGCGATCCCGTCGATGTCGGTGGCAATGCTGGCGGTGCTGTCGGCCGCCCCGCTGATCTCGTCCATGGAGGCGAGCATCCGGTTCATGGACTCCTTGGCGCGCACGATCGCCTCGCTTGCCTTGCTGGCATGGCCGTAGGCTTCCTGCGAGCGTGCCGCGCTTTGGGCTGCGCTTTCCGACAGTTGCGCCAGGCTCACCGCGGCCTCCCCCAACTCCTTACTCTGCTCCCCCGCCCCCTGGGCGATGGAGGAGCTGATGCTGGTGATTTTGCGCCCCACCTGCGACACGAGGGCCACCGCCTCGGAGACCTGGGAGATGGCGTCGTGCAGGGCCTGGGCGGTCCCGTTCATCGCCTTTCTGATCGCGGCGTGCTCGCCGCGGTATCTCCCTTTCATCCTGCTTTGCAGGTCGTAGCGCGCCAGCCGCTCGAGCACCTCCCCCGCCTCGTGCACCGGGGCAATGACGGCATCGAGGGTGACGTTGAACCCGGTGATCAGCTCCTTCCAGATCCCCCTGTAGTCCCAGTCGTTACCGCGGGTCTTGAGCTTTCCTTCCCTGATGCTGTCGGTCAGGTGCATCGTCTCCTTGTGCATGCCGTAGAGAATGGCCAAAAGCGTGTTGATGTTCTGCTTGATCTCGTTGTATTCCCCCGGGTACTCGTCGATCACGAAGGGGGGGAGGTTGCCGTGGGCGATCTGGTCCAGGGCGCCCCCGGCCAACCGCAAGGGGGCCACCAGAGCGTCGATCATGGCGTTGATCTGCCGCACGATCTCCGCGTCATCCCCCTTCAAGCCGTTCAAGTCCCCGCGCACGTCGAGCCTTCCGGCCATCATCGCTTCGCTGAGTTGCTGTACCACATGGCTAGCCGCCTTGCCCATGAGCCCCTCCCTGTACCAGTTTCCTCACCGTGGCGACCGCCCCGTCGATGGCTTTTGTCACCTCGGCGGTCATGAACTTCCGCGTCATGTTGAAGCAGCGCCCCTCGATTCCCACCAGGGTCACCCGGTCCGGCATCCGTTCCGGGTAGAGGATCCTGCCGATCTCGATCGCCTCCCGGACCCCAACGTCATGTGCCGAAACGCCGGTACCGCTTGCTGGAATGTCCCGCCACGGGAGCACGTGCAGCGTTCCCGGGGGCGCCCCCAGCTGCACCGCATCAACCACCACCAGATCGCTTTCCCCGTCCAGGAGCGCCAGGAGGTCGATACCTCCCACCCCCAGGTACTCGAGCCGGGCCGGACACGGCGCCAGGCGCTGGTAGACCTCGTACCCGGCGGCGTCGTCGGCGATCAGTTCGTTGCCGATGCAGACCACTACTGTACGGCGGTCTGGAAGCTGCATTGATCCCCCACACTCACCAAGGTGGATTTTACGGGGCGGCACAGCAATCCGTTGGCAATGCCGTCGAAGTAGGCGTGGAACAGGCGGCAGAGCGCCCCCCCCAGCTCGATGCGGCGCAGCCCGCACATCTCCCGCAGGATGCAGCGCTCGAAGGTCAGCTGCTCCCCGGTGAGGGAGAACTGGAAGCCGGCCTGCATCTGGCGGGAAAGCGCGCCCACAACCTCCTCCAGCGAGGCGCCGGAGAGCTCCAGCGGCAGTTTCTCCGCCGTGTCCCTCCCGGCGATCCTCCCGACCGGCGCGGTGTTCCCCCCCATGATGTTGTCGATGGTGCTGGCGAAGGCGTCCAGCAGGAAGGCCACCTCGACGTAAGCCTTCTGGTAGTCGTCCGCGCTCAGCTCCACGTTGTAGCTGCGCTCGCAATTGTTCATAGGAATTTCCCCATCTTTTGGCAGAACTCCTCGTCCCGGTAGAAGTTCTTCACCGGGTGGAAGTCGCGCTGGGTGATAGCCCCCGACGGGCAGATGTAAGCACAGGAGAGACAGGCGATGCAGTCCTCGGCGTGCTCCACCGTGCAAAGCCGCCGCTCCTGGTCCATCGCGAAGACCTTGGTGGGGCAGATGTCGACACAGAGCTCGCAGCCGCGGCAGGACTGCTCGTGGACGGTGATCTCTACGGGCATGCGCTACCTCCTCAGGGTGCGGACGGTTTCCCCGTCCTTACGGATGATGACCTGCATGGGCATGCGCCCCACCGCATGGGTGGCGCAGGAGAGGCAGGGGTCGTAGCAGCGGATGCTGAACTCCACTGCGTTCATGAGCGCCTGGTCGTTGGGGCGGTCGATCACGTGCGACTGCGCCGACTGTTCGATGGAGCGGTTGATGATGGAATAGTTCTGCTGGGTGGCGACGATGAGGTTGGCGCTCCGCACGATCCCCTGGTCGTCGATCTGGTAGTCGTGGATCAGGGTGCCGCGCGGCGCCTCCACGTGCCCCACGCCCCTGCCGCCCTGGAAACGGACCGGGACCCGGGTCTCGCCCCAGATCTCCTTCTCGCGCAGGATCTCCTCCGCCCGCTCCACGGCCCAGATGATCTCGATCAACTTCGCGTAGGTCTGGAAGACGGTGGTGTGGCAGGGGGTCCCCCCCAAGCGGCAGAACTCGGCGTACTCGGCGTCGGCGAGTTCGGTCCCGAAACGGCGCGCCACGTTCATCCTCGCCATGGGCCCCACCCGGTAGTCGTGCAGCTCCCCGTCCAGGTTCAGTCGCACCTTCTTCATGTAGGACCATTCCACCACCGACTCCTGCAGGTAGCGGTGATACTCCTCGACGCCGAACTCGGCCCGCGCTGCCCCCTGCTCGTCTATCGCGCGCAGTTTCCCCTGGATCAGGGAGACCCGGTCCTCGTGGACCGTTCCCAACCCCCAGGAGGGGACCACCCAGTCGGCGGCCATGGCCGGGTGATCCTGGAGCGCCTTCAACAGGAGCCCTTTCACCGCCGGCGCCACCTTGGGGAGGAGCTTTTTCGCCTCGGCGACCCACCCCTTGAGCACCTTGTGCTTTTCCTTCTCCAGGACGAAGGCGATGCCGCCGGCCACCGAGGTGACGGGGTGGGTGCCTCTCCCCCCGACCATCTCGTTGATGCGCTGCCCGATGCTGCGCAGGGCAAGGGCCATCTTCGCCAGTTCCGGGTTCGCCGCCACGATCCCCACGATGTTCCGCTGCCCGGGTTCGGCATCCAGCCCCAGCACCAGGTCCGGCCCCTGCAGCACGAAGATGGAGAGGGAGTGGGAATGGATGATGTGCCCGAGATACATGAGTTCCCGCAGCAGGAGGGCGGCCGGCGGCGGGGCCACCCCGGCGGCGTTGTCGAGCGCGTTGCAGGCGGCAAGGTGGTGCGCCGTGGGACAGACCCCGCAGATGCGGGCGGTGACGTGCGGCATCCGGTCCGCCTCCATGCCGATCAGGATCTTTTCGAATCCCCTGAGCTCGTTCACCACGAGCCCCGCGCTCTCCAGCTTTCCGGCGGCGTCCAGGTCGATGAACACCTTGGCGTGTCCCTCGATCCTGGTGACCGGGTCGATCTTCAGCGTCTTCTTCATGCCTCTCCCCCTGCCTCGAAATCGGCCTGCTCCTCTTCAATCCACTTCCTGATGTGGAAGGTGGGCTTGTTGCCGATCATCTGCGTGGCCATGGTGTAGGAATAGTGCGACTTGGCGGAGCGTTCCAGGCTGCGCACGATCTCGTCGCGCCCGATGCGGGTGAGCCGGGACATCCGGTCCGCGATCTCCGTCCTTATGTCCCGGTTGGGCTCGGTCAGTATCTGCATGGTGGCCCCGGCGCAGCCGGTGCAGGGAACCCCGTTGCCGGGACAAGGGGCGAGGCAGCGGTCGATGGTGACCGATCCCAGGCAGGTGTACCCCTGGCTCAGGAAGCAGCGCTCCGGGTCGGGCACCCCCTCGAAGTGGGAACGCAGCGTCTCGACCCCGGTCTTCTCCATCTTGCGCTTGCACTTGGCGCAGACGCTGCGCCCGTTCACCTCCGGCTGCCTCCCCTCCACCAGCGCGATCAGGGCCTCGAAGACGAAGGCGGGGTGCGGCGGGCAGCCCGGGAGGTAGAGGTCGACCTCGACCACCGAGTCCAGCGGGGAGACCTGCGACTCCAGTGGGGAAACCATCTTCGAGGGGGGCGGGGCGGGGACGGTGGTCTTGTTCTCCAGGTAGACCGCCGCGGCTATCTCATCGGGCGTGTGGATGTTGCCCGCCCCGGCGGGCCCACCGAAGACGGCGCAGGAGCCCCAGGCGATCACCAGATCGCAGGCCTTGCGCATCTCCAGGGCGGCCTGACGGTCGTGCTCGTTTCTGATGGCGCCCGACACCAGCCCCACGGTGGCGGGCGGATAATCCTTGATGTCCGTGAGGACGGGGCAGCGCTGGATGCGCACCGCCTCCAGCACGCTCAGGATCTTCTCGTGCAGGTCGACTATGGCGACGTGGCACCCCGAGCAGTCGCTCAGCCACTCGGTGTTGACCGTTACCTCCCCCATGACGTGTACCTCCCCATGCCGCTAGCAGTCCCTGACCAGCAGTCTCTTGTAGCAGGCGTTTTCCCCGGCGTGGACGATCTCCAGCGACGACTCGCGCCCCATGATGTTCTGCAGAGCCCCCGCGAAGAAGCCGTACATCATGTTGCACAGGGAACCCTTCTGCACGTGCCCGAAGCGGAACAGCGACTGGCGGATCATGCAGTCCCTGAACACCAGCATCACCTCCATCCCCTGCTCCGTGCGCCGCACCAGGCTTTCCTGGTCGTGCGTCTGGAAGGGCTCGAAAAGCCAGAGGTAGTCGTTTTTCTCCAGGACCTCGCGGGTCGCCTGCAGTGCCTGCTCGATGCTGTCGGTAGAAGGCACCCCGCGGGAAAGCTTCTTCCCCAGGTTCACGCCGGCCAGGTAGGATATGCCGCTTGCCGACTCCCCGATCGCCTGTTCCGTTCCCGAGGCAATGGCCCCCAGGAATACCATGGCGTCCTGCAGCGCCAGTCTCTGATTGCGGGTCTCTTCCATGATCATGCTCCTATGCGAGATGCTTGAGGTCCATCACCACCACCAGCCGGTTTTCCAGGTTGAGGATCCCCTCGACCCAGGGCTCTCCCCCCACGTCGAGCGGAGGCAGGATGGTGCTGCGTTGGACGCGGATCACGTCGGTCACCTCGTCGATGACGAACCCTTTAAGTTCGCCGCCGAAATCCATCACGGCGATGCAGGTGAAGGTGCCGTCCTCGACCGCCGGGAGGCCGAACTGCTTTCTTAGTGAGATAACCGGCACCACGCTCCCCCTGAGGTCGATCACCCCCTCCACGTGGCCTGGGGCGTTGGCCAGTTTGGTAACGGGTATCATGTCGACGAACTCGCGGACCTCCATGACGTCCACGGCGTACTCCTCCCTGCCCAGCATGAAGGTCACCATCTGAAGTGCGTCATTGGATGAGGTAGCTGCCAATGTCTTCCTCCTGCGTCAGCGGAATTGGACTGGAGAGCCGGGGAGCGCTGCCGGTGTGATCATGGCAGCATGAGGAGTGGAGCGGGCGATCGGAGGGTTGAGAAGGATGATGGCCAGCAACGTCTGGGCGGAACCGGCGAGAGCAACATATGGGGGCTTATCGGGAAGGGGGGTGGTAACTTAAATTTTATCTGGTTAAAAAACGGGGTTTATTGGGTACTAATGACCACGTTTCGGGCTGCATCCCGTAGGGTAATTTGCAGTCATCACGGCATTTTCTCCCGACCATCCTCGTGATGCATCGCCACGGTGGGAAGCACGGCTATGCTTCCCCAGGAAAGATCAAATCTCCGTCGGTTGATCCTCTGCCAGCAGGAAGAACAGGGTCTGCACCAGCTTGGGGTCGAGGTTGGTGCCGCTCATCCCCTTCATGGTCCACGTGACCTCTTCACGGGTGAACCCCTTGCGGTAGGGGCGATCCATGGTCAGCGCGTCGCAGATGTCGGCGGTGGCCACGATCTGGGCCTCGATGGGTATCTTGCTTCCATCCAGCCCGTACGGGTACCCCTTGCCGTCGAACCGTTCGTGGTGGTAGAGCACGATGTTCTGCACCGTCGTGGAGAGGTTCGCCTTCCTCACCACTTCGCACCCCCACTCGGGATGCTTCATGACGATCTTGAATTCCTCCGGGGTCAGTGCGCGTTCCGCGTTGAGGATCGCTTCGGGCACCCCGATCTTGCCGCAGTCGTGCAGCCAGCTGCCGTACCTGATCTCCTGCTGGACATCCTCGGGGACCCCGAGCTTCGCCGCCAGCCTCAGGGCCAGGGTGGCGACCCGGTCGCAATGCCCCTTGGTGCAGGCGTCCTTCAGCTCGATGGTCTGCGCCAGCGAGTGCAGGATGAACTCGTCTTCGCGCTTGATGGCCTGCAGCACGCGGTAGCGGCGGATGCCGTCCTTTACCGCCCGCAGCATCTCCGCCTTCTTCCACGGCTTCAGGACAAAACGGAACACCTCGCCGCTGTTGATGGCCGCCAGCGTCGTGGAAAGGTCGGCGCTCCCGGTCATCATGATCTTCACCGTGTGGGGCGAGACCTCCTTGATCCGGGACAGGAGCTCGATGCCCCGCATTCCGGGCATCTCGTTGTCCGAGACCACCACGGCCACCGACTGGTGCTCGACGATCTGCAGCGCCTCCATCGCGGAAGCAGCGGTCAGGATGTTGAGGCCCCTGTTCTCGAACAGGTCGCTGGTGTAGGCCAGGTAGCTTTTCTCGTCGTCCACGAACAGGACGGTCTCGCGCTGCTGTTCCTTGTTTTGCATGTGCCCTCTCCACGGACGACTCATTAAGTAGCCGCCGTACTCTTATCGGCACAACTGCCGCGCGGAATAGTAAAAAATGCATCTGTCTAAAAAAGTTAATCGTTTTGCGGTGCTACGGCGCGGCCTCGCTTGACATGGTAGGCATAAGCGGTACCATCCAACGGTGGAACTGTAATTAAAACCGAGGCAGCCGTGCTGTTATTAGCAGTGGACGCCTCAGCTCCGGGTGGGACCGAAGCGAAGGAGGGATCGATCATGCTGGTATCCAAAACCTGGTACACCCCGGCCGAGGCATGTGAAAAGTTCGGAGTGGAGATGGAGCGTCTGCAGGTGTGGATCGACGAGGGCGTTATCCGTACCGAGGAGGACAACGGGCAGGTGGTGCGGGTGAACGGCGACGATCTGGAACTGAAGATCGAGGAGTTGACCGGAATCTAGCCGTTTTCCCGTGACAATTTCAGTGGCAAGCCTCAAGGTCGCCCCTTTGCTGCCGATAAAGACCCCAAGTCGGCGCGCTTTTGCGCCGGCACGAGCTCGAAACGGAGGTAGCCATGGGGGAGCTTTACGTACCCGTAAGCATAGAGAGCATCCAGGCGGACATCTTCCCGGACGTCGCCCTGTACATAAAAAGCGGCGGCAAATACATCCTTTACAAGAGTCATGGCAGGAATTTCTCCAGCCAGGATGCCGCCCGCCTGATGGAGAACAAGGTCGAATTCCTCTTCGTAAGCCCCGCCGATCTCGAGGTGATCACGGCCTACATGGAGAACAACGCCGAGCGCGTGCTGAAGGACGATACGCTAGAGGCGAAGACCAAGGGGAAGATCATCTACCAGACCTCCATCAACTTCGTGGGGGACATCTTCGAGCACCCCCAAAAGGTCTCCGACTTCTCCCGCAGCCAAAGGATGGTCGAGAACCTGCTGCAGTACCTGGCCAGCGACCGTGACTCCTTCCAATCGCTGGAAAGCGTGATGACCCACAACTACTACACCTTCGTGCACAGTCTGCAGGTGACGGCCCTGTCCGTGCTGCTGCATGCGGAGGCCTACCTCCTTTCCCACGACGAGATGCTCGACGTCGGCATCGGGACCCTGCTGCACGACTTCGGCAAGGTCTTCGTCTCTCCTGCCATCCTCAGCAAGGAGGGGAAGCTTACCCCGAAAGAGCTGGAGGAGTACCGCAAGCACCCCGAAGAGGGTTACCAGTACCTGAAGAAGAACACCAAACTCTCCGACATCTCGCTGGGGGTGGTGCGTTGTCACCACGAGCGCAACAACGGCAACGGCTACCCGCAGGGGCTGAAGGGGCCTGAGATATCGCGCAGCGCCCAGGTCGCCGCGATCTGCGATGTCTACTGCACCCTGACCATAGACCGCTCCTGCCGTAAGGCACTCTCCTCGTCTATAGCGCTGCTGATCATGAAGCAGGAGATGAAGGGATCCTTCAACGAGCGGCTGCTGGACACACTGGAGGGAATCGTCTGCTGCGACAACCCGGCACAGTTCCTTTAGGGGCAATTGACATGACGATTGACAACAGGATCTGCTGAGATCGCGTTCGGCTATGGCACGGGAGGCAATTCCCGGTAAGGACGGCGGTAATTGTATTCTAAAGGTATGGGTGAAAGTGACGAAGAAATAGGGGAGGCGAAAAAATCGTTGTAATTGTCAATTCTCCATTGTCAATTGCCCAAAGGGGGTTGCCTTGAGCAACAGCATAACGTTCGAAGAGATCATGTTCACCATCATGTCCGCCACGCAGGACACCTTCAAGAGCTACATGAATACCGACATCTACGCGGGGAAGGTGGAGAAGAAGATCAACCCGCTGACCAGTGACGTGGTCGGGATCGTGGGCGTCGCCGGGGACCGGGTCGGCTACATCATCTTCGCCACCGAGAAGGGGCCCGCCGAACAGATTGCCAAGGACCTCCTGATGCTGGACGAAGCGGATGACGAGGCCATCAACGATGCGGTCGGCGAGGTCGCCAACAACATCGCCGGTGTCTTCAAGACCAAGTACCACGAACAGTACGGCAGTGTCGCCCTGGGGCTTCCGCTGGTTCTCTCCGGGCGCCTGCGGCCGATGACGGATCCCCCCGAACAGTCCACCACGGACGGAAGCATGAGCGTACAGTGCAAGGGGGTGACCATCCCCTTCACCACCATGGACGGCAGACTCCACTTCCGCGTCATGGTCTACATGTAAAACGAAAAGAGCCCCCGCTGCCATGACGGCAACGGGGGCTCTTTCCGTTTCAACGATGATCTGTAGGGGCGAATAATCATTCGCCCCCCCTCACCTCTGCGTTAAATTCCCAACTGCTTGAAGAAGTCGTTTCCTTTGTCGTCCACCAGGATGAACGCCGGGAAGTCCTCGACCTCGATCTTCCAGACCGCCTCCATCCCCAGTTCCGGGAAGTCGATGCACTCGACCTTCTTGATGTTCTCTTCGGCGAGGATCGCGGCCGGGCCGCCGATGGAGCCGAGGTAGAAGCCGCCGTGCTTCTTGCAGGCGTCGGTCACCTGCTGGGAGCGGTTGCCCTTGGCGATCATGACCATGGAGCCGCCGTTGGCCTGCAACAGGTCAACATAGGAATCCATGCGGCCGGCGGTGGTGGGGCCGAAGGAGCCGGAGGGCTTACCTTTCGGGGTCTTGGCAGGGCCCGCGTAGTAGATCGGGTGGTTCTTCAGGTACTCCGGAAGCGGCTTACCGGAGTCGAGGATCTCCTTGAACTTGGCGTGCGCGATGTCGCGGCCGACAACGATGGTGCCGGAGAGCAGCAGCGGGGTGGAGACCGGGTGCTTGGAGAGCTCGGCCAGGATGTCCTTCATGGGCTGGTTCAGGTTGATCCTGACGCCGTGCTCGTGCTTGCCGCGGAAACGCTCGGGGATGAGGCGCCCCGGGTTCTCGTCCATCTGCTCGACCCAGATCCCTTCCTTGTTGATCTTGGCCTTGATGTTGCGGTCCGCCGAGCAGGAAACACCCATGCCGACCGGGCAGGAGGCGCCGTGGCGCGGCAGGCGGATGATGCGCACGTCGTGGGCGAAGTACTTGCCGCCGAACTGCGCGCCGATGCCGGACTCCTGGGCCGCCTTTAAGAGCTCCGCCTCGAGGGCGAGGTCGCGGAAGGCCTGGCCGTGCTCATTGCCGCTGGTCGGCAGCGCGTCGAGGTACTTGGCGCTGGCGAGCTTCACGGTCTTCAGGCACGCCTCGGCGCTGGTGCCGCCGATGGCGAAGGCCAGGTGGTACGGCGGACAGGCCGCGGTGCCCAGCGTCTTCATCTTGGCCACCAGGAACTTGACCAGGCTGTCCGGGTTAAGGAGCGCCTTGGTCTCCTGGTACAGGTAGGTCTTGTTGGCGGAGCCGCCCCCCTTGGCCATGAACAGGAACTTGTACTCGGCGCCCTTGGTGGCGTACAGGTCGATCTGGGCCGGGAGGTTGGTCCCGGTGTTGGTCTCCTTGTACATGTCGAGGGCGACGGTCTGCGAGTAGCGCAGGTTCTCCTCGGTGTAGGTCCTGTAAACCCCCTTGGAGAGGTACTCCTCGTCGTTGGCGCCGGTCCAGACCTGCTGACCCTTCTTGCCCATGACGATGGCGGTGCCGGTGTCCTGGCAGATGGGGAGCTCGAAGTTGGCGGCAACCTCGGCGTTTCTCAGGAAGGCGAGGGCAACACCCTTGTCGTTCTGGGAGGCTTCCGGATCGGTCAGGATCTTGGCGACCATCTCGTTGTGCTCAGGGCGGAGCAGGAAGGAGAGGTCCTTCATCGCGGTGTTGGCCACCACGGTGAGGGCCTCCGGGGCTACCTTGAGCACCTCCTGGCCTTCGAAGTTGGCGACCGAAACGTACTGCTGGGAGTCCGGGATGAGGCGGTACTTGGTGGTATCCGGCCCGAGCGGGAAAGCTTCCTGGTACTTGAACTCTGGAGTTGCCATCGGTTCTGTTCTCCTTTGCGTGGGATTGATGGTGACTGGGTAACCGTAACCGTGCGGACGGCACGGCAAAAAATGTATACACGATTGGCGGAATATATTGCAAACGACCAATTTTGTCGAGAGCTAAGTTTAGGTGGGGAGTGCCAGCAAAGGAATTGGGGAGGGACTGGATACGACGGGCGTGACGGGTGGGGAGCGGGCCCCGCCTGGGACGGCGGGGCCCGGCTGGATCAGGTCGGGGAGGCGAACAGCCGCGCCGCCGGCGCCGGGATTACCCGGTAGGGCGGCAGTGGCGGCAGGGTGCGGCTTGCCTTGGGCAGCGACGTCGAGACGACGGTGGGGTCGATCACCAGACCGCTGCTGACGAAGTAGAACATCTGCCGCTGGCCCAAGAGGAAGCTCACCGGGGAAGTGACCGGGTCGATGAGGAAGCCGTGGCTCACGTCGGGCTGGTCGAACTGGAAGTACCCTTGCCGCGGCCCGCTGGCGGCGGCGTCTCCCGCGGCGGGTGCGACCTTGGGGATCACGGCGCTGCCGGAAAGGGTCATCATGAACGGAACCGGTACCCCCCCGGAGAGGTAGCTCAACTGGTCGAAGCCGGGGGCCACGTCGCGGGCCTCCTGAGTCCCCAGTGCGCCGCGCCCCCCGAGGGCGTTGCCGAGGTAACGCGTGCTCCAGTTGGGAATGACCTTGTCGCCGTTGGTCGGGCGGCCGTTGGCGTCGAAGGCGGTGCTGGTCGCCTCCTGGATCAGCACCCGCCCGGCAAGCCTCGAGGGGAGCGCGCTCCCGGTGCGCAGGTCGGGGAGCGGCGTGGTCATGGTGGCTGGATCGACCGGGTCGAACACGGACTGGGTGAGCTGGAAGAACTTCTCGTAGGTCGGCGTGCCGGCGGTGATCCCGGCGCGGGCGAGGCCGGCGTTGATGCCGGGGCCGAAATCGACGCTGTCACGCAGCAGGTAGGCGATGCGCGCACCAGGAACGCTCAAGAGCCCTTTCATGTCGGCATCGAGGGTGGCCTGGGTGTAGGGCGGAGAGCCGGGCGCCGTGGAGAGGGTGGTGTTGCCGGCCAGGTAGTAGGCCCCGACGATGGCGCCCAGGCTCACGCCGACATATTTCGGTTTCACTGCCGGGTTGGGCGCGTTGGCCCCCAGGGGGGCGAATCCCTGCGTCGCAGCTACCAGCTCCAGCCGGTCCAGGTTGAAGGCGGCCTGCTGGACGTTGGTCCGTGCGGCCAGCGGCGCCCCCAGGGCGATGAAGTCCTCGCCCCACACGGTGCCGGTCACGTGCCCCGGCAGGGCGAGAGCGCCGTGCAGCGGGAGATCGATGGCCACCACCGCGTACCCGGCCGCATTGAGCGTGCCGGCCACCGCGATCGCCTGTTCCTTGCTGCCGTTGATGGCGTGCTGGTAGATGGCCAGGGGCCACCCTCCTGCGGGAGCAGTGCCCGCAGGGGCGAAGTAGACGAAGGGGATGCGGCGGTCACTGTAGTAGAAACCGGTGAGCCTGCCGGTGCCGGTATCGCGGAAGGGAAGCAGCACCGCGCTCGCCGCGCTGTAGCTGGCGAAGGCGAGGTTCTGGTTCATGACCGGGTTGCCCCGGGCCGCCACGGGGTTCATGGAGATGTCGGCAGTGGCGATGGTCCCGGTCACCACCGCCCCGACGCTGGCCGGCGCCGCCGCCGGAATGCCGGTTCCCGCCAGCACTGCGCCCCAGTAGGCGGCAGGGGTGAGGGTGCCGGTCACGGCAACCGCGTTGAGCCCGGCGCCGAGCCAGCTCTTGCCGGGAAGACCGCCGGGGAGGTCGCTGCCGGCGGCAAAGGCCCGCAGCGCACTCTCCACCGGGACCAGGCTCCCGACCGGATCGGCCGGGTCGGTGGCCACAAAGCCGGCCGCAGTGGTGTTGAAGCGCCCCAGGAGGGCGATCTGGCTGCGGCTGGACACGCTGGTCACCGATGGCGCAGCGGTCAGGTCGTTCATGACCTTAGCATAGCCGGAGAAGAGCACGTTGCCGCCGCCGTCGACGGTGTTCGCCCTGATCTGTTCGAGCGGCGCGAAGGGGCCCAGCAGGGGGAGCTCGGACTTCAGGGCCGCGAAGTAGACCGAGCTGCTCACCGAGCCGCCGGTGGCCGCGTCCTTGACCCGGTTGGTGACCAGGTACAGGTAGCGGCTGCCGGGCTGGAGCGGGAAGGTGGGGGAGAGGGAGACGTCGCTGCGCCCGGGGGTATAGCTGAAGCTGAAACTGGCGGTCACGTCGCTGAAGCTGAGCGGGTTGTTCTCCGTCGCCGCCGGCGACGCGCTGTCGGCCCCGATCCGGAACACCTTGATGTTGGTTCCGTTCACCGATGCAGGCTGCAGCGGCCGGGCGAAACGGAGGTAGATGGGGGCGTTGACCCCGGCGACCGCGTTGGTGCCGCCGACCTCGTAGCGGTTCACGTAGGCCAGGGCCTCCAGCGGGTTCATGGGGCGGTTGGCGGGCCTCAGGCCGACCGTTCCCGTGACCGGGTCTGTGTACTGGGTGATCGGGTCCCGGGCCGCGGCGGTAGCCAGCACGTTGGGGAGTGGCACCTCGCTGGTGCTGGGGTCGAAAAGGGCGGTGTTGGGGCTTGCCGACTGGCTCATGCCCGAATCCGAGCCGCAGCCGGCCAGGGTGAGGAGGAGCAGCAGGATGCCGAACAGGCGTAGCAGGTGCTGGGTCATGGTTTCCTCCGCAGCCGTATAGGCGTCAGAACTTGAGGTTCAGGTTGGCGGCCAGCAGGTAGGCGTCGCTCTTGAAGACGCCGTTGGCGCCGCGCAGGGTGGTCATGTCCTGGTTGTGCACGGTGCGGTCCACGAAGTGCACCCACATGTAGGCCAGGTCGACTGTGCCCAGGGCGTTGCCGATGCCGGCGCCCACCGAGAAGCTGTGCCGGTCGGCGTCCGGGAGCAGCGGGTCCACCGTCTCGTTCGGGACCGGCGACTCGTCGAAGGAGTAACCGGCGCGCAGGGCCAGGCGCGGATTCACCTGGTACTGCGCGCCGAACTTGTAGCCCCAGACGTCGCGCCAGTTTCTGGCATCGGGCTGGTTGTTGAGGGCGGCGAATTGCGGTGCGTCGAAGTGGAACTCGAGCCTCTTGAAGCTGCTCCAGCCGGTGCGGGTGGCGTCGAATTCGAGGGTGAGTTTCCGGGTCGGGCGCCAGGCGACCGCGACATCCAGCGTGTCGGGGAGGGGGATGGTGGCGGAGGCCCTGCTGCTGGCGCGGGCCCTGGTGTAGGGGAACACGGCCGAGTCGGCGAGACCTATGGCGCCCATGCCCGTCGGGGTGGTGGCGAGGTAATTGGCGTCCCCCTCGATGCCGAGCGTGATCTTGCTCCGGTAGGCGAGGCCCAAGCTCAAGTCGCTGCGCGGTTTCCACAGGAGCCCGAAGTTGTATCCCACGTCGGTGCCGGTGCCGTCCACACCGAGCGACCCCAGTTCGTACGCCCCGAACGGGGGCGCCGGCGCGGTGGGGTCGACGACCGGCGAGTAGAGCGACTTCTGCAGTGACACCACGGCGTAGGTGACGTCGATGCCGGCGGCGACCCCGAGGTTCAGGTCGTCGAAGCGGTAGGCGACGGTGGGCTGGAAATTGACCGGCTTGATCGACGCGATCTGGACCTGGTTGCGGAAGACGCTGGAGTCACTCCATGACTTGGACAACGGGTAGATCGCGTTGACGCCGAAGCCGAAGCAAAGGGGAAGGGTGTCGAGCGCGTAGCTCGCGTACAGGGTGGGGGCGATGACGATGTCGCGCCGGGAGTGCTCGACGGCCGTGGTGGTCCCGGTATCCAGCGGGGCCGTGCCGGACAGGGGGGTGGTCCCCCGGAATTCGGTCTGGGGCACGATGATCCCCAGTGCGCCGAGGTTCACCTGGAACCCCGACAGAAAGGCGATGCCGGCGGGGTTGAAGTACAGGGCGCTGGGGTCGTCGGCCTGGGCGGCGAAGGCGTTCCCCATCGCCATCGCCTTGGCCCCCTGCTCGCTGACCTTGAAGCCTGCTCCGTGACACACGCCGCGCAGCCCGGGAAGGGAGCAAAGCATCACAACGCACCAAAGCCACTTTCTCATTGGTTTCCCCCCTGCCAATCCCGCTGGTAACCGGCCGGTCCGGACGTTGCCGTGGGTGGCAAGGTCACGTAATCCGGAGGATTTTGGCTCGAGGAGAGCAGTGCGCCGTAGAAGGCTTGCCTGCATGTGAACCCCGAGGGATCGGAAATAATTAGCATCCGCTAATGCTACCGTTCGTGAGGTTGAAGTCAAGCAGGCGAGCCGGGGCTCAGTGCACGGTCTTTTCCTTCATCATCCCTTCCAGCATCCGGCGCAGGGCGTCCTCTTCCACGAAGCAGAACAGGGCGCTGTCGCCGAAAGCGACCTCGACGGAGCCTCTTCTTTTTTTCAGGGTGACCTCGACTTCGTGTACCCCGTTGCCCAGGAGCCCGTGGTAGACCTGCTGGAAGGATTTCCCAGTGCGCAGCGCTTCCTTGCCACGCATCTCGAAGTAAACTGCCTGGTCCAGCGCATCGTTGGTTAGGTAGATCATGGTGCACCTCCTGTTTTTCTACAGGAAACCACAGGTGCGCGACAGAAAATGTCGCAAGCTTTGGCTGTGGTCAGTACGGTTGCCGCTAAAAGCTCCACATCCCCTCTCCCTCCGGGAGAGGGCTAGGGTGAGGGCGTTGCCAAGGGCAAAATAATCGCAGCCGGGCCGCTCCCTCACCCGCCCTTCGGGCACCCTCTCCCAGGGGGAGAGGGGACTAGAAGAAAAGGGGACAGGCTACTTTTCCATCTCCTTGCAATCTGGCTGCTTGGGTCGGGAACGCTCCTTTCAGTTCAGTCAGCTTCCCCCAAGCACTAAGGGGACAGGCACCTGGCGGAGCCAGTCCCCCTCCGTTCTAAGGTGGAAAGGCTTGACAATCGGGGCGAAAATGCGGATTTTGGGCACGGCATGGAGAAAGGCTGGGGAGGGGGAGGGTATGCAATCCGATCGCGTCAAATGGGACCAGCGTTACAGCGGCACGGAACATTTCTTTTCCTTGACCCCCTCGCGGCTGTTGGCCGACTCCTTGGAACGCATCATGTCCCTGGTTCCCGGGCGCCGGGCGCTCGACCTGGCCTGCGGCGAAGGGCGCAACTGCATCTACCTTGCGCAGCACGGCTTTGAGGCGACCGGGGTGGACATTTCGCCGCGGGGACTGGAGCGTGCCAGGAGGCGGGCGGCCGAGGTCGGCGTCGCCGTGGAGTTGATCGAGGCCGACCTGGAGTCGTGGCGCCCGCAGGGCGAGTACCACCTGGTCCTCAACTTCAACTTCCTGATGCGGGACCTGATCCCCTCGCTGGTGGAGGCACTGGCCCCCGGAGGGGTGCTGCTCATGGAGACCATTCTGGACACCCCGGAGATGCCGGGAGAGCATCGCAAGGACTTCCTGCTGCAGCCGGGGGAGTTGGGGCGTATCTTCGGCGGGTATGCGGGGAGGATCCTGCTACTGGAGGAAGAGGTCGACGCACCGGAGATGCCGGTGGCGCGGGTCATGTTTCAGAAACAAGATCAAGACTGAGATTAAGACTAAGAAACGCCTGGGCTGAAACAAGTTGAGGCCGAGGTTGAGTTGGCAGTTCAAACCTTGGCCTCAGTTTTTCTATATCTTAATCTTTGTCTTAATCTGCTTATTTAGTTCCCACGTAGACCGTGGCGATGCCGCCGGTGAGGTCGAAGTGGTGCACGTCCTTGAAACCCACCTGCTCCATCATCCCCTTGAACACCTCGCGCGAGGGGAATTCGAGGACGGAATCGGGGAGGTACTGGTAGGCGCTGAACCGGGAGAAGGCGCCGCCGATCTTGGGGAGTACCTTCAGGAAGTAGAAGTGGTAGATGTCCTTGAACACCGGCATGGTGGGCGTGGAGAACTCGAGGATCACGATCTTGCCGCCATCCTTGAGCACCCGGCGCATCTCGGTCAGCCCCTTGATGCGGTCGACGACGTTCCTGATGCCGAAAGAGATGGTGGCGGCGTCGAAGCAGCCGTCCTGGTACGGGATGTCCTCGCAGGGGGCCACCTCGAGCTTGATGCGCCCGGCGTGACGTGACTCCTGTACCTTGACGCGGCCCAGGTCGATCATCTCGGGTGTGAAGTCGATGCCGACGATGTTAACGGAAGCGGGTGTCTGGGATGCGATCTCCAGTGCCACGTCGCCGGTTCCGGTGGCCACGTCCAGCACCAGGCCGGGGCCGCGCAGGCCGATCTTGGCCACGGCGAAACGGCGCCAGCGGCGATCGATGCCGAGCGACAGGAGCCTGTTCAAAAGATCGTAGCGCGGAGCTATGCTCCCGAACATGGCGCGGATGCGCTCACCCTTTTCCGACAATGCGTACATATTTTCCTACCTTTTTGGCGCCTGAAATGCTATAAATTTTGACCGCTTCCCGTGACAGGGAGCCCTTTTGCAAGGCTTGATTTTTAGCACAAAGCGCCACGGCTTGCCAGCAAAAAGCGGCCCGGCCCCGTTTTAACGCCGTCCGCTTTCGGCTCCCGCCCGCGCCGTCCCCCAAGGAGGCAACCGTTGTTCCCGCAAATCAGGCCGCAGGATATCGCCGATATCCTGATCATGACCTTCCT
This sequence comes from Geomonas paludis, assembly GCF_014193585.1. Lineage (GTDB taxonomy): Bacteria > Desulfobacterota > Desulfuromonadia > Geobacterales > Geobacteraceae > Geomonas > Geomonas paludis. The sequence goes on from NZ_BLXY01000010.1 coordinate 99,013, forward strand.
GCTCTACCAGCTCTACAGCTGGTTCAAGAACTCCAAGGCGCTCCAGGTGGTGTTGGGGCTCCTGTTCCTGGGCGTCATCTACTTCGTCACCAAGAGCTTCGGACTCTTCATGACCAGCTGGATCCTGCAGGAGCTGGGGACCGTGCTCCTGGTCCTCTTGATCGTGGTATTCCAGACCGAGATCCGGCAGGCCCTGTACCGCCTGAGCCTGTTGCGCAACCTGTTCGAGCACCAGGAGAGCGTGGTGCGGCTCGACCTCCTGGAATTCTCCGCCACGGCCTTCTCGCTCGGCTCGCAGCGCATCGGCGCCCTGGTCGTGTTCCAGCGCGAGGAGCTCCTGGACGATCTGATCCTGCACGGGGTCCCCATGGACTCGCTGGTGAGCGGTTCCCTGGTCACCAGCATCTTCATGCCCGGCTCCCCGCTGCACGACGGGGCGGTGCTGGTCAAAGACGGCCGGGTGGCGCTCGCCTCCTGCCACCTCCCCTTGTCGGTGAGCGCCGACGTGCCCCAGCACCTGGGTACCCGCCACCGCGCGGCGTTGGGGCTTTCCGAGCGTTCCGACGCGGCCATCGTGGTGGTTTCCGAGGAGCGTGGCGAGGTCTCCCTGTCGCTGCAGGGGAATCTGGAGGTGATGTCGTCGCAGGCGCAGCTGCACGAGCGGCTCACCTCGCTGTTGCAGCCGCTCTCCCGCGAGGAGCAGCGCGTGGGGGTGTTCAAACGGCTCTTCTCCAATTTCTGGCCCAAGGTCGCCATTTTCTGCGTGGTGGTGGTGAGTTGGCTTTTGATCACCTACCGGCAGGGGGAGATCCTCACCGTGACCGCTCCGGTCACCTTCCATAACCTCCCCGACAACCTCACCCTGACCCGGAGTTTCCCGGACGAGGTGGATCTGCAGCTGAAATCATTCTCCAACCTGGTGGCATCGCCCAAGAACCTCGACATCGTGGTGGACCTGGACCTGTCCAAGGCCAAGGAGGGGAACAACAACATCCCGATCAGCAAGGACCTGATCCGCCTTCCGCCCGGCGTGGTGGTGGTGAACCTGGACCGGTCCCTGGTGCGGGTAACCGTGGAAAAGAAACAACCGAAGCCTCCGACCCGCAAACGCTAACTCAGCGAAAGCACAGCCTTGTTTTTTTGCGCCGGCTCCGTAAGAGGTCATTAAAGTTGACAGGGTGCGTCTTTTGTTATATAAATTGACGCACCCGCTTTTTTTTCTAAAACAATGAAGGAGGACTCATGATAAAAAGCCTGAAGCTCTTTACCCTGTGCATCGTCATGCTCTCCGTACCTTCGCTCGCCTTCGCCGCAAAGACCCATCGCGTAAAAAAGCACGAAACCCTATATTCCCTCGCCAAAAAATATAACGTGACCGTCGAAGAGCTGAAGGCCGCCAACAACCTGGTCGGCAACAGCGTCAAGCCGCGCGTGCTCCTGGTCATTCCGCCCCGCTCCGTTTCCGAGGGGAAGAGCGCGTCGGCCGGCTCCGACACCAAGGTGTACAAGGTCAAGAAGAGCGAGACACTTTCCCGCATCGCCAAGAAGACCGGGGTTTCGGTCGCCGAGCTGAAGAGGCTGAACGGCCTCAGCGGCAGCAGGGTGAAGGCGGGAAAGGTGCTGGTACTCAAGGAAAGCGAGCCCGCGGACGAGCCGAAGGTCAAGGTTAGCAGGAAGCTGCAGCTGCGTCACCCCGATCTCTTCAACGAGAAGGATTACGAACAGAGCATCCAGGAGCTCGCCTCGCTGGAGCCGGAGCACCATGTCGATCTTTCCAAGAGCACGGAACTCAAGGCAGACAGCATCAAGGAACTGAAGAAATCCGCCTATGGCTTCCTGGGGACCCGCTACCGCTTCGGCGGCAGCTCGCGCTCCGGCATCGACTGCTCCAGCTTCGTGCAGCACGTCTTCAAGGAACTGGAAGTATCCCTGCCGCGCACCGCGCGCGAGCAGTTCGAGGTCGGCAGTGCCGTGGCGCCGGGCGACCTGCAGAGGGGCGACCTGATCTTCTTCGCCACCTATGCCTCCTATCCGTCGCACGTCGGCATCTACCTCGGCAACAACAAGATGATCCATGCCTCGTCGCGGGACCGCAGGGTGGTGATCTCCTCCCTGAACACCTCCTACTACCGTTCGCGCTTTTTGGGCGCCAAGCGGATAGCCAAGGTCAACCCGGATGTCTTCAAGCTCGATGACCTTATCCTCGGTGTCGAGGAGGACAACTCGGAAAACTCGATGGAAGAGGACGGCCTGACCAGCAACTAGGCTGCCTTCCCCACCTATCGTCAACGAATCCGGCCCTCGGGCCGGATTTTTTTATGGGCTCCGCATGAAGATTCTCCTGGCGTACAAGTGTCACCCCCAGGGTGCCAAGGACCCCTTCACCTCGCTGCTGCCGGTCGGCCTGCTCTCGCTGAACGCGGTGCTCAGGCAGGCGGGGCACGCAGTCACCCTGGCCAACCTCTCCCGCACCTCCTGGGCGCAGGCCCGGGAACTGCTGCAGCGGCTCGCGCCCGACGTGGTCGGCATCTCCCAGTTCACCCATAACCGGTCGGAATCCATCCGGCTGGCCTCCCTGGCCAAGGAGCTCGACCCCGCCTGCTGCGTGGTCCTGGGCGGCCCGCACGCGACCCACTCCTGGCGCGAGCAGCTGGAGCGGCATGGCGCGGTCGATGCCGTGGTGCTGGGGGAAGGGGAGCAGGCCCTGCTGGAACTGGTGCAGGCTCGCGCGCACGGGCGCCCCTTGTCGCAGGTGGCGGGCGTTGCCTGCCGGGAAGGGGGAGAGATCGCCGCGGGTGCGCCGCGGGCCGCCGTGGCTGACCTGGACCAGCTCCCCCTGCCCGGGAGCGACCCGGGCCATACCATCGGCGTCGACCTGCGTCGCCAGCTCGAGTTCGTTATCACCTCGCGCGGCTGCCCCGCCAGTTGCCTGTTCTGCTCGTCGCCGCTGTTCTGGGGCCGTGGTGTCCGTTTCCGCTCTCCCGCCTCCGTTGTCGGCGAACTGCGTCTTTTGAAGGAGCGTTACGGGCTCATTTACTTCTCTTTCCGCGACGATACCTTTACCGCCAACCGTGCCCGGGTCCTGGAGATCTGTCGCCTGATCCAGGAGCAGCGTCTGCACATCCTGTGGAACTGCCAGTCCCGCGTCAACGCCGTAGACGAGGAGATGCTGGTGGCCATGAAGCGCGCCGGGTGCGAGTGCATCCAGTTCGGCGTCGAGTCGGGATCTCCGGAGATGCTCAAGGCGCTGGGGAAGAAGATCCTGCCGGCGGACGTGGAGCGTGCGGCGGCAGCGGCGCGCAAGGCAGGGATCAACCTCTCGGTCTACCTGATCACCGGGATCCCCGGCGAAGGCGACCAGGACCTGCAGCAGACCGTGCGCCTCATCGAGAAGATCCGTCCCCAGGACGGACAGGTCTCCCCCCTGGTGTACTATCCGGGGACCGAACTGCTGCATGGCGCGGTGCGCCGGCACGAGGTGCCGGCCGACCTGTTCGAGAAAAAGGAAGGGGAAGGCTTCCTGGTGCGTCGCGACCCGTTCGTGGAGCGTTCGCGCCAGTCGATGCTGAAGGCGCTGCAAAAGGCGGGGAAGAAAGCCCGCTTCAGCCCGGCCGATTTCGCGGCGCAGCGGGAACTGGTGGGCTACAGCTTCGTGACCGAGCTGCTGCAGGCGGAAGCGCTGGAGCAGGAGGGGGACTGGGAGGGCGCGATCAGGCTCTGCAGGGGGATGACACGGCAGGAACCGGACAACCCCTGGGGGTGGCTGCAGATGGCGGGGGTGCAGGAGCGCATGGGCGACCTGGCCGGCGCCACCCGCTCCTACCACAAGCTGGCGCAGCTCGTGCCCAACCACCTGCCCGCTTTCCTGGCACTGGGGGAGTTGGCCCTGGCGCAGGGGGACCGTGCCGCGGCGGCGCGCCACTACCAGCGGGCGCTGGAGCTCGACCCGTGTGACGAGGCCGCCCTCGAGGGCGCCGCCCAGGCGGGGGTAGGGGGCGGCAAGGCCGGCGGTAAGGCAGGGCGTGTGCAAAAGCCTATGAAACGATGAAAAGGGTGCCCGAAGGGCGGGTGGGGGAGGGGCCACGAAGCGGGGTCATCGCCTATTGCAGCGCCCTCACCCCAGCCCTCTCCCGGAGGGAGAGGGGGATGGGCATGATCTCGTTCCCAAGGTCCACCTTGGGAACGCAAAGCCTTCCGAATCTCCAACTTCCCTCGGATGCCAAGCTGGAGCTTTTGCGCCATATGGGGTTCCCAAGCTGGAGCTTGGGAACCAGGAAGAATTCACAAAGGGGAGGACGTTGGTCACCGCACAAGGGGACAGGCACCTGGCGGAGCCAGTCCCCTCGCGTCGCAGTTCCCGGATGAACAAAAAAAAGCGCCTCCCTTGCGGGGGGCGCCTTTTTTTATCCTTGCTGCGGGGAGCGGCTTACTTGTTGACAGCCAGGCCCGGGGCGAAGATGATCTTGTCGAAGGTGCGCTTCAGAGTCTTGCTCTGGAAGTTGACCATCGGCGGAGAATCCGGGAACTCGACGGTGTCGCCGACTTTCACCTGGGTCTGCATTGCTGCAACCCACAGCTTCTCGCCTTTCTCTTCGATCAGGACGTAGGTGTACCCGCCGGAGTCCATGGTCTCGAGGACCTTACCTTTGTGGCCAGCGCCCGGCTTCACTTCCTGCGGCTTCAGGCCAGCGTGCGGATCGGTGCCCGGAGCTGCTGCGGGCATCTGGGATGCGGGGGCTGCAGCCGGTGCCTGCTGTGCAGGTGCCTGCGGAGCTTCTTCTTTCTTCTTGCAGCCGGCAGCTGCCACGGCAACGATTGCCAACAATACGACCAAAGTCTTCTTCACAGTTTCCTCCGTGTTGGATGAAATTAAGGAATCACAACGGTTAGAAAAAATAGCACAACACTAATGGACTTTACAACTAAAAAAAGTCTGGTATACGCGAGGGGCCGACCGCTTCAGCGCCCGATGATCACCTCGCCGGTGTCGGTAATCAGGCGCGCGGGAAGCTCGAAAACCCGCTTGAAGATGTTGAAGACCCCCTTGGCCAGCGACTTCACAGGCACCGCCGTCACCTGTGGGTCCTCAATTCTCCCCTTGGCCTCGAAGTAGGTGGTGATCAGCGACTTGTCCTTTCCGGTCAGGATCCACCCGACTATGGGGATCTTGCTCACCACCTTGTCCACCGTCTGCAGCGGCTGCACCCCAACGTTCAGGTCGAGCTCGTCCTTGACCAGGTCCATCTTGCCCACCGCCGAGATGTTCATGGCGTTGCTGTCCACGAACAGGTTCTGCGTCGTGGCGACCCCGTTGCTGAAGGCGATGTCCCCGGTGATCTTGTTGAAGGGCATCCCTCCCGAGACCATGTCGGGGAGCTGCCCCTTGAAGAGCTGCGACACGTTGAGGATGGAAAAGATCTTGGAAAGCGTGGAGAACTTCCTGATGCTGCCGCGCTCGATCCTGAGTTTCACGTTCCCCTGGATGCTCCGCTTGAAGTCCGCCGCGGTCTCCCCGCGCACGTTCAGCTCGCCTTGCAGCGAGACGGCGCCGGTCACCTCCTGTTTTTTCACCCCCAGCGCGTGCAAGAGCGCCGCAGCCGAGACCTTCTGGACGCTGCACGACAGCGTGTGCCGCGCCGGCGCGGTGAGGTCGCTGCGCAGCCTCCCGGTGACCTCACCCTCGAAGGAGCTGAACTCGAAGGGGAGCAGCTGCAGCACGTGATTTTCGTAGAAAACGCTACTCCTGAGGTGCTGGAACGGGAAATCCTTTATTTTCCCCTCGGTAGCGGTGACATGCGCCCTCACGGTGAGTTGCCCGTCGCCCCCTGGTCCCCCGAAAAGCGGCATCAGGTCGTCGGGGTTCAGGTACGACGCGCTCACCACCAGTTCCGCCAGCGGATGCTGCTTCAGTTCTTTCACGCTCCCCTTGACCTGGAGCGAGGACTTGCCCAGAGAGCCGGAGAGCGAGCTGATCTGCAGGTTGTCCTTTTGGTAGGTGAGGTTGCCCTGTACCCGTTCCACCCGCACCGGGGCGCCCCCGGTGGCGAAGCCGAGATCGGCGGGATCGACCGAGGGAGAGGTGAAGATGAGCTGCCAGCTCGGGTTCTGGGTTCCGGTCAGGACGCCCCGCCCGCTGATGCTGGTGCTGCCGAGCCTGACCTGGAGCTGTGAGGTCTCGAAGGTCTCGCCGTTCACCTTCACCGTCCCGTTGACCCCGGTCAGGGGCTTGATCTTGTCCCCCGGTTTCAGGGTCACCCCGGCGAGCCCGACGCTGCCGCTCCAGGCGAGCCGGTCCATGTCCGGGCCGGCGGCGTGCAGCAGGAGCTGGACCAGGCCGGTGGGGTGGTACTTCTTGACCATGGGTACCAGCTGGCCCACCTCGGTGCTCTGGAACTGGTTGGTCCTGATGTCGAAGCTGACCGGTCCGTCGTACCTGCTCACTGCGGTGGCGGAGAGGGAGGCGGGGGGAAGCAGGTAACGCAGCGAGGTGATCCGGAACTGCTCCTTGTCGAACTCCATGGCGAAGGAGACGCTGTTGGTGCGCCCCGCCGGCTTGGCCACCAGGTCTTTGAAGCCGTAGGCGGCGGTGGCGAGGTCGCTGTCGCCCGAGAGCTTGTACAGGGCGGTTCCCCCCTCACCCTTGAGGTTCAGGATGGAGTTGGTGGTGAAGGAGCTGATCCCCTTTCCCAAGAGCCAAACCACCTCGGGCTGCCTGGGCTGCACCTTGGCGGTGAAGGGGTACTGGGAGGGATGGTCGAGGGGGTAGTCGGTGATGCGCCCCTCGAGGGAAAGCGGCGAGGTGCCGAACCGGCCGGTCATCCCCTTGAGGATGAAGTCCTTGCCGGAGAGCTCCAGCTGCCCCTTGACGCCGGTGAAGACAGGGATGCCGGAGCCGTAGTTGACCACGCCGTTCTCGACGTGCGCCTTGATGTAGAGCACGTTGTAGTTCTGGCCCCGCTCCATGTGCAGGATCTGGCTTACCCTGCCGTCCAGGCGTCCCTGGTCGAGCCGGTACACGCCGCCGGTGATTTTCTGCTCGATGAAGTGGGAGGTGTCGTCGACGATGATGCCGTAGGGGATGTACTGGCGGTAGTCGTGCAGGTTGAAGCTGTTGCTGCTGGCGGTTGCCGTGATGCGCATGTCGCCGGAGTGCAGCTCCGAGAGTTTCACCTTCCCGTTCACCTTGAAGCCGTCCAGGTCGGCCTTGACGTGGTCGATGTCGAGGTCGCGGTCGGTCAACTGCAGCGAACAGGAGCCCTTGAAGGACTTCGGCGTGAGCCTGGCGTGGAACACCTGGGGATAGTCGAGGTTCATCCTGGTGAAGCGGAACTCCGTTTTCCCCTTGAAGGCGTTCAGGTGCCCCTTGATGCTGGCGTCGAGCTCCAGTTGCCCGGAGAGGCTCTTGAACGGGACGAAGCGGCTGTAGTAGGGCCAGAAATGGCCGAGGTCGATGGGGCCGGTCGTGATCTTGCCGTGTACCGCCATCGAGGTGAAGGGGACCCCGGCCGCCGGGATGCCCGCCACCCCCGAGAGGTGGATGGGGACCTTGGTTTTGCCCGAGGTGATCTGGCCGCTGAGTTTGAAGTCGCAATCCCTGCCGCGGGTGATCCGGCTCAGGAAGAGGTCGGTCTCCGAGAGCTCGGTGACCACCGGCTGGTCGGAGAAGGCGTAGTCGGTGAAGCGGATCTGGGCCTTCTTGAGCTGGACGCCGTGAATCCCCGGGGCCTCGCCGCCGCTGGGGGTGAGGAGGTCGGAGATGTTGAACACCCCCTGGCGGTCGCGCCACAACCTCAGGGTCGGGCGCTCCAGTTCGATCCGGGACAGCACGATCTCGCGGCGCAAAAGGGGGAGGATGGCGATCCGGACCGTGAGCCGCTCTGCGGTGGCGAAATCGGTCGCGCCGTCCTTTTCCTTGATGGTGACGCCGGTGAAGGTGAAGGCGGGGGTGAGCCGCATGGTGAAGGCGCCGGTCTGGTACTGCAGGTCCCGCTTCAGCGAGCTCTTCACCTGGGCCAGGATGTCGGCCTTGTAGGTGTCCAGGTCGAGCAGGCGGGGGAGGAGGCTCGCCCCGAGGACGACGACGGTCAGTATGGTGGCCAGAAGCGGCAGCAGCCAGGCCCGTATTTTTTTATGCGGCATAGCAGTATCTCGAAGCAGGTTCAGGCGCCGGTGCAGCACACGGGGCTTCGACCTTCTTTATCTTAATCTCGACCTTAATCTGCAGTTTACGCGTCGGCGGGGAGCTCGATGATGAAGCGGCTCCCCTTGGGGTGGTTCTCCTTGGCGCGGATGAAGCCGTGGTGGTCGGAGATGATGGTGTTGACGATGGCGAGGCCCAGGCCGGTGCCGCTCTTCTTCCGTGAGAAGTACGGCTCGAAGAGCCGGGGGCGGTCCTCCGCGGCGATGCCGTGTCCGGTGTCGGAGACGGTGAAGGTGGCCATCTTCAGCGTGCTGTCGTAGCGGGTGGCCAGTTCGATCTCCCCGTCGCCCTCGATGGCGGCTACCGCGTTGTCCAGGAGGTTGATCACCACCCGCTTGATCTGGTCGCGGTCCAGCATGATGGCCGGCATCTGCTCGTCTGCGTTCAACGTGAAGCGGATGTGGCGGTGCGCCTCCACGTACAGCGTGAGCGCCTCCTTGAGGATGTCGTTCAGGTCGTTGGGCTTGGGGACCGAGGCCGGCATGCGCGCGAAGTTGGAGAACTCGTTCACCAGCCCCTTCAACTCGTCCACCGATTTGATGATCATGTTGGTGCACTGGTCGAAGACCTCTTCCTCGCCCGCGAAGCGGGACAGGTAGCGCTTCCTGAGCCGCTGCGCCGAGAGCTGGATCGGCGTGAGCGGGTTCTTGATCTCGTGGGCGATCCTCCTGGCCACCTCGCGCCAGGCCGCCATCCTCTGCGCCTTGATCAGCGAGGTGAGGTCGTCCAGCACCACCACCATCCCCATGAAGGCGTCGTTCTCGTCCTTGAGGACGGTCAGGTTGGTGAGCAGGGTCAGTTCACCGTCCCGCATCGGTATGGTCACCTGGCGCACGATGGCGTCGTGCTTGTCGAGCACCATGTCGCGCAACAGCCCCTTGACGATGTCCAGGTGCTCGGCCTGCAGCACCTCGCGGAAGTTCTTGCCGGTGACCTTGTCGCTGTTGATCAAGAGGAGCTTCTCGGCCGACTTGTTGACCGTGGTGAGCAGCCCCCCCTTGTCCACCGAGATGATGCCGGCGGTGACGTTGGCGAGCACCGCCTCCATGTAGCGGCGCCGCTGCTCCAGTTCCATGTTGCTCTTCTGCAGCTCCTCGTTGGTGTGCTGCAGGGCGAGCTGGTTCTCGCGCAGGTCCTCGGTCATCCGGTTGAACGAGGCGATCAGCATGCCGATCTCGTCGCCGCCCCCCTCGCCCAGGTGCACGTCCAGGTTCCCCTCGGCTACCTGGCGGGTCGCCTCGGCCAGTTCCTGGATGGGGATGGTGAGGCTGCGGGCCAGGTAGACGCCGAACCAGACGGCGAGGAAGACGATCACCATGGTGATCAGAAACAGGGTCAGGATGTAGCCCGTGGCGATCGGGTGCTTCATGATCTTCAGCTGGCGGAACTCGTGGTAGGACGCGGAGATCTCGCGCATCTTGGAGACCAGCGAGTAGGGGACGTAGTAGTTGACCACGATGACCCCGACCACGTCGTTGCCGTTGAAGTTGCTCCGGATCGGGACGATGCCGCGGATCAGGTCGGCCTTGCCGATGGCGTTGACCCGGGTCAGCTGCTGGCCGGCGAGCCCCACGTTGATGTCCTCGGAGGAGGGGTTGGTGAACTCGCCCAGCGGGAGCTTGGGGTTGCCGGCGCGGAACAGCTCCTCGCGCTGCGCGGAGAAGACCTCGACCACCCCCAGGTTGTACTCCCTCTGCTTCTGGCGCACCAGGGCCTTCAGCTGGGGCAGGTTCTCCTCGTTGAGGAGCTTTCTCTCCTTGATGGCTTCGCTGATCTGCTCGCCGTAGTAGAGCGCGTTGGCGGCCGAGGTCTTGTAGTAGACCTGCGCCACCTCCATCGACTCGTTCAGGGAGGTCTCGACCTGCTTGTTGAACCAGTTCTGGATGCTGTTGGTGATGAAGCCGGCGGAGACGAAGAACAGCAGCATGGTCGGCACCAGCGACAGGGTGACGAAGGCGAGTACCAGCTTGGTGCGCAGCTTGGCGCCGGGCGTGTTCTTGCGCCGCTCCAGGAAGAGCTTGGTGATGTTCCTGAACACCAGGTAGACCAGCAGGATGATGAGCAGGATGATGACGTTGATGATGGCGAAGATGACGATGTTGCTCCCCATCGGCACCTCGGAGGAGAGGCGCGACAGGTGGATCTCGAGGTAGGTGAGGAGCACGATCATGAACAGCGACACGCAGACGATGATCGCCTCGCGCTTGCGCTTTCTGATCTCTCCGGCGGGCAACTCGGTACCCTGTATCTGCGGGGGGAGCCCCCCCTTTTCGTCGGACATCGGCATCAGGCCACTCTATACGAATGAGGCAGCGGTTTCAAGCACTTCGACGCTGCGCCGGGAACGAAAAAAGCAGCCCCCGGGGGAGCTGCTTCGTTTTTCTCTCTTAGTCTTAATCTTAGTCTTAATCTTAGCCGGCCTCTAAGCCTCCAGCCATGCCAGTTCCGGCAGGGAGAGGTTGAAGGGCGCGTTGAACGCCTGCGGGGTGAACTCGATCAGGGTGTAGCAATCCGGGCGCTTCAGAAGCTCCATGACCAGCTTGTGGTTCAGGTCGTGGCCGGACTTGGTGGCTTTCACGTGCCCGATCAGGCGGTGGCCGGCGAGGGAGAGGTCGCCCACGGAGTCGAGGATCTTGTGGCGCACGAACTCGTCCTGGAACCTGAGCCCTTCCGGGTTCAGTACGCCGTGGTCGCCGATGACCACCGCGTTGTCCAGCGAACCGCCCAGGGCCAGGCCGTGCGCCTTCATCATCTCCACTTCGGCGAGGAAGCAGAAGGTGCGGGCGGCGGCGAACTGGTCGGTGAAGCTGGTCTGGCTGAACTCCAGCGAGCGGTGCTGCTTCATCACGGCCGGGTGGGCGAACTGCATGTCGAAGGAGATCTTGTAGTGGCGCGACGGGATGATGGAGGCCTTCTTGTCGCCGTCGGTCACGCTGACCGGCTTCTTGATCACCAGGTACTTGCGGGGCTTCTTGGACTCCTTGGTGCCGGCCTTGACGATGGCGGCCACGAAGGGCGCCGCGCTGCCGTCCATGATCGGCACTTCCGGACCGTTGATGTCCACGTGCGCGTTGTCGATGCCGCAGCCGTACAGGGCCGCCATGAGGTGCTCTATGGTGGAGACGCTTGCTTCGCCGCGGCCGATGGTGGTGGAGAGCCTGGTGTTGACCACGTTCTGTGCGTGCGCTTCGATGGAAACAGCCGGGGTGAGGTCAACCCTGTGGAAGACGACGCCGGTGCCCGGCTCCGCCGGACGCAGCGTAATGGTGATCGTCTTGCCGGTGTGCAGGCCGATGCCGCTGAAGGTTACCTTGTTGCCCAAAGTCTGTTGGAATATCATCTGCTTGCTCCTGATCATCAGTATGCTTACTATCAAGCAAATAATGAGCCAAGAGTGGCCGCATGCTTCTCATTGGAAAAAAGCGCGCTGCTTCGGGTGTGTAGACGGTATCGACTGCCGGAAAGGTGCGGGGCGGGGGTGTGGCAAATTTACCGCTGTGGTGCCAGTGCAACGGGGAGTGTGGCTTTTTTGCTACAGTCTGCCTGAGCGGAGGATGGCGACCATCCACCAGACGCCGACGATGCCGGCGCAGCTGTAGCCGAAAAAGGCGAAGGCGGGAAAGCCCCAGAGCATGGGGCCGCGGTTTCCCTGCATGGCGATGGACGAACCGATCAGGAGGGCGGCGATGATCAGGGAGAGGCAGAGCCGGTTGGCGGAGCGGTCCAGTTCCTTGGAGAAGCGGTCCAGGCCCCGGTGCTCCAGATCGATGCGGAACTTGTTGCGGTTGATCTTGTTCAGGATCTCCCTGATGTCGCGCGGCAGGTTGCGCGCCAGGGTGAGGTAGCCTTCGAGCCCCTGCTCCGCCTCGCGAAACAGCCGTCCGGGTGAGCGCTGCTCGCGGAACTCGCGCTCCAGAAAGGGGCGCAGGTGGCCGACCATGTCGAAATCGGGGTCGAGCTTTCTCCCCATCCCCTCAACCACCACCAGCACCTTCACCAGCATGGTGAGGTCGGGGTGCACCTTGATGCGGTGGGTGGAGATCAGGTCGATGAACTCCAGGAGCATGCGCCCCACCTCGATCTCCTTGAGCGGGATCTCGAGGTAGCTGTCCATGAACTCGGCCAGCGCCTTCTTCAAGGCCTGCATGTTCACCGTTTCGCCGGCGTCCCCCGCCTCCACGATGATGTGGGCCAGCCCCTCCACGTCCCGGTTGATCACCGCCACCAGGACGTCGGTCAGGTAGCGCTTCACCGCCGGGTCGAGCCTGCCCACCATGCCGAAGTCGAGCAGGCAGATCACGTTGTCCTTGAAGATGAGCACGTTGCCGGGGTGGGGGTCGCCGTGGAAGAAGCCGTGCTCCAGCACCATCTTCAGAAAGGCGCGGGCCCCGCGCCGGGCGATCTCGCGCCGGTCCAGCCCGGCCGCCTCGATGGCGCAGGTGTCGCTGACCTTAATCCCCCCCACGTACTCGGTGGTGAGCACCCCCTTGGCCGTCGCCTCCCAATAGACCTTTGGGAAGTAGAGGTTGGGGTCACCCTTGAAGTTGTCGCGGATCTTCTCGATGGCGTGCCCCTCGCGGGTCAGGTCCATCTCGCGCCTGATGGTGTAGGAGAACTCGCGCACCACCCCCACCGGGTCGTAGATGTCGCTGCGGGCCATGTGGCGCTCCAAAAGGAGCGCCACCCCCATCAGGATGTCGATGTCGGTCTCTACCGCTTCCACCACCCCCGGACGGCGGACCTTGACCACCACGTCCTCGCCGGTGATGAGGCGGGCGCGATGCACCTGCGCGATGGACGCCCCCGCGATCGCCTCCCGTTCGACGTACAGGAAGCGCTGACCCAGGGGCACCCCCAACTCGTGCTCGATCTGCGCCTTGATCTCCTCGAAGGGAAGGCAGGGGATCTTGTCCTGCAGGTGGGCCAGTTCCTGGACGAAGGAGGCGGGGATGATGTCGGCGCGGGTGGAGAGGAGCTGACCCAGCTTGATGAAGGTGGTGCCCAGTTCCTCCAGGGCGAGGCGCAGCCGCTCCGGCGGCGTCAGGTGCTCGGCCTTGGCGCTCCTGGGGCGGAAGACCCGGCGCGAGAAATCGACCACCTGCCCGAAGTTCAGGTACTCCAGCAGGTGCCCGAGCCCGTAGCCTCCCAGCACCGTGATGATCTGGCGGTAGCGCCGGATGCTCCTGACGTTGCGGTTTATGTTTACTATCCTAAGCACTCATCCTCCGGCTGGGAGGTGACGCTTTCGGCGGCAAGCGCCTCCAGCGCCCTCACGCGCCGCTCCAGTCTGTCGTAGTCGTCGCGCGACACCATGCCCATCCGGTCCAGGGCCTTCTTCACCTCGGCCTCGGCCACTTCGGCGGTCTTTTGCTGCCCGGTGCGCGCCATCTCCTGGATCCGGTCCAGGAAGGCGCGCCCTTCCTCCTCGCTGATCTTGTAGCGGGACTTCATCTCCTGGATCAGCTCCTCCCCTTTTTTCTGGGTAAGCGCCGCCGCACCGAGCGCCGTGAGCACAGCCTTCTCGAACAGTTCGAACATGGTATCCCTCCTCTTGCAAACGGTAGTGGCACGCCTCCATTTTATAGGCGCTATTTAATGATACTGGCGAGCCGTCCGTTGTCAAACATTGCACCTCCTTGACATCACTATGTTTCTCACCGATAATCCCATACTTGTTCCCATTAAAAGGGTTACGCCATGCAGAAAAAGAAGATGGTCACCATCAAGAACGTGGCCCAGATCCTCCTGCAGCGGGGACTGATCGACCAGGGGCAGTTCAACGAGCTGCTGGCCAAGGGGGAGGCGCAGGCCCACCGGCTGGCGGGCGCGCAACAGGCGGGGTATTCCCGGCGGCTGCAACAGACCCCGGAAAAGCCGTCCCCCGCCGAGATCATCGCCTCGCTGAACCTGGAAGTCGCCGGTTCCTGCGGCAAGCTCCTCACCGAAGACGCCATCACCGAAGTGCTCGCCGCCGCGGTGGGGCTTCCCTACCTTAAGATCAACCCGATGAAGCTCGACCTCGACCTGGTCACCGCCCACATCTCGCGCCCCTTTGCCCTGAGGCACCTGATCGTTCCCGTGGCGTTTGAGGACGGGGTGGTTACGCTGGCGGTCGCCGATCCCTTCAACGACGAGGTGATCGAAGAACTGAGGGCCGTGAAGCGGATGGAGTTTCGCCGGGTGCTCGCCTCGCGCAACGACATCCTCAAGATCCTGAGGGAGTTCTTCGGGTTCCGCGCATCGGTGCAGGCCGCCGAGAGCGAGGTGGCCACCGCGGTGGACCTGGGCAACCTGGAGCAGTTCGTCCGCCTGAAAAGCGGGCACGAGATCGAGGGGACCGACCGCAACATCATCTCCGCCGTGGACTTCCTGCTGCAGTACGCCTTCGACCAGCGGGCGAGCGACATCCACATCGAGCCCAAGCGGGAGAAGTCGCTGGTGCGGCTGCGGGTGGACGGGGTGCTGCACAACGTGCACATGGTTCCCAAGCAGCTGCATCCCCCCATCGTTTCCCGCATCAAGATGCTCTCCCGCATGGACCTGGCCGAGAAGCGGCGTCCCCAGGACGGCAGGATCAAGACCAGCCATGACGGGCGCGAGGTCGAGTTGCGCGTCTCCACCCTGCCGGTCGCCTTCGGGGAGAAGGTGGTGATCAGGATCTTCGACCCGGACGTCCTGATGCAGGAGCTGGACACCATCGGCTTCTATCCGCGCGAGTACCAGCTCTACAGTTCCTTCCTGCGCCGCCCCAACGGCATCATCCTGGTCACCGGCCCCACCGGCAGCGGCAAGACCACCACGCTCTACTCCTCGCTTCGGACCCTTTCCTCCCCGGAGGTGAACATCGTCACCGTCGAGGACCCTATCGAGATGGTGATGGAGGAGTTCAACCAGGTCGGGGTGCAAAGCGGCATCGGGGTCACCTTCGACAAGGTGCTGAGAAACGTGCTGCGCCAGGACCCGGACATCATCATGGTGGGCGAGATCCGCGACAAGGAGACCGCCGAGAACGCGGTGCAGGCGGCGCTCACCGGGCACCTGGTGCTTTCCACGCTGCATACCAACGACGCACCATCCTCGGTGACCAGGTTGATCGACCTGGGGGTTCCCTCCTTTTTGATCTCCTCCACGGTGATCGGCATCATCGCCCAGCGGCTGTTGCGGAAGATCTGTCCCAACTGCAAGCGGGAGAGCCAGTTGAGCGCGGAGGAGCTGGAATACCTGGGGTTGAAGCGGCCGGCGCGGGTCTGGGCGGGGGAGGGGTGTGCCGAATGTCGCGGTACCGGCTACAAGGGGAGGACCGGGATCTTCGAGGTGCTGGACGTGAACGAGGCCATCAAGGCCGTCATTGGGGAGCGGGTCGACCTGGCCGAGCTGCAGGCCGCCGCCCGCAATGACGGTCTGATTACCCTGCGCGAGCAGGCCGTGCGCAAGATGCTGGAAGGGATAACCACCTACGAAGAAGTCATCGCGGTCACAGGCTGAGCCAGTCTGAGCCAGCCTGACCAGTCGGACGCCCGCCAAAGGGGACTGGCTCCGCCAGGTGCCTGTCCCCCTCAACGCCCGCCGGACGCTTCCGCCAAGGGAGGAACCATGGAAAACAGTCCCACCGACACCCCCACCGAAACCGCCATCTTTGCCGGCGGGTGCTTCTGGTGCATGGAGCCGGTCTTCGACAAGATGCCGGGGGTGCTCTCGGTGCTCCCCGGCTATACCGGCGGCACCACGCCCAACCCGAGCTACCGCGAGGTCTGCGAGGGGGAGACCGGCCACGTCGAGGCGGTGCAGATAGTCTTCGACCCGGCCCGTGTGAGCTACCGCGAACTGCTGCGGGTGTTCTGGCGCAACATCGACCCCACCACCAAGAACCGCCAGTTCTGCGACTACGGCAGCCAGTACCAGACCGCCGTCTTCTACCTCAATGAGCAACAGAAAAGGGAAGCGGAGGAGAGCCGGGAGGACGCCCAGCGCAGCAACAGGGTCGGGGCGGCGGTGGTCACCGAGATCCTGCCGGCGTCGGAGTTCTACCCGGCCGAGGAGTACCACCGGCAGTATTACAAGAAGGAGCCCTACCACTACCAGCGCTACCACGATGGCTGCGGCCGCAACTGGAGATTGAAGGAGCTGTGGGGGCGGGAAACGGAGTAGCCGGCGCCGGCATTCAAGGTTTGGAGAGCACCCTCTCCAAGGCCTGTTGCAACTCGTCGCAGCGGTAGGGCTTGATGACGGCGGCGCAGAAACCGTAGTCGGCATGTTCCGCCATGACCGGGTCGTTGGAATAGCCGCTCGACACGATGAGCCGGGCGGCGGGGTCGAACGCCAGGATCTGCTGCGCCGCCTCCTTGCCCCCCATGCCGGCAGGAATGGTCAGGTCCATGATGGCCACCGCGAAAGGCTTCCCGGCCTGCGCCGCCTCCCGGTACAGCCGCACCGCCTCCTCGCCGTCGGCGCAGGTCACCACCTGGTACCCCAGGTACTGCAGCATGTCCCGCGTCAGCGTCCTGATCGCCTCTTCATCGTCCATCACCAGTACCGTCCCTTCCCCCGGCTTCCCCGGGCGTTCCGGTTGCGGCGCCTCCTCTTCCGGCACGACTTCCCCCACGGAGGGGAGGTAGAAGGTGAGGGTGGTTCCTGCGCCGGGTTTGGACGCCACCTCGACCCTCCCGCCATGCTTGATGACGATGGAATGCACGGAGGCGAGCCCCAGTCCGCTCCCTCCGGGCTTGGTGCTGTAGTAGGGATCGAAGATGAGCTTCTGGTCTTCGTAGGGGATGCCGCATCCCTGGTCGATGAAGGAAATCTTTACGTAGTCGCCGGGAGCAAGGCCGAGATCGTTGCCGGCAGGGAGCGGGGCGTTCTGCGCAATTACCGTCAGCACTCCTCCGCCCGGCATCGCCTGGCAGGCGTTGATGATGACGTTGCTGAAGGCCTGGTTCATCTGCCCCTCGTCCGCCTCGATGGCATGCAGCCCGTCCTGGAGTTCCAGCCTGGTCTGCACCTTGGTGCCGTGCAGGGAGAGGGAGAGAGCTTCCTGCAAAAGCCTCCCCAGCGGGACCACCTTCTTGATGGGCTGCCCCCCCTTGGAGAAGGTGAGCAGCTGGTGCGCCAGTTCGGCGGCGCGCTGCGACGCCTTCTCCGCGTTCTTGACCGGGCCCTGCGCTGGGTGGTCGGGGTCGAGCAGCAGTTCGGCGAAGGAGAGGTTGCCCAGGATGCCGGTGAGGATGTTGTTGAAGTCGTGGGCGATGCCGCCGGCGAGGACGCCGAGGGATTCCAGCTTCTGGGCCTTCAGCAACTCCCTTTGCATCGCTTCCCACTTGGTGATGTCGGTCAGGGTGAACAGGATGCGGTGGTGGACCAGGCGGGTGTTCAGGATGATGTGCTTCGAGGAGCCGTCGACACAGGAGATCTTCGCCTCCTGCGGGGTGACCGGCACGCCGCTCTCCAGGGTCTTGGCGAGCTCGTCGTGCCAGACCGCCAGGACCCGGTCCCGGTAGGTGGGGTCCGGGAGGGCGCGCTCCATCAGCTGTTCCAGGGTGGGGTGATCATCGGAAACGTAGCCCAGCCAGTCGCTGACGTAGCTGTTGAGATACTGGATTCTGCCGCTCTCGTCAGCCCAGCCGACCCCTGCCGGCATCTCCTCCATGAGGACCTTGAGGATCTCCTCGTTTTGCTGCAGCGCTTCCTCGATCTCGTGGCGCGCCGTGATGTCCCGCACCATGACGATGATGCGGTCGTTGCCGCCGATGTCGGCCCGGCGCAGGTTGATTTCGGACCAAAACAGCGAGCCGTCCTTCTTCTTGCTGCGCCACCTGACCGTCATCGGGGGACCCGCCGCCGCCTGCTGCAAAAGATGCCGCGCGTCCGCCTCCGTGTAAGGCGGTTCTCCCAGGCTCAACTCCTCCACGGTGAGGTCCCGGGCCTCCTCCGGGGTGTACCCGTACATCTCGCACATGGTCCGGTTCACGTCCACCAGTTGTCCGGTGGTGGCATCGTGGATGAAGAGGGCGTCGTTGACGTTGTGGTAGATGGCCTGGAAGCGCGCCTCGCTCTGCTCCAGCCGGTCTACCGACTCCGCCAGGCGCCCGGCAAAGCGCGAGATCAGCTGGTAGAGCAGGGCCGAGGTGACCATGATGAACATGAGTCCCTTGTAGACCTCGATCTGCTCCGCGATGTGGCGGTCGGAGACCAGCCAGATCAATGCGTAGCCGGAGAGGTAGATCCAGGCGCTGCCGAACAGGGCATAGACCCCGACGATCTTGTTGATCTCGCGTCTTTGGTTGCGCTTCGATGCTGCCCGCATGTGTGCTCCCGCCCTTCAGGGCGTCTGGCTGCGGTGGCCGGGGTCTTTGCTGCCGTTACGTTTTCATGGGCGGCTCTTGGCCGCCCCCTTACTTGGCTTCCGCCATCGATACCACGACGATCCCCGATTCGGTGACCCGGTACCCCTTGGCCCGGTCCTCATCGTGGTCGTAGCCGATCTGGGTGCCGTCGGGGATGACGATGTTCTTGTCGATGATGGCGCGCTTGATCTTTACGTGGCGTCCGACGGTGACGTTTTCGAAGAGGATGGAATCGTCCACCTCGCTGTAGCTGTTCACCTTGCAGCGCGGGCCCAGGATGGTGCGGCGCACCGTGGCCCCGCTGGTGATGCAGCCGGCGCAGACGTAGGAATCGATGTTCATACCGCGGCGCCCTTCCTCGTCGAAGACGGTCTTGGCAGGGGGGAGGTTGCCCTGGTTGGTCAGGATGGGCCACTTGTAGTTGTAGAGGTTAAGCTGCGGCGAGACGTGGATCAGGTCCATGTTGGCCTCGTAGTAGCTCTCGATGGTCCCCACGTCCTTCCAGTAGCCTTTTTCCTCCGCCTTCATGCCGGGGATGATGTTGTCGTTGAAGTTGTAGGCGAACACCTTGTCCTTTTTCTCCAGCATCATCGGGATGACGTGCTTGCCGAAGTCGAGGTCCTCGTACATCTTCTTCCCTTCCTGCAGCACCTCGATCAGCTTTTTGGTGGAGAAGATGTAGTTCCCCATGGAGGCGAAGCAGGTGTCACGGCCGGGGATGCTTTCCGGGTTTTTCGGTTTTTCGGTGAAGGCGCTGATCTTGTAGTCGTCATCGACCGAGAAGACCCCGAAGCGGCTCGCCTCCTGGACCGGCACCTCCAGCGCCGCGACGGTCAGGTCGGCGCGGTTTCTGCGGTGGTAGTCGATCATCTGGCTCACGTCCATCTTGTAGATGTGGTCGCCGCCGAAGATGGCGACGTAGTCCGCGTCCGAGGACTCCACGAAGCGCAGGTACTGCAGGATGGCGTCGGCTGTCCCCTTGAACCAATCCTCGTTCTCCGAACTGGTCTCCGGCGAGATGGCGACGAAGAACTCGCCCAGGCCGGTCCATTTGCCCCACGACTCCCTGATGTGCTTGTTGAGGGAGTACGCGCGGTACTGGGTCAGGATGTAGACCTTCTTGATCCCGGAGTTGAACAGGTTGCTCAAAACGAAATCGATGATCTTGTACTTGCCGCCGAACATGACGCTCGGCTTGGCCCTTCTGATGGTGAGGGGGCTCAGGCGCTCCCCTTTGCCGCCGGCGAGCACCATGGCGATGGTGTTGCCGGCATTACTCATGGCATACATGCAGTCTTAGTCCTCCGGGTATCGCGGTCGGGTCCTGCCCGGCCGGTGTCAGGGCTTGCCGTGTTTGGGCGCCTCTCCAATCTTGAATATTACTTCGAGGTCGATGACCTCTCCCTTTCTCTCCAGCTTCAGCGTGGACTTGTCCCCCACGTGCTTCTGTTTCACCCCGTAGATCAGGTCGAGGCTGTCCTTCAACGGCTCGTTGTCCAGGGCCAGCAGCAGGTCTCCCTTCTGCACCCCGGCCCGGGCGGCGTTGGAGTCCGGGACCACCGTGTTGACCACCAGGCCGCGCCCTTTCGGGTCCGGCTCGAACATGACGCCGAGCAGCACGCCCGGTTTGGGGAGCCCCTCGTAGGCGTAGCTCACCAGGAAGTCGAAGGGGACCATCGGGAAATCCGGAAGTGTCACATCCATGGTCACCGGCTTTTCGGCGCGCTGTACCGCGAGTTCCCGGCCGCCGATGGTGGCGTAGGAGGTGGGGAGACGGCGGAAGACGCGGCGCGGGATGCCGAAACCGTAGCCGATGTGGTTGCCGCCGGCGACCACCAGCAGGCGGCGCTCCTTACCCTCGGGGGTGGTCAGGTAGCGTACCGCAGATTCCGCCATGGTCTCGTCCCACAGCGTCTGGGCCCGGATGAAGCCGTCGATGGCCATCTTGCCGTGGCTGTTGTGGCCGGAGAAGATGCTTTCCGTCTGGGCGCGCTGGTAGGGATCGGAGAGGTCCATCTGCGGCAGCTGCGCCTTCTGCTCGGGCGTGAGCTCTTCGAGCGGCTTGCTGCGCACCGCCTGCACCAGTTCCTTCTCGGCGTTGAGGGCGACGACCGGGATGCGCTTCTCCTTGGCATAGAGGAGCAGGTCGCGGTAGTAGGCGAAATCCATCTTCCAGTTGTCGTACCAGCGTGCAGCCTTGAGGAAGGCCTTCTCGTCCAGTTCGCCCGCCACCCAGCGGTCCAGGACCGGCTGCTGCGACCTCACGAACATTTCCATCCCCAGCGCGACCTTGCCGGGGTAGCGCTGCTCCAGCGCCTTCAGGGTGTCCAGTTCCAGGCGGTGCGCGGCGGGGTTGTCGTGGGTCTCGCCGACGTAGACCACGCGGGCGTCCGTCACCACGTCGAACATCTGCTGCGGCGTTACCAGCGTGCCGGTGGGGAGGTGCAGGATCTCGCCGATCTCCGGAGCCTTCTGCTGGGGGTACGGGGTTTCGGGGTTGCCGAGCACGGCCCTGCCGGCCCGGTGTGTCGAGCAGGCGGTCATGGTGAGCAGGGACAGCACAGCGGCATACCGTGCCAGACGAGCGATGGATAGCATTCTTTCTCCTGAAAATATGATGTTCCCGCGGTGGATTGGGTCATGTCGGTAAAGGGGACTGGCTCCGCAGGTGCCTGTCCCCTTTGCGGGATCCGCAGGTGCCGCTCGCTTTTGCGCGATTTGGTCTTTCCGTTGGCCAAGGAATGATACCTACTCTAATGAATTTGTCCAGTCGCCGCTTCTCGTTAAGGGTTGTCTACGGGGCGGCGCACGCGGCGGCGCTTCTGGAGCCGGATCAGCTTTACTCGTTGGTAGGAATGTAGCACAACACCTCATGAAGATAAACTGAAAGTTTTATTTTTCTCTAATAAAAGTCGGCGTGACGGTTTCATTTCGTGCCGGGACTGGATCAGCCGGCGGCGCATTAACTCATAGTCATGGTTTGGGGCGCTAAACGTATGTTTGACGGCCTTTTTTATGTTGACAATATCACTGTCTCGCAAATAGAATCGCTAATTTAATACATATCGGAGGTTGTGCAATGGGACAGCTTTTTAAAGTGGCGGTGCTGCCGGGTGACGGCATCGGCCCGGAGGTTATGGCAGAAGCGCTCAAGGTGTTGGATGCGGTCGAAAAACGTTACGATGTGAAATTCGAGCGCACTCACGCCAACGTAGGCGGTGCGGGCATCGATCTGGAAGGACGCGCCCTGCCGGAGACTACGGTAAATATATGCAAGGCTGCCGACGCCATCCTGTTCGGTTCGGTGGGCGGACCCAAGTGGGAAACCCTCCCCCCGGATGAGCAGCCCGAGCGCGGCGCCCTGTTGCCGCTGAGGAAGATCTTCGGTCTCTACGCCAACCTCCGTCCCGCCATCATCTTCCCGTCGCTGACCAGCGCCTCCTCGCTGAAGGAAGAGGTGATCGCCGGCGGTTTCGACATCCTGGTCATCCGCGAGTTGACCGGCGGCATCTACTTCTCCCAGCCCAAGGGGATCGACGGGGCCGGCCGCGACCGCGTCGGCGTGGACACCATGCGCTACAGCGTTCCCGAGATCGAGCGCATCGCGCACGTCGCCTTCCAGGCCGCCCAAAAGCGCGGCAAGAAGGTCTGCTCCATCGACAAGGCGAACGTCCTCTCCACCTCGGTGCTCTGGCGCGAGATCGTGATCAACATCGCCAAGGAGTACCCGGACGTCGAGCTGTCCCACATGTATGTGGACAACGCCGCCATGCAGCTGGTAAGGTGGCCCAAGCAGTTCGACGTGATCCTGTGCGAGAACATGTTCGGCGACATCCTCTCCGACGAGGCCGCCATGCTGACCGGATCCTTGGGGATGCTCCCGTCCGCGTCGCTGGCCGAGGGGACCTTTGGCATGTACGAGCCCTCCGGCGGCAGCGCCCCGGATATCGCGGGCCAGGGCATCGCCAACCCGATCGCCCAGATCCTCTCCGCGGGGATGATGCTGCGCTACTCCTTCGGCATGATCGAGGCGGCCGACGCCATCGACAACGCCGTCGCCAAGGTGCTGGACCAGGGTTACCGCACCCGCGACATCTACCAGGAGAAGGCCGGCGAGAAGCTGGTCAACACCAAGGAAATCGGCGACGCCATCATCGCCAACCTGTAGTCAGGTGAATAACTGGTTCCCAAGCTCCAGCTTGGGAACCTATAAGTTCACCCCGACGAAGCTTCGCTTCGCCAAAACCGGAAGCTGGAGCTTCCACCTGATGTGCGTTCCCAAGCAGGAGCTTGGGAACGAGGACGCGCATAGTTCGAGGCGGGGAAGCCGCCGGTGAACATAAAAACTTCAAGAAAGGAAGGTCGCCTATGAAAGTCGGTATGGTCGGTTGGCGTGGCATGGTTGGCTCGGTTCTCATGCAGCGCATGCAGGAAGAGAACGATTTCGCAGGTGTTGAGCCGGTATTCTTCACTACTTCGCAGGTGGGGCAGCCCGCACCGCTGAACGCGGGGACGCTGAAGGATGCATCGGACATCAACGAGCTGAAGAAGCTGGACGTAATCATCACCTGCCAGGGGGGGGATTACACCAAGGCGGTCCGCCCCGAACTGAAGAAGGCCGGCTGGAACGGCTACTGGATTGACGCGGCGAGCACCCTGCGCATGGAAGACGACGCGGTCATCATCCTCGACCCGATCAACCGCAACGTCATCGACGCGGCCCTCTCCAAGGGGATCAAGGACTACATCGGCGGCAACTGCACCGTGAGCCTCATGCTCATGGGCCTGGGCGGCCTGTTCAAGGCGGGCGTGGTCGAGTGGCTTTCCTCCATGACCTACCAGGCGGCCTCCGGCGCCGGCGCACCCAACATGCGTGAACTGCTCTCCCAGATGGGCGTGCTGCACGGCTCCGTGGCCCAGCAGCTGGCCACCCCGGGTTCGGCCATCCTCGAGATCGACAAGAAGGTCACCGACACCCTGAGAAGCGGCGAGATGCCGACCAAGGAGTTCGGTTTCCCGCTGGCCGGCAACGTGCTCCCCTGGATCGACCGCGAGGTCGAGGATGGCCAGAGCCGCGAGGAGTGGAAAGGGTACGCCGAGACCAACAAGATCCTCGGCGCCGCCAACCCGATCCCGGTGGACGGCATCTGCGTCCGCGTGGGCGCCATGCGCTGCCACAGCCAGGCGATCACCATGAAGCTGACCAAGGACATCCCGATCGGCGAGATCGAGGAGATGATCAAGAACGACAACCAGTGGGTGAAGTTCGTTGCCAACAACAAGGCCGACTCCCTCGCCCAGCTCACCCCGGCAGCCGTTTCCGGGTCGCTCACCGTTCCGGTGGGGCGTGTGCGGAAGATGAAGATGGGGCCGCAGTACCTCTCCGCCTTCACCTGCGGCGATCAGCTGCTGTGGGGCGCCGCCGAGCCGCTGCGCCGCATGCTGCAGATCCTGAAGGAGAGGTAAGGTCAAGGTCAAAGGCGTCGCACACGGATTTTACGGGAACGCACGGATAAAGGCAGATAAGGCAAACAGGCAGATAAGGCAAAAGCATTTTGGGAAAACCCATGGCTTTAGATCCGTGCTCTTTCCGTCTTCTCCGTGTTGGTCCGTGTGAGATGCCGTTGACTTAGTTTCTGAATTTTACGCAGCGAGAAGCGGAGCGCGTCCCCGGCAGCCAGGGGGCGCGCTCCCGTTTTTGTCTTGAGGAGATGTAACAGCATGAAGAAGACGTGGAATGTAGCAGTAGTGGGCGCAACCGGCGCCGTCGGGACCCAGATGATCGAGTGCCTCGAGGAGCGCAACTTCCCGGTGGGCAACATCAAGTTCCTCGCCAGCGCAAGGAGCGCAGGGCAGGTGCTGGAGTTCAACGGCAAGCCGGTGACGGTGGAGGAGTTGACGCACGATTCCTTCGAGGGGATCGATATCGCCCTCTTCTCGGCGGGCGGCGCGCGCTCGGAAGAGTTCTGTCCTTCCGCGGCCAAGGCGGGGGCAGTCTGCATCGACAACTCCAGCGCCTGGCGCATGGATAAGGACGTGCCGCTGGTGGTCCCGGAGGTGAACCCGCACGTCATCGCCGACTACCGCAAGAAGGGGATCATCGCCAACCCGAACTGCTCCACCATCCAGATGGTGGTGGCGCTCAAGCCGCTGCACGACTTCGGCACCATCAAGAGGATTGTCGTGTCGACCTACCAGGCCGTCTCCGGCACCGGCAACAAGGCGATCGACGAACTGCGCATCCAGACCGGCGAGCTTCTGAACGGCCGTCCGCCCAAGAACGAGGTCTACCCGCACCGCATCGCCTTCAACTGCCTGCCGCAGATCGATTCCTTCTGTGACAACGGCTACACCAAGGAAGAGATGAAGATGGTGAACGAGACCAGGAAGATCATGGAGGCGGACATCGCCACCACCGCGACCTGCGTCCGTGTTCCCGTCTTCTACGGCCACTCCGAGTCGGTCAACATCGAGACCGAGAAGAAGATCACCGTGGCCAAGGCGCGCGAACTCCTGGAGGATGCGCCGGGCGTGGAACTGGTGGACAACCCGGCCAACGGCGAGTACCCGATGGCCATGGACGTCGCCGGCGAGGACCTGACCCTGGTGGGGCGTATCCGCGAGGACGCCTCCATCAAGAACGGCCTGAACCTCTGGATCGTCGCCGACAACCTCAGAAAAGGCGCCGCCACCAACGCTGTGCAGATCGCCGAGATCCTGGTGGAGAAGTATTTGAAATAGAGCCATCCTCCCTCTCCCTCTGGGAGAGGGGGGACTGGACACCGTCTGGGCAACAGAAAGGTTTATGCGCAACATCAAGCTGATCATAGAATACGACGGCACCGCCTATGCCGGCTGGCAGGTGCAGCCCAACGGGCTGACCATCCAGGAGGTCATGGAAAAGGCACTGGCCAAGATGCTCGGGGAGCATGCCACCCTGCACGCCTCCGGCCGCACCGACGCCGGGGTGCACGCCCGCGGCATGGTGGCCTGCTTCAAGACCGAGCGCACCATGCCGCTGCGCGCCTTCCGCGAGGGGCTGAACTCGCTGCTCCCCAGCGACATCGCCGTGCGCGACGCCGCCGAGGTGCCGCTCGACTTCCACGCGCGCTTCAACGCGCAGGCAAAGCACTACCGCTACACCATGCTGCTCGACGACCTCCGTTCGCCGTTGGTGCGCCACACGGCGTGGCGCGTCAAGGGAAAGCTCGACATCGAGGCGATGCGCGCGGCCTGCAGGCTCTTCGTCGGCGAGCACGACTTCGCCGCCTTTCGCGGCGCCAACTGCGCCGCCAAGACCACCGTGCGCCGTATCTATAGTATGGAGTTGGTGCAGGAGGGGCGCCTGCTGCACCTCGACATCAACGGCAGCGGTTTCCTGAAGAACATGGTGCGCATCATCACCGGCACGCTCATCGAGGTGGGGCAGGGCAGGCTGAGCGCAGACGACGTGGCGCGCCTGCTCAAAGGGGGCGACCGGCAGAACGCGGGAATGACAGTGCCGCCGCAAGGGCTCTGTCTCATGCAGGTTTTCTACCCGGCGCAGAGCGGGGAATGATGGCTCTTTAATAGAGCGTTAATTCTCGCCACGGTTTTTTGTCTTGACATGAACGGACGAATCGATTAAATTCTCAATCTTCTGTAAGTTAATGTGCTAATTCCAGATAGCTGTGAGGTTTCAATGAAGACGCAAGTTGCCAAAAAAGAAGAAGTGACCAGGGATTGGTACCTGGTTGATGTGGATAATAAGGTCCTCGGCCGTGTAGCGACCGAGATCGCCAACGTGCTGCGTGGCAAGAACAAGCCGACCTTTACCCCGAGCGTTGACACCGGCGACTTCGTCATCGTCGTGAACGCTGAGAAGATCGCCCTCACCGGCAAGAAGCTTTCCGACAAGACCTACTACAGCCACTCTGCTTTCCCGGGCGGCCTGAAAGAGATCTCTGCCGGCAAGCTCCTCGATAAGAAGCCGGAAGATCTGATCAAGAAAGCCGTGAAAGGCATGCTGCCCAAGAACAAGCTTGCCCGCCACATGATCAAGAAACTGAAGATCTACAGCGGCAGCGCTCATCCGCATGCGGCTCAGAATCCGAAAGATCTGAACATTTAATTCGTTCATCAGGAGATAGAAAATGGCAGCAAGCTTTTACGCAACCGGGAAAAGGAAGTCTTCCATCGCCAGGGTTTGGATCAAGCCGGGCAATGGTGAGATCATTGTAAATACCAAGACTCTTGACAGCTACTTCGGCCGCGAGACCTCCAAAATGGTGGTCATGCAGCCCCTCGAGCTGACCGAGAATGTCGGCAAGTTCGACATCTTCTGCACCGTCAAGGGCGGTGGCGACTCCGGCCAGGCCGGCGCCATCAAGCATGGTATCACCAAGGCCCTCATCGAGGCCGATGCCGATCTGCGCGGCACCCTGAAGAAGGCCGGGTTCATCACCCGCGACTCGCGCATCAAGGAAAGAAAGAAGTACGGCAAGAAGGCGGCACGCGCCAGCTTCCAGTTCTCCAAGCGTTAATCCGCTGCCGGGGACAATTGCTGTCTCAGTATTGCAAAGGGGGAATCCGTCAGGGTTCCTCCTTTTGCTGTTTCAAAAACCTTAGAAGCGAAACCATTGGCCACGGAGAAAATCTGAGGACATCTGAGAAAACCAAAAATAAAAAGGTTTTGTTTCTCTCAGATTTTCTCCAAGGTTTTCAGTGGCTGATGGTTTTAATGTTTCTGCGTGTCAACTGTATGGGAGCTGTGCTAACATCAGGCTTCCATTTTTTTCGTTGTGAGAAGGGAGGCTTTTCATGATCAAGGTTGCCATCGTCGGAGCCAGCGGCTATACCGGCGTCGAACTTATCCGTATCCTCCATGCCCACCCCGAGGTCGCCGTTACCTGCGTCACTTCCGAGCAGAGCGCCGGGCGCCCGGTGAGCGACGTGTTCCCGACCCTGCGCGGCAGGTGTGACCTTATCCTGGAGAGCCTGGAGCCGGTCGGCATCGCCGGGCAGGTGGACGTGGTCTTCACCGCGCTGCCGCACAAGGCGGCCATGGCGGTCGTGCCGACCTTCCTCAAGATGGGCAAGGACGTGGTCGACCTCTCGGCCGACTACCGGCTGCACGACGCCGATGTCTACGGCAAGTGGTACGAAAAGCACCTGACCCCGGAACTGCTCCCCCAGGCGGTCTACGGCCTTCCCGAACTGCGTCGCGACAAGATCCGCGAGGCGAACCTGATCGCCAACCCCGGCTGCTACCCGACCAGCGTCATCCTCGGGCTGGCGCCGCTATTGAAGGGGAAGGTGATCGACCCGAAGAGCATCATCGTGGACGCCAAGTCCGGGACCTCCGGCGCCGGGCGCAGCGCCAAGGTGGACAACCTCTACTGCGAGGTGAATGAAGGCTTCAAGGCCTACGGCGTGGGGGGCGTGCATCGTCACATCCCCGAGATCGAGCAGGAACTCGCGCTGCTGGCCGGCACTCCGCTCACCATCTCCTTCACCCCGCACCTGGTCCCGATGGACCGCGGCATCCTTTCCACCATTTACAGCGTCCCGACCGGGAAGGTGACAGCGGCCGAGTTGGTCACCCTGTATGAGGCTTTCTACGAGGGCGAGCCGTTCGTCAGGGTGCTGCCCGAGGGGGTGCTCCCGTCCACGGCGCACGTCAGGGGCTCCAACTTCTGCGACATCGGTGTCGTGGTCGACGAGAGGACCGGCAGGATCATCGTGGTCTCCGCCATCGACAACCTGGTGAAAGGCGCCTCCGGGCAGGCGGTTCAGAACATGAACCTCATGTGCGGGCTGCCCGAGACCCTCGGCCTCGATTTCCTGGGGATCTTCCCGTAAAGTCAAAACCATTAGCCACGGAGAACTTCGGAGAAAATCTGAGAGAAGCAAAGACAGAAGCCTTTTGGTTTTGACTTTCTCAGATGTCCTCAGATTTTCTCCGTGGCCAACGGTTTTAAGGTTTATATGAAACACGCACGCCCCAAGCAGTCTCCTTCCCGTTTCCTCCCCATCTCTCTTTCCGAAGCAAAGGCTCGCGGTTGGAACGAACTCGACGTCATCTTCGTCTCCGGCGACGCCTACGTGGACCATCCCTCTTTCGGCGTGCCGCTGCTGGCGCGGCTGCTGGAATCGAAGGGACTCCGGGTCGGCATCATCCCGCAGCCGGACTGGCGCAGCAAGGAGCCTTTCATGGCTCTCGGACGCCCGCGCCTCTTCTTTGCCGTAGCGGCCGGTGCCATGGATTCGATGGTGGCGCACTACACGCCGGCAAGGAAACTGCGCCGCGACGACGCCTACACTCCCGGCAACCGCCACGGTGCGCGCCCCAACCGCGCCACCATCATCTACACGTCCCGCCTCAAGGAGGCCTACCGCGACGTGCCGGTGGTGATCGGCGGCATTGAGGCGAGCCTCAGGCGCTTCGCCCACTACGACTTCTGGGAAGACAAGGTGCGCCGCTCCGCGCTCTTCGACGCGAAGGCAGATCTCCTGGTCTACGGCATGGGGGAAAGCCCGCTGCTGGAACTGGTGCAGAGGCTGCAAAAGGGTGAGGCATTCGCCTCCATCCGCGACATCCGTGGTACGGCGTACCCATCTTCGACGGCGCCGGAGCCGGACGCCGACCTGGTCGAACTTCCAAGTTACGAGGAGGTGGCCGCGGACAAGGCCGCCTACGCCAAGTCGTTCCGCCTGCTGTCGGGAGAGCAGAATCCCGGCTGCGCAAAGACTGTGATTCAGCGCCACGCCCAGCGTTACCTGGTCTGCAACCCTCCGGCGTGGCCGCTTGACGAGCGGGCGCTGGACGCGATCTACGCGCTCCCCTTCGTCAAGGCGCCGCACCCGGGCTACAAGGAAGCGATCCCGGCCTACGAACAGATCCGCAACTCGATTACCACGCACCGCGGTTGTTTCGGCGGCTGCGCTTTCTGCGCCATCACCCATCACCAGGGCAAAACCATCCAGTCCCGCAGTGAACAGAGCGTGCTTCAGGAGTTGGAGCGGCTGGCCGCTTTTCCCTGGTTCCGCGGCAGCGTGAGCGACCTGGGCGGGCCGACCGCCAACATGTTCGGGCTCTCCTGCGGCAACGCGGAGGCGGGCGCCAAGTGCCGCCGCGACAGCTGCCTCTTTCCCAAGATCTGCAAGAACCTCGTTACCGACGACGCCGGCAGTTCCCGGCTTCTCGCCAAGGCGCGGCGGATTTCAGGCGTGAAGAACGTCGCTGTTTCCTCCGGGGTGCGTTACGACCTGATGGAGCGCCAGCCCCGTTACCTGCGCGAGTTGGTCTCGCACCACGTGAGCGGCCTCTTGAAAGTAGCACCGGAACATTTGACCGATCGCGTCACCTCGGTGATGCGCAAGCCCGGGCACGACTGTTTCGATCGCTTCCGGGACGCCTTCCAGAAGGAAAGTGCCAAGGCAGGTAAGAGGCAGTTCATCGTCCCGTACTTCATTTCCGGACATCCCGGCTGCACGCTGTCGGACATGGTGGATCTCGCACTGATGCTGAAGCGTTGGGGCATGCGGGTTGAGCAGGTACAGGATTTCACGCCCACCCCGGGGACGCTGTCCACCTGCATCTATCACACGGGGGTGGATCCCTTTACCGGGGAGAAGGTTTACGTGGCACGGACGGATCGGGAAAAGGGGCTGCAGAAGTCGCTGCTTCTGTACCACGTGCCTGAGGAAAGAAAGAACTGCCTGGCGGCATTGAAGGAGTGCGGCCGGGAGGATGCTGCGGCCGAATTGTTCGGGCAAAACAACAGGAGGTAGTGATGCATTATCTGTTGCTGTATGAAGTTGCTCCGGATTACCTGGAGCGCAGGTGCGAGTTTCGCGGGGAGCACCTGTCCATGGCCTGGGAGTCCGCGCAGCGTGGCGAGTTGATTCTCGGCGGCGCGCTCACCGATCCGGCCGATGGCGCCGTCCTCCTCTTTAAGGCTGATTCCCCGGAAGTACCGGCGGCCTTCGCCAAGGCGGACCCGTACGTCCTGAACGGACTGGTGGCCAAGTGGACGGTGCGGACCTGGCATACCGTGGTCGGCGAGCAGGCCCACGCACCGGTCCACCTGTAGTATTTTCCCTAGAGAAGTCGCGGCAGGAAAGGTCCCGCCGGTTGCGCGGCCAGCGCGGACCTGCTTTCCTGTATCACGCCCGCTGCTTTCATCTGCAGTTCCGCTGTTTCGAGGGCTTCCGCCAAGGCCGATTCCCCCTTAGCCAGTTCGAAGCTGTTTCCCCGGCGCACGAGATAATCCCTGCCGTCTCCTTTGGTGAGCCAGATGGTTCCGGTGAGACAGCGCAGCGTGAGACCGTGCGGTCCACCTGTCAGACTCAACAGCTCCCCTTTGCCTAGCGAGCATTCCATAGCGTCCTCCCTTTTCTTTAGGTGAGTCAACTATAGCGGTGCCGCATCGATGAGTACAGACACAGGAAAAGTGATTTGTAGCCATGACAATTGCGGGAAATTGCCGCTGTAACTGCCGCAAACAGTGGGAACTGTACCCGTGTCTGTTGGTGGTGGGGGGAGCTTTGCCTGTAAAGGGTGGAAAAATGCTGAGGCGACGCCATAATGGAAAAATCAGGTTGCATTGACAATGAAGTGTTGCTATAGTGTCGGACTCTTGCCCGCCACGGCGGCAAGTCGATGGAACGCTTCAGTTGTATACGTCGCCCTTTGAAAAATATTTCGCACGCTGGAAAAAAGATGTTGACACCGAGACCCTTTTGCTTTAGAACAGGGATTCGCTTCGCAACACAAGGCGCGCAGCGAAATTGGTAGCGGATGGTAGCGGATCAGCTGGCGTAGCTCAATTGGTAGAGCAGCTGACTTGTAATCAGCAGGTTGCGGGTTCGAGTCCCATCGTCAGCTCCAGATTGAAAAGTTAATAGCCTCACTTCTGTCTGGAGGGATTCCCGAGCGGCCAAAGGGAACAGACTGTAAATCTGTCGTCATCGACTTCGGAGGTTCGAATCCTCCTCCCTCCACCATATAAACTTCAGATGAGATGAGCATCTGCTCAAATCAGGAGATCCTTGGGGTCGCTGGTACTGGTTGAGTGGGTCGCGAGTCGAGTCAAAAAACTTCAAAGCAGGGAATTGGCGGGAATAGCTCAGTTGGCTAGAGCATCAGCCTTCCAAGCTGAGGGTCGCGGGTTCGAGTCCCGTTTCCCGCTCCAAAACAGAATACGCCCACATAGCTCAGTCGGCAGAGCACTTCCTTGGTAAGGAAGAGGTCACCGGTTCAAATCCGGTTGTGGGCTCCATCCCCTTCTAGAAAAAACATTCACATAACAGCTGTAGTAGATACATCAGGGAGGATTCCTCATGGCTAAAGCTAAATTCGAAAGAACTAAACCGCATGTGAACATAGGGACCATCGGTCACGTCGACCACGGCAAGACCACCCTGACCGCAGCTATCACCAAGGTGCTCGCCGGCAAAGGCCAGGCCGAGTTCAAGGCGTTCGACCAGATCGACAACGCACCGGAAGAGCGTGAGCGTGGTATCACCATCGCTACCGCACACGTCGAGTACGAGACCGACAAGCGTCACTACGCTCACGTCGACTGCCCGGGCCACGCCGACTACGTAAAGAACATGATCACCGGTGCAGCGCAGATGGACGGCGCGATCCTGGTTGTTTCCGCAGCTGACGGCCCGATGCCGCAGACCCGCGAGCACATCCTGCTCGCACGTCAGGTCGGCGTCCCCTACATCGTCGTGTTCCTGAACAAGGCCGACATGGT
>NZ_BLXY01000011.1 GCF_014193585.1 Geomonas paludis
AGGTGCACAAGGTGGCTATAACCGCTACGATGCGAAAGCTCCTGGTCATACTGAATGCAATGCTCAGAGATAACCAGCCTTGGAGCGATAGCCACGCTTTTGCTTGACAGAGAACACGGTTGCTTTGCGTTAAATACATTTTTTGGGGTTTTACATGGAGATGACATGAGTTTCGACAGGGCTGAGATACTGATCGTCGGGGCGGGAATCATCGGACTTACCATCGCTCGAGAACTGGTGCAGTCCGGTCGCGGCGACATCGTGATCATCGAGAAGGAAACGGAACTCGGCGTGCACGCCTCCGGCCGCAACTCGGGCGTGCTGCACGCCGGGATCTACTACTCGCCGGACAGCCTCAAGGCCAAATCCTGCCTCAACGGCAACTTCCTGATGCGGGCCTACTGCAAGGAGAAGGGACTGCCGCTCCTGGAAAACGGCAAGGTGATCGTGACACGCACCCAGGCGGAACTGCCGGTGCTCGACGAACTATTCCGGCGCGCCACCGCCAACGGCGCCAAGGTGGAGATGATCGACGAGCAACAACTGGCCGCCATCGAGCCCAACGCCCGCACCGTGCAACGGGCTCTCTTCTCGCACTACACGGCTGTGGTCGACCCGAAGGCGGTGCTGAAAAGCCTGAAAAAGGACCTGGAAGAGAGCGGCAAGGTGACCTTCGTCCTGGGGTGCCGCATGACCGGGCTCAAGGGGAGCGGCGTCGCACTCACGACCAAGGGGGAGATCCGCTTCAACAGGTTCGTCAATGCGGCGGGTGCGTACTGCAACAAGGTGGCGGCATTCTTCGGCGTGGGCGAAAACTACCGCCTGATCCCCTTCAAGGGGGTGTACCGGCTGCTCAAAAAGGACGCGCCGTACACGGTGAATTCCAGCATCTATCCCGTCCCCGACATACGCAACCCGTTCCTCGGGGTGCACTTCACGCGCAGCGTGCACGGCGACGTCTACCTCGGGCCCACCGCAATTCCGGCCTTCGGCCGGGAGAACTACGGCATCATCAAGGGAATCGACGCGGAGGCCTTCTCCATCGCGTTCCAGGACCTGGTGCTCTTCCTGACCAACAAGCCTTTCCGCAACGTGGCGCTCACCGAACCGGCCAAGTACATCCCGTCGGTGTTCTTCAAGGACGCCGCCCGGCTGGTCAAGGAACTCTCGCCCGAAGACGTGGTGGCCGCCTCCAAGGTGGGGATCCGGCCGCAGTTGGTGGACTGGGACACCAAGCAGCTGGTGATGGACTTCCTGGTGGTGGCGGACGGGCCGACGGTGCACGTCCTGAACCCCATCTCTCCCGCCTTCACCTCGTCGATGGATCTCGCCCAGGGGATCGTGGCGCAACACTTTTAACTGCTGCCTTTGACTCCTCCCTCTCCCTCTGGGAGAGGGGCGGGGTGAGGGGCTTGCTGGTGGTAATAGCTCCCTTCGTGGCAGCGCCCTCACCCGGCCTTCGGCCACCCTCTCCCAGGGGGAGAGGGAACCTATACCTATCGCGTAAAACATGAAACCGCCGGGGCATGGCGCCACCGGCGGGTTCGTATTTCTGCCTCGTGCTCCTCGCGTCAGGCCGGGGCGGACTGGGACTTGAGACGCTTGTTGAGGGTCTGGCGACCCATGCCCAGGATCTTGCCGGCCAATCCCTGGTTCCCCTTGGCCATCTTCATCGCCTCGCTGATCATGTACTGCTCGACCTCGTCAAGGGTGGGGAAGTGCCCGAAGATGTCGCACAACGGGTTGTCATTGCAGCTCTTGCTGCTGCCGGAACCTGCCTGCGCCGCGGGGCGCTGATCCCCGATCACCATCTTGAAGGTCTCCATGGACAACACGCCCGAGGTGTGGCGCAGGACGGCATCGGAAACCAGGGCCTCCATCTCGCGCACGTTGCCCGGGAAGGGGTAGAGGGTCAGCATCACGGCCAATTCCGGCGGAGGGGTGGGCTTCTTCTTGCCTATGCGCGCCGCCGCCTTCTCCAGGAAGTGGTCCAAAAGAAGCGGGATGTCGTCCAGGCGCTCGCGCAGCGGGGGGAGGTGCACCCGGTGGCCGCAGAGCCGGTAGTACAAATCGTTTCTGAACTTGCCCTGCTTGATCATCTCCTGCAGGTCGCGGTTGGTGGCCAGCACGATGCGGGCGTCGCTTTTCTTGATGAAATCGGACCCGACCGGGTAGTACTCCTGCTCCTGCAACAGCCTGAGCAGCTTGATCTGCGACATCTCGTTCAGGTCGCCGATCTCGTCGAGAAAGAGGGTGCCGCCGGCGGCGCGGGTAATGAGGCCGTCGCGGGCCTGCTCGGCGCCGGTGAAGGCCCCCTTGCGGTGCCCGAACAGGGTGTCGGAGAACATGTTGTCATCGAGGCCGGCCACGTTGAGTGCGACGTAGTCGCCGCTGCAGCCGCTCAGGTCATGGATGGCGCGGGCGATCAGTTCCTTGCCGGTGCCGGTCTCGCCGGTGATGGTTACCGGCTGCCGGGTCCCGGCGATCACCTCGAGGTACTGGAACACGGCCCGCATGGCTTTGTTGCCGGTGACGATACCGGCGAAGGCCTCCGGGTGCTCCAGGCGGTCATGGAACATGTAGCTCTTCAGCGCGGAAAGCTCGTTGGCGAGGCTGCGCATCTCCATCGCCTTTTTCACCGAAGTGATCAGGCGCTTGACGTCGATGGGCTTGACCATGTAGTCGTAGGCGCCTTCCTTCATGCAGTTCACCACCGTCTCCACGTCGTTGTTGGCGGTCGACACGATCACCTTGATCTGCGGGTGCTGCTTCACGATCTGGGGGAGCAGTTCCACCCCGGTGATGTTGGGCATGCGCAGGTCGAGCACGATGACGTCGACTTCCTCCCGCTCCAGAAGCGACAGCACCAGCCGGCTGTCGCTTTCGGTCAGGACATCGTGCCAGCCGGCATTGTTCAGGCAGGCGCGACATCCCTCCAGGATCTGTTCCTCGTCGTCGACCAGCAAAATCCGTTGCGAATGCTTGTTTGTGGCGTTCACTGAAGTGACCTCCGCTAGCTGTAAAAGAAGCTCCCTGGGCCGCCGGAATTACCCCTGCGGGCCGGAGAGGGTGAAGTAGAAACATGCGCCACGATCGACCTCGCCCTCGGCCCAGACCCGTCCCCCGTGGCGCTGGATGATGCGCTGCACGGTGGCCAGGCCGACGCCGAAACCGCTGAATTCGCGTTCGGTGTGCAGGCGCTGGAACGGGCTGAAGAGCTTGTCGGCCTGGGCCATGTCGAAGCCGGCACCGTTGTCGCGTACCAGGTAGACCGTTTCCCCGTCGCGCTCGATGCTGCCGAACTCGACCAGGGACTGCTCCTTCTTGCTCGAGTACTTGCATGCGTTGGAGAAGAGGTTCTCCAGCACCACCTTCAAGAGGTCGGGGTCGCCGTAGGCGCTCATGTCGGGCTCTATGGTGAAGCTTAACTTGCGCCCGGGGAGGGCGAGCTGTTGCCCCGCGGCGATCAGGGTCGCCATGCCGCTCAAGTCCACGGGGGATTTTACCATTTCCGCGCGGGTGACGCGGGAAAACTCCAGCAGGGTCCTGATCAGCTGGTTCATGTTGATGGTTTCGTTGAAAATCGTGTTGATGAAGTCCTTGCACCCCGGATCCAGCGTCTCGCCGTAGATCTCGAGGATCACCTGGCAGTAGCCGTTGATGTTGGTAAGGGGTGTGCGCAGGTCGTGGGAGACCGTGTAGCTGAACCCCTCCAGGTCGCGGTTGGCGATCTCCAACTCCTCGGCGCGCGCGGAGAGGTTACGGTTCAACTGCTCGATTTCACGCTCGTTGAGCACCCGCTCGGTGATGTCCTCCTGGACCGCGACGAAGTTGGCAATGGCGCCGGCTTCGTCCAGCACCGGCGATACGGAGCTGAACTGGTACAGGGGGGCGCCGTCTTTGCCGGTCCCCGCCACTTCGCCCTGCCACGTGTTGCCTGGCGACACCTGGGCCCAGATCCCGTCGCCGCCGGGGAAGAGCGCTGCCAGGGGGCGCCCCAGCACCTCGGCCTCCTCCCTGCCGGTCAGTTCGGTGAACTTCGGGTTCACGTATTCGACGACCCCCTCCGGATCGGTGATGACGATGGAACTGGGGCTTTGCTGCACGGCGCGCGACAACTTGCGCACGAAGGCCTGCTGGGCCTGCAGCTCGCGCTCCAGCGAAAGGGTGCCGAGGCAGGCCTCGATGGAGGCGAACAGCTTGGCGCTGTCGATCGGCTTCAAAACGTAGCGCGCGATGCCCAGTTCGATCGATTCCATGAGGTACTGCATGTCGCTGTGCGCGCTGGTGACGATGATGGGGAGCGACGGCTTTTGTTCCAGCATGCACCGCGCCATATCGATGCCGCTCATCACCGGCATCTTGATGTCGGTGACCACCAGGTCGGGAGCGAAAGTGCCGTAGAGCGCCATGGCGTCCCCGCCGTTAGGAGCGGATGCGATGGCCAGCCCGGGGAAACGGCGGCTGAGCAGGGTGAGCACCGTCTGCCGGGTGATCTCGTCGTCCTCCACGTACAACAATTTGAAACCGATACCGGGTGCCGCAGTTACCGCCATTTCAAACCTCGATCCTGAACTCGGCGCCTTCCCCGGTGTTGCACACGGTCAGGGAGCCGTTCATGCTCTTTTCCACGATGTTCTTGGCCATGAACAGGCCGATCCCGGTCCCTTTGCCCTGCTCCTTGGTGGTGAAGTAGGGTTCGAAGATGCGGCCGATGATGTCGTCGGAAATGCCGCCGGCATTGTCGGTGATGGTGACCACCGCCCTCCCTTGGTGGCTGGAGAGGGTGACCTTCAGGCGCGGGGTGCGGATCTTTCTCTCGCCGAAGACGTCCATGGCGTTGTTCATGATGTTCAAAAGCACCTGGGAAAACTCGTTGGGGTGCCCGACCACGGCGGGGACCTCGCCGGCCTGCAGCTCGATGGTGATCCCCTTGTCGTTGAGGCTGCCGTCGATCAGCGCCAGGGTGCGCCGCAGCACCTTCTCCAACTGGAACTCGGTCTTCTCCTTGTCGGGGGTGAAGAAGTTCCTGAAGTCGTCGATGGTCTGCGACATGTGGCGCACCATCTGCATGATCTTGCCGGTGCTGGATTCGAGGTACTCCCGGCTGAAGTTGCCGTACTCGTAGGAAAGGGTGAGGTCCTGGACCAGCAGCCCGACCGCGTTCAGCGGCTGGCGCCACTGGTGCGCGATGTTGCCGATCATCTCCCCCATGGCCGCCTGCCGGCTCTGCTGCATGAGCACTTCGTCCTTCTTGCGCAGCTCTTCCAGCGCCTGCAGGCGCTCCGCCGTCTCCTGGGTGAGCGCCGCGGTCCGCTCCAGCACCCGCTGCTCCAACTCGCGGTTCAGGTTGGAAAGCAGCGCCTGGGCGCCGAGCAGTTCCTGGTTCTTTTCCGCCGCCATCTCGTAGGTCGCCAGCAGCAGTTCCAGGGTGTGGGCACAGTCGGCGTGGACATGGTACTGCCTGCCCCGGTAGCCGACGGAAACCTCCCCCTCGACATCCCCCTGGCGGCACAGGCGCTCCCCTTCGAGCACCGCCCGGATCCGGGAGAGGAGGAGCTTCCTGCTGTAGGGCTTGGAGACGAAGTAGTCGGCGCCCACCTCGAGGCTGTGCAGGACGTCGGCAGGGTCGTTCAGGTGCGTCAGCAGGATGATGGGGAGTCGCGCCTTGCCGGGGAGTTGCCTCACCCTGCGGCAGAGCTCGAAGCCGTCCATCTCGGGCATGAGGATGTCGCTGATGACCAGGTCGGGGCTCCCGGACCGGATCACCTCCAGGGCGTCGCTGCCGTTGCGGGCGGTGAGCACCCGGTAACCCTGCTCGGCCAGCATCTGTTCCAGGAGCTTGGCCTGGGTGGGGCTGTCGTCGACGATCAGTATGTGGTGCCGTCCGGCACCGGCGGTGTAATCGGTGTCCATCTCTTCTCTTTCCTTAACTGGTAGCGGCGTTGGCGCCTTTGCTGGTGACCCTGTGTAACAGTTCGATGATCGCCGCCGGCGGCAGCACGTGCTGGGCCGCGTCGATCTCTATCGCCTCGCCGGGCATGCCGAAGACCATGGAGCTCTCGCGGTCCTGGGCCACGGTGATGCCGCCGCGTCCCCGGATCGTCTTGAGCTCAAGGGCACCGTCCTTGCCCATGCCGGTGAGGAGCACCCCCATGGCGTGCCGCCCGTAGCTCTGCGCCACCGACCGGAACAGGACCGAGACCGAGGGGCGCACCCCGTGCTCCGGCGGGGCCTCGGTGAGCATGATCCTGCCGGCGGAGGTGACCTCCATGTGAAAGTGGTCCGGCGCCACGTAGACCTGTCCGGCGCTCACCTGCGCCCCGTCGGTCCCCAACTGCACCGGAAGCTTGGACGTGCGGTTCAGCCAGTGCACGAAGTTCTCGGTGAAGCCGACCGCCATGTGCTGGACCACGACCACCGCGGCCGGGAAGGTGGCCGGCAGTTCCGCCAGTATCTGGCGCAAAAGGGGCGGCCCCCCCGTCGAAGCCCCGATGGCCACCACCTTGACCGGCTGTGCCGAAGGGAGGGTGAGCGGACGCGCCGGGCGAGGCGCCGCCTTCCCGGTGGGGAAGATGCGCCGCACCACCTTGATCTCGGCCATCAGCTTCAGGTGGTGCACCAGGTTGTCCACCGAGGCCTGGTAGCCGGGGGTGCCGACCGGATCGGGTTTGGCAAGCACCATGAGCGCGCCGGCCTCCATGACCCGGAACAGGGTGGCGCTGTCCTTGGGGTTCATCCGGCCGGTGACGATGACGATGGGGACCGGGCAGGTGGACATGATGGCGCGGGTGGCGTCGAAGCCGTCCATGCCGGGCAGGTTGATGTCCATGGTGATCAGGTCCGGGCGGAGCGTCTTGGCTGCTTCGACCGCCTCCTCGCCGCTTTCGGCGGTGCCGACCACGGTGAGCTCGGGATCGGCCTCGAAGGCAGCCACCAGCGCGCGCTGCACCGTTTTCGAATCTTCTACCACCAGCAGTCTGATCACGCGGTTCCTCGTCAGCTGAGTTTTTGAATGACCTCGACCAGGTTGCCCTGGTCGAAGCTGCTCTTCACCAGGTAGGCGCTGGCGCCCACGTCGATGCCCCGCTCCCGGTCGCTGCGCGACTCGAGCCCGGTCACCAGCACCACGGGGAGGGCGGCGAGCCTGCTGTCGGCGCGGATGGCCGCGGTGAGCTGGAAGCCGTCCATGCGCGGCATCTCGATGTCGGAGATGACCACGTCGCAGGGCTCGGCGCGCAACTGCGACAGTGCGTCCGCCCCGTCCACCGCGGTGCGCACCTGGTAGCCGGCGGCCTCCAGGATGTTCTTGAGCAGCGTGCGCGACGTGATGGAGTCCTCGGCCACTAGCACCGAGACCGGCCTGGGCCTGCCTGCGGGGGAGGGGGAGGGGAGCGCAGGCGCTTCGACGGCGAGTGCGGAACGGAACAGGTCCGCCACGTTCAGGACCGGCACCACTTTGCTGTTGCCGAGCACGGTGCCGCCGGACACGTTGCGCACCCGGGAGAGCTGGCGCCCCAGCGGCTTGACCAGGATCTCCTGGACCCCCAGCACCTGGTCCACGGCGAAGGCGATGCGCTTCTCGCCGGCATGCAGCAGCACGAAAGAAAGGCTTTGCTCCTGCGCCGCTGCGCTGCGCTCCAGTTCCAGGATGCGCGCCAGCGAGACCAGCGCCACCACCTCGCCGTTCACCAGCACCGTGTCGCGGTTCTCCACCCGTTTCACGTCGGCGACTGCTACGCGCGAGCTTACCTCCACGTTGTTGGCCGGGATGACGCAGTCCCTGCCGCGTACCTGCACCAGCAGGCCGCGGATCCGCGCGAAGGAGAGCGGGAAGACCAGCCGGAACAGGGTGCCGCCCCCGGGGGTGCTGGCAACGGCGACGTGGCCACCCAGCCGCTCCAGGGAGTCGCGCACGATGGCAAGGCCGATACCCCGTCCCGAAACGTTGCCGACGGAGCGGCTGGTGGAGAGGCCGGACTCGAAGATGAGCTGCAGCGCCTCCTGGTCGGCCATGCGCTCCAGCAGTTCGGCCGGGGCTACTTCGAGCCGCAGTGCGGCTTCCTTCACCCGGGCCACGTCGATGCCGCCGCCGTCGTCTTCCAGGACGAGCTCGGCGCGGTTTGCGTCCTGCAGCCTGATGTCGATACGGATCGCCCCCCTGGCGGGCTTGCCCGCGGCCTCGCGCCGCGCCGGTGACTCGATGCCGTGATCCACCGTGTTGCGCACCAGGTGCAGCAGCGGTTCCTTCAGTTCGGCCAGGATGCGGCGGTCGATCTCCAGTTCGCCCCCCTGGTAGGTGAATTCCGCCTCCTTGCCCAGCTCGCGGGCGAGGTCCCGCACCAGCTTGGCGAAGGGGTCGCAGACCGTGGCGCAGGGGAGCAGCTGCAGCTTCTTCATTTCCTCCAGGAGGGGATC
Organism: Geomonas paludis; assembly: GCF_014193585.1. Lineage (GTDB taxonomy): Bacteria > Desulfobacterota > Desulfuromonadia > Geobacterales > Geobacteraceae > Geomonas > Geomonas paludis. Next base: position 8,419 of record NZ_BLXY01000011.1, read on the forward strand.
GATCATCCCCTGCAGCGACCTCAGGTGCTTGTCGGCGCTCTTTTCCAAAAGGCGCAGGCGCCCCTCGGTGTGCCGCTCGGCCTGGCAGCTCTGCTCCAGGAGCGCGGCCAGCGCGCCCTCACCCCCGGCGCCCCCCTTCATCCCCCTGCGTGCCCTCTCCAGGGCGCGGGCGCGTTCCCCCTGGCGCAGGGCCAGCTCGCCGGTAAGCGCTGCCAGTTCCTCGTGCAGCACGGAAGCGGACTGTTTCGCCGAGACCAGCTCCTCGGACTGCAGCAGCAGCTCTTCCAGGAGCCGGGCCGAGACCCGGACCGTCTCGTCCCCCTGCGGACGCGCCGCTACGTGATGCTGCTGCGCCGGTTTCGGCTCGGGAACCTGTTGCGGGGGCGGAGCGGCCGGTGGAGCGGCGACCGGCACGGCGGAGGGGCGCGACGGTCGCGCTGCGGCAACCTCCCCGTCTTCGCGGGGCGCTGCCGGGACAACCGGCGCCGGGCGGGGCGGCTCGGGGCGAGGAGAGGGGGAAGGCACCGCTCCGGCCGCCGACAACCCCCGGGAGAGCCGCTGTTCCAGGTCGTTGATGCTCGCGTGCAGCGCGTCGAACTCTGCCAGCCCGAGGGCGAGGTCGCCCCGCTTCAACCCGGCGAGCACGTCCTCGAGCCGCTGGCAGGCAAGTGCCACGTCCGGGAGGTTGACGGCATGGGCCGCGCCCTTCAGGGTGTGCACGCGCCGGAACACGGACTCCAGCAGGCGGCGCCGCTCGGTCAGTTCCGGGTCGCGCTCCAGCGCGAGGAGCAGGGACGCCAGTTCCCCGAGGTGCTCCCGCGCCTCCATTTCGAAGGTCGCCAGGAGCTCTTTGAGCAGGGCCTCGCTGTCAAGCATGCGGCAGTAGTCTCCGGTTTGCTGCGGTCATGGCGGTCATGCCAGCTTGTAGCCGCTGACCAGCTGCTGCAGTTTCTGGTTCAGCTCGTAGAGGTTGCGGGCCGCCGCCTCGATCTGGCGCGATCCTTCCACGTTCTGGTCGCTGGCCTGGTTGATGCTCTGGATGGCGATGGCGATCTGGTCCATGCCGATGGCCTGCTCCTGGGTCGAGGTCACGATCTGCAGCGTTGCGTTGGAGGATTCCTCGATGCTGGCGGCAAGCTGCCGGATCGATTCGCCGGCCTCGCTGGACTGTTTCACCCCCGCCTCGACCGCCTTGCTCCCCTGCTCGGTGGCGAGCACCGCGGCGGTGGTCGCCTTCTGGATCTGGCCGATGATGTTCCTGACCTGGGAGGTGGCCTGTTTGGACTGGGTGGCCAGGTTCTTCACTTCCTGCGCCACCACGGCGAACCCCTTGCCGTGTTCTCCGGCCTTGGCCGCCTCGATGGCCGCGTTGACCGCGAGCAGGTTGGACTGCTCGGCCAGGTCCGCGACGGTCGCGATGATCTCGCCGATGGCCTGGCTTTGCTCGGAGAGGTTGACGATGCGCTCGGCGATGAAGCCCATGCGCTCGTCGATCCCCTGCATGCCGCCGATGGCGCTGTTGACGGATTCGCGGCCGGTGCGGGCGATCTGGGTGGAGCGGTGTGCGCTCTCGTACACCTGGCGCGACTTCTGCGAGGTGAGGTCGGTGGTCTGGCGGATCTCCTGGACGGTGGCGTTGGTCTCGGAGATGGAGGTGGCGGTCTGGGCCGAACTGGAGGCGAGCTCGCTCACCGTGGTCATGATTTCAGCGGCGGAGCCGGCCAGCACGTTGACCACCTCGGCGATCTCGACGGTGAGATTCCTGAGGTTGGCGGTCATGGTCCGGAAGGAGTTGCCCAGCCGGTCCCTGGGGGAGGCGGGGAGCACTTCGATGGTGAGATCGCCGGATGCGATGCGGTCGGCGTTGGCGGCCAGGCTGTTGAGCGAGGCGACCATGTTGCGCATGGCGGTGCCGAAGACATCCCGCTCGGACAGGGGCACCACGTCGACGTCCAGATCGCCCAGCGCGATGCGGTTGGCGGTCTCGCCCATGCCGCGCATGGACTGTACCACCTTCCCCATGGCCCTGAGCAACTGGCCCAGTTCGTCGGCGGAGCCGCTGCCGATTTCAACGGAGACGTCGCCCCGGGAGAGCCGGTCGGCGGCCTGGACCGCATCGGAGAGGGGCCGGGTGATGGAGGCGGTGATGACGAAGGCGATCAGTGCGGCGAGGATGCCGGCAAGGGCGACCAGGATCGCGGTGATGGCGAAGGTGGAACGCTGGTTGCGCCTGGACTCCTGCGCGAAGGACTCGGCTTTGCCGAAGGAGAACTTGAGCACCTCGTTGACCTGTGCTTCGATCTTCGTTACGGTTCGGCGCGCGTAGGTCTTGTGGAAGTCGACGGCCTCCTTGACCTTGCCTTGCCGCACCAGTGCGATGGTCCGGCCCCGGACCTCCTTCCACTGGTCCATGGACTCCTTGATCTGGTCGATCTTGGCCTTGTCGCCGAGGAACTTCTCGCGGGCCAGGGCGAGCTGCTGGTAGACGATGCGCTCGCAGCTGTCGATGTCGGCGAGAGAGTTTTCCACATCGGTCCGATCGTGGGCGTAGAGCACTACGTCCTTCATGTCGCGGTGCATGCGCACGATGTTGCTGTCCACCCGGTGGATTGCGTTGGTGACCGTGAAGGGGTGTTCGTAAAACTCGCTCAACAGGTCGCCTTCGGCAGCGATGTTTTTCAGGGAGAGCCCCCCGATCAGGATCAGGAACAGCACCAGCACGGAGAAGCCGGCGGCCAGTCGGGAACGGATCTTCATATTGCTCAGCATGGAACCCCCTAGAAACAGATAAAGATTGAGATTGAGATAAAGATAAAGGAAGCCTCAGCGGCCCGATCTTTATGCATTGTCAAATGCCACGACAATCAATGTTCAACCTGATATCAGTCTTAATCTTAGTCTTAGTCTTAATCTAGTCTTTCTACCCCACCTCTTCGTGCACCACCATCCTCGGGTCGCCCAGGATGCGTCCCATGTCCAGCAGGGCCAGGCGCCCGGCGGTCACCCCGGCGACGAACTCCTCCCTGGGACCGGTGAAGGTGTCGGGAACGGGGAGCAGGTCGCCGGTCGCGACGGTCCTGGTGCCGACGATGCTGTCGGCGAGGACGCCAAATTCCATACGGTCGTCGCCCACCACGATGACCCGGTTCAGGTCGGAGAGCCCCAGGGCCGGCAGTTCGAAGAAACGGCGCAGATCGATGATGGAGATGATGCGGCCACGCAGGTTGGTGATCCCCAGCACGAAGGACGGCGCGCAAAAAAGCGGCGTGAAATCGGTGAGCGGCAGCGTGGCAGCGATGTAGGGGAGCTCGATGGCGTAGCGTTCGCCGGACAGCAGGAACTCCAGGCACTCGATGCCGGTAGCGGCGGCCGTCCCTTCGGGGCGCCGGCTCAGCTGGCGCGCCCGTTCTTCGAGCTGCGCCTTCTCTCGCTCCGGGTCGCGCGAGGGGGCATCCGCCGCGGCGAAGGCCGCCTCCTGGCGCTTGAGCAGGGCTGCCCAGTCTATGTTGGAACTCTTCCGCGACATGCGCCATCTCCAGATACGGTACTGCCGCCGGTGCTACCTGCGGTTCAAGCCGGCGTTCATCCCCTTGATCAACTGCGTCAGCAGCCCCGCCGTGATCCCCTCGGCATCGGGGAGGACCTCGGCCGGGTCGTAGCGCTGCAGCAGGCGCAGGGCGTTGGCGAAACTCTGCTCCGCCTCCCGGAGCTCGCCCCGCTTGCGGCACAGGTTCCCCAGGGCGAAGTAGGCGAGCAGGTAGTCGTGGTCCAGGTAGAGCGCGCGTTTCAGGGCTGCCTCCGCCGCGGCCCCGTCACCCATCTGTTCCAGGATCATGGAATGCAGGTAATGGGTGTGGGCGTCCAGGCGCTCCAGCAGCAGGGCCTTTTCGCAGTGCTCGCGCGCCTCCTGGTAGCGACCCAGGTTGGCGTAGCAGCGCGCAGCGAGGGCAAGGTGCTCCGGGAGGTGCGGCGCCAACAGGGCCAGGCGGGCCGCCTCCTGGTATTGTCCGGCGCGGTACGCGTCCTGTGCCTGCTCGATGCCTCCCGGCACAGGCTCCGCCGGTAAGGAGGAGGCCCCGGCGGAAAGTCCGGCGGGCGCCGGTGCAGGGGGCGCCGCAGCGACACGCGCGGCCGCAGCCGGTGCCGGCACGGGCGCGGAAGGACGCTGCGCCTTACGGCGCGGTTCTCCCTTTCTCAGTACCAGGGCGCCGTCGTAGTGATGGCAGCTGAAGCCGCGCAGCTTCTGATGGTCCACCTCGGTGGGGCCGACGAAAAGCCACCCTCCCGGCTTCAAGGCGGCGTGGAACAATCCCACCGTCGTCTCGATCTGCTCGGGGTGGAAGTAGAGCATCACGTTGCGGCAGAAGATGATGTCCGCGCCGCTGGTAAACGCGCTGCCCCTGTCCTCGGCCAGGTTCAACTGGCTGAAGTGCACCATGCTGCGGATGCGGGGCACGATCTCGAAGTGGCCTTCCCCGACCGGAGTGAAGTACTCCATGAGCCATTGCGGGGCGTTGCGGAAGGACCATTTGCCGTACACCCCGCGTTGCGCGCGCTCCAGCGCTTCCTCGTTGATGTCGGTTCCCAGGAGCGTGACGTTCCACTCGGGGAGATCGTGCAGCAGGCGACTGAGGATGATGGCGATGGAGTAGGGCTCCTCGCCGGTGGAACACCCCGCGCTCCAGATCTTGAGGGTCTTGCCGCCGCGCCGCCGCGCGGCGATGAGCCCCGGAAGTATATGCCGCTCGAGCACCCGGTAGCTCTTGGGGTCGCGCAGGAAATAGGTCTCGCCGATGGTCAGGGCGCCGCAAAGGCTCTTCATCTGTTGCCGGGACAGGGGAGCCGCCATGAGCTGGGACAGGTAGTGGTCCAGGTCCTCGCAGCCGGCCTCCCGCGCCAGCGTGGTCATCTTCTGTGCCAGGTCCCGCAGTCGCGCCTCGGGAAAGTGCAACCCGGTGTTTCTGCCTACGAACGCCGCGAAGCTGCGCAGCGCCTGGTGGGGATGCTCGGCCACGCTACACCTGCTCCAGCGCCGCCTGAATCTGCGCCTGTTCGTCGGGGAAGAGCAGGGTGTCCAGGTCGTGGATCAGCACCAGCCCCTCGGCGGTCCGGGTCACCCCCGCCAGGAACTGGGTCCCGGCGACGATCTCGTCCGCTGCAACCGGTTCCCCGGCCGACTGGTCGCAGACCCCTTCGGCCGTGTCGACGTGGAGCGCGAGGGTGAACTTGCCGGTGCGGGCGACGACGAACTGGTCTTCGCAGCCGATGCTCCGCTCGGGCAGGCCGAAGCGTCTCCTCAGATTTATGACGGGAATGACCTCCCCCTGCAGGTCCAGAATGCCGAGTACGACGTCCGGGGCATGGGGAATCGTGGTGAGTGCCGCCGCCCTGATGACCCTGGTGACCTGTTCCAGTCTCAAGGCGTAGCGTGTGCCGTCGAGGGCGAAGATGAGTAGGTGGATCGTGTCTATCGTTCTTCTCCATGTGCGACATCAATACGGCGCTCTAATTTACCGCGGGCTTGGTTTCTATTCAAGCGGATTGTTGCGATTTTATGACTGATCTTGTGATTTTTTGCAATCAGCTCTTCTCGATGGAGCAGTGACCGGGAAAGTTACTGCTTCGAGGCGCGATCGTGAGGATGCGACGGGTGGAAGAAATAGTGTCACCGGTGTCATTGTGACAATCCGGGACCACGTTGGAACAAAGTGTCTCCCTCTGCTGACTATAGCAAAGGTGCAACGGCATGCCTGTGTCAGTCCTGCAAAAATTGGGTCGAATGCCGGGCAGCATCGGGGAGAAATTGCAGGAAATCCTCTTGCAATGCGTGGTAGTTGCGGGTAAGCTCCCTGCCGCCGCCGGCCAGGGGATTGATACGCGGCACGCGTCTGGACATGCGCTGCAGCGCATCGGCAATGCCGTCGGTGGAAAGGTAGGAGGGGATCATGTCCTCGAAGATGACCGGGACCAGCCTCTGTAGCCGTTCCGGCAGCAGGGCGCGGTTCCCCTCTACGATTTTCCTGACCCGGCGGAGGTAGACCGGCAGCGGTTCCTCGTGCCACTGCCGCCATGCGCTGGCGAGAAAATGATCGTAGTACAGGTCGACGAGGATGCCGCGGTACAGGCCGAATTCGGGCGCGATGCGCAGGCGGCTGGCGGTGAAGGCGGGATGCCCCTGGGCGAAGGAATCGATGCGCCGGTGCAGCGCCAGGCCCCGGCCCAGGCGCTCGGGGAAGCGGCCGGCGAGCGGCCCCTTGACGAAGTCGCCCATGAAGTTGCCGGTGAGGATGGCGGGGTCGTCCCCGGAGAGGTAGAGATGGAAGAGGTAGTTCATGGCAGATGATGATACCAAAACCCAGGCAGGAGGGGTAGGGGGGTGACATGCTCGGCGCTCTGACCGGCGACATCGTCGGATCCATCTACGAGTGGGACAACATCAAGACCACCGTTTTCCCGCTGTTCCAGGACCGCTGCCGGTTCACCGACGACACCGTGCTCACCGTGGCGCTTGCCGACGCGATCATGAGCGGCGAGCCCTACCCACAGGTGATGCGGCGCTACTACCGCAGGTATCCCGATGCCGGGTACGGCAAGAACTTCGCGCGCTGGGCGGCAGATGACCATGCCGCGCCCTATGACAGCTGGGGCAACGGTTCGGCGATGCGTATCGCGCCTGCGGCCTGGGCCTTCGATTCCCTGGACGAGGTGCTGAAAAAAGCCGAGGAGTACTCGCTTCCCACGCACGGGCACCCGGAGGGGGTGCGCGGGGCGCAGGCCGCGGCGGCGGCGATCTACCTCGGACGCAGCGGCGCCGGCAAGGAGGAGATGCGCAGTTTCATCGCCGGGCGCTTCGGGTATGACCTGTCGCTTGGTTGCGACGACATCCGTCCCGATTACCGCTTCGACGTCTCCTGCCAGGGGACGCTCCCCCAGGCGCTGGCCGCCTTCTTCGATTCGACCGATTTCGAGAGCGCCCTGCGGCTGGCCGTCTCGCTGGGAGGCGATTCCGACACCCTGGCCTGCATCACCGGCGCCATTGCCCAGGCCTTTTACGGCGGGGTCCCGGCTCATATCGCGCAGAGCGCGCTTGGTTTTCTGGATGAACCGCTGAGAAGGGTGACCTTGGAGTTCGAGGGGCGTTTTGTGGTGAGGAGGAGTTTATGAGGGAGGGGACTGGCTCCGCCAGGTGCCTGTCCCCTTGGCGTTTGGAAAGCTGGCTGAGCTGAAAGGAGCGTGCCGCTAAAGGGACAGGCACCTGACGGAGCCAGTCCCTTTAGCCGTGTTCCAGGTTCCATTTGTCCATGGCGGTGCGGTAGTCGTCCTGCATCTCTTCGAGGATGCCGTAGGCATCAGTTGCCTGCGCGGGTTCCGGACTTGGGAGGGGCGCCTGCACTTCCTCCACTTCCTCGATGCACGCTTCCGGAAGGATGGAGGCCAGCATCTCCATGATCTGCTGCAGCCGGTCCAGCACCTCTTTCTTGAAGGTCTCGTCGTCCATGGTCATCCCCGGTCCAGGCCCTGCCTGCCTTCGGCAGGGGTGCAGCGCCCCTTGGTTTATTGACGGGAACGATTATACCGTAGCAACGGCAACCATCCAGTTACTTCATCAACTGCTTGCCGATCTCGAATCCCTGGCCGACTATCTCGCCCAGACCATAATAGACGCGGTTGGTCGGGCTGTAGATAAGCGGCTGCACCTTGGCGGGATCAGGGAGCCTCTTGGCGTCGAGAACGGATTCGTCCGCCTTCACATCGACGATCTCCCCGATGAACTGGGTATGGACGCCGACTTCCACGGTTTGCAGCAGGCGGCATTCTATGACCAGCGGGAATTCAGCGACGTAGGGTGCATCGACCAGGTCGCTCTTCACGGCGGTGAGGCCAGCCTTGGCGAACTTGTCCTCGTTCCTGCCCGAAGCGATGCCGGCATAGTCGGCGGCAACGGCGAACTGCTGCGACGGGATGTTGACGGTGAAGGCGCCGCGCTTGAGGATGGCGTCGTAGCTGTGGCGAGCCTTGCGCAGGGAGATGGTGACCGAGGCCGGATCGGAACAGCAGACGCCGCCCCAGGCAACGGTGGCCAGGTTCGCTTTACCAGCTATATCGTACGTTCCGACGAGCCATACCGGGGTCGGCATGGCATGGGGGCCTTTGCCCACGCTCTTTTTCATATGTTCTCCTGTGCCTTACTTGAGGATGTCGGACAGCAGTTTGCCGCCCACGCCGATGTTCTCGCGCTCCATCTCCTTGATGAACACGATGAACTTATCCGCGGGAATCTGGGTGACGGTGCTGGCCGCTTCGGTCAGAGCCTGCACCAGTTGGCCTTTTTTCTCTTTGTCCTCGATGGTGCCGAGGTCGATGGTGATGACGGGCATGTTCAACTCTCCTTGTGGCGGATGTTGTGTTTAAAGGGGGCCAATGTAGCAAAAAATAGCGGTGACATCAACCGCGAGGACCTCTTATCGCTAATTGCACGATGCCCGGCAAGTATTACCCGCACAGGTAAGTATCCGTGTTGTGATTCAACGTGCAGACGAGTTTCCTTGGGGGGCTGCGACAGGCATGGTATATTCACGGAATTCCAGTAAAGGGGACAGGCACCTGCGGAGCCAGTCCCCCTCGCGATAACAGTAGGAAGAGGAAAATGGTAGAGATAAAGGAATCAGAAATAAAGGTGGAATTTTACCGCGCGTCGGGTCCGGGAGGGCAGCATCGCAACACGACCGACTCCGCCGTGCGCATCCGGCACCTGCCGACGGGGATCGTGGCCCAGGCCAGCGAAAGCCGGTCGCAGGCGCAGAACCGGGAAATGGCGCTGCAGCGTCTGGCAGAACTGCTGCGCAGGCGCGAGCAGAAAAGGAAGAAGCGCATCGCCACCAAGGTGCCGCGCGGCGCCAAGGAGAGGCGGTTGTCGGATAAGAAGGCGGTGTCGGAGCGGAAAAAGCAAAGGTCCAAGTCGATTGAGTAAATAACGGTGAGCTCGGCTGGCTGCCGGGAGAAGCAAATCCCCCCTGTCCCCCCTTCGCTAAGGTTCATCCGGGAATTCCGGGGAAAAGCCCGAGGCTGATCTCCCCCTCCCTTGAGTTGATCTCGTTCCCAAGGTCCGCCTTGGGAACGCAAAGCCTTTCAGAAGCTCCAGCTTCCCTCGGATACATAGCTGGAGGTTTGCGCCAGGAAAAGAATCTTCGCAAAGACGGGTGACGTTGGTCCTTGTGCGGTATGAGAGGGGCGAATGATTTTTCGCCCCTACAGGTTTAATGCTCCACCGACTTGAACATCTCCAGCATGATGTTCCTGAAAGCTTGTGCCGCCGGCGACAGCTCGCGGCCTTTGCGACTGGCGAGGTAAAACTGGCGCTTGATGGAAACGCCGTCCACCGGAACCTGGATCAGCGTGCCCTGTTCCAATTCGTGCCACACTGAAATAGCGGAGACGAAGGAAACGCCGATCCCCGAGATCACCGCGCGCTTCACCGACTCGTTGCTCCCCAAGTGCGCAGCCACGCGCAGCTTCGCCGGATCGATGCCCGCTTCACGCAGGGCCTGGATGGCAGCTTTCCCGGTCCCGGATCCGGTCTCGCGCAGCACCACCGGTTCACCCAGCAGCTCGTCCTTGCCGATCTTCTTCTCCTTGCCCCAACGGTGGCCGGCGCGCGCTATCAGCACCAGTTCGTCCTCGGCAAAGGGTACCAGTTCCAACGTCTCCTCGTCGAAACGACCGCCTACCACGCCCAGTTCCACCTCTTCCGAGAGCAGCTTGCCCAACACGTCGCGGCTGTCACCCTGCCTGAGCACTATGGTCACACCGGGGAAGCGGTCGATCAGCAGGGGGAGGGCGGCCGGGATCATGTACTCTCCGGGAATGCTGCTCCCCGCGATATTGAGTACCGCTTCCTCGATCCCCTTGAAACGCGCCAGCGCAACCGGTATCTCCCTGGCGTACTCCACCAGCTTGCGTGCCCGCTCCAGGAGGATCTTCCCTCCCTCGGTGGGGAACGCCCCCCTGCCGGTCCGATCCAACAGTTTCATGCCGAATTCGCTCTCCAGGGCAGAGATGTGCTGGCTTACGGTGGATTGGGTGATGTAGGAGGCCTCGGCTCCTTTCGAGAAACTGCCGCTTTCAGCCACGTTGATGAAAACTTCCAGCTGCTTGAGATTCACCGCGCCCTCCCATTAGCAATTGCGATCGACCTTATTAATTTCATCGAATTTATCAATTTGACTCCGGCCGGTCAATTGGATATTCATGTCTGTGCTTTTAACTGCGTCCTCCACGTGCTCCTCACAGGGCTTTCAGCGAGATACAACCATGCCAGCAGCAGGAATGATATGACGGCCGTCTGTGCCGCCCTCACCGAGGTGGGAAGTCTCCGGGAACGTAACGCCATCGCCGTCAAGGTCGCCAAAGACCGTGGCAGGAAGGTGGTCGGCACCTATTGCCTCTTCTCGCCGGTGGAGTTGATCGTCGCCGCGGGGGCGATACCGGTGTCCCTGTGCGGCACCAGCGCGACTCCCATCCCGGCAGCCGAGAAGGTGCTGCCCCGATCGCTGTGCCCGCTGATCAAATCGAGCTACGGGTTCGCCGTCACCGACACCTGTCCCTTCTTTCATTTCTCCGACCTGCTGCTCGCCGAGACTACCTGCGACGGCAAGAAGAAGATGTACGAACTGCTGGGTGAGCTGAAACCGGTGCATCTCATGCAGTTGCCCCAAGTAAAGGACGAGGCCGCGCTGGATTACTGGGTCCTCGAGCTCAAGCGCCTGATTACGCGCCTGGAGCAGACCTTCGAAGTGGAGATCACGCCGGAGAAGCTCGCTGCCGCGGTCCTGCTGATCAACGAGGAGAGGCGCTCGCTGAAAAGACTGCAGGATGTGCTGAAAAGGAAACCGGCTCCCATTTCGGGACTGGATCTGCTGGGCGTGCTGCACAACCGGGGCTTCACGGTGGACAAGCGTGAAGCGATTGACCTGATCGACAGGCTGACCCGGGAACTGACCGACTTGAGCGATCAGGGGGTGTCGCCGTTCCGGGCCGATACTCCGCGCATCGTGCTGACCGGTGGCCCGGTCGGGCTGGGCTCCGAGAAGGTGGTGCGCCTGATCGAGGAGGTTGGCGGGAGCGTGGTCTGCTTCGAGAGTTGTGGCGGTTACAAGAAGGTGGACCCGGTGGTGCCGGGCAACGACCTGCTGCGCTCCATAGCGGAGAGGTACCTGCGTGTTCCCTGCTCCTGCATGTCTCCCAATTCCGGTCGCCTGCTGTTGCTCGACGAGTTGGTGCGGGAGTTCCAGGCGGACGGGGTGATCGACCTCACCTGGCAGGGGTGCCATACCTACAACGTGGAATCGTTCACGGTTAAGCGCCACTTGGAGGCGGCCCAGGTCCCTTTCCTGCAGATCGAAACCGATTATTCCGAGTTCGACACCGAACAGTTGAAGGTCCGCATCGAGGCATTCCTGGAAATGATCGACGCCGGGAAGGGAGTCCGCCGTTGAAAGGCGCGCGGCACGGCGGGATGTTCCACGACTGTAGGGTCCATTTCGAATCTGACATGCCATGCACATCAAAAGGAGATCACCATGAAAAGCATCACCCGCTTGCTCGGCACATCGATCCTTTCCCTGATAACGCTTTTCCTGGTTCTGGCTGCTGCGGGGCCGCTTTTTGCCGCGGATGTCGATTTCAAAACGGTCTCCAGCGAGGTGTTGAGGGACATGCTGGAAGAGAAACGGGCCTTCACGCTGGTTGACGCCCGCACCAACGACGAGTACCAGGTGGCACACCTGGTGACGGCAATCAGCATTCCGGACAAGGAGTTCGAGAAGAATATCGCGCTGCTCCCCAAGGACAAGGGGGCGCTGATCGTCCTCTACTGCAACGGGGTGAAGTGCGGCAAGAGCAAGAAGGTCGCCGTGAAGGCCAAAGAGGCCGGTTACACCAACCTCGTCATCTATGCCGACGGCTACCCGGTCTGGGAAGAGAAGGGGTACCCGATCGTGGCGGGCCCGGAGTACGCCAAGAAGGTCGAGACCACCAAGCTCACCCCGGTGCAGCTCAAGCAGATCCTGGCGGAGAAAAAGGACGGCTACGTGCTGGTCGACGTCCGCGACGAGTTCGAGTTCGCCGAGGGGCACATCGAGGGGGCGATCAACATCCCCGCGGAGACCTTCGCCGCCAAGTCGGGCGTGCTGCCCAAAGAGAAAGGAATCATCGTCTACTGCAACAGCGGTGGGCGCAGTTATTCCGCCTATAGAAAACTGACCAAGCTCGCCTACCCCTCCATCTTCCAGGCCATCCTTGCCGAGTGGAAAGAGGCTGGCTTCCCGGTCGTAAAATCGCAGCTTTAGACGCTGTTTTTATTCCACTACTTCCAGTAACAAAGGAGCACGAATGAAGAGGTTGTTGTTGTCGATGCTGGCGTTTTCCCTCTGTGTCACCCCTGCCGCCTGGGCCAAGAGCCGCAGCGGCCAGGTCACCGTCGAGGTCGATCTTTCCAAGCAGGAGGCGGGCAAGGAGACCAGGCTCTGGATCCCCTACGCGGTCTCCGATGTCAACCAGAACGTGACCGACGTCAAGGTGAGCGGCGATTTCGCTTCCTCGGCCGTCTACACCGACCAGGCCAACGGCACGCCGATGCTCTACGCGCAGTGGGACAAGAGCGCCAAGAGCAGGAAGCTCGTTTACAGCTTCAATGTCCAGCGCGAAGAGGTCAGGGTCAAGGACCTGTCCGCCAAGGAGCCGGCCTGGAACAGCGCCGACTATGCCGAGTACCTGAAACCGACCTCGCTGGGGCCGGTGGACGGCGAGGTGAAGAAGCTGGCGGACAGCATCGTGAAGGGGAAGACCACCGTTCTCGACAAGGCGAAGGCCATCTACGACTGGGCCTGCGAAAACATGTACCGCGACCCGGCCACGGTAGGGTGCGGCAAGGGTGACGTCTGCGAACTGCTGAAAAAGCCGGGCGGCAAGTGCACCGACATCTCCTCGGTGTACATCGCGCTCGCTCGTGCGGCCGGGGTGCCGGCGCGCGAGGTGTTCGGGCTGCGTCTGGGCAAGAAGGCGGAAGAAGACATCACCACCTGGCAGCACTGCTGGGTCGAGTTCTTCCTCCCGGGCACCGGCTGGGTGCCGGTTGACCCGGCGGACGTGAGAAAGGCGATGCTGGTGGAAAAGCTGGAGCTGAAGGACGCCAAGACCCGCGAATACCGCGACTACTTCTGGGGCGGCATCGATCCCTACCGCTTCAAGATCGCCTCGGGTCGCGACCTGGTGCTCAACCCGCCGCAGGCGGGCGCGCCGCTCAACACCTTCGGCTACCCATACGCGGAAGTGGGGGGCAAGGTGCTGGACTTTTACGACCCCAAGGGGTTCGGGTACCGCATCGGCTTCAAGGAGAAGTAGTAGAGTAGCAGCTTCATCAGTTGTTCCTTTATTTGGGCCGCGCAGGAATGCGCGGCCCGTTTTTTTGTGAGGGGGATCCCCACTGTCTCAGCGATGCAAAGCAAATCCCCCCCGTCCCCCCTTTCACAAGGGGGTGGACGTGAGGCCGCGGCCGTCTTTTGAAGGAACTGTGAAGGAGGGGACTGGCTCCGTAAGGTGCCTGTCCCCTTTGGCTTGGGTAAGGTAGGATTGGCGGAATGGAGCGTTCCCGCCAGAGGGACAGGCACCGAAACGGAGCCAGTCCCTTCTACTACGCCGGGAACCTTTTTTGTTTGTGTGCCTGCGGCGATTGATGTATCTTCCCTCGCAGTTGGTTCGAATTTCCTACCAGGAGCATACCGTGCAGATTCGCATCGTTATCGCCGTTTCCCTGCTTGGCGCGAGCTTGATCACCGCCCAGGCCGGAGCTTCGGAAGCCGTCCCGGCTACTGTACCCACGACTGCCATCCCGGCGCCTGTCGCCGCAGCGCCTGCGGACCAGTCCGCCACCATCGCGGCACTCACCAAGGAAAACGCGCTCTTGCAGGAGAAGCTGAAGGCCATGGAGAGCTGCAGCATCAGTTCCACCGACCTTGCCGCCCGCAACTCCAAGAAGCTCAAGGAAATCACCGCCGACGTGCGCGCCCAGCGCCAGTCCATGGCGGAATTCGAGAGCTACGTGAAGTGGATGTCCGGACACGTCGCCAGCTACTCCAAGTACATCCAGGCCAGCTCGGTCGCCGCTCGTTTCGTAAGGTTCTTCCCGATCCCGTACGCGGGGCAGGCGTCCCTCTTCACCAAGTTCGTCTCCGATTCCGCGGTCTCCCTAGGCGCGGCTTCGGTCTCCATCAACAAGTACCTGGTGACCTCGCAGCAGTTTCTGTCCCGCGCCGACGCGCTGGACCCGAACAAGCCGACCTACAACCAGGACGTGTCGGACCTGGTGCGCTTCGCCGACCAGGACCTCCTGAAGGGGATGACCGAGGTGCAGGACCGGCTCACCACGACCAGCCAGCTTTCCGCCTCGTCGCTTTCGTTCCTCGAGAGCGTGAACCACTACGTGGGTTCCGGGGACGAGGCGCTCACCAAGGCGAAGTCCTTCCTGAAGAGCGACGAGAAGGCCGAGAAGAGCTTCCTGGCCGAGAGCACAACGTCGCTGCGCAACAAGGCCCAGGTCTTCAACGGCAAGCTGCAGCTCTTCGACGCCACGGTGAAGAAGACGGCCCCGCAGATCAAGGCGCTGGTCGCCTACGACGACCTGGCGCGCAGCCTGGACCCGAAGTTCGCCAAGAAGTAGGGTAGGGGACGGCAAAGTTCCCGGCGCCATAGGCGCAGCTGCCGACGCCCTCACCCGGCCTTCGGCCACCCTCTCCCGGCGGGCGAGGGAAATAATAGAAAAGGCCTCTCCTGATTCGGGAGAGGCCTTTTTTCATGCATCATGCGCCGCAGCTGCGGAGGAGGGGACTGGCTCCGCCAGGTGCCTGTCCCCTTGGTTTTTGTAGGGTGGCTGTGCTGAAAGGAGTGTCCCGCTAGAGGGACAGGCACCTGACGGAGCCTGTCCCTTCTGCTAAAACTTGTACCCCAGCGAGAGGGCGACGAGGTGGGCATCGCTTTGGTACTTGCCGTTGGCGGTGCTGGTCGGGAGTAAGGGCACGCCGATGGTATTGGTTTTGTTGCGGTTCTCATAGTACTGGTAGCCGTAGGCGAGGGCGACGGTAAAGGGCTTGAGGTCGACGTCGGTGCCTGCGCAGAATACATGGGTCTTGGCGTCCGGGATGGAGGGCTCGAAGGTGCTGTTGGGCACGGCACTGCCGCCGTAGACGTAGCCGGCGGAAAGGGCGACCCTCGGGTCGAGCTGGTATCTGCCGCCAAGGTTGAGCCCCCAAGTATCCTTCCAGTCCCTCTGCATCACCAAGCGATTGTTGTCCAGCCTGATTTCCAGGCTCTTGAACTTGGACCACCCTTCCCAGCGCACGCCGGCTTCCATGGTGAGCTTGTCGATCCCTTTGTAGGCGACACCCGCGGTGAACTGCGGCGGCAGGGTGAGGTCGGTTTTGCCGCCGCTGTTGAAGGCGGGGACCGAGAAGGTCGCATCGCCGGAGATGTCGACGTGGACCTGGCTGCGATACGAGGCGCCCACGGTCAGGTCTCGGGTGATGTCGTAGGCCGCGCCGACGTTGAAGCCCACCCCGGTGCCGTCACCCTTGAACTTGGATCCGACGTCAGGGCCTCCGGTGAAGACCTTGCGCTCCAGGGTGGCGTCGAGGAGCATCACGTCGAGGCCGGCGGCCAGCGTGAGGGAAGGGATCACGCGGTAGGAGAAGACGGGGTTGATGTCGAAGGTCCTCAGGGTTGACTTGGTCGCGATGTAGCGGCCGTCCCAGTTGCTGTCCCACCTGGTCCCCAGCCCGAAGGGGTTGAAGATGCCGAGGCCGGCGCTGGCCTGGTCGTTGAACTTGTGGGTCACGTAGAGGTGGCTCGGGAAGAAGACCGAGTCGTTGGAGGCGTCATTGCCGCCGGCGGAACTGCTGTACTCGCGCGAGGAGATGATGGCGGTGGTGCCGGCGAGCACCTGGGTCCCGTCCAGCTTGTTAATCAGCGCCGGGTTGTAGAAGATGGTGCTGGCATCGCTGGTGTGGGCGGTAACCGCGTTGCCCTGGCCCAGGGCGCTGGCCCCGTGGGTGAAGACGGCATAGCCGGCGGCTCGTGCGGACGAAGGAGCACCGGCTCCCAGCGCGACCGCCGAAACGACCATCCCGGCGATCAGGCTCTTCCTGTAGTTCATAGATCCTCCTGGTATTGAAAGCATGATTTTGATTTCTGTCGTGTTGCGCCGTTGACGAATCGTCGCGGCAACGGGTAACATGGCTGTCGTGGTTGACTAGCCACGAAGGTTCGTGCTAAAAGTCTAATCATTCAAAACCGTTAACGGGAGCAGTGATGCACTGTGAAAGACCATACCTGATGGAACACGCCGAGGAGTCCCTTCGGCTTGATATGAAAACAGACAACGCGGTGACCGAGAAGCAGGCCCGCTGGGCCGGCCTCGCACCGGGAATGAGCGTCATCGACATCGGCTGCGGCCCCGGCAAGACGACCAGCATGCTCGGCGAACTGGTGCAGCCGGGGGGGCGCGCCGTCGGCGTCGACCTTTCCGAACAGCGGCTCGCCTTTGCCCGCCAGCACTACGGCTCCTCCACGGTCAGTTTCCAGCAGTGCGACCTGTATCAGCCGCTCACCGGGCTGGGGCAGTTCGACTTTGCCTGGTGCCGTTTCGTGCTCGAGTACCACCTCTCCAACTGCTTCGAACTGGTGCGCAACATTGCGGCAGCACTGAAACCGGGAGGCATACTCTGCCTGATCGACCTGGACCACAACTGCCTGAGCCACTTCGGCCATTCCCCGCGCATGGAGCGCGCCGTGGCCGCCACCATCAAGAGCCTCGAGGAAAACGACAACTTCGACCCCTACGTCGGCAGGAAACTCTACTCCTTCCTCTACGACCTGGGCTTCCAGGACATCGACGTCAAGGTCGAGGCGCACCACCAGATCTTCGGCGAGTTGAAGGAGGTGGACGAGTTCAACTGGACCAGGAAGGTCGAGGTGGCCGCCAAGCGGTCAGGCTACGACTTCAACGAGTACCAAGGGGGGTACGATGAGTTCCTGGACGAGTTCCGCGCCTTCTTCGCCAACCCCCGCCGCTTCACCTACACCCCGATCATCTCCTGCCGCGGCCGCAAGCCCTAGGCTTCCTTCCGCGCGGCGCGTTCCTCCTCCTGGGCGGCCCGCTGCCGGCAGGTGATCAGCGCCTCGACGATGTTGCGGTCGAAATGGGTGCCGGCCCCTTCCCGTAGCAGCCGGTACGCCTCGTCGACCGGCATCGGGGCGCGGTAGTGGCGCTGCGAGGTCACCGCCTCGTAGAAGTCGGCCACCGCGATGATCTTCGACCCCAGCGGGATGTCCTTTCCCTTCAAACCCTTGGGATAGCCGGTGCCATCGATCTTTTCGTGGTGCGCGCCGGCGATCTCGGGCACCTCCCGGTAGATCCCCTCGAAATTGACCTGCTCCAGGATGTCGCGCGTCTTGTGGCAGTGCGTCTTGACGATCTCGTACTCGAGGTCGGAGAGCCTGCCGTTTTTCTTCAGTATCGCGTCGGGCACCCCGATCTTGCCGTAGTCGTGCAGGAGCGCCGCCACCCGGATCATCTCCCGCTCCGCCCGCGGCAGCCCCAGTTCCTCGCAAATCTCGTCGGAATACTCGGTGACCTTTTCGGAGTGGCCGGCGGTGAGCGGGTCACGGGCGTCGATGGAGGCCGCCATGACCTTCAGGAAGGAGCTGAACTGGTTCGACTTCGCCTCGTGCAGCTTGGCGTTGCGGATGCTGATGCCGATGACGGGCGCGATCCCCATCAAAAGCGAAACGTCGCTTTGCACCAGCGGCCGCTTCGATTTCAGGTTGTCGACCGCGATGATCCCCAGCGATTCCCCTTCGCAGATGATGGGGCAGCAGATGAAGGTCTGGGAGAGGAGCTGCTTGGCGAAGTTCTGGCTCTTGCCGGAGAGGTTCCCCTCGATGTCCTTGACGTCGGCCACCAGGAAGGGGCGCTGCTCGCGGAAGGAGATCACGAACACCCCCTTGGAGTCGGGGCGGTCCAGGTGAAAGGTGGTCTTGCCCAGGAAGGCGAGCTGTTCGTCGTGGTAGCCGAAGCCGGCCTGGAACACCAGGCGCGAATTCTCGGGGTTGCTGAGCAGGATCAGGCCGCGGCTGTAATCGAGGCGCTTCTCCAGGATCTGGATCACGCTGGAGAGGATCTCCCGCACCTCGGTCTGCCTGCTGATGACCTGGCCGATCTCGTTGGTGACCAGCGCGTTGTTGTAGTTGATCTCCATGCGCTTGAACAGGTTGTCGGTGAGGTCCTTCAGGCTTTTCTGGCTGGTGACCAGGGCGTTCTTTTCACTGCGCAGCGAGCAGATCTTGATGGCCAGCAGCAATACCAGCGCCCAGGGGGCCACCATGAATATGGTCTGCACCTGGTTGGCCTGGTAGCAAAAGGCGATGATGATCAGGATGGCGATGGCGGCGTAGTTGCGGGTGAACTGCCAGAATCCGGCCTCGGTCTGCTCCCAGGTGACGATGTAGCGGCAGACCGGGTCGCCGTTGAACATGCACTCGGGGTGCTCGATGCGGGGGAGTCGGGGGTGAAAGAGGTTGGCGACGGCCTCGAAGAAGCCGATCCGGTTCTGGCACTGGAACGGCTCCTCGTGGGTCCCCGGCCTCGGGGTGACCGTGATCTCGTAGCTGTTGGCGCCTAACTGCCTGGAGGTGTAGACCGAGGACCTGACCACGTTGCTGTTGACGGTGTCGCCGATGAGGCTGTAGGCCCGGGCCGGCCCGACCAGCCCCAGGAAGTACTGCCTGAGTATTCCCATGGCCTCGGGGGAGGCCGCGTAGCGTCCCGCCTCGCGCGCGATGTTCTCGTTGCCGGTCAGCTTGAGCAGGCGCTCGTAGAAGAGGTTGACCTGTTCCTGGGTGAACCAGTGTCCCTGGTCGGCCACCTCGAGCGGGCTCATCTTGGCGTAGCTCAGCAGCTCCCCGATGTTGACGAAGTTGTACTTGCTCTTGATGAGCTTGATGTACGTATCGATGATGCTGCTGTTGTATAGCGGTGTGTTCATCTCTTCGCCCTAGCTGTCGTTGGCCGCTGTCCCCTGTGTCTTTCTGCTCTTGGTGCGGCTGTGGAGGTCGCCGAGGAACTTGATGAAGTTGGAAGTCTGGGTCTGGGTGTTGAAGGCCCACATGGTGTACTTGCGCTCGAAGGGGAGGTTGGTCGCCTCCGCGTAGCTTTCCGGGTACACCATCACCGGAATCTCGTTTTGCTGGTACTTGTGGGTGATGATGGACAGGGCGATCATCAGGATGTCCTTGGGGAACTGCTCCTGGTCCAGCACCAGCACCTTGACGCTGTTGGTGAGGTCGGAGAGGTTCAGCCCGACGTCGGAGATGTTGATCATGAGCACCGCCTTGACCATGCTGTTGCGCTTCAGGGTGTAGAGGTGGCGCTGCAGCGAGAAGCCCGCCTGCTGGTACTGCTGCGACAGTTCCTCGCACCCGTCTACACCGGGTTCGAGGTCGAGCGCGTTCAGCATGAGGCCGCCGCTGTGCTGCTCGTAGAACGCCTCCAGTTCGTGCAGGTCCTCGCGCGTGGTGCGGGCGAGGCTCCAGGGGCCGGAGAAGTTCCAGTCCTCCGAGAAGGCGCGCTGGTAGTGGAAGTAGACGAAGGTGTCGGTGGAGCACCCCTTCTTGTCGTCCGCCTGCTTCTCGAAGCCGCCGAAGATGCGCGCCGGGAAGCGGTTCTCCGGCTTGTAGTAGCAGATCAGGTAGTCCATGTGGGACGACTTGAGGTTGTAGGAATCGTTGATGGAGTTGGACAGGTGGTCCAGGACGACGAGCCCGGCATGGTTGGACTCGGATTTATTGGCGGCGTGGTGGTGCACCAACCAGGTCCCCTGGTAGAAGCGCAGCATCGCCATGTGCCCCAGGATGTTGCCATGCTCCTGGTAGATGAAGTGGCGCGCGATGCCGGGATTCTCCGTGTACAGCCTGCGGTAGGTCTCCTTGAGATGGGCCTTGTTCACCTGCACGAAGTGGTACTTCTCCGGGTAGATGAAGCCGGTGTCGAAGAAGAATTGCCACAACTCGTCCAGGTCCACCTGCGTGCTCACGTAGGAGTGGCGGTTTTTGGCGAGATAGAGCAGCGACAGCAGGCTGACGTGGTCCCGGATGTCCATGTCCAGGAAACAGAGCCCGGACTTCACCACGGGCGCCTTTTCCTTCTTGGCGGCGTCCTCGCGGTAGACCACCTGCGCGGCGCACTTGGTGGCGAAGCTGTTGCCGATGCGCAGCTCGAGCTCGGGCAGGATCATCCCCGGCAGCAGCACGCTCGCTTCCGCGTCCTCACAGACGGAGAAGCCGGACCCGGAGATGTCGAGCACCTTGAGGTCGATGGTCTTCTGGCTGAAGGGGTGCCGGAACACGGCGTTGGGGAGGGGGAGCAGTTCGTGGCGGCAGCTGCGCACGTCCTTGGCCTTGAAACGCTGCATGCGCCCCTGCAGCGGCTCCAGCAGATAGATCCGGTCCCGGTGCCCGAGCGTCTGCGACGTGATGCGGCACTCCGCGGAGTACAAGGTGGTGCTGTCGTTGGTCAACACCACCTGCAGCGGCGCGTCGCTGTTGATCCAGTTGAAGGTGCGGCTGCCGTCGCCGTGGATCTGGACCCGGAAGGAAACCGCGCTGAAGTCGATCAGGGTCCCCTGGAAGCGGGCGCCGTTTTGGAACAGTTCCGCGGAGACCCCCTGGCAGGGGTGGCGCCGGGACTTGCGGTAGTTCACCTCGATGCATTTCTCGGGAAGCAGGAACACGGCGCCCTGGTCGCTGATGCTGATCAGTTCCGGTGTGGCCGTGATCATGCGGTGGCCGCTGACCACGAAGATGCTCTCGAAGGCGCAGCCGTTGGTGGCGGTATTGATGGATTCGACCGCGACCCAGCGGCATTCGAGCTTGTTGTTCAAACAGGGGAGGGGGACTGCTTCGAGTGTTACCGATCGGGGGTATTTGGTGTGTCTGAAATTGACGAGGATGGATTCTTCTTGGAAGTTGATGAAGTTGAGTTTGTTGATCAGCTTATTGAGCCCGACCTCCTTCTCGGATCCGGGCGAAAACTCTATTACAGTATCTGGCCGGGCAAATTGTAAAATCTTGCTGGCGTCTTTCATCACTACCTCATGGCCGCCGGGAGGACGACAGGAGAAACTGTGGTGTTGGCGGTTTTGTGAGTGTGCCAAAGCTTCTCAAAGGGATGTCAGGCATCCATACATTACGCGTAGCGAGTATTATCATGATTTCGATAGTTTTTCACTATTAAAACGTTGTATGACTTAGAAAACTTTGAGATGACCGGGAAGGAAACCGGAAAGAGGAAGGCGCCCGGGGCGGGGGAGGGGCGGCGGCCGGGGCGACGTCAGCCTTTGGACTGCAGCGAGGCTTCCAGATAAGCGTTGAAATCCAGGGTCTTAGCGAGATTCGAGTGCGTCGCCGCGGGGCGGGCCTCGGCTGCTCCGTGTCTGGATTCGCCCTGCTGGGACGAGGTCCGTGCCGCCACGATCCGGTTGCGGCCGCGCGCCTTGGCTTCGTACAGGGCGATGTCGGAGGCGTGCACCAGGTCGTTGAAGCTCCTGCCGTCCTCGGGGAAGGAAGCCACGCCGAGGCTCGCGGTGAGGCGGCGCAGCGGGATGTCGCTCTCGCCCGGGAAGCGCTTGCTTTCGATCTCGAAACGGATCCGCTCCGCCACGATCATCGCCTCGGCCTTGGAGGTGCCCGGCAGCACGGCGCAGAACTCCTCGCCGCCGTAGCGCGCCACGATGTCCATTTCCCTCAGCGACTCCTTGATGATGTCCGCGGTGATTTTGAGCGCTTCGTCCCCGGCCAGGTGTCCGCACAGGTCGTTGTAGCTCTTGAAGAAATCGAGATCGATGAAGATGATGGTGAGGTTGAGACCCTGGCGCGCGCTCCGGTTCAGTTCCTCCTCGAGGCGGCTCTTCAGGAAGCGGCGATTGTACAGGCCGGTTAAGGGGTCGGTGACCGAGAGTTGCTCGAAGCGGACCGACTCCTCCAGCACCTCGGTGCGCTCGATCATGAGCGAGGCGAGGTTGGCAAAGGAGGTGAGCAGCATCAGGTCGGCATGGGTGAACGGGCGCAGGTTCTTCTTGTCGGAAAGGTTCAGTACCCCGATCACCTTGTCCTTGAGCTTGAGCGGGATGCAGATCAGCGACTTGGACTTGAAGCGGAGCCGGTTGGCCATGGCGACCCTGCTGTCCTTTTCGACGTCGTTGACCAGGAGCGGCTGCCCGGTCTTGGCGACCATGCCGGCGATCCCTTTGCCGACCTTGAGCTGCAGGCAGCGGGCGATGTTGAGCGTCATGCCCAGGGTGAAGACGATCTGCATGCCCACGCCGTCCTTGTCGATCAGCATGATGGACCCCTGGGTGGCGTCGATGAGGTCGGAGGCGATCTTCAGGATGGACTCGTAGAGCAGGTCCTTGCTGTCGATCTGCAGCAGCGTGTCGGTAAGCGACATGAGGCGCTCGGACAGGGCGCTCTCCTTGCTGCGGGTGGCGTCCCTGTCCAGCGCGGAGAGTTTCCCCGCCATGGCGCCGGCGAGCATGGAAATGAGCAGCGCGGCGTTGGGAGGGAGGTCGGTGTCGAAGATGGCCAGGAACCCCAGCCGCTCCTCCTGGGCCTTGAGGGGGAAGGTGGTGCAGACGGTGGCGCGCACCTCCGGGAGCGTTTCGCGCAGCTTCCCCTCCCAGAGCACGGTCTTTTTTGCCCGGCCCGGCGCGGTGAACAGTTGCAGCGCCTCCATGCTCAGGGTGCCCAACTGTTCGGGAAGGCCCCACATTCCGGTCACGGAGAACGACTTTCGTTCCGAGTCCGGGAGGGCGACTGCGACCCGTGCAGCCTGGAAGGTCGTGACGATGGTTTCGCAACAGATGGCGATGCAGCCCGTGACGGTGCCGATGTTGTCCAGCCGCTCCAGGGCCTGGGACACGGCGTACAGCGCCTCGTCGCCGACCGGTTCCTGGGCGACCGCAACGGCGGGCCGTTCGTTGTGACGGCGCGCCGGGAGGCGGTATGACTCGATCCTGCGCCTGACCTGCTCGGCGACCTCTTCCACCTCCTCGTAGCTGGCGGTACAAAGCGATTCCACGTAAGGAAGCAGCGAAAAGGCATCCCCGCCCTTGCGTGCCAGCGACGCCAACTGCCACAAATCAATCGATTCTTCGCGGACGCCGTCGCCCACCAGGCAGAGGTCTTCGCCGGAGAGGGTGAAGGGGATGAGGAAGCCGAAAAAACCGCCGCCGTAGCGGCAGACCGAGGGGGTGCCCTCCTCGAAGAAGACCTCCATGTTCTCTTCGAAGAAATGTCGCGACACCTCGCGGCACAGGGGATCCTCGACGACCGTGGCGCACGACTCGAAGCGCCCGCTGGACGCAACGGTGCCGTTACGCCTGCGATAGAGCGTTAGGCTGTACCGTGCCAGTATGGGGAGCCCCTTCAACTCCGTCAGCAAATCCCCAAAAGGCATGTTCGCGAGGTCCTGTTTCACAGGTCAAGCTCCAGCTTCAATGATGCATGTCATCCCTCGCAGCGGAGGGGGGGCATGCTTGCCGAAAATGGATTTCAAGCACGTTCTGCGCCAAAAATTCCGAGTGTTTAGCTGGAACAGGGTGGCAGTACACTCATTGGCTCATTGCATTACAGTGATATAATTATCGTTTTATGTTTCAGCAGGGGGCATGCTCTGCCATTATACTCTATGCCAAGACTCATATTCGATCCAGATAGAGTATTGCGCAATGATACTATCCGAGTTACCAGCCATAAAGTCAGTAATTTGAATCACAATTCGGTGTGTTTTATACGCTATCTTTCACCCGCGTTTTGACGGGGATTGTAGTCACAGTATACACACGTTTCTTCTCCATTGGCCATGCTGCTAACCCGCGCTGATTAAACACCCCTTTTCTTGGCAGTGAGCGGAGAGATCCTTTTTCCATGTGCAGGTAGCGTAGGAGATAATCTGACTTGATTATCCTTTACGTAATAGGTAGAATTCCGCGCCATCGATACGTGAAAGGTTGCAGATGCCTACGTCTCCGGACACCCCTCTCTATAACAGTCGTATCTTCGACTCGTATCTCAAGCTGCTTCGTAAACGGTATCCCAACGTCGACACGCAGGCCTTGCTGGCGCACGCCGGCATGAAACAGCACGAGGTTGCCGACCCTGGGCACTGGTTCAGTCAGCGCCAGGTGAACCTGTTTCACGACAAGCTGGTGCAGATCACCGGCGAGCCGGGCATCGCGCGGGAAGCCGGGCGCTACTCCGCTTCGCCGGACGCCCTGGGGCCGCTGAGGTCCTTCTTCCTCGGCATGGTCGGCCCCGAGTACATCTTCTATCTCATCAACAGGATTGCCCCCCGCTTCACGCGTTCCTCCCGTTGCAGCGCGCGCAAGACCGGTCCGCGCGAAGTGGAGCTTACCGTCGCCTTCCACGAGGGGGTCCAGGAGAACCCGCGCCAGTGCGAGAACCGGATGGGCTTTTTCGAAGCCGCCTTCCTGCTGTTCGACCACGACTTTCCCGAGATCGAGCACACCGAGTGCATTTTCAAGGGGGGGGAGGTGTGCCGCTACCTGATCAGGTGGCGCCCATCGGCCAGCTACCGTCTGCTGCTGGCCCAGCGCATCAGCACGCTGCTCCTGATCGGAGGGGTCCTGGCCGACCTGCTGTACAATCACAGCGTTCTGGGTCTGCCCCTGTTGCTCGGGCTGCTCTGCTACCTGGGCTTCACCCTGCTCAGTCGCCACATCGAGCGCAAGGCCCTGCTTTCCTCCCTGACCAGCATGCGCAGCTCCAGCGAACGGCTCCTGTCGCAGGTCCAGGAAAACTTCGACCGCGCCCTGGCCATCAACGAGATCGGCCAGATCATCTCCACCAGGACCGAGCTGTCCGACATCCTCTCCAGCGTGAACCAGGTCCTGCACAAGCGGCTGGGCTACGGCCGCGGCACCATCTACCTGCTCGATCCCCAGCGCAACATCCTGGTGCTGCGCGGCTGTTTCGGGCTGAGTCCCGAGGACGAGGAAAAGTTGCGTCGCATCGAGTTCCCGCTCGCCGTGGGGCACCCCCGCGGGGTGGTGGTCACCTGTTTCCACACCCAGCAACCGGTGCTGGTTTCCGACATCGAGGAAATACGCGGGCAGGCGGTGCCGGAAAACTTCGCCTTGGCCAGCGCGCTTGGAGTCCGCTCCTTCATCTGTGCTCCCATCGTCTGCGAGGGTGAGGCCCTCGGGGTCCTGGCCGTGGACGACGCCACCCGGGAGGAGGGGCTTTTGCAAAGCGATCTCAACCTGATCCAGGGGATCGCCCCGGTGATCGGGATCAGCGTCCGCAACGCGATGCGCCTGGCCAACGAGAGGAGGCTGTCGGAGCAGCTCCGGAAGGCTTCCGAGCACCTGGAGCGGCGGGTAGCGGAACGGACCGCCGAGCTGAGCCAGGCCTACGCCGAGCTCGAGTTCCTCTACGACTCGGTCTCCCACGACCTGCGCACCCCGCTGCGCGTGATCTACGGCTATGGAGAACTGTTGCTGGAGGGGTACGGCCAGGCGCTGGACGCGCCAGCCAGGGAATACCTGGCCAGCATCATCAGCGGCGGTGAAAGGATGGAGCAGACCCTGGACCGGATGCTCGACTTCTCCGAGGTGAAATCGGCGCAACTGTCTCTTGAAACGGTCGACCTGAGCCTGATGGCGCGGCGCATCCTGGCGGAGTTGAGGATCACTGCCCCCGATCGCGAGGTGGCGCTGGAGATCCAGGATGGTGTGCTGGTCACCGGCGACCAGAGGCTGTTGTCAGGGGTGATGGAAAACCTGCTGGGCAACGCCTGGAAGTACAGCGCCCTGAAAGGGTGCACCAGGATCGCCTTCGGACAAAAGGACGGGATCTGCTACGTAAGCGATAACGGCGAAGGGTTCGAGATGGCAGATGCCGGCAAGCTGTTCATCCCGTTCCAGAAGCTGCACGACGGCAGCCGTTTCCAGGGGCACGGGCTCGGTCTGTCCATGGTACTGCGCATGCTGGAGCGCATGGGCGGCAAGGTGTGGGGCGAGGGGAGGCCCGGCGAGGGGGCGACCTTCTACTTCACCCTCCCGCCGGCCGGAACTCCCTAGCCGACCTCCGAGTATTCCCGCTCCCGGAACGTCACCCCCAGCGATTGTGCCAGGTCCCTGACCTCGTCCACGCTCAGTCCCGGCACCGTCACCGCGCTGGCGGTCACCTGTGGGACGTGCCTGGGCGCCTCCCTGAGGAAGTCGCAGATCCCCTGGAAACCCGCCGCACCGAACGGTGTGTTGCAAAGCCGCTCGTAATCGGCGGCATTGGCGGCGTTGAGGCTCACCGAGAGCGCATCCACCAGCCCGTCCAGCTCAGGCAGGATGTTCCTGCCGTGCACCAGGTTTGCCTGCCCGTCGGTATTGATCCTCACCCGCAGCCCGCGCCGCTTCAGCTCCGCCGCCACCTCCTTGACCAGGTCCAGCCTGATCAACGGCTCGCCAAACCCGCAGAAGACCACCTCGTCGTAATCCGAAGCCGCATCCACGGAGGCGATAACCTCGGCAAAATTCGGCTCGTGAGAGAGCTTGAGCTCGTGCCCCTTGACCGACAGTTCCTCGAACTTGGGGCAGAAGGTGCAGCGGTTCGAGCAGCGGTTGGTGATGTTGAGGTAGAGCGAGTTGCGGATCTTGTAGGCGATGGTGTCCTGCTGCGCCGGCTGGTCGATCCGGAACAGTCGGCGGGTGTTGAACGAGGTGATGCGACCGACGTCCTCCGGGGAGAGCCCCTTCAGTTCGGCGATGCGCTCGGCGGCGTAGCGGACGAAGGCCGGCTCGTTCCGCTTGCCGCGGTGCGGCACCGGGGTGAGGTAGGGTGCGTCCGTTTCCACCATGAGCTTCTCGATCTTCACGCCGCGGACCAACTCCCGCAGCGCCTCGTTGGAGGGGTAGGTGACGGTCCCCGGGATGGAGATCATGAAGTTCATCTCGATGCACTCCTGGGCCATGGCCAGGTCGCCGGAGAAGCAGTGCAGCACCCCTCCCACCTCGTCAGCCTTTTCCTCCTTCAAAATGGTGACGATGCGGTCGTGGGCGTCGCGGTCGTGGATGATGAGCGGCAGCGAAAGCTCCCGCGCCATGCGGATGAAACGCCGGAACACCTCTTCCTGGTCGGCACGGGGGGAGCGGTCGCGGAAGAAGTCGAGACCCACCTCGCCGATGGCGACCACCTTGGGGTTGCCCAGGGCGAGCTCGCGCACGGCCTGGTAGTCCGCCTCGGTGACGCCGGCGGCGTCGTGCGGGTGGATCCCCACCGAGCAGTAGATGTTGGGGCGGGTGGCGGCGAGCGCCACCGCCTCGCGGCTCGACTCCAGGTCGGCGCCGACGGCCATGATGGTGCCGACCCCCGCCTCCCTGGCGCGATCCATCATTGCCTCGAAGTCCTCTGCGTACTCGTTGCCGTATATGTGGGAATGGCTGTCGATCAGTTCCATGAAGTACTCCTTGAGCTATTGCCTGCTATCTCCACTGCATTTCCAATCAGCATGATCTTGCCTTGGTTCCCTCTCCCTGCGGGAGAGGGTGCCCGTAGGGCGGGTGAGGGCGATGCCATGGGCAACGTCTGTGCAGGCTGCGACGCCCTCACCCCTGCCCCTCCCCCCCGGGGGAGAGGGGTGTGGAGGCGAAGCTCATTATATTACTGGATGAATTTGCTGGATGCCAGATCTTTCTACGTCAGGCTCGGAGGGGCGTCGTCCTACTCGGTGACGCTGCGGATGGAGGCCTCGATGCCGTCCATGAGGATGGCGAGCTCGTCCAGCGAGATGGAAAGGGGAGGGAACACCACGATCACGTTGCCCAGGGGGCGGAGGAAGAGGCCGTGTTTCCTCGCCTCCAGGCAGACCCGGACGCCGACGCGCTCTTCCCAGTGGTACGGTTCGCGGCTGTGACGGTCGCGCACCAACTCGATGCCGGCGATCATCCCTTCCTGGCGCACGTCGCCCACGTGGGTCACCTCCATGAGGCGTTGCAGGCGGTCCTGGATGTAGTCGATCTTCTCGGGAAGCCGCTCCAGCAGGCGGTCCGTTTCGAACAGGTCGAGGCTGGCCAGCGCCGCGGCGCAGGCGATCGGGTTGCCGGTGAAGGTATGGCCGTGGAAGAAGGTTTTCAGCTCGCTGTAGGCGCCCCAGAAGGCGTCGTAGACCTTGCGGGTGGTGAGCGTTGCGGCCAGCGGCAGGTAACCGGCCGAGATCCCCTTGGAAATGGCCATGATGTCCGGCGTCACACCTTCCTTGCCGCAGGCGAACATGGCGCCGGTGCGGCCAAAGCCCACCGCGACCTCGTCGGCGATCATGAGGACGTCGTAGCGGTCGCAGAGTTCGCGCACCCCCTTGACGAAACCGGGAGGCTGCACGATCATGCCGCCCGCGCCCTGTACGGACGGTTCGATCACCAGACCGGCCAGTTCGTGCGCGTGCTCCTTCATGAGCCGCTCCAGTTCCTGCAGACACAAAAGGCCGCAGCTGTGACAGTCTCCCTCGGGGGAAAGGGGGCAGCGGTAGCAGTAGGGGGAGGGGGCCTTGATGGTTGGGAAGAGCAGGGGGGCGTACACCTCGTGGTAGATGGCGATGCCGCCCACGCTCATGGAGCCGACTGTGTCGCCGTGGTAGGCGTTGTCGAAGCGGATGAACTTCTGTTTCTGCGTGTTGCCGGTCTGCTGCTGGTACTGGAAGGCCATCTTGACCCCGATCTCGACGGCGGTGGAGCCGTTGTCGGAGTAGAAGACCTTGGCCAACCCCGGGGGGGCGATGTCGATCAGGCGCTTGGCCAGGAGGGCGGCACGGTCGTTGGAGAGCCCGAGCAGGGTGGAGTGTTCCAGCCGGTCCACCTGTTCCTTGACCGCCTCGTTGATTTCCCTGCGGCAGTGCCCGTGCACGTTGGTCCAGATGGCCGCGACGCCGTCCAGGTAGCGGTTGCCGTCGGAGTCGATGATGTAGGAGCCTTCCCCGCGGGTGATGATGAGGTTTTCGGCGTTTTCCCACTCGCTCATCTGGGTGAAGGGGTGCCAAAGGTACTCGCTGTCGTAGCGTCTGAGCGTTTCGGTATCCAATTCGACCATGTCGTCCTCCCAAAAAAGAACCACCGCCGCGCCCAGATGGCATCAAGCGGTGGAGCAAGTCACGATGAAGTGTCCATCAAGGATGTACTGCCGTCAACATTGAACATTGAACCTCGAGCGGGTTTGCAGGGCCGTCAACGTAGAACGTAGAACATAGAACGTAGAACGGCCTCTCGTTTATTCAAACATCTCCCGGAGCATGATCCCCGTCGCGGGCATCTGCAGCAGCCGGTCCGCCAACCTGGTCACGACTTCCTGCTCGTTCTCCCCGGTGACGTCGGGGAAAAGCCCCAGAAGCTGTGCGCCGGACAGGGAGTCGATCATGTGCGGCGCGTACGCTTCCGCCTGGTCCGGGGTGTCCGGGTAGCGATTGACGATGACACCTTTCACCTTGAGTCCCAGGGTACGCGCGGTGAAGGTGGTGAGCAGGGTGTGGTTGATGGTGCCCAGGTTGGGGCGCGCGACGACGGCGATGGGAAGACCCAGGTGCAGGGCAAGATCGGCCACCAGCAGCCCGCCGGCAAGGGGAACCATCAGTCCGCCGGCCCCTTCGACGATGACGAAGTCGTACTGTGCCGCGAGTCTCTGGTAGGCCTCTTTGATGGCGTCGAAGCTGATGCGCACGCCGTCCTGGCTGGCGGATACCGAAGGTGCCAGGGGCGCCCGGAGCAGGTAGGGTGCGGAGTCCTGGGTTACCGGGACGCCGGCGGCGAAGGCGAGCAGTTCCGCGTCTTCGGAGACCAGGGCGCCGTCGCGCTCGATGCAGCCGCTGGTAACCGGCTTCATGACGCCGACGCTGTGGCCCATCCGGCGCAGCAGCATGGCGATGGTTGCCGATGCGATGGTTTTTCCCACACCGGTGTCGGTGCCGGTGATGAAGATGCTTTTGGCAGGCATGTGGTAATTCCTTTTATCGAATTAGGCTCTGCGGCGGAAGGGACTGGCTCCATCAGGTGCCTGTCCCTTTAGCGGAACGCTCCTTTCCGCCCAGCCAGCTTCCCAAGTCTAAGGGGACAGGCACCTGGCGGAGCCAGTCCCCTTTAATGCGCGCACATCACCGTGGTGAGGCCGAGGTCGCTGAACATGGTCAGGTCGGTGTCGACGTTGCGCCCGGCGGTGGTGAGGTAGTTGCCGATCATGGTGCCGTTGGCGCCGGCGAAGAAGATCCATGACTGCAGGTCGCGCAGGTTCTTCTCGCGCCCGCCGCAGATGGTGATCCGCTTCTGCGGCAGGATCAGGCGGTAGATGGCGATGGTCTTCAGGCAATCCTGCGCGGTGATGTTGCAGGCGCCCTCGAGCCTGGTCCCCTCGATCGGGTTCAGGAAGTTCATCGGCACCGAGTCGACGTCGAGTTCCTTGAGGGTGAAGGCCATTTCCACGCGCTGTGCCGCGCTTTCACCCATGCCGAAGATGCCGCCGGAGCAGACCTTGACGCCCGCCTTCTTCACGGCGCGGACCGTCTCCACGTCTTCGCGGTACTCGTGGGTGGTGCAGATGTTGGGAAAGAAGCTCTCCGCGGTCTCGAGGTTGTGGTGGTAGGTGTCCATCCCCGCGTCCTTGAGTTTCAGTGCGGTCTCCTCGTCGATGATGCCGAGCGAGCAGGAGGGGAGTATGGAGGTTTCCTTGCGGATGCGGCGCAGTGCGGCAAGGATCTGTTCCAGCTCCTGCCCCTTGACCGTTGTGCCGCTGGTGATGATGCCGAAACAGGCGGAGCCGTTAACTTCGGCCGTCTTGGCGCATTCAACCATCTGATCTTCCTGGACCAGCGGGTAAACCGGCGCATCGGTGGTGTGGTGCGCGGACTGGGCGCAGAAGGCGCAGTTCTCGGCGCAGCGGCCGGACTTGGCGTTGATGATGGAACAGAGATGCACCTCGTTGCCCACGAAGTGCTCCTTGACGCGGCTGGCGGCGCGGAACAGGTCGTAGAGCTCGGAGCCCTGCGCGTCCGAGAGACGGATCGCCTCCTCCTGGGTGATGGAGCCGCCTGCGATGATTCTTTCTGCTATTTCAGCGATGAATTTTTCCATGAGAGATCCTCCAGCGGGTGATTTAGCACGCACAAGAGGTGCTTGTCAACCAAATCGGAGGATTGGGTTGACGATTGAGCAAGAGAAAGGGTAACGAAGGTGGGTGAGAGGCAGACTGGTCTGTGAGGCAAGGCCCCTCACCCGGCCTTCGGCCACCCTCTCCCAGAGGGAGAGGGAACTTTGGGGGGAGAGGGAACTTGGGTATTTCCAGTCCACCCCCTCGCCCTTTGGGAGAGGGGCAGGGGTGAGGGAGGGGTTAAAGCTCTTCGGTGGTAAAAGCCACGACCTCGTCGATGCTCTGCGCGTCGAGCAGCACCATCACCAGTCGATCGAGCCCCAGCGCGATTCCGGCGGCCTCTGGCATCTCGGCCAGTGCGGCAAGGAATTTCTCGGGCATGGGATAGCCGTGCTTGCCGTCGCGGGCCCGCTGCGCCGCTTCGGCTTCGAATCGCGCCCGCTGTTCCACCGGGTCGATGAGTTCCGAAAAGGCGTTGGCGATCTCCAGTCCGCCGAGGTAGAGCTCGAAGCGTTCGGCGACTGACGGATCGTCGCTCTTGAGGCGGGCCAGGGCGGAGCAACTGGCGGGGTAATCGTGGATAAAGGTGGGGCGGCCGATACCGAGTCGCGGCTCAATCTCTTCGACCATGAGCTCGTCGAAGGTTCCAGCGGCGAGGGCCGCTTCCGCCGTGGTGTCGGTGTAGCGCTGGAAGGCGTCCCGGACCGTGATCCTTTCCCAAGGGAGGGAAAGGTCGATGCGGGTGCCGCGATAGCTGATGCTGTCGACGCCGGCTGCGGCCCTTACCAACTCCTCGGTCTCGTCCATCAGCACCCGGTAGTCGGCCTGCGCCCGGTACCACTCCAGCATGGTGAACTCGCTCAGGTGGCGGGTGCCGCGTTCGCCGGCGCGCCAGCAGCGGCAGATCTGGAAGATGCGGGGGTAGCCTGCGGCCAAAAGCCGCTTCATGCAGAGCTCGGGCGAGGTCTGCAGAAACCAGCCGTCGCTGGGTATGGCGTCGATCTGCGCCTCGGGGGCGGGAGCAGGAATGCGAAAAGGGGTCTCGACTTCGAGATACCCCTTTTCCTCAAAAAACATCCTGATCCTGGTGAAGATCGCGCCACGCTGGGCCAGGGCTTGAGAGCGCCTGGCCAGTGGCCAACTTCCCGACATGATTACCCCTTGACCCTGGTGGAGTACTCGCCGGTACGGGTGTCGATGGTGATCAGCTCGCCTTCTTCGATGAACGGCGGTACGCGCAGCACGTAGCCGGTCTCGACGGTAGCAGGCTTGGAATCGCTGCCGGAGGTGTCGCCCTTGACCCAAGGGTCGGTCTGCACGACGCGCAGGTTGACGAAGTTGGGCACGTCGACGCCGATCGCCTTCTCCCTGAACAGGAGCACGTCCACCTGGAGGTTGTCGATCAGGTAGTTCTTGGCGTCGCCCATGGCATCTTCGCTGATGTGGATCTGCTCGAAGGTGGTGTTGTCCATGAAGCAGTAGTGATCGTCTTCCTTGTAGAGGTACTGCATCACGCGGTCTTCCAGGTTGGCGGGCTCGAAGGTCTCGCCGGAGCGGTAGGTGCGGTCCAGGGTGGAGCCGGTGATCATGTTCTTCAGCTTGGTGCGGTAAAGGGCTTGCCCTTTGCCCGGCTTGGCGAAGTCGAAGTGGGTGATGATGTAAGGCTCGTTATCGATGGTAATCTTCAGGCCTTTTCTCAGATCTGCTGCAGTGTACATTGGTTCTTCCTCTTCTTACCGTGAGATTGAATAAAGGTTCAGTGTGCTGCGCGCAGGGCACGCAGCTAAACCGGTATTGGGTCCTATGTTATCCGTATGTGCCTTGCAGCGATGCTGAGGGTGGCAGGGACAGACGCCGGTGACGTACGGGGAAGGGTACTATTTGGCGCGATAGGTGATGCGGCCGCGGCTGAGGTCGTAGGGAGAGAGCTCCACGGTAACCTTGTCGCCAGGCAGGATCTTGATGAAAAACTTCCTCATCTTGCCGGAGATGTGCGCCAGCACCATGTGGTCGTTTTCCAGCTTCACCTTGAACATCGCGTTGGGAAGCGGCTCGATGACCGTCCCTTCTACTTCAATTGCTTCTTCCTTGCTCATTTTTGCTCCTGAGAGTTTGTGGCATCTTTTAACAATCTGTGAGTCTACAAATTTTTCCTGCAAAAAGCAAGCTGCATTTCATGGCATCTACCATTTTCCCTTCGAAATCATCGCTATTTACAGAACTCCCATAACATGCTAAAAAAATGGCCAGATTTTTCCAAGGAGCACCGACTTTACATGCAAAAACTGATCAGGGAGATCCCGCTGTCCAACGGGCTCACCGTTCGCTTCTTCGATGCCACGCGTCGCTACTTCGGCGACTATCACCAGGTCCGCATACAGATCTGTTGCGAAGTACCGCTCACGCCCGACCTTTTCCCGGACGAGGAAGTCCACCAGGCCGCCCGTAAACTGCTCGGCGCCAGCGTGGTCTATAAGAAAGAGATCGAGCACCAGGGAGTCCCTACGCTCGCTATCGATCAGACCGTGGAGCGGGTGGTCGCCGACTTCGCCGCGCATTCCCTGGGGTATTTCAATACGCCGGCCTTTCCCAAGAAGCTGGTCCAGTCCGAATTGACCCGCGCCGGTGGGCGCAGGAGTGGATTCGTCCCGCGCGGTATCAATGGCTGATCAGTTCGTCGTCATAGAAAGTCTTTGTTACGGCGGCGCCGGTTTCGGCAGGGTGGACGGCAAGGCGTGTTTCGTCCCCTTCACCGCTCCCGGCGACCGGGTCAGGATCCGGGTGGTGAAGGAGAAGCGCTCCTTCGTCGAAGCCGAACTGGTTGAACTGGTCGAGCCTGCGCCGCTGCGCATTGCCCCGACCTGCCCGGTCTTCGGCCAGTGCGGTGGGTGCGACTGGCAGTTCCTGCCGTATCAGGAGCAGTTGCAGCAAAAAGGCGCCATCTTCGCGGACACCCTGGCGCGCATAGGCAAGGTGCCTAGGGAAAAGGTATTGCCGGTGGCTGCCTCGCCGGACCATTACGGCTACCGCTCGCGGGTGCAGGTGAAGGTCGCGCTTCGAGCCGGCCGGTTGCAGTTCGGCTTTTTCCGCACCGGTTCCCACGACGTGGTCGATTTCGGTGCCGGCTGTCCGCTGGCCCAGCCGCAGTTGAACCGCATGGCGACGGAATTCCGGGCCCTCTTGCCGACGCTGCCGCAGGCGGAATGGATCCACCAGGTCGACCTCTCCATCGGCGACGACGGGGAGGGGATCGCCATCGTGCACAGCAGGGGAGGCGGCCCTGAACTGGTGGAGCGTCTGGCCCGGGATCGGGCCCAGCTTCCGTCGGTTGCCGGCGCCTTCGTGTCCGCCGGCCGCAAAGGGGAACTGGAGCAGGTCTTCGGCATCGACGCCCTGACCTACCGGGTCCCCGCCGGCCTTGCTCTCGGCTCCAAAGAACTGCAGCTTCGCTTCGGGCGGGGCGGCTTTTCCCAGGTGAACTACCGGCAGAACCTGGAGTTGATCCGTACTGCCTGTGAATGGGCGGGGCTGACCGGGCAGGAGCGGGTGCTCGACCTGTACTGCGGCAACGGCAATATTTCCCTGCCGCTGGCGCTGAACGCGGCACAGGTGCTGGGGATCGAGGGGTACGCGCCTTCCATCGTGGACGCGGTCGCCAATGCGGAGCATAACGGCATCGAAAACGCCGCCTTCCAGGTTAGCGATGCGGCGCAGGCCGTCAGGCGGATGGTAAAGCGCAAGGAACGCTTCGACCTGGTGCTGCTCGACCCTCCGCGTGGAGGCGCCGAGGCGGCTGCCGAACTGGCCGGCCTGGCGCCGCAGAAGATCATCTATGTTTCCTGTGATCCGGCCACGCTGGCCCGCGATCTCGCTTCACTTTCCAGCAATGGGTACCAGGTGACCCGCTCCAAACCGGTGGACATGTTCCCGCAGACCTACCACTTAGAGAGCGTCACCGAGCTGGTACGTAGCTAAATTCAATCCACCTATCGGAGGCTGCATGTTTTTCGGACTGTTCGGCAAGAAGGATTTTCGTCACTACCAGAACCAGGGCGCCAAGCACCTCGCCGCTGAGCGCTACGCCGACGCGCGCGTCGATTTCCAGGAAGCGCTGAAACTGTGTCCCGCAGAAGCCTCCCACGAAGCGGCTGCCATCCGCCAGGGCCTGGACCAGGCCTGCAACCACCTGGGCGAGCTGAACCTGCAGGAGGGGGAACACGCCCTGCGCGCCGGTGAGGCCCAGAAGGCCTATGACCATTTCTGCCTTGCCGCCGACCTCGCTGCCGACCCTGCCATCAAGTCGCGCGCCCACGCCCAAGCCGCCAAACTGGAGCAGCCCGAAACCCAGGCCGTTGCAGCCAAACCGGCCGCCGCACCGGCGGGTGCGGGCAACTACAAGCCGCACAGCGGCGGTTCCTGCACCACCTGCAAGGGGCACGGCGACCACCACCACGAGGAACCGGCACCGATGGAGATGAGCATGTCCGAAGAAGACCAGTTCTTCCTCATGGTCCAGCCGCTCCCCGGAGACCTGCCCGGCCGCTACGCAGAACTGGGACCCAAATTTGCCAAGGCGTACCTCATGATTCATG
Organism: Geomonas paludis; assembly: GCF_014193585.1. Classification (GTDB taxonomy): domain Bacteria; phylum Desulfobacterota; class Desulfuromonadia; order Geobacterales; family Geobacteraceae; genus Geomonas; species Geomonas paludis. Next base: position 44,256 of record NZ_BLXY01000011.1, read on the forward strand.
ACGGCAATGACCGCGACGCGTTCCCCATTTTGCAAGAAATGTTGTTATCTGGTGAAAATGACATTGTATTATACGAAGTGGCACTTATAATGTTCCGTGCGGGGCAAATTCATGAGAGCGAGACGCTCCTAAACCGAGCATTGGCGCTCAATCCGCAAAACGCAGCGGTCTACTTGGCACTCGTTCATTTGTTTGCCGGCGGCGGGCGCTACCCGCAGGCGATAGCCACCGTTGAGAAAATGCTGGAACTGGACATTCTCCCGGACCAGGCCCTGTTCATGCTGGGGGAGTTGCACGAGACCACAGGCAACGTCGAGCGGGCCATGGAGTTGTGGACCAAGTCGCTGGATCACCCGAGCGTGGCCAAGGCGGCTGCCGAGCGGATGATCCCGATCCTGAACCGCCAGGGGCGCAGCGACGACGTGAAGTACCTGTCCAAAAAATACTTAAAGGGATGTTGTTAAAAGAAGCTGGTTTTCGGAGGTGGACAATGAACAAATCAGAACTCATTGAATCTCTCGCAGCTAAAAAGACGCTCTCCTTCAAGAAGGCCGAGGAAGTGGTCAACGCCGTCTTCGCCTCGATGACCGAGGCCCTTCTTTCCGGTGACCGGATCGAAATCAGGGGCTTCGGCAGCTTCGTCGTGAAGGAGTACGACGCCTATACCGGCAGGAATCCCAAGACGGGCGAGTCCATCTCCGTCAAGGCGAAGAAGTTGCCCTTCTTCAAGGTCGGCAAGGAGCTCAAGGAGAAGGTCTCCGGCTAACCTTTTTCGCCCTTACCGTCACGGGAGTAACGCAATCTCGACACCACCACTGCGCCCGCCGGCCGCCATGGCCTGCGGGCGCCCATTATTCCTGACGCGTTTTTAGCCTTAACCTGCTGGACTGGCCTTACCATGTTCCCCACCTCTTGGTCTTATATCGTCGAGGCTCTCGGCGGCCTGGCGCTGTTCATTCTCGGCATGCGCACTATGTCGGAGGGGCTGCAGAAGGTCACCGGAGAGCGCCTGCGCCGCGTGCTGGAGCGCACCACCGGAAACCGCCTCACCGCCCCCCTGATCGGCAGCTGTCTCGCTTCCATCCTCCAATCCGGCTCCGCCGCCTCGGTGCTCGTGGTCGGCTTCGTCAACGCCGGGCTCCTCTCCCTGTACCAGGCCCTGGGGGTGCTGCTCGGCACCGGCATCGGCACCACCCTCGCCATACAGTTCATCGCGTTCCGCGTCTCCGCGCTGGCGCTCCCCGCCATCACCATCGGCGTCTTCCTGAACTTCTTCTCCGGCAGGCGCAAGCTCGCCGACGCAGGAGGGATGCTTTTGGGGATCGGCCTCGTGTTCTTCGGCCTCTCCATCCTGGAAGGTGCCTGCCTGCCGCTCAGCGAAAGCGCGATCATCGCCGGGCTGCACCAGGGACTCCCCTCGCTGCGCCTGGTGGCGGTCCTGCTCGGCGCGCTGCTTACTTTCCTGGTCCAGTCGGGGAGCGCCACGCTCGGGATCGTCATCGCGCTCGCCTCGGCCGGGGTGCTCTCCTACGATGCCGCCATCGCCATGGTGATCGGCGAGGTGGCCGGGGCCGCGCTGATCCCGCTCATCGCCTCCATCGGGGGCAGCCAGGCCGCGAAGCGCGCCGTGGTGATCTACCTCGGCATTAGCCTGGTGGCCATCTCCCTGGCCCTGATCTTCTTCCCCCTGTTCCTGAAGGGCGTGGCGCTGGTCTCCCCGGGGGATCTCTCCCTCCTGCACCGCGGGGCGCCCCCGGAAGCGGTGGTGCAGGCCCTGCGCCCCCATATCGCCCGGCACCTGGCCAACGCCCACACCCTGTTCACCGTGGCCTCGCTGTTCATGTTCCTCCCCACCATCGGCTTCTTCGCCCGTTCCGCCGAGACCCTGCTCCCCACCAGGCGCTCCGAGAGCGAGCCGCGTCCCCGCTTCATCGACGTGCGCGTCATCAAGACCCCGACCATCGCCCTGGTGCAGGCCTGGAACGAACTGGCGCGCATGGGTGGCATCGCGGCCGCCATGTACGCGGAACTGGTGTCACAGTTCGACGGCTTCAACCCGAAAGTCGCCGCTGCCGTGCGGGACAAGGAGGTGGTGCTCGACGTGCTGCACCGCGACATGTCCCAGTTCCTGGTGGCGCTTAGCCGCGAGACGCTTTCCCTGGAGCGCGCCGTCGAGATTCCGACCATGCTGGAATTGGTGAACGAAATCGAGCAGGTCGGGGACCAGGCCGAGGCGATCCTCAACTACCTGATGCGCAAGAAGGAAGAGCGGCTCAGGTTTTCCGCCAGCGCCATGGATGAGTTGAAGCGCGTCGCGGCCAAGGTGGGGGAGGTGGTGGCCCGGTGCGAGACCGCCCTGAAAGGGGACGAGGTGCCGGACGTGACCAACCTCAAGCTGGAAATAGCCTCGCTGGAGAGCGAACTGCAGGCAAGCCACCTGCGCCGGCTCAAAAGCGGTAAATGCAACATCGTCGCGGGGCTTTTGTACGGCGACATCATCGTCAGTTTCTCGAAGATCTCGCAGCTCTGCTTCTCCATAATCGCCCAAAGGAAAGGACTCAACCCATGACCGACATGGTAGCCGCCATCGACCTTGGCACCAACACCGCCCGGCTCCAGATCGCCACCCGGGACCCGTACCACCAGGTGCTTTTGAAGCGCATCATCACCAGGCTGGGAGGCGGCTTTACCCGTGAAACCGGACTCTCCGCGGAGGCGCAGGAGCGCTCCATGGCCGCGCTGAAGGAGTTTGCCGGCGACATGGCCAACCACGGCGTGGTGCGGCTGCGCGCGGTGGCAACATCGGCGGTGCGCGACGCCAAAAACGGCGCCGAATTCTGCAGGCGCGTCCTGGAGCAGACCGGTATCGCCCTGGAGGTCATCGACGGCAACGAAGAGGCGTTACTGACACTGAGGGGGGTCGCGTCGATCCTCGACAACAAGGACGAGGACCTGGCCGTCTTCGACGTCGGCGGCGGGAGCACCGAGTACACGCTGGCCGCCGGGCAAAAACCTCTTTTCTCCAGGAGCCTCCCCATAGGCGTGGTGCGCCTCACCGAAGGCAAGGTCGGGGTGGCGGAGATGGAAGACAAGATCCGGCGCGAGTTGACCGCGTTGCGGGGCGAACTGGCAGGGGAGGGGCTTGCAGCCCGTTTCTCGGCCTCGACCCTCGTCGGGACCGCGGGCACCGCGACGACGCTGGCGGCCATAGACATCGGCATGACCGATTACGACTACAAGAAGGTCAACAACCACACCATCCCGCTGGCAAAGGTAGCCGCGATGTTCGACCGGCTGCTGCCGCTCACTCCCGAGGAGCGCCTCAAGGTTCCCGGCCTGGAACCGGGACGTGAAGACCTGATCATCGCCGGGATGTTGGTCGTTCTGACCACGATGCGGGTCTTCGGCTTCGAGACCTTCAAGGTAAGCGACTCCGGCCTGCTCGAAGGGGTGATACTCGGGGTGTAAAGGAGGGGCCGCTGTCGCGGCCGCCCATCTCCGCTGCGCCCCCTTGGCCCCGCCCTTTTCATCCCTGAATCCTTGCGCGAAGGGGTGCGAAAAAAGCGACAGTGTACGTTTTTTTGCACCCCTTCGCAAACCCAACCATAATACGTAGTTTGCACTGCTTTCCCTCCTTTGCTACTTCACGACCTTTTCGGGTAGGCGCACCCCCCCCGTTACTTTTCCCCTGCGCTCGTATCTTATAACTGTCTAAACCACTGTCGTATTTTAGTATCTACTATAGCAGGCACAATATCTGCACTGTGGCTGAGCACGTAAAACGGCCACTGTGTCTGAACCTTCCGGTGATGGAGAATCAAACTGTTTTTCCCCCGTTAGCAGTGTTCATACCGAGCCAGACCTGAACAATCCAATTCAATAATTTAGATGTCTACAAAGGTTCTGGTAACTGTAGTAGTTACCAAACGAACTTCTGTATTTTGTTGCTGGCAGGCGAACCATTAACAAGCAAGTGGAGGGAAGAATGAGTTTTACACGTTTGCTGAAGGTATCTGTCGCGGCTGTTATGACATTGGCGTTGGCCTCGTGCGGCGGCGGTGGCGGGGGAGGCGGGGGCGCGCCGCAGCTGACCAACATGGGGGGGGCGTTGCAGGGGAGAGCGCTGGCTCTCACCAACAGCGTGACCTCCTTCGCCGGAACCGCCGGGTCCGCAGACGGCGCAGCGGGGCGGGCGAGATTCAGCCTTCCCAGCGACGTCGCCTGCGACGGAACCAATCTCTACGTCGTCGACACCGGCAACAGCGTAGTCCGCAAGGTGGTCCTCGCCACCGGGGCGACATCGACAGTCGCGGGGCTGGCCGGGGTCACCGGTTCGGCCGATGGAGCCGGGGCAGCCGCGAGGTTCAACTATCCCACCGGAATTGCCATGAGCAGCGACAACTCCACGCTGTACGTCAGCGACACCGGCAACAACACCATCCGCAGCATAGACGTCGCCACCGGCGCGGTGACGACCCTGGCAGGTACTGCGGGGAGCGTGGGCTCCGCTAACGGCACGGGGGGCGCGGCCCGATTCAGCTCCCCCTGCGGCGTCGCTACCGATGGAACCAACCTTTACGTTGCCGACAGCCTCAACCACCGCATCCGTAAGATCGTCCTCGCCTCGGCTGCGGTCACGACCCTTGCCGGCAGCGGCGTGCAGGACTTCGCCGACGGCACCGGCGCCGCGGCCAGCTTCAACTCGCCGCGCGGCATCGCCACCGACGGAACATCGCTTTATCTGGCGGACCAGGGGAACTCCGCCGTCAGGAGGATCGTGATAGCGACCGGTGTGGTTTCGACCCTGGTACAGCCTGCGGCGGGAATCGAGTCTCCGGCCGGGATCGCCACCGACGGGACCAACCTCTACGTCGCCGACACCGAGATGAACAACCTGCGCAAGGTCGTCATCGCCACCCATGCGGTCTCCACCCTGGCCGGCGACGTGGCAGGGGCCCCCGGGAGCAACAACGCATCGGGGGGCGCGGCCCGTTTCAGCACCCCTGGCGGGTTGGCTTTCAACGGAGGCGCGCTCTACGTGGCCGACGCAGGAAACGATCTTCTGCGCAAGGTTACCGTCGCCACAGGAGACAGCTCCACGGTCGCCGGTGTCGTGGGCTCCGCAGACGGCGTAGGCGTCGCGGCAGCCTTCACCTCGCCCTACGACCTGACCACCGACGGCAGGAACGTCTACGTGGCGGACTCGAACAACCACACCATCAGGCAGATTTCCATCGCCACCGGCGCAGTGACCACGCTCGCCGGAACGGCTGACCGCCCAGGCTCCGTGGACGCAACCGGAGCCGCCGCTTCCTTCAGATTCCCAAGCGGCATCACCACCGACGGGACCAGTATCTTCGTCTCCGACACCGGCAACAACACGATCCGCAAGATTGTGATCGCCACCGGCGCCGTTTCCACCCTGGCCGGCACGGCGGGGGTAACCGGTGCGGCCGACGGTAGCGGGAGCGCGGCGAGCTTCCATTCCCCCAACGGCATCACCACCGACGGGACCAACCTCTACGTCGCCGACAGCGGCAACAATTCGGTCAGGAAGATCGTCATCGCAACCGGCGCGGTCACGACCGTGGTCGCCCCCTCCGCGGGTCTCAGTTCTCCCTACGGCATCACCACCGACGGCGCCACGCTCTACATCACCGACAGCGGCAACGACAGGATCTGCAAGCTCGTGCTGGCAACATCCGTCTTTTCGCCCCTGACCGTCTCCGGCGTTGCCTTCAACTTCCCCAGCGGCATAACCACCGACGGGGTCAGCCTCTTCGTGACCGACGCGGCCAACGGCTCGGTAAGCAGGATCGCCATAGCTACCGGCGTCTCAGGCGCCGTACTGACCGGCCTGCGTAACCCCAACGGCATCAGCACGGACGGCACCACGCTCTACGTCGCCGACGCGCACGACAACACCGTCATCAGGGTGCGGTAATGCGATCATTCCTCATTTTACTAGCGGTTATGCTCGCGGCGGCGCCGGCTCGCGCGGCCGAAGGTCTCTCCACCCAGAAAGAGCGGATCAACTACGCCATAGGCGTGAACCTCATCGGCAACCTGAAGCAGCAAGAGGTCGACATCGACCTGGAGCTGGTGGTGAAGGGGATGCGCGATGCCCTTGCCGGCGGACCGCTTCTCATGTCCGACGAGGACCTGCGCAAGTACATAAGCTTCTACCAGCACGACGTGCGCCGGAAGGTGGCCAAGACGAGGGCTGGAGCGGCGCAGGAAAACGAGAGGGCGGGAGCCCAGTTCATGTCCGCCAACAAAAACAAAAAAGGGGTCGTCTCCCTGCCCAGCGGCCTGCAGTACCGGGTGCTCAGGGAAGGCGCCGGCAAGCGCCCTGTCGACGCCGACAACGTCACTTTCCATTACCGCAGTTCCTCGATTACCGGCACCGAGTACGAAAGCTCCTATCGCACCGGGCACCCGGCCTCGCGCCGGGTCGGGGACGGGGTGGTGCCGGGGCTGTCGGAAGCGCTCAAGCTGATGCCGGTAGGATCCAAGTGGCAGCTCTTTTTGCCGCCGAAGCTGGCCTACGACAACAAGGGCAACGGCACCAAGGTCGGCCCCAATGAAACCATTGTCTTTGAAATCGATCTTCTCGCCATCAACTGAACGGGAAGTGATATTCGGGATTAACCCGGAGGAGGATGCAATGAAAAAAATGATGTCAGCCATAGCGGCGCTGGCCGTGACCATGTCGCTTGCGACGGCGCAGGCGGCCCCGGAACCTGCGCCCCTGCAGGGTGCGAAAGAGGCGGAGGCGAAGCCGGCGCTGCAGGCGTCCGCGGCAAAAACCGCGGCGCCGCTCAGGGAGAGGGCTCTTAGAAGCGAGATCAAGGCCCGCGGCGCGGAAACGAGAAAGAGGCTGTTGGAAGAAAACAACGCCCCCCAGGTCCCAGGCAGGCAATGAAATTCCAGGAGGAGAAAACTATGAGCAGGCGATTCTTGCAGCACATCTGCCTCGCCTTTGCCGTCGCCGTCCTCGCCACAGGGGCCGCTACCGCACAGGCTGCACCATACACTGCGCCAGGCTACACGCCGGATTACTACGAGACACCGAACTGGGCCAATTCCCCCCCGCTGCGTAAGTTCGTGGACACGCTGCCCGGCCTGAACGCAGCGGGTAAAAACAACCTCGGCCAGTACCTGCCGGTGGCCATTCCCGACACCACGAGTTACCCCGGATCGGATTACTACGAGCTGGAGCTTGGGGAGTACACGGAGAAGATGCACTCCGACCTTCCCCCGACCACGCTGCGCGGCTACCGTCAGGTCAACACCACCGACCCGAACGTCAGCTCGTTCCATTACCTCGGGCCGCTGATCATGGCGACCAAGGACCGGCCGGTCCGCGTCAAGTTCATCAACCGCCTCCCCAACGGCAGCGCCGGCAACCTCTTCCTTCCGGTCGACACCACCGTGATGGGCTCCGGCGAGGGGCCTAACTGTACCCCGGTCGATCCGGCGGACCCGGCGGGGCCGCAGAACTGCGAGATGTACACCCAAAACCGCGCCGACCTGCACCTGCACGGCGGGCGCACCCCCTGGATCAGCGACGGCACGCCGCACCAGTGGATCACGCCGGCGGGCGAGGCCACCTCCTATAAGAAAGGGGTGAGCGTGGTCAACGTCCCTGACATGTGGTTCAAGGCCGACGGCACCATGATCACCGAGGCGACTTTCCCAGGCTCCGCCTGCGCCGGTTCCACCACCTGCGCCGAGCCGGGAGCGACCAACGACCCGGGCGATGGCGCCCAGACCTACTACTGGACCAACCAGCAGAGTGCCAGGCTGATGTTCTACCACGACCACTCCATGGGGATCACCCGCCTCAACGTCTACGCCGGCGAGGCGGCCGGGTACCTGCTGCAGGACGATGTCGAACTGGCGCTGGTGAACGGCGGCACGGTGAACGGCCGCACCTTCAAGGCGGGAACCATCCCGGCCGACCAGATCCCGCTCATCATCCAGGACAAGACCTTCGTTGACGGTGACCCCGCGAGTCCCACCTACGTCAAGAAGACCGACCCGCTCTGGAACTGGGGGACGGGCCCCCTGGCAGGAACCCCCAACGCCAAGGGGGTGTACGAGCGCGCTGCCAAGACCGGCGACCTTTGGTGGCCCCACGTCTACATGCCCGCCGAGAACCCGTTCAACCCCGACCTTTCCGGCATGAGCGGCTTTGGGCGCTGGTTCTACGGTCCCTGGTTCTACCCGGCGACGCCCGTGTGCGGCGTTGACGGCGCGCAGCTTCCCCTGTGCGTGGCTCAGGGGCCGGTTGCGAACCCCTACTACGACCCTACCTGCGACCCTGCCGTGGCCGGCTTCTGTCAGCCGCCGCTCATCCCCGGCACCCCCGACACCTCGTGGGGCGCCGAGGCGTTCATGGACACCATGGTGGTCAACGGCACCGCTTACCCGAAGCTGACCGTGGACCCGAAGCCGTACCGCTTGCGCATCCTGAACGCGGCCCACGACAGGTTCCTCAACCTGCAGCTTTACCAGGCGGACGCCAGCGTCCCGAAGGGATGCCCCACCTGCGCCGACCTGACCGAGGTGAAGATGGTCCCGGCTCTCGAGATGCCGGCCTATCCGAACTGGCCTGCTGACGCGAGGGAAGGGGGAGTGCCCGACCCGGCCCTGCGCGGCCCCGCCTTCATCCAGGTGGGAAGCGAAGGGGGACTTCTCCCCGCGCCGGTGCTGCTGCCGAACCAGCCGGTTTCCTGGAACCTCGACCCGACCACCTTCAACTTCGGCAACGTGAACGGCGGCACCCTGATCATGGGACCTGCCGAGCGCGCCGACGTCATCGTCGACTTCTCCAAGTACGCGGGCAAGACCCTGATCCTGTACAACGACGCGCCCACGGCCTTTCCGGCACTGGTGCCTCAGTACAACTACTACACCGGTGCCCCCGACCGCACCGACATGGGGGGCATCGCCGGCACTCCGGTCGGCTTCGGCCCCAACATCCGTACCGTCATGCAGATCACCGTCACCGGCTCGGGCGGCAGCGCCCCCCCCGACGACTACAACCCGGCGATGCTGACCGAGCTGCAGAACGCGTTCAAGACCACGCCCACCGAGGCGGGGGCCTTCTCGCTTTCCCAGGAGCCGGTCATTGTGGGTCAGACGGCCTACAACCAGACCTACAACAAGCTCTTCCCGGCCAACTGGCCCACCTGGGGCGTTTCGAGGATCACCGACACTTCTATCAGCTTCAAACAGCCCGACGGCACCCTGATGGAAAACTTCGCCATGAAACCCAAGGCGATCCACGACGAGATGGGGGCGTCCTTCGACGAGTTCGGCCGCATGGCGGCGAAGCTCGGCCTGGAACTCCCGTTCACCAACGCGGGCAACGCCAACTTCGTGCTGCAGAACTACGCCGACCCGGTCACCGAGCAGCTCACCCCGGGAGGCATCCAGGTCTGGAAGATCTCCCACAACGGGGTCGACACGCACCCGGTACACTTCCACCTGTTCGACGTGCAGATCCTTAACCGCGTCTCCTGGGACGGCATCATCAGGCTCCCCGACGCCAACGAGCTCGGGTGGAAGGACACCATCAGGGTGAGCCCCCTGGAGGACACCATCGTCGCGCTGCGTCCCATCACCCCGCAGGTGCCGTTCCCGCTGCCGGACAGCGTCCGCCCGCTCAACCCGACGGTTCCTATCGGCTCCGACATGGGCTTCTCCCAGTCGAACCCGAAGGACGGCGGCAACCTCGGCGGCGCCATGGTCAACCAGCTGTACAACTTCGGACACGAGTACGTCTGGCATTGCCACATCCTGAGCCACGAGGAAAACGACATGATGCGTTCCATGTCGTTCCTGGTGCCGCCGCTGGCGCCGGCAACCCTCACCGCCGCCAACAACGGCCCCAATGTCGATCTCTCCTTCAAGGACAACTCGGCCAGCGAGTCGAGCTTCGAGGTGCAGATCAGCAACGACCCGACCTTCCAGGCCGGGGTGTCCACCCGGGTGGTTGCCGCCAGCGTACCCGCGGCGAAGTTCGGCGATACCATGACGCTTTCGGTGGATCCTGCGCTGGGTAGCTACTACCGGGTGCAGGCGCTCGACGACTACACCCCGACCACCCCCCCGAGCTACCGGCCCGAATGGCAGGCGGCCACCAGCCGTTCCTCCTGGTCCAACATCGCCACGGTGGCGGCGATTCCGATCGCCCTCTCTTCGCCCGCCTCCCTGGCCTTCGGCGACCAGCCGTACGGATCGGTGAGCGCGGCCAAGACCATCACGCTTACTAACGGGGGCAGGTCCGACCTGACCGTCACCTCGGCCGCCCTGGCTGGCGCGAACCCCGGGGAGTTCGCGGTCACCGCCAACAACTGTGTCGCTACGCTGGCACCCGCGGCAGGCTGCAGCATAAGCGTCACCTTTAACCCGACCGTGGCGGCCGCGGCTAACGCCTCGCTCACCATCAACAGCGACGACCCGGCCCGCCCGGCGCTGTCCGTCCCGGTCACCGGTACCGGCATCGCCTCCGCGCTGGCGACCCTCAACCCGCTGCAGCTGATCTTCGACCCGCAGCTGGTGGCAACGACGAGCGCCGCCAAAACGATCAGCCTCGCCAACACGGGGAACCAGGATCTCGGCGTTTCCGCGATACGTCTTACCGGCGGCACCGTCGCCGATTTCAGCGTCACCCACGACTGCCCCGTTACGCTCGTTCCCGCGGCCACCTGCACCATCAGCGTGACCGCCACCCCGAGCTTCGCCGGGACCGTCCTGGCCGACCTCGCCATCGATACTACGGGCCCGGCGGCCAGCACCGCCATCGTACCTCTGAGCGTCATCGGCACGGCCCCCATCGCCGTCGCCAACCCGTCGTCGCTTAATTTCGCCAACCAGTTCGCCAAGAGTGCGAGCGCAGCCAGGCAGGTGGTCATCTCCAACGCAGGCACAGCGCCTCTCGTCGTAAGCGGCATCGGGTTCGCCGGTGCCAACCCGGGGGACTTCTCCCAGAGCAGCAACTGCGCGAGCGGGCCCATAGCCGTCGGCGCTTCCTGCACCGTCAACGTCGTCTTCACCCCGCAGGCGATGGGGAACCGCGCCGCCAACCTGGCCGTGGCCACCAGCGACCCTGTGACACCGCTTGTCAACGTGGCGTTGGCCGGAGCCGGCGTGGCGCCGGTAGGAAGCGTGGCCCCTGCCTCGCTCTCCTACGGCAACGTGCTGGTCAACACCGCCAGCCTGCCGCAGACGGTGACCGTGTCCAACCAGAGCTCAACGACTGCGCTGCAGATAAGCGCCATTACCCTGACCGGCACGGACCCGACCCACTTCTCCCTTGCCAGCAGCTGCGGCCCCACCGTGGCGCCGGGAGGAAGCTGCAGCGTCGCAGTCAGCTTCACCCCGCTTGCCGAGGGGGCGAAGAGTGCCGCGCTCACCGTCGTCAGTAACGATCCCTTCAACGGGACACCTGCCGGCACCTTCTCCGTTCCCCTGACCGGGCTCGGGACCACCATCACGCTCAGCTCCCAGGCGCTCTACTTCGGCGCCCAGGTGGTGAACAACAACAGCTCGAAACAGATCGTCTCCATCCTCAATACGAGCGACCTCCCGATGGCGGTCAGCGACATAGCGATGGGCGGGGTTAACCCCGGCGATTTCACCCAGACCAACGGCTGCCCTCCCACTCTGGTAGGGGGCGAATCGTGCACCATCAACATCAAGTTCAGACCGACCGCGCCGGGTCCCCGCTCCGCCATCCTGTACATCTACGACAGCGCCGCCGGCAGCCCGCAGAGCATACCTATCAGCGGCACCGGCATGAGCGGGCCCGCGGCAGGGGTCAACCCTACCTCGATCAACTTCGGCAGCGTGACCCGCGGCTCGGCCAGTGCGCCGCAGACCATCACCCTCACTTCCACCGGGGGGGTCCCCCTGCTGGTCAGCAGCATCTCCCTCAGCGGGACCGCTGCGGCCGACTTCACGCTGGTCAACAACGACTGCCCGATTGGCGGCGCCGGGCTCGCCGCAGGGGCAAGCTGCACCGTAAGCGTCAGCTTCGCACCTTCCAGGACCACCGGCACCCGCAACGCCTGGGTGAGCTTCACCGATAACGCCAACAACAACACCAGCACCCAGAGCGTCACGCTGGTAGGCGTGGCCCAGTAGTACGGTACCCTGAACCGGGGAGGGGGAAAACCCCTCCCCGGACTTCCGTCGGCCCGGCCGTATCACCGGGAACTCGACGACTTCTTCCCTGCGAGGTCCTCATGTGCCAGCGTCTTTTGCTACGGGGAGCGCTCCTTTGCTCCCTCATGCTTTGCATTCCGCTTCTCCTACCACAGCAGTCAGCCGCCGCCTCGGTGCTCTCGCTGGACCCTGCCGGAAACGGCTCATTCGTACTTCACGGCAAGGCGTTCACCAACGTCGCGGGCATCGACCTCGCCATCACCTACGACAGTTCGAAGCTCTCGAACCCGCGCCTGACCCAGGGGCCGCTCGCCAGGGGCGCCGTCACCGCGCTCAACCGCAACGCCCCCGGCACATTAGTGGTATCGATCATCGGTGCCCCAGCCATCACTGGAAACGGCAAGATCGCCACCGTTGCCTTCGATCAGCAAGGCGAAGACACGGGGCAAATCAGTGTCAGGGGGAGCATCATCGACACGCTGGGACTGAAACAACCGGTGCTGCTCTATGCCGGAAGCACCGTCGACACCGTACCGCCGGCCACCTCAACCGTCGCGGCCGCTCCTACCGCTCCGGCCGCGACCTCCGATCAGGCCGGGGGCGGTGCAAACGGCGCAGTCGTCGACTCCGCCGCGGTTCCCGCCCGAATCGGCCTGGCCAGGCTCATCGGCGGGAGCGTCTCGCCTCCCGCAGCCGAAGCGCCTGCCGTCTCCGGGGGAATGGAGAATCGCGACCGCGCCGGCCAGGAGGGGGGCGCGTCGACCGAACCGGCGGAGATCCAGCAGCCCTCAACCGTCAGCCGAACCCAGGACGAGCAAGCTCCCGTGGTTCCCGTCCAGGCCGAAGCGGAACAGGCTGCCAGTTCCGCATCCGTGGCACCCCAAGAGGTGCCAAGCGTACTGGAACGCTTCCGCACCTTCACCGGTCAAAGGAGCGCCGCCGGTTTTATCTCGCTCTTTGCCCAAGGGGAGCACCCCTGTTTTCACCAGGACCCGCCCATCGGGATCAGCACCCCCGGCTCCGTCCTTGCCCTGACCATCCCACGCAATGGAGACAAGGCGCCCAACTTCGCCTTCCAGGGGTGCCAGGCGCTTTCCTTCCGGGCAGGGGAGGGGGGCTGGGTCCTCGAGGTAAAACCTGATTCTGGTGCGGAAAGCGCCACTGTCGTCATGCTCCTTGGCGCGATCAAGCAATGTCCCCTCACCCTGGCGCCGGCCGCGGACGTGGATCTTGACGGCTCTGGGAAGGTGACCGAGGCCGATTTCGAGGCTTACCTGCAAAAGGCCAAAGGGGAAGCGGCGATCAAGAGGCGCGACCTTAACAACGACGGGCGCCTGGATTACCACGACGACTACATCTTCACCGCCAACTACCTTGCCGCAGGCAAAAAGGTATCTAAATGATCCGTATAGTGGGTCCCCCGCGAAAACGGAGGGTGACCGATTGTGCCGCTCGAAACGTTTGAGGGGCTGAGGCGGGGAAGGGGGATGCGGCATACCCGTTGTTTTGCATTCTTTGACAACAAACGGGAAGCAGACTATACTCATTAGCCAGTTTGCCTCTCTTCTTTAATCTCATGTCATCAGGCAAGGAGTCCGGCCCGTGGATCTAAGCAACCAGTCGTTCAGAAAGATCATCGATGATTTGCGTGATGGTCTTTACATCGTCGACAACGAAAGGAGGATAGTCTTCTGGAACCACGCCGCGGAAAGGATCTCCGGGTACAGTGCTGACGAGGTGCTCGGCAAGCCGTGCGCCGACAACATCCTCTGTCATGTCGACGACGTCGGCCTCAACCTCTGTTGCAGCGAATGCCCCCTCGCCTCGACCATCGACACCGGTACTCCCCACGATGCCCAGGTGTTTCTGCACCACAAGAACGGGCACCGGGTCCCGGTGCTGGTGCGCGTCATCCCGCTCACCGATGAAACCGGCAAGGTGATAGGCGGCGTGGAGATGTTCTCGGACAACAGCGGTCAGGTTCACAACGACGAACGGCTCCTGGAACTGGAAAAACTTGCTTTGCTGGACGGCCTCACCCAGCTGGCCAATCGCCGTTACCTGGACCGCGAACTCGAGTCCCGCCTCGAGGAACTGCATCGCTACGACATCCCCTTCGGCATCCTCTTCATGGACCTGGACGACTTCAAGAAGATCAACGACCGTTACGGGCACGAGACCGGAGACCGCGTGCTGCAGTTCGTTTCCGGCACCTTGAGCGCCAACTCCCGTCCCTTCGACCTCTACGGCCGCTGGGGAGGGGAAGAATTCGTCGGTATCATCCGCAACGTCAACGCTGCGAACCTGAAACACATGGGGCACCGCCTGCGCCGCCTGGTGGAGAAATCGTTCGTGCTGGTGGAAGAGGAAGCGCTGCGCGTCACCATCTCCATCGGCGCGACCATGGCCGTGAAAAACGACACCGTGCAGACGCTCCTGGCGCGCGCCGATGGACTCATGTACCAGAGCAAGGCCGCCGGCAAGAACCGGCTCACCATCGGTTGACCTGCCGGCGTTCCCCGCCGCACTGACCCTACCTGCGCTGGAATCAGAATCCCCCCCGCACGTTCACCCTCTTTTTGCTCCCCTTACGCCTCCCGTCAACAGCCATTGAAAAAAATGATGGTAGACTCATCTGGCTTGCTTTCCTGCACATTAGCTGTCCAACGCCATGAAAAGGAGGAACAAAAAATGGGTGTGAACATCGCCACGAGATGCACTGTCGCCGTTCTTGCCATGTTGGCGGCCACGGCAATCTGGGCCGGCTGCAGTCACCGCGCCGCCGAGGTGCAACCAGCCCAGCAGGTGGCCGAAGCACCGCTGGACCCTGCCGACGCAGCCATTGATCCGGCGCGTTGGGGCAAGCTGTACCCGGTTCACTACCAGCAGTGGAAGCTCACCAGCGAGCCGACCCCGGCCGGCCTCAGCAAGTACAAGCGCGGCTACGACGTCGGCGAGGAAAGGCGTGACAAGCTGGACGAATACCCCTTCCTGGCGCTTTTGTACAACGGCTGGGGCTTCGGTGCGGAATACAACGAGCCGCGCGGGCACTACTACATGGTGCAGGACCAGCTCGAAGTCGATCCCGGCCGGATCAAGGCCGGCGGCGCCTGCCTCACCTGCAAGACTCCCTATGCCCCCAAGCTCGCCAAGGAGATGGGACCGGCCTACTTCTCCACCCCGTACAAGGAGGTGTTGGCGCGTCTGCCCAAGGCGAACCAGACCCTCGGGGTCGCCTGCATCGACTGCCACGACAACAAGGGGATGGCCCTGCGCATCTCGCGCGGCTTTACCCTGGGCAAGGCGCTGAGAGATATCGGCCTGGACCAGGACAAGCTGACCCGTGAGCAGAAGCGCACCTTCGTCTGCGCCCAGTGCCACGTCACCTACATCATCCCGAAGGACAAGGAGATGCATTCCACGGACGTCTTCTTCCCCTGGGGCGGCAGCAGGGAAGGGCACATCACCATCGAGAACATCATCAAGCAGATCAAGAGTTCGCCCGCGCACGGGGAGTGGGTCCAGGCGGTGACCGGGTTCAAAATGGCCTTCATTCGCCATCCCGAGTACGAGTTCTACTCCAATCAAAGCCCCCATTACCTCGCCGGGGTGACCTGTGCCGACTGTCACATGCCGATGATGACCTCCAACAACGAGGAGTTGACCGACCACAGGATCATGAGCCCGCTCAAGGGGAGCATGTCCGCCTGCGCCGCCTGCCACAGCGAGACGCCTGCGCAGTTGCGGCAGAAAGTGATCGACATCCAGGACCGCTTCATCGACCGCTACCTGAAGACCGGCTATGCCGTCGCCGCCGATGCCAAACTCTTCGAGATGGCCAACAAGGCCACGGCCGCCGGCAAGCAGGTCGACAGGGAACTGTACGGTATGGCCAGGGAGCACTACGAACAGGCATTCTACCGGTTGATCTTCCTCGGCGCGGAGAACTCGACCGGCTTCCACAACCCGGCCGAGGCGATGCGCGTTATCGAGGATGCGTCGAGCCACGCCGCCGGTGCCGACATGCACCTGCGCCAGCTGCTGGCCAAGGCGGGTGAGCGGGTGCCGGAAAAGATCGACCTGGAACTGTCCAAGTACACCACCAACCGCGGCGCCAAGAAGCTGCCGTTCAGGAAGGAGCACGAGATCCTGCCACCGACGTTGGTGAAGTAGCCGGTAAGAGGGGACTGGCTCCGCAAGGTGCCTGTCCCCTTAGTCCCAGGGGGACTGGCTCCGCAAGGCGCCTGTCCCCTTTGTGCTTGTGGAAGTCGGTTCAGCAGAAAAGAGCGTTCCCAAGGGGCGGAGGGGGACTGGCTCCGCCAGGTGCCTGTCCCCTTTGTGCTTGTGGACGTCGGTTCAGCAGACAGGAGCGTTCCGCTAAAGGGACAGGCACCTGACGGAGCCCGTCCCTTCTGCTGCGTACTGCCCGCATTAGCATTTACGGTAACTTGACGGTGCTCAAACTGGCGGGTAGACTTGCCCCGTTTAATGATTTCAGCAGCATCGCTTGATTTCATGTGAGGCCCGGGAGTTCCGGGACACGTTTGAGGGAGGGAAATGTGGAATTGAAAGAATGGACGCCGGCTACACTTCTTGAACTATCCGGTTCGTACTGGAGTACCTGCACACTGCACGCCGGGGTAAAGCTGAACCTCTTCACGCCGCTGGCCTCGACCCCGATGACGGCGCCAGAGCTGGCCGAGACGCTGGCCTGCGACGCGCGCGGGCTCGCCATGCTGCTGGACGCCCTCGCCGCACTCGGCCTGCTCAAAAAAGAAACCCGCCTCTACGCCGCCACCCCGTTTTCCGCACAGTTCCTCAGCCGCACCTCACCGGACTACCTCGGGCATATCATCATGCACCATCATCACCTGGTAGCGGGCTGGGGCCGGCTGGACGAAGCGGTCAAATCAGGACAGCCGGTCCGGGAGCGGGTATCCCACGAGGACGTGGAGAGCTCGCGCGAGAGCTTCCTGATGGGGATGTTCAACCTCGCCATGATGATCGCGCCGAAGATCGTCCCCCAGATCGACCTGCAGGGACGCAGGCGTCTGCTCGATCTCGGCGGCGGCCCGGGCACCTACGCCATCCACTTTTGCCGCCACAACCCGCAACTCGATGCCGTCATCTGCGATCTCCCCACCACCAGGAGTTTCGCCGTAGAGACCGTCGCGCGCTTCGAGTTGTCGGATCGGATCGGTTTCGTTGCCGCCGATTTCGAACAGGACGAACTGCCGGAGGGATTCGACGTGGCCTGGCTGTCGCACGTGCTGCACGGTATCGGGCCCGATGCCTGCCTCGCCGTATTGAAAAATACGGTGAAGGCCTTGGAGTCCGGGGGATTGATCCTGATCCAGGAGTTCATACTGGACGACAGGAAGGACTCGCCGGTGTTCCCGGCACTGTTCTCGCTGAACATGCTGCTCGGGACGCCGGAGGGGCAGGCCTACAGCCAGGGGGAACTGTTCCACATGCTGGAGCAGGCCGGGGCGACCGAGGTGCGCCGGCTCCCGATCGAGCTTCCCAACGGCGCCGGTGTCATAGCCGGGCTCGTACCGTGAACCTGCTTGGGACAGGTATCCTGGTGAAGTGAGTGGGCGGCAATCTTCCGCCCCCGGAGGGGGGGGGCGGGGAGGGGGATTTTCCCCTGGAGAGCATCACTTGGTAAAGGAGGCGATATGGAACAGGAGCAGAATAAGACTTCCGTCCGCAGCACCGCTATGGTGCTGCCGCTTTTCGCGGTTGCCTGCGCCGCCTTTGCCTTTTTGCTGCTCTTTTCCTCCGGTCCCGGCGCGAGACTCAACGCCTGGGACTTCAGGACCGGCTTCGCGATGATCAAGTCGGCAGGCTATATCGGGTTGGGGTGCGCCGTCGTGGCGCTTGCCTCAAGCGTGATCTCCGCCAGGAAAAGACACTACCAGGGCATTTTCGTGTCGCTGCTCGCCTTGATCCTCGCCCTGATTTCGTTCAGCATCCCGCTGTACTGGAAGCTCCAGGCGCAAAGCTACCCGCGCATCCACGACATCAGCACCGATCTCAACAATCCGCCCCGTTTCGTGGCCATCAGCAGCTTGCGCCGCTCCGGCGTGAGGTACGGCGGGATCGACATCGCTACCCAGCAGATGAAGGCGTATCCGGAACTGAAGACCATCGTCATGGCAGTGCCTGCCAACGAGGCCTACAAGATGGCGCTACTGACGGCAAGGGACCTGGGGTGGGATATCGTGGCCGAGCGGCCCGCGGAGGGGACTATCGAGGCTACCGATACGACAAGGTGGTTCGGCTTCAAGGACGACATCGTGATCCGCGTCGTCCCGGCGGGCGATCGGTCGCTACTCGACATCCGCTCCGTATCGCGGGTCGGCATCTCCGATGTCGGCACCAACGCCAAGCGCGTGCGCGCCTTCATGGCCAAAATCGCGCCCGGCCACAAGTAGACGGGCGCACGGCTGGCGCCGGTGTCGGGACCTGTGCAGACAGGTTTTCATCCCCGGGGGAGTGCTCCCGGGGATTTTTATTTATCCTCTTTGACCCGGAGCAGTTTGAGGATGTTCTTCGCGCAAAGGTCCAGGTTGTTGTTGACGAAGTCGAGGGTCTCCATCCGGTTGTCGACCGTCACAAAATGCGTCTGGGGAGAGGAGCTTGGCAAAGCCCCCTTGCTGGAGAGCTGCACCTGCAGGACACAGAAATCCGCCGAGTCCAACCTGGCACCGCCACTGCGATCTTTGGAAGCCATCACGTCCTCCTTTACAGCTAATGACGTTGTTCCCGCCACACTACAAGACTGAAAGCATCCACTCGTATACGGAACATTGGAGTAAATCTTAGTATTTAGATGTAACTTGGATCACAGTTCGTGAACTTTGTGTCTGAGGTTTACCGGCTCGACGCGCCGTCATCAATGGGTTGCCGCGCGATACCGGCACATTGCCAGGATCTTTACGCACGCTGGATCAATGAGATAGAGAGGAAAAGGCAGTGAAGGTGTGCCCGACACCATGGGCCGGGCACACCTGTAACGGATAGGGGAGGGGCGACTAGTACTTCTCGAACCGCTCGTCCTGTTCTTCCAGGTCCAGCACCGCCCCCGAGTAGGTGAGTTTGGGGCCGGTGGCCTTGGCCGCAGGCTTCTTGATGGCTGGTTTGGCCGGAGCCCTGCGCACCGGCGCTGCGGCTTTTTGGCCGCTGTTGCCTGCGGTGAGCTGTGAGATAGCGCCTTGAAGCTGTTCAGCCTGGCTGGCAAGTTCCTCCGCGGTGCTGGCCATTTCCTCGGCGGCCGAAGCGTTCTGCTGGATCACCTGGTCGAGTTGCTGGATGGCCTGGTTGATCTGCACCACACCGGCATCCTGCTCCTTGCAGGCCGCGGTGATCTCCTGCACCAGTTCCGACGTCTTCTGGATGTTGGGAAGCATCTGGGCCAGCATCTCACCGGCCCGGTCCGCCACTTCCACGCTCCCCTGGGACAGGTTGGAGATCTCTGCCGCGGCCTTCTGCGAGCGCTCAGCCAGCTTTCTCACTTCGCTTGCCACGACGGCAAACCCTTTGCCATGCTCTCCTGCCCGAGCCGCCTCGATGGCTGCGTTCAAGGCCAGCAGGTTGGTCTGGCGCGCGATCTCCTCGATGATGGAGATCTTGCCGGCAATCTCCCGCATCGCCTGGACCGTCTTGGTCACCGCCTCTCCGCTTTCCTTGGCGTCGGCGGCCGTTTTCAGAGCGATTTTTTCGGTCTGCAGGGCGTTGTCCGCGTTCTGCCGCACGTTGGCCGACATCTGCTCCATGGACGATGACGCCTCTTCTGCTGCCGAAGCCTGCTCCGTCGCCCCCTGGGACAACTCCTCCGCGCCTTGCGACATCTGTTGGCTGCCGGAAGAAACGTTGTTGGCAGCGTTCATAACCTCGCCCACCACGGCACGCACGGAGCGGATGATGAAAAGAGCTACCGCGATCACGATGGCCACCACGACGATGGTAGAGGTGATTGCCAAGACCAGAGAGGATTTCTTGATGGCGATGGCCTCTTTGCTCCCCTTGTCCGAGAGCGCGAGGTTGTATTTCAGGTGTGCGGCAAAGACGTTGTCGGCCTTGGTACAGATGGAGCGGTTGGTGGTGAAGACCTCCCTTGCCTCGCTGTTCTTGTTGGCACGCGACAGGCCGAGCACCTTGTCCACCATGGCGTACAGTTCCGCCGTGGCGGCACGGTCATCCGCCAGGAACTGTCTGTCCTTGTCGTCAGAAAGAAGTGCCTCGTAATCCTTGAGCGCCTTGTCGACATCGGTTCTTGCGTCCTGGATCACCCGGTCCAATTCTGCCATCTTGGACTCGTCGGTGTTGAGGATGTGAATCAGGGTCTCCGTCTGCACGTCGCGCATCGCGATGGAAGCACGGTTGAGCACGGTGATACTCGGGACACTGTTGACGTTCCCGTAGTTAGCCGCGTTGTAGACCCGCTCGGACTGGAACTCGTTGAAGACCGTGAGTCCGACCATAGCGAACACCGAGACAAACAGCAGCAGGAATAACCTTTTCGAAATAGACATGGCTGCAACTCCTTTTGATCTGTACGCCAATTGACGTAGCGGTTTCTTGTCGCCCATGCCTATTCGGTTTTGTAAGACACTTCTTTAGCGTAAAAAAAATGCGCAGTGGCCGGAACTGCAGCGGGGGGGGATATCAGTCAAATAGCCAGCGCTGCACCAGGCGGGTATAGCGCGGCATGACCAGGTAGACCATGAGGAAAACGATCACCCCGGAAACGACCAGGGTGTCGAAGTAGGGGAGGGGTGGCAGGCCCAGAAGTCGCAGCAGCGGTATCACGGCCAGTGGTACGCACGATGCCAGCGGGAAGATCGCCGACCACGTCACCAGGAACTGCTTCCAGCGGACCGGCACCTTCGCCCTTGCCCCCTGCGGTGTGAACCAGAAATCGAGGCCGCTGCGCACGAAGAAGTCGTCGTCACCGGCGAGCAAAGGACGGACCTTTTCGATCAGTTGGCTGCGCACCTCTGAATTCATCCACCCTTGCAGGTGCTCCACGGTATCGAACCGGATGATTACCGTATAGGTCTCCGAAAGGCCGGGAATGGGGCGCACAATATGCCAGTCGAGATGGCCGGGGGTCGCCCTGCACAAGGGTCCAATCTCCTCCAGCCAGTCGTTGTATCCTTCCTGTTGCCCCTCTTTTACACGGTGGGTGATGACGACCGTGGCGCCTTGATCAACTGGATATGACATAACGGCTCCTTTCTTGTCCACACACTAGAGTCTACAGCAATACATGACAAAGAGGATCTCGGATCAGCTGTTCGACAACACGACTTTTGCCATAAATTTAAGCGTGCTGCTGTTTGTCTTGCCACCCACACTCCCGGATACCACCGGACCATGTCGATGTTGATGCCCATGACTTTCCACACGGTTTCAGATACTTAAGCATCCGGCGGATTACGTATACCGACTCCAGGGTTGCTACTGGCACAGCTTCTGCTCTTCAAGGTCAATGCCTGACGGCAGCTTAAGGGCAACGGCGCCCGCTACGCTTTGGAAACGGAGCTTCGGCTTCGGAAGGAGGCGCTATGGGTGAGCAGAATAAGGTATTCATCGGCGACACGACGTTGCGCGACGGCGAACAGACTGCCGGCGTTGTCTTCAACGCCCGCGAGAAGATTGCGATCGCGAGGCACCTGGACGAGATGGGCGTGCACGAACTGGAATGCGGCATCCCGGCCATGGGCGAGGAGGAGCGCGAATCGATCCGGGCCCTGGTCGATCTGGGACTGTCGGCACGCCTCATCACCTGGAACCGTGCCCTGGTGACCGACATCGAAGCGAGCATCGCCTGCGGCATAGAGGCCGTGGATATCTCGCTGAGCGTCTCGGACATCATGATCGAGCACAAGATCAACAAGAGCAGGGATTGGGTGCAGGAACAGCTCAAGCGCGCACTCGGTTTCGCCAAGGGAAAGGGGCTGTACGTCTGCGTCGGGGGCGAGGATGCCAGCCGCGCCGACGGCGACTTCCTGGTAGAGCTGATGCGTACCGCCCGCGATCACGGCGCAGACCGCTTCCGTTTCTGCGACACGCTCGGCATCCTCGACCCGTTTGCAATGCATGAAAAGGTGGCTCGTCTGAACGCGGCGGTGCCCGAGCTTGAGATCGAGGTACACGCGCACAACGATCTCGGCCTTGCCACAGCGAACGCCCTGGCCGGCGTGAGGGGAGGGGCGCGTTACATCAGCACGACGGTGAACGGCTTGGGAGAGCGCGCCGGCAATGCGGCGCTGGAAGAGGTGGTCATGGCTCTCAAGGTCGCCTGCGGCATCGACGTAGGCATCGACACCAGGCGCTTTCGTGCGGTTTCCAGGCTGGTAGGGCGGGCCTCCAACCGCGAGGTGCCGGCCTGGAAGGCAGTAGTGGGGGAGAAGGTGTTCTCGCACGAGTCCGGACTGCACGCGGACGGGGTCTTGAAGGATCCGCGCAACTACGAGTTGTTCCCGCCCGAAGAGGTCGGCCTCACCAGGCACATCGTGGCAGGCAAGCACTCCGGCACCAACGGCATCGTGGAAAGCTACCGCCAGATCGGCATCCCCATCTCCCGCGACGAGGCACAGGAACTGATGGCCCAGGTAAGGAGCACCGCCCAACGCATCAAGGGGCCGCTAGCAGCAAAGGATCTGCTCAAACTGCACCAGGCCCGCACGGTTTCGCTGGCGGCATGAGCCGCCTGGTGCGGTACGGCTGGCCCCCAGCCGGCGTCGATTGGGTGCACAATAGTTAGGCAACTGCCTCTCCACAAAGCCCGGCAAAGTGAAGAATCAAAATTTGGTAAACGATATAACAGTGTAATGTCGGCAGGTTACAAGTTGGCATGGTAGCTGCTTAGAACAGAAATGAAAACTGAATAGGGATACACCGAGGTATTCCAACCAGAGCAGGAAGGCAAGGGCGCCACCGTAGCAATACGGAGCGCCCTTTTTTTATTGGAATCGGCCTCGAAAAACCAAAAGAGCCCCGCGCCGCCTCCGCATCGGAGGAGACCGGACGAGACCGGCGGGTTCGTCAGAGTGGCTGACGAAGTCGGTCGAGCGGTCCCCGGAACGACGGCGGCGGCAGTGGGGCACACAAAAAGGAGAAGGAACATGAGACAGATCGCGATCTACGGCAAAGGCGGCATCGGCAAATCCACCACCACCCAGAACACAGTGGCAGGTCTGGCATCCCTCGGGAAGAAAGTCATGATCGTAGGCTGCGACCCGAAGGCTGACTCCACCCGCCTTATCCTGCACGCCAAAGCCCAGTCCACCGTCATGGACCTGGTCCGCGAGCTGGGCACGGTTGAGGACCTCGAACTGGAAGACGTACTCAAGGTCGGCTACGGCGACGTCAAATGCGTCGAGTCCGGGGGGCCGGAGCCGGGTGTCGGCTGTGCCGGCCGCGGCGTCATCACCGCCATCAACTTCCTCGAGGAGAACGGCGCCTACACCTCGGATCTCGACTTCGTCTTCTACGACGTCCTCGGCGACGTCGTCTGCGGCGGGTTCGCCATGCCGATCCGCGAGAACAAGGCGGAAGAGATCTACATCGTCTGCTCCGGCGAGATGATGGCCATGTACGCCGCCAACAACATCGCCAAGGGCATCCTGAAGTACGCCTCCTCCGGCAAGGTCCGCCTAGGCGGCCTGATCTGCAACTCGCGTAACACCGACCGCGAGGACGAACTGATCGAGGCGCTCGCCGCCAAGCTCGGCACCCAGATGATCCACTTCGTTCCCCGCGACAACCAGGTACAGCGCGCCGAGCTGAGGAGGATGACCGTCATCGAGTACTCCCCGGAGCACAAGCAGGCCGACGAGTACCGCGAACTGGCCCGCAAGATCTCGGAAAACAAGATGCTGGTGGTGCCGACCCCGCTCACCATGGACGAACTCGAGGAACTGCTGATGGAGTTCGGCATCATGGAAGCCGACGACGAGTCGGTCGTCGGGGTGGCAGAGGCGGCATCGAAGTAAGTATCCTTGTCCATCCTCCCTCTCCCTTTGGGAGAGGGGCGGGGTGAGGGCTAGCTCCCGCAGCCATCTCGCTTCTGCCAACGCCCTCACCCGGCCTTCGGCCACCCTCTCCCGGAGGGCGAGGGGAACCGCAGCAAGGGGAGGGGGGATTCTCAAACAACCGCGAGCCCGGGCAACCGGAGCCGGAGGAATATTATGTCCACTGAATTGAAGACCGTAGAAGGAATCACCAAGGAGTCCACCCAGGCCATGATCGACGAGGTCCTGGAGCTCTATCCCGAGAAGGGTAAGAAAAAGCGCGCGGCACACCTCGCGCCCAACGACCAGGCCTCCGGTTCGGCCTGCGTCAAGTCCAACAAGAAGACCGTCCCCGGCGTGATGAGCGCCCGCGGCTGCGCCTATGCAGGCGCCAAAGGCGTGGTGTGGGGTCCGATCCGCGACATGGTGCACGTATCGCACGGCCCGGTCGGCTGCGGCTGGTACTCCTGGGGGACCCGGCGTAACCTCATGAGCGGCATCACCGGCGTCAACAGCTTCCCGATGCAGTTCACCTCGGATTTCCAGGAGAAGGACGTCGTCTACGGCGGCGACAAGAAGCTCGCCACCCTGCTCCAGGAAGCGAAGGACCTCTTCCCGTTGGCCAAGGGGATCTCGGTTCTCTCGGAATGCCCGGTCGGCCTGATCGGCGACGACATCAACCAGGTCGCCAAGGTGGCCGCCAAGGAACTGGACATCCCGGTCATTCCCTGTAACTGCGAGGGCTTCCGCGGGGTATCCCAGTCGCTGGGACACCACATCTCCAACGACACCATCCGCGACTACATCATCGAGACCCGCGAGTTCCCGGAGCCGATCGGCCCCTACGACATCGCGCTGATCGGCGAATACAACATCGGCGGCGACGCCTGGTCCACCAAGCCCCTCCTCGAGGAGTGCGGCTTCAACGTCAAGGCGGTCTGGACCGGCGATGGCGAGATGGACCGCATCGCGGCCACCCACCAGGTGAAGCTGAACGTGATCCACTGCTACCGCTCCATGAACTACATGTGCAAGGTCATGGAGGAGAAATACGGCATCCCCTGGATCGAGCTCAACTTCTTCGGGCCGACCAAGATCAGGGAGAGCCTGAGGAAACTGGCCGAACTCTTCGATGACAACATCAAGGCAAAGGTCGAGGCGGTCATCGCCAAGTACGATCCGCAGATGCAGGCGATCATCGACGAGTACAAGCCGCGCCTGGACGGCAAGAAGGTGATGCTCTACGTGGGCGGCCTGCGCCCCCGTCATACCATCAACGCCTACGAGGACTTGGGCATGACCTGCGTCGGTTCCGGCTACGAGTTCGCCCACACCGACGACTACGACCGTACCGCATCCGAGATGCCCGACGCCACCGTGGTTTACGACGACGCCTCCGAGATCGAGATGGAGCACTTCGCCCACATTCTGAAGCCCGACCTGATCGGCTCCGGTATCAAGGAGAAGTACCTGTTCCAGAAGATGGCCATCCCGTTCCGCCAGATGCACAGCTGGGACTACTCCGGCCCCTACCACGGCTACAAGGGTTTCCCCATCTTCGCCCGCGACATCGACATGGCGGTCAACAGCCCCACGTGGAAGCTGGTCGAGGCGCCGTTTTAAGCACAAAGTCTTTCGGCCTGACAGCTCCCCCTCCCTTGACGGGCCTGCGCGCCGAAGCGCTACGGGCCGCGAAGGCGGGAGGGGGCAGGGGGGTGGGTGAAGCCGCAAACGACTGACGCTGTGACACCTACCCCCACCCCCTAACCCCCTCCCGCAAGGGGCGGGGGGATGAACTTACTATCTGGCGGTGTGACGGATGAGTCTCCCGCCAAAGGAGATATGCAATGGCAAACAATCTTGGACTTACAGTCAAGCCGGTCACCGAGACACCTGAATCTGAAGTAAAGAGGGTGGCGGCCTGGATCAATACCGAGGAGTACAAGGAGAAGAACTTCGCGCGCCAGGCCCTGGTGATCAACCCGGCCCACGCCTGCCAGCCGCTGGGCGCGGAACTCGCCGCACACGGCTTCGAGGGGAGCCTTCCCTTCGTGCACGGCTCCCAGGGGTGCGCCTCCTACTACCGCTCCACTTTGAACCGTCACTTCCGCGAGCCGGCTCCGGCGGTCTCCGACGCCATGACCGAGGACGGCGCGGTGTTCGGCGGGCAGAACAACCTGCACGAGGGGCTCGAGAACAGCTACAAGCTCTACAAGCCCAAGATGATCTCGGTTTTCACCTCCTGCATGCCGGAGATCATCGGCGACGACCTGACCGCGTTCATCAAAAACGCCCGTCTCAAAGGGTTCGTCCCCGAGGATCTTCCCATCCCGTACGCCAACACCCCGAGTTTCAACGGTTCGCACATCCACGGCTACGACGCCATGCTGCTCGCCATCCTGCAGACCCTGACCAACGGCAAGAAGGTGGAAGGGCGCTGCACCGGCAAGCTGAACCTGCTCCCGGGCTTCGACGCCAACACCGGCAACATCAGGGAGTACAAGAGGATCCTGGAGGCATTCGGCATCCCCTACACGGTGCTGGCCGACATCTCCGACGTGTTCGACTCCCCCAACGACGGCACCTACCGTCCGTACCCCGGCGGGACCAAGCTCGAGGATGCTGCTGATTCGGTCAACGGCAAGGTGACCCTGGCGCTGGGCACTTACTCCACCGCCAAGACCTACGGCTGGCTCAAGGACAACTACTCCGGCAAGCATGCCAGCATCCCGATGCCCTTCGGCATCGCCAAGACCGACGCCTTCCTGCTGAAGCTCTCCGAGCTCACCGGCAAGCCGATCCCGGCTGCGCTGAAAGAGGAGCGCGGGCGCGCAGTCGACCTCATGACCGACGCCCACCAGTACATCCACGGCAAGAAGTTCGCAGTCTACGGCGACCCCGACTACCTGCTCGGCCTGGTTTCCTTCCTGCTCGAGGTGGGCGCCAAGCCGACCCACGTGCTCTGCTCCAAGGGGACCAAGAAACTCGAGAAGGAACTGCAGGCGCTGCTCGACTCGTCCCCCTTCGGCAAGGAAGGGAAGGTCTACATCAACAAGGACCTGTGGCACCTGCGCAGCCTGGTGATGACCGAGCCGGTGGACGCCATCATCGGCGACACCCACGGCAAGTTCGCCGCACGTGATGCCAAGGTACCGCTGTTCCGCTTCGGCTTCCCGATCTTCGACAGGGTGAACCTGCACCGCGAGCCGCTGATCGGCTACCAGGGCGTCATGAACATGATGGCCACCATCTGCAACAAGTTCATCGACGTCACCGACGAAACCTGCGATGAGCGTCACTTCGAGATGATGCGTTAAAACCCAAAAACCGTTAGCCACGGAGGACACGGAGAAATTCTGAGAGAGGCAAAAGGCTTTAGGTTTTAGACAAATTCTTTGGTTTTCTCAGAAGTTCTCAGATTTTCTCCGTGGCTAATGGTTTTAGCCCCAGAAAGGAGGCTCCAATGGCGAAGCCGGATTGGTACGACACGACAGATTGCGACACACACGACGCTGGGGCTCCCAAGTTCTGCAAGAAATCCGAACCGGGCGAGGGGACGGAGCGAAGTTGCGCCTATGACGGCGCACGCGTGGTCCTCATGCCCATCACGGACGTTATCCACCTGGTGCACGGCCCCATCGCCTGCGCCGGGAACTCCTGGGACAACCGCGGGGCACGCTCCTCGGACGCCCAGATCTACCGCCGCGGCTTCACGACGGAAATGCTGCAAAACGACGTGATCTTCGGCGGCGAGAAAAAGCTGTACCGCGCCATTCAGGAACTGGCTGCGCGCTACCCGGAGGCGAAAGCCATCTTCGTCTACGCCACCTGCGTAACCTCCATGACCGGCGACGATATCGAGGCCGTCTGCAACGCCGCCAGGGACAAGGTGAGCATCCCGGTCATCCCGGTGAACACACCGGGCTTCATCGGCGACAAGAACATCGGCAACCGTCTGGCGGGGGAGACCCTCTTCAAATACGTGATCGGAACGGCGGAGCCCGAGTACACGACAGACTACGACATCAACCTTATCGGCGAATACAACATTGCCGGCGACCTCTGGGGGATGCTGCCGCTCTTCGATCGGCTCGGTATCCGCGTGCTCTCCTGCATCAGCGGTGACTCGAAATTCGAGGACCTGCGCTACGCGCACCGCGCCAAGCTCAACGTCATCGTCTGCTCTAAGAGCCTGACCAACCTCGCCAAGAAGATGCAGAAGAACTACGGCATCCCGTACCTCGAGGAATCCTTCTACGGCATGACCGACGTCGCCAAGGCGCTGCGGGACATCGCGCGGGAACTGGACGATCGGGTCAACGGACTTGAGAAGCGGGTGATGCAGGACCGCGTGGAGAAGCTCATTGCCGAAAGCGAGGCTGCCTGCCGTGCCGAGCTTGCTCCCTACCGTGCCCGCCTGGAAGGGAAGAGGGCGGTGCTCTTCACCGGCGGCGTGAAGACATGGTCCATGGTGAACGCGCTTGCCGAGCTTGGTGTCGACATTCTCGCCGCCGGGACACAGAATTCGACGCTCGAGGATTTCTACCGCATGAAGGCGCTGATGCACGAGGACGCCTCCATCATCGCCGACACCAGTACTGCGGGCCTGCTCTCGGTCATGTACGACAAGCTCCCCGACCTGATCGTGGCGGGCGGCAAGACCAAGTACCTGGCCTTGAAGACCAGGACCCCGTTCCTGGATATCAACCACGGCCGCTCTCATCCCTATGCCGGGTACGCCGGTATGGTCACTTTCGCCAAGCAGCTCGACTTGACGGTTAACAACCCGATTTGGCCGGCTCTCAATGGCAAAGCCCCCTGGGAGAAGGATGCCGCTGCGCTGGAAGCGGAGCTGGCCGTGACTGCGGGACACGCGGCCGCGTTGGCCGCCATCGAAATGAAAGGATCGCGGGTCAAGGTGCCGACCAAAAACGCGACGGTGAACCCGCAGAAGAACTCACCCGCGCTCGGTGCCACGCTGGCCTATCTCGGCATCGACGGCATGCTGGGCCTCCTGCACGGTGCGCAGGGATGTTCCACCTTTATCAGGCTGCAGCTCTCCAGGCACTTCAAGGAGTCCATCGCACTCAACTCGACCAGCATGAGCGAAGATGCCGCTATCTTCGGCGGCTGGGAGAACGTGAAAGTGGGCCTGAACCGGGTCATGGAGAAGTTCAAGCCGGCCGTCGTCGGCGTCATGACAACCGGCCTTACCGAAACCATGGGCGACGACGTGAGAAGTGCCATCGTGCAGTTCAGAGAGGCGCACCCCGAACACGATGAAATTCCGGTGATTCACGCTTCGACCCCGGATTACTGCGGCTCCATGCAGGAAGGTTATGCCGGCGCAGTCGAAGCCATCGTCATGACCGTGCCCGAAGGGGGTATCCCTATACCTGGACAGGTAAATATCCTGCCCGGTTGCCAGCTAACTCCTGCGGAGATCGAGGAAATAGCCGAGATTTGTCGCACCTTCGAGCTTGATCCAGTCGTTGTTCCCGACATCTCCAATGCCCTGGACGGCCATATCGACGCCACTGTTTCTGCCCTTTCGACGGGAGGGGTCAGCATCGAGCGGATCAAGTCAGCCGGAAGAAGTGTCGCCACGCTGTACTTCGGCGATTCTCTGGCAGACGCCGCCACGATGCTCAAAGACAAGTTCGGCATCCCCAACTACGGCTTCACCTCGATCACCGGCCTGGTCGAGTCCGATCTTTTGATGTCCACACTCTCTGCGGTCTCAGGCCGGCCCGTTCCCGAGAAATTCCGGCGCTGGAGAAGCCGCCTGATGGACGCCATGGTCGATAGCCATTACCAGTTTGGACAGAAGAAGATCGCACTGGCGCTGGAGGCGGACCACCTGAAGGGGATGACCACATTCCTCGCCAGTCTCGGATGCGACATCCAGGTCGCCATCGCCGCAACCAGGACAAGGGGACTGGACCAGTTGCCGGTGGACAATCTGTTCGTGGGAGACCTGGAGGACCTGGAGCAGACTGCGGCGGGCGCCGACCTGCTGGTGGCCAATTCCAACGGGCGCCAGGCCGCCAAAAAACTCGGAATAGGTGCCCATCTACGGACGGGGATGCCGGTGTTCGACCGGCTCGGGGCGCACCACAAGATGTGGGTGGGCTACCAGGGGACGCTTAACCTGATTTTCGAGCTGGCAAACATCTTCCAGGCCAACGCCAAGGAAGCGCAGAAGCTGGCGCACAATTGAGAACCAGATTAAGACAAAGATTAAGAAAGGGGACTGTTTCTACTTTGTCTTAATCTCAGTCTTAATCTGCATTTCTAAGGAGACACGCTATGAAGATCGCTTTTACTACCAGCACGGGCGAAACAATCGATATGCATTTCGGCCAAGCGGAGTCCTTCCACATTTGGGAGGTGGGACCGGAAGAGGCGCATTACGTCCAGACTGTTTCGGTGGGTGAACACGGCAGTGACGAGGAGGACCGCATCGCCGCCCGGGCCAACTTGCTTTCCGACTGCGCCATCGTCTATACCATGCAGATCGGTGGTCCGGCCGCGGCAAAGCTGGTGGCCAAACGCATCCACCCCATGAAGACCAACGTCGAGGTGGGGCTTAAGGAATCGATCGAGAAGATGCAGGAGGTTCTGAGGGGAAACCCGCCCCCTTGGCTGCGTAAGGCAATGAACAAGGACCAAGTGGGATCCTTTCTCGACGAAGATTAGCTCTGTCCCCTCTCCCTCTGGGAGAGGGTGAGGGTGAGGGCGTTGCCACGAGGGATACCCCTCACCCCCGCCCCTCTCCCAGGGGGAGAGGGGAGACCAGCCCAAAGAGTGCAGGTAAAGCTTTAAACATAATCCGTAATCAACCAGGAAAAGGAGAATCACCATGGCTTACATCACCGGTTTGACCAAGAGCAAGAAAGAGTGGACCCCCGAATTCATCGTCGCCATCGACGACGAGACCTGCATCGGCTGTGGCCGCTGTTACAAGGTCTGTGCTCACGACGTCCTGAGCTTTGAAGAACTCGACGAGGACGATTCGGCGAAGATGTTCATGAAGGTCGAAAATGCCGGCAACTGCATCGGTTGCGGGGCCTGCGGCCGGACCTGCTCCAAGAAGTGCTTCAGCTTTGCGCCGGTAGAGGCGTAACAGGCAGAGTAAGACTAAGATTAAGATTAAGAAAAAACCACTGCGGTTCCTCTATCTTAGTCTTAGTCTTAATCTTAGTCTGTCTTTAGGAGGTTTTATGTTATTCGCCGTAGCATCCAAAGATGGCAAAGAAATCAACCAGCACTTCGGGCACGTCGAGCGCTTCCTCATTTACCAAGTGGAGGAAGACGTGGTCACTTTCCTGGAAGAGCGTCCCGTTGAGAAGTACTGCCGGTTCGACCCGGAACATCCGCTGCGCGCCCACACGCTCAAAGACACGGCAGACGCTCTCAAAGGCTGCCGGGCGGTGGTCTGTTCCATGATAGGCGAGGCTCCGAAAATGGAACTTGAGCGCCTCGGCGTTGAACCCTACGTGGTAGAAGGCGAGATCGAACCCGTCCTTAGAGACCTCGCGCGGGTACTGTAAAAACAGGTCTTGCTGTTTGTCCATCAATCTTAATCTTTGTCTTAATCTCATTCTGTCTCTCAGTTGGTGATTCAATGGAGAATTCATTCAACCACTGCAACCTTCCCCCCTGGGTCATCGCTTCCCGTCATTTCAACGACAACCCGCAGCCCTTGGAAATCCAGGGAGTGCGAGCCGTGAACCGCTTCCTATTCGATAAGCTAGACGGTATCGCTTCCCATGAAGAACGCGCCTCCATCTTCAACGACTACATGTCAGTTAAATTCCAGTTGCACCAGTGGCAGCAGGAGACTGCGACGGCGCGCAAGAGCCTTAAAAACAGCTACCTGCGTTTTCTCAGAGGATGGATGATGGACTCCAACTCGGTGGAGGGCGCGGTGCTGAAAGGATGGGTGGAGAGCAGGATGGGGCTGGCTCCGACCTTTCACAACGTGCGCATCGCCGGGATTCACGACGAGAATTACCTGCCGTACGCCGTGGACCGCACCAAAGGGAGCGCACGCACGTCGGCGATCAATTCGCAACTCGACCTTCTTTATGAGTATTGCCAATACGAGCTCGCCAAGAGGTATCCGGATCGCAAGCACCTCACCTTGTACCGGGGCACATTCGATCGGTCGGAATATGATGTCCTTGAGACGATCTCGAAACGGGAAGAGATCGTTAGGCTTAACAACCTCAATTCCTTCACGACGGACGAGGAGCGTGCCTGGGAGTTCGGTTTCATCGTGTGGCAGGTGCAGGTCCCGCTGGCCAAGGTGTTCTTCTACAGCGAGTTGCTACCCAACTCGATACTGAAGGGTGAGGGGGAATGCCTGGTGGTCGGTGGGGAGTACCGCGTTAAGCGACTCATGTGCACGGTTTAGAGTAGTGACAGCCTTGATCAACCCACCAGGATAGCGTCACAGAACTTTTTCACTGCGTCCAGGAACCTTTTCCATTTGTTCTGGAACATTTTCTTAGCGATAGGAGCTTTCCCATTCGTTCTGGAACTTCTCCTTGGCCTTCTGGAACTTTTCCATCGTGTTCTGTAACCTTTCCGTCAGTTATGGATCCATTCCTACGCGTTCTGGAACTTCCCCTTGGCCTTCCGGAACTTTTCCATGGTGTCCTGGAACTTTTCCGTCAGTTCTGGTTCCATTTCATCCCGCTCTGGAGCTTTTCCGTTGTGTCCTGGAACTTTTTCGTCGAGTTCCGGTGCCATTTCATCAGTTCTGGAGCCATTTCATCGTGTTCTGGAACTTTTTCATCGTGTTCTGGAACTTTTTCATCGTGTTCCGGAACTTTTCCATCGTGTTCCGGAACTTTTTCATCGTGTTCCGGACTACCTCTGCAGCAGCGGGGACAGCTGCAACAATTCTGCGGCGAGATTCAAGATCTCGGTAACCACTTCCTTCGCCAGTTTCTTCCGCCATCTGGCCGGAATTCCCTCTTCTCCATAATATGCACCGGCAATGGCGCCCGCTATGGCACCGGTCGTGTCTGCGTCGCCACCTTGATTGACGGTCTCGATAACACACCCCTCGAAAGAGCGCGACCGGAAGAAGCAGTGAAAGACGGTTTGCATGGTGTCCACCACGTAGCCAGTGGCCAGTCCTTTGTACGGATCAAAAGAAAAGGAGGGATGCATGGAGATGAGCTGGTCCACCTCCCGGCGCAGTTGCAGCATGGATCGCCCGGTAAGTGCCAGGTGCAGCAATCGTCCAAGGTATATGGAGGCTGCATCGGAGTAGGGATGGTTGTGGGTAAGATGGGCCTGCTCCAGGGTGAGACGCTCGAGTAAGAGGTTGTCGCCAACGGTGCAGAGGGCGACGGGGAGCGTCCGCATGGCCGCGCCATTTCCGCCGTCCCACTCGTTGGGAGGAGTCTCCACGATCCCACGCAGCATATAATTCCTGATACCGCGCCGGCAGGTGTCACCGACATCGATGGGCTTGGACTTGAGCCACCCGGCAAGGTTTTCGGCTGCCGCCTGCAGGTTCCATCCTCCTTCCTTTACGATGGCCCGCGCAAGGCAAAGAGACATCTCGGTATCGTCGGTCACCTGCCCGGGTCTCAACCTGAGCCAACCGCCTCCCACCATCTCTTTCAGCACCCCGTACTTGTCCTTTATCTCTCCGCGCGTCATGAACTCCACCGGCGCCCCGAGCGCATCACCAACCGCAAGACCGAGGAAAGCTCCCCGAACCCTGCTGAGAAGTTCACTATGTGCAGAAGAAGTAGTCATAGGCATAACTTTGCAATATCCAATCCGTTGTTCCGGTGCTGGCCGATGCGCGTTGTGAATCCTCTTGCTGCGCCTGTTTCCGCTGTGTCAGGCGCGTAAGCCAGAGGAAAGGTTGCTGCCGGGACCTTAGGCAATGCCCAAAAAATAGTCGAGTATAGGTGGCGGGAGGCAGAAAAGTTCTGAAAGAAGCAGAAAGAGTGGCAACGCTCCAGGGCACGCCGCTTAGGTTCGCAGATACCGATCATCGCAAATACGAATCAGTGGTAAGCCATTATCTTTCAATGTTTTGCTGGGCTGATGTCTCCCGGTCGCAGTCAGCGACTGCCCCCCTGACAAACCGTAGACGGCATCCTGCGGTGCCAGTGGCACGCTAAATGCTCTTTAGAGGCAAAGGTACAACGATGTATCTGACAGTGACGGCAACGATGCCCGGCGGATAGAGATATCCGACCGGGCATTTTTCGTTTTCAGGACAGCCTGAAAGGATCAAGGAGGATGACATGGCGACCTCGTGCGAAAAGATGAAGAAGATTCAGGGGCATCCCTGCTTCGGCGGCAACCACCACAAAAATGGCAGGATGCACCTGGCGGTGGCCCCCAAGTGCAACATCAAGTGCGGCTACTGCACCAGGCGCCACGATTGTGCCAATGAATCGCGGCCTGGCGTGACCAGTCGGCTGTTATCCCCTGAGGAGGCGATCGTCAGGGTGCGTGAGGTGATGGCGAGCCCTGTGACCGGCCCCATCATCAAGGTTATCGGCATCGCCGGTCCCGGCGATCCGCTCTTCAACGACGAGACGTTTGAGACCTTCCAGTTGGTGGACCGCGAATTTCCCGACCTGATCAAGTGCATGAGCACCAACGGGCTTTTGCTGCCGGACAAGATGCCGATCCTCAAGGCGCTGGGGCTGCACAGCCTGACCGTCACCCTGAACACCTTGGACCCGGTCATCGGCGGCAAGATCTACTCGTACGTGCACTACCGGGGCACGACGTACAGCGGCAGCGAGGCGGGCGAGATACTGGTGTGCAACCAGTTGGAAGGGATCCGCCAGGCAGCAGAACTTGGGATGACCATTAAGGTCAACACGGTGCTTATCCCCGGAGTCAACGATGCCCAGATACCGCTCATCTCGCAAAAGGTGAAGGAGTTGGGCGCCTTCGTCATGAACATCATGCCGCTCATTCCGCAGGCGGACTTCGCCCACATCGAGCCGCCTTCGGCGGAACGACTGGACGCGTTGCGCCGCGACAACGAAAAGACGATAGGGCAGTTCAAGCATTGCAAGCAGTGCCGGGCAGATGCGGTGGGGCTCATCGGTGAGAACCTGCAACTGGCAGTCGCAAGGGCAGAGTGATCATGCTGAGCCCGTTTCTTACTTCCGACATCGATCCCTTCCTCACCATGGCGTCGACGGAGGGGTGGCTCTGCGGGAAATGGGAGATGGAGTTCCTGCTGCAGACTTTCCCGCAAGGCTGTCTGGTGAAGCGGTCGGGCAGTGAGACGTTGGGTTACATCACCTCGTTACGCCACGACAAAAGCGGCTGGATCGGGAACCTCCTCGTCGCGCCACAGGCGCGAAGGGGCGGCATCGGCACTGAGTTGATGCAGGGTGCCATACACGCATTACTGGATGCAGGAGTGGAAACGGTCTGGCTCACGGCCTCGGCTAAAGGGGTGGAGTTATACAGGAGGCTGGGTTTTACCGCTATCGACAGTATCAACCGCTGGGTGGGGGAGGGGAGTGGAGGCACCGGCTGGTCTCCTTTCTCGCCTTGGGACCCGGAGATGGTGCGTCACGTGGACTGTGCCGGGTGGGGCGACCGCCGCGAAGCCCTTTTGCACGTAACCAGCGGACGCGGGCACGTCATCTGCGACAATTACTCGTTCGTCTGCATTCAGCCCTGGCCACAAGGGACGCAACTGGGCCCGTGGGGTACGCTCCTGGAAGGTCAGGCGGCACCGCTGCTCGATCTTGCCCTTGCGGCGGCGGGCACACCGGTGTTCCTCGATGTCCCCGCCGGCAACGTGGCGGCAGCGGTTTTGCTCAGTCGCAAAGGTTTCTCGATCAAAGGGAGCAACACACTCATGTACCTTGGCGTCAGGCCTAAATACTCGCCACAGAAGGTGTTTGCACTTGCCAGTATGGGCAGTATGGGCTGATCAATCAGGCGCAAGGTAAAACGGTATTGCAGTAAACCTATAAACGGGTAAGTAGAAAAATGATTGTATCCACAAGGAGGGCGCATGTTAGTCGTCGCCTGCATCAAACAGGTTCCTGACACCACTCAGGTACAGATAGATCCGGTAACCAACACTCTCATCAGGGACGGCATACCGTTCATCATCAATCCCTATGACAGCCATGCATTGGAAGAGAGCCTTCGCCTCAAGGACAGTCATGGTTTCAAAGCCGTGGCCCTTTCCATGGGCCCACCCAATGCGGAGGCAACACTCAGGAAAGCGCTGGCGCTCGGCGTCGATCGCAGCATCCTCCTTTCCGACCGCGTCTTCGGCGGCGCCGACACGCTCTCGACCAGTAATGTGATTGCAGCAGCCATTAAAAAACTGGGCGAACAGGAAGAGGTGGGGATCGTTTTCTGCGGCAAGCAGACCATAGACGGCGACACCGCGCAGGTCGGGCCCGGGATTGCAGTGCGCCTTGGGTACTCCCAGTTGACGCTGGTGGACCGGATTGAAAAGATCGACATTGTGAACAGGACCATCGTGGTGCGCCGCAAGTTGGAGGGGCGCTACGAGGTCGTCGAGGCGCGGCTGCCGGCCATGATCACCGTGGTGCGCGAGTTGAACCGCCCGCGCTACCCGACGGTGCCCATGCGGCTTTCCTCGGCCAAGGCGCAGGTGGAGTGCTGGAGCAACGACCAGTTGCAGTTGGACGTGAACAGCGTCGGGCTGAAAGGGTCACCGACCTGGGTGAGCCGCATCTTCTCTCCCGAGCGCAAGGAAGGTGAGATCATCGGTGACGGCATCAGCGACCC
Organism: Geomonas paludis; assembly: GCF_014193585.1. Classification (GTDB taxonomy): domain Bacteria; phylum Desulfobacterota; class Desulfuromonadia; order Geobacterales; family Geobacteraceae; genus Geomonas; species Geomonas paludis. Next base: position 81,236 of record NZ_BLXY01000011.1, read on the forward strand.
GGTGGGGGCCGCAAGCCTGCTGCTGGACCGGCTGGTTGATGGCGACATGCTGGCGGTGTAGACAATCCAAGTTTGTCCGACCAGTCGGACCAGTCGGACAGAATTCAATTAGAACAGGTGCCCCATGACTGAACCACAGAAACAAAAGAAACCTCGCGGCAAAGCGCGGGTCATTGCCGGCAAGTGCATCGCCTGCGGCGCGCGCTGCCAAAGCGTCTGCCCGGTGAACGGCGTTGAGATGAGCGAGCAGGGCGAGCCGACCATCGAGGCGGCAAAGTGCATCGGCTGCGTAAAGTGCGTCAAAGCCTGTCCGGCGGGCGCGCTGGAAATGTTCTACACGGCAGAAGAACTCGCCATCATCGCCAGCTTCGAGAAGCACGGCGGCGAAGAGGTGGACGAGGAAGAGCTTGAGCGCCGCAGCAGGATCGCAGCGTACAAGGGCGTATGGGTCTTCATCGAGCACAACGACGGCGAAGCTGCCAAAGTCTCCTGGGAACTGACCGGAGTAGGGCGAGAGCTCGCCGACCAGCTCGGGGTGCCTCTTTCGGCGGTCATCATCGGTAGCGGTGTCGAGCATCTCGCCGACCTCGCGTTCAGTTACGGCGCCGACCAGGCGTACCTGGTCAACGCCCCGGTGTTCCGCCAGTATCGAACCGAGCCGTTCCTTGAGGCGATGTGCCACCTGATCGATCAGCACAAACCTGAGGTGGTGCTGATGGGGGCAACGGGGATGGGGCGCGATTTGGCAGGAGCGGTCGCAACGCGCGTCAAGACCGGCCTCACCGCCGACTGCACCGGTCTCGGCATCGACGCCAAGGGGAACCTCATGCAGACGCGGCCGGCCTTTGGCGGCAACATCATGGCCACCATCATGTGTGACCGTTTCCGGCCGCAGATGGCGACCGTGCGCCCGCATGTGATGCCAATGCCGTTTCAGAACAAGGGCAGGACCGGCACTGTCATCCACGAGAGTTGCCCGATTTCTGAATCGTCCATCTTCACCCGCGTGCTGGAAGTCATCACCGAAAAGGGCGCCAAGGACAAGGTGGACGTGGCCGGTGCCGAGTTCATCGTCTCTGGCGGCCGCGGCCTCATGGCGAAGGAGAACTTCGCCATGCTGGAGGAACTGGCGGAGGAATTGGGAGGTGTCGTCGGCGGGTCGCGCAGCGCCGTGGACGCGGGCTGGCTGCCGCAGGACCGCCAGGTCGGACAGACGGGGAAAACGGTGCGCCCCAAGATCTACATCGCCTGCGGCATCTCCGGCGCCATTCAGCACCTGGTGGGCATGCAGGACTCCGACGTCATCGTCGCCATCAATCGCGATCCCGAGGCGCCCATCTTCGAAGTCGCCACCTTCGGCATCGTCGGTGACCTGTTCCAGGTAGTGCCGGCGCTGACCGCGCAGGTGAAGGAGATGAAGCAAAGGCCAGCTGCCTGAAAACCTTAAAGCAGTTACGCGAAGGACACTGAGTATCCGCGGAGAACTCGGGGGATTTTTTGGCATTACCTAGCGTTCTTTGCGCATGCTTCGGGTTCTTTGCGTAACTGCTTTCTGCCAAGACTTTATGGAGCATCTAGGAACGCTTCTTTCAGCTCAGCCAGTTTCCCCAAGCATAAGGGGACAGGCACCTGGCGGGGCCAGTCCCCTCCCGGCATCAAAATGGAGCCTTAAATGGAACTGACACTTTTCACCGCTTTGCTTACCGTTTCGCTTGCCACATTTGCCTTCAGCTGTTACCGAAGATTGTCGCTCGTCACTGTAGGCCGGAGCGAGCACCGCTTCGACCGTCCCGTCGATCGCCTGAAAGAAATGCTGGTGTACGCGGTCGGACAGAAGAGGGTGGTAAGCCGCCCCTTCGGCCTGAATCACGGCATCATCTTCTGGGCGTTCCTGGTGCTGGCCCTGGCTAACCTGGAATTCCTCGTTTCTGGCATCGCCCCGGCGCTTTCCTTCGCGCTGCTCCCGGCGCCGCTCCACGGCGCTCTGCTGTTGCTGTTCGACGCCTGTTCCTTGGCGGCTTTTGCCGCTGTCGTTATCGCAGCAGTGCGGCGAACGGCGTGGCCTCCATTCGACGGAGCCCGCACCTTCGAGGCCTATTTCATCCTCTCCATGATCGCCATACTGATGCTGGCTTACTTCGGGCTCAACGGAGTGCGCATCGCCCAAGGCGTGCTCCCTTCGACTTCCGCCACACCGGTGTCGAATCTTGTCGCGGGCCTGCTGCAGGCGACACCCGCAGCAGCGCATCTGGAAACGGCGGGCAACATCTTCTGGTGGATCCACGCCGTGGTGCTGCTGGGGTTCATGAACTTCCTGCCCTACAGTAAGCATATGCACATACTTACCGCCATACCCAACGTATTCCTGCGCAGCATGGGGAAGTGCAACACACAGGAGCGCGAGACCTTTCTGGAAGGAAACAGCTTCGGTGCGGCCACCTTGGAGCAGCTTTCCTGGAAGGACCTGCTCGATTCATTCTCCTGTACCGAATGCGGCCGCTGCCAGCAATCCTGCCCCGCAGCCAGCACCGGGAAGCAGCTCAATCCGCGCCAGGTCATTCATGCCCTCAAGGAAAACCTGCTTAAAAACGGCGGGGTGATGGCAAAGCTCTCCGGGGACCGCGCGGCGGAGCGGCAGATCTCGTTGATCGGCAGCGGGGAAAACGGGAGTACCAGGGACGCCGCCCTGTGGAGTTGCACCTCGTGCGGCGCCTGCATGGAGGTTTGCCCGGTCTTCATCGAGCATCTTCCCAAGATCGTCAAGATGCGTCGGCACATGGTGCAGATGGAAGCCACATTCCCCGTGGAACTGCTGAACCTCTTCGAGAACATGGAGCAGCGCTCCAACCCCTGGGGCATGGCGCCGTCAGAACGGAGCAAGTGGAGTTCGCAGTTGAACCTGCGCCCTTTCGAGGCGGGGGAGACTGAATACCTGCTTTTCGTCGGCTGTTCCGGCGCCTTCGACGCGCGCAACAAGCAGGTTTCGGTGGCGCTGACCCGCGTGCTGGACGCGGCGGGCGTTTCCTACGGAGTGTTGGGCAAGGAGGAGAAGTGTTGCGGCGACAGCGTGCGGCGCCTGGGCAATGAATACCTGTTCGACCAGATGGCCAAGCAGGCCGTGCAGCAGTTCGTGGCCAAGGGGGTTGCCAAGGTGATCACCCAGTGCCCGCACTGCTTCACGACGCTGAAGAACGACTACCGCCAGTACGGCCTGGAACTGGAGGTGATACATCACAGCGAGTTGATCAACGACCTGCTAAAGACCGGGAGACTCAAGACCGACGGCAGCGGCGATGTCGGGCGGGTGGTGTTTCACGACTCCTGTTACCTGGGGCGGCACAACGACGTCTATGATGCTCCTCGCGAGGCGCTCACGATGGCTACCGGGCGGGAGCCGCTGGAGATGGGGCGCAACCGGGGGAACGCTTTCTGTTGCGGGGGCGGGGGAGGGCGCATGTGGCTCGAGGAGCACGAAGGGACGCCGATCAACCGCAACCGTGTGCAGGAGGCGCTCGCGCAGCAACCGGAGATGATCTGCGTCAGTTGCCCCTTCTGCATGACCATGTTCGAGGACGGTATCAAGGAGTTGACCGGCACCAACGCCCAAGTCAGGGACATTGCGGAAGTAGTGGCACTCTCACTCCAGCCGTCGCTTCTTCCTCCATCCAGTTCATAAGCGAGAAGGCCTGCTCCTCGTTCATGTGGAGGGTGGAATAGAGGTATTCAGCCTCGGTTTCCGGGTGCACCAGCTTGCGGATGTCCGCGTATTGAGGTGAGTTGAGTATGCGCACGATGCAGGGGTGGAGCGTGGCGGCGGGGATGCCGTAAACCTGGCTGGTGAAAAGGCTTATCCTGGTCGGCCTGGGGTAGATGCGGGATTCTTCCCGCACCGTGTCGACGATGGTGCTGCAGGCGTCGGAAACGGCCGAGCGAACCAGCAGGCCGGCGTATTTCTCGGTGATGTGGGCGTCGCAATAAAGGTAAAGCTCGCCACTGAAGGCGGAGACGGTCTTGATGTCCCGGTACTGCACCTGGGTCTGCATCTCGTTGAGCAGCGAACAGATCTTCACGGGCTTGATATCCGGGAACAGCGCGAACATGCTGTTCAACGGACTAAGGGCGGTGAGGACCCGGGAATCCCTGCGGATCTTTTCCGCCATGGCATGCTTCACCTCTTCCAGCTTCCCTTTGGCGGCGGCATCTTCGATGCTCATGTATTCCTGGGAATAGAGAAATAACTGTCCGGACGGGGTTATCAGTGTGCGTATGTCACTGGCCAGGGCGCCTGCTGAGATTGCATCCAGCACCCCATGTTGCAGTTCACCCGGCAGTCCTTTGGCGAGTACGGTCAGGATGCGGGAGGAGGTCAGTGCACCATACCTTTTCGAGTTGCGCCTGACATTGTGAATCAGCTTTGCCTTAACCTCTGCGATCTGCTCGGTCATGCCGGTGCGATGGAAAGTCTCTGCGGCAGCTCTTTGGCTGTGGTCTGAGTGGAATCCCTCGTGCATTGTCAGTAGTACCTCGCGGAAAGCATTAGAACATCTTCACCACGTCTATAATAAACGACAAATGCATCCTGTAAACAGTGTCGTTAAATTTTTTTTACTCCGACCGCAGATCCCTGCCCACCAGCGACTCGGGCCGCCTGAGCGAAACATTAAAGAAGCGCACACTTGACATTAATTTAAACTAATATATTCTGGTTCCCGCTGAAGTCTGAAGATTCTGACGAAGGAGGTCAGCGTGGAATATTCAGGGTTTATGCTGGTGTTGGGAGGGGTGCTGCCTTGTCTCGGGCTTGGGCTGTTCTGTTATCTCTTAAAGCTCCTCCTGGGCTTTAAGGGGGACAACCTGGAACAGGAAGAGCCACAGTACGTGCGCGAGATAAACAGGAAGTTGAATCTCAACAACGTCGAGACAGAGCGGGACCTGTCCTGAAGTTGCCAAGACTGTTGCACCGGGCTGCTTCCTCCTGCTAAACTGCCGCGAAATAACTCCGCCCCCACGGGGCTTTGCGGCGGTGCCATGCCTCGTAGCCATCTCTTCCAATTCGTCTTTCTCTTTTTTGTGTCGGCAACCTCTGCCTTCGGCGGAGCTCTCGAGGAGTGCCACGAGTTCGCACTCTACGGCGTGCCCGGGCAAAGCGGCGACCTGCTCTGCCGCAAGGGCTTCCTGCTGAGCCACGACGCGCAAAGGAAGACGCCGCTTTGGGTCGTCGAAAGGATGACCAGGGAGCGGTTGCAGGCCAAGCTGAAACGTACCAATAACTTCCGTCCCGACCTCGACCTTCCCAAGGGGCAGCGCGCCGAACTCTCCGACTACCGCGGATCCGGTTACGACCGCGGCCACATGGCGCCCGCCGCAGACATGGCATGGGACGAACAGGCGATGTCCGAGAGTTTCTACCTCTCCAACATGGTGCCTCAAGCGGGCGCCGGCATGAACCGCGGCATCTGGGCCGAATTGGAAGAGAAGGTGCGCAGGTGGGTGGAACAGCGGGGGGAAGTTTTCATCTACAGCGGGCCGATCTACCCGAAGGGGGCGGTGAAGACCATCGGGCGCAACCAGGTCGCCGTGCCGTCAGCCCTGTATAAAGTCGTTCTCGATCCGGCCCGGCACGAGGCACTGGCGCTGATCATGCCGAACCAGGCGCTGGAGACCGAGGACATGCCGAAGTACCTGGTACCGGTGCGCGAGGTGGAAAGGCAGACCGGCCTCGATTTCTTTTCAACTTTACCCAAGGAAGAACAGGACAGGATCGAAACGTCGACGCCGCCTGCGCTCTGGCAATAAGTTCAACTATTGCTTCAGGCTTTGTCGGATAAACTCTGCCGCATCCGTCTTGAGCTGTGCCAGTGAGTCAGGCTCCAGGTACATCATGTGGCCGGAGCGATACCGCTTCACCGAGATGTTGCGCCGCAGTTCCGTCCCCAGTCCCAGGTGCGCCACGGTGTAGTCGGTGGCGAAGTGGGGGGTGGCCAGGTCAAAGAGGCCCGAGGCGACCATGACCTTCAGGTAGGGGTTCTTTACCATCGCGTCACGCAGGTTCTCGCTGGTGTCGGCGTAGCTGTTCTTGGCCTCCCAGTCCCAGCGGCCGATGCCGCCTCCCAGCACGAAATACTCCAGGTCGGATTGGTAGCCGAGTTCATCCCTGAGGTACGCGTTGACGGCGCTGGTAAAGGGAGGACGGATGTTGGTCACGGTAGCATCGAAAGCGAGGTGTCTGCCCGGTTCCGGGTTCTCCGCATTGAACCTGCTGTCCATCAATCCGACGATGCGCCCCTCGCGGCGCAACAACTCCCTCGCGAAATCCCGGTTATCGACCCTGAGGTTCCTGTTCTCGATCAGCTCGACGCCGAGCCCGGTGAATCCCGCCATTTTCGCCGCTATTGCCTTGCGCTCCGCCGCACCCAGACGATCCCCCTGATTCAGAGCCCAAAGATACTCCGTTGCAGCCCACTGCTCTGCCTGTGCCAGGGTCCGGCCCAGGTCCGCCTGCAATTCGGGTGCGAGTTTACGGTGATACCAGGCGGTCGCCGTGTAGCTGGGAAGGGAAAGCTGGTAGGGGAGGTCGTTGCCGAAATCGAAGCTTATGGTCTGCATATTGAGGACGCTGGAAACCAGGATCAGACCGTTCAGTGCCACGCCGTGCTCCACCAGCTGCTCGGCCAGACCGGCACAGCGGAAGGTGCCGTAGCTCTCGCCGACCAGGAAGACGGGGACGTCCCAGCGCCCGTTGCGGGTGAGAAAGAGCCTGATGAAACGCCCCAGTGAGTCAATATCTGCCTGCACCGCTGTGAACTTCTTGGCGAGGTCGGGCTTGGCGGCGCGGCTGAAACCGGTGCCGACAGGATCGACGAAGACGAGATCGGCTACATCGAGCCAGCTGGAGGCGTTGTCGACCAGGTGAAAGGGGGGCGCCGGCATGCTGCCGTCCGGCATCATCTGCACGCGCCTGGGGCCCAGCGCGCCCAGGTGCAACCAGACCGACGCTGCACCCGGACCGCCGTTGAACACGAACAGCAGGGGGCGTGGTTTGGCGGTTGCAGGCTGCGGGACGCGGTAGGAGACGTAGAAGATCTCCGCCTCGGTGTCTCCCGCATCGTTTTGCACCGGCAGCGTACCGGCGCAGGCCTGGTACGACAGTTCATTGCCGCCGATGACTGCCTTGTGGGTGGTTACCACGGCTCTTGACGGCGCTGTTGGCTTATTATGCGTTTCCTGCTGCTCGGTGTTTTGCGGTTTACTCTCGGCAACAGCGGCCGGCACGTGGACCAAGGCAACAAGCAAAACCGGAACTATCAGTAGTGACCTCAACACGGATCTCCCTCCTTTGCTGCCAGTTCAAATCAAGACACAGACGATACTATCTCATAAAGAAAAACGATTAGCGACTATCTTCCGCCAGTTGTCCATCCCCCTCTCCCTCCGGGAGAGGGCTGGGGTGAGGGCGCTGCAATAGGCAATGATCCCGCTTCGTGGCCCCTCCCTCACCCGCCCTTCGGGCACCCTCTCCCGGAGGGAGAGGGAACTAGCGGAAGTAATCAGGTACAAAAAAGCACCCTGCCAGGAGCAAGGTGCTTTATTGTACTGTAGGCGTAATCGTATCAATAGGCAACGTAGGGGCCGGTGCCCAGGGGTGAGGTTTCGGTTTCGATGCCGAAGGCGACGCTGCGCCCCATGAAGAAGGGGAGTCCCCAGTCGAACCCGAAGCCGGATTGCCCTCCGATGTCGCTGAAAACGCGGTTGGAGCTGTTCACGAGGGTAATGAAGTTGGAGATCTGGAAGCTGACCGTGGACGACGGCGAGCCGGTGGCGCTCACGTTGGTTGCCTGCAAGGTACGGGTCACCGGCGGGCAGTACCAGTCCGTGTTGGGCGAGGCGCATACCGGGAGCACGCTGGGGTCGGCGTTGGGGAAGAACAGGCCGTTGGAACCGGTGTCGGCAAAGCCGTTGATGGCGATCCCGTTGAAGACGGTGGTGAAATCGCCGGCGGCGTCTGTCTTGAGGACCACCGGCTTCGACAAGGTGTTGTTGGTGCTGGTGCCGATTCCCAGGATCACGGATCCGTCGATGGATGGCACCCCGCCGACGGGAACCGGTGGCAGGCTCACGATGAGTCCGTTGTTGTCCACCGGAAGTGCCGCAACCGGGTTCTGCACCTGGTCTGCCAGCGGGACTGAGGTCCCGACGCAGTTGGTCCCGCTGCAACTGTAGTAGACGCCGTTGTTGGCGGTAATGCTACAGCCCGCGCCGCAATCCTCCTTGAACACGCCCACCCCCAGGATGCCGGCGAAGCCGGAGGAGACCGGGGTAGGATCGGCGTTGGAACAGGGGAGGGGGAGCGACCCGAAGCTGGAGTTTATCACCTGGATCGGCACCGAGACGTACGGCTCATTGCCCAGTTTCACCATCGCGGTGCGGATCGGGCCCCAAAGCGAGCTGCCGTCGGCAAACTGGACGCAACCGGTAAGTGAACCGGCACCGCTGGCAACCGGCGGCAGGGTCAGGTTGGGGATCGCCTGCTGAAAGACCCGCAGACCGTAGCTGCCGGTGTCGAGCAGGATGTCATTTACCGTCTGGCAGGCCGAGAGGTCGGGGTTGCAGATGGTGACGCTGACGCAGGCTTTGTTGAGGTAGCTGCCACTTGAACAGAGGGAGCCGTTGACGGTTAACGGCATGACGTTGGCGGCAGGATTCGACGCCGGTGTCGTGGTGACAACCGTGCTTGCCGTCACCGTGCCAAGGGTTGCCGTCACTGTAGTGGTTCCAACCGACAACGCGGTGACCGTCCCCTTGGTCCCTGCCGCATTGCTTATGGTCGCGACCCCTGCAGTGGAGGAGGTCCAGGAAACCTGGTTGGTAATGTCCCGTGTGCTGTTGTCGGAATAGGTGCCTGTGGCGGTGAACCGCCCGGTCGTACCGACGGTGATCGTGGTATTGACAGGGGTTACCGAGATCGAGGTGAGTGCAGGTCCCTTGCTCCCTCCGCCGCCGCATCCCAGCAACCCTACGAGCACCGCTACCATGGTCAAGACTGCCGATAGCTTAACGGATCTCATCGACGCTCACTCCTTCGGGCAGGAGTTCGGGAAGATAGGCCCGCCCTTGCAGGTTTCGCATGTGCCCCCAGGTTTGCACTACCAGCCGTTCCGTCGTCACCTTGGTACCCCGGCGCCCGGGTTCACGCACGGCACTGGCAAGCGCCTTGCGGTAGTCCTGGTGGTAATTGCCCAGCAGGACCTGCAGGTCCGGGTGCACCAGGCCATTCCACGCTACCGCGAAGACGACGCCCGAAGGTGAGACGTACTCCCGGACCGTGGTGGCCGTGATCCCGGATGCGATGGACTGGACACGGTACCTGGGCCGGACCAAAGACTTCTGGAGCACGCCGGAGAACTTCCTGGTGTCCCTGGCGATGGTATCGGCCGGTTCACCCAGAGTCGCTTCCGCAACCCCGCACCGGAAGGAGATGACCAGCGCCAGACAAAGCGAAATAAGCCAAAGTCGTAGCATCATCGTTGTCCCCTGTGCCGCTCGGAAATTGGTCCTTCCCAGAAACAAGGTGACAGTCTACCAACATTTGTAAATTTGTCTTAGCGAACGCTAATTTTTCGAGGTCGCGCAGAAGGAGGGACTTTGGGGCTGAAAAAAGCTTCGCCGCCAGGAAGTCCAAAGGCGGCGAAGCGATTCCAGTTTCAGATGTCTTAAGGGGGCAAGGGGTTACTTCTTTCCTTTCTTCGAGAGCTCGGCGGCAACCTCTTCGCTGATGTCCTTGGACTTCACCTTTTCGTCCGCAAACAGCACACCTTTTTCCTCGACCACCAGCAGGTAACCGTGGGCCTTGGCGTACTCACCGGCAGCCTTCTTGATCACGCCGCCGATTTCGTTGGTGAGCTTGTCCTGCAGTTGGGTTACCTCGAGCTCGCTGTTACGCGCAAGTTTCTGGTACTCCTCGACCTTCTTCTGGAACTCGGCTGCCTTGGCGGCGCGTTCCTTCTGCGTCATGGTGGGGAGTTTCGCCTCGATGGCAGCTTTTTGTTTCTCAAGCTGCTTGGTCTTGGCGTCGAGCTTGCTGCGCAACTGCTCCGACTTCTTCTTGAGCGACTCGCCGGCTGCCTTTCCTTCCGGAGACTCTGCCGCGACCTTGGCCATGTCGATGTACGCGATCTTTACTGCGCTCGCGTCAGCGTCTTTGACCGGTGCAGTCGGGGTAGCCGGGGCAACAGCAGCGGCAGGGGGCGCTGCCAGGGTTGCGGCGGGGGCTGCCTCAGCGGCAAAACCATTGGCGGCGACGAGAGAGGTGAGTGCGGAGCCGATGAGTAGTGCAACGAACCTGTTCATATGAATCGTCCTTTGTTTGAGTAGTGGTGACTGCGACTGGGAGAGCATAAAGCCTTTGTTGGGCTTTGGCAATTAAAAGAAGTGTGCAATGCAGCGCTGCAGTGGCGACAGGCGCATGAAATCAGCCGTCAAACCTTTGCTATAAAGGCTGTTGACTCGTATACGCCTCACTGCTACCATGCCTCCACTCAAGAGGAGTGAACCATGACCGATATGCTACAGAAGCTGCAGTCAGCGACCACGAACGATCCCGCAGTGGCAGAGCTTTTGCGGGAGGCTGTGCAAGAGATCCGCGAACTGCGCAAGCAAAGGGATGCCCTGGAAGAGATCATGATCGTGCTGTCACGCACCGAGCTTCCCTGGGACGAGGATGGCAACCCGACCGAAGCACTGCCGCACTTCAAGGAGCGCTACCTGAACGCGGTGCACGAGGCGGCCGGGCTGCTGGGGCTCGAACTGCGCAGCACCATCACCAGGACAGAACCGAGAACCTGATCCAGCCCTACACGGAATAACGGAGCGTACATGCCTAGCAACATGATGGAATGGGGATTCGTAGTTGTTTTCTTCCTCCTGCCGGGAACCATCGGCGCCTATGTCGCCTACACCAAGGGGCGCAACCCGCTGCTGTGGTTTTTGCTGAACGCCCTCTTTGCTCCCACCGTGATGATCACGCTCTTTCAGCGCCCCCAGCGCCCGGTGCAGGGGCACTACCGGCAATGCCCGAAATGCAGCGAGTTCAGCAAATGGCGCGAGAATTCATGCCGGTTCTGCGGCACCGCGCTTAGCTGACCCGGGCCATGTTCTTCCGAAAGCAGCCTGATTTTGGCCAACTCCTGCGCGAACTGGGGGGCTTCACCCGCCGGGACGTGACCCAGGGGCTCAAGCTCGCCAAATACAAGAAAGCGGCGCAGACGCTGCTGAAGAAAGACCCTGTCTCAGCCCACGTCCTGCTTGGGCTGGTCGCCTGCCTGGAACACGACATCGCCACGATGCACGCCCAGTATCTTCAGGCCATCGAACTCTCCGACTCCTATCTCTCCCTGATGTACTACGCCTTCACCCTGGAAAAATCCTGTCTTTGGAACGATGCGGCCAAGTACGCCCTGCTCGCGCTTGATCGCGCGCCCCAGGAACCGAAACTGCTCAACGCCGCCATCGGTATCGCGCCGTTAACCGGTAGATTCTCGCTGCTCAAAAAACTGCTGTCCCAGTGGCAGGAGGATCACGAAGGGGTGCGGCACCCGCGTCAGGGCGATTACGAGGCGGTGAACGAGGCATTGGCTCGCCAGGGACTGGCGGAGCAGGACCTGAAGACGGTGCTAAGCGCAATAGGAACCGCCTTTTCCGAGACCGACGCCATGCTGCAGCATTACAGCTACGAAGTGGTGCGCGGCAAGGACTCTTCCTTCATCCACTATCGTTTCGTACTCCCGGACAACCTGGTGGCCACCTACTACGAGGACCGGGTGTCCGAAAGGCTCGCCACCATGGCCTGCCATCCCCGCATCTTCGACGCGTTTTCCTTTTCGGTGGAGAACGGTACCTTGTACGAACTCTACGACAGCATGGAACGGGAACTTGCTTTAAGTGCCGACACCATCAGGGTCCCGGACCCCGACAAGATGAAGCTGATCGAGGAACTGATCAGAGACGTGGAGGTTTAGGATGGTAAGCAACGAGTCGCGCATCCGCTTTCACGCCGCCTTCGAACAGGTGCTGGACGAACTGATCGCCGTGGTGGCCAAGGAAAAGGAAAGGAACCCGCAGACCTACAAGGATTCGCCCCAGGCGAAGCTGTTGGCGCGGGTGTATCGCGCCATCAAGGACGAGATCCCGGCTGACCCACAGCATGCCTCCTACTACCAGGGGGAGGCCGAGGGGCACGCCTACCGGCAGTGGCGTCGAGCCAAGCCGACCAAGGAGCACCGGCTCTTTTTCAAGTGGGACAAGGAAACCAACGCCATCATCTACGCCTGGCTCAACAGCGAGGTGAGCCTGGTGAAGTATAGGAGCCACATGGAGGCGTACCGGGCGTTTAGGGGGAAAAGCAAAGGGTGATGGGAATTATGGGAGGGATGGGAAGGATGGGACTTATGGGAAAACTGTAGGGGGCATCGTTTCCAGAGAACTATGGACCGTAGCGTCCCCGCCCCCGGAGGGGGAGGGGACAGGGAGGGGGCTGCAAGTCAGCAGTTGCTTGGTACGTCCCCCCTCCCAACCTCCCCCCTCCGGGGGGAGGAGTTCACTGCCAAAGCCGCGCAATAACCGGCGGGGACCGGCAGGTCTGCGAGACGCCAGCGGTTGACCTCGGTCGGGTCGGCTCCGTGCCCCAGGAGGGCCGCAGGTTCACCCGGGCGCAAGGACACATCGAAGCCGGTGGAGGGTTGGGAAAAACCGCTGCCGGCCGCCTTCATATAGGCTTCCTTCCTGGTCCAGCAACGGTAGAACGCTTCCAACTGCTGCCGCGGGTCCAGCCCGAACAACTCTTCCCGCTCCCGCACAGAAAAATAGCGCTCCGCCATGGGGCGAAACGCCAGGTCCTGCCGTACCTCTTCCAGATCGACGCCTATCTCCGCGCCGTAACACACCGCTACCAGCAACTGACCGCCGGCATGGGAAACGTTGAAGCGCAGCCCTTCGGCCACCTGTCCAGCGGCGAGATACGGCTTGCCGAACTGGCCTTCCGCAAAGACAAGCCGCCCGGGTTCCTCCACGACAAGACCCGCCAGGATTTCCCGCAACAAACCCCGTCCCACCAGGAACTCTTCACGCTTGCCGCTGTCGAGCAGCCTTGCGCCGCGGCGCAGTTCGGCTTCGCTTAAATAGCCGATCAGCCGCGTTTTCTCCTGCTCCGGGCGCTGCAGCGGTTCGAGCCGGTACTGCGCACGTACCGCCTCCAGTCCGGCGACGGGAATCAAGCCCCTGCCTCGAACGACGCCCGCAGCAGCTGCAACCCTTCTTGCGTCGAGATGCGCGGCGTATAGCCGAGATCCCTGCGCGCGGCGGAGATGTCGAACCAGTGGGAGGTGGCGAGCTCCTTCGCAACGAAGCGGGTCATGGGAGGTTCGCCGGGAAGCCTCAGCGTCTTCCAGGCCAGCTCGCAGGCGATGCCGGCGGCATAGGCCACTCCGGCGGGGATGGTGCGGGTAACCGGCGGGACGCCTGCGGCATCGAGGATAGCGTTGACCATGTCCCAAAGGGGAATCGGCTCGCTGTTGGAGATAAAGTACGCCTTCCCCGCCAGCGGGGCGTCGACTGCGAGGCGGTCCGCCGCGTTCAGGTGCGCCTCGGCGGCGTTTTCCACGTAGACGGTATCGACGAGGCAGGTGCGGCTGCCGATGCGCCTCAAGGCCCCGGCGCGCCCCTTGGCGACGATGCGCGGCACCAGGTGGTTGTCGTTAGGTCCCCAGATCAGGTGCGGCCGCAAGGAGACGGTGGAGAGGGTGCGCGAGTTGGCGGCGAGCACGGCCTTTTCGGCTAGCGCCTTGGTGTGCGGGTAGGGGGCATGGAAATGGGCGGGGTAGGAGAGCGACTCGTCGCCACCCTCCACGTCGGAGCCGTCGAATACCACGCTCGGCGAGCCGGTGTAGACCAGGCGCCTGATGCCGAGGATGCGGCAGGCGGCGATCACGTTCTCGGTGCCGACGACGTTGGCCAGGTAATACTCCTGGAAATCGCCCCAGATGCCGGCCTTGGCTGCCACGTGGAAGACGATGTCGCACCCCTTGGCCGCTTCGACGACGGCGTTCAGGTCGGAAAGGTCGCCGCGACGCTGCTCGACACCGAGCGCGGCAAGCTCCGGGTAGTCGCCACGCGAGAAACTGACCACCTCGTCGCCGCGGGCGCGCAGCTGTCTCACGAGGGCCGAGCCGAGAAAACCGCCCCCTCCGGTGACTAGCGCGCGCATTTCAAACTCTCTGCAGCCCAGACCGCCAGCTTTTCACGGAAGATCTTGGCGTTGTGCCGGATGTCCACCGGGAAGGCGGGATGGAACAGGATGGTCTCGATGGACCTGGTGTGAATATGCTCTTCAGCCAGCGTTTTCAGCTCCTTGCGGATCTGCTCCTGGTCGACCTTGACGTCCTTCTCCAACTCGATGCAGATCACCGGCGTGAGTGCCCCCGGCTCGCCGACGCCCACGAGGGCGCTGCGGAACACGGCGGGATGGGTGTTGAAGACGGCCTCGCAGGGGATGGTGTAGAGCGGACCCGCCTCGGTCTCGACGCGATGGGCCTTGCGGCCGCAGAACCAGACACGTCCTTCTTCGTCCATACCGCCGAGGTCGCCCATGCGGTGGAAAAAGGAGCCCGTTGCCGGGTCGATGATCTTGGAGAGGTGGTCGGATTCCGGGCGGTTGTAGTAACCGCGGGTCACCTGCTCTCCCTGCACCACGATCTCGCCGATCTTGCCGGTCGGGACCCGCAGCATGTCATCCCAGCCGTAGATGGGGTTGTCGGTGATCTGGATGATCTCCAGGCGGATGCCTTCGACCGGACGGCCGACGCAGACCCCGCCGCCGGCGTCGGTAATCTTGCGGGTTTCCTCAAGGATCTCGGTGCTGCCGATGGAGCAGACCGGGAGCGCCTCGGTGGCGCCGTAGGGGGTGAAGACCTGCACGCCGGGGTTCAACAGGCTGGTGAAGCGCTCCAACACGGAGGCCGGAACCGGCGCACCGGCCGAGATGGCGCGACGCAGGGTCGGCAGTTTCACGCCGTGCTCGACGCCGTAGCGGCCCACCCGGTTGATGAGCGCAGGGGAACCGAACATCGTGGTCACACCGTACTCGTTGATCGGCCCCACGATCTTTTTGGGATCTACCGAGCCGGGACGGGTGAAGTCCATCTCTGGAATCACCGCGGTCATGCCGAGCGCCGGGGCGAACAGGGCGAAGAGCGGAAAGGTGGGGAGATCGATCTCGCCCGGTTCGATGCCGTACACCTCTTTGAGCGCCTGCACCTGCGCGGAGAAGTTGCCGTGGCTGTAGATGGCGCCCTTGGGGATGCCGGTGCTGCCGCTGGTGAAGAGAATGGCGGCTACATCGTCCTTTTGTGTCGGGGCGGGCGTGAACGGGGCGTCGTCCTGCTGCTCCGCGATGATCTTGGCCAGCGTGGTCCCTTCCCAGAACAGGCGCGGCCCGACGGTAACGCAGG
This sequence comes from Geomonas paludis, assembly GCF_014193585.1. GTDB lineage: Bacteria > Desulfobacterota > Desulfuromonadia > Geobacterales > Geobacteraceae > Geomonas > Geomonas paludis. The sequence continues at coordinate 96,736 of NZ_BLXY01000011.1, forward strand.
TGCGGATGGTTTCCTTGCCCCAACCGAAGAGCTTGCGGGCGATGTGCGCCTTGGGAATGCCAATGAACGCGTGCGGCTCCGCCTCGGAGAAGCACTGCTTCAGGTTCTTGATGCCCAGCCCCGGGTCGATGAGCACCGGCACCGCGCCAACCTTGAAGAGGGCGAAGGTGAGGGCGAAGAACTCCGGGCTCGGCGTCACCATGAGCACGGTGCGCACGCCGCTGCGTATGCCGTTGGCGATCAGGCCGCGCGCGATCTTGTCGCTCAGACCGTTCAGTTCGGAGAAGGTGAGGCTGCGCTTCCCCTTGGGGAAGATGATCGCCCTGGTGTCCGGCTGGCGCCGGGCCATCTCCGGCAGGTGCGCGGCAATGTTGACGAATTCGGTTTCGGCCATCGGTCAGGCAGTCTCCCGGGTCTCGGTCTGCTGCATAAATTGCACGATCATCGGCACCACTTCCTCTTTCATGTCCTCGAGGATGTAATGCCCGGCGTCGGGGTAGCTCTTCACCTGCGCATTGGGGAAGCGGCGCTGCCACTCGGCCAGGAAGGTGGTGTCGAACACGAAGTCGAGCTCGCCCCAGAAGATGGCCATGGGGAGTTCGCGGAAGCGATCCAGCCCGTTGGCGATCTCGCTCACCAGGTCGTAGCCGCGGTCGCCGGGGGCAAGCGGAATGTCCTGCACGAAGCGCAGCGTGGCGATCCGGTTCTGCCACGAGTCATAGGGGGCGCGGTAGGCCTGCATCAGTTCCGGCGACATCGGGTTTTTCTTGCAGCCGACGATGGAAGCGCCGACGCTGAAGGCATTGAAACCGCGTACCAGCAGGGTGCCCAGCATGGTATCGCGGCAGATCTTCAGCCCCAGCGGGAAGGTCTTCTCCTTGGGGAGATGGAACGCCGCGGTGTTGAGGACCACGATGCGGCCGATCCGTTCCGGGTGGCGGCTCGCGTACCCCATGCCGATCATTCCGCCCCAGTCGTGCACCACCAGGGTGATCTTCCCCTGCAGATCGAGGGAGTCGATCAGGCGCTCCAGGTCGTCGATGCGGCGCGAGAGGGTATAGTCGTAGCGGTCGTCGCCGGGCTTGTCGGAGAAACCGCAGCCGATGTGATCCGGCACGATGCAGCGGTAGTTGTCGCGCAGCGCCAGCACGAGGTTCCGGTAATAGAAGGACCAGGACGGGTTGCCGTGCACCATGACCACCGGCGCGCCGGTCCCTTCGTCCAGGTAGTGGTAGGCGAGGCCGTCGAGGTCGAGGGTGCGGCCGGTGAAGGGGTAGTATTTTTTCACTTCGTCTCTCACCAGTCCACTCCCAGCATGAGGCAGTTAAGGCCGCTTCCGATGCCCAAGAGGGCGACACGGTCGCCGGCGGAAAGGACTTCCCGCTCGTCGGCCAGTGCGGCGGTCAGCGGCAGCGACACGGTTCCCATGTTGCCCAGGAACTCGTAGCTGGTGAAGTCCTTGTGCAGCGAGATGCCGAGCGTTTTGAGGATGGCGCTCTGGTGCGCGCTCCCCACCTGGTGGCAGATGACGCGATCCACGTCGGTCTCCCGCCAGCCCACCTCCGGCAGGAACTCGTCCCAGGTGCGGCGTCCCAGTTCCACGCCGTAGTTCATGACGCTGACCGCATCGGTGCTCATCGACTGTTCGTACCCACCCCTGCCGTCCGGGATCATGCCCCAGAGGCAGAGCCCGTGGTGTTCGGGGGCCGCCTGGGCGATGCCGCCGCGCAGCCTCCTGCGGCCAGACTTGGAGAAGGAGCCGTCGGTGAGGAGCACCGCGACCGCGCCCGAGCCGCCGGTCAGCGTGGCCAGCGAGCTGGCGAAGTTCTCCATGCTGCGGTCTTCCAGCATCTTGGCGATCATGACGTCGTTGATATCGCGTGCGCTCTCGCAGGAGACCACCAGGCCCGCCCGGATCTGCCCCAGTTCGATGCGGTTGGCGACCTCCAGGATGCCGTTCAAGACGCCCAGGCAGGCGTTGGAGAGGTCGTAGATGGCGGCGTTGCCCGAGACGCCCAGGCCGGCGGCGACGCGGCAGGCCGTGGCCGGCTCGAAGCGCTCGCGGCAGACGCCGGTGTAGAGCAGGGCGCCGATCTCGTTGGGGGAGATGCCTGCCGCTGCCAGTGCCTTTTTACCGGCCGCGATGGCGCCCTTGGAGAGCTGGAAGCCGGGCTCCCACCAGCGCCGTTCGCGGATCCCGGTAAGGGCCTGCAGCTGTCCCGGGGTGAAGTGCAGCGTCTTGTAAAGCGGCTCCAGCCGCGCCTCGAGCTCGTCCGAGGTGACCACCACCGGAGCAAGCTCGTAACCGAAAGATTCGATATATACCTTGGAATACTTCATCTAGCACCTTAAGAAACTGAAGCTGAAAAACTTAAAAGCGGAAAGCATGACCACAGAGGACACGGAGGTCCACAAAGGGCACAGAGAAAACATTATGTACAAGCAGCCTCATCACCCCTTCAACCTTGCGAGGGAGTGTGGTCCAGCCGCCTCATCACCCCCTCGCCCTTTGGGAGAGGGTGCCCGAAGGGCGGGTGAGGGCGACGCCACGGAGTGAGAGGGTTGCCAATTGCAGCGCCCTCACCCCAACCCTCTCCCGGAGGGAGAGGGAGCGCGAACCCGAGATAACGTAGAACGTAGAACGTAGAACGTAGAACGTAGAACGGCCGTTAGGTTTAGCCTCTCTCCACCTGCACGGTGAAGTCGTTCATCTGGTAAATCGCACGTCCGTCCACGTACAAGAATCCTGCGGCGGTAAGGACGCGGTTGGCGTCGTCCACGGCTGTGATCCACGCCATTACCGTGACTTCCTTGTTGGTCGGCACGACCTGGCCACGGTAGAGCCAGCGGTGCTTGCGCTCCAGGGCTACGGCGGAAACAGTGTCTCCTTCGTTCCATCCCCAACGCTCGACGGCGGCAAACTTCATCAACTGCAGGAACGATTCGAGCCCCAGCGATCCCGGCGTCACCGGGTCCTGGTAGAAATGCGCCTTGAAGTACCAATCCTCGCCGACAACGGTCTTGGTCCCCCTGATATAGCCGAGGCCTGCCGGGCCGCCATCGGCGACGTACAGGTCGATCCTGTCGATCATCCGAAGCATCTTGTCCGGGAAGGGACGCTGCTCGGGGTAGGGGAGGGAACGCCCGCGGCCGGCTTCCTCGGCGCTCGGAATGTACGGAGCCGCCTCGCGGATACCAACCTGGTTGGCCAGCGCTTCCTTGGCAAAGAAGCCGAACATGGTTTCGCCTTCGTACAGCACGCCATGACGGTCAGCGACGGAGAAGTCGAACTCCTGTATGATCATCCCGCCGCTGGTGGCGGCCTTGGTGAGGGTCGCGGTGGCGGTCAGGGTGCCGCTTTCCGGCGTAACGGGGCGATGCTGAACGGCAGTGCCGCCGAGGTTCCGGAAGGAGATGTCGGTCGGGCTGGTGAGCGCGGAGCCGACGTAGGCCGCCAGCCAGCCGCAGGGCTGCAGCGCGGCTTCCAGGAGCACGGCGAAAGGCATGCGCGGCTGACGGTCGGCGGCGAAATACCACTCGTCCACCGGGATGTCATACTGCGCCTCGGCCATGGCGCCCGGCACCATCTGCCACGGCTCGCCCTTGATGCCGGTAACCCGGTCCATGAACTGGAACGGCGGACCGGGGAGGCGGGCGATCTTCCTCTCGCTGTCGAAGACCTTGTAACGGTCCCCGAACCCTTCGGAAGGATTGCCGTTGCTGTATGCCAGGATCTGCTGCTTGGTGTAGATGGCCGGCTTCTGATCGTAGGCAGGCGCCTGCACTGCGACCGGGGCAAAGTTGTGCGATTGCGCCACGTTAGGCTGCCACAGCTGAAGCAGCGCTTCACGGGTGGTGCCGGTAAGGCGCGCGGACATATTGGTGATTTCGACGATGGGCTTGCCGTCGGCGTACATCAGTGCATCGACGATGGCGTACGGTTCCGGGCGGTAACCCAGTTCGCGCACGGTGACCTCGTAGGTGACCACCTTTGTCGTCTCCAGGACCTGGCCGCGGCAGCAGAGCTGGCTGGCCACGCCGGGGACCGGCTGCCAGGCGGCACCGTCGGCCTCGGCGACCCAGCCCAGGCGCAGCAGGAAGATGCGCAGCGTGTGCATGCAGCACTCGTACATGAGCGTGCCCGGCATGACGCGGTCATCGACGAAGTGACAGGTGATGAACCAGTCGTCGGGATGGATGTCCGCTTCGGCGCGAATGAAACCGAGGCCGCAGCGCCCGCCATCGGGTACCAGTTCCATGACGCGGTGCACCAGTTCCATCCTGCCGCCGGGTATGGTGAGCGGCCGCTGGATGGGCAGACCGGCAAAGAGCGGCCCGAAGCATCCGGCAAGGTCGCCGCGGCGCAGGGCATCCAACTGCCGCGCATCGTAAGAAGCGGGCTGCATGGGGACCAGGTACTGCCAGTCCGCCGGCAGCTTGCCGGTGCGGGGACGCAGGTCGATGGCGCCGCGCACGATCCCCTTGCCGGCATCGAGCTCCTGTTGGGTGAAGAAGCCGGCGCAGCCATTGCGCATGGAGAGGAGCGGCTGCCCATTCACGGTCGCCTCGAAGTGGAAGCGGAACAGGTAGGTCTCGCCCTGCTTGAAGAAGCGCTCTATGCGGATGTCGTAGTTGATGGTCTCGCCCGGCGCGGGAAGCTCGCGGTGGAAGGTCACCACGGCGTCCAGGAGCCGGTACACGGCGAGTCCCTTGGTGATGAAATCGATGCCGAGGTAGCCGGACAGGAACAGGTCGGCTTGGCCCGCCTCGACCGCGATGCAGGTCGGGATGCGGCCGCCGTCCAGATACCAGGCGCCGGGATGCACGTCGTGTTGGGTGACCACGCGGCCGCTGGTCATCGATTTCGGCTCGCCCTCGAGTGCCACGATGCGGTGCACGAGCTGCAGCGGCACGTCCGGGAGCCTAACCCTGGTAGGGTAGCTATCCGCCTCGGCGAACTCGGGACCAAGCATCTTGGCCACCGACCCGATAGCGAACTCCAGGCACATGTCGTAGTCGTACAGCGCCGGCAGCGCGCCAGGGTAGGGCGCAGGCATGGGAGCCGGTGCCTGAGCTGGAGCTACAGACGGTGCTGCAGTATCGATCGCTGCACATGCCCCACGTCCTCCCCTTTGCGAAGGGGAGACAGAGGGGATTTGCCCCTCAACCGGTATCCCTGCAGCCACCATCTGCTCCTGAATGGATATCTGCAGTGCCAGCGCGTCGGCGATGGAGCGGCTCAGGTCGTTGGCCACGCGGAGGTACGCCTCGTGGGCTTGCTGGTGTGCGTCCCGGGCCCGGGCAAAATCGCCCAGCAAAGGATCACCGACCGGCTCGGCGGCAGCCGCCTGAGCGACAGGAGGTGCAACCGCAGCGACCGGTGCAGCCGTAATGGGTGTGGGCTGTGCCGAAGCCAGAGGTGCGTTAACGGTCGTGGTAGTTGCCGCTGTAGCGGGCGTAAAGCCAGCCGCAGTTGGTGCTTTTTCGATCGTACTTACCGGTTTATTTACGACTGGCATTACCGGCGCAGCGGTTGCAGCCGGAGCCAGTTCTCTCTCTGCAGCCAACGACGCGACGTCGGTAGTGGGTGCTAGGGGGACTGCCACCTGCGGAGCCAGTCCCCTCTCCGGTGCGAAGGGGGAGCCCCCCGTGGAGAAGCGAAGCCCTTTCGGCTCGGATGCCACTGCCGATGCCAACACCGGTACATCGGGCACGTTCAAGAAGAGCGGCTCCAGGTCGACCGGTACGCGCTCGGCGCTGAGCTGGGCCATGAGGCGCAGCAGCCCGGAGTTGGCGTCGGTACCCGGCTGGCAGACCGAGCGGGCCACGTGGGGACGGTTGTTGAGGATACGCCCGATCATCCGGCTGCAGGAAGCGCCGGGGCCCATTTCGATGAAGTAGCGGATCCCTTCCTCGTAGGCGGCTTCGATCACCTTCGGGTAGTCGATACCTTCCACGGCCTGGGCCAGTATCGACTCGGCCGCGCTGCGGCGGTTCACCTGGTAGGCACTTCCGGCGGCGCCACTGTAGAAGGTCACGCCGGCGGGCGGGTTGGTGTTGAAAACGTGCAGGTCGCGGTAGGCGTTGGCCACCTGGCGCGCCACCTCGCAATGCACGGTGGTCACACCCTGCAGCGGGAAGAAGCGGCAGTCGAGCATGGCCACCAGGTGCTTTACCCACTTCACGTCGCCGCCGATGACGCACTCGTCCGGCGTGTTGACGATGAGCAGGTAGACGCGGCTGGTCTTTTTGAGGGCGCGCCGCACTTCGCGCGCGGGGGCGTCGACCACGCCGATGCTCCAGTTGATCTCCTTGCCATCCGGCTCGCCCCAAGCCTCGCGGGCAGCGCGGCATTCGCCGGCGAGATCGCGGGTGAACAGTGTGGACGCCTTCATGCGGGTCAGCATCAGGTCGCGTTCGGTCCAGGTGCGGGTGGCAAAGAGCCCGGCGGACTCGCCCAGGCTGTAGCTGATCACGGCGTTGGGCTTGATCCCGAAACGCTGCACCACGTCGGTGACGGCGCAGCCAGTGGCTACCTGCCCGAAGATGACGGCCAGATGATTCTCGTGGACGCTGTCGATGGGCGCGCCGTTCCAGAACTGCTCCGGCTGGAATTGCTCGCGCAGGTACAGGTTTTCCGCGTCCTGGCGGCGATACACCTCGGGCCAGCGGGCGGAGAGTTCCATCCCCATGCCGGCGAAATGGTTGCCGGAACCGGGGTAGACGAAGCCGATCTTGCCGTTTTTGCCGATGGGGTTGGCGTTGAAGAAGAGACGGTCGCGCTGGGACGGGTGCAGCACCGCCTCGGCATAAGCCGCATCGGAGCGCAGGATCCGCTCTCCCTGCTGGCACAGCGATACCAACTCGTCGGCGCTGCGCGCCACCAGCGACACGGCAAACGGTGCGCCGGAGGCGCTGCTTTCCTTGCAGACGCGCCGGGAAAGGAACGACATTTCCGGTGCCGGCCTCTTTTCGGCCGTTTCCCGCAACTGCCGCACACCTTCAGCCAGTTCCTGCCGGTCGGCACCGGTGATGATGAACAGGAACTCGTCCCAGCCCGCCAGCGGGGCCACCCGTTCGACGGTGGCGCGCTCCGGTACGTTGTCGTAGCCCTGCAGCACCACGTGGCTCACGCTGCCGTCCACGCCGAAGACGCTGACACCGGCGTGGCGCGCACCTTCGCTGCGGTTTCTGAGCCAGTAGCGCGATCCGTTGGGCAGGAAGAGGGCGCCGTTACCGGATAGCTGGCTCACCGGGCGCTCACCGGCCCGGGTACCGGGGATGATCTCCTGGTACAGCGCCAGGCAGCCGCGCACCAGCGAGGCGAGGCCGGAAGCTGCGCCGGTGTGGCCGATGTCGGCCTTGACGCTGGCAACGGGGATCCTCCTCGGCTGGGCTACGGGACCCGGCTCATCGAAGAACTCGGTGAGTGCCGCGGCTTCCATCCGGTCCTCGGCTGCGTTGCCGCTGCCGTGGGCCTCGATGAGTCCGATGCTGGCAGGAGCAACCTCTGCCTCACCGTAAGCACGTTCCAGCGCGTGACGGTAGGCGGGGACGCCGGGGAGCATGACTTCGCCGCTGGCGCTCCCCACGCCGCCGATGACGGCGTAGATCCGGTCCCCGTCGCGCTCGGCGTCTTCAAGACGCTTCAGGATCACGGTAGCGGCGCCCTCGCCGACCACGGTGCCGTCGGCAGACTGGTCAAAGGGGGTGGCGCTGCCAAAGCCGGAGTAGGGGCGATTCAGGTGCTGCCCGATGACGGCCCTGAAGTCACCGGCTAGGTCCACGGCGCCCACGATGGCGCGGTCGATCTCGTTGGACTGCAGTTGGCGCACCGCGGTTTCCAGCGCACGCAGGCCGGAGCTTTCCTCGCTGGACATGGTGAAGCTGGGGCCGCCGCAGCGGAACTCGCGCGCCACGCGACTGGCGACCACGCTCCCCAAGGCACCCATGGTGCGGTTGGCGGTGAGTGCCGGGCCTGCCTGGTTACGCAGTTGTTCGATCCACTGCTCCAGGTCCTCAGGCGAAAGCTGCAGGCCGAGCTGACGCGCCCATGCCTGCGCCTTTTCCGCGATGGTCCAACGGAAGGCGAAATTGGTGCTGTTCAGGTCGAGCGCAATGCCGACGAAGACACCGGCGCGCAGGTTGTCGCCGCGCTCCATGCCCGCATCCTTGATGGCGGCTGCCGCCGACTGCAGCATGAGCAGCTGCTGCGGCAGCATCTCCTCCAGCTCTTTGGGCGGGATCCGGAACTGGTCGGTCGGTTGGGCGAACTCGTCCAGATAGAAGCCGGAGAAGGGGGTGTCCTTCAGCTTTTCCGTGGCAAACCAGGCGCTTTGCTCGGCGCCCCACCAGTCCTTGGGTTGGGACGGTTTGGCAGCGGCATCGCCACCCAGGGCACGGGACTGGAACGATTTCAGATCCTGCCACTTGCCGAAGCGGGCGTCGAGCCCGACCACCGCTATGGCCGGGGACTGGCTCCGCCAGGTGCCTGTCCCCCTTGTTTCAGGTTCAGCAGCTACGCCACTGGGCAGCCATTCCTCGACCAGCAGATGCGCGTTGATGCCGCCAAACCCGAACGCAGAGACGGCGGCACGGCGCGGCACGCCGTCGCCACGGCGCTGCCACGGGGTTGCCCCCTGCAGTACCCGGAACGGGCTCTGCTCCAGTTGGAAGCTCTCCGGAGCCTGCTTGAAGTTCGCGGTTGGCGGCAGGGTTTCCTCGGCCATGGCCAGCAGCACCTTGGTCAGCGCGGCGGAACCGGCGGCGGTCAAGAGGTGGCCGATGTTGGACTTCACCGAGCCGATGACGCATCCCTTTCCGGTGGCGTCGCCCCATAGTTCCCTGAGGCTGCCGACTTCGGTGGCATCACCGACCGGGGTGCCGGTGGCGTGACACTCGATCAGGTCCACGTCCTGCGGCGCCCAGCCGGCCTTCTCGTAGGCGGAGCGCATGGCACGCAACTGGCCGTCGGCCATGGGCGCCAAGAGGCTGCCGCCCACGTCGTTGGAGAGGCCGATCCCCTTGATCACACCGTAGATCCTGTCTCCCTGCGCGAGGGCGTCATCCAGCCGCTTCAGCACGAAGATGCCGGCGCCTTCGCCCACGACCAGCCCGTCGCCGGAGGCGTCGAAAGGCGAGCAGATGCCGCGGCGCGACAGGGCGCGCAACTGGGCGAAGCCCATCTGGGTGTAGAGGGGATCGGGACGGGACAGACCGCCGGTGAGCATGGCGTCGGCGCGGCCGGAAAGGAGCTCGTCGCAGGCGAGCTTTATCGCGTAGAGCGAGGAGGCGCAGGCGGCGTCCAGGGTGCTGCAGCCGCCGCCCAAACCGAGTGCGGCAGCCAGAAGCCCGGCGGGAAGGCCGGCGACGTAGCGGTTGAGTGGGTTGGGAATGGGATCACTGCCGGCGTGCCCCAGAAGCTTCTCTTCGAAGGTCCGCCCCAGGAGGGCACGGGAGAGCTCCGCGGATTTCTCGCTGGGAAGTGCCAGGTTGCCGATGATAACGCCGACGCGGGAGCGATCGATCTTGGCGGTGACCGCACTGTCGAAGGCCCTCTTGCCGGCGTGCAGCAGCAGGTGGCAAGCGGGATCCAGCCCGTCGGCAAGCTTCGGGTCGATGTGCAGCCCGGAAAGCGAGGACAGGGGAGGGAGGCTGTCGATGAAGCAGCCACGCTTGGAGTAGACGTGGTCCGGCTTGCCGGCCTCGGGATGAAAGGCGGCGTCAGCCGCGAGGGCCCAGCGTCCGGCCGGGACCTCGCGCGCCGCGCTCTTGGCGTTACGGATGTTTTCCCAGAATGTTGTCAGTTCCGGCGCGTCGGGAAAGATCCCGCCCAGGCCGACGATTGCCACGGAAGGCGACTGCTGCTGCTTCATGCCTATGCCGCCCCCACAACCGTTACGGTCCTAAGCTTGTTGCGCTGGAAGGCCTGTTTCAGGGACGGGTCGATGACGCACTCGTACCCTTCCAGGCGCGCCACCAGTTTGCCGCTGCTGCGGTCGAGGAACTCCATGTCGGCGCTGGCGCCGTGCTGGCTCTCGGAGGTGACGCGGATGACGACCTGCACGCCCTCGCGCGGGAACGACTCCTGGAACTGGCGGTAGCGCCCGGCGAAGCAGGGGAGGGAACCGGCGCCGAAACGCTCGAAGCTCCAGAGGATCATCATCTGGAAGGCGCTGTCGAGGACCAGCGGGTCGGTGAGCCAGGAACTCCTCAGGGGGCGCCTGATCCACTTGGCAGGCGCCGGGGCGCCCTTGACCGAGGCGGCGATTCCCTTGGCGGAGCAGCCGTCAACCTGTTCGATGCCGTGCAGGTCCGGCCCGTGGAACAGGCGCTCGTTGTTGTAGATCACGCCATCGTGCGGGGCGTACGGAGTGCTCGGGATCTCCTTGATGGAGCGGATCCCCTCCGGGTGCTTGGTGGCCAGCACGATCTCGGCACGGGCGTGCAGGATGGTCTTGCCGTTGACGCCCGGGCTGGACAGTTCAACCGGAACCAGCCAGAACGACTCGCGCTTTTCGGCACGGCCCGCCATCACGTTGAGGGTGAACGGGGTGTTGTCCTCGAAGACCACGCCCTTGCAGATGCGCAGGTCGTTGAAACCGTGGAAGCGGAAACCGGGGTTGCCGTGCAGCGCGCCGTGGGCGAGCCACTCGACGATGACCGCCATGGGGAGCACCGCCTTGCCGTCCAGCACGTGGGAGCGCAGGAAGGGGTATTCCGGCACGGTCAAAGTGAGCGAGAAGGCCTCGGACAGGCTCTGCGGTTTGCCCGCTACGGGCGCGGCGGCGCTCACCTGTTCTGGGAGCTGGGCGATGGCGACGATCTCGACTGGTGCGTCGGCAGCGGAGATTTCACGTGCCAGGAACTCGCCACCATCGGTGAGGCCGATGACGCCGATCCCTTCCGCAGCGAACACCTTCTTCAGTGCCGGGGTGACCATGCCGCCGTCCCACGGACCCCAGTTGATGCTGACGCAGCGGCAGCCGGTGCGGCGGCGCGCCTCGGCCTGGGCAGTCTTATTGAGCACCTCGTTGGCGACCGCGTAGTCGACTTGGCCCACGCGGCCGAAACGGCCGGTGGAGGAGGAGAAAAGGGCCACGAACTTGAGGTCGTCGTTCCGGGTTGCGTGCAGCAGGGCGCGCAGACCATGCACCTTGGTGCTGTAGACCTGTTCGAACTGCTCCGGGGTCTTGTCCACGATGAGGCGGTCGGCCAACACGCCGGCGCCGTGTACGACGCCGCGGATCGGGCCGTGGGCGCGACGGACCTCGCCGAGCAGCAGTTCCATCGCGCTCTGGTCGCGGATATCGACCGAGCGGTAGATGGCCTCGGCGCCGGTGGCGGCGATGGAGGTCAGGGTCTCGCGCAGTTCGCGCCCGGCCACCACGGAGCGGTAGCGCTCCTCGATCTCGCGGGGATGCAGCTTACCGGTGGCGTTCTGCATGATGGCGCGCTTGATCTCGGCCTCATCGCTGACGCCGGTCAACCAGGCAGGCTCCTCCTGCGGCTCGGGGCTGCGCCCCAGGAGCACCAGGAAGGGATGGTATTCCTTGGCAAGCGCCAAGGCGGAAACCGCGGTAACCCCGCGTCCGCCGCCGGTGATGACCACGACGTCACCTTTTTCCAGGACCGGATCGGCCGGGGCCGGTGCAGCGGGGAGTACGACGCTCTGCAGGCCGAAGCGGCCTTCCGGAGTCAGCCCGACCTCGACCGGGCCGCGACGCAGCATCTCGATGGCCACGGCGCCTGCGGCGGCTGCGGGATGAGCGAACTCGCCCAGGTCGATGGCCTTGCAGGCCACTTCAGGCCACTCGAAAGCGGCGGTCTTGGTGAGACCGGCCAAGGCGCCGGAAAGAGGATCCTTCAAGGTCTTGCCGGCGCCGAAACCGAAGGCGCCATCCAGGCGGGAAACGGTGACGCAAACCGCGCCCTCGGAGCGCCCGGACTCACCCAGGGCTGCCGCCGCGTTCTTGAGCAGGCGGAAGGCGTTTTCGAGGAAGAGGTCGTCAGTGCCGGCAACCGGCGCGCAGATGACCAGGCCGGAAAGCTTCCCGGCCGGTGCAATCTGCTGTGCCTGGGCCGCGTTGACCTTGCGCACCGAGCAGCCGTGTTCGAGCAGGATGCCGCACAATTCCGCGGCAAATGCGGAACCGTCGTCGGTTACCCAGATCTCGCCGTCGTTGGCGAGGGTGATGGCATCGTCGTCGCTATCGCCGAGCAGTACCGGAGTCATGGAGCTGCGCTCGATGGGATGCGCAGGGCTTTCCACTGGCGCGGCAGCGGCAGGTACTGCTGCTACATTGGCAGGGGCAGCGACCTCGGCAGCAGCCGGAGCTGCCGAAACTGCGGGAGCAGCAGGTTGTGCCGGGCCCGCGAGGAAATTGGCGATGTCACCCAGGGTACGCAGGGTGCCCAGGTGCTCCGGGCCGATCGCCGGGCAGGCAGGGAGGCGCTCCTGCAGGGCGGAAAGGATCTCGACACGCTTGATGGAGTCGATACCGAGGTCGGAATCCATGCCCATGGTCAGTTCCAGCATCTCGGACGGGTAACCGGTCTTGTCGCTGACAACTTCGAGCAGGGCTTGGCAGACGGCGGCATGATCGACTGCAGCGGCTGCAGGGGAAGCAACCGGTGCAGCGGGTGCTGCCGGGGCGGCAACAGCGGCAGCGGCCGGGGCAACGGCAGAACCGGCGCCGAGGAAACCGGCGATGTCACCCAGAGTGCGCAGGGTGCCCAAGTGCTCGGGGCCGATGGTCGGCGAACCGGGGAGACGCTCCTGCAGCGTGGACAGGATCTCCACGCGCTTGATGGAGTCGATGCCCAGGTCGGAGTCCATGCCCATGGTGAGTTCGAGCATTTCGGTCGGGTAACCGGTTTTCTCGCTCACCACATCCAACAGTGTGGCGGTCACATCGGCGGCAGCGATGGTGGACACCGTGGACATGGTGGACGCGGTGGACGCAATGGAAGGTGCGGCGCCTGCGGCGAGATGCCCGGCGATGTCGCCCAGGGTACGCAGGGTGCCGAGGTGCTCCGGACCGATGGCGGGAGAGCCGGGGAGGCGCTCCTGCAGGGTGGACAGGATCTCGACGCGCTTGATGGAGTCGATGCCGAGGTCGGAGTCCATGCCCATTTCAAGCTCGAGCATTTCCACAGGGTAGCCGGTCTTCTCGCTTACTACTGCCAGTAGTGTCGCGGTCACGTCGGCAGATGCAACGGTGGACGCCGTGGACATGGTGGACGCGGTGGACACGGTGGAAGGTGCAACTCCGGCGGCGAGGTGGCCGGCGATGTCGCCCAGGGTGCGCAGGGTGCCCAGGTGCTCGGGGCCGATGGCCGGGGAGCCCGGCAGGCGCTCCTGCAGCGTGGACAGGATCTCGACGCGCTTGATCGAGTCGATGCCGAGGTCGGAGTCCATGCCCATTTCAAGTTCGAGCATTTCCACAGGGTAACCGGTCTTCTCGCTGACCACGGCGAGCAGCGTTTCAGTCACGTTGGAAGGGGGACAGGCACCTGCGGAGCCAGTCCCCGTGCTGGTGACTGCGCTGGCGGCGGCCGGTGCTGCGGCAGCTACAGACGCGGCGCCTGCGGCGAGGTGACCGGCGATGTCGCCCAGGGTGCGCAGGGTACCGAGGTGCTCGGGCCCGATAACGGGGGAACCCGGCAGACGCTCCTGCAAGGTGGAGAGGATCTCTACGCGCTTGATGGAGTCGATACCGAGGTCGGAGTCCATGCCCATGTCGAGCTCAAGCATTTCAATGGGATAGCCGGTTTTCTCGGAGATGACGGCCAGAAGGGTTTCAGTCACGCGGGAAGGGGGACTGGCACCTGCGGAGCCAGTCCCCGCAGCGGCGGGCGCCACGGGCGCGGCAACGACCGGCGCCGGAGTCGCCTTGGCAACAGCCGGAGCAGCCACGGGGGCGGCGGCCGGAGCCGGGGCTGCTGCGACAGGGGCCACGTAGGCAGGGGCCTGCGGGGCGGCGACGGGTGCGGCCTGTGCAACGGCGGTCGGAGCCGCGTAGGTAACCGGAGCGACCGGTGCCCCCATGATCAGCCGCTGTTGCTGCTCGAGGAGCGTCTGGAAGGTTTTGGCTGCGGCTTCCTGCCCTTCGAGGAAGCGGCGATGCAGCAGCGCGGTATCTTCCTGCATCTTCTGCAGAACTGCCATGCCTTCACGCGCCAGGCGCAGGGATTCGTTCAGGTTCGCGTGGGAGGCGGGCTGGGCAATGGTCTGCGGCTGGTGCGCCGGCGCCGCAGGTGCAGCAGCTTGGTAGCTCGCCTGCTGCGGAGTGACGGCGGCAGCCTGCACCGGGGCGGCAGGAGCAGCCACAGGGGCGACCGGTGCCGCGGCGACTACAGCCGGTTTCGGCTGAACGGGCGGTTTTTTCGGCTTTGCTTTCACGTAGTTGGCGCCACAGAGCGGAATGGTCAACGCGGGCTTTTTGCCGGTCGGTGCCGGGGCGGGAGTGTGTCCCTCGTCCCAGAGCGCCAGGTTGACGCCATAGCCGAGCACGGCGAGCTGCGCCAGGGTCCGGGCCAGGTCGGCGACACCGGCGCGCTTGCCGGAGGAAGCGTCCAGAGCAAAGGCGAGGTGGGGGCGGTTACCGAGGATGGCCTGCACGAGGCCGGTCAGGCGGTTGCCCGGGCCGACTTCGACGAAGTTGGTAATGCCTGCCGCGTACATCGCCTCGATCTCGGCCACGAACTCGACCGGCTTGGCGAGCTGGGCAGCCAGTTGCGCCTTGGCGGCAGCTGCATCGGCCGGGTAGATGGCGGCGGTGGTGTTTGCGTAGGCCGGGATCTTCGCCTGCGGCATGTCGATTTTTTCCAGGGCGGCGAGGAACGGCTTGGCGGCGTCGGCGACCAGCGCGCTATGGAAGGCGGCGGCAACCGGCAGTTCCTTGCAGGTGAGACCGAGCCCCTTGAAGACGGTGACGGCGCGCTTGATCTCGGCGCTGGCGCCGGAAAGAACGGCCTGAGTAGGGGCGTTCTTGTTGGCGATGACCAGGTCGAGCTTCTCGGAGGCGACCACTTCGGCGATTTTCTCCAGCGGCGCGGAGACGGCCAACATGCTCCCCTTGTCGCCGGAGCCGGCGCCCATCAGCTTGCCGCGCAGGCGGGACAGTTCGTGCAGCGCGTTCTCGTCGAGCCTGCCGGCGGCGCACAGTGCGGTCAGTTCGCCGTAGCTGTGACCGGCAACAGCATCGGCGTCTACGCCGAAGTCACGCAGCACGCGCAGCGCACCGAGGCTGGTGGCGCCGATGGCGGGCTGAGCGGCCTGGGTGGCGCGCAGTTCCTCCTCCTGCCTGGCGCGGGTCGCGTCATCATAGGCGGAAGGGGGGTAGATCAGGTCGGAAAGCATCTTGCCGTCGGCGCTGACGAATCCTTCGTTGGCGGCAGCAACGGCGTCCAGCACCTGGGGGAAGCTGCAGGCGAGGTCGTTGAGCATGCCGGTGTACTGCGAGCCCTGGCCGGGGAACAGCATGCCGAGCTTGCCGGGTGCGCCGCCGCAGGCGAAGTAGGCGCCGTCGGGAGTCTGCCAGGCGGATTTCGCGTTCTTGTCCAGCATGGCGCGGGCGTTCTTCACCAGCGAGGCGAGGTTGGTCTTGCTGCGCTCCACGACCAGCGCGAGGCGGCAGGGGGCTTTGGCATCAAAGGAAGTGCGGGAGGCCAGGGCCAAGTCGCGCACGACTCCCCAGGCGGCATCGGTGGGGACCGAATCGAGTTTGGCCGCGACTGCGGCGCCGTCGGCACCCGAGAAGGCCAGGATCTGGGTGTTGCCGTCCCAATCCACGCCCTGTTTCTTCGGCTGGTACTCCTCGAGTACGACGTGGAAGTTGGAGCCGCCGAAACCGAAGGCGCTCACCGCGGCGCGGCGCGGCGCATCGGAACGGGGGAACCAGGGACGTTTGCCGGCCGGGAGGTAGAAGGGGGAGCCGTCGCCGACCACGACGCTCTGCGGGGTCTGCACCTTGATAGTCGGCGGGATGACCTTGTGGTGCAGGGCGAGCGCCGCCTTGATCAGGCCCGCGGAACCTGCCGCGGCCTTGGTGTGGCCGATCTGGGACTTCACCGAGCCCAGCGCGCACCACGGGTTCTCGGCCTTGCCGTACACCTCGCGCAGCGCGCTCACTTCGACGGCGTCGCCGACCTTGGTGCCGGTGCCGTGGGCTTCCAGCATGCCGATGGTTTCCGGGGTGACGCCCGCGTTTTTGTACGCGTTCAGCAGCGCCTTCTTCTGGCCGGCGGAGCTGGGGGCGTAGATGGCGTCACCTTTGCCGTCGCTGGAAGAGCCGACGCCGCGGATCACCGCGTAGATCTTGTCCCCGTCGCGCTCTGCGTCCGCGAGACGCTTCAGCACCACGATGCCGAGACCTTCGCCCAGGATGGTGCCGTCGGCGGAAACGTCGAACGGCTTGGCGTTGCCGGTGGGGGAGAGCGCCGGGGTCTTGCTGAAGCACATGTACATGAAGATGTCGTTGAAGGTGTCGATGCCGCCGCTGACGACGATATCCGACTTACCCGACATGAGTTCCATGGAGGCCAGGTGCAGCGCGCTGAAGGAACTGGCGCAGGCGGCGTCGACGACGCAGTTGGTGCCGCCCAGGTCGTACTGTTTGCTGATCCTGCCTGCCACCACGTTGCCCAAAAGACCAGGGAACGAGTTTTCCTGCCACGGCACGTAGGAGTCGGAGATGCGCTCGACGACATCCTTGGCGGTTTCCTCGTCGACACCGGCGTCCTTGAGGGCGGAGCGCCAGACCGGGTGGCCGAGACGCGCCCCCAGCGGGATTACCAGCTCCAGCGTGCCAGTGACGCCCAGGATAACGGAGACGTTGCTCTTGTCGAAGGCACGCTCAGGGCCGTAACCGGCGTCCTTGAGTGCCTGCCCGGCGGCCACCAGCCCCAGCAGCTGGGAAGTGTCGATCGCCTCCAGCACGTTGGGCGGGATGTTGAATTCCATCGGGTTGAAATCGACCGGCGAGAGGAAGCCGCCGCGGCGACCGTAGGTGCGGTCCGGGCTCTTCTGGTCCTCGTCGTAATAGGCATCCACCGGCCAGTGGGTGGAGGGGATTTCCGTGATGGCGTCGACCCCGTCCTTGATGTTGGCCCAGTAGGCGTTTTTATCCGCGGCCTGCGGGAAGAGGCAACCGATGCCGATGATGGCAAGCTGAGTTCCGTTGCTGGAGACGGCAGGTTTCAGATCATCAGTTTTCAACAAAGGTACTCCTTGATTTGAGCGATTTCGAGGGGTTGCGGTGCGATCTCTTCCAGGCGCAGCTCGATGCCCTGGCTGCGCAGGAAGTTGGCGCGGGTCAGGTGCGCCGCACCGTGCAGGATATTGAGCGCGACGGTCACGATCTTGCGCTCGGCGGCTGCCTCCAGGAAGGAGCCGGCGGCCCATTCGTTGAAGGCGCCCATGGCGGGGCCGCACCATACCTGGTAATCCATCTTGCGGTTTTCGACGCCGTCTTTGGCCCAGTGTGCCCCCATGCCGAGGTACCAACGGAAGACCAGCGCCATCTTGTGTTTCGGGTCGCGCTCGCTGCGCTCCACCTGGGACGGGTCGCGCTTGAGGAAGTAGTCCCGGGTGCCGCGCCAGATCTCTTCCAGCGGTGCCAGGAACATGGTCTTTTCCAGCTTTTCCCGCTCGGCGGCGGGAATCTCGTCCATGCTGCCGTAGGCGCGGTACAGGTCGTACAGCTTGGCGGCGCGCATCGGGAACATGGTGCCGCGCTTCAGGACCTGAACGGTGACACCCATCTCGAACATGTCGGCGGCGGGGGCCATGGTGACATCGGCCTGGCGGGTGCCGGCCAGCATGCCGCGCACGGTGTCGGAGGTGCCGGACTCGACGCAGGCCTGGTTTACCGACCCGGTCATGACGTAGGCGGCGCCCATGGCAAAGGCGGCTGCGGCCGAAGCCGGCGTGGAGACGCCTCCGCCGAGGCCGACGCGCAGTTTGCAGTCGTAGCCGTACTGGCGCTCCAGCCGTGCGGCCAGGGAGTTGATGGTCGGGAACAGGGCCATGGCCGGGCGGTTGTCGGTGTGCCCGCCGGAATCGGCCTCGGCGGTGACGTCCTGCGCCAGCGGCACATGGGCGGCCAGTTCGGCCTGTTCGGCGGTGATGGAGCCGTTCTCGACCAGGGCGCGCAGCAGCTTCTCAGGGGCCGGCGCGAAGAACTTGGCCGCCAACTCCTCGCGGGAAACCTTGGCGATGATCCGGTTGGGCGTGACGATGCTGCCGTCGGCGGCGCGCTTGATGCCGTGCAGCCGGTAGCGCACCAGGGGGAGGGTCAGCGCCAGGAACGCCGAGGCCTCGATGATACGCACACCCTTGCGGATATACAGCTCGGCCAGCTCCTTTTCCAGCTCCGGCTCGTGCGGGGAGTGAATCAGGTTGAAGCCGTAGGGGATGTCGCCCAGGGACTGCTTGAGGCGGTCGGCGGTATCCGAGACCGTGGAGATGGGCAGGCCGGCGGCGCCGAAGAAACCCAGCATCCCCGCGCGCCCGAGCTCCTCGGCCATGGCTGCGGAACTGATCCCCTTGGCCATGGAGCCGCCCAGGTACGGGTAGCGGATGCCGATCTCGCGGCAGAATGAGGGGTCACCCAGATTTTCCGGAAGGCAGGCCGGGGCATAGCCGACGCAGGAAGCAACGCTGCCGGCGCCGCCCAACTGAGGGACCAGCGCGCCGTCGCGCTGTACCAGGTACAGGGGATGACGCACGACGCGGAGCGCGTCTCTAAGACTCATAACGGCAGGACCGGAACTCTCGGGTTTGGCAGAGCAAGCGCCAGGCTCACCCTGAAGTGTGAAAAGATCCAAACGGCATTCTCCTGTTGCCACGAATTTGCAGCGGAGTTGTGATGGCTGTTGGTACTGGATCGGCAGAAGGACAAAGCTCGGGCATGGAGAAGGCAGGTCCACCCATCATGTCAATTGCTGCAACGAAAAGCCGGATCCGGCTGTAAGTATTTGCGCCCAGTTTAACAGAGTACCTGTACATTAAATCGCGCAAAAAAGCAAGACAAGACGCGGGTTCAGGGCAACTTTTAACAGTGCGGGAAGAGCGTTGAGAGTCACGCTCCTCCCTTTTGTTTGATCGCTTTAACCACGTACGGGTAGACGGTCTCGGTGACGATGGCGTACCCCTTGGCGGTCGGGTGGACGCCGTCGGAGAGGTTGAGGCCCTCCTTGCCGGCGACCTTGTCCAGGAAGAACGGGATCAGGATCACCTTGCGCTCCTTGGCGACGCGGGGGTAGATGGCGGCGAACTTGCCGGTGTAGGCAGGGCCGAGGTTCCTCAGCATCCTCATGCCGGCCAGAACCACGACCACGCCTTTGGACTGCAGGGTGGAGACGATCTTGTCGATGTTGCGGTAGGCGAGGTCGGGATCCTGGCCGCGCAGGCCGTCGTTGGCGCCGGTTTCCAGTATGACGATGTCCGGCTTGAGCTTCATGACCCAGTCGACCCGGGCCAGGGCGCCGGTGCTGGTCTCGCCGCTGATGCCTGCGTTGATCACGGTCCACTGGTAGCCGGCCTGGTGCAGTTTGCGCTGCAACTGGGCGGGGTAGGCCTCGGACTCGCGGATGCCGTATCCGGCGGTGAGGCTGTCGCCGAAGGCGACGATGGTGCCGTGGCTCGCGGGTTTCGCTGCGCCCGCGGCCAGGGCCGGTCCGGCGCCAGTGACGGTGCAGAGAGCCAGGGTGAATATGGTGAAAAGGTTGCGCATTAGGTTCTCCTTTGCGTAAAGCAGGTGACGCCGCTTGAGGGGACTGGCTCCGCAGGTGCCTGTCCCCTTAGTCCGCATCGTTTGAACTGTGAAGCAGGTGCCGTAAACCAAAGGGGACAGGCACCTTTCGGAGCCAGTCCCCGCCCACTTGCCTACTCGTCTGACTGCTCGCGCAGGAAGGTCACCGGCTTTTGGCGCAGCAGCGGGAGAGTGACGGCCAGGCCGACCGCAACCACCAGCAGCGTGGTGCCCGCCACCAACAGCAGGCTGTCGGCAGGGTAGGGGCGGTATTCCATGTCCAACCCCTTGCGGCAGATGAGCAGGCTGGCCACCTGGGACATCAACAGGGCAATGGCGCCGCTGACCAACCCCAGCAGCAGGTTCTCGGCGGTGAAAACGGCCAGCACGAAGCTGCGCCTGGCGCCGAGGATGGTGAAATAGACCGCTTCCTGGATCCGGGCGTAGCGGGTCGCGAACACCGAGCTTACCACAATCAGCACCCCGGCTACGATACTGAATGAGGTGAAAAAGCGGACGATGGTGGAGAGTTTGCCCATGATGCGCCCGAAGATCACTACCGTTTCGGTGAGGTCGATGACGCTCACGTTGGGGAACTGGTCGACCACCTGGTTCTGCAGCGCGCTGATGCGTTCCTTGTCCACCCTTACCGCGGCAAAGATGGTGTGCGGCGCTCCGGCAAGTGCGTCCGGCGGGAAAACGAAATAGAAAAAGGGCGTGAAACCGCTGCTGGTGCGGGTGCGGATACTGGCTATGCGGGCGGTCATCGGGACGCCCTGGATCTTGAAGGTGATGCTGTCGCCCACCTTCATGTCGTGCATCTTGAGCACCGTGTCCAGCACGGAAACCTGCAGCGCGTCGCCCCAGTCCTTGCGAAACAGCGTGCCGCCGGAGACGATACGCTCGTCGGCAAGGAGTTCGTTGCGGTAGGTGAGGTTCATCTCCCGGCCGAGGTTGTCGCCGCGCGACTTGCGCTCCTGCTCTGGGTCGATCGGTTTCTCGTTCACGGCGCTTACCGTCCCCTTTACGATGGGGTAGTACCTCGCCCCCGGCCCCAAAAGCCGCGCCAAGCCTTCCTTCTGGTCAGGCTGGATGTCGATCAGGAAAACGTTGGGAGCCCCGGGGGGAAAGGACGTTATGAAGCTGGCATCGAGGTTCTTTTCCACGAGGGTGAGCGAAAAGATCACGCCGAGCGCGGCGGAGAGCGTGACGATGATGGAGAGGGAGGCGTTGTGCGGGCGGAACAGCCCCTTGAGGGCCTGCCTGAGCGCCAGGCTCCCGGGCGTGCTCTTTCTCAACAGCCGCAGCACCAGGGCAGCGAGCAGGTAGGAAACCAGGATGAGTCCGAGCAGGGCGAGCATGAAGTAAAGGCCGGTCTTCAAGTCGCGCAGCCGGATCAGCACCATGGAGAGGAAAAAGAGAGCCCCCAACCCGGCGATGATCCAGGTCGAACGGCTCCACATTCCTGCCGCGTCCTCCTTGCCGAAGATAGCGCGCGGCTTAACTTCCTTGAGCCGGTACAGGGGGAGGGCGGTGAACAGGAGCACCACCAGAAGGCCGATCAACATCCCTTGCCAGATGGCGTTGAAGGAAATCTGCAGCGTTACCTGGGCCGGGATGAGCCCGCTGAACAGTGAGGGGAGAAAGCCCTGCAGCAGGAAACTGCCGGTGAGTCCGACCAGGGTGCCGATGGCGCCGAGGACCAGGGTGACGGCAAGGAAGTGTCCGATGATGAACCGGCTCTTGGCGCCCAGCGCCTTCAGCACCGCGATGGTCCGCTCCTGTTCCTTCAACAGCGCGAACAGGGTGCTCTGGATCCCGAAGCCGGAAAGAAGCAGCGTGAAGATCCCGCTCAGGTTGAGGAAGAACAGCAGGTTGTCGAAGAAGCGCTTCACTCTGGAGCCGGCGTTTTTGTAGGTGGCGACACGGACGCGGGTTTCATCGGTCGTGGCGGCAAGACGGGAGGCGATCGTGTCGAGGTCTTTCTGGTGCGCCACTTTGAGCAGGGTCACGTGTTCCACCCGGCTTCCCAGGCCGATCAACCCCAGCGCCTCCCGGTCGGCGGCGGCAACGAAGACCCGCGGTCCCAGCGAGAAGAAGTTCACCGGCCGGTCCGGCTCCTGCAGCACTACGTCGCGCACAACCAGCGTCGCGTTCCCCACCTTGAGCGAGTCCCCGGGCTGCAGGCGCAGGCGGTCCAGAAGCTGCTGCTCCACGACGAGGGTTCCGGGCTTGAGCACCTCGGCCAGCGGCTTACCCGAGCGCAGCAGCACGCGGCCGTAGAAGGGATATCCCGGCTCGACCACCTTCAGGTCGCAGAGCAGGGAACCTTCACCTTTTACTTTCTGAACGACCGAGTAAAAGTCCCAATACCGGGCACTTTTTGTCTGCCCGTGCTGGACCAGCGTGGCAATTTCCTGTTCCGTTGCGGAGGGTAGGGGAGCGTGGGACCTGACGATGATGTCGGCGGCATGCAGCGACTGGGCGTCGCGCAAAAGCGAACTTTCCACGCTTTCGCGGAAGCTCCCCAGCGACACCAGCGTGATCATGGAGAGGGCGACGCAGAGGATGAAGACGGCGCACTGCCGCTTCGCCCCCGTCATCTGGCGCACGATGAAACGCAGGTTAACCATGCGTCGCGTCCGTCACCACCCGCCCGTCCTTGAGCGTCACCACGCGGTCCGCACTCCCGGCAATTTCCGGGCTGTGGGTGACCATGAGCAGGGTCGTGCCGCGCTCGCGCTGCAGCTCAAGGAGGATCTGCAGTATCGCCGAACCGTTCACCGAATCGAGGTTGCCGGTCGGCTCGTCGGCGAAGATGATGCGCGGGTCGTTGATGAGGGCGCGGCAGATGGCGCAGCGCTGCTTTTCGCCGCCGGAGAGCTGGTGCGGGAAGCTGGTCATGCGGTGCGCCAGTCCCACCCGCTCCAGAAGCGCCTCTGCCTTGGCACGAGCAGCACGGTCCCGGCGCAGTTCGGCCGGAAAGGTCACGTTCTCAAGGGCGGTGAGGGAAGGGACCAGGTGGAAGGACTGGAACACGAAGCCGAAGGTGCTGTTGCGCAGCGGCGCCAGGGCGTCCTCGGCAAGGTCGGTGATGTCGCGTCCCTCGATGAAGACACGCCCCTGGTCCGGGCGGTCCAGGCCGGAAAGAATGGTGAGCAGGGTGGTTTTGCCGCTGCCGCTCTCCCCCTTCACCACCAGGAATTCCCCCTCGGACACCGCCAGGGAGACCCGGTCCAGCACGGTGATGTCGCGGCTGCCGATGCGGTAGTTTTTGGTAACGTCGAGCGCTTGCAGGATGGTCATCAGGGCAGGGTTCCGTTTCTTCGATCAGGGTGAATCTCCGCCAGGGGAGGTTTACAGTTAGAAAAATTTTATTACACTCTCCGACTCGGGCGAAATGATTATCCCGGTACAGATAATTCAGGGCGAATGATTATTCGCCCCTACAGGTGGATCACAGCGAATTCAACCATAGAGAGTCAGAGGCAAAGGCCTATGCACCTTCACTCAAACATGGAGAGGTTGCCATGCGAAAATCCGGATGTCGACTGAAAAAACGAAGGAGTTGCTTCTCCGAGTGCAGAACGACCAGTGTGGGCGCCGCAATGCCTGGTACCAACAAGCTTTTGTTCTACTGCTCCCTGGATGAAGCCGAATGCCGTTACGCCCTGCCGGTCGGCTATGACATCGTCTGCAAGCATCCCGACTGTGAACTGTTCGCAGCCGAAGACCCCGCGGGGCATCCCTTCCTGTAATTCCACGACAAAGAAAAGGGCAGGTCCCGGGACCTGCCCCTGCAGGTTTCATCCAATCATCGTTTTTGTGTCAGCGCTCCGGCTCCTCGGGATACGGTTCGAAGAAGCTCTTGGCCGCCTTGCACACGGGACAGTGCCAGTCCGGCAGCAACTCTTCGAAGGAGATATCGGGCGGGACATCGTTGACGGGGTCTCCCTCGTCCGGGTCGTACACATACTGGCAAATGGTGCAGGTCCATCGTTGCATGGGCAATCTCCCCTCGTTTGCGCGAGTTACCAGTTGACAGCTTCAGGCTCCCTCTTAATCAGCAGAATGCTGCAGGGCATGCGACGCAGGATGGCATCGTTGTCGCGGCCAAAGAGCATGTGTTCGATACGCCCCTCTTCATGGGCCAGCAGCACCATGAGGTCGATCTTCTCGTCCTTGACCACCTGCATGATCTCGTCGACCGGCTTGCCTTCCTTGATGATGACCTTGATGGGAAGCCCCGCGCGTATCTCCTGCCCGATCATCTGGTCCAGTTCGTCCTTGGCCCGCTCCCTGATGCTGGCGTAGTTCTTCACCTCGTCCGGAATGGCGCTGGGGGCGTTGAGCGCGCCTCCCGCCATACTCATGGTCCCTTCGGGATTGGTGGCGATATGGAGCACCATCAGTTCGGAGCCGTATCTCCTGGCGATGGAGACGCCTGCCTGGACGGCATCCCGGCAGTATTCGCTCATCCTGTTGACCACGAGAACGCGTTTGAAATTTTCCATGGCCTTGCCTCCTGAGTCAATGTTGTGGCCTGAAGTGCGCTGCCTTACGATGTTGTTAACGAATCCGGCGCAGGGGAGGCGCTAATGATTGACCACCCCAGTATATACGATTGCCAACCCGCAGCAACTTGGTATAAATATTTCCAATCTTCCCCGAACCCCCTTCCAAAGCCTTGCCAGCACGCCAATTCCAACCGTTAACGGAGGTGACACATGCGCAACCTGATCAGGATCGCCGTAGTGTTGTGTTTGACCACCATGCTCTGCTCCTGCGCTTCGGTTTCTGTCGTGGATACCTGGCGCAACCCTGTTCTAAGCGGCAGCCGTTTGCACAAGGTACTCGTGGTCAGCTTCGCCAGGAAGGAGGGGAGCCGTGCCGTGTACGAGGACATGCTGGTCAGCGAGCTGCACCGGCAAGGGGTCGAGGCGGTCGCCAGCTACACCATCCTGTCGCAGGTGAAGCTGCCGGACTGGCATGCACTGGACCGCGCGGTGCGCTCCACCGGTTCGCAGGGTGTGTTGACCGTGCAGACCATCAAGGTGGAAAAGCAGACCACGGTGCAGCCCAGCGGCGTCGCCACGCCGTATCCAGGCTACTGGTATCCGCCCGCGTTCCCGGACTGGGACTTCCCCGGTTACTACCGCTCCATGGCCCTGTACGGACCGACCTACGTGTCCACCTACGACGTAGCCACCATGCAGGTGAACCTGTTCGACCTGGGCTCGGACAAGCTCGTGTGGGCCTCGACCATGCAGACCATGGAGCCGGAGAACGTCACCAAGGTGGGGAAGGACCTGGCGCACAAGGTGGTGAAATCCCTCAAGAAGGAAGGACTGATCTAGGAGGCGTCCATGACCGCGCTGACCCCGGTGCCGCGCGCCTTCTACGACCGCGACACGGTTGAAGTCGCGCACGATCTCCTGGGCGCCTTCCTGGTCCACAACCTGGCCGGAGAGGTGAGGGTGGGCAAGATCGTCGAGGTGGAGGCCTATCTCGGCGAGAGCGACCTGGCGGCGCACTCCTCGAAGGGGCTGACGCCGCGCACCCGTATCCTCTTCGGCCCGCCCGGTTTTGCCTACGTCTATCTCATCTACGGGATCTACTGCTGCATGAACGTGGTGACCGAACGGGAAGGCAACGCCTGCGCCGTCCTGCTGCGCGCCCTGGAACCGGTGCAGAACCTGCGCGACCGGACCCAGGGGCCGGGGCTTCTGTGCCGTGCCATGGGGATCGACCTGCGCCACAACGGGCACGACCTGGTGAGCGCGGATTTCTTCATCGCTCCCCGGGACGGCAACGAGCCGCGCCAGGTGGTGGCGCGCCCCCGTGTCGGTGTCGACTACTCGGGCCTCTGGGCCAGCAAGCCCCTGAGCTTCTACCTGGACGGAAATCCTTACATATCCCGGAAATAGAGAACTGTCCCCGCCGCGCCGCCGCCGCAATCCCTCCCTTTGATCCATGTCGGTTAGCACGACAAAACATTAGTGCAAACAAATCTTACTTCGCTATACTCTTCTGCATTTGCCAAGGAGAGCCCGCCATGGACATGCAGCAGGCAGAGCAGCTCTACCGATTGATGTTCACCAACATGCGGGAGGCACTCGCCATTCTGCACCTGGACGTGCGCAATCCCGAGGCTCCCCCACAGGTGATCGAATTGAACCCCGCGGCGGTCAGGCTGTGCCGTTGCAAGTCGTTCAACTTCGACAATTGCCTGGTGACCGACTGCTTTCCCGGATGGTTCGACCCGGACCGGTTCAAGGACCACTGCCACCGCCTGGCGGCGTTCGGGGGGTCCCTGGAGTTGGGCGAGGTCTACCGGGACGAGTTCTTCTACCGGGTCCGCATCTTCGCCCTGACCGACAACCACATCGGCATGGTGATCAGTGACTGCACGCGCTACCGCGAGGAAGAGGCGGAAATTGCCGACCTCACCGCGAAGCTGGAAAAAGAAGCCGCCACCATGGACCGTCGCGTCGCCGAACGCACCGCGCAGCTCGAGGAGATCAACGAGGAACTGGACACCTTTGCCTTCTCGGTCTCCCACGATCTCCGTGCTCCCATCCGCGCCATGCAGGCCTTCGCCGAGATCCTTCTGGACGACGAGCTGCAGACACCCGCCGAGCGCAACGCCTACCTGGTGCGCATCAAGACCGCCGCGCAAGGGATGGACCGGCTCATCCAGGACCTGCTCGCCTACAGCCGGGTCAGCAGGCAGGAGATCACCCTGGAGCCTGTGCGCCTGGGCCAGGTGGTGCACGACGCGTCCCAGCAACTGGAACTGGCCGCAGGGGGCAAAGCCTACCGCCTGGAAATCGCCCAGGACATGCCGACCGTGATCGGGCACCACGTGGTGCTGGTGCAGGTGGTGCTGAACCTGATGACCAACGGCATCAAGTTCGTCCCCAAGGGGGTGGTCCCCCTGCTGCGCATCTGGACCGACGAGTCGCAGGAGTACTGCCGCCTATACGTCGAGGACAACGGCATCGGCATCGCCCCGCAGCACCAGGAGCGGATCTTCAAGATCTTCGAGCGTCTGCACAGCATGGAGAGCTACCCCGGGACCGGGGTGGGGCTGGCCATCGTGCGCAAGGCGGTGCAGCGCCTGGGGGGACGCATCGGATTGGAATCGAAGGAAGGGGAGGGGAGCCGGTTCTGGATCGAACTCAGGAGAGCGCAATAGCGCCGGGGGGACCATGAGCTACGTGCACCACACCATCCTCCTGGTCGACAACGACCAGGACCAGGCCCACTTCACCAGGCTCGCCCTGCAGCGGGTGGGCGTGATAACGCCGGTACAGAGCGCCAGGGACGGCGAAGAAGCCATCGGCTACCTGAGCGGACGCGGGGTGTTCCAGGACCGGGACAGCTACCCGATGCCGGTCCTGATGCTGCTCGACCTGCAGCTGCCGCACATCTCGGGGGTGGGGCTTTTGTCGTGGCTCAGGGAACAGCCGGCCCTGAAACGGCTGCCGGTGGTCGTGCTCACCACGCCGGTGCCGGCGGCGGATCTGAACCGGGCCTACGAGCTTGGCTGCAACTCCTTCCTGTTCAAGCCCAACTCATTCAACGCGCTCCTGGTGATGATGCAGAACCTGGTGCAGTACTGGCTGGGGCTCAACGTCGCGCCCGAGCTTGCGGCCCACCCGCCGGCCCAGGAGCAAAGCGGCACGTCTGTCTGATTCCGTTGCCAAACTCGCGCCAGCAAACCGTCCTGGACCGCCCGGGAGGGACACATGGGAGACGCGGTAACCACACTTCGTGCAGTCCCATCCGATGCCGAGAGCCCGGCGACCGGCAAGAGCGTCAGCCGCAGCCACTTGGTGAACCGCCTGAACTACATCAATTTCCAGGACCAGACCGTGCTGGTGTGCCTGAAGCACCTGGTCTACGACGACGCCATCCTGCTTCGCGCCCGGCCCGAGCCGTGTGCGGGAGAGCAGTTGGAGTGCCGCTGGGACGAGCCGTGGAGCATCCAGCAGATCCTGAAGACGTACCGGTTCGCCTACCTCCTCATCGCCGATGGGAGGAAGTACCTGGTGGTGAACTCCGAGTTGCTCTCCATCGATGATGCCGGGTTGTCCCTGCTGCTCCCGACCGCCTGCCGCGAGTTCCAGGCCAGGAAGATCCGTCGCCATCCCGCCAACGAGGTCAGCGCGCAACTGCTGCAGCACGGCGTGCTCTTCGATTGCGAACTGGTCGACTTCACTCCGGTCACGCTGCGGGTCACCGGGACCTGGCAGCGCCCCGAGGCGCTCAACTGGATCAATACGGACGAGCCGGTGCACCTGAAACTGTCACGCGGCGACGCCCTGATCTTCTCGGGGAGCTTCGACATCCTGTCCCTCGACAGCGACAACCGGCGCTGCTCCTTCGTCTTGAAACAGCATCAGGACAACTTCCGCCGCTTCCGGCCCAAGGCCTACCGCAACGCACGCAAAGAACTGGTGCCATCGCCCAACATCGTGTTCGACCACCCGCTCATCGGCAAAAGGGTCAACCTGAAGATGGGGGACCTCTCCGGCACCGGTTTCTCGGTGGAGGAGAACGAGGGGGAATCGGTGCTGCTGCCGGGCATGATGATGCCGGGGGTGAAGATCACCTTCGCCCAGGGGCTGACCCTGGAGTGCCTGGCCCAGGTGCTCTCGCGCAACGTCACCGGGGAGGAGGGGGAGGAGCGGAGCGCCCGCTGCGGCTGCGCCATCCTGGAGATGGAGATCCGCGACCACGTCAAGCTCCTTTCCATCCTGCACCAGGCGGCCGACCGCAACGCCTACGTCAGTACCGAGGTGGACCTGGACGACCTGTGGGACTTCTTCTTCCAGACCGGCTTCATCTATCCCGGCAAGTACGCCTACTTCCAGGCCAACAAGGAACGGATCAAGGAGACCTACGCCAGGCTGTACAGCGAGAACCCGCACATCGCCCGGCACTTCATCTACCTGGACCGGGGCGCCATCCTGGGGCACCTGGCCATGGTGCGCTTCTACCAGAACTCCTGGCTCATCCACCACCACGCCGCCAGAAAGTCCGCATCGGTCAGGGCGGGGCTGGCCGTTTTGGAACAGGTGGGACAGTACCTGAACGAGCTGGAGAGCTTCCCCTTCGCCCACCTGCGCTACGTCTTTTGCTACTACCGCCCGGACAACAAGTTCCCGGCCCGGGTCTTCGGCGGCTTCGCCCACAAGCACGGCGACCAGAAAAGCTGCTCCCTGGACCTGTTTGCCTACTCCCACTACCGCCCGGAGGGGGACGAGCCCCCCTGGCCGGAGCCGTGGGTGCTCTCCGTGAGCAGCGACTTCGACCTGACCGAACTGGGGCGCTTCTACCGCCACGTCTCCGCGGGGCTGATGATCGACGCCTTCGACCTTACCCCGGGCGCGGCCGGCAGCAGCGAGGTCAACGACGACTACCGCAACCTCGGCTTCCACAAGGAGCTCTACCTCTACTCGCTGCGCAGGGGGGGCGGCCTGAAAGCCCTGTTCCTGGTCAACTGCACCGACGCCGGTTTCAACATGGCCGAGCTCACCAACTGCGTCACCGCGGTGGTCATCGACCAGGAAACGCCCCCGGAGCTGATCGCGCTCTCCCTGAGGCAGGTGAGCCGGCACTACCAGGGGGAGGGGATGCCGGTGCTCACCTTCCCGCACGCCTACGTGGAGGAGAAGGGGCTGCCGCGCGAGAAGAGCTACCTGCTCTGGACCCTGGACATGCACTACAGCGACCACTTTCTGCAGTATTGCGACGGACTTTTCAAGGGACACCCCAAAGGGCAGTGAAGCCCGCCGGAGCCTGAATGGAACCATCCCGCCTGCGCGACATGCCGCTGTACAACAGCAGGATCATCAACTCCTTCATCCTGCTGGTGAAGCACAAGTACAGCCACGTCGACATCAACGAGCTCCTGGCGTACGCCGGGATGAAGGATTACGAGGTGGCCGACCAGGCGCACTGGTTCCGGCAGGACCAAGTGGACCGCTTCTACGAGCGGCTGCTGCAGATGACCGGCAACCCGAAGATCGCGCGCGAGGCGGGACGCTACGCCGCCTCCCCCGACGTGCTGGGGGCCATGCGCCAGTACATCCTGGGGCTCGTGGACGCCTCCAGCACCTTCGACATCATCAGCAAGGCCACGGCCAACTTCACCAGGAGCACCACCTACAACTCGCGCCCGCTCGCCTCCAACATGGTCGAGATCACGGTCACCCCGGTGGAGCCGGGGCTGGAGAAGCAGTACCAGTGCGAGAACCGCATCGGCTTCTTCGAGGCCATCGTGCTCATGTTCAACCACAAGCTCACCGACCTGCAGTACTTCCCGGAAATCCGCCACCTCCCCACCATACAGCAGCCCGAGTGCGTGTTCCGCGGCGACCCGGTCTGCCGCTACATCGTCACCTGGGAGAAGAGCCCCTACACCTACCTGAAGAAGGCGCGCAACGTCCTGTTGCCGGTCCTGGTCGCGGTCAACCTGGTGCTCCTGGTGGCGCTGCAGGGGCGGGGTGCCCCGGAGATCCTGCTCGGCTCGCTGGCGCTTTTTCTCCTGGTCTGGCTGGCAGCGGAGATGAGCGAGAAGAGGGCTATCAAGGAAGGGCTCAGCAGCACCAACCACTCCATCGAGAACCTGCTGGAGCAGATCGATCTCAATTACAACAACGCCATGCTGACCCACGAGATAGGACAGCGCCTGGGCAACCTCACCCGTCTCGAGGAGATGCTCATGGACGTGGCGGACATCATGCAGCGCAGGCTCGAGTACGACCGGGGCGCCATCTTCCTGGTCAACGCCCAGGAGGGGCGGCTGCAGCTGCGCGCCAGCTACGGCTACGGCGCGGGGGAGCTGGCCTGCCTGAACGGCCTCGACCTCCCCCTGGACCACGGCGGCGACGGGGAGGACGTCTATGTCGCCTGCCTCAATGAGCAGCGGCCGTTTCTGGTGAACAACCTGGAACAGGAGAAGGAGACGCTGGGGCAGCGGACGCTGGCCTGCGCGATGAAGAACGGCACCCGGGCCTTCATCTGTTGCCCCGTGGTGTCGGACGGGGTCTCCCTGGGTGTCCTCACCGCCGAGAACGTGAAGACCAAGCGCCCCCTGGTGGAGAGGGACGTGAGCCTCTTGATGGGCACCGCCGCCATCATCGGCATCAGCTATCGTAACTGCGAACTGATCGGCGCGCTGGAACAGGCCAAGCAGGAACTGGAGCAGCGGGTGGCGCAGCGCACCGCGGACCTGGAAGAAAGCAGGCGCAAGATCGAACTGCAGCACGAAGAGCTGACGCGGACCCTGTTCGAACTGGAGGAGGAAACGGCGCAGCGGCTGCAGGCGCTGGAGGAACTGGGGGAGAAGGAGCGCATGCTCCTGCAGCAAAACCGCCTGGCCGCCCTGGGAGAGATGATCAGCAACATCGCGCACCAGTGGCGCCAGCCGCTCAACGAGCTCGGGCTGATCGTCCAGGAACTGCCGGTCATGTACGACCGGGGCGGGCTCTCCCGCGAGTACCTGGGCGAGAGTGTCGCCAGGTTCATGAAGGTGCTGGGCCACACCTCGAGGACCATCGACGACTTCAGGAACTTCTTCAAGCCGGACAAGGAGTCGGTCCCGTTCCGGGTCGCCGAGGTGGTGGAGAAAACGCTCTCCCTGGTCCAGGAGAGTTTCAAGACCCTGCAGATCGCGGTGGAGCTGCACATCAGTGGCAATCCCGTCATCACCGGGCATCCCAACGAGTTCTCCCAGGCCATCCTCAACATACTGTTCAACGCCCGGGACGCCTTCCTGGACCGAAAGGTCGCCAGCCGCGAGATCCGGGTCGCGGTGTTCGAGGAGCAGGGGCGGTCGGTGGTTACCATACGCGACAACGCCGGCGGCATCCCGGAGGAGATCATCGAGAAGATCTTCGACCCCTATTTCACCACCAGGGGACCGGAGCGGGGTACCGGCATCGGGCTGTACATGTCCAAGGTGATCATCGAGAAGAACATTCCCGGCAGGCTCTCGGCGCGTAACGTCGCCAACGGGGCCGAGTTCCGCATCGAGGCGCCGGGCCAGGCAGGCTCCGGGTGACGGACTAATTGACAAGGTGGTGGAGCAGGCTAGAATAAGCGATTGTTAATGCGCAAAGCAACCGTGTTCTCTGTCAAGCAAAAGCGTGGCTATCGCTCCAAGGCTGGTTATCTCTGAGCATTGCATTCAGTATGACCAGGAGCTTTCGCATCGTAGCGGTTATAGCCACCTTGTGCACCTTACCGGCGTTCCTTAGCCGGTCATAGAAGACTTTTATCGTGGGGTTAAATCGCACTGCTGCTAGTGCCGCCATGTACAAGACACAACGTACTGCTGCACGGCCTCCCCAGATCGAGCGTTTGCCTTTAACCCTGCCGCTGTCACGGTTGTAAGGGCACAGGCCAACTAACGCGCTTATTTGTTGTCTGGTGACAGATCCCAGCTCGGGGAGTGCAGCGAGCAAAGTTGCTGCAGTCACAGGACCAATGCCCTTGACACTGGTTAGAATCTCCCCCTTTGCCTTCCACATTGGGGAAGACTGGATGAAACGAGATATATCGTCATCATAGGAGCGGATCTGCTCCTCCAGCCATTCGATGTGGCGGATGATGCCATCTCGTACTGATTTCGGAGCAGCGGAAAGTCTGTTCTTCTCGGCCGTGAGCATCTCGACGAGTTGCCTCCGGCGCGAGATCAGCGCCGATAGTTCCTGAGCTGGCTCATCCTTAAGAGGACGGATGTCAGGCTCAATCTTCTGGCCGAATAGTGCGATTACCTTTGCATCAAGCTTGTCTGTCTTTGCAAGTAATCCACAGGCCTTGGCGAAATCTCGAATCTGCCTGGGATTGACAATTACTACGGGAAGTGACGCCGCAGAAGCAATTCCGGCTGCCAGCATTTCGAGTCCTCCTGTGGACTCGAAAATAACCCGGGATGGTGCTAGCTCAGCAAGGACTTTCACCAGTTGATTGCAGCCGCTCTCATCATTGACGAACCGCTGTGAAACACCCAGAGGGATCACGAATAGGTCGAGATTCTCTTTGCTTACATCAATACCAGCTACAGCTACTTTAGGTTCCATGTTTTCTCCGTCCCTTTCTTGCGAAGATGCGGGCTCAGGCCCAGGCAACCGTTCGGGCTGTGAAGAAGAGGACATGGCGTTTTACGCTTTGCGACGGGCTCGAACCCAAGACGCGAACAAACTGCCATGTCCCGGAACAGAAAATCTAGCTGCTTGATCGTAAACATACAAGACGC
>NZ_BLXY01000012.1 GCF_014193585.1 Geomonas paludis
GCAGAAACTGAAAGTTTTCCAAGACCGAATCCAGGTCGAGGAATTCGACTACAAATTACGTTGAGGGAACGAGTGTCCACGATGTCCTGGCATCAAAATCTGTCCACGATGTCGTGGCACTCAACATCTAGGTTCTACGTTACAAATCAAAGGGGACTGGCTCCGCAGGTGCCTGTCCCCTTTTTACGTTGTCCCTTTTTCACTA
This sequence comes from Geomonas paludis, assembly GCF_014193585.1. GTDB lineage: Bacteria > Desulfobacterota > Desulfuromonadia > Geobacterales > Geobacteraceae > Geomonas > Geomonas paludis. Next base: position 206 of record NZ_BLXY01000012.1, read on the forward strand.
GCCCCTAGTCCCTAGCCCCCAGCCCCGCAGTTCTAGGTATGCCGGTGCGCCAGCGACTGCTGGGGATCTATCTTGTCGGAAACCTTCTCCTGGATGTACCTCGCCAGCCCGTCCAGGTCGGCGAACACGAAGGCATGGTTGATCCCCAAAAGCTTCAGTTCCTGGGCTAGGAATCCCCGGTTTTCAAAGGGAATGCGGTACTTGCGGATATGCTCCCTCGGTGAAAGCTGCTGCTCCAGCGGCCGCCAGGGGTTCCTCAGCAGCGAGAACACCCCGCTTTGCGCCTTGATGCGTGAGGCGATCACCGGCGCCATGAAGAAACAGGTGTCGGCCTCGAAGGGGTTGGCCCTCTCGTCGATGTCGGATAGCCCGTACATGGTATGGACGATGTAGAGCGCGGCGCCGCCGCAGTAGTCGGGATTGTTGAGCCGGTCCCGCCGCAGGTCCAGGTCGCCGTAGGGCGCGGCGACGGCGAAGTACAGGGCGATCAGCGGATTCACCGACCAGTCCAGCAGCCGGGTCGGCAGGCCATGATGCTGCGCCAGCGCCAGCCACTCCCATTCCGTGGCCGGCTGCACCTCGACCAGGTGGCGCCCCGATTTCTTGAACTCCTGCAACGCCTGGTACTCGCCGTAGATGTCGGCCGGCATCACCTCGCTGGCGGGACGCCGCCCAGCGCCGCCCGGATCGGGAGTGAGCCGTCCGATCTTCGGGATCAGGGTATAGAAGTCGCGGCTCTCGCCCCGGAAGAAGTTCCACGAGCCCGGCGCGGTCTTGATGATCAGCCTGCGGAAGTCGTCAAAAGATGTAATCTCGCCCGAGATATCCATGGCCCCCTCCGTTGTCCGGTCCAACAAGCCGAAGCACCACAAGAGTTAACCATAAATAATCTTTGCGGCATCCTTCACGCGATCAGCCGAACCACGCCTGCCGCAACAGCTTTATCCCCTCGGCGATCTCCTCCGCGGAGAGGCCGCCGAAGCCGATCATGATCAGGTTCTCCGGGGCGGACGCCGGGTTCTGCCAGAACTGCCGGGTCGGCGTCACCTTGACCTGGTACGCCGCCGCCCGCGCCACCATCGCTTCCTGGGTCTCGCCGGTGCAATGCTCCAAAAGGACGTGCAGCCCCGCGTGGGACCCGTAGATCCGCACCCGATCCCCCATCTCCCTCTGTATCGACTGCACCAGCACCTCGTGCTTCTTCTTGTTCACCAGGCAGACCTTCCTCAAGTGCCGGTCCCAGTGCCCCCCCGACAAGAGGCTGGTCGCGACGTACTGCTGCAGCCGGGGCACGGCGCACTTGTAGCGCTCGAAGACGGTGTGATACCGGGCCAGCAGCCACTGCGGCAGCACCATGTACCCCATGCGCAGCCCGGGCGCGAAGGCCTTGGAAAAGGTCCCGAGATAGATCACGCGCTCCTGGCAGTCGATCGACTGCAGGGCAGGGATAGGCCGGGTCCGGTAGCGGAACTCGCTGTCGTAGTCGTCCTCGATGATGACCCCTCCGCTTTGCTCCGCCCATTGCAGCAGCCGCATGCGGTGCTGGATCGGCATCACCACGCCGGTCGGGAGCTGGTGCGACGGGGTGACGTAGGCGAGCCGCGCCCCGCTTTGCTTCAGCTCCGCCGGGTCGATGCCCGACTCCCCCACCGTGATCGGGAGCACCCGGTAGCCGTGGTTGCCGAAGATGACCCTGGTGAAGTCGTAACCCGGCTCCTCCATGCCAAGGATCCGCTCCTCCGGCGGAAACAGCAGGCAGATCATCATGGCCAGGTCCTGGAGTCCGGCGCCGACCACGATCTGATCCGAGGAACATTTGACACCCCTCGACTGGCGCAGGTATTTCGCCAGTTCCCGCCGCAACTGCAGTTCCCCCTGTTTATCCCCGTAGTAGGCGATGGAATCGACCTTGAGCGAGGTCAGCACCTCGTTGTTCAGGCGCCGCCACAGCGCGTGGGGAAAGGAGTGCGGATCGAAATCGCCGTAGGAGAAGTTGTATTTCACCGGGTTGGCCTGCACCGGCGCCGGTTCCTCCACATCCGTGGCTGGCCCGGTCACCGGAAGGAACTCCGAATCGTCGCCCTCCCCCGTGATGCAGGGAAAATTCAGCAGGTCCTCCTGGAGATCCTGCACCACGTAACCCGATCCGTGCCGCCCCTCCACGTACCCCTCGATGCAGAGCTGGTCGTAGGCAGCCTCCACCGTGTTGCGCGCGATCGATAAATTTTTGGCCAGGTCCCTGGTCGACGTCAGCCGGCTCCCCTTCTCGTATTCGCCGGTTATGATGTTATGTTTCAGCTGCTCATAAAGCTGCTGATATAAAGGCTTTTTTGACTCGGGGTTCAGATAGATCATGCCGTCCCTCTCTCAGCGTCCTCGGCGGAAGAACAAAGCTGTAAACGAAGTGTATCCATAAAATTTCTAAAATGTGGCCCTTCACAAGGATACTATTTGAGTCCTATCCTTACACCAGATCGACAGCGGTGTAAATACTCACCCATCCCAGGAGGACATTATGAAAAGTGTCAGAGCAAATTTCCTCACAGTCATGACCATTATCGCCACCGCGCTTTTAGCAGCGTCTCCGCTGACTGCTACTGCCGCAGAATCCGGCGCCGCAGGCAAGGCCGCCCATAAAACAGCTGCACCTGAGCAGGCGGAACGGATGGAACTGAAGATAGGCTGGGTGACCATCGCCAACGACGGCTCCCTGCACGTCGACTTCACCGTTAAAGACGGCAGCGGCAAGGCGGTCACGGGACTGACCCGTGACGACATCGCCGCGGTTTCCTTCGGGCGGCTTGGTTACGAGGACGAGGTGGGGCTGAGGACGGTAGTCGGCCAACCGAACAAGATCTGGCTGAGCTACCTGGAGAAGCGCCGCGAGGGGCAGGGCGTCGAGCGGAACCGGGGCGTGGTCGCCCTTGGCGCCAAGGACCGCCTCACCGAGGAAGGGGACGGCAGCTACAGCCTCGACGTCAAAAGGCCGGCGCGGCTGCTGACCAAGTTCAGCTATGAGCCCACGGCCGAAACCGGCGTGATGCTGAGGATAACGAGAGTTGGCGGCGCAGAAGGGCGGGACTCGTATTTCTGGCGCCCGGCGCTGGCGAAGAGGATTGAAGTTCCCAAGATACTGGCCCGCGCAGAAGGCAGCCGTCCCCTGAGCACCAAGCCGCGCGCGTGGAACTAAAGGGCTTGCGGGAGGGGGTGAGGTAGAAAGGGGACAGGCACCTTACGGAGCCAGTCCCCGCCGCGCGCCCTGCCTGGTGTTTCTCCGCTCCAGTTCGTGATCGATACAGTTCAGCACCTCGAACTTGGCGAGCGACCAAAGCGGCGCGATCAGATCCTTCCTGTTGCCGTCACCGGTCAGCCGCTGCACCACGATGTTGGGGTCGAGCCGCTCCAGAAAGTCGCAGACCAGCCCCACGTAGCTGTCCCGGTCCAGAAGCGGCACCTCTCCGGCCTGGTACAACTCGGCCAACCGGGTGCCGCGCATCACGTGCAGGAGATGAACCTTGACGCCGTCCACGCCGGCCCGGTTGAGAAACTCCGCACCGGAGAGCATCTCCTCGCGGCTCTCCCCCGGCAGCCCCAGGATGATGTGGGCGCAGACCCGAATGCCGCGCTTTTGACACTCCCTGACGGCGGCGCTGAAAGAGGCGAGGTCGTGGCCGCGGTTGATGGCGGAGAGGGTGCGGTCCAGCGGCGACTGCAGGCCCAGTTCCAGCCAGAAGTAGCAGCGCCGGGCGTACTCGGCGAGGAGGTCGAGGGTTTCGGTCGGGAGGCAGTCCGGGCGGGTGCCGACGATGAGGCCCACCACGTCCGGCACCGAAAGCGCCTCGTCGTAGAGCCGGCGCAGCTGTTCCACCGGCGCGTAGGTGTTGGAGTAGGACTGGAAGTAGGCGATGAAGCGGGCCGCCTTGTACTTCCTGACCATGACCTCCTTGGCGTGCTCCAACTGCTCGGCGACCCCTACCCCCTGCAGGATCCCGTAGGACCCGGATCCCTTGCCGCCGCAGAAGATGCACCCTTCCGTGCCGACGCTGCCGTCGCGGTTGGGGCAGGTGAATCCCGCGTCCACCGAGAGCCGCTGCACCTTGCAGCCGAACACCCTCTTGAGCTCTTCCGAAAATGTGTTGTAACGCAGCATGAAAACTCCTCGGCTTCCCTTCTAACACATAGCGGCCCGATCTATCAATCACGCTGCCACTCTACATTCACCTTTTGCTGGCATATATAAACACGCACATCCTGTAGGGGCGAATAATCATTCGCCCGCCTCTCCGGTTGGCCCAACCGCCAAAGACACCCCTCACCCCCGCCCCTCTCCCAAAGGGCGAGGGGAGACCAGCCCCCAGTCCCTAGCCCCCATCCCCTAGCCTTTTCAGTTGCCTCCCCCACCCAAACCCTGTATCTTCAACCGGGTCATGCAAAAGTACTTTTCAGCTCTCGCCATCGAGCAGCTCCGCACTGCAATCTCAGAAGCAAACGGCAACGAAGTCTTCTTTTTGGGTCGCACCGACGAGGCGCGCATCGTCGTCACGGTGGAGCCGCTGGCGCGCGGCAACAAGGACGCCGTCCCCGCCATCATGATCGCCTGCTCTTTCGGCGACGTGGTCATCCACAACCACCCCTCCGGCAACCTCAACCCTTCGCAACCCGATATCGAGATCGCCTCGCTCCTGGGCAACCAAGGGGTCGGCTTCTACATCGTCAACAACGACGCCTCCCGCGCCAACCAGGTGGTCGCGCCCTTCGCGCGCAAGGTGGTGGAACGCCTCTCCTATCCCGAGGTCGAGCATTTCTACGCGCCCGACGGCGTGCTGGCCCAGGCCCTGCCCGGCTACGAGCACCGTCCCGAGCAAAGCAGGATGGCGCTCAACCTCTCGGAAGCATTCAACGAGGAGAAGGTTGCCATCGTCGAGGCCGGGACCGGCACCGGCAAGTCGCTGGCCTACCTCCTTCCCGCCGCCCTCTGGTCGGTGCGCAACAAGGAGCGGGTGGTCATCTCCACCAACACCATCAACCTGCAGGAGCAGCTGATCCAGAAGGACATCCCGTTTCTGCAGCAGCACGCCGGCGTGCAGTTCCGCGCCGTGCTGGTCAAGGGGCGCGGCAACTACCTCTGCCTGAGGAAGCTGCGGGTGAACGCCGCCGACGCCTCCCTCTTCAAGGACGACACCGCCCAGGAGCTGGACGCCATCGTCGCCTGGAGCAAAAAGACCGAGGACGGCTGCCGCGGCGACCTGGCCTTCATCCCCAAGGATGAAGTATGGGAAGAGCTATGCTGCGAGTCGGACCAGTGCGGACGGGTGAAGTGCCCGGAGTACCCGCGCTGCTTCTTCTACAAGGCCCGGCGCGAGGCGGCCGGCGCCGACCTCCTCGTGGTTAACCACGCCCTGCTCCTCGCCGACCTCTCGGTGCGCCAGGAGACCGGCTACGACGCCACCGCCATCCTCCCCCCCTTCCACCGGCTCATCTTCGACGAGGGGCATCACCTGGAGGATGTCGCCACCAACTTCCTCTCCAGCCAGGTCTCGCGACTGGGGCTGGTCAAGCTGCTGGGCAAACTGCAACACCCAAGGAAAGCGCATCGCGGCGTGCTGCCGCAGCTTTCCACGCAGCTCTCCGCCGCCGTACCGGAATCGCAGGACGACCTCTACCTGGAGATCGCCGAAGTCCTGGAAGGGCGCCTGATCCCCAGGAGGGTCGCGGTGCTGGAGGCGGTGACCCGCGGCATGGACCAGATCGGCGAGGCGCTGTTCAGGAAATTGAAGAAGGACGGGGTCGAGCAGAAGCTGCGCGTGACGCCGGCGATTTATAATACGCCCCTCTGGCATGAGGTGACGCCGCACATCGAGAATATGGCCAAAGAGCTTTCCGACTACGCCCTGGCCATGCAGGCGTTTCTGAAGGGATGCGAGAAGCTTTCCGACAAGGTGCTGGAAAAGCTGGCCGGGCCGCTCACCGACCTCAGGGGAGTGAAAGGGAGGATCGAGTGCGCCGTCGATGCGCTGAGGTTCTTCATGGCGCGGGAGGATGAGTTCTGCCGCTGGTTTGAATTGAGAAAGGGCCCGCTGGTGAAGCTCTGCTGCTCTCCCTTAGAGGTGGCCGAGTCAATCAAGAAGGCGATCCTGGACCGCTTCAAGACCGTGGTGCTCACCTCGGCCACGCTCGCCATCGGGGAGAAGTTCGACTTTCTGAAACACCGCACCGGCATCGAGCTGCTCGCCAAGGATCGGGTCAGCGAGCTTTTGCTCCCCTCCCCCTTCGACTACGCGCACCAGGCGCTGGTGGCGGTCCCTTCCGACATGCCCGAGCCGACCTCACCCATGTTCGAGGCGCGGCTGTGCAGCCACCTTTTGGACGCGCTAAAGATTTCCCAGGGGCGCGCCTTCGTGCTCTTCACCTCGTACGACCTCCTGATACGGGTCTTCAACCGCCTGGCCGAGCCGCTCAAGGCCGCCGGCCTCACCCCGATGCGCCAGGGGGAGACCAACCGTCACATGCTCCTCTCCAAGTTCCGCAACTCGCTCAACCCTGTGCTGTTCGGTACCGATTCTTTCTGGGAGGGAGTGGACGTGCAGGGGCGGGGGCTGGAGTTGGTGGTGATCACCCGGCTGCCCTTCCGGGTTCCCACCGAGCCGATCCTGGAGGCGAGGAGCGAGCACATTACCGCCAAGGGGGGCGATCCTTTCATGAGCTACACCGTGCCGCAGGCGGTGATCAAGTTCAAGCAGGGCTTCGGGAGGCTGATCCGGAGCAAGGAGGACCGCGGCGCGGTATTGATCCTGGATTCGCGGGTACTGACCAAGAACTACGGCAAGATCTTCCTCACCGCGCTGCACGGCGTCACCGTACAGAAGGCACCGGAAGAAGAGATCTGCCGGAGGCTCGAAGCCTTCTTCGCGCCGTCCCCGGACTCCCCCTCCCTTGACTCTCACCCCACCCCCTAGCCCCTTCCCGCAAGGGGAGGGGGGACCAACCGCGCCAGGGGGGACTGGCTCCGCCAGGTGCCTGTCCCCCTACTGTTTGGCAGATGGCTGAGCCAAAAGGAGCGTTCCGCTAGAGGGACAGGCACCTAGCGGAGCCAGTCCCTTCTACTGGGCGCCACACTACTGCTGGAGCCCCCGCGCCACCGTTACCGCCGCCACCGCGGCGACCTCAGCGTCGCGCAGCGCGTCGGCGCAGGCGCCGAGGGTGCTCCCCGTGGTAAAGACGTCGTCCACCAGCAGCACCCGCTTTCCCGCCAACGCCTTCGGATCCCGCACCCCGAAGGCGCCTTTCACGTTAGTCACCCTGTCGCCGGCATCCAGCCCCGTCTGTGGCTCCGTCCAGCGCAGCCGGCGCAGGTTCCCCACCACTTGTGGCACCCGTAGTTTCTTCCCGAGCACTTCCCCGATCAGTTGGGACTGGTTGTAGCCCCGTTGCCGGAGCCTCTTGCGGTGCAGCGGCACCGGCACCACGCAGTCTGGATTGGCCTCGTCCAGGAACTGTTCCAGCCTTTGGTACGCCAGCAGCCCCAGCGGATCGGCCAGGTGCATTTTCCCGCCGTACTTGAAGCGATGGATCATTTCCTGGAGCGGACCGGCAAGGACAGCCGCCGAGCGGCAGGTATGGGAAGGAGGATGCGACAGGCACGCGCCGCAGGTATGGTCGCGGCCATCGCCAGTGGCAAAGGGGGCACCGCAGCGGGTGCACAGGGGCGAGGTGAGAAAAGTGATTTTGCCGAGACAGTCGGCACAGATGAAAGGCTGGGGCGGAGGTTCCTCCGCCCCGGTCGCAGGTATGGCCCCTTTGCACGCATGGCACAAAGGGGGAAACAGCAGATCGATCAGAGGGCGCAAGAGCATGACTACCCCCAAGAAACAAACCCGTTCAACGTTCAACGTTCGACGTTCGACGTTAGAAACGCTCCTTGCCCCTTGCATGAAGTCCGCGCTGCATCTGTCCCTTTGCCATCAGCACGGAAGGTCCTGGTTTTAACATAGAACGTAGAACGTTGAACGGCTTCTGCTTCTCTAAAGTCCCATATCCTCGTTCACCACCAGCACCCTGATATCGGTGTTCCTCGGCTTCCTCTCGATGATGGTGGTCACGCGGCAGATGCGCTGCGGCGAGTTGCAGTCCGAGCAAAAGCCGGTGGTGGTACAGGGGGTGGAGAGGTTCAGCCTCTTGGCGTTGGGCGGCGAGGCGTAGGTCCTGATGCGCTGTACTGCGTCCTCGATGCTGCCGTCCACCAGCTTGTTGCGTCCCACCACCACGATCACCTTCTGCGGACCAAAGAACATGGCGGCGGCGCGGTTGCCGTTGCCGTCGATGTTGACCAGGACACCGGAAAGAGTCACCGCATTGCTCCCGGTCAGAAAGAGGTCGCAGGTAAGCTGCCGCCTGGTGATGGCCAGCTTCTCCTCAGGGGAAAGCCCCGGCAGACCGTGGTTCAGGATCTCCTTCCCCATCCCCTTCAGCTTGTCGGAGAGCTTCAGGTCCGCGATGGAAAGCGACCCGCCGAAGCCGACGCTTTTGGCCTGGGCCGCCTCGTTGACGATGTAGTGGAACACTTCTTCGCCGTTATGGCAGTAGAGCGCGTCGAAGCCGTTCTTCTTGAGGTTCTCAACCGCCTTCTCGCATTTGTGGGCGAAGGCCCAGTTGTTCAACTCTTCGGTGTTGCTCATGTATCCTCCAATGGATCATGTGGTGGGGCGTTGACCAGGTCCGAGAAAGATCTCCCGGGCCCTGTCTCTCCCGGTAGCCGGTTCCCTCATCCGCCCCTGCGGGGCACCTTCTCCCGGAGGGAGAAGGCATCATTTCCCCTCGCCCTCCGGGAGAGGGGCAGGGGTGAGGGCGCTGCCACCGGGACGATCTGACGATCTCAGCTCTACCTTTGTGCCAGATACTCCTTCTCATAAGGCCAGCACTCGCCCATGAAGCCGATCAGGTGGCTCATGCGCTCCTTGAAGCCGAGGCGGAACGGGTCCTGCTCCGGGAAGGAGCGCTTCTCGCGCACGCTGTCGCAAAGGTCTTTGCCCAAGGCCCGGGCCTTCTGGAACAGCGCCTCCTGGTCCGGGAACATGCGCGGGCCCGCTCCGGGAGAGCCGATGCTGCCGACGTTCTGGGCCCCCATGGCGTTGACGATGCGCTGCAGGTACTCCAGCGGCTCTTCGTCGCCGCCACCGCCGGAGGTCTCGACCAGGGCCGAGTACTTCCCTTCCAGCGCGGTGAGGTGGATCAGGCCGTTGCAGCGGTCCAGGAACGCCTTCAACTGGGCGGTGATGCTCAAAAGGTAGTTGGGAGTCGCCAGGATAAAAGCATCGGCAGCCAGCAGCTTATCCTTAATGGTTTCGTACTCGTCCTTCACCGGGCAGATGCCGACCTTGTGGCAGGCGTCACAGGCCACGCAAGGTTTGATGGGAGTCTCGGAAAGCGAGACGATCTCGATGTCGGCGCCCGCCTGCACCGCGCCGGCCAGCACCTCTTCCAAAAGCCGTCCCGTGGTACCGTTCATGCCGCGGGGGCTGCCGTTGATGGCAACTATCTTCATGGTTTCTCCTTCTCTTCTGTCCGACCAGTCCGACCAGTCCGACCAGTCAGACCAGTCAGACGTCAGACTGGATCACAAGCTACCCCAGCAAACTCTTCCCGGTCATCTCGGCCGGCTGCGGCAGGCCGAGCAGATCCAGCATGGTGGGCGCGAGGTCAGCGAGGACACCGGTCCTCAGCTTGACGCCCTTCCTGCTGTCATCCACCAGCACCACCGGCGCCATGTCGCAGGTGTGGGCCGTGTGCGGTCCGCCCTGATCGTCCTGCATCATCTCGGCGTTGCCGTGATCGGCGGTGATGATGGTGATGCCGCCCTTGGCGCGCACCTTCTCCACCAACTTGCCCACGCACTCGTCCACCGCCTCCACCGCCTTCACGGCGGCGGCGAAGATGCCGGTATGACCGACCATGTCGGCATTGGCGAAGTTGAGGATGATGACGTCGTACTTGTCCTCGTCCAGCCGCTTCATGAGCTCCTCGGTGACCAGGTACGCGCTCATTTCCGGCTTCTGGTCGTAGGTGGCGACCTCCTTCGGCGACGGGATCAGGGCACGGTCTTCACCGGGGAAGGCCTCCTCCCTGCCGCCGTTGAAGAAGAAGGTGACATGCGCGTACTTCTCGGTCTCCGCGATCCTCAGCTGGGTGAGCCCTGCCTTGCTGATCACTTCCGGGAAGATGTTGACCAGGTCCTCGGGACCGAAGGCGACCGGCAGACCGAAGGTTTCGTCGTAGGTGGTCATGCAGACGTAGGAGGAAAGCTTCGGCCACGCCTCCCTCTGGAATCCGTTGAACTGCGGGTCGGTGAAGGCGCGGGTGATCTCGCGGGCGCGGTCGGAGCGGAAGTTGAAGAAGATGAAGGCGTCGCCGTCGGAAAGCCTCCCCACCGGCTCGCCCCCCGCCATGATCACGCTGGGAAGGACGAACTCGTCGGTGACCCCGTCGGCATAGCTCTGCTTCATGGCCGCTTCCGCGCTGGCAAACGGGCTCCCCTCGCCCAGCACCATGGCCCGGTAGGCCTTCTCCACCCTGTCCCAGCGGTTGTCGCGGTCCATGGCGTAGTAGCGCCCGATCACCGTCGCGATCTTGCCGAAACCGATGCGGGCGATCTGGTTTTCCAGGTTCCTGATATAGTCGGCGCCGCTCTGGGGCGGGGTGTCGCGGCCGTCCATGAGGCAGTGGACGAAGACCTGCGCCACGCCCTGCCGCTTGGCCATCTCGATCAGCGCGTAGAGGTGGGTGTCGTGCGAATGCACCCCGCCGTCGGAGAGAAGTCCGGCCAGGTGCAGCCTGCCGCTCCCCGCCTTCGCCTGGGCCATGCACTCCAGCAGTGCCGGGTTGGTGAAGAAATCGCCGTCGTCGATCGCCTTGCTGATCCTGGTCAGGTCCTGGTACACGACGCGGCCGGCGCCTATGTTGGTGTGACCGACTTCGGAGTTCCCCATCTGGCCGGAGGGGAGCCCGACGGCCAGCCCTGAGCCGTCGATCTGGCCGGAGGGGTATTCGGCAGTGAGCCGGTTCATGTTGGGTGTCTTTGCCTGGGCGACGGCGTTGGCTTCCTGTTCGGGGTTGATCCCCCAACCGTCGAGGATCATCAAGAGCAGAGGCTTTCTCGGCATGGCATTTCTCCCTCATTAGAGTTATTAGATCCAATTAAAAAAGGTGAAGCAGAACGTCTTCACCTTTAAAACAATCACTTACCCTTACTCATGATGGTACGGCTCACCGTTAATGATGGTGAAGCCGCGGTAGATCTGCTCCAGCAGGAAGACCCTCACCATCTGGTGGGTGAGCGTCATGCGGGAGAGCGAAATGGTCTTGAAAGCCTGGGCCCGGAAGCTGTCGGTGAAGCCGTAGGCCCCGCCGATGGCGAAGACCAGGTCCTGGGTCCCCTGGTCGCGGTTCTTGGACAGGAAGGAGGCGAGTTCCGGGGAGCTCATCTGTTCTCCCCTTTCGTCCAGGAGCACCAGCTTCCCCCCCTTGGGGATCAGCTTGGCGAGGCGCTCGCATTCCCGCTCCCGCATGGTGGCCGCCTGCGCCCCCTTTTCCTCGCGGGCCTCCAGGATCTCCAGCGGTGCGTACCGCTTCACCCTCCCCGCGTACTCTTCGATGCCGGTGCGGACCCAGCTCTCCTGGGTCTTGCCGACCCAAAGGAGCTTCAGTCTCATTTCTCTTTATGCTCCCAGAGGTACTCCTCGGGGATCTCGATCTGCGGGGCGCGGCTCCAGAGGTCGTCCAGGTTGTAGATCTTGCGCACGTCCTCCTGGAACAGGTGCACGATGACGTCGCCGAAGTCGACCACCACCCAGCGCCCCTCATCGTACCCTTCGGTGTCGATGGCCTTGTCGATCGGCTTGAGCCCCTGCTTGACCGAGTCGGCCATGGCCTGCACCTGGCGGTCGGAGCGCCCGGTGGCGAGCACCAGGTAGTCGGCGATGCTGGAGATGTTCTTGATCTCGAGCACCTTGACGTCGAGCGCCTTCTTGTCCAGAGCGAAAGCCGCACATTTCACGGCGCGTTCAACGGCCGGAATCATTACTTCCTTATCTTGCATCAACGTATAACCCTTGTTCCTTTATGTAGTGTTCGACGGCCTCGGGAAGGAGGTACCTGATCGAACGGTCGGCACTGACGAGCTGCCGGATTTGGCTGGATGAGATATCGAGCAGCACCCCATCGAGCGCGTAGACACAATGACCCGAACTGTGGTTCAGGCGTTTAGCCGCCGAATCATAACAGAACTCCCCACTTATGGCAACAGGGAGGGCCTGGGCGAGACTGGCGATGGTTGAACCGGGGCGCTGCACGCTGACGATGTTGCACAGCCCGAAGATGGCCTGGTACTGGTGCCAGGTGGAGATGTCGTTGAACGAGTCCGCCCCCACGATGAAGAAGAGCTCGTCCTCCGGGTGCTCCGCGTGCAACTGGCGCAGCGTGTCCACGGAGTAGGAGCGTCCGCCGCGCACCGCCTCCATGTCCGAGACCTCGAAAGCGGGGTTGCCGGCGACCGCCAGGCGCACCATCTCCAGGCGGCTGGCGAAGGAGAGTTCCCCCACCTGCGGCTTGTGCGGCGGCGTGGCAGCCGGGATGAAGACGACCCGGTCCAGCTGGAACAGGTCGCGCGCCTCCTCGGCGATGCGCAGGTGCGCGTTATGGATGGGGTTGAAGGTCCCCCCCAGTATCCCCGTTTTCATTACTATCCCGGCTCCGGTTGTGGACGAAAACCAAAGGCCTTAACGCAAAGCCGCCAAGGCGCAGAGACAAGCCATGACCTTCTTCCGCTAGGCCCCTCTCCCTCCGGGAGAGGGTGCCCGAAGGGCGGGTGAGGGAGTTTTCCCAGCCAATCCCTCACCCTAGCCCTCTCCCAGAGGGAGAGGGGATTTCTATTAAGGCCTTACCTGCCCGGCACCGTACACGATGAACTTAGTGGTGGTCAGGTCGGTGAGCCCCATCGGACCGAAGGAGTGCAGCTTGGTGGTCGAGATGCCGATCTCGGCCCCCAGCCCCAGTTGGTTGCCGTCGGAGAAGCGGGTCGAGGCATTGACCATGACCACGCCGGAGTTGACCTCGCGGATGAAGCGCTGGGCGTTGCCGTAGTCCCCGGTGATGATCGACTCGGTATGCAGCGAGCAGTAGCGGTTGATGTGGTCGATGGCGGCATCGAGCCCGTCCACCACGCGCGCGGCCAGGATCAGCTCCAGGTACTCGGCGTACCAGTCCTCCTCGGTGGCCGGCACGGCCTGCGGAGCAAAGCTGCGGAAGGTCTCGTCGCCGCGGATCTCGACCTTCTGCGCGTCCAGGGCCTGGTAGATGAAGGGGACGAAGCTCTCGGCGATGTCCTTGTGGATCAGCAGCGTCTCCAGGGCGTTGCAGACGCCGGGGCGCTGCACCTTGGCGTTGATGATGATCTCGCGCGCCATCTCGAAGTCGGCCGATGCGTCCACGAAGATGTGGCAGACCCCCTTGTAGTGCTTGATGACCGGGATCTTGGAGTTCTCCACCACGAAACGGATCAGGCTCTCGCCCCCCCTGGGGATGATCACGTCGATGAACTCTTCCTGCTTGAGCATCTCGGTGACCCCTTCGCGTTCCGTGAACGGGATCAGGGAGAGCGCCGCCGCCGGGATGTTGCGCTTGGCCAGCTCGCCCTTCAGGACCGTGGCGATGGCCAGGTTGGAGTGGATCGCCTCGGAGCCGCCGCGCAGCACCACCGCGTTGCCGCTCTTCAGGCACAGGGCGGCCGCGTCGGAGGTGACGTTGGGGCGGGACTCGTAGATGATGCCGATCACCCCCAGCGGGATGCGCATCTTGCCGACCATGAGGTCGTTGGGGCGCTTCCACATGCCGGTCACCTCACCCACCGGGTCGGGGAGCGCGGCCACCTCGCGGATGGCGTCGGCCATCCCCTTGATGCGGGCCTCGTTCAGCATGAGGCGGTCCAGCATGGCGGAGGAGAGCCCCCGCTCCTTGCCGGCCGCGAGGTCCTTCTTGTTCTCCGCGATGATCTCTTCGGCGTTGTTCACCAGCCCCTGCGCCATGTCCAGCAGGAGCTCGTTCTTGACGGCGGAAGAGAGTTTCGCCATGGCGAAGGAAGCCTGCCTGGCCTCGGCAGCGATGGTGCGGATCTGTTCGGCGACTGACATGAGTACCTCCGTAAAACCCTAAGGCAATTAACAGGTATAAAAGGGATAAAAGGGATAAGGGCGAAAAGCCGCAAAGGACGAGAGAACCCGTCTTGATCCTTTCAAGGTTTTATCCCCTGTATCCCCTTTATCCCTGTTAAACGTCTTGTTTTAGTCTCGTTTTATAGCAGAACCAGATTGTCCCGGTGGATGACGTCGTCGCCGTAGCGGAAGCCGAGAATCTGCTCGATCTCGTTGCTCTTGTGGCGGCTGATCTTCTCGATCTCCTGGCTGGAGTAGTCCACGATGCCGCGCGCGAACTCGACACCGTCCGGGTCCACGACCCTGACGCAGGCGCCGCGATCGAAGCGCCCCTCGACCTTCGCGATCCCCGACGGGAGCAGGCTCTTGCCGTGGGTGGCCAGCGCGCCCCTGGCGCCGGCGTCGACCACGAGGCTTCCGGCCGGCTTGATGGTGAAAGCGATCCAGTGCTTGCGCCGGTTCAGCGACTCGCCGGCGGGCAGGAACAGGGTTCCCAGCAGTTCGCCGTTCATGACCCGGGCCAGGTTGCCGTCCCCCTTGCCGGCGAAGATGATGGCGGCGACGCCTGACTTCACCACCTTCTTGGCGGCGGCCAGTTTGGTCGCCATGCCTCCGGTGCCGACGTTGGTGCCGCTCCCCCCCGCGCCGCGCTCCATCTCGCGGGTCACCGCGCCCACCTGGTGAATCAGGGTGGCGCCCGGGTCGGTGCGCGGGTCGGCGGTGTAGAGACCATCGATGTCGGTCATGATCAAGAGGAGCTGCGCCTCGACCAGGTTGGTGACCAGTGCGGAGAGGTTGTCGTTGTCGCCGAACTTCAGTTCGTCCACCACCACGGTGTCGTTCTCGTTGATGACCGGGACGATGCCGCAGGAAAGCAGGGTGTCCAGCGTACCGCGCGCGTTCTGGAAACGGCGCCGGTTGGCAAGGTCGTCGCGGGTCAAAAGGATCTGGGCGACCTTCAAGTCGTAGCCGGAGAAGGCCTCCTCGTAGGCGCGCATCAGGCGCGACTGGCCGATGGCGGCCGCTGCCTGCTTCTGCGGCAGGGTCCTGGGCCGGTCCGGCAGGCCGAGCGCCGGGCGCCCCGCCGCCACGGCACCGGAGGAGACCACGACCACCTCGATCCCCTTGGCGCGCAGCCCCGCGATCTGCGAGGCGAGCCCGTCCAGGAAAGCGGGATCGATGCCGTTGTCCTCGCAGGTCAAGACGCCGGAGCCGATCTTCACCACGATTCTCTTTACCTTTTTGAGCAGTTCCTTACGCATAACGGATTCCGTCTATTTGTTTAGTAAAGGCAAGGATACTAACACGTTTCCCCACCTGTGGCAATTTTCTTAAAAGGCCGCAGCCGTCAAACTCATTGACAAAGGCCAGTGCGGACTTTAGACTGGGGGCCCACTTCGAGGTGACTGTTGCTGAACAAAGAGCTCTGGAAAAAAAGGATCTACGGCATCCTGTCGCTGGACAGCCATCCCGGGCACATCGCCGCCGGATTCGCCGTCGGCGTCTTCATCAGCTTCACCCCGTTCTTCGGTCTGCACACCCCTCTGGCCATCGTCGCCGCCTTTCTCCTGAGACTCAACAAACTGACCTGCATCACCGGCGCCTGGGTCAACACCCCTATCACCGTGGTCCCCATCCTGGGGATCAGCTACAAGCTGGGCGCCTTCCTGCGCGGTCGTCCCATCAAGGACCTCCCGGTCGCGGCGGGGCTCGAGTGGCACAACCTTGAGCGCTACGCCAAGTCCCTGATCCTCGGTTCCTCCATCCTCGGCTTCTTCGCCGCCGTCATCGCCTACTTCCTCTGCTACTACCTCGTCATCCGCTTCCGCGCCAGGGACGCAGCCCAGGCCGAACTGACCAAGGAGATGACCGAGGTGGGCGAAGAGCTGGAGTAATCCCCCCCCAAAAAAAATCGGGGACAGTCCGCAGACCGCCCCCGACCTATTCCCGATGTCCCCCCCCGTTACTTGCCCAGGAATGGCGACAACACGATGTAGCTGACAAAACCGACGAAGCCCGAAGCCGGGATGGTGATTACCCACGCCGTGACGATGCGGTAGGCGACTGCCCAGTTGACCGCAGAGATCCTCTTGGTCAGGCCGACCCCGAGGATGGAAGAGGTGATCACGTGGGTGGTACTGGTGGGCAGGCCCATGGCCGAAGCGCCCAGGATGACGCCCGCCGAAGCGGTTTCAACGCAGAAGCCGTGCACCGGCTGCAGTTTCACGAAGTCGTGGCCGACGGTCTTGATGATCCTCCAGCCGCCCGCGGCGGTGCCCAGGCCCATGGCGATGGCGCAGGAGAGCTTGACCCAGTTGGGGACGTCGAAGGTCGTGATGGAGCCGTAGCTGACCAGGGCCATGGTGATGACACCCATCGACTTTTGGGCGTCGGCGGTGCCGTGGGAGAAGGCCATCACCGCTGCGGACAGGATCTGCAGCTTGCGGAACACCTTGTTCAGGTTGTAAGGCGCCTTGTTCCTGAAGGCCCACATCATGGCGACCATGAACATGAAGCCGAAGAAGGCGCCGACGACCGGAGAGATGACCAGCACGGTGATGATCTTCTTGAGACCGGCCCAGTGCAGCGCTCCGCTGCCGGCGTGGGCCACCACCGACCCCACCAGGCCGCCGATGATGGCGTGCGATGAGGAGGAAGGGAGGCCGTAGTACCAGGTGATCAGGTTCCAGATAATGGCACCCAGGATGCCGGCCAGCACCACCATCTGCGTGATGTTGTTGGCGTCGACGATTCCCTTGCCGATGGTCGCCGCGACCTTGGTGGAGATCATCGCACCAAGGAAGTTCAGCCCCGCAGCCATGAAGATCGCCGTCTTGACGGTGAGTGCGCGGGTGGAGACGCAGGTGGCAATGGCATTCGCGGTATCGTGGAAGCCGTTGATGTAGTCGAACAACAGGGCCGCGCCGATGACGGCCACCAGCAGGACCAGTGTGACCTCAGGCATTTTTTACCACCACGCTTTCCAGGATGTTCGCGGCATCCTCGCACTTGTCGGTTGCGGTCTCGAGTGTCTCGTAGATCTCTTTCCACTTGATGAGCTGGATCGGGTCCTTCTCCTCGGCGAAGAGACGGCTAATCGCCTCGCGGCAGACGCGGTCCGCCTCGTTTTCGAGGGCGTTCACCTCGATGCAGTAGGCGCTGATCGGCTCAAGCTTGCCGCCCAGGACGGCGACGGTCTTGTCGATGGTCTGGCAGGCCTTGAGGATCAGGAAGGCCAGCTCCTTGGACTCCGGCGTCGGCTTCTGCACGTTGTACATGACGAAGCGCTGCGCGGAAGCGTCGATCAGGTCGAGGATGTCGTCCAGTGCCGCGGAAAGGGCGTAGATGTCCTCACGATCGAAGGGGGTGATGAAGCTCTTGTTCAGCTTCTTGATGATATCGTGGGTGATGGTGTCGCCCTTGTGCTCGACGTCCTTGATCTTGCGCTGGCTGGCCACAGGATCGTCAAAGTTGTCCAGCATGTCCTTCAGGAGCTGGGCCCCCTCGATGATGTTGTGGGACATTTCCCTGAACATGGCGAAAAACTTTTCCTCTTTTGGCATCAACCCAAACATTAGTCCCTCCAAAGTCCCGGCCGTGGGCCGGTATCTAGTTGCAAACTGTGGAGATATAACATATCCCCGGCAAATATAAAACCATGAAATAAGTAATTCGTTCAAACTAATTAGGCGGATGCTGTTTACTTCCCTCGCCGCTTTCGGTCTGGCGAAGCCGCCGCCCTTGTGTATTATTAAGCTTTAATTTTTTTCAGCCCGGGACTCCACCACAGGAGCGGTTTCATGAACGGCGGAATAAAGTGCTGGCCCGAAGCGGAACGTCCCCGTGAGAAGATGATGCAACGTGGCCCATCGGCGCTTTCCGAAGCGGAACTGCTGGCCCTCATCCTCGGCAGCGGCGATGCCGCCAGCGGCCGCAGCGCGCTGGACCTGGGCCGTGAGCTGATCCTTCAGTTCAAGTCCCTGCGGGGGCTGGCCGACGCCTCGTTGCCGGAGATCCAGCGGGTCAAGGGAATCGGGCCCGCCAAGGCGACCTGCATCCTGGCCGCGCTCGACCTGTCCCGGCGCATCCGCGAGAAGGAGCGGCGCCCCATCGAGTCGTTCGAGCGTTTCACCTCGGCGGCGCAGGTATTCGAACACCTGAACCACGAATACCGGGACCGGCACACCGAGCAGTTCGTGGCGCTGCTTTTGGATGGCAAGAACCGGATCATCAGCCGCGCCCTCATCTCCGAAGGATCGCTGAACCAGAGCATCGTGCACCCACGCGAGGTCTTCAACGCGGCGGTGCGCCAGTCGGCGGCGGCCATGATCCTGTTGCACAACCACCCAAGCGGCGACCCCACTCCCAGCCCCGAAGACCTTGCCGTCACGCGTCTTCTGTGCGAGGCCGGACAGATCATGGGGATCAGGGTGCTCGATCACATCGTGATAGGCGAGAACGAGTACTACAGCTTTGCCGATCACGGCCAGATCTAGCCCACCGGAGGAGCCATGGAAACGACCGTCGCCTCGGTGCAGGGCGCCTACTTCCTGACAACGGGCCTGTGGCCTATCTTCAGCATCAGGACCTTCATGATGATCACCGGCCCCAAAACGGACCTGTGGCTGGTGAAGACGGTCGGGGCGGTCCTGGGCGTGACCGGTGCGGCCCTCCTCGTGGCCGGTCTCGCCGACCAGGTGACACAGGCGCTGGTGCTGCTGGCGGTAGGAAGTGCCGCCGCCCTCGCCGCCGCCGATGTCATTTACGCCTCCCGCAAGGTCATTGCACCGGTATACCTGCTGGACGCCGTACTGGAAGCGGCGTTGATCGTCTGGTGGGTTGCCGCGTTACTGCTTTGAAGACGCACCACTACCCCCCGCGCCGGATCAGCCGGTGAGGGCGCCGCAGCGGCGGAACAGGAGAACGAGATGCGCAAAACCGTAACGAAGAGCCAATTTCAGCAGCACCACGACCAAGGTGCCGAGTGGCTGGACCTGGACAGCATCGCCCGGGTGGAAATATCGTCGGAAGACCCGACCCAGCCCATCGAGGCCGCCCTGCAGCCGGCGGGAGCCCCGGGATGGCGGGCGGCAGAGCCGGGGCCGCAGGTGATCCGCCTGATGTTCGACGCTCCGCAAAAGGTGAAGCGGATCTACCTGCTGATCAACGAAGAGGAAGTGGCGCGGACCCAGGAATTCGTACTGCGTTACGCGCAGCACCACGGCCACCACTTCCGGGAGATCGTGCGCCAGCAGTTCACCTTCTCCCCTCCCGGCACCACCACCGAGCAGGAGGAGTACCAGGTGGACCTCGACGGCGTGACCATGCTGGAACTTGAGATCATGCCCGATGTCTCCGGCTCGGCGGCGAAGGCGTCGCTGGGGAGGCTGCTGCTGGCTTGACCGGAACAAAAAAAAGCGCCGAGAGGAAAAGGAGGATCCATCATCGGCGCAAAAGTTGGGTTTTCTGGCAAGCGGCATCTGCTGTGCCGCTTTGTCTTTCATTATTACAAGAGCGGTGCCAAATTCATTGGGCGCTCGAAAAATTTCTCAACCCCCTGTTTGGCAAGGTATTTTTAGCATTTCGAGGTCAATCACCGCCACCTGCTCCGGATCAACCGGCTGAACAGCAAAGCCGCTCCGGGCGCCCTCAACCCGGCAAAAACCACGCGAGAACAGCCACTTTCACGTCTTGAGCAGCAGTTCAAAGTTTGCACAGGGTGTCAAAATCCCGCTGCCGCTGTGTCATCAATCCTGTTCAACCTCCCCCCTCTCCCCCTCTCTCCTTGGGAGAGGGTGGCCGCAGGCCGGGTGAGGGCGCTGCGGACTGCGTCATTCTCTCGTGGCTAGGCCCTCACCCCGGCCCTCTCCCGGAGGGAGAGGGAGATTACCCCCTATAGCGCCCATAAAAAGAAACGGCCGCGGAACATCAGCCCCGCGGCCGTTTTTGCCGATATTTCCACTTGTTACTTCTGCACCCACCGGTCGTTCGGCAGTTGCATCCACCACCCCGGCTGGGCCGCTTCCCGCTTGGTCTCGGCGTAGGTGGCAGCCGCTTTACCCATGACCAGGTTCAGCGCCTCCTTGCTCTCTTTTTGCTTCTGCAACTTGAGGATGGCCTTGGCCATGCTCATGACTACCGTCTTGCGGCTCTGGTTTTCCGCGGCCACCAGCGCCTCATCCTGCGGGGCAAGCTTCCCCTTGGCGGAAGGGGGAACCACCACCAGCGCCTGCTTCGAGAGCCCGACTGCCCCGCTGGCAAAGAGGGCGTTCAGCCTGGGGAGCCGCTTGCTCATCTCGTCGTAGGCCTTCAGGACCTCCGGCATGCTGGAGAGCTCGACCGCCAGGGCCTCCGCGTCGGCATCGGTATCCGCGGCATAGGCCTCGGCCACCAACGAGAACTGCGGCAGGCCGTCAAAAAGGCGACTCTGCGGTTTGTCCCGGGGCGCGGCCGGCGGCAGGCCCGGGGGCGGCGCGGGGGTGGCCGGTTTATCACCGCTCTTCAGGAGCATGTCGTCCAGCGACTTGTACGCCTCCTTGGCGGCTTTCTCGGGGAAGTAGACGTTGACCGTAATGACCGCGCAGGCGGCAAGGGAGCAACAGGCAAGGACCAGCAGCAACTTGATCAGTCTCGTTTTCATGGGACACCCCCGTCTCGACGTTTTTCTACTCCTGGATATGGCACTTCACGAATATAACACAGCAGCATCACTCTTCCCACTTGAACTCCGGCACCGGCTCCGGTTTCGCCGGCGTCTTCTCGGCGGGGGCCTCTCCGGTCGCGGGCGTACCGCGCACGGCCGCCTCCTTGATCGACTCCAGCAGGTGGTCCAGGGCGATCCGGTTCTGGGTCGGCGCTATGTTCACGTTCAGGTCCTTCACCCCGAAGAAGTTGGTATTGACGATCTTCAGCGTATTGAAGGTCAGGTCCCCCTCCTGCAGGGTCGCCTTGATCTCCGCCTCGTCGTAGTCGCGGTCCCGGCTCAGGAAAAAGCCACTGAGCTTCTGCTTGGCCAGGCGCTGCAGAAACTCCTTGCTGACCAGCATCTTCTCCCCTCCCCCTTCGCGGGCCCAGAGATCGATAAAGCCGGTCATCCCCGCGACGCCGCCTCCCATCCCCCTGACGCTGATGACGCCATCCACCCGCCCCGAGATGTACCCTTGCACGCTGGGAATGCTGCGGCAGAGCCGCTTCAGGCTAACGCCGTTCACCAGCAGATCGGCGCGATAGGTCATCTTTTCCCTGACCGCCAGGTACCCCGTCCCGAGCATGACCCCATCGTACAGAGTTGTCCGCAGGGGGGCGATCTCCATGAGTCCCTGTGCGGCGCGCAGCTGCAGGGTGAGCTTGCCGAGTTCCAGGGTGCCGAAAACCGTTTTCCCCACCGTCAGCTGTTCGCCAGCGGACGGGAGAGCCCGCAACTCGCCGAGCACACGCTGGTAGTTCGCCCTGCTGAACTCCCTGCTCTCTTTGGGCTGGGGTGCGCTCTTGCCGGAGAGGTCGAGGGAGACCGGGATCCTGCCGTTGATGTCGGCAACCGTCAGCTTCTGGGGGGGCGACTCGATACTCCCCCCCCGCAGGTCGATGCCCCCTTCCAGGAACTGCCGCCCGTCCCGTAACTCGAGCGTTGCGTTTGCGGCGAGCGCGCCTTTCAGCGTCGCCTCCTGGAGCGCCGGGGGGAGCAGGTTGGCGGTCGCATCGATCAGCTCCTCGACCCGGGTGTCGGGGAGCGCAATGCTGATGGTCCCGCGACGCTTGGGGGTGAAGGCGGCGGCCACCTGCCCCCGCGCCCGCAGGGCAACCCCTTTGCCCGGCGAAAAGAGCCCTTCGCCGATGGCGAGGTTCCCTCCCGCATAGCTCCCGGACAGGAACAGGGAGGCGCCGGTGAGAGCGTTCTTGCCGCCCTTGGCCAGGGCCAGCCCGCGCCCCTTGGTATCGAAGCGGCACTCCAGCCCCTTCTTTCCGGAGTAGGTGCCGGAAGCGCGCAGGTCGAAGTGGCCGCCGGTGGGGCGGACGGTGGCGGACCGCGGCAGCAGGGATGCAGCCTGGGTCGCGCTGCCGTCCTGTAGCGAGGCCTTGAAAGCGACGCCGGACTCGGCAGCAAAGGGACGGAAGGTCGCCTCGGCGGCCAGCTTCCCACCCAGCAAAGTGCCGTTCAACTGCGCGCGCCCCCCCGCCTTGGCGAAGCTCGCCTGCAGCACCGCGCCCCCTAGCTGTTTGCTGTTCATGGTGACGGCAGGGGAGGAAAGGTCGGCGGATCCCTCCAGCCATTTCTCCGTCCCTGCCGTGACCAGCCTGCCTTGAACCCGCCCCGACAGACCGGCAAGCTCCAGGTCGCCCTGGCGCAACGCGCCCCCCTCCAGCTCAAGAAAGAGCGGAGTCTGCCCTGCCGGGGTTCCCGGAGGGGGCAATCGGCCGGCGACCCGGTTGGCGACCAGCCTCGTTGTTCCCAGCCGGGCCTGAACCCCGTCCAGGGTGACCTTGTCGTCCTCGACCCGGTAGCCGAAACGGGCGTCGCCGTGCTGCGAGCCCACGGTCACCCCTGCCAGCTGTGCCTGGCCGGCAGCCTGCCGGTGTCCCCCCTGCTGGCGCAGGCCTATGCTGACCGCCCCGTCCTTGACGGCCACCGGCTCCTTGCCCCGCATTCCAGCGAAACCGGCCAGCCCGATGCGTCCCGAGAGCTTCAGGTCCTGCGCCCCTTTTCCCGTCAACGTCACCGTGCCCGACCCGGTGCCGGCGGTGGCCTGCAGGTCGTAGCGTTTCAGGAACGGGTTCAGGGCGGAGAGCTTCGCCTGCGCGAGCCTGAGCGTGGCCGACAGCGGCTCGGGGCGCTGCAGATCGTATGACAGATCCCCCTCGGCGGGGACGCCGAAGACGCGGAAGCCGAAGCCTCGGCTTTCCATCGTCACCGGTTTCAAATGAGAAGAGAGGGTCACATCGAAGGGGAGGTGCAGGGTCTCGATGATCGCCCCGCCCGCCCCTGGAGTGGCAGAGAGAGTGCCGACGGCGGCGACGCCCTGTCCCTTGCGCGACAGTGCCGCCTTCCCGGAAAGCCCCGTGACCAGCAGTTCCCCCTTCCTTGTCAGCGAACCATCCTGGAGCAGCAGGAGACCGGCGGCGCTCTCCACCCCGCCGGTACCGGTACCTTCCAACCTCAGGGACTCGCAGCGCAGCTTCCCCGCCAGCAGCAGACCGCGCCGGGCCTCCTCGTTCAGAAGCACGTTGAGCAGGGCCAGATCGACCTGGTCCACCCCGAACAGGAGGGCATAGCGCCGCTCCTTGCTCACCCCGGTCAGGCTCCCCTCGGCGTGCAGTTGCGCCACCTTCTCGATCGCCAGCGTCGCGTCGTTGAGATCGACCCGGTCCTCGGCAAGTGTGTATGAACCGTTGAACTGCAGCGTTCCAGCGATGGGGTAGCTGCCCCGGGCCGCCGGCAGCAGGACGTCCCTGAACCGGAAGGAGCCCGAACTGCGCAACTCCCCCTTGGCCAGCACCGCGTTGACGGTCAGGGAGCCGACCGCCTTTTCCAGCGGCTGCGGGTTCTTGAGCTTCAGCAGCGTCGCGACCTTGCGCAGCGACAGGATCGGTGCACTCAATGTCAGGTCCACCGCAGCCTGGTCGCCCGGCCGTGCGGTGCCTTGCAGCTGGTAACGGTTGTGTCCGGCATCCTCGAAGGCAAGCTCCACCTGCGCGTTGCGCGAACCGCCGCTGGTCAGGTTGTAGAGTTTGACGTCGACCCCACGCACCCCCTCCCCCTGCACCGTCAGCGCCCCCTTACGCACCACGAGTTTACCGATCACCGTCTCGGGCGCGGGCTTCGCCGGCTTCCTGGCGGCCAGCCTGCGCTGCAGGTCGCTGAAGTTCCAGGCGCCGGCGCCGTTTTTCTGGAGGTTGATGCTGCCGCCGTCGACGGCGATGAGGTCGAAGCGCCGCTTGCCCCGCAAAAGCCCGAGCCATTGTGGCCTGACCGCCACGGTCTCCGCCGCGACCAGGTCGGGGCCGGCAAACCCTTTCGGGTTCATCAGTCTGACCCCGCCCAGCACCAGCGTCCGGCCCGAAAGCGAGACGCGCTGCACGGTGAATTGCTGATTCAGCGTCGAGGTGACCAGGTGGGAGATCTGCCGGGCGGGGAGCGGCGTGGCGAGGTAGATCTGCAGCAGGATGAAGGCGAGCAGACACACGCCCAGGAGCCCGGCGCCGATATACGCCAGGATCCTGACCGGTCCCTCCGGGATTAAGTCTCTGCCGCCGACCTCTCTCATGTGCCCCCTTCCTGTGCAGCGTGAACTTTACCCTGCTTCGCCGCCGTGGGCAAGGAGAGGGTGAAACGCGAAAAGGGGCACCCGGCATGGGTGCCCCTTTTCCTGTCTAGCAAGTTTTGCCTGCGCCGAACTAGGCCGGCAGCGCCGGAAGTTCCAAGCCCGCCATCTTCTGGACCATGCGCACGACCTGGCAGCTGTAGCCGAACTCGTTGTCGTACCAGACGTAGAGCACGCAGCGGTTCCCCTGGACGATGGTGGCCAGGGAGTCGACCACGCCGGCGTGGCGCGAACCGACGAAGTCGCTGGAGACGACGTCCGGCGAGTTGGTGTAGTCGATCTGGTTCTGCAGCGGCGAATCGAGCGAGATCGCGCGCAGGTGGGCGTTCAGCGTCTCCACGTCGGTCTCGGTGCCGAGCTGCAGGTTGAGGATCGCCAGCGAAACGTTCGGGGTCGGCACGCGGATGGCGTTGCCGGTCAGCTTGCCGGTCAGTTCCGGAAGCACCTTGGCCACGGCCTTGGCGGCGCCGGTCTCGGTGATGACCATGTTGAGCGGGGCGCTCCGCCCGCGGCGGTCCGCCTTGTGGTAGTTGTCGATCAGGTTCTGGTCGTTGGTGTAGGAGTGGCAGGTCTCGACGTGGCCGCTCACGATGCCGAACTTGTCGCTCACCACTTTCAACACCGGCACGATGGCGTTGGTGGTGCAGCTCGCGGCCGAGAAGATGGTCTCTTGCGGCACGATCAGTTCGTTGTTGATGCCGGCGACGACGTTGGGGATGTCACCCTTGCCCGGAGCGGTAAGGAGCACCTGGGAGACGCCGGGCGCCTTCAGGTGACGGCCCAGCCCTTCGCGGTCGCGCCACTTGCCGGTGTTGTCGATGACGATGGCGTTGTTGATGCCGTACTGGGTGTAGTCGACGTTTTCGGGGGCGTCCGAGTAGATGATGCGGATCATGTTGCCGTTGGCGATGATCGCGTTCTCTTCCTCGTCGATGGTGATGATGCCGTTGAAGGGCCCGTGCACCGAGTCGCGGCGCAAAAGGCTGGCCCTCTTGACCAGGTCATCCGGTCCGGCCTTGCGCACCACGGCGGCGCGCAGGCGGAGCTTCTCGCCGCTGCCGGACTTCTCGACCAGGATGCGGGCGAGCAGGCGGCCGATGCGGCCGAAACCGTAGAGCACGATGTCCTGCGGCTCGTCGAGCAGCGAGGTGCGGCCGGTGTTGACCGAAGCGAGCTCGCTGGCAACGAAGTCGTCGATGGAGACCTGGTCCTTGACCGCGTCATAGCGGACGGCGAGCCTGCCGAGGTCGATACGGGCCGGCGCCAGGTCCAGCTTGGCGAGGGCCTCCAGGATCGGGAACGTCTCCTGGACGGTCAGTTCGCCGTCGAGGATCAGACGGGCGAAACGATGCGCCTTGAGGATCTCGATGGTCGGGCTGTTTACCAGGGAGCGACCGTACACCGTGGTGACGATGTTGTTGTCGCGGTAAAGATGGCCGATGATCGGGAGCATGCGCTCGGCAAGTTCCTCGTGGCCCTGCCATTCCTTCAAATAAGCTTCCTGTTTCTCAATCTTCATAGTTCCGTCCCTTCGCAGAAAATAACACCGGACACTTTCAGGCGCCTCCGGCGCAAAACTCAGCGTACAAATAACGGCCGACGCACCACTGTCAATTGCACTCCAAGGCATCGCCTGAGTACACCGAATCATTTCGCGGTTGACAGAACGACAGTAGCAGGAACGGCCAAAACGGCTGCATACTACAGCATTTTTGTGATGTAAACAATTGAAACTTCAGGAAGATAAACAAGTAATGTTTTTGTTAATTACCACAGACAAATAATGGCGCCGCTCATGTCTTGCCGCCCTTTTATGCCGCCACAACCTTTGCGCCGGACGCAGTTATCGTGTTATCCTTGCCCGTCGCGGCTTGCGCCGCCGGTGTGCGAGCCTTAGCCCCCCCCACCGGCGCGGGACCCGTCACCCCGGCCTAACGGGGCAAAATCTTTACTCGGAACCGCTATGAGAACCATCGTATTGTTGATCCTGTCCAACGTCTTCATGACCTTCGCCTGGTACGCCCACCTCAAGGACCTGCGCAGCGCGCCGGTCTACGTCGCCATCCTGGCCAGTTGGGGCATCGCCCTCTTCGAGTACATGCTCCAGGTGCCCGCCAACCGCGCCGGGTTCGGAACCTTTAGCCTGGGACAATTAAAGATCATGCAGGAAGTGATCACCCTTTCCGTCTTCGTTCCCTTCGCGGTCTTCTACATGGGGCAGCCGCTCAAGCTGGACTACCTGTGGGCGGGCGTCTGCATGGCGGGGGCCGTCTTCTTCATCTTTCGCGGTTAAAAAGTCCCCCCTCCCCTCGCGGGAGGGGGGTAGGGGGTGGGGGTAGGTGCCACATTTGCGGTCATGGCAAGGTCACCCCCCCTGCCCCTCCCCTCGCGGGGGGGGGAGCTGCAAACGCGGGTCGATCTCGATCAATGTTAAGGTCCGGACAACGCTGGGCTAACGGGAGAACAGCGGATGGCAAAGGCGAGAACTGCGAAAGGGCGCGGGTTGCGCGTGGTTGCGGTCTTCGAGGCCCTGAAGGGAGTGGTGGTGCTGCTGGCAGGGTGCGGTGTGCTGACACTGGTGCACAAGAACCTGCACGACATCGCGGTGCGCCTGGTGCTGGTGCTGCACATGAACCCGGCGCGCCATTACCCGGGCATCTTTATCGACGCCGCTAACCGCGTTACCGACCTGCAGCTCTGGATGCTCGCGGCTTCCGCACTGGCCTTCGCGGCGGTGCGCCTGGTGGAAGCCTACGGCCTGTGGCATGAGAAAAGATGGGCGGAGTGGTTCGGCTTCCTCTCGGGAGCGATCTACCTCCCCGTCGAAGTCTACGAGATCTTTCGCAAACCGGACTGGGCCCGTGCTGCCGTGTTCCTGGTCAACGTCTGCGTGGTCGGCTACCTCGCCTCGGCGCTGAAGCGCTCCCGGAAGTCGCGCCGCTAGCCCAGGTAAGGTGCCAGGACCTGCAGCGAGCTCTCCAGGTGCGGCGTGCTGTGGGATTCGATGGTGTAGGCGGCGTCCGGCGCGTACCGCTCCATCAGTTTGAAGAACAACCCGAAGTCGATGGCGCCTTCGCCCGGGGGTGCATGGTCGTCCCTGGTGCCGCTGTTGTCATGGATGTGCACCTCCCTGATCCACGACCCCAGCGCCTCGAACCACTCCTCCATCCCCACCCGCTTGAAAAGATTCCAGTGTCCCACGTCGAAGCAGTGCCCGAAGGAAGGATCCTGCACCGCCTCGAAGAGCGCCTTCAGGGTCGACGGCTCCTCCTCGAAAATGTTTTCCACCGCGACCACGGTGCCGATCTCCCTGGTGCGCCGCAACACCTCCCGCCAGGCGGCGACGCTCAATTCGAGCCACTGCCCCTGCGCCTCCCCGTAACGCCAACGGTCGAAACCCGGGTGAAACACCATCACCTCCGGGCGCAGCACTGCGGCGGCGTCCAGCACCTGGCCGAAGCGGTGCATGGTCGCGTCGCGCAGCATCCGCTCCAACGAGCCAGGGTTCAGGTCCATGAACGGCGCGTGGATGGTGCAGGAAAGCCCCTCCCCGGCCAACGCCCGCGCGGTTTCTGCCAACTGCGCCGGAGTGGCCGCGTCGAGCGCGTCCGCGGAGAGGTAGATCTCCGGGTTCAGCTTGCGCTCCAGGATGAAGGGGAGATGCTCGCCGATCTGGCTGTACGGGACGTGGACGAAGACTCGTTTACTCATCTTTTTTCCTGTGTTTTTTGATCAATTCCTCGGCGCAGCTGTCGCAGCGGACCAGCTGGTCCAGCTTCTGGATCGCCGCCGGTTCTCCCAGCACGATCAGCGTGTCGTGCGCCTCGATCTTGGTGTGGGACTCGGGGTTGAAGACCATTTTGCCGGTCTGCTTCTTGACCCCGACGATGATGACCCCGGTTTCCTTGCGGAAGCCGGAGCTGGCCAGCGTCTCGCCGATGAAGCCGGAATGGGGAGGGATCAGGATCTCCTCCATCTGCAGCTCCATGTGCTCGCGGCCGGTGGCGATCTCGATGAAATCGACCACGGTGGGGCGCAGGATCGCCTGGGCCATGCGCGAGCCGCCGATCAGGTAGGGCGAAACGACCTTGTTGGCGCCGGCCCGCTTCAGCTTGATCTCGCTCCCCTCCTCGCCGGCGCGGGCCAGGATGAAGAGGTCGGGGTTCAGCCCCCGCGCCGTCAGGGTGATATAGACGTTCTCGGTGTCGGAGGTGACCACCGAGATCAGCCCCTTGGCCTTCTTGATGCCCGCCCTCAGCAGCACGTCGTCGATGGTGGCGTCGCCGGGCAGGAACAGGTAGCCGTGACCGTCCTGCTCCATCTGGGCGATCATCTCGACGTCCTTCTCAACCACCACGAAGGGGAGCGGCTTGGCCGAGAACTCCTTGCAGATCAGCGAGCCGATGCGCCCGAAACCGCAGATGATGTAGTGCCCGTCCAGGGCGGCAATCGCCTTTTCCACCTTTTTCCTCCCGATGATGCGCTGAAACTGCCCCTCGAACATGATCTGGGCCAGGCTGCCGACGATGTAACCGATGACGCCCACCCCGAAGAAGATCAGCATCATGGTGAAGACCTTGCCGACGTGGCTCAGGTCGTGGACCTCGCGGAAACCGACCGTGCCCAGGGTGATCACCGTCATGTACAGGGCGTCGAGCAGGCTCCACCCCTCCAGCGTCATGTAGCCGCAGGTCCCGACGGTGAGCAGTAGCAGCAGCACACAAATTGAGATCTTGAAATGGCGTACCGGGTCCATAGCTAAACTCCCTCAGCGTCGCAACATACAGAGCGAGTCGGGAGATTACAAGCTTTTTCATGTGCAACCCCACAATTCTGAAGAGGGAAGTTCTTGACAATCTTTGGATACTGTATACAATACGGCGATCATTGAAGGGGGCCGCATGAAGAAGAACGTTGAGAAGCACCTTACCCTTAGAGAACGGATACTTGAGACCATCCGCGACGCCATCATGTCGGGAGCCCTCAAGCCGGGAGAAAAGGTAGCTGAGCCCGAACTCGCAGCCCGCTTCGGCATCAGCCGCACCCCGATCCGGGAAGCGTTCCGCCAGTTGGAATCGGAAGGGTATCTCTCCGTCATACCGCGCAAGGGAGCGCTGGTCGCCAGCTTTTCCGCCAAGGATGTCGAAGAGTTCTACGCCATCAAGAGCATCCTCGAAGGCTACGCCGCCCGCAAGGCGTGCAGCCTGCTCAGCACCAGGGAAATCAACAAGCTGGAAGCGATCAACGAGAAGTTGCGCGAGATCGCCGCGGAAGGGGACGTGCGCCACTTCTTCAAGGTGCACAACAGCTTCCACGACCTCTTCATCAAGGGCGCCGGCAACGAGAAACTGCACGACATGATCGCCCAGTTGCTCAAGAAATTCCAGCGCCTGCGCCTGGCTTCGCTGATGAAGCCGGGTCGGATGCAGCTCTCGGTGGAGGAGCACGAGAAGATCATCGAAGCCTTCCGCAAGCGCGATCCGGTGATGGCAGAGATGCTGGTGCAGAAAAACGCCGAGTACGGCGGCAAGGTCCTCATCGAGGAAGACACCGCAGCCGCAGAAGCCTGGACCAGCAAAGGGCTCGATCTCTAAAACTTCAAGAAGGTCCCCGTTTGGACCACAGGCGCGGGGCCTGTCTTTTCTCAGGTTTGCGGTGCCGGCGCACGTGCCCGGCATTGCCACGCCGCCCTATCATTTCGTCCGCCCCCCTCCTCTTGTTCCTGCCAACCACGCTACCCGCTCACCCATGACCTATTCAAGCTCCACCGTCCACTGTAATCCATGACGGTCTTTCGCCAGTAAAGTCCCCCGCGGGAGGGGACTGGCTCCGCCAGGTGCCTGTCCCCTTAGGGCTTTGATCTCGTTCCCAAGGTCCACCTTGGGAACGCAAAGCCTCTCGGAAGCTCCAACTTCCCTCGGATGCAAAGCTGGAGCTTTCCGCCATATAGGGTTCCCAAGCTGGAGCTTGGGAACCAGGAAAAGCTCCACCGCAGGAGGGGGACTGGCTCCGCCAGGTGCCTGTCCCCTTAGAGCTTCAGGTGCCTGCCCCTTAGGGCTTGGGTAAGTGGGGCTAAGCGGAATGGGGCGTTCCGCTAGAGGGACAGGCACCTTACGGAGCCTGTCCCTTCCGCCACGTCCCCTCTCTCCACCACTTCTCAAGCTGTGGTTTTTCTTTGCCTCATCGCTCGCTTTGCGCTAAATTAGCGCGTTGCCATTTCATTGGAGAGGGAGGCGCCGTGCAGCAGCTGAAAATGATCCCGAAAGTGGACCGGGTACTGGAATGGGAGGCGGTGCGCGCACTGCTCGCAAACCACCCGAGGGAGCTGGTCCTCAAGGCGGTGCGGCTGGTACTGGACCGGCTCAGAAGCGGCGCCCGCGCCGGCGGCCTGAGCGATGCGGCCTTCGGCGAAGCCGCAGTATGCGCCGAAGTGGCGCGCGAGCTGCGGCTGCTGATCCAGCCCAGCCTGAAACGGGTCATCAACGGTTCCGGCATCGTGATCCACACCAACCTCGGACGCTCCATTCTCCCCGAGGCGGCGCGCGAGGCGCTGAACACGATCGCCTTTTCCTATTCCAATCTCGAGTTCAACCTCGACGAGGGTGTGCGCGGCAGCCGCTACAGCCACGTCGAGGCACTGCTGTGCGAGCTGACCGGCGCCGAAGCGGCCATCGTGGTCAACAACAACGCCGCCGCCGTGCTGCTCACGCTGAGCGCCATGGCGGCGGGGCGCGAGGCCGTGGTGTCGCGCGGCGAACTGGTGGAAATCGGCGGCTCCTTCCGGATCCCGGAGGTCATGAAGCTTTCCGGCGTGACGCTGAAGGAGGTCGGCACCACCAACCGGACCCATGCCAAGGACTACCTGGGCGCGGTCAACGAAAACACCGCCGTTTTCCTCAAGGTGCACTGCAGCAACTTCGCCGTGCTCGGCTTCACCAAGGAGGTGACCGCCGAGGAGATGGTCGAACTGGGCCGGCAGGCGGGCGTGCCCGTGCTGGCCGACATGGGGAGCGGCAACCTGGTCGATCTCTCCAACCGGCTCCCCTGCCCCGAGCCCACCGTCCAGGACTTCGTCCGCGCCGGGGTCGACGTGATCACCTTCAGCGGCGACAAGCTCCTGGGCGGCCCGCAGGCCGGCATCATCGTGGGCAAAAAGCCGTTCATCGAGGCCATGAAGAAGCACCAGCTTTTGCGCGCGCTCAGGATGGACAAGCTGACCCTGGCCAGCCTGGAGGCGACGCTCGCCCTGTACCGCGACGAGATGGTCGCGCTCAAGGAAGTGCCTACGCTACGCATGCTGACCGCCACCCTCCCCGAGCTCACCGCCCGGGCCAAGAAGATCGCCGGCCGGCTGCGTCACCGTACGCCGGACGCCGTCAACTTCAAACTCAGCGAGGGATTCTCCCAGGCCGGCGGTGGCACGCTGCCGCTGTTGAACCTCCCCACCATGCTGATCGAGGTCGCGGTGGAGGGGCTCACCCCCAACGACATCGAGGCGAGGCTGCGCGGCATGGAGATCCCCGTGATCGGTCGCATCAACAGGAACGCCTTCCTGCTCGACCCGAGGACCCTGCAGGACGCCGATCTCGACGACCTTGCCGCCGCCCTGAGCGCCCTGGCAGCCTAAGCCTCCTCCGTCCACATCCCCTCTCCCTCTGGGAGAGGGCCAGGGTGAGGGCGTGCCGTTGATTCGAGATCGGGTAGACGCACCAGTGACAGCGCCAACTTTGGTCATATTTAACTGGTTTTTTCACAGCCAAACTGTATAATTCGGCGATTTCCCCCTCAGGGCGCCCGCTTTTAACGAGGTAACTTTGGCCAGAACATTCGCGCTCATCCCCGCCGCCGGCATGGGCAAGAGGATGGGGGCAGGCTCCAACAAGCAGTACCTCATGCTGGACGGCATGCCGATCCTCGCCCGCACCGTGCAGACCTTCCAGGAAGCCGCCTGCATCGACGCGATCTATCTCATCTCGCCGGAACAGGAGATCCCGTTCTGCCGCAGCGAGGTGGTCGAGCGCTACGGTTTCACCAAGGTGCGCGCCATCGTGCCCGGCGGCAGCGAGCGGCAGCACTCGGTGTACAACGGTCTGCGCGCCATCGACGACATCGAGCCCGAAGACATCGTGCTGATCCACGACGGGGTGCGCCCCTTCGTCTCGGTGCAGATGCTCGAAGATGCCGTCGCGGCAGCCCGCGAGGCCGGCGCCTGCGTGGTCGCCGTCCCGGTGAAGGACACGGTGAAGGTGGTGCGTGAAGGGGTGGTAGCCGCCACGCCGCCGCGGGAAACGCTCTGGCTCGCCCAGACGCCGCAGGGTTTCCGCTACGGCCTGATCCGTGCCGCCCACGACCAGGCCGCCGCCGCAGGATTCCTGGGGACCGACGACGCATCGCTCATGGAATGGCAGGGGCAGCCGGTCCGGGTGGTGCAGGGCGACTACCGCAACATAAAGATCACCACGCCCGAGGACATGATCCTCGCCGAGGCGTTTTTGAAGGAGAAGAACTGACATGATGCGCATCGGACACGGCTACGACGTACACCGACTTGTGGAGGGGCGCAAACTGATCCTGGGAGGGGTCGAGGTCCCCTACGTCAAGGGGCTCCTGGGGCATTCTGACGCTGACGTGCTGCTGCACGCCATCTCCGATGCCATCCTGGGCGCCATCGGCGAGGGTGACATCGGCAAGCACTTCCCCGACACCGATCCCGCCTACAAGGGGGCCGACAGCCGGAAGCTCCTGCGCCACGTGATGGATCTCGCCGAGCGCAAGGGATACCGGATCGGCAACGTCGACGCCACCATCGTGGCCCAGCGTCCCAAGCTCGCCCCCTTCATCCAGCAGATGAGGCAGAACATCGCCGAGACGCTGGGCACCGAGGAGGACCGGGTCAACGTCAAGGCGACCACCACCGAAGAGCTCGGCTTCGCCGGCCGGGGCGAAGGGATCGCCGCCTATTCGGTGGCGCTGTTGGCAAAGAAGTAAGAAACGGGTTTAGCCTGTACCCTCGCCCCCCGGGAGAGGGTGGCCGAAGGCCGGGTGAGGGCGCTGCCACAGCGTGACCCCATCCTCAAGGAGACACCCCTCACCCCGACCCTCTCCCAGAGGGAGAGGGAGGCAACACAGCTGCCATTTGTTAATTAATCACTCTCGCACGCCGGCCCCACCCCGGCGGCGGACAGGACACTTGATATGACTACAGAAGAAACCCCGGTCGTCGAAAAGGCGGCCAACTTCATCCGTAACATCGTCACCGACGACCTGAAAAGCGGCAAGCACCAGACCATCGTCACCCGCTTCCCGCCCGAGCCCAACGGCTACCTGCACATAGGCCACGCCAAGTCGATCTGCCTCAACTTCGGCCTGGCCCGCGACTTCGGCGGCCGCTGCCACCTGCGCTTCGACGACACCAACCCCACCAAGGAAGACATCGAGTACGAGGACTCCATCAAGGAGAACGTCAAGTGGCTCGGCTTCGAGTGGGGCCAGCACATGTACTACGCCTCGGACTACTTCGAGAAGTTCTACAACTACGCCGTGCTCCTGATCGAGAAGGGGCTGGCCTACGTGGACAGCAGCTCCGCCGACGAGATCCGCGCCATGCGCGGCACGCTGAGCGAGCCGGGCAAAGAGAGCCCGTACCGTAACCGCAGCGTCGCCGAGAACGTCGACCTTTTCGCTCGCATGCGGGCCGGAGAGTTCGAGGACGGCAGCCAGGTGCTCCGCCTGAAGATCGACATGGCCTCGCCCAACATCAACCTGCGCGACCCGGTCATCTACCGTATCAAGAAGGTCGATCACCACCGCACCGGCGACGCCTGGTGCATCTACCCGATGTACGACTACGCGCACTGCATCTCCGACGCGATCGAGGGAATCACCCACTCCGTCTGCACCCTGGAGTTCGAGGACCACCGCCCGCTCTACGACTGGGTGCTGGACCAGCTCCCGGTCCCCTGCCACCCGCGGCAGATCGAGTTCGCGCGCCTGAACCTGAACTACACGGTGATGAGCAAGCGCAAACTCCTCGAACTGGTCCAGGAGAAACTGGTCGACGGCTGGGACGACCCGCGCATGCCGACCCTGGTCGGGATCCGTCGCCGCGGCTTCACCCCCGAGTCGATCCGCGCCTTCTGCGAGACCATCGGCGTGGGCAAGAGCGACAGCCTGATCGACATGAGCATCCTGGAGGACGCGGTGCGCGAGGACCTGAACCTGCGCGCCCCGCGCGCCATGGCGGTGCTGCGCCCCCTCAAGGTGGTCATCGAGGGGTACCCGGAAGGGCAGACCGAGGAGTTCGAGGCCGCCAACCACCCCAACAACCCGGAGATGGGAAGCCGCATGGTCCCCTTCGGCAAGACGGTGTACATCGAGCGCGACGATTTCCAGGAGGAACCGGCCAAGGGGTTCTTCCGCATGGCGCCGGGCAAGGAAGTGCGCCTGCGCTACGCCTACATCGTGAAGTGCGAGTCGGTGGTGAAGGATGACA
Organism: Geomonas paludis; assembly: GCF_014193585.1. Lineage (GTDB taxonomy): Bacteria > Desulfobacterota > Desulfuromonadia > Geobacterales > Geobacteraceae > Geomonas > Geomonas paludis. The sequence goes on from NZ_BLXY01000012.1 coordinate 35,218, forward strand.
ACGGCGAGGTGATCGAGGTGCGCTGCAGCTACGATCCGGGCTCCCGCGGCGGCAGCGCCCCGGACGGCCGCAAGATCAAGGGGACCATCCACTGGGTCAGCGCGGAGCATGCCGTGAACGCCGAGGTGCGCCTCTACGACCGTCTCTTCAGCACGCCCAACCCGGGCGGCAAGAACGAGCCGGATTACCGCACCTCCATCAACCCGAACTCTATAGAGGTGCTCGCCGACTGCAAGCTGGAGCCCTCGCTGGCCGCGGCAACCCAGGAGGACCGTTTCCAGTTCGAGCGCCTGGGCTACTTCTGCCCCGACATGAAGGATTCCCGTCCCGGCGCGCTGGTCTTCAACCGGACCGCCACGCTGCGCGACTCCTGGAACGACGGCAAGAAGTAAGGCAGGGTAAGGGACTGGCTCCGTCAGGTGCCTGTCCCTCTAGCGGAACGCTCCATTCTGCCCCAGCCAGCTTACCCAACCCCCAAGGGGACAGGCACCTTGCGGAGCCAGTCCCCCTCCCCCTTCGCAAAGGGGGACTTCTAAAACTTTATAGAAAGAGGATCTGACATGGCTTTACGCGTCTACAACACCCTTACCGGCAGCAAGGAAGAATTCGTACCGCTCAACCCGGGCAAAGTCGGCATGTATGTCTGCGGCGTAACGGTTTACGACCACTGCCACATCGGGCACGCCCGCGCCAACGTCGTCTTCGACATGATCTACCGCTACCTGCAGGCCAAGGGGCTCGACGTCACCTACGTCCGCAACTACACCGACATCGACGACAAGATCATCAACCGCGCCAACCGCGACGGCGTCCCCTACAACGAGATCTCCGAGCGCTTCATCCACGAGTTCGACAAGGACATGGCGCGGCTCATGCTGCAGCTCCCCACCTTCCAGCCCAAGGCGACCGAGCACATCCCCGAGATCATCGCGCTGGTTGAGCGGCTGATCGAGAAGGGATACGCCTACGCCTCCGGCTCGGACGTCTTCTTCCGCGTGGACCGCTTCGAGGGTTACCTGAAGCTCTCCAAGAGGAACCTCGAGGACATGCAGGCCGGCGCCCGCATCGAGGTGGACGAGAAGAAAGAGCACCCGATGGACTTCGCCCTCTGGAAGGGCGCCAAGCCGGGCGAGCCGTACTGGGAATCCCCGTGGGGCCAGGGGCGGCCGGGCTGGCACATCGAGTGCTCCGCCATGAGCTCCAAGTTCCTCGGGGACACCTTCGACATCCACGGCGGCGGCAAGGACCTCATCTTCCCGCACCACGAGAATGAGATCGCCCAGTCCGAGGCCGCGTCGGGCAAGCCCTTCGTCAAGTACTGGCTGCACAACGGCTTCGTCAACATCAACTCCGAGAAGATGTCCAAGTCGCTCGGTAACTTCTTCACCATCAAGGAAGTGCTGGAGCGCTACGACGCCGAGGTGCTCCGCTTCTTCCTGCTCTCGGCCCACTACCGCTCGCCGATCGACTTCTCGGACCAGAACCTGAAGGAGAGCGAGCTCGGCCTGGAGAGGATCTACAACGCGCTGGCCGGCATCGACGAGCGCCTGGCCGCCGGGACCGACCATGCCCCCACCGAGGAGAGCGCCGAGCTGGACGAGAAGTGCCGCAGCATCGCGACCCGCTTCAGCGAGGCCATGGACGACGACTTCAACACCGCCATGGCGCTCGGGCACGTCTTCGACCTGGTGCGTAGCATCAACCGCGCCCTACCGGTCTCCCCGCTGGAGCTGCTTAGCCGGGTGAAGCAGGAGATCGCCAGCATCGCCGCGACGCTGGGCGTGTGCGATTCCGTGCCCGCCGAATACCTGCAGCGCATGAAGGACCGCAAGACCTCGGAGATGGAGATCCCGGTCGAGGAGATCGAGGCGCTCATCGCCGAGCGCGCCGAGGCCCGCAAGGCCAAGAACTTCAAACGCAGCGACGAGATCAGGGACCTGCTCCTGGAGAAGAACATCGTGCTCCTGGACAGCGCGCAGGGGACCACCTGGAAGGTGAAATGATGTAACAGGAAGGACCCGGGAAACCGGGAACTGCAGGTATAAAAAAAGGCCGCTTAACGCGGCCGTTTTTTATGTTTCGGCGGGGTGTTGCAAGGCGGCCTAGGCCGCCTTCTGGTTCATCTCGACGCTCCTGGCCTTCACGAGTTCCATCGCTTCCCTCATGATGTCGGAAACGCTTTTCTTGGTGGAGTCCATGATTGCTTCGAGGGTCTCACGCTCTGCGTCGCTGATCCTCATGGAAATGACATTGTACCTGGGGTTCTCTCTCATTCTGCCCATCTGCTTCTTCTCCTTGTACTGCTCAAGATTGGTGACACGATGTCTACAATATTGCTATATGCGTGCCAACCTCAAAAAAGAGCAGCCCTGCCGCGTAACCCACTGTTTTCACGTATACCCTTAATTTTACGTTAGATATTTATAATCCAATGATGTATACAAAGTGCGCCACTTTTGGCACACGGTGCGTAATTGTGCCCATTTGTATCATTTTGGCCACGCCGGCGTTACCGTCCGTGTGGCAAATCACTCATCATCTTCCTCGCGCGCGCGGATTGTGCGTCCTTTCAACCCGTGCTTGGCCAAAAGACGATAAAAAGTCCTTCTGGGGATGTTGGCGAGTTGTGCCGCTTTTGACACATTGCCCCCGGCGTCGGCCAGGTAGCGCTGGATCAGCTTCTTCTCGACCCGCAGTACGTGCGGCTCGCGCTCCTTTTTGAACGAGCGCAGGTCGATGACGTCCTCCCCCTCGTCGGCATAGCTTTCCGCGAAGGCCAGCGGCAGGTTGCCCAGCTTGATGATGTCGTCGTGGGTGAGCACCGCGGCGCGCTCGATGACGTTCTGCATCTCCCTGATGTTGCCCGGCCAGGGGTACTTGACCATGGCGTTGATGGCGCGCTCCTCGATGCCCACGATGTGCTTGTTCAGCTTGTTGCGCGCCTTCTCCAGGAAGTAGTGCGCGAGCTGCGGGATCGACTCCACCCGCTCCCTAAGCGGCGGCATGGTGATGGAAAAGACGTTGAGGCGGTAGTAGAGGTCCTCGCGGAACCAGCCGTCGCGCACGCCGTCCTCCAGCGACTTGTTGGTGGCCGCGATGAGACGGACGTCGACGCGGCGCGCCACGGTGCCGCCGACCGGCCTCACCTCGCCCAGGTCGAGTACGCGCAGAAGCTCCGCCTGCAGCTTCGGGGTGATATCGCCGATCTCGTCCAGGAAGATGGTGCCGCCGTCGGCCGCCTCGAAAAGACCCTTCTTCTCGGTGATGGCGCCGGTGAAGGAGCCCTTCTTGTGGCCGAACAGTTCGCTCTCCAGCAGCGAGTCCGTGATGGTGGTGCAGTTCACCGTTACCAGCGGCTTGTCGTTTCGCTTGCTGTAGCGGTGGATGGCGCGCGCCGCCAGCTCCTTGCCGGTACCCGACTCGCCGCGGATCAGCACCGTGGTCGGCGTCGGCCCGACCTGCTTGATCTGGTCCAGGGCCTCCAGCGTATTGCCGTCGCTCCCCACTATGAACTCGTCGCCGTACTCGCGGTCCAACTCCCTCTTGGCCAGCTCGTACTTCTGGATCAGGCGCCCGCGCTCCTCTTCCAGTTGCTGCAGGTTGTGCGGCAGGCACATCTCCAGGTCGGCAAGCCCCTGGAAGACGGCGACCGCGTACTCCCGGCAGGTGCGGTAGCCGCAGGTGCGGCAGTTGAGTTCGTCCTTCTGGGTGAACTTGTTGGTCGCCTGGAGGATCTTCTTGACGTCGCCCCCCTTGGGCGTCGGGAGCTTCGCGTACTTGTCCGAGAAGGTGCGCGAAAGGTTGATGTCCCAATCCTTCTGGTAGTGCGGCGCCACGCGGTACGGGGTCTCGCCGCGGAAGTGGTTGATCACCATGTTGCGCCGGGAGAACTCGGTCAGTTCCTTGTTGCGCCCCGGGCCGCCGATGCAGCCGTCGTAGCAGAAACGCAGATCCACCAGCTTCGGACTGATGCGCCCGGCGGCGAGGTCCTTGATGATCCCCATCACGTTCACTTCGCCCTCGGCGGTGACGATCTCGGTATCGAGCGGGTCGGGGTTGATGCCGAAGGCCTGGAAGGAGCCCTGGGAGAGCGAGAAGACCCGCCCCATGTGCGGCGCCCTGCCGTCGAACGGCTCCTCCTGCAGGGAGGAGAGGTCGATGCCGCGCTCCTTGAAGATCGATTCCAGTTCCCGGTAGGTCAGCAGCACGTCCACCGCCCCCTTGGTCTGTTCCGCCTGCACCTCGAACTTGCCGGCGATGCAGGAGCTGATGTAGATCACCTTGACCTGCTCTCCCAGCACCTGCTTCAGGTAACGCCCCATGGCGACCATGTGGGTTACCACCCCGACCAGGTTCTCGATCAGCTGCGGGTAGTGTCGCTCCACCAGGTCAACCACGGCCGGGCAGTGGGAAGAGATGAGCGGCAAATCCGCCTTGTCGATGGCGTTTCTGTACTCGCCGGCGATCAGCTCCACGCCGCGGGCCCCTTCGTGCACCTCGGCGAAACCGAGCTGGCGCAGGCCTGCGGAGAGCTGGCCGGGAGAGCAGTTGTGGAAGAAGGCGGGGAAGGAGCAGCCCAGGACGGCGACGACCGGGTCACCGGAGGTAAGAAGCGCCTCGGTCACCACCACGTTGTCCGCGATGACCTTGGCGTGCTGGGGGCAGTTGCTCAGGCAGTTGCCGCAGCCGATGCAGCGCTCGAAGATGATCTCGGTGTAGCTCTTCTCCACCTTGATCGCCTTGACCGGGCAGCTGCGCACGCAGGAGTAGCATTTTCGGCATTGGTCGGTAATGGTTACAATAGGATACATCGTTCCTCGCTGGCACAGCCGGATGAAATTGCAGGTCAGGTGGGATTGTATAGGAATCGGGAAAAGTGTGCAACAGTTGGCACACTTGAGATGCGGAAGGTACAAAAAAAAACCCTAGCGACTAGGAGGGCAAGTCGGCTAGGGGAAGGAGGATCCTACGATCCTCCGCAACTCTTATCTATGAACACATTATACTGAGGCGCTAAAAAGACTGCAAGAGCTTAACTGTAATTAATCAAAGGATTCTTCACGGTCTCCACCTCATGAGCCCCGCCCGGAGCGGGTTTCATAAGAAAAAGAGCGGGTTGGCGCATTGCGCCCGGCGCAATTGATGTGGTATAAGTTACCGCGATCTCAGCCAAGGAGGATGGCATGACAACCACGGCACGCTTTCATTTCTCACTACGGCTCATGGCGGTACTCGCCCTGGTCCTGCTGCCGCTGCAGCTCCTGGCGGCGACTCCTCTCCCCAAACTGGCCGCCCCGCCCGAAGGGGAGCGCTGGTTCAGCATCATCATGGGCGACGAGCAGGTCGGCTTCGGCCAGACGACCGTCACCCGCACTGCCAACGGCTACCAGATTTCCTCGCGCGGCAGCGTCAAGATGAAGGTGATGGGGTTCTCGCGTGAGGCCAGTTCCACGGAATCGTACCAGGTGGCTCCCGACCTCACCCTGCGCTCGTTCCAGGTCCAAAACCGCATCGACGGCAGCCCCGTCGACATCGAGGGCGCGGTGACCCCGAAGGGAATCACGGTGCACACCCGTTCCGCCAACGGCAACAAGGAGCGGCTCCTGAAGGTGAAGGGTGCGGTGTACCCGCCCCATGCCCTGAACCTGTACCCGCTCATGCAGGGGGCCGTGCCGGGCAAGACCTACAAGATCCAGTACCTCGATCCGGAAGCGGTGAAGGTGAAGCAGGCGAAGGTCGAGGTAGTAGGCCCGGAAACGCTGGACGGCAAGCAGGTGGTGCACCTGAAGAACGACCTCTACACCATGGTGGACAACGACATCTGGGTCGATCTCTCTGGCAATACCTTGAAGGAATCGGTGCGGGACGGGCTGGTGGTCACGATGGCGCGGGACGAGGCGACCGCGAGGGCCGAGCTTGCGGAAGCGGCCATGGAGAAGAAAGATCTCGTCTACGACTTCAGCATGATCCGGGTGACGCCGCCCCTGGAGCACCCCGAGCGGCTGCAGAAACTGGTAGTGCAGATAACCGGGATACCGGCGCAGCAGCGCCTGCTGCAGGGGACGTGGCAGAGTGCTGAGCGCCAGGCTGACGGCAGCGTGATCTTCATCCTCCCCAACCCCGGCCTCCCCGCGGAAGAAGCGCCCACCCAGGCGGACCTGCAGCCCGGCGAGCGCACCCCCAGCGACAACCCCGAGATCATTGCCCGCATGAGGGCCATCGTGGGCGACGAAAAGGTTCCAGCCCAAAAGGTCGCCCGGCTGACGGCGTGGGTTGCCACGCAGATCAAGGCCGACGTGATCGATTCCCAGTCGCCGCTAGAGACGCTGCAGAAAGGGCGCGGCAACTGCCAAAGCCACGCGCGGCTCTACGTCTCGCTGGCGCGGGCCGCCGGCATCCCGACCCGCTTCGTGTCCGGGCTCGTGTACCAGGGCGACGGGTTCCTGTACCACAGTTGGGCGGAAAGTTACCTGGAAGGGAGGTGGGTCTCGGTCGATCCCACCTTCAACCAGGTTCCCGCCGATGTCACCCACATCAAGCTGGTCGAAGGAGAGTCGCTGGACGAGATGGGGAGCATCGCCGGCATGATCGGGCGTGCGCGGGCCAAGGTGCTCGAGAAGCGCTAGTCTTTTGCCACGGCCACCTACAAACCTGATTAGCGACATCGCTAATTCCCTCTCCCTCCGGGAGAGGGTGCCCGAAGGGCGGGTGAGGGAGGTGCCACGAAGCGGGATCATTGCCTATTGCAGCGCCCTCACCCCACCCCGCTCCCGGAGGGAGAGGGGGATGGGCAAGGCGGAAGACAGTCGCTAATCCTTAAATGCAAAGCGGGGCCGATCTGTTGATCCGCCCCGCTTTTTTGGCAGAAGGACAGGCTCCGTCAGGTGCCTGTTCCGCAGAAAGGGGACGGGCACCTGCCGGAGCCAGTCCCCTCCTTCTTGCCGTCTAGTGGCAGGCCTGCGCCGCCACCACACCCACTCCGTTCTCTCCCGTACCCTTCTTCAAGCTGCTCCGGTAGCAGCCGATCTGCACCAGGATTGCCACTACGTACACCACCCCAACCGCGATAATGAAACCACCCATCTGTCACCCCATTAGTATTTGGATTGGCCGCAGTCAAGCTACCTCCTCGGCTGCGGGCGCATCTTCTAATGAGCACGATACATGCCGCATCGAGTCCAGCGTATGTTATTCGTGAGGAAACGGGAGGTTACGACATTGTAGCCAGGTTATGGAATCGAAACGTGTGCGAAAGTGGGACGCCGAACTGTCTCAATAGCTAACGTCGCAGCAGACGCGACACGAAAAAGGGCGACCCGGTGCGGTCGCCCTGTGAGGGAGTACGGTGCAGCAATCAGCCTTTGCGAGACATCGCCTCCACCATCTCGCGGCGGGCTTCGCCAATGGTCAGGGGGAGGCGGGTGAAGGGGAGGCCTTCTTCGTGCTTCAGCTGGTAGATCAGCTCCGCGATGTGGGGGAGGCGCAGCTTTACGTTGGCCAACTCTTCGGGGGCGGTGAAGACGTCTTCGGGAGCGCCGCCGCGGACCAGACGACCTTTGCTCAGGATATGGAGCTGGTGCAGGAAGATGGGCACCAAGTCGACGCTATGGGTGGCCATGACGATGGTGACGCCCTGGTCCCGGTTCAACCGGGTCAGGAGCTCCATCATCCGGTACTCGCCCATGGGATCCAGTCCGGCGGTGGGCTCGTCCAAAAGCAGGATCTCGTGCCCCATGGCGAGAAGCCCGGCAATGCAGACCCGCTTCTTCTGGCCGTAGCTCAGGTTGTGAATCCCCTTGCCGGCAAACTCGGACATGTCGACGCTGGCCAGGGCCGCCTCGACACGGCTTTTCACCTCGGCCTCGGCGCACCCCATGTTGCGCGGGCCGAAAGCGGCATCCTCGAAGACGCTGCTGGCGAAGAGCTGGTCGTCGGGGTTCTGGAACACGAGACCGACCTTGCGGTAGATGTCACGCGGGTGCAGGCGCAGCACGTTGTCGCCGTCCAGAAGCACCTCGCCGCGATACCCCTTGATCAGCCCGTCCATGATCTTGAGCAGCGTCGTCTTGCCCGAGCCGTTGGAGCCGAGGATGCCGGCGAACTCGCCCCGAGCGATATTGAGGCGCAGGTCGGCCAGCGCGACGGTGCCGTCGGGGTATTTATAGCTTTCGAGGTTGACGGAGATTCTGGTTTGGTCCACGCTGCGTTCCTTTTTCCTGATTAGCTACCTACAACTCTATGTGGCTTTTCCTGCCAGCATCAAATCCCCCCTGCCCCCCCTTCGCAAAGGGGGGAACGTCGGGGCTCGTGCAGCGCTTTGGAGGGGACTGGCTCCGTTAGGTGCCTGTCCCCTTTGTGGTTGAGAAAGGTGGCTGAGCTGAAAGGGCGTTCCGCTAGAGGGACAGGCACCTGACGGAGCCAGTCCCTTCTGCTTTTGGCTGTGGCTATTATTTTGCCCTTGGCAACGCCCTCACCCTAGCCCTCTCCCGGAGGGAGAGGGGATGTGGACGTGAACTTATGACATCAATCTCAACACTGCGATAGCACTCACTAAGAGAAACGCGGAGCCGACCTCGACCGCCCGGAGCGGACGGTGCACTGACGCGGGCATGGCGCCATCGTAGCCGCGCTGCACCATGGCGGTGGTGATGCTCTGGCTGTTGTCGAAGGCCTTGATGACCAAGATGCCCGCCAATGTCCCCAACGAGGAGAGGGCACGCCGGCAACCGACGTAGCCGAGACGGTTCTTCTGGGCGTTGTAGACCACCTGGGCATCTTCGAGGAGCAGGAACAGGTAGCGCCAGGCGAAGAGCGCGACGTCCACCAACACCTGCGGCACCCGGAGCCACGAGAGCGCGGCCATGAGTTCGGTGAAGGGTGTGGAAAAACCGACCACGGCCAGCAGGGAGACTCCGCCCATGATACGCCCGGCGATGAGGAGCCCCGCCGCCAGCCCGTCGCGGTGCCCGACCAGTTCCCACCCCGCCACACCGATGCTGAACATGGGTATGGTGCCAGAAAAGAAGGTCTTCAGCGCCAGCACCATGACCGCGATGAAGAGCGGTTCGGAGAAGCGCAGCACGAGAATGCGCAGCGGCGTCCCCAGGTGCAGGCAGAGGGCGAGCCCGAGCGCCGCCACCGCCAGGGGGAAGGCCACTCCCTGCGCGCTCAGCACCATGACCAGCAGGGCCAGGGCGCTGACCAGCTTCACCCGCGCATCGACTGAGGCGAGAGGATGTGCCGCGTGGTGGCGGTATGCGTTGAAGTGATGGTGCATCAACCTTCCTTCTTGTCTTTGCCGGTCAACTGCCGCCAGTAGTACCCTGCGGCGAACCCGCCCACGACGCCCGCCCCCAGGAAAGCGAACAGCAGCAGATCTCCGGAGCCGGGATCGATGAGCGGCGCCTTCGCTTCCCGCCCGTGCTCCTTGGCGATCTTCTCCACCACGGCCTCGTCCACCCCCTGGTAAGCCTTCGGGGCCAGCGAGAAGAAGTAGAAGGCGAACAGCAGCGTCGGCAGCATCACGGTGTGCAGCAGCAGTACTTTCCACCTGCGTTTTCTATCAGGCATTGCCGGGCACCTCCTTTTCCGTGATGACCCTCATCTTTACCAGCAGGTCCGGGCGCTTGCGGTACAAAAGCGTGACCATGCCCGCGGTAATCACCCCTTCCAGGATGCCCAGTGGCAACTGGGTGGGGAGGAAGGCGATGACGATTTTGACGAACAGCGGCCACAGCGGCGACTCCCCCCGGATGCCGAGGGCGAGAAGGAGCGACGTGGTGGCGTAGGTGGCCCAGTCTGCCACAAGCCCGGCGATAAATCCAGCCAGAGCTAAACTCCCGCCGACCTTGCGCAGGGCCCGGAAGGCGAACCAGCCGGCAAAGGAGCCGACCACGCCCATGGAGAGGGTGTTGGCGCCCAGCGTCGAGAGCCCGCCGTGGGCCAGGAACAGCGCCTGAATCAGCAGCGATACCGCCGCGATGATCACGCTCACCAGCGGGCCCACCAGGATGGCCGATACCCCAGTACCGCAGGGATGCGAGCAGGTCCCAGCGGTCGGCACCGGGATCGGCATGCAGGAGATGATGAAGACCACGGCGGTGAGGAGCCCCACCAGCGGCTTCATGGAGAGGTCCTCCCGCGCCAGGGCGTTCAACTGCCTGATGCCGAGGGCCAGAAACGGCACCAGCACCAGGAACCAGGCCAGCGCCCAGGGGAAGGGGAGGATACCTTCGGAGATGTGCATGGCATGGGCGGGGGACGGAACCAGAAGAGGTACCAACACACTACCAGCGAGCAGCGCACGGCCACACACCGGCTGTCCACCTACCTCCCTCGCCCTCCGGGAGAGGGTCGGGGTGAGGGCATCTCCCTCACCCGGCCTTCGGCCACCCTCTCCCAGAGGGAGAGGGTTATTCACAAACGTGCCCAGCATCAAATCTTGTCCCCGCGCAGGTCGGCGGCGAAGATCTTGCCGGCGCCGCGGGAGGCGCAGAAGTCGCCGCACATGGTGCAGGTCTGCTCGTCTTCGGGGACGCGGCTCTTCCTGATGGCGGCGGCGTCTTCCGGGAACAAGGCCAGTTCGAACTGGCGCTGCCAGTCGAGGTCCCGGCGCGCCTTGCTCATCTCCTTGTCGCGCTCCCTGCCCCGCTCGGGGTACTTGTTCATGTCGCCGATGTAGGCGGCGATCTTGGCAGCCTTGACGCCCATCTTGACGTCCTCCTCGTTGGGAAGCGCCAGGTGCTCGGCCGGGGTGATGTAGCAGATCAGGTCGGCGCCGAAGCGGGAGGACTGGGCGGCGCCGATGGCGGCGGTGATGTGGTCGAACCCGGGCGCTACGTCGGTGGAGATGGGCCCGAGCATATAATAAGGGGCGCCGCCGCTCATCCTCTTCTGCAACTTGATGTTCCCCTCGACCTCGTCCAGCGGCACGTGGCCCGGACCTTCCACCAGCATCTGGCATCCCATGTCGCGGCCAAGTTCGGCCAGCTCGCAGTTGATCAAAAGTTCCTGGATCTGGGCGCGGTCGCTGGAGTCGTGGATGGCGCCGGCCCGCAGGCCGTTACCGAGCGAGAGCACGGTGTCGTAACGCTTCAGGATCTCCACCACGCGGTCGAACTTCTCGTAGAGCGGGTTCTCGCGGTTGTTGGCGATCATCCAGGCCGCCATGCTGACGCCCCCCTTGGAGACCAGGCCGCCGTAGCGGTACCCCTGCTTGCGCAGGCGCTCCAGGGTGTAGAGGTTGATGCCGCAATGCACGGCCATGAAGGCCATGCCGTCGGCGCACTGGCGCTCGATGATGTCGAAGAGCATCTCCTCGTCCAGCTTGTTGGGGTCGCCGTACTTCCTCGCCGCCTCGCAGAAGGCCTGGTACAGCGGCACGTTGCCCACCGGCAGGTCCACCGCGGCGATCACCTCGCGCCGCACCCGGTCCAGGTCGCCGCCCACGGAAAGCTCCATCAGGGTATCGGCGCCCGCTTCCTGCGCCACCTTTGCCTTGCGCACCTCGGCCTCGTAATCGATGATGTCCGACGAGGTGCCGATGGATGCGTTCACCTTGGTGCGCAGCCCGGTGCCGATACCGGCCACCTTTGGTTTCCTGACGTGGTTCCAGGGGATGACGATCTGCCCCGCAGCCACCTTGTCCCGGACGTACTCCGGCGTTAACTGCTCGTCGAATGCCACCTGCGTCATCTGCGGCGTAATGATCCCCGCGCGCGCTGCTTCAATCTGCGTTTTCATGTGAGACTCCTGGTCCGGTATGCCCTGCAGTGTCCCACGAAGTCCCGTGCGATACCCGGTGAGCTGCCGAAGTGTAAATGGATGTAGGAGGCCAGGCAGTTTTGGTAGCGAAAACCTTCCAGTCCCAGGTCGGCGCCCTTCCTGCTGACCCGGTAGAGGCGTTCGATTCCCTCCGGCATCTCCTCCATCTCGGAATAATGAAACTCATGGCCCCGGGCGGTGGCTCCCTTGGGGCCGATCACGGCGTCCCCGATCAACTCGATCTCCCGGTACCCGAGCGCCTTGCGCCGCGGCAGCATCCGGGTCCGCACCGGGAAGACGCCGGCAAACGGGATCGTCCCCCCCTCGCCCGCCACGCCTTGGGTGAGGTAGATGAAACCGCCGCACTCGGCGTAAACCGGCATGCCCGCCTCGACCGCCTGGCGGACCGCCTGCCGCATCGACTCGTTGGCGGCCAGCTTCTCGGCGAAGAGCTCGGGATAGCCGCCGGGAAGGTAGATACCGCCGATCCCATCTGGCAACGCGGCATCCCTCAAGGGGGAAAAACAACAGATTTCGGCGCCCTGCTCGGCAAGGAGTCTGAGGTTGTCCGGATAGGCGAAGCAAAAGGCGGCGTCGCGCGCCACCGCGATACGCACCGATTCGGCACCACCGCCGGCACCGGCTTCCGAAAGCGCCGACTGCGGCAGCGCCGGGATTTCCTGCTGTTGCAATGCCAGCAGGGCGTCCAGGTCGAGGTGCCGCTCGACGACCTCGACCAAGTGGTCCAGAAACTCCGCGGAGAGCGGGTTGTCTTCGGCCGTGGTCAGCCCCAGGTGGCGCGACGGGATGGCAAGCGCCGCGTCCCTCGGCATGCACCCCAGCAGCGCGACTCCGGGGAGGTGCGCCGCCAGCGCCTCGCGCAGGATCCGCTCATGGTTGGCGCTCGCCACGTTGTTGAAGACGACCGCCGCGACCTTCACAGCCGGGTCGAAGCCGGCAAAGCCGCTCACCAGGGCGGCGGCGCTGCGGGCCTGGCTCCTGGCATCGATGACCAGGACGACCGGCGCGGCCAACTCCTTGGCAATCTGCGCCGTACTGCCGGCATCGGAACTGCCGTCGATGCCGTCGAAGAGCCCCATCACCCCTTCGATCACCGCTATGTCGCTGCCAGCCGTGCTGCGGGCGAAGCTCTCCCTCACGAACTCGCGCGGGCACATCCATCCGTCCAGGTTGATGGACGGGACGCCGGTCACCAGGGCGTGGTAGCCGGGATCGATGAAGTCCGGCCCGACCTTGAACGGCGCCACCTTGAGCCCACGACGCCTGAGCGCCGCCATGATGCCGAGGGTCACGGTGGTTTTTCCGGAGCCGCTGTGCGGCGCTGCGATGACGATACGCTTCATGCCCGGGAAGTCTCCGTCAGCCGTTGACCAGCTGGACCACGGTGTTGCCGTCGGACCAGTAGTCGATGATGTTCATGGCGCAGTACTGCTGGTCGATGCTGAAGAAGGAGCCCAGCGGCGCCTTGATGGCATCAAGAAGTACGATCCGGTTTACGCCGCCGTGCGCCACCACCAGCACCTCCTCGCCCCGGTGCCGCTCCACGATCTCCTTCAGGGCGGGCAGCACGCGTCCGGCCAGTTCGCCAAGGCTCTCGCCGCCGGGGGCGCAGAAATTCTCCAGGTCCGCCAGGCGCGCCGCCCACTCGTCCGGGCGCTGTTCCTGGATCTGGGCTACGGAAAGCCCTTCCCAGACGCCGCAGCTCAGCTCGCGCAGGGCGGGGACGGTGACTGGCTCGACGCCGAGGTAGGGGCCGAGGATCTCGCCGCCGCGCACGGTGCGCTGCAGGTCGCTGGTGTAGAGGGCGCTGATCCGGTCCGGGTCCAGGCGCGGTTTCAACTGGTGGTACATCTCCTCGCCGCGCGGGGTGAGACGGACGTCGTAGTGGCCGTTGTAGCAGTAGGGACGCTCCACCTCGCCGTGGCGGATCAGGTGGATCCTTGTTCGTTGGATCATGCAGTTCTCCTTAAGGAGGGTGACTGTGCTAAGGGGACAGGCACCTGGCGGAGCCAGCCCTCAACCCATCCTGCCTAAAAGGGCCAGTAGGAAGATAAGGCAAAAGATCTCGTTCAGTTCGCTGGCGCAGCCGATCACGTCACCGGTGACGCCACCGAGCCTGCCATGCGACCACGCCTTGATGCCCCAGGTCAGCAGGAACAGGAGCAGCAGGGTGATGAGCCCGGACAGGTGGAGCAGCGCCGCGCCGACGGCGACGGTGCAGAGACCGGCGAGGACCAGCTGCAGCGTCCCCGCCCCGCCCACGAAGGCGTGGCCGAGCCCGTCCTTGCGGGCCCGCTGCGAGCCGACGGTCATCTGCACCTGGGCGAAGCGGGCGGCCATCGGGAAGAACAGCAGCGCCTCCCGCTTGTACTCGGCGGGAAGCGCCAGCAGCGCCTGGTACTTGAGCATGAGGCCCAGCACCAGACCGACCGCCCCCACGGCACCAACCCGGGAATCCTTCATGATCTCCAGGAAGCGCTCGCGTGAGCCGCGCGCGGCCAGCCCATCGCAGACGTCGGAGAGACCGTCCAGGTGCAGCGCGCCGGTGGCGACGCTCAGGATGGCGACCAGTAGCAGGTCGGCCACGGAACGGGGCAAGAGCGGCGTCAGCAGGAAGTCCACTCCGGCCAGGAGCGCGCCGAGGGCGAACCCCACCAACGGGAACAGGGCCATGGAGCGGCCCAGGTCCTTTTCCTCGCAGCGCACCGAGAGCGGCAGCGGCACGATGGTCAGGAACTGGAAGGCGATGATGAATAGCCTCATGCGTTACCTCAGCCGCCTCGCCTAGGCGGAGGCCACCCCGGCCTCTTCGAAGGTTGCCATTTCCTTCAGGATCTTGACGCCGGCCTCGATCAGCCCCATGGCCAGCGCGGCGCCGGTCCCCTCGCCCAGGCGCAGCTGCAGGTCGAGCAGCGGCTTCACGCCGATGCGCTCCAGCATCATCTGGTGCCCGATCTCCACGGAGGTGTGGGCGGTGAAGATGTAGTCGCGCACGGAGGGATGCATCTCGGAGGCGATCAGCGCGCCGGCGGTGGAGATGAAACCGTCGACGACCACCGGTATCCGGTTGGCCGCGGCGCCCAGCACGAGGCCTGCGATGCCCGCGATTTCCAGGCCGCCCACCTTGGTGAGGACGTCGAGCGGGTCCTGCGGCTCGGGGCGGTTCAGGTCGAGACCGGCCTGGATCACCTTGATCTTTTTTTCCAGCGCCTCGTCGCCGATGCCGGTGCCGCGGTGGGTAACCTCGCGGACGGTGCAGCCGGCGATGGCCGCGATGATGGCGGAGGAGGGGCTGGTGTTGCCGATGCCCATCTCGCCGGTGCCGACCATGGTGATCCCTTCCTTCTTGGCCTCGTCGGCGAGCGCGATGCCGACCTCGATGGCGGCAACCGCCTCCTCGCGGGTCATGGCGCTACCCTTGGCGAAGTTGCGGGTCCCCTTGGCGACCTTGCGGATGATGAGGCCCGGGGCGGGCTCGAAGTCGTAGTCGACGCCAACGTCCACCACGCGCACCTCGGCGCCGCTGTGACGGGCGAGCACGTTGACGCCCGCGCCGCCGCGCAGGAAGTTGAGCACCATCTGCGGGGTGACTTCCTTGGGGAACAGGGAAACCCCTTCCTCCACGATGCCGTGGTCACCGGCAAAGGTGAAGATGACCTTCTTGGCGGTGTCGGGGGCGAGGTCACCGGTGATGGCGGCGAAGCGGCGGCCGACTTCCTCCAGGCGCCCCAGCGAGCCGAGCGGCTTGGTCTTGTTGTCCAGTTTGGCCTGGGCCTTGGCGAGCAGCGCCTCGTCCACCGGCTGGATCTTGGCGAGTGTCGTTTCCAGAAGTTGCATCGTTCCCTCCTTGTATTTCATGGCAATATCACTTCAGCCTGAGCGGCAGTCCCGAGATGGTGACGTACACCTCGTCCGCCGCGGCGGCGATGATCTCGTTGGCCTCGCCGGCCAGGTCCCGGAAGGCGCGGGAGAGCGGGTGCTCGGGGACGATCCCCATCCCTACCTCGTTGGTGACGATGATGAGCGGCGTGGCAAGCGAGCTAAAGCCCCCGGCGAAGCTCTTCACCTCGGCCAGGGCCTCGGCGGCCCCGCCCGGGCAGCGGAACAGGAGGTTGGAGATCCAGAGGGTGACGCAGTCCATCAGCATCACGTTGAAGCGCCCCTGGTGGCTGCGGATCGCCTCCGCCACCTTGAGCGGTTCCTCGACGGTCTGCCATTCCGGGCCGCGCCGCCCCTGGTGCCGGGCGATGCGGTCCGCCATCTCGGCGTCCCCCGCCTCGCCGGTAGCGAGGTAGCCCCGCAGCGGCGCGTACTTGTCGGCCAGACCTTCAGCGAAGCGGCTCTTGCCGCTGCGGGCGCCGCCGGTGACCAGGACCACTTTGGACATAAAAAAACCCCCCTTCCCATGACGGAAGGCGGGTCAAAAACGCACTGCAGGTGCGGTTCCGGCTTTAGCCCCTCTGCCACGGAGGTTGCAACAAGCTTCTCATCCTGGCAGGTTTCCTGACTCACGGGTCGTCTTACTCGCCGCGCCTTCCCGATGCGATCAGTGGCGTTGTTGCGGCTTTCATCTCCGTTCACAGTTGCGGGACAGCGAGGGATTCACACCCTCTTCCCTTTTAACCCCTCTCGGGGCACCAAGACGAACGTCTATGTATTTTTGATCTCGTTCCCAAGGTCCACCTTGGGAACGCAAAGCCTCTCCGAAGATCCAACTTCCCTCGGATGCAAAGCTGGAGCTTTGCGTCACATGGGGTTCCCAAGCTGGAGCTTGGGAACCAGGAAAACGCCCTCACCCTAGCCCTCTCCCGGAGGGAGAGGGGATGTAGAAGCGTTTGGCGGAAGATCATGCAAATCGCGTTTTATTTTGCAGCGACGTGTTTACTAACAGACGCCGCGGGGAAAGTCAATCACTAACCGGCGCCGCTTCCTCTGCAAATTCGCCGGGTTCGCACGCTGCGGGGGCCAGGGCCGCGTCGATGCGGGCCCAGACGGCATCCTTGCCTTCCTTGTTCAGCGCCGAAAAAAAGGTGAGGTCCTGCTTGTCGACGCCCAGCGTGGCGCTGATCACGGCGGTCTGGCGGGCCCGCTCGTTCTTGGAGAGCTTGTCGCACTTGGTGACCACGATGATGGGGGCGATGGAGTAGGCGCGCAGCCAGGCGAGCATCTGCAGGTCATCGTCGTTGGGGACCCGGCGGATATCCAGGATGAGCACCACGCCGCGCAGGTTCCTTCTCTTGGCGAGGTAGGTCTCCATCATGGGGCGCCAGTCCTTCTTCACCGCCAGCGGCACCTTGGCGTAGCCGTAGCCGGGGAGGTCGACCAGCATGAAGTCGTCGTTTACCTGGAAGAAGTTGATCAGCTGGGTGCGGCCGGGGGTGGAACTGGTGCGCACCAGGTTCTTCCGGTTCACCAGCACGTTGACCAGGGAAGACTTGCCGACGTTGGAGCGTCCAGCGAAGGCGATCTCGGGCAGGTTCCCCTCGGGATAGTGTGCCGGGCGGGTGGCACTTTTAATGAACTCAGTATTTTTTACGATCAATGCGAAACCTTATTCCTGTTTTTTCAGGGCAGTATAGACCGCGGCGAGCCCCCTTTCAATCATTAAATCCGAGCTTGCTTAAAGCTAACGTTTTGGTATATTTTTGAACCTGATCAGAACCCGGCCACCCAACGGAAGGATCCAAGGCATGAATAAAGAACTCGAAACTGCGATCATGACCGCAGCGGACCTGCCCACCATTCCCATCGTTGCCATCAAGGTGATGGAGCTTATCGAAAGTGACAGCGCCACCGCAGAAGAGCTCGCCAAGATCGTATCATCGGACCCCGCCGTTGCGGCGCGCGTCCTGAAAATATCCAACTCCTCCTTTTACGGCTGTCGCCGGCAGATCCAGACCCTCTCCAGTGCCATCGTCATCCTCGGTTTCAGTACCCTGAGAAGCCTCGTGGTCGCCGCCTCGGTGAAGCAGGTCTACAAGCCCTACGGTCTCACCGAAAAGATGCTCTGGGAGCATTCCTTCGCCGCCGGGCTCGCCGCCAGGATCATCGCCAGACGCACCCGCGCCGCCAACGAAGAGGAAGCCTTCCTCGCCGGCCTGTTCCACGACATCGGCAAGATCATCATGAACACCCTGGACCGGGACAAGTTCCAGGAGGTGATGCAGCACTGTTATAACGAGGGGATTTCCTTCGGGCAGGCGGAGAAGGGGGTCTACCCCTTCACCCATGACGAGGTGGGAGCGTACGTGATCAGGAAGTGGAACTTCCCGGAGATCCTGACGGCGGCGATCCTGCAGCACCACCAGTTGGACTTCAGCGAACTGGACGACCCGGCCCTGATCAACCTGACCGCGGTGACCTCGCTGGCCGACCAGTTCTGCCTGAAACTCGGCATCGGGATCAGGGAACCCCAGGAAGAGATCGACCTCGCCGGTTCCAAGGCGGGTCAGTTGCTGAAGATCACGGAAGAAAACGCGGCCGGGATGCTGGAGGCCTTCGACAAGGCCTTCGCCGAGGACAAGGCCCTTTTCACCAGCTAGGGCTCGTCGGAGGCGTCCTCGGCTTCGGCGTTCTCAAGCAGCTTCTTCGCCTCTTCGGAGATGCTGACGCTGTCGGTCGGCTCCGACTTCTGGGCCGGCTTGCCGCGCCTGCGCTGATGCTCCTGCCCCCCGGCATCGGGGTCGATCCTGAGCCCCCCCGAAATCCTGTCGACGCTGTAGCTCATGCCTCCTCCCATCGCTCCTGGTCTGGCGCATATCAACGACCGGCATCTTAGCAGCAAGTCCCAGCTAATGGAAGACAATTAATAGGTTGCGGCACCCCGATATCGCCCTTGTCTAGCCAAGGGGGGTACTGTATACTTGCGGCCTTAGTGAAAACTCATATATCGGAAACAACGTCATGAAACTGAACACAAAGCTGGTGATGATCATGCTCACCATGCTGGTAGTCGCCACGCTGATCCTCTTCATACTGAACCAGTTCAGCCAGAACGACCTGGTGCAGGAGATCCAGGAGAGTTCCAACGTGGTTTCCAAGGCCATTCAGCTGAGCGTCGAGGACCTGACCTCGGAGGAAGAGTCCACCCGGCTCTCTGAATACTTAAGCCACGCGAAAAACAAGGGCGTCAACGAGATCAACATCATCAACAACGAAGGGGAGATCATCAACTCCTCCGACCCGGCCCAGGTCGGCAAGAAGCGCGAGATCAAGAAGCTGGAGAAGGGGCTCAAGCGCCGCGGCGGCGGTGGCGGCAGCTCGCTCAAGCCGTACGACCTGGTGGTCCCGGTCATCGTGGGCGACGAACAGCTGGGCTACGTGCAGATCAACCTCCTGTTGGACAACATCCGCGACATCCAGCACGCCAACTTCGTGCGCCGCCTCTCCGCCACGGTGCTGGTGTTCATGGGCGGCATGATACTGATCATCTTCCTGGCGCGCCGCTACACCAGCCCGATTCACCGCCTGGCCACCGGGGTCAACAACGTCTCCGCCGGCGACCTGAGCGTCACCTTCGAGGCGGAAAGCGGCGACGAGATCGGAGAGTTGGCCGAGAACCTGAACGAGATGGTGAAGAAGCTCAAGGAAAAGGAGCAGCTGGAGAAACGGCTCTACGAGGCGGAACACCTCTCCAAGGTGGGACAGCTGGCCGCCGGCATCGCCCACGAGATCAGGAACCCGTTAAACTACATAAGCCTCGCCATCGACCACCTGAAGAGCGAGTTGCTCCCCTCCTGCCCGGAAAAGGGGGGCGAGCTCGAGTCCATCGCGGACAACATCAAGGAAGAGGTGCGCAAGGCCAACTACATGGTGCTCAACTTCATGAACTACGGCCGCCCGCTCAAGCTGAAACTGCAGCGGGTGTGCTACGCCGAGCTGGTCGACAAGGCGATCCACATCATGCAGGACCGGTTAAGCGAGCGGAACATGCAGGTGGTGCGCGAGATCCCGGCCGACCTGCCGGCGATGTACATCGACCCGGAGCTGATGCGCAACTGCCTGTGCAACTTCATCAGCAACAGCATGCAGGCCATGACCGACGGCGGCGTCATCACCCTGGGCGCCGTGGTGGCCCCGGAAACGGGTGAATGCCGGCTGAGTTTCGGCGACAGCGGCGTGGGCATCGACGAGCAGGACCTGGAGAAGGTGTTCCAACCCTACTTCACCACCCGCGAGGCGGGCATCGGCCTCGGGCTGGCCATCACCGAACGCATCGTCAAGGAGCACGGCGGGCGCATCAGCGTGGCAAGCCGCAAGGGGGAAGGGACCACCTTCACGGTCATCCTCCCCGCCTCGGCGCTGGCCCGCAGCGAAGAGCAGGCGCGGCAGGCGACCCTGATCGCGGCCGGCCCGAATGAAGCATCTGGAAATTAAGAGACTGGAGTGGCGATGAGCGGCAGCATCCTGATAGTAGACGACGAGAAAGGGCAGCGCGACATCCTGAGCGCCATCCTGTCCAAGAAGGGGTACCGGATCACCCCCGTCCCCAGCGGTGAAGAGGCGCTGCAGGAACTGGAACAGGCGGAGTACGACCTGCTGCTGACCGACCTGAAGATGCAGGGTATCTCCGGGATGGAGCTGATGGAGCGGGTGCTCTCCGACAACCCCACCCAGTGCGTGGTCATGATGACCGCCCACGGCACCATCGATTCCGCGGTGGAGGCCATGAAGAAAGGGGCCTTCGACTACCTGGAGAAGCCGCTGGAGCGGGAGGACCTGATCCTCACCGTGCAGCGCGCCTTCGAGCGCATCATGCTGCTGAAGGAAAACCGGGTCCTGCACAAGAAGCTGGCGGAGACCAGGACGCTGCCCAACATGATCGGCGACCACCCGAAGATGATGGAGGTGGCGCGCATCATCCACAAGATCGCCCCCACCTCCACCACGGTGCTGATCTACGGGGAATCGGGAACCGGCAAGGAGCTGGTGGCCCGCGCCATCCACGATGGCAGCCCGCGCAGGGACAAGGCCTTTTTCGCCATCAACTGCGCCGCGATCCCGGAC
Organism: Geomonas paludis; assembly: GCF_014193585.1. GTDB lineage: Bacteria > Desulfobacterota > Desulfuromonadia > Geobacterales > Geobacteraceae > Geomonas > Geomonas paludis. Next base: position 56,008 of record NZ_BLXY01000012.1, read on the forward strand.
GCCCTGATCGAGAGCGAGCTCTTCGGCCACGAGAAGGGGTCCTTCACCGGCGCCGGGAGCCGTGAGATCGGCATCTTCGAGGCGGCCGAGGGGGGGACGGTGTTCCTCGACGAGATCGGCGAGATGAACGTCGCCATGCAGGCGAAGCTGTTGCGCGCCATCCAGGAGAAGGAGATCCGCCGGGTGGGGGGCAAGGTGAACCTCCCGGTGGATGTGAGGATCATCTCGGCCACCAACAAGGACCTGGAGCAGGAAACCAAGCGCGGCAACTTCCGCGAGGACCTCTTCTACCGCTTGAACGTGATCCGCATCACCCTGCCCCCCTTGCGCGAGCGGGGCAACGACATCGTCACCCTGGCCAACTTCTTCCTGAAGAAGTACAGCCAGGCCTCCGGCATCTCGGTGAAGGGAATCGGCAAGCCGGCGCTCAAGATCCTGTTAGACTACAACTGGCCCGGCAACGTGCGCCAGCTGGAAAGCGTGATCGAGCGCGGCGTGCTCATGGCCGAGAGCGACTATATTCAACCCGAGGACCTGCCCGCCGAGGTGCACCATGACGCCTCCCTGGCCGGGTCCCTCCCCTTCGACTTCCCGGCCGAAGGGATTTCCATCGACAACCTGGAACGCGACCTGATCACGAAGGCCATGCAACGGGCCGACTGGGTCATCGCCAAAGCGGCACCACTTCTCGGTATGAGTTACAAAACGCTACAATACCGGCTGGAGAAGTTCGGTATAGGGAGGCCGGAGTAAGTAGCGAGGAGGCGGTATGAACCTCTTCTCGACGCTGCACCGCTTCACCGTTGTCCCCTCGCTCCCCAGGGAGCTCTCCGGGCTGCAACGGATCGCATACAACCTCTGGTGGACGTGGGAACCGGAGGCCATCGGACTTTTCAAGCGCCTCGACCCGGAACTTTGGCGGGCGACGCGCCACAACCCCCTGGAGATGCTGGGGTGCCTGCAGCAGGCCACCTACGACAGCCTGATGCTGGACGAAGGGTTCATGTCGCACCTGGCCCAGGTGGAGGAGAGGCTCGACGAGTACCTCGCCTCGCGCACCTGGTACGAGCGGCACGGCAACCCGCGCACGCGCATCGCCTACTTCTCGATGGAGTTCGGCCTGCACGAGTCGCTCCCCATCTACTCCGGGGGCCTCGGCATCCTGGCCGGCGACCACCTGAAGTCGGCCAGCGACCTCGGGCTGCCGCTGGTCGGGGTGGGACTTCTGTACCGCCAGGGGTACTTCCGGCAGCACCTGAACTTCGAGGGGTGGCAGCAGGAGGTCTACCCCGAGAACGACTTCTACAACCTCCCCCTGCACCTGGAGCGGGACGCGGCGGGAACGCCGCTTACCCTGGAGCTGGAATACCCCGGCCGCAGCGTGCGGGTGCAGATCTGGCGCGTCCAGGTGGGGCGGGTGCGGCTCTACCTCTTGGACAGCAACCTGGAGGAGAACACGCCGGCCGACCGCGAGATCACCACGAGGCTCTACGGCGGCGACCAGGAGATGCGCATCAGGCAGGAGATCCTGCTCGGCATCGGCGGCATCCGCGCCCTGCGCCTCCTGGGCATCGAGCCCAACGTCTGCCACATGAACGAGGGGCACGCCGCCTTCCTCGCCCTGGAACGGATCCGGATCCTCATGGAGGAGCGTGCGCTCAGCTTCGGCGAGGCGATGGAGGCCGTTCGCGGCGGCAACGTATTCACCACCCACACCCCGGTCGAGGCGGGGATCGACCACTTCCCACCCGAGCTGATCGAGCGCTACCTGGGCTGCTACTACCGCCACCTGGGGCTCACCCGCGAGCAGTTCCTTACCCTGGGGATGCAGAACCACGGCCGCAGCAACGAGAACTTCTGCATGGCGGTGCTGGCCATGAAGCTCTCGCTGCACTCAAACGGCGTCAGCGAGCTGCACGGCATGGTGTCGCGCCGCATGTGGGCCGACGTCTGGCCCGACCTTCCCGAAGAACAACTCCCCCTCACCTACGTCACCAACGGCGTGCACCAGAAGAGCTGGCTCTCCGAGGAGATGAGCAACCTCCTGATCCGCTACCTGGGCACGCGCTGGCTGGAGCAGAGCGACGACGCGCTCTGGCGCAAGGTGTCCCGCATCCCCGACGCCGAACTCTGGCGCACCCACCGCCGCGGCACCGAGCGCCTGGTCGACTACGCCCGCTTCAGCCTCCGGGCGCAGCTGCAGAAACTCGACGCCGGGCCCAAGGAGATCGACCGCGCCGGCGACGTGCTCGACCCGGAGATCCTCACCATCGGCTTCGCGCGCCGCTTCGCCACCTACAAGCGCGGCACGCTGCTGTTGCAGGACAAGGAGCGGCTGGAGCGGATCCTGAACCACCCGGAGCGGCCGGTGCAGATCGTCTTCGCCGGCAAGGCCCACCCCGCCGACCACCAGGGCAAGGAGCTGATCCGGCAGATCGTGCAACTCGCCCAGCAGGAGAAGTTCCGGCGCCGCATCGTCTTCCTGGAGGATTACGACATCTCGGTGGCGCGCCGCCTGGTACAGGGGGTGGACGTCTGGCTCAATACGCCGCTTCGGCCGCAGGAGGCCAGCGGCACCAGCGGCATGAAGGTCGCCTTCAACGGCGGGCTGAACATGAGCATCCTGGACGGCTGGTGGTGCGAGGGGTACCGCGGCAACAACGGCTGGGCCATCGGCAGGGGCGAGGTGTACGACGACCTCACCTACCAGAACGAGGTGGAAAGCAGGGCCATCTACGACCTGTTGGAGAAGGAGATCGTGCCGCTGTTCTACAACCGCGGCAGCGACGGCGTGCCGCGCGGCTGGACCGCCTTCATGAAGGCGTCCATGCAGACCCTCTGCCCGGTCTTTTCCACCGACCGCATGGTGCAGGAGTACGCCCGGCGCTGCTACCTCCCGTCCTTCGAGAACTGGGAGCGGCTGAACCGGGACGATCTGAGGCTCGCGGTGGAACTGGCGCGCTGGAAGGAAAGGCTGCACGGCGTGTGGGGCGGGCTTGCCATCGTGGCGGTCCAGGCCCAGTGCGAGCGGGAGGTGACCGTGGGGCAGAAGGTCCCCATCTCGGTGCAGATCACGCCGGGCGAGGTGCCGCTGTCCGAGATCGCGGTCGAGGTCTACTTCGGGGTGCTCGATTCGCGGGGCGCCATCATGGGTGGGGAGGTGGTGCCGCTCGACCCCGCCCCGGACCCGGACAAGGTGGGGCATTTTGGCGGCGAGCTGGAATGCCGCTTCTGCGGCCGGCACGGTTTTCTGCTGCGGGTCATGCCGCGGCACCCGGAACTGGGCACCGTGTACGACCCCGGCCTCATCCTGTGGGGGTGACGGGGGACTGCTCCGCCAGGGAGGGGACTGGCTCCGCCAGGTGCCTGTCCCCTTAGTCGGTCAGGTGCAGTCCCCTTAGTCGATTGGGACGGGTCCGGCAAGGACGAATTCAGCAGGTTGAATCAAGGGAGGTGAGGCGAGTGCCTCACCTCTTTTTTAAGCTGTAGACGTAGGCGAGGATCTCGGCGACGGCGGCGAAGAGCCCTTCCGGGATCTCGTACCCCTCCTCCACCTGGGCGTAGAGCTCGCGGGCCAGGAAGCGGTTCTCCACCAGGGTCACGTTGTTTTCCCGCGCCACGATCTTCATCTGCAGCGCCATCTGGTCCACCCCCTTGAAGAGCACCACCGGGGCCGACATCTTGAAGCGGTCGTACTTGAGCGCCACGGCGTAGTGGGTCGGGTTGGTCACCACCACGTCCGCGGTCGGGATGACCTGGCGCATGCGCCGGCGCGCCATCTGGAACGCCTTCTGGCGCTGCTTTCCCTTGATGGCCGGGTCGCCCTCGGTGTTCTTGTGCTCGTCCTTCACCTCCTGCTTGGTCATCTTCAGGTTGTCCAGGAAGCGCCACTTGACGAAGGCCAGGTCGAGCACCGCCAGGATGATCAGCACCCCGCAGGTGTGCAGCACGATCTTGAAGGCGATGTGGCCGATGAACTGCAGGATCCCCTGCAGGTCCTGGTCGACCAGGAAGATGATCCCTTCCATCTCCTCGGCCAGGATCTTGTAGGCCATGTACCCCACGATCCCCATCTTCAGGAAGGACTTGGCCACCTCGAACAGCGAGTCCTTGTTGAAGAGCCTCCCCACCCCCTGCACCGGGTTCAGGCGCCCCAGGTCGAACTTGAGCTTCTCGGAACTGAGGTTGATCCCTCCCTGGCTGATCTCTACGGCGACCCCCGCGATCAGGCAGACCAGCATGAACGGCGTCAGCATGATGCCCAGGTTGGCGAATTGCTTGATCATCAGGTGGTGCACGCCGGCCGGGGTGATCTCGATGGTGGCGAGTCCGCCGAAGATCTCCCTCATGGTCCCCTGCAAGGTCTTGAGCATCACGCTGGAAGTGGCGTAGAGCGCCACCATGGCCGCGATCAGCGTCACTGCGGAGGTCATCTCGCGGCTGCGCGCTACGTTCCCCTTGCTCTTGGCATCGGAGATCTTTTTACTGGTAGGTTTCTCTGTTTTGGAGTGTTTGTCGTCGGACATGGCGAAGGCCTAGGCGAGCAGTTTGAACAGGGTGTGCATCTGCTGCACGAACGCACCGAAGCTGCCGTTAAGGACGCGCAGGAACACCGGCAGCGTGATGCCGAGGATCAGGAAGCCGATGCCGATGTTGAGCGGCATGCTGACCATGAAGACGTTCATGGCCGGGAAGCTGCGCGCCACGATCCCCAGCGCCACCGTGGTGGCCAGGAGCGCCACCGAGACCGGCGCCGCCAGCTTGAGGGCGATGACGAAGATGCCGGTGCTGGTCTCGATCAGGAATTTCAGCAGCCCGCCGCTCACGTGCCAGGCTCCCAAGGGAATGAGCTGGTAGCTCTCCACGATCCCCTTGATGAAGAAGTGGTGCACGTCGAGGGCGAGGAAGATCAGGGTGGCCAGCACCCCCTCGAAGATGGCCATGGTGGGGACGTTGTTCTGGGTGGTCGGGTCGAACTGGGCGGCGATGGAGATGCCCATCTGGGTCCCCACCAGCTGACCGCCGAACTCCACCGCGGCGAAGACGAACTGCGAGATCGCCCCCAGCGTGAGCCCTACCAGCGTTTCGCGCAGCACCAGGATCATCAGGGAGAGGGAGTCGGTCTCGACGGGGACGGCCTTCAGCCGGATGATGGGGAAGATGACCAGCGCCATGGCGAAGATGAGCGCCACCTTGATGCGGTTGGGGACCAGGCGGGCGCCGAACATCGGGATGGCCATGAACAGCGCCGCGACCCGGGCCAGGACCAGGGCGAAGGGGATCAGGTCGGCCAGGGCCTTGAGCGGGAGGGCGTCGAACACCTAATGCCTCATGTTGGCGATCATGCCGTAGATCTCGTGGGTGAAGTCGCTCATGTACATCATCATCCAGGGGAAGAAGATGACCATGGCCACCATGACCGCGATGATCTTGGGAGCGAAGGCGAGCGTCGCCTCGTTGATCGAGGTCACCGCCTGGAAGATGCTGATGAGCAGGCCCACCACCAGGGCGCAGATGAGCAAGGGCGCCGACAGCAGTATCACCGCCTCGAAGCTTCTCCTGCCCAGTTGAACTACCATTTCCGGGGTCATACCAACTCCTATCGATTGAAGGCGCGCAGCGCCTCACACCGTCACCAGCCCATACTATCTTTTTCCGGGTCCACTTCTTCGTCCACGTGGTCCACCGGGTCCACCCAAAGCCGGAACCGGCTATCCGAAGCTCTTCACCAGCGATCCGATGACCAGTCCCCAGCCGTCCACCAGCACGAACAAGAGAATCTTGAAGGGGAGCGATATCATCACCGGCGGCAGCATCATCATACCCATGGACATGAGCACCGAGGCGACCACCATGTCCAGCACCAGGAACGGGATGAAGATCAAAAAGCCGATCTGGAACGCGGTCTTCAGCTCGCTCACCATGTAGGCGGGAATGAGCGTCATGGTCGGGATGTCGTCGGCGTTGCGCGGCCTGGGGAGCTTGGAGAGGCTGATGAACAGGCCCAGGTCCTTCTCGCGCACCTGCGACAGCATGAACTTCCTCAGGGGCGCCACGCCGCGCTTCAGGGCCTCCTCCTGGGTGATGGTCTGCGCCTTGTACGGCTGCAGCGCCTGGGTGTTCACCTGCTGCCAGACCGGGGCCATGATGAAGAAGGTGAGAAACAGCGACAGCCCCACCACGATCTGGTTGGAGGGGGCCTGCTGGGTCCCCAGCGCCGACCGGAGAAAGGAGAGCACCACGACGATGCGGGTGAAGGAGGTGGTCATCATCAGCAGGCTCGGCGCCAGCGAGATGATGGTCATCACGAAGAAGATCTGCAGCACCACGGAGACGTCGGCCGGCTTGCTGACCTTGCCGACCCCGACGCTGACCGTGGGAAGGGAAAGCGGCTCCGCGCCCGCGGTCGCCGCCAGTATCAGGGATAGAGCCACCAGGAGCAGCGCCCCCAGTATCTTTTTATGTTTCACGCAAACCCACCGCTTTTGCCGAGTTGCCCAAGCGGCGCCTCCTTACGGGGGAGCCCGCCGGCGAGAGCCTCCAGCTTCTTCCTGAGCTGGCCCGGGATGAGCGCCGCGGCGCTTTTCTCCTCGACCACCTCGATCTCTTCCAGCATCTCCACCTGCTTGATCAGGCTCACCCCTTCGCCGCTGTTGGACAGGAGCAGGTATTCGCCACCCACCTCGACCAGCATCAGCGACTTCTTGGGGGCCAGGTGCTTGGTCTCCACCACGCGGATGTACCCCGCCGACTTCCCCTGCGGCATCTTCATGAGCTTGCCGGCCAGGTAGTACAGGATCAGGATGATGCCGATCACCAGGATCAGCGATCCCGCCATCTGCGCCAGGCTCCCCACCAGGTCGGGGCCGCCGCTGTCGGCATGGGCCGCCGCCGGGAGGAGCAACGCCGCCGTTGTCACCGCCGCGAGCTTTCTCATAGCACCTTGTCCACCCTCTCGTTGGGGCTCACGATGTCCAGGAGCCGGATGCCGAACTTGTCGTTCACCACCACCGCCTCGCCGCGCGCCACCAGCTTGGAGTTCACGAAGACGTCCAGCGGCTCGCCCGCGAGCTTGGTCAGCTCCACCACCGAGCCCTGGTTCAGTTGCAGCACGTCCCGCACCAGGAGCTTGGTCCGCCCCAGCTCCACCGTGAGCTGCAGCGGGATGTCCATGATGAAGTCCAGGTTCTTCGGCTGCGGAACTTCCTTCTGTTCGTCTAAAGCGAGTTTTTCGCTCAATCTTCACCTCCTGTCAGGGTGCGGGTGATCTGTACTGCCTTGTTGCCGCCGCTTACCCCGGCAATTCCCATAAACTTCTTAGTCCCCCCCACCTTCACCACCAGTTCGTCCTTGCCGCTGGAGTCGAGCATGATCACGTCGCCGGGGGTGAGTCCCATCAGGTCCGCCAGCGATATGGTCGCGCCCCCCATCTCCACCGACATGTCCATGGGCGCACCCATGAGTTCCTCGGAGAGACGGTAGGACCAGAGGGGATCCACCACCATCATGTCCATCTGCACGCCGCGCTTCAGCTTGTCGCGGATCGGCTCGATGGTCAGAAACGGGATGGCGAGGATCATGTTGCCCACGGTCTCCTCGATCTGGATCTTCATGCTCATGGTGACCACCTGGTACTCCGGGGGGACGATGTTGACCAGGCGCGGGTTCATCTCCAGGCGCAAAAGGTTCATGCTGGCCGGACAGAGCGGCGCCCAGGCACGCTCCAGGTCGGCCAGCGCGTCCTTGACGATCTTCTCCACCAGGCGCAGTTCGATGGAGGTGAAGAGCCGGTTCATCCCCTGCCCCGACGGCACGCCCGACCCGCCGAGGATGCTGTCCACGATGGTGAACACCAGGGTGCTGTCGAAGGCGATCAGCGCCGCCCCCTTCAACGGGTCCATCTTGTAGATGGCCATGCAGACCGGGGACGGGAGCACGCTCAGGAAATCCCCGAACTTGTAGGGGACCGCCTCCTCCTTCTTGATATCCACCATGCGCCCCAGCCGGTTCGACATGGTGACGCGGTTGTAGCGGATGAAGCCGTCGTAGACGATGTCCAGGTTCGGGATGGCGCGGTGGGCCTCGATGTCGAGCAGGTCGAACTGCTGCGCCTGGGGCCCGGCCTTGGCCAGCTCGTTGTCGGGGACCAGGGTCCCGTCGAAAACGGCCGCCACGAGGGCGTCGATCTCTTCCTTGGTAAGGAGCTTTTCCATCGATGGCACCTTTTACTGCACCACGAAGTCAGTGAAGTAAACCTTGGTCACCTTGCTGGGCGGGACCACCTTGGAGACCGCCGCCAGGATCTGCTCGCGCAGCTGGTTTTTCCCCTGCAGGTCCTGGATCTCCTGCATGGTCTTGGTGGTCAGAAGGATCAGGATGGCGTCACGCAGCGGGGCGAGCTTGGCATCGAGCTCTGCCTTCGCCTGCGGGTTGGCCATCTCGAATTCGACCTTGAGCTTCAGGTAACGCAGCTCCTGGCCGTCGTAGATGTTGACGATGAAAGGCTCCAGGGGATAGACGGTGCCGCCGCCGGCAGCCGCCCCCTCGCCTCCCTTGGCGGGCGCGCCGTGCTCGCCGCCCCCTTCCGCCTTGGCTTCCACCTTGGCCCCTTCGGGCGCCTTTTCCTTCTTGCTCCCCCCCATGAAGAAGGCTGCCGCCCCTCCGATGGCAAGGACCGCTACCACGGCGCCGATGATGATGAAGAGCTTCTTGTTGTTCTTTTCCGGGGTCTCTTGCGGCTTCGCCGGTTCGGCCATGCTGGGTTCTCCTTTTTGAAACAGCTCAAGCTGGTGTATTCGATCTGAACCACCTTGCAACCCAAGTGCCAGATCCGTAGCACCGCGCCAGATATGCCTTGAGGAGCCGTTGCCGGGGGGCGAAAAGGGGCGGGTAAATCGTTATGTTACGGAATCTTGCATGGTCAGCGCAGATATTGCCGACGGTGGGGGGAGAGGGGTAAAAAAAGGACGGGGTCAACTTTTTGACCCGCATGCGGGGGCGACGGAACCTCGACACGGCCCGGCCAGAGGGCGCACGGGGGGCCCGGGCGGGAAGAAAGGGCCCTTGAGTGGATTACAGGGAGAACTGCTATTGGTCCCCCCTCCCGTCAAGGAAGGGGGTGCCCTGAGTGCTCATGTCCCGGTATGCGCGGATCACCGGGAAAAAACGGGTGAACCGGGCGCACCGGTGCCGTGACGCCCGGAACCGGCGGTGCTTGTGCCGGTGCGGGTCGGAGATCCGGCCGGCGGGGCCGGTGTCAGAGCTTCGACGCCGGGGGCGCCTTTGACACGGCAAGGATGAGGGGCGCGGCGTGCGCCGCGCCCCCTGCTGCCGTTAGCGGATCAGTTGCAGGACTTCCTGCGTCATCTGGTCCGTGGTGGTGATGGTCTTGGAGTTGGCGGAGTAGGCCCTCTGCGTGATGATCATCTTGACGAATTCGCTCGCCATGTCCACGTTGCTCTGCTCGAGGGTGTTGGAGAGGATCTTCTCGCTGACGCCGTTGGGCTTGTTGGCGGCCAGGGAGAAGCCGGCCCCGGAGACGCCGGCGTCGGCGGTGGCCTGGTACAGCGAGCCCCCTTGTTTGGTCAGCGCGGTCGGGTCGGAAGCGGTGACCACGGCCAGGCGCTGCACGGTGGCGGCGTTGGCAGGGGTGGCGGCGACGCCGACGGCGCCGGAGGTGTTGTAGTAGTTCTGGGTGATGCCGTCGGTGGCGAGATAGGTGATCAGGCCGGAGTTGTCGATGCTGATGATCTTGCCGAAGTCGGTGGTCGGGGCGGCGCCGGAGTTCAGAAACTTGATCGGGTTACCCTGGGTGTCCAGCACCTGGTAGCCGTCCGGGTTGACCAGGGTCAGGTTGTTGTCCACCTGGAAGGCGCCGGCACGGGACAGGAAGGCGGAGCTTTGCGCCGCCACCGGCACGGTAGCGGTCGGCGGAGCGAGGGCGAAGAAGCTGTTCCCCTGGATGGCGAGGTCGGTCACGTTCTCGGAGCTCTGGGTCGAGCCCTGGCTGAACACGTTCTGCACCACCTGCATCTGCACGCCCTTGCCGATCTGGGAGCCGCCGCCGATGTTCTGGGAGAGCATGTCGGAGAAGAGGGTCCTGGCCCCCTTGAACCCCACGGTGTTGACGTTGGAGATGTTGTTGCCGATGACGTTCATCGCTTCGCCGTTTTGCAGCAGACCGGTAACGCCGGTAAACAATGCGGAAGTAACACTCATTTTTTTGCCTCCTTAGGCTTGGTTGTGGGACTCCTCAGTCGGTCGGTGTCCCGCGGGCTTTCCTTCTGGAGGGCCAGCCCGTTTCAGTTGTCGTTTGCGGTTAGAAAAAAACTGCCGAATCGATGTTGGTGAAAACGGTCCCCTTCATCCCCTGACGATCCATGGCGGTCACCACTGTCCGGTTTTTGACGCTCACCACCAGGGCCGCGTCGCCCATCAGGATCAGCGATTCCCGGCCACCCTTTTGCGCCACGCTGTCCACCGCCCCTTCCAGCTGCTTCATGTCGGCGTCGGAGAGGGTGATGCCGCGGGACTTGAGCCGTTCCTGGGCGTGCTGGGAGAGCCTGACCGGCTGCCCCGGCAGTTTCTGGTCCAGGACCTGGGCGAACGGGGTACTGCTGCCCGTGCTCTTGGCGGCCGGCTTGGCGCCGTTTTGGTTCGGCTTGACCGGCGCCTGGATCGGTTGGGGAAACAAGATGCTGTTGTCGATCATCTTAGGCTCCCTCGGTCACCGAGTTGACATCGGTCAGGTTTACTTTCAATGCCCCGATGGAAAGCACCGGGGTGCTGCCGGACATGTCGACGCCGTTCACCTTGCCCCGCACCAGGCCGGTGGCGCTGATGGCGCTACCCGCCGCATCCTTGGCGGAGACGGTGAAGCTGTAGGCGCCCGGGGTGAGGGCAGCGCCGGAGTTGTCGGTGCCGTCCCAAGTGACGCTGTTGTTGCCCGAGTTCTGGGCGCCGCCGGTGATGGTCTTGACCACCTTGCCGTTGGCATCGAGGATGGAAACCGTCACGCTTTGCGCGCTCCTCCCCAGGTTGTAGTTGATGGCGCTGCTGCTCCCCGAGGCGAGTTCCACCTGTGAGCCGGCCGCCTCCACCTGCTTGCCGATCAGCGATACCGCCGCCAAGGTGCCGGCATTGCTCCCCTGGCTCAGCAGGTTCTGCAGGTTGGTGTTGGTGTTGTAGGCCTGCTCGACCTGGGTGAGCTGGGCGAGCTGCGAGATGAACTGGGTTCCGTCCTGGGGATTCAGGGGGTCCTGGTTCTGCAGCTGGGTCACGAACAGCTTCAGGAAGTCGTCCTTGTTCATGCCCGTCGCCTTTTTCATCGCGGCCGCGGCCGAGGCCGTGGTTGCTGCGGATGTTGCGTCGGTTATCATCCTTACCTCCTTGTCAGAATCGTACGTCGAGCAGGCTGTTGACCTCGGCTGTCAGATAATTGACCCGGGGTGCATCCTGACCGTCGTAACCTGCGCCCCTGGCGAATCTCTGGGGCTGTTGCTGCCGCTGGTTGCCCCGCTCCTCGTTGAGGGGGCCGTTGAACCCGCCACCGCCGGTAGAGACGTTGAACCCTTCCATGGTGAGGTTCTTCCCGGAAAGGGCCTCGCGCAGCGAGTCGAGGTTGCTCATCAAGAGGTCCTTGACCATGCGGTTGTCCGCCTGGACCTCCACGTTGAGCCGGTTGTTGTCCATGCGCAGCTGGATCTTCAACTCGCCCAGCTCGCCCGGGTTCAGCCTGATGCTCATCTGGCCGTTCCCCTTGCCGTCGTGGGTCACCACCCCTTCCCTAATCTGGGAGAGGATGCTTTCGTGCAGCTGGCCCTTGGCGCCGGACAGCCTGGTTTCGCCCGGTACCGCTTCCGCCGGGGTCCCCTGCGCCGTCAGTCCCACGCCCAGCATCTGGCCGTTCTGATTTTCCTGCCCTTTCTGGTGCGACTGTCCCTGCTCGCCCTGGGTGCCCGAGGCATCGCGCGCCGCCCCCAGTTCGGACACGGTGTTGACAGTGGCCGTCGTTGCACTCTTGGTGCCGGAAACGTCCTCACCCGAAGGTTTGGCCACGTTTACCTGCTGGGCCTGCACCGCTTCCCGCACCTGCTTCCCGGTCACGGCTTCGGCCTGGTGTGCGTCCTTACGCTGCGGTTGTGCCGCCTGCTCGACCTGGCCGGCCTGCCCTTGGGATACCGCTGCCGTTTCTCCCTGCTGTTCCGGTTGCACCTTCACCTGGGGCGCTGCCGCCTCGGGCTTGGTCTCACGGACCGTGGCGCCTTTGCTGTCGGGGTTCGCCATGGCGGCCGTTTCAGGAGCCGGGGTCTGCAGTTGCGGGGTCGCATCCTGCTGTGCTGCTGTGGTCTGCGTTACTGCCTGGTCCTGCTGCGCCGGCGCTTGCTCCTGCGCCGTCGCCGCGGTTGCGGCATCGGTTACCGCTGCGGGCTCGGCCTGGGTCCTGACCGGCATGGCCACGAAGCGCCCCGCGCCGGTTTCCTTGGCGGCCAGATGGGTGGCTGCCACGGTCTGATCGGGCGTTACCGCTGTTTTGGCGGCCTCCGGCAGGACCGGGGCTTGCTGCCGCTCGCCCGCTACGGGCGCAACCTGCGCCTGGGGCGTCTCAACCTGCGCTCCTTCTGTTGCGCCCGTCGAAGGGACCACCTGGACTTTCCCCGGTGCCGGGGAGAGCTGTGCCTGCTCGACCTTCTGGCCGGGTTGGCTGCCGGTGCTGCCGGTGGCGGTCTGTTGCTGCGTTTGCTGCGTTTGCTGCGGTTGCTGCGGTTGCGCTGCCTGCTGCGGCAGCTCCGGTTGTGCCTTGCCTGCGCCTGCCGTTACCGGCGCCGTCTCCGGTGTGGTCACCGGTGCCGCGTCCGGCTGCATGCGCTGCTGCAGGGTGGCGAGCCTTTCCAGCGCGGTGGTGCCTGCCGCCGCGTTGGTCTCTTCGCTCCTTGCCGCCACCGTGGGCTCGATCACGGCCATGGCCACGACCAATCCCGGGTTCGGATCGGGTTGCGCTTCCGGGACCGTCCCGGTTGCCATCGTTGCTCCCTCCCCGGCAACGGTTGCCGGCGGTGCCGGTTCCGTCCCCGCGTTTTGCGCCACGTTCCCGGCGGCCTGGGCGGCCGGGTCCTGCACCGCTGGCGCCGCGTCCTGGTCCGGGTCGGCCTTGCGGGCCTGCTGCTTGACGTCGACCGCTGCCTTGGCCGTGGCCGAAGCCTGTGCCGCAGGGGTCGCTTTCTCCCCGACCTGCGCGTGGCTTTCCTGCGCCTGTGCCGGACGGGCCTTGTCGTCGGCCTTTTGGGCATGGGCAGAGGATTTTGCCGGACGCTCAGGCGTCGGCCGTGCCGGCGTCTCGGCGGGTTTGTCCGGGGTCTGCCTCCCCTGCAGCAGCTGCTGGAACACCCCCGCACCGGGGGCTGCCGCTGCGCTTGCCATCCCGCTTTGCGCCGCTGGGGCCGGGATGGCGTCTGGAATGAATGCTGCGTTTTGAACCATCATGTACGTGTCACCTCCTTTTGCCTGAAATACGGCTGCGCCGATACGCAGCCGGCCGGAATCCGCCGCGGCGAGCGGCGGTTCACAGTGAGGTCAGCCCGGGTCACTTCCCGGCCAGGTTCAGCCTGGTCCACTCCAGGACCCGGGGCTGGTTGATGAAGGGGATCAGCTTGACGGCGGTCTTCTGGTCCATCTGGTTCAACATCTGGATCACCATCTTCTCGTCCAGCTTGTTGAGCAGGTTGCCCGCCTCCTCCGGTTTGAGCCCCTTGTAGATCTTGATCATCTTCTTGTAGCGGTCGTCGTCCTGCTTCTTCTTGGCGGTGAGCGACTCCTCGATCCCCTTCTTGGCCGCGTTCAGCTCCGCCACCCGGGCGTCCAGCTTGGCGGAGAGCTGGTTCAGGGCCGCTTCCTTGGCGGCCAACGCCGCCTCCTTCTGCGCCAGCTGCTGCCGCTTGGCCTCCAGGGCCGCGCTCTCGCTGGAGATGTTCCGGGGCGGATTCTTCACCTCGGCCGCCTGGGCGATAAACACCTGGCGTTCGTTCCATAACAGCGGCAGGGCCACGAGCAGCACCAGCGCGCCTATCAGCTTTTTCACTTATGCCCCCTCCCCTGGACCGCTATCTCGTCCAGGAAAGCGCGTTCCCGGTTCAACTGCTCCATGCGCAGGTCGCGCATCTTCTTCTCCTTGAAGACCTCGAGCGCCTTCTTCTCCTTGGCCGCGGCCAGAAGCGCCTCGCGCTTTTCCTGGACCGCCTTCTCAAGCACCACCAGGCTCTCCCGCAACTGCTGGATCTCCTGGGCCTTCCTGCGCGAGAAGTCGCCGTAGAGCTGCAGGTCCTTGGCCTCGATTCCGGTCATCTGCCGCTGGGCGCATTCCTGCTCCAGCTGCTCCATCATGGCCTTTTCGTTCCTCAGCCGCTCCCTGGCGCTCTCGTGCTGCTGCTTGGCCGCCGCGAGTTCCAGCTGGTGCATCTTTTCCACTTCCTTGCGGAACTTGAGCACCTGTTCGAGCCTGAATTCCTGTCCTGCCATGGTGTGCTCCTCCCACCTTCGCCAAGGCTACGGTGGGCAAGCCCACACCGTAGAACTTTGCTTCGGTCTGCTAATCGTTCAGGCTTCCTACCCCGAAGATGCGGGCCAGCGCCTCGATCGATTCCTCGAAGGTGACCTGGTCCGCCACGTCCTGCTTCAGGTAGGCGATCATCTGGTCCATCCGGGCTATGGCGAGATCGATCTTCGCATTGCTCCCCGCCTTGTAGGCGCCGATGTTGATCATGTCCTCGGCCTGCCGGTAGGTGGCCAGGGTCTCCTTGAACTGCCCGGCCAGCGCGCGGTGCTCCCGGCTGGTCACGTCGCTCATGACGCGGCTCGCGCTGTTCAGGAGGTCGATGGGTGGATAGATGTTGCGCGCCGCCAGCTCGCGGGTCAGGATGATGTGCCCGTCCAGGATGCTGCGCATGGCGTCGGAGATCGGCTCGTTGAAGTCGTCCCCCTCGACCAGGACCGTGTACAGGCCGGTGATGCTCCCCCCCTGGAAGTTGCCGGTCCGCTCCAAAAGCCTCGGCAGCGCGGCGAAAACGCTCGGGGTGTACCCCTTGGTGGTGGGGGGCTCGCCGATGGCCAGCCCCACCTCGCGCATCGCCATGGCGAAACGGGTGGCGGAGTCCATCATCAGGAGCACCTTCTTCCCCTGGGCCTGGAAGTACTCGGCGATGGTGGTCGCTATGTAGGCGCCGCGCATCCTGACCAGCGGGGGCTGATCCGAGGTGGCCACCACCACGACCGATTTCCTGAGTCCTTCCGCCTGCAGGTCCTTCTCGATGAATTCCCTGAGCTCACGGCCGCGCTCGCCGATCAGGGCGATCACGTTGACGTCGGCCTCGGTGTAACGGGCGATCATGCCGAGAAGGGTCGACTTGCCGACGCCGGAGCCGGCCATGATGCCGACCCTCTGCCCCTCGCCGCAGGTGAGAAGACCGTTGATGGGGCGGATGCCCAGGTTCAGGGGCTTTCTTATCGGGCGCCTCTTCATCGGGTTGACCGGCAGCGCGTAGATCGGGTACTCGTCCACGGTCTCGATGGGCCCCTTGTCGTCGATAGGCTCGCCCAGGCCGTCGATGACCCGCCCCAAGAGGGCCGGGCCGACCCCCATGGCCGCCTTCTCGCGCCGGACCGAGATCACGCTCCCCAGTCCCACGCCGCGCAGCTCGCCCAGCGGCATCAACAGGGTCTTGTTCTCCCGGAACCCGACCACCTCGGCGGGGATGGAGGGATGCCCCTCGGAGTGCACCTCGCACACGCTCCCCACCGCGGTCTCGGGGCAGTACCCCTCGATGACCAGGCCGACCACCTGGGTCACCTTGCCGTGAAAGCGCACCGGCTTGGCCGCCTCGACCACCGGCAGGTAGCGCGCCAGATCAATCCCCACTTTCTTCTTCCTCCCGCCGCGCGTTGCGCTCCTCGGAGAGCCGGCGCATGATCTCATCGAGCTGGGCGTCCAGGCCGGCGTCGATGTTGCCGCGCACCGTCTCCACCAGGCAGCTGGCCGGCCCCAGGGTCGGGTCCTCGCGCAGCGTCATTTTCTTGCGGTCCCGGGTCAGCGCCTGGAACTGCGGCGAGTAGGCAACCACCTGGTATTCCTCGGGGTTCAGCCGCACCACGATCTCACCTTCGTCCGCGGCCAACTCCACCGCCCCGTGCACCAGGCCGGCGACCAGCCCCGGGTCCAGGGAGAGCTCGCGCATCATCACCTTGCGCGCGATCAGCACGGAGAGCTTTAAGAGGTCCTCCTCCGCGTCGTGCATGAGCTGGGCGCGCAGGGCGCCGGTGGAGAGAAGCGCCTGGGCCAGCGCCTCGCTCACCTTGGCCAGGTCCTCCTCGGCCTGCTGCCGCCCCTTCTTGATCCCCTCGGCGTGCGCCTGCTGGATCCTTCTCAGGGCCTCGTCCTCGGCGATCACGGCGGGAGGGGCCTCGGGTTCCTCTTCTTCCTCGACCGGAGGGGCTTCCTCGCCGCCAAGCTGGATGGGGCGGAACACCTCCTGCCCGGCCGGGGGGACCAGCACCGCCCCCAGCGGTTCCAGGGTGTAGGCCTCGGAGTCCACCCCCTTCCTGATGATCTTAGACGAGGACATCTTCCGCCCCGCGTCCCGCGATGACCACCTTCCCTTCCTCCTCCATCTTGCGCACGATCTTGATGATCTCGCTCTGGGCCTTCTCCACGTCGGAGAGGCGCACCGGACCCATGACCTCCAGGTCCTCCTTGATCATCTCGGCCGCGCGGCTGGAGATGTTGCGGAAGATCTTGTCCTTGACCTCGTCCACCGAGGTCTTCATGGCCAGGGTCAGGGTGTCGTTGGAGACCTCGCGCATGATGGACTGGATGGCGCGGTCGTCCAGCTTGAAGATGTCCTCGAAGGTGAACAGGTGCTTCCTGATCACCTCGGCCAGCGGCGGGTTCATGGTGTCCAGCTTGTCCAGGATCTTCTTCTCGCGGCTGCGGTCCAGGTGCGCGAACATGTCCACCACCTTCTCCACGCCGCCGACCTTGAAGCGCTGCACCCCGCCCAGGGCGGTCAGCTCCACCCGGATCACCTCGTCGATCTCGGAGAGGATCTCCGGGGAGACCTGGTCCACCTCGGCGATCCGGATCACCACCTCGGCCTGCAGCTCCTGCGGCAGAAGGGCAATGATCTCGCTGGTCTGCTTGGGCTTGAGTTTTGCCAGCACAACGGCGATGGTCTGCGGGTGTTCCTGGGAGAAGAAGTTGGCGATGGTACGCGCGTCCATGGTGGAGAGGATGTCGGCCATGTCGCCGATGCCGGAGGTGCGGATCTCCTGCAACAGAGTCTCCGCCCGCAGCGGCCCCAGGGCCTTCTCCAGGATCTTCTTGACGAACTCCTCCCCCTGGGAGAAGAAGCCGGTCTCCGGATTGGTGATGTCGGTGAACTCCTCCACCACCGAGGCGATCTCCTCGCGCGGTACGTGGCCGAGCTTGGACATGCTCTGGCTGATCCGCTTGATGTCGCCGTCGTCCATATGCCCGAAGACCTTGGCGGTCGCCTCGGGGCCCAAGTATAAAAGGAGTACGGCGGCCTTCTCGGCTCCGGTCATGCTGCACCTCTAAAGGTCATGGTTCTCATCTAGTCCTTGCGCGACAGCCAGTTCTGCAGGATCTGGGCGGCCTGGTAGGGGTCCTGCTTCACCTTCTCCACCAGCTCGATCTGGGTCACCCGCATCTTCTCCTGGGCGATCTTCTGCATCTCGAGCATGTGGGCGGTCTCCGCGTCGTCCTGCACCGGGAGGAACGACGTGGCGGGCCTCTCGCTCTTCAGCATCTTCAACAGCGGCCGGAGCACGAACAGGATCAGGGCCAGGAAGCCCAGGCCGATCAGGCCGTTCTTGATCAGGGTCTGCACGACGGGGGCGTCGTACCACTTGGGCGCCTCGCTGCCGCCGTCGCCGGTCTCCTGGAAGGGGATGTTGGCCACGGTGACCTGGTCGCCGCGCTCGGCGTTGAAGCCGACGGCGCTCTTCACCAGCGCCTCGATCTTCTGCATCTCGTCCGGGGTGCGGGGCTGGTACTTGGGCGTGGCACCCGGTTTCGCCCCCACCGGAAGGTCGTATTTCCCGTCCACCAGCACCGCCACCGACACCTTGGACAGCGCCCCCACCGGCTCGATGATGCGGGCGGTGGAGCGGCTCACCTCGTAGTTCAGGGTCTCGTCGGTCTTGGAGCCGCCGCCGCTCTGCCCGGGGGCCGCCCCGGGGGCGCGGCCGAGGTTGGTCTGCGCTCCGGGAACGCCGGAGGCGCTGGTCGTGGTGCCTCCCTTCTCCTCGCTTCTCTGTTCGCTTCTGACCGCGGCGGATTCCGGGTCGTAGCGCTCCTCGTACTTCTCAACCTGCTTGAAGTCGAAGTTCGCGGTGACCCGCGCCACGCACTTGCCGGAGCCGACCACGCGGTCCAGAAGCGACTGCAGCTTGTCCTCCTGGGTCTTCTCGAAGTTGCGCTGGGTCTCCTGGCGCGAGCCGGTCAGCTTGCTGGCCGGGTCGGAGGGGGTGTTGCCGGAGAGCATCTTGCCCCGGCTGTCGAGAACGGTGATCTGCTCAGGGTCCATCCCCTCGATGGACGAGGCGACCAGGTGCACGATCCCCTGCACCTCGCCCTCCCTCAGCATCCGGTTCGACTTCATCTTCAGTACCACCGACGCCGTGGCCGGCTTCTCGGACTCCTTGAACAGGGTCTTCTCGGGGATGGCCAGGTGCACCCGTGCCGACTCGACGCCGGCGATCTGGGAGATGGTGCGGGACAGTTCGCCCTGCAGGGCGCGCTGGTAGTTCAGCTTCTGCACGAACTCGGTCATGCCGAAGTTCTTGCGGTCGAAGATCTCGTAGCCGATGCCGCCCCCCTGGGGGAGCCCGTCACTGGCCATGGAGAGCCTCAGGTCGTACACCTTGTCCGAGGGGACCAGGATCGCCTTGCCGTCGGCGGCGATCTGGTAGGGGACCTTCTGCTCTTTCAATTTTTTGACAATCTCGCCGGCGTCGTCGCTGTTCAGGTTGGCGAACAGCGGACGGTAGTCGGTCTTGTTGGCCACGGTGATCAGCGCGGCGAAGGCGAGCAGCGACGCGAGCGCGACCCCCGCGACGACCATCCGCTTCCCGGTCGACATGGCGAGAAAAGGTTCCAGCAGTTTTTTAAGCCCTTCCGGCATGGTGTCTCCAAAACAAAGATTAAGACTGAGATTGAGACTGAGAAAAACCCTGGCCGGCCTTGAGCCGCCCGGCGCTGATGTTGAGGACGCCTCTTCTCAATCTTTACCTTAATCTCAATCTGCCTTTTATACCGGCATCCTCATGATCTCCTGGTACGCCTCGACGGCCTTGTTGCGCACCTGGGTCAGCATCTGGAAGGAGACGCTCGCCTTTTCCACCGCGAGCATCACCTCGTGCAGCCCCTTGCTCTCGCCGGTGGCGAGCGCCTGGATCGACTGGTCCGCGGCGGCTTGCTGCTGGTTCACCTTGGAGACCATCTCCTCCAGAAACTTGCCGAAGCCGACGGTGGGGTTGCCCTGCGTCCCCTGGATGCCCTGCGTCTCCTGGGCGGGAAAAGCCTGGGAGAGTCCGCCTACCTTGGTAAGTGCCGATATTTCCATGTATAACCTCCGTTACCTAGCGCAGCAGGTCGAGCGTCTTCAAGGCCATGCTCTTGGCTGCATTGGTCGCCGTTATGTTCGCCTCGTAGCTGCGGCTGGCCGTGATCATGTCCGCCATCTCCTCGACCACGTTGACGTTGGGATAGGCCACGTAGCCGTTGGCATCCGCGTCCGGGTGCCCCGGCTCGTACTGCAGCCGCGGGGGACGCTGGTCCTCGTTGATCTGGGTCACCTGGACGCTCCTGGCCTGGTTGGCGCGGGAGAGCGCGGCGCCGAAGGAGTTCCCTTCCTTCACCGGGGTGGCGGTGAACACCGCGTCCTTGCGCCGGTACGGTCCCCCCTCCGCGGTCCTGGTGGAGTTGACGTTGGCCAGGTTGGAGGAGATCAGGTTCATCCTGGTGCGCTCGGCGGCGAGGGCCGAGGCGCTGATGTCCATGGAAGTGAAAAAGTCCATTATAAGGTACCCCTTATGGCCTGCTTCAGCCCCTCGAACTTCTTGGCGAGGAGCTGCACGCTGGCGTTGTACATGATCTGGTTCTCGGCCAGACGCCCCATCTCGGCCTCCAGCTCCACGCCGTTGCCGTCGGGGGCCATGTTGCGGGAGCTCACCTCGACCACGTCACCCTGCACCTTCTCCAGGGAGGCCGCGGAGGCCCCCTTGAGCGGGATGTGACGCGGGTGGGTCACCGAACCGGCAGCGGGGCCCTGCTTCAGGGCGCTCTTCAACTGCCCCTCGAAGGAGAGGTCGGTGCTGGTATAGCCCGGCGTCTCCACGTTGGCGAGATTGGCCGAGATCATGGTCTGGCGCTTCGCCCTCAGGTCCAGGGTCTTGCCCAGCAGTTCCACGGTGGTCCCGAATATTCCTTGTACTGGCATCTCTTCCTCCTTGGTCGCCAAGCTGCAACAGCAAAAGGCGTACCACCCACGGCCGGCCCGTGTTATCGGCAGGTTACGCCGACGGGCCAAGACCGGGTCATCTTTTTGACACTGTCAGGGGAGCTGGCCGGCGATCTTCATGCGCCAGTTGAGGTCGTTGAGCGCCTCGGAGGCAAGCCTGCCCCAGGTCCCCCCGAGCCCGGCCGCCTTGTCCCAACTCGCCCTGGCCTGGCGCACCTCGCCCAGCTGCAGCTGCAGCTCACCGGTCTGGTAGAGGAACTGGCCGCTCATCTCGCCGGAGGCGATGCTCCCCCCCACCTGGCAGGCCGCCAGGGCCCGCTGGTAATCCTTGCCGGCGGCAAGCGCCGTGGCCAGGGTGAAGTAGCCGTCCGGGAGGAACGGGTCGTCCCGTTTGGCCGCGGTCGTGAAACGGGACAGGCTGCGCACCGCGCCGCCGTGATCCTTGGCGGCCGCAAGCGCCTTGCCCAGGTAATAGTCGCTCTCCGGCAGCTGCGCCCTGGCGCCCTTGCCCCCCAGGAAGGCGAGTTGCGCCGCCGCGCCGGGGAGGTCGCCCCGCTCGAAGGCAAGCCGCCCCAGCTGCTCGCGCACCCGCCCCAGGTTGGGGTCGCGGGGGAAGCGGGCCAGGAAGTCGCGGGCGGTCGCCTCGGCCAGCGGCACGTTACCCAGGGCGACGGCGTCGTCCACCATGCGGGCCATGAGGAACGGCGCGCTCCCGGCGGCCCAGTTCTTCTGCTGCAGGTAACCGAAGAGCTCCAGTTCCTTGGCGGTGGCGCCGGTCTTCTCGAAGGCCTGGGACACCCTGGGGGCGAAGCCGGGGTCGGCGAAGCAGCGGGCCAGGTACTCCCGGTTGTCCAGGGCGAGTTGGACCAGCCCCTGGTCGTTGCCAGCGGCGGCGGTCTCCTGGTACACGGGGAGGAGGATCTCCTCGCGCATCTTCTTGATGATGGTGCTGAAGATGCCGCGCGGGTAGCGCCGGTCGTAGGTGACCACGGTCTCCAGCGCCTCCTTCGGTGAGGCGTACAGCGAGAGGAGCAGCGTCATCTTGAACAGGGCCTCGTCGCGCGAGGCGGGGTCCCCCGGTTCCTGGTAGACCGCCTGGTACTTGGCCAAGAGTTCCCGGTAGCGGTCGCGGGAGAGGGTGAACAGTTCACGGTCGGCAAGCTTCAGGCGCGCCCTGCCCGCCGCGGGGCTCCCGGCCGAATAGACCACCACGCTGCGGTACATGGCCAGGGCCGCCTCTTTCTGGCCGTTGCGCTCGGTGAGGTCGGCCAGGCGGTTCAAAAGCTCCGCCTGGTAGGGGGTGCCCAGGTAGCGCTCCATGAGGCGCAGCAGCATGGCGCGGGCGGCGGGGAAGTTGCCGGTGCGGGCCAGCGCCTCGGAGTAGGGCTGCAAAAGCTCCGGGGACTGCTCCAGGTACTGGGGCCACAGCCCCTCCCCCTGCCGGAAGTAGGAGAGGGCATCCTGGTGCCGCCCCAGCCGCTCCAGCGCCTCCCCCAGCCGGTAGCAGGCCAGCGCCTTGGGAGCGGTGGCCTTGTTGGTGAACATGGAGAAGACGTTGACCGCCTCCTCGGCCCGGTCGCGGTACAAAAGGCTCTCCCCCTGCTGGAACAGGAGCGCTTCCCCCTCGGGGAGGAGCCCCTTGAGCACCTTGCCGTCGGTGGGGGCGAAGGGGACCCCGCCGGGATCGGCGTCGAAGTCGCGCACGAAGCGCTCGGTCCCGGAGAGGATCGGTTCGCGCCCCGGGGCGATGTCCACCCGCGCCGCACGCTTCACGCCGGGACCTATGTCCAGCGACAGGACGCTGGGGTTGGCGCAGGAGACCACCTGGACCCCGGGGTCCGCCACGCGCAGCGGGATGGAGACGCTGAGCACGCCGCGCACTTCGGTCGTGGTGATGCCGGCCAGTTGCTTGTCGTTCAGGGCGCGCAGTTTCTTGAAGCTGGGGGAGTCTGCCCCGCGCACCTCGAGCCTGACCCGCCCGGGCAAGACCCGCAGCGTGTAGTCGGGGGGGGACTGGAAGGAGAGGTTGACCCTGGTGAAGCCCTGGCGGGGGTGCACCGCGATGCGCAACAGGCGGTTTTCCTGCTGCGCCAGGGCGTTGTGCGGCAGGGCGCAGGCGAGCAGTATGGTGACGAGCCCCAGGAAAAGCCCCGGGCCGGGTATGCGCAGCGTAAAGGTCATGGGGGAGTACAAGGCAAAAGGCATGCCGTAGGGGCGCGCGCGAGGGAGGGCGCGCTAACTTGGCAGGATTACGGCATTTTGTCCGCGCTGGAATTTTCCGTGGCGCCGGTTGCGCGCCGAAGGGGGGCGGCCAGTCAAAAAAACGAAGGGCGGGGATGTTTTTTTGACTCGCCTGTCAGTGGTGCAGGATCTTCTCCAGCTTGTCGGCGAGCTCGTGCGGGGCGTAGGGGGGCATGACCACACCCTTCACCCCCGCCTTGAGCGCCTTGAGCACCGCGGTGCGGGTCCACTCGGGGGCCGAGAGGAGCACCGCGCCGCCGCTTCTGTCCACCATGGGCACCACGCGCTTGCAGATGGCCAGGTCGCGGTCCGAGGTCTGCTTGAGGTAGATGAAGGCGGCGCGCACGTCGCCCTGAGCGAAGAGCCCGGGGAGGTCGGCCCCCAGCGGCGCGTCGATCAGGTTCAGACCGGTGTCGGCCAGCCCCTGCACCAGTTCCTCGCGCCCCTGGTCGTCCCCCAGTACCAGGATCGAGGGGAGCGGCGCGCTCTCCTCGGCCACCGCCTCGACCTCGGCGACAACCTCGACCGCAGCCTCCTCCGGCTGCGGGTCGAAGAGGTTGGCCAGCGGGTGCGGGATCAGGATGTCCACCATGTTCATCTCGTGCCCCTCGATCTGCAGGGGGGCACGGTACATCAGGTACTCGCCGTCCGGGAAGGGGACCTCGTCGCTGAGCGGATCGGTGCCGGGGACGTACTTCTGCGGCGGGAGGAGCTTCAGATGCACCTTGTCCGGCAGGTTGGGCTGGAACACCGAGTTGAAGGAGCCGATGATCTGGTTGGCGATCTCGCCGAAGGCGTCCACGTCGTCCGGTTCCTGGATGGAAAGCCGGCGCTTCTCCTGGATCCTGGGACCCGGGATCCCGAGCAGGATCGAGCTCATGACGATGGTGTCGCCCAGCGAGAAGAGGAGGTAGAAGAAGCCGGGGTACGCCTCGCGCGACTCCACCCCCACCACGTAGATGGGATTGTCCTCGTCGCCAAGATAGCTCTTGCGGTTGGTGTTGAGGACGTCGGAGGCGGCCACGGACATGGCCTGGCCCAGGAGCATGCTGCTCTCCTCCCCGGCCTGCTTCATGGCGGCGTCCAACATGGATTGTAGCTTTTCGAATGCAGCCATTACCGTACCGCCTAGACTTCCTTCCTGAGTTTCAAGCCGACCAGGAAGCGGTCACCCTCGTTGGTGAAGGGGATGATGACGCAGTCGCTGTCGGCCATGGAGTTGACCGTGTAGTCCTCGCCGGAGATGACGGTCGGGATGGAGAGGTTGATGTCCAGCCCCCCCTTGGAGAGGATCTGCTTCACGTAGCCGCCCAGCATGTTGGCGATTTCGCCCAGGGCGTCGTTGACATCCTCTCCGACTTCTTCCACGTCCATCCCCAGCATGTTGGAGGTGATCCGCAAGGCCAGGTGCTGCGGACAGTGGATGGACAGGATGCCGGTGTAAGTCCCCGCCAGGCCGACCATGCCGGTGACCGAGCAGTGGAACGAGGTGACCGGCTCCTTGAGGGGGTAGCTGTCCTCCAGGGCCATCATCACCATGGTTTCGAACACCTCCTTGGTGGCGTTGATGACATAGGATGCCAGGTCCGCCTCCTCAAGGTGTGTCGCGGCTGCGATATCCTGGTTCAGGGACATCATAAAAGTCCTCCGAGCTTCTCGTTCAACTGGTCGGGCGTGAACGGCTTCTTGATGCTGTCGCTGGCGCCGTTGCTGATCGCCTCCTTGAGGATGTCCTCGCCCCCCTCGGTGGTGATCATCACGATCGGGGTGTTGACGCCCTTGCCGCGGACGCACTTGATGAATTCCAGCCCGTCCATGTTGGGCATGTTGATGTCCGACAGGATCAGGTCGATCGTTTTCCCCTCCATGGTGGAAAGGGCCTCGATACCGTCGCCGGCCTCATAGATGTCGTCGATGGCGAGCCCCGCCTGGCGCAGGCTGCGGGAAATGATCTTTCTCATGGTCGAGGAATCGTCCACTATCAATACGTTGCCCATGCTGTTCTCCTCCTTGGATGGTTATCTGTGCTCGCACAGGGCGGCTTTTTTTCTCTGCGGGCTCCGGCCCGTGACTGCCTAATCGGCGCTTACGCGCGGGAACTTTAACGTAATCAGGACTTGAAGCTGCACCGTTCCTCGTGCAGCGGCAACAGGACCGAGAAGCAGCTCCCCTTGCCGGCGCTGCTCTCGACGCGGATACTGCCGCCGTGCGCCTCCACGATCGCCTTGCTGATGGTGAGCCCGAGCCCGGTCCCCTTGAACCCCTGGGCTCCCGAGGCGCGGAAGTACTTGTTGAAGATACGCGGCAGTTCGCTTTCCGGGATGCCGATGCCGGTATCGCTGACCCGGACCAGCAGGCAGCTGTCCTCGATGACGCTGGTGACGCTGATGGTGCCGCGCCTGGGGGTGAACTTCACCGCGTTGGCGATCAGGTTGGCGAAGACCCGGGTGATCTGCTTCTCGTCCAGTTCGAGCGTCGGGATGCCGTCGCAGATATCGCTCAGGAAGTAGGAGCCGTGCACCGCGGCCTCCTGTTCGCCGTCGCGGCAGCACCCCTCCAGGAGGGCGCGGGCGTCGCAGGGCTGGCGGTCGATCTGCAAAAGCCCCGCCTCCAGCCGGTAGGCGTCCAGCACGTCGTCGATCATGGAGAGCATTTTGACCGCGCTCTTCTCCATCTCCTTGACGAAGAGGTGCAGCGAAGGGTCCATCTTCGAGGGCATCTCCCCCATGAGCGCCTGCATGTACCCCATGATGACGGTAAGCGGCGACTTGAGGTCGTGGGTCATCATGGCCACGAATTCTTCGCGCTGGCGTTTTTCCCGCTTGTCATGGCTGATGTCGCGCAGTTGGTACAGTTCCCCTGCCGGGGCAGCACCGCCGAGGGGGATGGAGCGGACCTGGATCACGGCGCCGTCGATGCTGACCTCCACCGGCTCGTCCTGCGCGTTCTCGCTGAGCACCCGGTAGATGGGTGTCCTGAGCGGCAGCATGTCCACCCGCTTGCCCAGCACCTTGCCACGCTCGACGTGCAGGATCTCCTCCGCCCTGCGGTTGACGAAGAGCACCGTGCCGCCGGCGTCGAGATAGACCGCTCCGCAGTCCACCTCCTCCAGCAGGCGCGCCGCCAGATTATCGCGTTCCTCCTGCATGCCACCTCCAGCTTCAAAGCCCTGTTTGGCTTATCGGAACCTGTCTGCATAGCTTGAGCCAAAAGAACTGCAAAAGTTTACCAAAGTAAGGCGGAATGGGAATTATGGGAGGGATGGGAATTTATGGGAGTGATGGGAAAGCGGGAGATTTTCTGCGAGCTTTGCGGGGGGAGCTTTACTGTGGGGGTGCCCCCTCCCCCGGAGGGGGAGGGTCGGGGAGGGGCTGGGGGGAGGGACGGCTAGCGCCCCAACTCCAGCGGCAGGCGGTTGTTGTACCAGCCGACGATGCCGTCGGTCATGTTGTACACCTGGCGGTACCCCTTGGAAGCCAGGAAACTGGCGGCGGTGGAGGAACGGGCGCCTACCGCGCAGTAGACCAGCACCGGCCGGTCACGCGGGACTTCCTGCACACGACGGTTCAACTCCCCCAGCGGGATCAGCTGCGCCCCCTTCAGGTGCGCCTGACGGTACTCGTCCGGGGTGCGCACGTCGAGCAGCACCAGCTTGGGGGTCTTGGCCAGCAGCGCCTGGGCCTGCTTGGAGGTGACGTTGGCGGGCTCGACGGCCAGCGAAAGGGAAGCGGTCAACAGCAAAACGGAAAACAGCATGGCGATGATTCTCATGTCTAAAACTCTCCTTGCAAAGTGACTAATCGACTTCGAGTACGTATCCCACCTGCATGGCCTTGAACCCACCCGGAAAGGCGGTCGCGAGCCGGGCGGCGGCATGGAACCCGGTGCAGTGACCGGGACAGATCTTCTTCAGCCCGTAGCGCTTCAGCGCCTTGATGGTCGCGTCGACCTGGGTCTGCGGCGAAAAGGCGAGATGGCATCCCCCCACCACCCCGTACACCTGCTCCACCCCGGTCCGCTGCCGCGCCAACTCCACGGTGTTCACCACCCCGGCATGGCAGCAGCCCAGCAGCAGCAACAGCCCCTTCCCGGTCACGATGACCAGGGATTGATCGTCCATCACCCGGTCCCTATGGCATCCGGCCTCGTCGCAGAAAAGGCCCGCGTCCCCCTCCTCGAAGCTGGTGCTGCGCGGCACCTCGCCGGTCAGGAAGACGCCGGGGAGCACCTCGCGAAACGTGTCGCTGTAGGAGAAGCTCGCCCCGAGACCGGTGAGGAACTCCTCGGAATAGGGGACCCCGACCGAGCGGGTGCTCCCCTCGCGCAGCACGTAGCGCCGCGTGAAGATGCCGGGGTGCGCCAGTATCCTCTTGGGGCCGGCCGCCTGCAACAGCGGCCACAGCCCGCCGGCATGGTCGTAATGGCCGTGGGAGAGGACCACCTGGTCCACGCCCTTCAGGTCCACGTTCATGCGCTGGGCATTGTGCAACAGGGTATGCCCGCCGCCGGTGTCGAACAAAAGCGACTGGTCGCCCGCCTGCACCAGGGCGGCAAAGCCGTGCTCGCCCAGGGTGCCGGAGATGGCGCCGGCAGTGTTGTCGCAGAGGACCTTGATGCGGCAGATCATTTGCGGCACTCGGCCGGCGGCAGCTTGGGCACGCCCAGCTTGTCCAGGATGGTCATCATCGGGCACCAGTTGGTGAACCCGGACTGGAGCAGGTTCAGGCCGATGAAGGCGGTGAACCAGAGCCAGCGCGGATCGTGGTAGTGGGCCAGCGCCAGCGAAATGAGGGTGAAGGTGCCGGCGATGAGTCTCAACATTCTGTCGATGTACATAGGAACCTCCGTTTGCTAAAGCGGTTTAGCCGCTAAAAGTCCCACTTGTCAAAGGGGGATTTAGGGGGATTTGATCTCGTTCCCAAGGTCCACCTTGGGAACGCAAAGCCTCTCCGAAGCTACAACTTCCCTCGGATGCCAAGCTGGAGCTTTGCGCCATCTGGGGTTCCCAAGCTGGAGCTTGGGAACCAGGAAAACCTCCGTTTGCTAAATCCGATCACTTTTTCTGCTGCAGCAGTTCGGCCACCTTGCCCGCCGTGTTGGCGGTGAATTCCACGCAGCGTTTCTTGCCGTCGGCGGTGAGGGCCTTGCAGCAGGTGACGCGGTACTGATCCTTGAACCAGTGGTGCAACTCCTTGGTGAGCGCCGCGGCCGCCTTGCGGTCCTTGACCACGAGACCGATGGCCATGGTGCCGCCGGCCACCGCGCCGCAGATGCAGCCGGCACCGGAACCGCCGCCGAAACCGGATGCGAGGTGCACCAGTTCGTCACCGGCCTCGGGCAGGAACTCGTTTTTCACCGCGGCCAGCACCGCCTCGGCGCAGTGCATCTTCCCGGAGCGGTAGAACCCTTCCGCCTCGTTGGCCACCTTCTCGGCCACCGACTCGCCGTTCACTTTTTCAGCCACATTCTTGCGCAACCAGAACACTAAAACCTCCTAAAGGCAGGTTAAACCACCTCGACCTGCTTCTTATGTTTTTCCTTCCAGGACTGCACCATGAAGTACAGGATCGGGATGGTGATCCTGGAAAGCGTGGTGGAGGCGATCTCGCCGCACATCATGGCCAGCGCGAGCCCCTGGAAGATCGGGTCGAACAGGATCACGAAGCTCCCCACCACGACCGCCGCCGCGGTGAGCAGCATGGGGCGGAAGCGGACCGCGCCGGCGTCGATGATGGCCTCGTCCAGCGCCATCCCCTCCCGGCGCCGCAGTTCGGCGAAGTCGATCAGGATGATCGAGTTCCGCACGATGATCCCGGCCAGGGCGATGAAGCCTATCATACTGGTGGCCGTGAAGAAAGCCCCCATGATGGCGTGCCCCGGCAGGATGCCGATCAGGGTGAGCGGGATGGGCGCCATGATCACCAGCGGCGTGGTGAAGTCCCGGAACCAGGCCACCACCAGCACGTAGATGAGCACCATGACGGCGGCGAAGGCGGCGCCCAGGTCGCGGAACACCTCGTAGGTGATGTGCCACTCGCCGTCCCACTTGATGCCGGGGCGTTCCTCGCTCCAAGGCTGGGTAGCGGCGCGCTGCTCGATGTGGTAACCGCCCGGCAGCGGGATGTTGTCGATATCCTTGTGCATCTTGAGGATGGCGTACACCGGCGCCTCGATTTTGCCCGCGACGTCGCCGATGACGTAGACCACGCTCTTCATGTTCTTGCGGTACAGCGACTTCTCTTCTACGCCGCGCACCACGCGCACCAGTTCGGATAGCGGCACGTTCCCCTTGCTCCCGGCCACGTAGATGGAGGAGAGCGAGGAAACGTCGCTGCGGGAGCCTACCGGCAGGCGCAGGTTGATCCGGACCGGCTCCTTCTCCTGCGGCACGTGCATGAGCCCGACGTCCGTCCCCCCCACCGCCATCTTCAGGGTCTGCACCACCTGGGCGGCATCGACACCGGAAAGGGCCGCCTTCTCCCTGTCCACCTGGAAGCGCAGCGTGGGCTGATCGTCCTCCTGGTACCAGTCGACGTCGACCACGCCGGCCGTGGTGCGGAAGATCTCCCGTATCTTGCGGGCGATGTCCACGCGGCTTTGCTGGTCCGGGCCGTAGACCTCCGCCACCAGCGTGGAAAGGACCGGCGGTCCGGGGGGGATCTCGGCGACCTTGAGCCGCGCCCCGTAACGGTCGGTGATCGCCTTCAGCGTGGGGCGGATCCTTTTGGCTATGTCGTGCGACTGGCTGCTGCGCTCGTCCTTGCTCTCCAGGTTGACCTGGATCTCGGCCACGCTCGGCCCCTGGCGCAGGTAGTAGTGGCGCACCAGGCCGTTGAAGTTGAAGGGGGAACTGGTGCCGACGTAGCTCTGGAAATCGGTCACCTCGGGCACCTTCCGGAGCGCGTCCCCGAGTTCGGCCACCATGCGCGCGTTCTCCTCGAGCGTGGTCCCCTCCGGCGCGTCCACGATCAGCTGCAGTTCGCTCTTGTTGTCGAAGGGGAGCATCTTGACCGTCACGGCCTTGAAGTAGATCAGCGAACACGAGAGGACCAGGAGCACCACCACCATGGCGAGGAAGCCGTGGCGCACCTTGGTGTCGTGCAGAAGCCGCCCCATCATGCGCCGGTAGAAGCGGGTCATCCAGGTCTCTTCGGGAGCCACCTCGGTGCCGTAGTGCGACTCCCCCTTCATGAAACGGTAGGCGAAGTAGGGGGTGACGATGAGCGCGATCAGGAGCGAGAAGACCATGGCCATGGAGGCGCCGACCGGGATGGGGCGCATGTAGGGGCCCATGAGACCGCCCACGAAGCCCATGGGGAGGATGGAGGCGATCACCGCTAGGGTGGCCAGCATGGTCGGATTGCCGATCTCGTCCACCGCCCGTACCGCCGCCTCCAGCGGCTTGAACTTGGTCGTGGTGAAGTAGCGGTGGATGTTCTCCACCACCACGATGGCGTCGTCCACCAGGATGCCGATGGAAAAGATCAGCGCGAACAGGGTGATCCGGTTCAGCGTGTAGCCGATCCGGTTGAAGATGAACATGGTGAGCGCCAGCGTCACGGGAATCGCGATGGCCGCCACGGCGCCCGCGCGCCACCCCATGAACACCGCGATCAGGATGGTGACCGAGATGGCCGCCAGGAACATGTGGAACAACAGCTCGTCGTTCTTGTCCTTGGCGGTCTCCCCGTAGTTCCTGGTCACGGTGACCTGCATCTCCGACGGGATCAGCTTACCCTTCTGGAACTCCACCCGCTTCAGGAGGTCTTCGGCGACCCAGGTGGCGTTGGCCCCCTTGCGCTTAGCGATGGCGATGGTCACTGCAGGATAGTCGGCGGCGCCCCCTTTCAGGCTCTTGTGCGCTGCGGCGGGGCCGAGGCCGAAGAAGACGTAGTCCTTTGGTTCCTGCACACCGTCCGTCACGGTGGCGACATCGGAGAGGTAGACCGGACGGCCCTCCTTCACGCTCACCACCAGGCGACCGGCGTCGGCCGGGTCGGCGATGAAGCCGCCGGCTTCCAGGCTGTACTCGCGGTTCCCCGAGGCGAAGGTCCCCGCCCGCTGCGACACGTTCCCCTTCTCCAGGGCTCCCATCACCGTCAGCGGGGTAAGGCCGTACGAGGCGAGCCGGGCCGGGTCGAGCTGCACCTTCAGTTCGCGCGACAGCCCCCCCTTGATCTCGGAGTGGGCGACATTCTCCACCTTCTGCAGGTCGTCGCACAGTTCGCGGGCCACGCGGCGCAGGGCGTTGTGGTCGTAGCGGTCCGACCAGAGGGTGAGCGACAGGATCGGGACGTCGTCTATGGATTTGGAGACCACCAGCGGCTCCCCCGCGCCGGGCGGGAGGAGGTTGCGGTTGCTCATCACCTTGTTGTAGAGCTTGACCAGGGAGTCTTCCATGCTTTCGCCGACGAGGAAGCGGACCGTGATGATGCCCATCCCCTGGCGGCTGGCGGAGTATATGTACTCGACGCCGTTGATCTCCCAGATCTTCTTCTCGAAGGTGGTCACCACCCGCTCTTCGACCTCCTTCGGTGAGGAGCCGGGCATGGGGAGGTAGATGTCCACCATGGGGACCACGATCTGCGGCTCCTCCTCGCGCGGCGTCGCGATGACCGAGTAGAGCCCGATCAGGAGCGAAGCCGCCACGATGAGCGGCGTCAGCTTGGAATCTATGAAAGCGCGGGCAATCCTCCCCGCGAAGCCGAGGTTGTTCATAAGTTCTCCGCTACTGCACCCTGGCGCCGTCTACCATCTTGTCGATACCTGCCGTGACCACCTTGTCGCCGGGGGCGAGACCGGAGAGGATCTCCACGCGGCCGCCCTGGGTCCGCCCCGGCTTGACCAGGCGCAGGCGGGCCACCCCCTCGGGGGACACCACCCACACCGAGGTGAGCGAGGAACGCTGTACGACCGCGCTCGCCGGGACCGCGACGCCCTTGCGGGAACCGGTCCTGAAGAAGGCCTTGCCGTAGCTGCCGGAACGAAGCCCCTTGGAGGGGAGATCGACCTTGACGGTGAAGGTGCGGGTGGCGGAATCCACCACCGGGACCACCTCGGAGACGCGGCCGGTCGCCGGCGCCCCCTCGACCGCGATGGCGACCTGGTCGCCGGCCTTCACCTTGCCCAAAAGCGTCTCCGGAGCGGCCACTTCCAGGCGGAACCCTTGGTCACCCTCGACGGTCATCAGCGGCGTGCCGGGGAAGACGGTCTGCCCCGCCTCGACCTGCTTGGCCACCACCACGCCTGAAATCGGGGAGACCACCCTGCCGTAGCCGGCCACGGCACCGGCCGCCTGCGCGCTGTGCCGTGCCTGGGCCAGGCGCGCCTGCGCCCGTGCCACCCCTTCGGCCGCCACGTCCTGCTCGGTCTTCCTGGTGTCGTATTCCTGCCGGGTCACCGCCTGTTCGGCGAAGAGCCGGGAGTATCGGTCGAAGGTGACGTCGGCGAGCTTCTTCTGCGCCTGCGCCTCGGAGAGGGCGCGCGCCGCCTCCTCGACACCGGATGCAGCACCGGCCGCAGCGGCGCCGCTTTCCACGGCCTCGATGGCGACGAGCACTTTCCCCTGCCCGACCTGGTCGCCTTCCCGCACGAAGACCCGGCTGACGCTGCCGGGAATGCGGGCGGCGATCTGGGCGCTGTTGCGCGCCCGCACCGTGCCGACCGCCTCCTGGACATCCGGCAGGTCCTCCGCCGCGAGGGTCTGCACCGTGGCGCCGGTCACCACCGGCGGCGGCGCCGGGGCCGCATTGTGCCCTTCCTGTTTGCCGCAGCCGAAGCCGGTTGCTATGACGAGGGCAACCAAAGCCGCCCGGTAAGTTCTCATTGCAGCACCTCCTTCACAAATACGCCGGTGCGGAAGTAGATCTCTCCGGTCGCGGCATGGAAGCCGTTCTCGACCTCCACCAGGTTGGCGCGGGCCTGGGTGAGCGCGCTTTCCGCGTCCATCACCTCGACCAGGGAGGAGAGGCCGTTGCCAAAGCGCAGCGTCACCAGGCGCCGGCTCTCCTCGGCATCGCGCACCGCGGACTGCGCGCTCTCCAGTTTCAGGCGCGCCTCCTGGCGGTGCAGCACGCTCTCGGTCACCTGCAGCGCCACTTCCCTGCGCTCGTTTTCCAGCAGTTCCGCCGCGCCCTGGCGCGCAAGCTCCGCCTTCTTCCTGTCGTGTGAGCGCTTGCCGCCATCGAAGAGGTCCCAGCGCAGGTTGACGCCGACGGTCCAGGAATCCTTGTCGGTCCCAAGCGGCAGGTCACGGTCGTTGATCTGGTAGCTCCCCCGCGCGTAGAGGGTGGGGAGATAGGCATTCCTGGCCTGCCGGACCGCCAGCTCACCGCGCTGCTCCGAATTCTCGGCCAGCTTCAGGTCGGCGCGATTGTGCCTGGCCAGGGCGATCAGCTGTTCCAGCTCCGGCGCGGGCTCCGCCAGTTTGGGGAGCTCGGCCACGTCCAGCGGCTCTCCCTGCGCGCCCCCCACCACCAGGTTGAGCCTCAGGCGCGCAAGCAGCAGATCGTTCTTGGCGGAGATCACGCGCTGCTCCGCCTGGGCCACCGATGTCGCGGTGCGCAGCCGGTCCGATTTGAGCCCGATGCCGTCCTTCTCGCGCACCGCCGCCAACCGGTCGTGCTCCCGCGCGTTCAAAAGCGCCTGGTCGGCCACCTCCCGGTAGGCCAGCGCCTTGCGCACCCCCAGGTAGGCCAGGTAGACCCGGAACGCGATCTCCTCGCGCTTCGCCTCCTCGACCAGGGCCGCCGCCTCGGAACCCTTGCCGGCCACAGCCACGCCGGTGGCGATGCCGAAATCGAGCAGCGGCTGCTCCAGCGTCACCGCGGTCTTGAAGTCGCCGCGTGCTGAGGGATTGTTCAGCGTGTCGGCGGCGAAGTCCTTGCCGGGGTTGATGCGCCCCTCGTCCAGCTTCATCATGAACACGGTGCTCGGCGTAGTAGAGAGGACGGCGCCGCTTTCCAGCGCCACGCGGGGCAGGTAACGGCTCCGGCTGGCGGCCGCGTCCTGCTCCGCCGCGCCCCGCTCCAGAGCGGCGGCCTTGAGCAGGTGGTTGCTCTGCAGGGCGCGCTGGACCGCCTCCGGCAGCGTGACCACCTCGCCAAAGGCCGGCGCCGCCAACGAGACGACGAGCACAGCGATGAGCGGCAAAAACCCGTGATTCACCCGAAACCTCCTTGCCGGTACAGGCGGAATGTTGACTGAAGATATATTCGAATTCTTGTATATATGCAGACTCAACAGTTGTCAAGGTAATAACTGCATAAGCAACGGTTTCGGAAGGATTTGGGAGGTGCAGAACGGAAACATTCTATCACTTAGGAAGGGGCCGTCCGCTTTCACATGAAAAAAACGGTCGCTACGGCATGGCAAAAAAAAACCGGCGTGCTCCACCTGGAGCACGCCGGTCGTGATTGTGCGGGTTGCCGCCTACCTAGGCGGAGGGCTGGTTGAGCAGGTAGCGCCCCACCCAGTGCCTGGAAAACTGCATCGCGGTACGGCCGCAGCGCTTGGTCTTGTCGTGCGACCACTGGATCGCGTCCAGCTCCAGTTCCTTGCTCCAGGGGATGCTGACGTTGCGGTTTTTCGCCTCGCGCTCCACGCACTGGCGCACCGCGTCGAGGTAGCGGTCCTGGGTGAAGACGTGGAAGGCGACCCAGAGGCCGAAACGGTCGGACAGGGAAACCTTCTCCTCCATCGCCTCGCTCTCCTGCAGTTCACCGTTCACGTACTTGCCGCCCAAGAGGTCAGTGTTGTACTGCGGCAGCAGGTGGCGCCGGTTGGAGGTGACGTAGATGAGCACGTTTTCCGGCGCCGAGTACACCGAACCGTCCAGTGCGCTTTTCAGCATCTTGTAGGAGAGCTCGCCGATCTCGAAGGTCAGGTCGTCGCACAACAGGATGAAGCGGTAGGGCTGGTCCTCGACGGCGCTGAAGATCTCGGAGAGGTAGATCAGGTCTTCCTTCTCCACCTGGATCACGCGCAGCCCCTCGGCGGCATACTCGTTCAGGAGCGCCTTCACCATGGAGGACTTGCCGGTGCCGCGCGAACCCCACAGGAGCGCGTTGTTGGCCGGGAGCCCCTTCAGGAACTGACGCGTGTTGTACACCATGATCTCTTTCTGCTTCTCGCAGCCCAGCAGGTCGTCCAGCCTGGTCTGGTCGGTGACCTTGACCGCTTCCAGATATCCCGAGAAGGAATGACGGCGCCAGTTGGCGGCGGGGCAGGTGGCCCAGTTGACGGCCTTGACCGCCTTGGGAAGCAACATTTCGACAGAGCTGAGCACGCGCTCGAGCTGGGCTACGACCTCCGGTTTCAGATTCAACATGTACTTTTCCGTCCTCTGTGTGGTGGGCTCCGAACCGGCAGTTTGTTCTGATGAAACAATCATGCCCAAGTAACCCCCGGTAATTTTGTTAAATCTGTATACGTTATCAACGAGCCCGCTGTCAAATTAAAACAATGTGTCAATTGCCGCCGCGCCGGGTCTCGCACAAGGCCCACGCGGTGGCTCCGGGGAGCAGTATCCCCCCCCGCGCCAGGGCGATCATCAGGGCATTGTCCCAGGTCAGGAGCTTGGCGACCAGTGCGCCCAAGAGGCGGCCGCCACGCCAGCGCCCCCGGTCCCGCACCCTGCCCCAGTGGTAGAGCCGGGAGGACAGGAACCTCGGAATGAGCAGCGAGCCGAACAGGTACCCCGAACTGACCACGACCAACCCGGCGCTCCAGGCCAACTGCTCCACCTGCCGCAGCCGATAGCGCCGATAGTGGCCGCGGAACCAGTCATGGCCGCTGTAGAGCGCGTCGAAGGCGGGGACGGTGACCAGGACGCGCCCCCTGGCGGCCACGTGCTGCCGCACCACCCGCTTCAGGTAGCCCCGGTCGTCCTGGACCCGTTCCAGGACGTCCACGATCAGGGTCAGGTCGTAGCTGTTTCTTGCCGGTGGGAGCTCGCGGCCGTAGCTGATACCCGGTTCGGCCTCCAGCTCGTTCAAGCGCTCCTCGGGAAGGTCCGGGTCGACCGCCGCCACCTCCTTGCGCGAGAGCCGCCCGAAGACGGTGCGGCACAGGTAGCCGTCGCCGCAGCCGACGCCGAGCACTTTTACCCCCTCGTGAAGCGTGGTGGCCAACAAGGCGGCAAGCGCCCCGGCCCGCGCCATCTCCCAAGGATGACTGGAGGAGGCCTCGTCCCTTTCACCAGCGCCCATGACTAATACCTCATCTCGCACGCGAGACCTGCGCCCCCCGCGATAATGAGCGGACGGAACGAAAGTCCCTTGATGACGGAGTGACTGCCTGTTTTTTCTGGTTTCGGCTTCTCAAGGTCGTTGTAGTGCAGCAGGCGGGGGAGCAGGAATCCGGAAAAGAGGCCGATGGCGGCCCCTGCCATGACGTCGGTGGCGTAGTGGTGGTCGGCCATGATGCGGGCGATACCGTCGGCAGCCGCGAGTCCCATGCCGGTCCAGCAGGCGGCCCGGTCGGCGTCGGGGTCGTGGTAGAGCTCCTGGTACTGGTGGTGGTTGCAGACCAGCCCCGCGCCGGTAAAGGCGAAGGCGACGTGGCCGCTCGGCATGCTGCGGTTGGGAGCATCACCCTCGCAGGCGCCGTTTCTGCAGTTGCGCACGAAGGGCTTTTCCCGCGCCACCAGATTCTGCAGCAGAGAGGACACGAAGGAGGTGAAGGCGAACGATTCGAGGTTGACCACCTGTGTCTGCCACAAGGTATCCCAGGCGCCGTCACGGAGGCCCAGGGTGGCAAAGGAGTCGACCACCGGGGCGGCAATCATCGCGTACATGAGCGCGTCACCGACATCGTGCGCCACCTCGCGGGCGCCTCGCGAGTGCAGCCGCAGGGCGTCGCGCACCGATTCGTCAAAGCCGTTGGTCCCCTTCCACTTTGGTTCCGGATCGCCGTGTGCGCTTTCCACATAGATGGCCCCTGCGCCCAGAACGGCAATGCCAAGGTACTCGGGTATCCCGGCCCGGTGCCAGCGCCAAGTGGGTGGGGGGAAGTCGGCGCTGATGCGCGGGTCGCCGGTGGCGGCCGGGCCACCGGCGCTCGAACCGGCAGCGCCATCGGGGCGGATCAGGAAATCGCGGTCCTCGACGGAGGGGGACTCAGCAGCGGCAAGCTCTGTTGGCGATGGCAGCTTCCCCCACCCCCCAGCCCCCTCCCGCAAAGGGAGGGGGGGAAGGGCAGATTCAGCCAGGGCGTGTTCGGAAGGAATGTAACTCGCCGGTTGGGAGGCCGGTATCGACGGCAAGGTCGCCGGCCCGGACTCTGCCGGCGCGGCAGGCACAGAATGCTGGCACTGTTGAGATGCGGGTGCGGCGGAGTAGTCGGCAGCGGCGGCCGCGGGTGCGGCGCTGCCTAGGAAAATGAGGAGGGCGATGGCGCTATGGGTCAGGGTGTAATGAGCCATAGGCGAAATTAAAGATCATTAACTCGCCATTGTCAAACCGTGCTGCTACTGCGGCAGAACCTCCAGTTCGCCGGTATGGCTAAGCCAGGCAAAAGAGAGGGCCAGGAGGTCGGCCACTCCCCCCATGGTGAGGTTGCGGCTGACGTAGTGCTCGTTGCGCTGGGACAGAAAACTCATGAAGTCATCGCGCTGCTCGACCAACTGTTCCAGCGCCCGGCCGTCCTCCCTGACCGTTGCCAGCCCTTCCCTGCCGCAGCGGTGCAACGCGGTGGTGTCCTCCACCGTGGCCATCAGGCGCCCCAGCATGGCGTACACCGCGCTCCCCCTGTTGCCCGCAGCCAGCTCGCGGCGAAAGGCGGGGAGCGCCTCCTGAAACAGCGCCGGGAGCCCGTCCAGGGCCTCGCCCCTGATGCCGCGGGCGCCGTAGCTGTCGCAGGCGCGGCTGCCGTTACTCTCCCCCTGCTGCGACCGATCGAACAGGCGGGCAGCGATGTCGGCGACCGCTGCACTCAATGCCGCCTCCCCTCCCCCCCGGGAGCGCGCGGCCGCGGTCAGCACAAGGCCGCTCAGGAAGATGTACCCCTTGTGGCAGTTGGTGCCGGCGTGCTCCAGCATCGCCTCTTCCGCCTCGACGCCCAGGCGCACCTGGGCCGCAAGTTCCTCCCCCTGCGCCAGCGAATCGGCCAGGCGGCCAAGGTAACCGGAGACGACTGCGAGGGATGCTTCCATGCGGCCGATGGAGAGGTCGTGGTGGGAGCCGGGATCGTTCAGGTCGACCAGCCCCGGCTTGGGGGTCAGGTACAGTTCCAGGAAGGCGCCGCGCACCAGGTTGTCCGCCAGCCGCCTCAGTTCAGATGGCATCGATCACCGTCCGTGCCTTCAGCACCAGTTCCTCGGTGCTGTGGCGCTTGGCATGGATGCAGGCGAGGGCGGGCTCGCCACAGATCAGGCAACTCCTGGGGGCGATGTCGAGCTCGGCGCGACCGACCTGGCGGCCGGCATGGTCGTAGACGTCCAGATCCAGAAGACGCCCGGCCGGGTGCAGGGCCTCCAGCGCCATGCCCAGCCGCTTCACCTGGGTGGCCTGGAGCCGGGTGCGGTACAGGGCGAACGGCCCCAGGGCATCGGCACCGGAGAAGGCCGGGGTGACCTTCAGGGCGGAGAGGAGTTCCTTTTCCCCCCAGGCAAAGAGCCGGTCCGCGTGCGGGCCGCTCTTCTCCGCACCCGGCAGGTTCAGCGACAGCATCACCGTGGCAGGGAACGGGGTCGGGAACAGCCCGTCCAGAAGCTCCTGGCGGCGGTCCCGCGCTGCCAGGATGCTATTCCTTAACGCGTCTGACGACATCGATGATGCTCCCGTCCCGGTACTCGATCACCGCCACCACCTCGTCCTCGAACTCGAGCGGCCGCGGCGTGCCGGTGACCCGGCAGATTTCCCGCTGCAGCTCGGCGATGTCCTTCACCGGGAGCTTTCTCCGGACCAGCTCCTCCTTCAGCTCGGCGTGCTTCTCGTTCACCGCGATGCCGCGCTCGGTGACCACCACCCCGATGGTCTCGCCCGGCGTGGTGATGGTGGTGACCCGGTCCCTGACGATGGGGAGGCGCCCGCGGATGGAGGGGGCGACGATGATGGAGAGCTTGGCGCCGGCCGCGGTGTCGGAGTGCCCTCCGGTGTTGTGCAGCAGGTAGCCGTTGGACTCGGTGTTCACGTTGACGTTGAAAGAGGTATCCACCTCGGTGGCGCCGAGGATGACGCAGTCGAGCCGGTTCACCACCGCCCCGGCGTTGAAGGGGTTGGCGTACATGTCGGCGCTGATCTCCTGGTGGGCGCGGTTCCTGCCGATGGACTGCACCGCCTCCTGGTCGAAGCACTGCACGTCCATGAGGGCCGAGAAGAGCCCCTCCTCCAGCATGTCCACGAAGTAGCCAGTGATGCCGCCGCAGCCGAAGCTCCCCTTGATGGAGCCCTTGCGCATGGCGTTACGCACCTTTTCGGCCACGGCGAGCGAGATGCCGCCCGAGCCGGTCTGGAAGGAGAAGCCGTCCCGCAACAGGCCCGACGCCTCGATCACCTGCGAGGCGTAGCTCGCAATCTGCAGGCCGACCGGGTCGGTGGTGACGCGGGTGGTGGTGGAGACGATCTTGGCCGGGTCGCCGAGCCGGTCCACGACCACCACGTAGTCCACCAGGGTCTGCGGGATGCTGACCGGGACCACCGGGAACGGGACCAGGTTGTCGGTGACCGCGATGACGCAGGAGGCGTAGGTGGCGTCGATCTGGGCGTAGCCGAGGCTGCCGCAGGCCGAGGGGCCGTAGTAGCCGTTCATGTTGCCGTACTCGTCGCAGCACGGCGCCGCGATGAAGGCGACGTCGATGTGCACGCTCCCCTCGATGACCGAGCGGGCGCGACCGCCGTGGGTGCGGACCACGATGGGGCAGGTGAGCTCCCCTTTGGTGGCCATCTCGCCGATCAGGCCGTTCACGCCGCACTGGAAGCCGGCGATGACGCCGCTTTTAATGTGCGGGATGATCTCGGCGTGCACCGGGTGCACCGAGGAGGAGGCGATCCAGATCCCCTTCAGCCCCATTGCCGCGATCTCGGCGACGATGCGGTTCAGGAGGAAATCGCCGTTTCTCAGGCTGTGGTGGGTGGCGATGGTCATGCCGTCCTTCAGCCCGCTGGCCTCGATCGCCTCCCGCAGCGAGGAGAGGCGCTTGTTGTGCCCGGGGTTGACCCGCTTCAGGGGGCGGGCCGCCACGTTCCCCTGCGGCCGGATGGCGTAGGGGTCGCCGTAAGGGATGAGCGGTTTCCCCGCGTAACTTTCCGGGATCTCCCGTCCCAGGCTATTGAGCGCCATGTATCGCCTCCTCGTCGATCAGGGTGTCCACCATGCCGTGGGCGTAGGCGGTGCGCAGCACGCGGGCGGCGCGCTTCACCACCGGGGCGTCCACCATCTTGCCCCCCAGGGCGATGACGCCGGTCCCCAGCTGGCGCGCCCGCTGGATCGCCTCGATGACCTGCAGGGCGTACTCCACCTCGTGCTGCTTGGGAGCGAAGACGTCGTGCACCACCTCGATCTGGCGCGGGTTGACCAGGCACTTGCCGGTGTAGCCGAGCCTCTTGGCCAGCTCGGTCTCGGCCCGCAGCCCCTCCATGTCGGAGACGTCGGCGAAGATGGTGTCCACCGCCTGGATCCCCTTGGCCTTGGCGGCCCAGAGCACCCGGGTGCGGGCGTTGAAGAGCTCCTCGCCGCCGCGGCTTCGCTCGATCTCCATGCTGGCGGTGTAGTCCTCGGCGCCGAAGGCGAGGGCGAAGATGCGCTCGGAGCTGTTGGCGATGCCGACGGCGTTGATGACGCCGAGCGCGCTCTCCAGCGAGGGGAGGATGCCGAAGCGGCCGATCTCCACCTCGAGTTCCTCCTCGAATTCGGTCAAAAGCGTGTCCAGCCGCTCCACGATCTCCGGGGTGTCCGCCTTGGGAAGCCGGATGCCGTCGGGCATGGCCGGCAGCACCACCTTCAGGTCCTCGTAGCCCCACTTGGTGTCCAGCGGATTGATGCGCACCAAGAGTTCCTTGTTGCGGTCGGTGTAGTTCAACAGGAAGCGCTTGACCAGGTGGCGCGCCGCGTCCTTCTCGGAGAGGGGCACCGCGTCCTCGAGGTCGATGATGACGCTGTCGCAGTTGAAGATGGGGATGTTCTGGAGCATGGAGGGCATGTTGCCCGGGACGTAGAGCAGGGAGCGTCGCAGCTTGAAGCCGGCCATCAGGGCGCCTCCTCGTCGATGTAGATGGTGGGGATCCCCCCGACCTTGGAAACGTGGCGCTCGACGCCGGAGACGTCCAGCTCGGTGAGCACGATCTCGCAGGTGGCGAAGACCTCGGCGTCGTAGAGATGCCCCCCCACCACCTCGCCCGACGACTTGGACATGATGATGTGGAAGTGGCAGTCCAAAAGATCGTCCTCGCCGGGGACGATGTTCCCCTGCAGACCCAACAGTTCGCAGGGCCCCTCGATGTCGTGGATGGTCACCCGCGGCGTGGTGATGGGCAGCTTGGCGCCGGTCTTGATCCCCCGCAGGCGCACGTTCTTGACGCTCCCCAGCGCCGACACGATCATGGCGTAGCGCACGTCGGTCAGGTGGGCGAACTGCAACAGCCGGGTGGTGAGGCTTTCCCCGGGTGTGATCTTGATGATGAAGCGCCTGCCGTTACTGCACTCCTTGTACCAGAGACCTTCCATTTACCCCTCCGTTGCCCGCATGATCGCCGTCTCCAGGCGCGCCTCGATGGCGTAGTCGAGCGCCCCGCGGTCGGTGATGCGCACCTCTCCCGCCTCGACTCCGTGCTTTTGCAGCACCTCGTCCACCTTGGCCCGGATCAGCGGCCCGAACTGCTTCAGAACCGTCGACTCTATGGTCACGTTCAGCGTCTCGGCCGGCTCCAGGAACACCATCAGGTCGCTGGACTGCATGGTCCCGGCCTGCGCCTTCTTCACGATCTTCATCTAGCTCCTCCCTTGTCCCAGATCTTGATCCCCTCGCTGGAGAGGAGGAAGTCCAGGGTGCTGACCGGCACCAGCTCCGCGATCCCCTCCAGCTCGCCGCGCAGCAGCATGTCGCGCACGCGGGAGGCGGAGATCGGTTGCTGGTCCGCGTTCTTTCTCTCTATCTCGCGCACCTCGATCCCCAGGGGGGGGAGTATCCGGTGCATGGCCTCGTTGTAGGCGGCGGTGGTGCCGCACAACGGCTCGCTCCCGACGAAACGGGTCTTCACGTAAAAGTGCGGCGCGATCCGCTGCGCGAAGAGCGTGAGGTCGAGTTCCATCTGGATGGCCCCGCCGGGGTCCCCGTCTTTCAGGAAATAGGTCGGGAAGGTGATGCTGGAGATGGCGTACCACGAGGTGTCCACCACGGTGACGTTGGCGAGATCGGCGGTGCCGTCCTGCACCATGCGCATGCGGGCGCCGAAGGGAAACAGGGAGCGTTCCTCGCGCACCACGAACAGGAAGAGCTGGTCCACGGCGGCCGCGGCCTGCTCCACCAGGTAGCGGTGCCCCAGCGTGAATGGGTTGCAGTTGGCGACGATGGCGCCGTTGTTGCCGGGGCGCACCAGGCGGGTGAAACGGGCGAGGTAGCGCTTGAGGCCGTCGCCGTACTCGAGCAGCGCCGTCTTGCCGGAAGCCGCCAGGAGGTGGAAATTGAGCGTCTCGAAGTTGGGCGCCAGGGCGGGCGAGGTGAAGACGAAAAAGGAGTCCACCCCCTCCTGGTAGCCGCGCCCGACCAGTTCGGTGACCACCTCGTCCAGGAGGGTCCCCCCCTGGTGCGACGGCGCTACCGCCAGCATCTTCAGGGTGCGCCCCTGCCTCGCGCCGACCGCGACCAGGCGCCCGGCCTCGAAGATGCCGACCATGTCGTCATAGGGGGTCTCGAACTGCAGGCCGGTTGCTTCCAGCAGGGCCCGGGCCTGGGTGAGATCGTCGGTGGAGAGCAGTGAAGTAACCATTGGCAAAGACTAGCACTAAACAGTTGTAAACGTAACCGCGTATACCAAATTTTCCTTGCTCTCTTGCTCCTCGCCGCTGTCTGCCGGGCAGGTCCTCGATCAGCCTTGATAGCAGCGGAAGATGACAGCTTTGTCATATAGAAAAAGCTATGATTTGCGCACAGGCTTGTGCTATGTTGTCGAATTGTCCACTGGCACATATTGTTGCAGCATCCATGTGAAAAAGCAGAGAATTTATGAACACTATCTCAATCGTGATACCTGCCCATAACGAGGCCGACAATATCGGCACCCTGGTACAGGAAATCGTCGTCACCGGGCTTGAGTGTGAGATCGTCGTCGTGGACGACGGCAGCACCGACGACACCCACAAGCGGCTGCTCGCCCTGAAGAACACGGTCCCCTCCCTGAAGGTGGTCCAGCACGACCGTGCCTACGGGCAGAGTGCCGCCGTCGCCACCGGCATCAGGCAGGCCAGCGGCGCCATCATCGCCACCATGGACGGCGACGGCCAGAACAACCCGGCCGACGTGCCGAAGATGGTCGAGGCGATCCTGAACAGCGACAATCCCA
Source organism: Geomonas paludis (assembly GCF_014193585.1). Lineage (GTDB taxonomy): Bacteria > Desulfobacterota > Desulfuromonadia > Geobacterales > Geobacteraceae > Geomonas > Geomonas paludis. The sequence goes on from NZ_BLXY01000012.1 coordinate 99,278, forward strand.
ACCTGAAGATGGTGGCCGGGTACCGCAAGAAGAGGGACGATCCCCCCTGGCGCATCATCTCCTCCAAGCTCGCCAACGCGTACCGCCGCTCCTTCCTGCGCGACGAGACCCCCGACACCGGCTGCGGCCTCAAGGTCTTCTACCGCTCCGCCTTCCTGGAGCTCCCCTTCTTCGACCACATGCACCGTTTCCTCCCCGCGTTGATCAAGATGAAGGGGGGGGACGTCATTTCCGTCGAGGTACACCACCGCCCGCGCACCGCCGGGGTCTCCAAGTACGGCACCCTGAACCGCCTCTGGGTCGGCATCGTCGACATCTTCGGGGTGTGCTGGCTGCGCATGCGCGCCAAGAACGTCAAGATCACGAGGTGTGACTAGATGGTTTTAACGGAAAAGGCCTGGGTGGCCATCGGCCTGGCCGGGCAGTTCTTCTTCACCATGCGCTTCGTGGTGCAATGGATCGCCACCGAGAGAAAGAGAAAGAGCGTCATTCCGGAGTCGTTCTGGTACTTCAGCATCTTCGGCTCGCTGATCCTGCTGGTCTACTCCCTGTACCGCAAGGACCCGGTCTTCATCCTGGGACAGGCCTTCGGCACCACCGTCTACCTCAGGAACCTCTTCTTCATCCACAAGGAAAAGAAAGATGTCGCAACCGACCCGGCCGCTGATTAGGGAGCTGGGCCTCCCCTTCGCGATCCTGATCATCCCGGGGATCGTGCTGTCCCTGCTGCTCCCCTACTTCCCGGTGGACGAAACCCGCTATCTCGGCGTGGCCTGGGAGATGTGGAACAACCACTCCTTCATCGTGCCGCTGCAAAACGGGCTCCCCTACTCGCACAAGCCGCCGCTCCTTTTCTGGCTGCTGAACCTGGACTGGCTCCTGTTCGGGGTCAACGAGGGGACGCTGCGCTTCATCCCGCTCATCTTCAGCCTGCTGAACCTCACCCTGGTGTACCGCATCGCGCTCAAGCTGTGGGACGACCGGCAGGTGGCGCGCTACGCCGCGGTCATCCTCGCTTCCATGCTCTCCTACCTGCTCTGGTCCTCGGTGATCATGTTCGACGTGATCCTGGCCTTCTGGGTGCTCCTCGCCGTGCTGGCGGTGGTCTCGGCGGCCCGGGAGCACCGGCTCGCCTGGTACCTGCAGCTGGGCGTCGCCATCGGCGGCGGCATCCTCACCAAGGGGCCGGTGGTGCTGGTGTACGTCCTCCCGGTGGCCCTGCTCGGCTTTCTCTGGGTACCCAAGGAGCGTTTCTCCGGCAAGTGGTACGCCTGGCTTGGGCTCTCGATATTGATCGGCATCGGGGTGGTGCTCTTCTGGCTGGTCCCGGCCGCGCTCACCGGGGGCGAAACCTACCGGCGCGCCATCCTGTGGGGGCAGACGGTAAACCGGATGGCCAAGTCCTTCGCACACAGGCGCCCGATCTGGTGGTATCTCCCCTGGATCCCGACCCTGTTGATGCCCTGGACCCTGTTCCCTCCCGCCTGGCGGGCCTGGAAGCGCCTCTCCGGCGACCCCGGCTTCAAAATGGTGCTCATCTGGTGCGCGGGGAGCCTGGTCATCTTTTCGCTTCTGAGCGGCAAGCAGGTGCACTACCTGATCCCGGTGCTGCCGACCTTCAGCCTGCTCATGGCCAGGAGCGTCGCCGAAGAGCAGGGTGAGGTGGCGCGCTTCCGGTTTCCCATTGCCGGCCTGTACGTCTTCCTCGGCGCCGGGCTGATCGCGGCGTCGGTCATCAAGCACGGCCGGCTTTTGAAGCACTTCGACCTGATGGAGATCAGGATCGCTGCCGCCGGGCTGATCGTGCTGGGCGCGGTGCTCTTCTTGCTGCGCCCGCGCACCATGCCGGCCCTGGTCAACCAGGTCGCCCTGGCCTCCCTTGCCTGCTGCATGCTGGTCCTGGTCGGCGGCAACGCCATGTTCCAGCGCTACGACCTGCACCCGATCGCGCAGGCGGTGCGCCAGAAACAGGCCGAGGGATACCAGGTGCTGCACACCGGCAAGTACCACGGCCAGTTCCATTTCATGGGGCGGCTGAGCCAGCCCCTGGTCGAGCTCCGCAGCCGCGACCAGATCCGCGCCTACGCGGCGAGCCACGACAGGATCGCGCTGATCAGCTACGAGAAGGACACGGTGCCCATAAACCCCAAGGACTACTACTTCCTGCAGCCCTTCCGGAGCAAACAGGCGGTCATGTGGACCCGGGACGGCATCGCCACCTTCCTGGGCGAGGCGCCGGACAAAAAGGAGTCCACCGAGGCGAACGACGCCGAATAACGCAAAAGGGCCCTCCGGCAGCTGCCGGAGGACCCTTTTCACTCGATGCATCTCCCCTTTACTTGTACCCCGCCTCTTTCCAGGCGTTCACCCCACCCTGCAGCGCCCATACCCTGGTGTATCCCTTCTCTGCAAATTCAGCTGCCCGACCGGCAGACGTGTGCTCCTGCGGTCAATTGCAGTAGAAGATGATCTCCTGGTCCTTCTTCACCTCGGGAAGCCTGGCGTTGAACTCCCCCAGGGTCCAGGCCTTCTCCAGGCGGATGCCGCCGCACATCTCCTCGCTGTCGTATGCGCAGACGAAGAGCGCCTCACCTGCCTGCACCTTCCTGCGCGCCTCTTGGATCTGTATCCTTCTTGCCTCGGCCATGTTTTCCTCCTTCCATCCCGGTGTGGGATGATCCCGAACCGCTGTGGCTCGCCGGGCCATTAATCCATGCTAACCCGGCGTTGAAAAGGGTAGCAGAGAAACCCTCAAAACCAACCGTCGCTAGCCCAGGTGACGGTAACAGAAATTCCCCAGGTAGCTGAGCGCCGTGTCGGGCGCCTTGTTGCAGACGAACTGCAGCAGCTTCTTGGACATCGACTCCTCGCCCGCGGCGCAGGAGCGGGGTGGGACGTTGGGGTAGAGGAAATGGGGGAGGTCGATGACCTGCGCCCCCCAGTGGGATTTGAACTCCATCAGGCTCTTGTTGTGCTGCGAGGTCTGCCCGAAGTCGAGCACCCCGTACCCCTCCCGGCAGGCCTCCCGGATCGCGTTCCAGAACAGGAAATGCACCGGGCTCAAGTCGTTGTGCAGGGCGTTGACGGCGGAGTACTCGATGGAGACGCGGCTTTTGTACTTGAGAAGGAGCAACCCGCCGATGGTCTCGTTCCCCCTGCGGCACAGCAAAAGCTCCACCATCCCCTGCGGCTCGAAGGTCTGCCAGAGCGCCTTCACCAAGTGGTAGGGGTGAGGCGGCAGCCCCTTCCTCTTCCGGGTGATCCGGTGCAGCAGGTAAAACTCCCTGAGATCGGACTCGCGCTTGCCCCGGATCAAGCAGAGGTCGCTCTTCTCGGCGCGGGCGATGCGCTGGCGCACGCAGGTGCGGTGAAAGCGCTGTCTGACCAGTTCCGGGTCCTCGCAAAGCGGCAGGAAGTGGTGCTTGCGCAGGCAGTCGACGTGGAACCGGTCCCGGTCCAGCAGGTGCGCGGCCGCGGCGGTCCTGATCTCGATCCGCGAGATGCCCAGCCGCTCCCCCAGGCGCAGCACCGCCTCGCTCAAGAGTTCCACGTCGGCGGCTTCGGTCGCCAGCGGGTCGCACAGGGTGGCGAAGGGGATGCTGACCAGCCGCCGTCCCGTGAGCCAGCTCTCCACGGCGTACACCGGGAGCGCGGCCCGGATCCCCCCCAGGGGGTCCTTGAGGACCAGGTAGTAGCCGGTCATGTGAGGAAAGTTCTTGTCCAGTACCCGCTTCCATCCCGACAGGTGCGTAATCCAGCCGTAAGGGTGCTGCTCCACGAAGCGATCCCAGCGGTGGTTACGCAGCGGGTCGATGATGCTGACACTGCTGCCGAGGGTCCCCTCGGCCAGCTCCCTGCGCACGTTGGCAGCCATGACCATTCCCCCACACCACTCCGGAAAATTAACAAATCCTCACTTTATCGGTGATGGTGGCGAAGTCAAGCGCCGGCATAGCCACCTTCCTGCGCCGGCGAAAAAAACGTGACGGTATTGAGTAAGCGTGCGGCGCTGTTAAGATAACCTTCGTCGACATCCCCGGCAAAAGGAGCTAACGCATGAACAGCGACAATCTGGCACAGCTGGCGGACCTCCCCCTCAACTACCGGGAGGACCAGCGGGGCAACCTGGACCCGCAAGTGAGGCAGTTGAACCTGAAGCTCGGGCTGCAGTCGGCCCTGGACCTGCTGGCCGACCCCCGGGCGGCGCTGCTGGTGGGAGGTGCGCTCGGCCTGATCTACAGGCGCAGGTACGCCCTGGCCTCGCTGCTGGTGGGCGGGCTGGTCCTGCAGCGGGCGCTTTCGCGCGCCGGCAGCGGTGAGCCGGCAGAGGTCGCGCGGCAAAGAAGGGAGAGAGAGTTCGAGCGGCGCGCCCTGAAGGCACAGCGTGGGGACTACGGTCACCTGGAAGTGATCGCTTTCAAGTAGCCGCAAAAAAGGTTGCAGTTCAGTCCGTTTTTTGCCGAAGAATGAAACGAGGGGATTACTTTTCACAGTTACAGGTCGGAGCAACCAATGACACTGGTAGAGTGGGACGACACGCTGATCCTGGGAATGCCGCAGATAGATGAAGATCACCACAAGCTGGTCAACATCCTGAACCGGTGCTACCGTGCGCTCATGCTGCACGACCACAGCCACGAACTGCAGGAAGTGGTCGCGGAGCTGCTCGATTACACCCAGTACCATTTCGCGACGGAGGAGCAGTTGATGGCGCAACTGCACTATGCCGCGGCACCGTCGCACGCCGCCGCCCACCGCAAGTTCATCAACTCCATCCACAACTTCAAGGACCGCTCCGATGCCGGCGAATCCTTCGTAGCCATCGACGTGCTGGTCTTCCTCAAGGATTGGCTGGTGGGGCACATCCAGAACACCGATCGCGCCTTCACCAACTTCATCAGCGAGCGCACCGAGCTCTGAACGAAAAAGGCACCCGGCCCTGTGACAGCTGCCGGGTGCCCCCGTCCCTTCTCTTTGCTTCCTGTTACCCCCCGCCGTAGAGCCCGGTAAGCGAGGCCTCCGCCAGAATGTGGTCCTGCATGGCCACGTCCAGCTGCCCCTTGCTGGCCGTCCCCGCCAGGTCCAGGGTGGTGTCGAGCGCGTAGAGCCGGAAGATGTAGCGGTGGCTCCCCGAGGGGGGGCACGGCCCGCCGTACTGGTTATGCCCCCAACTGTTCTTCCCGATCACCACCTCGCGCGGCTCGGCCTGCTCCACAAGCGTCGTCACCCTGGGGCCGATGTTCCAGAGTATCCAGTGCACCCACAACCCGTTCGGGGCGTCCGGGTCCTCCATGACCAGCGCCAGGGATTTGGTGCCGGCCGGGACGTTCTCGAACCTCAGTTCGGGGTTCATGTTGTCACCGTCGCAGGTATACCGCGCAGGAATGCGCCCGTTGTCCTGGAAGGCCGGGCTGGTCAACCGCATCTTTTCCATGAGTCACCCCCTTGTCCTGTACCGGCGCCGGATGCGCCGGCATCCCTCAACGTTCCGTCCTTTGCGTCACCGCGGAAACCTTAACCTCTATCACCAGGTCCTCCACCTGGGCAAACTGCTCCGAGGCCGCGCCCACCGGCCGCAGCAGTTCCACGTACCACTGTCCTTCGTTCACCGGCCGTCCCACCGGGCTCGCATTGAGATGGGTGGCCATGCCGCAGAACTCGGAGCGGCGCACGGAGCGGCGGTTCTCCACCCGCCCCAGGATGATCTGGGGCAGGTCGCGCTGGTCCACCTCCACCCGCTGGCCCGACCTCTGGTAATAGGCCGCCTCGGGGAGCCGCACCAGCGCCGACCAGGGGACCCCGCCCGCCTCGCCGAGCAGCGAGGCGCTCACGCCGCGGAAGCGGCAGTTCTCGAAGCCCTGGAACAGCTCGGCCGGGATCTGGAGCCGCACCGAGAAGCTGTCCCGGGCATGGCGCAGCTGCCCCCAGGCGTTGCGGTTCATCAGCGCGCGGACCGAAAAGGCGCGGGTGAAGGCCTGTTCTCCCTGCTGGTAGAGGGTGAGCCACTCCAAGGCATTCCTGGTCCAGATGATGTTGCTGGCGAGGGAGGCGCCCAGGGTTTCCGACCAGGAGCTCAGCGGCGATGCGACCTCGTAGCCGAAGATGCGCCGCAACCCCTCCTCCGCCACCGCGACCCGGTTCAGCCCCTCCTCGTAGTCCCGGCACAGGCGCCTGAGCACCAGGTCGCGCTGCTCGTCGAGCGCCAGGGGTCCCCCCGCGCCCGCCAGCTCCCTCCTGCGCCGGATCGACTCGCCGCGCAGTTCGAGCATGCTGGTGACGGCAAGCGGCTCCTCCGCCGCCGGGGCCTCCGCAACCTCTTCCTCGGGGGCCCCCTCTGCGGCAGCCGCGCCCTCTGCCTCTTCATGCGGCGCTTCTTCCGGTGCCTTTCCCTGCTCTTCGGCAGCCGCCGCTTCGGGTGCAGGCTCCTCCTCCCCAGCCGGCTCCTCCCCTTCGACGCGCCGCCGGTCCAGTTCCAGTTCCTGCTCCAGGATCTCCAGGTCGTGGCTCAATTCCTGCCAGGCCCGGTCCAGGGCCGCGTACTCACGGAATTCCGTCACGGCGCGCGCCAAAAGCCCCTCCGCCTGCTCCAGCAGCACCTCCACCTGGCGCGGCTCAAAACGTGCGGCAAGCATTTCCGGATCAGGTCGATAGGCAACGACGTTACAGGCCAGCTTGCTCATCTGCAGCCTCCTGTCTTGGCCCCGCTTGCGCGTGCCAAGGGGCGGCCTAAGCCGCCCCCGCCACTGTTACAGGAACGTGGTCCTGGTCCCCTCGGACAGACGCGAGATCAGGTCCTGGCAGATCTTCTCGCAGTTCTGGCAGCTGGCCCGGCAGATGCGGCAGTGCTGGTGCATCTCGGAATGAACCTCGCACTCCTGCATGCAGAGCCGGCAGGCGACGGCGCAGCTCTCGAGCTGGGTCCTCAGCAGTTGCGGGACGGTATCGGTCTGGCGGGCAAGGATGCGGGCGGTGGTCTGGCAGATGTCGGCGCAGTCCAGGTTGAGCCGGATGCACTTGGTGAGGTCCTGCACCATCTGCTCGCCCAGGCAGGCGTCGGCGCAGCAGGTGCAGACGTCGGCGCACTCGACCAGCGAGTTGATGCACTCGGTAATGGCGGTGATATCCATGGTGAGTTTTCTGGGGTGGGCGGCGAACATCTCTGTTGTTTTCATTGAGTTCTCCTTGGTCAGGTTGGAATGGCGCACAAACAATTAGCACATTCTAACCACATGCCTGGAGAATTCAACGCGAGGCGGGAAGTTCTAGCGCAGCGGTGCAGACAGGCCGGCCGCCGCGGCCGCCGACCACTGCCGGATCGCCTGCGCTTCCTGTTCGGAAATGCCGAGGCTGAGCAGGAAGGAGTGATGCGCCTGGGGCGCGCGCCGCTCGAACTCGGCGTGCCAGGTTGCCATGGCCTGGTCGTCCATGCCCGCGGCACGCAGCATGGCCACCCAGGTCTCCTTGTCGACGCTTTCGGGGAGCCCCCCCTCCGACTGCACCCGGAGCATCCGGGCCAGCAGGTGCTGCTGGGCCTGGAGGGCGCGGATCTCGGCGCCGATCGCGGCCAGGCGCTTTCTGAGCACCGACGCTTCCCCCTCTTCCGACTCCAGGACGGCGCGGGTCTCCTCCACCGAGAGGCCGGCCTTGCGGAAGGAGACGATGGCGGCCAAGCGCTCGAGATCGCCTTCGGAATAAAGGCGGTAGCCGGCGTCGCTGCGACCGGAAGGGGAAAGGAGCCCTTCCTGGTCGTAGTAGAGCAGCGTGCTGCGCGACAGGCCGAACTTTTTGGCCAACTGGCTGATGCGGTACATGATGCCTCCTGCGATGGGCGGCCCCGGGCGAACCCGGGGCCGCGAGGTCAGGCGTGATGCTTGCGGATGGCGGCGATGCGCTCGGCGGGAAGCCCCAGGAACTCCAGGAACTCCTGGTGCCCCTGCGGGTTCTCCCTCTCGAACAGGCGGTGCCACTGTTCCATGGCCGCGTCGTCCAGCCCGATAGCCCGGAACCGGGCAGTCCACTCCTCAACCGTTACCTTGCTCATAGTCTCGCTCCTTTTGCTGTTAGTGGCGTCGTGGCCATGACAGCAGGAATACTAAACCGTGAAGCTGTAGACGGGTCAATAGAAAAAGCAAAGACGTTCAACGTTCAACGTTCAACGTTCAACGTCTCAGCGTTCTACGTTCTACGTTCTACGTTCTACGTGTTGAGTGCCACGACATCGTGGACACAAATAAGTGCCACCACATCGTAGACAAAGTTCTCTGACAATCGAATAGCCATCGCGTAATCCTGTGGACACCGAAACCACGTTGGAGGTGTCCATGAAGGAT
>NZ_BLXY01000013.1 GCF_014193585.1 Geomonas paludis
TGCCTTTTCCGTTTTTTCCGTTCGATAACACCATCGCACACGGATTTGACGGAAACGTGCGGATAAAGGCGGGTACTTCAAAAACGATTTTGGGTTAAACCAAAAACGATTGATTCTGCCTTTTCCGTTTTTTCCGTTCGATAACACCGTCGCACACGGATTTGACGGAAATGTGCGGATAAAGGCGGGTACTTCAAAAACGATTTTGGGTTAAACCAAAAACGATTGATTCTGCCTTTTCCGTTTTTTCCGTTCGATCCGCGTGCGATGCAGTTGACTTTGTTTTTATCCCTTCAACTTCTTCAGCAGCAGCTCGTTCACCACCGCGGGGTTGGCCTTGCCTTTGGAGGCGCGCATGACCTGGCCCACGAAGAAGCCGAAGACGGTTTCCTTGCCGCCCCGGTACTGTTCGACCTGCGCCGGGTTGTTCTTTAGTACTTCGTCGACCATGGCCTCGATGGCGCCGGTGTCGGAAACCTGCACCAGCCCTTTCTCCTCGACGATCTTCTCCGGCGCCTTGCCGGTCTGGTACATCTCGTCGAACACGGTCTTGGCGATCTTGCCGGAGATGGTCCCCTTCTCCATCAGCTTCAAGAGATCGGCCAAAAGGGCGGGCGTCACCGGGCAGTCGGTGATGGAGCGGTTGTTGTCCTCGTTGAGCGCGCGGGAGACCTCACCCATGACCCAGTTGGACACCGTCTTCGCCTGCGGGAACAGGGCGACCGTCTCCTCGTAGTACTGCGCCAGCTCGCGGCTCGACACCAGCACCTCGGCGTCGTACTCGGGAAGCCCCAGTTCTGCGACGTAGCGGGCCCGCTTCGCCTCCGGCAGTTCCGGCAGGGTGGCGCGCACGTCCTCGATCCACTGGTCCGGGATCAGCACCGGGACCAGGTCCGGGTCTGGGAAGTAGCGGTAGTCGTGCGCCTCTTCCTTGCCGCGCATGGAGCGGGTGGTGCCGGTGTTCGGGTCGAACAGGCGGGTTTCCTGGATCACCTTGCCGCCGTCGTCGAGGATCTCGGCCTGGCGCTCGATCTCGTACTCGATGGCCTGCTTGATGAACTTGAAGGAGTTGATGTTCTTCAGTTCCGCGCGGGTGCCGAAGACGGTGGAGCCGACCGGCATGAGCGAAACATTGGCGTCGCAGCGGAAGCTCCCTTCCTCGAGGTTGCCGTCGCAGATGCCCAGGTACATGACGATCTGGTGCAGCTTCTTCAGGTAGGCGATGGCCTCGTCGGGAGAGCGCATGTCCGGCTCGGAGACGATCTCCAGCAGCGGGGTGCAGGCGCGGTTCAGGTCGACGCAGGAGTCGTCCACCCCGGGGATGTCGGCGTGCACCAGCTTGCCGGCGTCCTCCTCCATGTGGATGCGGGTGATGCCGATCCGCTTCGTTTCGCCGTCCACTTCGATGTCCAGGTGGCCGTGCTGGCAGATGGGGAGGTCGAACTGGCTGATCTGGTAACCCTTGGGGAGGTCCGGGTAGAAGTAGTTCTTGCGGGCGAAGACGTTTCGCTGCGTGATGGAGCAGTTGGTGGCCAGGCCCGCGCGGATGGCGTTTTCCACCACCTGCTTGTTGAGGACCGGGAGGGCGCCGGGGAAGCCGAGGCAGACCGGGCAGGTCTGCGAGTTCGGCTCGGCGCCGAAGCGGGTCGAGCAGCCGCAGAAGATCTTGGTGTTGGTGGTGAGCTGGGTGTGCACCTCAAGCCCGATGACAACCTGATATTTCATATGAGCTCCAAAAAACCGAAAGGCTGTAAACCGTTAGCCACGGAGAAAATCTGAGGAAATCTGAGAAAACCAAAACAAGCTTTTGGTTTAACCCAAAGTCTTTTGAGTCTTTTTGGTTCACGGTTCTCTCCGAAGTTCTCAGATTTTCTCCGTGGCCAATGGTTTTGACTTTTACAGCGGCGCCTTTTTCAGGTGCCACTGGGTCTCCTTCTCGAACGCGTAGGCGGTGGAGAGGATGGTGGCTTCGCCGAAGGGCTTGCCGATCAGCTGCAGGCCGATGGGCAGACCGGCGGCGCTGAAACCGGCGGGGATGCTGATGCCGCAGGTGCCCGCCAGGTTCACCGGAATGGTGAAGATGTCGGACAGGTACATCTGCAGCGGGTCGGCCAGCTTCTCCCCGATCTTGAAGGGAGGCGTCGGCGCGATCGGGGTGAGCAGCACGTCCACCTCGTTGAAGGCGTTCAGGAAGTCCTGCATGATCAGGGTCCTGACCTTCTGCGCCTTGACGTAGTAGGCGTCGTAGTAGCCGGAGGACAACGCGTAGGTGCCCAGCATGATCCTTCGCTTCACCTCGGAGCCGAAGCCCTCGGCACGGGTCTTGGCGAACATCTCCTTCAGGCCCCGGGCGTCCTCGGCACGGTGCCCGAAGCGGACGCCGTCATAGCGCGCCAGGTTGGAGGATGCCTCGGCGGTGGCGATCAGGTAGTAGGTGGCGACGGCGTACTCGGTGTGCGGCAGGCTCACCTCGCGCATCTCGGCGCCCAGGCTCTTATACAGGGCGATCGCCTCGTCCATGGCGCGCTTCACGTCCGGGTCGAGACCCTCGATGAAGTACTGCTTGGGGAGACCGATCTTCAGCCCCTTGACGCCCGAGGCAAGCCCGGCGACGTAGTCGGGGACCGGGGTGTTGACCGACGTGGAGTCCTTCGGGTCATGCCCGGCCACGGCTCCCAGGAGAAACGCCGCATCGGTGACGTCGCGGGTGAGCGGGCCGACCTGGTCCAGCGACGAGGCGTAGGCGATCACGCCGTAGCGGGAGACGCGGCCGTAGGTGGGCTTAAGCCCCACGCAGGAGCAGTGCGAAGCGGGCTGGCGGATGGAGCCGCCGGTATCGGTGCCCAGCGTCGCGGTCGCGGTGCGCGCGGCGATGGCTGCGGCGGAACCGCCGGAGGAGCCGCCCGGGGTGCACTCGAGGTTCCAGGGGTTCTTCACCGGCCCGAAGTAGGAGGACTCGTTGGAGCTCCCCATGGCGAACTCGTCCTGGTTGAGCTTGCCCACGATCACGGCGCCCTGCTCCTTCAGCTTGGCGACCGCGGTGCCGTCGTAGGGGGGGACGAAGTTTTCCAGGATGCGGGAGCCGCAGGTGGTGCGGATCCCCTTGGTGATGAAGATGTCCTTGAGGCCGACGGGGATGCCGGTGAGGGGGGCGATGTCGCCGGCGGCGATGCGCTTGTCGGCCGCTTCCGCCTCGACCAGCGCCTGCTCGGGGGTGACGGTGATGTAGGCGTTCACCTGGCCGTCCACCGCCTCGATGCGATCCAGCATGGCGCGGGTCGCCTCGACGGAGGAGACCTCCTTCGCCTTAAGCTTCTCGTGCAGCTCGTGTATGGTAAGGTCGATAATTTCCATTGCAAAACACTCCTATTCTATGACCTTGGGCACCCTGAAAAAGCTTTCCGCGCGCAGCGGCGCGTTGGCGAGGGCTGCTTCCACGCCGATGGACTCGGCGGGCTGGTCGGGGCGGAAGGCGTTCTCCATGGGCACCGCGTGCGAGGTCGGTACGATCCCCTCGGTGTCCAGTGCGTTCAGCTTCTCCACGTAGGCGAGGATGCCGTCCATCTGTCCGGTGAAGGTGTCCAGCTCGCTGTCGGAAAGCTCCAGGCGGGCGAGCCTGGCTACGTGCTCCACCTCACTTCTCGTGATCTTCATACCTGCTCCAAATGCGCCCCTGGTGGGCGTCGTGATGTGAAAAGATGTTCCGCGTTATTATCATGAAAGGGCTGAAAAGGCAACGGGACCTACTCCGGCAGCACCAGCCCGGCTTCCGTGACGTTGGAGGGCGCGCTCTCCACGGTCTGCCCTTCGGCGGTGGCGACGCTGGTCACGGCGTAGCTGTAGGTTATCCCCAGGATCACGTTCTGGTCCTGGTAGGTGTTGCCGGTCAGAGGCGCCTTGTTGAGCGGGGTGAGCGGCATCGGCTCGCCTTTTTTGCTCCGGTACACGTTGTAGCCGGCCGCCGTTCCCTGTTCCGGGGGGAGTCCCACGAAGTTCAGCGTCACCTCGTTGGGCGAGCCCGCCGCCTCCAGCACCGGGGGGAGGGGGGGGGTGACCGCCGTGCGCCGCACCTTGTTGGAGTCCTTGCTCTGCGCGCCGCTCCTGGTGAAGGAGCGCACCTTGTACTGGTAGGTCTGCCCCTTTTTCAGGTCGAAGTCGTCGTAGATCCAGAGGCCCCCCACCTGGCGCACCGTTTCGGGGAGGTCGAGGTCGACCAGTGTCAGCTGCTTGTAGGCGCTCGGGCACTCCTCGCAGTCCTGTGCGGGAGGGAGCACGTTGCGCCGGTAGAGCAGGAAGCCGGCCAGGTCTTCCAGTTTGCCACCCTTTTCCTGCTTGCCCGGTCCGGTCCAGGTCACCTGGAACTCGGCGCCCTTCTGCGCCACGGCCAGCGTGCCGATCGGCGCCGGGACCAGCGCCTCGGGCGGGATCAGCGCGCCTTTCTTGCCGCAGCCGGAAGAAAGCGAGAGCGCGGCGGCCAGGACCAGGGCCGGCAGGAAACGACGCGCGGCCGCCATCTAGCGCCCTTCCTTGGCGCGGGCGATCTCGGCCTTGACCCGCTCCAGCGCGGTGCCGCCGGTCGCGCGGCGTGCGTTGACCGACGCCTCCAGGGTGATGGAACCGAAGATATCGTCCTCGATGCGGGGCGAGAAGATCTGCCACTCGGCCAGGGAGAGTTCCGGGATGTCCATCTCGTTCTCGATGCAGTAGCGCACCGCCTTGCCGACGATCTCGTGGGCGTCGCGGAACGGGATACCCTTCCTGACCAGGTAGTCGGCCACGTCGGTCGCGGTGGAGAACCCTGCGGCGGCGGCGGTCTTCATGCGCGCCTCGTTCACCTTCATCTCGCGCACCATGTCGGCGAAGATCTTGAGCGACCCTTTCACGGTGTCGATGGTGTCGAACAGCGGCTCCTTGTCCTCCTGCATGTCCTTGTTGTAGGCCAGCGGCAGCGACTTCATCAGGGTGAGCAGCGCCATCAGGTTGCCGTAGACCCGGCCGGTCTTGCCGCGCACCAGTTCCGGTACGTCCGGGTTCTTCTTCTGCGGCATGATGGAGGAGCCGGTGCAGAAGGAGTCGGAGAGGTCGACGAACTTGAATTCGCTGGTGGACCAGAGGATCAGCTCCTCGGCGAAGCGGGAGAGGTGCATCATCAGGATCGAGGAGGCCGCGCAGAACTCGATGGCGAAGTCGCGGTCGGAGACCGAGTCGAGCGAGTTCCTGGTCACCTCGGGGAAGTCCAGCAGTTCCGCCACGTACTCGCGGTCGATGGGGAAGGTGGTGCCGGCCAGCGCGCCGGCGCCCAGCGGCATCACGTTGGTGCGCTTCAGGCAGTCTTCCATGCGCCCCTTGTCGCGCTTGAGCATCTCGTGGTAGGCCATCATGTGGTGCGAGAAGAGGATGGGCTGCGCGGTCTGCAGATGGGTGAAGCCGGGCATCATGACGCCCAGGTTCTGCTCCGCCTGGTAGATGAGCGCGTCGATCAAGAGGTCGATGTAGGCGGAGATCTCCACCAGTTCGTCCCGGAGGTAGAGGCGGATGTCCAGCGCGACCTGGTCGTTCCTGGAGCGGCCGGTGTGGAGCCTCTTGCCGGCGTCGCCGATCTTCTCGGAGAGGCGCGCCTCGATGTTCATGTGGATGTCTTCCAGGGAGACCGAGAAGTCGAAATCGCCCGCTTCGATCTTGTCCAGGATTTCCCGGAGGCCGTGCACGATCTGCTCGACGTCCTGGACCGGGATGATCCCCTGCCGGCCCAGCATGGTGGCGTGGGCGATGGAGCCGCGGATGTCCTGGTGGTACAGGCGCTTGTCGAAGTTGATGGAGGCGGTGAACTCTTCTACGAACTTGTCGGTGGGCTGGGTGAAACGGCCACCCCACAGTTTGTCTTTGGACATGTCTTTCGATCTCCTGCTGCTGATTTTTTGTAGAACTGCAACTTCTGTAACGCAAAGGCGCCAAGGCGCGAAGCCGCAAAGGGAAAAGCCAGACAGTTTTACCCGTCACAAGTTTTTACTTTGCGTCTCTGCGCCTCCGCGTTGAATGTTTTCCTGGTTCCCAAGCTCCAGCTTGGGAACCCCATATGGCCCAAAGCTCCAGCTTTGCATCCGAGGGAAGCTGGAGCTTCCGAGAGGCTTTGCGTTCCCAAGGTGGACCTTGGGAACGAGATCAAAGCACGTGCTCCTCCCCCCCGCTCGCCTTGATCCAGCCGCCGTCGGTCCAGCGCAGCACCGTGTGCACCTTCAACGGCACCCGCGAACTTCTGGGGTCGAGCTCGTGGTAGAGCGGCAGGTTGAAGTAGAAGAGCCTGGTCCCGGTGCCGAACCGCAAGCGGCACACCGGCGCGCCGGCGAAGTCGTCGCTGGCGAACTCCCGCTCCTGGACCGGGGACATCTTGTGGCGCGCGCTGATGGCCACGAAGGAAACCCCGTAGCACCCCTGGCAGCGCACCCCCTCGATCTCGCTCTCGTCGGAGCAGTTGCCGAACACCGTCACCGTTTCGCGCACCCCCGGGGTGTCCTCCAGGTGCTCCCCGTAGAAGCCGGTCAGCACGTCCCGGTAGGCACTGTGCTCGGGCTTGGGGTTGCATTGGATCACGAACAGGGCGTCCAGCGACTGCCTCATGGTGAAGAAGAGCCGGTTGGAGTGATCGATGATCTGCTTGATGTTGGAGGAGTAGAGGTCCCGGTAGAGGTAATCAAGGCAGATGATCGTCATGAAATTGAAGCAGGCCGGCTCGCCGCGGAACAGGTAGAAATGGCGCCCGCGGTACAGGTCGTGGTCCTTGTCCAGGAACTCCTCGCCGCGGAATGGGTGCGTCTTGGCCTCCAGGAAGACCCGCAGGCGGCCGCTCGTTTCCTTAATGGCGATGCAGCACCAGTTGACCGGCATGCCGAGGATGTCGCCCGAGTCGATGTCGCGCTCGACACACTCCAGCGCCTCGGCGTTGTCGTCCTGGAAGCGGTTCAAGAGCGCCCGGTACTGCTCCAGCCGGATCTGCTCCATGCCGAACATGGTCACCGTGTTGGGGCGGAAGCGCTCCGCGATCACGTCGAGCAGGTCGTCGAAGTGTGAGACCGGGACCGAGGTCTCCGGGAACTGCAGGAAGTGCAGCCGCTTCAGGTTCCCCGCGCCGTCGGCCACCAGGTCGAGGACGCTGCGCACCATGTGCCACTGTTCCTCCGGGTTCGCCAGCAGGAACAGGTGGTCGCGCCGCTGCAGCCGGTTCGGGATCTGCGCGATGAGGCAGTGCAGGTGATGACCCAGAGGGAAATCGAGCTGGACATGTTTCTCGACGATCTTGACCATGGCGACCTGTGAGAGGCTGAAGCGAGATTAAGACTAAGATTAAGATTAAGAAATCGACAAAACCGTAACTACTTTCAAGACTTCTTAGTCTTAATCTTTATCTTAATCTGCCTTTTTTGTTTCAAAGATCTTACTCAGGATGAAGCGGGCGCCGGCGGGGATCTTGTAGCTCGGCAACTCCTCGGGCTCGACCCAGCGGGCCTCGGCCACCTCGTCCTTGTTGTGGTTCACGTCGCAGAAAAGCGGCGTGCAGCGGTAGTAGATGATGATGAAGTGGTAGTTGTCCTCGCCCGGCGTCACGTGCTCGAACACGTCGATGAGTTGCCCCACTTCCACCTCGAGGCCCACCTCTTCCCAGACCTCGCGCTTGAGCGCCGCCACGATCGGTTCGCCGAGGTCGATCTTGCCCCCCGGCATCACCCACTCCCCCTGGAAGGGAGGAATATTCCTCTTGGTGAGGAGCACCCGGCCATCGGTGTCGATGATGACGGCAACCACCGACGTCACTATGTGGCTGGCCTTGAAATCGTTCTGCTCCATATAAGCGGATAGGGGCACGAAAGCCTCGTGCCCCTATGACCCTCCTTTACTGCCAGCTCAACTACTTGTTCTTGTTGGCCATCATCAGGGAACGGATCCTGAGCCTCAGGGAGTTCAGCTTGATGAAGCCCTCGGCGTCCGCCTGGTTGTAGACCTGGTCCTTCTCGAAGGTAGCGAAGTCGAGGTTGAACAGGGAGTCGCTCTCGGACTTCCTACCCACGGTGCGCACGTGCCCTTTGTAGAGCTTGAGGCGGGCGACGCCGTTCACGGTCTTCTGGGAGTCGTCGATCAGGCACTGCATCATCTCGCGCTCCGGGGAGAACCAGTAGCCGTTGTAGATCATCTCGGCGTAGCGCGGGATCAGGGAGTCACGCAGGTGCATGACCTCGCGGTCCATGGTGATCTGCTCGACCGCCATGTGCGCCTCGCGCAGGATGGTGCCGCCCGGGGTCTCGTACACGCCGCGGGACTTCATGCCGACCGAGCGGTTCTCGAGCAGGTCGACGCGGCCGATGCCGTGCTCGCCGCCGATGGTGTTCAGGTGCGCCAGCAGCTGAGCCGGGGTCATGCGCACGCCGTCAACGGCGACCGCGTTACCCTTCTCGAATTCGATCTCGACGTACTGCGGCTTGTTGGGCGCCTTCTCCGGAGCCTTGGTCAGCACGAACATGTTTTCGGGCGGCTCGAGCCAGGTGTCCTCCAGGATGCCCCCTTCGAAGGAGATGTGCAGCAGGTTGCGGTCGGAAGACCAGGGGCGCTTCTTGGTGATCGGGATCGGGATGTCGTTGCGCTTGGCGTAGTTGATCAGCGCCTGGCGGGAGTTCAGTTTCCACTCCCTCCACGGGGCGACGACGGTGATGGCCGGGTTGAAGTGGTAGTAGGCCAGCTCGAAGCGGACCTGGTCGTTGCCCTTGCCGGTGGCGCCGTGGGAGACGGCGTCGCATCCCTCGATCTTGGCGATTTCCATCTGGCGCTTGGCGATGAGCGGGCGAGCGATGGAGGTGCCCAGCAGGTAGGAACCCTCGTAGATCGCGTTGGCGCGGAACATCGGGTACACGAAGTCGCGTACGAACTCTTCGCGCAGGTCGTCGATGTACACCTTGTCGGCGCCGGTCTTGAATGCCTTCTCGCGTACCGGCTCCAGCTCGTCGCCCTGGCCGAGGTCTGCGGAGAACGTCACCACCTCGCAGCCGTACTCGTTTTTGAGCCACTTGAGGATGATGGAGGTGTCAAGCCCGCCCGAATAGGCGAGGACGATCTTTTTCACTTCTTTCTTTGCCATGGGTTCTCCTTTGTCGTTGATCGCTCTGGCCGTCCCTGAGGGCGGCCGGTCGGATTATTTCATCAGTGTGGCCATGATGGCCTTCTGCACGTGCAGGCGGTTTTCCGCTTCGTCCCAGACCACCGAGTTGGGACCTTCGATGACGCCGTCGCTGATCTCCTCGCCGCGGTGCGCGGGGAGGCAGTGCAGCACGAGGGCGTCCTTCTTGGCCAGGGCGAGCAGCTGCTCGTCCAGCTGGTAGCCGGCGAAGGCCTTCTCGCGGATCTTCTGCTCCTCTTCCTGCCCCATGCTGGCCCAGACGTCGGTATTGAGCACGTCGGCGTCCTTGGCGGCTTCTTTCGGATCGCGGGTGATAACGATCTTGGCGGAGCCGTTCGCCTTGGCCCAGGCGAGTACCTGCGGGTTCGGGTCGTACCCTTCCGGGCAGGCGAGGGTCAGGTCGAAGCCGAAGATGGCGGCGGCCTCGATCCAGGAGTTGGCCATGTTGTTGCCGTCGCCGATCCAGGCGAACTTGAGCCCGTCGTAGCTACCCTTGTGCTCGATCACGGTGAACACGTCGGCCATGATCTGGCAGGGGTGATGCAAGTCGGTGAGGCCGTTGATGACCGGGATGGAGGCGTACTTGGCGAACTCCTCGACGGTCTCCTGGGCGAAGGTGCGGATCATGACGCCGTCGCAGTAGCGCGCCATGACGCGGGCGGTGTCCTTGATCGGCTCGCCGCGCCCCATCTGCGAGTCCTTGCTGGAGATGAAGAGCGGGTGCCCCCCCAACTGGTACATGCCGACCTCGAAGGAGATCCTGGTGCGGGTCGAGGATTTCTCGAAGATCATGGCCAGGGTCTTACCTTTGAGGAGGTGGTGTTCCTCGCGGTTCTTGGTCTTTGCTTTGAGGTCCTTGCACAGGGCAAACATGGCGTCCAGTTCGGCTTTGCTGAACTGGCTCAGCGCCAGGAAGTCTTTGTTCATATTCGCTGGTTCTCGCTTCGAAAGTTGATAGCCGGCAATGCGGCTTTGCTGCCTTTATGTCCACACTCCCTCTCCCCCCGGGAGAGGGTCGGGGTGAGGGTGCTTCTCGTATCTATGCTTTCCCTGCGCTGCAACGCCCTCACCCCCAGCCCCTCTCCCGAAGGGCGAGGGGAGACAGGAACTCCCTCCCCCGGAGGGGGAGGGCAGGGGAGGGAAGGTTAACGCCTAAAGTTCCTGCAAGATCCCAGTCAGCCCGGCGATCATCTCGTCGACTTCCTTCTTCCCGACGATGAGCGGCGGGACGAAGCGGAGCACCTTCTCCTGGGCGCAGTTCAACAAGAGGCCGCGGGAGAGGGCGGTCTTGACGATGTCGCCGCCGGGGATGGCGAGTTCCACGCCGATCATGAGGCCGATGCCGCGCACCTCGGTGATCAGGCTCGGGAACTTCCTGCCCAAGGCCTCCAGCTCGCCCATCAGGTATTCGCCGATCTCCTCGGTGTGGTTCAGGATCCCTTCTTCCTGGATGGCGCGCACGGTCGCCACAGCTGCGGCGGTCACCAGGGGGTTGCCGCCGAAGGTGGAGCCGTGGGTGCCCGGTGTGAAGGATTCCGCCAGCTTGTCGGTGGCGAGCATGGTGCCGATGGGCGCGCCGCCCGCCAGTGCCTTGGCGAGGGTCATGATGTCGGGGGTGATGCCGAAGTGCTCGTGGGCGAACATCTTGCCGGTGCGCCCCATGCCGACCTGGACCTCGTCGAAGATCAGGATCAGGTTGTTCTCGTCGCAGATCTTGCGTACTTCCTGGAAGTAGGATGCGTCGGGAACCACCACGCCACCCTCGCCCTGGATCGGCTCCAGCATCACCGCGCAGGTGCCGGGGCCGATGGCATCCCTGAGCGCCTGGGCGTCGTTGAAGGGGATGTGGCGGAAGCCGTGCAGGAGCGGATCGAAGAACTTCTGCACCTTCTCCTGGCCGGTCGCCGAAACGGTGGCCATGGTGCGGCCGTGGAACGAGGAGATGGCAGTGATGATCTCGTAGCGGTCGAGCCCGTATTTCTCGCGGCTGTACTTCCTGGCCAGCTTGATGGCGGCCTCGTTCGCCTCCGCGCCCGAGTTGCAGAAGAAGGCCTTGTTGGCGAAGGAGAGGTTGCACAGAAGCTCGGCCAGTTCGATCTGGCTCGGGATGTGGTAGTAGTTCGAGCAGTGGATCAGTTCCGCCGCCTGCTTGGCGAGTGCCGCGGTGACTTTCGGGTGGCAGTGTCCCAGGTTGTTGACCGCGACTCCGGCCAGGAAGTCGAGGTAGCGTTTGCCGTCCGCGTCCCAGAGGTAGCACCCTTCGCCCTTCACCGGCACCAGCGGGTACCGCCCGTACGTCTTCATGATGTATTTGTCAGCCTTTTCTATCCAGGCAGATGAATTCATAAAACCTCCAAAACCGGTTCAACGTTCAATGTTCAACGTTCGAGGGAGGACTTCCTTCCCGGCACTTTCACTGTGACGGCGCCGTACCGGCCCGGGTGGCCATAGGTAAGACCCGTGTCGAACCTTGAACGTTGAATGTTGAACGGCCGTTAAAGCCGTTAAGGCCGTTAAGGCCGTTAGGCCTGTATCTCCGTCCCAATCCCCACGTTGGTGAAGATCTCCAGAAGGATGGCGTGCTCGATGCGGCCGTCCACGATGTGGGCCTTCTTGACGCCGGCGGCGAGCGCGTCGGTGCAGCAGGTCACTTTCGGGATCATGCCGCCGGTGACGGTGCCGTTGTCGATCAAAGCGGGGACGTCGGCGAGCGGGATGCTGGACAGCAGCTCCCCTTCCTTGTCCTTGACGCCGGAAACGTCGGTAAGCAGGATCAGCTTCTCCGCGCCCAGCGCCGCGGCGACCTTGCCGGCCACCACGTCCGCGTTGATGTTGTAGCTCTGCCCGTCACGTCCCACGCCTACCGGCGCGATCACCGGGATAAAACCACCCTTCTCCAATGCCTGCAAAATGGCGGGGTTCACTTCGACGACGTCGCCCACGAAGCCGATGTCGACCATCTCGACCCCGCCGTCCTCTCGTCGGATTTCCTGGAGCAGCTTTTCGCACAGCAAGAGACTCCCGTCCTTGCCGGAAAGACCGGCGGCGCGGCCGCCGTGCTGGTTGATGTAGCCGACCACCTCGCGGTTCACCTGGCCGGTCAGTACCATCTCGACCACGCCCATGGTCTCCGCATCGGTGACGCGCATCCCTTTCACGAACTCGGACACTATGCCGTAGCGCTTCAGTGTCTCGTTGATCTGGGGACCGCCGCCGTGCACTACCACGGTGTTGATGCCGATGTATTTGAGCAGGATGATGTCAAGGGCAAAAGACTTTCTCAGTTTCTCTTCTGCCATGGCGTGCCCGCCGTACTTGATGACGATGGTCTTCCCCGAGAACCGTCTGATATAGGGAAGGGCCTCCATGAGAGTGCTGGCTTTTTCTATGAGATGCTGCATAAGTGCCTCTTATAGCGTTAATTAGGGCATAGAAAGACGTAATATAGCAGATAGGGGGAAATAATCAACTTCAAAGAGGGGCGAAGCCCAGAGTTATCAGGGGCTTTGGCTGGCTTTGTTGGGGAGGGTGATGACGACGCGGGTGCCGACATTTTCTTCGCTGTCGATGCTGACGGTGCCGCCGTGCATCCGGATGAACTCGCGCACGTAGAACAGCCCGAGCCCGAAACCGCGCACCTGCCCGGTGTGGTCGGCATCGACCTGGTAGAACTTCTCGAACAGCTTGGGGAGCTGCTCCGGTGAGATGCCGATGCCGTCATCCTGGACCGTGATCTCGCACTGGTTCTCGAGGTTTCTCAGCGTGACGCAGACCACGCCGGTCTCCTTGGAGAACTTGATGGCGTTGTCGATCACCTGGCGCACGGCGAAGCTCACCTTGTCGCGGTCCAACATCAGTTCCGGGACAGTGTCCAGGGTGACGTGTGTGGTGACGCCGGGGCGGGCGGCGACATCCTGCGCTTCCTGCAGCAGTTTGGGCAGCAGCAGGTTGAGGGTGCAGGGCTCCAGGTGCAGTCCGGCGCCGCTGTCCATGACCGAGGAGAAGGTGAGCAGGTCGGTGACCAGGTTGCCCAGGTAGCACGCCTCGTTGTAGATCAGGTTGATGTGCTCCTTGGCCCCCTCGTCGGCCGGATCGATGACGCCGGCGGCAAGGTTTTGCAGGAACAGCGAGATGGAGGTGATGGGGGTGCGGAACTTGTGGGAGATGAGCGACAGGAACACGGTCTTGAACCGGTCCAGGTTCCTGAGGTTGGCGATCTCTTCCTTGAGGGCTTTTTTCACCAGCGCCTTGCTGATGGCGCTCTTCAACTGCAGCAGGTTGAGCGGCTTGGTGATGAAGTCGTCCGCGTCAGCCTTCAGGGCCTTGAGGATCAGGTCCTTGTCGGCGAAGCCGGTCATGATGATGACCACCATGGTCGGCTCGCGTTCTTTGAGTTTTTTCAGGAGCTCGATGCCGTCCATGCGGGGCATCATCACGTCGGTGAGGATGACGTCGATGCCGCCGCGCAGGAAGATCTCGTAGGCCTCCTGCCCGTCCCCCGCCTCGACGATGTGGTAGTCGTTGAGCACCCGCCGGCACAGGTCGCGGATCACCCCTTCATCGTCGACGATGAGGATGGTTTTCTTGTCCCGGTCCTGCAGGAGTTCCTGGGTGTGATTGGCGGTCAGTTCGAGCATAGGCATGTCCCGGTGGTGCTGAAATATCTGCCTGTTGCAAGTACGAGTTAACTGCTTCCCCCGAAGCGGGGGACTGGCTCCGCAAGGTGCCAGTCCCCTTTGTGCTCTTGGGGAGAGTGCTGAGGGGGACAGGCACCTATCGGAGCCAGTCCCCTTCCATCTCTCTACCCTACGATGCGGTACACCGCCTCCAGTGCCTCGGCGAGGTTCTCCGGCTTGGTGCCGCCGGCCTGGGCCAGTTCCGGCTTGCCGCCGCCGTTGCCGCCCACGATGGGCGCGATGGCCTTGATGATGTCGCCTGCCTTCCAGCGCGAGGTGAGGTCGCTGGTGACGGCAACCAGCAGGTTCGCCTTGGCGGCGTCGCCCGCGCCCAGCACGATGATGCCGGAACCGATGCGCTCCTTGAGCGTGTCGGAAAGCTCGCGCAGCCCCTTGGCGTCGCCGTCCACCTTGACGGCCAGCACCTTGACGCCGTTTTGCTCGCGCACCTGCTGGATCAGATCGGCGGACTTGGTTGCGTTGAGCTTCGCCTGCAGCGCGTCGAGTTCCTTCTGCAGCTCGCGCTGGCCGGCCAGGAGTTTCTCCACGCGGTCCAGGGTGCTCACCCCTTCTGCCTTCAAGAGGGTGGCGATGCTTCTCTGCTCGTCTTCCATCTGGTGCACCACGGCCAGCGCGCCGTGCCCGGTCTGGGCCTCGATCCGCCTTACGCCGGCGGCGATGCCCGCCTCGGAGATGATCTTGAAGAAGCCGATTTCCCCGGCGCCGTGCACGTGGGTGCCGCCGCACAGTTCGGAGGAAACGTCGCCCACGCGTACCACGCGCACCACGTCGCCGTACTTCTCGCCGAAGAGGGCGGTGGCACCGGCGGCAAGCGCCTCGGCAGCCGGCATTTCGCGGGCGTCGACCGTATCGTTGCCCATGATGTGGCCGTTGACCAGCACCTCGACCCTGCGGATCTCCTCGGCGGTCATCGGGCTGAAGTGGGTGAAGTCGAAGCGCAGACGGTCCGGGGTGACCAGGGAGCCGGCCTGCTTGACGTGGTCGCCCAAGACTTCGCGCAGCGCCGCCTGCAACAGGTGGGTCGCGGTGTGGTTTCTCGCGGTCGCGGAGCGGTTCGCCGAAGCGACCTTCAGGTCGACGGCCTCGCCGTTACGGATGTTACCGGAGACAACCTTGCCGCGGTGCACGATGAGGTCGGTGAAGGGGCGGCTGGTGCTTTCCACCTCGACGTGCGCGGCGCCGGTGGAGATGGTGCCGGTGTCGCCGGCCTGGCCGCCGGACTCGCCGTAGAAGGGGGTCTTGGCGGTGACGATTTCGACCTCGTCTCCGGCGTTGGCCTCTTCCACCAGGACGCCGGCCTTGATGATGGCGCTCACGGTGGAGTAGGCGGTCTGTTCGGCGTAGCCCACGAAGTCGCTGGTGATGCCGGAGCCGTGCAGTTCTTTGTAGATGGCGGCAAGGCCCTGCTCGCCGGAGCCTTTCCAGTTCTCCCGCGCCTTGACGCGCTGCTTCTCCATGCACAGGGCGAAGCCGTCCTCGTCCAGGGTGAGCGCTTCCGCCTCGACGATGTCGGCGGTGAGGTCGACCGGGAAACCGTAGGTGTCGTACAGCTTGAAGATCACTTCGCCGGAGAGCACGGTCTCACCCTTGGCTTTCAGCGCCGCCGTCTCTTCGTTCAGGATGGCGAGGCCGCGGTCGAGGGTCTCGATGAAGCGCTCTTCCTCCGCCTTGATCACCTTCTTCACGTAGTGCTCGCGCTCGAGCAGTTCCGGGTAGGCGTCGCCCATCATCATGTTGACTGCGTCGACTACCTTGTAGAGCATCGGCTCGGATACGCCCAGCATCTTGGCGTGGCGGGCGGCGCGGCGCATGATGCGGCGCAGCACGTAGCCGCGACCCTCGTTGGAGGGGAGCACGCCATCGCAGATCAGGAAGGTGGTGGCGCGGGAGTGGTCGGCGATGACGCGCATGGAGACGTCGTCCTTCTCGTCGGCGCGGTATTTCTTGCCGCAGATCGTCTCGATGTGGCGGATGATCCCCTGGAGCAGGTCGGTATCGTAGTTGGAGGTGACGCCCTGCATGACGGCGGAGATGCGCTCCAGGCCCATGCCGGTATCGACGGAGGGCTTCGGGAGAGGGGTCAGCGTGCCGTCCTTGTCGCGGTTGAACTGCATGAAGACGTTGTTCCAGATCTCCATGTAGCGGTCGCAGTCGCAGCCGACGGCGCAGTCCGGGGAGCCGCAGCCGGTGCCGGGGCCGTTGTCCCAGAAGATCTCGGAGCAGGGGCCGCAGGGGCCGGTGTCGCCCATGGACCAGAAGTTGTCCTTCTCGCCGAAGCGGTAGATGCGCTCGCGCGGCACCCCTTCCTGGTTATGCCAGATGTCGGCGGCTTCGTCGTCGTCGTTGTACACGGTGACGTAGAGGCGGTCCTTGGAGAGGCCGAGGTCGACGGTGAGCAGTTCCCAGGCGTAGGCGATGGCTTCCTTCTTGAAGTAGTCGCCGAAGGAGAAGTTGCCCAGCATCTCGAAGAAGGTGTGGTGGCGCGCTGTGCGGCCGACGTTCTCTAGGTCGTTGTGCTTGCCGCCGGCGCGGACGCATTTTTGCGAGGTGACGGCGCGGATGTAGTCGCGCTTCTCAAGGCCCAGGAACACGTCCTTGAACTGGTTCATGCCTGCGTTGGTGAACAAGAGGGTGGGATCGTTTTTCGGGATGAGGTTCGAGCTCTCCACCAGGGTGTGACCCTTTTTCTGAAAGAAGTTGAAGAACTGCGCCCGGATCTCTTTGCCTGTCATAAAAAAACCTCAATAGAATGGAATATCTGAACCTTGTAACGGTTGTGCGCTGTGGATCTCCCTCTCCCTTGGCAGAGGGGCGTGGTGAGGGCTCCTGTGCTCCCTCTCCCTCTGGGAGAGGGCTGGGGTGAGGGCGCCTCTTACAGAGGGTACGCCGGCCCCGGGGCATCGAATCGCCCATGGCACCTCCCTCACCCGGCCTTCGGCCACCCTCTCCCGGAGGGCGAGGGGATGGACTGGGCGAATGATTATTCGCCCCTACAGGTGTGTGCCAGGGACCCGGAATGGGTTCTGTAGGGGCGAAAAAATATTCGCCCGCCTTCAATCCTTGCCCGCCTTTCAATCCTCCTGTGCCTTCAACTCCCGGAAGATCGCGCCCAGCGAGAAACCCTTCCTCTGCAGGTACCCGACGATGCGCCGCTTCTCCTTGTCGGTAGCGCTGGCGGCATCGAAGCCGGGGTAACGCCGCTCCATCAGCTGCGCCAGCAATTCGGCCTCGCTGTACTCCTGTGCCAACTCCTCCAGCACCTGGCTGACGATGGACCCGGCGACGCCGCGGCGAGACAACTCCAGCTTCAGCCTCGGCCCGACTCCCTTGCCGTTTCTCAGTGCGGAAGAGGCGAAACTGCGGGCGAAGCGCAGGTCGTCGAGGTAGCCGAGTTCCTTCATCCGAACGACAGCCGCCTCGATCTCGCCCTCCTCGTAGCCCTTGCCGGAAAGCTTCTTCCTCAGTTCCCCTTCGGAGTGGTCGCGCAGGGTGAGCACCCGCAGGCAGCACTCCAGCGCCGTTCCGCGCTGCACCTAGTACTTCTCGATGACCAGGTCCGCACCGTTGCCTTCCTGGGCCGGTGCTTCCGGTTCCTCGGTGAAGTTGTCCCAGCTGGAATCCGAGGTGGAGGAGATGCCGGAAACCTTGAGCGCGAAGTCGTCCGGATTGCTGGACTGGCGCAGGGCTTCTTCGTAGGTGATCAGCTTCTTGCTCAAAAGCTGCATGAGCGACTGGTCGAAGGTCTGCATCCCGTAGCTGGTGTGACCTTGGGCGATGGCGTCCGGAATCTGCTTGGTCTTTTCCTTGTCGTCGATGCAGTCCCTGATGCGGGCGGTGCCGATCATGACCTCGACGGCGGGAACGCGCCCCTTGCCGTCCATGCGCGGCACCAGTCGCTGGGAGATGACCCCCCTGAGGATGCCGGCCAGCTGCATCCTCACCTGGCGCTGGTGGAAGGGAGGGAAGACCGAGATGACACGGTTGATGGTCTCGGCGGCGTCCAGGGTGTGCAGGGTGGAAAGCACCAGGTGACCGGTCTCGGCCGCGGTGAGCGCGGTCTCGATGGTCTCGTAGTCGCGCATCTCGCCGACCAGGATGACGTCCGGGTCCTGCCTGAGGGCCGAGGTGAGCGCCTTGCCGAAGGTGAGCGTGTCGAAGCCCACCTCGCGCTGGCTGATCAGGCTCTTCTTGTCCTTGTGCAGGTACTCGACCGGGTCCTCGATGGTGATGATGTTGCAGGTCCGGTGCTCGTTGATGTAGTCGATGATGGAGGCCAGCGTGGTCGACTTGCCGGAACCGGTGGTGCCGGTGACCAGGATCAGGCCGCGCTGCTCCAGCGCCAGCTTTTTGAGGACCGGCGGCAGGTTCAGCGTCTCCAGGGTCGGGATGGCGATCGGGATGGCACGCAGCACCATGGCCACCGTGCCGCGCTGGGCGAAGGCGTTGACGCGGAAGCGCCCGAGACCCGGAACGCCGTAGGAGAGGTCGACTTCGTAGTTCTCCTCGAAGATCCGCTTCTGGCGGTCGTTCATGATGGAGAAGGCCATGTTGCGGACCGACTCGCTGGAAAGCCGTTCCGCGTTGGGAATGGCACGCAGGGAGCCGTCGATCCTGACGATGGGGGGAAGCCCCGCCTTCAGGTGGATATCCGACCCCTTCGCCTTCATGGCTATGCCGAGGATCTCGTTAAGTTGCATGGTTTAGGCTGCGCCGGGTGCTTGGGCGTCTTGTTCTGGAGCGGTGAGTTTTGCCCTGATTTCTTCGGTGATCTCCGGGTGCTCCTTGAGGAACAGCCGGGAGTTTTCGCGTCCCTGGCCGATGCGCTCCTTGCCGTAGGAGAACCAGGCGCCGCTCTTCTCGACCACGTTGCGCTCGACGGCCAGGTCGAGGACGTCCCCTTCCTTGGAGATCCCTTCGCCGTAGAGGATGTCGAATTCCACTTCCTTGAACGGGGGCGCTACCTTGTTCTTGACCACCTTGACGCGGGTGCGGGAGCCGATCATGTCGTTGCCCTGCTTGAGCGCGGCGATCTTCCTGATGTCCATGCGCACCGAGGCGTAGAACTTGAGTGCGTTGCCGCCGGTGGTGGTCTCCGGGTTGCCGAACATGACGCCGATCTTCATCCTGATCTGGTTGATGAAGATGACGCAGCAGTTGGACTTGGAGATGATGCCGGTCAGTTTCCTTAGTGCCTGGGACATGAGGCGCGCCTGCAGGCCCATGTGCGAGTCGCCCATGTCCCCCTCGATCTCCGCTTTCGGGACCAGGGCGGCGACGGAGTCGACCACGAGTACGTCGATGGCGCCGGAGCGCACCAGGGTTTCCGCGATCTCGAGCGCCTGCTCGCCGGTGTCCGGTTGGGAGACCAGCAGGTCGTCGGTCTTGACGCCGAGCTTCCTGGCGTAGCCGATGTCGAGGGCGTGTTCGGCGTCGACGAAGGCCGCGATGCCGCCCAGTTTCTGGGCCTCGGCGATTACGTGCAGGGCGAGGGTGGTTTTACCGGAGGATTCCGGTCCGAAGATCTCGATGACGCGGCCGCGGGGTACGCCCCCCACGCCGAGAGCCAGGTCCAGGGAGAGGGAGCCGGTCGGGATGGCCGCCACGTCCGGCAGCGCCTCCTCGTTGCCCAGCCTCATGATGGCCCCTTTGCCGAACTGTTTCTCGATCTGGCTCATGGCCAGGTCGAGGGCTTTTTCCGCTTTTTCCTTATCGAGCATCGTTTTATATCTCCTTAGCCTTGTCAGGCGCTATTTTGGGTCTGGTTCCGGAACCAATCACACATAACATAAAAACCGTTCAAGGTTCAACGTTCAATGTTCAAAACGGAAAAACGTTCGATGTTCAACGTTCAACGTTCAAGATTTGACCGTCGCCCGATGAATACGCACTGCTACGGCTCCCGTGCCACTTCGGGAGAGGCGGAAGC
This sequence comes from Geomonas paludis, assembly GCF_014193585.1. Taxonomy (GTDB): domain Bacteria; phylum Desulfobacterota; class Desulfuromonadia; order Geobacterales; family Geobacteraceae; genus Geomonas; species Geomonas paludis. The sequence goes on from NZ_BLXY01000013.1 coordinate 19,787, forward strand.
CGTTCAAGGTTCAACGTTCAAGGTGTGAGGTTCGACTGTTGCCTGATTAACGGGGCTGCTACGGCACCCGCGCCACTTCGAATGATCGGGGTTAACGTCGAACGTTGAACGTTGAACGGCCGTTAGAAAAGCGCCGGCTGGATCGCCTCCTGCTCCAGTGGCAGCACCAGGAAGAAGGAACTTCCCTCGCTGCTTTCCACCCAGACCATGCCGCCGTGGGCCTCGACCATCCCCTTGACGATGGCCAGCCCCAGCCCGGCGCCCTTGCCCTGGCGCCTGCCGCTGGAATGGTGCCTGATCTCGCCCACCTCGTAGAAGATCTCGAAGATCCCCTGCTGCTCCTGCAGCGGAATGCCGATGCCGCAGTCGCGCACCTCGACTTCCAGGTAGCAGCGCTCGCCGCAGCGCCTGAGGAAATCGGGGTTGAAGCGCGTGAGCGTGTGGGCGCGCTGGTGCAGGTCCTCTTGCTGCACCACCCGGCCGTTCACCACGATCTCGCCCCCCTCGGGGCTGAAGCGGATGGCGTTTAAAAGGAGCTCGTAGAAGACCCGCTCCAGGTAGCCGCAGTCCCCCTGGAAGAAGGGGAGATGATCCAGGTCGCGCAGCGTCACCACCTGGCCCCGTTCCTCGAACAGGGGCTGGAGCTGGTCCAGGAGGTTTTCCAGCAGCATCCTCAGGTGGATGGCGGAGGTCTCCAGCCCTTCCCGGCGCGCCTCCAGCCGGATCAGCTTCAAGAGGTCCGCGACGAGGGCCTTCAACCTGAGCCCGCCGTCGCGCACCATCTCCAGGACCCGGCAGGCGTCCTCCTGCGAATTCCATCCCTGCTGCAGCAGGTGATCCACACCGGAAATGATGCTGGTAAGCGGGGTGTTGAACTCGTGGGAGACCATGCCCAGGAACTGGTTCTTCATCCGGTCCAGCCGGACCTGCTCCAGGTGCGCCCGCTCCACCAGGGCCAGGTTCTGCTTCAGCTTGGTTTCGGAGACGGAGAGGCTGTGGCTGCTCTTTTCCAGCAGCCGGTGCGAGCGCAGCAGTTCCTCGCTCTTCCAGGTGAGCTCGGTGAACAGCCTGACCTGCTCGATGAGGTTGCCCATCTGCTTGCCGACCGTCTCCAGGAAGCGCATCTCTTCCAGGGTATAGCTGTGGGGCACGCGGTGGATGAGGTGAATCACTCCGAGCAGGCGCTCCTGAGAGCTGACCGGGATGGAGGTGAGGCTGCCCCATCCTGCGCCGGCGCTGCCCAAGGGGACGACGCATACATCGCGCAAGCCGTCGGGGCTGTTCAGGGTTTCCCCCAGCACCTGTTCCAGTTCGGGTGAGGCGTGTTGCGAGGCGCACAGGGTAGGGGAGGAGGTGTCGGGGGTGAAGAGGTGGAGGGTGCCACCTTCGGCCTGGAGCAGCTCCATCAGCTGGCGCAGGGTCCCTTCCTGCACCGTCTTCAGGTCCTTGCCGAGGTTCATGCTGGTCAGCATGTTGTTGAGGATGGAGAGCTCGCGGTTTCTCTGCCAGATCTCCCGCTCGGTGCGGCGCTTGTCGGTGATGTCGCGCAGCAGGCAGTGGGCCACCTGCTCGTCGCCGAGGTCGATGAGCCGCGCGTTGATCTCGCCCAGGAAGGAGGAACCGTCCTTGCGTTTGAGTTGCACCTCGTCCCAGTCGGCCTTGCCGTTGCGCACCAACTGGTACAGGAACGTGCGCAGCCGCTCGTGCTCGCTGGGATCGAGCAGGTCGCGCACCACCATGGTGGACAGCTCGTCCTTGGTGAAGCCGAACAGCTCGCGCCCAAGCCGGTTTTCCTCCTCGAGTTCGGCGGTGTCGACCTTGAAGATGAAGATGGCGTTGCCGGCCCCTTCCAGCAGGCTCTTGTAACGCCGCGCGCTCTTGGCCGCCTCCTGCTGCATCTCCCCGATCTCGCGCCGCAGGCCATCCACCATGGTGGCCTCGCGCTGCTTGAAGAGCGCCACGAAGCATAGCAGCACCGCCGCCAGCGAAACAGACACGCCAAAGTGCAGCCATCCGGGCAGCGGCGTGTACTGCTCGATCAGAAGGAGCAGCAGTTCGCAGGCGACAATGAGTAACAGCGGCGCAAAGTGCAAGGTCGTTTCCCCTGTACCAGCATCTAGTTATGGCCCCGTCAGTCGGGGACCGCTGCTCCATGGCGGGTGAGGAGGTATTCGCGCAGCCAGTTCAGCGCGGTAAAGCAGGTTATGGAGCGGACCCGGGCCCGGTCTCCCTGGAAATTGCAGCGTTCCACCCGGCACGACCCGGCGTCGGCCAGGGCGACGTACACGGTGCCCACCGGTTTTTCCGGCGTGCCGCCGTCCGGCCCGGCGATGCCGGTCACCGAGAGGGCCAGGTCGCTTGCGCATGCCTTGCGGGCGCCCTCGGCCATGGCGCGGGCGACCTCGGCGCTGACCGCCCCGTGGCGCTCGATCAGTTCCGGCGGGACCGCGATCATCCGGCTCTTGGCGGCGTTGCTGTAGGTCACGTTCCCTTCCAGGAAGTAGGCGGAGCTGCCGGCCATGTCGGTGATGCGCGCGGCGATCATGCCGCCGGTGCAGGACTCGGCCAGTGCCAGGGTGAGCCCGCTCTCCCGGAACAGCCGCGCCAGCACGTCGTCCATGCTGTCGTCGTCCTCGGCGAAGAGGTACGGCGCCAGCCTCGTTCTCACCTCGGCGGCCGCCTGTTCCAGGAACTTCCCGTTCTTGGCCGCCGCGCGCAGGATCACGTGGATCTCGGGGTACTTCACGCAGTAGGCGAGTTGCACGGGGGCGTCCGCCGGGAAGGCCCCCTTCAGCCGCTCGGCGATGGCCGCCTCCGGGATGCCGAACACCTTCAGCGTGATGCGGCGCCAGGGAGCGGGGAGCCGCTTGGAAAGCTCCGGGAGCACCGTATCCGCCAGCATTCGCTCCATCTCGTACGGGACGCCGGGGAGAAAGAAGAGTTCGGCCTGGCCGAGGGCGATCACGAAGCCGCAGGCGGTTCCCAGCGGGTTGGGGATGAGCCGGGATCCTCTGGGGAAAAGCGCCTGGCGCCGGTTGGCCGGGTGCAGCGGCTTGGCGATCCTCTTTTCGAACTCGGCCAGGTGGTCCAGCGCCGTCTGCGACAACTCCAGTTCGACTCCCGCCGCCCGTGCCGCGGCCTGGGCGGTGTAGTCGTCGGGGGTGGGGCCGAGCCCGCCGGTGACGATGACGGCATCGCTCGCCGCGCCCAGTTCGGTGAGGGCCTGCGCGATCGCCTCCTCGTCGTCCGGGACGGTCAGGTGCCGGAAGACGCGCGCGCCGCAGTCGTAGATCCGCCCCGCGATGTGGCTCGCGTTGGTGTCGGTCACCTCGCCGGTGAGCAGTTCGTCCCCTATGGAGAGGATGGCGACTCTCACAGAAGCCTCAGCAACAGGTGGGTGGCGGCGCAGGCGTAGATGCCGGCGACGATGTCGTCCAGCACCACGCCGTAGCCGTTTTTCAGCGAGCGGTCGAACCAGCGCGCCGGCTGCGGTTTCAGGATGTCGAAGATGCGGAACATGATGAAGCCCGCCAGGACCCCCTGCCAGGTCACCGGGACCGCGGTCATGGTCACCAGGTAGCCGGCGACCTCGTCGATGACGATCTTGCCCGAGTCGTGCTCGCCCCAGAGCTCTTCGCCAAACCCCGCGCTCCAGCAGGCGAACAGCGTGAAGGCGACCGTGGTGAGCAGGTAGAGCCACAGCGGCATGCCCGAAAGGAGCAGGAAGAACGGGATGGCGCCGACCGTCCCGACCGTTCCCGAGGCGAAGGGTGAAAATCCGGTGCCGAACCAGGTGGCGGAAATGATCACGAACTTTTTCATCCCTTGCCGCACTCCCTCTCCACGGTCCGGTACACCTCGACCAGCGGCATCCCCTTCCTGAGGGCGATGTCACGGCAGGAATCGTACTCCGGCGTCACCCGCCCGTTGCCCAGCACCTTGACCCGCACCTCGCCCAGCGAGGTAGTCCGCGTCTCGCAGGAGCGGGGGAGGGTGATGCGGCCGGCCGGGTAGTAGCGCAGGCCGATGGCGCTCGATTCCGAGAGGATCAGGCCGGAGAGTGGCTCCAGGTCGCCCGGCTTGGCGATCACGGTGAGCCTGGTGCCGGGGCGGTTTTTCTTCATCTGCAGCGGCGAGAAGGCGACGTCCAGCGCCCCCGCCTCCATGAGGCGTTCCATGAGGAAGCCGAAGATCTCGGCCGGCATGTCGTCGATGTGGGTTTCGAGGACCAGCACCTCCTGGGCCTCTTTGTGCTCGGCGCTTTCCCCCAGCACCAGCCGGAGCAGGTTGGGGAGCTCAGGGAAGTCCTTTTCTCCGGCGCCGTAGCCGGTCCCCGCGACGGTCATCACCGGGGGAGGGCCGAAGCTGTCCGCCAGTGCCGCGACGATGGCCGCACCCGTCGGTGTGACCCGTTCGCCGGGGCCGACGTCGGGGCCGAGCGGGATCCCCTCCATCAGCTTGGCGGTGGCGGGCGCCGGGACGGGAAGTAGGCCGTGCGCCGTCTTGACGAAGCCGTGGCCGTAGGGAAGGCCCGATGCGCAGACCCGGTCGATACCGAGGTAGTCCAGGCCGATGGCGGTGCCGACGATGTCGACGATGGAGTCGACGGCGCCCACCTCGTGGAAGTGCACGCGCTCCAGGGGCACGCCGTGCACGCTCGCCTCGGCCTGCGCCAGTTTCAGGAAGATGCGCTGGGAGAGTTCCTTGACCCGCGGCTTGAGGTCCGACTTCTCGATCATGGCGGCGATGCCGGAGTAGTGGCGGTGCGGCTGGTCCTCTTCGGTGAGGGTGACCTTGAAGGAGGTACCGGAGACGCCGTGGCGCTCGACCTTGCGGCTCTCCAGCGTGTAGCCGCACAGCGGCAGCGAGGAAAGTTCCTGTTGCAGCGTCTCCAGCGGGAGTCCGAGTTCGATCAGGCCGGCCACGGTCATGTCGCCTGCGATCCCGGCGAAGCAATCGAAATACAGTACCTTCATCCGTGAATCCTGTTCATGAGGCTTGCCGCGTAGGCCGCCCCGAAACCGTTGTCTATGTTCACCACCGTCACCCCGGCGGCGCACGAGTTGAGCATACCGAGCAGTGCCGCCACGCCGCCGAAGGAGGCGCCGTAACCCACCGAGGTCGGCACCGCGATCACCGGTTTGTCCACCAGGCCGCCCACGACCGACGGGAGCGCCCCTTCCATCCCCGCCACGACGATGATCACCGACGCTTCCGCCAGGGTGCCGCGCCGTGCCAGCAGGCGGTGCAAACCGGCCACCCCAACGTCGTAGACCTTCTCCACCTCGTTGCCCATCATCTGCGCGGTGAGGACCGCCTCGGCCGCCACCGGGATGTCCGAGGTCCCGGCGCAGACCACCAGCACCTTGCCCCGGCCGCGCAGTTGCACCGGGTGCTGTTCGATGGTGAGCGCGCGGGCGTCGGCGTGGTAGATGGCCTGCGGGAAGAGTTCCTTGAGTTTCGCCCCTTTGGCGCCGTTGACCCGCGTCGCCAGGACGTTGCCCCCCTTCTCCAGGAGTGCCGCGATGATGGTGCGCATCTGGGCCACGCTCTTGCCCTGCCCGAAGATCACCTCGGGGAAGCCCTGGCGCAGCGTACGGTGGTGGTCGACGGTGGCGCAGCCGACATCTTCGAAGGGGAGGTGCTTCAATCTCTCCAGCGCCTGGGGGACGTCGAGTGCCCCCTCACGTACTTCCTGGAGGACCTTTTCAATTACCTTGTTTTGCATGAATATGAAGCCGCCTCCGAAGGTTGGAAAATGGGATTAAGGCTAACATACAAAGGGAGGATTCGCTGCTAAAAAATGCGATTTTTGGCAGGAGCAGGAAATTTTCTGAGAGACGGCGGGGCGGGTTGTGTCACTGCTTTGCAACGTGCCGGAGTACAAAGGAAAAGCCTCCCTGTAGAGGAGGCCTTTGAGAGGGTTTAGGGAGTGCCGGATCTCTTTCGGCCGGCAGAGGAGGCCATTCCCTTCTTGCGCTGTGCTTCCATAACCGTACGAAGGATCCTGTTGGCCCTGGTCTGATACCCTTTGCCCGCTTCTTTCAGCCAGGTCACCACGTCGGAATCCAGGCGTATGGTAATAGTTTGCTTGGCGGGGACAAAGCTCGCCTTCTCGAAAAAATCGTCCCCCAGTTCCGGCAGGTCCGAGTAGTCGATTTCGTCATCCTTCATGGCATCGACCTTGTCCCACTCGGTTTGCGATGACGGTTTCAAACTTTGCTTTTTCACGTTCGTTGGCCTCTTGGAAGGTGCTTGACTCCGTCATTGTAGGGAGGTTTGCGTGTACGGTCAAGCTGGTGGAGCACAGTGAGCCCCACGGAAATACCGTGCAGTGAGCGTGATGTGCTTTCGAAGAATTGCACGAGCCACTACGTTCCCCCCTTTTTCGAAGGGGGGGCAGGGGGGATTTGTCTTTGTAGGAACCTTTTATTGCGAACAAGCCATCGCTGTTGTACGTTTGGAGCCTGTTGCTGAACTTGGCAAGCGGAGGTTGCAGATGGCACAAAGGGAACCGAAGCTGGTGGCGCTGGTAACTGGAGCCGCACGCGGGATCGGGAGGGGGATTGCGCAGCGACTGCTGGCGGAAGGGTACGCGGTGGTGCTGGCTGACATAGAAGGCGCGGCACTTGCCGAGACGGCGGCAATGCTCGATGCGCCGGACGCGGTCCTTGCCGTTCAGACTGACGTCGCCGACGAGCAGCCGGTGCAGGCGCTTATCGACCAGGCGCTGGCGCGTTTCGGGCGGCTGGACCTCTTGGTGAACAACGCGGCGCGGGCCCGGGCCCACGCGGCGCCGGTACACGAGCTGGCGCTTGCCGAATGGAACCGCGTCATCGGCACCAACCTGACCGGCGTGTTCCTCTGCACCAAGCACGCGGCCCCGCACCTCAAGGAAAGCCGCGGCAGCATCGTCAACATCGCGTCCACCCGGGCGCTGCAGTCGGAAGCGGATACCGAGGCCTACTCCGCCAGCAAAGGAGGGCGCTCACCCATGCCCTCTCCATGAGCCTTGGGCCGGAGGTCCGGGTCAACTGCGTGAGCCCCGGATGGATCCACAACGGCGCCGAGGCTGAGTTGCGGCCGGTAGACCACGAGCAGCATCCGGTGGGGCGGGTCGGCCGGCCGGAGGACATCGCCGAACTGGTGCTCTATCTCGCCTCGCCGCGCGCCGGCTTCATCACCGGACAGAACTTCGTGGTCGACGGCGGCATGACGCGCAAGATGATCTACGAGGAGTAGCGTCATTCCCCGGGGGGAGAGGGGATGGGGATTGATCTCGTTCCCAAGGTCCACCTTGGGAACGCAAAGCCTTTCAGAAGCTCCAGCTTCCTAGGATACATAGCTGGAGCTTTGCACCATATGGGGGTCCCAAGCTGGAGCTTGGGACCCAGGGAATAGCTGGGCGGGCGGAATGGAGCGTCCCGCTAGAGGGACAGGCACCTATCGGAGCCCGTCCCTTCTGCTACCCCCCCTAAATAAAACGGGACGCTGCCCCTTCGGCTGCGTCCCGTTTGTCGTTGTAGCGGCTCTGCGCCGCAGCTTGTTCTTTCCGTCCCTACCTGATCCGGTTCAACCTGTGCTGGTACAGGTAGTCCGCGCCCTGGTAGTAGGCGAGCATGTCGGTCAGCATGGCGTCGGTCACCGGCTCGCTCTTGGCGTCGCCGGTCTTTCGGTTCACCTTGTACTGTGCCGCGTACTGCCTCGGCCCCAGCACCAGGAGCTCGTTCTCGGTTAAATAGCCCAGCTTCTGGTAGGTCGAGATGAAGGCGCGCGGGGCCTGCCCCGATTCCTTGAACACGTCGCGTCCCAGGAAGTCGCTCTGGTAGCTCATGTTCATCAGGCCCAGCACGGTGGGGGCGACGTCGATCTGGCTCATCATCTTCTCGACCCGGGCCGGCTTGATGTGCGCCGGTGAGTAGACCAGGAGCGGGATCTCGTACTTCTTGATCGGGATGTCGGTCTTGCCGGCGCTGCCGGCGCAGTGGTCGGCGACGATGACGAAGATGGTGTCCTTGAACCAGGGCTTGCTGCTCGCCTCGGCGATCAGCCTGCCGATGGCGTAGTCGGCGTACTTCACCCCGCCGTTACGCCCTTTCTTGGGCGGAATGTCGATCCTTCCCGCCGGGTAGGTGAAGGGGCGGTGGTTGGAGGTGGTCATCACCATGGAGAAGAACGGCTTGCGGGCGGCGAAGGACTTGTCCCCCTCCTTGATCACCTTGCGGAACAGGTCCTCGTCGCAGACGCCCCATACATTGGCGAAGGTGATTTCGTCCTTGGCGAAGTCGGTGCGGTCCACGATGGAGTAGCCGTTGGCCGAGAAGAAGGCGTTCATGTTGTCGAAGTAGCCGTGACCGGCATAGATGTACTTGGACTGGTACCCTTTCGCGTTCATGATCTCGCCCCAGGAGCGGAAGCCGCCGTTGTTGGGGCGCTTCACGATCGAGGTGCCCGGCAGCGGCGGGACCGAGAGGGTGAGGGCTTCGAGACCGCGCACGGTGCGGGTGCCGTTGGCGTAGAGGTTGGTGAACAAAAGCGACTGGGAGGCCAGGCGGTCCAGGTTCGGGGTCAGCCCCTTCTTGTTGTCGAAGGTGCCCAGGTACTCGGCCGACAGGCTCTCCTCGACCACCACCACCAGGTTGAGGTGCTTTTCGGGGCCCTCGGCGCGGATGGCGCGGGTGAAACGCTCGGACTTGGGATCGACGAAGCTGTTGTTCCTCTCCGCCACCAGGGTCCTCAGCCGCGCGTTGACCTGGTTCTGCGGCAGGGTGCGGTAGAACCTGGTGAAGGGGAGCTCGTTGTTGATGAAGGCGGCGAACAGGTTGTAGACCCCGTTGCCGGCGATCTCGTTGGCGTAGTTGTTCCTGGAGATGGCGGACTGGGAGATGTTGACCACGCCGTAGGAGAGGACCACGGGGAGCAGGAGCAGGAAACCGGTGCGGTGGTAGGGGCCGTTGAAGGTCAGCTCCGCCCCGCGGGCCAGCGGCTTTCTCAGCACCCAGCACACCGCCGCCGCGACGGCTCCGATCCCGGAGAAGATGGCGGAAAGGGGATAGGACTCGCGGATGTTGCCGACCACCTCCTGGGTATAGACCAGGTAATCGATGGCGATGAAGTTGAAGCGGGTGCCGAACTCGTCGAAGAAGATGAACTCGGCGCAGATGTCGAAGATCAGCACGCCGACGAACAGGGCGAAGAAGAACCGGACCAGCCAGATGTGCCAGCGGTGCGTGGCCACCCGGCGCGGGACCAGGATCAGGTAGAGCGCCAGCGGCACGATGGCGTAGGCGAGCGTGGCCAGGTCGAAGTAGACGCCGGCGGCAGCGGCCTTTAGCAGCAGCGAGAGTTTGAGGCCGGCCCCTTTCGGGGTGGCGGCCGCCAGCATGATCCGGATGGCGGTGCTGACTGCGAGGAAGGTACAGGAGACGAAGGCGACCAGACCCAGTCGTCGTTGCGGCATAGGTTAACCTCTTTTGTGTTCTAGTGCAAAGCAACGCCTATAGTATGGGAGTTCTCCTTGCCGTTGCATTGCAGAAAGATGACATTTTTGTCATGTGGCTAGACCAGTTCTCCACCTTTGGTGTCGAGCACGGCACGCACCTTTGCCGCCAGGTCGGTGCTGGTGAACGGTTTGGAGATGAAGTTCACCCCCTGGTCCAGCACGCCGTGGTGTGCGATGACGTTGGCGGTATAGCCCGACATGTAGAGGCATTTGACCCCGGGGCAGAAGGGGAGCACCCTGCGCACCAGCTCCCTGCCGTTCATCTCCGGCATCACCACGTCCGTGATCACCAGGTCGATCCTGTTGCCGTACTCCTGCGCGACCTTCAGCGCATCCCCCGGTTTCGATGCCGGCAGCACATGGTAGCCCTGCAGGGCCAACAGGGACACGGTGACGTCCAGGATGCTCGGTTCGTCCTCGACCAGCAGGATGGTCTCGCTGCCGCCGTGGACCGGCGCCGCGGCGGCTTCGGGCACCGCCCGGCCCCCCTGCTCGGCGTGACGCGGCAGGTAAATCTTGAAGGTGGTCCCTTTTCCCGGCTCGCTGTAGGTATTGATGAAGCCGTTGTTCTGCTTCACGATGCCGTACACGGTGGCGAGCCCCAGCCCGGTCCCGCGCCCGATCTCCTTGGTCGAGAAGAAGGGCTCGAAGATCTGCGCCATGGTCTCGTGGTCCATGCCGCAGCCGTCGTCGCTCACCGCCAGCAGGACATAGTCGCCCGGGACGAAGTCGAAGTGCGCGTTGCAGTACTCGGCGTCGAAGGAGACGTTGCCGGTCTCGATGGTGATCTTGCCGACATCGGCGATGGCGTCGCGCGCGTTGACGCAGAGGTTGGCCAGAATCTGGTCCAGCTGCGAGGGGTCCATGCAGACGTCCCAGAGGTTTTTGCCCGGGTTCCAGGCGAGGTCGATGTCCTCTCCCACCAGGCGCTTGAGCATCTTCAGCATCTCTTCCACCGCGCCGTTCAGGTTGAGCACCTTGGGCGCGATGGTCTGCTTGCGGGCAAAGCCCAAAAGCTGGCTGGTGAGCGCGGCAGACTTCTCCGCGGCCTGCCGGATTCCCTCCAGCCTCACCAGCATCGGGTGTCCCGGTTCCAGTTCCCGCATCCCCAACTGGGCCAGCCCCATGATCACGGTGAGCAGGTTGTTGAAGTCGTGCGCGACACCCCCCGCCAGCCGCCCCACCGACTCCATCTTCTGGGCCTGCTGCAGTTGGTGCTCCAGCCGCTGCCTTTCCACCTCGCCCCGTTTCAACTCGGTGACGTCGGACACTAGCACGTAGAAGCCGCGCACGGAGCCGTCCACGACGTCGGGAATGTAGTGGGACCAGACGTGGGCGGTCCCGCCGTCGCGCTTCACCAGGGTCCTTTGGAACTGCTGCGGCTCTCCCGCCAGGACCGCGCGCACGTGCGGCTCATTCTGGATGAAAAGCTCCTCCCCCAGGAGCTCGCGCATGGTCGTGCCGATGATCTCGTCCGAATTCTTGCCGAACCACTCGCGGTAGGGCCTGTTGGCGAAGCCGCAGGTCAGGTTCGCGTTCCAGTATCCCACCAGTCCCGGCAGGTGGTCGGTCAACAGGCGCAGGAAACGCTCGTTGGCCTCCAGCGCTTTCTCGAACCTTATCCTGTCGGTGATGTCTTCGGTGAAGATGACGATGCCGCCGACCTCTCCCGCAGCCTGGTACCAGGGGCGGATTTCCCACCGTACGTACTGGACCGAGCCGTCGGCGCGCAGGAACTGGTCCACCTCCGCCCGGAGAGTTTCCCCGGCCAGACCACGGCGGTGGCACTCCTTCCACTGTTCGGGAATCTCCGGGAAGACCTGGTAGTGCGACAGCCCCAGGATGTCGCGATCCCCCAGGCCGTACATGGCAAGCCAGCGGCGGCTCACCTCGATGTAACGCATGTCGCGGTCGAACATGGCCAGGGAAGCGGGGGCCGCCTCGAAGAACAGGCGCAGCTGGGCGTTCTTCTGGCTCAGATTTTCCAGGCTCTCCAGGCGCCCGCGGTCCGCCTCGGCCAACTGCCCCAGCAGGCGGTTGATCAGGACGTACAGCAGGGTCGCCGTGCAGAGGATGAAGACGAACCCCTTGGCGACGGCAATCTGCAGCAGCGTCCCCTTGTCCTCGATGAGCAGGTCGATGATGTGGTCGGAACCGTAGATCCAGGCCAGCCCGAAGATGGCGTAGATCGCGACGATGCGTACCGTCTGGTTCTGGATCAGCGGCCCGGAGGATGCGGCGTCGGCAGGTTGATGGTCATGTTTCGGCAACGGATGCTCCTGTGTCCCCGTCTGGCGGTGCCGGAAAGCGCAGGGTCACCACGGTCCCCGCGCCGGGGCGGCTGGCTACCGAGGCGGTGCCGCCGTGAAGGTTCATGATCGAGCGCACGATGGCAAGGCCCAGTCCGCTCCCCTGGTTGTAGATCTGGCGGGCCTGCGGCGAGCGGTAGAACCGGTCGAACACGCGCGGCAGCTCGGCCGGGTCCACCCCCATGCCGTCGTCCTCGACGGCAATCTCCAGGCCCCCGTCGTCGGTCCCGCGCAGCTTGACCCGGATCTCCCCGAAGCGGGAGCCGTAGTGCAGCGCGTTGGAGATGAGGTTGCCCACGGCGCGCTGGAACAGGTTGGGGTCGACGCTCACCTCTCCGTCCCCTTCGATCACGATCGCCGTGTGCTGCTCCTCGGCCAAATTGCCGTAGTACTCCGCCAGCCGCTCCACCTCGGCCCTCGCGTCGATCAGGACCGGCTGGTAGGCCCGGTCCGGGCGCGCCAGGAACAGGATGTCCCCCACCATGCGGGACAGGCGCTCGTATTCCTCGATGGCGGACTCGATGATGCGGCGGTACTCCTCCTCCGAACGCGCCCGGGAGAGCGCGACCTCGGCCTCCCCGCGCAGGTTGTTGATCGGCGTGCGCAGCTCGTGGGCGAGGTTGGCGGAAAATTCGGAAAGCCGGCCGAAGGATTCCTCCAGCCGCCCCAGCATGGCGTCCAGCGCCACGGTGAGCTGGTTCAGCTCGCGCGGCCAGTTGGCCGTCCCGACGCGCTGGTGCAGGTCCGCCTCGGTGATGTGCGCCACCTTGTCCGCCATCTCCTGCAGCGGCCGCAATCCCCGTCGCGTGATCGCCACTCCCAGGAGTGCCGCCAGCAGCAGGCCGGTCACCACCGCGGCCGCGGTGCGGATCAGGTACTTCGACATCAGCGCGTCTTCGTCGGTGATCTCCAGCGCGACCTGGATCAGCCGGTAGTGGGGGTTGCCCCCCCGCTCCGCCCAGGCGGCGTTGAGCAGGTAGTGCCTTTTGTCCGGGGCGCGGTACTTGCGGCCGCGGCCGATCTTCTCGGCGCTGGTCACCGCCGGGGGGAACAGGTCGACTGCCAGTCCCGCCATCTCCGGGGACTGCATGAGCGTACTCCCCACGGCATCCTGGACCCGCACCAGGTGGCGGTTGGGCTGCCCCGGCTTGTTCACCGGGATCTGGTCGCGCAGGGCGTCGGGGTGGCGGGCGATGATGTCCCTGAGCGTCCCGATCCGCTCCACCAGGAAGTCGTTGTCCTCGAAGTCGAGGTCTTTGTAAAGGGCTTTGAATTGGAACCAGTTGGTGCAAAGGAGGATGAGCAGGGTGGCGACCAGGTAGAAACCCACCAGCCGGGCCGTGATGGAGCTGGAGCGGGGACGGTCAGGCCGCTTCGTCGATGACATAGCCGACCCCCCGGATGGTGTGGATGAGCTTCAGGGCAAACGGGTCGTCCACCTTTTTCCTCAACCTCCTGATGGCGACGTCCACAACGTTGGTGTCGCTGTCGAAGTTGATGCCCCAGACCTGCTCGGAGATGGTGGTGCGGGAGAGGACCTCGCCGCGGCGCCTGAGCATCAGCGCCAGCAGCTGAAACTCCTTGACGGTGAGGTCGAGGGTCTGGCCGCCGCGCCTGGCCTTGTGCCGGACCAGGTCCAGTTCCAGGTCCGCCATCTTGAGCAGTTCGGTCTGCTGCAGCGGGTGCCGGCGCAGGATGATCCTGATGCGGGCCAAAAGCTCCGAGAAGGCGTACGGCTTCACCAGGTAATCGTCGGCGCCTAGCTCCAGGCCGTGCACCCGGTCGTGCACGGAGTCGCGCGCCGACAGGAAGATCACCGGGACGTCCTTGCCGGCCTCCCTGAGCTCCTGGATGATGGCCCACCCCCCCTTGATGGGGAGCATCACGTCGAGGATGATCAGGTCGTACTGCTCGGTCACTGCCAGGTGCAGGCCGTCCTCGCCGTCGTTGGCGATGTCGACGCTGAAGCCGTTCTCGGTGAGCCCCTTTTTCAGGTAGTTGGCGGCCTTGTGCTCGTCTTCGATGATCAGGATGCGCATCCGACTCCCCACTGCTCATGAATTACCCGCAAGAGTATATATCATTGGAGTGCCGGACGCGATAACTATAATAAAAAAGAGTGCCTAGACCCTGAACCACCCCACCATGCCGTTGAGCTCGGTGGCGAGCTGGGACAGCCCCCCCGAGGAGTGCCTGATGTCGGTGAAGGAGCTTCTGAGCTCCCTGGCGATCTCGTGCACCCCCTCCATGTTCTGGGACACCTCGCTGCTGGTGGAGGACTGCTCCTCGGCGGCCACCGCGATCCTTTGCACCATGTCCGCCACCTGTTCCACGTAGCTCACGATCTCGCCGATGGCCACCAGGGTCTGCTGCACCTGCCCCTGGACCTTCTGCACCGACTCCCTTTCTTCATGCATGTAGTCGACCGAGGAGCGGACGCTGTTCTGCATGGTCTTGACGGTCTGCGCAATCTCCTGGGTCGCGGTGCCGGTCCGCTCGGCCAGCTCCCGCACGTTGTCGGCGACCACGGCGAAGCCGCGTCCCTGCTCGCCGGCCCGGGCCGCCTCGATGGCCGCGTTCAGGGCCAAGAGGTTGGTCTGGTTGGCGATGTCGTTGATCAGGGTGACCACGTCGGAGATCTCCTCGGACTGTTTGCCCAGCGACTCCACCTTCTGGGCCGCCTGCTGTACCGACTCGGCGAAGCGGTCCAACTCCCGGGCCGTTTCCGTCATGGCGTGCTTGCCGCGTTCGGCGATCTCCTTCATCCTGGTGGCCGCATCCGAGGTGTCGCTGGAGTTTCTGGCCACCTCGATGGTGGTCTGGGTCATCTCGGTCATGGCGGTCGCGGACTGGTCGATGCGGGCGGTCTGCTCTTCGGCCCCCTGCTCCAGGGCCACCGCCGTCGCCGAGAGCTCCTCGGAACTGCTGGCCAGGCTTTGGGTGGCGTCCTTGATCTTGCCCACCATTCCCCTGAGGTTGTCGACCATTTCCCCCATGGCGAACTGCACCTTGCCCACCTCGTCGCCGCTCTTGCTGTCGATGTGCACGGCAAGATCCCCCTTGGCCACCGCCTGCGATACCGAGAGGAGCTGGGCCAGCGGTCTGGAGATGGAGCGGTACACCCAGATGCCGAAGATGATGCCGAACAGGACGGCGCCGAGGCTGATGGCGGCGATGAGCAGCGTGGAGAAACGCACCATCTTGTTCACGGTGGTGATCGCCTTTTCCTGGTCCACCTGGGCGACACTCACCGTTTTCTGCCCGCTCTCCGCCTGTTGCTTGACGATCTCGCGCAGCTTACCCATGGCGGCGGCCGCCTTGGCCTCCATGTCGAGCCGGTTGCGGATCTTGGAGAGCACGCCGTCTTTCACGAAGAGCAGCCCCTTGATGGCGGAGAGCGCCCCCTCCGCCTGGTGCAGCAGCGCCGCCTCGCCCCGCGCGTTCAGTCTGGCGAGCGACTTGGCGAGCTGGGCGTCCACCTGGCCGATGCGCCCGAAGATTCCGTTCAGCTCGGTCTCGATGGCGACGACCTCCTTGGCGCTCCCCGCCGTGAACAGGCGCGAGGCGAGCCCGTCCACCTTGAGCCCGAGCGAGAGGAGCTCGGAATTGCCTGCCATCACCGAGGTGGCCACGGTTGAATTGTTGAAATAGGAGGACTGCTTGCGGCTTTCCGAGGCAAGGGTGTCAGCCGCCATGGCCCCCTCCTGCTCCAGGACCAAATTCACCGCGTTCATTTTCTGGGTGATCTCGGAGAAGAGCTGGTCCCGCACCGAAGTGTCGGTGGCGCCGGGCTCGACCGCGGCCCCTTGCGCCTTGCCGAACGGGGCGATCCTGCTGTTCAGGTACTTGAGGTCGGCTGAGATGCTGCCGGAGTTTTTCGCCAGCTCGTTTTGCAGCGCCTTGTTCATCGCCGAGTTGCACTTGGCCAGCGAGATGAGGACCGCCTTCTTTCCTTGCGCCTTGCTCACCTCCAAAAGCCCCAGGTGGAAATCCTTCAGGGTCAGCTTGAGCGCCTCGACGTTGCGCACCCGGTCCGAGACCCCCTTGGTCTCGGTCACCGACCTGCTGTAAGAGGTGGAACTGGAGGACTGCAGCCCCTTGATCTTGGCATCCAGTTCCTTGAGGCGCGCGGTCGCCTCGCGCATACGCTCGGTGATGGCCTTGTTGGCCGCGGCCGCGTCCTCCTCGGCCTTCAACTTGCCCCTGGTGACGGTGAAGATCTCGCCGGCGATGCTGGTCAGCGCCTGGTGCGCCTCGAGCCTCACGTCCCCGGAAAGGGTCTGCAGCGCACCCTGGCCCTTTTCCACCACGGCGAGCGATTTTTCGGCCTCGGTTTTCCCTGCCTCGAACTCGGTGCTGCTTCGGGATGCGCTGGCCTTGATCAGGTCGGCCGTTGCCTCCTGGATTTCGCGCTGGAACTCTACCGTTCTCATTTGGAACGGGGTGCTGCGCTGGGTGAGATCCTGGAGCTTGCTGTCGACAAAGCGCATGCCGACGATGCTGGCGATGGCGACACCGGCGACGATGAGGATCACGGTGACTACGTTCAGGGTCAGTTTGGTCTTGATGGTCATGCCTCTGCTCCGATCTGTGGCGCTGGGGAAACGGTAGTCGGGTTACTGCTTGATGTATTGTTGCCCCTCGCCCTTGATGAAGGAGATCAGCTTCTGCACCTTGGCCGAGGGGGCGCCCTTGGTGATCACGATCACCGGCCGCGCAACGTCCGGGGTTTTCACGGTCTTGATGGTGGCATCCACCATGGTGACCGGGCCGAACGCGATGGCCTCGGGGTTGGCGGCGACCTTTTCACGCACGTCTTCGAACCTGCCCGCGTCGACCACGTCGGCCGCAAAGGGAGCATCGCCCAGGGCGAGCTTCTTGAAAGCGGCATTGGTGGCGGGGTTGATCGAGGAAAGGACGATCAGGATGGGGGCGTCGTTGCCTCCCACCTCCTTCCAGTTGGTGATCTTGCCGGTGAAGATCCCCTTCAGCTGGTCCATGGTGAGAGCGGCGACCGGGTTGTCCCTGTGGGCTACCGTGTAGATCTTGCTGGCGCCGATCTCGGTGGCGACGTAGGCGGAGGGATCGGCAACCTCGATATTCTCCTTCTTGGCGGTCTTCAGCAGGTCGGGGTAGGCGAGGCCGGCTGTGGAAAGGTCCAACTCCCCTGCCGCCAGTTGTTTGAAGGCGAGGGTGGCGCTGCTGAAGTTTAGCTTCAGCGTGATGCCGGTGCTCTTTTCGAAGGCTTCCTGCACCGGTTTCAGATAGCCGTCGATGGGGGCGCCGCCCCCTCCCGCCTTGATCTCTTCGCCCATCGCGGTGTTGCCGAAGGCCATCGAAGCAACAAGTGCCAGACTGATGATACCTCTTTTCATGCTGCGTCCCCTCCTGGTTTAGTGGGTCTCTAGCGAGACAGAAAGTAGCGCCGGCTGCAACCGCCGCGTTACTGCTTGATGTACTTTTTCCCCTCGCCGTTGATGAAGTCGAGGAGCTTTTGCACCTTGGCCGAGGGCTTTCCCTTGGTGATCAGGGTGATGTCGCGCGCCAGCTCCGGCGCCTGCACCGCCTTGACCGACTCGTCCACCAGTGAGAGGGGGCCGAAGCCGATGGCGGAGGGGTTCGAGGCCACGTTGAGCCTGACGTCCTCGGCCGTGGTGGCGTCGATGACGTCCTTGGCGACCGCCTTGTCGCCCAGGAACTTCTTGAAGAACATGCTGTTGGTGCCCGGCGTCAGCTTGCCGACCACCAACAGGATCGGCACATCCTCTCCGCCGACCTCCTTCCACGATCCGATTTCTCCCGAGAAGATCCCCTGCAACTGTTCCGCGCTCAGTTGGCTGACCTTGTTCTCCTTGTTTACCAGCACCTTGATCTTATCCTTGCCGACGACGACGGGGGTGAAGGCAGCAGGTTGCGCCACCTCCGCTCCTTCTTTCTTCATCAGCGCCAGCCAGTCCTGGTAGCTGAGCCCTGCCGCGGCGGCGTCCACTTCACCTTTCTGCAGGTCCACGAAAGCGTTCTTCGGACCAGAGGCGACGATGTAGAGTTTGAGGCCGGAGGCCTGCTCGAAAGCCGTGCGGATCGGCTTCAGGATATTCTCGGTGGGCGCGCCCCCAGCTCCGATCTTCAGTTCCTCGGCGCCGGCCTGGGCGGCGACACCTGCCAGTACGGACACAATAATTGCTGCCGCAACACGCATTGCTCTCATAGTCATTCCTCCTAGGTACAAGATGAAGTGTAAAAGGCCATTGTCACTTAGCCGCAAGTGCTCTATTCGACACACTGTAACGAAACTTGAAAGTAATATTTGAGTGAACGGTGACGAGGTTATGACAGGGAGAGGTTCTTCTTGAAACAGTGGCAGTAGTTGTGTGGCGGGAGGAGGAGCCGGGAAAGTCCGGCTCCTCTTTGGACAGCTAAAGCCGGAACTGGTGCACCAGATGCTGCAGTTCCTCGGAGTTCATGCGCAACTGTGCTGCCGCAGCGGCGGATTCCTGCGCCCCCTGCGAGGTCTGCTGCACTACCTGCGTTATCTGCACGATGTTGCTGGAGATCTCGCTGGTGGTCGCCGTCTGTTCTTCGGCTGCCGTCGCCACCTGGTGGATCTGCATGGCCACGTCGTTGATCTGCTCCAGGATCTCCTGCAGCGCGCTGCCCGACTTGGCTGCTTCGGCGGTGCCGCTTTGGACCTGCTGCACCCCTTCTTCCATGGCGACGACGGCCCCCCTGGTCTCGCTCTGGATCGCCTTGATCATCTCGCCGATCTCCCTGGTGGCCTTGGTGGTCCTTTCCGCCAGGGCGCGCACCTCGTCCGCCACCACGGCAAACCCGCGTCCCTGCTCCCCGGCGCGGGCCGCCTCGATGGCGGCGTTCAGCGCCAGCAGGTTGGTCTGGTCCGCTATGTCCTCGATGGTGCCGATGATGGCCCCGATCTGGTCGCTGCGCTCGCCCAGGCTCTCGACGGTCCTGGAGGTTTCCTGCACCTTCGCTGCGATCTGCCCCATCACCGTTACCGTGCCTTGCACCACCTCTGCCCCGTTTTCGGCGGTCCTTGAGGCGCGTTTGGCCCCCTCCGCCGCCATCTGGCAGTTGCGCGCTATGTCCGACGAGGTGGCCGACATCTCTTCGCCTGCCGTGGCCACGGTGCCGGCCTGGGCCGCCACTTCCTCGGCGCCGGTGGCGATCTGGTCGGAGGTTGCGTGCAACTGGTTGGCCGCGGAGGCGACCTGCGCCGAGGTGTCGGCGACCTTGCCGATGGTGCTGCGCAGGTTGTCCGTCATCGCCTTCAGTGCAATCATGAGCTGCCCGGTCTCGTCGCCGGAGGTGGCCTCGATGGAGACGGTGAGGTCGCCGGCACCGATGGCGCTGGCAGCCCCCACCGCAGCCTGCAGCGGCCTGGTGATCATCCTGGTGATCACCAACCCGCAGACGACGGCGATCACCAGGCTGGCGATCACGAGGACGGACATCACGACGGTGGCAGCGTCAGCCACTTCCGTGTTCTCGTCCGAGGCGGCTTTGCCCTGGCCTTCCATCAGTTCCATCAGCTTGTTGAGCTGTTCCTGTTCGTGCAGGGCCGCCTTCTTGGCCTCCCCGTGCATGAGGTCCATGGCCTGCTCGGCCTTGCCTGCCTGGACCAGCCTGGTGACCTGGTCGATGTAGCTCCCGTAGACCTTGCGCGACTCTATGAACTCGTTGAAACCTTTGCGTTCCTCGTCGGTGTCGAGGGCATTTTTGAATTTTTCTGCCCGGTCACCGACCTCCTTGCGCAGCTTCTTTATCGTCGCCAGCGCTTCCTGCCGTTCGCTCTCCTGCTTTGCTTCGACGAAATCGCGCAGGTTGATGCGGACCCGCTGGAAGGCGATCGACATCTGCGCGATATCGGCTAGCGGTGCCGTGATTGCCTCGTAGAGATGGGTGTCGGCGTCGTCGATCTGCCGGATCTTCAGAATGCCTATACCGCCGACCACCGCACTTAGCACCGCGACCAGCAGAAAAGCCGAAAGCAATTTGGTTCCCACTTTGAGACGTGCCAGCATAGTTCCTCCTCATATTTCAATGGCGCTGCTTGTGCCTTCTCATCGGTGCGTTTTTTCTGAACAAAATTGGTGAATTCTCAATGCTAAGTTCGATTTGTCCCACTCTCGCCCGTTGCGCGGTCTCAGATTCCGGGGGGACGCTGCCACGTTGCCGGTGTCAGTGTTGCTTTTTGCATTATGAAATTTTTATGGCAGGATGTTAACCGTTGTGCCGTTTCCGCAACTTTTAGCCGCCAGTTCTGCGCAGCGACTGGCTGGCAGTGGGAGGAAGAGACATGGCCCGATCCATTCTGAGTTACATTTATCCACCCGGATGCTTTGCGTTGCCGGAGATCAAAGAAAACCGCTGTCCGCTGTGCGGCAATTTCCAGGTCGACTGCAGCTGCACCGAGTGTCAGCACCCGGTGCTGGTGGACGGCAAAGAGCAGAGATGCGGCGTCCAGGGGTGTCTGGAGCACCTGCTGGATCGCGAACTGGTGGCGCGCATCGAGATGCTGGAAAGCCAACTCGAAGACCTGCGAGCGGAGGCGAAGAACAGGGAACAGCCGACCCCTCCCTGTCCGGTGTGCGGCGAGGTGATGGTGGTGGATATCTACAACAGCGGCCCGTATTCCTGCCACGGCCACTTCTATGCGGGGGAGAAGTACGGCTGGATCAAGAGGGAGCAGTATTAACCGATACCGAGCGATGGTGACGCAAGGGGCCCGCGGGACATCCCGCGGGCTTTTTTTGTTCCTGGTTAGCGAGAATGTTCCGCTGGTTCCCTCTCCCTCCGGGGTGCCCGAAGGGCGGGTGAGGGAGGTGCCACGAAACACAATTATTGCCTATTGCAGCGCCCTCACCCCAGCCCTCTCCCGGAGGGAGAGGGGGATGGGCATGGCGGAAGATAGTCGCCGATCGCGTTTTGTTTGGTGCGCATTCCCCGTTGCGCCGGACCACCTCACTGTTGTATCTATCGAGGGACCAAACACCGCACGGGAGGAACCATGGAGCCGCGCAAGCTGTTGCAGCAGATGTTTGAAGCCGCCGTTTTGTCGGCGCGTCCCGAGTACTGCCTGGCGCGCCACCTACCGGCGCCGCCCAAGGGGAGGCTCGTCGTGGTCGGAGCGGGGAAGGCGTCGGCAGCCATGGCGCATGCCTTCGAAGACGCCTGGAGCGGCGAGATTTCCGCGGGGCTCGTGGTGACGCGCTACGGCTACGAGGTGCCCTGCCGGTACATCGAGGTGGTGAGCGCCGCGCATCCGGTCCCGGACCAGGCGGGATGCGCTGCGGCGGCAAGGATGCTCGAACTGGTGCGCGGCCTTAGCCCGGAAGACCTCGTTATCTGCCTTATTTCCGGCGGCGGTTCGGCCCTGTTGCCGCTGCCCCTGCCGGGGGTGACCCTGGCGCACAAGCAGGAGCTCTGCCGGGAGCTGTTGCGGTGCGGAGCCGGCATCTCCGAGATCAACTGCGTCCGGCGCCACCTCTCCGCCATCAAGGGAGGGAGGCTTGCCGCCGCCTGCCACCCGGCCCGCGTGCTTACCCTGGCCATTTCCGATGTTCCCGGCGATGATCCTGCCGACATCGCCTCCGGACCCACCGTAGGTGACCCCACCACCTGTGCCGATGCGCTCGCCATCGTGGACCGTTACCGCATCCGGCTGCCCGACTCGTTGCGCGCGTGTCTCGAGTCCGGGCGCGGGGAATCGGTGCCGCCGGACGACCCGCGCCTGGGCGGCGCCCGGTTCCGCCTGGTCGCCACGCCGCAGGCGGCCCTGGAAGCGGCGGCGCAGGTCGCGCAAGCCAACGGCATCGCCGCGCACATCCTCAGCGACCGCATCGAAGGTGAATCGAGGGAGGTGGGGAAGGCGCTGGGGGCGCTGGCGCTGCAGGTGGCGCGGCGCGGGCAGCCCTTCGCCGCGCCCTGCGTCCTGTTGTCGGGAGGGGAGACCACGGTGACGGTGCGCGGCGGCGGACGCGGCGGACCCAACGTGGAGTTTCTGTTGGCGCTCGCGCTGGCGCTGCAAGGTGAAAAGGGGATCTATGCGGTGGCGGGTGATACCGACGGGGTGGACGGACAGGAAGAGACAGCGGGGGGCTTCGTGAGCCCTGACCTCTTGGCGCGGGCGTGGCAACTGGGGATCAACCCCAGGCAAAGCCTCGACGACAACGACGGGCACGGCTTCTTTGCTACCCTCGGCGAAAGACTGGTTACCGGCCCCACGCTCACCAACGTGAACGATTTCAGGGCCATTCTCGTTACCGGCTGATCAGACCCGGCTCTCCGTCATCAGTTTCTTCATCACGAGGACCAGGAAGGCAACCGCGACGATGAGTGCCGTGTCTTCCAGCGATTGCCAGGGTTTGAAGGTCAAGGCAGAGTGGCTGTAGTAGTCGGAGACGTAGCGCGCCAGGCCGGCGAGCAGTGATACCAGGAGGGCGCCGCGCCGTCCTCCCTGCCAGGCAATGAGGGACACCGGGGCGAGGTAAAAGAGCAGCAGTGAGTAGTCGCCGGTCAGGTAGTCGACGTACCCCAGCAACACGACCAGCACATATCCCGCCGTTACCCATCCCCGCCCGGCGTTGAGAACCTTCCGCATGATACACCCCTGAGGTGCCCCGGCGCGGGGCGAGTCGCTACTTTACAGCGTGCTGCCTGGTGAAACTAAAAAAGCCGCCCGATGTCGAGCAACGGGCGGCTTTTGATGCTGCAGGTAAAAACTGGATTACTTCGCAGCCGGAGCAGCCGGAGCGGCCGGTGCAGCCGGAGCAGCTTCTTTCTTCTCGGCTTTCTTAGCAGCTTTCTTTGCTTTTTTCTTCTTAGCAGCTTTCTTCACCGGAGCTTTTTCTTCTTTTTTCACTTCAGCAGCCGGAGCGGCCGGAGCAGCCGGAGCAGCGTCAGCAGCGAAAACAACACCAGCGAAAGCAACAGCAACGAGAGCAGCAACTACGGAAGAGACGATCTTTTTCATTTGTGAATCTCCTGGTTTAAAGTTGGACTTCTTCCCTTTCTAGAGCATCAGTCGTGCCAGCGCGGTGGGGTGTGGCAACTTGCTGTTTTTACGTGAAGTCGGAGCAGCCGTGCCGCAGAAAGGGGCGCAAGGTTGCCTTATTTGCTTCAGCGGCTACCGCAAATGAGGCAAGACGCGATGCCTCGTCGTTCGCACGTTTCGCCGGTCGTCGCCGTTTGACTTGCGTCGGCAAGCTGTTATCAATTTAGCGTTCTACACTCACAAATCTCAGGGAGGAAACGGAATGAAACTGATCGCAGCTTTAACGGGAATCACTCTGCTTGCCGCCAGCACTGTCTATGCAGCCCCCAAGACCTACCAGGTCACCGGTCCGGTGCTGGAAGTAAAGGACGACATGATCGTAGTGCAGAAGGGGAGCGAGAAGTGGCAGATCGCCAAGGACAAGGACACCAAGGTAACCGGTGACGTGAAGGTCGGCAGCAAGGTAACCATCATGTACAGCATGAAAGCCGCCAGCATCGAGGCCAAGGACGGTGCCGCCAAGCCGGAGAAAAAGGAGAAGAAAAAGTAGGCCGGCAAGCGGCGCGGCGGTGCACAGTGAGTGGACCATCAGGGAGGGGCTGACATGAAAGAGAAAAGCGTCATCTACAGCTTGCGGGTCGCGGCCTTTGCCGTGGTCTTTGTGGCAGGGTATGTCTGCGGCTCGATCACCGAGCAGAGGGCAAACGCCCAGATGGGAGACTTGGGGAGCGAACTGCTGCAGCGGGCGGCCGGCAGCGGCGGCGTGATCGGCAGCGTAGCCCAGCTGGGCACCACCATCACCGAAATGGAGAAGAACGTAAGCGGCCTGCAGAAGAACATCGATACCCTGAAGAAGGTAAAGACGGCGCTGGGCGGCAAATAGGTCCTGTCACAGGCAGAAGTACAATGTGGGCACCCGCGGGCCGGGGTGCCCACTTGTCGTTTCACGTCACAACCGGCCCTGCGTATTCTTTCCCCTCGGCCGAACTTCTCCGCGGTGCGGACCTGCACCTGGCGCACCTTTAGGCCATCTGCACCGCGCTGCGCCACACCCAGTGCCATGGCGGTGAAGACCAGAGTGTCAGCCAGCAGTCAAGGACGGACAGGTGCGGAAAAGGTCTTCGTTATTTGCGCACTCCAAAGTACTCCAATAGCCACGTCTTGATTTCATCGCGTACCCGGCGAAACTCCGGCAGAACTTCCTCCTCGGTCCCGGCGCAGCGCGAAGGATCGTCGAAGCCGTGGTGGCTGCGCTGCGTGCCGCCGATGTAAAGCGGGCATTTGTCGTTGGCGTCTCCGCACAAGGTCACCACGTAGTCGAAACTCTCGCCGTCGAACTCGTCGAGGGTCTTGGACCGGTGCCCGGAAATGTCGATACCCATCTCCGCCAGGACCTTGACCGCCAGCGGGTTGACGCGCGTTGCCTCGGTCCCGGCCGAGTAGGCTTCGAACCTGTCGCCGAGGAAGTGGTTGGCCAGCCCCTCTGCCATCTGGGAACGGCAGGAGTTGTGGGTGCAAAGGAAAAGGATCTTTTTTGTAGGCTGCACGGCTTCTCCGAATGTGGTTCAGCGGCTTGTAGCTGCAACAGCAACTGTGCCTGACACGCAGAGCTCTCCCGCGCCGAGCAGGAGCGCCAGGATGCGCAGTCGCGTTTCGTCCGCCAGTGACCTGTAGAGTAAGAGCAGATCTTTCACGGCGGCGACTATATCCGCCGATGCGGATATAGTCAATCCTGAAGGGGACCATGTCGCTATGGTGCCGGTGGTCCGGTTCATAGCAGCTGTGCATGGTGTCGCAACCGCATCCCGTCTCACCGCTATCTACCTCTGACACCCCGGGGGGGCGCCGCTTCCCTAAGCTGCTGTATTGTGGGTAAAAAATAACAATTCCCGTGCTTGCCACGGGGAAAATTTCGGTAAGAATTCATGCCATCATTCAGGAACGCAGGCCCTTTCAGTGAGCATGGCATGACGTGGGGCCGGCCTGGTGGACTTCTGACACGGATGCGTGTCCAGTTGCCTGACACGGAGGTACAGACGATGAAAGGAAACAAGACCACCCGGAGGGAATTTCTGGCACTGGCATCCGTCGGTGCTGTGGGAGCGTGCGCTGCGCTGCATCCCGCCTTGGCCAGGGCCGCCATGATGGGCGGCGGTACGGGTGGGGGCGGGATGGGTGGAACTGTCAGCGTCGTTGACCCTGCGCCAGGAGGAGCGTTCTACGACATTCCCGCCGCTGTCAAAGACGCTTCGGGTGTCTACGAACTCCAGGTGAAGCAGGCGCGGCTGAAGGTAAACGGAACGGCGGTGACGCTGCTTACCTACAACGGCATGTATCCTGGCCCCATGGTGACGGCCGCCAAAGGGGAAAAGCTAAAGGTCCGCCTGGTCAACATGCTTCCCAAGACCACCGCCACCAATATCCTTGGGCATCCCCGCAACATCACCAACCTCCATACCCACGGGCTGCACGTATCTCCTTCCCTCATGTCGGACAACGTGATGCGCATGGCCGCCCCCGGGGCAACCCTCGACTACGAGTACGACCTTTCCTGCGAGGAACCCGGGCACCTCAACTTCTACCACCCCCACGTCCACGGGACGGTGGCCGAGCAGTACTGGGGAGGTCTGGCCGGCCCGCTGGTGATAGCCGATGACGCAACAAGCCCCCTGGCCGGGGTGGAAACGCACGTAATGATGATCAAGGACCTCACCATCGCAAGCGGCGTTCCCGAGCCGTACACCTCCACCTCCCAGTTCATGCACGGCAAGGAAGGGAAGCTGGTCATGATCAACGGCCGGGTGAACCCGGTGCTGAACATACGTCCGGGGCAGGTGCAGCGCTGGCAGATCGTGAACGCCTGCAACGCGCGTTACCTGAAGCTGGCCCTCGACCGGCACACCATGCAGTTGGTCGGCACCGACGGCGGCCTTCTGGACCGTCCCTACCCCCTCTCCACGATCATCCTGGCGCCTGGAGAGCGCATCGACGTGCTCGTGAAAGCCGACCAGGGAGGCGGCGCCTTCAAGCTGCTGTCATTGCCCTATGACCGCGGCGGGATGAGCGGTCTGCAGCAGATCACCCTGCTCACCCTTGCCTATTCCGGACTCCTGATGGACGACCGCATTCCCGCCACCATCAACCCGCAGGCGCAGAGGCAGACCATCGACCTCGCCATGCTGCCCCGCAAGCAGATCACCCTCGGCATGATGATGGGCAAGGGCTACATAAACGGCATCTCCTTCACCGGCATGAACAACTGCTACACCGCCATGTCCATGGTCGGGGACTATGAGGTGTGGGAGGTGTACAACAACAGCGGCATGGACCACCCCTTCCACCAGCATGTGAACCCGTGCCAGGTGCTTTCGATCAACGGCGGGGATCCCGGATACGCCTCCCTGTACACGACCGCGCCGGCGTGGAAGGACGTTGTCAATATCCCCAAGATGGGGAGTGCGACCCTGCTGGTGCCGGTCAGGGACTACGACGGCATGACCATGTTCCACTGTCACATCGTCGAACACGAAGACATCGGGATGATGGGCGCCTGGCACCTCATGTCCGGCCCAATGGGGATGTAAAAGGATGATGGCGACATCAGGAGATGACTGGCACGAGGACCTCGTGACAACGGTTCCCTGCTCTGCGATTATCCGGTACAATGTCAAGGCCGAATTCCGGTGCGTCGCCAGAGTAGGAGGGTGCTATGCGGGAAGGTGACTACTACCATTTCGATGAAGAAGATCCCTGGGAAGGGGTGCGGCTTACCAAGGCGGCGATCCGGGCCCGGGCGACGCTGATCTTCTACACGGCGCTGGTAAGCGCGCCCTATGTTGCCCTGGTGGCCGCTGGCGGCTACGCCAGCGGGCTCATGTCCCACGAGGTGCTGGGGGTTGCCTGTTACACCGCCATGATTTCATCCATCTTCTTTTTCGACACCCTGAGAAACGCTGCCCACGACTGTTTCGAAAGGGCACAGGAGGAGGGGTTGGTGACCTGCAGGGAAGGGATACCCATCGTCGATCCCAGTTACCCGCACCGCCGCCTGGCCCGTCTGGCCTTCGCGATACGCGGGAGAGTCGTGCGCTCAGTACAGAAGTAATTGTAGGAAGGGACTGGCTCCGTTAGGTGCCTGTCCCTCTTGCGGGACGCTCCATTCCGTCCCCGCCCCCTTACCGAAACCTAAGGGGACAGGCACCTGGCGGAGCCAGTCCCCCCTTCGGTGAAGGACTTTAGGTTTGAAAGAGCCATAGAAAAAGGCCAGTCTTTGCGACTGGCCTTTTCGTTTCGCTGCGGGACAGAAACTATCGCCCGGAAGAATTTTCGATGGCCCTGCCACCGCTTTGCATGTCTTCGCCGACCCCCTTGACGGTGTGGCAGCCTGCCAGAGCCCAGAGAGTGGTCAGAGTGAGCATGACTGCAGTTGCGACTTTACGTTTCATGATGTCCTCCTTTTCTGTTCTTGCAGAAGAACCGTTTGTTGTTGTATTGGCGACAGCTAATGTTATCACGACCGCCCAAAGATCGCAAATAGCGTCTTGAGAGGGACGCCTATGGGGGCGGAGGCAAACCTGGCAGCATCAATTTAATGTTGCAGGGATGACGGTTGAATTGCGCGAGGCGGCAATGAAACTTTTGATGAGGCGTTTAAGCGCGAGATGAACCCGAGGGGATTTCTAGCGGCTTGCAGGTAAACGCGGGGAGGTCGTCTCTAAAAGAAGTACGACCGCTGTTAAAATGAAGCAGGCCATGGTTATTTTAAACCGGGTCTTGTTCGAATTGAAACAGGCCATGGTTATTTTAAACATTGTCATGGTCGATTCAAAGCAGGGCCTGGTCAATTTGAGCGGAGTATCTAATTAATAACCCGGCCTTTCAACCGGCGTAGAAGTGGGGCTATTCCATTCCCCGTGAACCTATTTCACAATAAATGAACCCCAAGCGAGGTCCCAGTAATGGCCATTCTTTTTAAAACCGTGTGGATGGGATGTGCCAGACCCTGCCTTCATGTTCCATCACCTGCTTTTGGCATGTGCCGGCCTCCTTTTTTTATCTGCGGACCTTCTTTATTTTAAACACGCCCCTACATTAGAAAAAGCAGGTCTGCTTTAAATTCAAGATACCCTTACATTAGTAAATGTAGTTCCTGTTTTTCGTACGACGATGGGGAGTGCGGAGGCGGCCCGGGTGCGCAGATGTTTGGTGCCCCAAATGAATGAAAAACCCCGACGTGGTCCCCACCTGACAAAGGTGTGGTTCCGTCGGGGTATCTTTACGCATGGAAGGGTGATGGAGGGGCTAGCGAAGATGAGGTGATCGGTAGCACCTCGTGCTGTTTAGGATTGAGCGGGCTTTGCGGTCCTGCGAGCTTTCTTCCTGGTCTTGTAGGTGACCACGCCTGAATTGAGCAGGGCCTTCACATCGTTTTCATCTGCCATCACCGTGGCGTACCGCAAAATTTTCTGGATGCGCCCACTGAGGTTCTCACGCGCCGACTTCCGGGCTGCTATGTGCAGCCGGTTTCCCGTCAGTCCGCTTTCGTACATCTGCCGGTACCAGTCCGCGTCGTTTTGCAGCACTGTCTGCGACCCGAACTTGTGTTCGGGCCACCCGTTCTTGAAGAGCTCGAGGCTGAAAAGAACGGGGAAGAAGATGTTGATGTTTGCCAGGTAGATGGCGTCCGGGCCGGTTGAGTTGAAAACGTACTCGTTCATGGCTTACCTCCGTGTCTTGGTGTGGTTGAACTCCTGTACAGGATCATTTCACCCGACGTGCCAAATTGGGCGTGTGGCGGAGGTGGATGATTATTAGCTTGTTTTAACACGTGTTTTTGCTGCCCTACTGCCTGCCACTTGAACACCGCTTTCACTCTCGCCTGTTCTCCGTTCGCACACCCAAGGGCAGGCGACGCCGGGTAAGTATCTAGCGGTATTAAAAAATCCTAAAAATGAACACGGGGTCAAAAGTTGAACTCGACAGTCCGGTGTGGGGTGAGACGGAGGGGGGGGATGGGGGGGGGAGGCGAGCAAGGAGTTAGTCACAAAAGAAAAGGCCGGTCGTCGTCGACCGGCCTTGGGATTATCTCCCTGAAGCCCTTTCAATGGCTCTTCCGCCGCTTTGCAGGTCCTCGCCAAAGCCTTTGACCGTGTGGCACCCGGTCAAGGTCCACATGCAGGCGAGTATAACGGCTACGGCAGCAGCTATTTTCCGCTTCATCGTTCTCTCCTTTCCTGAGGGCCTGCGAGACCCACACTTCATTCTCAAGTTACCTGACGCATAATGCGATACCTACTGGCACAACTTCTCTCATTATAACCAAAAGAATTGTCCCAGTTAAGGAGAAATGTGGACTGGAACAGAAAGCAGGACCGTTCTTCCCTTGATCGGATGAGATAGAAAAAGAAAGGCCAGTCACTATGACTGGCCTTTCTTTTTAATGGCGGAGAGATAGGGATTCGAAGGCTAGTGCAAGCCCCCCAGAGAAATAGGCAACTAACGTGATATCAGATACTTAAACAACTCACCCCACCAGCCAGAGTCCAATGAAGTCTGGTGAAATCCATCCGAAATCAGTAGGGCTTGTGAAAGTTCAGTGAAAGTCTAGGCCTGATTTTTCCACGATGTTAGGTGCCCGGTTTCGAATTTAACCGAACTCGGTGCCTTGATATGCCTGGATCAGGCGATGATCTCGCGCATTGAGCAAGGTCGTCACGCCTTGCGGGTCGACACCCTCTTCAAACTGCTGTCCGCCCTAGACTGCGAACTCTTGCTGCAGACAAAGGCGGACTGGCGTACGGACAACCGCAACCCGGACGTGTGGTAGCTAATTTTGCATCAACCATCTGAGATGGTCTACCCTGACGACCTCGCTTAATCATATAATATTGCCTTTATATTTACAAAATTTCCCAAAGGTGCTACTTAATAACAAAAAATAGGCGTGGAAGGCTCGTGCCGGGCTCTTAAGTTGAAAAAATAGCAGGTCGAGCTGACGGTGGTTAATTATAAAAAATCGTATCTATTTTTAAAAAATCACCCGTAGCGAGCAGTTAATAACAAAAAAACGCACTTCGGGAAAGAGGTACAGGCTGTTATGTTTAAAAAAATGCCCCCTTTTTTTAGTTCGACAACTGAGACATCAAAGCACATTTCTAAAGAAGTGGACGCTGGTAGGGTCCGTAAGATCGGCCCAAACCTCTACACCAGCAAAGTAGATGACGATGTTTCGATGCTGGTCCGTCAGAACTGGGCGATGATCCTTGGCATCATCCTCCCCGGCTGCATCGTGAGTCATCGCACAGCCTTCGAATCCAGGATTTCTCCAGGAGGGAAGATATACGTGACAGGGGGGTATCTCAGGACGATTCCGCTGCCTGGGGTCACTTTCGTTCAGTTGAAGGGGCCGGGTAGGCTCGATTCAGATATGCCGTTCGTGTCAGCCTACATGTCCTCGCGCGCCCGTATGCTTTTGGAAAACCTGACACCTTCTCGTGTGAGAGGGGAAGAGTCTAAGAACGTGGATATAGAGGAGATAGAGAGGAAACTGGTCGACATCCTAAACGCCGAGAAGGAAGATGGGATTAACCGGTTAAGGGATCAGGCCAGAGAAATCTCTGATGCGCTCGGGTACAATCGGGAGTTCGAAAAGCTCGACAAGATAATTGGCGCCTTGCTCGGTACTCGTCAGGCAGCCCTGGTCAACCCGGTTGCCAAGGCCCAGCAGTTGGGGGTCCCGTACGACGCAGATGCTCTGATGAAGGCGGAGGCCCTGAGGGCGGCTCTGGCCCAGTTGGTGTATGAACCTATGCCTACGAAGGCCACCGGAAGTGCCTTTTACAACATCGGGTTCTTCGATGCATATTTTTCCAATTACATTGAGGGGACACAGTTTGAAGTCGACGAAGCGAAGGACATCATCGACACCGGCCTCGTTCCTTTGAGCCGGCCCAGCGATGGCCACGACATCATAGGGACCTACCGGGTCGTAAGCAGTCTCGATGATATGCGCCGGACTCCTCGATCCGCTGAGGAATTCCTCGAGTTACTCCGTTCAAGGCATTCGGAGATCATGACTGGACGGCCTGATAAGCATCCGGGTCAGTTTAAGGAAGAGGTCAACTATGCCGGGGCGACCAGGTTTGTTGATCCCGCTCTTGTTAAAGGAACATTGCTGCAGGGGTTTGGCTTGTACACCGCGCTGGAAAACCCCTTTGCCCGCGCCCTACTAATAATGTTCCTTGTGGCAGAGGTGCATCCTTTTGATGATGGAAATGGCCGGACTGCCAGGGCCATGATGAACGCAGAGTTGGTCGCAACCGAACAGACTCGGATCATCGTCCCGTCCGTCTTCAGAAATGAATATGTGAGCTCGTTGAAGAGGATTACCAACCATCAGCAGCCGGAATCGTTCATCAAGGTGATGTCCTTCGCGCAAAAGTTCGTCCATAGCATTGACTTTCGAGGTTACGAAACCGCCAAGTATCAGATGGCAAAGTGCAATGCGTTCGAGGATCCTGCCGACGACAAGCGGTTGCACATCTTTGAAGGCGAAAGGTAATGGTCACATAAAAAAGGGCCATTAGGATTTGATGGTGGAATTTCTACCTTACTCTCCAAATAGCCGGTTTTGTGCTGCATCACCGGGCGGAAGTGAGGAAATCATGAGACTGAACAAGCGACAGACCGGGCGGGAAGCGCATAGCCTCGGATTCACCTGCGTAGAGGTTTCTGTGGGCAGTGCCTGGAGCGTGTTCTGAAAGTTCAGGGGGCAGAAGACGAGTTTCCGCGAGTTCCCCGACCCTGGGCAGATCCTGGCCGCCATGGAAAGATAGGCGTCCCGTCAGCACATCGCACACATCAACCGCTTCATTGCGCCCGCATTGGCTAACGGGTAGGATTTTAACCCGGTGCGGTGCTTGGAATCGCCGATCTGTCCACCGTTGAGTACTCACCAAATGTACCTCGACGAAAAAATCTTCCATAAAATTGACAAAAGAAAGCTTTAATGCCATTTTGGATCTATCAATTTTGGCTGCTGAAAACTGCCGGGCCTTATCAATGCGGGCGAAGGCCTTCACGGCGTAGAGGTGCCAAAATGTTAAGGTTTTGGAAGAGGTGGAAATGATTGATAATAATGCTTTGAATTTAACTGATGAAGAGCTTCAGTCCCTCAATCAATTCGTCGACAACATGTCATCAGCAATGGGCGCAGCTGACATCGAAAGTTGGGGAGTCGAAATCAAGTACGTTTTCACAAATATAGGTGTGTCTATCACGGCAAGTTGCGGATCAAACTGCACACATATCATACGCGATATCTAGTATCGTTCAGTTGATACGAATTGGTGATATTGGAGACAAAATATGAAGCAGAACCCTATAGATCTGTTGATGGGTAACTCTTACGACGAAAAGCAAGGTCGGAGATTTTATAAAAACGCAGATAAACAGAAAGACTACGATGAAGAGTATCGTAGAAACAAAGCCAATGGCCTTTCAAGTGAACACGCTGACGGGGTTGCTCATTACAAAGTGCTGACAAACAATTATGGTTCTAAAGACGCCCATAAAACTGATTCGTGGGATCCGGATGGACCACATTCACTAATGGCGATAATAATCAATATTGCCTTGATATTTGTAATGCCGGTATTTATCGGTTTTATTACTTTTCATAAATTGTTGCCAGCAAATATGACGATTAAATATTTCATCGTTTTCCCTGAAGTCTTTGCTTTAGTTTGTATTTTTGGAAGTATTAAAAAATATTCAAATATGTTGGCCAAATTATCAAACATATTAGTGCTGCCATTTATGACAGTAATAGTAATCGCATCTTTATACTTAAATATAAAGCATTATAACATTTACCTGTTGATTGCTAGTTTGTTCGTAAATATAATATGCGTCTTTATGTGCGAAACACACAATGTCAGCGAAAAGAAAAAAAAGAAATAATGCCGCTGCCAAGCTCTGTCCCCCTAGCCGAGAATAGCCGATGACCCATACCACAGCAAAGGATTCGCTTGGCGCAACGCCGCGATCAAGCTGTACTTGTTCTTCTGGCTGATCGGCGCCTACCCAGCCTCCAAATTCAGGGTATCCGAATAGTAAGGTGGAATTTCACCATAGAATCCGAATGGCCAAAAAAAGCCGGTCACCCATGGTGGGCACCGGCTTCTGCTTTTAACAGCTTCCCAGCAAGGTTACTCCCTATCTTTCAGCATCGACAACAATTGTTGTGCGATCGGTAAAGCTTCTTTCTTTAGGCGGTCAGCGGCCGCTACGTCTAGGTCACCTTTGCCGAGAGGATCGCTCCAATAGTCAACGTAGTCCTTTATTATATTCTCAAGTTCGGCAGCGGTGAGGGGTTGTTCCGTCCCAATCCTACTCTACTCTTCCAGAGCGCCTATTAGCGGTCTGCCAGATTAGTTTGACCATATCCAGTACTCTCTGCTGGTCTTCATCGCTCAGTTCCTGAAAGTAGCCCACTAACTGCATGATCAGTCTGTTCTTCAGCAAGTCAGAAACATCCGGTTGTTCGCTTTCGCCAAGCAGGTAATCAACCGTTACCGATAAGGCATCTGCCATTCGTCCTAGCATCACGCGCCCTGGTTGACGCTTTCCGCTTCTGAAATAGCTAATAGCAGACCTGGTGACGCCAAGCTTATCTGCGAGTTGCGCAGCTGTTAAGGCCTTGTCAGCCATGGCTTGATCTAAGCGTTTGATTAGGAGTTTGCGGTCGCTGCTTTTTGCGTCGGTGTACCCACCCTCTTTAGTATCCATACCCCCTTCTATAGCATCTGTGTATCCGCTTTAGCAAGAAAGGTTGTTGACTAGAAGTCACTTTTTTCTTGACGTGGGTGCGTTTTGGAGAGTATAGTTAACTATAGGTTTACAATAATGGTGACTGCGGGTTTGCGAGGGTGCTATGAAGGCAGCTGAAAGTTGGAAGGTCTGGATTTCTCAAAATGTCTTTCTTAACCTTGATGAATTGTCTGTGGAGGCTGCTGAGGCTTTGTTGGCCGTGGCGGAAAAGGACACTAAATCATATGTGAGACTTGCAAGCTTTGCACTGGGGTTGAGGCGTGCCAAGACCGGATTGCCTGCTCCCGGTTCACAGAGGGAGGTCCTGGGTTTTGCGCTTGAGTTACGGGTCAAGTTGCAGATGGTTCATGATGGCATTGGCGCATTGCCCCACCTCGCACTATTTGAGCTGTCGGGAGATGCACTTTTCAAAAGTGCCTCGTTTGTACAAGCACGGTTGTTTTATGGGAAGGCTGGTGGGACGGTATGAAGAAGCACCTTGTCACACTACACTGTGGTCGCGAGATGCTGGTCACAAATGCTGGCCAGCGTTACTGTAACCGTGACTGCGCAGCCTTTTTCGTGACGCGGCGCCACACTGCGAAATCCGCCAAAAAAGTGGAAAAGGTTGTGGTTACGCAGGCCCTCGTGGTTGAAAGCATAGACCCACAATGGGGTAACGCGAAGGTAACTCGAACCTCCCAAGGCTATCGCCTGCTGACCCTGTACTTCCCAAGCATACGAAAACGTATCAGTCGGTTTGAGCACATTGTTGTCTGGGAAAGGTGCCACGCGCGAAAGGTGCCAGAAGGCTGGGTTCTTCACCATGTAAATGAGCATCCTTTAGATAATGATCCATCTAACCTGGTTGCTTTGCCGAAAGGCTTACATCGCGAACTGCACGTACGACTGAAACATCTTGCGCAGTCTTGTACAGGCATCGACTACATCGTTAATCGCTACAGGCTGACTCGGGACTTTGTTCGGCGGTCCACAGAGTTGGACGACCTACGTAAAGGCTGGCAGTTGGAAGGTTAAAGGAAGCAGGGATGGCGACAAAATATATAGTCACAATTGATATCAGGCGAATACGCCAAGCGCTTCACCTGACCATGAGCCAGATGGGCATGTACATCTCGATCTATTACAAGGGGTTAGTGAAAAAAGCCGTTCCCGGGACGCGTGTCAATGAGTGGGAGTTCGGCTACAGGCCTGTGCCGGACTATGTTTTCACGGCGAGTGCCAACCTTTTGTTGGATAGTTGGTCCGAAGACCGTCATAGAGCTCCGAAGGGGAAAAGGGGTGAGGTGGACGTTTACTACGCCACTGCTCTGAACGAGCCTCTGGGTGAACTTTTTAAAGTCGAACTGGCTCTGGGGGAAAGTTCATGCGCTGACCAATGTGACATGTACAAACGCGTGCGGATCGCGCGGATAGCGCAACAGCGATATCTGGAGAATTTGCTGGGCGTAAGGATGTGGTACGTATTTGCCGAAGAGTTGGGGCCAGAACCCAGCTTAGACAGGGAGGACCTATATGGCTAAAACCTTAGAAGAGATTATGGCAGAAGCGATAGCGGGAAGCATTTGGGCAACCCCACCGCCTTCTGAGCAGCCGTCAATTAACCTCATCCGGTGGTCTGTTATGGCAGCACAGACCGGAGAGCGGTACTTGGTTGGGTACAACATGGAAGATCGCGAAGGACGGGTAAGTACCCCAATAACAAGCTTTGACGCATCTAAGGCTGAAGCGGTTACCAAGTCTGGCAGAGTATACAGGCTGAAGGGGAAGCCAGGGGCTGACCCTGACGGACAATATGTATGGTCGCACGTCTGTCGTGTCAGAGCTATTGTCGCCGATAATGTATCAGCCGAGTATGAAACTGCAATAGCACTCCTTCACGAAAACTCAGATTGTCTGTGCATCGATAAAGAGCCGGTAGGTGAAACTCCATGAAATTGATATTTTGCGCAAGCTGTCGTGACATTGTGAAGTTAAGGCTGGGTACCTACCGCACTTGCTTTTGCGGAGAATCCGGGGGAAGGTACATTGACAGGGTAAATGCTCATATCGGAGGAAAGGCTATCCCCTTGGGGATCAGGAACGACGAGTTTTATGCAGCCATCAGGAACCAACCGCGCGAAGGGGCTGGCGAAGAGTTTTGTGCATTTGTGATTGCTGAGGAATGTCCAACGATAGAGGTGGTTCAAAACGAGGCAGGGGGCTGAGGAGCAAGTGGCCACAATAGGACTGTTCAAGATTCCTGTTGGGGACGGGGTAATTATCGATCTATCAACCGGAGGAGATGATGGCAATCATCGTAGGCGACGTTCATGGCAACGTCGAGAAGGTTCGGGCATTCCTTGAGTATCGGCCCGACCAGGAACATATCGCTTTGGGCGACTATCTGGACTCTCCCTTGGAGCCACTGCAACGCCAACTGGAAGCCCTGCAACTACTCCTAGATAGTCCCACTGTGCTCCTGTGGGGGAACCACGATCTGCACTACCTAGTGCCGCCACCTTTCCGCTGCAGTGGATTTCAGTATCGGGAAACGGTGATACAAGAGGTCGTCGAGGTAAACCATAGGCGATTCGTCGCGGCCTACGTTGTGGATGGTTGGCTCTGCACCCACGCAGGGTGCAGCACAAAATTGACTTTAGGGCAACCCGCTCAACAGGTCGCCACCAGGATCAATGAAGCAATGAACGGGTGGCTCTACCGTGGGGAAAACCACAGCATTTTCGATATAGGGATTGCCAGGGACGGAGCAGCGGCCCTTGGCGGATGCTTTTGGTTTGACCTGAGGCAGGAAAAACTCTGGCTAGATACGGGGATTCATCAACTTTTCGGGCACACCTCATTCGAGAAACCCGAGGTGGCTGAAAAATATATAGCGCTGAACACAGAGAGCAACAGGGAAAGTGTCTTTTTGTTTGACACCCAGACGAGCCAAGTCATCGCGCTACCGCTACCTGATCGACGTAGACGATGCACCAGGTGCTTACTGCTGGCTGACTATCTTAATGAAGACGGAACCTGTACGGATTGCGGGCGACATGAATGACGGTGCAATGGGTGGTATAGGTGCATAGGCAAGCCCGCCGGCTGGTGTCAAATTGGGGTATACCGAAAATACACAGTAAATGCAGTTCTGAAAAGCGTCAGAATGTGGTCCCTTGATTGTTTTCTGACATGGTCGCAGTGAAGGTTTAAGAGGAACCCTGACACTTTCTGGGAAGCTGGAGGTTCACATGAAGGGGCAGCGGGTAGGGTACATCAGGGTTTCGTCGGAAGAGCAAAATATTAACCGACAGCTTGAAGGTCTGAACCTCGACAAGACCTTTACGGACCGTCTCTCCGGAAAAGACATGAACCGTCCCGAACTGAAGCGGATGCTCGAATTCGTCAGAGAAGGGGATTTGGTCATCATTCACAGCATGGACCGACTAGCCAGGAACCTCGACAACCTGCGGAAGATGGTCAAGGATCTCACCGACCGTGGCATCAAGGTACAGTTCATAAAGGAGAATCTGATCTTCAGCGGCGAGGACTCGCCTATGTCGAACTTGCTGTTGTCCCTCCTAGGGGCTGTGGCAGAGTTTGAGCGAGCACTGATCCGCGAGCGGCAGATGGAAGGCATTGCCGAAGCCAAGAAGAAGGGAGTCTACGGCGGCCGGAAACGAGTGCTGCAACCCGAGCAGGTTGAAGACTTGAAGCGGCGGACCGCCGCAGGGGAGAAACGTGCCGCTCTTGCCCGCGAGATGGGTATCTCGCGTGAGACTCTTTATCAGTACCTGCGTGTCTAGAAGGTGGCTCCAGTGCCTTTTCTTGACATATGCAAGCATGCAGATTTTAGGAACACCCATCCTCTTTTCATCAACATCCCGTCCGATTTCCTGCCCTGTCCTTTCCAATGACTAAATCTGGTATAAGCAACTCCTGCTCTCCTATCTTAAGACAATAAAAGCAGTTTCGGGCGCATGAGCAGTATGTCAGTCGGCGGGATTTTCAGGCGATTGTGCGCACGTCCGTTCACCTCCACTGCTCTTTTAATACTGCACAAACTATACTGCCCCCCCCCGGACAGTCAACTTCCGTTCCCTGGGCTAACCTGCGCGTAAGACGTCAACAAACGCAAGGCGTTCCATAGAGAGGGGCGGCCGTTGCCGCTGCCTTTGGAACCGCTCGAGACATGGTTTTGAAAGCGTTTTTGTTAGCCGCTGGGGATTGTTACCTCTCCAGTGTCCGTTCCCACATCTGCGAAAACACAACATTTTACCACTAGTTGCTGAACCCTTTGCTATTGACAAATCTCCCGAGAAAAGGTATTAACTTTTTCATTTGTGTTGTCTAGGAGTGTTTTTGTCGTGGAAAGGTGTGTTAGATTCAGAGGCTGTCTGCTGGGTTCTTGCCTAGCAGATAGCCTTTTTTTTCGCGATCGATAAAGTAGGCGAGTTTTCTTGATCCTTGTTCTGAACGTTGTGCCATTGTGTGTGCTGAAACCACATTTCAGGCCATGATTTAAATCCGAAAAGCTTGACCTGGAAAGTCTGCAGGTGCTCACCTAATTTTCGGCCGTGTGGCCCTCGTTAACGCTTGGGAGGCGAGTAATATGTTCTGTAGGGTCATCGGTAGAGAATCCTTGGGCATAGGCAAGATCGTTTCTTCCACAGCCAGGAATGCGACCATCGAGTTCTTCATATCACCGTGCGACCCCCCTTTGGTGCACGAACATCCCAAGAACCAGGTGGTTAAGATCGCCCTTGCACAGGAAACGCGTGTCTATGTTCAGGACCAAAGAACTAACTTATGGATGGCGGGAAGGGTGCTGGTCGCCGGGGACGATGAACTCCGGGTACAGTTCCCGAACAACTGCATTGCTACACTAAGTAGTGATGCCGTCCACGTACGTTGCAACGTGCCGATCGTCGATCCTGTTCCCTTCCTCTCTCGATTCATAAACTACACACCTCGCTTCTCCGACTCTAGGCGAAAATTCGTGAAGGCGGTTCTGGACCAAAGGCGTGCCTGCCGGGGGATGTCTGCACTACTCTCCTCCTCCATTGAATTGGAGTCCCATCAGGTGCGCGTCGTCGAGCGTGTCCTCAAGGATCCGGTGCAGCGTTACCTCCTTGCGGATGAGGTTGGGCTTGGGAAGACCGTAGAGGCCGGCATTATCATTCGCCAGTGCGTGCTGGACAATCCAGATCATTTCGTCGTGGTCGCAGTTCCCGCCCACCTCGTTGTGCAGTGGCGCTGCGAACTTTCACAGAAGTTTCTGCTGGACTACGCGCTGGACCGCAGCGTCTTCATCATTGATCTGGATGACGACGCAGCGCTTCAGCGCTTCCTGCCCAAGACGAAGATGCTTGTAGTGGACGAGGTGCACCAATTGGTGAAGGGGATAAACCTCAGAAACCCCTCCGCCCGATTTGAAATGGTCCGGGAGGCAGCCCATAGAGCGGAGCGTCTCCTCCTCGTGTCGGCGACCCCGGTTTTCGGCAACGAGGCTAGCTTTCTCGCCATGCTACACCTGCTTGATCCCGTCATCTACTCGCTTTCCGATCTGGAGACGTTCCAGACCAAAATCGCAAACCGGCAACCCCTGGCACACCTTATCGCGGAGCTTTCGCCCGACAACATCATTTTCCTCGGGGATGTGATCGACAAGCTTACGGCAATGTTTCCTACTGACCCGCTCCTCAAAAAGTACGCGAAGAGTCTTGAGAGCATGCTGGCGGACTTCCCAGTGGAGGCGGACGAGGATATTAAAGAGGCGATTACCGCCATCCGCTCACATGTTTCGGAGACGTACCGACTGCACAGGCGCATCCTTAGGAATCGCCGCAGCAGCGTTCATGATTTGACTCCTGAAAGAATCGGTCTTAAAACCGCCACCTATAGGTCCGCTGAACGCGCTGCTGTCTTTGCGCTGTTGGAGCAGTGGCGCTCTTCGGCTGCGCTCTCGGTGTACCGTGAAGAGGAGGGAAAGCGCGCTGCGGTTCTCAGTGAACTCTTCTTCCTCTTTCTTGAGGCCCTAATAGCCTCGCCTCAAGAACTCCTTTCTCTGGTGGAAAAACGTCTAAACGGCGCT
Organism: Geomonas paludis; assembly: GCF_014193585.1. Taxonomy (GTDB): domain Bacteria; phylum Desulfobacterota; class Desulfuromonadia; order Geobacterales; family Geobacteraceae; genus Geomonas; species Geomonas paludis. The sequence continues at coordinate 59,515 of NZ_BLXY01000013.1, forward strand.
GCGGATAAAGCGGGGGCGGCGGCACTGCTTTATCCGGGGGAGAGGGAGACCCTGCTGCAACTTAGATCAGCCACTCTTGAACTATGCAGAGATGACGCGAAGCTGCACGCTCTAGCCGATCTCCTGGAACGACTGGTAAACTCCAGAGGCAAGCAGGTGATTCTGTTTTGCACCTACCCGGGCACGGCGTCTGAAGTCACAGAATTTATAGAAAAACGGTTTCCGGGAAAGGTCGCTACGCACCAGCCTTCCTCCGACTGCTCCGTTGAAGGGATACTGAAGGATGCCAACTGCGCGATCCTTGTCTGTGATAGACGCGCTGAAGAGGGGCTCAATTTACACCAGGGGAGCCAGGAAAAGGTCATGGTCCACTACGATCTTCCCCTCTCCCCGAACCGCCTGGAGCAGCGCATCGGCAGATTGGATCGTTTCGGTTTCCTAGGTGACATCCTCTCTCATGCAGTCGTGTGCCAGGATGACGTCTACGAAACCCTGTGGAGCGCATGCCTTGAGGACGGCTTTGGCGTCTTCCACCAATCGATCGCTACGATGCAGTACCTCATCGACGCGGAGATGGCCAGTTTGCGACGGGAGGTCCTGGTGCAGGGAGGCGATGCGGTCCAGGCGTTGACCTTGAGGCTGGGGGGAGAGGCCGGCCTAATGGTGAAGGAGTTGCAAAAAATCGAACTACAGGACCAACTCGACGCCATGCAGGATGAACCGTTACAGGCGTTCGACGACCTGGAGGACGTAGATGGCGATTGGAAAGGGATCCAGGCACAGGTCGACGCTTGGGTCGAGCACAACCTCCTCTTTGAGAAGGTTCCCCACCATATAGAGGGGTTCGCCCCGCCGGATCGGGTATTTCGCTTTCAGTACAATCACGATCGCAACCGTAACACGTTGGTGCCGCTGGACCGCTTCATGGAGAAGTTCCTGCCGGTCATCGACCTGAAGGCTAGGGGAGGGGGTTCTCAAAAACCGCGTTCATTTCCCTTCTCCTACCGTCGCGAGACTGCGGTGGCCAAGGGGTTGCAACTGTTGCGGTACGGAAACCCCTTCATCGATGGCATGATGGACTTCACTAGCCAAGACGACCGCGGGAAAAGCTTCGCGTTGTGGCGTTATGCCCCATCCTATGTTGCCCAAGAGGAGGTGGACCACTTCTTTCGCTTTGACTTCACGGTGGAAGTGGACCTAGCCACTGCGATGTCCCTTGCAAAGATGATGGGATTGCCTAATCTGAGGACGATCCACCAAGCCTTGCGCCGCCAGGGGGATATCACATTGCCTCCACTGTACCAAACGGTTTGGCTGAATGCTGACTTTGAAGTCCCGGACACACAGTTGGTTGAATCTCACTTAGAGCTCCCATATAGCAAGTTGCCGCGTCGGGATGGTTCCTACGACAGAAACCTAAACCATCACCGCTGGGAGACGATCATGCAAATGAACTTCCCTGTGATTAGGCAATGGGATCAGGTTTGTGCCGCAGCCCGCAGCGCCGCGGTAGCCGCCTTCAGGGAGGCGACCAACCTTGACGAAGAGCTAAACGACATCCTGGTGGAACTTTCGAGCTACGACGAAATCCACTTTGCCCAGAGGCAGAGTCGCCTCTCCCTTCTTTCCAAGAAAGAGCGGCAGGGGGAAGAGAGGGAAATAGAGACGGAAAGGCTGCTGCGGGAGGCTCTTGTCAAAGGAATTGCGACCCCCAAGATATCCCTTGACTCCGTGGGTGCTGTCTTTCTCTCCAACAACGATCCTTTCAGGTAGTCGCCCATGTCATTCGATTATTATGTACTCGAATCAGTGCTTGCTGACTGGCCTACTTCGGCTTTAGAAGGGGTCCCGGTGGACGGGGTGTATCAGCGGATTTCCCAGATCCTCACTGAGTCGCGCGAGCGCGGCAGACTGCAGCACGGCCGCGATTTCCTCCCCCTGCTGCGTCAGGCAATGCTGCATCACCGGTCGGAGATAGGGTGCGAGGCTACCCTCCGGGTGCCATGCGGCGGAGGATGGCCTGATGCAGCCACCTGGACTGATTTTGGCTTTTATTGCGACCCTGACGGCACGGGGGGCTACTTCATCACCGCGCTTCGCTGGAATCCTCAATGGCTCCCGCAATCGGAGGAATATGACATCCTTGAGGACGTCTATGCGGGGAAGGTGTGCCGCCCCCAGTTGGTGGTCCCCATTGACCCATGCGTGAAGGAGGCCACCGGATTCGAAAGTTACAGCTCAGAGGGGCAGCGTGAAGCGGTGCGTGCTGCCTTCTTTGCTCCGGCCGGATCGACCCTAGTGGTGAACCTGCCCACGGGATCAGGTAAGAGCCTCGTTGGGTACCTCCCTTCGCTGTTGGGGGGGAGCCAAGGGAACTTCACCCTTTTCGTGGTGCCTACCGTCGCGCTCGCCATCGACCAGGCAGAGAAGTTGAGGGAAATGTATCAGAGGACCGGTTCATCCCACTCCGGCACCCCGTTGGCGTGGCATGGAGGGGTTCCTGCTATCGACAAGGAACTCATCAAGAGGAACATCAGAGATGGCGTGCAACCGATTCTTTTCACTTCACCAGAATCTGTCTGCGGTAGCCTGCGCTGGGCCCTCTATGACGCGGCACGGCGTGGGTTCCTTAAGTACTTTGTGGTGGATGAGGCGCACCTCGTCTCACAGTGGGGCATTGACTTTCGGCCTGACTTCCAGGCTCTCTCCGGAATCTGGCGTGGCCTACTGAAGGAAAGTGTCCATGCTATGAAGACGCTCCTCATGACCGCCACCCTTACAGAAGAAACGCTTGAGACTCTCGAGGTGCTCTTTTCCCCCTACGACGCCCCCTTTCAGGTGGTCTCCGCCGTGTACCTACGCCCGGAACCGCGCTACTGGCACTACAAGGCACACTCATTTCCCGAGAAGAAGCGATGTGTCCTAGAGGCGATACGTAAGGGTCCCCGCCCCCTAATCCTCTACGTGACGGAACCGAAAGAGGCCGAGGCTTGGTGCGCCCATCTTAGGGAGGAGGGATTCTCTCGTCTAGCAACCTTCCACGGCAATACGCGCACTGAGCGTAGAATGCAGGTCATTGCCCAGTGGAACCGCAACGAGCTGGACATCATTGTTGCCACCTCGGCCTTCGGTGTCGGCATGGACAAAGGCGACGTGCGCATGATCCTGCACGCCAGTGTGCCGGAGAACTTGGACCGCTACTATCAGGAAGTGGGGAGGGGAGGGCGGGACAAGAAGGCGTCCGTGTCTCTGCTGATCTATACCAAAATTGACATCGACAAGGCCCGTGGTATGGCCTTCCCCCGGGTGGTCACCGAAGGACTCGGAAGGGAGCGCTGGCTTGCGTTGGTCCAGGACCAGGTTTCCCTTGAGGACGGCCTCTTTCAGATGGACTTGGCCACCGTCCCTGCCTACGCACATCAGCAGAGCGACTACAACCGGGCCTGGAACATGCGTACACTCCTGCTCATGGTTCGCGCGGGGGGCGTGCAGTTGGTGGCGCAGCCTCCGCCGACTGCTGCCGCGGACGCGGCGCCACTCTCAGATGACGAGGTGAAGGCTTATTTTGACAAAGTGGTACTGCGTTATCTCAATGGCAATCACTGTGATCCGGAGTACTGGAGCACCACGGTGGCAGCGGCAAAAGAGAGTTCTCTAGCGGCAAGCCAGCGCAACTTTGGATTTCTGCAGGACGTGCTGGAAAAGGGAGCGGAGATGGGCCGAACTCTCGCCAGCCTCTATTCCATCTGCCAGAACGGGCGCTACGTTTCAGTCCCTTGCTCCTGCGGAGGGTGTCCTAACTGTCGAAGCAACGGCAGCAACGGGATTGCCTTTGGTACGAGTCGTGTGCCGCCACTGGGCAGGGTTGCCCACCCCATTGTGGAGTGTTGGGAAAGCCTGTTTCCAATGGTTCCGGTACATCCGGTGGTAGTGACATATTCCCGCGACGAAGAAACTGCTCTCCCTACACGGTTACCGCAGTTGCTGGGGGCGCTGGTAACACGCTTTGGTGTGCGGGAGATCGTGGCGTCATGCCCCGAGACCCTGCTTAAAAACCCTGATTTTTTTCGCCTCTACAGGCGCGTGCCGGATCGCTTTCTGGTGCACCGCCACCTCGACGAGGAGTTGCGGCAAGGGTACGACACACCGCTTAACAGAGTCACGGTACTCTATCCGTGGGACACAACTCCGATACCACGGGCTCTTTTCCTGGCACCGAAGGACTTTCACCTAATCGTTGTGCCGGAGGACGTCCGCGACGGCGACCATCCCCACCATCTCTATCGCGACACCGCAAATAACATACTCACTCTCAGGTATTTTCAGTTGAGGTTAACTTAATGGCCATATTGAATAGAACATCGGACGGCCTTTTCAACGTCCTCATCGTTATCTACAAAGTATTAGCGCACTACGGCCCCCTGTCGAAGGATGATGTGAAGTCTATGGTTGCGCCCGGTGATGTAACCGACACTCAAGTCAACAACACTCTGAACCGCTGGACGCAGTTGGGCCTCTTCAGCGTTGATGGTACGGCGGTTTCGATAACCCCAGAATTCAGGCCGGGAGAGGGGGAGGGGGTCGACCTAGCCGTGTGTCGACTCCCCGTTATCCTGCGCACCATCATCTTCAGGCAGGAGAACAATGCCAACTTCTGGGACTCCGAGTGCTCCGCAAGCGCCGACTTTTCCCGCGGCATTTCCTGGTTGCTGGCGCAGGACGTCTATTCCTTCGGCACCAACAGTCATGCGACGGTCCAGAATGTGGAAAAGGTGCAATTGGCCGATCCCTCCCAACGGATATTGCAAAATGACACTCGTTGGCCGGGACTTTGCCACTGGGCAACTTACCTCGGCTTCGCCTGGGATGCCGCCACACTGGTTGTCGACCCCACCGTCGCTGTACGGGAGAGTCTTCCCGAGGTTTTCACCGGAGGCAAGACGCTCATAGCCTCCTCTTTCCTCGAGGCGCTAGCGTGCGTCCTCCCAGTGCTGGACTATGGCGCGTACCGCCAGGAAGTGGAAACTGCGCTGAACCCCCAGAACTGGCGGAAGCCGCCCAAATTCTTTCTCTCTACGTCGCTCAGTCGCGCGCTCAAGCGGTTGGAGTTATCGGGGGAGATCACTCTGGAACATCTAGCCGACACTGGGGAAGCATACCGAATGATGCGGCAGCAAGGGGCCGAGTGGGGGCGTGTATTCACGCACGTGACTTGGAACTATGCGGAGGGAAAGTAGATGGCGGGTGATTTGGACCGTTTTTGGCCCTCTTACGAGGAGATCAACAATTGCATCAAAGCTGAGGCTGAGTCAGCGCATGAGAGCCTCATCCTCGCGGTACATCAGTCCACCCCCCTAGCGACCCGCAGTACCGGCGAAGGGGACCGTGTAGAGAGGGAAAGGTCGGAGAAGGATTTCCTGGATGCCTTTATGACGCAAGACCTCCCGTCCGGCACGTTGCTGCTCCCCATCACAGGTGCCTCGGGGGTGGGGAAGTCGCATATGATCCGGTGGTTGTACGCCCAATTGCAGCGCACCGAGGAGTACGAAGCTGAGAAGTTACATACCATTCGGATTCCCAAGAGTGCCAGTTTGAGGATGGTGGTTCAGTTAATCCTTGAACCGTTGAAGGGTGAACAGTACGACCAGTTGCGCGATGCGCTGCAAAAGGCCGCAGCCGAGGTCACAACTGACGCGGCAGGGATGCGGTTACGTTATGGTCTCGGCATGGCTCTCAAGCAGTATCAGACCAAGTTATACGTCGACATTAAAGAGTCCTCCTCAGTGCAGGAAAAGAAGAGCCTGCAATTGGCTTACGGTCATGCCGATAAACTTCCTTCGCTTTTCAGTGACTTCGCCTTAAAGGACCAATATGATGATCTGCTCACCGCCATACTGACCCGCGCGATTGAGGGAAAGAAAGAAGAGAAAGAAGGAGAAGAAAACGACCACATACCCCGCTTTGACGCCGCCGATCTGCTGCTTAAAGACCCGAAGTCGATTCTCGACGCAGCGAAAGAGGTCCAAGTATATTATGCGCGGATCGGGGACAAGATCGAGAGGCAAAAGGCGGCAGACATTCTCAATGAAGTACTCGACGCGGCAATCGGTTTCGCCTTCAATCTTGGTCAGAACTTAGGCGGCAAGACACTCCAGGATATATTCCTGGATATACGGGAGCAACTCTTCAAAGAGGACAAGGAGTTGGTGCTTCTGATCGAGGATTTCGCTGCCCTAGCTGGAATCCAGGACCCCCTGTTGAAGATTTGCATCCAGGAGGCGATTCGCGACGGCAAGCAGGTACTTTGCAGGATGAGAACCGCAGTGGCCGTTACTGATGGCGACTGGAGCGGTCGCGATACGGTGTTGACCCGCGTTCACAGGGAATGGCGGGTCCAGTCGAAACTTTCCTCGGAGCAGGTCATAGTCGAGAAGACCATAGATCTGGTGGGAGCATATCTTAACGCCGCACGCTACGGCGATGAAGAATTGCGAAACCGCTTTTCGATGGTGAAGGAAAAACGGGATGCGGACCTCTTTTCCTGGCTCCCTGTATATGACGGTGAAGTGAGCGACGAGACGCTGGCGATTCTGGGCGCCTTTGGAAAGTCTAGGCAGGGGCACTGGCTTTTTCCCTTCAATGAACTGGCGATTGCTGCTCTTACCCGGAAATGGCTCAGGGAAGGGACTGATCTGGTTTTCAATCCGCGAAGCATTATCAACGGTATTCTCCGAAACGTGCTTCTGAAGCGTAACCTCTACCAAAACGGAGAGTTTCCAGAGGCAAACTTCGAGGGGACATCGTCGTCAACCTTCACTGCCGAGCGCGTGGCCCGGTCAGGCCTCCCTGAGGGGGCAAAGGGGCGGTATAGGAGCCTGCTTTGCTTCTGGGGGGGGGATCCCGACAATGAAGAAGACTTGCAGGCCGTTTCGACTCTGGTACCAAAAACCTTTGGACTCCCCGCCCTTCCCGGCATGAAAGAGGCCTGCACTCAGGTCAAGGAGGGCAAGGTCAACTACGAGGCCAAGGTTGACGAAAAGGCCAAGGTTGACGAAAAGGCCAAGGTTGACGAAAAGGCCAAGGTTGACGAAAAGGCCAAGGTTGACGGCGAGGAAAAGGCGAAGGTTGACGGCGAGGAAAAGGCGAAGGGCAATGAGAAGGTCTCTGTGGTTACACAAGCGCCTCCTCCCGAGGTAGCAAGATGGAAAAAAATCCTCGAGGACTGGGCGAACTCCATTCCGATTTCCCAATCGGATGCTAACCAATTGCGAAACTTCATTAGTGATGGGCTTAAGGACTACATCAACTGGAATGCGTTGCTTCTCGCTCCTCCATCAGGGAAGGTCAGTGACGACATATACTTCAACATCTGTTATGCAAAAGGGACCAACGCCGCCTCGAAGTTCGAGGTCATCGTGGCCAACAGCAACAAGGACGAGGATGCCAGGCTACGTCGAGCCTTTCTGTCACTAGTTTGGTACCAAGAGATCGGCAGTTGGGATTATCCCGGCGGGGAGGACGATTGCCTGCATTATGCAGAGTTGATGGAGCGCCTATCCGCGCCTGTCGCCATGCGATACAGGGAGTTAGCTGACAGGCGAATCGCTCCACTGGGGAATCTCCTGGCTTGGTGCAACCACATTCTCGCTACTGTGCCCCCGGTCATTGGGGACCAACCCAAGGAGGTCGTCGCCAGTATCTGGAGACGCAGCATCGAATCCCCTATCGCGACGCTCGACTCGAGTTGGGACTCAGCCCGAGAAATTTGCCACCGCGCCCAGGAGGTGCTCCTCACAGCGCTGAACTACGATTGTGCCGCGTTCCAAGGCGATGCGAAAAAGAAACCATATGCCGTCGATGTGGTTCGGGTAGCGAGTCTATTGCCTGCCTTAGCTACCGATGTGACCGCCCAGACTATAACTTCCTTGTTCTCAGGAGGGGAGGCGATCAATGCGATTAAAGATGTATCCAGTTTGACACGTACGTCGAGTTTGAAGGGGCGGCTTAATGTCACTCTGCAGATCATCAGGGACGCAGAGAGTGCATTTTCGAAGTTCATTGCTCCGGACGAGGATATGGCAACGTCAGCCAAGGCGCTTGAATCCCTAATTATGGCCGCGCAGGGGGACGGGGTCAGTTGGCCCAACAAGGTGACGACGACTGCGGACCAGTTGGGGGCCTTTGCTGTAGGGTTGGCAAGTGTCGATCTTCCTTACCTGCGTCGCGTCCTTTTGTCAGTCATGGAATCATTTGCTGAAGGGGATTATCCCACGGTCGCCTACGCTATCGGAAGAGTGGACCGGATACAGTTCAATCAGACGGTCTCGGGCGTCAGGCAGATTACCGCCTTCCTCTCGGAGATGGAAAAGAAACTCGATGAAACGACAAAACTCGCGAACCAGAACGATCCCAAGCCAGTGGCTGCAAAGATAAGCTCCTTGCTAGGCGATCTCGATAAACAGTTTAAAAAGCTTGAGGAGGCAACCGATGGCGCTCCTTGAAAGATGCCAGGTGTTGGAAAAAAAACGGGAAAGACTCGTTGCTTTGAACGCGGACTCCCAGGAAACCACAGCCCTCAAGACGTTTTCCAACCAACTCTCCACTACTGTAGATGAGGTCACCAAGGCCATTGAATTGAGGACAGCATACCTACTTGAGCAGATTTCGTTGCAGGAGGTTGACCCACAGGTGGTGAAGGAGGTTTCGGTGGCTCTTGGACATATCCTAGAGCGTTTCAAAGAAAACCCCACCCGCAATGCCCTAGTCACCGGTAGCGACTGGCCGACCCTCGCGAACGGTGCGAAGGCCCTCGCGACGTCGCTGCGGGAGAGCTGCCGCCAGGGATGGCGCGCCTATACAGAGGCTTTCTTCGCTCAGGTGGAAATCGTCGAGAGCAAAGTTGTGAAGACAGACACGAATATAGCTCTCCTTCAAGAGTACAGGAAACTGCACAGGGAGTTGCAGACACTCAAGAGCGATTGGGAAAGCATCTCCGCAGTGCGCAGTTTGAAGTCGAGAGGGAAACGACTCCTCGAACTCGCTAAGAAGTTGAACGAGTTCGACGCGCCGGACGAGGTGAAGAGGTTCCTCGACGCCGTTAGCACCAATGGCGGTGCGCCTCTCGACCTCCTCTCTGTTGAAGTCGTCGAGTGGTTGAAGGAGCAGGACCTGTTCTCCAGGTACAAGATCGTAGTTGGAGGTTACTGATGGAGGAGTTTCTACGTCAGTGCCTTGATGCCATTGAGGAGAGGGAAACCCGCTTTCTTGTCTGGGGGGTCGTGGACATTGCCCTCAGTGAAAACGAGTTGCTGGATCTCATAGCTGAGTTATTGGAGAACGCCAGCGACGAGGTCCAAGGGCAGTACTTCGAGCACTCGCGGGTGATCACCGATTTGCTGGAGCGAGCCTTCGTCGTGCAATTTTTCAAGGAAGAGGCGCCGCATTATCGATCTCGCATGGCGGAGACTGTCCGCCTCGCCAGTCGATTGAGGCAACTTTTCCCGAAGCACGAGGGGGCGACTGGTTGGCAGCAGGCACCAACCCTAGTTGCGGACTACCGCTTTCTGCGCCGCAAGCGAAAATTCCCGGTCAGAAATCTCCTCGCTGATCAGGTGCTGGAGGAGTGCCGTGCGACCGACTCGACGCTGACGCAGATCGATTTGCTGCGCAAGTTGCTGGAGCGACCCAGCGCTCACTTGTCCCTTGCCGGTTTCCAGGGTAGGGCTACTAGTCGAATCTTGCAGGGGCTTAACAAACGGGAGTCGAGGGGAACCATTGTCTGCGCCGGGACCGGCAGCGGCAAGACTCTCTCGTTTTACCTGCCGGCCCTGACCCATATAGCAGGCGTGCTCGTCCAGCAGACGGGGGCTAAGCAGTGGGTGAAAGTACTCGCGATTTATCCACGTAATGAACTTCTGAAAGACCAGTTTTCCGAGATCTATGGGGAAGCACGACGTCTCGACCAAGTGTTGGCGGCAGGTAGTCGGCGTAAGATCAGGATCGGTGCCTTCTTTGGCCCCACTCCGTATTGGCCTGCAGATGTAAAGGACAGCGCTGGTTGGAAGCGCGTCGCAACCGGGTACGCGTGCGAGTATTTCCGCTGCCCCACTGAGGGGTGCCGCGGGCGCCTCATCTGGACGCAGGCGCACATCGACAGCAAGACGGAGCAGTTGACGTGTGACCTTTGCGGCCACGTCATCAGTGAGGATGAAATCGTCCTTACCCGCTCAAGGCTGTTGCAGACTCCTCCCGATATTCTCTTCACCACCACAGAAATGCTGAACCAAAGGATGTCTGACAACCGTTACCATCACCTCTTCGGCCTTGGCCGTGCCGTCAAAGGCCCCGACCTGGTGCTTCTCGACGAGGTGCACACCTATACAGGCACGCACGGTGCCCAGGTTGCCTACCTCTTCCGCCGGTGGCGAGCCTTGGTCCGCCAGAACGTCAGTTTCGTTGGGCTCTCCGCGACCCTTAGGGAGGCCCCCGCCTTTTTCGCCTCTCTTACAGGCCTCAAGGAGTGGGCCGTCGCGGAGGTCTCCCCCCGTTTCGACGAAATTGCCGCCAGCGGTGCCGAGTACCTTCTTGCCCTACGCGGCGATCCTGTATCGCGCCGCTCCCTGTTGTCCACTACCATCCAAACGGCTATGCTCATGAACCGCTGCATTGATATGCGTGGTGGGCGACCTGGGGGCGGGGCATACGGATCGAAGACATTCGTCTTCACTGATGACGTTGACGTCACCAACCGTCTCTTTTTCAATCTCCTTGACGCAGAGGGGAAGGACAGTTGGGGCCGGCCAGACTTGAGGAGGCATCCCAACGGTGGACTCGCCTACCTGCGAACCTCGGGGACTAACGCCTCCCGATACCTGCACGGTCAGGACTGGAGTCTGTGCGAGCAGATTGGCCGCATCCTCTCGGATGGCCTCATCGTTGGCCGTACCTGCGCACAGGATGCGGGCGTTGATCTCGCAGCAGACATCATTGTTGCAACCGCTTCACTTGAGGTGGGTTTCAACGATCCGGAGGTCGGGGCGGTGATCCAGCACAAGGCCCCCAGAGACATGGCCCAGTTTCTCCAGAGGAAGGGGCGCGCCGGTCGCTCCCGCGTCATGCGCCCCTGGACCGTGGTGTCCCTCTCCGACTACGGACGTGATCGCTTGGCCTACCAAGGGTACGACCTTCTCTTCGATCCCGAACTGCCACCGAGGCAGTTGCCGCTCCGCAACCGATATGTACAGCGTATGCAGGGGGTCTACGCACTGATCGACTACCTCAGCACCCGACTGCAGGGGAGCGGACGCGGCAGTGTGTGGCAGGACCTCAGCGCTCCCGTGAAGGGTGGCGAGCGCAAGCGGGCCCTGGAGAAGGAACTGAGTGCCATCCTGGAAAGCAGTGACACCCTGGCGGAGTTCACCCAGGCCCTGGGGCGTTTACTGCAGGTTGAGAATGATGTCTTACTTTCCTTGTTATGGGAGTATCCACGCCCACTCCTCACGACGGTGATCCCCACCGCTCTTAGACGCATTGCCACCGACTGGGGGGGCGGGGAGTCGTCAGCCTGCAACGCACCCCTTCCCGAGTTTACTGCGGCGAACCTCTTCTCCGACCTTAACCTTCCCGAGGTGGTCCTCGATATCCCTCCCCAGCAGGGCTTCGAAGACGGACGCCCTCCGATCATGCCGGTCCTGCAGGCCATGCGCGCTTTCGCCCCTGGTCGAGTGTCGCGGCGCTACGGATTTGCCCATCAGTACGTGAGGCATTGGATCGCGCCGGGCTTTGTCAGGGGGGAGGTAAGCCAGACCGTGGATATCTCCTTGGTGGGCCAGTGCCGCAGGCTCGGCGAATACCGCTACAACGACGCCGAAGGGCAGCATAGCATCGCCGTCTACCGCCCAACGGTCCTAAAGCCTGAACTCCCCCCCGCAGAGGTGCTGGACACCTCCAACGCCTGGAACCTCTGGCGAACCGAAATTGTTCCTCAGGCGATGACGACCCTTGAGGTCCCCCGCAACTCAGGTTGGGAGTCGGTGGTTTCCGGCATCGGCTTCTCCCTGCACAACCACCAGTCGCCATTGGATATGCGGCGCTTTTCCCTGGGGACTGAAGCCTCCATCGCCTTCAAACGTGGCGGAACGGAGGAGGTTTCATTCTCTTTCCGGTTGAACGGTGAACCTGTCGCCCTAGGGTTTGCGCTGGCCGTCGACGCAGTCTCCTTCCGTGTCGTGGTTCCCCCAAGACTCTGGCAGGACGGGGAAGGACATCGCTCCGAGAAGTGGCGGGCGCTGCGCACTACGCGCTACTATGACATGGCCTGGCGCGGTGAGAGGCTGGTTACGGTGTCCAACCCCTTCGCCCGGGACTGGGTCGCCCGAGTCTACCTCTCCGCGCTTGCCCTCGAGGCGCTAGAAAAGGAGATCTCACTCGAGGAGGCAGCGGTTGGGTTGCAACGGCAGGAAGCGGTCGTGCAACTCGGGGAGGTCCTTGACACCATCTTCCAGTCCACCGCGAGCGAGGACGAGGGAGGGGGCGGGGAGGAGGACCGCTTGCGCCAGGATATCCTGGACTTTCTGCGCCTCCCCGTGGTGAGAGCAGAACTCAGAACTCTTGCCGAGACCCTGTGGGAACCAATCGATGACTCGTGGCAACCGTGGCTTAAAGGTGTGTTCTGCAGCACCTTGGCAGGCGCCCTCTTTCAGGGCGTACAGAATCTCTGCCCCGATCTCAACACGGAGGACCTGATCGTGGACATCGAGGCCGACGTGACGTGGGAGGGTTGCGTCTGCGACCGGATCTGGATCTCGGAAAGTTCCACCGGCGGGTCTGGTCTCATTGAGGAGGTCATTGAGCGTTTTGGCGAGGATCCAAGGCAGTTTTTCAACCTGGTAGAGGCGGCGCTCGATCTCTCGGAGTACGAACTGATCGACGGCCAGTTGAACCGCTTCCTCGACCTCTTGGCAGATGGGGAAGAAAAACTTTACGATGCAGTTCGTTCCTTCAGGAACGCGGCCACTATGGGGGAGACTGAGGAGCACTTTCACCGCGTACGTACTGAATTGCAGGCGCAGGGCTTTCTGCTGTTCCACTCCTTCATGGTGGCGCTCAACAACCGCCTCTTGCGCTCTGGAAGCAACGAGCAGGTGGACCACCTGATCCACGAGGTGATCACCACCTGGAAGGGAGAGGAGGCGCGCCTGGGAATCGAGATTGACGCCCGCGTCGTCGCATATCTAATGAGTCACAGACTCCCGGTCGAAAATTACCTTGATATGGAGGTGGGAACTCACCTTTCCCTGTGGCGCTTCAACGCGCTTTACGGTGTCCTATGGCCCAGGGGGGCCACGGTGCGCCAGGTGCAACTCACCCTCTACAACCCCTATTGCTCATTTCCGCCGGTCGAGCGCTTGCTGTTGCGCGACCTGCTGCAAAAGAACATTCCTGTGCTCTGGATACCCAGCGAGAAGTGGCAGGAAAAGTGCTTACACGAACTACAGAGAGGGGGAGCGCTGCGTATTTGCTGCGCCAATAGAGAGAAGGAGGCACTCAAGGATATCTTTAATTTCCTCATGACCAATCCAGTCGAGGATGACTACCTCCTACTCTTCCCTCGTCTGCGCTCAGTCCGGCAGTTGGCAGGGCACATCGAAGTAGAAGTCGAACTCGCGGAGGCTGTCCAATGAATTTTAAGTCGCGTCGCATCTTCAAGACGACAACTTCGAGCCAGCAGGAGATCAGGGAACTGCTCCAGTTAATCTTCGTCTCCGAAGTCGTCTCTCCGGGGGAGCGGGTTTGGCTGGTCACTCCATGGATCAGCAACGTGCCGATTCTGGACAACCGTTCCGGACTCTTCTCGTCCCTCGATCCCAACTGGGGGCAGCGCCTGATACGCCTAAACGAGATCCTGATGCGTCTAGCGGAGTTCGGTACGGAGGTGGTGATCGTGACCCGTCCCGACGATCATTGCCGCACATACGTACAGATACTGCGGGAGGAGTTGGAGTCGATGGGGTTGGGGGCTCGGCTCGTAGTACTTTGGCGGGAAGAATTGCACACAAAGGGGGTACTAACCGAGCGGGCGCTTCTCACCGGGTCGATGAACCTTACTAACAACGGGCTTGACCTGCTGGACGAGCAGGTGACGCTAGACACTGATGCGACCGACATCGCCCAGGGGCGCATCAACTTTGAGTCATACCTTGCGGAGAATCTGTGGTGAATGTGCCTGACACTGAGAACGGTTGGCTGCAGCGCTTCTTTACGGCTCCTAATGCATTGCGGTGGGGTGCCCTGGAAGACACGATGATTGATCCTCTCCTTAGGGACGAACTGGTCGCATGGCTTTCTGTACTAGGGCAGCACGGCGACGACCTCCCGGTGCTGTTACCGAGGCTCACCGACCAGCGTACCCGTTGGTACGTCTGCAGCGCCAATCCGCAGATAATCGCACAAGTCAGGGAAGAGGTGGAAGCGCTGGTGGCCCATGCTTACGCGCTGGTGGAGGCTTATCCGCGTCTCGACGCTGCGGATCCCTGTGAGGCGGCCCTACTGGAGCGCTTCGGGACCGGCGTCTGTACCATCGACGTAGAGTCGGGTTGTCATTCGGTTGTGCTGCGCAAGTTCGAGGTGTATCGCCAACTGGTGCTGCGTCGGCCTCAGCGATCCGCGGTAGGTGCGCGACCGGTGGGAAGGGTGCGTCTTGACTTTGACAAGGCACTCCTCGCCGGATGCTTCGACGAGGCCCGCTCCTACATTGATGAGATGCGCGGTTCGGGGCGTCTCAGCTTACAAAATCAGCGTTTCCTAGAGATCCGCCTACTTGCCGCGCAGGGGAGATGGCAGGTGGTCGTGGGGAATCCCGCATACCTGCGCTCCGTTATAGACCTCCCGCTGCCCAGGCGCATCGCAGGAGATCTCATCGAGTCGTTGTATCAGTGCCACCTCCAGCAGTATGAGTTGAGCGACGACCCGTCGGGCGCGATTGAGGCGTTCCGGCAGGAGATCCGACCGCGGTATGCCCGTCTCTTCCGTGCGCGTAACGGGTTGAAGACCCCGACTGCGCTGACGTCCTTCCTCCTGAACGAACTCTGCACGGATGCGGTGGACGCTGCGCACTGCTCTAGGCTGATGGACGAATATCCTCCAGCGGCCCCTGGTTACCCCTTCGCCAAGCGTATTGCCGAAATGGCGTGGCAGGAACCGGTTGTCCTCAAAGATGCGGCAGTCAGGGCGAGAGAGGCCTATGAAGACGACCGGCAGGAGGTGGCGCTGGAGCTGTACTGTACCTGTGACCCGGATCCGGAAATCCTTAAACAGGTCCTCAGGTGCCTCGCTTGGGCAAAAGCACCCGAAGATTGTGATAGAGCCTGGAGGTATTGCCGGTCCTGCCCGGAGGAATGGCTTGAAGCGCTCCCGGCAAGGCTCAAGGAAACGTACCTGGCGCTCCAGGATCGGTTCGTTTCACCACGAATATCAGATTGGTGTGATTGGGCGGAATTCATCTTGAACGGCGGAGACCGCGTTCAAGCAGAGTTGATTGCCCAGCAGGAGGCGGACCAGTGGTCCCTCAGAGACTTCGTCTCCTCAGAAGAGAAAATACATAAATTCTGCACCCTGCTTGACAAGGGCATGAGCAGCGCACCAGATTTCTTTCAGTCACAGTTTCCAGTTGTTTACGAATTTGTCTCAGCCTCACCAACCCCCTTGCCGAACTTGAGGCCGTTGTATGTAGAGTTGCTGCAACTCCTTGCGCTCTCTTCTTCCGTATCGGAGAGCGATCTTGTTTTAGCTCAGGAACTGGTGCGTAACCTCCTGGTGGTCGGTACCTCCCCCGAGGTCTATCAGGATGTCATTGACGCGGTGAACGAGTTGTGGGATAAGAGCAACTCGCTGCAGTATCTTGATTGGGCCCTGGATCTTGCAGAAATGCTGGCGATTAACCCGAGGCCGAAACCCGAACTCGGGCTCCGTATGTTCCTCAAGATTCTGCAGTTTGTTCAAAGTAATCGGCACCGCGTCGATGATGCCTCGTGGCTTACCTTAGATATGCTTGGCCTCGATTTCGAGGCTACCAGTTACGTTGAGCAGATACGGCCTGCGGCCGAGGTTGTCCAGGTTGGCACCTCCCCGGAGTTGCAGGGGAAGAAAGTAGGAATCTACTCCCTTACCGAGCAGGCCGCACTCCGTGCCAAGCGTTCTCTGGAAGTGCTGTATCCGGGTGTTATCGTGGAGGTGAACCACGACCACGAATCGACCCAGGCATTGATGAACCTTGCAAAATCTGCAGATATTTTCGTTTTTGCCTGGCGCAGTAGCAAGCACCAGGCGTACTACTGCGTCAAAGAGTGTGTACAAAAGCACAGGTTCCTCCAACCAAGCGGCAAAGGCTCCACTACGATCGTAAGATCTGTGAGCGAGCATGTAAGGAAGAATGCTTGACCTGTATGTTCCTAGTGACACTAGGTTCGATACCAATGATAAGGAGTTGCAATGAAAGTAGTGCTGGCATTAAGCGGCGGTCTGGACAGTTCCACTCTATGCGGCTATTACTTGGACAAGGGATACGAGGTCATACCGGTTACTTTTAACTACGGGGCGAAGCACAATCGCTACGAGAACGAGGCATGTATTGCGGTGGCCCGGCACTTTGGCCTCTCCGCGCCTGTTCTGCTTGACCTGAAATTCATCAGAGAACTCTTCAGGTCTGATCTTCTTTTGTCGGGAAGCGCTGTGCCGGAAGGCCATTACACCGATCAGAGCATGGCTGCAACCGTTGTCCCGGCCAGGAACCTGATATTCGCCTCCATTGTCGCCGGTTATGCGGATAGTATAGATGCTGAAGTCATAAGTCTGGGTGTCCATGGGGGAGACCACCATATCTATCCCGACTGTCGACCCGCCTTCGTCTCTTCCCTTAACACATCGGTCATGCTGGCGACGGACGGCAAAGTCCGGGTGGATGCTCCGTTCTTGTACTACACTAAAGGGGAAATACTTCGTATGGGGATGGCTTTGCCTACGGTTCGTGTCCCTTATGAAATGACTCGAACATGTTATAAGGATCAGCTCCTTTCGTGTGGGAAATGCGGTAGTTGTGTGGAGCGATTGGAGGCTTTCGCGGAACTAGGCGTTACCGATCCCATCAAGTATGCTGTATAAAATGGTCTGGATGGGCAGTCATTTAGAGAATAAGCGTTAGCTATTGTTTTACCTAATGAGGCGAAATGGAAATCTTCAAAGACTTCACGTTCGAGGCGGCACATTTTTTACCAAATGTCCCAGAAGCGCATAAATGCCGCAGGCTGCATGGTCACTCGTATCGAGTACGGATAACCGTCAAGGGACCCGTTCTCGACGATATGGGGTGGGTCATGGATTTCGGGGAAATTAAAATAGCCTTCAAGCCGATCCTTGATCAATTAGATCACTGGTACTTGAACGAGATTGACGGCCTTGAAAATCCCACTAGCGAAGTTCTAGCCCGCTGGATCTGGACACGACTCAAGCCATCCCTCCCTCAACTCGTTCGCATCGACGTCTCCGAAACGTGCACAAGCGGTTGTAGTTTTGCGGAAGAGCACTGATGGTAGACGTGCAAAGCCGTTTAGACCAGCGGAACCTCCCCATCGACCAGGTTGGGGTCAGCGACCTGCGTTACCCCATAACGGTCATGGATCCCAAGGCCAAGAGCGGGAAGCAGCAAACGGTTGCGAACCTTTCCATGACCGTAAGCCTACCGCACCACTTTAAAGGTACTCACATGAGTCGCTTTATTGAGGTGCTCAACGAGCATAGTGGAGAGGTGACAATGAAGACGTTGCCGCTTCTCTTGAGAGACCTGAAAAAAGGGTTAAATGCTGATTCTGCCCGTGTGGAGATCTCCTTCCCCTATTTCGTCGAAAAAGAGGCTCCTGTCAGTCGGGCCAGAGCTCTTATGGAATATGACTGCACCTTTGTTGGTGAATCTTCACCGGTTGAAGATGATTTCGTTTTAGGTGTGAAGGTGCCTGTTACGTCACTATGCCCCTGCTCTAAAGAGATCAGTGAGTACGGAGCCCACAATCAGCGCAGTTACGTGTCAATATCAGTACGCAGTTGTTCCAGGGAGGATGGTTATCCGGAAATTATCTGGATCGAGGAGTTGATCGATTTTGCGGAGTCTTCAGCTTCAGCGCCTGTCTATGCTCTCTTGAAACGACCAGACGAGAAGGCTGTGACTGAAATGGCTTATGAAAATCCAGTCTTTGCAGAAGATATTGTCCGCGGAGTGGCTGAAAAGCTAATTGCAGATAAACGTGTACTTTGGTTCCAGGTAAAGACTGTGAATCATGAAAGTATCCATAATCATAGTGCATTTGCCAAAATTGAGTGGCGACGTAATTGACCAAAAAAAGGGAGGTTTTACCCTCCCTTTTGTCTAAGCAGCCTGCAGTTCCCGCAATGCTTTCTTGATGGCGGTCACGAGGTAATTGCTAAGCGCCATCCAATCGCGATTGAGGTTCTGTAACTCGTTCCACTTCGCTTTTCTGTCTCCGAAGTCCCACTCTCCATTGGTCCACGCAGTTTTCCCCTCCAAGAGGCGCAAGCCGGCTTTGAAATCTTCAACACTTCGTGCATCCATTGAGAAGTAGAGATATTCCATAACGTATCCCATTGCAATAATACCGGCGCCGTGCACCAATCGTGAGGAGCGTGGGGTCTGGCGAAACCACGCCTCAGGGAAAGTCTCTGCTACCGCTTGGTAGAAGTCACTCAGCAACTGAAAGGAGATTTCCATCCCGTCCTGCTGGTTCACGACTTCCCGCAGGGCACCGTTTTCCAAAGAATTTATTGCAACTCGCTGGATGATAGTATCCTGGATAATGCCGTCCGGGTTGGTATGCATCTTTATCTTGTTTTGGATGAAAGAGTTTTCATCGAAGTTGAGTCTTTCAGTCAGGGTGGAGGCTGTGGAACGTGAAGAGAGGCGAGGCGGGAGTCCGTCCACCGTCGGAAGAAGCTCGTAAATCAGGCTCTTGGGCAAAGGCTTAGTGTTGTTGATTAGGATGAACTGACGACGTAACTCATCCTCAGATGGGCATACGATACAAGATACCAATACTTCAAAGTCCTTGTTCGGTATCTGCGATAGGGCACTGAGGCGTTGCTGCCCATCGACAACCAAGCCGTGAGGCTCATCATTCACCGTGATTGTCAGTTTGGATACCCCGTCAATCTTTGATGGCGAAACGCCGACGCCGCTTGTGAAGGCGACAACGATTGCGTTGGGGAGGATGGCATCTTCCTTCGCCAAATAGTCGCAAATCTCTCGTATATGGGTAGCCACTTGGGGACGCTGAAACCCATGCAGATGCCCCTCCACGTCACGACCAATACGATCTATGGTAGCGAACCGGAAGATGTCATGAACCGGAGCGGAAAAGGCAAAAACCGAGGAGACCGAACTCTGCTTGGGGGTGATTGCATTGTAGGTGAAATGCTGCATTCTCTAAAATCCTCTCTTCTCTCTCAGGTGATCATAAAAGACTTTGATGTTGTGGATGCCACGTCGTTTGTTGCGGTTGCTGGCTCTGAAGATGATTACCTCGACGGAGGCTTTCTTACAAATGGCGCAGTCGCACTGTTTCCAAGGACGTTCCAGTAGCGTGCGATGGTATTCCTCCGCCAGGTTATTCAGGTTCTTCTTTATAGTCTCGGCTGAGGTCTTCTTCACGGCGTTCTTCGCTGAGAAAAAAAGCCGTGTATATTCCATGATGTCTTCCAGCGCCGTATCCAGCGAGACTTGCTTCTTGTCATACTGCCTCAGTGAATTAAGTGCTCTTGTCTCGACCTCTGTTATGGTTTCCTGCTTTAGAAGTCCTGATTGGACAGCTCTCTTAAAAGAGAGGTTCTCCATCGCTTGGGGGATCCGTATGGCGGTGTAGTAGGTGATACCGCCACAACCATTATCTAGGTAAAAATTTTTCTTGTCGTCTTTAAAGGCCTTAGTTAACGGGCTTGTAGTGTCGATGCTCGTGATTGGGTATCTGCCGATAAACCCATCCAGCAGGTTCGCCTTCTCGAAACCGAGCAGGTGGATGCTGGCGTTGGGTTGGTAAGAGATCTTGTCGAAGATGATGTCGAGCGTTTTCTGGATATCTTCAGCTTTGAGCGGGACAAGGCCTCCGATCGCGAGGTACTTGTACCCCATCTTTAGCAGTTCGGACGCTGCGGTTGCCATGCTCCCAGGGGACCAACCCTGAACAACTCCGAGAGGGGTGAAGTTGTCGATATGTTTACTTTCTGCCAGGAACGCCTCGGCGTTTGCCAGGGTGAGGTCGTACCGGTATCGGCAGTACTTCTCTGCCTCTGCGTTCTGGGGGGGAGAATCGTCCTTAAGGTCAGGGTAAAAATCGAATATGATATGGTCGACTGAGCATCCGTGTGTGAAACGTCCGTCGCTGTAGAACTCTGCCATGTTTGTTGGGGAGTATGGAGGGGTCTCCAGTTTAGCGTATTGAAACGCACCGCAGTCTCCGAAAACCCATTTCCCCTTGTCCTGCGGTCGGTTGAAACGCAGAAACTCTCGTGCTCCGACCCGCCTGAAGCGCATTGATTGTGAGTCAGTGTATTTATCTTCGACGATAGCCCGGGAAACCAGCATGCCGTCGTATGGGGTATCCTCCAGCATTTCATGTGGAAATTTGTCGTGCCAGTAAGGTTGACGATCTGCCGCACTCCTGTCGTTAATAAAATCGTAGTTAGGGTCGACGTAATCTAGGCAGTCTGCAAAAATGAATTTCATCTATGGTGTTTTCCTTGCGTTACAATCGAGTTTTACGAGATAGTCGGATAAAATTTTTATGTGGCTTGTAACGTTTTGGATCTCATTCCACCTCATTCCTAGCCCTTCCCATGTTCCTTTTGTCCATGCACAATTAGGGGCAATCGCCTGAAGCGCAGCCTTGATCTCCTGGCTGCTGTCGCTGCGAACTGTAATGCGGCCCATAATTTTATCCATAAGAACACCCATCGCTTTGATCCCTGCACCATGCATCAGCCTGCTTTGTGCAGGGGGGACCCCCCAAGCGTCAGGAAACACTTCCTTCACTGCCCTCCAAAAAATTACAAGTGTCTGATACATTCCGGTAGTATCAGCTGAATCACTGCCCCATGCTTTATACTGTGCAAGCGCACCCAGTGGTGTACCGAGGCTTTTCTTAATGACTTCGATGACTGCAGTGTCGTTAACAATTCCATCGGAGTGCGCCTCAGGGGTTTTCAGAGATTCTCTTTCAATAAGACGATAAAATGGCGATCCAGGATCAGCATTTAGGAGATTGCATAGTTCGCTTGGAATTTTTTTTACAGACAGGTCTTTAGGTAAATGAGTATCAACCTCCGGCAACAGTTCGTTTATCAGGCGAGTTGGGAGGGGTTTTGCTTTGTTGACCAAGATGAATTGAGATCTTTGCGTTTCCAGGTCAGGGGCAATGAACGCAACCACTGGAACTGGAATTCCACTACTTTTACTTTTTGTGAGCGCAATGGATCGCTGCTGGCCATCGACGATCCATGCTGCACGGTGGCCCTCAGCGCGTATCGGAACTATGAGCGTTCCAATATCTGCTATGTCAGTGACACCGTCCGGATTTTTCCCCCTAGCCTGCTTGAACTCTATTTCTTTTGAGAAGGCAAGGATTATCGCATTGGGAAACAGCACGTGTCCCTTGTCAAGGTACTCAACAATGCCATTTACATGATTTTTTATTTCTTTACGTTGGAACCCTTCAAGTTTCTCAGACTCATCACGACATATCCGACTTATGTCTGCAATTTTCAAAACATCTTCGCCTGGACAAAAAAACATAAAAACTTCAGTTTCCCGTGCCTGAACGGTTCTCAGTGCCCGGACAATGAGCATATCCCTATTAGGGGCCATTTTTTTCCGCCTTTACGCTTTTGAAGAGTTGACTAAATCGCTTTTGCTCGCATGCCACCTTCATGTCATCCCGCAACATCCTAAGCATTCGCGCAGAGGTTCCACCGGCATCAAACCATCTGGCACGCAGGATCTCTTTAATCTCGTCGTCGGTCTTCGTGTTTCGCTTTACCTTGGCAGGATACTCTTTTCCCACCAGGAATTTGGCGACCTTCGCTGCATGGCGGGTCGCACCATCCGCTTCAGCGTTTATCAGAATATTTTCGATGAAATGCCGGGCAGTCCGTTGAGGGAAATCGGATCTTGTTCCTTTGCCTGGACTGTTGGGACCGTCGAATCTTTCATCATAAGGCATGCAAATCGCCTTCAGGCGGTCGTGCATGGAGTTATTCTGTCCAAGTCCTGTGATTCGAAGTCTACCTAAGTCGTCTGATGAGAGGGACAAAAGATCATCTTCAACCATCTCGGCATATGAATAGTTAAGAGAAAGAATAAAGAGGTAGTCCTTTTTTTTTCTGATGAGATCAGCAAGTGGAGTATGGGTTGCGTATAGTGTCTCATTAAGGTCACGCCACCATCGGCGCGCGGCGAATGTGCCCCGCGGGACAACCTTCAATTGGATTGACTCTGGTGATGAAGTTGAAATCGTAAGATTGTAGGAGGGGATTTGGTGGTTGCCGGAAATGAGGCCTAAACCGGCAGATATCACCCACAGGTCCGCGTCGTTTTTTGCCGAGGCAGTCAAGGCCTCAGAAAATCCGCGACCGCAGTAGATGTCTTTAGCTACATGCTTTGTTGGAGCGGTTTTAACTAATGAAACCCATGCATTAAGAAGCGAAGCCTGATCTCCTACTGGAAGGTTGGCAGAGTGCAAAACCGGCATTACTTTTTTTCTACCTGTACAAGTTGTGATTACAGCCTTTCGCATTAATGTCTCTTCCTGTCAACGGGGCCACTAAGAAAAGTGCACAGAACTGGCGTTTTCTTTTAACACAAAAAATGCATAAAAACCCGAAAAAATTTTCATTGCCTTGTCGCGATTAATGCAGAAACTTTTTGGCAAAGTAGCCTGCGCCGCTTGCTCCCTGTCCCCCCCCCCTGCCAAGGCAAAGCCTTCGAAATATCGACTGCTATGGCGATTTCCCTGCTTGGAGAGGGGGCGCCAATGGAATTTCCCATCCCCATCGGTTGCCTGGTTTTCCCCTTAGCGATCAGGGGAGTTCCTTTGGCATAAGCGAAAGCAAACCTGCAAACCGGAGACGAGGATCCATCCGGATAACAGTCGAGCATCGTACGTAGGGGGGCACCGCCTTATGAGATACGCCACGAAAATGCAAGGCATCACACATGTAAAGCAACTTACCCAAGCACCGTCCTGGATGGTTGCAGCAGGAATCTCTTACACTGGGAAACTGCGGGAGCAGATGGCGGAGGCGGAGCAAAGGCAATGTTCATCTCCAATAGTTCCATCGACTACATTGCCCCATCGGTTGACTTGTTGGGTAACACATGAAAAAGGCAGGAAACTCGAGGAGAGGCAAGAGACCCGAACGAAAGACACGTAATGAAGCCAGAATTGGTCCCATCATTCACTGGCCATTTGTGCCCCCACAGATTGAACGGTTGAACGTTCAACCTGTGGGCCTGAGGCAAAATACGACAACATATAGACAACTCGCAGACAACTATGGGGTGCAACCACGTCCCTGAACAAAAATGGGGATATCAAATAATATCTGGCAGTTAACTATTATCTTCTCTGCCTTCCACGAAAAACATAAACAGATAAAAAGTGCCACGGGGAAAGACCCTAATCAGGCCTCTCAAATTGACATCGCGTGATCGATTCATTGCGCTGAAGCGAACAAACTATCCGTCCCCCTGAGGAAGGAGGCCGCAACGGGTGATTCTCGGGTAAGTGCTGCTTCCATTGCCCCGCGCTCATGCTTGACGACCAATTGTCTGGCCATTTCATCGCTTGCACCTCCTCAATCTAGTCCTCAATTGACCATTATTAATATTATTACTTAATAATTATACGTTGCTGGCGATTGTTGTCCGCAGCGTCATGCTATTTTCTTTGTTTTCAGGTGTTTACTATTTAACTCTGTCAAAGTGTAAGAAAGAGAGAAGCCAGGTGCTGTTGAGGTGGCAGGCTCATTTAGCGCGGGAAAAGGGCAGAGAAGGCCTTGCTGGCCTGTACAAAATGGACCATGTGCGAACGAATTCTTGTTTCATAGTCTGGTCAGCATAAGCTGACAGAGTGAACCGTCGCAAATGAGGTCTGATGAGCAGGCCCTTGCGGCAGGACCGCAGCGGGGATGAGCGAAATGCCTTCCTCTGAGCTGTATTCCACGCCAGTGCGCTGGCATGTAGGACGGAGATGCCTGCCGTC
The DNA here is from genome assembly GCF_014193585.1 of Geomonas paludis. Lineage (GTDB taxonomy): Bacteria > Desulfobacterota > Desulfuromonadia > Geobacterales > Geobacteraceae > Geomonas > Geomonas paludis. The sequence continues at coordinate 83,829 of NZ_BLXY01000013.1, forward strand.
TCGAATGAGAGTGTGGCTATTGTTAAACAGACCACCAAGGTATGCCTTGGAAATTCAAATGAAGGAGACGAGAAGTTTGGGTTGAATGGGAAAGGGCCATCAGGGCTTTAATGCCGGGCAGAAGGGAGGCAGAAAATGAGACGGTCGTTACATGCACAGGTTGAAGGTCTGTACCAGGCTTGTGCCAAGGGCATTGGAATAAAACGCCACGGAATGAAGTTGGCAGGAAAGAAGGATACGGTCATTCATTCTGACAACACTCGCAAGGCGTACTTGCGAGTGTGGCACAGCATAGTCAAATTCGCCAAAGAACGCAGGGGGCTTACTAGCATCGATGAGTTAAACGCGAATGATGTTAACTCATGGTTTCTTGTGCAAGTCAGGAAAGGCCTTGCCCCTTTAACAATCGCGCAGTACAGGTCAGCAATAATCAAACTGGAGCAGGCCTTGTACGCACTTCGTGAAAGAAAAGGAGGCGGTCATGTGTAACACCTATCGCGACAGTTCCATCTTTTTGGATGGCAGTGCTGAAGTAAAGGCTGCATTGAGAAACAGGGTCAAAGGTAGAAACCCTTGGGGTGGCCATGGACGAGGCTATGAAGATCCCGAACGGTTGTTACAGGCGATTAAAGACCCGGCTTTCTCTCTTGCGGCCAGGATTCAGTACGAAGGTGGTGCGCGAGCGGAGGGCGTCGGATTTGCGCAGTCTGAATACTCGAAGTCTGCCCTGACCCACGAAAACCTGTGTGGAATCCAGGAAGATCCTTACTTCAAGGATGGCAGGCTCGTCGGAGTGATCGTCACAGTAGAGAAGGGCGGATTTTGTGGGGAGCATTACATTACCCCAGCAACATATCGAAAGTTGGAGTGCTTCATTGAATACTTTGGACATCTAAGCGGAGATTACAGAGGCTACCTGAAAGCTGTTGAAAGGGCTGCCAAGGTGACAGGACAACATCGCCGCGCCAGGGGTACCCATGGTTTAAAGCATGCCTTCGCCTATAACTTCTTGGAAAATGCATTTCTGGCCGGCATGACCCAATCGTCAGCACTGGCTGAACTTTCCAGGCGTTGCTCCCACCATAGAGCCGAGGTCGCTAAGACATTTTATGCCACGAGGAGGTAAGAGGTGCAACATGATCCAGTTCAAGCCCTGATCGACAAGATCACCAACACAGATGAAGCTCAACGTAAAAGGCTCTTGAAGTACGCCGCCAACCTGCCTGATGCCTCGAGACGCAAGGCAATGGCCTCCGCCGTCGATTTTAATTACAAAGCCAAGTCAGAGTTCCCAGAGGTTGGCAAGGTAACATTGATTTATTGCGGGTTTATCATGGGACTGAAAGACTACCATTACTCAGAACACACTGCCTCCAATAGAAAAAACTCTGCGGAGTATGCTGATCTTGCGGAAGAAATATTGGAAGAAAGAATAATGAAGGTACCTAAAAAAAGAAAAGAGAGCAGTATTAAATATAAAGTTAAAGCCCACATTGGAGAAATTCATACTGCACGTAAGAAGTCCATTTCGTTTAGAGATATAACAGTTTATCTAAATACTGTGTGTAAAATTAGGGTTACAGCAGAATACGTTAGGAGGATATATGCGGAATACAGTCTCTGAGCATGTGTTGTACAGTACAGAAAAAGCTAGAGTGACTAAAACGGTAGAGTATGAACAAAATGACGGTAGACACGACTTGATTATTAAGAAGGACGCAAGTGTGGTGCTTTTCAATAGAGAGTTCGTAACTATTGATAGGTACAAGAACAACCAGGGAGATATAGCAAGAACTGTATACTATGAGAATGGCTGCAACGATCTGATCACGCTGTTAGATTTTTTCGAACGTGGCTTGGTTAAAAAGGGAGCCAGAGACTTTTTGATCTGTGGGCTCCATATTAGGGCCACCATCGCGACACAGGGTTCGGAAAACCTCTGTTTAAACGTGATGGTCGATGCCGAGACGCCGGCACAAGAGCCACCCGTCTATTTCACGCCTGCCGAGGCAGCAAACCTTCAGAGGTGCATTTACCACGTCGCCTCGTTTCTGGCTAGGCCGTAAAAAGCCGCAAGTCAGCAGATACCGACATGATTCTTACTGAGTTAATCACAATAGAAATGTTTGCTGAAAGAATGGCTATTTCCAGAGCTACCGCATATGACTGGAAGCAACGGGGAATCCTTGTCCAAGGGAAGCATTTCATTAAGTACGGTAGAATTGTCAGAATCTGCTGGAACTCAGATCTGATTGAATACCTGCTTGCAGGTTGTACTGTGGAGTTGCCTCCGGTGCATGCTCGGGTGCACGAGAGGAAGGAATCTTCGAAGTCAGTCGTAGGAACCCAGATAAACTGGGAATACGAATAGCATTATGCTAAGATCGAAGCGGACTTTGGCTGGTGGGAGCGAGCTTCAGGAGGTATGAATGAGGCAAAAACCCGCGAAAAAACAGCCCCTACTGGTCTTTGACAACTCAGAGAAGGGAAAGGGGGGATCGATTCTTCGGAAGCCTGGATCGAAGAAGTTATACATCTTGTTCACCTACCTCGGACGTCGGATCGAAAAGTCCACTGGTCTCGGTGATACACCAGAAAACCGCGAGCAGGTACGGAAGTGGCTTGACGGGGTGTTACGGAAACGCAATGCCGGAAAGCTTGTCTTCAGCGAGGCTTTTCCGGGTGCAAGCGAAGCAGAAAAGGCAGCGTTTGCAAAACTCGAAGGTCGCGACTATTCACCCGATCCTAAGGACGTATTCATCGGTGAGTACATCGAAGGCTGGGTGGCTGAGGTCGTTTCACTTTATCACGTTGGAAAGCGGGGAGATTATCTCGCCATTTTGAATGCCAGCATTAAGCCCTATTTTAAAGACATAACCTTTTACGACCTCACAAAATTCGAGGTCAAAAAGTTTCTGGCTGGGATGACTTGCAAAATTGGAAAGAACAAAGGACAAACTGTGTCCCGTTCAAGGGCAAAAAATGTCATTACGGTTCTTCGCGCGCTTTTCGAAGATGCATGCGACAAATATCACTGGACCCTCCCTGACCCTTTTGCCAAAATGGAAAACAATCTCCCCAAGAAGAAGATGACTAAGCGCCAGATCTTCCGATTCACTGAAGTGACCCGGATTTTAGAAAACATTGACCTCTGGTATCGCCCAATGGTCGAATTCATGATTCTTACTGGCACGATCCATAGTGAGGTGTCCGGTCTTCGGCGTAGCGATATCGGCCCCAACAAAATCCAGTTAGAGCAGTCAATTGTTCGGAAGGTGGAAAAGGATTCCCTCAAGGAAACCGCAAGATTCCGCAGTATTACAATCACCAAAAGGATTCGGAAAATCCTTGATGAGGTTCTTTCCAGGGGGGAGAGCAAATGGGCCTTCGCAGAGCCTAGCGGTGGCCCCTATCTCAGAGAAGGCTTCATCGAGCGCTACTGGAAACCTGCCCTTGAAAAAGCCGGGGTTGCTTATCGCCCACCTTACAGCCTTAGGCACAGCTTTGCTGCGTGGAGCCTCGTCGCTGGGGTAGACCCGCTCCGCCTCGTCAACCTCATGGGGCACGCTAACAAGCAGATGATTTTCGAAACTTACGGAGATTATCTCGAAGGGATCGAAGAAGACGCCGAGGATATCCGGAACTACATGGGCAGGGATTACGTCGAGTACAGAAGAAAGCCCCTGTCCTCCTACAAAGCCTTTTCTTGTGAAAGTCCTTGTGAAAGCCAGGGGCTTGCACTGCATAACTAGCTGATTAAGCAGTGATTAAAATGGCGGAGAGATAGGGATTCGAACCCTAGGTACCTTTCGGTACACCTGATTTCGAGTCAGGCACCATCGACCACTCGGACATCTCTCCGGATATGCTGTTGTCAAAGGAGCGCACTCCTCAGAGCAGAAAGATATACCTTATTCCAAAGAGAAATTCAACCCTGTTGTGGCGCCCTGGCTTCAGTAGGTAAGTCCGGCATAGAAATCCTGCAGATATTGCCGCTGTGTCTTGGTCAGAACGCCCCTGGTATCTATCTCCGACAGAATGCGCCAGATCAGGCCCAGCTCGCTGTACACCCTGAGCACGGCGGTGAGCTTGTGGCGGGAATGGTCTTCCGACGCTATCGTCCCCTGCAGCAGTTCTTCCGTATAGGTCGCCAGTCGGGTGATCTCATGGTGCGTGGCCATGATGGAATTGGGGGTGATTTCTTCAATTTGCATAGGCCCCTCTCAAAGCCGGAAAAGAGATTGGATGTCTTAAACTTTCGGCTCGGGGCGAAGAAAGGTTTAGCGCTTTTTTCTCTTTTTTTTCAGCTGTTGGAGGACAACCGCTCCTGCTTCTTCTGGGCACGCAACTTCACGAAGAAAGCGGAGAGCATGCCGGAGGTTTCCGCGCCGCGCACGCCGGGGGTGAGAACGACGCTGTGGTTCAGTCTCTTGTCATCGGAGAAGTCGAAAAGGGATCCGGCAGCCCCCCCCTTGGGGTCATAGCTGCCGAAGACCACGCGGTCCAGGCGCGAGAGGATGATGGCTCCCATGCACATAGTGCAGGGCTCGAGGGTGACGTAGAGGGTAGCGCCGGTAAGGCGCCAACTGGCAAGCTTCTTCGCGGCCTTCCGTATGGCGATCATTTCGGCATGGGCGGAAGGGTCCTGTTTGCTTTCACGCAGGTTGTGTCCCCGCGCGATGACGGCTCCGTCTTTCACTATCACGGCGCCGATCGGTACCTCGCCGATGGCTTCGGCCTTTTGGGCCTCGTCGATGGCCTTGCCCATCCAGTAGTGGTCGTCTTTGATCATGCTTCCTTCTTTTGTTGCAGCACTGCAGGTCCCTCACCCCCGCCCCTCTCCCGGTGGGCGAGGGGAGACAATCCTAGTGCAGTCCCTCGCCGGTGGTGGTCATGACGAGTTTGCCGTGCTTGACGCCTTTTACGCCGATCAGCTCGTCGGCGATGCGGCGCACGTCGCGGGCCTTGCCGCGGACCACCAGGACTTCGAGGCAGTTGTGGGCATCGAGGTGAACGTGTAGTGCGGATATGATCTGGTCGTGGTGGGCGTGCTGGTGCTCGGTGAGCTTGTCCGAGAGGTCGCGCACGTGGTGGTTGTAAACCAGGGTCACCGTGCCGACGCCTTCTTTTTCACCTTCTTCCCAGTCGAGCTCGACTTGGGCGGCCCGGATCAGGTCGCGGATCGCCTCCGAGCGATTGGCGTAACCCTTCTGCTCGATGAGCCGGTCGAAGCTCTCCAGCAACTGGTCGTCCATGGAAATGCCGAATCTAACCGTCTCGCCCATGCATGACTCTCCTTGAAAAAAAGTGCCTTACTATACGTGAAAGACAAAAGAGAGTCAAAACCCACCTTCGCGCTACGCGCTACGGTGGGCAAGCCCTCGCACGCAAAGCCGCCAAGCAAGGCTTAAAACGGTTAACAGGGATAAAAGGGATAAAGGGGATGGCCAACCACGATTTGGTTGTATCCCTTTTATCCCCTTTATCCCTGTTTGTTTATGAAGTTGGTCTCTTTGCGCCTTTGCGGCTTTGCGTGGCAGAGCTTTTGGACTATTTGAGGTAGCTGCGGATGCCGGGCTCGAAGTTGACGGGCTCGAACTGAAAGGTCTTGCGCCAGCTGCCGTCGCAGGTGTTGCCTTGCACCAGCATGGCTATCTGGTCCGATGTGATGGGGAAGAAGGAAAAGCCCTCGAAGAAGGGTACTACCAGCCGCATGAGCGAAAGCGGATTCTTTATCTTGGCGACGTGACTCTTGCCGAGCACGCGACCGATGACGTCGAGCAACTCGTTGTAGCTGTAACGGTCGGGCCCGCACAGTTCATACTGCTGACCTATAGTTTCGGGTTTATCCAGGGCGTCGGCAAAGCAGCGGGCGACGTCGTCGGCGGAGATGGGCTGCAACTGGTACTCTCCGTCTCCGATGACGGGCATGGCCGGGAAGGTGCGCATGTAGCCCGCCAGCATGTTGATGAATTCGTCCTTCGGCCCGAAGACGATGGAGGGGCGGAAGATGGTGTAGTCGAGGCCGGACTGCCGCACCAGTTCTTCCGCCTGGTATTTGCTCTTGAAGTAACGGGCGGTGCTGTCGGCGCGGGTCCCCAGGGCCGACATCTGCAGGTGGCGCCGCACGTTGCCTTTTCTCGCTGCCGCCAGGATGCTCGCGGTGCCCTCCACGTGCAGGCGCTGGAAGGTGATTCCCCGTCCCGGGAACTCTCTGATGATCCCGACCAGGTTGATGGTGGCATCGCAGCCGCGCACGGCTTCCTCGAACGTTTCCGGCTTGGTGACGTCACCGACAATTTCCTCGACGTCGGGCTCGGTGCTCCCCAGGCTCCTGCGATGCACCAGCAGCCTCAAGCTGTGCCCGCGCGCCAGAAGCGCTTCTCTTACATGTCCCCCCACGAAACCGGTGCCGCCAGCCAAAAAGATCAACATACAAGCCTCCGCCGTATCTTTGCCGCTCCTCAGAGTACCAAAAGTTCCCTTCCCGGCTTATAACAACAGCCGATAGTGTAGCAGGAGTTGCTGGAATCTCCATTTAGGCAACCATGTGTATACAAAATCTTGTGCTCGCGCCTATCTTGTGTTAAAAAGCCTTTCACAACAAAGACTAGAGGAGACCCGCCATGGCTGAGCAAGGTGATGTCTGTTACACATTTGAAGCTGCGATCGAAATGGCCGCCCAGATGGAAAACGAGGGATTCCGCGCTTATCTTGCCGCGCTCCGCATCGTGAAAGACAAGGCTGCCCGTCAGATCATCAAGGAAGCCGCCTTCGACGAGCTTGAGCACAAGCACCAGTTGGAGAAGGCGCTGATTGAAGGGGAGATGAAAGGGGGAGAGGGGCTGCACCAGCCGGTGCCGACCATGAACCTCGATTACGTGCTGCCGAAGAAGGAGCTCCGCCCCGATTCCACGGCCCGCGACGCCATGGCCTACGCCATCCACCTCGAGAAAGGTTCCATCGACTTCTACGACCGGATGTCCCGCGGCTGCGAAGGCGCTCCCATGGCGGTGCTGTTCAAGAAGATGCTGGCCGACGAGTCCCGCCACCTCCAGGAGCTGGAAGACCTGTACGAGCAGCACTTCATGACCGAGAACTAGCCCGGCCTCTTCAGGTCGCATGGGGATAAAAAAATCCCCTCCTTTGCGGGAGGGGATTTTTTATTTTCTGACGTATCAGCTGGTTCCTTAGAGGATTTCCACCAGCTTGAGGTCGAAGTTGAGCGCCTGGCCCGCCAGCGGGTGGTTGGCGTCGATGGTGATGGTTGCGTCGTTGACCTCGGTCACCATCACGTTGAAGATCTGCCCGTCCTCCTGGGTCACTTCCAGCTGCTGCCCGACTTCCGGGTTCATCTCCGGGGGGAGGTCGCCGCGCGGCACCACCGCCACCATCTCGTTCATCCTTTCACCGTAGGCTTCGTCAACGGGAATGTGGATGGTCTTGGATTCGCCGACGGAAAGCCCTTTGACCCCCGCCTCGAAGCCCGGAATGACCTGGCCGGAGCCGATGACGAATTCCAGCGGGCCGTGCCCGCAGCCGCAATCGTCTTCGCCGCACTCGGAAGAGTCGAACACGGTGCCGTCGTCCAGTCTCCCTGTATAATGAACCTTTACGCGGTCCCCGTCTTTAGCTTGTGCCATATTGTTCACCTCGCATGTTTGGATATAAGCTTCAGAGGGTACCAGATGGCCGCAATATTATCCACCGTTTAATTCCCCCTGTCGTCTACTCGCCCGCCTTGCGCCGCCGTTCACGTTCCCGCCGAATTTATCTTTTGTCAAATCCATCACGGAAATGGTATGTATCTACCCTTGGGGGATTCATGGAAACGAAGAACAGGGCAATGCTTTTCAACGGCCTCGTGGTCGGCATCGAGCAGATGGACGTGCTCATCGGCGACCAGGGGTGGTACACCTACCAGGTCGTCCGCCATCCCGGCGGCGCCGGCGTGCTCGCGCTGCACGACGACGGCTGCGTCACGCTGATCCGGCAACTGCGCCCCGCGGTGGAGGACTTCCTGCTGGAAGTCCCGGCCGGCAGGCTCGCCCCCGGTGAGGACCCGCAACTGTGCGCCGCGCGCGAGCTGATGGAAGAAACCGGACTGGTAGCGCAGAAGATCGTTTCCCTGGGCGTCATCCATCCCTCGCCCGGTGTCTTCGACGAGGTGGTGCATCTCTACCTCGCCACCGGCCTTTCCCAGGGGGAGGCGGCACCGGAAGCCTACGAGGAAATATCCTGCCAGAAGATACCGTTTGACCAGGCCTTGGCGATGGCGGCCAACGGCAGCATCACCGACGGCAAGACCATCGTGGCGCTTTTGCGTGCCCAGAGGCACCTGGCATGATACTGACGGCACGGATAGACGCGGAGCAGGCGGGGCTCAGGCTGGACGATGCGGCGAAGCTGCTGTTCCCCCAACTCTCCAAGGGTGAGATCCGCAGGGTCATCGACTGGGGCGGCTGCAACATCAACCAGGTGCTGGTCCGGGTGGCATCGCGGCAGGTGAAGGAAGGGGACGAGGTCGCCCTGGGGCTGATGGAGGCGGACCGCTGCATCGACCTGGTGTACCAGAAGCACGAGCTCCTTTACGAGGACAAGGATTTCCTGGCCGTGTACAAGGCGGTCGGGGTCAACAGCCAGCGCACGCCGTACCAGTTGAAGGGGACGGTCGAGTATGCGGTCGAGTGCTACATGAAGAGCATCGGCCTGCGGGATCCGTCCCGCGTGGTGCACCGTCTGGACCGCGGCACCAGCGGCGTGATGTTCTTTCCCAAGCACAAGCAGGCAGCGACGCTCATCTCCAACCTCCTGAAAGAGGGGAAGGTGCAGAAGACTTACTGGGCGCTGGTGTCCGGTTCGCCGGATCAGCAGAGCTGGAAGGTGGATGCGCCGCTGGACCGGGTCAGCAAGTTCCGCTACGGCGTGTCGCTCAGGGGGAAACCGGCGCGCACCGTCTTCAACGTATTGGGCGAAGGGGGCGGGGTGACCGCCATCGAGGCGAAGCCGCTTACCGGGCGCACCCACCAGATCCGCGTGCACCTGGCCCATTCCGGGTTCCCCATCATCGGGGACGAGAGCTACGGCGGGATTCCCGCCAGCAGGATGATGCTGCATTGCCGGGCCATGCGTTTCACCGGTCCGCGCGGCAAGATCATCGAGGCGGTGGCGCCGCTCGATGCGGAGTTCCTGGAGGCCGCGCCGGAAGGGGCATTCGAGCAGCCGGACGGAGAGGCAACAGCATATTAACAGGGATAAAAGGGATGAAGGGGATAACGGCAAAGACAGAGGAAAAATCCAAAGCTTGAGGCCTTATCCCTTCTATCCCCTTTATCCCTGTTAGACAGGTTTTTTCACTAAACGTAACTACGGAGGGTTCTATGAAGAAGACATTGTTGATTGCCCTGTTCCCGGTGGTATTGCTGGTAGCGGGAGCCCTGGCGGTGTGGGGCGACGAGCAAGCGGTTAAACCGGGCTGCGGCAACTGCGCCAAGATGCAGCAACAGGTGCAGCAGCAGGCTCCCTGCGCCAACTGCCCCAAGGCGGCTGCCATCGAGCAGGGTGCCGCTCCTTGCGCGAATTGCCCCAAAGCGGCTGCTGCCGATCAAGGCGCCGCTGCTCCTTGCGCGAACTGCCCGAAGCAGGGTGGCGCCGCACAGCAGCCGGGTTGCGACAAGTGCCCGAAGGGGGCAGCTGTCCAGCCTGCTTGCGATAAATGCCAGAAGCTGAAAGGCGCCGACGCTGCTCCCGCAGCGGGTTGCGCGAAGTGCGCGAAGCTGCAGCAGGACCAGGCCCCCGCGGACCAGCCGGTCCAGAAGGGGTGCTGCAACAAGCAGAAGGCTCTGTAAAACCGCGGTACGGGCTTCGGCCGGCCGGCGCGAATGAAAAGGGGACTGGCTCTATGAGCCGGTCCCCTTGTTTATTTGCTACTGTTACGAAGATGCTACTTCCGGAAGTGATGGCCAGTTCCCCCACCCCCTACCTCCCTCCCGCAAGGGGAGGGGGACGAAGAAAAACGTTACGAAAGGGGCCACCTGCTCGTGTGCGGATCGAACGGCTGCTCCGCCGCGGCGCCGGGATTGTCGATCAAAAGCGCCCGGACCGGCGCCCCGTCCCCGTCCTTCAGCTTCAACGGCAGGCAGATCAACTGGTAATATCCCGCCGGAACGCCGGCCAGGTTGATTCCTTCGATGACCGGGATGCCGCCGTTGAGCAGAATCCTGTGCACCTCGCCGTCCCCGTCCATCGGTTCCACGGAAAGATAGTCGATCGCCACCAGCTTTATCTTCAAGTGGTGCAGGTAGTGCGCCCCCTCCGCCGTCAGCGCGGCGAAATCGTCATGAAATTCGCGATCCCCCCAAAAGTCCGAGTTGCCGGTTTTGATCAGCAGCCGTTCCACTCCCTTCAACTCCAGCGGCTCCAGTTCGTCGCGGCCGATCTTTTTGGCTCGGGGGATTTCTACGACCCGTGCCTGTCCGATGAGGAGGTCGAGCGGGATCTCGTCAACGGTGATGCCGGCATCGTTGAAATGGCGGGGAGGATCGATGTGGGTGCCGGAGTGGGTGCCGAGCGTGATGCGGGAAAGGTTGGCGGCGTCTCCCTTGGCGATGCGGTGCCAGGGCTCTACGCTAACGGTGGGGTCCCCGGGGTAGGAGGGAAGATCGGGTGACAGCGCTACGCTGATGTCGTGGATTCTCATGGGGCACCTCCCGAAACAGCTTAATGTGAAAGCGGCACCGCCAAGTATAACCCAAGACGGCCTCACGCAAAGCCGCAAAGCAACCGTGTTCTCTGTCAAGCAAAAGCGTGGCTATCGCTCCAAGGCTGGTTATCTCTGAGCATTGCATTCAGTATGACCAGGAGCTTTCGCATCGTAGCGGTTATAGCCACCTTGTG
>NZ_BLXY01000014.1 GCF_014193585.1 Geomonas paludis
CCGAGGGTGCCGGTGATGTGGGTCGCGTTCTGGTCGTGGCACACGGTGCACTGGTTGCTCACCGCGAAGCGGCCGTGACCCTTGGTGCCGAAGTAGGGCTTGTACGGCGCCTGGGTGCCGTTGGGGAGCTGCGCCGGGTTCTGCGCGTGGCAGACGGTGCACTCGATGCGGCTGGTGGTCTTCCAGTCGACCAGCTGGCCGGCGTGGCAACCCATGCACAGCGAGCCGTCGCCGCTCTTCAGGTCGGGCGAGCCGTTGTTGTGGGTGGCGGTGGTGCCGACGTGGCAGGCCTGGCAGGCGGTGTACTCGCTCCCGAGATAAGCGCCCGGGCCGTAGACCGCGGTGATGTGGGTGCCGTGCTGGTTGGTCGCCATCGGGCTCGGGGTGGAAGCGGAGCCGCCGTGGCAGGTGATGCACAGGTTGCGCGCCTTGTAGGCGATCACGGAGTCGGCCACCGCCTGGCTGATGGCGCCCGCGTCACGCAGCGTCGGCACCGCCAGCGTGGTCACCGAGTCGTCGATCACGCCGTTGTCCAGGATGTCGATGGAGTCCATGGCCAGCTGCTTGGAGTAGCGCGGGTTGTGGCCGAAGGAGCCCAGCTCGCGCACCAGGAAGGCGTAGTTGAAGGCCGCACCCATGACGTTGGCGCCCTGCTGACCGGAGCCCCAGTTGCGCTGGGCAAAGTGCGGCGCGTTCTGGGTGTAGACGAAGCCCTTGGCGGCCAGCTGGGCACGGAGCACTTCCAGCAGGCTGACGAAGGAATCGCGCGCCAGCTGGCGCTGCTCTTCCGGCATGTTGGCGCCGTGGCAGGTGGTGCACAGGGTGCTCACGCCGCTTCTGAAGGAGTGGCCGTAGGTGCCGTTTCTGTGGCACGAGACGCAGGGCCCCTTGGCGTTGGTACTGCCCAGGTTGCTGTGGGTGGCGCCCAGGTCATAGTTGCGACCCGGGAAGTGGTAACCACCCTTGGCGTACATGGCGGCCGCGGCAGTCGCGTAGTGCGGCTGGATGAAGGCCAGGTTGGTGAAGTCGGCGTTGGCCTGCAGCTGCGTCGTGATCACCTGGCCGGTGTTGGTGCCGCTGTGGCAGGTCACGCACAGGTTGGACTCGCCCACCGCCGGGTTGACGTAGGCCGGCTCGTTGGCGTACGGCTTGGACGGCTGCACCGTGCGCAGCGCGCCGGTGACGATGTCGATGTGGCAGGCGCGGCAGGTGACCATCTCCTTGGTCTTGTCCGAGGCGACACCCCAAGCCGTGGTGACCTTGCCCGTGGAGAAGTTCACGAAGCCGGTGGTGGTGTGGCACTGCACGCAGCCGTCCATGGTCTTGAAGTCGTAGGAGGCAAACGCCGGTGCGCTCCCCTTGGCGTGGCCGGAGGTGTACCATGCCTGGCGGATCGCCTGGTTGGTGACCGTGGAGAAGTGGCAGTCGGTGCAGGCGGCGCGCGAGGTGACGTAGGTCGCCGGGTAGGCGCCGGTGGTCATGTTGCCGTAGTGCAGCGTCTCCAGGTCGCCCTGCACCGCCGCGAAGCTGGAGTGCGGGTTGTGGCAGGAGATACAGATAACGTTGGGGCCGATGTCGACCGTGTGGTTGGGGACGATGCCCAGGCCGTTGTAGTGGCACTCCTGGCAGACGCCGGGCTCGGCCTCAGGCAGGTGCGGGCCGCCCTTATGGCAGGAGATACAGGTGACGCCCTTGGTCTTGTGCAAGGAGCGGTCGTAACCGGCGAAGATGGAATCGGTGTGGCAGGCGGCGCAGAAGTAGCCGCCGACCGGACCGGCGCTGGCATTGAGGTTGACGAAGGTGCTGGAATCGACCGTGGTCGTATTGACGGGGGTCGGCATGGCGCCCGTGGTGTGGCAGGAAACGCAGGAGACACCGAGGTACTTGTGGTTCGAGGAGGACCAGGAGATAAAGGCCTGCGGGGTCGGGTAGATGCCGGTAGGGCCGTGGCAGCCGTTGCAGTCGGTCCTCATGGAGGTGATCAGCGAGTCGACCACCTTGACCTGGGTGGTCGAGGTGGCGACGGCCACGCCGCTTAAGTACTGGGTGAGACGGAACACGTAGGTCCCCAGCGTCATCGGAGTGAACTCGGGGTTCAAGGTGCCGGCGCCGACCAGGGTGACCGCGGGGCCGCTGTCCTGGACCCAGGTGAAGGTGCCGCCCCCCTGCAGGGTGCCCCTCAGGGTGACCTTGGTGACGATCATGGCGGTCTGGTTCTCGCCGGCGTTGGCCCCGACCGCGGCGAAGACGGCCTGCACGGTCCTGGGCCCGGTCACGTTGGTCACCGTGATGGTGGCCGGGGTGGAGCAGGGGTAGACGACCGGGCTGCCGGAAACGGTGGCCGTGCCGCCGGTGACGCCGGTCAACACTGCGCCGGCGTTGGGGCTGGCGGTGAGGGTGGCGTTGCTGCCGTAGGCGATCGAGGAACTCGCCGGGGTGACTGTGCCGGGGCCGGAAGCGGTACCGGTCACGGTGTACTTCTGGATGGCGAAGCCGGCCACCAGGGCCTGCACCGATCCGTCCGATTTCTGCACCGTGGTGTAGTAATGGGTGGTGTAGTTACCGATCACCTGGGCTACGCCGCTCTTGGTCAGACTGGAGATCTTGTAGCCGGGGTTGGCGGTGACCCGCACCGGGACCGGGGCGGCCGTGGTGAAGTTGCTGTAAACGGTGGTACCTGCCACTGTCTGTACTGCATTGTTGCGGACCTGGAGGGTGCCACCGGCACTGCTCAGCTTCGTCTGCAGTTGGAACGATGTTGCCGCCCATGAGAGCGCCCCCGATATGACGGCCGTAGCAGCCAGAACAGCCAGTGTTTTTCTCAGCATAACCTTCCCCCGTCTCTCATCTTCTAGTGCGGCAATGGACGATTTAGAGGTGCGAAATAGTCCTACGGACGCATTAATGAGCAAGAAGCATACCCGGTATCCGCTACGCCATATGGCGGAAGGATGGATTTGTCGGGCAGGCGAAGCAACCTCTTTAATGAGCATGGGATTTTTTCGAAAGGCAATACTGGAGAGGGCTTGGTGAGTTTTAAGAATAAAGCAACGCGATCGCGCCCTGTGGGGACTGCTTCGGGATATGACCGGAAGGCTTTTCGGGTAAAGGAATGGGGTTGGCAACAACAAGGCAACAGAAAGGTAAGGCGCGACTAACTAGACGGAACACACGGTGCACTGCGTCCGCACGACCGGCCAGGGTGACCGCCAGGCCGAAAAGCATGGACGCGGCTAACCGTAAAGTGGTGAGAGCAAAGGGTGACGCCCCGGACTTGCCGGGGCGTCTCCCTCTGGGTTACTGCAGAGGTCTTGCGTAGTTCGGGGTACCGATCCTGCCGGTGCCTGCGGAGCCGTCGTGCTTGTTGCACGCGCCGCCCCAGGTCGAGGAGGCGGTGTAGCAGGTAGGAGCCGTGGTGGTGGCCCAGTTGGCCTCGGAGATGTTCAGACCGAGCTGGCCGCCGTAGATGAAGCGGTAGCTCTTGGTGGCCCCGGCGGTCAACGTGGTAATGGAGCGGTTGTTGCCGTGGATGCCGCCGATGGTGTTGACCCCGCCGCCCATGTGGCAGTTCAAGCAGACGATGCCGTGGTCGTTGTAGGTGCCCGGTCCCCACGGCACGTTGTCGAAGCTGCTGTGCTCGATGCGGGCCTTGCCGGTCACAGTCACGTTGCTGTAGTTGTACACGGTGCTCAGGTGGCAGCGGTAGCAGACGAAGGTGGCGCTGCCGTCGTTGGTGTTGGTGGCCGCCGCGTCGGCGCCGTTCTTGTCCTGCAGCATCCGGGTGGCGTTGCGCGCGCCGTGGGCGTTGCTCTCGTTCAGGTGGCAGTCGGAGCAGTGCAGGCCGGTGTTCCAGGTCATGGCGACATTATCCTTGGAGGTGCCGGTCCAGCCGCCGCGGCTAGCGTAGGTCGACGCGTAGGTCGAGGTGTAACGCTTGGTGTAGATGTTCAGGTTGTGATGACTGGCGTAGGCGCTGCCCACCGCGTTGCCGGAGTTGAACTGCGACTTGACGTTGAGCGGCGTGCCGCCGTCCAGCGGGTTGAACGGCGTCGTCCTCCTGGCCACGCCCGTGCCGGTGGTGATGCCGGTACCGGCAGCGTCGACAGTGATGGTGTTGGCGCCGTCGGCGTCATGGCAGTTGACGCAGAAGCGGTCCATGTTGTCGCGGTCGGCGGAGGTGATGGTGGTGCCACCGGCACGACGGCCGGGCCAGTTCCAGAAGTTGGTGCCGGCGGTGCCGGGGTTGCCCTGTGCGTCGACGTTCCTCAGCTTGACAACGCCGTTCATGTGGGCGCCTACCTGCTTAACCGAACTCTCGGTCGAGGTGATATCCCCCTCGGCATGGCAGATGATACAGTCCACGTTCTTGACGGTGGTGTTCTTGATGTGCCTGGACGGGCGCACGAAGTCGTCGCCGGTTGAGCCCAGGGTGGCGCCCACGACCTGCTGGCGCACGCCGCGCGGGGTATTGTGGCACAGCAGGCAGCTGCCGCCGGAGCCCTTGAAGCCCGCGCTGTGCGAGTGGCACTGGGTGCAGTTCACGGTGCCGTTGTGACCGGCGACTGTGTTGTTGTACTTGTGAACGCTGGTCTGGCTGTGGCACACCTCACAGATGCGGTTCGAGGTGGCGTGAACCGTATCGCTGCCCTTGTCCGTCGCCGGGTTCAGGTAGGAAACCGCGACAGTCGGGGCGGGAGGGGTGATAGGCCAGTTGCTGCCGTCGCCGGTGGCCACGCTGGTGGCGACGCGCATGATGCTGGTGGTGCTCATGGTGTGGCAGGTGGCGCAGGTGAAGGCGCCGTACTTCTTGCCGGGCTCGCCCCAGCCGCCGTTGGCGCTCCACTTGGTGGAACCGGTGGTGGTGGAGGTGTGCAGCATCGGGCTGTTGGCCCATGCGGTGCGCACCGGGGTGTAGGGGCCGACGGCGACGCCGGTTGCCGAGTAGTTGCCGCGGGCGTCCACTGCGAAGATCTTGTAGTAGTAGACCGTGCCGTTGGTAAGCGGTGCGTCGATGAAGTTGTTGAGGCTACCCGAGTAGGCAACGGTGCTGGAGCCGATGACGTTGTCCTGCAGGTAGCTGACACCTTCCACCGGGGTGTCGGTGACGGCGCTGCCGGCGCGGCGCAGCACCACGATGCCGGCGAAGTCGGAGTCGGCCGGGTTGGTCCAGTACAGCGTGTTGGAGGCGATGCCGGCAGCCCCCCCCGCGGCGGTGACATTGGCCGGAGAGAGGTTGTCGATGGTGACGGTGGCCGAGGCCGAGTCGCCATACGCCTTCGGGTTGCTGGAGGTGATCGCGGTCACGGTTCCGGTCACGGCGTAGGTGGCGCCCGGAGGTGCCGGCATGGACACCGCCGTCTTGGCGTTGATGACCAGGACGTATTGGGTCGGCGTCGTGGTCACCGTGATCGGGGTGGTCAGGGTGATGGCCACCGTGTTCGACCCCGGGTTGGCGCTGCCGTAGACGGTGGTGCCGGTGTCGTCGGTGACGTTGATGGACGCGATGCCCGCCCAGGTACCGTTGGCCAGGGTCACGGTCAGGCCGGTGACGGTGTCGGTGCCCGCCTGGGTAGCAAGGGTAAAGGTATCGAGGTCCATCTCGGTAGCCCCCGGCGGGATGGTGAGGCTGATCTCGCCGGTGCCCTGGCCGACCGTGGTGACGGCCGCCGCGGTGGTGAAGCTCGTGGTGGTGCTGTAGGCCGAGATGTTGCCGGCGGCGTCCTTTGCCCTCACGTGCCAGTAGTAGGTGGTGCCGTAGTCGAGGGTCGGCGCGAATGAGAGACCGGTTTGCCAGGTGCTCTGCTGCACCCCGGTGGTGAATCCGGAGTTTGTCGCGATTTCGAAGAAGTACTGCACCGGTGCCGTGACGTTGGCGTCGGTCGCCGCAGATGTGGTCAGCGAGGTCGTCGTGGCCACGGAGGTGGCGAGGTTCGCCGGCGTGGAGTTGGCGAAGCCGGTCGGAGCCACGGTGTCGACGTAGACCGAGACGCTGGCAGGGGTCGGATCTGCGTTGGAGGCATTATCTACCGCACGCGCCAGGATGGTGTGCGCCACGTAGTCCTCGGCGGGGAGTGTCCAGGAGTAGCTCCAGGAGCCGGTACCGGTGGCGGTGTTCCAGGAGGTGCCGTTGTTCACCGAGACCTGTACCGAGCCGAGCGGATTGGTGCCGGCGGTCGCGGTACCGCTGATTGCAGCCGGCGAGGTGGAGAAGACGGTGCCGGCGGCGGGAGCGGAGAGAACGGTTTCAGGTGCAACCACGCTGGAGGTGAAGCTCCAGGTGGTGGTATAGGCGGTGGTGTTGCCCGCGGCGTCCTTCGCCATGACGTGCCAGAAGTACTGGGTGGCCGGCGCCAGGGTCGGGGTGAAGCTGGTGCCTGCCTGCCAGCCGCTTTGCTGCACGCCGGTGGTGAAGCCGGAGTTGGTGGCGATCTCGAAGAAGTACTGTACCGCGGCCGAGGTGTTGCCGTCGGTGGCGGTGGTCGAAGTGAGGGAGGCATTGAGCGCCACGGCGGCGGCCAGGTTGGCCGGTGCCGAGTTGTTCAACCCTGCCGGGGCTACGTTATCCACCCGGACGGTGACCTGCGCCGGCGTGGCGTCGGCGTAGCCGAGGCTATCGACCCCCTTGGCGAGGATGGTGTGCGCCACGTAGTCTTCGGTGGACGGTGCCCAGCTGAAGGACCATGCGGTGGTGCCGATGGCGGCGGCCCAGGTGGTGCCGTTGTTGGTGGAGACCTGTACCGACGCCAGCGGATTGGCACCGGCGCTTGCGGTACCGGCGATGGACACCGGGCCGGTGGTGACGACGGTGTTGGCCGCCGGTGCGCTCATGGTGGTGTCGGGCAGCGCGATGGCCGAGGCGGAACCGGAGATGGTGGTGCCTGCGGAGAGGTTGCCGACTTCGTCCAGGGCGCAGACCCTGTAGTAGTAGGTGGTGCCGTTCACGACGGCGTTGTCGAAGTAGGAGGTGCCGTTACCGGTGTAGAGCGCGGTGCCCGAGCAGTCGGCCGGGGTGGAGACGCTCGATTTGACGACCTTGTAGGTGTTGACCGGATCGAGGCCGGCACCGGCGTCGCTAGCTGGGGTCCAACTGATGCTGATGTAACCGTCGCCCGAAGCATCGCTCGCGCTGCCGTCGGTCGGAGGGGTGGTGTCGACCGCGAAGTCGAGGCCGGTGGCCACGGTGAAGTCCGGGGTGCCGGTGAAGGCGGTCCATGCGCTGACCGCACCCTTGCTGTCCTTCGCCCTCGCCCTCCAGTCGAAGGAGCCGTCGGCGAGACCGCCGCAGAAGGCCTGGGCGGTGGCCGGGCCGGTGACGTAGGGGCTCGCGCAATCGGCGATGCCGTCGTTGTTCAGGTCGACCTCGAGGAGAACCGCGTCGCCGTTGCCGCCGTCGACGGTGGCGCCGATGACCACGACGTTGGTGGTGGCGGCTGCGCCGCTAGCGATGGCAGTGGTGCCGTCCGCCTGGAATTGGGCCAGGGCGCTCGGTGCGGCCGGCGCCGCGTTGCTGAAGGAAACGGTGAAGTCGGGGTCGCTGCCGCCGAAGTCCACCCAAGCGCTGTTGTAGGTGCCGTCGGTGGTACGGGCGCGCCACTTGTAGGAGAGCCCGTCGGTCAGGCCGGAGCAGGCCGCCGAAGCCGTCGAGCCGCTGGTGACCGCGATGGAGGAGCAGTTGGCCACGCCGGCGAAGGCGTTGCCGTTGGTGATCATCTCGACCTGCAGGGTGACGTTGTCACCGTTGGGGTCGGAGACCGGAGCCTTGATGACCACGGTGGAACCGGTGGCGGTGCCGGCCTGGGCGATGGCGGTGGTGCCGTCGGCCTGGTACTGGGCAGCGACCGGGGCGTCCGGGCCGCTCTGGCCGATGGTGCTGAAGCTCCAGGTGGTGGAGTAGTTGGAGATGTTGCCCGCCGCGTCCATCGCCCTCACGTGCCAGTAGTAGGAGTTGGCGCTGGCAAGCGTCGGGGCAAAGCTCGTGCCGGTCTGCCACCCGCTCTGCTGCACGCCGGTGGTGAAGGTGTTGTCGGTTGCCAGCTCGAAGAAGTACTGAAGCGCGGCGCTGGTGTTGGCGTCGGTTGCGGTGGCCGAGGTCAGGCTGGAACTAAGGGCCACGTTGGTGGCGAGGTTGGCCGGGGTCGCGTTGGCGACATTGGCCGGCGCCACGTTATCGACGCGGACCACGACCTGTGCCGGCGTGCCGTCGGCGTAGCCCAGGCTATCCACACCCTTGGCGAGGATGGTGTGTGCCACGTAATCCTCGGTGGGGGGCGCCCAGGTGAAGGACCAGGGGGCGGTGCCGGTGGCGGCGGCCCAGGTGGTGCCGTTGTTGGTGGAGACCTGGACCGAGGCGACCGGGTTGGCGCCGGCGCTGGAGCCACCGGTGATGGAGACCGGCCCGGTGGTCACCACGCTGTTGGCGGCCGGGGCGGTGATGGATGTATCGGGGAGCGCAATGGTCGAGGGGGATCCCGATACGGTCACGCCGACGGAGAGGTTGGTGACCTCGTCCAGGGCGCAGACCCTATAGTAATAGGTGCTGCCGTTGGTGACCGCGCTGTCGAAGTACGAGGTGCCGTTGCCGGTGTAGAGCGCCGCGGCCGAGCAGTCGGCCGGGGTAGACACGCTCGACTTCACGAGTTTGTAGGTGTTGACCGGGTCGAGGCCGGCGCCGGAGTCGGTCGCGGCGGTCCAGTTCACGGTGATGTAGCCGTCGCCGGAGGTTGCGCTGGCGATGCCGTCGGTCGGCGGCGTGGTGTCGACCCCGAAGTCGAGGCCGGTGGAGACCAGGAAGTCGGGGGTGCCGCTGAAGGCGGTCCAGGCGCTGGAAACGGCCTTGCTGTCTTTCGCCCTCACCCTCCAGTCGTAGGAGCCGTCGGCGAGACCGTTGCAGACCGCCTGGGCGGTGGCAGGGCCGGTGACGTAGGGGCTCGCGCAGTCGGCGACGCCGTCATTGTTCAGGTCGACCTCGAGGAGAACCTTGTCGCCGTTGCCGCCGTCGACGGTGGCGCCGATCACCACCACGTTGCTGGAGGCGGTGCCGCCGGTGGCGATGGCCGTGGTGCCGTCGGCCTGGTACTGGGCCAGGGCGGTCGGGGCAGCCGGGGTCGTGTTGGGAACCGTGACGGTGAAGTCGGGGTTGCTGGCGCCGAAGTCGACCCAGGCACTGTTCAGGGTGCCGTCGGTGGTACGGGCGCGCCATTTATAGGCAAGCCCGTCGGTCAGGGCGGTGCAAGTAGCGGATGCGGTCGAGCCGCTGGCCACTGCCACCGAGGAGCAGTTGGCCGTACCGGAGAAGGTGTTGGCGTTGGTGATCATCTCCACCTGGAGGGTCACGTTATCGCCGTTCACGTCGGTGACGGTGGACTTGATCACGACCGTGGTGCCGGTCGCGGTGCCGGCCTGCGCGATGGCGGTGCTGCCGTCGGCCTGGTACTGGCTGGCGGACGGCGCGTTGGGCGCGGTCGGCCCGATGGTGGTGAAGCTCCAGGTCGTGGTGTACGCCGAGATGTTGCCTGCGGCGTCCTTCGCCCTCACGTGCCAGTAATAAGTAGTGCCGCCGGTAAGCGTCGGTGCGAAGGTCCTGGTTGTCTGCCAGCCGCTCTGCTGCACGCCGGTGGTGAAGCCGCTGTCGGTGGCCAGTTCGAAGAAGTACTGGACCACAGCGCTCACGTTGGCGTCGGTTGCGGTACCGGAACTGAGCGAAGTGGTCAGCGCCTGGTTGGCGGCCAGGTTGGCCGGGGCCGTGTTGGTGAGGCCGGCCGGGGCCACGGTATCGACGATCACGGTGACCGAGGCGGGGGTGCTGTCCTCGTTGGAGGCGCTGTCCACGGCCTTGGCCAGGATGGTGTGGGAGACGTAGTCCTCGGCAGGCAGGGTCCAGGAGAAGGACCAGGCCGAGGTCCCGGTCGCCGCGCTCCAGGTGGAGCCGTTGTTGGTGGAGACCTGTACCGAGCCGAGGGCGTTGGTCCCCGCGGTAGCGCTACCGGTGATGGCTGCCGGGCTGGTGCTCAGTACTGCCGATGCTGCCGGAGCGCTGATGGCGGTATCCGGGCGGACGATGGGTGCCGCCGTGGTGTAGCTGAACGGATACGAGCTCGCCATCGCGTTGCCGGCGGTATCGGTGATACCGGTGCCGGCGGTCACGGTGTAGGAGGTGGAGCCGGCCTGGCCGGTCGGGGTGAAGACTGCCTGGCTGCCGGAGCAGCTGGTCTTGGTCAGGGTGACTGCCGGCGCGATGGTAACGCTGCTGGTGGTGACCGTGGCGCAGTTCACCGCCTCGCTGAAGTTCAGGGTAACGGTGCTGTCCGGGGTGACGCCGGTGGCGCCGGTGGTCGGGACGGTGCTGGTGACGGTCGGCTTGACCGTGTCGACGAGGACGGTGACCGGCGAGCCGTACACGAGAGAGACATTGCCGGCGGCGTCCTTGGCCCAGGGATAGAGGGTGAAGCTGCCATCGGCGGTGACCGTGTAACTGGTCGGCGCGGTGGCGGTCCACCCTGCAGCGCCGGCAAGCGGAGCGGTGGCGCTCGTGGTGATCATGTAGCCGGTCACGCCGGTGTTGTCGGTCGCGGCGAAGCCGGAGACCGGGATGGTCCTGGACAGCGACGGCGTCGTGGCGGCAAAGCCTGCCGAGACCACCGGCTTGGTGGTGTCGGTCCCGTTGGAGACGGTGACGGTGATGGTCTGCTCCACGTGGGACTTCGCGGAGTCGTGACCGACACCCATGACCACGATGGTGTAGGTGCCATTGGCCGTGCCGGCCGGAACGGTCACCTTGGCGTCGGTACCCATGTTGTCGGCGATGCCGTCCAGGTCACCCGCCGTTGCGTTGTCGTAGGCGGCGTTCCTGTTCCCGGTGTCCCAGACGGTGGTGTCGAAGTTGATGGTGTAACCCACCGGGCTGTTCGGGAACTCACTCGCGGTGCTGTAGGAGTCGGCGGTGGCCCAGCCTGCGGTAACCCCGTCGGTCGCATCCCAGACGCTGTTCCACCCGGGGATGGCAGGATTGTTCGCCGTACCCTTGGCAAGTGTCCACCCTGTCGGCAGGTTGATCTCGGCGCCGACGCCGACCTGGCCGCCCGCGGCGTTGGTCACGTTGGTGAACTTCCAGTCGATCTCGAAGGAGCCGCCCGGGGCGACCGTCACCGAGGTCCCCACCACGCCGTTGATGGCGGTGGTGATGGTTGCGTTCGGGTCGGCCTGCACGTGGCACCCGGAACCGCTGCAAGAGCCGTACTTGGTCGGCCACGCGTTGGCGTAGTCGGGCATGAAATAGGTGGTCAGGCCGAAAACGGCGACGATCAGCGTCATCACCAGCGAGCCTATCAGGTTCATGCGGGTCCGGCCGCTCATGTTGCGCAACAGTCCCAGTCCGGATGCAGCTTCAACTGTTTCCTGAGTTGTCGACTCTCTCATCGATCTCCTCAAATCCTTCATCGAGCGCTCCTATCTAGTATTGCGTCCAGCTGCCGGTTGCGCCCTTGCTGTCGGTGGCGCGAGCCTGCCATTTGAAACGCCCGTTGGTAATGCCGCTGCAGGTTGTGGCCGCGGTGCTGCCGCTGGCGACCAACGTGCTGCTGCAGGTCGGGGTGCCGGTGAAGCCGGCGGTCACGTCGGCAAGCTCGATGTCAAGCTGCACCGTGTCGCTGTCCGGGTCGGTCACCGTCCCCTTGAAGATCAGCGTGGTCAGGTTGGTGTAGAGGCCCTTGGTCAGCACCGTGGTGCCGTCGCTCTTGTACTGAACCAGCGTTGCCGGCGCGCCCGGAGCGTTGTTCGGAGCCGGGGCGGAGGTGGTGTAGCTGAACGGGTAGCTGGCGGCCAGCGTGTTGCCGGCGGTGTCAGCCACGGCCGCACCCACCGTCACCGTGTAGCTGGTGGAGTTGGCCTGCCCGGACGGCTGGAAGACCGCCTGGGTACCGGAGCAGCTGGTCCTGGTCCAGCCGACCGCCGGGGAGATGGTCACCGTGCCGGTGGTCACCGTGGTGCAGTTCACGTTCTCGCTGAAGTTCAGGGTCACCGTCCCGTTCAGAGTGGTAGCGGTGGCGCCGTTCACCGGCACCGTGCTCGACACCGTCGGCTTCACCGTGTCGACGACTACCGCGACCGGAGAGCCGTACACTGCGGAGACGTTGCCGTAGGTGTCCTTGGCCCAGGGGTACAGGGTGAAGCTGCCGTCGGAGGCGACCGTGTAGTTGGTGGGGGCGGTGCCGAGCCACCCCGCGCCGCCGGCAAGCGGTGCGGTGGCGCTGGTGGTGATCATGTAGCCGGTAACAGCGTTGGCGTCGGTTGCAGCGAACCCGGAGACCGTGATGGTGCGGGACAGCGACGGCGTCGTGGCGGCAAAGCCCGCGCTTACCACCGGCTTGGTCGAGTCGACGAAGACCGCGACCGGCGAGCCGTACACGTTGGAGACGTTACCCGCAGCGTCCTTGGCCCAGGGGTAAAGAGTGTAGCTGCCGTCGGCGGCCACGGTGTAGCTAGTCGGTGCGGTACCAGTCCACCCTGCTGCGCCGGCAAGCGGTGCGGTAGAGCTGGTAGTGATGATGTAACCGGTGACCCCGGTGTTGTCGGTAGCTGCGAAACCGGAAACCGGGATGGTCTTTGAGAGCGAGGGGGTGGTCGCCGCGAAGCCTGCCGACACCACCGGCTTGGTGGTGTCGCCGCCACCGCCGGAAGATACCGTAACCGTGATGGCCTGCTCGACATGCGACTTCGAGGAGTCGTGACCGGCGCCCATCACCACAATGGTGTAGGTCCCGGCTGCAGTACCGGCAGGGACCGTCACAATGGCGTCGGTACCCATGTTGTCGGCGATGCCGTCCAGGTCCTTGCCTGCAGCGGCGTTGTCATAGGCCGCGTTCCTCGTGCCGGTGTCCCAGGCGGTGGTGTCGTAGTTGATGGTGTAACCAACCGGGCTATTGGGAAACTCGGTCGCAGTGCTGTAGGAGTTGGCGGTGGCCCAGCCGGCAGGGACGCCGTCGGCAGCATCCCACACCGCGTTCCAGCCGGGAATCGCCGGCGAGTTCACCGTACCCTTGGCGAGACCCCAGCCCGAGGGGAGGTTGATCTCGAAACCAATGCCGACCTGACCGCCTGCCGCGTTGGTCACGTTGGTCACCCTCCAGTCCACCTCGAAGGTACCTCCCGGAGCCACCGTCACCGAAGTGCCGACGATGCCGTTGATCGCGGTGGTTATGGTCCCGTCCGGGTCTACCTGAGTGTGGCAGGCGCTGCAGGAGCTATACTTGGTCGGCCACGCGTTGGCGTTGGGCAGGAAGTAAGAAGTGACGCAGAATCCGGTGAGCAGCAGGATCATCACCAGCGACGCGACCAAGTTCGTGCGCACACGACCGCTCACGTTCCCGATGATCCCCTGCGACTGGACAGCTGCCAGTTCCGAACTTTCCTCCGGGTGGATTCCTGCTTCTACAACTGCTTTTTTCATAGTGACCTCTTCCCCATCGTTTTTTTCCGTTATGTATCGAAACTCAAAGTTCTTTGTAAGTCCCTCCCGGGCCGGAGCCCGGGAGGAGCGTGGTTACAGGTTGACATGGCACATGGTGCAATCGCGTGCTCCGCCGAAGTCGTTGACCCAGTGTACGGTCACGCCGTTGTGGCAGACGATGTTGGAGCAACTGCCGCTGGCGTAGCTGCCGACGGTGTTGAGGTACCCCTTCGAGGTGTCGTAAGACGAAGCACCCTGCTTGTAGGTGCGGGTCTTGTTCCAGCCGGCGAGGCCGCCGGTGTAGTTCACGAAGTTGGCGTCGGTGACCTGCGCCTTGGACTTCATGTAGGTGTTCGGTACGAAGGCGATGTCGTTCCTGCCGTTGACGTGGTTGGCCAGGTTGGTGATCCTGGAGGCGCCAAGGGCGTCGGTGTTGTTGCCGGTGGTGTTGCCGTGGCAGGACGCGGTGGAGCAGGAGCTGTTGTACTTGTTCCTGGCCATGTTGACCGTGGTGTAATGGCAGATGTTGCAGCCGATGGTGGTCGACTGTGCCGGGTCGCCGTGGCCGGCGTTCACCCCGACGGCGCCGGCGGCCGGGAGCAGGCCACTCGTGCCGCTGAAGATGTTGTCGTAGTGGATGCCGACCTTGTGCGTCGCGTGCGAGTCGGTGCTCGGGGCGTTCTCGTGGCAGCCCGAGCAGCGGGTGGCGGCGGTGTAGGTCTGGTTCCACTGCGGCGTGGTCACGTCGTAATGACAGTAGACGTTGGAGCAGGAGACGGTACCCAGACCGGTGCTGCCGATCAGGCCCGCTGCGGTGTTCTTCTTCCTCAGCGTGCCGGCGTTGGTGACCGTGTTCAGCTCCACCTCGACGCTGCCGTTCATGTGGTTCGCGAGGACCACCGGGTGGCAGTTGGCGCAGCCGAAGCCGTAGGCCTTCCAGGTGACGCCGTCGGTGTCGGAACCGGTGGAGACGTTAGCCGTGTAGTTGTAGAACGGCAGGGTGCCCCATGCGGTGCCGACGTGGCGGGTGTGCGCGCCGGAGAGGGTGGCGTGGCAGCCCTTGCAGTCAAGCGTCGCGCCCCAGACCGCGTTGGTGGCGCTGTAGCCGGTGCCGCTGTGGCAGGAGACGTTGGTGCAGGTCTTGCTCCCCGGGTAACCGAAGCTTGCGGTCCCGCCCGCCACAACGTCGGCCACTTTGTTGGTGTGGCTGCCGATGATCTGGGTGCCGGTGGCGTCGACGGTGGCGCTGTGGCACAGGACACAGGTAGTGGCGCCGGCCGCCTTCACGTGCTTCTGGTGGGAGTTCGCGCTGGCGGACCCTTGGGCCCCGCTGGTGTAGTTCGGCTCGCCGGCAACCGAGGTGAAGGCGACCCCGGCAGTGCCAAAGGCTTTGGCGCCGTGGCAGCCGTTGCAGCCCAGTGCGGTACCGCCCCAGGAGGGGTTGGCCGGTTCCACGGTCGCAACCATCCCGGTTTGCCCCTTCTTGCCGGAGGTGTGGCAGTAGGTAGCGGAGCAGGTGCCGCCGGCATAGGTGCTGCTCTTGCCGGCCTTGACGCCGGAGTAGTTCACGTAGGTGTCGGCGTGGACCAGCGTGTTGTAGATCTGGGTATCGCTGGAGACGGATTGTGCGTGGCACTCCACACAGCCGTAGTTGGTCACGGCGGAGCCGGTGTTCACGTGCTGCGGGTGCGAGCCGGTGGCAAGGATGTTGCTGCCCAGGGCCGCCGGGCCGCCGTGGCAGCCGTTGCAGCCAAGGGTGGCGCCCCACTGCGCGTCCGCCACGCCTGCCACCTTGCCGTTGCCGGAGTGACAGCTGATGTTGGAGCAGGTCTTGTTGGCGCGTTTGTAGAAGGTTTTGCCGCCGCCCGAGGTGAAGTTGTTGAAGCCGTTCAGGTGCTGGCTGCTGCTGATGATGGCCGTACCGTTGCTCGTGGTCTTGGAGTGGCAGAAGACGCAGGTCGCTGCCCCGCCGCTTCCCACGTGCTTCTTGTGGGAGTTGGCGCTCTCGGTCCCCGGAAGGCCGGACGTGTAGTTAGGCTCGCCCGCTACGGTGGTGAACTCGACCCCGGCGGTGCCAAAGGCTTTCGCGCCGTGGCAGCCGTTGCAGCCCATGCCGGTGCCGCTCCAGTTCGGGGCCGCAGGTTCGATGGTGGCCACCATGCCGGACTGCCCCTTCTTGCCGGAGGTGTGGCAGTAGGTCGCGGAACAGGTTCCGCCGACCACGGTGCTCCTCTTGCCCGCCCTGACACCGGAGTAGTCCACGAAGTTGTTCATGTGGTTGACGGCGCCCAGGGTGGTGTCGCTGGTGACCGTGTTGGCATGGCACTCGACGCACGCCAGGTTGTCGCCGATAACCGCGCTCTGGTTCGTGTGCTGCGCGTGCGCCCCGGTGACGATCCTGTTGGTGGGCAGGCCGACCGGGCCGCCGTGGCAGCCGTTGCAGTTCAAGGTGGCGCCCCACTGCGCGTCGGCGACGGAGGCGATCTTGCCGTTGCCCGAGTGGCAGCTGATGTTGGAGCAGGTCTTGTTCACCTTCTTGCCGAAACTGAGGTCGGCTGCGGTGTAGTTGGAGAAGCCGTTCAGGTGCTGGTTGCCCGCGATCAGCGTGGTGCCGTTTGCGGTGGTCTTCGCGTGGCACTTGGAGCAGGTAGTGGCGCCGGCGGCGCCTACGTGCTTCTCATGGCTGTTGGCGGCGGCGAGGCCGGAGCTCACGTAGTTCGGCTCGCCCGCCACCGAGGTGAAGGCGACCCCGGCGGTACCCATGGCTTTCGCGCCGTGGCAGCCGTTGCAACCCATGGCCGCGCCGCCCCAGGAGGGAGCAGCCGGCTCGACCGTCGCCACCATGCCGGTCTGACCCTTCTTGCCGGAGGTGTGGCAGTAGGTGGCGGAGCAGGTGCCGCCGCTGTAGGTGGTGCTCCTGCCCGCCTTGACGCCGGAGTAGTCGACGAAGCTGTTCAGGTGGTTGAGCGGCGTGGAGACCAGCGCGTCGCTGGAGACCGTTTTCGAGTGGCACTCGACGCAGCCCAGGTTGTCGCCCAGGACGCTCGGCTGGTCCATGTGCTGCGGATGGCTGCCGGTGTTGAGCTTCCTGGTGCCCAAGGACGCCGGGCCGCCGTGGCAGCCGTTGCACAGCAGGGTGTCCCCCCACTGGGCGTCAGGCACGCCGACCACCTTGCCGTTGCCTCCGTGGCAGGTGATGTTGGAGCAGGTCTTGTTGGCGACCTTGCCGAAGCTGCCGTTGGCGGAGGTGTAGTTGGCCAGGCGGTCCAGGTGCTGGCTGCCGGCGATGATGGCCGTACCGTTGGCCGTGGTCTTCGAGTGGCAGTTGGAACAGGTGGTGGCTCCGGCTGCACCCACGTGTTTCTTGTGGGAGTTGGCGTTGGTGGAGCCGGCCGTGCCGCTCACGTAGTTGGGCTCGCCGGCTACCGAAGCGAAGTCGACGCCCGCGGTCCCGAAGGGCTGCGCGCCGTGGCAGCCGTTGCATCCCATGCCGGTGCTGCTCCAGTTCGGGGCCGCCGGCTCGACGGTGGCCACCATGTTGGCCTGCCCCTTCTTGCCGGAGGTGTGGCAGTAGGTCGCGGAGCAGGTGCCGGAGACGAGGGTGCTCCTCTTGCCCGCCTTGGCGCCGGAGTAGTCCACGAAGTTGTTGATGTGGTTTGCCGGCGTGCCGATGGCGGTATTGCTGGAAACGGTGTTGGAGTGGCACTCGGCGCAGACGAGGTTGTCCCCGAGCACCGAGGGCTGGTTGGTGTGCTGGGTGTGCGCCCCGGTGTTGATGACGTTGCTGCCAAGGGCAGCCGGACCGCCGTGGCAGCCGTTGCAATTGAGGGTGGCGCCCCACTGCGCGTCGGCGACCGAGACGATCTTGCCGTTGCCGGAGTGGCAGGAGATGTTGGAGCAGGTCTTGTTCACCTTCTTGCCGAAGCTGAGGTCGGCGGCGGTGTAGTTGGCGAAGCCGTTCAGGTGCTGGTTCCCTGCGATCAGTGTGGTGCCGTTGCTCGTGGTCTTGGCGTGGCACTTGGCGCAGGTGGTGGCGCCGGCGGCGCCTACGTGCTTCTCATGGCTGTTGGCGGCGGCGAGGCCGGAGCTTAGGTAGTTCGGCTCACCCGCCACCGAGTTGAAGGCGACCCCGGCGGTACCCATGGCTTTCGCACCGTGGCAGCCGTTGCACCCCATGGCCGGCCCGCTCCAGGAGGGAGCCGCCGGCTCGACGGTGGCCACCATACCGCTCTGTCCCTTCTTGCCGGAGGTGTGGCAGTAGCTGGCGGAGCAGATGCCGCCGCTGTAGGTGGTGCTCCTGCCCGCCCTGACGCCGGAGTAGTCCACGAAGGAGTTCAGGTGGTTGAGCGGAGTGGATACAGCCGAGTCGCTGGAGACCGTCTTGGAGTGGCATTCGACGCAGCCCAGGTTGTCCCCCAGGACGCCCGCCTGGTCCATGTGCGCCGCGTGCTTGCCGGAGGCCAGTTTCCTGGTGCCCAAGGAAGCCGGGCCGCCGTGGCAGCCGTTGCAGCCAAGGGTGGTGCCCCACTGGGCGTCGAACACGCCGGACACCTTGCCGTTGCCGGAGTGGCAGGTGATGTTGGAGCAGCTCTTGCTGGCGGCCTTGGCGAAGCTGCCGTTGGCGGAGGTGTAGTTGGCCAGGCGGTCCAGGTGCTGGCTCCCCGCGATGATCGCGGTGCCGTTGGTCGTGGTTTTCGAGTGGCAGGTGGCGCAGGTGGTGGCGCCGGCCGCGCCCACGTGCTTTTCGTGGCTGTTGGCGGCGGTAAGGCCCGAGCTCACGTAGTTCGGCTCGCCCGCAACGGAGGTGAAGGCGACCCCTGCGGTGCCCATGGCCTTGGCGCCGTGGCAGCCGTTGCAACCCATGGCCGGGCCGCTCCAGGAGGGATTGGCGGGCTCGACGGTGGCGACCATGCCGGACTGCCCTTTCTTGCCGGAGGTGTGGCAATAGGTCGCGGAGCAGGAGCCGGAGACCAGCGTGCTGCTCTTGCCGGCCCTGACGCCGGAGTAATCCACGAAGTTGTTCATGTGGTTGGCCGGAGTGGCGATGGCCGTGTCGACCGCGACCGTCTTCGCGTGGCACTCGGCGCAGATCATGTTGTCGCCGATCACCGAAGGCTGGTTCGTGTGCTGGGTGTGCGCGCCGGTATTGATGACGTTGCTTCCCAGCGCGATCGGGCCACCGTGGCAGCCGTTGCAGCCGAGGCTTGCGCCCCATTGGGCGTCCGCTACCACGGGGACCTTGCCGTTGCCCGAATGGCAGCTGATGTTGGAGCAGGTCTTGTTGGCCTTCTTGCCGAAGCTGGCGCTGGCGGAGGTGTAGTTGATGAAGCCGTCGATGTGCTGGCCGCCGGCGACGATGCTGGTGCCGGTGGTCGTGGTCTTGGCGTGGCAGCTGTTGCAGGTGGATGCCCCCGCCGCCCCGACGTGCTTTTCATGGCTGTTGGCGGCGGCAAGGCCCGAGCTCACGTAGTTAGGCTCGCCCGCGACGGAGCTGAAGGCGACCCCTGCCGTCCCCATCGGCTTTGCGCCGTGGCAGCCGTTGCAGACCATGGCCGCGCCGCTCCAGGACGGGTTGCCCGGTTCGACGGTCGAGGCCACGCCCGCGACACCCTTCTTACCGGAGGTGTGGCAGTAGGTGGTGGAGCAGGAACCACCGGAGTAGTTCTTGCCGGCCTTGGCGCCGGAGTACTCGACGAAGGTGTTGACGTGGTTTGCGGTAACGGCAATTGCGGAGTCGCTCGCTGCGGTTTTCGCATGGCACTCGACGCAGCCGTAGTTGCTCCCCAGGGCCCCGGGGTTGTTGATGTGGGCCTGGTGTTTCCCGGTGCCGATCGGGCTACCGAGGGACGCCGGGCCGCCGTGGCAGCCGTTGCAGCCCAGGGTCGCGTTGCCCCAGGAGGGGGCGGTGGTCACAGTGAAGGGACCGGTCTTGGTGGTGCCGTCGCTGTGGCAGTAGAGGCCCGAGCAGGTACCAAAGGTGTTGGACTGGCTCGGGAGAAAATCGTTGGTCGGGCCGGAATAGCTCCCGCCGTTGTTGGGGGTCGCGGTGAAGTTGAGCGCAATGCCGCGGTGGGTCACGCTGGTCGCGTGCGCAAACGGCTTCGCCTCGGCGCTGTGGTCCGTGTGGCACTTGACGCAGGCGCCGGTGCCGGTGCCGTAGTAGGTGCCATGCTTGGAACCGGAAACGGGGTGGCCCGCGGAGAGCGAGGCGCCATGGCAGCTGTTGCAGTCCGCCGGGCTGGCGTACGCCGCGCTGCCCCAGGCCGGGCTGGTGCGCTCGAAGTGGCAGTTCACGTTGGAGCAGGACCCCAGCGGGTTCGGGGGCACCGAGGTCTGGTTCAGGAAGGCGCGGCTGTAGCTCCCCGTCGCGGAACCGTTGATGTTGCCGGAGACCTTGATGTCGTCGGTGCGGTGGCCGTTCTGGTACACGAGCACGCCGGAGCCGTGGCACTTGACGCACGACAGGGCATTACTGTCGGCATGGCTGCCATGGTTCCCCTTGAATGCGCCGGAGGCCGGAATACGCCGTCCGTCGGCCGAATCAAGAGGAGGCATGGTGTGGCAGGCGTCGCAACCGTAGTTGTACTGCGGTGCGGCCTCGGCCTTCGTGCCAGCCAAGAGTGCAACTCCCAGCGTCATCAGCAAAGCTATCACTCGTGGGTTGTACCATCCGAGTCTGCGGTAGCCCCTCATTTCCACTCCTTTATCTCAAAACACCTGACCGTAGTGCTATTGCATTCAGAGCCCGGCGGGGGGATCCACTCCCCCGCCGGGGTTTTAACATGCTGCTGTTTTATGACGGATAAAGCGTCTTCAACTGCTTACCGTTCGATGCTCCACTTCTGGGTCGGCTTGAAGTGGCAGCTCACGTTGAAGCAGCTGCCGCTCTTGTTGGTCCCGCCGGAGACCAGCGTTGCGCTGGTGTAGGTGGCGAGGGTGTCGTTGGAGAAGCGGTACTGCGGGTCGATCTCGACGCTTACGCTTTCCACGTGGGTCCTGATGGGCAGGGCACGGGCGTGGGAAGCGTCGCTCCCTTTGTGGCAGGGCAGGCAGTTCGCCCAACCCTCGGAGGCCTTGGCGTCCTTCTTGATGTGTCCCGCCACGATGTGGGCGCCGCCGCCGCCGGAGTAGTCTTCGAAGCGGGCCGAGGACCAGCTCCCCTGCACGCCGAAGGTGATGGCGCTGAGGGTCTGACGCGGTGCCGGCGGGTAGCCGTGGCAGGCGTCGCAACCACCGTTGGGCACGAACGCGAGGCCGGTGGCCGGGTTGTGCTGGTGGCAGTCCAGACAGTTGGTGGTGGAGTCGACGTGGGCGGCCTGCGGCTGGCCAGCCTTGGTGAAGTACTGGGTAGTGGTGTGGCAGACCTGGCAGACGCCGGTCCTGGCACCGTTGGCGAAGGTGTTGTTGCCGGTGAAGCTGACTGCGGTGCCGTTGATGGTAGCGTTCACCATCATGGTGTTGGCGGTACCGTGGGCGTTGTGGCAGTCCGAGCACTTGGAGCCCAGGCCGGCAGCCTTGTGCGCCTTCACGTTGAGCGCCGCGCCGGTGACCTTGGCGGGGTTGGTGTGGCAGTAGTCGCACTCAACGTTGGTGGCGCCGACCAGGACGCCGAGGAGACGTTTCTGATCGCCCAGCGCGCCGCTGATGTGGGCCGAGGTGTTGTCGTGGCAGGCGGAGCAGGCCTGGGCGATGCCGGCCTTGCCGTGGCCCTTGGTTGCCGCCAGGGTCTTGTCAGGAGCGGTGATGCCACCGATGACGGAGAGCTGGCCGCCAGCGGTCGAGTGGCAGCTTTCGCAGGTGACGCGACCGGTGGTCCAGTTGGTGCTCTGCTTGTGGCAGTTGGTGCAGGTGCCGATCTTGTTCATGCCGGCAGCCAGGTTCAGCGTGCCGTTGACGTGGGTTGCCGCCGTGCTCGAAGTGTGGCAGTTGGAGCAGGAGGTAGCCAGGGTCGAGCTGAATTTCGGACCGTAGTTGGCGGTGAAGTGCTGCGCGTGCGCGGCGGAGCCGATCAGGCCGCCGGTGGTGTTGGAAAGCGCGGTGTGGCAGGTACCGCAGGCGCCGGATGCCAGGTTGTTCCACGTCGGGGTGGCCGACATGTGGCAGGAGGTGGCGCAGGTCTTGGTGGTGGTGCCGCTCCAGGTGGTCACCTGGGCGCCGGCAATCTCGACGCTAGCGTCGCCGTGCAGGGCCTTGTTGGCGAAGCTGGAGCTGCCCGACACGGTGGAAGCGTGGCAGGTGTCGCAGGCATAGGCCTTGCCGGTCAGGGCCACGTGTTTGGCGTGGGCGTTGGTGGTCAG
This sequence comes from Geomonas paludis, assembly GCF_014193585.1. Lineage (GTDB taxonomy): Bacteria > Desulfobacterota > Desulfuromonadia > Geobacterales > Geobacteraceae > Geomonas > Geomonas paludis. The sequence goes on from NZ_BLXY01000014.1 coordinate 21,742, forward strand.
GGTCTCGGCGTCGCCGTGGCAGCCGTTGCAGCCAAGGGATGCGCCCCATTTCACGTCGGGCACGCCGGCCACGATGCCGTTGCCGCTGTGGCAGGATACCGCGGAGCAGGAGTTGCCGACCAGGGTGAAGCTCTTGCCGTTGCCGGCTTTCAGGTCGCGTGCGTTGTTGGTGTGGAAGGTGCCCGCCTTGATGCTGGTGCCGTTCACGGTGGTGTCGGCGTGGCAGCTGGCGCAGTCGGCGGCCGAAGCTACGTGGTTTTCGTGGCTGTTGGCGCGCAGCTGGTCGGCGCCGGCGTTGGAGTAGTTCGGCTCGCCGGCGACGGAAGCGAAGGCCGGAGCGGCGTCGGAGCCGTGGCAGGACTTACAATCCAGGGCGGTGGAACCGGTCCAGGTAACGCTCTTCATGGTGCCTTTGCCGTCGCTGTGGCAGTAGGAGGTGGAGCAGGTACCCGATACCGGGGTCCCGACCTTGCTGCCGGCTACCTCTTTGGCGTTGTTGACGTGGTTGGTGAAGTTGGAGATGGTGCTGTTGTCGGAAACGGTCGAGCTGTGGCACTCGACGCAGCCGTAGGAGGTGCCCAGGAACGCGGCATTGTTCACGTGCTTGGCGTGGTTGCCCGACAGGGTGTTGCTGGTCGCGTCGCCGTGGCAGCCGGCGCAGGTCAGGGTGCCGCCCCAGGTCGGCGGGGTGTAGGTGCCGCGGCCGTTGCTGTGGCAGTAGACGTTGGAGCACTGGTTGGACGCGAAGGTGCCGCCGGTGGCGAACTTCACCTCGATGGCGCGGTGGCCGGCCGAGGTGGCGTGGCTGAACGGCTTGGCCTGTACCGAGTGGTCGGTGTGGCACTTCCCGCAGGAGGTCACGCCGGTGCCGTAGTAGTTGGCGTGCTTGGTCCCGGCGGTCGGGTGGTTGCCGGTCGCAGGGGCGACGCTGTGGCAGGAAGAGCAGCCGCCCGGCACGGTGAGGGCCGCGCTACCCCAGGCCGGGGTCGCACGCAGGGTGCCTTTGCCGTCGCTGTGGCAGGCCGCGGTGGAGCAGGTGCCCATCGGGTTCGGCGGAACCGAGGTCTGGTTCACGAAGCCGGCCGCGATCTTCCTCGAGTAGCCGACGCCGTCGGCAAGCTCGATGGTCTTGTTGCGGTGACCCATGGCGTAGCCGCCGACCTGGTTGCCGTGGCAGGTGACGCAGGAGTTGACCGCCGAGGTGGCGTGTCCTGCGTGGTTACCCGGCACAGCGCCGGTGTTGGGGTCTTTCTTGGCCGTACCGGAGTCCATGGGCGGCATGGTATGGCAGAAAGAACAGTCATAGTTGTACTGCGGGGCGGCCTGTGCCTTCCCCGCGGACAACTGCATCAGTGTCAGCACCAGCAGTGCCAGCACCAGGAAACAGCGCCCTCCATACTTTGTTAACATTTTATCCTCCTCTTGGTGTCCTGCTAGCATTGTATAAAAGCTGAATCTTCCCTTGATCCAGAAACGGTGCGGCTTTGCTACTAGTCCTCTCCTACCGCTCGGTGCTCCACCGTGCCGACGGGCTCATGTGGCAGGCGATGTTGAAGCAGCTGCCGGTCTTGTTGGCGCCCGGCACACTGGTCAGGCTGGCGCCGGTGTAGACGGTGAAGGAGTTCGCGAAGCGCAGGCTGTTGTCCACCAGCACGGTCAGGTTCTCGATGTGCTCCTTAACCGGCGTCACCATCCTGTGGTACGGGGTCATCCCGGTGGCGCCGCCGTTGTGGCAGGCGGTGCAGTTGGTCCACCCTTCTTCGGGCTTCGCAAACGGCGAGATGTGTGCCGCCACCAGGTGCGCGCCGCCGCCGCCCGAGTAGTCCTCGAAGCGGGCGTTGGCCCAGTTGGCGTAGCTGCCGAAGGCGGTCGCCGTGTTCTTCGGCGCCGGCGGATAGCCGTGGCACGAGTCGCAGCCGCCGCCGATCGGCTTGAAGGCGCCGCCGCTGCTGGTGTGGGTGTGGCAGTCCAGGCAGCCCGAGGTGAAGTGGCTGCCTTCGGGGACCCCGGCGCGGTAGTAGTTGGTCTTGGTGTGGCAGACCTGGCACAGGCCGCGGTTGGTGGTCGATTCCACCAGGGTGTTGACGCGGTCGGTGAAGTAGATGTTGAAGCCCCTGATCTCGCCGCGGATCATGGAGAGGTTGCCGGTGCCGTGGGTGTCGTGGCACTCGCGGCAGGCGATGGTGCTGCCGTCTTTGGCGCGGTGGGTGCTGATGTTAAGGAAGCGCGCCGACACCACGGACGCGTTGCTGTGGCAGGAGGCGCACAGCAGGTTGTCGTTGTTCATGAGCAGGCGCTTGCTGTCACCCAGGGTGCCGGTGATGTGGGTCGCGTTGCGGTCGTGACACACGGTGCACTGGTTGCTCACCGCGAAGCGGCCGTGACCCTTGCTGCCGAAGTAGGCCTTGTACGGCGCTTGGGTGCCGTTGGGGAGCTGCGCCGGGTTCTGCGCGTGGCAGACGGTGCACTCGATGCGGCTGGTGGTCTTCCAGTCGACCAGCTGGCCTGCGTGGCAACCCATGCACAGCGAGCCGTCGCCGCTCTTCAGGTCCGGCGAGCCGTTGTTGTGGGTGGCGGTGGTGCCGACGTGGCAGGCCTGGCAGACGGTGTACTCGCTCCCGAGATAAGCGCCCGGGCCGTAGACCGAGGTGATGTGGGTGGCATGCTGGTTGGTCGCCATCGGGCTCGGGGTGGAGGCGGAGCCGCCGTGGCAGGTGATGCACAGGTTGCGCGCCTTGTAGGCGATGACGGAGTCGGCCACCGCCTGGCTGATGGCGCCCGCGTCGCGCAGCGTCGGCACTGCCTCCGTGGTCACCGAGTCGTCGATCACGCCGTTGTCCAGGATGTCGATGGAGTCCATGGCCAGCTGCTTGGAGTAGCGCGGGTTGTGGCCGAAGGAGCCCAGCTCGCGCATCAGGAGGGCGTAGTTGAAGGCCGCACCCATGACGTTGGCGCCCTGCTGGCCCGAGCCCCAGTTGCGTTGGGCGAAGTGCGGCGCCTTGTCGGTGTAGATGAAGCCCTTGGCCGCCAGTTGGGCACGGAGCACTTCCAGCAGGCTGACGAAGGAATCGCGCGCCAGCTGACGCTGCTCTTCCGGCATGTTGGCGCCGTGGCAGGTGGTGCACAGGGTGCTCACGCCGCTTCTGAAGGAGTGGCCGTAGGTGCCGTTTCTGTGGCAGGAGACGCAGGGCCCCTTGGCGTTGGTGTTGCCCAGGTTGCTGTGGGTGGCGCCCAGGTCGTAGTTGCGACCCGGGAAGTGGTAGCCACCCTTGGCGTACATGGCGGCCGCGGCGGTCGCGTAGTGCGGCTGGATGAAGGCCATATTGGTGAAGTCGGCGTTCGCCTGCAGCTGCGTCGTGATCACCTGGCCGGTGTTGGTGCCGCTGTGGCAGGTCATGCACAGGTTGGACTGGCCCACCGACGGGTTGACGTAGGTCGGCTCGTTGGAGAACGGCTTGGCCGGCTGCACCGTGCGCAGCGCGCCGGTGACGATGTCGATGTGGCAGGCGCGGCAGGTGACCATCTCCTTGGTCTTGTCCGAGGCGACACCCCAGGCCGTGGTGACCTTGCCCGTGGAGTAGTTGACGAAGCCGGTGGTGGTGTGGCACTGCACGCAGCCGTCCATGGTCTTGAAGTCGTAGGTCGAATATGCCGGCGCGCTCCCCTTGGCGTGGCCGGAGGTGTACCACGCCTGGCGGATCGCCTGGTTGGTGACCGTGGAGAAGTGGCAGTCGGTGCAGGCGGAACGCGAGGTGACGTAGGTCGCCGGGTAGGCGCCGGTGGTCATGTTGCCGTAGTGCAGCGTCTCCAGGTCGCCCTGCACCGCCGCGAAGCTGGAGTGCGGGTTGTGGCAGGAGATACAGATAACGTTGGGGCCGATATCGACCGTGTGGTTGGGGACGATGCCCAGGCCGTTGTAGTGGCACTCCTGGCAGACGCCGGGCTCGGCCTCAGGCAGGTGCGGTCCGCCCTTGTGGCAGGCGGTACAGGTGACGCCCTTCACCTTGTGCATGGAGCGGTCGTAACCGGCGAAGATGGAATCGGTGTGGCAGGCGGCGCAGAAGTAGCCGCCGACCGGACCGGCGCTGGCATTGAGGTTGACGAAGCTGCTGGAATCGACCGTGGTCGGGTTGACCGGGGTCGGCATGGCGCCCGTGGTGTGGCAGGAAACGCAGGAGACGCCGAGGTACTTGTGGTTCGAGGAGGACCAGGAGATAAACGCCTGCGGGGTCGGGTAGATGCCGGTTGGGCCGTGGCAGCCGTTGCAGTCGGTCCTCATGGAGCTGATCAGCGAGTCGACGACCTTGACCTGGGTGGTCGAGGTGGCAACGGCCAGGCCGTTCAGGTACTGGGTGAGACGGAACACGTAGGTCCCCAGCGTCATCGGAGTGAACTCGGGGTTCAAGGTACCGGCGCCGACCAGGGTGACCGCCGGGCCGCTTTCCTGGACCCAGGTGAAGGTGCCGCCCCCCTGCAAGGTGCCCCTCAGGGTGACCTTGGTGACGATCATGGCGGTCTGGTTCTCGCCGGCGTTGGCCCCGACCGCGGCGAAGACGGCCTGCACGGTCCTGGGGGAGGTCACGTTGGTCACCGTGATGGTGGCCGGGGTGGAGCAGGGGTAGACGACCGGGCTGCCGGAAACGGTGGCCGTGCCGCCGGTGACGCTGGTCAGGACCGCGCCGGCGTTGGGGCTGGCGGTGAGGGTGGCGTTGCCGCCGTAGGCGATCGCGGTGCTGGCCGGGGAGACGGTGCCCGGGCCGGAGGCGATGCCGGTGACGGTGTACTTCTGGATGGTGAAGCCGGCCACCAGGGACTGCACCGAGCCGTCCGACTTCTTGACCGTGGTGTAGTAATGGGTGGTGTAGTTACCGATCACCTGGGCTACGCCGCTCTTGGTCACACTGGTGATCTTGTAACCGGGGTTGGCGGTGACCCGCACCGGGACCGGGGCGGCCGTAGTGAAGTTGCTGTAAACGGTGGTGCCAGCCACAGTCTGGACTGCATTGTTGCGGACCTGGAGCGTACCGCCTGCAGTGTTCAGCTTGGTCTGTAGCTGGAACGATGTTGCCGCCCATGAGAGCGCCCCCGATATGACGGCCGTAGCAGCCAGAACAGCCAGTGTTTTTCTCAGCATAACCTTCCCCTGTCCCTGGTCCTCGCGTGCGGTAATGGACGATTTAGAGGTACGAAATAGTTCTACAGGGGGGGGGACTCCGCAAGAAATGTACCTATAAACAGCACCCTCCCCCCGGTGCAGGGCCCTCCACCGGGCTAAAACGGAAACAAATTGGACACTTTTTCCTTAAAATTTTTTTCGCATCCAGCTTTAACTGGATAAAATAAATCCTTCGGAACGGGTAAAATTCCGCCGTCCCGCGGGGGTATAACATTAGAGGGCAGCGAAAACACCGAATGCACCACCATTAGACTTATCCCCAATTGTAACGTTTCGGCAACGCCAAAGTTAGCACAGCGAGCACCCCTCCGACCTGTCTGATTGCGCCTTTGCTCTGGGCAGTCATTGTACGTGATCATGAATTCAGTCAAATACAAATGTCGACGGCTATGTGAAAAAACCAGGTGCCGCGCGAGGGGATGCTCACAAGCCGAGGATGACTGGGGAAGTTGAACGTTGGGAATTTAGAATGAGATTGACTGGTGGGGGGATTTACGGTAAAAGATTAGCCTCGGTAACAGATCAGCCGGAGTAACTCAGTTGGTAGAGTAGCTGATTCGTAATCAGCAAGTCGGCGGTTCGAGTCCGCTCTTCGGCTCCAAAAATTAAGGGTCGCAGACCATGTCTGCGGCCCTTTGTCATTGCCGTGAAAGGAGGGGACTGGCTCCGCCAGGTGCCTGTCCCCTTAGGGGCTTGCGTCCGGTGGCTGTGTGGAATGGAGCGTTCCGCTAGAGGGACAGGCACCTAACGGAGCCAGTCCCTTCTGCTACCGTCCCTCTGATCCAATTGAAAAGGCCCGCCATGATGGCGGGCCTTCTTTGTTGCGTCTACTTGGGTACCCTTTTCAAGGGTGGTTGCCAGTGCCCGTAAGCACCGGGAGGTTCCAGCTTCAAGTTGTGAGATTCCGAATCGGTGGAGTTTCTTTGATGCTGATTACCTCCTTTTTTCCGAGATCCCTCTTTGCTAGCTAGCTGAGTCAAACATAACATCGGTGAGACTAAAGAAACAGTCTGTCCAAAAAATTTTTTTCCGGATATACTGCTTGAGTTGCCTCCCCTCTGGGTTTGAATCCGCTAACATTACCATTCCTCACCATCCCTCTGAGAATCCCCTCTCCTACTGGTACAGTGCCGCTATCTGCCCCCCGGGGTTCAAAGCACCGGGAGTCGACCTTGTTACCTGTACGCCTCCCTTGCTCCTGATCGCCTGGAACTGCATCACGTCGTTCCCTTCCCGCAGTACCGCCACGGAATTGCCGGTCTTCACGTTCCAGTCGACGGTGAGGGTGTCGAGGTAGGTATCGCCGTGGTAGCGGTTGAAGGTGTAGCGCAGCATGTCACCGCTCTTTTGGGCGTGCACCTTGAACGTGTCGCCGTTTTCACTGTACTGGAAAGCCTTCTCTCCCTGGGCCACGGGGTTACGCCCGCTCCAGAACTCGATGGTGTTGAAGACTACGAAGTCGACCAGCGCCGATACCTGGTAGACCGGTACGATGATGAAGGCCCAGGTCACCAGGCTGCGCAGGAACTTGTCGCCCACCTGGCCGTTCACCTGGTACACCTTTTTGGTGAGCGCCATCTTGCCGTAGCACCCCTGCAGGGAAACCATGGCCATGACCATGGCAAGTAGTGCTGCTGTGATCCTTTTCATAACTGGTCCTCCTTTACTCTCAAACGTCAAACGGGATTTACTATCCCGACTCGTCTAATATAGCAGAAATCGTATTATTACTGTTAATCAACTTCCCTTCTGTCTTTGGTGCCGGCGCCTGTGACTGTGCAATAAAAAAGAGGCCCGCTATGATACGCAGGGCCTCTTCTTGTACTCGATCCCCTCGTTACAGGGGTCATCCCGACGCTTTCGACGTCGGAGCTGGTACAGCTGTTTCGTGATTAGAATCCTCTTCGATGGAAGTTACCTCGATGCTGCTACCTCCTTTTCCGAGACATTCTGTTACAGCTAGCTAGCTGAGAGTAATATATCACCAGACCGGGATTTTTACAGAGAGCCGCAACATTTTTTATGGCTCATACAGCCCCCGGTAACCGTGCCGGTGCTGGACTTCGAAGGGGCGGGTGCTAAAATCCGTGGGTGCCTTAACCCCGATTAATCAATCTCGACAGCGACGGGCGCTGGATGATGCCAGCAAGCCCTACCGGCGCTGGGGGGAGAACCATGAAAACGACTGCTGTGGCTGTCATCCTCGTCCTTTTGCTCATGCTCGGTTTCGGAGTCTACTACTTTCTCGACACGTCCGGGCCCGCCTTCGCGCTCTCCCGGCAAAGCGGCCCCATCTCCTCCAAGCTCGACGTGGTGCTGAGGCTGCGGGACCGGTCGGGACTCAGGTCGTTGAGCGTCAACCTGGTGCAGGGGCAGAAGAGCTTTCCCATTCTGGCCAGGCAGTACCCCTCCGGGACGAAGGAGGTCGCGGAGACCTTCCGGCTGCCGACCCAGCCCGGGCTCAAGGAGGGACCGGTCCGGCTCGAGGTCAAGGCGGCCAACCGCTCCATCTTCGGCTTCGGCTCGGGCAACCGTACCGAGCAGGCCTTCAACTTCGACTACCAGAACAAGCCTCCGGCGGTCGCCGTCCTCAGCACCGCCCACAACATCTCCCGCGGCGGAGCAGGCCTCGTGGTCTACACGGTGAACCGCGAAGTGGCCAAGACCGGCGTCGTCTTCGCCGACCGCTTCTATCCCGCCTACCGCCAACCGGAGGGGTTCTACGCCTGCCTGTTCCCCTTCCCCAGCGACCTGCCCCCGGACCGGTTCGTCCCGAAGGTGCTGGCCGTGGACCGGGCGGGCAACGAGAGGCTGACCGGCATCTACTACCACGTGCTGGAAAAATCGTTCCCCAGGGACCGCATCGAACTGACCGACTCTTTCCTGGAGAAGGTCGCGGGTGAATTCAAGGACCGCTACCCGAAGGCCGCCACCCCGCTGGAGCTCTATCTCAAGGTGAACGGCGAAGGGCGCCAGGCCGACCGGAAGACCTTGTACGAGGTGGGGCTCAAGACCTCCCCTACCCCGCTGTGGCAAGGGGAGTTCATGCGTCTCCCCAACTCGGCGCCGCGCGGCACCTTCAGTCAGTTGCGTAGCTACTTGTACAAGGGAAAGCAGGTCGATGAGCAGTATCACCTGGGCATCGACCTGGCCTCACTGGCGCACTCCAGGGTCCCCGCGGCAAACAGCGGGCGCGTGGTCTGGGCCGACGACCTCGGCATCTACGGCCAATGCGTCATCATCGATCACGGCATGGGGCTGCAGACGTTGTACGGTCATCTAAGCCGGATCGCGGTCAAGGAGGGGGACCAGGTGAACAAGGGTGACATCATCGGCGACACCGGCGATACCGGCCTTGCCGGCGGCGACCACCTCCACTTCGGCGTGGTGGTCTCGGGGCAGGAGGTGAACCCGATCGAGTGGTGGGATCCCTCCTGGATCAGGAACAACATCACCAGCAAACTGGAAGAAGCCAAGCAGGCGGCAGGGGCGAGATAAGAGCGAACTTGATCAGCAACGATCTCCCGCCCAGACGCCCATCCCCCTCACCCTCCGGGAGAGGGCTGGGGTGAGGGCGCTGCAATAGGCAATGATCCCGCTTCGTGGCACCCCCCTCACCCGCCCTTCGGGCACCCTCTCCCGGAGGGAGAGGGTATATTAGCGGAAGATTGTCACTAATCAGGAAAGGGACTGGAATTGCGGAGGTGGGCTGATGCGGCAACTGGTACTGATTCGACATGGGGAGAGCGTCTGGAACCAGGAGAACCTGTTCACCGGCTGGACCGACGTGGAGCTTTCCCAGCGGGGCGAGGAGGAGAGCCGGAACGCGGGGCGGCTCTTGAAGGAGAAGGGATATGCCTTCGACGTCGCCTTCACCTCGGTGCTGCGCCGGGCCATCGGGACGCTCTGGATCGTCCTGCGCGAGATGGACCTGATGTGGATTGCGGAACACAAGGACTGGCGCCTGAACGAGAGGCACTACGGCGCCTTGCAGGGGCTGAACAAGGCGCAGACCGCGGAGAAGTACGGGGAGGAGCAGGTGAAGCTGTGGCGCCGCAGCTACCATGTGCGACCGCCCGCGCTCGGCGAAGGGGACCAGCGCTACCCCGGCCGCGACCCGCGCTACGCCGCCCTCCCGCCGCACCTCATCCCGAGGACGGAGTGCCTGCAGGACACGGTGGAGCGGGTGCTCCCCTGCTGGCAGCAGGTGATCGCCCCCGCCCTGCGGGAGTGCCGCCGCCCGCTCATCGTGGCCCACGGCAACAGCCTGCGCGCCCTGATCAAGTACCTGGACCGGGTCTCCGACTCGGACATCGTCGGCCTCGAGATCCCGACCGGCACCCCGCTGGTGTACGAGCTGGACGACGACCTCAAACCGACCCATCACTACTACGCCACCGAAGCCGGTGGCCCCGCCTAGCGCAGCACATCCCCCTCGAGACCGGTAGCGCCCTCAGTTCCATCCCCGTCCTCTCCGCCCTCGTCGGCGGGCTGCTTGGCAGGCGGCTCGCTCCCGGGAGCGGTGACACCCGGTTGCAACGGCTGGGCCGGAGCGACCGGCGGTATCGCGTCGCCGCCGTGCTTGGAGCAGTAGGTGGTCGGTTCGGTCCCCGCGATGAAGTCCTCTTCCTGGGTGGTCGGACAGGTCGGAGTGGCAAGCTGGCCGGTTGAAGGGTCGATGTTGACGGCGACCACCCCTTCGGGCCTGGTGAAGTCCACGGCGGGTTTTCCTTGGCTGGCGACGCGCATGAAGCGCTCCCAGATCGGCGCCGAGACGGCGCCGCCGGTGAAGCCTCTCCCTCCCGGCTTGGGCTTGTCGTAGCCTACCCACACCCCGGTGATCAGCTGCGGGGTGTAGCCGACGAACCAGGCGTCGCGGTAATCGTCGGTGGTGCCGGTCTTGCCGGCGGCGGGGCGCTGGCGGGCGAAGTTCTTGAGCCCCTTGGCGGTACCGTAGGTGAGCACGTCCTTCATCATGGAGGTGGTAACGAACGCGGTGGCCGGCGAGAGCACCGGGGCCACCTGCGACGGGTTCTCGCTCCAGCTCTTGCGGTTGCGGTCGAAGACCCGGATGATGGTGCGCCCCTCGCTGCGCATCCCGGCGTTGGCGAGCGGCGAGTAGGCGGAGACCAGGTCGTTCAAGGTCACCTCGTCGGTGCCGAGGGCGAGCGAGAGGTCGTTGGGGGTGCGCAGGGTAAGCCCCAGGCGCCCGGCAAAGGTGACGAAGTTGTTCACGCCGAGCGATTCGAGCAGCTTCACCGTGATCACGTTGTTGGAGTGGGCCAGCGCCTGCCGGAGCGACAGTTCCCCGAAACTCTTCTTCTCGTAGTTGTGCGGCCGCCAGGTCTGGCCGTTCCCCTTGTTGTAGGCGACCGGGGTGTCGTCCAGCAGGCTCGCCGGGGTGTACCCCTGCTCCAGCGCGGCGGCGAAGATGAGCGGCTTGATGGAGGAGCCGGGCTGACGCTTGGCCGAGAAGGCGCGGTTGAAGCCCCCCTTGCCGTTGTCCACCCCCCCCACCGCAGCCAGCACGTCGCCGGTCTTCAGGTCCATGCAGATGAGCGCCCCCTGCAGGCTGGGGTTCACCTTCTTCACGCCTTCGCGCAGCACCTGCTCCGCCTGCTTCTGCAGGTTCACATCCATGGCCGAGATCACGTCCAGCCCGCCCTGCTCCACGATGTGCGCCCCGTAGCGCTCCACGAGCTGTTTGCGCACCAGGTCGAGATACCCCTGCGCCTGTCCCGGCTTGATCACGGTGGCGGGACGGGCCTCGATCGCCCTTTTCTGCTGCGGCGTGATCATCTTCACCGCGACCATGCGGGAGAGCACCACGCTGCGGCGCGCGCTCACCTTGGCCTGGTCACCCAGCGGGTTGTAGCGCCCCGGGTTCTTGGGCACGCCGGCCAAAATCGCGCACTCCGCCTCGGTCAGTTCCTCCGGGTTCTTGTCGAAGTACTGTCGCGCCGCCTGTGCGATGCCCCAGGCGCCGTTGCCGAAGTAGATCTCGTTGAAGTACATCTCCAGGATCTGGTCCTTGGTGTACTTCTTCTCGAAGTCCATGGCGAGCTGCACTTCCTTCACCTTGCGGTCGAGCGACTTCTCGCCGGTTAAGAACTTGTTCTTGATCAGCTGCTGGGTGATGGTGGAGCCCCCCTCGGCAAGCCTCCCCTTGACCACGTCCTTCACGAGAGCCCGGGCGATGCCACGCACGTCGATCCCCCCGTGCTCGTAGAAGCGGGCGTCCTCGGTGGCGACCAGCGCCTTGCGCAAGAAGAGCGGGATCCGGTCGATGGAGACCCAGTAGCGCTGGGTGGGGAGGATGCGCCCGACGTAACGCTGCTGCCCGTCGAAGACCCGGATCGAGGTGTAGCCGGTCGGGAGTTCCGGGTAGGTGGCGATGGAGGCGTGGGCGGAAACGGCGCAGGTGAGCGCCAGCACGATGACGAGGAGAACGGGGGAGACGAGCTTCTTGAGTGATGCGTACCGACGGGAAAGCAAGGTTGCTACTCCTTTTGTTGACGGCGGCGATGCGAAAAAACCTCCCTCGCCTTCCGGGCCTACGCCCACCGCAGGGCTTTGGTCCGCAGGCGGGAGAGGGTATACGTGGCTACCTGATCCCCTCGAGGTATCTTGTGACCTGCGCCGCCAAGGGCGGCGCATCCAGCAGCACCGAGAGCTCCCGGTTCCGGGTCAGCGCGGCGTGGGAAAGGTTGTGGCTTCCGATCATGACGTACCGGTCGTCGATGACGACGGCCTTGGCGTGGGTGGTGCGCCTGCCGCGCGGGAAGATGACCCGCACCCCCTTGCGCGAGAGGAACCCGGCCGCGGCGCGGTTGTCGCGCCCCACCGCATCGTCCCCCTCGAGGATCACCGTGACCTCCACCCCGCGCCCCCTGGCCTGCGCCAGCTCCTGCGCGAGGCCGGCCGGGACGTTGCCGCGGCGATCGGTCACCTTGAAAAGGTAAAAGGCGCAGATGATGCGCCTTTTCGCCCCGCGGATGCGCTCCTTGAGCTCGCCGCCGTAGGCTGCGTCGGCAAGAAGGGTCGCCTGGGCCGGGGCACTGAGGGCAGGCAGGGGACGGACGGCCAGCAAAAAGACCGCCAGCGCCAGGACCGCCCCGCGTGCCGGCCCGGTTATCACGTGAAGATGTCCATCACCTTGGAGAAGAAGTTCTTGCGCATCGGGTTTACGTCCTCACCGCTGATGCGCGCCAGCTCCTCAAGGAGTTCGCGCTGCTGCTTGTTCAGGTTGATCGGGGTCTCCACCTTGGCGATGACCAGGTGGTCGCCGCGCCCGTACCCCTGCAGCGCCGGGACCCCCTTGCCGCGCATCCTGAAGATGGCGCCGGACTGGGTCCCTTCCGGGATCTTCATGTTGACCTTGCCATCGAGTGTGGGCACCTCGATCTCGCACCCCAGGGCCGCCTGGGTGAAGCTGATCGGGATCTCGCACAGCACGTCGTTGTCCTCGCGCCGGAAGAGGGAGTGCTCGCGCACGGTGAGCGCGACGTAGAGGTCGCCGTTGCCGCCCCCCTTGATCCCCTGCCCCCCTTCGCCGGAGAGCTTGAGGCGGATGCCGGTCTCGACGCCGGCGGGAACCTTGACCGAGATGGTCTTCTTGTCCCGCACCGTGCCGGTGCCGCGGCAGCTCGGGCAGGGATGCTCCACCACGCGTCCCTCGCCGTTGCAGTGCGAGCAGGTCTTGGAAACGCTGAAGAAGCCCTGCTGGAAACGCATCTGGCCCGCGCCCTGGCAGGTGGGGCAGGTCTTGGGCTGGGTGCCGGCCTTCGCGCCGGAACCGCCGCAGGCCTCGCAGCGCTTGGCGTAGGGGATGTCGATCTTCTTCTCCACCCCGAAAGCGGCTTCTTCGAAATTGATCTCAAGGTTGTACTGCAGGTCGTCGCCCCGCTTGCCGCGCGAGGTCTTCTGGCGCCCGCCGAACACCTCCCCGAAGATGTCGCCGAAGATGTCGCCGAACGGGGAACCGCCGAAACCGCCGAAGGGGGAGCCGTTGAAGCCGCCACCCCCCACGCCGGCGTGGCCGAACTGGTCGTAGCGCGCACGCTTCTCGGGGTCGGACAGCACCTCGTAGGCCTCGGAAACCTCCTTGAACTTGTCCTCGGCGCTCTTGTCGCCGGGGTTCTTGTCCGGGTGGTACTTGATGGCCAGACGCCGGTACGCCTTCTTGATCTCGGTCTCGGAGGCGTTCTTGTTCACCTCGAGCAGTTCGTAGTAATCCTGTTTGTCACCGTTTGCCAATGTAAGCCCTCGTAACACAAAGAGCAGCGTCCCATCTAATGAGACGCTGCCCGTTGCGGTTGTCATTTTCTACATGCAGCGCCATCTTCCACTAAAGCGGCACCGCTTTGCAACCTTTTACTTACTTCTTGTCGTCCTTCACTTCCTCGAAGTCGGCGTCGACCACCTTCTCGCCCTTGGCCGCTCCGCCGGCTTCCGGCTCGGCGTGCTGCTCGGCGCCCTCGGCGCCTGCTGCCTGAGCCTTGGCGTAGACCGCCTCGGCCAGCTTGTGCGACGCCTGCATCAGGGTTTCGCTCGCCTTCTTGATCTCGTCGGCATCGGCCCCTTCCAGGGCCTTCTTGAGACCGGCGATCCCTTCCTCGATCTTCTGCTTCTCGGAAGCGTCGATCTTGTCGCCGAACTCGTTCAGGGACTTCTCGGTGGAGTAGATCAGGTTGTCGCCCTGGTTCTTGGCCTCGATCAGCTCGCGCTTTTTCTTGTCCTCGGCGGCATGCGCCTCGGCGTCGCGCACCATCTTCTCCACTTCCTCCTTGGAGAGGCCGGAGGAGGCGGTGATGCGGATGGACTGCTCCTTGCCGGTGCCGAGGTCCTTCGCGGAGACGTGGACGATGCCGTTGGCGTCGATGTCGAAGGTGACCTCGATCTGCGGCACGCCGCGCGGGGCGGCAGGGATCCCGGAGAGCTCGAAGTTGCCCAGGGTCTTGTTGTCGGAGGCCATCTCGCGCTCGCCCTGCAGGACGTGGATGGAAACCGCCGGCTGGTTGTCGGCCGCGGTGGAGAACACCTGGCTCTTCCGGCACGGGATGGTGGAGTTCTTGTCGATCAGCTTGGTCATCACGCCGCCCAGGGTCTCGATGCCCAGAGAGAGCGGGGTGACGTCGAGGAGCAGCACGTCTTTGACGTCGCCGCGCAGAACGCCGCCCTGGATGGCTGCGCCGATGGCGACCACCTCGTCCGGGTTGACGCCGCGGTTGGGGACCTTGCCGAAGATGTCCTGCACCTTCTTCTGCACGATCGGCATGCGGGTCATGCCGCCCACGAGGATGACCTCGTCGATGTCGGAAGCGGAGAGCCCTGCGTCCCTGAGAGCGGTGCGGCAGGGGCCTTCCAGCTTGGCGATCAGGTCGGCGCAGATGGACTCCAGCTTGGCGCGGGAGAGCTTCATGGTCAGGTGCTTGGGACCGGACGCGTCGGCGGTGATGAACGGCAGGTTGATGTCGGTCTCAAGCGAGGTGGAGAGCTCGCACTTGGCCTTCTCGCCCGCCTCTTTCAGCCTCTGCAGCGCCATCTTGTCGCCACGGAGGTCGATGCCCTGGTCCTTCTTGAACTCGTCGGCGATGTAGTCGATGATCTTCTGGTCGAAGTCCTCGCCCCCCAGGAAGGTGTCGCCGTTGGTGGATTTCACCTCGAAGACCCCTTCGCCCAGTTCCAGGATGGAGACGTCGAAGGTGCCGCCGCCCAGGTCGAACACGGCGATCTTCTCGTCCTTCTTCTTGTCCAGGCCGTAGGCAAGCGCCGCCGCGGTCGGCTCGTTGATGATGCGCAGCACGTTCAGGCCCGCGATCTTGCCGGCGTCCTTGGTGGCCTGGCGCTGGGAGTCGTCGAAGTACGCCGGGACGGTGATGACCGCGTCGGTGACGGTCTCACCGAGGTAGTCCTCGGCGGTCTTCTTCATCTTCATCAGCACCATCGCCGAAATCTCCGGCGGAGAATATTTCTGACCGCGCACCTCGACCCACGCGTCGGCGTTATCGGCCTTGACGATCTTGAACGGGGAGATGGCGATGTCCTTCTTGACCGCCTCGGTATCGTACTTGCGCCCGATCAGGCGCTTGATGGCGTACAGGGTGTTCTCGGGGTTGGTGACCGCCTGGCGCTTGGCCTGCTGGCCCACCAGCCGCTCGCCGTTCTCGGCGAATGCGATCATGGAAGGGGTGGTGCGGCTTCCCTCTGCGTTCGCTATGACAACCGGCTCCCCACCTTCCATCACTGCCACGCAGGAGTTGGTGGTCCCGAGGTCTATTCCTATTACTCTACTCATGTGATTGCCTCCTCATATGGTAACTGTCACTTTGCAAGCTAGTCATGCCCCCGGCAAAAAACAAGGGGCGGGGGGAAAAAAGATTGAGATAAAGATTAAGACCAAGGAAAATCCAGGACTTCTTAATCTCAATCTTTATCTTAGTCTGCCGTTACGCCGCAGGCTTAACGGCCACCGTGACCATCGCGGGGCGGAGCAGGCGGTCGTTCAGCATGTACCCCTTCTGGAACACGTTGACGATGGTGTTGGGCTCCTGCTCCTCGCTGGGCACCTGGGTCATCGCCTGGTGGAAGGCGGGATCGAACGGGGTCCCGGCCGGGGTCTCCACCGGGGTGACGCCGAACTTCTTCAGGGTGGAAAGGAGCATGGTCAGGGTGAGCTTCACCCCCTCGATGATGGGATCGTCCGCGCTGGCGTGGTCGATGGCGCGCTCCAGGTTGTCAACCGAGGGGAGCAGTTCCAGGACGATCTGCTCGTTGCCGTACTTCAGGATCTCTTCCTTTTCCTTCTGCACCCGCTTGCGGTAGTTCTCAAGGTCGGCCCGCTCGCGCAGGTACTTGTCCCAGTTCGCCGCGGATTCCAGCCCCTTGGCGGCCAGCGCCTCTTCCAGTTCCTTGATCCGATCCGCATCCGACAGCGGCTGCGCCAGTTCTACGTGATCCTGCGCCGCCTCCGCCTTCTTGTCGTGCTGGTGCGCATCGTGTTTTTTCTTGTCCATCCCTTTATCGTCTCCTTTTCTCGCGCTACTCGGTGTCGAGCAGGCGGCTGATCAATTTCGCCGTGTAATCCACGATCGGTATCACCCGGCCGTAGCCCATCCGGGTCGGACCGATGACCCCGAGCACCCCGACCGTGTCCTTCCCGGTGAGGTAGGTAGAGGTCACCAGGCTCATCCCCTCCATCTTGAGCAGGGGGGACTCGGACCCGATGAAGATCTGCACCCCCTCGGCCTGCATGGAGCGGTCCAGCAGGTCCAAAAGGAGGCTCTTCTTCTCGAAGGCCCGGAATATCTCCCGCATCTTGGCGGCGTCGGCGAACTCAGGCTGATCCAGGATGTTCGCCTGCCCCTCCAGGAAGATCTCGGTGCTGTCGGTCCTGATGGTCTGCTCGGAAAGCGCGATCGCCTTCGCCATCAGCGAATCGTAACGCACCTTCTCGCTCTGCATCTCGGCCAGGAGCCGCTCGCGCACCTGGGCCAGGGTAAGCCCCTGCAGCATCCCGTTCAGGTAGTTGGCCATGCGGACCAGGTCCTCCTGCGGGATCTCCTCCTCCGTTTCCAGAAGCCGGTTCTGCACCGTGCCGTTTTGCGACACCAGGATGGCCAGGATGCGGTGGCTGGACAGCTTGACGAATTCCATCTGATGGAAAACGTTGGCCGCCATGCGCGGCGCCATCACCACCCCCATGTAGCTCGAGGTGGTGGAGAGGAGGCGGCTGGCCTCCTTGAGCATCTCGGCAGGGTCCTTGCCCGCCATGCGGCAGCGCCTGCGGATTTCGTCGCGCTTGCCCGCGGTGAGGTTCTGCTTCGCCTCGAGGATCGAATTGACGTAGAGGCGGTAGGCCTTGTCGGTGGGGATGCGGCCGGCGGAGGTGTGCGGCGAGGCGAGCAGCCCCATCTCCTCCAGGTCGGCCATGACGTTGCGCACGGTGGCCGGCGAAAGCGCCAGCTCGTGGCTGCGGGTGATGGTCCTGCTCCCCACCGGCTCGGCGGTTGCTATGTAATCCTCGATGACCGCTTCGAGGATGCGTTTTCCACGTTCAGAAAGTTGCTCTTCCATAGCCTTGCCCCTCAAAAGCTTTTAGCACTCAAAAAGTTCGAGTGCTAAACGAGCTTCAAGTTAGCAACGCACCTGTGCTTTGTCAAGGGGTTCTCTGGCGGGATGGTGCGGATTTACAGAAAGCGGGAAAAGATGCTGTTGGCGATGATTACCGAGCTGTCGGCAAGGCGGATGCGCTTCCCGTCGGCCACCAGCAGGCCGGCCTGCAGCAGCCGCTCCACCTCCGCCAGCTGGCCTGCCAGCGCGTCCGCGCCGAAGCGTTCCTCGAGGGGAGCGAGCTCGAGGCCGGTCAGCACCCTGAGCCCGAGGAAAAAGCTCTCGGCCACGGCGTCCTCCAAAGAGAGCAGCACCTCGTCCCGCTCGGGGAGCAAGCCGGCGTCGATGGCGGCGCGATAGCCGTCCAGGTCGGCGGCGTTGTTCCAGCGCCGGCCGAGGCCGTCGGGGTTCCAGAAGGAATGGGCGCCGGAGCCGAAGCCCAGGTAGCTTGCCCGGCTCCAGTAGGATTGGTTGTGGCGGGAGAAGCGGCCGGGGAGACCGAAGTTGGAAATCTCGTAGTGGAGGTAGCCGGCGCCGGTGAGCATCTCGGCGGTCGCCTCGAACATGCGCGCCGCTTCCTCCTCCCCCGGCAGGACCAGTTCCCCATGCTGGTACAGCTGCTCGAAGGGGGTCCCCTCCTCGACGGAGAGCGCGTAGGCGGAGACGTGCTCCGGGGCGAGCGCGATCCCCTGCGCCAGCGCGGCGCGCCAGTCGTCCAGGCTCTGCCCGGGCAGGGAATGCATCAGGTCGATGCTGATGTTATCGAAGCCGGCCCGGCGCGCCTGCTCGAAGGCCGCCAGCGCCTGGGGCACGGTGTGCACCCGGCCGAGCGTTTTCAGCAGGCGCTCCTCGAAGGACTGGATGCCCAGCGACAGGCGGTTCACCCCTGCCGCCCGGTAGCCGGCGAGCCGCTCCGGGGTCAGTGTCCCGGGGTTCGCCTCCAGGGTCACCTCCGCGTCCTGTTCCAGGCCGAAGCGGAGAGCCGCCTGGTCGATCAGGCGCCCGACCAGTTCCGGCGCCATGAGCGACGGGGTGCCGCCGCCCAGGTACAGCGTCGGCGCCTGCACCGGCTCGGGGAGGGCCTGCCGGCGCAGTTCCATCTCGCGCAGCAACAGCTCCACGTAGCCGTCCAACTCGTCGCCGGACCAGGCGGTGGAGTTGAAGTCGCAGTACAGGCATTTTTTGAGGCAGAAGGGGAAATGTATATATAAACCGGCTTGCATGGCTCTCTCCTTGACACGGCAGCTATCGTTCTAGCAGAAGGCGCCTCTTCTTGTCACGCAAAAGCGCTGCAACTGCACGAAGATGCTTGTAATACTTGATTAGGAATATTACACTCCGAGCTCCGTCGGTTGTCTGCCTCCAAGGCGCGGTGGACAGGGCGAATGGCCGTCCACCGTAGGGGCAAATAAATATTTGCCCAGCCACCGGCGGTCCTGTAACTGACAATGGCAAAAGGGACAAAGATGCGATAGAGGCGGGCGAATGATCATTCGCCCCTACATTTAATATGTCATCGAAATCAAACAGGAGGGGACATGCAGAAGAGCATCAAGGCCGCCGCGCTGCAGTTCAACATAGCGCTGGGCGACATCGACAAGAACCTGGCATACGTAACGGACAAGCTGCGCCAACTCGCCGCCGATGGCGTGGAGCTCGCGGTCCTGCCGGAAATGTGGAGTTGCGGCTTCGACTACCGTCAGTTGAACCAGCTGGCCCTGCAGACCCCGGGCCTGGTGGAGCGGATAGTGGCGCTTTCCGGCGAACTCGGCATGGTTATCATCGGCAGCCTCCCGGAGCCGCACGGCGACAAGGTCTACAACACCTCCTACGTCGCCGACCGCGGCAGGCTCGCCGGAAGCTACCGCAAGATGCACCTCTTCGGTCTGATGAACGAGGACCGACACCTGGACCGCGGCGACGCCGTCTGCCTGCTCGACACCAGCGCCGGCAAAATCGGCGTCATGATCTGCTACGACATCCGCTTCCCTGAGCTCGCGCGCAGGCTCGCTGTGGACGGCGCAGACATCATCGTCATCAGCGGCGAGTGGCCCAAGCCGCGCGAGGAGCACTGGCGCACCCTGATTCGCGCCCGCGCCATCGAAAACCAGCTGTTCGTGGTCGCCACCAACACCTGCGGCATGATCGGCAAGCTCGACTTCTTCGGCTCCTCCCTGATCGTCAACCCCAAAGGGGAGCTCCTGGCCGAGGGTGGCTACGAGAACTGCGAACCGACCGCCATCCTCGATCCCGCCGAGATCACCTCCTGGCGCGCAAGCATCAACTGCTTCCAGGACCGCCGGCCGGAGTGCTACTAAAGGTTCGTATAACGCCCCTTGCCGATGCACCCGTCCATACCCTCGCCCACCGGGAGAGGGCGGCCGCAGGCCGGGTGAGGGCTGTGCCAGAGGCAATGCTGCAACTACGATAGAGACAACGGGCGCCCTCCCCCCGTCCCCTCTCCCGGAGGGCGAGGGGGTGCTTGCGGAAAGCGGTCAGGAGGGAGTGAACGCAATCCATCTCCGGGACGCCGCGCGGCACGTGTTTCCTGTTGACTTCCCAAAGGGTTCAGCATATTTTTTCAGTTCGATTTCCATCTAACCGCGGAGGGTTGCTACGTGGGCATGCTTGCTTCGACCGGCCTGGTCGTAAAACTGGTACTTTTGCTGTTGCTCTATTTCTCGGTGGTATCCTGGGGCATCATCTTCTACAAGCTGCTGCAGGTGTACCGCGCCAACGGCGCCTCCGAGCGCTTCCTGGAATTCTTCTGGAAGGCCAAGCGCTTCGACGCCATCAACTCGCAACTGGACCGCTTCGAGCACTCCCCCCTCACCGTCCTGTTCCAGGAGGGATACGGCGAGCTCAGGAAACTGCAGGAAAAGGTCGAGGAAAAGGCTGATCCTAATATCGTCAGCACCGACCTGGGCGGGGTGGACAACATCGCCCGCGCCCTGCGCCGCGCCACCACCTCCGAGATCACCAGGCTGGAAAAATACCTCACCTTCCTGGCCACCACCGGCGCCACCGCACCGTTCGTCGGCCTCTTCGGCACCGTCTGGGGTATCATGACCGCGTTCGAGAAGATCGGCCAGAGCGGCTCCGCATCGCTGGCAGTAGTCGCCCCCGGCATCGCCGAGGCGCTCATCGCTACCGCCATCGGCCTGGTTGCCGCCATCCCGGCCGTCATGGGCTACAACCACTTCCAGCACAAGATCAAGGTGCTCATCTCGGAGATGGACAGCTTCTCCACCGAATTCCTCAACATCGTACAGCGCAACTTCGCGGGGAGATAAGCCATGGAGTTCGGCAACAGGGATAACGGCGATCGCGGCACCATGTCGCAGATAAACGTCACGCCTCTGGTCGACGTCATGCTGGTGCTCTTGATCATCTTCATGGTCACCGCGCCGATGATGCAGCAGGGGGTCCAGGTCAACCTCCCCAAGGCGGACACCAAGGCGCTGGCGCCCAAGGAGGACACCCTGGTGGTCTCCGTGGAGCAGTCCGGCAAGACCTTCATCAACTCGACCGAGGTACCGGCCGACCAACTGAAAGACAAACTGACCACCATGCTGGCCGGCCGCGAGAAGCGCGAGGTATTCCTCAAAGCTGACCAGGCGGTGCCCTACGGCGACGTGGTCCGGGTCATGGCCCAGATCAAGGGAGCCGGCGTGGAGCGCCTGGGCATGGTGACGGAGTCCCCGCAACGCCGATGAAAACCGCGTTTTCGCGCAGCTACCCGGGGCCGGGGGGGATGCTGGCGCTCTCCCTCGTCTGCCACCTGGTCGTGTTCCTGATCATCGCGAACTGGCACTTCCTCCCTGAGTTCCATCGGGACGAGAATCCGGTCACCTACGTTGACATGGTGACGCTGCCGGTCGCCGCGCCGCAAAGCGGCATGCCGCAAGCGCCGGCAGAGGCCGAGCCGAAGGCTCCTGCCGCGCCGGCCCCTGCCCCCCCGGCGCCTGCCAAGCCGGCCATGGCCCTGCCGACCAAGCCCGCAGCCAAGACGCCGCCTCCGAAATCCCAGGCCAAAACCGAACAGCAGCAAAAGGAGGCCGAGGACAAGGCCTTCAACGAACGGATGGCCAAGCTGCAGCAAAGCGCCGAAGATCGCCGCCAGGCCGCGGCACTGGAGGCCCTGCGCAAGAAGGGGAGCACCCGCACCGGCATGCCCGGGGCGACCGGGAACCAGGCGGGGAGCGACTACTCCTCGTACCTGCAGTCCCGGCTGAGGGACGCCCTGAAGCAGGTGATCGCCACCCAGACCAAGGCGCCGCAGGTGATCGCCACCATCACGGTATCTCCGGACGGCAGCATCGATTACCGCGTGGAAAAGGGGTCGGGGGATCCCTTCTTCGACGAGGCCGTGCAAAGGGCGGTCGCCCTGGCGGGCAAGACACTGGTGCCGCCGCCCAACCACACACAGTACAAACGCGTGTTCCGCTTCATGCCTGAAGGGGTGAAATAGATGATGAGAATCCTTCTGATACTGCTGTTACTGGTGCTGGGGCCGCAGGGCTTCGCCGCCGAGAGCTACCTCGACGTCACCGCCCCGACCTCCGGCAAGATGAAGCTGGCCATCGGCCCCACCACGGCCCTCTCCGGCGCCGTCCCCGGCGACGTGGCGCGCGAGCTCCCCGAGCTGTTCGGCTTCGACCTCGGCATCGCCGGTCCCTTCGAGATCGCTCCCGGCGAGGCTGCCGGCGCGCTGCTTTTGAAGAGCGCCTACGGCGTGCAGGGGGACACCGCCATCCTGGAATGCCGCCTGGTGGACCAGGTGCTGAACAAGGAGATCATCGCCAAGCGCTACAGCGGCCGGGTCAAGGACCTGCGCCGCATGGGACACGCCTTCTCGGACGAGGTGCTGCGCGTGCTGACCGGCGAGAAGGGTCCCTTCACCGGCAAGATCGCCTACGTATCCAAGGCCTCCGGCAACAAGGAGATCTACATCATGGATTACGACGGCCACAACCCGCAGCGGCTCACCAACAACGGCTCGATCAACCTCTACCCCGACTTCGCCCCCTCCGGCAAGGAGCTCATCTACACCTCCTACAAGAAGGGGAACCCGGACCTGTACCGCCGCGAACTGTTCACCGGCCAGGAGGCGCGCCTCTCCTCCCGGAGCGGCCTGAACGCCATGGGCGTCTTCTCCCAGGACGGCAACAAGATCGCCCTGGTGCTCTCCAAGGACGGCAACTCCGAGATCTACCAGATGAGCCGGGACGGCAAGGACCTGGTGCGGCTCACCAACAACCACGCCATCGACGTCTCCCCCGCCTGGTCACCGGACGGCTCCAGGATCGCCTTCGTCTCGGACCGGCTGGGCAAGCCGCAGCTCTTCGTGATGGACGCCAACGGCGGCAACGTCAGGCGCCTCACCACCAACGGCGCCTACAACGTCACCCCGCGCTGGTCTCCCAAGGGGGACCGCATCGTCTACTCGCGCAAAGAGGGGGGCTTCCAGATTCACGCCATCAGCCCGGACGGCTCCGGTGACGCCCAGCTCACCAGCGCCGGGAGCAACGAGCACCCCCGCTACTCCCCCGACGGCCGCTTCATCATCTTCAGCTCCACCCGCGACGGCGGCGAGGGGCTGTACCTGATGCGCGCCGACGGCAGCGGGCAGACCAGGATCTCGCCGGACCGGGCGCAGAACACCCACCCGACCTGGTCGGTGAACTGGTAAAGGCAAAGCATTACCGTTGCCTAACCCGGAAAAGGTGGGTATACTTTCAGTCGTTTTTTTGCTGGGGGCACCGGCTGTAGCGGTGCCCATATTCCATAGATGAAAAGGAGTGGGGAATGCGCACGAATATCGCCGGATGCCTCGTTGTTCTTTGCATGGGAGCTTTGGTAGCGGGAGGCTGCGCCAAAAAGGATCTGGTCAAACCCGAGGAGAAGGCTCCGTCGGTCACGGCCCCCGCCCCCGAAACAGCTAAACCGGCCCTGGAACCGACCGCGCCGAAGGCGCCGGTAACCGAGCAGACCCCGGTACGCGAGCCGGTGGTGGCGCAGGAACCGGTGCGCGAGACGCCCAAGGCTGGGGCGGGCGACCTGCAGGGGCAGCTGCAAAAGATCTACTTCAACTTCGATTCTTCCGACCTCTCCGAGGACTCGCGCAACATCCTCACCAGGAACGCGGAATACCTGAGCAAGCAGCCGTCGCTCAAGATCCGCATCGAGGGGAACTGCGACGAGCGCGGTTCGGACGACTACAACATGGCGCTGGGTGAAAGAAGGGCCAAGGCCGCCAAGGACTACCTGGTGAACCTGGGCATCTCCTCCGAGCGCATCAGCATCCTCAGCTACGGCGAAGAGAAACCGGTCGACGCCGGCCACGACGAGGCGGCCTGGGCCAAGAACAGAAGGGACGAGTTCGTCGTCGTGAAGTGACGCTGGCTGCACAGCCCAAAGGAGCCTTCGGGCTCCTTTTTTTATCGACCGGCCTTAAAGGAGGTTTTGTCATGAGGTATACGAGGGGGGCGCTGGGAGCGCTGGTTTTGCTCACCTTTTTCGGCTGCGCCAGCCAGAGCGATCTGGAGTCGGTGCGCCGCGACAACGATGAGATCAAGAACCGTCTCTTTACGCTGGACCGGGGCCTGAACGAGGTCCGCGGCGAGGTGAAGGAAGGGGTGGAGAAGTCGCTGGCCGGCTACCGGCAGAGCCTGGAGGCGCTGCAGGCGGACATGGCCGGCTACCAGAAGGAGATGGCGACCATCCGCAAGGGTGGCGCGGACCTGCAGGCGACCCTGGAGAGCGCCAGGGTGGACATGCAGCTTCTGACCGGCAAGGTGGACGACGTCCGCATCCTGGCGCAGAAACCGGCCGACGACATCGCCCTTTTGAAGGAAGACCTGAACAAGCGGCTGGCCGCGCTCGAGGCGCGCATGGCCAAGCTGGAGAAGGGGATCGAGGAGCAGCAGGCCAAGGCGCAAGCGGCGCTCAAGTCCCCCGAGCAGCTCTACCAGCAGGGTCAGGACGCCCTGAAGGCCGGACAGGGGGCGAAGGCCCGCGAGTTCTTTGCCAGTTTCCTGGTACAGCACCCCAAGCACAACCTGGCCGCCAACGCCCAGTACTGGATCGGCGAGAGCTACTACCAGGAGAAGAACTACGAGCAGGCAGTGCTCGAGTTCCAGGAAGTGATCAAGAACTACCCGGACAAGGAGAAGGCGCCGGCCGCCATGCTGAAGCAGGGGATGGCCTTCAAGGAACTGGGGGACAACAAGAGCGCCGCCTACATCCTGAAGAAGCTGGTTGATGAGCACCCGAAATCGGAAGAGGCGAAGATCGCCAGAGACAAGTTCAAGATCAAGTAGCGCAAGCCAGGCACTTAATTACCGAAAGGCCCTCCTGCCAGAGCGGGAGGGCCTTCCCGTTTGCGGCTGCGGCCGCCACGAAAAAAGGAGAGCACCATGTTCCTCGCCAGAGACAAGAACAACGACCTGTACCTTTTCGACAAACTCCCGGTCAAGGGGAACGAATGCTGGTGGGCTGAGACGGGGGTCGACGGCACCTACCTCAAGCTGGACAAGTCACTCTACCCGGAGATCACCTGGGAGAGCGATCCGGTCCCGGCCGACCTGATCTTGAAATAGGGTTACCTGCGCGGATGTTTTTTGGAGGGTAGGGGCGAATAATCATTCGCCCGCCTTTCTTACATGGGCCGGAAATCGGGCTTGATGTTTTCGGGGGTGTAGCTCTGGGCCACGGCCCATCCCTTGCCCGGCACCAGTCTCGGTTCCAGGCGGCAGGCGATGTAGCCGATCAGGTTGACGGGCTCGGGGAGGTCCGAGGCGATGGTGACCACGCGGAAGCCGACGAAGTCACCCTGCTCGGGGTAGCCCGGCGCGCCCTTCAGGGTACAGCTCCAGAGCTGCAGGGGGCGGCCGGGGGCGGCGAGGCTGATCAAAAAGGTGCGCTCGCCGTCGCGGTTCAGGCCGCCCGACTCCTCAACCAGTGCCGGCACCAATCCGCCGATGAGCGGGGTGTAGCCGATGGAGCAGGCGTGGGCGAAGGCGGCGGCGCTGTCGGGAAACTGCAGTTCCTCTTTCTTCTTCCTGAACCAGTTGAACATGGCGTCACCTGTGGCGGCCCAAGGCGGGGCCATAAGGGGACAGGCACCTTGCGGAGCCAGTCCCCCTCTCGATTGCAGCGTAGAGGTAAGAAAAAAGGCGGGGTGACCCCGCCTTTTTTGCGTCCAGATGTTGGGCGACCCCCTAGGCCTTCTTCTCCGCTTCGCCGGCAACCGCGGCGGCCGGCACCGGCTCGGCGGCAGCGGTTGTTCCCTCGACCTTGGCCTTGAGCTCCTCCGCCTCGCGCACCTTCTCCTCCTCGGCCTTCTTCTTGGCCTCGGCCAGCTTCGCCAGGTGCTCCTTCTCTTCTTCGGTCCTGCTGTCGGCCTCGATGGTCTGCTTGAAGTCATCGGTGGCTTTCTTGAACTCCGCCAGCCCCTTCCCCAGCGACTTGGCCAGGTCCGGCAGCTTCTGCGGGCCGATGACGATGAGCGCTATAACCAATATGATGACCAGTTCAGGCATCCCGATTCCGAACATACTATCTACCTCGCTTGATGTGCGTTCAAACGCGCGTTTGTCATACAAAAATTGTAAAAAATAATAGAGGTTTTACCGTCGGGTGTCAAGCTTGCAAAGGTAGGACCTTAATTGGTTTGACATGATCCCGAACATTGTCTACTATCGGTCCTGTTTACCATATATTTCAAATGAGAAAGACAGATTTTGGTGGTGACAAACATGACGCAGGATTCTTTAAAAGCCGATATTAAAGCGCTGCTCAAGGAGCGCAAAGCAGTGCTCCTGGCACACAACTACATGCGCGACGAAGTACAGGAGATCGCTGACATAACCGGGGACTCGCTGGCTCTTTCCATGGAGGCGGCCAAGACTGACGCCGAAGTGATCGTGTTCTGCGGCGTCCATTTCATGGCCGAATCGGCCTCGATCCTGGCGCCGGAAAAGACCGTGCTGCTCCCCCGTCTAGACGCGGGGTGTCCCATGGCCGACATGGTTTCGGCCGAGGAGTTGAAGCAACTGAAGGCGAAGCTCCCCGGCGTGCCGGTGGTGACCTACGTCAACTCCTCCGCCGCGGTCAAGGCCGAGAGCGACATCTGCTGCACCTCCGCCAATGCCCTCAAGGTGGTCCAGTCCATGAGCGAAAAGGAGATCATCTTCGCCCCGGACAAGAACCTGGGGAGCTACGTGGCCCGCTTCACCGACAAGAAGTTCCACCTCTGGGAAGGATACTGCCCGACCCACGAGCGGCTCCGTCCCGAAGTGGTCAAGGAGCTGAAAGAGCAGAACCCGGGCGCGCCCTTCGTCTGCCACCCGGAATGCAACCCCGCCGTGGTGGCGCTCGCCGACCACGTCTGCTCCACCACCGGCATGTACGACTACTGCAAGAAAAGCGACGCCAAGCGCTTCATCATCGGCACCGAGGCGGGCATCCTCTGGAGGCTCAAGCGCGAGAACCCGGACAAGGAGTTCATCCTCGCCTCCCCGGCCCTCATCTGCCCCAACATGAAGCTCACCTCCCTGGAGGACGTGCACGAAGCGCTCTCCACCATGAGCCCGGTGGTCAAGGTCCCGGAAGAGGTCCGCATCCCGGCCAAGCGCGCCCTGGACCGGATGCTCGCCATCCCGAGGGATTAAGCAGGCTTCCCTCGCCCTCCGGGAGAGGGGCTGGGGGTGAGGGCGACGCCGGGCTTACCAAACCAACAAGATGAAAAAACACCCTCACCCCGACCCTCTCCCAGAGGGAGAGGGGGGAGTGGACGGCCCTTTCCCTCTGGAAGAGGGGGAGTAGGCAACCCGCTTCCAGAGGGAGAGTGGACGCCCCCATAGAAGAAGGGGCGGGCGCACAGGAGAAGGCATATGATCCGATCCTTTAAAGGCATGAAACCCAAGATCGACCCGTCCGCCTTCGTAGCCGAAGGGGCCGTCGTCATCGGTGACGTCAGCATCGGCAAGGAAGCGAGCATCTGGTACAACTGCGTGGTGCGCGGCGACGTGAACTCGATCAGCATCGGGGATAGGACCAACATCCAGGACCTCTCCATGCTGCACGTGACCCACAAAAAACACGCCGAAGACCCGGGCGCGCCGCTCGTCATCGGCAACGACGTCACCGTGGGACACAGCGTCACCCTGCACGGCTGCACCATCGAGGACGGCGCCTTCATCGGCATGCAGGCCATGATCATGGACAAGGCCGTGGTCGGCAAGGGGGCCCTGGTCGGCGCCCGCGCCCTGGTCACCGAAGGGACCGTGATCCCCCCCGGCACCCTCTGGGTCGGGGCACCCGCCAAGTACAAGCGGGACCTGACCGAAAACGAGATTGCCTGGCTGGGACGCTCGGCCGGGAACTACGTCAGGTACTCCAGGGAGTTCCTCGAAGACGAGGCTACCTTGGCGCAGGACCTCAGCAACATCCCGTAGCATCGTCCCTGGCGACCGCAACACCTGTCGGGCCGGCTCATCGAGCCGGCCTTTTTCTTTGCCGGCAGCTGCGGCGCCAAGACGTCATATGACGGAATCCAGTCCGGTCATTTGACTGGTTTCAGGAAAACGCTCTCATCCATCCCTCACCCCGCCCCCCACCGTAGCGCCCCAGCAGGCTTTTATAGAAAATTTCGCCGTTTCCTCCCCTGGTCGCACAGTATTTGCACAATCTAATCGGATATTTATCTTCCCTAACCGGCTACTTATCTTCCGGCACAGGGGGACAGGCACCTAGCGGAGCCAGTCCCCTACCGCGCGCCCCCGCCCATTTGCGGAGGAGTCCTGTGTTCATTCCACTGCGAGGTCTGAAATGACGAAAATGAACCGATGTCTATTGCTCCTGCTCTCCTTGCTCATGCTGCTAAGCCTCACCCACCAGGTGCAGGCCGCCCCCGGCTCCCCCGGCGCTCCCGACACCAGCCCGGGGGGACAACACCCTCCCAAACATCGCGATGACGCCGTCATCGTCAAGTTCAAGCCGGGGGTATCCGCCAAGGGGAAAGAGAAGCTGCACCAACGCCACGGCACCTCGGCCGCCAAGGACTTCCCCCGCCTCAACATGCAGGTGGTCAAGCTGAAAAAGGGAGTGACCGTAGAGGAAACCCTGGCAACGCTCAAGGGCGATCCGGACCTCGAGTACGCCGAGCCGGACTACGTCATCGAGCCGAGCGCCCTGCCCAACGACTCTTACTGGCGCAGCGGCCAACTGTGGGGGCTGCAGAGGATCAACGCCCCGGCCGCCTGGGACATCACTACCGGCTCCAGCGATACCGTGGTGGCCGTCCTCGACACCGGCATCGACTACAACCATCCCGACCTGGCCCCCAACGTCTGGACCAATCCCGGCATCGACGCCGGCTACGTCGGGGACGTGCACGGCATCGACACCTTCAACCACGACTCGGACCCCAACGACGACCACTTTCACGGCACCCACGTCTCCGGCACCATCGGCGCAGTGTCCGACAGCAGCGGCGTGGTGGGACTCAACTGGAACGTCAAGATCCTCGCCTGCAAGTTCATAGGCATCGGCAGTGGCGGGGTGCTCGATCCCTTGGCCGGCGCCTCTACCGTCTACGGGAACATCTCCGGCGCGATCGAATGCCTGAACTACGTGAAGACACTGAAGGAGCGCGGCGTGAACATCGTCGCCACCAACAACAGCTGGGGCCTCTCGTCCTATTCCCAGGCGATCTACGATGCCATCGCCGCCCAGCCTGACATCCTCTTCGTCGCGGCTGCCGGCAACAACGGCGCCGACAACGACAAATACCCTTCCTATCCCGCCAGCTACCCCCTCTCCAACGTCATCTCGGTGGCGGCTTCCGGGCAGTCGGCAACCGCCCCTTATGACGAGAATCAACCTTCCTGGACCAACTACAGCCGCAACTCGATCCATATCGCCGCCCCCGGCGATGGCATCCTGAGCACGGTCCCCTATACCTCCAGCTACAACACCGGCTATGTGCGGGGTTACGGCATGCAGAGCGGCACCTCGATGGCAGCCCCGCACGTTACCGGTCTGGCGGCCCTCCTGGCCTCGATCGGCAAGGACTGGATCCAGACCAGGAACCTGATCCTCTCCGGCGGCGATGCCGTTCCCGCACTGGCGGACACCACCTTCACCGGCAGGCGGATCAATGCCTACAACTCGCTGGCCTGCACCGACCGGCCGCTCTTCGCGCTGATGAACCAGCCGCGCTCCGTGACGCCCGGCATACCGGTCACTCTCACCGCCATCAGCATCAACTGCGGTTCCGCCGTGGGCCCGGTCACCGCCACCGTCCCCGGAGGCGGCACCATCGAATTGCTGGACAACGGCGTCGCGCCGGACCAGACCGCCGGCGACGGCATCTTCAGCGCCACCTGGACCCCGGACTCGGACAGCGGCCTGCTGAGCTTCGCCTACCCCGGCGGCAGCACGGCGCTGCAGTATCCGGCGGTAACCCTTGGCTATGCTACGGCAGATCTCCCGCTCAGCAGCGCCGGCCGCACCGCATCGGGCAAGGTCCCGCTCCGGTTCGCCTTGCACCTGGAGGCCTCGGGGGGCGTCGCACCCTATACCTGGTCCATCACCACCGGCACCCTCCCCGCCGGCCTTACCCTCAACCCCGCCACCGGGGAGATCACCGGGGTCCCAACGGAGGCCGCCAACAGCCTCTTCACGGTGCGCGTCACCGACAGCGCCGGCTATTACGACTCCGGCAGCTGGCACATCGTACTCACCAAGGACGAGGCCGCGGGGTGGCCTTACATCCTGCCCAATCCCCCCGCAGGGCGCGCCGACGTGGCCTCGTCACCGGTTTTCGCCGATCTGGACGGAGACGGCAAGCAGGAAATGATCGTCAGCATGTGGAACTCGCTGCTGGTGTTCTACAACAGCACCGGTTCCGTCCGCCAGTACAACTTCCCGGCGGGCACCACGGTCTCCACCGCGGCAGTGAGCGACCTGTACAGAGACGGCAGCAACAAGATCATCGTCAGCGTGGGTTCCCCCGCCCAGACCGGCGCCATCTACGCCTTCGACAAGGACCTGCAGCTGCTCAGCGGCTTCCCCGCCGGCAAGTTCAACACCACGTCCGGCACGCCCGGATCCTGCAGTGCCCCGGTCATCGCCGACCTGAACAGCGACGGCAACAAGACCATCACCGTGGACTGCTCCCCCGACGACCCGGCCGACCCCAACTTCGGCAAGTCCATCCTGGTCACGGTGACCCCGCAGGGGACCATGCTTGCTGGCTGGCCGATAGTCAATGGCCCGGCCGTGGGCGCCAGGGCGACTACCGAGCAGATGCCGGTAGTGGGCGATCTGCTGGGCGACGGCAAGAAGGAAGTGGTATCCATCACCAGCGACGGCATGCTGCATGCCTGGTCCAAGGAAGGGACCCAGGTGAAGCAGTGGCAGGCCGCCGCCAACCTGGGCGACTGGGCCAGCGCCAAGACCAGGGTCTGGACCCCGGTCCTTGCCGACGTGAACGGCGACAACGCCCTCGAGGTACTGGTCAAGCAGAATTACTTCGCCGATGCCAGCAACCAGGCACACCGCATCTCGGTTTTCGACAAAAACGGCGCCCTGCTGCCGGGGTGGCCTCTGCTGTTCCCCGTTCCGGTCGCGGAGGGGGGGATCATTGCCGCCGATCTGACCAAGGACGGCGTACCCGAAATCATCACCAACATCAGCTCCACACCGGCCAGCTACCAGTGGCAGGCCTTCAAGGGTGACGGCACCGTTGTTTCCGGCTGGAGCCAGGTCGCCGAGAACAGCGCCGTCCAGAAGAAGGCGCTCCCCATCACCGGCGGCTACGGCGGCAACACGTTCCCCGATGTCTTCTACGCCACCAGCGACACCGACGCCTTCCTGCAAGGGTACAGCGCCGCCGGCACCACCCTGGCCAGCTACCCGGAGACCGTGGCACTGGACACCTTCGTCGCCAGCTCCCCGGCCATGGGTGACATCGACGGCGACGGCAAGCTCGAAATCGCCGTCAAGGCCGCGGACGGCAGCGTACACCTCTGGAAGTCCGGGCAGTATCTCTCTCCGTTCAGCCACCAGTGGACCATGTTCGCCCACGACCTGGAGCACACCGGCTCTCTGCCGGTCCTCGACCCTTCGCAGCTGCCGAGCAGCGACCTCGTGGTGACCGCAGTCAGCGGCAGCATCGCCGGTGGGAAACTGAACTACTCGGTAACGATCACCAACAACGGGACCATCACCGCCGGTACCTCCTACACCGGCATCTACCTCTCCCGTGACAACGTCGCCTCCAAGGCCGACACACTGATAGCGCGCATCTCCACCATCTCCATCCCGGCCGGGGTGAGCGTCACCATGACCAGCAGCGCCGCCATTCCCGCCTCGCTGGCGGGGGGCAGCTACTACATCGCGGCCCTCGCCGATGACACCGGCATCGTCACCGAGCGGGACGAGGCCAACAACGGGGCCGCCGGCGAGCAGCTCCTCCTGAACAACGACCTGAGCATCAGCGCGCTCTCCGGCACCCTCTCCGCCGGGGTCCTCTCCTACTCGGTCACCGTGAATAACGGCGGCAACGGCAACGCCAGCGCCCCCATCGCCCTTTACTTCTCCGATGACGCCAACGCCGAGGCAACCGACCACCTGATCACCACCTTGAGCGCCACCACCATCCCCGGCGGCACCGGCAAGACCCTCACCGGCAGCGTCGCCGTCCCCGGCAACACCCCCGCCGGCACCTTCTACCTGGTTGCACTGGCCGACCCGGCCAACGTCGTGGCCGAGGACAACGAGGCCAACAACGGGGCCGTGGCCGAGCAGTTCACCATCGGCAACGACCTGCAGGTCACCGACATCTCCGGGAGCGTTTCCGGCGGCAAACTCACCTACTCGGTAACGGTGATGAACGCGGGCAACATCAACGCGTCCCCCACCAGCACCGGCCTGTACCTGAGACGCTACACCTTCATGGAACCGGGCGACTTCCTGGTCCACAAGGTCACCACGGCGCAGCTCGCACCCGGAGCGCAGACTACCCTCGTCGGCACCATCACCATCCCCGCCTCGGCACCGACGGGCACCGTCTACTTAACCGCCATGGCCGACATGGCCGGGCAGCTTGCCGAAACCGATGAAGGGAACAACGCACTGGAGGGAAGCCAACTCCTGTTGAACAACGATCTCGCCGTCACTGCGGTCTCCGGGACCCTCACCGGCGGCGTACTCACCTATTCCGTCACCGTGGAAAACAGGGGCAGCGCCAACCCCAACGTCCCGGTCAGCATCTACTTCTCCGCCGATGATAACGCGACCACCTCCGATTACCTGGTGACCCTGACCCCGGTGACCCAGATTGCAGGCGGGACCAGCAAGGTCCTCAACGGCAGCGCGACCGTGCCGGGGAGCGTCCCCGCCGGAACCTTCTACCTCGCGGCAGTGGCCGACCCCGCCAACCTCGTCATCGAGGACGACGAGAGCAACAACGGCGCCGTCGGTCCGCAGTTCACCATCGGCAGCGACCTCAGGGTCACCGCCGTCACCGGCAGCATCTCCGGAGGCAGGCTCAGCTACTCGGTCACCGTCAGAAACGACGGTGTCACCACCGCCGCGGCCTCCAACACCGGCCTCTACCTCTCCAGCGACGACGTCGCCGCCACCACGGACTACCTGGTCACCAGGCTCGCCACGGGGCAGCTCGCCGCAGGCGCGGAGGTCGTGCTTTCCGGCAGCGTCTCGCTGGCCGCTTCGACCCCGACGGGCACCTTCTACCTGGCCGCCTTCGCCGACATGGCCGGCGTGGTCACCGAGGCTAACGAGGACAACAACGGGGCCGCCGTGAACCAGCTCTCCGTGAACAACGACATCACCGTGAGCAACGTCTCGGGAACCCTCTCCGGTGGCGTGCTCACCTACTCGGTCACCCTCAACAACAGCGGCAACGCGAACCCCACCCTGCCCGTCAACCTCTACTTCTCCATCGACGGCAGCGCGACCACCTCCGACTACCTGGTCACCCAGCTGACCGGGATCTCCCTGCCGGGTGGCACCAGCAAGACCATCACCGGCAGCGTCACCATCCCCAGCACCGTCCCGGCAGGAACCTTCTACCTCGGGGCCCTGGCTGACCCGGCCAACGTGGTCGCCGAGACCAACGACGACAACAACGGCAGCGTCGGACCGCAGTTCAGCATCGGCAGCGACCTGCAGGTGACCGCGGTCTCCGGCAGCATCTCCGGCGGCCGTCTCAGCTACTCCGTCACCGTGAAGAACACCGGGGACATCGCTTCCGCCTCATCCAACACCGGCATCTACCTCTCCGCGGACGCCACTGCCACCACCTCCGACTTCCTGGTGCTGAAGGTCAGTACCGCATCGCTGGCCGCCGGCGCCGAGGTGGTGCTGACCGGCAGCTTC
The DNA here is from genome assembly GCF_014193585.1 of Geomonas paludis. Taxonomy (GTDB): domain Bacteria; phylum Desulfobacterota; class Desulfuromonadia; order Geobacterales; family Geobacteraceae; genus Geomonas; species Geomonas paludis. The sequence continues at coordinate 55,439 of NZ_BLXY01000014.1, forward strand.
GCACTCCCGCCGGCCACCCCCACCGGGAGCTACTACGTGGCAGCCGTCGCCGACATGGCCGGTGTGGTCACCGAAAGCGACGAGGCCAACAACGGCGCGGCAGGCACCCAGGTTACGGTCAGCAACGACATCACCGTGAGCGCCGTCTCCGGCACCCTCACCGCCGGCGTGCTGAGCTACACCGTAACCGTCAGCAACAGCGGCAACGCCAACCCCACCCTGCCGGTCAGCCTCTACTTCTCCACCGACGGCAGCGTGACCACCTCCGACTACCTGATCACCCAACTGACCGGGATCTCGCTCCCCGGCGGCAGCAGCAAGACCATAACCGGCAACGTCACCATCCCCTCCACCGTCCCTGCCGGCACCTTCTACCTCGGGGCCCTGGCCGACCCGGCCAACACGGTCACCGAGGACAACGAGGCCAACAACGGCACGGTCGGGCCGCAGTTCACCATCGGCAGCGACCTGCAGGTGACCGCTGTCTCCGGAAGCGTTTCCGGCGGCAGGCTCACCTACTCCGTCACCGTGAAAAACAGCGGCGAGATCTCGTCGGCCTCCTCCAGTACCGGCATCTACCTTTCCGCGGACGCCACTGCCACCACTGGTGATTACCTGGTGCTGAAGGTGAGCACCCCGTCGCTGGCGGCAGGCGCCGAGACCGTGCTCACCGGCAGTTTCTCGCTTGCCTCAAGCACCCCGACCGGCAGCTTCTACGTGGCAGCGGTTGCCGACATGGCGGCCGTGGTCGCCGAAAGCAACGAAGCGAACAACGGCGCCGTGGGCAACCAGGTCGTGGTGAACAACGACCTCACCGTGAGCACCGTCTCCGGGTCCATCAGTAACGGCGTCCTCACCTACTCCGTCACGGTGAACAACGCCGGCAACGCCAACCCCAACGTCCCCGTCACCCTGTACTTCTCGGCCGACGGCAGCGTGACCACCTCAGATTACCTGGTCACCCAGCTGACCCAGGCCCAGATCGCGGGCGGGACCAGCAAGACCTTCACCGGCAACGTCACCGTGCCCGGGAGCATCCCCGCCGGCACCTTCTACCTCGGCGCACTGGCCGACGCGGCCAACATCGTTTCCGAGGACAGCGACAGCAACAACGGCGCGGTCGGCCCGCAGTTCACCATCGGCAGCGATCTCCAGGTGACGGCGGTAACCGGCAGCATCTCGGGCGGCAGGCTGAGCTACTCGGTGACCGTGAAGAATGCCGGCAGCATCACCTCGGCCTCTTCCAACACCGGCCTGTACCTCTCCACCGACGCCACCGCCTCCACCTCCGACTACCTGGTGGTGAAGCTCGCCACCCCGTCGCTGGCGGCAGGCGGCCAGACCGTCCTGACCGGCAGCATCTCCCTGGCCTCCTCCACGCCGGCGGGGACCTTCTCGCTCGCCGCTGTTGCCGACATGGCAGGCGTGGTGACCGAGAGTGACGAGAGCAACAACGGCGCCACCGGCAGCGGGGTCCAGGTAAGGAACGACCTCACCGTCACCGCCGTCTCCGGAACCCTTACCAACGGAGTGCTCAGCTACTCCGTCACGGTGAACAACAACGGCAACGGCAACCCCAATGTCCCGGTCACCATCTACTTCTCCGCCGACGGGACCGCAGCCACCTCCGACTATGTGGTCACCATCGTGACCCCGGCCGCAGTGACCGGCGGCACCAGCAGGACCTTCACCGGCACGGCCACCGTGCCCACCTCCATCCCCGCCGGGACCTACTACCTGGCCGCCCTCGCCGACCCGGCCAACGTGGTCGCCGAAGACAACGACGCCAACAACGGCGCCGTCGGGGCACAGTTCACCATCGGCAGCGACCTCCAGGTGACCGCAGTCACCGGGAGCATCTCGGCCGGGAGACTCACCTACTCGGTGACGGTCAAGAACGCCGGCACTACCTACTCCGGTTCTTCCTACACCGGCGTCTACCTGAGCCGGCTGGTCTTCGTCGGGTCCGGCGACTACACGGTGACCAAGGTCAGCACAGCCCAGATCGCCCCGGGCGGCCAGCTCGTCCTGACCGGGTCCGCCACCATCCCGTCCACGGTGCCGGCCGGTGACTACATGGTTACCGGCGTTGCCGACGCCAACTTGCAGTTGGTGGAGAGCAACGAGGGGAACAACCAGCTCTTGGGCAACCAGGTCACCCGTTAACGCAAACCTTCCGGAACTTCGAAGCAGAGCGGCCTTAATCCCCCCTCCCCTTGCGGGAGGGGGTCAGGGGGTGGGGGAAGCGGCCATCCCCCCCACGGCTTGCGGCTTCATCCACCCTCCGTCCTCCTCCCGCCTTCGCGGGCCGAAGCGCTACGGCGCGCAGGCCCGTCAAGGGAGGGGGAGCCTTTTTGGCACTTCCCCCCGCGTTCCCCTTTGAACTTAACCACGATCCTCTGGACAGGGAGGGTCGTATGCTGCTACGGTAGCCAAGTCGGCCGCCGCCGGGGTTCTCCCCCGCCGGCGGCACTACCCGGCCCGGAGAAGAGAGATTGGCAGCAAACGACACCCCGACCCGCCTCCTCGAAATCTACGACGCGCTCTACCGTCGCTACGGCGCCCTCAACTGGTGGCCCGCCGACACCCCCTTCGAGGTCTGCGTCGGCGCCATCCTCACCCAGAACACCAACTGGCTCAACGTGGAAAAAGCTATAGCGAACCTGAAGCGGGAGGGGCTCCTCTCGGCGGAGGCGATCCGTGAGGTACACCAGGAGCGGCTCGCCGAGGCGATTCGCCCTTCCGGCTTCTTCAACGTGAAGAGCGTGCGGCTGAAGGGGTTCGTTACGTGGCTCTTCGAGCGGCATGGCAGTCTCGACGCCATGTTCGCCGGCGACTGGCAGCAGCTGCGCCAGGAGCTGGTGGCTGTCCCCGGCATCGGCCCGGAGACCTGCGACTCCATCCTCCTCTACGCCGGGGGGAAACCGTCCTTCGTGGTGGACGCCTACACCCGACGCCTGTTTTCCCGGCTGGGCCTGGTGAGCGACAAGGACGATTACCACCGGGTGCGCACGCTGTTCATGGAGCACCTGCCCCCCGAGGTGGCGCTGTTCAACGAGTACCACGCCCTGATCGTCGAGCAGTGCAAGCGCCACTGCCGCAAGAAACCTTCCTGCGACGGCTGCCCGCTGGGTCGGGCCTGCTGCCTCGCCACCCCCTGACCACGGACCATCATGAGAAAACTCGCCAACATCTTTTTGATCCTGTTCTTCGCCGACGGCTTCCTGTCTGTCCTGGACGAATTCTCCTCGCTGGTGGCCCCGGTGGCGCCGCTCACCCTGTTCCGGATGCAGGTCGCCAACTCGGTGCTGCTCCTTGCCATCCCCCTCTACCTCTGCCTGGGCATCGACCGGCGCCTCCCCAAGAAGCTCTTCATCCCGCTGATCGCCTTCCTGTTCGCCTGCCCCCTGGCGGCCTGGGTGTTCCCGGTGCTGGCAGGCTCGAAGCTCTACGCCGTGGCCATGTCGCTCATACAACTGGGCGTCCCGCCGCTCATGATCGCGCGCTACCGTGACGCCAAGGACCCGGGGCTGACGCTGCCGGCCTGGCGCTTCGAGGGGCCCTTCTTCGAGGTACGGAACACACTGGGCTTCACCGCCATCAACGTGGTGCTTCTTCCCGTGCTGCTGGCGACGCTGACCCTGTTTGCGGCCGACGCCTGGGCGCAGGGCAACACGGCCGGCTTCATCAGGGTGACGCCGCGCGGGCTCTACCTGACCGAGCGGGTGTACCGGCGCGGCAACCAGACCGTGCGGCTGACGGGGATGGTGCATGTCGGGGAAAAAGGGTACTACCAGGACGTGGCGCGGGTCCCCGAGCAGGGGCGGACCGTGGTGCTGGCGGAGGGGGTGACCGACAAGAAACGGGCGCTGCGGCACCATTTCGATTACCGCGGCGTAGCGAGCTTTCTCGGGCTCGCCTCGCAGGAAAAGATGCTCTTCGACGGCAAGGTGATCGACGAGAAGGGGCTTCAGGCGCCGCCCAAGCCGGCGGCGGGGAACCAGCCGGACATCCTGGTGGCGGATACCGACCTGAGCACCTTCCGTCCCGAGACGCTGCGTTTCCTGGACCAGGTGGGCAAGGAGCTGCAGAAGAGCCCGTCCTTCATGGAGGCGGCGCTCAACCTGAACCGCTGGGCGGAGCGGAACGTCACCCCGCAGATGCAAGAGGTTATCATGGACGACATCCTGACCCGCCGCAACGAGGTGCTGCTGGGCTACCTCGACCAGGCGCTCAAGCGCTACGACACCGTGGTGGTCCCCTGGGGGGCGCTGCACATGAAAGGAATAGAGGCGGGGGTGCTCAAGCGGGGTTTCGTGCTGCAGCAGGAGCAGCGGCGCCTGGCCATCGACCTGAAGCGGATCCTGCTCGCCAAGGCCCGCTAGAAATGAAAAGGGGACTGGCTCCGCAAGGTGCCTGTCCCCCTTCCCATCTAAAGGGGACTGGCTCCGCAGGTGCCTGTCCCCTTTGCGTCACTGCCGGCGAGCCCCTCTAGAACTGCTCCGACTCCTCCCCTGCCTGCTCCACCCCCCAGAACACGTCCAGGAAGTTCTTCAGGATGCGGGCGGTGAGCCCCCAGATCTCGTCGTCGCCGTAGAGGTAGAAGTACATCGGGTAGTTCTTGATCCCCTTGTGGTCCCAGTACTCGACCCGGTACACGCCCGGCTTGGAGAAGTGCGCCAGCGGCACCTCGATGAGCCGCTCGATCTCGGCGTCGTTGACGGTGAGCGTGTAGTTTTCCGGGAAGATGCCGACCACGGGGGTGACCAGGTAGTTGTGGATGGAGTGGCAGTCGTCCAACTCGCCGAGGACCTCGACGTCGGCGGGGTCGATGCCGACCTCCTCCCACGCCTCGCGGGTGGCGGTGTCGGCGCTGTCGCGGTCGCTTATCTCGCAGCGCCCGCCGGGGAAGGAGATCTCGCCGCTGTGGTGGGTGAGGTGGGTGGTGCGCTTGGTGAAGAGGATGTGGTACTCGCCGTTCTTCAGGAACAGGGGGAGCAGGACGGCGGCGGGGACCGGCCCCGCCTCCATGGGGACGCGCCGGCGCGCGGCGAGAGAAGTCTTCAGCCTCTCCCTGATCGCGGCCGGAGACCCCGGCCGTTCCTGCCCGTTTTCGGCTATCAGAGCACCGGCTCCTTGGCCCGCCGCTTCAGCTCGGCGATGGTGGCCGTGTAGTCGGGCGAGTTGAAGACGGCGCTGCCGGCCACGAAGACGTCGGCGCCGGCGTGGGCGATGCGGGCGATGTTGTCCGTCTTGACGCCGCCGTCCACCTCGAGCTCCGCCTCGATCCCCCTGCGGTCCATGGTGGCGCGCAGCGCCTGGATCTTCGGGATGCAGGCCTCGATGAAGGACTGGCCGCCAAAGCCCGGGTTCACCGTCATCAGCAGGATCAGGTCCAGCTCCTCCATGACGTAGTCGAGCACGTTGAGCGGAGTCGCCGGGTTGAGCGAGACGCCCGCCTTCTTGCCGAAGGACTTGATCAGCTGGATGGTGCGGTGCAGGTGGTTGGTCGCCTCGGCGTGCACCACGATGATGTCGCTCCCCGCCTGGGCGAAGTCAGGGATGTAGCGGTCCGGGTCCACGATCATCAGGTGCACGTCCAGCGGCAGCGTGGTGGCCCGGCGCGCGGCCTCGACGATGAGCGGGCCGATGGTGATGTTGGGGACGAACTGGCCGTCCATCACGTCGATGTGGACGTAGTCGGCGCCCGCGGTCTCGATGGCCTTGATCTCCTCGCCCAGGCGGGCGAAATCCGCGGAAAGTATGGAAGGTGCGATCTTTTTCATGGGTTCTCCTACTTGATTTTCTTGAGGCGGGCGGCGAAGAAGCCGTCCATGCCGTCGCGGTGCGGCCAGCTCCTGAAGAAGCCGCGCTCGGTGAAGAGAGGCGCGAACTCCGGGAACAGCGTGCGCAGGTCCTCGGCGACGAATTCGGGATGCTCGCGCAGGAAGGTGTCGATGACGTACTCGTTCTCCTGCACGCTGGTGGAACAGGTGGCGTAGAGGAGCGTCCCCTCCTTGTCCAGGTACTTGCAGAGGTTTTCCAGGATGGTGACCTGGGTGCGCGCCTGCGGCAGCAGGTCCTCCGGGGACTTGCTCCACTTCCCTTCCGGGTTGCGCCGGATCACGCCCAGCCCCGAGCAGGGGGCGTCCACCAGGATCCTCTGGAAGGTGACCTCCTTGATGGCGGGGGAAGGTGTCGTGGCGTCCATGGTGAAGGTGCGCACCGATTTGATCCCCAGCCGGTCGCAGGTCTCCTTGATCAGCCTGAGCTTCTTGTGGTTGACGTCGCAGGCGTAGATCTCGCCGGAGTCCCCCATGAGCTGGGCGATCTGGGTGGTCTTCCCGCCGGGCGCCGCGCAGGCGTCCAGCACCCGGTCACCCTTTTCCGGCGCCAGGAACAGCGGCGCCAGCTGCGAGGACTCGTCCTGCACCGTGAAGAGCCCGTCCCGGAACGAGGGGAGCCGGGAGATGAGCCCGGACTGGTTCAGCCGGATGCCGTCGGGGGACCAGCGGGTCTCGCCGCAGTTGATTCCCTCCTCGGTCAGGCGCGCCATGAGCGCCTCGCGCGAGGTGCGCAGGGTGTTGACCCGGATGGTGAAGGGTGGCGGCTCGGACATGGCGGCGGCCAGTTCCTCGGCCCCGTCCACACCCAGCTGGTCGCACCACTGCCTGGTGAGCCAGGCGGGATGGGAGTAGCGCACCGCCAGGTAGCCCACCGGGTTCTCGGCGCGGTCCGGGTAGCTTATGTTGTCGCGGTTGCGGTCGGCGTTTCTCAGGATGGCGTTGATGAAGCCGGACGCGCGCGGCGCCAGTTCCTTGGCGAGTTTCACCGTCTCGTTCACCGCGGCCGAAACCGGGACGCGGTCCAGGAAGAAGCACTGGTACAGCCCCAGGCGCAACAGGAGCAGCACGTAGAGCTCGAGCTTGTCGGTGCGCTGCTTGGAAAACTGCCCGATGATGTGGTCCAGGGTCCCCTGCCGGCGCAGCACGCCGTACACCAGTTCGGTGAGAAGGCCGCGGTCGGCCCCCTTGATCATGTCCTTGGACAGTTCGTGGTCTATCAGGATGTCTGCGAAGGACTTCTCTTTTTCGATGCGAAGCAGGATATCGAAGGCGGCGCGGCGCGGGTTTTTGCTGGACAAAATACTTCCTTTCAGGCGTGAGTGTCTGGGCTGGGCCGGATTCATTATATGCATTTCGCCCAAAACTGCAAGCGGTTAGGGGACTTGACACAGGAAATCCAAAGGCTACCCTTTAGCGTGGGTTTAATGATAACCGGGAGGAGGGTTTACCATGATACCTTGGGAAACGGACATGGGGAAAGCACTGGCTCGGGCGAAGGCTGAACAGAAGACCGTTCTGCTCGAATTCTTCAGCCCGCAATGTATCGGCTGCAAACAGATGGAAGAGGTAACCTTCGCCGACGAGGCCGTGGTCAACTTCATCTCGGACCGCGTCATCCCGGTCAGGGTCCCGGTTTCCTCCACTACCCAGACCGGCGACTTCCGCATCTCCTGGACCCCGACCCTGATCACCCTCGACCTGTACGGGCGCGAGCATCAGCGCACGGTCGGCTACCTCCCTCCCGACGAGATGGTCGGGTCGGTGCTCCTGGGCATGGGGAAGGCGAGCCTGGACAACGGCCAGTTCAACGAGGCAGTGATCCAGCTGACCACCCTCCTGAACGGCTGCCCCAACTGTGCGGCGGCGCCCGAGGCGGTGTACCTGCGCGGCGTGGCGCGCTTCAGCTCCAGCCACGACCCGGCGGCCCTGAAGGACATCTACCAGCAGATCTCCAAGGAGTACCCGGACAGTGACTGGACCAAGCGGGCCCAGCCCTTCACGTTGCTTTGACCCCCGCACCACCCGCAGTTGCCAATTCCACCGGGGGGCGGCAGCCATGCCGCCCTCTTTTTACATGATATGACGGCCTCGCGCCGGATGCGTTGTTGACGACAGGCTCAATCGTTATGGCACACGTGCTGGACCACATCTTCACCACACTTCTCCTGGTCTCCCTGGCCTCGCTGGCTGTCCTTTCCGCCGGGCACGCGCTGATCAACAAGCGCGACCCCCGGTCGGCACTGGGGTGGATCCTCACCTGCCTCGCCATCCCGTTTTTCGGACCGCTCTTCTACTGGGGCATGGGGGTGAACCGGATCTACAGCCGCGCCAAGCGCTGGCACCGGGAAGCCGGTCCCGCCCCGGTACTCCCCCAGCCGGCGGCCGACCTCCCCCCCACCAGGCTCCCGGGAGAGCTTTCCTACCTGCGGGAGCTGCGCAACCTTTCCGAGCGCGTGGTGAGCACGAGGCTTTTGCCGGGCAACCACCTGGTCCCCCTGGAGAACGGCGAGGAGGCCTATCCCGCCATGCTCGCCGCCATCGACGCGGCGCACTCCTCGGTGCACCTCTCCACCTACATCTTCGACGGCGACGAGACCGGGAAACGCTTCATCAGGGCGCTGACGCGGGCGGCGAACCGGGGGGTGGAGGTACGGATCATCGTGGACAGCCTGGGGGAAAAGTACTCGGTGCCCACGGCGTGGGAGCTTCTGAAGGGTTCCAAGGTGGAGTTCAAGAGGTTTCTTCCCCTGCGACCGGGGGGATACCTGAACCTGCGCAACCACCGCAAGATCATGGTGGTGGACGGGATGACCGGCTTTACCGGCGGGATGAACATCGGCAGCAGGCACATGGTGAGCGGCCCGCCTCCGGTGGTGAAAGACCTGCACTTCCAGGTGACCGGCCCGGTGGTGGCCGACCTGCAGCGCACCTTCCTGGAAGACTGGCACTTCGCCAAGGGAAAACAGCTCACCGACGCGCGCTACTTCCCCGAGGTGAGCGAGGCGGGAACGGCCCTGGTGCGGGCGGTCAGCGACGGCCCGGACAAGGACTTCAGGAAGCTGAACTGGATCATCCTCGGGGCGCTCTCCTGCGCCAGGCGCACGGTCACCATCGTCACCCCCTATTTCATCCCGGACCGGCCGCTGATCTCGGCCCTGATCACCGCCGCCCTGCGCGGCGTCGAGATCACCCTGGTGCTCCCCGAAGTCAACAACCTCCCCTACGTGCAGTGGGCCAGCAACTCCTACCTGTGGGAGCTTTTGCAGCAGGGGGTGCGCATCTACGCCCAGCCCGCCCCCTTCGTGCACAGCAAGTTCATGGTGGTGGACCGCAGCTGGAGCCTGATCGGCAGCGCCAACCTCGACCCCAGGAGCCTCAGGCTCAACTTCGAATTCAACCTCGAGGTCTACGACCTCAACTTCGCCGCCCAGCTCGAGGACCGCTGCCAGGCCACCCTGGCGCTATCTCGTGAGATCACCCTCGCCGAGGTGGACGCCCGCCCGCTTCCCGTCAAGCTGCGGGACGCGGCCGCGAAGCTGTTCTCCCCGTACCTGTAGTTGCTCCCGTTGCCCCGTTTGCTCCCGCTCCGTCTCCGCCAGTGACACACGGTTCTTGCCCAGCCGCTTGCTGCGGTACATGGCCAGGTCCGCCTGCTTCACCACGCTCTTCAGGTCGTCGCCGTCCCAAGGGAAGGAAGCGATTCCCGCCGACAGGGTGCAGTCAATCAGGTCACCTTCATAGCTGAAAGGGCAGGAGTTGATGGCACGGACGATGCGCTCCACCGCCGGGAGGATCTGTTCCTTGTCGTGGCCGGCGTAGAGGATGATGAACTCGTCCCCGCCGAAGCGGGCCGCGATGTCGCTCTCGCGGATGTTGGAGCGGATCACCCGTGCGGTCCACTTGATCAGCTCCGTCCCGGCCAGGTGACCGTAACGGTCGTTGATCTGCTTCAGGTTGTCCGCGTCCAGCATGCAGATCGCGTAAGGGCTCTGGTGCCGGCGCGACAGCTTCTCCTGCTGCAAGGCGAGCGCCTCGAAACTGCGCATGTTGTTGAGGTCGGTGAGATCGTCGGTAAGCGACAGCCGTTCCACCTCGGCGTGGGCGGCCTCGGTCTCGCCGGCCAGTATGGCGCCGACGTGCGCGATCAGGATGAAGGGGAAGACGCGGATCAGGTAACCCGGCAGCTGGCTCCAAAGCGGGGGAGACTCACCGGCAGCCAGCAGCGAATAGGAGGCGACCGCGAGCCCGGCCATGAGGTAGGTGATGCGCCGCCCCAGCGTGAGCGAGGTGGCCATCAGGACCAGGTAGATGGCCGATATGAAGGGGCTGTCGGTCCTGCCGGTGAACCAGCAGACGGCAAACAGGTAGGCCAGGAGCAGCACCAGTTCCAGCGAGGCCTTGAACTGGCCGTTGGGAAGCAGGAGCCGCGTGATGAACAGGGAGACCGCCAGGGCGAAGGAAGCAACGCCCACCCACACGGCGCAGAGATGCGGCAGGGGAACCAGGTAGATGTCGAGCAGCACCAGCCCGACCAGGAGTGACGTGATCACTCCCAGCACGCGGTTGTGGCCGGCGAACCTCTCGCCGACCTGCGCAGTCACCCATCCCTTTGCCTCTATCATTCCGCCGCCTCGTCAGGTAATGGCGCAAATGCGCCCCTTGTCCTTATCGGCGGGTGTCTTGGAAAGTTAATCCGGCAGGTAAAAAAACCGGCGAAGGGTCAGGAGTGACGCAGCAGGGTGCGGGCGGCAAAGGCGCAGAGAAAGACCGCGAAGTTGATCAGGACGATGGTGGAGCCGGTGGGGAGGTTCATGACGAAGGAGAGGGAGATGCCGCAGATGACGGTGGCCACCCCGATCCCCGCCGCCGACACGATGGCGGTCTTGAATCCCTTGGCGATCTGGAGGGCCGAGACGGCCGGGAGGATGAGGAGCGCCGAGATCAGCATGATCCCCACCACCTTCATGGCCAGCACCACGGTGAGGGCGGTCAACAGCACCAGCACCGTGTTGATGCGGTCCGTGTTGAGGCCGGAGCTCTTGGCCAGTTCCTCGTCGAAGGTGCTCGCGAAGAGCTCGTTGTAGAACATGACCACGCCGGCGATGACGATGAAGAAGAGGACCGCCGCGATGGCGAGCTCGCTGGAGCTGATGGACAGGATGTTGCCGAAGAGGTAGCTGAAGAGGTCGACGTTGAAGCCGCCGGCCACGCTGGCCAGCATCACGCCGGTGGCGATGCCGATGGCGGAGACCATGCCGATGGCGGCGTCGCCGTAGATCCGCGCCTTCTGGGCCAGCTTCAGGATCCCCAGGGCCGAGGCCAGCACCACCGGGATGATCGAGAGGGTCATGTAGACCGAGTGCAGACGGAAGAAAAGTGCCAGCGCCACGCTGCCGAAGGTGACGTGGGCCAGGCCGTCGCCGATCAGCGAAAGCCTGCGCAGCACGAGGAACACCCCGAGCACCGAGCAGAGGATGGCAATCAGCGATCCGCCGATAAGCGCCCTCTGCATGAAGCCGTAGCTGAGCATCTCGTTCAGATTCATTTCAAAAACCTCGAAAGGCAGGGCGAATGATTATTCGCCCCTACAGAAGACAGTTATTTGTGCACGTCCGACACCCCCCTCCCGCAATGGGAGGGGGAGGTACGTCAGTGCCGGTGGCAAACCAGGTGCTGCCCGTGTTCCCCAAAGAACCCGGTCATCTCGCTGGAGTTGCAGAAATCGTCGAAACTGCCGTAGAAGACCACCTTCTTGTCCAGGTACAAAAGGTGCGAGGCGTACTTGCCGATGGTCGCCGTGTCGTGGGTGACCAGGAGCACGGTGCACTGCTTCTCCCGGTTCATCTCGAAGATGAGCTTGTAGAAGCTCTCCCTGGTCTCCGGGTCGAGTGCCGTGGTCGGCTCGTCCATGACCAGCAGCGCCGGGTCGTTGACCAGCGCCCGGGCCAGCAGCACCCGCTGCCTGAGCCCACCCGAAAGCTCCCCGATCATCGCCCCCCTGATGTGGGAGATCCCCATCCACTCCATGGTGCGGTCCACGGCCCAGGCGTCGTCGCGGTTGAAACGGCGCGGGAACTTCTTTCCGGAGAGCCGCCCCAGGCGGATCACCTCGTCCACGGTGGCCGGGAAGTGCGGGTTGAAAAACTGCAGCCCTTGGGGCAGGTAGCCGATCCGGTGCCAGTCGTGGAAGGATGCCTGCGGCGTCCCGAGCAGGGACACCTCTCCGGAGGTCGGCGCCAGCAGTTGCAGGATGATCTTGATCATGGTGCTCTTGCCCGAGCCGTTGGGACCGCAGATCCCGACGTAGTCACCGGCGTTCACGCTGAAGCTGATGTCCTGCAGCACCTCGGTGCCGTGGTAGCCGGCGCAGAGGTTGCGCACGCTGAGAGCTTTGTCGTTCATTGCAGTCCCGTCTTCAGGTTGCGGAGATTTTCTTCCATGAGGGAAATGAAGGTGACGCCGCGCTGCAGGTCGTCGCGGGTTACGTTGTGCCCGGCGCGCAGCATGAGCACCTTGGCGCCGGTCTCGCGGGCGATGGTCTCGGCGATGCGGGGGCTCAGCAGTTCCTCGGTGTAGACGTAGCCCAGGTGCTCGCGGCGCATCACCTGCACCAGTTCGGCGAGCTTCGCCGGGGTGGGCTCGGCATCGGCGTTCACCGCCGAGGCGGAGATGTATTTCAACCCGTAACGCCGGGCGAGATAACCGAAAGCGTAGTGGCCGCCGTGCAGCAGCACCTTCTTCGGGCACTGGGCCAGGGTCGCCTTGAAACGCTGGTCCAGGGCCGCCAGGTCGCTGTCCAGCTTGGCGGCGTTCTGCTGGTAGAAAGCCTTGTTGGCGGGATCGCGTGCCACGTAGGCAGCCAGGATGTTTATGGCGATGGTGCGGGCGTTGTCGAAGTCCAGCCAGATGTGGGGATCCATCCCCTTCCCTTCGTGGGCATCGTGTTCGCCGCGGTGCTGGTCCGAAACCGGCCCCTGCATCAGGGCGATCCCCTTGCCCCCCTCGACCACCTCGACCTTGCCCTTGTCCAGGCCGGAGATGATGTTGGCGGCCCAAGGCTCCATCACCGCATTGGTGTAGATGAAGAGGTCGGCGCGGTTCACCCGCACCACGTCTTCCGGGCGCGGCTCGAAGGAGTGCGGCTCGACGCCCGGCGGAAGCAGCAGAGTGACCGTGGCCCGATCGCCCCCGATGGTCCGCGCGAAATCGTAGAGCGGAAACAGGGTGGTCACCACCTGGAGTTTGCCGTCCGATTGCTTCTTTTCGCTGCTGCACCCCGGCACCACCAGGAGCAGCGCCAGAAGTAAGCTCATCAGCAATTTCATCGTTTTTCCCCGTTGTCGGCGCAGCCGCCGCACAGTCCGTTCAACTGCAGGATGTGCGAGAGCACCTTCCCGCCGTTGCGCTTGGACACTTCCTGCTCCAACGCTTCGATGCCGCAAGCCGGGATGTCCTCGACCTTGCGGCATGAGAGGCAGACGAAGTGGTGATGGTGCTCGCGGTTGCTGCAGAAATAGTAGTAGAGCTGGCGGTTAGGGTGGATCACCTTGGAAAGGACGCCGCTTTGGGATAGTTCCTCCAGGTTGCGGTACACCGTGGGCAGCCCCAGCCGGTCGAAGCGATCCTTCAACCTCTTCCACAGCTCCTCCGGGCTCGCGTAACCCGGCTCCGCCTCGAGCATCTCGAGGATCGCCAGCCTCTTGGGAGTAGCCTTCATGCCGGCGGCCTTCAAGGCCGATGCGTGACGCTGGTCCATACCCGCCTCTAAATAGAAATGAATTCGTTTTAGAATAGCCAGCATGGTCTTTCTGTCAAGAAAAATATTGTAATTAAAAGAAGCTTTGCGTTAAGATTCCAGCGCTTCCGGTGATATGGCCCAGCTTTTACGGTCTATGACGGAACCCCCGTGGCCATGATTAGAAGCCCTGAAGGCGGCATCCTTGCCAGATCAAGTAGTTGGGCGAGCCGCCGTTGCAACGGGCACCATTGGCGTTTGTATTGCATCGCGTAAACGGCTGTTGCTATGCGGTTATTTCATTTGGTGGGCGGCGTCACATGCAAAACGGAACCTACAACTATAAGGACTACTTCCAGCCCGGCCAGAAAGCCCGGGTCGAAGTGGCATTGTCGGGGGACACGGTTTTCAATGACGGCGCGATAGTCACCGAGATAAACGACGCCGAGGTCCGCCTGAGGCTTTCCCGCGAGAAACTCCCCGAGGGGGTGCTGCTGCGGCCCGAAGCGCCGCTGGTGGTCCGGGTAGGCGTGGGCGGCAACAGCTATCGCTGCAAGGGCGTGGTGCTGGACGACCAGGGTGAGGAAGACCTGCTCATCGCCTTTACCGGCCGGGTCATGCCGGAGGACCAGAGGGAATATTTCCGCCTCGGCACCGACATCCCTGTCATCCTGTTCAACGTGACCGCGGGGACGGCCGAGGAAAGCGGCACAGCCGGGTTGCGGGTGGCGTCGCAGAGCAGCCTGCCGCGGATCGTCAACATCAGCGGCGGCGGGTTACGGACCGAGACCGAGATGGAGATGACGCGGGACGACATCGTCTATGCCACCTTCCATCTGCCGCTGCCCGAGCCGAAAGTGGTGCCGGTAGTCGCCCAGGTCATGCACTGTGAGAAGATCGACAGCGGCGACGGCGTCATCCACAGTGCCGGTCTGCGTTTCATGCACATCAACGAGCGGGACCGCGATGCCATCGTCCGCTACGTCTGCAACGAAGAGATCAAGCGTATCAGGCTGTGCCGCAAGGACTTCTACTCACTTTCGAATGCTTCGTAATTGCTCATAGGACAGCGAGAAGCATGTAATGCCGCAACTGGCAAGGCCAACCGGGAATCCGGTTGGCCTTTTTTTGATCCTAGGGGACTGGCTCCGCCAGGTGCCTGTCCCCTTAGTGCTTGGGGTGTTGTTGAGCAGAATGGGGCGTTCCGCTAAAGGGACAGGCACCTAAACGGAGCCAGTCCCTTCTGCTACCACCTATCTCGACTCCCTTTACCTCAACGCCTCCACCAACGCCCGCAGCAGCAAATCATCCTCTCCCTCGAGCCTTACCGCCACCCTGAAGAAGGAGGCATCCAGCCCCTGGAAATTGCCGCAGTCCCTGATCAGTATCCCCTTGGCGAGCAGCGCCTCGCGCAACAGTCTCGCGCTTACCCCCTGGCGCAGAATCCGAACCAGCAGGTAGTTGGCCCGCCCGCTGAAGACCTGCAGACCCGGGATCTCCGCGAGAGCGGCGGCAAGCCTGGCACGCTCCTCGTCGATGTAACTCCTGGTGCGGACGCAATACCCCTCATCAGCCAGCGATGCGATGCCGGCCACCTGGGCCGCCGTGTTCACGTTCCACGGATCCTGCTGCGCCACGATCTGCGCCACGGTTTCCGCAGCGGCAATGGCGTACCCCAGGCGCAACCCGGGGATGCCGAAGAACTTGGTCATTGAGCGCAGCAACACAGCCCGCGGGTTGCCGCGCACCAGGTGCTTCGCCGACTCCTCCTCGCAGAAATCTATGAAGGCCTCATCGAGCACCAGGAAGGTGCCGCTCTCCCGGCACAGGTCGATGACCCTGGTCACGTCATGCAGCGGCAGCAGGTTCCCGGCCGGATTGCCGGGGTTGCACAGAAACAGCATGTCGTACCCGGCCTTCAGCCTCTCCCCCAGTGCCGCCGTGTCGAGGGCGAAGTCGACGTCGGGCGACAGGGTGAAGTAGTCGATGTGCCACCCCGCCCGCTCCAGGGCCAGAGCGTACTCGGCAAACGCGGGCGCGACGACCAGCGCCTTGCGGCCGGGGAAGGTGCGCGGCAGCAGGTGTATCAGTTCCGTCGAACCGTTGGCGACGGCGATCTGGGCAGGATCGACACCGTGGTAGGCGGCCAGCGCCTGCTTCAGTTCGGCGGCACCCTTGTCCGGGTAATGGAGCAGGCGGTCCAGGCTCTGCGTCAGTGCCTCGCGCACCCCCGGAGCCATCCCCAGCGGGTTGATGCTCGCGGAGAAGTCGATGATCCGCTCCGGCGCCAGTCCGAGGTTCCTGGCCACGGCGAAGACGTTGCCGCCATGTTCATGTGGGATTGCCATAATTACCTTTCCGCCTCCGGCAGTGCACCTGCCCCGCCCCTCGCGTCCCCTCCCCCGGAGGGGGAGGGCCAGGGAGGGGGATGTCTTCCTTGCGCAGATCGAATCCCCCCTCCAACCTCCCCCCTCCGGGGGGAGGCCTGCAGTCCTCGCCAATTACACGTCAGACTGTAGGGGCAAATAATCATTTGCCCAGCCGCGCGTGCCCCGTTGATGCAGCGGCGAATATCCGTTGTGTTGCTGGAAAAAGCAGGGCGAATGATTATTCGCCCCCACAGATGATCAACGATTGAAAAGGGCCACGGTGGCAAGCCACGCCGCCACCAGCAGCGCCTCGCTGCCGTACATGAGCCGCACCACCCCGCCGTACGTTGCCTGGGACAGCGGCAGCAGCGCGTCCCCGATGGTCGGCTTCTCCACGATCTTTCCGAAGTACCGGTTCGCCCCGCCCAACCGCACACCGAGCGCACCCGCGGCCGCCGCCTCGGGAAAACCGCTGTTGGGCGAAGAATGGTTCCTGCCGTCCCGGCGCAGGATCCGCCAGGCGCCGCCACCGTCCAAACCACACAACGGCGCCGCCAGCACCATGAGCAGTCCGGTCAGTCGCGCCGGAACGTAGTTGGCCAGGTCATCGAAGCGGGCCGAGGCCCAGCCATACTCGAGATAACGCTCGTTCTTGTAGCCCACCATGGAGTCGAGGGTGTTGACCGCCTTGTACGCAATGGCCAGCGCGGGACCGCCCAGCAGCAGGTAGAACAGCGGCGCGATGACGCCGTCGCCGGTGTTCTCCGCCACGGTCTCTACCGCGCCCCGGATGATTTCCGGCTCGTCCAGCTCCGCGGTCTCGCGCCCGACGATATACGAGAGCGCCACCCTGGCTGCAGGAAGATCACCTTCTTGCAGCGCCCGCACCACCTTGGCAGACTCCAGGTGCAGCGAGCGCGCCGCCAGCGATACCCAGGCGAGGTAGAGACTGACGACAAACCCCGCTGCCGGGGCCAGCTGGTAGGCCGCATAGATGAGCGACGCCGCCAGCGCATAACTGACGCCGACGGTGATCACCAGCAGTGCCACACCCGCCACGCGTACGTTCGGGATCATGCGGTGCAGCGGCTTTTCCAGCGAAGATATCATCTCGCCGATGCCGACCACCGGATGCGGCAAGGCGCGCGGGTCGCCGAGGACCAGGTCCAGCAGCACGGCGCCGAGCACTACGGCGACGGGGGACTCGACGAGCGTCATCGGCCGCGCGAGATGCCGCAGATCTGGAAGATCCGCTCCAGGTCGAGGTGCTTTTCCATGTGCACCGCGAGCTCATCGCAGGGGTCGGGCGCAAGCGCCACTTCCGCCCGCTCCGGGATACCCTTCTGCCGCCTGATCCGGTTCAGGAAGCCGGTCCGGAAGGCGTGGTTGTCGAAGATCCCGTGCAGGTAGGTGCCGAAGACCCTGCCGTCGGCGGAAACGGCACCATCCTCCAGGTCGGCGCCGGCCCCGGATCGGCTGCTGATGCGCGCGAACGGGCTCGCACCGCTGCCGAGCACGCTTTCCCCCATGTGGATCTCGTATCCGGCGACAGCGGTGCCGCATCCCGGCGCCACCCCCTGCCCTGCCGGCAGCAATTCCCCTTGTGCCTGGTGGGTCTGCTTCTCCTTGAGCATGGTGGTCACCACATCCAAAAGTCCCAATCCATCCGTGCTTTCCAGGCTCGATTCGACCCGGTCCGGATCGTTAACGGCAGCGCCGAGCATCTGGTAGCCGCCGCAGATGCCGACCACCGGCCCCTGGTAGCGGCACAGGGCATCGGCGATCCCCTGCTCTTTGATGGCGACCAGATCGGCGATGGTCGACTTGGTCCCCGGGATGATGACGAGGTCCATGGTTTCCACCAGCCAGGGCGAATGGATGTAGTAGACATCCACATCGGGCTCCGCCTCGAGCACGGAGAAATCGGTGTAGTTGGAGATGCGCGGCAGACGCACCACCCCCACGCGTAACTTCTCGGCGGAGCGCAACCCTTTGGGCGCCGCCGGCTTTTTCTGCAGGGCGACGCTGTCCTCTTCGGGAAGGGCGAGGCCCTTGAACCAGGGGAGCACCCCCAGAACCGGGACACCGGTGCGCCGCTCCACGTACTCGATGCCCGAGTCGAGCAGCGAAACGTCGCCGCGGAACTTGTTGATGATGACACCCTTCACCAGCGCCTTCTCTTCCGGCGTGAGCAGTTCGAGGGTGCCGACGATCTGGGCGAAGACGCCGCCCCGGTCGATGTCCGCCACCAAAATAACCGGCGCACCGGCCATGGCCGCCACTTTCAGGTTGGCGATGTCGTGCTCGCGCAGGTTGATCTCCGCAATGCTCCCCGCCCCCTCCATGACGATGAAGGCGTAGCGCTCGCGCAGCCGCTGGAAGCTCTCCTGCACCTTCAGGAACGCCTCCGGCTTGTAGGCGTTGTACTCCCTGACGCCCATGTTGCGCACGACCTTGCCCTGCACGATCACCTGGCTGCCGGTGTCCGAGTTGGGCTTCAAAAGGATCGGGTTCATGTCCGTGTGGGGCGGGATGCCGCACGCCTCCGCCTGCACCCCCTGGGCGCGCCCGATCTCGCCCCCCTCGGGGGTCACCGCCGAGTTGAGCGCCATGTTCTGGGACTTGAAGGGAGCCACCGAAAGGCCGTGGCGCTTGAGGATGCGGCAGAAGCCGGCCGTCAGCACCGATTTCCCCACGTCCGACCCGGTGCCGCAGAACATCACCGCGTGCGGATCGCCGCTGTCGGCGCCCGCATCGGTCCTGCGCTTCCTGCGGTTGGGGTTCTGGCTCTCGCCGCGGGTGGCGTAACCGCGCGGGGTGACGATCCTGCCGTCCTTGCAGAGCCGGGTCGAGGCGTTACCGATGATGACGATGGAGAACATGTCGATCGGGTGGTTCAGCATCTCGCCCAGCGTGGTGATGATGCGCTCCTCGCCGTCCCGGCAGGCGTTACGGACGATACCGACCGGCACCTGCGGGCCGCGCGCCGCGATCAGGATGGCAGCCGCCTCCTCGATCTGGGTGGTGCGCCCCTTGCTGCGCGGGTTGTACAGCGCCACCACGAAATCCGCCTCGGCGGCAGCCCTGAGGCGTTGCCGGATCTTGTCCAGCGGGGTCAGCAAATCCGAGAGCGAGATGACGGCGAAGTCGTGCATGAGCGGCGCGCCGAGGACCGAGGCCGCGGCCTGCACCGCCGAGACACCGGGGACCACGACGACCTCCACGCCCTGGGGCGCGTCCGGCTCGTCGGCCAGTTCCAGCGCCAGGCCGGCCATGCCGTAGATCCCGGCATCGCCGCTGGAAACCAGCGCCACGGTCTTGCCCGAGGCCGCGATGGTGAGGGCTTGCGAGCAACGTTCCACCTCGCGCATCATCCCGGAGGAATAAAGAATCTTGCCGGAAAGGAGCGGCTGGATGAAGTCGAGGTAGGCCTGGTAGCCGACGATGACGTCGGCGTCCTCGATTGCCTGGCGCGCCTCGATGGTCATGTGGTTCAGCCCGCCGGGGCCGATCCCTACTACGTAAAGCTTGGACATTAAACTGGAACCTCTGGTGATTCGATTTTGTAGGGGCGAATAATCATTCGCCCGCCTCCGCAATGGCGAGGGTGACGTTGCCGTCCTTCACCTTGTGCAGCAGCAGCTTTCCGCCCGCGGCGGCGAGCAGCGCGGCCGGTTCGGCGACCCCGCGCGCCCCTATGGCGGCGAAGGCATGCTCGGACGGCGGCGATGGGACGTCGACCCCGTTCAATACGTTGCTGCCGAAGAACATCAGCGGGATACCCTTTTCCCGCGCGTAGGCCAACAAGCCCTCTTCATCGGCCTTTGCCTCCGCGCTCGCCAGGCACTTGATGCTCCCCTCGGACAGGGAGAGCTGCGCCAGGTGCCGGGCAACGACGGATTCAATCTCGTCGGCCGTAGTGCCCCGGTTGCAGCCGATGCCGAGGCAGAGATCGACGGGGCGCAGCACCAGAGTCCGTTCCCGGTCGATCCCGGCCGGCACCAGCTTGTTGGTCACCAACACCACGCCCTTGGCGCCGCTTTGGGCCGCCTGTCCCCAATCTTCCGCGAAGCGAAGGTTCCCCTTCTCTCTGCAGTACTCCGCCACCTTCCCGGTCGGGTCGACAACCGTGATCTCCTTGCCCTCCAGTAGCAGTGCGTTCAGCACCTTGACCCGGGACAGGTCCTCGATGCGCCAGCCGTTGTCCTGGGCCAGCATGTCGAAGGAAGGGAGGTCGTTGACGTCGGTCGCGGTGGTGATCACCGCCGTCGCGCCGGCAAGGTCGGCGCACTGGGCGGCAAGGGCGTTGGCGCCCCCGAGGTGGCCGGAGAGGAGGGAGATGGAGAAATGGCCCGCGTCGTCCATCACCACGACGGCCGGGTCCTGCTCTTTGCCCTGCAGCAGCGGCGCGATGGAGCGCACCACGATGCCCGTGGCCATGATGCAGACCAACCCGTCGAAGTCGGGCCACAGCCGTGCCAGGAGCGCCGGCACCCGATCCGAGAACGGCACCGCGTCGGGCACCGCGTGCTTCGCGAGGACAAAGAGTGTGCCCTGCGGCAGGCCGCGCTTGAGCGTCGCACCCAGCTTGGCGCCGTTGGCTGTTATGGCGATGATGGCAACACGCAAATGGAATATGGACCTTTCTGCAGAGAAGGTGCGCGGCAGAAGGGACTGGCTCCGTCAGGTGCCTGTCCCTCTAGCGGAACGCTCCTTTCAGCTCAGCCAACATTCCCCCCAGCACCAAGGGGACAGGCACCTGGCGGAGCCAGTCCCCTATAATTGCAGGTGTTCCAAGGGGGTTAACGTAGAACGTAGAACATAGAACGTAGAACCGTTTCTAAGTTACGATTCCTTCCCGACACCCGTGGCTGAACCCCTTGTCGTAGAGCAGCGACTTGGCCTTCATCCCCTCGCCGCGCGCCCGCAGCACGTCCCCCACCACGATGAGCGCCTGCTTCCCGATGCCGGCATCTCTCACCTTCGCCGCGATATCAGCCAGCGTCCCGGTCAGCACCTGCTCATCCGCCCAGGAAGCCTTGGCCACCACGGCGACGGGGGTGTCCGCCTGGTAGGCGCCGGAGAGCATTTCGTCCACAACCTTCTCGATCATGGAGATGGAAAGGTAGATGACCAGCGTGGCGCCGATCTGCGCGATGTTGGCCAACTGCTCCCGCTCGGGGACGGGCGTCCGCCCGGCCAGGCGCGTGATCACCACGGTCTGCGACACCTCGGGGAGAGTCAGCTCCTGCTTCAGCGTGGCAGCGGCGGCGAAGGCGCTGGTGACGCCGGGGACCACCTCGTAGCCGATGCCAACCTTGTCCAGTTCCTCCATCTGCTCCTGGATCGCCCCGTAGATGGAGGGATCGCCGGTGTGCAGTCGCACCACCACCTGTCCCGCCAGCACCGCCTCGACCAGCACCTTGGTGGTCTGTTCCAGGTCCATCCCGGCGGAGTCGTACACCCGCGCATCCGGCGCATAGGTCAGCACCAGTTCGCGGTCGACGAGACTGCCGGCATAAACGACGACGTCCGCCTCACCCAGAAGGCGCGCCCCTTTCACGGTGATCAGCTCGACGTCGCCGGGACCGGCGCCGACAAAATGGACTATGTTCTCATGGGACATGGGAAAACCTTTCGATGAAATTCCAGCGTCCCCTCCCCCGGAGGGGGAGGGACAGGGAGGGGGATCTTTTCCATAAGCGCAGCCCCCCTCCCAACCTCCCCCCTCCGGGGGGAGGAGCAGATGGAAGCGGAGAAAGGACCTAGATTACAGCGGGTTCTTCCTCACGATCAGCATGGAGAGGTAATCGAGCTTCTGGCCCACCAGGGACTCCAGGTCGTGATGCACCTCTTCTTCCGCCGAGCCGACCCTGCGCACGAAGACGCCCCCCTTTTCCCGCCCCAACTCCTTGAGAGCTGCATAGACGGAATCGAACACCCGGTTCACCTTCATGAGCACCACGGTGTCGAACTCTTCCAGGGTGCGTTTCAGCTCGTCCTTTTCGTAGGTGGCGGGGAGGATCGCGATGCGCTCGGCCCCAAGCCCAAGCGGCAGACCGGAGACGGCGGAGGAGGCGAGGATGCTGGAGATGCCGGGCACCACTTCTATCTTTATCTCCGGGTACTTGGCGAGGAAGATCCTGTGGATGTAGAGGTAGGTGGAATACAGAAAGGGATCGCCGATGGTGACGAAGGCGACGTCCTTGCCGGCGGCTATCCGCTGCGCCACCTGGTCGGCGGCCTCTTCCCAGAACGGGTCCAGCCCCTGCTGGTCTTTCACCATGGGGAACAGCTGGATCAGCACTTCCTGGCGGCTGCGGTCGATGAACTCCTCGACGATGGAAAGGGCGTAGCTCCCTCCCTCGGCCGCACCGGTAGGGGCGCAGATGACATCCACGCTCCGCAAGATCCGCTCCGCCTTCCTGGTCAACAGTTCCGGATCGCCCGGCCCCACACCTACCGCGTAGACAACCGCCACTACTCCTCCCCTTTCCAGGCGGCGATCACGTACACCGGGTTGTGAGCAGCGAACATCTTATATTCGGTGAGGCTGCGGGTCTTGGAGATGTTGACGCAGGTGACTTCGACGGTGTAGCCGTGGTCTTCCAGGAATTCAACCGACTTGGTCAGGGTGTCCAGGGTCACCGCGTTGAGGACGATGAAACCGTCGGGCTTCAGGCGCTTGTCGACCGCCTCGATGATCTCCTCGAGCATCCCGCCGGAGCCGCCGATGAAGACGCGGTCCGGATCGGGCAGGTCCTCCAGCCCTTCCGGTGCGTAGGCTTCGGCCACGGTGACGTTGCGGGCCACGAACTTCTTCAGGTTTTCCTTGAGGTAGGTCAGGTACTGCGGGTTCTTCTCCAAGGCGAAGATGCGGCCGTTGGGCATCAGGTTGCCCGCCTCGATGGAGACCGAGCCGCTGCCGGCGCCGATGTCCCACATCACCAGGTCGTCCTGAAGCTGCAGCTTGCCCAGCGTGATGGCGCGCACCTCTTCCTTGGTGATCAGCTTCTTGGCGGTGGCGAACTCGTCGTCGCGGATGCCGATCATCGGGTAGTTCTCGAGGTTCGGCTCCCAGGTCTTGATCAGGATCAGGATGTTGAGCGGCGAGCATTTGAAGTCGACCAGCCCGCGCACGTCGGTCTTGGTGAATTTCTCGGTGGCAAGTCCCAGGTCTTCGCAGACCCAGGCCTCGTACCCCTCGGCGCCGCGGTGGATCAACTCCCTGGCCAGCACCGCCGGGGTGTTCACGCTGTCGGTGAGGATGGCGATCTTCTCGTTGGCCACGATGCGGTCCAGGGCCGGCTTGATGCCACGGCCGTGCACGGATACGAAGGTGGCGTCATCCCACGGTTCCTTGATCCGGGCGAAGGCGTACTGCACGCTGGTCACGTTGGGGTAGATCTCGATGCGCTCTTTGGGGAGGTTCCTGAGCAGGAAACGAGCGACACCGAAGAAGTTGGGATCGCCGGAGCCGAGGACCACGGTTTTCTTCTCCGTGTTCTTCAGGTGCTCCAGCATGATGGAGAGGTCTTCGAGGAGACGCTTCTCCCCCTTGAAGTCGGGGAAGATGTCCAGCAGACGCTTGTGGCCGATGAGGACCTCGGCGCTGTCGATCACCTCGAGTGCCTGTTTGCCGAAGCCTTCCCATCCCTCGATGCCCGCGCCGACGAGGTAAATCTTCTGTTCCGCCATGCCCCCCTCCTTTCTCATCACAAGTCAAAAAACGTTCATCCCCTCAGGGGACTGGCTCCGCCAGGTGCCTGTCCCCCTTGGGTTGGGTAAGGCGGCTAAGCGGAATGAAGCGCTCCGCTAGAGGGACAGGCACCGAACCGGAGCCAGTCCCTTCTGCTACCTCCAAGCCATCCTCTAAGAGAGTGCTATCTGTCGAAGTACAGCATCTCCCCCTGGTAGCCGGCCAGGAACACCCGCACCTTCAACCAGGGCGCCAGTTCGGCGCAGGCCTCGGCCACCTTGCTGCACACCAGCTTGATCAGCCCCTTGTCAAACCCCGAAGCCTCCAGCAGGTGGCGCGCCGTGTTGGCTTCCCGCGCCAGGTTCTCCAGGTGCGCGGTGGCCGGGTTATCCCTGAGCCAGGAGGCGACGGTCACCAGGTCCAAATCGGAGGAGGTGACGTGGGTCTGCTCGTGGCCGCAGGCGATCTTCACCAGCTTGGCAAACTGCCCCGCCACCACCACCTCGTGAACGCCCTTCCTGGCGCAACTCTGCAGCGAGTAACCGAAGTGGTCCCCCATCATGACGAAGGATTCCTCGGTCAGCTTCAGGATCCGCTGCACCGCCATTTCCGAA
This sequence comes from Geomonas paludis, assembly GCF_014193585.1. GTDB lineage: Bacteria > Desulfobacterota > Desulfuromonadia > Geobacterales > Geobacteraceae > Geomonas > Geomonas paludis. Next base: position 79,702 of record NZ_BLXY01000014.1, read on the forward strand.
CTGCGCCCCGTGGAGAGCACCACGGTCCGGGAGCCGCAGGCGAGCGCTACATCGACGGCGGTATCCACGGTATCGGTCCAGGCTCGGGTGGAGATCGGCTTCACGATCCCGGAGGTCCCCAGGATGGAAAGCCCGCCGATGATGCCCAGGCGCTCGTTGAGCGTCTTCTTGGCCAGCTCCTCCCCGTTGGGGATGCTGATGGTAAAGGTAAAGGTGGCCGGGACGCAGCGCACGGCGAAGACTTCCTTGATCACCTCGAGGATCATGCTGCGCGGCACCGGGTTGATCGCCCACTCGCCCACCGGGACCGCCAGTCCGGGCTTGGTCACCTTGCCGATGCCGGTACCGCCCTGGATCACGATGCGGTTCTTGGTGAACATCTCCACCTGGGCGGTGACGTGGATCTGGGCGCCGTTGGTCACGTCCGGATCGTCGCCGGCATCCTTGACCACGTAGCAGGAAGCGGTGTTATCGTGCAGCACGCCACCCTCGATGCGGAACCGCGCCCCCTTGCCGCAGGGGAGCGTCAGTTGCACCTCGTCGACCATGGCCTGGTCGCGCAGCATCTGCGCAGCGCCTTTAACGGCGGCAGCGGCACAGGCACCGGTGGTGAAGCCGTATCTGAGTTCTTTCCCGCTCATACGTCATCCCATGTGAAGAACGAAATCACAGAAAATTGCATGTAAAGACCGGCCGGTGACGGGGTCCCGGCATGAAAAAACTAGTTCGCAGGCTCAGTTCCGACGGCCTGGATGAGTATGGCGTTCATCACCGCGGCCGCAACGTTGGAGCCGCCCTTGCGCCCGATGTTGGTGACGAACTGCAACTCCGGGTATTCCTGCGCCAACTCCCGCAGAGCGTCCTTGCTCTCGGCGGCGCCGACGAAACCGACCGGCAGCGCCACGATCAATCTCGGGCGCACCCCTTCCTCGCGGATCAGCCTGATCAGTTCGAACAGTGCGGTGGGCGCATTGCCGATGACGAAGATGCCGTTAGCCGCGTCCCTGGCCGCCTTGCGCATGGCCAGGATGGAACGGGTCACCCCCTGTTCCTTGGCCTCCTTCGCCACCTGCGGATCGGCAACGAAACAGGAGAGCTGCGCGCCGAACCGGTTCAGCCGCTCCTTGTTCATGCCGGAGATGATCATGGTCGTGTCGGTCACGACGCCCAATCCGGCCTTCAGTGCCTCGATGGCGCCGGCTACCGCGCGGTCGGTGATCACCATGCTGCGGGCGTAGTCGAAGTCGGCGCTGGTGTGGATGGCGCGGCGCACCAGCGGCCACTGTTGTGCGTTCCAATTGTGCGGCCCCAGTTCCTCCTCGATGATGCGGAACGACTCCGCCTCGATCTCCTCGGGGCGCAGGTGCACCGACATCAGTGCCACCTCTGCTCGGTCAGGCTCTCCGCTACGCGCTCGACCACGACCTCGGCCAGCTTGTCGTGCACGCCCAGGTGTTTGCCGAGCACCATCTCCACGCCCGGATGGCGTTTCCTCGCCTCCTCCAGTTCCTCGGGGAGATCCTCCAGGACGTGCGCCCCCATGTAGAGGAAATAGGGAACGAGCAGGATGCGCTCCGCCCCCTGCGCCACGCAGGCGTCGACACCCTGCTGGATGTTGGGCAGGTGCTGTTCGCGGAAGGAGACCTCCACGATCTCGAACTGCGTCATCTTCTTAACCCGTTTAGCGATCTCGTGCACCGCGTCATTCGCCTCGGCGATCCTGCTGCCGTGAGCCATAAGCAACAAAGCTGTCTTCATATCTAAACCTTCCGTTCTACGTTCTATGTTCTACGTTCTACGTTAAAACCGTCGGGAGGGTGCTGTTGGTTCCGGGTTCAACGTAGAACTTAGAACGTAGAACCTAGAACTTGTTTTACCCCCACCCCTTCCGGTACTCCCGGACCAGCTTCTCCACCGCGCGCTTGGCGGGCGCCCTCCACGGGCCTACGGCGGCGAGGACCAGGTTCTTGGGAGCGAACAGGGCATGGGCCATGTGCCGCAACTCTTCGGCGCCGACCGCGGCTGCCTCGGCCCGGTCCTCTTCGATGGTCCGGAGCAGGGACATCAACTCGCCCCAGCCGTAACGGACCTGCATCTCGTAGGTGGAATCGGCGCTGTACTCGAGGTCGTAGAAGTATCCTTCCTTGACCCGGGCCAACTCCGCCTCCCCGACCTCCTCGAAGGCGAGACTCTTCACCTCGCGCAACACCTCGGACACCGCCAGCACCAGGTTCTCCGGTGCGGTCGACAGTTCGATGGCGAAGGCGCCGGTCTCCTCGTACGCGGATAACGATGCATCCACGGAATAGACGATGCCCAGCTTCTCCCGCAGCGACAGGTGCAGACGCGAACTGCCGCCGCCGGAAAGGATGCGCCGCATCAGCCGAAGCCCCATCAAGCGCTTGTCCTGCCGCGCAAAACCGCGGAAGGCGATCTGCAGGTTCACCTGGCTGTCCGAATCCTTGACGAAAACGGCGCGCGGTTCCTGCTGCACCTGGTTGGCCGGGATGGGCGGAACGGCACTGCCGCCGCTCCAGCCGGCAAAGAACTTCTCGCAGGCCGCGAAGAACTGCTCCGGGTTGTGCCGTCCCGCCGCGACGATGAGCGCATTGCCGGGAACGTAGTGATCGGCGAGATAGCGGCGCAGGTCCTGCTCGGTGATCCCCTTGATGCTGTCCAGGTAACCGATGGTGGGCGTCCCCAGCGGGTGGTCCGGCCACAGGAGCTTGCTGCAGAGGTTGCTGGTGTTGGTCTCCTCGCCGCGCTCGTTGATGTCCTCCAGCGCCTCCTCGGTGATGATCCGCTTCTCTATCTCCAGCCCTTCCAGGGTCGGGGTCAACAGCATCGAGGAGAAAAGACGTATCCCCTCCGCGATCTGGTCCGGGTGCACCCGGGAGAAGTAGCAGGTGGTCTCCTCGTCGGTGGCCGCGTTGACGCTGCCGCCGATGGCCTCGAAGGCGATCTCAAGTTCCAGGTTGGAAGCGAACTCGCTGGAGCCGCGAAAGAGCATGTGCTCCAGGAAATGGGAGATGCCGGCCTTGCCGGGGGTGTCGTCGCGGCCTCCCGCCTTTATGTAGATGGCAATCTCCGCGCTGTGCAGATGCGGCATCTCGACGGAGACGAGCCGCAATCCGTTGGGGAGAACCTTCTTGGTACAGCTGAGCATCAAACCTCCGTACTTCAGAGTGCCGCCCCCTTCAGGGTGAGCCAGGCGACCGCCGCGTAACGCGCCAGTTTGCCGGTCAACACCAGGAGGGAAAAGCGGATGAAACCGACCTGCAGCACCCCGCCAACGAGGCAGAGCGGGTCACCGATCACCGGCAGGAAGCTGAACAGAAGCGACAGCGAGCCGAAGCGTTCATAGAAGCGCTCCGCCTTGCGCGTCGTCTCCTCGTCCATGCGCAGCACCCGGCGCCGTAAAAAATCGCCTCCGTAGAGGCCGATCCAGTAGGTGCTGAGCGCTCCCAGGTAGTTGCCGGCGGTGGCGACCAGGACCACGGCGACAGGATTCTGCCGCCCGATCAACATCGCCACGACCAGCCACTCCGAGCCGAGCGGCAGCAGGGTGGCGGCCAGGAAACTCAGCAGAAACAGGGAGTAAAACCCGTAATTGACCAGCCACTCGTGCATTCCGGTCAAATTAGCGGAAAGGGTGCGGATTGTCAAACAACATTGAATTAATTCGGGACTAAGTAAGTCCCGATGCGGGCGGTGTGTCACAGGGGACGAGCAGGGGCAACTTTTTTGTTGACATTAGAGCGTGCGGGTAGCATAAACGCTGTCATGATCAACACCGGCTACTTTACCTTTACTAACTTTTACTTTTGGTACGGCTTTTATTTTAGGCCGTCGCCCCGGGTAGAGGTGTAATTTAGGTAGCAGGTACTAAATTCCGAACCGAAGCCGGGGTGGCAGGATTCTCCTCCCCCTTACGGTTCGGATAGCTGATTTACCAGAACATCATACTAAGGGCCGGGGGAGCAATCCTCCGGCCCTTTCGCTTTCGGGGACCAAAAGGAGCGTGAGTATGATCGTGGTAATGAAGGCAGGAGCACCGAAGAAGGAACGGGACGCAGTCACCAAGAGGATCAAGGAACTGGGCTACACCCCGCACATCATCCGCGGCACCACCCGCGACGTGATCGGCGCGGTCGGGGACGAGCGGGGCAAGAGCGTGCTGCAGACGCTGGAGTCGATGCAGGGGGTCGAGAGCGTGGTCCCCATCCTGCAGCCGTACAAGCTGGCCTCCAAGGAAGTGAAGAAAGAGCCGAGCGTGGTACGCATCTCGGACACCCTCGCCATCGGCGGCAAGGAACTGGTGGTCATGGCCGGCCCCTGTTCGGTGGAGAGCGAGGAACAGATCATCGAATCGGCCCACGCCGTCAAGGCGGCCGGCGCCCAGATGCTCAGGGGCGGCGCCTTCAAACCCCGCACCTCCCCCTACTCCTTCCAGGGCCTTGAAGAAGAAGGCCTGAAACTCCTCGCCAAGGCCCGCGACCTCACCGGCCTCCCCTTCGTCACCGAAGTCATCGATCCCGAATCCGTCGACCTGGTCGCCTCCTACTCCGACATGCTGCAGATCGGCGCGCGCAACGCCCAGAACTTCGCCCTGTTGAAGAAAGTCGGGCAGATCAACAAGCCGATCCTCTTGAAACGCGGCATGTCCATGACCATCCAGGAATTCCTGATGAGCGCCGAGTACATCATGAGCGAGGGGAACCAGTCCGTGATCCTGTGCGAGCGCGGCATCAGGACCTTCGAGACCGCCACAAGGAACACCCTCGACCTCTCCGCCATCCCGGTCCTTAAGAACAAGACCCATCTCCCCGTGGTGATCGATCCCTCCCACGGCACCGGCAACTACCACTACATCGCGCCGATGTCCTATGCCGCGGTAGCCGCAGGCGCCGACGGTCTCATCATCGAGGTGCATCCCGACCCCGAGAAGGCGTCCTCCGACGGGCCACAATCGTTGAAGCCCAAGAAGTTCCAGGCGCTGATGGACCGGCTGAAGCTGTTCGCCGAAGCGGCGGAGAAGACGCTGTAAAGCAAAGGCAGGGGCTAGGGACTGGGGGCTGGGGGCTGGTAAAATTCCTCCCGCCCACGGTCCCCTCCACCTGTAGGGGCGAATAATTATTCGCCCCAGCGCTGTCGCCTGACGGACACGATCTTGTGTAACGGGGACGATGGCATCAGGGCGAATGATTATTCGCCCCTACGGTGGACGGGTCGACCGAAAGGGCCTGGATCCCCAACAACTGGCGTGACTTGTGTTTTACGGTATGCTCTCCGGGTACTTGCACCGAAGGAGGTGTCACCATGCCCGTCCTGCGCCCGTTGCTGATCCTTATATTGCTTATAGCCATCGCCGCCGCGCCCTCCCAAGGCGCCCGGCGCGGCGCCCCCGCTCAGGACAGCTCATCCGCCAGCGAAGCGGAGGTGCTCAAGAATTTCGAAACCATCCTCGACCTCTGGCGCGACGGCAGGTTCGACGAACTCTACCAGCACACCAACGGCGGCAGGGACGGCCGCGAGAAGTTTGCCAACCGGCTTGCCTCCGCGCCGCGCAAGCCCGCCTGCTGCTGGGAGAAGATCCAGGAAGCCCGGGTCTCGCTGAAGAGCGGCAAGAGCGCGGTCGTGCAGGCGCGGCTCGGTTTCGAGGCCAGCACGCCAGGCACCGAATTCGTCACCAAGTCGATCCATCTCAAAAGAGAAGGTTCCGGTTGGAGCATCGCCCAATCCGAGATCTACTCCTTAGCCGATCTCACCAGCAAGAAGCGCAGGTACAAGTACCTCCCCATCCAGCCCAAGAAGTAGCCCCTCCCCGAAGCGAGGGGACTGGCTCCGCCAGGTGCCTGTCCCCTTAAGCCGGCCGCCAAATCCCAGTCCCCCAAAGCTGGCTGAGCTGAAAGAAGCGTTCCTGAGCAGAAAGGAGCGTTCCGCTAGAGGGACAGGCACCTGAAGGAGCCAGTCCCTTCTGCCGTGCACGTGACCTCACGTCCTCCCCTTTGCGAAGGGGGGACAGTGGGGATTTTGTGCCCATGCCCGTTGCCCCTTGACCCGTGCCACCCCTTCCGGTACTCTAGGCGGATGTCATTAAAACCAAACGGTACTGTCACCAATAAACCCGAATTACTCTCGCCCGCGGGCTCGCTGGAAGCCTTTTTCGCCGCCATGGAGAAAGGTGCCGACGCGGTCTATGCCGGCCTGCGCGACTTCTCCGCCCGCGCCAAGGCCAAGAACTTCACCCTCTCCCAGATGGAGCGCATGACCGCCTATGCCCACGCCCACGGCAGGAAGGTCTACGTCACCCTCAACACCCTCGTCAAAGAAAGCGAACTGCCCCTTTTGATCGACAACCTCGCCGCCCTGGAGGCGATGCGGGTGGACGGCGTGATCCTGCAGGACATGGCCGTGGCGCGCCTCGCGCGCGAGTTCTTCCCGGGCATACCGCTGCACGCCTCCACGCAGATGACCATCCACAACTCGCTGGGTGTGCGCCAGCTCGAGGAGCTCGGCTTCGAGCGCGTGGTGCTGGCCCGCGAACTGCACATCGACGAGATAAAGTCCATCGTGGCGGCGAGCCGCGCCGAGATCGAATGCTTCATCCACGGTGCCCTCTGCTTCTCCATCTCCGGCCAGTGCTTCTTCTCCTCGTTTTTGGGCGGGCACAGCGGCAACCGCGGGCGCTGCGCGCAGCCGTGTCGCCGCCAGTACAAGCACAAGGGAAAAGAAGGCTACTATCTTTCCACCAACGACTTCTCCAGCATCGAGATGATCCCGCAGCTTATCGAGGCGGGGGTCCATTCCCTGAAGATCGAGGGAAGGATGAAGTCGGCGGAGTACGTCGCCAGCGTCATCGGCGCCTACCGCATGGTGCTGGACGCCGCGCCGGGCGAGCACGCGGCCAAGGTGGCCCAGGCCAAGGAGCTCCTGAAGCTTTCCTTCGGTCGGGTGCCGACCAAGGGCTTCCTCGCCTCGCACAACCCGACCGACATCTCCACCCCCTCCATCAAGGGAGCCACCGGCCGCTACCTGGGCGACATCAGGGAGATCCGCGGCAACCGGATCAGCTTCGATACCAAGGACGCACTGCACGTCGGCGACCGCATCCGCGTCCAGCCCAAGAGCGACATGGCCGGGCGCGCCTTCACCATCAAGGAACTGTACCTGGGGGGCAAGAAGGTGATGAACGCCAGGGAAAACACCCTGGTGTCGACGCCGTCCCCCTTCCCGTTCAAGCTGGGCGACTCGGTGTTCAAGGTTTCCTCCGAGACCGCCTTCACCATGAGCGAAAACGCCTGCCTCAGGCGGCTGGAAGGGGTGAAGGGGGGGAGCATCCCCTGCCGGCTCACCCTCTCCTACCATGATCAGAAACTGAAGATCGACGCCAAGGTGCTCGGCAACGACCTCAGCACCGAATTTGAACTGGGCGAGTTGGAGCCCTCCCGCACCAGCGACATGGAAGGCGTGCTGCGCGCGCAGTTCTCGAAGAGCGGCGACACCGAGTTCACCCTGACATCGCTGTCGGCCCCCGACTTCCCCGCGCTGATGATCCCCCCGCCAGTATTGAAGGACATCCGGCGCCGGTTCTACGCGTGGCTCTCCGGGCAGTCGCTGGGTGCCCTCAAGGACAGAAGCGCTCAGAACCGGGAAAGGGCGCTGGCGGCACTGGTCGGCAAGCGCCCGTCGCCGTCGCGCGGCAAGGAAGAGCTGGCCGTAAAGCTCGAGTACGTCAAGGACTGGCATGAACTGCACCGCGACCTGGTCGACACCGTAGTGCTGCCGGTGTCCAAGGCAAACCTGCACCAGTTCGGCCCCTTCGCACGCAAGCTCAAGGGGAGCGAGCACAAGGTGGTGTGGCAGCTTCCCTTCATCATCTTCGAGGCGGACCTCCCCTTCTACCAGGACGCGGTACAGGGAATCATGCGCGCCGGCTTCAAGCGTTTCGAGCTCACCAACCTGTCCCATTTCCAGTTCTTCAAGGGGACCGACGCCGAGCTGAACACCGACTACCGGCTCTTCTCGCTGAACAGCCAGGCGCTCTTGTCCTGGCAGGAATTGGGCGTTGCGCGCGCCACCCTCTACATCGAGGATGACCGCGCCAACCTGGCCCAGTTGCTCTCCAGCGACGTCAAGATCGACCGCGGCGTGCTGCTTTTCGCGCCGGTCCCGGTGATCACCTCCAAGATCGCCATCAAGGATATGAAGGGAGACGCCCCGCTGGCCTCGGACCGCGGCGACCTCTACTCGGTCAAGGTGAAGGACCACCTCACCGTGGTGAGCGCACAGACGCCGTTCGCCCTGACCCAGTATCGCAACGACCTGCGCGGGCTTGGCTGCGGCAAGTTCCTGCTCGACCTCTCCGGGCTGCAGCAGCAGGAACGCGAGCGGGTGCTGGAGGCGTACCGTAGAGGGATCGCCGTACCGGGCGCATCCGAATTCAACTTCAGCACCGGGCTGGTCTAAGCCATGGGGATCATCGACAAGATCAAGGGGAGGATCCAGGATCGGCTCAACGATCCCGCCTTCATGGGGCTGGTGCAGGAGCAGAGCCTCAAGGATCTCCTGCTGCGCCGTGAATTCCGCATCACCCAGGACTACATGCAGCGCGAGTTCCTGGACAAGGCGGTCGATGATGAACTGGTGGAATTCAGGCTCAGCATCGAAGACGGCTACTGCGAGCTTTCCGGCCGACTGAAGAAGCGGCTGGTTCCTTTTGCCATCCCCTTTTCAGCGAGCTTCACCATCCAGGGGATCGAATTCAGCGCCGCGCGCAAGTGCGTGTTCCTGAAGCTGGGGCCGGTTTCGCCGCTCGACCTCGACTGGCTGACCCGGAAGGTAGTGCAGAGGATACCGTCGTTGAGCATGATGGGAGAGCTGCTGGTGTGCGACCTGAACCAGGTGCCGCGCCTGGCCGAACTGTTCGCCCACCGGGTGAAGGGGATCAGCATCTGGGATTACATTACATTGAAAGAACTCTGGCTTAAGCAGGGTGAATTAGGAGGAAGGGTGGGGGTGGTTCTATGACAGATTACATGGTGCGCGCGATTGCCAAATCCGGGACAGTCAGGGCCCTTACCTGCGTTACCACCAATACGGTCAGCGAAGTCTGCCGTCGCCACGGCACGCTCCCCACGGCTACCGCCGCGCTGGGACGCGCCCTTACCGCCGGCGCGCTCATGGGCGCCCTTTTGAAGACGGGCCAGCGTGTCGCCATGCGCTTCGAAGGGAACGGCCCGCTGAAGAAGATCGTCATCGAAGCCGACAGCGACGGCAGCGTGCGCGGCTACGTCGGCGACACGCAGGTGCACCTGCTTCGTCCCGACGGCGCCCTCGACGTCCCCAACGCACTGGGACGCGCGGGCTTTCTCACCGTCGCCAAGGATCTCGGGCTCAAGGAGCCGTACCGCGGCACCGTCCAGCTTTACACCAGCGGCATCGCCGAAGATCTCGCCCTGTACCTGGTGGAATCCGAGCAGATCCCGTCCGCGGTCGGCATTGCCGAGTTCATAGAGCAGGACGGCGAGGTCAGCGCGTGCGGCGGCTTCCTGATCCAGGCCATACCTCCCGTCGACCCCCTGGTGGTCGAGGAGTTGATGGACCACATCGAAAAGCTCCCCCCGTTGAGCGAACTGCTGCGCGACGGCAAGACGCCCGAGGAGATCATGGAGATGCTCCTCTCCGGCATGGAGTACGACATCCTGGAGAAGCGTGCTATCGGGTTTGCCTGCAGTTGCAGCAGGGAGCGCATCGAGCGGGTGCTTATCTCGATGGGCAAGAAGGAGCTCACCTCAATGGTGAACGAGCAGCACGGCGCCGAGGTCACCTGCGAGTTCTGCGGTGAGCGCTACCACTACAGCGAAGCCGATCTCGAGCGGCTGATTTCAGAACTCGGTTAAGGCAAAAATACAATCGAACAGGGATGAAGGGGATAAAAGGGATAAACACCACGGAGGGTTTTATCCCCTGCATCCCCTTCATCCCTGTTTGTTTTTGCAGTTGTCTTTGCGTCTTGTATGTTTACGATCAAGCAGCTAGATTTTCTGTTCCGGGACATGGCAGTTTGTTCGCGTCTTGGGTTCGAGCCCGTCGCAAAGCGTAAAACGCCATGTCCTCTTCTTCACAGCCCGAACGGT
>NZ_BLXY01000015.1 GCF_014193585.1 Geomonas paludis
GTTCGGGCTGTGAAGAAGAGGACATGGCGTTTTACGCTTTGCGACGGGCTCGAACCCAAGACGCGAACAAACTGCCATGTCCCGGAACAGAAAATCTAGCTGCTTGATCGTAAACATACAAGACGCAAAGCCGCAAAGAAATCCGAAAAGACTAGAGGGGAAAACCAAACCGACATCTCTTTGCGCCTTTGCGGCTTTGCGTTAAATAAATGCCTTTCAAAAATCAAAGCGGGGTCCGAAGACCCCGCGCTCATTGCTGATACTGGCGCTAAGGGGACAGGCACCTTCGGAGCCAGTCCCCTCACCCCTACTCCTTGTTGCTCTGGTAGTCGCAACCTTCCTTGGGACACTTGAGGAACTCGCCCTCGCGCTTGTACACCTTCTTCACCAACAGCGGGTTACCGCACTTGGGACAGGGCTTCTGCACCGGGAGATCCCACAACGCGAACTTGCACTCGGGGTAACGGTTGCAGGAGTAGAACAGCTTGCCGAAGCGGGACTTCTTCTCGATCAGCTCGCCCTTGCCGCAGGCGGTGCAGGTGATGCCGGTCCCTTTTGGCTTCACCAGCGGCTGGATGTTCTTGCAGTTGGGGTACGCGGAGCAGGCGAGATACTTGCCGAAGCGCCCTTCCTTGATCAGCATGTGGCTGCCGCACTTGTCGCACACTTCCTCGGAAACCACGGGCTCGACCACCTCGCCGGTCTCCTTGTCCAAGGGACGGATGTAGCGGCACTCGGGATAGCCGGTGCAGGCGAAGAACTTGCCGAACTTGCCGAGCTTCACCACCAGCGGCTTGCCGCACTCGGGGCAGACCTCGTCGGTAGCCTCGGTGGTCAGGTCGGACTTGCTCACCTCCCCTTCCTTCAACTTCAAGAGGTTGATGAACGGCCCCCAGAACTCGTGCAGCAGCGGCCGCCACTGCTTCTCGCCGCGCGACACCATGTCGAGCTGTTCCTCGAGGTTGGCGGTGAAGTTGTAGTCGACGTACTGGTTGAAGTGGTTGGTCAAAAGGTCGGAGACCACCATCCCGACGTCTTCGGGGAAGAAGCGCTTCTTGTCCAGGCGCGCGTACTTCCTTTCGATGATGGTGTTCATGATCGAGGCGTAGGTGGACGGGCGCCCGATGCCGTACTCCTCCAGGGTCTTCACCAGGGTCGCCTCGGTGTAGCGCGGCGGCGGCTGGGTGAAGTGGCGCTCGGGGAGGAGTTGCTGCAGCTTGAGGATGTCACCCTCGGCCATCGGCGGGAGCGTCCCTTCCTTCTCCTTGTCCTCGGCCTCGTCGTCGACACCCTCGATGTAGAGCTTCATGAAACCGGCAAAGCGAATCACGGTGCCGGCCACGCGGAAACGGAAGCCCTCGCCGGCGGTGATCTCGACCGAGGTCTGGTCCAGCAGCGCCTCGGCCATCTGGCAGGCGACGGTCCTCTTCCAGATCAGGTCGTAGAGCTTGAACTGGTCGGAGGTGAGGAACTTCTTCACCTCGATCGGGGTCTTGGAGATGTAGGTCGGGCGCACCGCTTCGTGCGCCTCCTGGGCGTTCTTGGACTTGTTCTTGAAGAAGCGGGGCTTCTCCAGGGCGTATTCCTTGCCGTAGAGCGAGGTGATCAGCTGCCGCGCGTCCTCCAGCGCCACGTTGGAGAGCGCCACGGAGTCGGTACGCATGTAGGTGATGAGACCGACCGCACCTTCGCCGACGTCGATACCCTCGTAGAGTTTCTGCGCGGTGGACATGGTCTTCTTGGCGGAGAAGCCCAGCTTGCGCGCCGCCTCCTGCTGCAGGGTGGAGGTGGTGAACGGCGGCGACGGCGAACGCTTCCGCTCGCTCTTGGTGACCTTGTCGACGCGGTACTCGGGGTTTGCCGGCGTCTTCACCACGAGCGGCGTCGCGCCATCGTCCCCTTCCTGCTTCGGGAACTCCCCCTTGCCTCCGAGCTTCTCGTAGAGCCGGAACGCCGCCTCGCGGTCGGGGATGTCGAACTTGGCGAGCTTCTTTCCTTCCGCCTCGACCAGCGCCGCGGTGAGCCCCTGTTTCTTCGCGGTCTCCAGCTTGGCGCCGATGGTCCAGTACTCCTGCTCCTTGAAGGCCTGGATTTCCTTCTCGCGCTCGCAGATGAGTCTCAGTGCGACCGACTGCACGCGCCCGGCGGAGAGGCCGTAACGGATCTTCTTCCACAGAAAGGGGGAGAGGGTGAAGCCGACCAGGTAGTCCAGGATCGAGCGCGCCTGCTGCGCGTCCACCAGGTGCCCGGAGATGCCGCGCGGGTTTTGCACCGCGTGCACGATGGCGTCCTTGGTGATCTCGTGGAACACCACGCGCTTGATGTCGAACGGTATCTTCTTCTTGCCGTCCAGTCCGAGCGCCGCCAGGAGGTGCCACGAGATGGCCTCCCCCTCGCGGTCGGGGTCTGTCGCCAGGAGCAGCGAGGAGATCCCCTTCATCTCTTTCTTGATGGCGTCGATGTGTTTCTTGCTCTCCGGGAGCACCGCGTACTTGGGCTCGAAATCGTGCTCCACGTCCACGGACCCCTGCTTGCTGGGGAGCGCGCGCACGTGGCCGAACGACGCCAGCACCTTGTAATCGGGGCCGAGAAATTTTTCTATGGTCTTCGCCTTGGCGGGAGACTCGACTATGACGAGATTCTGAGACATGTGTCCACCTGGTTACGGTATTGGTTCAGACGACCGCAAAGCGCTTGCCGGGAAGCTGAATGATGATCCCTTTCACTTCCAAGCGAAGTAAGGTAGCGGAAACCTCGCCTGCTGTCAACGCGCTCTGTACGATGATATCGTCGATCTGCAGCACGCCCTGGCAAAGCAGGGCGTAGAGCTCGGCCTCCTGCGGGGTGAGCGGGAAGGAGGGGGGCTGTTCCTGGGGGTGGGTCGCCAACGGCACGATGCCAAGCTCCTCGAGGATGTCCTCCACCCGCTCTACCAGCTTGGCTCCCTGCTTGATGAGGCCGTTGACGCCGCGGCTGCCGGACGTGGTGACGTTGCCCGGGACGGCGAAGACCTCGCGTCCCTGCTCCAGCGCGTACTGCGCCGTGATCAAAGATCCGCTCCCCTCCCCCGCCTCGACCACCAGCACCCCCTTGGCCAGGGCGCTGATGATGCGGTTGCGCCTGGGGAAGTTCTCGGGCATGGGGGAGGTCCCCATGGGGAACTCGCTGATCAGCGCGCCCTGCTCGCACAGGGCACGGTACAGCGCGTCGTTTTCCGGCGGGTAGATCACGTCGACGCCGCAGCCAAGGACGGCGATGCTGCGCCCTCCCGCCTTGAGGCACCCCCAGTGGCTGGCGGTGTCGATGCCGCGCGCCATGCCCGAAACCACCGTGACGCCCTGCCCGGCCAGTTCCTTGCCGAGGCGGGTCGCGGTGCACAGGCCGTACTGGGAGGCATGCCGGGAGCCGACCATGGCCACCGCGGTCTCGCTCCCATCGAGCGTCCCCATGAGGTAGAAGAACGGGGGCGGATCGGATATCTGCATCAAAAGGCGCGGGTAACGCCCCGATAGGATGTCCACCACCTGCGCGCCGCCGGCCCGCACCCGCTCGCATTCGGCCTCGGCCTGCGCGCGGCAGTCGTATCCGGCGATGGACCGGGCGGCCGCTGCACTGACACCCTTGACCGCGGCCAGCTCCTCCGGGGAGGCCTCGAGCGCCGCCTGCGGGGAGCCGAAGTGCGCCAAAAGCCGAAGGAAGGTGACGTTACCCACCTGCGGCACGGACTTCAGCGCGAACCAGTAGTAGTGATCCATGGGGTTACCCCCTTTGGCGTCACCTGCTCTTTTTCATCTCCACGCGGTCGCCGCGGTACACGGTGTCCACGCTCTTCACGATGACGGCGGTGGAGCTGTTCATGCCGGTAGCGACCACCACCAGCGCGCCGACCACCTCCACCGGAAGCTTCTCGATCTTGGCGTTGGCGTAGCGCTGGTCGGGCACCACGTCGCGCACGATGTACAGCATGTTGCCCGCCTGCATCCCCTGGGCCTTGCCCAGGTCGAGGAAGACCACGTCGTTCACCGCCAGGGCCTGGTTCCCGGTCTGGGTCTGCACGATGTAGCCGGTGAGGTCGCGGTCGGCGGACTTGAGCGGGATGGTCAGCTTGCGCTCCTGGTAGGGGAGCAGGAAGGAGCCCGCGCTGATCTCCTGGAAGGACTTGGTGACGATGGCCTTGGAGGCCTTCTCCTCCAGTTCGGAGAGCTGCAGCTCACCCAGCGGAATCACCTGCTGCCCCAGGATCACGTTGGTGACCGGGTGGCTGACCGGGCCGATCTTCTTGAAGATCTGGTAGCGGTCGCCCGGGTTGGCGCCCTGGGCGCGCCCGATGTCGGTGTAGACGATGTCGTCGGTGCCGGCCATCTCCCGGTTCTGGTGCAGGGAGATGACGTTGCCGGAGGGCTTCATGCCGTTCTCGATCAGGAACCCTTCGCTGCCGTTGACCGAGAAGGTCACCGCTTGCGGCTCCTCGCGCAGTTCCTGAGCGGCGGGCGCCTGGGGCGCCGGGGCGGCCGGCGCCTGCTCGACCTCGATGCGGTCGGAGTAGATGCGCACCTTCTGACCCGGATAGATGAAATGGGGGTTGCCGACGGACTGGTTGTTGGCCCAGACGTTGGGCCAGTAGTAGGGATCCTTCAGGAAGCGCTGCGACAGTCCCCACAGGGTGTCGCCGGGGACGATGGTGTAGATGGTGGGTTGTTCCTGCGCCGCCGCAAACGGTGCGGTCAGGCCCAGGAAGAGCAGTGCCAGACAGAGGTGTTTTTTCATAGGCTCCTTTAGGGGCACCAGTCGCCCCACCCTCCTCCTCGCCCTTACCCCCGGCGAGGTGTGCAAAGTGATACAGCGCTCATGACATCGGTAACCGGATCGACAGCGAACCATTCATTAGTTTTCGGGACGCATTTTGATGGGAAAGCGCGAAAAGGGTGCCGTATAAGCCTCTGAAACCGCGAGCTTAGCCGACCGCTTTTTTGGCCCGGCAACCCTTGGTACCGAAAAAATTTAACATAATTAAAGCCTTTTGCCTATCAATGTCAAGGGGAAAGCGCCTTTGGGGGGTTCCCTTAGCAGCCCGGTGTATGCTAGGTTGTCCGGTGTCCGGGTGCGCCGCGCAAGCGGTAAGGCAGCCCGGCAGTGAAGCGCCGACAAGGAGCATGGTTTGACTGGTAACGGGATGGAGCTGGAGAAGGCGGGCATGACGGCAACACAGGACGAGCGGGTGACACGGCCGCGGTTGAAACCGGAGCTGCTGGCCCCGGCGGGCAACATGGAGAAGCTGAAGGTGGCGATCCGCTACGGCGCCGACGCCGTCTACCTGGGGGGGAAGGCGTTCGGCCTGAGGAACCTGGCCGGCAACTTCACCCGCCTGGAACTGGACGAGGCGGTGGCCTACGCGCACAGGCACAACGTGAAGGTCTATCTCACCGTGAACGCCTTCGCCGACAACGACGATCTGCCGGCCCTGGAGCGCTACCTGGCCGAGGTGGCCGACATCCCCTTCGACGCCTTCATCGCCGCCGATCCCGGCGTGGTGGCGCTTATCGCCGAACGCTGCCCGGGACGCGACATCCACCTCTCCACCCAGGCCAACACCACCAACTGGCGCGCCGCCCGCTTCTGGCAGGCCCAGGGGGTGAAACGGGTCAACCTGGCGCGCGAGATGTCCCTGGACGCGATCCGGGAAACGGCGCAGCGCTGCGACATGGAGCTCGAAGTCTTCATCCACGGTGCCATGTGCATCTCCTACTCCGGGCGCTGCCTGCTCTCCTCCGCCATGACCGGGCGCGACGCCAACAAGGGGGAGTGCACCCAGCCCTGCCGCTGGAACTACTCCATCGTCGAGGAGACCCGTCCCGGCGAGTACTTCCCCATCCACGAAGACGAAAGCGGCACCTTCATCTTCAACTCCAAGGACCTCTGCCTGATCGAGCAGCTTCCCGCCCTGGTGGAGTGCGGCGTCGACTCCCTGAAGATCGAGGGGCGCATGAAGGGGATCTACTACGCGGCGAGCGTGATCCGCATCTACCGCGAGGCGCTGGACCGCTACTGGGAGGACCCGCAGGGGTACCGGCTCAAACCGGAGTGGCTGGAAGAGTTGGCCAAGGTGAGCCACCGCGGCTACACCACCGGGTTCCTCCTGGGCAAGCCGCGCGACGTGGACCACGAGTACCTCTCCTGTTACGTGCGCAACTTCGAGTTCGTGGCGCTGGTGGAAAAGGAGACGGAAGGAGGGGTCCAGGTCGCGGTGCGCAACCGGCTCCAGGCCGGGGACGTCCTCGAGCTGATCGGCCAGGGCGCCCATTTCACCCGCTTCACGCTCTCCGCCATGACCGACCTGGACGGCGTCCCGCTCACCGTGGCCCACCCCAACCAGCACGTGGTCCTCTGCGGGGTGACTGGCGCCGGCGAGTTCGACCTGATCAGGCGGGAGAAGACGGGGTAGCCCCGCCCGCCTCGACCCTGTTCTTGCCGCTGTTCTTGGCCCGGTACAGGAGCTGGTCGGCACATTCCAGAAGCGCCTGCGCCTCGCTGCCGTCCTCCGGAAACGAGGCCACCCCCACGCTCACGGTGACCCGCCCCAGGGGCTGGGTCTCCCTCCCCGCAAACGGGTGCTCCGCCACCCGCGCCCGCATCTCCTCGGCCGCCGTCACCGCCCCTTCCTTACCCGTCTCCGGCAGGAGCAGCACGAACTCCTCCCCCCCGTAGCGCGCGGCGATGTCGCAGGCCCGGGAGTGGGACATGACGATCTGGGCCAGCCCCTTCAGGAGCCGGTCCCCCTCGGGGTGCCCGTGGGTGTCGTTGTAGTGCTTGAAGTTGTCCACGTCGAAGAAGATCAGGCTGCAGTGCTTGCCGAAACGTTTGGAGCGGGCCACCTCCTGCGCGAAGGCCTCCTGGAAGTAGCGGTGGTTGTACAGCGCGGTAAGGCCGTCGCGCACCGCCATCTCCTTGAGCGCCTGGTTCGCCTCCTGCAGTTCCTGGTTGGCCCGGGTCAACTGTTCCAGGAGTTCGCGGTTCTGCGCCACCAGGCGCGCCTTCTCCGCCGCCCGCCCCGCCACCGCTGAGATCAGGTCCAGGCTCTCGAACGGCTTCACCAGGTAATCGTAGGCGCCGGCACGCAGCGCTGTCAGCGCGCTGTCCAGCGAGGCGTGGCTGGTCATGATCACCACCTGGGTGTCCGGGTTGTGGCTCTTGATCTCGTTCAAAAGCTCGATGCCGCTCATGCCGCTCATCCTGATGTCGGTGATCACCAGCTGGTGCGAACCGGCGCGAAACGCCTCCAGGGCTTCCTCGCCGCTGGCAGCCTCCGATACGGTGAACCCGTCCGCGGACAGCACCTGTGACACCACGCTTCTCAAGGTCTCTTCGTCGTCGACGACTAACAGTTCCATGTCCGTCCTCCTCTAGGCCGCATTGGCGGCGGGAGGGGGAAGGGTGATGATGAAGGTGGTCCCCACCCCCTCCTCGCTCTCCAGGCGGATCTCGCCGCCGTGATCCTTGACGATGCCGTAGCTTACCGAAAGCCCCAGCCCGGTCCCCTGCCCCGCCGGCTTGGTGGTGAAGAAGGGGTCGAAGATCTTGCCCTGGACCTCCTTGGGGATGCCCGGACCGTTGTCGGAGACCCTAAGCTCCAGCCCCCCCTCTTCCAGCCGGCGCGCCGACAGCCGCACCACTCCCGCCGTCCCCCCCATCGCCTGCTGGGCGTTGATCATCAAATTCATCAGCACCTGCTGCAGCTGGTTGGCGTTGCCGCGGCAGGCGGGGAGCCCCGGCTCCACCACCTGCTCCACCTTGACGCTGTTGATCCCCAGCTGGTGGTCCACGATGGCCAGCGCATCCGCCACCACCTGGGCCAGGTCCACCTCGCCGAACTCCACCTGTTCCTGCCGGGCGAACTTCAAGAGGTTCTCGATGATGGTCTTGCAGCGCTTGGTCTCCTTCTCGATGATGTGCAGGTTCTTCTCCAGCGGATGGCCGCTCTCGACGCCGCGCAGCGACAGCTGCGTGATGCCGAGGATCCCCGCCAGCGGGTTCTTCACCTCGTGGGCGATGCCCGCCCCGAGGGCCCCGAAAGCCGCCATCTTCTCGGACTGAACCAGCTGCCCGTAGAGGTCTTTCAGGGCCTGTTCGCGCTGCTTCAGTTCCACGGCCATGCGGTTGAAGGATCCGGCCAGGGCGCCGATCTCGTCGCCGGAGACCGCAGGCACCTCGATCTCGAAACGCCCCTGCCCGACCATCCTGGTCGCCTCCGAGAGCTTCTCGATGGGACGGGTGAGCCGGCGCGACCAGAACTGGCTCAGGAGCGCCGCGCCCCCCAGCAGGACCAGGGAGAGCACCAGAAGGTCCACCAGCAGCGCGCGGGAGGTAAGAAAGGCGGTGCTTTTGGGAATCTGCACCCCGACCGTGATCCCGCCGACCCCGGTGCGGGAGAAGCCTCCCACCATGGCGCGGTCACGCTCCTGGTACTCGAGGGTCAGCCCGCTCAGGCGCGGGGTGCCCCGGACCTTGCCCCACCAGCCGGTCTGCGGGGCCTGCCCGATCCTGCGGCGGTCGGCATGGGCCAGGTAGTTGCCGGAGGCATCGATCAGGAAGGTGTCGAAAACCCGGGAACGGCTCGCCAGCCGCTGCAGCCGGTCCAGGCGGATCACCCCCGAGGCCACCACCGGCTCCTCCCCCTTGGCGGCGGGCTCTGCTATGGAGAGGGTCAGGGTGGGGAGGCCGGGGGTGACCGTGGAGAGGAGCAGCCGTGGCGCTCCCCCGGGTGTGGGTGCGGGGACCGGGTGGCTCTCGCGGTAGGACAACAGCTGCTCGGCGCTCACCCCGGCGCCTGCCAGCGCCTCCTGGTCGTAGACGTTCTCTTCGCCGTCGGGGCCGCTGCGGCTCACCATGATGAATTCGCCGAACTCCTCGAAGAGTCCCTGCAGCGCCTGTTCGCGCCCTGCCATCTCCTGGTCCCCCATGAGACGGGAAAAAAGCTTCAGTTTCTCGGTGTAGCCGGCCACCAGCGTGTTCGCCTCCTCGGCGGTGTGCAGCACCATGGTCGAGGTGAGGTCGTGGATGTAGGCGGTCTTGTCGGCCTGGAACAGGTTGGCCATGGTGAAGGTGATCAGGCTCAGCACCACCGAGACCACCAGCAGCTGGGAGAGGAGCATCTTGAACCGGAGCGGGAATTTCAGTCTGCTTTGCATGTATGGCCTCCCCTATTCTTTACCGTACACGACGCGCGAGGCGTAGCTGGCGTTGCCGGCCTGGTCCACCGCCTCGACCCTGATCAGGTTGACGCCGGACTTGAGCTCGATCTCGTGGCTGAAGCTGCCGTCGTCGCCCATGCTCCCCGCCGTACCGTTCACGTAGACCGTGGAGCCGGGCTGGCACCTGCCGGTGAGGCGGAAGCTTCCAATGCCGACGGTGGAGGGCGGAAACTCCACCAGGAGCCGGGGCGGGTCCAACAGCTGCTGCAGCCGGCAGCGCCCGGTGCGGCTGAAGGGGC
Source organism: Geomonas paludis (assembly GCF_014193585.1). Lineage (GTDB taxonomy): Bacteria > Desulfobacterota > Desulfuromonadia > Geobacterales > Geobacteraceae > Geomonas > Geomonas paludis. The sequence goes on from NZ_BLXY01000015.1 coordinate 9,488, forward strand.
CCTCCCTGCCGTCCTCGATGCGGCTCACCCGCCAGTAGTAGCTCCCGGCGTCGAGCAGCCCGGCGGCGAACTCCGTGCCGCTGACCCTGCTGTCCAGCAGCACCTTCCTGAAACGCGGCTCGTCGGAGAGCTGGAAGTGATAGACCCCTTCGCCGCCGGTCCAGTTGAAACGGACCCTGGGGGGGAGCTGGCGGTAACGGTAGAGCAGGTTCTCGTTCTTCAGCTTGGGGGAGCCCGGCATGGGGAGCGCCGGCCCCACCGGCACTCCGCGCCTGAGCGTCACCCCGAAGCGGGCCGGGACCCTGATCACCCCGTCCTCTCCCTGGACCCGCACCTCCCCGGCATGGACGGTGAGACTGGAGGCGTTGTCCCCCAGCGGGGTGAAGGTGAAGCGTGAGCGTCCCGGCACGACCCGGGCCAGGTGACCGACGGTGGCGACCTCCAGGCGCACCCGCTTCTCTGCCGAAAAACTCCCCCGCAGCTCGCCTTCCACGTGTACCCGGTACGACTTCGGTCCCCCCTCCAGCGTCTCGTTGAGGCGGGTCACCACCACCATGGAATTGCTCCCCATGGCCAGCGCGTCCCCCGGGGCAAAGGAGATGGTGGCGCCGGAGCGGTCGAAGGTCTGGATGGCGTCGCGGTTATACAGCAGCATCCCCTCGCTGGCGTCCCCCCAGGCGACGGAATCGCCGCGCCGGCAGCGCACGTCCCGCACCAGGGACTGCAGGGCGGCCTCGGGGCGTTTCACGCCGCTGCGCGCAAGCGGCGACGCTTCGCCCGACTCCGAGACCAGCTCCTTCAAGGGGGTCCCGGACGGGAACACCGCGAACAGGAACAGGATGAAGAGCCAGAAGAGCACCAGGACGAGCAAGAGGGAGAGTGCCGTCTCGGCGGCCACGCCGGCCCATTTGCGCAAACGCTCCCGGGCCGTCATGGCTGCACCACGTCCGGCTGGACCAGCTGTTTTTCGGACCGCAGCCGCAGGTTCAGGAGTTTGGAACAGCCGACGCCGTTTCTGATCACCATGCCCAGCACCCGGTCGCCGCTTCCCAGCGGGAAGTCGAGGGCGAAGGTCCCCAGGGAGCTCAGCGGGACCTCGCGGCCGTCAAGCTCCAGCCGCTCCCCTTCCCCGGCAGAACCGGAGACCCGGCACACGATGGCGCCGTCCGGCGAAACGCTGACGCCGGAGGCGGCGGCGCCGTAGCGGACCACGACGGAACCGGCCGGCTGCGCCACGGTCAGCTCCGGCAGCGGCAACTCGGTGGCAAGGAACCGGCCGCGGGAATCCCCCATCTCGACCTTGAGGCGGCTGGTCTCGCCGGGGAGGGAGGACTCGTAGCGCCCCAGGGGGTCGACGGGGATGTCGCGCCCGTTGATGTTAACGAAGGGACGGGTGCGGTACCTGTCGTCGGGGCCGGTTGGCCGCAGCTGCTCGTAGTCCCCTTTCAGTTCCACGCGGCGGTTCAGCCGCCGGCCCGGAGTGGTGACGTTGTCGGCGACCGGCCTGGTCTTGCCGTACCAGCGCCGCAGCAGCCGCGCCGGGGCGATCCCTTCCGACCGCACCAGGTAATCCGCGGCCGCGTCGCAGCGTCTCTTGGAGAGGGCCATGTTGTACTCCACGCGGCCGATACCGTCGGTGTGCCCCTCGACGATGACCTTCTCGTCGGGGTGCTCCCGCAGCACCCGCGCCGCCCCGCTCAGGAGGCGCTTCGCCTCGGTGGTCAGGGCGGACTTGTCGAAAACGAAGGCGCCGCCGGCCAGGGTCAAAAGCACGGCCTCGCGCCGGTTGACGCCGAAGAGTTCGCGCCCGGTGCGGAACACGGAACCGTCCAGGTAGGTGACCTGGAGCTGGCACTGGTAGATCTCCCCCTGTTCCACCCGGCTCCGGTCGGTCTTCCCCTCCCAGTCGATGCGCTTGGGGGGTGCGCCCTTGCCGCCGATCTTCCGGATCTCCTCTCCGGCGCGGTTCATGAACACGATGCTCCAGGAACGGATCTGGTCCGGGTCGTCGACGCTGGCCAGAAGCCGCAGCGGGGTGGCGAAGCGTCCCCCCTTCAGGTCCAGTGAGGCGAGCCGTTCCCTGGACAGGGTGACCGCGGTGGAGGGGAGCCGGGCCGATTCGCCGTTCACCAGCAGGGTGAAGAGTTCGGCGCTGCCGGATAAGAGCAGCGGTTCGTCGACGCGCTCCAGGGTCACCAGCACCGCCGGGACCGGCTCCGGGTCCGGCGCGGGCGGGGGCGCTGCCACCGGCGCCGGGGGCGGGTCGGGCAGCGGCAGCACCCTAGCGTCCGCGGATGCGAACATGTCTTCGTCGAACTTCACCTTGATGCCCAGGAAGGGGCCCTGCCCCTGGTAGGTCTCGCCGGTGAGGTCGCGGTCGTCGAGCCGGGCGTAGTTGTAGCCGGCGGAGAGGACGACGTTGCGGTAGACCCGGTAACCCGCGCTTCCCACCGCGCCCAGCGCGTGCATGCCGGCATCGTACTGGTTGGTGAGTTTCAGGTAGGCGGAGAGCTCCCAGCGCTCGGCCAGGTCATAGGAAATGCCGGCCAGGACCAGGTCCGTGTAGCTGTTCCAGCGCCCTTCGGTCCCTGCGGACCAGCTCAGTTTCCCGGCGTACTTCCCCTGTGCCGTCCAGCGGCTCACCAGGCGGTAGGTCGGCTCCGCCGAGACGATCACGCTGCGCAGGTCAGGTCCGCCGGCCAGGGTGCCGCGCTTCTCCACCTTGTAGCGCACCAGGGAGAGGAGCTGGAGCGGGTTGCCGGCCAGGGGGCGGAAGGCGCCCCCAACGTAGCTGTCCACGGTGACGTCGTTGCCGGCATCGGTGTCGCGGTCCCAGAAGGAGGCCTTGCCCAACAGCGTGAACGAGGGACTCAACCGGTAGGCGGCATGGGCGCCGTAGAGCGATGCCGTCTCGCCGGGCCCGGTGCGGACTTCGTAGCGGCCGGTCACTTTCAGGTCCTGGGGGCGCAGGTACTCGCCCGCCAGGGTGAAAGCAGTCCGGGTACCGCTGTTCCCCTGCACCGTCTGCACCCGCTCAAAACTGGAGTTGACGAAGAGCCCCTGTGCCACGCGGTAGCGGCTGTTCAGTCCCAGGACCGCCTGCCCGCGCTCCCCGGACAGGGAATTTTCCAACTGGTAGCCGGTGCGCGATGCCAGGCTGAAGCCGTCCTGCTCCACCAGCTTGCTGTGCAGGTCGATGTTGCTCTGCCCAGTGTTGCCGAGGACGCCGCTGGAAAGGCTGTAGCCGGTGGTGAGGCGCATCCGCTCGGAAAGCCTGCTCTCCAGCCCGAACAGGGTGGCGTGCCGGATCAGCGGCGACCCCTCCTGGTATTCCTCGGTGAGAAAGGCCCTGGTCCGGTCGCTCAGGCGGTAGTCGAGCTTCAAGAAGGTCTTGGACTGGTACTCCGCGATGCTCGAGGAGGAGAGCAGCTGTTCGCGGTGCAGCGTGGCGTCAAGTCGCTGGGTGAGGCTTCCTTTCACCCCGCCGTAGACGAGGTCGGAGTCGCCGCTTCTTCCCTCCTTCTCCTCGCTCAAAAGCTTCACGCCCGCCTCCGCGTCCAGCAGGGTGAATTTGCGGGCCACCCCCAGTTGATTGCCGATCAGCCTGCGCCGCGCGATCTCGTCGCGCTGCACGAAACTCTCCGCGAAGACCAGGGTGCTCAGCGGGGCGCGGTAGTCGAGCCGGCCGCCGTACTTCTCGGTGCCGGTCTCGTTGCCGCTCATGGAGGGGTTGAAGAAGTCGGCGTCCACCTTGCGGTAGTAGAGCCCGAGGGAGACCGGGTCCAGCGGGCGCAGGGTGAGGTCGGTCTTCCAGGCACTCCCCCTCCCCTTCTCCAGGCTCTCGCTGACCGCCCCTTCGCCTTTCACGGTGAGCCACTTGCCCAGGCGCCACCCCGCATCGAGGCCGTACAGCGAGGTGTCCTTGCCGGCGTGCTCCTCGACCACGGCGGTTGCGCCGAGGTACGCGCCCTGGTCGCTGCGGAGCTGGGCGCGTCCGCCGTAGAGGTAGCGCTTGTCGCCGCCCCCCTGGGCCTGGTAGGTGACCACGATGGTGACCGGGTTCAGGAACTGGTCCAGCGACGGGACCGGCTCCTTGAACAGGATGGTGCCGGAGAGGTAATCGATGGAGTAGTCGGCGTAGCGGACCTTTTCGGTGATGGAGATGACCCGTTCCGAGTGGTAGCGGTCGCGCACCTCGATGCGGACCCGCTCGCTGTTCTCGAACACCGGCCTGCGCGACAGCAGGTAATGGCCGGAGGTGCCGTTGCCCGCGATCTCGTCCCGGATGATGGTCTCCTCGGTGCGGCTTTCGAACCCCTTCACGGTGAGGTTGTCCCGGTTCACTTCCAGCTTGACCCCGTTCAGGGCGCGGTCATAGCGGGAGAACTCGTTCTCGGAGAGGTCGGTACGGTAGTCGCCGGCCATGAGGTAGGAGCGGCCCGATTCGACCTTGAGGAAGAGTTTCCCCCGGGACTCCGCGTCGTAGCCGATGTCGGTGGCGTCGCCGTAGACGGGGTAATACTTCTCCGGGTCGATGGTCTGGAACACCCCGTCGCGGCGCTCCTTGTCCGAGTCGTAGGCGGCGGTAAAGCGGTAATCGCCCAACAGGGGGCCACGGGTGTAGAAGGCAAGCCGTTCGTCGTCGAAGATGCCGGCGTCGCCGCCGGCCTTCACTCCCACGATGACACTCCCCAGGCCGACCAGGAGCCAGTCGTCCGAAGGAGCGGGGCTCATGGGAGAGCGCGAAGACATGGGCGCCAGGGGGGGCGCCGGTGAGACCGGGGTCGGGGGAGCTGCCCCGACCGCAGCGGCGGCAGGGGGTGAAAGGGCGTCCATTGCAGGCACCAGGGCGAAGTCGCCGCGCGCGGGGCCGCCGAAGGGGACGGTGACGAACTGCGACCACCCCACCCCGGCAAAGGCGGTGTTGTACGGCAGCGAGCGCAGCGCGGGGTCGAGGGTGCCGCGGTCTATCTTCAGCACGTGGTCGCCGGCAGCGACCCCGGTGAAGCTGTACTTTCCCTCACCGTCGCTGAACACGAAGGAGCCGTCCTCCAGGTAGATTCTCACCCCGGGCTCGCCCGGCTCGCCGGGGTCGGGCACGCCGTTGCCGTTGCCGTCCCGGAAGATCCTGCCCATGATGACCGCCTTGTCCCCCAGAATGGAGGGACGCACCTTAACCGCCGCAGAGGCCGGGGGGGAAATACTGCTGCTCCCGCTCCCGGTGACGCCGGAGGCCCGGGCCCAGTTGACGCTGGTACCGACGGGTACTTCTGGCGACAGCACCAGCCGGTAGGAGAGCACCTTCACCGCGCCCGGCGCCATGCTTCCCACGTCCCAACTCAGCAGCTGCGAAGCGCCCCGCGGGTCGGCGACGGCAAAGCCGTCCACGTGGCTCGATCCCTTGAGGTAGCGGAATCCCCTGGGGATGCGGTCCTCGACCGTGACGTGCTCCATAAGCGCCGCGCCGACGTTCTCTACCCGCACGGTATAGGCCACGATGTCCCCCGCCTCGGCCACGGTACTGCCCGCCTGCTTGGTGACCAGGAGGGCGCGGGCCAGCACGGTGTTGAAGGTGCTGTTGCTGAGAATGGGCGCGCCGTTCAGGCTGCTGGTGATGCCGGCGGTGTTGACGATGGGGGCATTGCCGGGGGCATCCTTGCGCACCGCGGCACGAAAGGTGGCTTCACCGCGGAAACCTGCGGGAAGCACCGGGATCTCGAAACGCAACGACCTGCTCCCTGCATCATAGCTGACCGTGCCGGCCACCCCCTCGGGGAGCGTCGCGCTCCCCGGCTGGTACTCGAGGAGCTCATCCAGGGGATCCACCACCAGCACACCGGACACGGGCGAGGCGTCGCCGTTGATCAGGGAGAGGCCGTAGGAGAGCACCGCCCCCGGCAGCACCGCCCCCCCCGGGCTCACCGTCTTCAACACGGCGACGCTGCCGGGAACGGGGACCAGCAACTGGTCGTTGACGCTGCTGCTCCTGGCCGGGACCAGCACCGACGTTGCCGAAGCGACGATGTTAGCCACCTTCCCCTCGCTCCCGACCGGAGCAACCGCCCTCAGCACCAGGTCTACGGAACCGCCCGCGGGAATCGGTCCGACGACCTGCACCCCCTCCGGGGTAGTGGGCACCGGCGTCACGCCGTCGGCCAGGTAGAAACGCCAGGTGGGCGCGGGGCCGGTGTCGGGCACTCCCTGCGCCACCACCGCTTTCAGCTGGAAACTGTCGGCAGTGTTTCCCTTGTTGGTGAGGGTGTGCTGGAAGTCCACCGGGACACCGGCCTTGGCGGACGTGGTCCGGGGAGGGACCAACGCCGGGTCGGCGAGATCTTTGATGGCGATCTGGGTCTGGTTGGAGCGGGCCTGGCGCAGGGCGGGCATCGCGAATCGGACCGAGAAGTCGTGGCTGATCACGGTCCCGGACGGGGTGAGGCTGAGCGCAGCACCGGGGAGGGCGAGCGTGAGCGCCACCCCAAGGAGGCATGCCCGGACCAGTTTCCCTCCCATCTTGCGCCATCCCGGGACCGTCATGACTTTCCCCGATCATTGCATTAGCTTTTAGGCATGATCTTCCGCCAAATGCTTCTACATCCCCTCTCCCTCTGGGAGAGGGCTAGGGTGAGGGCGTTGCCCGGACGAGCCCCGAGATTATCTGAGCCGGCAGAGCCCTCACCCGCCCGTTGGGCACCCTCTCCCAGAGGGAGAGGGACTAGCGCAAGATGGTCCCTAATCTGTGTGCATCATTGAACCTGCGCCTTGAAAAAGAGATAGATGGTCTTGCCAGGTGGCAGGGCGCCGCCGGTGCTGGCCGTGGCCCCGGTGCCGAGCTGCGCGACGACGCTTCCCTCCGCGATCCTGGCTAGGCCGCATTCCGCTGCTGCACAGGGTGCCCCCTCCCCGGTCGAGGCCAGGGACAACAGCAGCGAATCCGGCGCCACGGAAAGTCCGGCGGGAATGGGGCTATCGATGGTAACCGCGGTGGCCGGGACCGATCCGCCGTTGGTGACGGCCATGCGGTACTGCAACAGGTCTCCGGGCACGGCATCGGCGCTGGCCGCGAAAATCCCCCCCCTGGTGAGGTTTCGTACCCCCTCGCTCAGCACCACCACGGGGGCGACGGCAGTGGTGTTGACCTGGTCGGTACCGCTGGCGCCGTTACCCGACGCCGCGAGCAGCGATTCCCCGCGGGCCCCGTCGGCGCCTGTATCCGGAACGGTGACGGCAAGGAAGAAGCGGTAGGACGATCCCGGCGCCAGGGATCCCGTCCCCAGGCAGGCGTTGGTCTCACCGGGCTGTCGTATGCCGTCGCCGTCGATCCCCCCCCCGGCGCCGTCGTCGGCAAAGAGCTCCCCCCGCCAGCCGCTCCCCATGGTGACGGAGAGGGCGAAGGCATTGTCGCCGTTGCCGACGTTGGTTACCGTGTACGGGTAGTTGACCAGGGTGCCGGGGGCGCCGGAGCCGTCCGGAGGGGCCGAGATGGTGACCGCCGGGGTCTGGACACATGCCACCGTCTCAGTCTTCGCCTGGTCCACGGCCTGCGGGTCCCCGATGGAGAGCGCCGTCACGGCTACCCGGTAGCTGGCCCCGAGGGTGAAGGCGATCGGGCTCACCCGCACCAATAAAACCAGCGACTCTCCCGGAGCCAGCGCGGCGGTGAGATAGCCGGCACCGGACAAGGCGGCGGACCGGTCTGCGCCGGCGCCATCGAGGTAGCTGACCGTGACCGCGCTGCCGCTGCCCGGGCCGGTAAGCAGGAAGCGGTCGGGCTGGTCTCCGGCGTTCTTCAGGAGCACCCGGAACTGGGCCGGAAGCCCAGGATAGGCGGGCTGGGACCGGGTCTGCACCACCGCCGTGCTCTCGTAGATCCCCTCCCCCAGGTAGGCGGCATCGGTTTCGCTGGCAAGCCGGACCATGAGGTCGGGACGGCACGCGGCGCAGGCCTCATTTCCCATGAAGAACGAGAAAAACAAAACGCAGCAAAGCTGCGCAAACAGTCGGATCAGGGGCTTGGGCCACTCAGTCAATTTATTAGAATGGATTAATTTCATGTCTTAGAAAAATATCAGACGGTGGCGCATAGGCAACCAAGGGGAAAGAAAATTTGTCTTTTGAAGTTCCAAATGGTATGAACGGAAACCGGGCCGCAATGCCCGAGGGAGGAATGATGGAAACCGCAAACCGCTACTACCAGCTGGCCAATCGCGACATCGTGTACATGAAGTACATCCTGGAGGCCCACGAGGGGCTGACCATGATGAGCACCATGGACGGCAAGCGGGGCATCGTCCGGGTCAACTACCCGGTATGCTTCGCCGACCAGGTGGACTCGATGATGCAGGCGCTGGGACAGGAGATACAGGTCACCGAGGTGACCGAGGCAGGTGAACCGTGCTCGAAAGCGTAGACGCCAAGGCGATCCTGAAGCGCGCCCTGGCCGCAGGGGGCGAGTTCGCCGACATCTACTACGAGGACGGCGCCTACACCTCGGTTACCTGCGAGGACGGCAAGGTGGAGCGGGTGCTGTCGGCGGCGGACCGCGGCATCGGCATCCGCGTCATCTCCGGCTTCTCGACCGCCTATGCCTACACCAACCAGCTGAGCCAGGACTCCCTGCTGCAGTTGGCCGAAACGGTGAGCCGAGGCGTGCGCAGCGGCGTCCCCCACCCCGATTTCAATCTTTGCGTACGCAAGTCGGCGCAGGGATATGCGGTGGCGATCCCGCCGGACCAGGTGGAGCTGGCGCACAAGGTCGCGCTGGTAGGGCGGGCAGACCGCGCCGCGCGCGGCTACGACCCGCGCATCAGACAGGTGCTGGCGGTGTACCGTGATACCCGGGTCAAGACCCAGAGCGTGAACTCGCTGGGAGAGTTCCACGAGGAGAGCTCCTGCTCGACCGTCTTCCTCACCCAGGTGGTGGCGCAGGACGGCACCGTGACCCAGACCGGGTACGAACCCGTGGGAGCCGCCCGCGGCTTCGAGCTCTTCGACGATTGCCCGGTCGAGGAACTGGCGCTCAGGGCTGCGGCGCGCGGCGTGATGATGCTGGGTGCGCGGAAATCTCCGGCGGGGCAGTTCCCGGTGGTGCTTTCCAGCGAGGCGGGGGGGACCATGGTGCACGAGGCCATCGGCCACGGTCTGGAGGCGGACCTGGTGCAGGCGGGGAGTTCGGTGTATCGGGGGAGGATCGGGGAGCAGGTCGCCTCGGAACTGATCACGGTCATCGATGACGCCACCATCCCTTACGCGCGCGGCTCCTTCGGCTTCGACAGCGAGGGGACGCCGGCCCGGAAAACGGTGCTGGTGGAAAACGGCATTCTCAAGGGATACCTGTACGACCGGCTCTCGGCCCTGAAGGATAACTGCGCCTCCACCGGCAACGGAAGGCGCGAGTCCTACCGCAACCGCCCCATCGTGCGCATGACCAACACCTTGATCGCGCCGGGCCAGAGCGATCCGGCGGAGATTGTCAAGAGCGTGGCCAATGGCCTGTTCGTGAAGCGCATGGGCGGGGGACAGGTGAACACGGTGAACGGGGACTTCGTCTTCGAGGTGACCGAGGGATACCTGATCGAGAACGGCGTGGTGGGCGAACCGGTCCGGGGAGCGACCCTGGCGGGGAACGGCCCCGAGGTGCTGCGCCGGATCGCCATGGTGGGCAACGACCTCGGTTTCGGCATCGGCACCTGCGGCAAGGACGGCCAGGGCGTGCCGGTCTCCGACGCGCAGCCGACGCTCCTCATCCCCGCCATCACCGTCGGCGGTGCGCGGTAAGGCTCCGCGCCGGGGAGGGACTGGCTCCGCCAGGTGCCTGTCCCTCTTAGCGGAACGCTCCCTCCAGCTCAGCCACCTTGCCCAAACAGTAAGGGGACAGGCACCTAGCGGAGCCAGTCCCCCTCCGAAGCTGCTGTCTACTTTGCTCCCCGCTGCTCCAGTTCCTTTTGCAGCCTCTTCAACACCGGCCAGATCTCCTTCCCGGCCCAGATCTGGGGGTTGGACGGGGTCTCGTCCTTCTCTGTTTCCCATTTCCTGATGGTGTCGCGGCTCTTTTCGAAGGCATCGGTAAAGCTGTAGGTGCTGCGCAGCGCGTCACCGACGAAGGCCTCCCCGAACCAGGTGTAGTTCTCCCCGAAACCGCAGCCGAAGGATTCGTGGGTCGCGTCCGCCGCCGTGATCAGCAGGCTGCCGTCTTCCTGCAGCGGCTGGATGAACCCTCCCGAGAAGCAGGCCGACACCACCACCACCTTGTACCTGATCCCCGCCTTGCGCAACAGGCGCCGCAGCAGTTCCGGCGTCACCTGTTTGAGTTCCAGGGGAGGATTGCTCACCTCCAGTTCGTGGTCGCGGGAACCGTGCGAACTTACGTACAGAAACAGTACGTCCTCGTCCCGGTTCATCACCTCCCCTACCCGCACCAGGGCACGCTCCAGGTTGCCGACCGTGGCGAAGGGGAGCGCGGTGGCGCTCTGCGGGTTGTTGACCAGCAGCACCGACCGCCCCGCGGTTCCGAAGCGGGTATCGAAGAGTTGCCGGGTCACACTGAGTTCCTTCAGGAAGACGTCCTGCGAGGCATCCCCGGCAAAGCCGATGAAATAGAGGTCGGGGTGGCCGGGACGCCCAGGCAGCAGGGGGGCGAGTTGCTCATCAAGGAGCCGGTTCTGTGCGGTGAGCACCTCGTCGGTGAGCGTCAATGCGCCGCTTTCGTTACCTTCCTCTTTGCTCACCCAGAGGTCGCCGCGCTGGTAATAATAGAGCGGCACCGCCACCAGCACCAGGAACAGGAGCACCAACCGGAGGCGACGCGCAACTCCACGGGGACCTTCCAGGCGCAGCAGGAATAGCAGCGCTGCTGCGAGCCACCAGCCGAAGAAGCGGTAGTAGTGGGGGGCGGCGAGGTGGTCCGAGAGCCGTTCAAAGGGGCGCCACTGGGCGAGCCACTCCAGGATGCCGTGGCAGACCTCGATGGGGATGCTGAAGGCGACCAGCGCGGCGGCGATGCCGGAGATGGCCAGGGGACGGTGCACCAGGTACCGGCCCGCCATCCCGAAGAGCAGGAAAAGCGGCAGGTAGAAAAGAAAGTACGGCACCGAGTAGAAAGAGAAGTTCCCGCCGCGGCCGACCAGCAGCAGGGAGACCAGCAGATTCAGCACCAGGTCCGCGACAATCAACAGCACCAGGCTCAGCGGCGTGGAGTCGAGCTTTTCGAAACCGGAGCGGAGAAAGCATGCGCCGCGCAGGCCGCCGTACAGATCGGACCGGAAGCGGGACAGGGTGCTTCTTAGCGTTACCGGCCCGGCAGGTGCACTGTCTTGCGCGGTGTACGGCTGTGTCTCGAAAGCTGTGTCGGACGCAGTTTCGGCAGGTGGTTCGGTGGGGCCATCGGGTGTCATGTCGGTGCGGCGATCCTCAGTCATGGTCGTGCATCATACCACGACAGCGCCGGTTTGGAAGAGTCTTTAACATGCCCTTCATTGATTTTATTAACTTTTTAGTTTTTCAATCCGGTGCAATCCTGCTACCATTGCAACGCGTTCGCCGGCACGCCTGCGCGCCTGCCACGGATACCCATTCTCACCGATGAAAGAGGTTTCAGCATGCCTACCACGAAATGGAGCAAATCGAGCTGGCGCTCGTTTCCCGCCCTGCAGCAGCCGGTGTGGCCGGCAGGGCCCGCACTGGACGAATCCCTGAAAACGCTGTCGCAGCTGCCGCCGCTGGTCTTCGCGGGCGAGTGCCAGACCTTGAAAGCACAGCTGTCCGAGGCGGTCGACGGCAACGCCTTCGTGCTGCAGTGCGGCGACTGCGCCGAGGATTTTTCCCGCTGCACCGGTCCCGACATCCGTGAGTTGCTGAAGGTCATCCTGCAGATGTCGGTGGTCGTCGCCTACGCCGGCGAGAAGCGGGTCATCAAGATCGGGCGCATGGCGGGGCAGTACGCCAAGCCCCGCTCCTCAGACACCGAGATGGTGAACGGGGTGGAGCTCCCCAGCTACCGCGGCGACATGGTGAACAGCCCGGAGGCCACCCTGGAGGCGAGAACACCCGACCCGCGCCGCATGCTGGAGGGATACTACCGCGCCGCCGCCACGCTGAACCTGGTGCGCTCCTTCACCCTGGGCGGCTACGCCGCGCTGGACCGGGTGCAGGCCTGGCACCGCGCCTCGCTGGACGCCCTCCCCGCCGGCCAGAAGTACGAGGACCTGGTGCGCCAGATCTGGAAGACCATCAACTTCATGACCGCCATCGGCCTGGATCCCCAGCACACCCCGCAGTTGAACCAGGTGACCCTGTACACCTCGCACGAGGCGCTGCTGCTCGACTACGAGGAGGCGCTGACCCGCATGGACTCCACCACCGGCGGCTGGTACGACTGCAGCGGCCACATGCTCTGGATCGGCGACCGCACCCGGCAGCTGGAGGGGGCCCACATCGAGTTCCTGCGCGGCGTGAAGAACCCGCTGGGCATGAAGATCGGTCCCAACTACGACCTGGACAACATCAAGGCGATCGTGGAGCGCTTGAACCCGGACAACGAAGCGGGGCGCCTCACCCTGATCACGCGCTTCGGCGCCGACAAGGTGTCCAACTACCTCCCCAAGCTGCTGCGCGAGATGAGCCGCGAGGGGTACCGCGTAGTCTGGAGCTGCGACCCGATGCACGGCAACACCTACCAGAACGAGTTCGGGCAGAAGTCGCGCAAGTTCGAGGATATCCTGCGCGAGATCAAGACCTTCTGGGAGATCCACAAGGCCGAGGGAACCGTGGCGGGCGGGGTGCACCTGGAGTTGACCGGCGACCACGTCACCGAGTGCACCGGCGGCAGCAGGCAGCTTATGGACAAGCACCTGCACCTGAACTACCAGACCAACTGCGACCCGCGCCTCAACGCGGAACAAAGCGTGGAGCTCGCCTTCGAGCTGGCCGAGATGCTGCACCCGTGCAAGTAACCAAACCCTAGCGAGGTATCTCCCATGAAAACCGAAATCAGCTCTGCCCATCCGCTGCGGCACACCACCTCCGCCCTGGTCCTCGGCTGTTTCGAGGATGACAAGGACCAGTTGTACCACGACTGCGACTCCGCTCTCGAGGGGCTGCTCGGGCGCCTGGCGCAGAGCCGGGAGTTCACCGGCAAGAACGGCTCCGCCAAGGTGGTGCATACGCTGGGGAAGCTCCCCGCCGAACGCCTGGTGCTGGTGGGTCTGGGGAAGAAAAAGGACATGAGCGCCGAGCGCCTGCGCCAGGGTGCCGGCAACGCGGTGACCGCGCTGCGCGGAGCGCGCGTCTCCTCCTTCAGCAGCGCCCTGCACCTCGCCGTTGCCGCCCCTGAGGCCGCCGGTAACGCGGCGCTGGGAATGCTGCTCGGCAGCTACAGCTTCGAGCAGTACAAGACCAAGGAAAAAGAAGAGCGTTTTGCCTTCGACACCATGACCGTGCTGCTCCCCTCCGACCAGGAGGCGACCGGGCGCCAGGCGCTGGAGCGGGCCCGGATCATCTGTGACGGCGTCACGCTGGCGCGCGACCTGGTTTCCCACCCCGGCAACGTGGTGACCCCCGCCTACTTGGCCCAGGCGGCAAGGGAACTGGCCGAGCGTAACGGGCTGGAGTGCCGGGTTTACGAGCAGGAAGAACTGGAGCAGATGGGGATGAATGCCCTGATCGGCGTCGGCAAAGGGGCAGCCGTGGCGCCGCGCCTCATCGTGCTGCAGTACCGCGGCGGCAAGGGGCGCCCGGTCGCCCTGGTCGGCAAGGGGATCACCTTCGATTCCGGCGGCATTTCCATCAAGCCCGGCGCCGGCATGGAGGCGATGAAAACGGACATGGCCGGCAGTGCAGCGGTCCTCGGGACAATGGAAGCGGCGGCACGGCTCAAGCTCCCGGTGAACCTGGTGGGGATCATCCCCACCGCCGAGAACATGCCCGACGGCAACGCCTTCAAGCCCGGCGACATCCTCACCTCCATGTCCGGAACCACCATCGAGATCACCAACACCGACGCCGAGGGTCGCCTGATCCTGTGCGATGCGCTCCACTTCGGCCGGCAGCAGTTCAAGCCGGCCGCCATGGTCGACCTGGCCACACTGACCGGTGCCTGCGTGGTCGCCCTGGGGCATGAGGCGAGCGGCCTGATGGGGAACGACCAGCGCCTGGTGGATGCCCTGAAGCGGGCCGGCGACGAGACCGGCGAGCGGGTCTGGCCCCTGCCGCTGTGGGAGGAGTATGGCGAGGTGATGAAGAGTGACGTCGCCGACCTCAAGAATGCCGGCAGCAGGGATGGCGGCGCCATCAGCGCGGGGTGGTTTTTGAAGCAGTTCGTCGGCGACACCCGCTGGGCCCACCTGGACATCGCCGGTACCGCCTGGAACGACAAGGCCCGCCCCTACGGCCCCAAAGGCGCCACAGGCGTCGGCGTCCGGGTGCTGCTGGAGTTCCTGCAGGCGCGATAAAGATAGGCGCGCCCGTCACCGGGCGCGCCCCCACCAGCCCCACCAGCCCCACCAGCCCCACCAGTCAGACCAGTCAGACCAGTCAGACCAGTCAGACCAGTCAGACCAGTCAGACGTCCGACAGTGCTCCGATTGACATCCCCCACCTGCTATGTACTCTATAAAAGCTTTTTAATCCTAGGGCCGCAGGCCCCGGGAGCCCCCCATGCCCAAGACATTCTCCGTGATGACCTACAACGTCCACAGCTGCATCGGGACCGACCGTAAGCTCTCCCCGCTGCGCATCGCCGAGGTCATCGACCGGTGCAACCCGGACATCGTGGCGCTGCAGGAACTCGACGCCGGGCTGCCCCGCACCCAGATGATCGACCAGGCCCACCTCATCGCCATGACACTGGAGATGTCGTTTCACTTCCACTCCTCCATCCACCTGAAGGAAGGGGGCTACGGCAACGCCGTGCTGAGCCGCGGCGACGTCCGGCTCATCAGGGCGGGCGCGGTGCCGACCGATCCGCTGCGCCCGTCATTCGAGCGCCGCGGCGCCATCTGGGCCGAGGTGACGCTGCGCGGCCACGTCATCCAGATGCTCGCCACCCACTTCGGGCTGAACCGGGGCGAACGGATGCAGCAGGCGCGGGCGATCACCGGCCATGAATGGCTGGAACATCCCGAATGCAGTCACCCGGTAGTGCTGTGCGGCGACTTCAACGCCATGGCCGGCTCACCCGTGTATCGGCTGCTGACCCGGCAACTGCACGACGTGCAGCGCGGCCTCAAGGGGCGCCTCCCCCGCGGCACCTGGCCCTCACAGCTCCCTTTCATGCGCATCGACCACATGTTCGTGTCGCGGGAGCTCAAGGTGCGCCAGGTCTGGGTGCCGCGCACGCCGCTCACCAGGGTCGCCTCGGACCACCTGCCGTTGGTCGTCACGCTGGAGCTGCCATGACCGTACTTAAACCCGGCACCAACTGCATGGGCATCTACCCTGTGGAGGACACGGGGGTGCTGGTCGACGCGGAAGACTACTATCGCGCCTTCTACCACACCGCCCTGGCCGCTCGCAGCTACCTGCTCCTGGCCGGATGGCAGTTCGACTCGGAGGTGCGCCTTCTGCGCGGGGACGAGGAGCACGGGGCCATCGGGGACACCAGGTTCCTGCAGTTCCTGCAGCGGCTCTGCCAGGCGAACCCGCAGCTGCATATCTACATCCTGGCCTGGGACTTCAGCACCGTCTTCTCGCTGGAAAGGGAGTGGTTCCAGGACATCATCTTCAACTGGACCACCAACAAGCGGGTGCAGTTTCGTTTCGACAGCGTCCACGCGACCGGCGCCACCCACCACCAAAAATTCGTCATCGCCGACGGCGCCATAGCCTACGTGGGGGGGATGGACATCTGCTCCGCACGCTGGGACGACCGCCGGCACATGAAGGACAACCCGGACCGGGTCGACGTCGACGGCGCCAGGTACGGCTCCTACCATGACATCCAGACCTATCACACCGGGCCGGTGGTCGGTGTCCTGCTCGGGCTGTTCCGGCAGCGCTGGCGGGACTCGGGAGGCGGCGAACTGAAGCTGCCTCAGGCGGGGGCTTTGACGCCGACGCTTCCTGCCGGGGCCTTTCCCCTCCCCACGTCCAGGGTCGCGGTCTGCCGCACCGTCGCGCGCACGCCGCTCACCAACCAGCGCGAGGTGCACGAGATCCGGCACCTGTTCGTCAACGCCATCATGTCGGCGCAGCACCTCATCTACCTGGAAAACCAATACTTCAGTTCGCAGGTGGTGTTCTGGTCGCTGGTGGCCCGGATGAGCATGGCCGAGCGCCCCCCGCTGCAGATCATCATGATACTCCCGGACCGGCTGCCGCTCACCGAGGAGCTGTTCCTGGGGCTGCCCCAGATGCGCATGATCCGCGCCCTGCAGCAGGTGGCCGGGAAGACCGGGCATACCCTGAGCGTCTACTCCTCGGCCGAGATGGACCACGGCAACCGCAAGATGACCTTCATCCACAGCAAGCTGCTCCTGATCGATGACCGCTTCCTCACCATAGGGTCGGCCAACGCCACCAACCGCAGCATGGGACTGGATACGGAGCTCAACGTGGCCTGGGAAGCGGAGCCGGGGAGCCGGAAGGAGGAGCTGATGACGGCGATCCGGGGCTTGCGCGCCTCGCTGCTCGCCGAGCACGCCGGGCTTCTGGGCTGCGGCGAGGACTGGCGCTTCGAGAACGTGGAAAACCTGACCCGCCACCTGGAGTGCCTGGCCGATGACCACGATGCCCGCCTGTGCCGCTACCAGCCCGACACCACCTTCGAGAACAGTGATCTCCCCGAGGTCCTGGAGCCGATCCAGCGGGTGGTGGACCCGGAGCACCCGGTTGGCAACGAGCTCATCTTCGAGAGCCTCACAAAATCCGAGCTTGGTTCCTTCGCAAGGGGTATATTTAAATTAAGCCAGATGATCATCGGGCTTTAACGAGGGAGAGGAGGCGACCGACATGACAGGCGAAAGGAGACAGACGGGAGTCGAGATGGATGATCATTCCTGCGGCGTCAGGGTTTGGAACTCGTCCTGCGAACGCAACGTGTACAGCGATCAAAGCGAAAAATACCTCTGCACCACGTGCGGCACCATCGAGGGGCTGAAACACGAGATGCACCACGAGCACTTCCCGCACCTGTGCGGGGACACCGACGAGATGAGTTGACGATCGGTTTCAGGCAGGCGCAAAAAAAGGGGCGAGTCATCTCGCCCCTTTCCATTTTCTCCGGCACCTGTTCCCCTAGCGGGGCAGTCCCGGCCCTTCTCCCGGTCCCACCGATTCGACGCGCGGCACCACGTCCCTGAACAGCAACTGTGCCACCTCCCGCACCTCGTCGGCGCTCACCGCGGCAACGGCCTCCAATGAGGACTCGATCGGCTCAGGCGCGCCTAACAGCGAGGTGGTGTTGGAAATCCTGCGCACCTGGGTCTCGCAGTCGTCCAGGGCCATCAGTCTTGCGCAACGGATCTGCTCCTTGGCGGCCGCCAGGACCTCATCGGTCACCGTTTCCTCGCAAAAGCGCAGCACCTCCGCGTGGCAGACGTCCACCGCCTCCTGGGCCCGTTCCGGGCCGGTCCCGGCGTAGATCATGAGACCGGCGGAATCGGTGTAGGAGGACATCATGGAGTAGACCGTGTAGGCGAGGCCCCGGCGCTCGCGCACCTCGCGGAACAGGCGCGAGTTCATGCCGCTCCCCAGGATCTGGTTAAAGACGGCCAACTTGTGGCGATGCTCGTTGCCCGCGGGCGGGAGGGGATAGCCCATGTAGAAGTGGGTCTGCTCCATGGTGCGGGTGTAGTGCACGTGGTCACCGACGGCGACCCGGTAGCCTGCAGCGGCCTTCTTGCCTTTGGGCGTCCCGGTCGGGAGTTCTCCCAGGAGGCGGGCCGCCTGCTCGGCGATCTGGTCGTGGTCCACGTTGCCGGCAACCGAGACGATGGTGGCGTTGGTCAGGTAGTTGGACAGTTTGTGCTCCATCAGGCGCTCACGCGAGATGGCGCCGATGGTTTCCGCGGTGCCAAGGATCGGGGTCCCCAGCGGGTGCCCCTGCCAGAA
This sequence comes from Geomonas paludis, assembly GCF_014193585.1. Lineage (GTDB taxonomy): Bacteria > Desulfobacterota > Desulfuromonadia > Geobacterales > Geobacteraceae > Geomonas > Geomonas paludis. The sequence continues at coordinate 27,533 of NZ_BLXY01000015.1, forward strand.
GCCCTGGTGGAACTGGTTGTAGATGAACCGGCTCGGGTTGTCCTGGTTCATCAGGATCTCCTGCAGCACCACGCCGCGCTCCTTCTCCACCTCCTCTTCGGGGAGGGAGGAGTGCACGAACATGTCGGCCAGGATATCGAAGGTGGCCGGGATGATGGAAGCGAGGGAGACCGCGTAGTAGAAGACCTCCTCCTGGCTGGTGTAGGCGTTGGCGCGTGCGCCGATGCTGTTGAACTCGTCGGTGATCTGGTCGGCGGTGCGGCTAGGGGTCCCCTTGAAGAGGAGATGCTCGATGAAGTGGGAGGCGCCGCCGGTGTCGGGTTGCTCGTTGCGGGTGCTGCTGTCGATGCGGATGCCGATGGCGGCGCTCTGCATCCCCGGGATCTGCTGGCTGACTACCCGCACCCCGTTGGGGAGCGTGGTGAGGCGAAGTTTTGGGGGAGTCGACGAAGTAAACATATAAGCTCCTTAAAGCTGTGGAATCGTTTCGGTTTCGCTGTCAGGAATTATAACACGGCGCCTTAAGGAAAACAGTCAGGGAAAAATACGCCTGCCGGTGGACCGGCAGGCGCGTTGTCGAGATCGAGGGAATGGTAGAGCTTACTTGAAGTCGGTGTAACGGGAAAGGACGAAGCCGCGGTCTTTGGCGTCCTTTTCGTGGCAGCTAAAGCAGTCCCGCTTGCCGTCCAGCCCCGAGTTCTTGCCGTCCGGGGTGAAGCCGACGAAACGCCAGCCGCCGGTCTCCTGCGCCTTCTTGTCCCGCTGCATCATGACGATCATGGTCTTCTTGCCCGGCACCTGCTTGCCCCCCTCCTCCTTGATGGAGTAGTTGACCGCGACGAAGTTGCTTCCGTCCGGGTAGTTGGCGCCGCCGGACTTGTAGGTCGGCATGGCCTTCTTGTTCACGTAGATGTAGTGGATGCCGTAAAACATCGATTTCTTGTCGGTGATGACCCTGGCCTTGCTTTTCTCCCACTTCTCGTAGTTTTTGGGGAGCGAGTCGGCGGCGCAGGCGGCACCGGCAACACCGAGGACGGTGGCGAGGGTGAGGATCGAAAGCGTCTTTTTCATGTCAGGCCTCCTAAGACGGAAAAGTTGGTCCTTGCGCGGACAGGATGGGCGAATGATTATTCGCCCCTACAGGGATACCACACGGCGGCGTCCCGTTCAAAGCGGTAATTGGAGATATTTAATCCCGTTCAGGTGCGGCCGTCGGGTCCGGAAGCGGCCGGCGACCAGGGGTAATCGGCCAGGTGGGCCGCCAGCTCGTCTTTGTGGTAGCGGTCCAGCTTCTGACGGAAAAGCACCAGGGTCATCACCACCGGCAGCGTGAAGATGAACAGGCCGGTGAGCCCCATCAGGTTCTCGCCGATGTAGAAGGTGACGCCGAGGTTGAAGGCGATCACGCACAGGTAGAGAAACGGGCCGTACAGCGAGCGGTAGGGTGCCGCGCCGACCCCGGCGGGGCGCTCCTTGCCGGAGCCCATGCGGTCGATCATCTGCAGCACCAGGACCAGCAGGGCGCTCACCAGCCACCAGCCGAAGTAGTTGGACATCGGGATGCCGAAATGGGTGCCGACCTCGCGGTAGCCGTAGATCCGCCCCAAAAACCACCGGCTCCCCTGCAGGGCGACCGGGTCGGTGACGATGTCGAGGAACACCTGGAACAGCGAGCCCAAGAGCAGCACGGCGAAAGAGCGCCTTATGCGGCCGGTCTCGAGGAGAACTAGGTCCCCCTTGACCCGCTTGGCCGGCGCCAGCACCAACAGGGCGGTGGCGTAGCTGCAGTAGGTCAGAAAAACGTAGGAAAGCGAGTCGAAGAAGGGGACGCCGGCGATCCAGAGCTCGCGGTCGCGGGTCACGTCGACGTAGTAATACCAGCCGTAGGGGAAGCCGGTATTGATGGAGGAGAATTCGGAGGCGAAGGCGACCAGGTAGCCGCACACGGTGAACCAGATGGTCTTTTTCCACCCCAGGTGCAGTACCGCCGCCACCAGGTAGACGGCGAAAAAGGCGAACACGTAGGGACGCATGGTGAAGGTCCCCACTGCGATATCGAGGATGTGGGTCATGCCGGAGAGCTCCTTATAGAAAAAGGCGGCGTCACGCAAACGTGGGGGCGGATTGTTCCGCCCCCACGCCGCCAGCACTGTTGTTTGATTGTTAGAACAGGGTCCCGACGATGGAGCCGAGCACCGAGATCGGGCCGGAGTCCCCCAGCCCTTCCATGGCGCGCTCGGCCTTCTTGAGGGTGGCCGTGGTGTCGCGGTAGAGCTGGTCCTCGTTGACCAGCTTGCCGATGGTCCCCTGGCCGGAGTTGATCTTCTGGGTGATCTCTTTCACGTTCTTCGAGGCGTCGCGCAGTTCGGTGTAGAGGCTTTCGTCGTAGACCAGCTTGCCCAGCGTCCCTTCGCCCTTGTTGATCTTGGCGGTGATGTCCTTCACGTCTTTCATGCCCGCGTTCAGGTCCTTCACCCCGCTCCTCAGGTCCTTGATCAAGGCGGAGGCGTCGTTGTAGACGGTCTCGTCGTTGACCAGCTTGCCGAGCGTCCCCTCCCCCTTCTCGATCTTGGTGGAGACCACCTTGAGGCTGCTCACCGCGCTGGAGGCGTCGTCGTAGAGCTTCTTGTCGTTCAGGAGCATGGCCAGCGAGCCTTCGCCGCGATCCATCTTGCCGGTGATGCTGCTGATGTTGGAGATGGCATCCCTCAGGTTGCCGCGGTTCTCGTCCAGCATCCCCGACACCTTCTTGAGCACGTCCTCCTGGTTCTTGTTCAGGCTGTTGATGAGGACCTTGGTGTCCTTGACCACGTCGGAGAGGTTGTCCACGATGATGTCTATGTTGGCGACATCCTTGCCGCGCACCGTCCCCCCCTCCGGCAAGAGCGGAGCGTTGGGGGAGCCGAAGGAAAGCCCCAGGAACTGCCCGCCCAACAGGTTGGTGAGCCTGAGTCCCGCCACGGTGTCTACCTTGATGCGGGTGTCCGGTTTCACCTCGAAGTCGATCTCGATCTTGTCGTTCAGGACGATGATCTTGGTGATGCGCCCGACGTCGACACCCGCCAGGCGGACCGGGTCGCCCACCTTGAGGCCGGTGATGCTGGTGAGGTAGGTCCGGTACATGATCTTCTTCTCGAACGGGTTCCACTTCTCCCCCACCTCGAGCAGTACGCCCAGTATGATGAGACCGAACACGAAGAACATGCCGACCTTTTTCTCGACTGATAGAGCCATATATCTATTCCTCCGGAAACGGAAAACGTAAAAGTGCTACATGAGCAGCCTGGTCAGCACGTAGTCGGCGATCAGGATCAGCATGAACGAGAGCACCACGGACCTGGTGGTGGACTGGCCGATCCCACGGGCGCCCCCCGAGGTGGCGAAGCCGACGTAGCAGCAGACCAGCGCTATGATGCCGCCAAAGCACATGGACTTGGTGAGGCCGATGCCGATCTCCTTCATCTTGAGTGCGGCGGTGAGGCTGTCGTAGTAGGTGGCGTAGGAGACGAAGATCTGCGGGTGCAGGTTGCTGATCAACGCGCCGCCGGTGATGCCGATCAGGTCCGAGTAGAGCACCAGGGCGGGGACGCAGATGATGCAGGCGATGAAACGCGGCATGGCCAGATAGCGCACCGGGTCGATATCCAGCGTCTTCAGCGCGTCGATCTCCTCGTACACGGTCATGACGCCCAGCTCCGCCGCCATGGCCGAACCGCAGCGCCCGGCCACCAGGAAGCTGGTCATGACCGGTCCCAGCTCGCGCACCATGGAGTGGCCGACGATGGCGCCGATGATGTTCTGCCCGCCGTACTTCTGCAACTCCACGCCGGTCTGCAGTGCGAGCACCATCCCCACGAAGAACGCCATGACCGATGCCACCGGCAGGGTATCCCAGCCGATAATGGCCATCTGGGTCAGGATGCTCGGGATGTTGCGGGGCGCCTCGCGTATGAAATACACGACCTTCCCCATGAGGATGGTCATCTCCCCCAGCACCTGGTAGAAGTAGAGCACCCTCTTGCCTAGCGGTTCGAAAACTTGGGTCACTTATCCCCCCATTTCAGTCCGAAGGGGAGCCAGAAGAGACTCAGCTCCTCTTGCCCGCCATCGCGCTTCAGGCTTACCAGCCCCTTCAGGAATTTCAGTTCCCTCTCCCTGGCCGTATCACGGTAGGAGATGAACGGGAAGAACTCGTAGGCGAGGTCGCTGCCGCGCCGTTCGTGCCAGAACAGGTTCCAGAGCAGGGTCGAGGTGGAGTTACCTGCCTGATCCCAGCGTCTCTGGTAAATGCGCCACAAGGGCGCCCAATCCTTCTCGATCCCTTCCTTGTCCAGGACCGGTTCGATGAGGGCGGGGAAGGAGAAGGAAGAGACCCCCTCGGGGCTTTTGCGGTACAGAAACAGCGGCCACATGGCGGTGCGGCGCCGCTCGTTGCCGTCCTTAGGCCAGAACTCGCGGTTATCCCGGTACAGGAAGAACAGGATCCGGTCCTGTTCCTGCCCGAAGTTCTCCGATTTCAGTTCCTCGTGCTTGTACAAGGGCCACAGGTACCAGCTCTTCTCGCCGCCGGAGAAGGTCTCGTGCGAGTAGAACGGCAGGTAGCTGTCGCTGTTCTTCTTCTCGCCGCGCACCTTGGTGAAGAAGGGCCAGAAGTAGTCCACCTCCTCCTGCTTCTTGCCGCGGTCGTCGGTGTAGCCGAAGAAGGGCCACAGGTAGCTGCGCGAGGTCTTTTTGGGTGAGTCGGTCGAGGCGTAGAGCGGGAAGATGAACTTCTTCCGCGTCGGGTTGTCCGTGTTTAGCCCGCTGCTCTCCGAGGTGTAGAACGGCCAGAGCACGAAGCGCTTCTGGTACACCCCCTCTTTGTGGGATTCGCCGTAGAGAGGGAAGACGCCGAAGCCGGACTCGTTCTCGCCGGAGGTGGTGGAGAAAATGGGCCAGAGGTAGTGCCTGGTGGTGGTTCCCTTCTTCACCGTGCTCCCGTACAGCGGGAACATGACGAAGTGGTACTCGTCGCGCCAGAAGCGCTCATAGATGTTTCCGTAGATCGGGAAGAAGGCACGGTAGTGGCCGTGCTGCTTCGAGTCGCCCGAGATATAGAACGGAAAGAGCATGGTCGACTTTTCCCGTTCCGGCTCCGATTCCTGCTTGCGGTAGCTGGAGGTCCTGAACAGCTGCAGCACCTCGAAGTTGTCGGCTTCGGGGGTCTTGTCCCTGGTTGCCACCGGATAGAGGTAGTAGGAAGAGGAAGCCTGCTCCTTGGCGTGGCTGGTCGTGTAGAACAGCGGACGCAGGGCGACGTCCCTGTCGTCCCCGTTTTTCTGGTATTTGAACAACGGGCCGAGGATGGCGAGATTGCTGAAGCGCTCCTTGGGGCTCTCGCGGTAGTCGATCAGGGGCCACAAGGTGAAAATGGTCCCTTTCTCCTCGGACACCTGCGCTGGCTTCTGCTCGGGCTTCTGCTCGGCCGCAGGCTCAGGCCTCGGTACCGGCTGCGACTCGGGCTGCGCATCGGCGCAAGCCACGGTTGCCAGGAATAGCAGAGCGGACAACGCAGTTATGGACGACGTGGAACGTGTCATGTACCTCTTACGACTTGAATAATGAGATGGATTTTGGATAGTAACTGCTGCAATCAGGCATAGTCAATCAAAATATAGTCTGGACGGCAGTCACGAATGAATCTAGAGGAGCGCTTTCTGGACAATTTCCGCTTCAGCAGCCACCATCTAAAACTCCACGCGAAAGTTATGCCACTACTTCGGCAAATGTCCAGCTTTGAAGCGAAAAACAACGAGGCAGGAAACGTCTGTCTCCTGCCTCGCTGAATGATGATCTGCTTTGGAGTGGGGGTCGATCAATATTTGCTGTCGGCGTAGTCGACCCAGCCGCCGGCAAGAACCAGCGCCTTGTCAAACGGAGAGATTTCGAACTGCATCGACTCCTCGCGCCCTCCCCCTTTGATGGTGAGGGTGGTATTGGCCACGTCCACCTCGATCGCGGCGTCGGCAGCGCCGGCGTACGTGAAGAGCTGGTCGATCTTCTCCGGGGAGAGTTCGATGGCCGCCATGCCGCAGTTGAACATGTTCTGGCGGAAGATCCTGGCGAAGGACTGGGCGATGACCACGTTGATGCCGTTTACCTCGAAGACCCAGGGGGCGTGCTCGCGGGAGGAGCCGCAGCCGAAGTTGGCGCGGGTCACCACGGCGCCCGCGCCGTAGGTCTTCTCGCTCTTGGGGTCGAAGCCCGGGAGCTTGAGGTCCTCGAGCAGGTACGGCTTGAGGTCCTCCTTGGTGATCTCGGTGAGGTACTTGGCCGGGATGATCTCGTCGGTGTTTATGTCGCTACGGTCCAGGAAAAGGGCCGGGCCGCCAAATTTTTTCATATCGATCTCCTGTCTAGCGGGAGCTCCCGCATTTTCGTTGTCAGTGTGTCAATGGTCTGGGACAAAGGCAACGACGGTCCGTCATTGTCAATCGTCAATTCTCCATTGTCAATTGCTTACAAGTACTTGCGCGGGTCGGCAAGCTTGCCTTCGATGGCGGAGGCGGCGGCGGTCGCCGGAGAGAGCAGGTGCACCATGCCCCCCTTGCCCATCCGGCCCATGAAGTTGCGGTTGGTGGTGGAGGCGCAGACCTCGCCCTCGGCCAGGACGCCGTTGCTCATGCCCAGGCAGGCGCCGCAGGTCGGGTTGGTGACGCAGAAGCCTGCGTCCATGAAGATCTGGATCAGCCCCTCGGCCACCGCATCCTTGTAGATCTGCGGGGTTGCCGGGGAGAGGATGCCGCGCACGGTCGGGGCGATCTTCTTCCCCTTGAGGATCTGGGCGGCGACCCTCAGGTCCTCGAGACGGCCGTTGGTGCAGGAACCAAGGTAGACCTGGTCCACCGGCTGGCCGGCCATCTCGTCGATGCTCTTCACCTGGTCCGGCTTGTAGCCGAAGGTGCAGAGCGGGGTCAGGTTGGAGAGGTCCAGATCGATCACCTTGTCGTACTCGGCGTCGGCGTCGGAGGCCCACTTGCTGTACTCGGCGACCGCCGCTTCCTTGGAAGCGAAGGAGTCGGAGATGAAAGGCCAGAGGTAGTCCACGGTGACGCGGTCAGGGGCGCAGATGCCGGAGGTGCCCCCCGCCTCGATGGCCATGTTGCACAGGGTCATCCTGGACTCCATGGTCATGCCGTCCACGATCGGCCCGCCGAACTCGATGACGCGGTCGGTGGCCCCGTTCACGGTCAACTCGCCGATGACACGCAGGATGGCGTCCTTGGCGTAGACCCCTTTGGGGAGGGTGCCGTTCAGGTTGATCCTGATGGTCTTGGGCTCGCGGAAGGCGCAGACCCCCTTCAGGATGCCGACCTCGAGGTCGGTGGTGCCGACGCCCGCGGCGAAGGCGCCGAAAGCGCCGTGGGTGCAGGTGTGCGAGTCACCCATGATCACGGTGTTGCCGGGGCGGATGAACCCCTTCTCCGGGAAGAGCGCGTGGCAGACGCCGTTGGCGCCGATGTCGAAGAAATCCTTGATATCGTGGCGGCGCGCCCAGTCCCTGAGCATCTTGGCCTGGGTGGCGGTCTTGGAGTCCTTGCTCGGGGTCACGTGGTCGATGACCGCCTTGATCTTGGTTTTGTCGAAGACCCGGTCCTTGCCGCGCGCCATGAGGTCGGCGATGGCGATGGGGGTGGTGATCTCGTGGCACATGACCACGTCGATGCCGAGCACCTTGGTTCCTGCAAAAGGCTCATCAACCAGATGGGCCGCGAATATCTTTTGAGCCGTAGTCATACCCATAAATTGCGCTTCCTTTTAACGGTTGGAATGGTTTTTCACAGCAGCCAAGATAATAAAATAACAGCAACAAATCAAACTAATAATTGTTCAATGTTATTAAACATTTGCCTGTAGATATACCCGTGCTATAATGGCCCCCTCAATCCAACTGGGAGCCCCGTATGCAACTTCGTTTCAACAGAACAAACAATGAAATCGACCAGATGATCGACGAGCTGATGCAGAAGGCGGGAGGGGTGCACCACCCCGACCAGACGCGCGAGATGATCATCGCGGCCCTCAAGGCGGGGCAGGACACGAGTTACCTGGCAGATCTGAAGCTTTTGAGCAACACGATGAAGGAGATGCGCTACACCACCATGGTGTTCGCACCCTACCGGCAGAAGAAGAAAGTCACCATCTTCGGCTCCGCGCGCACCCTTCCCGAAGAGCCCATGTACAAGAAATGCATCCAGTTCAGCCGGCTGTTGGCGGACAAGGGTTACATGATCATCACCGGCGGCGGTGGCGGGATCATGCAGGCGGGCAACGAAGGAGCCGGCAGCGAGGCCTCCTTTGCCGCCAACATCAAGCTTCCCTTCGAGCAGAGCGCCAACCCGATCATGCTGAAGAACCCGAGGCTGATCACCTACAAGTACTTCTTCAACCGCAAGGTCGCCTTCGTAAAAGAATCCGACGCCATCGCCGTTTTCCCGGGCGGCTTCGGCACGCTGGACGAGGCCATGGAGGTGTTCACCCTGGTCCAAACCGGCAAGACCAGCCCCAAACCACTGGTTCTGGTGGACGACGAGGAAGGCTACTGGGAGCACTTCTTCCGGTTCATCAAGGAAAGGCTGCTGGTTATGGGCTTTATCTCCGCCGAGGACTTCTCCATCTTCACCATCACCAAGAGCTACGAAGAGGCAGTCCAGGTCATCGACGACTTCTACACCAACTACCATTCTATTCGCTTCGTCAACGGCGAGCTCATCATCCGGCTCACCAAGGTGCTCACCCCGGAGCAGATCGAAATGCTGGAGAACGAATTCCCCGAATTGAGATTAGAGGGGAGCCGGATCGAGCTCATTAGTGCACGCCCCGAGGAGGCCGACGAGCCGGATCTGCTTGATCTGCCGCGCATCGCCTTCCGCTTCCACCACCAGCACTACGGCCTGCTCATTGCCTTCATTAGGAGGTTAAACACCTTTTAGTAGAGTCTCTTTGAAAAAAACGTTTTGTAAATATTTTCTTGACAAGGTTATTACACGATGTTAATTTTTATCCCAGCAGCTGATTCTGGAAGTTTGCCGCGCCGAAAAGCCAAAGGGTTACCGCCACTTTGAGCCATTTCCAGCCCAAGAACCTTCCGGAAATTGCAGCATCAAACGTAGATCCGGCAGAGTTCCGGAGGTTAGAAAAGGAGGCAGGACAATGGCACAGGGCAAAGTTAAATGGTTCAACGACGCGAAAGGATTCGGCTTCATCGAGCAGGAGAACGGCGAGGACGTGTTCGTGCACTTCTCCGCTATCACCGGGGAAGGCTTCAAGTCCCTGGCTGAAGGGGAGTCTGTCTCCTTTGACGTGACCAACGGGCCGAAAGGTCTGCAGGCAGCCAACGTCAAGAAGCTGGGCTAAGAGTTAGCCTCGAGCGTCAAAAGGCCCCGCCGGAATCCCGGCGGGGCCTTTTTTTTGTAGTCTAACCCGACACTGCTGTAAACTTTGTTGTCCCTGCCCGGTGTTGTCCCTGCCCGGTGTTGTCCCTGCCGGTGTGGCCTGCGGGCAAGACCTGTAGGGGCGAATAATCATTCGCCCGCCTCTTCAATAAAAACCGCTGGTCCACCCCCTCGCCCTTCGGGAGAGGGGCAGGGGTGAGGGCGACTCTCAAGCCGCCGCAGCCTCCCGCCCCCTCCCCTTCAGGAAAAGAACGCCCCAGCGCAGACACGCCCCAGCAACCAACAGCAGCAGCCCCAACGCCGCCGCCGGATGCTCCACCGCGAGGATCAGCGGCAACAGCAGGCACCGCACCCCGCTCTTCATCCACTCGTGCCGGGCGATCACGTCGGCGATCGGCGGGCTCAGCCGGTAGTAGGCCGCCACGAAGATCCGCCCCGGCGCGTTGGTCAGGAGGTAATGGTCCCGGAACGCCCGCAGCTCCGCAACCTTGGGGTGCAGGTAGCTGCCGTAGGCCGCAGTCGCGATGAAGCACCCTCCCCCGCCGCCTCCGCCACCGCCGCCAGTGGTCACGGTGGGGTCGGTAACGGTAGAGGTGCTGCCGTCGGTGCTGAAACTCACCTCGTGGCTATTAGTGTTGGTCGTGTTGGCGACCAGCAAAACCACTTCGTCGGTAAAAGGGTTCATGGCAGCGAAGTCGCTCACGGTATAGCTGGTGCCTCCCGCGTCCAAGGGGACTTCGGTCACCGTGCCGCTTGCTTTCTTGAAGAGCATGGCCTGTATGCCAGGGGTCTTGCTCAATGTCACAGTCAAGGACTGTGAGGAAGGCACAAAGCGGTAGAACGCGAAGCTGTAGCGCGGCAAGGTCACTTTGTGCGATGGCACTGGATAGGTGTTGTAATTACCCAGCATGCTGGGAGGCGAGATCCGCGCCAAATCGGCAAGGTGGGTCGTCCACTGGCGCGAATATAGTTTTTTCACGAAGGTCCAGAAGTCCGTGGCAAGAGTACTGTTGTAGGGTGAGGCGTTAAGGCTGGCTTCAATCACCGGAACCATGTTGATGTCTACTGAGGTGTTTACAGGTGAAACCCCAGCAAGCGTTTCCCAGATGCTGCGCACGACATCAATAGTGTTGTGCTCCTCAGCGAGTGAACGGTTAAAGATCCACCTTGCATATTCTGTAGCCCCGTCTCTGGGAGCGGTAAGCGAGACGGAATGGGGGTCGACCGGCGGGGGCTCGACCGACTGGGGGTCGTATAAGAGGTAGCTTTCCAGATACTCGTATGCCTGGTTGACATCGTCGAAGATCTCATCTTCGTACCAGGTTGACGTCATCTCCGCATACCAGTAGTCAAAGTAGCCGTTGTAACCAAACTGGATAGCATGATGGAACTCATGCGCAGCTGTTACTTCCATATTTTGTACAGGTGTGTAAATGGTGGGCTGAAAGACCGAAGCGGTAAAGTCTTTGTTGACTTCGATAAAGCTGCTGAAAGCGTGCGGGTAAGATGCCGAGGGGACAGGGTTCAGGTCCGAGGTCAATCCATACACCAAACGGTTGGAGCTAGTGGGCGTATGCATGTAGACATCATACGGCGAAGCAGGCGGCATATGGTAGCCGTGCTGCAGGTAATAGTTGTAGACCGTTTCGAATATATCTCCGACCATAGAAGCCCAAGCGGCGTAGCTGACCAGGTTGAGGCCGGTGTACGTATTGATCGCAGCAAGGTCCGGAGCTCCGGCTACCGTGGTTGAGTAGTGAATTCTGAAATGGCCACCTGAGGAGATGACCGAGGCGGGAGCAGCGAGCACCGGCGGCGTTTCCAGTACGGTCTTCAAAGCCGTCTGCGTGCTGCTTTCGAGTTTGCTCCAGTCCCTTCTTAAGGAATGTCTCAGGTTGGTGTTACACTTGACGGCTTTGGCTCCCACAGATTGGACATCGAGAAGAGCCTTGGCCAGAATGTTGTCCGTTTTCAGGCCAAAAGCCTCGAGGTAGTAGTCATCCAAACTGGCAGCAACACACTGAGAGGAAGTCAGAACGAGAATTGCAAGAGCGACCAGCAGTTTGCAGAATTTACCCATCAATCCACCATCCTTTTCCCCACCCGCAGCGGGGCAAATATTACCTTACCTTTCACAACAGTGACTTCCGTGAACCGGTTGTTGCCGCTAATCCTGTAGGTTCCTGGCGCCAAGTTGACGATAAAGAAACCGTTACTGTCACTCTGGACAGCAGCGACCGCCTTGTCTCCGCTCAACACCTGCACAGGCAGCATGGGAACCGGGTCGACCCCTCCTGCCGCTTGGAGTTTCCCGCCGTGGGACTGGACGTAACAGATGCCGACCAAGGCGCCGGTCCCTTCGGGCATCTTCACTTCCCTGATCCGCTCGTCCCTGGTCTCGACTACCGGGAGGAAGCCGTCCCTCAACGCGACGAAGGGTGTCATCGGCGCGGGCCTGCCGGCTACAAAGGCAGTGCCGTCGAAATAAAAGAAGGACCATAGCTCAGCCGGCTTCTTGGCGAAAGCATGAGCAGTCAGACAGGTCAGGGCCACAGTCAAAGCGACAAGGCAGAAGCGGAGACCACTGGACATGGTTGTCACCTCTAATGGATCGGATGGCGTAGAAAAAGGTTTAGTGAAATGAGTCTTAAGATTACACAGTAGTAATAACAATTACAGTAAAAAAATGTAAAGAAAAACGAAGAGCAGGGGTATCGCACCTGACAGGGCAATAAAAAGCCCCGCACTCACAGTTTCAACTGCAAGAGCGGGGCAAAAGGCTTTACCACAGGGGTCACGGAGGTCCACAGAGGGCACAGAGAAAAAGGGAAAGAAGGTTTTCCCTCTGTGTCCTCAGTGCACCTCTGTGTCCTCTGCGTTCCGCTTTTAGGTTTTAAAGCGACTCGACGTCGCGGTCGGTGGCGAAGTAGAGCCGGTTCAGCGCGTCGATGTAGGCCTTGGCAGAGGCCTCGATGATGTCGGTGGAGGAACCGCGGCCAATGACGGGGTTGCGCTCCCCTTCGGTGATGCGCACGGTGACCTCACCGAGGGCATCGGTGCCGCCGGTGATGGAGCCCACGTTGTACTGCAAAAGCTGCGCGTCGCGCTTGGCGAGCTTCTTGATCGCCTTCAAGGTCGCGTCGACCGGGCCGTCGCCCAGTTCCGCGGTCCGCACCTGCATGCCGTCGATCTCCATCTGCACGGTCGCGGTAGCGACGGCGAAGGAGCCGCAGGTCACGGTGATGTGGGAGAGCTTGTACTTCTCGTCGATCTTCTTGGTCTGGTCGGCGACGATGGCGTCGAGGTCCTCGTCGTAGACCTCCTTTTTCAGGTCGGCGAGGGCCTTGAAGCGGGTGAACGCCTTGTTCAGCGCTTCCTCGTCCAGGTCGTGCCCCAGTTCCTCCAGCCTCTTCTTGAAGGCGTGGCGGCCGGAGTGCTTGCCGAGCACCAGCGCGCTCGCCTTGAGGCCGACCGACTCGGGGGTCATGATCTCGTAGGTCGACTTGTCCATCAGCATGCCGTGCTGGTGGATGCCCGCCTCGTGGGCAAAGGCGTTGGCGCCGACAATGGCCTTGTTCTGCTGCACGGCGATGCCGGTTACCTGGGTGAGCAGGCGGCTGGCCGGGGTAAGCTGCTCGGTGACCACGTTGGTCCTGAAGGGGAGGATGTCGCCGCGGGTCCTGATGGCCATGACGAACTCTTCCAGGGAGCAGTTGCCGGCGCGCTCGCCGATGCCGTTGATGGTGCACTCGACCTGCCCCGCACCGGCCTGGACGGCGGCGATGGAGTTGGCCACCGAGAGGCCGAGGTCGTTGTGGCAGTGTACCGAGATGACGGCATCGTCGATGTTCTTCACGTTGTCCTTCAGGTACTTGATGATGTTGAAGTACTCGAAGGGTATGGTGTAGCCGACGGTGTCGGGTATGTTGACCACGGTGGCACCGGCGTCGATGACCGCACCCACCACCTCGGCGAGGAACTTGAGGTCGGTGCGGACCGCGTCCTCGCAGGAGAACTCGACGTTGGCGGTGTAGGAGCGGGCGCGCTTGACGCCTTTCACTGCCGCCTCCAGCACCTGGGCCGGGGTCATCTGCAGCTTGTACTTCATGTGGATGTCGGAGGTGGCGATGAAGGTGTGGATGCGCCCCTTGTCCTCGGCGTACTTCAGGGCCTCCCAGGCGCGATCGATGTCCTTGAAACCGGCGCGGCAAAGACCGGCGATCTCCGGCCCCTTGATGGTCTGGGCCACCTTTTTCACCGCCTCAAAATCCCCTTCGGAGGCGATCGGGAAACCCGCCTCGATGACGTCCACGTTCAGTTTCTGGAGCTGCTTGGCAAGGCGGAGTTTCTCCTCGATGTTCATGCTGGCGCCCGGGGACTGCTCCCCGTCTCTGAGTGTGGTGTCAAAGATCTTGATGGTCTTCGGTTCCGTGTTGTTCACTTGCGCTTCCCCCTTGTGTGGTTATGCTGCTTCGTTAGCCTGCCCTTCCCCGCCTGCTAATTAAAACAGACCGGGTGGCAAAAACCAGCAGGCCGAAATAAAAAAGCCTCCGCCCCAGTAAGGGGCGAAGGCTTTGAAAGCTTCCGCGGTACCACCCTCATTCATCCGTCTGGTAGACGGACCTCTTGCGCCCTTTACGCGGGCCGACGGCCGCAGCTAGCAGCAGTCGCTCCCCTTTCAGGAAAATAGAACGACCGTTGTTCACCACGACGGCTCCAAGGCGAGTTCACCTGCTTCCTCACCGGTTTGCACCAACCACCGGCTCTCTGTAGGGGAAGGGAAAGGCTACTACTCCTCATCACTGCCTTTAGTTTCGGGAGATAATAGAAAAGGCGCCGACGGCTGTCAAGCGCTTTTTGTTTTATTTTCGTAAAGCCGGTACTAAAACGGCGTTGCCGCAATGACAACGCCGTGTTCTTTTGATCGCGTAAAACTCCAATTCGACCTGCCGGCACATCCCCCGTTCTGGTTAACGTAGAACGTAGAACCTAGAACGTAGAACCTGCCGTTAATGGTTCTTCTTCATCCCCTCGTGGCCGCGGTGCATGGCGCGCTCCAGGCGACGCCGGCGCGGGTACGTGACAAGGAAGCCGATGGGACCGGAGAGGATGTAGCAGATGAAGATGGTGAAGAGCATGATCACCGGTTCAGCGGCAATCACGATCAGAAGCAGCACGGCCAGCACGAGGATGGCGAACGGCTGCCTCTTGATCAGGCTGGGATCCTTGAAGGAGTAGTACTTGACGTTGGACACCATGAGCAGGGCCAGGAAGTAGATCAGCACCAGGATGGCGAGCTTGTTGTACGAGGCGGGCCACCCCATGTGGTAGAAGAACAGCACCGTGGCCGAGACCATGCTGGCAGCAGCCGGCGTGGGGAGGCCGACGAAGCGCTTGCTTTCCACCGTTTCCACCTGGACGTTGAAGCGCGCCAGCCTGAGCGCCGCGCAGGCGAGGAACAGGAATCCGGCCAGCCACCCCAGGCGCCCGAAGGGCTTCAAGGCCCAGCAGTACATGAGGAGCCCCGGCGCGGCGCCGAAGGAAACCACGTCGGCCAGCGAGTCGAACTCGACCCCGAACTTGCTGGCGGTGCCGGTCAGGCGTGCCACCTTGCCGTCGAGACCGTCGAAGATGGAGGAGGCCAGGATCCACAGCGCGGCGGTGCGGTAGTCGCCGTTCACGGTGGACACCATGCAGTAAAAGCCGGCGAACAGGCTTCCGGCGGTGAACAGGTTGGGGAGGATGTAAATCCCCTTGCGCATCCCTTCCCTTTCTACTTTCGGTCTCTCTTCGCTCACGGCAGTATCCCCAGCACGGTTTCACCGGCAACGGTTTTCTGGTTCATGACTACGTCAATGCGCGTCCCCAGCGGCAGGTACACGTCCAGCCGGGAGCCGAAACGGATCAGACCGTAGCGGCGCCCGCGGGTCAGCTGATCCCCCACCTTGGCGTAGCAGATGATGCGGCGCGCGATCAGCCCGGCAACCTGCACCACCACCATCCGCAAACCGCTTGCCGATTCCAGCACCAGACCCTGCTGCTCGTTCTCGAAGGTCGCACGCTCGTCGCGCACGTCGTAGAACTTCCCCTTGTTGTAGAAGGAGTCGACCACCTTGCTGGTGATGGGGGCGCGGTTTATGTGCACGCTGAAGACGGACATGAAGATGCTGATTTTTTCCATCTCGGCGCCGGTGTGCGGTTCGGTCACCTTGCCGAGGAAGATCACTTCGCCGTCGGCAGGAGCAACCACGACGTTTTCACCGGCAGGCGTGGTGCGCTCGGGGTTTCTGAAGAAGAAGACGGAGAACAGGGCGAGCAGCAGGAAAAGCGCTGCGGGGATGAAAAAGCCGAAATGCAGGAACTGGCCAAGCAGCGCCAGCAGGGCCGCAACTGCGGCGAAACCGGCGATGAACGGGTACCCCTCGACTGCGACGGGGGTATTTGTGTTGCGCATCTAGTACCTCTTGTTAAGTAGTCGTGCGGGAACTGTGGGAGCCGGTGAGGCGCCCCGCGGAACCGGGACGGAAAAAGGCCGTTTCCGGGCCCCTGCGCACCAAAGCGGGAGTATAGCCCGAAAACGGCCTTTCATGCAATGAAAAGAAGCTGCTACCCCTTCCAGGCCTTGGCGCCGCGCCCGATGACGACGGGGCCGGTGCTGACCAGTTCCTTGAGCCCCAGGGGGCGCAAGAGCTCGACCATGGCGCTCACCTTGGCCGGTGCCCCGGTAGCCTCCAGGGTGTAGGACTTGGGCGTCACGTCGATGACCTTGGCGCGGAAGATGTCGGCGATCCTCAGCACCTCAGCGCGGCTTTGATCCTCCGCGGAAACCTTGACCAGCACCATCTCGCGCTCGATGGCGTTCTCAGGTTCGAAGTCGATCACCTTGATCACGTCGATCAGCTTGTTGAGCTGCTTGGTAATCTGCTCGATGATCTGCTCGTCGCCGCGGGTCACCAGGGTGATGCGGGAGAGCGCCTCGTCGTTGGTGGGAGCCACGGTGAGCGAGTCTATGTTGAAGCCGCGCCCGGAAAAAAGTCCGACCACGCGGGAGAGAACGCCGAACTCGTTCTCGACCAGAACAGCAATGGTATGTCTCATATTACCCTCCTAAGGCAGTTGGCAAATTAGCTGGCAAGCACCATCTCGGTCAGCGAAGCGCCGGCCGGGACCATCGGCAGCACCTTCTCCTCGCGTGCGACCTTGAACTCCATCAGTACGGGGCCGTCGGTGGCGAACCCTTTCTTGATGACCTCGTCGACCTCTTCCACCTTGGTGGCCTGCAGGCCGGTGGCGCCGAAGGCCTCGGCGAGCTTGATGAAGTCGATGGGAAGTTCCATGCAGGTCGAGGAGTAGCGCTTGTCGAAGAAGAGCTCCTGCCACTGGCGTACCATGCCCAGGAAGTTGTTGTTGAGAATGACGATCTTTACGTTGAGACGGTTCTGCACGATGGTGGCGAGTTCCTGCATGTTCATCTGGAAACCGCCGTCGCCGCAGACCACCATGACCTGGCGCTCGGGGAAGCCCGCCTGCGCCCCCATGGCAGCAGGGAGGCCGAAGCCCATGGTGCCCAGGCCGCCGGAGGAGAGCAGCGTCCTCGGTGCGGTGAAGCCGAAGAACTGCGCGGTCCACATCTGGTGCTGGCCGACGTCGGTGGCCACGATGGCGTCCGGGTCGGACAGGGCGCGCAGCCTCTGGATCACGTACTGCGGCTTGATCACGGAAGCGGACTGCTTGTAGGTCATCGGGTGTTTCTTCTTCCACTCGTCGATCTCGGCGATCCAGGGGGCTAGTGCCGCCTGGCAGGCCTTCGCATCCGGGCCGATTTCGTCGGCCACCTTGAGCATCTTGACGAGGACGTCGCGCACGTCGCCGACGATGGGGAGGTCAACGCGGACGTTCTTCTTGATCGAGGTGGGGTCGACGTCGACGTGGACGATCTTCGCGTGCGGCGCAAACGAAGCGATCTTGCCGGTGACACGGTCATCGAACCGGGCGCCGATGGCGATCAGGACGTCGCAGTGGGACACCGCCATGTTGGCGTAGTAGGTGCCGTGCATGCCCAGAAGCCCGAGGGCATTGGGATCGTTCTCCGGGTAGGCGCCCAGGCCCATCAGCGTCGTGGTGACCGGGATGCCCAGGCGTTTGGCCACCGCGACCAGCTCCGCCGCAGCGTTGGCGAGGATGACGCCGCCGCCGACGTAGATCACCGGCTTCTTGGCCTGCATGATCATGCCGACCGCCTTCTCGATCTGCTTGGGGTGGCCTTCCACGGTCGGCTTGTAGCCGCGGATCTCGACGCTCTCGGGGTAGTGGAACTCGGTCTGGGCGATCTGGACGTCCTTGGGGAGATCGACCACGACCGGGCCGGGACGGCCGGTGCGGGCGATGTAGAACGCCTTCTTCATGATGGTGGCGAGGTCTTTGACGTCTTTGACCAGGAAGTTGTGCTTGGTGCAGGGACGGGTGATGCCGATGATGTCGGCTTCCTGGAAGGCGTCGTTGCCGATGAGGGCCGTGGGGACCTGCCCGGTGATGATCACCATCGGGATGGAGTCCATGTAGGCGGTGGCGATGCCGGTGATGGTGTTGGTGGCGCCGGGCCCCGAGGTGGCGATGGCGACACCGACCTTGCCGGTGGCGCGGGCGTAGCCGTCGGCGGCGTGGACGCCGGCCTGCTCGTGCCTGGGCAGGATGTGCCTGATCTCCTTGAACGAGAAAAGCTCGTCGTAGAGGTTGATGACGGTCCCGCCGGGATAACCGAAGATCGTGTCGACCCCCTCCCGTTTGAGACACTCCAGCAGGATGCGTGCTCCGTTCAGCTTCATGTAGTACCCCCATGCCGCGGCAGAAACCTGCCGCTATTGATCGATCCCGCGCTTGGTAAGCGCCGGATCACTAGTAATGAAGACTTCCCCTGAGGCCGACCCTCCCCGGTGAAAGGAGGGCCTCCCTCTGCCCCTTGGTAAAGGGGGTCGGGGTTTTATTCAGCGGTGGTAATGGCGCCGGTGTGGGCGGAAGTGACCACCTTAGCATAGCGGGCGAGCCAACCCTTCTTGATCTTCGGCTCGGGCGCGACCCAGCGGGCGCGCCGGCTGGCCAGTTCCTCGTCGCTGACGAGCAGCTTCAGGGAACGGGACGGAATGTCGAGTTCGATCTTATCGCCATCCTCGACGAGGGCGATGGGACCGCCCACGGCGGCCTCGGGCGAGATGTGGCCGATGCAGGGGCCGCGGGTGCCGCCGGAGAAGCGCCCGTCGGTGATGAGGGCGACCGAGTCGCCCAGGCCAAGCCCCATGATGGCCGCGGTCGGCGCCAGCATCTCCCTCATGCCCGGGCCACCCTTGGGACCTTCGTAGCGGATCACCACCATGTCGCCGCTCTTGATCTGGCCGTTCATGATGGCGGCCATCGCGATGTCCTCGGAGTCGAAGCAGCGCGCGGTGCCGGTGAACTGCATCATCTTCTCGCCCACGCCGGACTGCTTGACGACGGCGCCCTGGGGAGCGATGTTGCCGAAGAGGACGGCGATGCCCCCTTCCTTCTTGACCGGCGCGTCCACCGGGCGGATGACGTCCTCGTCCACCCCTTTCAGGCTGGCCACGATCTCCTTGGTGGAAAGCCCCATCAGGGTCGGGCAGTCGTGGATCTTGCCTCCCAGTTGCTTCATGACGCCGGCCACGCCGCCGGCGGCGTCCAAGTCCTCCATGAAGTGCTCGCCCGCGGGGTTCATCGAGGCGATCTGCGGAGTCGTCTTGGAGAGGATGTCGAAGGTGTTCAGCGGCAGCTCCACGCCCGCCTCGTGGGCGATGGCGAGGAGGTGCAGCACGGTATTGGAGGAGCCCCCCAGCGCCAGGTCGACGCGGATGGCGTTTTCGAACGCCTCGCGGGTCATGATGGAGCGCGGGGTGACGTTCTCACGCACCAGGTCCACGATGCGCTCGCCGGAGGCGAAGGCGATGCGGCGCTTGAGCGCGGAGACGGCGAGTGCTGTGCCGCAGCGCGGCAGGCTCATGCCCATGGTCTCGGTGAGGATGGCCATGGTGTTGGCGGTGAAGAGCCCCTGGCAGGAGCCCATGCCCGGGCAGGCGTTCTCCTCGCAGCGAGCCAACTCCGCGTCGTCGATGACGCCGGCCTTGTAGCGGGCCATGGCCTCGAAAGTGTCGGTGACGAAGGAGTACTTGCGGCCGGCGTCGCCGCGGCCGCTCATCATGGGGCCTGCGGTGACCACGATGCAGGGGATGTCCAGGCGTGCCGCCGCCATGAGCATGCCCGGGGTGATCTTGTCGCAGTTGGTCAAGAGCACCAGGCCGTCCAGGCGATGCGCCTCGGCCACGGACTCGACCATGTCCGCGATCAGTTCGCGGGTGGGGAGGGAGTAGTGCATCCCCTTGTGCCCCATGGAGATGCCGTCGCAGACGCCGGGGATGCCGAAGAAGAAGGAGTAGCCGCCGCCGGTGTGGACCCCTTTCTCGATGAAACGCTCGAGGTCACGCATCCCGACGTGGCCGGGGATGAGATCGGTGAAGCTGGTGGCGATGCCGATGAAGGGTTTCCCCATCTCGCTTTGCGGCAGGCCGGTTCCTTTCAAAAGGGCGCGGTGCGGGGTGCGCTCCAGCCCTTGTGTGATCATGTCGCTACGCATGCAGTTCTCCCTGCGCCGGCGCTAACCTTGTTCAGGATCGCCAAACCGGCTGTTGGTCTTACCAAAAGCTTAGTAGTTGAGAGCAGTTACCGGAAACGGTAGGAAGGGACACGATAATACATTAAAACCAAGGTGTCAACTGGCTAAAACGGCGTTAAACAGACTCGCGCTTTCTCTTGGCGATCTCGGCCTCGGACGCGCGCAGGTAGGTGGGGTTCAACTGGGCCAGCGGAGTGAACTTCCCCTCACGGGCTGCTTCGCGTGCGATGACGGCACCGGCGCAGGCGCGCGGCAGGTTGGCGTGCCAGGGAGGGAAGATGGCGAGCGCCCCGAGGGATTCCTGGATCACTTCGCGGTAGCGGACGGCGCCGTCGCCGACGAAGATGGTGGGATGCTTCACCAGGGCAAGGAAGTCCTGCGGGGAGAGCACCGTATCGGGAACGACGGCATCGGGAAGGGCGCCGCAGCGGTAGAGTGCGCCGTACACCTCACCCTTCCGGGCGTCGAACAGGGGGGCCACCTGCTCCGAGCTGTAGGGGAGGTTCATCGCCAGCATGGCCAGGGAGGAAAAACCCACCACGGGTTTGCCGGTGGCGAGTGCGAGCCCCTTGACGGTGGCGATGCCGACCCGCACCCCGGTAAAGGAACCGGGTCCCAGGGAAACGGCGAAGCAGTCGAGGCCGTCGGGGGTGAGCCGGGCCGCCTGGAGGAGGCTCGAGATGGAGTCCATGAGGCGCCCGGAGTTGCTGCGGTCTTCGCCAAGCAGGCACTCGCCCAAGAGCGTCGCGTCGTCGCTCAGGGAGACCGAGGAGCAGTTGCTGGAGGTGTCGACGGTGAGTATCTTCACGAGGTTTACGCCTTGCTCGCGATCATGCGCGCGATGTCGTTGTAGAAGGCCAGCATCATCAGGCTGATCAGGAGCACCAGCCCCACCTGCTGCGCGATCTCGCGGGTCCTCTTGGAAAGCGGCTTTCCGGTCACGAGTTCGATGAAGAAGAAGGCCAGGTGCCCGCCGTCCAGGATCGGTACCGGCAGGAGGTTCAGAACGCCCAGGTTCACCGACAACAGCGCCACGAAGGCGAGGAAGCTCACCCCTCCCGCCGCGGCCTGCTCACCGGCCATCTTGACGATCATGATCGGGCCGCCGATGTTGTCCAGCGGGATGGCCCGCTCCACCAGGCGCACTAAAGAGAGCACGGTCAGTTCGATCACGTTCCAGCATTGGGCGCTCCCCTTGACGATCGCCTCGCCCGGGGGGAAGTGGTCGGTGACGGTCTCGCCTGCGGCGACCACGCCGATCACCGGCCGGGTCACCTTTTCGCCAAGGAGGTTCTTGCTGGTGGTCGTTTCCGGCACCATGGTGAACTTCAGGAGCGAACTGCCGCGCTGCACCTCGAGCTGCACCGGCACCGCCTTGCCGTCGAAGATGATCTTGGCGAACTCGTCCCACCGGGTCACCGGGCGGCCGTTCACGCTTTTGATGGCATCGCCGGTCTTGATGCCGGCCCGCGCCGCCGGCTTGTCCGGGAGCACCTCGCCAACCTTGGTGGTGACGGCGGGAACCCCCAGGAACATGTAGATGACGATGAAGATGACGTAGGCGAAGAGAAGGTTGAAGACCGGTCCGGCCGCCACGATGCAAATGCGCTGCAGCACCGGCTTGTCGGCGAAGGAGCGTTTGCGGTCCTCTTCGGAGAGTTCGACCTCCTCACCCTCCCCCACCATCTTCACGTAGCCGCCCAGGGGGAGCGCCGAGAGCAGGTACTCGGTCTCGCCGACCTGCTTGCTGATCACCTTGGGGCCGAACCCCAGGGAGAACTTCTCGACCCCGACCTTGAAGGCCTTGGCGAACAGGAAGTGACCCAACTCATGTATGAAGATCAGCGCGCCGAGAGCGATGATGGCCCAGAATATGCTCATGTGGTCCCTCTGTCGGTATGGCCGGGTAGACCCCGGCGCCTCGGCCCAGCGGCATAAGGCGACGGACGAGGCGGTAAAGGTTAATTGGTGCAGCCGAGAACTTCTTTAGCGGTCCTTCTTCCCCAGCGGTCGGCTTCCAGCACCTCCTCGATGGAGCGCAGGGAGCGGGGGGGGTGCAGGTCCATCACCTTGGCGATGGTCTCCGGGATGGCCATGAAGCCGATCCTGCCGGACAAAAAGCTCTCGACGGCGATCTCGTTGGCCGCGTTCATCACGGCCGGCATGCTCTCCCCGGCCTGCACCGCGTCGTAGGCGAGCTTCAGCGCCGGGAAACGGTCGGTGTCGGGCTTCAAGAAGGTGAGCCCCGACAGCGCCGTGAGGTCGAGCGGCTTCACCCCCGAGGCGACGCGCCCGGGATAGGTGAGCGCGTAGGCGATGGGTCCCTTCATGTCGGGCACACCAAGTTGCGCCATGACGCTGCCGTCGATGTACTCGACCATGGAGTGCACGATGCTCTGGGGATGGATGTTGACCGCGATCCGATCCACCGGGATGTCGAAGAGCCAGCGTGCCTCGATCACCTCCAGACCCTTGTTCATCATGCTGGCGGAGTCCACGGTGATCTTCTTACCCATGCTCCAGTTGGGGTGGTTCAGCGCGTCGGCCACGGTGGCGCTGGCGAGCTTCTCCTTGCCCCAGTGTAGAAAGGGGCCGCCCGAGGCGGTGAGGATAACCCGGGCGATGTCCTCGGTGCGGTGGCCAGCCATGGACTGGAACACGGCACAGTGTTCGCTGTCCACCGGGTACAGGCACACGTTCTTTTCGCGCACCATCTTCATGATCAGGTGCCCGGCGGTGACCAGGGTCTCCTTGTTGGCCAGCGCCACGTCCTTGCCGGCCATGATGGCCGCCGCGGTCGGCACGAGCCCTGCGGCGCCGACGATGGCCGCTACCACCATGGTGGTGTCGGAAGCGGTGGCCGCCGCGATCAACCCTTCCACGCCGTGCATGATCTGGGGTTTTTTCCCGCTCAGGGAGCGGCTAAGCGCCTTGGCCTTGTCGGCCGTAAGCACCGAGACGAGGTCGGGCTGGAAGGTTTCGATCTGCTGCTTCAGAAGTTCCAGGTTTGCCCCCGCGGTGAGCGCCACCACGCGGAACTTGTCCGGGTGTGCGGCGACTACCTCGAGGGTGCTTACCCCGATCGATCCTGTCGAGCCCAAAATGGTAAGGTTTTTCATTTTCCCTCGCAGATGTCTCAAGTCAAGTGGCACAGCAGGCTAACTAGCGGATTTTTTTGTCGACTTCGCGGGCTTATCGCGCCGGTGTCATCGCCAGGCGCTGCGCTCGCACTTAAAACAGGAAAAAGGCGTAGTAGTAAGCTGCCGGAGCCGCGAACAAAATTGAATCGAGCCGGTCCAGGACCCCGCCGTGGCCGGGGATGATGGAGCCGGAATCTTTTACGCCGCAACTGCGCTTGATGAGCGACTCGAACAGGTCGCCCAACTGGCCCAGCACACCCAAAAGGAGCGCCGCGGCGCAGCAGTCGCCGATGGAGAGCTCCGGGAAGAAGGTGAACTTGGCGATGACTGCGCCGATGACGCTGCCGGAGAGGCCACCCAGCGCCCCCTCGACACTCTTCTTGGGGCTCACCGCCTGGTAAAGGCGGTGCTTGCCCAGCGTCGAGCCGACGTAGTAGGCGGCGCTGTCGCCGGCCATGACGATCACCATGATCAGGAACAGCCAGGAGACCCCGTTGGGGAGCGCCCTGACCAGCACCAGGTGCGCCAGCAAAAGCGGCACGTAGAGAAAGCCCATCAGCACCAGCGCGACGTCGGGGGCGGCCTGCTTGATGTCCTTGAGCCGGAACAGGGCGACCAGGGTGAAGGCGAGCACCAGGGCGGTCAGGGTGAACAGCGGCAGCACCGGCGAGGCGGAGAAGACCGCGAAGACGGCGCAGGCCCCGGCGACGGCGGCCGCCCTTCCTTCGCCTCGGCGCTGCGGCAGCGCCATGCGGTAGAACTCGTCCAGCCCCAGGAGGGCGAGCAGGGACACCAGCAGGGAGAACTGGAATACCGACGCCTTCAGGATGAAAACAATCACGAGGGGCAGCAGGACCGCTGCGGTGGCTAGTCGTTTGATGGCGGACTCCTTCGGGACAAGCCCCGGAAATGGACTAGGACGGCGTGTCGACCAGTTGCTCGCTGGTCATGCCGAACCTGCGCTCTCTGGACTGGTAGTCGCGGAAGGCCCGCGCCAGCTCGTGTTTGTCGAAATCGGGCCAGTTGACCTCGGTGAAGTAAAGCTCGGCGTAGGCAAGCTGCCAGAGCAGGAAGTTGCTGATGCGCATCTCCCCGCTGGTCCTGATCAGGAGGTCCGGGTCCGGAATCCCGGCAGTGAAGAGGGTCCCTGTGAAGGCGTTCTCGTCGATCTCTTCCGGGGCGAGCCTTCCTGCCGCCACCTCGCCGGCAAGCCGCTTGGCGGCCGCGACGATCTCCTGGCGGCTGCCGTAGGAGAGCGCCAGGGTAAGCAGCATGCCGTCGTTGGCTGCCGTCTTGTCGATGGTGGCCTGGATTTCCCGATTCACGTCCTCGGGGAGGTCGGCGCGGTTGCCGATCACGTTGAAGCGGATGTTGTTCTGCATCATCCGGGTGGTTTCACTGCGGATGTACTGCTTCAACAGCGCCATGAGCGCCTTGACCTCGGTCTTCGGGCGCAGCCAGTTCTCCGCCGAGAAGGCGAACAGGGTCAGGTAGCCGATCCCCAGGCGCGAACATTCCTCGACGATGACCCGGACGGTCTCGACACCTTTTTGATGCCCAACGATCCTGCGCAGCATGCGCTGCTTGGCCCAGCGGCCGTTGCCGTCCATGATCACGGCGAGGTGCTTCGGGAGTTTCTTCGGGTCTAAGCTGTGGTCCATGAGCATCCTGAAAACAAAAAATCCCCTTTGGATCGGGGGTTTCACTTGAGGGAGTGGTGGCGGACGGACGAAAGACGCTCAAGGGGGAGCGCAAGCTCCCCCCCGATCTGTCGGTCCGTCAGACCTCCATTACCTCTTTTTCCTTGTGGGCCAGCACCTCGTCGCACTTGGCGACGTACTTGTTGGTGGAGTCCTGGACGTCCTTCTCGGCGCGCTTCAGTTCGTCCTCGGAGATCTGCTTGTCCTTCTCGAGCTTCTTCAGCTTGTCGATGGCGTCGCGGCGGATGTTCCTGAGGGCCACCTTGGCCTCCTCGGCGTCACGCTTCAGCTGCTTGACGATGTCCTTGCGGCGCTCCTCGGTGAGCGGCGGGAGGACCAGGCGAATCACCTTGCCGTCGTTGGCCGGCGTGAGTCCGAGGTTGGAGTTCATGATCGCCTTCTCGATGGGGGCGATCATCTTGTTGTCCCAGGGAGAGATAGTGATGGTGCGCGCCTCGGGAACGGCAAGGGAAGCCACCTGGTTCAGCGGCGACGGCGTCCCGTAGGAATCGACCTTGATCTCGTCCAGGAGCGCGGTGCTGGCGCGACCGGTACGGACCTTCTGGTAGTCCTTCCTAAGGGAGTCTATGGTCTTGTCCATGTGGACGTTCATATCGGCGATGACATCCTTGATCATGTCTATTCTCCTTCTTTGACGAGAGTGCCGATCGGTTCCCCGTTGACAACACGCACGACATTGCCGTCGGTCGTCACGTCGAACACGATGATCGGAAGGCTGTTGTCCATGCACAGCGAGATGGCAGTGGCGTCCATCACCTGGAGCCCCTTCCTGAGCACTTCCAGGTAGCTGAGCGTGCCGTACTTGGTGGCGGTCTTGTCCTTGTTGGGGTCAGCGGAGTAGACGCCGTCCACCTTGGTCCCCTTGAGGATCACGTCGGCGCCGATCTCCATGGCCCGCAGGCTTGCCGCGGTGTCGGTGGTGAAGTAGGGGTTACCGGTGCCGGCACCGAAGATGACCACCCTTCCCTTTTCCAGGTGCCTGATGGCGCGCCGGCGGATGTAGGGCTCGGCGACCTCGGCCATGCCGATGGCGGACTGGACGCGGGTGTCGACGCCGACCTTCTCCAGGGCGTCCTGCATGGCGAGGGAGTTGATCATGGTGGCCAGCATCCCCATGTAGTCGGCGCTGGCGCGATCCATCCCCTTGGAGGAGGCGGCGACGCCGCGGAAGATGTTACCGCCGCCGATCACCAGGCACAGCTCGACGCCGAGGTCAACCACCTGCTTCACCTCGCGAGCGATTGCGGTGATGGTGTTGGGGTCGATGCCGTACCCCTGCTCACCGCCCAGGGCCTCGCCGGAAAGCTTGAGAAGTACTCTTTTGTAATACGGTTCTGCCATCGTAGTCACCTTGCCTTTTCTTGACGGCAAAAAGCCTTTACGCAGAACAGGTTCCGCAGCGACGTACCGCATGCGGTGCGCCCGCCGGGTCAAGAACCTCCCGCGCAGCGCCTTTTGCCTTGCTGCAGATAAAAAAAGAGCCGCCCATTTTCATGGCCGGCTCCGTTTGGAACGTGTTACACGCCGGCCGCCGCGGCGACCTCTGCCGCGAAATCGCTCTCCTTCTTGGCGAGCCCTTCGCCCAGCACGAACTTGGCGAAACGACGGATGGTCATGTTCTCGCCGATGGAAGCGATGGTCTCGTTGAGGACGGTCTGGATGGTCTTGTCCGGGTCCTTCACGTAAGCCTGCTCGAGGAGGCAGATGTCGCCGAAGAACTTGTTGATCTGGCCGTCGAGGATCTTCTCGATGATGGCCGCCGGCTTGCCGCTCTCCTTGGCCTTCTCGCGGTAGATGGCCTTCTCGCGCTCGATGAGCTCTTCAGGCACTTCCTCGCGGCGGACGTACAGCGGGGATGCTGCGGCGATGTGCATCGCGATGTCCTTCACGAAAGCCTGGAAGTTCTCGTTCTTGGCAACGAAGTCGGTCTCGCAGTTGACTTCGACCAGTACGCCGATCTTGCCGCCGGCGTGGATGTAGGAGCCGACCAGGCCCTCGGTGGCGGCGCGGCCAGCCTTCTTGGAGGCGGCAGCCAGACCCTTGGTACGCAGGTAGTCGATCGCCTTCTCGTGATCGCCGTTGGTTTCGGTCAGGGCCTTCTTGCAGTCCATGAGGCCGGCGCCGGTTACTTTCCTGAGTTCGTTTACCTGTGCAGCTGTAATGCTCACGTTATCCTCCACAGTCACCCGCGCCTTGGCGGCGCGGGTTTCTTAGTCATTGTGTTATCGAAAGGTGGTGCGGTTGCCGCGGATGGGGAGGCTTAGGCCTCTGCGGTAACCTCTTCAGCGACTTCCTCGCCCTCGGTGGAGAACTCTTCCTCGGCGCCAGTCTGGAGACGGGCGTTGCGAGCCTGAGCACCCTCGAGGACTGCGTCAGCCATCTTGCTGGTCAGCAGGCGGATGGCGCGAATGGCGTCGTCGTTGCCCGGGATGACGTAGTTGATGTCGTCCGGATCGCAGTTGGTGTCGACGATGGCGACGACCGGGATGCCGAGCTTTTTGGCTTCGCTGACAGCGATTTCTTCGTTCTTCGGGTCAACCACGAACAGCACGCCCGGGACCTTGCCCATACCCTTGATGCCGCCCAGGGTCTTCTCGAGCTTCTCGCGCTCTTTGGCGAGCTTGAGCTGCTCTTTCTTGGTGTAAGCCTCGATGGTGCCGTCAGCGATCATGGCGTCGAGACGCTTGAGACGGTCGATGCTCTGCTTTACGGTGGCGAAGTTGGTGAGCATGCCGCCCAGCCAACGGTCGTTGACGTAGAACTGCCCGCAACGCTGTGCCTCTTCAGCCACGGAATCCTGGGCCTGCTTCTTGGTGCCGACAAAGAGGATGGTCTCGCCAGCCTGGGCCGCGTCGGTGACGAAGCTGTAGGCGTTTTTGAAGAGCCTTACGGTCTTCTGCAGGTCGATGATGTAGATCCCGTTACGAGCGCCGAAGATGTACGGCTTCATTTTCGGGTTCCATCTCTTGGTCTGGTGTCCGAAGTGGACGCCGGCTTCCAGCAGTTCTTTCATGGTGATGTTCGACATTTTTGCTTCTCCTTTTGGTTTTCCCTCCGCCACCCATCGATGCCGGAACCCGCATTGCGGGCACCACCGGCATAGCTGCAGCGGCGTGCGAATTTTAAACAGCAAACTTATATAGCACAGGGGAGAAACGAAGGCAAGGCGAAAACCACCTCACGCAAAGCCGCAAAGACTCACAGCAAATCACTCTAACAGGGATACAAGCTGATAAAAGGGATACTGCAAAGCAAGCCTTCAGACTGTTGCCTTCCCATTCTTCCCGTTCCCTTCCAGCTTAAGCCATAGCCGATCTTTCCTCAGCCAGTTGCCAGAACGCCTTCACGCTCGGTCGCTGCAGGTTTCTCTTGCTAGTGCAAAGCCCGACCTCGTAGGGTTTCAAAACCGGCGCGTTGTCCAGCACGACCACCTCGTCCCTGAATGGGCTCCGCTCCAGGACCAGTTGCGGCACGATGCCGACGCCGCACCCAAGGCGCACCATGGCGATGATCGCCTCGTTGCCGGACACCTCCGAAGTGATGTTAGGGGTGATGCGGTGCTCCTTGAGCCACTGGTCCAGGCGCCTGCGCGAAAGACCCGTCTGCGGCAACACCAGCGGCGCGCGCGAGAGATCCAGCAACTCCCCCTTGACCGGCACCTCGACTGCACCCGACTGTCTGGGCGCTATAAAGATAAGTGGGATGGTCACGATGGGGAGGAACTGGATGTTCGAGCGCGGCCCGTCCGGGAAGGCAGCCACGGCCAGATCGATCTCCCCGCTTTGCACCTGTGCCACCGCCTGTTCCGCCGCGCCGGTGCGCAGTTCCAGTTGCACCTCCGGGTATTTTTCCCGGTAGGCCTCCAGCAGTTCCGGGAGGAGACTATAGACCGCCGTGATGGACGCATATATAGATAGCGACCCCGCCACGGTCTGTTCGTTCCTCATTGAAGAGCGCAGCCCCTGCCACTCGTTGAGGCAAAGCCGCGCGTACGCCTTAAAGCGCTCCCCCGCCGCAGACAAGGTAACCGTGCGGTTGTCGCGCAAGAAAAGAGGCTGTTCCAGCTCCTCCTCCATGCGCTGTATGGTGCGCGTCAGCGCCGACGGACTCAAGTTGCACGCCTGGCTCGCCCGCCCGAAATGCTTAAGCTCCGCCACCGCAAGAAATATCTCCAGTTCCCGCAGATCCATTCACCCCTCCATCATTCCCATACCACCAGCCACTCATTGCGCCACACGCAACACAATATGCACAACAAATCAATTTACGCAATGTGAAATTTAGTATACATTCGCCACACTTTCACACCACCATTCGCCAGTAACCACACCACACTATATATTCAGGAGGGAAAGATGGGACAGAACTACTTCAACACCCTGCCGCTGCGCCGCCAGCTTCAGGAACTGGGCACCTGCCGCTTCATGGACGCTTCCGAGTTCGCCAACGGCTGCGAGTACGTCAAAGGCAAGAAGATCGTCATCGTGGGCTGCGGCGCACAGGGCCTCAACCAGGGCCTCAACATGCGCGACAGCGGTCTTGACGTCTCCTACACCCTCCGCAAAGAGGCCATCGAACAGAAGCGCCAGTCCTACCAGAACGCAGTGGACAACGGCTTCAAGGTCGGCTCCTACGAGGAACTGCTCCCCAGCGCCGACATCGTCATGAACCTCGCCCCGGACAAGCAGCACACCAATGTCGTTGAAACCGTCGTCCCGTTCATGAAGCAGGGCGCCGTGTTCAGCTACGCCCACGGCTTCAACATCGTGGAAGAAGGGACCCAGATCCGCAAGGACCTGACCGTCATCATGGTGGCCCCGAAGTGCCCGGGCTCCGAGGTGCGCGCCGAGTACAAGCGCGGCTTCGGCGTGCCGACCCTGATCGCGGTGCACGGCGAGAACGATCCCAACGGCGACGGCCTTGAGATCGCCAAGGCGATCGCCTCCGCCCAGGGCGGCGACCGCGCCGGCGTGCTCGAGTCCTCCTTCGTCGCCGAGGTCAAGTCCGACCTCATGGGCGAGCAGACCATCCTCTGCGGCATGCTGCAGGCGGGCGCGCTGCTCTGCTTCGACAAGATGACCCAGAACGGCATCGCCGCCCCCTACGCGGTGAAGCTGATCCAGTACGGCTGGGAGACCATCACCGAGGCCCTCAAGCACGGCGGCATCACCAACATGATGGATCGCCTCTCCAATCCGGGCAAGCTGGTCGCCTTCAAGCTGGCCGCCGAGCTGAAGGACATCATGCGTCCGCTGTTCCAGAAGCACATGGACGACATTATGAGCGGCGAGTTCTCCCGCACCATGATGGAGGACTGGGCCAACGACGACGTGAAGCTCCTCACCTGGCGCGAACAGACCGGCCAGACTGCGTTCGAGAAGACCGAGGGCGCCGGCGAGATCTCCGAGCAGGAATACTTCGACAAGGCCATACTCATGGTTGCCATGGTGAAGGCCGGCGTCGAGCTCGCCTTCGAGACCATGGTGCAGACCGGCATCGAGCCGGAGAGCGCCTACTACGAGTCGCTGCACGAGACTCCGCTCATCGCCAACACCATCGCCAGGAAGAAGCTGTACGAAATGAACCGCGTCATCTCCGACACCGCCGAGTACGGCTGCTACCTCTTCTCCCATGCCTGCGTCCCGCTGCTGGGTGATTTCATGAGCAAGGTCGGCACCGACGTAATCGGCAAAGGTCTCGACGTCAAAGACAACAGCGTCGACAACCAGTTGCTGGTCGCCGTGAACGCCGAGATCCGCAGCCACCTGGTCGAAGAAGTGGGCGCCGAACTGCGCGCCGCCATGAAGGGCATGCAGAAGATCGTGTAAGACTCCCGAAGGGAATAGATAGAAATGAAAAAGGCGCTCAAACGAGCGCCTTTTTTTATCTCTGATGATGGTTTGCTTGCTCCACGAAGTGCTGGCCGGTAATTCACGTCCCCCCCTGTCACGAAGGGGGGACAGGGGGGATTTGCTTTTACTCAATTACCTGACCTATCTATCTACTGCCCGATCGGAACCGACTGCGCCTCCGGCGTGACCGTCGGCGGTGCATGCGTCGCTTCCAGAATGGTGCTCAGCAAGTAGACCATCGGCTTGATCACCGTTTCGTCACTCCAATAGGCGGAGTGGTTGGCGGGATTCCATGAGGTAAGGATGTTGCCGACACTCACCTCGATGTCCTCGGAAACCGTCGCCGAATAGCTGGGACTGAGCGGCTTCAGGGGCCACCCCAGCACGTCGTCCGAATCATACAGGTTCAGCCACTTCGCCTTTTTCCTGAGCGGCTCAGTAAGGGTTGGCGGTGGAAACTCGATGCAAGAGAGGTTCTCCTTGTCCACGCAGAAAAGCGGGATGTTGCTCCCCAGCGTGACCAGACCGGTCAGGGTCTCCATGCGCTCGAAGGGTGTGCTCCCGTAGCGCTCCTGGTCGTACCCCTTCTGCCGGTCCCAGATGTAGTTCGACATGAACACCGACCCCACCGAATGCGCCACGATGATCAGCGGTTTGTCCTGGTCCCCGAGTTTCGCCCGCAGTTGCTGGAGCCCCTGGTGCACCACGCCGTGAATTCTGTGGTAGAGGCTGTCGGGGCGGTTGCCCGAGGCGTGGTAGGAGCTCATGGTACCGAAGGCGTTCAGGAAGAACTTGCGCAGCTTCGCCCAGTTGAGGTCGTTGTTCGCCGCCAGGTCGACCCAGATCTGGTGCTCCCTGGCGGACAAAAGCGGAGCCCAGTAGACCCCCTGCCATGCGATTTCATCGCGATTCAAGCCGCGCCCGGAAATCCTTTCGCGCAACTCGTAGACCATGTCGTGAGCGAAGTCATCGGCCAAAGTCCCCATACCATGCACAAGCAGCACGCCTACTTTCTTGTTCATGTATGCCCCCTTTCGCGCCTATCCATTGGACTGGCGCCCCACGTAACACCGCGCCAGCCGTTGCTTCCGCCCCTGCGGGACCGCCCGCAGTAACGCGTTCACGAAACCTTTAATGTGACCACACAAATATAACGGGATAATTTTGAGCTGCAACCCTGCCCGCACACATCCTCCCTTACCTTTGCGTCTTGGCGCCTCGGCGCCTTTGCGTCGAAGTTTTTCGTGCCTGGTCAGGAACCACACGGCATCCTGCACCTTTTCTAGAAAAACCTTGTCATTCGGACGGGAAAAAAGTAGTCTGCGCGGAGCAAAAGTATCCCTTCAAGGAGTTACTACATGAAACGTCTCGTAAATCTTCTTTCGCTGTTCTTCGTCTTCGCCCTGCTGACGGCACACCAGGTGGGTGCTGCGGATGCCAAGCCCAAAGAAATACCGCTTTCGGGCAAGGTGCTGGAGACCATGGACGGCGGCGGCTATACCTACGTCAACCTGCAGAACGGCTCCGAAAAGGTGTGGGTTGCCATCCCGCTCACCAAGGTGAAGGTCGGGCAGCAGTTGTCGCTCATGCCGGGCTTCGAGATGAAGAACTTCACCAGCAAGGGGTTGAACCGCAAGTTCGACAAGGTGATCTTCTCGGGCGGCCTCGCCAACGCCGACAAGATCGAGATGAGCCCCTCCGCCATCAAGGCGGTACACCAGGGAGTCCCGGGGACGCAGAAAGGCGCTCCGGCAGCCAAAGCGGCGCCGGCCGCGACTGCAGCGCCGGCGGCAGCAGCCGCCCCCGCGGCCAAGAAACAGAAGGTAGCCAAGGCCAAGGGAGCCAACGCCTATACCATCGCGGAGATCTATGCCCAGAGCAAGAAACTTGAGAAAAAGCCGGTGGTGGTCCGCGGGCGCGTGGTGAGGGTATCGCAGAAAATCATGAAGAGGAATTGGATTCACCTGGCGGACGGCACCGGATCGAGCGCCAAGAAGACCGACGACCTGGTGGTGACTTCGAAGGACCTTCCCAAGGAAGGTGATGTGGTAACCGTTTCCGGCACCCTTTACAACAACCTCGACTTCGGCTCCGGCTACCGCTACAACGTCCTGGTCCAGGACGCCAAGTTCAAGAAGTAAATCAGATCTGATCTTCGGCTGCAGCATCCGCAATCCCCTCTCCCTCTGGGAGAGGGCTAGGGTGAGGAATCTGGTGCGAGACGACCTCCCCTCACCCGCCCTTCGGGCACCCTCTCCCAGAGGGAGAGGGGACCAGCAGAAGATCGTCGCTGAACAGGCAAAGTAGCACCCCTACCCTCTCCTGCTCCTCACCTCTTCGTTGAACTTCCGCATGTTGCCGCTCAACTCGCCGGTAAGCGCAAAATAGGCGTCTATCGCCCGTCCCAGCAGGAACTCCGCCTCATGCCTCACGTCCATGTGCACGTACAAATCGGTCTCGTGCGCCCCGGCCAGTTCCCGTGTCGCGCGCGCTTTGGCCGGCCGCAGCAGTTCCAGTACCGACCTGAAAGCCCCCTGTTTCTCCCCTGGTTCACGCAACAGCAGTAACTGTCCGAAAATCTCCTCGGCAGCCCCGGCCAACGTGATGACACTGAAGAGGTCCTTCTGAGCGAAGTACAGCAAGAGCGCCGTCTCTACTTGCCGCGTGGCGATGTCCTGCTTGTGGTGTTTCTCGATGTTCACGGCTCCCCCTGTGGCGGCGACCACGCCGCCCAACGTAAAAGGGCCGCGCTCCTGAGGAGGCGGCCCTTCATTATTGCAAAAACTGCCGGTTTTGCAGCAAGGCTTAGGCCTTGGTAACCACGACTTTCAGGGTAGCGGCCACTTCCGGGTGAAGCTTCACTGCAGCGGTGAACTCGCCCAGGTGCTTGATCGGCTCGTCAAGCACGATGCGCTTGCGGTCCACTTCAACGCCAGCGGCTTTCAGCTGCTCGGCCAGTTCCATGTTGGTGACAGCGCCGAAGAGTTTGTCGTCAGCACCAGCCTGGTGTGCGATGGAAAGGGTGATGCCCTCGATCTTGGCTGCGATCAGCTTGGCAGCTTCGAGAACCTTGTTTTTCTTGTACTCGAGGTGACGCTTAGCGTGCTCGAGGGCCTTGGCGTTCTTCTCGGTAGCCTCGATGGCGAAGCCTTTCGGGAGCAGGTAGTTCCTGGCGTAGCCCGGTGCTACCTTCACGATGTCGCCGATGTTGCCGAGATGCTCAACGTTTTCTTTGAGAATGACCTTCATGTGTTGCCTCCTAGCCTGGTTAGTTACAGGTTTTCCTGTTTATTGGGGGACCTGAAGTCCGCCCAGAGATCAAATACGCCCAGCGCCGCCACCGCCAGCACCATCATGGGCTGGAAGATCAGGAGCAGGCTTGCCAAAAGTCTGATAAAGACCGGAACCTGGAGCTTTCTGAAGAAGAAGCTGATGATCGCGAAGCCCTGCGCCGAGTACACAGCACCCAGGACTATGAGCACGTTCAGCGCGGCGAGGTGCACGATGGTTTCCGGCACCAGGGTACCAAAACCGGCCACGATCAGGAGCCAGATCAGCGGCTCCGGGTTCTTGTACTTCCTGAAATCCCCGACGTACAGCGGCATACGCAGGCGCCCCGCTATCCCGGCAAGGAGCATCAGGTTCATGCAGGCGATCATTCCGTAGGCCACGGTGACCAGCGCAGGATAGATGGTGACCACCAGCTGTCCGGCCTGGTGCATCGAATCCTGCAGCGCCTTGAGCTCGTCCCCCTTGACGCCCGCCTTCTGGTAGATCTGCGAGGTCTGGTTGATGCTCGTCTGCACGCCTTTACTGATCTTCGCGTGCAGGTCGGCCCCGGTGGCCATGCCGTACACCACCGCGGCGATCAAAAGGACCGTGATGGTGACCGCCACCGAGTAGATGACGGAACGGGCTCCCCCCTTGTTCCTGAGCAGGAACTCGGGAAGCGCAAGCGACAGCACGCCGGCCTGTAATAGATAGATGGCCGTCGCGGCCGGATCACCGACGCCAAGAAGAATGGCGCAGCTGGCCAGCACTACCGCAACACCCGTCCCCCTGCCCCGTTTGACCGCGTAGAATGCAGCCGGAGCCGAGGCGAACAACCCCGGGATGGTGCCGACCACGGGGAGATAGACGAAAGCAAGGAAGAGCGTCACCGTGGCGACGCTCCCCTTGATCACATCTAAAATCTTCCCCTGCAACGGAGTCACCGTCAGCGGCACCTAGGCGGTTGCGTGGCTGCCGGCAATCGGAAGCAGCGCAATGTTCCTGGCGCGCTTGATCGCCTCGGTGATTTCCCTCTGGTGCTTGGAGCAGTTGCCGGAAATACGGCGCGGGATGATCTTGCCGCGCTCCGAAACGAAGTAACGGAGGGTACGGGGATCTTTGTAATCGATGGTTACCTGCTTGTCTGCGCAGAAACGGCAGACTTTACGACGCTGGAACGGACGCTTCTTCCTCGGGCCGCTGCTGGTTCTCTGGGGTGCTCTTTCGTCTGCCATCTCTTATTCCTCCACCGTAGTAGTCGTTTCGGCCGGAGCCTCGGTAGCAGCCGCAGCCACTTCCTCGGTCCCTTCCTCGGCACTTTTGGCCGGAGCGGCTGCCGGTGCAACCACTTCCTGCTCGAGCTTCACGCTCTGGTACCTGATCACCTTGTCGTCAAGGCGCAGACGACGCTCCAGCTCTGCGATCAGCGGGGCATCTGCGTCGAAACGGAGGTAAAAGTAACGGCCACGGGGGTTCTTGTTGATCGGGTAAGCCAGCTTCCTGGTGCCCCAGTCTTCAAGCCTCTTGAAATCGCCGTTCATGCTGGCGATTACGTCCTGCACCTTGGTGGAAAGAGCTTTGATCTCTTCGTCACCGAGGTCCGGCTGGACGATGTAAATCGTCTCGTACATCCTGCTCATTGTTAAGCCTCCTCACGGTTTATTTAGCCCCGGTCCAACCCGGAGCAAGGAGATACGGCCTTCAGGCCGTTCTGGTGAACGCTGTTTATTACTACAGATATTAAGCTTTGACAAGGCAAAAAACAGATTAAGACAAAGATTAAGATTAAGTAGAGGCCAGAGTCGTCATGGCATGACCCGCCAAAACGCACTGCACAGGTTTTCGCTTAGTCTTAATCTCAATCTTGATCTGCCTTTAAACATTGAACCTGAAATGCATGACGTCACCGTCCTGCACCACGTATTCTTTTCCTTCCAGGCGCATCAGGCCTTTTTCCTTGGCGCCCGACTCGCCGCCCGAGGCGATATAGTCGTCGTAGGAGATTACCTCGGCACGGATGAACCCCTTCTCGAAATCCGAGTGGATCACGCCGGCGGCCCCGGGGGCCTTGGTCCCCTTGGTGATGGTCCAGGCGCGCACTTCCTTGACGCCGGCGGTGAAGTAGGTGATGAGCCCGAGCAGTTCGTAACCGGAACGGATCAGACGGTCCAGGCCGGACTCGGCAAGCCCCATCTCCTCGAGAAAGGCCTGCTTCTCCTCCCCGGCAAGCTCGGAAATCTCCGCCTCGATGGAGCCGCAGATGGTGACCACGCCGTTGCCTTCCTTAGCGGCGAACTGGCGCACCTCCTCGATGTAGGGGTGCTTACCCTCGAGGTCGTCCTCGGCCACGTTGGCGACGTAGAGCACCGGCTTAGCGGTCATCAGGTGCATGTCGCGCAGGATCAGTCTTTCATCCTCGTTCTCCGGCAGGTCGCGCGGCGAGAGCCCCTTTTCCAGGACCGACTTCACCTTCTGGCAGAACTCGACGTCTTCCTTGGCCTTCTTGTCGCCGCTGCGCGCCTGTTTCTCGGTGCG
The DNA here is from genome assembly GCF_014193585.1 of Geomonas paludis. Lineage (GTDB taxonomy): Bacteria > Desulfobacterota > Desulfuromonadia > Geobacterales > Geobacteraceae > Geomonas > Geomonas paludis. Next base: position 64,166 of record NZ_BLXY01000015.1, read on the forward strand.
TTGCATGCGCTTCTCCACCGTATCGAGGTCGGCCAGCGCCAGTTCCGTCTGGATCACCTCGATGTCGCGCACCGGCGACACGCTGCCGCTTACGTGCACCACGTTCTCGTTCTCAAAACAGCGCACCACGTGCAGGATCGCGTCCACGGAGCGGATGTGGCCCAGGAACTTGTTGCCCAGCCCCTCACCCTGGCTCGCCCCCTTGACAAGGCCGGCGATGTCGAGGAACTCGACGGTGGTGGGGAGGATCCGCTCCGGGTGCACGATCTCGGCAAGCTTGTCCATGCGCGGATCGGGCACCGATACGATGCCGACGTTGGGATCGATGGTGCAGAAGGGGTAGTTGGCGGACTCGGCACCGGCCGAGGTGAGCGCGTTGAAGATGGTGGACTTTCCCACGTTGGGGAGACCGACTATGCCGCAGTTGAAACCCATGTGTGTTTCCTTTAAGTGTGACGGCGGCCGTAGCCCCCTCACCCCTGCCCCTCTCCCAAAGGGCGAGGGGGGTCTTTATCTTAGTCTTAGTCTCGACCTGCTTTGCTGTTACTTCGCGTTGAAGATGCTCATCGCCTTGGGCATCCCTTCCTTGATCGCCATCTCCATGGCGTCCAGGGAGGTATCCAGCACTTCCAGCAGCTCGTTCATCTCCTCTTTGGCGAAGTTGGTCAGGACGAAGTTCACCACGTCGCCGTGCAGGGGCCGGCCGATGCCGACACGCACCCGCGCGAAGGCGTTCGATCCCAATTCCTGCCCCAGCGAGCGCAGGCCGTTGTGGCCTCCGTGACCGCCCCCTTCCTTGAGTCGCACCTTGCCGAACGGGATATCGAGGTCGTCGTGGATCACGATGAGATCAGACAGGGACAGCTTGTAGAAGCGGAGCGCCTCGGCCACCGAGCGGCCGGACAGGTTCATGAAGGTCTGCGGCTTGAGGAGATAGACCCGCTCGCCCGCCCAGTTGCCGTCACCGGCAAGACCGGAAAAGGCCTTCCTGGTGACGGCGATGTTGGACAGGCTTGCCAAGCGGTCTAAAACCATGAAACCCGCGTTGTGGCGGGTCCATGTGTACTTGGGCCCGGGGTTGCCGAGCCCTACGATCAGTTTTGCTGCCATAACGGTCCTGGACTAGGCGGCGGCCTCTTCCTCGGTTGCAGCCTTGCGGCCGAGGATGCTGACCACCGGAGCCTTCGGATCGCTCAGAATGGCGGTACCAATCGGGGCGTTGATGTCGCTCACGTGGATGGAGTGGCCGATAGCGAGGTCGACGACGTCGACGTTGATGTGCGCCGGGATGTGAACCGGGAGGCACTCGACTTCAACGGTGTGCATGGCGAAATCGAGGAAGCCGCCAGCTTTGACGCCGGCCGGGGTGCCGACCAGGTTCAGCTTGACCTGTACCTTCACCTTGTCGGCGAGGTTGATCTTGTGCAGGTCGACGTGACGTGCGTGATTCTTCAGCGAGTCGCGCAGCAGGTCGGCAACGATGACGTTGGCGCCTTCCAGTGCGGGCACGCCCTGCAGGGTCAGGATGTGGTTGCGGCCGCCTTCGCCGGCGATGGCTTCGGTCAGTTCCTTCAGGCCGAGCGAAATGCTGACCGGCTCGATGCCCTTACCATACACGACGGCCGGAACGCGGCCGGCGGCACGCAGACGACGGCAGATACCCTTGCCGGTTTTTTCCCTCAGTTCAACATTCAGCACCTGCTTACTCATACATCCTCCGATGTCAATCTTGGTATTTGATCTTCCAATGACAGTTTTATTTAAGTACTACACGAAAAGGGAGCTGACGGATTCGTCCTCGTGGATGCGGCGGATCGCCTCGGCCAGAAGGTCTGCTACGGAAAGCACCCTGAGTTTGTCGGTTTGTTCTGCCTTCTCGCCCAGCGGAACGGTGTCGGTGATGACCACCTTCTCGATGACGGAATTGTTGATCCTTTCGATGGCCGGGCCGGAAAGGACGCCGTGGGTGGCGCAGGCATAGACGTTGGCGGCCCCGTGATCTTTCAGAGCCTGGGCGGCATGGGTCAGGGTGCCGGCGGTGTCGATCATATCGTCCAGGATGATGGCGTTCTTGCCCTTCACGTCGCCGATCAGGTGCATGACCTCCGCCACGTTCGGGCCGGTGCGGCGCTTGTCGATGACGGCCAGGGTGCAGCCGAGCCTCTTGGCGAAAGCACGGGCGCGCTCGGTGCCGCCTGCGTCCGGCGATACCATGACCAGGTTGTCGAGGTCGTCGGCGAAGCGGCTCTTCAGATGAGCCAGGAGAACCGGCGCAGCGTAGAGGTTATCCACCGGGATGTTGAAGAAGCCCTGGATCTGGCCTGCGTGCAGGTCGATGGTAACTACGCGGTCGGCGCCGGCTGCTGTGATCAGGTCGGCCACCAGCTTGGAGGTGATCGGGGTCCTGGGGGCAGCCTTGCGGTCCTGGCGCGCGTAGCCGTAGTAGGGGATCACGGTGGTGATGGTCGCTGCGGACGCCCTCTTCAGGGCATCGATCATGATGAGCAGTTCCATCAGATTGTTGTTGGTCGGGCAGCAGGTGGACTGAACCACGTAGATGTCACGACCGCGCACGTTCTCGCCGATTTCGACCATGATCTCGCCGTCGGAGAAGGTCCTCACCTTGGCCTTGCCCAGGGGGACCCTGAGGCAGTCACAGATCTTCTCTGCCAGAACCGGATTGGAGTTACCGCTGAACACCCTGATCTTGTTTTCCATCAATGCACCGGCCCTCTTTGTTTTTTTCTTTTATAAATTGGCTGCACGTGCACCGGTCGCCACGGCGGGGCAGCCTGCATCCAAAACCCAGGAAACGCTACTTAATACAATAGTTGCCCCGTGAAGTCAATCGAAAAGCTATCATGAGAGCCCCCCTCCCTCCTCGCCGGGACGCCCTCTGCCGGGCTCGGGTGAGAGACACCGCTTCTTGCACTAAAAAAACCTGCGCCACAACGGATTGTTGACAAAAACCGCTACAGTTAGTATCCAACCTGACGATAAGAAACCTGCCGAACAACACGGACGTTTGCGAGGAGGATACCAGCATGGAACAGCGGCGTTTTCACCGGGTCGCATACAGTGCCCCCGGGGAATTGGTTCATCATGACATCAAATATCGTTGCCGCCTTGAGAACGTGAGTCTGCGCGGCGCCCTGATCAGCGCCGACGAGTGCCTGATGGTGCCGGTCAACGAGTCCTGCACGCTCACCGTCCGGCTCGAGCCGGGGAAAGAACCTTTGATCATTAGGGTAAGCGTGGTGCACTGCTTCTTCTCTATGGTTGGTGTCAAGTTCATCGGATTTGCAGGTGACGCCGAATTGAAACTGCTGGAACTGCTCAAGCAGCAGACTTCGGAGCCGGAAAAGCTCATGCAGGAGTGGGAAACGCTAAGGAAGGAGACGCCCGTCAGCGAGGAAGAGAGAAACGACATCCGGGAACCGGCGCTGGCTATCTTCTGACCGCCAGCGCCCCCCGTTCAGTGTTTGGTGGGGCTGATCTCGCAATCCTTGGGAATACGTCTTTCGTAGGGGAGGCAGCTGTTGATGTTGAGCACCTCTTCGGCCAGCGCCAGGCTCTTGTAGCGCAGCGAAACCTGCTCCAACTTATCCTTCAATCGCAGCAGGACATCGATGCTCTCGCTTTTGGCGTATTCGTTGTACAACTGCATCACTTCCAGGAACACCGCATCCAGCGACTCGTCCAGCGTGACGTCGCCGCCGGCTTCCGGCGCAGCCTCGGCACTCTCCCTGCTCCAGTTCTGACGCACCTCGTCTCTGAAGCGTCCCAGTGCGATTCTGTCGATCTTGTACTTGGCATTACCGATTTCAAGGATGCTTCTAACCATGCCCTCTCCCGATACAGCCCATGATCATTAAAAACGAGACAGTTCAATGACCGCCTCCATGCTGTATCAATTCGGCAAATGCAGGGGAAACTTTAGTGATTTTGCTTCGGTGCATTGATCCAGCGAAAGAAAAATGATCGCGGCTTCAAAAAGCTTCCTTGACAGGGTTTCCGCCTTGAGCTATCGTTCCACCAAATTTTCCACCCCATACGATAGACGATAATACTAAACCATCCGCGAGGATGGGACGGAAAGCCTACAGGGTCTCACCGAGACAGCCGGGTCGCCGAAATATCACAAAGATATTCGGCCCCGGCTTTTTTATTGCCCAAAATCCAACCACCCTTTGCGTCTGACTACAACCGGTTGCGTTCACGCGAAGGCTGGTACACCAGGAGGAACCACATATGAGCATGAGATCTTTACTCAATACCTTGGCGGCAGGAGCAGCTTTATGCGTCCTGTGCGCTGCAACCGCCCCGACTGCGCAAGCCGGGTCCGTCGGCGTCAGCATCAATCTGAACGGCTATCTCCCCGCTCCTCCGGGAGTGCATATCTATTACGATTCCGGCCGCCCCTATTACGTGGAAAACCACCAGAGGGTTTACCTGAAGAAGGGAAAAGAGCACCACGACAACGGCAAGAAGAAAGGGCACAAAAAACACCACAAGGACTGATAGCTGTTCACGGGTAAAAGGAGGTTAGCGACTATGCGAAACACGACTGTTGCCTTTAGATCCGTCATCATCGCCATTGGCGCCATCATTGCCGCCATGGTCTACCTCGGAGGCTGCGGTGGCGGTGGCGGCAGCGCCAGCACCGGAACCCTCAAGCTCGCCATCACCGACAAACCAAGCGATGCGTACCAGAGCCTGGTCATCTCCATCAAGGAGATTCGGGTGGTGCCGGCCGGCCACGAAAACGCTGCTGACAGCGACCCGGCCCTCCCCGTGCTGGCCAGGTTCAACCCGCAGGAAAAGGTCATCGACATCATGACCCTGCAGTTCGTCCAGCAGGCCCTGGGCGAGATCGTGCTGCCAGCGGGGACATACCGCCAGATCCGCCTGGTTCTGTACCCAAACCCGAACGGGAACCAGGCCCCGGTCAACTACCTTACCCTGAAGAGCGATCCGAACACCAAGATCCCGCTGACCACTCCCAGCGGCCAGACCTCGGGGCTTAAGATCCTCGGCCCCATCGAGGTGAAACCGGGCGTGATCAACGCGGTCATGATCGACTTCGACCCGAACACCGCGGTCGTGCAGCGCGGCAACAGCAACGAGTACAACCTCAAGCCCACCGGCATCAGGCTGATCCAGATGGCCAACGTCCTGAACCAGTTCGGCTCCATCATCGGCAACGTCAGCAACACCCTGCAGAACTGGAGCAGCGCCACCGTTTCCATCAAGCGTCGCGGGACCATCAACGATGCGACCCCCATAGCCTCCGGCCAGATCTTCGCTACCTATACCAGCGGCCGGTATCAGGCACCCTTCTCGGCTTTCGTGCCCGCCAGCGAGATCGGGTGGGGCTACAAGACCTTCATAAACTCCAACGGCTTCGTGCTCTACTCGTCGGCCGCTGTGCCGGTGGTGCAGGGGCAGGCCAGGGATCTGGGGAATATCGTCCTCGTTCCGCAATAGCCGCAGCGGTTAGAATCCGGCCCTCTCCGCTTGGGGAGGACCGGGTGCATTAACAAGAAGGAGAAGAAAGTGTATGCCTATAATTGAATGGAAAGACTGTTATGTGGTCGGCATACAAGAGATCGATCAACACCATCAAAGCCTGGTGCAGTATCTCAATAAGACCTACGATCACTTCCGGGAGGGGCACCAGTTGGACCCCTCAGTGCTGGAGATCCTCATCGATTACTCCATGCAGCATTTCGGTTGCGAGGAGCGGTGGATGGAGAATTCTTCCTACCCGAAGCTGGGCACTCACAAGGACGAGCACCGGCAATTCCGGGCCAAGATTTCGCAACTGAAGAAAAAACGGGCACTTGACACCAAGGCCTCCGTCGAACTCCTCTGGTTTCTCTGTAACTGGGTCACCCACCATATACGCGAGACCGATGCGGAGTTCGGCAGGTACCTCAGCACCAAGTCACGACACGGGGTGACGACAACATAACGACAATACTCAACCATCCGCGAGGATGGGGCGGAAAGCCTACAGGGTCTCACCGAGACAGCCGGGTTGCCGAAGATCACCAGAACTCGGCCCCGGCTTTTTTTGTTCCTGCGCCTGAAATAGGGAATATCATATGTAAAGAATCGCGACGTAACTGCCTACTACACGCTGCACGAGCCCCGCGTCCTCCCCTTTGCGAAGGGGAGACAGAGGGGATTTGCCTATATGAGCTGGATCAACACAAAGGAGGACAAGAGCATGAAAACAATGAAACTCTTGGCAGTTGCGGTCGCCGCTGCCCTGATGGCAATTTCCGTCGCCCCGGCCTATGCCGGGAAGGAGTCTAGAAAGATCGAGGACTGCATCGAGGTCGTCAAGGCGATCAAGGCGATCCCCGAGGAGGGCATTCCCCCGATGCTGCTGAAGAACGCGCAGGGGATAATGATCGTTCCCGAGGTAATTAAGGTTGGTTTCGTGGTCGGCGGCAGGTACGGCACGGGCATTCTAACCTTGCGCGACGAAAAAGGGAACTGGAGCGACCCCGTCTTCGTCAAGATCGCCGGCGGCAGCCTGGGGTGGCAGATAGGGGCCGAATCCACGGACCTGATCCTCGTCTTCAAAACCAGGAAAAGTGTGGACGGAGTCCTCAGGGGCAAGTACACACTGGGAGCCGACGCTTCCGTAGCTGCAGGCCCGGTGGGGCGAAGCGCCGAGGGAGCGACCGACGTCACCCTGAAGAGCGAGATCCTCTCCTATTCGCGCAGTCGCGGCCTATTTGCTGGAATCGCCCTCAACGGAGCCGCCTTGATGATCGACGACGATGCCAACGGCGCCTACTACGGCAACCTCGATCCAAGGACCATAGCAGCCGGTGAGACCGGCAAGCGCCCCCCCGAAGTAAAACAACTGCTTGACCTGCTATAATAGGTCCACAGATGTGAAGGCCGCCCCTCCCCCATGGTCGGGCGGCCTTTTTGATGCCAGCCATCATGGCGCGCTCCTCATTGTCAGATCAACAAAATGAAATGCGAGTTCGTCACCTGAGAGGGGAAGTCCCTCACCTGAAGTGCGGAGTTCCTCACCTGAAGTGCGAAATTCTTCTCCTGAATCGCTAAGTTCGTCGGCCAAAGTGCCAAGTTCTTCACATGAAATGCAAGTTCGTTATGATGAAGTGTGAAGTTCTTTACCAAAAAGCGAAGCTTCTTCGCATAAAAATTTTAAGTGAATGGCAGGAAGTACGCAGGTCACCGTCTAAAGCTCACGTCATTCCCTAAATCTTCGATCTGGAAAGCCGGAACGAGAAAGAGTAAGATAAGCATTAGGTCATGAAACCAACGGTATGGCAATAGGCATCACAGCTACACCGGCTGGCGCGATGGTCGATGAAGACCCCAGGGAGACGGAGGAAGTTCTAAAGGCGAGTGCACGCAGTGGAGGTTTGCCATGACAAAAGATCTGCTTAAAAATAAAGAATTTGACTTGGTGAGCGTAATCTACAACGCATCGCAGGCGGCTGAGACCTGCAGCCAGTACATAAAAGACGCCGAAGGCGATCAGGAAGTGGAAAGGTTCTTTAACGACGTAATCGACTCCAACTCGAATCTGGTGCAAAAAGGCAAAGACCTGCTCAAAAACCGGATCTAAGAACGCAGTAAGGAGCGTAAAGCATGAAGAGGGGATTGGCCGGGAAGGCCAGTCCCCTCTTTTTAGTTGTTTTATTTTGCTTGGCCGAGATCGACTACCGGAGAACGGTAACGACACCGGTGGCAAGGTCGTACTTCGCTTTCACGAGCTTAACCTTGCCGAGTTCCAGGTACTCCTTCACGATCGGGGAGTTGACCTCGATCGACTCGGCAACCTTCTTGACGTTCTCGACGATGCATTCCTCGACAACCTCGGCCTTGGTCCCGGTGGGGTTGGTGGCCAGCACTTCCGTCACGGCAGGATCGATGGCTTTAACGAGGCTGTCGATGTTCTTAGGAGGCAAGGTGCCTGCAATATGCGAGTCATAGGTAGCGGTAACCGCGCCGCATTTGGAGTGACCGAGGACCATGATCAGCGAGGCACCGAGGTGCTCAACGCCGTATTCGATGCTCCCCAAAAGTTCACTGGCCGAGGCGACATTACCGGCAACGCGCGCAACGAAAATCTCTCCCAGGCCTTTATCGAAAAGAATCTCCGGCGGAACGCGGGAGTCGGAGCAGGTCAGGATGATCGCGTAGGGGTGCTGGCCTGCCACGAGATCGGTCCTGCGCGCCGGGGACGACATCTTCTCCAGATGCTCAACTTCACCTTTCACGAATTCCCTGTTCCCTGCCATCAGCATGCTCAATGCCTGGTCGGGTGTCACAGTTGTCGTAGTAGACGAAGCCCAGCAAGGCGCAACCGAGAGCAGACTTCCTGCCAGTGCCATGTACACAGCCAATCTTTTGAACATTAATCCTCCTTTGATGCCCGAAGGGCCTGTAGTCGCAGCATAAACGCCGCTAAATGGGCGCACACTGTAAACAACGGACGCATGCAGCGCAAGATTTTTAATGTGATCATTATTAAAATTAAACCCAGGCGAGTGCAAACACGTACACGTCGTCAGGCTGGAAAGTGGCAGCCTGAAGTGATTACTACCTTTCTTGACCTCCGCCCCACTGCAACTAGAATATGACCACACTTGGTATCCGGGCGACTCGTGCCCCCGCAAAGGAGGAAACACATGAGCAACAGATACGCTAGATTGTCCAAGGATAGTGCCGCCGTTCTGCTTATCGACCACCAGTCCGGGTTGATTTCCCTGGTCCAGGATTTCTCCCCGGGGGAGTTCAAGAACAACGTGCTCGCTCTGGCCGACTGCGCGAAGTACTTCAAGCTGCCCACCATATTGACCACGAGCTTCGAGGGGGGGCCCAACGGGCCGTTGGTGCCTGAACTTAAGGAGACCTTCGCCAATGCTCCTTACATCCCGCGCCCCGGACAGATCAACGCCTGGGATAACGAAGACTTCGTAAATGCGGTTAAAAACACCGGTTGCAAGCAACTTATCATTGCCGGGGTGGTGACCGAGGTCTGTGTCGCCTTCCCCGCTCTTTCTGCGGTAGAGGCAGGGTATGAGGTGTTCGTGGTGACCGACGCTTCGGGGACGTTCAACGAGGTGACGCGGCACGCGGCGTGGGCGAGGATGGCGGCAGCCGGGGTCCAGCTCATGAGTTGGTTCGGCGTTGCGTGCGAACTGCACCGCGACTGGCGCAACGACATCGAAGGACTGGGCAACCTCTTCTCCAATCACATTCCCAACTACCGCAACCTGATTACGAGCTACCTAGCAAAAGGGAATGGGAAATAAGCTGAGGGAGTTTGGGAGGGTACGATTAAAGGCAACAGGCTTGGGTGGGAATGAAAAAAGGGTTAGCTCGGTGAGCTAACCCTTTTTCTTATGTGGCTGGGGCGCCAGGGATCGAACCTGGGAATGACGGGATCAAAACCCGTTGCCTTACCGCTTGGCGACGCCCCAATAATCTATTCGTTTCTCTTACAGCGTCTGCACCGCTTCCGCGAACCAGCCGCGCGCTACGGCAATATCAGTTGCAGCTTTCTTGGCGACTGCTTCGTCTTCGAAGATGCCGAAGACGGTGGCGCCGCTGCCGGACATCAAGGAACCGCTGGCTCCGGCCGCTAGCAGCATGTCCTTCACCTCGTTCAGCAGCGGATGTTTCCCGCAGGTAACCGGTTCGAGGTCGTTGGACAAAAGCTCGGCAACTTCTGCCGCACTGCTGTATGAATCGCGGATTATAGTGGCGGGACCTTTCTCTGTCAATATTAAATTTTGATAGACCCAGGCGGTTGAGACATGGATGCCGGGATTTATCAGAACCACCCACAGACTCGGCATGGATGCCATGGCTGTGAGTTTGTCGCCAATCCCTTCAGCCAAAGCGGTTTTCTTGAAGATGAAGAAGGGGACGTCGGCACCGAGCTTCACCCCTATCTCCATGAGCCGCTCATCGGAAAGCCCCAGTCCCAGGAGCCGGTTGACGCCCATGAGCACGGTGGCGGCGTCGCTGCTGCCACCGCCCAGACCGGCGGCCACCGGGATGCGCTTGTCGATGACGATGTCGATACCTGCCTCTTTGCCGGACAGCTTCAGGAGCGCATCGGCCGCGCGCCAGGCGATGTTGCCGGGCCCGTCGGGTACACCCTTCTTGCCGCAGGTGACGCGGATGCCGGGGGTCACGCTCAAGGCAATGGTGATCTCGTCACACAGACCGACCCGCTGCATAACCATGCGCAGGTCGTGATAGCCGTCCGGCCTCTTCCCAAGCACGTCCAACCGGTAGTTCACCTTGGCTGGCGCCTGTAATTGCAGTTTCTCCACAACTAACTCCTTCCACCCCCGGGGGGACGGATTTATTGATCTTTCATTACCTCGCTCAGGACGCAGGTGGCGTAGGCTCCGCGCGGCAGAGAGAAGTCGAAGAGCAGGTCGCTGTCATCCTGACGCACTGAGGCAGCCGACAGCGGCACGCGCAGCGGGCGGCGCTCCCCTTCCATGCGCAGCCCCCCGGAGAGATTGAAACTGTCTGGTACCAGCCCCTCGGCGGCCAGAATCCCGGCTTCCAGCTCCCCCTGCGCCCCCTTGGCTTCCATCATGGTGCAGCCGAACATGGGGCCGGTAGCCGAAATCTCGAAGGCCTGGACGCGCGGCGCCTCGGCGGCGGGGTCCTGAACCAGGAAACAGGCGCCGTTGTCGTGCTTGAAGGCGATGTCACCCTCTTCCACCTGGTCCAGACGATCCATCCTCTGCTCCAGCACGAGGTCGAACAGGGAAGACTGGAAGGCGGAGAGGTACAGCCTTTTCATGCGCGGCTGTACCGCGTGAAAGGCCTTCTCGTAGGCGTCGGGACGCTGCAGCAATCGTCCCAGCAGTTCGCGCTCGGTACGGAAGTGTCCGGGGAACAGGGAGAGGCTTCCGGCCAGGTCTCCCTGCCGGTACGCTTCGATAGCCTGCCGCCAGCGCTCATCGGCCACCTGGGTGGGATCCCCGATCAGCGTGTCGATCGCAGCCTTGAAGTCCCGACGCAGCATGGCCGCGCCAATGTCGTGTGTGTTTCCCTGAACACCGTAGCGCTGCACGCCGAACCGGTTCGGCACGCCCCGGGACGTCAGCACGGCAAGTACCGCCTCGGCCTGCGCCAGCGCGCCAGGCGCCACGTCACGGACCCTGATTTCGAAGCGGTTCCCCTTCAGGTGCCCAAGTCTCAGCTTGTTGCCATGCAGGACGGCGGAGAGCACCTTGATGCCGGGGATGTCCAGCGCACGCACCTTGTCGGGTGCGACGCGGGGGATAGAGACTGTCTGGCGGGTGATGCCTACGGCGTCCTTCATCCCGGCATAGCCGACATCCCGCTCCTGCACGCCCAGCGCCTTGGCGAGGCGGCGCACCGCCTCCAAGGTGGTGATGCCGCGTTTCTCGATGGCGACGTAACAGTGCTCCCCCTGCCCGCTGGGCAGATAGGCGGGTATCTCCTCTACAATGAACTCCTCGGGGGAATTTTTTATGGTGCCGCCGGTACCGGGTACCTCGGCAGTTAAATATCTCTGCACTGCTCCTCCATCCCGAACGATCTATCGGTCCGGGCATCATACCCAGTAGCAGGTCCGGTTTCAACTGGTTTGTTCCTGCCAATCTCTCTCCACAGCTACGGATGTTGTTTTGCAAAGCAGTGTCATCACCGGGAGGTGATGCGACTTCGTTTATTTAGAATAAACTTTTTTCGATCACAAGCGAGATCGATAAAGCAAACCGCAATTGTCACTGATATACTGATGCGGGAGCAGTTATATCGAAGCCAAAGGGGAATGAAGCATGACCAGCAAGGCCAATGTCAGAAGAAGCGTCGCCAATGAGCTTTCCGAGAACCGCAAGTGGCTGAGAGAGCAGGTAAATCCATACTTCTTCACATCGATGCAGGACGAGCCGGAAGCGCTTCTGCTTCTGGAGCGCGAGCTTCGTTCCCTCAAGAGCAACCGGCGCCTGATCCTGGCGGACCGCGACAAAAGCCTGATCCTGGCCAGGGTCAACGAACCCGGCTCGCTGTACGATTCGCTACGGCACTTCCAGGACCGGGAGATCTCCTATGCCATGATCACCCATTCCGACGGCCCCATGCCCGGCATGAATCAGGCCCTGGAGATACAGCGCTTCGAGTTCGACCGCAAGAGTAACGACGACATCAAGGCCTGGAAGGATCTGCAACTCCCCCTGGGGCTGATGCGCAAGATCGCCGCGGAGCTGCGCGCGACCTACCCCGAGTTCGACATGAAGGAGTTCGACCGCCTGCTCAAGATCCTGTGGCTCAACAATGAAAGCTACGTGAAGGTGGCTTCGCCGCTGCGTGTGGCCCAGGTGCTGCAACTGCTGCAGAAGTCGAGCAGGAGCGGCGGCTTGTACCTGCACGTCGAGCCGACCCCGGACGTCAAGATATCGAGGGTGCATTTCGCGGTGGCCAACCCGCCCCAGAAGGAGTTCCTGCTGCAACTCATGGAGGTGTTCAACCGGCTCGACCTGGGGGTCAACCGCGCCTACTGTCTCACTATCTCCAACGGCATCCACCCCTACTTCCTGGGGACATTCCTGGTGAACCGGCGCTCCGGCGAGGTGCTGGAGCCGGGATCGGAGCTGTACCGCAGGCTGCAGCAGGAGCTTTACAACACCCAGATCGTTTCGACAAAGAGCTACACCTACCGCGAGTTCGTCACCAACAACGTCATGGCCGGCGAGGAAGCATCCCTCGTGAACGCCTTCATCGCGTTCTGCCACACCAACCTGGCCCACAACCAGCCGGACCGCTTCGGACTGGACGACGTGCAGAACGCTTTTCACGCGCACCCCGAGATGTCGCTGCAGCTTGTGAAGCTGTTCAAGGCCCGCTTCGATCCCGCCATCACCGAGAGCCACCCGCTCTACGCTTCCATCAGGGAGGAGACGGTGCGGGCGGTGAGCGACTACAACACGGGCCACCGCTACCTGGACGAGGTACGCCGCGCCATCTACCGCTGCTGCCTCATCTTCATCACCCATACCTTGAAGACCAACTTCTTCGTGCTGGAGAAGCAGGCCTTCGCCTTCCGGCTCGACCCCACGTATCTTACCGAACTGGGGCCGGCCTTTACGGCAGACCTGCCGCAGGCGCTCCCCTTCCGGGTCACCTTCTTTTTCAGCCGCTTCGGGTTTGGCTACCACATCGGCTTTTCCGACATCGCGCGCGGCGGCTGGCGCACCGTCATCGCCCGCAACATGGACGACTTCATCACCAACTCGAACACCATCTTCAGGGAGAACTTCGTGCTGGCGCACACCCAGCACCTGAAGAACAAGGACATCTACGAGGGGGGCTCGAAGCTGGTGCTGATCCTGGACTCCTCCGACCTGCAGCGCGGCGGCGAGCGCCAGATGGAGAACTGGCGCCTGTACAAGCTGCAGCACGGCGTCACCAACGCCTTCCTGGACATCTTCGTGACCGATCACGGGGTGGCCAGGTCGCCCGCGGTGGTGGATTACTACCGGGAAGACGAGCCGATCGAGTTGGGGCCGGACGAGAATATGCACGACTCCATGATCGAGAACATCGCGCGCATCTCCAAACGGCGCGGCTACATCCTCGGCATCGGCATCATGTCCAGCAAGGAGGTGGGGATCAACCACAAGGAGTACGGCGTCACCTCGACCGGCGTGGTGAAGTTCGCCGAGATCACCATGGCCGAGCTGGGCATCGACATCTACCGCGACCCCTTCAGCGTCAAGTTCACCGGCGGCCCCAACGGGGACGTCGCGGGCAACGCCATGCGCATCCTGTTGGAGCGCGCCCCGCAGGTGGCCATCAAGCTGGTGCTGGACGGCACCGCCGCCCTGTGCGATCCGGAGGGGGCTGACCGCAAGGAGTTGGGGCGCATCGTGCTGCAGCAGGATCTGGATGCCTTCGATCCGCAGGCGCTGCACCCGGGGGGCTTCCTGCTCTACCGCAGCGGCAGCCGGCGCGACGGACTGCGCGAACTGTACCGGAAGGTGAGCAAGACCGCCGAGGGGCTCAGGGAGGAGTGGATCTCCACCGACGAGTTTTCCAGGGTCTATGCAGGCCTTCCCTTCACGGTGAAGACCGACCTCTTCATCCCCGCAGGCGGGCGACCGGAGACGATCGACAAGGACAACTGGCAGAATTACCTGCTGCCCAACGGCGCCCCTTCCGCGGGAGCCATCGTCGAGGGGGCCAACTCCTTCATCACTCCGGAAGCGCGCGTGCAGTTGCAGAAGAAGGGAGTCATCATCATGCGCGACGCCTCGGCCAACAAGTGCGGCGTCATCTCCTCCTCCTACGAGATCATCGCCAACCTGCTCCTTACCGAGACGGAATTCATGGCGCACAAGGAGCGTTACGTACAGGACGTCCTGGAGATACTGGAACAGCGTGCGGCGGACGAGGCGCGACTGATCCTGAAACGGCGCCGCGAACAGCCGGGACTTCTGTGCACCGAGATCTCCGACGCCTTAAGCGGCGAGATCAACGAGCAGTACGCGACCATCTACCGCTTCTTCCAGAACCGGCCACAGCTCTGCCTGCAGCCCATCTACCGGAAGGCGATCCTCGCCCACCTGCCCAAGATGCTGAGGGAGGAGCCCAAGTACGCCAAGCGCATCAGGAACCTGCCGCAGAAGTACCTCTTCGCCATTCTCGCCGCCGAGATCGGCTCATCGCTCGTCTACCGCGGCGACCGCGAGGCCGATTTCGAGGCGACGCTCAAGGGGCACCTGATGCGGATGTTCGGGGAGTAAAGCACGTCGAGACAAAAAAGAGGGGGCCGTGATCATCACGGCCCCCTCTTCAAGTTGGTAAAGTGACTGATACTTCAGATGACTCCCATGTCATCCGAAAGCAACCCGCCCTCTATCATTTCGTTGTAGGACTCAAACGATTTCCTGTTTTCATTCCTCCAACGCTCGAGGTCTCTCTCCTCAACGCCACGCAACCCGATGTCGGCCTGCGTTTTTTCGGTTTCACCTATCAAGCTACCTTACCTTGTAGTGCATGAAGTAGATCTGCTTCCCTTCCGCCATGAACTTGCGCATGTACTTGGAGAGGTGGTAGCCGGGGAACTCGTGGCGGTAGAGATCGATCCCGAACTGGTTTTCCAGGGCGGCAATACCGGGGAGCGCGTTGGCGACGTCGATGCCGTAGTCGTCGAAGTCGGTGGCGAAGAAGAAATCGGCTCCGGGAACCATGTAGTCCAGGAGGAACTCGATGAACTCTTTGTTCACCAGGCGCCGTTTGCGATGCCGCTTCTTGGGCCAGGGATCGGGGCAGTTGATGTAGACGGCGGAGAGGCTCCCCTTGGGGATGCGCTCGGTGACGAAGGCGCGGGCCTCGTCGCGCACCACGCGCACGTTGGTGACGCCATGGCGGTCGATGCGGCGGCAGGTCTTGTCGCATCCCTTGTTGTAGAAATCGATGGCGACGAAGTTGGTGTCGGGCTGATCCAGGGCGGTCTTGAGCATGAAGTCACCCACGCCGCAGCCGATCTCGAGGGCAAGCCTGTTGTCGTTGCCGAAAATGCCCGGCCAGTCGGGCGGGGTGGGAAGGTCCTGGAGTCTCAGGTAGTTGGGTGATTCGATGTGAATGAAGGATTGCGTCATCGGTACCTCTTGCGGATTTTGTCGCGGGGGAAGATAACACAAAAAGCAGGTCACGCAAAGCCGCAAAGGCGCTAAAAGCAAAAAGCATTTGAGACGGAGGCCGAACAGCATAAAGCTTTAACGCAAAGCAACCGTGTTCTCTGTCAAGCAAAAGCGTGGCTATCGCTCCAAGGCTGGTTATCTCTGAGCATTGCATTCAGTATGACCAGGAGCTTTCGCATCGTAGCGGTTATAGCCACCTTGTGC
>NZ_BLXY01000016.1 GCF_014193585.1 Geomonas paludis
TCGGGCTGTGAAGAAGAGGACATGGCGTTTTACGCTTTGCGACGGGCTCGAACCCAAGACGCGAACAAACTGCCATGTCCCGGAACAGAAAATCTAGCTGCTTGATCGTAAACATACAAGACGCAAAGACTGACCGGCAGAACCTTTACTTTCTTTGCGTCCTGGCGTCTTGGCGTGACAATGGTTTTAAGCCCCCGCGCCTTTTGCCCGTCGTGCCAACCAAACCTCGCGCCCAAGGAACAGGGCGAAGACGGCGAAGGAGACCAGGGTGAGGTACTTGCCGATTTTGAACGGCGTCGGATCGAAAACCATCTCGACCTTGTGCATGCCCGGGGTCAGGTATATTCCGCGCAGCACGTGATTGACCGGATAAATCTCGGCGACCTTGCCGTCGACGGTCGCTTTCCACCCCTTGTAGTACTTCTCCCCCAGAACCAGCATCGAGTTCATCGCCACCGCGGCATCGAGATCGATCTTCTCGGCCTCGTACTTGTTGACGCGCACCTGCCCGGGGCCGGTAGCCGGCACCGTGGCACCGGGACCCAACATCGGGATGGGCGGAGGCGACTCGACGATGGCAATGACATCGGCCTGGAACTGCGGGTTCTGCAGCGCACCCAAAACGTCGGCCGGATTCTTAACCTGCACCGCCACCGGCGCGAGCCACGCCTTGGGCAGCACGGTCTTGTTCTCCAGCACCACCATGGCGCCATTGGGAGAATAAAAGACCGGGACGTACTTGCCGGCAAGAGCCGCCTTGTCCTGCTCGTACTGCTCCTTGGTCGCCACCACGTAGCGCACGTTCAGGATGTCGGGCATGCTGGAGCCAAGGTTGAAGTTGTCCAAAAACTCCTGCCAGCGCCGCTGCTGCACCGCGTTGGATGTGAACATGACCGGAATGCCGGCCGCGGCATACGGCATCGGGTCGCCGTTCAGCGGCAGGGTGCGGAACTCCTTAGGCTGTTTTGCCAGGAACGCAATATCAGGCGACTGGGTCGCGGCAGCCTTGTGCGGCTCATCCACCAGGAACAGGAACTTCGCGTTGACCCTGCCGGTATCCACCAGGAACAGCCCGATCAGCACGAAGGGGAGCAGCTTGGCCGTCAGCTTGCCGCGCTGGTACATCGCGAAAACCACGGCGAAGATGGCGGCAAGCCCCGCGGCGATCCAAGTCTCGTTGACCAGGTTGGTCCAACGCTGCAGCACGAGTTTCTCGCTCTGCGGTTCGTAGCGGGTCGGTTGGGCGATGATGTCGATGAACTTGTTCACCCAGAAGTTGCCGGTGGTCACCTCCACGCCGACCAGCACCAGCAACAGCACCGGAAGCGCGACCACACCGATGAGGTAGCGCTTGAAGGCACGGCTGGCACGGACCGCCGGATCGAGCAGCAGGTCGATGCCGAGCGCGGAAAGAACCCCAAGCCCGAGCACCGGGATGAACATGATCATCTTCGGCACACGGAAACGGTTGATGCCGGGGAAGTAGTCAAAGAGCAGGTTGTAGAAGGGCGTGTATTTCCCCATGGAGAAGAAGATCCCCACCACGACCGCCGAGAGCGCCAGCCACGTGTAGCGGTCGCGCCGGAAGATGAGCGGCAGCGGGAGCAGCAGCCACGGGAGCAGCCCCATGTAGCTCACGGTCTGGGTGAAGTTCATCCGCCCCCAGTAGTACGAACCGATGTTGCCGGGATTGGGGCCTGCCTCCTGGCGCGAGAACCCGAACATGCCCGGGATGATGAAAGCCGCCGTCTCCTCGGGCGGCAGGGACCAGGACATCGCCTCTTCCCGTGCGAGTCCTCCCTTCGCCTCGCTCTGGCCTGCCGAAGCGGTGACGTTGGCCCCGCTGTTCACACCGCGGTTGGTCTCCTTGGACCAGTTGGCCAAGGGAACCAGCGACATGGCGACGGTGGTGAGGAAGAAAACCAGCAGGGTCAGGTTCAACGCCAGCAGGCGGCCGAACTCCTTCTTGCCCCCCTCGTCGGCCAAAACGATGCACAAGGAGCGCGCGACGCCGTAGACGCCGATGGCAAGGCAGGTGTAGTAGGCGACCTGCCAGTGCCCGTGGAAAAACTGCACCGCCAGGATGAAGGCCGTGCTCAGGAAGAAGATGACCCGCCGCGACCGGAACCCTTTTTCCAGAAAGTAAAAGGCCCAGGGGGTGATCGAGATGGTGGCGATCTTCATGACGTGCCCGGCGTTGATCAGCGAGGCGTTTTCCGGAGCGATGGCGAACACCAGGCCCGCCAGGAAAGACCCGATCTGGCTGCAGCCGATGGTGCGACAGAACCAGTAGGTGCCGGCAGCGCCGACGAAGAGGTGGAAGAGGATATACCAGGCCACGCTGGCCGGCGGCGGGAAGAGCCAGAAGATCAGCTTCTGGGTGAACAGGAACTGGCCGGCAGCTCCGCCCCCCTCGTTGGTGAAGCCGGAGTTGATGTACATGTCCCAACCGGCGCTGGAGAGGTTTATGTCGAAGAGCTTCCAAAACGGCTGCGATCCGAGATGTTTCACACCCCAGTAGAACTCGTTGATGATGTCCGGCGCGCGGATGATCTTGTCCGTGAAAAGGATCTTGGAAAAAAGCAGGATGAGCAGCGCAAGCAGTGCGCCCTGAAACAGCAATTCCTTCTTACGATCTGTCATACATGCTCTCCGGAAAAAACCCCACACGGTCTGCTGCAGCGTGATTTCATTTGGTCGAGGTGAAGTGAAGCCGATGGGCGGGCACCTTCGGGGATTCCAACAGCGGCCTTGGCAGCGGGGAAACCAACGGGACCTTGCGGCTAATCGGATATTTTATAAAACAATTCAAGTTTCTCGGCAAACATATTCCACCGGAACTGCTCCAGCAGGTAGCGCCGGCCCTCCTTGCCGAGGGCCTCGCGAGGGACCGGATCGTTGAGAAGCTCCACGGTCCGCTCCACCATCCCCTGCCAGTCGTCCGGGTCGCACAACACTCCGCCGCGCTCCGGCACGATGTACTCCTTGATCTGGCCTACGGCATCGGCAACGACCGGCACGCCGGCGCGCAACAGCTCGGTCAGCTTTGCCGGGCACTTGCAGCGGTTCAGGAGGGTGTCGGCAAAAGGGTAGATGGCGAGGTCGGCTGCGGCCAGGTAATCGGGCAGTTCCATCGGTTCGATCCAGCCGGCCATTACCAGCGCATCCTCAAAACCGTCGGCCTTGGCCGCCTGCAAAAGCTCCGCTTCCTCCCCCTGCCTCCCCTTCCCCACCACCAGGAACCTGACGCCAGGCACGCGGCGCCGGGCTTCGGCGAAGATGAGATGCAGCTTCTCCTGGCTGAACTCGAAGAAGCGGGTGTAGAGCAGCAGCACCGGTGCCTCGGGCGCGATGCCGAGCCGGCGCCGGATCTTATCGCCGTCACCGGCGGGACTGTCATCGACACAGTTGGGGAGGTAGAGCAGTCGCTCCCGCGCAATGCCCATCTGCAGGTGCAGCTCCTCCAGCATGCGGCTCGCCACGGTCACCCCGCGCACGCGCTGCGGCAGCCACTGCTCTTGGAAAGCGTACAGCTGCCTCTCGGCCGCTGAGTACTGCAGTTGGTCATTCATCCCCCCCTTCCCTTCCCAATCGTCGGTGTCGAGGAAAAGGGGCGGCATGCGGATGCCGAGTCGCTCACTGCAAAGCTGCAGCATGGCGCTCAGCCCGCCGTACCCCTTGGGTTTAAAGAGGTGCACCAGGTCCGGCTTTTCGTCGAGTGCCGCCCGGAACAGGCGCCAGGCCAGGAAGGGCGCGGCCAGAGCCTTGTGTTTCGGCCCCAGCACGATGTTCTTCACCGGTACACCGCGCACGACCTCGGTGGTGCCGGAGCTTTCCGGGTTGGTGTACGGAGGCGCCACGATGACCACTTCGTGGCCGCGCTGCTGCAGTCCCACGGCCAGCGGAATCATGCGGGCGAGTACCGTCCCCTTGGGGCGCAGGCCAAACGGTGCCATCAGGACGATTTTCACGCGCTCCCTCCCTTGGCGGGACGCTTCCCCTTAACGACCCGGTCGTACAGCTGTTGCGCCGCCACCAGCAGCCCCGAGCCCAAAAGCCCGGCAGCGAGACCGAAGGCGACGAAAATCTTACGGTGCGGGAAGGAGACACGCACCGCCTCGCGGATCAGTGCCCGACCTTCCCTGCACCGCCCCGCCAGCACGAGAATCCTGCCGTAATCCGCTTTGTGAAAGGCGACCAGCCCCCGGGCATCAACCGAGCGCCGCGCCAACTCTTCGGCGAATTCCTCCACGACCCCCTCTGCGACCCGCAGCTTCGCCTCGAACATCTTCACCTGATCGCCGATGGTGTTGCCGGGATGCAGCCGGACCTTGGCGTGCAGCCGGTCCTGAAAGCCGAACCTGGCGCCGGTGAGCGCGAGGCGCAGCAGGAACTCCCAGTCCTCGTAGCGGTTGCGCGCCGGATCGAAGCCGCCGGCGCGCTCGGCCGCATCGCGTCGGATGAGCGGCGAGTGGATGGTGATGAAGTTGCCGTACAACAACTCCGCCACGATGTCGCCGCTGGGAGTCCTGCGCTGCGGCGTGAAGCTGGAGCCGTCCTCGTCATTGAAATAGCTGACCCGGGAGTAGGCGACGTCGTAGTGGGGATGCTGCGCCAGGAAGGCCGCCTGCTCGGCCAACTTCTCCGGTGCCAAGAGGTCGTCGGCGTCGAGGAACGAAATCAGATCCCCGCTTGCCTCACGCATGCCGTTATTGCGCGCGGCGGAGCGCTCCGCGTTCTCCTGGTACAGGTAGCGCACCCGGCTGCCGTACCCCCTCACGATGTCGGCGGTCCCGTCGGTGGAGCCGTCATCGACCACGATGCACTCGACGCAGGGATGGCTCTGCGCCAGGACGCTGTCAATCGCCTGGGCGATGTACCTTTCCGCGTTGTAGGCCGCGATGATCACGGAAACCGTGGCGACAGTTTGCCTCTCGGTCATCCCTTGACTCCCTTGATGCGCTTCAGCAGTTCGTCCGCCTTGATCTTCGCCTTCTTGATGCCCAGGAACAGCCGACCGGCGATGTCATCGCTCACAAAGCTGGTGATGGGGACGTCGCGGTCGGTCCACTCGTACTTGTACTCCTCGGGGCCGAT
This sequence comes from Geomonas paludis, assembly GCF_014193585.1. Classification (GTDB taxonomy): domain Bacteria; phylum Desulfobacterota; class Desulfuromonadia; order Geobacterales; family Geobacteraceae; genus Geomonas; species Geomonas paludis. The sequence goes on from NZ_BLXY01000016.1 coordinate 5,098, forward strand.
GCAGAAGTCGAAGAGCTCCACACCCTGCTCGAAGCAGTGCCGGATCAGGTAATAGGTCAGCACGCGACCGGGAGAGTACTTGCCGTAGCGGTGGTCGTAGGTCGGCATCACGAAGTAGAGCCGGTTCTTGTAGAGGTAACCCAGGTGCGTCGCGATGACCTCGCCGTTCAGCGTCAGGCAGCAGAGGTGAACATTGGGGTTACGGCGCACCTCCTCCCGGTAGAACTCCTCGTAGCCGGGCTTGAACAGCACCCCGTGCACGCCCGAAACCTGGAAGCGCCAGCGCTTCTGCTCCAGGAACGCTTCCAGCACCTCTTGGGAGCGCGGCTCCACGCCCGGCACTATGGTGAAGGCAAGCTCGCCCAACTCCTCCAGCCGCTTGATCTGGCGCAGCGTGTCCGATTTCTGCTTCTTGCGGAACCGCTTCAGCGAATCGAGATAGGCCTCGAAGCCCCCTTGCAGTTCGATGAAGGGCGCGACATCGCCGCGGAAGAACCTGAACTCGCGGTTGAAATACGGGTAGGCCAGCGCGTCGTGGCGCATGTTGTGGAAGTAACCGACGTGATAGCCACACTCTTTCTTGAGCAGGCGCAAAGCCTCGCGCAGGAACTCCGCGACCGGCGCGGAACAAGCCGGGTCGATGAGCACGTCGCCGTAGTCCACGATGAAGAAGCCGCCCAGCCAGGTCAGGATGCGCACGCCCCCCTTGGCGATGATGCAACCGGGGAAGACGGCGCGCAGTTCACCCGCCTCGCGACCGACCACCACTGCCGGGACCGCCCCGCTCGCCTTGCCAGCGCACAGGTACCAGTCCGCCAGCAGGCGGTGGTTTTGGAACAGGTGCACCGGCGATCTCCGCTCCAGCGCCTCCCACTCCGGCCCCAGTTCAAGGAGCCCATTCTCGTTGTCGATCACTTCAAGCTGCATCGAGCACCTTTTGCAGTAGCGGCAGATAGCTCTCCGGCTCCAGCCCCTGGTGCAGCGGGAGGTAGAGCATCCGCCTCCACAAGTCGGCAGCGCCGCATATATCGTGGTCCAGCACCGCCCCCGGGAGCGAGGGCCAAGTATGGAGGTCGAGGCCGTGCCGGCGGGCCCGGTGCAGTAGATCGAGCCAGGCGCGGTGATCCCTGGTGACGACGGGCAGCACCAGCGGCGAGTTACCCTCGCGCAAGAGCCGGGGGACAGGCAGCATCTCTTTGCAGCCGCTCCCCAGGAGGAACAGCTCCACTGCCTGGTACAGCCGGCGCCGGTGCATCCGGATGGAGTCCTGATCGCTCGCAGCCAGCTGCCTCAATGCCAGCAGATCGGCCTGATGCGCCTTCATGTCGTCATCGCCAAAGCCGCGGGGGTCGGAGAAGTCCGGCAGTGCGCGCAGCCGTATGCCGAGAGTTCGCAAGCCGGCAGCGGCCACGAAGCGCTGGCGCGACTCCGGCGGCGCAGCCCCGTTCAACTGGTCCAGTTCCCTCTTGAGCGGCAGAAAGCGGTCGCTGTTGATCCTGACCCGGGCGCCGTTGACGGACCCGAGCACCTTCCGGAAGGAGGTGAAGGAGAAGTCGCCGAACTCTTCCAGAGGTGTGCCCCCAAGCGAGCTGGCGAAGCCGTGGGCGTTGTCGTTGAGCCAGATCAGGCCGTTCCTGGTGCAGTACTCGGCGATGGCGGGAAAGTCCTGGCTCACCCCGAAGTAGCTCACGGAGATGAAGGCGCGGCTACCGGGCTGCACCTCGACGCTGTCCCAATCCACCTGGAAATCCGGCGTCACGCGGTAGTAGACCGGTTCGATCCCCAGTTCGGCCAGCGGCAGCAGCACCACGTCGCAGATGTAGGCGGGGAGCAGAATGCGGTCGCCGCGCCCCATCCCGAGCACCTTGAGCAGGTTCAAAAGCGCGAAGCGGGCGTAGCCGGTGTAACTGGTCCGCTCATCGCTCGTGCAGGCTGCGCTGCTCAGAAATAGCTGCACCAGTCCCGGCAGCTTTATTTCAGGAGTCCGTTTGATCAATAGGTGACGACCTTTCTGAACCCGTTGGTGGCGGCGCTGTACATCCCGGACAGGAAGATCTCGCTCAGCTTGCCGTTCTTCCCCCCCTCGTAGAGCGGGATGCGGGGGAGCATGAGCAGGTGATCCCGGTGCCCGGCGTGAAGATTGCCGACCCGCGTTGTGACGGCGCTTGCAAAACCTGCCTCCCGCGCCAGCTCCTCTTCCCGTGCACCGGCGTCCACCGCCTTGCCGTAAGGATAGGCGAGGTGCCGCACCGGACGGCCCACTTCACGCTCAAGCTCCGCACGCGAGTTGAGGAGCTCCCGCCAGGCCTCCTCTCGCGGCAGGGGGGCGAGGCTGCGGTGGCTCACCGTGTGGCAGCCGACAGTGCAAAACTTGTCCGCGGCCAACTCCCGCACTTCATCCCAGGTCATGGCCAGTCGCTCCTGTGCCGCGGCGAGCGGGTAACGCTCCTGCAGCCGCGCCATCAGCTCTGCCTGCTCCTGCGCCGGCAGAGGCTGGTAGATTGCCTTGAAGGCAATGAACGCGGCCTTGGGATCGGCAAGATCCAGCGCGGCACGCTGTGCGCCGCACTCCAACTCGATGCGGCGGTGCGCCAGGAGCATCTCTTCGAGGGTGTACCACCAGAAATCAGCCGTACCCGCGGGAAAAGAGTTGGCGACATAAACGATGAAGGGGACTTCGTGGCTACCGAAAACGAGCCGGGCATGGTCGAAGTTGTCACGATAACCGTCGTCCAGCGTGAATACCATGTTGCGGCCATGCGCCACGCAGTCGTCGAAGTCCTGCACCAGGTGGTCCAGTGAAATAAAGCGCCAGCCGGCCTTTTTCCTGCCGGAGATGAAGGCGTCCAGGAATTCCGGCGTCACCTTCAGGTTGTCCGACGGGAGCCCCCGCTGCGGACCGGGCAACACCCGGTGCAGCAGCAGCACCGAGGTATGGCCGCCGTAAAAGGGGGCGAAGAGCCGGTGCAGGCGGCTAGCGTGCACCATGTCGACCAGCAGCTTTACCGTCATGACAGAAGAGTTCTCACCAGCTTCGTATAGGCCTTGAGGCAGAGCGGATCCACCCGCATCGCCTCCCAGTGCATCTGCAGCGCCTCCGCCTTGGCGCCGGCTCCGGCCAGGGCGCGCCCCAGCGTCGCCAGGTGCTCCGCCTTCTTGCGGCGGTACATGCGGTCCAGGAATGCGGGTTTGCAGGTCCCGTCGCCGCGCAGCAGTTCCAGGTGGTAGCTCACCACGTTGAAGATGTTGCGGTGGTGGTACGCGATCTTCTGGGTGATGCTCCCTTCCACGCGGTGATACTCGCCCAGCACCTCGGGGACATGCGTGAAGCGGGCGCCGGCGCGGGCCAGCCGCAGCCAGAACTCGTAATCCTCGGCGCTGTTGAAGTCGAGGTTTTCGGAGAAGCCGCCGATGGCTTGCGCCAGTTCCCGACGCACCACGGTCGCCGACGTGGAAAGGCGGTTGCCGCGAAAGAGCAGGTCCTGGTAGGCCGGCGCGCGCACTTCGTCGTAGGAAAGCGGACGCCTCGTCCCGTCCGAGGCCACCTCGATCTCGTCATGGTAGGCGACGTCGATCAGCGGCTTTTGGGCCAGCAGCGCGGCCATGCGCTCCAGCTTGGTCGGATGCCAGAAATCGTCCGCGTCCAAGAAGGCGATGAAGCTCCCGGTGGAGCGGAATATGCCGTTGTTGCGCGCGCCGCCGATCCCCTTGTTCTGCTGGCTGGCGAGCTTTACCGGGTAGTCCGGGTAGCGCCGGGCGTACTCCTCGATCACCTGCACCGTCTCGTCCTTCGACCCGTCGTTGGTGATCACCACTTCGTAATCGGTCAGAGTCTGGGCGCGAACGGAATCGAGCGCCTTGGTGATGAAGGGGGCAGAATTGTAGGCCGGAATCACGACACTGAAGAGTACTTCTTGCTGCTGATCCGCGTCGTTACCTGATGAGTTTTGCATATTCCTCTGTCATCCTTTGCGCAGTAAAAAGTCTGCGGTAACGTTCGTACCCCTTGCGCCCCTGCTCGGCGTACAGCTCCTTGTCGAGGAGCAGTTGCACCATCTGGCCGGCGTAGCCGTCGACGTCGTCCTTCTCGAAGGTGAAGCCGCCGTCGCCATCCTGCACCACCTCGGGAAGTCCCCCGACCCTGGTCGCCAGCACCGGGACGCGCTTGGCCATCGCCTCGACGCAGGTGAGGCCGAAGGACTCGAACTCCTGTGATCCCACCAGGAGCAGGTTGGCCTGCTGCAGGATCTGCATGGCATCCGAGCGGAAGTCGAGGACGTGCACGTTGCCCGTGATATCGAGCTCCTGCACCATACCCTTTACCGCGTCGATTTCCTCCGCGCTGCCGTGTCCGCAGATGAGGAACCGCGCCTGCGGCACCCGCTGCAGTGTCTTCTTGAACGCCCGGAGCAGGAAGCTGTGCCCCTTTCGGGCCTCGTAGGTCCCGAGCATCAGGCACAGCGGCGTGTCCGGAGCAAGACCAAGCTCCCCTCGGATGTCGAGTCCTGGTGCTTGGTCACCGGCAAAATCGAGGCCGTTGTAGACGAAGCGGACCTTGCTGCGGTCTGCGTAGATCTGCGGCCGGACCGAGAGTGATTCAGCCGCCGCACGCGATACCGTCACGAAAGCCTTGGTGTGGCGAGCCAGGAGCGCATCGACCCGGTCCTCCTGGAGTCTCGCGCAGCGGGAGGCCGCGGTGCCCAGGTTGTGGAAGTTTTGAATGCTCTGCGGCTTGCCGGAGTAGAGCCCCCAGGCGATACCTGCGGCGCGGCAGGTATCAGCGCCGGGGTAGCCGCCGTTCACCACCATGAGCCGGTCGCAGTTCTCGCGCAGCAGGATTTCCTTCAGTCTGCGCGTCGCCGAAGCGATGAAGAGGTAGCGCGACAAAGGCGAGGAGCAGACCCGGAAGGTGTCCAGGATCTTGTTGCCGCGGGTCTTCTCCGCCCAACGCGCATAGGTCGGGATCCGGTGCGTCACCACCTTGCAGGGGCGCTGCAGCCGCTGACGGATCACGGCCAAGCCCGGGTAGTCCTCGTTGCAGACCAGCACGAACTCGTCCCCCGCCTCCGGCCAATGATTGATCAGCGTGGCGATGAAGGTGTCTATGCCACCCCGGTTATAGGTCTCGGTGTACAGCATTATCTTCATGATGCTAGCTTGTGACCTCTGGTGCGGTTATTCGCGGCATGCGTGCTACGGCTCAAGTCACTGCACTCCCTTTGTATCTCTGATCTTTCGTGCCGGGACCCCGCCCCAAAGCTCATTTGCCGGAACCTGTTTTGCGACCACCGCCCCTGCAGCGATCACGGCATCTTTGCCAATCTCAGCGCCCGGAGAGAGTACCGCCCGTGCACCGATCCAAACGCCACTGCCAATGATGATAGGGAGGGATTGCTCCCCTGTCTCAGTGTGATTCACATTTTCGAAGCAGCAAAACGGTCCGATCTGGCAGTGGTCGCCGATTACTGTGCGGGCGGTCCCTTCGAAGCGGCAGCCCATATTGATGAAAATGCCGTTGCCGAAGCTGATCCCGCGCAGATCAGAACACCAAAGCGGGGAACGGATGTAAGCATTGAAAATGTCGATCTCTGCTCCCCCGAACCGGAGCAGCAAGTTGCGCAAAGGTGATAGAGAAAGGAAATCAGGAACGAGGTTGAAAAAAAACAAAAAGAACCTCGGCCTGAAAAAGTGCAGGTCATGTTTGACCATGCCCGGGACGCGTGTAGTTAGATACCTTAGCAACCTTCCCACTCCGAACTCCTTTCAGCCTCACTTGCGGACCAACTGGAAGCGCCCCAGCTTGATCTCTTCCCGGGATAGACCCGCAATGCCAGGCACCAGCAAAAGCAACAACGCAACGGCAATGAGATAGACAATCCCCGACAGTATCAGTCTGGCGCACAGGGTCACAACCGCCTCGCTCAAAGGAGGCAACGGCACCATTTGCACCAATGCCGAGATGTTGCAGGTAGCAGTGGCGAGGCGCGAACCATAGGCTAAAGCATAAACTGTGGTTATCAGAGCGATCTGGATGCCAATCCATTTGGTGAACCGGATCCCGAGGTACCTTGTGTTGCAATAAAGTTGAACGTTGGTGCCGACGAACTGCCAGATCAGCATCTTGAGCGCCAGACCAGAAGCCCCAAGCGCCAGGCCGGGGACGGGGTAGGACGCCGGAGCTATGCAGACATAGGTTATAGGGAGGCTCACCACCATCATGATGATCCCGATCCTGGCGTAAAGCCAAGTCTGTCCAGTCGCCACCATAAGGGATCCGCTGAGTTGCCCGAAAGTCTGGTGTATGGGGTAAAGCGCCATCAGGGCGATAGGGACAACTGCACCGCTGAATTTTGTCCCGCCGACCAGGGCAACTATGGTCTCACTCTGAACGGAGAGGAAACAGCTGGTCACCGTGGCGATAAAAAGGAATAGCCTGATGCGCTCAAAAAGCCCCAGCAGTCTTCCCCGATCTTGCTCCTCGTGTGCCAGGGCGAACTCTCTGGTAAGCAGCGGAGTCATAGCACTTGTGAATATGAACGCAATCTGTCCAAGCCTGTCAGAAAGACCGAAGAATCCCTGTTGCGCCGAACCGCCGATAAGTTGCAAAAACCAACGGTCGAAATACAAAAACAGAAAACCGCTGAGCATGAGAAGCGTGAGCGGACGGGCGTATTCAAGGACAAATTGGAGATACCGTTTCACCTCTTCCCTGGGGAACTCCCATGGTTTCAGTGCGGGCGCCCGCCATGCGCCCTGCCGGTTGAGCCATAGTGCGGACAGGACCACAGTTCCGCCTACAACAACGACTTGAGCCCAGAAGTACGCATGAAGGCTCATCATCCCGAACAGCACCAAGCTGACTAGGACCAGGCACTTTAGCACGTTTTGCAACAGACGGATCTTCTCGAGCCCTACCGTAAGCGACTTTCCATCGGAAAGGTACACAAGGAATTGGTAGAGGAAAACCGTCACGGTAAAGGCAAAGGCATCCCACAGATAAACAGGTGGTACCTGTGGCCAAAGCAAGGTATTGACACCCGCAACCTCCGTTACCGCTATAAAAAGACCAAAAAGCAGAGTGATGCCCAGGGAAAAGTAGAGCGTGACTCCGGAGGAAAGGTCCGTGTCTTCCTTGTGTCCTTTTCTGGAGACCCAGTTGAAGTAAGCGACCGGGACCTGAAGGGCAAGCGTGTCAAAGATCAGCTTGAAGTTGTTGGTGATGAACTCAAATCTTCCGAATTGCTCAGGGCCCAGGGCACGGGGTACAAAGGCCATGGTGACGACCCCCAGGAGGACGCCGATGACATTTGCTACCAGTTTGAAACCGAAACGTTTTTTAAGTGAAGCGGCCGTGGTCAAAGCAATCCCTTCTGGTCGTACTTACGCGGTAATGGCATCGAAAAAGATGTCCCGCGTCACCCGGTGCTCCGACTCGGGGGTGGTCAGGTAGTTGTACTTATAAAGATCGTAGCGTTCAATGTCTGGCTGCCGAACCTCGATCTCCCCCGGTGTCACGACATGGTCAATGTTGTAAAGAGGCTGGTGCAGATATTCAGCGAAATCTGCTATCCAGCCCACAATCGTGTTGCGGTAAATGCGCTCCATCTCGTCGCTGTAACAAAATATGAGCGGCTTGCGGCCAAGAACCGCATAGCTTATCGCCGTGCTGTGGTGTGAGATAACGAACTCCGCATCGCGGACAAGTTCGGCGGTGACCCCTTTGAAAGCACGCCGATTAAAATAGCTGTCCCCGTATTCTGCCTTCGGGTGAGCCGCAATGACAACGTGAATTCCGTATCTTTCTTCGACCATGTCGAAGAACCGCTCGAGAGAAGTAGCGTAGATGGCGGGGTCGATGTAGTCCCACCCGACAAGTTTTATGTCTGACTGGAACGCAAGGTTGATGTCCAGAAAAATGCAGTATGGCTCGGCTACCAGCCGGCCTTGTTTTCTGTCCGTGATCTTGTAGTTGTCGTAATCACACAAGTTGACCGGAATCTTGATCCCTGCTTTGGGGTGCATCGCAATCGAGGCATACCCGGCTGCGAAAACGACGTCAAAGGGCTTCACAGGGAAGAGCCTTGATGCTACGGCACCTCGAACCTTTGTCCCAACTTCGCGAATCAGCTTCAGTGGGTTACGCAGCAAAGCACCAAGTTTTCTAGCCCTACCCCTGTCCTTTATTGGGAAATTTCCCCACTCAAAGAAGAAGAGCCGGCAATCAAAGCGGTTGAGCACACGAAAGAGCCGGTTAAACCGTCGCTCGTAGTTGACAATCATCACGAAATTGGTGAGGGCAGAATCTGTAGCAGCAAGCAGTTGCTCTAGATGCTGGTAGCTTTCGACTTTCACCCGGTAATCACGTGATTGCCCTTCAGTCTTACCGTCCCCCATCAGCAGACCCGTGACGTCCCAGTATGCTACCGGCACTCCATGCTCCCGGAGATAGCTGATGTACCAGTCCCGCTCGACCTTTTCGCTTAGCGGCATCCAGGATATGTAGACGACCTTTTTCACAGCGCCCATCCATCATCGACCACGATGTTCTGACCGTTCACGAATTTGGACATGTCGCTCAACAGGTACAGCAGCGTCCCGGTGAGGTCCTGCGGGTCGAGCATCCCTTTTGAAAGCGAGAAGGCACGATACTTATCCAGGAATTCCACAGGTTGGGCATCGAGGATGCCACCGGGACTGATGCAGTTGACCCTGATGTTGGAGCCCTTGAAGTACTTGGCCAGATACTTCGTGAGATGTATGACTGCGGACTTTATAGCGGCGTACTCCACCGGCATGGTCATCCGCGTTCCCTCGTAAACCTCGAACCGTGGGGCGACCACCCCATAGATCGACGCCATGTTGACGATGTTCCCGTAGCCCTGTTTTTGAAAGTGCAGTCCGAACTGCTGCGAGGTCAGGAAATAACCGCCCAAATGGGTGCCGACATTGTCGCAGAAGTCTTCGTACGTCACATCCTCCAGCCGGGCACCGTAGCGCTTGTTGCGAGGATAGGCATTGTTGACCAGGGCATCCACCCTGCCATAGCGCTCCGTCAGCACAGTTATCAGCCGCTGCACTGATTCTTTGGACGTGATGTCCAGCAACTCGAAATCTGCTTTGCCCGAATTTGCTATGATCTCATCAGCCAGCTTCCTGCCATTTTCTTCAGAAGTGTCTGCAATGACCGCGACCGCTCCGGCTGCCGCAACGGCACGGGCGTATTCGCTGCCTATGCGCCCGGCGGCACCGGTAATCACCACCACTTTATTGTCAATATCCACACCGTTCATATCTGCCTCCGCCTCTGCAAATCGTGATCAGGCTGCAGCAGGTTCAGTCAAAGACTCAGCCGGTGCAGGGGCTTCATCTTTTGCAAACCGATGCTTCAGGGACAAGAAGGGCATCTCGATGAAACGGAACGAGAGCTCTGTTACGACCAGTGAAGCTGCCGCGCATGCCAACAATACAGGGATGTTCTTAGGGTTTGTCACGTTCAATATCCAGTAATGCCAAAGATAGAGACCGTATGATCTTTTCCCGAAGTACACCAGCGGCTTCGTGGAAAGGATCGATTTGCTTATGTTGAATCCAGGCTTGACGGCGAGGTATATCAGGCCGCAGGTTAGTACCGGTATTATGAAGATTGGTCCGCTGAAGAAGCCGGGATCAGCGGTAAAAGCATCCCTTCGCAGCATGAACAAAGCGATACCTCCAAACGACAGCAAGGGAAGGACCGCCTCCAAAGGTTTGGGCAAAACGACACGGTGATTCCAAAAGTGAAAAGCTATCGCAAGGCAGCAGCCGAAGAGGAGGGTGAAAGCGCGAGTGTCAAAGCCGTAGTACAGTCGCCACCAAGGCACTGATGTTGACATAATAAAAGTCTCTGACATGGAAAGCAGCGTCAGGGTCAAGCTGGTAACCAGAAGCCCTTTCCCGCCCCACTTCTTCACCACCGCGTACAGAATGATGGGCCAGAGGAAATAGAACTGTTCCTCAACCGAAAGAGACCACGTGTGCCCCAGTTCGCCAGGGCGGTTCAAGCCGGCGGCACCAGCCCAATTTGCGACGTAAAAGAACACCAACGCGATATCGCCGAAATGCCGACTGAGGTTTTTCCCGAAGAGGGTGACCAATGTTCCGTACACGATCAGCAGGCAGAAAAGAGCAGGGAATAATCGCAGTAACCGACGAATGTAGAAGTTACGGAAACCGATATCGCCGCTACGGGAATACTCACCCAGAAGGATAGAAGTGATCAAGAACCCGCTCAAGGTAAAGAAGACATCAACGCCGAATCCACCGCGCTGGAGGATGGGAAGCCCGTAATGGGCAAGACACACGGTGACAATCGCAATGCCGCGAATGCCATCAAGGGCGGCTGTGTATCTCATGGTCTTTGATCTCCGATGTTTCTGATAACCCTGGCTGGGTTGCCCGCGGCAAGAACACCTGCCGGGACTGACTTGGTGACGAGGCTACCGGCGCCGACCACGGAGTTATCCCCGATAGTGACGCCCGGGAGCACAATGACGTTCGCTCCCAACCAGCATCCCCTTTTAAGGACCACCGGTTCGGAGACGTAGTGGCCCTGATCGATGATCGGGATGTCGGGGCTGTCGAACCGGTGGTTATTCACATACAGATGAACGCCGGATCCCATCATGACGTCATCCTCGATAGTGATACCGGCTCCCCCATCGCGAGGGTCGGCAAAGAACATGGTCGTGGGGCGGACCACCACCCTCTTCCCAATGGAGATCTTGGAGCAGCAGATGGCATATGCGCCTGGCCTGAAGTCGGCACTGTCATCGAAATGCAGGAACTTCTCTTTGCAAAGACGCAGCATAGTCGACCTGAAATGCAGTCGCCAGTGAGTGTAAGGGATGTCCGGCCCGAGGCGGTCCGCTGCTTTCCAAAACCGTATCCGTTGCAGCAATTCAGAAAGAAACATCAACTACTCCTTCCCCCGCGTCTTCATAAGGAACTCGACAAACTGAAAATCCAGTTCGGAGTCGATGTCGATGGAGCGGTCCTCGGGCATTTCGTAAAGAAGCGTGTCGGCGTTGAAGACCGAGTCGCTCTCAAACATGCAGTCACGGCGCCAAACGTAGACTGAGGCGTTCATGTCGTAACATTTCGGGCCATCCTGACGGCGCACCACCGGAGTCTCCAGTTTCTTGGCGAGACGCACGAACCCGTTTGCATCGGCTTCGACCAAGTTGAAGTAGGGCGAGCGCCGCGAGTTCATTCCGGTGATGACGTTCGATACTCCTCGCGTCTCCAGAAGGTTTACCGCCCCTATGATGTCTTCCGCAAAACGCAGGGGAGAAGTCGCGTCAAGATCAACCAGCGTGGTGAAGGTATCGCCAGTGATTCGCTCCACCTCCCGAACGCAATGCCTGATGGCCGGGATCTTCGCCGCCTGGTCCGTGGCAAGTTCATCGGGCCGCTTGATCAGATGCTGCGCACCCCACCTACCGGCGATATCAAGGATCTCATCGGAATCGCTGCTGACGGCAATGGTGCGGAACAGACCGGACTCGATGGCCTGCTGAAGGCTGTACGCGATGAGGGGCTTGCCGAGCAGTTCCCGGATGTTCTTGTTCTTGACGCCCTTCGACCCGCCTCGCGCACAGATCGTACAGAGCCTGTTTACTTCCATACCCATCTCCTTTCAGTCACAGCCCGCTCGGCAGCGGCCACCATTCCTACCACGTCAATGCCTTCTTCAAGGGTGCAGAGAAAATCAGCTTGCCCTTCAACGACAGCGCGGTGCATCTCACGGTAGGTATGATCCCTCTCAGCAGTAACGTGCTGCCGCACATCGTCGACCACGAGCTCACCGGTTATGAAATTGATGCCAATGGTGTGCTGCTGCGTGTTGATCACCAGCTCACGCCGGGTAAGCCGGTCCAGGTAATTCAACTGCACAGTGACCACCGGGCAGCGTACGGTAGTCAGCATCACGGCGAACACATCATCGCTGCTGATCTCCAACGCGCTGTAGTGTCCCCCAAGGGCGGTCAACTGCCGCCACCCCCCCAAGAGCCAGTTAAGGTAATCGAGTTCGTGGCTTAAATCGCGCAGCACGCCACCACCGGCGCCGCCGTTGGCAGAGTACCCATCCCGGTAATCCCGGCCCGGCCGCCAACCAGGCAAGTATTGACCGACGTAGGCCTGTACAGAAACAACGGTCTCAACTTCCAGCAAATGGCGCAACTTCTGTAGCAGGGGATGGAACCTGAGGTTATAGGCAACGTACACGCTCTGAAAGCGGTGTTGCGGCATCTGTCTCGGTTCGTGGAAGAGGGGCTTTTCCACAAGCACGCGCCCTGCGAAGCCGGCCTCTGCCAATTCGCACAGCCCGGCATGATGCTTCGCTGTCTCGCTGGCCAGGACCACGTAATCCGGCTGGAAACCTGAGATGGATTCCGGTATTGTGCTGAACCTGGGATAATCGGTAGTAGGGCGCGAAGTGACCAGGGCCACTTCGCAACCGAGTTCAGCCAGAATGCGCGCATGGCGGCTCCCTATCGACCCATACCCGACTACCAGTGCCTTCATTCGAACACCTTGCCGAACTCGCCCTCGGCCCGCTGAAAATCGTCCATCCTCCCTATATCCAGCCAGTACTCGCGAATGGGGAAAACCGCTGTCTCCTTCTGCTGGCTGACCACTTTTTCAAACAGCGTGGGCATGTCGAAAAAGGTGTCCTTAGGAATCAGGTCCAGAGCCTCAGGTTCCAGGACATAGATGCCGGCGTTGACAAAGAAGCGTTGTACCGGCTTCTCCTCGATGTTCAGGATCCTGTGATTGTCGACGGTGACAACACCGTAAGGGACCTGGAAGTCGTACTCGCGCACGCACATGGTGGCCAGGGCCCGGTGCTCCCGGTGGAACTCCAGCAGCTGCTGGAAATTCACCTTGGTTAACACGTCCCCGTTCATGACCAGCACGGGAAGGCTGGGGCGCTCGGGCAGAAGTCCCAATGCACCGGCGGTGCCGAGCTTCTTGTCCTCGCGAAGGTACTCGATGTGCGCGCCCCAGCGGGCCCCATCGCCGAAGTAATCCTCTATCAGCTCCCCTTTGTAATTGACCGATATCCGGAAGTTGGTGAAGCCGTAATGAATAAAGTTCTCAAGGATCGTCTCCAGTATCGGCTTGCCGCCTACCTTGAGCAGCGGCTTCGGAGTGTCATCGGTGAGGGGCTTGAGGCGTGACCCCAACCCTCCTGCCATCAGGACCACGCAGTTGTCGTACTGAGGTGTCTCCAGGATCCGCTCTACTATTTCAAGCCCCACCACCCTGCCGGCACCATCTATGACAGGTATCTGGTACACCTGCTTCAGTCTCATCAGCGCGAGGATCTGGTCCTTCGCTTCGTTCTGAGCGGCAACAGTCGGTGTCCTGTTCAGGACCTGCTGCACGCTGTCTTCGAGGGAGCACCCCCGTAAGATACCGCGTCGGATATCGCCATCACTGACGGTGCCAAGCAGCCTTTGATCAGCATCGACCACGAGGGCAATCCTGAGAGCGCCACTGTCGATGACACGGATGGTTTCTCGCAGCGTCGTCTCTGCACCTATAAGGGTTTTTCTCCAGTCTTTCATCGCACCACCACCTTGGCCGGAACGCCAACCACTGTCACTCCCGCCTTAACGTCTTTGGTAACAACTGCGCCAGCGCCAACTACGCTCCCGTCACCTATTCGGACCCCCTGGATGACAGTTGCACCCGTCCCGACGTGGCAACCGGATCCCACCGTGACGCCGCCTGAAAGGGTTACGCCAGGAGCCAGATGGCTATGATCCCCCACCGTGCAGTCGTGATCCACAGAGGCGCGCGTGTTGATGATGACGTTACTCCCGATATGACATCCCGGCTGGAGCACTGCACCTGCCATGATTTGGACTCCTGTGCCAAGTTCTACATCGGAGGCTACCACGGCGGAAGGATGAACGACTGTGGCGAAACGATACCCGCGCGCTGTGAACCTGTCGAAGATCGACTTTCGCACATCAGGCAGCCCGACAGAACCGATGCCGTTCACCAACTGCACGGCATCCATGGGGAAGTCTTCAGCCGTATTGTCATCGCCGATGACCGGCACCCCGAGCAAGCTGTCTCCCAGTCGAGCCGGGTCCGCATCCAGGATGCCTGCGATCAATGCGCCATCGGCCAGAAGTGCCTCTACGAGAACCTTTGCGTGTCCTCCCGCCCCAAGGATCAGTACCGGATCACTCATAGATCAACCACCTCGTCCTTCGCATAGTTCCTGTCGGCAGGTCGCCCCACCACCTCCCAGTACCGCAACGGCGAGACACCGCCCCCCGGACGTTTGATGCAGAGGTTATCGCTGGAAAAAATTTCGCCTGCCCGGATGTCGGACGCGGCTACGATGCTCTTCCGTGCGACGGCGGCGTTTTTGACCTCAGATGGTGCAGGGACTTTCCTGCCCGAGCCAAGGGCGACCTCAACCTGGCGAATCGCCTGCACCATCTGGCACAGGTCCCCGGGTTCCAGTGACGCCTTGTGATCGGGGCCGGGCAGGGCGCGATCGAGAGTAAAATGCTTTTCGATAATGACAGCTCCCCGGGCGACGGCGGCAACAGGAATGGCTATCCCTTCTGTATGATCAGAGAATCCCACCGCGAGACCGAATGCCGACGCCAGCGTATCCATAGCACGCAGGTTCACCTCTGCAAAAGGAGCGGGATACTCAGTCGTGCAGTGCAGCAAGGTCACCTTTTCACGCAACGCTTGCTGTCCTTCGGCGGACGCATAAGCCTCTTGAAAGCGGGTGACACCGGGATCTGCCTGCGGGCAGGTAAAGCCAAAGGCAAGCACACCAAGTGCGGCTTCCACATCGGCCAGCGTGCACATGCCGGTGGACATGATCACCGGCTTGCCCAGACGCGCGATCTTCAGTAGCAACGGTGCATTAGTTATCTCCCCGGAAGGGATCTTGATGGTCGGCAGGTCAAGCGTTGTCCCTAGAAGCTCTACGCTCTCGGCATCAAAGGGGGTAGACAGGAACTGGATGCCATGCACCTGGCAGTGGCGGATCAACTCGGCATGCGCCTCTTCCCCCAACTCAAGCCGCTTCAGCATGGCGTACTGCGACTCGTCGGCGCCGGAAGAGATTTTCTGGTACTCGGCTTTCGGGGCAGTGCCGCTCACCAACCGGTCCGCACGGAAGGTCTGGAATTTGACCGCGTCGGCACCAGCCTTGGCGGCTACCTCGACAAGCTCCTTGGCCATGTCCAAAGATCCGTTGTGATTCACCCCCGCCTCTGCAATGACATAAACCTTGTTCATAGCTGTCCCGTTCACAGAGCCACCTCATGGAAGTGCTTTTTGAGCAGCGCCTTCGGGTCAGGAAGCTGCTTCAGGAGAGAAACGATGCGCTCCACGCTGTGACCATCGCCATAGGGGTTCACCGTCCCGGAGCAGTCGCGTTGCAATGCCTGACCGATAGCATCCCGGATTTCGCCGGCGACCGCCTCACAGTTGACCACCGACGAGGCCTGTAGCCGTCCTTTCTGGCGGTCGCCGATGTTGACCGTAGGCTTTCCGAAGGAAGGGGCTTCGTATAGGCCGCTGGAAGAATTCCCGACTACCGCATCCACCTGAGCCATGGTGCTCAAGTAGCGGATTTGCCCCAGCGAGGTGTAGGCCCGGGTGTTGGGGCGCGTCGCGACGTAGGCATCGGTCATGGCGATGATGTCCCGCCCGTCGGTATCAGCATTAGGCTTCGTGAAAATAATGCCTGTTCCGCTGCCCAGCTGGTCCAACGCATTCAGCAACTCTTGAAACTGCTGCTGCGCCGGGATGTGCTCGAGCGTCACCGGATGAAAGGTAACCAGCAGGTTCTTTGCCATGAAGTCGAAACCCAGATCCTGCGCCAGTTCCTGACGCGAGAGCAACTTCAGGGACCTTATCTGGTCAATACCTGGGCTACCCACCACGTGAATGTGGTCCGGATTTTCACCAAGCTGCCTTACCCTTTTGGCTGCCCCTTCATTTGTGACCAAATGCAAATGGGCCATCTTAGTAATGCTGTGCCGGATCGCCTCGTCAAACGCACCTTCCGTCGTATCACCACCTGCTATGTGGGCAATCGGGATCCGTGCAACGAGCGCGGCTTGTGCCGCCGCCAAAATTTCGAAGCGGTCTCCAAGCAATAGAAGAATATCCGGCTTCAGACGGTCGAAGGCGTCGGCGCACCCCATGGTGCCAAGGCCGATGGACTTGGCGATGCCGACAGGGGAATCGCTGGAAAGCAGCATCTCGACCTTGGCATCGATCGCGAACCCATCACCCTCTATGGCACGCCACGTAAGCCCGAACTCCGGAGAGAGGTGCATCCCTGTCGCGACCACTTGCAGTTGGAAATCTGGATCCTGCTGTATCGCTCTCATCACCCCCGACAGAAGCCCGTATTCCGCGCGACTGCCGGTGACCACGCATACGCTACGCTTTGCCATCGCCGTCTCCTAGAAACGCGCTGCTCGGAATGTTGATGATCCTTCGCTCCAGGCTCTCCGCAACCTGAAGGTCCATACGTGGACACTGCTCAAACATGGCGAGTTTGTGCATCAGCATCCAAGCCGGGCGGGTCATGACACCAACGTCGTTGGTACGGGCCAAAAGGGCATCTCTTTCGGCGGCATTTTTCTCATCCAGAAGCAGGACGTTCAACCAATAGTTGCTGCGAGCAAAGGCCTGCTCCTCGAAGAAAGACACCCCTTCGAGATCGGCCAAGGCCTCTTTGTAGCGCTGTGCCAGTGACCGCTTTCTCTCAAGGAATCCCTCTAACTGCTCGAGTTGGGCACAACCAAGAGCAGCATTGAGGTTGGGCATACGGTAATTGAACCCGATCATGTCATGGCAAAAATTCCAGCGGTGGGGTACTTTGGCCGTTGTGGTGAGGTGTTTTGCCAGCCGCCCGAGTTCTTCATCATTGGTGAGAATGGCGCCCCCGCCACCAGTGGTTATCAGCTTGTTGCCGTTGAAACTGACTGCAGAGACGCGCCCCCAGTTGCCAGTGTGGCGCCCTTTGTAAAACGAGCCGAGCGACTCTGCGGCATCCTCGACAAGTTCCAGGTGGAACCGGTGACAGACCTCCAGCAGTGGGTCAAGATCGACAGGGTGCCCGAAGGCATGCATCGGCACCACTGCTTTGATGCGACGCCCGGTGCTCTTGTTGAAACACTGCCCAGCCCGGATTTCCGTTGCATTTTCCAGGTAGGTGCGTAGACGAACCGGATCAAGCCCCAGGGTGGCCTCCTCACTGTCGACAAAGTGAGGCACAGCGCCGCAATAGCTCACCGCATTTGCAGTTGCAATAAACGTGAGAGCAGGCATCAGCACCTCGTCTCCCTGCTCGACGCCGACAAGCAAGAGACATACGTGAAGAGCGGCAGTACCGTTCACGACCGCAACGGCTCTTCGGGCACCCGTGTACTCGGCCAATTGCTCCTCGAACCGGTCAACGAACTTACCGACCGAAGAGACCCACCCGGTATCCAGGCACTCCTTGACATAGCCCCACTCATTCCCGGCGAAACAAGGCTCGTGCAAGCCTATGAAATCACGCGCCGGAAGCACCGAGCGAATCGCACTGACGACTTTGTCTATCTCCATTGCACCACTCATATGTTGTAGATGTCGCTCTTATACCCTTTGAGATTCTCGGGATTCAGAAACCAAGCCACCGTCTCGGCGAGTCCCCGCTTCAGCCCCTCTTTGCCGGCAAACTCGGGCTGCCAACCCAACAGCTCTTTAGCCTTTGCGTTCGAGGCCCAGAGCCTTTCCACTTCACTATTGTCCGGGCGCAGTCGGGCCTGCTCTGTTTCAATTTCGATATCGACGCCCATGACGTCCGCGATCATTTGAACCGTCTCTCCAATGGAGATCTCGTAATTACTACCGATGTTAATCACTTCTCCAATGCCGCGGTCCGATTCCAATTCGGCGATGAAGCCGTTCACAGTATCGGAAACGTAGTTGAAATCGCGGGTGGGGTGCAGAGCTCCGAGCTTTATGCGACGTTTTCCCGATGCAATTTGAGTAATAATGGTGGGGATAATGGCCCGGGCAGATTGACGGGGCCCATAGGTGTTGAACGGGCGAACTACAGCCACCGGCATATCGAACGAAGACTGGAAGGCAAGTGCCATCTGGTCTGAGCCAATCTTGGAAGCAGAATAGGGAGACTGTCCCTGTAGCGGGTGTTCTTCTGTGATGGGTACAAAACGAGCCGTCCCGTACACTTCACTCGTGGAAGTCTGGACGATCTTCTGTACACCGAGCTCGCGTCCAGCCTGCAAAATGTTGAGTGTCCCCTTGATGTTGGTATCAACGTAAGTGTCGGGGGAATGGTAAGAATAAGGAATGGCTATCAAAGCAGCCAGATGCAGCACCGCATCACATCCTTTCATGGCCTGTTTGACACCGTGCGGATCCCGCACATCGCCGGAAAATACATCAAGGTTTTTCTTCACATCTGCAGGAGCCTGTTCCAGCCACCCCCACGAATTGAAGGAGTTGTAGAGAACGAAAGCCCTTACATCATATCCCCTGCGCACCAGTTCTTCTGTCAGGTGAGAGCCGATAAAGCCGTCAGCTCCAGTCACTAAGATTTTTTTCGTCACCGCAATCTCCTTTGCTGCGTTTTCTTGCTCAGTGCATAAGCAGAATAACCCACTCTTCTACTCTCACCATACCTTTGCGTTAGTGCTTGAGATCTCGAGGAGCCTATCTGTTATCAGGGCAGTCCCCGTTGAGGCTGCATCACCCATAAGGGCGAAGCCGCGTGCCGTCATCTCCTGCAATGCCTTCGGATCACTCAGCACCCGTCTTATCATTCCCGCCAAAGTTGCCGCGTCGATGTCCTCATACCATCCCACGTTGAGTGTCGCGCCCTGCACACCCACTGCAGTGGTGGTCGCGGCCTGGTTGTCGGCGACGATGAGGGTGATGGAGGGAAGACCGAGAAAGCATCTCTCCCAGGTGGTGCTGCCGCCGGCGCCGATGGCAAGATCGGCTTCGGCCATCATCTGGGCCATGTTGTTCACGTTGCAGTGGAACGAGACGTTGGGGAGGTCTGCGCATAACTGCTGCAACTGCTCGCGGTGCGGATTGCCCCCACCGACAACGACGTCGACCGCAATATCATCGCGGCCTACCATACGCCATGCCTCCAGGGCCTTCGCGGTCTCGTTGCTGGCATCGCCGCCGCCAAAGGTGATCAGGATGCGCTTCACGGAACCATCTCTCTCCCGCAAAGAGCGGCGCGCCTGTACAAATTCGTCACGTAACAAGGCGTAGCGTGGACCGAGAAACTTGGTGCAATGCTCCGGCACGAGGTCGTCGTAGCGTGATTCCATGTTCTCGTAGAGGTTCTGGTCGAGGAGGAGATCACAGTCATGGCGGCGATTGGCGACATCATCGATCACCATCATTTTACCGACCAGCGCGCGCAAGGGTGTCTCCCAGGTGACGTCAACGCCGTAATGGTCAATGACCAGCCAGTCGACATCCTGCTCATGCCGCAGGATCTCGGCCGTCCGGGCAATGTCCGCCGGTACATCGAGGGCAAAGGGAACATCTGGAGTAGGATTCTTCTCCACTGGAATGCGGAACACGGGATAACCGGCGGCCTCGACATTGGCGGAGATGTTCCCGGGGAGATCACGGCTTATGAAAGAGACCGCACACCCGCGCTCGCGCAATGCGGCTGCCAGGGTGAGGCAGCGCATGACGTGACCGGCACCGATGTCCACTGAGGCATCAGCCCTGAAGATAACCTTCAAGCTTTTGCTTAATGCGCCGGACATATCAGCTCCGCCCCGCCTGGTGGATACGCTCGGGGTCCACGCCCATGCGCAGCAGTTCATCGCGCAGAGCATCGCCGCGCTTCATGGAAGTGATCACGATGTTGTGGTTGCCGGACAAGAGACCGATGGCCGGAGTCACCACCGACTTATCGAAGAACTTCCGCCCGGCCGCCTCGGCGTCCATCGCCACCGTCAGTTCCATTCCTGCTTCTTTCAAGGAGAGATAGGCGATCTCGGCGACTTCGTCGATACCGCAGAAGGCAACCTGCTTGACGCCGTGCGCCGACATGGACTTGAACAGCTTGAGGTAATCCTGGCGCGCGACGGTGTAGAGGCCGGAAAAGTAGCTCAGGTGCTGATAGGCAAGGCGGCTTTTTTCGGCGAAGCCTTTGGGCGTGAGGAGGTAGGCGTAGCGGTTCTTGGGGAAGTTATTGACCCGGACGAAGCCCTTGGCTACCAGGTTCTTCAGGTAGGAGTTGACCAGACCCAAGGCGATGCCGAGGCGTTTCGCCAGCTCCCGTTGCGAGAGTTGCTGGTCCCCGGAGATCTCCGAGAGGAGGAGAAAAGAGCGATAAGTATCTAAAACCTTTTCGTCGTCACCGTTCATGAAGTGAACAGTAGTATAAACTCACATAATTTTCAACTACAAACAGCAAACCATTAACAAGGAGAAAATCTGAGGACATCTGAGAAAAGACAGAAACGGTGAAAACCTAAATTTTTTTCTTGGGAGAAACAAAAGCTAGAGCTGAAGACGCCGGATGCCCTTCGTCAATAGCAAGGTGTTGAAGTTGATTAACAGACCTACGTGATATCCGCCTAGCTTCATGTAGGTTAAGAGCTGAGCTTCAAATACAGGGTCGTGATGCTCCACACTTTTCAGCTCCACCACCACTGTATCTTCCACAAGCAGGTCAACCCTATAGTCACCTACGTGTTCGCCTTTGTATTGCACTGGGAGTTGTTTTTGCCGATGGAAGTGGAGCCCCCGATTGAACAGTTCCACCGTTAGTGCACCCTCGTAGACGCTCTCCAGCAGCCCAGGCCCCAATTCCCTATGCACCTCTACCGCGCAGGCGATGATCCGTTCCGTTAAGGCACTTAAAATCATCAGGCAGACCTCCCGTCGAAAGTCTACAAGACTAGCACAGAAGACAGCTTTTCTCAGCTTTCCTCAGATTTTCTCAGATTTTCTCAGATTTTCTCCCTGTGAGAGGTTTGTGGTTTAACGGGGTTTGATGAGGTGGCGGTAAATGCGGGTGAGGTCTTGCCCCCGGGCTTGCCAGGAGTGCAGTTGGACCGCTCGCTCGCGGCCTTCAGCGCCAAGCTCCTCGCGCAATTCGCGGTCGCCGGCCAGCCGGCCGATGGCTCCGGCCAGATCTGCGGCATCGCCGAACTTCGCGTACAGCGCGGCGTCTCCTAGGATCTCGCGGTTGACGGGGGTGTCGAATACGACGGTGGGGAGACCGCAGGCAATGTAGTTGAAGAGCTTGCCGTTGGCTTCGGTGAGGGAAACTTTGGGGGAGACGGCAAGATCGCCGGCACTCAGATACAACGGTGCCTCGTCGTACGGGATCCTGCCAGTGAAGGTGATGATGTCGGCAATCCCCATCGCCTCGGCCTTCTCACGATAGGCCGTGTCTGGGAATCCCATTATTAAATAGTGGATCTTCGCCCCCTGCCCTTTCAGATAGGCGGCGGCTTCGAGCAAAAGATCCACCCCCTGATAGCTGTTCATCAGACCGAGGTAGGCGACGACGGGGCGCTTCTCGGGAAGTCCCAAACGCGCCCGGATCTCTGCTTTGGGCTGGGGAGCGAAAACGTCGGTGTCGACGCCGTCGATGAGGGCGCGCACCCGGTCCTTCGGCACGCCGTCTTTCAACAGCAAATCAACGGTAGGAGTGGCGCTGGTGACGATGAAGTCGGAACTGCGGTTGATCCAGCGCTCCAGGGTGGCGAAGAAGCGCTGCAACAGGGAGCCGGGCTTGACGAAGCCGTGGTCGGTGATCTCGGCGGTGAGACTTCCTTGGCAGTCGAACAGCATGGGAACGCGGATCAGCATCTTGAGGAAGGCACCGAAGAAGGCGCCTTCGTGGAGATGTGCGTGAATGACGTGCGGTTTGAACTCGCGCGCGACCTGGAAGGCCTTGAGGAGGAGCTGCACGTCGAGGAAAGGCTTCACCCAGGAAGGGCCGGCCTCCAGCTTTTTGTACCAGGAGAAGCCGGCGATCCTTTCGGTACGCACACCGGGAACGTCGCGCCCGATGTGGTAGGTGACCAGGCGGACATCCGCCCCGCAGGCAATGGCCGCCTTCGCCTCCTCCAAAATCCGGACGTGGCAGCCGCGATCCGCGAAGAACGGTGTCGGCGCCAGCACCAGTACGCGCAGCGCAGTGTCAGACAAAGTTGATCTTTTCCTTGATGTTGTAGATCGGTTTCCCCTGCGCCTCATAGTAGGTGCGGGCGCTCAGTTCCGCCAGAAGTCCCAGCACGATGAACTGGACCCCCATGAAGAGCAGGAACGCGGTCAGGATCAACAACGGGTTGCGGTTCATGCTGGTGTTCTCGAAGAACTTCATGTACACGGTGACGGCGCCGCTCAGGAAACCCGCACACAGGGTGTAGATACCCCAGCGGCCGAAGAGCTGGATCGGCTTGGTCGAGTAGCTCAGCAGGAACTTAACGGTCATCAGGTCGAGGATCACCTTCATGGTGCGGGAGATGCCGTACTTGCTCTTGCCGTGCAGCCTTTCGTGGTGACGGACCGGCATCTCGGTGACCCGGGCGCCGACCTGGTGGGCGAGCGCCGGGACGAAGCGGTGCATCTCGCCGTACAGGTTGACGTCGTCGAGCACCTCGCGCCGGTAGGCTTTCAAGGTGCAGCCGTAGTCGTGCAGGTGTACGCCGGTCATCTTGGAGATGATGGAGTTGGCCAGGATGGAGGGGAGCTTGCGGTTCACGAAGGTGTCCTTGCGGTCCTTGCGCCACCCGGACACGACGTCGTACCCCTCGTCGATGCGCTTCAAAAGCAGCGGGATGTCGAGCGGGTCGTTCTGCAGGTCG
This sequence comes from Geomonas paludis, assembly GCF_014193585.1. Taxonomy (GTDB): domain Bacteria; phylum Desulfobacterota; class Desulfuromonadia; order Geobacterales; family Geobacteraceae; genus Geomonas; species Geomonas paludis. The sequence continues at coordinate 28,002 of NZ_BLXY01000016.1, forward strand.
CCGTCCATGGGGATCACCACGCGACCGCTGGCGGAATCAAAGCCGGCGGCCATGGCGGCGGTCTGGCCGAAGTTGCGGCGCAGGCGGATGACCTTGACCCGGTCATCCTTCGAGGAGAGACGCTTCAACGCCGGGTAGGAGTTGTCGGAGGAACCGTCATCAACCAGGATCAGCTCGTACTCCAGCCCGGTGTCTATCAGCGCATCGCTGATCCGCTCGTGCAGGATCGGGATGTTCTCTTCCTCGTTGTAAATGGGAACTACTATGCTCAGGTCCACTTTCATCTCCCCTTAAAAAAACGTTCAACGTTCAACGTTCAACGTTTAAACACATTACATGTCTTCGCAATAACAGCCGTTCAACGTTCAATGTTCAACGTTCGACACGGTCAACCGTCTTCGCTTCAATTGCTCGGCAACGGCTAGATCATCAACCCGTTACTTAGGGGCCGCGCCGCCGGGGTGCCCATCCGAAATCGGAGGATTGCCGTTAACGTTGAACGTTGAACGTTGAACGGCTTCACCCAAAGGTTTGACCCGTCGCACCTCGACGTCCCAGTGGGTCTGTTTGCCGCCGCGGTAGCGGGGGCTGATCAGGCCGCGGATTACACCGGCTCCGTAGACCAGGTGCAGCGTCGGGTACACCAGCAACAACCGGGGGAAGAGCGCAGCATCCTTACCGGCCAGACTCCCCTGCATCGACGCCAGCACCACGATTGCCAGGTACACCAACAGCGGCAAGGCCGAGACGCCGAGCAACGGTATCAGCAACGGCACCAGCAACGCGTACACCAGGAACAGCGACGGCGCCAGCGTGATGGGTTTCAGCTTTCCGGCAATCAGGGTTTGCTCGCCGCGGCCGCGTCCGTAGCCGTACATCTGCCGGACATAGGCGCGGTAGGTGCGGCGCTGGCTGCGCTGGACCGCCAACTCGGGATCGTGCACCAACAGGTGCCCTTCCTGCTGCAGCCGGTCCATCAGCTCGTTTTCCTCGTTGGGATAGAGCCGCTCGTCCAACCCCTCGTGCGCCAGAAAGATCTCGCGCCGAAAACTCAGGTTGCACAGGATCAATTCGCTGTCGCTGCTGTAGCGCGCCGCGCCGAACTTCCGGTAGCGATTGCGCACCCCGCCGCCGCCTACCGCGGAGGAAAACGCGATCCCGATGGCGCGCTGCAGGGGGGAATCGGTAGCGGGGGTAAGCGACGGACCGCCCACGGCGGCGACGTTCTGCTCCCGGTAGTGCGCTGCGGCACGGTCGAGGAAGTCGGGCGCCACGGCGGAATCGTCATCCAGGAAATAGAGGATCTCACCCTTGGCCTCACGTGCCGCAGTGTTCCTTTGCACGCTCGGCTGGCAGCCGTAGGCCACCAGCACCTCGAAGAGGTCGGCGGGATAGGTCACCCTCGAGAGCCCCGCGAGCGCACGCACCTCGCCCCCCGGCTTGACCGGGATTATGACGGAAAATTTCGGCTGCATCAGGGAACCTGTACGTGGACAGAAAGGGCGGCGAGGCCTGGGTGGGGAGGCGTCGGAGGTTGGCTACTGCTGTTCAATGGCTTTCACCCTGTCGTAGCGCAAGGTCCTGTGGCAGCCCACGGAACAGCCGCCGCCGGTAGCGGTGGCATCGAAACGTATCGGGATCTCCCAGGTTCCAAAACCTTCCGTCTTGGGATAGATCAGGCGCTCCTGCACTTCCGCATGGGGATTGTGACAGATCCTGCAGGAGCGGGCCTTGGTCTTGTTAACGTGAACCGCGTGCAGGTTGCGATCGCCGTTTCTGAACTTGGTGAACCGGTCCGTCTTCTCCGCCGCGGCGAGCTTGGGGTCGTGGCAGCGGAAACAGATCGGGAACGCGTCGTAGCTGAAAGGCTTGTACAGGACGGTCGGGTAATCGTCCTTGAGGAGCTTCCGATAGGGACCGCCGTGGATCTGGTGGCAGTTGACGCAGTCGCCGTTGCGCACCGGCTGGTGCACCGACTTGCCCATGGCGATCTTGCGGTCATGGCACATGAAGCAGAGTTCGGAACCGGGCTTTCTGAGCAGGGACTTGCTTTCGGACTGGTGCGCATCGTGGCAGGCGAGGCAGTCGCCGTCGGCAACGGGTTTGTGCGTGAAGGCACCGGTAAAGTGGTCTTGGGGATGGCAGCGGAAACAGAGCGCGGGGGAAGGGTCCTTCAGAAGCGACTTCACCTCGGCGCTATGCGCCATGTGGCAGTTGGTGCACTGCCCAAGCCCCACCGGCTTGTGCAGCACCGGCTTCTGGACCAGGTGGCCGTGGCAGGTGGCGCAGAGTTTGTCCTTTTGGACCTTGAACCCCATGCTGTCCTTGCCCATGGGGTGATTGTCGTTGAACTGCTGGTGGCAGTCCAGGCAGCGCCCGGATGCGACCGGCTTATGCGGCACACTCCCACGGATCAGATCCTTGTGACAGATGCTGCACTTGAACGGCTCGGCGAGGGCGTCACCCGGAGTAAGGGTGACGCCGACGCAGAGCAGATACAAAGCTACTGCCAAAGGAAAGACCACGAGGGAGTGTCGCATCGATCAGATTACCTTTTCAGGGGACTACTTCCCGTAGCTGTGCAGGCCGGAAAGGAAGAGGTTGACCCCCAGGTAGCAGAAGATGGTGGCGGCGAAGCCGATCACGGAAAGGATGGCCGCACGGCGCCCGACCCAGCCGCGGGTGATGCGGGCGTGGAGGAAGGCCGCGTAGACGAACCACACGATCAGCGACCAGGTCTCCTTCGGGTCCCAGCTCCAGTAGGTGCCCCAGGCATAGTTGGCCCAGGCGGCGCCGGTGATGATGCCGAGGGAGAGCAGCGGGAAGCCGATCATGATCGCCTTGTAGTTCAGGTCGTCCAGGATCCTGATGGACGGGAACATGGAGAGCAGCCCGCCCGCCTGGACGTTGCCCCCCCCTTTTTCCATGGACTCGCGGATCAGGTACATGATCGAGATGCCGCAGGCGACCGCGAAGGCGGCATAGCCCAGGAAGCAGGTGACGACGTGGTAGGTGAGCCAGTTACTCTGCAGCGCGGGGACCAGCGGCTCGATGTTGCTGTCCAGGCTCAACTGCGCCCATGCCATGCCGAACAGCGCGAAGGGCATGACGAAGAAGCCGATGGCGCGGTACTTGTACTTGAAGTCGATGATGAGGAAGATCATGACGATGGTCCAGGCGAAGAAGACCACCGACTCGAACAGGTTGGACAGCGGCGCGTGGCCGTGCCCCATGTCGTAGGATTCCTTCCAGCGCAGCCCGATGGCGGCTGTCTGAATCAGGAAACCGACAAGAGCGGCATAGGTACCGGCAAGCCCCACGGCCTTGCTGCGCGAGGCGAGGAATGCAAAGAATATGCAGGTGGAAACCATGTAGATGACCATGGTTGCGTTGAAAAGCATAGAACTGGACATATCGATATTACCCTCCGGACGTTCAGTTAGAGCGGCATGGGGCAAGCCCCGTTATGGTTTTTATCCTGTTAAGCCTTGCCGATTTTCTCGACCAGGTCGTCAAAACAGATCTCAAAGCCTGCCGGGTTCTTGCTGGCGGAACCGCCCAGGGTGACCCCGGAATCGGTAACGCGCGCCCACACCCGCTTGTGGGACATGAAGAACGCCATGCAGATACCAACGACCATCAGGAAGCAGCCGAACCACACCACCCAGACACCCGGATCGTGCGCCACCTGCAGACCGGTGTAGAACTTCTGGTCCATACCGTCGAAGGTGATCAGCAGGTCGCCGCCGTGCTGCGCGTTGAAGGACTCGTACTTGTCGGAGAGGATCACGAACGGCTGCGGGTTGCCGCCGGCCGGGGTGAACTCGACCTGGGCGCCCGGGCCGTCGAAGCCCCTCATGAAGGGACGCACGTCCATGGTCGCTTCCATGACGGAGAGGAAGGCGCCGCCGGGAAGCGCCACGCGCTCGCCCTGACGGGCGTTCAGCTTGACCGGTGCGCCGCCCTTGCGGTCACGCACGGTGATGTGGTAGAGCGACCCCTCGTCGGCCTGCCCGAAGCTGGACTGGTAGAAGGTGATCCCCTTGTAGGTAAGCGGGTCGTTGACGATGATCGGGCGGCTCTGGAAGCCCGGCACGGGCTGCCCGTTCTCCAGCACGGTCAGGATGCTCTTGAATTCCTTCGGCGCGCCGGTGTCGTAATAGGCAACGGAGAATTTCTCGCAGCGGACCTCGAAGCCGAGCGGGATCATCTTGCCGCTCTGGGTCTGCACCTGGGAAACGCCGCCCCCTTCCGGGATGTTGGTGTACGCCTTGTAACCGAAGAAGGAGCCGATCAGGGCCCCGATGAAGATGACGATGATGGAGAGGTGCACCACGTAGACGCCGAGACGGCACCAGGGGCTCTTCTGGGCGAAGAGGTGGTACTCGCCGTTGCTCTCGGTGATCACCGGTGCGGCGAACTCGCTCCTGAGGAAGGAAGCCATGCGCTCCTTGAGCTCTTCCTTGGACCCCTTGAGCTTGAGGTCCTTGACGTTGGCCAGCGACTTCTCGAAGCTGTCGTCCATGACCAGCACCGGCTCGGAAACCACCTTCCAGACGCGCGGCAGCCTCTTGATGGAGCAGCAGATCAGGTTCAGGGTAAGCAGGTAGAGCAGGAGGATGAACCACCAGGAGTGGTACATGTCGAAGAAGCCCAGGGCGCTGTAGAGGCGAATCTTGGTCTCCGAGAGAGTCGCCAGGTATTCACGCTGCGGCCCCTGCTGGATGACGGTGCCGATGATCGATACCAGCGCCAGGCCGATCAGCAGGAAAATGGAAAGTTTCAAGGAACAGAAAAAATCCCAAACCTCTTGTGCAAATCCTCGTTTGTTCGTCGTAGTCAAGGCCGTCTCCCGGTAAGGTTATGTACAGCTGTCGTAGCAGGTTTGCCATTATAGACAAATTGTCAATAAGCGCAAAACAAAAATTACGAATACACAAGGTAACAAAAAAAAGGGGTAACAGGCGAACCTGTTACCCCTAACACTGCAATTTGATTCCCGTAAGGGCAGATTACTTCTTGTGGCAGTCGCCACACTTGGTCGGGCCGCCCTTGGCAGCGTGGCACTCTTTGCAGGCTTTGCCGTGAGCGGCATCCTTGTTGATAGCGATCTTGGCCGGAGCAGCGTCGCCGTGGCAGACTTTGCACTCGTTCTTGGAGGAGTGAGCCTTGTGGTTGAAGGTGACGTTGCCGTTCTTAGCCGGGTAAACGACGGAATCAGCGGCCATTGCGGTAACGGCAAAGGCGAGGGTCAGAGCTACTGCAGCGAAAACTTTTTTCATGAGTGTTCCCTCCATAATTTTTGGATCTGAAAACGGGCCGAAGGTATACAAACCGGGGCTCATTGTCAAGTAAAATCAACTGCAAACGGGCGTCACTTCTGGAGTGCTGCCTGCAACGCCTGGTCCTTTTCTTCCACCTCTTCAGCCATGCGCGTCTTATAGGCGACGAACTTGGTGCGCAGTTCGGGGCAGGACAGGGAGAGCATCTGCACCGCGAGCAGTCCGGCGTTCTTGGCGCCTGCCTTGCCGATGGCCATGGTGGCTACCGGCATGCCGCCCGGCATCTGCACCATGGCGTAGAGTGCGTCGACGCCGTTGAGTGCCCCGCCCGGCATGGGGACGGCGATGACCGGCAGCGGGGTTTCCGCGGCGACGACGCCGGCCAGGTGGGCCGCCATGCCGGCGGCGGCGATGATGACCTGGATGCCGCGCCCTTCGGCCTCGCGGGTGAGCTTCGAGGTCTTGGCGGGGGAGCGGTGTGCCGAGGAAACGTGCATCTCGTAGGGGACGCCGAATTCGGTAAGAACCCTGGCCGTCTCCTCCATGGTGGTCAGGTCGGAGTCGCTTCCCATCAGAATCAAAACGGTCGGATCAGACATAAAATCTCCTTAAAAGCTGAGAAAACCTTTCACAAGGAGAAAATCTGAGAAAATCTGAGACAAAGCGGAGAAAAGCACTGCTTTTGTTTTAGAACATAAAATCTTAAGGTTCTCTCCGCTTTTGCTTTTCCTCAGATGTCCTCAGATTTCCTCCTTGTTAAGGGTTTGGTTTTTTGGGTTTAACGGTTCATGGCCTTGGCGCCGATGTCTTTTCTGTGGTGCATGCCGGGCCAGGTGATGAGCCTGACACCGCTGTAGGCGCGATCGATGGCTTCCTTGACGGTGGCGCCGAGAGCGGTGACGCCGAGCACGCGGCCGCCGTTGGTGACGATGGCGTCGCCACTGGCCTTGGTGCCGGCGTGGAATACGACCAGGTCCTCAACTTTACCGGCCTCTGCGAGCCCCTCGATCACGTCCCCCTTCCTGTAGTCGGCAGGATACCCTTCCGCCGCCAGCACCACGCAGACCGCAGCCTTGTCGTGCCACTCGATCTCGACCCCTTCCAGGCTGCCGGAGGCGACGGCCATCAGGATGGGGACGATGTCGGACTTCATGCGCATCAAAAGCGGCTGGCATTCCGGGTCGCCGAAGCGGGCGTTGAACTCGAGGGTCTTCACGGAGTCGCCGTCGATCATGAGGCCGGCGTAGAGAACCCCCTGGTACCGCCGCCCTTCCGCTTTCATGCCGTCAACCGTACGGCGCATGACTTCGGCCATGGCCTTCTCGTGGATGGGGGGGGTGACTACCGGAGCCGGGGAGTAAGCGCCCATGCCGCCGGTGTTGGGGCCCTTGTCGCCGTCGTAGACGGCCTTGTGGTCCTGGGCGGACGCAAGCGGGATGATGCGCTCGCCGTCGGTGAAGGCGAGGAAGGAGGCCTCCTCACCTTTGAGGAACTCCTCGATGACCACGCGGGAACCGGCGGCGCCGAAGGCGTTGCCGGAAAGCATGTCGGTGACGGCTTCCACCGCCTCGTCGCGGGTCTGGGCGATGATCACCCCTTTGCCCGCGGCCAGACCGTCGGCCTTGATCACGATGGGAATCCCCGTCTTGTCGATGAAGTCGATGGCGGCCGGCACCTCGGTGAAGACGCCGTAAGCCGCGGTGGGGACGTTGTACTTCTGCATCAGGTCCTTGGAGAACGCCTTGGATGCCTCGATGATGGCGGCGTTCTTGCGGGCGCCGAAGGCCTTCAGGCCGTTCTCCTCGAAGAGGTCGACGAGCCCCAGGGAAAGCGGCAGTTCCGGGCCGACCACGGTCAGCTCCACCCCTTCCTTCTGGGCGAAATCGAGCAACCCCTGGAGGTTGTCCACGGCGATATCCACGTTTTCAGCCAGCGTGGCGGTGCCCGGGTTGCCCGGAGCGCAGAACACCTTGGTGACCAGCGGGGACTGGGCGATCTTCCAGACCAGCGCGTGCTCGCGCCCGCCGCTGCCTACTACTAAAACCTTCATACAAACTCCTTACCCCGCAATTGACAATGGACAATTGACAATTGACGATGTACCCCGCACTGGGCAACCAGTCGAGGGTGCGCTGTTGCGATGTAAAAATGATGGCAACAGAAATGACAATGGACAAAGACAGTGCAGCGTTGTCAATTGTCCATTGTCAATTATCCATTGGTGTTTAGTGCCTGAAGTGCCTCATCCCGGTGAAGACCATGGCGATGTTGTGCTCGTCGGCGGCGGCGATGACTTCGGCGTCGCGCATGGAGCCGCCCGGCTGGATCACGGCGGTGACGCCGACGCTGGCGGCGTTGTCCAGACCGTCACGGAACGGGAAAAAGGCGTCGGAGGCCATGACGGCTCCCTGGACCGGGATCCCGGCGTGCTCGGCCTTGATGGCGGCGATGCGGGCGGAGTTGACGCGGCTCATCTGGCCGGCGCCCACGCCGACGGTGGCGTTGCTGCGGCCGTAGACGATGGCGTTGGACTTGACGAACTTGGCGACGCGCCAGGTGAAGAGGAGGTCTTCCATCTCCTGGTCGGTCGGAGCGCGCTTGGTCACCACCTTCAGTTCGGCGAACAGGTCGAGGTCGGCGTCCTGCACCAGCATGCCGCCGTTGACGCGTTTGAAGTCGTAACGGGCAGCGGGCTGCTCCGGCCAGAACCCGCACTCCATGAGACGGACGTTCTTCTTGGCGGCGACGATCTCGCTGGCGGCCTCGGTGACCTTGGGAGCGATGATCACCTCGACGAACTGGCGCTCCACGATGGCGCGCGCGGTGGTCTCGTCGAGCTCGCGGTTGAAGGCGATGATGCCGCCGAAGGCGGACTCGGGATCGGTCTTGTAGGCGAGGTCGTAGGCTTCCATGATGTTGCCGGCAACGGCGACGCCGCAGGGGTTGGCGTGCTTCACGATGACGCAGGCGGGCTGGTCGAACTGCTTCACGCACTCGAGCGCCGCGTCGGTGTCACCGATGTTGTTGTAGGAGAGTTCCTTGCCCTGGATCTGGCGCGCGGTGGAGATGGAAGCCTCCTTGCCCCCCTTCTCGACGTAGAAGGCGCCGGACTGGTGCGGGTTCTCGCCGTAACGCATCCCCTGGGCCAGCTGGTACTGCAGGGTCAGGGTGTCCGGATACTTGGCGACGCCTTCGCCAGTGCGGGCGCCCAGCCAGTTGGAGATGGCGCCGTCGTAGGCGGCGGTGTGCTGGTACACCTTGACCGCGAGGCGGAAATTGGTCTCACGGGAGACGCTGCCGCCGCTTGCTTTCATCTCGTCCAGCACCAACTGGTAGTCAGCGCAGTCGACGATGACGGTGACGTCGCGGTTGTTCTTGGCTGCGGAGCGGAGCATGGTCGGGCCGCCGATGTCGATGTTCTCGATGGCGTCTTCCATGGTGCAGTCTTCCTTGGCCACGGTCGCCTCGAACGGGTAGAGGTTCACCACTACCATGTCGATCGGCTCGATGCCGTGCTCCTGCATCTTGGCCACGTGCGCCGGGTTTTCCCTCATGCCGAGGATGCCGCCGTGCACCTTCGGGTGCAGCGTCTTGACCCTGCCGTCCAGCATCTCGGGGAAACCGGTGAACTCGGAGACGTCCTTCACCGGGATGCCTGCCTCACGCAGCAGTTTCGCGGTGCCGCCGGTGGAGAGGATCTCCACGCCGTAGCCGGCCAACGCCCGGGAAAATTCCACCACTCCAGTCTTCTCCGACACGCTTACCAGCGCGCGCCCAATCTTTGCCATTTGCCCACTCCTTTTTGTTGCTGCTCTTTGATGGTGATTAGATATTTAAAGCATAACCACAGAGGTCACAGGAAGGGGACTGGCTCCGCCAGGTGCCTGTCCCCCTTTACTTCAAAAAAGCATATCCACAAAGGACACAGAGGATCACTGAGGACACAGAGAAAAATTCGAGGGTGAAAAACCTCAACGTCTTATGCCTTTCCTCCAACCTGTCAAGGGGACAGGCACCTGGCGGAGCCAGTCCCCATCAGGCTTCTGTTTTTTTCGGGAAATCTATATTTGCCAGGAAGTGCTTTTCGAAGAGCGGAGTGCCGGAAAGGGGGATGACCCGGACCATTTGCGCCAGGGCCTCCATCTGTTCGCGGCCGTCCGTGGCAAGCAGTACACGCTCCACGCCGGCCAGCGCCCCTTCCTTGATAAATCCGGTGATTCTTACCATTTTTTCGTTGAAAATTCCAACCTTTTTTAGCACATCCGGCGAGAGCACGGCGCCAAAGGAACCTGTCAGCACCACCCGCGAAACGTCGTCCATGGACAGGTTCGCCTTCCCCAGCAGGATCTCCATGCCGCCGCGCATCGCCCCCTTGGCGAGTTGCAGCGCCCGGATGTCCTCCTGGTCGAGATAGACCAGGCTTTTTGCGTCCCGGTGCAGAATGAAGGCGGGCATGCCGTTCACCTCCTGCACCCGGTTGCCCAGGTTCGACTCGATCTCGGCGGCCGGGAGGAGCCTGCCGGTCGGGTCGATGACGCCCTGCTCCAAAAGGGCGGCCACCGTGTCCAGGACGCCCGTACCGCAAATGCCGCGAGGGGGAGCGCCGGCGATGGTGGATAAAAGTAGCCTGTCCCCTTTTATTTCGACGCCACTCACGGCGCCGGGGAGCGCGGCCATGCCGCACTTCAAGTTGCCTCCTTCGAAGGCGGGGCCGGCGGCGGCCGAAGTGGCGAGGTAACGCTCGCCGTCGAAAAGGGCGATCTCGGCGTTGGTGCCGACATCGAGGAAGAGGGTCGCGGCCGCGGGCGCCTCAGGCAGGCCGAAGAGAAAGGCAAGCAGGTCGCCCCCGACGAAGCCGCCCGGAAGCGGCAGCAGGTAGCAGGGATAGTCGCGGCTCCAGCCGAGGTCGAGGGTGGTTACGGATTTTCCGGTGGAGAAAAGGGGGCGAAACGGAGGATGGGCCAGCGAGTCGACCGGCAGGGCCAGGGCGATGGTTTCCATGGAAGGGTTGCCGGCGATGGCCACCTGCGTGAGATCCGCGGGCGACGCCCCGGCCTGGTCCAACAGCACGCCGGTCATGCGCTCCATCTCGGCGGCCAGGGCCGCCTGCATTTCCCGCAGTGTTTCAGGATCTCCCCCGGCGGTGAGGCGGGCGAGGACGTCGGTTCCCCAGCGGCGCTGGGGATTCATGGCGCCGGTGACGGCGAGCCGCGTTCCTGTGGCCGGATCGACAAGCGACGCAGCTATGGTGGTGGTGCCAAGGTCGAAAGCGGCGGCGAGCCCCTTAGACGAAGACAATAGTGCTCTCCCCGGCGGGCTCGACCGCACCGATCGCCACGGCGAAGAGGCCGGACTGTTCTGCGCGGGCAAGGAATTCACGGGCGTCGTCGGGGGCAAATGAAATGAGGAGCCCCCCGGAGGTCTGCGGATCGAAGAGCGGCAGTAGCGCATCGCCGCCGGAGCCGGTTACGTGGGATTGGTAATGCTGGCGGTTTCGATAGCAGCCGGCGGGGACCATGCCGTCGTCGATGAGGGCCGGTACGCCGGACATGACCGGTACGCGCGAGAGTTCGATGCGGAAGGTCACCTTGGCGCCCAGCGCCATCTCGCAGGCGTGGCCGATGAAACCGAAGCCGGTCACGTCGGTGGCGGCGGTAGCGTTGCAGGCCACCATCAGTTCACACGCCTTGGCGTTGAGCGTGGTCATCCAGCCGATCGCTTCCTGTGCCAGGGCGTCATCGATCATCTCGGCCTTGATGGCGGTGGAGACGATGCCGGTCCCGAGCGGCTTGGTGAGGATGAGGACATCGCCGGGGCGGGCGGTGCAGTTTCTCACGATGCGGGAGGGATCGATGAGGCCGGTAACCGCCAAGCCGAACTTGAGCTCGTCGTCCTCGACGGTGTGCCCTCCGACCAGGCAGGCACCGGCCTCCTTGAGCGCGTCGGAGCCGCCGGCGAGGATGGCGGCCAGCACCGCGGTGGGGAGCGAGCAGGCCGGGAAGAAGGCGAGGTTCATCGCCGTCACCGGTTTGCCCCCCATGGCGTAGACGTCGGAGAGCGCGTTGGCCGCGGCGATGCGGCCGAAGGTGAAGGGATCGTCCACCAGCGGCGTGATGATGTCCGTGGTCTCCACCAGGGCAAGGCTCTCCCCTATGCGGTAGATCCCCGCATCCTCGGCGCCCTCGACACCGACGATGAGGTTGGGGTCGTCCGAGCGGGTTATGTCGCGGATGGCATCTTCCAGGCCCGCCGGGCCCAGTTTGGCAGCTCAACCCGCCGCCTGCACCATCGTTGTAAGCCGTACCTTGTCAGTCATAAAAACCCCTGAAAAACCTGAAATCAAACCGGAAACCTTTCACAGGGAGAAAATCTGAGGAAATCTGAGAACTGCACTTCCTGAGGAAATCAAAAGACTTTGGGGTTAAACCAAAAGCTCTTTAGGTTTTCTCAGATGTTCTCAGATTTTCTCCCTGTGAAAGGTTTTAGGTTTTTCTTCTCGTGTTTTATCCGATGTACACCCTGCGCACGCGGCGGGTGGCGATGCCGCACATGATCTCGTAGGGGATGGTGCCGGCTTTCTCGGCCAACTCCTCGGCACTGATACGGTCGCCCATGGGGTCGGGTCCCAACAGGGTCACCTCGTCACCCACGGCAACACCCTCGATGTCGGTCACGTCCAGCATGATCCAGTCCATGCAGACGGTGCCGGCAACGCGAGCCCGCTGGCCCCGGATCAGTGCCTCACCCTTGTTGGTGAGACTGCGACAATAACCGTCGGCATACCCCACGGGAACGCTGGCGATGAGGGCACGCTTGTCGGCTACGTAACGCCTGCCGTAGCTGATGCTGGTGCCCGGTTCCACCCACTTGAGCATCGCCACCCGGCTCTTCAGCTTCATGACGGGCAGCGACGCCTGCTCGTCCACGAAATCCCGGGACGGGGCGGCACCGTAGAGGATGATCCCCGGCCGCACCAGGTTGCAGAAGGGAAGGTCGGCGGCGAGGATGGCGGCGCTGTTGGCGACATGAACGTAAGCCGGGTCGAATCCCTGGCGGCGGGCCTCGGTGACGGCGGCGTTGAAGCGCTCAGCCTGCAGCCTGGTGAAGGCAAGGCCGTCCGGGTCGAGTTCGTCGGCGCTGGCAAAGTGGGAGAAGATCCCTTCCATTTCGAGGTTCTTGAACTGCTTCAGCTGCTCGAGGAACTCGGGCACCTTGTCCCAGGTGACGCCGAGGCGCCCCATGCCGGTATCGACCTTCAGGTGGATCTTGGCCTTGCGGTAGCACTTGATCTCAAGGGCCGCCCGGTCCAGCGCCGCGGCCTGCTCCAGCGAGTAGAGCGCGGTCGAGATGTTGAGGCCGATGCAGCGCCTCTCCTCGCCGGGATAGATGCCGCCCAGGATCAGCACCGGCCGGTAGATGCCGCTCATACGCAGTTGCACCCCCTCGGCGAGGAAGGCCACCGCGAAGGCGTCCACTCCGAGCTTTTCCAGTTCCTCGGAGACGTACTGGAAACCGTGGCCGTAGGCATCGGCTTTGACCACGGCCAGGATGCCGCACCCCTGCGGCACTTTCTTCTTTACCAGCCCGAAGTTGTGCCTGAGTGCGGCGAGATCTATCTCAACCACCGTAGGACGACTGTCCATCGCGAAAATCCCGTTTCGGTATATCTGAATGAAATCAGGCCGGGACATTCCCGGCCAGAGAATTTTCTACCACTTTAGGTCATGAGTGTAAAGGCAAAAACCCGAAAGCGATTGACTTTGCAAGAGGATTCCATTATGTTTACGCCTTCAGCAAAAAGCCAGCTAGGGGAGTTCGTCAGAACTGAGACAGGGCGATCCTGAACCCTTTGAACCTGATCCGGGTAGTACCGGCGTAGGGAAGCGGCGCGTACTCCGACCTTTTCATCGTGAGCCGTGACCCCGTCGCGGCTTTTTGTTTTTAAACATCAGAACCCTTCACAAGGAGGAAATCTGAGAAAATCTGAGAAAGCAAGGTTCTGGTTTAACCCAAAAGCCTGGTTTTCTCCCGTTTCTGCTTTCTCAGATGTCCTCAGATTTTCTCCTTGTTAGTGGTTTTGCTTTTAGGTTTTTAAGAGGTGCATCTTGTTAAGACTCGTGGTCGACCATAGCGGGAAGGAGCGGCGTGTAGCGGGACTGTACCTGATCACGGACCAGGGCGAACGCCTGGTGCCGCGGGTGCGGGAGGCGCTCGGGAGCGGCGGGGTCGCCCTGCTGCAGTACCGCGACAAGCTGCGCAGCTTCGAGGAGCGCCTGTCGCTCGGCAACGACCTGAAACACCTCTGCACCGAGTTCCAGGTCAAGTTCATCGTCAACGACGACCTGGAGCTCGCGCTCGCCCTGGACGCCGACGGACTGCACCTGGGCCAGGAGGACGGCGACCCGGCGGCGGCCCGCGCGGCGCTGGGCCCCAAGAAACTGATCGGCATCTCCACCCACTCCATGGAAGAAGCGCTCGCCGCACAGGAGGCGGGTGCCGACTACATTGGCTTCGGCTCCCTCTACCCCACCGAGAGCAAGGAAGTCGAGCACCTGCAGAGCCCGGAAGCGCTGGCCCAGTTGAGGGAAAAGGTACAGATCCCCATCGTGGCCATCGGCGGCATCAACCGCGACAACGCCTGCGCGGTGATCGACGCCGGCGCGGATGCCGTCGCGGTCATCTCGGCCGTCCTCGCCGCCCGCTCGCCCGGCCTCGCCGCGACGGAACTCTCCCTGTTGTTCAACCGCACCCTGACGCAGCCGCGCGGTTCGGTGCTCACCATCGCCGGCAGCGATTCCGGCGGCGGCGCGGGGATCCAGGCCGACCTGAAGACCATCACCCTGCTGGGGAGCTACGGCGCCTCGGCCATCACCGCCCTCACCGCCCAGAACACCCGGGGCGTCACCGGGATCCATTCTTCTCCGCCGGCCTTCCTGGCGGAACAGATCGACGCGGTGCTGTCGGACATCCCCATCGACGTGGTGAAGATCGGCATGCTGTCATCTCCGGAGAACGCGGAGATCGTCGCCGACAAGCTGACCGCCTACGAGATGAGGATGGTGGTGCTCGACCCGGTGATGAGCGCCAAGGGGGGCGTGGCGCTCCTCGAGGACGAGGCGCTCTCGGTGCTGAAAAAAAGGCTGGTGCCGCTGAGCTACCTGGTCACCCCCAACATCCCGGAGGCCGAGGCCCTTACCGGTCTCACCATCACCGACAGCGCCGGCATGGAGCTGGCTGCGCGCGCCCTGCATCTCATGGGGGCCAAACACGTGCTGGTCAAGGGGGGGCACCTGACCGAAGGGGTGGTCACCGACATACTCTTCGACGGCAACGGCTTCACCCGCTTCAGTGCGCCCCGCGTGCTCACCCGCAACACCCACGGCACCGGCTGCACGTTGGCATCTGCCATCGCGACCAACCTGGCCCAGGGCGAGCCGCTGCCGAGCGCCGTCCTGAGGGCGAAGCTGTTCGTCACCCGCGCCATCAAGTTTTCCCAGCCTCTGGGGAAGGGGCACGGGCCGGTGAACCATTTCCTGGCAGCACGGGAGCAAGCGGACAGCTAAAGCCTGCGCCCCCTCTCCCTCTGGGAGAGGGTTGGGGTGAGGGCCTCCAAGGTAAACATCGCAGCCGGCACCATCCCTCACCCGGCCTTCGGCCACCCTCTCCCGGAGGGAGAGGGGAGAAAAAACCGAAAAGGCGGGCGAATAATCATTCGCCCTGTTTTCACAATAATTACATGGCGCAGCAACCGCCTTAAAAGGAGCAATTCATGACCCAGCTGGAATACGCCCGCAAGGGGATCATCACCGACAAGATGAAGACGGCAGCCCTCGCCGAGGGGGTCGACGCCGAGTTCATCCGCGCCGGGATCGCCGCCGGGAACATCATCATCTGCCATAACAACAAGCACGTGAACGGCACCCCGCTCGCCGTGGGCAAGGGCCTGAGAACCAAGGTCAACGCCAACATCGGCAGCTCCGCCGACGACCTCAACATCGACAAGGAACTGGAGAAGGCGCGCGTTGCCGTCGCCAGCGGCGCCGACGCCATCATGGACCTCTCCACCGGCGGCCCGGTCGACGAAATCCGCCGCGCCGTGATCGCCGAAACCCCGGCCTGCATCGGCACCGTGCCGCTGTACCAGGCCGCGCTCGACGCGGTGAGAAAGCACAAGAAGGCGATCGTCGAGATGACCGTGGAAGACATCTTCCAGGGTGTCATCAAGCACGCCGAGGACGGCGTCGACTTCATCACGGTCCACTGCGGCGTGACCCGCTCCACCGTGGAGCGCATGCGCAAGGAAGGGCGCATCATGGACGTGGTCTCCCGCGGCGGCGCCTTCACCATCGAGTGGATGGCGCACAACAACGCGGAGAACCCGCTCTACGAGCACTTCGACCGCCTGCTCGAAATCACCAAGGCCTACGACATGACCCTGTCCTTGGGCGACGGTTTCCGTCCCGGCTGCCTGGCCGACGCCACCGACCGCGCCCAGATCCACGAGCTGATCATCCTGGGCGAGCTCACCCAGCGCGCCCAGGAGTACGGCGTGCAGGTGATGATCGAGGGGCCCGGCCACATGCCGCTGAACCAGATCGAGGCCAACATCCTCTTGCAGAAGCGGCTGTGCCACGGCGCGCCCTTCTATGTGCTGGGGCCGCTGGTCACCGACATCGCCCCGGGCTACGACCACATCACCTCCGCCATCGGCGGGACCATTGCCGCCGCGGCCGGCGCCGACTTCCTCTGCTACGTGACGCCGTCCGAGCACCTGAAACTCCCGAGCGTCGAGGACGTGCGTGAAGGGGTGATGGCGTCGCGTATCGCGGCGCACGCCGCCGACATCGTCAAGGGGGTCAAAGGGGCCATCGAGAAGGACAACCAGATGGCGCGTTGCCGCAAGAAGCTGGATTGGGAAGGTCAGTTCGCGCTGGCCATCGACCCGGTCAAGGCGCGCCGCCTGCGCGAGGAGTCCGGCGTTGCCGACCACGGTGCCTGCACCATGTGTGGCGAGTTCTGCGCTTACAAGGTGATGGACGACGCCACCGAGCGCGAGCGCGCCAACGCCGCCTGCGCATAGCAACGCCGAGGTTTCCGAAACACCTGTAGGGGCGAATAATCATTCGCCCCCTGCGCTCCACGAAAAAGCCGCTGCCCCCTTCAAGGGCCAGCGGCTTTTGTTTTTTAAAACCTTCAACGCCAAGGCGCCAAGGCGCGGAGGCGCAAAAACAGAAACAAAAGACAAAGCATGATGGGTTTAACAATACTCATGCTTTTCTTCGCGACTCTGCGGCTCTGCGACTTTGCGGCTTTGCGTTTCAATAGCTTTGGTCTTTGAATCTTTAACGCAAAGGCGCCAAGGCGCAAAGTTAACAACAAAACGAGTAATGACAAAAGCACTAAGGTTTAACTGGATCCTGCTTTTCTTTGCGCCTTCGCGTTGAGGCTTCTGTTACGGACTTACCACGATACTGAAGGAGTGGTCCGTGTAGGAAGCGCCCCTGGTCACCCTGAGGGTCACGGGCCTGGTCCCGACGTAGGTGGCGGTCGGGGTCCAGCTGATAACGCCGGAGGTGTTCACTGTCATCGCCGTCGTCGGACGCGTGATGAACGTGTAGGTGAACGTCCCCCCCCCAGGCATGGTCGCAGTTACGGGGTAGCTGTAGGCGACGCCTACTTTGGCAGTCGTCACCGGCGTCGAGGTGATGGTGATGGGCGAGGCCGCAACGACGATGGTGAAACTCTGCCGCTTCAGATACCCACCACCTGACACCTGGAGCACCACCGGGAAGGAGCCGGTCTGCGTCGAGGTCGGGGTCCAACTGATCACCCCTGCGCTGTTGACCGTCATCCCGGTGGGCTTGGTGATCAGGGAGTAGCTGAACGTCGTCACCCCGGCGAGGGTCGCCGTTATGGGATAGCTGTAGGCGACCTGGGTGCTCGCAGAGGTGCCGGGAGTGGACGTTATCGCGATCGGCGACGGTGCTACCTGCACGTCGAAGCTCTGCGTCGCCTGGTATGCCCCGGAGGTGGCGGTCACGGTAACGGGATAGCTCGCGCCGGCCTGTGCCTCGGTGGGGGTCCAACTGATGGCGCCCGTGCTGGACGTGATGGTCATCCCTGTTGGCGGGCTCGACAGCGCGTAGCTGACGGCGGGCATGCCGCTGGCCACAGCCGCCCGGGCCGTGTAGCTGTAGGCTTTCAGCTCGGTGGCGGTGGTGACCGGTGCGGAGGTGAAGGTGACTTGGGGCTCCTGGGCCGTCACGGTAAACTGCTGCTCCGCTGCGAGCAGGTTGCCGCTCGCGACGCTCGCGACCACGAGCCGGACCGGCGTGGGACCGAGCTGGTCCTGGCGGGGCGCCCAGGTGATCACCCCGGAGCCCGAGACGGTCATCCCTTCGGGGGCGGTCGGCAGGGAATAGGTGAGCGCGCCGCCGCCGGGCTCGGAAGCCTGAACCGTGTAGGTGTAGGTGTACCCCGGGGCGGCCAGGATGGGCGGGGTGGAGGTTATGCTGGGGATATGGTTGGCCGCCGCCGCGGCATCGGGGCAGGAGCCGCCGTAACCGTTGTGGCAGCGCTCGCAGTCCATGGCGACGCCTCCCTTGTACGGGGTGCCCCACGTGACGTTGGTGCGCAGCAGGTGACAGGCGACGTTGGAGCAGGTCTTCGTGCCGGTGTCGTAGCTGGCGTAGGTGAGCTTCTGCCCGGACCAGGTGCTGCCGTAGGGGTAGTCGATGGTCGGCACCGCCACCTGCTTCTCGAAGGCGACATCCTTCTTCCCGTTCACGTGGGCGGCGAAGTTGTCGATCGGTACATCGCTCATGGTCGAGAAGATCCCGGAGGCGTTTTCGGTCCTCGTGTAGCTCCCCTTCTGCTTCACGGTGTCGTTGTGGCAGTACAGACACGCCAGCGGCTCGGAGTCCCCGGTCTCGAAGTACATGTTGTTCTTGTGCAGGAAGTCGACCGGGCCATAGCCGAAATCGTCGCTGCGCCAAACGTGGCTGTCGCCGGCGCCGCCGCCGTTCTCCGGGTACCGGGTCTCGGGCGGGTTGGCGTGGCAACCGGTGCAGGCAAGCGGACCGCTCTCCCAGGTGACGTTGCGGTAGTTGGTGGTGGTGACCAGATCCGCCGGTATCGGCGGCGTGCAGGTGGTCGCGTAGGACGGAACGTCGCTCGGGGTGGTCCAGGAGGTGTAGCTGTGGCAGTAGACGTTGCTGCAGGTCCCCTGGGTGTAGGTGAGTCCCCTGTCATCCTGGAACATGGTGCTCCCCGCAGCGTAGGAGGCGAATGCCGGATTCTTCGCCTTCAGCGACCCGGCGGGGGCCTGCGGGTTGTAGAGTTCCACCTCCACCGTGCCGTTGCCGTGCTTCAGGCCGTCCATCGGATGGCAGTTCCCGCAGTTCATCACGTAGGCCGCAGAGGTCGCCCCCAGGTCCTGGGCGATGCCGGTGGAACCGTAGGCCGCCTGCGCCACGGTCCCGCCGTAGTGCTTCAGGTGCGAGGGGGTCGCCGGCGGCGCACCGTGGCAGCCATCGCAGCCGAGCGACCCGCCCCAGGTGGCACTGCCGTTGTTGTGGCAGCTGATGGAACTGCAGGTACTCCCCCCGGCCTTGTAGCTGTAGCTGAAGGTCCGCCCGGGCCCGGGCTCCACGTCGGTCTGGCCGTTTATGTGGGTGACGTTGGCCGGCCACAGCGCCCGTCCGGTGGTGGTGGTTTCGTGGCAGTCACCGCAGCCAAAGCCGCTGGCGAGATGGGCGCTGTGGCTCCCGGAGGTGTTGGCGTGACAGCTCGTGCAGCCGGTGCCGGACTGGTAAGCCTTCATCCCGTCGGACTGCTGCGGGGTGATCTTCTGCTGTGCCACGAGGTGGTTGAGAGCGCTCTCCAGCGAGCCGGTGACCGCGCCGTTGTAGAGGTAATCGATGGAATCCGAGATGAGCTTTCTGGCGTAGGCGGAGTTGTGCGCGTAGGCGCCGGGCTCGCGCAGCAGCATCACGTAGTTGAACGCAGCCCCCATGGTATCGGCGCCGCCCTGGCCGCTCCCCCAGTTCAGATCGGTGAAGTACGGGTAGGCCTCCCGGTAGACGAGCCCCTTGTCGGCGAGCATCGCCTTCAGCACCTCGAGCCCGTTAACATAGGCGTCCCGGCTTGCGGCGAGCGATGCCGCCGTAAGCGAGGTGCCGTGGCAGTTGGCGCAGGGGGACCCTGCCGCAGCAATGAAGCTGTGACCGCCTTGCTCGCTCTTGTGGCAGGCGATGCAGGGGCCGCTGCTGCCGGTGGAGCTGCGGTCGCCGATGCCGATGCCGCGGTGGCTGTTGCTGGAGTAGAAGGCGTACCCGGAGAAGTTGTACCCTCCCCTGCCGTGCAGCACACCGCCGGCCGCGAGGTAGTGCGGGGCGACGAAGGGGGTGCTGCCGAAGTCGGCGCCTGCAGCGACTTTCACCGCGATGCTCGTACCGTTGTTCGCGCCGCTGTGGCAGGACATGCAGACGTTGGATGTGCCGGTGTCGCGGTTGAGGTAGGCGTCGTCGGGGTAAGGATGTACCGGTGCCAGCGTGCGCACCACGCCGTTGGGGACGTCCTTGTGGCAGCCGATGCAGGTGAGGACCTCCTTGGTCTTATCCGAGGCGACGCCCCAGGCGGCCACCACCTTGCCCGTCGAGTAGGCGATGAAACCTGTGGTGGTGTGGCATTGCGCGCAACCGGTGCGGGTCTTGAAGTCGAACGTCGTCCATGCCGCAGCGTTGACCCGCGCGTGACCGGAGCTGTACCACTGGTGACGCACCGCCGCGTTGGCGGTGCTGTCGAAATGGCAGTCCGAGCAGTTCGCCCGCGAGGTGACGTAGGATGCGGGGTATCCGGCGCTGGTCACGTTGTTGTAGTGCACAAGCCCCAGCGGCCCCGGCATGGCGCCGCTCGTGGCACCGGGGTTGTGCTTGTTGTGGCAGGTGGTGCAGTCGGTGGCCCCCATCGGGAAGGGATGCCCGACTACCTGGCCCGACGCGTCGATATGACAGCCGTTGCAGGCGGTGACGGAGGCGGCCGGGTCGTGGGGCGCCTGGATGTGGCAGGAGGTGCAGGTGACCCCGGACCTGCTGTGCAGCGACGCGCCGTAGTCGGTCACAATCTGGGGGGTGTGACAGGTGGCGCAGAAGTTCCCCCCCACGGTGCCGGCGCTCGCCGCGGTAATGACAAAGGTGCTGCGGTTGACCGAGGCGGAGTTGACCGGCGTCGGCATAGCGCCGCTGGTGTGGCAGGAAACGCAGGATACCGCCACCGCCTTGTGAGCCGAAGCGGACCAGCGCGTGAACACCAGGGGGGCGGGATAGATGCCGGCAGCGCCGTGGCACCCCATGCAGTCGTTCCTCATGCTGTCGGCGAGGGAACCGACCACGGTGACAGTGGTTACGGCCGAGGCGACCGGGGTGCTGCCCAGGAACTTGGTGAGCTTGAACTGGTAGGTCCCGGTGGCGGTCGGGGTGAAGGTCGGGCGGAGCGTGCCGGCACCGGCGAGGGTGACCGCGGGGCCGCCGGTCTGGCTCCAGAGTTGGCTGTCCCCTCCGGTTCCGGCGCTGCCGTCGAGGGTAACCAGGGTGTTGACCAGGACGCGCTGCTCGGGGCCCGCATCGGCCCGCACCGTGGTATAGGTCGCCACCACGCTCCCGGGACCGGTCACGTTGCTGACCGTGATCTTCACCGGCTCCCCAAAAGGCAAGGTGACCGGGCGCCCGGCGAGGTCGGTCAGGGTGCCGCCGGTGGCGGCCACCAGGAAGGTTCCGGCTCCCCCCGGGCTGGCGGTAAATACACCCGTCCCGCCGGAGGATACCGCCATACTGGCCGGTGTTATGGTGCCGAAACCGATCACCGTCGCCGTCACCGTGTACTTCTGGATCGCGAACTTGGCCACCAGCGACTGCAGGGCGCCGCCGCTTTTCTGGAAGGTGGTGGAATAATGCGAGGTGTAATTGCCGATGGGGATAGTGGCGCCGTTTCTGGTCAAGCCGCTGATGTTGTAGCCGGCATTGGCGGTCACGGTCACCGGTACTGCCGCAGAGGTGGTGAAGTTGGCGTAGAAAACGGTCCCCACCGCGGTCTGGGTGGGATTGTTGCGGACCTTGATGGTCCCCCCTGCCGTCGACAGCTTCGTTTGCAACTGCCAAGAAGTTGCCGCCCAGGCCCCCAGCGCATAGATCGTGATCAGACAAACCAGTGCAGCCAATACCCTTTTGAGCATTTGACCCCCCCCCAGTTTTTGCCATCGCGCTGAGCTAACCTGCGCTTATAGTTGCACGTTAATTAGCAAATTTTGTACCGCAAAACACCCATTCCACCCGGGTGAACTCAAAACCGCGACAGGTGCGGGACACGGCCCACATGAAGAGACAGACCGGGTATGAGTTGGAGGTGAACCGGCAGGATAAATTATTTTACGCCAATATGTTAGAGCACATTCAGGGAAGCGGTTCGGCTTGCCCGGCAGGGCGTCGAATGACGGGTTCGGGGCGCTGAATGACGGGTTCGGTGCGTTGAATGGCGCTGCTAAAAAATGGAGGACGGCCCGTGCCCTGGCCGCCCTCCGGAAAAGGCGCCTCAAAGAGGAGGAGAGAGGCGCCCTGCCGGGATGCTACCCATGAAATAAGGAAGAAATGTGGAGCAAATGTGAAAGTCGGCACCGGGATCGACCTGGCCAGAGCAGAGAAGACCGCCGCCCTTCATTCGGGAGCATTGCCGCGACAACCTCGCGCAGAGGGGGCTGGAGGTGGAAGCGGGATGGCGCGGGCGCCATCCCTGGCGGGCAACGAGTCAGCAGATGTCCTGGGAACCGGCGTGGGTCACCGAGGGATGCTGCGGAAAGTGGAGGGTGACGGTGGTCCCGTGCCCCGGGCGGCTCCAGGCGGAGACGTCACCGTTGTGCATCTCCATGATCGCCTTCACTATGGCGAGCCCGAGGCCCGTGCCGCTGTGCTGGGAACCGGATTTGACCCGGTAGAACCGGTCGAAAAGGAAGGGAAGGTGTTCGGAGTAGATGCCGCACCCGGTGTCGGCGACGGCTATCTCGACGGCGCCGTCACTTCCCATGGACGAGGAAACGACGATGTCCCCTCCTGCCGGGGTATAGGCGATGGCGTTGCTGATCAGGTTGCTGAGGGCGCGGCGGAACAGGGTCCGGTCCCCCCAGAAGGAGGCGTCGCCGCGGCAGACGAGAGAAATTCCCGCAGCGCTCGCCTCGTCGGAGAAGTAGTCCAACACCTCCTCGACCTCGGCCCCGGCATCGAGCTTCTCGAACATCAGGTCGTTTTTCTCGTTGTCGGCGCGGGCCAGAAAGAGCAGCTTGTCGATCACCGCGGCCAGCCGCTCGTACTCGGTAAGACTGGAGGCGATGATCTCCTGGTACTCATCCGCCGTGCGATCCTGGGAGAGGGCGATTTCCGCCTCGAGCATCAGGTTGTTGATCGGGGTGCGCAGCTCGTGGGCGAGGTTCCCCGAGTAGTGCGACAGCCTCTGGAATGAACTCTCCAGACGGGCCATCATGGAGTTCACCGACTCGACCACGGGATGCATCTCGTTCGGGAAGCGGGCCGCCTCCAACCTGGTGTTGAGGCGGCTGCCGGTGATGGTCTTGATGGAGCAGCTGAACTCATCCAGGGGCCTGAGCCCGCGTCTGACGACGATGTAGGAACTGGGAATCGCGAATAGGAAGGCGCCGAAGCCAAAGAGAATGAGATAGGTGCGGTAGACCCGGGCCAGTTGGTCATGCTCGTTCAGGTCTATACCTATCTGCAGGCGCCACCCCCCCGCCTCGGACACCGGGTCGGTGAGCTTCACGCTCCTCAGCAGGTAGTTGCCGTCATCGTGCTGGTATTTTTTAGCCCTGGTGTCACCCGGCGGCGGAAAGGCCGAGGGCGGCAGTATGCCCCTCATGCTGGGGCAGTCGACGATGACCTTCCCCTCCCGGTCCACGATGCGCATCAGGATGCAGTTGGTGCCGGCATCCTCCCCCCGCTCTTCCGCATCCATCATCTGCCGCAGTGCGTTGAGCCCGGCGTGGGTGCCGACCAGGGCGCGCACCGAGGTGATCTCCGCCTGCAACTGCTCGCCCCCGGAATCGTGGATGTGCTGCACCAGCTTGAAGTACAGCAGCAGCGCGCACATGGTGAAGCCGATGAGGATGGAGATGATGTACAGCATGGCCAGGTTGTGGGCCATGGACCGCGTCTTCCGTGCAGGTGTTTCTTCTGCGGAAGCGGGGCAATCACTCATCGCGGTCCTCGAGCACGTAGCCTACCCCGCGCACGGTGTGGATCAGCTTCTTGTCGAAAGGACCGTCCACCTTGGCCCTGAGCCCGGCCAGCTTCACGTCCACGATCTTCAGGTTGGCGTCGAAACCTAAGTTCCAGACCGCCTCGGCGATGCGCAGACGTGACTGCACCTCGCCGGCGCGGCGTATCAGCATGGAGAGGAGCGCGAACTCCTTGGGGGTCAGCTCCAGGTGCTTGCCGGAGCGGGTCGCCTTGCGGGCGAAGAAGTTCACGGTGAGATCGGCCACCTGCACCTCGTCCTGCTGCAGCACCTGGCCGCGCCGCAACAGCGCCTGGATGCGGGCGCAGAGCTCGCCGAAGGAGAACGGCTTGACCAGGTAGTCGTCCGCGCCGGACTGCAGGCCGCAGATCCGGTCGTGCACCTCGTCGCGCGCGGTGAGCATGATCACCGGCGTGCTCTTCCCCGCCTGGCGCAGCCGCTTCACCACCTCGAAGCCGTCTATCCCCGGCAGCATGAGGTCGAGGATGATCAGCTCGTACGCCTTCTCCTTCGCCATGGTGAGCCCTTTCAGGCCGTCGCCGGCGATGTCGGCGTTGATGCTCACCTCCGCCAAACCTTTGCGCAGCTGTTCCGCGGTTTTCTCGGAATCTTCAATGATCAGGAAATTCATGCCAGACCCTTTCCAAGGCTGAGCCCGGAGTTCATCAACTGAACGCCGTGCGGTACCCCCAATAACTCCCTCCGCCTATCACGACGAAGAGCACCACATGCTTGATCACCAGCATCTTGCGCCTGGTCTTCTCGGTCTCGGCGCCGTAGAAGTTGTCCACGTAGGTGAAGCTGCGCATACCGCCGGTGGCGAAGATGACCACGGCCGCCCCGACGCTGTTCCAGAAGAAGAAGCGCTCGATCTGCGCCAGTGTCGCGGCGACCGGCGGCGCCTCCAGGCGGAAGCCGTGCAGAAGATGTATGGCGATCAGCGCGGACAGCCAGTACCCGGTCATGAAATCGTGCACGAAGCCGTTCAGTACCACGGCGATCTTTTTCACTTTGTCCATTGCGGCCTCTGCGTCAGGGAATCGGGGCGAAGGTATGGGGGTGCGACTGCGCTTCATCCTGCCCGCGCTGCATTCCCTTCACGCTCCTGACCAGCGCCTGCACCTCGGGCGGCATCTGCCCGCCCTGCTTCATCATGGCCCGCATCTGGCCGGCCAGATACGAGTTGTTGATCAGGATGTCGAAGACAGCCAGCATGAACTCCTGTTTCCAGGGGGAAAGCTCGCGCAGGTTCTGGAACTTGTGCATGAAGAACTTCTGGCTCGCCCTGCCCAGCTCGCGCTCCAGTTCCTCCAGCGTCATGTTTTTCGGCTTGATCACCGGCTCGACCAGGTTGTACTTGCGGAAATCCGTGGTGGCCACGTACTGCTCCAGCTCCGGGTAGAGCTCGGCGTAGGGCCAGGGTGCAATGGCCAGGAAGAAGGCCATGTCCGGGTTGTAGTGCTTGGCGAGCTCGATGGTTTTCGCGATGCTCTCCGGGGTGTCATCCGGCATCCCGAGCACGAACGAGGTTTCCGAGACGATGTCCGCGTTGTTGATGATGTCGATGGCCGCCTTGGACTGCTCGACCTTGGTGTTCTTGTTGAAGAGGTCCAGGGTCTCCTGGTCGCCCGCCTCGACGCCGACGTAGATGTGCTCAACGCCCGCCTCGCGGTACTTGTCCATGATGTCCGCGTCGCGCAGGATGTCGTCCACGCGGGTTTCCATGAGGAGCTTCACCCCCACCTTGCGCTCGATCATCAGGTCGAGGATGCGCACCCAGCGCTCGCGGTCAAAGGTGGGGATCTCGTCGGAGAGCATGGCGACTTCGACGCCGTAGCTGTCGCGCAGAAGCTCCAGCTCCGCCACGAAGTTCTCGGCGCTTCTCGCGCGCCAGGAACGCTCCCAGAAGAGCTGCTGCGAGCAGAACGAGCACTTCTCCATGCAGCCGCGCGACGAGGAGACGATGGCAAGCCGGGCGTTGTTCTTGGCGCGGTAGCGGTAGATGGGCCACTCGACCAGGTCCCACGCCATGGGGAGTGAGTCGAGGTCGGCGATGGGCGCCGCCTTCGGGGTGGCGACCACGGCGCCGTCGCGCCAGAAGGAAAGCCCGGGCACGGTGGCAGGGTCGCCGCCGGCGTTCAGACAGTCCAGCAGCTTGACCAGGGTCACTTCCCCCTCGCCGCGCACGACGAAGTCGACGGTGTTGTGCTCCGCCTTGAGGATGTCGTCGTAGCAGAAGGTCGCGTGGACGTTGCCGTGCACGGTGACCACCTGCGGGTTGATCTTCTTCGCCAATGCGGTCAACTCCAGCGCGTGGGCGATGGAGGCGGTGAAGGAGGTGGTAGCGACCACGTCGGGAGCGAAGGCGCGCAGACGCTCCTCGATCTCCGGCCACTTGTGCCACAGGCTCATTGCATCGTAGTAGTCAACTTCATATCCGGCGGCGCGCAGCGAGCCGGCTATGTAGACGAAGCCGACGTTAAGCCAGGTCCCCGCAGATTCCACGACACCGGAGTGGTACGGCGGCGTGACCAGGGCTACTCTTTTTATGCTCATAACCTATCCCTTGTTTATGTGAAAGCTGTAATTCAAGAAACGATTCTGCTTATTATTTCATAACAATATGCCATAGGTCACAGGAAAATCAAAACGAAAAGGACCAACACCTATGTCATTAATTCGTCGATTACAGAAATGAAACCGACCCACGCAGAATCTGCATAAGAATTAATCTTTCACGCTGCCAATACTGCTTAAAAAGTGAACAGAAGTCCAGTTCCAAAAAGGAAAGTTGCTTAACTAATAGTCACAATAATAGTCTTGACTGCTATACAACCAGTAGCTAGTATAGTGAAAATCGCTATAGTCCTTTTTATAGGAGTTTTTCATGCCCGAGACACAGAGCCTGAGCCACCGTCTCACCGACGAAATCGTCGCCATCATCGAAGCCGGAGTCGATGCCGAACTCAGCGAGGAAAGGTTCAACGACTACTGCATGCAACTCTTCGACCTGCAGTACCACAGCAACGCCATCTTCCGCGAGTTCTGCGACCTGAAGAAGGTCCGCCCCGGCGACATCAGCCGCTGGCAGGACGTCCCCATGGTCTACAACGACGTCTTCAAGACCCACCTGGTGGCGTCGTTCCCGCTGGAGCAGTCGGTGATGGCCTGTCTGACCGGCGGCACCACCAGCCTGACCCAGCGCGGCCGCATCTTCCGCGACGAGGACGGCAAGAGGCTCGTCTTCGGCGCCAACAAGATGATGACCAACTCCTATCTCTTCCCGGACTTCGAGGAAGGGAAGCGCTGCCGCATCCTGATCCTGGCGCCCAGCCCGGAGATGGCCCCGTCCATGGGGATGGCCATCGGCATGGACCAGACCCGCCAGGCCTTCGGCACGCCGGACAGCATGTTTCTTCTCGGCAAGACCGGCATCGACGTGAAGAACCTTCTGAAGGCGCTGCGTGAATCCGAGGCGAGCGGCGTGCCGGTGGCCCTCATCGGCGCAACCGCCGCCTACGTTTATTTCTTCCAGGCCTGCCGCCGCAAGAAGATCACCTTCAAGCTTCCCGCCGGCAGCCGCGTCTGTGACGGCGGCGGCTACCGCGGCCGTTTCGGCGTGGTTACCCGCGACGACTACTACAACATGGTCCAGGAGATCCTCGACGTGCCGCGCCACTTTTGCGTGAACGTGCTGGGCGAGGCGGAGACAGCCACCAACCTCTTCGACGACGCGCTGCGCCGCCACGTCAAGGGGCTCCCCGAGAAGAAGCTGGCCCGCCCGGTGCCGCCCTGGTCCCGCGTGCTGGCCATGAACATCGACGACCTCTCCCCGCTTCCCGACGGCGAGGTCGGCCTGCTGGCCCACTGGGACCTGGCCAACGTCCCCACCGTGCTGGCGGTCATCACCGACAACCTGGGCTACACCACCGACAACGGCAGGAGCTGCGAGATGGTTGGCCGCGCCAAGATAGAGAACGGCAAGGTTTCGCCGCTTCCCGACGAGGAGCGCACCATGGGGCCGATGGGGGACTCGGCCATCTTCCGCATGCTGGAGACCTACACCAACTTCTCCATCGACCTGAAGATGCGTCTGGCGAAGGACCCGAAGGTGGCCCCGAGCGTGCGCGAGGAGATCGAAGCCCGTCCCGGCTCCGTCGCCTCCTGTCCGCAGGTGGTGGACGAGATCCTCGTCTCGCAGGCGGACAAGGAAGCGGCCGAACTGCGTGACCGGTCGCTGGGAGCCTTCAAGGATCAGACCGAGCGCCCGCTCGACTGGTTCTTGGCCGAAGCCGAAAAGCAGAAGCTGGTCGATCACCCCGCCGGGCTCAAGTCGGAAAAGCCGGCTGCGGAGCAGAAGGCGAAGTAGCTTAGCACAAGACGAAGTAGCGTAATTTGAAGAGAGCAGCATCAGCCCCCGCAGGCGCCCAAGGCGCCGCGGGGGCTTTTTGTTGTGTTCCCTCTCCCTATGGGAGAGGGTGCCCGAAGGGCGGGTGAGGGCGTTTTTTGCCTGCTACATCCCTCACCCTGACCCTCTCCCAGAGGGAGAGGGGACGTGGACGTCCTCTCTCCTCCCGCTGGAGGGGGTGGTTCCTGGTTCCCAAGCTCCAGCTTGGGAACCTAATCTGGCGCATAGCTCCAGTTTTGCATCCGAGATGGCTGTAGCTTCGAGGGGCTTTGCGTTCCCAAGGTGGACCTTGGGAACGAGATTAACATCAGCCCCCGCAGGCGCCCAAGGTGCCGCGGGGCTTTTTGTTGTGTTCCCTCTCCCTATGGGAGAGGGTGCCCGAAGGGCGGGTGAGGGCGTTTTTTGCCTGCTACATCCCTCACCCTAACCCTCTCCCAGAGGGAGAGGGGACGTGGACGTCCACTCTCATCCCCCAGGAGGGGGAGGTAGGGAGGGGGAAGTTTTTCCCCTGTCCAGCCCTTCCCTACTTCTGCCTCTTCGCCCGCACCGACTCCCTGTTCGCCTTCCACTGCTCGAAGGCGATCTTGACGCCCTTTCGCACCGGCAGCTGCGACATGAGCGACAGGATGTGCGCGTAAGGGAAGCCGGCCATGGGGACCTTCATCATGTGCCGCAGCACACGGGGCAGGCTCAACTGCTCCAGGAGGCTGATGTAGAAATGCTCTTCCCTCAGCTCCGGCGTCATCATCGGATCGGGATGATCGAAGAGCGCATAGGAGCCGTTGTAGTACTCCCACCCCAGATCCTTGTAGATGTACGGCTCGTACTCGCGGGAAAGCACCGTCCCCGGGTAAGGGACGACGAGCGACGGGTGCATGGAAACGCCCAGCCGATCCGCCACCTCGATGGCGCGCTTGAAGTCGTCGAAGGTGTCCTCGCGCGACCCCAGCATGTAGAAGAGCGAGACGTCGATGCCGTGGTCCTTCAGGGTCCTGACGGCACGCTCGCGGTCCACCCCGATCTTGCCGTTGGCCTTGTACGCCTTGAGGCTGTGCTCGGAGATGGCGTCCCACCCCACCCAGACCGACAAGAGGCCGCTCTCGCGCGCCGCGTTCAGCATGCGCGAGCCTTCCGGCGCCAGCACGGGGCCGAGGCTGCCGAAGGCCATGTACTTCTTGGGGCTTCCCTTGAGCGCGGTGAAGAGCTCGATGGCGCGCTTGGTCTCGCTGCTCCACCAGATGTTCTCGTCGCCGATCTCGTACATCTTCTCGGGGATGGCGGCCACGTCCCGCACCACGTCCTCGATGGGACGGAAGCGGATCTTGGCGCCGAAGAAAGGTTTCACCGAGCAGAAGGTGCAGTTGAAGGGGCAGCCGCGCGAGGTGTTGACGATGCGGAACTGGTGGTTGTTTTTTAGCATGCCGTAGAGCGGCGTCGGCATGTTGGTGAGCTCCAACTGCTCGCCCCGGTAGAAGGACTGCAGCGTCCCGGCCCGGAAATCCTTCAGGACCTGCGGCCAGCAGCTCTCCGCCTCGCCGATGACCACGGCGTCGCCGTGCGTCTTCGCCTCCTCGGGCATGGCGGAGGCGTGCATGCCGCCGAAGACGACCTTGATGCCGCGCGCCCTAAGCGAGTCGGCGATGTTGTAGCCGGAAACCGCGGTGGGGGTCAGGATGCTGATGGCGGCCAGGTCGCACTCGACGCTCTTGTAGGCCTCGGGGGTCGCGCTGCCGGAAATCAGCTGGATCTCGATCGAGGGGTCCGCCTGGCGGGTCAGCGCCGCCAGGTATTCCAGGATTGGGGGGGCTACCGGTGTCCAGCCGAAGGGAAGCGGCGGAAAGATGATGCAAAGTTTCATGTATTACCTTAGCTTGCGTTGCCCCGCCGGGATTACAGGTCGAGCTTCTTGTTGGCGTAAATGGCGTCCAGAACGCTCTTGATGTCGGAAACCGGGCTGGCGCCGCTCTTGCCGTCCTTCATCACCACGGTCTTGGTGACCATGACTACGCCATATTCTCCGTTCGGGTAGATAACGAACTTCACCACCAATCCCTTGCTGGAGATCCCGGCCATGCGGCCCTTGACATCCAGGAGTCCAGTCGGCGCCGATCCGTAGAAGTCCACGTAGATGGTGCCCGCAGCTCCCCTCGCCTCGCGCCAATCCTTCATCTTAAAATGGCTGTACCGGTCGAAAGCCTCGCCGACCTTCATGCTGCGGTAGCCGTCCAGGGTGGCCCCCTTGATCACGTCCACCAGCCCGCGCGTCGCGAGCGGGGCGGCGGTGGTCAAGGGGCGGTGCACACCGGAGGGCGCACCTTGGGGCGGAGCTACCGCCGCCAAGGCCGCACCGCTCATCACTGCGACAAGAAGCGCCGTCACTACTAACTTTCTCATCAAACAACTCTCCAAATATTAAGAATGGTCGATCCGGAAACCTGAGTGGAAGGTTTCCAGCGAAAACGGGATGCCCCAGTAGCTTACGATCATTACCACCAGTGCGATCAGCGAATACCAAGCCAGCTTGGAGCCGCGCCATCCGAAGGTCACGCGGAGATGCAGGTAGATGCCGTAGATCAACCAGGAGACCAGCGACCAAACCTCGACCGGGTCCCAGGCCCAGTAGTTCCCTTTGACGGTGTTGGACCAGTAAGCGCCCGAAACGATCATCAGGCCGTACATGATGAAGCCGCCCGCCACGAAACGGTAGCTCTGGGTGTCGAGGACCGACAATTCCGGAAGGCGGTCGGCGATCCCGGCGGAGTCCTTCTCCTTCATGAGATACATGAGCCCGAGGCCCGCCGCTATCAGGACGGAGGCGAAACCGGTCGTCGCGCCGACGATGTGCACCCAGAGCCAGGCGCTCTGCAGCGCAGGGTTGAGCGAGGTGGCCACCTCCTTGATCAGCGTCCCAGCCCACCCCAGTAGCACGAAAGAGGTTGGCATAACAAGGACACCCAGGGGCGGCACCTTCTTCACGGTCAACTGGAACACCAGGAAGAGCAAAACCGCCATGAACACGCCAAAGGTGATCGACTCGGAGATGGTGATGAACGGCTCAACTCCGCTCGCGGCCCAGCGTAGGCCAATGCTGGCGGTGTGCGGCAGGAACCCGGCAAGGGCCGAGAGCAGACCGACGAGGTACAGCTTGTCGTACCTGGCGATCAGTCCGAAGATATAGCTGAAAGTACTAACCCCATAGAGCGCTACCGCCAGCCAGAAACAGACGAGCTCACTTTTCATGTGATCCTCCTCCAATGGAAATTAACAAACCGCAGTAGCATACCACAAGTGCACATTTTGAGAAGGAAAACCTGACGCCGTACGTTTTGGCCCCCTCAGCCTTTCCCTGCCCGTCCCTTCCTCATCCTGCCGAACGTGGTGATGATCATGCCCGCCAACCCGACCCACAGGCTCGCCAGGATCACCGGCTTGCCAGGATCGTGGCGCACATTCATGCCGACCCAGTAGCGTATCTCCTTCGCTGCCAGCGTGTGCCCGCCGGCGCTGAAGTGCTGTCCCACCGGCGCCTTCCCGGCGGCCGCAGGTTGTTCCTGTTGCGGGATTTCACCCTCGCGGTAAGGCCAGACCTGGAAGAAGACCTCGCCGCTTCGATCCTTGACCGGGTCCGGGCGGTAGGCCACCTGCAGGCTGTACAGGGGGGAATCTTGCGGGAACGGGAAGCTCCCGGCCCCCTCCTTGGTCCCGGTCGTGTAAAGGTAGGAATTGTCCTTCTGCTTGAGACTCTGCAGCGGGACATGCGCCCCGTAAAGCTCCTTGCCCGTCTTGTCGCTGAGCACGATCAAGGCCGAATACCCCTCCTTCTCGGGAAGGTACTTGACCCCCTTGTAGTCGAGGTTGTTGGTGATGTAGATGACCTCGCGCCGCTTGTGCCCGGGTTCGCCCACCTCCACGTCGTAGGCCGCCCGTTTGTCCTCCCCGCCGACCCGGTATCCGCGGATCATTTTCACCAGGGTGGTCTCACCCTTGAGCCGTGAGAAGCTGAAGAAACGCCCCTGCCGGTAACCGTCGTAGCTGTGCGGGTCGGAGTTTTGCAGGGTCTCCCCCTCCGTGAGCCGCAGCGACCCTTGGAAGAAGAACAAAGAGTCGTAGACGATGGCGAGAAACATCGCGACGAAGCTCATGTGAAAAAGGATCATGCCGAAGGAGATTACCGTGATCCTGCGATGCCAGATCCTGCCAAAGAAGCAGCAGGCGACGTTGACCACAAGCAACACCAGCAGGGCGTTGAACCACAGGGTGCTGAAGATGGTGAGCCACGCCTGCGCCCCCCTGACGACGGTGACGCCGGCCAGGCAGCAGACCAGGATCGCCACCAAAAGGGCCATGGCGAGGCGGGCAGATGCAAGAAAATCGTAGATCATCCTGGGGATGCGGTGGATCGGGTGGTACCTGGGCTCGACCGGAAAGCTCTCCGTTTCCGCCACCAACTCTACTTCGTCACGCTCATTCCTGGTCATATCAATCCTGTCCAAATCCCTTATCGTGCGAGTCCAGCGGTTCAACCTTCCACCAAAGCTCCCGGCCGCTCTTCACGCCGTACGCCACCGATTTCCCGTCAGAGGTGAAGGTGGTCTCGAAAACCATCTCGTAGGAGGGGTGCCGGCGCACGGTTCTACCTTGCAGATCGGCCACCACCACGAAACGTTTTCCCTCTTTGCGGGCGCGGTAGACCACGAACCTGCCGTCAGGCGAAAAGACCGGGCTCACCACCCTGTCGAACAGAGGACCCTCCTTGTCGTTCACCACGAGGCGCATCTCGTTGCCCGTGACCGCCACGTAGGCGTGGTCTCCGTTCGAGCTGTAGGTCAGGTCGCCGGCATCGGCATAGAGCTTGTGGCGGGACTTGCCGGCAAAACCTTCGTGCAGCAAGTAACCCGCGTTGGTGGCGAGGATGACACCAGCCCCCTTGCGGTCGGGGCGCACGGCAGGCGCCGCCATGATCCCTCCATCGGGCAGGGGTTCTTCCTTGCCGTCCAGCACCAGCAGACGGGTGGTGCCGCGGCGCGCCAAGTAGGCCAGGGAAGCCCCGTCAGGGCTGAAGGAGAGGTCGCTGATGGCGTCGTAGTCAGCACCACGGGATACCTGGTCGGGAGCCGCGAAGCTGAAGCGGAGCACCCGGTACTTTGCCCCATCCTGCTGCACCGTGGCGATCTGGGTCAGGTTTTTACTGACCACAGTCCCAAGCATCCGCATTTCCTTGCGGCTTTGCTGCACCAAGCCAAGGTCGCTCACCACCAGGCGGAAAAGGCCGTCCTGCTCCGTGTTCTCAATCAGCAGGATTTTGCTGCCATCGGCGCTGAAGACCGGTTTCTGGTAATACTGCACCACCCCGTCGGATATCCTGCCGTCGACGACCACGTGCCAGTGCTTGCCGGTGAGGGCCTCATAGGCGAGGTGGCGCCCATCGGGGCTGAAGACCGGATCTCCGACCTCGTTGAAGGTCTCCCCCTCAGCACCGTTGTCGACCATGCGCCACTGCCCGCCACTAACGGCTCCGTACGCGATGCGGCGCCCGTCCCGGCTGAGGGCGACCCCGCCGACCCCCTGGTACACCTTCCCCCGGGCGCCGTTGTGTACCACGCACGCGCCCTCAGGGCCCGACGTGAGGTAGGCTTCCCCTTTGCCGAGGGAGCTGAAGAAGACGGTGAACTCGGGCGCCTGACCTGGCGAGGGGGCCGTATGCTGGGCGGTGATCCCCTGCTGCGCGACGGGGGCGTCCTGTTCTGCAATGGTTGCCAGCCGTGCGCTTTGCGCGGCGACGGTGGTGTCGACCGTACCCGAAACAGCCTGTGAATCCTGCTTTTTCCCGTTGCAACCTGCGCCTGCACAAAGGGCCAAGGTCAGCACCATAGCTGCGATTGTTTTAAAGTTCATGTGGTACTCCGTGAAGCTGCCTTCGGTGTATCAGCTTGGCGCACCGGGCGAGGTCCGGCAGCCGGACGACTCCGGCCGCGTAGCCGCCAGATGAGGAGTCAGTAGATGGACCGGGCCGTTTCGACGTAAACGTCGTGACTGCCGACGCGCACCCGCTTGAAGGTGATACTGTCACCGCGGTCTCCGTCCAGGCTCACCCCGGTTCGGAGCATGATCCGACCTTCAGTCGCCGGGGTTTCCGGCGCAACGGCACTAATCATGAGACGCAACCCGGGCCCAGGCCTCAGCTCGACCGGGAAGTCAACCTCATCAGGCTCGTGCGGCTTGCGGATCGCCTCGAGCGTTTCCCTCTGGTTACGGCTGGCGAGATGGATCACCCCGGCGTAGCGCAACTGCGATAGGTCCAGGGTGCGCTGCCCGGTTATGTCAGCGGAGGCCGGTATCGTGGAGCGGTCCCGCATCAGCGTCCCCGATGCGGCGATGGTCGGGCTATCTCCGATGACCACCCCGTCCCCCACGTAGATGTGGGACGTGCCGTTGCCGTCGCCAAGGGTCATCGGGCTCGCGTTGTCACCAACGTTGCAGCTGGTGGTGCGGTCTTTAATCCTGATCGGACCGGTAGTGGTCCCGATGTTGATCTTCTCGCAGTGGTCGCCGATCACTACGCCGTCGCTGCAGACTCCGATGCGGATGTGGTTGCTGAAATCACCGATCACGATGTCGCCGTTGGCGTGGGCAATGTGAATGGTGCGTGTGTTGGCGCCGATCGTAATGTGGTTGCAGCCGTCGCCGATCAGGACCTCGTAGGTCATGGTGTCGTCGCCGGTGCCGACCACGATGTTGGCATGGCCGGCGCCGTTGGTCTTGCCGATCCGGACCGAAGCGATGTTTTTGGGATCGGGCGAGTTGTTGAACGGGTACAGGTCCAGGAATCCCGCCTCGAAGTTGGCGACCTCCGTGAACTTCCCTGTGGCGGGGTTGCGGCCACGCCGGTACTTGATCGCCCTCCAGTCCTCGTAAGAAGCGACGTTTTTCTGGAAGTTCTCCCGGTACACGATGCGACCCCGGTCGAACGCGGCATCGTCGAGGGCGTTCACCAACTCATAGCGGATGAGGTCCTGCGGAAAGCTCTCGGAAAGGGCGACAGGATCGAGGGAAGTGGCGGTTGCGGCCGTGACCTGCAGCACCTCCACCGGGCCGGTGTTCACCTCTTTGGTATAGGGGATGGTGTGCCTGGTGCGAAAGTCGGAGACCCGATACCTGCGCCCCGGCTGCAGCCGCGCATGTTCGGCAAGCTCTCTGAGTTGGAGGTAGGAAACGGTGACGATGTCTCCGGAGTCGGAAACCCCGGCCGCCCCCAGTGCGGCGGTGCCGAGCCCGCCGAATGCCTGCAGTACCAGGGCGGTGGTGAGAAGAATAACCCGTATGAGCGCAGCGGCAGCGCGACATCTGCTGCCGCTGTCATGAAGCGGAAGTGCCATGTGATACCTTGTAGCGTTTCGGCGCCGAATCGCCAAGCCTGTATGCGCTCCAGCGCGGAGGCCTCACCGCAAGCGGTGAGGCCTCGTGTTGTGACCGGATTTCAGCTGCGCCTTCGTTAGAAGGTGCCGCCGGCCGTGTAGGTCTCGGTACCCCTCGAGCAGGGGCTGACGCTGCCGCCCATGCAGGTCGGGGTGTAGGTGGAGCCGCCGATCTTCTTCGGCATGTGGTTCGGGAAGATCTGCGTGTTCCTGATGAAGGCGTAGGGACGAGCGTTTACCTGCGCCGGGGTACCCGTAGAGGTGCCCGCCCACCTGCCGGTGGAGGTGATCTGGGTGGCGTTGGTCGGCAGCACGTTGTTGCCGTGAACGTCCATCGCGCGCACCGGGCGTACCGCCGCGGTGTTGTAGGAGCTGCCGTGGCACTGGTTGCAGCCGTACGGTATGAAGGAGCTCATCGCGCCGGAACCGCCGGAGGAGAACGCCGAACCCGTCCCGTGGTTGGTGCTGGTACCCGGGATGTGGCAGATGCGGCACAGGGTCGCAGCGGTCGTCGAGGTCGGCGAGGTGGTGCCGCTGATCGGTACGCCCGTGGTCGCGTTGGTGGCGACCGGGTAGCCCCTCAGCGTTACCGCGTTGCCGTGAGCAGCGACGGTGCGCGTGGTGAGCGGCGTACCGACCACGTTGTGGCAGTCGAAGCAATGGATAACTACGCCCAGCGAGAGGGTGCCCGAGGTGCCCCTGGTGCCGGTCGGCTTGTAGGGGTCGTTGTTCTTGGCCGCCGTCGGGAAGTCGCGGTTCAGAGGCGCCAAGACCGGGTGCCTCGAGGAGTTGGTGGTGGCGAGCTGACCGGCGACGTTGATGAGACCGCCGGCCTGAGCAGCGCCGTTCGCCACGGTGTAGGTGGCGCCGAGGTTCACCCCGCCGAAGGGCATGTACTGGGTGCCGGTAGCGTTGCGCGCGGTCGTGTTCTTCGCGCCGTCAGCATCGTGGCACTTCAGGCAAAACTTCTGCGTGACGATGTTTGCGATGGTTTCCTGGGTGGCGCTGCTGGTCCTGCTCCCCGCTACGAACGAGGTGGTGAAGCGCTGGAACGTGAAGGCGGTTCCGGCGATGTTGGTAATCGGGGTCTCCCCCTGGACGTCCGGGTCGCGCAGGTCTATGTTGCCGTCCTGGTGATAGGTCGCGCTCCCCTTGCCGGTAGCGGAGTCACCTTCCAAGTGACAGACGATGCAGTCGGCGTCGGTGACGGCACCGCGCCCGCTCTTCTTGTGTCCCCAGGCGAGGCCGAATTCGGTGCTGACCGCCGCAAGCTGCACCCCTGCCCTCCCCTTGGTGCGGGTGATGGGGACGGAGTGGCAGCCGACGCAGCCCAGCTTCGACACCCCCCACACGGCTGTGCCGTGGCAGGAAACGGTCGAACAGCTGCTTCCTACGGCGTTGTAGGTGTAGGTGAAGGTAGTGCCGGAGACAGGAGAGAGGTTGTAGCTACCCGTGACGTGGTTCGCTGCGTTGGTTATGGTGGTGCCGGTGGTCGTGGTGGCGTTGTGGCAGACCTCGCACCCCTTGGAGCTATGGTTCGCGTGGCTGTTCATCTTGGGGGCGGCAGCGGTGTGCACGATCACTTTGACGCAATCGATCTGGATATTGGACGCGGTGGTGTCGTTGTCCTTCACGATGACGCCGAAGTTGGCCGCCTGAATCTCGGCCGGGGTCCAAGTGGTGCCCCAGAGGTCGGTCGGAGTGGTGTTCACCATCACCCAGCCGTCGGTGGTCGGCATGGTTACGGTCTTGGCGGTGCCTGCAACCGTGGTGTTTCCGGTCTTGGTCAGGGCGACGTTGACCAGGCCGGTGGTGTTCAGGCCGTGCAGCGCGACGGTGATGCCGGTCACGGTATCGCCGGTGGTGAGCCCGGCGGCGGTCATGTTGAAGGTGGTCAGCACCAGCGGCTGCGCCGTGGTCCCGGTGTACACAGCGTAGGAGCTGTCTTCCACCAGCGCGTTGGTGCCGTTGGTCCAGCCGGTGCTGGTGGGCGCGGCTGTCGGATTCGAACGGATCGTGGTGTAGCCAGGGGCGCCGTTGGTGCCGGATTCGGTGCCGTGGCAGCTGTTGCAGGCGGTGCTCCCTCCCCATGCGGGGGAGGTCCCGGAAATGGTGCCGGTGGCAACCGAGGTCCCCTTGGAGTGGCAGTAGGTGGCCGAGCAGGTATTGCCGCTGAAGGCGGCATTGCTGACCGCGAAGCTGGCCCCCTTGCCGTAGGAGGCGCCGGTGTTGCCGTTGATGGGCACCGCCATGTCGATGTTGCCGTTGGCGTGGTTCGCCGCGGCGTTGTTCACGTGGCACTTGGTGCAGGCGTAGGCGTACTGGCCGGCGCCGGAACCGGAGTGGGTGACGTGGGAGCCGGGAAACTGGCCGGTGGTGCCACCGACGCGGCTTGCGTTGTCGACCGGCGGGTTGCCGTGGCAGTCCGTGCAGGTGAGCGCGGACGCCGTGCCGGGGATGCCGGCGCAGGCGGCGATGACGCCTGCGACCAGCAATGTCTTTGCAAAATTTTCCTTGAAAACGTTCAGCATTATATCTGCCTCCCCCCGCTTGGAAACTACCAGGACGGCGTCTCTTTGTAATGGCAATCAACGTTGGAGCAGGTCTTCGGCCTGGTCGCGGATGCTGTACCGACGAGACCGTTGTAGACCGGCAGCGAACCGCCGAACTGGCGGGCCGGAGTGATGGAAATGGTGCGCCCGGTGCCGGGGATGGCCTCGCCCATGTTGTGGGAGGCGCCATTATGGCATACACCGCAGACCTGTGTCCACGAGTTACCGACGCCGAAGGCATCGGAGGCCGGGGTCAACGTCACGTTGTAGCGCGTCTTCAGGTACGCGATGTGTTTTTCGTGCGCGCCTTTGCCGGTGACTACGCCGGAGCGCTCGGGGAACGCGGACCAGGTGCCGACGTCGTAGCCGTGGCAGGTGTCGCAGTTGCCGGCCCCGAACTTGACGCCGTCCATGTGGCGTCGGCCGGCCACGGTGCCGCTGCCGTCGCCGTTGTGACCGTGGCAGCCGGAGCAGTCGGTCACGTCGGTGTTCATGCCGTTATGGGTGCCGGCCGGCTCGAACCCGGTGTTGCCAGGTACCTTGTGGCAGACCTGGCAGTTGGCGACCGACTTGGTGCCGCTCGCGACGTAGTTCGCGCTGGTCCAGGACGGGAACACAGCAGTACCGGCGTTGGCTGCGAGCAACGTGCCGCCGGTAGCCGACGGGTTGTGGCAGTAGGTGTTGTTGCACTTGGTGCCGGTGTAGCTGGCGGCCATGGCGCCGTTCTTCGTGGCCATACCCTGGAACACCGGGACGGAGTTCGAGTTGATGTGGTTGAAGTTGGTCGGCAGCGGCCCGTGGCACGACTGGCAGGTGTAATCGACCGTCGAGTAGTTGCTGAAGCCGTTCAGCCTCTGCAGGTGAGCCTGATGCGCGCCGACCTTGGGATCGTTGCTGACCTGGCCGATGCCGGCTACGGTGCCGGTTAACCCGTTGGCGTTTCTGGGCGGCGCCACCACGTAGCGGTTGTCCGGGGTGATGGTGGCGGTCTCGGTGCCGTGGCAGCCGGTGCAGCTAAGACCCGCTACGCCGAAGCCCTTGCCGTGCTTGTGGCAGTCGATGCAGTCGCGGCCGTCGGTGCCGAAGTGGTTGCCCAGCGTGGCCGCGGTGGAGTACGGATGTGCCTTGGTGCCGCTGACGCCGGCGGCGTCATAGGTATGGCAGATCTCGCAGATCTTGTCGGAGCTGGCCCTCGGCGTCGCGCCGCCGTCCCAGCCCGGAACCGGCTGGGTTTTGCTGGTGCCGGCGGTCCTTCTGTAGTTAATCGGCTGCCCGGCGCCCGGGAGTTGCCCCTTGCTGGTGTCGG
The DNA here is from genome assembly GCF_014193585.1 of Geomonas paludis. Lineage (GTDB taxonomy): Bacteria > Desulfobacterota > Desulfuromonadia > Geobacterales > Geobacteraceae > Geomonas > Geomonas paludis. The sequence continues at coordinate 67,262 of NZ_BLXY01000016.1, forward strand.
GTGCGGTGACGGTCTCGCGGATGCGATTCACGTTGCGGGTCGCGGCGCCGCCCTGCACGTGGCAGGTGGTGCAGTCGAACTCGCCGTAGCGTGCACCGGGGATACCCCAGCCACCGTTGGCACTCCACTTGGTGGAGCTGGTGCTATCCGAGTTGTGCAGCATCGGGTTGTTCACGGTGGAGGTGACCACCTTGTTGGCCGGCGCCGTATGCGATATTGCGGAAACGCCTACCGTGGTCTGGTTGATGACGTTTTTCGCCGCGGTTGACTTGGCGGAAACGGTGAGGGTCACCGAGCCAAGCTGGCCGGAGCCGAGCGAGAGGCTCGGTGCGCTGAAGCTGGACGCATTGAAGTCCGTGGAGTTGCTCTCCGCCGGAATGGCCAGGTTGTAGGTGACCGCGCTGCAGCCAGCGCCGGAGTCGGTGTTCTTCACGGTGACGGTGTACTTCATGGTGCCGCCGCGGTTGAGGTAGCCGGAGTCGGGGCCTACGATCAGCAGCGGGGTCTTCGGCGTACACGCCACCACGTTGAGGGTGGTCTGCACGTCGCCCGTGGTGACCGCAGCGTGGTTCGCGTCGGCCACGGTGAAGGCGCGGGTCTTGCTCATACCGCCCACGTGGTCAACGGTAGCCTTGACGGTAACGGTGGTGGTGACCTGGCCGCCCGGCGGCAGGGTCAGAGCCGAGTTGCCCAGGGTCGGCGGATCGAAGACGTCGAGCGCGTCGGTGTCGGAAACGCCGAGGTTGAAGGTGGTAGCCCCGCACCCGCCGTAGTCGTTGTTGATCAGTTTCAGGTTGTAGACCGAGGTGCCGCCGTCCGCGCTGATGGTGGAGGCGATGCCGCCGGTCGGGGTCAGCAGGGTCAGCGTCGGATCATTGCGCACGCAGGCCGCACCGGTGGTGAAGGTCATCGGCGTGGTCAGGGCGGTCTGGTTGCCTAAGCTGTCCTTGGCCCTGACCTGCCAGGTATAGGTAGTGCCGTAGCCAAGCCCTGCCGGCGCCCAGTTGTTGGCGGCGATCCAGCCGGAGTTCACGTTGTAGGACACGCCATCGGTGATGGTGAAGTAGTAGGTGACGCCACCCACCCCGGCGTCGGTCGCGGTCGATGCCTGCAGCGCCACGTTGAGCGGCTGGTCGGTGGAGGTGTCCACCGGCGAGACCGCGGTGAGGCCGGTCGGCGCCGTGGCGTCGACCACTACGGTGCGGGTGAGCCCGGAGACCAGCGAGACGTTGCCTGCCGCATCCTTCACCCAGGGATAGAGGGTGTAGGTGCCGTCGCTCGCCACGGTGTAGGTGGTCGGAGCGGTGGCGCTCCACCCTGCCGCACCGGCGGCGGGCTGGGTGCTGGTGGTGGTGATCAGGTACCGCGACACCGAGGTGCCGACGTCGGTTCCGGTCAGTGCCGCGATCGGAATGTTGCGGCTGCCCGACGGGGTGTTCACGGTGAAGGTGGCGACGGTCGGAGCGGTCATATCGACCACCACCGTGACCGGGGTGGCGTACAGCGGGGAGACGTTGCCGCCGCCGTCCTTGGCCCACGGATAGAGGGTATAGGTGCCGGCCGCGGCCACCGTGTAGCTGGTGGGCGCGGTAGAGGTCCACGCCGCGTCAGTGGCAAGCGGAGCGGTCGAGCTGGTGGTGATCATGTAGCCCGCGACGCCGCTGCCGCCCACGTTGTCTGTGGCAGCGAAGGAGGTGATGGGCACCGCGAGGGTGTTCACCGGGGTGGTGGCGGCGAAGCCTGCGCTGACGGTCGGGGCCACGGCATCCGGACTGAGCGGCGTAAGGGCGGCGGTCCAGACGTCGGTCGCGTTGTAGTAGTTAACGTAGGTGTCGTACTCGAAGATCTTGTAATAGTAGGTGGTGCCGTTCACCAGACCGACGCTGTCGGTGAAGGTGGAGGCGTTGCCCACGTAACGCACGGTGCCGCCGGTGCCGAAGGCGGTGCCTGCGGTGTAGCTGGTGCCGTCCACCGGCTTGGTGGTGTCGGTCTTGGCGCCGGCATAGCGGACGATGACCACACTCTGGCCGGCGGTGCCGTAGGTCCAGTTGAGAGTGACGCTGGCGTTGCCCGCGGTGGTGGTCCCCCAGGTGGAGGCTGCATGCGTGTTGATCAGGGTCAGCGTGGTGTCCGCCGTGTCGGTGCCCGAGAGCACGTTGGCACTGGTGATGGCGGTGACGTTTGCCGTGGTGGCTGTGTTCCCGGCAGGGGCGCCGGCCGCACGGGTTTTGTAGGTCACCAGGATCTTGTAGTTGGCCGCCGTATTGGTCACCGGGATCGGCGTACCGCCGGAGAAGCTCCAGGTATTGGAGCCGGGGTTGTTCACCGTGGCGAAGTACTGGGTGGTCCCGGCCTCGTTCCAGATCTGCATGCTGGCGATGGCCGCCTGGTTGGTGGTGGTGACGGTGAGGCCGGTCACCGAATCGGTGGTCCCGGCGGAACTGGTGACCAGCGAGAAGCCGTCGATCTTCTGGTTGGCCGCGCCGGGCGCGACGTTGGCGGTGGTACCGATGGTGCCGTTGCCAAGAGTAGTCGTGGCAGGGCTGAGTCCGATGACGGCAAACCCGTATCTTGCGCTGGTCCAGGTCGGGAGCGGATTCTCGGTACCGCTGGCTGTGATAGGTTTGGAGCCGACGGCATCCTCGTACAGGGTACTGTTGGCAGTGTCGAAGTGCTCCGTGTAACCAGCGGGGAGGGAAGCTGCCAAGGCGCCGTTTACGTTGGAGCCGTAGATGGCCGTACCGCCGGCGGTGACGTTGATGGTGCCACTGGTCGGGGTGGTGGCCGAAGTGTCCGAAGCGACTGCGCGGGAGCCTGTTGTGGGCGTCCCCTGATTAACGTTGGAGTAGAAGGCGGCGGATAGCCCGACGCCAGCCGACGGGGTGGAGTTCCAGGTTACCGCGAAGGACGGGGTGGTCCCGGTCGCGGCTGCGATGCCGGTCTCCTTCAGGTAGCCGAACCAGACCTTCTGGCGGCTGGTGGTGTCGGTCGCGACGATCTTGGTCAGCGTCTGTCCACCGTAGGTCACCGTCGGGGTGAAGGTAGTAATGGCCGTACCGTACTCCGCCACCACTTTCACCACGAGAAGGCGGTTGCTCCCCGCTCCCTTGGCCAGGGTCATGGCCGGGAGCGTGGAGGTGGTGCCGGTGCCGAGGATGGCCCACTGGGTCTGCACCGCTACCGCGGCCTGGGCATCCTGAGCCTGCTTCATCTGCAAGAGGAGCACGGTCGCCAACATGGTGAACATGGCGATCAGGCAGGCTTTCGCGCCCCACCCCATACCCCTGATATTTTTAACGATCACTTTTCCCATGTCAGTTCACCTGCCTTTGCACTCGATGTGTCTTGGTTGCTTGCATCAGTGTGATACACATTCATGCCCCCCTATTGCGGCAGCCCGACGTGGCAGGCTGCGCAGGCCAGCGGCCCCTTGGTGCGCCACTCCATCTGCGTGCCGTTGTGGCAGGCGACGGTGGAGCAGGTTCCGCCGACGTAGCTCGGGGTGGTCCGGGCCTGGTCGTAGGAAGCGGCGGTTTTGTAACCGTTCACACGGGTCCAGGAGGTGTAGATGGACTGGACTGCATCGACACCCGGCCTGAGCTGCGCCTTGGACTTGATGTTGAACGGACTCATGAACACCACGTCGACGTCGCCGTTGATGTGGGCCTGGTTGGTGGCCAGTACCTGCAGGTTGCCTTTGAGCGGTGCGGAACCGCCGTGGCAGCTGGAGCAGACGCTACCCTTGTCGTTGTAGCCGACGGTGACGGTGGCGTTGTGGCACAGGTTGCAGTTGAAGGTGGTCGAGGTGTTCGGGTCGCCGTGTGCGGCGCCGGAGCCTACCCCGCCAGCCACCGGGATCCTCGCGCTGTAGCCGTCGAAGATGTCGGCGTAGTGGTTGCCCACCACGTGGCGGCCGTGAGCCGCGGAACCTTCGATGCCGGTGTTCGGCGAGTTGCCGTGGCACTGGGCGCACTTGTCGACGCTCGCCCACGGGTTGGTCGCGTACCAGTTCGGGGTGGTCTGGAACACGTACTGGTTGGTGGTCGGCGACACGTAGCCGTTGGAGTGGCAGTACACGTTGGAGCAGACCACGTTGCTTCCCATGGTGTAGCTGACGACCCAGGGGCCGCCCGCCTTGTTCTTGGTCTTGACGGTGCCGGCCAGGCTGTGGCTCGGGTCGAGGTCGAGCTCGACGGTGGAGTTCTTGTGCGTGCCGGAATCCATCGGGTGGCAGAAACCACAGCCGTATTTCGGGAAGCCGTCCTTGTACTCGATGGAGTAGATCCACGAGGTATCGATGAAGTCCCCGTTGGAGAGCTTCTTGCCCGCCAGGAACAGTTCGGCGTCGGTGTGCATCTTGTGCGCGCCGATCAGCTCCTTGTTGACGCAGGTCGGATCGTTCTGCGCGCAGGCGTTGACCGAGGAGTGGCAGCCGAGGCAGTCGTCGACGGTAACTTCGATGGAGCCGTTAAGGTGCTTGCTCTTGTCCACGAAGGCGACGTTGGACTGCGCCACGTGGTTATGGCAGGCGGAGCAGTTGGTGCTCGTGGTGTGCGGGTATGCCGGCGGGTTCATGTGGCACTTGCCGCAGCCGGTACCGCCCAGGTAAGCCGGGTCGTTCCAGGACGGAGCGGAGCCGCTACCCTGAGCGGAACCGTCACCCTTCCTGAGACCGGCGTGGCAGTAGGTGTTGTTGCAGATCCGCCCGGCGCTCACGTAATCGGGCGCCATGCTGGCCCCTTCCACGCCGCCTGCGATGCTCGGGTGGGTAGCCAGCGAGCCCCAGGTGAGGGTTGCCGGGAGGCCGTCCATATGACCCGCTGCGTCTACCGTCGCCGGTACCGAGTGGCACTGGTCGCAGGTGATCGGGTTGGAGTAGTTATGGGTGCCCGCCAGGTGCGACACGTGGGTGCCGACGTAGGGGCTCGCGGGGCTTCCCGCGGTGTCCTTGAAGGTCGCGGAGGTCTGCGCGGTGTTGGCCGAGCCGTGGCACTTCTCGCAGGTCGGCAGCGTGGTCGAGACGCCCCAGTTGCGGGTCGCGCGGCCGTGGCAGGCGCTGGTGGAGCAGGTGCCGTAGCCGTCGCCCGGGGTGTTGTCCACCTGCTGCGAGTAGGTGGTGCCGGTCGCCTTGGCGGTGAAGGCGAGGTTGATGGTACCGTTGGCATGCGGCGCCCCGGTGGTGTTGGCCGAGTAGCCGGCGCCGTGGCACAGGGAGCAGCTGTAGGCGGAATCCACGGTGTGGCGCTTGTGGCTGCCGATGTTCAGGTCGTTGGCGTTCTCCTGAAGGGCCGCCATGTCCTTGTGGCAGGAGGCGCAGGTCATCGAGCCGTTGGCGCCCCAAGCGGGGTTGCCGAAGGTGGTGGCGGCGCCGTTGCCGCCGGCTGCCTGGACGTTGCTGTGGCAGTAGGTGGAGCAGGTCTTGCTCGGTTCGGTGTAGCTGCCGCCCATGGCGAAGTCGACGTCGCGGACGCGGTTCACGTGGTTGGAGGAGTAGTCGCGCATCTTGGCGGCCACACCCTGGTCCACGGTGGTGTTATGGCAGTTGGCACAGCCGCGCGAGTCGGCCATGGAAGCGGTGTGCTTCTCGTGGCTGTTGGCGGTCTTGAGCGTGCCGTCGTACTTGTTGGCGTAGTTCGGCGCGCCGGCTGCGCTGGTCCAGGTGGCCCCTGCCGCGCGGCCGTGGCAGCCGTTGCAGGAGAGTTTGGCGTTGCCGGTCCAGGTCTTCTGGCCGGTCATGCTGACGAACACCGGGACCTGCTGGCCGGAGCTGTGGCAGTAGGCGTTGGAGCAGGTGCCGCCGCTGTAGCTGGCGCTGCCGCCGGCCCTGACGCCGGAGTAGTCCTTGAAGCTGTTCAGGTGGCCCGTGCCGGTGACCAGGGTGTTGCTGGCCAGGGACACGGTCTTCGCGTGGCACTCCGCACACATGAGGTTGTTGTCGCGCCCCATGGTGGTGTAGTTGTTCATGTGCGCCTGGTGCTTGCCGGTGGTCATCGCCGGAGTGCCCAGCCCTGCGGCGCCGCCGTGGCAGCCGGAGCAGTTGGCTGGCATGGAGCCGCCCCAGACCGGGGTCTGCGCCTGAACGCCACTGCCGTTGGAATGGCAGGAGTTGTAGCAGGTGCCGTCGTAGGTGCCGATCGGGTGCTTCACGACCGGAGAGGCGCTGTAGTTGATCGCCTCAACGGTGCCGTTGGCGTGGGTTAGGCCGCCCGAGACGCCGCTGGTCGCGCCGTTATGGCACTTGTCGCAGCCGGTGCCCGGCTGGGCCAGGTGTTTCGCGTGGCTGCCGGTGGCCGGCGCGCCGTTGGCGGCGAAGGCGCCGGTGCCCTTGTGGCAGGAGGCGCAGCCGGTGGTGCTGCCCCAGACCGGGGACTCCAGCGCGCTCTGGCTGTAGGGGTCGGCGTGGCAGGATGCGGTCAGACAGGTCCCGGTGTAGGTGCCCGGGGCATGCTTGACGACCGGAGCGCCGGTGTAGTCGTTGGTTACTTCCACCGTGCCGTTGGCGTGGGAAAGACCGCCGGTGACGTTCTTCTCGGCGCCGTCGTGGCACTTGTTGCAGGCCGAACCTGCGAGGGCCATGTGCGCGTCGTGGCTGCCGGTGGCGGGGGCGCCGTTGCCGGCGAACTGGCCGATGCCGTTGTGGCAGGCAGAGCAGCCGGCAGAGGTGCCCCACACCGGCGAGGTGGTCGACGCGGTCGAGTAGGGGCTTGCGTGGCACGAGGCCGTGGAACAGCTGCCGTAGCCGTTACCCGGGGCGCCGGCCTTGTCGTAGCTGCCGGCGGCCACATCTATGTTGCCGTCCGCGTGGGTCGGCGCGTTGTAGGAGGTGGGCAGCGCGTTCACATGGCAGTTGCTGCAATCACCGTTGGAGGCCAGGTGACGGCTGTGGCTGCCGGAGACAAGGGTTGCGGTCCTGTGGCAGGTGCCGCAGGCGCCGGAGGCGGCGTTACCCCAGTTCGGCGTCGCGTAATCGCCGGCGCCCAGGGGGCCGCCGGTCGCGCTCTGGCCGGAGCTGTGGCAGTACATGTTGGAGCAGCTACCCACTACCCGCGAGCCGCTCTGGCTCGGCAGGTACGCGAAGTTGGACCCGGCATAGGAGCCGACGGTCACGATTATGTTCCGCCCGGCGCTGGTGGCGTGCTGGAACGGCTTCGCGTTGAGGGTGTGATCCACGTGACACTTGGCGCAGACGGAGAGTTCGCTGCCGTACACCGCCAAGTGCTGGGAGTGGGCGTAACTGTCGGGCACCGCCTTGTGGCAGACCGCGCAGTTGGTCGCGTCGGGTTGATCGAGGGCCGTGATGCCCCATTCCGGAGTCGGTTGCTCGAAATGGCAGTTCACGTTGGAGCAGGTACCAAGGACCGCCGGCGGAACCGAGGTCTGGTTGAAGAAGCCCCTGCTGTAGCTGGCGCCCGCGTGACCATTCAGGTTCGGCTGCACCTGGATGACGCCGTCGCGGTGGCCGGTGACGGTCACCTGAGCGCCATGGCACTTGGTGCAACTCGTGGCCGACGCTGCCGCATGCGTCTGGTGGTTGCCGCGGAATGCACCGGTGTCCGGCTCGCGCTCACCGGTTGCCGAGTCAAGCGGAGGCATGGTGTGGCAGTCGACGCACGTGAGGTTGTATTGCGGCGCGGCCAGCGCCTGCGATGCAGCGAACATCACAATTCCGAACATCACAAGCGGAAGGAAGGCTCGGAAATTGCCATATCCAGGTCTGCGGTAGCTCTTCATGTTAAGCTCCTTCTGTAAACCCTTATCTAAATGCCTGAGACTGCCAATTTCCGGCGGGGGGGGCACCCCCCGCCGGAGCTTTTTAACATGCTTCTACTGCATTGGTAAAGCTACTTTTGCTATCAGAAACAGTTCTACCTTTCGATACTCCACTTCGGACTCGGCCTGAAGTGGCAGCTCACGTTGAAGCAGCTGCCGCTCTTGTTGGTCCCGCCGTTGACCAGCGCAGCGCTGGTGTAGGTGGCGAGGGCCTGGTCGGAGAAGCGGTACTGCGGGTCGATCTCGACGCTTACGCTGGTAACGTGGGTCCTGATGGGCAGGGCACGTGCGTGGGTAGCGTCGCCGCCTTTGTGGCAGGGGATGCAGTTCGCCCAGCCTTCGGACGGTTTGGCGTCTTTCTTGATGTGCGCCACGAGGATGTGGGCACCGCCGCCGCCGGAGTAGTCTTCGAAGCGGGCCGAGGACCAGCTCCCCTGCACGCCGAAGGTGATGGCGCTGATGGTCTGACGCGGTGCCGGCGGGTAGCCGTGGCAGGCGTCGCAACCACCGTTGGGCACGAACGCGAGGCCGGTGGCCGGGTTGTGCTGGTGGCACTGGGTGCAGTCCGTTGCGGAGTCGACGTGAGCGTCAGCCGGGACACCCGCCTTGGTGAAGTACTTGGTGGTGGTGTGGCAGACCTGGCAGACGCCGGTCTGGCCAGCGTTGGCGAAGGTGTTGTTGCCGGTGAAGCTGACTGCGGTGCCGTTGATGGTGCCGTTCACCATCTTCACGTTGGCGGTACCGTGGGCGTTGTGGCAGTCCGAGCACTGGGAGCCCAGGCCGGCAGCCTTGTGCGCCTTCACGTTGAGCGCCGCGCCGGTGACCTTGGCGGGGTTGGTGTGGCAGTAGTTACACTCAACGTTGGTGGCGCCGGTGAGGGCACCCAGCAGACGTTTCTGGTCGCCCAGGGCGCCGCTGATATGAGCTGCGGTGTTGTCGTGGCAGGCGGAGCAGGCCTGGGCGATGCCGGCCTTGCCGTGGCCCGCGGTTGCCGCCAGGGTCTTGTCAGGAGCGGTGATGCCGCCGATGACGGAGAGCTGGCCGCCAGCGGTCGAGTGGCAGCTTTCGCAGGTGACGCGACCGGTGGTCCAGTTGGTGCTCTGCTTGTGGCAGGTACCGCAGGTGCCGATCTTGTTGCTGCCGGCAGCCAGGTTCAGCGTGCCGTTGACGTGGGTTGCCGCGGTGCTCGAGGTGTGGCAGTTGGAGCAGGAGGTAGCCAGGGTCGAGCTGAACTTCGGACCGTAGGCTGCGCTGAAGTGCTGCGCGTGCGCGTTGGAGCTGATCAGGCCGCCGGTGGTGTTGGAAAGCGCGGTGTGGCAGGTACCGCAGGCGCCGGATGCCAGGTTGTTCCACTGCGGGGTGGCCGACATGTGGCAGGAGGTGGCGCAGGTCTTGGTGGTGGTGCCGCTCCAGGTGGTCACCTGGGCGCCGGCAATCTCGACGCTAGCGTCGCCGTGCAGGGCCTTGTTGGCGAAGCTGGAGCTGCCGGACACGGTGGAAGCGTGGCAGGTGTCGCAGGCATAGGCCTTGCCGGTCAGGGCCACGTGTTTGGCGTGGGCGTTGGTGGTCAGGGTCTCGGCGTCGCCGTGGCAGCCGTTGCAGCCAAGGGATGCGCCCCACTGTACGTCCGCCACGCCGGCCACGATGCCGTTGCCGCTGTGGCAGGATACCGCGGAGCAGGAGTTGCCGACCAGGGTGAAGCTCTTGCCGTTGCCGGCTTTGACGTCGCGTGCGTTGTTGGTGTGGGCGGTACCGGCCTTGATGCTGGTGCCGTTCACGGTGGTGTCGGCGTGGCAGCTGGCGCAGTCTGCGGCCGAAGCTACGTGGTTTTCGTGGCTGTTGGCGCGTGGCTGGCCGGCGCCGGCGTTGGAGTAGTTCGGCTCGCCGGCGACGGAAGCGAACGCCGGAGCGGCGTCGGAGCCGTGGCAGGACTTACAATCCAGGGCGGTGGAGCCGGTCCAGGTAACGCTCTTCATGGTGCCTTTGCCGTCGCTGTGGCAGTAGGAGGTGGAGCAGGTACCCGATACCGGGGTCCCGACCTTGCTGCCGGCTACGTCTTTGGCGTTGTTGACGTGGTTGTTGAAGTTGGAGATGGTGCTGTTGTCGGAAACGGTCGCGCTGTGGCACTCGACGCAGCCGTAGCTGGTGCCCAGGAACGCGGCGTTGTTCACGTGCTTGGCGTGGTTGCCCGACAGGGTGTTGCTGGTCGCGTCGCCGTGGCAGCCGGCGCAGGTCAGGGTGCCGCCCCAGGTCGGCGGGGTGTAGGTGCCGCGGCCGTTGCTGTGGCAGTAGACGTTGGAGCACTGGTTGGCAGCGAAGGTGCCGCCGGTGGCGAACTTCACCTCGATGGCGCGGTGGCCGGCCGAGGTGGCGTGGCTGAACGGCTTGGCCTGTACCGAGTGGTCGGTGTGGCACTTCCCGCAGGAGGTCACGCCGGTGCCGTAGTAGTTGGCGTGCTTGGTCCCGGCGGTCGGGTGGTTGCCGGTCGCAGGGGCGACGCTGTGGCAGGCGGAGCAGCCGCCCGGCACGGTGAGGGCCGCGCTACCCCAGGCCGGGGTCGCACGCAGGGTGCCTTTGCCGTCGCTGTGGCAGGCCGCGGTGGAGCAGGTGCCCATCGGGTTCGGCGGAACCGAGGTCTGGTTCACGAAGCCGGCCGCGATCTTCCTGGAGTAGCCGATGCCGTCGGACAGCTCGATGGTCTTGTTGCGGTGCCCCATCGGGTACCCGCTGACCTGGCTGCCGTGGCAGGTGACGCAGGAGCTGACCGCCGAGGTGGCGTGTCCTGCGTGGTTACCCGGCACAGCGCCGGTGTTGGGGTCCTTTTTGCTCGTTGCCGAATCCATGGGCGGCATCGTGTGACAGAAAGAACAGTCATAGTTGTACTGCGAGGCGGCTTGCGCCTTCCCCACAGTCAACTGCATCAGTGTCAGCATCACCAATGCCAACACAAACAGACATCGACCTCCATATTTTGCTGCCATCTTCTCCTCCTCTTTCTTTGGCCTGACAAAAAGTCGGGCCTTTATCCAAGCTGAATCGGTGTTCGATCCAGTTACTTGAGTAATTATGTGCAGGCCTTTTTTACCTTTCGGTGCTCCACCGTGCCGACGGGCTCATGTGGCAGGCGATGTTGAAGCAGTTGCCGGTCCTGTTGGCGCCCGGCACGCTGGTCAGCTTGGCGCCGGTGTAGATGGTGAAGCTGTTGGAGAAGCGCAGGCTGCTGTCTACGACCACCGTCACGTTCTCGATGTGATCCTTGATGGGGGTGGTCATTTGGTGTGACATCCCGGCGTTGTGGCACACCGAACAGTTGGCCCACCCTTCCGCCGGGGTGGCAAACGGCGAAATGTGTGCCGCCACGAGATGCGCGCCGCCGCCGCCCGAGTAGTCCTCGAAGCGGGCGTTGGCCCAGTTGGCGTAGCTGCCGAACGCGGTTGCCGTGTTCTTCGGCGCCGGCGGGTAGCCATGGCAGGAGTCGCAGGCGCCGCCGATCGGCTTGAATGCGCCCCCGACGCCGTTGTGCGGATGGCAGTCCAGGCAGCCCGAGGTGTAATGGCTCGACTCCGGAACGCCGGCGCGGTAGTGGTTGGTCTTGGTATGGCAGACCTGGCACAGGCCGCGGTTGGTGGTCGTCTCCACCAGCGTGTTGACCCGGTCGGTGAAGTAGATGTTGAAGCCCCTGATCTCGCCGCGGATCATGGAGAGGTTGCCGGTGCCGTGCGTGTCGTGGCATTCGCGGCAGGCGATGTCCGCGTTGTCCTTGGTGACGTGCGTGCCGAGGTTCAGGATGCGCGCCGGCACCACGGCGGCGTTGCTGTGGCAGGAGGCGCACAGCAGGTTGTCGTTGTTCATGAGCAGGCGCTTGCTGTCGCCGAGGGTGCCGGTGATGTGGGTCGCGTTCTGGTCGTGGCACACGGTGCACTGGTTGCTCACCGCGAAGCGGCCGTGACCCTTGGTGCCGAAGTAGGGCTTGTACGGCGCCTGGGTGCCGTTGGGGAGCT
>NZ_BLXY01000017.1 GCF_014193585.1 Geomonas paludis
GTGCACAAGGTGGCTATAACCGCTACGATGCGAAAGCTCCTGGTCATACTGAATGCAATGCTCAGAGATAACCAGCCTTGGAGCGATAGCCACGCTTTTGCTTGACAGAGAACACGGTTGCTTTGCGTTAGGGGCTTTTCCGCTTTGTTTACCCTATGGAAAATTCTCCTCACATGGGTTATTGTTCTTCTCCCAAGAAACGGACGACCGTTCCCGGAGGTGTCGCCTGCCCGTCTTCACCGGACAACTTTTCGCCATGCTATCCGCGGCCCTCTTCGGCGTGTCGCCGGTCTTTTGCAAGCTGCTCATCGGCGACATGTCGCCCGCCCTGCTCGCCGGATTGCTCTACCTGGGCTCCGGGCTCGGGCTGCAGGCGCTGCTCCTTTCCCGGCGCAAGAGCACCCGGGCCGAACTGCGCCTGCTCTCCCAGGAACACCGGCTGAAACTCGTCGGCGCCGTCATCGCCGGCGGCATCGTCGCCCCGCTCTGCCTCGCCTTCGGCATCAAGTACGGCACCGCCTCCGAGGTATCGCTGCTTCTCAACCTGGAGACCGTGGCCACCACCCTGATCGCTTGGCTCGTCTTCAGGGAATACATCGGCCCCTACGTCTGGACCGGCAAAGTCCTCATCCTGGTCGGCGCCGCTCTCGTGGTGCTCAGGGCGGAAGGGGGGCTTTCCTTCTCGCTCTCAGGCCTGCTGGTGGTGATCGCCTGCGTCTTCTGGGGCATCGACAACAACCTGACCCGCGACGTGGACGAGATCTCCTCCACGGTGCTGGCGTCGGTGAAGGGACTTGCCGCGGGGCTCTTCTCCATCGTCCTGGCGCTCGTCTTCAGCACCGGCGCCGCCACGCCGGCGCAGATTGCAGGCGCGCTCGGGGTGGGCGCCATGAGCTACGGTGTCAGCCTCGTCCTGTTCGTGGAGGCCCTGCGCCAGATCGGCGCCGCCCGCACCGCCACCTTCTTCGCGGTGGGCCCCTTTTTCGGAACGCTCCTTTCGGTGGCACTGCTGGGTGAGCGCCCCCCCGCCGCCTACTGGGTTGCCACGGTCCTCATGCTGGCGGGCATCCTGCTCCTCTACGTGGAGGTGCACGGCCATCGCCATACCCACGAGGAACTGGCCCATGCCCACCCACACCGCCACGACGAGCACCACGAACACGAACACCCGGAGGGGGAAGAGGGAGAACCCCACGACCACTTTCACGTGCACCGGCCGGTCACCCATTCCCACGTGCACTGGCCCGATCAGCATCACCGGCACGAGCACTAGCTGCCGCCGTAACGACCCCCATCACCACCAGCAGGAGGTATGACTAATGGCAGAAGAAAAAAAGGAGCCCTGGCTCAACTATCTCGCACTCACCACCGTGGTCCTCGCCGTGTGCGCCACGCTGGCCACCTTCAAGGGGGGCGGCTTCTCGACCAGGTCCGTCCTGGTGCAGAACCAGGCCTCGGACCAGTGGGCCTTCTACCAGGCCAAGAGCATCAAGCAGTCCCTGGCCGAGATGGAGCAGGGGCAGTTGGAGCGCGAGCTTTTGCGGACCGCCGACCGGAAGGTAGCCGCCGCCATGGAGGGCAGGGTGCAGGCGCTCAAAGGAAAGATTGCCAAGTACGACCAGGAGAAGGCGAAGATCCAGGACGACGCCAAGAAACTCGAGAAAGAGCGGGACGATGCGCAGCACCACGGCCGTCCCTTCGGGCTCGCCGTCATCTTCCTGCAGATCGCCATCCTGCTCTCGTCCATCGCTGCGCTGTTGAAGAAGAAGATGGTCTGGGTGGCCGGCGTCGCGGTCGGTATCTGCGGCTTGGTTCAGTTCGCCAACGGCTTCATGCTCTTCATGTAGTCCAGGCACCGCTCGCAAACGCAAAAAGGGGACGCAGCCCACGCCGCGTCCCCTTCTTTCATGGTTTTCCTGGTGATTTAGGTAAGCAGAAAGTACATTTCTCACAACCGCTCGGGCCCTCACGTTCCCCCCTTTTGCGAAGGGGGGATAGGGGGGATTTAGCCAAGGCAGCCACAGATTCCCAGCCTGCAGCGGAGTCAAATCCCCCTCAATCCCCCTTTGCAAAAGGGGGAAGCTGGATTACCCTACCTCTTCCCGAAGAACCTCCCGTATTTCTGCCAGTACTCCTTCAGCCGTGCCTCGTAGTCCCACTGCGCCGCCGCCTTGGCGCTCTGCTTCAGAAAACTTGCGCAGCGCACAGACGGCGTGGCCGAACCGGGAACGTCTGCAGAACAAGCCTCCACCGCCTTGCCCTGCGCCACGTCGGCCCACAGCGGCGCGCCCGTCATGAAGCTGTACTGCAGGCTGTTGCGCCCGAGGTACTGCAGGTCATCGCGGGTGAGACCGTACTTCTGAACGCCGTAGATCCATTCGTCGGTAAAGTTCGCGTGGGATACCCCCTCGTCGTCGCTGGCGAAGGCCACCGGCACCCCGTAGGCCCGGTACTGGGCGAAGGGATGCGCCGATCCGGCGATGCCGAGGATCTGGGCGTTACTGGTGAACATGACCTCGACCAGGGCGTTGTTGTGCCTGAAGAGGTCCGCCACTTCCGACTTCTCCTTGTCCTTCAGGAAGGCGAAGGAGACCCCGTGCCCGATCCGCCTGGCCCCCGCCTTGAGCGTGCCGGTCAGGTGCTCTTTCAGGGCCGGGTTGTCCGCCCCGACGAAGCAGGGGGTGAGTTCTCCGGCGTGCAGGGCCATGTTGACCTTGGGAAAGGCCTCGTGGAAGTAGCCGAAGATGCGCATCTGGTCCTGGAATCCCGCCAACGAGACCGGGGCGTCCTCCTTGCTCAAGAGGTTCACCCCGACCACGCGCTCCTCCGATGAGGCGAGCAACATCGAGAAGGCGGCCTGGGTGAATACCTTGGCCAGGTCCGGCGTGCCGTCGGCTAGCGAGGAGGTGCGGTTCACGGTCACGATGAAGGCGTAGTCGACGCCGCAGGCCGCGTCGGTGTCGGGACTGCCGCAGTTGAGCAGGGTGCGCGTCTTGTTGACGTACTGTGCGATCTCGGTGCGCGCGGCGGCGACCGTATCGCCCAGCCCCGCCTGCAGCAGGAAACGCTGCAGCGCGGGGAACTGGCGGCTGTCCCGGTACGAGGCCTGCACCGGGAATTGCTGCTTCAGTTGCCTGGCCAGCGCGCTCACCGCCGAAGACTGGAAGGAGAGCATGGTCTCAAGATAGGAGACGCCGTCCCGCTGGGACTGCCTCAGTACCTCGGCCAGCATGGCGGGCGTGTTGCAGGCGTTGTCGGAGACGGCCCGGAACCTGGCGAAGGTGTTGAAGAAGTGGTCATGCCCGGACTGGGTGTCGGGATAGCCGAAGCGGTACATGGAGAGGGACTGCAGGATCCGCTCCCGGTCCCCCGCGGAAGCTTCCGAGAGCGCCCTGAAACCGTCGCCGCAGCGGCCGGACGATGTCGCCGCCTCAATGGTGTAGGGCGTCGTCGTCCCTTGGGGCCCGTAACAGGCGCCGTCGGCAGCGCCCAGCGCCAGGTACTTTTCCGGCTGTACCGTGCCGGAGAGATGGTTATGGAGATCGGCGCCCTTGGGGAACAGGCGCAGCGCCTCGGCGAGCTCCGGCTGTTCCTTTTTGGTCTTCTCGATCACGGCGGCATACTCCCGCACCGCGTAGTTGGGCTGGGCGCAGATCTTGGCGGCGCTGACGGTCGCGGAGGCAGTGGCGTGGGTGTCGCCCGCGAACGAGGGCGCGGCGGTGAGCAGCGTTGCCGCGAGGAGCGCCGCCAGCGGTCGAGCGCCCTTAGTGAAAAGCTTCATGGAACTCTCTCTAGGTGGAAGTGGTTGCGCGAGGTGCTTTCCGAGAAGGCGAATTTATGCCCGTTCAGTCGGGTTGTCAACGGCTTAAAGCCTTTGGTGAGGCTCAGTCAGGTGAGGGTACCGTCCCCGACGCCGTCTGCGTCGGCCCATGTCCACCCTGTCCACCATGTCCACCATGTCCACCATGTCCACCATGTCCACCATGTCCACCATGTCCACCATGTCCACCATGTCCACCATGTCCACCATGTCCACCATGTCCACCATGTCCACCATGTCCACCATGTCCACCATGTCCACCGCGGGCACAAAAAGAGGCGGGGCTTCACCGCTCGCCCGCCCTTAGTTGTTCAACTTCTGCAACCCTGAGTTCAAAATTTGCTCAGCGCCCGGCGAGGGGAGATTTTTCGCCTGGACAAATTGCTTAAGGTTTTCCAATGGTTAAAAATTGCTAACTCTGGCATCTGTTTTGAACCTATCCGAAACATGACGAGAATGATGCCTTAACTTGGTTCTCGTCATCAAAGGAGAGACAGATGAACAAGGAACTTTGGCTGGAGCTGCACCGGCAGGGTACAGCGCGAGGGCCGCCGCCGTCGGCACAGGCGGAGTGCGGGTGATCCGCGACAGGCTGCTGAACATCATCCTGAGAAGTAAAGGAGGTACATCATGAGTAGGATGCTAAGAAACGGACCGGAAAATCGTGGCGCTTTCGGGGCTCCGCGCCGGGGGGCGTGGCTACAGTGGGCGCCGGGCATCTTCGCGCTCGCGCTGGTGCTGGCATGTTCCAGTAGCGACCAAAGCTTCGCCTGGGTCATCCCCCACGCCTGCATCAAGGCCGAGAAATCCGTCAGCACGACGGGGCTGGGTGGCCCGTTCATCAGAAACAGCGTGACCACGACCAACCCCGACGGCACCCTGACAACCTCGGTGCCGGGCGCCAACAACGTGCCGGCGCCGACGGTCAAAGTGCCGACCGCCTTCTACGGCGACACCAAGGTGGTGTACAAGTTCCTGGTGAAAAACTGCGGCGAGGTGATGCTCTACAACGTTCGCCTTGGTGACTGCATCGACACGAGATCGGTGGGTTCGGACGGATTTCTGCTGGGAGCCAGTGACAATAAATGCGTCTGGGATCCCCTCCTGGTCCCCTCCACGACCAGTATCGCACAGTCGCTCAGCCCGACGCAGTCCGTCACCCTTACCAGTGCGAGCTTCCCGCTTAACCCTATATCCTCGGTGGATATCTGCGGGACTTTCGGCCGGTCACGGACCAACGGGATCGTCCGCAACGACCTGGTCATCAAGGCCGATGCCGACCTCGACGGCGATGGCGTCGGCGAGAAGACCATCGTTTTCGAGGACCTGAACCTGGTCCAATGCAAAGACTTCCAGCATGCCTATGCCTCGGTGGGCGACCGCGTGTGGCGAGACCTGAATGGAAACGGTGTGCAGGACTGTCTGGATAGCAACAACAACGGGATCATCGGAGACGCCGGCGACACGGGGACCGAGTGCGGTGCGGGTATCCCCGGTGTGACGGTGAACCTGGTTGATTGCCAGAACCCAACCAGCGTGGTGTCGTCGATGCAGACGGACCCGAACGGCTTCTACCTCTTCCAGAACCTCAACCCGGGGCGGTACTGCGTCAGGTTCGACGCGGAGACCGTCCCGCCCGTCACCTGTGCCACCGGCGTTCCCCAGTTCACCACGCAAAACGTGGGGGGGAACGACTCCTTCGACAGCGACGCCAGCCCCATTACCGGCGTAGCCCCTGCCGTCACGCTGGTTAGCGGGCAAACCGACCGGACCGTCGATGCCGGTGTGATCTGCAAGGCATGCCAGGTGGCGATCGACAAGAAGTGCCAGGTCCAGCCTCCCGCGACGGGGAGCTTCGTATGCAGCAACGCAAAGCCGATAGATTCCTTGACCATGATCTGGACCGGCCAGGACGGCATCTACATCAAGGCGTGGAAAGGGACTCCCGGCACGACCCTCCTCGCCACCACCGGGCCGATCGCCAAGGGTGAGAAGGTGACCGTCACCGGTATGGGGGGGTCGCCACTCGACCAGATCTGGGAGATCTTCTCAGGCCTCCCTGATCCACAGGGTAGCAACAAGATAGGGCAGTCGCAGTTCCACATCTCCTGCTCCGACATCGACATGAACGGACCTGAGGACTGCGGCAAGCTGGCGGGCAACGCCAAGACAACGAACACCGCCCTGCTGAACCTCTGGATCTTCGACGGCATGGCCGGCAACGGAGAGGCTCTGTCGTGCACGCCGTCGACCCAAAGCGGACAGGACGCCTGCTCCTTCGTTGCCGAGGCCGCACCTAGCTGTCTTTCCCTGCGGGCGAAACCCCAGACCCTGACGTTCAGGTACACCGGCAAGGATTGCGGCGCCAGCTCGAACAGCCAGGCCGCGGACAAGTGGTCCTGCAGCGGCATTCCAGGCAGCTCTCCGCTCATCTCCATCGTCAAGGACCCCACCAGGATCACGGTCAGCCCGACCAGCGGCCTCAGCGTCGGTGACCTGCTGACCGTCTCCACGATCGGGACCGACATGGGGACCGAGATCCAGCTCCAAGTGGGGGGGCAGGCCATCAAGGTCCACACTTCATGCTCGCAACCGCTGGCCGTCGGCGACATATTCGGCAGCCTCGAACTCCTGCAGTTCAACGGGAGGGGGGCCGGCGCACAGGTGACCTACTCCTACCAGGTCAAGAACAACGGCAGCGCCGCGGTCGACATCACCAGTGTCTCCGACGACAAGCTGGGCGAGCTGCTGGGCCAGACTACCAGGCTCGAGGCAGGAGGGACCCTGGCGCTTGAGAAAACTGCGCTCGTCACCCAGACCACCACCAACCAGGTCACGGCTACGGCGCGCGTCGCCGGCAGCGGCACCATCTGCAACCAGGTGCGCGACCTGGTGACGGTAACGATGACCTCGCCGACCTGCGCGGTCGGGGCCTCCTTCTACGGTCTTGGTGACTACTCCGTGAAATATAAACTCACCAACGCGAGCGCGACCATGGCTACCCTCGACACCATGATGCTCAACTTCCCGGGCAGCTACGGCTCCATCAAGGAGATCAGGCTCGATGGGACCATCTACAAGTACGCTGCGGGAGGCGCAGTGGTCGGCCCGGGCGTCAAGATCGGTGCGTCCGTCTGGACCAACCCCGACATCACCAAGCGGCAACTGAACCCGGGCGAGACCCGCGTGCTGGAGGTCATCTTCTCCAAGAAAGGGGTGCGCTCCGACTGGCTCGGCATCACCAGCTTCGGCGGCATGACCTTCAAGGAGGGGTGTCAGGCCACCTTCCCGGTGACCCGGTAGTGGGGCTGTAGCTAGTTACGAATCTGCTCTTTAGGCTTCGGACGCAAAAAGAGTCGGCGCGTTGTTCGCGCCGGCTCTCCTTTTTCCATTCAGGCTGTGGCCTTTTCGCCTGCTCCCTGATCGCCTTTCGATCTCTCCGTGATGTGTCAGCGCCGCGCTGGTCATCTTCGCGGGAACCACCCTTGAAGGCGAGGCGAAAAAGCGTATAGTTACCCGGTCGGATGCGGCACCGTTCGCGGCGGGAGTTCTGGGGCCTGGGAGGCAATTATGATTTACCGCACCTTGGGGAGTACCGGGGCAAGGGTATCTGCGATCGGGGTAGGGGGATGGCATCTGGGCCTGCCGCGGGTCAGCGAGGAGGACAGCATCCGTATCGTTCGTTCCGCCATCGACCGCGGCATCAACTTCATGGACAACTGCTGGGATTACAACGAGGGGGCAAGTGAGCTCCGCATGGGCAGGGCGCTCAGGGACGGGTATCGGGACAGGGTATTCCTGATGACCAAGATCGACGGGCGCACCCGGCGGGAGGCAGCCCGGCAGCTGGAACAATCGCTGCAAAGGCTGCAGGTGGAAACGATCGACCTGGTCCAGCACCACGAGGTGCTCCGCTTCGAGGACCCGCACCGCATCTTCGATCAGGACGGCGCGCACCAGGCGCTTTTGGAGGCGCGCCAGGCGGGAAAGATCCGCTATCTGGGCTTCACCGGACACAAGGACCCGCAGATCCACCTGCACATGCTCGGGGTCGCCGCCGAGCACGGCTTCCGTTTCGACGCAGTGCAGATGCCGCTGAACGTGATGGACGCCCACTTCAGGAGTTTTGAGCAGTTGGTGCTTCCCGAGCTGGTGCGGCAAGAGATAGGGGTATTGGGGATGAAGTCCATGGCCAACGGCATCCTGCTCAAGTCCGGCACGGCAAGCGCCGTCGAGTGCCTGCGCTACGCCCTGCACCTGCCGACCTCCGTCGTGATCACCGGCATCGACAGCATGGAGGTTCTCGATCAGGCCTGTCACGCGGCGGACACCTTCCGCCCGTTCGAGCCGGCCGAGTTGGAGTCGCTGTTGTCCCGTACCGCGGAGGCCGCCCGCACCGGTTACTACGAGCCCTTCAAGACCACCTCGCTCTTCGACGGCACCGCCGCCAATCCCCAGTGGCTGGGCGAAGAGCCCGAGCGCATGCGCCAGCTATTCACCCGCTGATGGGCAAGCAGTTTGACGTGTTGCGTTGGCACCCACCCGCTTGCCCCAACCGTCCGCCGGGTCCACCGGGTCCACCGGGTCCACCAGGTCCACCAGCTCCACCAGGTCCACCGGCCGGCAGACAGCCTTTTAGCCTTTCCCCCCGCACCGCTCCTCGAGCTGCTCCAGTATCCCCAGCAGCACCTGCGAGGCATCCACCATCTCCGCGCACAGTTGCGCCGCCCTCACCCTGTCGCCGTTGTTGCAGGCGATCACCGCCTGCTTGCCCAGTTCATGGACCTTGGCGTGCGGCGGGTCGATCTGCCGGTAGAGCTCGCTGTGGCCGCAGTCCTCCTTTCCTTTGCCCTGGTACCATTTCCCGAAGGCGCAGGTGAGGTGGGTGGGGAGCGCCTGCGGGTCGACCCTGATGGAGCCGTCCAGGTGCCCCTTGATCTTGCCCACGAAGATCATATGCGCGCTCCTCGCCCTGCTGATCACCAGCGCGGCATCCTCGTTGATCTTGAACTTGCCCAGCAGGGCCATCAGCTCCTCGGCCATGGTGAGCAGGTGGTTCGCCTCGTGCGTGGTCCGCTGCGTCTGTGCGGAGGTGTCGCGCGCGATGTCGGTCACCCGCTGTACGCTGGCCGCTATCTCGTGCGTCGTCGCGCTCTGCTCCTCCGCCGCCGTGGCGATCTGGGCCAGGTCGCCGGTCACCCCCTCGACGCTGGTGATGATGTCCTGCAGGGCCTGTCCCGACCGCTGCGCCCCGTGGGATCCTTGCTCAACCACCGAGACCCCGTGCTCCATCGATCGCACCGCCGCCCTGGTT
The DNA here is from genome assembly GCF_014193585.1 of Geomonas paludis. GTDB lineage: Bacteria > Desulfobacterota > Desulfuromonadia > Geobacterales > Geobacteraceae > Geomonas > Geomonas paludis. Next base: position 9,135 of record NZ_BLXY01000017.1, read on the forward strand.
TCCACCTGGATGGCGCCGATCATCGCCCCGATCTCCTTGGTCGCCTTGGTGGTCCGTTCCGCCAGGGCGCGCACCTCGTCGGCGACGACGGCGAAGCCCCGTCCCTGTTCCCCCGCCCGGGCGGCCTCGATCGCCGCGTTCAACGCCAGCAGGTTGGTCTGGTCGGCGATCTCCTCGATGGTGCCGATGATTTCCCCGATCTGGTCGGAGCGCCGCCCCAGGCCGGCCACGGTCGTTGCCGATTCCCGCACCAGTTCAGCGATCTGGTGCATCCCCGCCACGGTCTCGTTGACCACCTGGGCCCCGTCGGAGGCGACCCGGGTCGTGGTGGTCCCGCCCTGCGCCGCCTGGGCGCAACTGCGGGCGATGTCCTGCGATGTCGCCGACATCTCTTCGCTTGCGGTGGCCACCGCGACCGACTGGGCCGCGAGATCGTCGGCGTTGCTGTTGATCTGCTTGGCCATGCCGTGCACCTTGCTGGAGCCGATCACTACGTTGATGCTCACCTTGAGTACGTTCGCCACCAGCGTGTGCAGGGTCTCGATGAAGGTGTTCATGTTCCCGGCCAGCGCCCCCAGTTCGTCGCTGCGCCCACCCGCGATGCTCCGGGACAGGTCCCCGTCTCCCGACGCTATCGCCTCCACGGCCTTCACCATCTCGTGCAGCGGAGTGGTGATCGATCGGGCTATCAGCCAGGTGAGCAAAAGGGTCAAGGCTAGCACCACGAGGAGCCCCGCCCCGATGTACAGCTGCGTGCGCAGCAGCGTGGCCTGCACGTCATCCAGGTAGATGCCGGTCCCCACCACCCACCCCCAGGGGCGGAACAGCTCCACGTAGGAAAGCTTCGGTTGCGGCTCGCCGGCGGCGCTTTTGGGCCACTGGTAGCTGACGAAGCCGCTGCCTTGATCGTTGCAGGCCCGCACCATCTCCACGAACAGCAGCTTTCCCGCCGGATCCTTGAACTGCCCCAGATCCTTGCCGTTCAGCTCCGGCTTGAGGGGATGGATCACCATCCTCGGGCCCAGGTCGTTGATCCAGAGGTAGTTGGTCTTCTGGTAGCGTGCCGCCGAGACCTCCTGGATCGTCCTGCGCTGCGCGTCCTCCCTGGTCAGGGTGCCCCGTTCAACCTGGTCCTGGTACCACTTCATCCTGCTGGTGGCCTGCTGCACCATGGCGCGCACCGTTTCCTGGCGCTCGTGCATGATCAGCGTGCGCAGGTACGGTGTCAGCAGGAACACCGATATGGCCACCAGCAGCAGCCAGGACAGCAGCGTGGCGCTGATGATCTTTTGAAATATGCCCCAGTCGCGAAACCGTTTCATGCCATCCATCTCCTCTGCAAAGCCGTGTGGCGTGCTTCTGTTTGGAATGTTGATTCTTTACGTAGTATCGGCGCTTTGCACGTATTTCTTTAGCGGATTTGTCGCCATCGTGCCGGCATTGGAAAAAATAAAGTCTCACCACGGAGGACACGGAGGTTCCCAGAAGACCACGAAGAGAAGGCAGCATTGCCTTCCTCTGTGACCGCTTGGGCTTTTCCTCCCTGTCCTCTGTGGTCGTCTCTGGCGAGGCGCCGAAGTTTTTTAGGAAAATAAAATTAAAGAAGGCTTAAGTGTGTTCCGATATCACTCCATGGAGACCGCAAGAGAGGGGGCGGCCGGGGCTGTCGCGCCGGCCGCGCAACTGGAGGGGACATGGCACTGTCGTCGAAATTTTCCATCGGTACCAAGCTGGGAGTCGGGCAGGGGGCGCTGATCGTGGCGGTGCTGACCCTTTTCGGCCTGCTGATCACCTCGACCGTCACCAGCCGCCTGGCCGCCGAGGCGGAAGGGCACCTGGCGCTGCAGGCGGAGTCGCTGGTCAATTCCATGTCTTCCTACCACGGTGCCCTGAGCGACGGGGCGGTCAAGCTGGCGGCCCTGTTCCGCTCTACCTTCCCCGGCCCCTTCGCCGTGGATGCCACACGCAGCGTGACCGTCGCCGGCAGGTCGACCCCGCAACTCACCTCGGGCGCAACCGTCTTGAACCTCAACACCGCCATCGTCGACCGCTTCACCGCCCTCACCAATGCCGCGGCCACGGTGTTCGTGCGCAGCGGCGACGATTTCGTCCGCATCGCCACCTCGCTCTCCAAGGAGGACGGCAGCCGCGCCGTCGGCACTGCCCTGGACCGGGACCACCCCGCCTACCGCAGGCTCCTGGAGGGGCAGGAGTTCGTGGGCAAGGCCACCCTCTTCGACCGGGACTACATGACCCGCTACCTTCCCATCAAGGACGGGCAGGGGAGAGTGATCGGCATCCTCTTCATCGGCCTTGACTTCACCCAGGGGCTGAAGGCCCTCAAGGAGAAGGTCCGGGCGGCCAAGGTGGGCAAAACCGGGTACATCTTCGCCGTCGACGCTCGCCCCGGCAAAGAGCAGGGGCGGCTGGTGATTCATCCCACCCGGGAAGGGGAGAACATCATCGACAGCACCGACGCCGACGGCAGGAAGTTTGTCCGCGAAATGATCGCCACCCAGTCCGGCGTGATCCGTTACGGCTGGCTGAACAAGGAGGCGGGCGAGACGGCGCCGCGCGCCAAGGTGGTGGCCTACCGGCATTTCAGGGAATGGAACTGGGTCATCGGCGTCGGCTCGTACCAGGACGAATTCGCACAGGTGGCGCACATGGTGCGCAACACAGTTTTCCTTGCCATGGCGGTGGTCTGCCTGCTGCTGTTCTCGGTGTCGTACCTGCTGGTCAGGAAGTGGGTCACCGCGCCGGTGCGTGAGCTCCTGGAGCAGACCGGGCGCTACGCCTCCGGTGACTTCTCGCAGGTTGCCGAACATCAGGAGCGCGCCGGCCAACCGGCGGACGAAGTGGAGCTGATCGCCCAAGGGGTGGACGCCATGGCGCTTTCCCTGCGGCGCATCCTGGTCAAGGTGACCGATTCCGCCCAAGAGGTGAGTGTCGCCGCCGCGCAGGTGAGCGTCGCCGCCGAGCGTATCGCTGCCGGCGCCGACGAGGTGGTGGGGAAGACTGCCGCAGTCGCCACCGCCGGGGAGGAGATGGCCGCGACCTCCAACGACATCGCCCGCAACTGTCAGCTCGCGGTCGAGGAGGCGCAGCGCGCGACCCAGTCGGCGCAAAACGGCACGGAGGTGGTGGGGAAGACCGTGGCGGTGATGGCCCGGATTGCCGAGAAGGTGCAGGAGTCGACTGCGACCGTGGAGAGTCTGGGGGCCAGCGGGGAGCAGATCGGGGAGATCATCGGGACCATCGAGGACATTGCCGACCAGACCAACCTGTTGGCGCTCAATGCCGCCATAGAAGCGGCGCGGGCCGGAGAACTCGGGCGCGGTTTCGCCGTGGTGGCGGACGAGGTCAGGGCGCTGGCCGAGCGAACCACCAAGGCGACCCACCAGATCGGCATCATGATCAAGACCATCCAGAGTGAGACGCAACAGGCCGTGAGCGTCATGGAGCAGGGAGTATCGGGGGTGAAAGCCGGGACGGAAGAGGCGTCGCGTTCCGGCGCGGCGTTAGTGGGGATCAAGGAGCGGGTTGATGCCTTCGGGGAGCAGATCAGCCAGATAGCCGCCGCGGCCGAGGAGCAGACCGCCACCACCTCCGAGATTTCCGGCAGCATCCTGCAGGTGACCGATGTGGTGCAGAGCACCGCCGCAGCCGCGCGGGAATCCGCCGTAGCCGCCGCCCAACTTCATGGCACCGCCCAGGAGCTGCAGCGGCTGGTAGGGCAGTTCCGGCTGGCAAGTTAAGGCGCCGCGCCGGCCCGCAGCACGGTGTCCACCAGGGGGGTCCACCCCCTCGCCCTTCGGGAGAGGGGCAGGGGTGAGGGCGCTCCTGGCATCCACCGGCGGACACAAAAAGAGCCGGCGCTTTCTACTGCTCGCCAGCTCTTTGTCCTTCACCCCTTGAGGTTTAGATTTTTAGAAGGTGTCTCTGGTGAATCTGCTTACCACTTCTACTCGCGTACCGTTTGAAGTCCGTGGGAGCAGAGGCACCCTGTTCGGTTTCACCTGCCTTTGATAATTATGTTACGACATTCCGCTAAAAAGTACCACTAAATTAACACCTTGCCTGCCGACGCAGTCTCCCCCAGGAGCCGGAAGGCTCCGGCCCCCTGCTGCAGCACATCGACCTGGCTGGCGAGGTCGCTGGCGCCGTTCTCCAGCTGTGCCGCGGCCTGCAGGCAGCGGTCGGCATCGGAGTGGATCTCGGCCACCGCCGCCGCTATCTGCTGGTTTTCCTTGGCCTGCACCGCGCAGGCCGCCTCGATCTTTCTGGACATCTCGCTCACATCGAGGATGGAGTCGGATATGGACCGCCCCACCTTGCTCTGCTCGCGGGTGGCGCAGTGGAACTGGGCGGCCAGCTCCCTCATCTCCTCGGCGGCGAACATGATCGCCTCCTTGGCCCCGGCCTGCTCCCTGATCGCCCTTTCGATCTTCTCGGTCATCTGGGTGACCCGGTCCATCGCCTCACGGATCAGGCTGGTCCCCTTGGCCTGCTCGGCGGTGGCCAGCGCGATGCCGCCGACGTGGCTGCGGGCGCTGGAGACGCCGCTGACGATCTTTTCCAGCGCCGCGCTGGAACGCAGGCTCAGCTCCTCTCCCGCCGCGATGCGCTGGTCGGCCTCCTTGATCGCCTTCACCGCATGCTGGGTCTCCAGTTGCACCGCCGCGATCAGGGCGGCAATCTCGTTGGTGGAATTGGCGGTGCTGGAGGCAAGCATCTTGATCTCCTCGGCCACCACGCCGAAGGGCTTGCCGTGCGCCCCGGCCTGGGCGGCGATGATGCTGGCGTTGAGGGCCAGCAGCGAGGTTCTCTTGGCGATGTCGTCGATCACCGAGGAGATTACGCCGATCTCGTGGGTCCTGGAGGTGAGCGTCGCGATGACCTGGTTGGTGACCCCGGAGGAGGCGCGGATGTCGCTCATCCCCTGGCGCATGGCGCGCATCGCCTCCACCCCTTTCAGGGCGTCATCCTCGACCCCCTGGGCCACTTCCGCGGTCAAAAGCGCGTTCCCCTTGACGCTGTTGGTGGCCGCTTCCATTTCCAGGATCGAGGAAGCGGTGGAAAGCGACGAGGAGACCAGCGACTTGGTGTGCTCCCCGATCTCGGTGGTGGCGGAAGCGCTCTGCATCATGGCCGCGGTCACCTCTGCCACCAGGGTGGTCAGCCGCTCCGCGTTGAGTGCGACCTCGTCGGTGCTGGCGGTCATCTCCAGTATCGCCGACGAGGAATCGGCGGCAGCCTGGGCCAGTCGCTGGGTTCCGTTCCGGATCTCTTCCGCCTTGTCCGCTATGGTGCGCACGTAGGCCGATGCCTCGGTCACCTTGTCCTGCTGGTGTCTGGCTGCCGCCACGGCGTGCACCGCTTCCGTCGCCAGCCGCCCCGATATCCCCTGCAGCGCCGCGGCCGAACCGGCCAGGCGGCTGATCATGCCGCACAACCCTGCCACCATCGTCTTCAGCGACCCCAGCAGCTTGCCCGCCTCGTCGCCCCCTCCGGCCGGGATGGCCACGGTGAGGTCCCCTTCGGCCACGGCCTCGGTGATGGAAACGGCCTTCCCCAGCGGGGCGAGCAGCATCTTCGTGAACCACGCCGCGATGCAACTGGCCAGGAGGGTAAAGCCGATGGCGAGGGAGATCACCACGTTCCTGGTATGCTCGAAGGACTGCAGGAACTCCGCGGTCTTCACTCCGACGTAGAGCGCGCCGATGACGTGGCCGCCGGCATCGAGGATGGGATCATAGGCGGTGAAATAGGGGATGTTGAGGATGGGGGCGACGCCGCGGTAGGACTGACCCTTGCGGAACACCGCGTCGAAGGCCGGCCCCTGCAGCTTGGTCCCCACCGCCCTGGTGCCGTCCTCCTTGATGACGTTGGTAGCCACCCGCTCGTCATTCATGAATATGGTCGCGGTCCCGCCGCAGATCTTGGCCACCTTGTCGGGCAACTCGTTGTGGTCGTTGATGACGTAGTCGCCGGCCATGAGCCGGTTGTCGACGATCTTCAGCTCCCCTTTCTGTCTCAAGAGCTCCCAGAAGGTGTTGATCCTGCTCTCCTGTGATGCCGTCGCCACGCGCACCATTTCCTGGCGCATCTGCGTCAGTGAAATGTAGGTCGTGACGGTAACCGCCGTGATGACGATGACGATGATCATTGCCGTGATCTTCTTTACGATGCTTACTTTCACAGAAAACTTCCTTGTTTTTCACCATCCTGTTGTTCTTAACAACACGAAGTACTAGTTAAAGCGTGTCTGACTGCTTACAGACTGGTAAATCCCGGTGGTCGATGTGGCTTTCATGTAATGGTAGAAACGTTTAATTGTCTTAAGTGTAGAACTTGACAGCAGATATTTTGTATTACATTACGGGCGTGGCGTTTATATCGGAAAAAAGTATCAGCATCAAGTGTTTCGTAAACGGCAAAGTGTATACGTTTCGGAAGGAACGGACGGTGGCTGGCAATTAGTAGGGGGGGCTGCATCATGAAGTTCATGCTGCAACGATGGATTCATCGCGGGGACGCCACGGAAAGACATATAAAGGAGTGCATTGGGGAACGGGGGCTTCCGGTGGAAGTGCCGGGAAAGGAACCTACCTACGTGATGCACCTGCATTCGGGTCCTCCCCTTTGCAAAGGGGAGACAGCGTGCTGCATGTGCATCCGGGTCCTCCCCTTTGCGAAGGGGAGACAGAGGGGATTTGCCTTTACTGCTTTCTCACGGTACTGCCGCGATAACCGCCTCCATGGCCTGTTCATCGATCCTGTGTCCGGTGCTGCAGATGACGTAGCGGTAGTCGAAGCCGTGGCTGAAACTGAGCCAGGCGAAGCAATCCAGGATGTAGTTTCTCGGGAAGATCTCCACCACCCGGCAGGGGGGCTCGCACCAGGCCAGGTTGCTGAGGCCGGCGCCGTGGCATCCCACCACGACCTCCGCCCGGTGGAAGGCGCGGACCTGCTCCGCGAAGGAAAGCTCTTCGCAGTGCAGCACGGCAAAGCCCATCTCCCGCAGCCTCGCTTCCAGCTCGGCCTCGCCGGCCAGACGGCGCCTGCTTTTCTGCCGGGAGACGTAGATCCTGGCGCCTGAGGGGGGGCGGCCTGCGCTGCTCGGAACCTGCGGCACCACCTTGGCCTTCACCGCCGACCGCAACAGCTCCAGCACCTGGGGGGGCGTGAACTCAGGCTGGGTGTGGTACTGCGGCACCACCAGCCGCTGCACCCGGATCGGGCCGGAGGCGAACAGAAAGTCGTCTTGGGCATCGCGGCCCAGTGCCGCAGCCAACCCGTCCATGACGTAGCGCGGCGGGTTTTCCGGAAGCACGATCTTGAGGTCGGGGAAGGTGGCGACGGCGAACAGGACGTTGGGCAGGACTTCGAGGAGCCAATGGTAGTAGGTGGCGGGATGGCAGATCACCACCGGTTCCGGGATGCGGAGCTCCCTTGCCGGCAGCAGCGGTTCGTGCAGCACGTCGCCCCAGTCCATGATGCGGCGCAGGGAGCCTACGCTCTCTTCGAGGATACGGTTGCCGATCCAGGCCATGCCGGAGGCGGGCGAGACGGTGGCGTTGCGCAAGAGGTACAGCTTTCTTTTGCCGAAGACGGCCTCGGTTCTTATGAAGGGAGGGAGCTTGGCGGCGACGTCGTGCTTGACGATGCAGGGCTCGATAACCGGGACGATGTCCAGGATGTGGCTGCTGACGTCGGAGTAGCTGGACGCTTTTTCCAGGGACTCGATGCAGGACTTGGGCATCTTGCCCGCAATGGGGCCGAGCAGGTCGGTCGAGATGAAACGCAGCAGTTGTTTGCGCCGCTTGGCGGCTGTTTCGGTCAGGCCCGTCATGCGGGCGATCCTAGCACACCAGCCGCTTTCTTTCCAGCGGCATGGGGACGTCGGTGCCGGTTTCGGACGTCGGATCTGCACAGCCGCTGTGGTTGCGGCCTAGTACTCCCTGGGCGGTTCCGTGTAGAGGCACTCCGGGTTTTCCTTGATGTGCACGAAGTGCGCGACGTGCTTGTCTCCGGCTGCGCGCGGGCGCACCGGCTTGCCGCATTTGTCGCACTCGAACAGAAGCGAGTGCCGGTGTTCCGGCGTCGCTCCGTCCCTCACGGAGAGCGCCTTGTCTATGGTGATGATGTGGCCGAAAAATTTGCACTGTTTTGCCATGCCCATGGTCCTGCTCCTTGACGGAATTGTTCGGGAACCGCTCCCCGAGACACCTGCTGGCGCAGCGGTGCCCGGATAGCTAGAACAATGTATTATTTTCCTTCATTTTTGTCAATCCCCGCAAAACAAGGGAGCTGCCAAGAAGGACAAGGGTAATCCGCGGGCAACACGGGCGCTGGAATTTAAAGACCTAAACCGCGTTTATGATGTCAGGTGTCGAGGGGACACGCATTCCCGGCGGGGAAAGTACGAAGGTGTTGGGCGGTTTAGGCTTGTAATAACAAGACCTTCTGTTGTATTAAAAGTTTTTCCCCTCCTTACCTTCAATGCGGTCCATTGGGCAACTGTTTATCAACATAGCCTGGAAGTGGCTGCACTTGTGGACAAGGCGCCGGGATAACTTCAATGCAGGAGGAGACTGGGTACATGAAGAAGATGGTTTTGGCAGTACTGGGCGGAATACTTATGACAACGGCAACCGCGCATGCGGAGCACAAACTGCTGGTCACCGACGTCCTCGACAAGAAGCAGGTCGAGGCGCAGGCACTGTTCGAGTATTCCCACACCAAAGGTGACGTCACTATCCTCGGCGAATCCGGCAAGCGCACCCTGAATGCCGCCGAGTCGCTCTATTCCGTGGGTGTCGGCCTCGGCCACGGCCTGGAAGTGTCCGCGTCCATTCCTTACGTTTTCAGCGAGCGCGACAAGCTCCAGATGGACGGGCTCGATCCGGAACAGGAGAGGCGTGACGGCTTCGGCGACCTGGCGCTCCAGGCGAAATACCGTCTCGTTGGCGGCGAAGAGGCTCCGTACACCGTCGTCGCGGGCCTTGGTGTGAAATTCGATACCGCGGGCGACAGCCAGGCTGGCACCGGCACCACCGACGTGAGCCCCTTCATCGCGGCCAGCGCCAACCTCGGCCACCACAACACCCCCTACGCCATCTACCGTGCCACCATCAGGAACCACGATGAGTACGACACCCACACCCTCTCGGTGGGCTTCGAGAAGGAGCTGAACCACACCGTGACCATCGACGCCAAGGTCGATGCCAACTTCAACACCGCTACCCGCGACGTCACTGCCAACGAGGACTTCATCTTCGAACTGTCCAGCTACCTCCAGGTCGCGCACAACTTCTACGTGCTCCCCAGCGTCGCTTACACCGTCGCCACCGACTACAGGAGCAAGGATGGCGTGGCCCGCGCCGGTTCCGCCGACGGTTACCGCGCCGGCTTCTCCCTGTACTACCTGTTCTAACCCCTGGCACAGTCCCGCCGGTGCCGGACCCGCCGCAGGGCCGGGCTGGCGGCCTTGCCGTTGCGCCCAACGAAAAACCGGAGCTCCTTTTCAGGATGCTCCGGTTTTTTTTGCAGAGAGAGGGGGCGTAGCAGAAGGGACTGGCTCCGTAAGGTGCCTGTCCCTGTAGCGGAACGCTCCTTTCAGCTTGGCCGGCTTTCCAGCTTCAATAAGCCCCAAGGGGACAGGCACCTGGCGGAGCCAGTCCCCGCCTTGGTCAGGCAAAGATGCGCGTCAGCCAGTAGGTGGCGGGGAGGGTGCCGAAGGAGAGGATGATGCCGATGCCGATCATGGCCACGGCGAGGTCCGCCTCCATGCCCGCTGCGACGGCCAGGGCCCCGGCGGTCACCATGGGGGGCATGGCCGCCTCCAGGATGGCGACATCGACCACCATGCCGGTGAGCCCCGCCACGCGGCAGATCAGCAGTGCCGTCAAGGGCGCCGCCAGGAGTTTTACCGCCAGCCCGAATGCCAGCGGCCCCAGCACCCTGCGCGGCAGCCTCAGCCGCATCTGCATGCCGATCGCGGTCATCACCACCGGCACCAGGGTGAGCGCGATGTTTTGCAGTACCTGCGCGAGTTTTTGCGGGTAGGGCCAGGAGCGGGCGCAGAGGGCGACCAGGAGGGCGATGGTGGGCGGGAAGAAGAGCATCTTGCGCACCATCGCCGCGAGGTTAACCGACCCGTCCTTGCCGTACACGGCCAGGATGAAGGAGCCGTAGCTCACCATGATCAACAGCGTCCCCAGTTGGTCGTAGATGATCAGGTAGGGGAGGCCGGCCGCGCCGAAGAAGGCTTGGACCATGGGCACGCCCAAAAACGAGGTGTTGCCAAGGGGCACCACCAGGAGCAGCACCCCGAGCGTCGCGCGGTCCCAGCGCCAGAAGCGGCCCGCCGCGAGCACCGACGCGATGGAGAGGAGCAGCATGCCCCAGGGGACCATGGCCGCGGTGACGATCTCCCGGGAGAATACGATCTGCGGCACCTTGAGGAGAATCAGCGCCGGCAGCGATACGTAGAGGGCGAACATGTTGAGGGTCTGCGCCGAGTCCTTGGGGAAGGCCTCGAGGCGGCGAAAGAGCATCCCCAAGAGGACGAACACCCCGATCAAGACGAAATTTTCCATTCCTGCCACTTTCTCCTGCCTGTGACGTGTGGGCGGCGGCTGTGCCGCCTTACGCCGTTGTCGGGAAGAATTCCTCCCTGTTTTCTGACTGTAACCGCAACGTTACCGGCTTCCTGGTGAAGTCGGCCAGGCACTGCGCCACCTCTGCGCCGTCAAGGACCATGGCATCGAGCGCGGTACGCCGCGCGAGGACCACTTTTCTCCCCAGCTTGTCGTGGCCGAACGCCTCGAACCCTTTCGGGGAGCTTTCGATGTGAATCACCCTGTCCGCTATGCTTCCCAACACGCTGCGTTTGGCCTTTGCCACGGCGTCCCCTCCTATCCCTAAGATAATCCGGAAGCCTTTGCTGTAGCACAGGCGCGCTGCCGCCACAAGGAAAAGAACATGTTACCCCATGGCAGCCGGATGCCGCGAGGGAGTATACTCTGGTGAAGAGGGGATGTTGACTGAAAGGAGGGACCCCGTCAGCAGACAAGGAGGACCCTGACATGAGAGTACAAAAGATAGGCATAATCGGATCGGGTCACATCGGTGGCAACCTGGGGGTGATGTTGGGCAAGGCGGGCTACGAGGTGTTGTTCAGTTCGCGGCACCCGGAAGAGCTGCAGGAGTTGGTGACGGCAGCCGGGCCCTCGGCCCGAGCCGGGAGCGTAGCGGAAGCGATCGAGTTCGGTGACGTGGTACTGCTCTCAGTGCCGCTCAAGGCCTACCGGGAGCTGGACAGCGAAACCAAGCAGGCCTTGCAAGGCAAGATCGTCATCGACACCTCCAACCCGTACCCCGAGCGGGATGGGGCGATGGCGGTCGAGGCGAGGCAGGACCCGGGAGGGATGGGGAGCGTGGTGGCGCGCCTGCTCCCCGGGGCGAGGATCGTGCGGGCCTTCAACTCCGTCTATTTCGAAGACTTGAAAAAGACCGTCAACAAGAACGGCGACACCATCGGCATTCCCATCGCCGGTGACGATCAGGAAGCGGTGCAGGTCGCCGTCGAGTTGGCCCGCAGCATCGGGCTGGACCCGGTCGTGGTAGGCGGGCTGACCGCGTCGAAGTTTTTCGACGTCGGCACCCCTGTCTATGCGACCAGCGCCTCCGCATCGGAAATAAAGGCGAAGTTGAGAATAGAGTAGATCCCGCCCAGGCAGGGCCGGGGAGGCCTGCGTATTTGTCAGCCCCCCCCGGTCTTGCACCGTCCAAAGCCCGGTTCAAGACCCCGCCGAAATCCATCAGTTGACCCCGACAAACTCTCATGTATGATTAGTAAATTCCAACAAATATGGGAGGAAAAAGCATGAGTCTCTTGGGCAGAATCCTTATGAACCATGCAGAAATGGCCCCCCCGGAATTGATCCTTTGGCTTGATGACGCAGCAACTTTGCAGGCTGCGCACACAAAGATCAATACCCTGATGGACGCTTGGGTTCCGGGGACGACAAAATTCAGGGAGCATAAAGAGGCGATCGCAAGGGAGTTGGAGAGAGCCAACGCCCTCAGCGTGTCTACGACCAAGGAACTTGATGCCGCGGTGGCCGCTGCCTTGGAGGACGTGCACACGAACGCGAGTTACCTGATGCTGAGGGCGAAACACGAGAAAGATGACTCCTGGCTCCACAACAACGGGTATCAGCCGAAGGAAAAGGCAAAGAGGGGCCATGACAGGTCCGTTTCCGCCAGCATTCTGGGTCTCAGGGCGAAAAACGGCCCCAACATCGCCGAGGTTTCATTGAGTTGGGATAAGGACCTTGCAGCTGGCTCCTACCAATTGCAGATTTGCAAGGGACATCCACAAGGTGAAGGATCGTTTGAGGATTACGGATTTTTGACGAAGGTTCGTGTTGTAATTGGTAATCTGGAAAGGGCGTCCTGGTACTATTTCAGGGTCAGGAGTATCGGACACAACGAGTTCGGCCCCTGGAGTGAAGCCGTTGGTATTATCGTGACGTAACTTTAGCGATTGACTCCTCACAAGACCGGCCCCCCCCGTTGAAGGGGGGACCGGTTACGGCTCCACCGCCATCTCTACCCCCTCCCCCCATCAATCACCACCCCGCACTCATCAGAACCGAACTCACCGCCTGATAAATCCACTTTGCCGCATTCGTAGCCCTAAAATTCATTTTATAGAGAGCGGAATGCATATCCTGCTCGAGAAATGCATTTTGTAAAGGACGAGATGCATCCACCGCTTGAGAAATGCATTTTGCGGAGGACGAAATGCATCCGCCGCTTGAGAAATGTATTTTCCGTAGGACGAAATGCATCCGCCGCTTGAGAAATGTATTTTCCGTAGGACGAAATGCATCCGCCGCACGAGAAATGTATTTTGCGGAGGACGGAATGCATCCGCCGCGCGAGAAATATATTTTGCTGAGGACGGAATGCATCCGCCGCTCGAGAAATATATTTTGCGAAGGACCGAATGCATCCGCCGCTCGAAAAATACATTTTGCGGAGGACGGAATGCATTCGCCGCTTGAGAAATACATTTTGCGGAGGACAGAATGCATTCGCCGCTTGAGAAATGGTTTTTTCGGAGGAATGAATGATCCGCCGTCTGCGAAAGGGTTTGGGCGGAGCACAAATGGCATCCGGTGCTAGACGAACTGATCAGTTGGAAAAGAGGAGGGGGACGACTTGGACCGGCACGGTTTCAGAAAGAACCTCGCGATGGTGGGGCGCCACTTCAGCTTTGACAGAGATGAAGAATCTCTATATATTGCCGATAATGTGCTTGTATAAATGAAAGTTGGGCTTGAAAAGGAAGTGATGAAAACCCTGAAACTTGCAGCAGTAATAATTATTTTAATCGGCACTGCCTATATCTCCTATGGAGCCATCGCCATTGGTGCCGCTTCGTTTAACGTCGCAGACTTACCCCCCAAAATGGCTCGTTATATTTCATCGACCGGCGCTACTTGGGATGAATGGAAACGAACCTTCTTCCGTGGAGGAATTTGGGGGATGGGGTTAGGGTGTGTAGCAATAATCGCTGGGATAGGAGTCTTTCGGTTCAAAACTTGGGGCAGGACGTTATGGTTATTTTTATCACCGATATTGTTACTTAATCAATTTTCCGAAGGCCAAAAGAGTCTAACTTATTTCAGGACAAATAGTAGTTATCATATGGCTTTGGGCTTGTTAATTATTGTGACAATGAGCTGGCTGTTACTTTTAACGCCCACGGCAAGAAGAGAATTGGCCCCGAAAGCCCAACACCGGCGTAGACACTGACGCGGCAAAACCAGCCGCGCAGGTCACGCCGAGCCCCGTTGCCAGCGGGAAAAAGGATGGCAATTACAGGCTCTTCGGATGGTGGCGGGACTGAATTCGGAATTACTACAAAGGAGAAAAAATGGAAATCACCAACATCGAAACTATTCCTGGGAAGACCATCACAACGCATTTCGGACTGGTGTGCGGCAGTACGGTTCGATCCAAAAATGCCTTCAAGGATATTGGGGCTTCGTTTAAGAATATGTTCGGTGGCGAGTTAAAGAACTACACCCGTCTGCTGGAAGAGACTCGACAGGAGGCTATCAACCGGATGATTGAGCAGGCGAGAGCGATCGGCGCAAACGCAATCGTAAATGTCCGATTCGCGACATCTGATGTCGCTGCCGGTGCGGCAGAGATTTACATCTATGGCACCGCTGTCAGGGTGGAATAGGAGAGCAACCATGGCAGATTTTGCGGCAGATTTACTGAACTGGGGATTCTGGATTTTCCTGTTTGTAGCATCTTATTTTGTCGGTACCTATAGAGAAAAAGCCCATTTAAAGAGCATTGTTGAACGGGAGAAAAGACTTCTTTCACTCCCGGCATTGACCCTGAAATTTGCTGAAGACCGACCAGTTGCCAAAACAGAACTGGTAATGGGAAGCGTCGTGATTGGCGGGGATTTTTTCAAGCAGGTCGTTGCAAGTTTGGCCAGCGTTTTTGGCATGCGGATCTCTGTTGCGGAGGCCATGATGGACAGGGCTCGCCGCGAAGCGGTCTTGCGCATGAAAGAGAAAGCTGTGGGTGCGGATGCGATTCTCAACGTCCGTATAGAGGGGTTGAAAATAGGTGAGCGGAAGAAAATAACAGGAATCGAGGCCATGGCTTGCGGCACGGCCGTGTACTACTCAAAATGAATTTTGAGCCACGATACTGCGAAAAGAATGTAAATGTTCAATCGAACAGCCATTTCGGAGAATTTATTCGCCTTACTTTGTGGTTGTTGGGGATCGTTTTCGTAATATACCTTCTTTTGGGGTACACGGCCGAGAAAATCGCAGAACGTCTGCCTCCCAAATTTGAAGCAGCTATTGCTGGCGGCATTACCTCAAAATTTGGCCATAGTGACTTTCCCCGCACCCAGAAATATCTGCAAAAGGTACTCGACTCTTTAGTGTCTTCGGCTGAGGGGCTACCGCCATTCGCTTACAGAGTCATAATCGTCGATGAGAACATAGTGAATGCAGTGGCTTTGCCAGCAGGGAATATTGTTGTTTTTAAGGGGCTGGTGTCTAAATTGAAGAACGAGAACGAGGTCGCGATCATATTAGCCCACGAGCTAGGGCATTATGCCCACCGCGATCATTTAAGAGGATTGGGGCGGGGCCTCGTTCTTGTGTCCATCATGACGGTACTGGGGGTGTCCGGTGATCTGCCCGGGTTCATATCGCCTTCAGTGCAGACCTTCGATTTGAAACACTCACGTGATCGTGAGTCGGCTGCGGATCGCTATGCCATGGATCTTTTTGTCCGCACGTACGGCCATTCCGGAGGTACCGTTGAGGTGTTTAAGGTTCTGGCCGCTCAGGAACAAGGTGGGCGAAGGCCGGAATTACTTTCGACCCACCCCGACACCCTCTGGCGCATACAATCCCTTACCGATTATCTGAAACTGAAAAAATATCCAAACGGTTCCATCTTGCCTCTGCCGAAGCCTGGTGTGCTTCCTTTTCCTAATGACCAGACGGTGAAAGCACAATAACAGGGCGTACGACAATCAATAGCAAAAGGTGAATACGGGTATCAAGACGTGGGGCAATCAGTGAAAACAGGAGGCAGAGGTTGTTTCAGATCGGCTTTGTAGCAATAGCAATCATTTTTCTCGTGGGGACTGTTCCATCAACATCTGCTGGTAGCCCAATAAAATTTAACTCGCAACCTGTTAAAGATTCCAGCAGAGTAGCAAAACCCCTACCTACTCCAGTTTCCAAACTCAAAGAGCCCTTAATATTTTATGCTTCGCAGTCGGGAAAGCCAACGCTTGACCAGGGTGAGGGTGGAGGTAATCCCTTCGCATCTGCACTAATAGAGTTACTGGAAAGGCCATCGCTAACGTATTCAGCGCTTCAATCCGATCTTGTTTCAATGACTAAAAAGAAAAGTGGGGGATTTCAGGAACCGGATGTGCCAGATATCCGTCTGTCAGTGCCCTTGCAGATCAAGTCGGGTACAAGCTCTGGCAAACGAGTGGCTTTTGTTTTCGTATTCTCGGATTATCGGAGCGAAAGGCTACAACCTCTTCCAGGTGCTGAAAAAGACTTACACCGAGTGGCTCTGGCACTGAAGAATTCAGGTTTTGAAGTACAAACGGCCGTTAACCCATCAAGAACCGATCTTCAGGTTGCCCTGCAATCTTTTTCAACGAATTCAGCAGATGCAGAGGTCTCTATTATTTATGCTACAGGCCATGGCTTCGAGTACAACGGCCAGGTCTATCTAGTACCAATCGACTATCCCTTTAGCCAAGATCCCAAGGCGTTGTCCGAGTTTGCTATTCATATTCCGAGCCTTAAGAGCTTTGTGCATGCGAAGGACGCAAATTTTGTGTTCTACGGTGGATGTCGAACCATTATGCGATAGAGAAAGTCTGGCGGGAATTCCCCGCCGGACGGTGCGAGGCCTTGAAGTAGACGCTGCCTCCGGAGAGAAAACATGCCGCCGGTCTGCATGAATGGCCGATCAAATTCATAGATTACCTGTTCCTTGCCTTTGACATCTCCACGGCTTTCTCTCCAACTGATGTTCCTGCGGAGAAAAGGGGACAGGCTAGTTTACCAAGTCCCCTTCCCATCAGCGGCATGATAAGGCGGCCCACATATGGTGTATTCGGCGATTCAGGCTCACGGAAGGGGGACGCCCCATTGGGCATTCTTCGTGGACGTCACGCTGTAGTTCCTCCAGAAGTTGTTGTCCCAGTAATCGTTTCCCTGAACGCGCCTGTTATGTTGTATGTCAAGACCGCTGACACCGGCAGCGTCTGTTGCGGCAGCATTAGGGGCATTCTAACAGGGATGAAGGGGATGAAGGGGATGAAGGGGATGAAGGGGATGAAGGGGCAAACCCCAGGAGTCTGGTTTTATCCCTTTCATCCCCTTCATCCCTGTTAGATATACCTGTTGTGTTTTTCCTCCAGCACAGTAGCGGACGGCGAAGCCGCCGCTGTGTTCCTAGAGCCCGCAAGGGGGACATATGACGCGACTTTTTCTGCCTCTTTTTGCATTTTACCCGCTGGGGCTCACTTTAGTTGCGTTCGCCTTGTTGCTCGGAGCCAAACCTCGGCCGCGATCCCAGACCGCACTGCTGATAGTGATCAGTGGTTGTATTGTTAGCTTTGCCTTTCTCGCGGGGCCTTGGGCCTTAACGAGTTATTACTTCCGCTATGCTCTGCCGGTTTTGTTTGTCATTGCCGTTGTGCACATTATCTCGCGGAGTAGGTCCAAAACGGGTATCGCCACATCTTGGAGCCGGTTGCGTTTGGCTTTTTTATTGCTGGCCCTCATCCTGTTGATTAACCTCAACGTCTTGGCTGTAGCAGCCTTCCGTCAGCCCGGTCCCCCCCTTAACCTGGCATTTCCGTTAACTTCAGGGAAATATTATGTGCTCCAAGGCGGGAACAGCATAGTTTCCAACCCGTTTCATGCACTGGCAGGCAATAAACTCGCCTTCGATATTGTTAAGTTAAATCGAATCGGCAATCGGTCGGCTGGAGTTTCACCTAAATCCCTGGATGATTACGAAATATTTGGCGAGAGACTTCTCAGCCCTTGCACGGGGACCGTCCAATCCCTTTATGACAGGGCTGCAGATACTGCGCCGGGACATCCGGACGGAGAGCATCCGGCTGGAAACCACATTGTTCTGAAGTGCAGCGACGCGGAAGTATTGTTAGCGCATCTAAAGCATGGCAGCATAAGGGTAAAGGTTGGAGAAGCAGTTTCTAGCGGGCTATGGCTTGCCGACGTTGGTAATTCCGGCAACACGCTAGAACCGCATTTGCATATCGGGGCGACAGTAGGTGGGGTAGAGAAAGCACTTGCTTTCGGTCCAAGCTTGTCAGTCAACAGCATCGTGATTCGCTGATCGGCAAAAAGAGGGGGGGCGTTCTCCGGAGGAAAAGGGGACCGGCTACTTTTTTAGTTCTGGCAACTGAGGAAAAGTAAACCGGAGCTCCTTTTGCGGAGGCTCCGGTTTTTCACTTACTTCGCCAGTTCTGACAGCGCCTGCTGTGCCATGACGCCGTGTACGTACTCGGTGGGATGGATGCCGTCCCAGAAGATGAAGGTGTCGGGCTTGCTACAGACAAAAGGCGGCGAGCCGGGTGTCAGGCAGGGGGCGTCGACGACCTGCAACCCGAATGCGGAGGGATTGGCCACCAACTCCTCAAGCTTGTCATAAAAGGCGACGCGCACCACCTGCAGGCCGGGGAGCTGGGCCGACATCGATGTCAGCAGGTAGTCGAGGAGGAAGTTGTAGTACTGGGACAACTGGTGTGCGCCGGCCGCTACTCCCGGCATCTCCTTGTCGGTGGTGATGATCGCGGGTGTCAGCGAAAGGTCCGGGGCGTTGCATACCAGGAACTTTCTGGCGCCGGCACTGTAGAGTGCGGTGATGTTCGCCTGCAGGGAAGCCACCGCCTGCTCGACAACGGCGGGATCCTGTGCCTCCAGGGCGTCCCTGATGTCGTTACTGCCGAATTCGACCACGTAGAGTGCGTTCTGCGGCGCGTGGCCGCCGAACACGTTCAAGAAGGTTGTCACCTCGAAGGTGATGGTCGCTTCGCCCGCCTTGTCATGGGCCCGTGCGCCGCCGATCGCGTAATTGGTGGCGTCGAGCCCCAACTCCCTAAAAGCGGGCCGGGTGTTCCCTGACAGCGAGTAGTGCCGCGCCAACTGTTCCACCCAGGTCGCTCCGTTGCTGAAGTGGTGGCCGCCCCGCGCGTAGGGCATCTCGGGGACGAGGAGTTGGTCCAGGAACTGGTAAGGCGGTGTGTTCGACTGCCCCAGAAAGACGAAGGCGTTGCCGGGGTCTGAAAGGCTGTCGCCGAACACCACGATGCGGTCAAAAGACGTCTGCGCCGAGGCCCATGCTGGCACCAGCAGCATGAAGGCCAGCAAAAGCCCGAAGATCGTCCGCCTCTTGGCAAGAATAATGGCCATAGCATCCTCCTTTGCTAGTCACTGCACGTGAAAAACCAAGGATCGTATTCCTGCGCCTCTTGTCATCCCTCCTTTCCGCAGGTGTGATGACAACAAGTGTAAGACTACCGGTCATTTCTTCAAGCCATGAGGGGGGTGAAAGGCACTATCTAGTTAGTAAGGAAGGCGGGGCAGTTGTGACTTTGCCATTTCCCGGTATCCTCATCCGTCAGGAGCGGACTGTCACAGAGACGGTGCTGTCAGGTAAGGAGGGAGAAATGGAACTGAAGAACCTGCTGCTGGAAGTGAAGAATCGAATTGCGACGGTGACGGTGAACCGCCCGGCGGCCATGAACGCCATGACACCGGAGACCCTGGAGGAACTGCAACGCACGGTTGCCGAGATAGACGGTAACGACGAGATCCGCGCCGCGGTCATCACCGGGGCGGGCGCGAAGGCATTCATCGCGGGCGCCGACATCTCGCTCATGCGGGACATGACCTCGACCCAGGCGCGTGAACTGGCGCTCAAGGCTCACGGCATCTTCGCCGCCATCGAGCGCTCATCCAAGCCCTTTATCGCAGCGGTGAACGGCTATGCCCTGGGCGGCGGCTGCGAACTTTCCATGGCCTGTGATATCCGCATCGCCTCCGATAACGCGAAGTTCGGGCAGCCCGAGATCAACATCGGCATCCTCCCCGGGTTCGGGGGATCGCAACGACTCCCCAGGCTGGTCGGGAAGGGGCGGGCGCTCGAGATGATACTCACCGGTGACATGGTCGACGCAGCGGAGGCGCTGCGCATAGGTCTCGTGAACCGGGTGGTGCCGCAGGACGAGTTGCTGAGCGAGGCCCACAAGGTGGCGGCGAAGATAGCTTCGAAAGGCCGTGTAGCCACGCGGCTCTGCAAGGAGGCGGTGGTGAACGGGCTGGAGATGGACTTGGCCCGGGCCTGTGCCTACGAAGCAGAACTCTTCGGCTACAGCTTCGCCACCGCAGATCAGAAGGAGGGGATGAGCGCTTTCCTGGAGAAGCGGGCACCGGTTTTCCAGGACCGCTAGGGGCGACTGCCCCGATTTTTTACTATGGCGAATATTTCAGGGGGGAACAATAGTGGCAAACGATACTGAGCAGGCGCACCGGGAGAAGATCATAGAGCAGTTCTCGCAACAGGCGGTACCGTTCACGCAGGTGCCGGGGCATCACGATGCATTGCAGGTGCTGTTGGAGGTGTCCGGAGTCGGCAAGAGCGACGAAGTGCTCGATGTCGCGTGCGGTCCGGGGATGGTTGCCTGCGCGTTTGCCAGGCACGCCAAGCAGGTAACGGGAGTCGACATCACGCCGGCCATGATCGAGCAGGCCAGGCAGCGCCAAGGTGAGCAGGGGCTGGCCAACCTGTCCTGGGACGTCGGCAACGCCGTACCGCTGGCGTACCCGGACAATTCGTTCTCGCTGGTCATCACCCGCTACAGCTTCCACCATCTGCTGGAGCCGCGGCAGGCGCTCTCCGAAATGATCCGCGTCTGCCGCCCCGGGGGGACGGTAATGGTGGCCGATGTCGCCATGCCCGCGGCAAAGTCTGCCGCCTATGACCACCTGGAACTGATCCGCGACCCCTCGCATACACACGCCTTGACTGAGGAAGAGTTCGAGGCGCTGTTCCAGCGTTCCGGCCTGGTCGACTGCCGCCGGAGCGCCTACGGCGTCAACATCGAGCTGGAGACGCAGATACGCGCGTCCTTTCCCAAACCGGGAGACGACCAGGTGATCCGGGAAGTGGTGACTGCCGACGTCGGCATCGACAGCCTGGGCATCAACGCCCGCGAGGAAGCCGGCAAGATCGTCTACACCGTGCCGATAGCCGTTTATGCGGGGAGGAAAAGATAAAAAGGGGGGCGGAGCTACTTTGTGGGGGACACGCGGCTCTCTATCAGAATCGTATAGTGCTCCAAAATGTTGTTACGGAAGTTCTCCGGTACCTCATCCCATATCATCACGTCAACACGGAACGGCAAGTCGCTTTCCTCGAACGCCTCTTTCAGCGCGCTAACGTGTTCGCGCTGCTCACGCCGAGCAAAGACCACCAAGTCCAGATCGGAAGCGGGACGGGAAGTCCCTTTAACGCGCGAGCCATAGGCCCAGACCGCTGTACCGGGGATAAAGCTGCTCAGCAAAGATAGAATCGACTTTTGCTGCTCTGGCGTGATGTCAATAGTGTCCATTACTCCCACGCTTCACCAGTCATGGTCTGGTAAAGACCAATGGCGTCATCAATAAAATACCCCATCAGCTTCAGACATTCCTCTGCCTTTTCACCACTGTAGTCGTGGGAGGTGTCGACACGGGCTTGGGCGTATTCCAGCCAGCCTTCTACTGAAGGGAAGAGCTTGTTTTCAAAGCCAAGGCGGAAGATCGGCTTGGGGCTGTTTGGGACGTCGGGGATACCCAACTCTTCCATCAGGTAGCGCTTGAGGATCTTCCAGAGGCAGTCGTAGCAGGTCTCAAAGCGATGCACGACCGATTCGGCCAACGCTTCCCTGTCCAGTTCGGGGAGGTCGCGTTCACGAGAGCTGCTGTAGTTCGCAAACTGCAGCTCAAGATGCTTGAGCGATTTGCTGAATTTGTCGTAATCGATCACCCGCAACCTCCATTTCGTAAATCTTTGCTTCAGCTGGTGCCGATTCTGAAGTGATAGCAGGTTTCTTCGGGTTTTTCCAGTTCTTTGGCCGGAGCCCGAAGCCGCTGTGGACTGTCACCAGGATTGAAGCCCCTCACCCGCCCTTCGGGCACCCTCTCCCGAGAGGGTATCCGTCTACGGCCGGTGCGATGGTACATAAAAAGGGGGACCCGCAAGTCGGGTCCCCCTTCGTTTTACCTCTATTTCTTATTCACTCTTACAGTAGCTTTCAAGTTTCTCGCTACGCGCACTCGGAGTAGCCGCAGACGCGGCATACTGCGCAGCCGCCTTCGTGCTCGACGACGCCACCGCACTCGGGGCAGGCGCCTCTCTCGAAGCTCGGGGCCTCGATGATTTCGGCGTGGCCGGTCAGCGCCAGGTGCGACTGAATCGCCTTGGCGACGGCATCGGCGCAGGAGAGGACCTTGTTGTCGCCGAAACCGCTCGGGCTGTGGCAGGAGATGCCGAGCAGCTGCTTCACGACCTGGCGTGCCTGCACGCCGCTTCTCCAGGCCAGGGACACCATGCGGCCGATGGCCTCGCTCTGGCTGGCGGCGCAGCCGCCGGCCTTGCCCATGGTGGTGAAGACTTCGAAGAGACCGGTGGCATCTTCGTTGATGGTGATGTACAGCGGGCCGCAGCCGGTCTGCATCTGGTAGGTCCACCCTTTGAGCGCCTTGGGACGGTCGCGCTTGATGCTGCGCTTCTCTTCCAGTGTGAGCGCCACGGCGGCCTTGGGCTCTTCCTTCTTGCCTACGGAGAGCACCTGCTCGTCGCGGGAGCCGTCACGGTAGATGGTGACGCCTTTGCAGTTGGTCTCGTAGGCCAGACGGTACACCTTCTCGACGTCCTCGACGGTGGCCTCGCGCGGGAAGTTCACGGTCTTGGAGACGGCGTTGTCGGTGTGACGCTGGAAGGCGGCCTGCATGGTGATGTGCTCTTCCGGGGTGATGTCGTGGGCGGTGACGAACACGTCGCGCACGTCCTCGGGGATGGCGCTGATGTCCTGCACGGTGCCGTGCTCGGCGATCCGCTGCATCAACTCGTCGCTGTAGAAGTCCTGCTCCTTGGCGATCTTCTCGAAGAGCGGGTTCACTTCGACCAGGATGTTCTTGTCCATCACCTGGCGCACGAAGCTGACCGCGAAGAGCGGCTCGACGCCGGAGGAGGCGTTGGCGATGATGGAGATGGTGCCGGTCGGCGCGATGGTGGTGACGGTCGCGTTCCTGATCGGCGCGGCGCCCGGCTGGTCGTAGACGCTTCCCTTGAAGTTGGGGAAGGGGCCGCGGCTCTTGGCGAGTTCGCGGGAGGCGATCTTGCCTTCTTCGTTGATGAACTGCATCACCTTCTCACCCAGTTCCACGGACTCCTCGGAGCCGTAGGGGATGCCGAGCAGGATCAGCATGTCCGCCCACCCCATGACCCCCAGGCCGATCTTGCGGTTGGCGCGGGTCATCTCGTCGATCTGCGGCAGCGGGTAGTTGTTCACCTCGATGACGTTGTCCAGGAAATGCACGGAGGTGCGCACGGTCTCTTTCAGCTTGTCCCAGTTGACCTTGCCGTGGGCGACGAACTTGCCCAGGTTGATGGAGCCCAGGTTGCAGGACTCGTAAGGGAGAAGCGGCTGCTCCCCGCAGGGGTTGGTCGACTCGATCTCGCCGATGTGCGGGGTCGGGTTGTCCTTGTTCAGGCGGTCCAGGAAGATGATGCCCGGCTCGCCGTTCTCCCAGGCCTGCTTCACGATGCGATTGAACACTTTGCGCGCGTTCAGCGTCCCGGCCGGCTTCTTGTCGCGCGGGTTGAATATGGTATAGTCGCGGTCCGCGTCGACGGCCTTCATGAACTCCTCGGTGATGCCGACCGAGATGTTGAAGTTGTTCAGCTGGCGCTGGTCGTTCTTGCACATGATGAAGTCCATGATGTCCGGATGGTCGACACGCAGGATCGCCATGTTGGCGCCGCGGCGGGTGCCTCCCTGCTTGATGGTCTCGGTGGCGATATCGAACACCCTCATGAAGGAAAGGGGGCCGCTGGAGATGCCGGTGGTGGACATGACCACGTCGTTGGCCGGACGAAGGCGCGAGAAGGAGAAGCCGGTGCCGCCGCCGGACTTGTGGATCAGCGCGGTGTTCTTGACCGATTCGAAGATTTCCTCCATGCTGTCGCCCACCGGAAGCACGAAGCAGGCGGAGAGCTGCCCCAGTTCGCGGCCGGCGTTCATCAGGGTAGGGGAGTTGGGGAGGAACTCGAAGTTGGTCATCATGTTGTAGAACTTGTCCGACAGCGCGGAGATGTCCGCCTTCTTGTCGAACACGGCGTCGGCCTGCGCGATGGCGGTCGCCACGCGGCGGAACATGTCGGAGGCAGTCTCAAGGGGCTTCCCGGCCTGGTCCCTCTTCAAATAGCGCTTCTCGAGCACCGTCAATGCGTTCTTGGTGAGACCCGGGATGTGACCCTTCTCGACTGTTTTCTTCATAACCTTTCGTCCTCCTTGGGATATTCAACATGTAGCCATGTCATTTGCTTGGGGCCCTACATTTTGTGGAGCGGCAGAAATAAACCACAAGATGTATGACGAAGTCAAGCGTTAATAGATTAAAATTTCGGCTGCTCATAAAAATAGAAATTGCCGCTGTTTACAACGCTCCACCATTTACAAGCGGGGCAGCACTGTGTTATTCATGTGTGGTTAATTTTCCTGCCGGGAGCCTCCATGACCCAGTGTGATTGCAACAGCCAGAAAGAGTCGCTCGAGTCCCAAGTCAAGGCGCTCAAGGACCTGATCGAGGTCGCCAAAGCCGTCGTGTCCACGCTGGACCTGGACACGGTGCTGCAGGCCATCCTCACCTCCGCGATGAGATTCGCCGAAACGCCGGCCGGCAGCGTCGCGCTCTACTACGACGCCAAACGCGAACTGAGCCTGCACGCGCACTCGGGGCTGACGGCGGATTTTGTCAAGAAGGAGCGCTGGGAGGTGACCGCCGGCGGGCTGACCGAGCAGGTGCTGCGGGCGGGGGAAATCTTCTATATAGAGGACACGGAACAGACCCCCTTCTTCAACAACCCCATCGCGCTTAACGAGGGTATCCGCTCGCTGGTCTGCGTGCCGCTCATCTTCCAGGAGCGCATCGTGGGGATTCTCTACCTGGATGATTTCGCTCCGAGGCAGTTCGACCGGGAGAAGCTGAACATGCTCTCCATCCTGGCCTCGTTTGCCGCCATGGCGATTCACAACGCCACGCTGCACAAGCAGACCAAACTTCTGGCTATAACGGACGCGCTCACCGGGCTGCACAACCACCGTTATTTCAAGCAGTACTTCCGGCAGGAGATGGCGCGCGCGAAGCGCTACCACAAGCCGTTTTCCATCATCATGATGGACGTGGACGACTTCAAGTCCTACAACGACAGCTACGGGCACGCCGCCGGCGACCGTCTCCTGGAAATGATGGGAGAGCTGATCCTGCAGACCATCCGCGGCGTCGACGTCGCCTTCCGCTACGGCGGCGAGGAGTTCATCGTGCTCCTGCCGGAGACGCGGCTGGAAAAGGCCGTCCTGGCGGCGGAGCGCCTGCGCGACAGCGTGCAGAAGGGTACCGCAGAGAGGCTCGTGGAAGGAACCAACCGCGGCGTCACGGTGAGTATCGGCGTGGCGAGCTATCCCGAGAATGCCGACAAGATGGACGAGCTGTTCAACATCGTGGACTCCCTGCTCTACCTGGCCAAGCGCTGCGGCAAGAACAAGGTGTACCACCAGGAAAGCATAGAGATCCCGGTTACATGAAAAAACTGATCCTTGCCCTTACCTGCGCGGGGCCGCTTCTGGCGGCCCTTTTGCTTCCCACCTTCGCCAAGGCTACGGTGGGCGAGCCCGCGTTCGCCAAGGCTACGGTGGGCGAGCCCGCGTTCGCCAAGGCTACGGTGGGCGAGCCCGCGTTCGCCAAGGCTACGGTGGGCGAGCCCGCGTTCGCCAAGGCGGTAGACAAGCCGGCCGGCGAGCCGGCTCCCGCTGTGGTGGCTCCGGCTCCGGCGGTGATTGCGCCAGCTGCGGCTGCTCCGGCTGCGGCTGCGGCACAGCGGGTCGAGGCGCCCTTCAAGCCGCAGATCTCGTACGGCGACCAGGTGCTGGCCGAGGATACGGTCTGGCGCGGCGAGGTGCTGGTGCAGGGGGCGGTCACGGTCGCGGCCCAGGCGACGCTGACCGTGGAGCCGGGAACGGTGGTGCGCTTCAAAAAGAGCGAGGGGCGCAATGCGACCCTGCTGGTGCAGGGACGTATCGTCGCTGCCGGTACCAAGGAGGACCCGGTCCGTTTTACCTCCAGCTTCGCCACTTCGGCGGCGGGGGACTGGCTGGGGATCACGCTCCTGGGAAGCGAGAAGAAGAATGTCCTGGAGAACTGCCGCATCGACGGAGCCCAGACCGGTCTCGAAGCGCTCTTCTCCAACCTGACGCTGAAAGGGGTGCGGGCAGAGCGCTGCGCCGTGGGGATGCGCTTTCAGGATGCCCTGGTGCAGATGGAAGCCGGCGGCGCCTCGGACTGCGATGCGGGCCTGGTCTTTGCCAACAGCGAAGCGACGCTGCGCAGCCTCAACCTGATCGGCAACCGCGTCGGCATCTCGGCCCAGAAAAGCTCCCTCTACCTGCAGGACGGCAGTCTCGCCATGAACCGTTCGGCACTGTCGTGTGACGGCTGCCGGGTGAAGCTCGCCGGCGGGGCCGTGCTGGACAACGGGCGCGGGGTGACCCTGCTGGAGAGCGAGGGGAGTATCTCCGGCATGAAGCTCGCGCGCAACAGCGATTACGGTATCTCCCTGACCACCTCGCGGGTGCGGGTGGAGGGGAACCTGATCACCGGCAACGGCACCCAGGGGATGCTGGTTTTCGACGGCGCCGGCGTGGCCTGGGGCAACATCATCAGCGGCAACAGCGGGTACGACGTCTACAACGCCGGCACCGAGGAGTTTCGTGCCCCCAACAACTTCTGGGGGGAGAGCGGTCCCAGGATCTTCGACAACGGCGGCCG
Organism: Geomonas paludis; assembly: GCF_014193585.1. Classification (GTDB taxonomy): domain Bacteria; phylum Desulfobacterota; class Desulfuromonadia; order Geobacterales; family Geobacteraceae; genus Geomonas; species Geomonas paludis. The sequence continues at coordinate 35,849 of NZ_BLXY01000017.1, forward strand.
CGGCAAGGTGGGCGTCGTGCCGCAACTCAAGACGGCACCCAACGGCAACTAAACGGGCCGTTCAACGTTCGACGTTTGAACCGGACATCGGACAAGCCGACAAAACCATTGGCCACGGAGAACGTCTGAGAACTTCGGAGAAAACCTTAGAACCTCTCACACGGAGAAAATCTGAGGACATCTGAGAAAACCTTTTACAGCAGTTGATGGTGAACAAAGGAAATTTAGCCGCCGGGAAAGGGCGGCTTGAGGGGAAGCAGCATAACGAACGTTGAACCTTGAACGTTGAACCGGTTTTGGAGAGAGCATGACACGCACAAACGGCCGCGCGGCCGACGCACTGAGAGATGTGAAGATCACCCGCAACTACCTCAAACACGCCGAAGGCTCGGTCCTGATCGAGTTCGGCGACACCAAGGTCATCTGCAACGCGACCGTCGAGGCGAAGGTGCCCTCGTTCCTGAAAGGGAAGGGGACCGGCTGGGTGACCGCCGAGTACTGCATGCTGCCGCGCGCAACCCACACCCGCAACCAGCGCGAGTCCTCGAAGGGGAAACTCTCGGGACGCACCCACGAGATCCAGCGCCTGATCGGCAGATCGCTGCGCGCGGTGGTGGACATGGAGAAGCTGGGTGAGCGCTCCATCCTCATCGACTGCGACGTGATCCAGGCCGACGGCGGCACCCGCACCGCTTCCATCACCGGCGCCTACGTGGCGCTGGCCGACGCGCTGCAGACCCTGGTGGACAACGGGGAGCTGGCGGAGAGCCCGCTGCGCGAGGCGGTGGCCGCGGTCAGCGTGGGCATCATCGACGGCACCCCGTTCCTCGACCTCGACTACCCGGAGGACTCCAACGCCGAGGTGGACATGAACTTCGTGATGACCTCGTCGATGCGCTTCGTCGAGGTGCAGGGGACCGCCGAGGCGGAGCCGTTCACCATCGAGCAGATGGACGCCATGCGCAGCCACGCCATGCTCGGGCTCTCCCGGCTCTTCGAACTGCAGCGGGAGGCGCTTCAGGCATGAAAGAACTCCTGGTGGCATCGGGCAACAAGGGGAAGCTGAAGGAGTTTGCCGAACTGTTGCGCGGGGTGGTGGAGACCATCCTGTCTCCCGCCGATTTCCCGGAACTCCCGGACGTGGTCGAGGACGGCGACACCTTCGAGGCCAACGCCATTAAGAAGGCGCTCTCGGCGGCCAGGTTCACCGGCAAGCCCGTGCTGGCCGACGATTCCGGGCTCTGCGTCGACTATCTCGGCGGGCGTCCAGGCGTCTTCTCGGCGCGCTTTGCCGGCGAGCATGCCAGCGACGCCGACAACAACGCGCTGCTTTTAAAGGAGCTCTCCGGCGTGCCGCGCGAGCAGCGCATCGGGGCCTTTCACTGCGTCATCGCGCTCTGCCTCCCGGACGGGACCTGCCAGACCTTCGACGGCATGCTGGCCGGCGAGATCCTGGAGACGCCGCGCGGCGACGGTGGCTTCGGGTACGATCCGTTGTTCATGGTGCCGGAGTACGGGCAGACCTTCTCCGAGCTCCCCATGGAGGTGAAGAACGCCATCAGCCACCGCGGGCGGGCCATGCAGATGCTCAAAGAGGCATTGTCCTCACGCTAAGACGCCGAGACGCAAAGAAAGAACAGAAAACCGCAACCGTCTAACAGGGATAAAGGGGATAAAGGGGATGGGTAAACCTTTCTGAGATGTTATCCCTTTCATCCCCTTCATCCCTGTTAATTGCGGTTCTGTTTACGGAAAAAATATCTTGCACGGCCGGAAACCCTGTGCTATAAACGTGCTTCTTGGATCGGGGTGTAGCGCAGCCTGGCTAGCGCACCTGCCTTGGGAGCAGGGGGCCGGAGGTTCGAATCCTCTCACCCCGACCACTCATTGCAGGGCTTTACTTCTGCGCCTGTAGCTCAGCTGGATAGAGCAACGGCCTTCTAAGCCGTAGGTCAGAGGTTCGAACCCTCTCAGGCGTGCCACAATTGAATATGGTGGGTATGGTGAAGCGGTTAACACAAACGACTGTGACTCGTTCATACGTGGGTTCGAATCCCACTACCCACCCCAACCTATAAAGACAACCCCGTTTAAAAGCGGGGTTTGTTGTTTCAGCTGTTCGATTTTGCGAGAGTGGCGGAATTGGCAGACGCACCAGACTTAGGATCTGGCACCGCAAGGTATAGGGGTTCAAGTCCCCTCTCTCGCACCAGTACTTCGAATAAAGCCTCTATCTGGATCACAGATAGAGGCTTTTTCTATTTGGATCAGGCATCTATCTGCTGCTGGCAAAAATCAAATCCCCCTGTCCCCCTTTTACAAGGCTGTGTTAGGGATCCGTGTTGGTATTCCCATTGATCTCGTTCCCAAGGTCCGCCTTGGGAACGCAAACTTCTCCGAAGCTCCAACTTCCCTCGGATGCAAAGCTGGAGCTTTGCGCCATGTGGGGTTCCCAAGCCGGAGCTTGGGAACCAGGAAAACGTTCCGTTCAAAAGGCCGCTCCGGTATCGGACGGCTTTTTGCGTTGTCTGTATCATTTCTTCCCCCTATTTGCATGCATGTCCGAAAATAGCCGGTTTTTTGGGAGAGGATGTTGTATCTTGCTCAAAAGAGGTGAGGCATATGTCGAGGGATGAAGAACGGATATGGTACGCGGCACTGAAGGCGAAGGACGCCCGCTTCGACGGGCACTTTTTCGTGGGGGTCTCCTCCACGGGAATCTACTGCCGCCCGATATGCCGGGCGAAACTCCCCAAACCGGAAAACTGCACCTTCTACACTACGGCTGCTGCGGCGGAACAGGCGGGCTTCCGGCCCTGCCTTTTGTGCCGGCCGGAACGCGCCCCGGGGACAGCGCCGGTCGATGCCTCCGCCGTCCTGGTCCATCGGGCCAAGGTCTTGCTGGAGGAGAACTGCGGCAGCGGATTGAGTATCGAAGAGATCGCCGGCCATCTCGGCTGCACGGACCGCCACATGCGCCGCGTCTTTTCGGCTGCCTACCACGTCACCCCGGTTCAATATCTGCAGACCTGCCGCTTGCTGCTCGCCAAGAGCCTCCTTGCCGACACCGACCTTTCGGTGCTCGACGTGGCGATGGCGGCCGGTTTCGGCAGCCTGCGGCGCTTCAATGACCTCTTCAAGAACAAGTACCGGCTGGCGCCTACCGCCTTGCGCCGGCAGTCGCCCCGCACGCAAAGCCGGGACAACGCCATCGTCCTGGCGCTGGGGTATCGCCCGCCTTACCAGTGGCGCCAGATGCTGGACTTTCTCGCCCAGCGCGCCATTCCCGGCGTGGAGACGATAATCGACGGCCAATACCTGCGCACCGTGCATCTCGTCAGCGCAGAGAAGCAACCTGCATATGGCTGGGTACGGGTAGGGCACCGGCCGGAAAACGACGTGCTGACGGTGACGGTGGACCCGGCCCTTTTGCCGGTACTGACCCAGGTGCTGGCCCGGATCCGGCACCTCTTCGATCTGTTCTGCGATCCGCATGCGGTGTATGAGGTTCTTGGTGCCATGAACGCCATCCGCCCCGGCCTCTGTACCCTGGGAACGCGCCTACCCGGTTGTTTCGATCCTTTCGAGATGGCGGTGCGGGCCGTGCTGGGGCAGCAAATTACCGTGAAGGCGGCCCGCACTCTGGCCGCACGGCTCGTAGCAGCCCATGGCACTCCCGTTGCGACCGGCATCGAGGGGCTCAGCCACGTTTTCCCATCACCTGAGCAGATCGTCGCCCTGGACGGGCCCATCGACGGGCATCTCGGCCCGCTGGGCATCACCGGCGCCCGGGCGCGCACCATTTTGGAGCTGGCCCGGGCCGTGGTGCGGGAAGAGATAGATTTCAAGTTCGGAGCCGAACCGGAAACGGAGCTGAAGAAGCTGCTGGCCGTTCCCGGCATCGGGCCGTGGACGGCGCAGTACGTCGCGATGCGAGCCATGGGATGGCCCGATGCCTTCCCCGATACGGATTTCGGGGTGAAAAAGGCGTTGGCTCCGCGCACCTTGAAGGAAATATCGGCGTTGGCCGAGACGTGGCGCCCCTGGCGTAGTTACGCGACGGTCAATTTATGGAACTCACTGTAAGCACCGGCCCGGTGCACGAGGTAACTATGATGTACTCGACAGATTATGCGTCCCCCTTGGGAAGGATCATGCTCGCGAGCGACGGCGGCAATCTCGTCGGTTTGTGGCTGGAGGGGCAGAAATATTTTGCGGCGACCGTGCAGGAAGAGACGGAGGAGAGACCGGATCTGCCGGCGCTTGTTGCGGCGCGACAGTGGCTGGACCGGTATTTCAGGGGGGAACGGCCGGCCATCGCCGACTTGCCTTTGGCACCCAAAGGCGGGGCATTCCGCAGGGGGGTCTGGGACATCCTGTGCGGGATCCCGTACGGCGAAGTCATCACCTATGGTGACATCGCGAAAAAGATGGCGGCCCAGACCGGCAAGGCGAGCATGTCCGCGCAGGCCGTCGGCGGGGCCGTGGGCCACAACCCGATCTCCATCGTGATTCCCTGTCACCGCGTGGTGGGGACCAATGGCAGCCTGACCGGTTATGCGGCAGGCGTCGACAAAAAGATAAAACTCCTGGAGCACGAGGGGGTCGACCTGTCGCGGTTGCGGAGGCCCGGGCAGGGGACGGCTCTTTGAGCGGTGGGGCGATGCGGGGTGGCGCCTCCCACATTGGACGAAGATTTTACCGAAGTAAACAATCTGACTTCGTGGTCAATAGTGGGAGAAGATTTCCGTTTTCCTGACTTAAGTATGAAGTAGCCGTCCCGATGAGTGAACATGTTGTTGAAAGCGTTGGTTAAATAACATGATCAGGAGGGACAATGAAACGATTGGTCTTTTTATTGTTGCTGTCCAGCACGGTGACGGGCTGTGTCACAACCACTCCCGTAGTAATCAATGACGGTGTCAGGAGTCGCGCCTTTATTCCCTGCACTACCGACTCGCTGTGCTTTCGCGACGGGTACAACGTGACCTGGGACAACTGGTGCCCCAACATCAACCGGGACTACCCGGTCTCCTACCGGCTGAAGCAGTTCGAGTACATGTCCAACCGCGTGGAGTACATCCTGCTGCCGCGCACCGAGATCGGACGCGAGGGAGGTGACCTGTGAGACACCACGTAAAGGCTTTGGCACTGCTCGCCATCGGGCTCTGTTCGGCATGCGCCAACTCGGCCGCCATGGGCCCCGCTTCCCAGCACAGGGATGCCGACAGCTACCAGAAAAAGACCATCGAGTCCAACCAGCGCTACATCGTCGACGAGCCGCTGCAGGTCCAGGACAGCCTCACCCAGGTGGGCAAATTCAACGCCCGGATGATCTTCATGACCGACCAGCTGGAGCGAAACGCCGACAGGAAGAGCCTGGAAAACACCTTTATCGTCACCAGCTTCGTCAATCTCGACAACCTCAACGAGACCACCTCCTTCGGCAGGCTGGTTGCCGAGGACGTGATCCACGAGTTGCAGGTGCGCAAGTGGAAGGTCTACGAGGTAAGGCTTGCCAAGGACACCACCGTCAACGAGCACGGCGAGTTTTCCTTAAGCCGCGACATACAGAAGATCCGTGCCCTGTACAAGATCGGCGGCGTGGTCACCGGGACCTATTCCGTTGCCGACAACCATCTCATCGTCAACGCGAGGGTGATGGACATCGGCACCGGGCTGGTGATCTCCTCGGGGCAGGTCCATCTCCCCAGGAACAACTACATCGACAGCCTGCTTTTCCGCGAGGACAGGCTGAGCACCATGAAGATCGTCGGTGATACCCCCTACAGCTGCCGGGACATCCCGACCTGCTGGGGCGGCCAGAGTACGGCAGGGGAGGGGATCCGTAAATGAGTCCTGTGCGCCTTATGCTCCTGGCCCTCATCGCCGCTTCCCTCCTGTCGGGGTGCGCGGGGACCCTGCCCATCACGGTGGGGGGGGACTGTCACAACAAGACCCTGCCCATGCTGCTCGACGCCACCGACATGAAGACGCTGTTCCACGACATGGCCCTGGAACTGTGCACCGACAAGTGCGCCGACCGCCAAAGCTGCGCGCCCGCCTCCTGCAAGGAGGAGACCGGGGGGAGGGCGACGGTCATGGTGACCGACTTTGCCGACCTGCAGAGCCTGGTCCCCAGCCAGTCCGGCATGCTCATGGGGGAACTGATGCGGGGCGGGCTGAACTCGGTGTGCTGCTACAAGATCGTGCAGGCGGAGTTCGCCAAGTACTTCAAGCTGTCCGAGAACGGCCTGGTGGTGCTGACGCGCAGGGCCACCGAGGTGAAGAAAAACGAGTACCAGCAGCCCGAGGCGGTGGTGGGGACCTACACCTACCTGAGCAACAACAAGGTGCTCATCTTTGCCCGCAAGATGGACACCGAGACCGGCACCATCTCGAAGATGGTGACCCGGGAGCTCACCTACTCCTGCGGCGGCAGTTCCGTTATCAACTACACCGTCAAGTAACCGGGGCACCCAGATTGAACCAGACCGGCACGGCAACAGCGGCATAGGACGGTGACGGAACCGCTCTCTGCGGATTCAATAAGGCTTACCTCTAACGGGGTAAGCCTTATTCGTGGTTGTCGGCGGTGGGAAACCTCGACCGTCCGCCTTGCCCGCGGGCCCCTTACCCCGATCGGTTCAAGCTCTTCCCGCTGCTGCCGATAAGAGGGTGAACCTCAACCACGCGGAGCCCATCACATGCCTCACACCACCACCATCCTCGCCGTCGACGACGAGCCGGTATTCCGCTTCCTGCTGGAGCGCCAGCTGCGCGAGATCGGCTACAACGTACTCACCGCGGCCGACGGGCTGCAGGCACTGGAGATCCTCGAAGGGCAGACGGTGGACCTGGTGCTCTCCGACCTGGTCATGCCTCGCATGGACGGGCTGCAGCTGATCGGCTCGGTGCAGAAGCTCTACCCCTCCATTCCCATCATCGTGATCACGGCGCACGGCAGCGTGGAGAGCGCGGTGGAGGCGATGCGGCGCGGCGCCTACGACTACCTGGAGAAGCCCTACGACCCGGAGGACCTGCGCATCACCATCCGGCGCGCCCTCGACTACCAGCACGTGGTCCAGGAGAACGAGCAGATCAAGGGGCTTTTGAGCGAGCGCTACACCTTCCAGAGCGTCGTGACGGTCAACCCCGCCATGAAGCAGGTGCTGGAACTGGCCTCGCGGGTCGCCGCTGCGCGCCAGACCACGGTGGCGATCTACGGCGAGAGCGGTTCGGGCAAGGAGGTGCTGGCGCGCGCGATCCACTTCGCCGGCAACGGGCTCCCCGCCGAGTTCGTCGCGGTGAACTGCGCCGCCATTCCCGAGCACCTGATGGAGAGCGAGCTCTTCGGGCACGTGCGCGGCGCCTTCACCGGCGCCGACCGCGACCGGGAAGGTAAGTTCAGCCTGGCGCGGAAGGGGACCATCCTTCTGGACGAGATCGGGGACATGCCGCTTCCCCTGCAGGCCAAGCTGCTGCGCGTGCTCCAGGAGCGGGTCTTCGAGAAGATCGGCAGCAACACCCCCATCCCGGTCACCTGCCGGGTCATCGTCGCCACCAACCGCAGCCTGGCCGACCTGGTCGCGGCGGGGCGTTTCCGCGAGGACCTCTACCACCGGGTCAACGTCTTCCCCCTGACCATCCCGCCGCTTTCGCAGAGAAAGGACGACATCCCGATCCTGTGCGGCCACATCCTGGAGCAGCTGCGCCAGCACCTGGGCAAGCCGCTGCCGGGGATCTCGCAGCAGGCCCTGGACCTGATGCTGGAGTACCGCTGGCCCGGCAACGTGCGCGAGCTGCGCAACTGCCTGGAGCGGGCCGCCATCCTCACCGACAACGAACTGATCCGTCCCGGCCACCTGGGGCTTGCCGGCGCCGCGCCGGAGGCGGTGCCGGAGGCAGGCGACGGCGCCGGTGCCGGCGACGCCAGCCGCGTCAGCTATCACCTCGCGCTTCCCGTCGAGGAGCTTTCCCTCGACGCCCTGAACGAGCAGATCCTGGGCATCACGCTGGAGCGCTGCAGCGGCAACAAGTCCAAGGCGTCGCAACTGCTCAAGGTGAACCGCAAGGCCTTTTACCGTTCCTGACCCGCCTCGACCCGCGGCAGAAGGGACAGGCTCCGTCAGGTGCCTGTCCCTTTGGCGGTACGCTTCTTTCAGCTTGGTCCCCCAAAACAAGACCAAGGGGACAGGCACCTGGCGGAGCCAGTCCCCTCCCCCGGTACGCTCCTTTCAGCTTGGCCACCAACAACCAAGACGACGAGGACAAACCCTTGGCGGTGTCCCCCCCCCTTGTCCCGCTGGCGCACACACTGTCCCGCCGGGGGACAACCGGTCAATCGCCGCTTCGACGCAAGGTGCCGGAATTGCAGTGTTTGCAGTTTTGGCACCGGCTATGCTCATACAAGATACAAGGTGGCCCCAACTGTCCCGCACAGGACAGGGCGACGGCACCGGCCACCACAACCTCCCCGCGGGAGGCTGCCGCCACTACTTCAGGTACGGGAGACACGACATGAAAACGATCAGAGATCTTAAAGTCGGGATCAAACTCGCAGCAGGCTTTGCCTGCGTGGCCATCATAGCCTCGGTCATCGGGTACATCGGCATCAGGGCTACCAACAACCTCAACCGGGAAGGGAAAAGGACCTATGAAACAGTGACGGTTCCCCTGGGTGAGATGGCGGGCATGTCGGTCTCCTTCCAGAGGGTCCGCATCAACGTGCGCGACGCGGTGGAGGCGACCGACCCGACGCTGCGCCAGCGCTACGTGGACACGGTCACGTCGCTGCGTCAGAACATCTCCGATCGTGCCGCACGCTATGACAAAACGATCACCAACGACGAGGAACGCGGCCTGTTCCGCGACTTCGTGCAGGCGAGGTCGGCATACCTGGGGTACGTGGAAAGGATACTGGCGATGGACCAGGCGGGACAGGAGGCCCAGGCCAGGGAGCTCTTGCACGGACCCGGCAAAGAGGCGGCCCTGAAGCAGCAGGAGTTGCTGGACAAGCTGATGGCGCTGAAGGAGCGCCAGGCGAAGGAGACCGCCCGTAACAATGAACTCGCTGCCGCGTCGGCGGCCCGGTTCATCGCTGCTTTCCTGGCGCTGGGGTTGCTGCTCGCGCTGGTGCTGGGCGTGGTAATCGCGAGACTGATCACCCGCCCGCTGGACAAGGCGGTGCAGGCGGCCAACCGCCTGGCCGAGGGTGACCTGACCGTCGAGGTGGTGGTGGATTCCAAGGACGAGACCGGCCAGTTGCAGGCGGCCATGGGGCACATGGTGCAGAGCCTGCGGGTCCTGGTGTCCCAGACCGTGCAGATATCCAGCAGCATCGCTTCCGCTTCGACCCAGTTGCAGGGGACCTCCGCCCAGATCGCCACCGGTGCCGAGGAAGTCGCTTCCCAGACCGGGACCGTGGCCACCGGCAGCGAGGAAATGGCGGCCACCAGCGCTGACATCGCCCGCAATTGCGTCCTGGCCGCCGAGGCGTCGCGTCAGTCTACCGACTCCGCCAACCAGGGAGCCAAGGTGGTGCAGGAAACCATCGTCGGCATGGAAGAGATCGCCGGCCGCGTGCGCAGTACCTCGAAGACCGTGGAGGCGCTCGGGCATCGTTCCGAGGAGATCGGCGACATCGTCGGCACCATCGAGGACATCGCCGACCAGACCAACCTCCTGGCCTTGAACGCCGCCATCGAAGCGGCCCGGGCCGGCGAACAGGGGCGCGGCTTCGCGGTGGTGGCCGACGAGGTGCGGGCACTGGCCGAGCGGACCAGCAAGGCGACCAAGGAGATCGGCGCCATGATCAAGGCGATCCAGGGCGAGACCCGCGAGGCGGTGCGCGCCATGGACGAGGGGGTGCAGGAGGCCGAGAAGGGTGCCGCTTCGTCGCAGCGCTCCGGCCAGGCGCTGGCAGATATCCTCAAGTGCATCAGCGAAGTGTCGCTGCAGGTGAGCCAGATCGCCACCGCCGCTGAAGAACAGACCGCAACCACCACCGAGGTCACCTCCAACATCCAGCAGATCACCGACGTGGTGCAGCACACCGCCCGCGGCGCCGAGGAAACCGCCATGGCCGCGGCGCAGCTGGCCCAGCAGGCGGACGAGCTGCAGACGCTGGTGGCGCGCTTCAGGGTCGCCTAAGCTGTGGCTGCAGGAATCCGGAACCGGCACATTGCACTCAAGGATGAGGCGGTCCCCCCCGAAGAAGGTAATACGTCCCCCGCATCGGCGCGACGGCGACCGAGACCGGTTCAAACATACAGAGGTGGCGTCATGAACGCGGAACGCAGCCTGAAAATAACCATAGTAAGCACGCTGGCACTGGTGATCCTCCAGGGAGCACTCACCTGCCTTTTCCTGGACAACCTGAGGGGAGGGATCGGCGCCCTCGACCTGAGGCAGTCCGCCCTGCTGCTCATCGCCGTCGCCTGCACCGTCTTCGGGTGGTTCCTGGCCTGGCTGTACATGGCCCGGCGCAACGAGCCGGAGGCCGGGGAGGGCGCGCCGCACGCTGCGCTGCTCCTGCAATCAGTCGAGGAGGGGGTGGTCTCGGTGGACGGCGCCGGGTGCGTCACCTTCGCCAACGAGGCGGCGCACGAACTGCTCGGGTACCGGGAGGGGGACCTGGTGGGGCGGGACCTGCGCGAGGTGATGCACCACGGCAAAACTCCCGTTTGCACCCGCTGCGGCAAGGAAAGCTGCCTGCTGAACCCTGGATTCGTCGGCGGCACCCGTCAGCGCACCCGCAACGAACTGCTCTGGCGCAAAGACGGCAGTTCCTTCAGCGCCGACTTCAGTTGCAGCTCCCTGGCCGGAGACAGCCGCCCCGGCTCCGTGCTCACCTTCCGCGACGTCAGCGCGCGTCGCGAGGTCGAAGAACGGCTGCGCCTGCAGGGTGCGGCCCTGGAGGCGGCGATGAACAGCATCATCATCGCCAACAGGCAGGAGAGAATCATCTGGGTGAACCAGGCACTGTGCCGGATCCTGGGGTGCGCCCCGGAGCAGTTGCTCGGCAAGGACCCGCAGTCCCTGTTCGCCGACGCCGACCGGGAACTGCTGGCCGAGCTCGCCGAGAGCCTGGAGGCGAAGCGCCCGTGGCAGGGGGAACTGACGGGACGCCGCGGCGACGGGACGGTGCTGGACCAGGAGGTGACGGTTACGCCGGTTTTGGACGATGCCGGCGGGGTGGCCGACTACATCTGGATCATGCTCGACATCTCGCAGCGCAAGCGCACCGAGGCGGCGCTCCAGGAAAGCACCCGCATGCAGGAGGAGGCCAACCGGCAATTGGTGAGGACCGTGCAGCGCGCCAACGAGCTGGCGGTGAAGTCGGCCCGCGCCTCCGCCGCCAAGAGCGAGTTTCTGGCCAACATGAGCCACGAGATACGCACCCCCATGAACGCCATCGTCGGGGCGGGACATCTGCTGCAGGAAACCGAGCTTTCCCCGCGCCAGGGCGAGTACCTGCAGACGCTGATGGTCTCGGCGGACCTCCTGTTGGGGATCATCAACGACGTGCTGGACTTCTCCAAGATCGAGGCGGGCAAGCTCATGATCGACCGCATCACCTTTTCGCTGCAGGACGTGGTGGCCGAACTGCTGGCGGTCTACGCGCCCAGGGCGCGCCAGCAGGGGGTCGATCTGCGCGTCGAACTGGACTCGCAGATCCCGGACCTGCTCACCGGCGACCCGATGCGCCTGGCCCAGATCCTCAACAACCTCTTGAGCAACGCCCTCAAGTTCACCCGCCACGGCAGCGTGCAACTCGCGGTGAAACTGGCGCGCAAGGATACCGGCTCGGCGGAGTTGATCTTCGCGGTGCGGGACTCCGGCATCGGCATCCTGGCCGAGGACCAGGCCCAGCTGTTCCAGGCCTTCACCCAGCTGGACGGCTCGCTCACCCGCAGTCACGGCGGGACCGGCCTGGGGCTCGCCATCTGCAAGCGTCTCACCACCATGATGAAGGGCGAAATCTGGTGCGAGAGCATCCCGGGGCTCGGGAGCACCTTCTCGTTCTGGCTTCCCTTCGGCGTCGCCGCCGCCGACAGCAGGGTGGAGCGGAAGAAGGAAGCCGGCTTCACCCGGTTTAGGCAACAGCGGGTACTGCTGGTCGAGGACAACCCCTTCAACCAGAAGGTGGCGCTGGCCCTCCTGGAGCGGGGTGGGCTGCAGGTGACGGTCGCCTGCAACGGCGACGAGGCGGTTGACCTGGTGCGGGCCAGGGAGTTCGACCTGGTCCTGATGGACGTCCGGATGCCGGGCAAGGACGGGCTGACCGCGGCCCGGGAGATCCGGGCGCTGGGCAAAGCGGGGGGCGAGTCCCTCCCGATCCTGGCGGTTTCGGCCAACGCCATGGACCAGGACGTGGCCGCGAGCCTCGCGGCGGGGATGAACGGGCACATCGCCAAGCCGTTCACCCCGGAGTCCCTCTACGGCGCCATCGCGGTGTGGCTGGGCGACCAGGGGCGCGCGCCAGCGGGCGGGCAGGAACAGGTCGAGGAGCGGTCCCCGGTGGCCAGGATCGACTTCGAGACCGGCGTGCGCCAGACCGGCGGCGACCGCAAGCTCTACCGCGACCTGTTGAAGCAGTTCGAGCGCGAGTACCAGGACCAGGGGGCGGCCATCGAGCGCGAGATACGGGCCGGCAACAAGGAGGAGGCGTCGCGGCTCGCCCATTCGGTGAAGGGGATCGCCGGAGTGTTGGCGGCGCAGCCGTTGCACGGCGCCGCGCAGCGGCTGGAGACGGCCTTGAAAGGGGAGGGGGACGTGACCCGCGTGCTCTCCGATTTCCGGGACGAACTGCAAACGACCATAGCATGCCTGCAGGCCGAAGGGTGGCAGAACCTTACCAGCAGCACCCCGCGCCAGCAGGCAGAAGCGGCCGGGAATGCCCCCTCCCGGGCCCAGGGGTAAAGGTGCCTCAACTGCTCTTCCTTCCCCCTCCCCTTGCGGGAGGGGGCTAGGGGGTGGGGGAAGGTGCCATCATTGCTGCACCTTGCGGCTTCACCCACCCCCCGACCCCCTCCCGTCAAGGGAGGGGGAGATGACAAAAGCGCCTGTTCCAATCAAGGAACAGGCGCTTTCTGTTTTATCCCAACAATCGATGATCTTCCGATCACCCTCTCCCTCCGGGAGAGGGAGCCCAGCGGGCGGGTGAGGGCTCTGCCGGCTACGTCAATTTGCCCGGGGGCATCGCCCTTACCCTAGCCCTCTCCCGGAAGGAGAGGGGACTGGTACTGCCGCCGCGGTGTTACTTGGCCTTGATCATCTCGATCTCGAGGTTGATGTCGACATCCTCGCCCACCGCGACGCCGCCGGTTTCCAGTGCGGCGTTATAGACCAGGCCGAAGTCCTTGCGGTTGATCTTGGTGCTGGCGGTAACGCCGCTTCTGTAGTTACCCCACGGGTCCTTGCTCTCCTTGGCGGGGCCTTCCACGTTCAGCACCACTTCCTTGGTGACGCCGTGCAGGGTCAGGTCACCGGTCACCTTGAGCTTGCCTTTGCCGGCTTTCGCCACCTTTTTGGACGTGAAGGTCATGGTCGGGTACTTGGCGGCGTCGAAGAAGTCGGCGCTTCTTAGGTGCTCGTCACGCTTGGCCACGTTGGTGTTGACCGATGCGGTGTCGATGGTGACGGAAACCTTGGACTTGGTGATGTCCTTGTCGTTGATCTCCACGGTCCCCTTGTGCTTCTCGAAGTTCCCTTTCACGTTGGAAACCATGAGGTGCCGGACCTTGAACCCGACGCTGGAATGGTCGGGGTCGATGTTCCAGGTGGAGGCGGAGGCGAGTGCGGGAAGGGCGAGGGCTGCTACTGCGGCTATGGTTGCGATGGTTTTTTTCATGGTGCTTCTCCTTTTCTGATCCGTGTAGATTTGGTTTTAGTTGTTATCTTTTTAACTGTGGTCTTTTGATGTTAAACTATTAGGTCAAAAAAAAGCTGCTGTTATCTCTCCGTCCGCTATCCCTCCCGTAAGCCGAGTTTCTTGCACAGTTTGCCCAAGGTCTGCTGTTCTTCATCGGTCAGCACCCCCATCTCCGCGATAATGGCCGCTTCCACCTCGGCGAAGGTGGCTACGATCAGTTCGCGTCCCTTCCCGGTGAGGAGCACGGTGCAGTAGCGGCGGTCCTCCAGGGAGCGCTCGCGCTGGACCAACCCCTGCTTCTCCAGGTTGTCGATGACCAGGGTGATGTTGCCGGTACTTTTCAGTATCTTGGATGCCACGTCGCGCTGGCACATGGGGCCCTTGTGCAGCAGGGCCTCGAGCACGCCGAATTGGCTGATGGTGAGGCCGGCGTCGGACATTTTGCGCCCCACCCGTGCCGTCACCGATTCGGTGCCGCGCATCAGCTTGGTGTAGGTGTTCAGCGCGAGTTTCGATTTGGCGTCCTGTTTCATGATCTGCCTCTCCGTTAGTCGATGATGTAAAGCTACAACTGAAACGATTAAATGTCAAACTATTTTTTGGGTGCATCTCACCAAGGCAATCCGCCCCCCTTGCAAGGGGGGGAGCACTGGTTCACGTTCAACGTTTTACGGCAGCATGTTTCACACTTCCCCGGAGCAGGGGACTGGCTCCGCCAGGTGCCTGTCCCCTTAGTGCTTGGCGAGCCGACTGAGCTGAAATAAGCGTTCCGCGAGAGGGACTGGCACCTGCCGGAGCCAGTCCCTTCTGCTTTTTGCGAAGGGGAGACAGAGGGGATTTGCCTTTGGTTGTGAATGAAAAGGCCGCTTCCTTGTGCGGAAGCGGCCCTGGTGACGGCGAGACGAGATGCGGCTATTTCTTCTGCCGCAGCTCCTTGACCGGATGCTGACCGGCGAGCTCCAGCCGGTAGTCGTGGCCGTTCTTCTTCTGGTTCATCTTGATGATCTCCTCGGTGGGGGATCCCTTCTGGTTCAGTATCTCCTGGACCTGCGCGTAGCGCGGGTTTTCCGGGAGCTGGTCCGGCGGGCCGATCTCGGTCTCACAGGCGTTGAAGTCGACCTGGGTGGCGATAATCTCGCGCACGTAGTCGACCTGGGACTTGAACTGCAGCGGTGCCGGGAAGGTCTGCGGCAGCACCGCGTTCACGTCGATGCCCATCTTCTCGGCCACCTTGGAGAGGTTTTGCAGGTGGGTGAGCTCCATGCCGAGGTGCAGCTCCCAGATCGGCTTCACCTGGCGGTCCTGCTCCTCCTGCAGGAAGGACCAGTACAGCCAGCACTCGTTGTACTCGTGCAGCAGCGCGTTTTCCATCCACGAGCACTCGGGGTCGAGCAGGGCGCCGTACTGCGTCACGTGCTGCTCCTCGATCATGCCGATCTCCTGGTAGAGGCCGCGACCGATCTGGTCCTGCAGGGTGTTGCCCAGGTTCATGTAGAAGTTCATGGTCTGCTGCTCGCCGGCCAGCAGGGTCAGCACGTAGAGCTTGGTGAGCGGATCGGCCTGCATCCGGTTCATCGGCTTTCTCAGGTCGTCATACGGGTGGCGGTGCTCCTTGATGGTGGGGCGGCCCGGGGTGATTTCGGTCAGCTTGCCGACCAGCTTCTCCGCCTTGATCCCCTGGGTCATCTCCAGCAGGTTCGCGTAGCGGTACAGGTGGTCGAAGTCCTCGAGGAGCCCGAAGTCAAAGACCTGCTTCACGTACTGGTCCGGGACGTTGGCGGCCAGAAATGCGGTGAGGTCGACGGCGACCTGCTCGTAGCCGATGGTGGTCTCCAGGGGGGTCTCGTCGCCCGGGGAGAGCCAGTTGATCACCTTTTGCTGTTGCTGTTCCACCCGGCGGGTCAACGCCAGTTGCTTTTTCAGTTCCATGTCGGGACAGTTGCGGTGGAACTGGTGCGAGAAAATGGCCCCCTCCACCTCAACGCCGTTCATGAGGATGATGCGGGCCTTGGTGTAGGGATGCACCTCGTTCTTGTCGTACGGTTTCACGTTCAATTCCTGCCAGTTGCGCAACTGTTTCTCCACGGGGATGCCGCGTTCCTTGAAGGGGTTGACGCTCACGTTGTACCTCCTTTGGTTAGAGTCCACCAATTGTACAGAGGGGGTCTCGGACGTCAACCCCGCCTGCCGGGGCAGGAGGCGGAGGCACGGGGACAGGCGCTGCTTGCCATCTTCCTTTTTTAATGGAAGAATACCCGGTGGTGTTCTAACGAAAAGAGCAGTCATGGAGCAGGTCATGGTGATCCCGGATCCTTCCTGGAATGAACTTCTGGATCGGTTGCGCGCCCTCAAGGGGGCCGCCCTCTTCCTCGGGCGCAGCGACTCCGGGAAAAGCACGCTGGTGCGTTACCTGACCAGGGGGCTGGCGGCGGAGAGGCGGACGGTGGCCTTGGTGGATGCCGACGTGGGGCAGGCCTTCCTGGGGCTCCCCGGTTGCGTGAGCCGCAGCACCTTTGCCGCCCCGGTCCCCGAGGAAGTGAGGCTTCCCTGGCAGCACCTCTCTTTCCTCGGTTCGGTGTCACCGGCCCCGGTCCTCATGCTCCTGGCGGGGGAGACCGGGAAGATGGTGCTCGCCAGCCGGCAGGAGGCGCCGGTCACCCTCATCGATACCACCGGGCTCGTCTGCGGCCCCTTGGGGGTCGCCTTGAAACTGGCCAAGATCCGGGCCTGCCGGCCGGAACTGGTGGTCGCCATCAGTGCCGGCTCCGAGCTCGATCCTATCATCACCGCCATGCCCGAGACGGAACTGTTGCGGCTGAGCCCCTCGCCGAATGTGTGGCGCCGCGCGACGACGGTCCGCACCCGGCACCGCTACAACAAGCTGGAGGCCTACCTGCGCGGGGCGCGGGAAACGCTGCTCGCCACGCGCCGCCTGGTCTTTTTGCATCGCGGCGCGCCGGTGCATCCGCTTTTCGACATGCCCGAGGCGGGGACGGTGGTCGGGCTGAATCACCAGGGCGAGACGCGCGGCTTGGGCGTGGTCACCGAGGCGCACGCCGATGCGCTGACGGTCTCGACGCCGCTTCGCTCGCTAAGGGGGATCGACAGGGTCATCGTGGGGGACATAAGCTACAAGCCGTTGCTTTAAAACCAAAACCTGTATTAACGCAAAGCAACCGTGTTCTCTGTCAAGCAAAAGCGTGGCTATCGCTCCAAGGCTGGTTATCTCTGAGCATTGCATTCAGTATGACCAGGAGCTTTCGCATCGTAGCGGTTATAGCCACCTTGTGCA
>NZ_BLXY01000018.1 GCF_014193585.1 Geomonas paludis
ACAAAAGGCGGAAGAGCATGTGGAGAGGACCTGTGCGAACCGGGCGGATGGCTTTGACTTGGAACACGCCGTGGAGCGAGTTGCTGGGTTGCTTAAGATGGATGTCGCGCAAGTTTGGCGACACGGCAAAGAACCTTTGCTCGTGAAAGCAAGAAGCCTGCTGTGCTACTGGGCAACGTCTGAACTAGGCATGACTGAAACTGAGGTCGCCACCAGACTGGGCATCACGCAGTCATCAGTGAGCAGGTCGGCCGTCCGGGGCGAGGCTTTAGCTGCCGCGAACGGATGGAAGCTGAGAGATTAGAGAGAAACGCATAATTTCATGGGCGTCCCCCTGCTTTTTCATTAGCTGCCGCGAACGGATGGAAGCTGAGAGATTAGAGAGAAACGCATAATTTCATGGGCGTCCCCCTGCTTTTTCAGCACCCTCGCAAGACCGTTTTTGAGATTTTGACATTTGATTGGCTGGTGTTAATGTTTCTGCCATGCCAAGACTTGCCCGCCTTGATGCCGTCGGTGCCCTGCAGCATGTCACGGTCCGCGGCATCGAGAAGCGTGATATCTTCTTCGATGACAAGGACCGCCACTCGTTCCCTGACCACCTGTCAACTCTACTCATCAAGACCGACACCACATGCCTTGCCTGGGTTTTGACGACCCACCATCTTCACCTCTTGCTAAGACCACAACGGTTTAAACTCGTTAGCTGTTTTTAAATCCACTGCTGGAAAAGGAGGCTCCCATGGACGTGGTTCGCGAGAAGAGCATGATCCTCTCACCCGCTTGGCTGGTGACTGCCATTGTCACCTTTATTTTCGGGTTCACGGTGCTGGGCTACCTTGCATACCGGAACGGAACCGACCAGCCTCCGATCCCGCGCGAGGTGCGGTCGGCCGACGGCGCCGTGCTCTACAGCGAGCAGGACGTGCTTGCCGGGCAACAACTTTTCCAGAAGTATGGCCTGATGCAGTACGGCACGCTCTTCGGTCATGGCGCGTACCTCGGGCCGGACTTTACCGCGGAGTACCTGCACACAAGCGGCCTCAAGGCACACGCCTACTACCTGGCCCAAGGGGTTCCGCAGGCTGAGGCGGCCGAGAAGGTGCGCGCCGAGTTGAAAGCGAACAACTACGATCCGCAGACCGGGACACTCACCTTCACCCCGGCGCAGGCCAGCGCGCACACCGACCTCATCGCCTACTTCGGCCAGATGTTCGGACCGGTCGAGACGCAAAAGGGATTGCGGCGCCCGTACCTGCAGGACCAGGAGGAAGTTAAAAAGCTCACCGCCTACTTCTCCTGGGCTGCCTGGGTGAGCGCTGCCACGCGCCCCGGAACCAACCATTCCTATACCAACAACTGGCCCCCGGACGACCTGGCCGGAAACCGGCCCACTCCGGGAGTCCTCATGTGGAGCGTGATCAGCCTCGTCGCGCTCCTGTGCGGCGCCGGCTTGATCTTCTTCCTCTTCGGCCGCTACGAGACGCTGGGTTGGCACGGTTCGGAAGAAGCCCCTCAGGGGAAGTACCCGGCTCCCGAGGACACGCGCTTGACCCCGTCGCAGCGCACCGTGGCGTGGTATTTCCTGATCGTGGCCGGACTGTTTCTGCTTCAGGGTCTCCTCGGGGGGATTAACGCCCACTACCACGTGGAGCGCGCCGGATTTTACGGGCTGGCGTTGGGCGACTTTCTGCCCTACAACCTCTCCAGGATGTGGCACGTGCAGTTGGCCCTCTTCTTTGTCGCCTCCAGCTTCCTCGCCATGGGGATCTTCCTGACGCCGATGATCGCGGGGAAGGAGCCGCGCCACCAGGACAAGCTCGCCCTCATCCTCCTGGGTGCGCTGGTGGTCGTGGTGCTCGGTAGCCTTTCCGGCGAGGCGATGAGCCTGCTCGGTAAGCTTGCCACCGCCGGCCCCTGGTTCTGGGTCGGATCGCAGGGGTGGGAATACCTCGACCTGGGGCGGCTCTGGCAGATACTTCTCACCGCGGGGATGATCATCTGGCTCGTGATCCTGATCCGGGGCATGGCCGACCGGCTGAAGGGGGAGCACCCGGGCAACATGCCGTGGCTTTTCATTTACAGCGCGATCTCCATTCCGCTCTTCTACGCAGCCGGGATGCTGTTCGGCAAAACGACCCACTTCAGCCAGATCGAGTTCTGGAGATTCTGGGTGGTGCATCTTTGGGTGGAGGACTTTCTGGAACTCTTCACCACCATCATGGTCGCCTACGTCTTCCTGCTTCTGGGCGTGGTCCGAGCCCGGGTCGCGACCACCATCATCTACCTGGACATCATCCTCTATTCCATAGGCGGCGTGATCGGCACCATGCACCACCTCTACTTCAGCGGCACGCCCGAGATCCACATGGCCCTCGGGGCGTTCTTTTCGGCGATGGAGGTCATCCCGCTGCTCCTTCTCACCTACGAGGCGTGGAAATTCATGCGGCTGGGGGCTCCGGCTGGAAGCTCGATGCTGAGCACCCAGGCCAACGTGTTCCCCCACAAGTGGGCGGTGATGTTCTTGATCGCGGTCGGTTTCTGGAACTTTCTCGGGGCAGGGGTGTTCGGGTTCCTGATCAACCTGCCGATCGTGAGCTACTACGAGATCGGGACCCAGTGGACGGCCAACCACGGGCACGGAGCCATGATGGGTGTCTACGGGATGCTGTCGCTCGGGTTTTTCATGTTCGTCGCGAGGTACTTCCTCCCGATGGACCGCGCCAGCGACCGTGCCATGGGCATCGCCTTCTGGTGCACCAACATCGGACTGGCCCTGATGCTGTTCATCAACCTCTTCCCCGTCGGCATGCTGCAGATGAACCAGATTCTGGCGACGTCCTACTGGGAGGGGCGCCAGCCCGAATTCTTCCTGCTCCCGCTGGTGCGATTATTCGAGTGGCTGCGGCTGCCGGGGGACATACTCTTCCTGGTGGGGATCCTCCCCGTGGTCTACCTGGCGGTCCGGATGTTCGCGAACCGCAATCGCGAGGTGCGGGAGCCCGGCAAAGGATAGCCGGAACGACGGACAAAGAAGGGAATCTCGGTCTAAACTGATGAGGCGATTGAAGGACACTAAATCTATGCCTGCTGGAGCTGGACCTGCCTTTGCCTCGTCAGCAAATAAAAAAAGGCACTTGCGCTTGGGGCGCAGGTGCCTTTTTTACTATTTCCCGGACAGCCGCCGTGCAGCTTGAAAGGTCTTCTTACCTTC
The DNA here is from genome assembly GCF_014193585.1 of Geomonas paludis. GTDB lineage: Bacteria > Desulfobacterota > Desulfuromonadia > Geobacterales > Geobacteraceae > Geomonas > Geomonas paludis. Next base: position 3,215 of record NZ_BLXY01000018.1, read on the forward strand.
AGTTCAACGGGCATTCACCGTCATTATGCGATTCAAACCTGTTTTTTACCGTTTCTATGATATCGCCGTTGTTGAGCGCCCCACAGAACTTCTCTATCACCTGTTGTGTCGTGTAGCTGTAATGCGATACGGCTTTAGAGTTCAGTAGCGCCGCCACCGCTTGCCGCTCTAAGGCATACAGCCCCCCACCGTTCGCATTCAACCCTTCTATCAGCGTGGTGGAACCACCGCAACCAAAGGCAGATTGAAAGGTCTGGTCAGGGGTGTATCCGATCCAAGAATCGAAATGCTGGGTCTGCTTCCAATAGCCGGGAGTGCAGCCGACATCCCATCCGAACGAGTAGGTGCTGAACCCAAGCAACATCGCGGCGGCCAGTACGACAGCTTTCTTTTTCATTGTTTTCTCCTTTTGAATTTGATGGTTACGGACATGCCAAATGTGTATTCCTCGAGCCACAGACGGCATCCAGCAGCCCCCAAATCTAAATTAGTTTGGTCAAATGTAAAGCGGGGACGGCTTAAGGGAATTTCTTATCTCGAATATCGGCGATAATGATGCGGTAGCCTGCCCGGTCCCTTGACCCGCTCGAGAATTCCCGTTCGCTGAGGACGACGGTTGCCGTGCTGGGATCGTCTTCCACAACAGAGACCGTCTCCGTCAGGAAAATACCGAGCCCCCGAAGAAAAAGTCTTCCCGCAGCCCGCCTAACCCGTTGACACTACACCCTTTCCCGTCTCGCCCCGTCGCGGCCCGTGCTGGACATGTCCCCACCCTGTGCTACCTTGGGGCCTGTTTTAGAGGTCGCTAATCTGGTTTGTTTGGGAAGCAGCGCCGACAAACACGTGGATCAGGTGAGCAGACGGACTTATGCCTGGAGCGGAAAGGGGGTGAGATCAGGTCACTTGTGGAAGCGACGTCATCTTAAACTAAAAACAACGGGAGGAACTATGCGCTTCAGATGGTTTACGTGGTTTGCAGCTTGCGTGTTGGCGCTGTCCCTTTGGGGATGCGGAGGGGACGGCAAATCAGGCGATGACCCGGTGATTCGAGGGACTATCACCAAGGTCAGCCCAAATTCCATCACGGTGAACGGCGTGGAGTACGACACCTCCGCTGCCACCATCACCATGGCTGACCCCTCGGATCCCGCGGTCCTCGAGCCTGGCATGGTGGTGACCATCATCGGAGAGATCGACGATCCCATTCGCGGCAGGGCAGTTGTGGTCAGGATGGCAAACGACCTGAAGGGCCCGGTCTCAGCCTTCAACAACATCTCGAGTTCCATCACCGTCCTCGGACAGAAGATTCGCATCGATCCGACGACTACCACCTTTTCCAATTTCTCGGGTGGCACCACCAGCGCCACCAGTAGGCTCGCAACCGGCCAGATGGTCAGGGTGAGCGGCCTGGTCGATCCGGGGGGGACGGTGCATGCCTCGTTCGTCCGGCGCACCCTGACCAACTGGACCCCGACCACCCCGGTAACCATAACCGGAACCGTAACCAGCGCGCCGGGGAGCACCACCCTCACCATAGGCGCCCTCACCGTCAATTTCTCGGGCACCACGTTGCCCGCCGGCACGGCCACGGACTCCCTGGTCCGGGTCACCGGCACGATCCCCACGTTGAGCAGCACCACCTTGACGGCAACCTCGGTGCAGTTGCTCCAGGCGGGTATCCAGCACCTGGCGCCGACCGGCGAAGCCGAGACCGAAGGATACGTGACGCAACTCTCGGGGAACACCTTCACGGTGGACGGGACACCGGTCAATGCCGGTACCCTGCCGCTGACCGGGATTGCGAACGGGTCAAAGGTGGTGGTGCACGGCAACCTCAGTAACGGCGTCCTTTTGGCCACCAGCGTCAACCTCAACAACCCCGCCTACCAGGAAACCATCCTGGTCGGCAACATCCCGGGCGTCGCGCAGGTAACCGACCCGAACTTCGTCAATTCCTGGGGGCTGGCACGGTCGCCGACCGGAGCCTGGTGGATCGCCAACAACGGCACCGGCACCGTATCGGTCTATAACGGATCAGGACAGCCGTTCCCCGCGGGTACGCCGTTGACGGTTACCGTGCCGCCTGCCTCAGGCGGAACGACGCCGGCACCGATTACCGGCATCGTCTTCAACAACTTCACCGGCTTCAACGTGACGGCAGGGGATTCGACCACGTCGGCCCGGTTCATCTTCGTGACCGAAGACGGGACCATCTCGGCATGGAACACCGGGGCTACGGCCACCCAGAAGGTCAACAACTTCGTCAGCGGGGCCGGGGCGGTCTACAAGGGGGTCGCCATGGCCTCCGATGCCGGCGCAGGGAGGCTCTACGCCGCCGACTTCCGGGGCGGGAAAATCGACGTGTTCGACTCCAACTTCGCACCGGTGACACTGCCCAACACGTCGACCGGCGCGCCCTTTACCGTTCCGAGTTCGCATGCGGTTCCGCCGACCGGCTACGCGCCGTTCAACGTGGTCAACATAGGTGGCAAACTCTACGTCACCTATGCCCTCAGGAATCCGGACACCAACCTGGATGACGTGCCGGGTGAAGGGCATGGTTTCGTGGAAGTTTTCAACCCGGATGGCAGCTACGTCATGAGCCTGCAGGGTGGCCTGTGGCTCAATTCACCTTGGGGAATAGTACAGGCGCCGGAATCGTTCGGAAAGCACAGCAACATGCTGCTGGTGGGTAACTTCGGCAGCGGACAAATCGCGGTCTTCGATCCGGCAACCGGCATGTTCCAAGGGCTCTTGCGCGATGCCTACGATGATCCCATCAGGATCAACGGCCTGTGGGGACTCGGCGTCGGCAACGGCGGCAACGGAGGGGCCACCAACACCATGTTCTTCACGGCAGGCCTAAACGATGAGTCTGACGGCCTCTTCGGCACGCTAACCCCCACGGCAGCACTGGTCGGCCAGGTCCGGTAGGGGAGGAACCGGAATACGACAACGATGTGTGACGGTACAGACGAGGGCACCCGGTAACGGGTGCCCTCTTTTTTGTTGAGGCGCGGATAGGGGCAAATCCCCGGCGGCCTGAGGACAGTCTGGTCGACGCCAAGCAGCCGTGTGTGTGGCCCGGAGTGCAATGCAAATGATGGGTGCTGCTGAATTAAGTGGAAATAGTTATTGACGTATGATATGAGTTACTGCTTTGTAGGCATTTTTTTTACTGCCTGTATTGAGCTTGCTTTAAAAGCTTATGTGATCTGATAATTTTTTTGTAATGTAGCGTTTGGAATTTCTATGTCTGACATAATCATTTTAGCTCATAGTCCCAACAGTTTTTCTGGTGAGCTTGGGCTAATCAATTCGCAACCGAAACAAGTACAATTTCATAGCAGCAACAATAAATCTGCTGTGATACAAGTAAGCAGTAAAGCTGGTGCCGACGCCGGATTAGTGGCTGTAGATATCGTACCAGAGTACAGTTATTCGATACCAAGAAGGATCGAGAGTATCGCTGACCCCACGCCGTTGCCCCTTCCTGCCCCGGATCCCAAATCCTACCACCTGCAAGCAAGACTGGCTTACGAGAACGCAGTGAGCCTGTGGGACCCCCCAAAAAAGATCCTGAGTATCTCGGTCTGACTCGGCTTCAATGCCCAATGACCATCGCTAACCACTTCCATCGGCACTACTCCCCTCTTTTAATCCTTTCCTCCCGCTGCTTCTTCCCTGCTCTCGGCGGGCCTGATCCAAATCGCAATCCATTGAGCGCTGCCCCTTTTTGTTAACAGGCCACAAAAACAGCTAATTCCTTGTCCATGGTTGAGCATTCCCCCACTGCCCCACTCACCTGCTTGACAATTTGTTGGCGCAGTCTAATCTGGCATCTTGTTCAGGCACACTTATTGGGGAAAACGGGTAAGGCGCTTTAGGTGCTGCATAGTGACAGTGAACAGGGAGGGCCTGGATATGAGAGTGCTACTTGCGTTGGTCTTCATGGTTTTTATAGCAGGGACTGCGCCGGCTAAGGAAATCGAAGGGGTGAAGGTCGAACCGCAGGTGACGGTGAACTCTGAGGCGCTGAAACTGAACGGCAGCGGCATCAGAAAGAAATTCCTCTTCAAGGTCTACGTCGGCTCCCTGTATTCCGCGAAACCCCTGGCCAGCGGACCGGAAGCGCTGAACAACACGGGCGACAAGTTGGTCAGGATGGATTTCGTTTACCCGAAGGTGGAGAAGGAGAAGATCGTCGAGGCGTTCCAGGAGGGCTTTCGTAACAACACGCCTCACCTCGCCGATAGCGCGGAGGTAAAGAAGTTCCTGTCATTTTTCACCGACGACTTCAAGCGCGGCGACCAGGTCGATATCTTTCTCGGCGGCGACGGCACCGTCATCGCGAAGCATAACGGCAAAGTCCTCGGCACCCTGGTCTCCCGCCCCCTCGCCAACGCCATCCTCGCCATCTACCTCGGCGACCATCCCGCCGATACAAACCTGAAGAGGGGAATGCTGGGCAAATAGTGGGTGTTTCAAAACTCGGAGGTGCTTGCATGAAGGTCGAACAGCACGTGTGCCTGGTTTGCGGCTTTAACATGATCGGCTTTCATCCCGACCGCTGCCCTTTCTGCGGAGCGGCGAAGAGCCATTTCATCACCGCGGAGGAGTGCTCTGCCCGGTTTCAAGTCACCAGCACTCGGGTGAACGACAAGGTGACGCGACTTAACTCGGACCCGCCGCTCGGCCTGGAGCATGCCGCCTACCGCGTCGAGACGGCTCACGGTCCCTGCTGGATCGACTGCCCATCGTCCTTCGACCGCTCCCTGGGCCGCGCCGACGCGATACTCTTCACCCACCATCACTTCCTGGGGGCGTCCAACCTCTACCGCGAGCTCTTTTCCGCACAGATCGACATACACCACGCGGACTCGGTCCACGACATCTGCCGCCCCTTCCCCTTCGACGTCACCTTCCACCAGGATTTCGTCCACAACGGCATCGAGGCCTTCCACATCGGCGGTCACACGCCGGGATTCACCTTCTACATCTTCGAAGACGTCCTCTTCATCTGCGACTACGTCTTCCTCCATGGCGACGGCCTGAAGTACAACCCGTTCGGGCCGGCGGACCAGACCATGGCGGGTGGGGATCGCATCCGGGACTACCTGGAGGGGAGGCAGCTAACAACGGTGTGCGGTTACAACTACACTATCGGGTACGACGACTGGAAAGCCAGGTTCGACGCGGGGCCGGTTTTCGGGGGATATTAAGGCGGGCAAGGGAGGGCAGATGGGAACAAGTGGAAGGTTACTTCGCCCGATGTTGATCGCCATTGGCATCCAGTTGTTAACGGCGTGCGCCGGGGGAAAAGAACATACACCACCGTTCAGCGATCTCGCCTGGGACGGCTCGAACAACGAAGTCGCGGTAGCGGTGCAGGCGAGGAAAGAGGATCCTTCCGGCAAAGGCACCCCAGGACAGCGCTGCTTGAATGAGGGCGAGCCCTGCAGCACGCTCAATAGTGAGTGCTGCCCGGGCCTCAGATGTCCGATGGGGCTGGACCCGAAATGCGTCCCTAACCCGTAAGCCGTTGCGCCTTACTTCCCCAAGAGTGCCGCGCGGCACGCGCCGGTATGGAACACACGGCTTGTTCCAAAAACTTCCTTTGTTCCAACTTCGACCATTGTGGTTGTTCCGATTTATGACACACAAGGACATCCTTCCATATCTCCCGCACTGTTGTATTAATAAATCTCCTTCTGTTTACGCACAGTAATCTCTCCCTCTCTCTTTAAATCCTTCTGTTGACGAAATAAAGGTATGGCTGTTGCTATAAAGGCATTCTATTTAACCGTATGCACTTTATTGCTGCGCGATTCTTGAATGTCAGGAGATGCTACAGTAACAATTTGTCATACATTGAATGCCAGTGAAATGTAATACAAAGAACACTATTATAGCAGGGTCTGGATATGGCGCCTCGTAGAGAAAGGCGACGTTGCATCGATGCAATGAACTAAAACAGGAGGAATCACATGCAGAAAAAGATGATCAGCATGCTGGCGGCACTGGCGGTCGCGGCGATCGCGCCTTCAGCGCAGGCCTTTGACATCGGGGGCGCCAACGGCTGGAAGTTTTCCACGGACGGTTTCCTCAACGTCTTCGCCACCTATGAATCGGTCGGCACCCGTCCGACGGGCGTCATCGGCGGCGAGATCGGCGGCGACCAGACCGGTACCGGCGAAAGCCAGCAGCAGTTCCGGGTGAGGACCGGCCTCTTGCCGGTGGGCTTCGGGCTCAACATCCAGGCTCCCACCACCAACGGCGTGGACTACGCGGTACGCCTGGGACTGTACCCGCAGGTGCAGAACAACGGCGGCAGCCGCACCGACCTCTCGCCCAACATCGACTTCCGCGAGATCAACATGACCGCGACGGGCAGCTTCGGTCAGATCCTCGCCGGCCGCGCCATCAACCTCTACCAGGCCAAGAACATCCTGACCGACATGACGCTCTTCGGGGCAGGGGTGATCGGTCCGGTGGACAGCGGGCCGACCATGGGTCACATCGGCTACGGCTACCTCTACCCCAACTTCGGCGCGCAGATCAGGTACACCACCCCTGACCTCAACGGCCTCAAGGTCGCCTTCAGCGTCAACGACACCAACAACATCGGGGCGGCAACCATCCGCAACGTCCCGCGCCTGGAAACCGAGATTTCCTACACCACCGTCTTCACCGGCGGCAGGTTGCAGACCTGGGTCTCCGGCCTGTACCAGCAGGCAAGCTTCTCGGACGCCAAGTTCGTGACCGTTCCGGTCACCCTGAATCCCGACGGCAGCATCACTCCTGAGCACGTGGTCCCGGCGGTTCGTCCGGGCGGTCACGTGACCTCGGTTGGCGGCGCGGGCGGCGTGCAGCTCGACATCCACGGACTCCAGTTGCTCACCTCCTGCTACGGCGGCAGGGCCCTGGGCATGCTCGGCATGCAGGGGGCGGACGCCCTGTCCGCGGACGGCAAGGAGAGGACCAACTGGGGCTTCCTGAACCAGGCGACCTACCAGCTCACCCCGGTGGTGAAGCTCGGCCTCAACTACGGCCAGAGCCGGGCGGAACTGGCAGGCAACGATACCGAGCTGAACATCCAGAAGCAGCAGGCGGCGACGGTCGCGGTGACCTACAACGTGAACAAGTTCGTCCAGGTGATCGGCGAGTACACCTGGGCGCAGGACCGCTGGTTCAACGGCGCCACCCAGGACGCCAACATCGGCGCCATCGGCACCTTCATCTACTGGTAGTTCCGCTGGGGCGGGAACGACCATGCTTCACCACGGGCGCATCCCATTCGGGGTGCGCCCGTGTTCGTTCCAGATGGGGAGGACGAAGGGGTTGGAGGAGGCAGGTACGGACATTTTGACATTCTGTTGGCTGCTGATAGAGTTTGGTCCTGCTGCAATTCGGGCAGCTAATCGCTATGACTGCGAAGCCATCGTCTGCTTTGGCATCAGTGGCTATCATAATGGAGGAATGACATGACCAAGCCGGCAAAGAACACGATCTGCCTTTGGTACGACGGCGACGCCGAAGAGGCGGCGCGCTTTTATGCGGAGACCTTTCCCGATTCATCCGTAGACGCGGTGCATCTGGCACCGGGTGACTACCCGTCCGGGAAGAAAGGGGATGTGCTGACGGTCGAGTTCACCGTGATGGGCATCCCGTGCCTGGGGTTGAACGGCGGACCGGAGGTGAAGCACAACGAGGCGTTTTCGTTCCAGGTGGCGACCGAGGACCAGGAGGAAACGGACCGCTACTGGAACGCCATCGTCGGCAACGGCGGACAGGAGATCGTGTGCGGCTGGTGCCGGGACAAGTGGGGCATCTCGTGGCAGATCACGCCGGTGGTGCTGACGGAAGCGATAACCGATCCCGATCCCGCTGCGGCAAAGCGCGCCTTCGACGCCATGATGCAGATGGTGAAGATCGACGTCGCCGCCATCGAGGCTGCGCGGCGGGGGTGAGTAGGGTTGGGCAGTTAGGAGGGTAAGCAATTCCCCCCCCCTTCGCAAAGGGGGGGACCTAATTGGCTCGTCTCATCCGTTGAATGAATATTGCCCTTCTGTCTCGGAACGCGGGGCTGGCGCGTTTTGCTTGCATCAATTTTTAAAAGTGGCTAGAGTCCGGCTCATGTCACTGGAACAGTACCTGGGCGGGCAGGGACGTAGCGTGGAGATCGGACTGGTCCTCCTGTCGGAACAATGGCAGGTGCTGGGGATGAACGAACACGCCCTGCGCATTGCGGCACCGGACATGGGACCGATAGGTCAGAACCTGTTCCAGATGCACCCGGCTCGGAGCCGGGAGAAGGTGCGCGGCATCCTGAACGAACTGTCGAGCCTGCAGGAGTCGACGCAGCGGTCGATGGTGATTGACTTCTTGGGCAAGGTGCTCATGATCAGCCTGTCGCGACTGGTGGTTCCGGGAAGCTCCATGGCTTGGGCGGTATCCTTCATGGACCTGTCGGAACAGACCGGCGCCAGCACCAACCCGAACAGCGGCCACTTGGAACTCAAAAAAATGCCGATCTACGAGAACGGCGCCTTCCATTTCCTGTCGGCCGAGCAAGTGTGCCTGGTCGAGGCCGATGGTAACTACTGCCGCATCCACACTCCGCACAAGAAGTTCTACCTCCTGATGAGCCTGAAGGCGGTGCTGCAACGGTTCCCGACCTCCGACTTCCTCAAGGTGCACAAGAGCTTCGTGGTGAACCTCCGCCACGTGCAGGCGATCGGGCCGGCCGGGGACAGTCGCATGATGGTCTCCTTCACCGAGCCTGCCATCCCCGCCGTTCCGGTGTCCCGTCGACTGATTCCCGAGGTGAAGAAGGCGCTCGCCGGCACCGTTCATCCATCGCTTTGACCCGTTCATCAAGTTCTCCTTGAGCCTTTGGCCGCCGGGTGGGATAGTGCGCAGCAATGGCGTTGCCCCAAGCGGGACCAAAAGCAACCCCCCCCTAAATCCCCCTTCGCAAAGGGGGACTTTTACTTTTCGTGTGAAGGAGAAGTTTGATGAGAGTCAGACGCACTAACTGCAAATCCATTACCAGCATGGCAATCCTGCTGCTGTCCCTGGCCGTCCCGGCATGGTCGCTTGCCGGCGGCCCGGGCGACGGCGCGGCGCAGCACCCGGACCAATCGGTTCAGTCCCCTGCATCGGCCCAGTTGTCGGAAGAGATCCTGAAGAGGAGCACTGCGTTCTTTGCGGCTCCCCCGTTCATGACGGCTGAGAATGTGTATGAAGATCTCGTGAAAGGGGGCGAGCAGGGGTACTTCATCGTGAGCCTGCAGTCCCGCGCCGACTTCGCCAGGGGGCATGTGCCGGGCGCGGTGAACATTCCGTTCGAGGAGGTTACCGAGCAGAAATCCCTCGACCTCCTGCCGCGCGACAAGAAGATTGTGCTGACCTGCGATGACGGGCACCGTTCCATGGTGGCCTCGCTGTACTTCAACCAGCTCGGCTACAGCGCAACGACCATGCCGCTGGGGCTCAGCCACTGGAACCGGGCCAGTTCCGCCGCCCCTTACACTGCTTCGCCGAAGTACCCGGTGATCACGGAAAAGAAAGACGCTGTGCCGGGACAGAAACTGCCCCGGGTCGTCGCCAAGGCCGTTGCAGGAAACGAACTGATTACGGAGCGGACGCGGGCGGTGCTGAAATCCGGCAGGAGCCTGTTCATGGACAGAAGCGAACTGTACCGCGAGGCGGCCAAGGATGGGGGCAAGGGGGTGTTCGTGGTGAGTATCCAGCGTCCGGAGGACTATGGCGCGGGGCACGTGCCGGGGGCGGTCAACATCCCCTTCAACCAGATCGCCAGCAAGGAGAGCCTCGCCAAGCTTCCCAAGGACCGCAAGATCGTGGTGGTCTGCTACATCGGCCACATGGCGGCTTCCGCCACGCTTATGCTGAACCAGGTGGGGTACGAGGCCTACGACTTGCGCTTCGGGACGCTGGGATGGAACGACGAGACCGAAGGGTTGGGAAAGCTGAAGGCGTTCATGCTCAGCATGACCGAGAACAGGAATTACCCGGTAGAAGGCATAAAAGAGAGGTAAGGGGAAGGCACTCCGTCCGGCGGGGTGCCTTCTTTTTTGGCGGTAGTCAGAGGGCGTCGCCGCCTTCCGCCTGTTGCGGCGATTTCTTGCGTTTCTGCTCGTCGGTATAGCCTGAGATGCAGCTGACCCCGGAAACGACGATGAGCAGGTACAGCCCCCAGGCGGCGCGATCCCCGAACTGCACCAGGAGCAGCAGTCCGATGGCGGTCGCGATACCGGCGGCGATGATCCTCAGTTGATGCTGCTCGAACCATGACAGTACGGCGTACCCCGCGGACGCTGCCAACAGCAGGTAGCTGATGCCGGCCACCTGGGACCCGGTCTGGTAGATGTCGATGCCCATGAAGCCGAAGTTGACCAGCGGCATGAACCACAGGATCACGCCGGCGAGACCGAGTACCACACCTTTCGTCTTGTGGTCCATTCCACCTCCTCCTCTGCAGTGCTTGTTTTAGCCCTCTGTGTCCTCTACCGATCTCTTGCCCGCGTCCCAATCGGAAACGGCAGCGAGCCAACTGAGCACGGAGACGATGTTGAGGCCGTACAGGCCCCAGGCGGCGTAGTTCCAGGCCTCCGAAAGCAAAAGCAGGCTGATGGCGGTCGATATGGTGGCCGCGATGGCGCGCAGCTTATGCAGGTCGAAAAATGAGAAAATAGCGTAGGCGAGGGAGCAGACCATCAGGATGTAGCTTACGTGTCCGATCTGCCTCCCCGCGGCATAGACGTTGAACCCCACCTTTACCAGCGGCATGAACCAGAGCACCATTCCCGCGACGCCCAGGGCAACTCCTATCGCTTTGCCTCTCATACAGTTCCCCTTTGGCCGCGACATGCAACGGACAGCGTCATGTGTTAGCCGGCGAGGCTGCCATCGTGGCTCTGGTGCTGAAAAAGATGCACGCTATCAGTGAACCAAATGAAAGTATCCTAATGCGGTGGTTTGTCAATGAGCCCAGGCACGAGCAGGTGATGCAGCGGCGCCGGAGCGGGTGGGGAGAGATTAGGGGGGAACGAAAAAGGCACCCGCGGTGAACGGGTGCCTTGGTGGATCGGGAGGAAGGTCAGTAGCCGGGGCGATGCCGCGCGATGCGGCGGTACTCCGGGCGGTAGACCCGGCCGTCGTAGTGGCGCCGGTCGCGCACGTAGTGCCGGTACTCGACATCGCGGTAGTGCCGGATGTTCACCGCCTCGTAGCGCACGAACAACTGGGGATAGGCCCTGCGCGGGACGTAACTCCACGGCCCGTTGTAGTAGGCCCCGCGATACCAGTTGCCGCCGTAGAAGTAGTAGTAATCGTTGCCGGTGTACACCAACTCGTAGGGGACGCCGACGGCGACATAGGCGTTCAACTGCGGCGAGTAGACGAACTCAGGCGGCTCGGCCTCGTATTCCTCGGGGGCAGGCACCATGACTTCTGCGGGCGGCGGAGGCGGAGGAGGCGCCACAACCGGCGGGGCGGCTACCGGCGGCGGAGGAACTATCCGTGCGGGAGGAGGCGGGGCCGGCCGGGCCGCGACCACGGCCGGCCTGGTCCCCGGGATCTGGTTGTTGTAGGTGTACATGCACTGGACATAGGCGTTGTCGTACTGGCGCTGCGCCTGCGCTCCGTAGACCTGGGAGGAACCGGAGCCCGCGGCGGTCCCGAACAGCAGCCCGGTCGCGGCGCCGATGGCGGCACCGGCTCCCGTGTTGCCCGAGGCGGAACCGAGCACGGCACCCACGCCGGTGCCGACCGCCGTACCCACCACGGCACTGGTGGCCATGTTCTTGTCGTAGGTTTCCTGCACCGGCGACCCGATCTGGGAATCAGCCCACTGCCTGCAGGTGGCGTCTTCCTTCATGAAGGTCTCGAAGGACTTGCCCTTGGTGGGCAGAACCTTGACGCTGGGCCCGGTGGGGACCGTCACGCACCCTCCCAGGGCCATCAGCACAAAAAGTGTCGAGATCCGTCTTTTCATTGTTACCCCCTTCTGTGTCGCTCTACCTGTCGCCCTTACCGGCGTCGATCAGGGAGATTCCCCATTGCACAGCATTACCTTACTCATGAAATAGGGAAGCAATGTGGCAGAAATGAGGAAGTTTCGCCGGAGTGGTTGCTTCAGGCGGGCTCCTGTGCCTGGTACGGCGCCCGTCCCGACCTGATCCGGCGCACCACCATCGGCACCACGAGCATGAGTGCCAGGATGATCCACATGGTGGTGTCCGGGTCCTTGATGTATTTGTTCAGGCGCAGGGTAGAGAAGGCGATCACCGCGAAGTAGAGCATGTCTCCCGCGATGGCGAAGGCCCATCCTGCCACGAAGCCGTGGCCGGCGGCAAGGGCGGAGGCCCGCCCGGTCATGGGATCGACTCCGAAGGCGATCATGATGAGCGCGATGGGGCCGGTGGCAGTGATCTGGAATTGGGCGGCGTTGCGGGCATTGGCGGCCCGTATGGCGGCGCTGACGCGGCGCAGGAACGGGACCTTGCCGCAGACCAAGGCGATGATACGCAACAGGGGCTCGAACGCGACGGCAAGGATGACGTCGGAGACGAGGTAGAGGAGCGTGGTGACCGGCCAGGCCAGCCCCTTGGCCTTGGCGAGGAGCACCCCGGCCGGGATGCCGCCTCCGACCGGGATCAGGAACAGCTTCAGCACCGACTGCATGGCGGCAGTCGGCGGCAGCCAGTCGAGGAGCATCTTGAACAGGTGGGGGATGGTTTCTGTCATCAGGTTGGTAGGCGCCCCGGCATCGGTTTCGGATGGTCACCTGCAACGGTTGACAACCCGCGGGCATCGTACCTTAAAGAAGGAGTCGACCGCAACAGCTTTCCAAGCGGCACCGGGCTAGAGGCCGCCGACCAGGGTCAGCGTCACTTCACCGACCTTCATGGCGGTGGTTATCTTCACGGGGATCCTGCGGTCGTCGTCGGTAAACCAGAAGGTGGCATTGCCGACCTTGGCCTCCTGGCCGTTATGACTGAGGCGGGAGGTAACCATCACGGTCTTGAACTTCCCCAACGGCGTCGCCAACTCCTGCCGCTGCACCACCCGGACTTCGGTATGCCACAGCCGCTTGGTGTCGTAGATGTCGAAGGAGATGGAGCGGCCCGGTGAGAGGTCGCTGCCCCGTATGAAGTAGATACTGGAGAGGTTGTCGTAGGTCCTCGGGGTGATGGCATCGGTCCGCTCGACCTTTTTCAGAAGGTCGATGCTGTTGGCCTTGAGCGACGAGAAGTTGAAGGTCGCCTGGCGCGCGGCGCGGTAGCTCCCCTCACGCTTGTTCTCCCGGAAGAATTTCGGGGCGCCGGCGCGGGTGGTCACCGATTCGGTGCGGTCGTCGATCTTGAAGAAGGCGGAGACGACGCCGGTCGAGCGGATGGTGTTGGTAAGGCGCAGCTCGTCCCCCTGCGGCGTCACTTCCAGGACTGCCGACCCGGCCTTCATGCCGGACCAGGTCACGTCGTAGACCAGGCGCTCGGGGACGGGAAAGGCCGATGCCGATGCGGCCATGAGCAGAAGGACAAGGATGGGGGATATCAGGGCGCGGAGATTTTCCATCCCTAGAGGGTACAGCAATATTGATTTTTTTAACCTGGGATTTTCAGGCTTCGGCGACCCGGACGGCGCTGCGGGTCAGCCGGTGATACCACTCGCAGGTCTCCGTTTTGACGCCGCACTGAAGGCAGGGGTTACCGCCGGTTCGAAACCAGAGGTAGACGAAACGGTGGGAGTTACTTACTGCTTCGCAACTACTGCCGACATAGTCGCTCATCGTTATTCTCATAGAGCACCTCCTTGATGGCAATAAGAGTACAAGATTGTGCTGTAGTTGCATCGAAGAGATAAAAAAAATGTCTATGTGAGTGAAAGGTACTTCACAATCAGTGCCCATCATGAGCAGGGGCTTGCGCCGCATAGGTCCACCTTCCCTCTCCCTCCGGGAGAGGGTGCCCGAAGGGCGGGTGAGGGAGGTGCAACCCAAGCGGGATCCTTGCCTGGTGCAGCGCCCTCACCCCAGCCCTCTCCCGGAGGGAGAGGGGGATGGGCATCTTGGCGGAAGATCATCGCTAGACAGGAAAAGCAAAGCGGCAGGAGCCTCAAGGCCGCCTGCCGCTTTACTGCCATCTTTTACAGTGCGGGAGCTAGATGTCCCAGTTGTCGATCTTCATGGTGCCCTTCTTGGCCAGGTTCACCTGCATCTTGAAGACGCGGTCCAGAAGCTGCGGCTCGTGGCCGGCCTTCCTGCCCAGGCAGTCGTGGGCGGCGCGCTCGAAGTAGTCGGCCAGAAGCGGCTTGTAGTCGGGATGCGCGCACTTCTGGATGATGAGCTTGGCGCGGCTCTTGGGATCGAGACCGCGCAGGTCGGCCAGACCCTGCTCGGTGACCAGGACGTCGAGGTCGTGTTCGGTGTGGTCGACGTGCGGCACGTGCGGCACGACGCAGGTGATGCCGGTCGGGTCGGTCTTGGTCGGGCGCGCCGACGGCGTGTGCATGATGGAGAGGTAGGCGTTTCTCAGGAAGTCGCCGGAGCCGCCGATGCCGTTGATCATCCTGGTGCCGCCGACCAGGGTGGAGTTGGCGTGGGCGTAGATGTCGAACTCCACCGGGGTGTTCATGGCGATGCAGCCCAGACGACGGATCGGCTCGGGGTGGTTGGCGATGGAGAGGGGGCGCATCATCACTTTGTTCGAGTACTTGTCCCAGTTGCCGTAGAAGCGCTTGAAGCCGTCCACGGAGAAGGAGAGCGAGACGGTGGAGGCGAAGTCGAGCTTGCCGGAGTCGAAGAAGTCGAGCATGGTGTCCTGCAGCACCTCGGTCCAGACCTTCAATCCGGTGAAGGGGCCGTTGGCCAGGCCGCCGATGACGGCATTGGCGATGGAGCCGACGCCCGACTGCAGCGGCAGGAGGTTCTTGGGCAGGCGTCCCGCCTTCACCTCGGCGGAGAAGAAGTCGATGATGTGCGCCGCGATGGCCTCGGAGGTGTCGTCCTGCTCGCTGAAGGCGCGGCCGTTGTCCGGCTTGTCCGACTCGACGATGGCGACGATCTTGTCGTTGTCGACGCGGACGTAGGGGGAGCCGGCGCGGTCGTCGACGCGGCAGATGAGGTAGGGCAGCCGGTTCGGCGGGGTGATCGGCTCGACGATGTCGTGCAGACCTTCGAAGTTCGGGATCGAGGTGTTGATCTCGATGATGATCTTGTCGGCGATCTGGACGATCTCGGGAACGGCGCCGCAGGAGGCGGTGAGCACCAGGTCGCCGTTTTCGGTGATGGCGGAGCACTCGATGATGGCCAGGTCGAGCCGGCCGCCGTTGTCCTTGGTGTAGAAGCCGTAGCCCAGGTCCTGGGCGAACATGGAGAGATGCTTGTCGCCCATGCGGATACGCCCGTCGTTGATGCCGGCCTGGATGTTCTTGCCGGTCTGGTAGGGCCAGCGGCGGTCGATCATGTCCAGGGAGGCCCAGCGGTCCTCGGTCTCGACGCCGACCGAGGCGCCGATGAAGAGGTTGAACCTAAGCTTTCCCTGCAGCTGGTTCTTTTCGACGTGGTCGGCGAGGGCGATGGGCACCGCTTTCGGGTAGCCGGCGGGGGTGAAGCCGGACCAGCCGAGATTCATGCCGTTTTTGAACATGGGTATTACCTGGTCGACGGTGGTGATCCGGGAGTGAAGGCTGGACTTTCTGATCCTGTTGTGCAACTCAGACATTAATCTGGATCCTCCTTTGCTGATGTCATCCCGTTCGTGCGACGGGAAAGAGAACAATTAAAATAAATTATCGAACGAACGTTCGGCGAATACAACATAACAGTACGATGTTTTATTTGCAATATAGAATTGGTATTTGGCCTGTTTTTTTGCTAATGTTGGCGCGCGTGAATTACGTGGCCGGGGTAGGCAATGGAAAAAACGGAGTGCAACAAGAAGTTATTGGATGTGGCGACGCAGCTCTTCTCGGAGCGGGGGCTGCATGGGGTGAGTATCCGGGAACTGTCCCAGGCGGCGGGGGCCAGCATCTCGATGATCTCGTATCATTTCGGGGGGAAGGAAGGCCTTTACTCCGCGGTGCTGCAGCGACAGTTCGCTTGCTTTGCGGAGATCCACGAGATCAGGGAGCGGGTGAGCGACCCGGTGGAGATGGTGGAGAGCTACCTGCGCTGGACCTTCCGCAGGCACCGGGACAACCCGTACCTCCTGCGCTTTTACACCAGTGAGTTGACCAACCCGACGGCTTTTTTCAGCACGCTGGTCATGCCGGTCATCGACGAGGTGATCGTGATCATGGCCAAGGCCATCGAGGAGGGGAAGCGGCAGCGGAAGTTCCGCGCGGATGTGGACCCGACCAACGCGGCGCTGGCGCTGGCGGGGATGGTGAATTACTTCTTCTTGAGCAGCCTGGCCACCGAGAACCTGATCAGCCACTCGCCGGAGCGGGACGAGGAACTGGTGCAGCAGTACCTGAAGATCTTCACCTGCGGGGTGGGGGCTAGCTGAGGGAGGGGGCGCTTTATCCTTCGAGAATGGCGCGAACCTTTAGGATGACTTCTTCGAGCACTCCCCTACTAGCCCTGCCGCCTTTCTCTGCTCGTCGTACTTGCCAGTCCAACGATTTCACCTGGTCGGCCAATATGACACCCCGGACAGTGGTAACTCCAGCAACTGCCACCTCGAACGGGTAGCCCTTTACCTGCGAGGTGATTGGGCAGCAGAGCATGAGGCTGGTTTTCTTATTGTAGTTGCGCGGCGACAGCACGAAAGCTGGGCGTCGGCCGGCATGCTCGTGGCCCGCCTGAGGATCGAAATCAAGCCATACCACCTCTCCTCTGTCGGGAACGTAACCCGCCGCTGTCATAGCAATTCCCTGCCAACTGGTTTTCCGCAACTAACCTCGGCATGCAGGTTTTCCTCGTTGATTCCATCGAGGAGGGCGTCCAGCGAAAGAACCTTGTTAACGATGGGCTTGATGACTATGTACCCCTCCTGCCTGGTGATCTCTACCGGCGACTCCGCTTCGATACCACACTCTGCCGCTATTGACTTCGGCAAGCGCACTGCCAGGCTGTTGCCCCATTTTTGAGCTTTCGCTACCATGTAGATCTCCTTTCTTCTGAATCCACCCAAGAGCGAGTGTAGCAAGGTATCTACAATGTATCAATAGGTCTGGAAGGGTTACACTTTCGCAGGGAGCTTGTGGCAGTCGACGGTGCAGCGCTCGCAGCCGCCGGGACAGGGCTCGAGGTGCACCAGGATGTGGCTGTAGGGGAGACGGCGCTCGATCTCGGCGGTGATCTCGTGGCTCACGGTGTGCGCGGCCTCAACGGTCATCTGCCTGGGGACGACGAGGTGCGTGTCGACGTAGCGCAGGTGCCCCGACTTGCGGGTGCGCAGCTTGTGGTACTCGATCAGGTGCTCGCGGTAGTGCTCCAGGACATCGTGGATCACGGCCTCTTCTTCTTCCGGCAGTTTCACGTCCAGGATGTGGAAGAAGGCGCTCCTGGTGAGGTCCCAGGCCGCCTTGATGATCATGAGGGCGACCACGATGGCGACGATCGGGTCGAGCATAGGGATCCCGGTGATCTTTATGGCGACCAGACCGCCCAGGACACCGGCCGAGGTGTAGACGTCGGTGCGCAGGTGCATGGCGTCGGCTTCCAGCGCCACCGAGTCGGTAGCGGCGGCCACGTTCAACAGGTGCCGGGAGACCAGGTAGTTGGCGACGGCCGAGACGGCCATCACCGCGGCACCCAGGCCGAGCCCCTCGATTTCCACCACGCCGGTGCGGAGCTTTTGCACCGCCTCCCAGATGATGTAGAAGGCGGCGCCGAAGATGAGGACGGCCTCGATGGTGCCGGCGACGTTCTCGATCTTGCCGTGCCCGTAGTGGTGATCTTCGTCGGCGGGCTTGCCCGACTCGCGCACCGAGTACCAGGCGATGCCCGCCGCCACCAGGTCCACGCCGGAGTGCACCGCCTCGGACAGCACCGAAACCGAGCCGGTGATCATGCCGACCGCAAGCTTGGCGACCACCAGCGTCGCGTTCGAGGCCACCGACAGACGGGCGGCTCTCCTTTTCAATAGATCGTGTTCTGCTGAAACCATGGCGCTCCCCTTTCACCTTGTGACCCGCTACGGCCTCCGGACGTGAAAAAGGCCACGTTTCACGCGGCCTTCTCAACTTCACCTGTTTTCAGCGGTATCTGTGTCTATACAACTTCCCACCGGGGCCTGTCAACCGTTAGAGCATTTGCACCGGCGTGCATGAGACGGGTGCTTAGAGCTTGAAGCGCTGCACGAGGTCCTGAAGCTGGGCGGCGTAGGTCGTGAGGCTTCCCGCTTCGACTGCGGATTCGCTGGCCCCCTGCGAGGTCCGCGCCACGACCTGGGTGATCCTGTGCATGTTGCCGGCGATTTCCGAGGTCGTTGCCGTCTGCTCCTCGGCTGCCGTGGCGATCTGCCCCACCTGCATGGCGACCGCCTGCACCAGGTCCAGGATTTCACCCAGGGCCGCACCGGATTTACCCGCCTCTTCGGTCCCCGAGGCCACCTGCTCGACCCCCTGTTCCATAGCGGCAACCGCTTCTCTTGTTTCGCCCTGGATCGCCTTGATCATTTCCGCGATCTCACGGGTGGCCCGCGTGGTCCTTTCGGCCAGGGCCCTGACCTCGTCGGCCACCACGGCGAAACCTCTGCCCTGTTCGCCGGCACGTGCCGCCTCGATGGCCGCATTGAGGGCAAGGAGGTTGGTCTGGTCGGCGATGTCCTCTATGGTGCCGATGATTGCCCCGATCTGGTCCGATCTCTCGCCGAGGCCCGCCACCGTCTGCGCCGATTCCCTGACCCGGTCCGCGATCTGCCCCATGACCGCGATGGTGCGCTCCACTACAGCCGCGCCGTCGCTTGCCGAATGCATGGCGCGTTGCGCGCCCTGCGCGGCTTGGTGACAGGTCGAGGCGATGTCGCCGGAGGTGGCGGACATCTGCTCGCCGGCAGTGGCTACGGTGCCGGACTGGGAGGCGACCTCTTCGGCCTCTTCGGCTATCCTGTCGGAGATGCCGTGCACCTGGTTGGCCGCGGCGCTGACCTGTTGCGAGGTGTTCGTCACCGCGCCGATCATGCCACGCAGGCTCTCCGTCATGGTCTTCATGGCGGCCATCAGTTGACCGGTTTCGTCCCGCGAGGTGACCTCGATGCTCTGGGAAAGATCCCCGGTGGCGACCGTTTCGGCGACGCGGACCAGACGCGCCAGCGGCAAGGTGATGGAACGGGTGATAATGACCGAAAGGATGATGGCCATGAGGGCAGCGATGAGCGAAATGAAGGTGATGGTTACCTTTATCCGGTCGGCACTGGTGCGGACGGCGGCGACCGTCTTGCCCATCTCGCGCTCCATAACTTTGGAAAACTCGCCTACCTGGCTTTCAGCCCGGTGGGTGGCGCTCTTGTAGGTGTCGATGGCGTGGTTGGCATCCTGGGTGGTGGTGATACGCCCGGCTTTTACTTCGTCGTACACCTTTTTGAACCCCGCCGCGTACTCGTCGCTCCCCTTCATGACCTTGCCGAGGATTTCCTTTTCCTCGGGGTGTTCTGCCAGTTTCAGCATGGCTTTATTCTGATCCTGAAACTTCTCGAAGGCTGCGTCCCACTTTTTCCTGTAGGCCTCCACCTTGGCGGCGTCGGCCATGTTGATGAACGCGTCCTTCTCGTAACGGCGCAGCATATTTATCTCGGCGCGGTTGGCCTGTGCCAGCTCGAGGAGCTTCGCGTGGGCGCCAGCGATCTCGTCTATGTGTGCGAGCATGCTGGTGGTGCCGGTGTACCCCAGCACCCCGAGCAGGATGATGATAATGGTGGCGATGGAAAAGCAGACGTTGAGACGGGTGCCGATCCGGAAGCGGGATAAGAAGTTGAGCATTGGGTTGCCTCCTGCATTTTTTATATGGACGGGTTAAGCCGGTTCGAGAGCGGGCGCACGTGCAGGCGCACTTCTTGGCGTATCGGCGACAGGTCGCGGTACTTGAGTGGAAGATGTTCCGGTGGGGACCGGAGTGAAGCGTGCACCGGGAGAAGTTAAGGGAATTGGCGGAGGAATGCGCCGGAGGAATGGTTCCGCAAGGTGCCTGGACCCTTGGTTCTCGGGGAAGGTGGCTGAGCTGAAAGGAGCGTTCCGCTCAAAGGGACAGGCACCTGACGGAGCCGGTCCCTTCTGCCGCGCACCTTCTGTTCTCCAAAGAAAAAGGCCGCTGATCTCTCAACGGCCTTTTCTTTGACGGCTACATGCTCACAAGGGAGTCGACCCGGGAGCGGGATCAACCTTTGCCAAGGATCTCCCTGGCCCGATCGCCCTGGTTGGGGAACAGGTCTTCCGGCACGGCATCTTTTCCCAGTTCCTTGCGCACGATGTAGCGCGCACATCCCTCGAAATTGTCGTTGCAGTACATCATCTTGAAGACGTTGCTGGTGGACGGCATGTTGGCCATCCTGTCGTTGAAGAAAATACATCCGGACAAAAGCTCACAATCAGGCATTACACTCCTCCTCGAGGGTCTGACAAAGGCACGACTGGCATACGCCTTTGTATTGTGACTGGCGTCGTTATACCCGCGTTAGTCGTGTGACAATGTATACCTTTGCTCTTTTTGCCGCAATAGGATTTTAAGAGGAGGCTAAGGGGTATTTGGGAATCCTGCGGGCGCTGATCAGGCTTGCTGCGGTGACCGAGCCGAGGATGAGCAGGCCGCCGGCGATGGTGTTGGCGGAAGGGGTTTCGCCGAGCACCAGGAAGACCCAGACCGGGTTGAACACCGGCTCGATGACTGCGATCAGGTTGGCGGTAACTGCGGAGACGCGCTTGATGCCGTAGGAAAAGAAGAAGGAGGCGAGGCCGATCTGCACCACGCCCAGGGCGAGGATGCTGGCCAGCGCAGTCGTGGTGAACACCGGGAGCGGCAGGAACACGGCGGCGCCGAGCGCGACCACGGCGGCCACGGCATGCGAGGCCATGAACGAGTGCAGCGGGTCCCCATCCTTTTGCATGCGGGTGAAGATGAACATGAGGGAGAAGGTGAAGGCCGAGGTCAGGGCCATGAGGTTGCCCGCGAGCTGCCCGGGGGAGAGGCGGTCCAAAAACAGCACCACCATCCCGGCGATGGTCATCAGGAGCGCCAGCACCTGTTCGCGGTAGAGGCGCTCTTTCAGGAACAAGACGCTGAAGGCGGCGGTGAACACGGGGGCCAGGTACTGCAGCAGGATGGCGTTGGCGGCCGTGGTGCTCTTGTTGGCGGCGACGAAGAGGAGCATGGTGGCGGCGTTGGCGAGGGCGGCGCCGAAAAGCGCCTTGGACCACTGCAGCCGGACGGTGCCGACCAGTGCCAGCAGGAACAGGAAGGCGATCAGACTCCTCAGACCCGCGATGAGGAACGGGTTCCAGTCCAGGATTTTGATGAAAAGGCCGGCGAGGCTCCACAAAAAGCCGCAGACGACCATGGCGAGGGCGCCGGAGAGAGCAGGTGAAAATCTGGGTTCCATGAGGCGACAGGGTAAGGTACGGCTCGGGGGATGTCAAAGGGTAAATGGGTTGGTGGCTGAAGGACGGCGGTGATGGGGGCGCCTACGAAAAAGCAAATCCCCCCTGCCCCCCCTTTGTATAGACTGGGGACATAGGTAACAAGTGTTCGGGGACATCGGTAACACTTATTATCAAGACATGAACCTTTTCCTGTAAGGAGGGCGGGGGGGACGCGGGGGCTCGCGCAGCGCTGCGTGGCATCAGTACCGCTGGTTCTATGGAAACATGGCAAAGGAATAGTGGCACCGCTGGAACGCTGGAGCGGGAAAACGGGGAACGGAAACGGGGAGCGGGTATGCGGAGGGGAAGCGGTATGAGGAGGGGGGGCGGGGGCTCCCCCTCTGAACTGCCTCAGACAGTTACTTGGCGGGTTCCTTCGGCCTCTGGATGATGGCGCTCTTGTCGCCATAGACCACGGTACAGTCGGTGCTGAAAGGGAAATACCAGGTGCCGGTCTGGCCGATGAGTTCGACGTTGTTGATGCCACCCTTGCGCGCAGCGGTCAGGATGGAACCGTCGCCGAAGAGCGGGATGACATAGAAAATGTTGAAGGTGCAGGCTTCTCCTCTTTTCATCTGGTTCAGATCGAGGAACTTGATGTTCTCGACTCCAACCGGTGTGTTGTCTGCATAACGCAGAGTTTTGGCGAGGTCGTGAGTAGGAAGACAGCCGCACAGACCAGCCAGTACCAGTACTACCGCACCCAGCCTTTTCATAGCGCCTCCTTTTCCAGCTTGTTGTGAGAGACAACCCATCTCAAATACTACTTCGCTGTCAGTTACTGACAATGATTATAATCCTTCAATGTATCATGGCGGCCGCTCAGAGAGTGGCTTGATTTATATTGGTTGGGGCGAGCAAAGCGGCTACAATCGTTGCCGGGCCGGGCGGCGCAATGCCGACTGTGCCGTGGAGGCGGTACATGGATACACCTGTTACGACGGAGGACGTGAACCTGTTCCGGAACACGGTCCTCGATCATTACCGGACGCACGGGCGGCGCCTGCCCTGGCGGGAGACCCGCGACCCGTACGCCATCCTGGTGTCGGAGATCATGCTGCAGCAGACCCAGGTGGACCGGGTGCGCGAGAAGTACCTCGAGTTCCTGGCGGTCTTCCCTACCTTACGCGACCTGGCCCAGGCGGAACTCTCCCGCGTGCTGTCGGTTTGGCAGGGGCTTGGTTACAACAGGCGCGCGGTATCGCTGCAGCAGTGCGCGCGGGTCGTGCTGGAGCGCTTCCATGGGACGCTGCCGCGCGAGGTGGTAGAACTGGAATCGCTGCCGGGCATCGGCCCCTACACCGCCCGGGCCGTGGCCGCGTTCGCCTTCGACGTCGCCACTCCCTTCATCGAGACCAACATCCGGTCGGTGTTCATCCAGCACTTTTTCCCTGACAGGGACTTGGTGCGCGATGCCGACATCCTGCCCCTGGTCGGGCTCACCCTGGACCGGGACGACCCGCGCCGGTGGTACTACGCGCTGATGGACTACGGGGCCCATCTCAAGCGCGGCAGGGCAAACCCAGGCCGCAAGAGCGCCCACCACGTGCGCCAGTCGCCGTTTAGAGGCTCCAACCGCGAGCAGCGCAGCCTGATCCTCAGGAGTATCCTGGCGGAACCAGGGGTGACCCGGAGCCGCCTGGAACAGGAGCTGCGCCTGGAGGCGGCGCTGCTGGCGCGCAACCTGGAGCAGCTCGAGAAGGAGGGGTTCATAAGGGAGGAAAGCGACCGACTCTGGATCGCGTGAGTGAGCCGCGGCGGCAGGGGCAAGGGCTCCGGCGAGGGTGGAAAAGGCCTATTGCACAAATGTATACACTATTCTATATTGAGCGAAATTTGGTGCGCCACCTGCAGGTCACCGGCAGGCAGCACAAGCGATGCAGCTTACAGGAGGTTTCCCCATGAAAACGGCAATCCTTGCCATAGCGGCTCTTTGTACCTTTACCCTGGGTCAGGCTCCCCCGGCAACGGCCGCCCCCGAATCCGCTGCGCCCATTTACGGCGTCGGGGCGGAAAGGGCCATCCCCGGGCGCTACATCGTCGTGTTCCGCCCCGGCAGCGCCGGGCACCAGGTGGGAGCCGCGGCGCAGGCGGCAGCCCGGCTGGGAGGAAAGGTGCACTACGTCTACACCGACGCCCTGCAGGGGTTTGCGGCGACCCTTCCCGACCAGGCCTTGCAGGGGGTGCGCCACAACCCCAACGTCGAGTACATCGAACAGGACCAGGCGGTCTCCATCGGTATCGAGGCCTCGCAGGCGGTCTCCACGTGGAACCTGGACCGCATCGACCAGCGCAGCCTGCCCCTCGATGGCTTTTTCGGCTACACCAGCACCGGCGTCGGCGTGACCGCCTACGTCATCGACACCGGCATCCGCACCTCCCACACCGAGTTCACCGGCCGCGCCTCCATCGGCTACGATGCCCTGGGGGGGGACGGCCAGGACTGCAACGGACACGGGACCCACGTCTCGGGTACCATCGGCGGCTTCCACTTCGGCGTGGCCAAGGACGTGACCCTGGTCGGCGTGCGGGTACTGGACTGCTCGGGCTCGGGTACCACCTCGGGCGTGGTTTCCGGCGTGGACTGGGTCACCCGTAACCGGAAACTGCCCGCGGTGGCCAACATGAGCCTCGGCGGGGGTGCCTCGACCGCGCTCGACAACGCAGTGGCCAACTCGATCGGCAGCGGGGTGACCTACGCCATCGCCGCCGGCAACAGCAAGCAGGACGCCTGCCGGTACTCGCCGGCCCGGGTCCCGGCCGCCCTGACCGTTGGCGCCACCACCTCGAGCGACGCGCGCGCCTCCTACTCCAACTACGGCGCCTGCCTCGATATCTTTGCACCCGGCTCCAACGTCACCTCCTCGTGGTACAGCAACGATACGGCGACCAATACCCTGAGCGGGACCTCGATGGCCACACCCAACGTGGCCGGTGTCGCAGCGCAGTACCTGCAGCTGAACCCGACCGCCACCCCGGCCGGCGTCGCCTCGGCCCTGACCGGAAACGCGACCACGGGTGTGGTGGGTAACCCCGGCAAGAAATCGCCCAACCTGCTTTTGTACACCGACTACTGATCCGCACCGCGACAGGTCAGGTAGCACGGAGGCCGGCTGCGACAATGCGTCGCGGCCGGCTTTTTTGTGGTCGATGCAATGCGTACCTTTGTACCCCATCTCCTTGCGGTGCCATCATTTCCAGTGGTTGCGGCTTCACCCACCCCCCGGCCCCCTCCCGCCTTCGCGGGACGAAGCGCTTCGGCGTGCAGGCCCGTCAAGGGAGGGGGAGCCATGCTCTTCGCAGCTGTTGACTTGCAATGGCTGAAGTTGTACGGTGCAACTGTATGGACGCCCTGACCGAATACAAATTGGACAAGTCGCTGGGACACCTGGCCTCCCGCTTCTCCAGGATGGTGCTCAGGCGCTTCAACGCGGTGCTGCAGCAAAACGGGATGCCGATCACCTCGGAGCAGTACTCGCTGCTGGTGCAGCTTTGGGACAGCAACGGCCTGCCCCAGGGAATGCTGGCGGAGAAGACGGCGAAGGACAAGACCACCATGGCGCGGCTGGCGGCCGGGCTGGAGGCACGCGGATTGATCGCCCGGCTCCCGTCCCCCAGCGACGCCAGGGAGCGGCTTTTGTACCTGACCGACAAGGGGAAGGAACTGATGGACCGCGCCACCACGCTGGCCCGCGGCATCCTGGAAGAAGCACAGCAGGGGATCGATGCGCAGGAATTGGAAATCTGCCGCGATGTCCTGCGCCGCGCCTGCAGCAACCTGAAGTAGTTTTCTTTTGTCTCGATAGTTGCATGAAGCAACTTGTTTGCAGCGAGGTTTCACCAATGGGTTTCCCCAAGGCAACAACGATGATTCACCCCGCCGAGATGACCCGGCGCCAGATGACCGTGTTCGTCCTCATCCTGGGCGCCTTGACCGCCTTCAGCGCCATGTCCATCGACATGTACCTCCCGGCCTTCCCACAGATGGCCCGTGATCTCAAGGTGCCGCTCAGCACGGTGCAGCTCTCCGTCTCGGCCTTCCTGTTCGGCTCGGCCGCGGGTCAGCTTTTCTACGGGCCGCTGGCGGACCGCTACGGGAGGCGCCGGCCGCTGCTCCTCGGCCTGTCCCTGTACGTCGCCTCGACCATCGGCTGTGCCACGGTGCACAGCGGCAGCGGCCTGTTGGCCTGGCGGGTGGTGATGGCGCTTGGCGGCGGGGCCGGCATGGTGATCTCGCGCGCGGTGGTGCGCGACCTCTACGACACCGCCGAGGCGGCCAGGATGTTCTCGCTGCTCATGCTGGTCATGGGGCTCGCGCCGATCCTCGCACCGTTGGCGGGGGGGCAGCTGCTGCTTCTCACCGGGTGGCGGGGGATCTTCCTCTTTCTCGGCGTGTTCGGGCTGGCTTCGCTGGTCGCGGCGGCGCTGGCGCTGCCGGAATCGCTTCCCGCGGAGCGGCGCATCCGGCGCAGCGCCTCGGATATGACCAAGGTGTACTGGCACCTCTTGAAGAATCGCCACTACCTGCGCTACGCCGTCGCCCTCGGCTGCGTGGCCGGCGTCAACTTCTCCTACATCTCCGGCGCCCCTTTCGTCTTCATCGAGCTGCACGGGCTGTCGCCGCAGTTCTTCGGCGTCTTCTTCGGGGTCAACGCCTGCGGGCTGATCGGCGCCTCCCAGATGAACCGCCGGCTCCTGCGCCGCTACTCGCCGGCGGCAATCGCCCGCAGCGCCTTCATGGTGGCCGGCGGCGCCGGCGTCGTTCTCATCGCGGCGACGGCGTCGGGGTTCGGCGGGTTCCCGCTGCAGATGATCCTCATCTTCGCGAGCCTCTGCATGACCGGCCTGCTCTACCCGAACATCACCGCGCTGGCGCTGGCCCCGTTCGAGAAGGCGGCGGGGAGCGCCTCGGCTCTGCTGGGGACCATCCAGTACCTGCTGGGCGCCTCCGGCGGCGCGCTGGTCGGCGTCTTCCACAACGGCACCGCCCTCCCCATGACCGGTGTCATGGCCCTGTGCGGCAGCTTGGGTTTTTTGGCCGTGCTCGGCGCGGGACGCAAGAAGGCGCAACAGTAGCAGTTCCTGTTGCGCCTCCTGGTCCCTCGCCGTGCTTAGAGGATAGGAATTGACGGCAGTGCGTCAAGCCGGTCGCGGCTGCCTGGCCTGAAACTCGTCGGTGGGGCAGCAGTAGTAGTCCCTGCTGCACCAGATCATGACCTTGGTGCCGGGGCTGGGCGGGGTGTCGCTGTCGATGGCGAACTGGCGGTTGTCGCAGTAAACGGTCCCGTCGGGACGCACCTCGGCCAGGTAACGACCGTAGAACAGGGGGGTGAGCGCCGGGGGGAAGATTTCACGTAACTCGATGAGATGGTAGATGTGCATCAAAGGCTCCGGTTGGTGCGGCTTCTGTATCCCCTCATCGGCACGACTGCAAAATTAATTACGGTGCGCGCACACAAAAAGGGCCTCCCTGGTATGGGAGGCCCTTTGTCTTTGCGGATGCTGCCGGGAGGGTAAAGCGCCACTGCCCCGATCAGGAGTGGGCGCCGTTGGTTTGGCTCTTGGCCACCAGGTAGTAGACGATGCCCAGGATGAGGAGCGTGCCGGCCAGGAAGGCCTGGGTCTCCAGGGCGTCGTGGCGCAGGGTCGAGATGAGGATTTCGCGGATCAGGGCCACGATGATCACGCCGATGAAGATGAGGATGTTGAACTTGCCCCCCTTGAGCGTCTTGATCTCGTTGTCCATGAGCTCGATCATCATCCAGAGGATCAACAGCGAGCCGAGGGCGGACAGGATCCCCTTTTCGAAGTCGCCCCGGAAGATGTGGACCAGGTCCCAGAAAAAGAGGCTCACCACGGACAGCGACACCCCGGCCAGGGCGACGACCAGCACCAGGTTGAGACCGTAGGTGAAGCGCTCGGCGGCGTGGATCAACTGGGATTCCAGCCGGTGCGAGACGAAGACCCGGCGCAACTCCTCCTCCTGGTAGGAGGTGCTCATGATGTCCAGGTTGATGTCGAGGATCTTCTCCACGGCGATCCGGTACTTGCGGCGCACCGAGATCTCGGGGAAATTGGCCTGCAGCATCTCGATCAGGAAGCGGCGCACCACGTTCATGGCCGCGTTGACATAGTGGGCGCTCACCTTGATGCGCACGTGCGCCTGGCCTATCGACTGCAGGGTGAGCATGTACTCGTTGTCGTAGCGCCCGCCGAACAGGGAGAGGAACCACTCGGCGTGGGTCTTCTTGAGCCGGGCCAGCTCCTTCGGCTCGCGCAGAAAGGCCGCCGTCTCGGGGATCTTCAGAAGGTAGGTGTAGAACTCTTCGACCATCGCCTCGCTTTTGCTTTGGGCGAGGGGAAAGAGCTCTTTGAGCAGTTCCGCATCTGTGTCGGTGAAGTAATAATGGTTCTTTATTTCCTGCATGGTAAGCATCGATTCTCTCCTGCAACAGTAACAACTCTATTCTTGACAGTAGTCATCCCCCATCCAACGGGCGAGAACCAATGCTAACACACGCGGGTCCTTTTGCCAGGGTCGTATACGCCTGTTGTGGCGACGAAAGGCAATGAGAAACCCGATTAGTGACAACTTTTCGCTAATGCCCTCTCCCTCTGGGAGAGGGTGCCCGAAGGGCGGGTGAGGGAGGTGCCACGAGGGCACCATTGCCTATTGCAGCGCCCTCACCCCAGCCCTCTCCCGGAGGGAGAGGGGGATGGGGATCTTGGCGGAATCACTCTCGGCGGGTCATTCGCCTGCGGCAGAGGGGGAGCCGAGCAGGGAGAGAAGCCCGAAGGAGAGCGCCATGGCGGCATAACCGGCGGCCAGGTGCCACGCGATGGGGAGGGGCGGGGCCAGGGGGGAAAACATGGCGCCCGAGGCGAGCGGCGAGTGGATGATGCCGCACAGCGACAGGGCCGAACAGAGCAGCAGGTAGACGGCGGCCTTGCCGGGGCGGTGGTCGAGCACGTTGGCGAAGGCGGCGCCCCACAGCAGCGAGGTGACGATGAAGCCGTTGCCGAGGATGGTGGTGGCCTGCCAGGTGGCAAGGAGGTCCCCGGTGAGGTCGGCGGCACTCTTCCCCAGGCCGCCCAGCATCTGCCCGAACTCGATGGTGGTGAGGCAGGCGATTACCGGGATGAAGGAAACGGCGACGGCGCGGTAGTGGCGCTTCTCGGTCGCCTCGAACGCCTGCGCGGTGATCTCGATGCCGATGAAGATCAGGATCGGCGCGACCGCGGCCTCCGGGAGCAGGCCGACCAGGAACGAGAGGCACCCGGTGACGGCGGCGGCGCCGATGAACAGGGCGGTGGCGATGGTGTAGCCGGCGCGCCCCCCCATGTCCTTGTAGGCGGGATGGCCGATGTAGGGGCAGGACTGCATGACGCCGCCGCACATGCCGGCGACCAGGGTGGCGACCCCTTCGACCAGCAGGATGTCGCGGGTGTTGTAATCGTCGCCGGCGACCGCGGCGCTCTCGGTGACGTCGACCCCGCCGACCACGGTGGCCAGGGCGAACGGGATGGCCAGCGGCAGGTAGCCGAGCGCCCGGGGGATGCCGCCCAGGAACTCGAGCGAGGGAAGCGGCAGGTACAGCTCGAGCTGCGGCGCGGCAAGGGGTGCGGGAGCGCCCCCCGGCAGCAGCCCCGCGGCCCCGAGGAGGTAGTAGGCGACGGTGCCGGCCGCGATGCCGGCCAAAGCACCCGGCAGTCCCATGGGGAGCCGGTAGCGCGCCAAAAGCGAAATGAAGACGATGCCCAGCGAGAGGAAGCCCACCACCGGGGAGGCGAACAGCTTCAAAAAGGGGAGGTAGGCGATCAGCAGGAGCGCGACCGCGGCGATGCTCCCCAACAGGCCGGCACGCGGGATGCTTCGTCTCAGGGCCGGGCCGCAGAAAGAGGCCGCCACCTTGAACACTCCCATGAGGACGATGGTGGCCATGCCGACCTGCCAGGTAAGGTGGGGGTCTTTGGTGGCCAGGAAGCAGGGGCCGATGACCCCGAAGGCCATGCCGAAGGTGGAGGGGGTATCCAGCCCCAGCGGCATCGCGGTGACGTCGCTGCGCCCGGTGCGGCGCGCCAGGCGCCAGGCGAGCCAGGAGTAGAGCAGGTCGCCCAGCAGCACGCCGACCGCGCTGCCGGGGAGCATCCGGGACAGGACCAGGTCGCGCGGCATCCCGAACACGCCGGTGAGGATGCCGGCCATGATCACCAGGCCCGACATGTTGTCCAGCATCAGCCCGAAAAAGGCGTTGACGTCGCCTGCGGCAAAAAGAGTGGCTTGGTTGCGTTTCATGGGGGCTCTCTCCTCCGAGGGCCCCAAAGTTGCCATAGCGCAACGATATTTGCAAGGTCAATGTGGCTGGCGGTGGGGGGAGTGCCGGCACGGTCCAGGCGGGATGGGGCAATTGCCCCACCTCACTCCCGGGGCGGCATTGCGTTCTTAAGCGAGCTTAACTTTATGCGTGGGTTGCCAAAATGTTGTTCCGCATTTTGCTAATAATAACAGTAGGAAAAACTGGTCGGCAACTGTGGGGCGGCTGCGGTCGACGTCGTTGGAATAAATGTTGCTAATCTCCGGCTGCCCGCGGACGGAAAGGGAGCAGGCTACTATTTCCGCGTTCAGATGCTCATAACTACTACTAAAAAAGGTATGCGAATGGAAAAGCAAGAGATCAGCAATGCTATCACTGAACATGCCATCTACAAATTGAAGCTCAACGAGATGGTCCGCAAGGGGGAACTGGAAGACCACCAGGGCCCCTGCACCGAGACCGATTGCCGGTTCGGCAAGTGGTTTTACGGCACCGCGGTTTCCTCCCGCCATCGTTCCTCCTATTTCTACAAACAGGTCAAACAGCTGCACGGCGAGTTTCACGAAGTAGCGTGCCGCGTGGTCGGGCTGGCCGCCCAGGGTGACACCGAGGAGGCCGAAAGGCTCATGGACCACGAGGGCGAATTCAGCCAGGTCTCCAATAAGCTGATGGAGACGCTGATGCGCTGGCGCGATCTGGTCTGACCAATTTTATACGTTGTTTAATTAGATCAAAAAAAGGTGAACTGCGCCGAAAAACGTGCTAGTTTTACGCCGCTTTTGCAGCGGAAACGTTTGACAAGGTGAGTCGCGCCCGCAAGGGCGCAGCGGTTCGTCTCCTGCGCTGTATCCCCCTTCAGCAGAGAACCACCCCCAGCCTGCGACTTTCCCCGTAAAGAGTGCCCTGTCGACCATGCCGGTACGGCCCACCGCTGCCTGTCACGCAGCGTTGCGCCTGTTTCTCGCGCGGTCGGCACTTCCCTGAAGTGCGTTTTTCAGCTACCACGAGTAGTCAGCATGTACCACAAAAGGAGAGCACCTTGAAGAAGAGATCGATCCGTAGCGCCCTGTCCACCGGCTTCAAAGCCCTGGCCCTCGCCGCCCTGCTGCTGGCGCCTTTCGCCGCGCAGGAGGCGCATGCCGGGATGACCCTCTGGAACGAGACCAACATCCAGACCCTGTGGGGCGGGCAGTTCAAGAACCCCTTCACCGGCACCAAGGGGACCCAGTCCACCATCACCGTGGAACACGCCAATGCCTGGAAGTACG
Source organism: Geomonas paludis (assembly GCF_014193585.1). Classification (GTDB taxonomy): domain Bacteria; phylum Desulfobacterota; class Desulfuromonadia; order Geobacterales; family Geobacteraceae; genus Geomonas; species Geomonas paludis. The sequence continues at coordinate 34,404 of NZ_BLXY01000018.1, forward strand.
GCGACAACTTCCTGTTCTTCGACGTGACCGACGCCGAAAAGGACAAGACCTCCATCTACGGCGAGATCTCCCCGAGGCTTTCGCTGGGCAAGATCACCGGCCGCGACTTATCCGCCCCGTTTGTCAAGGACGTGCTCCTGGCCGGGACCGTCGAGGTCGGCCAGGGCTTCCGCAACTACCTCTACGGTGTCGGCCTGAGCCTTGACCTGCCCAAGTTCAACTTCGCCAACCTCAACGTCTACGTGCGCAACGACCCCAAGCAGTCCGGCAGCACCTACCAGGTGACCCCCTGCTGGCAGCTCCCGTTCACCGTGGGCAAAGCCGACATGATCTTCGAAGGGTTCACCGATATCGCCGGCAGCGAGGGGAACCTTGCCTTCAACATCGACGCGCAGCCCCGCCTGCTGCTCGACCTGGGCAAGTTCTTTGATGCCCCGGGCAGCGTCTTCGTCGGCACCGAGGTGATCTACTGGCACAACAAGTACGGCGTCAAGGGCGTCAACGAGTTCGCGCCGCAGGCGATGCTGAAGTTCGTGATGTAGTAAGGCGCGGCGCCTGCAGAGTGGCCGCGAATACAATAGAAACAGGAAGGGGGCCGGGATGTCGACGGCCCCCTTTTTTCATGGCTTTTGACGACGAGCTGTGAAAGTACCACTTTGCCAAAGGGGGAGGGGACTGGCTCCGCCAGGTGCCTGTCCCCCTAGGGTTTTGTTAAGCTGGACAGGCGGAATGGAGCGTTCCGCAAGAGGGACAGGCACCTAACGGAGCCAGTCCCTTTCCTCATTGGAAGCCTTGCCAACTCAGCCGGCGCACGCTAGAGTGTCCCTCATGCCCGAAAGCGTCCGCCGTCACTACGAACTCTACCCGTACCCCGATTACCCTCTCTTCGCCTCGGTGCGCCGCCGCGACACCTACGCCAACAACCTGGACGCCCTCTGGTCCCTCTTCAACGGGGAACTCGCCCCCACCGGGTCCCGCATCCTGATCGCCGGCTGCGGCAGCTTCGCCCCCTATCCCTTCGCGGTCGCCAATCCCGGCGTGCCGATCACGGCGCTGGACCTCTCCACGAAGAGCCTCAAGCGGGCACGGCTGCACTGCCTGCTGCACGGCATCTCCGGCATCGACTTCGTCTCCGGGGACCTCTGCGACGCCGCCCTCGCGCCCGGCCCCTACGCCTTCATTGACGCCTACGGGGTGCTGCACCACCTGGAGGAGCCGCAGGCGGGACTGCGCGCGCTGGCGGCACGACTGGCTCCCGGCGGCGTCCTGAGGATCATGGTTTACAGCCACTACACGCGCCGGGAGGAAGACTCCATCCGGCGGGCGCTCAGGCTACTGAAGGTGCGGGATCCGGAACAGGTGAGAAAGATGGTGCGCAAAAGCGCCCCCCAGTCGCGCCTCAGGGCCTTCTTCGAGAACTCCGAAGAGGTCGGGAGCCGCTCGGGGCTCGCGGACGCGCTGCTTCACCCGCAGGTGACCAGCTACCGGATCGATCCACTCCTGGAACTCATCGCCGCCAGCGGCCTCACCCTGCTGCGCTTCGCGCACCGCGGGGCGCAGCCGGAACCCGGGCGGGAGATCGCCAGGATGCGGGCCCTGGAAGCGGAGCAGGAGGCGCCGGGGAACTTCGTGCTCTACCTGGGACGCAACTGCGCGGGGCCCTGTCCGCATGGGGACGGTGTGTTCCGGGTGAACCCCTGTCTCGAGGGGGCGCTTTCCCCCTGGCGCCCGGGGACGCTGCACCTCCCGGGGCGGCTCGGGCACGAAAAAGCCGCCCTGGACGGCGCCGAGCGACGCTTCCTGCGCCGCTTCCGCAACCCCGTCCCGGCGGCTGATCTCTCCCCCACCGAACTTCCCCGGGCCGGCGCCTACGCCGACCGCCTTTTGCTCATGCACAGCCGCGCCTGACGCTCAGCTGTCCAGCATCTCCCGGACCTTCTTCAAAAGCTCCAGCGGCCGCACCGGCTTCATGAGCAGTTCCGTCCCCTCCTCGAGCAGATCGCGGCTCTTGATGATGTCCATGGTGTAGCCGCTGGTGTAGAGTACGCGCGCGTTCGGGTCGATTTCCCTGATCGCGTTGCAGGCGTCCTTGCCGCTCATCCCGGGCATGATCATGTCCATGAGCACGAGCGAGATCTCCCTGCCGAACTTCTGGTACTGCTGGATCGCCGCGGCGCCGTTCTCCGCCATGATGGCCCGGTAGCCCGCGCCGGAAAGGATCTGCTCCAAGAGGACGCGCAGTTCCGCCTCGTCCTCGACCACCATGATGGTCTCGCTCCCCCCCTTGGGCTGTTCCAAATCCCGCAGCGCCGCCTCGGCCAGCGGGCTGGTCACGCTGAGCGGCAGGTAGATCCTGAAGGTGGTGCCGATGCCGGGCTCGCTGTAGACGTTGACGAAGCCGGAGTGCTGCTTGATGATCCCGTACACGATGGACATGCCCAGGCCGGTCCCCTTGCCCACCTCCTTGGTGGTGAAGAAGGGCTCGAAGATCCTCTTCCTGGTGGCGTCGTCCATGCCGACCCCGGTGTCGGAAATGGAGATGACCGCGTAGGGGCCTGGCTCTCCGATGCCGTTGGCCTGGACGAACGCAGCGTCGATGCGCTGCAACGAGGTCTGCACGGTAAGGAGCCCGCCCTGCGGCATGGCGTCGCGCGCGTTGGTGGAGAGGTTCACCAGGACCTGCTCGATCTGGTTGGCGTCGATGTCCACCGGCAGGGGATGCCCGGCGAGCACGGCGCGCAGTTGCACGTCCTCGCCGATGATGCGGGACAGGAACTTCTCCACGCGCCGGATGACGTCGTTGAGGTCCGCGGTCTGGGTCTTGATCACCTGCTTGCGGCTGAAGGTCAACAGCCCGGAGGTGAGCTGCGCCGCCTTGTCCGCCGCGTCCATGATCCGGTCCACCTGCTCGCGGTGCTGTGCCGACAGCGATGCGTCGTTTCTGAGCATGCTGCCGTAGCCCAGGATGACCATGAGGATGTTGTTGAAGTCGTGGGCCACCCCGCCTGCCAACTGCCCGATCGCCTCCATCTTCTGGGACTGGACCAGCTTCTCCTCGAGCTGCTTGCGCTCGGTGATGTCCTCGGCGATCCCCAGCAGGTAGCGGGCCTTGCCCTGCTCGTCCAGCAGCGGGATCTTCTTGGTGCGCAGGACCCGGTCGCCGTTGCGGGTGCTGACTACCTCTTCAGGGATCTCGACCAGTTCGCCCCGCTCGAGGGTCTCCCGATCCTTCTGGCTGAAGAACGCGGCCTGCCCGGTGGGGAAGAGTTCGGCATTGCTCTTGCCCAGGATCTCACTCCTCGTGAATCCGAGCAGATCCTCGCCGTACTTGTTGATGGTGATGAAGCGCAGCTGCCGGGCGTCTTTGGCGAAGATCATGGCGGGGATGTGGTCGACGATGTTCTTGAGGAACTCCTCGCTCTGCCGCAGCGCCTCCTCGACCGCGCGCCTCTGCGTGATGTCGCGGGCGACCGCCAGGACGTAGGCGCTGTCCCTGAAGTGCATCCGATTCAGCATCAACTCGGCCCAGAAGGCCTCGCCGTCCTTTCGGTACAGTTCGGTGACGATCACGTCGCGCACGTCGGCATCCTCGTCGCTACGGATCAGGGAGACGGCGGCGGGATTGTCCTGCAGGTCGGAAAGGTCGAAGAGGGATTTTTCCAGCAGTTCGGCGCGGCTCCAGCCCAGCTGCCGGCAGGCGGACTCGTTGAGGTCGACGATCCTGCCGGTCAGCACCTCGACCAGGAGGATGGCGTCGTTGCTGTGATCCAGGAAGGCCTTGAGGCGCTCCAGTTCCTCCAGGCGCTGCTGCAGCTCGGGGTAGTAGGTTTTGCGCATTGAGGTTTCCCCGAGCCCGGCCAGCTTGCGCTGCAGAGCCTCCAGCGGGTCTTGCATCGGGGGAGCACCGGCATCGTGGGGGGCATCGGGGTCACCGGGGGGACGGGGGTCAGAGGGATTCTTCATAGACGACCTCGATGTCCCTCTTGGAGGCGCGGCGCGGGTTGGTGGCCATGCAGGGGTCCTTCAGCGCATGCTCGCTGTAGAGCTTCAGGTCGTCGTGCCCGACCCCGACCTCCGCCAGGGTGCGCGCTACACCCGCCTCGGCCTTGAGTTTGCGGACGTACTCTAAAAGGCGCTTCTTCTTCTGGGGGAGGGGGAGTCCGCGCAGGTCCAGGCCGAACGCCTCGGCGATCTTTTCGAAACGCTCAGGAGCGGCGTCGAAGTTGAAGTCGATGACGTGGTCGAGGAGTATGGCGTTGCATTCGCCGTGGGCCAGGTCCAGCGCACCGCCCAGGCTGTGCGCCATGGCATGGTTGGCGCCGAGGATGGCGTTGGAGAAGGCGAGGCCGGCCTGCAGGCTCCCCATCATCACCTGGCTCCTGAACTCCTCGTTGTCGAGGTTGCGGATGCTGGGGATCAGGTTCACCGACAGGAGCTTGAGCGCCTCCAGGGCGTGCAGGTCGGTCATGGAGGAGCTCGCGGTGGAGACGAAGGCCTCGATGGCGTGGGTCATGGCGTCGAGCCCGGTACAGGCGGTCAGGTAGGCATCCATGGTGATCAGGGTGACCGGGTCGATGAGGGCTATGTCCGGCACGACCGACTTGCTGATGATGGCGATCTTCACCCTCTCGCGCGGGTTGCTGATGATGGTGAACTGGGAGACGTCGGCGGAGGTGCCGCCGGTGGTCGGGATGCAGATCAGGGGGGGCATGGGGGCCTTGACCATGTCGACCCCCTCGAACTCGAGGATGTGCTTGTGGTTGGAGGTGACGATGCCGATGCCCTTGGCGCAGTCGATGGGGCTGCCGCCCCCGACCGCCACCAGCGCGTCGCAGCGCTCAGCCTGGTACAGGGCGACCCCGGCCATGACCTCGTCCGCCTTGGGGTTGGGGGTGAGCGCGGTGAAGAGGACCCAGGAGACGCCGGCGGCATCGAGGCTGTCGGTGACGTCCTTGGTCCATCCCGCCTGAACCACCCCCGGGTCCGAAACCACCAAAACCTTGCGGCCGCCCAGGTTCTTGGCGTAGCGCCCGGCCAACTCCCGGGCTCCCGCGCCGAAGATGAACTCGGGGGCAAGAAACTTTCTCAGCTGCAAACCTTCCGCCATCTCCCGTCTCCCTGACTCGACAGATCGCTCTATCATAACATGAGTTAAGGACAGCCAATATGTGGACAACTTGTGTAGTGTAGCAGTATTTCATGTTTTTTGCCACGAGAAGCTGGCACAGTCTTAGTGGTGCCTAATCGGTCGTTCAGTGGAGAACTTTAAGAAAAACGTGCAGCGCTGACGAAGTGGCAGCGACCGCGAGCGCAACTGCTGACGAGGCTGTGACAGCAGGCGCAGTGACAGGAGAAAGCGCAGCCGTCATTACGATTCCGCTGATACATCAAAAGGCGACGCCAGCCGATAGATAGTAGCTGACGCTGTTCAAGATGGCAGGGACAGGAGGGTAACCATGGCGACCATCCGCGCGAAGATCATCATGAACATGGCGATCATGCTGATTACCATCGCCGTCATCACGACGCTGGAATTCCGCACCATTGCCACCTTGGGGAGGATGCAGGATGAGAGCGCGCAGCGCTCGGACGCCGCGGTGTCGGCCAAGGAGGCCTCGATGGCAGGGCTCGCGCTGTACCGGGTCATCGCCGATGCGGAGATCAGCCGGGACCTGGAGCGCGCCCTCAAGGCGTGGGAGACCAAAAAGGCGGAAGTGCTCAAGAACATCGAGAAGACGGTTGCCAACGCCGATACCGCCGAGGAAAAGAGGCTTCTGGCCGAGGTGCAGGGCGCGGCGACCGGGATAATCGGGACCTTCGAGCAGAAGATGGTGCCGCTGTTGCGGGGGGGCGAGGACACGCTCCAGGAAGTCCGCGCCCTGGACCGGCAGATCGAAGCGCAGGTGGAAAAGATAGAGTCCCAGATGGACAAGGTGACCGAGTCACTGGTCCAGGAGATGCGGCAGGCGGACGGGGAATTCGATGCGGAGCGGCGTAAGGCCCTGGTCGAGGGGGTGGTGATCGGCCTGGTGGGCGTCCTGCTGCAGGCGGGGCTGGGGGGCATGCTGCTCAGGGCGATCATGGCGTCGGTGAACGCCATGCGGGCGCTGCTGACCGCCGTTACCGCCGGGGATCTCACCCGGCAGGCGGAGATCGACTCCAGGGACGAGCTTGCCGAGACGGCGAGGGAATTCAACGGGTTCGTGCTGAACCTGCAGGACATGGTGCGGCAGATCGCGGCAACGGCGGATGTGGTGGTTGCCTCGTCGCAACAGCTCAGTTCCGGCGCGGAAAAGATTGCCGCGGCGGCGGAGGAGGTGGCGCAGCAGTCGGCCACGGTGGCCACGGCCGGGGAGGAGATGTCCGCCACCTCCGGCGACATCGCCCGGAGTTGCCAGCGGGCGTCCGAAGGTGCCGACGTTGCCAGCCGCTCCGCCCAGGACGGCTCCCAGGTGGTGGAGGCGACGGTGTCGGTGATGGGACAGATCGCCGCGAAAGTCCAGGAGTCCTCGAGGACGGTGGAGCAGCTCGGGGAACGCTCGGACCAGATCGGGGCCATCATCGTTACCATCGAGGACATCGCCGACCAGACCAACCTGCTCGCCCTGAACGCGGCCATCGAGGCGGCGCGCGCCGGCGAGCAGGGGCGGGGCTTCGCGGTCGTTGCCGACGAGGTGCGTGCCCTGGCGGAGCGGACCACCCGCGCCACTCACGAAATCGGGGAGATGATCAAAGCGATCCAGAAGGAGACCAGGGGTGCCGTGACGGTCATGGAGCAGGGGGTGGGACAGGTCACGACCGGCACGGCGGAGGCGGCGCGTTCCGGCGAGGCGCTGCGGGAGATCCTGGAACAGGTGCAGGGGGTGGCGATGCAGGTGAACCAGGTCGCCACCGCAGCCGAGGAGCAGACCGCCACCACCGGGGAGATTTCCCGCAGCATGCAGCAGATCACGGAGACTGTGCGCCAGACCGCCTCCGGCGCCCACGAGTCGGCCGCCGCGGCCCAGGAACTCTACGGCAGCGCCGAAAAGTTGCAGCGTCTGGTGGGGCATTTCAAACTGTAAAACGCGTCGCTCGGGCGCCCCGGATGGCCAAGCCGAACGGGCGCCTGCCACACCGCTCTTCCCCCCCCCCGCCTCAACACCTGTATTGCCGGAGTGGAAGTGCGTGGCGCTTCCCCGCTGCGCCTTCGTCCGGCACCGCTCCCGCACTCATTGCCTCTCTCACCCCACTTTTCAGCAGCCGTTTTCGCTTTTTCTTACCCCGGCACACATAGAATAATTTGAAGTATGTTTGACAGGCGACCGCAAAGCAGGTAGGCTCTGTGGCCCAGCGAGTATACGTGAAAATGTTAATGATCTGCGTACAGTTTATGTGCTTGGAGCTACTGTTCAGATGATGTGATTACAGGTTATTAGCCTGTTAAGCTGCGCGAACGATAATTAAATCGAAGACTGAAATGGCAAAGCCGGGGTGACCCGGTGACGCAAAGCTACCTGTCCAGGCAACGGCTCGAGGCGACACCGCAAGCGAGGCTGGAAAGAGGGGCTGCCGAAGTCGGGTGGATGGGAAGGGCTATCCTAACGCGATAGCCTTTTTTTGTAGCTGGCGTGACGTGCAAATTACCGTGGCAAGCCTCGCGGAAGGCTGTCATCAGACTGGAGGTGTTATGAGGAAGTTGGTGAGGATCGCCAACCTGCTGCTGGCCGTCTTCTTGCTGGCCCTGGCAACCGCATCCGTTTCTCAGGGGGAAGAGCAACCGGCACTGGTCACGGACGCCTGGGTCGACGCAGCGTCGCTGAACTCGCTGGGCGAGGTGGTGTGGTCGCAGTATGACAGCAGCACCGGCTCGCAGCAGTTCTTCTCGTCGATGCGCGGCCAGCTCACCACCGACGTGACTTCACGCTTCAGCCCTGCCGTCAACAACATGGGAGACATGGTCTGGAGCGAGTACAGCAACGGCTATCCCGGCGGGTACGTACTCTATGGCAGGATCAAAGGGGAGGTCGTCACCCTGGCCAACAGCACCAACTGGCTGGGCCAGGCCGACATCAACGATCGGGGCGAGGTGGTCTGGACCCAGAGCGACAACTCGGGCGAGAGCCAGATCTACTCGAACCTGCGCGGCCAGTTGACCAGCGGCAGCCTCCGGCACGACATGCCCTCCATCAACAATAGGGGGGAAATCGTTTTCAGGCAGTACGACTCCTTCCAGCCCGGTCCGCCCCAGATCTACAGGATCGCCGCCGCGAGCACCACGCCGGTGCTGGTGGCAACCGAGGGCCTGGACTACGGCAGCAGTGCCGCGATCAATGATAATGGCGAGATCTTCTGGACGGTGCGGGACAACGCCAACTCGACCACGCAGATCGTCTCCAGCGTGCGCGGCCCCGTGCTGCCGGCGCCGGTACCGTCGGGCATCTTTAGCGTTGATGTCAACAGCTGCGGCGACGTCGCCTACATAGCCGACGAGGGGGGCGGGCGCAGACTGTACCGGCTGGGGAGCAATGCCCCCTGCGTGACCTACCCGGCGGGTAACGATACCCAGGCAGAGGCGACGCCGGTTGCTTTGGGTGACATCTTCACCGGGATGGTGAACTGGGACACCAACAACGTTACCGACTGGTACCGCTTCGATGCGAGTGCCGGCGACACGATCTACGTGACCGCCAATTACGACACCCGCGCGCCCAACAGTTTCATGATCGGCCTCTACGATGCACAGGGAAATCCCGTCGGCGCCTACCAGCCCGGCTTCCCGGTCAGCATCATCAGCAAGGCCGCCTACAGCGGCAGCTACTATGTCAAGGTTGAAGGTGGCGGCTCGCGCAATGGCTATGCCGTCTCGCTCAGCAAGTACAGCGAAAACTGCGGCGCCGGGCCGTGCCGGGAACTGCTGGCCACCGACGTCTGGACCGGCTCCATAAACTCCCTGGGTGAAGTGGTCTGGGGCAAGTACAACCCGGAGATCGGAACCCAGCAGTTTTACTCCTCCACCGGGAGGCAGCTCCCCGAACCGATGGGCGGCAGTAACCCGGTCGTCAACAACTTGGGCGACCTGATCTGGAGCGAGTACAGTTACGGCTACCCCGGCGGCTACCTGCTGAAGGGGACCATCCGCGGCGTGCCCGTGATCATCGCCAACAGCGCCGACTACATTGGCGAGGCGGACCTCAACGACCGCGGCGAGGTGGTCTGGAGCGCGGCCGACAGCAACGGCACCCGCCAGGTCTACTCCAACCTGCGGGGGCAGCTGACCAGCGGGCCGCAGCAGCACGGCAAGCCCTCGATAAACAACGCCGGCGATGTCGTCTGCCTGGAGTCAGATCCCATGCAGCCCGGGCCGGGACGCATCGTCCGCATCGCGGCAGGCAGTACCGTGCCGGTTGTGGTAACCACCGACCCGCGGAACTACCGTGCCGCCGCGATCAACGACAGCGGCGAAATGGTGTGGGCGGTGAATACCTTCGACAATGGCATTCCCGCAGCGCAGATCTTCTCCAGCGTGCGCGGAGTCATCGTGGAGCGGGTGAGCAACGACATCTTCACCCTTGATGTGAACAACTGCGGCGACATCATCTACAGCGCCTTCGACGGCGGGTTGACCAAGCTGTACCGCTTCGGCAACAGCGGTGCATGCACGACGCATCCGCTCGCCAACGACACCCAATCGCAAGCGGCTCCCGTAGGCCTTGGGGACATCTTCACCGGGGTGGTAGACGGTTCGGCCAGTCCCTTCGACTGGTACCGCTTCAAGGCCGGTGCAGGCGACACCATCTACGTCACGGTCAACTACGATAACAGCGTCCCCAATCTCCTCGGCGTCGGGCTCTACGACGGGAGCGGCAACCTGGTGGCCCCGGCGCAGGGTATCCCGATGAAGGTCACGTTCCCCGTCGGGGCGACCGGGACCTACTACCTGAAGGTGGAAGCGGTAGCGGGACACGTGGGCTACGCCGTCTCGCTCAGCAAATACAGCGAAAACTGCGGCGCCGGACCCTGCCGGGAACTGCTGGCCGACGATGTCTGGAGCGGCTCCATCAACTCCCTGGGAGAAGTGGTCTGGGGCAAGTACAACCAGGAGATCGGAGCACAACAGTTTTTCTCCTCCACGCGGGGACAATTCCCGGCACCGACGGGGAGCAGCAACCCGGTCGTCAACAACATGGGCGACATGATCTGGAGCGAGTACAGCTACGGCTATCCGGGGGGGTATCTGCTGAAGGGGACCATCGGCGGCGTGCCGGTGACTATCGCCAACAGTGCCGACTACATGGGCGAGGAGGACCTCAACGATCGTGGCGAGGTCGTCTGGAGCGCAAACGACGCCAACGGGGTCCGACAGATCTACTCGAACCTGCGGGGGCAGTTGACCGCCGGGCCGCAGCAGCACGGTAAGCCGTCGATAAACAACGCCGGCGATGTCGTCTGCGTGGAATCCGATCCGATGCAGCCGGGACCGGGACGCATCGTCCGCATCACGGCAGGCAGTTCCGTGCCGGTTGCGGTGACCACCGACCAGCAGAACTACCGTGCCGCCGCGATCAACGACAGCGGTGAGATGGTGTGGGCGGTGGCCATCTATGGAAATGGCGCTCCCGCCTCGCAGATCGTCTCCAGTGTGCGCGGTGTCGTGGTGGACCGGGTGACTTCAGACATCTTCACCCTCGATGTGAACAACTGCGGCGACATCATTTACAGCGGGTTCGACGGCGGGATGGCCAAGCTGTACCGCTTCGGCAACAGCGGCGCCTGTGCGACCCATCCCGTTCCCAACGACACGCAATCCGAAGCGACTCCGGTAGCGCTGGGCGATATCTTCACGGGGGTCGTCGACAGTTCGGCGAATACCTGGGACTGGTACCGCTTCCAGGCCGCTTCCGGTGACACCATCTACGTCACGGTCAACACTGACAGCAGCGCCCCCAACCTCCTCGGCGTCGGCCTCTATGACGGGCAAGGCAACCTGGTGGCTCCGGCGCATGGTACCCCGCTGCAGCTCACATTCCCCGTCGGCGCGACCGGGAGCTACTACCTGAAGGTCGCAGCGGGCGGGGGACGCGTGGGCTATGCGGTGTCCCTGAGCAAATACCGCCAAAACTGCGGAGCGGGACCCTGCCGCGAACTGCTGGCCGACGATGTCTGGAGCGGCTCCATCAACTCCCTGGGGGAAGTGGTTTGGGGCAAGTACAACCAGGAGCTCGGAGCTCAACAGTTTTTCTCCACCACCCGGGGGCAACTCCCCGCCCCGCCGGGGAGCAGTAATCCGATCGTCAACAACATGGGCGACATGATCTGGAACGAGTACAGCTATGGCTATCCTGGCGGCTACCTGCTGAACGGGACCATGGCCGGCGTACCGGTCACCATCGCCAACAGCGCCAACTACATCGGCGAGGCGGACCTGAACGATCGCGGTGAGGTGGTCTGGAGCGCGGCCGATGACAACGGCATCCGCCAGATCTATTCCAACCTGCGGGGGCAGTTGACCGTCGGGCCGCAGCAGCACAGCAAGCCGTCGATAAACAACGTCGGGGACATCGTCTTCCTGGAGTCCGATCCGGTGCAGCCGGGACCGGGGCGGATTTTGCGGGTAGCGGCAGGCAGTGCCGTACCGGTTGCGGTGACTACGGATCCGCAGCATTACCGCGCCGTCTCGATCAACGACAGCGGTGAGATGGTATGGGCGGTTGCCAGTTTCGACAATGCCATTGCCGGATGGCATATCGTCTCCAGTGTGCGCGGCGAACTGCTGACGGACCGGGTGGGCAACGACCTCTTCACCCTCGACCTGAACAATTGCGGCGACATCATCTACAGCACCATCGAGGGCGGGTTGGCCAGGCTGTACCGGTTTGGCAACAGCGGTGGGTGCATGGCCGTCCCGGAACGCTCCTTTTCCCTCGCTGTTGCCAAGGTCGGAACCGGCAACGGTGAGATTACCAGTTCGCCTGCAGGCATAGCGGTCACCGTGACCGACACCATGGGCATGGCGGCGTTTGGCGCCGGCACCCCGGTCACCCTGACCGCCACCCCGGATGCCGGTTCCCGCTTCGTGGGTTGGATGGGTGTAGCCGGCGGAAGCGAGCCCACCTGCACGGTGATGCTGGGGCAGGCGGCAAAGGCGGTCGCCATTTTCGAGGTGAAGCCGGTAGATACCGAAGCGCCGACGGCCCTTGCCGTCGACACCATCTCACTTCCCTTCGGAACCAGCGGCACCGCCTACAACAGGAGCTTGTCGGCAAGCGGCGGCATGCCGGGGTACACCTGGTCTGTCGCCAGCGGCAGCCTTCCGGACGGGTTGACCCTGGACCCTTCCACTGGGGCCATCTCCGGGGTCCCCGACACGACCGGCAGCTATGCCTTTACGGTCAGGGTCGCCGACAGCGCCGGGGCGAGCGCCACCGCCTCCTTCACCATCAACGTCACGACATGTGCCACTGCACCGGTCAGCCTCGCCACCCTGCCGGCGGCGGGCTTCAATGATCCGTTCACGGCCTACCTGCAGGCCCAGGATGACGACCTGATCATGCTGCAGCATTTCTTCTTCGGCAGCGGGCTCACCCTGAACCGCAACATCCGGGTCACCCTGAGGGGCGGCTACGACTGCGGCTACACGGGAAGCACCGATAGCTCCGTTTTCAACGGCGTGCTGCGGGTGCAGGACGGCACCGTGCGGGTGGACAAGCTGGTTTTCAGGTAGAAGCTGCTACAGCTGCAGCAAAAAAGGGCGCCCCCAAGACGGAGGCGCCCTTTTTGTTATTGATGGGAATCGAGGCCTGGTCCTAGCAACTCTCCCGCTCTATCCGTTCCAGCAGCCCCAGGGCCGCCTCGTCCTCGTATTCTTCGAAGAGCTCCCGGATGTTGTTGATGTAGGAGTGGACCAGGAACAGCTCGTCCAGACAGCGCCCGCCGTTTTGGTCCGGTTGTCCGACACGCGCCAACTTCTCCTTGAACTTCTCCCAAAATGCGTTGCTCTTCTCCGGGTCGTCGATGTGCCGGCGCAGCAGCGCCATCAACTCCTCCGAGTTCCTATCGCCGTCGATGCCCACGAAAGAGACGTAGCGGTCCGGCTTCTCCTGTTGGTGCATGTGTAGGTCTCCTCGGTGGCTACCGGATCAGGTCCAGGCGCAGGGCGAAGGTGAGATTGCAGCCGGCCAGGGGGTGGTTACCGTCCAGGGTCACCGCCTCGTCGCTCACCTCGGTCACCAGCATCACCCGGGCGGTCCCTCCGGCGAACTCGATGCCCAGTTTTTGGCCCGGCTTGATCTCTTTTTCGGCAGGAAAAGAGCCGCGGGCGACGCGGATGACGTTCTCCTTGAGCCGCGCCCCGTAGGCCTCCTCGGCGCGGAGAAAGATGTTCCGTGTCTCCGTCGGCCTCATCCCGACGATGGCGGCCTCGAGCGCCGGGAAGAGCTCGCCAGCCCCTAAAGTGGCCGTGAGCGGGCCTTCGGCCTCGGTGCTGTGGAAGATGGTGCCGTCATCGAGGGTCCCGATGTAGCTTATCGTGATGGTGTCTCCCATGCTGGCTGTGGCCATGTCCGTGTCTCCTTCGTGCTGTTTTTGCTGGCGCCGACATGCCGGTGCCGACGGGGCGTAAGCCTGAGTTGCAACTCCCAGACCAGTTGTGCATCCAGCACTCCCCCTCCCTTGACGGGAGGGGGCAGGGGGGTGGGTGAAGCAGCCAGCTGAGGACATGTTGGCCAGTTCCCCCACCCCCTGACCCCCTCCCGCAAGGGGAGGGGGGTGTCTTGGTCCGCTAAGGTGTGGTACCTGGAATGATGGGAGGGGCGCGAGAGGGAGGAGGGCAGAGGACAGAGGGTAAAGCGCGTGTGAGAGCAGGAACCGGGGACGGGACCTACGAATTGCCGGCGTACGGATCGGTATAGGGATCCTGGGGAGTGGGCGCGGCCGGCAAGGAGGGCTTGAGCGGCGTCCGGTCCTTCACGCGGAACACCTCGATGGCGGCTTTACCCTCCAGAGGACAGACGTTCTCGCAGATGCCGCAGCCGTTGCAGAGTTCCTCCACTACGTAGGGCTGCTGCACCGTTTTCTTCACCCCATCGAAGCCGGCCAGCTCGACCCGCTCGGAGCGGATCGCCTTGCCCGGGATGGGGCAGTGCTCCTCGCAGACGATGCAGTCGATCCTCCTGGCGAAGGGGAGGCAGTGGTTCTTGTCGAAGACGGCCTTGCCGATCACCTGGCGCTGCTTCTCTTCCCTGGGGAGATCGGGAATGGCGCCGGTGGGGCAGACCTGGCCGCACAGGGTGCAGTTGTACTCGCAGTAGCCCAGGCGCGGCACCACCAAGGGGGTGTAGAGCCCTTCCGCGCCGGCCTGGAACAGGGCGGGGTAGAGCGCGCTTCTCAGGCAGACCTTCATGCACTCGCCGCAGCGCACGCACTTCTTCAGGAATTCATCCTCGCTGCGCACCCCGGGCGGCCGTAACAGCTTCGCCTCGGCGGCCGGTTCCCGAAAACGGAACCCCCTGGCCAGTACCACCCCGCCCAACAGTCCCCCCAGAAAGACGCGCCGTTCCATGAACGGCCCGGCCTGCGGCGGCCCCGCGGCAAACCGGAAGCGGACCCGGCGCGACGGGCAGCGCAGAGCACATTCCATGCAGAGGATGCATTCCTCGGTTTGCAGGAGATCCTGGTCGAATGAGGTGGGGCAGTGCTCGCGGCAGGCCTGGCAGTCGGCACAGAGCCTGGCGGGGGTGCGGCGCAGGGGCCCCAGGCGGGAGACCAGCCCGAGCAGCGTTCCCAGCGGGCAGAGGCGGCGGCACCAGGCCCTCCTCTCGTAGCGCTCCAGGAACAGGATCAGCAGGAACAGGAGCGCGGAGAGAAAGGCGAGCGGGTAGAGGGTTTCCCGGAAGGGAAGCAGGTAGTCGCGCAGCAGGCGGTAGCCGGGGTCGAGGAGGTCGCGCCGCTCGCCCATGATGCCGTACAGGGAGCGCCAGCCGCCGCGCACCGTGTCCCCGAAGAGGGGATGGAAGAAGAAGGTGAGCGCGCGTAGCAGTAGCGCGATCGGGTCGAGCAGGCCGGCCAGGTTCACCCCGAACAGGGACGCGGCCAATAGCGGCAGGAGCAGCCAGTATTTCGCGCGGCCGGTGAGGGCGCGCACGGCGCCGACCTTGCGGATCCTGCCGGTGACGAGGTCCAGGACGGTCCCGAGCGGGCAGATCCAGCCGCAGAAGAATCTCCCCAGGAAGAGGGCGGCAACGAGCACGATCAGGCCGGGGAGGAGCAGCGGCAGGTATTCTTTGGTCGCCAGCATGGTGCTGGCGGCGGTGAGCGGGTTGGCCCGGAAGAAGCCGTTCACCGCGGCCACGATGCGGTCGCTGCCGCGGTACTCGGTCATCAGGAACAGGACCAGGAACAGGGCGAGGAACAAAAGCTGCGAGATGCGGGCGGTGGTTACCTTTCTCACACCCGGACGATCCTCATTTTGTCGAGGTCCATCTCGCCCAGCCCGCGCTGGTAGGCGGTGCGGGTCACGGCGATGTCGGCGGGTTTCAAGCCGAAGAGGGTGGTGGCGTAGGCGTCGGCGGCGACGATGTCGGTGGAGGCGATGACCTGGTTCAGGACCTTCACGTCGGCCAGGTTGCCGCCTTGCGGGCCGTGGGCGGTGAGGATCCTGGTGGCGTCGATCAGGGTGAGTTGGGGGCGGAAGGAGGCGTTCACGTCGGCGAGCGCCTGGTCAATGTTCTTGTGGATGGAGCCGCGGTTGCCCCCCATGATCCCCATCACGTTCTTCATGCCCAGGGTGAGCCGGCTCAGGCCGTGGTGCTTGGCGACGGGGAGGTTGATGTAGACGTCGGCCGAGAGCGCCTCCCCGTAGAGTTCCCACTCCTTGAGCACCTTGCCGTTGAGCGCCACCTTCTTGAAGCGCTCTTCCTCGAGGTGTTTCATCTCGACCCCCTTCATGCCGCGCAGGGCCGATTCGATGCCGCTGGAGGCGTAGCAGCGCCGCGGGTCGTTGCAGGTCCGGTCGAAGACCTTCACCCTTTTGGCGCCGGCCTTCAGGCACTCCTCCACCACGGCCTTCACCACCAGCGGATTGGTGGTGGCGGCGTACTCGGGCGTGCGGTCCCAGCCGATGTTCGGTTTCACCACCACGGTCTGTCCCGGTTTCACGAACCGTTGCATCCCGCCCAGCGCCGAGAGTGCCTTGCGGGTGATGCCGGCATGGTCGGTCCCTTGCGCCACCGCCACCACCGGTCCTTGTGCCGCGAACAGGTTGCGCAGCCAGCCATGCAGGAAAAGAGATGACATGCCCAGTATCTTGATGAACTGCCGTCTTTCCATGGAAACCTCCCGGCAAAGGTGTGAGCGGCCTGACGCCAGCTCTCATTATATGGGCGCCCGCCGTGAATTCAACGCGTGCTGACGAAAAAGGAGCAGGGTCCAAGCATCGGCCTCCCATGTCTCACCCTCGAACGCAGCACGCAGAACCGCAGAACCGCAGAACCGCAGAACCGCAGCACGCAAACGTAGAACGTAGAACGTAGATGTTGAGTGCCACGACATCGTGGACAGATTTTGATGCCAGGACATCGTGGACACTCGTTCCCTCAACGTAATTTGTAGTCGAATTCCTCGACCTGGATTCGGTCTTGGAAAACTTTCAGTTTCTGC
>NZ_BLXY01000019.1 GCF_014193585.1 Geomonas paludis
AGATGGACGGCGCGATCCTGGTTGTTTCCGCAGCTGACGGCCCGATGCCGCAGACCCGCGAGCACATCCTGCTCGCACGTCAGGTCGGCGTCCCCTACATCGTCGTGTTCCTGAACAAGGCCGACATGGTTGACGACGAGGAGCTCCTCGAGCTGGTCGAGCTGGAAGTGCGCGAACTGCTCTCCTCCTACGACTTCCCGGGCGACGATATCCCGATCATCAAGGGTTCCGCTCTGAAAGGCCTCGAAGGCGACGCAGGCGAACTGGGCGAGCAGGCCATCCTGAAGCTGATGGACGCCGTCGACACCTACATCCCGGAGCCGCAGCGCGCCATCGACCGTCCGTTCCTGATGCCGGTCGAGGACGTGTTCTCCATCTCCGGTCGTGGTACCGTCGCTACCGGTCGTGTCGAGCGCGGCATCATCAAGGTCGGCGAGGAGGTCGAGGTTGTCGGCATCAAGGCCACCACCAAGACCACCGTTACCGGCGTCGAGATGTTCCGTAAGCTCCTCGACGAGGGCCGTGCCGGCGACAACATCGGCGCACTGCTCCGCGGCGTGAAGCGCGAAGAGATCGAGCGTGGCCAGGTTCTCGCCAAGCCGGGCTCCATCACCCCGCACACCAAGTTCAAAGCCGAAGCCTACATCCTGTCCAAGGAAGAGGGCGGCCGTCACACCCCGTTCTTCAACGGCTACCGTCCGCAGTTCTACTTCAGGACCACCGACGTTACCGGCGTGGTTGACCTCGAAGCCGGTGTCGAGATGGTTATGCCGGGCGACAACGTCTCGGTAACCGTCAACCTGATCACCCCGATCGCAATGGACGAAGGTCTGCGTTTCGCTATCCGCGAAGGCGGCCGTACCGTCGGTGCAGGCGTCGTCGCCTCCATCATCGAGTAAAACCTTTCGGGTTGTGAGTCCCGGAAGCATCGGGACACGATAATAGTTTGAAAAGGACGAAAGAAAATGCCTAGAGACATCATCACCCTTGGCTGCACCGAGTGCAAACAGCGTAACTATACCACCACGAAGAACAAGAAGAATACGCCGCAGAAGCTGGAGTTCAACAAGTACTGCCGCTTCTGCCAGAAGCACACGCCGCACAAGGAAACCAAATAGTTTGATTTGGGGATCCTGGAACTGTCCAGGATCCCCCGCCGCAGGCCAGTAGCTCTAACGGCTAGAGCACCGGTCTCCAAAACCGGGTGTTGGGGGTTCGAATCCCTCCTGGCCTGCCATTTTTTTTATCTTCACGAAGTGAGGAGTGACAAGTGCTCGCGAAAGCCAAGACTTTTTTTGAGGATGTACAGGCGGAGCTCGCCAAGGTGACTTGGCCGACCCGTAAAGAGACCTTCTCTACTGCTCAGGTAGTTGTCGTCATCATCGTGATCATCTCACTTTACCTTGGCGTCTGCGACGTGGTCCTTACTAAGCTCATCAAGTCGATTATCCGCTAGAGGACTCATCAAATGGCACACAAATGGTACGGCGTACATACCTACTCCGGCTTCGAGAACAAGGTGCGGCTCTCGCTGGCAGAGCGCATCAAGAATCTCGAGATGGAGGAGTTCTTCGGCGAGATCCTGATCCCGTGCGAAACCGTCGTCGAACTTAAGAAGGGGGAGAAGAAGACTTCTTCCAGGAAGTTCTTCCCCGGATACATCCTGGTGAACATGGAACTGAACGACGACACCTGGCACGTGGTCAAGGAGACCGCGAAGGTTACCGGGTTCGTCGGTGGCAATAATCCCTTCCCGATCCCGGACGACGAAGTCAACAAGATCACCAAGAGGATGGAAGAGGGTGCCGAGAAGCCCCGTCCCAAGGTCCTCTTCGAAGTGGGCGAGACGGTCAGGGTCATCGACGGTCCCTTCCTCAACTTCTCGGGTGTGGTCGAGGACGTCAAGCCGGACAAGGGGAAACTCAAGGTCATGGTAAGCATCTTCGGGCGTGCGACCCCGGTCGAGCTCGAATTCATGCAGGTAGAAAAGCAGTAGGGGAGACCCTCTGTTACCGATAGAAGCTTCAGGCAGTTCGAAGGAATGAAAAAGGAGTAGGAAAATGGCGAAAAAGATCACCGGTTACATAAAGCTGCAGGTACCCGCAGGGAAGGCAAACCCGTCTCCTCCGATCGGTCCCGCACTCGGTCAGCACGGCGTCAACATCATGGAGTTCTGCAAGGCCTTCAACGCGAAGACCCAGGCGGACGAAGGGACCATCACCCCGGTCGTGATCACTGTCTACGCCGACAGGTCCTTCACCTTCATCACCAAGACTCCGCCGGCTCCGGTTCTCATCAAGAAAGCTCTCGGCCTGCAGAGCGGCTCCGCTACCCCCAACAAGACCAAGGTCGGCAAGCTGACCAAGGAGCAGGTACGCGAGATCGCAACGAAGAAGATGCCCGACCTCAATGCCGCGAGCCTTGAGGCTGCCATGAAGACCATTGAAGGTACCGCGCGCAGCATGGGCGTTGAAATAGCTTAAGTTAAAGAGAGGGTTATCAGAAATGTCTATGACAAAAAAGCTTAAAGAGGCTCGCGCCAAGGTCGACAGGACCAAAACCTATCCCCTGACCGACGGCCTTGAGCTCGTGAAGAGCGCGGCTTATGCGAAGTTCGACGAGACCGTCGACCTGGTGGTGAAGCTGGGTGTTGACCCGCGTCACGCCGACCAGATGGTCCGCGGCGCCGTAGTGCTCCCCAACGGTCTCGGCAAGGACGTGCGCGTCCTGGTCTTCGCCAAGGGTGAGAAGGAGAAGGAGGCCCGCGAGGCCGGTGCCGATTACGTCGGTGCCGACGACCTGGTCGCCAAGATCCAGGAAGGCTGGTTCGAGTTCGATACCGCCATCGCTACCCCGGACATGATGGGTGTGGTCGGTAAGATCGGTAAGCTCCTCGGACCCCGCGGCCTGATGCCGAACCCGAAGGTCGGTACCGTGACCTTCGACCTGGGCCGCGCCATCAAGGAGTCCAAGTCCGGTAAGGTCGAGTTCCGCGTCGAGAAGGCCGGTATCATCCATGCCCCGGTGGGCAAGGTCTCCTTCAGCGCCGAAACCCTGAAGCAGAACGTCACCGCCCTGGTGGAAGCCCTCCAGAAGGCGAAGCCGGCTGCCGCAAAGGGCACCTACATGAAGAAGGTCTCCGTATCTTCCACCATGGGCCCGGGCGTGAACATCGATCTCGCTGACATCAGCGCGATCTTGAAATAAAGAGCAGTACTAGCTGTAAAGCCAAAGTCAAAGACAGTGGGTGCCTAGAAACAGATAAAGATTAAGATAAAGATTTAGGTTTCCTCAGTCTCAATCTCAGTCTTAATCTGCTTTCCAGGTTTAAATGCCTCCGGGCGGCCAACCGAGACTTGCAGATGTTGCGCGAAAATGTACGTTCCGCAACTTCCTGACTTTGGCGGGGTTTCGTACCCGTATACCAAAAGAAAGGAGGAAGGCGCTTGAATAAGGAAAACAAGCAAGAACTTGTTGCCGAAATGCACGACAAGCTCCAGAGGGCGCAGGCGGTATTCCTCGCGGATTTCCGCGGGATGAACGTCGGCCAGGCCACCGAGCTCAGAAATGAGCTTAGGAAAGCCAACGCGGAGTACAAGGTCGTCAAGAACACCCTGCTCGAGATCGCTTCCAAGGGGACCGACAAGGAAGGTCTGTCGCAGTACTACGCAGGCCCCACCGCTATCGCCCTTTGCTACGACGATCCCGTCGCGGCGGCCAAGGTGCTGTCCCGCTTCAACAAGGAAAACACCAACCCGTTTACCTTGAAAGCTGGCGTGCTCACCGGCAAGACCATCAACGTGGCTGAGATCCAGGCTCTGGCAGACCTGCCGAGCCGCGAAGTGCTCATCGCCAAGATGCTGGGCAGCATGCAGGCACCGGCAAGCAACTTCGTACGCGTTCTCGCGGCTGTCCCGGGCGGTTTCGTACGCGCGCTCGAGCAGATCAGGATCCAGAAGGCTGCCTAGTCGCAGTCACCGACAATTTTCGCTTTAAACATCTAACAATATTCTCTGGAGGAGAAAGAAATGGCTATCACCAAAGAAGAAGTAATCAGCTTCATTGAGAACATGTCCGTCCTCGAACTTGCCGGCCTCGTGAAAGAGCTCGAAGAGAAGTTCGGCGTATCCGCAGCCGCTCCGGTTGCCGTTGCTGCTGCTGGCGCTCCGGCTGCTGCTGCTGAAGCTGCTGAAGAGAAGACCGAGTTCGACGTCATCCTGAAGTCCGCTGGCGCCAACAAGATCGGCGTCATCAAGGTCGTTCGCGGCCTGACCTCCCTGGGCCTCAAAGAAGCCAAGGACCTGGTCGACGGCGCTCCGCAGCCGGTCAAGACTGGCATCTCCAAAGAAGAAGCTGCCGACGCACAGAAGCAGCTGGTCGAGGCAGGCGCAGAAGTGGAAGTTAAGTAAGCAGCTTCGCACCGATCTTTACCAAAGCCAAGGTCGCTTTTTGCGGCCTTGGCTGTTCTATTTTAGTTTGAGGCCGCTTCACCCCGCAGCCCCGTCCGACCAGAACAGCAGGAAATTCAAGGGGGTGGAGGTCTTCCAAGGCGTTCACCACAAGGAGAAGATATGGCTTATTCAATCGCGAATAACCCCCTGTTGCGCAAGAACTTCGCCAAGATCCACAAGATCATCGACATACCGAACCTCATCGACATCCAGAAAAATTCCTACAAGAGATTCCTCCAGCTCGACACTCCCGTAGACGCACGCAAGAACTCCGGCCTGGAAGCCGTGTTCCGCAGCGTGTTCCCGATCAGGGACTTCAGCGACACCGCCTCGCTTGAGTACGTTTCGTATTCGCTGGGCGCGCCGAAGTACGACGTGGAGGAGTGCCACCAGAGGGGGATGACCTTTGCCGCACCGATGAAGGTGAAGGTAAGGCTGGTTGTGTGGGACGTGGCGAAGGATCCCGGTACCAGATCGATCCGCGACATCAAGGAGCAGGAGGTTTATTTCGGCGAAATCCCGCTGATGACCGACAACGGGACCTTTATCATAAACGGCACCGAGCGCGTTATCGTGAGCCAGCTGCACCGCTCGCCGGGCGTGTTCTACGACCACGACAAGGGCAAGACCCACTCCAGTGGCAAGGTGCTCTACTCGGCCCGCGTGATCCCGTACCGCGGTTCGTGGCTTGACTTTGAATTTGACCATAAAGACATCCTTTATGTTCGCATAGACAGGCGTCGCAAGATGCCGGCCACCGTGCTGCTCAAGGCCCTTGGCTACTCCAACGATGCGCTGATCAACTACTTCTACAAGTCCGAGGAAGTGAAGGTCGG
Organism: Geomonas paludis; assembly: GCF_014193585.1. GTDB lineage: Bacteria > Desulfobacterota > Desulfuromonadia > Geobacterales > Geobacteraceae > Geomonas > Geomonas paludis. The sequence goes on from NZ_BLXY01000019.1 coordinate 5,288, forward strand.
CGACAACGGCGCCATGACCAAGCTGGTGGACGCGGAACTGCTCTCCAACCAGAAGGCGACCGCGGACATCGTGGACCCGGGCACCGCCGAGGTGATCCTCAAGGCGAACCGCAAGTTCACCAAGGCAGCGCTCAGGAAGATGGCCGAGCACGGCATCAAGGAGATCCCGATTGCCGAGGAGGAAGTGGTCGGCAAGGTCGCTTCCCACGACATCTACGACCCCGCCACCGGCGAGATCGTGGTCGAGTGCAACGAGGAGATCACCCAGGCCAAGCTCGAGGAAATGACCCATAAGGGGATCACCTCCTTCCAGGTGCTCTTCATCGACAACCTGCACGTGACCTCCAGCTTCCGCGACACCATCCTGATCGACAAGATCGGCTCCACCGACGAGGCGCTGATCGAGATCTACCGTCGTCTGCGTCCGGGCGATCCGCCGACCCTGAAGAGCGCGCTGGTTCTGTTCGAGAACCTGTTCTTCAACGCGGAGCGCTACGACCTTTCCGCCGTCGGCCGCCTGAAGCTCAACTACAAGCTGGGCGTGGACGTGCCGCTTGACTGCATGACGCTCACCCGCGAGGACATCCTCGAGGTGGTGCGTTACCTGATCGAGCTGAAAAACGGCAAGGGCAACATCGACGACATCGACCACCTGGGCAACCGCCGCGTGCGCGCCGTTGGTGAGCTCCTCGAGAACCAGTACCGCATCGGCCTGGTCAGGATGGAGCGCGCCATCAAGGAGCGCATGAGCCTCCAGGAAGTCGAGAACCTGATGCCGCACGACCTGATCAACTCCAAGCCGGTTTCCGCCGTGGTCAAGGAGTTCTTCGGTTCTTCGCAGCTGTCGCAGTTCATGGACCAGACCAACCCGCTCTCCGAGGTTACCCACAAGCGCCGTCTCTCGGCCCTTGGACCGGGTGGTCTTACCCGCGAGCGCGCGGGCTTCGAGGTCCGCGACGTACACCCGACCCACTACGGCCGCGTCTGCCCGATCGAGACCCCGGAGGGTCCGAACATCGGTCTGATCGCGTCGCTGTCCACCTACGCGCGCATCAACGAGCACGGCTTCGTCGAGACGCCGTACCGCGTGGTCCGCGAAGGCAAGGTGACCGACGAGGTCCGCTTCTTCTCCGCGCTGGAGGAGGAAGGGCACGCCATCGCCCAGGCCAACGCCGAGGTGGACGAGACCGGCCGCTTCGTCTCCGACTACATCTCCGCCAGGAAGTCCGGCGAGTTCGTCCTGGTCGGGCGTGACGAGCTGGAACTCATGGACGTCGCCCCGATGCAGCTGGTTTCCGTCGCGGCCTCGCTGATCCCGTTCCTCGAGAACGACGACGCGAACCGCGCGCTCATGGGCTCCAACATGCAGCGCCAGGCGGTGCCGCTCTTGCGCGCCGACTCCCCGCTGGTCGGTACCGGCATGGAGCGCGTCGTGGCACGCGACTCGGGTGTTTCCTCGGTCGCCCGCCACAACGGCGTGGTCGAGAGCGTCGATGCTTCCCGCATCGTCGTCAAGATCGACGAGGACCAGTACGATGCCACCGGCACCGGCGTCGACATCTACAACCTGATCAAGTTCGCCCGTTCCAACCAGAACACCTGCATCAACCAGAGGCCGGTGGTGAAGGTGGGCGACCATGTCAAGGCCGGCGACATCATCGCCGACGGCCCCTCCACCGACATGGGCGAGCTGGCTCTGGGCCAGAACGTGCTGATCGCGTTCATGCCGTGGGGCGGCTACAACTACGAGGACTCCATCCTCATCTCGGAGCGCCTGGTAAAAGACGACCGCTACACCTCGATCCACATCGAGGAGTTCGAGGCCGTGGCCCGCGACACCAAGCTCGGCAAGGAAGAGATCACCTCCGACATCCCGAACCTCGGCGAGGAGACCCTCAAGGACCTCGACGAGTCGGGCATCATCAGGATCGGCGCCGAGGTTCGTCCGGGCGACATCCTGGTCGGTAAGATCACCCCGAAAGGCGAGACCCAGCTCTCTCCGGAAGAGAAGCTCCTCAGGGCCATCTTCGGCGAGAAGGCCGGCGACGTGCGCGACACCTCGCTGCGCGTTCCGCCTGGGGTCGAGGGTACCGTCATCGGCGCCAAGATCTTCTCCAGGAAGGGTGCCGACAAGGACGCCCGTACCGAGATCATCGAGAAGGCCGAAGAGCAGCGCCTGCGCAAGGACGAGCAGGACGAGATCCGCATCATCCGCGACTCGGCCATCGGCAAGCTGAAAAAACTCCTGGTGGGCAAGACCGCCGCCGTGAAGATAGAGGGTAGCGACGGCAAGGTGCTGATCCCCAAAGGGGCAGTCATCACCGAGGAGATGCTGAAGTCGTTCTCCATGGACCGCTGGGACGAGATCTCCATCGCCGATGACGACACCATCGACGAGAAAGTGGCCCAGACCCTGTCCACGCTGAACCAGCAGATCGACATCATCAAGTACGTCTTCGACGACAAGGTGCAGAAACTGCGTCGCGGCGACGACCTGCCGCCGGGCGTCATCAAGATGGTCAAGGTCTACATCGCCATCAAGCGTAAGCTCCAGGTGGGCGACAAGATGGCGGGCCGTCACGGCAACAAGGGTGTCGTTTCCAGGATCCTTCCGGAAGAGGACATGCCGTACATGGAAGACGGTCGTCCGGTCGAGATCGTGCTGAACCCGCTGGGCGTACCTTCCCGTATGAACGTGGGGCAGATCCTCGAGATGCACCTCGGCTGGGGCGCCAAAGGCCTTGGTTGGAAGATCGAGGAGTTCCTCGAGAAGAACACCCCGCACGACGAGATCAAGAGGTTCCTGAAGGGCGTCTACGACAACCCGGAAATGGACCGCTTCCTCGACACCCTGGAAGGGGAGGAGCTTCTCAACGTGGCGCGGCGCCTCAAGCGCGGCATCCCGATGTCGTCGCCGGTATTCGAGGGGGCGAGCGAGGAGTCGATCCAGTCGATGCTGACCCACGCAGGCTTCAGCACCACCGGCCAGGTCACCCTGTACGACGGCAAGAGCGGCGACAAGTTCATGCACCAGGTCACCGTCGGCATCATGTACTTCCTGAAGCTGCACCACCTGGTCGACGACAAGATCCACGCCAGGAGCATCGGTCCCTACTCCCTGGTCACCCAGCAGCCGCTGGGCGGCAAGGCGCAGTTCGGTGGCCAGCGACTCGGGGAGATGGAGGTCTGGGCGATGGAGGCCTACGGCGCCGCGTACGCGCTGCAGGAGTTCCTCACCGTCAAGTCCGACGATGTTGCCGGCCGCACCAGGATGTACGAGGCCATCGTCAAAGGGAAGCACACCCTGGAGCCGGGTCTGCCCGAGTCGTTCAACGTCCTCATCAAGGAACTGCAGTCCCTTGGTCTCGACGTGGAACTCTTGGAGACCGAAGAGGACTAGGTTCGTCTGTCGGACCGGTCCGACTAGTCTGACTAGTCCGGCCGGTCCGAGTCCGACAGTTCGACCGTCCGACGCAGCTTGAAACAGATAACGTAACTCCTACCGCCAAGGAGGAAAATACTTTGGAAGATATTTTCAATTTTTTCGATAAGCCGAAAGATCCGCTCCACTTCTCGTCCATCAAGATCTCGATCTCCTCGCCGGACAAGATCCGCGAGCGTTCCTTCGGGGAAGTGAAGAAGCCGGAAACCATCAACTACCGCACCTTCAAGCCGGAGCGCGATGGCCTCTTCTGCGCCAAGATCTTCGGACCGACCAAGGACTACGAGTGCAACTGCGGCAAGTACAAGCGCATGAAGCACCGCGGCATCGTCTGCGAGAAGTGCGGCGTCGAGGTCATCCCGTCCAAGGTGCGCCGCGAGCGCCTGGGCCACATCGACCTGGCCACCCCGGTGGCGCACATCTGGTTCCTCAAGTCCCTGCCGTCCCGTATCGGCAACCTGATGGACATCACCCTGAAGGACCTCGAGAAGGTGCTCTACTTCGAGGCCTACGTGGTGACCGACCCGAAGGAAACCGGCATGCCGTTCGGCACCGTGCTCTCCGAGGACCAGTACCAGAAGGCCCTCGAGGAATACAACTACGGCTTCGAGGCCGGCATGGGCGCGGCAGCAATCCGCACCTGCCTGACCTCCATGGACCTGGACCAGCTCTCCGAGCAGCTCCGTATCGAGATGCAGGAGGCAACCTCCGAGGCCAAGCGCAAGAAGACCGCCAAGCGCCTCAAGGTCATCGAGGCCTTCAAGAACTCGGGCAACAAGCCGGAGTGGATGATCCTCGAGTGCATCCCGGTGCTCCCGCCGGAACTGCGCCCGCTGGTACCGCTCGACGGCGGCCGCTTCGCTACGAGCGACCTGAACGACCTGTACCGTCGCGTCATCAACCGTAACAACCGCTTGAAGCGCCTGATGGAACTGCAGGCCCCCGAGGTCATCATCAGGAACGAGAAGCGCATGCTGCAGGAGGCGGTCGACGCGCTGTTCGACAACGGCCGCCGCGGCCGCGCCATCGCCGGCCCCAACAAGCGTCCGCTCAAGTCGCTCTCCGACATGCTCAAAGGCAAGTCGGGCCGCTTCCGCCAGAACCTTCTCGGTAAGCGTGTCGACTACTCCGGCCGTTCCGTTATCGTCGTCGGTCCGGAGCTGCGTCTGCACCAGTGCGGTCTGCCCAAGAAGATGGCCCTCGAGCTCTTCAAGCCGTTCATCTACAACAAGCTCGAGGAGCGCGGGTTCGTCACCACCATCAAGAGCGCCAAGAAGATGGTGGAGAAGGAGAAGCCGGAAGTCTGGGACGTACTCGAGGAGGTCATCAAGGAGCACCCGGTTCTCTTGAACCGCGCCCCGACCCTGCACCGCCTCGGCATCCAGGCCTTCGAGCCGGTGCTCATCGAGGGCAAGGCGATCCAGCTCCACCCGCTGGTCTGCACCGCCTTCAACGCCGACTTCGACGGCGACCAGATGGCGGTCCACCTCCCCCTCTCGGTTGAGAGCCAGGTGGAGGCACGCGTCCTCATGATGTCGACCAACAACATCCTGTCGCCGGCGCACGGCAAGCCGATCATCGTGCCGAGCCAGGACATGGTCCTCGGCATCTACTACATGACCCGCGAGAAGCACTTCGCGCTCGGCGACGGGAAGGTATTCGCCTCCCCGGACGAGGTCTCCATCGCCTGGGACGCGGCCGAGGTACACCTCCAGGCCCGCATCAAGGTAAGGATGAAGAACCTCGTCAGCGACGAGAAACCGGCCATCATCGAAACGACGGTCGGGCGTGTGCTCTTGCGCGAGATCCTGCCGGACGCGGTACCGTTCTCGGCCATCAACAAGGTCATGACCAAGAAGGAGCTCTCCAACCTGGTCGACACCTGCTACCGTCTGGCCGGCAACAAGGAGACCGTCATCCTCGCCGACAAGCTGAAGTCGATCGGCTTCCGCTACGCTGCGAAGGCGGGTATCTCCATCTCCATCAACGACATGGTCATCCCGGAAGGGAAGTCCGCCATCATCAACCGCGCCACCGAAGAGGTTCAGGAGATCCAGAACCAGTACACCGAGGGTCTCATCACCGACGGCGAGCGTTACAACAAGGTCATCGACATCTGGGCGAAATCGACCGAGGACATCGCGAAAGAGATGCTGGACAACCTCTCCCGCGATACCATCACCGATCCGCAGGGGAACGAAGTGAAGGTGCCGTCCTTCAACGCGATCCACATGATGGCCGACTCCGGCGCAAGGGGTAGCGCCCAGCAGATCCGCCAGTTGGCCGGGATGAGGGGACTCATGGCCAAGCCGTCCGGCGAGATCATCGAGACCCCGATCACTGCGAACTTCCGCGAAGGCCTCACCGTGCTCCAGTACTTCATCTCGACCCACGGTGCACGTAAAGGTCTGGCCGACACCGCGCTCAAGACGGCGAACTCCGGTTACCTCACCCGCCGTCTGGTCGACGTCGCCCAGGACGCCATCATCACCGAGGAGGATTGCGGCACCATCGACGGCCTGACCGTCTCCTCCCTCACCGAGGGTGGCGAGGTCATCGAGCACATCGGCGACCGTATCCTCGGCCGCGTGGCCCTGGACGATATCCTCGACCCGGTCACCGGCGACGTGCTGGTGGCGGCGAACCAGGAGATCGACGAGACCCTGGTATCCAGGATCGAAGCGGCAGGCCTCGAAAAGGTCAAGATCCGTTCGGTGCTCACCTGCGAGAGCCGTCGCGGCATCTGCGCCAAGTGCTACGGTCGTGACCTGGCGCGCGGCCACCTGGTGAACCGCGGCGAGGCGGTCGGCGTCATCGCCGCCCAGTCCATCGGCGAGCCGGGCACCCAGCTGACCATGCGTACCTTCCACATCGGTGGTACCGCATCCCGTCGCGCCGAGCAGACCTCCATGGATGCCAGGAACGAAGGCTACGCCAAGTTCATCAACCTGCACTACGTAACCAACTCCGAAGGGCACCACATCGTTATGAACCGTAACGGTGAGCTGGCCATCGTGGACGAGACCGGGCGCGAGCGCGAGAAGTACGGTATCGTCTACGGCGCCAAGATCAAGGTCAGCCCGGAAGAGAAGGTCACCCAGGGGCAGTCGCTGGCCGAGTGGGACCCGTACACCATGCCGATCCTCACCGAGATCTCCGGCCGCATCAAGTTCGGCGATGTCATCGAGGGCGTCACCATGGAGGAGCAGGTCGACGAAGTCACCGGCCTCTCCAGGAAGGTCATCATCGAAACCCGCGACGCCGACAAGCGTCCGCGCATCACCATCAAGGACGAGTCCGGCAAGACCGCCAAGATCGGCGAGAGCATGGCGCGCTACTACCTGCCGGTGGGCTCCAACATCAACGTGATGGAAGACACCGTGGTGGCCGCGGGTGACGTGATCGCCAAGATCCCGCGCGAAACGACCAAGACCAAGGACATCACCGGTGGTCTGCCGCGCGTCGCCGAGCTCTTCGAGGCCAGGAAGCCGAAAGACTTCGCGGTCATCACCGAGATCGACGGCGTGGTCGCCTTCGGCAAGGATGCCAAGGGCAAAAGGAAGGTCATCGTCACCCCGGAAGTGGGCGAGCCGAAGGAATACCTCATCCCCAAAGGGAAGCACATCAGCGTCCACGAAGGGGACCATGTCCGCGCCGGCGAGGCGCTCATGGACGGCTCCTCCAACCCGCACGACATCCTGCGCGTACTGGGTCAGAAAGAACTGGCCAAGTACCTGGTCGACGAGGTCCAGGAGGTCTACCGTCTCCAGGGCGTCAAGATCAACGACAAGCACATCGAGACCATCGTACGTCAGATGCTGCGCCGCGTCAGGGTCAAGGATGTGGGCGATACCAACCTCTTGATCGACGATCAGATCGAGCGCTGGGTCTTTGAGGAAGAGAACGAGAAGGCGCTGGAGAAAGGCGGGCGTCCTGCCACTGCAGAGTCCCTGCTCCTTGGCATAACCAAGGCATCGCTCTCGACCGAGTCATTTATTTCTGCTGCTTCCTTCCAGGAAACAACAAAAGTCTTGACACAGGCGTCAATTGAAGGTAAGGTCGACAGTCTGCGTGGTCTGAAGGAAAACGTGATCATGGGCCGCCTGATCCCGGCGGGTACGGGATTGGCTCTTTACCGCAACCTGCGCATGGTTGCTGAGGAGCCAGTAATCATTCCGGAGCCAGTTGAACCGGAAGATGAAGAGATCTACGAAGAAGAAGCCTAGTCCAGTATCCGGCCAGTGAGAGCGGGTTCCTCGCTTTCACTGGCCGGCGTCTCACTTTTATCAAATAAAACTTGACAAGCACGTACGTTGTTGCTATTTTCGTCGCTTCCGCGCGCGGGGTACGCCCGTGCGTGGAGAAGAAACGCGTGAGAGGAATGTATGCCAACTATTAATCAGCTTATTCGTCACGGTCGGGAGTCAAAGGGTGAAAAATCCACTGCTCCGGCACTCAGGAGCTGCCCGCAGAAGAGGGGCGTTTGCACCAGGGTTTACACCACAACCCCGAAGAAACCGAACTCCGCGCTTCGTAAAGTCGCCAGGGTAAGGCTTACCAACGGCGTCGAGGTGACCTCCTACATTCCGGGTGTTGGTCACAACCTCCAGGAACACTCCGTCGTCCTGATCAGGGGCGGCAGGGTAAAGGACCTTCCGGGTGTTCGTTACCACATCGTCCGCGGTACGCTCGACTCCGTCGGCGTCAAGGGTCGTATGAAGAGCCGTTCCAAGTACGGTGCGAAGAGGCCCAAGTAACCGTACGGTGCAGAAAGACCCAAGTAACCGATTTTAAGTGAGAGGTTAAGACATGCCAAGAAGAAGAGAAGTAGCAAAGCGGGTGATCCTCCCGGATCCGAAATACGGTGACAGGGTGGTTGCCAAGCTGATCAATATAATCATGCTGGACGGCAAGAAGTCCACCGCCGAGAAAGCTCTCTACGGTGCCCTCGAGATCGCGGCCGGCAAGGCCGGCGACGAGCCGGTCAAGGTGCTCAAGAAGTGCCTGGACAACATCAAGCCGATGCTGGAAGTCAAGTCCCGCAGGGTCGGTGGCTCCACCTACCAGGTTCCGGTCGAAGTCCGTCCGGAGCGTCGCATGTCCCTGGCCATGCGCTGGCTGGTGAAGTACTCCAACGCCCGCAGCGAGAAGACCGTCACCGACAAGCTCGCCGGCGAGATCCTCGACGCTTACAACAACCGCGGTTCCGCGGTGAAGAAGCGTGAGGACACCCATAAGATGGCAGAGGCCAACCGCGCCTTCGCCCATTACCGCTGGTAGTTTCAGGCGGCACCCTTTAAGGCTTAGAAAGCAACTCGGAGGAACAGTAAGTGGCACGTCAGGTTTCGTTGGAAATGACCCGTAATATCGGGATCATGGCTCACATAGATGCAGGGAAGACCACCACCACGGAGCGTATTCTCTACTACACCGGTGTTTCCCACAAGATCGGCGAGGTCCATGACGGCGCCGCTACTATGGACTGGATGGAGCAGGAGCAGGAGCGTGGTATCACCATCACCTCCGCAGCTACCACCTGCAACTGGAAAGACCACCGTATCAACATCATCGACACCCCGGGTCACGTCGACTTCACCATCGAGGTCGAGCGTTCCCTGCGTGTTCTCGACGGCGCTGTCGCCGTGTTCTGCTCGGTCGGCGGCGTTGAGCCCCAGTCCGAGACCGTCTGGCGCCAGGCCGACAAGTACCGCGTTCCGCGTATCGCGTTCATCAACAAGATGGACCGTATCGGCGCAGACTTCTTCCGCGGCATCGCCATGATCAAGGACCGCCTCAAGGCGAACCCGGTCGCCCTGCAGATCCCGATCGGCTCCGAGGAGAACTACAAGGGCCTCGTCGACCTGATCGAGATGAAAGGGATCGTCTTCAACGACGAGACCATGGGCGCCGTGTACGACGTGGTCGACATCCCGGCCGATCTGGTCGACCAGGCCAACGAGTACCGCGAGTACCTGATCGAAGAAGTCTCCTCGCACGACGACGCGCTGATGGAGAAATACCTGGGTGGCGAGGAGATCTCCAACGCCGAACTGAAGGCGGCCATCCGCCAGGCAACCCTCGACATCAAGATCTGCCCGGTCATCTGCGGCTCCGCCTTCAAGAACAAGGGCGTGCAGCACCTGCTCGACGCGGTCCTCGACTACATGCCGGCCCCGACCGACATCCCCGCTATCCAGGGCGTCGACGCCAACACCGAGGCTCCCATCGAGCGTCACGCTTCCGACGACGAGCCGTTCTCGGCCCTGGGCTTCAAGATCATGACCGACCCGTTCGTGGGCCAGCTCTGCTTCTTCCGCGTCTACTCCGGCGTGATCCAGTCCGGCTCCTACGTGTACAACGCCACCAAGGGCAAGCGCGAGAGGATCGGCCGCATCCTGAAGATGCACGCCAACAAGCGTGAAGAGATCAAGGAAGTCTACGCGGGCGACATCGCCGCCGCGGTAGGCCTCAAATACACCACCACCGGCGACACCCTGTGCGACGAGAACCACGCGGTTATCCTCGAGTCCATCGAGTTCCCCGAGCCGGTTATCTCCATCGCCATCGAGCCGAAGACCAAGGCTGACCAGGAGAAGCTGGGCCTGTCGCTGGGCAAGCTCGCTTCCGAGGACCCGTCCTTCCGCGTCAAGACCGACGAGGAGACCGGCCAGACCATCATCTCCGGCATGGGCGAGCTGCACCTCGAGATCATCGTGGACCGTCTGTTCCGCGAGTTCAAGGTTGAGGCCAACGTCGGCAAGCCGCAGGTTGCTTACCGCGAGACCATCACCAAGAAGGTCAAGGCTGAAGGTAAGTTCGTACGTCAGTCCGGCGGCCGCGGTCAGTTCGGTCACGTCTGGCTCGAGATCGAGCCGCAGGAGGCCGGCAAGGGCTACGAGTTCGTCGACGCGATCAAGGGCGGCGTCGTTCCCCGCGAGTACATCCCGGCGGTCGACAAGGGCATCAAGGAGTCTCTCGACAACGGCGTCATGGCCGGCTTCCCGGTGGTCGACGTCAAGGTCACCCTGGTCGACGGTTCCTACCACGAGGTCGACTCCTCCGAGATGGCGTTCAAGATCGCAGGTTCCATGGGCTTCAAAGAGGGCTGCTCCAAGGCTGCCCCGATCATCCTCGAGCCGATCATGTCGGTAGAGGTCGTGGTTCCGGAAGAGTACATGGGCGACGTCATCGGCGACCTGAACTCCCGCCGTGGCCGCATCATGGGCATGGAAGGGCGCGCAGGCGCGCAGGTGGTCAACTCGATGGTGCCGCTGGCACAGATGTTCGGCTACTCCACCGACCTGCGTTCCGCAACCCAGGGTCGTGCGACCTACTCCATGACCTTCGATCATTACGAGCCGGTACCGAAGTCGGTTGCCGAGGAAATAGTTGCGAAGGCCAAAGGCTAAGATAATTCAATTCCCTACTAGGAGGATTCCGAAATGGCAAAAGCTAAATTTGAAAGAACTAAGCCGCATGTAAACATCGGCACCATCGGCCACGTCGACCACGGCAAGACCACCCTGACCGCTGCTATCACCAAGGTGCTTGCAGGCAAAGGCCAGGCTGAGTTCAAGGCGTTCGACCAGATCGACAACGCACCGGAAGAGCGTGAGCGTGGTATCACCATCGCTACCGCACACGTCGAGTACGAGACCGACAAGCGTCACTACGCACACGTCGACTGCCCGGGCCACGCCGACTACGTAAAGAACATGATCACCGGTGCAGCGCAGATGGACGGCGCGATCCTGGTTGTTTCCGCAGCTGACGGCCCGATGCCGCAGACCCGCGAGCACATCCTGCTCGCACGTCAGGTCGGCGTCCCCTACATCGTCGTGTTCCTGAACAAGGCCGACATGGTGGACGACGAGGAGCTCCTCGAGCTGGTCGAGCTGGAAGTGCGCGAACTGCTCTCCTCCTACGACTTCCCGGGCGACGATATCCCGATCATCAAGGGTTCCGCTCTGAAAGGCCTCGAAGGCGATGCAGGCGAGCTGGGCGAGCAGGCCATCATGAAGCTGATGGACGCCGTCGACACCTACATCCCGGAGCCGCAGCGCGCCATCGACCGTCCGTTCCTGATGCCGGTCGAGGACGTCTTCTCCATCTCCGGTCGTGGTACCGTCGCCACCGGTCGTGTTGAGCGCGGCATCATCAAGGTCGGCGAGGAGGTCGAGGTTGTCGGCATCAAGGCCACCACCAAGACCACCGTCACCGGCGTCGAGATGTTCCGTAAGCTCCTCGACGAGGGCCGTGCCGGCGACAACATCGGCGCACTGCTCCGCGGCGTGAAGCGTGAGGAGATCGAGCGTGGCCAGGTTCTTGCCAAGCCGGGCTCCATCACCCCGCACACCAAGTTCAAGGCCGAAGCCTACATCCTGTCCAAGGAAGAGGGCGGCCGTCACACCCCGTTCTTCAACGGCTACCGTCCGCAGTTCTACTTCAGGACCACCGACGTTACCGGCGTGGTTGACCTCGAAGCCGGCGTCGAGATGGTTATGCCGGGCGACAACGTCTCGGTAACCGTCAACCTGATCACCCCGATCGCAATGGACGAAGGTCTGCGTTTCGCTATCCGCGAAGGCGGCCGTACCGTCGGTGCAGGGGTCGTCGCCTCCATCATCGAGTAAGAATAGAAAAACATACGGTTTTCAGGTCCGGGTTTCCGGGCGGGCACGCGAGTGTCCCTCCCGGAAATCTTCGGCTGTAAACTGAAAAACTTGTTTCATCACGAGGAAGAGATGCCTAGTCAGAAAATTAGAATCCGCTTGAAAGCATACGACCACAAGCTCCTTGATACTTCCGTTGGCGAGATCGTCGACACCGCTAAGAGGACCGGCGCACGCGTTGCCGGCCCGATTCCGCTGCCGACCGTCATCAACAAGTACTGCGTGCTGCGTGGACCGCACGTCGACAAGAAGTCGCGCGAGCAGTTCGAAATCAGGACCCACAAGCGCCTGATCGATATTCTCGAGCCGACTCAGCAGACTGTCGACGCTCTGATGAAACTCGACCTCTCCGCCGGTGTGGACGTCGAGATCAAGCTTTAATACAAGGATAGGAAGTCGACCATGAATAAGGGATTGATTGGGAAAAAACTGGGCATGACCCAGATATTTGCCGAGGACGGCAGGCGCATCGCCGTGACCGTCGTCGAGGCTGGGCCGTGCGTCGTCCTGCAGAAGAAGACCGTTGAGAAGGACGGCTACAGCGCCATCCAGGTCGGTTTCGGCGCGAAGGACGCCTCCAAGGCCAACGCGGCCCAGGTGGGCCACTGCAAGGGCGCCGGCGCGGGCGTGTTCACCACCTACCGCGAACTGCGCATGGACGATACCAGCGCGTACAACGTGGGCGACGTGATCGAAGCCGGCGTGTTCGCAGAGGGCGACCTGGTCGACGTGACCGGCACCTCCATCGGTAAGGGTTTTGCCGGCGTTATCAAGCGCTGGGGCTTCAAAGGCGGTCGGTCGAGCCACGGCTCCCGTTTCCACCGCGCCCCGGGCTCCATCGGCTGTTCTGCAACCCCCTCCAGGGTTTTCAAGAACAAGAAGATGCCGGGCCAGCTCGGTAACGAGAAGGTGACCGTGCAGCGCCTGAAAGTTGTACGCGTGGACGCTGCTGACAATCTGATTCTGCTCGGTGGAGCGATCCCCGGTTCCGCCAACGGCGTGGTCCTGATCAAGGACTCCGTCAAGGCGACGAGATAACGGGGGCTGGAGATAGACATGGCAAAGTTAGACGTATTTGACATCAAAAAAGCAAAGGTCGGTGAGATCGAAGTCTCCGACGCCGTCTTCAACGACGACGTTCGTGAGTACCTGATCCACGAGGCCGTCAAGATCCAGCTCGCTAACCGCAGGCAGGGCACCGTCGCCGTCAAGAACCGCGCCGCGGTTTCCGGCTCCGGCAAGAAGCCCTTCAAGCAGAAGGGTACCGGCCAGGCCCGTCAGGGCTGCCACCGCGCTCCCCAGTACCCGGGCGGCGGTGTTGCCTTCGGCCCGCAGCCGAAGACATACAACCTCTCCATGAACAAGAAGGCGAGGAAAGCTGCTCTGAGAAGCGCACTCTCCATGCTCTATAAGAAAGAGGCGATCACAGTTCTCAATAGCTTTGAGCTTCCTTCCATCAAGACTAAAGCATTTGTAGAGGTACTAAATGCTTTTAACCTTGACAAGACGCTCGTTATCACAGATACTGCGAATCTTGTTTTGGAGCTTTCCGCCCGCAATGTGAAAAACGTCAAGGTGCTGGGTCCCGAAGGTCTCAACATTTTCGACATCATGAAATACCAGAGCGTCGTCTTTACCGAGGCCGCCGTTCGTCGTGTTGAAGGAGCATTACAGTCATGAACATCTATGACGTCATAAAGAAACCGCTCATCACTGAGAAGACCACGGTAGAGAAGGACGACAAGAACGTCATCGCTTTCGTGGTGAACGGCGCCGCCAACAAGATCGAGATCAAGGCCGCCGTCGAGCAGCTCTTCAACGCGCAGGTTGCCGCCGTGAACACCGTCAACGTGGCCGGTAAGACCAAGCGCACCGCGAGGGGCATCGGCAAGCGTTCCAACTGGAAGAAAGCGTACGTGACCCTGAAAGAGGGCTCCAACGTCGACTTCTTCGAAGCATAAAAATTCTGTGGGGATTTAGATAATGGCTATCAAAACTTACAAACCTACTTCTCCGGGTAGAAGGGCTCAGACCTGCTCGACCTTCGAGGAGATCACTGCCTGCAAGCCTGAGAAATCTCTTGTTGAGAACCTCAAGAAGAGCGGCGGCAGGAACTCGAACGGCCGCGTCACTTCCAGGAACGTCGGTGGCGGTCACAAGCAGAAGTACAGGATCATCGACTTCCGCCGCGACAAGACCGACATCCCGGCCAAGGTTGCCACCATCGAGTACGACCCGTGCCGCAGCGCGCGCATCGCGCTCCTCAACTACGCCGACGGCGAGAAGCGCTACATCCTGGCTCCGCTCTCCCTGAAAGTGGGTGACACCGTTATCTCCAGTGAGCAGGCCGACATCAAGCCGGGCAACACGCTCCCCATCAGGTGCATCCCGCTGGGTACCATCATCCACAACATCGAGCTGAAGATCGGCAAGGGCGCCCAACTGGCCCGCTCCGCCGGCACCTTCGCACAGCTCATGTCCAAGGAAGGCAAGTACGCCCAGGTGAAGCTTCCTTCTTCGGAAGTCCGCATGATCCTCATGGACTGCAAGGCCACTATCGGCCAGGTGGGCAACGTGGATCACGAGAACGTCTCCATCGGCAAGGCCGGCCGTTCCCGCTGGCTCGGCGTCCGCCCGCACGTGAGGGGCGTCGCGATGAACCCGGTCGACCACCCGCACGGCGGTGGCGAGGGCAGGACCTCCGGTGGTCGTCACCCGGTAACCCCGTGGGGTATCCCCACCAAGGGCTACAAGACGCGCACCAACAAGCGGTCCACCGCCTTCATCGTGAAGAAGCGCAGCAAATAACTCATCTGGATAGAGGATTTTAAAAGATGGCAAGATCTATAAAGAAGGGGCCTTTCGTTGACGCACATCTGGAAGCGAAAGCCCAGGCAGAACAGGCCGGCAGCAAGAAGGTGATCAAGACCTGGTCGCGTCGTTCGACCATCACCCCGGATTTCATCGGGCTCACCTTCGCGGTGCACAACGGCAAGAAGTTCATCCCTGTGTTCGTCACTGAGAACATGGTCGGCCACAAGATGGGCGAGTTCTCACCTACCAGAACCTTCTACGGCCACGCTGCTGACAAGAAGAGCAAGCTCAAGAAGAAGTAAGGTCCTAAAGGAGTTTTGTAATGGAATCATCCGCTAAATTATCCTCTGTCCGCCTCTCCCCGAGGAAAACACGCCTGGTCGTGGACCTCGTCAGGGGCAAGGGCATTCAGACTGCGCTTAACACCCTGCGTTTCTCGCCGCAACCGTCGGCGAAGCTTATCTCGAAGCTGCTTTCCTCGGCCGTTGCCAACGCCGAGCAGAAGGGCTGCTCCGATGTGGACAAGCTCTTCGTCAAGACGATTTTCGTCGACGGCGGCGCAGTGCTTAAGCGCTTCACCCCCCGCGCCATGGGCCGGGCTAGCAAGATCAGAAAACCGACGAGCCACATTACCGTGGTCCTTGCGGAAAAGAAATAAGAACGGGTCGGAGGTGATGTTTTGGGTCAGAAAGTAAATCCTATAGGTTTCAGGCTCGGGGTTATCAAAACCTGGGATTCCAAATGGTACGCAGAGAAAGATTATGCAAAGCTTCTTCACGAAGACCTGAAGCTGCGCAATTTCCTTAAGAAAAGGCTGTATCATTCCGGCGTCTCCAAGATCGAGATCGAGCGCGCTGCGGGCAAGGCGAAGATCAACATCTTCACCGCTCGTCCGGGCCTGATCATCGGCAAGAAGGGCTCCGAGGTTGAGACTCTTAAGAAGGAGCTGGCCAAGCTCACCGACAAAGAGGTCTACCTTAACATACAGGAAGTCAGGAAGCCGGAGCTGGACGCACAGCTGGTAGCCGAGAACGTGGCCATGCAGCTCGAGCGCCGTATCGCTTTCCGCCGCGCCATGAAGAAGAGCGTCACGTCGACGCTCAAGTTCGGCGCCAAGGGGATCAGGATCACCTGCTCCGGTCGTCTGGGTGGGGCAGAGATGTCGAGGACCGAATGGTATCGCGAAGGTCGGGTGCCGCTGCACACGCTGCGCGCTGACATCGACTACGGTTTCGCCGAGGCGAAGACCACCTACGGTATCATCGGCGTAAAAGTGCTCCTCTTCAAGGGTGAAGTGCTCTCCGCTAAAAAATAGGAACAGGAGTTTTTTGCGATGTTAATGCCCAAGAAAGTTAAGCATAGAAAACAGATGAAAGGGCGCATGACCGGCACCCCGGAGCGCGGCGTATCGCTCGCTTTCGGTGACTTCGGTCTGCAGGCTACCGAGTGCGGCTGGCTGGATTCCCGCCAGATCGAAGCTGCTCGTATCGCCATGACCCGTTATATCAAGAGGGGCGGCAAGATCTGGATCCGCATCTTCCCCGACAAGCCGCTCACCGCGAAACCCGCCGAGACTCGTATGGGTAAGGGGAAAGGCTCCCCGGACTCGTGGGTCTGCGTCATCAAGCCTGGCCGCGTCCTGTATGAAATGGAAGGGGTCACCGAGGAAGTGGCGCGCGAGGCATTCCGGCTTGCGGCGCACAAGCTCCCCGTAGCCACCAAGTACATCACGAGGGCGGAAATCAATGAAGGCTAACGAACTGAAAAACGCGACGGCAGCAGAGCTTGAGACCAAGAGCGCCGAGCTTACCAAGGAACTCTTCAACGTGAAGTTTCAGCTTCACACCGGGCGTCTCGAGAACACCGCCAAGGTGGCCAATCTCAGAAAAGACATCGCCCGCGTGAAGACCATACTCCGCGAAAAGAGAGGCTAAGAGATAGATATGAGCGAAAGAGGCAACAGGAAAACTCAGATCGGCGTGGTCGTCTCGGACAAGATGGACAAGACCGCAGTGGTAAAGGTCGACCGCCTGGTGAAGCACCCCGTCTACAACAAATACATCAAGCGCTCCGCCAAGTACAAGGCGCACGATATCGATAACTCCGCCAAGATCGGCGACCGTGTTCTTATCGTGGAAACCCGTCCGCTTTCCAAGGACAAGCGCTGGAAGATCAGACAGATTATCGAGTCCAAGGCTTAAGGGCTCGCCGGGAGTTAAACAATGATTCAGATGCAGACCATATTGGACGTGGCGGACAACTCCGGCGCGAAGAAGCTCTTTTGCATTAAGGTGCTCGGCGGCTCCAAGCGCCGTTACGCCGGGATTGGCGACATCATCGTCGCTTCCGTCAAGGAAGCTCTCCCCAATTCGAAGGTGAAGAAGGGCGACGTGGTGAAGGCTGTCGTGGTGCGTACCGCCAAGGCTGTAGGGCGCCCTGACGGCTCCTACATCCGTTTCGACACCAACTCCGGCGTGGTCATCAACAACGCCAAGGAGCCGGTCGGCACTCGTATTTTCGGACCGGTCGCCAGGGAACTTCGCGCCAAGAAGTTCATGAAGATCATATCCCTCGCCCCCGAGGTACTTTAAGACTAGATCCTGGAGAATAGAGATGCTGGGCAAAAAATTACATGTAAAGAAAAACGATACCGTCGTTATCACCACGGGTAAGGATCGTTCCAAGAGCGGCAAGGTGCTCTCCATCCATCCGAAGAAGGACGGCGTTATCGTCGAGGGGATCAACGTGGTGAAGCGCCACGTGAAGCCCCGCGGTTCCGAGCAGGGGGGCATCCTGGAGAAGGAGGCGCCGGTGCACATCTCCAACGTGATGCTGCTCTGCGGGAAGTGCAACAAGCCGGTAAGGACCAGGACCACCGTTCTGGAAGACGGAAAGAAGGCGCGCTGCTGTGTCAAATGCGGCGAGTCCTTTGACAAATAGTTTTGGAGGATTCAATGGCACGGCTGGCTGAGCTTTACAATAAAGAGATGGTCCCGCAACTGATGAAGGACCATAACTACAACAACATCATGGAAGTCCCCAAACTCGTGAAAATCGTGCTGAACATGGGTCTTGGCGAGGCGATCCAGAACGTCAAGATCCTGGATTCCGCCGCCGAGGAACTGGGCGCGATCGCCGGCCAGAAGCCGGTGATCACCAAGGCAAAGAAGTCCATCGCGGGCTTCAAGCTGCGCCAGGGCATGCCGATCGGCTGCTCCGTCACGCTTCGTCGCGAAAAGATGTACGAGTTCCTCGACCGCCTGATCAGCGTTTCGCTGCCGCGCGTGCGTGACTTCAAGGGGATCAACGGCAAGGGCTTCGACGGCAAGGGTAACTACTCCCTGGGCATCAAGGAGCAGCTGATCTTCCCCGAGATCGACTACGATAAGGTCGACAAGATCAAGGGACTCAACATCACGATCGTGACCACGGCAAAGACCGACGCTGAGGGCAAGGCGCTTCTCAAGCTCATGGGCCTGCCGTTCAGGAACTAATAAAGGGTTTGGAGGAATTCCGTGGCTAAGACATCTATGATCATAAAAGCTCAGAGGGCCAAGTACAAAGTGCGCGAGCGCAATCGTTGCGCTGTCTGCGGTCGTCCCAGAGCATACTACCGGAAATTCGATATGTGCAGGATCTGCCTGAGGAAGTTCTCTAACTCCGGCCAGATCCCCGGTGTAATAAAGTCCAGTTGGTAAAAAGATTCCGATTTAGGAAAGAGGAGTAGTTTCATATGTGCATGACAGATCCAGTTGCCGACATGCTGACCAGAATCAGGAACGCTGGTATGGCAAAACACCAGAAAGTTGACATCCCTTCGTCGAACCTGAAGGTGAGCCTCGCCACGGTGCTGCGCGCCGAAGGGTTCATCAAGAACTTCAAGGTCATCGCCGACAGCAAGCAGGGGATTCTGCGGGTATACCTCAAGTTCATCGATGAGAAGGAACCGGTCATCAACGAGATCAAGAGGATCAGCAAGCCGGGCGGCCGGGTCTATGTCCACTCCGACAAGATCAAGCAGGTGAAAAACGGACTGGGCGTCGCCATCCTCTCGACTTCCAAGGGGCTGGTAACCGACAAGACCGCGCGCGAGCTGGGCATCGGCGGCGAAGTCCTTTGCACGGTCTGGTAGTCATTTTCGCTTTAAGGAGCTTTGCATGTCTAGAATAGGAAAACTTCCCATCGCGATCCCTGCGGGGGTGAAAGTCATATACAGCGCGCCGGAGATCAAGGTTGAGGGCCCGAAAGGGAAACTCTCCCGCACTCTCGTGGGCGATGCCGTCACCATCGACGTGACCGGCGACGCGGTCACCGTGACCCGCAAGGACGACACCATCAAGTCCCGCTCGGCACACGGCCTGACCAGGACCCTGATCAACAACATGGTCACCGGTGTCTCCAAAGGCTTCGAAACCGCGCTCGAGATCAACGGCGTCGGTTACCGTGCCGAGGTGAAGGGCAACGTGCTGAACCTGGCCCTGGGTTACTCCCACCCGATCAACTTCGAGCTTCCGGCCGGGATCACCGTCGAAGTCGACAAGATGACCAAGCTGAAGGTGCTGGGGATCGACAAGGAGCTGGTGGGGCAGACCGCCGCCAAGATCCGCGATTTCCGTGGTCCGGAGCCCTACAAGGGCAAGGGTATCAAGTACGCTGACGAAACCATTCTGAGAAAAGCCGGCAAAACCGGCAAAAAATAGCAATTGCTAAGGAGAAGTGCCTTGAGTTCTTTAGCCCAAAAACAGGTAGCTCGTCTTAAGAGACAGACCAGGGTCAGGAAGAAAATTACCGGTTCGCCGGCACGCCCGAGACTGAACGTCTTCAAGAGTGCTCGTCACATATACGCTCAGCTGATCGACGATACCACCGGTGCGACGCTCGCATCCGCCTCCACCCTGGTGGGCGAGGTAGCCGAAGGGCTTTCGTACACCGGCAACATCGAGGCAGCCGCCAAGGTTGGCGCCGCCATCGCCAAGAAGGCCCTGGAGAAGGACATCAAAGCGGTCGTGTTCGACCGTAACGGTTTCCTCTACCACGGTAGGATCAAAGCTCTGGCTGAAGCCGCACGCGAAAACGGTCTGTCCTTCTAGGGCAGGTAAGGAGGAATTAGTTTGCTTAAGATCAATGCCAGTGAAATGAATCTTACCGATAGGGTCGTCCATATCAGCCGCGTAGCTAAGGTGGTCAAGGGCGGTCGCAGGTTCTCCTTCTCCGCACTCGTGGTGGTTGGCGACGGTAACGGCGTGGTAGGTTACGGCCTGGGCAAGGCCAACGAGGTTCCCGAAGCGATCCGCAAGGGCGTCGAGCAGGCCAAGAAGAACCTGATCAGGGTTCCCATCGTCGCCGGCCAGACCATCCCGTTCGAGATCCTGGGCCACTTCGGCGCGGGCAAGGTGCTCATGATGCCGGCCTCCGCTGGTACCGGCGTCATCGCCGGCGGTGCCGCCCGTGCGGTATTCGAGTCCGCGGGCCTGCACAACATCCTTGCCAAGTGCCTGGGCTCCAACAACCCGCACAACGTGGTCAAGGCCGCATTCGCCGGTCTTTCCCAGCTGAAGACTGCGGAAGAGCTGATGGCGCGCCGCGGCATCACCGAATAGTACTTAAGGAGCTGAATATGTCTGAACTGAAGGTTACGCTCGTCAAGAGCTCCATCGGTCAATGCGAGAAAATGAAGGGCCGCCTGCTCGGCATGGGGCTCACCAAGCGTGAGAAGACCGTGACCCTGAAGGATACCCCGGAAGTCCGTGGGATGATCGCCAAGGTCGCCCACCTGGTACGCGTCGAAGAGTAATTCCCCCTAAAGGTGACAATCATGCAATTGAATACCATCAAACCGGCCATCGGGTCGACCAAGAATAGAAAGCGCATCGGTAGGGGCCCGGGCTCCGGCCACGGCAAGACCGCTACCAAGGGTCACAAGGGCCAGAAGGCACGCTCCGGCGGTTCCGTGAAGCCCGGCTTCGAGGGCGGCCAGATGCCGATGCACAGAAGGCTTCCCAAGCGCGGCTTCACCCCGCTCTCCAAGAAGGAGTACGCACTGGTGAACCTGTGCCAGCTCGAGATCTTCGAAGCCGGCAGCGTGGTGGATGCAGAGGCGCTCCTGAAGAGCGGCCTGATCTCCGGCGTACGCGACGGCATCAAGGTGCTCGGCACCGGCGAACTGACCCGCGCTCTGACCATCAAGGCTCACAAATTCAGCGCCTCCGCTCGCGAAAAAGTCACTGCGGCAGGTGGTTCCATCGAGGAGATCTAGTCTTGATAGAAGCCTTCCAGAACATTTTCAAGATCCCCGAGCTTAAAAAGAAGGTTCTCTTTTCGCTGGCCATGCTGGCCGTCTACCGGGTAGGGTGTCACATCCCTACTCCGGGCATCGACGCCCAGGCCCTCGCGCAGTTCTTCAAGGCTGCCCAGGGCACGCTGCTCGGTATGTTCGACATGTTTTCTGGCGGGGCTCTCGAGAAGCTCACCGTCTTCGCCCTCGGCATCATGCCGTACATCTCCTCCTCCATCATCTTCCAGCTGCTGACCGTGGTGGTTCCGGCCATCGAGAAACTCTCCAAGGAGGGTGACGCCGGCAGGAAGAAGATCATCCAGTACACCCGCTACGGCACCGTGGTGCTGTCGGTGGTGCAGTCCTTCGGCATCTCCATCGGCCTCGAAGCGATGCGCGGACCGGCCGGCGAGCTGGTGGTTCCGAACCCGGGCTGGAGCTTCCGCCTGATGACGGTGATCACGCTGACCGCGGGCACCGCCTTCATCATGTGGCTGGGTGAACAGATGTCCGAGAAGGGGATCGGCAACGGCATCTCCCTGATCATCTTCGCCGGCATAGTGGCCCGCATCCCGAACGCGATCGGCAACAGCTTCCGTCTCATCAAGACGGGCGAACTCTCCCTGTTCGTGCTGCTGCTGGTGATCGCCGTGATGTTCCTGGTCATCGCCGCCGTGGTCTTCATGGAGCGCGGCCAGCGCAGGATCCCGATCCACTACGCCAAGCGCGTGGTGGGGCTGAAGACGGTCGGTGCGCAGAGCTCGCACCTGCCCCTCAAGGTGAACATGGCCGGGGTCATCCCGCCGATCTTCGCCTCGTCGATCATCATGTTCCCGGCCACGGTCGGCAACTTCATCGACGTCCCCTGGGTGCAGGCGGCATCGAAGCAGCTGGCTCCCGGAAAGTTGCTCTACGAGATTTTATTTGTTGCCTTTATCGTCTTTTTTTGCTATTTCTACACGGCTGTGACTTTCAACCCGGTTGACGTCGCCGACAACGTGAAGAAGCAGGGTGGTTACGTGCCCGGGATCCGTCCCGGCAAGGAAACCTCCGACTTCCTCGACGCGGTGCTCACCAAGCTGACCTTCGCGGGTGCGATTTACATCTCCGCGGTCTGTGTGCTCCCCTCGATCCTGATCGGGAAGTTTAATCTTCCCTTCTACTTCGGCGGCACGTCGTTGCTGATCGCGGTCGGTGTCGGCATGGACACCCTGGCCCAGATCGAGGCGCACCTGATTACGCGCAGCTACGAAGGGTTCATGAAAGGCGTTCGCATCCAGGGTAGAAAATAGGAGGCCCCGATGAACCTCATCCTCCTTGGACCCCCGGGCGTAGGCAAGGGGACCCAGGCGAAACTCCTCATAGACAGGTTTGGTATCCCGCAGATATCGACAGGCGATATACTGCGGGCTGCCGTTAAAGAGCTCACCCCGATGGGGATCAAGGCCAAGGGGTTTATGGACTCCGGCGCGCTGGTTCCCGACGAGGTCGTCATAGGCATCGTGGAAGAGCGTCTGGCGCAGCCGGACTGCCAGAAGGGGTTCATCCTGGATGGTTTCCCGCGCACCGTGCCCCAGGCCGACGCGCTCTCCCAGGTGCTCACCGGCATTGGCAAGAAGATCGACCACGTGGTTTCTCTTTCCGTGGACAAGGACGAGCTTCTGAAGCGTCTCACCGGCAGGCGCGCCTGCTCGAAATGCGGCGCCGGCTACCACGTCGACTTCGCACCGTCCAAGGTTGCAGGTATCTGCGACGCCTGCGGCGGTGAGCTGTTCCAGCGCGAGGACGACAAGGAAGAGACCATCCTGAACCGGCTCGCGGTGTACGAGGCGCAGACCTCGCCGCTCATCTCCTACTACCAGGGTGCCGGGCTGCTCCGTTCGGTCAACGGTCTCGGGAGCGTGGAAGGGATCCAGGCCGAGATCGTCGCCATCCTGCAGGGCGCGCAGTGATAGTACTCAAATCCCGGGCCGAGATCGAGAAGATGGCGGCCGCCGGCAGGATGGTCGCCGAGATACTCGCCGGCCTGAGAGAGATGGTCGCTCCGGGGGTAACCCTGGCACAGCTGGACGCATATGCCGAGAGGGAAACGCTGAAGAGGAAGGCGAAGCCAGCCTTCAAGGGTTACAGCGGCTTCCCCTTTTCGCTTTGTTGCTCGGTGAACGAGCAGGTGGTACACGGCTTCGCCACGCAGCGCGCCCTGGTCGAAGGGGACATCGTCAGCCTCGACTTCGGCGTCCTGCACAACGGGTTCTACGGCGACTCCGCCATCACGGTTCCCGTTGGCCTGGTCTCCGAGACCGCGGCCAGGCTGATCAAGGCCACCGAAGAGTCTCTCTACCGCGCCATCGATGTTGCCGACACCGCGCACCGGCTGTCGGACATCGCCCACGCGGTCCAGTCTCACGTCGAGGCGCGCGGCTTCTCGGTAGTGCGCGACTTCGTGGGGCACGGCATCGGCAAAGAGCTGCACGAGGGACCCCAGATCCCGAACTTCGGCGCCCCGGGCAAGGGCCCCAAGCTGAAAAGCGGCATGGTGCTCGCCATCGAGCCGATGATCAACGAGAAGGGGTACGACGTGAAGGTGCTGGAGGACGGCTGGACGGCGGTTACCGTCGACGGCGGACTCTCGGCGCACTTCGAGCACACGGTAGCAATAACGGATAACGGTCCGCTGATACTTACGAAAATCTAGATTGGCAAAACGTCTTCAAAAGGAAGTGAACTATGAAGGTTCGGGCATCGGTTAAGAAGATCTGTGTAAAGTGCAAGATTGTCAAGCGCAAGGGCATAGTCCGCGTCATCTGCGAGACCCCCAAGCATTCACAGAGACAGGGCTAATAGGAGGAGCTGGCATTGGCACGTATCGCAGGGGTAGATTTACCCAGGAATAAGAGAATAGAGATCGCACTGACCTACATCTACGGCATCGGCAGGTCTCTCTCCCAGGAAATTCTTACGGCAACCGGCGTGGACATGAACACCCGTTGCGACAACCTGACCGAGGCGGAAGTCTCGAAGATCAGGGAGTATATCGATAAGAACGTGAAGGTCGAAGGCGACCTGCGCCGCGACATCTCCATGAGCATCAAGCGCCTCATGGATCTCGGCTGCTACCGTGGTCTTCGTCACAGGAAAGGTCTTCCCTGCCGCGGGCAGCGTACCAAGACCAATGCACGCACCAGGAAAGGGCCGGCTCGTACGGTCGCTGGCAAGAAGAAATAAGATTCTGGAGGGATAATGGCGAGCCCGGCTAAGAAGGTCGTTAAGAAGAAAAAAGAGAGAAAGAATATTCCCACTGGCGTGGCGCACATCCAGGCTACGTTCAACAATACCATGATCACCATCACCGACCCGGTCGGTAACGTGGTTGCCTGGTGCACCTCCGGTGCCAAGGGCTTCAAGGGCTCCAGGAAGAGCACCCCGTTCGCAGCCCAGATGGCTGCCGAGGATGCCGCCAAGAAGGCCCAGGAGCACGGCATGCGCACCATCGAAGTGTACGTGAAGGGCCCCGGCTCCGGCCGCGAGTCCGCGCTGCGCGCACTGCAGGCTGCCGGCTTCGCCGTCAGCTTCATCCGCGACGTAACGCCGATTCCGCACAACGGCTGCCGTCCCCCGAAGAGAAGAAGAGTCTAGGACCGTATCGACGGACCTGGCGTTACGGAACTATCAGTTAGGATCATAGGAGGTCTTCATTGGCTAGGTATACAGGGCCCTCATGCAGGCTGTGCAGGCGCGAAGGATCGGAACTTTTTCTTAAAGGCGAGCGTTGCTACACCGACAAATGCGCCATCAAGAGAAGGAGCTATCCGCCGGGACAGCACGGGCAGGGTCGCATAAAAGTTTCTGATTACGGTGTTCAGCTGCGCGAAAAACAGAAGGTACGTCGTATCTACGGCATCCTCGAGAACCAGTTCCGCGGGTACTTCGAGACCGCAGACCGGATGAAAGGTGTGACCGGCGAAAACCTCCTCTTCCTCCTGGAGAGAAGGCTCGACAACGTCGTCTACCGTCTCGGTTTCGCCGCTTCGCGCGACGAGGCACGTCAGCTGGTACGTCACAGCCACTTCACCCTGAACGGGCGTAAGGCTAACATCCCCTCCATCCAGGTGAAGGCGGGCGATGTGATCCAGCTGCGTGAGAAGAGCCGCAAGATCGCTGTCATCACCGAGTCCCTCGAGGCCGTGGTTCGCCGCGGTATCCCGCAGTGGCTCGAGCTGGACAAGGACGCCTTCAAAGGCACCGTCAAGACCAGCCCGGTGCGCGAAGACATCACCATGCCGATTCAGGAGCAGTTGATCGTCGAGCTCTACTCCAAGTAAAGGCTGACCAACAACCGATACAGGGGGATCTAAATGTATAGAAATTGGCGCGATCTGATCAGGCCGAAGAAGCTTCAGGTTGAGACAGAATCGCTGACTAATACATACGGCAAGTTCTACGCCGAGCCTTTCGAAAGGGGGTTCGGTACCACCCTGGGAACGGGGCTGCGTAGGGTCCTCATCTCCAGCCTGCAGGGGGCGGCCATCGTCTCCGTCAAGGCCAAGGGCGTGCTGCACGAATTCTCCGCTGTCCCGGGCGTTACCGAGGACATGACGGATATCATCCTCAACCTGAAAGGGGTGCGCCTCAAGGTGCACGGCAACGAGTCCCGGATGATCCGGATCGTGCAGAAGGGTGAAGGGGTGGTCAAGGCGAAGGATATCATCACCGACAACAACGTCGAGATCCTGAACCCGGAACATCACATCGCAACCTGCTCCAAGGACGCCAACCTGGAGATGGACCTCATGGTGAAAGTCGGCAAGGGTTACGTCCCGGCTGACCGCAACCGTGACGAGAAGGCACCGGTCGGGACCATCCCGATCGACGCGATCTTCTCCCCGATTCACAAGGTGAACTTCACCGTCACCAACGCTCGTGTAGGTCAGATCACCGACTACGACAAGCTTACTATCGAAGTCTGGACCGACGGCAGCGTGAAACCGCAGGACGCGGTGGCCTACGCTTCCAAGATCCTCAAGGACCAGCTCTCCATCTTCATCAACTTCGACGAAGACGTGGAGCCCCAGGAGGAGGCGGAGCCGGAAGAGGAGCGCGAGCGCTTCAACGAGAACCTCTACCGCTCGGTCGACGAGCTGGAGCTCTCGGTTCGCTCCGCCAACTGCCTGAAGAACGCCGGCATCAAGCTGATCGGCGAGCTGGTCTCCAGGACCGAGGCAGAGATGCTGAAGACCCAGAACTTCGGCAGGAAATCGCTGAACGAAATCAAGGACATCCTGGTCGACATGGGCCTCACCCTCGGCATGAAACTGGAAAACTTCCCGGATCCCGAGATCATGAGGCGTCTGCGCGGCGAGCAGAAAGAAGAATAGTCCATACGACTTCATTTATAGATCGAAAGGAAGTGAAAAGATATGCGTCACAACAGCGCGGGTAGAAGATTAGGTAGGACCACAAGCCATAGGATCGCTATGTTCAGGAACATGGTGACTTCCTTTCTCCAGCACGAAAAGATCACCACGACCGATGCCAAGGCAAAAGAGCTTCGCTCCATCGCCGAGAAGATGATCACCCTGGGCAAGAAGGGCGACCTTCACGCCACCAGGCAGGCAGCGGCCTACATCCGCGACAAGAAAGTCGTGACCAAGCTTTTCACCGAGATCGCACCGCGTTACGCAGAGCGTCCCGGCGGCTACACCAGGATCATCAAGCTCGGCATTCGCCCGGGCGACACCGCTCCGGTGTCCGTGATCGAGCTGGTTGAAGCTGAAATGACTCCGAAGAAAGCCGCCAAGCCGGCTGCCAAGGCTCCCAAAGCCGCCAAAGCTCCGAAGGCTGCTCCGGCAGTCGAGGCAGCTCCGGCTGCTGAAGAAGCCGCGGTTGTGGAAGAGGCACCGGTAGCAGAAGCACCGGCAGCCGAGGCCACCGAGGAGAAGACCGAGGCGTAATTGCTTCCGGTTGCAAAGAATGAAAAAGGGACACGGAAAACCGTGTCCCTTTTTTTGTTCGCGCTTGGGCCATCGCCTCCGCCCACTCCTCCGCCCACTCCTCCGCCCACTCCTCCGCCCACTCCTCCGCCCACTCCTCCGCCCACTCCTCCGCCCACTCCTCCGCCCACTCCTCCGCTCACTCCTCCGCTCACTCCTCCGTCCACTCCTCTGTCCACTCCTCTGTCCACTCCTCTGTCCACTCCTCTGTCCACTCCTCTGTCCACTCCTCTGTCCACTCCTCTGTCCACTCCGTTGTCCACTCCGTTGTCCACTCCGTTGTCCACTCCGTTGTCCACTCCGTTGTCCGAGCCCCAGCGTCCCCGTCCCACCCGCCTTTCCCCTTTACATTAAAACCCCCTCTCTGATAAGATGCGCTGCTCATGAAAATCAAAAGACTCGAAATCCACGGATTCAAATCCTTTCAAGATAAGGCCGTTCTGGACTTCAACCAGCCCATCACCGGCGTGGTTGGTCCCAACGGTTGCGGCAAGTCCAACGTGGTCGACGCGATCCGCTGGGTCATGGGGGAGCAGTCCGCCAAAAACCTGCGCGGCAAGTCGATGGAAGACATCATCTTCAACGGCACCGAGTTCCGCAAACCTTTGGGCATGGCTGAAGTTTCCCTCTTCTTCTCCACCGAGGACGGCCGCGTCCCCGCGAAATACCTCAACTTCTCCGAGATCCAGGTCACCCGCCGCCTCTACCGTGACGGCGAGAGCGATTACCTTCTGAACAAGACCCCCTGCCGTCTGCTCGACATCGCCGAGCTGTTCATGGATACCGGCATCGGCGCCAAGGCCTACTCGATCATCGAGCAGGGCAAGATCGGCATGATCCTGCACGCCAAGCCCGAGGAGCGCCGCTTCCTGATCGAGGAGGCCGCCGGGGTCACCAAGTTCAAGGCGCGCAAGGTCGTCGCCATGAAGAAGATGGAGGCGACCCGCCAGAACCTCCTGCGCATCGGCGACATCATCTCCGAGATCAAACGGCAGATGAACGGCCTGCAGCGCCAGGCCAAGAAGGCGGAGCGCTTCCGCGAAGTCAGGCAGGAGCTCAAGGAGATCGAACTCCTCTTCGCCGCCAAGGGATACGCGGGGGTAGAGAAAGAGCGCAACGGCCTGGAACGCGAGATCACGGAGCTCGAGTCGAAGCTCGTGGACGTGACCGCGAAGCTCAACGATGCCGAACTCTCCGTCGAGGAGAAGCGGCTTGCCCTGTTGGAGACCGAGCGCCAGCTCACCGCCGCCCAGGAAGAGATCTTCCGCTGGAAGAGCGAACTGCAGGGGGGAGAAAACCGCCTCGAATTCCAGCGCAAGGAACTGGTCAACCTGGAGCGCCACGGCGCCCGTTTCGAGGAGGAACTCCAGGGACTGCGCGACCAGTTGGCGAACTCTGAGAAAGAGATCGGGACCCTGCAGGCACAGCGCGTCTCGCTGCAAGAAGACCTGGCCCGCGAGAGCGAATCGCTCGAATACCGCGAGTCGCTCCTGGAGGAAATGGCTGCCGGCGAGGCAGGCGTAACCCGCGAACTGGACGAGACCAGGCGCGCCATGTTCGCCGCCCTATCCGAGGGGGCGCAGGCCGCCAACCAGCACGCCGCCGCGCAGAAACGGCTGGCCGGCCTCGCCGATCGGCTGCAGGCCAGCCAGAGAGAGCGTGTCCTCTTGGGTGAGCGGCTTTTCGAGGCCAACGCCAAGGTGGATGCCCTCAAGCAGGAGCGCGAGCAGTTAGCCCGGGACAAGGCGCTGGCGGACGAAGAGTTGACCATGGCAGGGAGCCGTGAAGCCGAGCTGAAGCAGGCGCAGGAGGCCGGCGACAAGCTGCTGCAGCAGCGCCGCGACCAGCTGTCGGCCGCCGCATCCCGCCTGAAGTCGCTCCAGGAGTTGGAGGCGCAGTTCGCCGGGTACGGCCAGGGCGTGCGCAACCTGCTCCTCGCCGAGCCTTTCAAAAACGCCTCCCTCACCATGATCGCGGATGCACTCGAGGTGGAGGAGGAATTCGAGGTGGCCCTGGAGGCCGTCCTCGGTGACCGCTTGCAGTACCTGCTCTGCGAATCTTCCGCCACCGCGCTGGACGCCGTTGCCCATCTCAAGGGGAGCGCCGGCGGCCGCTGCAGCTTCGTGACCGCGCCCCCCTGGCGCCAGCAGGCCAAGGAGATCCCGCCGGGGGCAGCTCCGCTTTGGGAGCGGGTCACCGTGCCCAAACAGCACGCCCATCTGGTCGAGCCGCTTCTTGCCGGCGCCTACTTGGCCCGCGACCTCAATCACGCGCTTGACCTTGCCGCGTCCTTCCCAGCCTCCACCTTCGTCACCCTGGAAGGCGATCTGGCTCATGGTGGCGGTATCGTCAATGGTGGTTCGGCCGAGCCCGCCCAGCAGGGGATCATCCACAAAAAGCGGGAGATCAAGTCGCTGGGAGCCGAGGTCGAGCGTCTCGAAGCCGAGGTGCAGGAACTGGCCGATAAGCGCGAGAAGAGGAGAGGGGACATCGCCGAGGCAGAGGCGCACCGCGTGGAGCTGCGCCAGACCCTGCATCGCCTCGACATCCGGATCGTGAACGCGGACAAGGACCTGCAGACTGCGCTGTCCGAGTGTCGCCGTATCGAGGAGAATGGTGCCGTCCGCGAGGCCGAGGAAGAGCAGTTGGCCGAGGAACAGGCCCTGGTCTCCGGCGAGTTGGCCCAGGCCGATGTAAAAAGGGCCCAGGCCGAGGAGCGCAAGGCGGCCCTGGAAAAGACCGTTGAAGCACTGCAAGGGCGCCTGGAGGGATCCCGCTTCGAAATGGAAGAGGCGCGCGAGATGGTCACCTCAATGAAGGTGCGTGTCGCTGCGCTCAGGGAGAAAGGGGAGTCCACCGAGCGTGCGCTGCGCCGCGTCGAAGGGCTCTGCACCGACCTCGCCAACCGCATCGCCTCCCGCACCAGGGAGCTCGAAGGTTCCGGCGACGAGCGTACCCGGCTCTTGGCCGCCATTGCGGAAGGGGAAGAGGCGCTGCGCGCAGTGGTCAAGCAGCAGCTGGCCAGCGAGCAGGCCCTCTTGCAGGTGAAGGATCGGTACGAGACCGAAGCCGCCAAGGTGCAGGAGGAAGAGGCGCTGCTGAAAGGCATGCGTGCTGATGCCGTCACCGTGAGGGAACAGCTGAACGCCAAAAGTCTCCGTCTCACCGAGGTGAGCATGCGGCTTGCCCACCTGGAGGAAACCCTCAAGGAAAAGCACCGCATGGAGATCGCCGACGCGCTGCTCAACTACTCCAAGGTGGAGTGGGACGAGGTTGAAAGTACCAAGCGCCAGGCCGAGCTGCAGAAGACCATCAACGAGATGGGCGAAGTGAACCTGATGGCGATCGAGGAGTTCAAGGAGATGGAGGAGCGTTTCTCCTTCCTCTCCAGCCAAAAGGACGATCTCGAGGAGTCGATGAACGCCCTGCAGAAGGCGATTCAGCGCATCAACCGCACCACGAGGAAGCGCTTCCTGGAGACCTTCCAGATGGTGAACGAGAAGTTCCAGCAGATCTTCCCGCGCCTGTTCTGCGGCGGTCACGCCGAACTGCGCCTGACCGACGAAGAGGATCTCCTCAACACCGGTCTGGAGATCGTGGTGCAGCCCCCGGGCAAGAAGCTGCAGAATGTGTCGCTGCTGTCCGGTGGCGAGAAGGCGCTCACCGCCGTTGCGCTCATCTTCTCCATCTTCCTGATCAAGCCTTCGCCGTTCTGTCTTCTTGACGAGGTCGACGCGCCGCTCGACGACGCCAACATCGGCCGGTTCAACGACATGGTGCGTGAGATGAGCGCCAACTCCCAGTTCATCATCATCACGCACAACCGCGCCACCATGGCCGTTGCCGACACCCTGTACGGCGTCACCATGGAAGAGCCCGGCGTTTCCAAGCTGGTGTCGGTGCGCCTGAACCGTTAGGAGAATTTCTCCCCTCGCCCTCCGGGAGAGGGGCGGGGGTGAGGGCTTTGCCGTCACTTGCAATGCTGAACTGGGATGAGTGTGCCGGGTTGAGCTGCCGCCACCCCCATGCCGTTATATTTTCACCGTAGGAGCTTGACGTGCCGTTCAAGAGACTGTTGACTACACTGGTTGAATCCGTGCCCGGTGGCAATGGTGCCATTCTGGCTGACTGGGAAGGGGAAGCCGTCGAGCAGTTTTCCCATGGCGACCCCTTCGAGATGAAGGTCACGGCCGCTCACTGGGGCATCCTGCTCACCCAGCTCAAGGGGCTGCACGAGAAGTTTGCTACCGGCTCCGTGCAGGAAACCGTCATCAGTACTGACGAGCAATACGTCATTGTGGGCGCCATCGGCGAGGACTATGCCTTGGTAATGACCATGGACCGCAATGCACTGCCGCTGCTGGCCCTGAAGAAATTCCGGGACACCGCGCAGCTTTTGCATAAGGAGATTTATTGATGGCCGAGGAAAACAAAGGATTTTTCAAAGGTCTTTTCAAAAAGCTCGGTATCGGTGGCGCCGAGGAGCCTGCCGAGACCGCCGGCGAGCAATCTGTCGAAGAACAGGAGCAGCAGGAGCGGCGGGAGGAAAAGCAGCAGGAGGCAGCAGCGCCTCTGCAGCCGCCCGTTTCCGCGCCTCCCGCACAGGCGCAGTCTGCACAGCCTGTCGTCACCCCCGCCTCTGTCCCCGAACCTTCCGCCCCCGCACCGCGTCAAGTCTGGACCGAGCCCGCCGCGCCGGCGCCGGCCCCGGTATCCGAACCCGTCGAGCAGGCCAAGCCCAGCTTCTTCGATCGCCTCAAGCGCAGCCTGAGCAAGACCCACGAGACCATCATCGGCCGGGTGGACACCCTGTTGCTGGGCAAAAAGCAGATCGATACCGATACTCTCGAGGAGCTTGAGGAGATCCTGATCACCGCCGACCTAGGCGTCAAGACCACGGTCGACCTGATCCGCACCCTCGAACAGCGCCTCAAGCGCGATGAACTTCAGGATGGCGCCGCCCTGAAGAGGGCTTTGAAGGAAGAGATCCAGCTGCGCCTCCTGGAGCACCATGCACCGCTGGTGGTCACCGACAAGAAGCCCTTCGTCATCATGGTGATCGGGGTCAACGGCGTCGGCAAAACCACCACCATTGGCAAGCTGGCCGCCCGCTACGCAGGGGAAGGGAAGAAGGTGCTGCTGGCCGCAGCCGACACCTTCCGGGCCGCCGCCGCTGAACAGTTGGAGACCTGGGCCAAGCGCGTGGGCGCTGACATCGTGCGGCACAAGGAAGGGGCCGACCCCTCCGCCGTCGTCTTCGACGCCTGCAAGGCCGCCATCGCGCGCGGGACCGATGTCCTCATCATCGATACCGCAGGCCGGATGCATACCAAGGTCAACCTCATGGAGGAGATGAAGAAGATCCGCCGGGTGCTGACCCGTGAAATTCCGGACGGTCCGCATGAAACCCTGCTGGTGCTGGACGCGGCCACCGGGCAAAACGCGCTCTCCCAGGCGAAGCTGTTCAAGGAGGCCGCCGACGTTACCGGCGTGGTGCTGACCAAGCTCGATGGCAGCGCCAAAGGTGGCATCGTCGTTGCGGTTTGTCATGAATACGCTCTGCCTGTCAGATTCATTGGCGTGGGGGAGTCCGTAGAGGACCTACGGGCCTTCGATCCGGTCCAGTTTGTAGACGCGCTTTTCCAATGATAGCCTTGACTTTTGGGTACTTATCGCATATGATTTTGCCGCAAAAGGTGCAATAATGAGTGATGAGCTGTTTAATGAACTAGAAGGGCGGCTAAATTCTCTAATTAATGTCGTTGGCGAGTTGAAACTCGAGAACGATCGGCTGAAAAATGAGAATTCGCGGCTTCATGAAGAACGGGTCGGTTTCAAGGCCCGCATAGATGCGATACTGAAAAAGTTGGAAGGGGTCTGACCGCTTGATCGCCACGCACAGCATCAGGGTCCTGGGGCGAGAGCTCCAGGTGAAGAGTGTTGCGACACCTGAGCACGTGGCGCAAGTCGAGGCTCTGGTCAACGAAAAGCTGGCGGAGGCGGAAGCCAAGGTCAGTGGTGGCGATACCCAACTGGTAGTAATCCTGGCGTTGATGAATTTGGCAGAAGCCTGCCTGGACGCCCGGAAGCAAATGGCAGAAGAGCAACGCACCTGCAGCGAGCGGGTAGCGGGGCTGATTGAACGGCTGGACCGGCAACAGTTTTAGAGTTTCAGGTCTCTTGCGGGAGATTAAACATATAGCTGATTGGTTGTACGGTTGCAAAGCTTTGCCAGAACCTGCGTGGAGAAGTGGTTTCTCCGCGTTTGCTGATAGTAGCCTAAAGACGTTAAGCAGCATGTCCAGGGGTTAATGGCTGCATTTACATAAAGTTCAAATTTGGCGCTTCATTTGAACGCGGCCCACTCTATCAAAACCTGTCAACGCAACACCCGTCACCCCCATCAGCACTCCCCACCAGAGCACCTGTCTCGAAGGGCGGCCCTTGCCGTCCACCTTCTGAACCAACACGGAATTAAAGCGTTATGCCCAAGCGTGCCCATAGAGCCGCGACCCTTGCCCGACGCCGCGAACTGTCCAAGCCGCAGGTGGCCTCGCTGAGCTTGGCCCTGCAACAGCGATTCCTGGATCTGCCCGAATATCAGGCCGCCAGGGCGCTGGTGCTCTATGCGCCGATCCACCACGAAGTCGATACGGAAGTGGTTGCTGCCGCAGCCCTGGCCTCGGGCAAGCGGCTGCTGTACCCGGCGGTTGTGGGCAATGATTTGAAGTTCTGCCAGGTGGCGGCTCTCACCGAGCTCGCCCCCGGCAGGTACGGCATCCCGGAGCCTGAAGGCGAGGGATGCGATCCGGCGGAAGCGGACCTCATCGTGGTGCCCGGGGTGGCCTTCGACCTGTGCGGGCGCCGCATAGGTTACGGCAAGGGGTACTATGACCGCTCTTTGCACCGTCTGGAAGGAAGCGGGAAGCTGGTGGCGTTTTGCTACGACTTCCAACTGCTTCAGGAGATAGCCGGCGAGCCGCACGACGTGACGATGGACTTGATCGTCACCGAGAGTCGGGTGGTTCGCGTTAATAAACATATATGTGAGGGGGAGCAACCGTGAAAGTCGACATAACTATTGCCATTTTGCTAGTGCTTGTCGCGGCCGCCATCGGGTACGTGATAGGCAACGTCCTGCGCAAGAAACTCTCGGATTCGCTGGTGACCAATGCGGAGACGCTGGCCGCCAAGATGATCGAGGATGCCAAGCGCCAGGCTGAGGTCGTGGCCATGGAGGCCGCCGTCCAGGCCAAGGACGTGGTTTACCAGGCAAAGGAAGAGCTGGAAAGGCAATTTGAACAAGAGAGCCGCGAGAAGCGTCGCGACCTGCAGGCCCTGGAGAAGAGGCTGCAGCAGAAAGAAGAAAACCTCGACAAGAAGACCAACCTGTTCGACCAGCGTGATGCCGACTTCCTGAAGAGGGAGCAGGGGCTGGCGCAGCGCGAGCAGTCTCTGTCCAACAAGGAGCAGGGGCTCACCCAGAAGGAAGAGAAGCTGGACGCTCTGGTGGGTGAGCAGAAGGCGAAGCTGGAGCAGATCGCCGGCATGACCGCCGCCGAGGCCAAGAAGTTCCTGATGGACTCCATGGAAGACGAGGCGAAACTCGACGTCGCCAAGCTGATCAAGGCGATGGAGGAGGAGGCCAGGGAAACCGCCGACAAGAAGGCCAAGGAAGTCTTGGCCCTGGCAATGCAGCGTTATGCGGGCGAGTACGTCGCCGAGCGCAGCGTCTCCGTCGTGACTCTTCCCTCCGACGAGATGAAGGGGCGCATCATCGGCCGCGAGGGGCGCAACATCAGGGCTCTTGAAGCCGCCACCGGCATCGACCTGATCATCGACGACACTCCGGAAGCGGTCATCCTTTCCGGCTTCAACCCGGTCAGGAGGGAAGTGGCCAAGCTGTCGCTGCAGAAACTCATCGCCGACGGCAGGATCCATCCCGGCCGCATCGAGGAAGTCGTTGCGAAATCGCAGGAAGAGATCGAGCAGGCCATGAAGGAAGCCGGCGAGCAGGCCGCCTTCGACCTGGGCGTGCACGGCATTCACCCGGAGATCCTGAAGCTCATCGGGCGTCTGAAGTACCGCACCTCCTACAGCCAAAACGTTTACCAGCACTCGCTGGAAGTCGCATTCCTCTGCGGCATCATGGCTGCAGAACTCGGCATCAATGTGAAGCAGGCGAAAAGGGCGGGTCTGCTGCATGACCTCGGCAAGGCCGTCGACCACGAGATCGAGGGCTCCCATGCGGTCATCGGCGCGGACATCGCCAAGAAGTACGGCGAGTCGCCCAAGATCGTCCACGCCATCATGGCGCACCATGAGGACGAAAAGCCGGCCACCGTTCTCGCCGTTCTGGTCCAGGCGGCCGACGCTCTTTCCGGCGCCCGCCCCGGTGCACGGCGCGAGATGATGGAAACCTACGTGAAGCGTCTGGACGATCTGGAGAGGATTGCCACTTCGTTCGACGGTGTCGTGACCTCCTTCGCCATCCAGGCCGGCCGCGAGATCCGCGTCATGGTATCCAGCGACCAGGTGACCGATGACCGCGCGCTGGTCCTCGCCAAGGACATCGCCAAGAAGATCGAGACCGAGATGACCTACCCGGGCCAGATCAAGGTCAACGTGATCAGGGAAACCAGGGCAACCGAATATGCCCGTTAAGCTTCTCTTTATCGGGGACGTGATCGGCAAGCCCGGTCGCGAGGCGCTCTCCCGTGAGCTGCACCGCATCGTTGACCGGCACATGGTCGATCTCGTGATAGCCAACGGCGAGAACGCCGCCGGCGGCTTTGGGCTGACCGAGGAGACCGCGCGAGACCTGTTCAAGTGCGGCGTCCAGATGATCACCTCCGGCAACCACATCTGGGACAAGAAGGACGCGCTGGAGTACATCAAGCGCGAGGACCGCATCGTGCGCCCGGCCAACTATCCCGAGGGAACTCCCGGCAAGGGGACGACCATCGTCAAGACCCCCGGCGGGGTGAAGGTCGGCATCCTGAACCTGGAAGGCCGGGTTTTCATGAACAACCTGGACTGTCCTTTCCGTTGTGCCGACAAAGAGATCGCAAAGCTCAAGGAAGAGACACCCATCATCTTTGTCGACTTCCATGCCGAGGCCACCAGCGAGAAGGTCTCGCTGGGCTGGTACTTGGACGGAAGGGTTTCGGCGGTCATCGGCACCCACACCCATGTGCAGACCGCCGACGAGCGCATCCTGACTGCCGGCACCGCCTACATGACCGATGCCGGGATGACCGGATCTTTCGACTCCGTCATCGGTGTCAAGAAGGAAGAGGCTATCCTGAAGTTTGTCACCCAGCGGCCGTCCAAGTTCGAGGTGGCGAAGAAGGACATCCGCATCAACGCGGTGGTTATCGAGGTTGATGAGAAGAGTGGACTCGCGCTGAACATCGAGCGAATCAACATCGCCTGCGGCTAGGTCGCAGGTGCCTCTCCGAGCACGTGATCAACGTGTCCCCTCGCCCTCTGGGAGAGGGACAGGGTGAGGGCTGTTTTTTGAAATACAATCTGGAGGGAAAGTGATGACCGTTGCAGAGCAGATGGAAATTATCAAGAGGGGCGCCGTAGAGATCCTGGTGGAGAAAGAGCTGGTAGAGAAGCTCGAGAAATCCGCCAAGACCGGCGTGCCTCTCAAGATCAAGGCCGGTTTTGACCCGACCGCGCCGGACCTGCATCTGGGGCACACCGTGCTGCTGCACAAGATGCGTCAATTCCAGAAACTCGGCCACGAGGTGCACTTTCTGATCGGTGACTTCACCGGTATGATCGGTGACCCCACCGGCAAGTCCGAGACCCGCAAGGT
This sequence comes from Geomonas paludis, assembly GCF_014193585.1. Lineage (GTDB taxonomy): Bacteria > Desulfobacterota > Desulfuromonadia > Geobacterales > Geobacteraceae > Geomonas > Geomonas paludis. The sequence continues at coordinate 42,306 of NZ_BLXY01000019.1, forward strand.
TCTGACCCGCGAAGATGTCCTGAAAAACGCTGAGACTTACAAGGAGCAGGTGTTCAAGATCCTTGATCCCAAGCTCACCAAGGTCGTGTTCAACTCCGAGTGGCTGGGGAAGCTCACCGCATCCGACATGATCGGGCTTGCTTCCAAGTACACCGTCGCCCGTATGCTCGAGCGCGAAGACTTCAGCAACCGCTTCTCCAACCAGATGCCGATCAGCATTCACGAGTTCATGTACCCGCTGGTGCAGGGATACGACTCCGTGGCGCTCAAGGCCGACGTCGAGCTTGGCGGTACCGACCAGAAGTTCAACCTGCTGGTCGGGCGTGAGCTGCAGAGGGAGTGGGGGCAGGCTCCTCAGTGCGTCATCACCATGCCGCTTCTCGAAGGTTTGGACGGCGTGAACAAGATGAGCAAGTCCCTGGGCAACTACATCGGCATCAACGAACCCGCCGACGAGATCTACGGCAAGGTTATGTCCATCTCCGATGAGTTGATGGTTCGTTACTATGAACTGCTGAGCGATCTGACCATGGCCCAGTTCGAGCAGCTGAAGGCCGACCTGAAGAGTGGGGCGGTGCATCCGATGGAAGCCAAGAAGCAGTTGGCCCGCGAGATGGTTGCCCGTTATCACGGGGCGGACGCCGCGACTGTGGCAGATGAGAACTTCGTCAAGCGCTTCAAGAACAACGAGACCCCGGATGAGATGCCCGAGTTTGCGCTGAAAGCTGAAGGGGAGAAGGTTCTGCTGTGCAGGGTTCTGGCTGAGGCGCAGCTAGTGAAGTCCAACAGCGAAGGGCGTCGTTCCATCCAGGGGGGCGGTGTCAAAATCAACGGCGAGAAGATCTCCGATGAGAACCTGGAGATAGCGTGCAGTGGTGAGTACATCATACAGGTAGGCAAGCGCCGCTTTGCCAAAGTATCATTTGCCTAAAGTTTCAAAAGCCGACACCGATAAAGAGGGGGCGATGCGCAAGCATCGCCCTTTTTCGTTTGTGTCAGTTTCGCGGTCCACTATTGTCCACCGTGTCCACTGGGTCCACCAGTGTCCACCAAAAAGGCCAAACCTTTAGCGTTTGCTGCTGCTTCGGCCACTGTTAACAAAAACAAACAACAAACCCGTTGACGCAGTCGAAGCCATTTGCTATAACCACCCTCCGCTGACGAACAAGACACTTTGTCCGGCGGCGGCCAACGAAAAAAGCATTGACAGCCGAAACGGCCTTTGCTATAAGGTTGAGCTTCGCAGCAACGACGTTCTTTGCAACCGAATATTGAGCCGGCAGGAAGAAGGGCCACAGAAGCACCTCGCGGTGTTCTGACAGTCCTTCGGGCGCGATCTCCGGATCGAGTCACTGCAAAATGCCTCGAAAAATTTTTGAAAGAAAATCTTGACAGGCGGCAACGGTTCAGGTAGGGTGCTGAGTCTGTCGCAACACGGCGGCTTGGTCTTTGAAAACTAAATAGTAGACGAAACAGCATTTGCGAGTTTCAAAATGTAACAAGTCAGTTGTTTCAAACTAGAATCGGA
>NZ_BLXY01000020.1 GCF_014193585.1 Geomonas paludis
AAAATCCGATTCTAGTTTGAAACAACTGACTTGTTACATTTTGAAACTCGCAAATGCTGTTTCGTCTACTATTTAGTTTTCAAAGACCAAGCCGCCGTGTTGCGACAGACTCAGCACCCTACCTGAACCGCTGCCGCCCGTCAAGGATTTTTTTCAAAAAACTTTTCGAGGCTTTTGCAGTGACCGGATCCGGGGATCGTGCCCGAAAGGCTGCCAGCGCACCGCTAGGTGCTCCTGTGGCCCTTCTTCCTGCCGGTTCATCTATTCGGTTGCAAAGAACGTCGTTGCTGCGGAGTCCAGCTTTATAGCAAAGCGCATCCCGAGCGTCAACGAATTAATGAGTAAATTTCCTTAACGTTACTCAACCCCTCACAACGATTGACGGAAAATCCCGAAAAAACACCTACCACACAGACAGGAGTCGAAAGAAGACAATACGCCATTCAGTTGGGAGGAGGGAGCGGTGCGGGAAGTATCAAGTTGTCACAGGTGGATGGGGAAACCAGGCTAAATGATAGCCGCCGGACAGCAGACTGTCAAACTTAAAAAAGCGTAACCTCAAGTGCCAGCGTCGAAAAACTCATACGCGAGGGCTGATTGGGGTTACGCTTTCCTTTGTTCCTAAAGGGACAATCCGGGCCTTAGCTCTTGGTATAAAGAACTGCGACCGCACGGGCACGAACCTCGCCGACGGAGACATAGCCGTGCGGCTCGGAGGATTCATAGTATATGCTGTCACCGGGGTAGAGTCGCATGACCTCGTCGGCGTAGTGGAACTCCAGCTCGCCATCGAGCAGGTAGAGAAACTCGACCCCCTCATGGCTGTAGAAAAGACTGGTGTCCCATTCGCGCTGCTCGAACTCGATCAGGAAGGGCTCCACCTTCTTCTGACGCATGCCCGGCGCCAGGGGCTTGTACATATAGCCCTGCTGGACGGCGTCCTTGCCGGGACGGCGCTGGCTGCCCAGCGGGGACTGGTCGCCGCGGGTCAGCATGAACTTCTGCCGGTCGCCCGCCTCCTCGAAGAAGTAGTGGATGCCGACCTTGAGCCCCTTGGCGATCTTGAGCAGCGTGGCAATGGGCGGGGTGACCTGGTCGTTCTCGATCTGCGACAGAAGCGGCTTGGAAAGTCCGGTCATGTCGGCCAGGGCCTGGAGGGTGAGCCGTTGTTCCTGGCGCAGACCACGCACCTTCTCACCCAGCTTCATCTCTCTTATTTCCTGCTTGATCTTCTCTTGCACGCGGCACCCCCGTTTCTGCATATATATTCAAATACCCATCAGCCGTCAAGGGGTATTTGCACAAGCGTGAGAGAGTTGCTGAATCTGGCGAAGGGGTTGACATCAATCCGGTTTTTGGCTACGCTTTTTCCTCCCTGCTAAGCCTTTCATTTAAAGGAGCGACAAATGAAAAGCGTCCGACTGCTCGTTGTCTTCCTGATCCTTTCCTCAATCCTTTCTTCCTGCAAAAAGAAAGAAGGCGCTCTGCTCTATGAATCGGACCGTAAAGAATCTGTACCAGCTCCGGTCCAGGAAGTTCCCAAAGACATACTTAACACGCAGCAAGCCTTCACAAGCCTGGTGAAGAAGGTCACTCCTTCAGTAGTAAACATATCCACCATCGGCAAGAAGAAACTGGTGCGCCCGTTCTTCGAGGGATCCCCCTTCTTCGAAGACTTCTTTGGGGACATGGGACGCCCGCAGTACCGCAGGGAAAGCAGCCTCGGCTCCGGCTTCATCCTGAACAAGGAAGGGTATATCGTCACCAACGACCACGTGGTCAGGGACGCGGAGACGATCCAGGTCAAGCTTTCCAACGAAAGCGTCTATACCGGGAAGGTGATCGGTTCCGACCCGAAGACCGACATCGCCGTCATCAAGATCAACGCCAAGGAACCGCTGCCGGCGGCGGTCCTGGGTGATTCCACCAAGCTGCAGGTGGGACAGTGGGCGGTCGCCATCGGCAACCCCTTCGGCCTGGACCGCACCGTTACCGTCGGCGTCATTTCCGCCACCGGCAGGTCCAACATGGGCATCGAGACCTACGAGGACTTCATCCAGACCGACGCCTCCATCAACCCCGGCAACTCCGGCGGCCCCCTGCTCAACATCTACGGCGAGGTTATCGGCATCAACACCGCCATCGTCGCCGCCGGACAGGGGATCGGTTTCGCCATCCCGGTCAACATGGCCAAGCAGGTGGTCACCCAGCTGATCACCAAGGGGAACGTAAGCCGCGGCTGGCTCGGCGTCTCGATCCAGTCGGTCACCGAGGAGATGGCGAAGTCGTTCGGGCTTCCCAAGGCCGGCGGCGCCCTGGTCAACGACGTGGTCCCCGGCGGCCCGGCCGCCAAGGCCGGCATCATGCAAGGTGACATCATCACCGGCTTCAACGGCGAGAACGTGAAGGACGTGCGGCAACTGCAGCGCCTGGTCGGCGAGACCCCCATCGGCAGGAAGGTCGACATCACCCTGTACCGCGACGGCAAGGAGATCAAGGCGTCCGTCACCACGGCCCCGGCGGACAACGCCCCGGCGCAGTCGCAGATGCAACGACCGGAGCGCGAGGCGGGGCTGCTCGGGCTCTCCGTAGAGGAGGTCGGTCCGGAGATGCGCCGGCGCGGCATCACCGGCGTCGTGGTGAGCGATCTCGAGCCGGGGGGGGTCGCTGAGGAGAGCGGCATCCAGCGCGGCGACGTCATCGTTTCGGTGAACCAGAAGAAGGTGCGTAACCTCGCGGAGTACCAAAAGGCGATGAAGGACGCCGACACCAGGGGCGCGGTGGCGCTCCTGGTGAGGCGCGGAAACGCCAGCATCTATTTCGCCTTAAAATTAAGATAGAATCTTGCTGCAAAACTGCGTATAGTGTGCCCTGATATTTGACCGCCAGGGAGATTTCGATGAGTCTCATAGAAAACCAGGATCAGGCCAGAAGGCTGGCCAGGGCCATCGTATCGGACGTAGCCCTTTACAACCGCGAGAAGGTCGAGCAGGGGATCAAGGAAGACAACATCTTCGAGCTCCTCAACGAGCAACTGGCAGAAGGACGGGAACACTTCCAGTCCCGGGTGAGCAAAGAGCTGGCGGAATCCAACATCTTCGACATCGCGGTGGTCGACGTACTGATCAAGCGGGCCGGGAAGATCGAATCCAATATCTGGTAGGCAGTACAACTTCAACACTGACAGGTCCCGGGCGCGCTTCCATTCAGAAACGCGCCCGCGCTTTTTTTACGGGAGTCACTCTCCCAGGAGAAACCAAGTAAAGATGGAACCAATTGAACTCACCTTCCCCTGCGACGCCGACCCCGAGCGGCTGGACAGCTTCATCGCCCGCAGCGTCCCCGAAATCACCCGTTCCGCCGCACTGAGGCTCATCGAAACCGGACAGGCCACGGTGAACGGCCAGCAGCAAAAGCCGTCCCTCAAGCTCAAGGGTGGCGAAGCGGTAACGGTGACCATCCCGCCGCCGGCGCCGGCCCAACCGCAGCCGGAGGAGATCCCGCTCGAGATCCTCTACGAAGACAGCGACGTCGTGGTGGTGAACAAGGGTGCGGGCATGGTGGTGCACCCCGGCGCGGGCAACGCCGAGGGGACCCTGGTGAACGCGCTCCTCGCCCACTGCAAGGACCTCTCCGGGATCGGGGGGGAGCTCAGGCCGGGCATCGTGCACCGCATCGACAAGGACACCTCGGGAACCCTGGTGATCGCCAAGAGCGACCGGGCCCACAACGGCCTCGCCGAGCAGTTCAAGGTGCACTCCATCAAGCGGATCTACCTCGCGCTGGTGTACGGCAGCCCCAAGGAGGACCGGGGACGCATCGAGTCCGTGATCGGACGCCACCCGGTGGAGCGCAAGAAGATGTCGGGCAAGGCGCGGCACGGCAAGAACGCCATCACCCACTGGCGTGTCGAGGCGCGCTACCCGGGCATCTCCCTGGTGCGCCTGAAGCTGGAGACGGGGCGCACGCACCAGATCAGGGTGCACCTCTCCGAGGCGGGACACCCGCTGTTGGCGGACGAGGTGTACGGCGGCGGTAGCCGGCTGGCCCAGTTGAAGGACCCGGTCCTCAAGCAGATGGTCAAGACCATGGGGCGCCAGGCGCTGCACGCCAAGACCCTCGGCTTCCTGCACCCGGTCAGCGGCGAGTACCTGGAGTTCGACACGGAGCTGCCGCCCGACATGGCCGGCATCATCGCCTACCTGGAAGAGAAAAACAGGGACTAGGAAATAGTTAATACATAGAAGAGGTGTCATACATGGAAATGCAGAAAGCAGGAAAGATCCAGTACCTGAAGCCGCGGCTCGCCGCTGGCGCCGTCGCCGGCTTCACCACGCGCCACGAAGGGGTATCGCGTCCCCCGTACAACTCGCTGAACCTGGGGAGCAACACCCTGGACTCCTCGCACAACGTGGAGGGGAACCGCAGCCTGCTCGCCCGCAGCCTGGGCGCGACCCTGGACCGCTTCCTCACCGTGAGCCAGGTGCACGGCACCGACCTCCTGGTGATCGATGCGCCCAACCCGGAACTGTCCCACTTCCTGAAGCTCGAGTGCGACGGCATCGTCACCAACCAACCCGGCATCATGATCGCCGTCTGCGTCGCCGACTGCGTACCGGTCCTGCTGCACGATCCGGTGCAGAAGGTGGTGGCCGCGCTGCACGCCGGGTGGCAGGGGACCGCGGGCAACATCGCCGCCAAGGGCGTCGAGGCACTGGTAAACCTGTTCGGCTGCGCCAAGAAGGACATCCGCGCCGCGATCGGCCCCCACATCGGCGCCTGCTGCTACGAGGTGGACGCCCCGGTGCGTGACGCCTTCAAGCAGGCCGGCATGGCCTGGGACCTCTGCGCCACAGCGCAGGGGGAAGGAAAGTGGATGCTCGACCTGGGCAAGGCCAACCGCCAACTGCTTCTGGACGCCGGCCTTGCCGCCGACCAGGTACAGGTCAGCGAGCACTGCGTCAGCTGCAACCAGGAGTTGTTCTTCTCCTACCGCCGCGACGAAGGCGACACCGGCAGACAGGTGGGCTTCATCATGCTGGAAGGTGAGCAATAAGCTGTAGCGCTCCGGCTAAGCTTCTGATATAAGACGGCGGAGAGTTAGAATCCTTTACAGGAGGCGTCATCAGATGAGGATCTTGTTCAGACTTGCCCTGCTCATGGTGGTCACCGGAGCGCTGTTCGGCTGCGCCCACAACTACTACAGCATCCCCCAGGAAACCCTGGAGAAGAAGGTACGCACCGTCGGCGTGGCGCCGTTCTTCACCGATGCCGACAGCGACATCAGGCACCCCGAGAAAGCCGCCATCCTTTCCATCGTGCGCGGCTACAACCTCAGGAACGAGAAGGAACTGGTGGCGCGGATCAGGAGTACCGGCATCTTCTACGCGGTGCGCCCGGTGACGGCAGACCCGGACCGGCTCTTCAGCAGCCTGGTCTGGAACCGCGAGAAACGCGACGACGCCCGCATCATCTACAACAAGTACTTCTTCAAGAAGGACGACCTGAAACAGCTCATGACCGAGAACGGCCTGGACGCGGTCCTCTTCGTCACCGTGAGCGGCCTCACCAAACCGGGCAAGGTCTATTCGAGCAACTTCCTCTCCTACCTGGAGACGGACTACAACTACCTCTCCATGTCCGCCGTCATGCTGGACCGCGAGGGGACCACCATCTGGGAGTACCCGAACTTCCGCCGCGACGTCCCCTCCTACCCGATGTTCTTCTCGCTGCAGTACCCGGACTTCGACGAGGCGGCGGCGAACCTGACCGAGAAGGTCGACGTGAAGTTCAAGACGGTGGCGGGGGTCAACGCCGCCTTCGCCAAGAGCGAACCTTCCACGGTCCCCAACGGGCCCGAGGTTTCCACCCTGTACGTGAAGCAGTTCGACGAGATGCTCGCGCTGATGAAGACCTACAAGCCGCTCTTCGCCAAGGAGAAAGAAAAGGAGCCCCAGCCCGCTCCGGCCTCGGCCCCGGTCTACTACACACCGCCTGCGGCGCCGGCAGCGCCGGCACCTGCTGCACCTGCACCGGCAACGCCCCAGGCTGCGGCCCCGGCGCCCCAGCCCGCAGCGGCAGCGCCCCCGGCCCCGGCGACGACAACGGCTCCGGCGGGTCCGGCTCCCATCACCTCGGTGGACATCGTCCCGGAACAGCCGGCCGCAAAGTAGTAGCGGCAGCCTCCGCCACCTAGCCCACTCCCGCAAGGGGGGGGGACCTCCGGCAGCGTCCGCAAGGCCACAAAGAAACATAACTAGCGAGAGGCTTCCGCTAATCCCCTCTCCCTCCGGGAGAGGGTGCCCAAAGGGCGGGTGAGGGAGTTGCCACGAAGCGGGATCATTGCCTATTGCAGCGCCCTCACCCCAGCCCTCTCCCGGAGGGAGAGGGGGATGGGCATCTTGGCGGTAGATCATCGCTAGCCAGGCAAAAAAAAGGCGGCGCACGAGATCAACTCTCGGCGCCGCCTTCTTTATTCCGCTTCCGCAACCGCACGGCCTTGATTACAATTCCTCGAAGTCCTCAGGATCCTCCGGGGTCTCCTCCTCGCCGTCCACCTCATCCTCGTCGTCGTAATCCTCCTCGACCACGCGCTTCAGAAATTCCTTGTTGCTTTCGATGAGCCTCCGGATCTCACCGGCCAGTTCGTCGAGATCTTCGTGTTCCACAGCTTACGCCTCCCCTCCCTTGCGCAGCAAGGCCTTGCGATACAACTCCAGATACTTGTGCACCGAGTTCTGCCAGGAATAGTCACTGCTCATGCCGCGGCGCATCAGCTTCTTCCAGAACGCCTTGTCCTGGTAGGCGGTCAGCGCACGGTTGATCGCCTCCCAGAGCGCCTCGGCGGTGTACTCGTCGAAGACGAAGCCGTTGGGCGTCTTGTCGTTGTCCCGGGGGTCGAAGACGCTGTCGGCGAGCCCGCCGGTCCTGCGCACCACCGGTACCGTACCGTAGCGCATCGCGATCAGCTGACCCAGCCCGCACGGCTCGAAGAAGGACGGCATCAGGAACATGTCGCTGCCGGCGTAGATCTTGGGGGCCAGGGAATGGTCGAAGCCGCTGGTGAAGGCGATGTTGCGGGCGCCGGCGGCCTTGATGTCGTTGAAGGCCTTCAGGTAGCGCTCCTCGCCGTTGCCGAGCAGCACCAGCTGCATCGGGGCCTTGGCGATCATGGGCAACAGTTCCGCGATCAGGTCGAACCCTTTCTGGGCCACCATGCGCGACACCATGCCGAAGACCGGGATCTCCGGGGCGCTGGCCAGCCCCATGAGCCGCTGCAGCCCGATCTTGTCCACCATCTTGCCGGACAGGGAGGCATGGCTGTAGTTCTTCATGATCTCCCGGTCCATGGCGGGGTTCCACTCCTCGTAGTCGAGCCCGTTCAGTATGCCCACCAGGTCGTCCTTCCTGGTCTGCAGCACCCCGTGCAGGCCGCAACCCATCTCGGGGGTGCGGATCTCGCGGCAGTAGGCCTCGGAGACGGTGGTCACCAGGTCGGCGGTGAGGATGCCTCCCTTGAGGAGGTTGACCTTGCCGTAGAATTCCAGCCCGTCGATGGTGAAGCACTCCTTGGAGAGCCCCATGGTGGTGAGCTCCTCTTTCGGAAAGAGCCCCTGGTAGGCGAGGTTGTGGATGGTGAAGATGACACCGGTCCTGGCAAAGAAGGGATCGTTCTTGCGCTCGTGCTTCAGGTAATGCGGGATCAGCGCGGTCTGCCAGTCGTGGCAGTGGATGATGTCCGGCCTGAAGTCCATCTTCTTCAACAGTTCCAGGACGCAGCGGCAGAAGAAGGAGAAGCGCTGGGCATTGTCGGGATAGTCGCCGCTGGGGGTGCCGTAGAGCTCTTCGCGGGCGAAGTATTCCTTGTTCTCGATGAGGTAAACCGGGATTTCCCCGAGCGAAGCCTGGCGCAGGAACCCTTTCTTCTCGACGCCGTCCACCATGACCGAGGCGCTCTTGCGCCCCTTGCGGACCGCCATCCCCCCCCTCTCGACCACGGAGTAGAAGGGCATCATGATCCTCACGTCGTGACCGAGCGTCTTGAGGGTCTTCGGGAGCGCGCTGGCAACATCCGCCAGACCTCCGGTCTTGGCGAAGGGAGTGACCTCCGACGCAACAAACAAAATCTTCATGTAAAACCTCTAACACCCTGGAATTATAGGCACATTCTAGATTAAGAGCGCCCGCGGGTAAAGTTTTTTTGTAAAAGAAAAATTTAAGATGGTTCCGGCTCCACGGGGGAAAGGTCCTTGAGCACCCCCTGATCCATCCCCAGGCAGGGCCCCGCGTAGGCGAGGGCGAGCGGCGCCTCGGTGGGCCAGCGGCCGAGCAGGTTCGCCCCGCGGGAGTGGGTCAGGTAACAGCAAAGCCGGTCCCCCGCGTCGAGCCGCAGCGCCGGGAGCGGGATGCGCAACTGCGCGCTGCGTCCGACCCAGTAGCGCGCCACCCCGCCGGACGGCTGCCACTTCCCCTCCTGCAGGAGCTGCAGTTCCCCCTCCCCGTCTCCGGGCTGCATCTCGATGCGGTACTCGCCCCCCCCCATGAGGTGCAGCGACAGGAGGTCCCCCGGCTGCAAGAGCTTTTCCAACGGCTGCGCCCCGTCGATCCTGAAGTAGAAATAGTCCAGGTCGTAGCCGTAGAAGAAGGACTGCAGCCCCGCCTCCGCGGCATGCATCGCCGCCTCCTGCCTGGTCAGGTCGTAGAGCCCGGCGGCAAGCCACTCGAAGTAGTCCTCCCCTGCGGTGCCCAGGGCAGGGGTGATCAGGCGCGCCGGCCCGCGGACGAAGCCGGCGGGGCGCTGCTTCTTGATCGGCTCGTGCAGCTCTCCCGGGACCTCGAGCGCCAGCAGCCGGTAGACGTTGATCAGGTGGCTGCGGAACAACAGGTCGAAACTGCCGGAGTGGGGGGAGAAGTGGTCGTCGCCGTACCACCAGAACCAGTCGCTCCCCTGTGCGGCGTAGAGGGCCTTGCAGGCGCGCCGGGCGGCTTCGTCGCTGCTGTCCCCACCGGAGAGGAGCTGGGCCACCTCGGCGCTGTTGCGGACCGCGGCCTGGCGCGCCTTGGCCAGGTACTCCCACCCCAGGTTCTCCTCGGGGTGACCGATCCAGATGCCGTAGTCGGCGTTGATCCAGGAGCCCGGGTGCACGTGGCGCACCACCCGGCGCTGCGGGACCCGCTCCAGCACCTCGGAGAAGGTGGCCGGCTCCACCCCCGACATCTGCGCCAGCGCGGCGTAGAGCCTGGAGAGAAAGGGAAGCCCGTTGTCGTGGTAGTGCTCCCAGGCGTTCTCGCCGTCCAGGATCACCGGGATCACCCGGGGGGCGCGGCACTGCTGCCGGATCTCCTTGACCCGCCCCACGAAGTCCGCGACGGCCCGCTCCGCCTCCCACTGCGAGTAGGTGAAGCCGATCTGGTCCGAGAGCACCTGGTCCCGGAAGAAGAGGGCGATCTCCTCCCCCCCCTGCTGGAACAGGTAGGGGTGGTAGAGCGCCTCCCGCTCGCCGTCGAGCCCGCCGGGCAGGGTCTGGGCCAGCACCCGCTCGTCGGAGGCGGTCCAGCGCAGTCCCTCCCGGGCCATGATGCCGAGCGCCTCGTCGCTCACCGCCCCCTCCGCGGGCCACATGCCGTGCGGCCTGAAGCCGAACAGCTTCTCGAAGCTCTCGATGCCGTGAGCCACCTGCCCCCGTGCGTCCTCCGGGTAGCGGATCTCGATCTTGGGGAGGCTCGTGCCGGGCAGCGCCACCCGCGCGATGCGCGAGTCGCACAGAAGCGGCAGGATCGGGTGGAAATACGGGGTGACCGAAAGCTCGACCTTCCCCTCCTGGTGCAGGCGGCGGTACAGCGGGATGATCTCGGCGATCAGTTCGCGCTGGGTGTCGAAGAGCAGCGCCTTGTCCGCGGCGTCGAAGCCCCGTCCCTTGCGGATCAGCTCGCCGAAGACGGGGAAGCGCCGTCTGGCCGCCTCCCCGGTCCAGGCGAGGTAGAACCAGACCTGCAGGTCAAGGAGGTCCCGCTCCGTGAAGAGCGGCGCCCGCAAAGCGGCCGTCCCTGGTACGCCGTCCCCCGCCATCCGGTACAGCTCCAGGTAGCGCGGGTAGGGCTCGATCATGCGCCGCTTGTTGGCGGAGAAGAAGTTTTCCAGGAGAAAGAGCCGCTCCGCCTGGTCCAACTCGGCCGGCGCCTTGCGCGCCAGGCTCAGGTAGGGATCCACCGCTTCCCCGGAGGCGTAGTCGAGGATCTGCTCCAAAAGCGAGGGGACCAGGTTGAAGACCACCTTGGCGCCGGGGCTCTCAGCAACGATGGCGGGCATGTCGTAGTAGTCCTTCACCGCATGGAGGTAGACCCAGGGGAGCAGGTACTCCCCCCGGACCGGATCCTTGTAGAAGGGCTGGTGCATGTGCCAAAGCAGCGTGAGGTACAGTGGTTCGCTCATCCTATCCCCTCGATGCGGCGCAGGCCGCGCCGCCTCTTACTGGGCGAGCTCCTTTTTCCAGCGCTCCACCTTCTGCATGTACTCCTCCAGGAGCCGCTGCGCCGTCTTGGGATCCTTGGCCTCGGCCACCACGTGGATCACGGGCTGGTACTGGTCGGGGAGCACCAGCACCCAGTCGTTGCCGAAGGAGACCTTGATGCCGTCGATGAAGGAGGCCTCCTTGTCCAGGCTGTCCTCGCTCATCTTGCGCATGATGCCCCCCTTCTTCTCCCAGACGCAGGGAACCTTCCCCTGCAGGAAGGAGCTCTTGGGGACCTCCTTCAGGACGCGCGACAAGGGCACCCCGGCGGCGCTGGAGAGCTCGATGGTCTTGGCGATGGTGAACATGCCGTCGAAGGCCGCCTGGAACTTGGGGAAGGCGAAGCGCCCGGCCATGGAGCCGGCCATGACCACCTCCGGCGAGATGGCCGCCTCGATCATGGCGCGGTCCATGCTCTTGGTGCGGCGCACCGAGGAGCCGTTCTCCTGTGCGATCTCGTCGATCACCGACGGGGCCGACACCGGGACCGCGAAGGCGCCCCTGGCGCCGCTTTTCAGCATGAGCGTGGTCATGAGCGCGAGGAACTCCTCGGGCTGGTAGATCTTTCCGGTCTCGTCCACCAGCACCACCTCCTCGACCGTGGGGTCGAGCCAGAAACCCGCGCGCGCCTCCAGCGTCATCACGATCTTGGAGAGCTGCTGCAGGGAGTTGGGCTTCTCGTCCACCGTCTTCGAGCCGCGCTGTTCGTCCAGGTAAGTGTTGAGGCCGATCACCTCGCACCCCAGGTCGTTGAGGATCTGGGGGAGGATCTGGCCGGCCGGCGAGTGGTTGAAGTCGACCACCACCTTGGCCTTGGCACTGCGGATCAGCTGCTGGTCCACCCCCCTGAAGAATCCCTCGCGGTAGAAGTCCATCACCTGGGGCAGCTCGGTGATCCCCCCCGGCTCCATGTGGTGGGCGCGCCTGAAGTTCTCCTTGTAGAAGATGCGTTCGATGTTCTTGCCCATGGAGGAGGAGAAATCGAGGCCGTCGGCGTCGAGAAAGACGATCTCGGTGGTGGCCGGGTCCTCGAGCGACTGGCGGAAGTGCACGCCGCCCACCTCGCCGAAGGTGCGCAGCTTGTAGCGCAGGACGGGGAGCGACACCATCCTGATGTCGCGCACGTTGACGCCGGCGGAGAGGATGCCCCCGAGGAAGCTGCGCTTGAGCATGCGCGAGGAGAGGGTCGTGTCGCGCCCGACCAGGACGTGGCTCCCCTTGGGGAGCGAGGTGCCGTAGGCGCAGCCCAGTTTCGCCACGAACTCCGGGGTGAGCTCGATGTTGGTGAGCCCCTTGATCATCTCCCCCTCGAACAGGGACTTCTTCCAGCGCTCCCCCCAGATCAGGTTGCCGGTGACAGTGGAGCCCGCCTCGATCAGCTTGCGGGGCCAGATCTTCACGTCCCGCTTGATGTAGCTCTCCTCGCCGATGGCGGTGTCGTCGGCCACCACCCCCCCCTCTTCCATCACGGTCGCCGGTCCCACGCTCACGTTGTTGCAGATGACGCAGTCGTTGATCTTGGCGCTCTTCTTGATGTAGACGTTGTCCCAGACCACGGCCCGGGTCAGCTTCACCCCCGGCTCGATGATGCAGTTGCGGCCGATCACCGAGTCCTTGATCTCCGCTCCCCCCTGGACCTGGGAGTTGTCCCCCACCACGACCGTCCCTTCCACCACGGTCCCCTCGCCCAGCCTCACGTCCACGCCGACCCTGAGGTCGACGCCGGCCATCTCGCGGCGCGGCTCGTCCACCTTGACCGCCACCTTCCCCTTGAGGATGTCGTGGTGCGCCTCGCGGTAGGAATCGGTGTTGCCGATGTCGCGCCAGTACCCCTTGACCGGGAAGCCGAACAGCGCCGACTTCTTCTTCAAAAGAAGCGGGAAGAGGTCCTGGGAGAAGTCGAAGTTCTCCCCCTCCGGGATGAACTTGAAGATCTCCGGCTCGAGCACGTAGATGCCGGTGTTGATGGTGTCGGAGATCACCTCGCCCCAGCCGGGCTTCTCCAGGAACTGGGTGATGCGCTTCTCCTTGTCGGTGATCACCACGCCGAACTGGAGCGGATCCTTCACCGAGGTGAGGGTGATGGTGGCCAGCGCCTTGTTGGACTCGTGGAAGTCGATCACCTTCTGCAGGTTGAAGTCGGTCAGGAGGTCGCCCGAGATGATCAGGAAGCGCTCGTCCAGGTACTTCTCGGCGCACTTCACCGCACCGGCGGTGCCCATGTCCTCCAGCGGCGTCACGTAGGTGATGCGCACCCCCAGGTCGGCGCCGTCGCGGAAGAAGTTCTTGATCACGCTGGGCTGATGGTACAGGAGCATGACCAGGTCGGTGACCCCGTACTTCTTCAGGAGTTCCACGATGTGCAGCATGATGGGACGGTTCATGAGCGGAACCATCGGCTTGGGGATGTTGCAGGTGAGCGGTTGCATGCGGGTACCAAAGCCACCCGCCATAATTACTGCCTTCATAGGTACAAGCCTCCGAGAAACAGATTTAGATTAAGACTAAGATTAAGAGTTAGATTAAGAGCAAGGAAAGACGAAGGTTAAGACGAGCTTCAACTGCAAAACTTAGTCTTAATCTTTATCTGTATCTGCTCCTCACACGTACGCCCCCCGCTGCCTCTTGGCCAGCACGCGGGCGATCTCGTCTTTGAGCTCCTGCAGGTCGCTCGACTTCACCACGTAGCCGTCGGCGAGCCACGCCGAAAAATCGTCCTTGTAGCAGGAGAAGGCGGTGCACAGGATCACCGGGATGGTGTGGCGCTCCTTGACGATGCGCTGCAACAGCTCGATGCCGCTCTCGTTCTTCAGCTTTATGTCGATCACGGCCAAGTCGAAGCTCTCCGACTCGAGCTTCTCCACCGCCTCCAGGGCGCTCCCCGCCGTCACCACCTGGTACCCCTCGTCGCTCAGTTCCTGCGAGTACAGCAGCCTGATATTCGCCTCGTCGTCTACCACCAACAGTTTCGCCATCTCAGATGTTCTCCTTTCTGGTCAAAAGCCTGATGCTGTACGTGTTGCCCCCCCCGGGGCGGCTGATTATGGTCAAGGAATTTCCCTGTCGCTCCAGGATGGACTTGCACAGCGAAAGCCCCACCCCCTCGCCGAGCTCCTGGGTCTGGAAGAAGGGGGCGATGAGCGCCTCCTGCGCGGTCTGGGTGAGCGGCTTGCCGTCGTCGCTGATGCGCAACAGCACCCCGTCCCCGTCCAGGACACTCTCGATGCGCAGCTCCCCGCCCGGCTCCATGCAGGCCAGCGCGGTGGTGGTGATGGTCTTCAGGCAGTAGCTGATCTGCTTGTAGTCGATGCGCACCATGGGGAGCTCCGGGGCCAGTTCCAGGCGAGAGGTCACGCCGGCCTGCTCCAGCGTCCCCTCCAACTCCCCCATCGCCTTTCCCACCAGTTCGTTCAGATCCCAGAAGTCGGTGACCGGGAACAGCGACTCCGAGTAGTCGAGCACCTCGCTCAGCACATCCTCGAGCTGCCGGGTCTCGCGCACGATCGATTCCAGGTAGCCGCGCTTGTCGTCATCGTCCGGGGTCCCCTTCAACAGGGTCCGGGCAAAACCGCCGATCACCATGAGCGGGTTGCGGATGGAGTGGGCGATGCTGGAGGTGATCTTGCCCACCAGCGCCATCTTCTCCATCTTCACGATCAACTCCTGCTGTTCGCGCAGCTTCACGTTGGCCGCCTTCTGCTTGGCCACCTCCTCCTGCAGGCGCTCGTACAACGAGGCGCGCTCCAGGGCGAAGGCGACCGGGAAGGCGAAGGTCTCCAGCGACTGCATGTCCTGCAGGGTGATCGGCTTGTGGGTGATGCAGTTGTCGGCGATGATGACGCCGATGCGGCGGTTCCTTGAGATGAGCGGCATGACCAGGAAGGTGTCGACCCCGAGGATGCGGGCCAGCCCCCGGTCCAGGTCCGGGTTGTTGAGCGCGTTCTCCACCAGGATCGGCTTCTTCCCGGTGAGGGCCCGGTTGAAGATGTGCCCCTGGTCCGCCAGCGGGACGGTGAGCTGGTTCAGGATGTCGTGGAACTTCACCTTCTCCGAGGTGAGCTTGGTCTTCTGGAAGTCCCGGGCCAGTTGCCTCAGGGTGAAGTTGCTGCGCCCGATGTCCTCCCAGGTGCGCCAGGCCTCCTCGTAGTCCCTGGGGCCGACGCCGAGGTAGCCGCGGATGTGGCGCCGGTCCTTGTCGGTCATGAGCAGGAAGGCGCGGTTCATGCCGAACCCCTTGCCGGCGGTGATGGCGGTCATGGCGATGGAGAGGACCTCGTCCAGGTCCAGCGAGGTCTGCAGCACGAGCCCCACCTCGCGCAGGAACTTGATCTCGCGCGTCTTGCTGTTCAAAAAGCTCAGCATGGCCCCCATCTGGGCCTTTTGTTCCTGGAACTCGGTCAGTATGTACGGGAGTACGTCCGAAAGCGGGTAACCCGACCCCTTCATCCGGGCCAGGTCGTTCTTGAAGCGGGGACACTCAACGCACTTTTCCACGATCCTGCGGCGCTGGGAAACCAGAAGGTCCTCTTCCCCCTCGCCTATGTACGGGCAACTCTCGGGCTCGATCTGCTCCCTGCTCCAACAGCATTCCCAATCCAAGCTCCCTCCGGTGCAGCACAGTAAATGACAGGACGAAACGTGCCAAAGTATAGCAGCCACTTCCGCCATAGCAAGTGCAAATTCACAGTTTACTTAAAAATATTAATTAATAATTTAGTTTCAAACGGTTGCACGGCCGGTGTCCCCTAGCAGGGGTGCAGGCGGCGCAAGGGTTGGCGTAACGCGGTGCAAAAAGGAGCGGTAACAGGGGGAGCAAGGCGGGGGGAAAACGATGTAAAGTGACATTAACGCAAAGGGCCCCGCGGTTCTAACCGGGGGCCCTTCTGTGCCATCTATCCGTGCGCCGGCCTCTACCTGCCGGCGATCATCTTCAGCTTTTCCATCTGCATGATGGTTATCTTGTTGCCGTCCAGTTCGATGACCCCCTCGTCCTTCATCTTCTTGAAGGTCCGGGACAGGGTCTCGCTGACCGTGCCCAGGCGCGAGGCGAGCTCCCCCTTGCGCATGTCGAGCTCGAGGTAGGTCTTGCCCTGGTAGCTGGTGCTCTTGCGCGCGGCCAGGTCCAAAAGGTAGGAGGCGAGCCGGGACGGAGCGTCGGCGAAGGAGAGCTCCTCGATCTGCCGGGCGAAGCGGCGCAGCAGAAGCGACAGTGAGGCGATCAGGTTCATGGAAAAACGCGGGTTGCGCTCCAAGAGCCCCATGAAGGCGCCGCGCGGGAAGAAGAGCACCTCGCCCCGCTCCACCCCGCGCGCCTCGGCGGGGTACTTGCCGTCCCCGAAGAAGGCGGCCTCGGCGAAGGTCTCCACCGGGTGCACCATGTGCAGCACCTTCTCGCGTCCGTCCGGCGAGATCTTGCACAGCTTGAGCGCCCCCGAGGCGAGCAGGTAGAAGCCTTCCGCCTTCTCCCCCTCGGTAAACAGGGTCTCCCCCTTGGCGAAGGGGCGCCGCACCGCGATCTCGGCGAGCTCGACCAGATATTCCTCTTCCAGGCCCGAAAACAGCAGGGCTTTCCTGATGATGTCCTTGTTTTCCATGCCCACCTTTTTACCCAAAATGAAAACCGAGGTCAAGGAGTAGTTGGACCGTGTCCCTCCTTTACTTCCCCGGCCATCTCATGTAAGATCGGCAGTTCATGAAAAGGACCCTGTACCGCTACATTTTCAACGAGATACCGCCCCCTTTCCTGGTAGGCATGGTGACCTTCACCTTCGTGCTGCTCATGGGGCGTTTCCTTAAGCTGGCCGAGATGGTGGTCGAGAAGGGAGTCCCCTTCGCCGACGTGCTGCGCATGGTGAGCTACCTGCTCCCCTCGTTCTGGCTCTTCACCATCCCCATGGCCCTGCTGCTCTCCATACTGCTCGCCTTCGGGCGCCTCTCCGGCGACAGCGAGGTGACCGCCATGAAGAGCTGCGGCATCAGCCTGTACGGGCTGTTCCCTCCGCCGCTGCTCTTTTCGGTGCTGGCCACCGTGGCCTGCCTCTGGGTCCAGGTCTACGCCGTCCCCTGGGGCAACAGCTCCTTCAAGAAGCTGATGCTGGACATCGCCCAGAGCAGCGCCGGCGTTTCCATCAAGGAGAAGGTGTTCAACAACGCCTTTCCCGACATGGTGATCTACGCCGACGGCCTCACCCCCAAGGGGGAGAGCATGACCGGGGTGATCGTCCACGACGAGCGCGACTCCAAGGCCCCCACCACCATCTTCGCGGCGAGCGGCACGCTCTTCTCCGACCCGCGCACCCACTCCATGGAGTTCCAGCTCAAAAACGGCTCCATCCACCGCAACGAGGCGGGCGCCGGCTACCGCATGGTCCAGTTCCAGGAGTACATCCTGCGGGTCGCCCTGAACGAAAGCGCCCCCAAGGGTCCCAAGAAGACCAGCGAGATGACCATGGACGAGCTGCGCCACCCCACTGCCGGGACCCCCAAGAAGGAGGTGCTGCTGCGGCGCCAGGAACTGCACAGCAGGCTCGCGCTCCCCTTCTCCTGCATCGTGTTCGCCTTCGTGGGGGTGCCGCTGGGGATCCAGAACCGCCGTTCCGGCAAGGCCTCCGGTTTCTCGCTCAGCATCGCCGTCATCCTCTGCTACTACATCGCCCTCTCCGGCTTCGACACGCTGGGTGAGAAGGCGATCCTGCCGCCGGTGCTCTCCGGCTGGGGGCCCAACCTGCTGTTCCTGCTGGCCGGGGGCTACCTGTTCATGAAGACCGCGGCGGAGGAGCCCCTGCCGCTCACCGCGCTGTACCTGCGCATGAAGGAAGCGGTGCTTTCCCGCACCCGGAAGGGGGCCAAGGCATGAGGATCCTGACCCGCTACGTGGCCAAGGCGTACCTGAGGATGCTGGGGCTGTGCCTTGGCTCCTTCGTCACCATCTACCTCGTGGTCGACTTCATGGAGAAGATCGGCCGCTTCACCCGCACGGGCGCCTCCTGGCAACACCTGGCCCTGTTCTTCATCACCAAGATCCCGGAGATGGTCAACGACTCCGCGCCGCTGGCCGTGCTCATGGCCACCCTGCTCACCCTGGGCGCCTTCTCGCTCAGCTCCGAACTGACCGCCATGCGCAGTTGCGGCGTCAGCCTGGTCCGCATCAGCGCCCCCATCCTCGCCATATCGCTCATGATGAGCCTGGTGGTCCTGATGCTGGGGGAGTTCGTGATCCCGAAGAGCTACGCCCAGCGCCTCTACATCCAGGAGGTGCTGATCCAGAAGAAGAGCCCGTCCATGTATTTCCGGCAGCACAACATCTGGTACCGGGAGGGGGAGACCGTGCTGCGGGCGAGCCTGTTCGAGCCGAGCCAGAACCAGCTCAAGGGGGTGACCCTCTGGGAGATGCAGCCGAAAACCGGGCTGCCGCTCAGGCGGGCGGACGCGACGCTTGGGCAGCTGGGGACGGGGGGGTGGACCTTCAAGGAGGTGACGGTGCGGGACTTCCGGGACGGCGAAGTCACCGGGACCAGGAAGTACCCGGAACTGGCGCTCCCCCTGAAACTGAAGCCTGCCGACCTGAAGGTGCTGGGGAAATACTCGGACAGCATGACGCTCAGGCAGCTCAGCCGTTACTGCAAGAAGATCCAGGCCGGGGGGTACGACGCCACCCGCTACATCACCCAGTTCCACAGCAGGATCTCGCTCCCCTTCGGCTGCGCCGTCATGGCCTTCCTGGGGATCCCCTTCGCGCTGCGCGGCGGGAGGTCGAGCGGCATCGCCTTCGGGGTGGGACTTTCCATCGGGGTGGGCTTTCTCTACGTCATCATCAACTCGGTGATCATCTCGGTGGGGCAGGTCGGCCTGCTCCCCCCCATGGTCGCCGCCTGGGCCACCAACTTCATCTTCCTGGCCGCAGGGGGATGGCTCGCTCTCACCATTGACAATTGACCGGCGCGGACCGAAAATGGTCCGCGCCTGCAGGTACTGATATCTCATCGAGGTTTAGGAGGGACAGCCATGATCCGCAACTTGACCATAACCGTACTGCTTCTGCTGATCTGCGCCGTGGCGGCGCCGGCGCAGCAGACGCCCCCGCCGCCGGCCGAGGCAGGCCGGCAGGCGCAACTGAGTGTGCTCAGCATCCTTCCCGCCCAGGGCGAGCCGGGCACCACGGTCACCCTCAACGGCACCGGGTTCACCCCCGCCACCACCGTCGTGCTGGGGAGCCGGGAACTGCCCGCCCAGGTCGTCGGTGGGCGCATCATGACCTTCGAACTGCCGGAACTGCCGCCGGGCGCCTACGCCCTCACCCTCAAGCGCGACGACGGCGCCACCACCCGCCCCTTCAACTTCGTGCTGCAGGCGCAGAAGCCGGTCGCCTCCTCCCTCATCCCCGATACGGTCACCAGCTGCGCCACCGGAAGGGAGCGCGAGGTGCTGGTCAACGGCGCCAACTTCCGCACCGGCACCCGGATCCTTCTCGACGGCGCCGTGGTCACCACCCGCTTCATCTCCCCGGTCATGCTGGCCTTCACCGCACCGACCCTTGCCGCCGGGGTGCACCAGGTGCAGGTGAAAAACCCGACCGACACGTCCTCGACCGTGCTGGCGCTCTTCATCGACGCCAAGCCCGAGATCGCCAGCGTATCGGTAGGCAGGGAATTCGTGAACTACTACGAATTGATCGTGACCGGAAGGAACTTCCACCAGAATTCGATGCTGGTCGTGGACGGCAAGCGGCTGGCGACAGGGAAGCAGTTGGTGGGCGAGCGGGAGCAGCTCGTGTACGGCGGGTGCAACCAGTTGACCTACCTGAGGTTCCCCTACGACCCGACCCCGAAGGAGATCACCTTGCAGGTGGTGAACCAAAACGGCGAGGAGAGCGGCCTCTTCACCATCAGCGCCCCCTGACCGGTCAGTCGACCGGCTCTTCCAAGACAACCAGGTAGCCGTCGGGATCGAAGCACCACAGCTCGTAGGTCCCGTACGGCTTGCGCTCCAGGGGATAGAGGATCTCCAGATCCTCCTCCTGCAGCTCCTGGTAGATATCCTCGATCCCCTCCACCACGAGATGCAGCGTCACCCCCACCCCGCGCGGGAACCCCTCCAGGCGCGCCTGCAGGATGGGGTGCAGCTGCGCCACCGCCGCGTCCTCCACGAAGATGAACTGGACCTCCTCCGTCTCCAGGAGCAGGTGCTCCGGCGCGCCCAGCGTCGTGATGGGGCGCTGCAGCGGCAGCCCCAGGATCCCGGCGTAGAAGGCCTCGGTGGTCATGAGGTCCGACACGCACAGCTGTACGGTCAGGGCCGCCGTCACTCGCCGAACCAGGCGCTGGTGTACCTGCTGATCAGCACCATGGAGTTGGTGAAGATCAGGATGCCGACCACCACCATGAAGGCCCCCGTGACGATCTCGAAGAGCCGGATGTGCCGCTTGAAGCGGCGGAAGAAGATCAGGAACTGGTGCAGCGCCAGCGATGCGATGAAGAACGGGATGGCAAGCCCCATGGAGTAGGACAACAACAGCCACACCCCGCGCCCCTCGGTGGCGGCGACGGCGAGGATGGTGGCCAGGATGGGCCCGATGCAGGGGGTCCAGCCGGCGGCGAAAACGACCCCCACCGCGAAGCTCCCCAGGTAGCCGGCCGGCTTTCTGTGCAGGGTCAGCTTCTTCTCACCCAGGAGCATGGTGATATCGAACAGTCCGGAGACGTGGATCCCGAAGATGACGATCAGGATCCCGCCCACGCGCCGGATGGCCGTCTTGTGCTCGTGCAGGAAGTCCCCCACCAGGGTCGCCGAAGCGCCCAGGAGCACGAAGACGCAGGTGAAGCCGGCGATGAAGAGCAGGGAGTGGATGATGGTCTGCTGCCGGACCTTGTGGCTTGGGTGCTCCGCGTTCAGGTCGGCGAAGGAAAGCCCGGTGATGTAGGTGATATAGGAGGGGATGAGCGGCAGCACGCAAGGGGAGAGAAACGACAGCAGCCCCGCCACGAAAGCGCCGATCATGCTGATGTTGTGCGTTTCCATACCTTCCTCCTGGCGTTTAGCGGTTGTGCCCCCGCAGGTTGCGGGGGCGGGCGTGGGTCGTTACTTGCCGTTCATCAGTTCCTGCAGGGCCTGGATCACCTCGGGGTGGCTCCAGTCCAGCCCCCCTACCACCTTCTTCCTGATCACCCCCTTGGGATCGACCACGAAGGTCTCGGGGACGCCGGTGGTGCCGTAACGCCTGGCGACCTGGCCGTCGGTGTCGAGCAGGGCGGGGAGCGTGACGCCGCCGCGCTTGAAGAAGTCTTCGACGGCGCCCTTGCCACCCTCGTCGATGGAGATGGCCAGCATCTGGAAGTTCTTCCCCTGCATGGCCTGGTTCAGCTTGACCATGGACGGGATCTCCTCGCGGCAGGGAGGGCACCAGGTGGCCCAGAAGTTGACCAGCACCAGCTTGCCCTTCAAGGTCGACAGCTGCACCGGCTTGCCGGAGAGATCCTTCAGGGTGAAATCCGGGGCGGCGTTCCCCTCGGCGGCAGGCAGTTCAGCCTGTTTCTTGGCGCACCCCGCGGCGGCCAGCGCGGCTAACAGCAGCACGGCAGCGATCAAGCGTTTCATCATTTCCTCCCCGGTTGATTTATGTTGTACTTTTCCATCCGGTAAATCAGCGTGTGGCGCGGGATGCGCAGAAAGCGCGCCGCGGCGGTCTGGTTCCAGTCGCAGCGGTTGAGCGCCTCCAGTACCACCTCCATTTCGAGCTGCTCCAGCGAGTACCCGCCCGCCGGCAGCCTGAGCACCCCGCCTTCGGGGGGAGGCGCCGCCGCCGATATCTTGGCGGGGAGGTCGTCGACCCCGATCTGGTCTCCCTCGCGCATGATCAAAAGCCGCTCCACCGTGTTCTCCAGCTCGCGCACGTTGCCCGGCCAGGCGTATTCCTTGAGCCTTGCCAGCGCCTCCTTGGTGAAGGTCACCCCTTCGGCGCCGAACTTGGTGCAGAAGTAGCGGATCAACAGCGGCACGTCCTCGACCCTTTCCCGCAGCGGCGGGAGCTGGATCGGGATCACCGAGAGCCGGTAGTAGAGGTCCTCACGGAACTTCCCCTCGGCGATCCAGCGCTCGAGGTCGGCGTTGGTCGCCGCCACCACCCTGAGGTCGATCTTTTGCAGCGAGGTGCCGCCGACCGGCTCCACGACCCGCTCCTGCAGTACCCGCAGCAGCTTGGGCTGCAGCTCCAGGGGAAGGTCCCCCACCTCGTCCAGGAAGATGGTGCCGCCGTCCGCCAGCTGGAACTTTCCCTCCTTGTCACGGATGGCGCCGGTGAAGGCCCCCTTGACGTGGCCGAACAGTTCGCTTTCCAAAAGGTCCCGGGGGATGGCGGCGCAGTTGACCGCCACGAAGGGGGCGGCCCGGCGCGAACTCCCGGAGTGGATGGCGCGCGCCACCAGTTCCTTGCCGGTGCCGGACTCCCCGGTGATGAGGACCGTGGCCTCGGTGTCCGCCACCTTGCGCACCACGGAGAAGACCCCTTCCATGGCGCGTGAGGTCCCGACGATGCTCTTGAACTCGGTGCGCCCGGAGAGCTCCTCCTTGAGCAGGCGGTTCTCCTCGGAGAGTCCCTGCAGCTGGAGCCCCTTGAGCACGGTCACCTTGAGCTCTTCCCTGTTGAAGGGCTTGGTGAGGTAGTGGAAGGCGCCCAGCTTCATCGCCTCGACGGCGGTGTCGATGGCGCCGAAGGCGGTCAGGACGATGACCACGGTGGAGGGAGCGCGCTCCTTGACCGTGGAGAGCACCTCGAACCCGGTCACCCCCGGCATCTTGAGGTCGGTGATCACCAGCTGCGGCGACTTCTCCTCGAAGAGCTGCAGCCCGGCCGAGCCGTCCGCGGCGGTGTACACGTCGTACCCTTCCTGCTGCAGGTTGTACTCGAGCACGCGCCTGAGCGAGCTGTCATCGTCTATGATCAGTATCTTTGGGGGCATGGTTTCCTGAATGAGGACGAAAGGGGTCGTATAAGGAGACAGCTCAATTTTTAACCGATTTACCCACGCAGGGCAACCCTTTTTATAATGAACCTAATCTCGCGCCCCCCGGCCTGGGCGGCAATCACAAAGCCAGCCGCGGCGCGGGGAGCGGAGGAGCACGCCGGTACCAGGCGGCGGACGCACATGAGAAGACGGCAGGTGCTAAGGGAGATGGCGGAAAACGGCAACGGGTTGGAAACGGGACGGGAACGAAACGGACACGAGGACAAGACAGAAGGCTGAGGGGAAAACGGGGACGGCTGGTGACGCTCGCCTGAGCGACACCACGGTCCGCCCTGGGCACTGTGCCGGGCGGGGAGCTACGCCACGGGACCGGTAACGCTAGGGGCGGCGCCCCCGGGGTCTGCGTGGTCCGCCGAAGTAGCTTTGGGTGAGCTCCCGGGTGCCCACCGCCAGGGGCAGCAGATCTTCGTGCCGTTTCAGCGTCTCCGGCAGCGAGGGCCCGTCCGTGATGATGAAGTCGTCCTCGCCCAGACAGGTCTTGGCGAAGAAGCGCCCGGCGGCGCTGCAGAAGATGTTTATGCTAAAAACCTCTCCGTTCACTTCCAGTTCAGACGAGTGCAACAGCATCTCTTCGTCCACAGCTCCCCCCGGGACATGACATTGAATTTGAAGACGGGGTTAAAAAAGCAAAAACTGGACCAAGGAAAGGGGAAGCGGTGCGGGTGGGCTCGCCGAACGCGGCAAGGTGCCATTTGGCTTGAAGAAAACAAATGAGCGCCGTATAAGCGGCGCTCATTAAGGGGAGGGAAAAACGACAAAAGTCTGTCCTTTTCCGAAATATTGACGTCAAGGCCGCTAAATGGCGGCGAGCCCGGGCTACTTGGACCGGGTCACCACGTAGTCGGCGAGTTCGGCGAGGGCGTCCCTCGCGGCCGAGGCCGGGAATTTCTCCAGGTGCTTCTTGCAGAGGGCAACGTGCTCGCCGGCGGAGGCCACCGTGTGCTCGATGCCGCCGTAGCGTTGCACCAGGGCCAGCACCTGACCGAAGTCCTCGTCCGAGAGGAGGTCCTTCTCCACCACCGAGGCGATGAAGTCCCGCTCCGCGTCGCTGCACAGCTTCAGGGTATGGATCAGCGGCAGGGTGATCTTCCCCTCCTCGAGGTCATGCCCGATGCTCTTGCCGAACTGCTCTTCGCTGGCGGTGTAGTCCAGGGTGTCGTCCATGAGCTGGAAGGCGATGCCGAGGTCCATGCCGTAGTCCGCGACCGCCTGGCGTAGCTCCGGTGCCACGCCCCCGAGGATGGCGCCGACCTCGCAGGCCGCGGAGAGCAGGATGGCGGTCTTGCTGCGCACCACCTCGATGTAGCGCTCCACGGTGATTTCCAGGTCGCTGGTGCAGACCAGCTGCAGCACCTCGCCTTCCGCGATCATGGTGGTGGCGTCGGCGAGGACCTTGAGGATGCCCAGGTCGCCGTCGGCCACCATGAGCGAGAAGGACTTGGAGAAAAGGAAGTCGCCGACGAGGACGGACGCCTCGTTGCCCCAGAGGGTGTTGGCGGAGGCGAGACCGCGGCGCAGGTTGGCGTTGTCCACCACGTCGTCGTGCAACAGCGTTGCGGTGTGGATGAACTCGACCACGCTGGCCAGCGGCACGGAACGGCTCCCCTGGTAACCGCACAGCTTGGCCGCCAGCAGCACCAGCGCCGGGCGGATCCTCTTGCCGCCGCTGGAGAGCACGTACTCGCCCACCTTGCGAATCAGCGGGACATCCGACTGCAGGTCCTTCTTGAACTGCAGTTCCACGTTTTTAAGATCTTCCCCGATCAGGGCAAGCGCTGCATCCATAATAAGGCCTCGGTTCTGCGACTCGCACTAGGGCAGTGTTACGCTTAGAAATTATTAACGGCACGAAATCGCGCCGTTTTTTCGCACCAGCCAGGCTGGAAATTTTAATGGGAAACGACGGAGCACTCTAGCAAATCCGTATTCATTATTCAAGGCATTTCGTCTACGCAGATGAGGCGGCAGCGGGGGAAACAGGGGGGACGGGGGCGCTCAGAAGAATGAGAAAGGGGCGGGGCCCTCCGGCCCCGCCCCCGGTGTCAGGCGGCACGCTGCTCCTGGGTTAGCAGGCCGCAAAGCTTCAGTTCCTTTTCCAGCTTCGCCTTGGTCAACCCCAAGGCACGGCACATTCTCTCGCGGTTGCAGTCGTAGCGCTCCATGGCCATGAGCAGCAACGCCTTTCGAAGCGAGACCGAGAGCTTGTCCATGACGTGCTCCTTCGAGGTCGCGGAGATCAAGGTGAAAAACGGCTCCAGGCTTCTTTCGAAAAGCTGTGCACTCTCGTCTACGTGTATCTTGCGCTCCTTCTTCATGGTCTTCACCCTCATCACGTTCGCTGCTATCTGGTCCATCTCCTCGTTTACCAGCTGCCAGACATCCGGATCGTAGGCCACGGTCAACACCACGGCTACCCGTTCGGCGCTGGGAGGCTGTTGCCGCTTCACCAGCACCACCTCCATCGCCCCGAACCCGTCCTTCGCCGTACAAGCCCCTCTATGATTGGTTACCATGCCCCACCTCCCAGTTGCGGTACGAACCGAGCGGCCAACGCGCCCCCTGTTCTTTTTGATGGCACCTTTTCCAATACAACTGCCGTACCAACTCCACGCACCTGCCGCAACAGGCTGTAAGTAATCGTTTCGCCGCATATTTTAACACCACGACACCGCAGCCGTGACCTATTCGTGACCGGACTTTTTGTTCACAAGTTGCACAGTGCGCGCCCGACTGTGCACATCACACCCAGAGAGGCTGTGTTACTGCCGATAGCGGGCCGGACCTAAAGACCAAGGCTGGCGCCGCCTCGTACTTGAATAAAAATTAATCTATGGTATCATGCCCCGACGCACATGAGAATGAAGGGGGCAACGCCCTAATCAACGCAGGAGGCAACATGCAAAAGCTGCAGCTTTGGGAGCGCTACAAAAACCGGCTCTACCACAATGCCGAACTCGATCTTAGCGTCGACACCAGCCGGATGAACTTTCCCGACTCCTACCTCGAGGAGATGGAACCGCGCCTGCAGAAGGCGTTCGAGGAGATGGCCGATCTGGAGGCCGGTGCCATAGCGAACCCCGATGAGCAGCGCATGGTTGGTCACTACTGGCTGCGCGCGCCGCAACTGGCGCCCACGGCGGAGCTTGCCGAGGAGATCAAGGCGACGCTGGCCTCGGTAAAGGCCTTTGCCTCCTCGGTACACCAGGGCAATATCGCGGCACCCGACGGGCACCGCTTCGAGAACCTTCTGGTCGTCGGCATCGGCGGCTCGGCCTTGGGGCCGCAGTTCATCGCGGACAGCCTGGGGAGCGCGCAGGACCGCATGAAAGTCTTCTTCTTCGACAACACCGACCCCGACGGCATGGATAAGGTCCTGGCCGAAATCGGTTCCGGTCTCAAGCGGACACTGACCGTGGTCATCTCCAAAAGCGGCGGCACCAAGGAAACCCGCAACGGCATGCTGGAGGCGCGCCAGGCTTTCGAGCAAGCGGGGCTGCACTTCGCCGCCCACGCGGTCGCCGTGACCGGCAGCGACAGCGAACTGGACCGCACCGCATCGCAGGAGGGGTGGCTGGGCACCCTCCCCATGTGGGACTGGGTCGGCGGCCGCACCTCGGTCACCTCCGCGGTGGGCCTCCTCCCCGCCGCACTCCAGGGGATCGACATCGACCGGCTGCTGGCCGGCGCGAGGATCTGCGACCAGGCGACCCGCAGCCGCAGCACCCGCGACAACCCCGCGGCGCTCCTCGCCCTGTCCTGGTTCCACGCCACCGCCGGCAAGGGTGAGCGCGACATGGTGCTGCTCCCCTACAAGGACCGGCTGCTCCTCTTTTCCCGCTACCTGCAGCAGCTCATCATGGAGTCACTGGGCAAGGAACTGGACCGGGACGGCAAGAAGGTGCTGCAGGGGATCACGGTCTACGGCAACAAGGGGTCCACCGACCAGCACGCCTACGTGCAGCAGCTGCGCGAAGGGGTTCCCAACTTCTTCGTCACCTTCATCGAAGTACTTAAGGACCGCGAGGGGGCATCCATGCTGGTCGAGCCGGGCGCCACCTCCGGGGATTACCTTTCCGGCTTTTTCCAGGGCACGAGGTCAGCTCTCTATGAAAAGGATCGCGAATCGGTTACTATCACCATCCGCGAAATCTCGCCCGCCAGCATCGGCGCGCTGATTGCCCTCTACGAGCGGGCGGTCGGGTTGTACGCCTCGCTCATCAACGTGAACGCGTACCACCAGCCGGGCGTCGAGGCGGGCAAGAAGGCCGCCGGGACGGTGCTCAAGCTGCAGGGGGAAATCCTGGAGATGCTGCGCCGCCAGCCGGAGCGCGACTTCACCTGTGCGGACATGGCCATGACCCTGGCGCGCCCCGAAGAGGTGGAGACGGTATTCATCATCCTGCGGCACCTGGCCGCCAACCCCAGCCACGGGGTGAGCGTTACCGCCGGAGAGAAAGTCTGGGAGAACAGGTTCAGCGCCGGCAAATAACAGCATCTATCGAGCAGCACAAGGCGCAATCCTTAACGCAGGCGCAAAGGCGCCAAGACGCAAAGGAACGACGAAACCGATGCTAAAACGTCCCCCCCTTTGCGAAGGGGGGACAGGGGGGATTTGCCTCTCCGAACCCAAAGCAAATCCCCCTCAATCCCCCTTCGCGAAGGGGGACTTTTATCAACACGCACCTTCAAACACCGGATACAGAGGAGCAGATGAAGACAGTAGACCTGAGAAGCGACACGGTAACACGCCCTTCCGAGGCGATGCGCCGCGTAATGGCAGGCGCCGAGGTGGGGGACGACGTTTACGGCGAGGACCCGACGGTAAACAAATTGGAGGCGATGGCGGCCGAACTGCTGGGCAAGGAGAAGGCGATCTTCGTTCCCAGCGGCACCATGAGCAACCTGACCGCGCTCCTTTCCCACTGCGGGCGCGGCGACGAGTACATCGCCGGGCAGGACGCGCACATCTATCGCTGGGAGGGGGGCGGCGGTGCCATCTTCGGCGGCATCCAGCCCCAGCCCCTGGACTTCGACGAAGACGGCACGCTGAACCTGGACAAGGTGCGCCGCGCCGTGAAGCCGGCGGACCACCATCACGCCGTGACCAGGCTGCTCTGCCTGGAGAACACCCACGGGGGACGGGTGCTCCCCCTCCCCTACCTGGAAGAAGCGGCGGGGGTGGCCAGGGAACTGGGCCTTGCCCTGCACCTTGACGGCGCGCGCGTCTTCAACGCCGCCGTGTACCTTCAGGTGCCGGTACGGGAGATCGCCCGCCACTTCGACTCGGTGTCGGTCTGCCTCTCCAAGGGACTGGGCGCCCCGGTCGGCTCCGTGTTGTGCGGCAGCGCCGACCTGATCAACCGCGCGCACCGCTGGCGCAAGGTCGCCGGCGGCGGCATGAGGCAGGCGGGGCTCCTGGCCGCGGCGTGCATCTATGCCCTGCAGCACAACGTGGAGCGGCTTGCCGAGGACCACGAAAACGCGGAACTCCTCTCCAGCGGTCTCGGCCACATCGAGGAGCTCCTGGTGAGCCAGGCCCGGACCAATATTCTCTTCGTCACCCCGCCGGCCGGCACCGCCCCCGCACTGCGCCAGGCCTTAGCCGCCGAGGGGATCCTGATCGGGGGAGGCGACGTGATCCGTCTCGTTACCCATCTGGACGTGGACGGCGCCGGAGTCGAGCGCACCGTGGCCGCCTTCAAGCGCTTCTTCGCGAACCGGGGGAAGTGACATGGCCGAGATAACCTGGAACGATTTCGAGCAGGTGGAGCTCAGGGTGGGGACCGTGCTGGAGGTGGAGGAGTTTCCCGAGGCGAGAAAGCCCGCCTACAAGCTGGTGGTTGATTTCGGTGAGGCCGGCGTGAGAAGGTCGAGCGCCCAGATTACCAGGCACTACACCCGTGAAGAACTGGTGGGAAGGCAGGTGATCGGGGTGTGCAACTTCCCCAGGAAGCAGATCGGGCGCTTCTTTTCCGAGGTGCTCATCACCGGTTTCGCCGACGAGAACGGCGACATCGTCCTGGCCGCGCCGGAGCGTAAAGTCCCCAACGGCAGCAGGCTCTGCTAAAAGAGGGGACTGGCTCCGCCAGGTGCCTGTCCCCTTGCTTCTTGGGGAGGCTGGCTGAGCTGAAAAGGAGCGTTCCGCTAGAGGGACAGGCACCTAACGGAGCCAGTCCCTTCCGCTCCCCCTACCCCTTGATCCTCAACGCCTCCGCGTAGACCGCGCTCTTGTGCAGGCCCGTTTCCAGGGTCACCCGTTTCACGGCGTCCTTCAGCGACATCTCCCCCGATCCCAGGTATTTCTGCAGCAGCTCTTCCATGCCCGGCCCGTCGTCGGCCTCCGGTTCCTGGGCTGGGCTCACCAGTATGGCCACCTCGCCGCGAACCTCACGCCCGCGCACGTCTTCCACCAGCACCGACAGCCTGCCGCGCAGAAACTCCTCGTACATCTTGGTCAGTTCCCGCGCCACCACCACCTCACGGTCCCCGAGCGTCTCCAGCATATCCTCCAGCGTCGCCAAGAGCCGCTTGGGAGATTCGTAGAAGATCAGCACCGCCCGCTCGTTAGCAAGCGTCTGCAGCCGCTCCCGCCTCTTCCCCTGCTTGTTGGGGAGAAAGCCTGCGAAGCTGAAGTAGTCGGTGGGGAGTCCGGAGGCCGAGAGCGCGGTGACAGCGGCGCAGGCGCCGGGGATGGGAACGACGGCGATGCCCTCGGCCACCGCGTCGCGCACCAACTGGTAGCCAGGGTCGGAGATGCAGGGGGTGCCCGCGTCGGTGATGAGGGCGACACTCTGCCCTTCCCGCAGGCGGTCCAGGATCTGGTCCCCTTTCAGTTCCTTGTTGTGGTCGAAGTAAGAGGTAAGCGGCTTGGAGATACCGAAGTGGGTGAGGAGCTTGCGCGAGTGGCGCGTATCCTCGGCGGCGATCAGGTCCACCTCTTTGAGGATGCGCAGTGCGCGCAACGTGATGTCCTCGAGGTTCCCGATCGGAGTGGCGACTATGTAGAGAGTTCCGGGCATAACGGCAAAACACGTTCAACGTTCAACGTTCAATGTTAAAACCGGGCATGGGTTTCAAACGTCGAACGTTGAACGTTGAACGGGTTCTTTATTTCCCCCAATCCCGCGCGTAGCGGAAGTCGCGGTCAATGGTGCGGTTGGAGACCTTGGCGATGATGGGCAGGCGGCGCTTGAAGTGGCTTCCCTGCACCTTGCGGGCAACGTTGTCGATGAAGGCGGCGTCGAAACCGGCGGCAATCAATTCCTCCCGGCTCATGCGCTGGTCCACCATCCGGTACAAAAGCTCGTCCGCCTCGCGGTAGGTGAAACCAAGCTCCTGCTCGTCGGTTTGCCCGGCCCAGAGATCGGCGGAGGGCTTCTTCTCGATAACCTCGCTCGGCACCCCCATCGCTTCGGACAGGGCCCAGACCTGACTCTTGTAGATGTCGCCGATCGGGTTCAAGGCGCTCGCCATGTCGCCGTGCAGCGTGCCGTAGCCTAAAAGGAGCTCGGTCTTGTTGCTGGTGCCGAGGACCAGGCCGCCGACGGCCGCGGAGTGGTCGTACAGGATGGTCATGCGCTCGCGGGCCATCTTGTTGCCGCGCCGCATGTTGTCGGCATCCGGGGTCTGGCTGAAGTAGGCGTCGATCATCGGGGTGATCTCGATGACCTTGAAGTTGATCCCCAGGCTCTCGGCGACCAGCCTTGCGTGAGCCTCGCTCTCCGGGTTGCTGGTGCGGTACGGCATACAGTAGGCGTGGACGTTCTCCGGCCCGAGCGCTTCGGCGGCGATGTAGGCGACCAGCGCGGAGTCGATGCCGCCGGAAAGGCCGAGCACCCCCTTGCGCACCCCGACCTTGTAGACCTCGTCGCGCACGAATCCCACCAGGATCTGGCGCAACAGCTTCGTATTAACAGTCAACCCGCCCATTAGCAGTCTTTCTCCCTATCGATGCGTTTCAACTCTTTCACGGTGATGGCCAGGTTCTCGTCCCGCATCATGGGGGAGAAGATCCGCTCACGCCTAAGCGCGCCGCCGTCCACCTTGGCCAGCACGAAATCCTCCTCGAGGATGGCGCCGCGGTCGGTCATCTCGCCGGAGGGTGAGATCGCCTCGGAACCGCCCCAGAAGTTGATGCCGTCCTCGTAGCCGACACGGTTGCAGTAGAAGACCCGGCAGTTGAGGAACATGGCGGTGGTCGTGGTGAGCTTCTGCCACGCCGCGGCGGAGCCGAGCCCCTCGGATTCGGTGACCCCACGGCCGGGGCTGGAGGAGAGGCAGATGAGGGTCATGGCGCCGTCCATGGCCAGGATGTAGGGCGCGGATAAGTGCCACATGTCTTCGCAGATGAGCATGCCGATCCGGCCGAAGCGGGTATCGAAGGCGCGGAAGCGCTCCCCGCGGGCCATGTAGCGCTGCTCGTCGAACAGGCCGTAGGTGGGCAGATAGACCTTGCGGTGCACGTGGCGGATTTCGCCGTCCTCGAGGTAGACCGCGGAGTTGAAGAAACGGAAGTCGGCCGAAACCTCGACGAAGCCGATGGCGATCGAGATCCGCTCGGAAAGTTTCTTCAGCCTCTCTATCTGGGGGGAATCCAGGCGCAGCGCGACTTCGGGAACCAGGTCCTTCAGGAAGTAACCGGTCAGGGCCAACTCGGGAAAAACGACTAGGTCGGCGCCTGCGGCGATACCCTTCTCGATGGCGGCCTCGGCCAGCGCCATGTTGTCGTCCAGGCAGCCCAGCTTAGGCTTTATCTGGGCCAGGGCAACGGTAAAATCCATGAGCTTCTCCGCAATTTTTTTCTCATTACTAGCACAGCGGGCCTGTGTTTGCAAACTCGAATGAGATAAACCATTTGCCACGGAGAAAATCTGAGAAGTTCGGAGAAAGGCCTTTCTTAATGGGAAGCATCCCTCCATGTCCCCGGCACCGCCGCTCGCAGCTGATGACTTACAGCAGGATTACCAGCACCACGCCGCCGGCGATGACCGAGAGGTTGCAGACCGCGGAGATGCCGTGCAGTTTGGAGAACTGGCGGCGCATGGGGTCTTCCTTGGGCGTGGTCTCGAAAGAGGGAATATGTCTCTTGATCTCGGCGGCCTTGGGCTCGATGTAGAAGGCCTGAATCGAGGAGAGGGTCAGCATGACGGCGATGATGACCGCGGCCGGGACCGTCCCCTTGCCGGCCATTACCACGCGACAGATGATGGCGACGAGGCCGCAGGCGACGCCCCAGCGGAAGTAACCGGGAAAGAAGAGCCCGACGATGCGGCCCGCGACGTCCCGGCTCTCCGAGCGGAACAGGATGGGGGTAAGGACGAAGGTGAAGAGGGCGGCGCCTCCCAGCCAGAGGGAGATAGCCAGACGGTAGATTGCTGCGACAACCTGCATTACGTATCCTCCTTGGTGGTCCAATTGAAACAGCAGGGCGAATGATTATCACCCCGTGTATCTTCCTGTGGTCGTGAGCTTGTAGGGGCAAATAATTATTTGCCCGGCAACGTTCCCCGGTCACAGAGATGGCGAGAGACGCCGAGGTGACAGATGCGGTAAAGGCGGGCGAATGATTATTCGCCCCTACAGTGTCGACGATGACTCCCCCCTCGCCCTCCGGGAGAGGGTCGGGGTGAGGGCGCTGCAATGAGCAAGATCACCCTTGGTGGCGTCGCCCTCACCCGGCCTCCGGCCACCCTCTCCCGTGGGGAGAGGGGACATGTTCCGACGCTGCCAACGCATCGAGAGCAGCGGGAGCACCTAGTAGGCGAGATCGAACGCGTTGCGGATATGCTCGATGTCCGGCAGGTCGTGGTCATGCAGCATGATGGCGACCACGTCGAAGCGCGCCTCGGCGTCGTAGAGCTTTTTCCTGGAGAGCCACACCAGCGCCGCCTTGGAGATCTGGCGCTGCTTGAAGGGCGTCACCGCCAGTTGCGGCGGGCCGTAGTTGTCGTTCTTGCGGCACTTCACCTCGACGAAGACGATGGTGCGCCCGTCACGGGCGACGATGTCGATCTCCCCGCAGGTACAGCGAAAGTTGCATTCGACTATCTTGAAGCCCTGCCCTTTGAGGTAGGTGGCCGCGATGGATTCGCCGGTGCCGCCGACAGAGCCGTTGCTGTTGTTGACTGGCATAGCCGCCCCCGCAGAGATAGTGCCGTCCGGTGAACAAGACAACAGTGTAACAGCAAGTCCAGTGAGCGGATAGCTGAGAATGGGAAAATAGTGGTGTTAGAAGGAGAAAAGGCCGCTGGATGCGTCCGAGGCTGCACCCGGCTCGGCGGGACAGTGTTCCTTGACGCCGCTGAAGCTTCTACGGTGGATTGGGCAGGGACCGAGCTCGGCGATGGCGGCCAAGTGCGACGCCGCGCCGTACCCCTTGTGGCTGGCGAAGCCGTAACCGGGGAAACGGGCGTCGTACTCCACCATCATGCGGTCACGGGTGACCTTGGCGATGATGGACGCTGCCGCGATGGAAAGGCTCAGGGAATCGCCTTTCTTCACGGTGCGCTGCGGGATGTTCATGGGAACGCTGGAGATGCCGTCGATGAGGAGGAAATCCGGTGTGATGCTCAGGCCGCGCACCGCCTCGCTCATCGCGGTGAGGGTGGCCTGGAGGATGTTGATGCGGTCGATGAGGGCGTGATCGCCGATGCCGACGCCCACCGCCAGTGCTTCGCGGTAGATGACGTCGAACAGCTCTTCCCGTTTCTCTTCGGTAAGCTGCTTGGAGTCGTTCACCTCGGGGAGAAGCATCCCCGTGGGGAGGATGACCGCGGCGGCCACCACCGGACCGGCGAGCGGCCCGCGCCCGGCCTCGTCCACGCCGGCGATGCGCGCGTAACCGCGCCGCAAGGCCTGTCCTTCCAGGGCGAGCATGTCGATTACGGCATCCGGGTTGTCGGGGAAAAGACCGGTCATAAAAACCTAAAACCTTTAACAAGGAGGAAATCTGAGGACGTCTGAGAAACCAAAAACAGGAGAAAAGACTTTTGGGTTACCCCCTGAAAGCCTTTTCCTTTCTCAGATTTCCTCAGATGTTCTCCTTGTTAATGGTTTGCCTTTGGCTTTTAAAAAAAAAGCCCCGGTCGCCGGACCGGGGCTTTTTGATACTGCGTGCCGACTACTGAGCGGCGACGTACTTCCTTTCCTTGATCCTGGAAGCCTTGCCGCGCAGCTTGCGCAGGTAGTACAGCTTCGCACGACGAACCTGGCCGCGGGTCACAACTTCGATCGCCTCGATGGACGGCGAGTGCAGCGGGAACACCCTCTCGACGCCGACGCCGTTGGAGATCTTCCTCACGGTGAAGGACTCACGGATACCGCCGTTCTGACGGCCCAGGCACACGCCCTGGAAAGCCTGGATACGGCTCTTGTCACCCTCGACGATCTTTACCTGCACCTTGATGGTGTCGCCCGGAACGAAAACCGGGATGTTCTTCTTCATCTGTGCCATTTCAATTGCGTCAATCTTGTTCATTTGGTACTTCCTCCCTTATCTGGAACCTCTAGTCATAAGACTTAATACTGACAGTGAACCTGCGTTACCTCGACTACCAATCTATCCGCCTGGCGCCTAGCGCCCGAAAAGCCTGTCCAGCATGATCGATGCCGCTGACCGCACCGAGAGGTGGTTGTACTCACCCGCCCCCTTGATCGGCTCCAGCACCAGATCGCTCTTGTTGAACACCTGCTCGATGAGCCCCCATCCGGTCCCCAGAAGCAGCAGGTATGGCTGCTCGGGGTCGGCGTCGATGAGCCCCTTCAGTTCGGCGAAGCTCACGCTGTTGGGCCTGCCGGAGGCGCCGGTGACGACGACCTTGGGCCTGCGCCCGGTACGGCTCTCGATGTCGGCGATGGTCGACTCCAGCGACTCTTCGCACTGCAGCGTTTCCAGCGCCATCTTCCGCTTGGGGTTGTAGGTGGAGCCCCAACCGGTGAGCCAGTGCTCCCGCACCTTCTCAACGAGCTTTATCTGCTCCTCAACCGGGGTCACGATGTAGTAGCGGGCCAGACCGAAGGTCCGCGTCAACCGCGCCATGTCGTGGATGTCCAGGTTGGTTACCGAGGTCGCCACCACGTCCTTGTGCTTGTCGTACACCGGGAAGTGGATCAGCGCCATGCTGAAATTCGCCGCCGAGGTCATGCCGTTCCGCCTTCCGCCTTCGCTAAAGCTTCCACCTTCACTGAAGTTTCGGTGGACTTGTCGGCGGACAGGTTCGCCGGCTTCGCCTTCACGTGGGGATCCAGCCCCAGCTCCTTCAGAAGTTTCTTGTCCTGCTTGCTCCACTCGATGCCGTCGAGGAGCTCGGGACGGGAGGCGAGCGTTCTCCTGATCTGCTCCTTCCTGCGCCACTTGGCGATCTCGGCATGGTTGCCGGAAAGGAGGATGTCGGGAACCTTCTCGCCCCTGAATTCGGGGGGCCTGGTGTACTGCGGGTACTCCAGAAGCCCGTCTGCAAATGAATCGTACTGGGCCGACTCTTCGTGCCCCAGTACCCCCGGCACCAGCCGGGAGACCGCGTCGACGATCACCATGGCGGCGATCTCTCCGCCGGTCAGGACGAAATCGCCCAGGGAGATCTCGTCATCCACGAACAGGGTGCGTACCCGCTCGTCGACCCCTTCGTAGCGGCCGCAGATGATGATGAGCCCTTCCTCGCGGGAAAGCTCCTGCGCCACCTGGTGCGTGAAAGGTCGCCCCCCCGGTGTGGTGAGGATCACCTTCGAGCCGGGCCGCTTTTCCTTGACCGCCTCGATGGCGCCGGCAAGCGGCTCGACCTTCATCACCATCCCGGAGCCCCCGCCGTAAGGCGAGTCGTCGGCCGTGGCATGCTTGTCGAAAGCCCAGTCGCGGATGTTGTGCAGGCCGATCTCGATCAACCCCTTGTCGCTTGCGCGCTTCAGGATGCTCTCGGTCAGCGGTCCCTCGAACATGGCCGGGAACAGGGTCAGTATGTCGAACTTCATAGATCGAGCAGCCCCTCGGGAAGAGAGACCGTCATGCGACCTGCCGCCAGGTCAACAGACAATACGACGTCCTCGAGCGCGGGGATGAGCACCTCGCGCCCGTCGTGTTTGACCACGTAGACGTCGTTGCTGCCGGTTTCAATGATATCGACCAGCTCGCCCAGCTCTTCCCCGTCCGACGTTACCACCTGGAGCCCCAGGAGGTCGGACCAGTAGAACTCGTCGTCGGGGAGTTCCGGGAGCGCCACCCGGTCGGCGTAGATCTCGCTGCCGACCAGGTGCAGCACCTGGTTGATGTTGTCAAACGGCTTCAGGGTCAGGATGATCCTTTTGCCGTTGGGCTTGGCGGAAACCACGGAGTACTCTTCCATGGCCCCTTTCGGAGACTTGATGAAAACGCACGTTAACTGCGAGATACTCGAGGCATCCCCCGCAAAGGGAATGACCCGCAACTGTCCCCTGATCCCGTGTGTACCCTGGATCTTGCCAATCAATAACTTTTTACTACCAGGCATCTATCACTCTACGATTTTAAGGATGGCTTTCTTGTTATCCTTTGTTGAGACAGCGTTGAGCAAAGTACGGATCGCTTTTGCCGTGCGACCCTCCTTGCCGATGATACGCCCCATGTCCTCTTTTGCGACGGTCAGCTTGATTACGTTGGTCTCTTCTTCCAACTCCTCTGTTGCTCTCACCTGGGTGGGATCGTCTACGAGTGCCCTGGCGATGGTCTCAACAAGCTCTTTCATGTCGCTAT
Organism: Geomonas paludis; assembly: GCF_014193585.1. Taxonomy (GTDB): domain Bacteria; phylum Desulfobacterota; class Desulfuromonadia; order Geobacterales; family Geobacteraceae; genus Geomonas; species Geomonas paludis. The sequence continues at coordinate 36,255 of NZ_BLXY01000020.1, forward strand.
CCTCTGTAGTGTGGGATGCCGGCTGGCCGGTACTAAGAGATATTAAGCGGCAGGGGCGACGAACTTCTCCCAGATGCCGGTCTTCTTCAGGATCTGCTTGACGGTGTCGGTCGGCTGAGCGCCCTTGCCGAGCCACTCCAGAGTCTTCCCTTCTTCCAGGTTGTAAACCGCCGGGTTTTTGTTCGGGTCGTAGGTACCGACGTTCTCGATGAAGCGCCCGTCCCTGCGGCTACGGCAGTCAGCAACCACTACCTGGTAAAAGGGTTTCTTCTTAGCGCCCGCACGTGCAAGTCTGATCTTTATTGCCATTTCTTCCTCCTGGTGTTCTCGGATCCTTGAGATCCGCCATTGCGTGTATTGTGTTTACGATTCTGGTAACTGTATCTGAGTTGGTGCAATAGTCAAAGGCAAACGCTTAAAAGGGGAGCATCCCTTTACCCATGCCTTTCATTCCTTTCATAAGGCCCTTCGGCCCCATCTTCTGCAACTGCTTGACCACCTTCTGAGCTTCAGTGAAACGCTTCAAGAGCTGGTTCACTTCCTGGATGCTGGTGCCGCTACCCTTGGCGATCCTCAAACGGCGGCTGCCGTTGATGATGGTGTGGTTGGCGCGCTCCTTGGGAGTCATGGAATCGATGATCGCCTCGATCCTCTTCAGCTCCTTCTCGGAAGGCTGGGCGCCTTGCATCTGCTTCATCGCCTTGCCCATGCCGGGGATCAGGTTCATGATCGATTCCAGCGAGCCCATCTTCTTGATCTGCTGCAGCTGGGCGCGGAAGTCCTCGAGGTCGAACTGCCCGCTCTTCTTCATCTTCTGCTGCAGCCGCTCAGCTTCCTTTTCGTCGAAGGTGGCCTGCGCCTTCTCGATCAGGGTGAGCACGTCGCCCATGCCGAGGATGCGGGAGACCAGGCGGTCGGCGTGGAACACGTCCAGCGCGTCCAGTTTCTCGCCCAAGCCAACAAATTTAACAGGTTTTCCGGTGACCGCCTTGATGGAAAGCGCCGCGCCACCCTTGGCGTCGCCGTCGAGCTTGGTCAGGATGACGCCGGTGATGCCGAGGCGGTCGTTGAAGCCCTGGGCCACGTTAACCGCTTCCTGGCCGGTCATGGCGTCGGCCACGAACAGGATCTCGCGCGGGGCGAGCTCGTCGCGGATACCTTCCAGCTCCTCCATCAGGTAGTCGTCGATCTGGTGACGGCCGGCGGTATCGAAAATGACGACGTCGAAACCGTTCAGGGTCGCGTAGCGGTGCGCATCGCGGCAGATATCCAGAGGCTTCTGGGTGGCCTCCGAGCCGAACACCTCGATGTCGAGCTGGCGGCCGAGCACCTTCAACTGCTCGATAGCGGCCGGACGGTACACGTCGGCCGGGACCAGGAGCGGCTTCTTCCTCTGCGCCTTGAGGTACTTGGCCAGCTTGCCGCACGACGTCGTCTTACCGGCGCCCTGCAGACCGACCAGCATGATCGCCACCGGCGGCTTGGCCGCCAGATCCAGCGAATTGTCCTCGCTGCCGCCCATGAGGAGCACCAGCTCGTCGTGGACGATCTTGATCACCTGCTGCCCGGGGGCGAGGCTCTGCAGCACCTCGGTGCCGACGGCACGGGTGCGTACCTTTTCGACAAAATCCTTGACGACCTTGAAATTAACGTCGGCTTCCAGCAGCGCAAGACGCACCTCGCGCAGCGCATCCTTGACGTTGTCCTCGGTCATTACCCCCTGGCCGCGGAGCTTCTTGAAGACCAGGTCGAGTTTATCGGAAAGAGTCGCGAACATCTATGAACCTATAAGTCATCGAAATGACGAGTTTATTTTCGCAGAAAAAACACGCGGGCCGGCAAAAGCGCACAGGTATCCCGCGGCAAGAGAGTCACTTTAGTGGATATAGTCGCAAATTGTCAAGCGAAATTATCGGTGACAACGTCAGTTACAGCCGCACCAGCAAGGTTTCTCATATCCCCTCGCCCTCCGGGAGAGGGTGCCCGAAGGGCGGGTGAGGGCGGTGGACCGAAGGGGCATGTTGCATCGGGCAAGCCCCTCACCCCGGCCCTCTCCCGGAGGGAGAGGGGGGATACGTGTTACAGCCGCACCACCGAGCGTGCCGTGAGCATGGTTTCGGCGATGGTGAACATGTTGGTCACCCCTCCCGCCGCCAGGGTCTCCTTCTTCTTGAAGAAGTCGAGGCAGATGCCGCAGGAGAGCACCTCCACGCCGCGGTTGCCCAACTCGTTCAGGGTCTCCACCACCTCGGACCCCTCGGCGGCAAGGAGGACGCCGGTATTGACGAAGAAGATCCGGTCCGGCAGCTCGCTCATATCGAGAAGCGTCATGATGAAGTTCTTCATCAAAAGCCGCCCCAACTCCTCCGGCCCGTCCCCCATCCGGTCGGAACCGATCAGCATCACGGTCGGACCGGCGACAGCGGCAGGGGCGGGTGTCGCCTCCCTGGCGGCCGTGGCGCCGGGGCCGGTGATGGTGAAGGCGAAGCCGTCTTCCAGCGGCTCCTCGTGCACCTGGTAGCCGCGCCCCTGGGCGAAGCGCTTCACGTTCTCGCGCGGTGCGCCGTCATCCAGAAGCACGTGCAACTCACCCTGCGCCGACTCGAGCGCCCGTTTCACCTGCACTACCGGCAGCGGGCAGGCCATACCCCTAACGTCAAGCTTGTTCATTGTCATCTCCTATCTTCACGAAGCTGTCTCCGTTTTTTCTGTACAGGTCGCCCGGCAAGAGCCCCGCCTCGGCAAGCGCCCCTTCCACCTCGCCCCTGACATCTTCCGCGTACCTGATGGCCAGGCCACAGTCGGCGGCGAGCGCGCGCGGCGCCGGGATGAGTTGTATTTTGAGCTGCTTATCCTTTAAGAGCCGCTCCGCCTCCATCACGCGGTGGATGGAATTGAAGATGGCCACGAAATCACCGTCTTTTATCACAGCAACTCCTTATCCTCGTTGAAAAGCAAAGCCATAGAAGCACATTGACAAAGAGAGGTCAAACCCATAGTATTACCCACCCGAGAGGTAAACATGGAAACAGTGCTTTACGCAGCGGCACTCGTAGTTCTGGCCACGTTGATCAACATCCCCCTGGGGTACCAGAGACAGTCCTACCCGAAGTTCTCCTTCGGCTGGTACTTCTACGTCCACATCTCCATCCCCGCCATCATCTACTTCAGGATCAAGACCGGCCTCGGCTGGGGCTTCATCCCCTTCAGCATATCCAGCGCCGTATTGGGCCAGATCATCGGCGGCAGGATGTACCGCAAGAGACACCCGGTTGACGAGCAATAAGCGCCCCAAGATGAAAAGGCCGGCGCCGGTCACCGACCTCCTCACCGCCCTGTTGCGCGGCACCCCGGCAGAGCTGAGGCTCAAGGAGGGGCGCATCTGGGAAGTCTGGGACGAGGCCGTCGGCGACAAGATCGCCGCCCATGCCCAGCCCGCCACCTTCCGCGAAGGCACCCTCACCCTCCACGTCGACAGTCCTCCTTGGCTGCAGCAACTCACCTACCTGAAGAAAGAGTTGATCTCCAAGGTGAACGAGGCCCTCGACCAGGAACTGGTAAAAGAGATCCAGCTCAAGAGCGGCAAAGTCAGAAAGCCCTCCGGCACCGTGATAAACAAGCCAGCGCGGCGTGAATTGAGTGCGGAGGAACAGGCTTGGGCCAAGGAGCAGGCCGAGTCCGCCGCCGACCCCGAACTGCGCGCCATCTTCGAGAGTCTGATCCGGAAGGATCGGGAACACCAGAAAAAAGACTAAAACCTTTAACAAGGAGAACATCTGAGGACTTCTGAGAAGTGCAGGAGTTTCACCCCCGTTTTACGGTTTTCTCAGATTTCCTCCCCAACTCCTTGTTAACGGTTTAATGCTCTTCGACTTTACGGTAAATTCTCAACTTCTCGCTGCTGTACCCGCCATCCTCGCCTCTGACCATCAAGGGCGGCTCCACCTTCAACTCTCCCGCTCTCCCTTTCGCCAACTCGATCATGAACATCCTGGCATCCATCGAGCTGTTGCCATGCACCATGCGCAGTCTCAGCGGCGCGAGCTTTTGCACGGCTGCCTGCGCCATCAGCTCCGCCAGCCGGCAGGTATGGTAGATGAGGCAGATGCGTCCCGAAGGTTTCACCAGGTACTTAGCCGCCGCCAGGAAATCTGCCAGTGTGGCGCTCGTTTCGTGGCGGGCCTCGTCGCGCCCGGCGCGGGGACTGATCTTGCCGGTGCCCGGGCGGCGGTAGGGAGGATTGGAGACCACGAGGTCGAAGCTGTCCACCGGGAAATGCGTCTTCAGCGACAAGACGTCATCCTCGACGATGCATACCCGTTCCGTGAGGCCGTTCAGCACAACATTGCGGGCGGCGATGTCCGCCATCACCTGTTGGAACTCGATCGCCGTCACCGATGAGTTTTGACCCAGGCGTGCCAGGAGCAGTGCGATCACCCCGCAGCCGGTGCCGAGGTCCGCGCAGGACTCGCCGTCCCGCACCCCGGCGAAGTCCGCCAGAAGCAGCGGGTCCACCGAGAACCGGTACCCATGCCGCGGCTGTATGATGCGCAAGTCATACCCAGACAATTCGTCCAGGGTTTCTAGATCAGAATTGAGGTTCTGCATTTAAAGTCCAAACCAGTTGCTCACGCAAAGCCGCAAAGCAACCGTGTTCTCTGTCAAGCAAAAGCGTGGCTATCGCTCCAAGGCTGGTTATCTCTGAGCATTGCATTCAGTATGACCAGGAGCTTTCGCATCGTAGCGGTTATAGCCAC
>NZ_BLXY01000021.1 GCF_014193585.1 Geomonas paludis
CGCCCGGGCCGTAGACCGCGGTGATGTGGGTGCCGTGCTGGTTGGTCGCCATCGGGCTCGGGGTGGAAGCGGAGCCGCCGTGGCAGGTGATGCACAGGTTGCGCGCCTTGTAGGCGATCACGGAGTCGGCAACCGCCTGGCTGATGGCGCCCGCGTCACGCAAGGTCGGCACCGCAAGCGTGGTCACCGAGTCGTCGATCACGCCGTTGTCCAGGATGTCGATAGAGTCCATGGCCAGCTGCTTGGAGTAGCGCGGGTTGTGGCCGAAGGAGCCCAACTCGCGCACCAGGAAGGCGTAGTTGAAGGCCGCACCCATGACGTTGGCACCCTGCTGACCGGAGCCCCAGTTGCGCTGGGCAAAGTGCGGCGCGTTCTGGGTGTAGACGAAGCCCTTGGCGGCCAACTGGGCACGGAGCACTTCCAGCAGGCTGACGAAGGAATCGCGCGCCAGCTGGCGCTGCTCTTCCGGCATGTTGGCGCCGTGGCAGGTGGTGCACACGGTGCTCACGCCGCTTCTGAAGGAGTGGCCGTAGGTGCCGTTTCTGTGGCACGAGACGCAGGGACCCTTGGCGTTGGTACTGCCCAGGTTGCTGTGGGTGGCGCCCAGGTCATAGTTGCGACCCGGGAAGTGGTAGCCGCCCTTGGCGTACATGGCGGCCGCGGCAGTCGCATAGTGCGGCTGGATGAAGGCCATGTTGGTGAAGTCGGCGTTGGCCTGCAGCTGCGTCGTGATCACCTGGCCGGTGTTGGTGCCGCTGTGACAGGTCACGCACAGGTTGGACTCGCCCACCGCCGGGTTGACGTAGGCCGGCTCGTTGGCGAACGGCTTGGACGGCTGCACGGTGCGCAGCGCACCGGTGACGATGTCGATGTGGCAGGCGCGGCAGGTGACCATCTCCTTGGTCTTGTCCGAAGCGACACCCCAAGCCGTGGTGACCTTGCCCGTGGAGAAGTTCACGAAGCCGGTGGTGGTGTGGCACTGCACGCAGCCGTCCATGGTCTTGAAGTCGTAGGAGGCAAATGCCGGTGCACTCCCCTTGGCGTGGCCGGAGGTGTACCATGCCTGGCGGATCGCCTGGTTGGTGACCGTCGAGAAGTGGCAGTCGGTGCAGGCGGCGCGCGAGGTGACGTAGGTCGCCGGGTAGGCGCCGGTGGTCATGTTGCCGTAGTGCAGCGTCTCCAGGTCGCCCTGCACCGCCGCGAAGGTGGAGTGCGGGTTGTGACAGGAGATACAGATAACGTTGGGGCCGATGTCGACCGTGTGGTTGGGGACGATGCCCAGGCCGTTGTAGTGGCACTCCTGGCAGACGCCGGGCTCGGCCTCAGGCAGGTGCGGGCCGCCCTTGTGGCAGGAGATACAGGTGACGCCCTTGGTTTTGTGCAAGGAGCGGTCGTAGCCCGCAAAGATGGATTCGGTGTGGCAGGCGGCGCAGAAGTAGCCGCCGACCGGACCGGCGCTGGCATTGAGGTTGGCGAAGGTGCTGGAATCGACCGTGGTCGTGTTGACCGGGGTCGGCATGGCGCCCGTGGTGTGGCAGGAAACGCAGGAGACGCCGAGGTACTTGTGGTTCGAGGAGGACCAGGAGATAAACGCCTGCGGGGTCGGGTAGATGCCGGTAGGGCCGTGGCAGCCGTTGCAGTCGGTCCTCATGGAGCTGATCAGCGAGTCGACGACCTTGACCTGGGTGGTCGAGGTGGCGACGGCCACGCCGCTTAAGTACTGGGTGAGACGGAACACGTAGGTCCCCAGCGTCATCGGAGTGAACTCGGGGTTCAAGGTGCCGGCGCCGGTCAGGGTGACCGCGGGGCCGCTGTCCTGGACCCAGGTGAAGGTGCCGCCCCCCTGCAGGGTGCCCCTCAGGGTCACCTTGGTGACGACCATGGCGGTCTGGTTCTCGCCGGCGTTGGCCCCGACCGCGGAGAAGACGGCCTGCACGGTCCTGGGACCGGTCACGTTGGTCACCGTGATGGTGGCCGGGGTGGAGCAGGGGTAGACGACCGGGCTGCCGGAAACGGTGGCCGTGCCGCCGGTGACGCCGGTCAACACTGCGCCGGCGTTCGGGCTGGCGGTGAGGGTGGCGTTGCTGCCGTAGGCGATCGAGGAGCTGGCCGGGGTGACGGTGCCGGGGCCGGAAGCGGTACCGGTCACGGTGTACTTCTGGATGGCGAAGCCGGCCACCAGGGCCTGCACCGATCCGTCCGACTTCTGCACCGTGGTGTAGTAATGGGTGGTGTAGTTACCGATCACCTGGGCTACGCCGCTCTTGGTCAGACTGGAAATCTTGTAGCCGGGGTTGGCGGTGACCCGCACCGGGACCGGGGCGGCCGTGGTGAAGTTGCTGTAAACGGTGGTACCTGCCACTGTCTGTACTGCATTGTTGCGGACCTGGAGCGTGCCGCCGGCACTCGTCAGCTTCGTCTGCAGCTGGAACGATGTTGCAGCCCAAGAGAGCGCCCCCGATATGATGGCCGTAGCAGCCAGAACAGCCAGTGTCTTTTTCAGCATAACCTTCCCCTGTCTCTCATCTTCTAGTGCGGGATTGGACGTATAAAGAGGTACGAAGTTGTCCTACAGGACGCATCTAGGAGCAAGAAGCATACCCGGTATACGTTACGTCATATGACGAAAGGGCAACTTTTTTCGGTGGGGCGTCAAACCCCCAGAGGCAGCGGGAGTTTTTTGGGAGAGGTGCAGTGGAGGCAGTTGGCGAATTTTAACGGCCAGCGGCGGTTGCAGCCCCCCTGGCGGGGGCGGTTCGGTGATATCACCGGAAGGGTTTTCGGAAAAAAGGATGGGATTGGCAATACAACGGTAACGGGAAGGTAACGGTGCAATGAAAAGGCGGTCACGAAAGATTCGACACCGCCCCCCGGGGAAGGATCAGGCTACTTTTTTCATGCGTTCCTTCATGCGCTCCATGTCGGCGCCCTCGAAGTCGAAGCTCTCGCCATGGTCTTTCATCATCAGCATGAAGGCGCTCAGGAGGTACTTGCGCTTGAAGCCGTCCTCCATCTCGACGATCTCCTGCATCTTGTTGCTGTAAAAGGACATGTAGCACTTGCCCAGCGCCTGGGTGATCTCCGCCATGGTCATCTGGTACGGCTCCACGATGGGACAGACCAGGTTGTACTTGGAGTAGTCGAAGACGCGGATGCGATCCTTCATCTGGGCGTGGATCGGGGTGAAGGGCATCGGGGTCACCACCGGGAACACGGCGATGTCCGGGTTCAGGTAGATGGCGGACTCGATGGTGCTGTCGATGGAATCCCAGGTCTCGGTGGGGAAGCCGATCATGAACGAGGCCTCGGTGATGATCTGAGCCTCCCGCAGCAGGTCCAGGGCATGCTTGTTCTGCTCGAAGCTGGTCCCCTTGTTCAGGCTCCCCAGCACGTCCTTGTCGGCGCTCTCGGCGCCAAGGTAGACATGGATGATCCCCGCCTCGCGGTACTTGTGCAGGATGTCGGCGTCGCGGATGATGTCCTCGACCCGGGTTTCGATCAGGAGGTGCACGCCCAGCTTGCGCTCGACGACCAGGTCCAGGAACAGTTCCCAGCGCTCGCGGTGCTTGGTCGGGTAGGCATCGATCAGGGTGAAGAAGCTGACGCCGTAGGTGCCGATGAGATGCTCCATCTCCTCGACCACCTTCTCAGGCTTTCTGCAGCGCCAGTCCTCGCGCCAGAACATGCGCTGGCTGCAGAAGGCGCAGTCCATGTCGCAGCCGCGCGAGGTGAGGATGGAGGCCATGCGGCCGTAGGGGGCCACCAGGTAGTTGTAGTCCTCCCAGTCCAGCAGGTGCCAGGCGGGCTGCAGGGTGTCCAGGTCCTCGATGTGCGGCTGCCGGCCGGTGTAGAGGACACGCTCCCCCTCCCGGTAGGCCACCCCCTTGACCGCCTTGGGGTCGCCGGCGCCGTTCAACGCCGCCAGCAGTTTCTTCAGGGTCTGCTCCGGTTCTCCGGTGATGATGTAGTCGACGCGGTTGTCCCGGTCCTCGAGAATCTCCTCGTACATGAAGCTCGGGTGGGGTCCGCCTAATAGCGTTACGGTTTGGCCACAAACTTCTTTGGCGATATTAAGAATTCGGAGGGCATAGGGAACGGTGGCGGTGCTGATGGCTCCGGTGACCGGCAGGTAGTCCAGGGTCATCACCAGGTCGGGCTGGTACTGCTCGATTTCGCGCCGGATGTCATCAAAGGAAAGCCGCTTGTTCATCGCATCGAAAATGCGTGCCTCGTGGCCGGTGTCGCAGGCGGCGCCGGCGAGGTAGGCCAGGTGCAGCGGAGGCCAGGTGCCGACGACCTGGACGCCCCAGCAGTGATACGGTGCGGTGATGAAGAGGATCTTGCTCATTAATTCTCCGATTTTGTTACAAAACTGTCCCACTGCAAGAATGATGCTATCTGCCGGAACCCCACGGATTCAGCTTCCCGATCACGAAGGAACTGCTCATGAGCAGCTTGGTGGCCCGCACCAGGTAACCGCGCCGGAAGGTGTCCTTCATGGTCATAAACTCCAGCATTTTACCCATATAGAACCTGCGGTAGCAATCATTAATTGCCGCCTGCAGTTCCTTGAGGCTCATGAACTCCGGTTCCAGCACCGGGTCAATGAAGTTGTACCGCGCATAGTCCTTTTCGCGGATTAACGGTGCCAACTCCGGCATTCCGCCATATGGCCACGGGGTCAGCGCAAAGAAGTTGGCGTTGTCCGGGTTGTAGCGCTGCGCGGTTTTGAGTGTCGCCCGCACGCTCTCCGGCGTCTCGTCCGGGAAGCCCACGATGAAGGAGGCCTCGCTGACGATGCCGTGGGCGTGGATGACGGAGAGTGCCTCGGCCGCCGCGTCCGTCTGTTGCTCCTTCCCCAGCCGCTCCAGCATCTGCCGGTCCGCGGACTCGATACCCAGGGAGATGTGCACCACCCCGGCCTTGGCGTATTTCCAGAAGATGTCGCGGTCTCGCAGGACGTCCTCGGCGCGGGTCTCCAGGATCAGGTGCACCGGCAGCGCCTGCTCGATCAGGAGGTCCAGCAAGCGCTCCCACCGGGCGGCGTCCCGGGTGGGGTGCTCGTCGGTGATAAGGATCGCGTTGACGCCGTAGCGCCGGTGCAGGAGCGCGACCTCCTGCGCCACCTTGACGGGCTCGCGGGCGCGCCAGGCCTTGCGCCAGAACTGCTGCTGGGAGCAAAAGGCGCAGTCGTGGCTGCAGCCGCGCGAGGTGCCGATGGCGGCGAAGCGGGAGTCGGGGATGACGAAGTAGCTATACAGGGACCAGTCCACCAGGTCCCAGGCCGGCGCCAGCGCGTCCAGGTCCTCGATCAGCGGCGCCGGCGGCGTCGCCTTGGCCTCGCCCCCCTCGCGGTACGCGACCCCCGGCACGCCCGCCGGATCTCCCCCCTCTTCCAGGGTCTTGAGCAGGGTCGCGAGCGTTTGCTCCCCTTCCCCGACCACGATGTAATCCACCGCCGCGGAGCTTCCCAGGATCTCCGGGTGCATGAAGCTCGGGTGGATACCGCCCAGGATGGTGATCACGGCAGGGTCAAGCGCCTTGGCGCTCTCCAGCACCCTGATGGCGTCGCCCACGGTCGCGGTCATGGCGCCGGTGGCGACGTAGCGCGGCGCCGCCTCTGCGATGCGCCGCTCGATCTCCGGGTAGCCGTCGCCGGTGGCCATGGCGTCGTAGATCTCGGCCTCGACCCCGGCCTCGCGCGCGGCGCCCGCCAGGTACACGAGCCCCAGGGGGAGCCAGCGCCCGGAGATTTCCGGGATGCCGCTGTGATAGGGCGGCGTCACCAGGAGGATTTTGTTGTTTGCTGCGCTCATGTCAGTTCCAGTCAAAGGCTCCCTCAGCCGGCCTTTCCACCCTCAAAAGCCTCCCTCACCCGGCCTTCGGCCACCCTCTCCCGGAGGGCGAGGGCACGACGCGCGGCCATCCTCTCCCGGAGGGCGGCGGGCAATCACGGGTCCACCCCTTCCCCCTCTGGGGGAAGGTGCCCCGCAGGGGCGGATGAGGGCGGGTACCCCTTACCGGCCAAGCCTCATCATGCCCGAGAAGGCGCCGCTGAAAAAGGCGATCAGCCAGCAGCTGTAGATGGTCAGGCTGACCCGGTGGAACACGCGGTTGACCGCGTCGGCGCGCCCGGCCAGGGTGGCGGCCAGGGCCAGCAGGAAATGGAAGGCCATCCCCGAAAGCGAGGCGAGCCCGGTGATGTTGTGGATCTGGGGCGCCTTGCCGAAGGCCTGCGCGTAGAGGTTCATCTGGTGCGTGCCGATGTAGTCGCACAAAAGGCCGATGCCGAAGATGACCAGGTGCTTGGTGCGCAGCCCCTGGCGCCGGCCGCTGAACACGGCCCAGGTGTAAAAGATGAGCGCCAGGGTCATCCAGAAGATGGCCACTGCCAGCATGGCGCCCGAGCCCTGGACGGACGGCATCACGGCTCACCCCCTTCTCCCGGCTGCATCCGGTCCAGGAGCTCGTGGAAGCGCCCGGCGTGGGCACGGCGCCCCCCCTCGGCACGGGAGCAGGCGTTGACGCCGCCGGCATGCCGCAGCAACAGGATCTCCTGGCGCGGCAAGAAGAGCCGGACCGGGACGAACCAGAGCAGCGACATAAGCAACAGGGCTGCCGCGCTCCAGATCAGGGGCACCCCGGCGTCCTGCACGAAATCGGCGACCACGGCCCTGCGGAACTCTGGCAGGGCGAGCCGGTAGCCGTCGCCGCTCGCCTCCCCGCCGAGGTGGGCGCTGCCGGCCCAGACCTGGCTCTCCCCCTTGAGCAGCCTGAACTGCAGGATGATGCTGCCGCTGGCGTAGGGATCGGCGCCCTCCCCGGGGACCATCTGGAAGATGAAGCGGTAGGGGGAGCCGGGAATCTGGAACGTGTCCTCCTTGCCCGGCGGGTAGATACTGAGCACGGCGAACTGCTCGAAGCCGCCGGGAAGATCGGGAGCGGAAAAACGCAACAGCGGCGCAATGGCGAGGTAGCGCGGGTAGAGGTAGTGGCCGCGGTGCGTGCCGGGCGGGTAGAGGCCGAAGTGGCGCTCCCCTCCCCCCTCGCCGGCGACGGCGATGTCCAGCGTGCGCTGCAGGAAGAGCCCGGGCTCCTCCTTGAGCACGATGCGCTGCACCAGGTCGCGGCTGACCGGCAGCGCCTCCCCCTCCAGCACGACCTGGCGGTGCGTGACGCGTCCGGTGAGGCTCACAAGGATGCCGCAGAAGAGAAGCACCATGCCCAGCAGGTAGAGAAAGCGGGCGGGGAAAATGGTGCAGCCGCGCCGGGCGGCCAGGTAATCGGCACCGGTACGGACGGCGTAGCCCTGCTCTGCCAGGCGTTTCCCCTCCTCCTCGATAGCGGCTGTTTGCGGCAGTGCGACCTCGTCGTCGAAGAGTCCGGCGGGATCGATCCCCGCCGCGCCGGCAAGGGCCCGGCACCGCTTGAGGAACGAGCGGCTCTCGGCGACCAGGCGGGCGGCGCCGTTCAGGGGCACCAGCGCCAGCAGGGCGATCAGCGCCGGGTTGCCGCGGGTGATCGCCATGAGTGCGGTGAGCGGCTCGTTGCTGCCGAAGGCGATCCCCACGTAGAGGAGCAGGAACAGGGCGAGCACGCAGGAGGTGACGGCGGGCGAGGTGGCGGCCTTCATGGCTATGGATACGGGACGGCTCATTTCCCCATCCCCTTGCCGTGGGCGGTTACCTGCACCGTGCTCTCCCAGGTGTTCAAGAGCATCATGGCGTCGATGACCACGGCGTCCCCCCTGACCGAACAGGCTACCGGCACCGGGTTGCAGCCGCCGGGCTTGCCCACCGTCTCCAGCGGGATCAGCGTCCGGCAGTAGTAGCAGATCACCGCGTTGCCGGCCTGGCCGTACCCTTCCGGCTGGCAGATGGCGCAGGCATCCAGGGTGGTGACCAACTGGCCCGCCGGGGTGAGCATGACGAAGAAGCGCGCCTCGCGGCTCCCCTGGCGGTAACTGAACTTGTGCAGCATGCCGTCCTCGAGATCGACCTCACCCTTCTTGGGGATGGCGATCTGCCCCGCCGGGGTCGCGGTGACCTCGATCGGTTTCGGATCCCAGTACTCGGTGGCGGGAAAGCGGCTCTGGTAGGCGGCGCCGGTGAGAAACAGCAGCGCGAGCAGCGGAGCGGCCAGGCGCAGACGGCGCTCGCGGATGAAGGCAGCGAGCAGCTTGCGCCGCGCCGCCCCCTGGCGGATGTGGGCCACCGACGGCAGCCGCTCCAGCCTGAGTGCCAGCGCAATGAAAAGGACCGGGAGATACCAGAGCGCGAGTCCGCCCCAAAGCCCCACCTTGTCGCCGAAGAGGAGCCCGATGTAGCCCCAGACGTCGCTGCGGAAGAAGGGGTGGTCCGGGATCAGCATCGACTCGAAGAACTGGTGCACGAAATCGTGGATGAACTTCATCACCTCCATGGAGAGCGGCGAGAAGAGGTCGAGCCGCTGCACCGAGCAGGCCATGACCATCAGGGCCGACACCACCAGCGCCAGGAGCGGGATCCCCCGCGGCGCCAGCCGCTCAGGCAGGTATTTGGCCAGGAAGGCGGCGCCCAGGGCCACGACGGCCCCGGCGCCGGCAAGCGAGAGGTACGGGATCAGGCGCACCGCGCCGCCGTCCAGCGGAGCCAGGCGGCAGAGCGTGAGCGCTCCGGCCAGCACGCCGACAGAGACCGCCGCCGCGCCCGCCGCGATCGGGCCGGGAGCAGGGGGCTCCGCCTCGGAGCGGGTGGAGCCGCTGCGGTACAGGGCCCACACCGAGGCACCCCAGAGCAGCAGGAAGATGACGCCGCAGATGCCGCGCAGCGGGCGGAAGGGGATCTCCCCCCCCACGTAGGCGAGCAGCAGGTTCTCCCCGGCGACCCCCGCCACGAATCCCGCCGCGGCAGCGACGGCGGTCGCGGTCCCGGCCAGGCTGGGGGATAGCACCGGCACCAGGATCGCCCAGCAGAGCAGCTGGGGTATCACCTTGAGCGCGGTCAGCACCCTTTGGTTCTCTCTTCGCGCACCAGGCAGCCGTCGTCCATGTGGATGGTGCGGTCCCCCCAGGCGGCCACTTCCTGGTTGTGGGTCACCATGACGATGCTGAAACGGTCCTCGTCGCGCAGTTCGCGCAGCAGTTCCATCACCATGGTGGTGCTCTTGTGGTCGAGGTTGCCGGTCGGCTCGTCGCCCAGGAGGAGCCTCGGGGAGTTGATGATGGCGCGCGCGATGCAGACCCGCTGCTGTTCGCCGCCGGAGAGCTCGCCGGGACGGTTCTTGAGCCGGTGCCCGAGCCCCACCCTTTCCAGGGCGTGGCGCGCCTCGGCCTCGTCCGGCACGCTGTGGAAGTACTGCGACATCATCACGTTCTCCAGCGCGGTCAGGTACGGGATCAGGTGGTGCTGCTGGAAGATGATGCCGACGCAGTCGCGGCGGAAGCGGGCCAGGCCGTCCTCGGAGAGGGTGGCGAGGTCGGTGCCGCGCACGGTGATCGAGCCGCCGCTCGGGCGGTCCAGCCCCCCCAGCAGGTTCAAAAGGGTGCTCTTGCCCGAGCCGGAGTGCCCCATCACCGTGAGCCACTCCCCCTCGGGGACGCACAGGTCCAGGGGCTTCAGCGCGCAGATGTCGCCGTAGCTTCGGGTAAGTTGGGATGTTTCTATGATGGCAGCAGCCATGCGGTTGCCCTCTCGTTTCGAGCTCCTCCCCCCGGAGGGGGGAGGTTGGGAGGGGGGAAGTCTGTGCCTTGAACACCTCCCCCTCCCTAACCCTCCCCCTCCGGGGGAGGGGAACTTCGGTTCTCTCTCTTCGGTCTTTCATCCCCCCGACGTCTTGCCTGTGTCGTCCCCCTCTCCCTCCGGGAGAGGGTCGGGGTGAGGGCGCTGCATCTCTGGGTATGTCGGAAGGGTGCGGAGCGGGCTATGGCACACCCCTCACCCGGCCTTCGGCCACCCTCTCCCGGAGGGCGAGGGGGTGGACAGGCGGGAATTACTCCCCTCTCAGGCTCTGCACCGGGTCCAGCCGGAACACCGACAACAGCGGCCCGACGCTCCCCGCCAACGCGAGCAGCAGGCTCACCCCGATGGCGACCGGGAAGAACTCCGGCCGGAGCGCCGCATCCGCGGCGAACACGCTGCGCGCGACGAATTTGGCGATCAGGCCGCCCAACAGGAAGCCCCCGGCTCCGGCGCCCACCCCCAGCAGCAGCGCCTCGACACTGAAGATGGTGAGGAGGTCCCAGCGCGAGCCTCCCATGGCCTTCATCAGCCCGATCTCCTTGCCGCGCTCCAGCACGGTGGTGCTCATGGTCCCCGCCACGCTGCTCCCGGCGGTCACCAGCACCACCGCGGTAACGAGCAGCATCAACAGCTGCACTTTGCCCAAAAGGTCCTCGCTGGTGCGCCCGACCTGGCGCAATTCCTTCACCACCGCGCCGGGAAGATGGCGCTGCAGCAGGGCCGCCTGATCCTGCAGGCTACCCTGCACCGTATCCGCCAGCAGCCGCACCTGGCTCACCTGCCCCGGCCGGCCCATCTGTCGCTGCAGTTCCTTCAGATCGATGAAGAGGGTGCCGTCCTCGTCGCCGCCGGTGCTCACCACGCCGGCGACGCGCACCCGCAGGTTCCCCTCCCCTCCGGCAAAATCGAAAAGATCACCGGTGTGAATGTGGTAGCGCGGGGTGAGGTCACTTCCTCCCAGCACTTCCCCTTCCCTGGGCCAGTCCCCGGCGACCTGCCACCACGGCGAAATCCGGCGCACCTGGGCAAAGTCCACCCCTTCGCACGGGATCTGCACCCCCTTCAGGGTGAGCGTCCCCTTGAGGTGCCAGGAGTAATTCCCCTTCACGCCGCTCTTGGCCAGCGCGGCGAGGACCTGGTCCTGGGACAGGTAGGCGGGGTCGCCGATGGCCCCGAAACGCAACCCGCCGCTGCCCACTTCGACGCGCGCGCTCTCGGGCATAATGACCAGGTTGGCGCCGTACTTTTTGGTCTCCTCGGCCACCCGCGCCCGCATCGAGGCGGAGACGAGTCCGAGGGCGGTGGCGAGGCTGGAGGCCAGGGTCAGCACGGCCAGGAGCAAGAGCGTGCGTCCCCTGCGGTGGACCAGGGCGCGCAACACGATATGGGTCAGCCAGCGGCGCCTGGTCATATCATCCCTTCAGCACCCGCACCGGCTCGACGGCAAGCGCCCTTTTTAGGGGAGCCGCGCTCCCGGCCAGGGCCACCGCGAGGGCGGCGCCGATGGCGGTCGGGAAGAGCCACAGCGGGGAGGTTACGGTGGAATCGAACACGGTGTGGCTGATGACGACGGCGAGCCGGTCCCCGGCGAGATACCCGAGAAGGCCGCCCAGGAGGGAGATGACCAGGGTCTCCCCCAGAAAGATGGCGGCGATCTGGAACCGGTCGGCACCCATGGTCTTCATCAGGGCGATTTCGGGGCTTCTCTTGGCCATGGAGGCCATGAGGCTCGAGGAGACGGCACAGGCGGCGGAGAAGAGGGCCAGCACGGTGAGCAGGAGCATCAGGCTCTCCAGCTTCTTGAGGAGCGCCCCCTCGGCGCTGGCGATCTGCCAGATGGGCTTGGCGCGGCTGCCCCCCATCACTTCCTCCACCCCCTTGGCCACCGAGGTCACGTAGGCGGTGCAGTACCACTTCTCGTACTCCTCGCGGGTCATCAGGGAAGGGTCCTTGCGGCCGAAGTCGTCCATGGGGACGGTGAGGGCGCTCACCAGCACGCGGGAGAGCTGCCCCGGCTTGTTCAAAAGGGTCTGCACTTCGGCCAAGGGCGCGAAGAGCTGCTCCTCCTCGAAACCGCCGGTGGTGGCGACGCCGACGATCCGGAAGGTGCGGCTCTTGCCGCCGGCCACAGCCGTGATGTCAAAACCGGGGCCTACCTTGAGGCGCTTGGCCAGCGCCGCGCCGATCACCGCCTCGTCCGGCGTCTCCGGCCAGCGTCCGTTCAGGTCCCACCAGGGCGCGGTCACCTTGACTCCCTGGATCGAATCCGGCTCCCCCGGCACCTGCAGCGGCCTGCCGAACCAGGTGCCGGCCACGACGCCGCGCTGCCGCCCGGCCGCCGAGGCAAAATCGACCTGCCCGAAGAGGTACGGGGCGAAGCCGACGATGTTGTGTTTCCAGAAGATGGTCTTGATCTTGGGGAGGTCGTCGGACCTGAGCGCCCCCGCCTCCCCCGCCGCCGGCTCCAGCACGATGTTGGCGCCGTAGCTCCTGAGCTCCAGCGCCATCTTGTGCGACAACTCGCCGGAAATGCCGAGGAAGGCGGTGGCGACCGCCGAGCCCATGACGATGGACAAAAGCACCAGGAGCACGGGCTTCGGGCGCTTCAGGAAAGAGTTTTTCAGGATGCGGATCAGCATCCGCACCCGTCCCCGTTAAGGGTTGCGCGCAGTTCCGCCGGGAGGCTGTCGGTGAGGCGGGCGACCTTGGCCTTCAGCTTTCTCCAGGCCATGACGCCCCAGACCACCAGTACCACCATGAGCACGTGCTTCACCATCAGGGCCGGCACCTGCTGCTTGTCCGCGAAGTGGTTCCACTCGAAGCTCACGTAGAAGATGGTGCGCGGCACGCCCCCCAGGATGATCCACCAGAAGGCGAAGCGGAAGAAGCGCACCATGAGCCGGTGCGTCTTCAGGAAGAAGAGCGCCGCCTCGGGCGTGCCCAGCGCGGCCTCGACCCGGTGCACCGCGTACAGGCAGAAGGCGGAGGCCGCCAGCATGGCCGTGGCGACGTCGTGGAAGTAGTTGTTCATCATCACCGCGACCCCGAGCCAGGGGGACTGCTGCAGCAGCGAAGTCAGGTACTGGTTCATTTCGTTCATTTACAGGACTCCCTTCGCCTTCAGCTCTTCCCGCTCGCGGGCGAACTGCTTGAACGCCCTCCCCTGCGGGTACTGGATCATCCACGAGGTGATGTGCGACATGGGGAAGCCGCGCCACCCCACCTGCGGGATGCGCGACAGGATGCGCGGGATGGTGAACAGCTCGGCGCGCAGCTTGACGATGGCGTCCTCGCGGAACTCCACGCTCATGGCGGGATCGTCGTGGGAGAAGACCGCGTGGTTGCCGTCGAAGGAATCCCAGTCGTGACCGGGAATGAGGTACGGCTCGTAGATCTTGTACAGCTCGGTCCCCGGGAAGGGGGTGGTCATCACCGGGTGCGCCGAGACCTTCAGTTCGTCGCACAGCTTCAGGATCCCCTCGTAGTCCTCGGGGCGGTCCTGGCGTCCGCCGATCATCATGAAGAGCATCACCTCGATGCCGGCGTCGCGGATCTTCTTGATGGCGTCGCGGCGCTGGCGCCCCTGCTTGTTGGTCGCCTTGTATTCCTCGAGGCTGCCGATGTTGTTCGATTCCCAGCCGACCAGCACCGCGGTGAGCCCGGCGCTGCGGGCGTTCTTCAGCAGTTCCGCCGAGCGGGGGTGATCCACCGAGACCAGGTCCCCGGAGCCGAACCACGACTTGCCGGTCAGGTTCTTGCCCATCTCGCGGTAGAGCTCGATGGTGTAGTTCATGTTGACGCCCCAGACGTTGTCGTCGATGCCCCAGAACAGGCGTCGCTTGCTGGCGGCGATCTCGGCGACCACCTCGTCGATGGGGCGCACGCGCACCTTGCCGCCGAAGAACTCGTGCACCGAGCAGAAGGTGCAGCGGTGCGGGCAGCCGCGCGAGGTCTGGAAGTAGCCGTAGACGTAGTTGGTGTTCCAGAGGTTGGTGACCGGATGCGGCAGCCCCTTCAACTCCGGGAAGCCACCCTGGTACACCGGCTTCAGGCTCCGCTTCTCGGCGTCGTCCAGAAGTCCCTTCCAGATCTGCTCCGCCTCGCCCAGAACGATGGCGTCGGCGTGAGCCGCCGCCTCGTCGGGGAGCGCGGTGACGTGGATGCCGCCCAAGAGGACCTGTTTCCCCTGTGCCCGCAGCCGGTCCGACACCCGGTACACCCAGGGGGCCTGCGGCGTGAGCACGGTGAAGCCGATCAGGTCGGCGTCGAGCCGGTCCGGGTCGAACACCTCCTTGTTGGCGTCGATCAGCTGCACCTCGACGTCCGGGCGAACCTGGAGCGTCAGCCCTGCCAGGTACTCCAGCACGGGGGGGGCGATGGGGAGCCCCTTCGATTTTTGCCCCTTTTCACCGAACGGGGGAGAGATGAGTACGAGCTTCATGAGTGGTGCGTCCTATTGCTAATGAAAGCAGGTGGCTAGACCGGCTTCGGTGCGAGATGGCGTCGTAGCCGGAATATCTCAGATACTGTGAGATATTGCAATGGTCCTTAAGCCTCATGTGCGATTCATGAGGCCGAGAAACAAAGGCGGGCGAATGATTATTCGCCCCTACGGTCGCCGCGTCCCCCCTCTCCCTCCGGCCGCCGTGTCCCCCCTCTCCCTCCGGGAGAGGGTCGGGGTGAGGGCGCGGTTCTTTCTACACATGCTGGCCATTTCTCTGCTCTACCGAGGCACATCCCTCACCTGGCCTCCGGCCACCCTCTCCCAGAGGGCGAGGGGATGGACGGGGAGGTGCAGCCCTAGCCTTTGCACGCCACGTACTCACTGAATGCGGCGCGTAGCGCGGCCGGCACGAGTTGCGGGCCCTCTCCTGCATTCCTGCCTGTGCAGCATGCTCACGGGCCTTTGCTCCTGCCCACGCACTGCGCGAGGTTCCTACGGTACAGTTCGTTCTCCGGGTCGAGGCGCAGGGCTTGGACCAGGTGCTGCCGCGCCTCATCCATCCGCCCCTGCCTCTGGTAGAGCATGGCGACGTTGTTGTGAGCATCCGCCGAGCGCGGGTTGAGTGTAAGGACGGTAGCAAAGGCTTGCAGCGCCTCGCCGAACCTGCTCTGGCCCAGGTAGAGCATGCCGAGGTTGTAATATGTCTCCGGGAACCGGGGGTCGAGGTTCAGGGCGGCCTTGTACTCTCTCTCCGCCTCGCTGAATCGCCCCGTCTTGTCGTAGACCACGCCGAGGTTGGTGCGCGCCTCGATGTTGTTCGGCCTGATACGCAGGGCCTCGGAGTACTCCCTGACCGCCTCGTCGTAGCGTCCCTGCGACTCGTACACGACGCCCAGGCTCGTGTGCCCCCCCGCGTCGCCGGGCGCATCGTGGACCCATCTCTCCTTGAAGACCGCATCGTTGTCCCAGGCGTGGTTGCGCTGGACGCTCGCAAAAGCGAGGACCGCCACCAGGAGCCCTCCGGTCAGCAGTACCCCCCGCTGCCAGGGTGCCGCCCCGCTCCGTTGCGCCGTCCGCTCCCAGGCCATCAGCAGGCCGGTACCTGCCAAAAAGGCAAGGCCCACGGAGGGGATGTAGAGATAGCGCTCCGCCATGAGAGCCGGCGCCAGCACGCCCGGTATCCCCGATACCGGCGCCAGGGTGATGAGTATCCAGCACATGCTGAAGAAGATCCTGCGGTCGGCCCTCCAGGCCGGGATCGTGGCGGCGACGACGAGCAGGAGCACGGCAAGCGGCGCCAGCACGTCCACGGCCAAGAAGCTCTGCTGCATCGGGAGGTCGTAGAACACCTTCAGGTCGGCCGGGAATACCAGGAGCCGCAGGTAGCGCGCCAGTAGGCCGAAGGAGGTGTAGACCCGCTCGACCAGGGGGGGACCGCCCCAGGTCGCCGCCTCCAGGATCATCGTCCTGAGCAGCAGATAGGGAACCGCGGCCAGGGCGAACAACAGCGGCAGACGGAGCCTGGTGCGGAAGCCCCCCGAGCCGAAAGAGAGCTCGTGCAGCAGGACGAGCGCGGGGAGCGTTATCGACATCTCCTTGGCGAGGAGCGATAGGAAGAAGGCGCCCAGGGAGAGGATGAGATCCGCCACCCTGCTCCCATCCTTGAAGCGGAGGTAGCAAAGGAAGGAGAGCAGCATGAAGATGGCGCAGAGCGACTCGTTGCGGGCCGAGATCCACGCCACCGCCTCGCTGTGAACGGGATGAACGGCAAAAACCAGCGCCGCGAAAAAGGCGGCCCCGTGCGAGCGCAGGAACTTGGCCGCGGCCAGGAAGCAACAAAGCGACGCGGCAACGTGCAGCAGGGCGTTGGTCAGGTGATAGCCGAAGGGGTTTTCGCCCCAGAAGGCGTAATCCAGTGCGAGGGAAGCCTTGAAGAGGGGGCGGTAGTAGGGGGCCGGAGTGGCATCGGTGAGGCTTCCATACCAGACATCGGTGCTGAACATGAGCGGCAGGTTCAGCAGGCTTCGTACCAGGGAGTCTTCCTTGATGAGGCGGACGTCGTCCCAGACAAGGCCCATGAAGAGGGTGTTGCCGTAGACGGCGAAGGCAACCAGGCACACGAGCGCCAGCAGCCCCCAGACCGGAATCGCGGGGACCCCGGGGGCAACTGCGCATCCTGGCAGGTTGTCGCGTCGAGACGTCATGGCATCACTTTCCCTTGGCTGTCTCCAGCGCCCGGAACTCGAGGAACGCCTTTCTCAGCGCCGCCTGCACGATGCCCGAGGCGATGTGCGCGTTGGGGAACCCCTTGAGCGGGAGCGCTTTCAGCCTCCTCAGGATCCGGGGCCAGGTGAAGGAATCGACCCAGAGCTGCTTCAGGGCCTCTTCGTGCGCAAGGTTGTCGCCGCCTTGCTGCGTCAATATCGAGTGCATGCCGTCGTAGTAGTCCCACTCCCCGAAGTGCAGGGTGTCCTGTCGCAATTCCTGGTACATGGCGGTGCCGGGATAGGGGACCACCATCACCGGGTGCGGCGTGACGGCGAGCCGGTCGCACATCTCCAGCACCCGCTGGTACTCGTCCAGGGATTCGTTGCGCGCGCCGAGCATGATGAAGAGCACCACGTCGATGCCGTTGTCCCGGATCTTCTTCAGGGCCTCCTCGCGCTCGTCGAGCATCTTGGGCGTGGCGCCGTACTCCCTGAGGGTGGCGTCGGAGAAACTCTCCCAGCCGATCCAGACCTGCATCAGCCCCGAGCGCCGCGCCCATCTGAGCATCTCCTCGCCCATCGGGTGCTGCACGGAGGCGATGCTGGTCTCGCCGACCCAGTGGATGCCAGGCAGGGACGTAGCCATCTCACGGAACAGGTCGGTGTAACGGGGCACGTTGGGACCCCAGCTGTCCGCGTCGGTGCAAAACCACATCTTGTGCTTGCAGCTGCCAAGGTCGAGGATCACGTCCTCGATGGGGCGGTAGCGCATGTGGTGGCCGTGCAACTCGGGTGTTGCGCAGAATTTGCAGTCGTAGGGACACCCCCGGGAGGTGAAGAAGGAACGGAACACGTAGCCGGGCGCCAGGTCGCGCCGCGGGAAGGCGGCACCATCCACCGGCAGGAGCTGGCCGTGGTAGAACGGCTGCATCTCCCCACGCTCCACGTCCTCGAGCACGGTCGCCAGCACGCTCTCGGCCTCCCCCACCACTACGCTGTCCGCGTGCTGTTTCGCCTCGTCCGGGAGCACCGACGGATGAGGCCCGCCGAGCATCACCTTGACGCCGCGGGCGCGGAGGCGGTCGGCGGTGCGGTAGGCCCAGGAGGACTGGTGGGTGAGGATGCTGATGCCGACCACGTCGGCGCAGAGCTCATCGACCTCGAAGCGTTCGACGTTGGCGTTGATGAGACGGATGTCCGCGTCGGGGCGGACGCGGGAAGTGAGACCGGCAAGATATTCGAGGACCGGCGGCATGAGCGGCATGCTCCTGACCTGCTCACCGGCGTGCCCCAGGGGGGGAAAGATGTAGATGATTTTCATGCTTTGCCTTTAAAAACCCTCGCCCTCCGGGAGAGGGTGGCCGCAGGCCGGGTGAGGGAGGCGCCACGAAGGGATAACAGAGCCGATTGCAGCGCCCTCACCCCGCCCCTCTCCCAAGGGGAGAGGGAGGTTGTGACTCATGTAGTTCAGCGATGTGCGCCGCAAAGTGCCGCCACCGTCCGGTCAAACTCGTCCTTGGCCAGGGCCTGGTAGAAATCGCCCCGCGCGCCAAGCTCGAGCACCTTGCCGCTTGCGGACTCTCTTACCACTCCGGTGATCTCCCGACGGTAGTAGACCAGGCGCCAGACCAGGGCGATGAGCGCCAGCACGAAACCGGCATAGATGAACTCGCGGCCGTATTCCTTGGTGACCAGGAGCCGCACCCAGAAGTTCTGTTCCATGAAGCCCAGGCGCAGGCCGTTGTCGAGCAGCACAGCCTCGCCGGGGTGCACGGTCCCGGATGCCACCGGCCGCCCTTCCCTCGTCACCTCGAGGTGGAAGGCGGGGTTCTTGAACTCGTCGCTCCGGCTGGAGTCCTTGCCGTCGACAACCACGTGGTCGGGGTAGTACCAGGCGGCGACCTCGTACCCCTGCATGCGGAAGTGGTCCCGCTTCCCCTTGAGCACGTCAAGTTTTACGTAGGCGCCATCGATTTCTTTGCCCGCAGCGTCCTGCAGCACGAACAGTGGCGAGATGCCGAGATCGTTGAAGAGCACCGATGCGTAACCGGTCTTGTAGGGCTGGTTGATGTCGACCTCGTGCTGCACTCCAGCCTCGTCCTTGAGCACGATCTTGATCCCGGTCGCCACCCCCTGCGAGACCTCCGGGCGCACCGACTCCAAAAGGAACTTCACCTCGGGCGGCCCGCCTCCGGAGCGCGGGAGCTCGGGAGAGGCGTTGTAACGGGAAAGCTCGCCCAGGAAAGGCTCGTGCTCGGCGACGTCCACGAATCCGGTAAAGCGGCTGTAGAAGAGGATCAGTGCGCCGACCAGCAGCAGGAAAAAGCTCAGGTGGAAGACGAGCGTCGCCAGAGGGGAGCGACGGTTCTTGATGGCGAAGAAGCGCCCGGCGTCGCCGTGCACCTGGTATCCCTGTGCGGCAAGGGCCGCGGGGACGCCCTCAAGGGCCGCCTCCGACAGTTCCACAGTGTAGCTGAAGGGGGCCTTGCCGTGGCGCTCCAGCGCCTTCTCCGGGTCCACGTTGACCTTGGCGAGCACCAGCGGGATGCGTTGTTTCATCACCAGTAACAGGTTCAGGAAGAAAAAGCCCCAGAGCACCAGGGTGACCGGCGCGGTGAAGATGGCAGTGAGGTCCAGCGCCCGGTCGATCTGCGCCAGGACCGGCGAAGCCTGCTGCCACTTCTGGTAGGCCACCTTGCCCACCAGCGAACGCTGCGGCAGGAAAAAGCCGATGGAGAGGACACCGATGAGGGCGACCAGCAGCCAGATGGTGCAGCGCAGCGAACCGAGGTATTTGAGGGTGCTTTTGAGCATGGCCGATTATGACATCTTGAAGACGTGCACCGAACTCTTCATCAGGATGGAGACGCCGAAGAAGTTGATGATGACGGTGAGGAGTGCCGCGATCATGAGCCAGGAGAAGCGGGTGCCGCGCCACCCCATGGTGACGCGCAGGTGGATGGCGGCGCCGTACATGAGCCAGGAGATGAGCGACCAGGTTTCCACCGGATCCCAGCTCCAGTAGGCGCCCCAGAGGTCCTTGGCCCAGATCGAGCCGGCGGCGATCATGATGGCGTTGGTGATGAAGCCGAAGACCAGGTACTTGAACATGAGGTCGTCGAGCCGCTCCGGAGAAAGATCGGCGAAGCGGTCGGGGACTGGCTCCGCAGGTGCCTGTCCCCTTTCCTTGGCCGCGCGCTCCTTCAAGAGATAGATGACCCCGGCCGCCATGGCCAGTGCGTAGGCCCCGAAGGAAAGCCAGGCGAAGAAGACGTGGATGGCGAGCCAGAACGATTTCAGGGTGGCCGCCATGGGAGCGAGGCTCGGGTTGCGCATCACCCCGTACCCCATGATGAGCATGGTAGTGGGGACGGTGGCCACCGCAAAAACGCGCAGCGACTTTTGGCGCCAGGCGACGAACAGGGTGGAGGCGATGATGAACCAGCCCCCCATCAGGCCGTTTTCGTAGTCCGTGCTCCAGGGGAAGTGTCCCTGCGCGAAGTAGCGGGCGGCCACGGCGCCGGTGTGCACCAGCAGGCCGATGCCGATCAGGACCAGCAGTTTGGGCACCACCTTCTCGTTTCTGAACACGAGGGCATAGATGTACCCGCCGGCGGACAGGGCGTAGATCACCAGGGAGAGCCAGAAACATATTGCTTCGTAGTAGGCCAAGCGATCACCTCACCTAAAAACAGGATTCACAGGGATAAAAGGGATAAAGGGGATGGAAACCAAAACGCTTTGTTTTTATCCCTTGTATCCCTTTTATCCCTGTTAAATAGCTTTTCGTCTCACCGCTGCCAGCACCGCGACCACAGCGAAGAGCACCGCCGCAGCCTGCATCGCCACCACCCCGCGCCGGGTGCGGAACTCCAAGAGGGCGAACTTGCGCTGGTCGTCGATGCTTACCTCCACCCCCTGCACCGCGACCTTCTGCCCCAGGCGGGCGCTGCCATCGAAGAGGCCCAGCTTGCCGCGTCGCACCGCCAGGCGGAAGAGGTCTTTGTCCTCACCTTTAGACTTGTCACGGCTCAAAAGAAACTGGTACGGCAGCGTGTCGAACCCGAAGACCTGCTCCCCCTGGGCCAGATCGACCTTCACGTAGGAGCGCTCCAGTTCGCCTTTCTCTTTGCTGCTCACAACAATAAGCGGCGCCAGGGCAGAGCCCTTAAAGCGGATCTCGCTGGAGCCAAGAGCGCGCCAGTTGGTGTCTATCTCGGTCCCCACACCCTTCTGCACAATCACGGCCCGCCCCTTCTTGCCGTCGGGCTCGACGCGGGTCAGCGTGAAGGGAGCCTGGGGAAACGGCGCCAGTCCCCCTTTGTGGCCGGAGCTGAAGGAGGATGGGAACGGCTCGTAGCTCTCCCCTTCCGCAAGGCTCAGCGCGCCTTCGAAGTGGAACAGGTAGGCGTAGGTTGTGGTCACGAGCAGCAGCAGCGCGGCCAGGCAGAGGCAAAGCTGCACGCGGGAGCGCTGCAGCAGCGAGGTAACCAGCGTGGCCAGCAGTCCCAGCGCGAGGAGCACTCCCCAGAACCGGACCACGGTCAGGTCGAGCAACGGCCACCCCGGTTTAACAGCGCCGGCGGCAACAAGAACCAGGGACCACAGCAGCAAGGACAGGGCGAGTCCGAGGGTAAACAAGGGGATGATCTTTTTGATCTGCACGCTAGGCACCCGTTTTCACCCCTTTACCGGATTCCCGCACCGGTTCGGATTTCTGCACCAGCCATCGACCGCCCTGCTGCAGCAGACGGTAGCGCATCAGCGACTCGGTGCCGTGGACCTGCCCGACGTCCTTATAGGTTTTGCCGTCCTTGTACTGGTAGTTCCATTCTTCCTTGACCAGCACCGTGGCGCTGAGCGGCCCGTCCTGCTGCACGCTGCGGAAGTCCAGCGAGGCGATGTCGTACACCAGCACCTGTCCGCCCACCCAGAGCGAACCGGAGTCGGTGACCAGGCTGTGGCGCATGCCGACAGTGGCGGGCACGGCGCCGATGCCGCGTTTGTCCCCCTGGGAGGCGTAGATGTCCATGAAGCGGTTGTTGAACTCGGTCACCGCCGCCTTGATCCGCTCGCTCTCGTCGAGCGCAGGAACGGCTTTGCCCAGGAGATAGCGGATGTAAGCGCCGTCACCGGAGGCGAAGGCAACCAGGGGCAACAGGGCCAGCGGCAGCAGCAGAGCCAGCAGGTATGTCTTGTCAGATCCTTTGAACAGGATGTCCTCCGGGAAATTAAACTCTGGGCGGATCAATGGTCATTAAAGATACCGTAGCAGAACCAAAAAGATCAAGTTTGTATTCCGAAACGGTGCAAAGAAAAACAGTGCAGGGTCTGCGCGCCGCCTACTGCCGGTCGCGCTCCCTGCACTGTTTTTAGGTGCGGCTATGTTGCTGCGGTGTTACTGCAGCGGTCTTGCGTAGTTCGGGGTGCCCATCCTGCCGGTGCCTGCGGAGCCGTCGTGCTTGTTGCAGGCGCCGCCCCAGGTCGAGGAAGCGGTGTAGCAGGTCGGTGCCGTGGTGGTGGACCAGTTGGCGTCCGAGATGTTGAGACCGAGCTCTGCGCCGTAGATGAAACGATAGCTCTTCGTTGCCCCCTGGGTCAGGGTGGTGATGGAGCGGTTGTTACCGTGGATGCCGCCGATGTTGTTGACACCACCGCCCATGTGGCAGTTGAAGCAGACGATGCCGTGATCGTTGTAGGTGCCCGCACCCCAAGGGACGTTGTCGAAGCTGCTGTGCTCGATACGGGCCTTGCCGGTCACGGTCACGTTGCTGTAGTTGTACACGGTGCTCAAGTGGCAACGGTAGCAGACGAAGGTGGCGCTGCCGTCGTTGGTGTTGGTGGCCGCCGCATCGGCGCCGTTTTTGTCCTGCAGCATCCGGGTGGCGTTCCTGGCGCCATGGGCGTTGCTCTCGTTCAGGTGACAGTCGGAGCAGTGCAGGCCGGTACTCCAGGTCATGGCGACGCCATCCTTCGAGGTGCCGGTCCAGCCGCCGCGGGAAGCATAAGTCGACGCGTAGGCCGCGGTGTAGCGCTTGGTGTAGATGTTCAGGTTATGATGGCTGGCGTAGGCGCTCCCCACCGCGTTGCCGGAGTTGAACTGCGACTTTACGTTGAGCGGCGTGCCGCCGTCCAGCGGGTTGAACGGTGTGAGCTTTCTTGCCAGCGCCGTGCCGGTGGTGATGCCGGTACCGGCGGTGTCGACGGTGATGGTGTTGGCGCCGTCGGCATCATGGCAGTTGACGCAGAAGCGGTCCATGTTGTCGCGGTCGGCGGAGGTGATGGTGGTGCCGCCGGCGCGGCGTCCCGGCCAGGACCAGTAGTTGGTACCTGCAGCACCCGGGTTGCCCTGGCTGTCGACGTTCCTTAAAAGGACCGGTGCGCCGCTGGTGCCGTGGAGGCTCACCTGCTTTACCGAGGTCTCGGTGGAAGTGGTGTCGCCCTCGGCGTGGCAGACGATGCAGTCCACGTTCTTGACGGTGGTGTTCTTGATGTGCCTGGACGGGCGTACGAAGTCGTCGCCGGTGGCGCCGAGCGTCGCGCCGACGATCTGCTGACGCACGCCGCGCGGGGCGTTGTGGCAGCCAAGGCAGCTACCGCCCATCCCTTTGAAGCCTGCGGCGTGGGAGTGGCACTGGGTGCAGTTCACCGTGCCGTTGTGGCCGGCGGTGGTGTTGTTGTACTTGTGAACCGAAGTCTGGCTGTGGCAGACCTCGCAGATGCGGTTCGATGTGGCATGGACCGTGTCGCTGCCAAGGTCGGTGGCCGGGTTGGTCAGCGCAACGGAGACCGAGGCGGTATTCGAGGAGCCCCAGTTGGTGCCGTCGCCGGTGGAGACGGAGGTGGCCACCCGCATGATGTTGGTCGTGCTCATGTTGTGGCAGGTGGTGCAGGAGAAGGCGCCGTACTTCTTGCCAGGCTCGCCCCAGCCGCCGTTCGCGCTCCACTTGGTGGAGCCGGTGTTGGTGCTGTTATGCAGCATGTTGTTGTTGGACCACGCCGTTCTGGCGGGGGTATACGGCCCGACAGCCACCCCGGTCGCGGAGTAGTTGCCATGCGAGTCTTTAGCGAAGATCTTGTAGTAGTAAACCGTACCGTTCGCCAAGGGGGAGTCCGTGAAGCTGGCCAGACTCCCTGAGTAGGCAACGGTGCTGGAACCGATGACATTTCCATCCAGGTAGGTGGCACCTTCGACAGGGGTATCGGTAACGGCGCTGCCGGCGCGGCGCAGCACGACGATGCCGGCGAAGTCGCTGTCGGCGGGGTTGGTCCAGTACAGCGAGTTCGAGGCGATCCCGGCAGCGCCGCCTGCGGCGGTGACGTTGGCCGGGGACAGGTTGTCGATGGTGACGGTGGCCGAGACCGAGTCGCTGTACGCCTTCGGGTTGGACGAGGTGATGGCGGTCACGGTGCCGGTGACGGCGTAGCTGGCGCCCGGGGGTACCGGCATGGCCGTCGGCGCCTTGGCGTCGATCACGAGGATGTACTGGGTCGGGGTCGTGGTCACCGTGATCGGGGTGGTCAGGGTGATGGCCACGGTGTTGGATGCCGGGTTGGCGCTGCCGTAGATGGTGGTGCCGGTGTCATCGGTGACTTTCAGCGAGGCGATGCCGGCCCAGGTACCGTTGGCGAGCGTCACCGTGATGCCGGTGACCGAATCGGTACCGGCCTGGGTCGCGAGGGTAAAGGCATCGAGGTCCATCTCGATGGTGCCAGGCGCGATGGTTATGTTGGTTTCGCCGGTGCCCTGGCCTACCGTGGTGGTGGCCGCAGCGGTGGTGAAGCTCCAGGTGGTGCTGTAGGCGGTGGTGTTGCCCGCGGCGTCCTTCGCCTTCACGTGCCAGTAATAGGTGGTGCTGATGGCGAGGGTCGGTGCGAAGGTCGTCCCGGTCTGCCAGGCACTCTGCTGTACCCCGGTGGTGAAGCCGGAGTTGGTGGCGATCTCGAAGAAGTACTGCACCGCACCACCGGGGTTGGCGTCGGTTGCGGCGGTCGCGGTGAGCGACGATGTCGTGGCTACGCCGGTGGCGGCGTTGGCCGGGGTCGAGTTGGCAAGTCCTGCCGGCGCCACGGTATCGACGTACACGCTTACGCTGGACGGAGTCGGATCCGCGTTGGAGGCGTTATCCAGTGCCCGCGCCAGGACGGTGTGCGCCACGTAGTCCTCGGCCGGAAGGGTCCAGGAGTAGGACCAGGTGCCGGTGCCGGTGGCGGTGTTCCAGGAGGTGCCGTTGTTGGTGGAAACCTGCACCGAGCCGAGCGCGTTGGTGCCGGCGGTCGCGGTACCGCTGATGGTCGCGGGCGAGATGGAGAACACGGTGCCCGCCAAGGGTGCGGAGAGCACAGTCTCAGGAGCAACCACACCGGAGGTGAAGCTCGAGGTGGTGGTGTAGGCGGTGGTGTTGCCCGCGGCGTCCTTCGCCTTCACGTGCCAGTAGTAGGTGGTGCCCGGCGCGAGGGTCGGGGTCCAGGAGGTGCCGGTCTGCCAAACGCTCTGCTGT
This sequence comes from Geomonas paludis, assembly GCF_014193585.1. Classification (GTDB taxonomy): domain Bacteria; phylum Desulfobacterota; class Desulfuromonadia; order Geobacterales; family Geobacteraceae; genus Geomonas; species Geomonas paludis. The sequence continues at coordinate 24,872 of NZ_BLXY01000021.1, forward strand.
ACGCCGGTGGTGAAACCGGAGTTGGTGGCGAGCTCGAAGAAATACTGCACGGCGGCCGAGGTGTTGGCGTCGGTCGCGGTGGTCGAGGTCAGCGCGGAGCCGATGGCCACGTTGGTGGCCAGGTTGGCCGGGGTCGAGTTGGCAAGCCCGGCGGGCACCACGTTGTCCACCCGGACGAGCACCTGTGCCGGGGTCGCGTCGGCATACCCCAGGCTGTCCATTGCCTTGGCGAGGATGGTGTGCGCCACGTAGTCTTCGCTGGCCGGTGCCCAGGAGAAGCTCCAGGTGCCGGTGCCGGTGGCGGCGGCCCAGGTGGTGCCGTTGTTGGTGGAGACCTGTACCGAGGCGAGCGGGTTGCCGCCTGCGGTCGCGGTGCCGGTGATGGAGTATCCGGCGGTGATCACGGCGTTGGCTGCCGGCGCGGTGATGGCGGTCTCCGGAAGCGCGATGGTCGACGGGGATGCGGCGGTGGTGACGCCGGCCGAGAGGTTGCCGACCTCGTCCAGGGCGCAGACGCGGTAGTAATAGGTGGTGCCGTTGGTGACGGCGGTATCGAAGTAGCTGGTGCCGTTGCCGGTATAGAGCGCGGCGGAGGAGCAGTCGGCGGGGGAGGACACGGCGGACTTGACCAGCTTGTAGCTGTTGACCGGGTCGAGGCCTGCGCCGGAATCGGTGGCGGCAGTCCAGCTCACGCTGACGTAGCCGTCGCCGGAGGAGGCGCTCACGGTGCCGTCGGTCGGAGCGGTGGTGTCGACGCCGAAATCGAGGCCGGTGGCCACGGTGAAGTCCGGGGTGCCGGTGAAGGCGGTCCAGGCGCTGGCAGCGGACTTGCTGTCCTTCGCCCTCACCCTCCAGTCGTAGGAGCCGTCGGCGATGCCGCCGCAGGTTGCTTTGGCGGTGGCGGGGCCGGTGACGTAGGGGCTCGCGCAGTCTGCGATGCCGTCGTTGTTCAGGTCGACCTCAAGGAGGACCGGATCGGAGTTGCCGCCGTCGATGGTGGCGCCGATGACCACGACGTTGGTGGAAGCCGCGCCGCCGGAGGCGATGGCGGTGGTGCCGTCGGCCTGGTACTGCGCCAGGGCGGTCGGGGCTGCCGGGGTTGCGTTGGTCAGCGAGACCGTGAAGTCGGGGTCAGTGCCGCCGAAGTCCACCCAGGCGCTGTTGAGCGTACCGTCGCTGGTGCGTGCGCGCCATTTGTAGGAGAGCCCGTCGGAAAGCCCGGTGCAGGTGGCGGTGGCCACGGAACCGCTGGCGACCGAGGTGGAGGAGCAGTTGGCGACGCCTGCAAAGGTGTTGCCGTTGGTGATCATCTCAACCTGGAGCGTCACGTTGTCGTTGTTGGCATCAGTCACGGTGGACTTGACGACCACGGAGGCGCTGGTCGCGGTCCCGGCCTGAACGATGGCGGTGCTGCCGTCGGCCTGGTACTGGGTTGCGGACGGTGCGTTAGGCGCGGTCGGTCCGATGGTGCTGAAGCTCCAGGTCGTGGTGTAGGCGCTGGTGTTGCCCGCGGCATCCTTGGCCCGGACATGCCAGTAGTAGGTGGTGGCGCCGGTAAGCGTCGGTGCGAACGTCTTGGTGGTCTGCCAGCCGCTCTGCTGCACGCCGGTGGTGAAGCCGCTGTCCGTGGCGAGTTCGAAGAAGTACTGTACGGCCGAGCTCGTGTTGGCGTCGGTTGCGGTCCCCGAGGTGAGGGTCGTCGCCAGGGCCTGGTTGGTGGCGAGGTTCGCCGGGGCGGAGTTGGCGAGGCCTGCCGGGGCGACGTTGTCGACGATCACCGTTACCGAAGCCGGGGTGGTGTCCTCGTTGGCTGCGTTGTCAACGCCCTTGGCGAGGATGGTATGGGTAACGTAGTCTTCGCTCGGGAGGGTCCAGGAGTAGGACCAGGAAGCGGTGCCGGTGGCAGCGGTCCAGGTGGAACCGTTGTTTGTGGAAACCTGAACCGAGCCGAGCGGGTTGGTGCCGGTGGTCGCGGTACCGGTGATGGCCACCGGTGTGGTGGTCAGCACGGTCGCGGCCAGCGGTGCGCTGATGGCAGTATCCGGACGCACGATCGGCGTGGCCGTCGTGTAGTTGAACGCGTAGGAGCTGCTCATGGCGTTGCCGTTCAGGTCGGTGATGCCGGTGCCGGCGGTTACCATGTACGAGGTGGAGCCCGCCTGGCCGGTCGGGGTGAAGACGGCCTGGCTCCCCGAGCAGCTGGTCTTGGTCCAGGTGACGGCAGGCGAAATGGTGACGCTGCTGGTGGTCACCGTGGCGCAGTTCACGCTTTCGCTGAAGTTCAGGGTGACCGTGTTATCGGGGGTGATGCCGGTGGCGCCGGTGGTCGGGACCGTGCTGGTCACCGTCGGGCGCACCGTGTCGACGAGAACCGTGACCGGAGTCGCGTAGACTGCGGAGACATTGCCGGCTGCATCCTTGGCCCACGGGTAGAGGGTGTAGCTGCCATCGGCCGCGACCGTGTAGCTGGCCGGTGCGCTGGCGAGCCATCCTGCATCGCCGGAAGCCGGAGGGGTGGCGCTCGTAGTGATCATATAGCCGGTGACGCCGGTGTTGTCGGTAGCCGCGAAACCGGAAACCGGGATGGTCCAACTGGTGCTCGGCGTGGTGGCCGCGAACCCGGCCGACACAACCGGCTTGGTGGTGTCGGCGCCCCCGGCGACGGTTACGGTGATGGCCTGTTCGATGTGAGATTTCGCGGAGTCGTGGCCGACGCCCATGACGACGACCGTATAGGTACCGGCTGCGGTCCCTGCCGGAACGGTCACGATGGCGTCGGTACCCATGGTATCGGCGATGCCGTCGAGGTCGAGGCCGGCGGCACCGGTATCGTAGGCTGCGTTCCTGGTTCCGGTGTCCCAGGCGGTACCGTTGTAGTTGATGGTGTAACCGACCGGACTGCTCGGGGACTCGGTGGCGGTGCTGTAGCTGTTGGCCGTGGCCCATCCTGCCGCGACGCCGTCGGCCGCATCCCAGACGCTGTTCCACCCGGGGATCGCCGGTGCGTTGACGGTACCCTTGGCAAGTGTCCACCCGGTCGGGAGGTTGATCTCTACGCCGACGCCGACCTGCCCCCCCGCAGCGTTGGTCACGTTGGTGACTTTCCAGTCGACCTCGAAGCTACCGCCGGCCGCAACGGTCACCGAAGTGCCCACCACGCCGTTGATGGCCGTGGTGATGGTGGCGTTCGGGTCGGTGAGTACGTGGCAGCCCGAGCCGGAGCAGGAGCCGTACTTGGTCGGCCATGCGCTCGCATCGTTGGGCATGAAGTAGGTGGTGAGCCCGACGCACGTAACCAGCAATGTCATCAAAAGCGTGCCGAGCAGGTTCATGCGGGTACGCCCACTCATGTTGCGCAAAAGTGCGAATGCTGTTGCTGCTTCGGGAGTTGCCTGAGTTCTCGACTCTCTCATTGTTCTCCTCAGATCCTTCATCGAGCGCTCCTATTAGTATTGCGTCCAGCTGCCGGACAAGCCCTTGCTGTCGGTGGCGCGGGCCTGCCATTTGAAACGCCCGTTGGCGATGCCGCTGCAGGTTGTGGCCGCGGTGGTGCCGCTGGTTACCAGGGTGCTGCTGCAGGTCGGGGTTCCGGTGAAGGCGGCCCCCACGTCGGCGAGCTCGATGTCCAGCTTAACGGTGTCGCTGTCGGGGTCGGTGACGGTCCCCTTGAAGATCAGCGTGGTCAGGTTGGTGTAAAGCCCCCTGGTAAGGAGCGTGGTGCCATCGCTTTTGTACTGGGCCAGCGACGCCGGCGTGCCCGGTGCGTTGTTGGGCGCCGGAGCGGAGGTGGTGTAGCTGAAGGGGTAGCTGGCGGCCAGGGTATTGCCGGCGGTATCAGCCACCGCCGCACCCACCGTCACCGTGTAGCTGGTGGAGTTGGCCTGCCCGGACGGGGTGAAGACCGCCTGGGTACCGGAGCAGCTGGTCCTGGTCCAGGTCACCGCCGGGGAGATGGTCACCGTGCTGGTGGTCACCGTGGTGCAGTTCACGTTCTCGCTGAAGTTCAGGGTCACCGTCCCGTTCAGGGTGGTGGAGGTGGCGCCGTTCACCGGCACCGTGCTCGATACCGTCGGCTTCACCGTGTCGACCACGACCGCGACCGGAGAGCCGTACACCGCGGAGACGTTGCCGTAGGTGTCCTTGGCCCAGGGGTACAGGGTGAAGCTGCCGTCGGAGGCGACCGTATAGTTGGTCGGAGCGGTGCCGAGCCAGCCCGCGTCGCCCGCGAGAGGCGCAGTGGAGCTGGTGGTGATCATGTAGCCGGTAACGCCGTTGGCGTCGGTCGCCGCGAAACCGGAGACGGTGATGGTGCGGGACAGCGACGGCGTGGTGGCGGCAAAGCCCGCGGTAACCACAGGCTTGGTCGAGTCGACGAAGACCGCTACCGGAGAGCCGTACACCGCGGAGACGTTGCCGGCCGCGTCCTTGGCCCAGGGGTAGAGGGTGTAGCTGCCGTCGGCTGCCACGGTGTAGCTGGTCGGTGCCGTAGCCACCCACCCTGCGTCGCCGGCAAGCGGCGCCGTGGCGCTGGTGGTGATCATGTAACCGGTAACACCGGTGTTGTCGGTCGCGGAGAAGCCGGAAACCGTGATGGTCTTGGAAAGCGACGGCGTGGTGGCGGCAAAGCCTGCCGATACCACCGGCTTGGTGGTATCACCCCCGCCGCCGCTGGTGACGGTGACGGTAATGGCCTGCTCCACGTGGGATTTCGCGGAGTCGTGACCGACGCCCAGCACCACGATGCTGTAAGTGCCTGCGGCCGTGCCGGCCGGAACGGTCACGATGGCGTCGGTACCCATGTTGTCGGCGATACCGTCAAGGTCCTTGCCGGCGGTGGCGTTGTCGTAGGCCGCGTTCCTCGTGCCGGTGTCCCAGGCGGTGGTGTCGAAGTTGATGGTGTAGCCAACCGGGCTGTTCGGAGACTCGGTCGCGGTGCTGTAGGAGTTGGCGGTGGCCCAGCCAGCGGCAACGCCGTCGGCTGCGTCCCAGACCGCGTTCCAGCCGGGGATGGCAGGAGAGTTGGTCGTACCCTTGGCGAGCCCCCAGCCGGTGGGGAGGTTGATCTCGACGCCGACGCCGACCTGGCCGCCTGCGGCGTTGGTCACGTTGGTGACCTTCCAGTCCACCTCGAAGGTGCCGCCGGCTGCGACGGTCACCGAGGTCCCCACCACGCCGTTGATGGCGGTGGTGATGGTCGCGTTCGGGTCGGTGAGCACGTGGCAGCCCGAGCCGGAGCAGGAGCCGTACTTGGTCGGCCAGGCGTTGGCGCTGGGCATGAAGTAAGAAGTGACACAGAACCCGGAGAACAGCAGGATCATAACGAGCGCCGCCACGAGGTTCATGCGCACGCGACCGCTCTCGTCACTGAAGCCCCAGACGCCAGACGCGCGGCCGTGGTCCCCCTCCGGCTTTCCCGGTTCCGGACGCTCCTCCGAGTGGATTCCTGCATCTAATACAGCTTTTTTCATAGTGACCTCTTCCCCGTCATTATTGCCGCTTTGTATCGAAATTCGGTGCTGCCTCAACTTCCTCCCGGGCCTGGCCCGGGAGGAGTCATGGTTACAGGTTGGTATGGCACATGGTGCAGTCCTGTGCCCCGCCGAAGTCGTTCACCCAGTGTACGGACACACCGTTGTGGCAGGAGATGTTGGAGCAGCTCCCTGCCGAGTAGGTGCTGACGGTCAGGTAGTTCTTCGACGTGTCGTAGGAGGAAGCACCCTGCTTGTAGGTGCGGGTCTTGTTCCAGCCCCCAAGGCCGCCGGTGTAGTTCACGAAGTTGGCGTCGGTGACCTGCGCCTTGGACTTGATGTAGGTCGTCGGTGCGAAGGCAACGTCGTTCCTGCCGTTGACGTGGTTGGCCAGGTTGGTGATCCTGGAGGCGCCAAGGGCGTCGGTGTTGTTGCCGGTGGTGTTGCCGTGGCAGGACGCGGTGGAGCAGGAGCTGTTGTACTTGTTCCTGGCCATGTTGACCGTGGTGTAGTGGCAGATGTTGCAGCCGATGGTAGTCGACTGTGCCGGGTCGCCGTGACCGGCGTTCACCCCGACGGCGCCGGCGGCCGGGAGCAGGCCACTCGTGCCGCTGAAGATGTCGTCGTAGTGGATGCCGACCTTGTGGGCCAGGTGCGAGTCGGTGCTCGGGGCGTTCTCGTGGCAGCCCGAGCAGCGGGTGGCCGCGGTGTAGGTCTGGTTCCACTGCGGCGTGGTGGTGTTCTCGTGGCAGTAGACGTTGGAGCAGGAGACCGTACCGGTACCGGTGCTGCCGATCAGGCCCGCAGCGCTGTTCTTCTTCCTCAGCGTGCCGGCGTTGGTGACGGTGTTCAGCTCCACCTCGACGCTGCCGTTCATGTGGTTCGCGAGGACCACCGGGTGGCAGTTGGCGCAGCCGAAACCGTAGGCCTTCCAGGTGACGCCGTCGGTGTCGGAACCGGCGGAGACGTTAGCCGTGTAGTTGTAGAACGGCAGGGTGCCCCATGCGGTGCCGACGTGGCGGGTGTGCGCGCCGGAGAGGGTGGCGTGGCACCCTTTGCAGTCAAGTGTTGCGCCCCAGACCGCGTTGGTGGCGCTGTAGCCGGTGCCGCTGTGGCAGGAGACGTTGGTGCAGGTCTTGCTCCCCGGGTAACCGAAGCTTGCGGTCCCGCCCGCCACAACGTCGGCCACTTTGTTGGTGTGGCTGCCGATGATCTGGGTGCCGGTGGCGTCGACGGTGGCGCTGTGGCACAGGACACAGGTAGTGGCGCCGGCCGCCTTCACGTGTTTCTGGTGCGAGTTGGCGCTTGCCGAACCGGCGGCGCCGCTTACGTAGTTAGGCTCGCCGGCGACCGAGTTGAAGGCGACGCCTGCGGTCGGGGTGACCTGCGCGCCGTGGCAGCCGTTGCAGCCGAGGGCCGCGCCGCTCCAGGAGGGGTTGGCCGGCTCGACGGTGGCCACCATGCCGGTCTGCCCCTTCTTGCCGGAGGTGTGGCAGTAGGTGGCGGAGCAGGTGCCGGAGACGTAGGTGCTGCTCTTGCCGGCTTTGACGCCGGAGTAGTCGACGAACGCGTTGCCGTGCTTTACGGTGTCGGATACGGCGCTGTCGCTGGAGACCGTCTTCGCGTGGCAGTCGACGCAGCCGTAGTTGCCGCCGCCGCTCGCGTTGTTGATGTGGGCGGTGTGCTTGCCGGTCACGAGGACGTTGGTGACCAGGGCTGCCGGGCCGCCGTGGCAGCCGTTGCAGTTAAGGGTCGCACCCCATTGTGCGCTCGGCACGCCGGCCACGATGCCGTTACCGCTGTGGCAGGAGATGTTGGAGCAGGTCTTGGCAGCCTGCTTGCCGAAGGTCTTGCCGCCGCCGGCGGTGTAGTTGTTGAAGGAGTTGATGTGCTGCCCGCCCGCCACGATGCTGGTGCCGTTGGTGGTGGTCTTGGAGTGGCAGTAGACGCAGGTGGCGGCCCCGCTTGCTCCCACGTGCTTCCTGTGGGAGTTGGCGGCCTCGGAACCGGCGGCGCCGGAGGTGTAGTTCGGCTCGCCGGCGACGGAGTTGTACTCGATCCCGACGGTCGGGGTGAGTTGTGCGCCGTGGCAGCCGGCGCAGCCCATGGCCGCGCCGCTCCAGGACGGGGTTGCCGGTTCGATGGTGGCGACCATGCCCGGGAAGCCCTTCTTGCCGGAGGTGTGGCAGTAGGTGGCGGAGCAGGTGCCGCCGCTGTAAGTGGTGCTCCTGCCGGCCTGGGCGCCCGAGTAGTCGAGGAAGGAGTTCAGGTGCTTGGTGGAGTCGGAAACCACCGAGTCGCTGGAAACGGTCTTCGCATGGCAGGCGGCGCAGCCGATGTTGTCGCCGATGACGCCGACCTGGTTGATGTGAGCGGTATGCTTGCCGGTATTGAGAATGTTGCTCCCCAGTGCGGTCGGACCGCCGTGGCAGCCGTTGCAGCCAAGGGTCGCGCCCCATTGTGCGTTGGCCACGCTGGCGACGATGCCGCTACCGGAGTGGCAGGAGATGTTGGAGCAGGTCTTGTTGGCGACCTTGCCGAACTTGCCGTTGTTCGAGGTGTAGTTGTTGAAGCGGTCCAGGTGCTGGTTGCCGGCGATCAGGGTGACGCCGTCCAGCGTGGTCTTGGAGTGGCAGGTGGCGCAGGTGGTGGCGCCCGCCGCACCCACGTGCTTCTGGTGCGAGTTGGCGTTGTTGGACCCGGCTGCACCCGAGACATAGTTCGGCTCGCCCGCGACGGAGTTGAAGGCGACACCCGCGGTCGGGGTGAGTTGCGCGCCGTGGCAGCCGTTGCAGCCCATGGCCGCGCCGCTCCAGGAGGGAACGGAAGGCTCGACGGTGGCCACCATGCCGGCCTGCCCCTTCTTGCCGGAGGTGTGGCAGTAGGTGGCGGAGCAGGTCCCGGCCGAGTAGGTGCTGCTCTTGCCCGCCTTGGCGCCGGAGTAGTCGGCGAAGGCGTTCAGGTGCTTGGTGGCGTCGGAAACGACCGAGTCGCTGGAAACGGTCTTGGAGTGGCAGTCGACACAGCCCAGGTTGGTACCGAGGACGCCGGCCTGGTTCACGTGGGCAGCGTGCTTGCCGGTGTTGAGGATGTTGCTCCCCAGGGCGGTCGGGCCGCCGTGGCAGCCGTTGCAGCCAAGGGTTGCACCCCACTGCGCGTTGCCCACGTTGGCCACGATGCCGTTGCCGGAGTGGCAGGAGATGTTGGAGCAGGTCTTGTTGACGACCTTGCCGAAGGTCTTGCCGCCACCCGCGGTGTAGTTGTTGAAGCGGTCGAGGTGCTGCCCGCCGGCCACGATGCTGGTGCCGTTGGTCGTGGTCTTGGAGTGGCAGTAGGAGCAGGTGGTTGCGCCAGCGCTACCCACGTGCTTCTGGTGCGAGTTCGCGTTGCCGGAACCGGCGGTGCCGGAAACGTAGTTCGGCTCGCCGGCGACGGAGTTGAAGGCGATGCCTGCGGTCGGGGTGAGCTGCGCGCCGTGGCAGCCGTTGCAGCCCATGGCCGCGCCGCTCCAGGACGGGTTGGCCGGCTCGACGGTGGCCACCATGCCGGAGACGCCTTTCTTGCCGGAGGTGTGGCAGTAGGTGGAGGAGCAGGTGCCGGAGACGTAGGTGGTGCTCTTGCCGGCTTTGGCGCCCGAGTAGTCGAGGAAGGCGTTCAGGTGCTTGGTGGAGTCGGAGACCACCGAGTCGCTGGATACGGTCTTGGCGTGGCACTCGGCGCAGCCCATGTTGTCGCCGATCACGCCGGCCTGGTTCACGTGCTGGGTGTGCTTGCCGGTGTTGAGGATGTTGCTCCCCAGCGCCAGCGGGCCGCCGTGGCAGCCGTTACAGTTGAGGGTTGCACCCCACTGGGCGTTGGCCACGTTGGCGACGATGCCGTTGCCGGAGTGGCAGGTGATGTTGGAGCAGCTCTTGGCGGTGACCCTGCCGAACTTGCCGTTGTCCGAGGTGTAGTTGATGAAGCGGTCGGCGTGCTGACCACCGGCAACCAGCGTGGTGCCGTTGGTGGTGGTCTTCGAGTGGCAGGTGGCGCAGGTGGAAGCACCTGCCGCGCCCACGTGCTTCTGGTGCGAGTTGGCGTTGTTGGAACCGGCAGCGCCGGAGACGTAGTTCGGCTCGCCTGCAACCGCGTTGAAGGCGACGCCGGCGGTCGGGGTGAGCTGTGCACCGTGGCAGCCGTTGCAGCCCATGGCCGCTCCGCTCCAGGAGGGGTTGCCCGGCTCGACGGTGGCCACCATGCCGGAGAGCCCCTTCTTGCCCGAGGTGTGGCAGTAGGAGGCGGAGCAGGTGCCGGCGCTGTAGGTGGTGCTTCTGCCGGCCTTGGCGCCGGAGTAGTCGATGAACGAGTTCAGGTGCTTGGTGGCGTCGGAAACGACGGAGTCGCTCGATACCGTTTTCGAGTGGCACTCCGCGCAGCCGTAGTTGCTGCCGAGGACGCCGGCCTGGTTCACGTGCGCGGCGTGCTTGCCGGTGTTGAGGATGTTGCTCCCCAGGGCGGTCGGGCCGCCGTGGCAGCCGTTACAGCCAAGGGTCGCGCCCCACTGGGCGTTGGCCACGTTGGCCACGATGCCGTTGCCGGAGTGGCAGGAGATATCGGAGCAGGTCTTGTTGGCGACCTTGCCGAAGGTCTTGCCGTTGCCCGCGGTGTAGTTGCTGAAGCGGTCCAGGTGCTGGCCGCCTGCCACGATGCTGGTGCCGTTAGCGGTGGTCTTCGAGTGGCAGCTGGAGCAGGTGGTGGCGCCTGCCGCACCGACGTGCTTCTGGTGCGAGTTGGCGTTGCTGGAACCGGCGGCGCCGGAGACGTAGTTCGGCTCGCCGGCCACCGAGTTGAAGGCGACGCCGGCGGTCGGGGTCAGCTGCGCGCCGTGGCAGCCGTTGCAGCCCATGGCCGCGCCGCTCCAGGACGGGTTGCCCGGCTCGACGGTGGCCACCATGCCGGACTGCCCCTTCTTGCCGGAGGTGTGGCAGTAGGTGGAGGAGCAGGTGCCCGATGCGTAGGTGCTGCTCTTGCCCGCCTTGACGCCGGAGTAGTCGACGAAGGCGTTCAGGTGCTTGGTGGAGTCGGAAACGACCGAGTCGCTGGAAACGGTCTTGGCATGGCAGTCGGAGCAGCCCATGTTGTCGCCGATCACGCCGGCCTGGTTCACGTGCTGGGTGTGCTTGCCGCTGCCGATGACGTTGCTCCCCAGTGCCAGCGGGCCGCCGTGGCAGCCGTTGCAGTTCAGCGTGCCGCCCCACTGGGCGTTCCCTACGTTGGCGACGATGCCGTTACCGGAGTGGCAGGAGATGTCGGAGCAGGTCTTGTTGGCCTGCTTGCCGAAGCTTTTGCCGTTGCCCGAGGTGAAGTTGATGAAGCCGTCGATGTGCTGACCGCCGGCGATCAGCGTGGTGCCGGTGGTGGTGGTCTTCGAGTGGCAGTTGGCGCAAGTGGAAGCGCCTGCCGCCGCTACGTGCTTCTGGTGCGAGTTGGCGCTGCCGGAGCCCGCGGCGCCGGAGACGTAGTTCGGCTCGCCGGCAACGGAGTTGAAGGCGACACCCGCGGTCGGGGTCACCTGGGCGCCGTGGCAGCCGTTGCAGACCATGGCCGCACCGCTCCAGGACGGGTTGCCCGGTTCGACGGTCGAGGCCACGCCCGCGACACCCTTCTTGCCCGAGGTGTGGCAGTAGGTGGTGGAGCAGGAACCGCCGGAGTAGTTCTTGCCGGCCTTGGCGCCGGAGTACTCGACGAAGGTGTTGACGTGGTTTGCGGTAACGGCAATTGCGGAGTCGCTCGCTGCGGTTTTCGCATGGCACTCGACGCAGCCGTAGTTGCTCCCCAGGGTCCCGGGGTTGTTGATGTGGGCCTGGTGTTTCCCGGTGCCGATCGGGCTACCGAGGGACGCCGGGCCGCCGTGGCAGCCGTTGCAGCCCAGGGTCGCGTTGCCCCAGGAGGGGGCGGTGGTCACCGTGAAGGGACCGGTCTTGGTGGTGCCGTCGCTATGACAGTAGATGCCCGAGCAAGTTCCAAAGGTGTTGGACTGGCTCGGGAGAAAGTCGTTGGTCGGGCCGGAGTAGCTCCCGCCGTTGTTGGGTGCCGCGTTGAAGCTGACCGCGATGCCGCGGTGGGTCACACTGGTGGCGTGCGCGAAGGGCTTAGCCTCGGCACTATGGTCGGTATGACACTTGAGACAGGAGCCGGTGCCGGTGCCGTAATAGGTGCCGTGCTTGGAGCCGGAAACCGGGTGGCCGGCTGTGGGCGAGGCGCCATGGCAGCTGTTGCAGTCCGCCGGGCTGGCGTACGCCGCGCTGCCCCAGGCCGGGCTGGTGCGCTCGAAGTGGCAGTTCACGTTGGAGCAGGAACCCAGCGGGCTCGGGGGCACCGAGGTCTGGTTCAGGAAGGCGCGGCTGTAGCTGCCCGTCGCGGAACCGTTGATGTTGCCGGAGACCTTGATGTCGTCGGTGCGGTGGCCGGTCTGGTACACGAGTACGCCGGAGCCGTGGCACTTGACGCACGACTGCGCGGTACTGTCGGCATGGCCTGCGTGGTTGCCCTTGAACGCGCCGGTAGCCGGAATGCGCCGTCCGTCGGCCGAATCAAGAGGAGGCATGGTGTGGCAGGCGTCGCACCCGTAATCGTACTGCGGTGCGGCCTCGGCCTTCGTGCCAGCCAGGAGCGCAGCTCCCAGCGTCATCAGCAAAGCTATCACTCGTGGGTTGTACCATCCGAGTCTGCGGTAGCCCCTCATTTGCCACTCCTTTATCTCAAAACAGCTGACCGTATTACATTGCATTTTTACGAACCGGCGGGGGTATCCACTCCCCCGCCGGGCTTTGCATCATGTTTTTTGCTGCCTGGTAAAGCTTCTTCTATCGTTGGCCTGACAGATATGGCAGACCTTTATCCAAGCTGAATCGGCATTCGATCCAGTTAATGTCTCGTCGTTCTTTACCTTTCGGTGCTCCACCGTGCCGACGGGCTCATGTGGCAGGCGATGTTGAAGCAGTTGCCGGTCCTGTTGGCGCCCGGCACGCTGGTCAGCTTGGCGCCGGTGTAGATGGTGAAGCTGTTGGAGAAGCGCAGGCTGCTGTCTACGACCACCGTCACGTTCTCGATGTGATCCTTGATGGGGGTGGTCATTTGGTGTGACATCCCGGCGTTGTGGCACGCCGAACAGTTGGCCCACCCTTCCGCCGGGGTAGCAAACGGCGAAATGTGTGCCGCCACGAGATGCGCGCCGCCGCCGCCCGAGTAGTCCTCGAAGCGCCCGTTGGCCCAGTTGGCGTAGCTGCCGAACGCGGTTGCCGTGTTCTTCGGCGCCGGCGGGTAGCCATGGCAGGAGTCGCAGGCGCCGCCGACCGGCTTGAATGCGCCCCCGACGCCGTTGTGCGGATGGCAGTCCAGGCAGCCCGAGGTGTAATGGCTGGTTTCAGGCACACCGGCGCGGTAGTGGTTGGTCTTGGTGTGGCAGACCTGGCACAGGCCACGGTTGGTGGTGGTTTCCACCAGCGTGTTGACCCGGTCGGTGTAGGCGATGTTGAAGCCCCGGATCTCGCTCCTGATCATGGAGAGGTTCCCGGTGCCGTGCGTGTCGTGGCATTCGCGGCAGGCGATGTCCACGTTGTCCTTGGTGACGTGCGTGCCGAGGTTCAGGATGCGCGCCGGTACCACGGCGGCGTTGTTGTGGCACGAGGCGCACAGCGTGTTGTCGTTGTTCATGAGCAGGCGCTTGCTGTCACCGAGGGTGCCGGTGATGTGGGTCGCGTTCTGGTCGTGGCACACGGTGCACTGGTTGCTCACCGCGAAGCGGCCGTGACCCTTGGTGCCGAAGTAGGGCTTGTACGGCGCCTGGGTGCCGTTGGGGAGCT
>NZ_BLXY01000022.1 GCF_014193585.1 Geomonas paludis
AGAGCAGAAACTGAAAGTTTTCCAAGACCGAATCCAGGTCGAGGAATTCGACTACAAATTACGTTGAGGGAACGAGTGTCCACGATGTCCTGGCATCAAAATCTGTCCACGATGTCGTGGCACTCAACACCTAGAACATAGAACGTAGAACCTGTTTTAGCCCTTCTCGTACTTCTCCACCACCTGCCGGTAGTGCTCCTCGAACCCCGCCGCGGACTTCTCCTCCGCCTTCTGGTACCCCTCGGTGATGCCGCGCCGGACCCCTTCGGGCAGGATCCGCTCGGCAAGCGGGTAGAGGATGTCATCCTCCTTGGCGATGTGATCGCGCAACAGGTCCAGGTAGCCCCTGGCGTTGGCGACGATGGCCTCTTCCTGGCCAGCTTCGCCGTTGAGCGCCCTGGTCGCCGCCTCTTCCATCCCCTTCACGTAGGCGCGACCCAGGTCGTGCTCCATCAGCATGGCCGCCACCGGGCTGTTCTCCCGGGGCATGCCGTTGGCCACCAGCGCTTCGAACAGGACATCCTCCTCCTTGGCATGGTGGAAACGGTCGGCGTAGTTCCTGATGAAGTCCACACCGTCCAGGTAGAACTGGTAATCCTTGAAGCTTCCTTCCTCGGTGAGCCGTGCGTTTCTTTCCAAAAGGGCGAGCATGCGCAGGATCAACTGGTGCTCGTCCTTGAGCCTCTGGGTGATGTCCTGTTTCATGACCTAGTTTCTCCTCTCGCCGTTGATGCCGATGATGGCGGTTTCCAGCGGGATCTCCTTGCCCGACTGTGCCAGCGCCTGGCGCACCATCATGTCGAGGCCGCGGCAGCAGGGGACTTCCATGATGGCGACGGTGATGCTCTTCACGTTGTTCTCGCTGAAGATCCGGGCCAGTTTCTCCACGTACGGGGTGCTGTCATCGAGCTTGGGGCAGGCGATCGCCAGCGCTTTGCCTTTCAAGAGGTCGCTGTGGAAGCTCCCCAGCGCGAAGGCTACGCAGTCGGCGGCGATCAAAATCTCGCTGTCCTGGAACCACGGGGCAGTCGGCGGGACCAGGTGCAACTGCACCGGCCACTGCCGCAGTTCGGAAGCCGCCTTCACGGTGTTCTCTTTCTCGGTTGCCTCGTTCCTCTCGATAACCCTTGCCATGCTGCCGGGGCAGCCGCATCCTGCATGTGCCATGTTACTTCTCCCTTTTTATATGGTTGTCTTCGTTATTGGTTGTGGCGTGTGCCGTTTCGATCATTCTAGGCGACCCTGCGATTTTCCTCTTTTGCATCCAAATAGTCATTTATTTCTTTTTCCACCGCCGCCTCCTGCTCCTGCGACAGCCCGTGGATGGAGACCACATCCTTCAGGAGGCAGATGCCGACCTTGCAGGTGACGCATCCGATCTCGTAGCGGTTCAGGATCTCCCCGATCTCAGGGTGAGTTGCCATCACGTTTTGAATCGCCGTATCGCCCAAGCCGTTTTTGAATTCCATCTGCTTCCTCCCGTGTTCTTGATGATCTGACAATACCCCTCCCGCTCCAAATTGTTTATGACCTGCGTCAAAAATATAGAATTGTCTGCATCTGTGCCTGAAACCCGGAATTGCGGAGAAATATTGACGTTTTGCCGAATCCGCGTAGAATGGAACGCTGGCGCGGCGGCCGGAAAGTGGTCGTCGCGGGGAAAAATTCGGAGGTGCGCAATGGAACTGGACCTCAGATCTCAGATCGAACGATTGGAGCAGGGGAAGGCACTCGCCCCGGAGGTGAAGGCGCAACTGGAACTCGCCTATGCCGAGATCGCGCAGAAGGTGATCACCGCGAGGGTTCCCGCGGCGGGGGACGCCGCTCCCGACTTCGTCCTGCCCAACGCGGTGGGGATTCCGGTGGCGCTGGCCGATGCGCTGGCGCACGGTCCCGCCGTGGTCACCTTTTACCGGGGCATCTGGTGACCCTACTGCAGCCTTCAGTTGAGGGCCTACCAGAAGATCCTCCCGCAGATACTGGAAAGCGGCGCATCCCTGATGGCGATATCGCCGCAGAGCCCGGACAAGTCGCAGGCGACGCTTTTGAAGAATTTTTTGCAGTACGAGGTGTTGAGCGACCTGGGCAACGTGGTGGCGCGCAGTTACGGACTGGTGTACCGGCTCCCGGAATGGGTCCAGGGTCTCTACAAGGAGTTAGGAGTAAACCTCCCCGAGTTCAATGCCGATGAGTCTTGGGAGCTCCCCATGCCCGGCACCTTCGTCGTCGGGCGGGACGGCAGGATCCTAACCAGCTATGCCGACAGCGATCCCAGGAACCGCTTGGAGCCCCAAGCCATCCTCGATGCGCTTAAGGCTGAAAAGCAAAAGCTTTAACGCAAAGGCGCAAAGCCGCCGAGGCGCAGAGAAAAACCTTTTAAATTTTGGTTCGAGTTTTAGGTCCCATCTTTCCACTTAGCGTCGTGGCGCCTCTGCCTCTTTGCGTTGATAGAACCTAGAGCGTGATTTAACGCAAAGCCGCAAAGCCGCAAAGAAAACCTTCAAACATCTTTAAGGGTTTCAGTTTTTCCTTCACAGTCTTCAGCTTTGCGTCTTAGCGTCCCTGCGCCTTTGCGTTAAAGCTTTTCAGATTCAGGTTTTGACGTTCTGTCTGCTTTGCGTCCTTGCGTCTTTGCGTTACCAATCAGCTTTTGACTTTCGATAGGGGGGATACAGATGGCCAAGATAGGGATTTTGACCGGCGGCGGGGACTGCCCCGGCCTGAACGCGGTGATCAGGGGTGTGGTTAAGTCGGCGGTCGGACGCGGCTGGGAGGTGGTCGGCATCGAGGACGGCTTCGACGGCTTTCTCCACCCGGAAAAGTGCCGCCCTCTCGGACTCGAGGAGGTGCGCGGCATCCTGCCGCGCGGCGGCACCATCCTCGGCACCTCCAACCGCGGCAACCCCTTCGCCTTCCCCATCATGCGCGAGGGGAAGGTGGAACTGGTCGACGTATCCGACGAGGTCCGCTCCCGGATACTCCAGCTGGGCCTCACCGCGCTCATCGTCGTCGGCGGCGACGGCTCCCTCAAGATCGCCCAGGAGATGATGCGGCGCGGCGTCCCCATCGTCGGGGTGCCCAAGACCATCGACAACGACCTGCTGGAAACCGACGTCACCTTCGGCTACAACACCGCCCTCGAGACCGCCACCGACGCCCTGGACAAACTCCACTCCACCGCGGAAAGCCACCACCGGGTCATGGTGCTCGAGGTGATGGGACGCTACGCGGGGTGGATCGCCCTCGAGTCCGGTATCGCCGGCGGCGCCGACGTCATCCTCATCCCCGAGATCCCCTACGACATCGACCGCATCCGCGACGCCATCATCGCGCGCTGCAAGCGCGGCCGGCGCTTCAGCGTGGTCGTGGTAGCGGAAGGGGCCTATCCTAAGGGAGGCAACCGGGTCCTCAAGGAGGCGGCCGGCGGCAAATCGGTGGTGGAAAGACTGGGCGGGGTAGGGGAAGCGCTCTCCCGGGAACTGGGGGGCGTGCTGGAGATGGACATCCGCGTCACCGTGCTCGGCCACCTGCAGCGCGGCGGTACTCCCTCAACCTTCGACCGCTGCATCGGCAGCAGGTTCGGGGTGAAAGCGGTGGAACTGGTGGAGGCGGGCGCTTTCGGCCAGATGGTCTGCCTCAAGGGGCGGCACATCACCTCGGTTTCCATCGAGGACGCCGTGCGCAGCCTCAACCTCATCGATCCATCCGGGGAGATGGTGCGCCATGCGGAGGCACTGGGGATCATGCTCGGCAGGTAGGTTAAGGATATGGTTGACTTTGCCTAATCTCTGAACTAGACTGCGGAAAATTTCTCCGGCCGCTCCCCGCGGCACAGAACGCAACGAGGTGGTTTACCTATGAAGAACCCGATCGCCGGAGCCAACAGGAGCCAGTCGTACGCGCTTGCCGGCTTTTTACTCGGGGCCATGGCCCCCCTGGGATGGATAATCCTGCGTCTGTTGATGTTCTCTGACCCCAACCTCCCCCTCTCCGCACAGATCTTCTCCGAAATGACCCACAGCGCGCAAGGCATGGCGCTCTACGCCTACATGGGCGGGGGCACCGCGGTGGTGCTCGCCGTGGTCGGCTTCTTCATCGGCAGGGCCATAGACGAACTGCATCAAAAGGGCGAAAGGCTGGACCAGTTGGTCCAGGAAGTCGACGGACAGAAGAAGCTCTTCGAGAACCGCTACAAGGTCCTCGACAACAACATCAAGAACTTCCACAAGATCAACAGCCGCATCCAGAAGGCGGTGCGCAGCGATGACGTACTGGCTCTCTGCGTGGAGGGGTTGCACGAGGTGCTGGGCTACGAGCGGGTCAACGTCCTCATGGCCGACGCCGAGCGTAAGAACCTGTACTTCGCCGCCAGTGCCGGCAACGACAGCACGGTCGGGCCCGAGGTCACCGTTCCGCTTGACCTCCGCTCCGGCGTGATCTACAAGAGCTTCGTCGAGAAGCAGGTTTTCTTCGTGGAAGACATCTCCAAGTATCCCGCCGAGTACCTGCTGCAGTCCCCCTACGACAGCATCGAGCCCCTGCGCTCCTCCACCTTCATCCTCTGCCCCATCATCCTCAAGGGTGAGACCATCGGGGTCTTCGGCCTGGACAACAAGAAGAGCCACCGCGCCCTCAACGATACCGACGTCGACACCATCCGCCTTTTCGCCGACCAGGCCGCCGCGGCGCTGATGCGCATCAGCCTTTTGCAGTCGATCGACCGGCTTACCCTGGAACTGGGCAGGACCTTCTCCGACCTGTCGCAGAAGAGGGACAATTTCTCCTCCAATCTGTACCGCCTGATGACCGCGGCCGAGTCCCTTTCCGGGGGCGCCATCAAGATAGATGCCGCCAGCCACGGCGTCATGGAGTCCGTGGACAGCGCCAGCGGTTCCGCCGCCCAGATCTCGGTGGCCACCGACCAGATCACCCAGAACATGGACGCGCTCTCCGACTCGGTGTACAAGTCCGTATCCGCCATGGAACAGATCACCTCGACCCTGCGCCAGGTCGAGAAGAACACCGCCCATTCCCACAGCCTCTCCAGCCGGGTCAAGGAACACGCCGAGCAGGGGACGCGCATCGTCCAGGACACGGTGTCCGCTCTCGCCGAGATCCAGCGCTCCGTCGATCTCTCCTACGAGGGGATCAAGCGCCTGAGCGCCAACAGCGGCAGGATCGAAGGGTTCGTCAGCGTCATCAACGACATCACCAAGAGGACCAACCTCCTGGCTTTGAATGCCTCCATCATCGCGGCGCAGGCCGGCGAGTACGGCAAGAGCTTCGGCGTCGTCGCCGACGAGATCAGGAACCTGTCGCTGCAGACCGGCCTGTCCACCGGCGAGATCACCGGCATCATCGAGGAGATCATGTCCGAGTCCCGCACCGCGTCGGACAACGTGACCAGCACCAAGGAACTGGTCAAGAAGGGGGTCAAGCTGGGGCAGCAGACCGGCGCCTCCCTGGGGAGCATCCTCGACAGTTCGCAGAAGGCGCTGGACATGACCGAGCAGATCAAGCTCGCCACCGAGGAGCAGGCGACCAGCGTGCAGCTGGTGACCCGATCCATCGAGGACGTGAGCGCCATGACCCTGCAGGTGTTCAAAGCCTCCAAGGAGCAGGGGCAGGCGACCAAGGCGGTAGCGCGCGCCCTGGAGGACGTAAAGGAGATGACCCACGACATGGTCACCGCGGCCGGGCGGCAGAGCGTGGACAGCGGCGAGATCAAGGGGAGCATCGACTACGTCACCAGGATGGCGGAGGCGATCTTCGACGGCATCGAGCAGCGCCAGCAGGAAAGCGGCCAGGTGGTCAAGGAGCTCGAGCAGATCAGGGCGAGCGCCGAGTAGTAAAGCCCGGCGCAAATGCTTTTAAAGCCGTTACGCACAGATGCCAAGAATCCGCTGAGAACGGAAAGAGAGACTTTGGGGTTAACCTAAAGCGGTTACGCAAAGAACGCCGAGCATGCGCGATGGTCGCAAAGAGAACCGGCAGGTTTGGTTTTTCCCGTTAAGCGATTGTCTTAGTGCTCTTCGCGGATACTCAGCGTACTTCGCGTAACTGCTTCTGCTTTTGCCTTTGCTCCTGGTTTTGAGAAAAGTCTGGACTTTGTTGTAATGGTTGTGTTAGTTTCTAACGGCGTTTGGCCCGCTATAGATAAGTGGAGCCGCCAAGAGCGCCGACAGCACGTACATACCGCCTGGATTTCGCGAGGAACCGGTACGGGAAGCGATAAGCTGAGCAGAACCGCACCATAATTATGTGCGCGCTCTCCTTTATACAGCGTCTTCCTAACCGGAGGCGCTTTTTTTTGCCCGAAAGGCGGTGTCGGGATCTTAAGCAGAACGCAAGCCCGGTCACCGGAAAATTCTAGCACTTCGTTCTGTTTACTCGTATACGATTCCCCCTCGCCCTCCGGGAGAGGGGCAGGGGTGAGGGCAGCGCGCCTGCGTCGATCCCCGCTGTAGGGGCGAATAATCATTCGCCCAGGCTTTTCCGACCGCCACCACACAGGAGCCGAAGAAACAATGCACAAAGCCAAAACCGTTCTCGACTTTCACAGGATGAAAGCGGAAGGGGAAAAGATAACGGTCCTGACCAGCTACGACTTCCCGATGACCGGCGTCATCGACGCCGCCGGCATCGACATGATCCTGGTCGGGGACTCTGTCGGCGTCGTGGTCGCCGGTTTCGACAACACGCTTCCGGTCACCATGGAAGACATGATCTACCACACCCGGGCCGTGATGCGCGCGCGCCCCAAGGCGTTCGTGGTGGCCGACATGCCCTTTCTCTCCTACCAGACCGACTTGAAGAGCGCCCGTCTCAACGCGGGGCTGCTGGTGAAGGAGGGGGGCGCCGCCGCGGTAAAGATCGAAGGGGGCGTCAACGTCGCCGAAACCATCGCCGCCATCACCGCCATGGACATCCCCGTCATGGGACACATCGGTCTCACCCCCCAGTCGCTGCACCGCATGGGCGGCTACAAGGTTCAGGGCAAGGGTGACGCGCAGGCGGAGAAACTCGTCGAGGACGCCCGCGCGGTCGAGGCGGCCGGCGCTTTCGCCATCGTGCTGGAAGGGATCCCCATGGGGCTTGCCCAGCGCATTACCGCCGAGCTCACCATTCCCACCATCGGCATCGGCGCCGGTCCTCACTGCGACGGGCAGGTGCTGGTGATCCACGACATCCTGGGGCTGTGCAGCAAGTACTCCCCCAAGTTCGTCAAGCGTTACGCCGAGCTGGCGCCGATCATCGGCGAGGCCGTCGCCAACTACATCGCCGACGTCAAGGGCGGCACATTCCCCGAAGAGAGGCATTGTTTCAAATGATAGTCATCGAATCCGTTGCCGAGATGCAGCAGTTCGCGCGGCAAAGGCGGGGCGAGGTCGCCCTGGTGCCCACCATGGGCTACCTGCACGAGGGGCACGCGTCCCTCATGGTGGAGGCGCGTCAGCGCGCCAGGACCGTCGTGGTCAGCATCTTCGTCAACCCGACCCAGTTCGGCGTCAACGAGGACCTGGACAGCTATCCCCGCGATTTCGAGCGGGACCGGAAGATCGCCGCTGCGGCCGGTGTGGACGTGATTTTCGCGCCCAAGGCCTCGGACATGTACCCGGCCGGCTACCAGAGCTACCTGAACGTGGAAGGGCTCACCACCGAGCTCTGCGGCGCGAGCCGTCCCGGGCATTTCCGCGGCGTGACCACCGTGGTCGCCAAACTCTTCAACATCGTGATGCCGGCCGTCGCCATTTTCGGCAAGAAGGACTTCCAGCAGCTCGCCGTGATCCGGCGCATGGTGCAGGACTTCAACTTCGACGTCGAGATCGTGGGGATGCCCATCGTGCGCGAGGCCGACGGCCTGGCGCTCAGTTCCCGCAACGCCCGGCTCAGCGCGGAAGAGCGCGAGCCCGCCCTGTGCCTCTCCCGCGCCATCGCCGCCGCCCGTGACGCATTCCGGGGCGGTGAGAAAAGCGTCGCCGTGTTGAGGCAGCAGGCGCTGGCCGTGATCGAGCGGGAGAGCGCCGCGCAGCTCGATTATCTTGAGTTCAGGGATCAGGACACCCTGCTTCCGTTGCAGACAGCAGATGAGAGGACGCTGCTCGCACTGGCCGTGCGGGTCGGCTCGGTAAGGTTAATTGACAACTGTGTACTAGGGGAGGAATAAGGATATGGACAGGAAGATGCTGAAGAGCAAGATTCACCGCGCCACCGTCACCGGTGCCGACCTGCACTACGAGGGGAGCATCACCATCGATCTCGACCTCATGGAAGCGGCCGACATCATTCCGTACGAGGCCGTCTGCATCTGGGACGTCACCAACGGCAGCCGTTTCGAGACCTATGCCATCGAGGGCGAACGCGGTTCCGGCGTGATCTGCATCAACGGCGCCGCGGCGCGGCTGGTAGCACCGCAGGACCTGGTCATCATCGCCAGCTTCGTGAACATGGAGAATGCCGAGGCCATCGCCCACGAGCCCAAGCTGGTCTTCGTCGACGAGAAGAACAAGATGCTCCCCACCCGCAAGGAAGCCGCCGGCCAGGCCACCCTGAAGAGCGTGCACTGGAAAAACTAGCCGCGCGCTGACAGGTAAAAAGAGGACGCTGATGGAAAGAAAAATTCGTCAGCGTCCTTTTTTATATTGATCGGGAAGGCGGGCGACATGCGATGTCTTGCCACGAAGCGCTGCAGGTGAACGTAGGTTCCCCCTTGACAAAGGGGGGACAGGGGGGATTTGCCTCTGCTTCGCCTCGCGTCCCTCTCGCCTTACCTTCCTCTACCTGTTACACTGCATCTGTGGACAGCAGGGGCGCTTATCCCTCCGTGTTCCTCTGCTCCTCTGTGGTTAATGCTTTTTTGGGTGTTAACGCTTTTGGGGGTTACGAAATGAAAATCTACGCCGCTTCCTACCTGCTCCCCATCTCCTCTCCCCCCATAGAAGGCGGAGCCCTGGCCGTCAAGGAGGGGCGCATCGTCGCGGTCGGCAAGGTTCACGAGCTGCGTGCCCAGTTCCCCGCACCGGTCGTCGACCTGCACGAATCGGTGATCATGCCCGGCATGGTCAACGCGCACACCCATCTCGAGCTTACCCATTTCCCGGCCTGGAAAGTGAGAAAGGACCTCGACTACCTCCCCAAGCGCTACGTGGAATGGATCCAGCAGGTGGTGAAGATAAAGCGGTCCCTGGAGCCGGGAGAACTGGAACATTCGGCGCGGGAAGGGATGCGGCTTTGTGTGCAATCAGGCACCACCGCCGTGGGGGACATTCTTTCCGATCCTGCCCTGGTACCCCTGTACCGGGATACCGCGCTGACCGGCCGGCTGTTCCTGGAGGCGATCGGGCACGATCCCCTGTTGTGCGACACCGTGGTGGCGCGCATGGAAGCGACGCTGGCGAACTTGCAGGGTGGGCTGCTTCCGGGTGTTTCCCCGCACACGCCCCACACCGTTTCCGCGCAACTGTTCCGCTGCCTGCAGGATCTTGCCGTGAAACTGGGCGCGCCCAAGGCGGTGCATCTCTCGGAGACGGCCGCCGAAGCCGCCTTCATGCACGACAGCACCGGCGACATCGCCGAACTGCTCTATCCCATGGCGCATTGGGAGCCGTACCTGCCGCACCCGATGCGCACCACCTCGACCCGCTACCTCGACGGGCTGGGCGTGCTGGACTCCTCCACCCTGGCGGTGCACGCGGTCCACGTCACCCCCAACGACGTCGCCATCCTCAAGGAGCGCGGCGTGAGCGTCGTGCTCTGCCCGCGCAGCAACGACCGACTCTTCGTCGGCTGTGCCCCGCACAAGCTGTTGAAGGAAGCGGGGCTGCAACTGGCCGTCGGCACCGACTCGCTGGCCAGCAACGATTCCCTTTCCCTGTGGGACGAGCTCCATTTCCTCCAGCAGATCGCCTCCGGCGTCTTCAGCAGCCAGGAACTGCTCGCCATGGCCACGCTGGACGGCGCCCGCGCCCTGCGCATCGACGCCGACACCGGATCGCTGCAAACGGGCAAGCGCGCCGATTTCCAGGTCCTTGGCGGCTGCAACGTCGACGCCGGCGCCGGCATCGAGGCGACCGTGCTGGCCAAGGGGCGCCTGGAACAGGTTTATCTTGCCGGGGTCCCTCTGCAGTAAAAGAGTCGGCCTGTTACGCGTCCAGGACTTCCCGTACCGTCCGCAATAGTTCTATCGGCTGGATCGGCTTCATGATCAGGTCGATCCCCTCCTCGGCCCCCCCCCGCCTCTTGATGAAATCTGCAGTATAGCCGCTGGCATACAGCACCTTGGTCCCGGGGGCCTGGCTGGCGATCTCGTCGTAGGCTTCCTTGCCGCTTTTGCGCGGCATGATCAGGTCCATCAGTATCATGTCGATCTCGTCCCGGTGTGCCAGGTACTTCTCCACGGCGTCCTGGCCGTCCACCGCCTGGATGACGCGGTAGCCGAAGCGCGTCAGCACGGACAGCACCAGGTTGCGCACCCCGTCGTCATCCTCCGCGAGCAGGATCGTCTCGTTCCCTCCCCGCGGCGGTGCGGCCTGCTTTGCGGCGTCACTTTCCGGGACCGCGTCGGAGTGGTAGAGCGGGAGGTAGATCCTGAAGGTGGTGCCTTGGTCGGGTTCGCTGTAGACGTTGATGAAACCGTTGTGCTGCTTCACGATGCCGTACACTATGGCCATGCCGAGCCCCGTTCCCTTGCTGACCTCCTTGGTGGTGTAGAAGGGCTCGAAGATCCTCTTACAGGTCTCCCCATCCATGCCGCAGCCGGTGTCGGCGACGGTCAGCACCGCGTAGTGCCCCGGTCTGTTTTCTCCCGATTCCTGGTCCAGCGGCGATTCCACCTCCTGGGTTCCCGTTTCGATGGCCAGCACCCCGCCCCTGGGCATGGCGTCCCTGGCGTTGGTCGCCAGGTTGATCAGCACCTGCTCCAGCTGCCCGAGGTCCGCCATGATGTACAGGGTCCCCGCACTGGGCGTCGTCTTTAGCTGGATGTCCTCGCCGATGATGCGCACCAGGAACTTGCGCACGCTTTCCACCACGTCGTTGAGGTTCACCGGCGCCAGGGTGATTACCTGCTTGCGGCTGAAAGCCAGCAGTCCCCTGGTCAGCTGTGCCGCCCGCTCCGCAGCGGAGAGGATCTGGTCTACTTCCTGTTGCTGCCGCTCGTCGAGCCTTTCATCCAGCTTCAGGATGCTCCCGTAACCGCTGATCACCTGCAGCACGTTGTTGAAGTCGTGCGCGACTCCCCCGGCCAGTTGCCCCACGGCCTCCATCTTCTGGGCCTGGCGCAGCTGCGCCTCGAGAGCGATGCGCTCGGTGAGATCGACAAAGCTGACCACGGCGCCTTCGATCACCCCGTTGTTCACGATGGGATAGGAGGAGTATTCCACCGGGAACGAGGTGCCGTCCTTGCGCCAGAACACCTCGTCGCGCCTGGTGCACCCTTCTCCTTCGTTGAAGGCGCGGTAGATGTTGCAGTGCTCCACCGGTGCCGGGATGCCGCTGGGAAGGGTGTGGTGGATCATGTCGTGCATGTTCTTGCCGAGCAGATCGTCCAAACTGTCGTAGGTGGTGAGTTCCAGGCAGGTCCTGTTGGCGAAGGTGCATCTCCCAGAGGTGTCTATGCCGTAGATGGCGGCATGGGTGGAATCCATGATCAGTTGCAGCTTCCTCTGGTGCGTCACCGCCTCCTCCTGGAGGGCCTGGCGTTCGGCGACCTCCTCCTCCAGAAGGACCGTCTGCTCCCGGAGCTGCTCCTGGGCGATCTCGCGTTCGCTCACCTCGCTCAGAAGCTCGGCGTTGGTTTGCTCCAGGCGGGTTGAGCTTTGCGAGATTTTTCTCGCCCCCACCAGGATCAGGATGATGCCCGCGGCGCCGATCAGCAGCAGGGTGGCCGCGGTGCTGGCGAGCACGCGGTCGGTGCCCGCCGAGAAGACTGTCAGCGGTACGGTGACGCTGATGCCGCCACGGATGTCGCCCTGTTGGTAGCCTTGGGCGGCATGGCACTTGAGACAGGAGGTCTCGACCTTGAAGGGGCGCATCAGTCTGACATAGCTGTGGCCGTCCTGCGTCACCACCTCGCTCACCTCCTGCGTGCCCTGTTCAAAGGCTTGCAGCGCCTTGCGCTCCCACGGGTCCGGGGCGTTTTCGCCCCGGATCGGGTTCAGGCTGGTGATGTGCCCCTTGGCGATCTGTTTTTCGGTCTGCGCCAGTTCGAAGACCTGGCGGGTCATGTAGGCGGGGTTGATAAGGGTGAGATCCATGCCCGAGGGGGACTTGATGTCCCGCTCCGGGATGTGGGCCAGGTACGGGTTGGGCTGGGTTCTCGGGGTGACGGGGACGTAGACGCCGCCATGCTGGGACGCCCACTTGCGGTACAGCAGGTCCTTTTCGAAGGCGATGCGCGCCTGGGCTGTGGCTATCTCGTTGAGTTTGTTTCGGTACTGTACGTAGAACCAGGTCAGCGATACGGCGATAAGGAGCACCCAGGTGAAGCATAAAGACAGAACGTAGCGCCTGGTTGTGAAGAGTCGGGAAAACATCTATGTCACCGCCTGGGCTGAGATGATCTCTGTGCCGGGATGGTTGTCACTGTATAGGATCTATTCGGCAGGTAGCTGCTGCAGGTTTAGGGGGAATTGGTGATGTCCTGGTGTGACGCGGCCGTCTCCCGGAAGATATACCGCTGCTCGCCGACACAGTCCGGGCAAATGCCGTGACTGAACATGGTGTCGGAACGCAGGCTGAAATACTTTTCCAGCTGTTCCATGACTGTTCCTCGCTGCCGTCTCAGGTACTGTCCGTTCCCGGCATCAATTTTTTCACCGGTTTTTCCCCCTGTCCATTTGCAGGCTAATCTGATATGATGTCCGCTTATGGGTGAGAAGCTGATCTGCAACAACAAGAAGGCATTCCACGATTACTTCATCGAGGAGCGCTACGAGGCAGGCATGGTGTTGCAGGGGACCGAGGTCAAGTCCCTTCGTAACGGCAAGGCCAACCTCAACGACTCCTTTGCCATGGTGAAGAACGGTGAAGCCTTCCTGCACAACTTTCACATCAACCCGTACGACTTCGGCAACCGGGAGAACCACGATCCCGACCGGATGCGCAAGTTGTTGTTGCACAAGAAAGAGATCGTGAAGCTCTTTTCCAAGATCCGGGAGCAGGGATACACCCTGATACCGCTCAGGGTTTACTTCAAGGACGGCAAGGTCAAGACCGAGCTGGGGCTGGCCAAGGGCAAGAAGAACTACGACAAGCGTGAAGTCATGAAGCAAAAAGACATGCAGCGCGACATCGTCCAGGGGCTGAAGGAAAGAAACCGCGGCTCCAGGGACAGGGACTAACGGTCGTTCAACGTTCGACGTTCAACGTTCGATTGAGCTCGACCTGAATGGCACTGGCTTCGTGACAGCACGGGACGCCGCTGAGTTCAGCAATCAGACAAACGCAGGGGAACTTTAGCAGGTGATCGCAGTTAACATGGAACGTTGAACGTTGAACGTTTTTTCGGTTTTAAGGGGGTGTAAAGGTTTCGACGGGGGTAAGAAGCTAAGGTTGCATGCCGAGGTCCGGGTGGCTCGTTAAACAATCCGGGGCGAATTAGACGCCGACAATTACGACTACGCTTTAGCAGCTTAATAACCTGCTAACGTTCTACCTACCATCTCCCACGTGGAAGGATAGAACGTCATTCAGTGGGATAGTTTCAGGGAGAGTCCGTGGCCCTGCGGCGAAATTTAGCGGAATCGGCAATCGGGAATCCCGGCCTGTGGAGTCCCGAGCGGCTAAAGCAAAAACAGGTATAAGCATGTAGACGCCTTATGTGTACGATTCTCGGACGCGGGTTCGATTCCCGCCACCTCCACCAACCTCCGCCAAGGCTCCGGTTGGCTCTAGCGAGCCGACCGGAGCCTTGTCTTTTGCGGAGGTTGCCCACCGTAGTTGCCTGGCTCTGCCAGGCGTTTAACGAAGGTGGGCCTCCCGCCTTTATCCCGCTTATCTTCCGGCCACCGGCCGTGTCGAATTCTTTCCTTTATTACATCCGGGCGTGTCGTTACGCCCGGCGCCTTTGATTTTCCAGCCACTGCAGTAAACTTTCACCACCCCACCAGCGGAGGCCCCCATGAAATACGTCTACTACCTCCAAAGCATCCCCCATCCAAACCAACACTACATTGGCCTCACCTCCGACGTCGACGCGCGCCTCGCCTCCCACAACGCCGGCCAATCCCCCCACACCTCCAAGTACCGCCCCTGGAAAATCCTCACCTACCACGCCTTCCTCGACGAAGCCAAGGCCGCCGCCTTCGAGAAGTACCTGAAAACCGGTTCCGGCCGAGCCTTCAGGAAAAAGCACTTCTGATTCCCGCGACGCCCCTGCCGGTCCCCCTCGATTTCCTTGGCCGGTTCTGCCGAACTGCCAGCCGTGATGCCGAACCTAAAAGGCTTTCAAAAGCAAGAAGATTCCCACCGCGGCGACCAGCGCCCCCGCTCCACGTTTCGTGTTGGCGGCGAAAGCAACGATCCCCTTCGCCTTTATGAAGGCATCCACGAAACCCGTGCAGGTTCCTGCCACCAGCATGAGCAGGCAATGGCCCATGGCGTAGGTGAACAGGAGCGCCATGCCGTAGAGAAGGTCCCCCTTCGTGGCCACCACCGTGACCAGAACCACCAGGACCGGCGTCGCGCAGGGCGATGAAACCACTCCGAAGAAGAGACCCAGCAAAAATGCTCCCAGCACCCCTCCGCGCCTCGGCCGGTAATCAATTTTCGGAAAGAGGCTGATCTGGTAGAGCCCCAGGAGTTGCCCCCCCATGGCAAGCGCCACCGCCCCCGCGGCAAGGTACCACCATCCCCCGAGCGTCCCGAACATGGTGCCGAAGAGACCGGCGGCGGCGCCGAAGGCGGTGAAGGTCAGCGACAGACCCAGCACGAATGCTAGAGAATACCGGAAGGCGCGCCCCCGGTCACCGTCGGCGTACCCGCCGACGAATCCGACCACCAGGGGAATGGTCGCCAAGACGCACGGGGAAGCAGAGGACAGCACCCCGGCCAGGAAGACTACCCCGAAGGCGATCAGGGGATAAGCGGCGATGATCTGCTCTGCGTTGTCGAGGAAGGTCACCTTACCCCCAGCGCCTTAAGCTCCCTGACGAGGTCCGCTTTCTCCATTGCCCCGACATGTCTTTTCACCTCGCGCCCCTTGGCATCGAAGAACACCTGGGTCGGAATCATCTGCACCTTGAAGCGTTCGGCAGCGGCATTGTCGGCATGTACATCAATAAAAAGCACCGATGCCCGCCCACGGTATTCCGCCCCCAGGTTCTCCAGGATCGGCGCCATTTTCTTGCAGGGGATGCAGGTGCGCGCCCCCAGGTCGATCACGGTCGGCTTGCCGGAGGCGAGCGCCTGGCGGATAGCCGCGTTGGAGGCGGAGGGAAGCTCGGCATGGGCGGGGAGGGCGAACAGCAGCAAGGTGGCCGCGAGCAGTCGCATCATGACAGCAGCCCCATGATTTCCACTACCGACGCCACCTTGCCGGAGAACTTCACCTGGCCGTCTATCACCAGCGCGGGAGTGCTCATGACCCCGTACCTCATGATGGAGGGGATGTCTTCGACCTTCAGCACCTCCGCAGCGGTGCCGCTCTCCTCGACCGCTTTCTTCGTGTTCTCGTACAGCGTCTTGCATTTGGCACACCCGGTACCCAGGACCTCAATTTTCATGCTCTTTCTCCTTTCTAAAGGAAGGTATTGAACATATAGCCGACAATGATGATCGCGGCTGCGACTATTCCGAAAAAGGTGGCGAGAAGCCTCGTCTTCAGGACGTTCTTCAGGATGACGGCCTCCGGGAAGGAAAGGGCGGTCACCGCCATCATGAAGGCGAGCACCGTGCCGATGGGGAGTCCCTTTCCCATCAAGGCCTGGACTACGGGAACGATCCCTGCCGCATTGCTGTAGAGCGGCACTCCGATCAGGACTGCCAGCTGCACCGCGAGGGGGTTTTCTCGCCCCGCGTAGCGGACCAGCAGGTCCTCGGGGGCGTAGCCGTGAATGAATGCCCCGAGACCAATCCCGACCACGACGTAGGGCCAGATCTTCTTCAGAAGTTCCTTCGTGTAGCCGCTGGCATACTGGTGCTTTTCCCTGAAGCTCTGTTCCTGAATCTCGGCTGCCCCCACCTTCATTTCCCAGACATAGTCCTGGACGTACCGCTCCATGTGCAGCCTGCCGATGGCCATGCCGGCCAGGATTGCCACCACGACGCCGGAGCCGACATAGGTGAGCGCGATCTTCCAGCCGAAGAGCCCCCAGAGCATGATGAGGGCGACCTCGTTCACCATGGGAGAGGAGATCAGGAAGGAAAAGGTGACCCCGAGCGGGATCCCTGACTCGACGAAACCGATGAACAAGGGAACGGCCGAGCAGGAGCAAAAAGGAGTCACAATTCCCAGGAGCGCCGCGAGCACGTTACCAATATACTCGCGGTTGTGGGACAGGATGCGCCGCGTACGCTCCGGCGAAAAATAGGAGCGGATCACCGCGACGACATAGACGATAGTAGTCAGCAGCAGGAAGATCTTGACGGTATCGTAAACGAAGAAGTCGACGGCCTCGCCGAGTCGGCTCTTCGCGTCAAGTCCGATGACCTGGAAAGCGAAGTAGTCGGCAAAGGTTTTCAGCATCAAAGGCTCCTGTCAGGACAAAGAGCAGCCGCAGCCGTTACCGGTGCCTTCGTGGTTCACGTCCGGCACATTGAAGCTGGCTGCATACTTATCCATCTTTGCCGCGGCACCTCTTCTTACCGTTTTGCCGATCTGGATTGCTTCATGGATGTCCTGGTCGTCGGCGCCGTACTCCCTGGCTTTCTCGGTGTGATAGTCAAGACAAGGCTGACAGTTCGCAGTGATGGAAGCTCCTATTGCGATCAACTCCTTGATGCGGTCATCAAGCTTCATGATCCCCTCCTTTATGTTATTCAGAATGGCACAGTTCCTAAACCTCACCGGCCAGCGCAAAGTAGCGGCGCTGGAACCAGAATGCCACGTTGACCAGGGCGATCATCACCGGCACCTCCACCAGGGGGCCGATGACGGCGGCGAACGCGGCGCCCGAATTGAGGCCGAAAACTGCCACGGCGACCGCTATCGCCAGTTCGAAGTTGTTGCTGGCGGCGGTGAAGGCCAGGGTCGTGGTATTCGAGTAGTCGGCTCCGAGCCTCTTCCCCATCCAGAAGGACACCAGGAACATGAAGATGAAGTAAACGAGGAGCGGGACCGCAATGCGGACCACGTCCAGCGGGAGTTGGACGATCAGGCTCCCCTTCAGGCTGAACATGACGACGATGGTGAAAAGAAGCGCAACCAGGGTGACCGGCCCTATCCTGGGCACGAAGTCCCGGTGGTACCGCTCCTTGCCCATGATCTTGACGCCGATGAGCCTCGTGACCGCACCGGCGATACAGGGAATGCCCAGGTATATGAAGACGCTATTCGCGATCTGCTCGATGCTGACATCGACCACGCTACCGGAGAGACCCAGGAGCGGGGGGAGCACCGTGATGAAGAACCAGGCATAGACGCTGTAGAAGAGCACCTGGAAGATGCTGTTGAAGGCGACGAGGCCTGCGGCGTATTCCGTGCTTCCTTTCGCCAGTTCGTTCCACACGATGACCATGGCGATGCAGCGGGCCAGCCCGATCATGATCAGCCCCACCATGTATTCCGGCTTGTCCGGGAGGAACACCACGGCCAGGATGAACATGAGGACCGGCCCTATCAGCCAGTTCTGCACCAGGGAGAGCCCCAGGACGCGCTTGTTCTGAAACACCTCCGGCATCTCCTCGTACTTCACCTTGGCGAAGGGGGGGTACATCATCAGGATGAGACCGGCGGCAATGGGCAGGTTCGTGGTGCCGACCTGGAAGGAGTTGATGAATCCCTCGACACCCGGGACCAGGAATCCCACCGCCACGCCAACGAGCATGGCAAGGAAGATCCAGAGGGTGAGGTAGCGGTCGAGGAACGATAGCTTCTTGGAAACGCCGGTAGACATGGGAACTCCTGTACGGTTCTTTCCATCCGAATGGGCGGATATGTTATGGCAAAAAAAATCAGGCGCAGTGAGAACCTTCGGAAAAGGAAGCAAGCCGCTTGATGTCTTCCCCTACCACGGCGATGTCAGCCAGACGCTCTCTGAGCACTTCGGCGAGTTGACGCTTCATGTCGTCATCCGTGGCGACGGTGTAAAAGATCCAGACCCCTTCCCTGCGGTCGTTGACCCATCCGGCGTTTTTCAGATAGGAAAGGTGCCTCGATACCGTCGACTGCGGAAGCTGCAGGGTCGCGGTGACGTCGCAGACGCAGAGTTCCCCTGAACTGAGAAGGAGTGCCAATATGCGGAGACGGGTTTCATCCGCCAAGGCTCTGAAGTACTGTACGGTCTTTTTCATAAGGCGAATATATCCGGATGTGCGGATGTGTCAAGATATAAATGACAAGCTGACCGGCTAGGACCACGTCAGCGCCTCCAGCCCCTTGACTTTCTGAATAAAAGAAGGAAAACTAGTCGGCCGCGGCGGCGCCGCGCGACATCACTTTCCATCCAAGGAACAGCATGCAGGCCAAAACCATCAAGTCCGATCTTCTACTCCTTCTCATCGCCGCCATCTGGGGCGGCGGGTTTGTCGCGCAGCGCAAGGGACTCGATTTCCTCGGGCCTTTTTCCTACAACGGCATCCGTTTCGCGCTGGGGAGTCTCTCCCTGCTCCCCCTGGTGTATCTGAACCGGCGCCGGCAGGCACCGTATCACGGCAGCCTGCCGCCGGCCAGCTCCCGGGCGCTGCTGCACGGCGGGCTGATGGCCGGGGGCGCGCTCTTCATGGGCGCTTCGCTGCAGCAGGTCGGCATTGCCTACACCACGGCGGGGAACGCCGGTTTCATCACCGGACTTTACGTCGTCCTCGTTCCCTTGCTGGGCATGTTCTGGGGACAGCGCCCCACTATCGGCACCTGGCTCGGCGCCGTTCTTGCTGCCGCCGGCCTTTTCTTTTTAAGCGTTACCGACCGCTTCACCATCGGCATCGGCGACCTCTTGGAACTGATCGGCGCCGTGTTCTGGGCGGGGCACGTGCTCCTGATCGGCTGGCTCTCGCCGCGCCTGGACCCCTTCAAGCTGTCCGCCCTGCAGTTCGCGGTCTGCTCGATCCTGAGCCTGATCACCGCGTTCATCTTCGAATCCATGACCCTTGCCTCGGTCTGCGCCGCCTGGCGTCCCATCCTCTACGGCGGACTCATCTCCGTTGGCTTTGCCTACACCATGCAGGTGGTGGCCCAGCGCGATGCCCATCCCGCGCACACCGCGGTGATCCTGAGCGCCGAGGGCGTCTTCGCCGCCATCTGGGGCTGGTTCTTCCTCGGCGAGGTATTGGGAGTGCGCGGGCTCGTGGGCTGCACCCTCATGCTAGCCGGCATCCTCTGCTCCGAGCTCTGCAACCTCGTCATCCAGTTGCGGAGCAGCGCCAAGGCGGCGTGAAACGGATTTCGTACCATTTGCATTAAGCATTGACGGCTGGTATCGTGGGATGCTTCGCCGCTTTCATTTTGGAATAGGAAGGTTTTGACAATGGACGAGGAAGGGCATGAGGGGGTAGGGGAGCAGGAGCCCCTTGAATCGAAACGCTACCTGCGCTACCTGCAGAAGCTGCGCGAGAAGAGCTTCATGCAGGTCACCATCTGGACGGCGGCACTTCTGGTCGGATGTGCTGCCGTTCTCTTTGCACGTCTCATCACCGCTTCACAGGCTTTATTTTTCTCCCTGTTTCACGGCCATCCCTACCTCATGACCGCGGCTACCCCGCTGCTGTTCGTCGCTGCGACGCTGATCGTTCACAAGTTTGGACCCGAGGCACGCGGCAGCGGCATCCCCCAGGTGCTGGAAGCGATAGACCGGGCGCACGGGGATGACAAGCAGGAACCGCCGTGGCACAGCCCGCTGGTCTCGCTGCGCACGGCAGTGGTAAAGGTGATATCCAGTTGCGTCGGCATCATTGCCGGAGCGTCCATTGGGCGCGAGGGTCCCACCGTCCAGATTTCAGCCTCCGTCTTTGCTTTTTTCGGGCGCATGACACGCAGGGTGCTGCCCCAGGTTGATTTCCAGACCTTCCTCACTGCGGGGGCCGCGGCGGGCGTCGCGGCCGCGTTCAATGCGCCTCTCGCCGGTATTGCTTTTGCGCTGGAGGAAGTGACCGAGGGAGCGTTCGGGCGTTTCCGGGAAATGGTGATGCTCGCCGTCATCCTTTCCGGTATCGCCGCGATGGCCATAGCCGGCAACTACCTCTACTTCGGTCATCCTGCAGTCACGCTTACCCCCAACTTGCTGGTCCCGGAGACGCTGATTTTCGGCGTCGTCGGAGGGATCATGGGGGGCGCATTCGCCCGGCTGCTCGCCTTCCCGGAACTGTTCGGTCTCCCTCCCCAACCGTGGAAGAGGGCGCTCTACTGCGGCATTATCTGTGCTGCAGTTGGCTTGTTGACCGACGGAGTCTCTGCCGGATCGGGCTACGAAGTCACCCGCAGTTTCCTCGAGAGTTCCTCCATCGAGCAGTGGCCGGTGGGGCTGGGGATAGCGAAGTTCGTGACCACGGTCATTTCCTATCTTTCCGGAATGGCAGGCGGCATCTTTTCTCCCTGTCTATCCATTGGGGCCGGTTTCGGGTTCACCGTCGCCAAGCTACTTCATTTGCAGAACTTCAAGGTGTGCGGACTGCTCGGCATGGTCGGCTTCTTTTCGGGGGCCATCCAGGCCCCGCTCACCGCGGTGATAATCATCATGGAGATGACCGACGAGCACACCCTCATCATTCCCTTCCTGCTGGCGGCATATCTTTCCCGCAGGATCGGCAAGGTCTTCATGCCGGTCCCGCTGTACCGTTTCCTTGCCAGTAAGAATCGGAAGGGGTAACCGGATGTTATGCTTGATTTTGGAAGCCCCTCCTACCTTTCACGAAACAAGGTCAAATACCGCCATTCCTCTGCTACATAAGTGGTTGCTCGCGGATTAGGAATCTGATAGATTTCCGTTCAACTCACGCTGCAGAATAGGAACGTTTAGCAGGCGTGGCTTCAGGTAAGCTTTTTACGAGGGATGAAATGGACACTTCAGATATCCGCTGGCAACAGCGCCTTGCCAACTATAAGAAAGCCTTGTCTCAGTTGACCAAGTTCGTTGCCAAAGGAGAGCTGAATGAACTTGAGGAACAAGGCCTTATCAAGGCGTTTGAGTACACCTATGAACTTGGTTGGAACGTCATCAAGGACTTTCTCGCCAGCAGGGGCAGCAACTCCATTTACGGTTCCAGGGATGCTATCAGGGAAGCCTTCAGTACCGGCCTCATCGTTGACGGCGATGGGTGGATGGAAATGTACGCCGATCGTAACAGGACCTCCCATACCTACAATGAGGAGACCGCGGACGAGATCATGCGTAACATCCTTGCAAGGTACTACCCGCTGTTCATAGCACTGAGAGAAAAAATGGAGTCTCTGGTTGAGGAGGGGCGTTAAGCGGTGCTGTCTGACTCCGGGCTGAAAGAGGCCACCATTGAAAAGATCCGTTCCGTCTTCTCGCGTTATCCCGAGATAGAAGAGGTCATACTGTATGGTTCCCGAGCAATGGGAAGGCACAGAAACGGTTCCGATATTGACCTGACTATGGTGGGGGAGGGGGTGACTCACGCCCTGCAACTTAAGGTCGAAAATGAGCTCGATGACCTGCTTTTGCCGTACAAGATAGACCTTTCCGTGCTGACCGCTATAGATAACGCCGAACTGCTCGCCCATATTCAGCGGGTCGGCATAGTTTTCTACCGCAGGAACTGAGTTCACATGCCAGATTTACCCCGAGGCCACATCACTATGACCCCTGCCTTTCATCGTTATATCGGCATCGACTATTCCGGTGCTCAAACCCCAGATGACAGCCTGAGCGGCCTTCGGATTTACATGGCCACCGGAGATTTCCTTCCGGTTGAGGTAGGGCCGCCTCCGAGCCCGCGCAAGTACTGGACCCGTCGCGGCATCGCACAATGGCTCCTCGCCCGCCTGTCTGAGGATGTCCCCACCATCGTCGGCATCGACCACAACTTCTCATTCCCTCTCAGGTATTTCGAGATCCATCACCTAGAGCCGTATTGGCTCGCCTTTCTGGAAGACTTTCACCACCACTGGCCGACCGACGAGGAATACATGTATGTGGACTTCATCCGCGATGGGTTACACGGCAATGGCGCCGCTCGTGGCGGCAACCCCCGTTGGCGGCGGATTACAGAGGAGCGGTGTGGGGCCAAATCAGTCTTTCACTTTGATGTACCCGGATCGGTGGCGAAATCGAGCCATGCAGGGCTTCCCTGGCTGCGCTATTTACGGCAGCAATTGGGAGAGCGTGTTCACTTCTGGCCCTTTGACGGTTGGGAGATACCTCCGGGCAAGTCCGCACTGGTTGAGATTTACCCCTCGCTCTGGAGTAAGATCTATCCGTGTGAAGGCCGCACCCGCGATCAGCAGGACGCTTATGCAGCCGCCGCCTGGCTGCGCGATGTCGATCTCGATGGCAGCTTGGGGAGATATCTAAAGCCGCATCTGCTGCCGGGGCAATACCACGTTGCCCAAGTTGAGGGGTGGATCCTCGGAGTAATGTGAGCTCGCTCCGTCTGCTGCACGTCCCTGTCCCACTCCCTCCATCGCCCTTTATCCCGCATTATTCCGCCTTGTCACCCACCATCCCTTTTCATCAGAAATAGTACAAACATCCGAAATCACTGATTGCGTGTGTATTAGAAATCTGCTAGTTTCTTTGACCGGTTAAAGACCTCTGTTTAAAACTCACAGAGACGGTGGGCAGATGCAACGGAGACAGTCTGGCGGTGCTCGCTAAGAGTAAGGCGATGTCGCCCTGACCGTAGAGGTACTGGCAATGGGAAAGCTTTGGCAGTTTCTGTCGACCGTCTTCAGTGGGAGCGCAATGCACAGCGATGTGAACAGCGAACGTTTGAAGTCCCTGCCGCATCATTATGCGCAGTTCGACATGGAGTTGGCCTGGGAGATCAAGCAGGCGGGAATGGAGACGGTTGTCGAGGGGGTAGGGAAAAATCTCCGCTATGCCTTCATGGAAGGGATCGAAATCTGGATCGCAGCAGTCGATGCCGCAGGCCAAACAAGAGCCCGCAACGTCTGCTTCGTCATCCCGCGCCAAATCAGAATGGATGAAATCTTTCCCTTCAGCGTCAAGCTTCCGATTGAAGTGGAACCAGGCATGCAATTGAAGTTCACCTACAAGTATAAGGGGTCCGACGGCGGTGACGGGGGTGTGGACTGGCTGCAGAGTTTTGAGTGGACGCTGCCCTAAAAGATGTGGCAGCTGGAGTTGGAGGACGGAAACCGTACTTGGGGGATGAAACCTTATTCTTATACTCTCCCCTTGGGCCCTCATGACGGTTAGAAACGGACGCACCGGGTGGAGGAGGCGGCAGAGAAACGCATATTTTCATGGGCGTCCCTCTGTCCCCCGAGCTGATAGAAGCGCTTGAGGATTAAATAGTTGCGACGAGTTTATAAATGACGGTGAGGAGTGGAAATGGAAGCTGAATTAGATGATTTAGGTAAGAGTCTTTTGGAGTCCGTTCTTCTTGCAAGTTCAGGAGAGGACGATAATGTCCTTGAAAAATGGGAACATTTACTAAGGAAATTGGTACTCCTACAACAAAAAATTAGGAAGAAGAAAAATAAAAGTAGAGCCGACACCTTAACTTTACTGCTAGAGGTTACTAATTTATTAAATTCACTATCAGAGGTACTCACAGAACAAAAGGATATTTGTTCCAAACTAGCAAAATCGCCTCCTGAGCTACTAAAAGAATTACCTGAATACTTATTGCCACATCTAAGTGAATATATTGATTCGTATACATCTAAAAATAATTCTTCTTCAATTTTTACAGCTTCTCAAGATATTATTTGTAAAATCACCAATCATATTTTTAATGTCCTTAAGCTGTTAGGGCATATATACAATGATGTCAAACCAACAATGGATGACAGTACCAAGTCATTATTCGCTGCCAATCACAGAGAAGCCTTAGAAAGTTTACTCTATGTGTCAAACGCTACTGTGTCCACGTTGATCGTATTTCATTTTTCGCATGGTTATAAAACACCACGTATAATGAGTAGTTTTACTGAGGTAGTACATTGTGAGGTTAAAAAGCAGGCAACTGCTAAAGCAAGGACAACAAAGGAGGTCGAAAGTAAGGCGTTGCACGAAAGAATACTCAACACCTACTACGAAATAAAAGCAAATCGACCAGAAATATCTAAAAATGCTGCGTCACTGTTAATAGGGCCAATTGCAAAAATCAATCTTACCCCACAGGTTATAAGAAGACACCTTAATAAAATTTAATAATATGTACTCTTTGACAGAAAGTACATACTCTTTAACTGGTAGTATAGCTACTCTGCAACGGACGCACTCCTCCTAGGGGCCTGCAACTGCTATCCTCAACTCAAATAATTATTTTGAGGGAGGGATTATGGATTTCCGTGACCAACTGCAGTTTGTGGACCTTCTTAGTCACACCGCCATACTGGCCGCGGCTGGTTGCAGATTGGTGATGACAGTTGAGAAAACACTACGCTATTTTAGGCGAATCAAGAAGATGTTGACAGAGAAAAGGCGTAAAGGAGACAAGGGGGCAGTGGCTTTGAAAGCTCGAAAAAAGCGGCCGGTGAGATTCAATCTTCAAAGCCCGACGCAATTTGCCCCAAAAGAGAACCTGAAGCCTTGAGACCAATCCACCGGCTAAACTTCGTTGCTCGAATTTCAAAAGTGACAAAGATTGCTGCCGTGTCCATGAATAAGTTTCCTGAGCTTGGTTCTGATGTTGGAATAAAGAGGGTAAAATCCGATTGAGTGGGTCTAAGTTGGTGACCTGTAAGAGCCGCTAGCCGGGGAAAGCCTGTAGAGCCGAGGATAAACCGATAAAGGCAACCCCAGGAAACCTTGGCTAAAAAGCTCGCCTATACGAGTTACCTAAGCGCACGAACATACATGAGAGTGCATGAGGGCGGATTAGGCTGACTGAAGGTTGCCTATAGGGTGAGTTGAGCCAAGACCAGTCGACGAAAACGAGCGCCAACCAGACGGGCAGGAGCCCTCTCCGCGGCTTGCGGAAGGGGGCAAAAGCGGATGAGAGCCGAGGTGCTCCGGGGCTCATCCAGGCGTTGGCGGTAAAAAAGGGAAATAACAAAATGATTGACTACGCTGAAGATTATAGAAAAAAAAGACCAACGTACGAACATTATACTGCGAGATTATCTGAACTTATAAAAACGCTTCTTGTAGGTTACAAAATTAAGATACATGCAATTGAAAGTAGAACTAAGGAAGTAGAAAGTTTTCAACAAAAAATGCTTAAACCTGAAAAGAAATATAATGACCCCATTCACCAAATTACAGATTTGTGTGGAATTCGTGTGATCGTTTACTATGTTGACGATCTCATGCGCGTTGGAGATTTGCTTGAAAAAGAATTTGTAGTTGATTTAGATAATTCCTCAGATCGAGGATCGCTGTTGAAGCCAAATGAGTTTGGGTATCGCTCACATCATTACATTATTAGTTTGAAAGAAAGCCGTTCATCTCTTCCTGAATGGCAAACCTTTTCTTCAATAAAAGCAGAAATACAAGTCAGAACTGTACTCCAGCATGCATGGGCTGCAATATCACATGCGCTTCAGTACAAAAACAACGAGGAAGTTCCAATTGAACTAGCAAGAAAGTTATTCCGCGTTTCTGGTCTGTTGGAGTTAGCAGACGAAGAATTTACTGGCATTAAAAAACGAGGCACGGAAATTTCTGCAAACGTGGCGACGGCCCTAAGTGCCGGCAACTTAGAAATTACAGTTGATGGTGACTCGCTTAAACAGTACATAGAGGCCTCTGAAGTCGGTGCAAAAATTACTCAACTTGCCCTCAACGCTGGGTTCCAATTCCCAGATGAAGAGGTTTATGATTCGTTAGATGACACAGAAGATCCATTTTCAGGCCTTGCCTGGGCCTGTAACCAAGCAGGAATTTCATCCATTTCTAAGCTGGATGAAGTCTGCAGTAAAGATCTTGACTCTCTTTCAAAATTTTTTAGACGGCTAATAATTGCGAACGACACCCAGTGGTATGGGACAAAGCCGTGGTTCGTGCAATTGGCAGTAATGTTTGCTTGCCCGAAATCATTTAATGCGAAAGTTTTGCTGAAAAAAGGCTGGGGCAAAGACGTCGTTGCGAATGTTATCGACTCCATGTCTCTAAAAAAATAGAGCCAGTATACAGGCGGGAGGTAGTGGAACGAGGGGAGCAGAGGGACACGTGGAAGCATTATCAGGGCAGCAAGGGGACGTCCATGAAATTAGCCGATTAGCGCTAATCTTCAGCAGCATGCATTTTAAGACGTTTTCTGTCGCACCTTCTCGGTAGGATCGCCATGAATGATAACCCTTACAAGGAGTCAGACATGGCGCAGAATCGAATCCAGTTTCAGAAGGGCCTTAGCTTACCGGATTTCCTCCGCGATTTCGGCACAGAAGAGCAATGCGTTACCGCACTCCAGCAGATGCGATGGCCGAATGGATTTCTCTGTCTAGCTTGCGGCAGCTCGCGTTATAGCGTTGTGTGGCATCGCAAGTTAAAGACCTTCCAGTGCAAGAGTTGTCATAGCCAGACTACAGTGACTAGCGGAACCATCTTTCATTCGTCAAAACTGCCTCTGACGATCTGGTTTCAAGCAATGTACTTCCTGACTCAAACAAAGAACAACGTATCCGCCTTGGAGCTAACACGTCTACTTGGCATCTGCTACCGCACCGCCTGGCGCATGAAGCACAAACTGATGCAGGTCATGTGCGAGAGAGAAGCTGCAACTGTTCTTTCCGGCCGGGTCGAGGTAGATGATGCATACCTGGGTGGCCGACATGAAGGCAAAGGTGGTCGCGGATCAGAGAACAAAATTCCTTTTATCGCTGCTGTAGAAACCAACTCGCAAGGACATCCTAAACGTGCCGTGTTCTCGCCAGTGAAGGCACTAAACTTTGCAGAGATAGCGACATGGGCTTCTACATCATTGTCAGAATCAAGCACAGTCATTACCGACGGCTTATCCTCTTTCAGAGCTGTGGTAGCATCAGGATGCACGCATTCGTTTGAAGTAGTTGGACACCAGGGGGACGCCCATGAAATTATGCGTTTCTCTGACGGCAGTTCTGGAAGAATCGCATAAAATAATGGGGGTCCGTATGTCTCCCATTTACAATAAATAATAACAAGGGCAGGTTCCGATGATCTGTAGAAAGATAGCTTCACTAATTATATTCGTGTTATTTATGACAGGATGTGCGATGACTCCTGTAATATATTCAAAAAACAATTCCAAGGTGTCGTCCAAGAATAATATGTTGATTCAGTTCACGCCAGATAGATTGGAACTTGCTGATATTCTGTATGACTTGCTTCAAAAAGATGGTTATTCCTTAACTCGTGAAAAAAACGACGCGTGCTACTTATTTACAGGAACTTATCACGGCTATTTTGATGTTTTTCATGACAAGATTAAACATGGCCGATTTGTGATCTCGGAATTAAAGACTGGTAATGAAATGCTGATTATAGATGTTGGAGATTCAGGACTTACTAGCGCTGAAAGCCAACTGAAATTAGTAGTTGAAGAAATGAGGCAATTTAAGCAGCAGGGGGACGCCCATGAAATTATGCGTTTCTCTGATGGCAGTTCTAGAAGAATCGCATAAAATCATGAGCGTCCCCATGTTTTTTGACATGATCTGAGGGGGGGCTTTGACACGGGCAACAGTGGCAACAGTGGGACGCCCATCAAATTACCCATGCTCTCTTTTGAAAGGAGTAACGCGTCATGGCCTATGTCAGGATCGCTGTCGCGCTTCTTTTGACGACTTTCGCAGTTAGTGGTTGTGTACCGCCCGAACTCGATTGGCGATATCGACGAGCGGTCTTGGATATGCGCTCATCAAGCTTGCCTGGCGTGATTGGCAGCTTGGCTGTCGTCGGCAATGT
The DNA here is from genome assembly GCF_014193585.1 of Geomonas paludis. Taxonomy (GTDB): domain Bacteria; phylum Desulfobacterota; class Desulfuromonadia; order Geobacterales; family Geobacteraceae; genus Geomonas; species Geomonas paludis. The sequence goes on from NZ_BLXY01000022.1 coordinate 28,134, forward strand.
TGATTCTTACGCTTTCACCAAAGACAACCTTTGGATCGTGTTCGCAGCGCCAACTAGGCGAGGACTCCCTGTCAACCGGTTCGCCAAAATCGATCTGCAGTACAATCGTTTTGTCGATCTTTATGCTGTCGACGGGTTTGCAGATGCGGCACTGGCTACCGGTTTTGATTCGATATGGCTTGGCGAAGGCCTTGGAGGGCAAAAGCTTCATCGTATCGACCCCAGTACCGGCGCAATAGTCGCGTCGATCGAGATCCCGCGCAACCCCGTTGCAGTTGCAACTGGCTTTGGAGGCGTATGGGTCCTAGCGGCGGAACGTGTGGAGAAATTTATCAACATAACGATGAGCATCAAACACCTGGCTCTTTTCAAGATAGATCCTAAGAATAACGCCATAGTTAAAGTAATAAGGCTTCCTATAGAGAAAATTCCATACTGGCCGGATCTAGGTGGCCGCATTGAAATTGTTGATGGCTATGTTTGGGTTTCCTTTAAGGATGGGGCGATATTTCGTATCGACCCCGAAACAAACAAGGTCCTGAATTCTTTTGCTAATCGGGAAGATGCCATTTCCGGTAAGGCTGCCTACCGCAGTATTTTAAGCGAGCAGAAGAAAATGCTGAAGCAAGCGACTGCCACTCTGGGCAGTCCGGTCTATGCTGTTGCATCTGGAATGGGAACCTTTTGGGCGTTTACCCACGGGAGCAAAGAGAGCGGTAATCCGCGCATAACGTGGATCATGAGACTTGACCCGACCGCCATCGGCACCGGTAATTCCGTCCCCCTGCCAGGGCAAGACATGAGCAAATGAAGGATACATGACTTTGGCTGCAGGGGACAAGTAAGAGCGCTGAGGTACGGTATGTTATATATCCAGCCTTGAATGCAACTGCGCCATCCTGACGCCAGCCCCGTCCATGTCACATACAAATTGGAGACACTAATCTTATGCCCTCTGACACTCAGATCCTCTATGGAGGTATTCCATGATTGACCGGATCGATCACATCGTTTTTACGGTGAAGGATGTGGCAGTAACTTGTGCTTTCTATGAGCGGGTATTGGGGATGAGAGTGGAAACTTTCGGTGAGGGGCGTAAGGCCCTTTGCTTCGGGGCGCAGAAGATAAACCTGCACCAGTTTGGCAATGAATTCGAGCCCAAAGCAAAAGCTCCAGCGCCAGGTTGCCAAGATATTTGCCTGATCAGCAGCATTGCCATTGCCGAGGTGGAAAAGCATCTGTTATCTTGCGGCGTGGCGATCGAAGAAGGCCCGATAAAAAGGACCGGTGCCACCGGCCCGATAAATTCAATCTATTTCCGGGACCCTGACGGTAATCTGATAGAAATATCCAATTACCTGTAAAAGCAGCCGCTCAACGTTTGAACTGGTAGCTGTAACCTGAAGTCGAGCTTGCCGGGCCGGTCGTTTTCGTAACTACCAATCTTTGGGGCCTGTCTCTAATCTGACGCAACGATGTCCTTTGATGAGCTGAGTGATGCCTGAAACAAAACCCGTCCATACCTTCTGGAATGACTCCAGTGTGCCGATCGTCGCAGTGAGGTGCAGTTGGCGGAGCGCGGAGAGTTACAAGGCGCACTGTCACAGGGAGTTCTGCGTCGGCGCGGTCACGGAAGGTAAGGCGGTGATGACGGTGAGGAACGAGACCTGCGTCTTGTCGCCCGGGCTCTTGGCGGTCATCCCGCCGGAAACCGTGCACAGCTGCAATCCTCCGGAAGGGGGAACCCGCTCGTACCGGATGGCCTTCTTCGACACAACGTGGTGCTGTTCCCTCCAAGAGGAGTTGTTCGGCAGGCAGGGAGACTTCATCCCGCCCGCGCAGTTTCTGCTGGAGAGCGACGCACTCTACGCATCCTTCCTCGAACTCACTGAACTTCTGGCGGGCGATGCCCTTCCTTTGGAAAAGACCGAGCGGGCAACGCAATTCGCGAGCGAACTTTTTGTCAGTACCTGCAACCGGCAACTTCCGGCTCCCGGCAAGGAGCGGGCGGGGATCATCCCGGAGGTCAAGGAGTACCTGGAGCAGCACGCGGATCTGAATATCACGCTGCAGGAGCTTGCCGTCATTTTTCGCTGCAACCCCTATCACTTGCTGCGCACTTTCAAGCAGGCGGTGGGTCTCCCTCCCCACGCTTTCATGCTCAACGCCCGCATCGAAGAGGCGAAACGGCTGCTGCTCGAGGGGATGCCCCCTGCCAGCGTTGCGGCGGAGACGGGGTTCGCCGATCAAAGCCATTTCCATAAGACCTTCCGGCGCCTCGTCGCTGCAACTCCCCGCCAGTACCAGCTCAGACCTGGCGCTGTCGGTTATCTTGCCAATACTGCAAATGTGGCACCTACCCCCACCCCCTAACCCCCTCCCGCGAGGGGAGGGGGGAAATAAGTCAATTTCCTACAATATTTAAAGTCCCAATCCGCGCTAACCTCCTGCAAAAAGTTTGGAGGCAGCGTGTCAAAGTATCTTGTCGAGTTCGCAGCGCTGGCGACGGCGCATTTCCTGGCCCTGATCAGTCCGGGGCCGGACTTCTTTCTTATCGTGGGAACTTCCGTCAGGGAGGGGGCTGCGCGGGCAGCGGCTCTTTGCGCCGGCATCGCCGCGGCAAACGGCGCCTACATCCTCCTTGCCCTCACCGGGTTCGCCTTTATCAAGCAAACCCCGCTGCTCTTCACGGCCATCAGGACGGCCGGCGCCCTTTACCTGCTGTACCTGGGGCTCATGCTGCTGAAGCCGTCACAACGCCCGGTCGGTTCATCGCTTCCGGCGGAGGCGGAAAGTGGCGGCACCACCCGCCGCAGGCAGTTCGCAGCAGGATTCCTCTCGGCCATCCTCAACCCGAAAAACGCCGTCTTCTACTTAAGCCTCTTCACCGTCATCGTGAGCCGCGAGACGCCGCAGACGATCCAGGTCGGCTACGGCTTGTGGATGGTTGGCGCCGTCTTCTTTTGGGATCTGTTGATAGCGCGCTTGGCGGGGAGCGAAAAGGTGAGATACCGCCTCGACCGTCATGCGCACTGGATCGAAAAGGGCTCGGGAGGAGCGCTGCTCCTCCTCGGGGCGGTGCTGCTGTTGCGGTAGTTGCGCCTATTTGACATGGGGAATACTTTTCCCTATACTGACCTAGCATGACCCGTCTTCATCACAACCGGAACTGGAAAATCGAAGTTTTCGGCCGGGAACATGGCATCCCGCATTTCCATCTGCGCTGGCCAGAGGGGCGAGCCTCAATTTCGATCGATACCCTTGAAGTTCTGGTCGGGATCCCGCCGAGGGATATTCTGTTGGAAGCACGTGCGTGGGCTCGGGTTAACAGGGCGCGGATCTGGGACGAGTGGCAAAAGCTGAATCAAGGATAGTGTTTATGGCTCAACAGATGATCACATCAGTCACCGCCGAGGCGCCGTCGCAGGTAACCGTTTCTTGGCGCTCTGGCAAGCACACCACGGTCGATGTCGCCGAATACCTTGACTCACCGGGGTACGAGAAACTTCGGGACCCTGAGTTTTTCGAGAGCGCACAGGTGGAGGAGTGGGGGCACGGAATCGAGTGGGGTGACGGCGAACTCGGCATCGATGCGGATACCCTATATCGGCTTGGGAAGGAGCAGGCGGGACTTGCCTATCCCGTGACCGACTTCAACGCCTGGATGGAGCGGAACGGTCTTTCCCTGGGAGCCGCCGCCAAGGCGCTCGGCATTACCCGCCGGACGATCGTGTACTACCACGGTGGTCACAAGCCAATTCCCATCTACATCCGGCTTGCTTGCATCGGGTGGGAGACCCTTCGACTGCAGAGCGCGGCGTAAACAATACTGGTGGCAAAAGTCCTGGGCTTCGGTCCGCTCGTTATGAGTTGGCCGGAGCCTTTTTCATTTCGGGACGGGAGGACGTCGGCCGGAGGCGGAGTTGGTCCTGCCGGTGCGACGACTATGGAGAAAAGCTCAAAGGCGGTAATCCGTTTCTTGACACGCCTGCGGGATTCGATATATTAGCACTCGCTAATAAATCTGAAAGGGAGGTGTCTATGCCTGAGAAGTACGATTCCGTGGAATTGAATTTCCGAAAGCAGCCTTTCCCGCAATACTTCGTGACGCTCCACAACTTGGCGGACGCCCTGGACGCCAACCAGCTCTACAACGATAACCGACCGGCGCACATTCATCCCGGGCAGAGGTTCAGGGATCACGTGGCAACCATGAAGGAACTCAGCATCGGCGCCGACCGGGGGGACGTTCTGCTCAAGGAGCAGCGGCAAGCGGTACGGGATCTCTCCGAACTGGACATCCATTCATCGGTCAGCTACATGAAGACCATCGCCATCCACAAGAAGGACCCTAGCATCCTTCACACGTTGAACCTGCCGCTCAAAGAAAGTCACCAGAAGAGTTCCAAGAGGTCGCAGTCTCCGCATCAGGTTGAGATACGACTGGAGCTGAGGCGTGTGAGAAACGAGTCCGGTGCAATTACCATTATCGGAACCCATGTCCGCAACGGCGGGCCGTACCTCATCAACCTATGCAAAGGGGAGCCGACCTCGGAAGCGAGTTGGTTCAACCCGGGGGGGCATTACAATACCTGCACCAAGATCGTGCAGAGGAACCTGGAACCCGCCAACAAATACTATGTCAGGATGAGGACCGATCGCCCTGAGGGGCCGGGACCATGGTCGCAGCCGGTATCCATCATCGTGTTATAAGCCTTTTCCCTCTCTCCTTGCTTCGGCCTGCCGGCATGACGGCAGGCTGAAGCTGCAACTCCTTCCTGCTTCCACATCCAAGGCTTTAATCTAAGCAAATCCCCCCTGACCCCCCTTTCACAAGGGGGGGACGCCGAGCAACGGTTCCGCAGCGTGGGCTGTATTGTCGTGGTTCCAGGAATTGCGATTTGGTTAAAGCTTTTCGAACTCCGAAAGAGAAACTCCCCCATAAACATATGCAAAACACTCGCAGACCTGCGTTTAAAACCAACTCAGTAGTGCTTAACTGTTGAGTGCCACGACATCGTGGACACAAATAAGTGCCACCACATCGTAGACAAAGTTCTCTGACAATCGAATAGCCATCGCGTAATCCTGTGGACACCGAAACCACGTTGGAGGTGTCCATGAAGGAT
>NZ_BLXY01000023.1 GCF_014193585.1 Geomonas paludis
CGTTCGGGCTGTGAAGAAGAGGACATGGCGTTTTACGCTTTGCGACGGGCTCGAACCCAAGACGCGAACAAACTGCCATGTCCCGGAACAGAAAATCTAGCTGCTTGATCGTAAACATACAAGACGCAAAAGCGCCAGGAGAATCGAAGGCTTTAAAGGCAGGAAACCAGGCAACTGCTTCTAACGCAAAGACGCAAGACGCTGCAAAATCAACGGCTTTAACAGCAGGAAAACAGGGGGAAACAACATTTTTAACGCAAAGACGCAAAGCCGCAAAGAAAACTTGAACGTCTAGTCGTTAAGGTTTTGCCGTTCTCGTTTGTCTTTGCGCCTTTGCGGCTTTGCGTTAATAACCTGCCTTGGTTTTGGCCTTTTCCTTTACGGAGGTGCCGAAAATGAAACGGCTGTTTTGGGTACTGCTGATACTGGTGCTGCCGCTGTGCTTGAGGGCGCAGGAGCCGCAGGTGGGACTCGTGTCCCTGCGGGGCCCGATCAACCCGGTCAGCGCCTCCTTCCTCAAGGAGAACGTGGCCGCGGCGGGGAAGCGCGGCGACCGGCTCCTGCTGGTGGAACTGGATACGCCGGGCGGGCTGGACACGGCCATGCGCGAGGCGGTCCAGGCCATCTTCGCGGCACCGGTCCCGGTGGCGGTCTACGTCGCGCCGGCCGGAGCCCGGGCTGCCTCTGCCGGGGCTGTCATCGGCCTCTCCGCCGACATCCTGGCCATGGCGCCGGGCACCAACATCGGCGCCGCCCACCCGGTGGGTCTGGGGGGCAAACCGGACCCGGTCATGGAGGGGAAGCTGGTTAACGACGCCGAGGCGTACGTCGCCGGAATCGCGGCCAGACGCGGCCGCAACGTGGAACTGGCGCGGCGCATGGTGCGCCAGAGCATCTCCCTCACCGCCGAAGATGCCCTGAAACAGCGGGTGATCGACCTGGTGGCGCCCTCCCGGCAGGAGCTGCTGTCGAGCCTGGAAGGGCGGCGGGTGCAGCGGGGCGGGCAAGAGGTCGTGCTGCACGTAGCGGGGGCGCGGCTGGTGAGCCACGAGATGGGGACCCGCGACCGGGTCCTGGACGCCGTCAGCAACCCGGACGTCGCCTACATGCTGATGCTCCTGGGCATTGCCGGGCTCTTCTTCGAACTCGCCAACCCGGGCGTGATCCTCCCCGGCGTCATCGGCGCCATCTCGCTGCTCCTCTCCTTCTTCGCGCTGCAGACCCTGCCGGTGAACTACGCGGGCATCGGGCTGATCCTTCTGGGCATCATCCTCTTCATCGCCGAGATCAAGGTGGTCTCCTACGGGATGCTCGCGGTCGCCGGCGTGGTGGCCATGGTGCTCGGGTCGCTCATGCTCTTCCCGTCGCCCGAGCCGTACCTGCGCCTGTCCTGGGAGGTGCTGGCGGGAACGGTCGGAGTGACGGTGCTCTTCTTCACCGTGGTGGTCGTCAAGGTGATCCAGGCGCACCGGGAAAAACCGATCACCGGCGTGGAGGGGATGATCGGGGAGCTTGGCGTGGCGGATTCCGACCTCGCACCGGAGGGGAAGGTGCTGTTGCGCGGCGAATACTGGAATGCAACCAGCGATGAGCCGGTGCGCCAGGGCGAGAAGGTGCGGGTGGTGGCGGTGACCGGGCTGCGGCTTACCGTGCGCAAGGCCGACGGGATGGAGAACGTGCGGGGAGGCCATGAGCCAGAGTAAAAAAGGGAAGGAGTCGGGGGACCTGCGGCTGGGCGACGCCCTTGTGGGGCTTCCCTGCCTGCAGCGCCAGCGCGCCAACCTGGCGGCGGGCATGCGCCAGGAAAAGAGCAGCGCGGTGCGGTGCCCGGTGTGCGGCTTGGAGGTGCCGGAGCTGCTGCACCGATCGCAGGGGGCGGACGACCCGGTGGTTGTGGAGCAGGTGCAGGAGAGGTTCCCGGGGTGGCAGCCCGAGGAGGGCCTGTGCCGGCCCTGCCTCGAGCGATTCGGTTCCCCGGCTGCGCGCTAGTAGTGCTTGGGGATGGGGAGGCACCCTTCCTCGTTGAGGGCGTTGAGGTAGGCGCTGCGCAGGCCGATGAAGGCCTGGGTGAGCCGGTCGATGAGGGTGTTGTGGTTGCACCCGATCAGTTCCAGGAGGCCGTTTTGCTTGTTGGAGATCAGCCTTTCGATGTGCGCCGCCCGGCGGTTGATGTCCACGTGGGTGTGCCCCTGGGCGTGGCTGATCAGGCTTAGCATCGCGTCGGTCACGAAGACATCGATGGAGTACACCGCCGCCACCTGCGGGTGCTCTTTCAGTTGGAACACCACGCGGATGTCCGGGTGCGGGAACTCGATGCCGGGCAGGTGCTCAGGCCCCATGTAATAGGAGGCCGCCACTGGCAGCACTTCTATGTAGCAGTTGAGCAGGGTGGACTCGATGTCAACTGGGGTCTGCACCGGAAGTTTCAGTGCGGCCCGGGAGAACTGTTCGCCATGTTCGAGATAGAGAGATAGCCGCATGTCATCACCTATAGTAGATCCTGCAGTAGAGGGGTTACATCCATTGTCACGATAAAAATAATACCGGCCCCCGCCAAAAAGCAAGTGGGGCCATGCAATTATCTTGGCCGCGCAGCCAGGTACCGCCTCCCCGGGGCCGGTTGATCGCGGTTGACATAACCCGCCGGTCTATGCCATTAATTTCCCATTGTCCTGTCCCGCTCATCCCCTGCTAAGGTGTCTTGCCCTTGCACGTTTTCCGTTTGGTACAACACGTCCGCAAAGTCCGCGCCGCCGGTGCCGGTCCTGTGCGACTGCGCCTACCCCTGGTCGCGCTGCTGTTCCTGTTGCTGACCCTGTCGGGAGGAGCGGCAGGAGCCGACTCGCTCGGCCGCGGCGGAGTCGGTAAAGCGGTGGTCGTGGTCGGGGGGGACTTCAACTATCCGCCCTACGAGTTCGTCGACCACGACGGCAAGCCGGCCGGCTTCAACGTGGAACTGACCCGCGCCATCGCCGAGGTGATGGGATTCAAGGTAGAGATCTCGCTGGGGCCGTGGGACGGCATGCGCCGCGCCCTGGAGCAGGGTGACGTCGATATCCTGCAGGGGATGGCGTTCTCGCAGGAGCGCACCAACGAGGTCGACTTCTCCACGCCGCACGCGCTTTTGTTCCAGTCCATCTGGATCCGCCGGGACGACCGGCGCATCCGCTCCATCGAGGAGGTGCGCGGCAAGGAGGTCATCGTGATGAAGAACAGCATCATGCATGACTTCATGAAAGGCTTCGACCCCAAGGCGCGCCTCATCCTCACCGACACGCTGGCCGAGGCGCTCAGGCTTTTGAACCAGGGGCGGGGGGACTGCGCACTGGTGTCGCGGCTGACCGGGATGTACCTGGAAAAGGAGATGGGGCTGAAGCGGATCGTCCCGGTGGCCGAACCGATCATGACCCAGGCCTACGGCTACGCGGTGAAGAAGGGGAACGCCGAGGTGCTGGCGCGCTTCAACGAGGGGCTCGCCATCCTGAAGCGTTCCGGGCAGTTCCAGGAGATCCACAACAAGTGGCTGGGGGTGATGGAGTCGCAGCCGGTGTCCTGGGCGCGGGTGGTGCGCTACGTGACCCTGGTTTCCCTGCCGCTTTTGCTGATCCTGGGCGGCACCGTGGTCTGGTCGCGGACCCTGCAGAAGCGGGTGGCCCAGCGCACCGAGGAACTGGCGCGCGAGGTGGCCGAGAAACAGGCCGCGCTGGAGAAGCTGCGCCTGCACCAGGACCAGCTGGTGCAGGCCGACAAGCTCGCCTCCTTGGGGACTCTGGTGGCGGGGGTCGCCCACGAGATCAACAACCCCAACGGGCTGATCCTTTTGAACCTGCCCCGTTTCGAGGAGGTGCTGCGCGGGTCGCAGCCGATCCTGGACCAGTACCGCGAAGAGCACGGCGACTTCAAGCTGGGACGGCACAGCTACGACCGGCTGCGCGAGGAGCTGCCGCACATGCTGTCCGAGACGCAGGACGCGGCCAAGCGCATCAAGCGCATCGTCGCCGAACTGAAGGATTTCGCCCGCCGCGACAGCGCCGACCTGACCGAGCTTTTGGACCTGAACCAGTGCGCCCAGGCCGCGTTGCGCCTGGTCGAGAACACGGTCGCCAAGAGCTCGCACCAGATCGTGGCGCACCTGGCCGACACCCTGCCGCGGGTCAAGGGGAACAGCCAGCGCATCGAGCAGGTGATCGTGAACCTGCTGCTGAACGCGTCCCAGTCGCTGCAGGGAAGCGGCAAGAGCATCCAGATCTCCACCCGGCACGACCGTTTCCGCGACCTGGTGCTATTGACCGTGCGCGACGAGGGGAGGGGGGTGGAGCCCGAGCACCTGGCCCGGCTGACCGATCCCTTCTTCACCACCAAGCGCGAGGAGGGGGGCTGCGGCCTGGGGCTCTCCATCTCGGCGGGGATCGTGAAGCAGCACGGCGGCACGCTCAATTTCGATTCGCAGCCCGGCTTCGGCACCACGGTCACCATGGAGTTGCCGGCGCTGCAGAGCAAGCCAACCCCGGAACACAGAGGTCTCTGAGGTCCACAGAGGACACGGAGGACTGCTCACCCCCCACCCTCTCTCTGGGGCGAGGGGAGCATGGACTGTAGGGGCGAATAATCATTCGCCCGTCTTGAAGGATAAGGGGGACAGGCACCTGCGGAGCCAGTCCCCGGGCGGATTAAAAGGGGGACAGGCACCTGCGGAGCCAGTCCCCGCATAAAAGAGGAGTCGCAGATGAGCGAAGCACTATATCCGGCCTTCGGCGTGCTGCTGGTGGACGACGAGGCACCCTGGCTGCGCAGCCTGCGCATGACGCTGGAGGGACCCGGCGCCATCAGCAACATCACCGCGCTCACCGACAGCCGCTTGGTGATGGGGGCGCTGGACCGGGGCGACATCGGCCTGGTGCTGCTCGACCTGACCATGCCCTACCTCTCGGGGCAGGAACTTTTGGCCCGCATCGCGGAGGAACATCCCGAGGTGACCGTGGTGGTCCTGTCGGGACTGAACCAGATCGAGACGGCGGTCTCCTGCATGCGCCTGGGCGCCTTCGACTACCTGGTGAAGACCGACGAGGAGGACCGCATCCTCGAGTCGGTGCGGCGCGCCATCCGGATGCAGGAACTGCAGCTGGAAAACAAGGAGATGCGGCGCCGCTTCCTGAACGACCGCCTGGAGTGCCCGGAGGCCTTCGCTCCCATCGTCACCAGCAACAAGGCGATGCGCTCCATCTTCCAGTACATCGAGGCGGTGGCCAAGAGCACCCAGCCCATCCTGGTCACCGGCGAGAGCGGCGTGGGCAAGGAGCTGATCGCCCGCGCCATCCACACCTTGAGCCGCGGCGACGGCCCGCTGGTCCCGGTCAACGTGGCGGGGCTCGAGGACAACGTCTTCACCGACACCCTGTTCGGGCATAAGAAGGGGGCCTTCACCGGCGCCGACGAGAGCCGCAGCGGCATGGTGGAGCAGGCCGCGGAGGGGACGCTGTTCCTGGACGAGATCGGCGACCTTTCGCTCCCCTGCCAGGTGAAACTGCTGCGCCTGCTGCAGGAGGGTGAGTACTACCCGCTGGGAAGCGACCAGCCCAAGCAGCTCCGGGCGCGCATCGTGGTGGCGACGCACCACGACCTCTCCAAGAAGAAGGACGCCGGCGGCTTCAGGAAGGACCTCTACTTCCGCCTCAGGGCACACCACGTCCACATCCCCCCGTTGCGCGAGAGAAAGGACGACATCCCGCTGCTGTTGGACCACTTCCTCAAGGAGAGCGCCGAGGTTTTCGGCAAGAAGGTGCCCAGCTACCCCAAGGAATTGCTGACCCTGCTGGGGAACTACAGTTTCCCGGGCAACCTGCGCGAGCTGAGGTCGATGGTCTACGACGCCATGAGCGTGCACTCCTCGCGCATGCTCTCCATGAACAGCTTCAGGCAGGCGATGGAGGTGCAGGGGGAGGTCCCGGCGGAACAGGCCGCGGCGGCGGGCGAACAGAACGTCTTTTATTCCTGCCCGGAGATACCGACCCTGAGCGCCGCCGTGGAGCAGCTGGTGGCCGAGGCGATGCGGCGCTCCGACAACAACCAGAGCATGGCCTCGCGCATGCTGGGGATCTCGCAGCCGGCCCTGAGCAAGAGGTTGAAGTTGCAGAGGGACGGCAAGGCAGAATAGCGGGGCAGGGCGAAAGCCTCCCCCCGGAGGGGGGAGGTTGGAGGGGGGCGTTGGCAGTGGCTGGGGTAGCTGGGGGGGCGAATGATTATTCGCCCCTACAGGTATTGGTGGCGCCACCATCGTTTGAGATGGCGTCTTCCCCCACCCCCTAGCCCCCTCCCGCAAGGGGAGGGGGAGCCGGGCAGCGTCAGCCAGCGCTGTGCCCAAATTCGAGGCAGTGCATTCAAGGCTGCCTTTCCTTTCAAAGAAGCGTTTTGCTGCTTTTGCCGCTTTTTTGCACACGATCCCTTGCCGACTTCAGACTGCCGTTGCCGCCTCCAGCCAACCCGACCTTGTCATGGGGTATAACTTTCGTTAAGCCTATAATGTTTGTTATACCCGCCGTAAAATCCCCTTTCTCCGTTACTTCCCTCCTTCTCTCAAACAGCTTTCCACAAGTGGTTATACCCCATTGTTTCTAATGTTGGTGCCCGAAATGGCGTATTCGGAAAACAAACCGAGTCGTTAGCTGTTTACGCCGTCTTTGGCACCGGCCTTGCTGTATATAAAGCCACACTGCAGGCTTGACTCACGTTACTGCTCAACAAACGGCGGTTGGCGAGAGCGGCCGGCAGGGAAAACTGCCCATATCCTGTGCAGCAGCTTCGAGTGACTCGATTGGCAACAAATAGAAAAGGAGCAGCAGATGATCAAGTTTGAAGGGGTCCACAAGTGGTTCAAAAAGCTTCACGTGCTTAACGGGATCGATCTCCACGTCAAACAGGGAGAAGTGGTCGTGGTCTGCGGTCCCTCGGGTTCGGGCAAGTCCACCCTGATCCGCACCATCAACCAGTTGGAGCCGATCGAGGAGGGGAGCCTGATCGTCGACGGCATGGACCTCAGGAGCAAGAAGACCGACATCAACAAGCTGCGCGCCGAGGTGGGCTTCGTGTTCCAGCAGTTCAACCTGTACCCGCACCTCTCGGTGATCGACAACATCACCCTGGCGCCGACCAAGATCCGCAGGACCCCCAAGAAGGAAGCGCAGGAGCAGGCCATGGAACTGTTGGAGCGCGTCGGCCTCGCGGTCAAGCGCGACGCCTACCCGACCCAGCTCTCCGGCGGCCAGCAGCAGCGCGTCGCCATCGCCCGCGCCCTGGCCATGAAGCCGCGCATCATGCTCTTCGACGAGCCGACCTCGGCACTCGACCCGGAGATGATCGGCGAGGTGCTCGCGGTCATGCAGGACCTGGCCAGCACCGGCATGACCATGGTCTGCGTCACCCACGAGATGGGCTTCGCCCGCGAGGTGTCCGACCGCGTGGTGTTCATGGACCACGGCGTCATCCTCGAGGAGGCCCAGCCGGAAGAGTTCTTCCGCAACCCGCAGCACGACCGCGCCAAGCAGTTCCTGAAGCAGCTGCTGTCGCCGATGCACTAGAGAACTTGTTCATCCGCCGAACGCCGCAGGATGCACTGCGGCGGGCGCGGGTGCCTGTTAATACCGAACATCAAAAGGAGAGTACTGTGAAAAGATTGGCTGCTGTTGTTATGGGTTTGGCCCTGTTTGGTTCTTTCGGAAAGGCGATGGCCGCGGCTCCCGCCGACACCCTTGCCGAAGTTAAGAAGAAAGGTGTCCTGGTTGCCGGTGTCAAGGACTCCCTCCCTCCTTTTGGTTACGTCGATGAGAAGAGCCGCGAGATCGTTGGCTACGACGTCGACTTCGTGAAAGCCATCGCCAAGAAGCTGGGCGTCAAGGTCGAGCTGAAGCCGGTCACCTCCGCTTCCCGCATGCCGCAGCTCACCGAAGGCAACATCGACATCATCGCCGCCACCATGACCAAGAACCCGGAGCGCGCCAAGCAGATCGGCTTCAGCCACACCTACTTCGCCACCGGGCAGAAGTTCATCACTGTGAAGGGCAAAGTGAAGAGCCTGAAGGACCTGGAAGGGAAGAAGATCGGCACCGCCAAGGGTTCCACCTCCGAGCAGAACGTGAAGGCTGCCCTGCCGACCGCGACCGTGCTCTCCTTCGACGACTACCCGCAGGCGTTCCTCGCCCTGCAGCAGGGTAAGGTGCAGGCGGTGACCACCGACGAGGCGATCCTGGCCGGCATCCTCGCCAAGGCCCCCAACAAGGCGAAGTTCGAGATCCCGAACGTCCAGATCTCCAACGAGCCCTACGGCCTGGGCATGAGGAAGGACGACGCCAAGTTCATCGCCTTCGTGAACAAGACCATCCTCGAAATGGAGAAGAGCGGCGAAGCCAAGAAGATCTTCGAGAAGTGGTTCGGCAAAGGCACCGACTTCCAGCTCAAGCGCACCTTCAAGATCGTAGCGGACAAGTAAAAAAGCAGATTAAGATTGAGGTTGAGATTAAGAAAAAACATACTTAGTCTCAACCTCGACCTTGACTGCGTTTCAACAGCAAACCAGGTTGATGCTGAGCTTCAGTTGAGAAAAGGGCGTTATGCTGGTAGTTTTAGTCTCAGTCTTAATCTTAATCTCAATCTCAATCTCAGTCTCAGTCTCAGCTTCAACCTGCCTCTAAGGGGTTTCACGTGCTAAAGTACACATTTGACTGGTCCATCGTCACCTCCGGCAAGTATTTCGAATGGCTGGTTTCCGGGCTCAAGGTAACCCTGGAGCTCTCCGCCGTCGGCATCGTCTGCGCCTTCCTCCTGGGGCTCCTGATCGCCGTCCTGAAGATGAGCCACTACCGCCCCGTGCGCTGGATCGCCACCGCCTACCTGGAGTTTTTCCGGAACACCCCGCTGCTGGTCCAGATCTTCTTCTGGTACTTCGGCTCGTACAAGGTGCTCCCGACGGCGGTCAACGAATGGCTGAACAGCACGAACTTCGAGTTTGCCGCGGCCGCCATCGCCCTCACCATCTACACCTCGGCCTTCATCGCCGAGGACATCAGGTCGGGCATCCTCTCCATTCCCAAGGAGCAGATGGAGGCGGCCAGGAGCGCCGGCTTCTCCTATCTCCGTTCCATGCAGTACATCATCCTGCCGCAGGCGGTAAGGATCACGATCCCGCCGCTGGTGAACCAGTTCCTGAACCTGGCCAAGAACTCGTCCCTGGCCATGAGCATCGGGGTCATGGAGCTCACCTACCAGGCGCGCCAGGTCGAGAGTTACACCTTCAAGGGGTTCGAGGCGTTCACCGCCGCCACCGTGGTCTACCTCGGGCTGTCCGTGGTCATCACGGCGCTCATGGACCTGTACAACAAGAAGGTGCTCAACCCGCACCGCGCCTAGGGAACGGGTTCAGTAACGAGATCGGCGGATTTTTCCGCGGGAAACGGAGAAGAAAATGGAAGAAGCACTCAACTTTCAGGTAATCATAGACAACTTCACCTACTTCATGATCGGGCGCTACCCGAACGGGCCGCTGGGCGGGCTCGGGCTCACCATGTACCTCGCGGTGATCTCCTGCATCCTCTCCTTCTTCGGGGGGCTGATCCTGGGGCTCTTGAGCCTGTCGCGCTACGCGGCGATCCGCCACCCGGTGAACCTGTTCATCAACGCGGTGCGCGGCATCCCGCTGCTCATGGTGATCTTCTGGATGTACTTCCTGCTGCCGGCCCTGATGGGCAAGACGGTGCCGGAGGCGACCACGGTCATCATGGGGCTCACCATCTTCACCTCGGCGTACATGTCGCAGATCGTGCGCGCCGGCATCCAGGGTATCCCCAAGGGGCAGACCGAGGCGGCCGTCTCGACCGGACTGAAGCACTGGCAGGCCATGCTCTACATCGTGCTGCCGCAGGGGCTTAGGAACATGATCCCGTCGTTTGTGAACCAGTTCGTGTCGCTGATCAAGGACACCTCGCTGGCGTTCATCGTCGGGGTTTCCGAGCTGACCCACGTCGGCACCCAGATCAACAACCGCACCATGGCCTTCCCGACCGAGATCTTCATCTTCATCGCGGCGGTCTACTTCGTGCTCTGCTTCGCCTTCACCAGCTTCTCGCGCTGGCTGGAGGGGAGACTGGCGTGGAGGAAATCCATTTAGGCTTTTCCGGCGGCAACTGCTTTCGAACAACGCCCCCCTTGGCTTGCCAAGGGGGGCGTTTTCTGTTCGGCCGCCGGCGGAAGGAAAGGCGGGAGCGTCGGAGGGTTCCCCCTCTCCCTCCGGGAGAGGGGATGGACATCAGCGGAAGTCTCGCTTATTCTTGTGGTCTGCTCGGGAGGGGGCGAATGATTATTCGCCCCTACAGGTCTGACAGGGGCGGTGCAATTGCATTGCGGGGGAGGGTGTGTCATGGAGGTTCAGGTCGTTTCGGTTCGCTACCGCATTCCGCTCACGGAAAACCAGGCGCAGAAACTGCGCCGCACCTGGCCTAACGGCGACCCCTTCTACCCCTACGAAAAGATGGAACGCTACCTCGAACCGCTCCTGGTCGAGGACCTCAACTGGCACCACTACTCGGGCAACTACCTCTACTTCACGGTCTACGGCGACGAGATCGAGGCGACCCTGGCGGACGCCCTCAAGGTGTTCGAGACCCGACTCGCCCTCCTGGAGGGGAAGAAATGATCAGGAAAATCCTGGCGCTATCCTGCCTGATGCTTGTCCTCACTGCCGGTACTGCCTGCGCCGAACCGGACGACCTCGGCCAACGGGTGCTGGCGGAGACCAACGCGGCACGCCAGAACCCGCAGCGCTACGCACAATACATCCGGGAGTTCAAAAAGAGCTTCATCGGCAAGGGGTACCGGCTGCCGGGATCGCTGAACGTGGTGATGACGTCGGAAGGCAAACCTGCCCTGGACGAGGCGGTGCAGTTCCTGTCGCGGCAGCGGCCGCTGCCGGCGCTGTCGTGGTCGCCGGGACTGGCCAGGGCGGCGGCGGACCTGGTGCGGGAGCAGGGGGGATCGGGGGAGACGGGACACGGCGAGCGCAGCGACATGAAGAAGAGGATCGACAAGTACGGCTCGTGGCGTTCGAGCCTCGGGGAGAACATCAGCTACGGACCGGACACGGCCAGGCAGGTGGTGATGGGGCTCATCATCGACGACGGCGTCGCGGACCGGGGGCACCGAAAGAACATCTTCGACCGCTCCTACACCACCGTGGGCATCGCCTGCGGCCCGCATCCCCTGTACCGCACCATCTGCGTCATGGACCTGGCCGGAGGCTTCCAGAGCCGGTAAAACGGACGGGGACTGGCTCCGCAGGTGCCAGTCCCCCTCGCAACTCCCCTTCGCCGTCGCTGCTTACCCCTGGTTGACCAGGAGCGCGAGGCTCAAGCGGTTGCCGGCGGGGAGCTTGCCGTAGATGGAGGTGAGGTGGGCCTTCACGGTGCGCTCCACGATGCCCATGTCGGCGGCGATCTCGAGGTTGGTCCTCCCCGCCGCCACCATCTCGGCGACCCGGCGCTCGGTCGGGGTCAGGGGGGCCAGGAGCTTTTCGGTGTTTCTTTCTTTCCCCGCCGCCGCGCTGTTCTGCGCGGCTTCCAGGATCAACTGCTGGATCACCTGCTGTCCCAGCCACACCCCCCCGCCTGCTACCACGCGCAGCGCCTCCTGCAGGTTGTCACGGGCGATGTAGCTGTTGGCGTAGCCCACGATGCCCACCTTGAGAAAGGCAAGCCCCTCCTCGGGGTCGGGGCGGTCCGAGAGGAGAAAGAGCCTCGCTTTCGGGGCCGCGGCGCGCAGGTCGGCGCAGGCGGCCACGTCCACCAGCTCGCGGTGCAAGAGCACCAGTTCCACCTCCCCGGAAGAGGCCTGCTGCTTCAACTCGCTCAGGGTGCGGCATTCCCGGACCTGGTTCCCTTCCGCTACCAGGCCCTGCCACCGGTTGGAGAGGGATCCGTTCGCACTTGCCAGCAGGATCAGCATGTAATCACCTCTCGCGCAACGCCGAGTACTTCGCCTTCAGAATCGGTTTCAGGAGATAGGAGAGGATGGTCCGCTTGCCGGCCAGGATGTCCACCGTGGCCACCATCCCCGGGATGATGGGGAGCGGCTTGTCCCTGGTCCCCAGGTAGTTGCGGTCGGTCCTCAGCGTGACCAGGTAGTAGGTGTCCCTGGTCTTCTCGTCGGTGAGGCTGTCGGCGCCGATCTGCTCCAGGCGCGCCTCCAGCCCGCCGTAGATGGTGTAGTCGTAGGCGGAGAACTTGACCATGGCCTTCTGGTTCGGCTTTAGAAAGGCGATGTCGGCCGGCTTGATCCTGGCCTCGATGAGCAGGGTCCCCTCGGTGGGGACGATCTCGACGATGTTCATGCCCGGCTGGATGACCCCCCCGATGGTGTTGACCAGGATGCGGTTCACGGTGCCGTTCACCGGGGAGCGCACCAGGGTGCGGTCCAGGCGGTCCTTGAGCGCCAGCGACGATGCGGTTTCTTCGCCCACCTTGGCCGCGGTTTCGTTGTACTCGGCCTTGGCCTTGTTGGAGAAGCTGAGGCGCAACTCCTTCATGGCGGCGTAGCTCTCGTCGATCTTGGCCTGGGTGCGCGGGATGGACTGCCTGATGGTCTCGATCTCCCCCTTCATCTCGCTGGCCTTGCGCTCGAGCTGCAAGAGCTCCATGTCGGAGACCGCTCCCTTGGCGACCAGCGGCTTGGTGATGTTGATCTCCTTCTGGTACAGGGAGTAGGTCTGGTTCAGCTCGCGCAGCCGGGTGTTCAGTTCCCTCAGCTCGCTCTGGCGCTGGTCGATCTGGGACTGCTTCACCTCGATGGAGTGTTTCAGTTCGGCCCGGCGCGACTCGAACAGGGCCCGCTCGCTGGCGGCGATGCTGGCCGGCACGTCGCTGGGCACGGAGAAGCTGGTGCTGCCCGCCGCCTCGGCGCGCAGGCGGGCCGCCTTGGCCTTGTCGGCGCCGGATTTCGCCTGGCTCTGCTCCAGCGAGGAGACGAAGCGGGTCTCGTCGATCTTCAACAGGAGCTGCCCCTTCTTGACCGTGTCCCCGACCTTCACGTGCAGTTCGGAGAGGATGCCCCCCTCCAGGTTCTGGATCACCTGCACCTGGCTGGCCGGGATCACCTTCCCCTCGCCCCTGGTGGTCTGCTCCACCTCGGAGACCGCCGCCCAGCCGATGAAGATGACGAAGAGCCCCAGCGTGGCCCAGAGGATGGCCCGGCCGCCGCGCGGGGTCTGCACCAGGATCGAGGTCCTGATGTCGGTGACGTAGTCGACGTCGTCTTCGGGCATCCTGCGGAACACCCCGTTACCCTTGTTCTTGGCTGCTTTTATCTCCACGTCGTATTCTCCGCTAGATGTTCAGGTGCCCGCGCTGCAGCGCTTCGAGGACCGTTGCCTTGGGACCGTCGGCGATGACGGTGCCGTTGTCGATGACGATGATCCGGTCCACGAGCTCCAGGAGCGAGGCGCGGTGCGTGATCAGGACCATGGTCTTTTCCTTGGCCCCCTCCGCCAGGTGGTTCTTGAGCCTCACCTCGGCCCGGCTGTCCATGTTGCTGGTCGGCTCGTCGAAGACCAGCACCGGCGGGTCGAGAAGGAGCGCCCGGGCGATGGCCACGCACTGGCGCTGGCCGCCGGAGAGGCCGCGGCCGAACTCGCCCACCTCCATGTCGAAGCCCATGGGGTGCTTCTTGACGAACTCGCCGACCCCGGCCAGATCCGCCGCGCGCATGATGGCGTGGTCGTCGATGTCGGCGGCGCCCAGGGTCAGGTTCTCGCGCACGGTCCCCTTGAAGAGCGAGATGTCCTGCGGGACGTAGCCCACGTAGTGCCGCAGTTCCGCCGGGTCGATCTGCCTGAGATCCGTGTCGTCCATGGTGACCATGCCGCTGGCGGGCTCGAAGAGCCCCAAAAGGAGCTTGCCCAGCGTGGTCTTGCCGGAGCCGATGGGGCCGATGACGCCGACCTTCTCGCCGGGGGCGATCTGCAGGGAGATGTTGTTGAGCACGTTGACGGTCTGGCCGGGATAGGCGAAGGTGAGCCCCTTCACCCCGATCCCCCCCTTGAAGCGGGGGCGGTGCAGGAAGGTCTTGCCGGCCGGGCGCTCCACCGGGAGCTTCATGATGTCATCGAGGGCGCGGTAGGCCTCCTTGGCCCGGTGGTAGCGGGTGGCGAGGTTGGCCACCTGGGCCACCGGCGCCACCACCTGCCGGGACAGGATCACCAGCGCCACCAGCCCCCCCTGGGTCAGCTCGCGCATGGCGATGGCGTACACCCCGGCCACCACCAGGGCGACCACGGCCAGGTTCTGCACCAGGAAGGAGACGTGGTTCACCGAGGAGGAGAGAAAGCGCGAGCGGGCGCTCCAGGTGGAGATGTAGCTGACCGCGTCCTCCCAGCTTCTCTGCACGTGGCTCTCGGCGCCGAGCATCTTCACCGTCTCCAGGCCGGCGAGCCCCTCGACCAGGATGGCGTTTTTCTGGCTCGACGCGGCGAAGGTGTTCTCGACGGCGCGGCGCAGCGGCGCCTGGATGAAGGCGGAGTAGATGAGCATCAGGGCGATGCTGACCAGGAAGATGGTGAGGATGGTGCCCCCGCCGATGTACCAGATCACGATCAGCCCCAGGACGACGAAGGGGAGATCGATGACCGCGGTGATGGAGAAGGAGGTGATGAAGTCGAGGATGGTCTCGAATTCCCTGAGGTTGTTGGAGAAGGAGCCGATGGACTGCGGGCGCGCCTCCAGGCGCAGGTTCAGGACCCGCTGCAACAGGAGCGAGGAGATCTTCAGGTTGGCCTTCTTGCCCGCCTCGTCGACGAAGTAGCCGCGCAGCCCCTGCATCAAGACCGAAAAGAGGTAGACCACGGTGACGCCGATGGAGAGCACCCAGAGGGTCTCGTAGGCGCTGTTGGGGATGACCCGGTCGTAGACGTTCAGGATGTAGAAGGTGCTGACCAGGGCGAAGACGTTGATGAGGAAGGAGGCGATGAGGACGTCGCGGTAGATGCGCCAGGAGGAGGTGATGGCGCTCCAGAACCAGTTCCCTTTCCCTTCATCGCGGGTGACGCTGGTGGACTTGCCGATGCGGTAGCGCGGGCGGACGAAGATGGCGAAGCCGGTGTAGAGCTTCTCCAGCTCGGCCCGGGTCACCGTCTTCTCGCCGGTGCCGGCTTCGGGAAGGAGGATCCTGAAGCTGTCCTTGTCCGGGAGCCTTTCCACCACCGCGCAGGCCTGCCGGTTGTGCAGGAGCAGGATGGCGGGGAGCTGCAGCTGCGAGATGCGCTCCAGGGGGCGCTTCACCAGGCGGGAGGAGAGACCGGCCCGTTCGGCGCAGCGGGGGAAGAGCTCCACCGTGACGCGGTTTTGCACCAGGGGGAGCCCGGCGGTGAGACCCGTGCGCGATGCCGGCAGCCCGTGCAGCTTGGCCACCAAAAGCAGCGAGTCGAGAAGGGGATCGTCGTGGCGGTCGCTATCCTCGGCCACGTTCCACTGTGCTTCTAGCTTACGGTTTTCAGTCTCTGGCACGTCTGATCCTCTTAGCTGTAAAAGGGGGCCGCCGAAGTTAGTGCGAAATATTCTAGCATAATACCTTTCACATTGGTAAACGTTTTGCGTTATACTTGCGGCTGTCATCCTGTGTCAGTACCTCTTTCAGCAACACTGTCATCGAGCCGGTCAAAGAAAGGATACTCCATGTTTTATGTAGAAAGAGACGGCGAGGGCAAGATCGTCGCCCTGCACAAAACCCCCGCCGCGTCGGCCACCGAGCAGAAATCCGCGATGGACGAAGAGGTGGTCGCCTTCCTGAACGAGGCCGGGGCCTGGGGGGAGGCACTGGCCTTCTCCGATGCGGCCACCGTGCGCGTCATCGAGGACCTGGTCGACCTTTTGGTCCGGAAGAACCTGATCAACTTCACCGAGCTTCCCGAACAGGCCCAGCAGAGGATCAAGGCGCGCCAGAGCCTGCGCGAGAAGATCGCTTCCACCGACCTGCTGGTGCACGACATCATCTGACGGCGGGGTAGGAGGAGAGCGGCTGCGGCCTGCCGAAGAAGTACCCCTGCATGGCGTCCAGGTTGAGCTCCTTCAGGATGGCCGCCTGCGCCTCGCTTTCCACCCCTTCGGCCACCACCTTGATGTCGATGCTGTGCGCCACGCTGCAGAGCGAGGCGACGTAGAACCTGCTGTCGTTCTCCCCGCCGGAGAGCTCCCCGGTGTAGGCCCGGTCGATCTTCACGTACTCCGGGTGCAGCGACTGCAGGTAGCCAAGCTTCGAGAAGCTGCGGCCGTAGTGGTCGAGCCCGATGCCGTGGCCGCAGTCCCGGACCGCGGCGCCGAACTCCCGGATGTTGTTCAGGTGCTGCACCGCGGCGAACTCCGAGAACTCGAAGTTGACCCGGGGCGCGCCGCCCGGCAGCGCCTTTAAAAAGGCGTAGAGCCAGGTGCGGAAGAGGTCGTCCTCCAGCGAGGTCGGGGAGAGGTTGATGGCGACCCGCTCCACACCCAGGCGGCGGTAGTCGACCTTCAGCGCCTCCTCGATCACCATCCGGTCGATGGCGGAGACCAGCTTGAGCCGCTCGGCGACCGGCATGAACAGGGCGGCGTCCAGCGCCTCGCCGTTTTCCTGCATGACGCGGGCGAAGAGCTCGAGTTGGACCAGCTTGCGCCCCGGCCCGTTCTCGATCACCCCCTGCGCGTCGAGCCTGATGCGCCGCTCCTCGAGCGCCCGTACCAGGGCGTCCTTCCAGTGCTGCTGCCCCTGGGGCAGCGTCTCGGTTTCCCCGGTCACCGCCCTCGCTTCGAAGCTGTTGGCCCCCTTTTGCAGCGCCGCGGAGAGCGCCAGGTCCGCCTCGGCCAGAAGCCTCGGCAGGGTGGTGCTCCCCTGGTAGGTGGCAAGGCCCAAGTGGCCGATGTCGTCGCTGAGCGCGATCTTCTCCATGGCCACCCGCCCCAGCTGCGCCGCGATCTCGGTGGCGATGATCCCCCCTTCGGAGGGGGAGATGTCGGGAATGAAGATGCCGAAGTCGCCGCCGGTCAAGCGGGAGAGCGCGGTGTCGGCGTAGGGTTTCACGGCGTTCTGCAACAGGGTGGCCACCCGCTTGACCAGGTCGTCCCCCGCCTGCAGCCCCTTCTTCTGGTTCAGGGCCTCCAGGCCGTGGATGCGCAGCAGGAGGAGCACGCCGCAGCCGTTTGGCTCCTGCCGGGCGAGGTCGGCGTTCACCTGGCTCTCGAACAGGCGCCGGTTGCCCAGCAGGGTGACCGGATCCTGATAGGCCCGCTCCTGCAGCCCCTGGGCGGTGGCCGCCTGCTCCTCGAACATCTCCTTCACCTTGACCGTCATCCGGTTCATCGCCTCGACCACGCTCTTGAATTCGCGGGTGCGCGGCAGCGACTCCTGGAGCTGGTACTCCTTGCGGCACAAGGCGTCGGCCTGGCGCTCCACCGCGGCCAGCGGCTTCAGAAGGATCCTCAGTCCCACCGCGGCCGCAAGCAGCAGGAAGGCGGCGCAGGCGGCGAACCAGACCGTCATGCTGATCACCTCGCTCCAGAGCGTCGCGTAGGCGTAGCCTGGATGGCTCTTGACCAGGATGCTCCCCCCCTGGTTCCACCCGGCCATGACGTCCGAGACCGCCTCCGGCGTCTTCAGCGGCACCAGCGCCACGAACCACTGCGGCACGTCCTCGACCCGGACCGGGAGGGTGCGCTCGATGAGCACCTTGCCGCGCGGATCGGCGAAGGTGATCTTCTGGTAGTAGCCCCGGTCGAAGAGGGCGTTGATCATCCCCTCCACCACGGTCAGGTCCTTCTGGGCCACGTGGGGGGAGATGGAAAGGGCGAGCGAGGTGGCGGTGTCCTGCACGTGGGACTCGAGCTGGTTGGTGAGGAAGGTGCGGGTGTTGGCGAGCTTCGCGTACCAGGTGCCGGTGAACAGGAGCAGGAAGAGCACGACGGTGAAGATGATGAGCTGTCGATACAGTGTCATAGGGGTACCCTTGGTCCGTTACAGTTTGTTCTCGGACATCTTTTGCAGAAGGTCCTGCCACAGCCTCAACCGGCTGGACTTGCCGGCGGCCTTGCCCATACCCCTTTGCTTGGCGAGCCACAGCCCGGAACCGTTGAAGCTCAGGATGGGCATCAGGTCGTTGCGCCGGGAGGCGTGATCAATGGAATCGACCAGGTTGTCGAGCACGAGCGGCTCGGCCTCGGGGGTGCTGTAGTAGGTGAGCACCATGTGGTGGATGTTGTAGCGCAGCGCCTTGACGTAGGTGATGCGGAGCTTGTCGTCCTCCACTCCCATCGCCTTCAGGGTGAAGTACTTGGCGATGGCGAAGTCCTCGCAGTCCCCCGCCCCCTTGGCCAGGAACTCGATGGGCGTGGCCCAGTAGTCCTCGACCCCCCAGACGTCCCAGTCGCTGTCGAAGCGCAGCCGCTCGTTGAAGAATCGGTTCGCCCTGTCGAGCTTGTCCCGGTCGGTGCGGCTTCTGTCCCGCGCGATCAGCTCTTCCCAGGCGGTCAGGCGGCGCAAGGCTTCCCTGCCGTATTTCCTCTCGGCCGTCTGCAGCACGGAGCGGTCCACGCTGAAGTTGCCGGCGGGGAGCACGGTGCCGGCGACGAGAAGCGCCGCCAGGAAGGCGGTCAGGGAGAGCGATGTCAGTCGTTTCAGGTAGATGCCCACGTTGATCCCGGCGCAGATGCCCTTTCTCTAAAAAAAAGCCCGGACCGTCCCTAAGGCTAGCGGCGATCCGGGGCTCTATCATACAGTGCGCTCTCGGGATAGTCTACGGTGTTCCGGCGGCGGTGGTGACGCGGCCGGCGCTGTCGGGCGGCTGCAGCCCCAGGGTGGGGAGCAGGCGCGACATGCCGTTCAGGACCCGGAACTCGGCGTAGCGCTGGTCGTACACCGCGTTCACCAGGCTCGCCTTGGCGTTGATCAGTTCGGCCTGGGTGTCGAGGAGGTCGAACATGGTCCTTCTGCCGATGGACCACTGGGCGGCGAAGGCGTCGGCGGTCTGGGCGGCGGCCTTGACGTAGTCGTCGAGGTACTTGATGCGCTCCTGGGCGCTACGGTTGGCCTCCCAGGAGAGCCGGATCGACTGCACCGTCTGCCGTTTCGTGTTTTCCATGATTTCCTGCGCCTCGTAGACCTCGCTCTGGGTCTGGCCGATGCGCGCCTTGTTCCAGCCGCCGTTCAGGATGTTGAAGGTGAGGGTGGCGGTGCCCAGGAACTCCTCGCGCTGGCCGGGGAGGTCGTTGTAGTCCTTGAGCCAGCGGTAGTCGAGGGCGACGTCGAGGCTCGGGTAGAGCAGGCTCTTGGCCGCCTCGTGCTGCGCCGTCCTCTCCTGCACCCCTTCGCGGGCTGACTTGAGCGCCTGGTTGCCGGCGACGGCGAGTTCCTCCGCCTCGTCCTTGGTCCTGGGGAGCAACGCCACGATCGACTGGGGCTCGGTCAGCTCACCCGGGAGGTAGCCGATCACGGCCTGGTAGTCGGCCAGGCTGTCGGAGAGGTTGGCCTGGGCCGCGGCGAGGTTGCTCTCCGCGAGCGCCACGCGCCCCTTGACCTGTTCGAAGTCGGCGCGGCGGTCGACGCCGGACTCGCTTCTAAGCTTCACCTGGTCGTGGATGCGCAGGTGGTTGGTCAGGTTCTCCTGGGCCAGCGCCAGGAGCTTTTCGCTTCTGAGGACATTTAAGTACACCTTGGAGGCCAAGAGGGCGCTGTTCTCGGCGGTACTCCCCAACTGGTACTGCTGGGCCCGGGCCCGGGCCTCCTGGCGCTCCACTTCGCTTTGGGTGCCGAAGAAGCGGAACACGTTCTGGCGCACGCTGACGATGGCCGTGTTGGGGTAGACGGTCCCGAAGGTCGGCTCGTGCTGGCGGGTGACCCCGGCGGCCAGCGAGACGTCCATGGTGGGGAGGTAGCCGGCCTTGGCCTGGCGCACTTCCTTCTCCCGCGCCACCTTGTTGTAGTAGTTCGCCCTCACTTCCGGGTTGGAGCGCAGCATGTACTGCACCGCGTCCTGGAGCGTCTCCGCCTGGGCGGCCGCGGTTCCGGAAGCCAACATCCCCAATGCCAATACTGTCACTAATTTCCTGTTTGGTAGCATAGCATCCCTTCCTGTGGTCTCATATGAATAAGAACAAATTAAAATTACTCAATGTATACAAGCTTGATGCATTATATACCGAGTAGTTGCTAATGTCGATACTCATATTATGTCCGAATAATAAATTTGCAAATATTATTTTTTGTGACTAATATATGTGCTCCGCGAGTCGAACATAAAGAAATCAAATGGCATTTGACACAGCCGGATTTAATAGTAGCTTAATAGTAGCATTTGGCAAGCCTCAGAGATTAATGCGGTATTTTAATGCAATCTAATACAACCCAAACGGAGAAGAAGAAATTGAAACGACATGCATTGATGATGATGGCAATGGCGTTGCTTCTCGCCTCCCGTCCCGGTCCGTCGGCCGCAGCCGACGCGCCGCCCGGAGGGAGCCCGGCAAGCAACAGGGTGGGGACATTCTCGGTGTCCCCGATCGTCGGTGGGGTTTCCTTTGACGGGGAGCAACACCTGGAAACCGCGCCGGTTTTCGGCCTGCGCGCCGGCTACAACTTCACCCGCAACTTGGAGGCGGAGGCGCTTTTGGACTACGCCAAGACCCGCGGCACGCTGGTCGACCAGAACACCGACTTCCTGCGCTACGGCGCGGACCTGTTGTGGAACTTCATGCCCGACCAGAAGTTCGTACCCAACATCGCGGCGGGCTACGCGGCGACCCAGCTTAAGTCCGATACCAAGGGCGCCTTCGACCTCGGCGCCGGCTTCAAGTACTTCGTGACCGAGGACATGGCCTGGCGCGGCGACGTGAGAGGCATCTTCATCGACAACAAGTTCGACCGCTACGCCATCGAGTACACCACGGGGATCTACATCCCCTTCGGCGTGACCCCGCCGGTGGCGAAGCTGCCGGCCCCGCCGCCGCCACCCGAGCCGGTGGCGCGGCCGGTGCCCACGGTGCAGCCCACCCTGAACCTGACCGTGCCGCCTCCGGCGCCGGCCCCGGTGCCGGTGGCCGCACCCGAGGTCTCGCTCACCGCCGCACCCGACAGCATCAGGAAGGGCGAGAAGTCGGTCCTGACCTGGCAGAGCAAGGGCGCCGACAACTGCGAGATGCGTCCCGACGTCGGCAACGTGGCCGTGAAAGGTTCCACCACCGTGACCCCGGCGGCGGATACCATCTACACCGTCACCTGCAAGGGCAAAGGGGGCACCGCTTCCGCCAACGCCTCGGTCATGGTGGCCCAGCCGGTGGCAGCGGAGAAGCGCTTCTGCAACCAGCCCGCGGTGCTGATGATCAACTTCGACACCGACAAGTGGAACGTGAAGCCCCAGTACCACGCCGAACTGAAGACGGTGGGCGACTTCCTGAAGGAGTTCCCCGAGGCGCACGGCGAGATCTCCGGGCACACCGACGGCACCGCCAGCGTAGCGTACAACCAGAGGCTCTCCGAGCGCCGCGCCCAGTCGGTGCGCGACTACATCGTCAAGAACTTCAACATCGATCCCAAGCGGTTGACCGCCAAGGGGTACGGCAAGTCCCGCCCGGTGGCCACCAACAAGACCGCCGTCGGTCGCGCCAAGAACCGCCGCATCGAGACCAACCTCGTGTGCGAGAAGAACGGTGCGCAACAGGGATCGGCACCCCAGCCGGCCGCAGCACCCAAGGCCGCGGCGAAGCCCGCCCCGGCAGCAAAGAAAGGTGCCACTGGAAAAAAGCCGGTAGCCCTGGTGCCAGCGCAAGGTAACGTCGCCAACGCCGACGTTGCCCCTGCACAGCGCCAGGGCGAACCCGAAGCACGCTTTTTCCCGCAGGCCGCCGATCCGGCTGTGACCGCATCCGGATCGGCGCTCCTGCCCGCAGCACAGAGAAAGGGGGAAGAGGAGTCACGCTACTTCCCCCAGGCAGCAGCAGCCGACGTGAAGGAGGGGGCCGCGCCCCCTCCGCTTCCCCCGGCCAAACGGCAGCCGGCCATCCCGGCCGCCTACCCGGGAGAGCCGCCGCAGCAAGGAGCAGCGGCGGTACCGGCGCCGGGGGGCATCCCGGCGGCGCAACTGGTGCCCCCCCCCGGTCCTCTTGCCGGGGGAGCCGCGCCGCCCCCCCGGGTCGCGACCGCGCCGACGCCGCCCGAGCTGCCGGCGGCACAACGAATGAAACAGGCACAACAGCCTATCCCCGCTACCCCCGCCACCGCAGCGCCGAGCGCGCTCCCCGTCCCCTCCGCCGCGCCGGCCGCACCCGAACAGGCTGCCGCTGCCGAAGCAGCATCCGTCGCCGCCGCGCTCAGAAAGCAGGAGCCCGAAGCCCCCGCACCCGATGAAGCGCCCTTCGTGCTCAAGGCGACCACCCCCACTCCCGTGCCCGATGGCAGCATCGCCCTGACCGGCATCACCATCGACAAGGACGGCCTCAGCCTGTACACGAGCGGCAAGGTGAACGAATTCAGCCTGATCACCATGGTGGAGCCCTTCAGCCTGGTCATCGACCTTTACGGCGCGGTGAACGGCATCGGCCTCCCCAAGGCGGCCGTGGAGAAGTTCGACCTCACCGACGTTCGCTTCAGAGAGTTCCCCGACCACCTCCAGATCACCCTCGACGCCGGCCGGGAGGAAATAATCCCCTACCGCAGCTTCAAAACCGACACCGGGTTGAGGATCAACATCAAGCCGAGAAGCAGTCACCACATAGGCCCCTGATTCAGGCGCGCAGGCGCGCACCCGGCAGCGGCTCACGATACATGCTCTAAGTAGCTCATCCGTAAGGAGGAGTCTGACATGGAACACGGTATTGCATTGCGATGGAAACTGGCTGTCGTAGTGACGGGATTGGTGTCTCTTCTGGCCGCGCCGGCGGTCATAGCCGCCGAGGCGCAGGCCCCCGCCCCCCCGCCGCAGGAAGCGTCCACCGAGCAGGCCAGCGACCTGGGGCTCGAGCTCAGGCTGCAGACGGTGAAGAAGGACCTCCTGGTCATGCTCAACTTCGCCGAGCACTTCATCGCCAGCGGCGAGACCAAGACCGCGGCGCAGCTGCAGGCCCCCCTCGACGACTATCTTCGGCGCCACGCCGACTACCTGGTGGTCCAGGCCGTGGACGGCTCCAACATCGAGATGACCCAGCTCTCCGCCGAGATCGCCCTGGTGAAGACGCGCCTTCTGATCGTGCTCAACTACAGAGACGATGCCGGCAGCGTGCTCACCGACATGAAGCGGCTCTACGCTCCCTACCAGAAGATGTCCGTGCAGATCCAGGGCAAGACCACCACCCTGGACGAGGCCATCCGCCAACTGGACACCGATCTGGCGCGCATCGCCAAGAAATAACCGCCAAGGAGCCGCCGCCATGGACATTCTGGGCCTGATCACCATCAACCCCAACAGCTTCAACATCTGGTCGCTGAGAATCTCGCTCACCCTGACCACCAGCATCTTCATCATCGCCATGATCCTGGCGGCGCGCGCCTTCCTGCACGCCAAGGCGCTGGACCACAAGCACCTGGACAGCATCAAGGACAAGCACGCCTCCCCCGCGGACACCCTGGCCGAGAGCGTGGCCAAGATGCTCTGGGCCACCAGCCAAAGCGACAACACCACCGGTGCGGCGGCCCCCAAGGAGTTCCTCTACGACGCGACCCGCGAGGTGGCGCAGAACAACTTCAACGGCACCTTCGTGAACCGGATCTACATGTGCGCCAACCTCTTGCCTCCCATCGGCCTGTGGGGGACGGTGGCGGGGATGATCGTGATCTTCCTCTACACCGGCGACCCGGGGAGCGCCATCAACAACGGCGCCATCGGGGCGAAGCTGTGGTCCACCTACTTCGCGCTCATGTACTACGTGCTCTTGCAGGCGATCTGCGTCGTCCTGGACGTGATCGCCAAGCGCTCCATCAACCGCGGCCTGCAGGTGAAGATCTAGGAGGGGAACCATGCGCTCGGTGGGAACTTCGCGGAACCAGTGGCTCATCTCCTTTACCGACGTCGCCTTTTTGCTGCTGCTGGTGTTCACCCAGATGGCACGCATGGACACCTCCAGCAGCCAGGTGGCGGAAATGCAGCTCCCCGCGCCGGTGGTGGCCAAGAGCCCCGAGCTGGTGGCGATGCAGTCCAACCCCGACTATCACCAGCTCCTGGTGGAGAAGCACGGCGCCAAACCGTACCGGCTGGCGCACATCCTGCGCGGCAGGGAGGCGGCGCGCACCGACGCGCTCTCCTATGACGAGCTCTGCTCGGCCCTGAAGCAACTGCAGGGGAACCGGGAGCAGCCGCGCCCGGTCGTGGTGCCGCTGCCGGAGTCCTACAGCAGCGACCTTCTTTCCGCCGCGGCGGTGGTGAGCAAGTACTGGAGCTCCAACGGCCTTGCCGTGGTGCACACCTCGCGCACCGGTGACAAGCCATGACCCTGCGCATCCAGAACGCCTGCGGCCACGGGGGCACCAGGCTGAGGCACATCCTGGTCTGCGCCGAGCACGAGCTGCGCCCCCCGGTCCCCCGGTGGCTGCGCCTGGCGGTGGTCACGGCGCTCATCCTGGTGGCGCTGTGCGTGAGCCGCTTCCAGATGCCCGGGGTACCGGTGTCGAAACGGACCATCATGGACGTGAGCCGGCTGGAGCTGAAGGCGCCCCCGGCGCACCCCAAGCAGGTGGCCGTCGTGGAGAAGCCGGTCGCGGCGCAGCAAAAGCCGCGCACCGTCTACGCGTTGGACGTGAAGCCGCCGCAGTACCGTCCCCCCGAGCCGGCGCCGCGGGAGCACGCCGGCCGGACCGGGCCGGGGAGGAGCGCGCCGCTTCGGCACAAGGTGGAGTACCCCGCCGAACTGTCGCGTCCCGCGGTGGCCCGTTCCTACGGCTACCAGAGCGGCTCCGAGGTGGCCATGTACCCGGCAGTGGCCCGGGAGCGCAAGGGAACCGAAGCCTACGACGAACAGCACGGCGCGGCGTCCGCGCGGGTCCCCGCGACGAAGCTCAGGAAGGAGGCGGGGAGCGCCGAGGTGGGGGCGCGGCCGTCGCCCAAGAGCACCTACATCTACCGGGTTCGGGGTGGGGGCGACTGCCCGGTTCCCGCGGCCGCCGAACCGGTCGCCCTGCCGCAGCGGCCGACCCGAGCCGTCGAGGTGGGGGGGAGCGCACCGGCGCCGCGGGTGGCGGCGGTCAGGAGCGCGCCGGAGGTGACCATCGAGGAGCCCAAGGGGGCGCCCCCCCTTTCCGCCCGGCAGCGCAGCAAGAGCCCGGCGGGGAGCGGGGCGGGCGGTGCCGAAGTGGCGCTGGCGCGCGGGGTGTCGCTGATGAGCCTCAAGATCTGCGACAGCGCGCTGCAGCAGGAAGAAGCGATCAAGGCGGTTTTGAGCGTGGTAGGTGGGCGCTCAAGCTGCACCAGTGACAAAGGTGAGTTCCAGTTCAAGGGGACCAAACGAGTGTCGTCCTTCAACCTCATCATCTTCCCTTCCCGGGGACGAGAGCCATCCCAGCGATGCGAGGAGTTGGATTATGCCTATGACTGCCTTAAGAAGAACTGACGCCAAACGGATCATCGCATTCATCTTCTGCTGCGTGCTCTGCCTCCTGATGGCCGCCGCCCCCTCGTGGGGCGCCCAGAAGAAGAAGGGGGGGCGCGCCGCGCCGGCCAAGAAGGAGCACAGGACGGCGGCCGCGGCGCCACCGGCCGCCGCTCCCCAGGTCAAGGAGTGGGGCCCCTACCTCGACGTCGCCTACGAGCTCACCTACTGGGACAAGAACGAGATCAAGGAGTGGCGCGAGAAGCGCGACCAGGAGATCGGCGAGCCCCTCGCCTCCTACATCGCCACCTGGAACGGCAAGCTCATGTCCGGGCAGAAGGGGGAGCCGCCGCAGCTGTTCCGCGACCGGGACTACCTGCGCCTGGCCATCGCCCAGACCGTGGACTACCTGCAAAGCGACGCGCCGGAGGCCCTCGCCGCCGCGGCCAAGACCATGGAGAGTCTGAAGGGGAAGGCGTCCATGCCCGAGATCGCCTACTGGTCCGGCATGGTGAAGGCGCTGCAGGCCCTGGAGCGCGATGACGCCGACGACTTCGTCACCCAGGTCTACGGCATCTGGAACGGGTCGATCCTCTACATCGAGAAGAACGAGATCGCCACCGGCGCCACCAGCGGCAGCGTCCCCACCAACACCCCCTTCTATTACCGCAACCTGATCAGCCTCGTGGTGAACCGGGCCATCATCGCCCGGAAGCTGGACGGGCTGAACGCGCTGGGGCCCCTGTTCGTCATGATGAACGACCGCAACCTGGGCGAGAAGGACAGCGACGGGAAGTACACGAAGACCCTGGTGCAGCGCATCGTGGACGGGCTGAACGCGCCCGACTCGGACCGCTACCGGCTGAACTTCACCGTCGCCGCCATCGAGTCCAAGCGCCTGCAGCAGGTGGCAAGCGCCAAGCTCGACGCCGAGGGGATGACCGAGGCGGTGCAAAAGACCTACGAGCGGGCCCGCACCTACAACGACCTCTGTTTCAAGTGGGCGGCCGGCCCCAGGTCGAGCGGCGTGGTCATGGCGGCCGTGGACTACTTGGACATGACCAGTTTCGCCATCCCGCGCCTGGCTGACAACGAGAACGCGGCCGCCTACAAGTTCTTCGCCACCTTGCCCGACCAGGAGGGGAGGAGCGCCCTGCTGAAGTCGATGGCGATCTTCAACGACATCGCGCCGTATTCCGCCGGGGGCTGGGAGCGCGCCGGCTACCAGAGCCGGGAGCTGTATCTCAAGTCGGCGCACCGGCTCTGGCGGGCCATCATGGAGCTCGCCCTGTGGACCGGCGACTACTACCTGGTCAAGCTGAACACCACCCAGGACTCGCAGAACATCCAGAGCTACGCCACCTCGATGCAGATGGCGCTCAACTCCTACCTGAACTTCCTCACCGCGCAGCAGGGGAGGGGATTCAACGACGTGATACCTGATTCCGCCTACTTCGGCGCCTTCGAGGCGAGCGACAAGGTTTCCTACGCCTACCGCAAGGTGAGCGAGTTCAGCACCGACAACGGCGCCTACAACCTGTGGTTCACGCACCGGCTCCTCTCCGCCGAACTGTTCCCGCTCTCCCTGCGCGAGGTGCGCCAGACCTCCGCCACGCTCAAGAAGGACGGGCGCTACAACCTGTACCTCGACTACTACCTGCCGCTGGCAAGCCGCATCAAGCAGTCGCCGGCCATCAAGAAGTGGGTGAGCGCGCAGCGTCCCGAGACCGCCACCGCGAGCCTTGCCTACATCACCGCCATCGACAAGCTCTTTGCCGGCACCGCCGCCGCGGAGGCCCCCACGGACACCCAGCTGATCGCCTCGTTCCAGAGCATGCGCGAGGAGATGCAGAGAAACCCCGACCACCCGACCCACAACCTGTTGAAGCTCTTCTACCTGGAGGAGATCCAGAAGAGCTCCAACTTCACCAAGCTGGTCAAGGAGCCCAACCGCCTGGACCGGCCGTTCTGAATTAGCGCTAGAGGGACAGGCTCCGTCAGGTGCCTGTCCCTCTAGCGGAACGCTTCTTTCAGCTCAGCCCTCTTCTCAAACACCAAGGGGGACAGGCACCTGGCGGAGCCAGTCCCCTCACAAAAAAGCCCTCTCAACTAGCAGAGGGCTTTTTTGTGTCTCACACTTGGCATCCGCGAAGACACAGGTACTATATTGTCTCCGGTTTTGCTCTCAGCAGCTATGGCAGTAGTAAAGTGAGATCTCTGTAATCTTGATCGCTATGTCAGTCTAGTACCAAGGTACAATAGACATGGTTTCCCCTCAGAGATATCTTTACCATAACCAAATTTAGCAGATCCCTTTCACGTCACTATCAAATACATGGAGAATGGTCATGGCACAGAACAATCACGCAGCAGGGCACCAGGTGGTCGGTAAGGTTGTCATTCTGTACGGAACGGTGAAAGCGATATCCCCGGATGGTGCGGTTCGCCTGCTCATGCCGAACAGCCCGATCTTCGCCGACGACCGCATCGTCACCGAAAGCGACGGCAGCGCCTCCATCGTATTTGACGGCGCGCAGGGGAACCAGCTCGACCTGGGCCGGATGATGAACGTGTCCATCGACCAGGACGTGTACGGCACCGTGATGTCGGGCGACACCACCGACACCGCCGCCGAGGTCGAACAGATCCAGCAGGCACTGCTCACCGGTGACCAGCCCATCGAACTGGAAGCCCCGGCAGCCGGCGGCCCCGCCGATGCCGGCGGTACCCACCCGGTCTTCATCGTCACCCCCACCGGCGAGGAAGTCCTCCCGACCGGCGGCGTGACCACCACAGGGGTCACCTTCGGGACGACAGGCGCGATCGAAGGGCCTGTTACCGTAGCCACGACTTCACCAGTTCTTCCTACAGGACCTGGCGTTGGTTCGGATCACGGCTCTGTCACGGAAGATGCCTCGAATCCGACTCTCTCTACGACGGGCACACTAACTGTTACCGACTCCTTCGGCAATCAATACAGCATCAACACGGCTGTTGCACCTGTTGCAAGTGAAGGTGCTCTTGGGAGCATCACAATTGATAGCGCCGGGCACTGGACTTACAGTGTTAACAATAATGCTGTCCAGTATCTTGGTGCTGGAGAGCCCAAGGTTGAGACGTTTACGGTACAAAGCATTGATGGCACCAGCCATGACGTCGTTATAACGATCCTCGGGACGAATGATGGCGCCACGTTCAGCGGTGCCGACCACGGCTCCGTGACGGAAGACAGCCCGACGCCTGAAACGGTGACTTTGACGACGTCCGGGACGCTGGTGGTGACTGATATCGACCAGCACCAGTCGGCGATCGACACCGTTGTTGCACCTGTTGCAAGTGAAGGTGCTCTAGGGAACATCACAATTGATAGTGCCGGTCACTGGACCTACAGCGTTGCCAATTCCGCGGTGCAGTACCTGGGCGCTGACGATGTTAAAGTTGAGCACTTCACGGTGCAGAGTGTAGACGGCACGACCCATGACATCGAGATCAAGATCTACGGCACGAACGACGGTCCGCAACTTACCAACGACACCTTTGCCGCCAACGACGTCAACGCAGTAAAAGAAGATGTGACCCTGACTGCCAGCGGCAACGTACTCACGAACGACATCGACCCCGACGGCGAC
This sequence comes from Geomonas paludis, assembly GCF_014193585.1. Classification (GTDB taxonomy): domain Bacteria; phylum Desulfobacterota; class Desulfuromonadia; order Geobacterales; family Geobacteraceae; genus Geomonas; species Geomonas paludis. Next base: position 29,195 of record NZ_BLXY01000023.1, read on the forward strand.
ACCCTGACGGTAACCACAACCGATGCAATGGCCGGCACGTACGGCAGTGTGNATTGACGATCGACATCAACGGCACGAACGACGGTCCGCAACTTACCAACGACACCTTTGCCGCTAACGACGTCAACGCAGTAAAAGAAGATGTGACCCTGACTGCCAGCGGCAACGTACTCACGAACGACATCGACCCCGACGGCGACACCCTGACGGTAACCACAACTGATGCAATGGCCGGCACGTACGGCAGTGTGACGATTGCCGCCGACGGCAGCTACACCTACACGCTGAACAACGGTGCCGCCAATGTCCAGGCGCTGAAGGACGGGCAGGTCGTCCAGGACACATTCACCTACAGCGTCAGCGACGGTCACGGCGGCACTGCCAGTGCCACATTGACGATCGACATCAACGGCACGAACGACGGTCCGCAACTTACCAACGACACCTTTGCCGC
>NZ_BLXY01000024.1 GCF_014193585.1 Geomonas paludis
TCGGGCTGTGAAGAAGAGGACATGGCGTTTTACGCTTTGCGACGGGCTCGAACCCAAGACGCGAACAAACTGCCATGTCCCGGAACAGAAAATCTAGCTGCTTGATCGTAAACATACAAGACGCAAAGGCGCAAAGAAACCTTAAGACGGTCACAACGAGGCGAATCAGCCAAGCCTACCGAGATCACAGGCTTCTTTCTACAGAGTTCGCCGAAGTTGCGGCATGGCGCTGTGCCACAGCCGGCAGATTTAGATCCTGACGTCTTTACGCATGCGAACTTTTTGCTATTGTTTCCGGGTCGGCTGTGTCTGGTGGACCCGATTTGACTGCTTTCCTATGTCAGGTGCATGCTCACCATCTTGCATGAAGGAGGACGCTATGAGGAAAAAGTTGGTTGTCTGTGTCGCAGTCCTGTCGCTTGCAGGTTCGGTCGTCGCCGCCGATCGCCCGGTAGCTCCCAACGGCATCGCGCTGTATCCCGACTACCTCTCCTGGAAGGTGGTCGCTCCCTCGTACCGGGAGGACAAGGGGCAGATCAGGGTGATAACGGGGAATGAGACCGCGGTGGCCGGCCTCAAGGCGGGAAAGAAGCCGCTTCCCGACGGCAGCGTGCTGGCCAAGGTGGCCTGGAAGGCGGAAAAACACCCGAACTTCCCCGTGGCGACCGAGCCTGGGGCGTTCGTGCAGGTCGAGTTCATGGTGAAGGACGCCAAGAAGTACAAGGAGACGGGAGGGTGGGGCTTCGCTCGTTTCGTCGGCAACACGCTGCAGCCGTACGGCAAGGATACAAGCTTCGTGGCGGAATGCTTCGGCTGCCACACGCCGGTGGCGGGCAATGATTACCTGTTCACCAAGATGGTCACGACGCCGTAAGGCACAAAGGCAAATCCCCCCTGTCCCCCCTTTCGCAAAGGGGGGGACGCTTCTTCACGTGGAATCCCTTGTGGCAGCAGATTCCAGCGTCCTTGATGCTCCCAAAACCTTCACACGTGGCGAAACGATACGGATTTTGCGGATATCCGGTTAACATGATTCATGAATATAGGAATTTCTTGCTATGAGCAGATCTGCGTGATATAAAACTTTCCAGTTTCAAATAAGACAAAAAAGGTCCTGTTTAAATTGGAAAACGCATCCTGTATCACCATGGAAGAAAAGTTTGAAGTCCCGGAGCTGGAATGCAGTGCGCCGTCAGCAACGCAGAGCCGCGGTTTCCGGCTCTCGCTGCGCACCTTCATCCTGGCATCGTCCCTCGCCGTCTCCTTCATCAGCTTCGCTTTCGTCCTCGTCATTACTTCCGTTGTCTATCTCGACACCGTCAAACGCAGCGCCACCAGACTTGCCTACGACCAGGCACAGCAGGTTCATCGCTCGATTCCTTTGCTGATGGGGAAGGGGGCCACCCGGCAGGAACTCCTGAGCTTCTACAACACGCCGCGCGGGTCGGGTGCGCTGGGGAATCATTCAGTGGAGCTGTATCGCACCCCGGTCGTGGAGGCGCTGTACGGGCGGATCGAGCTTGCCGCCGACGCGGGCGTGGAACAGGTCTTCAGAAGCGGCACCGTACTGGAACGGGGCGAGGGGCGGGTGGTGGAGGCGATCTTTCCTCTCTTCGCCACCAAAAACTGCCTCGCCTGTCACGGCAACGCCCGCACGGGAAGCCTGCTCGGCGCGCTCAAGGTACGCCAGGACATCGGGCCGATGCTGCGGCAGGCCAGGCAGAAACTGTTCTTCCTCTTCCTTGTGCTTTCCCCGATCCCGGTGCTGATGGCGCTGTTCATCGCGCGCCTGGTCAACGCCCGGGTGGTTCCCTCCATCAACGAGCTCGGCGACAAGGTGATGCAGGTGAACAGCATCCGCGACCTGACCCGTCTCGAATTTTCCGACGTCGCCCCGGGCTTCACCGAACTGGACCGCATCTTCGGCGAGGTGTCCAAGCTGGTGGACAAGATCCGGGCGGTTTCGGTGGACAAGGAGATCCTGGAGCTGGAGATCCAGATGCTGGAGAAGTTCATCATCACGTCCGAGGTGATCCGGGACTGGAAGGAGCACGTCGCCTGCCTCCTGCTCGAGATCAACCAGGTGGTGGACGCCTACATGCTGTTCTGCATCTTCCAGGTCGGCGAGGAACTGTACGACATCGAGATCTTCTGGCGCTCCCAGCCCAGCGAGGCGACCAAGAAGCAGGTGGAACAGGAGGTGCTGCGCAAGATCAGGACCGAAAACGCCCGCCTCGCGGACAGCTCGGCGCTGCAGGTGATCCACAATATCGCAGCCGACCCGACGCCGCTCGCCCTGGAGCAGGGGGACCTGGACCTGCAGACAAAATCACTGATCCTCGATTCCCCGCAGATAGGTGGGGTGGTCGGGATCGGGGTCCAGTCGGAATCGGCCTGGAACACGACCCGCGGCCTGGTGATCGACAGCATCCTGACCACGCTGCTGAACGTGATCGGCTCCATCAAGGCGATCCACAAGTACACCAAGGACCTGGAATACTACGCCACCCGCGATCCCCTCACCAACCTGTTCAACCAGCGGGTGTTCTGGGAGCTGATCTCCTACGAGATCGGACGGGCCGACCGGCACGGCTACAGCTTCGCACTGCTGGTGATCGACCTGGACAACTTCAAGCACATCAACGACACCTGGGGGCACGCCATCGGCGACCGCTACCTGGCCGCCTTTGCCGACGCGGTCCAGTACGCCCTGCGCAAGGGGGACATCTTCGCCCGCTACGGCGGCGACGAGTTCGTCATCCTGCTCCCCGAGGCGGACGAGGAACAGGCGGCGCTGGTGGCGGCGAGGATCAGGAACATCACCGAGGACCTCTACGTGGCCACCCCGGATGCGGCCAAGGCCAGGGCCACCGCGTCCATAGGGCTTGCCATGTTCCCGCTGCACGCGGTGACCGAGAAGGACCTGTTCCTGTTCGCGGACAACATGACCTACAAGGCCAAGGGGGAAGGGAAAAACCGGGTCAGCATCCCGACTCCCGAGGACGTGGTGGAAGTGTTCCGCATGGTCGGGGAAAAGGCGAGGATGGTGCAGGAGGCGGTGGATGGGCGCAAGGTGATCCCGTACTTCCAGCCCATCGTCGCGCTGGGACCGGGCAAGCCCCAGTGCTGCGAGGTGCTGTGCCGCATCGAGTTGAAGGGGGAGGTGATCGCCGCCGGCGAGTTCATCGAGACGGCAGAAAGTCTGGGCATCGTGGGACGACTGGACGCGATCCTCCTGGAAAAGGCCTTCGCCATGGTCGAGGAGCAGGGGTACCAGGGGAACCTGTTCGTGAACCTTTCCCCGAAATCGATGATCATGAGCGAGTTCCTGCCCAACATCATCCGCCTCGCGGACAGGTACCACATCGACCGCAGCAGGGTGGTGTTCGAACTGACCGAGCGGGAGACGGTGAAGAACCTGACCCTGCTGGAGAAATTCGTCTACGACCTCAAGTCGCAGGGGTTCAAGTTCGCCATCGACGATTTCGGCTCGGGCTTCTCCTCGTTCCAGTACATTCGGCAGTTCCCCATCGATTACGTGAAGATCGAGGGGGTCTTCGTCAGGAACATGCTCAACGACTACCGTGACATGGCGTTCGTGAAGACCCTGGCCATGCTGGCCAAGGAGTTCAACATCAGCACCATCGCCGAGTACATCGAGTCGGAGGAAATCCTGGAGGCGGTGCAGAGCGTGGGCATCGACTACGCCCAGGGCTTCCACCTGGGCCGCCCGGCGCCGCAACTTGGAGACACAAAAAGACAAGAGGCTATTAACAGGGATAAAAGGAATAAAGGGGATAAAGCATTTGGATAAAACCGAGGGAAAAGCAGTTACGAAATGTACGCCAAGTGCGCGCGAAGATCGCGAAAAAGGAGTTTGGTCGTTATTCCAAAGCCTCCTTGGCGTTCTCTGCGGATACCCAGCGTTCTTCGCGCTACTGCTTTTGAGGTATCACTGAATCTTTTGTTCTCGGCCTTTATCCCCTGTATCCCCTTCATCCCTGTGAATAACTGATTGATTTTCTCCTGTCAGAAAAAGCGAATTCTCTTTACGAGTTCGCTTTTTTTGTTATCTTATCTTGGGCCTTCATTAACATATCCCGCAGCTTGTGCCAGTCTTTGAGACAGTAAGGTATTTGCCATGAGTGTCACTTTGACCAAAGGACCGGGTATGCTCCGACTTCTCATCCTCATCGTATGCCTCCTCTCCTGTGTCGCCAAGGCACCGGCCGCCGATTACTCCCAGAAAATACTCGTTGTTGGCAGCGAGGAAAACTTCCCTCCCTTCTCCACCGGCAGTACCGACGAAACCGCCGGCGGCTTCGCGGTGGAACTCTGGAAAGAGGTCGCCCGGGAGGTGGGGCTCAAATACACCATGAGGGTCCGACCGTGGGGGCAACTGCTCCAGGAGTTCAGGGAGGGCAAGGTCGACGTACTGGTCAACATCGCTACTTCCGCCGAACGGCATCGCTACACCGATTTCAGCGTCCCCCACGTCACGGTCAACGGCGCCATCTTCGTGCGCAAGGGGGATTCCCGCATCAACTCGGAGGCGGACCTGGCGGGAAAGTCCATCATCGTGTTCAAATCGGACCTGGCTCACGAATACGCGGTGTCCAAGGGGTGGCAAAAGCAACTGGTGCTGGTCAACGACGCCCGGGAAGGGCTGCAGCTTCTGGCTTCGGGCAAGCACGACGCCATGCTGCTCAGCAAACTGGCCGGGCTGCAGACGCTGCGGGAGCTGCACATCGACAATGTCCGGGCGCTGGACGCCAAGGCCGGCTACGCCCAGAAATTCACCTTCGGCGTGAGCAAGGGGGAGTCGGACCTGCTGGCCGCGCTGAATGAGGGGCTGGCGCTGACCAAGGCGGACGGCGACTACGACGCGCTGTACCAGAAGTGGTTCGGGGTCTACGAGACCAAGGAGCCGACCTTCCGGGACATGCTGAAATACCTGCTTCCCTTCGCGCTGCTGGTCGCGTGCGTTGCCGCCTATTTCTTCTACCGGCGCAGCCGCGAACGCAAGGAATCCGAGGCTGCCTTGCGGGAAAGCAAGCTGCGCCTGGACACCATCCTCGACAACGTCGGCGCCTACATCTTCATAAAGGACACCCAGTATCGCTACACCTACGCCAACCGCAAGGTCTGCGAGTTGTTCGGCCAGCCCGAGGAGGAGATCGTGGGCAAGACCGACGCCGCGTTCTTCTCACCGGAATCGGTCCGGGAGATCATTGTCAGCGACCGTCCGGTGCTCGAAGAGGGGCAGACGGTCAAAAGGGAAGAAACGAACCTCGCTGCCGAGAACGAGCAGCCGCGCAGCTACTGGACGGTAAAGCTGCCGCTCAGGGACGCGGAGGGGGCCATATACGGCCTTTGCGGCATTTCCACCGACATCACCGAGTTAAAGCAGCTCGAAGACGAACTGAAGAAAAAAGGTGTCGAGCTCGAGGAACAGTTGGCGGAGCGGGAACTCACCCAGGAGGCGCTGCAGGAACAGACGGCGCTGCTCGAAGAGCAGACCGCAGTGCTGGAGGAGGAGGTCGAGGAGCGGCGCAGGGCCGAGGTCGCGCTCAAGGAGAGCGAGGAGACGGTCCGGCACAAACTGAAGGCGATCCTGGAGCCGGAAGGGGACATCGGCGCCCTGGAGTTGTCGGACATCATCGATACCGAGATGCTGCAGACCATGATGGAGGACTTCTACCGGATCACCGGGATGCTGGGGGCGGTGCTCGATGTCTCGGGCAAGGTGCTGGTCGCGGTAGGGTGGCAGGATATCTGCACCAAGTTCCACCGGGTCCATCCCGACGCCTGCAAGAACTGCCTGGAAAGCGACACCGTGCTGACCAAGGGGGTGGCGGTGGGAACCCACAAGCTGTACCGCTGCAAGAACAACATGTGGGACATGGTGACGCCGATCGAGGTGGGGGGCAAGCATGTCGGCAACGTCTTCATCGGGCAGTTCTTCTACGAGGACGATCCCCCCGACGTTGAACTGTTCCGGGAGCAGGCAAGGCGCTACGGCTTCGACGAGAAGGAGTACCTGGCCGCGCTGGAACGGGTGCCGCGCTTCACCAGGGAAACGGCGGAAGCCGGGATGAAATTCTACGCCGAACTCACCAAGGTGATTTCCACGCTCAGTTTCAGTTCGATCAAGCTGTCCCGGATACTTGCCGAGCGCATCCATCTCGAAGAGCAGTTGCGGCAGTCGCAGAAGATGGAGGCGGTGGGGCAGCTGGCCGGCGGCGTCGCACACGACTTCAACAACATCCTGCAGGTGATCACCGGCTACGCCAACCTGCTCAGCATGAAGGACAGCCTCGGCAGCAAAGAGCAGGAATGGGTGGGGCACATCCTGTCCTCGGCGGATAGGGCGGCCCAACTTACCAAGGGGCTGCTGGCGTTCAGCCGCAAGCAGGTCATCCAGCTGGAACCCGTCGACCTGAACGAGGTCATCGAGAACTTCGAGAAATTCATCCTGAGGATCATCGGCGAGGACATCCACCTGAAGACGGTAACCTACGGCGACCAGCTCATCGTGCACGCCGACGTGGGGCAGCTCGAGCAGGTGCTGATCAACCTGGCCACCAACGCGCGTGATTCCATGCCCAGGGGAGGGATGCTCACCATCGAGACGGGGCTGCAGGCGGTGGAGGCGCCCATCGACCACGAGTCGGAGCGGGCAGAATCGGGAAACTACGCGGTAGTGACCGTGTCCGACAGCGGCAGCGGCATGGAAGAGGAAACCCGCAAACGGATGTTCGAACCTTTCTACACCACCAAGGAGGTCGGCAAAGGGACCGGCCTCGGCATGGCCATCGTCTACGGCATCGTCAAGCAGCACAGCGGCATCATAAACGTCTACAGCGAGCCCGGGCACGGGACCACCTTCAGGATCTACCTGCCGCTGCAGCAGCCCGAACCCTGCGAAGCGTATGTCCAGGACGTGCAGGAACAGACACCGGTCGGCGGCAATGAAACCATTCTGCTGGCTGAGGACGATGCGGACGTGCGCCGGCTCGTCGTCTCCATCCTGAGCCAGTACGGCTACCAGGTGATCCAGGCAGTGGACGGGCAGGATGTGGTTGAGCAGTTTGTCGCCAACAAGGAAAAGGTGGCATTGATCCTCATGGACATGATCATGCCGAAGAAGAACGGCAAGGAGGCCTACGAGGAGATCTCGCGGCTGCAGCCCGGGGTGAAGGTGCTCTATTCGAGCGGGTATACCGCGGACTTCATCCAGAACAGGGGGGTGTCGGAAGAGGGGATCGAGCTGATCATGAAACCGGTGCAGCCGATGGAGTTGCTGCGCAAGGTCAGGGGGATGCTGGACCGTTGATGAGGCAAAGGGCGCCGGACCGGTTCACCTGCGTGAGGGCGGCGGTGGTTGCAGCACGGCGTCCTGCTTTTGTGCGCGGTTGGCGGCGCGGCTCTTCATCTGGTCGCGCTCCTTTTCCACCTTGGCGTTCCAGAGCTGCTCATAGGTGGTGGCGCAGGTGTAAAAGCAGTATGTCGAGGCGCCATTGGCATAGTTCGCCTTCAGCCTTTCATACTGCTCCACCTTGGCCCGCAGCTCGCTTATCGGCATGCTGAGCAGGTCCTCGTACTCGATACGCTGGCATTCGCAGTCGGCAGCGTAGGTCGGAATGTGCGCACTCAGCAGCAGTAGCAGTGACAGAACAAGCTTTTTCATCGGTGTTCCTCCCGGGTGAAGGGATTGGGTGTTAACGGTAGTTAATGGTAGCAAGCATGCCAGGTTCCGCAAGCTGAGGTTGGGAGCCGAGGGGGGCGGCTCTTTTGCCAAGGCAAATCCCCCCTGTCCCCGTTTTGTCAAGGGGGGGACGCGAGGGCTCGGGCGGCGCTGCGTGGCAAAGACGGTACTCACCTGTTTTCCTGGTTCCCAAGCTCCAGCTTGGGAACACCATATGGCGCAAAGCTCCAGCTTTGCATCCGAGGGAGAGGCTTTGCGTTCCCAAGGCGGACCTTGGGAACGAGATCAACTCTCGCTTCCTAGAATTCCTGCCATGTCTGCCCGATCAACCCCTGCCTGTTCCAGCACCTTCTGTTTCGATCAACTCCTGGCGCTTTACAACTCACGGCGCTTCCAACAGCTCCTGCTTGCCCTATCCGGCACGATATGCTATGTGCTCACATGCAGTGCGGGGCGCCGGCGGGACAATGACGGCACCGATGGCACCGATGGCACCAATGGGACCAATTGGACTAATAGCAACCGCACGAGAACCTGGCCCGAAATGGCGGCGGCGAAAGGATGTCATGACTCAAAGCAGCGAGACCTTGAAACAACTGCTCGACCAGGCAAAGCAGCAGCAAATGTTCCTGGAAATGTTCGTCCGCTCCTGGGGCGACGACTACCGCTTGGGCGGCGGCGCTGTTTTCTGCGGCAAGGGATGCCGCAACTGCTGCAGCCTCGCGGTCCACACCGGCTTCGCCGAGGCCCTGGCGGTGGCGGGGCAACTGAACCGGGAAAAGGAAAGTGCGGTCGAGCGCTACGCGCTCACGTTGCGGGAACTGGTAGGGGGGGTAAAGGAACTGCCGCAGTACCTGCGCCTGCACCGGGACGCCATGGGCGGGTGTCCGCTTTTGAACGACGACGGGGCCTGCAGCGTCTATCCGGTCCGGCCGCTGACCTGCCGTTCGCTCATCTCAACCCGTGAAAGTGTCTGGTGCGGCGCCGACTTCAGCAAGATCGCCCCGGAGGAGCGGGAGGCCTTCGTGGCGGGACTCGATCGCAAGGTGGTCTCTTTCCCGAGCCACTATGTGGCCGTGCTCCAGGAAAGCGGCAAGGAATTGGAGGAGGCGGGGGCGCAACAGATGAGGTCGCTGCTCGGCTTCGCGCTCTACGGCAACCTCGGGGTGCTGGTACATCTGTGCCGGGCGCATGACCTGGCAGGTGCAGCTTTGCAGGGGCGCGGGGAGGCGGAGCGCGTCATCGCCGAAGCGGGGTTCGATCATCCGTTGCTGGTGACGGTTTCGTAGGAGGGGACCGGCTCCGCCTGGTGCCTGTCCCCCTTGGCTTTTGGGAAGGTGGCTGAGTTGAAAGAGCGTTCCGCTAGAGGGACAGGCACCTGACGGAGCCTGTCCCTTCTGCTTGCCGGGGCACGTGCATCAGGATGCCTTGCGCATCACTTCCCTGAGGGCTTTCAGCGTGTAGGGCTTCTGGATGAAGCCGGCGAGCGCACGGTCATCGAATTTCTGCACCACGTCCTGCTCGCTGAAGCCGCTGGACATGATCACCTGTACCTTGGGGTCGACGAGCTGCAACTGCCGGAAGCACTCCTCGCCATCCATCCCGGGCATGGTGAGGTCGAGTATCACCGCCTTGACGTCGGGATTGTCCCGGTACAGCGACAAGGCTTCCTCACCACCCGAGGCGGCAATGGGGGCATAACCGAGCTCGATGAGCATCCGGGTGCCGATGTTGCGCACCGTCTCTTCGTCGTCCACCAGCAGTATCTTTCCTTCTCCCCGCCAGTCGTCCTGCACCGGCTCCGCCTGGACCGGTTCGGGGACGGGTTCGCTCACCGGCAGCAGCACCTTGAACGTGGTGCCGTGCCCCGGCTCGCTGTAGATCCGGATCCCCCCCCGGTGCCCCCGGACGATGCCGTGTACCGCGGCCAGGCCGAGACCGCGGCCGGTGAACTTGGTCGTGAAGAAGGGATCGAAGATCTTGGGCACCACCTCCGCATCCATGCCGCTGCCGTTGTCCACCACCTCGAAGAAGACGTGGGGCCCTTCCGACATGTTTTCGCCCAGGGTGAGCCCCTTGACACTGTCCCGGTCCAGGTTTACCGAACCGGTGCGGATGGTGATCTTCCCTCTTTGTTCCCCCATGCTTTCGCCGGCGTTCTGCACCAGGTTCATCAGTATCTGGCGCATCTGGGTGAGGTCCGCCTCCACCGCGGGAAGCGGGCGGGCCAGGTCGAGTTTTATGTCGGCGTTGCCGGCCGAGGTTTCCAGCACATGGCGCAGGTCCTCTATGAGCCGGTTCAGGTCCGCCTTCTCGACCAGGAACCTTCCCTTGCCGGAATAGGCCAGCATCTGCTTGGCGAGGTAGGCGGCACGATTGGCGGCCGTTTCTATGTTCTTGAGGTTCGTCGTGATGGGGGAATCCTCGGGGAGCTTCATCAGCGACAGGTCGACGTTGCCGATGATGGCCATGAGGATGTTGTTGAAGTCATGGGCGATCCCGCCGGCAAGAACCCCCAGGCTCTCCATCTTCTGGGCATGCAGCAACTGCTGTTCGTAACGGACCCGTTCTTCTTCGGCCTTCTTGCGCTCGGTGATGTCCTGGCCGACCCCCTGTACCTCGACGAGCCGCCCCTCTTCGTCGAAGATGCCCCTGTTGGTCCATTGATGCCAGAGCAGGCTGGAACCGGGGCCGAAGAACGCCAGTTCCCCGGTGTCGGTCGGGTGCTCGGGACTCAATGCACCCAGGAAATCCAGCACCTGCGAGCGGTACTCGGGGAGCAGGAACTCGAGGAAATTCTTCCCCGCCATCTCGGCCTGGGCCATGTGGGCATCTTTGGCCAGGGCGGGGTTGACGTAGGTGAGCGTACCGTCGGGAAGATAGGTACAGATATAGGCGGGGCTGTCCTCGGAAATCTTGCGGTAGCGCTCTTGGCTTTCTCTCAGTGCCTGGGCAGCCCGGATGGCGCTGGTGTGGGCGTGGCGCAGCATGAAGGCGATCACGGTGAGCAGGGCGCTGACGACGAGCCCCCCCACTAGGTAGCTGCGCGACTGGCTTTTGCCCTGCTCCAGCGCGAAATTCGGCAGCGACTGGAAGGTGAACAGCCATTGGCGACCGAACTTCGTCACGGTGCGGCTGCTCTGGAAAAGAGGGGGGGTGCCCTGGGGGAGTGGGACCTTCCAGTCGGCGATGCTGTCGAAAAGCAGGGTGTCGGTGCTGACCCTGTTCTCGGTGTAGATCCGGAAGGCTATTCCTTGCGGCGGCCTCGGGAAGGTGGCGGACATGAAGTCCCTGATGCGGATCGGGCTGTAGGCCCAGCCTTTCAGTGCGTCCCTGCGCTGCTCCGGCGTCGCGGCCGGCCGCGTCCCGTCATAGACCGGGAGGTACATGAGCACCCCTTTCTGGCGGTCGGTCTCGGTCTCCTGCACCAGGAAAACGGGGTTGGTGAGGGCGGCATCCCCGGTGTCGCGCGCCTTGGCCATGGCGTTGTGGCGGTTGGCCTCGGAGAACATGTCGTAGCCGAAGGCCCGCTGGTTGCGCCAGTCGAATGGTTCCAGGTAGATGATGGCGGAGTAGACGGGGCGCTCGCCCTCGGGCCAGATCCGGTAGGTGGGGAAGCCTTCGCTCCGCATGCGCCGGACATGGCGATCCTTGTCCTCGGGGCGCACCACCTCGGCGAAACCGAGCCCCTGCAGGCCGGGGTAGTTCCGGTCCAGGGCGAGCGATAACGTGAAACGGTGCCACTCGTTGCGGGTGACGCTTTCGCTGGCGTTGAACAGCCCCGCCGCTCCGCGCAGGACCTGCTCGTCATCGATCATGCGGTTCATGAACCGGTCCACGATTTCGACGCTCTTGTCCTGGAAGGCGGTCTGGAAGCGGGAAGTGAGGCTACGGTCGTACTGGCGCCAGAAGAAGAGGGTCATGAGCAGCGACAGCGTCAGCACCAGGTAGGGGAGCAGGTTGACGGCTCTTCCCCAGTAGGAAACGCCGCGCAGGGGCAACGCGGCAGTTTCAATCGGCTGAACGCTCTCGGTCGGCATCGGTGTCCCCGCTGTAGTCACCTTTGTGGTCACGACCCACGACGGTGATCGTCCTGGCGGCTCGCTCACGTGTAGGTCCTCCGGCCTGAGGCCGGGATGTATAACTTTACAGGACTTTTTCCCGAATTCAACGCGCGCCGCGCCGGACCACCGGGTAGCACCGCGCTCACCCGGGGGACGCGCCCAGGCCGCCGGGCCGGACGGTGTCACGCAGCGAGAGAGCTAGTACGGTTTCTGGATCAGCGACAACGAGAATGAGGCTACCCCCTTCATCCCTGTTAGCTTCGGGGTCGGCTATTGACATCGCTGGGTCCGAATCCTATCCTGAGAAGGTCGGGCCGTGATAAATGCCTGACTAATAGGAGGTTTGTCATGACAAAAGCCATACCGGAAGGGTTTCACAGTGTGACACCAATGTTCATGTTCAAGGACTGCCGCAAAGCGATCGACTTTTACAAGAACGCCTTCGGCGCCGTAGAGAGATACGCCATGCCGGGACCGAACGGGGGGATCATGCACGCCGAAGTCATGGTGGGCGATTCCATCATCATGATGGGGGACGAGTTCCCGGGCGAAAACTGCAAGAGCGCGGAAACCCTGGGAGGGTCGCCGATCAGCTTCTACCTGTACGTGGAGAACGTGGACGGGGCCTTCAGGCGCGCGCTGGAAGCGGGAGCCATCGAGAAGATGGAGGTCCAGGACATGTTCTGGGGAGACCGGGCCGGGTCGCTGCAGGATCCGTTCGGCTACAACTGGATGCTGGCGACCCACACCAGGGACCTGAGCCCGGAAGAGATCAGGGAAGGCGCCAAGGCGGCCTTCGCACAGCAGGTACCCGGGGAAATAAAGTCGTAAAGGGAACAGTGATTATCTTCCGCTACCGGAGAGAGGGCGCGTGGCAGAAGGGACAGGCTCCGTCAGGTGCCTGTCCCTTTGGCGCAACGCTTCTTTCAGCACAGCCACCGTCCCCAAGCAGCAAGGGGACACAGAAAAGGGGGCAGGCACCTGGCGGAGCCTGTCCCCGATAATCACGAGGAAAGAGAAAAGGTTCATCATGAAAAGCATGTTCCACTTAATCGCCATCACCGCGCTCATGGGAGCGCAACTCGCCGGCGCCGAAACGAACTGGTACGCAGGGGACGAGCGTTGCCGGCCGCCCAAGGACGACGGCACCTACTCGGCGCCCTACGATGCCAAAGAACATCCCGGCGACTTTCCGACCTTCCCCGGCGCCGACAAGCCGGGGTGGTTCTGCAGCTATCAGCGGGAGGACGGGGTCATGGTGCAGTACGGCAACAGCATGACCCCGCAACAGCAGTGGCTGGCGGTGTGGGCCGCCGGCGCCAACAGCATGGACTAGGAGCAGTAGGCCTCAACGAGGAGGTCCGCCATGAAAGACCTGGAAGGATACGTCATTTTGATCACCGGTGCGACCGACGGCCTGGGTGAAAAGGTCGCCACCGATTTCGCCGCCCTGGGGGCGACGTTGTTGTTGCACGGCAGGGACCCGGAGAAAGGGCGGCGGGTAACCGACGCCATCAAAGAGACCACCGGCAGCGACCGGCTGCACTACTACAATGCCGACCTTTCCTCGCTGGCCGAGGTTGAGGCGTTGGCCGACGCCATCGCGGCCGACTGGCGCGGGCTGGACGTCCTGATCAACAATGCCGGCGTCGGCGCGGGGCCCGATCCCAAGCGGCGCGAGCTGTGCCGGGACGGCTTCGAACTGCGCTTCGCGGTCAACTACCTGGCGCCGTTTTTGCTCAGTTACCGGCTACTGCCGCTGTTGCGCCTTCGTGCCGAAGAGGTGGGAGCCGCGCGCATCGTGAACGTGGCTTCGGTTGCCCAGCAGGATCTGGACTTCGACGACGTGATGCTGGAAAAGGGGTACGACGGCATGCGCGCCTATGCCCAGAGCAAGCTGGCGCTGATCATGTTCAGCTTCGACCTGGCGCACGAACTGGCGGGAACCGGTATCACGGTCAACGCGATGCATCCGGCGTCGCTCATGGATACCAAGATGGTGCGGGAGTGGTTCGGAGCGGCACGGACCACGGTGGAGGAAGGGGCGCGCTACCTGGAGCGGTTGGCGGTGGACGACGAGTTGCAGGGGAAGACGGGACTCTACTTCGACCAGGGGAATCCCAAACGGGCGGCGGAACAGGCCTACGAAGAAGACGCGCGCCGCCGGCTCAGGGAGTTGACTTTGAAATGGATCAGCCTGCGGGGACAAGAAGCAAAGACGTAAAACCCTTATCCAACGCAAAGCCGCAAAGAATAGCAAATCTCACAAAGGTAAACTTGGCTGGAGATGATTTTCTGCTACTCCCTCTCCCCCCGGGAGAGGGTGCCCAACGGGCGGGTGAGGGCTCTGCCGGCTGCGATTACTTGCTCTGGGCAACGCCCTCACCCTAGCCCTCTCCCAGGGGGAGAGGGGATGTGTTCATTCCTCCCGGGGCGCCACCAGTTCCCAGCGGTCTTCATTCAGGTCGTGCCGGAGCAGGTGCTGCCCACCCTCCTGCACCAGCACCTTGAAGTAGTTGCCGTCCTGGTCGTACCAACGGTCGACGATGTCGATCACGTGATACCTCTGCTCCCGCCAGGTGAACGCGGTGGGGCGCTCGTCGGCCTTGTAACCGGCATAGCAGGTGACGGCCACCGGCTCTCCCAATCGCTTTTCCCCCGGGTTCTCTGCCATGGTTGCAGTTCCTCCTGCCGTTCACTCGTGCTCCGCGCGTCCGTTACCATGCCTGGCTGAACCTCAGATCTGCGCCTCCTGCTGCAGCTTGGTGATCTGTGCCAGGAGCTTGCCGGTATCGGGGAAGCCGCGCTGGATGTGACGGATGATGCCTGCCTTGTCGATGACGAAGGTGGCGCGACCGGCGCCGTAGAGCTTCTGCACTGTGCCCTTTTCGTCGGCCAGAAGCGGGAAGGTGAGGCCGTGCTCCCGGGCAAATTCCTGATGGGTCGCTGTGGTGTCGCTGCTCACGCCCAGGACCTGGGCGTCCTGCTTCTCAAAAAGGGAGAGCTCTTTTTGAAAAGCCTGCATCTCGCTGGTTCAGACCGGCGTGAAGTCCGCGTAGTAAAAGGCGAGCAGCACGTACTTCTTGCCGGCGTAGTCGGCGAGGCGCACCGTGCCGTGGGGCGAGTCCGCCTCGAACTCCGGCGCCTTTTCCCCCACCCGCGGCAGCCGGGAACCGATACTGCCGATGGCGGCGAGCGCCGACGTTGCCATGCTTCCCAGGATCGATCTTCTCATTTTCATCCCTCCCATTGAATGTCCAGACAGTGCGCCGCAAGCGGCGCCACCACGCGAGTGTACCAGAAAACACAAAAAAACCAGCTTCCTTTGCGGGAAACTGGCGGGAAACGACTGCAGTGGCTATGGCTCTGTTACCTGTGTGCGTTTTTCCTGCGCCGCCAGGTGGCGCCGCACATGCCGGCGCAACCGATGGCTAACAGCAGCGCCGTCGAGGGCTCGGGGACGGGGCTCGGGGCGCACTTGATGGACACGGTCCAGGTCCCGTCGTTGAAATTGCGGCCGAAGTCCGCTCCGTACATGCCGACGTCATAGGAACCGTCGGGGGAGTTCTCGGAATAGACGGTGTTCCCGGTGCCGTCGGGGGTGTCGGAGAGCCAGATCCACCAGCCGTAGGGGGTGCCGTCCGCCTTCAGGCCGTCGAATATCTGCAACTCGCTGTACCCGCTATTGGTCAGGTTCATGGTCTGGTAGCCGTCCGACATGATGAAGGAGATCATCTCCGAACTCTGGTTTCCGGCGGAACCCCGCTCGCCGAAACTCAGGGGATGGTCGGTGAGCAGCGAGATGGTGACGTGGTTGGCGGGAGTGTAGGTGGGCCCGCTGCACCAGTCGAAGGGGAGCCCGATGTACTCGTAATCGTAGAGATGGGCGTGCGACGATAGCGGCATGAGCGACAGCACCACAACTGCGGCGGCGAGAAGCTTGGTCTTCATGTAGGACCTCCTTTGCTGCTGTCAGTCGTGCACCGATACTGAGATTATATTTTTCCAAGAAAATTGCGGCAACGGATAAGGTGTTAAACGGCGCGGAGGCCGTCGTTAATAAGGGAGGCGGGGGCGGAGGTGAGGCAGCTGGGGGGGGCGAATGATTATTCGCCCCTACAGGGATTCGTGCGATCCGGGAGGGGGACAGGCACCTGCGGAGCCAGTCCCCGGGGGGCGGGGGGGGAAGCGGCGGTCAGCCTGCCACCTTCCTTTGATACCTTTCCAGCACCTGCTTCAACACGGGGTGCTCCAGGGAAACCGGGACCAGGTACTCTCCGACCAGTTCCCGGCGCCACCACTGCTTGTCGCCGAAGTTGTAGCGGTAGTACAGGGCGCGGATGAAACGCGGCGGGGCATCGGGGAAGGGATTGTGGCGCAGCAGCGCCAGGGTCTGTTGATCCCCCTGGAGCAGCTTGATGACGAGGTGCACGAACCAGCGCGAGTGTCCACCCTGGGACGGCATCGCCTCGAACCACATCAGCCAGTCCAGGCGCAGGTGGTAGGGCGCGATGAAGGGGGGCATGCGCGAGGGATCGCCCGGTTTGCCGCGGAACTCGTACGCCTGCCAGGCCGCCTCTTCCCAGGCGTGCTCCGCCTGGGTCCCTTCCAGCACGATCTCGTAGCGTTCCCTGGTGATGCTGCCGAAGGCGCCGTAGGTATTGACCAGGTGAAACGGGTCGAACGAGGTGTTCATGATCTGCCGCTTGGAGAAGAGGTTGCGGGCCGGCTCGACGCTTTTGGCGGCGACCAGGAGCACCACCCCCCAAGTGAGCGCCTGGAACAGCGGCGGCTGGGGGAGCATCGGTCCGGGGCGCACGTCGAGCAGGTTGGCGATGAAGGATCCGTCCAGGGGACTGAAACAGATGACCGCGGTGAGCCAGTTGAGCCAGGCGAAGTTGCCGCTGACGATGATGGAGAGCAGGAAGAGCAGCGCGCCTGCCGCGGCGATGCCGGCCACCGGCTGGGGGAGGAAGAAGAGGAAGGGGAGCACCAGTTCGGCCAGGTGGTTGAAGAGCACCCCCGCCTTGTGCACCGGCGCGGGAAGGCGGTGGAAGAGGCGGCTGAGCGGGTTGGGCATGGGCTGGGTCTCGAAGTGGTAGTCGAGGCAGGTCAGGTCATGCCAGCAGCTGTCGCCGCGCAGCTTGATCATGCCGGCGCCGAACATGATGCGGAAGGCGAGCCAGCGGTAGAGCCAAATCACCGCCCACGAAGGCTCTGCGCCGGAAGGGCCGAGGAAAACGGCGAGAAAGCCCGCCTCCAGGAGCAGCGACTCCCAGCCGAAGGCGTAGAAGGTCTGCCCGATGTTGACGAAGGAGAGATAAAAGACCCAGAGCAGGAACCAGACCGTCATGGAAAGGAGGGTGCCGCCGGCATCGGAGAGGCCGGTGACTGCGGCAAGGGACAACAAGACGCCGGAGAGGGCGATGGCGAGGTAGGCGTGGTCGCCGCGCACGAAGTAGAAGAGGCTCGGGGCATCGCGGAAGGGGACCAGGCGCATGAAGGGGAGGGCGGGTTCCAGGCCGCGGTCTCCGCACAGGGCGCGGAACTGGTTGCAGGCGACCAGGAAACCCATCAGGTAGATGACGCCCAGTCCCCGTAGCAGCATGAGGCGGATGATCCAGTAACCGTCGTCACTCATAAGGCCTCCGCGGGAAATGTCAGAAGCGGTTGCGCGAACAAATCCCCCCTGCCCCCCCTTCACAAAGGGGGGAACTCTGGGGCGCGTGGCCGCTTTTGACTTACTTCAAGTCCCTGAGTGCCAGGCTGGCGGCGTGGTAGCCGCACATGCCGTGCACGCCTCCGCCGGGGGGCGTCCCCGAGGAGCAGAGGTAAACGCCGGGAAGCGGGGTCCGGTACGGTGCCAGCAGTTTGGGGCGGGCCAGGAACTGACGCAGGTCCTGTACGCCGCCGTTGATGTCCCCTCCTATGATGTTGGCATTGTAGTGTTCGTACTGCAGGCAGTTGCGGGTGTGGCGGCCGAGGACGAGGTCGCGGAATCCCGGGGCGAAGCGCTCTATCTGCGCTTCGATCCGCGCGGTCATGTCTACCGTGGAGCCGTGGGGGACGTGGCAGTAGGCCCAGGCGATGTGCTTTCCCTGCGGCGCCCGCGAGGGATCGATCAGGGTGGGCTGCGCCACCAGCACGAAGGGTCGCTCGGGGTGGACGCCGCGCCAGACCTCGGCCTCGCCGGCGGTGACGTCTTCAGCGGTGCCGCCGACATGAACGGTGGCGGAGTGCCGGCAGTCGGCTGCGGTCCAGGGGATGGGGCCGTCCAGGGCCCAGTCGATTTTGAAGACGCCCGGGCCGTAGCGGTAGCGCTGCAGCCGGCGCTGGTATGCCGCCGGCAGGTGCGGCCCGGCAATGGCCTCCAACTGGCGCTCGGTGACGTCCAGCATGACGATGCGGGCGGCGGGGAGGTCGGCGAGGCTTTTCACCTGGCACCCGGTGACGAGCTCGCCCCCCAGCGAGCGGAGGTAGGTCGCCAGGGCGGCGGCGAGGCTCTGCGAGCCTCCCCTGGCGACCGGCCAACCGGCCACGTGACCGAGCGTGCCGAGGATGAGGCCGAAGGCCGAGGTGAGCGGATGCTGCAGGGGGAGGAAGGCGTGCGCCGACATGCCGCAGAAGAGGGCGCGGGCGGGGGCTTCCTTGAAGGAGAACCGGGCCAGTTGGTGCGCCGGGAGCAGCGCCCTGATGCCGAAAAGCGCGGTGGCCACGGGGTGCCGGGGGAAGTGCAGCGGCGCCAGCAGGTCTGGGGCAAGATCGTCCCAGCGCTCCACCAGCGGTTGAAAAAGGCGGCGGTAGGAGGGGCCGTCCTTGCCTAAGAGCGACGAGGTGGCATCGAGGTCGCGCAGCAGCAGGGCGGCCTCCCCGTCGGGGAGAGGGTGGGCCAGTTGCACCTCCGGGTAGATCCATTCCAGGCCGTACTCGGAGAGGGGTAATGTTTTGAAGAAGGGGGATGCGACGCCCAGCGGGTGGATGGCGGAACAGACATCGTGCAGGAAACCGGGGAGGGTGAGCTCTTCGCTGCGGGTGCCGCCGCCGATGGTGGGGGCGCCTTCCACAACGGTGACCGAGAGGCCGGCCCTGGCCAGGGTGACGGCGGCGGCCAGGCCGTTGGGGCCGGAACCGACTACCACGGCATCCATGTCACTTCCCTTCGCCATCGTGGCATCCTCACAGCCGGAATGAAAACACGAGGTTCAAGTCTAACAAACACCAAACCATTGGCCACGGAGAAAATCTGAGGAAATCTGAGAAAAGCAAAAAGACGAGGACAAACCTCTCACACGGAGGAAATCTGAGGACATCTGAGAAAGACAGAGGCGGAGAAAGAAAGAGGCGGAGGGATCAGCGGACGGCGAGAAGGGTCTCACTGGTGAAGGTTTCGCAGTGGTTGCGGTGGGACCGCATGTGCCATGGCACGGAAACGGCCTCGGCGATACGCCAGGGGGGAGCGAGAATCTTTCCCTTCCCCTGCAACAGGGCGCGGATGTTGTCGATCGCCCTGCCCGCATAGGGGCCGGTCGCGGTGCCGCCCAACCACCTCTCCTCGGGGATGTCACTGCTGGTCCAGGAGAAGGGTGACGCCAACAGGAATCTGGCGTCGCGCTCGCTGCTGACGCGGTTCATCTCGTAGAGGTGGGCGAGGGGATATCCCACCCGGTCCAACACGTTCAGCGAGGATACTTGTCGGAAACTTCCCTTGGCAAAGGGCAACCGCAGGGCGTCGGCGACGACGAACTCGACACGGTCGGAAGGGAGCGACTCGGGCAGGACGATCTCGAAGGTCTCGCGCAGGTTCCCTTCCAGGGGAAGTGAGTACTTCAGCCTGCGGTCGCGGGCCAGGCGGCGGGCGGTCTTGACGAAGCTGAGCGACAGGTCGCAACCGACGGCGGGACCGCCGGACGCGAGTTCGAAGACGATCCTCCCCACGGAGCAGCCGGCGTCGAGCGATGTGCCGAAGGATCGGGCCAGGGCGCATGTCCACGCAGTGACCGCGGCGGTGTTGCCGCCAACGCTGTGCAGGTCGGCGTAGTGGCTCCAGAGATAGCGGTTCAGGGTCTCGCTGTCCTCGTAGCGCCAGTGCCCTTCGTTTTCCGCACCGGGAATGAGCATGGCAACGCCGTCCTCGATGGGAAAACGGCGCCCGCACCCCGGGCAGATGAGGTGGCCGTCGACGATGTCGTCCCCGGTCTGCCGGCGGGCCGACAGCTCCAGCCGGTGCTCCTTCGGGAGGCAGGTGGGACAGATGAGATCAGGGAGAAGAAACTCTTTCATGGGGTGCAACGGTAGCACATCGTGAAACAGGATCAAAGACGCAAAACCATTGGCCACGGAGAAAATCTGAGGAAATCTGAGAAAAGCAGAGGCGAACCGCAAACCCTTCACAGGGAGGAAATCTGAGGAAATCTGAGAAAACGAAACGGGAGAGGAAAAGCAAAGGGTTTTTCAGAGGGGGGAGGCGCCGGCCGCCCCTCATCTAGGGGCGGCGGCTCACGGGAACACTACTTGTGGGCGTGACGGATGCCGAGCATCATACGGCCGGGACCGGGGACCCCGGTGGGGACAAAGGCAACCTGGTCGCCGGGATGCACCTCGTGGTCCAGGGCATACGCCTTGTGATTGACGAACACCGCCTCGATCTTCTCCATGGGAAGACCGAGATCCCGGGCGATGGCTGCCGCGGAACATCCTTCCTCGGGAACCGCCACCTCGGCCTGGGAAGGAAGACCATGGTCTTTCCTGAAGGTGTGCAGCAGGCCGAACATCCGTACCGTCGTGTTTGCTCTCGATGACATGTCTGACTCCTCTCTTTGTTGTGACATTGCGGGCGGTGCTTCACCGTTTCATGCTGCAACCTGCCGGGAGTGAGGCATCGGTCCGTTGGTCGAACGATCGTTCGGCAAAAAGTTTACACTATAATGGCGGGGATGGGAAGTGGGAGGGAGTGGGAATTATGGGAGTGATGGGAATGAATGGGAGTCATGGGAAGAATGGGAGTCATGGGAAGGCACGAGAGAATGGGGGAGACTGTGAAGACTGTCAAGACTGGGAAGGGGGCGTCGGGAAAGGGGAGTTGCGGGCCGGGAGGCCCGCAACTGGTTTTCGGCTAAGGCACAAGGGGCACTACTTGCCGCGGCTCAGGGCGAGCAGGAGCAGCTCGGCAAGATGCAGCGGCTTGCGGTCGGTGGCCTGCAATATCTGGGTCCGACAACTGAAACCGTCGGCGACAATGTACTCTCCCGGCGCGGCCTGCCGGACCACGGGGAGCAGCCCCATCTCGCCGATACGCATGGATATTTCGTACTTCCCCTTCTCGAAGCCGAAGGAGCCGGCCATGCCGCAACATCCCTGCTGGGGCTCGATCACGGTGAGTCCCATCTGCTTGAACAGCTCGTGCCCGGCTTCCGGATTCAACAGCGCCTTCTGGTGACAGTGGGCCTGGTACACGATGGTCCCGGAAAGCTTGGGCGGCGCGAGACCTTCCTTCTTCATGAACTCAGACATGGTCACGGTGAGACTGGTGACCCGCTTGCCGTCCTCGTGCTGGGGGTAGAGCTCGGATAGCTCGTCCCGGAATACGGCGGCGGTACTCGGCTCCAGGATCAGCACCGGGATGCCCTGGCGCACGTAGGGGCTCAACATCTCGACAACCTTGAGGATCTTCTTCCTGGCGTACTCGATCATGCCGTAGTCGATGGGGGGACGCACGGCGGGGGGACGCTTCTTCGGGACGATGACCTGGTAGCCGTACCGGGTAAGCAACTCGAAGGCGGCCTTCAGGGTCTCGGGGAAGAAACAGTCGTTGAAGATGTCGGGGTAGAGCACGACGCGGCGCCCCTCGCTGCGACCGCCGTGTCTGCCGCTTCTGTACCAGGAGGTGAAGGTCTCCGGGGCGAAGCGGGGCATGCTCCGTTGCCGGGCGATACCGCCTAACGCCTTGGTGATGCCCGAGAGTACCGGGGTCTGTCCCATGAAGTTGGCCAGCGCCGGCACCTTGGCGCCCAGCGCGCCCCAGATCCCGAACAGCCCCATGGAATAGGCCGGCAGCGGACGGAGCCGGTGCCGGTAGTGGTGGTGCAGAAACTCGGCCTTGTAGGTGGCCATGTCGACGTTGACCGGGCAGTCGGTCTTGCACCCCTTGCAGGAGAGACAGAATTCCAGGGATTCCAGCACCTCCTTGCTGTGCCAGCCGTCGGCCACGAAATCCCCCCGGAACATCTCGAACAGAAGGTGCGCCCGGCCGCGGGTGGTGTGCTTCTCCTCCAGGGTGGCCAGATAGCTCGGGCACATGAAGGCGTCGTGGGTGCGGCGGCACTTGCCCACGCCGACGCAGCGCAGGATGGCACGCGGGAAACTGCCGTCGTCGTTGGGGAAACGGAAACGGGTGTCGGGCTGCCACGGGTTGTACTCCGGCCCCAGCCTGAGGTTCTGATCGGGGCGGAAGGGCTCGACGACCTTACCGGGATTCATCTTCCATTCCGGGTCCCACAGCTCCTTGAAGCGCCGGAACGCCTCCAAAAGCTCGGGGCCGTACATCTTTTCCAGGTACATCGCCTTGGACTGCCCGTCGCCGTGCTCGGCGGAGAAGGAGCCGCCGTAGCGGACCACGAGGTCGGTGGCCTTGTCCAGGAAACTCAGGTAGTTCTGCACCCCCTGGTGGGTGAAGAGGTCGAAGGAGATGCGGCAGTGGATGCAGCCGTCGCCGAAGTGGCCGTACAGCGAGGCGATCAGGCCGTGCTCCTTCAGGAGGGCGTGAAAGTCGCGCAGGTAGGGGCCCACCTTTTCCGGCGGGACCGCGGCGTCCTCCCATCCCGGCCACCCCAGCGGCACGCCCGGGACGTTGGCCGTGGCCCCCAGTCCCGATTCCCGCACCTCCCAGACCATCTTCTCCTCCTTCTTGTCGGTAAAGAGCTTCATGGCGGGCGGGTTGTGCCGTTTGCCGATCTTCTTCATGGCCTCGCGCGCCTTGTGGTCGGATTCCTCCTTGTTGTCTCCGCCGAACTCGGCCAGGAGCCACCCCTTACCCTCGGGGAGGAGTTCGACGTCCTCGGGGTGCAGTTTCTTCTTCTTCATGAACGTGATGAGGAGCTCGTCCAGCCCCTCGAGCCCCACCGGCCCGAATTCCATCAGGGCGCCGATGTCGTCGCCGGCGCTGTAGACGTCGGGGTAGCCCAGCACCAAAAGCGTCCGCGACGGCGGGCTGTGCACCAGGCGCACGGTCGCCTCCAGCACGGTGACGCAGGTCCCCTCGGTCCCCACCAGGGCGCGGGCCACGTTGAAACCGTTCTCCGGGAGGAGGTCGTCCAGGTTGAACCCCGACACCCGGCGTGGGATCTTGGGATAGCGGCGCCGGATCTGCCGGTCGTAGCGGTCGCGGATGTCGCGCAGCCCGGCGTAGATCTCGCCCCGCCTGCCGCCCGCGGCGATGATGCGCTCCAGCTCTTCCTCGCTGGTGGGGCCGACGGTCATGCGCACACCGTCGTAGGTGATCACGTCCAGCTCCAGCACGTTGTCCGCGGTGCGCCCGGCCATGACCGAGTGGATGCCGCAGGAGTTGTTGCCGATCATGCCGCCGAAGGTGTTGTGGTCGTGGGTGGCGGGGTCGGGGCCGTAGGTGAGGTGGAACTTCTCGGTCTCGTCGCGCAGCTGGTCCAGGACCACCCCGGGCTGCACCCGTGCCGTCTTGTTGTGCGGGTCGATGTCCAGGATGCCGCGCAGGTACTTGGAGTGGTCGATGACCACGGCGACGTTGCAGGTCTGGCCGCACAGGGCGGTGCCCCCGCCGCGCGAGACCACCGGGGCGCCGTGCCTGCGGCAGACCTCCAGGGTCTTGATGACGGCGTCGGTGGTCTTGGGGAGCACCACGCCGATCGGGATCTGCCGGTAGTTGGAGGCGTCGGTCGCGTAGAGCGCGCGGCTCGTGCTGTCGAAACGGACCTCGCCGTCCACCGCGGCGCGCAGTTCGGCCTCGAGCGCGTTGGCGTTCACCGTTTCATTCCCCTTTTTGTCTGCTTCGCTCATCGCTCCTCCCTGGTCAGATCTGGAACCTTTCCGCCTCCGTT
Organism: Geomonas paludis; assembly: GCF_014193585.1. Taxonomy (GTDB): domain Bacteria; phylum Desulfobacterota; class Desulfuromonadia; order Geobacterales; family Geobacteraceae; genus Geomonas; species Geomonas paludis. The sequence continues at coordinate 23,841 of NZ_BLXY01000024.1, forward strand.
ACCCGCAGCGTCAGGCCGTGGCCGGGGCGCTCCAGGTCGGGCGCCAGCGTGCCGTGCCACGGCTCGATGACCCCGTCGAACAGCATCCGCTCGATGCGCACGTGGTCGTGGAAGTATTCCAGGTGGCGAACGGGTGTCGCGGCGCAGCACAGGTGCAGGTGCAGCGCCGGCGCGCAGTGGGACGACATGGGGAGCCCCCAGGCGCCGCACAGGGCGGCGGCCTCCAGGAACCCGGTCACCCCGCAGCGGGTGGCGTCGGCCTGGAGCACGTCGACGCAGCCTCCGCGCAAAAGGTCGAGGAAATAGCCGAGGTTGAAGCCGTACTCGCCCGAGGAGATCTCCATCCCCTCCGGGGCCAGGTCGCGCACGAGGCGCAGCCCCTCCCGGTCCTGGTGCGGTACCGGCTCCTCGAACCAGGTCACCCCCTGCGCCGCGAAGTCGGCGGCCAGGGCGAGGGCCTGCTTGCGGGCGTAGCCGCCGTTGGCGTCCACCATGAGCTCCGCTTCCGCCCCGATCGCCTGCCGGGCGGCCCTGACCCGTTCCGGGTCGGCCTTGGCGTCGCGCCCGACCTTCATCTTGACCCGGCCGATCCCCTGTCCCACCCAGCCGGAGAGCTGCCGCTGCAGCTTGTCCACCGGGTACGAGGTGAAGCCGCCGCTGCCGTAGACCGGGACCCGCTCGCGCGCCTCGCCCAGCAGCGAGACCAGCGGCACCCCGAGCAGCCGGGCCTTCAGGTCCCACAGGGCGGCATCCAGCGCCGAGACCGCCATCATGCCGATGCCGGCGTTGCCCAGGTTGCGCAGCGCCCCGGTGAGGAGCACCCAGCAGGCGGCAATGTCCAGCGCGTTGCGCCCGCGCAAGAGGTCGCCCAGCTTGTCCTTGATCAGGGTTGCGGCGGCGGGGGAGGCGTAGCTGTAGCCGAAACCCTTTTCCCCCGCGCCGTGGATGTGGGTCGCCACCAGGATGGTGTCTTCCCAGCGGTAGGTGCCGTCGGATTCGCGCTCCTCGGTGGGGATGCGGTAGCAGTTGACCTCAACCCGTTCCACGATGGCCTGTTTCATGCCGTTTCCTCCCGCGGCGCGCGGTCTGAACCTGTCGCCGCAGTCTATGCGCCGTTAACGTCTGATGACCGTGACACGTTGTTCCGGCCTCAGCGCCGACGCGGGGTCAGCCTCCAGTCGTACTGCGCGTACTCGAGTTGGAACGATTCCGGGTGTTCCCTGATTTCCCGGGCGGTGTCGGCATCGGTGTAGCCGGCCACGAACACCGCCACGTCGTGTGCCGTCCGGCCCGGGTCGTCGAACCACTTGAAGATGCGCGGCAGGGTAAGCTTCCTTTCCGCCAGGTCCAGGCGCGCCTCCCGCCCGAGGTAACGCCGCAGCGCCGATGACAGGTCGGCCTCCAGGGTCGCCGGGGTGAGGACGGTGATGGGAGGCGACGAGGCGGTGGCGGTGTGGACCGCGAACAGGACCCGCGGGTCGCTGGGGCGGATTGAGCGGTGCAGGCGCGGGTCGCCGGGGGGAAGGGGAGGGAGGAGCCAGCCCGGCGCCGGGCGGTTGCCGCGCAGGATGCCGTGCAGGATCGCCTCGGCGCTGTACTCCTCCCGGCCGATGCGGCATCCCGCCTTGCGGTAGAACTTGGGGATCTCCTTCACCGACACCCGCGGCTTAAGCGCGAGCACGGCGTGGATCACCACCAGGGCGTGCAGGTTGCACCAGTAGCTGGTCCGCTCGGCGACATCCTGCAGGCTGTCCAGGTCGAAGGCCACCAGCGATGCCAAGGCCTCGGCGAGTCTCTCCCGCATGCCGGCCCTGGCGAGCCTGCCGTAGTCGGGATGTCCCTCCTCGGCGTGATCGCGGGCCACCTCGGCCAGCAGGCGCGCCAGTTGCTGCGGGGTGGCGGCAGCTTTGCCGTGTGGCGCCTCGGGGAGGAACAGCTCAGGGGGCTCGGGCCTGCGCCGTTCGTCCGCCTTGGCGTTGGCGAGCGCGGTGGCGGCGACGATGTACGCCTCGTGGCTGAAGGCCTGCGGGAAGTTGCCCAGCTGCTCCTGCCAGATGGGATCGTACTCTTCGGCCAGGAGGTGCAGGTGGCCCCCCACCTGGTTCACGCGTCCCAACAGGAGGTCCGCCTCCTCGATCTCCCCCTGCTTGGCCAGGTTGGTGATCAGCCACAGCGTGCAGGCGAGGAAGGTGCCGTCGCGCCCGGGGAGCCCGTCGTCGGTCCGGTAGCGGTAGAGGAAGCCGTCCTCGGTGAGGTCCATGCGCAGGGCCTCCACCGTGGCCAGCATGCGCGGATCGTCGTAGGGGATGAAGTCGCTGATGGACATGAGCAGCGCGCTGCCGTCCAGGGTGTCGCAGTCGTACCACATGGTGTAGGCCTGCCGCGTCTCGCTCCAGCCGCGCGACTGCACCTCACTGCCGATCTCCGCGCGCGCCGCCTCCCATCCCACTCCCGGGGGGAGCCAGAGGTGCCGTGCGATGCGCAGGCCGCGGTCCAGGGTGACCCAGCACATGGATTTGGAGTGGACGTAGTGCCTGGGCTCGCCGCGGATCTCCCAGATGCTCCAGTCCGCCTCGCGCCAGTGGTCCCGCGCGAAATCGCACATGAGGCTCAGGCCCTGCCACATCCGGGGGGCGGTGTCGCGGTTGCGGCTGAGCGCCAGGTGGGCCGCGATCAGCACATGGCCGTTAGATGCTGAACTGCTTCTGCTCCGAGGCCTGGTTGCCGATGCGTACCGGCGCGGAGCCGCGGTATCCCTCGAGGTGCGGCAGTTCGTGTTCGTCGAGCTTGCCGGAGCCGTCCATGCGGTACATCACCTGCAGTTCGTTTCTCCTGCTCTTCAGGATCACCTGTTCCAGCCAGCCCAGGTAGCTCTGCACCTCGTCGAAGTGTCCCACCTCGAACAGCGCGGTGAGCGCCATGGAGGTGTCGCGCACCCAGGAGTAGCGGTAGTCCCAGTTGCGCACCCCGCCGATCGCCTCGGGAAGCGAGGTGGTGGCCGCCGCGGCCATGGTTCCCTGCGGCTCGAAGCACAGGAGCTTCAGCACCAGCAGGGAGCGGATCACCGGGACCCGGTGCGGGCCGAGCTCGTTAAAGAAGCCGGTGCCGCTCGTGTGCAGCCAGTCGCGCCAGAAGGCGAGGGTTTCCACCAGCAGGTGTTCGGCTCTCCCTTCGGAGACCGGATCGGGCTCGCGTGCCCCGAAGTGCAGCCGCAGCACGGCCCGGTCACCCTGGCGCAGGTCCCAGACCCCCTCGGCGTCGCCGCCGCGGACCGCGAGCTCCCCGGTGCAGGAGAGGGCAACGCGGGTGTCACCGCCATGAGCGACCACGCCGCGTCCGGGGTGCAGCGTGAGCTCGGGGATGACGCTGCCGTAGTCGAACCTGGGGGAGAAGCGGACCCGGAGCCTGATCTGCCCGTTGTCGACCTTGATCAGGCGCAACAGCACGAAATCGCGCAGGCCTTTCTTCCCCTTGGGCTCGGGGAAGGTAAGGAAGTCGGTGAGGGTGCAGCTGCCGCTGCGGGTGCGGAAACGCGCGGTGAGGACGTTGCTGTCGTCGAGATAGGAGAGGGTGGAGTCCCATTCCCCCTCCGGGGTGATCGAGAAGGTGCCGCCGCGCTCCCGGTCCAGCAGCGCGGCGAAGACGCTCGGGGAATCGATGTGCGGCAGGCAGAGCCAGTCGATGGCGCCGTTGCGCCCGACCAGCGCTACCGACTGCAGGTTGCCGATGATGCCGTAATCGCTGATGCTGTTGCTCATCTGTGGGCCCCTTGGCACTCATGTGTGCCCCGGCTGCCGCAGGCACATTGGTGGAGTATAGCGGAGCGAAATTAAAAATCACCAATTTAAATGCGCGCGCCGCGGTCTCATGGGAAAGAAAGACAAAAGCCTCAACGCGAAGGCGCAATGGCGCGGAGACGCCAAGAACTTCAAAACGAAACGCAGAAACCAATATTTAACGCAATGGCGCAAAGCAACCGTGTTCTCTGTCAAGCAAAAGCGTGGCTATCGCTCCAAGGCTGGTTATCTCTGAGCATTGCATTCAGTATGACCAGGAGCTTTCGCATCGTAGCGGTTATAGCCACCTTGTGCACCTTACCGGCGTTCCTTAGCCGGTCATAGAAGACTTTTATCGTGGGGTTAAATCGCACTGCTGCTAGTGCCG
>NZ_BLXY01000025.1 GCF_014193585.1 Geomonas paludis
GCAATGCCGAGAGGGTCACACCCGTTCCCATCCCGAACACGGAAGTTAAGCCTCTCTGGGCCGATGGTACTGCATTGGAAACGATGTGGGAGAGTAGGTCGCCGCAGGGAATTTAATAGAGAAAGCCCCGCCTGATAACCAGGCGGGGCTTTTTCGCGTTCTGGCTGCTAGCTTGTTTGCGGCTCGTTGCTGCGGCTCTTTCCTCCCGCTGCTGCAGCGCCCTCACCCCCGCCCCTCTCCCAGGGGGAGAGGGGGGATCTCACTGTCATAGCCGCCGCTGCTTACTCTCAGAACCGCTCCAGTTGGGGTGTTATGCCTATTGGATTGACACCACGCCCTTTTCAATGTACTAATTGGCATATTTGAATGCGACTGGGGCTTTTATGTTTTTCAGGAAATACCTCTCTTCACTGCGCAGCACTTACATATTCATGGTCTGTTTCGGCCTCCTCATGGGGGTCGTTTTTCCCTTCTATTCCTGGCTCTTCTTCGGTGCCAAGGCCTTTGCTCCTCTGTACGTCCTCGGCTGCCTTGCAGCCGGATTCATTGTCGGCACATTCTGCTATCACGTGATCAAGGAAGCGCTCAGGCTTTACATCGAACAACAGCTGAAAATACTCGGGCGGATCACCGGTGACGCATCCTCCGTGTCGGTGTCGGGCACGGGCGATGAACTGCAGCAACTGATGGAGTGCAACGAGGCCCTGATGAACCGGGTCCTGGTGATGGTGGAAAACGTGTCCAGGCTTGCCGCAGACATCTCCGACCGCCATGGCCGCCTCACTGCCGACTTCAGCAAGACAGTGCACAACCACGAGAAACAGGCTGCCAGGGAGCAGGAAACGATAGGGGCGGTGGATGACATGAACGCCTTCTTCCGTGACCTGTTGAAGGAGATCGAGGATATCGCCGTGCGCACCGACGAGCGTGCTTCCATCTCCACGGAAATGAGCGCCGCCACCGACGCGATCGCCCTTAGCATCCAGGAGTATTCCGCCTCTGTCATGGAGACCTCCGCTTCCATCGAGGAAATGGCAGTCAGCATCAAGGGGACGGCTTCGAACATCGATGCGCTGACCACCTCCACGGAACAGACCTACAACTCAATCCTTACTATTGGGAACTCGATCGGGGAAATCCGTGACAATGCCCGGCGCTCCTCCGACTGCTCGGACCGCGTCCGTGTGGAGGCTGCCGAAGGAATGGAGGCCATGGCGGCGACCATTGCAGCAATGACCGCGATAGAGGAGCACAGCGACCGCTCCGTTGATGCCATCAACCGCCTGTCTCAGCACTCGCTGCGTGTAGGAGAGTTCCTCGATGTCATCAAGGAGGTCGTCGCCCAGACCAACCTCCTTTCCCTCAACGCCTCCATCATCGCCGCCCAGGCAGGTGAGCGGGGCAAGGCCTTTGCGGTAGTTGCCGAAGAGGTCCGCGCCCTCGCCAAGAGGACTTCCGCATCCACGGAAGAGATCGAGGAGTTGGTCGCCAACATCCAGAAGGAAACGGCTGCTGCCGAGACCGCCGCACGGCTGGGCAAGGACATGGTTGCCGAAGGGGTGACGGTCTCAGAAAAGGCGGACGAGGCGTTGCACCGGATCGAGGAGAGCGCCGCAGAGGCTTCGCGCATGGTGCAGCAGATCGCCGCCGCCACTGACGAGCAGGCCTCGGGCAGCAAATTGATCACAGAAGAGGCTGAAAAGAACCTGACCCGTGTGAAACAGTTCAGCCGGGCCATCCAGGAAGAGGAAACCGGAGCCCAGCTGATCGTGCGCAGCCTGGAGCGCATGCGCGCCCTGTCGGTAAAGATAACGAACTCCACCGAGGAGCAGGTGCGGGGCAACCGCCTGTACATGCAAAGCGTCCAGGAAGACAACGACAAGGTGAAGGCGTTGAAGGACACCTGTATGGAGCAGATCGCCATAGGCGACGTGCTGCGTAACGACGTGGCCGAGGTCGATCGCCTGATCCAGGGGACCGCCCAGGAGGCCAAGAAGATGCTGGGCGAGATCGAGACCATCAACGAATTGATCGTCGCCGTGCATAGGGAGATGGAGTCCTTCCGCAAGCTGTAGACTCCCTTCCCCGCTGCTAGTTTCAAGCCCCACCGGTTGCTCCGGATGGGGCTTTTTTTTGCCAAAGGGGGATGGGGGGACTGGCTCCGCCAGGTGCCTGTCCCCTTGGTGTTCTTGGTGCTCTGAGAAGTTGGCTGAACTGAAAGAGCGTTCCGCTCAAGGGACAGGCACCTGACGGAGCCTGTCCCTTCTGCCGCTCGCCCTCTCTCTCCTGCCTTGACATCAAAAACAGGTCCGATAGATTATAGTCTGTTAATTTTGCCGACGTTTTAGCGTCATCTACTGCCGGCCATGCCCCCGCAAACCCTGGGGCAGGCGCATTGGCCAGGAAGTCATGGGAGGCGGTATGAGAGGCTTACCGACATCTGTTGCTGTCTTGCTGCTCGCAGTGGCGATGGTGTTTGCGGTGATGGCAGTGCCAGTACAGCTCTTCGCCATGACCGATACCGATGTCGACCCTCGTGCCGGTGCGAGCACAGCTACCGCAGAGCCTGCCCCGCAAGAGTTGAGCAGTCTGGTCACGCTGGACGCCGCCTCTCTTTATAGTTGGAAAAACCATCGTAGCCGGTCCGTCTATCACGTCGCCCAGGCCGACACCGCGCCCGAGCTTTACACGGCGGCAGCACCGCAACGCCGCCTTTCCTGGGAGACGGGCGAAGGAAAGAGTTACCTGATACCGGCCCTGGAAATTCCCGCCTTCATCGTCCTCCTCAATGCCTTCGACCGGGTGTACTTTCACGACAAAAAGACCGAGGACGGGAAGAGGACTTACGCTACCAATCCATCCACCTTCTGGCACCAGTTGACCCACCAGGACTGGACCTTCGACCAGGACACCTTCAAGGTGAACCAGTTCGGGCACCCGTACGAAGGAGCCACCATGTACGGCCTGGCGCGGTCGGCCGGGCTGAACTTCTGGCAATCGCTGGCCTACAGCAACGTAGGAAGCTTTCTCTGGGAGATGGGGGGCGAGAATTCCCGTCCCTCGACCAACGATCTGATCACGACCGGCAATGCCGGGGCGCTCCTTGGTGAGGTGCTGTTCCGCATGGCTGACCTGGTCTTGGAAGAGGGAGGGAGCAACCCTCCTTTAGGGCATCGACTGGCGGCAGCGGCGATTTCTCCGCCGACCGCAGTCAATCGGCTGCTGTTCGGCAAACGTTTCGACACGGTCTTCCCGAACCATAGCCCGGCGACGTTGTGGTTGGTCCGCGGCGGTTTCAGCCTCGACGTCCACTCCAAAAACCTCAGCGCCCCGGTCAAGGAGCCCAGCCGGGACAGTATCGGCATCCTGGAGTTTTCCATGGCCTACGGGCTGCCGGGCAAACCCGGGTACAGCTACAACCGCCCCCTGGATTACTTCAATTTTGAAATCTCCACCAGGGCCCGGCAGCACAACCTGGTGGACACCCTCACCGTCAGAGGGCTGCTGAAAGGAAAAACGTACGAGATGGGGCGGGACTATCGCGGCATCTGGGGCCTCTATGGCAGCTACGACTACATCTCCCCCTACCTGTTCAGGGTCTCGAGCACGGCCCTTTCCCTGGGTACCACGGGACAGTACTGGATCGGCCCCGGCGTGGCAGCCCAGGGCTCGCTGCTCGGCGGGGTCGGTTTCGGCGCCACCGGGCTGGAATCCGACGTGGCGGAGGAGCGGGGCTATCACTACGGGGTGACCCCGCAGGTGCTGTTGGCAATGAACTTTCTCTTTGGCGAAAGGGCCATGCTGGACCTGACCGGGCGCTGGTACTATGTAAGCAGTCTTGGCCCTGATCATGACGGCTCAGAGAGCGTCTTCAGAGGGCACGGCGCTTTGACGGTAAGGATCCACGGCAGCCACGCCATTGGCATTCAATATTCCGAGTCGATACGAAACACGAACTATGCTAATATTCCCACGAAGTATCGGGCTGAAGGGACCATCAGTCTCGTCTACACCTTTGTCAGTGACAGGGCCTTTGGGGCCGTAGAATGGCGAGATCCTGCCGACCGTTAACTTCCGCCCTTCACACGATCATCTTCTTGGAGGTGTACCTCATGAAACACCTGAAACGGCTTTTCCTGCCGATCCTGTTGGGTCTTTCCCTCATTTGCGGCTGCGCAGTGAGCAAGTCTTCGGTGGGCGGGTTCAACCTGGTCTCGGTTTCCGAGGAAAAGGACCTGGGAGACAAACTGGCCGTGGAGATCGAGAAGCAGCACCCGGTGGTGAGGGACCCGGAGGTGCAGGCGTACATCGACGGTGTGGGGAGGAAGCTTCTCACCGGGGTGCGCAAGCAGGATTTCCCTTTTACCTTCCAGGTGGTGAAGGATGACAGCGTCAATGCCTTCGCGATCCCCGGCGGGCACACCTACGTCAATACTGGACTGATCAAGGCGGCTGCGAGCGAGACGGAACTGGCGGCGGTCATGGCACACGAGATGAACCACGTGGTAGCCCGGCACTCGACCCGACAGATGACGCAGCAGTACGGCTACAGCCTGATCACGAGCCTGCTGCTTGGGGGGCAGGGGGGGGAGCTTTCCAAGGTCGCGGCCGATCTCTTCGGCAAGGCCGGCGGCATGTACTACAGCCGCGAGATGGAGAGCCAGGCCGACTACCTGGGCGTCGAGACCATGTACAAGGCGGGCTACAACCCGCAGGGGATGGTCAGCTTCTTCAAGAAGCTCGACGCTGCCGAGGAGCGGCAGCCCGGCACCATCGCCAAGTACTTTTCCTCTCATCCTGAGACGGTGGACCGGATCAAGGCCATCCAGCAGGAAATTTCCACGCTGCCGGCGAAGAGCTGGCTCCCCGACTCCACGCCGGAGTTCGCCCGGGTGAAGGCGAAGGTCAAGAACCTCTAGCCCAGCCGCCGGTAGCAACAGCAGCGCAGACCACCTTTGATCCCCTGCGGAACATTGCAGGGGAATTCTACTTTTGGGAGCAGACATGACTGACGCAACACGTGACCTGGAACCGCAGATTTTTTGGAACTGCTTCGCCGCCATCTCGGCGATTCCCAGGGCCTCGGGGCACGAGGAACGGATCGGGGCGTATATCCTGGAGCGTGCCGGGCAACTGGGCCTGGAGCGGGCCAAGGACGACTGTGGCAACATCGTGGTGAAGCTGCCGGCCACGCCGGGCAAGGAGGGGGTACGCAGCATCTGCCTGCAGTCCCACCTGGACATGGTCTGCGAGAAGAACGCCGACAAGGTGCATGACTTCCTCAACGACCCGATCGAGCTGGTGCGCAACGGGGAGGTGTTGACCGCCAACGGGACCACCCTCGGCGCCGACAACGGCATCGGCGTGGCCACGTCTCTGGCCATCATGGAGGACCGCAGCGTGGAGCACGGTCCGCTGGAATTGCTGTTCACGGTCGAGGAGGAGACCGGACTGCGTGGCGCCAAGAACCTGAGCCCGTCACTGGTGTCGAGCCGGTCGCTTTTGAACCTCGACTCGGAGGAGGAGGGCGCCCTCTACATCGGCTGTGCCGGTGGCAGGGACACCGTGGGGAGGTGGCGCCTGGTGCGGGAAGCGGCGCCTGCCGGCTGGGCCGCCCTGCGGCTTACGGTGAAGGGGCTCAAGGGAGGGCACTCAGGTCTCGAGATAGACAAGGGGCTCGGCAACGCCATCAAGCTGCTGAACAGGGCGCTCATGCGTCTTGCCGGACTCGGGGCGAGAGTGGCTGCCATCGACGGCGGCAACATGAGAAACGCCATTCCCAGGGAGTGCGCCGCGGTCATCAGCCTCGCGCCGGAGCGGGCGGCAGCGGCGCAAACGGTGGTGGCGGAACTGGCAGCGACCTTTGCCGCCGAACTGCCGACGGTCGATCCCGGGGTGCAACTGGTCCTGGAGCCGTGTGAAGCGCCGGCAACGGTACTGTATCAGCACCTGCAGCGGCAGGTGCTCAGCACCATCGCTGCTCTCCCCAGCGGGGTGCAGCGCATGAGCGCAGAGATTGCCGGACTGGTCGAGACGTCCACCAACGTGTCGGTGATCAACACGGAGCAGGACGAGCTGGTGCTGATCACCAGCCAGCGCAGTTCCAGCGCGTCGCGCCTGACCGAGGTGGTCGAGACGGTGCAGTCGATCCTGGAGTTGGGTGGCGCAGCGGTCGAGGTGAGCGAGGGGTACCCCGGGTGGCAGCCCAACGTCGATTCGCCGCTATTGAAGCTGGCGCAGAGGTGCTACCGGGGTCTGTACGGCAAGGACCCGGAGGTGAAGGCGATTCATGCCGGGCTCGAATGCGGCATTATCGGTGAGCGCACACCCGGCATGGACATGGTCTCGTTCGGGCCCAACATGGAGAAGGTGCACTCCCCCGATGAAAGGGTCTACATAGAGAGCGTGGCCAGGTACTGGAGGTTCGTGCTGGAGATCCTGAAGACCGCCCAGTAGAGCCGCTACTCCTGCACTACTCCTGCGCTACTCCTGCGCTACTCCTGCGCTACTCCTGCAGGTCGCAGAAGAAACGGACCACCAGGGGGACGATGGCGTTGGTGCCGCAGATGGTGACCCGCTGCGTCATCTCCTTGCACGTCTGCCCCACGCGGCACTGCAGGGAGATGTCGTGCAGCCCGGCGCAGCACCTGAACACCCGGGGCGTGTCGCCGTCCTTGTTCTCCCCCTGGTAGATCCCGTCCACCGACACGCTTCCCCTGCGCTGGCAGCAAACCGTGAAGTATTCCATGGTCTCTCCGCTGCGGCATGTCTTGATGAAAAAAAGCTAAGGGTCAAGTATCGCCTGCCGTGCCGGGACTGCAAGGGGATGAATTGTCGTCGATGGGGTGAGGCGGGTTGCGGGCGCCGCCCAGCTACAGGACCTGCACCTGGAGCCCGGCACCGGGGGCGGAGCGGTAGACGAAGGTGACGGTGGTTGCCTCTTCCCGCCACGGGGTGCAGCGGTAGTCACGGGCGAAGGTGCGGCGGTAATAGCGGACCCGCTCCCCGGGCTTGGACTCCAGGCGCAGGGGGGCAGCCGGTTCGGCCGGCTCCTGCCCGCGGCTGAAGAAGCCGGGCAGGTTGCCGCTGGGGTAGCCGGTCAGGCACAGGTCGAAGCAGAGCGCCTCGCGCAGGCGCTCGCGCGCTTGGTCGTCCCTGCCGTCGACAGCAAAACGCCAAAGGGCCTCGAAAAGGGAGGCGAGGGAAAGGTTGCCGGCGAAGAGGCCGGCGGAGTCGAAGAACTGCGCCGCTGCATCGAAGAACTGCGACAGGGGGCGCTCGGCGGCGAACAGCTGCAGCGTCGTGGCGAACCTGCCGCTGTTGTACACCAGGTCGAGGAGCCGGCTGATCCCCTCGATGCGGCGGATCTCCTCGAACGTAAGCCACGGGGTGCGCAGGATCTTGTAGGGCGCGGTCTCCGCATAGGCGTACCCCTCCTTGCGGGCGATGCCCCGCATCGCCGTCCCCTTGAGGACCTTGAGCGGCTCGACCTGGATGTGGTCCGCGTCGAGCGCGAAGAGCCCCTGCACCGAAGCCAGAAATCCCGGCAGAGATTCACCCGGGAGCCCCGCCACCAGGTCCAGGTGCACCGTGACCGCCGTCGCCGATTTCAGTCGCGCCACGTTGGCGTAGAGCTTGTCCAGGCTCGATTTCCGCTCCACCTTGGCCAGCGTCTCCTCCCCACCGGACTGAACGCCTATCTCGAAACGGAACACTCCCGCCGGCACCTGCGCCAGCAGGGCCAGGTTCTCATCGGTCAAAAGCTCCGCCGCTATCTCGAAGTGAAACTTGCTGCCCCGGTTGTGCTCCAGGATGAAGCGCCAGATCTCGTTGGCCCGTTTGGCGTCGTAGTTGAAGGTGCGGTCCGCCAGTTTCACGGTCTGCACGCCCGCCTCCATGAGCAGCAGCAGGTCCGCCTTGATCCTCGGCATGGGAAAGGAGCGCACGCCGCTTTCGATGGAGGACATGCAGAAGGCACAGGAGAAGGGACAGCCGCGCGAGGTCTCGTAGTACACCAGCGGCTTTTTGAGATCGACCAGTCCGGCCGCGAAGGGGGAGGGGATGACGTCCAGGTCGGCCAGCGCACTGCGCTCAGGGTTGGCGATGATCTCCTCGCCCTCGCGGTAGGTGATGCCGGCGATCTCTTCCAGCGCACCCCTCTGGCTCAGGGCTGCCAGCAGTTCGCGGCAGCTTTCTTCCCCCTCGCCGCGCACGATGCAGTCGATGGCGCCGTTGCGCACCATCATGTCGAAGGAGCCGAAGGAGACCTCCGGTCCGCCCAGCACGATGAAGGTGTCCGGGGAGAGCTGCTTCAGATCCGAGGCCAGCTTCAGCGTAAGCTCCGTGTTCCAGATGTAACAGGAGAACATGACCACATCGGCCCGCTCGGCGTAGAGCTTCGCCAGCAGCTGGTCCGGCAGTTCGTTGACGGTGAGCTCGACAATGGTCGATTCAATCCCGGGCAGGGTGGCACAGGCCGAGGCGAGATAGGGAAGTGCCAGCGAGGCATGGACGTACTTGGCGTGCAGGGTGGTGAGCAGGATCTTCATGGGCGGGGATTGTAGCCGATTAGCAAAGGGGTTGCCAGAAAAATGGTGGCAGGCGCGTCGCGGCCCGGGGAGCGGCGCCGGACGCATCCCTTGCCCGCGCCAAGCTTTTTTGCTACTGTAAGCGGCTGCCGAACAAAAAACAAACCATTGGCCACGGAGAAAGTCTGAGGACTTCTGAGAAAGGCACAAAACGGAAGGCTATTGTTAAACCAAAGTCTTTGGTCTAGTCTCTAACACCGCTTTTGTAGTTCTCAGATTTTCTCAGAAGTTCTCTGTGGCTAACGGTTTTCAAGGATAGACATGAAAAGAAAGAAACTGCCGAAACTGCTCTACGCCGACAGCCAGGGCAACATCTACGACCACCCCTACCTCACCATGGCGGGGATGAGCGCCGACGAGGCGGTGTTGCCGGAGTCGGTGGAACTGATCCCGCTGCCGGACGACAGCCGCCTGTTCACCATACCCGACACGCCTCCCATCGCCTGGGACGAGGACCAGGGGAGTTTCGTGACCCTGAGCCAGGTCAGGGAAGGGCGGCGCAGCATGAAGATCCAGGCCGTTTCCGCCTTCATGGCGCCGGGGTACATGCGCACCCTGTTGCCGGCCTGCGACTACAGCAAGAAGAAGGTGCACCTGCCGCTGTGGTCCTACACGGCCGTGGGGTGGGACGAGGAGCGGGAGTGCTTCGTGGTGGCCGCGACCCGCGTGGACGACAACGAGAACTGGCTCCCCAAGAACTACGACGACAGAAAGCTCGATCCGCTGGTGCGCAAGATGCTCGCCGAGTTCCCCAAGAACCGGCTCATCGAGCAGCTGTCGCGCTGCGCCGTCGACTACCACTGCTTCGCAGCGAAGAACCTGTTCTTCCGCAGGTGGGAGGCCCCCATCCCGACCTCGCCCGTGTGCAACTCGCGCTGCCTGGGGTGCATCAGCCTGCAGCCTTCCGACTGCTGCCCGTCCAACCATGAGCGCATCCCGTTCGTGCCGACGCCGGAGGAGATCGTGGAACTGATGCTGCCGCACCTGCTGCAGGCGCCGGAGCCCATCGTCTCCTACGGGCAGGGGTGCGAGGGGGATCCCATCATGCAGGCCGACACCATCGCGGAGGCGACCAGGAGGCTCAAGGCGGGGAGCTCGCGCGGCACGGTCAATTTCAACTCCAACGGGTCCATCCCGGACCGGGTGCGCATGCTGTGCGACGCCGGCATGGACTCGATGCGCTTCTCCATGAATTCGGTGCAGGAAGGGTTCTACAACAGCTATTACCGTCCCAAGGGGTACAAGTTCGCCGACGTGGTCGAATCGGTCCAGGCTGCCAAGCAGAAGGGGCTTTTCACCATGATCAACTACCTGGTCTCCCCGGGCGTCACCGACAGCCCGTCCGAGGTGGAGGCGCTCTTGAAGTTCATCGAGAAGACCGGCGTGGACATGCTGCAGATGCGCAACCTCTCCATAGATCCCGCCTTCTACAACGAGAGGATGGGGGTGCAAAAGCGCGGCATCGGCATGTATAAGCTGTTGCAGGAGGTGAAGAAGGCGTTCCCGAAGATCCAGTACGGCTACTTCAACCGCACGAAGGAGCGCTTCTTTCCGGACGGGTTCGAGAAGGGGTGGCCGATCGGGTGACGGCGAGTGGGCAATTGACAATGGATAATGGACAATTGACAACTGACAACTGACAACTGACGGGATGACAACAGTAGTGTTCATTGCGCGAAGAGCCGCCATTGCAAAATGGCGGCTCTTCGTTTTTTCAGTTCCGGCGGGGCATCTTCTATTTCAGCAGGGGTTCCAGCTTCATCAGGTCGAAGCCTCGTACGACGGTGCCGTAGATCATGAAGATGGGGGTGGCGTTGATCCCGTTGGCCTTGGCGATCTGCACGTGCTCTTCCTGCAGCGCTACCCCTTCGGGCGTCGTCTCCATCAGCTTCCACTTGTCGACCGCGTCTGCCGTTACTTCCCGGTACGCCTTTTCCCTGTCTTTGGCCGAAAGGATATACTGCACCTTCCCCTTGGACGCCGGATGGTTCTTCAGCGGGTAGAAGAAGATGTACCGAGTGACGTCGCTGCGCCTTTGAAAGTAGGCCTCGGCCTTCTTGCAGAAGGGGCAATCGGGGTCGGTGAACTCTATCACCATGGTCTTGCCGTTGCCTATCTTCACCGCCTTGCTCAGGTCCAGGTCGGCGGCACAGGCCGCGGCGGCAAAAAAGAGCACCAGCAGGGGGGCGACCAGCAGCACCTTGCAACGCTCGATGACACGATTCCACTGATACATAGCTACTCCCTCACCTGAAAGCCGGCGTACTCACCGGTGTAGTCTCCCTGCTGTTCGACCAGTTCATCCACCCTGGCCAGTTCCGGCCCCCTCCTGCACCACTGCAGCATGGCCGATACGTCCCGCTCCTCGCCCTCGAAGCAGGCCTCGACGGAGCCGTCGGAGAGGTTGCGCACCCACCCCGTCACCCCGAGTTGCTGCGCGGTGCGCGCGGTGTAGTGGCGAAAGGCGACGCCCTGCACCCGGCCACGCACGATCACCATCGCTCTTTTTTTCATTTTTCCCCAAGCTCCTTGGAGCGGGCTACGCAGACGTCGACGGCGTTGATGGTGGCGGCGCGGAAACCGTCGCGGTCCAGCGAGTGCATGGCGGCGATGGTGGTCCCCCCCGGCGAGGCGACGTTGCTCTTCAGGGCCGCCGGATGCTCGTGGCTCTCCATAAGCAGCTTCGCGGTGCCGTAGACGGTCTGGGCGGCCAGGGCGGTGGCGACGTCGCGGGTTAGGCCGTGTTTGACGCCGGCATCGCTCAAGGCCTCGATGAAGGTGAGGACGTAAGCCGGGCCGCTGCCGGAAACGCCGGTGACGGCGTCGAGCAGTTTCTCGTCCACGACGCAGGTGGTGCCGACCAGGTCGAATATCCTGCGGGTCAGCACCAGGTCGTCCTCGTGGGCATTGTAGCCGCGGGAGATGGCGGATGCTCCCTGGAGCACCAGGGCGGGGGTGTTGGGCATGACCCGGACCACGCGGGCCCCGGCGCCGAGCATTCCCTCGATGGCGGCGCTTTTGACCCCTGCCATGATGGATATGAAGAGCTTGTCGGTGAGGCCGGCGCCGAGGGCGCCGAGCACCTGCGGGGCGACCTGGGGCTTGACCGCCAGGACGACGGCGTCGCTCATCCGGCACAGCTCCACGTTGTCGGCGAGCACCTGCACCCCGTAGCGTTCGGCGAGCAGGTTGCGGCGCGGCTCGGACGGCTCCGACACGGCGAGTTCCGCAGCCGGCACACCCCCGGCCAGAAGGCCCTTGATGATCGCCTCCGCCATGTTGCCGCCGCCGATGAAGCCTATTTTCCTGTCCATGTCCTTGCCTCCCTTTCCCTTGGATTGCGTTCAAAGATAGGTAATAAATCCGACTCCAAATGTCAATAGAATTGATTTGTTTTAATTATTAGCTGTCTGTTCCGGGTGGTGGTTGTTACCGTCTGTTATTAGGATAGACTGAACGCCGGAGGTGCGACGTGTTCAAAGGCATAACCGGCAACGTATTCATATTGGGGCTGGTCAGCTTCTTCACCGATGTCTCCAGCGAGATGATCTATCCGCTGCTGCCGCTGTTCCTCACCGGCCTGCTTGGAGCAGGTCCCGCCTTTCTGGGCGCCATTGAAGGCGTTGCCGAATCGACCGCCTCCCTGTTGAAGCTCTTCTCCGGCATCGTGTCGGACCGGGTGCGCCGCAGAAAGCGCCTGGTACTCGCGGGGTACTCCATATCGGCCCTGATGCGTCCCCTGATCGGGAGCGCCACCTCTCCCCTGGCGGTTTTGCTGATCCGCACCGGCGACCGGGTCGGCAAGGGGATACGCACCTCGCCGCGGGACGCGCTCATCGCCGACTCGGTGGACCCATCGCTGCGCGGCAAGGCCTACGGCTTTCACCGCTCCATGGACCACGCCGGCGCCCTGGTGGGACCGCTGCTGGCGACCTTCCTGCTCGCCTACGTGGTCAAGGACCTGCGGCAGTTATTCTGGCTGGCGGGGATCCCGGGCCTCATCGCCGTGCTCCTGATCGTTTGGAAGGTGACCGAGGCCGAGCGCTCGCCGCTGCCAAAGACGGGGCTCAGGCTTGGCGCGCTCCCACCCGGCCGGCTGAGAAGGTACCTGCTGGTCCTGTTCCTGTTCACCCTGGGTAACTCCTCGGATGCCTTCCTGCTGCTCAAGGCCGGCGCCGTCGGTACCCCCTCCTACCGGCTGCCGCTGCTGTGGGCCTTCTTCCACCTGGTGAAAATGGTCTCCTCGATGCCCTTTGGCGCGCTCTCCGACCGCATCGGCCGGCGCGCGGTGATCGTGGCGGGCTGGTGCGTCTATTCCCTTTCCTATCTCGGCTTCGGGGTGGCCCGCAGCGAGTGGCAGATCTGGCTCCTCTTCGCCGTGTACGGACTGTTCTTCGGACTCACCGAGGGGGCGGAAAAGGCCTTCCTGGCCGATATGGCGCAGCCGGGGGAGCGTGGGGCCGCCTTTGGCTGGTACAACTTCGCCGTCGGCGCGGGCGCCCTGCCGGCGAGCCTTCTTTTCGGCGGCATCTGGCAGCTGGAAGGGGCCGTGGCTCCTTTTCTCTTCGGCGCCTCGCTGGCCGCCGTCGCCGCCGTATTGCTCCTGCTGTTGATCCCCCCCACGCCTGCCACGGGTAAGGAACGCCTGTGACATCTACCATCTTTTAAGCCTCCAGCGACATCTCCTTACTCTCAGGCTCTCCTTGCTTGTGTCATAGCAATTTTCACTTCTCTCATTGCCGACGGGACTTATTTCCCTCCCATGTCACTTTTATCCTAAAGTCTCATTTATGCCTGCCGATTAGGCTGCTTTGTAAGGCAGTTGAAGAGGACGTTGTCAAAAATGTGATTTTCAACTGTCAAAGATTTGAGTTTGAGAGGTTGTTGTTGGTTTCATCAAGTTATTAACAACGCTACTTCAAGTGTTTATGGTGTTGGTAAAGATCGTGCAAACAGCTTTAACTTCAACGATTGCACAATAACCCCGAGCATTGAGTATATCCAACGCTGCGACAGCAGATCAAAGTCGAGCACACGGGCATTTTTTATTACTGGGTTATCAATATTGAGTGATGGCGGTGTGCCAGCACGTCCAAGAGTATTTCCCAAGATTTCTTCTAAACGAGAAGCGGTTGCCAACGAGGTCGTTCCACTGTGACGGCTCGCGCGGCCTCAGCGCGCGCCGACGGTACGGCCAGGTGCGGCTAAAGCAACGGCGGATTTTTCAGACAACGATTCACACTACGGAAAAGGAGGGGATGTCTTGACAAGCCACCAACAGAAAAGATCAGGACGCGAACAAAGCAGTCTCCTGAGGGTTGCATCGGTGGTGCTGGCGGCCGCGTCCACGGTGATGCTCACCCAGCCGGCTACGGCTGCGGATTACACCATCACCGGCAGCTCCAACACCTACCTGCGCATGACCCGCACCATCAACAAGGACGACCTTTACCCGCTGTACGAGTACCTGCGTTTCTCGGTCACCGCGGCGGAGAAGGACGGCAGCGCCACCTCGCTGCACCTGGGCGCCTGGGGGCGGGTCGACCTGTTCGACAAGTCGACCGACCACTACACCGACGGGGACCT
>NZ_BLXY01000026.1 GCF_014193585.1 Geomonas paludis
CAGAAACTGAAAGTTTTCCAAGACCGAATCCAGGTCGAGGAATTCGACTACAAATTACGTTGAGGGAACGAGTGTCCACGATGTCCTGGCATCAAAATCTGTCCACGATGTCGTGGCACTCAACAGGTAGATTTTATAGGGCAGAAGGTCTGTCCGCTCTGGTAGAGGATGGGGTACCTGATAGGTTCGGACGGGTTCCTCTTTGTAGGCCCAATCAAGCACCGCACCCTGCTATATTTCTTATCTTAGAGAAGATCCCCAGCGCCGCTGAAACCAGGCCTTACTGCTACCGCATCTACTACGTAGACGCATCAGCCACCGCATTGCACGTAACCAGAGACGATGGCTACAAAGTCCCGCCAGCATCAAAAAAGACAGTAGCAAAATGGTCTGCCCTGCGCCGCAAACTGACAGCTCTCATCAAGCCTTAGCCATGCCCGAAGTAGCCCATGAAGTGTTGGAGGTAATAGGTGAAGACCAATCTCTTGGTGCCACCCCTGCTGGTGAGCCTGATAATTCAACCTACTCCTCTCCAGGCAGATGCATGCAGGTTTCCCCAAAGAAACACGGTCCTCCTGATGAAGCGAAAGCGCCAATGATCCAGCTCGCTTTGAGCTTGAAATCCCTGACTAACCAAAGTATATTCCACACATTAGGCGATATAGGTAGCCACCGCTACGAAAGATTCCATACGGCCCTCTGGGGGTAAAAATGCCTCGAATAACCCCATATGACGAACAGATACTGACGTATATGAAGGCTCACGGCGCAAGCCGAGTTGGCGTCTTTGGCTCGTACGCACGAGGCGAGGCCCGGAAAGATAGCGATCTGGACCTGTTGGTGTCGTTTAGCCAGCAGCAAAGCCTCCTTGGGCTTATTCGAATGGAAAGAGAACTGTCCGAATTGGTAGGGGTGAAGATCGACCTTTTGACCGAGCAGGCGATCAGCCCTTACTTGATCGAGCGCATCAGGAGGGAACTTAAGGTAATCCCACAATGATCCGCGACGATACGGTCTATCTTGCTCACATCCTAGATGCAGTCCGTCAGATCCAGCTGTACACGCAGGGAATGGACTATGAGGGGTTCAGCGGGACTCGGATGGTGCAAGATGCCGTCATTCGGCAATTCGAGATAATTGGAGAAGCAGCAAAGAACATGTCTGCGGAATTTCGCAGCCTTCACGGTCATGTTCCATGGAAGGACTTGGCAGGCTTCCGTGACAAATTGATTCATCAATATTTCGGCGTTGATCTGGCGACAGTTTGGCGCTCTGTGGAAGACGATATACCTATCCTTCTAGCGGACCTGATCAAGCTCCAAATCCCCTAACAAACCAAGCATAAAGCCAGAGTCCTGCAGTTTCATTCCCGTTCGTAGTTATCCCCTTTATCCCCTTCATCCCTGTTAGTTGTTTCTGGTTTCCTAAGGGCCCTGGTCGAACTGCGCCCAGTCACGCCCTGACTCCTGCTACTCCGACATCGGCTGCAACTCTGCTGCGATGGTGTCGGGACCAAGATCCTGCCCTTCGGGCCAGCCGATACCGGTGAAGAAGAGGGAGACCTGCCTAAAGTAGGCCTCTTCATTCAAGCGCTGGAAAAAATCGCTTTTGATATAGGGGGCGACATCGAAGATGCCCGACCTGCCATCCGAAAGGACGACTGCCACTATTTTGCCATCCAAAGGTTTTACGGAAACCACCTTGTTCATGTCCACATGCACCTCGCAGGCAATATACAGCAATTAGCAATACAGCTCAATCGTCGTAGATGAGCCTTTAGGGCCACTTCCAACTGCGCTTCTCCGTGGCCCTCCGGTCGTGTCCGTCCGTAATCCCTTCTATCCCCTCCATCCCTGTAGATCGCTTCCCTTTGCGTCTTAGCGGCTTTGCGTGAGATGCCGTCAAGCCTTCCTCAGTGCCCCTCCGTGTACCTCTGTGCCCTCTGTGGTCAGGCTTCTGATCAGTAGCCTAGCTGCGTACTCCAAAAGCTGAAGGCGGACTCCGAGAAATGCCGATCTGTCGCTTGACATATTTTATTAGCGGTTAATAATGTTGGCGTCAACCCCACCTCATTCATGGAGGCCATTATGCTCGTTCCTAAGCACGATCTATCAAGTCTCTCGAAGTTATCCGACGGTGATCTCATTCACGAAATCCGAACCTTTGCTGGAAGGATAAGGGGGCACGCAGCCTTTCAAGACGTCGGGAAACATGTCCCGGTGGCAGAGACGTTTGATTCGCTGGCGGAACTCCTGGGGCAAAAGTCAAACGCCGCGAAGCATGGCGACAAACTCATGGCGGAGGAGAGGGACAATACCCGCGAAGAGATCTTTATGAAGGTCACCTTCGCCTGCCAGCACTCAGTTATGTTCGCCACGTACCACAAAGACCCCTCGCTGATGGATGTTGGCTACGACTTAAGCCACAGGGTCTATACAACAAAACCGGCAACCGCCTCCGTGCCCGGGCAGCCGACCAAGGTGGAACTCAAGCCAGGCCCCAAGGGGTCCGGGATCTACTATGTCCTGGTGAACAAGGTTGCAGGCATGGGCAGCCTCGAGGTCCAGTTCACGGAAAACCCCAACGATGAATCTTCCTGGAAAAGCGCGGAGAGAGCCTACAAGTGCAAGGTGGAAATGAAAGGCGACCTGGTGAAACGTTACTACATTCGGGCCAGGTACCACAACAGCGCCGGCTACGGGCCGTGGTCCTCCGTTGTCGACATCGTGCTGAGTTGAGTTAGCCCCTCAGTGTAGTGCGGCTGCAGAATCCAACTGCAGCCGCACCCCTCACCGAATCCCCAAGAACCCACTTCATCCCTCCAGAAGCCAAGACCAATTCTCGCGCAGGGGCTGTCAGCGTTGCCAAAGCTCAAGAACTAAGCGGGTTCTCCTACATCCCCGAGAAAGGGTGAGCCTCCGGTGTCGGGAGAAAATTCACCCCCCCCAAAGGCTGAGCTTCCTGCCTCTTCAATAAATTGCAAACGCCAGAGGCTGAACCTCTGGCCTCGTCAGTAAATTGCGAGCGCCAAAGGCTGAGCCTCCAGCGCCGGTAGTAAATTCAAATCGCCAAAGGTTACACCTCCAGCGTCGGGAGTAAATTGAAAACACGAAAGGTTGAGCCTCCGGCCTCGGGATTAATTTCAGAACGCAAAAGGCTGAGCCTCTGGCCTCGCCAGTAAATTGCGAGCGCAAAAGACTGAACCTCCAGCGCCGAGAGTAAATTCAAATCGCCAAAGGTTGAACCTCCAGCGTCGAGAGTATATTGAAGACACCAAAGGTTGAGCCTCCGGCCCCGTCAGTAAATTGAGAACCCAAAAGGTTGAACCTCTGGCGTCGGGAGTAAATTCAAATCACCAAAGGTTCAGCCTCCAGCCTCGTCAGTAAATTCAAATCGCCAAGGGCTGAGCCTCCAGCTTCGCCAGTAAATTCAAAACTCGAAAGGTTGAGCCTCCGGCGTCGGGAGTAAATTGAAAACCTAAAAGGCTGAGCCTTTTGCCGCGTCAGTAAATTCAAAATCTAGAAGGTTGAGCCTCCAGCCCAGCTAGTAACTTGAGAACGACAAAGGTTGAGCCTCCAGCCCTGGCAGTTATCCCTTTCATCCCATTTATCCCTGTTAATCGCTCTTTCCTTGCGCCTTTGCGGCTTTGCGTGCCCAAGGCCGGATGTTGATTCTGCTTTATTAAAGCCGATCTATGTGCTAATTGTGTGTTTACGATTTCCCCGTCAGGAGTTCCGCAAAGTCCCATGGCACGAATACCGCGCACCAGCCCCATCGAAGATGTCATTATCATCGCCAGCAAATTGCCGTGGTGGATATCAGTGGTTCTTGCCGTTGTAACTTTTCTCACCTCCCGCTCAATGCCCTCCCAAGCCCCCGC
Organism: Geomonas paludis; assembly: GCF_014193585.1. Classification (GTDB taxonomy): domain Bacteria; phylum Desulfobacterota; class Desulfuromonadia; order Geobacterales; family Geobacteraceae; genus Geomonas; species Geomonas paludis. Next base: position 3,881 of record NZ_BLXY01000026.1, read on the forward strand.
CAATCTAGTAGCACCGATAGTAGCGATCTTTGGCCAGGTGTTTCTTGCACCTGCTTTCCTGATCGTAGCAGGCATCTCCGCATATAATTCCGTGAAGCAGCACAAGCTCCACGAAACCGTCAAGTCCCGTAGGGATGTTGCATCCCTGAATGGAATGAGCTGGGGCGAGTTCGAAGCGCTGGTCGCCGAGCATTTCAAGCGGAAGGGGTATGAGGTCGCGCGAGAAGGCGGTAATGGTCCGGACTGTGGCAGCGAACTCGTCCTGAGCTAGTTTCAGGGCGGGCCGAAAAAGGGCCAGAGGTTTTACGGGTACCTTCCTTGTAACAAGCATGGCCTGTTTCGTAAGGCCGCAGAAGAGACAGAAACGAATGACGGGGTTGACGTAGAAGCCCTCTGGCGAGGTCAACAGGGTAGGAGTGATAAGTCCCCTAAGTTACCTACGCCCCCCATAATTTTGAAAGATATCTAAATTGTAAAGAGGTGAAAAATGGATAGCTATGATTATGATATTGCAATGTCTTTTGCCGGTGAGGATAGAGCAATTGCAGTAGAAGTAGCAACACATCTGGAAGAGGCAGGTGTGAAAGTTTTTTACGACATGTTTGAAAAAGCTGAGCTGTGGGGAAAGGATTTATATGAGTATCTAGCAGAAATTTATAGTAACCGAGCACGGTACTGTATCATGTTTTTATCGGAAAACTATTCCAAGAAGCTGTGGACAAACCACGAACGGCGGTTTGCTCAGACAAGAGCGTTTAACGAAAGGTCGGACTATATTCTACCCGTAAGAATAGATCAAACTAGTATACCAGGGATTCCTGATACAATTGGTTACGTAGATGTTAAAGATACACCGACGAGAGATATAGCCAGCCTGGTAATCGAAAAACTGGGCAACACTGATATTATCAGTAGTAAAGATCCAATTAAGGTTCAAAAGAATGACAAGAGCTTTGAGATATTGGACCTGATTCCGTATTGTCAAACTTTCCCAGATTCAGAAGGTAGCGTGATACCCCGCGACAACATAATTGACTTGATATGTTCAATGATGTCACCCGAGATGCGTGTAATCATCATTGATGGGGAGGACCATATTGGAAAGTCCACCTTCATGATGCAATTTGCCCTTAAGTACCCGGCGGATTCGATATCAACCTTTATAAATCCATCCAGTAAATACAGCTATAGCCCTGATTTCATACGAAACGACTTGTATATGCAGATCGCAGCTGCTTTAGGTGAAATAAAGGAGCAGCCAGAAACCGCAGCCTTAAACTATGAATCTAAAATATTTGAACTCCATCAGAGAGCGTTTAGACAAAAGAAAACGTATTATTTCGTTATTGATGGTTTAGATGCTATCCCTAGCGAAGATGCTCAAATTAGAACAAACATCTTATCGATACTCCCTTTCGGGATGAGACAGTTCCGGTTTATAATCGCTGGGGCCTCATCCGAAATTAAAACATATCTTAATACTAGAAGTACTCCATTTAGAGATTATCCTTTACATGGCTTTACGCTCGATGAAGCTAAAAAATACTTTGCAGATGCGAACTGTGACGAAAATCAGGTGGAAGATATTTGGAGGATTACTAAGAAACCAGGATACCTAGCTACAATAAAAAGATTGATCAATAATAAACAAGTTGACCCAGGAAATCTCGAAGATATAACGGATCAGCTTTACTCACTTTATGATATAGAGTGGAAGATAGTTCCAGAAAAAGATAATGATCTGGCATTATTATTGGCAATTGTGGCTTTTGACAAAAAGTTAAATAATAGCAGTGACTTAAGTAGAATTTCGAAAATTAATAGAGATTCGGTGGAAAAAAAGTTAAGGCCTCTCACTTTCATAAAAAATGAAGATCACGGCGGCTTGGCTTTTGTCTCAGATGCATTCAAAAGGTACGTGTGTGGAAAGCTGAAATCTTATAAACATGAAGCCACAAGTTTGATTATAAATGATCTTTTTTCAGCCCCGGGTAGCAAGTCAGCAATGGACTTCCTTCCTTCTTTTTTGAAAGAGTCTGAGAATTATACACAGCTAATCCAATATTTATCTTCGGAATATTTTGGCCAAATGGTGAAATGCTGCCAGTCACTTGTGCCTATTATGAAAACTGCTGAAATGGGGGTTTATGCTGCAGATGCCCTTAGAAATGATGGGGAGCTTTTTCGGTTAGGTCTTCAGCGAACGATAATATCCCAGTTGGATGATTCAGCAATCTGGCGGTCGGAAATAGAGGCAAATATGGCTATGGGTGACTATGAAACAGCCTTAGCTCTTGCCCAGAGTACTACAACAAAGGAAGACCGGCTACATGCATTTGCAGTTATCGCTAAAGCAAAGAGGGAGAAGGGATTGACGGAGACGGAAGAGTTGTCCGATTCCATCCGGCAACTTCACAAAGAGGTCGACCCAGCGGCGATTGGGAAACGAGCTTTCGAAATAGCTGAAGATTTGTTCTTTTCCCATCCAGAACTTGCGATTGATTTTGCTGAAAGGGCAGGTTCCCCGAAGGATGCGTCTAAATCACTTGAACAGACGCTGTCCAAAATCAGTCTATCGGCCCTAGGGGAGGGGGCTGCAAATCAGGGATCGCCAGTTGAAACACTATTGGCCTCAAATAGAATAAAAGACCCAAGTTTAAGGCGGTTCTTAGAATCTGCTTCTATAATACTCGGTGAGTATGACGCGAGCAAAGTGTTGAAAGAGGTTTCTGAGTTCGAAAATAAGCAAGATGCGATATTTCTATTAAAACGTTGGGTGATGGCTAATCAAACAAGACAGGATTCTGGGGAAGTCATACTGAAAATCCTGGACCTAATGATTACTACAAGCGATTATACTCCAAATGCCACTGATTTCAAAAACATAGCAGCTCCCCTTCTACACATCCCTGATCCTACAACAGTAAAGGCTTTAATATCAAAGTTTGACAGCCAAAAAGCCATAATAGAACCAGTTGGACCAACAGAGGACTATGTTAAGCTTGAGATTACATTAGCCACTGCAGCATTTAAAAACATGAAAGAAGAAGCAGTAAACAGGTTTGTAGAATCTTATTTTTACATTATGTCATTAGAAGATGTAGTGACAAAAGCAGCATGTCTATCGTTTCTTTATTCTCGGATTAAGTTAGTCGATAAGGAAAAGATACTGGAACAAAAAGAGCATCTTCACAGTCTTCTCCCTGAAGAGATACTTGAAGCTGTTGAACAAATTATAAATACGGTGGCGTATCAATTTAAGGCTACTAAAAGTGTAATAAAGTCACTAGCTAAATGTGACAAAGAGATGGCGCTAAAAATTATAGAGAAGTTGAATACAGAACCTACCCGAGATGCGTGTTATTACCAGATGACCAAGGCTATGATGGTAGCCCCTTTCAATATCTCAGCGTTAGACGATGTCCTAAAAATAACTAAATTGATTAAGGGTGAGTATACACTAGATAGAGCGATTGTTACGATAGTTGACGGTTTACTTAACCATATTAAGAAGCAGTCGTTGAATGCAGTGGATGTCGAAATATTCGGACGACTTATATCTAAAGTCAGAAGTATAGATGAACGCTGCCGTCTTGCATGTTTGTCGTTTAATTTATTAAACGAAAAGGCACCATTGGATGAATCTATCAGAAGTAGGTTGCTTCATATAATCAACAATGCATTAGATGAAATAACAATTCCATGGATAAAAATAAATACAGTGTATAAAATTGTAAGGACTGTAGCGAAATCAGACCTTGAGGTAGCTAAAGAGTTTGCCCAAAAGTGCAGCGTACTTAAAAAGGAAAATACATTAGGGTCGGAGTCCGCAGCCGTTAATTATTTGTCCACTATATATTTAGCATTACGTGCGTTCTCTGGGTTGATTCCGAAATCCATTTTTAATGACGAAGATGTAGAAGGACTCTTCGAATTAATAGAGGTTGTAAATTCTAAGTCGGATCAAGCACGTTTATATTCTGTTCTAACAATATATTTCTATAACAACAAAAATTATCAATGGCCAGAAAGGATTGTATACGAGAAAATAAGATATTTGCTAGAGGACGTGAAGGGGGAGGAATTGGAAGCACTAGTAGTAAACGTTTCCCCTGCCATTTATAGCGTTAGCCCAACACTTGCAGATACATACATACAAAAGCTTGCTACAACAAGCCAAGATGAAGCTTATTTTGAAATATGTAGTTACATCCTAAAGAAAACAGCGATAATAGACCCCTTTGAAGACAGTCGAGGTTTTGTATATAAATGTGAATTCTTCGATTATATTAAAATATGTAATGTTTTAGAAAAAATCGATAGTGATCATCTTATATATGTCATTGTAGACGATATAACTACATCAATAAAAAAACAAAAACACGAATTCACTAGACCAAAAAAAGAAGAACTTGCACGGAAATTGCTAGAAATTGTCAATAAAAAGCTGCCGAACCCCAGATTTATCAATCATAACGGTTATAAGATTATTTGTGAAGCTGCTATAGGACGAATATCTTTAAGTGTGGATTGGTCAAATTTGGTCACTTCCGCCCAACAGATCACTAACACGGCTGACCGTTGTTTGGTATTGACGGCGATCTATGAGTGCATGCCCAACAAGGTACGAGACAAGTACCTTGATGTCCTTCCAGAAGCAAGATCTCTAGTTGATAGCATACCATCAATTTTTGACCAGATTAGCCGCATGGAGTCGTTGGCTGATTCATTAAAAGAAATTGATCCTGCTTTGAGCCGAGAATGTTTGCGACAAGGCATGGCTGCAACTCTCAAGTGTAATGATCCAGATGTAGTTATTACCCAAAAGCGTATTGTAGATCTGGCTTCAAAGATTGAGCCGGCCATAGCCGCAAGCTTAGCTAAGATCTATGATGACGATCCTGCTAGAATTAAACAGTCACAAGATCTTAAAAATCATCTTAAACTATTAGAGATGAAAAGTGACATTATCAATGATGCAGTAAATAACAAGTCTATGAAGGCAATCGATCTTGAGAAACTTCCTACGGCCACATGGCGTGCTTTAGCATCACTTAACGCGGGGATGTCAGATACAATTAAGATTGAAAAGGTGAGAGAACTTGTAAAGGTTGCTTCAGGTATGTCAATGGATATGGCATACCCAATCATGTGCTACTCCATTCAAAATATAGTAAATAGGTATTCCAAAACTGATCAAGCAACTACTATAGTTCGTCCCACCTTTGAAGCTATTCTTCTTACTTCTAAACTTTGTATGAGCATGTCGTCAAGGGCAGGCGACGTTCATACTCATGCCATTAAGGTCGCTACTCAAAGTTCGACCACCAGTGTCCTAATCAAAAGCGGGGAGCGTAAGCAAGCCATCGATTTTTTCAAACGATGGCTTGTGGAAAGTCTTGCAGACAGCATAAAAATCTGCGATCCATATTTTGGGGTGGATGATTTAGAGATTTTAGCGTACATCAGAAGTGTTAATCCGTCATGTAAAGTCTATATTGTTACCAGTAAGCAACACCAGGATAAAGAGTACGGGAAGGTTGATCTCGGTGACAAGTACAACTTGCATTGGCGTTTAAATATCTCCGAAAACGATCCCCCAGAAACAGAAATAACAGTCGTAGGTACAGCGTCGACCGGCCAACTTCCAATTCATGATAGATGGATTGTCACCGGAGATTGTGGGGTACGAATAGGTACCTCTATCAACGCCCTCGGCAGATCAAGAGACTCCGAAATATCGTTGCTTTCATCTGATGAGGCAAAGGCTCGTGGCTGCGAAATTGACTTGTTCATAAATCGTGAACGAAAAGAACATAATGGTGAAAAAATCAAATATTCATTCTTCACTTTATGATCTATAAATACATGCCTTTCTAATTTATTCGTAGCTCAAATGTTATGATTCGTGTTAGATGCGTCAGTTCATTTAAATAATGCATTATGTGCATTTTGCTTATTTGGAGAGGTTATAATGTCTTTGATTCATACCGATGAAGGGGTGCAGAAACATATTGACCTTATGCAGGCAGCTATTAATAGAATGGCCTTAAACAGTAGTTCATGTAAAACATGGTGTATAACAATAGCTTCTGGAGTATTGGTTGTTTCAATTGACAAAAACCAACCACTTGCTGTGTTATTTGCTTTAATGCCAACGGCCGCGTTTGTATTATTGGACTGTTATTACTTAAGTATGGAGAGGCAACTACGAAAAGAATATATAACATTCGTTACTAAGCTGCACACTAATGCTATCACGGTAAAAGACTTGTACCTTATAAAAATGGACGTAAAATGGTACAGCAAACCATTTAGCCTACTAATGGCACTATTCTCCTTCTCTACATGGCCTTTATACTGCTTGTTGTCAGGCATGCTTTTAGGAGTGTACATGTTTCTCACGAAGAACCCGTGGCTAAAAGGAGTCATTTCTCAGGCCTTGTGAGGCAGGGGGACGGTGTTGATTAGGGGAGGCAGGGGGACGCCCATGAAATTATGCGTTTCTCTGCCTCCTTCTCTATCTGGGGTGCCCGTTGCTAATGTAAGAGGGGTGTGGCAACCTTCTTGTCATGCCTCGACAAGCCCGCATAGACGCTC
>NZ_BLXY01000027.1 GCF_014193585.1 Geomonas paludis
AGGTCCCCGTCGGTGTAGTGGTCGGTCGACTTGTCGAACAGGTCGACCCGCCCCCAGGCGCCCAGGTGCAGCGAGGTGGCGCTGCCGTCCTTCTCCGCCGCGGTGACCGAGAAACGCAGGTACTCGTACAACGGGTAAAGGTCGTCCTTGTTGATGGTGCGGGTCATGCGCAGGTAGGTGTTGGAGCTGCCGGTGATGATGTAATCCGCAGCCGTAGCCGGCTGGGTGAGCATCACCGTGGACGCTGCCGCCAGCACCACCGATGCAACCCTCAGGAGACTGCTTTGTTCGCGTCCTGATCTTTTCTGTTGGTGGCTTGTCAAGACATCCCCTCCTTTTCCGTAGTGTGGACCGTATTCAGAAAATCCGCTGCTGCGTTGAGAGCGAGTCACGGCGTGGCCAGGCGCGACAGAAAGCCGCACCGGCTCATCCGACTGGTTAATTAGCTAACACTACTTATTTGGACGGAAACAACCGGGAATACTCAGAGACGTGCTGGCACACCAATCACAGTTATCTATTAAATAGGCCTAATTCAATAATAGTGCGTTCCGATGTGCTTGACTATTAGGACTATTGCTAAACGTACAATAGTTTTTTTGTAGTGCAAGGCGCAAAAAAGTTTTTTATTGCAACTTAAGAGAGATTTAAGATTTGATTCAACTCATACTAGGCGGAGACGCAAACCATTAACGGCATCAAATACACCCGAATTCCCCATCGCTCACCCGAGTGACTCCAGCACCTACGCCTCATGCCGCGCTCACGGTTTCACAGCACGGCCCTGACTGTTTAAGGCTGCACTCGTTCAACCAGGACGAGAGGGGGCGGCCGGGATTGCATGCAAAGGACCTCGTGAAGTTTTTATTTATAAATTACTGTCTTTGCCGATATGTAACTTGCACAGTCATAGTGTTCATAGTATTCTATTCAACTGGCAGGCAAGACTTCCAAAGGAGAAATGGCATGCACAAAGCATTAACGGTGATAGGCATTGCGGCAATTAGTATTTCAGTATTTGGATGCAATGGGAAAAGTACTGACAATAAGGCGTCTGAAAAAGCCGCCGCGCAGAAGGTAGTCCTTCCGGATGCGACCGCCGACAAGCAACTGGCGCTGAAGTACCTGTCCGGCATCCAGAACGAAGATAAAAACTCCATGTACGCCGCAACCAACCTTACCGAAGCTCTCGTCACTGAAGCGAGAGAAAAGCTGATCTATCAGAAGAAGTACCAGCTCACCGAACAGCAACTGAAGGACTACGAGAAGATCCTCGCTATCTCGGGTGAGATCGATTTCTACGCCAAGAAAATCAAGGACAACCTGCCTAAGTCGGCGAAGTTCGAGATCGTGAAGTCCGAACCACTGAAATCCCCGCCGACGGCAAGGATCGAAGTGTATTCGGTAAAGATCACCTACCAGAACCAGAAGGAAGCAATGAAGGATGAAACCCGCAGGGCCGTAAAAGAGATGGTGGTGAAGATGTATCACGTCACCCAGTCGCTCAACGGGCGTTGGGCTCACGAATTCACCTTCGACAACAAGCAGCACGAAGTCCTCTCCTACTTCTAGTCCGGCGGGGCGGCTTCGCGGTGACGAAGCCGCCCTTTCTTTGTCCGCAGACGGACCCGGCACTCGATCTGGCTCCCCTCCTTCCCGCTCCCCCCCCACTGCACGACGATTTTTTTTTGCGTATTAGTCACGATCTTCCGCCAGGATGCCCATCCCTCTCTCCCTCGTGGAGGGGGTCGGGGTGAGGGCGCTGCAACAGGCAATGATCCCGCTTCGTGGCGCCTCCCTCACCCGCCCTTCGGGCACCCTCTCCCGGAGGGAGAGGGATTAACAAAAAAAAGGCCCGGAGACGAAACGTCTCCGGGCCTTTTGCGCTTCCCCGGGGTGAACGCGTCACCCCGGGGTCTTCTTGCAGCTTACCACCAACGATGAACCGCCTTGATGGTCGGGACGGTCGTGTTGAGGGTGTTTGCGGCCGAACCGTGGCAGATGAGGCAGGTTTCCTTCCTGCCGAGAGCCGTGGTGCGGTCGAGGTAGATGGAGCCGCCGTTGGCGACCATGTGCTCCTTGGCCAGAGACGAGTCGTGGCAGGAGAAGCAGGCCGCGGTAATCGGCGAGGTGACCAGGGTGGTGCCGGCCGCCGGGGTGGTGGTGTCGGTGTCAGCCGCGTAGCTGAAGCCGGCGCCATAGACCGTGCCGGTGCTGAAGTTCACGCCGGTCGGCGGTACCGTGGAGCTGATGGTGGAGGTGCCGGAAGCCACGGTGGTGTAAAGCAGCCGGTCGAGGATCGGCGTGGCGGTGGTATAGGTGCCGCTGGTGGTCGAGGTGTACACGGAGTTGCTGAAGTCGTACATGCCGGCCAGGTGGCACTGCTCGCAGTTCCTCAGGTAACCCGGGTAGCTGATCTCCCAGTAGCCGGTGGTTGCGTCGACCGCATGCCAGCCGAACTGGGTGGAGCGCTTGGCGGCAGCGTGGATGCCGTGAACGAAGGTGCTGGCGTTCGCGGAGTAACCGGAGCTTGCCTGGTTCACGGTGTGGCAGAATGCGCAGGTGGGCGCGTCGTTTCTCTGCCCGACGTGGAAGGAAGGCGCTACGCCGAGCTGTACGTGGCAGGCGTTGCACTTGTCGTTGCTGACGATGACGCGGCGCGCCTTGTAGTTGGTGGCAACCTTGGCGACGTTCGGAGCGGCGACGATCAGGCCGCCGACCTTGGTGCCCGAGTTGTAGGGGTACGCCGCCAGGTTGGTCTGGGTCAGCGGCTGCGTGGTGGCGCCCAGCTGGTAGGAGTAGCCGACGCCGCCGGTCACCATGGTGGCGGCAGCCGGGATGGTGGAAGTAGCCGCGGTGAGGGTTGCGGTGTAGTAGCCGCTGCCGTCAGGACCGGTGAGGGTGCCCTTGGTGTTGGCCGGGTTGAGCAGATCCTTCAGGTAGACGTTGATCGACTTGTTGAAGTCGGCCGGAGCGGTGATGCCGTCCTGCGGCACGGCGTAGACCACGTAGAGGCTCGGGCTGCCTACGAAGTTCGGCAGCAGTTCGGTGGTGGCGTCGACGTAGGTGTTGAAGGTCACCGGGGCGCCGTCTTTGAGCATCCTGAACTTGATGGCGGCCTTGGCCGGGGAACCGGCAACGGTCACGCTGCTGATCTCGTAGGTGATTTTCGCTGCGCCGGCCGGAACCGCGCCGGCTGCCGCTACGTATGCTGCGTTGGTGCGGCTGTTGCCGGTGCCCGGGGTGGAGAAGATGTTGTTCGGATCCGGTGCGATCACCGGGACGTGAGCTGCCGAGACTTCCACAGCCGCGATGCCGCCGGTGTGGCAGGCCGCGCAGGAGGCGTCGCTGCTCTGGCCGCCTTCGTGGCTGGCCCAGACGACGGAGCTGTGGCAGGAGCCGCAGGCCTTCCTGGAGGGCTTGGTCTTCCAGTTGTTGCCGTCTACGCCCTTGTGGCACATAGCGCAGTTGCGGATGTCCTGCGGATAGGTGATCTCCGCAGTGGAGACTCCGAGGATGGTCTCAGCCGGAGAAAGCTCTTCGCCCATGTGGATCTTGTGGATGAACGGGGTGAAGTCGCCGTTGGTCTCGCCGGCTACGTCGGTGGAAAGCTTGTTCTGCGGGGTGTGGCACATGACGCAAAGCTTGGTGTCCGGACGGGACGCGAAGTGGCCGCCGGAGAAGCCGAGCTTGTCGTGGCACTGGTTGCAGGCGGCGGAGGTTACGATGTCGCGTGCGAAGGCCTGGACGCCGTTGTTGGTCAGCATGGCGCCCGTTGCCGGGGTGAAGTCGTAGATCAGGTTGGCCACGCCGCGCACGGCGAAGTTGGCGCTGTTGGCGTTGGTCTGCGGGTTGATCGGGCCGAGGTATGCGCCCGCGGTTTTGCCGACCACGCCCGGAACGGCGACGGAGCGGACGGAGATGCCGATACGGTGCACGAGGCTGGCGTCGTACGGTACGGAGGAAACGTTCTTCACGTTGGAGCCGAAGATGGCGGTGTAGGAACCGTCGCCATGATCGATGACGGTGTAGCCCTGGACGTTGACCGCGCCGGTGCTGGAGTTGAAGGTGGTCACCGGGTCGGAGGTCGGACGGTTGGTGCTGTTCAGGATGTAGTTGAGCCAGTAGGAGTTGGCGCCGGCGGTCTCCGGCTTGAGCTGTGCCACGTGGAGGCCGAAGGTCCTCAGGCCGGCGATGCCTTTACCCGTGGCTTTGTTCACCACGGTGAAGTTGACGATCGGGTTGTTGCCCGGGATGTAGGCGCTGGTGATCCTGCCGTCGAGCTGGGTGTTGTTCAGGTCGTCATAGGTCAGGGTGGATGCGGCACTTGCCGGCAGGAGGTCGCCGTTGGAGAGCGTGCCGGAGAGCGCGAGGCCGCTGGTCGAGTAGGCGAGGATCTGCCCGCCGGAGTTTACCACCGCCTGGGCACAGTCGGTGTAGGTCTTGGTGGCGGAAGCGAGGGTCTGGTTGGCGTCGCCCAGAAGCCCGGTCAGCCCCATGAGAGCGGATACGGCCCTGGTGATGTCGGTGGACTGCTGGCTGATCTGGATGTTGATCGGGTTGGAGCCGGTGATGACGCCCGCGGCAGGCGGGCTGGAGAGGTCGACCGGTACCAGCGAGCGGAAGGTGCCCTGGGCCACGACGGCCTTGAACACCAGCACGGTCTTGGTTGCCGGCAGGGTGAAGGTCAGGCCGCTGAAGCTGCCGTCGCTGCCGATGGCGGCGGTGCCGAGCTGGGCCCCGTCCTGCGCGTTGTACACGAAGACGTTGTTCACGGCACCGGCCGAGGTCGATGACAGGAACGCGGTCTTGGCGGCTGCCTTGGCGACGTCGACTTTACCGCCGACGGTCACCTCGGTGCCTTTGCTGGTGATCTTGGTGCTGGATCCCCCTCCGCTGCAGCCTGCGAGAGGCAACAGCACGCATACTAACAGTGCTACGAGGTACCTTAGGTTTCTGCCAATCATAGTTTCCTCCTGTTTGTAGTGTCCTGCTCCAATGGTGCATTCTCTTCTGCTGACGATTTCAGAATTACCCCCTTGTAGTCGGATCTTATTCATTGCTTACGGGCTCACCTGTCCGCCGACGGTGACGCCGAGCGATGCCTGGTTCGGAGTCACGGCGAGTGCGGCGCTGGCCGAGGAGCGGTTGCCTGCGGCGTCGTAGGCCTTCACCGTGTACGAGTAGGTGGTGGCCGAGGCGACCGAGGCGTCGACGAAGCTGCGCGTGCCGGTGCTGCCGATCTTCACCCCGTTTCTGAAGACCTCGTATCCGGAGACCCCCACGTTGTCGGTGGCGGCGCCCCAGGAAAGGGTAACCGAGCTGTTGGTCCCGGAGATGGCGGCGGTGACCGCGCTCAGGCTCCCCGGTGCGGTGGGTGCCTGAAGGTCCAGGTGCGAGGTAAGGTCGCCGGAGAGCTGCCCGCTCACGGTCACGCTGAGCGAGGCCTGGTTCGGTTTCACCGAGAGCGGCGCACTGGCCGCCGAGAAGTTGCCCGCCGCGTCGAAGGCGACCACCGTGTAGCTGTAGGTGACGTTGGAAATCACCGACGGGTCGGTAAAGCCTGCGGTGGTGGTGGTGCCGACCTTCGCGCCGTCGCGGTAGACGTCGTAGCCGGCCACGCCGATGTTGTCACTGGACGCCTGCCAGGCAAGAACCACGCTGCTGGTGCTCGAGTTGACCGCGTAGGTGGTGGCGGAAAGGGCGCCGGGGACGCTCGGGGCGGTGACGTCGCTGAAGTCGGGCTCCGGCGGCGGTGCGGTCACCTGCTGGGTGATGTTGGCGACCGTGGCAGCGAGCGCGGGATCAGCCGCGACGACCTGGGCGGCCGCGGTGGTGAAGACGTCCACGAAGGTCTGGTACGCCGGTGCCGCGGGGTTCACGTCGGAGGTTGCCTGGTTGATCACGGTCATGACCGCCGTGGTGTTGGTCACGGTGCCGCCGGCCTTGGAATCGACGATCATCTGGTCGATGACGGCCAAGTTGGCCTGGTAAGTCGCGCTGTCGGCCGGCGGCGCCAGGATGTCGGTCACGTTGAACAGGTCGCCCACCTGGGCGTTGGCCGCAACGACCGCGCCTTGCAGCACTTCCGGCGTGATGGTGCCCGGTTTTTGCTGCAGGATGAGCGGCAGCTTCTCGAAGGCGGCCTCGGTGAGCGGGGTGACCGCCACCGGGACGTCGGGGTTGAAATTGTCCACCACCGCGCTGAACGAATCGGCCGCCGTGAAGGGAACCGGAGCGTTGGTGCTCTCGCTGAGGTAGGTGGCGCCGGGCTGGCCGGTGACGGTGACCACGATGGGACCGGTGATGGAGGCCGGGATCTTGACCGCATAGTCACCGGTAGTGCCGGTGGTGCCGGTGCCCAGCAGGGCGCCGCGGCTGCCGTCTAGCTGCAGCCGGTACACCGAGACCAGGGCGCCCGCGATGGGGCCCTTCACGGCGACGCCGGAGACCACCCTCGTGCCGCCGCCACCGCCACCGCCGCCGCAGCCGATCAGGATGAACGGCAGGCAGAGAAGCAGTAAAGCCGCTGCAATGTGTTTCTTCCAGGGGATGCACATGTTATGTTCTCCTTCTGCTTGGTCTGGGAAATGAACCCACATCGGTTTGGCTAGTTCTCCGCCGGCACGGGGTTGCCTGAGCCGTGGCAGCCGTTCTTGATGCAGGACGGGCCACTGGCGAACACGCCGGCCAGGGTGGTACCATGGCAGGCCGCGTTACGGCAGGTCGTGAAGCTTATGCTGGGAGCCGCCTGGAAATACGCCTTGTGCCCGGCGATGTCCTGGATAGTGGTGGCGCTCACGCCGCCCCACTGGTGGATCTGCGGGGCCTGGGCCGTGCCCGCCATGTGGCAGTCGGTGCAGGCCGGGCCGGAGTCTGCCACGCCGGCCAGGGCGGTGCCGTGGCAGAGGGCGGTGGCGCAGGTGGCGGTGCCGTTGNTCCCCACGTAGCCGGCATGGAGGGCATAGGCGAGTCCCCCCCACAGTACCGGGTGCGCCGAGGTGGCGCCGCCGATATGGCAGGTGAGGCAGGAAACCTTGGCGATGCCGCCGTCGAGGGCGTCGCCGTGGCACTCGACGCAGCCGTTGATGTCCTCCTCGGCGGCGGCGCTGTGCCCGGACGGCAGCCAGTTGGCCGGGTGCTTGCCGGCGGCAGGGTCGAAAGAGGCCTGCGGGTTCGCGTCCCCGCATCCCGACAGGGCCAGCGCCAGCGCACCAAGGACCGCAAAAGACAGAACTTTGGTCGTTATTTGTGGCATGTCAGACACCTCTCGTTGTTGGTGCGTCCGTGGCACTTGGCACACGACGCGGGATTGATCTTGCCGTCGATCCTGTGCTGGCTCAGGTAATCGCCCCGGTGCGGCAGGGTACGCTCCACCTGCTGGGTGTATTTGACGCTGGGTTTCAACTCCTCCTTGTGCGCGTGGCAGTCGGAGCAGAAGGATTCGGCATGGCAGGAAGCGCAGGCCATCCTGGCGTTGCTGGCGAAGATGCTGTGCTTTTTGAAGAAGTCCACGGCCTGGTGGTTCATGGCCGCGTAGGCGTCGGTGTGGCACTCGGTACAGTTGGGTGTTCCGGTGACCGCCTCCGGGTGGATCCTTGCGCCGCTCCTGGTGTTGGCACAGGCAACGAGAAGCAGCGCCATGAGCGGCACCATCAGCAGAATCAGTATTTTACTTTTCACTCTTGCCCCCCTTTTCGCCGCCCTTGATATCGAAGGCGTAGGCGACCTTCACGAGCGCCCGCCACTCCCGGTTGAAATCCGGGCTCTGGGAATACTCGATTTCCCCGCCGACGTTGAGCTTCTCGGTGAGCTCGTAGCCGGCGATGCCGGTGAGCGCGTAGCTGCTCTTCACGCCGTCGATGGGGCGATCGAAGATGACGTTGTAGAAGTCGAGGCCGAACTCGGTGTGCCCGGTCTTCTTCAGGGCGTAGAGCCGGTAGTCGTAGTAGCGGGTACGGTCGGTGGAGCCGTCCATGCGGTGCCCGGACGCTCCCAGCGAGAGGGCGTCGGCGGTGGTGTAGGCCACCTTGCCCCCGACGTAGTCCGCCGAGCCCAGGATCTCGTAGCCGTAGTTTTTGTACTCGGCCGCCACGGTCAGGTTCTTCACCGGGGTCCAGGCCGCGCCGACGCCGGCCGCGGTCACCTTTTCCCTGGGATCGAGCAGCCCGCCGTTGTTGGACAGGGCGAAGGCGGTGGTGGTCACGTTGTAGAAGTAGTCCTGGTAGTTGATCCTGGAGAAGTCGGCGCTGACGGTCACGGCGTCGATCGGGGCCACGGAGAGGGTGTAGGCATGCTCCATCCAGCCGTCGGTGCTCGAGTTGTAGGAGGAGCGGCCGGTCAGGTCGACCTGCTTCACCGGGTGCACCCAGACGTCGAGCCCTTCTTCCTCGCGGTCGCGCGCGTTGTCGCTCTCGTTTCTGAGGGCGCTCACGCCGATGGAGTACAGGCCCGGCTTGCCCTGTGCCAGGCGCCCGCCGTAGATGAAATCGCCCCCCTTGTAGTTGGGGG
>NZ_BLXY01000028.1 GCF_014193585.1 Geomonas paludis
TGCACAAGGTGGCTATAACCGCTACGATGCGAAAGCTCCTGGTCATACTGAATGCAATGCTCAGAGATAACCAGCCTTGGAGCGATAGCCACGCTTTTGCTTGACAGAGAACACGGTTGCTTTGCGTTAAGTAATTGCCTTTTCCGGACCGCTGAATGGTCGAAGTTGAGAGCATTTTCGGCAAAGTGATAAAATGGTCAAAGATCCACTTGAAGTAATTGCAGTTTGATAACAAGAAGGATGAAGACCATGAAGACTACCACCTGTGCACAACTGAAGGAACAGTTGACCTCCGGCGCCCTCGTCATCGACGTCATGACGCCCGAGGATTACGCCGTCTGCCACTTGGCAGGCGCACATAACGCCTGCATCTACGAGATGGTATTCCTGGACCGCGTCGCGGAGCTGGTTCCCGACCGGAGCACCGAGCTGATCCTCTACGATGCGACCGGCAACACGCTCAGCGCCGAAGTGGCGCGGGACCGCCTGGTCCAGGCGGGGTATCAAAACGTTTCCGTCCTGGAAGGAGGACTCTCCGCCCTGAAAGCGGCCGGCCTTCCCGTCGAGACCGGAACGCAGGCACGCCCCGACGCCACGACCGCGGATGGCAGCTACGCCATCGATACCGAAAGGAGCTCGCTGCAGTGGATGGGACGCAACCTGAACAACCGTCACCATGGCACCGTCGCCGTGCAGGGGGGCGAGCTGGTCATGCGCGACGGCAGACTCACCGCCGGTTCCATCGTGCTGGACATGACCAGCATCGAAAACCACGACCTGCAGGATCCATACTGGCGCGATCTCCTGCTCAGGCACCTGAAGTCCGAAGACTTCTTCGCCGTCGACCGCTTCCCCACCGCCACTTTCAGGCTCATCCGGTGGGAGCCCGAGAGCGCGGAGTTTTCTGAGGCGCCCGAAGGGACCGCCATCGGCGAGTTGACCATTCGGGGCATTACCCGGCCGGTGGCCTTCCCCGCCATAGTAGCGCCCCAGGAAGACGGCAGTGTCAAGGCCCATGCCCACTTCGACATCGACCGGACCCTGTGGGACGCCGGTTACGGCTCCGCCAAACTCTTCGAGCGTCTCGGCATGCACCTCGTGCACGACCTGGTCACCCTGGAGCTGTTCGTCCTGGCGGTTAGAAAGTGATTACAGGAAGGAAAAGAGGAGAGACGATGTGCGGCAGAAGGGGGACTGGCTCCGTCAAATGCCTGTCCCCCTGGCGGAACGCTCCATTCAGTTCAGCCAACATCGGCAAACTTTTTACTATTCACAGGGATGAAGGGGATAAAGGGGATAAAGGCGTAAAGAGGATAAAGAGGATGCAGCGAAGACAAAGGGGTCAGTTTTACCTAAGGTTTATCCCTTTCATCCCCTTCATCCCTGTTGCTTGATTCTGCCTTTTACTGCGCGTCACCAGTATCACTGACCTCAGCCCCAGCCTCATCAGCCCGGACCCTGCTGCAACTGCACACCTTGCAGCCGCCCGACTCCGCGCAGGGCCGATGGATCACGTTGTACAGCACGAACAGTATGGTCCCCATCAGCACCGCGGCAAGAACGTTGCCGGCGCCGAGGAGATCCTCAGCCTGGAAAACGCGCCCAACCAACTGCACCCCGCGCACATCCGAGGCAGCGGCCGCGAGTTTGCCCAGACCCAGGTAGAGGATGGCGCCGACGGCTATGACCGTGCAGGCATTGATCGCCTTGGTCATCAGGTAGTGGCAGGAGAAGACGGTGCGGCTTTCGGAGAGGCAGATGATGGCACCGGTAGCGATACTGAAGGCGGCGCTGGGAACGAGGAGGTATTGGACCAGTTCGATGGTCGATTGGTTGAGGACGGCGGACTCTATTCTTTGCGAGGACGTCGTGTAGATGTGGAGCAGGTAGAGAAGGCAGGCGCCGCTTCCGGCCAGGATGGCCGAGGAAAGCATGTGGGCTTGTTTCAGCGCCGCCTGAAGGGCGGCAAAGAGTGGCAGTGACAGAGAACGCATCATGGCATCCCTCAACGCCGTCCACCCTACCCCGCGTGCGACGGCTGCAGAACCGCAGGCCCGATCGGGGCCCCATCGACTTCGATTCTTCGCGTACGGGAATTGCGCGGATGCATCGGCTGTTGCAGGTTCCCTCTCGCCCTGCCAAAAGCGTATACACTATTTACTTTAATAAGTAAACAGCAAAGGCTCCGCCTCCAGTGTCGACCGTCCCCCCTCCCCTCGCGGGAGGAGGATAGGGGGGTCTCCCCCTCCCTTGACGGGAGGGGGCAGGGGGGTGGGTGACCTTGCCATTAAAACATATGCGGCACCTACCCCTAGTTCATTTTGCGACGTGTGTTTGCTGCGCTTGCAGCAGCCGAGGCTGCTATTTGAGCGGCAGGTAGATGTCGGTGACCAGCTCGTGCTCCGCGACGTCCGGAACCAGGTTCAGGTAGTGGAAGAAGATCGGGAAGTCCCGCAGCTCCTCCCCGCTTTGCGGAAACCAGTCCCGGCACAGCGGATAGACCGTGTCGCCGATCCGGTCATGGCAGCCGAGGTGGCGCGCGACCGCGCAGCGGCCAGCCGGGATGATGCCGTTCCCTACCCCCTGCGGGTTTTCCGGCACCGGTTCCGACACGGTACCGCAGATGTCGAAGCGGAACAGCTCCGGCTCGGTCACCGCGGGATCGTCGTAGACGATCCCGAAGGTGAGCGCCTGCTTTACCGGCGAGAGTCCGCTCTGCTTGCGCCACTCGATGAACTTCAGCGCCGACTCGTCGATCTTCTCCGGTGCGCCCCGGTGGGGCAGCACCGCGATCCTCGTTTCCGGGAACTCCACGATTCTCACTTCCATCTCTTCTCTCCTTTGCATGGGCGGCGGCCGGAAGCGCTCCTTCCAGGGCTGCCATTGGGGGGATTTTCTGAACTGGGAGGGAGACTGGCCGAACACCTGCTTGAAGGCGCGCGAGAACGCCTCGGGACTTTCGAAGCCCGCGTCCAGGGCGATGTCGATGATGCGCTCCTCGCGGCGGTAGCAGAGCCGGTGCGAGGCGTGCTTCAGCCGCATTTGCCGGATGAAGGCGAAGACGCCCATGCCCGTATAGAGCGTGAACTGCCGGTGGAAGTGGAACTTCGAGAAATGCGCCACCCGGCTCAGTCCCTCCACCGTCAACGGCTCGTCCAGGTGCCGCTCTATGTAGCGGACCACCCTGTCGAAGCGCTCCGCGTATGCCTGTGCCTTGTCCATGTGCCTGCCGTCCCCTCTCGATTCGCAGGTCATCCTAGCGGAGAGTCGCGGAGAAATCCTGACGGGGATTGCTCAATGTGGCGAATATAGCATGCCCCGGCAGCAAGGCGCCAGTCATCGCGAAGCGCAGTTGCGCTTTGGGAGAATCTGAATCAGGCCGAAGAAACATCGAAGTTTTGTAGACTAAAGTACCCATACATAAATGCCGATAGTTATTTGATGGATCACTATGAGTGAAAATTTCCGGCTGGTGCTACTAAAGGGAGGAGTTATGGTAAACCTCACAATCGCAAAACGGTTACTGCTTGGCTTTGGAACCGTGTCGTTGCTGCTGTTCATCGTTGTGGGGGCGGGGATGAAAGGTCTCTACAGCAGTGCGGACCAGTTGAACAACGTTAACCGCATCAGCGGGCTGACCGCCAGTGCCGGACAAGTGTTGCTCAACCTGCAGGGGATCGACGAGGAAATGAAGGGACTGGTGCTGGCCGATACCCAAGCGGACCGGGACAAAATCGCCAAACACATGGAGGAGCACCGCAAAGCGTACCAACAGGCATTCGACGCGGTGAAGAAGAACACCAAGACTCCCGACGGCAAGAAACTGGTAGCGGAGTTGGACAGCGCACTCACCGCCGGCGCAAAGGTGAATGACGCACTGAAGGCCATTGCGGCCTCGGGCGATACCGCCAAGTTCAAAGCCGCCATTGCCGGCGAAGGAGAGCAGGCAAGGCAGAAATACGTAGCCGCAGCCGAGGCGCTGATGGACTACTACGCCAAGCGGACCGAGTTGCGCGTCAAGACCGCACAGCAAGCAGGGACGGCTGCCATTGCCACCATGCTGATCACCGGGGGCATTGCGTTTTTACTCAGCATCGCCATCTGCGCCTTGCTCACCTCGGGAATCAAGAGCGCCCTGAAGCAGATAAGCAGTGCCATTGCCGCCATCGCCAGCGGCGATCTTACCCGGCGCGTCGACTACCACTCCAGAGACGAGTTGGGGCTGCTAAGCGATCATATCAATGATTTCGCCGGCAAGATCCAGTCCATCATGCAGGAGCTCTCCAGCGATGCCACCAGGGTGGCCACGTCCTCGAACCAGTTGAAGGCAACGGCGCAACAGATGGTGAACGGAACCGAAGAAATCGTCGCCCAGGCCAACACCGTTGCCACCGCCGGAGAAGAGATGGCGGCGACCTCCAACGACATCGCGCAGAACTGCCACCTTGCCGCTCAAGGCGCCCAGGGAGCCAACCAGGCAGCAGTCGACGGCGCGGGGGTCGTCGAGGCCACCGTGGCCGTGATGGGAGTAATTGCCGAGCGGGTGCAGGGTGCGGCCAGGACCGTGGAATCGCTCGGAGAGCGTTCCGACCAGATCGGCGCCATCGTCGGGACCATCGAGGACATCGCCGACCAGACCAACCTGCTCGCCTTGAACGCTGCCATCGAGGCGGCCCGGGCAGGAGAGCAGGGGCGCGGCTTTGCCGTCGTCGCCGACGAAGTCAGGGCCCTGGCCGAGCGCACCACCCGTGCCACCCGTGAGATCTCCGACATGATCCGTACCATCCAGGGGGAAACCCAAAGTGCCGTCCAGGCCATGGAGCAAGGGAGCAAGGAAGTCGCGCGCGGGACCGAGCAGGCCTCCCGTTCCGGCCAGGCGTTGGAAGCTATTCTCGAGCAGATTCACGCCGTCATGATGCAGGCGAACCAGATCGCCACCGCCGCCGAAGAGCAGACCGCAACCACCAGCGAGATCAGTTCCAACATGGTACAGATCACCAGCATCGTGCAGGCCACCGCCCGGGGAGCCGACGAGACCGCCGCCGCCGCGGCCGCCCTCGCCTCCATGTCCGTCCGTCTCCAGGACATGGTCCGCCAGTTCAAGGTCGCCTAGACGGTGGCCCACGCGCGACTCTCCGGTCGCAGTTTACGACAGGAGAGTCGCCGAGAAACCAGAGCCAGAGGCATGAAAGTGGCGAAGGAGCACCCTTCGCCCTTTTTTTGCGCGTGGACTTGAAACACGGTCCGTGCCATTCTCGCACTTTCATCTCCACGTAAACTGCACTTACATGTCGGAAAAAACAGGTCTCCGGTGTTTAAATGCAACTCAGTGCGTTGCAAACGCCTGTTGGAGAAGTTTTCGAATTTTTATACGTGTGAGAATTCCACTGACCTGCGTTTAAACGACAGTGAGTTGAAGTTGAATGCAACTCCCTGCGTTTTAAGCTCCGGTAACTTGCCTTTTCGCATCTTGTTCGTGGGGAAAATTCACCTGAGGTGGTTTTGAAAACAACTCAGGTGTGGTTGAAGGCAACTGAGTGCGCTTCAAATGCATGTCCGAGTGTTTTTTCGATTCTTAGATGAGCTTGAAGCACACTCTCATGCCGATAAAAAATATCTTCAGCAGTTAAGTGTTGAGTGCCACGACATCGTGGACAGATTTTGATGCCAGGACATCGTGGACACTCGTTCCCTCAACGTAATTTGTAGTCGAATTCCTCGACCTGGATTCGGTCTTGGAAAACTTTCAGTTTCTGCTCT
>NZ_BLXY01000029.1 GCF_014193585.1 Geomonas paludis
ATGTAAGAGGGGTGTGGCAACCTTCTTGTCATGCCTCGACAAGCCCGCATAGACGCTCCCGGTGCCTGCCATCACATCATCTGCCGTGGCATCGAGCGGAGAAAGATCTTCCTCGATGACACAGATAGGGACCGCTTCCTTTTGCGCCTGGGACAAGTCCTGAAGAAATCTTCGACTCGCTGCTTTGCCTGGGCGCTTATTCCCAACCACTTTCATCTTCTTCTCCAAACCGGCAATACTCCCATCTCCGACGTGATGCGTCGCCTCACAACCGGCTATGCCGTAGAATTCAATCATCGTCACAACCGCTCGGGCCACCTCTTTCAAAACCGATACAAATCCATCCTCTGCCAAATGGATCCATACCTGCTTGAGCTGGTGCGCTACATCCACCTGAACCCGGTCAGGGCAGGAATTGTAAGTACATTGCACGAGCTGCGACTGCATCGATATTGTGGGCACGGGCAACTGCTCGGGGATAGGAGGTTCCCATGGCAAGAAACGTCCGAGGTCCTTGGCAGATTCGGAAGCAATGAACGGGATGCCCGCTGCAGCTATGAGAATTTTCTCGCTGATGGGCTCAGAGACGGCAATAGGCCGGACCTGACCGGCGGAGGTTTGGTGCGAAGCGCTGGGGGGTGGGAGGAAGTCGTTGCTGCTCGACGCGCCGGCATCTTCTTGAAAAGCGACGAGCGCATCCTTGGTGATAGTGACTTCGTGGAGCGGGTGTTACAAAAGGCGGAAGAGCATGTGGAGAGGACCTGTGCGAACCGGGCGGATGGCTTTGACTTGGAACACGCCGTGGAGCGAGTTGCTGGGTTGCTTAAGATGGATGTCGCGCAAGTTTGGCGACACGGCAAAGAACCTTTGGGGGAGGCAGGGGGACGCCCATGAAATTATGCGTTTCTCTGCCTCCTTCTCTATCTGGGGTGCCCGTTGCTAATGTAAGAGGGGTGTGGCAACCTTCTTGTCATGCCTCGACAAGCCCGCATAGACGCTCCCGGTGCCTGCCATCACATCATCTGCCGTGGCATCGAGCGGAGAAAGATCTTCCTCGATGACACAGATAGGGCATCGGGGGGACGTTGTTGAGATTTTGACTTTTGATTGGCCGGTGTTAATGTTGCAGGTATGCCAAGACTTGCCCGCCTTGATGCCGTCGGTGTCCTGCAGCATGTCATGGTCCGAGGCATCGAGAAGTGTGATATCTTCATCGATGACAAGGACCGCCACTCTTTCCTTGACCGCCTATCGACTCTACTCATCAAGACGAACACAGCATGCCTGGCATGGGTCCTGATGACCAATCATCTTCACCTCCTGCTAAGACCACAGCGCGTTAAACTCTCTTCCTTCATGCGCCGCCTTCTTACCGGATACGCTGTAACCTTCAACAAGCGTCATCACCGGGTAGGTCATCTATTCCAGAATCGTTACAAATCGATTGTGTGCGAAGAGGAGCCATACCTCTTGGAGTTGGTTCGATACATACATCTAAACCCTCTTCGAGCTGGTTTAGTAGACGACGTGGAGGACCTTCTTGGGTACCCCTGGAGCGGCCATTGCGTCTTGATGGGAAGACGCCAATTGAACGGGCAGGCGACGATGGAGGTATTGTCTTATTTTGGAGAGACGCCAAAGATGGCAATGTCGCGGTATGAGTCATTTGTAAAGGATGCTGCGCCTGGGAGGCAGGGGGACGCCCATGAAATTATGCGTTTCTCTGCCTCCTTCTCCATCTGGGGTGCCCGCTGCTAATGTAAGAGGCGTATTGGCGTCCCCCTGTTTTACTTATATTGGGGTTTGTAACGACTTCCTGACTTCGGCTCTTTATCGAGCATGCTGAACCTCTTCTCTTTGTCATTCCAGATCAGCGGAGAGTAGTAGTGGTCACCGGAAACGGTGGGGTCATAGACATCGACTCGTATTTCGGTAGGTAGGCTGGCTTTCCATCTTCCAAAGTAAATTGCAGGTTCAGTTGGAGCTTCTATCGGAAAAATTACGGGAAGCGTTCCCAGATTGTTCATGCGATCGTCTACGATGATACTCGAAGGGAACTCCTCCCACATGTTACTCTGCTTCGCGTTAAGGTAATCCTCAGTCCAGACAGAGACAAGGAAAACACGTGCTTTTGAAGTTGGGGTTTTGCTTAAGGGACACATTTTTGTGAAGGCCAGGTATTTCCTCCAGGGAGAAGGCAACTTCTCTGCATGCTGTTGATCAATTGGGACGCAGACCGTTGACTTTAATTCAACAAAGCCGGGGTACCCTGCGAAGGACCTCGAGGTTGGCCACGATAGGTGGAAGACAAGAAGTATCAGCAAAACCTTTTTGTACACGTACCGACCTCCTTAGTTTCCTAAGCCTGTTGCCGTGCTATATGGTGTGCCTACATATTTGAAAAACCTAACCCCTTCAAATTTTTCACGGGACCAGGAATCACGGACTGTCAAATTTCCTTTGTTTTTTGCTCCCGGCCAACTTCCCATGGAAGTGGACATAGCAAGAGGATATACGCCGTGACCAGGCATTATCTTACTTTCCCCATTGCGGCTTATGTATGTGTACCCGCCGTCACTCTTGGGCTGGCCTGGATATACAACAATCACATGTCCATGTGGGGAGTCAACTGCGCCGCCTATGACAAGTACACCGTCATTTGCAAGTTGCGCTAATTCATGAATCTGAACCTCCTGCCATTTAGGGCTTCTCCCTACAACTTGAAGAAGGTTGTTTGCGGTAAGGTAAGGTTGATCGTAGACGTATTTTCTGATGACATGCCAAACGGCATGACTACAGGACTTTGGATAGGTGTGGAAGGCCTCGTCGCAAGCGGCCTTCAACGTGTGGCAGTTTTGGCAGTTGTTGTTGCCAGACATTACTCCTCCTTTGCCACGACTAGGGCTAATGTTTGCGCCAAAAGATTAAATAATACAAACTGGGTGGGTGTGGTCAAGCTAGCAACGGGTGGGGAGACAGGAGGCAGGGGGACGCCCATGAAATTATGCGTTTCTCTGCCTCCTTCTCTATCTGGGGTGCCCGTTGCTAATGTAAGAGGGGTGTGGCAACCTTCTTGTCATGCCTCGACAAGCCCGCATAGACGCTCCC
>NZ_BLXY01000030.1 GCF_014193585.1 Geomonas paludis
GAGCGTCTATGCGGGCTTGTCGAGGCATGACAAGAAGGTTGCCACACCCCTCTTACATTAGCAACGGGCACCCCAGATAGAGAAGGAGGCAGAGAAACGCATAATTTCATGGGCGTCCCCCTGCCTCCCAGGCAAAGCAGCGAGTAGATGACTTCTTAAGGACATGCCCCAAGCGCAGCAGAAATTGGTCGCGGTCGGTGGCATCGAGGAAGATCTTTCTCCGCTCGATGCCACGACAGATGATGTGGTGGCAGGCACCAGGAGCGTCTATGCGGGCTTGTCGAGGCATGACAAGAAGGTTGCCACACCCCTCTTATATTAGCAACGGGCGCATCAGGTTGGCGGAGGCAGAGAAACGCATAATTTCATGGGCGTCCCCCTGCCTCCCCTGCCTCCCAGATGATGTGATGGCATGCACCAGGGGCAACTCCGACTGGAATTCGCCGGAGCAGTTGTTGACATGAGTAGCAAAATGATTAAATTTTACAAACCAATTAAAGGTAGCCGGGGAAGCACTTTCGGCATGGGGTCGACAAGATACCAAGCAGTGAATACGTGGAGAGTCACATGGCCGACCGGAGCAACCAAAGTCCAATCTCTACACATGATTCTCCCTGGATGGCTGTAGCCATGAAGGAAATAGGGCAAAAGGAACTACGGGGCGTCCAGGATAATCCGAGGATATTGCTGTATCACGCTACGACGTCATTGCATGCAACTACCGATGAAATAGCTTGGTGCTCTGCGTTCGTTAACTGGTGTTTGAAACAGGTCGGCATCCATGGCACCAACTCTGCAGCCGCATCCAGTTGGCTCCATTGGGGGAAGATTTCCGTCCCTATGCCCGGTGCCGTAACTGTTGTGAAAAGTACAACTACAGGAGAGAACCATGTAGCCTTCTTCATATCTGAAGGGCAAAGCCACTACACCCTCCTTGGTGGCAATCAATCGCACCAAGTGAGACTTTCGAATTTCCCTAAACGTTCCTATGTTGTTTTAGGGCATCGGTGGCCGGTCTATGAGAGCGACTAGGTTCCTTTGTTACATTGGTGCTGTTGTGATTGTCATGACATGTTCAAATGCTTTCGCTGAAGAATGTGGGGACATGGGGAATTATTGGGTTCGATTTAGACGAGCCATAGTTCAAAACGAGGACAGCAAGGTGGCGTCAATGACGAGGTTTCCATTCCGAGTCGGCGGCATCCTGGATAGTCATCCGGTCGAGATATATGGCCGTAAGCCCTTTCCCCAAATTCTTAAAAAGTTGCTCGGCCAAAAGATTGTGATAGTAGAAGGGGAAGACACTATAGTAGAAAAGACCATGCTGCAGCACGTCAAAGACAAACAGGCGTTAACTTCAAAGGACTACAACACGCCATGGATGGTGACGGTGGAAGTTTTTGAATTCCAGTGCGCAGACGGGAAGTGGCAGTTCACAGGAGCCTACCTTGAAGAATAATCCGATAGTTTACCGCCCCTTAAGATACCCTTTGTAGCTAATCTCTCATCTGCACGGCAGCTAAAGCCTCGCGGGGAACGGACGACTCACACCCCCCTTACATTAGCAACGGGCACCCCAGATAGAGAAGGAGGCAGAGAAACGCATAATTTCATGGGCGTCCCCCTGCCTCCCCTGGATTTGTATCGGTTTTGAAAGAGGTGGCCCGAGCGGTTGTGACGATGATTGAATTCTACGGCATAGCCGGTTGTGAGGCGACGCATCACGTCGGAGATGGGAGTATTGCCGGTTTGGAGAAGAAGATG